>NZ_JCASIJ010000001.1:0-4175695 GCF_059685895.1 Telluria sp. ZT3P25
AGTCGGTCCCACCCCTTCCCATCCCGAACAGGACCGTGAAACGACTTTGCGCCGATGATAGTGCTGCAACCAGTGTGAAAGTAGGTTATCGTCAGGCTAGTTATATAGAAAAGCCCCACTCAGTTATCTGAGTGGGGCTTTTCGCTTTGGGGCGATGATATTCACATCATCAAATAACCAGTGCCACTCGACCGATGTGGCGCAAAAAAAGCCCGCTGACTCACATCAGCGGGCTTTTTACATGCAGACAAAGATAAGCCAAAGCCTGCTTACACACCCCAAAGGATATCGGTCTTGTTATCACGCGCCGAGCGCAGCATTTCCAGCAGCGGATACATGCGGGTCGAGAAACTGACGACCTCGATTGCCTGATGGTCATGGTCATCTTCATCGCGGTGATGCGCATGGACATCGTGCGCCACCTGATCCGACACCTGATGCTTGCGCGACTCTTCGATCTCTTCCTCGACCAGCGAAATCACCTGACTGGCTTCGGCCGAGGTAATCACGCCGCGCTCTGGCTCCTTGTGCAGCAGGTCAAGGATACGTTTGGCATGTTCCTGATACATCAGAACTTCTGGATACGTTTTGCATTTAAATGTAATCAACATAGCTATCTCTTGGTTTTGTTAGTAATTAAACGATAGCACGACTCGCGCCCCTTCACAGTGCGGTCGCGCTCACACCGGCCGGGACCGCAACATCCAGGCAATGCCAGGTACGCCGATGGCGAGCAATGCAGCCCCTGCTGCTACGAGGATGCCCATGTCGCCCAATGGACCAAGCGTGGCAGCCGACAACAGCCATCCCAAAGCGCCCCACGCCAGGCTGTTGAACAACTCAAGCACGTTCATCACGAAGCCACCCTTGCCCCGCCCCTTGAAATCGCTGCGCACGCCAGGCCGACCACACCAGAACACCACCAGACCGGCACCCATGACAGCGCCGCACACGACCAGGAATCCGATCAGCCCGACCGCAGGCATCCGCACTGTCAGCCATAGCAGAGGAACAGCCACCAACCCCAGGACTGGCATCATCGCTGCTGCCAGCTTGGCGCGCCGTACGGTGCGCTGCGACGCGGGCGATACCAGCAGCAGATCCGGCGCATCCTCAGCCGACAAGGCAATCCATGCCAACGCGCCCGTCAGCGAACTGCACAGCAGTGCCAGCCCCGCGCCGATGGCTTGCACCTGGACGTCGGCGCGCTTGAAAATCAGGAAGAACAACGGCAGCAAAAACAGGATTTGCAGCATCACCTGCGACAGCAACTGCGGATCGCGCACGATCAGGCGCCATTCCTTGATGACCACCGCGCGAAACAGGCTGCGCCCGAAACGGGGCCGCGCCGGTGTCGATGACGCCTTGCCCGCAGCGATCGAAGGCGTCGACGCGGCCAGTTGCAGCCCGCGCGCAAAGAAGCGATGCGTACGCCAGGTCGTCAGCACGAACATGCCGCACGCGAGGGCGCCCAGTAGCAGCACCGGCAACGGCTCGCCCAGCATCGCCCGCGCCGGCAGCCAGAGCGGGTTATTCGCTGCATCCTCCGCCTGCACCATCCCCAGCACGGTATCGCGAATGCCATCCTGCGTTTGTTTGGACGTGAGCGCATGCAGCTGCGACGCGATGACGAGCAGCGCGCCGGCCAGCGCCCCGACGATCTGCGCCACGACGCGCGTGCGGCGCGCACCGAGCAGACGTACAAGGCCAAGCGTGAGCAGCATGGCGCCACAGCTGCACAGCACCGCAAGGGCGATCACGCCGGGATAGATCCCGAGCCAGCGAAATTGGCCCTGCAGCAGCCCCGCATGCGCGAACGGCGCCAGCAAAAACAGGTACAGCGCCGCCGTGCCTGCGCACACGCCCAGCAGCCGCACCGTGAAAATGCTGCGCGAGGGCAGGGGTGACGACAGCAGCAGATCGAGGTCGCTGCGCTCGAACATCACGACGACACACGCCTTGATCGCCGATGACAGCATGAAGGTCGTGGCCACGATCAGCAGCGCGGACACTGCCAGCAGGATGCGCGGATCGTCACCAGGCACCCCTGCCAGCTGGCGCACGACAAACCAGCCTCCCACATGCATGGCGATACAGCCAGCAGCCGCCAGACCGAGCGCCAGATTGCCTGGCCGGCGCCGCCCGTCCGCCGCTTTGCCGCCCGCCGCATTGAACCAGGCAAGCCGCAGCTCGTGCCGCAGCAGCCAGCCGACGCTGCCCGGCGCCAGCCTCATGGCGCGGCCATCAGGTGCAGGAACATGTCTTCCAGGCTGCCGCCCGGCGTACGTTCACGCAGCGCGTCCAGCGTGCCTTCGGCGATCAGCCGGCCCTGGCGAATGATCCCGATGCGGTGCGCCAGGCGCTCGGCCACTTCGAGGATGTGTGTTGTCAGGATGACGGTGCCGCCCTTGGCCACGTGCGCCAGCAGCAGGTCTTTCACCTGGCGCGCCGCTGCTGCGTCAAGACCAGTGAGCGGCTCGTCGAGGATCAGGAGTTCCGGGTCGTGGATCAGGGCGCCGGCCAGCGCGAGCTTTTGCTTCATCCCGCGCGAAAAACCTTCGGTCAGCTCATGCGCATGCTGGCTCAGGTCGAGCCAGTCGAGCAGTTCGCGTGCACGCGGTTCGGCGTCCTGCGCTGGCACGCCCCACAGGCCGGCAACAAATTCGAGGTACTCGAACGGCTTGAGCTTCCCATATAACATCGGCTCGTCCGGCAGATAGGCCAGCTTTGCTTTGGCCGCTGCCGGCGCCGCAGTCATGTCCACTCCCAACACCTCGATCGTGCCGGCGTCGGGCGCCAGCAGGCCCGTGACCAGGCGCAGCGTCGTCGTCTTGCCGGCGCCGTTCGGCCCGAGCAGCGCATAGAACTCTCCGCGCCGGACCAGCAGGTCGAGGTCATCGACGGCAGGGCGGCCGAACTGCTTGCGCAGGCCGACCAGGCGCAGGGCGGGGAGCTGGTCATCCATGGGTGACCTCAGAAGCTCGTGAAGGATGTGAGGAACTGCTCGATCTGTTCCAGCGGCGTCTTGCCTGCAGGGCCAAGCACGATCACCTGGTAGAAGCGGTTGCCCTTTGCCACGAAGCGCCCGCTCAGGTGCATCGATGTGCCCTGGCCGGCGCCCGTGACATCCACGCTCAGGTCACCAGTGGTCGCAGTGTCGGGCGCGCCGATATTGCGCAGCAGCGCCAGGCGCATGGCCGGCAGCGCAGCCTGCGCGCGCGCCGGATCGGGCGCCACGCCGGTACCGATGGCGAAGGTGGTGTTGTCGACCTTCGCCGCCGTCATCGTCATCTCGACCTGCATGCCGTTCAGGTCCACCGTGCGACTCAGGGTCGCGGGTTTGGCCGGAAACAGCGCCTTGAAGCGGCCATCCTCGCTCGTGTAGTCACGCCAGTTATAGGCCGGATTACAGCCGGCCAGCAGCGCGCTGGCCAGGAGGATCGGGACAATCTGCAGGGCACGCACGGGAGAGGGTCGCATGCGTCGATGGTAACAGCAGCGCCGCAGAACGCAACACCTGCAACTCACGCCGCTACTCACGCTGCAACGCGCGCCGGTACCCGATCGCCTCGGCCACGTGCGTGGCGACTACGTGCTCGCTGCCGGCCAGGTCGGCCACCGTGCGCGCGACCTTGAGCACGCGGTGATACGCACGTGCCGACCAGTGCAGGTGCCGGGCTGTGGCGTGCAACAGGCGTTCTCCGGCTTCATCGGGCGCGCAGTAACGGTCGATGTCGCGCGGGCCGAGGTGACTGTTGGGCCACCCCTGGCGCGCTACCTGCACCGCACGCGCCTGCGCTACCCGTACTGCGATCACGCTGCTCGGTTCTCCATCGGCGCGTGCACCCATGCTCTCCGGGCCCAGCGCTGCGACCGGCAACTGGATATCGATGCGATCGAGCAGTGGCCCCGAGATGCGGCTCTGATAGCGCAGCACCGCGGCCTCAAGGCAGTGGCACTTGCCGCTGGCATGACCGAGCCAGCCGCACGGACACGGATTCATCGCCGCGATGAGCTGAAAACGGGCCGGAAAATCGGCCTGGTGCGCCGCGCGTGAAATGGTGATCTGGCCCGATTCGAGCGGCTCGCGCAGCACCTCGAGCACGCGCCGGTCGAACTCGGGCAGCTCGTCCAGGAACAGCACCCCATGATGTGCGAGCGAGACTTCACCAGGCCGCGGTACGCTGCCGCCGCCCACCAGGGCCACGCCGGACGTCGTGTGATGCGGGCTGCGAAACGGCCGCTGGCGCCAGCGCTGTGGCGAGAAGCCGCCCGCGAGCGATTGCACGGCAGCCGATTCGAGCGCTTCGGCGTCACTCATCAACGGCAGCAAGCCAGGCAGGCGCGCCGCCAGCATGCTCTTGCCCGCGCCGGGCGGGCCGACCAGCAAGCACGAATGCGCGCCGGCCGCCGCCACCTCGAGCGCGCGCTTGGCATGCTGCTGGCCCTTGACCTCGGCGAAATCGGGGTAGCACACGGCATGCGCAAGGGCCGGTCCCACATGCCGCACCAGCTTGGGCGCATCGGGCGCATTGGCGAAGTGCGCGCAGACCTCGAGCAGCGTGCGCGCCGGCAAGATCTCGGCCGCGTCGACCAGCGCCGCTTCATCGGCATTGGCCAGCGGCAGGATGAAGGCCCGGCCCTGCGCATCAGATCGTGAAGAACCCGCACGCACCATCGCAAACGCCATCGCCAATGCGCCGCGGACCGGCCGCAGCTCGCCCGACAGCGACAATTCGCCAGCGAACTCGTAACGTTCCAGCGCATCGCCCCGGATCTGGTGCGACGCGGCCAGGATGCCCAGCGCGATCGGCAGATCGAAGCGGCCGGATTCCTTGGGCAGATCGGCTGGCGCGAGATTGATCGTGATGCGGCGCGGCGGAATATCGAAGCCCGAATTCTGCAACGCAGCGCGCACGCGGTCTTTCGCTTCGCGCACCTCGGTGTCGGGCAAGCCGACGATCGTCCAGCCGGGCAGGCCGTTGGCCAGATGGACTTCGACATTGACGGGCGGTGCAGCCATGCCGGCCAGCGCGCGGCTTTTCAGGACGGCGAGACTCATCGGATTCCTTCTGCAGAACGCCAGGGTGCCCCATCCTAAAGCGGGCATCGCGCCACCGTTTGAGAGCGGACAGGCGTGCGCGTGCTTGCCCTTTCATGACCGATGCATATACCGGTGATCTCGTCGTTCATGCCGCGATTCATACCGTCTGTCACAAAATGCTGACATTGCTTTTTATTAACGTTACATTGATCGTGAACAACAACGACAACCGCAACCTTCCCCGGAGAATCCGTCCATGCTATCGATCAAGCAGCTCAACAAGACCTATGCCAACGGCGTCAAGGCGATCAACAATGTCAGTCTCGAGATCCCAACCGGGATGTTCGGCCTGCTCGGCCCGAACGGCGCCGGCAAGTCGTCGCTGATGCGCACGATCGCCACGCTGCAGGACCCCGACAGCGGCAGCATCGATTTCAACGGCCTGGATGTGTTGAAGGACAAGGAGGGCTTGCGCCGCCAGCTCGGTTACCTGCCGCAGGACTTCGGCGTATATCCGAAAGTGAGCGCCGAAAAACTGCTGAATCATTTCGCCGTCCTCAAGGGCCTGACGGCCAAGGGCGAGCGCAAGGAGATGGTCGAAGCGCTGCTGCACCAGACCAATCTGTGGGAAGCGCGCTCGCGCGGCCTGGGCACCTTCTCGGGCGGCATGCGCCAGCGCTTCGGCATCGCGCAGGCGTTGCTTGGCGCGCCGCGCCTGGTGATCGTCGACGAACCGACCGCAGGTCTGGACCCCGATGAACGCAACCGCTTCCTGAACCTGCTGGCCAAGATCGGCGAACAGGTGGTCGTGATCCTGTCGACCCACATCGTCGAAGACGTCACCGACCTGTGCCCGCGCATGGCGATGATCGCGAAGGGCACCGTGCTGCTGCAGGGCGAGCCGCAAGCTGCGATCGATACACTCCGGAGCCGCGTGTGGCGCCGCACCGTCAGCCAGGATGCGCTGGCCGACTACCAGCGCGATTTCAACGTGCTCTCCACGCGCCTGGTGGCAGGGCGCCCGCAGATCAACGTGTTCGCCGAATCGCAGCCGGACGACGGCTTCGTCAGCGTGGAGCCAGACCTGGAAGACGTCTACTTCCTCCAGATCCGCAACGCCAACCGCACGGCCGCTTCGATGACCGATGCGGCAACCGATGCGGCGTCGGCATCCACCGCACCAGTCGTCGCGTAAGGAGCCGGCATGCTACGGGAATTCTTCAAGTTCGAGCTGGGCATCCAGCTGCGCCAGCCGCTGTTGTGGGTGTGCGCGCTGATCTTCGGCGCGCTGGCCTTTGGTGCGACCACCACCGATGCGATCCAGATCGGCGGCAGCATCGGCAACGTGAATCGCAATGCGCCGGTCGTCGTCGCGCAGCTGCTCGGCGTCTTCAGCCTGATGTCGATGTTCGTCGTCACCATCTTCATCGCCGGCTCGGTGCTGCGCGATGGCGACGTCGGCATCTCCGACATGCTGTTTGCCACGCCGATGAAAAAGCACGACTACCTCGTCGGCCGCTTCCTGGCTGGTCTGCTGGCCTGCATGGTGATCTTTGCGGTGATCGTGGCGGGCATGATGCTCGGTCCCCTGATGCCGTGGATCGACGCCGAGCGCGTGGGGCCGTTCCCCGGCGCGGCCTACCTTTGGGCGCTGTGCGTGCTGGTGATGCCGAACCTGCTCTTCATCGGCGCCTTGCTGATGCTGCTGGCCGCGACGACGCGCTCGATCATGATGGTGTATGTCGGCGTGATGGCGTTTTTCGTGCTGTGGATCCTGGCGGGCAAATTCACCAGCAATATCGACAATGAGTGGTTCGCCGTGCTGGCCGACCCGTTCGGCCTGCGCGCCCTTGGCCGCGCCACGCGCTACTTCTCGACTGCCGAATCGAATGCCGGCCTGCCGGCCATCGGCGGCTATATGTTGGCCAACCGGCTGTTGTGGAGCGTGGTCGGCTTGACGCTGCTTGGCCTCACACTGGTGCTGTTCAAGCCGCAGCGCGCCGGCACCGGCAAGCGCCTGTTCGGCAAGGCCAAAGCGGCAGCGCCGGCCGCCGGCACCCCGGCGCACGTCGCGCTGCCACGCATCGTGCCGCGCTTCACACGCGCCACGCGCTGGACCCAGTGCTGGCACATCTTCGTCTTCGATGCCGTGGCCGTCTTCAAGAGCGTGCCGTTCCTGGTCATGCTGCTGTTCGGCGTACTCAATATGGTGGGCAGCTCGAGTCAGCTGCACCAGATGTTCGGCACCGACGTCTACCCGCGCACCTACCTGATGATCGAGCTGCTCAAGGGCAGCTACAACTTCCTGCTGCTCATCATCGTGATCTTCTACGCCGGTGAACTGATCTTCAAGGAGCGCCAGGCCGGCATCGCCGACGTGAGCGATGCAATGCCGATGCCGAACTGGGCGCCGCTGGTGGCGAAAAGCCTGGCCCTCGTGGGCGTGGTGCTGGCCTTCCTGTTTGCCGGGATCCTGACTGCGATCGCCATCCAGCTGTACAAGGGCGGGGCGCCGATCGAACCAATGGTGTATCTGCAGGGCGTGTTCATGGCCGGCATGCCGTACATCCTGATGGCGCTGATCGCCGTCGCGCTGCAGGTCGTCACGAACAACAAGTTTCTGGGTTACCTGTTCATGATCGTGCTGATCGTGGCGCAGATTGTTCTGTCGGTCCTGCACTTCGATCACAACCTGTACAACATCGGTCTGCTGCCCGAGACGCCGTACTCGGACATGAACGGCTTCGGCCACTTCGTCACGGGCTGGTCGTGGTTTGCGCTGTACTGGACCCTGTTTGTCGTGGCGGGCCTGATCGTGGCCCAGGCGTTCTGGGTGCGGGGCCTGTCGGTCGAGTGGCGCACGCGCACGCGCGAAGCGACGCGACGCCTCAAGAGTGCATCGGGCGTTGCGCTGGCTGCCTGCACGATCGCGTTCGCGCTGGTGGGCGGCTGGATCTTCCACAATACCGTCACGCTGGGCCGCTACGAAGCGCAGAACGTGGCGATGGACAAGCAGGCCAGGTACGAAAAGACCTACCGCAAGTACAAGGACCTGCCGCACGTGAAGATCGTCGACGTGCTCGCTGCGGTGGACATCTACCCGGCCGAGCGGCGCGTGATGGTCAAGGGCCGTTACGTCTTCGAGAACAAGACCAGCCAGCCGCTCGACACGCTGCGCTTGCAAGTCAATCCGGATGTCGTGACCACCTTCGCCGGACTGCCCGCACACACGGTGGTCCTGGACGACCAGGTAGCGGGCTTCCGGATACTTAAGCTCGCGCAGCCGACGGCGCCGGGCGCCCGCCTGGCGCTGGACTTCACGGTCGACGTGCGCCGGCCCGGCTTTTCCAACGCGGGCAGGGGCGACACGCTCAACCTGAACGGCACGTTCTTCAACAACCGCGAGTTCTTCCCGCTGGTCGGCTACCAGAGCGAGTTCGAACTACTGGACCGCAACGAGCGCCGCAAGCGCGGCTTGGGTGAACCGGAGCGCATGGCCAAGCTTGAAAACCAGGCGGCCCGCGCCAACACGATGTTCGGGGACGACGCCGACTGGATCAGCTTCGACACCACCGTCTCGACCAGCGGCGACCAGATCGCGCTGGCACCGGGCTACCTGCAAAAGGCGTGGAAGGAAAACGGCCGCAACTACTATCGCTACAAGATGGACCAGAAGATGATGCCGTTCTTCGCCTACCTCTCGGCCAACTGGCAGGTCAGGAAAAGCGACTGGCACGGCATTGCTATCGAGATCTATCACGATCCGAAACATGCCTACAACGTGGACCGGATGATCGCGGGCACGCAAAAGTCGCTCGACTACTTCACGACCCAGTTCACGCCGTACCAGCACAAGCAGGTGCGCATCCTGGAATTCCCGAACTACCAGCGCTTCGCGCAATCGTTCGCCAACACGATCCCGTTCTCGGAATCGATCGGCTTCATCGCCGACCTGCGCGACAAAGAGGACATCGACTACGTCTTCTACGTGACGGCGCATGAGATGGCGCACCAGTGGTGGGGCCACCAGGTCACGGCCGCGAATGTGCAGGGCGCGAGCATGCTG
The DNA here is from genome assembly GCF_059685895.1 of Telluria sp. ZT3P25. Lineage (NCBI taxonomy): Bacteria > Pseudomonadati > Pseudomonadota > Betaproteobacteria > Burkholderiales > Oxalobacteraceae > Telluria > Telluria sp. ZT3P25. The sequence continues at coordinate 9,111 of NZ_JCASIJ010000001.1, forward strand.
ATCGAATCGCTGGCGCAGTACTCGGCGCTGATGGTGATGGAGAAGGAATACGGCCCGCACCAGATGCGCCGTTTCCTGCGCTATGAACTGGACCGCTACCTCAGTTCGCGCGGCGCCGAAAAGATCGAGGAGCTGCCGCTGGTGCGCGTGGAAAACCAGGACTACATCCACTACCGCAAGGGCAGCCTGGTCTTCTACCGCCTGCGTGACGAGATCGGTGAAGCGGCACTCAACCGCGCCCTCAAGCGCTTCCTGCAGGACAAGGGCTATCAGGAGGCACCGTTTGCGACATCCGCCGAACTGGTCGATTACATCCGCGCCGAAGCCCCGGTCGGCAAGCACGCGCTGATCGCCGACCTGTTCGAGCGCATCGTCTTCTACGATAACCGCGTGACCGAGGCAAAGGCCGTCAAGCGTCCGGACGGGCAGTGGGACGTGACGATGAAACTGCATCTGGCGAAGATGCAGGCCGACGGCAAGGGACAGGAAACGCCGCGCACCTATGACGAAGCCGTGGAGATCGGCGTGTTCGCGCGCGCGAAGGATGCCAAGGAATCGGACGAGCGCGTGCTGCTACTGGAGAAGCGCGTACTGCGGGGTGAGAATCCGACCGTGACGGTGACTGTCAAGGAGCAGCCGTTTGACGTGGGTGTCGATCCGTACAACAAGCTGATCGACCGTGTGGCGCGTGACAACCGCAAGGAAGTCAGCGTCGATTGAAGCCCGCCGGCCCGGGCGCGCTCAGTCGCGCCTGAGCGCGTAGCCGGCGAAGTGCTTCCACGAGCCGTCCGGCTGCGCCGCCTCGAGCGCGAACTGCCACGTCGAGGTGGCCGGATCGAAACGCCAGGTATTGCGAAACGGGCCGCTCGGGTAGTGAATGGTGAATGTGACGACGTTGCCGGTGATGTCGCCACTGCCGTGCGGGACCGAGTACTTGGCGCCGAAGCTGTCCATCCAGTGCGCGATGATGGTCTTGCTGGCGGCATCGTAGCCGACGAAGACGGCTGCTTCATACTGCGCGGGCATTTGCACATCCTGCATGCGCAGCTCGGTGAATGTGCCGTGCAAGGCTGGCTTGGCAACCATGCGGTAGGTGACCGGTTTGCCGCGCACATCACCCGTCATGGTCCAGGCGCCATCGAGCTGGCGCAGGATCTCCGGACGAACGTCACCACCGGCAGCGGTTGGCTGCGCGTGGATCGGGACTGGCATGGCCAGCAGGGTCAAGGTGGTGATCAGCGCGGCAAACTGTCGGGTCATCGTGGTCTCCGTAAAGACAACCAGTATAAGCCGGGATGCGCGTCAAAAGATGGCGACACGGGCCTGTCGCTGCTGCTGCCGAGGCCACCCGCGCGAGGCGGGCTGGCCTGAGGACTGTTTAATGCTTGTCGAGCGTTGGCGGCACGACGATCGTCGGGTCTTCCGGTGCAGCCGGGAACGGCGCAGTAGCCGATGGCGCAGCGCCTGGCATTGGAATGGCCGAGCTGCCCGAGGTCGGAAACACGGCAGATGCCGATGCCGCTGTCGCCGAGGTTGCCGATGAGGTTGCCGGCGACGCCGTGGTGTTGCCTGCACCCAGCTTGGCTTCAAGCTCGCTCACGCGCAGTTCGAGCGCCTCGAGCTTGCTGCGGGTCTTGGCCAGCACCTGGGCCTGGATATCGAATTCCTCGCGCGTGACCAGATCGAGCTTGGAAAAGCCCGACGTCATGGCCGCCTTCACATTGCGTTCAATGTCCTTGGCCGGGCCGCTCTCGAGCGCCTGGTTGATCTTGCCCTGCAAGTCGCTGAAGAAGTTGCTATTACTCATATCCATTTCCCTTTCTGCCGAGGCCGCACGCTCCATGATGGTGCAATGTGACCTGATGTAGTGCGCCGAACGGCCGTCTGGGTGCCGTGTGCGGTCCGTTGTGTTGTAGCAAAACCGATGTGGGGCGTGTTTACCAAAAAAACAAGGACCTTTTTCCCGTTTATGAGCTGGCTATGAGCTGGCACGCATCCTGCTAAATAAAGCCTAGATAAAGAACATTACAAGGATCCACAAGCAGTCATTTTTCATGTTGTTCATCAAGGGGGTTTGTCATGAAGTGCAAAGCAAAATTCAGCGCAGTTGTCCTGGCAGTGTTGGCTCTTACCAGCGCGCAGGGCATGGCACAGGAACAACCCGCCGAACACCAGGTGAGCTACAACGCGAGCATCACCAGCGACTACCGTTACCGCGGTCTGTCGCAAACAGCCCTCGACCCGGCCCTGCAGGGCGGCGTCGACTACGTACATGGCCCATCCGGCTTCTACGTGGGCACCTGGCTTTCCACCATCAAATGGACGAAAGACCTGGGCGGCGACGGCAATATCGAATGGGACGTCTATGGCGGCAAGCGCGGTCAGTTGAGCGACGCGATCAGCTATGACATTGGCGGCCTGTATTACTACTATCCAGACAACGGCTTGAACCCGAGCGCGAACACGTTCGAACTGTACGGCAAACTCGGCTACGGCCCGGCCTACATCAAGTACTCGCACTCGACGACCAATCTGTTCGGCACCGCAGACAGCAAGCGCAGCGGCTACCTGGACGTGGGCGCCGACATCGACGTCAGCAATGGCTTCATCCTGAACCTGCACGTCGGGCGCCAGAAACTGAAGAACAACAGCGCGTTTTCGTACACCGACTACAAGGTCGGCGTCACCAAGGACTTCGGCGTCGCCACCGTGGCGCTGGCGTGGCACAAGGCGAATACCGACGCCTACCTGAGCCCGGAAGGCAAGAATCTCGGCAAGTCCGCCGCCGTGCTGTCCGTCTCAAAAACTTTTTGATTGCAAAAGAGGCAATACCATGAAAATGATCACCGCCATCATCAAGCCCTTCAAGCTCGACGAGGTGCGAGAGGCACTGTCGGAAATCAACGTGCAAGGCATGACCGTGACCGAAGTGAAGGGTTTCGGCCGCCAGAAAGGCCACACCGAGCTGTACCGTGGCGCCGAGTACGTCGTCGACTTCCTGCCCAAGATCAAGATCGAAGCCGCGGTCGACGATGCCATCGTCGACCAGGTCATCGACGCGATCCAGGGCGCTGCCCGCACCGGCAAGATCGGTGACGGCAAGATCTTCGTGGCCGACCTGAATCAGGTCATCCGTATCCGTACCGGCGAGACCGGCAACGACGCACTGTAAGAGGGAATGTTTTCATGAAGCGTATAACTACAACGATACTGACCGCCTTGCTGGGCCTGGGCGTTGCCCTGCCGGCCATGGCGGCGCCGTCCATCAACAAGGGGGATACGGCCTGGATGTTCGTCGCCACGCTGCTGGTGATCCTGATGACCATTCCCGGCCTGGCGCTGTTCTACGGCGGCCTCGTGCGCGCCAAGAACATGCTGTCGGTGCTGATGCAGGTGATGATGGTGTTTGCCCTCGTGATCGTGCTGTGGTGCCTGTACGGCTACTCGCTGGCCTTCACGCAGGGCAACGCGTTCATCGGCGGCTTCGACCGCGCCTTCCTGCAAGGCATCTGGGATCCGGTCGCCGGCAAGTTTGCGATGGCCGCGACCTTCAGCAAAGAGACGATGATCCCCGAATTCATCTTCGTCGCCTTCCAGGGCACCTTCGCAGCGATTACCTGCGCGCTGATCGTCGGCGCCTTTGCCGAACGCGCCAAGTTCGCGGCCGTGCTGGTGTTCGTCGTGCTGTGGTTCACCTTCGGCTACCTGCCGGTCGCGCACATGGTCTGGTTCTGGGCCGGTCCTGACGCCATCACCGACGCGGCTTCGCTGCAAACCGTCACCGCAGCTGCCGGCTACCTGTGGCAGCAGGGCGCGCTCGACTTCGCGGGCGGTACCGTGGTGCACATCAACTCGGCCGTGGCCGGCCTGGTGGGCGCTTATGTGATCGGCAAGCGGATCGGTTACGGTCGTGAATCGATGGCGCCGCACTCGCTCCCGATGACGATGGTCGGCGCATCGCTGCTGTGGGTCGGCTGGTTCGGCTTCAATGCCGGCTCGGCGCTCGAAGCAGGCGACGTGGCGGCACTGGCGTTCCTGAACACGCTGCTGGCCACCGCCGGTGCGACCCTCACCTGGGTGCTGGGCGAGTGGATCTTCAAGCACAAGCCATCGATGCTGGGCGCCGCATCGGGCGCCGTGTCGGGCCTGGTGGCCATCACCCCGGGCGCCGGCTTCGTCGGTCCAATGGGCGCACTGGTCATCGGCCTGCTGGCCGGTATCGTCTGCCTGTGGGGCGTGACGGGTCTGAAGCGCCTGCTGCGCGCCGACGATTCGCTCGACGTGTTCGGCGTGCACGGCGTGGGCGGTATCCTGGGCGCGATGCTGACCGGCGTGTTTGCGTCGCCGGCACTGGGCGGGCAGGGCGTCTGGGATTACACGACCAATGCGATGAACACGAGCTACTCGATCGTCGGCCAGTTGTGGATCCAGGCGCATGCGATCGGCGTGACCGTCATCTGGTCGGCCGTCGTGGCCTTCATCGCCTTCAAGCTGGTGGATATCGTGATCGGTCTGCGTGTACCGGAAGAAGAGGAACGCGAAGGCCTGGACATCACGAGCCACGGCGAGTCGGCCTACCGTTACTGATCCGCTCAGTCGTAGGTCCTCCTTGAAAAACGCCGTCTCCGCGCAAGCGGGACGGCGTTTTTTGCATTCTTCGCATTGCCCTTTAAAATACCCGGACCAACCCCATATGCGATTCCCAACTTAATTAACAACAAGAAGCGCACAACAAGGACGTCCAATCAATGGTTCCGCACCTCGCCACCGCCCAGACCGGTCCTTTGCTGGACCTGGAAAAGAAAATCCTCGAAGCCACGCCTGCCATCGAGCGCTGGTTCCGCCTCGAGTGGCAGGAGCACACGCCGCCATTTTATTGCTCGGTCGATCTGCGCAATGCCGGCTACAAGCTCGCACCTGTGGACACCAACCTGTTCCCGGGCGGCTTCAACAACCTGGCCAGCGAGATGCTGCCGCTGACGGTGCAGGCGGCCATGGCCGCCGTCGACAAGTACTGCCCGGACGCGCGCAACCTGCTCCTGGTGCCGGACGCCGACCGCCGCAGCCCGATCTACCTGCAGAACGTCGCGCGCCTGATGCAGATCTTCCGCCAGACCGGCTTGCATGTCCGCCTTGGCACGTTCTCGCCCGAGATCACCGAGCCGACGCCGCTGGCGCTGCCTGACGGCAATATGCTCGTGCTCGAGCCGCTCGTGCGCTCGGCCAATGGCCGCCGCGTCGGCCTGCCTGACTTCGATCCGTGCACCATCCTGCTCAACAATGACCTGTCGGGCGGCATCCCGTCGATCCTCGAAAACGTTCATGAGCAAGCCTTGCTGCCGCCGCTGCACGCCGGCTGGGCGCTGCGCCGCAAGAGCAACCACCTGAAGGCGCTGGACGAAGTGGCCAAGAAATTCGGCAAGCTGATCGACATCGATCCGTGGCTGGTCAACCCGCTGCACAGCACCTGCGCCGAAGTCGACCTGCGCGAGAACGTCGGCACCGAAGCACTGGCCGACGATGTTTCGGCGCTGTTCTCGAAGATCAAGAAGAAGTACAAGGAATATGGCATGAAGGAGCGCAAGCCCTTCGTGATCCTCAAGCCCGACGCCGGCACCTACGGCATGGGCATCATGACCATCAAGGACGCGAGCGAAGTGCGCGACCTGACCCCGGCCCAGCGCGCGCGCATGTCGGTGGTCAAGGATGGCGTGGCCGTGACCGATCTGATCATCCAGGAAGGCGTGCCCACCTTCGAATCGATCGACGATGCCGTCGCCGAACCGGTCGTCTACATGATCGACCGCTATGTTGTGGGTGGCTTCTACCGTGTGCACGCCGAGCGCGGCATCGACCAGAACCTCAATGCGCCTGGTTCGCAGTTCGTGCCGCTGGCGTTCGCGCAGCAGCACGCGATGCCCGATCCGAAGGCCAAGCCGGGCACCGCTGCGCCCAACCGCTTTTACGTGTATGGCGTGGTCGCGCGCCTGGGCATGCTGGCCGCATCGCTGGAACTCGAACGCACCGATCCGAATCCGGAAGTGTACTGACGCACTGCGTCCGGCAAACCTCGGGCCCTGGCCGCGAGGTTTGCCGATTCGGGCTAAAATCAAGGTATTACATCGATTGGACGCCCCATGAAAATCGCTTTTCTCGCCGACCCGCTGTCCGGATTCAAGATTTACAAGGATTCGACCTTCGCCATGATGCGCGAGGCGGCCCGGCGCGGTCATGCCCTGTACTTCTTCGAACAGCGCGACATGGTGCTCGAAGAGGGCATCGTCAGCGCGCGCGTGATGCAGATCCACCTGACGGGCGAGCCGGATGTCTGGTACACGGCCGATGCCGCCGTCGACGTGAAATTGTCCGAATTCGACGCCATCATCGAGCGCAAGGACCCGCCGTTCGACATGGAATACGTCTATGGCACCTACCTGCTCGAACTGGCCGTGCGCCAGGGCGCCTGCGTGATCAACAGCCCGTCGGCGATCCGCGACCACAACGAAAAACTGGCGATCGGCCAGTTCAGCCAATACACGTCGCCGACGATCGTCACTTCGGACGAAGCGCGCCTGCGCGCCTTCCACGCCAAGCACGGCGACGTGATCTTCAAGCCGCTCGACGGCATGGGCGGCGCCGGCATCTTCCGGGTCAAAAGCGACGCGCTCAATCTGGGTTCGATCATCGAGACGCTGACGGCCAATGGCCGTTACACGATCATGGCCCAGAAATTCATCCCGGCGATCGACAAGGGCGACAAGCGCGTGCTGGTCATCGGCGGCAAGCCGGTGCCGTTCGTGCTGGCGCGGATTCCGCAAAACGGCGAAGTGCGCGGCAACCTGGCCGCCGGTGGCATCGGCGTAGCGCAGCCGATCAGCGAGCGCGATCGCGAGATCGCCGAAGCCCTCGGCCCGTTGCTGGCCGAGCGTGGCCTGTTACTGGTAGGATTGGACGTGATCGGCGAGAACCTGACCGAAGTGAACGTGACCAGCCCGACCTGCTTCCAGGAGATCTTCGACCAGACCGGTTTTGACGTGGCCGCGATGTTCATCGACGCGGTTGAACAGAAAGTACTTGGATAACGACATGGTAGGCATTCTGCTCCTGACCCACGCACCTTTGGGCCAGGCATTCATCGCCGCAGCGACGCACGTGTTTCGCGGCCCCACCGAGCGCGTCGAGGCAATCGACGTGACCGCTGACCAGGATATCGGCCAGATCAACTGCCTGGCCAAGGAAGCCATCGCGCGCCTGGACGACGGCGACGGCGTCCTGGTGATCACCGACGTCAAGGGCGGCACGCCGTCGAACTGCTGCAATTCGCTGGCCGACGCGGGCCACGTGGAAGTCATCGCCGGCATCAGCCTGCCGATGCTGCTGCGCGCGATTACCTACCGGCGCGACTCGCTCGACGTGGTCGTCGAGATGGCGCTGGCCGGCGCGCAGAACGGGGCAGTGCGGGTGGACAACCGGATCCGGGTGGGCTAGGGCAGGCGGCGATGGCGTTGGCAATGGCGATGCGTGCGAGGAGATACCGGGCGCAGTCAGACACATTACAAAAACGATAAAGCGACTATGATTCAACAAGAACTCGAGATCATCAACAAGCTGGGCCTGCACGCACGGGCCTCCGCCAAGTTCACGCAACTGGCCGCCAGGTACAAGAGCGACGTCTGGCTCACCCGCAACGGCCGTCGCATCAATGCCAAGTCGATCATGGGTGTCATGATGCTCGCCGCCGGCAAGGGCGCGAAGGTCACGCTCGAAGCCGATGGCGCCGACGAAGAAGCCGCGCTGGCCGCCCTGACGGCGCTGGTCAACGACAAGTTCGGTGAAGGTGAATAATGCCGCGTGAAGCGGTCCCCTCGCGTTCAACGGATTCTTCCATGGCTTCTTTTCTCCTTCACGGCATTCCGGTTTCGCGCGGCATCGCGATCGGCCGCGCGCACCTGCTCACGCCGGCCGCACTCGACGTCAAGCATTACCTGGTTCCTGAAGAGCAGGTCGAGGCCGAGGTGCAGCGCCTGCAGGATGCGATCGCCGCCGTCCAACACAATCTGCAGGAGCTCTGGACCGGCCTGCCGAAGGATGCCCCGACCGAACTGGGCGCCTTCATCGACGTGCATGCGCTGATCCTGTCCGATCCGATGATTTCGGAAGCGCCCAAGGGCATTATCCGTGCGCGCCACTACAACGCCGAATGGGCGCTGGTGACGCAGATCGATGAACTCTCGGCGCAGTTCGACGAAATCGAAGACCCCTACCTGCGCGAGCGCAAGTACGACATCCAGCAGGTCGCCGAGCGCGTGCTGAAGGTCTTGACCGGCACCGCACTGAGCGTCGCGCCGGTGTTTGCCGACGAAGACCAGCCCCCGCCACAGATGATCGTCGTGGCCCACGACATCTCGCCGGCCGACATGCTGGCGTTTCGTGACCGCTCGTTCATCGGCTTTGTCACCGACGTCGGCGGCCAGAATTCGCACACGGCCATCGTCGCGCGCAGCCTGGATATCCCGGCAGTCGTCGGCATGGACCAGGCCTCGCGCCTGGTGGAGCAGGACGACTGGCTGATCGTCGACGGCGACGCCGGCGTCGTCATCTGCAATCCGAGCCAGCTGGTGCTCGAGCAGTACCGCGCGCGCCAGATCACGATGGCCAAGGCACGCAAGCGCCTGCTCAAGCTCAAGAAAACGCCGGCCATCACGCGCGACGGCACCACGATCACGCTGCTGGCCAATATCGAACTGCCGGACGATTGTCCGGCCGCTCTGGAGGCTGGCGCCAATGGCGTGGGCCTGTTCCGCTCCGAATTCCTGTTCATGGGCCGCGGCGCGCAGGCGCTGCGCATCCCGGACGAAGAAGAACAGTTCGAGCAGTACCGCAAGGCGGTGCTGGCGATGAAGGGCCGCCCGGTCACGATCCGCACGCTCGACGTGGGCGCCGACAAGCCGCTCGACCAGACCGACCACACGGCGCTCAACCCGGCGCTCGGCCTGCGCGCGATCCGCTATTGCCTGGCCGAGCCGCAGATGTTCCTGGTGCAGCTGCGCGCGATCCTGCGCGCGTCGGCCTTCGGCAAGGTGCGCATCCTGATCCCGATGCTCGCGCACGCGTTCGAGATCGACCAGACGCTGGGCATGATCGAGCAGGCCAAGACCCAGCTGCGCGACGAGAAGATCCGCTTCGACGAAGGCATCGAAGTCGGCGCCATGATCGAGATCCCGGCTGCGGCGCTGGCGCTGCCGCTGTTCGTGCGCCGCATGGACTTCCTGTCCATCGGCACCAATGACCTGATCCAGTATCTGCTGGCGATCGACCGCGTCGATTACGAAGTGGCGCACCTGTATAATCCGCTGCACCCGGCGGTGCTGCAACTGATCGCCTCGACCATCGCCACGGGCCACAAGGCTGGGCTGGATGTGGCGGTGTGCGGCGAGATGGCCGGCGATGTCAAGCTCACGCGCCTGCTGCTGGGCATGGGCCTGCGCGAGTTCTCGATGCACCCGGCGCAGCTGCTGGCGGTGAAACAGGAAATTCTGAATACCGACCTGGGCGTGGTCACGACCCGTACCCGGCGCATCCTGCGCGCGATGGAGCCGGGTGAAATCGCCAGCGCCGTCGAGCAGTTGCAGACCCTGTGAGTCGCGCGCCGTTGCCATGCCCGGCAACGGCGCCACCACCGCATCATCAATCAAAGCACACAGTCCCATGGGATCTCTAGGAATAGTCACACCGCAGGCGATGCACTTCGCCGAGCCGCTGCGCCTGCAAAGCGGCGCGCAGCTCAGCAACTACACGCTGATGTATGAAACCTATGGCACGCTCAACGCCGACAAGTCCAATGCGGTACTGGTCTGCCACGCCCTGAATGCATCGCACCACGTCGCCGGCCAGTACGACACGCCCAAGAGCGCGGGCTGGTGGGACAATATGGTCGGCCCGGGCAAACCCGTGGACACCGACCGCTTCTTCGTCATCGGCGTGAACAACCTCGGCTCGTGCTTCGGCTCGACCGGCCCGATGCATGTCAATGCCCCCACCGGCAAGCCGTATGGCGCGAGCTTTCCGCTGGTGACGGTGGAAGACTGGGTGACCGCGCAGGCGCTGCTGGCCGACCGCCTCGGCATCGACCGCTTTGCCGCCGTGATGGGCGGCTCGCTGGGCGGCATGCAGGCCCTGTCGTGGAGCATCAAGTTCCCCGAGCGCCTGCGCCACTGCATCGTGATCGCCTCCACGCCGAAGCTGTCGGCACAGAACATCGCCTTCAACGACGTCGCGCGCCAGGCGATCCTGACCGACCCCGATTACCACGGCGGCGACTTCTACGAACATGGCGTGGTGCCGAAGAACGGCCTGAAAGTGGCGCGCATGATTGGCCACATCACGTATCTGTCGAACGACGACATGGCCGAGAAGTTCGGGCGCAAGCTGCGCAACGCGGCCGAGACAAACGACTACAACTTCGACTTCGGCGTGGACTTCGAGATCGAATCGTACCTGCGCTACCAGGGCGACAAGTTCTCGGAATACTTCGACGCCAATACCTACCTGTTGATTACCAAGGCGCTCGACTACTTCGATCCGGCGCGCGAGTACGACGGCGATCTTGAAAAGGCGCTGGCTGGCACCAAAGCGCAGTTCTTGATCGCGTCGTTTACGACCGACTGGCGCTTCTCGCCCGAGCGCAGCCGCGAGATCGTCGAAGCCCTGATCAGCAACCGGCGCCGCGTGACCTATGCCGAAATCGACGCGCCGCACGGCCACGATGCCTTCCTGCTCGACGATGCGCGCTACATGAACGTGGTGCGCGCGTATTACAACCGCATCGCCCTTGAACTGGCCCCGAGCGCCATCACCACCGCCACGGAGGCCGCATGAATTTCGCCGACCTCAATACGCTGCGGCCCGACCTGGCCTTCATCGCGCACTGGGTGGGCGAACGCGCCCACGTGCTCGACGTCGGCTGCGGCGACGGCGCCATGCTGCGCTACCTCGAATCGGGCAAGCGCTGCTCGGGCTACGGCATCGAGATCGCCGACGACAAGGTCCTGGAAAGTACCGCGCGCGGCATCAACGTGATCCAGCACGATATGGAAAAGGGCCTGGGTCTCTTTGGCAACAACACGTTCGACACCGTGCTGTGTCTGAACTCGCTGCAGATGATGCAGCATGTCGAAGGCCTGCTGCGCGACATCGTGCGTGTCGGCCACGAAGCGATCGTCTCGTTCCCGAACTTCGCGCACTGGCCGCACCGTCTGGCGCTGCTGCGCGGGCGCATGCCGGTCTCGCGCGCGCTGCCGTACCAGTGGTACGACACGCCGAACGTGCGCTGTGCCACGATCTACGATTTCCAGGAACTGGCGGTCGAATGCGGCCTGGAAGTGCTGGAATGCGTGGCGCTGGCCGACGGCAAGGTGGTCAAGTTTCTGCCGAACCTGCGCGGCAGCATGGCGGTCTTCCGCCTGCGTAAAAAAGCGCCGCCGGCAGTATAAGGCGAGGCAGGTTGCGACTTATGTGCGTTGGCGGCTTGAGCCGGGCCGGTACATACGGCATGATCACGTCGATTCTGCGCGGGCGCTGCCCATTTATAACCAATTTTACGAGGCCGGCTGCCAACAACAGCCTGCCGGAGCCATGATGATGAAACTGAAACAACTCGCCGTTTGTCTGACCCTGTTTGCCGCGACCGGCCTGGCCACGGCGCAGGACGCCGGCGTCGTCGTCCAGGATGGCATCGAGGTCAAGCCGCTGTCGCGCATGCGCGTGCTGGCGCCGGAAGAGCAGGTCAATGAGGCCGCGCGCCTGCAGTACACCGAGATGATGAGCCAGGCCAAGGAGAAGGGCTTGCTGGCCCCGACCAGCGACCCGCAGCTCAAACGCCTGCGCACGATCGCCCAGCGCATCATCCCGTTCACGCCGCGCTGGAATCCGGTGGCCAGCAAGTGGGACTGGCAGGTCAACCTGATCCAGGCCGACGAGGTCAACGCATTCTGCATGCCGGGTGGCCGCATCGGCTTCTACACTGGCATCCTCACCAAGCTGCAGCTGACCGACGACGAAGCCGCGGCCATCATGGGCCACGAGATCGCGCACGCACTGCGTGAACACGGGCGCGAACGCCTGGCCAAGTCCAACGTCACCGCGCTGGGCGCGCGTGTCGGTGGCGCGCTGTTGTCCGGCATTTTCGGCGTCGATCCCAACCTGACTGCGACGGCGGCCAATGGCCTCGGCAGCATGCTGGTGCTGAAATTCTCGCGCGACGAAGAGCGCGAGGCCGACCTGGTGGGCCTGGATATCTCGTCGCGCGCCGGTTACGATCCGCGCGCCGGCATTGCGCTGTGGCGCAAGATGGCCACGCTGAACCAGAGCGCGCCAATGGAAATCCTGTCGACCCACCCGGGCGGCGACACCCGCATCAAGGACATGGAAGCGCACATGAACGTGCTGCTGCCGCTGTATGCGCGTGCCAAGAAGACGACGGTCGCCAAGCTGCCTGCCTACAAGAGCACTGCGCTGAATTGAGGCGTTGATGGGCAGTAGCGCCAGGGGCCGTCAGGCCGAAGCCAATGCACTCGTCCCGCTGCCCCTGCGCGACGGCGTTGCGCCCAGCTACCTGTGGCTGACCGAGACGCGCGCGGGGGGCATGCTGCGCTTTTTGTGCGAGCGCTTTCCCGACGTGCCGATGCAATCCTGGGCAGCGCGGCTGGAACGTGGCGAGGTCGTCGACGCGAAGGGCGCGCGGGTGGCGTTCGACACGCCGGTGCGCCAGGGCATGCGCATCTGGTACTACCGCGAGCTCGAAGTGCCCGAGGTGCCCATCCCGTTCCAGGAGGCGGTGCTGTTCCAGGATGACCACATCCTGGTCGCCGACAAACCCCATTTTTTACCGACGATTCCGAGCGGGCGCTTCTTGAGGGAGACGCTGCTGGTGCGCCTGAAGCGCACCTACGATTTGCCGCACCTGGTGCCGATCCACCGGCTCGATCGCGAGACGGCGGGCGTGGTGATCTTTTCGCACAACCCTGCCTCGCGCGGCGCTTACCAGTCGATGTTCCAGAAGCGGGTGGTCACCAAGACCTATGAAGCGATCGCGCCACTGCTGCAGGGGCGCACGCTGCCGTTCACATACCGCAGCCGCATGCAGGATGCGGCGCAGTTTTTTCTCAGCGAAGAAGTGGCGGGCGAACCCAATTCGGAAACCCTGATCGAATTGATCGAGGGGCGCGGGCCGCTCGCGCGCTACCGGTTGCATCCGCACACGGGGCGCAAGCACCAGCTGCGCCTGCACCTGGCGTCGCTGGGCGCGCCGATTGTCGGCGACAGTTTTTATCCGGTGGCGCGGCCCTGCGGCAGCGACGATTTCAGCGCGCCGCTGCAGTTGCTGGCGCGCGCCATCGCGTTCGACGATCCACTCACGCGCCAGCCGCGCAGCTTCGCCAGCCGCTTCGACCTGCGCTGGCCGGCTTGACTACAGGTCGTAGTCGATGATGAGCGGGGCGTGGTCCGAGAACTTCACGTCCTTGTAGACCGAGACGGTTTTGGCGCGCGCCGCGATGCCGGGCGTGGCGACGTGATAATCGATGCGCCAGCCGACGTTCTTCGCGTAGGCCTGGCCGCGGTTGCTCCACCAGGTGTACTGGTCGGGGCGCGCATCCAGGCCGCGGTGCACGTCGACCATTCCCAGCTCGTCGAAGATGCGCGTCATCCATGCGCGTTCTTCGGGAAGGAAGCCTGAATTCTTCAGGTTGCCCTTCCAGTTCTTCAGGTCGATCTCCTTGTGCGCGATGTTCCAGTCGCCACAGATGACGACTTCGCGGCCCTCGGCCTGCAGTTCCTGCAGATGCGGCAGGAAGACTTCCATGAAGCGGAACTTGGCCAGCTGGCGCTCGGGCGACGAAGAGCCGGACGGGCAGTAGACCGAGATGACGATCAGGTTGCCATAGTCGCAGCGCGTGTAGCGGCCTTCGGCATCGAACTCCAGGCACCCGAAACCGATGCGGTGCTGGTCGGGCTCCGTGCGGCTGTAGACGCCGGTGCCCGAGTAGCCTTTTTTCTCGGCGTAGTGGAAGCGACCGTGATAGCCGTGCGGGCGCAGGAAATCTTCGGTCATGTCGGCTTCCTGGGCCTTGAGTTCCTGGACGCAGATATAGTCGGCGTCCTGCGTGGCCAGCCAGTCAAAGAAGCCCTTTTTGTGGGCGGAGCGGATACCGTTGAGGTTTGCGGAAATGATTCGTGGCATGGAGGTAGTCGAGCAGGTGAAAGAGGGCAGAGCGCATTGAGAGGCGCATCGTTAGCCCGCAAGTGTAGCGTGTTTTGATGCTGCCAGTCATGCCTTGAGGCTGTTGCTTTATGGGGACTGGCGGTGATTAATGGCAACGATCTGGTATACTGGCGGTCCCCTGCGCGTCGACGGCACGCCGCATTTTCCCTTCCCGATCCCATGAACATTGACAAACCGCTCCCTGCGGACGTCGTCGCTATTCCCGTGCGCGAGCACGATGACGCCACGGCCGCCGAACTCTACGATTTCGTGGAGAACGCCGTCGAAGGGCTGCACCGCGTCGGTCCCGACGGCACCATCCTGTGGGCCAACCGCGCCGAATTGCAGATGCTTGGCTATGGCTGGGAAGACTACGTCGGGCGGCATATCGCTGACTTTCACGAAGACCCGGCCACGATCGACTTCATCCTGCGCACGCTGCTGGCGGGCGAGGCGCTGTACGACCAGCCGGCGCGCCTGCGCTGCAAGGACGGCTCTATCAAGCACGTGCTGATCCACTCGAACGGGCATTTCGTCGACGGCCAGCTGCGCTACACGCGCTGCTTCACGCGCGACGCGTCCGAACGCCACGAGCGCGATCAGGCGCTGGCGCAGCGCGACGCCATGCTGATGGCCGCGCCGGTCGCTGCGGCGTTGTTGATGGGACCTGAGCTGCGCTTCCGGCTGGTGAACAACCGCTACCGCGACCTGATCGACACCAGCAGCATGCTGGGCCAGACCTTCGACGAAGCGTTCCCGCATCTGGGCGGCGCCGGCGTCGCCGAGGCGGTCGCCCGCGTCTACGCCAGCGGCGTGTCGTACCAGGCCGAGGAGCTGTCAGTCACGCGTCTGGATGCAGATGGTCAACCGGTCGAGCGCTTCTTCAAGTTCAGCCTGGAGCCGTTGCTGGATCTGGATGGCCGGCCGGAAGGCGTGATCGTGGTGGCGGTCGATGTGACGGAGCACGTACGCAACCGCCTGGCGATCGAGCACGCGGCCCGCGAGCGCGAGCAGCTGCTGGTTGACCTGGGCGCGGCCAGCCAGGCCAAGGATGAATTCCTGGCGATGCTTGGCCACGAGCTGCGCAATCCGCTCTCGCCGATCGTCACCGCGCTGCAATTGATGCGCATGCGCGGCGACGGCGCTTACGGCCGCGAGGGCGAGATCATCCAGCGCCAGGTCGACCATCTGGTGCGGCTGGTGGACGACCTGCTCGACGTCTCGCGCGTCACGCGCGGCAAGATCGAACTGAAGTTCGAGCAGGTTGAGATGGCGCAGGTGACGGGCCGCGCGCTCGAGATGGCGAGCCTGCTGGTCGAGCAGCGCCGGCATCATCTGGAGGTTGACGTCGAACCGGGCCTGGTGTGGGAAGGCGATCCGGCGCGGCTGGTGCAGGTGGTGTCGAACCTCTTGACCAATGCCGCGCGCTACACCGAACCGGGTGGCCGGATCTGGCTGCGCGCACGGCGCGACGGCGCGGACGTGGTCGAGATCAGCGTGCGCGACACGGGCATTGGCCTGGCGCCCGAAATGCGCGAGCAGGTGTTCGAGCTGTTCTTCCAGGGCAAACGCAGCATCGACCGCGCCGAGGGCGGGCTCGGGATCGGGCTGGCGCTGGTCAGGAACATCGTGGAACTGCATGGCGGCAGCGTCGAAGCGCGCAGCGCAGGGCGGGGCCTTGGCAGCCAGTTCGTGGTGCGCTTGCCGCTGCACGGCGTGGCGGGGCTGTCCGCGCCGGTGGCGGTTGTGGCCGTTGTGGCCGCACCGGCCATTGACAGCGCGCCGCAGCGGGTGCTGGTGGTGGACGACAATGCCGACGGCGCCAATACGCTGGCGCGCCTGCTGACGGCGCACGGGCACACGGTCGAGGTGTATCACGATCCGGTGGCGGCGCTGGCAGCGGTTGAACGCTTCCGGCCCGACGTCGCGCTCCTCGACATCGGCCTGCCGGTGCTCGACGGCTATCAGCTCGCCGCGCGCATCCACGCGCTGCCGGCAGGACGCCTGTGCCGGCTGGTCGCGCTGACCGGGTACGGCCAGGCCACGGACCGCGCGCGCAGCCAGGCCAGCGGCTTCGCGGCGCACATGGTCAAGCCGATCAGCGGTGCCGAAGCGCTACGGGTCGTCGCCGGCAGGGCCGTGAGCGATTAAAATAGCCGCTTTCGACATTCAGGGAGAAGTACATGACTGATCTGCGCCAGCAATTCATCGGGTTTTCGGTCGAGGCCGAAGTATTGAAGTTCGGCCAATTCACGACCAAGGCCGGGCGCCTGTCGCCATACTTCTTCAACGCCGGCCTGTTCCACGACGGCGCCACGCTGGGCAAGCTGGCCCAGTTCTACGCGCAGACGCTGCTCGACTCGGGCGTCGAATTCGACATGCTGTTCGGCCCGGCCTACAAGGGCATCACGCTGGCCTCCGCCACGGCAGTGGCCCTGGCCGCGAAAGGCCGCGACACGTCGTACGCGTACAACCGCAAGGAAGCGAAGGACCACGGCGAAGGCGGCACGATTGTCGGCGCCAAGCTGCAGGGCAAGGTCGTGATCATCGACGACGTGATCAGCGCCGGCACCTCGGTGCGCGAATCGGTCGCCATGATCCGCGCCGCCGGCGCCGAGCCAGCCGCCGTCCTCATCGCACTGGACCGCATGGAGCGCTCGGGCGCCGACGACGCACTCTCCGAGCAGTCAGCCGTACAAGAAGTCTCGCGCGAGTTCAACATCCCGGTGATCTCGATCGCCAACCTCGCCGACCTCTTCACCTACCTCGACACCCACACCGCCGACCCCCGCCTGTCGCAACACAAAGACGCCGTCTCCGCCTACCGCACCCGCTACGGCATCCAAAAGCAATAGCCCAACAATTAGGGTCAGAGTAGATTTGTTGGGCAATTATCCAAAGTTGTCAAACAATTCGACTCTGACCCTAATTTAGATTGGGGGAAACTCTTGCAAATTAATTAGGGTCAGAGTCGACTTATTGGGCAATTACCCAATGTTGTCAAACAATTCGACTCTGACCCTTATTATTTATGTGCTTGCAGGAATCGATTTAGTTTCCGCCTGGAATATCACTAATCAATTTGATCACTTGAACGGGAATCGGCTCAGCTTTCCTGCTTTGCGGACAGTTTGGGCCGTCCAAACAAATAGGGTCAGAGTCGAATTGTTGGGCAATTGCTCGCGGTCGCCCGATAAGTGGGGACAGAGTCGCTAGGCTGGGCAATTACTGTGGGTAAAAATGAATCAGGGTCAGCGTCGCATTGCTGGCAATTGTGGGCAATTGCTCAATAATTCGACTCTGACCCTAATTGAGGAGGAAGGTTAGCTGGTCAGCTTTTTCTTCAGCAGTTCGGTCACTTGCGCTGGGTTGGCTTTGCCTTTGGAGGCTTTCATGGCCTGGCCGATCAGGGCGTTGATCGCGGCTTCTTTGCCGGCGCGGTATTGTTCGACGGATTTGGCGTTGGCGGCCAGGACTTCGTCGACGATCGCTTCCAGTGCGCCCGTATCCGAGATCTGTTTCAGCCCCTTTTGGTCGATGACCGTGTCGGCCAATGCTTCGTCGTCCGATTTGGCGTCCCACATTGCGGCGAAGACTTCCTTGGCGGCCTTGTTCGAGATCGTGCCGTCGGCGATGCGCTTGAGCAGCAGCGCCAGTTGCGCGGCGCTTACGGGCGAAGCCTGCAGCTCGACGCCTTCGCGGTTCAGTGTCGACGACACGTCGCCCATCATCCAGTTGGCGGCCGACTTCGCGTTTTCTTTCCCGGCTTTCGCCACCACCGCTTCGTAGTACGTCGCCATCGTCTGCGACGACGTGAGCACCAGGCTATCGTATTCCGGCAGGCCGTATTCGCCCGTGAAGCGTGCGCGCATGGCGCCCGGCAGTTCCGGCATCTCCGCTTTCACGCGCTCGATCCAGTCCTGGCCGATCGCCAGTGGCGGCAGGTCAGGGTCAGGGAAGTAGCGGTAATCCTGCGCATCTTCTTTCGTGCGCATCGAGCGCGTTTCTTTGCGGTCCGGGTCCCACAGGCGCGTGGCCTGGATCACCTTGCCGCCGTCTTCGATCAGCTCGATCTGGCGCCGCACTTCGTAGTGGATCGCTTCTTCCATGAAGCGGAACGAGTTCAGGTTCTTGATTTCGCAGCGCGTGCCGAATTCCTGCTGGCCCACCGGGCGTACCGAGACGTTGACGTCGCAGCGGAACGAACCCTCCTGCATATTGCCGTCGCAAACGCCCAGCCACATCACCAGCGAGTGCATCGCCTTGGCATACGCCACCGCTTCGGCAGCGCTGCGCATTTCGGGCTCGGACACGATCTCGAGCAGCGGCGTGCCGGCGCGATTCAGGTCGATCCCGCTCATGCCCGCATAGTCTTCGTGCAGCGACTTGCCCGCGTCTTCCTCGAGGTGGGCGCGGGTCAGGTTGACCGTCTTCATTTCGAGCTTGCCGTCTTTTTCGTAGGCGAAGGTCAGCGTACCGCCCTGGACCACCGGATCGGCGAACTGGCTGATCTGGTAACCCTTTGGCAGGTCGGGATAAAAGTAGTTCTTGCGCGCGAAGACCGACTCCGGCGCGATGGTGCCGCCGACTGCCAGGCCGAAACGGATCGCGCGTTCGACCGCGCCGCGGTTCAGCACCGGCAGCACGCCCGGCAGCGCCAGGTCGACCGGGCTGGCTTGCGTGTTTGGCTCGGCGCCGAAACGGATCGCGCTGCCACTGAAGATTTTCGATTGGGTCGTGAGCTGCACGTGATTCTCAAGACCGATGACGACTTCCCATTGCATAGTGTTCTCTCTTTGTTCTGTGTCGGCGCGAATCAAACGCCGTCCGGCGTGCGCGTATGCCAATCGGTCGCGAGCTGGTACTGGTGCGCGATGTTCAGCAGCTTGGCTTCGGCGAAGTAGTTGCCGATGATTTGCAGGCCGACCGGCCGCTTGCCGTTCTTCTCGCCGGCACCGAAGCCGCACGGGATCGACATGCCGGGCAGGCCCGCCAGGCTGGTCGAGAGCGTGTAGATGTCGGCCAGGTAGTTCGCCACCGGATCGTTCGACTTGGCGCCCAGGTCCCACGCCACGGTCGGCGCGACCGGGCCCATGATCACGTCGCACTTGTCGGCAAATGCAGCCTGGAAGTCGTCGGCGATCAGGCGGCGGATCTTCTGCGCCTGCACGTAATAGGCGTCGTAGTAGCCGTGGCACAGCACATAGGTGCCCACCAGGATGCGGCGCTTGACCTCCGTGCCGAAACCTTCGGCGCGGGTTTTGCGGTACATGTCCTGCAGATCCTTGTACTCGCTGGCGCGGTGGCCGTAGCGCACACCGTCAAAGCGCGACAGGTTCGACGAGGCTTCCGCCGGCGCGATGATGTAATAGGTCGGGATCGACAGCGCGGTCTTCGGCAGCGAGATGTCCACCAGCGTCGCACCCAGTTTGACGAACTGTTCGAGCGCCGCGCGTACCGCGCTTTCGACGTCGCTGGCCAGGCCTTCGCCGAAATATTCGGCCGGCACGCCGATGCGCAGCCCGGTCAACGGGTGCTCCAGCGCGCGCGTGTAGTCTTCCGCGACGTTGCCCTGGTCGACCGTCAGGCTGGTCGAATCACGCTCGTCGAAGCCGATCATTTCGTTGAGCAGCAGCGCGCAATCCTCCGCGCTCTGGGCGATCGGGCCGCCCTGGTCGAGCGACGAGGCAAACGCGATCATGCCGAAGCGCGATACGCGTCCGTAGGTCGGCTTGATGCCGGTGACGCCGCAGAACGCGGCCGGCTGGCGGATCGAGCCGCCGGTGTCGGTGGCGGTGGCCGCCGGCGCCAGGCGCGCAGCGATCGCCGCCGCCGAGCCGCCCGAGGAGCCGCCCGGCACCGCCGTCGTGTCCCATGGATTCTTCACTGCGCCGTAGGCCGAGTTTTCATTGGCCGAGCCCATCGCGAATTCGTCGAGGTTGACTTTGCCCAGCGTGACCATGCCGGCACTGCGGAAGCGCTCGACCACGGTGGCATCGAACGGGCTGACGTAGCCCTCGAGCATCTTCGAGCCGGCCGTCGTGCGCCAGTCGCGCGTGACGAAAATATCCTTGTGCGCGATCGGCACGCCGGTCAGCGGGCCGGCCGTGCCGGCGGCGAAGCGCACGTCGGCCTCGGCGGCCTGGGCCAGCGAGCGCGCGTGGTCCACGTGCAGGAAGGCGTTATGCTCGCTGGCGTCGATGCGGCCGAGGTAGTGGCGCGTCAGTTCGGTGCTCGAGATCTGCTTCGAGTGCAGGAGCGCGGACAGCTCCTTGAGGGTCTTGTTATGCATGTGCGTGTCGATTCTAAAAGCGGATTCGTGAGCGATTCAAATGCCGGGATTACTCGATGACCTTCGGCACCAGATACAGGCCGTCCTGGGCTTTCGGGGCCGGTGCCTGGTAATCGTCGCGGTGGTTCTGTTCGGTCACCACGTCGTCGCGCAGGCGCAGTGGCAGGGCAAGGATCGCGGACAGCGGCTGCGCCAGTGGCGCCACGCCGGTGGTGTCGACCGCCTGCATCTGCTCGGCCAGCGCGAAAATGCCGTTCAACTCGCCCAGCGCGATCTCGGCATCGGCGTCGTTCATCTCGAGCTGGGCCAGGTTGGCAATGCGTTTTACGTCAGATAGGGTCAGGGACATGGCAAGGTGGCGCGGCCGGGGCCGCGCAGAATGTGATTAGGCGAATAAAGAATGTTAGCAAGTTGTCAGCGAACAGCATTTTAAAGTTGATAAAACCCTTCAAATATCGCGCAAACCGCTTGCAATTCGGTGGGGAAATCCACCTGTATTGGGCATGTAAACGACAAATTATAAGGTAGAATGGCGGGCTAATGCGTTGTCGTGCCGAAAGCTATGGCTACCGCGCAATGAAAGTCCGCGGTGCCCTCGGTTGGCAGGTGCGGCACAGAATCCCCGATCAATGTTTAGGCGCACATTGATGCGCATCAGGACACTCATGTTTGGTTTTTTACGCAGCTATTTCTCGAACGACCTCGCCATTGACCTCGGTACCGCCAATACGCTGATTTATGTGCGCGGTCTGGGCATCGTGCTGGACGAGCCGTCGGTCGTCGCGATCCGCCAGCAGGGCGGGCCAAATGGCAAGAAGACGATCCAGGCGGTTGGCAAGGAAGCCAAACAGATGCTGGGCAAGGTGCCCGGCAATATCGAGGCGATCCGCCCGATGAAGGATGGCGTGATCGCCGACTTCACCGTCACCGAACAGATGCTCAAGCAGTTCATCCGCATGGTGCACGAGTCCAAATTCTTCCGTCCTTCGCCGCGCATCATCATCTGCGTGCCGTGCGGTTCGACCCAGGTCGAACGCCGCGCGATCCGTGAATCGGCCCTAGGCGCCGGCGCCTCGCAGGTGTACCTGATCGAAGAGCCGATGGCCGCGGCCATCGGCGCCGGCCTGCCGGTCTCGGAAGCGACCGGCTCGATGGTGGTCGACATCGGCGGCGGCACCACCGAGGTGGGCATCATCTCGCTGGGCGGCATGGTCTACAAAGGCTCCGTGCGCGTGGGCGGCGACAAGTTCGACGAAGCCATCGTCAACTACATCCGTCGCAACTACGGCATGCTGATCGGCGAGCAGACCGCCGAAGCGATCAAGAAGGCGATCGGCTCGGCGTTCCCGGGTTCGGAAGTCAAGGAGATGGAAGTCAAGGGCCGCAACCTGTCCGAAGGCATCCCGCGCTCGTTTACGATCTCGAGCAACGAGATCCTCGAAGCGCTGACCGACCCGCTGAACCAGATCGTCTCGGCCGTGAAGAACGCGCTGGAACAGGCCCCGCCAGAACTGGGCGCCGACATCGCCGAAAAGGGCATGATGCTCACCGGCGGCGGCGCGCTGCTGCGCGATCTGGATCGCCTGCTGATGGAAGAAACCGGCCTGCCGGTGCTGGTGGCCGAAGACCCGCTGACCTGCGTGGTACGCGGCTCGGGCATGGCGCTGGAACGGATGGACAAACTCGGTTCCATCTTCTCGTACGAATAAGCCGCACGTGGTCTTCCAGGACGGGCAGGGCGTGCGGTCACAAGCTGCGCGCGACTGCCCGTCTTGATATGAACTCCCGCGTTACCACCACCAGAGCTCATGGAATATAGTCCTCCGCCGCTGTTCAAACAAGGCGCGCCCGCGCGTGTCAAGGTGACGGTGTTCGCGCTGATCGCGATCGTTCTGCTGGTGGTCGACGCCCGCATGGGGCTTCTTGCCGGCGTGCGTACGGTCGCCGCCACCGTGCTGTACCCGATGCAGATGGCCGCCATGCTGCCGCGCGATGCCGTGGGCAATATGGGCGTCTATTTCTCGTCGGTCTCCACGCTGCAAAAGCAGGTCCAGGTGCTGAAGAACCACGAGCTGGCCCAGGCTCGCCTGCTGCAGCAGGCGCAGTTCCAGATGGCCGAGAACATCCATCTGCGACGCCTTATGGACGGCAAGCAGCAACTGCCCGTGCAGTCGCAGATGGCCGAAATCCTGTACGACGCGCGCGATCCGTCGACGCGCCGGATCGTCATCAACCGCGGCTCGCGTGACGACGTCACGCCGGGCCTGCCGGTGATCGACCATGCCGGCGTCGTTGGCCAGGTCACGCGCGTGTTTCCGTTCACATCCGAAGTGACGCTCCTGACCGACAAGGACCAGGCGATTCCCGTGCAGGTGCTGCGCAGCGGTTTGCGCAGCATCGTCTATGGCCGCGGTCACTCCGGCCAGCTCGATCTGCGCTTCGTGGCGCAGGATGCCGACATCCAGGTCGGCGACGTGCTGGTCACGTCGGGCCTGGACGGCATGTACCCGGCCGGCCTGGCCGTGGCGCGCGTGACGCAGGTCGAAAAAGCGACCGGCTCGTTCGGCCGCGTGGTCGGCCTGCCGCTGGCCGGCATCGACCGCAACCGCCAGGTGCTCGTGATCATGTCGAACCATGCCTTGCCGGCGCGCCCGCCGCAGGAAACGCCGCCAACCGGCAACCGCCGCAAGCTGCCGGCAATGGCGCCGGTGCCGACGCCGCCGTTGCCTGCCTCGCCATTGCCGGCAGCCGGCGCACCGGCCGCCTTGCAGTCGCCGGTTGCGCCGGTCACACCGGGCGCCGCACCGACGACGCTGACCACACCCGTGCCGGCTGCAACGACACGCGCCGCTACTACGCCGGCGGTCCGGGCGCAGCCTGCACCGACGCCAGTCACACCGACGCCGGCTGCACCGTCACCAACCCGATAAGCGACCATGCCAGGTAACCGCCCACACTACATCCTGCTGCCCGTCAGCCCGCTGTTCATCATGTTCAGCCTGGTGTGCGCCTTCATGCTCAACCTGATGCCGTGGGGCCGCTGGCTCGGCGCGCCCGATTTCGTCGCACTGGTGCTGGTCTTCTGGGGCATTCACCAGCCGCGCAAGGTCGGCATCGGCGTCGCCTTCTGCATGGGCCTCTTGATGGACGTGCACGATGCGAGCCTCCTGGGCGAGAACGCGCTGGCCTACACGCTGCTGTCGTACTTCGCCATCATGATCCACCGCCGCGTGCTGTGGTTCCCGACGCTCACCCAGGCCATGCACGTGTTCCCGCTGCTCCTGATGGCGCAGGCGATCCAGCTGATCGTGCATTTCATCGTCTCCGGCCGCTTCCCGGGCCTGTTGCAGTTCATTGAGAGCGTGGTGGCGGTAATCCTGTGGCCCGTGATCACCTGGCTGCTGCTGGCGCCCCAGCGCCGTGCGGTCGACCGCGACCACACCCGTCCGATCTGACGACCTGAATCGACCAATACGCGCATGACCGAATTCAAAGACAGCGATCGCGAGATCCACCAGTTCCGGATGCGCCTGACCGTGCTGATCGCCCTGGTCTTCATTTGCTTTGGCCTCCTGGTCGCGCGCGTCGTGTGGCTGCAGGTGCTGCACCACGATCAGTACGCGGCCCAGGCCGAGGACAACCGCATCGCGCTGGTGCCGATCGTGCCCAATCGCGGGCTGATCGTCGACCGCAACGGCGTGGTCCTGGCGCGTAACTATTCGGCCTACACGCTCGAACTGACACCATCGAAGCTGCAGGCAAACATGGAATCGGTGATCGACGAACTGGCCAAGCTGGTGCAGATCGAGCCGCGCGACCGGCGCCGCTTCAAGCGCTTGCTGGAAGAGTCGCGCAGCTTTGCCAGCGTTCCGCTGCGCACGCGCCTGACCGATGACGAAGTCGCGCGCTTCACCGCGCAGCGCTTCCGCTTTCCCGGCGTCGAAGTGCAGGCGCGCCTGTTTCGCCAGTACCCGATGGGCGAGGTGGCCTCGCACGTGATCGGCTATATCGGCCGCATCAACCAGAAGGAAGCCGACGCGCTGGAAGAGGGCGACGACGCTGCCAACTACAACGGCACCGATCACATGGGCAAGGAAGGCGTCGAGAAGCGCTACGAGCGCCAGTTGCACGGCCAGACCGGCTACGAGCAGGTCGAGCGCTCCGCCGGTGGGCGCGCCATCCGCACGCTGCGCCGCACGGCACCAACGCCGGGCAGCAACCTGATCCTGTCGATCGACATCGAACTGCAGAAGATCGCCGAAGAAGCGTTCGGTGACCAGCGCGGCGCGCTGGTCGCGATCGAGCCGGCCACCGGCGACGTGCTGGCCTACGTGTCGCGCCCCGGGTTCGATCCGAACCTGTTCGTCGACGGCATCGACAGCCAGAGCTGGAACGAACTCAATACCTCGCTCGACAAGCCGCTGATGAACCGGCCGCTGTCGGGTACTTATCCGCCCGGGTCAACCTTCAAGCCGTTCATGTCGCTGGCAGCGCTCGAGATGGGATTCCGCCGGCCGCAGGATGCGATCCGCGATCCCGGCTTCTTCATGCTGGGCGGGCACCGCTTCAACGATGACAAGCCGGGCGGGCACGGCTTCGTCAATATGTACACCTCGATCGCTCACTCGTGCGATACCTATTACTACCAGCTGTCCAACGAGATGGGCATCGATAACATCTCCAAGTTCATGCGCGAATTCGGCTTTGGCCAGCCGACCGGGATCGACCTCGATTACGAAAAGACCGGCGTGCTGCCCTCGAAAGAGTGGAAGGCCGAACGCTTCAAGCGCAACCCGGCGGCCCAGAAATGGGTCGGCGGCGACACCATTTCGGTCGCGATCGGCCAGGGCTTCAACAACTACACGATGCTGCAGCTGGCGCATGCTACCGCCATTCTGGCCAACAACGGCGTGGTGATGAAGCCGCACCTGGTCAAGATGATCGAGGACGGCGCCACCCGCGAGCGCACACTGACCGTGCCGAAGGAAACCCGGCGCCTGGCCATGAAGCCCGAGCACATCGCCTTCATCAAGGATGCGATGGCGGGCGTGATCCGCGAAGGCACCGGCCAGAAAGCCTTTGCCGGCGCCCTGTACACGGCCGGCGGCAAGACCGGCACGGCCCAGGTGATTGGCTTGCGCGGCAAAAAATACAATGCCAACGCAATCGATGAACGCCACCGCGACAATGCGCTGTTTACCGTGTTTGCGCCGGCCGAGCAGCCGCGCATCGCGCTGGCGATGGTTGTTGAAAACGCCGGCTTTGGCGGGGCTATCGCCGCGCCGATCGCGCGCAAGGTGCTCGATTACGCCATCCTGGGCAAGCGCCCGGCGCCGCCGGCCGAACCAAAAAAGGCCGAGCGTCCCGTCACCGTCAAGAAGGCCGCGCCAGTGCCAGCACCCGTGACCGCACCGCTCCAAACGGCCAGCGCGCCCGCCGTCACCCGAACCGAGTAAATCATGGCCCATATTCCAGAACGGCGTTCGCTGCGGCGGCGCCTGCGCCCCTATTTCACGGTGTTCGACCTGCCGCTCACGCTGATCCTGGCAGTCCTGGTCACGATCAGCATGATCACCATGTCATCGGCCGGCGCCGACTTCCCGGACCGGGTCGAGCACCAGATCCGTAACTTCCTGCTGTCGTTTGCCGTGATGTGGATCGCCGCGAACATCGCGCCGCAAACGCTGATGCGCCTGGCCGTGCCGATCTATACCATCGGGGTCGCGCTGCTGATCGCGGTGGCCATGTTTGGCCTGATCAAGAAGGGCGCGCGGCGCTGGCTGCACATCGGCGTGATCGACATCCAGCCGTCCGAGATCATGAAGATCGGCGTGCCCCTGATGCTGGCCTGGTATTTCCAGACCCGGGCCCAGGTCGCGGGCTGGAAGAATTATCTGGCCGCCGGGGCGCTCCTGATGATCCCGGTGGCGTTCATCATGAAGCAGCCCGACCTTGGCACGTCGCTGCTGGTGGCGTCATCGGGGTTGTACGTGATCTTCCTGGCCGGCCTGTCATGGAAGGCCATCGCCGCCGTGTCGGTACTGGGGCTGGCCAGCCTGCCGGTGGGCTGGTCGATGATGCACGACTACCAGCGCGAGCGGGTGATGACGCTGATCGATCCCACCTCCGACCCGCTGGGCAAGGGCTTCCACATCATCCAGTCGATCATCGCGATCGGCTCCGGTGGCGTGAGCGGCAAGGGCTACATGAAGGGCACCCAGGGTTACCTGGAATTCGTGCCCGAGCGGACCACCGACTTCGTGTTCTCGGTGTATTCGGAAGAATTCGGCCTGATCGGCAACCTGTTCCTGCTGTTCGTGTACCTGCTGCTGATCGGGCGTGGCCTGATGATCGCGGCCAATGCAGCCAATACCTTCGGGCGGCTGCTGGCCGGATCGATCTCGATGATTTTCTTTACCTATGCCTTTGTCAACATGGGCATGGTGGCGGGCATTCTGCCCGTGGTCGGGGTGCCACTGCCCTTCATGAGCTATGGCGGCACTGCCTTTATCACACTCGGCCTTGGCGCCGGCATATTGATGAGTATTCAAAGACACCGTAAACTGGTGAAGACTTAACTAGCAGGAGGACTGCCAATGGGCGTTCGCAAAAACATCCCGGCGGTCGTAGCGGTTGCCTTTCTTGTCACGGCGTGCAGCAGTACCGGTGAACACAAACGCTTGTCGCCATTTCCGTGGCCGCACAAGCCCACCGCCAAGCATGGCCCCGCGCCCAAGCTGCCGGCTGCCAATTCGGGGCGGGGCGGCTACTACAAGGACGACGGCCCGGGCGAGAATCCGTCCGACGGGCTGCTCGAAACGCCCGACGCGGTCGTCATGGCCGAACCGTTCAACAAGTTCACCAGCCGTCCCTACACGGTGCTGGGCAAGACCTACACGCCGCTGGGCAATGATGAACGGTGGACCCAGCGCGGCATCAGCACCTGGTATGGCAAGAAATTCCATGGCCAGCGCACCGCGTCCGGTGAGCTCTACGACATGTACAAGATGACGGGTGCACACCCGACGCTGCCGATTCCGTCGTACGTGCGCGTGACCAGCCTGGAAAGCGGCCAGTCGGTGGTCGTCCGCATCAACGATCGCGGCCCGTTCCATTCCACGCGCATCATCGATGTGTCGTACACGGCCGCGCTGAAACTGGGCCTGCTCGGTAATGGCAGCCACGAGGTCGAGATCGAGCGCCTGTTCCCGGGCGATCCGATCGTCAATCCGGCGCAGATTGCCGCCGCGCGGCGTGAAGCGACATCACAGGCGCAATCGGCGCCGCCCGAGATCGCCGCGCTGATGCTCGAAGACCGGGTGCGGTCGGACAGCGGCGCCGTCGTGCGCCTGGTGGAGCCGGCGACACCAGCGGCGCAAGAGGCACCTGCGCCGCGCGCCACGACGGGCGACTACTACATCCAGCTTGGCGCGTATGGCCGCACCGGCACCGCCGAAGCGATCAGCGACCAGATCGCGCGCGCCGGCGTGGACGTGGGCACGCTCGAAGTTGTGAAGGTGGGTTCATTCAATCGCCTGTACGGCGGGCCGTATCCGACCCGCGCCGAGGCGATCGAGGCGATGGACGCGCTGCCGGCTTCGTTGGGGTTGAAGCCGATCGTCGTGCGGCGCTGACGCCTCGCCAGGCTTTCTGAAACTGCGTTATGCCGCCACGCGCTTGCTGCGGCGACGCACGGCGCCCAGACCGGCCAGACCGGCGAGCGCCAGCAGGATGCTCGATGGTTCCGGCACTTCGGCAGACGCCACGACTTTCGTGTAGTCCAGCAGCAGCTGCGAATTGGTCAGCACCAGGTCGCCCGCGACTTTCAGGTTCAGCGTCAGCTGGTCGCTGCGCAGCAGTTCGTCGATGATCGACTGGTTCGAGATGATCCCGCTGATGGTGAAGGCGCCGGTGTAGTCACGGGTGATGGTCGTGGTGTCGGTCCAGCCCTTCGTGTAGAAGTCGTAGCACTGGTAGGAGTAGCAGCCCGTGCCTTCGTACTTGACCTGAAGTGGGCTCGATGCGGTCGTGCTCGACTCAAGCAATGACGTGCTGCCCGTGCCGAGAGCAACGCCACCGATCGACAGGGCGGCGCTTTCCTGCTGGCCCGTGCGCTCCACCGTCGCGTAATTGGTCAGGTAGCGTGCATAGCTGATCGAGGTGTGGGGCATCCAGCCCGTCATGTTGCTGCCAGTGGAAACTGGCGCCGACGTCGTGAACATATCGGTGCCATCGTCGCGGAACGAGAACGAGTACGTCAGGCTGTTGACCGTGTAGTCGGCCGGCAGGAACGATTTGCCACTGAACACGGCGCTGTAGTTGTTGTTTGCCATGTCGCTCGAGGCAAATGCGCCCGTCATCGCGATGGGCGTGGCCAGTGCTGCAGCGGAGATAGTGCAGAGTGCGGTCAGCAGAGCGGTGGTGATCAGTTTTTTCATGGCAAACCCCTAGTTTTGAATTTAAGAAACGATAATTTGTATATAGCAATACTTGTGCCAGCAAAGCAACTCATTGATTATAAACAATCTTATTTTCTTAAAAGAATTTGGTGTAAAGAAATTCGACAGGTTTCAGCGTCCGCGCAACACGTAGGGACGAAAAAAAGCGCACCCACAGGTGCGCCGTTGTTGATCTTGAAACAGGATCAGCTGCAGCGGGTGACTTCGACACCGTTGTAGTTATCGGCAATACCAGTCAGGCGATCGCGCTCGCCAGCCTCGATCTGGCGGTACTGATAGCCGGCGCGCGTCACCTGAGGCCCGCGCGGCAGAATGCGCACACCGCGCACGCCCTGGCGCTGCAGGTCGGCCACGAGCTTTTGCGCCGCCCCGTCCGACTTGAACACGCCCAGCGAAATCGCATACCGTAATGGCGACGTGTCATTTTGCATGATGAAGAAGTTGGTCACGCCGCGCTCCTTGAGCTCGGCGACGCGGCGCTGGGCGCCTTCGCGACCGCCGTTCGGTGGCAGGTAGACCAGGCGGCTCGTCACTTCCTGGAACGGGATCTCGATACGCGACTGGCGCGCTGCCAGGCCAAGACGCGCGACACGTGCCTCGAAGCGGCGCGCATCGGCCGTGCTGAACGGGCCAGCCTGCACACAGGCGACCAGGTTCCGGGTTACCGGTGGGGGCGCAGGCACAGGCGCAGGCTCTGGAGCAGGAGTAGCCACCTCGGCTTGCGGCGCCGGTACAACGCTGGCCGCAGCCTGCCTGGCCTGCGTTGGCGTGAGCTGCTGCATGCGTTCGGGCGCGAGCTGGTTCTTCAGGCGCGCCGGCTCGCGCGCCGCATCTGGCGACTGGCCGAGCAGGCCCTGGCCATACGCCAGCAAGACCCCGTTGGCGCCCAGTAGCGCCCAGAACACGAATTTCAGCACCGCATATCCCCCGTCGAGCCGGTGGCTGCTGCATGCAGGCCGACCAGTACGATGTTATCGACCACCTTGTGCGCAACCTTGAGGGCTGGCGCGATATGCGGCGCGGCGCCACCCGAGACGATGCAGAAGGCGCCGGCCAGGCCAGCCACCGCGCGCTCGATCGCGCCGGCCTGCGCCGAGAGCAGGCCGGACAGGATCGCATCGTGCGTGTTGTCGCCGAACAGTGGCGGCAATGCGCCGGCATCGACCTGCGGCAGTTGCGCCGTGTTGCGCGCCAGGCTCGCCGCCATCAGGGCCAGCCCGGGCAGGATCATGCCGCCGATGAAGTGGCCATCGGCGCGCACCGCGTCGACCGTGGTCGCGGTGCCGCAGGTGGCCACGATCAGGTCCTGGCCGGGTGCCAGCGCGCGCGCGCCGATGGCAGCGGCGAAGCGGTCGCACCCGAGCCGCGCCGGGTCGCGGTAGCCGTTGGTGACACCTGCGCGCTGCGGCGTGGACGCGAACCACTCGACCTGTGCATGCGCCGGCAGCAGGGCAGCGATGCGTTCGGCCAGC
The DNA here is from genome assembly GCF_059685895.1 of Telluria sp. ZT3P25. NCBI lineage: Bacteria > Pseudomonadati > Pseudomonadota > Betaproteobacteria > Burkholderiales > Oxalobacteraceae > Telluria > Telluria sp. ZT3P25. The sequence goes on from NZ_JCASIJ010000001.1 coordinate 39,594, forward strand.
ACGGGTCCCGCCACGTTCGAGACCAGCACGCGCGTGGCCCCGGTCCAGTCGGACGCCAATGCATCCAGCCCGGCATGCGCTACCGCGCCAGTAGCCGACCAGACGCCAGGCGCCGCGCCGTCGTCTGCCAGCGCCCACTTGACACGGGTGTTCCCGGCATCGATCAGCAGCATCATGCTTTCACCCGCAGCGAGACGTCGCCGGCCATCACGGTGATGCGGCCTTCGGCGGTATCGAGCAGCAAGCGCCCACTATCGTCGACACCGGCCGCGCGGCCTTCGTGCCGCACGACGCCGCCGTCGAGCAGGACGACGGTCTCGCCCTGCCATGCATGGCGCAGATTCCAGCGCGCGCTGAAGGCGGCAAACCCGCGCGCGGTAAATTCGCGCAGGCAGTCCGCCAGGCCGTCGAGCAGCGCCGCCAGCAACGCGTCACGGTCCATGCGCGCCAGCCATGGCATGCCGGCCGCGCTGCGGCCCAGCTGCGCTTCCATCTCGTCCGGCATCAACAGGTTCAGTCCGATGCCGATCACGGTCCAGGTGCCACCGCCAGGGGCGGACTGGGTTTCAATCAGGATGCCGGCCAGTTTGTCGCCATCCTTGAGGACATCGTTCGGCCATTTCAACTGCACTTGCTGGCCCAGCGTGCCCAGCGTGTCGGCCAGCGCCACGCCCACCGCCAGCGGCAGGCCAAGCAGCGCCTGCGGCCCGCCGTCGAAGCGCCAGGCCAGCGAAAACGTCAGCGAGCCTTCGGGCGACGACAGCCAGCTGCGGCCCGCGCGCCCGCGGCCGGCGCTTTGATGTTCGGCCACCAGCAGCAGCGGGGCAGCAAGTGTGCTGGCGCGCGCGAGCAGATCGGCATTGGTCGACCCGGTCTGCGCGACGACTTCAACGGCGACGCCTGCGCGTGACAGCGCGGCAATGGCGGCGGCGTTCATGGTTGCTCCCGGCGCGGCTTGGTCGGCGCGCGCGCAAAGAGACGGTCGAAGAGGGCGTTGGGCATCAGGCGCAGCAGCTTGGCGACGACGCCCATCTGCCACGGCAGCACGCGGTAACTGTCACCGCGCGCGATCGCCGCGACAGCCCGCGTGGCAAAGCGTTCAGGGGGCATCAAAAAAGGCATAGGGAAGCGGTTGGCGCGGGTCATGGGGGTATCGATGTAGCCGGGGGCGATAGTCACCACGCGAATATTTGACGGGCGCAGTTCCACGCGCAGCGCTTCGCAATAGCTGTGCAGCGCGGCCTTGCTGGCGCAGTAGGCGCCGGCACCGCGCATGCCGCGAATACCGGCCACGCTGCCGATGCCGACCAGGCGGCACGGCGTCGGCTGGGTTTTCATGGCGGCGATGAACGGTGCGAACGTCGCCACCGTGGCATTCACATTGGTGGCGAAGACGGCGTCGAACACGGCCAGATCGTCGGCCTGCTCGGTCAGCGTGCCCTGCGAGATGCCGGCGCATGCGATGACGATATCGGCGCCGCCGTTCACAGCGATGAAATCCTGCGCGGCGCTAGCAAGGGCCGCGCGCTCGAGCACGTCGACCGCATACACCTGGTGGCGCGAGGAATCAGGGAGCGATTGCCGCAGTTGGTCGAGTGCGTCGCGCCGCCGGCCGAGCAGGCCCAGCGTGGCGCCGCGCGCCGCATACTCGCGCGCCAGCGCGGCGCCGATGCCACTCGACGCGCCGGTGATGAAGACGCGCTTCGCCGGCAGCGACATGCCGGATCAACGCTGGTTGCGCACGATGGCGACGTCGATGCCGCTGTCGAGCAGCTTGGCGCGCGCGCGGTTGACGCCTTCGACCTGCGTGAACGGGCCGACGCGTACGCGATGCAGCACGCCGCTGTCGGTGCTGCGGTCGGTGATCGCGGCCTCGAAGCCCAGCAGGGCCAGCTTGGCGCGGGTGTTTTCGGCGTCCGACATTTCACGGAACGCGCCCGCTTGCAGGTAATAGATATAGCCGTCGGTGACGGCGGCCGCCGCCGGTGCTGCTGCGACCGTGTTGACGGGTGCCGGCGATGGCGCCGGTGCCGGCGTGCGGCGCGGCGTTTGCATGCCGGCGATTGCGGCGCCCAGTGGATCGGCATCTGCGGGCGCTGCAGTCGGCGCTGCGGGTGCTGCCGGTGCTGCCGGCGCGGCAGCTGGTGCACTCGGCACCGGCTTCGGTGTTTCGCGCACCGGCGTGCGGGTGCCGTACAGCGGCTTGTTCGGATCGTTGGCCTGGCTCGGCTCGAGGTCGGCCGGACGCCCCATCTTGTTGGAGCGATCGGTAAAGGGCGAGGCGCCCTTGGTGATCACGAGTGCGACCGCCACTGCGATGCCCAGCCCGATGATCAGGCCGATGATGATGCCCGTCAGGGTGCTGCCGCGCTGGCGGAGGGGCGAGAAGGATCGAATGGCGGTCATGACGCTTTCTGGTTAAGCAGTGGGATGCAGTTTTACATTTTGTCCGGCGCCGACACGCCGATCAGCGCGAGGCCGTTGCGCAGCACCTGGCGCGTGGCGGCGGCCAGCGCGAGACGGGCCAGCTTGAGCGGCTCGTCGTCGTCCAGCAGCCACTTGTGCGCGAAGTAGTAGCTGTGCAGGTCGCCGGCCAGTTCGCGCAGGTAGAACGCGACCTGGTGCGGGCCCAGTTCGCCCAAGGCGCGCTCGAGCACTTCAGGGTACGACGCCAGCTTGGCCAGCAGTTCGAATTCCTTCGGCGAGGTGAGCGGCGACAAATCGACGCCGGCCAGCAAGGCGACATCGCCACCCCAGTTGGCCAGCGCCGAGCAGATGCGCGCGTGGGCGTACTGCACGTAGTACACCGGGTTTTCGTCGCTCGTTTCGAGCGCGACGTTCACGTCGAACACGAACTCGGTGTCGGCCTTGCGCGAGATGAGGAAGAAGCGCACCGCGTCGCGGCCACGCGTGACATCGCCCGCGCCCGACCAGTCGATCAGGTCGCGTACGGTGACGTAAGAGCCGGCGCGCTTGGAAATCTTGACCTCTTCGCCGTCCTTCATCACGGTGACCATCTTGTGCAGCACGTAGTCGGGATAGCCTTGCGGGATCCCGATGTCGACCGCCTGCAGACCGGCGCGCACGCGCGCGATCGTGCCGTGGTGGTCACTGCCCTGGATGTTGATCGCCTGGTCGAAGCCGCGGCGGAATTTCTGGATGTGGTACGCCACGTCCGGCACGAAGTACGTGTAGGTGCCGTCGGACTTGCGCATCACGCGGTCCTTGTCGTCGCCGTAGTCGGTGGTCTTGAGCCACAGCGCGCCACCGTCCTCGTAGGTCTTGCCCGAGTCGACCAGCGTCCTGACGGCGGTATCGACCTTGCCGTCGGCGTACAGCGACGACTCGAGGTAGTAGTTGTCGAACTTGACGCCGAAGGCCTGCAGATCCTGATCCTGCTCGTTGCGCAGGTAAGTGACGGCGAAGCGGCGGATCGATTCGAGGTCGTCGACGTCGCCGCTGGCGGTGGCCGGCTCGCCATCGCTGGCCGAGACGGTTTTTTTGGCCAGGAAGTCGGCGGCGATGTCGGCGATGTAGTCGCCGTTGTAGGCCGATTCGGGCCACTCGGCGTCGCCCGGCTTGAAGCCACGCGCGCGCGCCTGCACCGAGTTCGCCAGCGTGGCAATCTGCACGCCCGCATCGTTGTAATAGAACTCGCGCGTGACGTCATGGCCCTGCGACAGGAACAGCGACGCCATCGCGTCGCCCAGCGCGGCCTGGCGGCCGTGACCGACGTGCAGCGGGCCGGTCGGGTTGGCCGAGACGAATTCGATGATCACATGGTGGCCGGCACCGCTGGTGCTGCTACCGAATGCCGCGCCCTGTTCGAGCACGCTGCGCGCGACCGATTGCTTGGCGCTGGCGGCCACGCGCAGGTTGATGAAGCCGGGGCCGGCGATGTCGGCGGCCTCGATCAGGCCCTGCGCGCCTGGTTCGGCCAGCAGTGCGGCGACCAGGCGCGTGGCCAGTTCGCGCGGGTTGGTCTTGAGTGGCTTGGCCAGCTGCATCGCGATATTGCAGGCGATGTCGCCGTGCGATGGATCGCGGGGCCGTTCGAGCACCACGTTCGGGGTGAGATCGGTACCGGCAACGATCGGCGCGAGGGCGGCCTGGAACAGGGCAACGATTTGTTGTTTTTGTTGGGCGAGCATGGGAATGGTCGAAAATGTAATGAGGCGGCGCCTGGAGGTCAGGCAAACAGTGCACATTATACTAGCTTGACGGGCCGCTTTGGCGGGCTGCGGCGCCAGCGGCCAGCGTATCACCCACTATCAGGATAACCACAGCGGCCACTATATTAAGCGTCGTCAAAGGCATAACCGTTACAATGGGAGCCCATTTTCGCAACATTTTATTCGCCATGACTGACAAGCGTCCAACGCTCTCCCTGAAACCCAAGGCCAAGCCGGCGTCCGACCGGCGCGGTGCCGGCGCAGCAGGCCGCAAGCCGGCCCAGGCCGCCGAGCGCGGGCAACCACGCGCACAGGGACAAGGGCAGGGCAGTCAGGCGCAGGGCAGCCAGGCAAAGGATGGCCAGGCACTGCAAGGCGAACGCGCACCGGCCCAGCCGGCATCGGCGTCCGGTTATCAGTTGAAGCACCACGTTGCGCGCCCGCAGCGTGAAGAGCCGCGCCTGCGCGCCAGTCATGAAGTGAAGGTCGCCCCGCAACGCGACTACAAGCCCGACCTCAAATCCGACTCGCTGGCCCTTGCGCTGCTGGGCGCGGCCAGCGCCGTCGCCCGTGTGCAGGGCGGCATGGCGCTGCCGCAGGCGCTGTCGATCGTGTTCGGCGCCTACGACGTCACGCCGCAAACGCGCGGCGCGATCCAGGACATCGCCTACCGCACCATGCGCCAGCTGGGCCGCAGCGAAACGCTGCTGGGCCTGATGACGAGCAAGGCGCCCGAGCCGCCGATGCTGGGCGCGCTGCTGTGCGCGGCGTTGTCGCTGCTCGATCCGCCCGAGGGCATGCCGGCGCCATACGAAGCGTTTACCGTGGTCGACCAGGCCGTCACCGGCGCGGCAGCGCACCCCGATTTTGCACACGCCAAGGCGATGGTCAATGCGGTGCTGCGCCGCTTCCTGCGCGAGCGTGAATCGCTTGTGGAAGAAGCGCTGCGCACGCCGTTGGCGCGCTGGAATTATCCGCAGTGGTGGATCGACACGGCGCGCGCCGCGTACCCGCGCGACTGGGAAGCGGTGCTTGCTGCCGGCAACGCGCACCCGCCACTGACGCTGCGCGTGAACCGCCGCCGGCAAGAGGTCGCCGCGTACCTGCAGTCGCTGCAGGATGCCGGCCTGGACGCCGAGCAGGTGGGGCCGTACGCGGTGCGCCTGGCGCAGGCGATCAATGTGAGCCAGATCCCCGGCTTTGCCGAAGGCGTGGTGTCGGTACAGGATGCCGGCGCCCAGCTGGCCGCGCCGCTGCTCGACCTGCAGGACGGCATGCGCGTGCTCGATGCGTGCGCGGCGCCCGGCGGCAAGAGCGGCCATATCCTCGAGGTGGCGAACGTGGAGCTCACGGCCGTCGATACCGATGCGCTGCGCCTCGGCCGCGTGGGTGACAACCTCGGCCGCCTGGGCCTGGCCGCGCAGCTCGTGACGGCCGATGCCGGCGCGACCGACTGGTGGGATGGCCGTCAATACGACCGCATCCTGGCCGACGTGCCGTGCACGGCGTCGGGCATCGTGCGCCGCCACCCGGATATCCGCTGGTTGCGCCGCAAGTCGGATACATCCCAACTTGCAACACTTTCAGCCAAAATACTCGACAACCTTTGGCAGATGCTGCTGCCGAATGGTAAATTGCTATTCGTGACATGTTCGCTCTGGCCCCAGGAATCGGAGGCGCAGGCGGCTGCCTTCGCGGCCCGCCACGACGCGGTCCGCCTCGATGCGCCGGGCCAACTGCTGCCCGTCGGTGGCGCTGGACAGGATCATGACGGTTTGTTCTACGCCCTGTTCCAGAAGAAAGCGGCGTGAAGTTCTTTTCACCACGCGCATTATTTAAGGCCCCGGCTCCCCCGTGACGTTACGATTTTTCCGCCTTTTCGCCTGTCAGTTGCTGCTGGCGATCGCGTGCGTTGCCATGGGCACGCCGGCGCAGGCGGCCGACGATATCGAAATCACCCGCGCAACCATCGAAGCGAGCGACGATGGCTACCGCCTCAACACGGCCTACAACTTCGAACTGAACCACGGCCTGAAGGACGCGATCCAGCACGGGGTCCAGCTGCACTTCACCACCGAGATCGAACTCACGCGCCCGCGCTGGTACTGGCGCGACGAAAAAGCGGTCTCATTAAAACGCACCATCCGCATTTCGTACGATGTGCTCACGCGCCAGTATTACGTGGTCGTGGTGGGCTCGTTCCAGGAACGTTTCCAGACCTTTGAAGACGCGATGTTCATGATCCGGCGCCCGACGCGCTGGCTGATCGCGCCCAAGGGCACGCTCAAGGCCGGCGAAGTCTATGAAGTCTCGCTGCGCATGTTCATGGACCGCGAGTACCTGCAAAAGCCGTTGCAGGTCAATGCCTTCAACGACTCGGACTGGCGCCTGACCTCCAGCCGCAAGACGTTCACCTACCGTGCGGAGTGAAGTGATCAGCGGTGGGGTGCGCTACGCGCTGATCGTTGGCGGCGCCATCGTCTCGATCCTGCTGTTCCTGCTGGCCGGCGCATCGGACAACTCGGGCTTCTTCGGCCGCTACTACAGCTGGCTGCTGGGCCTGACCGCCGCGATGGCGTTCCTGCTTCTGATCGTCGTGGTCGTGGCGCTGGGCCGCCTGTATTCCCGCTACAAGGCCGGCAAGTTCGGCTCCCGGCTCATGGCCCGGCTGGTGCTGCTGTTTGCCGGCATCGGCATCCTGCCCGGCCTTGTGATCTTCATCGTGTCGGTGCAGTTCGTGTCGCACTCCATTGACTCGTGGTTCGACGTCAAGATCGAATCGGCGATTGAATCGGGCCTGAACCTGGGCCGCGCCGCGCTCGACGAATCGCTGTCCGAACTGGGCGCCACCGCGCAGACTGCCGCCGCCACGCTGGCAGGGCAGAGCGACATGACCGCGCAACCGGTACTCGCGCGCCTGCTGGCTGATACCAGCGGCCTGCAAAGCGTGATGCTGGTCGACGCCAACGGCGCCGTCCTGTCAGCCGCCACCGAAGACCGCGGCGCCAACCTGGCTGCCGACGCACCCAATGAACGCATGCTGCGCAGCGCCGGGATGCCGGGCGGGTATGCCCAGGCCGAGGGCGGCGTCGGCCCTGCCGATGCGGGCGACGAGGCCGCAGACGGCGCTTCGAACGCACTCGATGCCGTGACCGGCCTGCGCCTGCGCGTGGTGATGGCCGTGCCAGAACCGCCGGGCGTGGAGCAGCGCTACCTGCAACTGCTGCAGGCAGTGCCGGTCGGTCTGGCCTCGAATGCCGAGGTGCTGCGCTCGGCCTCCACCGAATACCGGCTGCGCCTCGAAGCGCGTACCGGCCTGCGCAAGATGTACATCGTGACCTTGACCCTGACGCTGCTGCTGGCGATCTTCGGGGCGATCGGCAGCGCCTTCCTCATTGCCGGCAACCTCGCGCAGCCGCTGCTGGTGCTGGCCGAAGGCACGCAGGCGGTGGCCGAGGGTGACCTGTCGCCGCGCCCGATCGTCGAGACCAACGATGAACTGGGTACCTTGACCCGATCGTTCAATGCGATGACGGGCCAGCTGTTCGAGGCCAGGAGCGCCGTGGAGCGCAACCGCGCCGCGCTGCAAAGCGCCAAGGCCCACCTGGAATCGGTGCTGGCCAATATGTCGGCTGGTGTGATCGTGCTCGATGCGGAAGGCATCGTGGTCAACTCGAACGATGCCGCCTACCGCATCCTGCAGATCGAACCGGGCGCGATGGCGGGGCCCCTGAACCGCATCGCCGGCCTTGAGCATTTTTCGAACACGGTGGCGCGCTCGTTCTCGGCGCAGAGTGCCCACGTGGCGGCCGAGCGCCGCAAGCGCGCGCACTGGCAGCAGCAGATCGAGATCCCCCGCGACGCCCAGCGCAAGACCGGCGCCGCCGACGAACAGGAGCACGACATCGTGCTGCTGGCGCGCGGCTCGCGCCTGCCGGTGGGCGCCGACAGCGGCTTTATCGTCGTGTTCGACGATATCTCGGACGTGATCACGGCCCAGCGCTCGGTGGCCTGGGGCGAGGTGGCGCGCCGCCTGGCGCACGAAATCAAGAATCCGCTCACGCCGATCCAGCTGGCGGCCGAACGCATGCAGATGAAGCTGGCGGAACACCTGCCGCAAGCACAGGCCGACCTGCTCCAGCGCGGCACGACCACGATCGTCAACCAGGTCGATGCGATGAAGCGCATGGTCGACGACTTCCGCGACTATGCGCGCACGCCGCCGGCGATGCTCGACCAGCTCGACCTGAATGGCCTGATCGCCGAGATCCTGAGCCTGTACCTGGCCGACGACGGCAGCGACATCATTCATGCGAACCTCGCGCCGGACCTGCCGCGCGTGATGGGCGATGCGACCCAGTTGCGCCAGGTGATCCACAACCTGGTCCAGAACGCGCAGGATGCATTGGTCGAGCGCGGGCCGGATGCGCCGGCGCCGCGCGTGGACATCACGACCGAAGCGATCCAGTACACCGGCACCGGTGGCTTTGCCGGCACCGCAGTGCGCCTGGCGATCGTCGACAATGGTCCCGGTTTCGCGCCCCGCATCCTGGCGCGCGCGTTCGAACCGTACGTCACGACCAAGGCGCGCGGCACGGGCCTTGGCCTCCCGATGGTCAAGAAAATCATCGACGAACACGGTGGCCGCATCGATGTCGGAAACCGCAGCGATGGAACTGGCGCAGCAGTGTCGATTTTGCTGTTAAAGTTAGCTCCCGAAGCAAGCTTGGCTTAAGGACAACTGAACAAGCGGCTGCGTGTTGCCCTGCCAATCGCACCGTCCGGCAGTACACCGCGCCGCGTTTGTCAGTACAGTGCGTTTTTCCGGCCGATCGTGGCTCCGCTCGTAATGGTTTTTCGAACTCCCCTTCAGTGCAAAAAACTTATAAAATTGCACACACGTCGGGTAGAAGATCAGGAAGGTAGAAGAGATGGCGAACATACTGGTAGTTGACGATGAAATGGGGATCCGGGAGCTGTTGTCCGAGATCCTCGGTGACGAAGGTCATGCCATCACCCTGGCCGAGAACGCGCAGCAGGCGCGCGAGGCGCGCGCGGCCGGTGCCCCGGATCTCGTGCTGCTCGATATCTGGATGCCTGACACCGATGGCGTCACGCTGCTCAAGGAATGGCAGCGCGACGGCCTGTTGACCATGCCGGTCATCATGATGTCGGGTCACGCGACCATCGACACCGCAGTCGAAGCAACGCGCATCGGCGCGCTGAACTTCCTCGAGAAACCGATCGCGCTGCAAAAGCTGCTCAAGGCCGTGCAACAGGGCCTGAGCCGCGCGCAGGAAGTCGCACGTGCGCCGATGGCCCCACCGCGCCCGATTGCACCGAGCGTCCCGAGCATGGGCCTTGACGGCGGCAGCGCTGCATCCGCGTCGGCCTCGCCATCGGCGCCGATGTTCGCATCGGCCAATGCACAGCCGGGCCTTGGCACGCCCCTTGGCAATGGCGCGCGTCTCGTGCATGCCATGTCGCAGGGCGAGGGCACCGGCTACACGCTGTCGTTCGACCTGCCGCTGCGCGAAGCACGCGATGCGTTCGAGCGCATGTATTTCGAACACCACCTGGGCCGCGAAGGCGGCAGCATGACGCGCGTGGCCGAAAAGACGGGCCTGGAGCGCACCCACTTGTACCGCAAGCTCAAGCAGCTGGGCGTCGAGCCGGGCAAGCTGGCCAAGAAAGGGGGCTGATGGCCCGCGCGGCCACCAGTCTCGTTACCGGTTCGACGGCGGCGGCGCGCGAAGGGGCCATTGCGGCGCTGTTGGCCGCGCCCTTCGACGCGGCGTCTGCTTCGTCTGTGTCCGTCAGTGGCCTGGCCGCTGATGGACCGGCCTCGCCGGTCAGCCGCCTACCGGCGCCCGCCATCCCGTTCGACGCCGTCATCCTCGAAGGCCTCGGCGTGGCGGCCACCCCGCTCGAATCCCATCCTGGCCTGCAGGTCATGCGCATCGCCCCGGGCTGCCTGTGCTGCGACGGCAATCTGGTTTTGCGTGTAACATTGAATCGTCTGCTGCGCCAACGCCCTCGGCGCCTGTTCATCGGTCTGGCGAGCAGCGAACACCTTGATCAGTTGCGATCGTGGCTTGCAGCACCGCCATACGATCAGCTGTTGGCCCTGGAACCCATCGTGCACGCCTGAGTTTTACGGGCGTGTTCACTTGAAATCCAGCCGGCCAGCCCCACCTCTTTATCGAAGTGAACAGCCTGCCATTTGCCGCCACCCGGCAGGTTGGCACCAACTTTCTGATCGAAGGAGTCAACATGAACATGATCTACAACAGTGAACAGTACAGCGTCGTCGAATTCGGTGTCGACCGTGAACTCGAAGCACTGCGCTTTGGTGGCTTCGAGATCGTCGACAAGACCGGCCGACGCGAAGCGTTCATCGGCGGCCGGCTCGCGCAATCGTTCCGGCGCGATGTCAACAATCTGATCGCCAGCGAGCCGACGATGGAAGAAATCGACGAATTCCTGGGCGAGTACGACACGCTCATGAGCCAACCGGTGGTGCTGCATTAAGCCGCTGGTGAAGTACCTGCCGCGCCATTGCCAGCCAAGGTGATGGCGCTCTCATTTCAGTAGCATACGAAGCTGTACCCATGTGCCAGTTACTTGGAATGAACTGCAATGTCCCTACTGACATTGTCTTTTCTTTTACCGGCTTCGCCCACCGCGGCGGCCATACCGATACCCACCACGATGGCTGGGGAATCGCGTTCTTCGAAGGTACCGGCGTACGCCACTTCGTCGATCACCAGGCGGCAGTCGCTTCGCCGATCGCCGAGCTGATCAAGCGTTACCCGATCAAATCCACCAACGTCATTGCCCATATCCGCAAGGCCACCGTTGGCCAGGTGGCGCTGGAAAACTGTCATCCGTTCGTGCGCGAATTGTGGGGCCGCTACTGGGTGTTTGCCCATAACGGCGACCTCAAGGGATTTGCACCCGTACTCGATGGCGCTTTCCGGCCCGTGGGCACGACCGACAGCGAGCTGGCCTTCTGCTTCCTGCTGCAAAGCCTGCGCCGCGAGTTTGGCGACACGGCGCCGACACGCACGGCGCTGGCCGGGGCGCTCGAGCGCATCATTCCCGGCATCGCTGCCCATGGCACCTTCAATATGATGCTGTCGGATGGCACGGCGCTGTACACGCATTGCTCGACCAAGCTGTGCTACGTCGTGCGCAAGCACCCGTTCGTGACGGCCTGCCTGTCGGACGAAGACCTGTCGGTCGACTTTTCGCAGGTGACGACGCCCGATGACCGGGTCGCCATCATCGTGACTGAACCGCTGACGACGAACGAGGAATGGACCCATTTCGCGCCGGGTGAGCTGAAAGTATTCGTCGATGGTCTGCCGCAGGACGTGGCGACATTGTCAACAGGTTGATCGTTCCCCAACATTCTCACAAAAAATTTATTTTAGGAAACCCAACTGTCATTGGGATGCGGTAAAGTAGATTAGTTGCCGCGATATTGAGAATGACATGACCGATACAGCCCGCCTCGACGAGGCATCCCAGCCACTGCGCATGCGCAATTTCTTCCTCGCGCGCCAGCCAGTGCTGGACCGTAACCAGGCATTGTTTGGTTACGAATTGCTGTTCCGGGGCAGTGCCCAGGGGCCAGCCGAATTCGAATCCGGCCTGTCGGCCAGCGCCAGCGTCATCCACCATGCGTCCCAGCTCGGCCTGCCGCGCGCGATTGGCGATGCGACCGCGTTCATCAATGTCGACAAAGAGGCGCTGATGAGCGATATGTTCGCGTTCATGCCGCGCGAGCGCACGGTGCTGGACATCGTCAGCTCGGTCGAGCCCGATGTCGATGTCATCAACCGCATGACGCATCTGGCGGCGCACGGTTTTCGCTTTGCTGCCGAAGCATCTGCCCATGGCGCAGCGCTGTCGCGTTTGCTGCCGGTGATCGACTTCGTCAAAATGGATCTGCGCGCGCTGCCGCTCGTGACGATGCTGTCGCTCGCGCCGCGTCTGCGCACCACGGGCAAGCGGCTGGTGGCCGAGAAGGTCGAGAACCTCACCGAATACCGGACCTGCCTGGACGTCGGCTTCGACTATTTCCAGGGCTATTATTTTGCCAAGCCATCGGTGATCGCGGGGCGCAAGCTGTCGCCGTCGCAGACGACGGTGCTCGACCTGATGAATCTGATCATGTCGGATGCCGACAATGCCGAGATCGAGCAGGTGGTCAAACGCGAAGTGACGATTGGCCTGAACCTGCTGCGCCTGGTGAACACGCCGGCCGTCGGTGCAGGGCGGCGCATCGAATCGATCAGCCAGGCCCTGACCCTGCTGGGCCGGCGCCAGTTGCAGCGCTGGTTGCAGATCCTGCTGTTTGCCGAGCCCGATGTACGGGGCCACAGCCAGAGTCCGCTCCTGATGCTGGCCACAACCCGCGCGCGCCTGATGGAGCTGCTGGCCCAGCGCATGCGCCCGGGGCAGCGCAACGTTGCCGACATCGCGTTCACGGTCGGCATGATGTCGTTGATGGACACGCTGTTCTGCATTCCGATGCGCGACATCGTCGAACAAATCCCCGTGATCGACGAAGTACGCGCCGCGCTCCTGAACCGCACGGGCTTCTTTGGCGAACTGCTCAAGCTGGCCGAATCGATCGAGCGCATGGACGACGAGCAGGACGATATGCTGGCAGGGCTGAAGTCACTGGCCTTCGATGGCGACGATCTGGCCGAGCTCGAAGTGGCCGCATTCGAATGGAGCGACAAGGTCGTACGCTACGCGATCTGACGTCACCAGCAGCATCACCCAATCGGGCCGCCAGGAAACTGCCGGCCCGTTTCACATTCCCAGCCAGAAAAGCAATTACCCAACAATTAGGGTCAGAGTCGAATTGTTTGACAACTTTTCCAATCCGCAAGGCCGCAAATGGCCGAGACCGCTATTGGCGAGAGCAATTGCTCAATAATTCGACTCTGACCCTAATTAAAAAGCGTGATTTTCGGAAAAATTACTAATTAATTCTACTCTGACCCTAATTGGGTCAGGAGAGGTTGGGGGCCAGGTGGCGTTCGACTTCTTGTTTGTCCATGTTGCGGCGGGTGGCCATGTCGTCGACCTGGTCGTTGGCGATTTTGCCGACGACGAAGTATTTTGAGTCGGGGTGGGCCAGGTAGAAGCCGGAGACGGCGGCGCCGGGGTACATGGCGTAGGATTCGGTCAGTTGCATGCCGATTTCTTCGGCTTGCAGCGTGGCGAACATGTCGGCTTTGACTGTGTGCTCGGGGCAGGCCGGGTAGCCGGGGGCGGGGCGGATGCCCAGGTATTTTTCGGCGATCAGCGCTTCGTTGCTCAGGTCTTCGCCGACGGCATAACCCCACAGGTCGGTGCGCACGCGTTCGTGCAGGTATTCGGCGAACGCTTCGGCCAGGCGGTCGGCCAGTGACTTGAGCATGATCGACGAGTAGTCGTCGTGCGCGGCTTCAAAGCGCTGCTCGTGCTTCTCGATGCCCAGGCCGGCGGTCACGGCGAACATGCCGATGTAGTCGGCGACGCCGCTGTCCTTTGGCGCGATGAAGTCGGCGATGCACTGGTTTGGGCGCTGTTCGCCGTTCACCATGGGTTTCACGCCCTGCTGGCGCAGGCCGTACCAGGTCAGCGCCACCTGCGAGCGCGATTCGTCGGTGTAGATTTCGATGTCGTCGTCATGCACCGTGTTCGCTGGCAGCAGCGCGATGACGCCGTTGGCCGACAGCCAGCGGCCTTCGATGATCCGCTTGAGCATTGCCTGGCCTTCGGCAAACACCTTGCTCGCGGCGTCGCCCACGACCGCGTCGGTGAGGATGCCGGGGAACGGGCCGGCCAGGTCCCAGGTCTGGAAGAACGGGCCCCAGTCGATGTAGCGCGCGATCATGCCCAGGTCGACGTTCTTGAAGATGCGGCGGCCAATGAACTTCGGTTTTACCGGTGCGAAATCAAGGCGCGCCTTGTTGGCGCGGGCCTGCTCGAGCGTGAGCATCGGCAGCGCCTTCTTGCTGGCGTGCTGGATGCGGATGCGTTCGTAGTCCTGCGCCAGCTCGATGATGTAGGCGTCGCGCGTGTCGTCCGTGACCAGCGACTGGCCGACCGAGACCGAACGCGATGCATCCGGCACGTACACCACCGGGCCGTCGTAGAACGGTGCGATCTTCACGGCCGTGTGCGCGCGGCTGGTGGTTGCGCCGCCGATCAGGAGCGGCATCTTGCGGTCGCGGAAGTACGGATCGCGCTGCATCTCGCGCGCCACGTGCGCCATCTCCTCTAACGATGGCGTGATCAGGCCCGACAGGCCCACCATGTCCGCGTTTTCTTCCTTCGCACGCGCGAGGATGTCGGCGCACGGCACCATCACGCCCATATTGACGATCTCGAAGTTATTGCACTGCATGACCACCGAGACGATGTTCTTGCCGATGTCGTGCACGTCGCCCTTGACGGTGGCGATCACCATCTTGCCCTTCGGCTTGGAGACGATGCCGGTGCGCGCTTCTTCGAGCGCCTTTTCTTCTTCGATGAACGGCACCAGGTGCGCCACGGCCTGCTTCATCACGCGCGCCGACTTGACCACCTGCGGCAGGAACATCTTGCCTTGGCCGAACAGGTCGCCGACGATGTTCATGCCATCCATCAGCGGGCCTTCGATCACGTGAATCGGGCGGCCTTTTGACGCCAGCACCTGCTGGCGCATTTCTTCGGTGTCCTCGACGATCCACTGCGTGATGCCATGCACCAGCGCGTGCGCCAGGCGCTGTTCGACCGCCGCTTCACGCCACTCGAGGTTCTGTTCCTGCTTGTTGCCGCCGGCTTTGAGCGTACCGGCGATCTCGATCATGCGCTCGGTGGCGTCCTTGCGGCGATTGAGCACGACGTCCTCGACACGCTCGCGCAGTTCGGGCGCCAGGTTGTCGTAGACGCCGACCATGCCGGCGTTGACGATGCCCATCGTCAGACCGGCCTTGATCGCATGGTACAGGAACACGGTGTGGATCGCTTCACGCGCCGGATCGTTGCCGCGGAAGCTGAACGACACGTTCGACACGCCGCCCGAGATCTTCGCGTACGGCAGATTGTCGCGGATCCACTGGCACGCCTGAATGAAGTCGTTGGCGTAGTTGTCGTGTTCTTCGATGCCGGTCGCGATCGCGAAAATGTTCGGATCAAAAATGATGTCTTCGGGCGGGAAGCCCACCTGCTCGGTCAGCACTTTATAGGCGCGCGCGCAGATCTCGGTCTTGCGCGCGAACGTGTCGGCCTGGCCCTGTTCGTCGAATGCCATCACGATCACAGCCGCGCCGTAGCGGCGGCACAGGACTGCCTGGCGAATGAATTCTTCTTCGCCTTCCTTCATCGAGATCGAGTTGACGATCGCCTTGCCCTGCACGCACTTCAGGCCCGCTTCGATCACCGACCACTTCGACGAGTCGATCATCACCGGCACGCGCGAGATATCGGGTTCCGACGCGATCAGGTTCAAAAAGCGCGTCATGGCCGCCTGCGAGTCGAGCATCGCTTCGTCCATATTGATGTCGATGACCTGGGCGCCGTTCTCGACCTGCTGGCGCGCGACCGACAGCGCCTCGTCGAATTGCTCGTTGAGGATCATGCGCGCAAACGCTTTCGAGCCCGTCACGTTGGTGCGCTCGCCGACGTTGACGAACAGCGACGACTCGTCAATCGTGAACGGCTCGAGGCCCGACAGGCGCATCGCCACCGGGATCTCGGGGATCATGCGTGGCGCGTGCTGCTCCAGGATGGTCGCGATCGCGTTGATGTGCTCCGGCGTCGTGCCGCAGCAGCCACCGGCGATATTGATGAAGCCCGCATCGGCGAATTCGCGCAGCAGCGCGGACGTGTCTGCGGGCAGTTCGTCAAAGCCCGTGTCGCTCATCGGGTTGGGCAGACCGGCGTTCGGGTAGATGCAGACGAAGGTGTCGGCGATGTTCGACAGCTCTTGCGCGTACGGGCGCATCAGGGCGGCGCCCAGCGCGCAATTCAGGCCAATGGTCAGCGGCTTGGCGTGGCGCACCGAATTCCAGAAGGCGGGCACGGTCTGGCCCGAAAGGATGCGGCCCGAAGCATCGGTCACGGTGCCCGAGATCATCAGGGGCAGGCGCGGCACGTCCGGGTGTTCGTCGAAGTACAGGTCGATCGCAAACAGCGCCGCCTTGCAATTGAGCGTGTCGAAGATCGTCTCGACCAGCAGCACGTCGGCGCCGCCGTCGACCAGGCCGCGCACCTGCTCATGGTAGGACGCGACCAGCTGGTCGAACGTCACGTTGCGCGCCGCCGGGTCGTTCACGTCAGGCGAAATCGACGCGGTCTTGGGCGTCGGGCCGAGCGCGCCGGCGACAAAGCGCGGCTTCTCTGGCGTCGAGTACTTGTCGCAGGCAGCGCGCGCGAGCCGGGCCGCTTGCACGTTCATCTCGTAGGCCAGGTGCGCCATGTGATAGTCGTCCTGCGCCACGCCGGTCGCGCCGAACGTGTTTGTTTCAAGCAGGTCGGCGCCGGCGGCTAGATAGCGTTCGTGGATTTCCTGGATGATCTGCGGCTGCGTCAGCGTCAGCAGCTCATTGTTACCCTTGACGAACAGCTCGCGCGCGCCACTGCCTTCGGGCGCAGCGAACGTCGCAAACCGCTCGCCGCGATACGCCGCTTCATCGAGCTTGTACTGCTGGATGATCGTGCCCATCGCGCCATCCAGGATCATGATACGGCGCGCGAGGATGTCACGCAGCTGGGTTTCGATCGGCGAAATGGCGTTGGAGCGGGCGTTCATGGTGAGGTCTTTCGAGGAGGGCGGCTTGAAGATGTTGCCTGTTGGGCGGTCTACGATTATACGCCAAGCCGTTGATATCGCTAAAAGTTGACCCTGTGTATGTATCCTTTTGTATGTAACATGCAATGTGTTACATGGCGTTACAATTCACAGTTGTGCAGCAATCTTTACGTTACATGGTGAGACGACAATCAAGTCAAGCCACCGCGAGTGGCGTGAACAGATGGGATAACGCATGAACAAAGAATATCGACCGGACTGGGATCAGCCGATGGACCGCAACCCGGAGCCAGCAGCATCGTCGAAACCTCAAGTCGCCAGCAATGGTGTGAAACAGATCGTCACGATCCGCCTGGATGTGGATATGCTTGAATGGTTCAAGGCCGCAGGTCCTGGCTATCAGACCCGCATCAACCAGGTTCTGCGTGAACACATGGATGCCGAGCGTGATTCGCAGGCAGACTAAGCAGTTGCAAGGCGCCGTCGAGGCGCCTTTTTCATGGCGTGAAGACAAAAACGGCAGCCCGTGGGCTGCCTTGTCGTATTCGGAGCGCGTGCTTCGTTAGCTGAACTGCAGTCCCGTCAGCGCAAAGCCCTTCAGGAATTCTGCTGCCGCCAGGCGCTTGCCACCCGGTTTTTGCAGCTCGGTCAGGCGCAGCGCGCCCGCGCCACACGCCACCACGATCCCGTCCGCATCGGCCTGCAGCACCTGGCCCGGTGCGCCGCTGCCTTCCACCGCAACGGCATGCCAGATCTTGAGCGCCACGCCATCGACCACGCCGTTCGCACCGGGGAACGGATTGAAGGCGCGGATCTTGCGCGCCAGGACGTCCGCTGGCAGTGCGAAATCGAGCTTGGCTTCTTCTTTCGTGATCTTGGCTGCGTAGGTCACGCCGCTTTCGGGCTGCGGTGTGGCCACCAATTCGCCAGCGGCCATCTTGTGCAGCGCCTCGACGATCATGCGCGCGCCCAGCGCCGCCACCTTGTCGTGCAGCGTGCCGGTGGTGTCGGCGGCCTCGATCGGCAAGCCTTCCATCAGCAGCATCGGGCCGGTGTCGAGGCCTTCTTCCATTTCCATGATGGTCACGCCGGCGTCAACGTCACCCGCCTCGATCGCGCGGTGGATCGGCGCGGCGCCCCGCCAGCGTGGCAGCAGCGAGCCGTGAATATTGATGCAGGGGCGGATCTCGAGCGTGCTGCGCGGCAGGATCAGGCCATAGGCCGCCACTACCATCACGTCATAGTCCAGTGCCAGCAGCTGCGCATGGGCCGCGCGTGCCTGTTCGGCGCGTTCGGGGTCCTTGCTGTCGGTGCGCAGCGACAGCGGCTGCGCGACCGGCATGCCATGCGCCAGCGCGTATTGCTTGACGCTGGAAGCCTGCAACTGCATCCCGCGCCCGGCCGGGCGGTCGGGCTGGGTCAGTACCAGCGGCACGGTGAAGCCGGCTTCGTGGATCGCACGCAGGGCGACGGCGGCAAACTCCGGCGTGCCGGCAAAGACGACCTTCATCAACGACGCGCGCCGCGCTGGGCCGCTTCACGCGCCAGGCCGCGCTCTTCTTTTTGCAGCTTGGCCTTGATGCGGTTGCGTTTCAGTGGCGACAGGTATTCGACAAACACCTTGCCCTTGAGGTGATCCATCTCGTGCTGGATGCAGACGGCCAGCAGGCCATCGGCGTCGACCGTGAACTCTTTGCCGTCCAGATCGAAGGCGCGCACCTTGACGCGCGATGGGCGCTCGACGCCGTCGTACACGCCCGGCACCGACAGGCAGCCTTCGTCGTACACCGCGCGCTCGTCGCTCGACCAGGTGATTTCAGGATTGATGAAGACCATCAGGTCGTCCTGCGCTTCGGTGACGTCGATCGTGACGACCTGCTCGTGCACGTCCACCTGGCTCGCAGCCAGGCCAACGCCAGGCGCGTCATACATGGTGTCGGCCATGTCCGCAACCAGCGTGCGCAGGCGCTCGGTGCCGAATTCGGTCACGGGCGTGGCAATCTTGTGCAGACGTGGGTCGGGATAGCGAAGGATGTCGAGTAGGGCCATGATCAGTTCGGATTTCGAGAGGTGGGTGCGGTTGACGGGGGGCTAGAGCGCGGGCAATTTCGAACAGCAAATGCACCACACGCCCCGCAGGACAAACGCCGGTTTGTCTTGCTAGTTCAGGCAATTGTGTGCAGAATTTGATTCTATACAGCAACCCTTCCGTGGGCGGGGAGCGGTACGTCGTGATGCTTCTGGCGCCGCGGCCGGGCGGAATTCACGCGCGGCCTGCAATCGTATTCGGATTTACGCTGTCTTAACGCCGGACTTAACGGACGTCTTCAATGAAAAATTTTAGCACAGTCATGGCCCATGCTGCAGCGGTGGCCTTGCTGGCCTGCGCCGCGAGCGGCGCCGCCGTGGCCCAGACGAATGCCAGCGCCCCGTCGGCGGCCTGCGCGTTTCGCTCCGACGCTCCCGACAAGCACGTTGTCGTCAAGCGTGACACCCTCTGGGACATTTCTGGCAAGTTCTTGCGCAACCCATGGTGCTGGCCGCAGGTCTGGGGCATGAACCGTGATGAAATTCGCAACCCGCACTGGATCTATCCGGGCCAGGTGATCTGGTTCGACCGCGCGCGCGGCCGCCTGTCGTTCAACCGGCCTGGCGAGGATGGCGATGGCCGTGGCCAGCCGCCGCTGACGCGCCTGTCGCCGCAAGTGCGCAGCGAAGGTACGGGCCAGGGCGCGGTGCCGTCGATCCCCGCCGGCGCCATTGAGCCGTACCTGACCCAGCCGCTGGTGGTCGAAGCCGACGAGCTGGCCGGCGCGCCGCGCATCGTCGCCTCGCAGGAAGGCCGTTTCTACCTGGGTATGGGCGACCGCGTGTACGTCCACGGCGCGCTCACGAGCGACACGGTGTACCAGGTGTTCCGGCCCGGCACCGTGCTGCGCGATCCGCAGACCGGCAAGGTGATGGCGCATGAAGCGGCCTTCCTGGGCAGCGTCAAGCTCGTCACCCCGGCCGGCCCCGGCGTCGATGCGCACACGTTCCAGGTCGTCGACACCGTGCGCGAGATGGGCGTGGGCGATCTGCTGGTACCGCAGCCGCCCACGCCGGTGCGCAATTACGTGCCACATGCGCCGCTGCAACCGATCGACGCGCGCGTGATGTCCATTTACGCCGGCGTGACCTACGCCGGCCAGAGCCAGGTCGTGACTGTCAACCGGGGCGCGGTTGACGGACTCGATGTCGGCGCCGTGCTGCAGCTCTATCATGTCGGGAAGACTGTGGCCGACCCGGCGAGCCGGGGCTTCCTCGGCATGGGGCGTGCCCAGTTGAAAATGCCCGACGAGCAAAATGGCAGCCTGTTCATCTTCCGCGTCTTCAAGAACGTCTCGTACGGCTTGATCATGACGGTGACAGCGCCCGTGCAAGTCGGCGACGTGGTCAAATCACCGGAGTAACCCCGCCGTGCAGGCCACGGACCCCCGCCTACCGCTTGAGCAGCGCGCCACCCGAATCGCCGACTGGCTGCGCCTGGAACAGGCCGACGGGGTAGGGTGCCGCAGCGTGCATGCGTTGCTGGCCGCGTTCGGCAGCCCCGGCGCCATCCTGCGCGCCGGCCCGGCAGCGCTGGGCGCGCACGTCACGCCAGCCCAGGCACGCGCCATCTGCGCGCCCGTCACGCCCGCGCTGGCGGCGCTCATCGACACCACGCTGGCCTGGCTGACCGTGCCCGACCACCGTCTCGTTACCTTCCACGATCCCCGTTATCCGCCGGCGCTGGCCCAGATCCCCGATCCGCCGCTGCTGTTATATGTCAGCGGCCGCCTCGACTTGCTGACGCAGCCGCTGGTCGCGGTCGTGGGCAGCCGCAATGCCAGCGTGCAGGGCCGGTTGGATGCCGAATCGTTCGCCGCCGCGCTGTCCGGTGCCGGACTGTGCGTGGTGTCGGGGCTGGCGCTGGGGATCGATACCGCGGCGCACGAAGGCGCGCTACGCGGGGCCGGCTCGACGATTGCCGTCGTTGGCACGGGCCTGGACCGCGTCTATCCGGCGCGCAATCGCGCGCTGGCGCACCGGATTGCCGAACAGGGCTGCATCGTCAGCGAATATGCGCTGGGCACGCCGCCGCTGGGCGCCAACTTCCCGCGCCGCAACCGCATCATCAGCGGCCTGGCGGCGGGCGTGCTGGTGATCGAGGCGGCGGCGCAGTCCGGCTCGCTGATCACGGCGCAGATGGCGGCCGAGCAGGGCCGCGACGTGTTCGCGTTGCCCGGCTCCATTCATTCGGCGCTGACCAAGGGCTGTCACCGCCTGATCCGCGAGGGCGCGCAACTGGTCGAGACGGTGGACGATGTGTTGATGGCCATGCGCGTGTCGCCGCTGGCACGCTTGCCGCAGGCCGCTGCGGTTGCGCCTGCGTCGGACGACGACGCCATCCTGCTTGGCGCCCTGGGCCACGAACCGGTCACGCTCGACGAGTTGCTGGGCCGCCTGGCGCTCGATCCCGGCGCCCTCGGGGCGCGCCTGCTCGCACTGGAACTGGCCGGCTTCGTGACCCGGTTGCCGGGCGGGCGAGTACAGCGCATCTGGCGTTGACAGCGTCGTTGCAGGCCGTATTTGTGACTGGCAGTGACACGCCGGCCATGCTCCCCGATCCGCATTATGCGAATGGTATGTGCTTGTTTCTAATGGTTTTTAATATGCTGGCTTATTGAACAAGGCTTGGATACAACGGTTTTCCCGCGGTGCGGCGTGGCGGGCGTGCTCCACTTGTGCCTCACGAAGTTTAGCTGATACAGTAGCGTCACTATGTTCGACATCCTGGTCTATCTCTACGAGACGTACTACCGTCCCGACGCCTGCCCCGAGCCGGCAGCCCTGGCGCGCAAGCTCTCCGCCGTTGGTTTCGATGACATCGAAATCACGGAGGCGCTCGACTGGCTGGGCGGGTTGACCGACGCGCCGCTGCCCGAAACCATCGATGCTTCCACCGGCACGCGTTACTACGTCGACGAAGAATATATCGAGCTCGGCAGCGCAGCGATCGGCTTTATCGCCTTCCTCGAAAGCGCCAAGGTCCTCGGCCCGATCCAGCGCGAAATCGTCATCGAGCGTGCACTGGCGTGCGACGAATCGCCCATTGCATTGAGCAAGCTCAAGATCATCGTGTTGATGGTGCTGTGGAGTCAGGGCAAGGAGCCGGACGCGCTGATGTTCGACGATCTGTTCAGCGATGACGACGAGCAGGAGCCGCGGTTGTTGCATTGAAGATAATGCAATAATGGTAACGACTGAACGGGGCTGCGCGCCCCGTTTTGTATTTCTGGCATACCTGCCTGAATGCACCAGCATGGGGCGGCCCCTTGCCGGAAGCGCGGGAACCCGCTTATCATTGGCCGCTTCCTTCAGGACGTTACCAAACTGGCATGATGGCTGGAATTTCACCAGCGCCAGCTTGAGCATGTATGATGCGCAAGCCCCACACTATATAGACAGTACGACGAGAAACACTATGACCAAATCCCTCATCATCGCCGAGAAGCCGTCGGTCGCGAACGACATCGCCAAGACACTGGGCGGCTTCACCAAGCACGATGAGTACTTCGAATCGGACGAATTCGTGCTCTCGTCGGCCGTTGGCCACCTGCTTGAAATCGCCGTGCCCGAAGAGCACGACGTCAAGCGTGGCAAGTGGAGCTTCACGCACCTGCCCATGATCCCGCCGTACTTCGCGCTCAATCCGATCGCCAAGACCGAATCGCGCCTGAAGGTGCTGAATCGTTTGATCAAGCGCAAGGATGTCACGACGCTGATCAACGCCTGCGATGCCGGGCGCGAGGGTGAACTGATCTTCCGCCTGATTGCGCAGAACGCGAAGGCCAAGCAACCGGTCAAGCGCCTGTGGCTGCAGTCGATGACGGCCGGCGCGATCCGCGACGGCTTCGCCAACCTGCGCAGCGACGAAGAAATGCTGCCGCTGGCCGACGCCGCGCGCTGCCGCTCCGAAGCCGACTGGCTGATCGGCATCAACGGCACGCGCGCCATGACGGCGTTCAACTCGAAAGAGGGCGGCTTCTATCTGACCACCGTCGGCCGCGTGCAGACGCCGACGCTGTCGATCGTCGTCGAGCGTGAAGAAAAGATCAAGAAATTCGTCGCCCGCGATTACTGGGAGGTGCGCGCCGAGTTCGTGTGCGCCGCCGGTATCTACGAAGGCCGCTGGCTCGACCAGAAGTTCAAGAAGGACGAGAACGACCCCGAAAAGCGCGCCGAACGCCTGTGGAGCAAGACCGCAGCCGACTCGATCGCCGCCGCCTGCCGCGGCAAGCAGGGCGCCGTCACCGAAGAATCCAAGCCGACCACGTCGATGGCGCCAGCGCTGTTCGACCTGACCAGCCTGCAGCGCGAAGCCAACGGCCGTTTCGGTTTTTCGGCCAAGAACACGCTGGGTCTGGCCCAGGCGCTGTACGAAAAGCACAAGGTGCTGACCTACCCGCGTACCGATTCGCGCCACTTGCCCGAAGACTATATTGCCACGGTCAAGGAAACGCTCGTCGCGCTGGCCGAGACCAATAACTACAACCAGTTCGCCAAGCAAGTGACCAAGGGCGGCTGGGTCAAGCCGAACAAGCGCATTTTCGACAACACCAAGATTTCGGATCACTTCGCGATCATCCCGACCGGCATCGTGCCGAAAAACCTGTCCGAGCCGGAACAGAAACTGTACGACCTGGTCACGCGCCGCTTCCTGGCCGTGTTCTTCCCGGCCGCCGAATTTTTGGTCACCACGCGCTTTACCGAAGTGTCGGGCCACCAGTTCAAGACCGAAGGCAAGGTCATGACCAATCCCGGCTGGCTGGCCGTGTACGGCAAGGACCTGGGCGACGACAAGGATGGCGCCAACCTGGTGCCGGTGGCCAAGGGCGAGAAAGTCCTGACCGAAAAAATCACGGCCAACGGCCTGGTCACCAAGCCGCCCGCACGCTACAACGAAGCGACGCTGCTGTCGGCCATGGAAGGCGCCGGCAAGCTGATCGATTCGGACGAGCTGCGCGACGCGATGGCCGGCAAGGGCCTGGGCACGCCGGCAACGCGCGCCGCCATCATTGAAGGCCTGCTGACCGAGAAATACCTGCTGCGCGAAGGCCGCGAGCTGATGCCGACCGCGAAAGCATCGCAGCTGATGACCTTGCTGCGCGGCCTGGGCGTGAATGAACTGACAGCGCCCGAACTGACCGGCGAATGGGAATTCAAGCTGTCGCAAATGGAAAAGGGCAAGATCTCGCGTGAAGAATTCATGCGCGAAATTGCCCAGATGACCCAGATCATCGTCAAGCGCGCCAAGGAATACAGCAACGACACGATCCCGGGCGACTACGCAACGCTGACGACCCCGTGCCCGAACTGCGCGAGCGTGGTCAAGGAAAACTACCGCCGCTTTGCCTGCACCAAGTGCGATTTCTCGATGAGCAAGACGCCGGGCAGCCGCCAGTTCGAGATCAGCGAAGTCGAAGAGCTGCTCGAAAAACGCACGATCGGCCCGCTGCAAGGCTTCCGCTCGAAAATGGGCCGCCCGTTTGCCGCCATCCTGCGCATCGTGCGCGACGAAGAGATCAAGAACTTCAAGCTCGAGTTCGACTTTGGCCAGGACGACGAAGGCGCCGACGGCGAAGGCGTGGACTTTACTGGCCAGACACCGGTCGGTCCGTGCCCGAAGTGCACCGGCGGCGTGTTCGAAATGCCATTGGCCTATGTGTGCGAACACAGCGTGGCCAAGCCAAAGACGTGCGACTTCCGCAGCGGCCGCATCATCCTGCAGCAAGAGATCCTGCCTGAACAGATGAGCAAGCTGCTCAATGAAGGCAAGACCGACCTGCTGCCGGGCTTTGTGTCGCAGCGCACGCGGCGCGCGTTCAAGGCGTTCCTGGTGCGTGGCAAAGACAACAAGATCAGCTTCGAGTTCGAAGAGCGCAAGGCCAAGCCGGGCGCCAAGGTCAAGGCCGGCGCTGCCGATGGCGCGGTGGATGCCGAAGCAGCGGTCGACGGCGCAGCCGCCCCGGTGAAGGCGGCGCACAAGGCCGCGGCCAAGCCAGCCGCCAAGAAAGCGCCTGCGGCCAAGAAAGCAGTGGCCAAGAAGCCGGCGGCCAAGAAAGCGCCTGCCAAGAAGGCAGCGGCGAAATAAGACAGCGCCGACCGGCGTAAAAAAACCGCGGCATGCCGCGGTTTTTTCTTTGTCGAACACACCGAACGCTGTCAGTCCTGCCATTCCTTCAATGCGCGAATGGCTGCTTCACCATTGTGAATGGCTTGCACGCGCCGCACGACTTCGTTGCGCCACGCTTCATCGGCGTCCTGATCGGGCCCGTCGATGTCCTGCAGCAGCATGTGTAGCACTTGCTGTTTCTCTGTTGCGTTCAGCATCTGGATTTTTTCGGTAATCTCCGTGACCAGGTTTGACATGACGCTTCCTCCCCCATATTTTGATTTGATCATAGCGCGAGAACTACTGCTTGTCGACTGCCAACATATTGTCTCGCGGTTTTCGATCGATCAACTTGTTATCGGGATCGATGCCGGCACGCGCCGGCATGCCATCGACCACCAGCGTAATCTGCTGTTCATCCTTGCTGACGAGACGCCGTTCGCGCACCAGGGGATTGCCATCGCTGTCGTCCACGCCGAACTCGATGAAGTCGTGGAGCAGCATCGGCTGCTCTTCGCCCTGGTCGGTAGCACGCATCTTGCCGGCGCTGGCGCGGATCGTTACCTCGTACTTGCCATCCGCGCGCCGGCGCGCGGTGGCGCTGTCGGCCCGGTTCTCGTACAGCACGATCGATTCGAACAGGTCGTCGATCAGATAGGCCTTGGCTGGCGGCGTGACGGCGCGCAGGCCGTCGACGAGGGTGGACGCGGTCGGGTAGGGCGGGCCCTGGTAGCCGTGCTGCTCCAACAGGCCACGCAGCACGCCATTGACGACATCCTCGCCCAGCATGTCCTGCATCAGGTACAGCGCCAGCGCACCTTTCTGGTAGTGGATGTAAGGCTGCTGTTCGTTGAGCGCCAGCGGCGCTTCCTTTCGCTGCTCGCTCGCGCGGCCCCTCAGGTAGCGGTCGAGGTCATAGCGCAGGAAGCGCCGCATCTTGCCCGCGCCGTAGGCGCGCTGCATGACCATCAGCGCCATGTACTCGGACACGCCTTCGCTGAGCACCGTGCTGCCGCGCGTGTTGGCGCCGATGAGCTGGTGCCCCCACCACTGGTGCGCCGTCTCATGCGCAGTGATGTAGAACGGGTAGTCGAGGTCTTTCGGCGAGCCGGGATCGATGCGCGCAATGAAGCCGGCGCTTTCCGAGAACGGGATCACGCCCGGGTAGGCAACAGGCATACTGCTGTAACGGGGGAATTCGACGATGCGCAGTTCGCGCAGCGGGTAGCGTCCGAAATTGCGCGCGCCGTAATCGAGACCGGCCTGGGCGCCGCGCACCATGCGCTCGACGTTCGCGTCGTGACCCGGGTGGTAATACACGTCGATCGTCACGTCCTGCCAGCGTTCGTGGCGCACTTCGTAGCGTGCCGACTGGAAGGCATAGTTGTTCAGCATCGGGCGGTCCATCTTGTAGCGGAAGTAGCGCCGGCCGTCCTGGCTCCATTCGCGCACCAGCGTGCCTGGCGCCACCGCAATCTGGTCGGCGCTCGTGCTGACGGTGGTCTCGAAGTCGATCCAGTCGGCATCCACGCCCAGCAGGTGGTTGGCGCGCGCCGCCGGATCGTCGCGCGCGGCCATGCGCGCGCGCGGGGCCAGGTCGTGGCGGCGGCGATCGCGTTCGTCGAGCAGTTCCACCGCCGGCTGGTAGCCGATGCGCGGCATGACGTCATCCGTGAAGAACGTGCCATTGCCCACCACCGGCGTCTCGCTCCCCAGCCCGAGCAGGCCGCGCGGCGCGTAGTCGACCGTGAAGTCCAGCCCCATGCGCGCGCCCGGCGCCATCGGCGTGGCGAGGCGGTAGCGATAGAAACCGCGTTCCGGGTCGCTCTCTGCCAGCGTTGCCGGCTGCGTGAACGTCACGTTCAGACGCGCGCCGCGCTGCTGGTACAGCACCACGTCCGACAATGACCGGCTGTTGCGGTTTTCGAGCTGATAGCTGCCCTTGACCTGCAGCGAACGCGCGGCGGGATGGATGGCCGTGTCGAGCTTGACGGCCGTGATGCGCGGCTGCGGCAGGAACGCGGTGCGGTGGTAGCGCTGTTCGTAGTCGGCGCGCAGCTGCTCGGCCTGGTGCGCGCTCAGGTAGCCGCCCTGCGCCATTTCCCAGGCCAGGAAAGCGCCGCTGCCCGCGAACACGGCGGCGCCGGCGCCGATCGTGGCCAGCACCGGGAGGCTCAAGCTGCGCCGCGCCAGCTGCAGGCGCTGGCGCCAGCCACTATCGACGCCCCTCTGCCACAGCGCGCGCGCCACGCCCAGCAGCATCAGGGCCGCGCCGCTCCAGTACAGCAGGTAGAAGCGCTCGCGCAGCAGGTAGTGGCCAAAGCCGTTCATTGCCGAATAGGTCAGGTCGGGCCAGGCCGCGTACAGCGCCAGCGGATGATCCATGCCCGCGCCATTGAAGGCGAGCGCCGCCAGCACCCAGCCGATCATGACGAAGTTGGCCAGGTATTTGTGGTTGACGATGACTTGCACCGCGATGGCCAGCACCGCGAGCAGCGCGAAGTGGGGCAGCATGATCGAGAACAGCGCCCGGACGTAAAGGCCCGGTTCGAGCTGGAAATACCCCTTGAACAGCTGGATCAGCATGGCCGTGACCATGGCGACGAGCAGCAGGCAGGCTTGCAGCCCGACCAGCGCCAGCGTCTTGCTGGCCAGCGGCAGCCAGCTCGGCACGGGCAGCGCATCGAGGATCTGGCTGGTGCGCATCTCGCGCTCGCGCCAGACCAGTTCACCGGCATAGAAAATCGTCGTGACGATTACGAACAGACCGGTCACATCGCGGATCAGTTCCAGCATCATGTAGGTGACGGGATACGTCGGCGTGCCATACATCGCACCCAGGTCGAGCGCGCTGGCGATCAGCGCGAGCACGCCGGCCGTGGCCAGCGCCACGAAGTACGCATTGCGGGTCGCTTCGCGCAGCTCGCCCCAGCTCGATTTGACGAGCAGCACGGCCAGGCTGCGGGCCGCGAAATCCGGCGGCGTGCTGGTATCGCGCGCCGCGCGCGATAATGGCGGCGCCAGCCCCGATGGCACTTCTGCCGCGGTCTTGCGGCGCGCGCGTGTCTGGCTTTCGGTTTCGCCGACCGCCTGGAAGCGCCAGTAGCCAAGCAGCAGCACCAATAGCGAGAACCCGGCCCAGATCAGGCGGTTGATCAGGTACACGTCGGTCAACGCGATCGGGCGCACGTTGCGCTCGGCCAGTGGCCAGTATTCGGTCAGGCGGATCAGTGCGGTGGTGCCGAACGGGTCGATCAGCGCGGCCAGCGTCTTGAAATCGAGGTCGCGCGCCAGCGATGGCGCGATGGTGTACCCGAGCGTCATGATCACGCTGGCCACGTACACCGGCAGCATGCGCCGGGTGAGGGCGGCCAGCACGAAGAAGATCGCGCCAAAGATGAACAGATTGGGCAGGAGCGTGAACAGATACGGCGTGAGCCAGGCGGCCAGCGGCGCGCCGCCGAGGCGATCGGGCGCGATCCCGGGCAGCATGGTGCCGAACCACAGGCCCAGCACGATGCCGGCGAAGATCACGGCCAGCGTGGCATACGCGCCCAGGAAGCGACCGAACACGTAGTCGGCCTTGCGCAGCGGCGCGCTGAAAAAGAAGTGGTGCATCTCGTGCTCGAAATCCTGCTGCACCGCGCGGCCCATGACGGCGGCGGCAACGATGACCCCGAGGCTGCCGAGCATCGCGGTGGCCAGCGCGATCTGGCGTGGCCCATCGATCGCGATGCGGGTGCCGAACGTGATCGACAGCTCGCGAAACGCGCCGCCCGACGCCACCATCCACAGCATCCCGAGCGCCAGGAAGCCGCCAAAATACACCCAGGTCGACAGCAGCCGCAGGCGCTGCCTGGCCTCGAAACGGGCAATGACGAGCAGCGCGCGCACGGTCAGCAATCCCCGGCGGCAGGATTATGACGGCCGGCGATAGTGGCGAAGTACACGTCGTCCAGGCTCGCGCGGGCCGGCTCGAAGCCGTCGCCCGGATCGTCTTCGGCATACACGTGGATCAGCGTGCGGCCACTGAGCAGGCGGCTCGAGATCACGCTGTGGCGCGCCTGGAAGGCCGGCAGTTCGGCCTTCGTGACGAAGCGCGCCCAGATGAAGTCTTCGATGCCGTAGATGAGTTCTTGCGGCTCGCCGCACAGCAGCACCTGGCCCTTGTTGATGATCGCCATATTGGCGCACAGGTCGGCCACGTCGGACACGATGTGGGTCGAGAGCAGCACGGTGCGCTCTTCGCCGATGTCCGACAGCAGGTTGTGAAAGCGCACGCGCTCCTGCGGATCCAGGCCGGCCGTGGGTTCGTCGACGATGATCAGGCGCGGGTCGCCCAGCAGGGCCTGGGCGATGCCGAAGCGCTGGCGCATGCCGCCCGAGAAGGTGCCCAGGCGCTGCGCGCGCACGTCCCACAGATTGGTCTGCTGCAGCAGGCCGTCGACGACTTCGCGCCGGCGCACCCGGTGCGACAGCCCCTTGAGCTGCGCGAAATGGTCGAGAAGGTCGTAGGCCGTGACCTTCGGGTACACGCCGAAATCCTGCGGCAGGTAGCCGAGCATGCGGCGCACCGCGTCTTTTTCGTCCAGCACGTCGATATCGTCGAGGAACACCGAGCCGGCGTCGCATTCCTGCAGCGTGGCGAGAATCCGCATCAGTGTCGATTTGCCCGCACCGTTCGGGCCGAGCAGCCCGAACATCCCGGCCGGGATATTCAGCGTGACACGGTCGAGCGCGACCACGCCGTTGGCGTAGGTCTTGGACAAATTGCGGATCTTTAATTGCATGACAACTCCTGGCTGCAGTGGTGTATTTACATTGCAGCTACGCTTTTTTCACACTGGCATTGTATTCAATCGTCTCGGCCAGGACCGGCACGGTGCGATGCGCGGGCCAAAGCGGGCCCCAGGCTGCATTATCCGGTGACAGGGTGCATGCCGGGTTTCTTTCTATAAATTTGTTGTCCCGCGCAACGGGTGCGCGGCCCGCGCCCGCCCAAATTATGGATAATGGCAACATGGATGCCGCCACCCAAGAAAAACTGCTGGTCCTGATGCGCGAAGGGCGCAGCCGGGCCGAATCGACCGACTGGTTCCGTGTCGGCCTGGGCCTGGTGTACCTGGCCGGCCTGATGACGAAGGACGAAATCGACTTCAAGACGGTCGACCGCGAATTCAACCGCTTCGTCTATCACACGCTGGGCAAGGGCCACACGATCACCAGCGTGCTGCAGTTCATGAGCGGCGAGAAGGTCATGCCGACCGTGGAATCGAGTCGTTTTCTGGACGCGTTTTCCCGCCACTGTCCCGGCGTGCCGATCGTGTCGGTGCCGTACCTGCTCGAACTGAACCTGGGCGTGGCCAAGAACATCTCGGGCATCGAGCCGGAAGGGCCGCTGGTCGAGTGGATCGCGAGAACTAAGGCATATAATGAAGGCCTCAGCGACTAGATTACCGAGCCAGCCATGACCGCGAATCGTTTCATCAGCCCCCTGGACCACCTGATTGTCGGCGTCGACAAGGCCTTGCGCGTCGTCGGCGGCGTGACCGCCATGTCGCGCCCGAACCCGGCCACGCATGCCATGGACAGCGAGCTGTCCGATACCGAGCGCCGTCACAGCGCGGGTCTGATGCGCGTGAACCATGTCGGCGAAGTGTGCGCCCAGGCCCTGTACGATGCGCAGGCCAGTTTTGCCCACACGCCGCAATTGCGTGCGCAGTTCGAAGAAGCCGGCCAGGAAGAAGAAGACCACCTGGCCTGGTGCGCGCAGCGCCTGGACGAACTGGGTTCGCAGCCGAGCGTACTCAATCCCCTGTGGTATGCGGGCGCCTATGTGATGGGCGCGGTGGCGGCCCGGATCGGCGATCCGGTCAGCCTGGGCTTCGTGGTGGAGACCGAACGCCAGGTCGAGGCGCACCTGAACAGCCACCTCGAACTGCTGCCGCAGCAGGACGCCAAATCGCGCGCGATCGTCGACCAGATGCGCATCGATGAAATCGCGCACGCCGACGCGGCCCAGGCGATGGGCGCAGCCCCGTTGCCGATGCCGGTCAAGATGGCGATGCGGGCGATGGCCAAGGTCATGACCACCGCCGCCTACCGCATCTGAGGCGCCGGTTTAAGCTTCGACGATCTCGATCGAGTGCGTGATCTCGGCGGTCCTGGCCAGCATGGCCGACGCCGAGCAGTACTTGTCATGCGATAGCTGCACCGCGCGTTCGACCGCCGCCGGTTTCAGGTTGCGGCCCGTGACCACGAAGTGGAAGTTGATCTTCGTGAAGACCTTCGGGTCCACCTCGGCGCGCTCGGCCTGCAGCGTGACGTCGCACCCGCGCACGTCTTCACGCCCGCGCTTGAGGATCAGCACCACGTCATACGCGGCGCAGCCGCCGGTGCCGATCAACACCATCTCCATCGGCCGTGGCGCCAGATTGTGGCCGCCGCCTTCCGGTGCGCCATCCATCGCCACCATGTGGCCGCTGCCCGTCTGGGCCCGGAAGCTCATGCCCGACGGGCCGTTCCAGCTGACTTTTACATCCATGTTCTGCTCCGCTGTGCTGTGTTCTTGAAAAGGGGCTTCGATTGTACGGCGGGATTACACACCCAGCACGTATTTCTCGCTCTTCATGCGCCAGCTCGCGAACGCCACCACCAGCAGCGCCGGAATCAGCGCGCACAAGAACGTCAGCACGAACGGCAGCGGGCCGATGTCGCCCGTCTTGGCCAGTTCCTTGACCAGCGTCTGGTTCGACAGCATCGGCACCAGGTACATCCAGGTCGCGGTCTTGAGTTCCATGAACGAGACCA
Organism: Telluria sp. ZT3P25; assembly: GCF_059685895.1. Lineage (NCBI taxonomy): Bacteria > Pseudomonadati > Pseudomonadota > Betaproteobacteria > Burkholderiales > Oxalobacteraceae > Telluria > Telluria sp. ZT3P25. The sequence goes on from NZ_JCASIJ010000001.1 coordinate 71,572, forward strand.
CGAAGCCCGGAATCGCGGGCAGGATGGTCACGAAGCTGACCGTGGTCTGGGCTTCCTTGAAGGTCTTCGCGTTCATCGCCAGGCCGATGAACAGGGCGCTCGAGAGCAGCGACAGCGGCACCGTGACCAGGCAAACGAGCATCAGCTCACCCCAGCCCAGGTTCCACGACATGCCGATTTCCTCGAGCGGCAGCCAGCGCAGGATCGCATGCGCGACGCACAGGATCAGCGTCACGCCCAGCAGAGACGGCACGCTCGCGGCCAGCCATTTGCCGACCACCAGTTCCCAGCTGCGGGCCGGCTGCGCCATCAGCACTTCGAGCGAGCGCCGCTCGCGTTCACCCGCCGTGCTGTCGACGGCCGCCGACAGGTTCAGGAAAAACGCCGGCAAAAACAGGATGCCGATGATGCCCCCGATGACCATTGCCGAGCGCGAGGCATTGGTGCCGGTGTCATGGCGCTGCAATTCGATGGGCGAGAGCGTGGCGGGCGAGACGCCGTGCGCGAGCAGGCGCGCGCTGGCGATATTGCTGCTGTAGGCCTGCAGGATGTCTTCAACGTCGCGCCGCTGCGGGCCGCTCTCGGTGGACGAATCGAACCACAGCTCCAGGCGCGCCGGGCGCATGGCCTGGTAGTTGGCGATGTAGTCGTCCGTCACGCGCAGCACGGCGACGGTCTTTTTGGCGCGCAGCAGGTCGCCGATGGCGTCCTCATTCATCGGCGCGGCCTCGGTGACGGTCACGCTGCGCTCGCGCAGCTGGGCCATCAGGGTCGGCGCTTTCGCACCGCCGATGACGACCATCTCGATGCCTTCACGCTCGGTGCGCGTATTCCGTTCGATCATCTGGTTCAGCAGCAGGCCGATGATGGCCGGGTACATCAGCGACGCCGCCAGCAGGAACGCCAGCGTGCGGCGCTCGCGCAGCATCTCGCGCAGCTCTTTCAAAAACACGATCCGGATCTTGGACTTCATGCGATACCTTCTTCGGTGCCGACCAGGCTGACGAAGGCGTCTTCCAGGTTGGTGATGCCGGTGCGCCGGCACAATTCGTCGGGCGAGCCCTGGGCCACGGTATGGCCCTTGGCAATGACGATCACGTCGTCGCACAGGTGCGTCACTTCCTGCATCACGTGGGTGGCCATGATCACGCAGCTGCCGTCCTCGCGCAGCGCGTTCAGCGCCGTGCGCAGTGCGCGCGTGCTCATCACGTCCAGGCCGCGGCTCGGTTCATCGAGCAGCAGGTGGCGCGGGCGGTGCAGCAGCGTGCGCGCCAGCGCGACCTTGATGCGCTGGCCCTGCGAAAAGCCCTTGGCCCGGCGATCCAGGATGTCTTCCATGCCCAGCAGCTCGGCCACTTCGCCGATCCGCGTGCGCAGCGCCGGGGCCTGCATGTCATTGAGTTCGCCGAAATAATGCAGGTATTCGCGGGTGGTCAGGCGCTCGTACAGCCCGAACTGGTCGGTGAGAAAGCCGATATTGCGGCGCACTGCCATCGGGTCCTGTTCGGGGTCGACGCCGCCGATCAGGATGCTGCCGTGGTCGCGTTTGAGCAGGCCGACGAGCGTGCGCAGCAGGGTGGTCTTGCCGGCGCCGTTGGGGCCGAGCAGCGCGGTGATCTGGCCATCGCGCGCGGTGAAGGAAACGCCGCCCAGCGCCTGGACGGCGCCGAAGGCCTTGCGTACATCGTGAACTTCGATCATGGCGTGTCCGAATCTTATGGTTGCGGCCCGGCGCTGCCGAGCTGGAAGGTGGGCGCCGGGATCTCGGCCATGCAGGCCGCGTCGAGTTTGGCCTGCGGATGGTCGAGAAAAGCGCGCAGCAGGCGCGGCGCGCAGCCCAGTTGCGAAACACCGTGGCTGGCATTGGCCACCACGATCTGCTGGGCGTGCGCCATCGACCTGGCGGCGCTCGCGGCGCGGTGCGGCGGCGTGACCGGATCGAGCGCGCCCGACAGCAGCAGGGCCGGTGCGTCGATCCGGGTGGGCGTGACATACGGCACGGCCGGCACCTTGATGTCGTCCCGGCACAGCTTCGGCATCATCTCGGCCAGCGGCCGCGCCAGCACGGCGGCGTCAGCTTTCATCAGTTCTGGCGTAAAGCGCGGCACGTCTTCGGCGCACACCACGGCGAAGTGCAGCAGCATCGACATGCTCGCATCGTTGCCGAAGTCACCGGCCAGGTTCTGGCGCGCGATGAACGGCTGCCAGCGCCCTTGGCTCGCGTTATGGATCAGGAATGGCAGACGCCGTGCATCGGCCGGCGCATACAGGATGTTGTGCACGGTGCCCAGGAAGCGGTCGGACGACATCGTGAAACTGGTCTGCTCGGCCGTGCGCGGATTGGGCAGCGACAGGCGCAGGTCACCCGCTTCGAGCCGCTTGACCAGGCCATCGAATTCGGCGCGCAGGTTCGGGTACGCCTTGTGGCAGGCAGCGTCCTTGGCGCAGGCGGCAAACACACCGTCGAGCGCGGTCTGCGAATCGCGGCCACCGGCCGGGATGACCTGGTCGGGCGCGGCCACGCCGTCGAGCACGAGCGCGCGCACGCTCGATGGATAGGCGCGGGCATAGGTTTGCGCCAGGCGCGTGCCGTACGAGCCGCCCCACAGGTTGACCGCGCCGTAGCCCAGCGCAAGGCGAACGCGTTCGAGGTCACGCGCGGCGGCCAGCGTCGTGTAGGCGCGCAGCGGCGAGGTGTTGGCTGCGATGCAGGCGCGCAGTTCGGCCATCAGTTCGGCGTCGCCCATGGTTTCGTGTTCGTGCTTGCTGACGCAGCCGAGCTTGCCCGAGCGGCCGGTGCCGCGCTGGTCGATGAAGACGATGTCGCGCGTGGCGCGCACCCGGTCGAAGGCGGTCTTGAGCAGCACCAGCACATCGCTGCCGGCCTGGCCCGGGCCACCGGCCAGCACGAACAGCGGATCGGTACGGCTGCCCTGGCGGAAGGCCGGGGCCACGGTCACGTGCAGCGCCAGCGTTGGACCCTGCGGCTGCCCATGGTCGAGCGGCACGGTCACGCTGACACAGCGCAGCGCCTCGACCACGCCGGGCAGGTGGCAACTGCGGTCCGTCATGGCCGGTGCGGCGGCGCTGGCACTGCCCGCAGCCAGCAGCAGCGGCAGCGCCAGCAGGGCGGGCAAAATCTTGAATATCGTCACGACATCTCCTCAGGTTGCAACGATGATAAGTTCGCGTTGTTTCTATGGTCAACCCATTGTTTCAACTATGCATCAAGGCATGCGGACCGGGTCAGGATTGTGGCCGCGTTGGTCCCTGAAAATCACCAGATGGCGATTGACGGCAATGCCGGTGCAGGTTATGATCGTCGGCTTTCCGTTTGCTCAGGAAAAGATAACAAGGCCGAGTCCGCTGAAGTACAGGGCGGAACCACCATTTGAGCAATTTTTTATTTTGGAATAAACATGAAAACTTTTTCCGCTAAGGGCCATGAAGTCCAGCGCGACTGGTTTGTCATTGACGCGACGGACCTGGTCCTCGGACGTGTTGCCAGCGAAGTGGCACTCCGACTGCGCGGCAAGCACAAGCCGGAATTCACCCCGCACGTCGACACCGGTGACTTCATCGTTGTGATCAATGCAGGCAAACTGCGTGTGACCGGTACCAAGGCCACCGAAAAAACGTACTACCGTCACTCGGGTTACCCGGGCGGTATCTACGAAACGAACTTCCTGAAAATGCAACAGCGTTTCCCAGGTCGCGCACTCGAGAAAGCGGTCAAGGGCATGCTGCCTAAAGGCCCACTCGGCTACGCAATGATCAAGAAGCTGAAAGTGTACGCGGAAGGTTCGCACCCACACGCTGCTCAGCAACCACAAGCACTGACCCTCTAAGGAACTGACATGATCGGTAACTACAACTACGGCACCGGCCGTCGCAAGAGTGCAGTCGCTCGCGTGTTCATCAAAACTGGCACCGGCCTGATCATCGTGAACGGCAAGCCTGCTTCGGAATACTTCTCGCGCGAAACCGGCCTGATGGTCATTCGCCAGCCGCTGGAACTGACCGGCAACGTCGAGCGTTTTGACATCAAAGTCAACGTGCACGGCGGCGGCGAGTCGGGCCAGGCTGGCGCCGTCCGTCACGGCATCACCCGCGCTCTGATCGACTACGACGCAGCACTGAAGCCAGATCTGGCCCGTGCTGGCTTCGTCACTCGCGATGCGCGTGAAGTCGAGCGTAAAAAAGTTGGTCTGCGCAAAGCACGTCGCGCAAAGCAATTCTCGAAGCGTTAATTCGTTTCTGCCGGCGCCTTCGGGCGCTGTGCCGAAAAAGCCGTCCACCGCAAGGTTGGGCGGCTTTTTTGCTTTACAGAGCGGTATGCCCCGCATTTCCCAGGCTGTTAAAATGCACGTTCGTCCTGCAAGCAGGGCCTTTTTACCACTATGAAGGAACAGAACATGATCAAAGTTGGCATCGTTGGCGGCACCGGGTACACGGGCGTGGAATTGCTGCGGCTGTTGGCCGTGCACCCGGATGTGCAACTGACGGCAATCACGTCGCGCAAGGAAGACGGCCTGCCGGTGGCCGACATGTTCCCGTCGCTGCGCGGCCGCGTCGACCTGGCGTTCTCGAGCCCCGACAAAGCCGACCTGAAAAGCTGCGACGTCGTGTTCTTCGCCACCCCGCACGGCGTGGCAATGGCGCAGGCGCCCGAGCTGCTGGCAGCCGGCGTCAAGGTGATCGACCTGGCGGCCGACTTCCGCCTGAAGGATCAGGCCACGTTCGAAAAATGGTACAAGATCGACCACACGGCGCCCGAGCTGCTCGAAGAAGCCGTGTATGGTCTTGCTGAGCTGAACCGCGACGCGATCAAGGACGCGCGCCTGATCGCCAATCCGGGCTGCTACCCGACCACGATGCAGCTTGGCTACTATCCGCTGCTCAAGGCCGGCGTCATTGATGCGGGCAACCTGATCGCCGACTGCAAGTCGGGCGTCTCGGGCGCCGGTCGCAAGGCCGAGATCGCCACGTTGTTCTCCGAGTCGAGCGATAACTTCAAGGCTTATGGTGTGAGCGGTCACCGCCACACGCCGGAAACGACCGCCCAGCTGGCGCGCTTCACCGACCAGAAGGTTGGCCTGATCTTCACGCCGCACCTGGTGCCGATGATTCGCGGTATGCACGCGACGCTGTATGCGCGCCTGACGAAAGAGATCGACGATGCGGCGCTGCAGGCCCTGTTCGAAGACGCCTACAAGGACAGCGAGTTCGTCGACGTGATGCCGTTCGGCTCGCACCCTGAGACGCGCTCGACCCGCGGCTCGAACGTGCTGCGCCTGGCGCTGCATCGCCCGGATGGCGGCGACACGGTCGTGATCCTGGTGGTGCAGGACAACCTGGTCAAAGGCGCATCGGGCCAGGCCGTGCAGTGCATGAACCTGATGTTCGGGCTGGATGAAGCGACCGGGCTGAAGCAGATCGCGCTGTTGCCGTAACAGGCGTCGCTGGTGCCTGCCAGACTTGAATTGCGGCCACTTGGCCGCATATTCGAGGCTACTGCACCAGCGCTTGCAGAAGGATCATGTCCTCTTGATATCATCAAGGGACGGTACCCTGTCTGAGTGACAACTGGTGTCTCATCTCGCCGACTTTCCCAGAGGGTCGGCAGCATGAGTTCCCCCAACCGTCTATAATGGGCGGAGTTTGATTATCCAGGAGCATTCCATGACCGCAGTCGCCGAAGTAGTAGATTTCGACACGATTCCCGTACCAATCAACTTCACCGACAGCGCGGCACAGAAAGTGGCCCAGCTGATCGAAGAAGAAGGCAACCCCGACCTCAAGCTGCGCGTTTTCGTGCAGGGCGGCGGCTGCTCGGGCTTCCAGTATGGCTTCACCTTCGACGAGATCATCAACGACGATGACACGACGATGGAAAAAGCAGGCGTCCAGCTGTTGATCGATTCGATGAGCTACCAGTATCTGGTCGGTGCCGAGATCGATTACAAGGATGACCTCGAAGGTGCGCAGTTCGTGATCAAGAATCCGAACGCCACCTCGACCTGCGGTTGCGGTTCGTCGTTCTCGGCGTAAGCAGCGCAGCGTGACCCGGCAAGTGCCGGAGATCAAAAAAAGCCCGCCTCAAGCGGGCTTTTTTGCGTTCACGCAGGGTACAGCGCGCCAAGTACGCGCAGGCCGCGTGCGCCCGTCACGGCCGGCAGATTGCCCGGCGCCCGCTGCGTGAAGCGCCAGCCCAGCCACGCAAATGCCAGCGCCTCGACCCGGTTTGGTGCCACGCCAAGTTCGCCCGTCGATTCCACCTTGATCCCATCGAGTTCGGCGCTGATGGCGCGCAGCAGCGCGCCGTTATAGGCGCCACCACCGCACACGTACACCGCATCCGGCGCGATGCCTTCATCACGGATGGCGCGTGCGATCGTGACGGCCGTCAGACGCGTGAGCGTGGCCTGGACATCGGCCGGTGCAACTGCGTGAAAGGCGGCCAGCCTGGCATCGAGCCAGTCTGCATGGAACAGGTCGCGCCCCGTGCTCTTGGGCGCCGACAGCCCGAAGTACGGCTCATCGAGCAACGCTGTCAGCAATGGCGCGTGCACGGTCCCGCTCGCAGCCCAGGCGCCATCCTCGTCATAGGCGCGGCCCTGGTGACGCGCGATCCACAGATCCATCAAGACATTGCCCGGACCGGTATCGAAGCCGGTCACGCGCCCGTCGCCATGCAGCACGCTGATATTGCCAATGCCGCCGATATTCACAACGACACGCGCGGTGCCTGGCGCGCCGAACGCGGCCGCGTGAAAGGCCGGCACCAGCGGCGCGCCCTGGCCGCCGGCAGCGACGTCACGGCTGCGAAAGTCGGCGATCACGTCCAGGCCGGTCAGTTCGGCCAGCAGCGCCGGATTATTGGTCTGGCGCGTAAAGCCCAGTTCGGGGCGATGGCGGATCGTCTGGCCATGCACGGCCACGGCAGCGACCTTGCCCGGGCTGGACGGCAACAGCGCGCGTACACAGTCGGCATACGCCAGCGCCAGCGCATTGGCGGCCAGCGCCTCACGCTCTAGCTCATTGTGGCTTGCTGCCTGCAGCGCCATCAGTTCGGTGCGGAGGTCAGCAGGGAAGGGCGTGAACGCGGCTGCGATCGTGCGGATCGCACCTTGCGAAAAGTTGGCCAGCACGCCATCGACGCCGTCGAGGCTGGTGCCGGACATCAGGCCGATGAAAAGGGAAGGGGTCTCGGTCATGGTGTTATGAAAAGATCATGCCATACAAAACAAAACGCCCTCCGGCATCGAAATGCAGCGGAGGGCGTCGGGACAGGGTTGAAGCTGTCTTAGCGGGCGGCCATGGCCGAACCGCTTGGACCTAGCAGCGAGAAGCGGTGATTCATCTCAGCTGCAGCCATGCGGAAACGTGCCAGTTCAGCCTGGTTCAGCGGTTGCTGTGCCAGCGACTTGTACTGGTTTGGATCCTTGGCCACGCCTGCAACACGGAATTCGTAGTGCAGGTGCGCGCCGGTCGACCAGCCGGTCGAACCGACGTAGCCGATGACCTGGCCCTGGTTGATCTTGGCGCCCTTGCGCAGGCCTGGCGCGATACGGCTCATGTGCGCATAGGCGGTGCTGTACGCCGACCAGTGCTTGAGCACGACCATATTGCCGTAGCCATTGCCGTTGCCGGCGAAGTCGACGGTAGCGTCAGCCACGGCGCGGATCGGGGTGCCGGTCGATGCTGCGTAATCGACGCCCTTGTGCGCTTTCCATTTGCCCGACAGCGGGTGCACGCGCATCGAGAAGCCCGACGAAATCCGCGAGTACTCGAGTGGCGACTTCAGGAAGGCTTTCTTGAGTGCCTTGCCGTCCAGGGTGTAATAGCCGCCCTGTTTGGTGATCGGGTCTTCGTACCAGACCGACTGATAAGCCACGCCGCGGTTGACGAACTCGCCAGCCAGGATACGGCCGGTCTTGACCTGTTCGCCGTCGAGCCAGAAGGTCTCGTAGACCACATTGAAGCGGTCACCGCGCTTGACGTCTGTGCGGAAGTCGATATCGGTCGAGAACATCTCGATGATCTGGCCGACGATCGAATCGGGCAGGCTGCCGCCGTCGACATTGGAGTCGGTGGCTGCATACAGCGACGAAGCGATATCGCGCGAGCGCATCTCGACGCGACGCTCGAGCTTGGCCGGCGCTTCGAGGGCGACGAAAGCTTCGCTCTTGCGCTCGACACTGATCGTGCGTGCGTTGCCATTCTTGCCATCGATGACAGTGGCGCGCATCGACAGCAGCAGGCCGTTTTCATCGGTCTCGGCCTGAATGCGCTTGCCGGTCTGGAGCGACAGCAGGCGACGTGCCAGCTTGTCGGAACGAACGAATTTCTGTGCCTGTGCATCTTCGATGCCAAGGCGGGTGAAGAGCGAGCCGAGCGAATCGCCGCGGCGGATGCGTTCTTCGTGGATGAATTGCTGCTCGTCTTGCTGGAGCGCGGCGATCTGGGATGCCAGATTTGGCAATTCCAGGTTCGTCGCGACCGAGGTCACGGGCAGGTCGGAAGGATCGCTGGCGATCGGGGCGACACCTACTGCGCCAAAGGCGCACATGCTCAGGAAGACGGCGCCGGCGCTCAAAACGCGGGCTTTGCGGGTCTTCGGCACCAGCTGCAGCAGTGTCTGACGGGTAATTTTCTGTATAGGGTTCATGCAATCAGTTAAAATTTGCGGCTGAACTTTCAAGGGCCATGTTCATGACGTTTAACAAAGTTTTCTTTGGGAAACGAAAACAGGATCGTGAATTATACCAAAAGATGTGGTCCTACAACCGTTTTAGCCAATTTCCTACACGAATTTATGACCTCAACCGCAGTTCCTGGTGGCAATTCCATGCTAAATGCGCCCGTGCGCCTTCCTCTGACTGAGCGTGTTCTCGAGTCCCTCGCCATCGCAAAAAGGGGTGTCGACGAGCTGCTGATTGAGGCCGACTTTGCGCAAAAGCTGGCGCGGTCCGAGCAAACCGGCACACCGCTGCGCATCAAGCTGGGTCTGGACCCGACGGCGCCGGACTTGCACTTGGGTCACACTGTGGTGCTGAACAAGTTGCGTCAATTGCAAGATCTGGGTCACCAGGTGATCTTTTTGATCGGTGACTTCACGTCGATGATTGGCGACCCGTCGGGGCGTAACGCCACCCGGCCGCCGCTGACGCGCGAGCAGGTTGAAGAAAACGCGATGACGTACTTCCGTCAGGCATCGCTGGTGCTGGACGCCAGCCGCACCGAGATGCGCTACAACTCGGAGTGGTGCGACCCCCTCGGCGCGCGCGGCATGATTCAGCTGGCGTCACGCTATACCGTAGCGCGCATGATGGAGCGCGACGATTTCACCAAGCGCTACAAGAGTGGGACACCGATTGCCGTGCATGAGTTCCTGTATCCGCTGATGCAGGGCTACGATTCGGTCGCTTTGCACTCCGACCTTGAGCTGGGTGGAACGGACCAGAAATTCAACTTGCTGGTTGGCCGCGAACTGCAGAAGGATTACGGCCAGGAGCCGCAGTGCATCCTGACCATGCCGCTGCTCGAAGGCCTGGATGGCGTCGAGAAGATGTCCAAGTCGAAAAACAACTACATCGGCATCACCGAAGCACCGAACACCATGTTCGGTAAGCTGATGAGCATTTCGGACGACATGATGTGGAAGTACTTCAATCTGCTGTCGTTCCGCTCACTGGACGACATCGCCCAATTGAAGGCGACGATCGACGGCGGCGCCAACCCGCGCGACGCCAAGGTGGCGCTGGGCAAGGAAATCGTGACGCGCTTCCATTCGGCGCAGGCGGCCGACGATGCGCTGGCTGACTTCGTCAACCGCTCCAAGGGCGGCATCCCCGACGACGTGCCGGAAGTGGCGCTGTCGGGCGCACCGATGGGCGTGGCGCAATTGCTCAAGCAAGCTGGCCTGTGTGCATCGACGTCGGAAGCCATGCGCATGGTCGACCAGGGCGGCGTGCGCATCGATGGCGCCGTCGTGGCGGATAAGGGGTTGCAGGTGGCTGCCGGCACGCTCGTCGTGCAAGTGGGCAAGCGCAAGTTTGCGCGCGTGACGCTGGCATGATCGGTTTGCTGCAACGTGTGAGCGAAGCGGCAGTGCGGGTCGACGGTGCGACCGTCGGCGCCATCGGTCCCGGCCTCGTGGTATTGCTGTGCGCCGAAAAGGGCGACACCGAGCGCGAAGCCGACCTGCTGCTGACCAAGATGCTGGGCTACCGCGTCTTTTCGGACGAGGCCGGCAAGATGAACCGCAGCCTGGCCGACGTCAAGGGCGGCCTGCTGCTGGTGCCACAATTCACGCTGGCAGCCGACACCAAATCAGGCACACGGCCATCGTTCACGCCGGCGGCAGCGCCGGAAGACGGCCGGCGCCTGTTCGATCACGTGGTGCGCCAGGCGCGCACGCGCCACGGGCAGGTGGAGATCGGCGTGTTCGGCGCCGACATGAAGGTGTCGCTCATCAATGACGGGCCGGTGACCTTCTGGCTGCGGGTTGATCCGGTCGTAGCAACGCGCTGAAACCCCGGCTGGCTGCAGGTGTCAAAACCAGTAGCCGGGAGGAGTGATGCGCATCTGGAGCAATTCATTTACCAACGGGGCCGCCATTCCCGCTGCCTGCGCGTTCGCCGTGGGCGACCCTGCCACCCGTGTCAGGTTGTCGAGCAACCGCAACCCGCACATTGCCTGGGACGACGTGCCGACCGGCACCGAGTCGCTGGTACTGTTCTGCCACGATCCCGACGTACCGCGCGATGCACGCCGTGTCAATGTCGACGGCTGCACGGTGCCGCTGACGGCGCCGCGTACCGCTTTTTTCCACTGGACGCTGGCCGATATCCCGGTGTGCCTCACGGCGCTGGCCGAGGGCAGGTTTTCCCATCGCGTCACGCCGCACGGCAAGCCGGGCCCGCTGGTGCCGTTTACCATCAAGAACGGCACCGAGCACCAGCTGCGCCACGGCGTCAACGACTATACCCACTGGTTTGTCAACGACCCGGCCCTGGCTGGCGAGTTTTATGGCTATGACGGCCCATGTCCACCCTGGAACGACGAGCGCGTGCATCACTACGTTTTCACGCTGTATGCACTCGATTTGCCGCGCCTGCCGCTCACGGGGCGTTTCACCGGGCTCGAGGCGCGCATGGCGATCTACGGGCACATCCTCGACGAGGCGTGCATCTTTGGCACCTATGCACTCAATCCCCACGCCGTCGCCGATCTGCCAAAATAGCGCTTCCATCCGATTGCCCCGAGGTTCGGGCACAAGAACCTCATGACCCTGACCACGGCGCCCCAGGGCGCGACCACGATCCTGCTCATCCGCCATGGCGAAACCGCATGGAATGCCGAACGCCGGCTGCAGGGCCATCTCGATATCCCGCTCAATGCAGAAGGCGAGCGCCAGGCGGCGCTGCTTGGCGCGGCACTGGCCGGTGAAGCCATCGACCACGTGCTGTCCAGCGACCTGGGCCGTGCCCGGCAAACCGCTGAAGCGATCCTGCGCGCACGCGGCGCAACGACGGCGTTGCAGGTCGATTCCCAACTGCGCGAACGCTGCTACGGCGGCTTCGAAGGCTTGCTCTATAGTGAGATCGCGGCCCGCTATCCGCTGGAGTTTGCCGCCTGGCAGGCGCGCAACATCGATGCGACGCTGCCACCGGGCAACAATCAGGGTGAATCGTTCCGCGCCTTCTTCGACCGCGTCACGACGGCGATCGCGGCCCAGGCGGCCCGCTATCCGGGGCAGACGCTGGCGCTGGTGGCGCACGGCGGCGTACTCGAGTGCGCCTACCGCGCCGCGCTGGGTCTGTCGCTGGACACCCCGCGCGACTTCAAGGTCCACAACGCCAGCATCAACCGCTTCGTGCTCGAGCAGGGCAAGTTGCGCTTGCTCAGCTGGGGCGAAGTCGAACATCTGCGGCAAGTGGCGCTGGACGACTTGACGTAATGTCATCCGTCAAGCCGTCCTGTCTGCATCGGTTGGGATCCTGGCCGACGACACCCCGCTGCAATTGCGCTACACTTATCCCACGATCGAATTGCGTAGCGGGAGGTGCAAGATGAGCGAGGCGATGTATCGCAGCAAACGCAAGGAGCCGGTTGTGCCAGAGCCGCCGTTGACGCCTGTGGAAGCCGCCCGGCAACGCCGTCTGGCTGCGCTGAAGATGGCGGAAGGGCTGTGGAAAGACCGCACCGACACAGTAAAAGACGGTGTTCAAGCGCAAGAGCAGCTAAGAAGCGAATGGCGTTGATTTTATTCGACACCAATATTTTCATCGACATGCTCAATGGCGTTCACGAAGCCGCGATAGAGCTTGGGAGGTACGATTTTCCGGCCATTAGCACAATTACCTACATGGAATTGCGCGTTGGCCAAATTGCTCGCCCCCATGAGGTACCGATCCTCGACGCATTACTTGCAGAGTTCGCAGTATTACCCCTGGATCCGCAAATTACCGAGCTTGCCATCGACATCCGTGGCAATAGCCTCATCAGCGGTCCCAAAGTAAAACTTCCGGATGCAATCATTGGTGGCACGGCCGCTGCCTATGGCATTTCGATCGTCACACGCAATCCAACGGACTTCTCGTGGTCGGGCATCGTCGTTCACATTCCATACGACTATGACTCGGCAACAGGGCGTGTCACCGACGTGCGTCCTGCATTCAGCGATTTCAAACCACGGCCCACGCTCACCCGCATTCGCTGACGCGCTTCGGATGAACCATCCGCCTCTGTATTGTCTATCAGCGATGATGCTGCCACGTCAACTATCCGGGCGCGGTGCTACCTAGGCAAAAGCTAATTAGCACAACTTGCCAATATCGCACACACAACAATTTGAAAAATTGTGCTGATAATTTGAGCAGCGCTTGAGGTAAAATAGCAGGTTCCCGTGTCACTTTTGAGTCTGCCAGCTGTGCAAATAGGTCCTTATCTCCTGCGTAATAACGTCTTTGTCGCACCGATGGCTGGTGTGACGGACCGCCCGTTCCGGCAACTGTGCAAGCAGCTCGGTGCGGGCTATGCGGTGTCCGAGATGGCCGCGTCCAACCCGCGCCTGTGGGCCAGCGAAAAGACATCGCGCCGGATCGACCACGCGGGCGAGATGGAGCCCAAGGCGGTGCAGATCGCCGGTGCCGATCCGAAAGACCTGGCCGATTGCGCGAAGTTCAACGTCGAGCGCGGCGCGCAGATCATCGACATCAATATGGGGTGCCCGGTCAAGAAGGTGTGCAACAGCTGGTGCGGGTCCGCCCTGTTGCAGCACGAAGACCTGGTCGAGCGCATCCTGCACGCGGTGGTCGAGGCCGTCGATGTGCCGGTCACGCTGAAGTTCCGTACCGGCTGGGATCGCCAAAACAAGAACGCGCTGCGCATCGCGCGTCTGGCCGAGCAGGCCGGCATCCAGATGCTGACCCTGCACGGTCGCACCCGGGCCGACGGCTACAAGGGCGACGCCGAGTACGACACCATCCGCGCCGTGAAGGCGTCGGTCGGCATCCCGGTGGTGGCCAACGGCGACATCACCACGCCCGAGAAGGCGAAGTTCGTGCTCGACTACACGGGGGCGGACGCCGTCATGATCGGCCGGGCGGCCCAGGGCCGGCCATGGATCTGCCGCGAAATTGATCATTACCTGCGCACGGGCGAGCACATGCCGGCGCCGCTGGTGGAAGAGGTGCGCGAACTGATGCACGAGCACTTGCCGGCGCACTACGCCTTCTATGGCGAGTTCATCGGCGTACGCACCGCGCGCAAGCACATCGGCTGGTATGTCCAGGATCTGCCGGATGGCGAAGAATTCCGTCAGCGCATGAATCTGCTGGAATCGACCGCCGAGCAACTTGCTGCGATGGATGACTTCCTGAAATCCCAGCACCGCCATGGCGAGCGGTTACAATACCGCCCCGCGCTTCCCGCCGTGGACGCGATCGCCGCATAGAAGACCAGCACAACCAGCGACAAGAAGAACAATTGGGGACGCGCTGCCCACATATGCAGCAAGCCAGTGAAGCAAGCTGGGCAGCAATCACACAACCAGGATGAAGCAGCAAAGACATGAGCAAAGAAAGTATCCAGGAAGTTGTCCAGAAGAGTCTTGAAGACTATTTCAACGATCTCGGCGAACAAAAACCGACCAACATCTACGACATGATGGTGTTGACCGTCGAAAAGCCCGTCCTCGAAGTCGTCATGTCGCGCGCCGACGGCAACCAGTCGCATGCCGCGCAGATGCTGGGCATCAATCGCAATACATTGCGCAAGAAACTGCAAGAGCACGGGCTGCTCTAAGCGTTGCCGGTTCGGCTGCGCTTCCTGCGCGGCCTCGGAGACCTATCGGTCTCCACGCCCGGCGCCAGGAATTCTCAACCATAGGCCTCACCATGATCAAACAAGCTCTCATTTCCGTATCCGACAAGACCGGCGTGCTCGATTTCGCGCGCGCGCTGAACCAGCTGGGCGTGAACATCCTGTCCACTGGCGGCACCGCCAAGCTGCTGCAAGAAAATGGCGTGCCAGTCACGGAAGTGGCCGATTACACCGGTTTCCCGGAAATGCTCGATGGCCGCGTCAAGACGCTGCACCCGAAAGTGCACGGCGGTATCCTGGCCCGTCGCGACTTCCCCGAGCACATCGCGAAACTGGAAGAGCACAATATTCCGCAGATCGACATGGTCGTGGTCAACCTGTACCCGTTCCAGCAAACCGTCGCCAAAGAGCAATGCTCGCTGGAAGATGCAATTGAGAACATCGACATCGGTGGCCCGACCATGCTGCGTTCGGCCGCCAAGAACCACCGCGACGTGGTCGTGGTCGTCGATCCGGCCGACTACGGCGTCGTGCTGGCAGAAATGAAGGGCTCGGGCGGCGACGCCGGTCCGGTCAGCTACGAGACCAAGTTCCGCCTGGCAAAGAAAGTGTTTGCGCACACCGCCCAGTACGACGGCGCGATCACCAATTACCTGACCAGCCTGGGCGAAGACCGCGCGCACGCAACCCGCTCGAACTTCCCGGCCACGCTGAACATGGGCTTCGAGAAAGTCCAAGAGATGCGCTATGGCGAAAACCCGCATCAGGGCGCCGCCTTCTACCGCGACCTCGTCACGATCGACGGCGCGCTGGCCAACTACCGCCAGCTGCAAGGTAAAGAGCTGTCGTACAACAATATCGCCGATGCCGATGCGGCCTGGGAATGCGTCAAGTCGCTTGGCGGCCTCGGCCAGACTGCCGGTTGCGTGATCGTTAAGCACGCCAATCCGTGCGGCGTGGCCATCGGCATCGATGCATTGGACGCGTATTCGCGCGCGCTGCAGACCGATCCGACCTCGGCCTTTGGCGGCATCATCGCCTTCAACGTCGAAGTCGATGGCAAGGCGGCCGAAGCGCTGGCCAAGCTGTTTGTCGAAGTGCTGATCGCGCCGAGCTTTACCGCCGAAGCGCGCCAGATCATGTCGGCCAAGCAGAACGTGCGCCTGCTGGAAATCGCGTTGGGCGCCGGCCAGAATGCCTACGACGTCAAGCGCGTCGGCGGCGGCCTGCTGGTGCAGTCGCCGGACGCGAAAAACGTCGGCATGGAAGACCTGCGCGTCGTCTCCAAGCTGCAGCCATCGCCGCAGCAGCTGCAAGACCTGATGTTCGCGTGGCGCGTGGCCAAGTTCGTCAAGTCGAACGCGATCGTGTTCTGCGGTAACGGCATGACGCTGGGCGTCGGCGCCGGCCAGATGAGCCGCATCGACTCGGCGCGCATCGCGTCGATCAAGGCCCAGAACGCCGGCCTGAGCTTGACCGGCTCGGCCGTGGCGTCGGATGCATTCTTCCCGTTCCGCGATGGCCTGGACGTCGTCGTCGATGCCGGCGCGACCTGCGTGATCCACCCGGGTGGCTCGATGCGCGACCAGGAAGTCATCGATGCCGCCGACGAGCGTGGCGTTGTCATGCTGTACACGGGCACGCGTCACTTCCGTCATTGATTCATTGGCAAGGCGAGGGCAGCGGGAAACCTGCCGCCCCCGCTGACGTCCAACGGGGGCGTACCGAAATGGTGCGCCCCTGTGTTTTTGCACAGTATTTTTCCCACGAACACCCCCAGCCGGGGTAACATTCCAGCATGATTATTCTCGGCATCGACCCGGGCCTGCGCACGACGGGGTTTGGCGTCATTGAAAAACACGGCACGAAGCTGCGCTACATCGCTTCGGGCACCATCAAGACCGGGCTGGAGGGCGCCTTGCCGCCACGCCTGAAAGTCATCCTGCACGGCGTCAGCGAGATCATCGCGACCTACCAGCCGGCCTGTTCCGCCATCGAAAAAGTGTTCGTCAACGTCAATCCGCAATCGACCCTGCTGCTGGGCCAGGCGCGCGGCGCGGCCATCACGGCGCTCGTGGGCGCCGACCTCGATGTGGCCGAATACACGGCGGTGCAGGTCAAGCAGGCGGTGGTCGGCACCGGCCGCGCGGCCAAGCCGCAAGTGCAGGACATGGTCGCGCGCCTGCTCAAGCTGCCGGGTCTGCCGGGCAGCGACGCCGCCGATGCGCTCGGCGTGGCCATTTGCCATGCCCACACGATCGACACGCTGGCGCTGCTCGGCGCCATTGCGCCCGACATGATCGGGCTGCGCATGAAAAACAGCCGTCTCGTCTCATAACAAGGAACTCATTCGATGATCGGTCGTCTCTCCGGAACCCTGCTCGAAAAAGCGCCGCCGCATGTGCTGGTGGATTGCAATGGCGTCGGCTATGAAGTCGATGTGCCGATGAGCACGTTCTACAATCTGCCGCACACGGGCGAAAAAGTCGTGCTGTTTACGCACCTGACCGTGCGCGAAGATGCGCACCTGCTGTTCGGCTTTGGCACCGCGTCCGAACGCGCGCTGTTCCGGCAACTGATCAAGATCACGGGTGTCGGCGCGCGCATGGCGCTGTCGATCCTGTCGGGTATGACCGTGGCCGAGCTGTCGCAGGCCGTCACGCTGCAAGAGACGGGTCGCCTGGTAAAGGTGCCCGGGATCGGCAAGAAGACCGCCGAGCGCCTGCTGCTGGAACTGAAAGGCAAACTCGGCGCCGACATCGGCATGGTGGCCGGTGTGCCGCGCGACGACACGCAGACCGACGTGCTCAATGCGCTTGCTGCGCTAGGTTACTCCGACAAAGAAGCGCTGCTCGCCATCAAGAACATGCCAACCGGCGCCAGCGTCTCGGATGGCATCAAATTTGCGCTCAAGGCGCTCTCCAAAGCCTGACCGGATGTAAGCAATGAGTATCCAGACCGACAACTTTACCGAACAGCGCGTGATCGACGCCGCGCCGGCCTCGCCCAACGAAGAGGCGATCGAGCGCGCGCTGCGGCCCAAGCAGCTTGACGAATATGTCGGCCAGGAGAAAATCCGCGACCAGCTCGAGATTTTCATCACGGCCGCGCGTAACCGCCATGAAGCGCTTGATCACACGCTGCTGTTCGGGCCACCGGGCCTGGGCAAGACGACGCTCGCACACATCATCGCGCGCGAGATGGGCGTGAACCTGCGCCAGACGTCGGGCCCCGTGCTCGAGCGTCCGGGTGACCTGGCCGCGTTGTTGACGAATCTCGAGCCGAACGACGTACTGTTCATCGACGAGATCCACCGCCTGTCGCCGGTGGTCGAAGAGATCCTGTACCCGGCGCTCGAGGACTACCAGATCGACATCATGATTGGCGAAGGCCCGGCCGCGCGCTCGGTCAAGCTCGACCTGCAGCCGTTCACGCTGGTCGGCGCGACCACGCGCGCCGGTATGCTGACCAATCCGCTGCGCGACCGTTTCGGCATCGTGGCGCGCCTGGAGTTCTACAACGTCCCCGAGCTGACCAAGATCGTGCTGCGCAGCGCCGCGCTGCTGGTGGCGCCGATCGACGAAGAAGGCGCGCGCGAAGTGGCCAAGCGCGCTCGCGGCACGCCGCGGATCGCCAACCGCCTGCTGCGCCGCGTGCGCGACTTTGCGCAGGTGAAAGGCAATGGCGACATCACGCGCGACATCGCCGACCGGGCCCTCAAGATGCTCGACGTCGACAGCGTGGGCTTCGACGTGATGGACCGCAAGCTGCTCGAAGCGGTGCTGTTCAAGTTTGCCGGCGGCCCGGTCGGCATCGGCAACCTGGCCGCCGCCATCGGCGAAGCGGCCGACACGATCGAAGACGTGCTCGAACCGTTTCTGATCCAGCAAGGCTATCTGCAGCGCACCCCGCGCGGACGCATCGCCACGCCGCTGGCGTACCAGCACTTTGGCGTGACAGCGCCGCGCATCAGCCCGACAGGCGACTTGTGGGATAGTCTGCCGCCTGCCTGAAGATCGGCAGCACAGCCCCCCAGTGACTTTGTGCGCCTTTTGCAGCACGTGCAGTACCATATACTGCATGTCTTGCAAACTGACGGCGATCCCGCAATGACATCCAGACTCGAACATACCTGGTGGTTTGCCGCGCTGGTGAGCGCATCGGCCGCGTTGTCCACGGGTTTTCTGGCTCACAGAGCCGGGCTTGGCGTGCCACCCACCGGCCTGGCCCAATGGATCGTGTGTGCCTTGTGCTTCTTCGTATTGCATCGCGGGTTTGTGTCCGCGGGCTGGTTGCTTGTGCTGGCGCTGGCGCCATCGAGCCGCTTGCTGGAGCGCTCCGGCGCAAAGTCGCCACGCTGAACAGTCATGGACGACATCAACGTCTTGAAGGTCATCGCGGGCGTCTTCCTGGTCGTCTTCGGTGTCCCGAATCAGGTCATCGACTACAAGCACCGCAAGAACAAAGACTATGAACCCGGCAATGCCTGGGGCTATTACGCCAGACTCGCCAGGGAAGGCAGCTGGGAGGGGCGTTTCATGATGTGGTCGGGTTATATCGGGATCTACGCCATCATCGGTGTCCTCGGCTATGCGTTTTACGTTCTGGCGAAATAAAAAGTAACGCCACTTGTCCGAAAACCATCGGTTTTCAGACGCGCACGACGATTATTTACCCCGTTTTCCTGTTAGTGCTACTCTTCGCCTCTTCGTCTAACAAACGGCCATGCGATAAAGAGTCACTCAATGAGTCGCAGCACCCTGCCGTTCCCGTACAGTATCAAGCGCCATGGCGTCTCCCTGTCCAACTGCGATGATGAGCCGGTGCAGACCCCGGGCTGCATCCAGGCGCATGGCTTGCTGCTGGCGCTCAGTCCCGATGATCTGATCGTGCGTCAGGCCAGTGAAAACTGGCCGCAGCGTACTGGCCTGGCCATGGACCAGGTACTGAACCAGCCACTGGCCGGCGTGATCGGCCCGGATGCGGCGCAGCGCATTGTGCATGCAATGCGCACCGAAGTCCTGGAACGCAATGCGCTGTACGTGCTGACGGCGCCGCTGCCCCATCCGCCTTGCCAGGATGTGCCAATGGACTTTTCAGTCCACCAGGCCGACGGCGTCCTGATCGTCGAGATCGAGCCGGCCAGCCGCCCGGGCGACACGGTCGTGACCGACAGCGACTATTATTCGATGGTGAAGACGACGCTGGTGCGCCTGAAGTCCGCCAGCAGCCTGAGCGCGTTCTGCGACATCGCCGCCAATGAGGTACGCCGCACGACGGGGCTGGACCGCGTGATGATCTACCGCTTCCACCGCGACGAGACCGGCGAAGTGATCGCCGATGCGCACCGCAGCGACCTCAATTCTTGGCTGGGCTTGCGGTATCCGGCCAGCGACATCCCGGTGCCGGCGCGGGCGATCTTCAAGCGCATCGGCGTGCGCCCGTTGCCGGACGCGAATGGCGCACTGATGGAAATCACGCCGCTGCTGAACCCCGTGACGGGGCGGCCGCTGGACATGACCTACTGCGCGCTGCGCGGCGCCTCCGTCATGTACACCGATTACCTGCGCAATATGGGTGTAGCCGCCACGCTGACCATGCCAATCCTGCGCGACGGGCGCCTGTGGGGCCTGATCGCCTGCCACCATTACGCGCCGATCGTCATGCCCTATACCTTGCGCGCGGCCGCCGAATTCATCGGCCAGGTCACGTCCCTTGAAATTGCCTCGGCCGAGGGCCGGGAGCATCTGGAATACCGGCTGAAGCTCGACGCCGCGCACCAGGCCGTGCTGGGCCAGGCACTCGCCGACGGCAACTACGCGGCGCTGACGCATGGCGCGCCTTCGCTGCTCGATGGCATCGACGCGGGCGGCGTGGCAGTATCGGAAAACGGCCAGTGGAGCATGGCCGGCGCCACCCCGGATGCACAGCAGCTCACGACACTGGCGGCCTGGCTGACGCTGCACAGCGCGCGCCTGGCCGATGGCAGCACGGTCATTGCGCTGGACGACCTGGGCCGCGACGACCCTGACGGCATTGACCGGGCCGATTGCTGCAGCGGCGTGCTGGCGTTTCCGATGTCACAGCGCAGCCACGGCGACTGGGTCATCTGGTTCCGCCCCGAGCAGTTGCAAACCTATCAGTGGGGCGGCAATCCGTACGAAGCCGGCAAGGCGACCGGGGAGCACGGCACCCGCCTGACTCCACGCCACAGCTTCGCCGTGTGGCAGGAAGAGGTGCGGGGCCGCGCCGAACCCTGGAAGCCGGTGGAGATCGAAGCGGCCAAAAACCTGCGTCTGTTGATGCTCGACGTCGTCGTGGCGCGCGCCGAACAGTTGGCGGCGCTGAACACGGATCTGGTGCGCAGCAACGACGAACTCGATGCGTTTGCCTACGTCGCCGGCCATGACCTGAAAGAGCCGCTGCGTGGCATCCACAAGTACGCGCACTTCCTGCTCGAAGAAACGAAGGCGGGCCGCCCGCTCGACGCGCAGGGCCGCGAACGCATCGACGCCATGTTGCGGCTGACGGTGCGCATGGACAGCCTGCTCGACGCGCTGCTGCACTTCTCGCGCGTCGGCCGCCTCTCGCTCGAGCGTCAGCCGATCGCACTGGACGACGTGGTGGCCGAAGCGACCGACATGCTCGGCGCGAGTCTGCTGGGACGCGACATCGACGTGCAGATTCCGCGGCCACTGCCGACGATCTCGTGCGACCGCATCCGCGTGCGCGAAGTGTTTGCCAACCTGATCTCCAACGCCGCCAAGTACAACGACAAGCCGCAGCGCTGCATCGAGATCGGCTATCTCGATCCGGTGGATGGCGATGCCGTCTCCACGTTCTACGTGCGCGACAACGGCATCGGCATCGACACCAAGCACAGCGAGCGCGTCTTCATGATGTTCAAGCGCCTGCACACGCGCGACGCGTACGGGGGCGGCAGTGGCGCCGGTCTGGCGATCGTCAAGAAGCTCGTCGAGCAGCACAATGGTCACAGCTGGTTCACGTCCGACGTGGGTGTCGGCACCACCTTTTATTTCACACTGAGCGGTACCGGCATGAAGCAGTCCGGCGCATGACGCTACTGGTGCGCAGCGACCTGCCGCCCATCCTGGTCGTTGACGACAGCGACGACGATTTCGACACCGTCTCGATTGCCGCGCGGCGCGCCGGCATCCGCAACCTGCTGGTGCATGCCACGGATGCCGACAACGCCAGGCGCCTGCTGTTTACGGCGCCTGCGGTGGTCTATGCCTTCATGCTCCTGGACTGCAATCTGCCCGGGGAAGACGGCCTGACGCTGCTGGAAGAAGTGCGCCGCCATCCGCAACGCCGCACGCTGCCCGTCATCGTGCTGACAGCCAGTATCAACCCGCGCGACCGGGACGCGTTCTATGCGGCCGGCGGCAACGCCTATCACGTCAAACTGGTGAACTTCGAGGAAGGCCTGGCCAACCTTGAGAGCATCTTTCGCTACTGGCTGACGCACGTCGTGCTGCCGGGCGCGGACACATCATCGACTGGAAAACCCCCATGCCCACGCTCTTGCCCATGACCTACGAGACCGATCGTCCCTGGCGCATCCTGCTGGTCGACGACAATGCGCTGGACCGCGCCGACGCGAAAGCGGCGCTGCTGGGCGGGCACGATCGGCGCTACCAGTTCGTCGAAGCGACGTCGGCGAACGAGGCGATGCACCTGTGCGCAAGTTCGGCGCCGTTCGACTGCATGCTGCTCGATTTCTATTTGCCCGATGGCGACGCGCTCGACGTGCTGGCGCGCCTGCCGTGCGATGCCGACAAGATCCCGCACCTGCCCGTCGTGATCCTCACCGGCGTGGCCGGCGCGGAGAGTCGCGCATCGCTGCGCCATGGCGCCCAGGATTTCGTGGGCAAGGCCTGGCTGGGCCGCGAAAGCCTGACCTGGGCCGTCGAAAACGCGATCGAGCGGCGCAAGATCGCGCGCGAAGTCATGGCCGAACGCCAGGTGATGGACAGCCAGCGCCAGTACCTGTTCGAGGCCGAACGCACGGCGCGCCTGGAAAGCGAACGCGTGGCGCTGCTGAAGGACGAATTTCTCGCCACGCTGAGCCATGAACTGCGCACGCCGCTGGCCGTGATCGTCGGCTGGGCCGGTGTGCTGCAACGCGCGCAGGACAATCCCGCCACAGTCAAGCGGGGCATCGACGCCATCGCGCGCAATGCGGGCCTGCAGGCCAAGCTGATCAACGACCTGCTGGACATGAACCGCATCGTCACCGGCAAGCTGATCCTGGATCTGCAGCGGGTCGACCTGAGCGCGCTGCTCGATTCGGCCGCTGAATTTTTGCGCCCGCTCGCCATCGAGAAGGGCGTGGACATCCGGATCGATACCCATGACGGCGCGCCGCTGGAACTCGATGGCGATCCGGTCCGTTTGCAGCAGATTTTCGCCAATTTGCTGGGCAACGCGCTCAAGTTTACCCCTGGCGGTGGCGCGATCACGTTGACTGCGCAGCGCCGCAATGACGGACAGGTCGCGGTGACAGTGCGTGACAACGGCGAGGGCATCGATGCGCGGTTCCTGCCGCAGCTATTTACCCGCTTCAGCCAGGAAAACAGCAAGGCCGCGCGCGTGCATGGCGGGCTGGGGATCGGCCTGTCGATCGTCAAGCAGTTGACCGAGCTGCATGGCGGCGCCGTCAGCGGCGACAGCGCGGGCGTGGGCCAGGGCGCCACCTTCACGGTGATGCTGCCGCTGCGCCCGGCCGATGGCGAGCATGGCGGCGTGTCCGGGGCGCTGGCCGATGCCCAGACCGACACTGAAGCCGACCAGCTGATGCTGATCGACCTGCGCGGCGTGAGCGTGCTGCTGGTGGACGATAACGAAGACATCCTGGAACTGAGCCGGCGCGTGCTGGAAGAGCGGGGCGCCGGCGTCGTCACCGTCAATTCGGTCGAAGCGGCGCTGGCGCAGTTGGGCGCTGCGCGACCGCAGGTGCTGGTCAGCGATATCAGCATGCCCAAGCTGAATGGCTACGACCTGATCCGCACGGTGCGCAACGACATGCAGCTCGATGAACACATGCTGCCGGCAGTGGCGATTTCTGCGTTCGCGCGGCCACTGGACCAGCAGCGCGCATTGCAGGCCGGGTATCAGGCGTATGTGATCAAACCGTTGCAGCCGCATCTGCTGATCCGCGCGGTGGCGAGTCTGGTGGGGCTAGTGTAGTGATACCAGCTGCCGCGCAGCGCGCCAGCGCAGCAGCGCTTGCGTCTGCGTGCGCAGCACCGGATACACCAGGGTCAGGTACAGCGTCAGCGTCAAACCGAGCAGCGCGCCGGCGATCCACATGAACGCAGGCGCGGCGCCGCGCCACAACAACGTGGCGCAGAACGCGAGCGGCACCGCCAGCAGCAGGGCGACCACTGCGCGCAGCAGGGCAGAGCGGCGCAGCAGATGGCCGGCCATCCCTGTCACGAAGAAAGCGCACGCGCCGAGCACGAGGCACGCCAGCGTTGCCGCTGCCTTGCCCGCGTCGGCCGTCATGGCGCCGGCCGGCAGCACGATCGCCGGCGCGACGAGCACCAGCATGCCGGCGGCAAAGCACAGCAGCCGCAGGATCGTCATGGCGATGCCTGGCGCAGCAAGTAGACAGGGGCGGTGTTCTGGCTCATACGAGATCGATTGCAACATTCAGCCAGTACGGCAATGTGATAAAGATAGCACACAGGCAATATTGGGGTCATGGTAACTGTCTTTGGCACGCGACAGATTTGTCCTTGTTTTGCCGTTAATATGTCTTTCAGATGTAGCGGGGGCGAGGTCGCACATGACAGTTGTCACCCCATATCGGTGGCAAGTGCGCCTGTCGGCAGACCCGCATGATCGACATACTGGTCTCACACCAACCCGTGAGGAAACCATGTCCACTATCATCGCAAAAGCGGCATTTGCCGCCGCCGGTCTGTCCCTCTCCTGCATGGCGCTGGGCGCTGCCACCCTGGTCCAGGACGTGCGTGTCTTCGACGGCAAGGCCGTGCACGAACGGCGTTCGGTGCTGTTCGACGATGCACGCGTCGTCGATGCGGATTTTCGCGGGCCGGCCCCGGCAGGCGCGCGCATCGTCAAAGGCGCCGGGCGCACGCTGCTGCCCGGCCTGATCGACGCCCACACCCACGCCTTCAGGCAACTCGACCTGCCAGTGCTGTTCGGCGTGACGACCCAGATCGACATGTTTACCGCCGTGCCGGTCATGCAGGACGCCAAACGCAGCATGGCAGCAGGGCAGCACGCGGGCCAGGCGGACCTGTTCTCGGCCGGCGTCCTGGCCACCGCGCCCGGCGGCCACGGCACCCAGTTCGGCGTGCCGATCCCGACCCTGAGCAGCCCGGGCGAGGCGCAGGCCTTTGTCGACGCCCGCATCGCCGAAGGCTCCGACTTCATCAAGATCGTGCTGGAAGCGGGCGGGCACGGCGCTGGCGCAATGAGCTCGCTCGACATCGCGACCGCCACCGCGCTGATCGAGGCGGCGCACCGGCGCGGCAAGCTGGCCGTCGTCCATGTCAGCACCGAAAAAGACGCCCGCGCCGCGCTCGAGGCCGGCGCCGACGCGCTGGTTCATCTGTTCCTGGGCACCGCGCCCGATGCAACGGCGGTCGACAGCCTGGCCAAACTGGCCAAACGCAAGAACGCCTTCGTGATCCCGACCTTCACCGTCATGGAAAGCATGGCCGGCGTGCGCGGCGACGATTTGCTGGGCAATGCGGATCTGGCGGCGCTGGTCGAACGCGAGGGCGCAACGACCCTCAAGGCGCGCTACGGCCAGCAGGCGCAGCCCCAGCTGCTGGCGATGCCGAAGGCGGTCACGGCCGCATTGGCCAGGGCGGGCGTGCCCATCCTGGCCGGCACCGATGCCGGCAATGCTGGCACGCTGTACGGCATCAGCATGCACCGCGAACTGGCCGCTCTGGTCGAAGCGGGGTTGACGCCGACCGCCGCGCTGGCCGCCGCCACGAGCGCACCGGCCGCCGCCTTCCGGCTGGGCCAGCGCGGCTGCGTGGCCAAGGGCTGCAAGGCCGACCTGCTGCTGGTCGAGGGCGATCCGACACGCGACATCACCGCCACGCGCCGCATCGTCGAGGTGTGGAAAGACGGGCAAAGCGCAAATGCCCTGCGCGACACCAGGCGGCAACAGGTCGCGCAAGAGCGGCGCATCGACGCGCCAGAGCTTGCCGGCCGATGGACGTATCAGCCAGTTCAGCTCGTCGAAACTGGCCAGCCCGTTCGGTAGCGGCTGGATGCCGTCGACCGACCAGTACGCCGGCGGCAAGTCGACCGTCAAGCTCGACGTCCTGCCGGCGCTGCCCGACGGGCAGGTCCCGCTGGCGGTGCAGGCCAGCGTCGCCCCCGGCCTGCCGTATGCGTGGTCGAGCGTCGCCTTCATGCCCGGTGCGCGGCCGATGCAGCCGGCCGACCTGAGCGCGGCCCGGGTCTTGCGCTTCAAGGTGCGCGGCGACGGCAAAACCTACCAGGTGATGATCATGGGCGCGGCCAATAACCGGCCGAGCAGCGTGCCGTTCGTCGCCGGCAAGGAGTGGGAAGAGATCAGCGTGCCGCTGGCGGCCTTTGCCGGCATCGATCCGGCGGCGGTTGCCATGCTAGCATTCAGTGCCGGGCCACAGCCGGGCGAGTACCGCTTCGAACTTGCCGACGTGCGCCTGCTGGCGCAATAACGATCACGGAGTCACGATGACAACGACCTTCAGGCAGGTGCTGATGCGGCCGTGGATGCCGGCCGACTACGGCGCATTGCAATACACGTGGCTGCTGTCGCTGGGCTACCTGTTCTGGAAGTTTTATTATGTGGCGCCCGGCGCGGCCGAGGCGGCGCTGCTGGCGCTGACGATCATCCTGTTCGTGCCGCTGTACTGCGCCAGTTTCTGGCCGCGTGGCTGGCGCGTCGGCGCCTGCGTGGTGACCACCTGCCTGATCGGCGCAGCCTGGGCGCCGTGGAATCCGGGCGCTGCCTGCTTCTTCATCTTTGCCTGCGCCATGTGCGCGCGCATTCACGGCACGGCCCGCGCCGTGGGGGCCATGCTGGCCGTGATCGCTGGCGGCGCGCTCGTTGCCTTGCTGCTCCCGCAGATGCGGATGGTGTTCCTGCTGCCGATCCTGATGGCCGGCATGCCGGTCGGCCTGTCGTGCATCATGGATGCCCGGCTGCGCACGTCGCGTACGCTCCTGATGCGCAAGCAGGAAGAGGTCGAGCACATGGCGCGCATCGCCGAGCGCGAACGCATCTCGCGCGACCTGCACGACCTGCTGGGCCACTCGCTGTCGATGATTGCGCTGAAGGCCGAACTGGCACGCAAGCTGGCGCGGCGCGATCTGACTGCCTGCGAGCGCGAAATCGCCGACATCGAAACCAATGCGCGCCAAGCGCTGGCCGAGGTGCGCGCGGCCGTGACGGGGTTTCGCCACAGTGGCCTGGTGCAGGCGCTGGCCAGTGCGCGCGCCAGCCTGCTGGCGGCTGACGTGATCCTCGACGAGCGCATCGAGCGCATGGACCTGGCGCCGGCGGCCGAACACGTGGTGGCGCTGGCCGTGCGCGAAGCCGTGACGAACATCGTGCGTCATGCCGGCGCGTCACGCTGCACGCTGAGCCTGGTGCAAGAGCAGCAGGATGGCCGGACGCACGCCGTGCTGCGCGTGCTCGACGACGGCAAGCTGCGCAGCACGGATGGCCTGCAGCCGGGCAACGGCCTGGCCGGCATGCGCGAGCGGGTGGCGGCGCTGGGCGGGCGCTTGTCGCTGCAGGCCGGCGCCGGCCTGGCGCTCGAACTGCACGTGCCGTCGGGAGCATCGGCATGATCCGCATCCTGATCGCCGAAGACCAGACGCTGGTGCTGGGCGCCCTCAGCGCGCTGCTGCGGCTCGAACCGGATTTCGACGTGGTGGGCGGCGCCGCAGACGGGCGCGCAGCGCTGGCGCTGTGCGAGCGCCTGGTGCCGGACATCGTGCTGACCGATATCGAGATGCCGCACATGACGGGCCTCGAACTGGCGCAGGGACTTGTCCAGCGCAAGCTGGCGTGCCGCGTCGTGGTCGTGACCACGTTCGCGCGCAGTGGCTACCTGCGCCGCGCGATGGAGGCCGGCGTGCGCGGTTATCTGCTGAAAGACGCGCCGGTCGATGCGCTGGCCGCGGCGATCCGCGTCGTGCACGGCGGCGGCCGCGCGATCGCGCCCGAACTGGCGCTGGAAAGCTGGAACAGCGGCAGCGATCCGCTGACCGAGCGCGAGCGGCAGGTGCTGCGGCTGGCGGGGGAAGGGCGCAGCAGCGGCGAGATCGCGCGCCAGGTGCACCTGTCGGAAGGCACGGTGCGCAACTACCTGTCCGAGGCGATCAGCAAGCTGGGCGCCGGCAACCGCGTCGAAGCCTACCGGTTGGCGCGCGATGCCGGCTGGTTGTAGTCGTCGGCGTTGCGGCGCGGCCGGCTCAACTGGTTCCAGGCGGGTGTTTTACCGCCACGCCGGGGCGGCGCTGGTGGCTGCGGCACGTGCATCAACGGATAGATGAAACTGCAATAGAGCAGGACCGTGTGGATCAGGAAGAACGTGCACAGGTACACCATCAGCATATTGCTGCCATGCCAGATGACGATGCCGCTGGCGCCGAACGGCACCATCAGCAGCAGCGCCGCGAACGAACGCAGCATGGCGTCGCGCCCCATGCGCTGCCCCGCCATCGCCACCAGGAAAAACCCGCCCGAGCCCAGCGCCACGCCCACCAGCACGATGTACGGTTCGAGCCAGTCGGGAATGCCATGCGCCGTCGAGGCCAGCAACGCGGCCGGCAGCAGGATGGCAAACACGCCGGCGGCCATGCTCAGGAGCCGCAGCACGCGCATCTCGCGCCCGCGAAAGACGGGGCGGGCAGTACGTGTGATCGGGATGGGTGTCATGGTGCGAAGGATCGGGATGGGGCCGGATGTAACGTCCGGGCGCACGGCGCGGTTGACATGGTCAGTGCCCGACGCTTTTCGAGAACAGGTTGATGACCAGCACGCCGGCGATGATCAGCGCCAGGCCGGCAATCGCCGCCAGATCCAGGCTTTGCTTGAAATACAACCAGCTGACGATCGAAATGAGCACGATGCCCACGCCGGACCAGATCGCGTAGGCGATGCCGGTTGGCAGCACGCGCAGGCTGAAGGTGAGCAGGTAGAACGACAGGGCATAACAGCCCACCGTGATCAGGCTGGGCAGGGGACGGGTGAAGCTGTCGGAGGCTTTCAGGGCCGTGGTGCCGATCACTTCGGTCACGATGGCGAATCCGAGATAGAGGTAGGCGAGGTTCAGGGTCATGGAAAATGAAAACGGCCCGTCGCCGGGCCGTGGGTACGATTACTGCTCGCGCTGCCAGGTCTGGGTGCGCCCGAACATCGGCGCGCCGATGTAACCGCGCACTTCGAGTTTGTTGCCGTTGTCGGCCAGCGTGGCCTTGCTCTTGTAGGTCTTGCCGGCGGCCGGGTCGAGGATTTCGCCGCCGGTGTAGTCGCCACCGTCTTTCTTCAGGCCCGACAGGATCGTCATGCCGATGATCGGCTGGTCCTTGCGCGCGTCGCTGCATTTCCCGCACAGCGGGTTCTGCTCTTCGGATGGTGCGCGGTACAGTTTTTCGATCTTGCCGGTCAGGACGCCGCCTTCTTCGGTGATCCGCACCAGCGCCTTCGGCTTGCCGGTCTTGTCATCGATGGTCTTCCAGGTGCCGACCGGCGAGGTGGCCTGCGCCCAGGCGGCGGCGGGCAGGGTGAGCATGGCGGCGGCGATCAGGCTTGCTTGCATCAGGTGGCGCATGGTGTCTCCAGTGTTGTTGTAGGTGCGGTGCCAGTGTAGCCTACCGTTTCGCCCGTGTGACAGGTTGACGCCCGAGGATGTATTCCAATCGCGCAGCACGGGGCTATGGCGCGTTGCGCACGTCTTCCGGTGTGACCTGGTGGCGCCGCTCGGCCGGGCGGGTCAGCACGCGCAGGCTCACTTCGAGCGGCACGCCCAGCGTGGCCAGTTCGCGCGCCGCAGGGCGGGCCTCGATCGACAGGTCGTGCAGCACGGCGTCGATGAGGAGGGAGGTCTTGTAATCGCTTCGTCGGTCCATGGTGGGATCGTATCATGTCCACCACGCTTTAGATCGCCAGCAATTGGTGCACAG
The DNA here is from genome assembly GCF_059685895.1 of Telluria sp. ZT3P25. Taxonomy (NCBI): domain Bacteria; kingdom Pseudomonadati; phylum Pseudomonadota; class Betaproteobacteria; order Burkholderiales; family Oxalobacteraceae; genus Telluria; species Telluria sp. ZT3P25. The sequence continues at coordinate 101,095 of NZ_JCASIJ010000001.1, forward strand.
ACCGGGCGCGCCCGCACCAGCAGCGCCCATTTCCCGCCCATCCTGCGTCAGCCTGGCGCATGGCGCCACAGGGTCGAGAAAATGATGTTAATTCCCTACGGAATCATGTAACTTGTGCGACGTCACGGCGGCGATATGCCGCCCTTCCTGAACCCCTCAACGCAGGAGTCGCACCCCCATGCTCGACCTGGTCAACGCAGTCAACGGTATCATCTGGAGCCCCATCATGATCGCCCTGTGCCTCGGGGCGGGCCTGTATTTCTCGATTCGAGGCCGCTTCCTGCAGGTGCGGCACATCCGCGAGATGCTGCGCCTGATGCGTGAAGGGAAGAGCTCGGAGCAGGGCGTGTCGTCGTTCCAGGCGCTGGCCATGACGCTGGCCGGCCGCGTCGGCACCGGCAATATCGCGGGCGTGGCCACCGCCATCACGTTCGGTGGCCCCGGCGCCGTATTCTGGATGTGGGCCGTGGCCTTCCTGGGCGCCAGTTCGGCCTTCGTCGAGTCGACGCTGGGCCAGGTCTACAAGGAGCAGATCGGCAACCAGTACCGCGGCGGCCCGGCGTTCTATATCGAAAAAGGCCTGGGCATGAAGCGCTACGCCTGGACCTTCGCCATCGCCACGCTGTTCGCCACGGGCCTGCTGCTGCCAGGTGTGCAGGCCAACTCGATCGCCGAAGGCCTCAAGACCGCCGCCGGCATCGATCCGCTCTACACCGGCATCGGTCTGGCCGTGGTGCTGGCCGCGATCATCTTCGGTGGCGTCAAGCGCATTGCCCATTTCGCCGAGATCGTGGTGCCGTTCATGGCGGCCGCCTACATCCTCGTGGCCGTCGTGGTGGTGGCGATGAACATCGAAGCGCTGCCTGGCGTGCTGCGCCTGATCGTCAGCTCGGCCTTCGGCCTGGACGCGGGCTTTGGCGCCATGCTCGGCATGGCGATCCAGTGGGGCGTCAAGCGTGGCATCTATTCGAACGAAGCCGGGCAGGGCACCGGCCCACATGCGTCGTCGGCAGCCGAAGTGAGCCACCCGGCCAAGCAGGGTCTGGTGCAGGGTTTTTCGGTGTACATCGACACGCTGTTCGTGTGCTCGGCCACCGCCTTCATGCTGCTGGTGACGGGCCAGTACAACGTCGAGAATACTGACGGCACGGCGCGCTTCATCGGCGTGCAGGGCGTGGCGTCGGGTCCGGGCTACGTGCAGACGGCGCTCGAAAACGTGCTGCCGGGCTTCGGCGCGCTGTTCGTCGCGATCGCGCTGCTGTTCTTCGCGTTCACGACCATCGTCGCCTACTACTACATCGCCGAAACCAATATTGCTTACATGGACCGCCATAACCGCCATCCGTGGCTGGGCGTGCTCCTCAAGCTGTGCATCGTCTCGGCCACGATCTACGGCGCAGTCAAGACCGCCGACGTGGCCTGGGGCCTGGGCGACATCGGCGTCGGCCTGATGGCCTGGCTGAACATCGTCGCAATCTATTTGCTTCGCAAGGACGCCTTCAAGTGCCTGCGCGACTACGAAGCGCAGAAGAAGGCCGGCAAGGAACCCGAGTTCGATCCAGTTGCGCTCGGGATCAAGAATGCGCATTACTGGGAAGGTCGCGCTGCTGCGCTCAAGCTCCAAGGCGATAGTGCGCGCGACGCGGCGGCGATCAAATAAAGACGTGCGGCGTCCCGGCCATCCAGGCCCGGGCGCCCGCTGGAGCGTGTGCCATCCGCCCAGCGCCAGGAAGTCCGGATCGGCCGTAGTGCACTTTTATCGAATCGACGCGTTCATGCGCCTGCTTGTCGGCATCATCGTTACGGGAGCTCTCGCTACCATGGCAATCTGTACCTCTGTCTCGGCAACGACGAGCGCGCCAACCTCGCCGCAATACCACGACGGCAAATACCGCAATCCGGTCGCCATGCACAAGCTGGGCGCCGGTGGCATTGCCAAACTGTGGTGGGCTTTCCTGTTCGACAAGCGGGCCGGGACCACGCCGCAGCAGGCGGTGCCGGTGCAGCCGCTGACCCGGGCGGCCCTGCTGGCCGCGCCCGACAATACGCTGTACCGTCTCGGCCACTCGACGATGCTGATCAAGCTCGCCGGCGAGTTCTACCTGACCGATCCCGTGTTCTCGCAGCGTGCATCGCCCGTGCAGTGGTTCGGCCCGGCGCGCTTTCATGCACCGCCCATCTCGATCGATGAACTGCCGCCCATCAAGGCGATCATCCTGTCGCACGACCATTACGATCACCTCGACTACGCGGCGATCATGGCGCTGGCGCCGAAGACATCCGTATTTCTCACGCCACTAGGCGTGGGCGACCGGCTGGTCGACTGGGGCATCGATCGCGCCAAAGTACGCCAGTTCGACTGGTGGCAGGATGCCGAGATCGACGGCGTGCACTTCGTGGCGACGCCGGCCCAGCACTTCTCCGGGCGCGGACCCCACGACGGTAACTCGACGCTGTGGGCGTCATGGGTGATCCAGCACGACGACCTGCGCCTGTTCTTCAGCGGGGACACCGGCTATTTCAAGGGCTTCAAGGAGATCGGCGCCAGGTACGGACCATTCGACATGGCGCTGATCGAAACCGGCGCCTATGACAGGCTCTGGCCGGACATCCACATGCAGCCGGAAGAAACGCTGCAGGCGTTTGTCGACCTGAACGCAGCCTGGCTGCTGCCGATGCATAACGGGACGTTCGATCTGGCGCTGCACCGCTGGCAGGAGCCGTTCGACCGGATCGAGACGCTGGCCGACGAGCGCGGGATCAAGCTGACCACGCCGGAGATGGGCGAAGCCTTGAACCTGACGCAGCCGCATGCCGGCGGGCGCTGGTGGCATGGCCTCAAGTGATCACGCGCCGCAGTGCGCCAGTGTTGTATCGAACCAGCCGTGAGCCTTGCAGGTGCCGTGCACCAGCGCACGCACCCGTGCCACGCGCGTGGCATACGCTGCGGGCTGCCTGACAGGGTGGTAGGTGTTGGGCGCCTTGATCATGGCAACCAGGCCAATGAACTCGTCTTCGCTGGTCTGTCCCAGCGACTTGCCGAGATAATTCCGGGACGCCGCTGACAAGCCCATGATCTGCCTGCCGTTGTACGTTCCCAAATAGACATGGGTGGTGTACAGCGCCAGTTGTCGCGCCTTGGATAGCCTGGCGTCGAGCACTACGGCCATCGCATCACGGCCCAGATCGATCCGTTTGCAGCATGCGAAGACGCTGCGGTACAGCGCCTGCAACGCGCCGCCAGCCCCGCCCAGGTCCGCACCTTCCAGGTAGAGGTCGCGCGCGACCGCGCCCGAGATCGTCGCAAAGCCCTGGCCGCTGGTCAGGCTCACGCCGTGGTGTACGAAGAAGGCAGGATCTTCGACGCGCAGCAGGATCTGCGTCTGCCGCGCGGACAGGGGCGCGTCAGCGATTGCAGGCATGTGCGCAATGACAGTGTCAAAGGTGGCCCAGGCCCAGATGACGACAAGGAGCAGATAGCCCGCCACCATCGCGGGCAGGATCGACAGCCAACGGGTTCGTCGTCGCATCACACGCCTTTGACGGGCGCCTGGCCCACGGATGGTCTGCGCTGCAAACCCAGATGCATGGCGCCGTGTTCGAGCAGGCGCGCCAGCGCGTAACAGCACAGCAGCACCGGCACATAGACAACGAAGGTCCAGGTTTGCACGTTGCCAAGCAGCGCGCGGTACAGGCCCGCGGTGGCAAGCACGATGAACATGTGGAACAGGTACAGCTCATAACTGAGGCTTCCCATGCGCGCCAGCCATCCCAGACCACGGCGCGGCGCAGGTGGCTGCGCGTGAAAGGCCAGCAGCAGCAGGCAGGCGCCGACGCAAATCACGTACAGGTTCGACTTGAAGAGATAACGGTAGACCACGTCCGACCAGCCCAGTACCAGCACGAGGCACAACGCACCAGCCAGACCCATGATGCGGGCCCCTCGCTTGCCTGGCTGCCACCGGTGCGCGAGTAGTGCAGCGAGCACGCCCCAGGCCAGCGCAGCCATCCCGGGCAGGTATGCTTTTTCCCACCAGACCTCATCGCTCATCGGCACCAGCGCGCGCAACGGTTGCAGTCCCAGCGCCAGCACGACCAGCATGCCGATCAGGACACGGCGCGGCAGCCACAGGCACAGCAGCGGAAAGCCCACGTAGAACACTTCTTCGATCGACAGCGACCACAGGACATCCCAGCCCGCCGGCGCCCAGCCAGTGCGGCCTTCGTACCAGTTAAACGTGAACGTCAGCGCCGAACCGAGCAAGCCGGCCAGCGAGTGGCGGTCGGTCTCTGGCATGAATCCCGGCACCTGGCACACGGCCAGCAGCGAGAGCAGCGTCAGGGCCAGGCCGAGCAGGGGCAGGATGCGCCGCGCGCGGGCGCGGTAGAAGCGGCGCAGGTCGACCTGTCCAACGTCGCCATCGCGTTCGATGATACGCAGCGTGATCAGGAAGCCCGACAACGTGAAGAAGATAAAGACTGCTTCGTAGCCGTTGAAGCTGATGGCGTCGATCAGTCGCTTGGGCAGCCACTGGCCAAGCAGGCTTGGACCCAGCGGCAGGCGAAACGGCAAGGCCAGATGGTGCACGATCACGAGCAGGATCGCCAGGCCACGCAGGCAATCGATGCCGACGTTGCGCCGCGCGGCGTGCCAGTGGGGAAGGGAAGTCGTCATGCGGTGCTTTCCAGGGTGATTGCTGCCATTGTCTACAGGGAGTGCTCCCATACCAGGCGCCAGGTTGCGCGCACCCGATATGTCGTTGCGCGAATCAGCGGCGCGTTGCCTTCGAACGTGCGCTGTTCGAGAAGGTCTTGCTGCAGCAGGTCCGAGACCGACAGCCGCAGGCGCGATCTTGCATCACGCTTCCACAGTGCGTAAAGGTCGAGCTGGCGTTTCATGCTGTCTGCATCGACGATCGATGCGCTGCTGCGGCTGACAACGCGGCTGGTGTGGGTATAGCTGCCGCCGACGTCGATGCGCCCGCTCGCTGTGCTGTAGTCCAGACCCAGATTGCCGTTGTACGCCGGCTGCCCGGCGATGCGGTTATCTGGCCCCGGCACATTGTCGACACGCGACCAGTTGCGCGCCAGGTTCACGCGTGCCGCCAGCTGGCCGATCGTGGCCTTGCCTTCGAATTCGATGCCACGCACGGTCGCCATGCCTGCATTGACCGGCGTCGCGGTCCACACACCCAGGTTCTGCCTGATGTCGATGAGCGTGATGTCGCGGATGCGTTTGTGGAATGCGCTCACGCTGGTCATGCCGTTCTTGCCGAAGGTACGCTCCCAGGCCACGTCGACGCCAAGTGCGAGTTCCGGGCGCAGGCCCGGATTGCCCTGCTGGTCGGGGTTGGTCGCGCTGTTGTTGTTGTCGACCGTGTAGCGGCGCGGCATCAGCTGGACAATGTTCGGCGCCTTGTAGGTGCGGCTCACGGCCAGCCGAAAACCATCGTGTGGCCCCGTGTCGCCGTCCGGGCGCGCGCGCCGGTACAGGGTCTGGAAGACCGGGCTCCAGGCCCCGGCATCGACGTCGACGGGGGCTGCCGCATTGCCTTCGCCGGTCGTGCGCACCTCTTCGCGGCGCAGGCCGGCGTAGGCCGACCAGGCCGGGGTGATGTCCCATTCATCCTGGACGAAGAAGGCGCTGCGCGTTACCTGCGCGCGGTAATCTTCGTCGCTGGTCAACAACTGTGCACCGTTGCCATCGACCTGGTGCTCGCGCCGGTACTCGGTGCGCGTCTTGCGGCCGGTTTCCCAGCCGGCGGCCAGTGTGTGGCCGCCCCACAGCGGGCGACGCCAGCTTCCACTGCCAGTCCACTCGCGTTCCGTCGGTCCGGAGGCGACGGCATTCGTGCGCAGCAGCGTCCCGTCAAGACTTCTGCCGCGATAGACAAAATCGGCATCCCGCGTTGTATAAAAACTGGACAGCTTGAGCGCCAGCCGCGCGCCGGCATCGAGCTTGCGGTTCCAGGCCAGGTCGGCGTAGCCATGCAGCGGGTCGGTCCGATACGCCTGGTCGGAACGCGGATAGGCGGTCGGGTTGCCAAGCATGGTCGACTCCAGCTCGCGCTTGGCGTTATCGATGCGGCGCCGGCGCAGATAGCTTTGCGAGGTGATGCTGTCGCGGCCATTCGGTTGCCAGGTCAGGCGTGGCGCCAGTTCCAGCACGTCTTCGACCTGGTGCTCGAACCAGTCGGTGGCGCGCAGCAGCGTGGGGCGCATGCCTTCTTCGCGCGTGACAGCCTCGACCGGATTGCGGTTGCGCCTGAGCGTCGCCGACAGCGAATACGCGAGCGGGCCGAGGCGGGCGCTGTGCTGCGCCAATAGTTGCGGGGCGGCGTAGCCGGCAATCAGCGCGCTGCCGGCCTTGATCTCGTTCGTGCCGGCGCTGGCACGCCGCAGGATGACATTGATGGAGCCTGCCACCGCCTGGCTGCTTGTCTCGGCCGTGGCCACGCGCCCGATCTCGATGCGCTCGATCATGCCGGGCTCGAGCGACTCGAGCGAAAAGCCGGCCGGTGCCGGCACGCCATCCAGCAGGATGGCGACGTAGTCTCCACCCAGGCCGCGCATGCGGATGGTGGGCGGCGCACCGGGACTGCCGCCGAGCGTGATGCCGGGCTGGCGCTTGAGCACATCGGCCAGGCTGGTATCGCCATGGCGCACGATGTCGTCGTGCCGGATCACGATCGCAGTGGTCGTGGCCTGCGTGCGCAAGGTGTCGGCGTCGGCCTTGACCATCACCTGCTGCATGGGTGCAGGTGTGGTCTGGGCCAGCGTTGCGGCGTGCGCCGCCACCAGCAGCGCGCAGGCGCTGCCGTTTCGGATGATTCGCATGGGATGTCTTACCGGTCGATGGGGACGGGGTTGCCTTGTGCCTCGCGCCGGGCGATGGCCTTTTTGGTGGCGTGCTGCAGCAGGTCGGGAAGCATCTGCACAGGATCGAGGCGCTGCCGGCCTTCCCAGTACTCCAGATGCAGGTGCGGCCCGGTGGCCTTGCCACTGGCGCCCGAGGTGCCAAGCAGGTCGCCGGCCTTGACGCGCTGTCCGGGAGCCACGTCGATGCGATCGAGGTGAATCAGCAGCGAGCTGGTATCGGCCCCATGATCGACGCGTACATAGTGGCCCCAGGCTGCATCGAAGGCTGCTTCCAGTACCGTGCCGGCGGCGACCGCCAGGACCGGTGTGCCGCGCGGGGCCGCCAGGTCGATGCCGTGGTGACCCTTTGGCACGCTCGGACTGACCACGCCGTACAGGCTCGTGATGCGTGGCCGGTCGAGCGGGTAGCGCCAGGTTGCAAGCGGTGCCTGCGGCGCGATCGGCGGCGCCGGGGCGAGGGAAGACGCGCTCGCCGAGAAGGCGGGTTGCAGCGCTGCACCGAGCAAAGCGAGTGCGGCAACGCCGCAGCCGACCAGCAGGCGGCCTTGTGCCGACAGGCGCGGTGGCCGGGCGGCCTGCATCCGCTGCACCCGACCGACGATGCCCGGACTGCCGAATGCTGCACCTGCTTGCCATCCCGGTTGCCATCCCGGTTTCCAGCTCGCTTGCCGCCGCAGTTGCGCCACCAGCGCGCCCGCATAGCCCTGGCGTTCGCGGTTCGATGCGCCGGAGAGCACGGCATCATCGCAACCCAGTTCCACCGCCTCGCGCAGCGCGCCGTCCAGGCGTTGATACGGCCGGTTGAACCAGAACAGCAGTGCGAGCACGCCCGAGACCGTGAGCCACAACGGATCGGCGCGGCGCCAGTGGGTCAGCTCATGCTCGACGATCATCTGCTGCTGCCTGACGTCAAGCGCCGACACGTGCGCCGGCAGCAGCAGGGATGGGCGCCGCACGCCATGCAGCATGGGAGAAATCGGGAGGTCGATCGTGCGAACCGTGAGGCGGCTGGCGACGAGAGCACGCTGGGCCGGCGTCATGCCGGGCCAGGCGCGCAGCTCGGCATCGCCAACGCGGCGCGTCTGGCGCAGCAGCACCGTCCAGCAACGCTGCATGCGCAGGCGCTGCACCGCGTGAAACGTCAGTCCAGCCAGATACGCGGCCAGCCAGGCAACGGGCAGATAGCGCCAGACCGTGTCGAACGGGTCCTGCGCCGGCGCCGGGGGCAGCGCCAGGGTTGTCTGCGTCAGCGGCGGCAGCACATCGGGTTCGGCCGTCAACGCGTGCTGGGGGGCTGGTGCTGGCAGGGTCAGGGCTGGCGCAATGGCACTGCGCGGGAGCGGAGCAACGGCCATCAGGAACACCAGCACCACGGCTGCCTGGCCGCCCAGCCACACGCTGCGGTGCGCCAGCAGCGCCGGCCAGCGCCGCGCGGCCAGGCGCAGCAGCATCGACAGGGCGAACGCGAGCACCAGGCTGCCTGCGCAAGCCACGGCAAAGTGCACCAGCAGCCACGAACCGGTCATCATGCGTCGTCCTCGGGCCAGTCCTGCAGCAGGCTGTCGAGGCGTTCGAGTTCCTGCTCATCGACCAGTTTGCTGCCGGTGAACATCGACGCGGCCAGCGGCGCGTCCATCTCCATCACGCGCCGGCTGAAGTCATGCGCAAACGCGGCCAGCGTGCCGACCTTTTCCAGCAGCGGGCGATAGACCTGCAGGCCGCCGCTGGCCTCCTGCGCCACCATGCCCTTGTCGAGCATGCGCTCCAGTGTTTTGCGGGTCGATGAAAACGACCAGGCCAGTTCATCCTCGACCTGCGCATGCAGTGCGCGCGCACTAAGCGGTGCGTCGCGCCACAGCGCCTTGAGCAGGCATAGTTCAGTCGGTGATGGAATCGCAGCAGTCATGGAGTCTCCTTGTCGTGAGTGATTATGCGACACTTGTCACATGCTCGGCAAGCAGTTTGTGTGACACATGTCGCATGCATGAAAACGGCAGCGTAAACGAACAACGCGGCCACCCGGGCCGCGTTGTTCGTCTACACCGTCAGCTGCTTATGCTGCTGCCAGCTTTTCGAGCTGCTCCTGCATCTTGCTGAGCGTGGCCGAGAAGTTCGCCACGCGTTCCTGCTCCTGTGCCACGACGGCGGCCGGGGCACGGGCAACAAAGCTCTCGTTGGACAGCTTGCCGTTGGCCCTGGCGATTTCACCGGCCACGCGCGCGATTTCTTTCGACAGGCGTTCGCGTTCGGCGGCGACGTCGATCTCGACCTTGAGCATCAGCTTGGTGGTGCCGACGATCGACACGGCCGCTGGCGATTCCGGCAGCGCATCGACGATCTGCACTTCGGCCAGTTTGCCCAGCAGCTGGATGTACGGTGCGAACACCGCCATGTCAGCGCGCCCGGCGTCGCTCGATGGTTCGACGATCAGCGGCACGCGCAGCGACGGCGCCAGCGACATCTCGCCGCGCAGGTTGCGGGTGGCGTCCACCAGCGCCTTCAACTGCTCCATCCAGGCCTCTGCACCTTCATCGATCTGCGTCGCATCGGCCTGCGGATACGGTTGCAGCATGATCGTCGGCCCGGTCTTGCCAGCCAGTGGGGCGATGCTCTGCCACAGTGCTTCGGTCACGAACGGGATGATCGGATGCGCCAGGCGCAGGATCACTTCCAGCACGCGCAGCAGCGTGTGGCGCGTCGCGCGTTGCTGCGCTTCGGTGCCTTGCTGGACCTGGACCTTGGAGACTTCGAGGTACCAGTCGCAGTACTCGTCCCAGACGAACTTGTAGATGCTGTTGGCGATATTGTCGAAGCGGTAGTCGGCAAAACCCTTGGCGACATCCTGCTCGACGCGGTTCATCAGCGAGATGATCCAGCGATCCGCCTGCGACAAATCTTCAGGTGCCGGTGCACCGCAATCCTTGCCTTCGGTGTTCATCATCACGAAGCGGGTTGCGTTCCACAGCTTGTTGCAGAAGTTGCGGTAGCCTTCGGCGCGGCCCAGGTCGAAGTTGATGTTGCGGCCCAGCGACGCGTAGCTTGCCATCGTGAAGCGCACGGCGTCGGTGCCGAACGCCGGGATGCCATCCGGGAATTCGCGGCGCGTGGCCTTGCCGATTTTCTCGGCGGCGCGCGGGTCCATCAGGCCCGTGGTGCGCTTGGCCACCAGCGTCTCGACGTCGATGCCGTCGATCAGGTCGATCGGGTCGAGCGTGTTGCCCTTCGACTTCGACATCTTCTGGCCCTGCGAATCGCGCACCAGGCCGTGCACGTAGACGGTCTCGAACGGCACCTTGCCGGTGAAGTGCGCGGTCATCATGACCATGCGCGCCACCCAGAAGAAGATGATGTCGAAGCCGGTGACCAGCACCGACGACGGCAGGAACAGTTTCATGTCCGGCGTTTCTTCGGGCCAGCCCATGGTCGAGAAGGGCACCAGCGCCGACGAGAACCACGTGTCGAGCACGTCGTCGTCGCGGCGCAGGGCGCCCGTGATGCCGGCAGCTGCCGCCTTGGCCTGCGCTTCGGCTTCATCGCGCGCGACGACGATCTGGCCGTCTTCGGCGAACCAGGCCGGGATGCGGTGGCCCCACCACAGCTGGCGCGAGATGCACCAGTCCTGGATGTTGCCCAGCCACTGGTTGTAGGTCGTGCTCCAGTTTTCTGGCACGAACTTGATCTCGCCACTGGCGACTTTTTCTAGCGCCACGTCAGTGATCGACTTGCCCGGATTGAACGTTCCTTCCGGCGCCGGCTTGGTCATCGCGACGAACCACTGGTCGGTGAGCATCGGCTCGATCACGACGTTGGTGCGGTCGCCCCGCGGGACCATCAGCTTGTGCGGCTTGATCTGTTCCATCAGGCCGAGGCCTTCGAGGTCGGCCACGATCTGCTTGCGCGCGGCGAAGCGGTCCAGCCCCTGGTACTGGGCAGGGCCGTTTTCGTTGATCTTGGCGTCGAGCGTGAAGATGCTGATCGGCGCGAGGCCGGCGCGCTGGCCAACCGCGTAATCGTTGAAGTCGTGGGCCGGCGTGATCTTGACGCAGCCGGTGCCGAATTCTTTATCGACGTAGCTGTCGGCGATGATCGGGATTTCGCGGCCCGTCAATGGCAGCGTGAGTGTCTTGCCGTGCAAATGCAGGTAGCGCTCATCGGTCGGATCGACCGCGACAGCGACGTCGCCCAGCATCGTTTCAGGGCGCGTGGTGGCGACCGTCAGGTGGCCGCTGCCGTCGGTGAGCGGGTACTGGATGTACCACATGAAGCCGTCTTCTTCCTGCGAGTCGACTTCGAGGTCGGACACGGCCGTGCCCAGCACCGGGTCCCAGTTCACCAGGCGCTTGCCGCGGTAGATCAGGCCCTGCTCGTACAGGCGCACGAAGACTTCAACGACCGATTTCGAGCGTGGCTCGTCCATCGTGAAGTATTCGCGCTGCCAGTCGGGCGACGTGCCCAGGCGGCGCATCTGGCCGGTGATGGTGCTGCCCGATTTTTCCTTCCACTCCCAGACTTTTTCGAGGAATGCGTCGCGGCCCAGGTCATGGCGCGAAATCTTTTGCGCATCCAGCTGGCGCTCGACGACGATCTGGGTGGCGATGCCGGCGTGGTCGGTGCCCGGGACCCATGCGGTGTTGTAGCCGCGCATGCGGTAGTAGCGCGTCAGGCCATCCATGATCGTCTGGTTGAACGCGTGGCCCATGTGCAGGGTACCGGTGACGTTCGGCGGCGGCAACTGGGTGCTGAAGGAGGGCTTGCCCTCGTCCATGGTCGCGGCAAAGTAGCCGCGCTGTTCCCACTCGGCGCGCCAGAACTGTTCAATATCGGCTGGCTCGAAAGACTTGGCTAATTCCATGATGTGGTCGTGTGTGAATTTTGCGAAAGAAACCATTATAGGTCACCTTCCAGCGCCAGCCTATCCTGGCAGCGTCGCTGAATTGCCATGTGTTGCCCAGCTCGTTTGAATCCTTCTTTGTTTGCCACAGCTCCTTGATCTACCTCCAAATGTGCGGGTGATTCCTCTGAATATCTGCAGCCTCGACGAACCATCACCCCTACTGCGCTGGTCGAACGAGGGCATGTCCAACATGAGGAGAACACCATGTCACAACTCGACCCAACCGGGATCGACAATGCAAACGAGGACGCCATCGGCGACACCGGCGTGATGACCTATGAAGAAGTATCCGGGCTGTCCAATGGCGACCTGGGGATTCCCGAGCCGTACGACACCGGGCCCACCGGCGCTGCGCCCGGGCTTGCTGCGGGGCCGGGTATCGCGCCTGCCCCGCAGGTGCCCTTGCCGATCCCCTCGCTTCCCATCCCGTCCATACCGGCCATCAAGAAGGCGGTCAGCGGTTGCTACGCCAGTTCGCTGGGCAGCTTCCAGCTCGACCTGCGGGTCGACGTCGACCGCAACCGGCCGATGCGCCGGGTCAGCGGCGACTTTTACCAGACCAGCGGCAAGACCAAGTCGTACTTCGGCTCGTTCGTGGTCGACAGCCCGACCGTGACGGTGTCGACCACCCGTATCGTCGTCAAGGGCATGGGCCGCTTCACGTTCGCGGCCGGGGCGCCGGTGATCCAGGTAACGATCCCGCGCGTGAACATCTTCCAGCCGCAGGCCGCGGCCACGCTGCAGTTCTTCACGGTCAACAATACGCCCGGGGCTTCCTATCATTGTCCGTTCTCGTCCCTGCATTTCCGCACGGTGCGCATTGAAACCGACAGCGTGTCCGATGTGACGACCGCGCCGTTTACAAGCTACAACACGGGTTCGCTGCCTTCGGGCGGCAGCGCCCGCACGGTCAACGTGGTCAGCGCCTTTGGCGAAGCGGGCATCGGGATGGTGCCCACTGCCGGCAACAATGTCATCGATGTCAGCGCGGCCGGCGCCAATACCACCTGGAGCAATGCCGAGCTGCACGCGTCGATGCAGCAGCATTTTTCGCTGTGGGGCGACCTGCAGCAGTGGTGCGTCTGGCAACTGGTGGCGCAACAGCATGATATGGGCACGGGCCTGTACGGCATCATGTTCGACCAGCAGGGCAAGCAGCGCCAGGGCTGCGCCGTGTTCCACGCCGGGATCGGCGGCACCACGGCCGAGCAAAACCGGCTGCAGCTGTATACCTATGTGCACGAACTTGGGCACTGTTTCAACCTGATGCACTCGTGGCAGAAATCGTACGCCAATCCGCCCAAGCCAAACCGTCCCGAAGCGCTGTCGTGGATGAACTACCCGTGGTACTACCCGAATGGCGGCGCGCCTGGCTATTGGAGCAGCTTCGACTTCCGCTTCGACGACGAAGAGCTGATCCACCTGCGCCATGGTTTCCGCAACGACGTCATCATGGGCGGCAACAGCTTCACGAGCGGCGCCTCGCTTGGCCGTGACGTGATGGCCGATCCGATCTCGGACGAATCCGGCCTGGTGCTCGATATATCGACCCACCAGCGCAGCTTCGCGCTGGGCGAGCCGGTGGTGCTCGAACTTAAGCTACGCGCCACTGACACACGCGGGCGGCGCGCCCATACCTGGCTGCATCCGAACTATGGCCTGGTGAAGATCGTCATCGAACAACCTGGCGGCAAGGTCTGCGCCTACGAGCCGATGATCGACCACCTGGTAGGCGAGCGCCAGACGATGCTCGGGGTGGACAACCCGGTCCAGGATAGCGCCTATATCGGCTATGGCAAGGATGGTTTCTATTTTGACCGGCCAGGCCAGTACCGGGTGCGGGCCGCGTATGCGGCGCTCGACGGATCGCAAGTGCTGTCCGATATCCTGACGGTGCGCGTGCGCTATCCGGTCAGCACTGATGACAACGTGCTGGCCGACCTGTTCATGGGCGAGGACCAGGGCGCGCTGTTGTACCTGCAGGGGTCGGACAACACCACGCTGCGCTCGGGTAATGCTGCCTTCGACGAGGTCCTCGACCGCTTCGACATGCATCCGATGGCCGCCTATGTGCGCATGGTCAAGGGCGTCAATGCCGCCCGCGCGTTCAAGACAGTGAACGCTGGCGAGGGCAAGCCGCTGTTCGTGCGCGCAGCGCGTCTCGATGAGAGCGTCGCATTGCTCTCGAGCGCCGCGCAGGCCAAGGTACTCGATCCGGTGTCCCAGGGCGAGTTGCTCACCTGCCTGGCCACCGTTCAGGGTGGTCCTGCGGCGACCGGCGCGACCGGGCCGGGCACGCGGCCGCACCGCAAGGCATGATCCATGCTGGATCGCAGGGGATGCGCCGGGCACTTGGGCTGGTCGTGCTGGCGTTACTCTGTTCCGGACAAGCCTGCCCTTCAGGCGGCTTGTCCGGCAAACCTGTTGCAGTCAATGGAAAGGCGAGGCAAGCGATGACGTTACGCGTGAGGTTGGGCGAAGGGTTTCAAGACAATACGGTCAGCGTGCGGGTCGACGGCAAGCAGGTCTATGACCGGCCGAACGTGAGTACCGACCTGACGATTTCGCGTGCGGATTCGTTCGATGTGGCGGTCGACGGGCCCAGCGTGCAGCTCGAGGTGGCGGTGCAGGGCGGGCCGACGGTGTGCCGGGCAGTCGAGCCGGCGCAGACGCCGTTCGTCGAAGTGCGTTTCATCGACGGCGCTTTGCATTTGCTGCCATTGCCGGCCGAGCCGCCGATGTTGTAACCATGATGCCCATTCAATATTTGTTCGGCTATAATCCACCCGCTGCCATCACTGGCAGCAAACGCTAGGGGTCCTGCGCGTCGTTGCTTTTACAACGATGCGTGGGTGAGAAATACCCTCCGAACCTGATCTGGATAATGCCAGCGAAGGGAAGCAGCCGAATAGTGCGGCCGTGCGCAGTCCTGCGCCCGACCTTGCCGCACCCGGTAACTCCTTTGCTGGCTCTCATGCACGCAAGGGAGCCACATGAACGCACCGCCGAAGTCTTCGCAACTGTTCGATGCCGCCACCGCCACGGTGGACCAGGCAGCCATCGCATCGCTACCAAACTCCCGCAAGGTCTACATCGAAGGCAGCCGGCCCGATATCCGCGTGCCGATGCGCGCGATCAGCCAGTCGGCCACGTCCGACAGCTTTGGTGGCGAACCCAATCCGCCGCTGTTCGTCTATGACACGTCGGGGCCGTACACCGAACCCGCGACCGCGATCGATATCCGCAGTGGCCTGGCGCCAATGCGGCAACCGTGGATCGACGGGCGCGGCGACACCGAGCAACTGGCCGGGCCATCGTCGCAGTACGGCCAGCAGCGGCTGGACGATCCGGCCTTGAGCGCGCTGCGCTTTGACCTGCAGCGCGCGCCCCGTCGCGCGAAGAGCGGCGCGAATGTCACGCAGATGCACTACGCGCGCCAGGGCATCATCACGCCCGAAATGGAATTCATCGCGCTGCGCGAAAACATGCAGCGAAAGGAATACATCGCGTCGCTGCATGCGTCCGGTCCGATGGGCAAGCGGGTCGCCGACCTGATGGGGCGCCAGCATCCGGGCCAGTCGTTCGGCGCCAGCATCCCCGCCGAGATCACGCCCGAATTCGTGCGCTCCGAGGTCGCGCGCGGGCGCGCCGTCATCCCCCTCAATATCAACCACCCCGAAATCGAGCCGATGATCATCGGCCGCAACTTCCTGGTCAAGGTCAATGCCAATATCGGCAATTCGGCCGTGACCTCGTCGATTGGCGAGGAAGTGGAAAAGATGACGTGGGCAATCCGCTGGGGCGCCGACACGGTGATGGACCTGTCGACCGGCAAGCACATCCACGAAACGCGTGAATGGATCCTGCGTAACAGCCCGGTCCCGATCGGCACGGTGCCGATCTACCAGGCGCTGGAAAAGGTCAATGGCAAGGCCGAGGACCTGACCTGGGAGATCTTCCGCGACACGCTGATCGAACAGGCCGAGCAGGGCGTCGACTACTTCACGATCCACGCCGGCGTGCTGCTGCGCTACGTGCCGATGACGGCCAATCGCCTGACGGGCATCGTCTCGCGCGGCGGCTCGATCATGGCCAAATGGTGCCTGGCGCACCACCGCGAATCATTCCTGTACACCCACTTTGAAGACATCTGCGCCATCATGAAGGCGTACGACGTGACGTTCAGCCTGGGCGATGGCCTGCGCCCAGGCTCGATCTACGACGCCAACGACGAAGCGCAGCTGGCCGAACTGAAAACGCTGGGCGAACTCACGCAGATCGCGTGGAAGCACGACGTGCAGACGATCATCGAGGGCCCCGGTCACGTGCCGCTGCACCTGATCAAGGAGAACATGGACCTGCAGCTCGAGCAGTGCCATGAAGCGCCGTTCTACACGCTCGGGCCGCTCACGACCGATATCGCCCCTGGCTACGACCACATCACGTCCGGCATCGGTGCGGCCACCATTGGCTGGTACGGCACGGCGATGCTGTGCTACGTGACGCCCAAGGAGCACCTGGGCCTGCCTGACAAGCAGGACGTCAAGGACGGCATCATCACGTACAAGATCGCGGCCCATGCGGCCGACCTGGCCAAGGGCCATCCGGGCGCGCAGCTGCGCGACAACGCGCTCTCAAAAGCGCGCTTCGAATTTCGCTGGGACGACCAGTTCAACCTGGGCCTGGACCCCGACAAGGCGCGCGAATTCCACGACGAGACCCTGCCCAAGGATTCGGCCAAGGTGGCCCATTTCTGCTCGATGTGCGGCCCGCATTTCTGCTCGATGAAGATCACGCAGGAAGTGCGCGCCTACGCTGCGGCCAATGGCGTCCAGGGCGAAACAGCCCTGCACCAGGGGATGCAGGAAAAGGCGATTGAGTTCGTGCGCGATGGCGCCCGGCTGTACCGGGAGGTCTGAATGACATCCATCGAAGTCAATGGCGCGCCGTGCGGCGTGCCGCCGGGCCAGACACTCGCCGGCCTGCTCGAACAGCTGGACCTGAGCGGGCAGGGGATGGCGCTGGCCGTCAATCGCGAGGTGGTGCCGCGCCAGCAGTGGCCGACGCGCCGCCTGCAGGCGCAGGACCGGGTCGATATCGTGCGCGCCATCGGTGGCGGCTAAAGGAGAACAGGATGAATGTCATGAACGAAAACATGAAACCAGACGGGCAACCGGATGTACTCACCATCGCCGGGCGCGCCTACCGTTCGCGCCTGCTGGTGGGCAGCGGCAAATACCGCGACCTGGCGCAAACGCGCGAGGCCACGCTGGCGGCCGGCGCCGAGATCATCACGGTGGCAATCCGCCGCGTGAACATCGGCCAGGACCCGAACGCGCCCAGCCTGCTCGACGTGCTGCCGCCGTCGGAGTTCACCATCCTGCCCAACACGGCCGGCTGCTTCAATGCGAAGGATGCGGTCTACACGTTGCAGATGGCGCGCGAGCTGCTGGGCGGGCGCAATCTCGTCAAGCTCGAGGTGCTGGGTGACGCCACCACGCTGTTCCCGCACATGCCTGAAACGCTCAAGGCCGCCGAAACCCTGGTGCGCGACGGCTTCGACGTGATGGTTTATTGCAGCGACGATCCGATCCAGGCCCGCATTCTGCAGGAGATCGGCTGCGTGGCCGTGATGCCGCTGGCGTCGCTGATCGGCTCGGGGATGGGTATCCTCAACCCGTGGAACCTGTCGCTGATCATCGAGCAGGCCACGGTGCCGGTGCTGGTCGATGCCGGCGTGGGCACGGCGTCGGATGCGGCAATCGCGATGGAACTCGGCTGCGACGGCGTGCTGATGAACACCGCGATTGCCGGCGCGCGCGACCCGGTGCGTATGGCACGCGCGATGAAGCATGCGGTGCTGGCCGGGCGCGATGCGTACCTGGCGGGGCGCATGCCAAAACGTTTCGCGGCATCGCCGTCGTCGCCGGTCGAGGGCAAGATCACGGGCAACGTCACGGGTAACCTCGCCCCATGACACCGTGCGTGCTGGTCTTCGCCGGGCTCGATCCCGGCGGCGGCGCGGGCCTGGCGGCCGATATCCTGGCCATTGCCGCGCAGGGCGCCCACGCGCTGCCGGTGGCCACGGCGCTGACCTGCCAGGACAATAACCGCGTGTTCGACGTGCACCCGGTCGATGCCGGCCTGGTCGCGCGCCAGGCTGCGCCGCTGGTCGCCGCCTTCGACATCCGCGCCGTCAAGCTGGGCATCCCCGGCAACGCGGCCAATGCGGCGGCGATTGCGGGCGTCATCCGTGACCTGCGCGCGCGGCAACCCGATCTGCCGGTGGTGCTCGACCCGGTGCTGGCCAGCGGCCATGGCGACGCGCTTGGGCAGGGCAACGCCAGTGGCGCCTTGTCCGATTTGCTGACGCTGGCGACGATCGTGCTGCCCAACCTGCCAGAGCGCGCTGCGCTGGACGCCCCAGGCACGGTGCAGATGCTCGTCACGGGCGGCCATGCGCCGGGCGACACGGTCATCAACCGCTGGCTGCAGGACGGTCAAATGTTGCGCGAGTGGCACTGGCCGCGCCTGCCGGCCAGTTATCACGGCAGCGGCTGCACGCTGGCCGCTGCGCTGGCGGGTCGCCTGGCGCTGGGCGAGTCGATGGCCATCGCCCTCGGGCACGCCCAGGCCTATACACACGCCACACTGGCGCAATCGTTCGCGATCGCCCCGGGGCAGCGCATCCCGCGCCGCCTGTGCCAACCACATTGAAGGAGCCACTATGAAGGGCTTGTATCTCGTCACACCGAACTGGAACGACACCGAGCGGCTGCTGGCCGCCACCGATGCCGCGCTGAGCGCCGGCGCCGCCCTGGTGCAATACCGGCACAAGGAGGCAGACGCGCGCCTGCGCCTCGAACAGGCCACGGCGCTGCTGGCGTTGTGCCGCCGCCACGGCTGTCCGCTCGTCATCAACGACCATCTCGACCTGTGCCAGGTGCTCGACGCCGATGGCGTGCACCTGGGCCACACGGATGGGGCGCTTGCCGCTGCCCGCGCGCTGCTGGGCCCGGCCAAGATCGTCGGCGCCTCGTGCTATGGCGACCTGGCGCTGGCGCGTGCTGCGCGCGACGCCGGCGCCAGCTACCTTGCCTTCGGTGGCTTCTACCCATCACCGGTTAAAAAATACACGTTCGTGACGCCACCGGAACTCCTTGACCAGGCGCGCGCGGAGTTCACGCTGCCCCTCGTCGTCATCGGCGGCATGACGCCGGCCAACGCCGCGCCCCTGGTCGCGCGCGGCGCCGACCTGGTCGCGGCGATCACCAGCGTGTACGGTGCGGCCGACCCGCGCATGGCCGCGCACGCATTCGGGAGCCTGTTTTCGGCCGGCTGAACCTACAATGGCAGTACTTACGACTTTGTCCTGCCGCCATGATCGCTCCACGCCTGTTCATCCACACCCGCCGCCATCCATCCGCCATCCTGCTGCTGGTGCAGCTGCTCGGCATGCTGTCATACCCCTTCATCGAAGGAACGCGCGCCGGCCAGGTGGCCTTCAACTGCTTCGGCATCGTGGTGCTGGCCTTTGCCATCCGCATGGTGCGCCGTACGCCCGGCGAGGTGCGTGTGAGCTGGGCGCTGGCCGTACCGATCATCGCGCTGCTGCTGGCGCAGATCCTGCTGGGCTACAACCACCTGCTGGCCTGGTCGTCGGGGCTGGAGGCGTTGTTCTACTTCTACGCGGCCGGCAGCCTGATCGCCTACATGATGGAAGACGAACGCGCCACGACCGACGAGCTGTTCGCGGCCGGCGCCACGTTCACGCTGCTGGCCTGGGCCTTCACCCACATGTACATCCTGCTGCAGGAAGTCCAGCCCGGCACCTTTGCCGCCGCCGTCAACGCGGGCGCGCCGCGTACCTGGACCGAACTCAATTACCTGAGCTTTGCGCTGCTCTCGAGCACGGGCATCGGCGACGTGATTCCGCTGACGCCACCGGCGCGGGCGCTGGCCAGCGTCGAGATGCTCGTCGGTTTGATGTACCTGGCGGTGGTCGTGGCACGGTTGATCGCCTTCACGACACGCAACCGGATCGAGGTAGGCCGCGCACGCAAGCGCAAGCTGGAAGAGTGGGAACAGGATTGAACCACAAGGCCAGAATTGCTTGCTAGAATCGTCCTCCGATCACCAACAGGAGCACGTGCATGGCGTACCAACTGGCTGGCTACACGATTCGCCATTTCTTACCCGACGAATGGCCGGCTTACCGCGCGCTCCGTCTGCGCGCGCTGGAAGACGCCCCCGACGCCTTTGGCAGCACATTGGCTGCCGAATCCACGCGGCCGGCCGAAGAATGGGCAGCGCGCCTGGCCCGAGCGGCCACGTCCGGCATCGACCATCCACTCGTGGCCCACGTCGCGGGCCAACCCGCCGGGCTGGCCTGGGCGAAGGTCGACGCGGACGACCCGGCCCTCGTGAACCTGTTTCAGATGTGGGTGGCGCCCGAAGCACGCGGGCAGGGTGTGGCCGCCGGTTTGCTGGCCGAGGCGGTGCGCTGGGCGGGCGGGCGCGGCGCCACTGCCATGCAGCTTGGCGTCAATTGCGCCAATGACGGGGCAGTTCGCCTCTACACGCGCGCCGGGTTCGTTGCCACGGGATGGCAAGAGCCGATGCGGCCCGGGTCGGATCAGGTCGAGCAGCGCATGCGGCTGGTCATCGCAGGATCATGAACGCGCCGTCTGACGCCGCAGCGTGATCCGGGTCAGCTCGGACGGCACGCCCAGGCGCAGCGCGAATCCCGGCCACAATGCGGTGCCGTTGTTCAGGTACAGCGTCATCCCGTCGACATCGTAGCGGCCCGACACGAAGCCGTTGTTGGCACGCGCCACCACCCGGTCGAGCCCGACGATCATGCCGCCGTGGGTGTGGCCGGACAGTTGCAGCGCGACGCCGCGGCTGGCGGCATGGCGGGCATTACGCGGTTGGTGGTCGAGCAGAATCACGGGTACGCCGGCCGGCGCGCCGCGCAGGGCCGCGTCGACGTCGGGCGGCGCCGCGCCGGTCTGCGGTGCGGTCACGTCATTGACACCGGCCAGCACCAGTTGCCCGGCGCCGCGCTTCAGGACGGTATGGCTGTTGTCCAGCGGCGTCATGTTCAGGCCTGCGAAATACGCCATCCACGCCTTGTGGCCAAAGAAGTATTCGTGGTTGCCGGGAATGACCCAGACGCCGTCGGGCGCGCGCAGGTCGCGCAGCGGCGCCACGTCGCGTTCGCGGTGCGCGATATTGCCGTCGATCAGGTCGCCGGTAATGACGATCAGGTCGGCGTCCAGCGCATTGGCGTCGGCGACGACCTTGCGCGTCCAAGTGGCGTCGAACAGGCGGCTGATGTGCAGGTCGGTCAGGTGCACGACCTGATAGCCGTCGAATTCGTGCGGCAGGTTCTTCACCTCGATCAGCACGTCTTCGAGCGACGGCGATTTGATCGCCTGGTTCACGCCCAGGGCTGCCAGCAGCGCAGCCGCAATGGCGATGCCGTAGCGCAGGCGCGGCGCAATCGCCACGCGCCGGCGCCGGATCGCCATCGCGATCAGGGTGCCGGCATCGAGCAGCAACTGGAACACCGCCAGCAGCAGGATCGCGCCAAAGCCCCAGTTGAACAGGATGACCAGCCCTTTCGGAAATTCGGGCGAGAACACGCTGCCCGAGGACAGGCGCGACCACAGGTGGTACTGCGAGACCAGTACCAGCACGACAGCACTGGCCACTTTGGATTTCGTGGACAACGGCAGCGGCCAGAGCCAGCGCACCAGGACCAGCAGGCAGGGAAGGCTGAACATCAGATGAAACATCAGGTGCGCTCCGTTCGTGCCGGGAAGCGGCCTGCAGTTGCCAGGGTGGTGCATGGGCGCGTCATGACGCCCACGGAATGAGTCGAGTAAATATGCATCGTGCGCTCTGCCTGATTAATCCAACCGGCAAGCATAGCCTAGATTGGCGGCGGGCACAGGCCGCCGCTTACGCTTCGCGTGGGGGCGGCTGCGTGCGATCGGCGTCGGTACGCTGTATTTGCGTGACCGTGGTGGACCATTCCACGTCAAAACTGCGCGCCGTATCGGCCGGGAACGGCTTGGCTGCACGCAGGGCATTCTCCATCGCGTGGTCCAGCCGCGGCTCGCCCGATCCCTTGATCTGCTTGACGCGCACGACCACGCCGTCAGCGTTGAGATCGACACGATATCGCAGTGTCAGTTCGCCAGGCTGCGTGAAGCGGTCCGCCTGATAGTCGATGGGGGGAACGTGCTTGCCCAACAGTGCGGCCCCCGGGGTGATGCCGTGGGTGGCTTGCCGCGGCGCCGGCGCATTTGCTTTCGCAGCTTGCCGGGCCGTGATGGTGGTCGTATAGCTTACCTCGAACTCGGCCGGTGTTTCGGGCGGGAACGGCGTGGCCTGTCGCAGCGCCTCGGCCACCGCCTCGTCGAAGCCCGGCTCGCCCGAGGTCGAGACATTGCGTGTCTGGCTGACCCGCCTGTCCGCGTCCAGGAAGACCCGTACCCGCGTATCGAGCACGCCGGGCTTCGCGCCGGACGGCGGCTGGTAGCGTAGTGGCGGAACGTGCGCGTCCAGTACCTGCTGGCTGACAGCCGGCGTCGCCGGTGTGGGGTCGGTCGCCTTGAACACTGCGTACAGCAGCAGCGCTGTCACGACGATCAGCGCCACATTGCGCGCGATGACCCACAGCCAGGCAGCCAGCGATCGGGGTTGCACCGGCACGGCAAGATCGTCGTCAATGTCGAACGCGGCCTCTGCTTGCGCACCGAAGCGCGCCTGGTAAGCGGCCCGCCACTGCTCCACGTTCTCGAAGCTGACCAGGATGCGCATCATGTGAGGGAACCGCGCCACCATCGTTTCGACAATGCGCATGTCGTTGCGCAGGCGCTGTACCGTGGGCGCGCCGGTGTCGCGCAGCGCGCGTGCAGCGCGGCGCATGGCGGCTTGCCTTGCCGGTGGCTGCGTGGCAAACAGGCGGCGCTCGGCCAGCGCCCGGTCGAGCACCATGCCGGCATGGCCGAACGCCAGCAGTCGCTGCGGGTCCGCATCCCAGCCGAATACCGTGAGCGCCGCCGCGAACAGGTTTTCGTGGCCGGGCCGCCAGCCGTGCGCCAGCACGGTGGCGACGATCGCCTCGAACACGATCCGTGCGTCGATGTTGATCAGGTCATCGTCGTCCAGTCTGCGCCGGAGCAGCGCCTCGTACGGATCGGGGTTGTTCTGGGCCGGCTGTGCGAGCAACCCTTCCATCTCCGTCGCCAGCCGTCCGAAGGCGGCTTCACCCATTGACCGTGGATCGTCCGCATCGACCGGCTCGGGCGCGGCAGGTGGTTCTGGGGCTGCGTCGGCAGCCGGCGTGGGGGCCATGGCCGTGGTGGCTGCCGGCGGGGCTTCGGCCTCGGCTTCGCGTTTTTTCCACGCGGCCCAGGCCATTGCTTCTTCGTACACCGCGCGCAGGTCCTGGAAGCCTTGTGCGTCGTGTTCCTGGTCGATGGTCTTCAGGCGCCGGGCGTAGGCGCTGCGGATGTCGCGCTCGCGCGCATCCTGATCCAGCCCGAGCGCGTCGAGAAATGCAAACGTGGCGGCCATCGGGGGCTATGCCTCGGGCAGCAGGAAACTCTGGTGGTCGAAATAATCGAGCACCTGGCGAAACACGTCGACGGCCGGCACGATCACGCGCCGTTCCTGGGTGCCCAGCGCCTGCTCGAAGCGCGCAATTTCGCGGCCCAGACGCTCGCGCTCGTCGCCCCGCAGTTGCTGGTACAGGCGTTCGCCACGCGCGAGCAGCGTGCGGTTTTCCATGTGATCGCGCGGATGGATCTTGAGTTCGGACAGCGCCTGGAAGCGTTGTGCGATTTCCGGCGCGCTGAGCATGCCCGGATTGCCTTCGATGACGAGGGTGTGCACGTCGCGCGTGTGCACCAGCGTCGCTTCTACCTGCAGCAGGCCATTCACGTCGTAGGTAAAGCGCACGTCGACACCTTCGTCGTTGCCGGTGGCGAGCGGAATGGTCAGCGCGCCGAGCTTGATGTTGTCGCTCGCCATGCGCGCTTCGCCCTGGTAGACCAGCAGTTCGATGACGCGCTGCGTGTCCTGTAGCGGGAAGTAGCGCTTGACGCGGCTGGCCGGGATGACCGTGTTGCGTTCGATGATCGGGTCGAAATGGCCATGCGAGAAATGGTCGGCGTCGATGTGCATCGTGGTGGCCACGCCGAGCGAATATGGCGCGACGTCGGTCATCACCACTTCGTCCAGCGCCGCATCCTTCATCTTGAGCCCGGCCTGTACGGCGGCGCCGAGCGCCACTACCTGGTCGGGGTCGATGTCGCACGCCGGGAAGCGACCGAACATGCGCGCCGCCATCTTGCGCACCAGCGGCATGCGGGTGGCGCCGCCGGCCAGCACAATATTGTCCAGCTCGGCGATCGGCAGGCGCGCGTCGCGCAGCGCCCGTTCGACCGGCGCGCGCAGGCGTGCCAGCAGCAGCGCGCACAGCTTTTCAAAACCCGCCTCGTCCAGCTCCAGCGCATACTGCGTGTCGCCATCGACCACGCGGATGGTGGCGCGCGGAGACTCGCTCAGGGCGCGCTTGGCCAGTTCGGCCTGCGCGGCCAGGCGCTGCATGAACTGCGCGTCTGCGCGCAGCGTGGCCGGCACGCTCGCCGCGGCGAAGAAATGCTCGACCAGCGCTGTGACGAAATCCTCGCCGCCCAGGTAGTTGTCGCCGGCCGACGCGCGCACTTCCATGACGCTGTCGAACAGGTCGAGTACCGACACGTCGAAGGTGCCGCCACCCAGGTCGAACACGAGAAATTTCGATTCGCCGTCGCGCAGGTGGATCCCGTAGGCCAGGGCGGCGGCGGTCGGTTCATTGAGCAGGCGCTCGACCTTCAGACCGGCCAGTTCGCCGGCGGTGCGGGTGGCCTTGCGTTGCGCATCCGAAAAATACGCAGGCACCGTGATCACCGCTTCGGTCACCGGGTGGCCAAGGGCGGCTTCGGCGTCTTCCTTCAGCGAGCGCAATACCAGCGCAGAGAGTTCTTCGGGACGAAACCCGCGCTTGCCGAGATAGAGGGTTTTGTCGCTGCCCATCAGGCGCTTGAAATTGGCAGCGCTTGCCTGCGGATGGGTTTGCAGACGTTCGCGCGCAGCCTGGCCAACCAGGATCGCACCGTCTTCATCGACGCTCACGCAGGAAGGGGTCAGCATCTCCCCGAGACTGTTCGGGATCAGGCGCGCCGCGCCGTTGTCCCATACTGCGATCAGGCTGTTGGTCGTGCCAAGGTCGATGCCGACAATCATTGCGTTTTACTTTCCAAAGAAACCATGCTGGGGCGCAAATCATAGCGTAGCGGCACGGTCCTGGGATTACGCACGCAGCATTTATCCATACAGCATGATGCAGGCCTCACGCCGCATCGCGTTCTGCGCGCTCCAGCTGACGCAGCCGCGCCACGGCGCGCGCTCCCGGGTAATCGCGCGAGCGACCGGACCGTCTGTCGTAGTCAGCGGGGCGGTAGCTGATCGTGCGCCGTTCGATCGTATCGATGTAGCGCGGATTGTCCCTGGCAAAGCATGCAAACGCAGTCTGCATGCGCGGATCGAGCGTGGTCAGTGCCGCATCGATCAGCTCGATGATCTCGTGGACGTATTCACCGATCAACTGCACCACGAACGGTGCCATCCAGTCTTGCAGGTTGGCCAGCAGGTGACGCAGGCATTCTTCACGGACATGGCCGTTGTGGTGGCGCGTGCCCAGGCACCACAGCATGGCGCGCTGGCGTGCATTGAGATCGCCAGTCGCTGCGAGCAGGGAGGCGTCAAAATACAAGCGTGTCGGGATGGCAAGCTTCTCATCGGCCAATGCCACGATGAAGTGCAGGTGAGAGGGATGTGGATGCCAGACGTGGGTGGCGCAAAGCGCCTGGGCGTCAACGCGCAAGGCGCGGGGAAATGCATCGGAAAGCTCAAGCGGGCATGGTGCGGCGCGCACCGGTAAAGGATCGGACATGGTGTTCTCCAGGTGACCCTGCAGATGGCGCAGGGAACGATGGTATCGCATCCTGTGCAAGAATGCCATGCACCGGCACGGACCCGCATCTGGTACCGTGTCCGATCAGAGTGATGTGGGCAGACGGCGCTTCGCCGGGATTGGATTGACATGCAGTACATCGATTTCACGACACTGACACAGCTGGCACAGGCCTCTTCACGGGTGACGACCCCATGCAGCTGCATGGCCGTACCGTTACAAGCCTGGACCGCGCTGCCATTGACGCTGGAACTTGACGGCTTCGAAGACATCGGGGTCCTGTTCGAAGACCCCTACGACGAGCCGACCTTCGCCGAATATCATCCGGCAGGCACCCGTTACGAAAGTGCGGATGCGCCGATCGCCCCGCGCTTCTATCCGGCCAACCGCTGTACCGTGGCGCGCTGCACCGGGTGTGGCCGCCATTACCTGCGCTATAACGAAGCCGGCGGTTACTTTACCGAGCTGCGTATCCGCGCACTACAGCCCGAACTTCTGGTCGACGCACCGACTTAGCGTCGTCGCCGGTATCTGGCCCGCAGCCCGCCGGTTATGTCGTGCCTTCCCGTTTCGCCATGCGCAGCAGCATCAGCTTGGCGGCGGCCAGCACGATGAACGTGATGGCGAACAGGATCAAGCCAAGGGCATACAGTGACGACACGTGCATGGCCTGTTCAGCTTCGCCGAATTCATTGGCAAGTGTCGACGAGATCGAACTGCCTGCGGCGAACAGTGACCAGGACAGGTGATGCGCATTGCCGATCACGAAAGTGACGGCCATCGTTTCTCCAAGCGCCCGGCCCAGGCCCAGCATCACCCCGCCAACCACACCGTTGCGTGTGTAGGGCAGGACGACCTTGTGCGCAACTTCCCATGTCGTGCAGCCCAGGCCATATGCCGATTCTTTCAGCACGGCCGGGACAATGGCGAAGACGTCGCGCATGACGGATGCGATGAATGGAATGATCATGATCGCGAGAATCAGGCCGGCGGTCAGGATGCCCAGGCCGTTCTGTGAGCCGCTGAACAGCGTGCCCAGAACTGGCACTTGCCCGAGTGTGCCGGCCAGCACCGGCTGTGCATACGCGGAAAAGACGGGCGCGAAGACGAAAAATCCCCACATGCCGTAGATAATCGAGGGGACCCCGGCCAGGAGCTCGACGGCAGTACCAAGCGGGCGGCGAAGCCATCCGGGACAGATTTCGGTCAGGAACAGGGCGATGCCGAAACTGACCGGACATGCCACGGCCAGTGCGATGATCGACGTCATCAGCGTGCCGCCGATGGCGATCATGGCGCCGAACTGCTGGTTGACCGGATCCCACTCGACCCGTGTCACGAACCCCGGACCGAACTCGCGCAGGGCCGGCCAGGCGCCGATCGTCAGCGAGATGATCAACCCGGTCAGCATCAGGAGCACCGAGGCGGCGAACAGCAGTGTTGTCGTATGGAAGACCAGGTCCTGGCGCGCCCCGGCGTGCATCGTGCCCGGCAGCGCCGTCTGCCCTACATCGGTCAACGATTCATTTGAAACGTTATTCTTCGTGGTCACGTACCCGGCCGTATTCATGCATTTCCTCGCAAACATCATTGAACGAGCACACGGACCGACCGCACCGCCGAACCGGCAAGCGGGAACAGTAGCGACCGTTTGTTACTGTGTAATGACGTTCATGTCGTATGGATATGGCTGCCCAAATAGGGCCACGCGTCCCGCCGTTGTGCGCGCTGGCATGGCGTGCGATCCACCAGCCGGGCGACTTGATACCGGCATCCACGGCAGCGCGCGGCCATGATGCCCCAAGCTTGTTATCATGGCGTTTTGCAGCGCGCCTGCGCGCGCCGGTCCATTCAAGCAACGGGAAAACGACATGAAAACCAAGGCAGCAATCGCGTGGAAAGCGGGTCAGCCGCTGACGATCGAAGAAGTGGAACTCGAAGGCCCGAAGGCCGGTGAAGTGCTGGTCGAGATCAAGGCCACCGGCATTTGCCATACCGACTACTACACGCTGTCGGGTGCTGATCCGGAAGGCATCTTCCCATCGATCCTGGGCCATGAAGGCGCGGGTGTCGTGGTGGACGTCGGCCCGGGCGTGACCAGCCTGCGTAAGGACGATCACGTGATTCCGCTGTACACGCCGGAATGCCGCCAGTGCAAATTCTGCCTGTCGCAAAAGACCAATCTGTGCCAGGCGATCCGCTCGACGCAGGGCCGCGGTCTGATGCCGGATGCGACGTCGCGCTTTTCGATCGACGGCCAGCCGATCTATCACTACATGGGCACGTCGACCTTCTCGAACTATATCGTGGTGCCCGAGATCGCCCTGGCAAAAGTGCGCAATGACGCGCCATTCGACAAGATCTGCTATATCGGTTGCGGCGTGACCACCGGCATCGGCGCCGTGATCTTCACCGCCAAGGTCGAGGCAGGCGCGAATGTCGTCGTGTTCGGTCTGGGCGGCATCGGCCTGAATGTGATCCAGGCAGCCCGGATGGTGGGCGCCGACAAGATCATCGGTGTCGACCTGAACCCGGAACGCGAAGCGATGGCGCGCAAGTTCGGCATGACCCATTTCATCAATCCGACCCAGGTCGAGAATGTGGTCGACGCCATTGTCGGGTTGACCGACGGCGGCGCCGACTACAGCTTCGAGTGCATCGGCAACGTCAACACGATGCGCCAGGCGCTCGAGTGCTGCCACAAGGGCTGGGGCAAGTCGATCATCATCGGCGTGGCTGCTGCTGGCCAAGAAATTGCCACCCGTCCGTTCCAGCTGGTGACCGGCCGCGAATGGAAAGGTTCGGCCTTCGGCGGCGCCCGTGGGCGCACCGACGTGCCGAAGATCGTCGACTGGTACATGGAAAACAAGATCAATATCGACGAGCTGATCACCCATCACCTGCCGCTCGACCGTATCAACGAAGGCTTCGACCTGATGAAGTCCGGCGAATCGATCCGCTCGGTGGTCGTCTATTGATCACCGCAGGCCTTAAGGCCCGCACCATCTGCATGTGATGCACGCGGCCTTCGGGCCGCGTTGTCGTTACGGGCCTCGATTGACGGTCTGCGCCGCGATTTCGACGGCCTGTCGCAGTGTGCTGGCTCGTGCCGGGGCAGGGGACTAGAGTGTTTTCATCGCCGGCGCGTCCGGCCTGTTGCCATTGTTCCTGGCCCAAGGAGAACCTCATGCCGCATTCCACACCGCTCACGCGCCGACTGGCGCTTCCCTTCATTGGCCTGGCGCTGTGCGCCGCGTCGCTGGCTTTGAGCATGCCCATGCAGGCTGGCGCGCAGGAATCCTGGCGCGCGGTGCGCGTGACGCAGGGCGAGCCGTACGCGCTGGTGCGCGGCAAGGAAGGCAGCTTCAATATCAGCGGCAGCAGTGACGACTGGCCAGCGGTGAAGGCGGCCCAGCGCGCCATTCCGGGCGAATTCATCTGGTTCCGTGAAGGCGGGCGCGACTACGTGATCCAGGATGCCGCAGTCATGGCCAAGGTGCGTACCGCCTGGGCGCCGCTGGACCGGCTGAGTGCGCGCATGGATGTGCATAGCAAGGAAATGGATGTCCACAGCAAAAAAATGGACGCGCTGGGACGCGAGATGGACCGCGTTGCCGCCAACAAGGCCAATCTGCCGAGCGAGCGCGACATGCGCGAGATCGATGGCGGCATGCAGGCGCTGAGCCAGCACATGGAACGCCTGAGCAGCCTGATGGAAAGCGCACGCGACCAGGCCGAGCGCGAGCGCCTCAGCCGCGAGATGGCGGCGACCGGAGCGCGCATGAACGCCGCAGGCCGGCAGATCGGCCAGGCCTACGATTCGCCGCAGATACGCAAGTCGCACGCATCGATGGAAGCGATTGGTCGCCAGATGGAAGAGGCCGGCAAACCGATGCACGTGCTGGGTGAAAGGATGGGCATGCTGGGCAAGGAGATGGAGCGCGAAAGCAAAGTCGCCGACAAGACGGTGCGCGCATTGATCCGCGATGCGCGGGCGAAGGGCCTGGCACGGCCGGCGCCGGTTGCCGGTTGATGCGTTTCCGCTGACGTGAAGGGCGGCCATCGAGTCGCTCTTTCGTGCTTTAGAGGGGCTGCGGTAATATCTGTTCACAAAAAATTCGCATGGAATCGGCTGCGTGAAGCGAAATCCATCGGGCTGGCAAGTATATTAGTCAGCCAGGCACGATTGCCGCGCATCCGTGCGCAGCGGCCGATGCAGAACCAGAGACAGAATTACCTATTACGGAGCATTCCTTGGCCCGCCGGATTACCCACCGCAATCTTCCCCAGCTTTTTCTGAAGGCACGCGAATCGTTGTTGCTGCACTTCCGTCCCATCCTCAACCATTTCGGCGTGACCGAGCAGCAATGGCGCATCCTGCGCGTGCTGGACGAGCACGAGCAGCTGGAACCACGCGAGATGTGCGAACTGTGCCAGATCCTGAGCCCGAGCATGACGGGCGTGCTGTCGCGGATGGAAGAGCTGGGATTGATCGAGCGCCAGCGTGTGGCGGCCGACCAGCGCCGCATCTGGGTGCGCCTCGCCCCGAAGGGTGACCGCCTGATCGACGATATCGCCCCGCTCATCGAGCGCCAGTACAAATTGATCGAAGCGGCCTATGGCCCGCAGGTCGTGGCCGATCTGTCGCTGGCGCTCGAAGGTTTTATTGCGGCGCAGACGACGCCAGTCGAGCGCGTGGCGCTGCCGGCATCGATCAAACCGGTCAACAGCCGCCGGCCTTGACCGGCGTGCCGGTGCCGGCGAGGGTGCACGGATCGGTCAGTGCTGATCGACCTTGCCGCGCCAGGCACCGGTTTCGCTGCCGCGCTGCTCGAGCAGCTCCTTGAAGTTGGCCAGGTTGGCGCGCGCTTCCATGCGCACGGCGCCCAGGGCGTCGCCCAAGGTTTCCAGCGTCCCTTCCGGTTCGTAATCCATCTGCAGCGCGATGCGCGTGACGGTGTCCGAGATCTTGTGGAAGGTAACGACGCCGCCATTTTTCACGCCGGTGACACTGCGCCATGCGATGCGGTTGTCCGGAATCTGCTCGGTGATTTCGGCATCCCACTCTTTTTCTTCGCCGGCGACATTGGCGCGCCAATGCAGGTGCTTGTCGTCGAGCTGGCGGATTTCCTTCACGCTCTTCATGAATTGCGGGAAGTCTTCGAACTGCGTGAACTGGTTATAGGCGGTGCTTACGGGCACATTGATTTCAATGGTCTCGACGATTCCCGAGCTGGCGCCAAAGCCATTGTTTCCCTTGAATTTTTTCGACAGCATCACACCGCCAACGGCCAGCGCGGCCATGGTCACTACGCGTCCTAGCATGATCATTCTCCTTATTAAGATTTTCACGAGCTTGTCGCAAAGCTGGTGTTAACATAAGCGAAACACTCGTCACACGGCGCGCGCTTGGGAAGCTTGAATTCCGACAATTGAGCACAGTTGATGAGATTTCCTCGACGAAATGTACGAAGATAACGACAGGAGACGTGATGACGTTCATTGGTGGATGTTCCTGCGGCGCAGTCCGATTCGAAACCGATGGCGCACCGTTCAACAGCACACTGTGCCATTGCGCCGATTGCCGCAAGGCGTCGGGTGCGCCGGCGTTTGCGTGGTTCAGTGTCGCCAGCAATGCGCTGCGCTGGACTGCCGGCCAACTGGCGGTACGCCGGTCGAGCAGCCAGGCCGTGCGCGGTTTCTGCGCGGCGTGCGGCACGACGCTGACCTATCAGGACGACAGGTGGCCCGACGAGATCGATATCGCCACTGCCAGCCTGGATGACCCGAACCAGGTGCCGCCAGCCGATCACGTGTTCGTACGCAGCCGCCTGGACTGGCTCAAACTCGATGACGGCCTGCCACAATTCCAGACGACACGCTCGAACGGCTAGTCAATGTCCCGCCCATGGATCACGCGTACGCCACGAAACTGGATGGGCATACAGTATATCGCGGCGGTATAATGGCCAGATGCTGAAACTCGACACCCTGAATCCTGAACAATTTGCCGCCGTCACATTGCCGGCGCAAAGCGCCCTGATCCTGGCCGGCGCCGGCTCAGGCAAGACGCGCGTCCTGACCACGCGCATCGCCTGGCTGATCCAGACCAACCAGGTCTCGCCTGCCGGCATCATGGCGGTAACGTTCACGAACAAGGCGGCGAAAGAAATGCTCACGCGCCTGTCGTCGATGTTGCCGATTAACACGCGCGGCATGTGGATCGGCACTTTCCACGGGCTGTGCAACCGGTTGCTGCGCACGCACTATCGCGACGCCGCGCTGCCGCAGACGTTCCAGATTCTCGATTCGCAAGACCAGCTGTCGCTGATCAAGCGCATGCTCAAGGCGCACAACGTCGACGATGACAAGTACCCGGCCAAAGCGCTGATGTACTTCATCAATAATGCCAAAGACCAGGGCTTGCGCGCTTCGCAGGTCGAAGCCTACGACCCGATCGAGCGCCGCATGGTCGAGCTCTACGAGCTGTACGACCAGCAGTGCCAGCGCGAAGGCGTTGTCGATTTCGCCGAACTGCTGCTGCGCTCTTACGAACTGCTGGCACGCAATACGCCGCTGCGCCACCACTACCAGATGCGCTTTCGTCACATCCTGGTCGACGAGTTCCAGGATACCAATGACCTGCAATACAACCTGCTCAAGTTGCTGGCGGGGCAGGGCGAATCGGGCGGCGGTGCCATCTTCGCCGTCGGTGACGATGACCAGAGCATCTACGCCTTCCGCGGTGCCAACGTCGGCAATATGTCGGCGTTCGAACGCGATTACCAGGTCAAGAACCTGATCAAGCTCGAGCAGAACTACCGCTCGCATGGCCACATCCTCGACAGCGCCAACTTCCTGATCGCCAATAACGCCAAGCGCCTGGGCAAGAACCTGCGTACGGATGCCGGCCAGGGTGAACAGGTGCGCGTGTATGAGGCCTCGTCGGATCTCGAAGAAGCGCAGTGGATCATCGAAGAATCCAAGAGCCTCATGAACGAGGGCATGGGCCGCAACGAAATCGCGATCCTGTACCGCAGCAATGCGCAAAGCCGCGTGATCGAGCATGCGCTGTTCGCGGCCGGCATTCCGTACACCGTGTACGGCGGCCTGCGCTACTTCCAGCGCGCCGAGGTCAAGCACGCGATCGCCTACCTGCAGCTGATGGACAATCCGCACAACGATTCGGCCTTCATGCGCGTGGTGAACTTCCCCACGCGCGGCATCGGCGCGCGCTCGATCGAGCAGTTGCAGATGGCGGCCGACAGCTACGGCATTTCGCTGTACGCAGCGGTGCCGTACATGACGGGCAAGGCCGGCACCGTGCTGGGCAACTTCGTCAAGCTGATCGAAGGTGCGCGCTTCGAGACCCAGCAATTGCCGCTGCCCGAACTGGTGCGCGTGGTGCTCGAGCGCAGTACGCTGCTGGCGCACTACGGCAACGAAAAAGAAGGCGCCGACCGCATCGAGAACCTGGAGCAGATGGTTAGCGCCGCGACCCAGTTCGTGCAAGAAGAGGGCTTCGGCACCCAGGCGCCGGCCCACCTCGGCCCGCCGGCGCAGGCGCAGGCCGGCGAATCGGTCGTGTATCAGGACGGCATCGAGATCCTCGATGGCGGCGCGCCGCTGCCCACCGTGATGTCGCCGCTGTCGGCCTTCCTGTCGCATGCGTCGCTCGAAGCGGGCGACGCCCAGGCGCAGGCCGGGCAAGAGGCGCTGCAACTGATGACGGTGCACTCGGCCAAGGGCCTCGAATTCGACGCCGTGTTCATCACGGGCCTCGAAGAAGGCCTGTTCCCGCACGAGAGCAGTGCGCGCGAGGCCGACGGTGTCGACGAAGAACGGCGCCTGATGTACGTGGCGATCACGCGCGCGCGCCGCCGTCTGTACATGAGCTTTACGCAGCAGCGCATGCTGCACGGCCAGACCCGCTTCAACATGAAATCGCGCTTCTTCGACGAACTGCCTGAAGAATCGATCAAGTGGCTCTCGCCACGCGTGCAGGGCAACTGGTTCGGCGGGCGCAAGTCGACCACGGCGTGGGACGACGCCAAGTTCCGCGAAGGCGGCAGCGACAACAAGATCGCGCAGCAGATCACGCAAAAGGCGGGCAATGGCACGGGCTGGCGCGTGGGCGAGAGCGTGGTCCACGCCAAGTTCGGCGAAGGCGTGATCGTCAATATCGAGGGCGGCGCCGGCGCGGCGCGGGCCCAGATCAACTTTGGTTCGGCGGGGGTGAAGGTGCTGGATCTGTCGATCGCGAAGCTGGAGCGGGTGGGCCGCTAAGGTGGGCAGTCACGCTGGCGGCCATGCCGCCAGCGTTGGCTGATTGTTGCTGGTCTTTCCTGATTACCGCTGCTTGTCGAGGCTGACCTTGTTGCCGGGCTCTGCTGGCGGCGCACCGAAGATCTCGCGGTAGCCCACATACAGCGCGCACTGCAGCAGCAGGACGAACAAGAAGATCACCCACATGATCACGACGCGCGCGATGCTGCTGCCGCCCAGGATCACGGCGATCACCATGCACACGGTAAAGAAGATGCCGAACCATGCCAGCAGCATCACGATGAAAATGCCGGCGCTGCGCTTGACGGCAAAGAAGCTGTAGAACACGGCCTTGAGCGGCGGCATTTTCTGCCAGTACGTCAGCGGCGCGGCAAAGCACAGTGAAATCAGCGCCACCACGTCGAGCGCGAAGATCAAAAACATCGCCAGCACGTCCTGGCCTGCCAGCACGGCCGGGGTACCACTGGTGCTCTGGGCCTGCACCTGCTCCCAGAAGTCCGGCTGCACGGCAAAGCGCGTGATCAGCGCCAGGATCAGCGACACGCCCAGATACACAATGCCGACCTTGCACAGCTCACGCAGCACCGGCTTGCGAAAACCCGTCAGCGCCACGGCCGGTGTGACGCGCTGGCCGTTCTCGATCATCGAGCACGCCATCATGAACGCCATCGAGAACGATGGAATCAGCACCACCGCCACCATCGCGCCCAGCAGTGGCACGGCGCTGATCAGGATGCTGACCAGGATATTGGCGAATAGCAGCGTGGTCAGCGCGGCAGGTTGTTGACGAAACAGCAGGGCGCCATTCTTGAGCCAGGTCCAGCCGGTAGATGCAGGTAGTTTGTTCATGTAATGACAGTGGAGGGCAAGCCCGGCGCGGGGCGCGCAATGCGCTCGCGCAGAATACGTTCGAAATGGGTGGGGTCGTGCGGCGTCAACAGCTCGGCCGCGCGTGGAAGGTGCAGATCATACAGGCGTGACAGCCAGAAGCGTAGCGCACCCGCGCGCAGCAGCGGTTGCCATGCGTCGCGCTCGTCGGCCGTGAATGGCCGTACCGCGTGGTAGGCATCGAGCAGGGCGCACACGCGGGCTTCGTCCAGCTCGCCGGTGGCCAGGTCGACGCACCAGTCGTTGACGGTCACGGCCACGTCGTACAGCCAGGTATCGATGCCGGCAAAGTAAAAGTCGAAGCAGCCGCTCAGGCGCTCGCCCTCGAACATCACGTTATTGCGAAACAGGTCGGCGTGCACCGGGCCGCGCGTCAGGTTGGCATAGGTAGCGCTTGCGGCGAACGCGGCCTGGTATGCGACCTCGTCCTGCAGCAGCGTGGCTTCGGCTTCGCTCAGCAAGGGGGCGACCTCGGGTGCGGTCGCCGTCCACCAGTCGATGCCGCGCAGGTTCGGCTGCTGCAGCGCAAAGTCGTGCGCCGCCAGGTGCATCCGCGCCAGCATGCGGCCCACTTCGGCGCAATGCACCGGCTGCGGGTCGAGTTGCGAGCTGCCATTCAGGCGGCTGACGATGATCGCCGGCTTGCCGTGCAGACTCACGACCAGTTCGCCGTCGTGGTTGGGCACCGGCGCCGGCACAGGAATGCCGCGCCCGGCCAGGTGGCGCATCAGGTTGACATAGAAGGGGAGCTGGTCGAAGCGCAGGTTCTCGAAGATCGTCAGCACATAATGGCCGGACTGCATGCCGTGCTGAGTATTCAGGAAGAAATTGCTGTTGTCGATGCCGGAGGAAATGCCTTCAAGCCCGACGGCCTGGCCGAGGGGGAACTGCTTGATCCACTGGTGAAGGTCATCCAGCGCGACCGCGGTGAAAACTGCCATGAGCTAGCAAGAAAGAGAAGTGGACGATGGCCGTGACACTGCCGCGCGAACGCGGCAGGCGGGATCATTGTTTGGTGGTCGGCTCGAGCGCAGGTGGCGGCGGCACATCGGCGCGGGCCGGGATGGTCCCGGCTGCACCGGCACGGGCTGGCGCCGCGGCGGCCGGCTGCTCGTCGGTATTCTGTTTCTTGGGATTGCCAAAATCAAATTCCATCACTTGCCATTGTGGGGCGCGGATGCTGCTGCCCGAGATATCGCCTGGTTGGGCATTTCCCGGTGCAACGTTGGGCTTCATGGTGTAGCGGCTTGGGCCGGCTTGCACTTCGACTTCGTTGACCTTGCCGTCGTTGCCGCGCTTCTCGGTGATGACCGTGCCTTTACGGGGCGGGATCGTCACGGCCGGCACATCGCTGCCCGGCTCGATGCGCTCGAGTTGCGGCGGGGCGTCGCTTGGGCGTTGTTGCTGGGCTGGCGCGGCTGGCGTCGTGGCGCGTGGCGCCGGCTGGGTCTGTGTTTGCGGTGGTGTGGTCGGCTGCGCCGAGGCCAGGCCCGCGTGGGCGAACAGGCACAGCGTCAGGAGGGCAAAGCGGGGTGTCGAGCGCAGCATGATGGTCACCTAATGTCGTTTAGTCCATTGTAGCAAACAGTACCGCCTCCCTGTGAAACGTGTGCCACATCCAACGATTGCCGCGAGGAATTGAGACGCTGGAGCGGGCGCTGCTCATCCTGCGGATTCTGCGATAATGGCAGCGACCCTGGCGCCACTCTCGACGCCGCATGCTTACCTGATTTTCGCCCCTATGGACAATACCCTTCTGCTCGTCGACGGTTCCAGCTATCTCTACCGCGCCTTCCATGCATTGCCCGACCTGAGGAGCCCTGACGGCTTCCCGACCGGTGCCATGCACGGCATGGTCAACATGCTGCGCCGCCTGCGCGCCGACTTTCCTGCCGCCTACATTGCCTGCGTGTTCGATGCCAAGGGCAAGACCTTCCGCGACGACCTGTATCCCGAGTACAAGGCCACGCGTGCGTCGATGCCGGAAGACCTGGGCAAGCAGATCGAGCCGATCCACGAAGTGGTGCGGCTCATGGGCTGGCCGATCCTGATGGTCGAGGGCGTCGAGGCCGACGACGTGATCGGCACGCTGGCCGTACAGGCCACCGCGCGCGGCATGAAAACGGTCGTCTCCACCGGCGACAAGGACCTGGCCCAGCTCGTCAACGACAAGGTCATGCTGATCAACACGATGAGCAACGAGCGCCTGGACGACGCCGGCGTGCTGGCCAAGTTTGGCGTGCCGCCAAACCGCATCATCGATTACCTGACGCTGGTCGGCGACACCGTCGACAACGTGCCGGGCGTGCCCAAGTGCGGTCCGAAAACAGCCGTCAAATGGCTTACGCTGCACGGCTCTCTCGACGGCGTGATGGAAAACGCCGGCAGTATCGGTGGCGCCGTTGGCGAGAACCTGCGCGCGGCGCTCGACTGGCTGCCGAAAGGCCGCGAACTGATCACCGTGAAAACCGATTGCGACCTGGTCAAGCACGTGGTGTCATTTGAAGAAACGCTCGTCGGCCGGCCCGAAAATGCCGACGCGCTGCGTGAATTTTTCAGCCGCTACGGCTTCAAGACGATGCTGCGCGACCTGGGCGGCGCCAAAGCCGGCGACGGCAGCGTGCGCCCGGCAGCCGGCAGTGCGCCGGGCGGCGGTCCGCTCAATTCGCCGGAAGGCGCGCAGGCCACGCTCGATGGCATGCCGGTCATCAAGGGCGAGTACGAGACGATTCTGCTTGAAGAGCAGCTCGAGACGTGGCTGGCGCTGATCGACGCGGCCGCGTTGACGTCGGTCGACACCGAAACGACGTCGCTCGATCCGATGACGGCGCAGATGGTGGGCATTTCGCTGTCGGTCGAACCGGGTAAGGGCGCCTACATCCCGCTGGCGCACCGCTATGCCGGCGCACCGGACCAGCTCGAGCGCGAACACGTGCTGGAAAAGATGCGGTCCTGGCTGGAAAATCCGGCAAAGCCCAAGCTCGGCCAGAACCTCAAGTACGACATGCATATCTTCGCCAACCATGGCATCGCCCTGAAGGGCATCGTGCACGACACGCTGCTGCAGTCGTATGTATTCGAGTCGCACAAGCCACACGACATGGACACGATGGCCATGCGCCACCTGGGCTACACGACGATTCCGTTCGTGGACGTGTGCGGCAAGGGCGTCAACCAGATCTGCTTCGACCAGGTCGAACTGGGCCGCGCCACCGAGTATGCGGCCGAGGATTCCGACATCACGCTGCGCCTGCACGGGTCGATGCTGCCGCACGTCGAAGCCGACAAGGGCCTGACGTACATCTACCGTGACATCGAGATGCCGACGATGGAAGTGCTGCACAAGATCGAGCGCAACGGCGTGCTGATCGACAGTGAGCTGCTGGGTGTGCAATCGAACGAGCTGGGCAAGCGCATGCTCGAACTCGAACAGCAAGCGTACGAACTGGCCGGCGGCCCGTTCAACCTGGGTTCACCAAAGCAGATCGGCGAAATCTTCTTTGTCAAACTCGGCCTGCCGGTGATCAAGAAGACCGCCACCGGCGCCGCGTCGACCGACGAAGAAGTGCTGCAGAAGCTGGCCGAGGATTACCCGCTGCCGAAGATCCTGCTCGAGCACCGCGGCATGTCCAAGCTCAAGTCGACCTATACCGACAAGCTGCCGAAGATGGTCAACGCCAGCACGGGCCGCGTGCACACCAATTACTCGCAGGCGGTGGCGATCACGGGGCGCCTGTCGTCCAATGAGCCGAACCTGCAGAACATCCCGGTGCGCAACGCCGAAGGGCGCCGCATCCGCGAAGCCTTCATCGCGCCGCCGGGCAGCGTGATCGTCTCGGCCGACTATTCGCAGATCGAGCTGCGCATCATGGCGCATATCTCGGGCGACGTCGCGATGCTCAAGGCCTTTGCCGATGGCGAAGACATCCACCGCGCAACGGCCGCCGAGATCTTCGGCATTCCGCCAGCGGACGTGCAGAGCGAACAGCGCCGCTACGCCAAGGTCATCAACTTTGGCCTGATCTACGGCATGAGCGCCTTTGGCCTGGCGGCCAATCTGAACATCGAGCGGGGCGCGGCGGCTAATTATATTGAGCGCTACTTCGCGCGCTTCTCGGGCGTGAAGCAGTATATGGACGAGACGCGCCTGCAGGCCAAGGCGCGCGGCTATGTCGAAACGGTGTTCGGCCGCCGCCTGTGGCTGCCCGAGATCAATTCGCCGAACGGCCCGCGCCGCGCCGGCGCCGAACGGGCAGCGATCAATGCGCCGATGCAGGGCACGGCGGCTGATCTGATCAAGCTGGCGATGATCGCCGTGCAGGGCTGGCTCGAAACCGAACAACTGGGCACGCGCATGATCATGCAGGTGCACGATGAACTGGTGCTCGAAGTGCCGCAGGCCGAACTCGAACTGGTGCGCGTGAAGCTGCCCGAACTGATGGCCGGCGTGGCAACGCTGAAGGTGCCGCTGGTAGCCGAAACGGGTGTGGGCGAAAACTGGGAAAAGGCGCACTAAGACTAAGCGCCCTGGCCCAGGCAGGGGTGGCTTGACCAGCCACCGAAAAATCCGTTACAGAACGCGTATTTTTCTCGCAATTTATATGTGAGAATAAGTGATGTTTACGCAACCTGACTACGCGGCATTGTTCGCGGCCTCGCCGTATCCTTACCTGCTCATCAACCGGGATTTCACCATCATTGGTGCAAATCCCGCGTATCTGGAGTCGACCGGGCGCACGGCGCAGCAGATCGTCGGCCAGCATATCTTCGAGGCGTTTCCGGCCGATCCGAACGACCCCGCATCGACCAACGTCGACGAGGTACGCCGGTCGATCGAACAAGCTTTTGCGACGAAGCAGCCGCACACCAGCGCGCTGCTGCGGTATGCGGTGCCGCGCGAGACGCCGGGCGGGCACGTGTTCGGCGAGCGTTACTGGAGCGCGATCCATACACCGGTGTTCGATGCGGCCAGTGAGGTCGCCTTCGTGGCGCAAAACGCCATCGATGTCACGGATCTGTACCGCTTCGACGCCGCCACCGGCGCCTACCATCTCAGGCATGGCGCGCATGCGGTGCCCGACATGCCGCAGATGACCCGGCCGCAGATGCACGAGGCGATGACGCGCATCCTGAGCCTGGAGCGCAGCCAGTTGCAGACCATGTTCAACCAGGCGCCGAGCTTCATTGCGGTGCTCACCGGCCCAGATCATGTCTTCGAGATGGCCAACGAAGCGTATTACCAGCTGGTGGGGCGGCGCGAGCTGATCGGCAAACCCTTGCTCGACGCATTGCCCGAGCTGGCGGCGCAGGGCGTGCGCCGCGTATTCGATGGCGTCTTCGCGGGCGGCAAACCGGTCGTGCTGCGCGATTCATTGATCTCGCTGCAGCGCCGGCCCGATGGCGCGCTGGAACAGCGCTACGTCGATCTGCTGTGCCAGCCAATCTTCGGCCACGAGGGGCAGGTGACGGGCATCTTTGCGCAAGGCAGCGATGTCACCGAGGCCTATCACGCGGCGCAGGCGCTGTTCGAAAAAGTCCAGCAGCTCGAAGAGGTCCGCGAAAACCAGACCTTCCAGCTCACACTGGCCGACCGCATCCGGCAGCTCGCCAACCCCGATGACGTCACCGAGGCGGCCTGCGAGCTGCTGGGCCGCGCGCTGCAGGCGTCGCGCGTGCTGTATGCGCAGATCGACGACGACGCCGGCACCGTTGCGATCGTGCGCGACTGGACCGCGCAGGGCGTGGCGAGCCTGGCCGGCAAGATCATGGTCATGGACGATTTCGGTCCGCCGATGATCGCTGCGCTGCGCGCCGGCCAGACCGTCGTCAACCACGATGTCGCGCAGGACAGCCGCACCGCGGGCAATACGGGCGTCTATGCGCAGATCGGCGTCGGCGCCGACCTGCTGGTCCCGTACATCAAGGCCGGCAAGATGCGGGTCGTGCTGACGGTGCAGAATGCTACGCCGCGGCGGTGGCGCGAGGCCGAGATACGGATGGCGCAGGAGACCGCCGAGCGTACCTGGTCGGCGGTCGAAGCGGCCCGCGCGCACGCCGCGCTGCGCCGTGAACGCGACCAGAGCCAGAGCATCTTCGACAGCATGGGCGAGGGCTTCGCGGTGCTCGACAAGGACTGGAACATCCTGCGCATGAACGCCGAAGGCCTGCGCCTGACGCAGCGCCGCGCCGAAGATGTCATCGGCCACAACCACTGGGAAGTCTGGCCCGAACTGCGCGCTACCCCGGCCGACGCCGTGTTCCGGCGCGTGATGAGCACCGGCGCCCCCGGGATTCTCGAGCTGGCCCACCGCATGCCAGACGGGCGCCAGGCATGGATCGAAACGCGCACCCATCGCTCGTTCGATGGCGGCATCGCGTTCTTCTTCCGCGATGTCACCGAGCGCCGCGAAGCGCAGGAGCAGCTCACTGCCGCCGACCGGCGCAAGGATGAATTCCTGGCGATGCTGGCGCACGAACTGCGCAATCCGCTGGCGCCCATCGGCGCGGCCGCCGACCTGCTGCAACGGGCGCGGCTCGATGAAGCGCAGGTGCGCAAGACCAGCCAGGTCATCGGGCGCCAGGTGCGCCACATGACGAGCCTCGTCGACGACCTGCTCGACGTCTCGCGGGTCACGCGCGGCCTGGTGGCGCTGCACACCGCACGCCTGGACCTTCGCCATATCGTGAACGACGCGATCGAGCAGGTCACGCCCCTGATCCACGCCCGCCGCCATCACCTGGCGCTGGAACTGCCGCCGCAAGCGCCGCTGGTCGAGGGAGATCACAAGCGCCTGGTGCAGGTGCTGGCCAACCTGCTCAGCAATGCGGCGAAGTACACGCCCGAAGGTGGCCACATCACGCTGTCTACTGAAGTGCGCGCCACGCATGTGCTGCTGCACGTGACGGACGACGGCATCGGCATGGCGCCCGAACTGGTCGCGCGCGCGTTCGAGCTGTTTTCTCAGGCCGAGCGTTCGTCGGATCGCTCGCTGGGCGGGTTGGCCTGGGCCTGGCGCTGGTGAAAAGTCTGGTCAGCCTGCATCACGGCAGCGTCACGTGCCACAGTGCAGGGCAGGGCAAGGGCAGCACCTTCACGGTCTGCCTGCCGCGCCTGGACAGCGAGGCGCCTGCCGCCAACGCGCCGGCTGCCGGCACGATGCGCGCGCCGGCATCGTCCGATCATCTTCGCATCATGGTAGTGGACGACAACATGGACGCGGCGACGATGCTCGCGCTGCTGCTCGAATCGACCGGACACGAGGTGCACGTCGAGCATGCCGCGCTGCCGGCGTTGGCCGCGTCCGAGCACGTGGCGCCGCATGTGTACCTGCTCGATATCGGCCTGCCCGACATCGATGGCATCGAACTGGCACGGCGCCTGCGCGCCCGGGCCAGCGCGCAGCGCGCGGTGCTGGTGGCGATCACCGGCTATGGCCAGGAGCAGGATCGCGCGCGCACGGCGGCCGCCGGCTTCAACCACCATCTGGTGAAGCCGGTCGACATGCAGAAGCTGTACGCGATCCTCGATGAAGTGGTGCCTGCGCACACGTAGCGCCGTGCGTGCCCGGTGCAGGCGATGCTAAACTCGCAAGCCTGTCCACCACTGATCGAAGGGATGACCATGAAAGACCTCGTCAACGACGC
Organism: Telluria sp. ZT3P25; assembly: GCF_059685895.1. Taxonomy (NCBI): domain Bacteria; kingdom Pseudomonadati; phylum Pseudomonadota; class Betaproteobacteria; order Burkholderiales; family Oxalobacteraceae; genus Telluria; species Telluria sp. ZT3P25. The sequence continues at coordinate 143,718 of NZ_JCASIJ010000001.1, forward strand.
CGGCAGCCTGCTTGGCGCGAGCGCATACACCGATGGCGTCGGGCGCCGCGACTTCATCCGGGCCGCCATCGGCACCGGCTTTGCCGCCAGCGCGCTGCCGGTCATGGCGCAGACCCAGATCCAGACCGATACCGACGGTCTCGACGCCGGCGACACCATCCTCGTCATCGACGGCCAGGATGTGCCGGTCTATCGCGCCCAGCCCAAGGGCAAGACGGGCGTGCCGGTGATCCTGGTGATTTCCGAGATCTTCGGTGTGCACGAATACATCAAGGACGTCGTGCGCCGTTTTGCCAAGCAGGGTTATATGGCGATCGCGCCCGACCTGTTCGTGCGCCAGGGCGACGCGACCAAGGCCCCGAGCACGGCCGAGCTGATGAAGAACATCGTGGGGAAGACGCCGGATGCACAAGTGATGTCGGACCTCGATCGCGTGGTCACGTGGGCCGCCCAGCGCGGCGGCAACACCGAAAAACTGGGTATCACCGGTTTTTGCTGGGGCGGGCGCATCACCTGGCTGTACGCGGCGCATAACCTCAAGGTCAAGGCGGGCGTCGCCTGGTACGGGCGCCTGGTGGGCGAGGCAACCGCCACGTCGCCCAAGCACCCGATCGACTTTGCCCAGAACCTGAAAGTGCCGGTGCTGGGCCTGTATGGCGCGAAGGACACCGGCATCCCGGTCGAATCGGTCCAGCGCATGCAGGCCGCGCTCGACAAGGGCAACAGCCGCTCGACGATCCACGTGTATCCGGAATCGGGCCACGCCTTCCACGCCGACTACCGCCCGATGTACAACGCGGCGGACGCGCAGGATGGCTGGAACCGCGCGCTGGCGTGGTTCGCCAAATACGGCGTCGCCTGATGTAGCAGGCGCCGCCTTGGACGAGGGCAGGCCGGGAGCGGTACAATGCCCGGTTTGCGGCTCGTCGCACGTACAGAACAAGAGGCCTTCAAATCGACCCGTTTTCAGCCCCATTCATCGACCCGACCCTGCGCTCGATCCTGCTGGCGACGCTCGTCGCCGGCGTCGTCAGCATCTCCGGGGCTGCCATTTTCTCGTTTGCCCTGCTGTCGAAAGTGGTGGAAAAGATGGTCAGCCTGTCGGTCGGCATCATGCTGGCCACATCGCTGCTGCACGCGCTGCCGGAAGCGTTCGATTCGGGCGCCGATACCAGGAGCCTGTTCGCCACGCTGCTGGGCGGCTTGCTGGCCTTCTTCGTGCTGGAGAAGGTGGCCCTGCTGCGCCACTCGCACCATCATGAAGGCGACGGTCACCACCACGCCCACGGGCACGATGCGCGCGAAGCCGGCAAGGCCGGCTGGATGATCCTGCTCGGTGACGGCATGCACAACTTCACCGATGGCATCCTGATCGCCGCAGCCTTCCTGGCCAATCCGGAACTGGGCATCGTCACCGCGCTGGCGATCGTTGCCCATGAAATTCCGCAGGAGATCGGCGACTTCATCGTGCTGCTCAATGCCGGCTTCTCGCGTCTGCGCGCCTATGTGTTCAACCTGCTGTGCAGCCTGATGGCGGTGGCGGGGGGCTTGCTGGGGTATTACACGCTTGACCGGGCCAGCGGCCTGATTCCGTACGTGCTGGTGTTTGCATCGTCAGGCTTCATCTATATCGCGGTGAGCGACCTGATGCCGCAGATGCAGCGGCGTTCGACGATGCGCGAGTCGGTGCCGCAGGTATTGTTGATCGGGCTGGGCGTGGCGATCGTCGTCGCGTTGCACGCGTTCTGATGTCAGCACGATGCGCATGACGTAGGGTGGACGGCTCCGCCGTCTACGCCTCGACGGTTAAGAATTACGCCGCGCCTTTGGCCACCGGCCGCGCAGGATCGCCAACCCACTCGCTCCACGATCCCGGATACAGCGCAGCGCCCGGCAAGCCCGCCACTTCCAGTGCCAGCAGATTGTGGCAGGCGGTCACGCCCGACCCGCACTGCATGATGGCTGCGGCAGGATCGTCGATCAGCGCACCCAATTCCTTGCGCAGCTGCGCAGCATCCTTGAAGCGCCCGTCAGGCCCCAGGTTATCCTTGAAGAAGCGGTTCTTCGCGCCCGGAATATGCCCGCCCACCGGATCGATGGTCTCGTTTTCGCCACGATAGCGGTCGGCCGCGCGCGCATCGATCACGATCCGTTTGCCGCTTTCCAGATTGTCCAGTACCTCGCGCACCGTCACGGTCGGCACGAACGGCGCCCGGACGCTCAAGGCGCCGCGCGGCCTGGTACGCACCTCGGTCGTCAACGGCTGCCCGGCAGCTTCCCACGCGGCCATCCCGCCATCGAGCACCGCCACTGCCTCATGCCCCAACCAGCGCAGCAGCCACCACAGGCGCGCCGCGAACATGCCGCCATGCGCGTCATACGCCACCACCTGCGTGGCGTCGTCGATGCCAAAGCCGCGCAATGCCTCGGCCAGCGCTGCTTTGTCGGGCAGCGGATGCCGGCCCAGGAACACGCCATCGGCGCCGTTTTTGGCGCCCGACAGCACCGTCTCGATATCGGCAAACACCGCGCCCGGCAGGTGGCCGCTCGCGTAAGCGTCGCGGCCGGCGGCCAGGTTCATCAGGTCGTGGCGGCAGTCGACGACGACCCAGGCCGGGTCGTCGATGTGCGCGGCCAGGTCGGCGGCAGAAATCAGGGTCTGGTGCATGATGGTTCCTTTACGTTTCGCTGGCGATCGGATCGGTGTCCTTGACGACGGCGCCGCGCGCCGTCTTGCGGGTATTGTAGAACGTCGCGGCCACGCCCGACACCAGGATCACGGCCACGCCCAGCCAGACGTGCCAGTCGAACGTGTCATTCCACAGCAGCAGTCCCCACAGGCACGAGAACACGATGCCGGTGTACTGCAGGTTGGCCACCACCAGCACCTTGCCGACGCGGTAGGCGCGGGTCATGGCCATCTGCGCCATCAGCGCTGCGGCGCCGATCCCGGCCAGCAGCAGCAGGCTGTATGGCGTGTGTGCGTGGAACACGGCGCCCTTCGGTCCGTCGCCGGCCAGCGTGGCCAGCAGGCCCACGACCGCAGTGGTGAGCGAAAAGAAGAACACGACGCGGTATTCCGGCTCGCCCAGCAGGCCCAGTTTGCGCACCTGCATATAGGCCGCCGCCGACACCACCGACGAGCATACGCCGGCCAGGGCGCCGAGCCACTGCTGGCTTTCGATCGCCGGCTGCAGCACCATCGTCACGCCAAAGAAGCTCATGCCGATGGCGACGACCAGCGGCCATTCGGCGTGCTTGGTGCGGGTCCACCAGCCCAGCGCGAACATCCAGGCCGCGATCCAGATCGGGGCCATGTAGTTCAGCGTCATGGCCGTGGCCAGCGGCAGGCGGCCGATGGCGAAGAACCACATCCACAGCGCGGTCACGCCGACGAAGCTGCGGATCAGGTGCGATCTGGCGAACGGCGTCCTGAACGTGCCGCCACGGTGGCGCACCATCGCCAGCAGGATGACGGTGCCGATCAGACCCCGGTACATCAGCAGTTCGGACGTGGAGTAGAACTCGGAGGCGAGCTTGACGCCCGCGCCCATCGCGGCGAACGCGAAGCTGGCGAACAGCATCCAGAGTGAAGCCATGGTATTCCCAATAAAAAAAGGAGGGGCAGCCGACTGGCCACACCCTCCGCAGCGCTGCGTGTCACGACACGGCTAGGGAAGCACTGATCTATTCTGGGGGATGGAATTGGCTGCGGAAAAAGCCGCCATGCAAGGCGCAAATCGCAGCAATAGCGAGCTATTGCGAGAATTTGCAACGCCGCAGGGTGGCTATTTTCCGCGCCAAGTCCGCCTCCATGAATTAATCAGTGCTTCCCTACAGCGCCATCTTGCTGCGATACCACTCATGGAAGTGCTGCATGCCGTCTTCCATGGGCGACTGGTACGGACCGACTTCGTTGACGCCGCGCGCCACCAGGATCTTGCGGCCGGCATCCATGCGCAGGCCGATTTCATCGTCCTCGACCGCCGTTTCCATGTACGCGGCGCGTTCGGCCTCGACGAATTCGCGCTCGAACAGCACGATCTCTTCGGGGTAGTAGAACTCGACCACGTTGCGCGTCTTGTCCGGGCCATCGGGCCACAGCGTCGACACCACCAGCACATGCGGATACCACTCGACCATGATGTTCGGGTAGAGCGTGAGCCAGATTGCGCCGTACTTCGGCGGCGTACCGTTGTTGAACTTGAGGATCTGCTCCTGCCAGCGTTTATAGGCAGGCGAGCCGGCCTTTTGCAGCGCGCGGTTCACGCCCACGGTCTGCACGCTGTAGTCGGCGCCGAATTCCCATTTCAGGTCGTCGCACGAGACGAAGTTGCCCAGGCCCGGGTGGAACGGTTCGACGTGGTAATCCTCGAGGTAGACCTCGATGAAGGTCTTCCAGTTGTAGTCGCACTGGTGCACTTCGACGTGATCGAGCATGTAGCCCGAGAAATCGAGGTCTTTCGTCACCGACAGCTGGCCGAGCTTGTCCATCACGTTGTAGCCATTCTGCTCGAACAGCAGTCCGTTCCAGTTCTGGAGCGGCGTCTTGGACAGGTTCAGACACGGGGTATCGGCAAAATGCGGCGCGCCGATCAGTTCACCCTTCAGGTCATAGGTCCAGCGGTGCAGCGGGCAGACGATGTTCGTCGCATTGCCGCGCCCATTGAACATGAGCGCCTGGCGATGACGGCAGACGTTGGACAGCACCTCGATGCCGTTGGCATTACGCACCAGCATACGGCCTTCGTGCTCGGCGGCGAGCGTGGCGAAGTCGCCCGTTTCGGGCACCATCAATTCATGGCCGACGTAACGCGGGCCATTCACGAACAGCTGCTGCATCTCTTGTTTGAGCAGCGCCTCGTCAAAATACACAGTTACCGGAAGCTGCGCGTTGGATCGCGCCAGCTTGGCGTGGGTAGCCAGATCGGACATCCCAACCCCCCTTAAATAAGCATCCAAAGAAGAGAAAGAATCCAAAGACCAGTATTTAAGTAAAGGAATACGGTATTTCGGACAGAACCGGCGATTATACTTCGGAACGAGCTCTACCGTCTTGGTCCGGCGCGCGGCTGTTGCGTGCGCTGGTGGGGAAATTGCCTTCGTGGCATGATTTTCATGATGAGGGAGGGCATGGCCCAATCGATGGACGGGGCTGCATGTTGCGAATGGTGCAATGTGCGCCCCCCGTGGTGTGGGATTGATCTAAAATACGCGATTGGATTGACCCACGGCGCACAACTGGACGCCCTTACGATACCGACCTATGGCAAAGAATATGACAGCGGGCAGCGCAGCAGCAGGGGCGGCGCCACCCGAATCCTTCGAGGGGGCGATGGCCGAACTGGCCCAGCTCGTGACACAGATGGAGTCCGGCGCCTTGCCGCTGGACGCCTCGGTCGCGGCGTATGCGCGCGGCTCCGAACTCGTCAAGTACTGCGCAGGGCAGCTCGAGAAAGTCGAGTCGCAGGTCAAGGTACTTGAAGGCGACATGCTCAAGCCGTTCTCGGGCGACGACGAGGGCGCGCAATGAGCGCGCCGGCGTTCGCCGACTGGACCCGCCAGGTCCAGCACGACGTCGAGGGCGCGCTCGATGCGTTCCTGCCGGCGGCCACCCAGGTGCCGCACAAGCTGCACGAAGCGATGCGCTACACGACGCTGGGCGGCGGCAAGCGTGTACGCCCGCTGCTGGCATACGCCGCTGGCGCGCTGTTCGACGCCGACCCGGCCGCGCTCGCGCGTGTGGCGAGCGCCGTCGAAATGATCCACGTATATTCGCTCGTGCACGACGACATGCCGTGCATGGACGACGACGCGCTGCGCCGCGGCAAACCGACGGTGCACGTGGCCTACGACGAAGCGACCGCGCTGCTGGTGGGCGACACGCTGCAGGCGCAGGCCTTCACGGTGCTGGCCGAATGCGCCACCGTGCCACCGGCGCGCCTGCTGACGATGGTGCGCCTGCTGGCGCAGGCCGCCGGCTCGAACGGCATGTGCGGCGGCCAGGCCATTGACCTCGACAGCGTGGGCCTGGCCCTGACGCGCGACGAACTCGAACGCATGCACCAGTTGAAAACGGGCGCCATGCTACGCGTGTCGGTGCTGCTTGGCGCGCTCGCGGGCCGCGACCTGACGCCACTTGAAGTCGAGGCCCTGAACGCCTATTCGGCCGCGGTTGGCCTGGCGTTCCAGGTGGTCGACGATGTACTTGATGCGACCGCCGACTCGGCCACGCTGGGCAAGACCGCCGGCAAGGATGCGGCCGACAACAAGCCGACCTATGTGTCGATCCTCGGCCTGGCGCCTTCGCGCGACCTGGCAGAGCAATTGCGGCGTGACGCGCATGACGCGCTGGCGCCATTCGGAGAACAAGCACAGCGGCTGCGTGAACTGGCAGACCTGATCGTGCAGCGGAAGGCCTAAATGAACCTGCTAGACAATATCAACGACCCGTCCGACCTGCGCAAGCTGCCGCGCACCCAGCTCACGCCACTGGCCAAGGAGCTGCGCCAGTTCCTGCTCGAGTCGGTCTCGAAAACGGGCGGTCACCTGTCGTCCAACCTGGGCACGGTCGAACTGACCATCGCGCTGCACTACGTGTACGACACGCCGCGCGACCGTATTGTCTGGGACGTCGGTCACCAGACCTATTCGCACAAGATCCTCACGGGCCGCCGCGGCCGCATGCCATCGCTGCGCCAGTTGAATGGCCTGTCGGGCTTCCCGAAGCGCGACGAAAGCGAGTACGACACGTTCGGCACCGCCCACTCGTCGACCTCGATCTCGGCCGCGCTCGGCATGGCCGCAGCTGCCAAGATCAAGGGTGAAGACCGCCACGCCATCGCCGTTATCGGCGACGGCTCCATGACCGCCGGCATGGCGTTCGAGGCCCTGAACAATGCGGGCGTCGAAGACGACGTGAACCTCCTGGTCATCCTGAACGACAACGACATGTCGATCTCGCCGCCGGTCGGCGCGCTCAATCGCTACCTGGCGCGCCTGCTGTCGGGCCAGTTCTACGCCGCTGCCAAGAACGTGGGCAAGAGCGTACTGCCGGCGCCCGTGCTTGACCTGGCGCGCAAGCTCGAAGAACATGCCAAGGGCATGGTGGTTCCGGCCACGATGTTCGAGGAATTCGGCTTTAATTACATCGGCCCGATCGACGGCCATGACCTCGAATCCCTGATCCCGACGCTGGAAAACATCAAGAAGCTCAAGGGCCCGCAGTTCCTGCACGTGGTGACCAAGAAAGGCCAGGGTTACAAGCTGGCCGAGGCCGAGCCGATCCTGTACCACGGCACCGGCAAGTTCAATCACCTCGAGGGCATCAAACCGGCCACCGCGCCGGGCAAGATCACCTACACCGAAGTCTTCGGCAACTGGCTGTGCGACATGGCAGCGGCCGATCAGCGCCTGGTCGGCATCACGCCGGCGATGCGCGAAGGCTCGGGCATGGTCCGCTTCCACCAGGAATACCCGCAGCGCTACTTCGACGTCGGCATCGCCGAGCAGCATTCGGTGACCTTCGCGGCCGGCATGGCCACCGAAGGCGTCAAGCCCGTGCTGGCCATCTACTCGACGTTCCTGCAGCGTGGCTACGACCAGCTGATTCACGACGTGGCGCTGCAGAACCTCGACGTGACCTTCGCGCTGGACCGCGCGGGCCTGGTTGGCGCCGATGGCGCGACCCACGCCGGCAACTACGACCTGGCCTATCTGCGCTGCATCCCGAACATGGTCGTCATGGCTGCGTCGGACGAAAACGAATGCCGCCAGATGCTCACGACGGCCTACCACTATCCGGGCCCTGCGGCCGTGCGCTATCCGCGCGGCGCCGGTGTCGGCACGCCAATCGTGGAGGCCTTGAACTCGATCGAGATCGGCAAGGGCGAAGTGCGCCGCAGCGGCAAGAATATCGCCATCCTGGCGTTCGGCTCGATGGTTTCGCACAGCATCCTGGCCGGCGACGAACTCGATGCGACGGTCGCGAACATGCGCTTCGTGAAGCCGCTGGACGTCGACCTGGTCAAGCGCCTGGCGCAGGAGCACGACCTGATCGTGACGGTGGAAGAGGGCTGCATCATGGGCGGCGCGGGCGCTGCCGTGATGGAAGCGATGGCCGCTGCCGGCATCGCCAAGCCGGTGCTCAATCTGGGCTTGCCGGATACCTTCATCGACCAGGGCGATCCGGTGGCGCTGCTGTCGTCGGTGGGCCTGGACGCCAAGGGCATCGCGGCATCGATCCGCGCGCGCCTGTCGGCATCCGGTGAACCGCGCCTGGTGGTGAATAACGGCTGACATATCCGTGCTTCGTAAAAAGCGGCGCCGTGTGCGCCGCTTTTTCATGGCTGCTTCGTTCGTGTGCACAGGTACACCGCGCCGGCCGTGACGGCGAAGCCGCAGATTGAGAGCAGGCCGATTCGTTCGCCCAGCACGATCCATCCCATCAGCGCCGTCGTGCCAGGAATCAGGTAGAACAGGCTGGCAACCCTGCTTGATTCTCCTCGCCGCATCATCAGAAACAACAGGCTGACGGCGCCGATGGAGTTGACGAACGACAGCCAGCCTGACGCCAGGATCAGCGTGGGCGTCCACGCTACCTGCCAGCCTTCGAGACCCAGCGCCAGCGGTAACGCCACGGCCGTGGCCACGGCCAGCTGGATGCAGCCGCCGGTGCGCAAATCCAGGTTGGTACAGTACTTTTTCTGGTACAGCGTGCCGAGCGTGATGCCGGTCAGGGCGAGCACCACGGCGCCGATCCCGGCTGCACCCGTGTGCCAGGCGACGCCCTTGCCAAGCGCCACCAGCAGCACGCCGGCAATGCCTGCGCCCAGGCCGATCCACTGGCGCACGCCAACGCGTTCGTGCAGAAACACGCCCGCTCCGAACGCCGTACACAGGGGCATCGCGCCGATGATCAGGGCCGAGACGCCTGCGCTCACGCCCAGTTTCAGACCCGTGTACAGGCCCCCGAACTGCAATGCCTGCACTAGCAGTCCGACGACGACGAGATGCGCGTACTGCGCGCGCTGGCGCGGCCACGGCGCGCGGGTGAACAGGGCCACGAGCAGCAGCACCAGCGCCGCCAGGCCGAAACGCAGCACCAGCAGCGTGAACGGGCCGGCGAAGGGCAGGGCGAGCTTGCCGACGACATAGCCCGAACTCCACATCAGGATGAACAGCAAGGGCAGCGCAAGCACGGGTGGCGCCAGGCTGACGGGAAGGGCAGTACGCAACGTGGTCATGATGGTCTCCGGTGGTGAGAAGACAGCATACGACCCCCTGTTTACCGATACAATCCTCTGTAATTACAACACATTGTTTCCAACAGGGATACGCATGCCCGGTTTAACACCACGCGACTTTTCGGATATCTGGGCCTTCGTGCGGGTCGTCGATGCCGGCAGCTTTTCGGAAGCGGCGCGCCAGATGGGCACCACCAAAGCCAGCATCAGCAAGGCGGTCGCGCGGCTGGAGGCGGCATTGCAGGTCAAGCTGCTGAACCGGTCGACGCGCCGCATCGGCCTGAGCGAAGCGGGGCGTGACATCCACCAGCATGCGCTGCGGATGGTCGAGGAAGCCCGCGCCATCGAGTCCACCGCTGCAGGTCAGCAGTCAGGGCCGGGCGGAACGTTGCGCGTGTCCACGTCGATGGCGTTCGGGAATGCGCAACTGGCGGCGCTGCTGCCGGCATTCATGGCACGTTACCCCGATGTGCGCGTGGTCCTGCAATTGCAGGACCGGTATGTCGACCTGGTCGAAGAGGGCATCGATGTTGCCCTGCGATTGAGTCCAAAGGTCGATCTGATGAGCGCCGTTGCGCGGCCGGTCGCGCTGCTCAATTATGTGCTGGCCGCGTCACCGGGCTACCTCGAACAGTATGGTGCGCCCGCCGATCTGGCCGCGCTTCATGAGCACCGCTGCCTGATCTTCGGCGACAGCGGCCCCGCCGGCGGCTGGCAATTCGACGTGGCAGGCGCGCGCCTGCAGTTCAAGCCCGCCGCTACGCTGGCCATCAACAGCAGCCAGGCCTTGCGCGAGGCGATGCTTGGCGGCGCCGGCATCGCGTTGTTGCCGACCTTTGTCGTGGGCGAGGATATTCGCGCCGGGCGCGCCGTCCACGTGTTGCCGGCGCTCGCGCCGGTAGGCATGTTCGGCACGCACGTGCTGGCGGTGTACCGCGAAAACCGCTTCCTGCCGCAGAAGGTCAGGGTGTTCATCGACTTCGTGCTCGAGCACTTCGGCGAGCATCCGCCCTGGGATGCGTTCCTTCGCCGCGCTGCAAGCCGTTAGACGATCCCGCCATTGACCCGCAACGTCTGGCCATTGACCCAGGCGCCCTGCGGACCGACCAGAAACGCCACCGTGCCGGCGATATCCTCCGGCGTGCCGAGCCGTTCGAGCGGCGCCATCTTGCCAAGGCGTTCGACCAGCTCGGGCGTCTTGCCTTCCATGAAAAGATCGGTCGCCGTCGGGCCCGGGGCCACGGCCGTCACCGAAATCCCCTTGCCGCGCAATTCCTTGGCAAAGATATTGGTGAACGTTTCAATCGCTGCTTTCGAACCGGCATAGATGGCGTAGCCGGGCAGCGCCAGGCCGATCACGCTGCTGGAAAAATTGACGATGCGGCCGTTGGACCGCATGCGTGTGGCGGCCAGGCGCAGCATGTTGAACGTGCCGCGCGTGTTGATGGCGAAGATGCGTTCGTACAGGGCGTCGTCGGTGTCGGCCACCATGGTCGTACCGGGCTGGATGACGCCGGCGTTGTTGATGACGATGTCGACGCCGCCAAACTGCGCCTCGGTCGCGTCGAACAACCGCGCGCAATCGCTTGCGTTGGCCACATCGCCCTGCAGCGCAATGGCCCTGCCGCCGGCAGCCTCGATGGCCTGCACGACTTCGTCGGCATCGCTGGCGCGGTGGGCATAGTTGACGACAACGGCGATATTGTCTTGCGCCAGGCGCAGCGCGATGGCCCGGCCGATGCCGCGCGAGGCTCCCGTGACGATGGCGACTTTACTTGTATTGGTGTCCATGCTTGCCTTCCCGGTGATCAAGGTGATTTATGCGAACAGCGTCTCGGCGCGCTGGTACAGGATCCACGAGGTGGCGATGTATTTGTCGCCACTGACCGCCACATTGCCACGGTGCGTGTGCGTGAAGCCCGCCGGTGCAATGACCAGCCGGCCTTGTTTGGGCGCGATCTTGCGGCCCTGGTACAGGAACTCGGTCTCGCCGCCCTCGGCCACATCGTTCAGATAGACCATCCACAGCAACACCCGATGAAGCGATTCGCAGCTTGCGTTCTGCGGATAGATCTCGGAGTGCCAGTGGTGATAGCCGCCGCTGCCGCGCAGGTATTTTTGGAGATTGATCGTGCCGGGCCGGTACAGCACGCGCAGCAACTCATCGATGTTGGGTCGCCCCAGTTCGTCGAAGTTGGTCATCGACAGCACGGTCGGCACGCCGGTCACGGGATGCTCGAGCGTGGGTGAGAGTGACCCCATCAGCAGCATCCGGTAGCGTTCGGCGTAGGCAGCCAGGTGGCGCGCCATCGTGTCCACCAGCATGCCGGTGGCATCGGCCCACTCGGGATGCTGGTTGATCGTGATGTCGTAGCTGTCCTTCTTGACGACATCGACGCCGTTGCCCGTCTGCCCGCGCACCACCTTGTCGCTGGCGTCGAAGCGCTTGATGAGCGCTTCGCACTGCTGCGCGGTGAGCGCGTCGTCGTAGACGCCGATGAAGTCGTCCATGACTTATCTGGCCTTGCGCTCGTGATTCCACAGCACGTCACCCCCACCCGCGAAGCGGTTCAGTACGCGCGCCAGCACGAACATCAGGTCGGACAGGCGATTGACGTACTGGCGCGGGTGCGCGTGGATCTCTTCTGCCTTCGACAGCGCGACGATCGCGCGTTCGGCGCGCCGGCACACCGTGCGGCACAGGTGCGCCGTGGACGCTGCGCGCGAACCGGCCGGCAGGATGAATTCCTTCAGCACCGGCAGGTCGGCGTTGTATTTTTCGAGCATCGTGTCCAGGCGCAGCACGTGTTCTTCCTTGATCATCTGGTAGCCCGGGATGCACAGCTCGCCGCCCAGGTCGAACAGGTCGTGCTGGATGCCAACGAGTTCGTCGCGCAGATCCGCCGGCATGTCTTCGCACAGCAGCAGGCCGACAAAGGAATTGAGTTCGTCGACTTCGCCCAGCGCGTGGATGCGCGCGCTGTCCTTGCCGGTGCGGCTGCCGTCGCCGAGGCCCGTGCTGCCATCGTCGCCGGTGCGGGTTGCTATTTTGGAGAGGCGGTTGCCCATGATGTTCTCTTATGCAGTAGGGTGAAAATACGATGGCACGAGGATACGACAAAACCTGCCGATTTGCTTACAATCGACCCATGTCTTCGTCCAACCCAGCCTTGCCTGACCGACGTGCGCAGGTCGTCGCCGCGCTGCTGGCGCGCGTGCCTGCGGCGTGCGTCCTGTTCGCCCCCGAAGACACGCGGCCCTACGAATGCGATGGCCTGGCCGCCTACCGCCAGTTGCCCATGGTCGTGACGCTGCCGACCGACGAAGAGCAGGTGCTGGCCATCCTGGCCGTGTGTCGCGCGCTGAATGTGCCGGTGGTCCCGCGCGGCGCCGGCACCGGCCTGTCGGGCGGCGCGCTGCCGATCCACGATGGCGTCGTGCTCTCGACCGCGCGCATGAACGCCATTAAACGGGTCGATCACCTGGCGCGTACCGCCGTCGTGCAGCCGGGCGTGCGTAACCTGGCCATTTCCGAAGCCGCCGCCAGCCACGGCCTGTATTACGCGCCCGATCCGTCGTCACAGATCGCCTGCACCATCGGCGGCAACGTCGCCGAAAACGCGGGCGGCGTGCATTGCCTCAAATACGGCCTGACGATCCACAACGTGCTGCGCGTGCGCGTGGCCACGATCGAAGGCGACATCGTCGAATTGGGTGGGGCCGCGCTCGATGCCCCTGGCCTGGATCTGCTGGCCGTGTTCATCGGCTCGGAAGGCATGCTCGGCATTGTTGTCGAGGTGACGGTAAAACTGGTGCCCAAGCCGGCGCTGGCGCAGGTCATCATGGCCTCGTTTGCCGACGTGGTCACGGCCGGCAATGCGGTGGCCGACGTCATTGCGGCCGGCATCATCCCGGCGGGCCTCGAGATGATGGACCGCACCTCGGTGCGCATGGTCGAACCGTTCGTCAAGGCCGGCTACGACCTGGACGCCGCCGCGATCCTGCTGTGCGAAGCCGATGGCACCGCGCTTGAAGTGGCCGAGGAAATCAGCCGCATGAGCGCAGTGCTGGCGCGCGCCGGCGCCACCGCCATTACCGTCTCGCAGAGCGAGGCGGAGCGCGGGCGCTTCTGGTCGGGCCGCAAGAATGCGTTCCCGGCGGCGGGGCGCATCTCGCCCGATTACTACTGCATGGATGGCACCATCCCGCGCAAGCAGCTCGCGCGCGTGCTGGCCGGTATCGCGGCGATGGAAGTCACGTACGGCCTGCGTTGCTCGAACGTGTTCCACGCCGGCGACGGCAATATGCATCCGCTGATCCTGTTCGACGCCAGCGTGGCGGGCGAATTCGATCGCGCCGAAGCGTTTGGCGCGGCCATCCTGGCGCTGTGCGTCGAGGTGGGCGGCACCATCACGGGCGAGCATGGCGTGGGCATGGAAAAGATCGGGTCGATGTGCGTGCAGTTCGGACGCAAGGAGCTCGACGCCTTCTTCGCCGTCAAGCACGCGTTCGATCCGTGCGCGCTGCTCAATCCCGACAAGGCCATCCCCACGCCGCACCGCTGCGCTGAATTCGGCAAGCTGCACGTGCACCACGGGCAGGTGCCATTTCCAGAATTGCCGCGCTTCTGATGAACACCGTCGAACACTTCCAGCAGCAGGTGAGGGCGGCCGCCGCCAGCGGGCAGCCGCTGTGCATCCGTGGCGGCGGCACCAAGGACTGGTACGGCGGCGCACCGGCCGGGGCCATCCTCGACACGCGCGCCCATGCGGGCATCGTCGACTACGAGCCGACCGAACTGGTGATCACGGCGCGCTGCGGCACGCCGCTGGCCGAGATCGAGGTCGCGCTCGCCGAACGCAACCAGATGCTGGCGTTTGAGCCGCCGCACTTCGGCCCGCACGCCACGCTGGGCGGCGTGATTGCGGGCGGCTTGTGCGGCCCGCGCCGCGCGACCAGTGGCGCCGCACGTGACTTCGTGCTGGGCGCGACGCTGCTCGATGGTCGCGGCGATGTGCTGGCCTTCGGCGGGCGCGTCATGAAGAACGTGGCCGGCTACGACGTCTCGCGCATGCTGGCCGGCTCGCTCGGCACGCTGGGCGTGCTGCTGGAAGTCTCGGTCAAGGTACTGCCACGGCCCTTTGCCGAAACGACGCTGCGGTTTGCACTGAACGAGATCGATGCACTGCGGTCCCTGAACACGTGGGGCGGCCAGCCCTTGCCCATCTCGGCCAGCGCCTGGGCCGACGGCGAACTGGCGCTGCGTTTGTCGGGCGCCGAGGCAGCGGTCGATGCCGCCGTGAGGGATCTTGGCGGCGAGGTCATGCCGGTTGCCGATGCGTTCTGGCACGCCGTGCGCGAACAACGCACGGCGTTCTTTGACGGCGACGGTGCGCTGTGGCGCCTGTCGGTGCCATCCACCACGGGCGCGCTGGTGCTGGGCGGCCCACAAATGATCGAATGGGGCGGCGCCCAGCGCTGGTTGCGCGCCGATGGCGACGCGGGTACCGAGCAGGCGATCCGGCGCACCGCGCAGGCGTGCGGCGGCCATGCGACGCTGTTCCGCGGAGGCGACAAGTCGGCCGGCGTGTTCCAGCCGCTCGCGCCGGCGCTGGCGCGCATCCACGCGCGCATGAAAGACGCGTTCGATCCCGCGCATATCTTCAACCCGGGCCGCATGTACAACGAAAGCAAATAGGGCATGCAAACCACTCTGGCCGATTTCATCAAGGGCACGCGCGAGGGCACCGAGGCCGAGGCGATCCTGCGATCCTGCGTGCACTGCGGCTTTTGCACCGCCACCTGCCCGACGTACCAGTTGCTGGGCGACGAACTCGATGGTCCGCGCGGGCGCATCTACCTGATCAAGAATGTGCTCGAAGGCGCCGAGCCGACCCGCAAGACCCAGCTGCACCTGGACCGCTGCCTGACGTGCCTGAACTGCGAAACCACGTGCCCGTCGGGCGTGAAGTATGGGCGCCTGCTCGACATCGGCCGCAAGCTGGTCGACGAGCGCGTGGCGCGGCCCCTGGGCGAGCGGCTCACGCGCACGACGCTCAAGGCCTGCCTGCCGCACGCGGGCCTGGCCACGCCGGCATTCAAGGCAGGGCGCCTGCTGCGGCCTCTGTTGCCGGAGAAGCTGCAAGCCAAGTTGCCGCCCGTGCGCGCCGCCGGCCGCTGGCCGACACGCGTCCACCCGCGCAAGATGCTCGTGCTGGACGGCTGCGTGCAGCCCGGGATGGCGCCCAACATCAATGCCGCCGCGGCGCGCGTGCTCGATGCACTGGGCGTGCAACTGACCGTGGCGCCCAAGGCCGGCTGCTGCGGCGCGCTGCGCTATCACATGAACGACCAGGACGGCGGGCTGGATGACATGCGCCGCAATATCGACGCCTGGTGGCCGAGTGTGGAGAGCGGCGCGGTCGAGGCGATCGTCATGACCGCGTCCGGTTGCGGCGTGACCGTCAAGGAATACGGCCACCTGCTGGCGCACGATCCCGCGTATGCCGCCCGCGCCGAACAAATCAGCGCGATCACGCGCGACCTGTCGGAAGTCCTGGCGTTATTCCAGGACCGGATCGCCGCGCTGGTGAAGGACAAGGGCGGCCCGCGTGTTGCGTATCATCCGCCGTGCACGCTGCAGCATGGCCAGCAAATCCGGGGCAAGGTCGAGGGGGTGCTGCAGGTGGCCGGCGTCGATGTGGTGCTGTGCGCCGACAACCACCTGTGCTGCGGTTCGGCCGGCACCTATTCGGTACTGCAGCCTGCCATCTCGCTGGCGCTGCGCGAGCGCAAGCTGGCCAGCCTGGCTGCGACCGGGGCAGACCAGATCGTGTCGGCCAATATCGGGTGCATTGCGCATTTGCAGGCGGGCACCGGGACGCCCGTGACGCACTGGATCGAGCTGCTGGAGCAGCGACTGACCTGATTGACAGCCATCTCTCGTTTCGATGTCGACATGGTGAATGACGCGGAACTGGTCGTCGTCTCTTGTCGTTATCATTACTGATGGTTTGGGAGCTCCTCGCAGTCCGTTTCATGGAAGCGTTTCCGCATCGAGGATAGTGAGAATCCGCGCTTATTCGCTTGCTGCTATTTGCTAATCTGGCACGTTGCTGACTAACCAATCCTGCACATGTCCTTACCGATTCCGACCCTTGCCCTGGCGTGCACGCTCCTGTTTTCATCTGCCACCGCGGCAGCCACACCCTCCGCAAATGCAACGAGCACATCATGCAGCCATGATCGCAGCCGCCTGCTCGCCCTGGATGAAGCAAAGTTTGATCAGGACATGAGCGGTGGGTGGCGCCCGCTCGGCGATACGCCGGGCTGCGAGCTCGTGGCAGCCGATTTGCTGCGTGACTATCGCCAGGCCCATGGCAACAAATCCAGCATGCTGCACTGGCACGAAGGGCAGATGCGCGCCATCGCCGGCCAGTCCGGACCAGCCGCAGCATTGATGGAACATTCGCGCGTGCCGGTGGAAGATGATCCTTCGGGATGGAATTTCTATGTAGACGCATCGATCGCCTTCCTGCGCAACGACAGGATCGCCCTGGACGCTGCACACCGAAAGCTTGCCGCAGTACCGCCGATGACCGGAGAGGATGTGCCAGCCCTGGTGAATGGCTTTATCGAACTGCCCACGGCTGACGGCACGACACTCAAAATGCGCTGGCCCATGAATATCGATGTGGTCGAAGGCCTGCAGCGCTGTTTTGACAAACCGTACAAGATCGCCTACGCCACCGAATGCCGGCAGGGTACGGCAAACTGATTCGGGAGCGTCCGCCGGACATCGGGCCACTGCAGCAACACGGTGAGCGTGGTAGCATCGCCCCGACCCAGCAACGAACACCAGCAGGAACGATCTTGAGCTTTACCTTTCAACTCGTGCGCGAGGACGAAGACAGTCCGCGCGCCATCGTCTTCGAAGACAGCAGCACCCCGGGCCTCGTGCCGGTATGGGAAGCGGCCGGCGTCTATGACGCGCTCTACAACAGCGATGGCCAACTGGCGCGCGACGTCTCGCGCCGGCTGGCGTATGGCGTCGATCGCCTCAACGAAGACCCCGGGCTTGCCAACCTGCTGCCGCCCGGCCTGTCGATGGATGTCGCAATCCGCTTTCTGGACAACGTCACCCGCGCCTGCATCACCCACGGCGCGGCCCGCATTCAGACGCGATAAAATTGCCCTATGGTCATTCGGCGCAAGGGCTTGTACCATAGGGGCGTTCTGCTCGCTAAATGAAAGAGTGCCATGACCCTGCCTATCCTCTCCCGCACGCTGTGCCTGACCCTGTTCGCCGCGGCCTGCAATGCGCCTGCGCAGGCTGACAGCTTCGCGTCGTCCGCGTCCAGCGCCGGCTCGGCGTCGTCGGCCAGCATTTCCGATTCGGTCAGCGGTTCCAGCAACAGCTCGAGCGACAACGACAAGGTCGCCGCGGGCCAGTACCGCGTGATCAACATTGCACACGCCCCCAACAAGCCCGATACCACCCGGCTGACGCTGCGCGCAACCGCTGCCGGCCAGGCCCGTTCGTTCGAGCTCGACGTGCCCAACCGCGCCCTCGCGACGCGCACCGTGATCGCGGGCGACGTGGTCCAGGTCAATGAGCGCGCCTACGGCTACGAATTCGCCTACGCCGACACCCAGCGGCCATTCTTCCTGGCGCTGCAGGACGAGTGGTACCGCGAACTGGGCTCGCGCAAAGTCACGATCTGATGCTCGTGCGCCAGGCTGCGCTGGCGCTGCTGTTGTGTGCGAGCGGCAGTGCCTGGGCTGGCTTTCCCACCTTCTGCGAACGCTCGCGCGACCTCAACGCGACCGAACAGGACCGCGTGCTGCGCTTTGCCGGCGTGGTCAAGCAGGAGCTGGCGCGCTCGAACGGCAAGATCGCCCTGATCGCGCGCGCCGGCACGGACCTGAGCCGCTTCGATCTGGTGTATTCACACGCCGGCGTCGCACTGCGCGACACGCCGGACAGCCCCTGGGCCGTGCGCCAGCTGTATTACGAATGCGACGAGGCGCGTCCGTACATCTTTGACCAGGGTATTGCCGGCTTCGCGCTCGGCGCCGACGCACCGGGCAAGGGCCATATTGCCTTGTTGTTCCTGCCGGATGCCGACAGCGCATCGCTCGAACGCGCGGCCCGCGACAAGGCGCTGGCGCTGGCCCTGCTGGCCGGTCAGTACAGTGCGAACGCCTATGCCTACGGCACCAAATACCAGAACTGCAACCAGTGGGTGGCCGAGCTGATGGCCAGTGCCTGGGGTGGCGCGGCAGGCGAGGGCAACGCGCGGAAAAAAGCGCAGGCCTGGCTGCACGCGCACGATTACGTCCCCGGTCCGGTCAAGGTGCCGTCGCACTTCACGATGTTCGCCGGGCAGTTCGTGCCGCTCGTGCACGTGGACGACCACCCGGTGGAAGACCTGCACGCGCTGTCGCTGCAAGTCAGTGTGCCGGCCTCGATCGAGGCCTTCGTGCAGCGCCGCGCACCCGAGACACAGCGCGTGGAAATCTGCCACGACGAACGCCGCATCGTCGTGCGGCGCGGCTGGACGCCGCTGGGCGCAAGCTGCGAGCCGCAGCCGGGTGACGAAGTGATTGCCATTGCGCCTTGAGCGCTGGCGCAATCAGACCCCGTTCGCCAGCACCTTCTCGATATCCCCGCCCAGGTCTTCCGGCTTGGTGGTCGGCGCATAGCGCGTGACGACCGCACCTTCGCGGTTGACGAGGAACTTGGTGAAGTTCCATTTGACGGCCTCGGTGCCCAGCACGCCGGGTGCTTCGCCCTTCAGGAAGCGAAACAGCGGATGCGCGTCGTCGCCATTGACGTCGACCTTGGCGAACATCGGGAACGTGACGCCGTAGTTCTTTTCGCAGAAGGCGCCGATCGCTGCTTCGTCGCCCGGTTCCTGGTGCCCGAACTGGTTGCACGGGAAGCCCAGCACCACGAGACCCTGGTCCGCATAGCGGCGCTGCAGCGCTTCGAGGCCCTGGTATTGCGGCGTGAAGCCGCAGGCGCTGGCGGTATTGACGATCAGGAGCGCCTTCCCGCGGTAGCGCTGCAGGTCGACCGGCTGGCCGTCGAGGGCAGTGGCGTTGAAGTCATAGGCATTCATGGGTGAGCTCCTTGTTGTAAACGCAGGAGCTTACGCTACTCCGGGACGCGCGCGCAAAACCGACGGCATCACTGTCAAGACGCCGTGATCGATGCTGCCGAAATTTTTCAGTCTTAGCATTTCTTAACAAATTCCGGCAACCACGCGTGCGACAATCACGCTCGTCCAAACGTCCAGTCACCCAGGTATTCATGTCACGTCATCGTTCCTCCGCCCTGTTGTTCGCGCTGCTCGCGCCTGTCTGTGCACTTGCCCAGGAAACCGCCGTACGTCCTGCGGATCCCGTCACCGGCGCCGTAACGCCGACCGCCCCGGCGCTGCAGGGGGCCGACGTCCCCGTCGCCTCCACCGTTGCCGTAACGGCCGCGCGTTCGTCCAACCGCATCGACCGCCAGGCGTATGACGTCAAGAGTGACGCCGCCTCGACCAACGACACGGTGGCCGACACGCTCAACAAGGTGCCGTCGGTGGCGGTGGACGCGGACGGCAACGTGACGCTGCGCGGGCGCAGCAATGTGCAGATCCTCGTCGATGGCAAGCCGTCGGCGATGATGCAGGGCGAGAACCGCGCTGCGGCGTTGGGCGCGATTCCGGCGGCCGATCTCGATTCGGTGGAAGTGATCAACAACCCCGGCGCGCAGTTCGGTAACGAAGGCGGGGGCGGCCCGATCATCAACCTGGTGATGCGGCGCGAGCGCACGCCGGGCGGCTTCGGCGCCGTCAATGCAAACGTCGGGCCGGAAGGGCGCGCCAATGCATCGAGCTTCGGCAGCTACACGACCGGGCGCATGAGCGTGCAGGGCGGCGTGTACGTCCGGCGCGACACGCGTGGCTCCGACGGCGAAACAAACCGCGACCGGATCGATCCGCGCACCGGCGCCGTGGCCAGCAGCACGCAGCGCTCCAGCAGCGACACCGACACCGAGGCCGTGGGCATGAACAGCTCTGTGACCTACAACCTGGGCGACAAGGACGTGCTGTCGGCCAAGGCGAGCTTCTCGGCCAACGGCAGCGACGGGCAGTCGCAGGAACGCTATCGCGGCGTCAACGCCGACGGCAGCATCGACGGCGACTACCTGCGTTCAAGCGTGCGTGACAACGACAACCGCAGCTACAGCCTGAGTGGCGGCCTCGATCACAAGGGCGCGCGCCCTGGCGAAATCCTCAAGCTCGACCTGCGCCTGTCGGGCAACAAGGGCGAGGCCGACACGCGCTTTGCCAGCGATTACACGGTGCGCCCCGCCAATTCGACCGCGCCGCGCACGCACCAGAACAACCTGACCGAAACGCGCGTGATCGACTTCACGGGCGACTATGAACTGCCGGGCGAGAAGGGCGTGTTCAAGGCCGGCTACAAGGTCGCGCAGAACAGCAACGTGTTCGACACGCGCTTTTTCAATGTCGATGAGGCGACGCTGGCCGAGAGCCTGAGCAACCAGCGCACCAACCGCTTCGAGCTCGATGAAACGACGGTGGCGCTGTACGGTACCTACCAGCTGCGCCTGGCCGAGAAGTGGGGCTTGCTGGGCGGGCTGCGCACCGAGTACACCGACCTCGATCTGAACCAGGTCACCACCAACGTCAAGGCCAACAACCATTACTTCGACGCGATCCCGAGCGCGTTCCTCACCTACGACCTGTCGGACGACACGGCGCTGCGCCTGAGTTATGCGCACCGCATCCGCCGGCCGGGCGCGGGCGACCTCAATCCCTTTGTCGTCTACCGCGACGAAACCAACGTCTCGTCCGGCAATCCCGACCTGATGCCCACCAAGACCGACTCGATCGAGCTGGGGCTGGAAACCAAACTGGGCAAGGTCGAGACCAATGTGCGTCTGTACGCGCGGCGCGACTCGGACCTGATCCAGGAGCGGCGCACCTTCATCTCCGACACGGTGCTGCTGACCACGCGCGAGAACGCCGGCAGCAGCAATTCGGGCGGCCTCGAATTCACGTTCAGCGGCCGCGTCACGCCCAGCTTGACGGTCAACGCCAGCGGCAACCTGGGGTACTCCGAGCAGTCAGTGCTGGGCAACAGCCAGGACGACAAGCGCAGCGCCACGTCGCTCAGCGGCCGGGCGCGCGTGAGCTACCAGATCAACCCGACCAACAGCCTGCAACTGGTGCTCAATGCGCAGGGCAAGACGCTGTTCGGCGAAGGCTACCGCCAGCCGACCCGCAGCGCTGACCTGAGTTATCGCCGCAACCTGAGCCAGGCCTTGAGCCTCGTCGTGAACGTCAACGACGTCTTCGACTCGCAAAAGACCGAATCGATCACCGAGACCGACCGCCTGCGCGAATACAGCATCCGCCGCCAGGAAGGACGCCTCGTGTATGTCGGGCTGTCGTACCGCTTCGGCAGTTTTGGCGTTGCGGGCGGGCGCCGACCGGATGGCGCGCGGGGCGGGCCTGGCGGTGGCCAAGGGTTCGGGCCACCGGGCGGCGGCATGGGACCGGGCGGGTGAGTGTTTGACCCGTATGCGGGTCGGGTAATTTGACGACGTGCTGTTCGCAGCAGCAGGGGCATGACAGAATACGGCACCTTTGAATCTGCCATGACTGTCCCCCAGATGCTTCGCCCCACGCTCGTCGCGCTTTCCCTGTCTGCCTTGCCTGCTTACGCTCAGAACACCGCGGCACCGGCACTCTCCACGGACACTGTCCAGAAGGTCGAAGTCAAGGCCGACGCCAACGGCTACGATCCGCGCCGCGACGATACCGCCAGCAAGATCGTGGTGTCGACCGAGGAAATCCGGCGCTACGGCGACACCTCGGTGCTCGACGTGTTCAAGCGCCTCCCGGGGATCACCGTCAGCGGCGGCGGCGGGCGTGGTGGTGGCGAGATCCGTATGCGTGGCCTGGGCAGCGGCTACACGCAGATCCTGCTCAACGGCGAGCGCGCGCCGGCCGGCTTCGACATCGACCAGCTCTCGCCCGAGTCGATCGAGCGCATCGAAATTCTGCGCGCCGCCAGCGCCGAGTTCTCGACCCAGTCGATCGCTGGCACCATCAACATCGTCCTCAAGCGCGCGGTAAAAAAGGCGCAGCGCGAGCTGCGCGTCGGGTATGGCAAAAGCGGCGAGGTGAGCAATCCTGCGGCCAGCCTCACCATGTCGGACCGCGTCGGCAAGATGTCGTATTCGCTTGCCGCGAGCGCCTGGCGCTACGAGTTCGACCGCCCGTCGCCATTCGAAGAATCGCAGATCGATGCGGCCGGGCGTCCTGCCTTTTTGCGGCGCAGCGAGCAGACCGATCGTGGCAGCCCGCAAGGCATCAACCTCACGCCACGGCTGAACTGGAGCCTGGAGAATGGCGACACGGTCAGCTGGCAATCGCTCGTTGCGCACCAGCGCAACAATTACCAGGGCAGCACCTTGACCGAGACCGTCCTTGGCCTGCGCCCGCTGTACGACGTGCGCGACGTGCGCAGCAAGGGCACCAACACGACGCTGCGTTCGGACCTGACCTGGATGCATAACCTGGAAGAGGGCGCCAAATTCGAGCTGAAACTGGGCGTGAACGGGTCGCGCAGCCGCGGTAACTGGCATGAGAACGATTTCCGTACGCTGGGCGAGGTTGACCGTTTGGCGCGCGACTCCACCGTGCTCAGTGCCACTGACGAAGTTGGCGTCACCGCGGTGGGCAAGTATTCGCGGCCATGGAAGAAGGACCACGCGCTGTCGATGGGTTGGGACGGCGGCCATACCTTGCGCGACGATGGACGCGGCGAACTGGAGCTGTTCCCGCTCGCGGGCAGCACGCTGCGCCGCGATGAAGATTACGACGCCACCCTCAAGCGCCTGGCGCTGTTCGTGCAAGACGAGTGGAACGTCACCAAGCAGTGGTCGATGTACGCGGGCCTGCGCTGGGAAGGGCTGGAAACGCGCAGCAGCGGTAACACGTTCGACACCAGCACCAACCGCGCCAGCGTCTGGAGCCCGCTTGCGCAGACGCTCTACAAGCTGCCGGACAGCCGCGACCAGGTGCGCCTGGCGCTGACGCGCACGTTCAAGGCGCCGGCGGCCAGCAACCTGATTCCGCGGCGCTTCACGACCCCGAACAACAGCCAGACCGACCCTGACTACCGCGGCAATCCCGATCTGAAGCCCGAACTGGCGACCGGCATCGACGCGTCCTACGAACATTACTGGGCCGAGAAGGCGCTGCTGAGCGCCAGCGTATCGGTACGGCGCATCAGCGACTACACGCGCCAGGGCCTGCTCTTTGAAGACGGCCGCTGGATCCAGACGCCGGTGAATGATGGCGACGCGGTCACGCGCAGCCTGGAGCTCGAGGCAAAGTTTCCGCTGTCGGCCGTGCTGCAGGACGTGCCGGACATCGACCTGCGCGCGAGCCTGGCGCGCAACTGGTCGCGCGTCGACGCGGTACCGGGACCGGACAACCGGCTCGACCAGCAGGTGCCCGTATCAGGCACGCTCGGTGTGGATTACAAGACGCCGGGCGGCAAGCTCACGACGGGCGCAAGCTTCGCCTTCAAGAATGGCGGCAACGTGCGCGTGAACGTGGAGCAGTCACGCTACCAGAGCGTGCGGCGCGAGCTGGATGTGTATGCGCTGTGGAAGTTCAACCCGACTTACCAGCTGCGGCTGGCGGCAACCAATCTGCTGGCGCAGGATACGGTGTCCGAATCGCGCTACGTGGATGACAACGGCGTGCAGCGCAGGAAGACGTTTTCGGATGGGCAGGCGATGGCGCGGGTGACGCTGGAGTCGCGGTTTTAAAAGCCGGCGGTGGGCCGATGCGGCCCATCACACCAACCCCAACGCCTCCGTCCCGCTCGAAAAATCGCGGTTCTTCGCATGCTTGCTATTGAGCTTGATGTTCAGTCGCAGGTCGTTGACCGAGTCCGCATTGCGCAGTGCGTCTTCGTAGGTGATCTTGTCGGCTTCGTACAGGTCGAACAGCGCCTGGTCGAACGTCTGCATCCCCAGCTCGCGCGACTTCTTCATGATTTCCTTGATCTCATGGACTTCGCCCTTGAAGATCAGGTCCGAAATCAACGGTGAGTTCAGCAGGATCTCGATCGCCACCACGCGGCCCTTCGATTCCTTCTTTGGAATCAGGCGCTGCGACACCAGGCCTTTCAGGTTCAGCGACAGGTCCATCAGCAGTTGCTGACGGCGCTCTTCGGGGAAGAAGTTGATGATCCGGTCCAGCGCCTGGTTGGCGCTGTTGGCGTGCAGCGTGGCCAGGCACAGGTGGCCCGTTTCGGCAAATGCGATGGCATGTTCCATCGTTTCACGGTCGCGGATCTCGCCGATCTGGATCACGTCCGGCGCCTGACGCAGCGAGTTTTTCAGCGCTGCTTCAAAGCTGTCGGTGTCCACGCCCACTTCGCGCTGCGTGATCACGCAGTTCCGGTGCGGGTGGACAAATTCGACCGGGTCTTCGACCGTGATGATGTGGCCGTAGCTGTTCTCGTTGCGGTAGCCGACCATCGCCGCCAGCGTCGTCGACTTGCCCGAGCCCGTCGCGCCGACCATGATCACCAGCCCGCGCTTGGTCATCACGACGTCCTTGAGCGTGTCGGGCAGGCTCAGTTCCTCGAACTTCGGGATCGCCGTGGTGATCACGCGCAGCACCATGCCCACGCAGCCCATCTGCATGAAGGCCGAGACACGGAAGCGTCCCAGGTCGCCCGGCGTGATCGCGAAATTGGCTTCGCGCGTGAGCTCGAAGCCGGCTCCCTGCTTGTCGTTCATGATGGCGCGCGCCAGGTCGCCCGTGTGGCCGCTGGTGAGCGGCTGGCTCGAGACGGGCGTCATGCGCCCGTCGATCTTGATCGCCGGCGGAAAGCCCGCCGTGATGAACAGGTCCGAGCCGCCCTTGGTCACCATCAGGCGCAGCAGGTCGAACATGAATTTGGTAGCCTGGTCGCGTTCCATGGATGGCCCTTAGCCGAGGAAGTTTTCGGGGATCTTGGCGGCGCTGCGCGCAGCAACCGACGAGATCATGTTGCGGCGTACGAGGTCGGTCAGGTTCTGGTCGAGCGTCTGCATACCGACATTGCTGCCAGTCTGGATCGCCGAGTACATCTGGGCGATCTTCGCTTCGCGGATCAGGTTACGGATGGCCGGTGTGCCGATCATGATTTCGTGCGCCGCCACGCGGCCCGAGCCGTCCTTGGTCTTGAGCAGCGTTTGCGAAATCACGGCCTGCAGCGATTCGGACAGCATCGCGCGCACCATTTCTTTTTCTTCGGCCGGGAACACGTCGACGATACGGTCGATCGTCTTGGCGGCCGACGACGTGTGCAGCGTGCCGAACACGAGGTGACCCGTTTCGGCGGCCGACAGCGCCAGGCGGATCGTTTCCAGATCGCGCAGTTCGCCGACCAGGATGGCGTCCGGATCTTCGCGCAGCGCCGAGCGCAGCGCGTTGCTGAACGAGAGCGTGTGCGGACCGACCTCGCGCTGATTGATCAGGCATTTCTTGGAATCGTGGACGAATTCGATCGGGTCTTCGATCGTCAGGATGTGGCCGTATTCCTGCTCGTTGAGGTGATTCACCATCGCCGCCAGCGTGGTCGATTTGCCCGAGCCGGTGGGGCCGGTGACCAGCACCAGGCCGCGCGGCTTCAGTGCCAGTTCGCCGAAGATCTTCGGCGCATTCAGGTCTTCGAGCGACAGAATCTTGGACGGAATCGTGCGCAGCACGGCGGCCGCGCCCCGTTCCTGGTTGAACGCATTGACACGGAACCGCGCCAGGCCCGGAATCGCGAACGAGAAGTCGCACTCGAGCACTTCTTCGTACTGCTTGCGCTGGCCGTCGTTCATGATGTCATAGATCATGCCGTGCACGTCCTTGTGCTCCAGCGGCGGCAGGTTAATCCGGCGCACGTCGCCATGGACGCGGATCATCGGCGGCAGGCCGGCCGACAGGTGCAGGTCCGAGGCCTTGTTCTTGACCGAGAAAGCGAGTAATTCCGATATGTCCATTTATAATCCCTGTGCCGCAAACGGCCTCAAAAATATTTCCTATAGAAAATCATTATGTCCATAATCGCCGGGAACTTGCAAGCTGTCGAAGCGACAATCACCGATGCTGTAAAGGCATCGGAACGCGCCAGAAACGACGTCCAGTTGCTGGCCGTATCGAAGACCTTCCCTGCGCAGGCGGTGCTCGATGCGATGGCCGCCGGTCAGCTGGCGTTCGGCGAAAACTATTTGCAGGAAGCCCTCGACAAGATCGCAAGCGTCGCGCAGGCGCAACCAGATACCGCCGTCGAGTGGCATTTCATCGGCCCGATCCAGAGCAACAAGACGCGGCCCATCGCCGCCAGCTTCGCCTGGGTGCACACGGTCGAGCGGCTCAAGATCGCGCAGCGCCTGTCGGAGCAGCGGCCGCCCGAACTGGGCCCGCTGAATATCTGCCTGCAAGTAAACATCAGCGGTGAGGCCAGCAAGAGCGGCGCATCGCCCGAAGAATTACCAGCCCTGGCGCGCGAGGTCGCGCAACTGCCCAACCTGCGCCTGCGCGGCCTGATGGCGATCCCCGAACCCACCACCGATGTCGCAGAACAGCGCGCCGCCTTTGCGCGCGTGCGCGCCCTGTTCGACGCGCTGCGCGCTGAAGGCCTGGAAATGGACACGCTGTCGATGGGCATGTCGGGCGACCTGGCGCCCGCAATCGCCGAAGGCGCGACGATCGTGCGCGTGGGCAGCGCCATCTTTGGCAAACGCGATTACACCTGACAGGATCACCATGAACATCGTCTTTATCGGCGGCGGCAATATGGCCGCAGCCCTGATTTCCGGGCTCGTGAAGGTCGCGGGTTCCGGCGCGCAGATCCACGTGGTGGACCGCAATCCCGAAGCACTGGAGCGCCTGGCGCGCGACTATGGCGTGCGCACCGCGACCGACATCGACGAGGGTGTCCAGCACGCTGAAGTCGTGGTGCTGGCCGTGAAGCCGCAGCAGATGCGCGAAGTGGCCACAGCGCTGGCGCCGCACCTGACGCGCCAGCTGGTGCTGTCGATCGCGGCGGGCATCCGCAGCAGCGACCTGACGCGCTGGCTCGGCGGCTACGACGCCATCGTGCGCACGATGCCAAATACGCCGGCGCTGATCGGCATGGGCGTGACGGGCCTGGCGGCGCAGCCGGCCGTGAGCGCTGCACAGCGCGAGCAGGCTGACGCCGTCATGCGCGCGGTCGGCAAGACCGTGTGGCTGGATGACGAAGCGCAGATCGATGCGGTGACGGCGGTGTCGGGCAGCGGGCCGGCCTACGTGTTTTACTTCCTCGAAGCGATGCAGGAAGCCGCCCTCGCGATGGGCCTGAATGCGGAGCAGGGCAGGGAACTGGCGCTGGCCACGTTCACGGGGGCAGCGCAACTGGCGGCGCAGTCCGATGAAGCAGTCGACGTGCTGCGCGCGCGCGTGACGTCAAAGGGCGGCACGACGCATGCGGCGATCGAGAGCATGGAAGCGGCGGGCGTCAAAGGCGCGATCGTCGCGGCGATGCAGGCCGCAGCGGCACGCGGCAAGGCGCTCGGGGATGAGCTGGGCCAGGATTGAGCGCATGAAAAAAGGGGCGCCGCCAATGCGGACGCCCCTTTGCGTGATGCGGGAGTGCGGGGTTCAATGCACCTCGAACTTGCGCCACCCCAGCACCGGCAACACCTTCTGCGCCAGCTTGTAGGCCGACAACGCTGCGGTGATCGCACCGACCACCCAGGTCGGCCTGGTCAGAAGGATGCCCACCCCGACGCCGGCGGCGGTCAGGATGGCTTTCTTGTGCTGCACCACATACCCCGTGGTGCCGCCCATGGCCGACGGCGTGCGCAGCAGCGTCACGTCGGCCGACATCTGGGCGCGCTGTTCCGCGCATTGCGCAGCCAGCAAACGGCGGCGCACCGCCAGTGGTTCAGATTTTGTGGTCATCGATCGGCTCTCCTTTGACAGCTTGCGCATCCTTGCGCAGTTCGGCCAGCGTGGCAGCCATGATCGGCCCACGGGTCGTCAGGTCGCCACGGACCTTGAAGAACGCCAGCACGCTGCCCAGCGCGAACAGCAGCGTCATGCCGCCAACGGCGAGCAGGCGGTGCGTGTCCCAGAACAGCACCAGCACGAACAGGATGGCCAGCAGCACCGCGACCACGCCGAAGAAGGCGGCAGCAATGCCCCAGGCCACGTAGCCGAACAAGCGTTGCGTTTCTTCCTGCAGTTCGAGCGCGGCCAGTTCCAACCGCGTGCGCAGCATGGCAAGCAGGTTGGCCCCGATGCGCGAGATGGTCGCGGTGATCGTCATTTTATTTACGGACGATCAGCATGCCGATGACGACACCGATGGCAGCGCCCAGGCCAACCGATTTCCACGGGTTGTCCTTGACGTATTCGTCGGTGGCCTTGGCGGCAACCTTGGTGCGCTCGACCACGGTTTCTTCGGCGTTGATCAGGCCGACCTTGGCCGAGGCCAGCGTCTGCTCGAACTTGGCCTTGGCCGACTTGAATTCTTCGCCAGTCAGCTGGCTACCGTTGCGCAGCCACGATTCCGCATCGCCGATGACGCTTTTCAGGTCGTTGACCAACTGGTCGCGGGTATTGGTCTGGGTCGGGATTTTTTCGATCATATTAGGCCTCTTGATGTGGTGGTCGATCACACTGCCGCAGCAGCGATGAATGCATTTCGGACAATATTAACCTAATGCATAATCCAGCGCGACACCAATGAACAATGCGGCCCCCAGCCAGTTGTTATGGCGGAACGCCTTGAAGCAGTTCATCCGGTCGCGGTGGCGGATCAGCGTGTAGTGATACAGCGCGAGCGCGCCCGCCACGGCCACACCGGCCACGAACCACCAGCGCAGGCCCAGCGACCAGCCGCACAGCAGGAAGATCGCGAGCGACGCGCCGTAGCACAGCATGATGGCGGCCACGTCGAAGCGCCCGAAGGTGATGGCCGACGTGCGCATGCCCAGCTTGATGTCGTCGTCTCGGTCGACCATCGCATACGCGGTGTCATAGGCCACCGCCCAGAACACGTTCGCCACCAGCAGCCACCAGGCCACGCCCGGCACCGCGCCCTGCACGGCGGCAAACGCCATCGGGATGCCGAAGCCGAACGCGATGCCAAGGTAGGCCTGTGGAATGGCGAAGAAGCGCTTGAAGTACGGGTAGGTGCCGGCGACCACCACGGCCACCACCGACAACTGCTTGGTCAGCGCGTTCAGCGGCAGGATCAACAGGAACGACGCGATCGCCAGCACCGCCGCGACCATCACTGCTTCCCGGCCCCGGATCTTGCCGCTCGTGAGCGGGCGGTCGACCGTGCGCTTGACGTGGCGGTCGAAGTCGCGGTCGGCGTAGTCGTTGATGGCGCAGCCCGCCGAGCGCATCAGCGCGGTGCCGATGACAAAGATCGCCAGCATGTCCAGGGCCGGTACGCCGCCCGAGGCCATCCATAGCGCCCACAGGGTTGGCCACAGCAGCAGCAGGATGCCGATCGGCTTGTCGGCCCGGATCAGGCGAAAGTAGAGCGCCAGCTTGTTCATGTGTTCGCTTTTTTGTCGCAAAAAATATTGATCGGAAGACAGTAATTCTAGCCGGTTTGGTCGTCTCGCGCGGTGCGCCCTTGCCGCAGCAGGCGTCATGCGACGTGCATGACAGGCATGTGTCACGACCAACCGTGCATGCTGAAAAATTGTCTTTTTGTTGTCATTAACTTGACATGATCGTTTGCTTTAATGCATCGGTCCGAGCCGGGGTGGTAAGGACAGGGCCGCCGCTCAGGCGCTGCCAACATTCGAGATGCCGGTCCACCGGCTCGCACGTCCCAATCAATGGAGAAGCACAGATGAACAACCACGACACGTCGCCGTCGCGCCGCAACCTGCTCAAGGGCATCGCCGGCGCCAGCGCGCTGCCATTCGTCGGCGCCTTCGCCGCGCTGCACGCCCGTGAAGCAGCGGCGGCCAATGGCGTCACCGCGCTGATCGACAGCCCGTACGGCCCGATCGCGCCGACCAATGAC
Source organism: Telluria sp. ZT3P25 (assembly GCF_059685895.1). Lineage (NCBI taxonomy): Bacteria > Pseudomonadati > Pseudomonadota > Betaproteobacteria > Burkholderiales > Oxalobacteraceae > Telluria > Telluria sp. ZT3P25. Next base: position 174,080 of record NZ_JCASIJ010000001.1, read on the forward strand.
CTGAGCACCGGCCTGCCGCTGCTGCAACTGCCGCCTGGCTTCACGTACAAGAGCTATGGCTGGCGCGGCGACATCATGACCGACGGCCGGCCATGCCCGGCCGGCCACGACGGCATGGGCGTGATCGCCACCCGCAAGGTGGGCCGCAGCACCGAGCAGGTGTTGGTGCGCAATCATGAAATCACCAGCAGTGCAGCTGGCAATTTCATCAACGCCTACAGCTTCTACGACGGCGGCACGATCAACACCACCACGACCAACCGCTCGTGCGGCGGCACCACCAACCTGGTGTTCCGCGACGGCGACTGGGTCAGCATGACGCCAAGCCTGGGCGGCACCCAGCAGAACTGCGCCGGCGGCGTCACGCCGTGGGGCACGTGGCTGACCTGCGAAGAAGTCGGTTCCGACGCGATCACCGCCGGCGGCAAGAAGCATGGTTATGTATTCGAAGTGACGGTCGATCCGCGCCAGACGACCGGCCAGCCGATCGTCAACATGGGCCGCTTCTCGCACGAAGCCGCCGCGGTCGATCCGACCAACAGCAACGTCTACCTGACCGAGGATGCATCGGGCAAGTCGGGCTTCTACCGCTACGTGCCGGACATCAAGACGGGCGCGGCCGGTTCGCTGGCGCGCGGCGGCGTGCTTGAAATGGCCAAGGTCAAGGGTGTCAACAACGTCAACCTGGCTACTGCTTCGGTCGACCTGACGTACGAACTGGAATGGGTCTCGATCCCGAACCCGGACGCCAACCGTGGCAACAGCGTGGGCCTGAACGGTCAGGCAATCAGCAATGCCGCCGGTCCGTTCAACCAGGGCTGGGCCAAGGGCGCGCTGCGCATGAACCGCGGCGAAGGCATCTTCTACACCAAGGGCAAGCTGTACGTGATGGACACGTCGGGTGGCCCGGTCAACCGCGGCGCGATCTGGGAACTGGACCTGGCCAGCCAGACGCTCAAGTGCATCTATTCGAGCCCGAGCCCGTTGATCGGCAATATGGGCGACAACCTGGCCGTCAGCCCACGCGATGGCCTGCTGATCTGCGAAGACTCGTCCAGCCCGATCACCGACACCTTCGGCTTCGGCCAGCGCCTGATGGGCCTGACGGGCGCCGGCGACGCCTACATCTTTGCCAAGAACAACGTGAACCTGACGACGGCCCAGCTGACCGCCGCCGGCAAGTCGACGGCGCTGGCCGGCGATGGCCGTGGCAATGAATTTGCCGGTGCCTGCTTCGATCCGACCGGCCGCTACCTGTTCGTGAATATCCAGACGCCGGGCATCACGTTCGCGATCTCGGGTCCGTGGGCCAAGGGTCCGCTGTAATTCTCACCGCATTCATTCAAGGATATTCACCATGACCATCAACACATTCTTCGCAGCCGGCCTGGCCGCGCTGGCGTTCTCCACGTCGAGCCACGCGGCGCTGCTGGTAAGCTCGGACAGCGCGGCCGGCAATGCCGTGACCGACTACAGCGCCGCCGGTGCCGTTTCGTTCGACCTGGCGTTGGGTAATTTCGCCGGTACCACGCTCAACTTCGTGCTGCAGGAAGCCGATATCGGCGGCCCGCTGAGCCTGAGCGCAATGGTATTGAACCTGAGCGGCATGTCGTTCCCGCAGTTCACCTTTGGCCTGCAGGGCATCCGGTTTGCGGCGCCGGGCACCGTGTCCGCGTTCTCGCAAGACCTCAGCGTGAACAGCTCGTTCTACAACGCGGCGATCACGTTTGCCAATGGCGAGCCGGCCGAGTTCCAGTTCGGGAACCCGACCCTCGTCGATGGCCGCAGCGACTGGCTGCTCGACACCAGCGGCATGCGCGCCGGCGACACGTTCTCGATCGTGGCCGAAGTACCGGAGCCGTCGACGATCGCGCTGATGCTGCCGCTGCTGCTGGGCGGTTTGCTGGTGGCGCGTCGCCGTCAGGGCTGATCGGGTTGGTTGCGTTGAACGCGTGCGCGGGATACCCGCCCACGCGTTCAAACTACGGGCGTTCCGGATTCACGGCCCGCGCCGCGTCGCGCTGCGCGGCAAGCGCCTCCGATGCGCGCAGGATGTGCGCGATCCGGCTGACCTGGTCGGATGGTGGCTGCTTGACCAGTACCACCAGCACGCCCAGGCCGACGGCGAACACGACCGCCGATTGCACCGCAGGGCCGATCCGTAGCACTCTCCCGGGCAGCATCAGCAAGATACCGAGGGCGATCCCGGCAAGCGCGCCACCGATGTGTCCCGCGTTATCGGTGCCGGCCACCAGAAAGCCCATGCCGATATTCAGCGCGACCACCTGGAAGATGACTTTCAATTCGATTTTCGCTGCGTTGCCGGCGCACAGCGCATGCACCAGCAGGGCGCCGGATGCACCAAGCAGCGCGCCAGACGCGCCGGTGCTGACCGTGGTCGCGAAGTGCGGCGTGAAGCCCATCGCCGATGGCACCAGGTCATAGCCCATATTGCGCACGGCCAGACTCGCGTACCACCAGGCGCTGGCCAGTGCACTAAACAAGCCGGACAACAGATAGATCAGAGTGAAACGGACCCGGCCCCAGGCCGCTTCGCACAATGGCCCGATCAGCGACAGCATGAGCATGTTCAGGCCGAGGTGCAGTGCGCCGTGGTGCAGGAACATCGACGTCACGAGCCGCTGCCAGTCGCCGGTGAGGGTGTAGGGGCCAAGATTGCCACCCCAGGCGGTCAGGTCTCTCGGGTCGGGCGACATCCAGTCGACGCCGTGCATACCCAGATACACCCACGCACCGATATTCATCAGGACGAGCCAGAGGGTAGGGGAGGTGAAGAGGCGGGGACGCGTACCCGGTGTCGTCAGCATGGTTGTTTCCGAAAATAAATCATCGGTGAAAATAGCACTTTTCAGACAAGCCGTCGATTCGCCATCGCAGATCGCGCGCCCCTGGCCTACACTGCCGCGACACCACCATCGACAAAGAGTTCATGGCCAGCGACAAAGCTGCTTTCGCTTGATGCCAGGAAGAGCACAGCCCGCGCGACCTCGTTCGGTTCCGCCAGCCGCCCAAGCGGAACGCTTTTATTCAGTGCCTCTTCAACATCCGGTTGCATGTCGAGGTAGCTGCGTATCAGGCGTGTTTCCGTGCCACCGGGCGAGACCACATTCACGCGGATGCCCTGCTGCTTGAGGTCATTCGTCCAGCTTCGGGCAAACGAGCGCACCGCCGCCTTGCTCGCGTTATAGAGCGACTGGCCTGGCAGGCCTTTACTGCCAGCGATGGAGCCATTGAGGACGACAGTACTTCCCGCCGTCATCAAAGGCAGTGCCTTCTGCACAGTCAACACCACGCCTTTCACATTGCTGTCGAAGATCGAATCGAAATGCGCATCGTCGATCGCATCGAGTGGTTTGACCTCGTACATGCCTGCATTGGCGAACACGACATCGACGCGTTGATGGTCGTGCCGGATCCGTTCGTATAGCCGGGTCATGTGGGCAGCGTTGGTGACGTCACCTTGCACGCCGACCGCCCCGTGGCCGATCTCATTCACGGCGTCATCCAGCAATGCTTGCCGGCGCCCTGTGATGTACACGTGCGCACCTTCGATGGCGAACAGTTTCGCCGTTGCGAGACCAATGCCGTCGCTTCCGCCCGTAATCACCACAACCTTGTTTTCAAAACGTTTCGTCATTTTCTGGTACCCTTTTTTAAAAGTGGAGGATCGCCCCACTTATAATACGGAGGGAGCCTCCACTTAACAAGCGAAAGAGAAAATTAGTGAGTGACGAACCCGCCCTCAGGGCTGATGCGCAGAAAAATCGCGAACTCATCCTCGCTGCCGCCGAAGCACTATTCCTGGAAAAAGGCGCGAATGTGCCACTCGAAGAAGTGGCCAAGCGCGCAGGCGTCGGTATCGGTACGCTGTATCGTCGCTTTCCCACGCGTGAGGCGCTGTTGGCCGCTACCAGCAATGAGCGTTTCTTGTCGCTGGCCCAGACCAGCCTTGCGCGCGACGCGGACCTCGCGCCAGGCGCCGCGGTACGCGCTTATCTTGAAGAGCTTGCCAGCAACACCAGCATCTATCAGAGCCTTGCTGCGTCGATCGGGACGGTGATCCAATGCGGGACGCCGGGATGCAATGCGATCACGGCAGAAGGGCAGCGGTTGCTTCAGCGTGGACAGGAAGCGGGCGCCATCCGCAGCGATGTCACTTACGAGGATTTGATTTACGTGGTCACTGCCATTTCGATCGCGATCGACGCTGACCGGTCAACGACATCGCGTATCGGCCACATGGTGGACTTGTTCCTGAATGGCATAAGCGTTAAAAATCCGGATTAGGCACCGGTATCCTTCTTGTCTTGGCCTGTCGTTCAATTACCTCGGTAGTCACGTCCGCTTCGCGCCCAATGCGATGTGCAAAATCAACGCGCTCGCATCATACGGTTTCGAGACGACGGGGCGGCCACGGAATCGCTGGTCAATGATCGCCGTGTCGCCGTAGCCGGTGACAAACATGAATGGTATGTTCTGCTCGGTGAGATGTTCTGCAATTGCCAGGCTGGTTTCGCGGCCCAGGTTGTAATCGAGTACGGCGAAGTCCGGCGTGAACTGGCGAAGTGTCTCGAGGGCTGCAGCGACTGTAGAGACGACCTGCACACTTTCGGCACCCATCGACAGCAGCGTAGACTCGGTTTCGATTGCAATCAGCAAGTTATCCTCTACCAGCAGGATGTTTCCGATGGGCGGTGGCAGCAGGGGTGACGGTGCGTGCGCAATGATTGGGTACGACGTGGCTGGTGCGTCGTCATTGCTTGAAATATAACGCGCTGGAATCTCGAAGCGCGCTATCAAGCCGTCTGGAGCGAATTCGACCGCCGCTTTGCCCCCCAGCTCGTGAGGAATCGCACGTTCGATAATGGTCGAACCGAAGCCGCGCCGCGTAGGCGGCACGACGATGCTGCCGCCGTGTTCGGACCATTGGACCGAGAGATCACCCGTATCGCCACGCTCCAGGAGCAATTTGGCATGGCCGCCCTCGTGCTTGAACGCGCCATATTTCGCTGAATTGGTAATCAGTTCATGAAATACTAACGCCAGTGTGGCGAACGCCTCTGGCTCAATCGCCCAGTCGCTGCCGATGATGATGACGCTGGCAGCATCGTTGCCGAGGTAGGCAGCAGCCTCGATGCGTACCATATCGCTCAGCGACTTTGGTCGCCATCCGCTACTGGTCAATTGGTCATGAGCACGTGCCAGAGCATGGATGCGCGAACTGATATCTTCGGTAAACTGCGTGACCGAGGTCGCGCTGTTGCCGCATTGGCGTACCAGCCCGACAATGAGATTGAGAATATTGCGGACGCGGTGGTTGAGCTCTGCGATCAGCGTGTCTTGCTGATCATGACTTTGCTTGCGCATCTTCTCCGCTGTATCGGTCATTCTGAGCATCACTTCAAGCAAAGAGACCCGCAGTGACTCGCCTTTGTCGCGGTCGGCATCGCTCCATTGCGCCGATTGCTCGTGTACACGTTCTTTCCACAACGCGAAACTGGCGCGTGGCGAATAGCGCAAGACCCCTGCATCGGCACGCACGACTTTGTCGGGCTTGCCTGCCCACTTCACTTCTGCGACGAGTTCATCGCGGAAAAACAGGACGAAGTCACGCGGGCTGCGTGAGATGGGAACTGCCAGTAATCCCGCGACGCCCGGGCAATCGGCCACCGCTTCCGGGCAAGTCTGTGCCAGGCAGTGCGTGGTAAAAATCTCGCTGGTCGTGGCGCCGTTCAGGAATTTCACCAGCCGCATCATGGCGGGCAGGCCGGGTGTCGATCCAACCCTTCGCACGAGGCCGTCGACATACGTGGCCATGCCGCTGGCATTCAAGCTTGTTCGCAAGTCCGACAGCATCGCGAACAGGTTATCTTCGCCAACTGCGTTGGGTGACACCATCGACAACATGCGCATGTGCGTGTCGCGAGACACCGCGCGGCCACGCTCCTGCGCACGGCGGACAAAGTTCTCGATGATGGACGAGGCCATCTGGCCGTAGAACTCAAGGGCCATCCGCAATTTCGCCGCCAGATAGCGGGGACTATTATGGTGACATACAAGCAAGCCCCACAATTTGCCGTCGACGATCAGCGATACCGACATCGAGGAGCACACACCCATATTGCTCAGGTATTCGATGTGTACCGGTGAGACGGCGCGCAGGGACGCCATCGACAGGTCGAGCATGTCGCCTTTGTAGTCGAGGAGCGGCACGAGGAACGCGTTCTGCGCCTGTACGTTGGCCACAACGCGTAGCGGGTTGACCAGATACAGCGCACGCGCCTGCGCCGGGATATCGCTGGCGGGGTAGCGCAGGCCCAGGAAGCTGTCCATGCCTCCACGACTGCGTTCGGCAACGACCTCGCCGCTGAGGTCTTCGTGAAACTTGTAGACCATTGCCCTGTCGTACCCGCACAGTGCGCGTGTCTGGGCCGCCAGCACCTCGCAGAAGCGGTCGATATCGCTGGCGTCACGCAATTGGTTGAGCAATGACACCATGCGCCCCGAGGCATCGTCACCTGAGGCCGCCGACGGTTCGAATTCGATGATGATCGACTCACTCGTACGCGAAACCGACAGATCGAACAATTGCGTGTCGATCCCCTCGGCACCGACCGGTACATCGAACAGGTGGCGCACGCCACTTTTCGTGCCGATGACCTGCAATTCACCGCGGATATCGTGCAGCGCGCGCCGCCCGATCAGCTCATGAAGAGGGCGCCCACTTGCCTGGCCGACCTCAGTTGGCAGATAATTTCCGAGGTTTTCGGAACAGCGAACGACGTTCCAATCCGGCGATACCTCGAGCAGGAAGCCGTGTGGCTGAATCTGACCCAGAAATGCGATACGTTCATTTTCACACGGTGCCGGTTCAAGCTGCGGTCCACCCGAGCTATTGACCATGGTGTAGCTTCCTTTGTAGTTATCGTGAAGCTAAGGCGAATGATCATATCAAATGAATCAAAAAGAATCAAAATGTAAATAATTTTCTTTCGTAAAAGAATGAAAATCGCTCTTTCTTTAGAGATCCGATATGTAAAATATATGTATGGAAAATCTTTACACTTCTCAACTGTTAGAGTTGATTGTTGAGACGAGTGCAGCGACATGGACGGTTGGCGCGGATGGATACGCGGTCGATATTCCGGAGTGGACTGCCCTGACCGGCCAAAGCGTCGAAGAACTAAAAGGCGAGGGATGGATGGATGCAATCCATGTCGAAGACCTGGAGCGCGTTCGCTCCGCCTGGATGACAGCCGTCGCGCATGGCTCGCATTACAACACTGACTATCGGGTGCGATGTGCCGATGGCGTCTATCGTTGGTTCAATGCGCGGGGAATGCCAATCGTAAATGTCGAGGGAGAGATCCAGCAATGGATTGGCGTCCTGCTCCCCATCGCCGGATTGAACCGGTTCAGGCAGCCTGCGCCTGAGTCCTCGGGCACTTCAGCACCGTTCGTTGACATCACGCCCGGCGCCTTGCGTGCGGCACGCGCGATGCTCGGCTGGTCGGCCAGCAAGCTTGCCGACATGGCCGATGTGTCGATTTCGACGATCCGGCGGATCGAAGAGGCTGACGAACGCGACAGCACGCGCAACACAACGGCGCGCAAGTTGATCGCTGCCCTCGCGCAGCAGCCGTTGACACTGATCGCCTCCGCCGAAGGCGTGATCGAGGGCGTGTCCGGGCGCACCAGAACGGGTTGAGAATTACGCCTGCTGAGAACAACGCCAACCGTCCAGACCATCTCACGCATTGGACGGCGTGATGTGACAGCGTGAGGCAGCTTATGGCGAAGGCTTCCAGTGACTGGTCCGGCGATCGCAGCAATAGTGCGGGCGTGACATCGGCAGGATGCTAGACTTTGGGTCCCGGGCACCACTGTCCGGCCATCCAGACCGATCGCATCGCAGGTCCGGGCCAGCGCGTTTGCTCCGGCACGCCATGCCCATCGCTGCGCATCTGCAGGCATGCCACTACCCGTGCGCGCTCGCCAGGGCTGCGACCAACCAGTCGCTTGTCATCCCGCGGATGTTGCGCCGTTACTCCCGCCCGGGCCGCGCCATGCGCCATGCGATCAAACACGTGCAAGGAGTCGTTTTGAATAGAATATTGTCGATGAGATTACTGGTCTCACTGTCCCTGGCATTGCTGCTGGGGCTTACCCAACCACCGGCGTTCGCCGCCGGCCAGGATGCCGAGGCAACCGCCGCCGAACCTGCCGTTCCCGATCCGCTCAAGCGCGAGACGCCGCGCTCCATGGTCTCCGGTCTGCTCGGCGCCCTTGGCGAGTCCGACTACGATCGCACCGCGCTGTACTTCGACCTGCCGCCCGCGACCAGCTCGCGCCAGCGCACCAACGCCGTGGAACAGGCGCGCGCCTTCCATGCGGTGCTGGACGACGGCGGCACACTCGATACGTTCATCACACTGTCCAACGACCCCAATGGCAAGGTGAATGACGACCTGCCGGTCGAGCAGGAGCGTATCGGCGAGATCGCCATCCAGGACAAGAAAATTCCAGTGCTGCTCACGAAAGGGCAGGACGGTGAGCACCAGGTGTGGCGCGTCGCGCGCGAAACGCTGACCCAGATTGCCGCCGCCACCAAGCGTGCACCCGTGGTCACCGAGCCTGCGGCCGATCAGGTCGTCGTTGCCGGCGCACCGCTGAAGGATTGGGCGCTGCTGCTGGGGATTGGCGTGCTGGTGTTCGGCGGCTTGTGGATGGTGTCGGCGCTGATCGTGTTCTGCATGCGCAAACTCGTGCCCGACCCGGAAGCCAATGGCCTGTACCGCTTCTTCGAAGCGGCGCTGCCGCCGGTGAGCCTGTTGATTGCCGTTGGGGTGTTCTACAACTGGGCCGAGCAGGTGCCGGTGTCGATCGTGGCGCGCCAGACCTTGCTGCGCTACACCGGCATCGTCTCCGTCATCGCACTGGTGTGGTTCGGCCTGCGGCTGGTCGATGCGATTTCGGAGCTGGCGATTGCCCGCATGCAGCGTAGTCAGCGGCGTCAGGTCATTTCGGTCATCACGCTGGCGCGCCGCGCCGCCAAGGTGATCCTGCTGGCGTTTTCGTGCATTGCGATCCTGAGCACCTTCGGCATCGACGTCACGACAGGAATCGCGGCGCTTGGTATCGGTGGTATCGCGCTGGCGCTGGGCGCCCAGAAGACCGTGGAAAACCTGGTCGGGAGCGTGACCGTGATTGCGGACCGTCCGATGCAGGTGGGCGACTTCATCAAGGTCGGCGACGTGGTGGGGACCGTGGAAGACGTCGGCATCCGCTCGACCCGTATCCGCACCAATGAGCGCACGGTGGTGACGATTCCGAACGGCGACCTGTCGGCGCGCCAGATCGAAAACTACGCCGCGCGCGACCGGTTCCTGTTCAATCCCGTGATCGCGATCGCTTATGGCAATTCGTCGGCCAAGCTCCGGGAAGCGATTTCCATCGTCCAGCAAGTCCTGGCCGAAGAAAAGAACATGGCTGAAGGGCACCGCGCTCGCCTGGGCAGCATCAGCGAGCGCGCCTTCAACATCGAGGTGTTTTCCCACATCGATGTGCACGAGTTCGATACCCAGGTGATCATTCGCGAAAAGCTGCTGCTGACGATCTTCGAGCGGCTGGAAGCTGCTGACATCAGCCTGGCGTTCCCGACCCAGACCATCGTGTTCTCACCGTCGCAGCTGGACGCGGTCAGGGGCGGGCCTGCGGCCGCTGGCGACGCCAGCGAGACGGACAAGACGGCCGACGCCGACGCTGTCACTCCAGCGTCGCCAGCCGTCTGGACGGGTACTACGCCGCCGCCTCGTACGTGATCATTTCCACACCGGCCAGATGACATTCACTCACCGCCCGCATCACCGCATCGATGGCGGCGCGGCGGGTGAAGCTCTTGCGCCAGGCGATCACCACACGGCGCGACGGCGTCGGCTTGGTGAACGGCACATAGGCCAGCAAACCGTTCGATTCGCTCAGGTCGGTCACCGATGCACGCGGCAGCACCGTCAGGCCGATGCCGCTGGCGACCATGTGGCGGATCGTTTCCAGCGACGAGCCTTCGAACGTGCGCTGCATGCCGGTGCCACCGCCTGGCGCCGAGAAGCGCGCCATTTCCGGACATACTTCGAGCACCTGGTCGCGGAAGCAGTGGCCGGCACCCAAGAGCAGCATCGTTTCGCTTTTCAGGTCTTCGGCCGAGATGGCCGTGCGTTTGGCCCACGGGTGGTGTTTGGGCATGGCCACGATGAACGGCTCGTCATACAGCGGCTGCACCGCCATCCCGTGATCGGGCAGTGGCAGCGCCATGATGGCGGCGTCGAGTTCGCCCTGGCGCAGCAATTCCAGCAGCTTGTGCGTGAAATTCTCTTGCAGCACCAGCGGCATCTGGGGCACCGTGTCGATCAGGTTTTTGACCAGTGGCGGCAGCAGGTAGGGGCCGATCGTGTAGATCACGCCCAGGCGCAATGGCCCGGCCAGCGGGTCCTTGTTCTGCTTGGCCAGCTCCTTGATGGCAGCGGTCTGCTCCAGCACGCGCTCGGCCTGCGCGACGATCTGCGCGCCCAGCGGTGTGACGGACACTTCCGAGCCGCCCCGTTCGAACAGCAGCACGCCCAGTTCGTCTTCGAGTTTTTTGATGGCGACAGACAGCGTGGGCTGGGCCACAAAACAGGCTTCGGCCGCGTGGCCGAAGTGCTTGGCGCGGGCGACGGCGACAATGTATTTCAACTCGGTCAGGGTCATGGTAGGCGTCTCGGCTCGGCACGCTGCCCGCCCCTCGCGGATGGCGGACGGCAGGGTGCGTGCCATGAAATAATGGTGTAGCAAGAATGATAGTCGATATAATCCCTTGATAGGCTCCGCCTATGCATCTTTTCTGAAAGGCCCGCATGTCCACCACGTTTGGCCCGGCGGAAGCCCAGGTCTATATCCATAAGCTGCTCACGGTGATGCATCACCAGGGCGGCTCCGACCTCTTCATCTCGGCTGATTTCCCGCCGAGCATGAAATACCAGGGCGCCATGAAAGCCCTCAGCCAGCAGCGCCTGAGCGGCGAAGTCACGCGCGCGCTCGCGATCTCGCTGATGAACGAGCGTCAGCGCGCCGAGTTCGAAAAAGAAATGGAGTGCAATTTCGCGATTTCGCTGCCCAACGTCTGCCGTTTCCGCGTGAACGTCTACGTGCAGCAGCAAAGCGTCGGCATGGTCGTGCGGACGATCTCGTCCGAGATCCCCAACTTCGAAAAGCTCGACCTGCCCGAGGTGCTCAAGGATGTCGTGATGACCAAGCGCGGCCTGGTGCTGGTCGTGGGCGGCACGGGTTCGGGCAAGTCGACGACGCTGGCGGCGATGATCGACTACCGCAACAACAATTCGGCCGGCCATATCATCACGGTGGAAGACCCGGTCGAATACGTCCACAAGAACAAGAACTGCCTGATCACGCACCGCGAAGTGGGCGTGGACACGCTGTCGTGGCACAACGCGCTGAAGAACACGCTGCGCCAGGCGCCGGACGTGATCCTGATCGGCGAGATCCGCGACACCGAAACGATGGAGCACGCGATCGCGTTCGCCGAAACGGGCCACCTGTGCCTGGGCACGCTGCACGCGAATAATGCCAACCAGACGATGGACCGGATCATCAACTTCTTCCCCGAAGAGCGGCGTAACCAGCTGTTGATGGACCTGTCGTCGAACCTGCGTGCCATTGTCTCGCAGCGTCTGGTGCGCACCGAGGACGGCAAGGGCCGCAAGGCCGCTATCGAAATCCTGCTCAACACGCCGACGATTGCCGAGATGATCCTTAAAGGGAACTTCCAGAGCATCAAGGAGATCATGCACAAGTCGCGCGAGCTGGGCATGTGCACGTTCGACCAGGCCTTGTTCGAGCTGTACAACAAGGGCTTCATCAGCTACGACGAAGCGATCCGCAATGCCGACTCGGCCAATGGCCTGCGCCTGCAGGTCAAGCTGTCGGGCGAGCGCAAGGAGCCGGGCCTGCCGGCCGGCGCGGCGCGGCCATCCGAATTGTCGATGGCGCTCGATGAAGAGCCTGACGACGAAACGCCCAAACACTGACACTGAATACCTATGCCTTCATTTGAAAACAAGCTCTGCACGCGCGCCGACCTGGCTGCGCGGATCGCCGCACTGCCAAAGCCAGTGGTGCTGACCAACGGCGTGTTCGACATCCTGCACCGCGGCCACGTGACCTATCTGGCGCAGGCGCGCGAGCTGGGCGCTTCGCTCGTGGTGGCAGTCAACACCGATGCGTCCGTCAAGCGGCTGGGCAAGGGCGACGACCGCCCGCACAACACGCTGGCCGATCGCATGGCGGTGCTGGCTTCGCTGGAATCGGTCAGCCTGGTGGTCGAGTTCGACGAACAGACGGCGCTCGAAGTGGTCCAGGAAGGCCGGCCCGACATCTATGCCAAGGGCGGCGACTACGTGATGGACCAGATTCCCGAAGGGCAAGCCGTGCTGGCGTATGGCGGGCGCGCGGTGGCGATCGACTTCGAGCATGACCGCTCGACCACCAAGCTGGTGGCGCGGATCCGGGGCTGACCGGCATGGCCAAGCTCCCTGCGATGCCGGCTTTAACCGGCCTGTATCCGCCAGCGCCCGACGGCATCGTCAATCTCGAGCACGGCTACTTTGGCGCGATGGCGCAGCCGGTGCAGGCGGCGCTGGTCGAATCGGTCGACTACCTGAATCGCCATCTGAGCCCGTTCCTGCGCAGCGCGCAAGCCCTGCAGCATGGCGGGGTGCTGTGCGCGCGGCTGGCCAGGCTGATCAACGCCGAGCCGCATGAGATCCTGCTCACGCGCAGCGCGAGTGAATCGATGCAGGTACTGATCGGCCAGTACCACCGGCTGGCGCCGGGCGATGGCGTCCTGTGGAGCAACCTCGATTATCCGGCGATGCGCTATGCGATGGCGTGGCTGGAAGGGCGGCGCGGCGTGGTGCCGACGGAACTGCACTTGAGCCTGCCGTTGTCCGGTGACGCGCTGCTGGAACAGTATGCGACGGCGATCCGCGATACGCCGGGACTGAAATTGCTTTTGCTCTCGCAAGTATTTCCGGCCAATGGCCAGTCGGTGCCGGTGCGCGAGATCGTCGCACTGGCGCGGGCGCGCGGCGTCGACGTGCTGGTCGACAGCGCGCATGCGCTGGGCCAGCTGGACGTCGACGTGCAGGCCATGGGCATCGACTTCGCGGGCTTTAACCTGCACAAATGGATCGGCGCGCCGCCGGGGCTGGGCTTCGCGTACATCCGGTCGTCGCGCCTGGACCGGATCGAGCCGCACTTTGGCGACCGTGATTATCCGGCGGACGATATCCGCGGACGCCTGCATGCTGGGATGCCGCCGATGAGCGCGATCATGGCTGCGCCGGTGGCGCTGGACGTGCATGCGCAATTGGGCGGTTCGGCAGCGAAAGGCGCGCGGCTGGCGTGGCTCAGGAATTACTGGGTGCAGCGCGTGGCGGACCTGCCGGGCCTGCAGTTGATGAGCCCGCTGGTGGGCGACACGGCGCTGGCGGCGTTTACGATCGACGGCATGCGCGCGCGTGACGTGCAGGCGGCGCTGCTGGAGCGCTTCGGCGTGTTCACGGTGGAGCGGCCGGTGGGCGACGCCAGTCTCGTGCGCGCCACGGTGGCGTTGACGACCACGGTGGAAGAACTCGATCGCCTGGTCGAGGGATTGACGGTGCTGACCCGCGAAGCGGCAGGTGCCTGATGACGGGCACGTCGATGTACACGCTCTCGCCGATTCCCGCAGACCTGATCCACGGCGCGGTCGAGCTCGAACGCACCGACGCCGGCCTGCTGCCGCAGCGTTTGCCGGCGTGGGCGCTCGCGCAGCACCTGGATGTGCAACTGGCGCTGGCTGCGGCGCAGCCATCCGGCGTGCGGCTGGCGTTTCGGACGACGGCCCGTGTCGTCGAGGTGCTGGTGCTGCCGACCAAGCGCCGCTACGGCAAGATGGCGCCGCGGCCTGACGGTATCTTTGATCTGGTGGTCGATGGGAAGCTGCTCCAGCAGGCGAGTGCGCCGGGCGGCAAACTTCTCGACATCGACATGATCAGCGGCGCAACGCGGGTACATCCTGGCGAACCGCACTGGCTGCGCTTTAGCGATCTGCCGGCGGGCGACAAGACCGTCGAACTCTGGCTACCGCACGACGAGACGACCGAGCTGGTGAGCTTGCGCGCGGATGCGCCGGTGTCGCCGCTGTTGGCAGGCGGCCAGCGCCGCTGGCTCCACCACGGCAGTTCGATCAGCCAGGGCTCGAATGCGACCCACCCGACCGGCATCTGGCCTGCCGTGGCTGCCGGTCTGGCCGGTGTCGACCTGTTCAATCTGGGCTTTGGCGGCAATGCCTTGCTCGACCCGTTCACGGCGCGCACGATCCGCGACCTGCCGGCGGACCTGATCAGCCTGAAGCTCGGCATCAACCTCGTCAACACCGACCTGATGCGCGTGCGCGCGTTCGGGCCGGCCGTGCACGGCTTTCTCGACACGATCCGCGAAGGGCGGCACCGGACCACGCCGCTGCTGGTAATCTCGCCGACCTGGTGCCCGATCCACGAAACGACGCCGGGACCGACCATGTTCGATGGCAAGGCGATGGAGCAGGGCAGGCTGCTGTTCCGGGCGATGGGCAACGACGCCGAGCGGCGCCAGGGCAAGCTGACGCTGGGTGTCATCCGCGAGCAGTTGCAGAGGATCGTGGCGCAGCGGGCCGGCACCGATGCGCACATCCATTACCTCGATGGCAGTGCGCTGTATGGTGCCGAGGATAACGCGCACCTGCCGCTGCCCGATGCGCTGCATCCGGACGCCGCCACGCACCGGCTGATCGGCGAGCGCTTTCATGCGCAGGTGTTTGCCGATGGCGTGTTCGGCCATCGGGGCTGAAGTTGCTCAGCGCATCGTGCGGAACGTTGCGCGCAGATGCTCAACGAGAGTGGCCGGGTTTTCCATCGCCGCGAAGTGGCCACCGCGTTCGGCTTCGCCAAAGAAGCGCAGGTCGGCGAAGCGCGATGCGGCCCAGCGCTCCGACAGCCGCATCTGCTCGCCTGGAAACATACTGATGCCGGCTGGCAGGGGCAGCGGGGCAGTGGGCATGCCGCGCGCCATCTCGCGCGCAGCTTCCCAGTAAAACCGCGCCGAGCTCGGCCCGGTATTGGTCAGCCAGTACATCATCACATCGTCGATCAGGCGGTCCGGCGCGATCGTGCGCTCCGGCTGGCCCCCGGTATCGGACACGTCCTGGAACAGCGCGTACAGCCAGCTGGCCAGGCCCACAGGCGAATCGGCCAGCGCGAACGCGACAGATTGCGGACGGGTGCATTGCAGCTTCATGTAGCCCGAATAGTCCTTCTCGTAGCGGGCGGCGTCGTCCAGCATCTGCTGCTCTTCTGGCGTCGCGTCGGCGATTTCCTGTTCGGTTGGATGGAACATCACCATGTTCAGGTGGATGCCCGCCAGGCCCGGCACGCGCATGTGCGCCAGGGCGTTCGTGACCGCCGCGCCCCAGTCGCCGCCTTGCGCCACCCAGCGCTCGCCGTAGCCGAGGCGGCGCATCAGTTCCGCGAAGGCCTGCGCCGTGCGGCCCACGCCCCAGCCTGGTTCAGTCGGTTTGTCGGAAAAGCCGAAGCCGGGCAAGGCCGGAATCACCAGATGGAAAGCATCGGACGCGAGGCCACCATGCGCCTGTGGCTGCGTCAGCGGACCGATCAGCTCACGAAATTCCAGTACGGAGCCCGGCCAGCCATGCGTCAGCAGCAATGGGGTCGCGTTCGGTTCCGGTGAGCGGATATGCAGGAAATGAATGCCCAGCCCATCGATGACGGTACGGCTGCTGCCCCATTCGTTGAGCGCGGCTTCCGTGGTGCGCCAGTCGTAACTGTCCTGCCAGCGTTCCACCAGTGCGCGGATGCGGACCAGTTGTGGGCCCTGCGAGGTGTCGTTCACGGTCTCGGCATCGGGCCAGCGCGTGCGCGCCAGGCGGTCGGCGAGGTCGGTCAGATCGGCGTCTGGAATATGGATGGGAAATGCGTCGATTGCAGTATGCATGGTGGGCCTGTCAAGTCGGTGATAGGGTAGGGGCCGGCGTGACCCGTGCGGGTTCGGGTTTTACAGAACGATCTCGCCCTGATCGGCGCCATTCCAGTAGTGGATTCGTGCGGCCCGAACGCGTATCATGACCAATCCCGGCGTGTCGACGCCTTGCTCGAACCAGTGATCGAGCCCGGCCGTCCAGTGCGCTGCAAACATGGCCTTGTCGCGGATCAGTTCCGCGTTGCCTTGCACCGCGATGAACAGCGGTGGCTGGCCGTGGGTGCCGGGAGCACCAGTGAAGGTCAGGCCGACCGCTGCGTCGCCCTCGATGTCCGCCACGGTACGGGCCTGGTCGTAGGTGAAAAAGTAGCTGTCCCCGTCATAATCGACCTCACCGTTGTTGCTCATGGGCCGGCTGGCGAAGGCACCGCCTTCGGTGCGGGTCGAGAGCATGCCAAAATCAATTGCCCTCATATTGTCAGATAGAAATTTCAAACGCATGTCCATCGCTTCACCTTTGATCGAGAGTTCAGAAACTGAACTATACCATTCAGTTCATTTTATTATGATGACTGTTTTGCCATGCATTTGACAGCGAGCCTGCCCGAGCCGGAACAGCCCCCAGCCACGCGCAAGCGGGGTGGCCGGCCGTCTGCCGAGCACGCCGGTCAAGTGGACCGCCGCATCCTCGACGCAGCGACGACGTTGTTCCTGCGCGCCGGTTTCGATGCGACGAGCTGCGACCAGGTCGTCGCCATGGCGGGTGCCGGCAAGGCGACGCTGTACGCACGTTATGCCAATAAGGAAGCGTTGTTCAGCGCGGTCATGCACCGCGCGCTCGAGGGCACCGAGCCGGCTGCGCCCGACTTGCCGAATGCCATGCCGATGCGGGAACGCCTGCACAAAGTGGGACTGCATCTGCTGCAGCAGGCGCTCAGGGAAGAGTCGGTGGCACTGCTGCGGGTCTGTTTGACGACCGCACAGCGACTACCAGAATTGTCGCGGATGGTGGACCAGTCCAGGCGCAACAGCGGCGTGGCGAGTATCGTGGCCGCGCTGGCCGGGCCGTCGCCCGATCAGGTCGAAGCGGTCACGGCCATCGCGCAGCGTTTCATCGACCTGGTGATCGTGCCGCAGCAAATGCGCGCCCTGGTTGGCGACGACCGCCAGCAACTCGACGCCGCCGCGCCGCGCCGGGTCGACGAGGCCATCGACCTGCTGGCCCGCGCCGGTCTGCTCGATGCATTCGAGTGAGTGGCACAAGCCGGGGTCAGGTCTGACATTCGGACACAAGCTCTACTAACAAGCGGGGTCAGGTCTGACATTCGGACACAAGCTCTACTGTAATCGAGCGGCTGTATCCCTCCGAGCAGTCGAGGCCGTGTCCGAATGTCAGACCTGACCCCGGCTTTTGACACGGCGGCTGTTTGAGCAGTGGCGTCGGCTCAGGCGCCGCCAGCGTAGCCGTTCTGGCGCCAGGCTTCGTAGACGACGACTGCTACCGTATTCGACAGGTTCAGGCTGCGGTTATCGGGCCGCATCGGCAGGCGGATGCGCTGGGCGGGTGGGAAGGTCTCGCGCAGGGCGGGAGGCAGGCCGCGCGATTCCGGGCCGAACACGAACACGTCGCCTGATTGGAACTGGGCCTCGGCAAACGGCGCCGAGCCGTGCGTGGTCAGGGCGAACATGCGCGCCGGGTCGGGCTGGGCATCAAGCAGGAACGCATCCCAGTCCTTATGCACCTTCATCGTCGCGTAGTCGTGGTAATCGAGCCCGGCGCGGCGCATCTTGGCGTCGTCCAGCGGAAAGCCGAGCGGCTCGATCAGGTGCAGTTGCACGCCGGTGTTGGCGCACAGGCGGATCACATTGCCGGTATTCGGCGGGATTTCTGGTTCGACCAGGACGACGTGGAACAACGTGCTTCTCCTTGATGATGAGGCTTATCCATGCGGCGGGGTGCGCGCGAAGACGATGTTCGTCACGCGCGCAGCGCCCGCCCCTTTCAATACGGCGGCAATTTCTGCCAGCGTGTGGCCGCTCGAAATGACATCGTCGACCACGCCCACATGCCGGTCACGTACGTCGAACGTGCTGGCCACGCCAAACGCACCCCGCACGTTCCTGCGCCGGTCGCCGGGCGCGGCGCCCGATTGTGGCGCTGTCTCGCGCAGCCGGTGCAGCAGTTGCGGGGCGACCGGCACGCCCAGCGCGCGGGCCAGCGGGCGCGCGACTTCGAGCGCCTGGTTGTAGCCGCGCTCGATCAGGCGGGCCGGGCCCAGCGGCACCGGACACAGCACTTCGGGCAATGCCTGTGCCTCGGACCCGATGGCCGCATGCAGCACGCGCGCCATCCACGGCGCCAGCGCCAGTTGTGCGCCAAACTTCAGCTGCAGCACCAGGCTGTCGAGCGGCGCCGCGTAGTCGCAGGCAACCCAGGTGGCGTCGAAGGACGGCGCCTGCGCCAGACAGGCGCCGCAATGCCGCACAACGTCCAGCGCGCCGGTCGGGTTGGCGCAACAGGGACAGCGCGGCGTCGGCGCCACATACGCCTGCTCGCAATCCGCGCACACCGCCGCGCGCGCATGCCCGCCGCACAGTGCGCAGCACGAGGGCAAGAGCGCATCCAGCAGCGCGTGCACGAGGCGCATCGGCAGCGGGCGAAGGTCCGGCATCGGCTCGGCGTCCCACAAACGGTTAAACTGCCCACATTATCTCATCACGCATCCGATCCCATGGCATCTCCTCAATCCCCGTCCACGCTGAGCGCGCCCATTGACTTGTCGCGTGTGCGCAACCTGTTCGCGCGGCCCGAACGCATTGCGTCGTCGGATTTCCTGCGCCGCGAAATCGCCGCGCGCATGCACGAGCGCCTGGCCCTGGTGAAGATCATCCCCAAGCAGGTGCTCGACGCCGGCTGCGGCCCCGGGGGCGACCTGGCCCTGCTGCAAAAGACCTATCCCTCGGCGCAGATCGTCGGCCTGGATGGCGCCGGCGCCATGGCGCGCGCGGCGAAAAAGCCGGGCGCCTCGGGTTCGCTCAATCAGTTATTGAGCCGGCTGATGCCGGCCAAGGCGGGCGTCGACATCCTGTGCGGTGACTACGGCAACCTGCCGCTCGGTCCGAACTCGGTCGATTTGTTGTGGTCGAACCTGGCGTTGCACTGGCATCCGCTGCCCGACCGCGTGTTTGCCGAATGGCGCCGCGTGCTGCGCGTCGAGGGCTTGCTGATGTTTTCCAGCTTCGGCCCCGACACGTTCACCGAACTGCGCACGGCATTTGCGGCGCTGGATGCGTACCCGCACACGTTGCCATTTGTCGACATGCATGATTTCGGCGATCAGCTGGTCGAGGCGGGCTTTTCGACACCGGTCATGGACATGGAGCGCATCACGGTCACCTACGACACGCCACAGGCGCTGCTGCGCGACGTACGCGCACTGGGCGGCAATCCGCTCGAATCGCGCCGGCGCGGCTTGATCGGCCGCGCGGCCTGGCAGCGTGTGCTCGCTGCGCTGGAGGCGCAGCGCCTCCCCGATGGCAAGCTGGGCCTGACCTTCGAAGTGATCTACGGCCACGCATTTCGCCCGGCGCCGCGCACGACGACGGCCGGTGAATCGATCGTCCGCTTCCAGCCACGCAAGCCGTAACGTCGTCGCGTGCACGGGCAGATTGGCGGGGCACCCGATATTCCTTGAATAAAAATTAGTGCTTTAGATATAATCAATTGCTATTTTTCACGACTAGCCGATAGAATCGCTTGAAAAAGCGGCATCGCAAACCGCGAAACAGAGTCAAAACAGAAACAGAAAAAGAATTGCAGCAGCCGCAGAGATGCCCCGGCACGGCATTGGTGTTCTGCGGCCAGCACGGAGCGGCGTCGTTCGTTCGTGGAATGGCTGACCGTTTAAAAATAATTCTTATTTTTTGGGTGGTTGGGGACATACATGACATATGCAACGCGACTTCGGGCCGTGCTGTACGGCTGTGCCGTACTCGGCGCCGCCGCTGGCTCTGCGCCGGCTTGGGCGCAGCAACTGACGGGCCGGCCTCAGGAGCACCAGCTCAATATGCAGGCCCCGGTCACCGCCGTCGGCGCCGACATC
Organism: Telluria sp. ZT3P25; assembly: GCF_059685895.1. Lineage (NCBI taxonomy): Bacteria > Pseudomonadati > Pseudomonadota > Betaproteobacteria > Burkholderiales > Oxalobacteraceae > Telluria > Telluria sp. ZT3P25. The sequence goes on from NZ_JCASIJ010000001.1 coordinate 194,275, forward strand.
TACGGCTTGCACACCTGGATGATGATCGTCTGCCTGGTGATCTTCGTCGCCGTGTTCGGCGTCATGTTCTACTCGGTGTTCAAGCACCGCAAATCCCTCGGCCACAAGCCGGCCACCTTCCACGAATCCACCGCCGTCGAGATCGCCTGGACAATCGTGCCGTTCCTGATCGTCATCGGCATGGCGCTGCCGGCCACCAAGACCGTCGTCGCACTGAAAGACACGTCCAATGCCGACCTGACCATCAAGGCCACCGGCATGCAGTGGAAATGGGGCTATGACTACCTGAAAGGCGAGGGCGAGGGCATCTCGTTCCTGTCGAACCTGTCCACGCCGCGTTCGCAGATCGGCGAGCCCGGCGTCGCGCCGACCGAAGCGCGCACCGCCAACTACCTGCTCGAAGTCGATAACGAGATGGTCGTGCCGGTCAACAAGAAGATCCGCATGGTGTTCACGGCCAACGACGTGATTCACGCCTGGACCGTGCCGGCGTTCGCGATCAAGCAGGATGCGATCCCCGGCTTCGTGCGCGACGGCTGGTTCAAGGCCGAGCAGATCGGCGTGTATCGCGGCAACTGCGTCGAGCTGTGCGGCAAGGACCACGCGTTCATGCCGATCGTCGTGCGCGTCGTGTCCGATGCCGACTACACGGCCTGGGTCGCAGGCAAGAAAAAAGAGATGGCGGCGCTGGCCGACGACCCCACCAAGGTCTGGACCATCGACGAACTCAAAACCCGTGGCGAAGCCGTCTACACCGCCAACTGCGTGGCCTGCCACCAGGTCAATGGCAAGGGCATCCCGGCGGCGTTCGCGGCGCTGGACGGCTCGCCGAATGTGCTGGGCAGCAAGGCGCACCAGATCGACATTTTGCTGCACGGCCAGAAGAGCGGCAAGTTCCCTACTGCGATGCCGGCCTGGCCACAATTGTCCGACACCGAGATCGCCGCCGTGATCACCTATACCCGCAATTCCTGGTCGAACAAGGCTGCGGAAAATATCGTCCAGCCGGCCGAAGTCCTGGCCGCCCGCAAATAATGTCCGCCACCAACGCACGTAACGAGCAGGGGTAACGCCATGAGCACCACGACGATCGACCACGCACCGGGTCACGGCAATGAGCACGGCAATGAGCACGCACACGACGAACACCACGACCATCCGCACGGCTGGCGGCGCTGGGTGTATGCCACGAACCACAAGGATATCGGCAGCCTGTACCTGTGGTTCTCGTTCATCATGCTGCTCTCGGGCGGCGTGCTGGCGCTGATGATCCGGGCCGAGCTGTTCCAGCCGGGCCTGCAGTTCGTGCGCCCTGAATTCTTCAACCAGCTCACGACCATGCACGGCCTGATCATGGTGTTCGGCGCGATCATGCCGGCCTTCGTCGGCTTTGCCAACTGGATGCTGCCGCTACAGGTCGGCGCGTCCGACATGGCGTTTGCGCGCATGAACAATTTCTCGTTCTGGCTGCTGCCACCGGCGGCGATCCTGCTGGCGACGTCGTTCCTGGTGCCGGGCGGCGCCACCGCCGCCGGCTGGACGCTGTACGCGCCGCTGTCGACGCAGATGGGCCTGGGCATGGACATGGCGATCTTCGCGATGCACATCATGGGCGCCTCGTCGATCATGGGCTCGATCAACATCATCGTCACCATCCTGAACATGCGCGCGCCCGGCATGACCCTGATGAAGATGCCGATGTTCTGCTGGACCTGGCTGATCACGGCCTACCTGCTCATCGCCGTGATGCCGGTGCTGGCCGGCGCGATCACGATGACACTGACCGACCGCCACTTCGGCACCTCGTTCTTCAACGCCGCCGGCGGTGGCGACCCGGTGATGTACCAGCACATCTTCTGGTTCTTCGGCCACCCCGAGGTCTACATCATGATCCTGCCGGCGTTCGGCATCGTCTCGCAGATTATTCCGGCATTTGCCCGCAAACCGCTGTTTGGCTACGCCTCGATGGTCTACGCGACGGCATCGATCGCGATCCTGTCGTTCGTCGTCTGGGCGCACCACATGTTCACGACCGGCATGCCGGTGACGTCGCAGCTGTTCTTCATGTACGCGACGATGCTGATCGCTGTGCCCACCGGCGTCAAAATCTTCAACTGGGTCGCCACGATGTGGAAGGGCTCGATGACGTTCGAGACGCCGATGCTGTTCGCGGTTGGCTTTATTTTCGTGTTCACGATCGGCGGCTTCACGGGCCTGATCCTGGCAGTCACGCCGATCGACATCCAGGTGCACGACACCTATTACGTCGTCGCCCACTTCCACTACGTGCTGGTGGCCGGCTCGCTGTTCGCGCTGTTCGCGGGCTTCTATTACTGGGCGCCAAAGTGGACCGGCCACATGTACCCGGAAGCGCGCGGAAAGATGCACTTCTGGCTCTCGCTGATCACGTTCAACGTCACGTTCTTCCCGATGCACTTCCTGGGCCTGGCCGGCATGCCGCGCCGCTACGCCGATTACGCAGTGCAGTTCACCGACTTCAACATGATCGTCTCGATCGGCGCGTTCGGCTTCGGCTTCAGCCAGGTGTACTTCCTGTTCGCGGTCGTGCTGCCGACGATCCGCGGCGGCGCCAAGGCGCCCGCCAAACCATGGGAAGGCGCCGAAGGCCTGGAGTGGACCGTGCCGAGTCCGGCGCCGTTCCACACCTTTGAAACGCCGCCGCTGGTGAAGTAAGGACAATCCGATGACCGCGCCACGCAAACCCAACAACCTGAAAACCGCGCTGTGGCTGGCCGGCCTGGCGCTGTTCTTCTTCATCAGCGTGTTCGTCAAGTTCACGCTGCTGCGCTGATATGGCCACCAGCGTCAAGTTGCTGCGCCTGAACCGCCGCACCTTCGGCAAGCTGGTGGTTGTGGCGGTTGCGATGTTCGGCTTCGGCTATGCGCTGGTGCCCGTGTACCGGCAGATTTGCGAAGTGCTGGGCATCAACGTGCTCACGCAGCAGGACGGGTTTGTCGCGGCGCCGACCAACAGCCAGGTCGACAAGTCGCGCACGATCACGATCGAGCTAGACGGCAATTCGCAGGGCCCGTGGCGGTTCCGGCCCACCACGCGCAGCATCGACGTGCATCCGGGCGAACTGGCCACCGTCATGTACGAGGTCGTCAACACGCAGGGCAGGGCAGTGAAAGCGCAGGCGATTCCGAGCTATGCGCCGCAGTCGGCCACGCCGCATTTCATGAAGGTCGAGTGCTTCTGCTTCCGCGAGCAGACGCTGGCCCCGAACGAAGCGCGCCAGATGCCGGTGGTGTTCTTCATCGATCCCAAGCTGCCGCGTGAAGTGAAGAACATCACGCTGTCGTACACGTTCTTTGAAATTGGCGGGGCGTTCAAGGCCGCTGCCGCGCCGAAAGAGGGCGATGCAAACGGATAAGCCCCATCAGCGCAAGGGGAGTTTTCTGGCCAGCATGAAGGCCGTGCTGTGGTCGTTCTTCGGGGTGCGCAAGCGCGCCGATTACGAGAACGATGCGGCCAGCCTGAACCCGGTCCACGTGATCGTCGCCGGCCTGATCGGTGTGGCGATCTTCATCGGCCTGATCATGCTGGCGGTAAGTTTCGCGGTGGCCTAGTTTCCCAGTTTGACGCAACAATCAACAGCATCGCCCGAGGAGATAAAGATGAGTTCGTCACAACCAGCTTCGCCACAGACCGCCGCGCCTTATTACTTCGTTCCCGGCCCCTCGCGCTGGCCGTTGCTGGCCGGCCTGTCGATGCTGGTGACGATGGCCGGCGCGTCGGGCTGGGTCAACGGGCTGCCGTTCGCGATGCCCGTGTGCCTGACCGGCATCGTCGCGATGCTCGTCGTGCTGTACTTCTGGTTCGGCGAAGCGATCGGTGAATCCGAATCGGGGCTTTATGGCAAGCGCATCGATTTGTCGTTCCGCTGGTCGATGAGCTGGTTCATTTTCTCGGAAGTGATGTTCTTCGGCGCGTTCTTTGGCGCGCTGTTCTATGCACGTGTGATTTCGATGCCGTGGCTGGGCGACCTCGATCACCAGATCCTGTGGCCCGATTTTTCGGCGCACTGGGGCAATACGGGGCCGGCCGGCATCGTCGAGGGCTTCCGCACGATGGGGCCGTTCCCGATCCCGACCATCAACACGGCGCTGCTGCTGACGTCGGGCGTGACGCTGACCATTTCGCACCACGCCCTGCGCGCCGGCCACCGCGCCAAGACGGCGTTCTGGCTGGCCGCGACCATTTTGCTGGGCGCCGTGTTCATGGGCTTCCAGGTGTATGAATACATGCACGCCTACCAGGACCTGAACCTCAAGCTCACGTCGGGCATCTACGGTTCGACCTTCTTCATGCTGACCGGGTTCCACGGTTTTCACGTGACGATGGGCGCGATCATGCTATCGGTAATTTTGTACCGTGTGCTGCGCGGGCATTTCACGGCCGAACACCACTTTGGCTTCGAAGGGGCCGCGTGGTACTGGCACTTCGTCGATGTGGTGTGGCTGGGCCTGTACGTGGTGGTGTACTGGCTGTAAGCAAGCACAACCCGATCAACGCAAACCGGTCGGCGCAATCCACCCCATCTGGTGCGCCGCCAGCAGGCACAGGAACAGCACGATCGACAAGCCCACCCGCAGCGCCAGCGCATTGACGGTACGGTTGGTGCGCCCCTTGTCGCGCATCATGAAGAACAGGGCCGACGCCAGGCTGGCCAGGATCAGGACGAAGGCGATGGCAACGAAGATTTTCATGATGGACCCGCGAAAGGTTGAGAATTCATTGTAATGCGCTTCGCCTTCCGATTTCGCCCCGTCGCCCTGATTGCAGCACTGATTGTGGCCCTCATCGGCATCCTGCTCGGCAACTGGCAGCAGGACCGGGCCGCCTACAAGACCGGCCTGCAGGCGCGCCAGCTGGCGCGCGCCGCCCAGCCGCCATTCAACCTCGGTCCCACCATCGCCGCCGCCCCGGATCTTGAATTTCGCCGCGTGCGCGTACACGGCGAGTTCGTCCCCGGCTGGCCCGTCCTGCTCGCGAACCGCCCACGCGGGAGCCAGTCCGGGTTCTATCTCGCAATGCCGTTTAAAATAGCGGGTGCCGACGAGCACGTGCTGGTGCTGCGTGGCTGGTTGCCGCGCCAGGCCGAGTTCGACAAGCTGCCGACATTTGCGACGCCAGCCGGGCCGGTTACCCTCGAAGGTCGGCTCGTCCTGTCCGCCGGCAAGGTGATGGAACTGGGCGACGGCCCGCCGCTGGCGCCGGGCGCGGCGGTGCAGAACCTGACGCCGCAGGCACTGGCGCAGGCAAGCGGCCTGCGCTTGCTGCCGTTTCTCGTGCAGCAGACGTTGCCGGCGACGCCGGCCGACCTGATGGCGCGCGACTGGCCGCTGCCCGAGGCAGGGATCGACAAACACCGCGGCTATGCCTTCCAGTGGTATGCACTGGCGGCGCTGGCCCTTCTTTTTTATGTGATGACGGGATTTCGACGTGGCTCAAGAACAACTCGCTGACCCTGATACCGCGCGCCGCCGCGGCCGCCTCAAACTGCTGCTGGTGCTGCTGATCTGCGCCGCGCCGCTGATCGTGTCGTACATTACCTTCTACATCGTCAAGCCGACCGACCGCACCAATTACGGCACGATCCTCGATGCGCGCACGCTGCCGATCCCGCAGATGGCCACGACCACGCTCGACGGCCAGCCGCGCACGCTCGCCGACCTGAAAGGCAAGTGGGTCATGCTGCGCGTGGGCGGGGGCAAGTGCAACGATGAATGCATGCGCCAGCTGTACGCGATGCGCCAGTGGCGCACGATGCAGGGCAAGAACATGGAACGCATGGAGCGCGTGTGGCTGATCACCGACAGCGAACCGCTCGATACCGTCATGATGCGCGAATACGACGGCATGGAATTGCTGCGCGCCCCGGCCGCGACGGTGGCCAAGTGGCTGCCGACCGAAGCGGGCCGCGCCCCGAGCGAGCATATCTACCTGATCGACCCGCTGGGCAACCTCATGATGCGCTTCCCGTTCCAGCCCGAACCGGGCCGCGTCTACAAGGACATCGCCAAACTGCTCAAGGCATCGGCCATTGGCTGAATCACGTTACCGGTAAAGAATCACATGGACCTGTCTTCCCTCATACACCTCGGCCTGATGGGCCTGCTCGTGGCCAGCCTGCCGCTGGCGATCGTCTGGATGTCGTCCGACGCCCACAAATACCGCAAGCTGGTCTGGGTAATGGTGTTTCTGACGTTCGACCTGATCGTGTTCGGCGGCTTCACGCGTCTGACCGACTCGGGCCTGGGTTGCCCGGACTGGCCGGGCTGCTACGGCGAAGCCAACCCGTTCCTGGCGCACGAGCAGATCGCCGCCGCCGAAGCGGCGATGCCGACCGGTCCGGTCACGGTAGCCAAGGCCTGGATCGAGATGATCCACCGCTACCTGGCGATGGGTATCGGCGCGCTGATCCTGGCGCTGCTGTTCACGTCGGTCAAGCAGTGGCGCCGCACACACGACGCCGTGTTCCAGCCGGCCATGCCGATCGCGTTGCTGGCCTCGGTGCTGGTGCAGGGCGCGTTCGGCGCCTGGACCGTCACCCTCAAGCTGCAACCGGTGATCGTCACGATCCACCTGTTGCTGGGCATGACGCTCCTGGCGATGCTGGTCTGGATGGGATGTCGCGAAGACGCGCTGCTCAAGCGGCCAGCGCCGTTGCAGGGGCCTGGAATGATCGCGCGGCTGCGCGGCCTGCGCTGGCTGTCGCTGCTCGCCGCCATCGTGCTCACCGTGCAGATCGCGCTGGGCGGGTGGGTAAGCACTAACTATGCAACCATGGCCTGCGACACGTTCCCGCTGTGCCAGGGTGCGATCGTGCCCGAACTGGACTTTGAGCATGGCTTCCACCTGTGGCGCGAGCTGGGCAAGACGATGGAAGGGCATTATTTGCCGTTCTCGGCGCTGGTCGCGATCCACTGGGTGCACCGCGCCTTCGCGCTGGCCGTCGTGCTGGTGCTGGGTCTGGCGGCGTGGCGCGCCTGGCGTCTGCCGGCGCTGGGCAAGACTGCCCGCCTGCTGGTACTGGTCATGGTGGCGCAGCTGTTCACCGGCATCGCGACCGTGTATTTCAGCTTCCCGCTGGCGATTGCCGTCATGCATAACGCCGGGGCGGCGCTGCTGGTGATTTTGGTGACCATGTTAAACTACCGGGTGAAGTTCCAACTCGACGCGGCCCGCGCTGTCCCAGCGCCCGGACTCGCCGCGTCTGCAAGCACCCATTGATGACAACCCAGACAGCCATTCCCAAGCCCCAGAGCCGTTTCTCGCAGTATTGGACCCTGACCAAGCCGCGCGTGACGAAGCTGGCGGTATTCTGCGCCGTGATCGGGATGTTTCTCGCCACGGACGGTTTTCCGGGCTGGCAAACGCTGATCGCCGGCACCGCCGGTATCTGGTTGCTGGCGGCGGCCGCATTCGCCGTCAATTGCCTGGTCGAGGCGCGCGTCGATGCGCGCATGACGCGCACCGCGCGCCGCGCCACCGCTTCGGGCGAACTGAGCACGACGCAGACCGTGGTGTTCTCGTCGATCATCGGCGGCCTGGGCATGCTGGTGCTGTACACACTCGTCAATCCGCTGACCATGTGGTTGACCTTCGTCACGTTCGTCGGCTACGCCTTCATTTACACGCTGCTACTCAAGCCGAACACGTCGCAGAACATCGTCATCGGCGGCCTGTCGGGCGCGATGCCGCCCGCGTTGGGCTGGGCTGCGGTGGCCAACGAAGTGCCGATGGAAGCGTGGCTCTTGGTGCTGATCATTTTCATGTGGACCCCGCCGCACTTCTGGGTGCTGGCGATGTACCGCCGCGAAGACTACGCGCGCTCGGGTCTGCCGATGCTGCCGATCACGCACGGCATGAAGTTTACCGGCCTGCAGGTGTGGCTGTACACGATCGGCCTGGCCGCCACGACCTTGCTGCCGTTTGCGGTCGGTATGAGCGGCTTGATCTACCTGGCGGCGGCGGTACCGCTCAACGCGGTCTTCCTGCGCCACTCGTGGCGCGTGCACCGCAACTACAGCGATGCGCAGGCGCGCAAGACGTTCACGTGGTCGATCGTCTACCTGTCGCTGCTGTTCGCGGCGCTGCTGGTCGACCACTATTTTAAGTTCTGATTCGCACGTTCTACTATTGGGTTCAAGATGAAACGACTGCTGACCATCGCGGCGTTCTCGGCCATGGCGCTGTTTGCCACCGGCTGCGACAAGCTGCGCGACAAAGCCCCGGCCTTCCACAACACGGACGTGACGGGCGTCGACTATGCCAAGGGCTTCACGCTGACCGACCACACCGGCAAGGTGCGCACGCTGCAAGATTTCCGTGGCAAGATCGTCGTGATGTTCTTCGGCTATACCCAGTGCCCGGACGTCTGCCCGACCACGATGGCCGAGATGGCAACCGTGCTGAAAGAACTGGGCCCGTCGGCCGACGAAGTCCAGGTATTGTTCGTCACGGTCGACCCGGAGCGCGATACGCAGGAACTGCTGTCGCACTATGTGCCGGCGTTCGACAAGCGCTTCATCGGCCTGTATGGCGACGCCGCCGCAACGGCGAAAGTGGCCAAGGAGTTCAAGGTGTTCTACGCAAAAGCGCCGGGCGCCGACGCGAACAGCTACACGGTCGACCACACGGCCGGCAGCTTCGTGTTCGACAAGCAGGGCCAGCTGCGCCTGTTCGTGCGCCATGGCCAGGGGCCGGGCCTGATCGCCCACGACCTGCGCCAACTGCTATGATGCCGTAAATACCACTTCCCTGAGGCAGCATGGAGCAGCAACGACCCGGCAGGAACTACACCCGCATCGCCATGGTCATCCTGCTCACGCTGGGCTGCCTCTATGTGCTGCGGCCGTTTTTGCCGGCGATCCTGTTCGCTGCCGCCGTCGCCATTTCGAGCTGGCCGCTGTACCTGCGGCTGCTCACGCGCCTGAATGGCCAGCGCACGATTGCGGCGCTGACCATGACGCTCTCGCTCACGCTGCTGTTCATCATTCCGCTGTCGATGGTCGCCTACAACCTGGGCGACGATGTCGCGCGCGGCTTCGGCGAACTGCGCCTGCTGATCGAGCACCGCGAACTGGCGCCGCCCACCTGGCTGCGCGACATCCCGCTGGTCGGCCCGTCGGTCGAGACCTATCTGAACAACCTGATCGCCAGCCGCGAGCAGATGCTGGCGCTGGCCCAGCGCATGCTTGAACCGGCCCGTCACTGGCTCGTCAAGGGTGGTTTGATGCTGGGCACCGGCGTCGTGCAAATGAGCCTGGCCGCGTTCGTGAGCTTCTTCCTGTACCGCGACGGCAACGGCTTGCTGTCGATCATCGAAGTCACGATGCGCAAGGTGATGGGCGAGGGCGCCGAATCGATTCAGGCCACCGTCAGCCAGACGGTGCGCGGCGTGATGTACGGCCTGCTCGGCACCGCGCTGGCACAGGCAATCGTCGCCGCCATCGGCTTTGCGATTGCCGGCGTGCCCGCCGTGCCGCTGCTGTCGGTGCTGATCTTCCTGACGTCGTTGATCCCGTTCGGCCCGCCGCTGGTCTGGGGCGGCGCCGCGCTCTGGCTGTTCGCGCAGGGCGAGACCGGCTGGTCGATCTTCATGACGGTCTGGGGCGCGGTCTTGATCAGCGGCGTCGACAACGTCGTGCGGCCGATGCTGATCAGCCGTGGCAGCAGCCTGCCGTTCTTGCTCACGCTGCTCGGCGTGCTGGGCGGCCTGATCGCGTTCGGCTTTATCGGGATGTTCATCGGGCCGGTCCTGCTGGCGGTCGGTTACTCCCTGATGAGCGAGTGGACCGGCACCGAAGACCCTATCGTCAAGCACGACGAAGAACGCATCGTCGAATAGGTCCACTGGAGTTTTCCTGCTGGAACCGTAAGAGGGGTGCACGAACCCCTGTGCTATCGTCGACAGCACATTCTCGTGAACCAACAAGGCGTAATGGATGGCTCGCTTGCCGTGCGCAACTGGGCTGTCCCCGCCTGCTCGAAAGGAATCCAATGAACCGTTTCAACGATAAAACCGTCCTCGTTACCGGTGCCGCGTCCGGCATCGGCCTGTCCGCTGCGCGCCGTTTTCTGGATGAAGGCGCCCGTGTCGTCATGCTCGATATCGATGGCGATAAACTCAAGAAGGTCGCGGCCGATCTGCCGCAAGACCGCGTCCTGGTGCAGGTGGGCGACACTGCCGACAAGGCCACCGCGACAGCCGCCGTCAAGGCCACCGTCGAGCGCTTCGGCGGCCTGCATATCCTGATCAACAATGCCGGCATCGCGACGGATGGCGACATCATGGCCACGAGCGAGGAGGACTTCGCGCGCGTCATGGCCGTCAATGTCAGCGGCTACTATCACATGGCCAAGGCAGCGATGCCCGAACTCGTCAAGACCCGCGGATCGATCGTCATGACGTCGTCGGTCTCGGGACTGGGTGGCGACTGGGAGATGTTTGCCTACAACACGTCGAAAGGCGCGGTCAGCAATATGGTGCGCGCGATGGCGATGGATGCGGCCAAGGATGGGGTGCGGGTGAATGCGGTCAATCCGAGCTTTACCGACACCGGGTTGACTCAGGATATGATCAAAAAGCCCGAGCTGGTCGCCAAATTCAACGAGCGCATGCCGCTGGGCGCGCCGGAAGATCCGGACGGCGTTGCAGCCGCGATGGCGTTCCTGGCGAGCGACGATGCGCGCCTCATTACCGGCGTGAACCTGCCAGTGGATGCCGGCTTGATGGCATCGAACGGTCAGCCGCCGCAGTAAAACATTGGCAGCATGGAACATGCGTCTGGCATGCCCCATGCTGCATGATGATGTCAGGTCTGGGCGAGCGCGCTCAGCCGCCGCCAATACCCACAATCACATGGCCACTGCCGCCGCATTGCGGGCATGCCTTCCCATCCGGGAGTGTGCCTTTGCCGGCGCAGGCGTCACAGATGTCTTCGCCGGTACCTGGCGTGCCCGGTTCGGCATCGTCGCCGGGATTGAGGTCGTGTTCGGGATGAATGCTCATGATGGTCCTCGTTGCTGATCGGTGAGCCGATTGTAGTGAGGTTTCCGGGCAAGTGGCGCGAGGCAGGCGCTGCGGGAAACGCGGGCGCCTGAATCGCTTGCCGGACAACGGTTTGGCAGTCAGGACAATGATCCCTGCCTGCCGACACACGGTTTACTTCTGCATGCTGTAACGCTCGAGCCAGTGCGCATACGGCGCAGGCAACACCCAGGTCGGACGCTCCACGCCCAGCTCTTTGGCGGCTTCCAGCGGGTAATGCGGATTGGCCAGGTGGGCGCGGCCGACCATGACCAGGTCCAGCTGTTCGTCGGCCACGGCGCGTTCCGCCAGGTGCGGACCGTCGAAGCCCCATGCCGACGCGACCGGAATACCGGCTTCGTCACGCACGCGCTTGGCCACCGGACCCAGGAAGGCCGGGCCCCAAGGGATATTCACATCCGGAATCGTGAAGTTGACGCTGACACTCAGCATGTCCAGACCGCGCTGGCGCATCATGCGAATCAGTTCGATCGACTCATTCACCGTTTGTTCATCGTTGCCATCGTATTCGATGACACCCAGGCGCGCGGTCAGCGGCAGGTTGGCTGGCCAGACTTCGCGCACGGCCTCAAGCGTTTCGAGCAGGAAGCGGCTGCGACCGGCGAAGTCACCGCCGTACTGGTCGGTGCGCTTGTTGGAGTGCGGCGAGAAGAAGCTTTGGCCCAGGTAACCATGCGCAAAGTGCAGCTCAAGCCATTCGAAGCCGGCAGCAAGCGCGCGACGGGCAGCGTCGACGAAATTGGCCTTGACGCGCGCGATGTCGTCCAGCGTCATTTCCTTCGGCACTTTCGGCAAATTCTTGCCGAAGGCAATGGCCGACGGTGCAATGGTATCCCACCCATACGCATCTTCCGACGGGATGTGGTCATCGCCTTCCCATGGACGGTTGGCGCTGGCCTTGCGACCGGCGTGGCCGATCTGGATGCCGGCGACCGAACCTGCAGCCTTGATACGGGCGGCAATGTGGGCCATGCCCTCGACCTGTGCATCGTTCCACAGGCCGGTGCAGCCCGGGGTGATCCGGCCTTCGGGCGAAACGGCGGTCGCTTCGACGATCACCAGACCGGCGCCGCCGCGGGCGATGCTGGCGTAATGCGTCTGATGCCAATCGTTGACGAAGCCGTCATTGGCGGTGTACTGGCACATTGGCGGCACCGCGATACGGTTGCGCAAAGTGACGTCTTTGAGTGTGAACGGGGTAAACAAGGCTGCCATGAATTTTTCGTTTTCTTAACGTGAGGGTCAAGCCGCGGTCTGCGCCGCGGCGGTCGGCCAGTATAGAAGGAAGGCGGGAAACGTGCTTGAAGGGCCAGTTTTTTGCGGTGGTGGCGGTCGATCCGCGCTGAGCGCGGGCGAGACGAATCGGCTGACGGGGCTGTGCAGATCGTTGTGATAATCTTGTCAGTCGCTCACTCTCAGGGACCATCATGACATTGCCCGTTGTTGCTATTTTCGTTGCCAAGCCCGGTTTGGAAGAAAAACTGGAAACACTGTTACGCAGCGTTGTCGAGCCGACACTGCGCGAAGAAGGCTGCGTCAGTTACCAGGTGAACCGCGACATCGCCAATCCACGTCGCTTCGTGTTCACCGAGGAGTGGCAGAGCAGGGCCGACCTGGATCGGCATCTTGCAACGCCGCATCTTCAGATGCTGGCGGCGCAGGTACCGGAGTTGGTCGAGTCGAGTGATGTGTTCCTGCTGGCGAAGCTGGTCGGCGGTGCGGCATAAGCTTGCTGGCCAACGTCCGAAGTCACAACCGCCGGGGTCCAACAGCCGGGGTCAGGTCCAACAGCCGGGGTCAGGTCTGACATTTGGACACGGACTCTGCATTAAGCAGCCAGCATCCGTCCAACAAGAATCTGCCCATTGTTGAGCGCGTGTCCGAATGTCAGACCTGACCCCAGCTTTTTTTGCTCCAGAGTTCTACCCGCTCGGCTACAAAGGAAATTGGTTGGTAGTGAATGGTGTGAGGCTGAGCGAAGACAGTTCCAGGCTGTTTGTCTTCTATGAGCGTTGTCGTGACGGGAGCGCATCCTAGATCCGCTTGACTCGATTCCGGTCTGTCGCGGTCACCCCTGGATTTTCGACCTGGTAACCTGCCAGACTGGCCTGAGCGGCTGGGCCGGGCCTGAAGCATACTGGCGTTTAGCCCCAATTTCGCTCTTTTAGAACTTCAATAATGAAAACGCGTGCATCAATCTGCGCTTCGGTCGATATAGCAGGCCAGGTCGACGAAGCTGAATGGTGGCTTGAACACAATAAGGAAAACCTGTCATACATTTCCGAGATGAGTGGTTGCGGCTGCTGCATTTTTGCCTGGGACGTGGAAGGTCCGCAGCACGTGATCGACACGCTGCCTTGGCATTTGCGGGCAGACAGTGCGTGGGTTGCCGGGGATATCGCCTGACACTGAGTCCTTGCCTCATCGATCGCACGCACCCGAATTTCACTGCCTGCCCGAATCGCATACACTGAAATACTCTACCTATCAGGAGCCAGTATGCGAACGAAACGCGCTACCCAGATCGTCCTTGTTCTTGCCAGTCTGTGCGCCGGGCAGGCATTTGCACAGCAACCGACCATCAAACCCGGACTGTGGCAGATCGATATGACGCTGTCGGACAAGGCGGCGGGCAATCCATTGGGGGGCTATCTCGATCTGATGAAAAGCCAGATGGCTTTGATGACGCCCGAGCAGCGCGCGCAGATCGACAAGATGATGGCCGCCAGTGGCACTGAACTGAATGGCGATGGTTTGCGCACGAGGCAGTGCATTACCCAGCAAAACATCAACGACTTCGATTTGTTCGGCAAAAAAGGCGCGGATTCCTGCACCAAGAAGATGACACCCATCGCTGGCGGCATGAATGTGAACATGGTCTGCACCCAGCCCCGGATGAAGGTCGACGCTGTCCTGAAGGCCGACAGCGAAACATCGTACCGGTTTGACTCGGTCACTACCGTACCGGGGCCGGGCGGCGCAGATATCAGCCAGAAAGCAAGCGGCACCGGAAAATGGCTGGGAAGCGATTGCGCAAAAAACGGCGCAGCAGCGGCTGGCCGATAACGGGCGGCCGCGTGACGTGATATTCGAGGGCCTGGCCTGGTCGCCTTGCCGTTCACGTCAGGATAAACATGCACGCCACGGCAAGCGCCATCACCGACGTGCAGAGCCACCCAAGGATCTTCAAGCGTCGGGAGATTGTCAACGCGCCCATGATGTCGTTCCGTGCTGCCATCGGCATCATCACGGCCATGATCGGGATCGATACGACGCCGTTGATGACTGCGCTCCAGTAGAGCGCCTTGATCGGGTCGATGGGCGCGTAGATCAGGATGACCCCGAGCAGCGTCGCCAGGACGATGATCGCATAGAAGCGGGGTGCTACCGCAGGCTTGTCTTGCAGGCTGTTTTTCCACTCAAATGTGCCCGCCATCGCGTAGGCAGCAGATCCCGCAAGCACGGGAATCGCCAGCAGGCCGGTGCCGATGATCCCAAGACTGAACAGGATGAATGCGAATTCGCCGGCAATCGGCCGCAGCGCTTCGGCCGCCTGTGCCGAGGACGAAATATCGGTGATGCCGTGCAGGTGCAATGTCACGGCAAAGGTCAGCATGATGGCGAATGCCACCGCATTTGAAAAACCCATTCCGACGTAGGTATCGACCTTGATCCGGTCGAGGCTTGCCTTCGCTTCGGCCGGCGCATATTTCAGCGCCCGCGCTTCGGGTAGCGCACGCAGGTTTTCGACTTCTTGCGATGACTGCCAAAAAAACAGATACGGGCTGATGGTGGTTCCGAATACCGCAACAATCGTCGTGACGTAGGCTGCCTTCCAAGGCAGGTGCGGAAACGTGACCAGGCCGACCGCGACTGTGGCCCATGGCACCCTGACGACAAACACGGTTACCACGTACGCCAGTAGCGCCAGCGTCATCCATTTCAGGATGCGCACGTAGCGTGTGTAGGGAATCATCACCTGCAGCACGGCGGACAATGCCCCGAAGCCGATCGCATACACGTGCGCGGGGCCACCCAATACCAGCCGCAGTGCGTCGCCCATGGCCGCGATGTCGGCGGCGATATTGATGATGTTCGCGATCAGCAGCAGCATGACGATCGCATACAGCAACGTCTTTGAATAATGTCGCCGGATATTGGTGGCCAAACCATGGCCCGTCACCACGCCAATACGTGCGCTGACAATCTGGATACCCACCATCAGCGGATAGGTAAATAACAGCGTCCACAGCAACCCGAAACCAAATTGCGCACCGGCCTGCGAATAGGTTGCGATACCGCTCGGATCGTCGTCTGCCGCGCCGGTGATCAGGCCAGGTCCTAATTTGGATAGTAATGTAGTGGGTTTTTCTGCGAACGCCGGCAGGGACTCTTCCATAATTGCAGGCTATTCCATTTACTTATGCATGGTCCAGGACGGACTGGAGGGATGTTCATTGCTTCCCCACGAGTCTAACGCGTAAATTCGTCTTGTAGGATATTTCTTACAAGGTCTTGATGGCACGGTGACGCCTGCAACGCCGCGTTATCAACAACACATTGGCGCGCAAATTCATGCCACTGTCATCATGCCGAATTAGCATCCTCTCGTTCGCCCCACCAATATGGCGCTGACAACTTCTGATGCGCTCGCCCGTCATGCGTGGCGCGAAATAACTCATAACACTTGAAGAGGGTTTGCTTTTATGAAAACGTCGTATCTCGGACTGTTGCCGCTCGCGGCCATGCTGTTCGCGCCGGTCGCATCCCATGCCATGCCCGTGTCGACCCTCACGGGCGAGCGTCCGCTGGTCATTTCCCACCGCGGCGCCAGCGGGTATCTGCCGGAAGAGTCGGTGCAGTCGTACCAGCTCGCCATGCGGATGGGCGCTGACTATATCGAGGGCGATGTCTACCTGACCGCCGACAACAAGGCAGTGATGCTGCATGACGGCACGTTGAATGCCACGACCAATGTCGTCGCGTTCGCAGCGACGCATCCCGAGATCGCCGCGCTGCGTTCCAGCAACGGGACCTACGACGTGCGCAAATTCACGCTGGCGCAGCTGGAGCAGTTGTCCGTGACATGCCGCAACGCCAACGGCTACTGCACCGACAAGACCTACTTCAACCCGGCCATCTCGTACAGCTTCACGTCCTACGACGCCTTCCTTGACCTGGCCTACAACCATTTCCTCGAAACCGGTGTCGCGATCGGTGTCTTCCCCGAAGCCAAGCAGAGCGGGCTGGAAGTGGCGGAAGCCATCCTGGCGGGCTTGACCAATACGAAGTACAACGGCTACTTCACGACGGCGGGCCACGCCCTGACGCAGTCCTTCAATGCAGAGCAGGTGGCATACCTGAACACCAACTCGTCCATTCCGGTCAGCTATCTGGGCGTCTGTCCCACCACGGCGGCAGGCGCGGCAGCGGTCGCGGCCATCGCCGACGGGATCGGCCCGTCGGCGGGCCAGCTCAGCGCAGCCTGCGTACAGGCCGCGCACGATGCCGGCATGACGGTCATGCCATACACGTTCCTGAACAACCCGGCTACCTATGAGGCTGCCTACAACCTCGGCGTGGATGGCGTCTTCACGAACTTCCCGGACATCGCCGTCACCGCGCGCGACGCCGTATTCGGGCCGGCAACGCCGGTGCCCGAGCCGCATTCGCTGGCGCTGCTGGGCCTGGGGCTTGCCGGCATCATCGGACTGAAAAAGCGCAAGCAGGCTTGATCACGCACGCGCCGTGCACGCCCGGCCGGCATGTCCATGTCCGGCCGGGCGTTTTTTCATGCCCGGCACTTCATGCCCCCTGCATCGCCGGCGTCATCAGAGCGTCATCGGCGCTGGCTAAGATTTGCCGTCTTTCACTTTTACCAATTGCCATCCCATGAACCAATCGCATTCGCGTCGCAATTTCATTCGTACCTTCTCGCTCGGCACCGTCGCCGTGTCCACCCTCCCGCTCGCAGCCTGCGGCGGTGATGGTGATGACCGCACGGTCAGCTTCGCGCATGGCGTGGCCAGCGGCGATCCGCTCGCCGACCGCGTCATCCTGTGGACGCGCATCACGGCCACCGGCACCGCCGACATCGACGTCGGCTGGGAGATCTCCGAGACGAGCGACTTTTCGCGTACGGTGGCCTCGGGCAGCCTGCGCACCGGTCCGGCCAGCGACTTCACGGTGAAAGTGGATGCGACCGGCCTGACGGCCAACCGCAGCTATTTCTACCGCTTCGGCTGCTACGGCCAGCTGTCGCCGGTGGGCCGTACGAAGACGCTGCCAACGGGCAGCGTGTCACGCGTGCGCTTTGCGGTGTTCAGCTGCTCGAACTACCCGGCCGGCTACTTCAACGTGTACGCCGACGCTGCCAGGTTCGACGATATCGATGTCGGCCTGCACCTGGGCGATTACATCTACGAATACGCCGCCGGCGGCTATGCCTCGCAGAACGCGGGTACCCTGGGGCGCGTGTCGAAGCCGGCCACCGAGATCATCACGCTGACCGATTACCGGATCCGCTTCCAGCAATACCGCACCGACCCCGACCTGCAGGCGGTGCATGCGCGCATGCCCTTCATCGCCGTCTGGGATGACCATGAACTGACCAACGACACCTGGAGCGGCGGCGCCGAGAACCACGATCCGGCCACGGAAGGCTTGTGGTCGGCGCGGCGCCAGATGGCGATCCAGGCCTATCACGAGTGGATGCCGATCCGTGTGCCGAACGCCGCGCAGCCGGACAAGATCTACCGCTCCTTTGATTTCGGCAACCTGATTTCGCTGCACATGCTCGACACGCGCGTGATCGGTCGCGACAAGCAACTGGCCCTGGCCAGCTATGTCGGCGCCGACCGCAGCTTCAACAGCGCCGCTTTTACTGCCGACGTGACGAACCCGGCGCGCCAGCTGATGGGCACGGAGCAGACCACCTGGCTGCGCAACCAGATGAGCAAGTCGACTGCCACCTGGCAGATCCTGGGCCAGCAGGTGCTGATGGCGCGCATGCTGCTGCCGGCGCCGATGGTGCTGGGCACCACGGGCTATCCGGCGTACTTCGCGATTGCCGCCAAGGTCAAGGCCGGTATCGCGCTGAGCGCCGCCGAACAGCAACTGCTCACGGCCACGCCGGTGCCGTACAACCTCGATGCCTGGGATGGTTACCATGCTGCGCGCGAGACGGTGCTGAACATGGCGCAGACACTGAACAAGAACATGGTGGTGCTGGCGGGCGACACCCACAATGCCTGGGCCAGCGATCTGGCCGACCAGCAGGGGCGTGCAGTGGGCGTCGAATTCGGCGTGCCTGCCGTGACCTCGCCCGGCTTCGAGACCTATTTCCCGACCATCGCGCCGGCCACAGTGGCAGGTGGCATGGAGCAGCTGATCGGGCCGCTGCAATACGCCGAGACGGCCTCGCGCGGTTTCGTCGTGCTGACGGTCACGCCGACCGAAGCGCGGGCCGAGTACCGCTACGTCGATACGGTCACGTCGAAAACCTACAAGGCGGTCGTCGGCAAGACGCTGCGCATGTTGCCGGGCGTGGCGAACCGCAAGATCGTGGCTGCCTAACGCGTGCATGGAGCGAGGCCCCTGGTCTCGCTCCGCTCCGTACAATCAACACAGTCCCAGCTGCCAGACGAGCTTCTCACGATCCTTTTCCAGCAGCTGCACCTCGACGCCTTTGGCCGAACGCGTGATCACGACCGTCTTGTGAAAGTACGTGTACTGGATACTGACCGTGCCCGAATTCTCGCTGCGCTTGACGTCGGCCCGGTCGAGGTTGAGTTTGAGGTTCTGCAGGATCTGCGCATCGGGCCAGCCGGCCGACAGGCGCACGTGGCGCGTGCGGTCGTCGCCGTTGGCCAGCGGGTAGACACGCTCGCAGGCATGGGCAGGGGCGGGCGTCACGACCAGGGTGGCCAGTGACAGCAAGCCTGCTGCGAGAAGGTTCAGGGACAAGGCGCGGGTCATGGTGTCGGTGTCGGTAAGGAACAGGTGCTTACTGTAGCAGCAAGCGCAGCCGCTCGATATCGATCGGCTTGGTCAGGTGGTGGTCGAACCCCGCATCGCGCGCCAGTTGCCGGTCGCGTTCCTGGCCCCAGCCGGTGGCCGCAATCAGTTTGGTACTGGCGCAGGCATCCAGCCCGCGCAGGCGCCGCGCCAGTTCGTAGCCATTGAAGTCGGGCAGGCCGATATCGAGCAGCGCCACCTCGGGCAAGAACGTTGGCGCCAGTGCCAGCGCGCCCGCCGCCGTATGCGCCAGCAGCGTCGTGCAGCCGAACAGCTCGAGCATCGTCGCCATCGTCTCGGCCGCATCGACATTGTCATCCACCACCAGCACCCGTAGTGGCGCCGGCTGGCCAGGCACCGTCGATGTTTCTTCTGCCACAGCGCAACCGGCAATCAGCGGCAGGCGCAGCGTGAACTCGCTGCCGCGGCCCGGCCCGTCGCTCTCGACCAGGATCTCGCCGCCATGCAGCTCCACGATGCCCCGTGCCAGTGCCAGGCCGATACCCAGGCCGCCGCAGGCGCGTTCGCGCCCCGGTTCCAGCTGCGTGAACAACTCGAAGATCGTGCCCAGCGCGCCCGCCGGGATGCCGATGCCGTTGTCGCGCACGCGCAGCTCGGCGTGGCCGTTCGAACCAGTCAGCTCAACATAGATCAGCCCGCCATCGGGTGTGTACTTGGCTGCGTTGCCCAGCAGGTTGATCACGACCTGCGCCAGACGCGTGGCGTCGCCGTCGACGGTCAGCGGCGTATCGGGCAGCGTCAGGCGCAGCGTGTGGCGCGCCGCCGTCATCACCGGCGCCATGTCGTGCACCGCGCCGCGTGCCAGCGCGGCCATGTCGACCGGCGCGCGCCGCAGCTGCATGCGGTTCTGCGTGATGCGCGAGACTTCCATCAGGTCGTCCACCAGCCGCGTCAGGTGGCGCAACTGGCGGTCGAATGCGCCGATCACGCGCGCGTCTTCGTCGTTGCCGTGCTTGATCTTGAGAACGTCGAGCGCGCTGCGCATCGGCGCGAGCGGGTTGCGCAGCTCGTGCGACAGCGTGGCCAGAAATTCATCCTTGCGCAGGTCGGCCGCCGACAACTGCGTGTTTGCTGCCTGCAGTTGCAGGTCGCGCTGGTGCTGCGCTTCGCGCGCCTCGTCGGCGACTTCAGACCGGCACAGCAGCGCGTTTTCGTAGGCATGCCGGTCACCGGCGCGAAACAGCGCCCAGTGATCGATCTCGAGATTGCCGTCACGCTGGCGCACGAGCTGGAGCAGCACCGGCAGCCGCGCGCCACCCGGCCTCAACAGGTCGATCTGGATGTCATGCGCCGCACCCTCGTTCTGCAAGCGCGGGACGCAGCACGTGTAGTGGAACAGGCGGGCGCTGGCCGGCAGCAGGTCGTGCAGGCGCATGCCCACCAGCGCCCCGGGTGCCATGCCGAGCCACGCATGCAGGCTGACGTTGGCCGTGAGGATCATGCCGTGTGCATCGGTTGCCATCAGGCCGCATGCAGCCTGGTCGAAGAACAGGTCGGTCGCGGTGAGGGCGGCGGTCATGGACGGTCAGCGTTGTGGCTGTGCGAGGAAAGCGTCGATGGCGTCCGACACCGCAGTCGGCGCGCTCATGTGCGGGCAGTGGCCGACGTTCGACACCATGGCGAGGGTACTGTCCGGCAGGTTCTGGTGCAGCCACTGACCGGCCGTCAGCGGCGCGATCAGATCGTCGCTGCATTGCAGGATCAGCGCCGGCGTCGTCGACTTGAGCACGTCAAGGCGGTGGTCCGAGCGGAACGTGACGCTGGCAAAGTGATGCGCGATCTCGGGATCGTTGCGGCAGAAGCTGGCGGTCAGTCCCGAGGCAAGGTGCGGCTGGTTCGGTGCGCCCATGATGGTCGGGGCAAGGCTGTGCGACCAGGCAATGAAGTTCGTCTCCATCGTCTCGAGCAGTTCGTCGATGTCATCACGCGTGAAGCCGCCGGTGTAGTTGCCGTCGTTGATGTAGCAGGGCGATGGACTGACCATGATCTGGGCCGCGAAGCGCCCGGGCGCGGCAATCGTGGCCAGCATGCCGATCGTCGCGCCGACCGAGTGCCCGACAAACACGACCGGGCCGGTGGCATGGGCGTCGAGCAAGGCAAGCAGGTCGTTGGCGTGACCATGCAGCGATCCATGGCGTTCATGGTCATAGGCCGAAAGATCGGAGCCGCCGGAGCCGATCAGATCGTAGGTCAGGACGCGATACCGGTTTTCGTACGCAGGGGCGAGGTGACGCCACATGGTCTGGTCGCACCCGAAACCGTGGGCAAACACCATCGTGGCGGCGCCCCGACCGGCGAGGTGAACGTTATGGCGGAGCAGGGCGGACATTGAATGCCTCTCGTCGGTTCACGCAGATATACACAAAAAATAGCATCATTCTTGTGTAATGTCAGCAATGCCGATGTAAAAGGCGGTTAGTCGTGGTCGTCGTTCTCGCCAGCACGTGTCAGTTGCGGGATCACCTTGACCAGCAGGATGCGCGGGCCGTTCATTTTCTTGACCACGACATCGAACTGCGGGAAGCCGATGCGCTGGCCCTGCTTGGGGATGTCGCCCAGCTTGGCCATCAACAGGCCGCCGACCGATTCGACATCGTCCAGCCCCATTTGTTCGTTATCGATGTCGATGCCCAGCAGGCGTTCGAGCGAGAAGATCGGCAGGCTGGCCTTGCCGATCCAGGTGCCATCGGCCTGCTTGAGCCAATCGTTTTCGTTCATCCGGAATTCGTCGCGGATCTCGCCGACCATCGCGCCCAGCAGGTTGTCGAGCGTGACGAAGCCGACCGGGCGCTTGCCCTTTTCGCCGATCAGCGCGAAATGGGGCGCGCCGCCGCGGAAGCGCCGGAAGATGTCCTGCGCCGGCGTGCGCGCTGAAATCGACTCAACGGGTCGCAGGAACTGCGTCAGGTCGCCGATGGGCCGGCCCGACTGCAATGCGAAATACAGGTCTTTCAGGTGGACGATGCCGATGACTTCTTCACCGTCCTTGTCGAAATACGGGTAGCGCGAAAAGCGGTTGCGGCGCACGGTTTCCAGATTCTGCTCGAGCGAGCGGCTGGCGTACAGGGCGCTGACTTCGTTGATCGGGCGCATCAGCTCGGACACGGCCAGCTGGCTGAAGTCGAGCGACTGGGCCAGGATATTGCGGTCGTCCTGCGTGATCTTTTCGGCCGGGTTACTGGTGCGCAGGATGAGTTTGAGTTCGTCGAGCGAGTAGTGATGATCGTGCCCGCCCTTGCCGGCCAGGCCGGCCACGCGCAGCAGCGTGTTGGCGCTGGCATTGAGCAGGGCGATCGCCGGGTACATGGCCCAGTAGAACGCGTACAGCGGGATGGCGCACCACAGTGCCACCGACTCCGGCAACCGGATCGCCAGCGTCTTTGGTGCCAGTTCACCGACCACGATGTGCAGGAACGAAATCACCGAGAACGCGACGATGAACGAAATGCTGTGGATCAGCTCTTCGGACGTCACGCCCACAAACGCAAAGACCGGTTCGAGCAGGCTGGCAAAGGCCGGCTCGCCGACCCAGCCCAGGCCCAGCGACGCCAGCGTGATGCCCAGCTGGCAGGCCGACAGGTAAGCGTCGAGCTTGCCGTGGACTTTTTCCAGGATGCGTCCGCGCAGGCCGGTGGTCTTGGCGATGGCGTTCACGCGGGTCTTGCGCAGCGTGACGATACTGAATTCGGCGGCGACGAACAGGCCGTTCAGCGCGACCAGAAACAGGGCGAGAACGAGGAAGAGAATATTTTCCATGCTGGAGATGTCTTAACAAAAGGTAAAGCCAAGGGGCATTGTACAACCCAAAACGGCTCTTATCCGTCTGCTAACGCGCCTTTGTGCACGGCCGACAGGATTGCCTCGACCGCCGGATGCTTGATCTTGCGTTCGTTCGAGATCGCATAGAAGTGTTCGCGTACCTCCGGCACCCGGCCGACCAGCTCGGCGCCGAGCTGGTAGTCGATGTCGGCAGCAGGCGCGGCCGGCGTGAAGAACAGGCCCAGGCCGCGCCGGCCGAAGGTATTCAATAACGCGTTGTCCTCGAACTCGCCGACCACGTCGGGCCGGATCGCATGGCGCTCGAACCAGTCGTCGATCTTGCCGCGCAGCGCGTTGTTGCGCGTGGGTAGCAAAAACGGCGCGCCGTGCAGCGACGCCGGAAAATCATCGCGGTACTCATGCGCGAGGGCGGGGGCGCCGACGACAAACATTTCGCTTTCGGACAGCAGGTGGCTGAACACGCGCAGCGTGGTGCCGGTGGGCACAGCGCGGTCGGTCAGCACGACATCGAGCTTGTGCAGCGCCAGATCGCCCAGCAGCGCCTCGTACTGGTCTTCGTGGCACACCAGGCGCACCGGGGTGGCCAACTGAGTCGTGACCTCGAGCAGGCGGTAGGCGGTGAACTTGGGCAGCGAATCGGAAATGCCCACCGCCAGGCGGATGCGCGTGCTGTCGGAGGCGTCGAGTGCTTCCTGCATCTGCTCGCCCAGCAGGAAGATCTGGTCGGCATACGACAGCGCCAGGCGGCCCGCTTCGGTCAGCGTCAGGCGCCGGCCCTGCTGCGTGAACAGTGCCTTGCCGAACGCCTGTTCAAGTAAGGTAAGCTGCGTACTCACTGTCTGGATGGCCAGACCAAGGCGCTCGGCGGCGCGCGTAATGCTGCCTTCCTTGGCAACCACCCAGAAGTAATAGAGGTGGCGAAAGTTGGGGAGTGCGTGGCTCATGGCTTCTGTTTTTCGGAAGTAACCCTCCGATTATCTTCGCTTTTTCAATCGTTTGGCAACCTTTACAATTGTTCGTCAGCACCGTTTTTTATAAATCATAAGAGGGGAAATATTAATGAAGTACTTTACCTGGTCATTCATCGTGACCGCGGTCTGTCTTGCCCTTGCGGCATGGTGGGGATTCGATCATGGCGGCACGTCGGGCATGATTACCGCGCTGGGCGTGGCGGCCATTCTGGCCGTCATGGAAGTGTCGCTGTCGTTCGATAACGCGGTGGTCAACGCCTCGGTCCTCAAGACCTGGGACGAGTTCTGGATCAAGCTGTTCCTGGGCGTGGGCATCATCATCGCCGTGTTCGGCATGCGTCTGGTGTTCCCGCTGGTCATCGTGGCCGTGGCTGCCGACCTGGGCGCGGGGGAAGTCTGGAACCTGGCGCTGACCAATCCAAAAGCCTTCTCGATGCACCTGACCAACCACCACGCTGAAGTGGCGGCATTCGGCGGCATGTTCCTGCTGCTGGTGTTCCTGAACTTCATGCTGGACGATGAAAAAGAAACCCACTGGCTGGGCAACTTCGAAGCAAAACTGGGCTCGCTCGGCAAGGTGTCGTCGATCGCCGTCATGATCGCCATCGCCGCGCTGCTGTTTAGCCTGACGTATGTTGATGAAGCGCAGAAGATGGTCGTTGCGATCGCCGGTATGTGGGGCATCCTGGTCTATGTTGCTGTCGATATGCTTAGCAGCCTGCTGGAAAAGAGCGAATCGGGCGAGGGCGCTGTCGGTGATGCGGTCAAAAAAGGCGGTATCGGTGGTTTCCTGTACCTCGAAGTACTGGATGCGTCGTTCTCGTTCGACGGCGTGATCGGCGCGTTCGCGATCACCAGCGACGTCGTGATCATCATGCTGGGTCTGGCAATCGGCGCGATGTTCGTGCGTTCGATGACCGTGTTCCTGGTGCGCAAGGGCACGCTCGATGAATACGTCTACCTGGAGCACGGCGCGCACTACGCGATCGGTATCCTGGCCGTGATCATGCTGGCCAGCATGAAGTGGCACGTGCCAGAGCTGATCACCGGCGGTGTGGGCGTGGCCTTCATCCTGGCGTCGCTGTGGAGCTCGATTCAGTACAAGAAGAAGCACGCCGCACTCGGCGGCGCGTAAGCGGTAACCGGGCCGGCGGCATGCATGCCGGCCCTGCAGTACAGAATTCGCTGCGAGTGGCAGAACACCAGCTCGCGGCGCTTGCAACCCGGTGTTCACAATTTAGGAGATTCTCATCATGGCAATCAGTCTGCAAAAAGGCGGCAACGTCAACCTGTCGAAAGAAGCACCAGGCCTGACTTCACTGAAAGTCGCACTCGGCTGGGACATTCGCGCCACCGATGGCGCAGCCTTTGACCTCGACGGCGCTGTGTTCCTGCTCAATTCGTCCGGCAAGGTCCGTTCGGATGGCGACTTCATCTTCTATAACAACCTGAAGTCGAGCGACGGTTCGATCGTCCACTCGGGCGACAACACGACCGGCGCCGGCGAGGGCGACGATGAATTCGTCACGATCGACCTGACCAAGGTTCCGGCCGACGTCGACAAGGTCGTCCTGGGCGTGACCATTCACGATGCCGAAACCCGTCGCCAGAACTTCGGCATGGTCGGCAAGGCGTTCATCCGCTGCGTCAACAACGCCACCAACGCCGAAGTCGCGCGCTACGACCTGTCGGAAGACGGTTCGACCGAAGCGGCCATGATCTTCGGTGAGGTCTACCGCAACGGCGCGGACTGGAAATTCCGCGCGATCGGTCAGGGCTTTGCCGGCGGCCTGGGCCCTCTGGCCCGCAACTACGGCGTCAACGTTTAATCATTCAAGCCAGGGCGCTTCTGCGGAGGCGCCCTGCGTGGAACCAAATTCTAAGGAAGCCAAATGCCAGTATTTACCGTGACCGGGGACGTCGATCCTTTCCTTCATGTGTCGATGAAGCAGGGCGAGACCATCTATTGCGAATCCGACGCGATGGTGATGATGGAATCGACCCTCGACCTCAAAGGCAAGATGAAGGGCGGGCTCGGTAGTGCGCTGATGCGCACCTTTGCCAACGGCGAGTCGTTCTTCCAGCAGCACATCGAAGCCACGCGCGGCGATGGCGACTGCCTGCTGTCGCCAACCCTGCCGGGTGCGATGCAGACGGTCGATGTCGGTCCGAACCACTACATCATCAGTGATGGCGCATTTGTCGCCGCCACGTCCGGCGTCGACCTCAAGGTGCGCACGCAAAGCCTGGGCAATGCCATGTTCGCCAACAGTGGCGGCTTCTTCGTCACCGAGACGGGCGGCCAGGGCCAGGTGGTGGTGTCAGGCTTCGGATCGATGTCGGTATTGGATGTCGAGCCGGGCAAGGACGCGATCATCGACAACTCCCACGTGGTGTGCTGGGACAGCACGCTGCGCTACGAAATTTCGATCACGACCGGCACCAGCGGCGGCTTCCTGGGTAACCTGATCAACAGCCAGACGAGCGGCGAGGGCATGGTCCTGCGCTTCTCGGGTCGTGGCAAGGTGTATGTATGTTCGCGCAACCGCACTGCATTCAAAGCCTGGATGCAGCAGCCAGCGAAATAACGGAGGAACACAATGTCAGTCAATCTGCAAAAGGGCCAGAAGATCTCTCTGGACAAGGAAGCCGGTGGCGGCCTGTCCCGCGTGACCATGGGTCTGGGTTGGGATGCGATCAAGTCGAAGGGTTTCTTCGGCTTCGGTGGCGGCAAGTCGGACGCCGTCGATCTGGACGCATCGGTCGTCATGTTCGACGAGTCGAACAAGCCGGTGGACGTGATCTGGTTCCGCCAGCTCAAGAGCAAGGACGGCAGCATCGTGCACACGGGCGACAACCGCACCGGCGCCGGTGATGGCGACGACGAGCAGATCACCGTCGACCTGAGCGCCGTGCCGGCATCGGTCAAGGCGCTGGTGTTTACGGTCAACAGCTTCACCGGGCAAACGTTTGCCACGGTCGAAAACGCCTACTGCCGCCTGATTAATGCAGGCAACCAGCAGGAAGTCGCGCGCTTCAACCTGTCGGTGACGGGCTCGCACTCGGCGCAGATCATGGCCAAGCTGTACCGCCATGGCGGCGAGTGGAAGATGCATGCGATCGGCGAGAACGGCAATGGCCGTACGTTTGACGATTTGATGCCGCAGATTTCAGTGCATTTGTAATCGATAGCGTTGTTTGATACCGAGAACCGGGGCCGTGTGCCCCGGTTTTTTTATGGCTGCCTAGTAAGGATGTGCTCGCGCATCGGCACTGGCGAGAATTGTCAGGCCAGCATCGACGGATATGGTGTGGTGTTCCCACCAAGATTGCCGAAAAAACTAACCAGTATGCTATTCATTTGTTGCTTATAGACAACTAATTTTTGGAATATTGAACGGCAGACTCTATTTTTTAACGAAGAGTAGTCACTTCCGGGATATCGTCTTTCCGTTCCGGAATTTACTTCGCGCAAGAAAACTTACCCAGGGTCTCCATGCTTTCCAAATTGACATTGCGTTTCCGACTGATCGCCACGCTGGCGGTCCTCGGCCTTCTGATTGCTGCTATTGGCGTGCTCGGCATCTATGGGATGCGCTCCAATCATGCCGCGCTTGAGCAGGTGTACAGCAACCAGCTCGCTTCGAGCATTGCGATCAACAATTCCAAGAACTTCCTGAACCGCGCACGTTTCGGCCTGGATCGTGGCGTCTTCCACCCGGATGCGCCTGACGTCGCCAAGACCATCGCGCGCGCCAAGGGCTTCATCGACGACGCCAACAAATCGTGGCAAACCTACCTGGCCTTGTCGCGCAGTGGTGAAGAGGCGGCACTGGCCAAGACGCTGGAAACCGAACGGACACGCTACATCAACGACGGCATGCTGGCGCTGGCCACCGCCCTCGAGCAGGGTAATAGCGAGCGCATCGAAGCGCTGTCGATGAAAGAGATGACGGCGTTGTACGGTGTCTTCGACAAGGCGTCAGTGGCGCTGGACGACTACCAGCTGGCCACGGCCCGCCATGAGTTCGAATCCAGCCTGGCGCTGTTTACGACATTGATGTGGGCTGCAGGTCTGAGCGTGGTGTTTGGCCTCGTGCTGGCGATCGTGTCGTCGGTGGTGCTGCTGCGCGCAATCATGCGGCCGCTCGAGCAGGCCATCGCTCACTTTGACGCGATGGCCCACGGCGACTTGTCGACGACGGTCGTTGTCGATCGCCAGGATGAAATGTGCGCGCTGCTCAAGGGCCTGGCTTCGATGCAGGAGCAGTTGTCCGGCACCGTGCGCAGCGTGCGTGACAGCAGCATGTCGATCGCCACCGCCAGCGCCGAAATCGCAGCAGGCAACATGAACCTGTCGGGCCGCACCGAACAGCAGGCCAGCAGCCTGGAAGAAACCGCATCCTCGCTCGAAGAACTGACCAGTACCGTACAGCACAATGCCGACAACGTTCGTCAGGCCAACAATGTGGCGCGCTCGGCATCCGAAGTGGCGGTACGTGGCGGCAAGCTGGTGTCGGACGTGGTCGAGACGATGAGCGCCATCAATGCGTCCTCCAAGCGCATCGTCGACATCATTTCGGTCATTGACGGCATCGCGTTCCAGACCAATATCCTGGCGCTCAATGCGGCCGTGGAAGCGGCGCGCGCCGGTGAGCAGGGCCGCGGTTTCGCGGTCGTGGCCAGCGAAGTGCGCAACCTGGCGCAGCGTTCGGCGGCGGCGGCGAAAGAGATCAAGGAATTGATCGGCACGTCGGTGACCAATGTCGAGGCGGGTACGGTCCTGGTCGACAGCACCGGCACCACGATGAACGAGATCGTCTCCAGCGTGAAGCGGGTCTCCGACATCATGGCCGAGATCCTGGCTGCCGGCGAAGAGCAGACGTCGGGCATCGGTCAGATCAACGAAGCGGTCAGCCTGATGGACCAGGCAACCCAGCAGAACGCGGCGCTGGTCGAAGAAGCGGCGGCCGCCACCGGCGCGCTGCAAGAGCAGGCCCACGCGCTACAGCAGATGGTCAGCGTGTTCAAGGTCGATGCGCAAGCGGACGGGCACCAGCGCGGGCACCAGCACGGGCGCGCGCTCGGGCACAAGGCGCACCAGCGCATCGCCATCGCAGCGTAGCGGAGTAGTGCGCACTGCCCATGCCATAATGCCGGCATCATGAGCGTGCGCACCCCTTTTCCGCTGACAGCCGGCCCCGCAGCCTGTCGATCCCATGCGTGATCCGATTGCATTTCCCATCGATGGCGGGGCGCTCGGCGCCGCGATTCGCGACCACGACTGGGCGGCCACGCCGCTGGGCCCCATCGCCGGTTGGCCGGCCACGCTGCGCACCGGTGTGAGCATCGTGCTCGGTTCGGCGTTCCCCAGTTTTCTGGTCTGGGGCGCCGAACAAACCCTCCTGTACAACGATTCCTACGCCGAGATCCTGTGCGACAAGCACCCGCATGCACTGGGCGGCAGCTTCCAGGCCGCCTGGCCCGAAATCTGGGACGTGCTTGCGCCGCTGGTCGACCGCACGCTGGTCGGGGGCGAATCGTACAAGATGCATGACCTGCCGCTGGTCATGCAGCGCAAGGGCTATGCCGAGCACACCTGGTTCACGTTTTCGTACGGCCCGGTACGCGGCGACGGCGGCGAGATCCTCGGCCTGTTATGCACCTGCATCGAAACCACTGACACCATCCTCACCCGGCGCCGCCAGGCAGCCGACGAGGCCGTGTTGCGTCAGCACGAAAGCAATTCGCGCATCGATGCCGAACGCGTGCAGCTGGCACTGTCCGCCGGCGCCATCATCGGCACCTGGTTCTGGGATTTGCCGACTGACCGGTTCACGGTCGACGAGGCATTTGCGCGCGCTTTCGGCCTTGACCCGGCGCTCGGGCGCGTCGGCCTGAGCCTGGCCCAGATCGTCGCCACGGTCCACCCCGACGACCAGGCCGGGCTGGCGCAGGCAATCAACACCGTCATCGCGCGCGGCGGCCATTACGCCCACCAGTACCGCGTGCGGCGCACCGACGGGCGCTACTACTGGATCGAGGCCAACGGCCGGGTCGAACTGGCGCCGGACGGCACCGGGCTGCTGTTCCCGGGCGTGCTGATCGACGTCGAAGGCCGGCGCGCAGTCGAGGCCGAACGCGATCAGGCGATCCTCAAGCTGCGCGCCCTTAACGAGCAGCTCGAGCAGAAAGTCATTGCGCAGGCGCTGGCGCGTGGCCGCACCTGGCAGGTCAGTCCGGACATCCTGGGCGTGCTCAATGCCGACGGTTTCGTCGAGACGTCGAACCCCGCCTGGGAAGCTAGCCTGGGCTGGACCGAGGAAGAGATCTCCAGCACGCACTTCATGGAGTTCGTCCATCCGGACGATCAGGCGCTGACCCGGGCCGTGTGGCGTGATGCACTCGAGCGCAACATTCCCGCGCTGCGATTTGAAAACCGTCACCGCCACAAGGCCGGCGGCTGGCGCTGGCTATCGTGGGTGGCCGTCCCGGACGACGGCAAGGTGTATTGCTCGGCGCGTGACGTGACCCTTGAAAAAGAAGCCCAGGCCGAACGCGACCGCATGTGGGACACATCGCCCGACCTGTTGCTCACGATTGATGCCAATGGCGTGTTCCGGCGCGTCAATCCGGCATGGACCCATTTGCTTGGCTACACGCCCGACGAACTCGTAGGGCATCACACCAATGAATTCGTTGTGGCCGAAGACCATGCCTCGACGATGAATGCGTATGGCGCTGCAGCGGAAGGCGAGCAGCCGCATCTGGTCAACAGCTATCGCCACAAGGATGGCTCGATACGCTGGATTTCATGGGCCGCGGCGCCAGCGGGCAGCGTGACGTATGCGACCGGCCGCGACATCACGGTCGAACGCGAGCGCCAGGCCGAACTCGAACGCGCCCAGGAACAGCTGCGCCATTCGCAGAAAATGGAAGCGGTCGGCCAGCTCACCGGCGGCCTGGCGCACGACTTCAACAATCTGCTGGCCGGCATCGCGGGCAGCCTGGATCTGGTCAAGATCCGCATCGCGCAAGACCGCGTGGGCGATGTCGACCGTTACATCGGCGTGGCGCAGGGCGCGACCCGGCGCGCTGCGGCGCTGACCCATCGCCTGCTGGCGTTTTCGCGCCGCCAGACGCTCGCACCGACGGCCATCTGCGTCAACGCGATGGTCGATGGCATGCTTGACATGATCCGGCGCACGGTCGGCCCCGGCGTGCAGGTGGAGCCACGCGCCGAGCGCGCGCTGTGGGCGGCGCTGGTGGACCAGTCGCAGCTCGAAAACGCGCTGCTAAACCTGTGCATCAACGCGCGCGACGCGATGCCGGCCGGCGGCTCGATCACCATCGAAACAGCCAATCGCCAGATCGACCCCGTTGCCGCCCGCGCGCTCGAACTGTCGCCTGGCGATTACCTGACGCTGTCGGTGTCCGATGCCGGTACCGGCATGGCGCCGGACGTGGTGGCCAAGGCGTTCGACCCGTTCTTCACGACCAAGCCGATCGGACAGGGCACGGGGCTGGGCCTGTCGATGATCTACGGCTTCGCCAAGCAGTCTGGCGGCCAGGTGCACATCGATTCGGCGGTAGGGCGGGGCACCACGGTGAGCATTTACCTGCCACGCCACTGCGGCCAGGCCGAGGGTATCGATGCCGCGCCGCCCGTGGCGCTGACGTCACCGGATGGCTGCGGCGAGACGATCCTGGTGGTCGACGACGAGCCGAGCGTGCGCATGCTGGTGGTCGATCTGCTGGAAGACCTGGGATACCACGTGCTGGATGCGGAAGATGGCGCCAGCGGCTTGAAGGTGCTGCAGTCCGCCACGCGCATCGATCTCCTGATCACCGATGTCGGCTTGCCCGGGATGATGAACGGGCGGCAGATGGCCGACGCCGCGCGGGTGGCGCGGCCGGAACTGAAGGTCTTGTTCATTACCGGCTATGCCGAGACAGCCCTGCTCGACAACGGGCAGCTAGGGCCCGACATGGCAATCCTGACCAAGCCGTTTTCCATCGACACGATGGCGCAGCAGGTACGCGACATGGTAGCGCGGCACGGGTGATGGCCGGCCACCACAGCCGGGGTCAGGTCTGACATTCGGACACGGCCTCTACATTAGTTCGCCACTTCTCTCGCGCCGAATGCCACGGCTGCCTTTCCGCACCACCGGTACTGATGTGATCGTGTCCGAATGTCAGACCTGACCCCGGCTTTTGGGTTAATGTCCGCGCTGCTGTACCAGCGCTGTGCCGACGCCATGGCGCTTGCTTTCGCTGACTGCGGTTACGGTGCCATCCGGGTTGAATACCAGCGCATTGGCGGCGCCGATTTCTTCCGGTGGTGATTCCCAGCGCTGACCGAAGCGCGCGAGCGCCGTTGCCTGCGCGCTGCCGGCAAAGCCTGGTTCGACCGATGTGTCGGGCGCGTTGCGCTGGCTGATGCGCGGAGCATCCACTGCCTGGTGCATCTGCATGCCGAAGTCGACGTAGTTGACGATCGTTTGCAGCACGGTCGTGATGATGGTCGCGCCGCCCGGGCTGCCCACTGAAAACGCCGGCTTGCCATCCTTGAGCGCAATCGTCGGCGCCATGCTGGAGCGCGGCCGCTTGCCGGGCTCGGGCACGTTGGGGTGCGGGCCGGCGAAGTCGAAGTCGGTCATTTCGTTGTTGAGCAGGAAGCCGTAGCCCGGCACGACGATCCCGCTGCCGCCCCACGATTCGATGGTGAACGTGTACGCGACCACGTTGCCATCCTTGTCTGACACCGTCAGGTGTGTCGTGTGCAGGCTTTCCGGCGGAGGGCGGATGCTGGCGCGCACGGGTGGCAGCAGCGGCACGCTGGGATCATTCTGGAATGCATACGGATTGCCTGCTGCCACCGCGCCCGGCGCAGCCTGCTGCAGCGAGATCAGCGCGCGGCGCGTGGCGGCGAAGTCCTTCGACAGAAAGCCCGCCAGCGGTGCATCGACGTATTCGGGATCGGCCAGATATGCATTGCGGTCGGCGAACGCGAAGCGGCTCGCTTCGATGTACAGGTGCTCGGCCTGCGCACGCGGCAGGGCGTTCAGGTCGTAGCCTTCGAGGATGTTGAGCGCATGCGCGACCGTCGCGCCGCCACTGCTGGGCAGCGGCATGCCATACAGTTCATAGCCGCGGTAGGTGCTGCGCAGGGCAGGGCGTATGCGCGCCTCGTAGTTGGCCAGGTCGGCCAGCGTCATCGTGCCGGCGCGGACATTGACGCCCTTGGCCACGGGCGGGCGGTTGACGGTGTCGACGATCGCGCGCGCCATCGGGCCTTCGTAGAATGCCTTCACGCCGCCCGAGGCGATGGCGCGGTAGGCCCGCGCTATATCGCGATTGCGCAGCAGCGTGCCGGTAGGAATGGCCTTGCCATTGTGCAGATACAGCGCGCTGGTAGGTGTGAACTGGCGAAACTTGGCCAGGTTCTGGTCGACCAGCCCATTGAACGTGGCGTTGACCCGGAAGCCCGTGTCGGCCACCGCGATGGCCGGCGCCAGCACCTGCGCGAAGCGCATGCTGCCGTAGCGTTCGAGCGCCTCGTGCCAGCCACGCACCGTGCCCGGCACGCCCACTGCCGCGCCGCTGGCGACAGCCGTGTCGAAGTCGATCGGCTTGCCATCGCGCTCGAACAGCGTGGGGCCGGCCTTGGCCGGCGCCGTCTCGCGGTGGTCGATCGTGATCACCCGTTTGTCCTTGGCCAGGTAGATGACCATGAAGCCGCCGCCACCGATGCCGCAGCTGAACGGATCCGTCACGCCCAGCGTGGCGGCTGCGGCGACGGCCGCATCGACCGCGTTGCCGCCGTTGTTCAGGATGGTCAGTGCCGCTTGCGAGGCCTGCGCGCTGATCGTGGCAACGGCGCCGCCGTGACCCGTCGCGACAGGCGCGCCGGTGGCGGGCGCAACGACAATGGACAGGACCAGGCCGCAGGCCAGTGCGGCGGTGACCGGCGAGCGGGCCGTCACTTAGGTCCCGTACATATTGAGCACCACCGGGTACGACGCCGGCTTCGCCTCGATCATGCCCCGCGCCGGCGGCTCGAACGACCGGTCGAGCTCGACGCGCGCGCCGCGCAGCGCCGGCGACGTGAAGCCCGGTTTGCCCGGCACCAGCCAGAACGCCTGCGCCACATTCTGGATACGCAGCGTGAAGCGGTAGGCCACGCGCCCGGCCACGATGCAGCGTGCGTTGTCCGGGCAGCGGGTGTCGTCGGCGCCTTCGTAGGTCAGGCTCAGGCGCTGTTCGGGCGCCAGCAGCAGGCTCTGGCTCTCGCTGAGGTTGTATTGCGCGTCAGGCAGGCGCTCGGGCGCGGCGCAGCCGGACAACAGGCCAGCGCCGAGGCAGACGGCGGCGATGGAGAAGACGCGGGCCGGACGGAAGATCGAGGGGCGCATGGTGTCATCCAGTGTTTGACAGGGAAAACCCATGATAGCAAAAGCGCAAGCGCAGCGGCGCGGCATGATGCGCCCGGGCGTCATGAACACGGCGATTGTGAAGTCATAAACAGGTCATATTCGCAGGCTATTCTCTGTCCCGTAGTGCAAAACATATCCCTCAACTAAGGAATAACAATGTTCAAAAAGATCCTCGCCGGCGCCGCTGCCGCACTCGTGATGACGACCTCGTTTGCCGCCGACATGACCGGTGCAGGCGCTACCTTCCCGTACCCGATCTACGCCAAGTGGGCCGAGGGTTACAAGGCAGCGACCGGCAATGGTCTGAACTACCAGTCGGTGGGTTCGGGCGCCGGTATCAAGCAGATCAAGGCCAAGACCGTCGACTTCGGCGCGTCGGACATGCCACTGAAAGCAGATGAGCTGGACAAGGAAGGCCTGATGCAGTTCCCGGCCATCATGGGCGGCGTGGTTGCCGTGGTCAACGTCGACGGCGTGACCCCAGGCCAGCTGAAAATGACCGGTCCGGTCCTGGCTGACATCTACATGGGCAAGATCACCAAGTGGAACGCTGCGCCGATCGCTGCGTTGAACCCGGGCGTCAAGCTGCCGGATACCGACATCACCGTCGTGCACCGCGCCGACAGCTCGGGCACCTCGTTCCTGTGGACCGACTTCCTGGCAAAAACCAGCCCGGCCTGGAAAGAAAGCATCGGTTCGGGCACCACCGTGAAGTGGGCCGTGGGCGTGGGTGGCAAGGGCAACGAAGGCGTCGCCGCCAACGTGCAGCGTATCAAGGGTTCGATCGGCTACGTCGAGTGGGCTTACGCCAAGAAGAACAAGCTGTCGCACACCCAGCTGCGCAACAAGGAAGGCGTCGATCTGCAACCTAGCGACGACGTGTTCAAGGCAGCTGCCGCGAACGCCGAGTGGAACAAGACCCCAGGCTTCGGCGTGGTCCTGACCGACGGCGCCGGCAAGCAGAGCTGGCCAGTCACCGGCGTGTCGTACATCCTGATGCACAAGGAACAGGCTGATGCCAACAAGGGCAAGGAAGTCGTCAAGTTCTTCGACTGGGCTTTCAAGAACGGCGCACCAGCAGCAGCTGAACTGGACTACGTCCCGATGCCAGCGAGCGTCGTCAAGCAAGTGCAGGATGCCTGGAAAGCCAACCTGAAAGATGCATCGGGCAAGGCGATCATGTAATCAGGCAGGTGATGTAACCATCCGGCAGCTTGACTGCCGGATTTTTTTATCAGTACCTCCAACCTCGGCATCTCACAGACTGGGTATCCCATGACAATGGCGAACACGATCGTCCTGGTGATTGACGACAAGCCGGCCATCGCCGAATTGCTCAAATTTTCGCTGCACGAGGACGAGTGGGTCTGGCATAACGTGCCGAGTCTGGCGCAAGCCTGGGACTTCATCGGCCGCGAACGGCCTGCACTCCTGCTGCAGGAATCGATGCTGCGCAACGAAGGCGGCATGCGCCTGCTGGCACGCCTGCGCGGCGACCGGCGCCTGCGCGAGCAGCCCGTCATCCTGCTGGCAGCCGAATGCGCCGAAGGCGAGCGTCCGCCGGCATTGCCGGCAGCGGTGACGCATCCCGAATTCATCCCGCAGCCGCCGATTGGCGATGCGCGCGAGCTGTCACCCGAATCGCGCCTGCTGCGCTCGGGCCGCCTGGTGCTCGATCCGCTCAGCTGCAGCGTCAAGGTCGGCAACAGCCGGGTCGAAGTACGCCACGCCGAATATCGTCTGCTGCGTTTTTTGCTGTGCCATCCGGGCCAGGTTTTTTCGCGCTCGCAATTGCTTGAACAACTCTGGGACGCGCACCAGTCGCTCGACCAGCGCACTGTCGACGTCCACGTGCTGCGTCTGCGCAAGGCGCTGGGCCGCGCCAAATCACTGATCAAGACCGTGCGCGGCGCTGGTTACATGCTGGCACCGACCTGACATG
Source organism: Telluria sp. ZT3P25 (assembly GCF_059685895.1). Taxonomy (NCBI): domain Bacteria; kingdom Pseudomonadati; phylum Pseudomonadota; class Betaproteobacteria; order Burkholderiales; family Oxalobacteraceae; genus Telluria; species Telluria sp. ZT3P25. Next base: position 230,525 of record NZ_JCASIJ010000001.1, read on the forward strand.
CAGCGTTCGCTGGCAGCATGAGCCACCCCCGGATTGCCCCTTCCGCCATGCCACACCAAAGCAAGCGCTATCTGGTGCTCGCATGGCCGCTGCTTGCCCTGCTGCTCTGCATCGCGCTGTGGGGCGCGACGCTGGTGCGGGTGGACGCCGAACAGGCGCGCGTTGCCGGTCAGGTCCGCAAGGACGCCGCCGCCTACGCCGAAGCCTACGAGCAGTACATCACGCGCTCGGTCGCGCAGATGGACCAGATCACGATGCAGCTCAAGTTCAGCTGGGAGAACTCGCGCAAGCCGGAACTGCTGGCGGACATGCGGCGTGACGGCATGTTCACCGACAGCGCTTTCCACCTGGTCGCCGTGCTCGACCGCAGTGGCATCGTGCGTTCGAGCACGCGGCCCGCACTGGTCGGCACCAACCTGGCCGACGGCCCGTATTTTTCGCACCACCGCGACAACAACTCGACGGCGCTGCGGGTCGGCGCCACGCCGGTACAGATCGGTGCAGCCGACGACGTGGTGCTGTTTACGCGCCGCCTCGACGACCGCGAAGACGAATTCGACGGCGTGGTCATGATGGCGGTCGATGCGCGCTATTTCACGTCGTTTGTCAGCCCGGCCACACTTGGCGCCGGCGGCATCGTGGCGCTGGCCGGCAGCGAAGGGCGCCTGCGCGTCGAGCAGCGCAGCGACGGCGCCGCGTTTTTCGACACGGCCACGCTGCCGCGCCGCGGCGCCGCCTGGTCGGGCGAGCAGGGCGTGCGCGAGATCGACGGGGCCGACGGGTTTGCCGACGGCCAGTCGCGCGTCCTGGGCTGGCGCCAGTCGCCGGTCTATCCACTGGTCGCGCTGGTCGGCCTGCCAAGCCCTGAAACGCTGGCTGCAAGCAATCTCTACTGGACCGACAGCCGCGACCGAGCGATTGCCGCGACGCTGTGCCTGATGCTGCTGGGTGCGGTCGGGGCCGTGCTGGCGCAGCGCGCCCTGCAGCGCGGCAAGGAACAGGACGATGTGCGGCGCGCCTACCGCACTGCCACCGAAAGCGGCAATGACGGCTTCTACATGGCCGCTGCCATGCGCGGGCGCGACGGGCAGATCGTCGACTTTCGCATCGTCGATTGCAATGAGCGGGGCGCCTTCTTCTACGGCATGACGCGTGACGATCTGGTCGGCGCGAGCCTGGCCGAGATCGACGCGGGCCTGTTCGGCCAAGATTTGCTGGCCACCTACCGCAAGGCGATGGAGACGGGTTTCCATGAAGACGACCGCAGGATGCCGAGCGACAATCGCCTGAACATCAGCTGGGGCCGGCGCCGCCTGGTGCGGGTCGGTCATGGCCTGGCCGTCACGCTGCAGGACATCAGCGAGCGCAAGGCCCACGAGTCGCAGCTCGAGCGTCTGGCCAACGAGGATACATTGACGGGGCTGGCCACCCGCCACGCTTTCCTGGAGCGCATGCCCGCGATGCTGACGCAGGCGCAGGGGGCCAGCATGGGCGCCGCGCTGCTGTTCATCGACCTGGATGAATTCAAGCATGTCAACGATTCGCATGGGCACGCCACCGGCGACGCGGTGCTCAAGTGCGCGGCCCAGCGCCTGCTGTCGCTGCTGCGACCGTCGGACCAGGTGGCGCGTTTCGGCGGCGACGAATTCGTCGTCCTGCTCACGCCGTGCGATGGCGAGCGCCAGGCGGCGTCGGTCGCGGCGCGCATCGTCGATGCGTTCGGCGTTCCGTTCCTGCTGGGCGACGAGTTGCACGCAGTGGGCGCGTCGATCGGCATCAGCATGTACCCGCGCGACGGCGTCGATGCCGAGACGCTGGTGCGCCACAGCGACATCGCCATGTATGTCGGCAAGAACGACGGCAAGGGGCAATACCGGTTCTTCGATCCGTCGCTGTCGACGACGCTCAATTCGCGCGCGCGGCTCAAGCAAAGCATGCTCGAGGCGCTCGAGGGCGACCAGTTCGTGCTGCACTACCAGCCGCGCGTCGACGCCCGCAGTGGCGAGTTGCTGAGCATGGAGGCGCTGGTGCGCTGGCGCCATCCGACGCTGGGGATGGTGGCGCCCGGCGACTTCATTCCGCTGGCCGAAGCGACAGGCCTGATCATCCGCATTGGCGAGGCCGTGATCGACAAGGCCTGTGCCCAACTGGCCATCTGGCGCGAGGCCGGCGTGCCGCTCGTGCCCGTATCGATCAATGTCTCGCCCAAGCAGTTCATGCGTGGCGGCGTGCAGCGGCAATTGCATGCGGCCCTGGTGCGCTACCGCGTCCCGGCCAGCCTGATCGAGGTGGAAATCACCGAGTCGGCGATGATGGGCGACCAGGACGACATCCTGGCCGAACTGGCGGCGCTGCGCGCGCTGGGCGTGAAGCTGCACGTGGATGACTTCGGCACCGGCTACTCGTCGCTGTCGCAATTGCAGCGCCTGAAAATGGACGTGCTCAAGGTCGACCGCGCCTTCACCAACGAGCTGGCCAGGTCGAAAGAGGGCAAGGTGTTCTTCCAGGCGATCGTCTCGATGGCGCACGCACTGGGCATGTCGGTCGTGGCCGAGGGCGTGGAAACTGCCGAGCAACTGGCCATCCTGCGCGGCCTGGATTGCAATGAAGTGCAGGGCTACTTCATTGCGCGCCCGATGCCGGCGCACGAGATGGCGGTGCTGATGGCACAGCGTTACCTGCTCGAGGTCGCGGCGGCGGCGCCGTAAGCGAGGCTGTCAGCGAAGTTCCGTGGTGACGCTTGAGCGGCATTGGTGCCGGGATGCAGGGGCAGCATACAGTGGCTGCACCGGACATGCCCGGTGCGAAAGGATCCCATGCCGAACCTTCAGGACGTCGCCGACCAGATCAACGCGCGGCTCGACCAGATCTCGACCAACACCGTCAACACGGCGAACAACACGGCCGACATCCGCAACGAGCTGGTGCAAACCAACAGCCGCCTGCTGCAGATCGATGCCACGCTGGCGACGGGTTTCGCCAATCTGTCGCAAGGCTTGTTTGCGCTGATCCAGGTCCAGGTCATTGCCGCCAGCCTGCTCGACCACAACCGCAAGCAGAACGACACGATCATCTGCGAACTTGCCAACAGCAACACGCTGCTGTGCAGCATCCTGCGCAAGCTGGCCCGGCAGCTACACATTGACGAGGCGCTGCAGGCATCATTGGTACGCATCGAGGGCATCAGCGAGCGCGTGCATGCGCTCGAGGCCGGCGATGTCGACCGTCAGCGCGAACTCCTGGAGCAGGTGCAGGCCTGCTGCCCGCCCGAGCCACCGCGGCAAGAGCCTTGCCCGGCCATGTGCCCGCCACCGGTGTACCGCGAGCGCCAGCCGACGGGCCAGGACTGGAAGCCGCTGCCGCCGCCACACCGGCCGATCGGGTAGCCGCCATGGCCACGTTCATCCTGCAGGATGCGACCGGCATCGGGTCCGACGACCTCGACCCGGCACAAGGCTTCATCGACATGACGATCATCGCCAACGATACCGGTCTGGGCATGGCCGACCCGGCAGCGGGCAGGCAGCGCATGACCTACACCCGCACCGGCAACGGCCCGCCCCGGCTGCGTCTCGACGCAATGATCAACACGGCGTTTTCGCCCGACTATGGCAGCGGCGCGAACAACGTCGACACCATCGTCGTTGCCGGCCTCAAGTCGCTGGTACTCGACGATGGCACACCGATGGCCAACAATGGCACGGCCTTGCCGCCCAAGTCGAGCGGCTTGCCTGGCGCCAGTCTCAACCCCACCGAGCAGTGCCTCGTCATCTACGATACGCAGCTGACCATCTGCGTGGCCAGCGCGGACTCGGGCGGCTCGCTCGATTTGCCCGTATCCCCGCCTGTCGCGCTGTACCACGAATTTTCCCATGCCTTTCGCATCGTCACCAACAGCTTGCTGGCCCTGACTGGCGTCTGCGATCCGTCGTCACCCGAAGAACGCGCCGCCATCATCGACGAGAACGACCTGCGCACCGACCTGGCCAGCCGGCAAGGTGCCAGCGCGACGCTGCGCGACCCTGGCAACCATTGCGGCAAGGTCGAATCGGACTGTGAAAGCTGCTGCATCATCGCCACGCTCGTGTCCAGGTCGCCCCGGTCGCAGCAAGTACAGAGGCTGCGCTGCGCGCGCGACCACTTCGTGCGCGGGACCGAGGTCGGGCATGCGTTCTTCGACCATTTTTTTCGCGACTATTACGCGTTTTCACCACAGGCCTGCACGTTCATGGCGGGCGATCAGTCGCTTCGGCAACAGCTGCTCGAAGGCTTCGTCGATCCCTTGCTCGACTTCTGGAACGTCATGGTCGAGCGGGGCCGCCGCGTCATGAGCAGCACGCAGCTGGGCGCTGCATTCATCGCGCTGCACGCCGATCGCGGTCACGCCGAGCTGCGCCATGCGGCTTTGCTGCGTACCAATGCCTTCTGGGAGAGCGGGGTCGGGCAGTCCACCGAGGCGCCGGCGCAGTTGATGGCACTGCTACGCGAGCACGCCTGGCCCAGTCCCTACATGCAGTGGGCGCTGGTTGCGCCGGTCAGGCTGATGCACACGCTGCTGACCCGGTATCTGGCTGGCGCCGACGCCCCGGCGATCGGCCGCGCATTCACCGAAGCGCTCGATGCATGGGCGCCCGAAGTGCCGATCAGCACATTATGGGCGGCGTTGCCGGCCGCGCAGGTACGCCGCGAGCTGGGGTTCTGCGAGCGTGCGCTGCTGCAGACAACAAAGGGTAAAACCCGCTTTCGGCAGCGCTTGGGCGAGCGGTTTCCCGATATCACGGCCGTGGCGGGCGTGCTGGGCCGATTGCAGACGATGGACAAGGGGGATACATGGTGAGCGACGACAGCAAATCCGGCGACCTGACTGCAGCCATCCAGTCGGTGGCGCCGGTAGATACACGCCTCCAGGTCGTCGTGCGTCTGCACAACAAGGCGGCAAGGGCGCTGCATTATGTGGCCGACGTGCGCGCGATGCGCTACGATCCGACCACGCGCACGCTGACGCTGGCGCTGTCCGACGAAGGCCGCGAAGTCATTCCTGGTCTTGCTGGCAAGTTGCCCCTGTTCCGGCATGTCGATCCGGGCAGCGAAGCCGAGATCCACCTGAGCGTGCCCGACAAGATCGTCAAGCTGTCGCGCTCTGCCGGGTCTGCCGGGTCCGCCGAATCTGGCGAGCTCGCGTTCGAGACGCAGCAATTAGCCGATGTCCGTGAAGTGGTGGTCGAAGTAGCGTGGGCCGACGTGCCGTATTACCACGACACGCGTGCCAGCGCGCTGCAGGATGCGCGTCTGCCAGCCGCCCGCTGGGAACAGCACAAGGCGCGCGCGACGAAGCGCTAGGACAAGAAGCGCGCGCCCAGGCCATGAGGCGGGGCGGGCACGGTGGCTGGGCATGCAGCGGAGCATGCCCAGGAAAGGGCAGGGACGTCAGTCGAGGTCGGCAGCGCTGTGGCGTTCCAGCACCTGGTCTTCCGCCGGCCCGAACGACCGGTTGACCTTGCGCCCACGCACGACGGCCGGGCGCGCTGCGATCGCATCGGCCCAGCGCTTGACGTGCTTGTACTCGTCCACCGACAGGAACGTGGCCGCGTCATACAGCTGCCCCAGCACCATGCCGCCATACCATGGCCAGATGGCCATGTCGGCGATCGTGTAGTCGTCGCCAGCCATGTAGCGGTTGTCGGCCAGATGGCGGTCGAGCACATCGAGCTGGCGCTTGGTTTCCATCGCGTAGCGGTCGATCGGGTATTGCAGCTTTTCCGGCGCATAGGCGTAGAAGTGGCCGAAGCCGCCACCCATGAAGGGCGCCGAGCCCATCTGCCAGAACAGCCAGTTCATCGTCTCGGTGCGCGCCACGCCGTCCTTCGGCAGGAACGCGCCGAATTTTTCGGCCAGATACACGAGGATCGCGCCGGATTCGAATACGCGCACCGGCTCCGCGCCGCTGCGGTCGACCAGGGCCGGGATCTTCGAGTTCGGGTTGGCGTCGACGAAGCCGCTCGAGAACTGCATGCCTTCGTTAATGCGGATCAGCCAGGCATCGTACTCGGCACCCGCATGGCCGGCGGCCAGCAGTTCTTCGAGCATGATCGAGACCTTCACGCCATTGGGCGTGGCCAGTGAATACAGCTGCAGTGGGTGTTCACCCACTGGCAGTGCCGCCTCGTGGGTCGATCCGGCGACCGGGCGATTGATACTGGCAAAAGCGCCGCCCGGGGTGGCGGGCGGGGTCCAGACGGCTGGTGGAACATACGGCGTTGAATCAGGCATGGCTTTTCCTTGAGCTGACGTGTCAGAAGAACCATTCTAGCCAATGGACGGCAAACGTGTTGGCGGCTGCTTTAATGGGCCGGGCCCACGACGCTGTGCATTCGTTCAAGGCGCGTGACGATCCAACGCTGACGCGGAAAAAACCGGTGGGTTCGAACGCGTGGACGGGAACCCGTCCACCCTACAGCTGAACCACAGGGCTGGTGTTGAAGAGAACGAAGCCGAAAAAAAACCCCGCCGAGGCGGGGTTTTGCAGAGAGCAGGGCGGCTTTAAACGAATGCCGTCAGCGTCCCCTTCATTTTCTTCAGTGCAGCCGATTCGATCTGGCGAATTCGCTCAGCCGACACGCTGAATTCTTCGGCCAGCGTGTGCAGCGTTGCACCCGAACCGTCGTCGTTGGCCAGCCAGCGCGCTTCGATGATGCGGCGCGAACGCGGGTCCAGCTTGCCAAGTGCCGATTCCAGGCCTTCAGACTGCAGGCGCGTGACTTGCTGCGCTTCGATGACCTTGGTCGGCTCTTGCTGTTCCGACGACAGGTAGGCGATCGGTGAAAACTTGTCGTCTTCGTCGTCGGTTGGCGACTCGAGCGCGATATCGCGGCCCGACAGACGGGTTTCCATCTCGATCACTTCTTCGCGCTTGACGCCCAGCAGCTTCGCCAGATCGTCGACCTGACCTGGCGACATCGCATCCAGACCGGTCTTGTTACTGCGCAGGTTGAAGAACAGCTTGCGCTGCGCCTTCGTCGTCGCGACTTTGACCAGGCGCCAGTTCTTGAGAATGTACTCATGCATCTCGGCCTTGATCCAGTGCATCGCGTACGACACCAGGCGCACGCCCTGGTTCGGGTCGAAACGCTTGACTGCTTTCATCAGGCCGATATTGCCTTCCTGGATCAGGTCGGCGTGCGGCAGGCCGTAGCCCAGATAGCCACGCGCGATCGACACCACCAGGCGCAGGTGCGACAACACCATTTTTTGCGCTGCGTCGAGATCGTTATCGTCGCGCAGCCGCTTTGCCAGCGACATCTCTTCTTCGTGCGTCAACATCGGCAGGCGGTTCACCGCCGAGATGTACGCATCGATATTGCCGAGATTGCCGGTGAAACCTAGTCCCAGAGCACGATTGCCGGTCGGGACCAATGCGGATTGTGCGGACATGTTTATTTCCCTTTTAATAATCTTGCTGCATCCTGACGGGCCTCGGCCTCATGCCGGTGACGCCATCGCGAAGCGCATGTTGCTTCGTCTTGTACGGATACTTTTACTTGAAATTCGATTGCCTTGGACCATATATTAGCACTCTCCCAAAGAGAGTGCCAGAACGTGGCCAGAACTTAAGACTGTCCAAAGTATTGCTTATAGGAATTAATTCCGCAAGCAATCCACTCTAGAACAGCGTTTGGGTATTCGTTTGATCCAGCTCAAAATCAGGCTTACATTCGAGCTGATAAACAGTGGAAGTCGCGTACAGGTTCAGACTACGGCGCACGAGACAAGCTCTCTGTTGAATAGCGCACGTACAACTGGGGAGGCCTGTAGGAGTTCGACGCAAGACAGCGTAGGGAAGTTCGAAGTGACCGTAGGAGTATCAGCGCACTGCGGCGCATTCCGACAGCCAGGTAATAAGGGAGGCAGCGCAACGGTCGCCTCGCCCTGCACTGGAAATGGTGCCACTTCGGGTGTTTTCAATACCCTTAGACCATCTTTTTTATCCAGCAATATTGTAGGAGTGCCGCTGCCGGCACTCCCTGGCCCATCAGCGTGCCCGCGCCAGGTGACGCCGTACTGACAGCAGCGCGCCGATCAAGCCCAGTCCGGCACTGACGGCCAGCAAACCGGCAATGGCCAGCCCGCCCAGTGGTGCCAGCTGGAATTGCGAGCCGTACAGCCGCGCAAACTCGGCGATGGCGCCGTTCAGCGGATGCAACGCCAGCATGACGACGCCCAGCGCCACGCCGCCAGCGCACAGGCCGAGCAGCGCGCCGGTATAAAAGAACGGGCGGTGAATGAAGTCATTGGTCGCGCCGAGCAATTGTGAGACGGAGATTTCTTCTTTCTGCGTCAGCACCTGCAGGCGGATGGTATTGAACACCACCGCGATCACGACAATGCCCAGCGTGCCGGCCAGCAGCAAGAGGGCCAGGCGCAGGATGCCGAGCAGGGCGGCCAGGCGCTTGACCCAGGCCGAGTCGACCTGCACCGTCTCGACGCCCGGCAGGGCGCGCAGGCGCTCGGTGATGGCGTCGACCTGCGCGGCAGCACCGGCGCTGGCAAAGCCGTCCAGCTTCATCACGTAACTGTCCGGCAGCGGATTTTCGCCCAGTGTCTCCAGCACGCCGCCCAGGCTGCTGCGTTCCTTGAGCGACTCCAGCGCTTCTTCACGCGGCACGAACGTAACCTCGCCCTTGCCCTGCGCAACGATCTGGCGAATCTGCGGCAGCAATGCCTGCGCATCGGGGCGGCTGACATTCTCGCGCATGAACAGGCTGATCTCGGGGTCGACCGATAACTGCTCGGACAGTGGCCGTACATTATCGAGCAAGGTCAGGCCCGCGAACGGCAGCGTCAGCGCGAGCGCGACGACGAGCACGTTGAACAGGAAGCTGCCGGGCGACTTGCGCACGGTCGACAGCGCAGCCACGAGGGCGAAACGGTGCTGGCGCAACCACGGGCTCATGCTGCACCTCCGACCAGCTGGCCATTTTCCAGGCGGATGACGCGCTCGGCGCGCTCCAGCACATAGTCGTCGTGGGTCGAGATCACGCACGTGACGCCCACTGCATGGAACGAGCGCAGCGCATCGAGCACCTTGTCGGCCGCGACGCGGTCGAGGTTGGCGGTGGGTTCATCGGCCAGGATGATCTGCGGCCGATTGACGATCGCGCGGGCCACGGCCACACGCTGCTGTTCGCCACCGGACAGTTCGAGCGGCATCGCGCGCGCGCGGTCGAGCAGGCCGACCTTGTCGAGCGCGGCGCGGGCGCGCTGCTCGGCTTCGGCCGTGCGCGCACCGGTCACCAGCATTGGCAGCATCGTATTGGCCAGGATATTGCGGTCGTTGAGCAGGCGTTGCTGCTGGAAGATGATGCCGATATTGCGACGCAGGAAAGGGATACCGGCCGGCTTGATGCGGCCGACGTCATGGCCGCTGACGATTACCTTGCCGCTGGTTGGGCGCTCGACGCCGGCGACCATTTTCATCAGGGTCGACTTGCCCGCGCCCGACGGCCCGGCCAGGTAGACCAGCTCGCCCTTGCCGATGGCGAGCGTGACGTCGTGCAGCGCGTAGCTGCCCTGTGCGTCGCCGTGCGTGTACTGCTTCGATACTGACTGGAATGCAATCATGGTGTCCTTGTTCGATCAGCCAAGCAGGGCGTCGACGAATTCTTCGGCATTGAACGGCTGCAGATCTTCCAGCTTTTCGCCCACGCCGATGAAGTACACGGGAATCGGGCGGTTCTGCGCGATCGCGGCCAGCACGCCGCCCTTGGCGGTGCCGTCGAGTTTGGTAACGACCAGGCCCGTCAGGCCCAGCGCATCGTCGAACGCCTTGACTTGCGCCAGCGCGTTCTGGCCGGTGTTGCCGTCGATGACGAGCAGGATTTCATGGGGCGCACCCGCCATGCCCTTGCCGATCACGCGCTTGATCTTTTTCAGCTCTTCCATCAGGTGCAGCTGGGTCGGCAGGCGGCCGGCCGTGTCGATCATGACGACGTCAGTGCCGCGCGCCTTGCCCGACTGGACCGCATCGAACGCGACGGCGGCCGGATCGCCCGACTGCTGCGAAATCACGGTGACGTTGTTGCGCTGGCCCCAGACCATCAATTGCTCGCGCGCGGCGGCGCGGAACGTGTCGCCCGCAGCCAGCAGCACCGACTGGTCGAAGCTTTGCATGTGCTTGGCCAGCTTGCCGATGGTGGTGGTTTTGCCGGCGCCGTTCACGCCCGCGATCATCATCACCAGCGGATCGTGGCGGCCCAGTTCGAGTGGCTTTTGCAACGGCAGCAGCATCTCGATCATCAGGGCCTTGAGCGCGGCCTTGACGGCGGCGGCGTCGAGCAGCTTGTCTTCCTTGACCTTGCGGCGCAGCTCGGTGAGCAGGTGCTCGGTGGCGGCGATGCCCGCGTCGGACATCAACAGCGCCGCTTCGAGTTCTTCGTACAGGTCTTCGTCGATGCGCGCACCGACAAACAGCAGCGACAGATTGCTCGAGGTCTTGGACAGGCCGGCCTTCAGGCGCGCCATCCACGAGTGTTTCTTTTCCTGCTCGGTGGTAGGGCGCTCGGCGGTTTCCGGGAACAGGTTGCTGCCTTCGTGCAGCACGCTGACCTCGGTCTTGACCTCGGGCTTGGCGTCCGGTTTGATGGCGGGCTTGGCCACGGGCGGCGCCGGTGGCGCGGGCCTGGTGACAGGCGCCGCGGGTGCAGCGGGTGCAGCAGGTGCAACAGGTTCCGGCGCCGGGGTATCGGGCGCTTTCTTTCTTTTGAAGAAGCTGAACATAGTGTCTGGTGGGGGACTTCGTGCGAACGCCGGCGGGGCCGGCGATGAAAAAACGTGCGAATATTTTACCAGAGCAGCAATACGTTCCCGCTTTGCGCGTTAGCGTGCTCCTTTTGCGGCTTCGGCCTGCGCGCGCATCATCTCGAGCGTCGCGTTCGGCGTGATCAGATTGCCATCGTAGCGCAGCTCGATCACGGCCGGCAAATGTTCCTGCGCCGTGTAGGCCAGCGCGCGCGCCAGGGCCGGTGCGAAGTCGGCGGTCTGGTCGACCACTTCGCCATGGCCGCCATAGGCGCGTGCCAGCGCTGCAAAATCCGGATTGTGCAGGTTCGTGCCCGACACGCGGCCCGGATAGGTGCGCTCCTGGTGCATGCGGATCGTGCCGAACATATTGTTGTTGAAGACCAGGATCACGACACCGGCGCCGTACTGCACGGCGGTGGCCAGTTCCTGGCCGGTCATCATGAATTCGCCGTCGCCGGCAAAGGTCACCACGGCGCGCTCGGGATGCACGATCTTGGCCGCGACGCCGCTTGGCACCGCATACCCCATCGCACCATTGGTCGGCGCCAGCTGCGTGCGCATGCCGCCATACCGGTAGAAGCGATGCGCCCACGAGGCGTAATTGCCGGCGCCGTTGGTGATGATGGCGTCGGGCGGCAGCGCACTTTGCAGATCCTGCACCACTTGCCACAGATCGAGCGGGACGCCTTCGCGCAGCAAGGCAGGCTGCGCCTGCCACGCTGCCAGATCGCCCCTGGCCTGCGTCACACTGGCCTGCCAGCTTGCGTCGACCGGTTCCATCGCGGCGAGCATCGCGCACGCCTGCGGCATGCCGGCCGCGATCATCAGTTCGCCCTGGTACACGCTGCCCAGTTCTTCCGGATCGGGGTGGATGTGCACCAGGCGCTGGGCCGGCACGGGCGCGGCCAGCAAGGTGTAGCCGCCGGTCGTCATCTCGCCCAGGCGCGGGCCGATGGCGATGATCAGGTCGGCGTCTTTCACGCGCGCGGCCAGCTTCGGATTGATGCCGATGCCCACGTCGCCAATGTAGTTCGGGTGCGCGTTGTCGAGCAGGTCCTGGAAGCGGAACGTGCAGCCCACCGGCAGGTGATTGCGCTCAGCAAACTGCGCCATATCGGCGCACGCCTGCGCAGTCCAGGTGCCCCCGCCAAGCAGCACGACCGGGCGCTTGGCCCCGGCCAGCATCGTGCGCAGTTGCGCGATCTGGTCAATCGACGGCGCGCCATGCGCAGGCGTATAGGCACGCGTGTCGGCGACCTCCGCCAGCGACACCAGCATGTCTTCAGGCAGCGCCAGCACCACCGGACCCGGACGGCCGCTGGTGGCGACCTGGAATGCGCGCGCCATGTATTCGGGGATGCGGTCGGCGCGGTCGATCTGGGCGACCCATTTGGCCATCTGGCCGTACATGCGGCGGTAGTCGATTTCCTGGAACGCCTCACGGTCGACGAAGTCGTTGCCCACCTGACCGATGAACAGGATCATCGGCGTGGAATCCTGGTACGCCGTGTGCACGCCGATCGACGCATTGGTGGCGCCCGGCCCGCGCGTGACGAAGCAGATACCCGGCTTGCCGGTGAGCTTGCCGTAGGCCTCGGCCATGAACGCCGCGCCCCCTTCCTGGCGATTGATCACGAACCGGATATTCGAATCGTGCAGTGCGTCGAGCACGTCCAGGTAGCTTTCACCCGGGACACCAAAGGCGGTATCGACGCCGTGAACGGAGAGGGCATCGACCAGGATCTGGCCGCCGGTGCGGGAAGGGTGCGTCATGGGAGGGTCGTCCTTATAGGGTTCGCTTGCAAGTATTCTAAGTGAGCGGCCTGCACGCGGCTTTTGGAATGGCGACATCAAATTTCAGAAAACACGGGCGCGGCGCCGGGCTTGGCCAGAGGGATATCGGTTACAATGCCCCCCGTGAAGCAGGCCAGGCAGTCGCTGGTCCACGCCGCAAGGTCGTGGACGGGAGGAAGGTCCGGACTCCATAGAGCAGGGTGACGGTTAACGGCCGTCCGCCGAAATCCGCTGGCGCAAGCCAGTGGTACAAGGCGAGGAATAGGGCCACAGAGACGAGCGTATTTAGTTACGGTGAAACGCGGTAACCTCCACTCGGAGCAATTCCAAATAGGCACGCGTTGATGTTGCTCGCGGAGCGTGCGGGTAGGAAGCTTGAGCGCTGGAGTAATTCAGCGCCTAGAGGAATGATTGTCCAAGTGTCGCCGTAAGGTGGCATTACACAGAATCCGGCCTATCGGCCTGCTTTACACATAATTCATGACGCGCACCGCTCGGTGCGCGTTTTCCCCGGTCGTCCCGGAGACCGCATTGACCCACTACATCCTTGCCCTCGACCAGGGCACCACCAGTTCGCGTGCGATCGTGTTCGACGATGCCGGCGTGGCCGTCGCCAGCTGCCAGCGTGAATTTCCCCAGCATTTCCCGCAGCCCGGTTGGGTCGAGCACGATTCGGCGGACATCTGGGCCAGCCAGCTCGCCTGCGCGCGCGGGGCGCTGACCGACAGCGGCATCGATCCCGCGCGGATCGCCGCGATCGGCATTGCCAACCAGCGCGAAACGACACTCCTGTGGGACCGCGCCACGGGAGAACCCGTGGCCAATGCCATCGTCTGGCAAGACCGGCGCACGGCCGGCGCGTGCGACAGACTGCGCGAGGCGGGCAGGGCGGCGACGATCGCCGAGCTGACCGGCCTGGAACTGGACGCGTATTTTTCCGCGACCAAGCTGCAATGGTTGCTCGACCATGTCCCGGGCGCGCGCCAGCGGGCCGAGCGGGGCGAGCTGGCGTTTGGCACCGTCGACAGTTATCTGGTGTACCGCCTGTGCGGGCGCCACGTGACCGACACCAGCAATGCCGCGCGCACGATGCTGTTCAACATCCACACGCTGGCCTGGGATGACGCCTTGCTGGCGCTGTTCGACATCCCGCGCGCAGTGCTGCCCGAGATCGTGCCCAGCAGCGGCCTCGTCGGACATGCCGCTGCCGAATGGTTCGGCCACGCCATCCCGATCGCCGGCATCGCCGGCGACCAGCAGGCGGCCACCTTCGGCCAGGCGTGCCATCGCAAGGGGATGGCCAAGAATACCTATGGCACCGGCTGCTTCATGCTGATGCATGCCGGCGCCGCGCCTCCGGTATCGCATCACCGGCTGCTCTCGACCGTCGGCTGGACGATCGGCGGGCGCACCGACTACCTGCTCGAAGGCAGTGTCTTCATGGGCGGGGCCACGGTGCAGTGGTTGCGCGACGGTCTGGGCATCATCCGCCAGTCGCGCGACGTCGAGGCGCTGTCCACGAGCGTGCCCGACAGCGGCGGCGTCATGCTGGTGCCGGCCTTCACCGGCCTGGGCGCGCCGCACTGGGATCCGTACGCACGCGCCACCATCCTCGGCATGACGCGCGGCACCACCGCCGCTCACATCGCGCGCGCCGCGCTCGAGGCCATTGCCTACCAGAGCGCCGAGCTCCTGACGGCGATGCAGAAGGACGCCGCCTGCGCCGTCACCGAACTGCGCGCCGATGGCGGGGCGGCCCGCAACGACCTGTTGATGCAGTTCCAGGCCGACCTGCTCGGCATTCCGGTGGTGCGCCCGCGCGTGACCGAAACCACGGCGCTGGGCGCCGCCTGGCTTGCCGGTCTGGCGTGCGGCATCTGGGAATCGCCTGCGGCACTCGAACACCAGTGGCAGGTCGATACCTGTTTCGAGCCGCGGATGGACGCAGAGCGCCGCGCGGCACTGATGGCGCGCTGGGCGCGTGCGGTTGCGCATGCACGGTCATGGACCGAACCGGCAAAGTAAGCCGGAGTAGCATGCCAGGAATACAACGACTGTTGTAAAAAATCAGCAAAGCGCGCATATTCGGCAGAATCACACAATTCGCTTTGATTCCACATGGAAACACATGTATCATATTTTCTGAGTTGAGCAAGACGATGCGCGTCGCGGTGACAGCGCCCTTGAATCTGGAGAATATGATGATGACCACCCCGAAACGTATCCGCGTCCTGGCCGCCGTTCTCGCTGCCGTGATGCCGTTCACCACGGGCGCCGCGGTGTATTCCAAGAGCAAGACCAGCAGCTTCGATGTCACCATGCGTGTCGTGGCTGACTGCACCATCGCCGCCAACGGCATCGACTTTGGCCAGACCGGCGTGATCACCTCTGCAATCACGGGTTCGTCGAACATCAATGTGACGTGCACCAATACCACGCCCTACAACGTGGGTCTGGACGCCGGCACCGGCGCCGGTTCGGCCGGTACCACGCGCTTCCTGAACGGCACCGGCGCGAACGTCGACACGGTCGCCGTCAACCTGTACCGCAACGCCGGTTCTGGCCTGTGGGGCAATACCCAGGGCACCGACACGCTGGCCGGCACCGGTACCGGCAACGCGCAGACGCTGACCGTGTACGGTGAAATCCCGGTCCAGAAGTCGCCGACGCCCGACAACTACAAATCGACGATTACCGCGACCATCTACTTCTGATCGGAATCGTGCATGCGGGGTTACTTCTCCATCGTGCTGGTGGCAGCACTGTGTTCCGGTACGGCAGCGCAGGGCGCCAATCTGCAGATTTCGCCGGTGTCGATCAGCTTCCAGCCGGGGCAGAATGCGGCCGGCATCCAGTTGCAGAACAATGGTGACACGCCGCTGTACGGCCAGGTCCGGGTGTATGCCTGGGACCAGCGTGACGGCGTCGATGCCTTGACCCCGACCACGCAGCTCGTGGCCAGCCCGCCGATCATCGAGATCGCGGGCAAGAGCGCCCAGACGATCCGCCTCGTGCGCCGCGGGGCAGCTGGCACCGCAGCTGGCACCGCAGCTGGCACCGCAGTGACGCCGGGCGGCGCGGAACAGACCTACCGCATCCTGATCGACGAACTGCCGCGCGGCGACACCCAGCAGGGCAATGTCGCGATCCGCCTGCAGTATTCGGTGCCGGCCTTCGTGCTGCCCGTTGACACCCAGGCCGCACCGCAACTCGAATGGAGCACCTTCCAGCGCGCCGGTGCCTGGCACCTGCGCGCCCGCAACACCGGCGCGCTGCATGCGCAGATCGGCGCCACCAGCGTGACGGTCGGCAGTCGCGACGTCGTGCTCAGCAAAGGCTTGCTGGGTTACGCGCTGCCGGGCCGCACGCGCGAATGGGCGCTGCCCGCCGATGTCGCCGGCGCACTGCCGGCGTCGCTCGCCATCGACACCACCGTCAACGCCAAGTCGCAGTCCGCCAAGGCGGCCGTCGCGCGCGACTGACGACCGGGGCAGCCATGCACACGCGCCACCGGGCGTGGCGGGCCCTGCGGTCGTCGTCCCTGTCCACCTGCCTGCTGGCCCTCACCACCACACCCGTTACCCCCATTGCCGCAGCGGCTGCCATGGTCGCTGCCTCGCCCGCCGCGCCCGAAGCGCCGGCTGGTCTCGTCGCCACCCAACCCAACGAACTGTACCTGGACGTCTCGATCGACGGCCAGCCCACGGGCCTGCTTGTCTCCGTGATGCAGGAGGGCGCCAGCCTGCGCATGACGGTCGAGAGCCTGCGCGAACTTGGCCTGGACCCGGCGCGCTTCGGCGTGGCCGACCGCACCGATTTTCTGCTCGACGAGATCGATGGCATGACCTGGCGCTACGACAGTGCTGCCCAGACGCTGGCGCTGACCCTGGCGGATCGCCTGCGCGTTGCGCGCGTGCTCAGCGCGCGCACGGTGCGCGCCAGCGGCGCCGGTCAGGCCAGCCGTGGCATGCTTCTGAATTACAACGTGTTCGCCCAGAGTAGCGGCGGCTCGGTCGCCAGCAACCTCGATCTGCGTTATTTCGACCCGCGCGGCAGCTTGAGCAGCACCGGCGCGGCGATCCTGCGCGGCGAAGAGCGCGGCTACACGCGCTACGACACCACCTGGACCCACGCCGATCAGGACCGCTTGAGCACCGTGCAACTGGGCGACACCGTCACCCCGGCGCTGAGCTGGTCGCGCGCGCTGCGCCTGGGCGGCATCGAGTGGCGCCGCAACTTCGAGCTGCGCCCGGATCTCGTGACCTATCCGGTGGCTTCGATTGCCGGTTCGGCCGTCGTGCCAACCAGCGTGGACCTGTTCGTCAATAACGTGCGCCAGTTCAGCACCAGCGTGCCGACCGGGCCGTTCGTGGTCGACCAGGTGGCGGGCCTGAACGGCGCCGGCCAGGCCACCGTCATCACGCGCGATGCGCTCGGGCGCGAAGTTGCCACCACGCTGCCGCTGTATGTCGACACGCGGTTGCTGGCACGCGGGCTGACCGATTTCGCTGTCTCGCTCGGCGCGCTGCGGCGCGACTACGGGGTGCACTCGTTCCGCTACGGCGGGCCGGCGGCAGTGGGCTCGGTGCGCCACGGCTGGACCGATCGCCTGACACTCGAAGGGCATGCCGAGGCCGGCAAGGGGCAGGTGCTGGTGGGCGGCGGCGTGCTCGCGCGCGTACCCGGCGCCGGTGTGGTCAGTGGCGCGCTGGCGGCCAGCGCCGGCCGCTATCGTGGCTGGCAAGCCACGCTTGGTTACCAGTATGTATCGCCGCGCTTTGCGCTCGACCTGCAATCGATCCGCGCCAGCGCCGGCTTCGGCGACCTGGGCACGCTCGAAGGCACGCCGGTGCCGCGCGCGCTCGACCGGGCCAGCATCAGCACCGCGTTCGGCGGCAACAGCTTCAGCATCAACCTGATCGGGCTGCGCACACCGCTGGTGGCCAGCCTCGTGCCGGTGCTCGACCCGTTCGGCAACCCGCTGGGCGGGCTGACCGCGCTGGCTCAGACCCCGGCCCCGGCCACATCCCAGGTGACGCGCACCGTGTCGCTGGCCTGGTCGCGCAGCGTCGGCCTGCGTGGCTACTTCAGCCTGGGCGCATTCCAGGACCTGGAGCGGCGTGCCGAACGCGGCATCACGGCCACCTTCAGCATGGCGTTCGATTCGCGCGTGGCCGTCAATGCCAATGCGGGGCGCCAGCGCGGCGAGCAGGTGGCATCGGTATCGATGGGGCGCGCGCCGGACTTCGATGGCGGCCTCGGCTGGGCCGTGCAGACTGGCAAGACCGGCGCGCAGCGCTACGACCAGGCCCAGGTGCAATACCTGGGTTCGCACGGTCGCGCGATCGTCTCGACCCAGCGCGTCGGCGACAGCCGCAACACGAGTCTGGATGTCAGCGGCGCCATCGTCGCGATGGACGGCGCCGTGCTCACGGCGCGCAATGTCGGCCGCGGCTTTGCGCTCGTCTCGAGCGGCGTGCCCGGTCTGCCGGTGCTGCAGGACAATCGCCCGATCGGCCGCACCGACCGCAACGGGCGCCTCCTGGTACCCGACCTGCAACCTTACGCCGCCAGCCGGATCGCGATCGATCCGTCGTCGCTGCCGTCCGATACCCGCATCCCGCACACACTGCTCGAGATCGTCCCGCGCCAGAACGCCGGCGTGGTGGCGCGCTTCGCGATCGAGCGTTACGCGGCCGCAACGCTCACGCTGGTGCGCGCCGATGGCACCGTGCCCGACGTCGGCACGCTGGCGCGGCTGGACGGCAGCGAACTGACGGCCATGGTCGGTTACGATGGCGTGCTGTTCGTCGAAGGCTTGCGCGCGCAAAACCGGGTGCGCATCGGCAGCGGCAAGGACCTGTGCGAAGTGCGTTTCGAGTACACGCCGGTAGCGGGCGAACTGCCCGTGATCGGACCGCTGGTTTGCCAGCCACTGCAAGGAGAATGACCTCATGACCGTACTTCGCCGCCCCTTCGCGCCACGCCTGTGCCGCCTGCTCCTGATGACCCTGACCTTGATGCTGTGGTTGCTGGCCGCCACCGCGGCGCGCGCCGACAACTGCGTGGCCGCGATGACCGACGTCGACCTCGGCGTGGTCAGTCCGATCGTGGGCAGCGACGTCACGGCCAGCGGCACGCTGACCGTGACCTGTTACTGGACCATCGGGACCAATCAACTGCTGCTGCCGGCGGCGAACGTGTGCGTCAACCTGGGCGTGGGCCCGGGCGGCGGCACCGGCGCCCCGCGCTACCTGCTCAATGGCAGCAACCGCCTGGCCTTCAATCTGTATACCGACAGCTCGTACACGGCGGCCAAGATCTGGGGCAGTACCGCCAGTACCATCGGCGCCAAGCCGGTGACCTCGACGCTGCTGGGCTTGCTGGGGTTGGGCGGGGTGACGCAAAGCTTCACCGTGTACGGCAAAATCGCGGCGGCGAGCCTGGTGGGCGTGCCCACGGTCGGCAATGCCGACACGGTCTATGGCGCCAGCTTCGCGGGCCACGGCACTATCCAGTACGGCTTTGGCAGCGTGCCGTGCTCGGCCGGCGCCAGTGCGGCATTCTCGTTCCAGGCGCGCGCCACGGCGGTCAACAATTGCCTGATCAGCACCAGCAACCTGGCTTTCGCCAGCGGCAGCCCGATCACCGACCAGCGCATCAGCGCGCCGCTGAGCGTGGCGTGCACCGCCAACAGCACGTATCAGATCGTGCTGAACGGCGGCGTGTCGAACAATCCGGCGGCGCGCACGATGAAGAACAGCGTGACCGGGGAGACGCTGACCTACCGGATCTCGGCCACGCCCGACGGCCCGGCGTGGGGCGACGGACTGGTGGGCACCACGGTCTACAGCGGCATCGGCACCGGCAGTGTGCAGGCCGTCATGATGCACGGTATCGTGCCGCGCCAGCGCGCCCCGACACCGGGCGATTACCGCGATACGGTGACGGTGTTGCTGATGTTCTGATGGAAGGTTGGTGCGCTACTCAAGCAGCGGCTTCGAGTTGGCTGATGAGTTCGCCCAGCGGCATCGGGCGGCAGAACAGGAAGCCCTGCATGCAGGGCTTGCCGTGCGATGCGAGGAACTGCGCCTGTTCCCGGGTTTCGATGCCTTCGGCGACGACGCGCAGGCCGAGCTGGCCGGCCATCGCGAGGATCGATTTGACCAGTGCCGTACCATTCACGTCGTGCGGCATGTCGCGCATGAAGCCCTTGTCGATCTTCAGTTCGTAGAGCGGCATTTTCTGCAGATAGGCCAGGCTCGAGTAGCCGGTGCCGAAGTCGTCGATCGAGAACCGGATGCCCATCCCGGCCAGGATGTTCATCCGCACGACGGTCGCGTCCATGTTCTCGACCAGCAGGCCTTCGGTCAGTTCGAAGATCAGCTGGGTGGCGGGTACGCCGGTTTCGTCCAGCACCGAACGCACCACGTCGACGAAGTCGGCTTGCTGGAACTGGCGCGGGCTGACGTTGATCGACAGCGGCAGCGCGTGGCCGGCATGCGACAGGCGCAGCCAGGACAGGCATGCCTGACGCAGCACCCAGGTGCCCAGCGGTACGATCAGCCCGGTTTTTTCAGCAATCGGAATGAACACATCGGGTGGGACCAGCACGCCGTCGGCACGGCGCCAGCGCAACAGCGACTCCGCACCGATCGGCTGGCCGTCGGGACTGACCTGCAGCTGCAGATGCAGTGCGAACTCGTCGTTGTCGAGCGCGTTGCCCAGATCGCGTTCGAGCATCAGCGTATTTTCGGCAGCGGCAAGCATGGTCGTCTCGAACAGCGCGGCCCCGTTGCGGCCTGCGGCCTTGGCATGGTACATCGCCGTATCGGCTTCGCGCAGCAGGTCCTGCGCAGTGTGTTCGGGGCGGGTAGGCAGCGAAATGCCGACGCTTCCCGAAGACTGGTACACCTGGCCATCGATGTCGACGGGGCTGCGCAGGGCAGTGCCGACGCGCTCTGCCAGCGCCAGCGCAGCCGCAGTGGCCGCGCCGGGGTCGTCGCCAAGATGCTCGGCCAGCACGACGAATTCGTCGCCACCCAGGCGCGCCACGGTGTCACGCCGGTGGACGGTATCGCGCAGGATGCCGGCGACGTGTTTCAGCAAGGCGTCGCCGGTCGCATGGCCGCGTGCGTCATTGACGCTCTTGAAGTTGTCGAGGTCGAGGTACAGCACGGCGCCGATCCCTTCGCCGCGCTGCGCCCTGTCGGTCAGGGCGCTCAGGCGCTCCATCAGCAGGCGCCGGTTCGGCAGTTCGGTCAGCACGTCGTAGAACGCCAGCTTGCGGATCGATTCGGCGGACTGCCGCTTTTCGGTGATGTCGCGGCCGACGGCAACCCAGTGCGTGATCGGTCCGCCCTCGCTGGCGAACGGCACGATATCGACTTCCACCCAGCGCGGTTCGCCGGCTTTCGTGTAATTGACCAGTTGCGCCGATGCGGGTTCGTAACGTGCCATCGCATCCGACAGGGCAGCGACGGTTTCGGTGCTGGTTTCCGGGCCGTGCAGCGCATGCAGGCTGTGCCCGATGATTTCGTCGACCCGATACCCGCTGTGGCGCTCGAACGCGGCGTTGGCGAAGATGATCGGTTGGTGCGAGGCTTTGCCGGGAATCGCCTGGACGATCAGCACCATGTCGTGCAGGCCCGCGAGTGCCGCCGAGGTCAGGCGCCATTCCTGGTTCACACGGCGCAGTGCGATGCGTTCCTGCTCGAGGGACTCGGACGCTGCGTCGGCCTTGTTCAGCGAGCGCGACAAGCCTTTGAGCACGCTGCCCGCCGTCAGCGTGCCCAGGGTGCCCACGCACACATAGTTCAGCGCGAAAATCAGCACGCCCACGGCCGAGTCACGAGCGAAGTTACCAATCGTCAGCTCGCTGTAACCAGCTATGCCAAGCACGACCATCGCCAGCGCACCGGCCCCGATCGTGACATACGCAGCGCGCTGGCCCAGCAGGATCACGGCGATGACAGGGGTTGCGAGAAGGTAGCAAAGGCCGACCGCGCCGACCGTCACCATCGAACCGACTGCCACGAAAAACATCATGGCAAGGAAGCTGACGACCCTGGCCGTGTGCGACAGGCGGTCCAGACGCCAGATCGCCAGGATCCATGCCAGTGCAACCGTGTCCATCAGGGCGACCTGTGGGTAGCCCTGGTAGGCGGCGACCAGCGCGTTTGGCACGGCAACGACCAGCGCCAGTACCAGCACGGCCGACATCAGCCTGGCAAACGCGCGGACGCGCCACCGAAGCAGTTCCCGATTGATTCTATGAGGCATCCAAGCTGTCCATGACGATAATCGTTATCATTTTAATTTCATATGGGAAACATTCTATCACTTTGTATCCCGATTCAATTGACCGCCCGGCACCTGTTCCCGGCACTGTTGCGCATTTGCGACCTGTGCCGCCAAGTCGTCATGCTCATTGGTCAGGCAGGCGTTGTAAGTAATGAACAGAGCACGAATTTACATTCTTTTCGGCAATACATTTTTCGCGATAACTATTAAGCTGTCGGGAAATAATCTCACCTGTCGTATTCCACCTGACCATGCCGCCTACCGCCGATCCCAACTTGCTTCGCCTGCAACACCTCGATGAGCGGCGCACACCGCTGGTCGTACGGTCGATCATTCTCATGGCCGGCTTTTGCCTGTTGCTGATCGGCCTGCACGCGTGGAGCCTGTGGGCGTCGCGCCAGGGCGAACTGGACCAGACGGCGATCAGCACAGAAAACATGGCACGCGCACTGGCGTCCCACGCCGAGCGCTCGCTGACGGTGGCCGACTCGGTTCTGGCGGAGATGGTGGAACGGGTCGAGCAGTCAGCAACCACGCCGCTCGACCTTCGGC
The DNA here is from genome assembly GCF_059685895.1 of Telluria sp. ZT3P25. Classification (NCBI taxonomy): domain Bacteria; kingdom Pseudomonadati; phylum Pseudomonadota; class Betaproteobacteria; order Burkholderiales; family Oxalobacteraceae; genus Telluria; species Telluria sp. ZT3P25. Next base: position 252,971 of record NZ_JCASIJ010000001.1, read on the forward strand.
GCCTGCATGCACGGATGGCGCGCATTACCCGCACCAGCGAGGAAGTGCGCGAGCTGTTCATCTATGACGCCGATGGCAAGCGTCTGGCGACCTCGCTGCCATCGGTGCTACCGGGCAGCAATATGGACCGCGAGTTTTTCCGTTACCACATGACCCATACCGACCTGGGCACGCGGATCGGCAAGCCGATCTTCAGCCGCTCCACCGGCGTCCAGACGATTCCCGTGTCGCGCCGGATCAACCGCCCTGATGGCAGTTTCGGCGGCGTCGCGATGGCATCGCTCAATCTCGATTACTTCGGCAAGTTCTATGACAGCTTCGACGTCGGCCGCACCGGCACGATCATCCTGGCCATCGATGACGGCACCTTGCTGTACCGCCGCCCGTTCAATGCCGTGATGGTGGGAACCAGCATCAGCAACGGTCCCGTATTCCAGACGTATGCCAAATCGGGGCCGGTCGGCACGGCGATGATGACCTCCAGGATCGATGGTGTCGAACGCCTGTACAGTTACCGCCACCTGGACGGCTTTCCGCTGCTGGTGGCGACAGCCCAGTCGAAGGACGAAATCCTGGATGGCTGGTGGATGGCGGTGATCAAGATGAGCTGCGTGGTCGTGTTTGCCGTGTGCATGCTCGGCTGGGGAGGGCACCGCATGATCAGCCAGTTGCGCCTGCGCGAGGCGCTGGAGTCCGAACTGCGCGCGGCGCGCAGCGCGCTCGAATTGCACAATGTATCGCTGCGCCACCTGGCCGACGTCGACGCCATGACCGGGCTGGCCAACCGGCGCCGCTTCGATGAAGTGCTCGCCGTGGAATACGAACGCGGGCGGCGCAGCGGGCTGCCGTTTTCAATGATCCTGCTCGATGTCGATCATTTCAAGAAGTTCAACGACTTGTATGGTCACGTCGCCGGCGACGACTGCCTGCGCCGGGTGGCGGGGGCAATCGCCTCGGGGCCCCGGCGTCCGACCGACCTGACGGCGCGCTACGGTGGCGAAGAATTCGCGATCATCCTGCCGGACACCGACAATGAGGGCGCCCGCGCGGTGGCCGAGAACATCCGCTGCGCCGTGCAGGCGCTTGGCCTGGCGCACGAGGGGAGTGCCTATGGCCACGTCTCCATCAGTCTTGGCGTGCATACCTGCAATCAGGCCGAGCCCACCTGCGGGACGCCGCTGGCCTGCATCGAGGCGGCCGACCGCCTGCTGTACCAGGCCAAGATGGACGGGCGTAATCGCCTGGTCACCGCGGCATAGGCGCCGGATCGGGAAAGCCCCATGATTGCCGCAGATTGTCGGGACATCCGCTGGACATGGCACGGCGCCAGGGCAATCGCTCGTCTATACTGTATTGATGATACCGATGCCCCGCAGGACCCCATGAAGCGACGCACCCGACGTCGAACCGTATGATGACCAACACGGACAATGTTGCCAAAAAAGTGATCCTGGTGGTCGACGATCTCGCGTTCGACGCCGAATTCACGCTGCAGGCGTTGGGAAAGTACGAGGGCCGGTTCGAGGTCGATGTCGCGTGCGACGGCTGGGATGCGCTGGTACTGATGAAGGACCGTCATTTCGACCTGATCCTGATGGACCTGAAGATGCCGCGGATGGACGGATTCGAGACGATGATCCTGATGCGGGGCTACCAGTTGCAGTACAACGTACCTTTGATCATCCTGACCAACTCGGATCTCGAGGCCGATCGCGCGCGGGCACGCCAGCTTGGCGCCGCCGACTATGTCCACAAGTCGGCCGACCTGGCGCAGTACAAATCCCTGCTGCAGGCCACTGTCGAAAAGCACGTGCACATCTGATGCTTGCCGGCGCGGCCGGCGCGGCCGGCGCCGCCAGGTTCAGGGCCGCTTCAGGCGGCCGACGATGCTCGCGACCTTGGTGGTGATCATGTCCACTGCCGGGCCGTTCGCGCCATGGGGCAGGATCACGTCGGCATTGCGCTTGGTGGGCTCGATGAACTGCTTGTGCATCGGGCGGACCGTGTCCAGATACTGGCCGACGATGCTCTCCAGCGTACGCCCGCGTTCCGCGATATCGCGCTGCATGCGGCGGATGAAGCGCACGTCCGACGCCGTATCGACAAAGATCTTCAGCGACATCATGTCGCGCAGGTCGGCGTCATACAAGGCAAACAACCCTTCGACAACGATCACCGGGGCCGGTTTGACGGGGATGGTCTTGTCCGAACGGTTGTCGATCGTGAAATCGTATTCGGGCATCGCAATCGTTTCGCCACTACGCAAGGCCTGGACGTGCTGGATCAGCAATGGCCAGTCGAACGCATGTGGATGATCGTAGTTCTGCTTGCGCCGTACTTCAGGGGGGAGATCAGACTGGTCGCGGTAGTAATCGTCCTGCATCACGATCGAGACCATGTCGGCGCCAAACGACGCCAGGACTTGCTGGGACACCGTGGACTTGCCACTGCCGCTGCCGCCGGCGACACCGATGACGAACGGCGTAAAGGGAATGGGGTTCATTCCTGCATGATACCGGAGAGGCGCGCAGGCCGACAGGGCAGGGCCGGCGATGGCCTTGCGCAAATGTCAGTGGGTCAGAAGTAGACGGTAACGCGGCCGGCGTCCGGGCCGGCGCTGTGCAGCATTGGTGCAGCCGGGGCATCGAGGAGATACGGTGTGGCCGGGCTGGCGCACTGCACCTGCACTGCGGCGTCGGCATTGATCGAGCAGGTTGCCACCACCGTCAGGCGCGCTTCGAAGCTTGCCGAGACCACGTGCGCATCCGCGCCGACCGACAGGGTCAGGGTGGCGGTGGCCAGGAGAGCAGCAAGGAAACGGAAGGAGCGCGACATGCTTTGTGTTCGGGGCAGGTAGCCGGTAGATGATCGATGAAGACCATCATAGCCACTTTGACGGCGGCGTGCGCGAACGCAGTGCAGGATGATGCGCCAGGTATAGGTAGCGGTATTTCGGGTTTGGCGGTATTTACTTGCCGGTTCGGCGGGATGCGTTTCACTGGCCAGCGATTAGCGCCCGAACAGTTGCAATAAAAATAAAAATGATTGTCGTTTTTGCTGGTTTGTAGAAAATTAGAGAATAGTTTCTAAAAGCAATATTAGTTTCAAAAAGTAAATATCAAGCCGTATTTTCAGGGAGATCTGCCAGCAAACCCGTTACTGCGTCGATCAATTCGATCGGACTGAAGGGCTTGACAATGTACAGGTCGGCGCCGGCATCCATGCCGGCGGCAACGTCGCTCTGCTGGCCACAAGCCGAGAGAAGCACGATCTTGACGCCCGCATTGGCGGGATCCTGCCGCAGTTGGGCGCAGGCCTCGAGGCCGCTGGCGCCGGGGCCAAGCCAGATGTCGAGCACGACCACGTCGGGCCGCTCGGCGGCAAACAGGGCGAGCGCCTGTTCGGCGTTGGCTGCTTCGACGATACGGCCCAGCGTTTGCAGGCTCAGCGAGATCAGCAGACGCAGTTCATCCTGATCATCGACGACAAGAATGGTGTTAGCAGGCATCGGCGCGCTCCCACTGGCGATACCGGATGCATGCGCCAACCCGGGCGGGTAGCAGCGTCGGAAGGGCGGGCAGGAAGGCCTGGAGGACGGTCATGGGTGGGCTGGCATGGAAGGCGCGTCGGTGCGCCGAGCATAGCAGTTCAGTTCGCGATCAAGCGCGCGCCAGGCCGTGTTCGACAGCGGCCCGCAGTTCGCCAAACGGCACCGGTTTGGGGAAGACCGGGATATCCACGGGCAAGCCCATGGCCTTGATCGTCGCACGGTCCAGGCCGCTGACCACGATCATGCTCATGCCGGCGCTGCCGCTGTCCTCGCGCAGCGTGCGGATCATGCGGAACCCGTCCATGCCCGGCATGTTCAGGTCGCTGACCAGCAGGTCAGGGCGCTCTTCACCGATGCGGATCAGGGCCTCGAAGCCATTGTTGGCCTTGACGACGTCCAGATCCATGCCCCAGCCCGCCATTTCGAGCTCGTACAGGCGCAGCATCAGGGGATCATCGTCCACCACCAGCACGCGGCGCGTCGTCGATGCAGGGGCGACCGGCGCCGCCGGGCGCGGTGCGTGGGCGGCGATGGCAATCCGGCGCCCGTCGACCAGGCGGTTGACCGATTCGAGCGTGATGCGGCGATGGCCGCCTGCCGTGCGCCACGCCTGCAGCGTGCCGTTCTCCACCCACAGTTGCACCGTGCGGTGCGACACGCCAAGGACAGCAGCTGCTTCCTTGGTCGAGCAATACTCCGCAGCGTTGTACGGTACGGCCGGCTGCAGGTCGAGTGAATTTTTCATATTTGCCGATGTTACGTTTTAAGTTTCCCAAAGTCAAAATAGTTAACCCGGAAAATGACAAATTTCCAAACCAAAAGTCGTTATCTGGTAACGCCAACGGGGAGCATAGCGCATTGACAAGTTCTTGGGTACATCAGAGTGCTGGATGCCCGTACAGTGGTTTCAGGCGAGTGTCAGTTGTTACTTTACGTCAATATTATTCTTTGCTTTGCGCCGGCACAAACGTAACGACAGTGTTTCCAAATGAGGCCTGACCTTCACTCTTACTGCTAAGTCCCTAATTTAAAGGAATATTTTGAATTGTCGAGTACCCTTAAGATGCACCTAAGTCATTGGTTTCATTGGCAAAATTAGAAAAGTGCCGTTGGGAATTCGCTTGACCGTCAACATTGCTTCCACTAAAGTGGGAAACAGTGTGAAAAAGTGTCGATTTGTGGGAAGAAATCCAGATCCCGGCGCCAGACAACAACGACCAACCGAATTTTCCAAGCTAGGCATATACGTGTTCCAGGGCGCGTCAGCAATCAATCTCGATGCAAAAGGCCGGATGTCCATCCCGGCCAAGCATCGTGACGCCCTGACACTCCAGTGCGAAGGTCGCGTGACGCTGACCAAGCACCCGCAAGGCTGCCTGCTGTTTTTCCCGCGCCCGGTGTGGGAAGAGCATCGCAAGCAGATTGCTGCCTGGCCGATGTCGGCCCGCGCATGGCAGCGTATTTTCCTAGGCAATGCCGTCGATGTCGAGCTTGACAGCGCCGGACGCATCCTGATCTCCCCCGAGCTGCGCGCTGCAGCCGGGCTCGAGAAGGAAGTGATGATGCTCGGCATGGGCAGTCACTTCGAAATCTGGAACGCCGCCAGGTTGGCCGAGGACGAGGCCGCAGCCGTGGCTGGCGGCATGCCGGATGTACTTTCCAATTTTTCTTTCTGAGGCGCCGATGACGGATTCTTTGACGGTGCCTGATTATCAGCATCGCACGGTGCTACTTGACGAAGCAGTCGATGCGCTCGATCTGGTGGGCGCGCGTGCTTCGGGTACGTATGTAGATGGGACCTTCGGCCGGGGCGGTCACAGCCGCCTGCTGCTGTCACGCCTGGCGCCGGAAGGGCGCCTGATCGCGTTCGACAAGGACCCGCAAGCCATTGCAACTGCGGAGCAGATCGACGATCCGCGCTTCTGCATTGTTCACGACAGCTTTGCCACGATGGCCGACGCGCTTGCCGCGCGCGGCATTCATCAGGTCGACGGCATCCTGCTCGACCTGGGCATTTCGTCGCCCCAGGTCGACGACGCCAGCCGCGGCTTCAGCTTCCGCCAGGACGGCCCCCTCGATATGCGCATGGACACCACGCGCGGCATGTCGGCGGCCGAATGGGTCGCGACGGCAGAGCAAAACCATTTGGAAAAGGTGATACGCAATTATGGAGAAGAGCGGTTTGCTTTTCAGATTGCAAAGGCGATTGTTGCTCGCCGCGCAGTCGAACCAATTTCAAGCACACGACAGCTTGCCGCAATCGTGGCAAACACGGTCAAAAGCAGGGAAAAAGGCAAAGATCCGGCAACCAGGACCTTTCAGGCTATCCGGATTTTCATCAATCAAGAGCTTGAAGACCTCGAAGCGGGGTTGACGGCGGCCTACAGCATGCTCGCGCCCGGTGCGCGCATGTCGGTGATCAGCTTTCACTCGCTGGAAGACCGCATGGTCAAGCAGTTCTTCGCATCGAAGGCCAATGTCGAGCAACCGGACCGGCGTCTGCCGATCCGCGCGGTTGACCTGCCGCAGCCGTTGATGAAGCTGATCATGAAGACCAAGCCATCGGACGCCGAAGTAGCGGACAACCCGCGCTCGCGCTCGGCCGTGCTGCGCGTCGCCGAACGTCTGGGAACGCCGACATGAGCGTGAAGGTCAACGTGTTTCTTACCACGCTGCTGGTCGGCTGCGCGCTGTCGGTCGTGAACGCCCGCTACCAGGCGCGCCACCTCCTGATCGAACTCGAACGCCTGCAGCAGCACGCGCACCAGCTCGACGTCGACTGGGACCAGCTTCAGCTCGACCAGTCGCGCCTGGCCAAGAACGACCGCATCGAGCAGATCGCCCGCGCCGAGTTGAACATGGCGCCGGTGACGCCGGCCCGTACCCAATACCTGACCGAAGGCGCCCCATGACGCGCGGTGCTTCCAAATCCGGCGCACGCGTTGCTGCCTCGAAGGGCGTTGCATTCACCAAGAGTCCGGTGCTCGCCGTGCGCCTGCCCGACTGGCGCTCGCGCATGGTGCTGTTCGTCCTGTTCGCGTCGTTTGCCGCGCTGGGCGCGCGCGCCGTCTGGCTGCAGGGCGTGTCGAACCAGTTCCTGCAAAGCCAGGGCAAGAGCCGCTACGAGCGCACGCTCGAACTGCCGGCCACCCGTGGCCGCATCCTCGACCGCAACGGCGCCGTGCTGGCCACGTCGCTGCCGGTGCGCGCCGTGTGGGCGATCCCCGAAGACGTGCTGGCCTCGCCGCCGGAAAAAATCACCGCACTGGCCAAACTGCTGGGCATGCCCGAAGCCGACATCCGCAAGAAGCTCGACTCGGACCGCACCTTCGTCTACCTGAAACGCCAGGTCGAAATGCCGGTGATCGCCGAAATCGAAAAGCTCAAGATCAATGGCCTCGACACGCGCAAGGAATACAAGCGCTTCTACCCGCAGGGCGAAGTCGTCACCCACCTGGTCGGTTTCACCAACGTGGAAGACAAGGGCCAGGAAGGCATGGAGCTGCAACACCAGAAAACGCTGATGGGCGTGCCTGGCAGCCGCCGCGTGATCAAGGACCGCCTGGGGCACATCGCCGAAGATCTGGGCATGTTCCGCGAGCCGCACCAGGGGCGCGACCTGACGCTGTCGGTCGACAGCAAGCTGCAGTACATTGCGTTCACCAGCATCAAGAACGCGGTCGAGAAATTCAATGCGAAGGCCGGCGCCGCCGTGGTGCTCGACGTCCATACGGGCGAGGTGCTGGCGCTGGCGAACTACCCGACCTACAACCCGAACGACCGTTCCAAGCTGACCGGCGAGCAGCTGCGCAACCGCGTCATCACCGACACGTTCGAGCCGGGTTCGACGATCAAGCCGATTACCATCGGCCTGGGCCTGGATACAGGCCGCATCACGCCCGACACGGTGTTCGACAACAACCCGGGCTGGATGACGATTACCGGCAAGCGCATTCGCGATACCCACAACTACGGCGTGCAGACGGTCAGCGGCATCATCCAGAAGTCGTCGAATATCGGCGCCGTCAAGGTGTCCCAGCGCATTCCGGCGCAGGAAATGTGGGAGATGTACACCAAGGTCGGCTACGGCCAGGCGCCGCGTTTCGGCTTCCCGGGCGCAACCGCCGGCCGCGTGCGGCCATGGAAATCGTGGCGCCCGATCGAGTACGCGAACATGGCCTTCGGCCACGGCCTGTCGGTCTCGCTGCTGCAGATGGCGCGCTCGTACATGATTTTCGCGCGCAACGGCGACATCATTCCGCTGTCATTCGTGAAGATCAACGAAGAGCCGGTCGGCCAGCAGGTGATTTCGCCGAAGACCGCAGCCCAGGTGCGCACGATGCTCGAATCGGTGGTCGGCCCGCAAGGCACGGCGTCCAAAGCGCAGGTGGCCGGCTACCGCATCGGCGGCAAGACCGGTACGGCGGAAAAGATCGTCAATGGCCGCTATTCGCGCACCAACAACATCGGCTATTTCGCCGGCATCGGGCCGATGTCCAAGCCGCGCTTCATCATTGCGGTGATGGTCGACGATCCGAGCGGCGCCCTGCGCACCGGCGGCAGCGTGGCCGCACCGACGGCCGCCGACCTGTTTGCCAGCGCGCTGCGCGCAGCCAACGTACCGCCCGATTCCTCCATCACGGACATCATCATTCCGGAAGTCCCACTCGAGGAGAGCATGTGATGCGCCCCAGCCTGAACGACATCCGCAGCTGGATCGCCGCCGCCGCACCGGGCGGCCGTCTCGTTTCCGACTCGCGCCGCGTGCAGCCGGGCGACGTGTTCTTTGCCTATCCGGGCGACGCGCAGGATGGCCGCCGCTTCATTGGCGCTGCTGCCGACGCGGGCGCCGCCGCGATCGTGTATGACGACGTGGACTTCGCATGGGACGATGCGATTGCCACCCCACGCCTGGCCGTGGCCGGCCTCAAGCAACTGGCCGGTCCGATCGCGCACGCGGTGCTGGGCCAGCCGGACAACGCGATGTTTACCGTCGCCGTCACCGGCACCAACGGCAAGACCTCGTGCGCGTTGTGGACCGCGCAAGCGCTGGCGCGCCTGGGCGAGACTGCTGGCGTGATCGGCACGCTGGGCGTGGGCGTCATCGCGCCCAAGGCCAGGACCGAAGCGCAGTTCGACGTCACCGGCTACACGACGCCGGACGCGGTGCTGCTGGCGCAGACGTTGGCGGAGCTGAACGGCAAGGGCGTCACGGCGCTGGCAATCGAAGCCTCGTCGATCGGCCTGGTGCAAGAGCGCACGGCCGGCATGCATGTCGACGTCGCAATCTTCACGAATCTGACGCGCGACCACCTCGACTTCCATGGCGACATGGCCAGCTACGAGGCGGCCAAGGTCAAACTGTTCGAGTGGCCGGGCCTGAAGCACGCGGTCGTGAACCTCGACGATGCAGCCGGGCAGCGTCTGGTGGCGCACCTGCGCACGAATTTCCCGGCACTGGCAGTCACCGGCTATACGCTGGACGCCACTGCTGCTGTGCCGGATGGCGTGGCCGTCCTGCGCGCCAGCGGCATGCGCAGCAAGAACGCCGGCACCGAATGCCAGGTCGAGACGCCCGCAGGCAGCGCGACCATCCGCAGCCGCCTGGTGGGCAACTACAACGTGAGCAACACGCTGGCGGTGCTGGGCGCCTTGCTGGCGCGCGGCGTGCCGCTCAAAAGTGCGGTCGAGGCGATCGAATCGCTGGTGCCGGCGCCGGGGCGCATGCAGCAGATGGGCGGGCAGGATGCGCCGATGGTCGTGATCGACTACGCACACACGCCGGACGCACTGGAAAAAACCCTGGACGCGCTGCGCCAGGTGGCGGCTGACCGCGGCGGCCAGCTGTGGTGCGTGTTCGGCTGCGGGGGCGATCGCGATCCGGGCAAGCGCCCGCAGATGGGCCGCATCGCGCAGACCGCCGACCACGTGCTGGTTACCAGCGACAACCCGCGCAGCGAAGAACCAGCGGCCATCATCGCCCAGATCGTGGCGGGGATGGATGCCAATGCCCCGGCCTCGCGCCTGCAGACGGTGGAAGACCGCGCGTCGGCCATTCTGCTGGCCGTGAAACAGGCGGCCAAGCAGGACGTGATCCTGCTGGCCGGGAAGGGCCATGAGCCCTACCAGGAAATCAAGGGACGCAAGATGCCGTTTTCGGATACGGACCACGCTTCGCTGGCATTGACGGCGCGGCTTACCATGTTGAGGACGCATTGATGCAAGGTACGTTGGCAAAACTCGTGGCAGCCATTCCCGGCGCACGCCTCGTCGGCGCGGATGTCGCCTTTGGCGGCGTGTCGACCGACAGCCGCAAGGTCGACGCCGGCGCGCTGTTTGTCGCGCTGCGCGGCGAGTCGTTCGACGCCCACGATTTCCTCGACCAGGTCGCAGCGCGCGACGTGGCCGCCGTCGTGGTGTCATCGCTGCCGGAAGGCTGGACGCTGCCGGCGATCGTCGTGCCCGACACGCTGGTTGCGCTGGGCCGCATTGCGCATGCCTGGCGCACGGGGTTCGATCTGCCCGTCATCGGCGTCACCGGCAGCAATGGCAAGACGACGGTCAAGGAAATGATCGCATCGATTTTGGCCGCGGCGGTGGGCGAGAGCGCGCGCCTGGCCACGCAGGGTAATCTGAACAACGAGATCGGCGTGCCGCTCACGCTGTTTCGCCTGACGGCAGCCCATCGCGCGGCGGTAGTGGAGCTGGGCATGAACCATCCGGGCGAGATCGCCCGCCTGGCGGCCATTGCCGCGCCGACGGTCGCATTGGTGAACAATGCCCAGCGCGAGCACCAGGAATTCATGCACACGGTGGAAGCGGTGGCGCGCGAGAATGGCGCGGTGCTGCAGGCCCTGGGCCCGCACGGCGTGGCCGTGTTCCCGGGTGACGACCTGTATACTGCGCTGTGGCGCGGCCTGGCCGCGTGTGACGTCATCACGTTTGGCCTCTCTGACGCCTGCGACGTGCGCGCCGACTACACGAGCAACGGCTTCGGCAGCGACCTGCAGGTGAGTGCGCGCGGCGCGCAGTTTGCCATCAAGCTGGCCGCGGCTGGCGAACACAATGTGCGCAACGCGCTGGCCGCGATTGCCTGCGCTTTGGGCGCTGGCATCGACCAGGACGCCATCGTGCGCGGGCTCGAAGCCTTCGCACCAGTCGGCGGGCGCCTGCAGCGCAAGCAGGCCGCCGGCGGCGCGACTGTCATCGACGACACCTACAACGCCAATCCCGATTCGATGCGCGCCGCCATCGACGTGCTGGCCGCGTATCCCGCGCCGCGCATCCTGGTGGTGGGCGACATGGGTGAAGTCGGCGCGCAGGGAAAAGAATTTCACGAAGAAATCGGGGCTTACGCACAGACGCGTGGCATCGACACCGTGCTCGCGACGGGCGAGCTGGCGCGCCATCTGGCCGCGTCGGGAGCACAGCATTACGAGCAGTTCGACGAGTTATTGGCAGCACTGGATAAAAAACTGGGCAGCAATACGGACGCGACTGTGCTGGTGAAGGGCTCGCGTTTCATGAAAATGGAACGCGTGGTCCAGCACCTGACCGGATCAACCCCCCTTGGCAAGGACGCCCACTAATATGCTTCTCTGGCTCGCACAATACTTTCAGGACTATCTCGGTCCGCTGCGCGTGTTTAACTACCTCACGTTCCGCGCGGTGTTCGCCACCATCACGGCCATTACCATCGGCCTGGTGGCCGGCCCGATCGTCATCCGCAGACTGACCGAACTGAAAGTCGGCCAGGCCGTGCGTACCTACGGCCCGCAAAGCCACCTGACCAAGCACGGCACCCCGACGATGGGCGGCGTGCTGGTCCTGATCGCGATCGGCATCTCGACGCTGCTGTGGTGCGACCTGTCGAACCGCCTGATCTGGCCGGTGCTGGTCGTGACGATGGGCTTCGGCGCCGTCGGCTGGGTCGACGACTACCGCAAGGTGGTCTACAAGGACCCGGAAGGCATGCGCTCGCGCGAGAAATACTTCTGGATGTCGCTGATCGGCATCGCATCTGCTCTTTATTTGGCGTTCTCGGTCTCGGCCGCCAACCCGTGGGAAGTCGCGCAACTGTTCTACGCCTGGGTGCAGTCGGGCTTCTCGATGAGCCTGCCGCCAAAGGCCGACCTGATCGTCCCGTTCTTCAAGACCATCAGCTATCCGCTGGGCGTCTGGGGCTTCATCGCGCTGACCTATTGCGTGATCGTGGGCGCATCCAACGCCGTGAACTTCACCGACGGCCTCGATGGCCTGGCGATCATGCCGACCGTGATGGTCGGCGCGGCCCTGGGCCTGTTCGCGTATCTCACCGGCAGCGTGACGTTCTCGAAATACCTGTTGATCCCGTACATCCCGGGCGCCGGCGAACTGCTGATCTTCTGCGGCGCGATGGCTGGCGCGGGCCTGGCCTTCCTGTGGTTCAACGCGCACCCGGCCCAGATGTTCATGGGCGACGTCGGCGCGCTGGCCCTCGGCGGCGCGCTGGGCACCATCGCCGTCATCGTGCGCCAGGAAATCGTCCTGTTCATCATGGGCGGCGTGTTCGTGGCCGAAACGCTGTCGGTGATCATCCAGGTGACCTGGTTCAAGTATACGAAGAAGCGCTATGGCACCGGCCGCCGCGTATTTTTGATGGCGCCGCTGCACCACCACTTTGAACAAAAGGGCTGGAACGAAACCAAGGTCGTGGTCCGCTTCTGGATCGTGACCATCGTGCTGATCCTGGTTGGCCTCTCTACATTGAAACTGCGTTAATGAACTACGACGGCAAACTCGCACTGGTACTGGGCCTCGGTGAATCGGGGCTCGCGATGGCGCACTGGCTCGCGCGGGGCGGCGCACGCGTGCGCGTGGCCGATACGCGGCTTGAGCCGCAACGCCTGCCGGCGCTGCGCGCGGCCGCGCCGGATGCGCAGTTCGTTGCTGGGGAATTTGGCGCGGACCTGCTCGATGGCGTCGACTTTGTCGCCGTCAGCCCGGGCCTGGCACCTAGCCGCGAACTGGCCGCCATCATGCCTGCCGCTGCTACGCGCGATATCCCCGTCTGGGGCGAGATCGAACTGTTTGCCCAGGCGCTGGCGCACCTGCGCGAGACGAGCGGCTACGCGCCGAAGGTCATCGCGATCACAGGCACCAACGGCAAGACGACGGTGACGAGCCTGACCGGCCTGCTGTGCCGCCGCGCGGGTTTGACCGCGCGCGTGGCCGGCAATATCAGCCCGGCCGCGCTGGACGTGCTGCGCGAGTCGATCGATGCCGATGAACTGCCGCAAGCCTGGGTGCTGGAGTTGTCCAGCTTCCAGTTGCACACAACGTTCAGTCTCAAGGCCGACGCTGCGACGGTGCTGAACCTGACCCAGGACCACCTCGACTGGCACGGCACGATGGATGCCTACGCAGCGGACAAGGCGCGCATCTTCGGCCCGGATACCGTGCGCGTCTTGAATCGCGACGATGCACGCGTGATGCGCATGGCGGTCGATGCGCCGCTGTTCACCTTCGGTACCGATGAACCGAAGGATGCCGACAGCTTCGGCCTGATCGAAGAGCGCGGCGTGCTGTGGCTGGCCAATGCCGTGGCGGGCGAAGCGAGCGACAGGAAACTCAAACGCGGCGAAATCCGCGAACAGGTCGACGCCATCGTGAACCGCCTGATGCCGGCCGATGCTTTGAAGATTCGCGGCCTGCACAATGCTGCCAACGCGCTGGCTGCGCTGGCCCTGTGTCGCGCCTGCGGCCTGCCGCTCGCGCCGCTGCTGCATGGCTTGCGCGAGTATGCGGGCGAACCGCACCGCGTCGAGCTGGTCGCCACCATCGACGGCGTCGACTATTACGACGACAGCAAGGGCACCAATGTCGGCGCCACCGTCGCTGCGCTGCAGGGCCTGGGCAAGGCGTTTGCCGGCGCCGACCAGCAGATCCTGTTGATCGCCGGTGGCGACGGCAAGGGGCAGGACTTTTCGCCACTGGCCCAGCCCGTGGCGGCGTATGCCCGCGCCGTGCTGCTGATCGGCCGCGATGCGCCGGCCGTGCGCGCCGCGATCGATGCGACCGGCGTGCCGGCGTTCGACCTCGACGACCTTCCGCAGGCAGTGCGCCGCGCGGCGGGTCTGGCGCGTTCTGGCGATGCAGTATTACTTTCCCCTGCATGCGCCAGCCTGGACATGTTCACGAACTACGCGCATCGCGCGCAGGTGTTCGTCGAGACCGTACGCGACATCGCACTCGATAAAGGGCAGGAGATCTGATGGCCTTCCAGCTGCCCTTCAAGTTTTCCGGCAATGCCGTCGACGCCACCGTCGACGGGCGCAGCCGGCCGTCCAAAATGATGGACTACGACCAGCCGCTGGTCTGGGTCACGCTGCTCCTGATGCTGTTCGGGATGGTGATGGTGTACTCGGCGTCGATTGCGCTGCCCGATTCGCCGAAATTCCGCTACCTGCAGGACCGCAACGAATACTTCCTGTACCGCCAGGCGGTCTACATCCTCGTCTCGATGGTGGCCGCCGCTATCGTGTTCCGCGTACCGATCGCGGTCTGGCAGCGGCATGCGCCGATGATTTTTATTGGCACGCTGGTGCTGCTGGTACTGGTCCTGATTCCGGGCCTGGGCGTGTCGGTCAACGGCGCGCGCCGCTGGCTGTCGCTGAAGGTGTTCATGGTGCAGCCGTCCGAAATCATGAAGATCGCCGTGGTGCTGTACGCGGCCGACTTCACGGTGAGGAAGCAAGAGTACATGCACAAGCTGACCAAGGGCTTCGTGCCGATGGTCGTGGCCATTGGCCTGGTGGGCGGCCTCTTGCTGATGGAGCCGGATCTGGGCGCCTTCGGCGTGATCGTCTGCATCGCGATGGGCATCCTGTTCCTGGGCGGGATCAACATCATCTGGTTCGGCGGCATTGGCGCGCTGCTGGTCGTGATCTTCAGCGCGATCATCGCGCTGTCGCCATTCCGCCGTGCGCGCATGTTTGCTTACCTGAACCCGTGGGAAGAGGGCAATGCACTGGACAAGGCGTACCAGCTGACCCACTCGCTGATCGCGTTCGGACGCGGCGAATTTTTCGGCGTGGGCCTGGGCGGCTCGGTCGAAAAACTGTTCTACCTGCCCGAAGCGCACACCGACTTCATCATGGCCGTGATTGGCGAAGAGCTGGGCCTGGTCGGCGTGCTGGTCGTGGTGGCGATGTTCTACTGGCTCGTCAAGCGCGCCTTCGACATCGGCCGCCAGGCGATTGCGCTCGAACAGGTGTTTGCTGGTCTTGCTGCGAAAGGCATCGGTATCTGGATCGGCGTGCAGACCTTCATCAACATGGGCGTGAACCTGGGCCTGTTGCCAACCAAGGGCCTGACCTTGCCGCTGATGAGCTTTGGCGGCTCTGGCGTGCTGTTCAACTGCGTCGGCCTGGCGATTTTGCTGCGCATCGATTACGAGAATCGCGTGCGCATGCGCGGGGGCCGCACATGACCAAAAAACTGATGATCATGGCTGCCGGTACCGGTGGCCACATCTTCCCCGGCATCGCGATTGCGCAGACGATGCGCGCGCGCGGCTGGGAAGTGAGCTGGCTGGGCACCGCGCATGGCATGGAAACCGATCTGGTGCCGAAAGCCGGCATCGCGATGGACACGATCGACTTCGCCGGCCTGCGCGGCAAGGGCCTGGCGCACACGCTCAAGGGCGCGTTCAAGATGGCGGCTGCCTTTGCGACCTGCCGGCGCTACCTGGCCGCGCGCCGGCCCGACGTGGTGCTGGGCATGGGCGGTTACGTCACGGTGCCGGGCGGGGTGATGGCGCGCGCCGCCGGCATCCCGCTGGCCCTGATCAATGCCGACGCCGCGCTGCTGCTCTCGAACAAAACGCTCACACCACTGGCGCAGCGCGTGCTGTTCGGCTTCCCGGCCGATTTCGGCAAGGCGGCCGGCAAAGCGGTCGTCACCGGCAACCCGGTGCGCCAGCAGATCCTCGATCTGCCAGCGCCCGCCGAACGCTTCGCCGGTCGCACGGGCGTGCTGCGCGTGCTGGTCGTGGGCGGCAGCCTGGGCGCCAAGGTGCTCAACGATGGCGTGCCGGCAGCCCTGGCCCTGATCGACCCGGCTGCGCGGCCGGTCGTCACGCACCAGTCGGGCAAGAAGAACATCGATGCGCTACGCGCCGCGTATGCGC
Source organism: Telluria sp. ZT3P25 (assembly GCF_059685895.1). NCBI lineage: Bacteria > Pseudomonadati > Pseudomonadota > Betaproteobacteria > Burkholderiales > Oxalobacteraceae > Telluria > Telluria sp. ZT3P25. The sequence continues at coordinate 268,690 of NZ_JCASIJ010000001.1, forward strand.
AGGCAGGCGTGCAGGCCAATGTGGTCGACTTCATCGACAATATGGCGGCGGCGTATGCCGACGCCGATCTGGTGATCTGCCGCGCCGGCGCGATCACGGTGTCCGAACTGACGGCGGCCGGCGTGGCCAGCGTGCTGGTGCCGTTCGTGGCCAGCACCACGAGCCACCAGCGCGACAACGCCATCTGGATGGACGGGCAAGGCGCGGCCGTGCACCTGCCGCAGGGTGAATTGAATCCACAGCGACTGAAAAGTCTGCTGCAAACGACGCGCGAACAATGCCTGGCCATGGCGCAGGCGGCGGCGCGCGTCGGCCAGCGCGACGCCAATGAGGCGATCGCGCGCGAACTCGAACAACTGGCAGCAAGGGTAAAAGCAGCATGAAACACAAGATCAAGAACATCCACTTCGTGGGCATCGGCGGCAGCGGCATGAGCGGCATCGCCGAAGTGCTGCTCAATCTCGGCTACCAGGTGTCGGGCTCGGACCTGGGCAGCAATGCCGCCAGCCAGCGCCTGGCCGACCTGGGCGCGACCGTGCACCTGGGCCACCACGAAGACAATGTGGCGGGCGCCGATGTGGTCGTGACCTCGACCGCCGTGAACGAAGCCAACCCGGAAGTGGTTGCCGCCCGCACAAATAAAGTGCCGGTGGTGCCGCGCGCGATCATGCTGGGCGAGCTGATGCGCCTGAAGCGCGGCATCGCGATTGCGGGCACGCACGGCAAGACGACGACCACCAGCCTGGTCGCGTCGGTGCTGGCGCAGGGCGGGCTCGATCCGACCTTCGTCATCGGTGGCCGCCTGACCGCCGCCGGCGCCAATGCGGCGCTGGGCAGCGGCGACTACATCGTGGCCGAAGCCGATGAGTCGGATGCGTCGTTCCTGAACCTGTCGCCGATGATCGAAGTGATCACGAACATCGACGCCGATCACATGGAAACCTACGAGCACGACTTCGAGAAGCTCAAGAGCGCGTTCGTCAATTTCACGCACCGCCTGCCGTTCTACGGCCGCGTGATGCTGTGCATCGACGACAAGCATGTACGCGAGATCCTGCCGCAGGTGACCAAGCCGGTCACCACCTACGGTTTTTCGATCGATGCCGAAGTGCGCGCGCTGGATGCCTACGCCGACGGCACGCACATGCACTTCACCGTGCGCCAGGAAGGCTATCCGGACACGAAGTTCGTGCTGAACCAGCCCGGCATGCACAACGTTCTGAATGCCTGCTCGGCGATTGCCATCGCGCGCGAAATCGGTATCGACGACGCGGCCACCGCGCAGGGCCTGCTGGAATTTCGCGGCGTGGGCCGCCGCTTCACGCGCTACGGCGACGTGGCTTTGGCGTCCGGCGGCAGCTTCACGCTGGTGGACGACTTCGGCCACCACCCGGTGGAAACCGAAGTCACGCTGGCCGCCGCACGCGCCGCCTACCCGGGCCGTCGCCTCGTGCTGGCGTTCCAGCCGCACCGCTACAGCCGCACGCGCGACCTGTTCGAAGACTTCGTGAAGGTGCTGGCCACGCCGGACGTGCTGCTGCTGGCCGACGTGTATCCGGCCGGTGAGGCGCCGATCGTGGCCGCCGACGGGCGCGCCCTGGCGCGTGCACTGCGCACTTCCGGCAAGTTGGAGCCGATCTTCGTCGAGTCGATCGCCGACATGCGCGACGCCATCCTGAACGTGGCACGTGACGGCGACGTCGTGCTGACCATGGGCGCCGGCTCGATCAGCGGCATTCCGCAACAACTGACCACAGCGAAAGGCTGACCATGACGACGACCATTCAACTTCTCGATGCCACCGTCTTCGGCAAGGTCGGCGTCCTGTTCGGCGGCCGTTCGGCCGAGCGCGAAATCTCGCTCATTTCCGGCGAAGGCGTGCTGCAGGCCCTGAAAAGCCGCGGCATCGATGCGCACCCGTTCGATCCGGGCACGCACAGCCTGGCCGACCTGGCCGCGCAGGGTTTTGACCGCGTCTTCATTGCGCTGCACGGCCGCTACGGCGAAGACGGCAGCCTGCAGGGCGCCCTCGAGCAGCTCGGTATTCCGTACACCGGCAGCGGCGTGATGGCCTCGAGTGTCGGCATGGACAAGATCACCACCAAGAAGCTGTGGCTGATGGAAGGTGTGCCGACGCCGAAGTACGCGACGGTCGACGCCGACACCGATCTGGATGCGCTGGTGGCCGAACTGGGCCTGCCGCTGATCGTCAAGCCGCCGCTCGAAGGCTCGAGCATCGGCATCACCAAGGTCACCGACCGTGCGCAGCTGGCGGACGCGATCGCGCTCGTGGCCAGCATGGACGATGCGGTGCTGATCGAGCAGTTCGTCACCGGCCGTGAATTCACGGTCGCCGTGCTGGGGCAGGGCGCCGGCGCCCGCGCGCTGCCGATCGTCGAGATCGTCGCGCCCGAAGGCAAGTACGACTACCAGAACAAGTACTTCACCGACGACACGCAATACCACTGCCCGGCGCCGCTGCCCGACGAACTGACGCAGGAGATTCAGCGTCACGCCGTGAACGCCTACCGCGCGCTGGGCTGCGAAGGCTGGGGGCGCGTGGACGTGCTGGTGCGCGAGAGCGACATGCGTCCGTTCCTGCTCGAGGTGAACACGTCCCCGGGCATGACGACGCACTCGCTGGTGCCGATGGCGGCGCGCGCGGTGGGCATCGGCTACGAAGACCTGTGCGTCGAGATCCTGCGCTCGGCGCGGCTCAAGATGGGCAACCGGGGTGCGAAACCCGACGTGAAGGACTGATAGCAATGTGGCATGACGTCCGCTCCCTGAATGCAACCGCCAGTTTTCTGACGGCGCTGACGGTGCTCGCCGCGCTGGTGACCGGCGTCTGGTGGCTGTCGCAGCGCCCGATGTTCGCACTGGGCTCGGTGACGGTGGAGAGCATGTACGCGATCGACCTGAAACACGTGAACGAACTGACCGTGCGTAACGGCGTGGTCGGCAAGATTCGCGGCAACTTCTTTACCGCCGACCTGGAACAGGTGCGCGCGACGTTCGAGACCGTGCCCTGGGTGCGCCGCGCCACGGTGCGCCGCGAGTGGCCGAACGCGCTAGTGGTCGAGGTCGAAGAACACGAGGCGCTCGGCACCTGGGGCGACGAAGGCCGCCTGCTGTCGGTCAAGGGCGACGTGTTTACGGCCAATATCGCCGAAGCCGACGATGAACAGACGCTGCCGGCCTTTGATGGTCCGGTGGGCAGCGAGAAGGACGTGCTGGCGCGCTTCAATGAATTGCGCACGTCGTTTGCCAAGGTGGCACTGGTGCCGCACGCGTTGTCGCTATCGAATCGCTATGCATGGACCGTGAAGCTGGATAATGGCATGAGCGTCGAACTCGGACGCGAACAGGATCGCAACACGTTGAACAAGCGCGTCGCGCGTCTGGTCGGCGTGTACCCGCAGCTGGTGGCCCGGCTGCAGGAGGGCCGTATCGATACGATCGATATGCGCTATCCGAACGGACTGGCCTTGTCGTCGGCGGCGCTGAACGTGCCGCTGGATGCGACGAAGCCGGTCAAGGCAGCCAAGAAGCCCAAAGCCGCACCGAATACAAAAACCAATACAACAACCAAGCAAATCTGAGCAGGCTACAGCAATGACAAAAGACGCGAAAAACCTGATCGTCGGTCTCGACATCGGCACCTCCAAGGTGGTGGCCGTGGTCGCCGAAGTGATGTCCGACGGACGCCACGAGGTGATCGGGCTGGGTCAGCACGAGTCCAGGGGATTGAAGAAAGGCGTGGTCGTCAACATCGAGGCCACCGTCGAATCGATCCAGCGCGCGCTGGAAGAAGCCGAGCTGATGGCGGATTGCAAGATCCGCAACGTCTACGCGGGCATCGCCGGCAGCCATATCCGCTCGTTCAATTCGAGCGGGATGGTGGCGATCAAGGAAAAGGAAGTCACGGCGACCGATGTGGCGCGCGTGATCGAGACGGCCAAGGCGGTGAACATCCCGACCGATCAGCAATTGCTGCACACGGTGCCGCAGGAATTCATCGTCGACAACCAGGAAGACGTGCGCGAGCCGATCGGCATGAGCGGCATCCGCCTCGAAGTGCGGGTGCACATTGTCACCGGTGCGGTCTCCGCAGTACAAAACATTGTAAAGTGCGTGCGCCGCTGCGGTCTCGAGGTCTCGGACCTGATCCTGCAGCCGATGGCGTCCGCCGACGCGGTGCTGACGGTCGACGAAAAGGAACTGGGCGTGGTGCTGATCGACATCGGCGGCGGTACCACCGACATCGCGGTGTTCTCGGACGGCGCGATCCGCCACACGGCCGTGATCCCGATCGCGGGCGACCAGATCACCAGCGACATCGCGATGGCACTGCGCACGCCGACCGGCGAAGCCGAAGATATCAAGATCCGCTACGGCGTGGCCAAGCAGGTACTGGCCGACCCGGGCGAGACACTCGAAGTGCCAGGTCTCGGTGACCGCGGCCCGCGCGCCTTGTCGCGCCAGGCTTTGGCGGCCGTGATCGAGCCCCGGGTGGAGGAGCTGTTCGCGATGGTGCACCAGGCCGTGCGCGAATCGGGCTACGAAGGCGTGCTGTCGTCCGGCATCGTCCTGACTGGCGGCAGCGCGATCATGCCTGGCATGATCGAAATGGCGGAAGACATCTTCCTCAAGCCGGCACGCCTCGGCACGCCGGACTACCGCGGGCAATTGGCCGATGTGGTGCGCAGCCCCCGCTACGCCACCGTGCTTGGCTTGCTGCTCGAAGCAAAGAAACAGTACCTGCGCGGACACATCGTCACGCGCCAGGATGGTTCGGTGAAGGCAGTCTGGCAACGCATGAAGGAGTGGATCGCGGGGAACTTCTGACGCACATGCAATCGCACTAGCACTTGGTAACAAATTAGGTAGCGAAATTTCATCACCAATTACAGTTTTTTACATACAATCGCAGATACCGGTTTGAGGCGGCGAACCAGATACGCACAGGCCTCGTTCCCGGAACTGCACTTTGAAAATTAGGGAGCACATCATGGAGTTCGATATGGTCGATAACGCAGCACTGGGGACCGTGATCAAGGTCGTTGGCGTCGGTGGCGCCGGCGGCAACGCGGTTCAGCACATGATCAATAAAGGTGTATCCGGTGTCGAGTTCATCGCCGCGAACACGGACGCTCAGGCGCTGGCAGTATCGGGCGCGAACAACATCATCCAGATCGGTGACTCGGGCCTGGGCGCAGGGATGCGTCCTGAAGTCGGTCGCCAGCTCGCCGAACAATCGCGCTCGCGCATTGAAGACGCACTGCGCGGCGCGCACATGGTCTTCATCGCTGCCGGTATGGGCGGCGGCACCGGTACCGGCGCCGCACCGATCGTGGCCGAAGTGGCCAAGTCGCTGGGCGCGCTGACCGTCGCAGTCGTCTCTAAGCCGTTCTCGTACGAAGGCCAGAAGTGCATGGACGTGGCCGAAGCGGGCCTCGAAGAACTGACCAAGCACGTCGACTCCCTGATCGTTATCCTGAATGAAAAACTGGAAGACATCTACGAAGACGAAAGCATGCTCGACTGGATGCAGCACGCCGACGATGTCCTGAACAACGCGGTGGCCGGTATCGCCGAGATCATCAACGTGCCAGGCCATATCAACGTCGACTTCAACGACGTCAAGACGATCATGGGCGAGCAGGGCAAGGCCATGATGGGCACCGCGACCGCCGCTGGCGTCGACCGCGCGCGCATCGCCGCCGAACAGGCTGTCGCTTCGCCGCTGCTGGACGGTATCGACCTGTCGGGCGCCAAGGGCGTGCTGGTCAACGTGACCGCAAGCCGTGGCCTGAAAGGTAAAGAGATCAAGGAAGTCATGGCCGCCGTGCGCGCCTTCGCCGCGCCGGACGCGTCGATCGCACAGGGTATCGCCTACGACGACGCGATGGGCGACGAGATCCGCGTGACCGTGGTCGCGACGGGCCTGGGCAAGAACAAGAAGTCGATCCAGCTGGTCCAGCCGCAGCAAGTCATGCGCACCGGTACCTACGATGCGCCAGTGATGCAGGGCGCCGCAGCGGTGGCCGGCGGTCTGACCGCGGGCAAGGCCAGCGCCGACGCGCTGGGCGGCATGAAGCAGCCGGCCGTGTGGCGCCGCGAGCAGGCATCCGAGCAGGTGCAGGCGATGCAGCGCAATGGCGTCGAGACCTACGACATTCCGGCGTTCCTGCGCAAGCAGGCGGACTGAGTTGCACGCATGACGGCCGGCGCACGCCGGCCGCGATTGAAGGGGCCGGCGTGAGCTGGCCCTTTTTACGTCCGGGGCCCGGATCGGCGATAATGGCCGGATTCACACAACCTTCACAGGAGCGAACATGAGCATCCAGATTGGCGAACGCCTGCCCGACGGCACGCTGGCCGAATTCATCGAGAACGAAACCGCAGGCTGCAGCCTGGGCCCGAACACGTTCCAGGTCGCCGATCTGGTCAAGGGCAAGAAGATCGTCATCTTCGGCCTGCCGGGCGCGTTCACGCCGGGTTGCTCGGTGCAGCACGTGCCGGGTTACGTCAAGCACGCCGACGCACTGAAAGCCAAGGGCATCGATGAAATCTGGTGCATCTCGGTCAACGACGCGTTCGTGATGGGCGCCTGGGGCCGCGACCAGAAAGCCACCGGCATCGTGCGCATGATGGCTGACGGTAACGCCACGTTCACCAAGGCGCTGGGCCTGGACAACGATTACTCGGCCCACGGCATGGGCGTGCGCTCGAAGCGTTACGCAATGCTGGTCGAGGACGGCGTGGTCAAGACGCTGGACCTGGATGCCAAGGGTGTCGAAGCGTCGAGCGCGGAAGCGATGCTGGAAAAGCTGGGCTGATTTCGCCAATACCTGCATGACGAACGGCGCTGCGGCGCCGTTTTTTTTACCGACAACCAGGACAACTCACCGTGACGCGCCCATCCGGAAACCTGTACAGCATCTACGCGATGCTGCTTGCCGTCTTCATGTTCGCGCTGATGGACACGACCATGAAGCTGCTGTCGGCGCGCTATCCGGCGCTGCAGGTCGCCGCATTGCGCGCCATCTGTTCGCTGCCCCTGATTGCGCTGTACGTGGCCTGGCGCGGCGCGTTTGCCGGCATCCTGCGCGTGCGCTGGCCGATGCATCTGCTGCGCGCTGCGCTGGGCATCCTGATGCTGGCGCTGTTCGCGTTCGGCCTGCAGAAGCTGTCGCTGGCCGAAGCTTATTCGATCTTCTTCATTGCGCCGGCCCTGATCACGGCCTTGTCGGTGCTGCTGCTGCGCGAGCGCGTCGACCTGGCGCGCTGGGTCGCGATCGGTGTCGGGTTGATTGGCGTGCTGGTCGTGCTGCGCCCCAGCGGCGCGGGCTTCCTGACGGTGGGCGGCCTGGCGGTGCTGGGGTCAGCGGCCTGCTACGCCGTCTCCGCGATCACGGTGCGCGTGCTGTCACGGACCGACCGCAGCGAGCACACGGTGTTCTGGCTGATGGTGCTGATCGCCATTGGCGCCGGTGCCCTGGCGGCGCCCGCCTGGGTGCCGCTGTCGGCCCGTGACATTCCGATCCTGTGCGGACTGGCGGTCTCGGGTTTCATCGGCCAGCTGGCGATCACCGAAGCGTTTTCGCGCGGCGAAGCGTCGAGCGTGGCGCCGTTCGAATACTCGGCACTGGCCTGGGGCGTGGGCCTGGACTGGCTGCTGTGGCGCGCGCTGCCCGACAGCTACACGCTGCTGGGCGCGGCGATCATCATCGGCAGCGGCCTGTATCTGATCCGCCACGAGAAAGAGCACGTCGAAGCCGAGCATCCTTGATGAGCAGGGGAGGCCGCAGCAGCGCCCGAGACGCTGGGCTATAATCGATCCATGCTGAAACAACGAACCATCAAGGAACTGGTCCGCGCCACGGGCGTCGGACTGCACTCGGGCCGCAAGGTCGAACTCACGCTGCGCCCGGCCGGTCCGGACACGGGCATCGTGTTTCGCCGGGTCGATCTCGACCCGATCGTGTCCATTCCCAGCTCCGCGCACGTCGTGGGCGATACGCGCATGGCGTCGGTCCTGATCAAGGACGATGCGCGCGTCTCGACCGTCGAACACGTGATGTCGGCCTGCGCCGGTCTGGGCATCGATAACCTCGTCATCGACGTGACGGCCGAGGAAATCCCGATCATGGACGGTTCGGCGTCGTCGTTCGTGTTTCTGCTGCAGCAGGCGGGCGTGCAAGAGCAGCCGTCGGCCCGCAAGTTCATCCGCGTGCTGAAGGATGTTGAAGTGCGCCAGGGCAGCGGCGCGGCCGAAAAGTGGGCGCGCCTGTCGCCGCACAATGGCTACAAGCTCGACTTCTTCATCGAATTCAATCACCCGGCGGTCGATGGCACGATGCAGCGCGCGAGCGTGGACTTCGGCGACATCACCTATGTGCGCGACGTCGCGCGTGCGCGCACGTTCGGCTTCATGCAGGACGTGGAAAGCCTGCGCGGGATGGGCCTGGCGCGCGGCGGCTCGTTCGAGAACGCGATCGTGATGGATGAATACCGCATCCTCAATGCCGACGGTCTACGTTACGAAGATGAATTCGTGCGCCACAAGATTCTCGACGCGATCGGTGACCTGTACCTGGTCGGCCATCCGCTGCTGGCCAGCTACACGGCCCACAAGTCGGGCCACGCGCTCAACAACGACCTGCTGCGCGCCTTGCTGGCGCAGCCGGATGCGTACGAAATCGTCAGCTTCGATGCGCTCGATACCGCGCCGCCGTCGTACGTCAAGCAGATGACGCGCGAGTGGGCGCAGAGCTGATCTCAGCTTTACCTGCGTTTATTTTCTCTCATTTTCTTTTTGCTGCCAGCGCCCTGAGCGCGGCCACCAGGTCGCGGTTGTGCTTGTCGTCCGGCAGTGATGCTGCCAGTTCCTCGAACGCGCGCACCGCCGTCGGTGGCAGCTCCAACGTGCGCATCTCGGGCTTGTCGGGCAGCGCGCGCGTGACCTGCACCTTGATGCGGGTCGATTCCACCTGCCAGCCACGCCCGATGAGCGTAGTCTGCAGCTTGGGCAGCATCTGCTTGAGCCGCGCCGCCAGCGCCGAGCTGGGCACGGCCAGAATCAATACCCCTTCCTGGAACGACAGCACATCGCAGTTGTGAAACACGGCCGGCAGCGCTGCGGCGCAATCGGACTGCAGGCGCGCCATGCGCGTGATGGCCGGCATCAGGCTGGCCAGGCGGTCGTTCGAGCGCAGGAAGTCGGTGGCGGCGTGCGAGGTCTGCCGGTTCTTGGTGCCGAAGATATGGACCGGGCGCTTTGGGGGAGGTTGCTGCATGCTCGGAACATACCACAGCGCGCGGCAGATGGGGAAACCCCGGCGCAGCGCCGGGTCGCGGGCAATGCAGGGTGGGATTTTGCACGCCATACGAGGCAGTCTGATAACGTTTCTGTCCCTGCGGGACTTGTTATCCTGCCCACGATCCCCAAGTGTGGCCGAATCGCATGATAAAATCAGTGGTTATTTGCCTAACGCGGTCTTTGGTGAAATCTGTTTGATATCATCTTGGCTCCCTCATTGGCGTCTATTGCGGCGTATTTAATACTAGAAACCAAGCATGTCATTCCTGACCCAGATTTTCGGCAGTCGCAACCAGCGACTGCTCAAGCAATATCAAAAGACCGTGCGTGTCATCAACGCGCTCGAGCCACAGATGGAGCAGCTCTCGGACGCGGAACTGCAAGCCAAGACGCCTGAATTCAAGGACCGGCTGGCCAAGGGCACGACCCTCGACGAGATCCTGCCGGAAGCATTCGCCGTCTGCCGCGAAGCTGCCAAGCGCGTGATGAAGATGCGCCACTTCGACGTCCAGCTGATCGGCGGCATGGTCCTGCACCAGGGCAAGATCGCGGAGATGGGCACGGGCGAGGGCAAGACCCTGATGGCCACGCTGCCGGTCTACCTGAACGGCTTGTCGGGCAAGGGCGTGCACGTCATTACCGTCAACGATTACCTGGCGCAGCGCGATGCCGACCAGATGGGCCAGCTCTACGGCTGGCTGGGCCTCACGACCGGTGTCAACCTGTCGCAGCTCGACCACGACAGCAAGCAGAAAGCCTACAGCTCGGACATCACGTACGGCACCAACAACGAATTCGGCTTCGACTACCTGCGCGACAACATGGTCTACGACCTGCGCGAGCGCGTTCAGCGCGGCCTGAATTTCTCCGTGGTCGATGAAGTCGACTCGATCCTGATCGATGAAGCGCGTACGCCGCTCATCATCTCGGGCCAGGCCGAGAACCACACCGACCTGTACATCCGCCTGAACGCGGTGCCGCCACAGCTGGTCCAGCAAATCGGCGAAGAAACGCCGGACGGCAAGGGCAAGATCGAAGTCCCGGGCGACTACCTGAAGGACGAAAAAGCGCACACCGTGCTGCTGACCGAATCGGGCCACGAGCACGCCGAAGCGATCCTGACCGAGATGGGCCTGCTGCCTGAAGGCGCGTCGCTGTACGACGCCGGCAACATCACGCTGATCCACCACCTGTACGCGGCGCTGCGCGCCCACGTCCTGTACCACAAGGACCAGCACTACGTGGTGCAGAACAACGAAGTCGTCATCGTCGACGAATTCACCGGCCGCCTGATGACGGGCCGCCGCTGGTCGGATGGCCTGCACCAGGCCGTCGAAGCGAAAGAGGGCGTGCGCATCCAGAACGAGAACCAGACACTGGCCTCGATCACGTTCCAGAACTACTTCCGCATGTACGGCAAGCTGGCCGGCATGACCGGTACCGCCGACACCGAAGCATTCGAATTCCAGGAAATCTACGGCCTCGAAACCGTCGTCGTCCCGCCGAACCGGCCGTCGCAGCGCAAGGACCGCCAGGATCAGGTCTACAAGACGTCCGACGAGAAGTACAACGCGATGGTCATGGACATCCGCGACTGCTACGAGCGCGGCCAGCCGGTCCTGGTGGGTACCACCTCGATCGAGAACTCCGAACTCCTGTCAGGCATCCTGACCAAGGCGAATCTGCCGCACAACGTCCTGAACGCGAAGCAGCACGCACGCGAAGCAGAGATCGTGGCGCAGGCGGGTCGTCCCAAGATGATCACCATCGCCACCAATATGGCTGGCCGTGGTACCGACATCGTCCTGGGCGGCAATATGGGCAAGCAGATCCAGCTCATCGAAGCCGATGGCAGCTTGAGCCCGGAGCAAAAAGCGGCCCAGTCGCAGACGCTGCGCGACGAATGGCAATCACTGCACGACCACGTGGTCAATGCAGGCGGCCTGCACATCATCGGCACCGAGCGCCACGAATCGCGCCGCGTCGACAACCAGCTGCGCGGCCGTTCGGGCCGTCAGGGCGATCCGGGCTCATCCCGCTTCTACCTGTGCCTGGACGACGCGCTGCTGCGCATCTTCGCGGGCGACCGCGTGCGCGCGATCATGGACCGCTTGAAAATGCCGGAAGGCGAACCGATCGAAGCAGGCATCGTCTCGCGCTCGATCGAGTCGGCCCAGCGCAAGGTCGAGGCCCGCAACTTCGACGTGCGTAAGCAGCTGCTCGAGTACGACGACGTCGCCAACGACCAGCGCAAGGTGATCTACACCCAGCGTAACGAACTGCTCGAAGCGACCGACATCAGCGAGATGATCAATTCGCTGCGCGTGGGCGTGTTCACCGACCAGGTGCGCATCCATGTGCCGGCCGAATCGGTCGAAGAACAGTGGGACGTCAAGGCGCTGGAAACGACGCTGGCAGGCGAGTGGAGCCTGAACGTGCCACTGCAGCAGATGCTGCAGGACGAGCCGAACCTGAACGACGACGAACTGCTCGAGCGCGTGCTGACGGCGGCCGAAACGTCGTACAACAGCAAGGTCGGCATCGTGGGCCGTGAATCGTTCGGCGGTTTCGAGCGCAACGTCATGCTGCAAAGCGTCGACACCCACTGGCGCGAACACCTCGCGGCGCTGGACCACCTGCGCCAGGGTATCCACCTGCGCGGCTACGCACAGAAGAACCCGAAGCAGGAATACAAGCGCGAAGCGTTCGAGCTGTTCTCGAACATGCTGGATCTGATCAAGAACGAAGTGATCCGCACGGTCATGACGGTCCACATCCAGTCGCGCGAAGAAGTCGAAGCAGCCGAAGCGGCGATGGCAGCGCAGGCAGCCCAGCTCGAGAACGTCAACTACCAGCACGCCGACTACAACCCGTCGGCCGCGCCGGAAGAGCTGTTCAATCCGAACCCGAACAAGGACGGCGAAGGCGACGCGGTTTCGGCGGAAGACCACAGCAGCTATATGGGCGTGAAGGTCGGCCGTAACGATCCATGCCCTTGCGGCAGCGGCAAGAAGTTCAAGCAGTGCCACGGCAAGCTGGCGTAAGCGCAGCATGCAGGTAGCATGTAGAAGCGGCCGGGGAAACCCGGCCGCTTTTTATTTTGGCCCGCAATTTCGTACCGGATGACGGTGCCGTTACAATAAGAGATTCGCAATTTTTCCAACGAGATCACCATGGCCGTCAATTCCCCCCTGCCAATCGCAGCCGACCTGAAACCCGTCAACGGCATCGAGATCGGTTTCGCCGAAGCCGGCATCAAGAAGCCCAACCGCAAGGACATCCTCGTGATGCGCGTGGCCGAAGGCGCCACTGTCGCCGGCGTGTTCACGCTGAACCGCTTCTGCGCTGCGCCGGTCCAGGTCAGCAAGGCCAACCTGGCCGCCGTGAAGCATGGCGGCGCGCCGATCCGCGCGCTGGTGGTCAATACCGGCAACGCCAATGCGGGCACGGGCGAAGAGGGCCTGGCCAATGCGCAGGCCACCTGCGCCGAGCTGGCCAAGCTGCTGGACATCGAGCCGGGCCAGGTGCTGCCGTTTTCGACCGGCGTGATCCTGGAACAGCTGCCACTGCAGAAAGTCGTCGCCGGCCTGCCGGCCGCAGTATCGAACCTGAAGGCGGACAACTGGTACAACGCCGCCGAGGCGATCATGACCACCGACACCCAGCCGAAGGCCGCGTCGCGCACCGTCACCATCGGCGGGCACACCGTCACGATGAGCGGCATCAGCAAGGGCGCCGGCATGATCAAGCCCAACATGGCCACGATGCTGGGCTACCTGGCGTTCGACGCCAAGGTCGCGCAGCCAGTGCTCGATGAACTGGTCAAGCATGCAGCCGACCACTCGTTCAATGCGATCACGATCGATGGCGACACGTCGACCAACGACTCGTTCATCATCGTCGCCACCGGCGCCGGTTCGCTCGTGATCGACAAGGCCGAAGGCGCGGATTATGAAGCGTTGAAGGAAGCCGTCACCGACATCTCGCGCAACCTGGCGCAGCAGATCATCCGCGACGGCGAGGGCGCCACCAAGTTCATGACCATCACGGTCGACGAAGGCGCCGACGTGGCCGAGTGCCGCAAGATCGCCTATGCGATCGCGCATTCGCCGCTGGTGAAAACCGCGTTCTTCGCGTCGGACCCGAACCTGGGCCGCATCCTGGCCGCCGTCGGCTATGCCGGCGTGGACGACCTGGATGTCACGAAGCTCGACCTGTATCTGGACGACGTCTGGGTCGCCAAGGCGGGCGGCCGCAATCCCGACTACAGGGAAGAAGACGGCCAGCGCATCATGAAGCAGTCCGAGATCACGGTGCGCGTCAAGCTCGCGCGCGGCGACGCTACGGCCACGGTCTGGACCTGCGACCTGTCGCACGACTACGTCACGATCAACGCCGACTACCGGTCCTGATGGTGACGTCGCCACTGGACCAGTTCCTGCGCCGCGCCGAAGGCCTGCTCGAGCGCCTCGAGGCGGTGCTGCCGGCCGCACATGCCCGCGAGCCGGACTGGAAGCGCAGCACGGCCTTCCGCTGGCGCCGCCGCGCGGGCGGTGCCGGCAACTACCTGCAGCCGGTGCTGCACGCGTCCACCATCAACCTGGACGACCTGCACCACGTCGCCGCGCAAAAGCGCCAGATCGAGCAGAACACGCGCCAGTTCGTCGCGCGCCGCCCGGCCAACAACGTGCTGCTGACCGGCGCGCGCGGCACTGGCAAATCGTCGCTGATCAAGGCCTGCCTGAACGGCTACGCCGACCAGGGCCTGCGCCTGATCGAAGTCGACAAGGCCGATCTGGCCGACCTGCCCGACATCGTCGACCTGGTCGCCGGCCGGCCCGAGCGCTTCGTGATCTTTTGCGACGACCTGTCGTTCGAAGAGGGCGAGGCCGGCTACAAGGCGCTGAAGGTGGCGCTCGATGGCAGCATCTCGGCGCAGTCCGACAATGTGCTGATCTACGCGACGTCCAACCGGCGCCACCTGATGCCCGAGAAAATGTCGGACAACGCCGGCTACCAGCATGGCACGGATGGCGACCTGCATCCGGGCGAGACGGTCGAAGAGAAAATCTCGCTGTCCGAGCGGTTTGGCTTGTGGCTGTCGTTCTATCCGTTCCGCCAGGACGACTACCTCGCGATCGCCGGCCACTGGCTGGCCAGCTTCGGCTGCACGCCGGAGCAGATCGCGGCGGCGCGGCCCGAAGCGCTGCAGTGGGCCTTGCAGCGCGGCTCGCGCTCGGGCCGCGTGGCCTGGCAGTTCGCGAAGGACTACGCAGGCAAGCTGCCGGATCAAGCAGCATGAGTAATGTGAACGCCAATCCTGTCGATGTCGCCGTCGGCGTGCTGATGCGCCCGGATGGCGACGTGCTGCTCGGCCAGCGCCCGGATGGCAAGCCGTATGCCGGCTACTGGGAATTCCCGGGCGGGAAAGTCGAAGCGGGCGAAGACATCTTCACGGCGCTGCAGCGCGAGTTCATGGAAGAACTCGGGGTCCAGGTCGTGAGCGGAGAGGCGTGGTGCTGCGTCGAACACGTCTACGAGCACGCTCACGTGCGCCTGTATTTCTACATCTGCCGCGAGTGGCTTGGTGAACCGCAAAGCCTGGAAGGGCAGGCCTTTGCCTGGCAGGGTTCGTATGGCGTCAGCCCGCTGCTGCCGGCCACGATCCCGCTGCTGGAATGGCTCGACCGCGTCCGCTTTGCGGACACTGTCACGTAAAGCTCAGCTCATCAAGATCCGGCCACAGCGCCAGGCGCGCGCCCCATGTCAGCGCTGTGGTGGCGGTGGTGGTTCGTCGAACGGATCGAGCGGGTCGGCCGGCACGGCGCCGGGGATGACGAATTTTTCTTCGGCCCAGGCGCCCAGGTCGATTTGCTTGCAGCGCTCGGAGCAGAACGGGCGATACTTGTTCGCCTCAGTCCATTCGACTTTCTTGCTGCAGGTAGGGCAGGAGACAACGGTCATCGTACGGTCAATCAGTTAAAAATTACAGAGCGTCAGGTCGAACGGCACGTCCACTTCAAGCGGCTTGGGCTTGCAGTCGCCGTCCTGGCTGGTGAAGCGCACCCACAGCATGTATTTGTTGGCCGAAATTTCGGGGATTGCCCCGGTGGTTTCGTCGAGCGTTAGCCGCAGCATCTGGTAGATTTTACCCTGCAACATCTGCTGGTAGCTGCCGGCGGCAGCGAACAGCTTGACCGACGTACCCGAATTGCGCAGCAGGCGCAGCACCAGTGACAGCGCTTCGAGCAGCGGCGAGAGCGGGCCGAACCAGCCCATGATGTCCTCGAAGCGCTTGTCGAACGGGCGCTTTTGCCAGGCGAAGTACGACGGCAGGTCGAACTCGCAGGCGCCGCCCGGGATGATCGTGCGGCCACGAATGCTCATGAGCCATTCGTTCTCGCGCACGTTCTGTCCGGTCTTGCCCTGGCTGGCGACGAGCGCGCTGCTGGCCGCATCGAGTTCGGCCAGTACGGCGTCGAGGGTTTCGGCCACGACGGCCGGGTTGCTGCGGTAAGCCAGCAGCGATTGCTTCTGGCGCTCGAGCTCTTGCAGCAGGTCGGATTTGAGGTCGGCGCGGCCGGCCACTTCCAGCATGTCGAAGATCGTCGCGAGCGCGACGTGGTGCTGCATCGGGTGTTCCTGATGCACGAAGAACTTGAATTTTTCGTACAGGTCTTCCAGCCGCAACAACGTGCGAATCCGCTCGTTGAAAGGATATTCGTAGACGATCAAAATGACATTCCTCTGAATGTAGGCGGGAAGGCAACTGCGTGATTCTGAACCATGCGGGCCGAAATTACAAACCCTGCATCACTATTGTTACAGACTTAACGCGAGATACCGTTCATGCAATGCCTGTACCTGCTTTTGCAGGGCGTCCAGGCCGGCATCGTTGTCGACGACGTCGTCAGCTTCGGCCAGGCGCCGGGTGCGCGTGACCTGGGTTGCCATGATCGCCCGCACCTCGTCGGCAGAGAGGTGGCTGCGCTGCATGACGCGCGCCACCTGCGTGTCTTCACTGCAGTCGATGGCCAGCACGCGCGTGACGCGTTCACGCCAGCTGCCCGATTCGATCAGGAGCGGCACGACATACATGACATAAGCGCCCGTGGCCGCCTGGCCGGCCGCCTCGGTCGCGGCGCGGATGCGCGGATGCAGGATGGCTTCCAGCCGCGCGCGGGCGCTGGCATCCGAAAACACGAGGGTGCGCATACGGGCGCGGTCAAGCGCGCCATCCGGCTGCGCGAAGTCGGGGCCGAATTCGGCCACGATGGCGGGCATCGCCGCACCCTGAGGCGCCGTCAGCGCATGGGCGATGACGTCGGTGTCGACGATCGTCGCGCCCCGCGCCGCAAACAGGTCGGCGACCGTGCTCTTGCCGCAGCCGATGCCGCCGGTAAGCCCCACCGAAAACGCCGGCGTCATCCGAACAGGCCCGCCGTGAAGCCGCCCAGCTGCGCGCCATACAGCATCGTCAGCAGGCCCGCGGCCGCCAGGTAAGGGCCGAACGGGATCGCCTTGTCGCGTGCGCGTTTGGCAAACACGATCAGGCTGATGCCGACAATGGCGCCGACGACCGACGACAGCAGGATGATGGTCGGCAGCGCAGTCCAGCCCAGCCACGCGCCCAGGCCGGCAAGCAGCTTGAAGTCGCCATAGCCCATGCCTTCCTTGCCGGTGGCCAGCTTGAACAGCCAGTACACGGACCACAGCACGAGGTAGCCGGCGGCGGCGCCGATGACGGCATCCTGCAGCGGCACGAAGGTGCCGTTCAGGTTGATGAGCAGGCCCGCCCACAGCAGCGGATAGGTCAAATCGTCCGGCAGCAGCTGCGTGTCGTAGTCGATGAAGGTCATCGCGATCAGGAGCCACGCGAAGGGCAGGCTGGCCATGCCCATCGCGCCGCTGCCGAAGGTCCAGACCAGCAGGGCCGAGACGATGGCAGTGAACAGTTCGACGGCTGGATAGCGCGGCGAAATCGGCGTCTTGCACTTGCGGCACTTGCCGCCGAGGACCAGATAACTGATGACCGGGATATTTTCCATGGCCGTGATCCGATGCCCGCAGCACGGGCAGGCGGAGCGGGGCACCGTCAGGTTGAAGCGGTCCGTGTGCGGTGGCGGCTGGCCGCTTTCCTGTGCGACGTAGTTGTCGGATTCACGTTGCATCATCTTCGGGATGCGGTAGATGACGACGTTCAGGAAGCTGCCGACCAACAGGCCCAGCAGGGCCGCTACCAGCGTGGGTGCAAGCTGCGCAGGGAGTGCAAACAAAAGGGATTCCAGGGGCATGTCGGTCGTTTCGGGTCAGGTGGCGTGCAGTACGGGCAGGCTGCACGGTAGATTCTGTAGAACAACCTTATTGTAGGGCGTTTCCCCCGTTTGGCGAAGCGCTTTGCCCGTCCCCGCGCACGATTGCGACGCCTCACGCAGGCTGCGCAACAACCCACCAGACTCGGTCCATCGACGCTCCGTTCGACCACGCCCATGCCAAGCCCGACATTCACATTCCTGAACCACGCCAGCTGGTTGCTGCGCACCGACAGTGTGCTATTGCTGATCGACCCGTGGCTCGAAGGGACGGTGCACAACGATGCCTGCCGCCTGCTCGACGGCGCTACCGGCAGCGCCGGTCTGATCGCCGAACTCAATGCCAGCGGCTTGCCGGTCTTTGTCTGGTGCTCCAGCGCCCGGCCGGATCACCTGTCGCGCCAGTTCGTCACGCGTTTTCGCGCCGAATTTCGCGGCGTCGCCACCTTTCTCTGCCGCCAGGGCGACTGGCACCTGGCCCACGAATTGCGGCGCCACCATCTGGCCGTTGCCGAATGCCCCGTCGGCGCGGCGCGCGCGCTGGCCCCCGGCCTGCGCCTGACAGCCCATGCCAGTGGCGAGGCCGGGTCGTACTGCCTGATCGCGTGTGGCAGCTACACGCTGCTGCACCTGGGCGAACGGGCGCTGGCCACCGCCGCAGCATGCCGCCGCGCGGCCGTGCAACTACGCGCGGCGCAGATTCGTGTCGATCTGCTGCTGACCAGCTTTGCCGACCTGGCCTGGTATGACAATCCCGACGATGCCACGCGCAGCGAAGCGGCAGCCGGGCGCGGCATCGCGCGCATCGCGTGCCAGATCGACGAACTCCGGCCTCGGCTGGTCGTGCCGGTGGCCTCGTTCGCGCAGTTCGGCCGCATCGACAACGCGTGGCGCAATCACGGCCTTCCCACGCCACTGGACGTGCTCGCCGCGCCGCGGCTGGCCGCACTACGTGGCGTCATCCGGTTCATGCAGCCCGGCGCGCAGTTCGATTTGGGATTCGTTACGCCAGCCACCTTGCGCGCGCAGCACGACGCAGCGCTGGTGTACTGGATGGCCCGCTGGCGCGCGCAGCCGGCGCCGCTGCCGCGCCCGGCCCAGGCCACGCTGCCTGAATTGAAAGAGGCGTTCGCCAGTTACTGCGAGCGCGCCGACGTGCACCTGCATGGTCTGCCGCGCTGGCTGGAATGGCTTGGCGTCGTGCGTCCGCTGCACCTCGCGTTGCCCGACCTGCGCCGGACGCTCGTGCTGTCGTACCGGCACGGCCTGCGTCCACTGGCGCGCGATGCCCAGGCTGACATCGCGATGTGTTCGGGGACAGCGCTGTACCTGCTGCGCGCCGCGGACGGGTTCGACACGACGGTGGCGGGTGGCTGCCTGCGAAGCATGCGTGCGCGCGGCATGACGACATTTGTGCGTTTCTTCGTGCCTCAGCGTCTTTGCCGGCGCGTACTGAATCAACAACGACCATGCACGCTGGGCGGTACATTGCTGCGTGCGGTATTGGCCTGGGCCTGGCGTGCAATACGCACATCATTGCCGTAAATGCACTGCTTGAATTGACGGCAGCGCAGCCAATTACTATCGGGTTGTGATGCGGGCATGAATCCGGATCGGTCATTCATTTTGTTCTCATCATATTACGTGATGGGATCATTAGAAATGCGCATGGTTTTGTCATTACATCTCAACCATATACCGATGCCGAAAAATATCGAGTCATTATTATGTTGCTATTAACCGGACTCTGTTTCTGAATGAGATCGCATTTTGCAGGTCTTGATTAGTGTCATTACAGTGTTTCATTTATGCAACATGTGAAGTTTTTTGCCTGCGCCTGTCGACCACATCCAGGTGCGCTGGCAAAAGCGTGCCCAGAGTGCAACGCATCCTTCTCGGACCCTGCTTGCAGGATGTCGTACGCACATCCTGGCCTGTGCCTCGTACCCGCACGATATCCGTTACGAAACACTTGTATTTACATTGGCGCCGTTTGTGCCAGCCAGTGATTGTGTCGTGCAGCGCTGTGTCCGCATAGCAAGTGCAATCCATCCAAGGTACTCGAACTCTTGAAACTTCTGAATATTCGAATGTTTCATTTGTAAATATAGGGGTGGGGTCGATACGTATTTCCCTATACGGAAATTAGCGCAGCGGGCCCACTGCAAAATGGTGCCAATCAACGACACATAATGGGCAGTGTGAATTTCAGCGCCAGGATTTTCAATAGCGCATCAAGTTCAGCATGGTTATCATGCGAGATGCCTGAAGTATCTATATCCAACGTCAATATGGAGCAACGACATTATGTCCGATGACCAGCAATCTCCTTCCCGGCGCCGCACGCTCATCAAGACCCTGGTCTTCGTGCCGATGGGCGCGGGCGCGGCAGCGGCAATCCAGCAGAATTTGCCCAACGCGACGGCCGCAGCGCCAACCGAAGGCAAGCCTGATGCCTACACCCCCAAATTCTTTACCGCGACCGAATGGAAATTCGTCATCGCCGCCGTCGATCGCCTGATCCCGCATGACCAGCACGGCCCTGGCGCCGTCGAACTGGGCGTGCCGGAATTCCTCGACCGCCATATGCAGACACCATACGCCGCCGGCGCGATCTGGTACATGCAGGGGCCGTTTCTTGAAGCCACGTCCGAATTCGGCTACCAGGGCAAGCTGGCGCTCAAGGACATCATCCGCGTGGGCATCAAGGCCGTCGACGCGCATTGCGCCAGCAGCTTCTCGGGCAAGGCGTTTGCCGACCTCGATCTGCGCATGCAAGAGGCGGTATTGAAGGATCTCGAAGAAGGCAAGATCAAGCTGGCCGACATTTCGTCGAAGCTGTTCTTCGCTGACTTCCTCGCCGAAGTGCGGGCCGGCTACTTTGCCGATCCGAGCCACGGCGGCAACAAGAACATGGGCGCATGGAAGATGATCGGCTACCCCGGCATGCGGGGCGATTATCTGGAGTGGGTCAAGATTCGCGACAAACCGTATCCGCTCGGACCGGTCGATCTGGCGGGACGGAGAGGATAAAAGATGGCAATCGTAAAACCAAAAACAGATGCAGTGATCGTTGGCATGGGCTGGGTTGGCGCCATCATTGCCAAGGAATTGACGGACGCCGGCATGAACGTCGTCGTGCTCGAGCGCGGCCCTGACCGCGACACGCAGCCCGACTTCGCCTATCCGCGCGTAATCGACGAGCTCGAAGGCTCGGTGCACCGCAAGTACCTCCAGTCGCTGGCGCAGGAAACCATCGCCATCCGCCACAACGGCACGACGTCGGCCGTGCCGATGCGCCGCATGGGCTCGTTCAAGCCGGGCACGGGCGTCGGCGGCGCCGGTTCGCACTGGTCGGGCTGCCACTTCCGCGCGCTGCCAGAGGATTTCAAGATCCGCAGCATCATGGAACAGAAGTACGGCAAGAAGATCCTGCCGGCCGGCATGTCGATCCAGGATTTCCCGATCACGTATGAAGATCTGGAACCGCACTTCGACCACTTCGAATACGTGTGCGGCACCTCGGGCAAGGGCGGCATCATCAATGGCGCGCAAGTTGCCGGCGGCAATCCGTACGAAGGCTCGCGCTCGCGCGAATTCCCGCTCGGGCCCAACCCGGACTACCTCGGCGCCGAATACTTCTACAAGGCCGCCAACGCGATGGGTTACCACCCATACCCGATCCCGGCCTCGAACGCCTCGGGCACCTACGTCAACCCGTACGGTTGCCAGATGGGCCCGTGCAACTTCTGCGGCTTCTGCTCGGACTATGGCTGCCTGAACTACTCGAAGGCGAGCCCGAACGCGAACATCCTGCCGGTGCTGCGTGGCCGCAAGGGGTTCGACCTGCGCACGATGGCGCAAGTCATGAAGGTGAACCTGACGCCGGACGGCAAAATGGCCACCGGCGTGAACTACCTCGACGCCCAGGGCCGCGAGACCGAGCAGCCGGCTGACATCGTCATCCTGGCCGCGTTCTCGCTCTACAACGTGCACTTGATGCTGCTCTCGGGCATTGGCCCGGCGTACGATCCTGTCACCAAGACCGGTACCGTCGGCAAGAATTACTCGTACCAGAACCTGAACCGCGTCTCGCTGTTCTTCGACGAGACCGTGCATGCCAACCAGTTCATGGGCATTGGCGGTGGCGGCGCCACGTTCGATGACCTGAACGGCAACCGCAACGATCCGACCAAGACCGGCTTCATCGGCGGCGGCATCATCTGGGCGCGCCAGCCGGGCGGCGGTCCCGTGCGTGGCATCGCGACCGCACCGGGCGTACCGGGCTGGGGCAGCGACTGGAAGAAGGGCGCCAAGGACGCGATGCGCCATTCGTTCTACTTCGAAGTGCAGGGCTCCTGCATGTCGTACGACGATGCCTATCTCGACCTCGATCCGAACTACAAGGACGGTTTCGGCCGGCCATTGCTGCGCATGACGTTCGACTGGCACGAGAACGAAATCATCGCGTCGCAATACCTGGTCGGCAAGGCGCAGGACATGTGCCAGGTGCTCAATCCATTGGCCATCAAGGGCGATGCGAAAAAGGCGGGCAGCCACTACAACATCAACCAGTACCAGAGCACGCACACGGTCGGCGGCGCCATCATGGGCGACAACCCGAAGACGTCGGCCCTGAACAAGTACCTGCAGTCGTGGGATGTGCCGAACGTGTTCGCGCCGGGCGCCAACGCGTTCCCGCAGAACAATGGCTACAACCCGACCGGCATGGTCGGCGCGCTGGCGTACTGGTGTGCCAAGGCGATCCGTGAGCAGTACATCAAGAACCCAGGCCCACTGGTTCAGGCATAAGAGGACGAACAGATGACGACGAAAAAACCTGTGAAAAAAGTCCTCCTGACCCTTGGCATCGTTGGTGCGCTGGTGTTTGCCGGCATGTACGGCTACGCCGTCGCGCCTACCGAGACGCGCAAGATCGAACCCGGTCCGCAGCTTGCAGCGGGCGCCAAGCCTGATGCCGGCCTGATCGAGAAGGGGCGCTATGTCGCCACCGCCTCGGACTGTATCGCCTGCCACACGGCGCCAAGCGGCAAAGCCTTTGCGGGCGGCCGCGTGATCCAGTCGCCGATCGGCAATATGTACTCGACGAACATCACGCCGGACAAGACGACCGGTATCGGCAATTACTCGCTGGACGACTTCGATCGCGCGATCCGCCACGGCATCACGCCGACCGGCGGCACGCTGTATCCGGCGATGCCGTTCCCGTCGTATGCCCGCATGAGCGACGACGACCTGCGCGCGCTGTACGCCTACTTCATGCACGGCGTGGCGCCGGCAAGCGCCGCGAACCGCGCGGCCGACATCCGCTGGCCGCTGTCGATCCGCTGGCCGCTGGGCATCTGGCGCAAGACCTTCGTGCCGGTGCAGGGTCCGATGGACCTGTCGAAGTACGCCGACCAGCGCATCGCGCGTGGCGCCTACCTGGTGCAGAGCCTGGGTCACTGCGGCACCTGCCACACCCCGCGCGCCGCCACGCTCAATGAGCTGGCGCTGGACGAGTCCGGTCCCGAGTACCTGGCTGGCGGTCCGCTGATCGATGGCTGGCTCGCGGTGAACCTGCGTGGCGACAAGGTCGATGGCATGGGCAACTGGAGCGAAAAGGATATCGTCGATACCCTCAAGACCGGTCGCAACAGCCATTCCGGCGTGCTCGGCGAGCCGATGCAGGACGTCGTCCTGCACAGCACGCAGAACATGACGGATGCCGACCTGAGCGCCATGGCCGGCTACCTCAAGACGCTGCCGGCCACGGGCAACAAGAAAGCCAGCTTCACGGCCAGCACGGCGACGGTCGACACCATCATGAGCGGCGACGACAGCCAGCGCGGTGTCCAGCTGTATCTGGACAATTGCTCGGCCTGCCACCGTGTCGACGGCAAGGCCTCGGGCAATGTGTTCCCTGCGCTGCCGGGCAACCCGACCGTGCTGCAGCAGGATCCGAGCTCGCTGATCCGCGTGATCCTGGCCGGCGCACGCCTGCCTTCGACCAAGACGGCGCCATCGGAGCTGGGCATGCCGGGCTTCGCATGGCGTCTGTCGGACGAAGAGACGGCGCACCTGACCACCTTCGTGCGCAATGCCTGGGGCAACAAGGCCGCGCCAGTCGGTGCAGCCGATGTGGCCAAGGTGCGCAAGGCACTGAAGGACCACGAGATCCACGAGATGGACAAGGGCGATACCAAGCACTAAACGTGTGAGGGTAGCGTGACGGCGGCGCCGTCGGTACAGGGTCATTCACGTGATCCGGTGCTGGCGGCGCCGCTTTTTTTTGGGCGTGTGCCGGCGGTAAACGACGCTTTCCGATCGGCATGCTGACGTCAGGCGTGTGTCCATCACGTCCGACCTTCCTGTACAGTTTCTGCTGTCGGACAAAAGAGCCCCGCGACGACGGCAGGTTCCACATCGGCACGCGTCGTGTTTCGCTTGAAGGTGTGCACGTAAACAACCACCACGCCAGCGACCCCATGCGCTGGCAACCGAGTTGCAGCCTGACGGGGCTGCCGGACTATCCATGACGATCGAACTTATTCTGGTGGCAGCCAGGAGCTTCCTGTTTGTACTGGTAACGATGTTGCCAATCCTTAATCCGGCCGCAACCGCGCCGATTTTCCTGAGCCTGACCGAAGGCGCATCGCCGACGATCCGGGCGCTGCTGGCACGCCGCATCGCCCGCAACATGTTCTGGCTGATGGCCGGTTCGATGCTGATCGGCTCGTACGTCCTCGATTTTTTCGGCATCTCGCTGCCGATCGTTCGCATTGGCGGCGGCCTGATCCTGGCGTCCGTCGCCTGGCGCCTGCTCGGGGCGACGCCAGCCACGCCCGACAGCCGGGCCTCCCTGGCCGAGACCTTCACACCGGAACACGCGCAGCGCCAAGCCTTTTATCCGCTGACCTTCCCGATCAGCTGTGGCCCGGCCTCGATCGCCGTCGCCATCACGGTCGGTGTGGCCCTGCATGATGTCAAGGTCGTGTTTTCACTGGCGCGCATGGGTGGCGCCTTGCTCGCCCTGGGCCTGATTGGCGTGCTGCTGTACCTGGCGTTCCGCTACGGCGAGCATTTCCTGCGCCTGATCGGCGAAGCCGGCACCGCCGTCTTCCTGCGCCTGACCGCGTTCATCCTGCTGTGTCTGGGCGTGCAAATCGTCTGGGACGGGGTGCGCGAACTGGTGCTCAGTCTGATGCCGGTGGCCACCCATCTTGCTGTTTTAATGTGACCTTATGGTCCTGACCTTTGGAGACCATCGATGACTTTCCTCACCACCACACCTGCCCGCATGGCGTTTGCATTATCGGGCTCGCTTTGCGGCAGCGCCGCGTTCGCGCAGGACACGCCGGAACTCGACTTCTACGGCTCGCTGCGCACCCAGGTCGAATCGGTCCATCCAGACCGTGCCGATTCCTATACCGGCCTGCGCGACGCGTATTCGCGCGTGGGCGTCAGCGGCAAATACCCGATCAATGCGAATCTGGCGCTCGTCGGCCAAGTCGAGCTGCCGGTCGATGTCGCCAATGCCAGACTGCGCGACCCCTACGACCAGGATGAAAACATCCGCATCGCCAGCGTCGGGGTGAAGGGCACCCTCGGCGCGCTTACCTACGGCCAGCAGTGGATGCCCTACTACAACGCGGTGGCGGCGCCGGTGGACATGTTCAGCACTTATTACAGCGGCTATGCAACCTACACCGTGTTCCGGGTGGCCAAGACGCTGGCGTATACGACCCCGGACTACAACGGCCTGTCGTTTGGCGCAGGCTATGCCCCCAGCAGCGGCAACCGCCGTTCGACCTCGCGCATCGACGACCGCCGCTGGCAGGCGGTGGCCACGTATGTCCGCGGCGACACCCGCCTGGCGGCAGGGGTCGATGACCGCGGCGACGCGGGCTATGGCAAGAACCGCATCTACGGCGTCACGCTGAGCCATCAGGCCGATGCCTTGTACCTCGCAGTGAAGTACGAGACATTCGAGACGGGCAACCGCCAGCCAGGCAGCTTCTCGACCGATGGCAACCGCGCCATCAATCTGTATGGCCACTATGCGCTGGGCAAGAGCACGATCAAGCTGATGCTGGCGAAGGTGGACAACTACGGTGACGAGATCATCCACCTCGGCATCGATTACGCGCTGTCGCGCGACGCCAGGCTGTTTGCCGAGTTGTATCGTGAAGCCGAAACGGCGGCGTTGACGACGCGGCGCGGCGGCCTGGCGGACGTGGATGGCGGTGTGCGTGGTGGTCGTGCGCTGGCCGTGGGGCTGCGTTACGATTTTTGATGTGGTGGGCAGGGGTCTGCGGAAAAACACAGTACCTCGGTTGCATGAAAACCACAGCGGTCTCGAGGTGGTTGCACGGGCTTGTACTACGTACGTGTCGCGAGACGTGATGCATCACACACGCAAAAGAATTTTCCACTAGGAAACTTCATGCCACGCGGGTGACAATGTATTCCATCCCCCATCTCGTGTCGCGACATACCGAATCATGCTGAAAAATCTGAACGTCACCCGCAAACTCGGTTTGCTCGTTGCCATCATGCTGGCGGCAATGATCGCTTTCGGCTGGAGCGCCAATACCGGCCTGCAACGGGTCTCGGCTGCAGGCGCTGAAGTGGGCCACGTACGCCTGCCGTCGATCCATGGGCTGCTGTCAGTGAGCGAAGGACAGACGGCAGTAAAGGGCTACGACATGTCGGTAGCGCTATACCAGAACAATCCTGATGCGCGGCAGCAGCTGGATGCCATTCTTGCGCACCGCCGCAAAGCCTGGGAACGAATCGACGCCGGCTGGCGCCTGTATGAGCCTCTGCCACAGACGCCCGAAGAGACCGTACTCTGGAATCAGTTCCAGGGCGAGTGGAAGGCCTGGCAAGTCGCGGAAGAACAGGTTGCGCGTACCATGGCCGCGCTTGCTGGCAATACGTCGCCGGAGCGGCGCCAGAAACTGTTTTCGTCTTTCTTCCAGCAGGTCAGCGCTGCCGAGCCGCTGTTCGTGCGCTCTGAAGGGACATTGGAGAAGATCGTGGCCCTCAATAACGCCATTGCCAGTGCCAGCATCGAGATGGCCGACGACAGCGCCGCCGCTGCACGGGTGGCGATGGCGACGGTCGCCCTTGTGGCGCTGACGATCGCCACCATCTGCGCCGTCGCCATTACGCGCAGCATCGTGCAGCCACTGCGCCAGGCCGTGTCGGTGGCACTGACCGTCGCTGCCGGCGACCTGACGAGCGTCATCGTCGTCAGCGGCAAAGATGAAACCAGTCAACTACTCGGCGCGCTAAAGCAGATGAACGACAGCCTGGCCGGCATTGTGGAACGCGTCCGGGCTAGCACCGAGACCATCGCGATCGCCTCCTCGCAAGTGGCGGTGGGCAGCCAGGATCTGTCGTCCCGGACCGAAGAGCAGGCATCGTCGCTCGAGGAAACGGCATCGTCGATGGAGGAACTCACGTCCACGGTCAAACAGAATGCCGACAACGCACGCCAGGCCGATGCGCTGGCCGCACAGGCCTCCCAGGTAGCTGTCCGTGGCGGAGAAGTGATCGCCGGCGTGGTCGATACCATGGACGGCATCAACCGCCATTCGAGCAAGATTGCCGACATCATCGGCGTGATCGACGGCATTGCGTTCCAGACCAACATCCTGGCGCTGAACGCCGCGGTCGAAGCGGCGCGTGCGGGTGAGCAGGGGCGAGGCTTTGCCGTAGTCGCCGGTGAAGTGCGCACGCTGGCGCAGCGCAGTGCGAGCGCCTCGAAGGAAATCAAGGCCCTCATCAATGAATCGGTGGTCCAGGTCGCCCAAGGGACACGACTGGTGGGCGACGCCCGCGCCACCATGAATGAAGTGGTCGACAGTATTCGCCGTGTGAACGACGTGATGTCCCACATCAGTGCCGCCAGTGCCGAACAGTCATCGGGCATCGAGCAGATCAACACTGCCGTCGTGCAGATGGATCAGGTGACACAGCAAAACGCGGCCTTGGTCGAAGAGGCGGCAGCTGCCGCCGAATCGATGCAGAACCAGGCAGCGCAACTGACGCACGTGGTGTCGTCGTTCAAGACCAACGGACCAGTTGCGCAGCAGGGTGTGTCAGCACGCGTGTCCGCGCGGACGATGCCGGCATTGCGCGGGTAAGTATTCAGCCCCGGCCAACCTATGGGAACCGGGGCCGGGCGACACGGCCATCATGCAGCCCCACTGCCAACGCCATCAATACAGCTGCTCTACAATCCAAGGCGCCGCTATAGTTTCAGCCAGGAACAGTTCCAGTTGAGCTTGGGAAGCAATCATCCCGATGGCGTGGTCGTGTCGCTGGGTGTGCCGTGGCGATGTGGATTTTCGGTTTGCAACAGCCTTGCTTAAATGCATCTCAGCCTCATTTATTCTCGATGAAAAATTCTATTTCCTCGACGCAGCACCCCGACATCCTGTACGGACCCCACCAGCCCGAGTTGCTGCGCGATGAAATCCTGGCCGACCTGCTCGAAGCCAGCGCGCAGCGTGCGCCCGACCGGCCCGCCTTCGTGTCCGGTGCACGCCAGCTCAGCTACCGCGAACTCGACGAGCAGGCCAGCCTGGCCGCCTCGCGTCTCATCGACTCAGGCATCAAGCCGGGCGATATCGTCGGCCTGTGGATGCCACGCGGGATCGACCTGTTGATCATGCAGGCGGCGATCGCCAAGACCGGGGCCGCCTGGCTGCCGGTCGACGAAGACACGCCGGCCGAGCGCCTGCTGGTCTGCATGACGGACGCCGGGTCGCCAGCGCTGGTGACCAGCGAACGGATGCGCGAGCGCCTCGGCAGTATTACCCAACCCATCCACATGGCCGAGACCCTGCTGCTGCCGTCAGCGGATGGCTACGTGCTCAAGCGCCGCGGCGCGGTCCCGGGGAGTGCGCCTGCGTATGTAATCTACACCTCGGGGTCGACTGGCAAGCCGAAAGGCATCCTGATCGACCAGCGCAGCATCTGCCATTTTTTGCGCAGCGAGAACGCGGTGCTGGGTGTGCGTGCGGACGATCGTGTCTACCAGGGATTCTCGGTCGCCTTCGACATGTCGTTTGAAGAGATCTGGATTTCCTACCTTGTCGGCGCGACGCTCTGGCTCGGCCCCAAGGAAGCCGCAGGCGATCCGGAGGCGCTGCCGCGCCTGCTCGCCGAAAACGGCGTCACCGTGTTGCATGCGGTGCCAACCCTGCTGTCGCTGTTTGCCGAAGACGTTCCGAGCCTGCGCATCATCAACCTGGGCGGCGAGATGTGTCCGGAAGTCGTGGTCGAGCGCTTCTCGCGGCCCGGCCGTGTCATGTTCAACACGTATGGTCCGACCGAAGCGACGGTTTCGGCCAGCCTGGCCCGCATGGAGCCTAGTCGCACCATCACCATCGGCGATCCGCTGCCGAACTATGGGCTGCTGGTCATCTCGACCGAGACCGACAAGGGCCTGCAGATTTTGCCGCGCGGCGACACCGGCGAGCTGTGCATTACCGGGCCCGGCCTGTCGGCCGGCTACCTGGGGCGCCCTGACCTGACTGTCGAAAAATTCCTGCCCAACCCATGGGCCTCTGGCAGCGACGATGCGCGCCTGTACCGCACGGGCGACCTTGCGCGCATCGAACCGGACGGGCAGGTGGTGTGCCTGGGCCGTACCGACGACCAGGTCAAGATCCGTGGTTTTCGCGTGGAACTGGGCGAGATCGAGGCCGTGCTGGCCCAACAGGATGGCATCGGTACCACCGCCGTCCTGCTGCGCAAGGACGATGGTATTGACCGTCTGGTGGCCTATCTGGTGCCGACGCCGACGGCAACCGACGAACAGCTTGCGAGCACTGCGCTGCGCACGGCGCTGTCCGGCCGCCTGCCGCCCTACATGGTGCCGAGCCGCTTCGAAGTACTCGCGGTCATGCCGCGTTTAACTTCAGGAAAAATCGACCGCAAGGCCCTCAAGGCCATGGCGCTGAGCGCGCCACTGCCGAGCGACCTGGCGGCATCGGATGCGCCGGAAACAGCGGGGGAGACCGTCTTGTTCGCGGCCCTTGTCCAGCTGTTCCCGGGCCAGCCGATCCGGCGCGAGCAGGATTTCTTCTCCGACCTGGGCGGCCACTCGTTCTTTGCCGCCCGCCTGGCAAGCGCCTTGCGCCAGGATCCGCGCTTTGCCCACATGACGGTGGGTGACATCTACCAGAAGCGCCAGGTTGGCGCGATCGCGGCCAGCCTCGATCAGGGCGCGGGAACGACGGCGATGGAGGCCGACTGGACCCCGCCGCCGGCAGCACGACGCTGGGTCTGCGGCCTGGCCCAGCTGGCGGTCTTCCCGCTGCTGGTAACGCTGCGCATGGCGCAGTGGCTGGCGCCGTTCTTCGCTTACCACTCCATGACCGGCGCGCCCGGCGACAGCGTCCCCCGGGCCGTCGCGGCGGCGATCGGCGTGTTCCTGCTGGCGACGATCATGGAGTTCGTGCTGGCGATTGGCGGCAAATGGCTCGTTGCCGGGCGGCTCAAGCCTGGCTCGTACCCGCTGTGGGGCATGACGTACTATCGCTGGTGGCTGGCCGACCGCCTGATCGATGCGGCGCCCACCTATCTGCTGGCCGGGTCGTCACTGTACACCTGGTGGCTGCGCCTCTTGGGCGCGAAGATTGGCGACGATGTCGTGATCGGCTCGATGACGGTGCGCGCGCCCGAGCTGCTGCAGTTTGGCGACAACGTCAGCATCGGCAATGCCGTCAATATCGAGAACGCGCGCGTGGAGCGCGGCCGCCTGATTCTGGGCAGTGTCACGCTCGAAGACGACGCCTTCGTGTCGTCGTACGCCATATTGGAAGGAAATACCCGCGTGGAGCGGCACGGCCATCTGGAGGGCCAGTCGGCGCTGCAGGACGGTGGTGTCGTGCCCGCAAACCGCGTCTGGAAGGGTTCTCCGGCACGCGATGCCCATGCGTTCGATCCATCGGCACTGCCGCCGCGCCCGCACACGAGTCAGCTGCGCCGTGCAGGAGAAGCGCTGTTCTTCGTCTTCGGCATCCTGCTGGTGGCGACGCTGTTCTTCATGCCGGTGTTCCCGAGCTTCGTGCTGATCGACTGGTTCGACGAACGCGGTGCGCTGGCCTGGCTGCAGGCGAGCACCATCGAAGGGCAGCTGGTGCGCTACTTCGTCCTGGCGTTGCCGGCCAGCGCCGTGCTGGTGTTCCTGACCATGCTGGTGTCGGCGGCGATCCGCTGGGGCTTCCTGCCACGCATCCAGCCGGGCCGCTACGCCGTCCACTCGAACGCCTATTGCAAGAAGTGGCTGGTCAGCCACATCCAGGAGTCGAGCCTGAATGTCCTGCACGGCATCTATGCCACCGTGTACGCGCCGTTCTGGTACCGCCTGCTCGGCGCCAAGGTCGGCCGCGATGCCGAGATCTCCACCGCGCTGGGCGTGGTGCCGGACATGCTGACGCTGGGCGATGAAACTTTCATCGCCGATGCTGTGATGCTGGGCGACGAACATGTCGATGGCGGCTGGATGACGATGCAGCCGACCGTGGTGTCGAACCGCTCGTTCGTCGGCAACGGCAGCTACATCCCGGACGGCACCATCCTGCCGGAAGGCGTGCTGGTCGGCGTGCACACCCACGCTCCGGACAACGCGCGCATGACGGCGGGCGACACGTGGCTTGGCTCGCCCCCGATTCGCCTGCCGGCGCGCGAACAGGTCGGCGGTTATCCGGAGCACCTGACCTACAAGCCATCGCTACTGCGCCGCCTGGGCCGCGCGCTGGTGGAAGCCTTCCGCATCGTTGCGCCGCATGCCATGGTGATTACGGTCGGCTACACGGTGGTGCTGGACCTGATGCCGATCGCGGGGGCAGGGCACTGGGGCGCTGTCATTGCCTACCTGGCGTTGATCGGGCTGGCCTACGGCATCGGTAACTACCTGTTCGTGCTGGCCTTCAAGTGGCTGTTACTGGGCCGCTACGAAAAGCGCGCAGAGCCGATGTGGACGCCGTTCGTGTGGCTGTCCGAAGGCGTTACCAATATGTACGAAGGCATTGCGGTGCCCAACTTCATGCGCTACCTGCGCGGCACCCCATGGCTGCCGGTCGCCTTCCGCCTGCTCGGCTGCCACATCGGCAAGGGCGTGTACATGGACACCACCGACATCACGGAGTTCGACTGCGTGCACATTGGCGACCACAGCGAACTCAATGCGCTGTCCTGCCCACAGACCCACCTGTTCGAAGACCGGGTGATGAAGATCGACCGGGTCGACATCGGCAGCAAGGTCTACCTCGGTCCGCGCAGCGCGGTACTGTACAGCGCCCGGGTGGGGGATAACGCGCGTCTGGGACCACTCACGCTGGTGATGAAGGGCGAGCATATTCCGGCCGCGACGAGCTGGGTTGGTCTGCCTGCGGCGCCTTTGCGGGCGGCGGGGTGAGTGTGGTGACGCCGCTGGCTATTTGCTGGGACGGCGACGCCAGCGGTTCCTCGCTTGCTGTGCCACCTGGCCTGGCGTTGCTGGGGGTACGCGGGCAGGCCGCACGCGAGTCAGCACGTGCAGCGGCCCGGCTGCGCATCCGCGCCGCGCTGACAACAGCGCTGGCCGCGCATTTCGGTATCGATGCTGGCCGAATCGCACTGCATTCGCCGCAGGGTGTAGCGCCCTGGGCGGTGGTGGCGCTGGATGCGGGGGATCAGCGGGTTGCGCTGTCGATCAGCCATGACGGCGACATCTCGGTAGCCGTTTATTGTTTCAGCGGCGCGGTCGGCATCGATGTGATGTCGATCTCGCCCGTACCGGACTGGTGGGCGGTGGCGCGCGATTACCTGGGGCCGGTCGCAGCAAGTAAGCTGGCAGCCCGGTCCGATGGCGAGCGGGATGCCGCATTTGCGCATGCCTGGAGCGAACACGAGGCCCGCCTGAAGTGCCTCGGCCTGCAACTGGCCGAGTGGTGCGAAGAGCGCGCCGTCGCGCTGCAGGCATGCCGCTGCTTTCCGCTGGCGCTGCCGGACGGCTACATGGGTTATGTCGCGCTGCCGGCAATGTCGTCTGTTTAATGGCGATATGTCGAGAACTTGCAGACCTCACCTACCTGACCCCGTCGCTGTCACCTGGTTGCGTGTCACCACGAACAGCAGCCTTTACTGCTCTATAACGGGAAACTGGAACGCAAAGTAGACAACTCCTGAGTTAAAGACACGGCCTCGCCAACTACGTTCTTGAGTTCATCCAAGTTGTACTCGTTTGAGACTAAAGTTTCGGAAGTTGCCCTGCTTGACACAACGACGACGACGCTGCGACTCATGTCAAAGCCGACTCTCCCATGCACTAAAATATTTCTATGCTCGCGCAATGCATGGCTGCGCTTTACCCAAGCCAGGTAAAAAGGCAATCCATCGTTGGCACACCGACCTTGAACATCTGCTTCTAGAAGTTCCAACTTTTGAAAAAAACTGAAGCATTGAATTTTCTTTGAGCGTTCATCGAAAGTGTTCCCTTCATCTACCCACGCAAGGCTTAAATCTAACGCCGTCTCAAGCCCCGAATACTCAAACAACAACCGACCCAAAAGCGTTTCTACAGTCGCGCGCAGCTCATTTCGTGCCTCGCGCAATTGTATTCCTGTCCATTCCAAACCGTTTCTCCTTCGATTCACCAACACCTGCACTCCTCCTGCTTCGTTGCGCGAATCGGAGATACACCGACCTCACGTCCGCCCTAATGCTTTAGGGCTGCTGTTGGCCGAATCCGGCCGATCAGCCCAGCATAGCAATTTACCGCGCTGGAAAAATCACACACCTGCTCGACCGGCAGCTGCCGACCCGAACCGAACGACCAACGGCTTGGTTCGATAGCTGTTACTTGTGCCCGGTGGGACGACAACTTACGGAGTTTGCTGCTACCCATTCGGCAGCGTTGGCAACCCCCTCAACTGAACTCTCTCCCGGGTTGATCGGGTGCATCGGTGCAATCCCTCCATGAATCACCGGCCCTTCTCCAAGTGCATATCGGGACTGCGTCAACACCAGGGTTGAACCATCCGGCAAAGGATAGGTCGCGTTCGCAGTCGTCATCCCTGACGAGGTGCTGCCGAAGGTCTGCACTCTGGCCTCGCCCAGCAGAGCAATCAACAACATTTCCCCCGCACTCGACGTGCGTTTGTGGGTGACGACCGCCAGCGGTCCCTTATCGAAACGGATTAACGGATTGGCACGGCCTTCACCCGTCCTCTGGCGCATTTCTTGCAGGCCGGAACGATTCACCACCGCGGAGCGCTTGCCGTCGCGGTCGACCCACATCGCGTTGTTTGCATCGCTGAACAATGGATACATCGCCACCAGCGGCGGCCAGGCATTCCCACCAGTCTGGTCGCTCAGGTCGATCACCAGAGCGCAGGCGTCGGCGATGTCGGGCGTTGTCCCGGCCTCGTCATGAAAGCGTGTCAGGTAGGGGCCAATTGCCCTCATGCTGTTGTTGACGGAAGGCGGAGGTGTCCAGCGCAATACTTTGCCTTTGCTTGTTTGCAGCACCTGAAAAGTCGCCGGTGGAAGGTCGTTTGACGTTGATTGCGTGCTCCGTGTGGTCAAGTCATGGCGTGCAGGTATCAGGAAACTATGCCCGTTCGTGTCGAGTGTCGCCAGCAGACCGGTGATGCTTGTGTACAGCTCTGTCCGGTCGATTTCCAGCGGTTGACCGTCAAACATGGCCAGCAGTGCCATCCTGGCCCGGTCATATTCCGCTTGCTGGCGTGGATACAGGCCACGGCTTTCGACAAGCGTCACCGTCTTGCTGGCGACTTCACGTGCCAATGAAACAGACATGGTTTGGGCAGGCGCTTCAGCCGCAGCGGCAGGCGTGACAAACATGGCGGCCACGACCGCGATGCCAAATGCTGACTGCATGTTGAGATCCGCTTCCAGATGAGGGGAGGATCAAAAGTTTGGCACACTCAACGCGGGAAAGATGCGCACATTTTCACGAGCATGGAAAGGCAGACGTACCTAGGCTGTAGCTTTACCTCGGACAGAGGTAGAGCTACAGCGGCCCGGGTGAGATCCACTGTGCATTCACCGCAACGTTTTCCGAAAACCTGCAAACCTCGCTTAGACCACCGACCCCAGCTTAAAGATCGGCAAATACATCGCAACCACCAGCCCGCCAATCAGCACGCCCAGAATCACCATGATCAACGGCTCCATCAGCGACGACAGCGCCGCGACAGCCTCGTCGACTTCTTCCTCGAAGAAGTCCGCGACCTTGCCCAGCATGGCGTCGAGCGAGCCGGATTCTTCGCCGATCTGCACCATCTGGATCACCAGGTTCGGGAACACGTCAGCATTCTGCATCGACGCCGTCAGGCTGGTGCCGGTGCTGACCTCGTTCTGGATCTTGCGCGTTGCTTCCAGGTAGACGGCATTGCCGGATGCGCCACCAACCGAATCGAGCGCTTCCACCAGCGGGACGCCGGCGGCGAACATGGTGGCCAGCGTGCGGGTCCAGCGCGCGATCGTGGCCTTGCGGATCACGGGGCCAAAGATCGGCAGGCGCAGCAGCAGGCGGTCCATCGCCTGCTGCATCTTCAGCGAGCGGCGCCAGGACTGGAAGAAGAAATAGCCGGTGGCGAACATCGAGCCGAAGATCAGGTACCACCAGGTGACGAAGAAGTCCGAGATCGCCATCACCACCAGCGTTGGCGTAGGCAGGTCGGCGCCGAAGCTTTCGAAGACCTGCTTGAAGGCCGGCACCACCCAGATCATGATCACGGCGGTGACGATGAAGGCGATGGCCAGGATGGCGATCGGGTAGGTCAGCGCCGACTTGATCTTGCCCTTGAGCGCGAGCGTCTTTTCCTTGTAGATCGCCAGGCGCGTGAGCAGGTCTTCCAGGATACCGGCCTGTTCGCCGGCCCCGACCAGATTGCAGAACAGCGGATCGAAGTACAGCGGGAACTTGCGGAATGCGCGGTTCAGGCTCGTGCCGGTTTCGACGTCGTTGCGCAGGTCCTGGATCAGCTTGGCCATCGACGGGTTGCCGTGACCCTTGCCGACGATGTCGAACGATTGCAGCAGCGGCACGCCGGCCTTCATCATGGTCGCGAGCTGGCGCGTGAACATGGTCAGATCCTTGTCGGTGATCTTCTTGCCGCTGCGGTAAACCTTCTTCTTGACCTTGGTGACCATGATGCCCTGGCGGCGCAGGGTCACGTTGACGATCGCTTCGCCGCCGGCGCGCACTTCGCCGCGCACGGTTCGCCCGGTCTTGTCCTTGCCTTCCCAGGCGTACACGTTCTCCTTGACCTGTGCGCCGCGGCTCTTGGGGGATAGGGAAGTTGCCATAGGGGTTCCTGTTCAGGTCTTATTCGTTGGTGCAGCCGAGGACTTCTTCGACGCTGGTCAGGCCTTGCTTGACTTTCATCAAGCCGGAGCGGCGCAGAGAGTTCACGCCTTCCTTCTCGGCCTGGGCCGCGATGTCCATCGCGTTGCCGTTGGCGAGGATCAGCGCCTCGATCGCGGGCGAGATCGGCATGATCTGGTAGATGCCGACCCGGCCTTTGTAGCCCGAGCCCAGGCAGCGGTCGCAGCCGACCGGGCCGTAAGGCTGCCAAGTGGCGTCGATGTCGCTCTCGCGGTAGCCGGCGGCGAGCAGTGCTTCGTGGCTCGTCGCCAGCGGCTGCTTGCAGGTGCACAGACGGCGCGCGAGGCGCTGGGCTGTGATCAGGATGACTGACGAGGCGATGTTGAACGGTGCCACGCCCATGTTCATCAGGCGCGTCAGTGTCGACGGCGCATCGTTCGTGTGCAGCGTCGAGAACACCATGTGACCCGTCTGCGCGGCCTTGATCGCGATGTCGGCCGTTTCCAGGTCGCGGATCTCGCCGACCATGATGATGTCGGGATCCTGGCGCAGGAACGACTTCAGGGCGACGGGGAAGGTCAGACCGGCCTTTTCGTTGACGTTAACCTGGTTCACGCCGGGCAGGTTGATTTCGGCCGGGTCTTCCGCGGTCGAGATATTGATGCCCGGTTTGTTGAGCAGGTTCAGGCAGCTGTACAGCGAGACGGTCTTGCCGGAGCCGGTCGGCCCGGTCACGAGCACCATGCCGTAGGGGCGGGCGATGGCGTCGAGCAGCAGCGCCTTCTGGTCCGGATCGTAGCCGAGCGCGTCGATGCCCATCTGGGCCTGGGTCGCGTCCAGGATACGCATGACGGTCTTTTCGCCGAACAGCGTGGGCAGCGTGCTGACGCGAAAATCGATCGTGCGCGTGGCCGACATGATCAGGCGCATGCGGCCGTCCTGCGGCACGCGTCGTTCGGCAATGTCCAGGCGCGCCAGCACCTTGATGCGCGAGACCAGCTTTTCGCGGATCGCCAGCGGCGGCGACGCATGGTCGCGCAGCACGCCGTCCACGCGCAGGCGGATGCGGTAAAACTTTTCAAAGGGTTCGAAGTGGATGTCGGATGCGCCCATCGTCACCGCGTCGATCAGGATCTTGTTCAGGAAGCGCACGATCGGCGCGTCCTCGACATCGTTGGCCGCCTCGAGGGGCGGGGCTTCCTTGTCGTCGTCGGCGAACTCGATCGCCGCTTCTTCGCCGGCCAGGTCGCTCAGGTCCTGTTCGGCGCCCTTGGCGATGGCCGCCAGCAGGGCCAGCAGGGCGTCGTGCGGCACGATCACCGGTTCGACCGTGGCCTCGCTCTGGAACTTGATCTGGTCCAGCGCCTGGCTGTTGGTGGGGTCCGACAGCGCGACCGACAGCTTGTTGCCGCGCTTGGCCAGCGCAATCACGCGCTGTGCCTGCATCAGCTTGGCATCGATGGCGCTGGCAGGCAGCACGCCCACCGAGAACGTCGACAGGTCGAGCAGCGGATAGCCAAAGGTCTCGGCGCAGAAGGCGGCCAGCGTGCGCGCGTCGATTGCGCCACTGGCCAGCAGGGCATCGATGAACGCACCTTTTTCCTGCGCGGCTTTCTTGTGCAGCATGTCCGCCTGCACGGCGCTCAGGCGGTTGGCCTGGACGAGCGCGCGCGCAAGGCCCGACAACGGTGTGCCGGTGGTCGGATGAGGGAGGACTGCTGCCATATGAGCCGGGTGTGGTACCTCAGGGAAGTGACTAGGGCGCCAGAGTCACCGGCGGGTCAAGGGATGATGCCTATGGGCATTACTTTTGTAAAGGTTTTGGTGTGACCGGCCGCAAGACGGCCATGTGGACAATCTGGCATGCAATGCCGGATCGTCCACATGGCGACGCACGCCTTGAGCACGCTACAGAGTGAGCCGCATTGGCGGCGATGAAACACTCTTGGCAAACCCATTACGGTTGTGGTCGCCTTGCAAAGCTGGGTTTTCGCAACACTTTGGCCCGTGCTGGCTGTCTGCTGTTAGCGTGCGAGCGCCAGGCGGGTGGTCGATGCTGCACCGGTTACGCCGGCCACGCCAGGCGTATGCGCAAGCTTGAAGACGGCCAGCGCCTCGGTCAGGTGGTCGGTCTGGCCGGTCAGCGATTCGGCAGCCGCTGCTGCTTCTTCGACCAGCGCCGCATTCTGCTGCGTCATTTCGTCGATGCTGCCGATGGCCAGGCCAATGTCCTCGATGCCCGCGTTCTGGCGCGTACCGGCATCGCGGATTTCGAGCATGATGGTTTGCACCTTGCCCACCGCCTCGACGATCTGCGCCATCGTCGCACCGGCTTCGTCCACCAGCGTGCTGCCGGCGTCGACCTTGGCGACCGAGTCGCCAATCAATTCCTTGATCTCCTTGGCGGCGGCGGCCGAGCGGTGCGCGAGCGTGCGCACTTCGCTGGCGACCACGGCAAAGCCGCGGCCCTGTTCGCCGGCACGCGCGGCTTCGACCGCTGCGTTCAGCGCCAGGATATTGGTCTGGAAGGCGATGCCGTCGATGGTGGCGATGATGTCGACGATGCGTTTCGACGAGGCGCTGATGTCGCCCATCGTCGTGACCACGCCGCCGACGACGTCGCCGCCGCGCGAGGCGATCTCGTTGGCCGTGACCACGAGCGCACTGGCTTCGCTGGCGTTGGCGGCATTCTGGCGCACTTCGCCCGTCAGCTCGGCCATCGCACGCGTGGTGCGGTCGACGTTCGAGGCCTGCGATTCGGTGCGGCTGGCCAGGTCGGCGTTGCCGGTGGCGATTTCGCTGCTGGCGCTGGCGATGGCGTCGGCCGAGGCCTTGATGTCGCCCACAAGCGTGGACAGGCGCGTGCGCATTTCCTTCAGTGCGGCCAGCAGGCTGCTGCTGTCGCCCGCATCGGTATGGATCTCCATCGACAGGTCGCCAGCGGCCACGGCCTGCGCAATCGTGCGCGCATAGGCGGGCTCGCCGCCGAGCTGCTGCCAGATGGTGCGGACCATGAACCACGAGATCGCCACCAGTACCGCGATCACGATCAGGGCCGACAGCACCATCGCGATGACAGTCTGGCGCACGCTGTTCTGGCTGGCTTCGATGCCGGCGGCAAACTGGAGCTGGGCCAGTTCGGCCGTCTTGGCCAGGTCGCCATTGAGCGTGGCCAAGGCCTTCTGCATGGCGCCGACGGTGGCTTGCGGGTCACCTTGCTCCAGCTCGAGCATGATGCGGGCCGACGACAGTGCCGGCGTGTAGTAAGCGGTGAATTCGGTGTTCAGGCGGGCGCTCGTGGCTTGCTGGCCAGGGATCTTGGCAAGCTCGCCGAGCGCGGTGCGCACCTTGGCGGCCTGGTTGTTGGCCTGGTCGACGAGCGCCTTGTCGTTTTCGGTGACAGCATCGGTCAGCATGACGGTGACGGCCCCGATGTCGAGCGACAGGACCTTGACAGCGTCCATCAGCGGATAGTCCACCGACTCGGTGGTGGTGATCGACTTCAGGGCGCCGTTCGCGATAGTCGCGCTGATGCCGGCGCCCAGGCCGAAGATGATGGCGGAAATGATGGGCAGTGCCCAGATCCTGCGCTTGATGCTCATGCTTGTCTCCAGATACAACGCCCGCCACGCGGCGCAGAGCCGGTGGCGGGCAGGGTTATTACTTGCTTATGGGGTGAGGACGACCTTGACGCTGGCATCGACGGCGCTCTTGTCGATGTAGCCGATGGCCTTCGGGTTGGCAGCGACGGCCGCCTTGACGCCGGCACTGTCGGCAACTTCCTTCGGCATCGTGGCCTTGCCGGTAAACACCAGCTTGGACCACAGGGCCTTGGCCTGGGCCGCGTCCTTGTCCGCGACCTTCTTGTAGAACTCGGCGCGCACCGGCGCGCTGTCAGGCTGGTCGATCGGCGTCATCGACGTCGACTTACCCAGGAAGAACTGGGCGACCTGGTCCTTGGTCAGCGCGCTCTCGGCGGCTTTCGGATTGACGACGACGACAACCTCGGCGAGGGCCGGCAGTGCAGCAAAGCCCGTGCTCAGGAAGGCAGCGATGATGATCTTTTTCATGGTCGCTCCTTAGAACACGAAGTCGAGGGCGACGGCGCCGACGGTCACCGGACCGGAGAAGCCAGGCCTGACGTTGATGAACAGGCCGTTGCCGGTTGGCTTGATGCGGTCGATCTGCACCTTCAGCGCGGCCGACTTGTAGAAGTCCCAGCGCACACCGATGGTGTCGGTGGTCTGCTCGCCCTGGCCGACGCCCGAGACGGCAATCCGGCTCACGCCGGCGCGCAGCGCCTGCAGGGTCGGGGTGCAGGCGGCCGGGAAGCCGGCAGGGCAGGCGGTCGGCACGGTGTTGTTGATGGTGCTGTCGATCTTCAGTTCCGAACGCGTGTAGTACGGCAGGAACTTGCCGATGCGGTAGCCGCCCATCACGTACCACGAGGTGGTGTCGTTGATGTAGGTCTCGGTCTTGCGCTTGGCAAATTCGCTCTGCAGCACGAAGTTGTTCCAGTCGGCGGTCAGGCCGATCGAATTGAACGTGCCCTTGTCGCCCTTGGCTTCTACTTCGCTTGCCAGTGCGGTCAGCTGGGGCAGGCGGTAGCCGGCGCCGGCGGCGCGCAGCGAGCCGATCAGCGTATTGAGCGATGGCAGGTCGTCTAGCGTGACCTTGGTGCGGGCGTGGCCCACGCGCAGTGTGAACGGGCCGTTTTCGGCCACCAGGTTCAGCGCCAGGATGTCCTTGCCGCGCACGTGGAAGCTCGTCACCGGCGCCTTGGTGCTGCCGGCTGCGAACTGCGTGGTCAGGCTCGTATTGCCGAACTCGTGGCGCCAGGTGATGTCGGCGCCATCGACGCTGTTGAACGGCACTTGCGAATACACTTCCGACGGCGGGCGCAGCATCGTGTTGGCATAGCCCACATTGCGGTAGTCCGAGATCATGAAGATCGGCAGGCCGACACGGCCCACGCGCACGCTCAGTGCATCCGAGATGCGGAACTTGGCGAAGGCCCAGCTCAGTTCGGCGCCATAACCTTCTTCAGCGTCCTTGCGCACGAGGCCCTGGGCGGTCAGCGACAACCAGTCGTTGACGGTGTAGTCGGCTTGCAGGCCGAGGTTCGAGTCGATACCGGTGCGGAAGTCGCCCGCACTGCCGCTGGCCTGGTTCGGGCGGGCGAATTCGGCACGGTCGTCATCCGAGTAGGTGGCAGCAGCGGTGCCGAATCCGCTGATTTTCACGGCGTTCTCCTGTGCCTGTGCGACCGACGCGCACAGAGGCAGCGCCAGCAAACTGGCGATCATTGTTTTTTTCATAATTGGATTAAGCTGAAACGTGAGCTGCTGGAAACGACGGCGCTGACAAGGGCAGCAGACAAGAGCACCGGTACATACTGGAATTTATTCTATCCACGCGGCAATATTGACAGCAACAGTTTTATGACACGTGGAGAGTATTCGAGACAATTCGCGGTGTAGTGTGGCCTAACTGACACAGTAAGTGGTCAGGTTGGATTCAATTATGGCAAGTTAGTCGATGCGCTCCACGGATGGCGTGGTGCAATTTACATGGCCGGGATCGTTTTGCAGGGGAATGCGGCGGCCATCGATCTCCAGGTCCGCCAGCACCGGCGGCGCGGCGCGCAGACGACCGGCGCGCATGGCGTCGAACAGGGGCGTGCAATCGCCGAGCATCACGGGCAGGCTGGCGGCCAGTTCCCAGGCACCGCGTGCGTTCTGGCGCAATACGGCGCCGCCATCCCCGTCGGCACCGACCACCACCACCTCGGGCCGCGCGTCGCCACCCAGGTCGAGCACGAACGCGTCACACGCGGCGTTCTGACTGCGCATGCAGCGCGGCAGGCGCCCCCATTGCTGCGCGTGTCGCCATTCGGTCTCCACGAAACCTGCCGGCAGCGTGGTGCCCGCCGGCCACACGCGCAGCTGGTCGGCCAGTCGCATTACGCCGGTGCCCGGGCCGGCGTCAAGGTCGGGCTGGCGCAGGCGCGCCAGTTCGGTCCGCAGCCAGGCGGCATCCGTACCGGTCGTGTTGCTCTCGACACGAGCCAGTGCGGCGCGGCCATAGCGCGCGCCGTGATGCCACAGATAGTCCAGGTCCAGTTGTCGTACCGGGATCTTGCCGGCGTCCAGACGTGCCAGCTGGCTGGCCACGGCGATGCGCCCCGGATCGCCGAGCGGCGAAAGCAGCAGCGCCAGTACGCCAATCACCGTGAAGGCGGCGGCGATGTTCACGCCGGCCAGCGTGGGTAGCCAGCCGCGCCGCAGGGCTGCCGCTGCATACCCGCCGGCATAGCACGCCGCCACCAGCAGGCAGGCGGCAGCGATCACACGGTCGGTCGACCAGCCGTGATCGACCACGCGCAGCGCGAGGGCATACGCCGCAAGCAGCGTCAGCGGCGCCAGCAGCAGGCTCGCCACGCGCGCCGAGATGGCGATGACGCGTGCCGGACGCTCGCTGCCATCCTGGTAGGCCGCATTGATCAGCACCACGAAGGTGGCCGCCGCCGAGAGCAGCATCCCGGCTGCGCTGCGCGTGGCCCACAGCGGCTCGAGCCC
Organism: Telluria sp. ZT3P25; assembly: GCF_059685895.1. Lineage (NCBI taxonomy): Bacteria > Pseudomonadati > Pseudomonadota > Betaproteobacteria > Burkholderiales > Oxalobacteraceae > Telluria > Telluria sp. ZT3P25. The sequence continues at coordinate 311,263 of NZ_JCASIJ010000001.1, forward strand.
GGTAAACGGCAGGCTGGCCAGGAAGCCGCCCACCAGCAGCGTCAGCACCGGCAGGGTCCACGACAGCAGCACGTGCAGCAGGTTGCGGATGCCGCGCACGATGGCCGGCTTGACGTCGGTCAGGTGCAGTGCGCTGGCAAAGGCGAAGGTGGTCACGGGAATGAAGAACCAGGCCTTGCGCATGGCCTGGCTCAGGAAGTCGAGCCGGATCAGGTCGAACAGCGATGCGCCCAGTTGCAGCACGAGCCAGGTCGCGCCGACGAACAGGCCGCTGAAGGCCACCTGCAGGCCAAGGGTCCAGGCAACCTCGAAATAGGTGGCGTACGACGCCACGCGCCGGCCCTCGCGCGCGCCGGCAAGTACCAGCGCGTGGGCGATGAAGCAGCCGGCCGCCAGGCACACCCACAGGGCGCCGGACGGCGTAGGGCGCAGCATCTCAGTGCCGCCCAGGCGGCGCCAGATGTCGTACATGGTCAGCAGCGCGATCGCGACGGCGGCGGCGCCGCACCAGCGCGCCAGTGTGCGACGCGGCAGGTGCCCGAGGGCGCTGCTCAGGATGATCGGCAGCAGCACGCCCAGCATCACCAGCGGCGCGAACAGCAGGGGAACCGTCGCGGGCCATGAATTGTGTTGCAGTGCCGTGTAAAGCAGGTACAGCAGCGCACCCTGCGCCAGGCCGATCCCGATGCGCGCGTGGCCAAGCCAGCTGGGCAGGCGGTGGTCGATGGTATCAGGGAGCGTATCCATGGCGCTTAGCTACCCCGGTAGGTCGAGTACGACCAGGGTGTCATCACCAGCGGCACGTGGTAATTCTGGGCGCTGTCGCCGATGCCGAAGCCCAGCGTGATCCGGTCCAGGAAGCGCGGGGTAGACAAGGCCACGCCGCGCGCCGCGTAATAGTCGCCCGCATGAAACACCAGCTCGTACTGGCCGGGCCGCAGCGCTGCTGCATCGAGCAAGGGGCTGGCGCAGCGGCCATCGTCGTTCGTCACGTCGGCCTTGACCAGCGTGCGGCCCGCCGCGTCGAGTGCGTAAAGCTCGACGGTGATGCCGGCGCCGGGGCAGCCGTGCGCGGTGTCGAGTACGTGGGTGGTGAGTTTGCCCATGGGTGTCCTTGCGTCCGGATGGTTTCCCATCATAACGTGGCAGACGGGCCGCGTCACTTGGTGAGGTGGAGGCAGGGTCCATTCGCAATACCGTGTGCCGGCATCCTGAGTTGATTCTTGGTAGCAGGTGTATCATGAGTGATGACAGGCAAATGGCACGTAATGATCGTGGACGACGAGCTGGATTTGCTCGAGAGCGTCGCATGGCTTCTTGAAACTGAAGGCTTCCGGGTGTCGCTGCACGACGACCCGCGGCGGGCCGTGGCCGCCGTATGTGACGGGCTGACCCCGGATCTGGTCATGCTCGACTATCGCATGCCGTGGTTGAACGGCTCGCAGGCCCTCAAGCAGATGCGCGAATGCGGATTGACGGCACCGGCAGTGCTGGTGTCGGCCATGGCAAGCCTGGCTGCCGAATCGGCCGCTGCCGGCTTCGATGAGGCGTTGTCCAAGCCATTCGAGCTCGACCAGATGGTCCGCCTGATGCGACGCCTGCTGCCAGCTGCGCGCGCATCCGATCCAGGAATGTCCTGATGTACTTCCTGTCGAATGTCCGGCACCCTGATGTCGACCAGGTGCGCGCGACGTGGGAACGCTATGTGCAGCACCAAAATCTTGCGCCGGACACGCTGCGGCCGTACGTGCTCAGAGCCTGGGACCGCGCACGCGCCAGTGGCTGCAATCCTCGCCTCGGCCGCGCCGACTTGCTGGGAGAGCACGACACCCAGCAGCTGCTCGCAGAGCGTCACGAGCTCATCACGGCAACCGCGCCGTTTCTTGGAGCCCTGTCCCGGGCGGCAGGTGAGAACCGGCACGCGGCGATGCTGGCGGACACCGACGGCCGGCTGCTGTGCCTGACGGGCGACCCTGAAACCATGGCCGATGAGAATTTCCCGCGCCCGGGCTCCCTGCTCGATGAGGCGCATGCCGGCGCCAACGGCGTTGGCACCGCCATCGCGGAAAACGGTTATGTGGAACTGGTCGGCCCCGAGCATTTCATCGAAGGCTTTCATGCCTTCACGTGCCAGGGTGTACCGATCACCGGGCCACTAGGTCCGATGGGCGTGCTGAGCATGTCGGTGCGGACGCTGGCCACGGCCGACCGTGTGCGTGACATCCTGTTCTGCGCCACGGAAGCGGTGGAATGCGAGTTGCTGGCCAAGTGGCTCTCCAGCACCAGCGGCCCGGAGATCGAGCACACCCTGGAACGCCTGCGCCAGGACATGCTGCAACGCCTGACGAGCGCACGCCTGCGTATGGAGGTTGCGGCGCGCCGGATTGCCGCCGGTGCCGACGTCACCGCCATGGTGCAGACTTCCAAGGCAATGAGCGCGCAGTTCGCGCGCCAGGCGCGCACCTGGCGCGTACTGGCACTCGAGCGTACTGGCCCCGCCGAGCCCGAGCCGCTGGCACTTGCGGACATCGTGCAGGACCTGCTGGACCTGCTTGCCACCGAAGCGCGGGTGGTCGGCGTGCAGTTCGAGTGGGGCGCCGCCGACCGCGTCACGGTGCTGGACGATCGCCAGGCGCTGACGCGACGCCTGCTCGGCGGCTTTCTGTCGACCCTGCAGAAGGCAGCACCCGGCTCGACGCTGGTCGTCGACGTCGGCGCGGTTGGGGGCGTCGGGCGCACTGCGCTCAAGGAACGCGCCATCGACGGCCGGGTACGCCCCGGGCCGGTGGTCGAATCCTTGCGAGTGACGTAGAGAACGACGGGCCAGGCATCCACACTGGACTGCTGCAGGCATCGCATGGCACCATACGATCGGACAAACTCCTATCTGGAATGCTGATGCCGACCTCCTACCCGCGCGACCTGGCCGGCTACGGCCGCACGCCGCCCCATCCGCAGTGGCCGGGCGCGGCGCGCATCGCGCTGCAGTTCGTGCTCAACTACGAAGAGGGCGCTGAAAATAACGTGCTGCATGGCGATGCGGCGTCCGAAACTTTTCTTTCCGAGATCGTCGGCGCCAGTGCCTTCCCCGCGCGCCACATGAGCATGGAGTCGCTCTACGAATACGGCTCGCGCGCCGGCCTGTGGCGCCTGCTGCGCCTGTTCGAGGACCGCAAGCTGCCGCTGACCGTATTCGGCGTGGCGCAGGCGCTGGCGCGCCATCCCGACGCGGTGGCCGCGTTCCAGGAACTGGGCCACGAGATTGCCTGCCATGGTCTGCGCTGGATCTCGTACCAGAACGTCGACGAAGCCACCGAGCGCGCGCACCTGCACGAAGCAGTGGCGATTTTCCGCGACCTGACGGGGGCGGCGCCGCAGGGCTGGTACACGGGGCGCGACTCGCCCAACACACGCCGCCTCGTGGTGGAGCATGGCGGCTTTGCCTACGACGCCGACCATTACGGCGACGACCTGCCGTTCTGGCAGCACGTCGAGGCGGCCGGACCCGATGGTTTGGTGCGCCGCACGCCACACCTGGTGGTGCCCTACACGCTCGACACCAACGACATGCGCTTTGCCTCGGCCGGTGGCTTCAATTCGGGCACGCAGTTCTTTGATTACCTGAAGGATGCCTTCGACGTGCTGTACGCCGAGGGCGATCCGGATGGTTTGAACCAGCCCAAGATGCTGTCGGTCGGCCTGCATTGCCGTCTGGCGGGCCGCCCGGGCCGCACGGCAGCGCTGGCACGCTTCCTCGATTATGTGGGCCGGCACGACAAGGTCTGGGTCACGCGCCGCATCGACATCGCCAATCATTGGAAAACGGTGCATCCTTGGACCCTGTGACGGCGTTACATTATATGTTTCGTGATATGAGCCGTATCATCCATTGATTATGGGTTGGTGGGCCGTGAATGGTAGCCTTCCGCCTTTGGCGTCCAGCAATCCACTCACCAAAGACAGGCATGTCAGAACCGATCCGATTCCTCTACCAGGGCCAGGTGCGCGAACTGCGCGACGTGAAGCCCACGCAAACCATCCTGCAGCACCTGCGGGAGGACTTGCGCTGCACCGGCACCAAGGAAGGTTGCGCCGAGGGCGATTGCGGCGCCTGCACCGTGGTGATCGGTTCGCTGGAAGATGGCGAGCTGGCGCTGCGCGCCGTGAACGCCTGTATCCAGTTCACGCCGACGCTCGACGGCAAGGCGCTGTTCACAGTGGAAGATCTGGCGCAGCCGGATGGCGCGCCCCATCCCGTGCAGCAGGCGCTGGTCGAGTGCCACGGCTCGCAATGCGGCTTTTGCACGCCGGGGTTTGCGATGTCGCTGTTTGGCATGTACCTGAAGCAGGAAGGGCGCGCGCCATCGCGCTGCCAGATCAACGATGCGCTGTCCGGCAACCTGTGCCGCTGCACCGGCTACCGCCCGATCATCGACGCCGCGCGCCGCATGGTCGAACTGCCTCCGGTTGCCTTCGACCGCGCTGCGCTGGCCGAACGCCTGCGCACGCTGCAACGCAGCCACGGCTTCACGTACGCAGCGCATGGCCAACGCTTCCATGTGCCGCGCACCGTGGCTGAACTGGCGGCGCTGCGCGCTGAACACCCGGCCGCCGTGCTGCTGGCCGGTTCGACCGACGTGGGGCTGTGGGTTACCAAGCACCTGCGCGAGCTGGGCGACGTGATCTATCTCGGCCAGGTCACCGAGCTTAAAACGATGAGCGAACAAGACGGCATGCTGGAGATCGGCGCCGGCGTCTCGCTGCAGGACGCCTACCAGGCACTGGCCGCGCGCTATCCCGATGAACTGACGGAACTCTGGCAGCGCTTCGCGTCGCTGCCGATCCGCCATGCCGGCACGCTGGGCGGCAACGTGGCCAACGGCTCGCCGATCGGCGACTCGATGCCGTGGATGATTGCGCTGGGCAGCCAGGTGGTCCTGACCAGCAGCGCCGGTACGCGCGTGCTGGCGCTGGACGACTTTTACCTGGGCTACCAGAAGAAGGATCTGCGGCCCGGTGAATTCGTCCAGGCCGTGCGCGTGCCGCTGCCGCAATCGCGGCCGGGCCTGCGTTTTCGCACCTACAAACTGGCCAAGCGCTTCGACCAGGACATCTCGGCCGTGTGCGCCGCGTTTGCCATCGTGCTCGACGGCGAGACGATCGTCGACGCCCGCATCGCGTTCGGCGGCATGGCTGCAACGCCACAGCGCGCCGCGCAGGCCGAGGCTGCGCTGCTGGGCCAGCCGTGGACCGAAGCCGTCTTGACGGGCGCGATGGCCGCGCTGGGCCGCGACTATGCGCCGCTGTCGGATGCCCGCGCCTCGAGCAGCTACCGGATGCGCACTGCGCAGAACCTGCTGCGCCGCTTCTGGCTTGAGACGCGCCTGCACGATCCGCTGCCCGCGCAGGCAGTCAATGCCTTTGCCGGCGCCTGAGGAGACGATCATGAACGACGGCGGCATCAAGAACCTGGACGCCTGGGCCGAAGTGGGCCGCGCACGCAAGCACGAGTCGAGCGAGCTGCACGTGCGCGGCGGCGCGACCTTCACCGACGATATCGCCGAGCTGGCCGGTACGCTGCATGCGGCGCTCGGCCTGTCGTCGCACGCGCATGCGCACATCACCGCCATCGACCTGGCGCCAGTCCGTGCCAGCGCCGGCGTGGTCGCCGTGCTGACCGTGGCCGACATCCCGGGCCTGAACGATTGCGGCCCGATCATCCATGACGATCCGATCCTGGCCGATGGCCTGGTGCAGTACGTGGGCCAGCCGATCTTCATCGTCGTCGCCGACAGCCACGACAATGCACGCCGTGCAGCGCGCCTGGCGCAGGTCACGTACGAGGACCTGCCGGCGATCCTGACGCCGCAGGCAGCGCGCGCCGCGCAATCGTATGTGCTCCCGCCCATGCGCCTGACGCGCGGGGACGCCGAAGCCGCGTTTGCACGCGCGCCGCACACGGTCAAGGGCCAGTTGTACGTGGGTGGGCAAGAGCAGTTCTACCTCGAAGGCCAGATCGCGTATGCGATTCCCGGCGAGGACCGCGGCATGCACGTGTATTCGTCCACCCAGCACCCGAGCGAGATGCAGCACGTGATCGCCCATGCGCTTGGCCTGCATTCGCACCACGTGACGGTCGAGTGCCGGCGCATGGGCGGCGGCTTTGGCGGCAAGGAATCGCAGTCGGCGTTGTGGGCTGCCGCTGCCGCCATCGCCGCAGTGCGTACGGGCCGCCCGGTCAAGCTGCGCGCCGACCGCGACGACGACATGCTCGTCACCGGCAAGCGCCACTGCTTCCATTACGACTACGAAGTGGGCTACGACGAAGAAGGCCGCATCCTGGCCGCGCGGGTCGACATGGTCACGCGCGCCGGCTACTCGGCCGACCTGTCCGGTCCCGTGGCCACGCGCGCCGTCTGCCACTTCGATAATGCGTATTACCTGTCCGACGTCGACATCCGCGCCGCCTGCGGCAAGACCAACACGCAATCGAACACCGCGTTTCGCGGCTTCGGTGGTCCGCAGGGCGCGATTGCCATCGAATACGTACTCGACGAAATCGCGCGCAACCTGGGCCGCGATGCGCTCGATATCCGGCGCCTGAATTTCTACGGCGCGCAGGATCGCAACGTCACGCCGTATGGCCAGACGATTGTCGACAACGTCATCCCCGAACTGGTGGCCGAACTCGAAGCGGGCAGCGACTACCGCGCGCGCCGTGCAGCCGTGGACGACTACAACCACAGCAGCCCCGTGCTCAAGAAGGGGCTGGCGCTGACGCCGCTCAAGTTTGGCATCGCGTTCAACGTCACGCACCTGAACCAGGCCGGCGCGCTGGTGCACGTGTACGTGGATGGCTCCATCCTCGTCAATCACGGCGGCACAGAGATGGGGCAGGGCATCAACACCAAGGTGATGCAGGTCGTGGCGCACGAATTGGGCGTCGAACTGGGGCGCGTGCGCGCGACCGCCACCAACACCAGCAAGGTCTCGAACACGTCGGCCACCGCCGCCTCGACCGGTGCTGACCTCAACGGCAAGGCCGCGCAGGATGCGGCCGGCAAGATCCGCGCGCGACTCGCGCAATTCGCGGCGCAGCAGTACGGGGGCGCGGCCAGCGAGGTGCGCTTCGCAGCCGGCACCGTGTTCGTCGCCGGCCTGGCGCTGCCGTTCGAGGAAGTCGTCGCCAAAGCCTACCTGGCGCGCGTGCAGCTGTGGTCCGATGGTTTCTATGCCACGCCCGGCCTGCACTGGGACCCGAAGACGATGACGGGGCGTCCGTTCTCGTACTTCGCCTACGGCGCGGCGGTGTCGGAAGTGGTGGTCGACACGCTCACCGGCGAATGGAAGCTGCTGCGTGTCGATGCGCTGTACGACGCCGGCCGCTCGCTCAATCCCGCCATCGATATCGGCCAAGTCGAAGGCGCGTTCATCCAGGGCATGGGGTGGCTGACCACCGAAGAACTGTGGTGGAACCCGGCTGGCAAGCTGATGACGCACGCGCCGTCGACCTACAAAATTCCTGCGGTCTCGGACTGTCCCGAGGATTTCCGCATCGCGTTGTTCGACAATGCCAACGTCGAAGACAGCATCCACCGCTCCAAGGCCGTGGGCGAGCCGCCGCTGCTGCTGCCGTTCTCGGTGTTCTTCGCGATCCGTGACGCCATCTCGAGCGTGGGCGGACACCGGGTCAATCCGCCACTGAATGCCCCCGCGACGAGCGAAGCCATTCTGGATGCGATCGCGTTCGTCGAGGGCGCCATCGGCGCGCGCGCGTGACGATGGACTGGTTGCGCGCCCAGGGCAATGTGCCGTCCGTGCTGGTGACGGTGGCAGCCGTGAAGGGCTCGGTGCCGCGCGAGCCGGGCGCGAAGATGCTGGTGCGCGCGCACGATTTTGACGACACCATCGGCGGCGGCCATCTCGAACACCGCGCGCTGGAGATTGCGCGCACGATGCTGCAGCTTGGCGAAGCGCGCCGCTTCGAACGCTTTGCGCTTGGCCCGAGCCTTGGCCAGTGCTGCGGCGGCATCGCCTGGCTGGCGTTCGAGCGTATCGATGCCGCGCAGGTTGACCTGCTGCGCACGCGCTGCAACGTCGACACCTGGCGCCTCGTCGCGCTGGACGGCGCGTGCGAGTGGGCCTTGTTCGACGACGCGGCGCCCCTCGCGGGTACGCCGGACGCGCCAGCGTTCGAACGCGTACCCGAAGCCCGGGTGCTGGAAGGCGAGGGAGGGCGCCGCTGGCTGCTCGACCCGGTCCTGGCGCCGCGCGCGCACCTGATGCTGTTCGGCGCCGGGCACGTGGGCGCCGCCATCGTGCGTGCGCTGGCCGAGCTGCCATGCCGCGTGACGTGGGTCGATGAGCGCGACGCCATGTTCCCGGCATCCACCCCTGCGAACGTGACGATCGAGGCGACCGATACGCCCGAGGCGCTGGTAGCACACGCTGCGCCCGGCACGAGCTTTCTCGTCATGACCCACAGCCACGCGCTTGACCTGCGCCTGTGCCACGCGATCCTGGCGCGCCCCGCGCATCCGGCCACGCCCGATTGGTTCGGCCTGATCGGATCAGGCACCAAGCGCAGCCAGTTCGAAGCGCGCCTGCGCGAGCGCGGCATCGACGATGCGCGCCTGGCCAATATGGTCTGCCCGATCGGCTTGCCCGATATTGCCGGCAAGGCCCCGGCCGTGATCGCGGCGTCGAGTGTGGCGCAATTGCTGGCCGTGTGGGAAGCTGCACATCACCCCGAACCTCAACCGGAATTTTTGTAATGCCCACTGCATCACCCAATGTGCAGGCCTATCGCGCCAGCCTGCTGCACTTTCGCGCCGATCCGGCGTTCGACGACGGCGCCGCGCTGTTTCACGAAGACGGCCTGCTGATTGTCGAGGATGGCCGCATCCAGGCCGCCGGCGACTACGCCGCGCTCGCGCCCACGCTGCCGGCGGGCCTCGAACCCGTCGATTACCGCGGCAAGCTGATCGTCCCGGGCTTCATCGACACGCACCTGCATTACCCGCAGACCGACATGATTGCTTCGCCGGCCCCGGGCCTGCTGCCGTGGCTCGAGACCTATACGTTCCCGACCGAGCGCCGCTACGAAGATCATGAAGATGGGCGCTCCACGGCCGACTTCTTTCTCGACGAACTGCTGCGCTGCGGGACCACGACGGCGATGGTCTACTGCACCGTGCACCCGCAATCGGTCGACGCGTTCTTTGCCGCGAGCGAAGCGCGTAACCTGCGCATGGTGGCCGGCAAGGTGCTGATGGACCGCAATTGCCCGGACTTCCTGCGCGACCTCGAAGGTGAGCTTGGCGAGAGCGAAGCGCTGATCAAGCGCTGGCACAAGCGCGGCCGCGCGCTGTATGCGATCACGCCGCGCTTTGCGCCGACGTCGACCGAAACCCAATTGCGCCTGACGGGCGAACTGGCGGCGGCGTACCCGGACACCTTCATCCAGACCCACGTGGCCGAGAACCGCGACGAGTGCACCTGGGTGGGCGAGCTGTTCCCGCAGGCGCGCAGCTATCTCGACGTGTACGACAGCTACGGTCTGATGCGCCCGCGCGCGATGTTCGGCCACTGCATCTGGCTCGACGACGAGGACATGGCGCGCATGGCGGCTACCGGCTCGGCCGCCGCCGTATGCCCCACGTCGAACCTGTTCCTGGGCAGCGGCCTGTTCGACTTCGAACGCGCCGACAAGGCCGGCATGCTGCTGTCGCTGGGCACGGACGTTGGCGCCGGCACCTCGTTCTCGCTGCTGCAGACGATGAACGAAGCGTACAAGGTCGCGCGCATGAAGGGCAGTTACCTGACGGCGCTGCGCATGTTTTATCTCGCCACGCTGGGCGCGGCGCGCGCGATGGGGCTGGAGGATACGATCGGCAGCTTCGCGCCCGGTCTCGAAGCCGATTTCGTGGTGCTTGACCGCGAAGCGACGCCGCTGATGGCGCGCCGCACGAGCCACAGCCACTCGCTCGAAGAGCTGCTGTTCGCGCTGGCGCTGCTGGGTGATGACCGCACGGTAGCCGCGACGTATTCGTATGGTCGCCTGGTGCACGAAAGGTAGGGTTGACAATATTGCCAACCCCGCACGAAGGCGTTAGAGTTGGGCGCTTGTCATTTATTCGCCATTCATCCTGAAAGTCTCACCATGCACAAGTATTTGCCCGGCAGTGCGCTGCTGGCGCTGGCCGTCGTCGCTTCGCCCGTCCTGGCCCGGGCGCCATCGGTCACCGCCAACGAATCGGCCACCGCGCGTCACTACGCCAGCCTGATCGAGGGCAGCACGCCGCGCCTGTCCGAGCTGACGATGTTCTTCACGCAGATGCCCAAGGGCGGCGATTTGCACCACCATTATTCGGGCGCGATCTATGCCGAGACCTATGTCGATTTCGTCGACAAGCAGGGCTTCTGCATCGACAAAACCACCTACCGCATCGAGACCGACAAGGCGACCATCGCCGCGCAGCGCGCCAAGCCGGCTGCGGAGCGTACCTGCCTGTCGGGCGCACAAGTCAATGCTGATGAAAACACCTGGCGCGAGCTGGTCAAGCGCTGGTCGAACAAGGATTTCGGCAACCACGTCGCCATCCAGCCGGCGCCGGACCGCCTGTTCTTCGGCACCTTCGGCTACTTCGGCCCGGTGGCCAACGACAATCTGCGCGAAGGCCTGCAAGAGATCAAGGCGCGCGCCATCGCCGAAAATGTCGGCTACATCGAAACGATGTTCCTGCTCTCGCCGTTCGTGGCCAACCCCGCGTTCGACACCAGCACCCGCGCCAGCGTGAACGACGACGCGGCGCTGGGCGCCCAGTTGCGCGCCGAACTGGCCGCGCTGGACGCCAACGCCGCCTACAACACGTCGATCGACACCTTCGTCGCGCAGATCAATGCTGCGTCGGAAGGCATCGACGACGAGCGCTTCACGATGCGCTACCAGAACTACACGCTGCGCCTCCTGGCGCCGTCGCAGGTGTTTTCGGCGATGGTGTCGAGCTTCAAGGCCGCCGCCAAGGGCGGCCGCATCGTCGGCGTGAACATCGTCGGCCAGGAAAGCCTGAACGTGTCGATGCGCGACTACCTGCTGCACATGAAGATGTTCCGCTTCCTGAAAACGGTGTATCCGGACGTGAAAGTGGCGATGCATGCGGGCGAACTGGCGCTGGGTGAAGTGCCGCCCGAAGGCCTGAAGTTCCACATCGACAGCGCCCTGGGCATTGCCGGCGCCGACCGCATCGGCCATGGCCTGGACCTGGCGCATGAAGCCAATGCACCGGCCATCATCAAGACGATGCGCGAGAAGGATATTCCGGTCGAGATCAACCTGACCTCGAACGCGTTCATCAGCGGCGTGGCAGGCGCGGATCATCCGATCCACCTGTACCGCAAGTATGGCGTGCCCTACGTGATTTCGACTGACGACGCCGGCGTGACCCGTCACACGCTGTCGCACGAGTACGTGCAATTTGCCAGCCAGTTCAAGCCTGCTTACGCGGAAATCAAGAAAGCGTCGTACAACAGCATCCGCTACGCGTTCCTGCCCGTTGCAGAAAAACAACGCTTAACGAAACAGCTCGACGGGCGTTACGTCCGATTCGAAGCGCAAGTCGCTGCCATGGCGAGCCAGACCGCGCGCGCGAAATAAAGTGTGTCATCCCCGATCCGGCGCTCGCCGGATCGCCTCCCTGTCATAAACAACCTTCGACTTTTCGGTACTAAGTGCGTCCGGAAGTCGGGTTTGTCGTCTTCTCGCTACAGAATTTCCCCTTGCACCGCTGGTTCTACTGATTTTTTGCCGAAAAAATTTCACCGTGGAATGCCACGCATATAATTCCGCCATGTCATAAAGCGCGCCAAATGACACGATTTATGTCGCGTAACGACAACGTCGACGGGGTGATTTATACGGAAAAGCTCTGAATAGCGAAGCCAAATTGAATTTGTCGGGCTGAAAACGCTGATGCATATTGGCGCAATTCTGGTGTAAATCAAACCACACATCGTGTCATTTTGTTGAAACATTGTACCGATACAATCGCAGCCGCTTGCCGGCTGAATCACTGACGCGGCACGACGAATATAACAAGCAGTAAAGCAGGGGAGGATGTCCGTCGGGCGTCCAACAAACAACTTTGAAGTTCTTTTTGGGGTAATCAATGATCACTCAACAGCAGATCCGGCTCACCAAGTTGGCGCTGGCTTTGTCAGTTGCGTTGGCGGCGTCGCCGTCGTTCGCACAGAACACCACTTCGGCCGTCGGTGGCCGTATCTCGAACGTCTCGGGTCAGCCGGCTGCCGGCGCGCAAGTGCAGATCCTGCACACCGAGTCGGGTTCTGTCAGCAATGTCGTGACCGACGCTGAAGGCCGCTACGTTGCACGCGGTCTGCGCGTGGGTGGTCCATACACGATCACCATCACCAAAGATGGCATCACCCAAACCCGTAACAACGTCTTCCTCGACCTGGCACAGACCGCCGAAGTCGACGCCACCCTGGGCGTGCAGACCGTGACCGTCGCCGGTACCGCATCGCGTTCGGAAGTCTTCTCGAACAACAATATGGGTGCGGGCACCGCGATCAGCAATACCCAGCTCCAGACCCAGGCATCGATCAACCGCAACTTGCAGGACTATGCCCGCGCTGACCCGCGTGTGTCGCAGACCGACAAGGAACGCGGCGAAATCTCGGTCGCCGGCCAGAACTCGCGCTACAACTCGCTGACCATCGACGGCGTCGCGATCAACGACACGTTCGGCCTGGAAGCGAACGGCAGCCCGACCGCGCGCCAGCCGATTTCGATCGAAGCGATCCAGTCGGTGCAGGTCAACGTCGCCAACTACGATGTCACCCAAAAAGGCTATACCGGCGGCAACATCAACGCCGTAACCAAGTCGGGTACCAACACCTACAAGGGTGGTGTGTACTACGTGTTCCGCAACGACACCATGTCGGGCGACCGTTACAACCCGACGGACGACACCTATAGCGATGCACCGAAGTCCAAGGAAACGACCAAGGGTATCTGGGCCAGCGGCCCGCTGATCCAGGACAAGCTGTTCATCTACGCGCTGGCCGAGAACTTCGAAAGCTCGCGCTCGAGCCCGGCCTTCGGTCCGATCGGCAGCGGTGCTGGTACCACCGTCGGCATTACCCAGTCGGCCATCGCTGCAGCCCAGAACATCGCCCAGACGACTTACGGCACTGACATCGGCAGTACGGAAGTGCCTGCCGGTTCCATGCTGACCTCGAAAGAGCGCATGTTGAAGTTCGACTGGAATATTACTGACGAACACCGCGCCAACCTGCGCTACGCCAAGACCGAACAGAACGAGCCGTTCTACCCGGGCTTCTCGGCCACCGGCGTCGGCCTGTCGTCGGGCTTCTACAATCAGGGCAAGTCGATCGAGACCGTCGTGGCCCAGCTGTTCTCGGACTGGACCCCGAACTTCTCGACCGAACTGCGCTTCTCGACCCGCGATTACGATTCGATCCCGAAGAACGCAACCGCGATGCCAGCCATCTCGCTGCAGTTCCAGGGCGCGCTGCCAGCCGGCGCCCCAGCCGGCGTGCCGACTGGTAACCGTTTCCTGAACTTCGGTACCGAATACAGCCGTCAAAACAACGTGCTGCGCACCGACACCAAGGACTTCTACGCCGGCGCCAACTGGATCGTGGGCGACCACGAAATCAAGGGCGGCGTCGACCAGACCAAGAACAAGGTCTACAACGCGTTCCTGCAGGGCGTGTACGGCCAGTACACCTTCGGCTGTATCGCCAGCACCAGCGCCACGTTCTACGGTTTCGGCGCGCTGCCGAACTGCTCGACCGCGAGCCAGGCAACGCTGGAAGCAGCCGTGCTGGAGAACTTCCGCCGCGGCCGTCCGACCTTCTACAATGTGCAGACGCCAGTCGCCGGCGGCTCGCTGAACAATGCGATCGCCCAGTTCGAAGTCAAGAACACCGGTCTGTTCCTGCAAGATACCTGGACCGTCAGCGAAGACCTGACCGTGACCTACGGCGTGCGCTATGACCGCAACGACGTCGGCGGGCGTCCACTGGCCAATGCTGCCGTGGCTCAGGCTGTCATCGCAGGCAACCCGGCAACCGGCGTGCGCCAGCGCGGCGGCTTCGGCTACGACAACACCCGCACCATCGATGGCCAGGACCTGATCCAGCCGCGCGTTGGCTTCAACTACCGCTTCAGCAACGCGCCACGGCCAACCCAGCTGCGCGGCGGCTTCGGCCTGTTCCAGGGCGCGGCGGCAACCGTGTGGATGTCGAATCCGTTCTCGAACCCGGGCGTTGCAACGCGCTTCGTGAGCTGCTCGACGACTGCTGCTGTCAACTGCCCGACCACCGGTGGCCTGTTCAACATCGATCCGAACGCCCAGCCTAACGTGGCAGGCGTGACCCCAGCGGCCAACGTCGACATTCTCGATCCGACCTTCAAACAGCCGTCGATCTGGAAGGCCAACGTTGCTTTCGACACTGAACTGCCATGGTATGGCGTTGTCTTTGGTGCGGAGTACCTGTACACCAAGAACAAAGACAGCATCTACTACGAAAACCTGAATCTGGGCGCCGCAACCGCGACCGGTTCGGATGGTCGTCAACTGTTCTGGAACGCCGGTGGCCGCGACGCCAGCTGCTTCAGCGTTGCCAATGGCACCGTCTCGACCCGTTCGGGCTGCGTGACGTCGCGCGCTCTGAGCAACCTGAGCTACAACAATGTGCTGCTGGCCAAGGGCACCGACAAGGGTGATGCGAATATCGTTACCCTGTCGCTGTCGCGTCCGTTGACCAAGGGCTTTGGCTGGTCGGTTGCTTACAGCTATACCGATGCGACCGAAGTCTCGCCACTGACCTCGTCGACCTCGAGCTCGAACTATTCCGGCCGCTCGGTGTTCAACCCGAACGAAGAAGTCACCGCCAACTCGAGCTATCTGGTGAAGAACCGTGTCAGCGCGTTGATGAACTTCCAGAAGAAATTCTTCGGCGAGTACAACACCCGTCTTGGCATCTTCTACGAAGGCCGTGAAGGCAAGCCGTACAGCTGGACGTTCAACAATGACATGAACGGCGACAACCTGGCCGGCAACGACCTGATGTACATTCCGACCGCGTTCGGTTCCGGCGAAGTCGTGTTCTACGGCGATACCGCGACCAACAAGGCGAATGAGCAGAAGTTCTGGGACATCGTCAATTCGAACGACCAGCTCAAGAGCGCCGCTGGTGGCGCCGTGAAACGCAACGGCAGCTTCGCCAAGTGGACCAACAGCTTCGACGTTCGCATCAGCCAGGAAATCCCGGGCTTGTTCGAGCGTAACAAGGGCACGTTCTCACTCGACATCTTGAACTTCGGCAACCTGCTGAACAAGAAGTGGGGCCGTATCTACGAAGTGCCATTCCAGGGTAACGGCGGCACGGCGCGCAGCTTCGTTGACTACGCAGGTATCGATGCGCAGGGACGTTATGTGTACGCAGTGCGTCCACAAGTCGAATCGCAGGATCTGCGTCAGGCCAAGGGCGAATCGCAGTGGGCTATCCAGGCAACCGTCAAGTACGAGTTCTAAGTACTTGGGTTCGCTGAAGTAGCCAGAACGGCCGGTGGAAACACCGGCCGTTTTTTCATCAAAAAAGTCGGTAGCCCTGATGCTGTAAGGATTTCCTGCGCACAGGCGGCATGGGATAATGCCTGCTGTTGCGCTTATCCAAGCCCCGCTGTCCGGGTGCCGGCCACCCCGGCCCGATTCCATAAAAGGTGTTTTTCATGATCGTTTCGCGTCGCGCAAGCGCCCGTCTTTCCACGCTGACCTTTGCGCTGCTGCTGGCCGGCTGCGTGACCGCTCCCCAGGCCCCGGTTACCATCAATCTGGTATCGCTCAACGACTTCCACGGCAACCTGGAGCCAAGCCGCTACGTGCTCAAGGGCGCCGATGGCAAGGACCAGGTCATGCGCGCGGGCGGCGCCGAAGCGGTGGCCGCAGCCCTGCAGGCCTGGCGCAAACAGGACAAGGACCTGCTGCTCGTGTCGACCGGCGACATCGTCGGCGCCAGCCCGGCGCTGTCGTCGCTGTGGGCTGACGAGCCGACGATCGAAGTGATGAACATGCTGAACCTGCGCGCCAGCGCGGTAGGCAACCACGAATTTGACGGCGGCCGCAAGGAACTGCTGCGCCAGCAGAACGGTGGCTGCGATTCGCCGCACCCGACCAAGGCCTGCAAATTCACACCGACGTTTGGCGGTGCCAAATTTACCTATCTGGGCGCGAACGTGATCGACAAGGTCACGGGCAAGCCGATCATCCCGGGCTTCACCATCGAAACCGTCAAGGGCATCAAGGTCGGCCTGATCGGAGTGGTGCTGCGCGATACGCCGAACATGGTAGTCGCATCGGGCATCGCGGGCTTGACGTTCGGCGACGAAGCCGAAGCGATCAACAACGCGCTGCCGGCCATGCGCGCGGCCGGCGCCAAGGTCATCGTGGCCCTGGTGCACCAGGGCGGCCGCACGGTCGAGTCGCCGTTGCAAGCCGGTTGCAGCAAGCTGACGGGCGACATCGTCCCGGTCGTCCAGAAGATCGATCCGTCGGTCAAGCTGGTGCTGACCGGGCACTCGCACCAGGGCTACCTGTGCGATGTCGGTGGCCGGGTCGTGACCCAGGCCGATACGGCTGGCCATCTTCTCACGCGTGTGTCGATGCAGGTCGAGCCGACCAGCGGCGCGGTGTCGAACCTGACCGTCGCCAATGTCGTGATGAAGCCGGGCGAGTACCCGGCCGATCCGAAGATGGTCGCGTATATCGCGCAGGTAAAAGAGCGCAGCGAGGCGGCCTTGACGCGCCCGATCGCGAAGATCGCCGTCGCGCCGCTGCTGCGCAAGAATAACGACGCGGGTGAATCGCCGCTCGGTAACCTGGTCGCCGACGCGGCGCTGGACTCGGCCCGCAGCCTGGGTGCGCAGTTCGCGTTCATGAACAATGGCGGCATCCGGCGCGACCTCGAAGCGCTCGCCGACAAGACCGTCAACTTCGGCCAGGCCCAGGCCGTGCTGCCATTCGGGAACACGACTGTCGTGATGAACCTGACCGGCGCGCAGATCCGCAATCTGCTCGAACGCCAGTGGCCCGACGGCGCGAACGTGACGTCCGGCGTGCTGCAAGTCTCGCAAGGCTTTACCTATACCTGGGATGCCAAGCGGCCGGCTGGCACCCGCCTGGTACCGGGCAGTATCAAGCTCGATGGCAAGCCGCTGGTTGATACCGCAACCTATCGGCTGGCGCTGAACAACTTCCTGGCCGAAGGCAGCGACGGCTATCCCGAATTCGCACTCGGCACCGAGCGTATCGACACCGGCCTGCGCGACCTGGATGGCTTCATCACCTACCTGAAAAAACTCGAAGGGCAGGGCGCCGCGCTGGCCCCGGCTACCCCGCGCATCGTGCGCCTCAATTAAGCACATCAAAAATGATCATGAAAAAACTCGCATGCGTGTTGGCGCTCACCAGCGCCTTCGGATTACTGGGCGCATCGGACGCCGCTGCCTGGGGCCGTGACGGCCACCGCGCCGTCGGCTCGATCGCCGACAAGCTGCTCAAGGGGACCAACGCCCAGAAGCAGATCGCGCTGCTGCTGCAGCCGGGCGAATCGCTGGCGTCGGTCGCCAACTGGGCCGACTGCGTCAAGGGCACCTACTGCGGCCCGCAGACGCCCGAGATGGTGGAATACGTCGAAGGCAATCCGCGCCACAACGAATACCACTACACCAACGTGCCGTTCCAGCTCGATCACTATCATGAGCACGGCGTAGGCACGAGCGACGTCGATATCGTGCAGACGCTGGAGCAGTGCATCGCCGTCTTGCAGGGCAAGACCGACCCGGCCCTGAACCCGCACAAGTTCACCAAGCGTCAGGCCCTGATCCTGCTGGCGCACTTCGCCGGCGATATTCACCAGCCGCTGCACGTCGGTTCGGCGTTCGTCAGCAAGGACGGCAAGTTCATCGTGCCGAAATCGCGCGCCGAGATCGACGACGCGCTCGTGTTCGATTCGCGCGGCGGCAACAACCTGCTGCTCGATGACGAAAAACTGGCGGCACTGTCGAAAGGCGTGATTCCTGCTGCAGAAGCGGGTGATGCGCCGGTCGTCGTCAAGGAAGGCGTGCCAAAGGCGCTGACCAAGCCGTTCCACTCGTATTGGGACAGCACGACGGTCGACTACGCGTTCCGCCGCATCAAGACGCGCACACCGGAGCAGTTCGCGGACGTGGCGATCGCGAGTGGGCCGCTGGTTGCGAAAGCCAAAGGCGACGTGGCCACCTGGCCGGTGCAGTGGGTGGAAGACGGCCTGAAGTCGGCCAAGCTGGCGTATGCTGACGTGGTGCCGGGCAAACTGACGCCGCAAACGGGCAAGAAGGGCGAGACCTATTACACCTTCGCGCTCGAAGTGCCGGCCAACTATCCGGTGCCGAGCTCCGAAATCGCCAAGACCCAGCTGATCAAGGGCGGGTACAACCTGGCCGCGATGCTGCAGGCAATCTGGCCGTAAGCCCACGGCATGCATCGCGCGGATTGTTCGCACGCGCGGTGCACTTTTGGCACGGCCTCGGATAGAATCCGGTCATCCCCCGACCAGACTCCCGAGGCCCCATGCACGTTCCATTGAAGGTTGCCATCGCGGCAGCCTGCCTGTTCCCCGCATTCCACGCTCACGCACAGACCCTGGCCGGCGCCAGCCTGCCGCTGTGGGAATTCGGCCTTGGCGCTGCTGCGCTGAGCACGCCCGCCTATCCCGGCGCCGACGACCGTACCAACCGCATCCTGCCCATCCCGTTCCTGCTCTACCGCGGGGAAGTGCTGCGCGCCGACCAGTCAGGTATCGGCGCGCGCCTGTTCCGCTCCGACCGGCTAGAGTTCGACGTTGGCTTGTCGGGCGCCTTGCCGTCGGACTCGGACGACGTCGAGGCGCGTGCCGGCATGCCAGACCTGGGTGCATTGTTCGAATTTGGCCCGCGCCTGAAAATCCGCGTGGCCGACATTGACGCGACGAGTCGCCTGCGCGCCGAACTGCCGCTGCGCGCCGTGATCGAAGCACGCGGTGGCCTGCGACGTCAGGGCTGGACGTTCGAGCCGAAGCTGGCCTACGAAACGCGCGGCGAGCGCGGTCTGTGGTCGTTCGAAGCCAATACGTCGGTGGTGTTCGGCGACAAGCGCATCAACCGCTATTTCTATGAAGTCGCGCCGCAGTATGCGACCGCCAGCCGCGATGCGTACAGCGCCGACGCCGGTCTGGTACTGGCGCGCGTGGGCCTGTTTGCGACGCGCCAGCTCAATCCCGACGTGCGCCTGTTCGGCTACGTGCGCTACGAGTCGTACGCCGGCAGCGCCAACCGCGACAGCCCGCTGCACCTGAAAAATTCCGGCACGTCGGCCGGCATCGGCTTCGCCTGGACGCTGGCGCGCTCGACCCGGCGTGCGGCGGGCTTCGAGCCGGTGGATCCGGTCACGCCGTGAATATCAAGGCACTGATCGCGCTGCCCGGTCATTTTTGATGCGATGTAGGGTGGACGGTTTCCCCGTCCACGCGTTCAACAGTCGACGGCATGTCAACAGCCTAAAAGCAGGGTCAGGTCTGACATTCAGACACGAGCTCAACACAACGTAGATTTTTGAATACCGTACGGAGGGTAATAAGGAAGAGTCCGTGTCCAAATGTCAGACCTGACCCCGGCTATTCCCGGGCTTGCCCGCCCCACCATGTCGTTGGCGTGCCTGCTTCCTTCGTTCAAGTAGCGCTCCTGTGCCTGTGACCCGATCAATAGCCTTGATGAGCGTATCGATGCGCTCGGTCGGGATGGCGGGGCCGAGGCAGCCGGTATAGAGCACGACGTTTTTATTGCGAAATCCCCGGCCGCGGCTCATGCTCAAACTAAGGGTCGACATATCGGACGCCGTGAATTCGCAACCGTCGGCCTCGTCTTGGTAACGATCGCGCATTTCATCGAAACGCGCGTCGCGCAGCGCCTGTGCGATTTGCGTCAGGCCGCGCCTGTCGATACGGAATTCATCGGGGCCGCCGGTTTGCTCGAAGGTTGGGCCGGAATGACGCACCCGCCCGTCATGAAAAATCTTGACCTCAAAGACGGGGCAGTCGAACAAACAGGCCGATTGATCGATTGTAAGCACATCGAAGTCGGTGAACGGCTTCGGCTCTTTGCTCTCAGGTGAACCGGCATCCGTGCACGCCGAAAGCAGCAATGCCACTGTGACGATGATCCGTGTGCAGAATGATCTCATTGAATTATCTCAGTCATGGTTAGCCGATTGCCAGGCTTGAAATCCGGCGCCACTGTGATTGCGGGCACCTACCGACACAAATTAGTTCTGGTACCAGCGATCGCTGGGAGCATGAGGTGTGTGGCGCCATATCAATCGTGCAAGCGAGAGAGGGATCATTGCCAGCACGATCCATAGAGCAAAAAGGCCAGTGACGCCAACGTAGGTGTATAGAAACTCGCGAAGCAGGCCGCTTGCTCCCTGACCAAATGAACCGGTCTGTTGCGAACGAAGCTCATTGATTCCAAGGCCAACCAATGCTAACGCCACCAGGATACTGATACGTACTGTTCTTTTGGCCGTTTTCAGTTCGTTTGAAAATATGGTCATCTACGCTTGCTTGGTTAATGGACCGATCTGTCCCGGAACAATGAGGGTTTGACCGTGCGGGCCGTTGTTGGCCGGGCTCTGCCTCACACCGTACGGCAGCCCCTCGACGCGAAGCTGACACCGAAATCAGCCTGACGTAAGCAAGCAAAACAGTCTACTCGAGCGGATCGGCATTGGCCGCGCTTTCGAGAGCGTCAATGTCGGCGGCCCGAATGTGATTGAGATGCCTGGTGATCCACGCAGGTGAACGGGCCCACCACGCGACCGCTTGCAGGCGCCGCACGATGTCGGCATCAAAGCGCCGTCGCACGACCTGAGCAGGGTTTCCGCCAACGACGGTGTAAGGCGGGACATCGGCAGTGACCACCGAGCGCGCAGCGAGGATGGCGCCATCGCCAATCGTCACGCCGGGCATGATCAATACGTCGTAACCGATCCAGACATCGTTGCCGATGATGGTATCGCCTTTGTACGGAAGTTCGCCCGCAGCTGGACGAGCAACTTCCCAACCATTGCCGAAAATGAAGAACGGGAAGGTTGAAATACCATTCATCTGGTGATTGGCGCCATTCATGATGAATTTGACGCCACGCGCGATTGCACAAAATCGACCGATGATCAGCCGATCGCCAATGAAAGGAAAGTGATACAACACGTTATTTTCGAAGTTGTCGACACCATCGGGATCGTCGTAATACGTGAAGTCGCCAATGTCGATGTTCGGGCGGGTAACGATGTTTTTCAGGAAGCAGATCTGAGGAAAACCGTCCATCGGATACGCCGTGTCCGGACTAGGGCCATGCATGTGCATTCTCCATTATTCATTTCTAGGTCTACCGCCGGCAATGCGTGCCGAAGTGAACGTTCATCCCCTTGTCACCGCACATTCGGCGTTAGCACGGCATTAAATCTGTTTTAATGCCGACTCATAGATTTCAGCTTCGTACGCACAGGCGTCGAGCGTCGGGAAATATGCCAGGACCATCCGACATCCCTCCGGACCAGTGAATCCTTGGTCCGGTACCACCAAGTCGCCAATCCTCGGAACCCGACCTTCGGGTGAGAGAATTCTATCGCGGTCGGCTGGCAACTCCACCAGGAGTCTGGCACGGGGAGAATCCAATACGAATTTGGCCGTCATAAGTCTGACCGTTCTTGGTGGCTGCGTTGAATGGCTGCTTGTGGGCGAACCCGGCCGTTTACGACAGCTTGGCAGCTCGCCGATCTGAAGACCGGGGCTGTGTAAAAACACGCCGTAGTGAGCGATCTGAAAGGTCGAGTGTCGCCAAGCCGACGCCTTGCTTGCATTTTTACACAGCCTGGACCCGAAGCGGACGCCGCTCTAACGAAACTTCCACGCGACGAAGCATGAGAGAGCGGTGCCGCCAGCGAGAGCACCGAGAGCGACCGCAGAAAGATAAGCGTATACATGTGTTGTTGTCGCAAGCGTGACATCAGTTCCCATTGCTAGAGCAAGTACCCCTGCAGACAGGATCGCGCCAATTCCAGTTCCTATGACAAAACCACCTGCGCGCCGAAGCGAATCAGTGGTGCGCAGGAACATTTTCAACACGAGGAACACTACCCCAAATAGTGCTGCCGATGCCACCGCTATCAAAATCAGCGAGAACAGAGGACCCATTCAAAACCTCCATGTATGAATTGCGCACGAACGATATTAATGAAGAGTCTGTGTCCGAATGTCAGACCTGACCCTGGCTATGCTGGCTACGTGACCTGACTACGGGCAGCCCAATTGGGCTGGGCTGGCGTACGTAGTCGCGCGGTGCGCAACCCATGACACGCTTGAACGCGGTACTGAAGGCGCTCTCCGATTCATAGCCGAGCGCCGGTGCGATGACGGCGATCGCGTCGCGCGATGTCAGCAGCCGGTCGGCGGCCAACAGCATGCGCCAGCGCGTCAGGTAATCGATGGGCGTTTCGCCGACGCGCTCCTTGAAGCGCAGCGCAAACGTCGAACGCGACATCGCCGCCAAGGCGGCCAGCGCGTCGATCGTCCACTTGCGGGACGGATCGCCATGCAGCGCATTCAACGCGGCGCCAATCTGCTTGTCGCCCAGGCCATAAATCCAGCCGATGCCGCCAGCCCGACCCTCGGCCAGGATGATGCGCAGCGCCTGCAGCAATACCAGGTGCGCCAGGTGCCGCGCCATCAAAAATCCGCCCGGCAAAGGTGTACGCAGTTCGGCCATGACACGCTCCATTGCACTACGCAATGCTGCACGGTCCGACTCCGCGCGGATGTGCACAATGGGCGGCAGCACGCCGAGCAGGATGTCAGCATGGCGGCTGTCAAAAGCGAAGTAGCCGCCCAGGCCGTAGACAGCGGCAGTCCTGGCACGCGGCATGCAGGCGTGTTTTGCGCTGATCGTCAGCGGCGGCGACCAGCTCTATCCAGCCGGGAAACGGCGGCTGCACGCCAGCCCGTTCTGGGTAACGGCCGCCATCTTGTGGTCGATATCGCGCATTCCCTCGTTTCGCATGTTGCTGGCCCAGGGCGAGAACGAATGCCGGGCGCTGGCCGGCGCCATGGCAGCCGCAGCGCAGCAGGCCGGCCGATTCAACGATGTAAAAAGATCACCGCAATGCAGCCGCCCGGCACGGTTGACGCACAACGTACGTGAACGCCGGATCTGCCGTGACGCAGGTGTATGAGGTTGGTAACGCCACGAAGCCAGTACCATGTGCGTTATTGTTTTGTGTCGAGCTTTATTTCCCCTCCACAAGAATGCCTGGGCCAAGGATAAGAGTGCTTCGTTTCAAGGCGTTTTCCTCGTTCGCCGGGTGTTGTTGTAAGTTAGTGCGACTGAGGCTTCACCAGGTACCCAGCACAGTAACCAAGCAGGTATAGGATCAGCGCGGTTGCGGGCCAGATGATGAGATAGGCCACACCCCACGAAAGTCCAGCTAACTGGCGCAACAGGCTTTCCGGCATCGCCCCTATTTGGAGAGCTATTGGAAGCTGTAATAGGACAAAATTCCCTTTCGTATCGCCCGTCGAAAAGGCAGCAATGAGCGCCAATACCGTAAGGATGAAGTAGATTCCTACTAAGCACAGTCCTGTGCGGCTCCAAATAATTTTGCGAGAACGTCTTGACATCATTTGCCTTATATCGGTAACGGCCGGCAGTAGCTCCAGTCCGGTAATTTGTACGTCCGCAGTTGGCCGATCACGACGTATGCGAAGGACCGCTTCTGGCCGAACCCGGCTGTTCAGCATATAAGGTCACCGAGATGGAAAAGTCGCGAACTCTCACGAAGGGCAGGAATCGACCCGAAGCGGTCCTCGGATGATCAAACCGGTTTCTGACTTCAGGCTGAACGGCCGCCAGCCGCCAGGCGGATCCCATTCTCCTTCTCCATCAATTTGGCCCGAGCTCGCACGATGGAGTACCACGCCATCAATTCCAAGGTCGGACTGCTGCCAGATCAGACCGCCTGTAAGGTCAAATGCGAGCACTTCAGATGCAGAAGTGACAAGGACGGAGATGTGACTATCAAGTTGATCGAGGTCACGGGAGTCGTATAAATACCCGAAGTAACCACTCAGTGAATAGCGGCGCACGTGGCTGAGATGAACATCAACCACGAACAAGAACCGCCCAAAGCCGATGTAGATCATGCTGCCGATGGAACGTAGGCTTCTGAAACCTGATTCGCCTGCACTCGAGAGAATGTCCACCCGGGCAACTACTGCACTATCGACAGCCACAGAGACGCTTGCGACAACATTCGAGTCCGAAAATTCACCACCTGCAACGAGAACTTGGTCGCACTCAACCCGGGGATACCGAGGACTGGTGAATTCTACTTTCATGGACTCTATCGTTGACATAAGGTGCAGCATTAAATGACCGCTTTTGGCCGAACTCGGACGTTAGCGTTAGCTTAGCAGGTTGCTGGGACGAAAAAGTCGCGAACTCTCACGAAGGGTAGGAATCGACCCAGTGCGGACGCTCGGTGACTGGCGAGGAATGCCGGATCAGTGCCCGTGCAGCAAACCATCTGCGACAATAATAATTTGATACTTTTAAGGAACTTTTTCATGGCAAGATGAGTCATGCGATTCCTTTCTCCCCGATTTCTTGGTGCTGCATTCCTTGGCGGCTGGGCGTTGTGCAGTACTGGCCATGCGGCGACATCCGGCTGCGACACTGTTTCTGGCACCACCAATGGCTTCGATCCTGTCAGGCTGCAAGCGGCGCTGTTCGCATTCCAGACCAACAGTGCCAATCTGCACGGCTTGGTCATCGAACGCCACGGCGTCGTCGTGGCTGAGTGCTACCGTGCTGGCAAGGACCGCTCGGTCTACTCGCTGTTCGACCACACTCTGGAATTCGATCCCAGCACCCGACACGACTTACGCTCGATCAGCAAATCGGTAACGAGCCTGTTATGGGGCATCGCCGAATCGGAAAACAAGGTGCCGCCGCTCGACGCGCGTGTGCTAGACCTGATGCCGGAACTGGTTGGCTTGAAGACGGCGGGGCGCCAGGACATCACGATCGGCCACCTGCTGAACATGACCAGCGGGCTGGCCTGGAACGAGTCGGGCGGTTACGGCCCGGGCAATCCAGAACAGGGCCTGTACTGGCGTTCTTCCCAAGCGCGTTACCTGTTCGATCGCCCAATGAAAGATCCCGCGGGACAGAGCTTCAGCTACAACGGCGGCGGCACGGCAGTGCTGACCGCCATGCTCGAAAAAGGCGTCGGCATGTCCCTACCAGACTATGCGCGTACGCGCCTGTTCGCGCCGCTGGGCATCACCGACTGGGAATGGCTGAACGACATCCGTGGCCGGCCGCTGGGCTTTGCGGGCTTGCGAATGCGCCCGAAAGACTTGGCCAAAATTGGGCAGTTACTCCTGCAGCACGGACGCTGGAACGGCAAGCAGATTGTGCCTTCCACATGGATCGACGCATCGCTGCAACCTCGTATTGCCGCGGGTAACGGCTTCCAGTACGGCTATCACTGGTGGCACGGAAAGACCCGGGCGATGGGTGGCGAGCAAGCCTGGACGGCGGCATTCGGGAATGGCGGGCAACGGCTGGTTGTGGTTCCGGGGCTGGATCTGGTTGTCGTTGTCACTGCGGGGATGTACAACGATGAGGCGGGGGCAATCGAGGTCAATAAACTGTTCCGCCAAATTGCTGCGACCGTAGAGCAGTAGAGGACCATCAGGCGAGGGGACGGCCTGTAACTTGACACCACTTTTCAACGACCGTCGGTAACGCCGCTTTTGGCCGACCCCGGCCGTTCGCGTCCGCTTGGCAGGTTGCCCGGCTTGAAAAAGCATGGACTGTCACGACAGGCCGGTACCGACCCGAAGCGGTCACCGGCTCAGTGCGGCTACGTCTCCCAGATCGTTGTAAAACGCTGGATATGCATCCCACGACGCGTAGTAGCAAACAAACTCAACTTTCGTTTCTCTGGAACTGCGCTTTTGGCTGATCATCTCAAGCAACTCTGTCACGCCGTCTGTCTCAAGAAAATAAACGTAGCCATCCTGCGTCACCTCCCACGGAATCGAAAAGTCCTCACCAAACTGAACGATCATTGCTTCACTATTCTGGTGGAACGGCTCCCGAGCGCATATCACAGAGTTTTCCGGCATCTGCGCCGACAGGAAGATCGCGTCTAAAAGTTTCATAAGGATGCGTTGATGTGATGTTGAGCTTCCAGCCATGTCTGCTCTTGGCCGAACCCGCGCGTTGGACTGAGCATAGCAGGTTGCCATGGCCGCAAAACATCGGACGGTCACGAAGGACTGGAATCGGCCAAGGTTGTGTAAAAATCCTGATTCGCCATCGACCATGCAACACTCGACTCACAGCATGGGAGCCGGGGTCAGGAGCCGGGAGCCGGGGTCAGGTCTGGAGCCGGGGTCAGGTCTGACATTCAGACACGAGCTCAACAAAACGTCGATTTTTGAATGCCGTGGGGACGGTAATAAGGAAGAGTCCGTGTCCAAATGTCAGACCTGACCCCGGCTGTGTCGGCTGTGACCCTGGCTACCTTCCTTCAAACCATGAAAAACGCCGGGCGAACCCGGCGTTTGGCTAGCAACTCGATGTGTCCCGGATTACGCAGCTTCGCGCATCCCCAGCGCCGGCCGCGCCGCGTGTTTGAGCGCCGGCCGCACCTGCTGCGCTTCAAAGCGGAACGTCGACACCAGCTGCGACAACGCCTTCGCCTGTTCGCGCATCGACGTCGATGCGGCGGCCGCCTCTTCGACCAGCGCCGCGTTCTGCTGCGTCACCTGGTCCATCTGCGCAATCGCCTGGTTCACCTGTTCGATGCCGGCCGACTGCTCCTGGCTTGCCATGGCGATGCCGGACATGATGCTCGTCACGCGGCCGATACTGCTGACAATTTCCTGCATCGTTGCGCCGGCATCCGACACCAGGCGGCTGCCTTCTTCGACCTTGGCGCTCGAGTCGCCGATCAGGGTTTTGATCTCTTTCGCCGCAGCCGCCGAACGTTGCGCCAGGCTGCGCACTTCGGATGCCACGACCGCGAAACCGCGGCCCTGTTCACCGGCACGCGCTGCTTCGACTGCCGCGTTGAGCGCCAGGATATTGGTCTGGAACGCAATGCTGTCGATGACGCCGATAATGTCTACGATCTTCTTCGACGAATCGGTGATCGCGTCCATCGTCTGGACGACGCGGCCAACGGTGTCGCCGCCACGGCCGGCCACCTGCGAAGCGTTCTGCGCAAGCGTGTTGGCTTCGCGGGCGTTGTCGGCGTTCTGGCGGACGGTTGCGGTCAGTTCTTCCATCGACGATGCGGTTTCTTCCAGCGCGCCGGCTTGCTGCTCGGTGCGGGCCGACAGTTCAAGGTTGCCGGCCGAGATCTGGTCGGCTGCTTCGGCGATGGTTTCGGTGCCGCTGCGCACCTGGCTGACGATGCCGACCAGGTTGTCGTTCATGTCCCTCAGGGCGCCCATCAGCGCGCCGGTTTCATTGTTGCCCTGGACGACGATCTGGCTGCTCAGGTCGCCCGTCGCGACGGTCTGCGCGACCAGTACGGCTTCTTCGAGCGGGGTCGTGATGCGACGGCCCATCCACCAGGCGAACAGGCCGCCGATGATCAGTGCGATCGTGGCAAACGCCACTTGCAGCTTCAGGCTGGTCTGGAAGCCGTCCTGGATCTGCTTCGAATCGGCGGCCACGACCTCTTGCTGGAATTTGACGATTGCGCTCAGGCTATCGAGATAGGACTGCACGCGTGGCAGCATGTCGGTCGTGAGGAAGGCACGCACCGCAGCGTCGTCGCCGGCCGCCTTTTGCGCCATCACGCTCTTGCGCGCCTTGCGGTAGCCTTCGCGCTGCTCGTCGACTTTGGCAAACAGCGCCATGGCAGCGTCGTTGCCGGCCAGGCTGTCGACCAGGGCCTTGTGCAGCACATCCGAGCGCTTGGACGCCTTGGACATCGCGTCGACGAAGTATTTTTCGTCGCTTGCATCGGTCACCTTGATGGCGGCAAGGGTGCGCGCGGCGTTGGCGTCGATGATGGCTTGCCACTCCTGCAGCATGGTCAGGCGGTACATGCTTTCGCCGGTCAGTTTGTCGGTAAGGGCTTCGGCTTTCTGCATCTGCAGCAGGCCGATTCCCACCAGTAGCAGCATGGTTGCAAGAATGGTGGCGAAGCCGCTGAGGATCAGCGTACGAATCTTAAGGTTTTGAAATGTCATGGCGTTCCGTGAGTCAGTAAATACGATGTCCATAGAAACCAAAAGTTTCCATGGGGAATCACATTGTTGCAGATTCGGAACAAGAAAAACTGAAAAATTGCTGTAATGACGATAAATTCGCGCAATTGTGGCGAGATACCGACGATTTCAGTGTCAATACTACTGTTGGTTGTGGGATTTTGAGAGAATTCTTTCCTGCCCCCAGCGGTGGAGGGCAGGACGGGGAATACGCGTTAGCGCGATTTGACGAACGGCTTGCCCAGCGCCTTGGGCGCCACCGACTTGGCCATCAGGCCCGCCAGCACGACCACCGTGACGATGTACGGAATCATCTGGATCAGCGAACCCGGAATACGACCCACGACCGGCAGGTCGACGCCTTCGATCTGGATCTGCACCGCGGCAAAGAAGCCAAACATCATGCAGCCCAGCACCGTGTGCACGGGGCGCCAGTTGCCGAACACCAGCGCCGTCAGCGCCAGATAGCCGGCGCCGGCCGACATGTCGCGCAAGAAGAAGCCGCTCTGGACGATCGACAGGTAGGCGCCCGAGAACGAGCACAGCACGCCGGCAATGATCATCGCCGTGTAGCGGGTGCGCTGGACCGAGATGCCGGCCGCGTCAGCTGCATGCGGGTTTTCGCCACAGGCGCGCAGGCGCAGGCCGAAGCGGCTGTAGAACAGCACCCAGTGCACGATCGGGAGCAGGGCAAAGGCCAGGTACACCAGCACCGAGTGCCCGCCGATCAGGCTGCCATAGACCCAGCCCAGCACCGGGACGTCGGCCACCAGTTCGGTCCCGGGCAGGATGACGCTGGCGAGGCGCGCTTCGCCGAGGTCCGGCGTGCGGCCGCCCTGCTGGAAGAAGTACTGGGCGACGACGAACGTCAGCCCGCTCATCGCGATATTGATCGCGATGCCGGCCACGAGCTGGTTGCCCTTCTGGGTGATCGAGACGAAGGCCTGGATCAGCGCCAGCACGACGGAGGCGACGATGCCGGCCGCGATGCCCAGCCACGGATCCTGGTAGGTGTAGGCAACGCCGGCCGAGACAAAGGCCGACGCAAGGATCTTGCCTTCGAGGCCGATGTCGACCACGCCGCTGCGCTCGGCGAACAGGCCGGCCATGGCCGCGAACATCAGCACCGGCGCATTGCGGATGGTGGAGACGACGATACTGGCGAACTGGAAGTCTTCCATGGCTTATCCCTTGCTTGCGCCGTTGTTGGAGCGTGTTGCGTTGATCAGTTTGAGTACCGCCGGCGCGTACATGTTTTCCATGGCGCCGCAGAACAGGATGATCAGGCCCTGGATGAAAATAAAGGTCTCTTGCGGGATGTTCGGTTTTTCCAGCGACAGGTCGAACCCGCCCTGGATCAGCGCGCCGAACAGGATCGACGAGAGCAGGATGCCCACCGGGTGCTGGCGGCCCATCAGCGCAATCGCAATGCCGATGAAGCCGGCGCCTGCCGGGAAATTCAGGCTCAGGTAATGGGTCGAGCCGAGGATCGAGTTCACCGCCGCCAGGCCGGCGAGGGCGCCCGAGATCAGCATCGCAATGATGATCGTACGGCTGATGCGCACGCCCGCATAGTGCGCGGCATTAGCGTTCAGGCCGGTGGCCTGCAGGCGGTAGCCCCAGCTCGAACGCGACACGGCCACCCAGTAGACCACCAGCGCGACCAGGGCCAGCAGGAAGGCCAGGTTCAGCGGCGTGCTCTCGCCGAAGAACGGCAGCCAGTTCGACAGCAGCGGGATCGCGGCAGCGTCGGTGAAGGTGCGGCTGGCCGGGTTCTGGTCGCCCTCGGGAATCATGTACTTGACGATGATGAAGTTCATCAGGCCGGCGGCGATGAAGTTGAACATGATGGTCGTGACCACCACGTGGCTGCCGCGCTTGGCCTGCAGGTAGCCGGGCAGGAAGGCCCAGGCCGCGCCAAAGACAGCGCTGGCCACGATCGCCAGCGGGATCAGGAGCCACGGCGAGAGCGTCGCATCGAACGCCAGCATCGCCAGCGTCAGGCCCAGGCCGCCCAGATACATCTGGCCTTCGGCGCCGATGTTGAACAGGCCCGCCTTCATCGCGATCGAGACGGCCAGGCCGGTGAACACGAAGGTCGACGCATAGAACAGCGTGTAGCTCAGGCCTTCCGGATTGATGACGGCGCTGTTGACGAGGATCTGCAGCGACTCGACCGGGCTTTCGCCCAGCAGATGGATCACGAGCGCCGCGACCAGCAGGGCAGAGAGCAGATTCAGGACCGGCAGGACAAAGCCCGAGGCCCAGCGTGGGAGTTCAGTGGTTTTCATGATTTGTGCATCCCGCCCATCAACAGGCCAATGCGGGTCGTGTCGAATTCGTCGATCGGCAATTCGCCGGTAATGCGCCCGCCCGACATCACGATGATGCGGTCAGCCAGCGCGCGCACTTCTTCCAGCTCAGTCGAGACCAGCAGGATCGCGACGCCTTCGTCGCGCAGGCGCAGCAGTTGCGTGTGGATGCTCTCGATGGTGCCGATGTCCACGCCGCGCGTGGGCTGGCCCACCAGCAGCAGCTTGGGCGCCGCCGAGACTTCGCGCGCGATCACGACCTTCTGCTGGTTGCCGCCCGAGAGCAGGCCGATACGCACATTGGGGTCTTTCGGGCGCACATCGAAGGCTTCGAGCAAATGGGCGCAGCGCTTGGCGATGGCGTCGAAATCGAACAGGCCCATGCCCTTCGTGACGCGCTCCTGGTAGCCGAACACGGTGTTCTGCATCACCGAAAAATCCTTGATCACGCCGTCGCGCAGGCGGTCTTCCGGCACGTGGCCGATTCCCATGTCGCGCAGCTCGGCGGGCAGGCCGTCGGCGTTCGAGCGGCCGGCCCAGGGCAGGGGCTTGCCTTCCACTGTCACGGTGCCGGAGGTCGGCAGGCGCATGCCCGACAGGATGTGCATCAGCTCGCTCTGGCCATTGCCCGACACGCCGGCAATGGCGACGATTTCGCCAGCGCGCACCGAGAGGGCGATGTCGCCCAGCAGCTGCACGCCGTTGGCGTCCTTCAGTTGCAGGTTCTCGACCTGCAGCACCGGGGCGCCCGGCGCATACGGTTTGCGCGGCAGGTTGCCTTCGATCGGACGGCCGACCATCATGTTGGCCAGCTGCTCCTTGCTGGTGTCGACCGTGGCGACGGCGCCGGCCAGGCGGCCCGCGCGCATCACGGTCACCTGGTCGGTGATGTCCATGATCTCGCCCAGCTTGTGGGTGATCAGGATGATGGTCTTGCCCTGTTCCTTGAACAGCCGCAGGATGTCGAACAGCGACGCGATTTCCTGCGTGGTGAGCACGGCTGTCGGCTCGTCCAGGATCAGGATCTCGGCGCTGCGGTAGATCTGCTTGAGGATTTCAACGCGCTGCTGCGCGCCCACCGACAGGTCCGAAATCACAGCCAGCGGATCGACGTCGAGGTGGTAGCGCGCGCAGATTTCGCGCAGCTTCACTTCGGTTTCGCGGCGTTTCTTCGACAGCTTGAAGGCGCCTTCGGCCCCCAGCATCACGTTGTCGAGCACCGTCATGTTCTCGACCAGCATGAAGTGCTGGTGCACCATGCCGATGCCGAGCCCGATGGCTTCCTGGCTCGAGCGGATCTGCTGCTCCTTGCCGTTGATGACGAGCTGCCCGCTGTCGGCATGGTAGTAGCCGTACAGGATGCTCATCAGGGTGGATTTGCCCGCGCCATTTTCGCCGATCACACCATGGATCGAACCCTTGGCGATCGAGAAGCTGACGTCGGCGTTCGCCTGCACCGGCCCGAAGGCCTTGCTCACGTTGCGAAATTCTACGGCTGGCTGCATTGCGATCTGTCGTAAAAAGGAAGTGTGCTTATCATTCAAAAGCGCGCCGGACCGGTAATCAACCGGCGCGGCGCGCTTCGAATGGAATGAAGGTGATCAGACCGGGCAGGAACTGCCGGCGCGGTAATCGATGACCTTGATCTTGCCGTTGATGATGTCCTGGCGTACGCCGTTGACGCGCTTTTCGATTTCCGGCGTGACGACCGCGCGGTTATCCTTGTCCAGCACCCAGTCGACGCCGCCTTCTTTCAGGC
Organism: Telluria sp. ZT3P25; assembly: GCF_059685895.1. Lineage (NCBI taxonomy): Bacteria > Pseudomonadati > Pseudomonadota > Betaproteobacteria > Burkholderiales > Oxalobacteraceae > Telluria > Telluria sp. ZT3P25. Next base: position 343,744 of record NZ_JCASIJ010000001.1, read on the forward strand.
CCTTGTAGGTGACGCCTGCTTTCCAGGTGCCTTTCTTGACAGCCATGAACGAGTCATACACTGCCACATCGACGCGCTTGACCATCGAGGTCAGCATCGTGCCCGGGTGCAGGTAGTTCTGGTTCGAGTCGACGCCCACGGCCAGCTTGCCCTTGGTCTTGGCCATCTGCAGCGCGCCCATGCCGCTGCCGCCGGCCACGGCGAAGACCACGTCCACGCCACGGTCAAATTGCGCGCGTGCCAGCTCGCCGCCCTTGGCCGGGTCGTTCCAGGCTGCTGCCGTGGTGCCGACCATGTTCTGGATGATTTCAGCTTTTGGCGCCTGCGCCTTGGCGCCCTGGCCGTAGCCGCAGGCGAACGCGCGGATCAGCGGAATGTCCATGCCGCCGACAAAGCCGAGCTTCTTGGTCTTGGAGGCCATGGCCGATGCCACGCCGACCAGGTACGCGCCTTCCTGCTCCTTGAACATCACCGATTCGATGTTCGGGCCTTGCGCCACGCTGTCGATCAGGATGAAGCGCACGTTCGGGAATTCACGGGCGACTTTTTGCACGGCCTGGGTTTGCGAGAAACCGATGGCGGCGATCAGGTCGACCTTCTTGCGCGCCAGGCCGCGCATGACTTGCTCGGCCTGGGTATCGCTATTGGCCTGGACCTCGAACACCTTCACGCCGGTCTCTTTCGAGAAGCGCTGCAGGCCCTCGAAGGCCGACTGGTTGAACGACTTGTCGAACTTGCCGCCCGCATCGTAGACCATGCCGAATTTCGGCGCGGCGATCGGTGCGGTCGATGGCGCTGCCAGCGCGCTGCCGGCAAGGCACATGGCCGCCACGGTGATGCTGAGTTGCTTGAATTTCATGGTTGAGCTCCTGGAATAGCGATATTGTACCCGCCGCATGCCTTGCGATGGGATCGGCTGCGCGATTGTCGCAGCACGGCGCCGTGCAAGTGGTTACGGTTTGTATCTGGGGAGGGTCGTTGGGGCCAGGCCCGCGCCCTTCGGGCACAAGCTGTCAAATATGCATCAAGCTGCAAGTTGATGACAAATACGATTTTACTTCCCAATTTATTCACTGGAAATATAAATGCTGACAAATTCAGCGATTATTTTGTGGCGAGGGCCAGATCGGGCGCTGCCGCCGTCGTTTCGACCGGTGGCGTGGCATTGGCCACGGCATCGGCCACGGCGGCCGCGGCAGCCGGCGTCACCGGTTGATTGAACTGGCGCGTCAGGAAACTGGCAACCATGTTGTGCGTCGCTGCGAGGTACGGGATGGTCATGTGGTCGGAGTCCGGCACCACCTCGTCGGCCACCAGCGCGCCCAGCTTGGCCACCAGCAGGTCGGTATGAAAGTGGGGCACGACATCGTCGCTGGCGGCGCGCAGCACGTAGGTGGGGGCCTTGAGCATCGGTGCGTACTTGATCGACTCGAAGCGGTGGCGCAGCATGTATTCGATGGGCATCACGCGAAAACGCCGCTTGGCAATCGCCAGGATCGAATCGTACGGCGTGATCAGCACGACCGAATGCGCCGGGCGCTCGCGGGCCACCTGCACGGCGACGCCCGAACCCAGGCTGCGGCCAACGACGGCGATGCGCTGCGGGTCGACCTGGCCGCGTGTGGCGAGCCAGTCGTAGAGCAGGGCGCCGTCCTCGATCATGTGGATTTCGGCCGGGATGCCTTGCGAATCGCCATAGCCGCGGTAATTCATCGCCAGCACGGTCATGTTGGGGAACAGCTTGCCGGCGTCGCGTGCGACCCAGGACACTTCTTCGGAGCGCCCGCCGAAGTACAGTACGGCGGGTCGCGGACCAGGAATAATTGGCGTCATCAGCCAGCCGGCCAGGCGCGTGCCGTCCTTGGCGCGCAGGACGACGGGGCGCGTGCGATGACCACTCGAACGAGGGCTTTTGACTTCGCGCACGAGCGTGGGATTGAACACCAGGCGGCGCTGGTTGGCCGCGACGGCAGCGGTCAGGCCCAGCCACAGCATGCTGGCCAGTCCAGTGATTCCCGCCGCCATTTTTTTCGAGGTGTCCATGCTTGCAAGTCTACGCCTGCTGTCGAGTTTTGTTCTTAGAAGCATTCTTCTATGCATGTTCCATGACGGTTTGGCAGCCTACAAAGTTGTTTTATTCCAACATGGCAGAGTCTGTCCCATGGTAGCGATGCCGGACAGCACGCTTGCGCCACTTGTTCGGCTTTCCGGTAGGATTGTTGCATCCGGCCTCGCGCCATCTTCTGGAGTCTTCGTGCATTTTCTTCTGACCTATGATCTGGCCCCCGACTATCTCGAACGCCGCGGCGAATTTCGCGACGCCCACCTGGCGCTGGCGTGGGAAGCGCAGGAACGTGGCGAATTGATCCTCGCCGGCGCCATGGCCGAGCCGGCCGACAAGGCGGTCCTCCTGTTCAACTGCGAGACCGCAGAGCTGGTGCAGCTGTTCGCGGCGCGCGACCCGTACGTGCTCAATGGCCTCGTGCGCGCCTTCCACGTGCGCCAGTGGAATACGGTCGTCGGCGACCTGGCGACCAATCCTGTCCGGCCCGGCTAACCTTCATCCGACATTCGCCTCGGCGCCCCATGAACATCGGGTAAGATTGCCCGCGTTTATCACCGCCGGGGAATGCAATGCAAACTGCTGTGAATCTGTGGCCACTGCTCGGCGTGGCCGTCATCGTGGTCGGGTTTGTGCTGCGCGCCAATCCGGTGCTGGTGGCCGTGGCCGCCTGCGGCGTCACGGGCGTTGCCGCCGCGATGTCGGTCATGACGCTGCTCGAAACGCTCGGCGCCGCCTTCCTCAAGACCCGCAACCTGCCATTGATCCTGCTGCTGCCGCTGGCCGCCATCGGGCTGCTCGAGCGCTTCGGCCTGCGTGACCGCGCCCAGGCCGCCATTGGCAAGGTGCGCTCGGCCACCGCCGGGCGCCTGCTGATCGTCTACCTGTTCGCGCGCGAGAGCACGGCGGCGCTGGGCCTGACCAGCCTGGGTGGTCATCCGACGATGGTGCGCCCGCTGGTCGCGCCAATGGCCGAAGCGGCGGCCGAAGCGCAGCACGGCCCGCTGCCACAGCGCATCCGCTACCGCATCCGCGCGATGTCGGCTGCCACCGATAACATCGGCCTGTTCTTCGGCGAAGACATTTTTGTCGCGTTCGGCGCCATCGTCCTGATGCACACGATCCTGCAAGCCGCAGGCATCGAGGTCAATCCGCTGCACATCGCGCTGTGGGGTATCCCGACGGCGATCACGGCGTTCGTCATCCACGCCTGGAACCTGCGCCGCCTGGACGCCGAGATTGCCCGCGCCGTGCTGGACGAGAAGGGCGCCGCATGACGCTGTCGATCGATCACTTCTACATCCTCATCGGCCTGCTGCTGGCGGCCGTGGCCATCATGAACCTGGTGGACCGCAGCAATCCGCGCCGGGTCACGACGGCCCTGTTCTGGGGCCTGTACGCGCTGCTGTACCTGGCAGGCGAAGCGCTGCCGCTGGCGGCGGTCGGGGCCTTGATGATCGGCATGGCGCTGCTGGCCGGCTTTGGTGGCGTGAAAGCCGGCCAGCCCAAGGCGCTGGCGCCGGAAGCGCGCCAGGCCAGCGCTGCGCGGCTGGGCAACCGCCTGTTCATCCCGGCGCTGCTGCTGCCGCTGGTAACCGTCATCGGCGCGACTTTATTGAAGGACGTGCAGCTGGGCGGCCTTCCGCTGCTCGACCCTGCCCACATCACCATCGTGAGCATGGGCTGCGGCGCAGTCGTGGCGCTGATTGCCGCGTGCTGGCTCACGCGCGCCACGCCGCTGCAGGGCGTGCGTGAAGCGCGCCGCCTCGTCGATGCCATGAGCTGGGCCGTCGTGCTGCCGCACATCCTGGCGGTGCTGGGCCTGCTGTTTTCCGAAGCGGGCGTGGGCAAGGCCGTGGCGCACCTGACGACGACCTATATCGGCCTGGACTCGGCGTTCATCGCGGTCGCCGTGTACTGCCTCGGCATGGCGCTATTTACGATCGTGATGGGCAACGGCTTTGCCGCGTTTCCCGTCATGGCCGGCGGCGTCGGGATCCCGGTGCTGGTGGGGGTGTACGGCGCCAACCCGGCCGTGATGGCGGCGATCGGCATGTTCAGCGCGTATTGCGGTACCCTGATGACGCCGATGGCGGCCAACTTCAATATCGTGCCGGCGGCGCTGCTGGAACTGCCCGACAAGAACGCCGTGATCCGGGCCCAGATTCCGAGTGCGCTGCCGATCCTGGTAGCGAATATCTTCCTGCTCTACTTTTTGATGAACCTGTGATGATCAAGACTGTTCTGCTGACGGGCTTCGAGCCGTTCAATGGCGCCACCATCAATCCGGCCTGGGAGGCTGTGCGCTCGCTGGAAGGGTGGCAGGGCGAGGGCTTCCAGGTCGAGGTGCGCCAGTTGCCGTGCGTGTTCGGCGACGCTATCGAGGATCTGACGGCGCTGATCGACGAGCTGCATCCGGATGTTGTCATCGCGGTCGGCCAGGCGGGCGGGCGGCCCGATATCTCGGTCGAGCGGGTGGCAATCAATGTCGACGATGCGTCGATCCTGGACAACGGCGGGCAGCAGCCGGTCGATACGGCGATTGCCGCCGACGGTCCGGCCGCCTATTTCTCGACGCTGCCGATCAAGGCGATCGTGCACGCGCTGCGAGAACAAGGGCTGGTGGCGGGGGTCTCGCAGACTGCCGGCACGTTCGTCTGCAACCATGTGTTCTATGGCTTGATGCACCACGCTTCGAACCAGCCGCAGCCGATCAAGGCGGGCTTCATCCACGTGCCGTTTTTGCCGGAGCAGGCGGCCGCGCGACCGGATGCGCCACCGTCGATGGCGCTGGAAGACATCATCGCCGGGGTCAAACTGGCGGTGGAAGTCACGCTCGGCGTCGACACCGACCTGCGCGAAGCAGGCGGCGCGACGCACTGACAGCGATCAGCGCAGCTTGATCGTGGTGACGGCTTTCTCGTCACGCAGCTCGAACGCCGCATCCTCGAAGCTCGGCGGACCGAAACGGCCACGGGCGTCGCGGCTGAATGCGTACGGTTCTTTCGGGATGCCCAGCACGTTGCGATCGAGCTTGCCGTTGTCGTTCTCGTCCTGATACGACAGCACGGCCCACGAACCGGTCGGTACGCCGTCGACCGTGACGACCGTTTCGCCTGCCTTGGCCGGGGCCGAGCCGGAATACGCGCAATCCTTCAGGAAGGTGTTCTTGTCGCACACGGCGACGAGCACCTTGCCCTTGGCCGTGACGCCCTGGACGCGCACTTCGATCGAGGCGGCCGAGGCGCTGCCTGCGGCGCAGAATGCTGCTGCGAGCAGCAGGGTACGGAAAGTCGATTGCATGTATTCTCCAATGATTCAATTGTTGGTGTATCGTGTTTGACCGCCTGCCGCCGATGCTGCCCTACCGTGCGCGACGGTCGCATGTTAGGCTATCGGCATCCGCTTCCATGCCCGCCACCCCATCTAGGCGCTTACTTCATTATGCTGCTCAACGCGCTCATCGTTATCGCCACCATCGCCTTCATGGAATTGTTTTCCATCGTCGCGCACAAGTACATCATGCACGGCTTCGGCTGGGGCTGGCATCGCTCGCACCATGAGCCGCGCACCGGCTGGTTCGAAAAGAACGACCTGTACGCCGTCGTCTTTGCCGGCATCGCCATCGCCCTGATCTGGTTCGGCACGCGCGGTTACGGGCGGATCGAATGGATCGGCGCCGGCATGACCGGCTACGGCCTGCTGTATTTCATCGCCCACGACGGCCTGGTGCACCAGCGCTGGCCGTTCCGCTACGTGCCGCGCAGCGGCTACTTCAAGCGCCTGTACCAGGCCCACCGCATGCACCATGCGGTCGAGGGTAAGGAGGGCGCCGTGTCGTTCGGCTTCCTGTACGCGCCGCCCGTCACCAAACTCAAACAGCAGTTGCAGGCCCAGCAGAACCAGTTGCGGGGTCCGCGCGGCCAGGCCGCTGCCACAGACCACGCCGCACCGGCAGCTCGCGACTAGACTGCAGGCGCGAGGCCAGCGCCTGCAGCCCGCCCAGCGCGAGCAGGCGCAGCTTGGTCGCCTTTGACGTGCCGACCCGCTTGTCCCACGCGCGCGGTCCGCGCCGTTTCACTTCCACCCCGATCTGCCGATACACATTGCGCGCCGTGGCAATCGCCCAAGCCGAGCGCAGCGGCAGCGCTGCCAGACCAATCGACGCCGACGCGTAGTACGGCTCCGCATGGTCCACCAGGCGCGCGGCCACTGTCGCCAGCGCGGCGCGGTGGCGCGGCAGCGCGACCAGATCCGGCTGGATGCCGGCCTCGATCAGCCACGCATCGGGCACGTAGCAACGGCCGATGGCCGCGTCGTCAATGATGTCGCGCGCGATATTCGTCAGCTGGAACGCGAGCCCCAGGTCGCAGGCCCGGTCGAGCACTGCTTCATCGCGCGCCCCCATGATCGACGCCATCATCAGGCCGACGACGCCGGCCACGTGGTAGCAGTAGCGCAGCGTGTCGTCGATCGTGCGGTAGCGCGCCTCGTTGACGTCCATGGCAAAGCCGGCCAGGTGGTCGTAGGCATAGCGCGGCGCGATTGCGTGGCCCAGCGCCACTTCCTGGAACGCGGCAAAGGCCGGATCGCGCATCGGCTCGCCCTCGTAGGCGCGGCGGGTGTTGTCGTACAGCCGGTCGAGTTCGAACGGCGCATTGTGCGTGGCCTGCGCCACCGGGGCGCTGGCAAAACCCAGTTCCTGGCCATCGACGACGTCGTCGCAGTGACGGCACCACGCATACAGCATCAGCACGGCGCGCCGCGTGGCCGGCGGGAACAGTTTGGCCGCCGCTGCAAAGCTCTTCGACCCGACCTCGATGGTCTGGGTCGCGTGCGCCATCAGGTTCTGGCCGGCCTCTGTCGTCATCGCAGCCCTCCGGCATGCGCTCCCGCGTTGACACCTTCGAGCATCAGGCCGGCCGTGGCCTTGGCCGAACCGATCACGCCCGGCACGCCCGCGCCGGGGTGGGTACCGGCGCCGACCAGGTACAGGTTCGGCAGTTCGGCGTCGCGGTTGTGCGGGCGGAACCAGGCGCTTTGCGTCAGGATCGGCTCGAGCGAGAAGGCCGAGCCCACGTGCGCATTGAGCTCGTCGCGGAAGTCATTCGGCGTGAAGATGCGGCTCGTGACGAGCTGGCTGCGCAGGCCCGGCATGTAGCGTTTCTCGAGGTAGTCGAAGATGCGGTCGCGGTAGCGCGGCCCTTCGACATCCCAGTCGATCGGCGCATTGCCCAGGTGCGGCACGGGCGCGAGCACGTAGTGGCTGCCGCAGCCCGGTGGCGCCAGCGACGGGTCGGTCACGCACGGCGCGTGCAGGTACAGCGAAAAGTCGTCGGCCAGCTTGTCGCTCTTGAAGATCTCGGTGATCAGGTCCTTGTAGCGCGCGCCGAAGCAGACCGTGTGGTGCTGCAGTTGCTCATGGTGCTTGTTGAGGCCAAAGTAGATCACGAACAGCGAATTGCTCCAGCGTTTCTTGCGCAGCGTTTCGCCCTGGCTGCTGCCGCGACCATGGTTGCTCAGCAGGTTGGCATAGGTATGCACGACGTCGGCGTTCGACGCAACGGCGTCGGCCGGGAACCAGCGGCCATCTTCCAGCCGCACGCCGCTGGCTAGGTTGCCGACGGTTTCGATGCGCGCCACCGGGGCGTTCAGTTCGAGCTTGCCGCCCATGTCCTGGAACAGGCGCACGAGGCCATTGACGAGCGCACCGGTGCCGCCGCGCGGGAACCAGACGCCCCAGCGCCGTTCCAGCGCGTGGATCAGCGTGTAGATCGAGCTGGTGGCAAATGGATTGCCGCCCACCAGCAGCGAATGGAACGAGAACGCCTGGCGCAGGTGCTCGTTCTTCACGAAGCGCGAGACCATGCTGTAGACGCTCTTCCATGCTTCGAGACGCGCCAGCTTCGGGCCGGCGTTGATCATGTCGCGGAACGACAGGAACGGCACCGCGCCCAGCTTCAGGTAGCCCTCGTCGAACACGGCTTTCGAATAGGCGAGAAAGCGCTGGTAGCCAGCCACGTCAGCCGGATTGAGGGCATGGATCTGGCGGTCGAGCGCTTCCTGGTCGTTTGCGTAGTCGAAGAAGGTGCCGTCTTCCCAGCACAGGCGGTAGAACGGCGTGACTGGCAGCATCTCGACATAGTCGCCGATCTTCTTGCCGCACAGCGTGAACAGTTCTTCGATCGCGGTCGGATCCGTGATGACGGTGGGGCCAGCGTCGAAGGTAAAACCCTGGTCTTCGTAGACATAGGCACGGCCGCCCGGTTTGTCGCGTTTTTCGAGCAGGGTGGTCTGCGTGCCGCCGGCCTGCAGCCGGATGGCCAGGGCCAGGCCACCGAAGCCGGCGCCGATCACGACGGCGCGCTTGGGTTCGATTTTCATCTGGTTCATTCGGGATTCCTGATCTGATTGGGTTGTGTCTTGCGGACGGCGACGAAGGCTTCCATGACCGGGACCGGCGGTTTGCCGGTCAACAGGCGCAGCTTGTCGGCGAATGTCAGGCGGCCGGCGTAAAAGCGCGCGATCATCGGCGCGCCCAGGCGGTAAAAGCGCTGCATCACCTGCCAGCGGTGGTCGGGGCTGCCGGCCATGAACAGCATGCGGTTGAGCATGCGGAAAAAGCCCTGGCGCTGCCATTCGTCGCGCGCTTCTTTTCGGATCGCAGCAAACAGCGATTGTGCCGCAAATGGCGCCGCCAGGTCGGGCAGGGCCGCGATGCGCTCGGCCAGGCGCACGGCTACCGGCAGCGAATACCCGGTCGTCTGGTGAAACAGGCCGGCGCGCAGGCCGACGGTTGGCTGGCCATCGAGGGCATCCCAGAAGCGGTCGAAGTCGCCGGCCAGCACGATCGGCAACGAGCCCTGTTCTTCGCGCAGCACGTCGCGGATCTGCCAGCCGCGCCCGGCGGCGTAGGCGGCGATATTGGCGCGCAGCCGTTCCGGTTCCCAGACCGCGCTGTCGACGTAATGGGTGTCCTCGATCAGCACGCGGTCGGGGCCGAACGGCAGCAGGTAGACGAAGCGGTAGCCGCCTTGCTGGGCCACGCTCGCATCCATGATCACCGGCTGCGTCAAACCGTGCGGCGCGTGCAGGCGCACTTCCTGGCCCAGAAAGGTCTGGTAGCCCAGGGCCAGGTGCGGGCTGGCGCTGGGGCCGCGCCCGTCGATGACGGCGTGCGCATGCAGCAGCGTGCCATCGGCCAGCCGCACGCTCGTGGGCGTGACGGCGTCGATCCGCACGCCGGTGCGCAGCAGCGGGCCGAGGGCAGCCTCGATCGTGCGCGCAAAATCGGGCGAGGCAATGCTGGCGTAGCCGCCATTCAGCGCGCGCACATGCTCGGGAAAGAGGACGTCGTAGCCGGGCCAGCGGTGCGAAACAAGCGGCGCGATCCAGCGCTGCTGGGCCGCGCTCAGGTCGCTGTCGTGGAATGACCAGGTATGGTTGCCGCCCAGGTGCGGGCCCTGCTCGAGCAGCAGGATGCGCAGTTCGGGGCGCTCGGTGTGCAGGCGCCAGGCAATCAGGCTGTTGGCGAGGCCGCCGCCGACCAGAATCAGGTCGTGGTCGATGCTGGTGCGGCTACTGTTGCTGCGCTCATCCATGGCTGGCCACCGCCGTCGGCAGGTGCAGTGCAGCCTCGATGATGTCGGCTGCGCGCGGCGCGCCACCGGCAACGCGGATTGCGTCGGACAGCGGCGCCATGCGTGCGGCGAAATCCGGCTCGGTCAGCAGCCGGCGCAGCTTGCGCGTCAGGTCGGCCACGCTGCTCATGCGCGGTGAGGCGCGCAGCCCCACGCCGCTGTACTCGACACGTGCCGCGCCGCCCGGGTGGTCAAAGGCAATCGGCAGCGCCAGGATCGGTGTGCGCGCCGCGACCGCTTCCATGATCGTGTTCGCACCCGCATGCGAGACGATGGCGTTGGCACGTTCCAGCACGGCCAGTTGCGGCACGTACGCGTGCACGCGCGTAGTGCCGATGGCTTCGAGCGAGCGCACCTGCGCGTCACTCAGGCCGCCGCAATGGGCGATCAAGAGGTCAGCATCGAGCTGCTTGCAGGCTTTGGCGATGCGCTTGAAGAGGCTGTAGCGGTCGCTCACCAGCGTGCCAAGCGACGCGTAGATGAACGGGCGCGTGCTGGATGCCGGCGGCAGGAACGGCGCCAGTTCTTCAGGGCTCAAGGCCGGCGCCACATTGGCCGCGTGCAGCGGCCCGACATGGTGAAAATGCGCTGGCAGTTCGCGGCGCGGGAAATCGAAGCCCGGCACGATCTGCGCGATCTGCGCCAGCGGCGACAGGCATTCGTGCAGCATGCTGCGTGGTGGCAGGCCAAGGCGTTCGGCCTGTGCCGCGATCGCGCGGTGGTGCGGGCCCATCATCCAGTCATAGACGCGCGTGCTGCCTTCGACGATCTTGAAGGCGCGCTCGCTGTCTTCGTACACGAACGGCATCACGGGCAGCGGGATGCCCGGCTCGCGGTTGACGGGCAGGGCGCACGCGATCGAGATGAACGGCATGCCGATACTTTCGGCGACCATGCCGCCGGCCGCTTCCATCTGGTCGGCCAGCACGCAGTCGACCTGCAGCGCCTTCAGCGCGGCCGGCAGTTCGCGGCACAGCATCTCGGTGCTGGCGGCCATGTCGAGGATCACGCGGCGCAGGCCCAGCGGGCTGCCGGGATTGGCCACACGTGCGAGCATCGCAGGCAGCGAACCGGCCGGATGGGTGGCAGCGCCGATCGCGTGAAAGCCGACGCGCGCATCTTTGACGTAGGCGGCAGCGTCCGGGCGGTGGATGAAGGTGACGCGGTGGCCGCGCGTGACGAGTTCGCGCGCCAGCACCATCAGCGTGTTGAAGTGGCTATACAGGGCCGGAGCCACGACCGCGAAGTGCGTCATGCGAGGGGTGATCAGATCAGGGGAATTCAGTTCAGGCGCAACTCGGCCAGCTGGTGACTCGGGCGCAGTTCGCGCGGCTTGGCGGGTTCGGCGACGAAGCGCGTGCCCTTGGCTTCCTTGGCGAACAGCGCGCCCATGAAGTGCCGCGTGCGGCCCTTGCCGCCGATGGCGGCGCCCAGGCAGCGATCAGCCTCGATCAGGCAGGCCGACAGGCGGCGCTGCGCTTCGTCGAAGCCGAGCGTGTTGATCAGGGTGGCCTTGCCGATGTCCTTGCCGGTGTCCTTGCCCGTGATCGCGCTGTCGTTGCCGGCGCCGTCGAGGAAGTCATCCTTGATCTGGAATGCCTGGCCGGCCGCCAGTGCGAAGGCGCGCAACTGCTGCGACACGCTTTCGTCGGCGTGGCACATGATCGCTGCCATATCGACGGCAACGCCCAGCAGCAGGCCGGTCTTGAGTTCGTTGGTGGTGGCAATCGCCTCGGGTGAGCGCGCGCCGCCGTGCAGGTCTTCGAACTGGCCGCGCACGAGGCCCTGGTCGCCCACCGTCTGCGCCAGCGTCGCGACCAGGCGCGCGCGGGTGGCCGGCTGGATATCCTGGGATTGCGACAGCACGCCAAAGGCGCGGCTGAGCAGGGCCACCGAGGCCAGGATGGCGACGTCCTGCCCAAACTGGATGTGGATTGCCGGTTTGCCGCGGCGCAGGCTGGCGTCGTCCATGCACGGCAGGTCGTCGAGGATCAGCGAGGCTGCGTGCACCAGTTCGACCGAGCAGGCCACATCGATCAGGGCAGGCGAGGCGCAGCCGAGGTCGCGCGCGACCAGCATGACCAGCAGCGGACGCATGCGCTTGCCGGCGGACAGGGCCGACGTGCGCATGGCCTTGGCCAGGCTGTCGGACTGGCCGTTTGCGCTCAATAGTTGTTCAATGCGGTCGTCGATCGCCGAGCGCAGCGTGTCGATGTCATCGAACACGGCGTCGTCGAATTTTTTCAGGCGGAGCCCGTCGTAGCGCGGCGTTGCTGTAGTCATACGAGCTCCTCTGGAAAATTGATGGTCTTGATAACTATCATACCGGACCCAAAGTTAAAAAATAATTAATTGGCCTCAATCGTGCGTAGTTTTCTGCCTAGAAATTATACCCATGTGTGCAGAAAGGCAATGCTTTACGGGACAAAAACGGTTCGATTGTTCACACTGCTGGCGGATCGGGGAAAAGAATTTTGAGAAATGCCCGCACCACCGGTGCATCGTCCTGCGCCGGGTAACTGATATACAGGTTCGCCGACGGCGCATGCTCGTTAATTGGCAGGAAGCGCACCCCCGGCCAGCCGATGCGGCTTGTCGTTTCCGGCATCAGGGCCACGCCCAGGCCGGCCCCCACCATCGCCAGCAGCGTCTGTGGCTCGGCCGCTTCCTGGAAAATGGTCGGCTCGAAGCCCGCGTTCACGCAGCATTGCATTAAGTAGCGCGGCTCGGCCGACTGGTCCAGGTGCAGGGTGAGCATCGGCTCGCCGGCGATGTCGAGCAGCGAGATCGCATCCCGGCTGGAGAGCGGATGGCGCGCATTGACCGCCACGCAGAACTGCTCCTTGAAGCACAACTCCTGGCGCAGGTTGGCCGCTTTCAGCACGTCCGGTTCGATGCGCGGCTCGCGCCAGAAGCCCACGTCGATCTGCTTGTTGCGCAGTGCTTCCCACTGGTCGTTCGGCCCCAGCTCGTGGATCGTCCACGTCACGCGCGGGAAATCGGTCTGGAAGCGTTCGAGCAGGCCAGGGATCGGCCCCCACATCGCCGAGCCGACAATGCCCACGCGCAGCCGGCCCACCTGGCCGCGGTCGATCTGGCGGATGGTATCGATCGTCATGCGCATCCGGCCCAGCAGGTCGGCTGCTTCGACCATCAGCGCGCGTCCGGCCACGGTCAGCTCGAAGCTGCGCGTGGTGCGGGTAAACAGGCGCACGCCCAATTCGCTTTCGAGCTTCATGATCTGCTGCGACAGCGGTGGCTGCGATATGTGCAGGCGCTCGGCGGCGCGGCTGAAGCTTTTCTCTTCAGCCACGGCCAGGAAGTACTTCAGTTGTTTCAGGTCGATCGACATGGGCGGCTACGCTGACGACTCAGGCCGCGCGGTGGTTCAGCGCCACGGCCAGGCGCGCGCCGATCAGCGCGTTGTGCTTGACCAGCGCGATATTGGTGGCCAGGCTGCGGCCCTCCGTGAGTTCCTTGATGCGGCCCAGCAGGAACGGCGTGACCTTCTTGCCGGTCACGTTCTGGCTGGCAGCCTCGCCCAGCGCCTGCGTGATGATGGCGTCGATCTCAGTCGGCGCCATCGCGGCGTCGGCCGGTACCGGATTGCTCACCACAACGCCGCCGGCCAGGCCAAGCTGCCACTTGGTGCGGATGAACGCCGCCTGGTCTTCGGGCGAGTCGATCTGGAAGTCGGCCTGGAAGCCGCTCTCGCGCGTGAAGAAAGCGGGAAAGCCCGGCTGGCCGACGCTGATCACCGGTACGCCATGCGTTTCCAGGTATTCGAGCGTGAGGCCAATGTCGAGGATCGATTTGACGCCGGCGCAGACGACCGCCACGCTGGTCTGCGCCAGTTCCTGCAGGTCGGCCGAGATGTCGAAGCTCGTTTCGGCGCCGCGGTGCACGCCGCCGATGCCGCCGGTGACGAACACTTCGATACCGGCCAGCTGCGCGCAGATCATCGTCGCGGCAACGGTGGTCGCGCCCAGGCGCGCCTGCGCCAGCACGTAGGCCAGATCGCGCCGGCTCACTTTCATCGCGTCGGGCGAGGAACCGAGGAGTTCGAGCTGCTCGTCCGACAGGCCGATGCAGATCTTGCCGGCGATGACGGCGATCGTGGCCGGCACGGCGCCGGCGTCGCGGATGATCTGCTCGACCTCGCGCGCGGTGCGCACGTTCTGCGGGTACGGCATGCCGTGCGAGATGATGGTCGACTCGAGGGCGACGATCGGTTTGCCGGCGGTGCGGGCGGCGGCCACTTCGGGCGAGAGCAGGAGGAAGTTGTGCATGGGTGGTTTCTGGTTAATCAGTAATAGGGAGTTGGCTACCGGCCGGTTCGTCGAGCAGGCCGGGCGCAAGTTGGGGGCAGACCGTCTGCGCGCAGCCGATGGTCATGGAGGATAGCGCCAGGCCGCGGCGGCAGGCCAGGTCGAGCGAGGTCGCGCCGCTGTACAGGCTCCAGCAGACGGCGGCGGCAAAGGCGTCGCCGGCGCCGGTGACGTCGACGACGTCGACGACCGGCGCGGCCAGGCTGCGCAGGCCATCGGGCGTGGTAAACATGACGCCCTGCGCGCCGCGCGTGACGATCACGTCCTGCGCGCCGTCGGCCTGCAAGTTGGCGCAGGCGCGCGCGATCGCGGCCTCGCTGTCCATCGCGCGGCCGGCGCGCTCTGCCAGCTCGCCCAGGTTCAGGATCAAGAGGCGCAGGCCGCGCAGGTCGCGCGGCAGGCGGTTGATCTTCGGTTCGGACACGGCGACGACGACCATCGGCACGCCACTCGCCAGTGCGTCGCCCAGCAACCCGGCCACGGCATCCTGCGGCAGGTTCAGGTCGGCCACGATCAGCGCGGCGCCGGCGCGCTGCGGCGCGCGGCTGGCAAAGAACGCGGGCGTGAGCGCGTCGTTGATCGCCATGTCGGCCAGCGCGACACGCATTTCGCCATCTTCATCGAGCACCGCCGTGTAGGTGCCGCTGGCCGTGCCGTCGACCAGCAGCACGCTGCGCGTATCGATGCCGGCTTCGTCGGCATGCGCGAGCAGCGCGCGGCCCGAGGCGTCCGGGCCGACTGCCGTGATGAGACTCGTCGGGGCGCCCAGGCGCGCGAGGTTCTCGGCGATATTGCGCGCCACGCCGCCGAACGACTCGGTCTGGCGCGCCGGATTCGATGTGCCCAGGGCCAGCGGGCCGAGCGAGCGCAGCTTGCGGTCGAGATTCGACGCGCCGATACAGACGACGGGACGGTGATCCGGCAGCACATAGGCGCGGCCGAGGATGCGCCGCTCGCGCACGAGCGTAGCAATGTAGTTGGCCACGGCCGAACGCGACAGGCCCAGCCGGGCAGCCATGTCTTGCTGGGAGATGAACGGGTTGGCGCGGATCAGCTCGTACAACTGGTCTTTTTTGGGCATCGCTCGGCAGACTGGTTTAAACTTATGTCCGGCAATGCTAGACATTTGTCATGGCGCCGTCAACGTCGGCGTGGTCCTGCTAATTTATCGCGAAAACATATAAATCGGGAAGAAAAAGTGTATTTGCCATACATATCGGCATTCATGCATAGTTATAATATTCAGCTGACCAGATGCCGCCGCGCCTGCGAAGGCCGTTCCAGCCTCATCCCCACTTCCCCAAATCACCAGACCTCACAAGGAATAACATGTCCAGCAATCTCCCGTTCGACGCCGCCGACATCATCCGCGCCCGCAAGCCGGGCTTTGCACCGCGCGTCGCGCTGATCCTCGGCTCCGGACTGGGTGTGCTGGCCGAACAGATGACGGACGCCGTCTCGATCAGCTACGCCGACCTGCCGGGCTTCCCGATCAGCACCGTGCACGGCCACGCCGGTGAACTGGTGCTGGGCGAACTGGCCGGCGTGCCGGTCGCCTGCATGAAGGGCCGCGGCCACTTCTACGAAGGCTACGGCCCGGGCGTGATGACCAACGCCGTGCGTACCCTGAAGCAGATCGGCTGCGAACTGCTGTTCGTGACCAACGCCGCCGGCTCGCTGAACATCGAAGCCGATGCCGGCTCGCTGGTCGCGATCACCGACCACATCAACTTCTTGCCAGGCAGCCCGATGTCGGGCCCGAACGACGAGCGCTTCGGCCCGCGCTTCTTCAGCATGTCCAATGCGTATGACGCCGAGACGCGCGAGCAGGTCAAGGCCGTCGCCAAAGAGAAGGGCATCGTGCTGAATGAAGGCGTGTACCTGGCCGCTGCCGGCCCGCACTTCGAGACCGTCGCCGAAATCCGCGCCTTCAAGACGCTGGGCGCCGATGTCGTCGGCATGTCGCTGATCCCTGAAGTGATCGCGGCGCGCCACTGTGGCCTGAAAGTGACGGCCGTCTCGGCAATCACGAACCTGGCCGAAGGCCTGTCGCCGTTCGCGCTGTCGCACGAGCAGACCCTGAAGTACGCGGCGATCGCGGCCAAGGACATGGTCACGCTGATCCACGCGTATATCGAGCGCCTTGGTTCGACCCCACGCGCAGACGCTTAATCACACTTACCGAAAGCGAGCGATCCAATGTCCCGTGCATTCATCCTCCTGCTGGACTCCTTCGGCCTGGGCGCGCTGCCCGATGCCGACAAATATGGCGACCTTGACGCCAACACCTTCGGCCACATCGCCGAATGGGCTGCGAAGGAAGGCAAGCCGATGGCGCTGCCGAATCTCGAGCGCCTCGGCCTGGGCGCGGCCGGCCACAAGGCCAGCGGCGAATGGGCGCCGGGTTTCAGCCAGCGCGACGGTTTCACCGGCGCCTGGGGCATCGCGCGCGAACAGTCGACCGGCAAGGACACGCAGAGCGGCCACTGGGAAATCGCCGGTGTGCCGGTGCTGTTCGACTGGGGTTACTTCCCGAAGACCGTGCCGTCGTTCCCGAAGGAGCTGACTGACAAGCTGCAGGCGTTGACCGGCGTGCCGGGCTGGCTGGCCAACTGCCACGCCTCGGGCACCACCGTCATCAACGACTTCGGCGATGAGCACGTCGCCAGCGGCAAGCCGATCCTGTATACGTCGGCAGACTCGGTGCTGCAGATCGCTGCGCACGAAGAGCACTTCGGTCTGGAGCGCCTGTACGCCGTCTGCGAAGCGGCCTATGAACTGGTCAAGCCGTACAACATCGGCCGCGTGATCGCGCGTCCGTTCACGGGCGCCAACGGCGACTACAAGCGCACGTCGAACCGCCACGACTACGCCGTGCCGCCGGTCGCGCCGACGCTGCTGGACCACGTCAAGGATGCCGGCGGCGACGTCTTCGCTCTTGGCAAGATCAGCGACATCTATGCAGGGCAGGGCGTCACGCGCCTGATCAAGGGCCCGGACAATATGGCGCTCTTTGACCGCCTGCTCGAAGTGGCCGACGAAGCGGGCGACAAGTCGCTCACGTTCGTCAACTTCGTCGACTTCGACATGCACTTCGGCCACCGCCGCGACGTCGCCGGCTACGCCAATGCGCTGCACGAGCTGGATGCGCGCCTGCCGGAATTCATGGCCAAGCTGAAGGACGGCGACCTGGTCGTTCTCACCGCCGACCACGGGTGCGACCCGACCGCGCCGGGTTCGGACCATACCCGCGAACACATCCCGATGATCTTCTTCGGCCCGAACGTCGCGCCGCAGGAACTGCCGGTCGCCGACACCTTCTCGGACATCGGCGCCACGCTGGCCAAGCACCTCGGCGTCAAACCACTCTCGAACGGAATCGCACAGCTATGAGCCAGCCGCTGGACTTCAAACGCAACGTCGCCATGGACCTGGACCTTGGCCTGATCAACAGTCTCAAGGTCAACCGCAACGCGGCTGACCGCCGCGCCGCCAGCCTCGCGAACCGCCGCACGGTGAAGAAGGAATACCAGGCCGCATGGCTGGTGCGCGCGATCGAGTGCATCGACCTGACCACGCTGTCGGGCGACGACACGCCGGGCCGCGTCGAGCGCCTGTGCATGAAGGCGATGCGCCCGCTGCGCGCCGACCTGATGGCCGCGCTGGGTCTCGAGACCCTCAGCACCGGCGCCGTCTGCGTCTATCACGAGATGATCACGCCGGCCGTCAAGGTGTTGCAGGGCCGCTTGCCGATCGCCGCGGTGTCCACGGCATTCCCGGCCGGCCTGTCGAGCATGGAAACCAAGCTGCGCGAGATCGAACTGTCAGTCGCTGCCGGCGCCACCGAAATCGACATCGTCATCACGCGCCAGCACGTCCTGCTCGGCAACTGGCAGGCGCTGTACGACGAGATGGTCGCGTACCGCCAGGCTTGCGGCGACGCGCACGTCAAAGCCATCCTGGCCACCGGTGACCTGGTCACGCTGGAGAATGTAGCGAAAGCCTCGTGGGTCTGCATGATGGCCGGCGCGGACTTCATCAAGACCTCGACCGGCAAGGAAGGCGTGAACGCCACCATCCCGGTCTCGCTGGTGATGGTGCGCGCGATTCGCGACTACCACGAACTGACCGGTTTCCAGGTCGGCTACAAGCCGGCCGGCGGCGTCTCGACCGCGAAGTCGGCGCTGCAATACCTGACCGTGATGAAGGAAGAACTGGGCAACGACTGGCTGCAGCCGCACCTGTTCCGCATCGGTGCATCGAGCCTCCTGACCGACATCGAACGTCAGCTCGAGCACTACGTGACCGGGAACTACTCGGCCGCCCATCGTCACGCGCAACCTTAAATCCGGATACGTCATGCCAACAATTAAAGAGATTCTTCAGACCATGGACTACGGCCCCGCTCTCGAGACCACCAAGGAAGCGCAAGCATGGCTGGACGGTCACGAGCGCCGCTTTGGCCTCTTCATCGACAACGCCTGGAGCGACGCCGGTGAAACGTTCGCCACGACCAATCCGGCCGATGGCGTCGAACTGGCGCAGGTCACGCAGGCGACGGACGATGATGTCGAACGTGCCGTCGCAGCCGCGCGCCGCGCGCAGCCGGGCTGGGTCGCGCTGGGTGGCCATGGCCGCGCCAAGATCATGTACGCGCTTTCGCGCCTGCTGCAAAAGCATGCGCGCCTGTTCGCCGTGCTCGAAACGCTCGACAACGGCAAGACGATCCGCGAAACGCGCGACGCCGACCTGCCGCTCGTGGCCCGCCATTTCTACCATCACGCCGGCTGGGCGCAGCTGCAGGCCGAAGAGTTCGCGGACTACCGCGCCGTCGGTGTCGTCGGCCAGATCGTGCCGTGGAACTTCCCGCTCCTGATGCTGGCGTGGAAGATCGCGCCGGCGCTGGCTGCCGGCAACACCGTGGTGTTCAAGCCGGCCGAGTACACGCCATTGACCGCCTTGCTGTTTGCCGAAATCTGCCAGCGCGCTGGCGTGCCGGCCGGTGTCGTCAATATCGTCACGGGCGATGGCCGCGTGGGCGAGGCGATCGTCAATCATCCGGGCATCGACAAGATCGCGTTCACCGGCTCGACCGAAGTCGGTCGCCTGATCCGCAAGTCGACCGCTGGCAGCGGCAAGAAGCTGTCGCTCGAACTGGGTGGCAAGTCGCCCTTCATCGTGTTCGATGACGCCGACCTGGACGCCGCCGTCGAAGGCCTGGTCGACTCGATCTGGTTCAACCAGGGCCAGGTCTGCTGCGCCGGTTCGCGCCTCCTGGTGCAGGAATCGGTGTACGAGCGCTTCATCAAGAAGGTCAAGGCGCGCATGGAAACCCTGCGTGTCGGTTCGCCACTGGACAAGTCGAACGACATCGGCGCACTGGTGGATCCGGTGCAGCAGCAGCGCATCCACGGTCTGGTCGAATCGGCCCGCGCCGAAGGTTGCGAAGTCTGGCAACCGACGGGCGAGTTGTCGACGGCGGGTTCGTGGTATCTGCCAACCCTGATCACGGGCGCGTCGACGTCGGCCGCCGTAGCGCAGGCCGAAATCTTCGGGCCGGTGCTGGTGGCGATGAGCTTCCGCACCCCGGCGGAAGCCGTGCAACTGGCGAACAACACCGTCTACGGCCTGGCTGCCTGCGTCTGGAGCGAGTCGATCAGCCTGGCGCTGGACGTCGTCCCGCAGATCAAGGCCGGCGTGGTCTGGATCAACACGGCGAACCAGTTCGATGCAGGCTGCGGTTTCGGCGGCTACAAGGAATCGGGCTATGGCCGCGAAGGCGGCAAGGAAGGCATGTACGAATACCTGACGCCGCTGTCGGAAGATGCACGGCCTGCCGCGCCGGTGTTTGCCGCGAAGGGCGCAGTGAAAGCAGCGGACACCGACAGCCCGTTCGCGATCGACCGCACCGCCAAGCTGTACATCGGCGGCAAGCAGGCGCGCCCTGACGGCGCCTACAGCCGCGCGATCAATGGCGCCAACGGCGCCTTCCTGGCCGACATCGGCGAAGGCAGCCGCAAGGACATCCGCAACGCGGTCGAAGCGGCGCACAAGGCGGCCGGCTGGGCCAAGGCCACGGCGCACAATCGCGCGCAGGTGCTGTACTACATCGCCGAGAACCTGGCGATCCGCGCCGACGAATTCGCCGCGCGCATTGCGCAGCAGACCGGCTCAAACGACGCCGCGCGCGAAGTGGCCGCCTCGGTCGAGCGCCTGTTCTACTGGGCTGCCTGGGCCGACAAGTACGACGGCCAGGTGCACCAGCCGCCGATGCACGGCATCACCGTGGCGCTGAACGAACCGGTGGGCGTGATCGGCATCGTGTGCCCGAACGAGAACCCGCTGCTGGGCTTCATCTCGCTGGTCGCCCCGGCGCTGGCGCTGGGCAACCGCGTGGTGGCGGTACCGTCGGAGCAGTATCCGCTGTCGGCGATCGATTTGTATCAGGTGCTCGATACGTCGGACCTGCCGGGTGGGGCGCTCAATATCGTCACTGGTTCGGCCGACGAACTGGCGCGCACGCTGGCCTCGCACGGCGAGATCGATGCCGTGTGGCGCCACGACGGTTCGGCCGAGGGGTGTGCTGAAGTCGAGCGCCTGTCGAGCGAGACGCTCAAGCGCACCTGGACCGGCGGCGCGAAAGGGCGCGACTGGTTCGATCCGAAGCAGGCTGGCGGCCGTGTCGTGCTGCAGCATGCGAGCCAGGTGAAGAACGTCTGGATCCCGTACGGCGTGTAACACACCACCAATCCACAACAACGTCATTCCCGGCCAAGGCCGGGAATGACGTTTTGAAGCCAATAATTGATAGAGACGTCCCCATGTTCCTCCCCCAAGAAATCATCCGCAAAAAACGCGATGGCGGCATCCTGTCGGCCGAAGAGATCCAGTTTTTTGTCCGCGGCATCCCTGACGGCAGCGTCACCGAAGGCCAGATCGCTGCGCTGGCGATGGCGGTCTACTTCAACGACATGACGATGGATGAACGCGTCGCCTTCACGCTGGCGATGCGCGACTCGGGCCAGGTCATGGAATGGACATCACTGGACCTGCCAGGCCCGGTCGTCGACAAGCACTCGACCGGCGGCGTCGGCGACGTCGTCTCGCTGATGCTCGGCCCGATGATCGCGGCCTGCGGTGGCTTCGTGCCGATGATCTCGGGCCGGGGCCTGGGCCACACCGGCGGCACGCTCGACAAGTTCGACGCGATCCCCGGCTACAGCACCGTGCCCGACCCGGACACCTTCCGCAAGGTGGTGAAAGACGTTGGCGTCGCCATCATCGGCCAAACCGCGCAGCTGGCGCCGGCTGACAAGCGCTTCTACAGCATCCGCGACACCACGGCGACCGTCGAATCGGTGGCCATGATCACCGGCTCGATCCTGTCGAAAAAGCTGTCGGCGGGTCTCGATGCGCTGGTGATGGACGTGAAAGTGGGCAGCGGCGCCTTCATGCCGACGGCGGAGAAATCGCTGGAACTGGCCGAATCGATCGTCAGCGTCGGCAATGGCGCCGGCACCCGCACGTCGGCCATCCTGACCGGCATGAACGAGTCGCTGTGCCACGCAGCCGGCAATGCGGTGGAAGTGCGCGTCGCCATCGATTACCTGACCGGCAAGGCGCGCCCGGCACGCCTGCACGAAGTGACGATGGCGCTGTGCGCGGAGATGCTGGTGATTTCGGGCCTGGCAGGCACGGATGCCGAAGCACGTGCCAAGCTGCAAACCGCACTCGATTCGGGCGAGGCGGCCGAGCGCTTCGCGCGCATGGTTGCGGCGCTGGGCGGCCCGGCCGACCTGATGGACAAGCCGGACGCGCATCTGGAAACGGCGCCCGTTATCGTGCCCGCGCCAGCCCTGCAGGCCGGCTATGCCGTCTCGGTCGACACCCGTGGCCTGGGCCTCGCGGTCGTCGCGCTGGGAGGCGGGCGTGTGCGGCCACAGGACAGCATCGACTTCGCCGTGGGCCTGACGGGCCTGGTTGAACTGCGTGACGGGATCGCCGTTGGCCAGCCGCTGGCCATGGTGCATGCACGTTCGGCGGAGGCGGCCGAGCGCGCTGTACGTCAGGTGCAGGCGGCTTACCAGATCGGCGACACGCAGCCGGCTGCCGAGCCAATGATTCACCGCATCGTCCGTCCTTGAAAGAAACACCATGACTTACACAAAACTGATCGATGAAGCGCGCGCCGCGCGCGAGCTGGCGTACGCGCCGTATTCCAACTTCCAGGTGGGCGCAGCGCTCGAATGCAAGGATGGCCGCATCTTCCGCGGCTGCAATGTGGAAAATGCCGCCTACGGCCTGTGCAATTGTGCAGAGCGCACGGCGTTCTTCAGCGCCATTGCCAACGGCTACAAGCCAGGCGACTTTGCAGCGCTGGCCGTGATCGGCCAGACCGAAGGTCCGATCGCGCCGTGCGGCGCTTGCCGGCAAGTGATCCTGGAATTGGGTGGCAATGAACTGCCGGTGATCCTGACCAATCTGACGGGTGCCATGTTCGAGACCACGGCAGCGGCGCAGTTACCGAATGCGTTCGGGGGCCAGGACCTGCAGTCCTGAAGGAAAGTGTTCATGGCGCGCAGAAACGTCTGCGCGCCATGATCGCAGCTTCGATCAATCAGCCCTTGTAATCGCCAAGTTGATCACAAATTGATGATATATACATATCGACTTGGAGCTTGTTATGAAAAAATTGATCGTCTTGCTTAGTGGCGTCGTCATCGCGGCAAGTGCCGCAGCCCAGACCACCCCAACCACGCCGCAGCCAGCCAAAGCAGGGGCTACCCAGCAAAAAGCACCGGTGATGGGCACTGCGGACAAGCGCGCCAATCCTGCAGCGGAGCCGGAAGACAGTGCGAACTCGGTCTCGACCGATTTCCAGGGCACCAGCAAGCAGGAAACCACGGCGGCAGGCATGGGTCAGCCTAAGAAGCAGACCGAGCGTACCTCGAGCGCGAGCCGGACCGGCTCAGCGACGCAGAACATCGAAGACAAGACCAAGAAATAATGTAGTACTGGAACGGCGTTGCAACGCCGTTCCAACCGCGTTACAACCCACCATTACCACATCAGATCGTCCGGAATCTTGAAGTCCGCGTACGGATCGTCCTCTTCCACTTCCTGTACTTTCTTCTTGATCTGCACGACGATCGACGCATCGCGCTGGGCGATTTTCTCGCCGATGATGCGCGGCACCAGCTCGAAGCTGCCATTCATGTGCACGATTACCAGGCGGCCCGCCACCAGGTGCTCGACGATCTGCGACGTCACGTGGATGCGCTCGATCTTGGTACCGAACGTAAAGTTGTAAGGGACGTCGCCCTTGCCCTTGGGCTGCTTGTTCTTCTGCACCATCTGCGCGATCTGCGCCAGGATGGCTTTTTGCGCAGCGGCCGCATCGCGCTGGGTGTTCAGCTCGCGCGCACGCTCGGCGTTCTTGCGCTGCAGCTCGAGCGCTGCTTCGCGCGCTTCGTTGACCGACTCCACGCCCGTGCGCAGCTCGTGCTTGTGCTGTTTGCTTTTTGCCTGTGTGACCTGTTTGACCTTTTTCTTGTCGACCAGGCCGGCCTTGAGTAACTGCTCTTGCAGCGAAACCATAATGTGCTTTCCCTAAATATGACGGGCCGCCCGATCACGAAGGCGGCGCAAGGGCGCTAGCATAGCAAACAAGCGCTGCGCCGAGCCAGCATCAGGCGACGCCCCAGGGATCGTAGGTGCCGACCTGCCACAGATGGCCCTCCGGATCGCGGCAGGCGAATGCGCGCCCACCCTGCGGCGCGTCGCCGATCGGCTGGGTGATCACCGCGCCGCTGCCGAGCACGCGGGCATGCACGGCGTCGGCATCATCCACGTGGAGCCAGATCGTTTGCGTCAGCAAGCCGCCGGCCTGCGCCGGTGTCGCCAGCAAGCGGCCATAGTCATCTTCCGAATGGGTGCCGATCATCACCATGCCATCCCCCAGTGTGAGCTCGGCATGGGCTACTTCGCCCTGCCGGCCGGGGATGCAACGCCGTATCGTAAAGCCGAAATTCGTGCACAGCCAGGCGAGCATGGCGGGGGTGTCGTGGTAACGCAGGCAGGGGACGACGGTGGAAGGCATGAAACGCTCCCGGTTCGGTTGGTCGGAACAGCGAAGACAATCCAAAGATGCTTGAAATTTCGACAACGGGCCCACAATGTAAGCATATCGTACCTTCCAACCGGAGACCATCATGAACCCGTCAGACGAAAAAACCTTGCAGGACTTCCTGGGCCAGCTGGTCCAGGCCCGTGGCGTGACGAAAGATCCGCAAGCCGATGCGCTGATCCAGCGCGCCGTGGCCGAGCAACCGGATGCCGCTTACCTGCTTGTGCAGCGCGCGCTGCTGGTGGAGCAGGCGCTGGGCAATGCCAAGGCGCGCATCGCCGAGCTGGAACGTCAGACCACGAAGAGCAGCGGCGGGTTCCTCGACGCGAATACGTGGGGCAATTCGGCGCAAAGTAATCCATCGTCACCGGCGCCGGTGCAAAGCGCAGCGCAGGGTGCAGCAACACCAGCCCGCAGCGGCGGCTTCCTGGGCGGCGCCGGCGGCGGCATGCTGGGCACGATCGCGGCCACGGCGGCTGGCGTGGCCGCGGGCAGCTTCCTGTTCCAGGGTATCGGCAATCTGCTCGATCATGGTGGGGCTCACGGCGGCGCAGAAGGTGGTGCCAATCATTTGCTGGCCGACAATGGTGCGGGCGAGACGAGCAGCGGTGGCGCCCTGGCCGACCAGGCGGGAATCGGTGCTATCGATGAACCGAACGCGGCTGACGATCCGCTGGCCGACAGCAACCATGGCGATGAGCCGAGCGGGTTCTTCGATGGCGACGGGTCGGACGAGGGCGTGTTCGGCTGATCAGGCCGGCACGCGCAAGCTTAGCCGGTCACGAGCGCCGTGATCCTCGCCGCATCCTCCGGCGTCGCCGGGTTGTAGACGACCATCGACAGGTCCGGGCGAGCATCGACCGCAAACGACGAATATTCCAGCGCGAGCCAGCCGGCTACCGGATGATGCAACTGCTTCGTGCCTTCGCCGTAGGTGCCGACATCCCGGCTTTGCCACAGCGTGTCGAAGTCCGGGCTGCGCTCGCGCAGCTCGCGGACCAGCGGCGCCGACTGGACATCGACGCCGGCGCGCGTCATGTCGGCCCGGAAGGCGGCGACGACGAACCGCGCCACGCTGTCCCAGTCGCGCTGGGCGGCGCGCGTGGCGGGGTCACAAAAGATGCGGCGCAGGATATTGCGTTGCTCGAGCGTCGCGCTGTCGTAGCCAAACACCGCCGCGGCGGCGCGGTTCCAGGCGACCACATCCCAGCTGGCAGTCTTGACGAAGGCCGGGCTGGCCGGTAATGCGTCGAGCACGCGCTGGATGCGCGGCGAGATTGCTGCGTGCGGCGCATGGTGCGGCGCCGGTGGCCGGCCCAGGGCCAGCAGGAACAGGTGCTCGCGCTCGGCCCCGGTGAGCATCAGTGCCCGTGCGATGCGCCCAGCGACCTCAGCTGACGGTGCGCCGCCCCGACCCTGTTCCAGCCAGGTGTACCAGGTGGTGCTGATACTGGCGCGCTGCGCGACTTCTTCGCGCCGCAGGCCAGGCGTACGCCGGCGCGTGCCGCCCAGCCCGAGCGCTGCCGGGTCGAGGCGGGCACGGCGGTCTTTCAGATAGCTGCCCAGCGGATTGTCGCGGCTCGTTGCCCCATCCATCCTGTTACCTTTTATACCCGTATAAAGTCACTACTTTACCCGGATACGCAGCCCGTCGATAGTGGACATCTACCCAACAGGAGGATGTCATGCATGTATTCATTACCGGTGCGACCGGATTTGTCGGCACTGCCGTGGTACAGGATTTACTCGCTGCCGGCCACACCGTCACTGGCCTGACGCGGTCGGAAGCCGGCGCGGCGGCGCTGGCCGCGCTTGGCGTGCGGGCATGGCGTGGCACGCTCGATGAGGTGGAGGGACTGCGCGACGCAGTCGCAGCGGTCGATGGTGTGATCCATACCGCGTTCGATCATGACTTTTCACGGTACGCCGCCAATTGCCAGCAGGACCGGCGCGCGATCGAGGCGCTGGGCGCGGCCCTCAGAGGCTCGGATCGTCCGCTGGTCGTCACCTCTGGCATGGTGCTTGATGTGCAGGGCCGACCGGCGACCGAGGAGGATGTGACGTTCCCGCTCAGCCCGGCTTATCCGCGCGCATCGGAACATGCTGCCAGCGCACTGGTTGCACGCGGTGTGAATGCGTCGGTCGTGCGCCTGCCGCCATCCGTGCACGGTGAGGGCGACCATGGCCTGGTGCCGATGATGATCGGTTTCGCGCGTACAAAAAGGGTGGCGGCGTTTGTCGACGATGGCGCCAACCGCTGGTCGTCGGTGCATCGTCTGGATGCCGCGCGCGTGTTTCGTCTGGCGCTCGAGCGCGCCGCCCCGGGCGCTCAGTATCACGCCGTGGCCGAGGAGGGTGTCCCATTCAGCGAGATTGCAGGGGCGATCGGACGCCGGCTGGGCGTGCCAGTGACCGGCATCGCGCGCGCTGCAGCAGCGCAGCACTTTGGCGCGCTGGCGCATTTCGCCGGCATGGACGTGCCGGCAGCGTGCAGCTGGACACGCGAGGTGCTCGATTGGCATCCACGCCAAGGGACGCTGATGGAAGATGTCGACAACACGCGTTATTTCCCGGCCTGATTGGGCACGTGACGCTCGTCAGACCAGCGTCATCAGTACGCCGGTTGCGGCGGCCAGGGCCACGACCAGCCAGGCGGGCGCGCGCCACGTCACCAGCAGCACGAAGCAAGCCAGCGCCACGGCGGCATCACGCAGGTCGAGCACGGCACTCGTCCAGACCGGGTTGTACAGCGCCGCGCCGAGAATGCCCACGACGGCGGCATTGGCGCCCATGACAGCGTGGCGCAGCGCGCGCTGGCGCTGCAGCCGGGCCCAGAACGGCAGGGCGCCGTAGACGAGCAGCAGCCCCGGCAAGAACAACGCTACCAGCGCCACGCAGGCGCCGCCGACGGCGGTAGCGCTCATCCCGGCCTGCGCGCCAAGGAATGCGGCGAACGCAAACAGCGGCCCGGGCAGCGCCTGGGCCATGCCATACCCCGACAGGAATGTTTCGCTGCTGATCCAGCCGCTGGCTACGGTCTCGGCCTGCAGCAGCGGCAGCACCACGTGGCCACCGCCGAACACGAGTGCGCCAGAGCGGTAGAAGGCGTCGAATAAAGCGAGCGGCCGGTACTGGGTGGCAGCGGCGGCGACGGGCAACAGCACGAACAGCAAACCACACAGGACCAGCGCGGCCACGCCGCCCGCCACGCGCACCGGAAACGCGAGCGGGGCAGCGCCGTGCGGTGCCTCTCCTCGGCACCAGGCCCAGCCGGCCAGCGCGCCGGCCGCGATGGCAATCAACTGGCCACCGGGACCGGCAGCAACGACCACAATTGCGATGGCGGCCAGGGCAATCACCTTGCGTTGCCAGTCGGGCGTCAGCGTGCCCGCCATGCCCCACACGGCCTGCGCGACAACGGCGACCGCCACCAGTTTCAGCCCGTGCACTGCGCCAGTAGCCACCGGGCCGGTCGTGACCGCAGCCCCGAGCGCCCAGGCGAGCATCAGCAGCGCCGACGGCAAGGTAAAACCCAGCCACGCGGCGCACCCACCCAGCAGGCCCCCGCCGCGCAGCACGCCGAGCGCGAAACCGACCTGGCTCGATGCCGGGCCGGGCAGGAACTGGCACAGTGCGACGAGTTCGCCATAGCGTGCGTCGTCCAGCCAGCGGCGGCGCAGCACGAATTCATTGCGGAAGTAGCCAAGATGGGCGATCGGGCCGCCGAACGAGCGCAGGCCCAGCAGCAGAAAGATCCAGAAGATGGCAAGAGGCGAACTGGCGCCTGCGCCATACGCCGGGGGAGGGGGCAGGTCGGGTTGGTCGTGCACGATTACATCTGCTGGAACAGCGTGCTGTGGTTGCGGCTGACTTCGAGCGCCTCGGGATACCCGCGCAGCGTCAGCATCTGCCGGCCGCGCAGGTCGCGCCGCACTTCGGCGATCGCATCGACGCGCACCAGCGTCGAGCGGTGGATGCGCCAGAATTCGTCCGGGTCGAGCGCTTCTTCGAGTTCCTTGAGCGTCTTGCGTATCAGGTGCTGGGCGGTGGCCGTCTGCACCCGCGTGTACTTGTCGTCGGACTGGAAGAACAGCACCTCGGACGTCGCGACCATCCGCAGGCTGGTGCCTGACTGGGCCTGGATCCAGCGCAGATACGATGGTTTTGACGAGGGCGCCGCGCGACCCAGCAGCTGGTCGCCCAGTTGCGCCAGCCGCGCCAGCTGGGCGCCGATGTCCTGCGGCTTGTGTTCGAGCTGGCGGCGCAGGCGCGCCACCGTGGTATCGAGCCGCGCCAGCGTCACCGGTTTGAGCAGGTAATCGATCGCACCATGCTCGAAGGCCTCGACCGCGTACTGGTCGTAGGCAGTGGCAAACACGATGTGGCAGTCGGCGTACAGCTGTCGCGCCGCGTCGATGCCGCCCATGCCCGGCATGCGGATGTCGAGGAAGGCGATGTCCGGCTTGTGCTGCGCCGCCAGCGCCACCGCCTCGACCCCGTTGGCAGCTTCGGCAACGATGCGCAGCTCGGGCCACGCCTCGTGCAGGCGCGAGCGCAACTGGTCGCGCATCAGGGCTTCGTCATCGGCAATCAGGGCAGTGGGCATAGATGGTCAGCCGTCTTCGGTCATCCGGTACGGCAGGCGAATCGACACGCAGGCGCCGCCTGTTGCCGGTGCTTCGATCACGAGTTCGGCCGACGTGCCGTACAACAGCGCCAGGCGTTCTCGGATATTCGCCAGGCCCACGCCGCTGCCGGCATGCAGGTTAAAGCCGACGCCGTCGTCCAGCACATCGACATGCAGCGTGGCGCCTTCGACCCGCGAGCGCACGACGATCGTGCCGCCCGCAACCTTGGGCTCGAGTCCGTGCTTGATCGCGTTCTCGATCAGCGTCTGCAGCATCATCGGCGGGAACGGCGCGCTGCCCAGAAAATCGGGCACTTCGAAGCGGACCTGGAGCCGCTCTTTCATCCGCGCCTGCATGATGGCGAGATAAGCGCGCGAGAGTTCGACCTGCTTGCCCAGCGTGCCGCCGGTGCCGCCTTTGCCCATCGACCCGCGCATCTGCGGCAGCGACGCGCGCAGGTATTCGATCAGGTGGCCGTGCACGCGCGCGGCTTCCTTCGGATTGGTTTCGATCAGCTGGCCGATCAGCGCCAGCGTGTTGAACAGGAAGTGCGGCTCGACCTGCGCCTGGAGCGTGGCCATCTGCGCTTCGGTCAGGCGCCGTTCGAGATTGGCCACGTCGGCCTTGCTCGACGCATCGCGCGCCAGCAGTTCGGCGCGGCGCTTGCCGCCGGCGAGTACCTTCACGCCAAACGAGACCAGGATGAACCAGATCGCCGGTTCGACCAGATTGACGAACAAGCCCGCGACGAAGCCCAGGAACCAGACCAGGTACAGCTGGCGCCATTCGATCAGCGCGAGCCAGTCGAAGAAGCGCCACCACAGGGCGCCCGCTTCGCGCATGGCGTCGCGCACGAAGTCGAGCGCGCGGTTGATCTGGACAGCCGCCATGATTTATTCCCCGCTCGTGTGGCGCAGGCGGCGCTGTGGGCGGCCAAACACGGCCACGGCGACGAACTTGAGCACCAGGAGGCCAACGAACAGGGCCAGCACGATCGGCACGATGGTGACCAGCGCGGCGAGGGCGATGGCAAGCACCAGCAGCACCGGCCACGGCATGCGGGTCAGGTAGCGCGCCCCGGATTTGGCCAGGCGCCAGGTGGTGCGGCCGGCCACTTCGGCGTTGCGCAGGATCGACTGGAAGCGGCTGGCGGGCGTATGAATGGTTTTCACGTGCAGTCCTTTCAAAGAGTGATGACCCTACTGTAGGGATGCAATCGGCGCAGGCCAAGGGCGATCCGATGAACGGTGCGATTGCCGGGGCGAGCGGTCGTCAGCGTGGATGAGCGGGGCACGGTTTTTCGTGTCAATACGGCGGCGCTGCACGATGGGTGCTACGGCGCGATGAGCTTGAGCGCTTCCTGGCGCATCACGTCGAGCATGCCCGCCTGCGGCGTGCGCGCGCAGCCGGCCACCGTGGCGTCGAGGATCGCAATGACAGGAGGAAAGGCCCGGTTTTCGCCTGCGCGATGAAAGCTGTAGATCAGCTTGCCCACGCTCTCATAGAACACGGGCATTCCGCGCAGGCTGCGCTCCGGGAACGTCGCGCTTTGGTACGCCGCATCGACATTGAAGTCGGCGCAGGTCTTGGTGGCGA
This sequence comes from Telluria sp. ZT3P25, assembly GCF_059685895.1. Taxonomy (NCBI): domain Bacteria; kingdom Pseudomonadati; phylum Pseudomonadota; class Betaproteobacteria; order Burkholderiales; family Oxalobacteraceae; genus Telluria; species Telluria sp. ZT3P25. The sequence continues at coordinate 374,124 of NZ_JCASIJ010000001.1, forward strand.
TGGTTGCGCTGTGATCCTTGCGGAACTGGTAGGTAATCAGTCCGCTGGCGGCGCCGTCCGCACTGGTGATGTCGAGCTGCTTTGCCATGCCAAGGGCCAGCGCGTCGAGGTCGGCCGAGCGCGATGACTCGCGCACCGTCGCTGCGGCCTCGCGGCCCCGCATGCCGGGCGTGAGTTCGATCGTGACCACGCCCTGAACGCCACGCCGCACGAGTGCCTGCGGATAGCTGGCGTCGCTGGCGTAGATCGTGATCTCGCGCCAGGCCGGCACCGTGGCCTGGGCCGCGACCGATTGCGGGGCCAGCCCAAGAACCCCAAGCGCCAGGGTCGAACACGCTGCGATGGTTTTCATGGGGGGCCTTTGCATCGTCGTCAGGACGCCTTGCGCTCGTTCCAGTAATCGCGCAGCAGGCCGTAGAACACGGTGTCGGCGTATTCGCCGTGCACGCGCCAGCGCTGCGGCATGAAGCCTTCCTTGCGAAAACCGAGTTTTTCCAGCACGTGGGCGGATGCGTCGTTGCGCGGGTCGATGTCGGCCTCGACCCGGTTGATGCCGACCTCGTTGAAGCCGTGATCGAGCACGGCTTCGATCGCTTCGCTGGCATAGCCATTGCCCCAGTGGCCCTTAGCGATGGCGTAGCCCAGTTCGCAGCGGTTGTACTGGTTGTAGAAGTGGTGCAGGGCGACGGTGCCGATCACTTCGCGGCTGCCCGCCAGCTCGATGGCAAAGCGCAGCTCGGTCTCGTCGCGGTAGGCTTCGAGGGCGCGCGCAATGGCGGTTTCGGCCATCGAGATGTCGGTCCACGGCTCGGCGCTCCAGTAGCGCACGACGGCAGGGTCGGAAAAAATGGTGTACAAGGCCCGTGCATCGGTAGCGGCCAGCGGGCGCAGCATCAGGCGTTGGGTGGTCAGGACAGGGGTGCTATAAGTCGACATGGGTTTGCATTGTCATAGTTGTAAGCGTTAGCATACCATCGACTCGGGGCGTGCAGACAAGCGCCATGCTGTTTAACGTCATCATCTACCGGCGCGATCGAGGCAGGCAGCGGGTCAGCCTGCATTGGTGCCAAGGCGGGCGACCGCAGCGTTGATGTGGGCGGCGGCCGCGTGGGCATCGGGCACGCCGATCACGAGGCGCGTCCATTCATGGTCCGCCAGTTCGATGACGATGGTGTGCAGCTTGCGCCGCGTGAAAACGAACTGCCTGTCGCCTGCCTTGAGAAAAGTCCCGGCCGCGACGACATAAGGAATATGCGTTCCAGGGAGGCGCAGGCCCAGCTTGAACCCGCTTGCTCCACCAAAATCGGGGTCTTCGGTCGCGCCGCGTACCTGCTGGAGGGGAATGCGTACGTCAGGGTGCAGTGCCATCAGTTTTTCCCATTTGCCCAGATGGACGATGAGCTCACTGTCGGTCAGTTCCAGTCGTGGCATTGTCATTCCTTGCGTGGTAGATGGTCGAGTAAACGGGAGCCAAGCAATTCTGCTGCGTTTGATGCATGTGCCGCCAGTGCGCAACGACACAGGTCGGCGACGGGGAGGTCGAAGCTCGCCAGTTCCCGCAACGCCGTGATCATCAGATCCAGGGATGCGCCATCGCTTGCCCAGTTGCCGGCCAGCGTCTTTCGCAATACTTTTTCAAAGAGACCCCGCTTGGAACCGAAGGCTTTGTAGAGGCTGCCCCGTTGCAGCCCTGTCGCTTCGACGAGATCGTCGATCGAGCACGCTGTATAGCCGAGGCGGCCAAACACCGCCGCCGCGCTGTCGATGACATCTTCTTCAACAAAATTTCTCGGGCGGGCCACGGGACAGGATCGGTGCTGAAAGGTTATAAGATAATCACAATGTAAGGATACTTGAACGATCAGTCAAGAATCATCAACGGATCGTGCCTTACCGGTCGATTCATTGTTACCTCGAACAGGCACGCTTCATATGAAGAAATCATTTCGCACCATCGGCATCCTTGCGTTGTTGGCGCTCGGCGCCTGTGCCCAGGACCGGCATCCGATCGATCGGCAGCTGTCGCAAATGCGTCCCGATGCCGTCGTACCGCTGGTGGGTCTGGAGTGGCCTGCTGGTACCTTGCTGTGTCCGCTGACGCCTTACCAGGATAGAGTGCCCGACGGTGCTCTCGCGGCGGCGCGCGTGAATGACTTCTTGAAGCGCAAGCAATTTGTTGGCGATGAAGGTCACTGGTCGCTGGTCGTCGTCAAGCCGGCACCAGCTGGTGACGATGGCATCGAGCATCTGATCTTCAAACGTGGGAACTATGACGTGGTAACGGAAGAGAAACGCGTTGCGGAGGCTGCCAAGGCGCAGTCCCGGACATTCACGCAGCAAGCATGTGTGCCGGTGGAACTGGCCCGCGTACTGGTGACACGCGACCAGTCGCAACGCAACCTCGTCAGTTTCGGGACGTCTTGAGCACGGCGCGGCACGCAGAACGCGCTGGTGGCTCGCTCAAGATGCGGGCGCAGGCTTGACGTCGATCGGTATGGTCACTACGGGCGTTTGTCCGGACGCAGTGCCCGGCTTCCAGGGCGGATTGATCACCTTGATATCGCGTACGCCCAGCCGGGTAAAGTCGTCGAGCGAATAGGTCCAGCCGAGTGCGTCCGGATTTTTGTCGTAATACGGCTTGTACTGGTCACCTTGCCCGAGTGTGCTGAGATCGGTGCGCACGCTGATCGTTTTATAAAATTCAGCTTCACGGCGGCCACTCTGGACGCGCCGTTTCTCGATGTCATCCAGCAAAGCCTTGCGCTGGGCAGCGGTCAGCGCGTCGTCCAGCTCAATCTGTAACGGCCCGCCGGGCCCGCCGTGATACCCGACCATGGCGAAGTTGCTGACAGTTTTTTTCACTGCGGCCGGGAACACGTAATTGGCGCAGGAAGAAAAACAGAATTCCATGACCCTCACATTCAGCTTGTGCGCATGCACCCACGCGCCCAGTTCCATGCCGGGATTGGTGTCGCCACCAAGGCTGCGGATCGACAGGGTCGTCGGCTTTTTCGCCAGCTTTTCATACAGCGCAAAGAGCCGCTGATTCGCGTCACTGTCGACGGAGCCGATATATTCGAGTTGCCCGTTGCTGTAAAAGACCTGCGTCGTTTCTACTTCGGCAGCGAGCGTAGAAAATGGCAGTCCCATGAGGAGGGAGCAGTACAAAGCAGATGTGCGCATGTAATCCTGACTGATGTGACGATTCAAAAAATAGTAGTAAACGCGAATTCATGCGAGGCAAGTTCATCGCTTTTGGAACGTTCTTACCCGTGCGTGTTGCCGACCCGTTCCAGAAAGTCCAGCAACACCCGCCCCGCGATATCGGCATCGTCCGCCGTCATCGTCTCGAGCGGATTGTGGCTGATCCCGCCGTTGCCGCAGCGGACGAACAGCATCGCCACGTCAGTCAGTTGTGCCATGCACATGGCGTCGTGGCCGGCGCCGGATGGCAGCTCGAAATGGGGCAGGCCAGCCCGTTCCACCGCTGCGCCCAGCTGCGCCATCAGGCGCGGCGCGCACGGCACGGCGTCGATCTCCAGCAGCTTGACCAGTCGCTCGCCGATGCCGCGCGCGGCGCAGATGGCGCTGATGCCGGCGAGGATATCGCCCACTGCGGCCAGGCGCACCGCATCGTCGGCGGCGCGGATGTCGAGCGACAGGCGGCAGGCGCCGGCGATCACGTTGACCGAGCCGCCCGGCACCTCGAGCTGGCCAACCGTGCCGACCAGCGCCGCGCCTTGGCGGCAGCGCGCTTCCACCAGCAGCACGATCTCGGCGGCGGCAACAGCTGCATCGCGCCGCATGCCCATCGGCGTGGTGCCCGCGTGGCTGGCCACGCCGCGCAGTTCGACGATATAGCGCGAGCTGCCGGCAATCGCGTTCACCACGCCCAGAGGCAAGCCGCGTTCGAGCAGCACCGGGCCTTGTTCGATGTGAACTTCGACAAAGCCGAGTAGCGACGCCGGATCGCGTGCGATGGCGGCGATGTGCGCAGGATCTTGGCCAGCCTGCGCCAGCGCGTCGCCCAGCGTGACGCTGTCGCTGTCGACCGCGCTCAGCAACCCCATGTCGAAGCTGCCGGCAATGGCGCTGCTGCCCAGGAACGTGCTGCGGAAACGCACGCCTTCTTCTTCGGCAAACGCGATCACCTCCAGGTCGTACGGCAGGCGCTGGCCGCGTGCGTGCAGGTCGGCGACGACGGCGATCGGCAGCAGGATGCCCAGGCGCCCGTCGTACTTGCCGCCATCGCGCACGGTGTCGTAGTGCGAACCGGTCGCCAGGGTTTTTGCGTCTGGCTGCGCGGCGGCGTAGCGGCCGACGACATTGCCCACCGCGTCGATGTGGACCGTCATGCCGGCCGCGCGCATCCAGCCGGCGATGCACGCGGCGGTGCGCTGGTGGGCCGGCGTCATGTAGGCGCAGGTCAGGTTCGTCTCAACGTCGCTGATGGCGCCCAGCGTTTCGCACCAGTCCATCACGCGCGCGCCAAGCGACGGCGTCACGCCCAGCAGTGCGTTCAGCCGAATCTCGGCGATGCGGTGCACCTGGCGCAGCGCTTCGCGCAGCTCGTCCCCGCGCGCATTGCCGATGCGCCGCTCGAAGGTGGCGATGATGGCCTGGCGCGACAGGCCCTGGCCGGTCGGCCCCTTGACCGCGAGGATGAACGGAAAGCCGAAGCGGCCGTTGTAGTCGGCATTGAGCGCATGCAGTTGCGCATACTCGTGCAGTGTGCAGCGGTCGAGCCCCGAACTGGCTTGCTCGCTCGTCGATTCGGCCGTCAGGGCGCCGGCAATCGCTGCCTTGCCGGCCAGTTCCGGGTGGGCGCGCAGCAGCCCCAGTTGCTCGTCGATGCTGGCTGCATCCACCACCGACTGCAAGGCGCGCTTGAGCGCAGCCAGGCTGGCGAACGGGCGGGCGGGCGCTGCGCGCGCCGCGATCCATGGCGAATGTTCGTAGATGCCGCGCAGGGCCTCGACAAAGTCGGCGGCCTCGCAGGCGTTCAGCGTCGCGATCGTGGTCATCTGCGCTCCATGGTGGTCAAGCGATCAATCATACGGGCTGGCGGTGGCTGCGCCCATATCGGCTGGCGGATGGCTGCCAGCAGCCTGCGCATATAGACTAGCCCAGCACCAGGGCGCGCGCGGCGCTGCTGACCTGATCGCGCAGCCATTTGTGCTCGGTCGACTGGTGCACGCGCTGGTGCCACAACTGGTAAAAGCGCATCGGTGGAAACTTTACCGGCACCGTGAAGCTTTTCAAAGGCAGCGTCTTCTCAAAGGCGCGGATGAACTGGCGACCGGTGGTCAGGACCAGGTCACTTTGCGTGAGCATGTACGGGATTACGCCGAAGTAGGGCGACTCCACCGCCACGCGGCGCTGCAGGCCCAGGCGCTCGAGATGCGCGTCGATCACGCCGTGGTACCCGGGCAGCATCTGGGTCGGGGCGACGTGGGGCAGGTCGAGATAATCCTCGAGCGTCATCGCGTCCGGCGCCGTGCGCCGCGCGTACGGGCTGTCGGCGCGCATCGTGCAGATGATCGGGTCTTCGAACAGCTTCGAGATGTGCAGGTGCGCCGGCGGCTCGTCCCAGTTGGCGATCACCAGGTCCATGTCGCCGTCGGACAGCATGCGCAGGTAGTCCTGCCCCGGCCCCAGTGCGTGGATCACGACCTTGCTGCCGGGCGAGCCGCGGCGCAGCAGCGCCACCACATTGGGCAGGAAGCGCGCATCGAGGTAATCCGGCGCGGCGATGTGGAAGGTGCGCGTGGCGTCTTCGGGCTGGAACGGCGCCTTGCGCACGAACAGGCTCTCAGCTTCGTCCAGAATGCGCTTGGCGGGCTTGAGCAGACCCTCGCCGTGCTGCGTCGGCACCATGCCGCGCGCACCGCGCACGAGAATCGGATCGCCCGTCAGCTCGCGCAGCTTGCGCAGCGACGCCGAAATCGAGGGCTGCGGTTGATTGAGTTTGAGCGCGACGCGCGAAACGTTTTTCTCCACCAGCAGCAAGTAGAGGATGCGGATCAGGTGCAGGTCGAGGTTGCGGGGCAGGCTGGACATGGCCGTGAAATCTTGGTTGTATATCGAGTCGGATATGTCGAATATACGCCGATTTTGTTGTTGCAGAAATGGAAATCAGCGTATCGTCAAGCCGTCGGTCGCCATGGTTGCACTGGCGCGCTTGCGTATGTTCCCTTGAATCTGCGACCCTGAAGGACGCCCATGTTCGACCCCGGATACCTGGCCCCCTACGTTCTCGAATGGCTCAATCTGCTGTTGCGCTGGCTGCACATCATCACCGGTATCGCCTGGATCGGCGCATCGTTCTACTTCGTCTGGCTCGACAACACGATCAAGCCGCCGGCGCCCGGCTCGGACCTCGAGCGCAAAGGGGTGGCCGGCGAGCTGTGGGCGGTGCACGGCGGCGGCTTCTACAACCCGCAAAAATACCTGGTGGCGCCTGCCGAACTGCCGAAGGAGCTGCACTGGTTCAAGTGGGAAGCCTATTCCACGTGGCTGTCGGGCTTTGCGCTCTTGAGCATCGTGTATTACATGAATGCGAAAGCGATGATGATCGACCGCAGCGTGGCCGATCTGTCGAGCGGGCAGGCGATCGGGATCGGCATCGGCAGCCTGGTCGTGGGCTGGATCGTTTATGACCTGCTGTGCCGCTCACCGCTGGTGCAGCGCCAGCTGGCCTTTGGCGCGACGATCTTCCTGTTTTTGGTTGGCAGCAGCTGGGTGCTCACGCACCTGCTCAGCGGCCGTGCGGCGTACCTGCACGTGGGCGCGATGATCGGCACGATGATGGTGGCAAACGTGGCGATGCTGATCATTCCCGGCCAGCGCAAGATGGTGAATGCGATGCTGGCGGGGCAGAAACCCGACCCGGTCCACGGCATCAGGGCCAAGCAGCGCAGCGTCCACAATAATTACTTCACGCTGCCGGTGCTGTTCATCATGATCAGCAACCACTACGCAATGACCTACAACCACCCGCATGCGTGGGCGGTGCTGAGCGTGATCATGCTGGCCGGCGTGTTGATCCGCCATTTCTTCAACCTGCGCCACAAGGGCCGGATCGAATGGCGTTACCCTGTGGCGGGCGCCGTGCTGCTGCTTGGACTTGGCGTGCTGCTGGCGCCAGTCCGGCCGGTGCGCGTCGATCCGGTGGTTACTACCGCGACGGCCGATGCAGCACGCTTTGCCGAAGTCCGCACGATCATGGGGGCGCGCTGCGTTTCGTGCCATGCAGCGCAACCGACACAGCCCGGCTTTGCGGCCGCGCCGCTGGGCGTCATGCTCGAAACACCCGAGCAGATCGGCCGGAACGCCGCGCGCATCTACCAGCAGACCGTGCAAACCAGGGCCATGCCGCTGGCGAATCTGACGCACATGACCGATGCCGAACGCGCCGTGGTCAAGGCCTGGTTCGAAGCCGGCGCCAAAACAGGAAATACACCATGAACGCATTGCAGACACGCCTGACCGACTGGATCGACGCGCACTTCAATGACGAAGTGGACTTCCTGCAGGCCGTCGTGCGGATCCCCACCGATACGCCGCCGGGCAACAACGCGCCGCACGCCGAGGCCGTGGCCGACATGCTCGAGGGCGCCGGCTGGCCGGTCGAGCGGCATGCGGTGCCAGCGCAGCAGGTGATTGACTACGGCCTGGAAAGCATCACGAACCTGATCGTGCGCCGGCTGTATGGCGAAGACGGGCCGACGCTGGCGCTCAATGCGCATGGCGACGTCGTACCGCCGGGCGAAGGCTGGACCCATCCGCCGTATGGCGCCGTGATCGAAGACGGCTACCTGTACGGGCGCGCGGCAGCGGTATCGAAAAGCGACTTTGCCACCTATGTCTTCGCGGTGCGCGCGCTCGAAGCCCTGGGCGCGCCGCTGCGTGGCGGCGTCGAGCTGCACTTTACCTATGACGAGGAATTCGGCGGGCTGCTGGGGCCGGGCTGGCTGCTGGAGCAGGGCCTGACGCAGCCCGATTACGTGATCGCCGCCGGTTTCGGCTACAGCATTATCACGGCGCACAACGCCTGCCTGCAGCTGGAGGTGACGGTGCACGGCAAGGCCGGCCACGGCGCGATGCCCGAAACAGCGGTCGATGCGCTGCAGGCAGCCACGCGGGTATTGAATGCGATCTACGGCGACCTGCCACGGCTCAAGACCATCAAGTCGGGCGTGCCCGGCATCGATTCGCCGACGATGCTCGTCGGACGCATCGACGGCGGCACGAATACCAATGTGGTGCCGGGCAAGGTCGTGCTGAAGCTCGACCGGCGCATGATTCCCGAAGAAGACCCGGTCGCGGTCGAAGCACAGGTGCGCGCGTTGATCGACGACGCGGTGGCCGGCATGCCCGGCATCCGGCTCGAGGTCAAGCGCCTGCTGCTGTCGCAGGCTCTGCGCCCGCTGCCCGGCGCGCAGCCGCTGGTCGAGAGCCTGCGCCGCAATGCGCACACCGTGCTGGGCGAAGCCATTCCCGCCGTCGGGACGCCGCTGTATGCGGATGCGCGCCTGTACGGCGAGCGCGGTATTCCAGCCGTGCTGTACGGGGCTGGGCCGCGTACGGTCACGGAGGCCAATGCGAAAAAGGCCGACGAGCGGCTGGCGCTGGAAGACTTGCGCAGCGCCACCAAGGTGGTGGCGCTGACGCTGCTGGATATGCTGGGCGCGCCGTGAACGGTCAAGGCCGCCCGGTCGCCCCGGCCTGGCCCAGCGATTCCGCCATCCGCACGAGCTTCACGAACTCGGCACGATAGCCGTCCGGATCGTTGCCCCGGGCGTCGTTCGCCAGCGTGGCGATGTCGGCGTAGCTGTAGTCGCTCACCTGCGGCTCGCCGCGCAGGCGCTGGCCAAACGCGGCCACGGCCACTGCGAAGCGCTGGTCAGCCGGCGCGGCGGCCAGCATGGCGCGCGCTGTCGCCTGGCGCACCGGTTGCTCGGCCAGGCGGCTCTTGCTCTCGCCCGGCAGCTTGTAGCGCACCCGCACGAACGCCAGCTCGTCATTTTTGCCCGCGGGTGCGGCTTTCTTGCCGCCGCCATAGCGCAGCGGATCGACCAGTTTGGCAGCACCCGCTGCCGGCGTGATCTCGTAGATCGCGGTCACCGTGTGGCCGGCGCCCATGTCGCCCGCATCGACCTTGTCGTCCTTGAAGTCCTGACGCGCCAGCATGCGCGTTTCGTACCCGATCAGGCGGTAGGCCGCCACGCGGGCCGGGTTGAACTCGACCTGCATCTTGACGTCGTTCGCGATCGGGAACATGGTCGAGCCAAGTTCAGCTTGCAGCGCCTTGCGCGCTTCGAGCAGCGAGTCGATATAGGCAGCATTGCCATTGCCTGACTGCGTCAGGCGCTGGATCAGCGCATCGTTCAGGTTACCGTCGCCGACGCCGAAAATCGACAGGTAGACGCCGCTCTTGCGCTTGTCGGCGATGAAGGTTTCGAGCTGGCGCGGGTCCCTCACGCCGATATTGAAGTCGCCGTCGGTGGCCAGGATGATGCGGTTGACGGCTTTCGCATCGAAGTGGCGTTGGGCCATGGCGTAGGCGCGCTCCAGGCCATCGCGGCCGGCCGTACCGCCGGCTGCCTGCAACGCATCGATGGCATCGATGATCTTCTGCTTGTCGCTGCCCGTGGTCGGCTCGAGCGCCACCGCCGTGCCATTGGCGTAGGTGACGATCGCCACCCGGTCCTGTTCGCGCAAGCCCTGTGCGAACAGGCGAAAGCCCTGCTTGAGCAGCGGCAGGCGGTCCTGCGGGGCCATCGAGCCGGACACGTCGACCAGCAGCACGACGTTCATCGGCGGCCGTTCGGCGCGCTGCAGATCGTAGCCGCGCACGGCCACGTGCAGCAGCTGGTTGTCCGCATTCCATGGGTTGGGCATGACGCTGGTGGTCAGCGCAAATGGCTGGCTGGCCTTGCTAGGAGCGGCATAGGCGTAGGGGAAGTAGTTCACCATTTCCTCGACCCGCACGGCGGCCGGTGGCGGCAGCCGGCCGGCGCTCAACTGGCGCCGCACGTACGCATACGAGGCGGTGTCGACATCGCTACTGAAGGTGGACACTGGCTGTTCTTCGACCAGCACCGCGCGGTTGGCCTGGACATCGGGGAAGCGCTCGGCGCCAGGTGCGTACTGCGGCATCGGATAAGGCATCGTGGCGATACGACGCTGGAAGGACGTCGGCGGCGCGCCGGCGTAGCCTGAATACGAGGAGAGTGCGCTGCCAGTCACCTCGACCCGCGTCCCGGGCGCTGGCGGCGGCGGTGGCGCTGCGGCGCTATCCACTTGCAGCTGCTGCGGGGCGCTGCAGGCAGCCAGCAGCATGGTTGCTGCAAGGAGGGGCAGGGTGGTGGCGCGCGAGCGTGGCATGGCAGGACCTCATGACGTGATGGTTGTCATAAGGTGCACCAGCCGCGCGCCGCCGGCAATCGCGCTTACATCCTGTAATGCCTATGCAAACAGGGTATGCGCAGCGGTTGCCGGCGCGTGGATTATTTCTGCTTGAGCGAGCGCTCGAACAGCTGATAGATCCGGCGGTACTGGTCGTACCACGCTTCCGGCTGCACGTAGCCATGGCGTTCCAGCGGGTAGCTCGCCATCTCCCAGTGGTCCTTCTTCATCTCGATCAGGCGCTGCGCCATGCGCACCGAGTCCTGATACAGCACGTTATCGTCGATCATGCCGTGCGAGATCAGCAGGTGGCCTTTCAGGTTCTGCGCGTACTCGATCGGCGACGATTTTTTATACGCTTCCGGGTCGATGTCCGGCGTGTTGAGGATGTTGGCCGTGTACTCGTGGTTGTAGCTGGTCCAGTCGGTCACGGGGCGCAGCGCGGCGCCGGCCTTGAACACGTCCGGTGCGCGCATCAGGGCCATGAAGGTCATGAAGCCGCCGTAGCTGCCGCCATACACGCCAATATTGTTGGCGTCGCCCTGCTGCTGGCCGACCAGGTACTTCACGCCGTCGAGGTAGTCGTCCAGTTCCGGGTGGCCCATCTGGCGGTAGATCGCGGTGCGCCATTTCGCGCCGTAACCTTTCGAGGCGCGGTAATCCATGTCCAGCACGATGTACCCCTGCTGGACCAGCAGGTTGTGGAACATCTGCTCGCGGAAGTAGACCGGATAACGCTTGCTGACGTTCTGCAGGTAGCCGGCGCCGTGCACGAACATCACGACCGGGTAGGTCTTGCCGGTTTCAAGCTGCGCGGGCCGGTACAGCTTGGCGTGCACCGGATCGCCGCCGGCGCTCGATGGCACGGCCACGTATTGCGGCTCGATCCACTCACGCGCCTTGAAGTCGGGCGTGCGGGTATCGGTCAGTTTGGTGGCGGCGCCGCCCGAGACGGGCACGGTCGCGATCTGGACCGGCGTGTAGCTCGACGACCAGTGCACCAGCAGCTTGTTCTGGTCCGGCGACAGGTTGAAGCGTTCGACGCCGTCGAGCTTCGTTACTTCGCGCACCGCGCCGCCCCTGGCGCTCACGGCGCAGACTTCGTAGTCGCCCGGCGCTTCGTGGTTGCACAGCATATAGGCGGTGCTGCCGTCCGCGTTCCAGCGCACGTCGCTGGCTTCCCATTTGCCCGAGGTCAGCGCGCGTGGCGCGGCCGACCCCATGGTGTCCTGCGTGTACAGGTGCGAGTAGCCCGATTCTTCCGACAGGTACCACAGCGTGCGGTTGTCCGGCAGCCAGCCGAATTCGGCGTTGTCGTAATTGACCCAGGCGCCGTCGGTGACGCGGTTCAGGGGTTTCAGCCTGGCGTCACGCAGGTCGACACTGGCGATCCAGCGGTCCTTGTTGTCGACCGAGCGCAGCATCACGGCGACGTTGGCGCCGTTGCTGCTCCAGTCGATCGCGTTGCGGCCACCCGAGACGACGACCGGCCGGTTGCCCTTGAGTGGATCCTTCTTGGCGGCGGCGCGCAGCGCGGCCAGCGGATCGACGGTGATGCCGGGCAGGGTGTCGAAGCCGATATCCTTGACGGTATTCGTGCGCAGGTCGATCAGTTTCAGCGAATGCGCTGGCGGCATGTTGCGGCCCACGCGCGTGCGCACGTCTTCGGTCTCTTCGTAGCCCGACTCGTTCACGTAGCGCGGCATCTTGCCCACGCGGCCCTTGTCGGCGCTCTTGGCAGCGGTGACGACCAGCAGCCAGCGGCCGTCCGGCGACAGCGAACTTGCCTCCAGCGTGACCTTGTCGCCCAGGTAGACGGGCGTTGGCGCCATCGAGGCATCGACCCGACGCAGTTCGTCGTTGCGGGCGCGCAGCGCGTCGCGGTCATCCTTCTGGCGCTTGAGGTGCTCGATCAGGCGCAGCTCGGTGGCGCGGTAGGCGTCGTCTTCCGGTGCATTCGGATCCTTCGCGGCGCGCGGCAGTGCTGCCGGGCCGGTGACCCGGGTGACGCGGTCCCACACATACCAGTCGGTGCCGATGCGGTACTGCACCGAGCGCTCGTCGGCCGCGTACTGCGCGTTGCCGATGCGGGTCGCGCCGCGCGTGACCTGCACCAGCTGGCCCGATTTCAGGTCGCGCTCGAACAGGTCGTTGTTGCGGATGACCAGCATGCGCGTGTTGTTGCGGTTGTAGACCACGTCGGCGCTGTCGATCTTCGCCAGCTCGGTGTCGCTCACCATCTGCGCCTTGCCGGCGTTCGCGCCGGCCTGGAAGGTGTCGCGCAGGGGCGAGCCGGTGCGCTTCTGCTTGTAGTACACCTGCTTGCTGTCCCAGCTGAACCAGGCGTCCTCCACCGGCGTGCCGATCCAGTCGGGATGGCTCATGGCCTGGTCGAGGGTGATGGGCGTGGGTGCTGCTGCTGCCGGCAGTGCGATCGATGCCAGCGAGGCCGCGAACGAGGCCGCAAAGAGGGTGAGTGCAGGTGTGCGCATGGGTATGTGGTAAGTGAAAGAAGGGGCTTTCTGGCCAGAAATGCGAATGCATTCTAGCGCAGCCACTTGCCACGGCGCGCGAATCGGAGAAGGTTTTTTTACTATAAATACAAACGCCGGCAGTATGTAAATACGGCCGGCGCTTGGTGAAACAGGCGGATTATTCCACCTTGATCGGGGCGTTTGCCCTGTTGCTTACATTGCCTTGAACGGGCCTTTTGGCGGGCGTGGCAGGTACATCGAGACGCGCGCGGCAACGGTCAGCACGGCCAGTGCGATGGTCAGGTATTCGAGTGGATGCATGATTAACCCCGCACCGATGGAGCGTAACCGCCGTGGGCGATGTACAGGTCTTGCGAGAAACTACGGATGGCGGCGATGGCCGCTGCGAAGAAATTGGTTTGCTGGATAGCTGCAGTCATGTTGCGCTCCTGGTTAAATACTGTCATGTTGCGTTGCAGTATAAGAGTCATCGAGTCATAAGAAAACTTTTCATTCGTGATTCCTGCGATTCACAAAATGAATAATTGTTTAGTTGCTCACTGGAAAGATATGCGGTTGACGCATATCTCGACAATCGGTACACGCATAAGAAGGGCAAGGATTCAATGCAATGGGGCAACACGGTACGATTCTTGCATGCAAAAACGGCATGAAACCGCGAGACACAACAACCCCACATTTGCGCATTGTTGTCGTGCTGTCCGCAACGGCACCAGGCGCCGACCCCGACGCGGCCCAGGCAGCGCAGACCCGGCGCAGCACCGCGCTGCGCATTGGCCTGCTCGAATCGGGCTACGACCTGGTCGCATCGCTCCCGGCCGACGTGTTCCTGCCCGAGCGCATCGCGCAGTTGCAGCCCGACCTGATCATCCTCGACAGCGAGTCCGACGCCCGCGACGTGCTCGAACACATCGTGATTGCCACCCGCGACGCGCGCCGGCCCATCGTGCTGTTCACCGAAGACGACGCACCGGCCAGCATGGACGCGGCACTGGAAGCGGGCGTGTCGGCGTACATCGTCGCCGGCCTGCAGGCCGAACGCGTCAAGCCGGTGCTCGACGTCGCACTGGCGCGCTTCCGACGCGAGCAGCGATTGCTCGACGAATTGAGCGATACCCGGCAGAAGCTGGCTGAGCGCAAGGTGCTCGACCGCGCCAAGGGCATGTTGATGACGCGCTACCAGCTGACCGAAGACCAGGCCTACCAGCGTCTGCGCAGCCTGGCCATGAACAAGAACATGAAGCTGGTCGACGTCGCGCAGCGCCTGATCGACGTGGAAGACCTGCTGGGCTGAGCGCCCTGCAGCTAACAAGAACATCAGGATATCTATGACATTGGCAGGCAAGGGCGCATGGATCGCCGGTACCGACCGTCCCGAGATCGAGACCATCCGCATCGGCTTCATGCCACTGGCCGACTGCGCGCCGCTGGTGATGGCGTCGGTGCTGGGCTTCGATGAACTGTACGGCGTGCGCTTTGCACTGAGCCGCGAACAATCCTGGACCGGCATGCGCGAGCACCTGGTGGGCGGGCAGCTCGATGCGGCGCAGGCGCTGTACGGCATGGTGTACGGGATCCAGAACGGCATCGGCACCGGCCAGTGCGACATGGCCGTGCTGATGAACCTGAACCAGAATGGCCAGAACATCACGCTTTCGCGCACCTGGGCCGACGCAGCAGCAGAACCGGGCGGGCTGGCGCGCCTGGTGCAGGCCGGGCAGCGCCTGACGCTGGCGCATACGTTCCCGACCGGGAACCACGCGATGTTCCTGTATTACTGGCTGGCGGCGCAGGGCGTCGATCCGATGAAGGATTGTCAGCTGGTGACAGTGCCACCGGGGCAGATGGCGACGAGCCTCGCGGCCGGCCATATGGATGGCTTCTGTGCGGGCGAGCCGTGGGGCCAGCGCGCGCTGCGCGACGGTGCCGGTGTGCAGGCCGCGTCGAGCGAGCAAGTGTGGCCCAACCATCCCGGCAAGGCGCTGGGCACGCGCGCTGCCTTTGCCGCCACCCACCCGAATGCCTGCCGCGCCATGATCGCCGCGCTGCTGCAGGCCGCGCGCTGGCTTGACGCTTCGCGCGCCAACCGCGAAGCGGCGGCCGAGGTGCTGGCCAGTCCTGCGTATGTCAATGCCAGCCGCGAGACGCTGCAGTATTGCCTGGCCGGGCCTTCGGAAGGCGCGGCCTGGCATGGCCACAACGGTCTGCGTTTCTACGCGGACGGCGAGGCCAATTTCCCGTGGCTGTCCGACGGCATGTGGTTCATGACACAGCACCGCCGCTGGGGCTTGCTCCGCACCGATCCCGATTACCTGGCGCTGGCGCAGCAGGTCAACCGCATCGACCTGTACCGCGAAGCGGCCGAGCGTACCGGCACGCCGCTGCCTGCTGCCACGCTGCGCACGTCCACGCTGATGGATGGCCGGGTCTGGGATGGCAGCGACCCACACACCTATGCCACCAGCCTCGCACCGGCTTGACGCCGGTCGCGGTGCACGCCGGTGCATCATCTTGGGGAATGGTGCACCGCAATGCAGCATTCGTGATGCGCCCCTTGCCGGCCCCGCCCTGAACCGCGCGTGGCACGC
Source organism: Telluria sp. ZT3P25 (assembly GCF_059685895.1). Taxonomy (NCBI): domain Bacteria; kingdom Pseudomonadati; phylum Pseudomonadota; class Betaproteobacteria; order Burkholderiales; family Oxalobacteraceae; genus Telluria; species Telluria sp. ZT3P25. The sequence continues at coordinate 389,617 of NZ_JCASIJ010000001.1, forward strand.
CTCTTGCTGATACAGAGACAGGATCAATGACGATCTCCTTCATATAACGCCAGCCCAACGACGGGCCGGCACCAGGACAACGGCGTCCGCAGCTTCTGCCCCAGGCAGCAGCGCGGACGCCTTTTTGTTTTCCAAGGACGAAAATCATGACCGGCAAAGCAGACAACATCAACCTCTTCTCGTTCCAGGGCGCGCCGATGCGCGCCTTCCACCTGACCTGGGTGGCCTTCTTCATTTGCTTCTTCGCGTGGTTCGCCTGCGCGCCGCTGATGCCCGTCATCAAAGGCGAGTTCGGCCTGTCGATGGAGCAGATCGCCAACATCAATATCGCGGCGGTGGCGATCACGATTTTTGTCCGCCTGCTGGTTGGCCCCCTGTGCGACCGCTACGGCCCGCGCAAGACCTATACGGGCCTGCTGCTGATCGGCGCCATTCCCGTGCTGGGCGTGGCGATGGCGCAGAGCTACGAAACATTCCTGCTGGCGCGCCTGGGCATCGGGGCGGTCGGCGCCAGCTTCGTCATCACCCAGTACCACACGTCGGTGATGTTTTCGCCGAAGGTGGTCGGCACCGCCAACGCGGCCGCTGCCGGCTGGGGCAATGCCGGCGGCGGCGCAGCGCAGGCGCTGATGCCGCTGCTGCTCACCGCCGTCGTGATGCTGGGCGTGAGCCAGTCGATGAGCTGGCGTGTGGCGCTGGTGGTCCCGGGCGTCATGATGATCATCATGGCCTTTGTTTACTGGCGCTACACGCAGGATTGCCCGGCCGGTAACTACGACGACCTGCGCAAGACCGGCAATCTGCCGGCCAGCGCCGGCAAGGGCGGCTGGGCCAGTTTCACCGAAGGCTGCCGCAACTACCGCGCCTGGCTGCTGTTCGTCACCTACGGCGCCTGCTTCGGCATCGAGATCTTCATCCACAACATCGCCGCCGTCTACTACGTCGATCATTTCGACCTGACCCTGGGCGAGGCCGGCATGGCGGCTGGCAGCTTCGGCCTGCTGGCGCTGTTCGCCCGCGCGCTGGGCGGCTGGCTGTCGGACCGCGCAGCGCGCGGTGGCGACGTCAATCGCCGCGTGACCATCCTGTTCGTCCTGATGATCGGTGAAGCGCTGGGCCTGTTGTGGTTCGCGCAGGCCGACGGCATCGTGTTCGCCGTGGTGGCCATGCTGGTGTTCGGCCTGTTCACGCACATGGCCTGCGGCGCGACCTATGCGCTGGTGCCGTTCGTGGCACCCAGGGCGCTGGGCGGGGTGGCCGGCATCGTCGGCGCCGGGGGCAATGTGGGCGCCGTCGCCGCCGGCTTCCTGATGAAGGGTACGGGTGACATCCAGAGCACGCTCACGATCCTGAGCGGCCTGGTGGTGGTGGCCAGCCTGTGCGCGCTTGGCGCGCGCTTCGGCAGCACGTCCCGCATCCCGTCCAGCATCCCGTCCGCAACCGTTGCAGCATAAAGGAGAACGTCATGCATATCGTCGTCATCGGCCACGGAATGGTGGGCCACAAATTCCTCGAAACGCTCGCTGCCAGCAGCATGCAGGACCCGGCGACACCGCTGCGGGTCACGGTGCTGGGCGAAGAGCCGCGCCCGGCCTACGACCGTGTGCACCTGTCGGAATTCTTTGCCGGTAAAAGTGCGGATGACCTGTCGCTGGTCGCGCCGGGCTACTTCGAGCGCGCCGAGCTGGCCGAGCGCGTCGTGCTGCGCCTGAACGCGAAGGTGGTGGCCATCGACCGCACTGCGCAATCGGTGCTGCTGGGCGACGGCAGCGCCGTCTCCTACGATCGCCTGGTGCTCGCCACCGGCTCGTACCCGTTCGTGCCGCCCGTGCCGGGGGCCGAGCGCAAGGACTGCTTCGTGTACCGCACGATCGAAGACCTCGAGAAGATGAAGGAATGCGCCGCCCGCGGCGACGGCACGCGCCAGCGCATCGGCGTCGTCATCGGCGGCGGCCTGCTTGGCCTGGAGTGCGCCAAGGCGCTGCGCGACCTGGGCCTGCAGGCGCACGTCGTCGAATTTGCGCCGCGCCTGATGGCGGTGCAGGTCGACGATGCCGGCGCACGCGTGCTGCGCACCCGCATCGAAGAACTGGGTGTCGGCGTCCACACCGGCAAGAACACGCTGGCCATCGTCGATGGCGACGCCACGACCCACCGCATGCAGTTCGCCGACGGCACGAGTCTGGACACCGACATGATCGTGTTCTCGGCCGGCATCCGCCCGCGCGACGAACTGGCGCGCCAGGCCGGCCTTGAGCTGGGCGCGCGCGGCGGCATCGTCATCGACGGCCAGTGCCTGACGTCCGACCCGCACATCTACGCGATCGGCGAATGCGCGCTGTGGAGCGGCCAGCTGTTTGGCCTGGTGGCGCCGGGCTACGACATGGCGCGCACGGCGGCGCGCCATGTGCTGGGCGCCGAATGCGGCTTTGCCGGCGCCGACATGAGCACGAAGCTCAAGCTGATGGGCGTGGACGTGGCCAGCCTGGGCGACGCGCATGGCACCACGCCGGGCAGCCGCAGTTACCAGTTCCTGGATGAGCGGCGCCAGACCTATCGCAAGATCGTCGTCTCGAGTTGCGGCAAGTACCTGCTCGGCGGCGTGCTGGTGGGCGACGCCGCATCGTACGGCGCGCTGCTGCAGACGATGCTCAACAAGATCGAGCTGCCCGAAGCGCCCGAATACCTGATCCTTCCCGAAAGCGGCAACACCGTGCGGCCTGCGCTGGGCGTGGACAAGCTGCCGGCCACGGCGCAGGTCTGCTCGTGCAACGACATCTCGAAGGGCGCGCTGTGCGAGGCGGTGGCCGGCGGCGCCACCACGATCGGCGCGCTCAAAAGCTGCACGACGGCCGGCACGGCCTGCGGCGGCTGCGTGCCGCTGGTGACGCAGGTGCTGAACGCCGAACTGAAAAAACTGGGCGTGGCCGTCAACAACCACCTGTGCGAACACTTTGCATATTCGCGCCAGGAGCTGTACCACCTGGTGCGCGTGGAAGGCATCAAGGAATTTGGCGAACTGCTGGCGCGCCACGGGAAGGGCCTGGGCTGCGACGTTTGCAAGCCGACCGCCGCGAACATCCTGGCCTCGGTGTGGAACGATTTCGTGCTCAAGCCGAAGCACGCCAGCCTGCAGGATTCGAACGACTACTTCCTCGGCAACATCCAGAAGGACGGCACCTACTCGGTCGTGCCGCGCATGCCAGGTGGCGAAGTGACGGCAGACGGCCTGATCGCCGTGGGCATGGTGGCCAAGAAGTATGGCCTGTACACCAAGATCACGGGCGGCCAGCGGGTCGATCTGTTCGGCGCGCGCGTGGACCAGCTGCCGGCGATCTGGGAAGAGCTGATCGACGCCGGCTTCGAGTCGGGCCACGCCTACGGCAAGTCGCTGCGCACCGTCAAATCGTGCGTCGGCTCGACCTGGTGCCGCTTTGGCGTGGGCGACAGCGTGGGCTTTGCCATCGAACTGGAAAACCGCTACAAGGGCTTGCGCGCACCGCACAAGATCAAGTTTGGCGTCTCGGGCTGCACCCGCGAATGCGCCGAGGCGCAGGGCAAGGACGTGGGCCTGATCGCCACCGACAAGGGCTGGAACCTGTACGTGTGCGGCAACGGCGGCATGAAGCCGCGCCACGCGGAGCTGATCGCATCGAACCTGACCGAAGCCGAAGTCGTGCGCCTGACCGACCGCTTCCTGATGTTCTACGTGCGCACGGCCGAACGCCTGCAGCGCACGTCGACCTGGCGCGAGAACCTCGAAGGTGGCCTCGAGTATCTGAAGCAGGTTGTGGTCGAGGACAGCCTGGGCATCGGCGATGAACTCGAAGCGCAGATGCAGCACGTGGTCGACACCTATGCCTGCGAATGGAAGGAAGCCATTACCAATCCGGCCGTGCGCAGCCGCTTCCGCCACTTCGTCAACAGCGCAGAACCAGACAGCAACGTGGTGTTCGTGCCCGAGCGGGGGCAGGTGCGCCCGGCCACGTTCGATGAACGCCGCCGCACGATTCCCATCGCTGTGGCTTGAGGAGAATGACCATGCATCGTGACCCCCAACTTGCCAACTGGACGGCGGTCTGCCGGCTCGACGAGATCGTCCCCGACACCGGCGTATGCGCGCTGCTGAACGGCCGCCAGGTGGCCGTGTTCCGCATCGGCGACCTTGAGCCGCGTGTGTTCGCCATCGATAACTACGACCCGAACTCGCAGGCCGCCGTGCTCTCGCGCGGGCTGGTGGGCAGCATCGGCGAGCGCATCGTCGTGGCTTCGCCCATCTACAAGCAGCACTTCGACCTGGCCAGCGGCGAGTGCCTGGAGGCGCCGGCGCAGTCGGTGGCGAGCTATCCGGCCCGGATCGATGGCGACACCGTGTGGGTGGCCGCATGAACACGGCGCACAGGCCCGCGCTGGTGGTGGTCGGCAACGGCATGGCCGGGATGCGCACGGTCGAGGAACTGCTCGCGCTGGCCCCAGGCATGTACGACATCACCGTGTTCGGCGCCGAGCCGCACGTGAACTACAACCGGATCATGCTCTCGCCCGTGCTGGCGGGCGACAAGACGCAGGACGACATCGTGCTGCATCCGCGCGCGTGGTACGCCGAACATGGCATCACGCTGCACACGGGCGACCCGGTCGTGGCCATCGACCGCCGCCGCCGCAGCGTGCGCTCGCAATCGGGCGTCGAGGTGGCGTATGACCGCCTGCTGCTGGCCACCGGTTCGCAGCCATTCATCGTGCCGGTGCCGGGCGCAGACCTGCCGGGCGTGGTGGGCTTTCGCGACCTGATTGACGTCGACACGATGCTGCAGGCGGCGCGCGACGGCCGGCACGCGGTGGTGATCGGCGGCGGCCTGCTCGGACTGGAAGCGGCCAACGGCCTGCTGCGGCGCGGGATGGACGTGACGGTCGTGCACCTGACCGGCAGCCTGCTGAACCAGCAGCTCGATGGCGATGCATCGCTGCTGCTCAAGGGCGCGCTCGAGCGGCGCGGCTTGCGCATCCTGCTGGGCGTGCAGACCGAGGCCATTCTGGGTGATGGCAAGGTCGCATCGGTGCGCCTCTCGAACGGCGTCACGCTGCCGGCCGACCTGGTGGTGATGGCGGCCGGTGTGCGGCCCAACGTGGCGCTGGCGCGCGCCGCCGGCCTGCATGTCGAGCGTGCGATCGTCGTCGACGACACGCTGCAAAGCTACGACCCGCGCGTGTATGCGGTAGGCGAATGCGTCCAGCACCGCCGTGCGACCTTCGGCCTGGTCGCGCCAATCTGGGAACAGGCGCGCGTCTGCGCGGCGCACCTGGCCGGCTTCGGCCACCGCCGCTACGTGCAGCAGGCCGTGGCCACCAAACTCAAGGTCACGGGAATCGACCTGTACTCGGCCGGCGACATCGTCGGCCGCCCGGGCACGCAAGATCTGGTGCTGCGCGACCGCCGCTCCGGCATGTACAAGCGCCTGGTCCTCGACGGCAATCGCCTCACGGGCGCCGTGCTGTATGGCGACGTGGCCGACGGCCCCTGGTATTTCGACCTGATCGGGCGCGGCGTCGACATCTCGGCAATGCGCGACCGCCTGTTGTTCGGCCCTGCGTTGTGCGACGCGCAGGCTGCCTAGAAAGCTACCCCATGACCATTCCGATCCACGCTGTGCGTACCACCTGTCCCTACTGCGGCGTCGGCTGCGGCGTGAAAGCGACCGCGCTGCCCGGTGGCGGCGCGACGATCGAAGGCGACCTTGAGCACACCGCCAACCGCGGCCGCCTGTGCGTGAAAGGCTCGGCACTGGGCGAGACGCTCGATCTGGACGGCCGCCTGCTGCATCCGGCCGTGCGGAAGAAAGGGGCGCTGGTGCGCGCCAGCTGGGACGAGGCGCTGGATACCGTGGCGGACGGCTTCGCCCGCATCATCGCCGAGCACGGGCCGGACGCGGTCGCGCTGTACGTGTCGGGCCAGATCCTGACCGAGGATTACTACGTCGCCAACAAGTTCATGAAGGGGTACGTCGGCAGCGCCAATATCGACACCAATTCGCGCCTGTGCATGTCGTCCGCCGTGGCCGGCCACAAGCGCGCCTTCGGCGAAGACGTGGTGCCGGGCTGTTACGAGGACTTCGAGCTGGCCGATGCGATCGTGCTGGTGGGCTCGAACGCCGCCTGGTGTCATCCGACGCTGTTCCAGCGCATCGTAAAAGCCAAGGAAGCACGTCCTGACTTGCAGATCGTCGTGCTCGACCCGCGCCGCACGGCCACCTGCGAGCTGGCGGACCTGCACCTGGCTTTAAAACCCGGCAGCGATGTGGCGCTGTTCAACGGCTTGCTCGCGCACCTGGCACGCAGCGATGCGTTCGATGCTGATTACGTCGCAGCGCACACGACCGGCCTGGATGCGGCGCTCGATGTCGCCAACGCAGGCGATGACGTGGCGCGTACCTGCGGCCTCGATCCGGACGACCTGCACGCGTTCTACGACCTGTTTGCCCGCACCGATAAAGTGGTCACCGCATTCTCGATGGGCGTGAACCAGTCCAGCAGCGGCACCGACAAGGTCAACGCGATCATCAACTGCCACCTGGCCACCGGCCGCATCGGCCGGCCCGGTATGGGCCCGTTCTCGCTGACCGGCCAGCCCAATGCGATGGGCGGGCGCGAGGTGGGCGGCCTGGCCAATATGCTGGCGGCGCACCTGGACCTGGACAACGCAGGGCACCGCGACGCCGTGCGCACATTCTGGGATGCGCCGCGCATTGCCGACAAGCCGGGCCTGAAAGCCGTGGACCTGTTCCGCGCGATCGAAGCGGGCAGCGTGAAAGCGGTGTGGATCATGGCGACCAATCCGGTGGTCAGCATGCCGGACGCCGACCAGGTGCGGCGTGCGCTGGCGGCCTGCGAACTGGTGGTGGTATCGGACGTCATGGCCAGCACCGACCTGGCGCCCTACGCGCATGTGGCCCTGCCGGCGCTGGCCTGGGGCGAGAAGGATGGCACGGTCACCAATTCCGAACGCTGCATCTCGCGCCAGCGCGCCTTTTTGCCGGCGCCGGGCGAGGCGAGGGCCGACTGGCGCGCGCTGTGCGATGTCGCGCAGCGCATGGGGTATGCCGGGTTCGACTTCGACAGCGCACATGCGATCTTCGACGAACACGCGCGCCTGTCGGCCTGGAAGAATGACGACGATGGCCACCGCCGCGCCTTCCGGCTCGATCCGCTGGTGGGCATGCGCCGCGCCGCGTATGACGCGCTGCAACCGGTGCAGTGGCCGGTGAATGCAGCGGGGGAGGGCACCGCGCGCCTGTTTGGTAGCGGCGGTTTTTCGTACCCGGACGGCAAGGCGCGCTTCATCGCGACGGGCGTGCGCGCACCGGCCAATGTGCCTTCGAGTGAATTTCCGCTGGTGCTCAACACGGGGCGCCTGCGCGACCAGTGGCATACGATGACGCGCACCGGCAAGTCGCCGCGCCTGGCCGGCCACGCGGCCGAGCCGTTCGTCGACCTGCATCCGCACGATGCGCTGCTGGCCGGTGTGCGTGAGGGCGAGCTGGCCCGCATCAGCTCACGCTGGGGCGCGATGGTCGCGCGCGTGGCGCACGGCGGCGGCATCGCGCGCGGCGCCGCGTTCGTGCCGATTCACTGGAACGGGCAGACGGCGTCCGATGCGCGGGTGGGTGCGCTGGTCAATCCGGCCGTCGACCCGGTCTCGGGCGAGCCCGAATTCAAGCACACGCCCGTGCGGATCGAACCGTTCGGCGTGGCCTGGTATGGCTTCATCATGAGCCGGCGAGATCTCGGTCTTGAGCAGGTGGCCCACTGGACGCGGGTGCGCGGCAGCGGTTTCATTCGCTATGAGCTGGCCGGGCGCGCACCGGTCACGCTCGACATGGCGCGTGCATTGCTGGGTACTGGAGAAGCGGCGGATGCAGACGCCGACTGGATCGAGTACCAGGATCAGTCGGCGGGCATGCTGCGCGCCGCGCTGCTGGTCGACGGTCGCCTGGAAGCCTGCCTGTTCGTGGCGCGCGTGCCCGATCTGCCGGCGCGCGCGTGGCTGGGCGGGCTGTTCGCCGCACCCGAACTGGGTCCGCGCGAACGGGCCACGCTGCTGGCCGGCCGCGCCGTGCAAGCCGGGCTTGACCCCGGACCGACGGTCTGCTCGTGCTTCGGCGTTGGCCGCAACACGATCTGCGCCGCGATCCGGGCCGGCGACTTGCAGACGCCAGCGCAGGTGACGGCCTGCCTGAAGGCGGGCGGCAACTGCGGCTCGTGCATCCCCGAGATCAAGTCGCTGCTGCACGAGGTGCGCTTCGCCGCTGCTGCCGCCGCGTGATCAGCCTGGCGGCGTTTTCGGGACGGGTTTGGACGTGAGCAGGCTGGCCACCACCGACCCCGCCAGGATTACCCCGACCACCCCCAGCGCGATGCCGGTCGGGATCTTGTAGATATCGAGCAGCAGCATCTTGACGCCGATGAAGATCAGGATTGCGGCCAGACCGTATTTGAGCAGGTGGAAGCGGTCCGCCATGTCGGCCAGCAGGAAGTACATCGCGCGCAGGCCGAGAATGGCGAAGACGTTCGACGTGAACACGATGAACGGGTCGCTCGTGACCGCGAAGATCGCCGGGATCGAATCGACCGCGAAGATCACGTCCGTGATTTCGACCATGATCAGCACCACCAACATCGGCGTCGCATAGCGCAGGCCATCGCGCATGATGAAGAACTTTTCGCCGTGGTATTCGTCAGTGATCCGCATATGACCGCGCAGCCATTTCAGCAGCTTGTTGTCCGCCAGGTCGGGTTCGCTGTCGGCCGAGATCAGCATCTGGATACCGGTGTAGAGCAGGAATAGCCCGAAGATGTAGAGGATCCAGTGGAACTGGGCCAGCAGGAGCGCGCCCAGATAAATCAGGATCGCGCGCAGCACGATCGCGCCCAGCACGCCATACAGCAGCACGCGCTTCTGGTATTGCGCCGGCACGCTGAAAAAGCTGAAGAGGGTGATCCAGACAAACACATTGTCGACCGCCAGCGATTTTTCGATCAGGTAGCCGGTGATGTATTCAAGTGCCTTCTCCTTGGCCACGACCGGGCCGGCAATGCCTTCGAGATACCAGTAGAACCAGCCACCGAAGGCAAGGGCCACCGAGATCCAGATCAGCGACCAGACGGCCGCTTCTTTCGTGCTGATTTTGTGATCGCCCGATGTTTTGAGGCCAAAGAAGTCGATCGCCAGCATGACGACGACGAACGCGGTGAAGGAGAGATAGAGCGTGGGCGTACCGACCGATTCGATCATGTTGACTCCGTGGAGTGACAATGGACGCTGGTGGAGCGTGCTCACCGGCACGCGCTGTCATTACAGCATGAATTTTTTGGGCATGCCGCACGCATGGGGACTCTTGACGCGCGCTTGTGGTGACGGTGGCGGAACGAGGGCTTGATCGTAAAAACAAGTTTGTTCGAGTGACCAGTAAGGTACTCTACCGCTGGGTCACAACTGGTTGGGAAGAGCAACGTAATGCGCGGACGACTTGGAATCTACCGGGCTGACCTCATAAAAATTTAACGCCCCAAATTCTACGCAGGCAATATGAGAAAACTATTACGCTTCCTTTTTGGTCCGCGTCCGCCAACGGTAGCAACGATGCACGACGAGGTGAAAACAGCATCGATTCCCCAATTGGTTGATTTATCGCGTGACGACTACGGATTCAAACGGGAGGACGTGCTGGTTCGTGCGGCCGAGCTTCGCTCGCCGGAGCTGCTCGAGGCAATCCTGGAGCGACTGAACGACTGGGTTCCGCAAGTGCGTCAAGCTGCGCGTACGGCTCTTCTGGCGCTGGTACCGGTTCTCCCGCCAGCCGCAATCCTGAAAACGCTGCCTGTCATTGATCGGTTGCGACTCGCCAGGCGCGAGAATCATGTCGCCTGGATTGAACAGTACTACGCCATGGTGGTCGATGTCCTGGGCGCCGATGCCCTGGTTGCCGAGGCCGTAACGGGTACTGGCGAAGTGGCGCGCTCGTGCTTCAATATTGTCAGCACGAATTCTCTGCTTGACGCAGGCCAGCTGGCGCAGCGCGTGCTCGAGACTGGGGCCGACTTCGTCACGTCGCTTGCGGCTTGGCGTTTGGTCGCCGGGCTAAAAGCAAACGAGCTGAGAACGCTGGCAGATATCGCGCTGGCAAGTCCGTTCGGCGCAGTTCGCACGGCCGCCCTGCGCGAGTCCTTGCATTCTGCTGGCGAACAGGCCGACGCTTTAGCCGAGCAGGCCCTGCTGGATCCGCAAAGTTCGGTACGCAGCGTCGCGATGTGGCACCTGAAAGAGAAAGGCTATCCGGTTGCGCAGTTTTATGCCGACCGCCTTGTTCATGACGTTCTGACGATGCGCAGGACGCGTATTTGCCTGACCTCACTGGCTGCGTGCGGCACGCGCGACCATGTCGCGATCATCAAACGGTTCGCCGCCATGCCGCACGCCCGGACGCAGGCCACTGCTGTCATGTCATGGACCCGTCTGGCTCCCGATGCACGTGACGACATCTTGCGATTTGCGCTGGCCAGCCAATTTGCCAGGGTTCGGCAACTGGCTCTGGTGTTAATCGAAGACTTTGGCGCATACATCCCTTTGGACAAAGCGGTGACCCTGGCAGAAGAAAAATCTGACCACACACTTGCTCTTTCACTGGCACGACGGGAGCCCTGGACGTGGCTTACAACCATCCTCAAAATGGCAAATCGCCAGGTCGATGCATCGCACAAGGCGGATCTGATCCGCGAGCTGCAAAAATGGCGGGCTGCGTCTGCAAATATCTATACCAAACCGACGGATGCACAGGTCAGACTCCTGATTTCACCAGATGCCCCGCGCGTTCTCAATGCGCTTGTCGGCCGGGATGTGTTTTGTACGAACGGCGAATTTCGGCAAATATTTGAACTGCATGGTCTCAGGTGATGAGAAATTAGCATGTCTTTATGCGATGACTTTCTTTCTCCCCGATCTGTCAGCACTGATTGGCGCAAGAGCTGAGGCTGTGTCCAAATGTCAGACCTGACCCCGGCTTTTTCATTGGAGCTAAAATGATGCTATGAGGCCTTTGAAGATCCGTACTCTGCAAAGTAGTGACGCTGAACAGTTGCTGAAATTCGAATTGGAAAATCGCCAATGGTTCGAGCGGCATATTGACGCCCGCAGCGCCGATTTCTACGCATTCGAAGGCGTTACCGAGCATATCGCCTCGTATTATCTGGCCTTGCTAACGGAACATGGCATCCGCTTGTCATCGAAGATTCTGACGGCCAAATAGTTGGTCGAGCGAACTTGAAAGATATCGCTATAGCGGAAAGATCGGCAGAAATTGGTTACCGGATTGCCGAGCGCGCTTGTGGGCAAGGACTGGCAACGCTCGCGGTCAGGCGGTTGATCCAGGAGGCACGGTCACGTTGGAACCTGACTCGGCTGGTCGCCAATGTATATGCTGAAAATATTGGTTCGGCAAAAGTGCTTCAACGGTGTGGATTCGTGATCGAACATGTCTCACACCAGCAAGAAACACAAGACGATTATCGGTTCGTGCTTTCGATCAACAGCAATAGCTGATACGAATCGGCCGACTTCTGATCAAACTAGTCAATTGTCTGCATCCGGTTCATGTCGGCCGGAAATTGCCACACCCATCGTCTGCCGGCATGACACCGGCAGACGAACCTGGCGCCAGGCGCCGGATCAGCGCAGCGTACGGGCGAAGAACTCGTCAGTGCGGCTGTTGGCCAGCGTGGACGCGTCATGGTCGTAGTGACCGCCGCCCGGACGGGCAAATGCGTGGTCGCAACCAGGGTAGACATGGATTTCGGCATCGTTGCTGTCGGCAAACGCTGCCTTGATCTTCTCCTGCGCGTCCGGACCGATGTATTCGTCGGCACCGGCCAGGTGATACAGGAACGGCGCGCCGATGTTCTTTGCTTCGGACAGGTAGTTGTCGGTGCCGCCGCCGTAGTAGGCTGCGAACGCATCGCCATCGGTACGCGCCGCGCTCAGGTAGGTCATCAGGCCGCCCAGGCAGTAGCCGGTAACGCCGACCTTGCCGTTGCTGCCTTCCATTGTGCGCGCTGCGCTGATGGTGGCGGCGATGTCCTGCACGCCGTGGTCGAAATCGTAGCTCTTGTACAGGGCGAACGCGCGCGCGACGTCGGCTTCATTCGCTTCCGACAGATCCACGCCCGGCTCTTCGCGCCAGAACAGGTCGGGGGCGACGGCGATATAGCCCTTGGCGGCGTAGTTGTCGGCAATGCTGCGGATGCCGGCGTTCACGCCGAAGATTTCCTGCAGCACGATGATGACCGGGTAGGTGCCGACGACGTCGGGACGGGCCACGTAGCAATCGAAACCGCGTTCGGCGGTGGAGACAGTGAGTGTTTCGGACATGGAATTCCTTTGGGTTGACGAAGAAGGTGCCGGCCGGCTTGCTTGGGCGGCCGTAGCGAGGCATATGATAAGACGAATGCGACGGATGCTGCCACCAGCACGATTGCAGCGTGGCCCGGCCCCCTGGGACGCGTGGGCATCAACCCTGCAGACTGACGCCCATTTGCCGGCAATACTGGGCGAGGTGTTCGGGCAGATCCGCCGGGCACGCGCCGCACGCCCGGTTGCCCGGCACGGCATAGTCGATGAAGGTCGGGTAGGGCAGCGCAAGCGCGGCCATGATCGAGCGGAACTCCTCCAGCGTCTTGCCGGCGCCCAGTCGCAGGTTGCGCTGTTTTTCCTGGGCGATCGAAGAAACGCGGCGTGCCTGGTAGTCGTGCGCGGGATAGACCAGCGTGTCATCCGGCAGCGCAAACAGTTTTTCGGTCACGCTGCGATACAGCGCATCGGCATCCCCGTTCTGGAAATCCGTGCGACCGCAGCCGTCGATCAGCAGGGCGTCGCCGGTGAAGACCCGTTCGCCCAGCAGATAGGAAAAGTGGCCATCGGTATGGCCGGGGGTATGCAGCGGTTGCAAGGATATGCCGCCGACCTCGAACGGGCGGCCTTCCTCGATCGCCACATCGGCGCACGGCAGGCAGTCGAACGCGGGCGCGGCGATCTTGCTGCCGGTGGCGTTGCGCAATGCCAGCGCCGCAGTGATGTGGTCGGCATGGATATGGGTGTCGAGCGTGTAGGCCAGGGTCAGCCCCAGATCGTGCAGGACGCCAAGATCGCGCTCCATGCTGACGATCACCGGGTCGATCAGGATGGCCTGACCGGTCTGCGGATCACCCAGCAGATAGGTATAGGTGCTCGACAACGGTTCGAAAAGTTGCTTGAAAATCATGGTGCCTCCGGTGATCGGTGGATCAGGACCTGCGTCGTTCGAGCAGTTCGAAAATGCCCATGCCCACCAGCATGGCGGCGCAAAAAATGAGCGGCTGCACCGCGCCCGTCGTGAGCGAAGCCAGCGCCGGGCCGGGACAGAAGCCCGCCAGCCCCCAGCCGGCGCCGAAGGCGAGGCTGCCCAGCACCAGCCGGCGGTCGATCCGGGTGGCGGTCGGCAGGCGCATGGGCTCGCCCAGCAGCGATTGCCGACGTCTGGCAGCGACCCGGAACGCCGGCAATGCCACCGGGATCGCGCCGGCCATCACCAGTGCCAGCGACGGGTCCCAGCGGCCGGCCAGGTCCAGAAAACCAAGCACTTTGGCCGGGTTCGTCATGCCAGCCACGATCAGGCCGATGCCAAACACGAGCCCGGTAATCAATGCCATCAGGATGTTCATACCGTTCTCCTCAAGCCAGTAGATGGCGCACGATGAACACGGTGGCAAAACCCGCGCCCATGAAGGCCAGCGTGGCCGCCAATGAACGGGCCGAACCGCGCGCCAGGCCACACACGCCATGGCCGCTGGTACAGCCGGCGCCGTAACGGGTGCCGATGCCGACCAGCAGGCCGGCGGCAATCAGGGTGCCCGTGCCGGCGTCGATGTGCATGGCGGGCAACGGGGCTGCCAGCATGTACACGAGCGGCGCCGCGACCAGACCGAGCAGAAACGCAATGCGCCAGCCAAGCTCGCCTGGGGCCGGCCGCAGCAGTCCGCCGAGAATGCCGCTGATGCCGGCGATGCGGCCATTGAACAGCACGAACATGGCGGCCGCCAGGCCGATCAGCAGGCCACCGCCCAGCGCGGTCCAGGGAGTGAAGTCAGTCCAGTTCACGGTCATTGCTGTCTCCCGCCGGTTGTGCACAGAATTGCTGGTACAGGACCTGCAGCACGGCGCTGGCCGCGTCGCTGGCCAGGCTGTAGTAGATCTGCTTGCCGTCGCGCCGGGTCGTGACCAGGCGCTCCTCGCGCAACACACCCAGCTGTTGGGAGAGGATGGGCTGGGCAATGCCGGACGCCGCTGCCAATTCGCTGACGCAGTATTCGGCCTGCGTCAGCTGGCACAGCAGCAGGAGCCGGTCCGGGTTCGCCAGCGTCTTGAGCAATGCGCAGGCGCGCACGGCGGCAGCTTGCATCTCAAGCGGGTTGAATGGTTCTGGAGAATGGTTCATGGTATCGCTTTCGTCAGACCCCATTGAATCACACTATATCGAAAAACAAAATATCTTTTAATATATTGATGGGTTCGTGGCGAAGGTTTGGGCGGCGCCGACGCGTGTGCCCGGCACGGGGTAGAATTTCAGGGCATCGTGGTGGTCATGCCGTCGTCGAACGTCTTCATGGCCCACCACGACCATTGCCATATTCTGAAAGAACCGTACATGAGTCATTTCGAGCACCTCCGCAGTCACGCCATTCCTGCACTCCAGGCCACGATGGAAGAGTATGTCGCGCCGGCGTCCGGCGCGCGCCACATCCACCTGACCACCAGCGGCGCCGACATGGCGTTCCTGGTGGGTTTCCCCACCGTGCCCGACGCCAGCGATGGCCGCGCGCACATCCTCGAACACCTGGCGCTGTGCGGCTCGCAGCGCTATCCGGTGCGCGATCCGTTCTTCGCCATGCTGCGCCGCTCCACCGCGACCTTCATGAATGCGTTCACCTATGCCGACCGCACCGTGTATCCATTCGTCAGCACCGACGAAAATGATTTCTACAACCTGCTCGATGTGTACCTCGACGCCGCCTTCTTCCCGAAGCTCGATTACCTGAACTTCCTGCAAGAGGGCTGGCGCTACACGCTCACCGATGGCGTGCTTGGTTACCAGGGCGTGGTCTTCAATGAAATGAAGGGTGCGTTCGCTGACCCGGGCCACGCGCTGTACAAGGGCCTGACCTCGACCATCCTGAGCGGCACCACCTACGAAGTCGATTCGGGCGGCGATCCACTGGCCATTCCCGAGCTCACGCACCAGATGCTCAAGGACTTCCACGCCAGCCATTACCATCCGTCGCAGGCGGTCTTCATGACGGCCGGGCCATTGCCCGCTGCTGCGGTGCAGGCCCGCATTGCCGAGCGCGTGCTGGCGCGCCAGATTGACGCATCAACGCGGCGCGTGCCGCAACTGGCCAGCGCCTTTGCGGCGCCGCAGCGCAATACCGTGCGCATTCCGTCGCAGCAGGGCCGCGACAACGAATTCGGGCTGCAAATGACGTGGCTGATGGGCGAGTCGGCGATCCCGAAAGTGGCGTTCGAAGCGAGCCTGCTGTCGGCCGGCCTGCTGGGCGACGCTGCTGCACCGCTGATGAAGGCGATGGAGACGGCGGGTTACGGCCGGCCGTCGGGCTTTAATGGCCATGACGACAGTGCGCGCCAGATGCTGTTCCACGTCGGCATGGAGGGTCTGACCGAGGCCCAGGCGCCGCTGGCCGAAGCACTGATCTGGTCCACGCTGGAGCAGGTGGCCGAGCAGGGCGTGGAGCACGCCACGCTGCAGGCCGCGCTGCGCGACCTGAAATACCAGCAGCGCAATACCCGCAGCGGCAGCATGCCGAATGTGCTCGAACGCCTCTTGACCGCGCTGCCGGTCGCGATGCGCGACGGCGACGTCGTTACCGCCTTCGACAGCGATGCGATCCTGCAGGCGATGGAAAGCGATATCGCCGATCCGGCTTACTTCAAATCGCTCGTGCGTAACCTGTTGACCTCGCCGGGCCGCCTGGTCTCGACCATCGTGCCAGACGCTGCGTATTTTTCCAACCGTGACGCCGTGGAAAGCGCGCGCCTGGCGCAGGCCTCGGCCCAGCTGACCGATGCCGACCGTGCGCGCATCGCAGCCGATACCGTGGCCCTCGAAGCGCATCAGAAAACGGCCTTCGATTCGCAGGTGCTGCCGCGTATCCGGCCCGGTGACGTGAGCACGCAGCCGCGCGCCTTGCCCGCGTTTGCACCGACCGCCGACGACATCCACGCGTTCAGCATCGGCTCGAACGGCATTTCGTCGGCCAGCATCGTGTATGACGTGTCGGCGATTCCGGCCGCCGACTGGCCATGGCTGGCGCTGTACACGCAGCTGCGCGACGACCTGGGTCTGGAGGGGCAGGACTACGCCGAGGCCGGCGCCTGGCGCCAGCGCATGGTGCCGTCGTTCGGCTTCGACCTGCAGCCGTTCCAGCTGCCGGAAGGCGCGCTGCGCATTGACCTGACGGTATCGGCCAACGCCCTGCGCGAAGAGCATGCCAACATCGTTGCGGTGCTCGACGCCTACATGGCCCGGCCACGCTTCGACGAGGCCGTGCGCCTGCGTTATCTGCTCGAGCGCAAGGTGGAAAACACACTGGACGACCTGGCGCAGGCTGGTAGCCACTACGCGTCCATGGCCGTGAGCGCGCCGCTGGCGCAGGTGCGGCGCTTCCAGGATGCCATTGCCGGACCGACGGCGCTGGCATTCAACGCCCGCCTCAAAACCCTGGCCGCAACGCCGGAAGGCGTGGCGCAGGTCGCGGCCGAACTGGCGCGCATCCACGCCGCCATCGTGGCGCAGCGCCCGAGCATGCTGTGCGCCGGCAGTGGCGACGATGGCCATGAGCTGGCGCGCTTGCTGGCGGCGGCCTGGCCGACGTCGGCTACCGCCACTGGTGCAGCTATGGCGCCTGGCGCGTCCGCAGAAGTTGCACCGCAGGCCCCGGCGAATGTCGCGCTGCACGCGGCAGGCCAGGTCAATCACTGCAATATCGCCTGGGCAGTGCCGATGTCGCACGACGACGATGCCGGTGCCCTGAGCGTGGCTGCCGAGCTGTTCACCAACCAGGTGCTGCACACGGCGCTGCGCGAAGCGGGCGGCGCGTACGGCGGCAGCGCATCATATGCGGGCGATTCGGGCGTGTTTTCGATGGCCTCGTTCCGCGACCCGCGCCTGGCGGCCACCTACCGCGATTTCGACGCGGCGATCGATACCATCCTGGCGACCGATTACAGCGACGAGCAGGTCGAGGAAGCCATCATCGGCGTGATCAAGAAGCTCGACAAGCCGGAAGCACCGTGGGATGCGGTGCGCCTGGGCTGGCGCATGTTCCGGCGCGGCACCGACATGGCCACGCGCGAGCGTTTCCGCCAGGGCGTGCTCGGCTGTACGCAGGCGCAGGTGAAGGCGGTCGTACAGACGTACCTGAAAAACGGCACTGCCAGCCGCGCTGCGTTTGCCGGCAATACCGAGCAGGACCTGGGTGGCCTGGCCGTGCTGGATTTGTCGGTGCTGGCCGGGGCTTGATACCGGGTGGTTGATGGGAGGCGGCTGCCGTCGGTAGCCGCCTCCCAAGCTAATTCCCTATTAAAATATTTTAGGCACAATATTTAATAGGAATTTATTCTTGCCTATATTGGCAGGCGCAATGCCTGCTGTGCAATTCAGTCAGCGCTGATTTCTTCATTCATTTTCCAATCGCTCCACAGCATTGATGGTACGCAGAATCCGGCTTGGATATCTTGCATACCATGCAATGGTATTGCGCGTGTGCGCAGGATTTTTAAAAGATTTTCTCAATTAAATATCTGCACGGATAATGTAGGTGAGGTACGCCATGAAACTGGTCGAAACATTGGATAGTGCGCCGGGTATATCGCAGGTCATTCATATTGGCGCTGCCGCGAAAGCCGGCACGGTCACGCCGTCCATCACCAGAATGCCGCGTATCAGTCTCAAGCAATGGAAAATGTTTCATGCGGTAATTGATTGCGATGGTTTCGACGGCGCCGCCGATCGTTTGCATGTCACTCAGTCGACTGTCAGCCACGCCGTTGCCAAGCTCCAGGAACAACTCGGCATCCCTCTGCTCGAACTGAAAGGCCGCAAGGCGCAGATCACCGCCGAAGGCCTGTGGCTGCTGGAAAGGTCACGCGAGTTGCTCAAGCATGCCAATGCGCTCGAGGCGCTGGCCGACAATCTGCGCCAGGGCTGGGGCCCTGACGTTCGCGTGGCAATCGACCCCGGCTTTCCGTCCGACCTGCTGATCCAGGCCGTGCAGCAATGCTCACCGTCGCTGCACGACATGCGCCTGAGCATCAGTGAAGTCACGCCCGACGGTGCCCGGCGCGCGTTGCATGGGGGCGAGGTCGATATCGCCATTGCCGCGCAGGCGGTGCCGGGCTTTGCTGCCAGTTTCCTGTTCGAGGTCGAGCACATCGCCGTGGCACATCCTGCCCATCCGCTGTGTTCAGGCAAGCGCACCATCACGCACGATGAGCTTGACGCGCATTCCCAGATCATCATCGCCCCGGCACAGCACGATGGCGTTGCCGGCCCGGCAGGGTCGGCGTCTCATCCGGGTTCCTGGCGTGTGTGTCATCCAGACCGGGCCATCGGCATCTTGCGACAGGGTGTGGGGTATGCGTGGCTACCCAGGTTCCAGGTGCAACACGCGCTCGACGCCCGGCACCTGTGCGCGTTGCCGGTGGTGGCCGGGCGCCATCACCACACGCGCCTGTACCTGATGTATGCACAATCGGTAACGGCAGGGTCAGTGGCCAGGCAGTTTGCCGACGCCTTGCATGTCTGCAGCGCACGCTGCCTCCAGACCGGCATGGGGCGGGCATGAAACGCGCCCTGCAACCAATGTCCATGCCGCTGTCGCGCCGTGGCAGAGACGTTGAAGCGCCCGAAGCGCTGCTCGGGATCAGGCATGTGCTGCGCAACGGCTGGCTGATCGTGGGCGTAGCCTGTGCAATCACCATCCTCGCCATCGCCGTCGCACTGGGTGTCAAACCGGTGTATGAATCAAACATCCTGATCCAGATCACGCGCCACGCGCCCCCGTCGGCCGACCTGCAGACGGAAACCCCGGCCATCACCGAAATCGAAATCCTGCGTTCACGCTCCGTCCTGGCGCGGGTGGTGAATGCGCTTCACCTCGATATCGCTGTCGAGCCGACCCTGTTTCCCGTCGTTGGCGCGTTCATAGCGCGCAGCAATCCGGGCTTGTCCGATCCCGGGCTGTTCGGTCTCGGCGGCTATGTCTGGGGAAACGAACAGGCAAGGGTGGACATCTTCAAGGTGCCTGATGCGCTGCTGGGCCAGCCATTCAGGCTGGTCGTCAGCGGTCATGATGCCTATACGCTCAGCCAGCCAGAGGCCGGCATACGGTTGCACGGCAAAGTCGGTCAGCAACTGCGCGCCAGGACCCTGTCCGGGCCGTTGGACATCCTGGTCACGTCCATCCATGCCAGACCGGGCGCGGCGTTCACGCTGCACCGCAGTCGCGAAGGGCAGGCAGTGGACAGGTTGCAACGGTCGTTGGCAATTGCCGAAAAGGGCCGGCTATCGAATGTGATCGGCGTGTCGTTGCAGGGTGGCAATCCCGAGCTGGTCAGCCGGATCCTCAATGAAATTGCCGACCAGTATATCCAGCAGCAAACCGCCCAGAAGACCGACGAGGTGAAGAACCAGCTGGTGTTCTACGACCAGCAAGTCGCGCAGGCGCAACGCCGCATCGGTGAGCTCGATGTCAGGCTCAACGAACTCCTGCGCAAGCATGGTGCCTCTGACCTGAGCGAGGACGCACGTATCCTGGCCCAGCAATCGCTCGTGCTGCAGGCGGAACTCACAGCAAAAGAGCAGCAGAAAATCGCGTTGTCGAGCCGCTTCGGTGACCGGCACCCCGATATGCTGGTGATCACGCGGCACATCGCCTCGGTTCGCCGTGACCTGGCTGACATCGAGACCCGGCGCAAGGGCTTTGCAGCGGCCCAGCAAGAGATCCTGGCGGTCAACCGCGACAAGCTGGCGCACAGCCAGATGAGTTTCGAGCTGCTCAATATGCGCCACAAGCTGGATGCGTTGATGCTGTCGAATCACATCAACGTGCGCCTGGTCGACCGGGCCCAGACCCCGCTGCAGTCGGTCACGCTGGCCTTGCCGGTCATGGTCGTGCTGGCGTGTCTGCTGGGCGTGGTCAGTGGTCTCGTCGCTTCGGTACTGAAAAATTCGCTCGTGCGGCGCAAGCACCGGGGTGGCGCAGCGTGGGGTGCGCGGCGCCTCGCCATTGGTACGCAGGCGCCGCTGGCCGACGACAACGATGAGCAGCAAAGCACCGCGTCGCCCGCGTCGCCCACTGCTGGGCAAGGGGAAGCGGCGCCCGGCGCGGGGCAGGGGGACGCGTCACCTGCGGCGGCGCAACGCAGCATGGAAGGCAACACTGCACGGGGCGAGGCACCGGCGACGACCACGCAGGGGTGAGCTGGTCTTCCGGTGTTTGCGGCGCAAGTGCCGCGCTGCAGTCGCACTCGCGGTTAGATGGCGTGCAACGCGCCACTGCAACTCGTCAATGTGATGCGTACGATCCCATCCGCCGATATCATCCCGATAATTCCAGGCGCACATCGCGCGTCGATCGCCACTCCTTGGTAAATAGATTTTGCTATTTACTTGAGGATGAATCGCGAAAGAAACCAATCATAAAAATGCATCTGAAGAGCATGGCCGGCGATTGATGCATCGATTTTTTCAACGTTTTCCATTTCTCTTTTTTGCTAAAGTAAAAGCCTGTATCGAGACGGTGTGCACCAATGTCGAGAATGCCGATGGCAACGACAGGGCGCGCCACGCGCGTGAATACCGATTATTTTCGGCGATGAACGGAGGGCATAATGGCGATGAAAGAAACATTCAATGGTCTTGAATCCATGTTTCTATCAGCATTGTTATTCCCGCTGGTCGAAACATTTGTCGTGGCATTATTGGTCAGCTTAGTCATTTGTATGCTCAATATTCTGACCGAACGTTGGCATGGCAAGTTTTCATTCGATATCGATGTCAATGGTGTCCAGAAAGTTCACAAGACCCTGGTTTCACGCACTGGCGGCGTGGCCATGGTGGCGGGTGTGCTGGCAGTCCCGTCATGCGGCAGTCTGTTCGGCTATCCGCCAGCGCAGCAAATCGAGACAAACACACGCATCCTGCTGCTGCTGCTGGCAGCGATGCCGGCGTTTTTGGCCGGCATCATCGAAGACCTGACCAAGCAAGTGTCAGTCCGCGTCCGCCTGTGCGCGATCCTCACCAGCGCCGTTCTTGCCGCCTTTCTGGTGGAAGCGCATCTGCCCCGTCTGGATATCTGGGCGCTTGACGGCGTTCTGCACTGGCTACCGATCTCGCTTGGCATTACGGCGTTTGCAGTGGCCGGCGTGTCCAATGCCATCAATATTGTCGATGGCTTTCACGGTGTCGCCGGCGGCACGGTCGTTGTCATTCTTGCTGGCACAGGTTTTCTGGCATGGCAAGGTGGGGATATCCTGGTCACGCAGCTGGCTCTTGCCGGGATGGGCGCAACCATCGGCTTCCTGCTTTTCAATTACCCCACCGGCCGTCTGTTCATGGGCGATGGCGGCGCGTACTTCATCGGCTTCTGGGCAGCCGAAGTCGCGGTACTGACGATTGTGCGCAATCCCGGTATCAATGCCTGGCAGATTCTCGCGATCTACGCGTACCCGGTGATCGAAGTCCTGTTCAGCATCTACCGCCGAAAGTTCTTGCGCAGCGCCTTGGTCGGCGCGCCAGACCGCCTGCATCTGCATTCGCTGTTTTACCGCCGCGTTGCCTGCAACCGGATCCGCATAGCCCGCTACGCATGGGGCCGCAATGCCGGCGTAGCCTGCTTCGTTACCGCATGGCTCGGCGCCGCAACAATCACCGCCGTGCTGGTCGGCGATACCGTGCCGGCCGCCGTGGCACTGGTCCTGGCTCAGATGGTGATCTACGTGGCGGTCTACATGCGCCTGGTGCGTGGCCACTGGGGGCGCTGTCGCCACCCCGCCGTCATTCTTGGTTTGCGGCCTCAGCCCAGGAGCAGGGCGATCTGACCGCTGCGCCTGCCATGCAACGAGCACATTCATCCGATTTGCCACTCTGACAGGAACAGGTCATGCACAACTACGACACGATCCAGACGGCGCTGCGCGCGCATCCCCGGCGGTGGCTGATCACCGGCTGTGCGGGCTTTATCGGTTCCAATCTGCTTGAAACGCTGTTGAAGCTCGATCAGACCGTCGTTGGTCTCGACAATCTGTCGACTGGCTTTCAGCGTAACCTGGATCAAGTGCGCAGTCTCGTGACCGCCAGTCAGTGGCAGCGCTTCACGTTCATGCAGGGCGATATTCGCGATCCGTACATGTGCCGGCATGCCGTCGCCGGCGTCGACAAGATCCTGCACCAGGCCGCACTGGGCTCGGTGCCGCGCTCGATAGCAGATCCGGTTGCCACCAATGACACCAATATCAACGGCTTTCTTCAATTGCTGGTCGCTGCGCGCGATGCGCAGATCACGTCGTTCGTGTATGCGGCGTCCAGTTCGACCTATGGTGACCACCCCGGCCTGCCCAAGGTAGAAGAGCGCATCGGCAAGCCACTGTCGCCCTATGCGCTGACAAAGTACGTCAACGAACTGTATGCAGACGTGTTTTTCCGTTGCTACGGGTTGCGCACCGTGGGTCTGCGCTACTTCAACGTGTTCGGCAAGCGGCAGGACCCCGATGGCGCCTATGCCGCCGTGATTCCCAGGTGGATCGCGGCGATGATGGCAGGTCGCCAGGTGCAGATCCATGGCGACGGCAGCACGAGCCGGGATTTCTGCTATGTCGACAATGCGGTGCAAGCCAACCTGCTGGCCGCGATGGCACCGGTCGCTGCCGGCAGTGCGGTCTACAACGTGGCCGTGAACGATGCGACGACACTGAACCAGCTGTTCGCGTGTCTCAAAACCATTCTCGGTACGCACGGCGTGACCGCAATTATGGCGCCGCTTTACACCGCGTTCCGCGCTGGCGACGTGCACCATTCGCAGGCAGACGTCAGCAAGGCCATGCGCGAACTTGGGTACGCGCCGGCGTACCGCATCAATGCCGGCCTCGAGGCGGCTGTGCCGTGGTATCTCGAACACCTTCACAATCTGGCACCGGGCGCGGACGTTGTTGACGGCGTTATTGAGGGCGGTACTGAAGGTACTCCTGAAGGTGCTTCTGAAGGCGTTACTGAAGGCGCGGCTGACGGCGTCATTGCCAGTGCTGGTGTCAGCGCAGATCTCACCACTCGTGTCACCGCTGGTGTCACCTCGGCGGGCGCCTCCGATATCACCTTCGATAGCATCGCGGATGCTGCCGCAAGCGCAGGTGTGAACCATGCTCACGCCGGTTAAGCATGTCCAGCCTGCGCTGACGATGCCGCATGGCCGCGGCGAGAGGCGCAAGTGAGCCTGCTCAATATGCTCGGTACACGGTGCCGCATCGCCGATCCGCAACATCTCGCGATTTTTCGGGGGATGCTGACCGTTGCGCTGTTCACCTTGCTCGGTAAGCTGATGAGCGCGGTGAAGGAAATGGTCGTCGCCTACCGCTACGGCCTCTCGGCTGAGGTCGATGCTTACCAGTTTGTGTATAACCTGGTGTCCTGGCCGCTCGGCATCTGGGCCAGCGTACTGACGGCGGTTCTGGTGCCCCTGGTGGCGCGCATGCGCGTATCCGATCCGCAGGCAATCCCGCGCTTTCGCGCTGAACTGGCCGGCTTCACACTCATGCTCGGCATGGCGCTGGCGCTGCTGGGCGGGCTGGGCATCGGCGCCATGTTGCGGTTCGACCGGAGTGGCTTGCCGGCGCATTCGGCGCAGCTTGCCGCGACGGCGCTTCCCGGCATGCTCATGATGCTGCCGCTCGGCCTGCTGGTCGCGCTGCTGTCGGCGTGGCTGCTGGCGGCGCAGCGCCACGTGGGCACGCTGCTCGAATGCGTGCCGACGCTGTTCATTGCGGCAGCGGTTCTGACGTTCACCAGCGGCGGGATCGGCCCGCTGGTGTGGGGCACGCTTGCCGGCTGCGTCGTTCACCTGCTCACGCTGCTGGTACCCGTGACGGCGCGCCATGAACTTGCCGCGCCCGTCTTCACCAGAAACTCTGCTCACTGGCAATGGTTCTGGCAAGGCTTCGGCATCATGCTCGCCGGCCAGGCCTTCATGAGCTTCACCGTGATCATCGACCAGTTCTATGCTGTCGGCCTTGGCACAGGGGCACTTGCCATGCTGGGCTACGCGAACCGCCTGCTGTCGCTGATTCTTGGCCTGGCTGCCATCGCCGTCTCACGCGCGACGCTGCCGGTGTTTTCGCAGGCCGGCGCCGACGCGACCGGGGACGTCTACCGCGTCGCCGTGTCGTGGGCACGCCTGATGTTCGCGGGCGGGGTCGTCGTGATGCTGCTGAGCTATCTGAGCGCGCCGTGGGCGATACGGGTTCTGTTCGAGCGGGGCCAGTTCGATGCCACCGACACGGCGCGGGTCACCGAAGTGCTGCGCTACGGCTTGCCGCAGTTGCCCTTTTATTTTTCGGCGATGGTGCTGGTGAGTTATGCGCTCAGCCAGCGCCGCCATGGCCTGATTTTCTGGTCCGGCGTCATCGGTTGTGGCGGCAAGGTGATCGGCAACCTGTTGCTGGTGCCGCGTTTTGGCGTCAACGGCATCGCGTTGGCGGCGATGGTGGTGTACGGTCTGAACGCGTCGTTTTTCTGGCTGGTGCTCCGGCGCCGGCTGTCACCGCAGTGCCCTGCGCCATGTGCGTGAGCGATGGAGCGCATCGAATGAAAATTCTTTTGCTCATGCATAGCCTGGCCGCGGGCGGCGCCGAGCGCGCCGCTTGCACCCTGGCCAATTTTTGGGCGGGCCAGGGCCGCGAGGTGACCATTGTCACGCTGGCGCCGGTCAGTGCCGATTTTTACCCGCTTGACCGCCGGATCATGCGTATATCGCTGCATCTGGCCGGGGACAGTCGCCATGCGCTCCATGGCCTGTGGCAAAACGTGCGGCGCGTGGTGGCGCTGCGGCGCCTGTTACGCAGTCTGCGCCCGCACGTTGCGCTTGCGATGATGAGCACGCCAAATGTGCTGCTGGCCCTTGCCAGCCGGTCGTTGCCGGGACTATGCACAATCGGTTCGGAGCGGTGCTACCCGCCACATGCGCCGATCGGTCGCCTCTGGCACGGCCTGCGCCGCACCCAGTACTGCCGGCTGTCGGCGATGGTGGCATTGACTGGCGAGTGCGCGCACTGGATCGAAACGCGTACCTCGGCGTCGCGGGTTGTCGTCATTCCCAATGCCATCGCCTGGCCGCTCCCGGATAATCCGCCGCGGCGCAGTCTGGCCAAGCTGTGCCATGCACAGCGCAAACGCCTGCTTGCCGTGGGTCGCCTCGAACCCGTGAAAAATTTCGACGCCCTGATTCGCGCCTTCCAGCGCCTGGCAGGCGTGTTCCCCGACTGGGATCTGGTCATTCTCGGCGAGGGCCCCGAGCGTGCCCGCCTGGCAGCGACGATCAGTCGCCTGGGACTGGCGCAGCGTGTGGCCATGCCCGGCGTGGCCGGCAATATCGCGCAGTGGTATGGCCAGGCTGATCTGTTTGCGCTGACCTCGCTGTCCGAAGGTTTTCCCAACGTTCTGGCCGAGGCCATGGCGCACGGGGTACCTGCGGTCAGCGTCGATTGTGATACCGGGCCGCGCGATATCGTCCGGCATGGCATCGACGGCCTCCTGGTACCGCCGAACGATAGCGTAGCGCTGGCCGACGCGTTGGGGCGTGTGATGGGCGACGCCATATTGCGTGGCCAGTTGGCGGCCCATGCGGCGCAGGCGAGGGAGCGCTTTTCGATCGAGAAGATCGGGCAGATGTGGGAAACGCTGTTCCTGGATCTGTGCGGCAGTCAGGCGCCGGCCAGCGAAGGCACCCACACAGCCAGCCATACAGGCAGCCATGCAGGCAATCTCAGTACGGCGATGGGAGGCACAGCCGATGCGCCATGAACCTGTCACCGGTACTCTGTCGAGGCTGCTCGAACGTCGTGCGGTCCAGTCGCCGCCACGTACTGACAGCCGGTTTTTCATCCGCTATCACACGCTGTTGATGGCGGTGGCGCTCGGTGCGATGTACGCCAACCTGCCGATCTATTTATATGTTCTCGATGCAGGTTTGCTGCCGAAATTTATTTATTTCGGCATCTTTGCATTTATCGTGCCGCTGATACTCCTGCGGTGGCAGGCACTTGGCAATTACCTGATGTCGCCATTTGCCTTGTGGGCGCTGCTCTTATTCTTGTTGAACATGATTCATCTGGCTGCATTCCACGCCAGTGCCGATGTGGGCGGTGCAGCGTTCATCGATATGCACGCCGAAGCCAGGCGCTCCATGATCGCAACGCGCGCGCAATATATTCTGTTTGCCCTGTTTCTAGGATTTGTCGCCCATATCTCGCCCGCGAGAACGTATTTGCGGATCATGCTTGTTCTGATGATCAGCGTACCGTGCGCCGTCATTGTCGATTTTGCCAACCCCGGGTTATTGTATCCGGTGGATCTGAGTGGTGCAGTTCTCGGCCGGGCAGCAGCAATGTTCATCAATCCGAACCTGGCCGGTGAAGCCATACTGCATATTCTCGTACTCGGCTTTGCAGTGCTCGGGCGCCGCTATCGCATGCCGTTGTTTTTATTGGCCGGAATCGCCATTCTGACCACATTTTCCCGTGCCGCCATTATCGCGTGGTTGGTGTTGCTGGGGCTCTTTATATATAAGAAAACATTGCCGAAATCAGCGTGCATATCGCTGGGTATTGCATTGGGAATACTTCTCGTCTTTATCGGCAGCTTTGAAAGTTATATATCGTCAAGGGACGAATTCGAAGACGCAGCGAACAATATTCTGTCAAGGCTCAACTTCTTCTCCAGCTTTACCTTCGATGATGATAGTTCCGAAGAACGCGCGGATGTGATTCAGGCGGGCTGGGATTTATTTCTCCAAAACCCTTTATTTGGCGCAGGTGCTGGCGCAACGCATTTTTGGCGGCACCGGGGAAGCACGCATAACCAGCTGCTTCTTTTGGCAGCCGAATATGGCGTCTACGGCATTTTATTATGGGGATGGATGCTCATCATGCTGTGTAAAAGCCTGTTTTTCAGCGATCAGGGATTGCGCTATGCAATGGCATTTCTGTTTGCGTTCATGTCGCTATTCACGCACCAGATGCTCGATGCTGCTTCGTACTGGCTGGCCACCTTCGCGCTGGTGTGTGCCATGCCGGGCCGCGCGACGGTGAGCGCATCGATACCCTGGCCCGGGCAGCTCACGGCGCGCTTTCGCTGAAAGGGAACGCCGTGCAGCGTGCCACAACGCGACCGGCCCGGCCGATTTCACATCACGCGTGCACCTGCACGCACACACCGCATCGCTTGAGACGTGCTCTTCGTATTCAACCATGGCTTCTGCAAAATTCGTCATTTCGCTCGACTTCGAGCTGTTCTGGGGCGTCGCCGATACGCAGACAATTGCTGCCTACGGGCGCAATGTGCTGGGCGAATGGGAAGCCGTGCCCCGGCTGCTGGCCTTGTTCGCGCGCTATGGCATGCGGGTCACGTGGGCGACGGTCGGCATGATCATGTGCCGCAATTACGCTGACTGGCGCGCCACCCGTCCGGCGCTGTTGCCGGGCTATGCGCGCGGCGCCCTGTCGCCCTATGGCATGGACCAGGTCGTGCGCAGCTATCCGCAGCTGTTCTTTGCGCGGCCACTGGTCGAGCAAATTCTGGCGGCGCAGGGGCAAGAATTGGGGACGCACACGTATGGCCATTTCTATTGCAACGAAGCGGGTGCATCACCGGCGCAGTTTGCAGCGGATCTGGCATGCGCCCAGTCAGTGGCGGCCGGCATGGGCGCCAGCTTGCGTAGCGCGGTACTGCCACGCAACCAGATTGTCGCCGCTTTTTTGCCCATCCTGGCGCAGTCGGCGATTCAGGTGTATCGCGGCAATGCGCAGCATCCGTTGTACCGCCATGGCGACGCCGTGGTCGGTGGCGTTGCCGGTCGCGCGGTGCGCTTTGCCGATGCCTGCCTGCCCCTGAGCGGCAAGAGGACAGTGCGCCCACATTCGCACGGTGCTCTTGTGAATGTGCCGGGGAGTCAATTTCTCTATCCATGGTCGCGCCGGCACCGTGCTTTGTTGCCACTGCGTCTGCGTCGCCTGAAGCAGGGGATGGCGCTGGCAGCGCGGGAGGGCAGTATTTTTCACCTGTGGTGGCATCCACACAATTTTGGCGTGAACCTGGACGAAAATCTGGCGCAACTCGAGGTGCTGCTGCAGCACTACCGGCGCCTGGCCGACACCCATGGGATGCAAAGCCATTGCATGGCCGATTTTGCCCAGGTAATACCCCAGGCAACACCCACTGGATCGGACGCATGGGGGCAGTCATGACACGCCACGTCCTGCATGTGATCACCGGCCTGGCGGTGGGAGGCGCCGAGATGGCGTTGTACCGTCTCATCCAGGCGTTTCGCGACAGCGATTACCGGCATACGGTCATCGTCCTCACCCCCGGTGGCGGCATGTACCCGCGTTTTGCCGCGTCCGACATCACGTTGGTCGTGCTTGATGTGCGGCGTACGCCCGTCATCGACCTCGTACGACTGGTGCGCCTGATGCGCGCGATGCGTCCCGATATCGTCCAGACCTGGCTCTATCACGCCGATTTTCTCGGTGGCCTGGCGGCCCGGTTCGCCGGCAACCGCAATGTCATCTGGGGCATTCGCACGACCGATGTCGACGGCGGCTCCGCGCGCAGCACCGCGCTCGTGCGCCACCTGTGCGCAGTGTTGTCGCGTTGGGTGCCGCACACCATCGTGTGCGTGGCAGAAGCGGCGCGACGCTCCCATTCCCTGCTTGGCTACGATGCCAGCCGTATGGTGGTGGTGGGCAATGGTTTCGATCTGTCGGCGCTGACCCCGGGCGATGACGGGCGCGCTGCGCTGCGTGCGCGCTGCGGCTTCGCGGCCGACCATGTCGTGCTGGGCACGCTCGGGCGCTTCAACCTCGACAAGGATTACGCCAACTTCGTCGCGGCCGCCGGCCAGCTTGCCAGCCGCGACCCACGGCTGCGCTTTCTGATGATCGGCAAGAACGTGGATGCAGCCAACACCGAGCTGATGCGCTGGATCGATGCCACGGGGTATGCCGGGCGCTTCGTCTTGCTGGGCGAGCGGACCGATGTTGCCATATGCCTGTCTGCCATGGACATCTTTTGCCTGTCCTCGCGCACCGAGGCCTTTCCCAACGTGGTTGGCGAAGCGATGGCGATGGGTTTGCCGTGCGTGGCGACCGATGTCGGCGATGTTGCGGTGCTGATGGCAGGCACCGGTGTGCTGGTGCCGCGGGCCAATCCCGACGCGCTCGCGCAGGGCGTGGCGGGCCTGGTCGCGCTGGATGCCGCGCATCGCAGGCAGATGGGGCAGCAGGCCAGGGCGCGGATCGGCGCCGAATACACGATGGCCTGCGTGCGGG
The DNA here is from genome assembly GCF_059685895.1 of Telluria sp. ZT3P25. Taxonomy (NCBI): domain Bacteria; kingdom Pseudomonadati; phylum Pseudomonadota; class Betaproteobacteria; order Burkholderiales; family Oxalobacteraceae; genus Telluria; species Telluria sp. ZT3P25. The sequence continues at coordinate 419,309 of NZ_JCASIJ010000001.1, forward strand.
AGCGCTTCGAGCGCATTTACGAAGGCATCATGACAAAAGGGGAACGCTAATGTGCGGATTCACTGGTTTTCTGGCAGCTGCTGCTGCACCGGCGACCGACCAGATCGGCTGGCTCAGGCGCATGACCGACGCGATTGACCATCGCGGCCCCGACGATGCCGGCTACTGGTGTGATGGTGAGCATGGCATCGCTCTGGGGCACCGGCGCCTGGCGATCATCGACCTGTCACCAGCCGGCCAACAGCCGATGCGCTCGTGCTCGAGCCGCTTCATGCTGGTCTTTAACGGCGAAATCTATAACCATCTGGGCATCCGCCGCGAGCTTGAGGCGAGTTCCGGGGTGTGCGGATGGCGTGGCCGCTCCGACACCGAAACGCTGCTTGCCGGTTTCGATGCCTGGGGCATCGCTGCCACGGTGGAACGCGCCATCGGCATGTTCGCCTTTGCCGTCTGGGACCGCCAGACGGGCGTGCTGACACTGGGGCGCGACCGCGTCGGCGAAAAGCCCCTGTATTACGGCTGGCAGGGCCGGGGGGACGGTGCGATGTTTCTGTTCGGCTCCGAACTCAAGGCCCTGCGCGCGCACCCGGCATGGGCTGCCGACATCGACCGCGCGGCGCTGTGCCTGCAGCTGCGGCACAGCTATGTACCGGCGCCGTATTCGATCTATCGCGGCATCGCCAAGCTGCTGCCGGGCTGCCTGCTGAACGTTTCGGCGGCGCGTCCGGAGCCGGTGCTGCACAGGTACTGGTCGGCCGCGCAGCAGTGGACGGCGGGTTTGGCCACGCCGTTTGCCGGCACGCCAGCTCAGGCAGTCGATGCACTCGACACCTTGCTCAGGGATGCCGTCGGCGCCCAGATGATGGCCGACGTCCCGCTGGGTGCGTTCCTGTCCGGCGGCATCGACTCGTCGACGATCGTGGCACTGATGCAGGCCAGATCAACGCGTCCGGTGCAGACCTTTTCCATCGGGTTCCACGAGCAAGGCTTCGACGAGGCGCCGCATGCGAAAGCCGTGGCGCGTCATCTCGGTACCGATCACACCGAGCTGTACGTGACGGCCGCGCAGGCCCAGTCCGTTATTCCACGGCTGCCATCGATGTACGACGAACCGTTTTCGGACTCATCCCAGATTCCCACATTCCTCGTGTCCCAGCTGGCGCGCCGGCACGTCACGGTGTCGCTGTCGGGGGATGCCGGCGACGAATTGTTTTGTGGCTATACCCGCTATGGCTTCGCGGCGCATCTGTGGAAGTCGATCAGCATGGCACCGTTGCCCGTGCGCCGGCTCGCCGCCCGGGGCATCACGCGGGTGCCGGTCGCATCCTGGAACCGGCTGGCGCGCACGCTGGGGCCATGGTTGCCACGTGCCATGCGCTTTGCCAACACGGGCGACAAACTGCATAAAGGCGCCCAGGTCATTGCCAGCGCCTCGCTCGACGCCGTGTACCTGGGCCTGGTGTCGCACTGGGACGACCCGGCTGCGCTCGTGATCGGTGGGCACGAACCGGCGACATTGCTGCGCGGCGGCGCGCCGGCACTGGCCGGGCTCGGGAGTGTCGAACGCATGATGGCGCTCGATACGCTGACCTATCTGCCCGACGACATCCTGGTCAAGGTCGACCGGGCCGCCATGAGCGTGTCGCTCGAAACGCGGGTGCCGTTCCTGGACCACCGCGTGGTCGAGTTCGCCGCGCGGCTGCCGCGCGCGCTGAAATTGCGCGATGGGGTGGGTAAGTGGGCGCTGCGGCAAGTGTTGTATCGCTACGTGCCGCAAGCACTGATCGAGCGGCCCAAGATGGGCTTTGGCGTGCCGATCGGCGACTGGCTGCGTGGCCCGCTGCGTGACTGGGCCGACACGCTGCTGGCCGAGCCGCGGCTGCGCAGCGAAGGCTTCTTCGATCCCGTGCTGCTGCGCACGCGCTGGCGCGAACACCTCAGTGGCCAGCGCAACTGGCAATACCACCTGTGGGATGTCCTGATGTTCCAGTCGTGGCTCGAACAGCAGGGCGCCCCGCACAGTGACGCGGGCGACGCTGCGCTGCGCTGTCCGCCGACGCCAGCCGTGGCATCGCCCTGCACGCTGGCGAACTGGGCCTCGTGAACTGCGCCGACTTTCCTGAGGATGTACACCATGAACAAGAAAATCGTTATTTCGGTTAATACCGCCTGGAATATCCATAATTTTCGCGCCGGCCTGGTCAAGGCCCTGATCGCGCAAGGGTACGAGGTCATGGTGATGGCACCCGCCGACGCCTATGCACCCCGGCTGGCCTCGCTCGGCTGTCGCTTCAAGACTGTTTCGATGGACAACAACGGCACCAGTCCCAGCCGCGACTTGTCGCTCCTGGTCAAGTATTGGCGTGTGTTGCAATCGGTGCGTCCGCTGGCCTACCTGGGTTACACGATCAAGCCGAACATCTATGGATCGATTGCGGCGCATGGACTCGGTATTCCGGTCATCAACAATATCGCCGGCCTTGGCGCGACCTTCATCAACAACTCCCTGCTGACGTGTCTCGTCAAGCGGCTGTACCGCAGCTCGCTCAGGCGATCGCATCGGGTATTCTTCCAGAATGCCGACGATTGCAAGCTGTTCGTCGACGCGGGCCTGACGCGGCCTGGCGTGGTGGAAGTATTACCCGGCTCCGGGATCGACTTGCAGCACTTCCAGCCGTGTCCGGCGCAGCAACCTGCAGCGGCTCCGTTTCGGTTCTTGCTGGTGGCCAGGATGCTGCGGGATAAAGGTGTCGAGGAATACGTCGCTGCGGCGCGCATCGTGCGTCAGCAATTGCCGGCGGTGCAGTTCCAGCTGCTGGGGCCGGTGGATGCACACAATCCGAATTCGATCCCGTTCGAACGGATCGCGGGCTGGGCCAGCAGTGGGCTGATCGAGTACCTGACCGAGGCCGACGATGTCCGGCCCTACCTGGCACGTGCCGATTGCGTCGTGTTGCCGTCGTACCGCGAAGGCGTGCCGCACACGCTGCTCGAGGCGGCGGCCATGGCGCGCCCGATCATCGCCACCAATGTGGCCGGCTGCAAGGATATCGTCGAGCATCAGGCCAACGGCTTGCTGTGCCAAGTAAAGGATGCGGGCGACCTGGCCGCCAAAATGGTTCAGATGGTGAGCCTCACGCCCGCGCAGCACCTGGCCATGGGGCAGGCTGGCAGGACCAAGGTCGTCGCGCAGTTCGACGAAAACGTCGTGATCGCGCGCTACCTGCACGCGCTGCGACAGATTGAAGCCAATGCGCAGGCGCACGCCGTGCAGGGCCTCGAAACCACGGCGCAAGTCTGACATGACGCTGCATCTGCTGACCGGCCCCGCCGCACTGGAACACATCCGCGCGCAGACGTTCATGACAGCGTGGATGGCGCTGCATGCCGCATGCCCGTGGGCGACTTCGTGCCAGCATCCGGATTTTGTCGTGCCCTGGTACGAGGTGTACCAGGCGCTGTTCGTGCCTGTGGTCGTGCTTCAGAAAACCGACGACGGCGCGCTGGTCGGCCTGTTGACACTGGCTCTGGACGAGAAGGGCCAGCGCCTCACTGGCGCCGGCGAGCGACACGCCGAATACCAGAGCTGGCTGCAGCCCCCGGAGGCTGGCGCAGCGTTCATCACGGCTGCGCTGTGCGCCATCCGCGCGCACTTGCCGCGCGCAGAACTCACGCTGCGCTACCTGCCGGCAGGCACACCGCTGTCCTGGCTCGATGCGTGGCGTGATGAAGCGCGCGCTGCGGGCCGGTGGTGCACGCTGCGCAGCGTGCGCCGGCCACTGATGCAGATCGATGCAGTCGCGATGCACCGGCAGCGCAATAAAAAAAATCACCGGCAGAACGTCAATCGCCTGGGCCGGCTGGGTGCGGTGCGGTTCGAGCAGATCACCGGGCATGACCATTTTTTGCGCGTGGTCGATGCCATCTGCGACCAGTACGATTTCAGGCAGGCGGCGCTGTTCCGGGCAAGGCCATTTGCACTCGATGCGGCAAAAAAACGGTTTTATATCGCACTGCATCGGCGTGGGCTGCTGCACGTGACGGTGCTCACGGTGGACGGCGAAATTGCCGCGTCCCACATCGGCCTCTTGAGCGCGGGCCGCGCCGTGCACCTGGGGATCAATACCTATCACCCGGCCACCGCCGCTCACTCACCAGGCAATTTATTGTTGGCCATGCTGGGCGTGCATCTCGCGGCGCAGCAGATGCCGTTGCTCGACCTGACGCCGGGCGGGGATGGGTACAAGGAGCATTTCGCGACCGGCCACGATCATGTTTCGGCACTAACGGTCCACCGCGACCTGCGCAGCTTTCTGCTAACGGCGGCGCGCCAGGGCCTGGTAGCCGCCGCCAAGTCACTGGCGACCAGAGCCGGCTTGCGCCACCATGACCTGCTCGCGATCGTGCAACGCGTTCGCACGTGGCGCCCGGCGCGCCTTGCCGCCGGGTGGCGACAGCGTCGGGTACGCCCCGCCGCCGTCTCGCGCATCCTTCGCCCCGGGCCTTCCCGCGCGGGCGCATGCACGCTGCTGCCGTCCCGGGACAGCGTGCCTGACGTGCTGCAATTTGACGCCGGTGGTACGCAATGGGCGTACTGCGCGTTCATGAACGCGGTCATGAAGCGGATGGAGCGCGCCGAGCATGTCTATAGTCTGGTCCGGGACAACCGGCTTGGCCTGTTGTGCTGGGCCAGAGACGACACGGCGGGCGCCGCCATCGTCCTGTCTGGCTTGTACGTGCATCGGCAATGCCGGCAGTCCGATCTGGTCGAAGGGTTTATCGCAGGCGTCGTGCAGGACGTCCGCCGCCGCGATCCGCATGCGGCAATTCATTACCACGGCAGCCTCTCCGCTGAACTCGACGAAAGCCTGGCGCGCTGTGGTTTCAGCCCGCTCAACCCCCAACAGGAGCAACCGCCATGCATGCAAGCGCATTGAGTTCCCCTGCCGACAGCATCACCTGCCACGTCGGGCAGATTCCGGCCGGTGTCGAAGAGGCGCTGGTGACGACCTACGCTTCGCTGCATTCGTCCCTGGCATTCTTCAAGGTGTTCAGGTCGATCGAAGGTGCCAGTTGTTACCTGGCCCATTGTGCCGGCGCACCCAGCACGGTCTTGCTGTTTACGTTCAGCGGTCACCGGATCGACGTCATCAACGAAATGATCGAGATCGGGCAGGCCGAGATGACGCGCTTCGTGGCGTATGTCTTCGCGCATTTTCCGCAGATCGACGTCATCAGTTTCAAGGCGCTCAAGACCCGGGCCCGAGAGCTCCCGTTCCCGGTGCAACAATACCGGGCCAAGGGCAGTTATGTCATCACGCTGCCCGCCACGCCCGAGGCCTACACGGCGCGCATCGGCAAGTCCACGCGCGCCAGCATCCACCAGGGCCGCAATGGTATCCGGCGCCACTTCCCGTCGTTCCAGTCGCGCTTTTTCGTCAACGACGACATCGACGAAGACCATATCCGGGCAATCGTGGCGTTGAGCGAACGAAAGATCAATGCCGGTGAGGCCGTGTTTTTCTACGACGTGGCGCGGCTTGTCCGGCTGGCAAGGGTGTGCGGGTTCGTGCACGTGATCCTGATCGACGGCCGCATCTGCGCCGGCTCCGTCAATTATCAGGTGGGCACCAGCTTCTTCGGCGACGCCATGGGTTACGACCCGCAGTATGAAAAATTCGGGCTTGGCAAATTGTGCGTCTACCTGACGATCTGCGAAAGCATCGTGCGCGGCGGAACCAGGTTCTATCTGGGCGGGGGCGTGTTCACCTTCAAGGAGCGCTTGCTGGGCGTGCCGTTCGACATGGACGAAGTGCATGTCTACCGTTCGTCCGCGAAGCTGCTGCGCCATATCGGCCATGCGATCGGCGTCACGCTGGCTGCCAGCATCCGCTCGGCCAAGCATCTGGTGCACCAGCACAAGCACGCGCCGTGGGCCCGGCTCGTGTCCAGGTCGTTCTACCTGTTGCAGCGCCGCAAGTGACGCTGTGCCGCATGGTGACCAGATGAAGCGCCTGTCAACAAAGCGGCGTCACTTGCTGCTGCGTGGCGCCGCCCTGGGCGCAGCGGCGGCGCTGTTGCCGGCCCCCCTTGGCGATGCGACGGGGTTCCAGCCACGACGCAGCAAGGTGGGGGGTATCAGGGCCGCTCTGGTGCCACCGTCCACCGTCAGCCTGGCCGACTACGGCGGTGTGCCTGGCGCGCGGGCGGCAGCACTGGTGCTGGCGTTTCGCCATGCGCTGGCCGATCTGGCCGGGCAGGGCGGCGGCACCTTGTTCGTCCCGCGCGGCATCTACGATTTCGGCCAGTGTGCCGACGCCGCCACGCTTGTCCTGTGCCGCGGCGCGCGTGACATCGCCATCTCGGCCTACGGCGCCCTGTTTATGGTCACGACGGCAGCCAATGTCATGCCCAATCTGTTTTACTTTTTCAATTTCCAGAACGTCACGATTGCCGGTGCCAGTTTCACCGATGCCGGATTCGATCCCCGGACCGACTGGCGCGGCATGGTGTGCGTCGGCCTGCAGGCGGATCAGCCTAGCCGTGACTTCACGATGGTCGATTGTTACGCCGAACGGGTCGTGAGTCTGCTCTCGTCGCATAACAACGCTGCCACGCAGCGCTTTCTGTCGAATATTCGTGTGCACGGCGAAGTGCGCCAGGCGTATTACGGTGTCGGCGCCAGTTTTATCAGGGAAAACGTCGATGTTGACCTGGTGTGCCACAACGTACGGCGGGGCATCATCGCGTCTGCGCTGCGCAATGCCGACATCCGCATGACGGTGTCCAGCACGGCGCATTGGCCTGGCAGCAATGGGTTGATCGCGCTGATCTGTGGTGGCGCGAGCGTGGGCAATGTGGAGAACGTCCGGGTCACGCTCGCGGCCTCGGGCGCGGGCATCCACGACAGCTACGTGCACTTCTACCACCAGGGCGATGAGCCTGGCGGCGCGATGCGCAATGTCGACGCCACGGTCCATCTCGCCACTGCCGATGCAGATGCCGGTGCCGGTGCCGGTGCCGCCACGATCCTGTTCCTGTTCGACCACGAAGCCCGCTTTGTCAAGGCAACCACTGCCCGGGTATGGGACGCGATCGCGCTGCACGGCACGATCAGCGGCAACTTCGATGGCCGCGTCGTAGCCAATCCATCGGCGAGCACCGCGCCCGGCACGGTCTGCCTTGATCGTAACCTGGCGCAGCAGGCGCGTTCCGGCCACATGCTGCTGCTGGTGCAATGAAACCCGGAGGCGATGGTCGACGATGCGCTTGCTGATTTATATTCACTCCCTCGAAAATGGCGGCGCCGAACGTGTGGTCGCCAACCTGGCCAACTACTGGGCGTCGCTCGGCTGGGCCGTCACGGTGGTGACCGTGGCCCCCCGGGCGTGTGATTTCTATGTGCTGGATCCTGGCGTGGGGCGCCACTGCCTCGACCTCACCGGCCACGGCAAAGGCGTGCTGGCCGGTGTCGTGCGAACGGTACGGCGCGCACGCGCACTGCGTCGGGTGCTGCGCGACGTGCAGCCCACTGTGGTCTTGTCTGCCATGCACACGGCCAATGTGGTGCTGGCGCTGGCGGCGCGAGGACTGCCTGGCGTGCGCACGGTCGGCTCCGAGCACAATTTTCCGCCCAAGGCGCCGATGGGCGTGATCTGGGAGACATTGCGGCGTCATACTTATGGCCACTTGCACGCCGTCGTCGCGCTGACCCACGAATGCGCACACTGGCTCGAACACCATTCGCACGCACGACGCGTTCCCGTGATTCCGAACCCTGTCGTGTGGCCGTTGTCGCAGCATGCACCGCAGGTCAGTCCCGCGATCTCATGCGCGCCCGGCCGGCAGGTCCTGCTGGGCGTCGGGCGGCTCAGCGAAGAGAAGAACTTCACGACCCTGATTGCGATTTTTGCCCGACTGGCACCCGCGCACCCGGACTGGGATCTCGTCATTCTCGGCGAGGGGCCGCAGCGTGCTGCGTTGACGGCGCAGGTTCAGGCCGGCGCACTGGCACAGCGCGTGTTCTTGCCGGGCAGTGTCGGCAATATCGGCGACTGGTATGCGCAGGCCAGTCTCTACGCGATGACTTCGCATTTCGAGGGGTTTCCGAATACGCTGGTCGAAGCCATGGCGCATGGCGTGCCGGCGGTGAGCTTTGACTGCGACACCGGTCCCCGCGACATCATCCGCCACGGAATCGATGGTCTGCTGGTGGCGCCAGGCGATGTCGATGGCATGGCATCCGCGCTGGATACCCTGATGCGTGACGCGTGCGCACGGGCAGCGTTCGCGCAGCGCGCCGTCGATGCGCGCGAGCGGTTCTCGATGGCCAAAATATCGCGCAGTTGGGAAGCAGTGTTCACCGGGTCGACGTACGTGCGAGGCGTCGATGCTGACGTTGACATGACCGCGCAGTGATCCACGCAGCTTCCTGATGCGCCAGAAGCAGTAACACCCTCTGTCATTCCCCGATCGGTCGATCCTTTGCCAGCCGCCACCTTGCGGAGGCTGCGTCACGTCCAAAATTTCCAAAATAAATGCACTTGATGCAATGTTGCATCGTCTCAGTTTTCTCGAAGAAAAATATTTTGGGAACTTATTTGCTTAAGGCATCTCCAACGCCAGTGTTTGAATTTTTAAGAGGCACTTTTCTGACACACGCCAAAGGTTGGGGCTGAACTTTTGCCAGTCAATGCACGTGGTCGACTTGCCATAAAGTGAACTCCAGAACTTTTTTTCAAGGAAAATTTTTTTTAATTCTTGGAACCAATCGATTTGAGGAAACTCAAACGGTTCCTTGATTCCAGGAAATTAGGAGATGCCATGATCGATAGCACGTTGTTGTAGTCACGGAAGACCCGGTAGGGGATTTCTGTGTGCGCTCTCTCGCGTCATGTAGTGGGAAGACAAATCTGTCTTCTCGTCGCCGGTTGACCACCATAGCGCCTGCTCGGCGCTTCCCCGTTACTAGCTGATCACCATTCAGACAGCTAGTCCTTTCAGCAGGTCCTGCGGATATCCCTGCATGCCCATTCGGGCGGCAGCGGGATTGTCACGCTCTCTGTCTGCGGATGTTCCCTGCCACTTGCGCTGCAAGCGGCGGCTGGATCGTCACGCGCCGGTTGTTGGATTTTTATATAAAGCGATTATCAAATGTCACAGGTTCACATCACTTCCATCCCTTCCATCCGTCGTCCTGTCGGACTCGCACTGCTGTGCGCCGGACTCATTTCCAGCCCGGTGCTGATGTCGGCTGCTGCCGCTGCGCCGATGGCGTCAGCCATGATCACTGCAGGGCCGACGACGGCAAGCAGTGACGGCGCCAATGTCAGCATCCGCATCCGCTATGCGGGCACGCCGACCTGGGTGCGCGTGTTCATCGATAACGACGCCGTCACCACGACCGGTTATGCCTATAACGGCGTCGGCGCCGGCTACATGGTCGAGAACGGCCGTCTGTATCGCTACAGCGGCAGCAATGGCGCATGGGCCTGGACCTTCGTCAAAACCGTCCCGTACGTGCGGGCCAATAACGAGGCGACGATGACCGTGACCCGTGCCGACCTGGGCGGCGCCACTGATATCAGCGTCATTACCCAGACCGATCCGCCAGCACAGCTCTCACCGATCCTGAAACTGTCGATCATCAAGGCGACGCCGACGCCAACGCCGACGCCAACGCCAACGCCAACCCCGACGCCCACGCCGACCCCGACGCCCACGCCCACGCCGACGCCGACGCCAACGCCAACCCCGACGCCAACCCCGACGCCGACGCCAACGCCAACGCCAACGCCAACGCCAACCCCGGGCACCACGGTCCCTGTGAACTACACGGCCAGCACGGCGGTGATCACCAACCCGGAACGCGGCTTTTATCGCCACGTCGGCTGTGAAACACCGCTGAGCCAATCGCAACTGACGAGCTTCCGTACCTCGGGCGGCGAATCGCTGATGCTGTGCGTGTTCTATCTGCGCAGCTTCGTCAATGCCCCGATCAGCCAGTCCACGCTCAATCTGTTCCAGCAACAGATGGACACGGTGCGCAAGGCTGGCCTGAAAGCCATCATCCGCTTCGCCTACAACGACAACAACTCGCCGGTCGATGCGACCCCGGCGATGGTCAACACCCACCTGACACAGCTGGCGCCGTACCTGACGGCCAACAAGGACATCATCGCCGTCGTACAGGCCGGCCTGATCGGTGCGTGGGGAGAGTGGGGCAACACCAACAACTATGGCGACAGCTACAACATGACCGCCAAAAACATTGCCGACCGCAAATCGGTGGTCGACAAGCTGCTGCAAGTGGTGCCCGCCGAACGCATGGTGCAGTTGCGTATGCCCCTGTTCAAAACCAAGCTGTATACCCCGACCGCCCTGACCGCGAGCGAGGCCTACAACGGTTCGGCCAAGGCACGCCTGGGTCACCACAACGATTGCTTCCTGTCCAACGCATCGGACTACGGCACCTACATCAATCCATCGGTGGAGTTCCCGTACCTGGCCGCCGAGACGAACTATGTCCCGTCGGGCGGCGAGACCTGCAATTACGCGCCGCCGCGCAGCGATTGCCCCACCGCGCTTGCCGAAATGGGCCGCTTCCACTGGTCGTATCTGAATCTGGACTACAACACGACGGTGCTGAACAACTGGAAAACGCAGGGCTGCTTCACCCAGGTCAAGCAGAAACTGGGCTACCGCTTCGTGCTCAAGAGCGGCGCGTTCTCGCGCACGGCAAAACCGGGCGGCGGCTTCGTCGTCAACCTGCAGCTGCAGAACGAGGGCTGGTCGGCGCCATTCAACAGCCGCGACGTGGAACTGGTGCTGCGCAACACGGCGAGCGGCGCAAACTACCGGGTCAAGCTGGCAACGGACCCGCGCCATTGGCTGTCGAACCAGACCGTGACGATCAACCAGACCGTGGCGCTGCCGGCCAATATGCCAGCCGGTTCCTACGCCGTGCTGCTGAACCTGCCGGATCCACAGGCATCGCTGCGCGACCGGCCGGAGTACGCGATCCAGCTGGCCAACAGCAACACCTGGGAAGCATCGACCGGGTTCAACAATCTGCAGCACACGGTTGGCGTCGCGCCATAAGCAGCATGAGCAGCATCGCGGCCTGATACCGAAAGGCAGGCAATAAAAAAGCCAGACCGGGTTGCCGGTCTGGCTTTTCTTGCGTGGCCGACGGTGCTGAATTTGTCGGCGGCGGCAGGCGCCTGAACGTCGGCGTCACGGCACTGGTGTAGACTGGCAGCTTGTGTCTGATCGCCCGCATCAGACCACCTTTCAGACCAGGACAGCACACGATGAACAGTTTTGCCTCATGGCAGGCACGGGCGACGGAATACAGCGCCACCAGAAAGCGTGAAACCGTGTTGTTTCTGGCGTATGAAGCGGCGTCGGCATCTGAGGCCACTGCCGCAGGCTTTGAATTGATGGGAACGACCTGGGACGCCAATGGCGTCGAGGTCAAGGCGTATAAATCGAAGCCGCCGGGCGTGCCGGAATTCGGGTGTGTCGTTTGCGGTAAAAATTCGCAGTATTACCATGGCGTGTATTGCTGCGGAAGGAAACGGGTTCTGATGCTGTGAACGCTGCAATCGCAGCATGACGACAACCACAACGTGACGCGGCCCGGTATCGCGCAGGACGACCACTGATCCATGCATGGACAAATAAAAAGCCAGACCGGCTGACGCCTCGTCTGGCTTTTTGTTGTCTGGTCGGGGTGAGAGGATTCGAACCTCCGGCCTCTACGTCCCGAACGTAGCGCTCTACCGGGCTAAGCTACACCCCGACGGTTCGGGATGTACGTACAGCCACCCCGGGATGGTCGTAATATAAAAGCGCTTAGTGGTTCCTGTCAACGGCGAAGCTGCTCAGTTGCAGCAGGCTGTTCTTGAACACGCTGTCGGGCAAGCCGGCAATCGCTTCGGACGCCCGGCGCGCTGCCTGTTCGGCCTGCGCCCGCGTGTAGTCGAGCGCGCCACTTGACGTCACGGCGGCCAGCACGGCGTCGAATTGCGCTTCATCGCCTTGCTCGATGCAGCTGCGCACCAGTTCACGCTGTTCCTGCGTGCCATGTTCCATCAGCCAGATCAGGGGCAGGGTAGGCTTGCCTTCGCGCAGGTCGTCCCCCAGGTTCTTGCCGATCTCGGCGGCGTCGCCGGCGTAGTCGAGCACGTCGTCGATCAGCTGGAACGCGGTGCCCAGCGAGCGGCCGTATTCACCGGCTGCCGCGATCTGTGCATCATTCGCGCCGGCGATCAGCGCGCCCAGTTCGGCTGCGGCTTCGAACAGCTTGGCGGTCTTGGAGCGGATCACGAGCAGGTAGCTCGCTTCGGTGACGTCCGGATCGTGCATGTTCAGCAGTTGCAGCACTTCGCCTTCGGCGATCACGTTGGTGGCGTCGGACAAGATCTGCATGATGCGCATGCTGTCCAGGCCAACCATCATCTGGAACGCACGCGAATAGAGGAAGTCGCCCACCAGCACCGAGGCGGCGTTGCCGAACAGCGCGTTGGCGGTCTGGCGGCCACGGCGCATCGACGATTCGTCGACGACGTCGTCATGCAGCAGCGTGGCGGTGTGGATGAATTCGACGACGGCGGCCAGCTCGTGGTGCGCGGTGCCCCGGTAGCCGTAGGCGTTGGCCAGCAGCAGTACCAGTACCGGACGGATGCGCTTGCCGCCGGCACTGATGATGTACTCGGCGATCTGGTTGACCAGCGTGACTTCGGAATGCAGCCGCTGGCGGATCACCGTGTTGACGGCCTCCATATCGGGCGCGATCGACTGGACGATGGTGTTCTGTTGGGCGTGTTGGGTAGCGGCTGACAAGGCTGACCTGCGTGAGCGTTGGGTTAACTATAAGAGTGGGGCGATTATACGTCATGGGAGGGGGAACCGTCGGGCTGACGGGGACGCATTCGCCGCAAGGCGGGTCAGGCTTACGCTGGCATCGATGCACGCCGTGAACAGGGCGTTGAATGCCTTTGACGCAGTGCCTGCACTTATGTATAATCCTCTGTTCCCCGGCTTAAGAATAGTTCAGCGTCACAAGCGCAGGACGACGCGCCGAGGGGTTCTTTTAACATTTGATGAGGTTTCAAATCATGTACGCGGTCATAAAAACCGGTGGCAAGCAATACAAAGTTGTCGCTGGTGAAAAACTTAAAGTAGAACAGATACCGGCAGACATTGGTTCCGAACTCACGATCGATCAGGTCCTCGCCCTCGGCGAAGGCGAAAGCATCAAGTTTGGTGCTCCGCTGGTCGAAGGTGCAACGGTGCTGGTGAAAGTGGTTTCGCAGGGTCGCCACGACAAAGTGCGTATCTTCAAGATGCGTCGTCGTAAGCACTACCAGAAGCGTATGGGCCATCGCCAAAACTTCACCGAAATCCAGATCGTTTCGATCAACGGCTAATCCCCGTTCCGGTTCCCAGCAACGTCATCCAGGAGTAAATAAATGGCACACAAAAAAGGCGGCGGTACTACCCGCAACGGCCGTGACTCAGAAAGCAAGCGCCTTGGCGTGAAAGTCTACGGCGGCCAGGCAGTCAATGCCGGCGGCATCATCATTCGTCAGCGCGGCACCCCAGTGCGCGCCGGCACCGGCGTCGGTACGGGCAAGGATCACACCCTGTTCGCGCTGGTCACTGGCACCGTCAAGTTCGTCAAGCAAGGCGTGGGCTCGAAGCAATTCGTGACCGTCGTTGCTAACGAAGCAGCGGAAGCAGTCGCAGCGTAATTGCGCATTTCGCGCCGCTTTCGAGCGGCGCTTCTTTGCAAGGCGCAAGCCTTCCATCGAAAGGCTCTGCCCACGGTAGGGCCTTTTTAGTTTTTAAGCGGTCACAATCATGAAGTTTATCGACGAAGCAAAAATTGAAGTCATCGGAGGCGACGGCGGCAACGGATGCGCCTCGTTCCGGCGCGAAAAGTTCCGCCCATTTGGCGGTCCCGACGGCGGCGATGGCGGCACGGGCAGTTCGATCTTTGTGGTTGCCGACCGCAACGTCAACACGCTGGTCGACTTTCGCTATTCGAAAGTCCACACCGGCAAGCACGGCGAACCGGGCCGCGGCTCGGATTGCTACGGCAAGGGTGCCGAAGACATCTATATGCGCATGCCGGTCGGCACGCTCATCATCGACGATGTCAATGGCGAAATCATTGCCGACCTGACCGAACATGGCCAGACCGAACTGCTCGCCAAAGGCGGCGAGGGCGGCTGGGGCAATATCCACTTTAAAAGTTCGACCAACCGCGCCCCGCGTCAAAAGACCGAAGGCAAGGAAGGCGAGCGTCGTACGTTGCGCCTGGAACTGAAAGTCCTTGCGGATGTGGGCCTGCTGGGCATGCCGAACGCCGGTAAGTCGACCTTCATCACCGCCGTCTCGAACGCGCGTCCGAAGATCGCTGATTACCCGTTCACCACCCTGCACCCGAACCTGGGTGTGGTGCGCGTGTCGCACGAGAAAAGCTTTGTCGTGGCCGACATTCCGGGCCTGATCGAAGGCGCCGCCGAAGGTGCGGGCCTGGGTCACCAGTTCCTGCGTCACTTGGCGCGCACCGGCTTGCTGCTGCACATCGTCGACCTGTCGTCGTTCGAAGCCAACATCGATCCGGTCAAGGAAGCCAAGGCCCTGATCAAGGAACTCGAAAAGTACGACGAAGAGCTGCTGAACAAGCCACGCTGGCTCGTACTCAACAAGCTTGACGTACTCGACGAAGCCGAGCGCAAGAAGCGCGTCAAGGACATGATCAAGCGCCTGGCCTGGAAGGGTCCGGTGTTCGAGATTTCGGCGCTGAACCGCGAAGGTTGCCAGGAACTGATCAACGCGATCTACCTGCACCTCGAAGAAAAGCGCCACGCCGAGCACCGCGCCGAAGAAACCGCGATGACCGAAGAAGCGCGCGGCATTTCGTCGATCGATCCGGACGATCCACGCTTCAAGATTCTCGAAGACTGACCCTTGGCCGGCAGCGCTCCTCAGCCCCTGAGCTGGTCGCGTGCCTGGCTGCGCGGCCAACTGCTGCAGCTGGTCGCGACCGTCAGTTCGCTGGCCGCGCTGGCGGCATTGCTCGATCCCGACCGTATTGCGTCGGCGATGGGCCTGTTTCTCGTTGGCGTGAATGGCTACAGCCAGTTCTACGCCATCTATGTGGGCGTCCGCCTCGCTACCGCGGGGTTGGCGCTGTTGGCGGCCAGGCACGGCGACCAGCCGATCCTGGGCGACCTGACTGCCCTGTTCCTCCTGGCCCAGCCGGCCGGCCGCCTTGCCGCGGCCTTCGCGATCGGCTTGCCCACGGGGGTATTATTCGCTGTCTGCGCGGTTGAACTGCTGGCAGGACTTTCCCTGCTCGCATTGCGTCCGCGGGGAAAATTCCTGTCGCCATGAACTCCGCCCTCCAACAAGCTTCCCGCATCATCGTCAAGGTCGGCTCCTCCCTCGTCACGGACGAGGGCAGGGGGCTGGACCATACCGCCATTGCCCGCTGGGCATCCCAGATTGCCGCGCTGCGCGCCCTTGGCAAGGACGTCGTCCTGGTCAGCTCGGGCGCCATTGCCGAAGGCATGTTGCGCCTGGGCTTTGCAAAGCGCCCGCACGACATCCACGAACTGCAGGCGTGCGCCGCCTGCGGCCAGATGGGCCTGGCGCAAATCTATGAAACGAGCTTTCGCGCGCACGGCGTGCAGACGGCCCAGGTGCTGCTCACGCATGCCGACCTGGCCGACCGCGAACGCTACCTGAACGCGCGCTCGACGCTGACCACCTTGCTGCGCCTGAAGGTGGTCCCGATCATCAACGAGAACGATACCGTCGTCACCGACGAGATCAAGTTTGGCGACAACGACACCCTGGGTGCACTGGTGGCCAACCTGATCGAGGCCGATGCGCTCGTCATCCTGACCGACCAGCCGGGCCTGTACTCGAGCGACCCGCGCAAGCATCCCGATGCGCGCCTGATCGAACAGGCCCAGGCCGGTGACGTGGCACTGGAAAGCATGGCGGGCGGCGCCGGCAGCAGCATCGGCAGCGGCGGTATGCTGACCAAGGTACTGGCGGCCAAGCGCGCCGCGCGTTCTGGCGCGCACACCGTCATTGCCTGGGGGCGCGAGCCGGATGTCCTTACCCGTCTTGCCAATGGCGAAGCGATCGGCACGCAATTGCTGGCCCCGACCGGCCGCCTGACGGCGCGCCGCCAGTGGATGGTCGACCATCTGCACACGACCGGTGAAGTCGTCATCGACGCCGGCGCCGCAGCCAAGCTCACGCGCGAGGGCAAATCGCTGCTGCCGATCGGCGTCATCGCCGTCAAGGGTGAGTTCGGCCGTGGCCAGGTGGTTACCTGTGTCGATGAAGCGGGCAAGGCGCTGGCGCGCGGACTGACCAATTACGCCAGCGGTGAAGTGCGGCGCATCATGCGTCATTCGTCGACCGAGATCGAGCGTATCCTGGGCTTCGTCGAAGGCCCTGAGCTCATCCATCGCGACAATATGGTCTTGCTGTAGACAGCGAGCACTAACCAACCGGCTGTTGCGTCAATCTGACGTAACGGCGGGTTTGTATCCCAAATCGTCCAAAAATATTGCTGTATGGATTCAAGCGTTGGGCTTGGATATACACTGCGTTTAAGCGCGTCGTGCGTATATTCAGGATGTCCACCATGAAATTGAGTCGCAAATTACCACTGGGTTTCGCCGCCGTCACCCTGCTCGTCGCCTGCGCAGGCTTCTTCGGCATGGCGCAGATGAACAGCTCGGTCAATACCTACCGCCAGGCGGTGGTCACCGAAGGCCAGGCGCAGCAGGTGCAGGCATTGCTGTCCCATTTCCGCAAGCAGGTTCAGGAGTGGAAGAACACCCTGCTGCGTGGCAAGCAGGAAAGCGAACGCGTGAAATACTGGAACGCGTTCCAGAAAAATGAAACGGAAGTGGCGCAACAGGTCAAGGCCTTGCTGGACGCCATGCCGGAAGGCGAGGTCCGTACGCTGGTCACGCAGTTCGGCGCGGCGCACGCGACCATGGGTGCGGATTTCCGCCGTGGCTACCAGGATTTCGAAGCGGCAGGTTTCGATGCTGCCGCTGGCGATGTCGCCGTCAAGGGGAAGGACCGTGCCCCGGCCGAGCTGCTGGTGCAGGCCGAAGAAAAGATGTCGGCCGTCAGCCTGGCCACTGCGGCCGAGGCCGATGCGGTGGGCAAGCGGGCCACGCTGCTCAGCTACAGCCTGATGCTGCTGGGCGCCGTGGTGGCCGTCATCGCTGGCGTGCTGGTGTCGCGCTCGATCACGCGGCCGCTTGATGAAGCGGTCGAGGCAGCGCGCAGCGTGGCAGCGGGCGACTTGCGCACCGCGATCACCGTGCGCAGCAACGATGAAACGGGCCAGTTGCTGATGGCGTTGAAGGACATGTCGGCCAGCCTGCAGCGCATCGTGCTCGAAGTGCGGGGCGGCGCCGAGACCATTGCGGTGGCGTCTGGCGAAATCGCGCAGGGCAATCTCGACCTGTCCGCGCGCACTGAGCGCCAGGCCGGCGCGCTGGAAGAGACGGCGTCGTCGATGGAAGAACTGACGTCGACCGTCATCCAGAACGCCGACAACGCGCGCCAGGCCAGTGTACTGGCCGTGTCGGCCTGCGATGTGGCGGTCAAGGGCGGCCAGGTGGTCGAGCAGGTGGTGGGCACGATGGCTTCGATCAGCGCGTCGTCGCGCAAGATCACCGATATCATCGGCGTTATCGACAGCATCGCGTTCCAGACCAATATCCTGGCGCTCAATGCAGCGGTCGAAGCGGCGCGCGCCGGCGAGCAGGGCCGTGGCTTTGCGGTCGTGGCGGGCGAGGTGCGCATTCTCGCGCAGCGCTCAGCCACGGCGGCGAAAGAAATCAAGGACCTGATCGGTGAATCGGTGGCCTGTGTGGAAACCGGCGACCGGCTGGCCGGTGAAGCGGGCGTGACCATGGGCGAGATCCTGACCAGCGTGCGCGGCGTGATGGACATCATCACCGAGATCAGCGCTGCCAGCAGCGAGCAGAGCCAGGGCATCTCCCAGGTCAACCAGGCCGTTACCGAAATGGATGTCACGACCCAGCAGAATGCGGCGCTGGTCGAGCAGGCCGCCGCCGCCGCGCAGTCGCTGCGCGAGCAGACGGTGGCGCTGACCGAAGTAGTCAGCGTGTTCAAGGTCGAAGAGCCGATCGACGCTGTGGCGCCGCCTCGTACCAAACTGGCCCTGGCTGCTTGACACGGACCGGGCGCGCGGTAAGATGCCAGCGCGCCCGTATTGCCGGGATTGGCCCGGCAACCGGTGGCGCAACATGCCGATCCCCACTTCAATGACGCCACTTTCCCCTTCCGCCGTGGTCCAGGCGCAGCTTGACGCCTACAACGCCAAAGACCTTGATGCGCTGATGCGCACCTACGCGCCGGATGCGGCGCAGTTCGCGCTGCACGGCGACCTGCTGGCCCGTGGCCACGACCAGATCCGGCCGCGCTACGCACAGCGTTTCCTGGAGCCGGACCTGCATGCACGGCTGCTGTCGCGCACGGTGCTGGGCAGTTTCGTCACCGACCTCGAGATCGTGACGCGCAATTTTCCGGAAGGGCAGGGTACGGTCGAGATGCTGTGCGTCTACGAAGTGGTGGACGGGCGCATCGTGCGCGCCTCGTTCGCGACCGGCGAGACGCGGATTTAAGTGGCTGCAGGTATGGCTGCCTCGGCTGCCGCGACAGCAGCCGGCTCGAGTACGCCGCTCGGTGCCGGTGTCTTGTCCTTGAACTCACACAGGTCGGCAATCAGGCAATTCCAGCATTTCGGCTTGCGCGCTACGCAGGTGTAGCGCCCGTGCAGGATCAGCCAGTGATGGGCGTCATGCAGGAATTCCTTCGGCACGAACTTCAGCAGCTTCTGTTCGACGATGTCGACGTTCTTGCCCGGCGCGATCCTGGTGCGATTCGAGACGCGGAAGATGTGCGTGTCGACGGCCATCGTCGGTTCGCCAAAGGCTGTGTTGAGCACGACATTCGCCGTCTTGCGCCCGACGCCCGGCAGCGCTTCGAGCGCTTCACGCACGGGCGGCACTTCACCACCATGCTGCTCTACCAGGATCTGGCAGGTCGCAATCACGTTCTTGGCCTTCGTGTTGTACAGGCCAATGGTCGCGATATAGGTCTTGAGCTCATCGATGCCCAGGTCGAGGATCGCCTGCGGCGTGTTCGCCACCGGGAACAAACGGCGCATGGCCTTGTTCACGCCGACGTCGGTCGACTGGGCCGACAGCAGCACGGCAATCAATAGCTCGAACGGGGTCGAAAATTCCAGCTCGGTGGTGGGCGTCGGGTTGGCGGCGCGAAAGCGCGTAAAAATTTCGTAGCGTTTGGCGGAATTCATGCAGGTCAGGTGGGGTCGGTGTTGCCGGCGGCTTTCAGGCGCGCGCGTTCCATGGCGGCGGCGATGATCGCGCGCTTTCGCTCTTTTTCCGCCAGCTCTTCAGGGGTATTGGTGGCTTCGGCCGTGACTTCCCGCAGTTTTTGCACGGCCTTGGCGGCCAGGCGCGCGTCGTTCTCGTCGCGCTCGCGGCGCAGACGCGCTTCGCGGAAGTCGTGGCGGCTGCGCGCCGCGTCGGCGGCCGTTTGAGTCCAGGCATCCCAGCCGGTGCGCTCGCCCGTGACCGGTACCATCGCGATGCAATCCACCGGGCAGGGCGCCACGCACAGGTCGCAGCCGGTGCACAGGCTCGGCAGAATCGTATGCATCTGCTTGGCTGCGCCCAGGATCGCATCGACGGGACACGCCTGGATGCACAGCGTGCAACCGATGCACAGTGCCTCGTCGATGAAGGCTACCGGGCGCGGCCGCTCGAGGCCATTGGCCGGATTGATCGGGATGACAGCGCGGCCCGTGGCAGCGGCCAGGCGGCGCACGCCTTCCATGCCGCCGGGCGGGCACTGGTTGATGTCGGCTTCGCCGCTGGCGATCGCTTCTGCATATGGCCGGCACGCAGGATAGCCGCACTTGGTGCACTGGGTCTGCGGCAGCAGGTCTTCGAGCCGGTCGGCGAGGGGTTTGGTCACGGTGTGTCGGATCTGGTAAAGCCGACATTATCCGCCAAAATGCCGGGCGCTGCGGTGAAACCCGGCGCGCCAGCATGGCATGGAAACGGGTGGATCACGTGCGTGGTCAATCGAACAGAGGTGTGGGCCAAAACCTGCTGTACTATAAACCGACCCACCGACGAGGACTGACATGAACGAACTGATCGCCCCGTTGCTGTTTGCTGCCATTTTCTCTGCAGGAGACAACCTGCAAGCGCGCAACGCCAAAGACAGCCATGTTACTCCGCAGCCCGAGCATACCGAGGTGGCACTGGCGTTGCCGTCGCTGTATCGCAGCGTGGAATCCAGCGGCGAATTGCGCCGTGGCGAGCGCTTGCCGGCGCGCTACCAGGCGGTCCAGTACGTGGTCGAGGACTGGCGCAAGCTGCGCCTGACCAAGCCGCCACGTGGGCACCAGTGGGTGCAGGCCGATCGCAGCTTCGCGCTCGTGGCCATCGCGACCGGCCGGGTCGAGCAGGTGGTCCTGGGACGCTGAGCGTATCTAGACCACAAAAAAAATGCCATGGCGCTTGCCATGGCATTGTTCATTCAGCGATCGCTTATTTATTGTCGCGGATGAATTGCGTGATCTTCGGACACACGATCTCGCGCCAGCGGCGGCCCGAGAAGATGCCGTAGTGGCCAGCTTTCTCGACGACGAACGCCTGTTTTTTCTCTGCCGGCACGCCACTGCACAGATCGTGCGCAGCGCTGGTCTGACCGATGCCCGAAATATCGTCCAGCTCGCCTTCGACGGTGAGCAATGCCACCGTTTTGATGTCCTGCGGGCGCACCAGATTGCCGCCGACGTTCCACGTGCCTTTTGGCAGGCTGAAGTCCTGGAACACGGTCTTGATCGTGTCCAGGTAGTACTCGGCCGGCATGTCGAGCACGGCGTTGTATTCGTCGTAGAACTGGCGGTGCGATTCGGCCGAATCGTCGTCGCCCTGCACCAGGTGCTGATAGAACTCGCGGTGGCTCTTGGCGTGGCGGCCAGGGTTCATCGCGATGAAGCCAGCGTGCTGCAGGAAGCCCGGGTAGACCTTGCGGCCAAAGCCCGGGTAATTGCCCGGCACCGAATAGATCACGGTGTTCTCGAACCACGAGAACGGCTTTTCGACGGCCAGGTCATTGACGGCGGTGGGCGATTTGCGCGGATCGATCGGGCCGCCCATCATCGTCATCGTCTTCGGCAGTTTGGCGTCTTTTTCGCTTGCCATCAGCGCGATCGCGGCCAGCACCGGCACGGTTGGCTGGCACACGGAAATCACGTGCACGTCCGGACCCAGGTGACGGATGAAGTCCTGGATGTAGAAGATGTAATTGTCGAGGTGGAACGGGCCTTCGGACAGTGGCACCATGCGCGCGTCGGTCCAGTCGGTGATGAACACGTCATGGTCGACCAGCAGCGCCTTGACCGTGTCACGCAGCAGCGTGGCATGGTGGCCGGACAGCGGTGCGACGAGCAGCACGGTCGGCTGGGCCAGGGCGGCGATGCCGGCGTCCGGCAAATTTTTCTTGAAGTGCAGCAGGCTGCAGAACGGCTTTTCGAGAACGATCTCTTCGACGATGCCGACTTCTTCACCCTTGATCGTGGTGGTCTTCAAGCCGAATGCCGGCTTCTGGTATTCCTTGCCCAGGCGGTACATCAGCTCGTATCCAGCGGCGATCCGCTGCGAAAACGGGGTATGTGCGAAGGGCGAAACAGGATTGGAAAACATCTTCGACGACGCCTCAGCCCATTGCATCAATGGGGTCAGAAAGGAGCGTTGCATTTCGTGCAATTGGTAAAGCATAAATAAATCCTTCTGTTGACTGTGCGCGCCGCAAAAGATTTGCGTTGAAGCTTCAACGATTATAGGGGATTTGCTTTTGGCTTGTGGAAACCTTGGCTGACCTGACGCTGAAGCATTGGAGCACTTGTAGCATATTTACCCGTGCGCGCTTCGTTGGGCATCCCACATAAAACAAAACGCCCCGCGATGCGGGGCGTTTTAACGGGACGTTGTCGTTGCGGTGTTACTGAACGACGGTGACCGGCTGTTTAGTCGAAGACTGGCGTCTCGACACCGAGGATCTTGTGCAGTTTTGGCGACGTGGTCGTGTACTGCATGTGGATCTTCTTGTCCGGGAAGATGTACGGCGCGGCGCCGAACGCGGCCAGCGCGGCTTCGTGGAAGCCCGACAGGATCAGCTTTTTCTTGCCCGGATAGGTGTTGATGTCGCCGACGGCGAAGATGCCCGGGACATTCGTTTCGAACTTTTCGGTATCGACCACCTTCAGCTGCTTGCGCTCGATGTCCAGGCCCCACTCGGCGATCGGGCCCAGTTTTGGCGACAGGCCGAAGAACACCAGCAGCATGTCCAGCGGGACGCGGCGGGTGACGCCGTCGGCGCCGGTGACTTTTACTTCGGTCAGCTGGCCGTCTTTTTCATCGAAGCCGGTGACCTGGCCGGTGATCAGTTGCATTTCGTATTCGTCGCACAGTGCCTTCATCTTGGCCACCGAGCTTGGGGCCGCGCGGAAGTCGTCACGGCGGTGCACCAGCACCACGGACTCTGCCTTGCCGACGAAGTTCAGTGCCCAGTCGAGTGCCGAGTCGCCGCCGCCGCAGATGACGATGTTCTTGCCATCGAAACGTGCCGGGTCCTTGACACGGTAGAACAGCTGTTCGTTTTCGAACTTGTCGATCGCATCGACCTTGATCGTGCGCGCCTGGAACGAACCGACGCCGGCAGCGATGAAGATGGTCTTGGTGATGAACTGGGTACCGGTCGATGTCTCGACATTGAACCGGTTGTCTTCACGGCGCTGCACGCCGGTGACTTCCTGGCCCAGGTGGAACGTTGGCTCGAACGGCTCGATCTGCTTGAGCAGGTTGTCGGTCAGTTCCTGGCCGGTGCACACCGGCACGGCCGGAATGTCATAGATCGGCTTGTCCGGGTACAGTTCCACGCATTGACCGCCGACGGCTGGCAGCGAATCGATGACGTGGGCCTTGATTTCGAGCAGGCCCAGTTCGAAGACCTGGAACAGGCCGACCGGACCGGCGCCGATGATGACGGCATCGGTCTCGATGGCGCCGGCGAACGAACTGTTGGGAGCGATGCTGCCCGCTTCGTGGGTGGCACTGATAGTCATGCGCTTAAATCCTGTGATGTTTGAATGGTGAGGCGAGGGCGACCGGAGCCGCCGTGCGTAACGCCCCCGGGACCGGCGCCGGCGCACAACAGCCGGCGCGACGGCGACCTGACCGCCCGATCAGCGAACCAGTTGGTCGAGCTTGTCCGTGACGTCTTTCCACTTGTCGGCCTCTGGCAGGGCGGCCTTCGTCTTGGTAATCGACGGCCAGAAGCGCGACAGATCGGCATTGATCTTGATGAACTGCTGTTGATCGCCGGGCACGTCTTCTTCGGCAAAGATTGCATTCACGGGGCACTCGGCGACGCACACGGCGCAGTCGATGCACTCGTCGGGATCGATGGCGAGGAAATTCGGGCCTTCCCGGAAACAATCTACCGGGCATACATCGACGCAGTCGGTGTAACGACAGCTGATGCACGATTCGGTGACAACGTGGGTCATAACAGTCCTATCAGTTGGTGGGGTGTCGCATTGCCGGGCGCACGAGGGCCGGCCGGACAAGACAAAGCACTGTATTTTAGGGCAATTCGGGTTTTCTCACAAACTCGCTTATATACACAATGGACATAAGCAAATGACGAGCGGTACCACACGGGCGTGCGGTGCGTGCACGGCTGCGGCGTCAGGCAGGCTGGCGCAAGGGTACCAGCAGATGTTGCCATTCGGTGCCGCCGATGGCGGCGCGTGCGCTGTCGCTCATGCTGATGCGCGCAGCGACGCGTCGGCGGCCAGGGTGGCCGTGGACGTGGACAGGCTGGCGGCGTGGTCGTATTCGGGCAATTGCATGGTGCCGCAGCAGGCGCGCCGGTCCTGGCGGGCGCCAGGGGCATCGCACACGCAGGCGGCCAGCGGCGCGCCGGGCAGGTAGACGTCTTCGGTGGCGTCAGCTGGCGACGCGCCGGTCTGGACCACTTCGCGCCGGCTGAACTGGTTGCGGATGAAGCCGCCGTACGCAGCGGGCTTGCCGTCGCCTGCGACCGCCAGCAGCATGCCATTGACGACGTCGGCGAACGTGGCAGCCGCATCCGGCGCGCCAATCAGGGCGCGCAGCAGCACGCCGCCCAGGTAGGCCGCTACCCGGTGCAGCACGGCGGCGTCGTCTTCGCGCTCGGGATTGCGCTCGTGGGCAAAGACATCGGCCAGCACGTCGTACATGGCGCCGGTAAAGACCTGGGAAATGGCGTGCACCTGGGTGCCCGCCTGGCTCAGCCGCAGATCATTGTCGGCATTGCGCAAGCCGTTGCGGTAGCCAAGCGCCAGCCCGAACTGCTCGGCGACGTCGGCCAGGAACGATTTGTCGTGCAGATTGGCCTTGGTCTGGGCGACGATGGCTTCACACTGGTCGAACTGCGCCAGGGCCAGGAATACGGCGGTGAGGTCGCCAAACGATTCGTGCAGGCCGCCCGTCTGGGGCGGCGCGTCCGCCTGCAGCCAGCGTGGCTTGATGCCGTCGAGTATCGCGTGGGCGGTCTCGTGCGAGACGATATCGAGCGAGCGGCAGGTAAACAAGCGCTCGGGGCTGCTGGTGGGAGTGAAGTCACCAAACTTGAGGCAACCCTGGTTGCGGCTGTAGAACGCGTTCTTGACGTCGGGCAAGCCGTGCGGGAAGAGCCGCAGCGGATCGGTGTCGCTGCTGCTGTTCCATTGCCATGGCAGCGGCATGGCGACCCCGGCCGCGGCCAGCACGCGCTGGTACATGGTCAGGGTCTGGCGCGCGACGGCAAAGGTGTGCACGGCGTCGAACTGGGGCGTGTCGGGCGGGGTGACGAAGTCGCCCGAGGCGTTCGGTTCGACTTGGGCGATACCGGGCGCGCCAGGCGCGATGCGGGCATCGCGCGGGCCGGCCAGTACGACGCCGGGCAGATAGGCCGTGCGGGTGCCGATCGCGCCTACTGACGGGTCTTGTTTCCACATCAGCACGCGCGCACCGAAGGCGTGCGGCAGCGGTTCGGCTTCGACAGGCGGGCCGGGGTCGGGCGGCGCCTCGTGCGGTTGTTGGGGATGGGTTTCCATGACGGCTCCTCGCGTGATGACGGCGTTTGCCTTCATGGTCGCCCGCCATGACAGTCACGCGTTGATACGCGTCAATAATGGCGCCACGACTGCATCAGTTCTAGCGCGCTCTGGCATACGACGGCGTCAACTGGCATCATGGCGGATTGTTCGCAATAATTTAGGAAGGATCGTCCCGATGGCGGAAATCAGCATCGTCCAGCAACACAACCTGAGCCCGGCTGCAGCGCGCACGGCGGCCGAGCAAGTGGCGCAGCGTATTGCGACCGAATATGGACTGGCATGCCAGTGGGATGGCGACGTGCTGCGCTTCGAGCGCAGTGGCGTGGAGGGGGCATTGACGCTGGAAGACCAGCAGGCGGCGATGCGGATTAACCTGGGATTCCTGATGGGCGCCTTCGCGCCGGCCATTGAGGCCAAGGTGGCGGAGAAGATGCGCAAGACCTTCGCCGCCTAAGCAATTGCCCCTTTTGAATCAGCCTTTCAGCTCTTCGATCAGATCGATGTATTGCTGTTGGGCTTCTTCTTGCGACGTACCGGCCAGACCGGCCCAGGCGTCGAACTTGGCGCGCGCCACGAAATCGGTCATGCCCGGACGCTCGCCGGTCGCGTCGCCGCTCGAACCCTGCTTGTACAGCGCGTAAATCTTCAGCAAGGTCATATTGTCCGGACGCTCCGACAGATTCTTCGAATCGAGCTGGGCCTGGGTGAACTGTTCTTGCACGCTCATGGAAACTCCTGTGATGGTTGGTTGCAGTCTTGTCGCTCGGACAAGGCGGCAGGCATCTTAGCGCAGGAGACGGGGGCGACCGGGGGATTGGGACGTACTTTAGAGGGGAACTTCAAATGCGGTGCAAGCCGCCAATGCGCGCCTGGATGGCGGCGCATGGCAGTAAATCGGTGACGGTGCTTAGACAGCCAGCAGGTCGACGTCGAAGATCAGGGTGGCGTTTGGCGGAATGACGCCGCCGGCGCCGCGCGCGCCATAGCCCAGGGCTGCAGGAATGGTCAGGCGGCGCGAACCGCCGATTTTCATGCCTTGCACGCCTTCGTCCCAGCCGCGGATGACCTGGCCGGCGCCGAGTGCGAACTCGAACGGATCGCCACGGTCTTTGCTGGAATCGAACTTGGCGCCGAGGCTGCCGTCGTCGTTGCGCAGCCAACCGGTGTAGTGCACGGTGACGTGCTGGCCAGCCTTGGCTTCGTCGCCGGTGCCGGTGACGAGTTCTTCGTATTGCAGGCCAGAATCGGTAGTGGTGGTGGACATGGTCTTCCTTGTTATGCAGATTGAACGACAATTGTAGTGCATGGGTCGGGAAACCGCCATTGTCCAGGCCTGCCGTGCGCCCCGCTGCAGCCCGGCGCGGTCCCGTAGAATAGCCTCTTGATCATCCCATCTGGAACCGCCATGCCGCGTGCCGACAGCGCCACCGTTATACCGAAAACCGCGCCGATGAAAGGTGTCATGCTGGCCTGGCGGCGCGCGCTGGGTTCGCAGTTCAGCGGCCGCATGCTGCTGCTCTCGCTGGTCCCGCTGCTGCTCTCGCTCACACTGTGGGGCGTGGCGATGTGGCTGGGCCTGCAGCCGCTGCTCGACTGGCTGCATGGCCTGTTTTCTGACTACGGCGGCTTCGACGCCAGCAACAGCATGCTGGGCTTGGTCGGCCTGGGCATGCTCAAGGTGATGGTCGTGCCACTGCTGGCCATCGCGTTGCTGCTGCCCCTGATGATCGCCTCGAGCCTGCTGTTCATGGGCATCGTCGCGATGCCGGCCATTGAGCGCCACGTAAGCAGTCGCCACTTTTCCAGGCTCGAGAAGAAGGAGGGCGGCTCGTTCGTCGGCAGCCTGGCCATCAATCTGGGCAGCACGGCCGTGTTCGCGCTGCTGTGGCTTTTCACGCTGCCGCTGTATGCGGTGCCGCCACTGGCCTGGCTGGTGCAGGCCTGCCTGTGGGCCTGGGTCACGTCGCGCGTGATGAGCTACGACGCGCTGGCCGCGCACGCCAGCAGGGCCGAACGTCAGACATTGATGCGCGCTTGCCGCCCGGCGCTGCTGGCGATCGGCCTGGCTTCGGGCCTGGCAGGCGCGCTGCCCGGAATCGCATGGATGGGCGGCGCGGTGATCTCGGTCGTGCTGTTCCCGGTGCTCGCACTCGTGTCGCTGTGGCTGTACATCATGCTCTTCCTGTTCGCCGGGCTGTGGTTCCAGTACTACTGTCTGCAGGCATTGGACGAGCTGCGCACGCGCCAGCCCATGACACATTCTGGTGACGATGCGTCGATCTGAATCAGTGGTGTGCTGTGCACCATCCCGCCCGCGGGTGCGTTAACTACCAGCGTCGACCGTGCATACGGCACTTGATGTGTTGCCGCCAACTGTCGTAACGCCCTGGCATCCCTGTGGCCATGCTATTGCGCCAACCCGTTGTTTTTTTGCGAAAATATTCGCGATAACGCCAATTTGTTAAACGGTATCTCGCGTGTGTCTTATTGATGTGGTGGAATATTACCCATGTACGGGGCGATCTGGAGTGGGATTGCACTGCTGAAATTTGTGAACTAACAGACACCACAATCACTCGAACGGACCAGCAGCAATAGATGGCGAGCAGGTTGGCGGGGGTTGCAAGCGTTTTGATTCGGACCGGTTAAGCCATCATGGAAAGTATCCGTCGCCTCGTGCGACCAAACAATGTCTTCGGCAAGCGCGCCGCCAACTCGCGGAGCGAACCAACCATGGACGGCGCAGTTTCTGCGTCTACTGCTGCGCCCATCGCCGCCACAGCGGCGGGCGCTTCTGCGTCCCCTGTCACGCCAGATTCGACAGGTGATATCCCTCTGCACGAAGCCTTCCCGCACCTGGCCGGCAACGGCGATGGCAGCGGCGTGCCGGGCGATCCGTCCGGCGGGCCGGAATCACCGCCGCCAGCACCGCGCAAGAGCCGCTGGAAGCTCTGGCTGGCGCTGATCGGCTTGCTGCTGCTCGCGATCCTGGCGGCCTGGGCCGTGATGGAAACCCGCAGCTCGCGCCTGCAGTCCAAAATCTTCGCCGACATGGCCAGCGAACTTACGTTCCGCATGGGTAATGGTCCAAGCGATTCGATCCGCTTCCCGGCCGCCAGCCCGTACGACACCCGGCTGGGCTATGCCGGCCTGCCGAAATACCTCGAACGCCTGCAGACGCGCGATTACGCGATCGCGTCGCAGGCGCGCATCTCGCCGCAGATGGTCAAGATGGCCGATCTCGGCCTGTACGCCACCTACCACGAAAAAACCAAGGTCGGCCTCGAGATCCTCGATTGCCGCGCCCAGCCCCTGTTCACGTCGCGCTTCCCCGAGCGCTACTACGATAAATTCGATGCCGCGCCGTCGCTGCTGGTGCAAAGCCTGCTGTTCATCGAGAACCGCGAACTGCTCGACGCGAGCCACCCGCGCCGCAATCCGGCGGTCGAATGGGACCGCTTCTCGAAGGCCGTGTTCGACAAGACGCTGGCCAGCGTTGGCCTGGGCGGCGAAGGCCGCGTGGCCGGCGGCAGCACGCTGGCAACGCAGATCGAAAAATACCGTCACTCGGCCGAGGGCCGCACCGGCTCGCTGACCGACAAGATCATCCAGATGGCATCGGCCACGCTGCGCGCCTACCAGGACGGCGAAGACACCACGGGTTCGCGCCGCCAGGTCGTGCTCGACTACCTGAACACGGTGCCGCTGTCGGCCAAGCCGGGTTACGGCGAAGTCAACGGCATCGGCGACGGCATGTGGGTCTGGTATGGCCGCGATTTCGACAAGGTCAACGCGATGCTCAAGGGCCCGATGACGAGCCCGGACGCCGTGATGGCCTACAAAGAGGCGCTGTCGCTGATGATTGCCCAGCGCCGCCCGGCGTATTACCTGGGCGCCGGCGAGAACGACCTGGAAACCCTGACCAACAGCCACCTGCGCGTGCTGACGCAGCAGGGCGTGATTTCGCCGCAACTGCGCGACGCTGCCCTGAGCGCCAAACTGAAACCGGCGCTGCACACGGGCGTGGCACCACCGCCAGCGGACGCGTTCGTCTCGCGCAAGGCGGCCAACGCGGTGCGTAACCATGTCGGCTACCTGATCGGCGACGCGCGCCTGTACAACGTCGACCGTCTCGATCTGTCGGTGGTCTCGACGCTCGACGGCAATGCCCAGCAAGCCGTCACGGCTGCGCTGCGCAAGCTGTCCGACGCCGAACACGCGAAAGAAGCCGGCCTGACCGGCAAGGGCATGCTCGGCAATGGCGACCCGGCACAAGTGGTCTACAGCTTCACGCTGATGGAGCGGGGCGAGCACGTTAATTACCTGCGCGTGCAGACCGACAACTACGATCAGCCGCTGGACATCAACGAAGGCGCCAAGCTCGACCTGGGCTCGACCGCCAAGCTGCGCACGCTGGTGACCTACCTCGACATCGTCGACCAGCTCCACAAGCGCTTTGGCGCGATGGACAAGATCGGCCTGATGGGCATCGAAGTCGATCCGAAAGACCGCATGTCGCTGTGGGGCCTCGAGTACTTCAAGACGCTGCCCGACGGCGCCGACCGCAGCCTCAAGCCGATGCTCGACGCCGCCATGGCGCGCAAGTATTCGGCCAATCCCGGCGAGCGCTTCTTTACCGGCGGCGGCGTGCACACGTTCGGCAACTTCAGCAAGCTCGACGACAGCCGCATCATGGACGTGAACCAGGCGCTGCGCAGCTCGACCAACCTCGTGTTCGTGCGCATGATGCGCGACGTCGTGCGCTATTACATGTTCCAGTTGCCGGGCTCGTCCGCGCAACTGCTGGCCGACGCCGACGATCCGCGCCGCGCCGCCTATCTGGCGCGCTTTGCCGACAACGAAGGCAAGGTCTTCATGGCCAAGTTCTGGAACAAGTACAAGGGCAAGACGCCGCAAGAAGTCGAGACGCTGCTGTTCTCCGGCGTGCGCCCGCTGGCCTCGAAGCTCGCTGCGGCCCACCGCACCGTGGTGCCGAACGCCACGCTGGCGCAGTTCGGCGCGTTCATCGATGCCTCGGTCCCGGCCAGCAACGAGATCGATCCCGATCGCATCCCGAAACTGTACGAAACCTACGACGTCCGCAATATGTCGCTGGCCGACCGCGGCTACGTGGCGTCGGTGCACCCGCTCGAATTGTGGCTGGTGAGCTATCTGCGCACGCATCCAAAAGCGACCTGGTCCGAAGTGACGGCCGCCAGTGTCAAGGAGCGCCAGGAAGTCTACCAATGGCTGTTCAAGACGCACCGCAAGCACGCACAGGACAACCGCATTGCCGGCCTGCTCGAAGTCGAAGCGTTCCTGAAGATCCACGCGCAATGGAAGAAGATGGGCTACCCGTTCGACTCGCTCGTGCCGTCGTATGCGACGACACTGGGCGCTTCAGCCGACCGGCCGGCCGCACTGGCCGAGATGATGGGCATCATCGTCAATGGCGGCGTGCGCAAACCGATCGAGCGCATCGATTCGTTGCACTTTGCCAAGGCCACGCCATACGAAACGCTCGTGCGCCGTAACAAGGGCGGGGGCAAGGAGCAAGTGCTGTCGCCGGAAGTGGCGCGCGCCGTGGCTGACGCCATCCAGGGCGTCGTGTCGGACGGCACCGCCAAGCGCGTCAAGACCGCCTTCCAGCAGGCCGACGGCAGCATCATCGCCGTGGGCGGCAAGACCGGTACCGGCGACCAGCGCTTCGATGTGTATGCCCGTGGTGGTCGCCTGATCGAGTCGCGCTACGTGAACCGGTCGGCGACGTTCGTGTTCAACATCGGCGAACGCTTCTACGGCAGCATGACGGCGTACGTGCACGGGCCGCAGTCCGAGAACTATGACTTCACCAGCGCGCTGCCGGTGCAGCTGCTCGTCACGCTGGCGCCGAGCCTGATGCCGATGATCGAACCGCCGGTTGCGCCTGCGCCCGTGCCCGGCCAGGCGGTCGCCGCCG
Organism: Telluria sp. ZT3P25; assembly: GCF_059685895.1. Taxonomy (NCBI): domain Bacteria; kingdom Pseudomonadati; phylum Pseudomonadota; class Betaproteobacteria; order Burkholderiales; family Oxalobacteraceae; genus Telluria; species Telluria sp. ZT3P25. The sequence continues at coordinate 450,532 of NZ_JCASIJ010000001.1, forward strand.
CGCCGCGGCAGTGCGTGCGTTGAGGCCACAGCAGGATCTTCCGGGCGCGCCGGCCAAGGGACTGCGCGCCCGCCTGCAGAACTTCAGCATCGTCTCGCTGCGCGACCTGGTCGTGGCCACCGGCCCGACGATCATGCTGGTGACGGCGGCCGTGGTGCTCGCCTACTGGTGGGTCGACCCGGCGCCGCCGCGCACGCTCAGGCTGGCCACGGGCCAGGAAAATTCCGCGTACGAACAATTTGGCAAGCAATATGCCAGCGTTCTGGCGCGCGACGATATCAAGGTCACGCTGCGCGGCACGCTCGGCTCGCAGGACAATCTGCAGCAGTTGCTGGCCGGGCAGGCCGATGTCGCGTTCGTGCAAAGCGGCTCGACCGACGACAAGAGGGGCAGCGCCGACAGCATCGAGCGGCGCGGCCTGGTGTCGCTGGGCAGCTTGTTTACCGAACCGGTGTGGCTGTTCGTGCGCGATGAAGCGAAGGTCACGCGCCTGACTGATCTGCGCGGCAAGCGCATCAACCTGGGACCGGAAGGCACCGGCGTGCCGCGCCTGGTGCGCCAGCTGCTCGACGCCAACAATATCGTGCCTGGCGCGCTGACGATCAGCGACCTGGCCAACACGCCGGCCACCGTCGAATTGCTGGCCGGGCGCATCGACGGCCTGGTCTTCAGCTCGGCGCCGGAAGCGCCGCTGATCCAGATGCTGCTGCAAACGCCGGGGATTCGCCTGTTCGATTTTTCGCAGGCCGAAGCCTATACGCGGCGCCTGCCGTTCCTGACGCACGTGGTGCTGCCGCGCGGGATCGTCGATCTGGGCCGCAATATCCCGAACCAGGATTACCACCTGATCGCGCCGACCGCCACGCTCGTTGCGCGCGAAGAAATCCATCCGGCGCTCGTGGGCCTCTTGGTCAAGGCGGCGACCGAGATCCACGGCGGCGCCGGCTGGTTCCAGCAGCAGGGCCAGTTCCCGTCGCCAAAGTACACCGAGATTCCGGTCGCGCCCGAGGCGGCGCGCTACTACCGTGACGGCCCGCCCTTCATGCAGCGCTACATGCGGTTCTGGCTGGCCAACCTGGCCGAGCGGCTGTGGGTCGTGGTGGTGGCGCTGACCGCGCTCTTGATTCCGCTGTCCAAGATCGTGCCGCCGATTTACGTCTGGCGCGTGCGCTCGCGCGTGTACCGCTGGTACGGTGAGCTGCGCGCGATCGAGCAGGCACTGGAGGAGAGCGGGGCGGATGCTACCGACGCGGTGCGCAAGGAGTTACTGCAGCGCCTGGATGGGCTGGAAGACCGCGTCAACCATATCTCGGTGCCGCTGGCCTATGCGGACGAGCTGTACCGCCTGCGCAGTCACATCCACCTGGTGCGCGAGCGCGTACGCGGCGTGCATGAAGAACAGGTGGCGCAGCCAGTCGCTTGAGCATGTCTTTTTGGAAGGCGCAGTCAACGTTAAATAGAGCCGAGCTATGAACTGATCAGCGGTCCCATGGTCCAACGCCTGTCCCCAGCGTCAGGAGTCGATCATGAAAGCGCCCCGTTTCAAGAACTGGTTTGCCAGGTTGCCAGCGCTGAATCAGCCACAGCGCCGGCAAGTGCTCGACGCCCTGCATCCCGCAGCTGGCCTCGACCAAGTAGTCGCACTGATCGCGCAAGCCAGAGCGCCAGCGCGCTGTTGCCCCAGTTGTGGCAACGAACGCTGCAATCGGCACGGATTCGCCAACGACCTGCAGCGCTTTCGCTGCTGCGCTTGTGGCCGCACGTTCAACGACCTGAGCGGCACGCCGCTAGCACGACTCCGGCACAAGGCCAAATGGCTCGCGTATTCACAGGTGCTGCTCGATTCACTGTCCGTGCGCAAGGGCGCAGACCAGGTCGGCGTGCACCGCAACACGGCATTCCGGTGGCGCCACCGCTTTCTCAAATGGGTCAAGCTCGACCGGCCTGCATCGCTCAACGGCATCGTGGAGGCCGATGAGACATTCCTGCTCGAATCGCAAAAAGGATCACGCACGCTCGACCGCCCGCCACGCCGACGGGGCGGACGCGCGCCCATGCGTGGCATTTCCCGGCATCTGGATTGCATCCTGGTGGCGCGCGACCGGAATGGCCGCACCATCGATGCCGTCACTGGTCGTGGCGCACTGACGGCCGCGCAACTCGAACGCGATTTGCTGCCCAGACTTGATCCGCAGGCGCTCTTGGTCAGCGACAGCCATGCCGCGTACCGGGCCTTTGCACGTAAGCACAGTATTGCGCACGAGACCGTCAATCTGCGCGCCGGCGTGCGCGTCAGGCATATGGGCAGCCGCGCCATCCACGTACAGAACGTGAACGCGTATCACGGGCGTTTCAAGGACTGGCTACGAGGCTTTCGCGGGGTGGCATCGCGCTACCTGCCCAATTACCTGGGATGGCGCTGGGCCCTGGATGGTGGGCGGGTCAGTTCCGCAGAACAGTTGTTCTGCATCGCAGTCGGCGTCATCAACAGATAAGGTTGACTGAGCCTTTTGGAATTGGTCGGGGAATCCCATTACACTGGCGTCCCCACTCATCTCTTCGAAGGCCGTCATGATCCGCCGCACGTTTCCCGCTCTTGTTTTCGGCTTGTGCCTTGCCGCTGGTCTGGCTAGTCCGTCTGCCGCGATTGCCGCCGACAGCGTCAAGGACGGCAAGCGCCCGACGCGCGAAGCCTATACCAAGTACGAGTACCGGATCCCGATGCGTGACGGCGTGCAGTTGTTCACGGTCGTCTACGTGCCGAAAGACAGCACGCGCAGCTACCCGTTCCTGATGCAGCGGACCCCGTACAGCGCCGGCGTACGCGCCGAAGGCGAACTGCGCTATGGCGTGGACTGGCTGCCCGAGTCGCTGGGGCCATCGCGCGAATTCGAGGAAGCGGGTTACATCTTCGTGAGCCAGGACGTACGTGGCCGCTACATGTCCGAAGGTGCGTGGCAGGAAATGACGCCGCACGGCAAGGGTAAGCTGGCAAAAGGCGAGGGCCGCGAGAGCGATGACATGCACGACACGGTAACGTGGCTGCTCAAGAATATCCCGAACAACAACGGTAAAGTCGGCATCTGGGGCATCAGCTACCCGGGCTTCTACGCTGCTGCCAGCGTGATCGATTCGCACCCGGCGATCAAGGCCGCCTCGCCCCAGGCACCGATTGCCGACCTGTACATGGGCGACGATTCATACCACGGTGGCGCCTTCAAGCTGGCCGCCAACTTCGACTTTTATGCGGCCTTCACGGCGGCGCCAAACCCGACTCCGCTGCCAAAGACCGGCAGCGAATTCGATTATGGCGTGGCCGACGGCTACGATTATTTTCTGAAGCACCGCACGCTGGCAAACATCGCCGCCACGATGACCGCCACGCAGCGCGAACTGTTCATGCCGAACATCGAGCACGATACCTATGACAGCTTCTGGAAAGAGCGCGCCATCGGCCCGCACATCAAGAACGTCAAGGCGGCCGTGCTGACGGTGGGCGGCTGGTTCGATGCCGAAGACGCGGCCGGCCCGTTCATCGTGCACCGCGCGCTGGAAGCGCAGAACAAGGGCGGCAACCATGCGCTTGTGGTGGGCCCGTGGGTGCACGGCGGCTGGGCGCGCGGCGATGGCGCCCGGCTTGGCCACGTCAAGTTCGACGCGAAAACAAGCGAATGGTTCCGGCGCGAGGTCCAGTTCCCGTTCTTCGAGCAGCACCTGAAGGGCGTCAAGCCGGGCAAGACGCTGGCGCCGGTGACCGTGTTCGAAACGGGCACGAATGTCTGGCGCCAGTACGACGCTTGGCCGCCCAAGCCGGCCAAGGCGCGCACGCTGTACTTTGGCGTGAATGGCACGCTGGGCTGGCAGCAGCCGGCCGCGACGATGAGCACGACCACGGGCGCAGGTTTCGACGAATACGTGGCCGATCCGGCGCGCCCGGTGCCGTACATCGGTTACCCGGCGCTGGGCGTGCCGCGCGAATACATGGTGTCGGACCAGCGCTTCGCTGCCACCCGGCCCGATGTGCTGGTGTACCAGAGCGCCGTGCTGGAAGAGGATGTGACGGTTGCCGGGCCGGTCACGCCCAGGCTGTTCGTGTCCACGAGCGGCACCGATGCCGACTGGGTCGTCAAGCTGATCGATGTCTACCCGGCCAGCTTCCCGACCCCGGCAGGCGAGCGGGGCGGCGATGTCGGCCCGCCCGCGGTGAGCCTGGGCGGCTTCCAGCAACTGGTGCGTGGCAACCCGCTGCGCGGCAAGTTCCGCAACAGCTATGAGAAGCCCGAGCCATTCGTGCCGGGCAAGGTCGAGCCAATCAAGTATGAACTGGGCCAGGTGAACCACACCTTCCGGCGCGGCCACCGGATCATGGTGCAGGTGCAGAGCTCGTGGTTTCCGCTGATCGACCTGAATCCGCAAACGTTCATGCGCATTCCTGACGCACAGCCAGGCGACTTCAGGAAGGCGACCCAGCGCGTGTATCACGCGCCGGGGACGGCGTCCGGGCTGGAGCTGATGGTGCTGCCGAACCCGGGCAGCGCCAACTAGCTCAGGCGCCGACCCACGGCAGGCCGGCCGTGCACCAGCCGCCGATCGTCTTGCGGTGGCCGTCGCCATCGCGATCGCCTTCGAACCCTTCCAGGATGTCGAAGGCGTTTGCATAGCCCAGTTCGGTTGCGACGCGTGCGCTGTGGCGCGAGCGTACGCCCGAGCGGCACAGGAACAGCAGCACGTCGTCCTTGCCGGCCACCTGTTCGAGCTGCGCGACGAAGTCGGGATTGGGCGCGCCGCCGGGATAGGTTGCCCACTGCACGGCCAGATGCTGCGCGCCGTCGATCGCGACGCGCCCCACCCAGTCGCGTTCGGCGTTGGTGCGCACGTCGACGAGCTTGACGTCGGCGCCGCTCTGGAGCAGGTCGTAGGCTTCCTGAGGCGTGACTGCACCAGCGTAGGGCTGGCCAGCGCCACGCTGGCGCGCCGCCGTGAGAATTTGTTCTTTAGTCATGTTCGTGGTGCCCATTGTTGGTTCGTCATTCGCAATGCACCATTCTGGCGCGCAGCGTTGTGCGCCGATTTGGTGCAAGCACGTAGAATTGCGCTTTGCTGGTGCAGATCGACACGCAGGTAAATCTTCGAGGATGCCCCCGGCCGAGGCGATTTTATGGGTAAACTAGCCCATTGCCCAAGAACGATTTGCGCATGTCGTCATGCACAGAAGTTAGCACCCCGGTTCGCAACGCAGTTGGCACAATTTGTGCTTCAACATGATGCAAGTTGTCGGTTCGCATAGACTGACATCCTTTTTTCAATTAGGAGATTCCGAATGGCAAAGTCCGCCGCAGATGTAATGCAAATGGTCAAGGACAACGAAGTCAAATTCGTTGATTTACGCTTCGCCGATACCCGCGGCAAGGAACAGCACGTCACGGTCCCGGTGTCGCACTTCGACCTGGACAAATTCGAATCCGGTCACGCCTTCGACGGTTCGTCGATCGCCGGCTGGAAAGGTATTGAAGCATCGGACATGCTCCTGATTCCGGATGCAAACACCGCCAATATCGACCCGTTCATGGAAGAGACCACGCTGTTCATGCAGTGCGACGTCATCGAGCCATCGGACGGCAAGGGCTACGACCGCGATCCGCGTTCGATCGCCAAGCGCGCTGAAGCCTACCTGAAATCGTCGGGCATCGGCGACACCGCCTACTTCGGTCCAGAGCCGGAATTCTTCATCTTCGACGCCGTGCGCTGGAAGCTGGACATGTCGGGTTGCTTCGTCAAGATCGACTCCGAAGAAGCATCGTGGTCGACCGACAAGGAATTCGAAGGCGGCAACAGCGGTCACCGTCCAGGCGTGAAGGGCGGCTATTTCCCAGTGCCACCAGTCGACTCGTTCCAGGACATGCGCTCCGAAATGTGCCTGATCCTCGAATCGATGGGCATTCCGGTCGAAGTGCACCACCATGAAGTTGCCGGCGCCGGCCAGAATGAAATCGGCACCAAGTTCTCGACCCTGATCGAGCGCGCCGACTGGACCCAGAACATGAAATACGTGATCTGGAACGTGGCCCATAGCTACGGCAAGACCGCGACCTTCATGCCAAAGCCAATGGCAGGCGACAACGGCTCGGGCATGCACGTGCACCAGTCGATCTGGAAAGATGGCAAGAACCTGTTCGCAGGCGACGGCTATGCAGGTCTGTCGGATACCGCCCTGTTCTACATCGGCGGCATCATCAAGCACGCCCGCGCCCTGAACGCGATCACCAATCCAGGCACCAACTCGTACAAGCGCCTGGTGCCAGGCTTCGAAGCCCCGGTCAAGCTGGCGTATTCGGCCCGTAACCGTTCGGCCTCGATCCGCATCCCGCACGTGGCGAACCCGAAAGGCCGCCGCATCGAGACGCGTTTCCCGGATCCACTGGCGAACGTCTACCTGTGCTTCGCAGCACTGATGATGGCCGGTCTGGATGGTATCCAGAACAAGATCCACCCGGGCGAAGCGGCAACCAAAGACCTGTACCATCTGCCGCCTGAAGAAGACAAGCTGATCCCGACGGTGTGCGCATCGCTGGAAGAAGCGCTGGACGCCCTGAACGAAGACCGCGAGTTCCTGACCCGTGGCGGCGTGTTCAGCGACAGCATGATCGATGCCTACATCGAACTGAAGATGCAGGAAGTCCAGCGCATGCGCATGACCCCGCACCCAGCCGAATTCGACATGTACTACTCGTCGTAATCGGTCTATCCAGGCTGGCGCGGATGTGCATCGCGCCAGCCTGGCGGGTAGAACAAACGCGGGGAAAGCCATGCTTTCCCCGCGTTTTTTGTTGCTTGGGGTTTATATTCCTTGGGGTATAGTCGGGCGCATCTACAATAGCGTGCCCTTGCGACCAACCGGGATGGGAATGACAAATAGTGTGTTTCAGGCCAGTGTGGCCGTTTTTACCGCCGTGTTTGCCTCAGTGCTGCTGTGCGCCAGCGCGCACGCGCAGATCTACCGTTGTACCGATGCCAATGGTCGGCCGCTGTACACCGACACCAAGGTGGGCAAGTGCCAGCTGATCGACACTGGCTACAGCGCGCCGCCGGCAGCCTCGGCCCCGATTCCTGCACCGCGCTCGGCGGGCGGTGGGGGCGGGTCATCCGCGTCGAATTCCGCCCCGACGGCGGCGCCAAGCGCGGCCCAGTCGAACTTCCCGCGCGTGGACAACGTCCTGCAGCGCGCCCGCGACGACGACCGGCGCGAGATCCTGGGCGATGAACTGCGCCTCGAAGAACGCAAGCTTACCGACCTCAAGCGCGTCTTCAACAACGGCGAACCCGAGCGCCAGGGCAATGAGCGCAACTACGCCAAATACCAGGAGCGCGTGGCGTCCATGCGCGACGAAATCAATCGCAGCGAACGCAATATCGAAGCGCTCAGGCGCGAGATCGGCAATATCAGATGACCCTGCCTCCGATGGCCCCACCCGTGTACGACCCAGGCAACCCGGCGCGTTTCGCCGGCCTCGACTTGCTGGCTTCGGCCGTGATGATGACCGGGCCCGATGGCGAGGTGGTGTATGCCAACGCCGCTGCCGAAAACCTGATGGAGCTGTCGTTCAAGTCGCTGCAGCGCCATCGCCTGCCCGAACTGTTTACCAACGGCGCCGAGATCGGCGTGTTGATCACGCAGGCGCTGGTGCACCAGTACGCCGACCTGCGCCAGGACCTGACGCTGCAGCGCAGCGGGCGCGAACCGCTGCACGTGAACAGCATCGTCAGCGCGCTGGGCGACGGCACGGCGCTGATCGAGCTGCGCGAGAACGTGCAGCAGTTGAAGCTCGACCGCGAAGAGCGCCTGATGGACCAGAGCCAGGCCAACAAGGAACTGATCCGCAACCTGGCGCACGAGATCAAGAACCCGCTGGGCGGCATCCGTGGCGCGGCGCAATTGCTCGAACTCGAACTGCCGCCGCACCATCTGCTGGAGCTTCAGGAATACACGCAGGTGATCATCAAGGAAGCCGACCGCCTGCAAACGCTGGTCGATCGCCTGCTGGCGCCGCACCGCAAGCCGCACATCGTCGGCGACGTCAATATCCACGAGGTGTGCGAGCGCGTGCGCAGCCTGATCCTGGCCGAATTCCCGCAGGGCCTGTCGATCCGGCGCGATTACGATGCGTCGATTCCCGAGTTTCGCGGCGATATGGAGCAGCTGATCCAGGTGGTGCTGAACATTGCCCACAACGCTGCGCAGGCCGTTGCCGCGCGCATTGCGCAGGGCGACGCCGAGATCGTTTTGCGCACCCGCGTGGCGCGCCAGGTCACGCTGGCCAAGGTCCGCTACGGGCTGGCATTAGACTTGCATATCATTGACAATGGACCGGGCATCGCGCCCGATATCCGCGACCGCATTTTTTATCCGCTCGTATCCGGGCGTGACGGCGGAAGTGGCCTCGGGCTGACGCTGGCGCAAACCTTTGTGCAGCAACACCTGGGTGTGATCGAGTGCGAAAGCCGGCCTGGACTGACGGATTTCAGGATCCTGCTGCCCCTGCCATAAGCGGGAGACAGCGGACCGTCCCGACCAGTCCTTTATTGAATCCATGTTGCGGGAAGCACGAAACCATGAAACCAATCTGGATTGTCGACGACGATGCATCGATTCGCTGGGTCCTCGAAAAGGCCCTGGCGCGCGAAAGTCTGGAGACCCGCAGTTTCGCCAATGCGCGCGAAGCGATGACCGCCTTTGAAACCGACACCCCGCAAGTGCTGGTGTCGGATATCCGGATGCCGGGCGAATCCGGCATCGACCTGCTGCAGGCGGTCAAGGAACGCCATCCGGGCCTGCCGGTCATCATCATCACCGCCTTCTCGGACCTCGATTCGGCCGTGTCCTCGTTCCAGGGCGGCGCCTTTGACTACCTGGCCAAGCCATTCGACATCGACAAGGCCGTCTCGCTGATCCGGCGTGCGTTAGAGGAGAGTTTGCGCGAAGCGAGCGTCGAAGCCCCGCCAGCTGAAACCCCCGAGATCCTCGGCCATGCACCGGCGATGCAGGAAGTATTTCGCGCCATCGGCCGCCTGTCGCAGTCGAACGTCACGGTGCTGATCACGGGTGAATCGGGCACCGGCAAGGAGCTCGTGGCGCGCGCGCTGCACAAGCACAGCCCGCGCGCGCAGCAGCCGTTCATCGCGCTCAACACGGCCGCGATCCCGAAAGACCTGCTCGAATCCGAACTGTTCGGCCACGAACGCGGTGCGTTCACGGGCGCGCAGGCGATGCGGCGGGGCCGCTTCGAGCAGGCCGAGGATGGCACGCTGTTCCTCGACGAAATCGGCGACATGCCATTCGACCTGCAGACGCGTTTGCTGCGCGTGCTGTCCGATGGCCACTTCTACCGCGTGGGCGGCCACCAGCCCGTCAAGGCCAATGTGCGCGTCATTGCGGCCACCCACCAGAACCTCGAACAGCGCGTGCGCGACGGCCTGTTCCGCGAAGACTTGTACCACCGACTGAACGTGATCCGCCTGCGCCTGCCGTCGCTGCGCGAGCGCAACGAAGACATTCCGGTCCTCACGCGCCACTTCCTGGTGCAAAGTGCGCACCAATTGGGGGTGGAGCCCAAGCGCATGAGCGAGCAGGCGATGCGCTTCCTGTCGGGTCTTGAGCTGCCGGGGAACGTACGCCAGCTGGAAAACCTGTGCAACTGGATCACCGTGATGGCCCCGGGCCAGACCGTGGAGGTCAAGGATCTGCCGCGCGACCTGACCCAGGGTTCGGCGCCGCTGACAGGGAGCAGCGTGCCGAATGTCGTGCCGCTGTCCGACGGCATCGTCGGTGCCGGTGCGCAGCCAATGGCCTCCGGCGGCGGCGTCGTACTGCAGGCGGCCGGCGTGCAGTCGCCCGAAGGCTGGTTGGGCCTGCTCGAATTGCAGGCGGCCGGCATGCTGAGCGCAGGGCAGATGGACGTGATGGATATCCTGGGCCGCCAGTTCGAATCGGCGCTGATCCGCACGGCCCTCAAGCACACGCACGGGCGCAAGAACGACGCGGCGATGCGGCTCGGGATCGGGCGCAACACCATCACGCGCAAGATCGTGGAGCTGGGAATCGACGGGGCGCGCGAAGAGTAGGCTGTCAGATGGCAGGGCGTTGGTGTAAAGTCCTGCATCGGCGCGCTGCGCCCGTTTCATTTTCTACTCAATGCTGATCAATTGCGTCGCCTACCAGGAAGGCAAGAAGCTGTCCGATATCCCGGTCGAGGATATCAGCGAATACATCAAGCTGGATGACACCTTTGTCTGGGTCGCACTGCGCGACCCGGACGCTGCCGACATCGCGCTGATGCAGGAAGAATTCGGCCTGCACGAACTGGCGGTGGAAGACGCGCTGCGCGGTCACCAAAGGCCCAAGCTCGAAGAGTATGGCGATTCGCTGTTCGTCGTCGTGCAGATCGTTGAACTGGTGGGTGAGGAGATGTCCGTCGGTCAGTTGTCCGTCTTCGCCGGACCCAATTACGTGCTGTCGGTGCGGCGTGATGCCAACCAGGGTTTTCTCGGCGTGCGTGCGCGCGCCGAGCGCGAACCGCACCAGCTCAGGAAAGGCGCGGGCTTCGTGCTGTACGCGCTGGTCGATGCCGTCGTCGACCGTTATTTCCCCGTGGTCGACACGCTCGAATCCGAGCTCGAATCGATCGAAGACCATATCTTTTCCATGCAGGGCAAGCAGCGCGACAATGTCGAGCGCCTGTATGATCTGAAGCGCAAGGCGCAGACGCTGCGCCACGCCGTGGTGCCGCTGATGGACGCGCTGGGGCGCCTGTACGGCGGGCGCGTGCCGGCCGTGGTGGACGAGACCCAGGAATACTTCCGCGACGTGCACGACCACCTGCACCGCATCGCCGGCCGCCTGGACGCGGTGCGCGACACGATCAACACGGCAATCCAGGTGACGCTGTCGATGGTGGCGATCGAAGAGAATGAAGTGAGCAAGAAGCTCGCGTCGTACGCGGCGATTTTTGCGGTGTTTACCGCGTTCGCCGGCGTATGGGGCATGAACTTCGAATTCATGCCCGAGCTGAAATGGAAGTATGGCTACCCGTTCGCGATGCTGACGATGATCTGCGTGTGCGGCTACCTGTATCGCAAGTTCAAGCGGGTGGGGTGGTTATAGGGGCTGGCGCTTGTCGGCCGTGGCGGCTGCGCCGCCAGACGCCACGATCACCAGCGCGATCGCCAGCCACTGCAGGCTGGTCAGGCGCTCGCCCAGCCACAGAAAGCCAGCCAGCGCCGCGATGGCCGGCCCGCTGCTGACCAGGATGCCGAACACCCGCTGCGGCAGGCGCCGCAGCGCCATCATCTCGAGCGAGTAGGGCAGGGCGGACGACAGCAGCGCCACCGCCACGCCGCCCGCCAGCATGGCCGGCGTGAACAGCGCCATGCCCGCATGCGCCACGCCAAATGGCACCGCGAACACGCTCGCCGCCAGCAAGCCCCAGGCCACGGCCTGGCCGCCGTTCAGGGTCGAGACGCGCTTGCCGAACACGATGTACATCGCCCAGCAGAACGCCGCCGCCAGCGCATACGCGATGCCGGCCGGGTCGAGCTGCGTCGCGCCGGCCACCGGTAGCAGCAGCCACAGGCCGAATCCCGCGCAGATCACCCACACAAAATCGCGCGCATGGCGCGACGACAGGACCACGACCGCCAGCGGCCCCGTAACCTCGATTGCCACCGCAATCCCGAGCGGGATGCGCTCGAACGCGCGGTAGATGCACAGATTCATCGCGCCCAGCATCAGGCCGTACACGAGCAGGTTGCCCACATCGGCGCGCGCCGGGCGCCCAAAGCGCCAGGGCCGCACGATGGCCAGCAGGATCAGCGCCGCCAGGCCCACGCGCAGCGCGGTAACGCCTTCGCTGCCGACGGCCGGAAACAACCCCTTGGCCCAGGCCGCGCCCGCGTTGACCGACACCATCGAGGCCAGGATCGCCAGACCCGGGCCCCATGCGGCATGCCGGCCAGCCGCGTTCAACGTGGCGCCATGGCCAGCGCCACCGCTTCGGCCACGCGGATGCCGTCGACGGCCGCCGACATGATGCCGCCTGCGTAACCGGCGCCTTCGCCGGCCGGGAACAGGCCGCGCGTGTTCAGGCTTTGCAGGTCGTCGTTGTTGCGCCGGATGCGGATCGGCGACGAGGTGCGTGTCTCCACGCCCGTCAGCACCGCGTCTTCCTTGTAGTAGCCCTTGATCTGCTTGTCGAAGGCGACGAACGCTTCGCGCATCGCGACGATGGCGTAGTCGGGCAGCGACGTGGCCAGGTCGGTCAGGTGCACGGCCGGCAGGAACGATGGCGTGACCGAACCGAGCGACGTGGATGGCCGGCCGGCCACGAAGTCGCCCATCAGCTGGCCCGGTGCATCGTAGGTCGAGCCGCCCAGCACGAACGCGCGCGATTCGAGCTCGCGCTGGAAGGCGATGCCGGCCAGCGGGTGGCCCGGGAAATCCTCAGGCGTGATGCCCACCACGATGGCGCTGTTGGCATTGCGCTCGTTGCGCGAATACTGGCTCATGCCGTTGGTGACGACGCGGCCTTCTTCGCTCGACGCGGCCACCACCGTGCCGCCCGGGCACATGCAGAAGCTGTAGACCGAGCGGCCGTTGGACGCGTGGTGCACGATCTTGTAGTCGGCCGCGCCCAGCAGCTTGTTGCCGGCGTTCGGGCCGAAGCGGCAGACGTCGATCAGCGACTGCGGGTGTTCGACCCGGAAGCCGATCGAGAACGGCTTGGCTTCGATGTACACGCCGCGTTCGTACAACATCTCGAAGGTGTCGCGCGCGCTGTGGCCGATGGCGATCGTCAGGTGACGGGTCGGGATTTCTTCGCCGCTGGCCAGGCGCACGCCGACCACCTGGCGCACGCCGCCGGTTTCTTCGATCAGCACATCCTGCATGCGCGTATCGAAGCGCATTTCGCCGCCCAGATTGATGATCTCGGCGCGCATCTGCTCGACCATCTTGACCAGGCGGAAGGTACCGATGTGCGGCTTGCTGACGTACATGATCTCTTCGGGTGCGCCGAACTTGACGAACTCGGTGAGCACCTTGCGGCCGTGGTGGTTGCTGTCCTTGATCTGGCTGTAGAGCTTGCCGTCCGAGAAGGTGCCGGCGCCGCCTTCGCCGAACTGCACGTTCGACTCCGTATCGAGCTTGCGCTTGCGCCAGAAGCCGAAGGTGTCGACGGTGCGCTCGCGCACGACCTTGCCGCGCTCGAGCACGATCGGATTCAGGCCCATCTGCGCCAGGATCAGCGCGACGAACAGCCCGCACGGACCGGTGCCGACGACGACCGGGCGCGGGGTGCCGGGCGCGGGTTTGGCGGCATTGACGAACTTGTACTCGACGTCGGGGGCGGGCATGACGTGCGGGTCGCGCAGTTTTGCCAGCACTGCCTTATCGTCGGCAACGGTCGCGTCGATCGAGTAGATCAGGACGATGGCGGATTTCTTGCGCGCGTCGTAGCTGCGCTTGTAGACGGCAAAGTCGAGCAGCTCGGCGTCAGCGATGCCAAGGCGGGCCAGGATGGCGTCGCGCAGGGCGGCGTCCGGGTGGTTCAGGGGGAGTTTGAGTTCGTTAATACGCAGCATGGGAGTGGTTGCTGGTGAGGCAACAAAAGTGGAGCGGCAAAGGCCGATATTTTACCCCGCCGCTTACGTGCCAGACGGTATGTTGCTTAAAAAAACGAATAGTCTTTAAAATGTAAATACATAGGATGTGTGATCTTTGAGAATTGTCACAGCCAAAGCGCCGAAATCGTCTTCATTCGTGCCGCTTTACAACGACTTTTGTGGAACTGTCGCAACGTCAGGCGGCAGAAATCCATAAAAAATCCTGCTGCGCGCACGTCGAAAAAGTGCACTGCAGCAGGGAGTTTTCTGAGCTGTTTTGGTGAGTGGGCGCACCGTGCCTGCGCGCTGTCTCGCACCCACAACATTGTGCGAACGAAAACAATGAAATGCAGGCGTATATGCATAAAAAGTTGTTGACGCCACAATGCCGTATGCATGAATGTAGATAAGCGTTCATTTCCTTTGCGAGGGAAAAATGGCATGAACGTACCTGCACGGCGATGCAGGTGTACAGGGAGGGGCGCTACCGCGATCGGTGCTGGTGCGACCAACAACAGGACTGCCATGAGCGGTCCGGCAAAAAAGAGAAAGCAAATCACATGTTGAAGAAAACTGTATTAGTTCACGCATTGAGCCTGGCCTTTGGTGGCGCAGTGATTGGCATGGCGGCAATGTCGCCGGCAATGGCGCAGTCGAATGCATCGGGTAGTGTCTTCGGTACCGTCGCCCCGGGCAGCAATGTGCAGATTCTCATTGAAAATACCGACATCGGTATCCGCCGTACCCTGACCCCGGATGCACAGGGCCGTTTCGTCGCCAGCTCGCTGCCGAGCGGCACCTACCGCGTGTCCCAGTTGCGTGACGGCGGTGTCGTCGGCACCGTCAACGTCGAGACCGGCATTGGCCGCAACGGCGAAGCCATCTTCGCCGCCGCCGCACCGGTCGGCGGCGCCCAGGTCGTCCAGGTGACCGGCACCCGCGCCACCATCGACACCAGCAGCGCCGGCAGCAGCGCCACCTTCAATGCCCGCGAACTGGCAGCGTTGCCGATCGGTCGCACTGTCGAAGCCATCATCCAGCTTGCGCCCAACACCACCACCGCCGACTCGCGCTTTGCGGGCGGCGCATCGTTCGGTGGCGGCGCAGCGTCCGAGAACTCGTACTACATCAACGGTTTCCCTGTCACCAATCCGCTGACCGGCCTGGGCGCTGCCCAGCTGCCATTCGGCGCGATCGCCGAAGCGCAAGTGCTGACCGGCGGCTTCGGCTCCGAATTCGGCCGCTCGATCGGCGGCGTCGTCAACATCGTCACCAAGGGCGGCACCAACACCTGGGAAGCAGGCGGAATCGTGACCTGGGAACCGAAATCGCTGCGCGCCACGCCGAAAGACATCTACTACGGCAACACCGGCACCCGGAACAATGTGGCCACCGACGGCACGCTGCGCCAGGCGCGCGCCGAAAATACGCGCGACCAGAAGGTGTACGGCGCCTACGTCGGCGGCCCGATCATCAAGGACAAGCTGTTCTTCTTTGCTTCGGCCGAGAAGACCGAAACCGAAGAAGGCCTGGTCAATGGCACGCGCATCGCGACCAACAATGCCGCCGTTGGCTGGCGCGAGCGTGACACCAAGATCGAGCGCTACATGGCCAAGATCGACTGGAACATCACCGACAACCACCGCCTCGAATTCACCACGCTGGGCGACACGCCTGAAGTGAACAATTCGGACAGCGGCTTCAATTACGCGACCCGCACCCGCAGCGGTGTCGTCAACTCGAGCTCGCGCCGTATCAACGTCGACAGCAACGGGGCCAAGATCAACACGCTGCGCTATGTCGGCAACCTGACCGACGACCTGACCCTGACCGCCCTGTATGGCCGTTCGAAGTCGCCGCACGAAAACTACTTCACCGGCTACAACCCGGACCTGTACCAGACTTCGGCGTCGCTCGACGCACGTGCTCCTGGCCTCAGCTACCCCAACCCGCAAAACATCAGCGGCAATATCCTGGCACCTGGCTCGGAAGACATCGTCGATTCGGGTCGTCTTGATGTCGAATGGCGCCTTGGCGCGCACACCCTGCGCGGCGGCTTCGACCAGACCAAGGTCGAGTCGATTGCTGCAGGCGAATTCCGCGCCGGTGGCGGCCTGTGGACCTACTTCCGCGCCGGCACGCCGTCGGCGCCGATCGAAGGGCCGAACGGCGTGCTGATCCCGTCACCAGCGAGCACCGGTACCGCGCTCGGCAACCAGGGCTACTACGTGACCCGCGACCTGTTCTCGACCGTGACGAATTCGTTCGGCGAGCAAAGCGCGTGGTACCTGGAAGACCGTTTCCAGGCAACACCGAACCTGCTGCTGACCCTGGGTGTGCGTAACGAATCGTTCAAGAACCAGAACGACTCGAAGACGACCTTCCTGGAAATGAAGAACCAGTACCAGCCGCGCCTGGCCGCAGTCTGGGACGTCAATGGTGACGCAAGCTTCAAGGTGTACGCCACCCTGGGCCGCTACTCGGTGCCGATCCCGACCCACATCTCGGTGCGTGGCGCGGGCCGTTCGACCTATACCGCGCAATACTACGGCTATACCGGCGTCGACGCCAATGGCGCGCCGACCGGCCTGACGCAACTAAGCGAGCCGCTGTCGAACAACAACGAATATGGTCAGGACAAAGTTGTCGAGACTCTGGCAGCGCGCAATATGGAACCGACGTACCAGGATGAAATCACGTTCGGCTTCGAAAAGGCCTGGTCGCCATCGCTGAACTTCGGCGCCAAGGCAATTCATCGCAAGCTGCAATCGACCATCGACGACTTCTGCGACGTGCGTCCACTCCGGCGCTTTGCCGCAGCCAACGGCATCGCGATCACCAACCCGCTGTTTGGCAACAGCTGCCAGACCTTCAATCCGGGTGAAGACAATGAGTTCCTGGTCGACTTCTCGGGCGACACGTCAAACCTGACACCGGTCAACCTGAGTGCAGCGGACATGGGTTTCGACAAGCCAAAGCGCACTTACAGCTCGGTCGAAGCGTTCCTCGAGCACCCGTTCCGCAATGGCTGGTACGGCAAGATGAGCTATGTGTGGTCGCGCAACAAGGGTAATACCGAAGGCCAGGTGCGTTCGGATAACGGCCAGGCTGACGTCGCCGTCACCTCGTCGTGGGATTACCCTGAGCTGATGGAAGGCGCCTATGGCTACCTGCCGAATCACCGCAAGCACCAGGTCAAGGCTTTTGGCTTCTATCAGTTCAACGACGAGATCACCGTTGGTGGCAATGCGCTGATCGCTTCGGGCCGTCCACGCAGCTGCATCGGCAGCGCCGCCAATCCGGGCGATTCGCCGAACTACGCCAACCAGACCTTCTATTGCGGCGGCCTGACCCGTTCGCAGAACGTGCTGACCCCACGCGGTTCGGTCGGCAGCCTGCCATGGACCCATCGCTGGGACATGAACGTGGCCTATAAGCCTAACTTCATCAAGGGCCTGCAGTTGCGTGTCGACGTGTTCAACGTCTTCAACAGCCAGTCGGTTTCCAGCGTCACTGAGGCATACAACAATGCTGCCAACGTCAGCAGTCTGTACCAGACGCCGCTGTCGCTGACTGCACCGCGTTATGCCCGTTTCTCGCTGATGTACGATCGCAAGTTCTGATTCGACATTTCTGTTGACCAAAGCAAACCGCCCTTCGGGGCGGTTTTTTATTGGTTGCCTAAATACATTGTGTTGTATTTATCCAACTCATTCGACCGCGCCCAATAATGGTGCAATGAAATAGAAACCGTGATCGTCGGCATCGGATCACCTCACGATTTTCGTGAGAAACACGCCATTTTGATAACAAAAAAAGAGTCAATACAAGAGGTTGCGTATTTTTGGGTTCTTATTGCAGAACGGAGTTGGTGCACCAAGCTGATATTGCGTTGCACCACCATCGAACCTTTCCAACTTTCAAAAAAATAAAGTGTTGTATTTCACACTCGGCACCATTGGTGCTGTGTTGACACTATTCTTGACGCCATGTTTTTATAGCTCCACTTGAATAACGTTTGGTTTCACCCGAGCACTTATTTAGGCTGATCGTCCCCAGTAAAACGTATGCATGAAAAATACTGCTGTCCAGAATGCCATATGCGGTCCAGGTATTTCAGCTAACCAGCACGATCGCGATGCCTGCTGGCACGAGCGAACGGTAGCCAGGCCTGCTGGATAAGACACACGAGCATTTTGGTGCGCAATTACCGATAAGAAAGTACGAGGAGAATCACCCATGATGTTGAAACTGAAGTCGATGCCTTTCGCGATTGCCTGCGCAATTGCCAGCGGCGCCCTGACCTGCGCTGCTCCGGCATTTGCCCAAGCCCAGCAGGGCAGCACCGAACCGGCCGCCCAGCGCGTGGTCGTGACGGGTTCGCTGATCAGCCGTACCAACACCGAAACGCCGACCCCGGTGCAGGTGCTGACCGCAGCCGACATCCAGAAGAGCGGCAAGACTTCGGTTGCCGAGCTGCTGACCGACCTGGCCGCCAATGGCGCTGGTACTCTGGGCACCGGCTTTGCCGGCGCGTTCGCCAATGGCGCATCGGGCATCTCGCTGCGCGGCCTGACCGTGGGCGCGACCCTGGTGCTGATCGACGGCCACCGCATGGCCCCGTATCCACTGTCGGATGACTCCCAGCGCTCGTTCGTCGACGTCTCGTCGATCCCGTTCGATGCCATTGAAAGCATCGAGATCCTGAAGAGCGGCGCTTCGTCGCTGTACGGCTCGGACGCCATCGCCGGCGTCATCAACATCAAGCTCAAGAAAAACCTGAACGGCACCCGTCTGTCGGCCGAAGTCGGCGACACGCAGCACGGCGGCGGCAAGACCAAGCGCGCCTCGATCAGCACCGGCATCGGTGACCTCGACAACGACGGCTACAACGCCTTCATCACGGCTGAATACCGCAAGCAGAACGCGATCAAGGTCGTCGACCGCGAACAGTATGGCTACGCGAACCGCGACTGGCGCGCACGTGGTGGTAACGACCTGACCCTGGGCGTGCCGACCAACATCAACAACTTCCTGACCCCGGCCAGCAGCCCGTTCCTGTACAACGCGGCGAACCCGAACAACCCGGCTGGCGTCTCCAACGTCAATAACCCGGCCAACTACCAGTTCCTCGATCCGACGAACTGCAACTTCACCAAATACCGTGCCGGTGGCTGCTCGGTGCGCGATGAACTGTCGAACATCCAGCCAGAGACGGAAAACGTCAACCTGATGATCGGCATGACGAAAAAGCTGAGCGAAGACTGGGAAGTGCGCTTCAACGGCTCGATGTTCCAGCGCGAAAGCACGAACAACCGTAACGCCACCCCGCAAGCGTTCAACCCGATCAGCTTCAACGGCACCACGACCCTGGTCAATGGCGTGCTGACCCCGCGCGTGGGCGCCATCCCGAACACGACGTTTGCTGCCGGCGCACCGGTCGGCGCGAATATCACCAATCAACTGGGCGCAGCGGCCCGCCTGTACGGCTACATCCCGGATGTCGGCGCCAACCTGACCACCAACAACAAGACCACCGCGACCCGCTTCGCGGCTGATCTCGTCGGTAGCGCCTACGGCTGGGACGTGAACGCTGCCATCGGCGGTACCCGCGTCAAGAGCGACCTGAACTACAGCGGCTACGTCAATCGCTCCAACCTGTACAACCTGCTGCGGAATGGCACGTTCAATGTGCTGGGCAACAATGCACCGGGCGTCGTGGATGCCGTCTCGCCGCGTTTCAGCAACGAGATCGACTCGACGCTGAACTACGCCGACCTGATCGGTTCGCGTGAACTGCTGTCGAATTTTGGCGCCGGCCCACTGGCCTTCGCCGCTGGCGTGCACTGGCATGAGCGCAAGCAGAATGCACCTGCATCGAGCCTGACGCTCAATGGCGCGGTCGCCAATACGGCAGCGTTCACCATTGGTGACGAGACCAACAGCGCGGTGTTTGCCGAGCTGCAGGCCACGCCGATCAAGAACCTGGAAATCGGCCTGTCCGGTCGTTATGACCACTACGATACCTACGGCAATTCGTTCACGCCGTCGGCCAACTTCAAGTGGGCGCCGATCCAGCAGTTCGGTCTGCGCGGTACGTTCGCACGCGGTTTCCGCGCGCCGAACCCGGCCGAAGTCGGCAATGCAGGTTCGTTCTTCACGTTCAACGCGATCCGCGATCCGCTCCTGTGCGCCAATGGCAGCCAGACCACGGCCGGCAACGTGCCGTCGGCTTGCTCGTTCAGCCCACCGTACGTCCAGACCACCAATCCTGATCTGCAGCCAGAGAAGTCGAAGTCGTTCACGGCCGGTATCATCGTCGAGCCAATGCGCGGCCTGAACATGACCCTGGACTACTACAAGATCCAGATCAAGAACCTGGTCGTCACGCAAGCGGGTAACGATCCAGGGTTCACCCCAACCTGGGTCCGCGGTCCTGCCAACACGATCGACATCGCCACCGGCGTGGGCAACAACACGGTGCCTGGCATCCCTGCGGCTGGTCCGATCCTGTACGGCCTGTCGCCTTACATCAACGCCGGCAGCACCGAGACCCACGGTATCGAAGCGGACATCCGCTACCGCTGGCGCCTGGCCAACGATCTGGGCACCGTCAGCGCGAACCTGAGCGCAGCCCACGTCTTTGGCTATGTGACCGAACTGGGCAGCGATTCGTACCAGCTGGCCGGCACGCAAGGTCCATCGTCGGTTGGCGGCGCAACGGGTAATCCGAAAGACCGTGCGCAGTTCACCCTCGGCTACAACCGTGGCCCGCTGGACGTGACCGCCACCGTGAACTACACGAGCGGCTTCTCGACCTTCGACCCGGCACTGGGCGCGACCGATTGCGCATCGACTGCAGCCGACGTTGGTGGCCGTACCTACTTCCAGGGTCTGGTCCAGCCGATTGGCTACTGCAACGTGTCGTCGTTCACCGTCACCAACCTGAACCTGTCGTACAAGGTCACGGACAACCTGACGATCCGCGGCGCGATCCTGAACCTGTTCGACAAGGAAGCACCATATGACGTCGCTACCTACGGCAACGCCGGTGCACAAACGTCGTACAACGCGTCGCTGCACCAGCCAGGCGCAGTGGGCCGCTTCTTCAGCCTGGGCGCGAACTACACGTTCTAAGCCTGCCGCTGTATAAAAAAACCCCGCCGGCAGCGATGCCGGCGGGGTTTTTTCATGCGTTCTCTATTGATTTACTCAGATGGCGTCCCAGGCCCCTGCCAGCACGGCGAGCGCCGCCAGACCGGCCGTCTCGGTGCGCAGCACGCGTGGTCCCATCGACAGCGACAGCGCGCCGGCAGCAACGGCCGCGTCTTCTTCGTGCGGCGTGAGCCCGCCTTCGGGGCCGATCAGGAGCGTGACCGCCTGTGGCGCATTCGCGCGCGCCCAGCCGGCCAGCGATCCGGTTGCGCGCGGACTGAGCAGGATGCGTGTCGTGCCCGCGCCAGCCGCCAGCCACGGTTGCACATCCGCCACTGGGTGCAACTGCGCCAGCCGGTTGCGCCCGCATTGCTCGGACGCGGCCACGATCACGCCATGCCAGTGTGCCTGGCGTTTCTCGAGCCGCTCGCCCGACAGGCGCACGACGCTGCGCGCCGCCGCCAGCGGCTGGATCGCGGCCACGCCCAGTTCAACGGCCTTTTCGATAATCCAGTCCATTTTCGAGCCTTCCGGCAAGCCCTGGGCCAGCGTCACGGAATAGGGCGCTTCGGCCTCGATCGCCTCATGTGCGTCGATGACGGCAGTCGCGCGCCGCTTGCCGCTCTCGACCAGTGTGGCGCGGTACTGACCGCCTTCGCCATTGAACAGCGTCAGCGCTGCCCCTGGCTGCAGGCGCACCACATGCAGGTGATGCGCGACTGCTTCCGGCAGCTCGACGGTGCTGCCATTGACAAGCGGCTGGGGACAATAAAAACGCGGCATGGCACTCCTGAAATCGGTATGGACAGGGCTGCATTTTAAATCCTCGCTACGGCGGTCTGGTAAAATAACGGGCTACGGCCAGCCGCAGGCCACCAGCTTTCCAATCCCTGATCCCCGATCTCCATGAAATCTACGCAAACCACCACCCTGATGGCCAACGCGATCCGCGCGCTGGCGATGGACGCTGTTCAGCAAGCCAACTCGGGCCACCCGGGCATGCCAATGGGCATGGCCGAGATCGCCGTTGCGCTGTGGGACAAGCATTACCGCCATAATCCGGCCAATCCGGGCTGGATGAACCGCGACCGCTTCCTGCTGTCGAACGGCCATGGCTCGATGCTGCATTACGCGCTGCTGCATCTGGCTGGGTACGACCTGACGATGGACGATCTGCGCGCATTCCGCCAGATGCATTCCAAGACCCCAGGTCACCCTGAAGTGGGCATCACCCCGGGCGTTGAGACCACTACCGGTCCGCTGGGGCAGGGCATCGCCAATTCGGTCGGCATGGCGCTGGCCGAATGGCTGCTGGGCTACGAATTCAACCGTCCAGGCTACGACGTGGTGGATCACTACACCTATGCGTTCCTGGGCGATGGCTGCCTGATGGAAGGCATCTCGCACGAAGTGGCGTCGCTGGCCGGCACCCTCAAGCTCAACAAGCTGATCTGGCTGTACGACGACAACGGCATCTCCATCGACGGCAAGGTTGAAGGCTGGTTCACCGATGACACGCAAAAGCGCTTTGAAGCCTATGGCTGGAACGTGATTCCGAAGGTCGACGGCCACAGCGTCAAAGATATCGATGCCGCCATCGAGCAAGCCAAGACGTCGGACCGTCCAACGCTGATCTGCTGCAAGACGATCATCGGCAAGGGCGCTCCGAACCTGGAAGGTGGCGACAAGGTCCACGGCGCCCCATTGGGCGACAAGGAAATTGCCGCCGTGCGCCAGCACCTGGTCTGGGATCCGATCCCGTTCGACATTCCTGCCGAACTGTACGAAGCATGGGACGCGAAAGAGCGCGGCGCCCAGGCTGAAGGCGAATGGAACACGATGTTCGCGGCCTACCGCGGCGCGCACCCCGAGCTGGCGAGCGAATTCGAGCGCCGCATGAAGGGTGAGCTGTCGGGTGAGTTCACCAAGGCGCTGGACGCCGCGATTGCCAGCTGCATCGAAAAGCAGGAAACCATCGCCACCCGCAAGGCCTCGCAAAATGCCATCCAGGCGCTGGCCGCGAGCCTGCCAGAATTTTTGGGCGGCTCGGCCGACCTGACCGGTTCGAACCTGACCAACTGGAAAGAATCGGTCGCCGTGCGTTCGGGCATCGCCGGCAACCACATCAACTACGGCGTGCGCGAATTCGGCATGGCCGCGATCCAGAACGGCGTGGCGCTGCATGGCGGCTTCATCCCGTTCGGCGCAACGTTCCTGACCTTCTCCGACTACAGCCGCAATGCACTGCGCATGGCCTCGCTGATGAAGCTCCGTTCGATCTCGGTCTTCACGCACGATTCGATCGGTCTGGGCGAAGACGGTCCAACCCACCAGTCGGTCGAGCACGTCTCGTCGCTGCGCCTGATCCCGGGCCTGGACAACTGGCGTCCATGCGACACGGTCGAATCGGCCGTCGCATGGGGCGCAGCAGTCCAGCGCAAGGATGGCCCGACGACGCTGATCTTCTCGCGCCAGAACCTGCCGTTCATGGCCCGCGACACCCAGCAGGTCGCCGACGTCGCCAAGGGCGGCTACGTGCTGCGTGACACGCCGGATGCCAAGGTCATCTTCATCGCCACCGGCTCGGAAGTCGAACTGGCCGTGAAGGCGTTCGACGCACTGGCCGCTGAGGGTATCGCCGCACGCGTCGTCTCGATGCCGTCGACCGACGTGTTCGACCGCCAGGACGCCGCCTATAAGGCCAGCGTGCTGACCCGCGGCACGCCGCGCGTGGCCATCGAAGCCGGCATCACCGCCTTCTGGTACAAGTACGTGGGTCTGGAAGGCGCCGTGGTCGGCATCGACACCTTCGGCGAATCGGCGCCAGCGCCGGTGCTGTTCAAGCACTTCGGCTTCACCGTCGAGAACGTGGTTGCCAAGGCCAAACAAGTTATCGCAGCGTAAGCATTCGCCAGAAAACGGACTGTCCCGAAGGGATGGTCCGTTTTACTATGTTCGTTACGAAAAAGTTTTTTTTCTACTAGGAGCCAAGCATGACGATCAAAGTTGCAATCAATGGTTATGGCCGTATCGGCCGCAATATCCTGCGCGCATTCTACGAAGGCGGCAAGAAACAGGACATCCAGATCGTGGCGATCAATGACCTCGGCAATGCCGAGTCGAACGCCCATCTGACCCGCTACGACACGGCCCACGGCAAGTTCCCTGGCACCGTCACGGTCGAAGGCGACAACATGATCGTGAACGGCGATCCAATCCGTGTGTTCGCACAGCGCAACCCTGCGGAAATCCCATGGGGCGAGCTGGGCGTGGACGTGGTCCTCGAGTGCACCGGTTTCTTCACCACCAAAGAAAAAGCATCGGCCCACATCAAGGGCGGCGCCAAGAAAGTCATCATCTCGGCCCCGGGCGGCAAGGATGTCGACGCGACCATCGTGTTCGGCGTGAACCAGGACGTGCTGAAAAGCTCGGACACCGTGATCTCGAACGCATCGTGCACCACCAACTGCCTGGCCCCGCTGGTCAAGCCGCTGCATGACGCCGTCGGCCTGGAAACCGGCCTGATGACCACCGTGCACTCGTACACGAATGACCAGGTGCTGACCGACGTGATGCACGAAGACCTGCGCCGCGCCCGCTCGGCCACGCAGTCGATGATCCCGACCAAGACCGGCGCTGCCGCTGCAGTCGGTCTGGTGCTGCCAGAGCTGAACGGCAAGCTGGACGGCTTCGCGATCCGCGTGCCGACCATCAACGTGTCGATCGTCGACCTGACCTTCATCGCCAAGCGCGACACCACCGTCGATGAAATCAACGAGATCATGAAGACGGCCGCCGATGGCGCGCTGAACGGCATCCTGACGTACCAGACCGAGCCGCTGGTGTCGGTTGACTTCAACCACAACCCGGCATCGTCGAACTTCGACGCGACCCTGACCAAAGTGTCGGGCCGCCTGGTCAAAGTGACGTCGTGGTACGACAACGAGTGGGGTTTCTCGAACCGCATGCTCGACACCACGGTTGCACTGATGAACGCCAAGTAATCTGCTGGTGCTTCACTGAAAACCCGGTCACTGCCAGTGACCGGGTTTTTTTTTGGCGCAGTCAACGTTATCTGTTGATGACGCTGATAGCGATGCGAAGCAATTGTTCCGGCGAAATAACCCTCTCTCCATCCAGCGCCCAGCGCCAGCCAAGGTAATTGGGCAGGTAGCGCGACGCCACGCCACGAAAGCCCTGTAACCAGGCCTTGAAGCGTTGATGGTAGGCGTTCACGTTCTGCACGTGGATGGCAAGGTTGCCCAGCCGCCTCGCACGCACACCAGCGCGCAGGTTGACCGTCTCATGCGCGATCCTGTGCTTGCGTGCAAAGGCACGGTAAGCGGGATGGCTGTCACTGACCAGCAACGCCTGCCGATCCAGCCTGGGCAGCAAGTTACGGTCGAGTTGCGCAGCCTTGAGCGCACCGCGGCCGGTGACGGCATCGATGGTGCGTCCCTCGCGGTCGCGCGCGACCAGGATGCAGTCCAGTTCGCTTGAAATGCCTCGCTTGGCAGCGTGCCCGCCGCGACGGCGCGGCGGCCGATCGAGCGTACGCGAACCTTTTTGTGACTCGAGCAGAAATGTTTCGTCAGCCTCGACGATGCCATTCAGGAGTGCGGGCCGGTCGAGCTTGACCCAATGCAGAAAGCGGTGGCGCCAGCGAAAGGCCGTGTTGCGGTGTACCCCGACCCGATCAGCTGCCTTGCGTACGGGAAGTGAATCGAGCAGCACCTGCGAATAGGCGAGCCACTTGGCCTTGAGCCTCAGCCGCGCCAGTGGCGTACCAGTCAGATCGTTGAAGGTGCGGCCACAGGCGCAACAACGGTAACGCTGCAAGTCATTGGCGAACCCGTGCCGGTAGCAACGCTCGTTGTTGCACCGGGGGCATCGGCGCCCTGGCGCTCTGACCTCACTGATGAGTGCGACTACCTGATCGAGCCCGGCTGCAGGATGCAGGGCATCGAGCACTTGCCGGCGCTGCGGCTCATTCAGCGAAGGCAGTTTTGCGAACCGGCCCTTGAAACGCGGCGCTTTCATGATCGACTCCTGACGCTGGGGACAGGCGTTGGACCACTGGAGTGCTCGTCAGTTCAAAGCTAGTCTCTATTTAACGTTGACTGCGCCTTTTTTTTTCGCCAAAACTGATGCAGAGATCGCATGTCGAATGAATAAAGATTGGTCGACTACTCGGCGTGGATAAATCGCCTGCGTCATCGGCAGTCACTTGTCATCTCTGTGCAACAAAGCAAGGAATACATACCCTATCACGTAAAAAATCGTTTTATTTTCATTAACTCTCTGCGAGACTTTATCGTTGTATGTACCGGGTGCATACAGACATTTTCGGATAATAATAATCGCAGCGAGAGGAAATCAATGAAGCCGCCAGTCCTGAAATACAGCGTCATCGCGGTCGCCATGGCCATTGCCACATCACCATACGCATCGGCACAAAATGCCGGCGGCGAGGGCGCCCAAACCGTGTATGTCACGGGATCGAACCTGAAGCGCACCGAGAAGGAAGGCACCCAGCCCATCCAGATCATCACCGCGAAGGATATCCGCGAAACCGGTGCCTCCACGGTGACCGAACTGATCCGCCTGGTGCCATCGATGGGCTCGGATGTGAACCTCGACACCAACGACGGCGGGTTTTCCCGTGGTGTGTCGACCGCTTCACTGCGCGGGCTGTCGTCCAGCTCCACGCTGATCCTGCTCAACGGCCGCCGCATGACGCCGGTCGCGTATGCCGATCCGAACGATGGCAACTCGACGCTGTATGACCTCAATTCGATTCCGCTGGCGGCGCTCGAACGCGTCGAGATCCTGCGCGATGGCGCCTCGGCCGTGTATGGGTCGGATGCGATTGGCGGCGTGATCAACTTCATCACCCGCTCCAATTACAAGGGTGCCGAAATCTCGGCGCGCGTCAGCGCCAACGATGACAACGAATTCAAGCGCAAGGGCGTCAACGTCGTTGCCGGCACGGGCGACCTCGACACCGATGGCTATAACGTGTTCTTCACGGCTGACCTGTCCGACCGCGACCGCGTTCTGCGCGAAAACGTCAAGGACATCGAGTTCGAACAGTACCGCCGTCTGTCGAACCGTTACGCCACGCCGTACGGCAGCACGATTTCAGGCGCGCCCGCGTTCTACCGCGAGACCGCACCCAACTCTGGCCAGTTCACCGCGACCCGCGCCAATGCGGCCGACCGCCTGCGCCTGAGCACGAACTGCGACCCGGCGCGCCAGTTGACCGGCTCCACAGCCATGGGTCTGGCCGCGACCAGCGTGTTCGTGGGCCGCACGTTCTGTAACTACGACACCAACCAGAACCTGGAAGGCACGGGCGAGGGCAAGGATGCGAGTCTCTTGAGCCGCGGCACGATCAAGCTGGGTCCGAACGTGCGCGCGTTCGTCGAGGGCGCCTACGCCCGCACCGAGCGCCAGTACACGTCCAATCCGATCACGATCAATACCACGCCGGTGACCAACTTCAATGCGACTGGCGTGGCGCCGAGCTACCAGACGATTCTGCCGGCCGGTCACCCCGACAACCCGTTCCCGAATGCGCGCGCCTCGGTGGCCTACCGCTTCGAGAATGCCCCGAGCGGCACCGAGACGATCAATGAACAGGGGCGCCTGCTCGCGGGCCTGCAAGGCTCGCATTTCAACTGGGACTGGGAAGTGGGCCTGCTCTACAATGAAGCACGCCGCAACGACAGCTACGAGGGCCGCCTGTACCTGCCGGTGCTGCGCCAGCTGAACGCCGGCGCCACGCTGGCGCAGCTGTCGGCCAACCCGGACCTGTTCCGCAGGACCCAGAGCGACGACAAATCGTCGATCACGCATTTCGACGTCAAGGCCAATACCCAGTTCGGTCAGCTGGGCGGCGGGGCGATCGGCGTCGCGGTGGGCGCCGAAGCGCGCCGCGAAAAGCTGCAGATGAATCCTGGCGAGTTGCTGGCGACCGGTCAGATCTACGGGCTGGCCAACACCATCATCGATGGCGAACGTGACGTCAAGTCGGCCTTCATCGAAGTGCGTACCCCGTTCTTCAAGAACTTCGAGATGGACTTCGCCGGTCGCTGGGACAAGTACCCGGGCATCAAGACCAACTTCGTGCCGAAGGTGGGCGCCAAATGGACGGTGATTGACAGCCTCGCCTTGCGCGGCAGCTACTCTGAAGGCTTCCGGGCACCGGCGTTGTCGCAGGTCACGCCAGGCGGCGCGCAGTTCTTCCTCAACAATCTGTACGATCCGCGCCGCTGCGAGAGCGACGAAGTGACGCCCAAGCCAAACGCGACCGAAATCGATTGCCGCAAGTCGGCATCCGGCACCGGTGGCGCCAACCCGAACCTCAAGCCGGAAGAATCGAAGAGCTATACCTTCGGCATCCTGTTCTCGCCGAGCCCGAGCTTCGATATCGGTCTGGACTTCTTCAAGATCCGCAAGGAAGGCGAGGTGGCACTTGGTACGGCGTTCGATGCGCTGCGCGACGAAGACACCAATCCCGGCCTGATCGTGCGCGATCAGAATCCTGCCAACTTCATCACCGATGCCGCCGGCCGGCCGATTGCGGGCACGGGCCCGCTGTTGACGGTGCGCCAGCCGTGGCTCAACAAGGGTTCGGTGGAAGTGCAGGGCATCGATATCGACGTCGCCTTCCGCAAGAATCTGGGCGACTGGGGCAATTTCAGCGCCAAGCTCACGTCGGCCTACCTGCACTCGTACACGCTGCAGCAGGAACCGGGCGATGCCGAACACAATCTGGTTGGCTACAATGCCGGCCTGCTTGACTGGAACCTGAGCAGCAGCATCGATTTGCCGCGCTGGAAAACGAGCCTGTCCGCTTCGCTGACGCGGGGCGCGCATGCCTTCAGTGCCAACGTCAACTATACCGGCCCTGTGTCGCTGCTGCGCAAGTACGACAACCAGACCGCCTATGACGCGGCATTCTGTCACTACCAGCCAGCCACCAGTGCAGGCGCGCCCAGTGCCAGCATCACCGTACCTGGCTACCTTGCTGAGTTCCCGGATTGCAAGGTCAAGGAATGGGTGCGATTCGGCGTAGGCTATACCTACACCGGCATCCAGAACCTGTCGCTCACGTTCAACGTCCAGAACCTGTTCGACAAGGCGGCGCCGTTCGACCCGCGCTACGGCGCTACGGCAGGTGCGCCACTGGCCGGCTACAACGAAGGATTGCACAATCCGTACGGCCGCTACTTCACCGCGTCGGCCCGTTACAGCTTCTAGGCATCGACGATGATCCTTACCCGGCCTGGCCTGGCGGGTGAGAACAAGGGCCGGAACCGCATGCGGTTCCGGCCCTTGTCCGTTGTACCCCAGCGCTGCGGGTCTTCCATGGCACCACGGTGAGGCAGGTATGCACCCCTGCGGGGAGACGGATTGTGTGAAATCCGCGCGAAAGTGAGGTTGTGTTGCCTGCAGATCACCTGGCTTGCGCGATAAATCGCGACCCAAGGCCATGCCTGGTTGTTACTTGACAACGAATTTGTGACTATTTGACTACGATTCCAATGAAAGTCTCGCGGGCTTCAGAACGATGATCCATTCACTTTGGATGTCTTTACAAGAATTTACCAGCAGTAAATACACGGCACTGTGACATTCGCATGAAGCGGGGATGTCTGAGCCCCGGATTTCTACTTGGTGAGAGGCAATGGCGTTGCCATAATGAATCGGCGCTGTACAGAGAGCCGCAACAGACATGCTCCATTTTGGCGCGTTTATGAATGCAACTAAGGATGATTCAATGATGTTCAACGAAAAGATGAGCGTGCGTGCAGTGCGCCTTGCCCTTGGCCTGGTATCGACTCTGGTCGTTGCCCATGGCGTGGCACAGGAAGCACCGATCCAGCGCGTGGAAGTCACCGGTTCGGCGATCAAGCGCATCAACGTCGAGGGCGCGCTGCCGATCCAGACCCTGACCCAGGAAGCGATTGCCAAGACCGGCGCCAACAGCGTTGCAGAGTTGCTCCAGACCCTGCCTGCGATGCAGGGCTTCACCATTGGCGCGATCGCCGCCGGCACCAACTCGGGCGGCCGTGTGTCGGCCTCGATCCACGACATCGGCGAATCGTACACGCTGGTGCTGCTCAACGGCCGCCGCCTGGCGCCACAAGGTTCGGGCAGCACGGTCAATCTGCAAGCCATCCCGATGAGCGCTGTCGAGCGCGTTGAAATCCTGACCGATGGCGCTTCGGCCCTGTACGGTTCGGACGCCATCGCCGGCGTGATCAACTTTGTCCTGAAAAAGAACCAGCAGGGCGGCGACATCGAAGCGAACTACAGCCAGCCGACTGCCGGCCAGGCGGGCGGTTCGCGCTATATCGCCGCAACCTACGGCATGGGCGACCTGGACACTGACGGCTGGAACGTGCTGGCGAGCTACCGCCGCGATGAGCAGGACCAGATCCGCTCGACCGAACGCGATTTCGCCGACACGGCTTTCCGCCGGTTCTCACGCAACGGCACCAACTACGTCTATGACAATACCAGTACCGCGTCGGTGCCGGCCAATGTCACCGTGGCGTTCCGCAACCCGGCCGGCGTCGCCGCACTGCCATCGGTCGGCTTCTCGCCGTACCTGCTTGCCAACAACAATTGCCCTACGTTGACTGTGCCGAGCATCAACAACAACGGCACCACGGCGCGCAACTGCACGTTCGACTATATCCAGACCGTCGAAATGGTTCCGGAAAACAAGCGCGACAGCCTGTTCCTGAAAGGGACCAAGAAGCTGGGCGACAACTGGGAAGCGTTCACCGACATCGCTTACTCGCGCTTCGACCTGACCGCGCGCATCGCACCGAATACCGCGCCGTTCACGATCGTTGCCGGCTCGCCGCAGTTCAATCAGTATGTGGCACCTTTCCTGAATGCGACCCAGCTCGGCCGCGTCAACACCGTCTCGGGCAACTACCGTGCCTATGACTGGGGCACGCGCGACAGCCAGACCATCACCGAGTCGAAGCACGCAGTGGCGGGCGTTGAAGGCGAGTTCGCTGGCTGGAACATCAACAGCGCGCTGACCTGGTCGGAAAACTCGATCGACGAGCGCTATGTCGGCGGCTACATGAAGAACGCCGAGTTCCGCAATATGCTGACCAACCGCCTGTTCGATCCGTTCGCACCAATCGGCGCGCAAAGCGAAGCAACCCAGAAACTGATCGACGCCTCGATCTTCAACGGTTCGATCCGTGAAGCCTCGACCACCCTGAAGGCAGCCGACGTGCGCGGTTCGCGCGAGCTGTTCGCCCTCAGCGGCGGTGCAGCCCAGCTGGCCCTCGGCGCGGACTACCGCGAATACCACTACCAGCAGGATCCATCGGCCGATGCGGTCAATGGCGTGATCTATAACTTCAACGCGCCGGCCCGGTATGACATGAAGCGCGACAACGTCGGCGCCTTTGCCGAAGTGCTGGCCCCGTTGACCAAGCAGATCGAGGTCACGGCGGCGCTGCGCTACGACAGCATCTCGGCCATCGACGACGGCGTGCGCGGTCGCAAGGTCGGCAGCGATCAGTCGAAGACCACGTACAAGGTCTCGGCCCGTTACCAGCCGATGCCGGAACTCCTGTTCCGCGGTTCGTACGGTACCGGCTTCAAGGCGCCTGACATGCTCAGCCTGGCTCAGCCAACCGTCAACGCCGGCTTCACCGCATCGTCGTGGGCCTGCCCGATTGCCGATGCCACGCTGTGCCGCCCGGGCTCGACGCAATACAACGTGCTCTCGACCGGCAACGAGGACCTGCGTCCTGAAACCTCGAAGCAGTTCACCGTCGGCATGCGCTTCGAGCCATCCCCACGCTTCTCGGCAGGCCTGGACCTGTGGGACGTGAAGATCAAGGATGCCGTGAGCGCCGTCAGCGAACAGCAGGCATGGGCTGACCCGGTCACCTTCCGCGCGCTGTTCCAGACCTACACGGAACCTGCAACCGGCAACACCTACTGGGCGTTCCTGCAGTCGTCGGTAAACATCGGCAAGACCCATAACCGCGGTATCGACTGGGACATGACCGGCCGCCAGCGCTTCGGCTTCGGCACCTGGACGACGACGCTGAACGGCACGTACATGATGAAGTCGGACTACACGCGTGCGGGCACGGCGAATGACTGGACCAACAGCATGAACTACTTCGGCACCAACAATGCCGTCACGTTCCGTCATATCGTCCGCCTGTCGAGCTCGCTCGATACGGGCAAGCTGTCGAACTCGCTGATCGTCAACTACCGCAATGGCTATGTCGATGCAGCCGCCACGGTGCGCAACCTGGACACCGGCCGCAACGAAACCGGCTTCCGCCTGGATGTGCCATCGTTCCTGACCATTGACTGGCAAGGCCGCTATACCTTCACCGAGAACTTCATCCTGCGCGCCGGCATGAAGAATATCGCGGACCGCAAGCCGCCGCTGTCGCTGCGCGCCTCGTCGGGTCACCAGGTTGGCTTTGACCCGCGCTACGCCGATCCACTCGGTCGTCAGCTGTACGTGACGGGCAACTACAAGTTCTGATCAGGGCTTGAGTTGAACGAAAAAGGCCGGATCCTTAACAGGATCCGGCCTTTTTTTTGTCTTCGCGTTTTTTGTCTTCGCGTTTTTTATCTTCGCGTTTCTTGCTGGGCCCTGATCAGCGCGCGTCCGGCCACGGCGTCAGGATCTCGGCGCCGTTTTTGGTTACCACCAGCATGTGTTCCCACTGCGCCGACAGCGACCCGTCACGCGTCATCACGGTCCAGCCGTCCTCTAACTGGATCACATCATCTGCGCCCATATTGATCATCGGCTCGACCGTGAAGGTCATGCCTTCCTTCAGCAGCAGGCCCGTGTTCTTGCGGCCATAGTGCAGCACCTGCGGTTCTTCGTGGTAGACCCGGCCGATGCCGTGGCCGCAGTAGTCGCGCACGACCGAGTAGCCGGCGCCTTCGGCCAGCTTCTGGATCGCGTGGCCGACGTCGCCCAGGCGCGCGCCCGGGCCGACGGCGCGGATGCCGGCCATCATCGCTTCATAGGTAACCTCGACCAGCTTCTTTGCTTCGGGTGACGGCGTGCCGGCAAAGTACATGCGGCTCGTGTCGCCATGCCAGCCATCCTTGATCACGGTCACGTCGATGTTGACGATGTCGCCATCCTTGAGGATGTCCTTTTCGCTCGGGATGCCGTGGCAGACCACGCCGTTGATCGACGTGCACAGGGTTTTCGGGAAGCCGTGGTAGCCGATATTGGCCGGCGTGGCCTTCTGCACCTTGCGAATGTGGTCGTGGCAGCGGCGGTCGAGTTCTTCGGTGGAGACGCCGGGCACGACAAATTCCTTGATCATGTCCAGCACTTCGGCGGCCATGCGGCCGGCCACACGCATCTTGGCGATGTCTTTGTCGTTTTTGAGTTTGATGGTCATACGGGGAGGGAGTCACGCGGCAGCGCCGCAGGCAAACCGCCATGATACCGCGTCGGCGCCAGTCGGGCAGGGCAGGGATGTAAAAAGGCGCAGTCATCGTTTTCTATTGATGACGCCGACTGCAATGCAGAACAATTGTTCTGCAGAACTGACTCGCCCGCCATCCAGGGCCCAGCGCCAACCCAGATAATTGCGCAGGTAGCGTGATGCCACGCCGCGAAAGCCCAGTAACCAGGACTTGAAACGCCCGTGGTAGGCGTTTACGTTCTGAACGTGAATCGCTCGACCTCCCGCATGCCTGGTGCGCACGCCGGCACGCAGATTGACTGCCTCATGGGCAATCCTGAACTTGCGTGCGAAAGCCCGATAGGCAGCATGGCTGTCGGTGACCAGCAGTGCCTGTGGATCGAGCCTGGGCAGCAAGTCACGTTCGAGTTGTTTGGCTGTCAGGGCACCCCGCCCGGTGACGGCATCGATAGTATTGCCGTTGCGATCGCGCGCAACCAGGATGCAATCCAGGTACCGCGATATGCCACGCGTGGGGGCGTGCCCGCCGCGCCGCCGCGGCGGGCGGTCCAGCGTGCGCGATCCCTTTTGCGATTCGAGAAGAAACGTCTCATCGGCCTCGACAATACCGTTCAGGGATGCCGGCCGGTCAAACTTGATCCAGTCGAGGAAGCGGTGACGCCATCGGAAAGCCGTTTTGCGATGCACGCCAACCCGGTCTGCCGCCTTGCGCACGGACAGTGAATCGAGCAGCACCTGCGAATAGGCGAGCCATTTGCCCTTGAGCCTGAGCCGCGCCAGTGGAGTGCCGCTCAGGTCGTTGAAGGTGCGGCCACAGGCGCAGCAGCGAAAGCGCTGCAGATCGTTGGCGAACCCGTGCCGGTGGCAACGTTGGTCACCACAGCGGGGACAGCAACGGCGAGCCCCTCTGGCCTGGGCGATGAGTGCTACTACCTGGTCGAGCCCGGCTGCAGGATGCAGGGCGTCGAGCACTTGCCGACGCTGCGGGACGTTCAGCAATGGCAGCCTGGCGAACCAGCTCTTGAAATGTGGTGCTTTCATGACCGGCTCCTGGCGTTGAGGACAGGAGTTGGACCACGGGACGGCTCATCAGTTCAAAGCTCGGCTCTATTTAACGTTGACTGCGCCTGTAAAAATGCCCGCCAGGCAGAGCCGGGCGGGCATATGGTCAGGACTTCAGGACAGGGTCTTGCGACCCCGGTCCATTAGAACGACTGGTTGTAGCGGACGTAGAAGAAGCGGTCCAGCGACAGGTCGACGTCGATAGCCGTTGCCGATGCCTGCGTGTTGTACGCGACGCGTGGCGACTTGTCGAACACGTTGTTGATACCGAACAGGATACGGCCATCCCACGACGTCTTGAAGCCGACGTTCACGTCATGGATCACGTACGAACCGAGCTTGTTGGCACCAGTGCCGTTATCAGCGGTTTCAAACGTAGGCATGTTGCACTCGATCTGTTGCGGCACATCGTAGCAGCTGTCCTTGACCGGGCTGAAGTAGCGAACACCCCAGGTGGCGCTCCAGTTACCCATGGTCCAATCGAGGTTGGTGTTCGACTTCACACGATTGTAGAAGAGCTCGCCTGCGTATTCCTTCCATGGCGTACCAGCGCCGTCGTTGGTGCGGAACGAATCGACATACGACGTTTCGTTACGGATGGCGAACTGGCCGTAGGCGGTGCGTGGCAGACGGTACGAGACCGACAGATCCAGGCCTTCGGTTTCCATCGCACCCAGGTTGGCGTTACCGCGCGACAGGGCGCTGATCTGGCCGGTGACCGCGTCACGACGAATCACGCTGCAGTAGTCTGCATTGCCCGAGATGTAGCACTCGTTGGCAACATAGTCGGCGCCGATTGCAGTGATGCGGTTGGCGATCTTGATGTTGTACCAGTCGAGGCCAACGGTCAGGCCGGTCACGAACGATGGGCTGTAGACGATACCGGCCGTTTTGGTGACTGCGGTTTCTGGCTTCAGGAAGCTGTTACCGGCGCCCGAGTTGAAGGCGACCAGCGACTGCGTGCCAGTGGTGCTCGAGACTGGCGTGCCAGCCTGTTGCAGTTGACGGTAGGTTGCGTTGGTGCCAGCGGCCACGCAGCGTGCCTGAACTGCGCTGCTGGTTGCAGCTTCGCCGAAGCGGGTGTCGCATGGGTCCAGGAAGGTGTCGAACGACTGCGAACCGCCACCGAAGGTGTCACCGATGGTTGGAGCGCGGAAGCCTTCAGCCCAGGTACCACGGAACAGCACGTCCTTGACCGGCTTGTACATGAAGCTGGCCTTGCTGTTGTTGGTCACGCCGAAGTTGCTGTAGTCCGAGTGGCGGGTGGCCAGGTTGAAGTTCAGCAGTTCTGCGAACGGCTGGTCCTTCAGGACAGGGATCTGCAGCTCTGCGTACGCTTCACGCACGGTGTAGCGGCCGTAGGTTGCCTGACCCGACAGGTTGGTCGAGTAGCCCGACTGCGAGAACTGGTCAGGAACGTCCGAACCCTTGACTTCACGGTGCTCGATACCGACCGCGATGCCCAGCGCGCCGGCTGGCAGCTGATACAGTTCACCGGCGATATCGGCGGTGGCGCTGTTGATGGTCGAACCGTAGGTCTTGGTGCCGTTGGTGTTGATGTACGCCAGCGCTTCCGGGGTCGACGCCGATGGGCCGCCCAGGATGTCAAACGGGGTGCACGAACCGAGCGCGATCGGGTTGGCAGCCGTACCGCACTGGACAACGCCGCTGGCGTTCATGAACGATGGGCCCAGCGCCTTCTTCAGGTTCAGCAGGTTGATGTTGCCGCTATCGTTCGAGGTGCCCGAGACCTTGTTGTGGTTGTAGCCGGCGCTCCAGTTCCACGCCAGATCCTTGATGGTGAATTCACCTTCCAGGGTCGCGTCGATGTGCAGCGTGCGGTTTTCGTTGTCGGTCACGCGCGGCAGTTCGATCGTGCGGCGCTGGAAGAACAGATCCTGGCCACGACCGGCGCCGGCAACCTGGTTACCGTACGGGTTGTAGTAGCTGTCCTTGTCGACGTAGACCGGGTAGGCGGCCTGCGAGGTCGACTGCAGCGGATAGCCGGCAATGGTGCGCAGCGACTGACGCTGCGAGTACATCGCGGTGGTCTTCAGGCGCATGTCTTTCGGCAGCGCGATCTCGCCCTTGACGAACAGCGTGTCGAGCTTGTTCGGCGACAGCAGATCCATGTCTTGCGTCGAGTTGTACTTGTCGTCATTGCTGCCGACGTACGGGTGATAGTTGTTCGGGTTGCGCGACACTGCGCCCTGGCCCTGACCGTCGAACGAGCCGGTGTGGTTCAGGTATTGGTTGAAGCCGCCAGCAATCGGGTTGGTCAGAGCGCCGCCGCTCAGTGGATTGACCGGCGTGATGCGACCCCATGGGCCTGCGGCCAGACCGTCGAACGGGTGGTACGGGCCATTCGAGTAGCTGGTGCTGTTGCGGGTCTGCGTGCTCACCAGGCCTTGCTCGGTGTGCGACAGGCCGAACATCAGCGATGCTTTGTCATCGCCGGCGCCGTAGCTCAGCGAGAAGTCCTTGTTCTTGCCGTCGTTCTTCTCGTTCTGACCGGTGTAGATCGACAACTGGCCGCCCTGCATGTTCTTTTTCAGGATGATGTTGATCACGCCTGCGATTGCGTCCGAGCCGTAGATCGACGATGCGCCATCCTTCAGGATTTCCATACGCTCGATCATTGCCGACGGAATGGTCGACAAGTCGGTGTAGCCATCGACCGACTGGGTCCAGCGCTTGCCGTCGACCAGCACCAGCAGGCGGTTCGAGCCGAGGTTGCGCAGGCTGACGAACTGGCCGCCGGCTTCGGTGTTCGAGGTCAGCGAGCCCGAACGCGAGAAGTCAGGGGCGCCAGCCGACGACAGGTTGTTCAGGATGTCGCCGACGGTCACCAGACCCGACTTCTGGATCTGTTCCTGGCTCATGATCTGCAGTGGCTGGGCCGTTTCCAGGTCAACCTGGCGAATACGCGAACCGGTCACTTCAACGCGCTGTGGCGCAGCGACTTCCTGCGCGATCGCAGCGGTCATGCCAAGGGTCATACCGCCGAGGCAGATAGCGCGGACCGAACGGGACAAGAGTGTTTCCATCATGTTGCAGAACTCCTAGGGGTGTATGCGCGGCGGGACCTGGGTAAGGGCCTGCCACCGAAAAAATGTCGCGGTGCGACTCGCTGAAAAACGCCAACTAATTGGTCAAACGGCTTTTCAAGTCAGCAATAAAACCATTCGGGGTACTTCACTGTCAATGCATACGCACCAGAAGGGTGAGAATGTGACCGTTTTGTTGCAGAAATGTGTATTTACTGATTTTCTATCTAACATGTAATTGACTCGGCGGTTACTTGCTGATCTAAGTTTGGTCAGACGGCAAAAAGCCCGTCCGGCTTGCGCCGGACGGGCTTTTTAAGCAATTAAATTGCTATGTGTTACGTATTTTTTTAGAACGACTGGTTGTAGCGAACGTAGACAAATCGATCGATCGGCAATTCCGGGCTGACCGACGACGACGACGAGTTGCCACCGGTGGCCGAACCGGCGCTGTAGTTGATGACCGGTTTCTTGTCGAAGATATTGTTCGCGCCGAGCAGCAGCTTGGCGTTCCATGGCAGCGCGTAACCGATCGACAGGTCGCCGTACCACATCTCCTTGGCACGGGTGTAGCCGGTGCCCCAGCTGGTCTTGGCAGTCGGGTCCGAGCATTCGCCCGGCAGTGTCAGCGAGAAGCAACGGTTCTTCTGGCTGCTGTAGAAGCGGGCCGTGAAGGTTGCGCTCCAGTTGCCCATGTTCCAGTCCAGCGAGGTGTTCGACTTGACGCGGAACGTGTCGTATTCGCCGGCGTACTCGACCCATTCCGAATCCGGGGTCGACTGCTGCTTGTACGTGTCGGTGTAGGTCGTTTCGCTGCGGATCCCGAACTGGCCCCATGCGGTGCGTGGCAGGCGGTAGTTGATCGCCAGATCGACGCCTTCGGTTTCGACCTTGCCGCGGTTGGTGTTGCCGATCTGCAGATCGACGACCTGGCCGCTGGCATCACGCGTGATCAGCGAGCAGAAGTTTTCCACGTTGTACAGGAAGCACTCCTCGATCGTGTCGGTGGCCGACACGCCCGTGATCAGGTTGTCGATCTTGATGTTGAACCAGTCGACCGAGACCGACAGGCCCGGCACGCTCGACGGGCTCAGGACCAGACCCAGCGTGCGGGTCTTGGCGGTCTCGGGCTGCAGGAAGCTGTTGCCGGCGCCGGTCGTGAACGGGAACGGGGTCTGGCCGCCGGTGGCAGGCACGTTCGCACCCGTCTGGTTTTTCTGGCGGAAGCCGGCCGGCACGCCGCGCGCCGCGCAGCGCTGGGCCACGGCCGGGTTGACGGCCGCTTCGCCGACGACGCTGTCGCAGGCATCGAGGTAGCTGGCAAAGGTCTGCGAGCCGCCGCCGAACGTGTCGCCCAGCGTTGGCGCGCGGAAGCCTTCGGCGTAGGTACCGCGCGTGAGCAGGTCACGTACCGGTTTCCACATGAAGCTGGCCTTGCTGTTGGTGGTCGAGCCGAAGTTCGAGTAATCCGAATAGCGCGTGGCCAGGTTCAGGCTGAGCAGTTCGGCAAACGGCACGTCCTTGAGCAGCGGGATGTTCGCTTCGAGGTAGGCTTCGCGCACGGTGTAGCGGCCGTAGGTCGGATTGCCGGCCAGGCTCGACGAATAGCCCGAGCGTTCGAACTGGCCCGGCACGTCGTCGCCGCGCACTTCGCGGTGCTCGATGCCGCCGGCAATGCCGACCGCGCCAGCTGGCAGCGTGAACAGTTCGCCGCTGAGGTCGGCGGTGGCGCTGTTGACGACCGAGCTGTAGGTGGCCTGGGCAATCGACATCACGTAATCGAGCGCTTCCGGGGTCGAGGCCGATGGGCCGCCCAGGATGTTCCACGGGGTGCATTCACCCAGGCCGATCGGCGCGGCGGCAGTGCCGCACTGAACGATGCCTGCGGCATTGCGGAACGACGGGCCGAGGGCGCGCTTGAGGTTGATGAGGTTCAGGTCGCCATAGCCGGTGACCTGGCCATCGACCTTGCTGTGGTTGTAGCCGACGCTCCAGTTCCACGGCAGCGTGCGGATCGAGAACTCGCCTTCGAGCGAGGCGTCGATGTGCAGGCTGCGGTTGCTGTTGTCGGTCACGCGCGGCACTTCGATCGTGCGGCGGTAGAAGAACAGGTCCTGGCCGTTGCCGGCGCCGGCTACCGAGTTGCCGTACGGATTGTAGTAGCTGTCCTTGTCGACATACACCGGGTATCTGGCCTGCGAGGTCGAGCTCAGCGGATAGCCGGCAACCTGACGCGACGAGGTGCGATCGGCGTACATCGCGGTGGTCTTGAAGCGCATATTGGCCGGCAGTTCGACTTCGCCCTTGACGAACAGCGACGTCAGCTTGCTTGGCGTCAAAAAGTGCATCTGGCTGGTCGAGTTGAACAGGTCGGCCGGCGCATTGGCAAAGGTGTGGTAGTTGGCCGGATTGCGCGCATCCTGGCCCACGCCATCGCCCAGCGGGCCGCCGGTGTGGTTCAGCACGCGGTCAAAGCCGGTGACGGCGCCGGTCGAACTGACCTGGCGGATACGGCCCCACGGGCCGCTGCCCAGCGACGAATTCGGCCGCGTCGGGCCATTCGTCGTGGCGGTGATGTCGCGCGTGCGCGCCCAGACACCGCCCTGGTCGGTATAGGTCAGGCCGAACAGCAACGACGCCTTGTCGTCGCCGGCGCCGTAGGTGACCGAGTAATCCTTGGTCTTGCCGTCGTTTTCTTCGTTCTGGCCGTGGTAGACGCTGACCTGGCCGCCCTGCATGGTTTTTTTCAGGATGATGTTGACCACGCCCGAGATCGCATCCGAACCGTAGATCGACGAGGCGCCATCCTTCAGGATTTCGACGCGCTCGATCAGTGCCGACGGGATCGTCGACATGTCGGTATAGCCGCTGACCGACTGGGTCCAGCGCTTGCCATCGACCAGCACCAGCAGGCGCTGCGCGCCCAGGTTGCGCATGTCGAGGAACTGGCCGCCCTGTTCGCGGCTCGCGCCCAGCGACGAACCGCGCGAGAAGGCCGGTACGCCGGCCGAGGACATGCTGTTGATGATGTCGCCGACCGTGACCAGGCCACTTTTCTGGATTTGTTCCTGGCTCATGACCTGGACCGGCTGCGCCGTTTCCAGATCGACCTGGCGAATGCGGGAGCCCGTTACTTCGACGCGTTGCAAGGTCTCTTGTGCGGTGGCGGTCATCGACGCCAGCGCCAGCGTCACGGCGAGTGCGATCCTGGTACGTTGTTGCATGTGCTCTCCATCCTGAGCCCCGTGGTGTGGGGCAGTCTAATGATTGATCGGCGAACTGGCGCATGCTCAACAAATCGCGATACTTTTTGCTGGATATGCATACGCCTCAGGTATCAAACCATTCGCTATTGACGGGTGTCAATAAGTCAGGAGGGCATTTCTGTTGCAAATACAACAGTTAACAAAAAGAAATTAAATGACTAAAAAGTCAGCAGCTCGCACGTGCTTTTGGGGTGCAACAAATACTGCTTTTGGGTGGAGGTAGTGCGGGGAAAAACCATGCGCACCAGGGTGGTGCGCATGGAATCAACTGGTAAAACAGGCGTGCCACAACCGCAGCACGCTGTCGGGATGGGCGCCCACTTGGGCCGGCTCGACCCGGGTCTTGTCGTGCCCCTGCAGCCGCACGCTGTGCTGCAGCTTGCGCATGGCGCGGTATGCCGCTGCGACCTGGCTGGCCATGGCCGCGTCGATCAGGCCCAGCTCGCCGCACAGGTGCAACAGCGCGATGTTGCCGGCGTTCGCGGTCAGCTGCGGATAGGTGTGTGCATGACGCAGCACCAGGTATTGCACGATGAACTCGATGTCGATCATGCCGCCCGCATCGTGCTTGAGGTCGAACTGCGTGCTGCGGTTCAGGTTGGCGTCATGCATGCGCGCGCGCATCTGCACGACTTCGTTTTTCAGCACATCTGCCTGGCCGGAGCGGTCCTTGCGCAGCACCTGTTCACGGATCGCCTCGAAGCGCGCGCCGATGGCGGCGTCACCGGCGCAAAAGCGCGCCCGCGTCAGCGCCTGGTGCTCCCAGATCCAGGCCGCTTTGCTCTGGTAGCGCTCGAAAGCGGCGAGGGACGACACCAGCATCCCGCTGGCGCCGTCAGGACGCAGGGCGATGTCGATGTCGAACAGGATGCCGGCCGGCGTCGGCGCCGTCATCCAGGTGATGAAGCGCTGGGCCAGCCTGGCATACAGCGGTGGCGCGTCGCCATCGTCGTCGTCGTACAAAAAGATCACATCCAGGTCGGAGACGTACCCCAGCTCCTTGCCGCCCAGCTTGCCGTAAGCGATGACGGCAAAGCGCGGGACCTCGCGGTGGTGGCCATTGACCGCGCGCCAGGCGTGCGTGACCACGGCGCCGACGATCGTGTCGGCCAGCGCTGACAGATGATCGGCCAGGTGCTCGACCGACAGTTCGCCGGCCAGGTCCAGCGCCAGCAGGCGAAACAGTTGCGCGTGGTGCGTCTCGCGCAGGATGTCGAGCTGGCGCTCGGTGTCGCCGGCCGCGTCGTTCAACTGCGCGTCGAGGGTGGCTGCCAGTTGCGGCAGCGCTTCGGCGCCGGCGTTGCGGTCGTCCAGCAGTTCGTCGAGCAGGATCGGGTGCTGGGTCAGGAACGTCGCGGCCCAGCCGCTCGCATTGATCATCCGGATCACGCGCTCGAGCGTGTGCGGGTATTCGGTCAGCAGCGCCAGATAGGCCGAGCGGCGCGCGATCGCCTCGAACAGGTCGAGCAGGCGCCCCAGCGTGGCGGCGTGGCTGCCGATGCCGGCATCCTTCACGACCGTGGCGATCAGGGGCAGGGCGGCCTCGACCAGGGCCAGCAGGCGCACGCGGCTGAAGTCCGGCAGGCTGGTCAGGCGCGCGCCCTGCAGCGTGTTGGTCAGGCGGCCGGCGGCGCCCCGTGGATCGTTGAAGCCCAGGTCCGCCAGGCGTGTGGTCAGCGCGTCGAGGTTGTCCAGATCGTCGACCAGAGCCGGCGCATCGGGGTCCTGGTCTGGCGCTTCCTTGTCGGCGAAGATCGCGTCGAACTGCTGCGCGACGTAGGTGCGCTGTTCTTCGAGCCGCGCGAGCAGGGTGGCTTCGTCCGGGCAGCCCATCATGCGCGCCACGGTCAGGCGGTCGTCGTCGCTCACCGGCAGCGTGTGGGTCTGGGCGTCTTCGAGGTATTGCAACCGGTGTTCGAGGTTGCGCAGGAAGGTGTAGGCCTGCAGGAGGCGTTCGACCGTGTCGACCGTCAATAGTTCGCGTTCGGCCAGCAGGAGCAGCGTCTTGCGCGTGGAGCGCTCGCGCAGCGCCGGATCGCG
The DNA here is from genome assembly GCF_059685895.1 of Telluria sp. ZT3P25. Lineage (NCBI taxonomy): Bacteria > Pseudomonadati > Pseudomonadota > Betaproteobacteria > Burkholderiales > Oxalobacteraceae > Telluria > Telluria sp. ZT3P25. The sequence continues at coordinate 493,213 of NZ_JCASIJ010000001.1, forward strand.
TCCGCCGCGGATCAGCTGGAAGACTTGCGCCAGAAATTCGATCTCGCGGATGCCACCGCGGCCCAGCTTGACGTTGTGGCTGCGTTCCGGGTGCAGGCGCTCCTGGCGTTTGACCTCGGCGCGGATCTGGGCGTGCATCGTGCGGATCGCATCGATGACACCGAAGTCCAGGTAGCGCCGGAAGATGAACGGCTGCACGATGGCGTCGAGCGCCGCGATGTCGTCCGGCTCGCCCGTGACAGCGCGCGCCTTGACCCACGCATAGCGCTCCCATTCGCGCCCCTGGACGATCAGGTATTCCTCGACCATGCCGAAGCTGGCCGCCAGCGGGCCCGACTTGCCGTTGGGGCGCAGCGCCATGTCGACCCGGAACACGAAACCGTCCTCGATCACTTCGGACAAGGCCGCGCTCAGGCGGCGCCCCAGGCGGATGAAGAATTCGTGGTTCGATAACTGGCGCTGGCCGGCCGCAGCGGCCGTGTCGCCGTCTTCCGGATACACGAAGATCAGGTCGATGTCCGACGACACATTGAGTTCGCCGCCACCCTGCTTGCCCATGGCCAGCACGATCAGGTGCTGCGGGCGCCCCGAATCCTCGCCGACCGGCATGCCGTGCGCCGCGACCAGCTCGGCCATCAGGCTGGTCACATGGGTCTGGATCGCGAAGTCGGCAAAGGCCGTCATTGCGGTGACGACTTCATCAAGGTCAGCCTGCCCGCCGAGATCGCGCGCGACGATGGTCGAGATCAACAGGTTGCGCACCCGGCGCATCGCGCGTTCGAGCGGCAAGCCCTTGGCCAGTTCGCCCTCCAGCAGCGCGCGGAAATCGGCGTGGGCCAGCGATAGGGCGGACAAGCTGGCGAGCTGCCCGGCGCGCTCGGGCGCGGCGCCCAGCCAGCGCGCCACGAAACGCGAGGCGGTGACAGGAACAACAACAGTGGCTGGGGTAGTCTGTGGTGCAGTGGAAACTTCGGTCATCGTTGATCCTGGGAAACGCGATGGATGGCCGTTTCAATAGGCCATTAGTCGGGGCCGGCAGGCAGTCGATGCGTTAAAATGGCCCGCTAACAGGCCGTCGCTGCTGCCCGGGTCAGCACCGATGGTAAGGTAGACGCCGCAACGCATGCAAGCGACCTGTTTTTTGAGCTATACATTTTTCGGCGAGCCTTTGTTATTAGCACCTTGATGCACAACCCGGATCCGCAGGCGACATCCGCGTCGCGGCCGCTGGCCGTACGCTGGCGCCGGGCGCGCGCGTGCTACCGCTTCGCGAACCTGGCCTCGCACCACGTGCTGGGCTTTGCCATCAAGCTGCTGCTGATCGTGTATTTCGCGCTGGCCGTGCTGTTCCTGGTGCTGCGCTACGCCATCCTCCCCAATATCGACCTGTACAAGAGCGACATTGAGCGCGTCGCCGGCAATGCGCTCGGCAGCCGCGTCACGATCTCGCAGCTGGCCGCGTCATGGCACGGGATGCGCCCGGTGTTGTCGCTGCGCGACGTGCGCCTGCACGATCGCCGTGGCCGGCAAGTACTGGCCTTGCCGCAAGTCGACGCCACGATCGGCTGGTGGAGCATCGCCGCGCTCGAACCCCGGTTTGCATCGCTCGAAATCATCGGCCCGCGCCTGGCCGTGCGGCGCGGCCGCGACGGCGTGCTGGTCGTCGCTGGCGTGCGGCTCGAGCAGCAGCAGGGCAACGGCGCCGGCGCCGACTGGCTGCTGCGCCAGCGTGAAATCGTCATCCGCAATGGCCGCGTCGACTGGGTCGACGAATTGCGCGGCACGCCGCCGCTGGCGCTGCAGGGCGTCACGCTGGCGCTGCTCAACCGCTGGGGCGCACACCATGTGGCGCTGACGGCGACGCCGCCGGCGCGGCTGGGCGGTCCGATCGATATCCGCGCGCGCTTCCGGCACCGCTTCGGCCAGCAGCCGTCCGATGTCACGCGCTGGAAGGGCGAGCTGTACGCCGATCTGCGCGACGTCGACCTGGGCGCCTGGAAGCGCTTCGTCGATTATCCGATCCAGCTTGAACGGGGCCGCGGCTCGCTGCGCACCTGGATCAATGTCGACCAGGCCCGCCTGGCCGGTTTTACCGCCGACCTGGCGCTGGCCGGCGTGAATGCGCGCCTGGGTCCGAACATCGCACCGTTGCAACTGGCGCGCGTGTCGGGCCGCCTGAGCGCGCGCGAAACGCTGTTGACCGGCAAGGGCGATGGCAAACCGACGTTCGGCGCGAACGGCCACGCGCTGCGGCTCGACAATTTCACGGTGGTGGCGCGCGATGGCCGCGCCTTGCCGCCTGCCACCCTTGAACAAACCTGGCGGCCTGCCGCCGATGGCAAGCCCGAGCAGGGCACGCTGCGCGCGCAGGGCCTCGATATCGGCGCGCTGGCAGCGCTGGCACAGTATCTGCCGATCTCGCCCGTGCAGCGCGGCCTGCTGGCCGATTACGCGCCGCGCGGCACGTTGCAGGATGTCAGCGTCGAATGGGATGGGCATTATCCCGGTGTGACTGGCTGGCGCATCCGCGGCGACGTCGCCGGGCTGGCGTTGAAAGCCCAGGCCGCGCGCCCGGGACGGGCCGCAACACCCGGCTTCGAGAATCTGAGCGGGCGCATCGACGCCAACGAGCGCGCCGGCAGCGTCAAGCTCGACTCGCAGCAATTCGCCTTGAACATGCCGGCCTGGTTCGCCGAGCCGCGCATGCCGTTCGACCGCCTGGCCCTCGATGCGCGCTGGCAGTTTGACGCGGGTCGGCAATTGCAGGTCGATATTGAGGACCTGGATTTTGTACAGGGCACGTTCAAGGGATCGGTCTCGGGCCGCCACAGTATGCCGCTCACGCCGGGTCACGGCCCCGGCACGGCCGACTTCACGGGCAACCTCGACGGTTTCCCGATCGACAAGATCGGCACCTTCCTGCCGCTGGCCACGCCGCACGGCCTGCATGACTGGCTGGTGGGCGCGCTGCAGGGCGGCCAGCTGCACGACACCACGCTGCGCCTGCGCGGCGACCTCGCGCAGTTTCCGTTCAAGGCCTCTGACACCGGCGAATTCCGCGTTGCCGGTCGCCTGGCTGGCGCGCGGCTCGAGTATGCGCCGGGCCACCGCCATCCGGACGGCACACCGCTGTGGCCACTGGCCGAAGCCATTGACGGGCGCATCGTGTTCGACCGCGCACGCATGGAAATCACGGGCAGGAGCCTGCGCACGCTGGGCGTGGCGCTGTCGAACGTCAAGGCCGTGATCCCCGACCTGGGCGCGCATGACAAGATGATGCTGGAGATCGATGGCGCCGGCGCCGGGCCGCTGCAGGAATTCCTGCGCTACGTGGCGGCCACGCCTGTGCTGGGCTGGATCGGCCACTTTACCGAAGACACGCAGGGCAGCGGCAATGCAAAGCTCGACCTGAAGCTGCGCCTGCCGCTGTCGCACCTGAACGAAGCCAAGGTGCAGGGCAATCTGCAGTTGCAAGGTAACGATGTCGTGCTCTTCCCCGAGCTGCCGGCGCTGCAGAACGCCCACGGAAAAATCGCGTTCCACGACCACGGCTTTGGCCTCGAAGGCGTTGGCGCCGACTTCCTGGGCGCGCCGCTGGCGGTGGGCGGCGGCACGGCGCCGGACGGCAGCACGCGCGTCACGCTGGCCGGCACGCTGTCGGCCGAGGGCATGCGCCGCACCGCACCGGTGCCGGCGCTGGGCCGCCTGGCCGAACGCCTGTCGGGCAGCACGCCGTATCGCGGCGAGATTGTCGTCAAGGCCGGGCATCGCACGATCACCATCGATTCGGCGCTGGCGGGACTGGGCATTGAACTGCCGGCCCCGCTGAACAAGGTGCAGGACGCGAACCTGCCGCTGCACTTCGTGCTCGAGGGCGAGCCGACCGTCGATGGCCTGGCGCGCGACGTCATCCGCGTCGGCGTGGGGCAGGACCTGGGCGCGCGGTACGAACGTGAAAAGCAGGGCAAGGGTGCCTGGCGCGTGACCCACGGCGGCATTGGCGTGAACGTGCCGGCCCCGCGCCCGGACCAGGGCCTGATGGCGCACCTGGACATGAAGGCGCTCAATGTCGACCACTGGCTGGCGGCGGGCCGCGCCATTGCCGGCATGGACAAGAACACGCCTGCCCCGGCCCCCGATGCAACGCCGGCCGGCGGCGCCGACTTCACCCAGTATGTGCTGCCGACGGTGGTCGCCGGTCGCGTCAGCGAACTGACGGTCGGCGAACGGCGCGTGGCCGACGTGGTCATCGGCGCCACGCACGTGGGCGACACCTGGCGCGCCAACCTGCATTCGCGCCAGGCCAGCGGCTATCTCACCTGGGCCGAAACGCCCAGCGGCCTGGGCAAGGTCACGGCGCGCCTGGCCTCGCTCGTGATTCCGGAATCGGCCGAGGCCGAGGTCAAGGACCTGCTCGAGTCGAACAAGGGCGCCACGGCCAGCATCCCGTCGCTCGACATCGTGGCCGAACGCTTCGAGCTGTTCAACAAGAACCTGGGACGCCTGGAGCTGGACGCCAGCAATGTGCGCGCGCTGGCAGGGCGCGAGTGGCGCATCGACCGGCTGGCGCTGAGCAACCCCGATGGCAAGCTGAAGGCATCGGGCCGCTGGTTGACCAAGGATGGCAAGAGCAATACCAGCCTGAACTTCGCGCTCGATATGGACAATGCCGGACGCCTGCTCGACCGCGTGGGTTTCCCGGACACGATCGGGCGCGGCAACGGCTACCTGCGCGGCGACATCTCGTGGGCCGGCCTGCCGTATGCGATGGACATCCCGAGCCTGTCGGGCCAGATCGAGATGAACGTCGAATCCGGCCAGTTCCTCAAGCAGGACCCGGGCGCAGCCAAGCTGCTGGGCGTGCTCAGCCTGCAGGCCTTGCCGCGTCTGCTCAAGCTCGATTTCCATGACGTGTTTTCCGACGGTCTGGCATTCGACGGCATCACGGCCAACGCGCTGATCACGCGCGGCGTGGTGCGCACCGACAATCTCAAAATGCATGGCGTGGCCGCGACCGTCCTGATGAATGGCACGGCCGATATCGCCAACGAGTCGACCAATCTGCGCGTGGTCGTGATCCCGGAATTCAATCTGGGCACCGGCCCGCTCGTGTACGGCCTGGCCGTCAATCCGGTCCTGGGCCTGGGCGGCTATCTGGCCCAGCTGTTCCTGCGCGCACCGGTGATGAAGGCGCTGACTTACCAGATGCAGGTGACAGGGCCGTGGAAATCGCCGACCATTACCAAAATCCCCAACGGACCTGACAGCGCCACTGTCAGCACACCAGCCACCCCCACCGCCAGCAAGGAATGACATGACGACCGTCGCCGCGATCCAGATGATTTCCACTCCGCACCTCGAAGACAACCTGATCACCGTACGCCGCCTCGTGGCCGAGGCTGCCGGCAAGGGCGCCACGCTCGTGGCCTTGCCCGAGTACTGGCCGATCATGGGCATGACCGATGTCGACAAGGTGGCGCTGGCCGAAGAACCGGGCGCCGGGCCGATCCAGGACTGCATGGCCGAACTGGCGCGCGAGCACGGCATCTGGCTGGTGGGCGGCACGCTGCCGCTCGTCTCGCCAAGCGCCGGCAAGGTGCTCAATACCACGCTCGTGTATGACCCGCAGGGTATGTCGATGAGCCGCTACGACAAGATCCACCTGTTCGGCTTCAACAAGGGCACGGAATCGTACGACGAGGCGCGCACCATCGTGCCGGGCGACGCGGTCGGCGTGTTCGATGCGCCGTTCGGGCGCGTCGGGCTGTCGGTGTGCTACGACCTGCGCTTTCCCGAGCTGTACCGCGCGATGGGCGAGTGCGCCTTGATCATCGTGCCGGCCGCGTTCACCTACACCACCGGCCGCGCGCACTGGGAAGTGCTGCTGCGCGCGCGCGCCATCGAGAACCAGTGCTATGTGCTGGCTGCGGCGCAGGGCGGCATGCACGTCAATGGCCGCCGCACCTGGGGCCACAGCATGCTGGTCGACCCGTGGGGCGAGGTCAAGGCGGTACTGCCGGAAGGCGAGGGCGTGATCACGGGCGAACTCGATCCGGCGTTCCTGCGCGGCGTGCGCGACAGCCTGCCGGCGCTGCGCCACCGGAAGATGTAAACCAGGCTGTCACATGAACGTGGCGCAGCGATGCGAACAAACGGGATATGGCACAATGCCCGTTCCAACCGACGCCTGAATCGAACCACCATGACGCCATTCGAACCGAATCTTTCCGCCATCGCCGTTGCCCGTGACGTCCTCCTGACGCCATTCGGCCTGGACGAAGACAAGCTGCTGCGCGCGCTGGGGACGATGTTCACGCACAAGGTCGACTACGCCGACCTGTACTTCCAGTTCACCAAGAGCGAAGGCTGGAGTCTCGAAGAAGGCATCGTCAAGAGCGGCAGTTTTTCGATCGACCAGGGCGTCGGCGTGCGCGCGGTGTCGGGCGAAAAGACCGCGTTCGCGTACTCCGACGAGATTTCAGAACAGGCGCTGCTGGACGCTGCCTCTGCCACCCGCACCATCGGGCGCCAGGGCGCCGGGCGCATCAAGATCGCGCGCAGCACCCAGCACAGCGGCGGGCGCTCGCTGTACCTGCCCAGCGATCCGCTGGCCTCGCTCGATGCGACGGCCAAGGTGACGCTGCTCGAGCGCGTCGAAAAGATGGCGCGCGCCAAAGACCCGCGCGTGGTGCAGGTGATGGCGGGCCTGGCCGGCGAATACGATGTCGTGCTGGTGCTGCGCAGCGACGGCGTGCTGGCGGCCGATATCCGGCCGCTGGTGCGCGTGTCGGTCACCGTCATCGCCGAGCAGAACGGGCGGCGCGAAGTGGGTTCGTCGGGCGGTGGCGGGCGCTTCGACTACGGTTACTTCACTGATGAAGTGCTCGATCGCTATGCGACCGATGCCGTCAAGGCAGCCTGCGTGAACCTGGAAGCGCGGCCGGCGCCGGCCGGTCCGATGACGATTGTGCTGGGCCCGGGCTGGCCCGGCGTGCTGCTGCACGAAGCGGTCGGCCACGGCCTCGAGGGTGACTTCAACCGCAAGGGCTCGTCGTCGTATGCCGGCATGATCGGCCAGCGCGTGGCGGCCAAGGGCGTCACCATCGTCGACGACGGCACGCTGCAGGACCGGCGCGGCTCGCTCAATGTCGACGACGAAGGCAATCCGACCCAGTGCACGACGCTGATCGAAGACGGCATCCTGAAAGGCTACATCCAGGACACGATGAACGCGCGCCTGATGAAGATGCCGGTTACCGGCAACGCGCGCCGCGAATCGTTCGCGCACCTGCCGATGCCGCGCATGACCAACACCTATATGCTCGCCGGTGACAAGGACCCGCAGGAAATTCTGGCCTCGGTCAAGAATGGGCTGTACGCGGTGAACTTCGGCGGCGGCCAGGTCGATATCACGAACGGCAAGTTTGTGTTCTCCGCCAGCGAGGCGTACATGATCGAAGACGGCAAGGTCACCTATCCGGTCAAGGGCGCTACCTTGATTGGCAATGGCCCTGAAGTGATGAACCGCATCTCGATGATCGGCAACGACATGCGCCTGGATTCGGGCGTGGGCGTGTGCGGCAAGGAAGGCCAGAGCGTGCCGGTGGGCGTGGGCCAGCCGACCCTGCGCATCGATGGCGTCACGGTCGGCGGCACGGCCTGAGTTTGCATTGATGATGCGTTGCTGTGGTATCCGGTAACAAGCTGTCTGTACAAGCCGTCATCGACGGATAAAGGGCTTGCCAAGTTTTGCGGGTTGTTGCTATAGTCAATTGACCAAACACGGACGACATCATGCGCCACGCTTTCTTTACCTGCTTTTTTTACTTTAGCCATTCCAGCCTCAGGCGGTGGAACAGCAGCGGGTACGCGCAGTAAAAGTCCCGGCAGCATCCAGACAAACCGCCAGCAATGGCGGTTTTTTTATTTTCAGACGGTATAAAACCAACTCAACCGAGCACGAAAGAGAGTCCAGCATGCCCCGCACCGACGACCTACGCATCCGTGAAATGAAGGAACTGACGCCACCCTCGCACCTGATCCGCGAGTACCCCGTCACCCCGGGGGCCGAGCAGACCGCGGCCGGCGCGCGCGTCGACCTGCACCGCATCCTGCATGGCCAGGACGACCGCCTGATGGTGGTGATCGGGCCATGCTCGATCCATGATCCGAAGGCGGCGATCGAGTATGCGCGCCGCCTGGTCGAACAGCGCCAGCGCTTCGCCGGTGAACTCGAGATCGTGATGCGGGTCTACTTCGAAAAGCCCCGCACGACGGTGGGCTGGAAAGGCCTGATCAACGACCCGTACATGGACAACAGCTTCCGCATCAACGACGGCCTGCGCATGGCGCGCGAGCTGCTGCGCGACATCAACGAGATGGGCCTGCCGGCCGGCACCGAATTCCTCGACGTGATCAGCCCGCAGTACATCGCCGACCTGATCAGCTGGGGCGCCATCGGTGCGCGCACGACCGAGTCGCAGGTGCACCGTGAGCTGGCGTCCGGCCTGTCGTGCCCGGTCGGCTTCAAGAACGGCACCGACGGCAATATCAAGATCGCTACCGAGGCCATCAAGGCTGCGTCGCAGCCGCACCACTTCCTGTCCGTCACCAAAGGCGGCCACTCGGCCATCGTATCGACCTCGGGCAACGAGGATTGCCACATCATCCTGCGTGGCGGCAAGGCGCCGAACTACGACGCCGCCAGCGTCGACGAAGCCTGCCGCCAGATCGCCGCGCTGGGCCTGGCCAGCCGCCTGATGATCGATGCGTCGCATGCCAACAGTTCTAAAAAGCCCGAGAACCAGGTGCCGGTATGCGCCGACATCGCCGCGCAGATCGCGGCCGGCGACGATCGCATCGTCGGTGTGATGATCGAGTCGAATCTGGTGGGCGGGCGCCAGGATCTGGTGCCGGGCAAGGAATTGACATATGGCCAGTCGGTGACCGATGGCTGCATCGACTGGGACAGCAGCCTGCAGGTGCTCGATGGTCTGGCAGCGGCGGTGCGCCAGCGTCGCCTGCGCCAGGAATAATCCAGGCGGTGCGCGATGCGCCGCCGCAATGACAAAGGGGCGCACCGAGGTGCGCCCCTTTCGTTCTAACCCACTGCGATCAGAACTTGGCGGTCAGGTTCAGGAAGATATGACGGCCCATCGCGTCATACACCTGCGGGTAGGTGTTGCCGTTGCCGTAGACCGCAGCAACCACGCCTGACAGCGGTGGATCCTTGTCCAGCGCGTTGTTGATGCCGGCGCGCAGGGTGAAGATCCGGTTGACCTGCCAGCTGCTGACCAGATCCAGGTAGTTGCGTGCGCCCAGGCTGGCATCAGCCGGTTCCGATTCGGTGTCCAGGTCCACACCGCGCACATAGCGCCAGGTCGCGCCCAGTTCCACGCCATTCCATGGGGTGCCCCAGACAGCGCGCACCTTGTGGCGCCATTTTGGCAGTGGCACGCCGCAGGTAGGACCGTGCAGGCCGGCGCAGTCACGCGTATCGCCGCCTGGCAAGTCCTGTTCCTTGAACTCTTTCAGGTAGGTGCCCATCAGCGACAGGTTCAGGCTGCCCCATTCGCCCAGCTTGGCATTCCAGTTCGCGCCCAGGTCAATACCCTTGGTCGACGACATGCCCAGGTTCTGGTTGGTGGCGACGATCTGCGCGGTTTCCAGTGCCCACAGGGTGCCCAGACGGTCACGCGTGATCAGCGAGCAGAACGTCGGGTCGCCCGTTGCCAGGCAGCTTTCGAGGCTGGTCGTTGCCGGCAAGCCGCCGATGATGCCCTTGACCTTCATGTCGAAGGCGTCGATGGTGACCGAGGTGTTGCGCGTCGGTGTCAGCACCAGGCCCAGCGTGTACGAGTCGGATTCTTCCGGCGCCAGGTTCGCATTGCCGCCGCTGATCTGATTGTACTGCTGGGCCGGGGAATCGACGATGTTGCCGTACTGTGCCGCAGTCACGCCGGTGCGTGCGCACTGGGCCAGGGTCGCGGTCGGCGTCGTGCCTGCGCAAGGGTCGGACGACATGTCATACAGGCCCAGACCGGCCGGCGTGTACAGTTCGACCACGTTCGCCGCGCGCGCGGCGCGCTGATAGCTGAAGCGGAACTTCGCTTCCTTGATCGGCGCCCATTCGATGCCCGCACCATACGAGCTGGTCTTCTGGCCGGTCGAATAATCCGATTTGCGGTAGCTGGCCGTGACGTTGAGCTGGTCAGCAAACGGTTGCTTCTGCAGGATCGGGATGCGGGTTTCGGCGTAGTAGTCACGCACGCTGAACTGGCCGCTCACGTTCTTGGTCGGGCCGCCCTGGCCGGCGAGGTCGCCCGATTCGAAGGCAGCATCGTTGTCCAGCGTCAGTTTTTCAGTGCGGTGTTCCCAGCCCAGCGCCAGACCGATGCCTTCGGTGCTGGTCGGGATCTTCAGGCCGTATTCGCCCAGGTCGGTCGACAGATTGACGCCCTGCACGGTTTGGGAGGTGTTGCCGCGCTGGAAACCCGGGGTCTGCAGGTAGGTCAGTGCCTCCCTGGTGACGCCGCCGAGGCTCCAGATGTTGTACGGCACGCAGTTCGGATCGATGCCGTTCAGGGTGCTGCGGCAGACCGCTGCGCCGTTCGGGCCACGGACCACGTCCAGGGCCCGCGCACTGCGCGACACCGAGAAGTCGTTGAAGTAGGTTTCGGCGTAGCGAACCTTGCCCACCTGCGCGAAGACGTCGTACTTCCAGTTGCCGACATCGCCCTTGACGCCGACCACGCCACGGTAGGACGTGTGGTTCAGGTCGTCGCGGCGGCCACCGCCTTCGACGTTGCGGCGGAAGATCACCAGGTCGGCCGTGTCACCCGGCGCGTTCAGGCCCAGCGTCTGGCGCCAGGCGTTTGACAGCAGCGGGTTTTCAAACGTGATTGCATTGGCGCCGGATGCGTCGAGGCCGAACAGGCCGGACGGCGCGATCTGGGCGACGGTGCTGTCATCGTGGAAGCTGGCCTCGGCGTAGACGCGGGCCTTGTCGTTGATGTCGTAGTGCGTGAACGAGCTGAATGTGTAGCGCTCGGACGGACGGCGGAAATAGTTCAGCGGGCCGAAGTTGTAGGCATCGTTTGCGCCAACATAGGGACGCACGCCGCCGTTCGCATCGGCCACGGTGAAGCTGCGTGTGCCGACCAGGAAACGGCCCGGGAAGCTGGTGCCGGAGCCGCCGCAGTTGAACGTGTCGCCCGTGGTGGAGCCGCCCAGCGAGCAGGCGGTGAAGTCACGCTCCGATTGCAGCAGCGGGTCTTCTTTCTTGTAGCCCAGGTAGACCACGGCATTGCCGCGGCCGTCGGCGAAGTTGCCGCCCATCGTGATGCTGATGTCCTTGACCTTGGCATCGGCGCTCTTGTCGCCCGGCACCGTGAAGTTGCGGCGCGTGGCGGCATCGGCCGCAGGTCCGCCGTTCTGCTGGTGGTTGTAGAACTGGTAGTTGCTGTCGATCTGGACGCCCTGGAAGTTGTCGTCCATGATGAAGTTGACCACGCCGGCCACGGCGTCGGAGCCGTAGATGGCGCCGGCGCCGCCGGTCAGTACTTCGACGCGCTTGACCAGGCCCACGGGGATCTGGTTCAAGTCGGCAGCCGTGTTACGCGGGCTGCCTGCTGGCAGACGGCGGCCATTGACCAGCACCAGGGTGCGATCGGCGCCGAAATTGCGCAGGTTGACGGTGGCGGTGCCGGTGGAGCCGTTCGAGACCGAGCCGCCCTGGTCGGCGAAGACCTGGGGCAGGTTGTTGAGCAGGCTCTCGACCGAACGCACACCTTCGAGTTTGATGTCCTTGGCGTTGACGACGGTAACTGGACTGATGCTTTCCAGGTTGGCCGTGGCGATGCGTGAACCGGTCACTTCCACGCGCTGAGGTTCGCCTGTGGCGGGTGCCGTGTCCTGGGCGTGTGCCGCCGAGAACGCGACGATCATGCCGCCTGCACAGATCAGTCGAACCGATCGAGATAACACTGTTTCAACCATCATGTCGATTTTCCCAGGTAAGACCTGCAGGGCGGATGTCGCCTGCAGTAATGTCATTGGATTGCCACCGCGAATAGCAGCGTCGAATTTTTACTACTTGGCAATAAAAACATTTCCGGTGAGGCAGTGTCAACGTATAAAGTCTTTACGAATCAAAAATACAACTGTGCACCGACTAGTCTGTACAAGCATGCATTTTGGTGCTAGTCATGATTCCGACATGAAAAATAATATGTGGAATATATGAAGGAAAATAGAGTTTGATCGGTATTTAATGCGGCGATAGGTGGGTTAATTGGCAGATATTGCTGATTAAGCATATGCATGCAAAACCATCGATGACATGTTGTCAGTGCCGTTTTTATGTCACAAACGTAAGTACGTCGGATAACCCATGTCTATCGCCCCATGACATCCTGCATCTGTCAGCCCGCGCCGATATGCGCTATCGTGTCGGGTTCGCAACGTCTGCATTGGCGTGGCGGATTTCGCGGGAAATGGCACGTTTGCCTGGTTCCGGTTCGGGAGTTTCATGCTTGCTTATATCGTCCGTCGCCTGTGGCAGATGTTGCCGACCATGGCGGGCGTCGTGTTGCTGGTGTTCGTGCTGTTCAACTGGGTCGGTGGCGATCCGGCCTATCTGCTGGCCGGCAAGATGGCCGATGCGAGCGCCATCGAGAACATCCGGCGCCAGCTGGGCACTGACCAGCCGTACCCGGTGCAGCTGTGGATCTTCGTCCAGCAAATCCTCACGTTCGACTTCGGCAACGCCTGGAGCACGGGCGAGCCGGTGGCGCAGATCATCACTAGCCGCCTGGGGCCATCGCTCACGGTCCTGATCCCGCTAACGGTACTGGAAGTGTTCTTCGGTATCGCGCTGGCGCTGGGCATCGCCTTCGTGCGCGGCTCGCTCACCGACCGCGCCGTGATGGTGGCCTGCACGGTGGGGATGTCGATCTCGATCCTGGTGTATATCTCGGTGTTCCAGTACGTGTTTGCCTACCAGCTGGGCCTGTTTCCGGTGCAGGGCTGGGGCAGCAGCCTGGGCGAGAATCTGCGGCACTACGCGCTGCTGCCGATCATCATCGGCCTGGCCGTCTCGATCGCGCCGACGCTGCGCCTGTACCGCAGCTTCGTACTCGATGAGGTGGGGCAGGACTATGTGCGCACTGCGCGCGCCAAGGGCCTGAGCGAGCGCCGCATCGTCTGGGTGCACGTGCTGCGCAATGCGGCCATTCCCATCATCACGCACGTGATGGCAAACCTGCCGGCGCTGTTGATCGGGGCATTTCTGCTGGAACGTTTCTTCGGCATTCCCGGCATCGGCCGTGAAGTCATTCTCGCCGTCGAGCGCAGCGACTTCCCGGTGATCAAGGCGATCACGGTCTACGTGGCCGCTGCGACGATGGTGTTCAACCTGCTGGCCGACCTGCTGTACCGCGCCGTCGATCCGCGGGTGCAATTCCGATGACGACAATGCAGACGTCCGCCGATTCGGCCGGCCTGTGGACGCTGGCCTGGCGCCGCCTGCGGGCAGACCGCGTGGCGATGGCGGCGCTGGCCGTCGTGGCCGGCTTTCTGCTGCTCGTGCTGCTCTCGAGCACGGGCCTGGTGGCTGCTGACTGGGAAGACGAGGTGGCCGTCAATTACGCGCCGCCGAGCTTTGTCGGCGCCGATGCGACGGCGCGTGCACTGGCGCAGGCGCAACTGCCACGTGCGACGCCGCCGAATGCGTTCGATCCGCTCGCGGCCGAACTGGCGGCGCTGCAGGCGCAACTGGCCACGACCCATCCGCCGGTGGCCAAGCAAACGACGCTGCTGTTTGGCGCCGATAAATGGGGTCACGACATCGTCAAGAAAACGATCAAGGGCGGTGAAACGTCGATCGTCGTCGGCCTGGTCGCTGCACTGGTGGCGGTCACGCTGGGCACGCTGTTCGGCGCCGTTGCCGGGTTTTTCGGTGGCTGGATCGATGACCTGTTCAACTGGTTCTACAGCATCTTCACATCGATTCCGTCGATCCTGATGATCCTGACCGTGGCCGCCGTGCTGCAACAGAAGGGCGTGACGACCATCGTGCTGATCCTGGGCCTGACTGGCTGGACCGGGCCGTTTCGCCTGATGCGCGCCGAGTACATCAAGCACAGCGCGCGCGAATACGTGATGGCCGCCAACGCCATCGGCGCGTCGAACTGGCAGCGCATGTTCGGGCATATCCTGCCGAACGTGTCGCACGTGGCGCTGGTGCAGATGTCGATCCTCGTGGTCGGCTTCATCAAGGCCGAGGTGATCCTGTCGTTCCTGGGCTTCGGCGTGCCGGTGGGCACTGTCTCGTGGGGCAGCATGCTCAACGAGGCGCAGAATGAACTCATCCTCGGCAAGTGGTGGCAACTGGCGGCCGCAGCCGGCGCCATGGCCGTGCTCGTCACCAGTTTTTCGCTGTTCGCCGACGCCTTGCGCGACGCGCTCGACCCCAAGATCAAATGAACCAGGACACAAACCCCTTGCTTCGGGTGCGCGACCTGCGCATCGCATTCCGGGTCGACAGGCACCGCACCAGCGAGGCATTGAAGGGCGTGTCGTTCGACGTGCCCGATAACAGCACGGTGGCGCTGGTGGGTGAATCGGGCAGCGGCAAGTCGGTCAGTTCACTGGCGGTGATGGGGCTGCTGCCGCCCGAGACCACGATCGTCGATCCGCGCTCACGGATCGCGTTTGCCGGCCGCGAGCTGCTCGGCCTGCCGCTGGCCGCGCGGCGCGCCTTGTGCGGCAAGGACATCGCGATGATCTTCCAGGAGCCGATGTCGTCGCTCAACCCGGTGTTGACGGTGGGGTTCCAGATCGGTGAAGTGCTGCGCCAGCACATGGGCATGACCAGGCGCGGTGCACGCGCGCGCACGCTCGAGCTGCTGGCCGAAGTGGGCATTCCCGATCCGCAGCACAAGATTGACGCCTATCCGGGCCAGATGTCGGGTGGCCAGCAGCAGCGCGTAATGATCGCGATGGCCATTGCCTGCGAACCGAAACTGCTGATCGCCGATGAGCCGACCACGGCGCTGGACGTGACGATCCAGAAGCAGATCATGGACCTGATCGCGCGCCTGCAGCGCGAGCGGCGCATGGCCGTGCTGTTCATCACGCACGACCTGGGCCTGGTGGGCGAGATTGCCGATCGCGTGATCGTGATGCGCCATGGCGAGGTGCGCGAGGAGGGCACCGCCGTGCAGGTGTTCGGCGCGCCGCAGGACGCCTATACACGGGCGCTGCTGCATTGCCGGCCGTCGCTCGACGCGCGCCCTCTGCGCCTGCCGGTGATCGACGATTACCTGGCGGGGCGCGTGCTGCCTGGCGCGCAGCTGCCGCAGCGCGTACGCGGCACGAACCCTGACGATGCGCCGCTCCTGGTGGTGAACAATCTGGCCAAGAGTTTCTGGACGCGAGAGGGGCTGTTCGGCAAGCGCGAATTCAAGGCGGTCGAGGATGTCTCGTTCACGCTGGCGCGCGGCAAGACGCTGGGCGTGGTTGGTGAATCGGGTTCGGGCAAGACGACAGTGGGCCTGACGCTGTTGCGGCTGCACCGCGCGACGGGTGGCTCGGCACTGTTCGAAGGGCGCGACCTGGTCACGATGAGCGACCGTGAATTCCAGCCGTACAAGCGGCGCATCCAGATCATTTTCCAGAACCCTTATGCATCGCTCAATCCGCGCTTTACGGTCGGCCAGATCCTGCTGGAACCGATGCGCATCCACGGGATCGGCGCGCACGAGGCCGGGCGCGCGGCGCTGGCCCGCGCCTTGCTGGGGCGCGTCGGCTTGCCGGACGCCGCGTACGGGCGCTATCCCCATGAATTTTCGGGCGGGCAGCGTCAGCGCATTGCCATTGCGCGCTGCCTGACGATGCAGCCCGAGATCCTCGTCTGCGACGAATCGGTCTCGGCACTGGACGTGTCGGTACAGGCCCAGGTGCTGAACCTGCTGCAGGACCTGCAGGATGAATTCGGCCTGAGTTATATCTTCATTTCACATGATTTGTCGGTCGTGAAGTACATCTCCGACCAGGTGATGGTGATGCGCAATGGTGCTGTGGTGGAAGTGGCCGATGCCGATGTGCTGTACCGCAATCCGCAGCACCCGTACACCAAGTCGCTGCTGGTGGCGATTCCGCGCGGGGTGTAATTACGAGTAGCGGTCGATGCCGCAAAAGACCGTTGCGAATATGCCAAACAGGCTGCCGGAACCGGCCACATTCCTGTGCCGCGAGCGCAATTCACGTACACTATGGCGATGCCCCAGTTAGTCGAACTCATTCAAGTCTATGGCGTGCTGATCGTGTTCGGCATCGTTCTCGTCGAGCAGTTTGGCCTGCCCATTCCCGCTTACCCGATCCTGATCGTGGCCGGCGCGCTGTCGGTCGAAGCCGACGTCAGCTGGCAGCTCGTGTGGCTGGCCGCCATCGGTGCCTGCTTCATCTGCGATGTGTTCTGGTTCCGCGCCGGGCGCTTCTACGGCAAGCGCATCCTGCGGCTGCTGTGCAAGATTTCCCTGTCACCCGATTCGTGCGTCAACCAGACCGAAGAGCGCTTCAGCAAGTTTGGCGTCAAGTCGCTGCTGGTATCCAAGTTCATCCCGGGCTTCAATACCATCGCCGCGCCGTTGTCGGGCGCGATGGGCGTCGCGCCCAAGCCGTTCCTGCTGTATGCCGTCACGGGCGCGGCGCTGTGGAGCGGTGTCGGCATCCTGCTCGGTGCGTGGTTCCATGACAGCGTTGACGACGTGCTGGGTATCCTGTCGACGATGGGCAGCACGGCGCTGGTCGTCGTCGCCAGCGCTCTGGCCCTGTTCATCGCGTTCAAGTATGCCGAGCGGCGCCGGCATCGCTCGCGCAGCGCCGGCGAGCGCATCGAGATGACCGAATTGCTGGCGCTGATCGACAGCGGCGATGAACCGGTACTCATCGATGCGCGCAGCCTGACTGCGCAGACGCTGGAAGCCGCGATCCCCGGCGCGCTCATTTTCCACGCGTGCCCGCCGGCGCAACTGATGGCTTCGCTCGACCGCGAGCGCCAGATTGTGGTCTACTGTAGTTGTCCCGATGACATAACGGCTGCCCAGGTCGCGCGCCAGTTCGCGGCCAACGGTTTTCAGCGGGTGCGGCCGCTGAGGGGCGGCCTGGATGCATGGAATGCGCAACGTGGCGCCGCTCCCTCGCTCGATCCGGCACCCTGCTGATCGATGACGCATCTTGCACGGTTGTTCAAGTAGTGCAGTTACGCTGTTAGCGTGCATTTTTGGCTCGGTCACCCCTCACGGGTGCGATTCTCTGTACCTAAACTACAGATAGTTCTTGTCTTCAAGGCAAAGAATTTAGTATTCTTGCAGCTTCGCTCCCAATGTCTGCAATGACCGCTTCCATGTTCATGTCCGAGACTTCCCGCCTGCATGCCGGCGGACCCCGCCTGCTGGCCGATATCGGCGGTACCAATTGCCGTTTCGCACTGGAATGTGGCCCTGACCAGCTCGACGGCATCGAGATCTACCCGTGCGCCGCGTATGCGACGCTCGGTGATGCGATGCGCACCTATCTGGCCAGCCCGACCGTCCAGGCGCTGACGTCCAGCCCGATCCTGCATGCGGCGCTGGCAATTGCCAACCCGGTCACGGGCGATTATGTGCGCATGACCAATCACCATTGGGAATTTTCCACCGAAGCCCTGCGGCTCGAGTGCGGTTTCGAGATCCTGATGGTGGTCAATGACTTTTCGGCGCTCGCGCGTTCGCTGCCGCATCTGGGGGAGCACAAGCGCCAGGTCGGCGGGGGCGTGCCACAACCGGACACGGCGCTGGGCCTGATCGGCGCCGGTACCGGCCTGGGCGTGTCGGGCCTGATCCCATGCGCCAGTTCGTGGACGGCATTGCGCAGCGAAGGCGGGCACGTCAGCTTCGCGCCGATCAACGATGATGAAATCGCGATCCTGCAATTTGCCTGGCGCGAGTACGACCACGTCTCGTTCGAGCGGTTCCTGTCCGGCGCCGGTGTCGAACTGATCTACCGCGCGCTGGCCGACCGCGCCGGCAGTCCTGACGAGCGTCTCAGCGCGGCCGAAATCTCGCGTCGCGCTTTGTCCGGCGAATGCCCATTGTGCGACGACGTGCTCGAAGCATTCTGCGGCATGCTGGGCACCGTGGCCGGCAATCTTGCCGTCACGCTCGGCGCGCAGGGCGGTATCTATATTGGCGGCGGCATCGTCCCGCGCCTGGGCACGCGCTTTGACCGCTCGTCGTTCCGCCGTCGTTTCGAACAAAAAGGGCGCTTCGTCCACTACCTGACGGCCGTGCCGACCTACGTCATCACCGCCGAGTACCCGGCATTTGTTGGCGTGTCAGCGATTTTGTCGGAAAAACTGTCAGACTGACGCTACTAGCTACCCGCCGCGTGGATGGTCGCTTGTCCACTACGCGGTTTTATCGGGTACAATGGCCGCCAGTTGCAAGAAACGTTGTCGTCCCTCCGCGTGCCGCACAGGCCGCTCCCCGGCGCCTCCCGAACATGGCGAGTGCGCCGATACGCCGCGTTTCCCAACGAGCATCAATACTCAGAGGCAGGTTGCCCGCGACGGGTTCCTTGCCTGTCGTGTAATAGATTGTCCGGCGCATCAGCCCCGGACCCACGCATTCCAGTATCAGGCAGCAGATCGCAAGCAGAAGGGTAGCCGCCCACGCGCCGGCACCGCTCGTTGCATGGTTGCCGGGCGCTGGCCGTGTTTGCCCTGATTCTGTTGCGCGGATTCTGTTTCTGCTACCGCTATAGTTTGTGGATTGACGACATCGCACTATGAATACTGACGAGGCCAAGCGCGTCCTCGAAACCGCCTTGCTGTGCGCCCGCGAGCCCTTGTCGATCCACGGCATGAAAAAGCTGTTCGCCGAGGTCGATGCGGGCGGTCGCAGCCAGGGTGCCGGTGTTGGCGCCGATACGATCAAGATTTTGCTGGAAGAACTTCGCCACGACTGGGACGGGCGCGGTATCGAGATCGTCAGCCTGGCCTCGGGCTGGCGCTTCCAGAGCCGCCCCGAGATGAAGCCGTATCTCGACCGGCTGTCACCCGAGAAACCGCCGAAGTATTCGCGGGCGACGCTGGAAACGCTGGCCATCATTGCCTACCGCCAGCCGGTCACGCGCGGCGATATCGAAGAAATTCGCGGCGTGGCGGTCAATTCGCAGACGATCAAGATGCTGGAAGACCGCGGCTGGATCGACGTCCTTGGTCACCGCGAAGTGGTGGGGCGCCCGGCGCTGCTGGGCACGACGCGCCAGTTCCTGGACGACCTGGGCCTGGCGTCGCTGTCGCAACTGCCGCCGTTGCAGGCGCTGGCCGAGGGGCCGGATGCACGGAGCCTGGAAGCACTGGAAGCAGCACTGAACGACAATTTTGAGAAGGCGGACGCCGGCGCGCCCGTCACACACCCGGACACTTCACCGATTGAAGTGTCGATACAAGACCTGACAGACGACGGAATTGCCGAGGCGGGTCAGCACAATAAAGATACGAACGATGAACCCAACTGAACCAACCGAAAACAAGCCTGTCGACGCAGCCGAGACCGCCGCCGCCAAGCCAAAGCGCCGCACCAAGGCCGTGATTGCAGCAGAGGCTGCTGCTGCCGCCTCTGCGCCAGCCGACGCCGCCGTGGAAGCACCGGTCAAGGCAAAGCGCACCCGCAAGGTCGCCGTCGCTTCGGAATCGGGCGCCGCCGCGCCGGTTGCTGCCGAGTTGGCTGCCGACGCACCGGCAGCTGACGCGCCGGCCGCGAAAGTGCGCAAGCCGCGCGCGATGAAAGCCGCCAAAGAAGTCCAGGCTGCCAAGGAAGAGCTCGCCGCAGCGCCGGCCGCCGATGGCGTCGACGCTGCACCTGCGCCGGCGCCGAAGCCGCGCGGTCCCCGTCAGATGCGCGAAAAGCGCGCTGAACGCGAAGCGCTCGAGCAGTTGGCAGCGCCTGCCGCCGCCGACGCGGTCGACGCTGCACCAGCAGGCGACGCGCCGGCTGTTGATACTGCCGATGCTGCCGCTGACGGCGCGCCGCAAGGCCGCGGCCGTGGCCAGCAAAAGCCGGGCATGCGCAACCAGCAAAGCAACCGTCCGGTGCAGGGCGCCGGTCGCCAGGGCCAGCCGGTCAAGCAGATCGGTCGTAACGGCAAGCCGGGCAAGCCCGGCGGCAAGCCGCAGCCGATGGATGAGGCCGACAACGTGTTCTCGTTCGTCACGTCGGACGACTTCGATGCCAACGACGGCGCTCGCCGCAATGCGCCGGTCAAGGCCGTGCGCCGCGACCTGACCGCCGACGACGACGCGCCGAAGCTGCACAAGGTGCTGGCCGAAGCCGGTCTGGGTTCGCGCCGCGACATGGAAGACCTGATCGTTGCCGGCCGCGTGTCGGTCAACGGTGAGCCGGCCCACATCGGCCAGCGCATCCTGCCGACCGATGCCGTGCGCATCAACGGCAAGCTGATCCAGCGCCGCGTGAGCAGCAAGCCGCCGCGCGTGCTGGTGTACCACAAGCCGGCCGGCGAAATCGTCAGCCATGACGACCCGGAAGGCCGTCCATCGGTGTTCGATCGCCTGCCGTCGATGAAAGCAGGCAAGTGGCTGGCCGTTGGCCGCCTCGACTTCAACACCGAAGGCCTGCTGCTGTTTACAACCTCGGGTGACCTGGCCAACCGCCTGATGCACCCGCGCTACAATATCGACCGTGAATACGCGGTGCGTACGCTGGGCGAGCTCGAAGAAGGCATGCGCCAGAAGCTGCTGGCCGGCGTCGACCTTGACGATGGCAAGGCGGCATTCTCCAAAATCCAGAACGGTGGCGGCGAAGGCATCAACCGCTGGTACCGTGTGGTCATCGGCGAAGGCCGTAACCGCGAAGTGCGCCGCATGTTCGAGGCGGTCGGCCTGACCGTGTCGCGCCTGATCCGTACCCGCTACGGTGCGATGACGCTGCCAAGTGGCCTGAAGCGTGGCCGTTGGGAAGAATTCGAAGAAAACGACGTCCGTTCGCTGATGACGGCCTTCGGTGTCGAGAAAAAAGCGGCGCCGGAGAAAAACGCCAAGTCGGGCGGCAAGCCGGGCAAGGGTCCGCGTCCGAATGGTGCGCGCGACAGCGAGCGCGGCAATGAACGTGGCAGCGAACGGGGCAACGAACGTGGCAACAGCCGCGGCCCTGAGCGCGGCAACGTGCGCAGCGCCGGCGGCGACGATGAGCGTGGCAACGACCGCAGCGATGGCAACCGCATCGACCGCGCCGACGCCAACCGTAACGTCGATCCGTTCGGTCCGCAAGCAACGCGCGTGGGCAGCACCCGCGGCCAGGGTATCCTGAATGGTCCGGTGCCTGGCAACAAGCCAGTCGGTGGCCGTCCGGGTGGCCAGGGTGGTGGCAAGGGTCGCGGCGCCGGTTTCGGCGGCGGGCAGGGCAGCAAGACGGGCGGCGCTGGTGCCAGCAGCCGTCCACGCCAGCCCGATCCGTTGCAGACCACGTTCGGTTTTGCCAACACCGGTGGCGGGGCACGCCGTGGCGGTGGCGGCGGCGGACAGGGTCCGCGCGGTGGCGCCGAGAATGCGGCGCCCCGTCGTGGTCGCCGCGGCTAAGCGCCATCGGTTGCAGGGTGCCGATGGCAGCCTGTCAACTGTTGTATAGCTGCTCATTTTGGCGTGCGGATTGCGAGGCACGCCGAAAAGCAGTATAATTTGCAGCCTAATCGAAGACCTTCCCGACGTGTTGTTCAGCGTGCATCCGGTGTAAGCGTCATATTTTGATTGGGTTGTAATTACAAAAAGATGGGCAGATGCCCATTTTTTTTTTGGTAAATCGTTTTAGAAGCCCTGGAGAAGTGCCGTGCAGCAGTTTGATTTAATCGCCACGACAGTCAGTGGTCTCGGTTATGAACTCGTCGACGTGGAACGAGGCGACCGCGGGATCCTGCGTGTGTATATCGATTTTCCGGCTGCCGACGCGGACGAAAAGGGCCCGATCACGGTCGAGGATTGCGCCAAGGTGAGTCACCAGCTGTCGCATGTCTTCACTGTGGAAAACGTCGATTACGAACGACTCGAAATTTCGTCGCCGGGCCTCGATCGCCCGGTACGAACCCTCGCCGATTTCGCGCGCTTTGCCGGCCTTGAGTGCACGGTCAAGCTGCGTGTCGCGGTGCCGGGCAGTGATAACCGCAAGACGTTCACCGGTATCCTGCGCGGCGTCGAGAACGACAAGGTCGGCTTGGAATTTGACAGTAAAGATGGTCCGGCGTTGATGGAATTTACGCTGGCCGAATTGGATAAGGCACGTTTAGTGCCGCAGGTGGATTTTAGGAGTCGCAAAGCATGAGTCGCGAAATTTTGTTACTGGTGGATGCGCTTGCGCGCGAAAAGAACGTCGACAAGGAAGTCGTTTTCGGAGCGCTCGAGTTCGCGCTGGCACAGGCCACGAAGAAGCGTTATGAAGGCGAAGTCGACATTCGCGTGTCAATCGATCGCGACACCGGCGAATTCGAGACTTTCCGCCGCTGGCACGTCGTTCCCGATGAAGCAGGCCTGCAATTGCCTGACCAGGAAATTCTGCACTTCGAAGCCAAAGAGCAGATCTCTGACATCGAAGTCGACGAATACATCGAAGAGCCGATTGAATCGGTCGACTTCGGTCGTCGTTTTGCCCAGGACACCAAGCAGGTCGTGCTGCAGCGCGTGCGCGATGCCGAACGCGAGCAGATCCTGCAAGACTTCCTGGAACGTGGCGATTCACTCGTCACCGGCACCATCAAGCGCATGGAACGCGGCGACGCGATCGTCGAATCGGGCAAGATCGAAGCGCGCCTCCCGCGCGACCAGATGATCCCGAAAGAGAACCTGCGTATCGGCGACCGTGTGCGCGCTTTCATCCTGCGTGTGGACCGCAATATGCGTGGCCCGCAGGTGATCCTGTCGCGTACTGCGCCTGATTTCATCATGAAGCTGTTCGAACTCGAAGTACCCGAGATCGAGCAGGGTCTTCTGCAGATCAAATCGGCTGCCCGTGACGCTGGCGTGCGCGCCAAGATCGCCGTGTTCACGGCCGACAAGCGCATCGACCCGATCGGTACCTGCGTCGGCATGCGCGGTTCGCGTGTCCAGGCTGTTACCGGCGAACTGGGCGGCGAGCGCGTCGACATCGTGCTGTGGTCGGATGACCCGGCGCAGTTCGTGATCGGCGCCCTGGCGCCGGCAAATGTCTCGTCGATCATGGTCGACGAAGAAAAGCACGCGATGGATGTCGTCGTGGACGAAGAAAACCTGGCCATCGCGATCGGCCGTTCGGGCCAGAACGTGCGCCTGGCGTCCGAGCTGACCGGCTGGAAAATCAACATCATGACGGCCGAGGAATCGGCCAACAAGGTGGAGCAAGAGTCGGCGGCCATCCGCGCGCTGTTCATGCAAAAACTGGACGTCGACCAGGAAGTGGCCGACATCCTGGTGGAAGAAGGCTTCTCGAGCCTGGAAGAAATCGCGTATGTCCCAATTTCCGAGATGCTGGAAATTGAATCGTTCGACGAAGACACCGTCAACGAACTCCGCACCCGTGCACGTGATGCGCTGGTGACCGAGGCGATCGCTTCCGAAGAAGGCCTCGAAGGCATGGAAGAAGCTCTGGTCAATCTGGAAGGCATGGACCGTACCGTTGCCGGCAAGCTTGGCCTGGCTGGTATCAAGACGGTCGACGCATTCGCGGCACTGGCCTATGACGAGTTTGGCGCCATCCTGGCGCTGCCGTCGGAACGTGCCCGCGACCTGATCAAGAGTGAATTTAATGATGTGACCGACGACGAGATGAAGCTGGTCGATGGCAAGTACGACGACCGGGCGAAAGCACTGCAGGCGAAAGCCTGGAGCCTGGCTGAAACGGCCAAAGCTTGAGCAAATCTTTATCATCTGTCGCGACACATAGAAAAGAGGACTGAATGGCGAGTAACAACGTAGCCCAATTTGCCACCGAGCTGAAGATGCCTGCAGACCTGCTGCTGACGCAGCTGCGCTCGGCCGGCGTCGAAAAAAGTTCGACGTCAGATCCGTTGTCGAAAGATGATAAGGACAAGCTGCTGAACCATCTGCGTCGTACCCACGGCGCGAGCGACACCGGTGAAAAGAAAAAGATCACGGTAACGCGCAAGGAAACCAGCGAAATCAAGCAAGCTGATTCGTCGGGCAAATCGCGCACCATCCAGGTTGAAGTCCGCAAGAAGCGCACCTTCGTGCAGCGCGACGACCTGGTCACGACCAAAGCACCTGAAGAGCCAGTCGTCGATGTTGCTGAACAAGCACGTCGCGAAGAGGAAGCAGCGCGCCAG
The DNA here is from genome assembly GCF_059685895.1 of Telluria sp. ZT3P25. NCBI lineage: Bacteria > Pseudomonadati > Pseudomonadota > Betaproteobacteria > Burkholderiales > Oxalobacteraceae > Telluria > Telluria sp. ZT3P25. The sequence continues at coordinate 517,582 of NZ_JCASIJ010000001.1, forward strand.
AACGAAGCGATTGCCCGCCAAGAGGCTGATCTGCGCGAGAAGCAAGAGCGCCTGATCAAACTCGAAGCCGAAGAAAAGGCGCAAGCCCAGGCAGCGCAAGAGCAGGCCAAGCGCGATGCGGCTGAACAAGCCAAGCGCGACGCCGCCGAGAAATCGGCTGCTGCTGCCGTGGCTGCCGGTGCTGCCAAGGAAGCTGCTGCCGGCGCGAAAGAAGCCGCTGCCGGTGCTGCTGCTGACGAATCGGCCAAGCGCGCCGCTGAAGAAGTCAAGGCCCGCAATGAAGCGGCAAGCAAGGAAGCGGCCGAACGCGTTGCCGCTACCGAGCGCGCACGCAAGGCCGTGGCTGACGAAGTCGCGCAGATCAAGCTGATGATGAGTCAGCCGCGTCGCGTCATCAAGGCACCTGAGCCAGCACCGAAGCCGGTCGTCGCACCAGCGGCCCCAGCCGGTACGCTGCACAAGCCTGCTGACAAGAAGCCTGGCGAAGTCAAGAAAGACGACGCCAAGAAGCCTGGCGACAAGAAGTCGATCAAGTCGGCCAATGTGTCGTCGACCTGGTCGGACGACGCCAAAAAGCGTGGCGGCCCGAGCGTGAAAACGCGCGGCGGCGCAGGCAGCAGCACCGGTGGCCGCGATGGCTGGCGTGCTGGTGGCGGCCGTGGTGGTCGTCGTGGTCATGATGACCGCGAAACCAACTTCCAGGCGCCAACCGAAGCGATCGTGCGCGATGTGCACGTGCCGGAAACCATCACCGTGGCCGAACTGGCCCACAAGATGGCGATCAAGGCATCGGAAGTCATCAAGCAACTGATGAAGCTGGGCCAGATGTGCACGATGAACCAGGTGCTCGATCAAGAGACCGCGATGATCCTGGTGGAAGAGATGGGCCACAAGGCCTTCGCTGCCGCCGAGGATGATCCAGAGGCACTGCTGGCTGACAACGGTGAGCACGCCGAGTTCGAATCGACCTCGCGCGCACCGGTCGTCACCGTCATGGGTCACGTCGACCATGGTAAGACGTCGCTGCTGGATTACATCCGTCGCGCCAAGGTCGCCTCGGGCGAAGCCGGTGGTATTACCCAGCACATCGGTGCATACCACGTGGATACCCCGCGCGGCATGATCACCTTCCTTGACACCCCGGGTCACGAGGCGTTCACCGCCATGCGTGCGCGTGGTGCCAAGGCGACCGACATCGTCATCCTGGTGGTGGCGGCGGACGACGGCGTGATGCCGCAAACCAAAGAGGCAATTGCTCACGCAAAAGCCGCTGGTGTGCCGCTGGTCGTGGCGATCAACAAGATCGACAAGCCGGGTGCCAACACCGACCGCGTCACGCAAGAGCTGGTCGCTGAAGGCGTCGTGCCTGAAGAATACGGTGGCGAATCGCCGTTCGTGCCAGTGTCGGCAAAAATCGGTACCGGTATCGACGATCTGCTGGAGCAAGTGCTGCTGCAGGCCGAAGTGCTGGAACTGAAAGCACCGACCGAAGCGCCGGCCCGTGGTCTGGTGGTCGAAGCCCGTCTGGACAAGGGCCGTGGCCCGGTGGCAACGATCCTGGTGCAGTCGGGTACCTTAAAGCGCGGCGACGTCGTGCTGGCTGGTTCGTCGTTCGGTCGTGTTCGTGCCATGCTGGACGAAAACGGCAAGGCGATCACCGCTGCCGGTCCATCGATTCCGGTCGAGATCCAGGGCCTGACCGAAGTGCCGACTGCCGGTGAAGAAGTCATGGTCATGGCCGACGAGCGCAAGGCGCGTGAAATCGCCCTGTTCCGTCAAGGTAAGTTCCGTGACGTGAAGCTGGCCAAGCAGCAAGCCGCAAAGCTCGAGAACATGTTCGAGCAACTGGCCGAAGGCGAAATCAAGAACCTGCCGCTGATCGTCAAGACCGACGTGCAGGGTTCGCAAGAGGCACTGGTCGGTTCGCTGCAGAAGCTGTCGACCTCGGAAGTGCGGGTCCAGATCGTGCACGCAGCGGTCGGCGGCATCACCGAGTCGGACGTCAACCTGGCGACCGCGTCGAAGGCAGTCATCATCGGCTTTAACGCCCGTGCCGACGCCCAGGCGCGCAAGCTGGCCGAGTCGAACGGCGTGGACATTCGTTACTACAGCATCATTTACGATGCAATCGACGAAGTCCGTACCGCACTGTCGGGCATGCTGGCGCCAGAAAAGCGCGAGACCATCACCGGTCAGGTCGAGATTCGCCAGGTCATCCTGGTCTCGAAAGTCGGCGCGATTGCCGGTTGCCTGGTCACCGACGGTGTCGTCAAGCGTTCGTCGTCGGTCCGTCTGCTGCGCAACAACATTGTGCTGTGGACTGGCGAGATCGATTCGCTCAAGCGCTTCAAGGACGACGCAAAAGAAGTGCGCGCCGGTCTCGAGTGTGGCCTGTCGCTCAAGGGCCAGAACGAAATCCAGGTCGGCGACGTCCTGGAAGTGTTCGAAGTCACCGAAGTGGCACGTACGCTGTAAGCGACACGTTGGCGTAACATGGGGGCCAGGACGCTTCGCGGCAACGTCGCGAAGGGCCTGGCCCTTTTATTTTGGCTCTCTGATTTTCCAGAAAAAGATGCAGCAACATCATGGCTAAACACAGCAAAAGCATTCCCAAGCGCGGCCTGCGCGTGGCCGACCAGATCCAGAAGGATCTGTCGGAACTCATCGCCTTCGAACTGAAGGACCCTCGCGTCGGCATGGTCACGATCAGCGAAGTGCAACTGACCCCCGACTATGCCCACGCCAAGGTGTATTTCACCCTGCTCAAGGATGGCGTGGAAGAAGTCAAGCAGACGCAGGAAGGCCTGAACAAGGCGTCCGGCTACCTGCGCAATATGCTGGGCAAGCGCCTGCACATCCATACGCTGCCGGCGCTGCACTTCGTGCATGACACATCGACCGTGCGCGGCCTGCAGATGTCGGCCCTGATCGATCAGGCCAATGCAACGCGCTCGAAAGATGACCCGGAATCGAATCCGGTGCCTGAGGTGGACGTCGACCTCGAGCAGGATCAGGACCAGGATCAGGATCAGGATCAGGACAGCGATGCTGGTGACGACGCCGACAAGGCGAACAAAGCGTGAACGGTCGGCCCGCCAAAAAACCGCGCGACCTGGTCAATGGCGTGCTGTTGCTCGACAAGCCGGTGGGCTTCTCGTCGAATGACGCGCTGATCAAGGCCAAGCGCGTGCTCAACGCGAAAAAAGCCGGTCACACCGGTACGCTCGACCCGTTCGCCACCGGTCTATTGCCCCTGTGCTTTGGCGAGGCGACCAAGTTTTCGCAGGATTTGCTGGAGTCGGACAAGACCTATCTGGCCACGGTTCACCTTGGCATCACGACCACCACTGGCGACACCGAAGGCGAGGCCGTCGAGACGAAGCCGGTCGATGTGGCGCTGGACCAGATCGAAACAGCACTGGCGCGCTACCGCGGCCCGATCCTGCAAACGCCGCCGATGTACTCGGCGCTCAAGCGCGACGGCAAGGCGCTGTACGAATACGCGCGCGAAGGCATCGTGCTCGAGCGCGAAGCGCGCCCGGTGACGATCCACGCACTGACGCTGGTTGCGTACGACGCGCCGTTCCTGAAGATCGCCGTGACCTGCAGCAAGGGCACCTATGTGCGCGTGCTTGGCGAAGATATCGGCGCCGCGCTCGGTTGCGGCGCGCACCTGAACGCGCTGCGCCGTACCGAAGTCGGCCCCTTGACGATCGACGGCATGATCACGCTGGACGATCTGCTGGCACACCCGGACCCGTTGTCGCTGCTGCAGCCGGTCGACGCCTTGCTGTCGAGTTTCCCGGCGCTCGAGCTCACGCCCGAACTGGCGCGCCGCTTCCTGCAAGGCCAGCGCCTGGCGCTTGGCAAGGAAGACATCGTCGTGCCCGAACAGCAGGGCAGGGTTCGCATCTATCATGATGGCAGCCTGCTGGGCACCGGCATTCTCGGTGAGTATGCGATCCTGGCGCCCGAGCGCCTGATCTCGACCGCGCCCCAGGATTGATGTCACGCGGCAGTCATAAACGGGCGCTACCCTTGCAGGCAGCGCCCCGTCTGCCCAATGACAGGGCAAGCTCTTGAAATACCTCGCTATTTCCAGCCACCCCGGTTAGAGCGGTACTTTACCTGCTATACTAGTCGGTTTCCGAAATCAGCAAGTGCGCGACAACTTCGCGGCACCATCGCGGCAACATCGTCGCAGTACCGTAGCTGCATCGCGGTACAGCGCAGCAGATACTCGGCAGATCGTACACTTCCGTACAACGCAACTTCTCAGAGACCATGTCAAACACCAAACGCGCGATTCGTAATATCGCAATCATCGCCCACGTTGACCACGGCAAAACCACCCTGGTGGACATGCTGCTGCGTCAATCCGGTACGTTCCGTGAAAATCAGCAGGTGGAAACCCGCGTGATGGACTCGAACGACCTCGAAAAAGAACGCGGCATCACCATTCTGTCGAAGAACTGCGCTGTCGAGTACGAAGGTACCCACATCAATATCGTCGACACCCCAGGCCACGCCGACTTCGGCGGTGAAGTCGAGCGCGTGCTGTCGATGGTTGACTCCGTGCTGCTGCTGGTCGATGCGCAGGAAGGCCCGATGCCACAGACCCGCTTCGTGACCCGCAAGGCACTGGCCCTGGGCCTGAAGCCAATCGTCGTCGTCAACAAGGTCGACCGTCCAGGCGCGCGCGCCGAATGGGCCATCAACCAGACGTTCGAACTGTTCGACAAGCTCGGCGCAACCGACGAGCAGCTGGACTTCCCGGTCGTCTACGCATCGGGCCTGAACGGCTATGCCGGCCTGACCGAAGATGTCCGCGAAGGCGACATGAAGCCGCTGTTCGAAGCGATCCTGCAACACGTGCCAGTCCGTGACGACAATCCGGATGGCCCGCTGCAGATGCAAGTGACCTCGCTCGACTACTCGTCGTACGTCGGCAAGATCGGCATTGGCCGTATCTCGCGCGGCCGCATCAAGGCTGGCCAGGACGTCATCGTCCTGAACGGTCCTGGTTCGACCCCGATCAAGGGCCGCATCAACCAGGTGCTGAACTTCAAGGGCCTGGAGCGCGTGCTGGTCGATGAAGCCGTCGCCGGCGACATCGTCCTGATCAACGGTATCGAAGAAATCGGCATCGGTTCGACCGTCTGCGCACCGGACACCCCGGACGCACTCGAAATGCTGACCGTCGACGAGCCGACGCTGACCATGAACTTCATGGTCAACAACTCGCCACTGGCCGGCCGTGAAGGCAAGTTCGTCACCAGCCGTCAGCTGCGCGAGCGCCTCGACCGCGAACTGAAAGCCAACGTTGCACTGCGCGTTTCGCCAACCGACGACGACACGATTTTCGAAGTGTCGGGCCGCGGCGAACTGCACCTGACGATTCTGCTGGAAAACATGCGTCGCGAAGGCTTCGAGCTGGCAGTGTCGCGTCCACGCGTCGTGTTCAAGATGGTCGATGGCGTGCGCCATGAGCCGTTCGAGAGCCTGTCGGTCGACGTCGAAGAAGCCAACCAGGGCGGCGTGATGGAAGAACTGGGCCGCCGTCGTGGCGACCTGCAGAACATGGAATCGGATGGCAAGGGTCGCGTGCGTCTCGAGTACCTGATCCCGGCACGTGGCCTGATCGGCTTCCAGGGCGAATTCATGACCCTGACCCGCGGCACCGGCCTGATGAGCCACGTGTTCCACGAATACGCACCTGTCGACAACAGCAAGGGCGAAATGGCCGGCCGTCGTAACGGCGTGCTGATCTCGCAGGATGACGGCGCTGCCGTTGCCTACGCAATCTGGAAACTGCAGGACCGCGGCCGCATGTTCGTGTCGCACAACGATCCAGTGTACGAAGGCATGGTCATCGGCATCCACTCGCGCGACAACGATCTGGTCGTGAACCCGATCAAGGGCAAGCAGCTGACCAACGTGCGTTCGTCGGGTACCGACGAAGCGGTGCGCCTGGTGCCACCAATTCAGATGTCGCTGGAATACGCAGTCGAATTCATCGAGGACGACGAACTGGTCGAGATCACCCCGAAGAGCATTCGTCTGCGCAAGCGCTACCTGAAAGAGCACGAGCGCAAGAAAGCCAACCGCGAAGGTTAATTCCTTCGAGTGCAAAAAAACCCGCTGCCTGCAGCGGGTTTTTTTACGTCGGCGCAGTCAGCGTTAAATAGAGCCGAGCTTTGAACTGCTGAGCGGTCCCGTGGTCCAACTCCTGTCCTCAATGACAGGAGCCGGTCATGAAAGCACCTCGTTTCAAGAGCTGGTTCGCCAGACTGCCATCGCTGAACGTGCCGCAGCGCCGGCAAGTGCTCGACGCCCTGCATCCTGCAGCCGGGCTCGACCAGGTAGTAGCACTCATTGCTCAAGCCAGAGGCCCTGGCCGTTGCTGTCCCCGCTGTGGTGACCAACGTTGCCACCGGCACGGGTTCGCCAACGATCTGCAGCGCTATCGCTGCTGCGCCTGTGGCCGCACCTTCAACGACCTGAGCGGCACGCCACTGGCGCGGCTCAGGCTCAAGGGCAAATGGCTCGCCTATTCGCAAGTGCTGCTCGATTCACTGTCCGTGCGCAAGGCGGCAGACCGGGTTGGCGTGCATCGCAACACAGCTTTCCGATGGCGTCACCGCTTCCTCGACTGGGTCAAGCTTGACCGGCCGGCATCCCTGAACGGTATTGTCGAGGCCGATGAGACGTTTCTTCTCGAATCGCAAAAGGGATCGCGCACGCTGGATCGCCCGCCGCGGCGGCGCGGCGGGCATGCCCCCACGCGTGGCATATCGCGGTACCTGGATTGCATCCTGGTTGCGCGCGATCGCAACGGCAACACCATCGATGCCGTCACCGGGCGTGGTGCGCTGACAGCCGCACAACTCGAACGCGACTTGTTGCCCAGGCTCGATCCACAGGCACTGCTGGTCACCGACAGCCATGCTGCCTATCGGGCTTTCGCACGCAAGTTCAGGATTGCCCATGAGGCAGTCAATCTGCGTGCCGGCGTGCGCACCAGGCATGCGGGCGAACGCGCGATTCACGTACAGAACGTGAACGCTTACCACGTGCGTTTCAAGTCCTGGTTACTGGGCTTTCGCGGCGTGGCATCACGCTACCTGCGCAATTATCTGGGTTGGTGCTGGGCCCTGGATGGCGGGCGAGTCAGTTCTGCAGAACAATTGTTCTGCATTGCAGTCAGCGTGATCGATAGACAACGCTGACTGCGCCTTTACGTCTGGTTCACCGCATCGGGCAAGGTGATCAGCGATTCAGCGTATCGCGCAACGCATCGGCCCATGGCTCGTGCGCGAAGGTGTGGTAGCGCCGTGCCAGCAGGGCGCTGGCCACCTTGGCACAGCGCGCTACCGGATTGAGCGGCAACCGGCCGCGCCAGCGAATGAAGTCCACCGCTTCCTGTGCCATGGTGACGTGCGATGGGGCCAGGCCAGCGCACCCGGCCATGTGTGCATGGAGCGTGGCGCGCGCCGACAGAAGGCTGTCGGTGGTGGCTTTCAGCGGACTCGTGCTGCCGATTGCCCACCACAGGTGCCGCAGCTTGGTGAGCCGTCCCAGCCGCTTGACGCCCACCAGGTTGGCGCCATGCTGGCGGTACTGGATGGTTGGCGTGTCGAGCATGACGATGCGGCCCGACGCTGCCGCCATCAGCGCCAGCCAGCCGTCGTGGTAGAACATGGTCTTGGGAGGCAGCGGCTGCACGTGCCGGATCAGGCGGCGCCGGAATGCCGCGGCCGCGCCGGTGACCACATTGCGGCGGCAATACACGCGAAATGCGCTACCGCTGTGGATGTCGCGCCGTTCGGCGCGCGTGATCTCGAGTTCCTCGAACAGCGTCGCCCCGAGCTCGTGCCCGTCGGCGTCGACCAGGATTGCATCGGTATGGGCCAGTTGCACGCTGTCGTCAGCCTCGAATTCGGCGGCGAGCAGCGCGACCTTGTCGGGCATCCAGATGTCGTCCTGATCGGACGCGAACACGATATCCGTTTCGACCAGGCGCATCGCCTGCTCGAAGTTGGCGCTCACGCCAAGCGGTGGATCGTTGTGCACCAGCGTGACGCGCACCGGCGCCTCGTTGGCCCAGGCTTCCAGGTATTCCCAGGTTCCGTCGGTGGAACCGTCATCGGACACGACGATATGAGCGACGGCGCGGGTTTGCGCAAGAATGCTGTGCAGTTGCTGCGGCAGGTATTTCAAACCGTTATGGGTGATCAGCGCGACGCCGCTGGTCAGTGGTGTGCCGCAGACAGTATTTGATGAATCCATGGGCGCCAGTCAATGTCAATTGAAATTGATGATAGCGCGCCTATTAGTCCTGCACAATCGACTGTGGTAATTACAACCATAGATTGCTACTCTGCGTAGTCGCAAGAAATAAATGTTTCCGTCGGTCAGCGAAGACCGAGCAAGGCCTGCACCCGTTCCCGGCTGACGCCCACCAGTGCCGACGTGATGGCCAGCAGCGACTGGTAATCGTGGCTGGTGGCAGTGCCGGAAAAATCCGCAGCCAGCAGCGCCAGTTCGGCTTGTTCCATCTCCGGTTGCGCCGTGCGCGTCATGGCCACGCTCAGGGCGAGCGTGGCAGCGTCCTGCGAGCGGCGCACGCGCGCCAGGGCCTGCACCACGTCGCGCAAGCCCTGGCGCAGGGCATCGGGATTGCCCATCTGCCATTCCTGCGGTGCCAGCGAGGCCGGTAGTGCGATCGTGTCCACGCGGCCACGGCCCGTCACGGCGATGGCGTCCTTGACGCCGTCAAACGCGGCTTCGGGCGTGGTGAAGACGAGCGCGCGGTCCGTGTCGAGCCCGGCGCGAATTCCGACCGGCGCCAGTGTGCGGTCCAGGCGCCGGGCAATGTCTTCCTCGGTCATGCCTGGTTCGAACCTTGCCGCCAGTTGCGGGCCGCCGACGCTGCCGACGGAAAATGCCAGGGTCTGGGGCGCACTCGCCTGCAGGCTGGCGATGTCCAGGCCATCGATGCGAAAGCGCTGCTGCGCGACCCGGTTGCCATCGAAGCCGAGCTCGGCATCGAGCCCGGCACCTCCTTCGCTGCGGCGGGCGTCGAGTGTGTCACCGAGCTGGCGTGCGCGCGATTCGAGCTGGCGCGAGGCGGCGCCGCGCCCGGCCAGGCGCGTGGCGAGGTCGGTCTTGAGCGCTTCGAGCTGCGAGGCGATGCGCGCCAGGTAGTCGAGTGCCTGCTGGGCTTGCGCCACGTCCGTTTGCAGGCTGGCGTGGTGGGCGACGCTGCGGCGCGGTGCACGCGCGGCTGGCGCCGTGACGTCGCTCGTGTCGGCGTGCGGTGCGGACGGCTGGACGGCCAGCGTCCGGGCCGCACTGGCGCGGACGGTGCCACCCGACGTGCTGCTGGCGGGAACAGTGGACGGCGTGATGGTGCGGGTCAGGGCGTCCATGGTCATCAGAGAGCGTCGAACAGCGACAGGTTGCCGATCTTGGCATAGGCCTTGTAGGTTGCCTGCAGGGCCGATGAGTAGCCGCTGAGCTCAGTCGCGGCAAGGCCGACGTCGAGCTGGCCGATGTCGGTAATGGCCATTTTGTTCGACAGACTGATGTTGGCGTGGTTGTCGTCGAGCGTGCGGATGACGTTCTGGCGTCCGCCCAATGTGGCCACCTTGCTCGAGACCAGGCCCTGGGTCGTCTCGAAGCCGTCCAGGTTCGCCGCCAGCACCGCGCGCACGGCAGGATCGTTGGCGCTCGCACCCGGTGCGGACAGCACGCGGATGCTTTCGTCGAGCTGGTTCAGCAGCGACTCCAGGCCCGCCAGGTCCTCGTTGGCAGGCTGGGTCAGGCCGTTGCCTACCGTGACGTTCTGGCTGTTGCTGTTGCCCGCATAGGTGTAGCGCGCGCCCTCTGCTGCGGCCGGATCGAAGACCAGCGGCGCAGTCCGGGTCAGGGTGCCCGAGAACAAATGGTTCCCTTCGTTGTCGACCGTGTTGGCAGTGAAGAACAGGCTGTCGCGCACGGCCTGCAGCGGTGCGAGCATCGCCTTCAGGTCGGCCGGCGCATTGCTGCCGTCCGAGGCCCAGACCAGCAGGTCGCGGCCCTCGGTCATCTCGGTCACCATATTACTGAGGTAGCCTTCCGACTTGGACAGACGCAGCTGCAGGGCGCCGATATTGTCGCGGTACTGCTGGACCGACGATTCCTCGCGTTCCAGTCGCGACAGGCGCACGCTGTCGACCGGGTCGTCCGACGGCAGCAGGATGCGCTTGTTGCTGGCGATCTGCTGCATGATCTGGCTGACCCGCTCCTGGTTGACCTGGAGCGAGGCGTTCATCGTCGATTGGTACTGGGAAGTGGCGATACGCATGATTTTTCCTTTAGCCCATCATCGCGAGCGTGGCGTCGAACATCGAATTGGCAATCGAGATCACCCGCATGTTCGCTTCGTACATCCGCTGCAGTTCCACCAGCTTGACCGCTTCTTCGTCTTCGTTGACGCCGCTGGTCGATTGCCAGTCGTCGATCGATTGCGTGCGTACGGTGTCGGTGGTCTTCAGGGATGCTTTATTGAGTTTGCTGTCGATGGCCAGTTTGCCCAGCAGCTGGGTATCGGCGTCGCTCAGCAGGACGGTGCCGATGCCGGGCAGCGTGACCGGCTGCCCCTTCAGCGCGGCAAGTTGTTGCAGATTGCCGGTGTCGCCCGGCTTGCCGTCACCCGAGAAGGCCAGGTCTTCGGCCTTGAAGCCGGTGATAACCTTAAGGGCATTAGCGCCGCTGCCCGGGGTGTAGACAAACAGCGGGGTGCCGAGCACGGCGGGTCCGCTGGCGGGCGTGCTGTAGCCGAGCGCCAGCTGGGCATTGACGCGCTCGGCAATGGTGCGCCCCAGCGTGTCGATATCGTTTTGCAGCGGCTTGAGGGTCGTGATTTCGTACTGGCTCAGGCCGCCGATCTGGCCCCCCATCTTCGTTGCGTCGAGCGCGAAGGTGGCATTGGCAAACGTGATCGAAAACGCCTGCGGCGCGTCGGCCGTCGCAGCGGCCTGGAGCGTGCCATGCATGCTGCCGATCACCAGTGCCTGACCGCTCTTGAGCGAGACATCGCGGCTGCCATCCGCGTTGGTCGACACTTCCAGCGCCATCCTGGATGCCAGCGCGTCGATGGCATTGTCGCGCGCATCGATCAGGCCGGATGCCGAGACACCGCCGGCCTGGGTTTCCATGATCTGCCGGTTCAGGCTGGCGATCGTGCTGATGTCGCTGTTGGCCGAGTCGACCAGTGCGCTGCGCTGCTGGCGCACCGATGTCAGCTGTGCATTGAAAACATTGTTCATGCCATTGATGCGCTCGCCCATCAGACTGGCGGACGTGAGCACCTGCTGGCGCAGCGGGGTCGAGCCGGGGTCGCCGGCAACGGCGTTGATCGCCCTGAAGAAGGCATCGATGCCGGCCGACAGGCTGGCCGATGCGTCACCCATGACGCTTTCGAGCTGGGTCAGGTAGGGCTGCGACTGCGCGTAGGCGCCTTGCTCCGACGCGGCGCGCCACATGGCCTGGCTCTTGTAGTTGTCCGAAAACCGCATGAGTGAACTCACCTGGACACCGTTGCCGGCCGAACGCCCGCTGGCATCCGGGCCCACCGACGTAAACAGCGCCGTCTGCCGGGTATATCCCTTGGTTTGCAGATTCGCGATGTTCTGGCTGCTGGCCGACAGCGCGATCTGGGCGGCGAGGGCGCCGGAAAGGGCATTGTTGATGATCGTCATGGGTGAGACTCTTTTCGGGACAGGGTTAACCTGATAAGGCGACCAATTATTGCCGTTTGTTAAGCTTTATCGCAGATTGGTGCTGCCGGTGCCGTCGATCAGGTTTTGCCGCCGCTGGCGCCAGGCACCAGCTGGCGCAGGATCGCGTCGGCAATACCGAACGCGCGCTGACCGGCCATATTGCCTGCCAGCAGATCGTCGGCCATGTCCTGCATGTCCTGGTTGACGCGGTTGTTGAAAACGCTGTCCTCGCCCGCCATTTCGCGGGTCGAGGCGCGCATCGTGCGCAGCATGTGACCGATGAAGAAACGCTCGAATTCGACCGCGGCCTTGGTGGCCTTGGCAACATAGGCCGGATCGGCCAACGGTTCGACCGCAGGCGCAACCGGACTGTCTGCGTTGAGTGCGAGGCTCGTGTTGCGAAGTTCGTCGATGCGCATCAGATCACCACCAGTTCGCCTTCGATCGCGCCGGCCTGGTCGAGGGCCTGCAGGATCGCCATGATGTCGTCGGGCGAGGCGCCCAGGCTGTTGACGGTGTCGATGATCGTCTGCAGGCGCGCGCCCGGCGGCCAGCGGAACATCTGGCCTGAACCCTGGTCGACCGACAGCTTCGATTCGGGCGTCACGGCGGTCTGGCCGCGGCTGAGCGGCCCCGGCTGGCTGACGCGCGAACTTTCCGAAATGATCACCTTGAGCGAGCCGTGCGTGACGGCGGCGGCCTTGACCCGCAGGCCGTCGGCGATGACGACGGTGCCGGTGCGCGAATTGAACACGACGCGCGGCACCTCGACGCCCGATTCGACGGTCAGCGCCGTCAGGCGCGCCATGAACGCCACGCGTTCGGTCGGATTGCTGGGCGCGATGACGTCGACGCTGGTGCCATCCTGCGTGGTGGCCACCGGGCCGTAGCGCTTGTTGATCGCATCGACGACATTGGTCGCCGTCTCGAAATGCGGCTGGCGCAGGCGCAGCGTGATTTGCGGGCGGGTGGCAAAGTCGGTGGCGATTTCGCGCTCGATCTGGGCGCCGTTGGGCACGCGGCCCGCGGTCGGGGTATTCACCGTGACCGACGAGCCGCTGCGGCCGGTGGCGTTCAGGCCGCCGACCACGACATTGCCCTGGGCCAGTGCATAGACTTCGTTGTCGGCCGCGCGCAGTTGCGTCAGCAGCAGCGTGCCGCCGCGCAGGCTTTTCGAGTCGCCCAGCGACGAGACGGTGACGTCGATCGTCTGGCCGCGCCGGTAGCCGGGCGGGAAGGTGGCCGAGACCATGACGGCGGCGACGTTCTTGTTCTTGGCGTCTTCGCCCTCGGGCAGACGCACGCCGAACTGCTTGAGCATGTTGACGACCGACTGGCTCGAGTATTTCACCTGGGTCGAGTCGCCGCTGCCGTTCAGGCCCACGACGAGGCCGTAGCCGACCAGCGGGTTGTCGCGCACGCCTTCGACGCTCACGAGGTTGCGCAGGGCCTGGGCGGCATGGGCAGGATGAAAGGACAGCAGGGCGCTCGCGCAGAACGCGGCAAACAGCAATGGCGCAAAGCGGCGCGAAATCATGGGCATCCTCAGAACGGCATCAGGGGGCTGTTGAAAAAGCGCGTCAGCCAGCCCGGCGTGTTGGCCTCGGCCAGTGCGCCGCGGGCGGAGTAGGCGATGCGGGCATTGGCCACCCGCAGCGACGAGACGCGGTTGTCGGTATCGATGTCGGCGGCGCGCACAAAGCCTTTCAGGCGCACGAACTCTTCGCCCTGGTTCAGCATCAGGTTCTTTTCGCCGGCCACGCGCAGCAGACCGTTGGGCAGCACTTCCTGCACGATCACGGTCAGGGCGCCGGACAGCGCATTTTGCTGGGTGCTGGTGGCGTCGCCCTCGAAATCGCGGTCGGCCGAAATGTCGATTCCGGTCTTGCCGTAGACCTTGCCGAGCGCAGCCAGCGGCGAGATGCCGATCGACGAACCCTTCGAGATGCTGGTGCCGGCGCGCTTGCTCGCCTGCGTGGTCTCTTGCAGGATCACGGTGACGGCGTCACCCACGCGGTAGGCGCGGCTGTCGGACGTGAGCGAGACCGTATCGGCCGTGAACACGCCACCCGACAGGCCGGCGCGCACCGGGCGCTGCAGTGGCATGGCGTCGTCGTCGGCCAGCGACACCGGCATCGGCGACGAGCAGCCGGCCAGGACCAGCCCGCATAGTGCGGCAGCAAGCGCGCGGGCAAGCGCGTTGGCAGGCGGAATGGCAACGGTATGCATCAGCGTGCTGCCGCCGCCAGGGTCTGCAGCATATTGTCGGCGGCCGACAGCACCTTGGTGTTCATTTCGTAGGTGCGCTGGGCCGCAATCATGTCGACCATCTCTTCGACGACCTGCACGTTCGAGCCTTCCAGCGAGCCTTGCTTGAGCTTGCCGAATGCGGCGTCGCCCGGGCGGCCTTCGTTGGCCGCGCCGCTGGCAGCGGTTTCCTGGAACAGGTTGTCGCCCAGTGCAAGCAGGCCCGTCGGGTTGATGAAGGCGGTCAGGTTCAGCTGGCCAATTTCCTGCGGCGCCGGCTGGCCTGCGATCGTCACCGAGACGACGCCGTTCTCGCCGATGGTCACACCGGCAGCGTTTTGCGGAATCGTGATCTGCGGGACGATCGGCAAACCCTGGGCATTGGTCAGCGTGCCGTTGGCGTCGACCTGCAACTGGCCGGCGCGGGTGTAGGCCGGTTCGCCGTTGGGACGGCGCACCTGCAGGAAACCGGCGCCGGAGATGGCGACGTCGAGCGGCTGGCTGGTCTGTTGCAGGCTGCCGTTGGTGAACGCCTTCTGGGTGCCGACCACGCGCACGCCATTACCGAGCTGCACGCCATTGCTGACGGTGTTATCGGCATTCTGGGCACCCGGCTGCGCATCGACCTGATAGAACAGGTCTTCGAACACGACGCGATCGCGCTTGAAGCCGACGGTGTTGACGTTGGCCAGGTTGTTGGCGATGGCCTGCAGCTTGGCGTCTTGCGCCTGTACACCGGTCTTGCTGATCCACATTGCTGGATTCATGGTTGCTCCCTGTTAGGTTGTGCCGGCGTCAGGCGCCGAGCAGTCGGTTGCCCGATTCGTTCATGCTGTCGCTGGCCTTGAACATCTTCATCTGCATCTCGAAGCTGCGGTTCAGGGCCATCACGGCGACCATTTCTTCCACTGCCGAGACGTTGCTGCCTTCGAGCACGCGGCTGCGCACATTGATGTTCTGGTCGGCCGCGAGCGGCTCGCCGCTGCGCGCCACGATCAGGCCGGCCTCGTTTTTGGTCAGTTCGGCTCCTTCGGCGCCCACCAGCCGCAGCCGGTCGACGACCTGGGTGACGGTGCCGCCTTCGGGCATGACCGAGATCGTGCCGTCGTTGGCGATGTCGACCGCGGTATGAGGCGGCAGCACGATCGCGCCGCCTTCGCCCATCAGAGGGCGGCCGGCGACCGACAGCGCGCCGTTGGCATCGATGTCGATGGCGCCGCTGCGGGTGTAGGCTTCGCCGCCATTCCATTCGACCGCCAGATAGCCGTTGCCGGCGACCGCCACGTCGAGCGGACGACCGGTTTCGCGCACGGTGCCGGTGCGGGTGGAAATCGCATCGGCTTGTGAGCGCGACTGGTGCACGCTGTCGTAGCCGTAGCCGCCCAGCGACTGCGCCGACGCCAGCTCGATATTGGCGCGAAAGCCCGGCGTGTCGGCATTGGCCAGGTTGTTGGCCCGCACCTGCTGCGCGCGCAGCGTGCGTTCGGCGCCGCTGACGGCGGTAAAGATGAGCTTATCCATGGCGCGGTGCTTACAGTGCCTGCATCAGCGACTGCATCATCTGGTTCTCGGCGGTGATCACCTTCGAGTTCGCCTGATAATTGCGCTGCGACGTCATCAGGCCGACCAGTTCCGACGTGATGTCGACGTTCGAGCCTTCCAGCACGCCCTTGGACAGCTTGCCGCCCAGGCCGACGCCCGGCGTCGTGTACAGCGGCGCGCCCGAGCTGGCGTTCGCGATCCAGGCAGTATCGCTGACCGACACCAGGCTGCCTTCGTCCGGGAAGGTGGCGATGGCGATCGTGCCGACGACCTGCTGCTGCTCGTTGCTGTACTTGGCCACGATCGAACCGTTCTCGGCCAGCTCGACGCCGACAAAGGTGCCCGACGCATAGCCGTCCGCGCGGTTGGTGGTGTTGGTCGCTTCGCCGGCGAACTTGGACGTGCCGGTGTAGTCGAAGTTGAAGGTCATGTCGGCGGCGCCCGCAGCGGCGCCCGGGATGGTCAGGGCCGGGCCGGTCGTCGACGCCGGCAGGATCTGGCCATTGGTGCCGAAGTTCATGGCGAAGCCGGCGCCGGCCGGCGCAGCGCCATCGAGGCTGTAATGCACGGTCACGGTGTCGGCATCGGTCTTGACGAAATACTGCGATACCGTGTGCTGCGTGCCGAGCGAATCGTAGACCACCGACTGCTTGACCATATTGTAGGTATTGCCGTCGGTCGCATTGAAGGCCGCCGCCGGGGTTTTCCAGTCGCCCGACATATTGCCGGCGTAGCTCACCTTGGTGCTGGCCACGGCCGGGATCTGGCCGGTCGGGATGGCGATGTCGCCCATCGTGCCGAGCGCGCCGCCGGTGGTCGGGCCATAGCCCTGGACTTTCTTGCCGGTCGAATCGACGAGCAGGCCGTCGGCGTTGGTCGAGAAGATGCCCACGCGCGAGTACGACACGACGCCCTGCGCATCGCGGCTGGTAAAGAAGCCGCGTCCCTGGATGGCAGCGTCCATGCCGCGCCCGGTGCTCGACAGGCTGCCGTTCTGGCTGATGTTCTGCGTCAGCGACTGCACCTGCACACCGTTGGCCTGGTCACCCGCATAGATCGACGCGAAGTTGGCGCGGCTGCTCTTGAAGCCGTAGGTGCCGGCGTTGGCAATATTGTTCGACAGCGTCGTGAGCTGTTCGTTGATGGCCTGAATGCCCGACAGGGCGATATTGAAGCTCATGGCATATCCTTTTAATTGAACGTAACGGGCGCATCGGCGCCGGTGGTCTTGCCGTTGAAACCCGTGATCCAGCCCGGCTCGACATCACCGATGCCGGCCACCTGCATGACTATGCCGCCAGTGGACGACAGGCGCACGCTGTTCAAGCGCCCGTCGATCTCCACGGCTGGCTTGGTGCCGTCCGACGCTTCGGCAGCAACGCTATATTTGCCCGCTGGCAGGCCAAGTTTGGCCGGGTCGATCGTGAAAGGCTGCGCGCCCGCGGCATGCGGCGGCAATTCGACCCGTGTCTGTGTTCCGGTGGCGCCGGTGAGCACCAGGTGGGTCAGGCTGCTGGCCCCGCCCAGCTGGACGGTGCCCTGCAGCGGGGTCTCGCCCAGTTGCACTCGGCTCGTCTCGACCGACACCTGGTTGCCGACCTGGCCGCCCATGGCCAGCACCTGCAGGCTTTGCAGCATGGTGGCGCTGGCAGCGGTGGTCTGGGTCATGTTTTCCAGCGCTTCGGTCTGCGACAGCTGCGAGAGCTGGTTGACGAATGTGGCTGGATCGGACGGCGCCAGCGGATCCTGGTTGCGGATCTGCGCGACCAGGAGCTTGGTGAACATGTCCTTGTTGGCGCTGACCGGGCTGGCGGCCGGGGCGACGGCATTGCTGCCCGTGCTGCCGTTCGCGTTGCCATTCAGGCCGAATGCATTCGAGGTGGTGGTGACCATGATCAGCTTTCTCCCATGCGCATCAGCGACTGCTGCATCGACTTGATGCGGTCCATGACCTCGACATTGGTCTCGAAGGCGCGCGAGGCGGCCATCATGTCGGCCATTTCGGCCACTTCATTGACGTTGGCATAAAACACCATGCCGTCGGCATCGGCCAGCGGATTGTCGGGTTCGTGCATGCGGCGCAGCGGCGCGCTCGACTCGACCACGTCGAGCACCTGCACGCTGGCGGTGCCGGCGTCGCCCACCATCGCGGCGAACACGGGCTTGCGCGCACGGTAGGCATCCGCTTCGGTGCCCGCGACGGCATTCGCGTTGGCCAGGTTGCTGGCGATCGTGTTCATGCGCACGGTCTGGGCCGCCATGGCCGAACCTGCGATCTGTGAAATATCCTTGAATCCCATGCGATGCTCCTATTGGTCTTATTGACCCGTGATGACTTTGTTCAGACCGCGCAACTTCATGTTGATGAAGGTGAGGCTGGTCTGGAAGTCGGACGCGTTCTGCGAAAACGCTGCCTGCTCGACGCCGATTTCGACGGTGTTGCCGTCGGCGCTGGCCTGGTACGGGACGCGGTACAGCGGGCCGTCGGCCGACAGGGTCGGCATGCCGTCCTCGCTATCGAGCTGGTCCTGCAATGCACTGGCGAAATCGATGTCGCGGGCGGTGTAGCCCGGCGTGCTTTCGTTGGCGATGTTGGCGGCCAGGACGCGGGTGCGTTCAGCGCGCAGCTGGAGCGCATCGGCGTGGACGCCCAGCGCGTCCTTGAAATTGATCGACATGGCGATTCTCCGGTGAAGTGCAGTGGGATTGGTTAGAATGGTTATTTCCGCCTGACCAACATTGTCCACCTATGGATTTCCGTAAGGCAATACTGATTATTGTAACCTGTGTGTTGTGCACCACAGCATGGTCAGCGCAAACTCTTTCCGCACAGATACAACAGATTGCGCGTGATGAGCTCGAAAAAGTCGCTGCCGCCAGTGGTTTGAGCGAACCGGAGTTCGACCTGACCGTCGTCAGCAGCCGGCCGGCGCCGGCCTGCAGCGTCGCCCCCGCCATCGAGGCGGTCGACACGCGCCAGCCGGCCCGCATGCGCTTTGTCGCCCGTTGCCCGGACGGCACTGGCTGGCGCCATGAATTCATCGTGCGCGCGCGGGTGTCGGCCATGGTGGCGGTGGCCAGTGCGCCGTTGTCTGCCAATACGGTGCTTGGCGAGACCGACGTCGCGCTCGAGCGGCGCGACATCACCAATATCGCGGATCCGGTCGGGGTGCTGGCCAATGTCGTCGGCCAGTCGAGCCGGCGCAGCCTGCGTGCAGGCGACGTGCTGCGTGCTGGCAGCCTGGCCGCGCCGGTCGTCGTCAAGCGCGGGGATGGCGTGATGATGGTCGCGCGCCAGGACGGCATCGAAGTGAGCATGGCCGGCGAAGCGCTCGACGCCGGCGCGCGCGGCGCCGTGGTCCGGGTCAAGAACGGCGCCAGCGGCCAGGTGGTGCGCATGCGCGTGGTCGGTGCCGGCGCGGTCCAGCCGCTCGACTTGCCGCTCGGCGAATGACGCGTCAAGCCATGCATCAATCGGCCATGCCCTGCAGCTTGCCGGCGATGCGCGCGAGTTTCGACGCGTAGTCGGGATCTGTTGCGTAACCGCCACGCGCCAGTCCCTGCGCGAAGGCCTGTGCGTCGTTGCCCGTGTTGAGCGCGGCCCGGTAGCGGGGATTGTCCAGCAACACGCGGGCATAGTCCTGGAACGCGCTGGCCGCATCCGGGTAAGCACGAAAGCGCTCGCGGGTGGTCAGCGCCGCGCCGTTCACGTATTCGGTGGTGGTCGAGTCGCCCGTCGCGCCGTTCCAGCGCGGGCCGGCCTTGATGCCGAACAGGTTGTGGCTGCTCGCACCGCCCTCGACCCGCAGCGGCCGCTGGCCCCAGCCCGACTCGAGGGCCGCGTGGGCCTGGACCAGCTCCGGCGCCACGCCCAGCTGCTGCGCCGCCTGGCGCGCCCAGGGCGCGATGCTGTCCAAAAATGCCTGCTGCTGGGGCGGCCTGGCGGCTGCGTTCGGTGCAGTGACGCCATCCGCACCCTCGGTGCCATCCATGATCAGGCCGGTGGCGCGTGCGCGCAGCAGCGCACCTTCGGCGCTCAGCGTGCTGGCAGTGCCACCGTCCGCGTCGCCATGCTGGATGTAGGCGGTCACTTCACTGGCGACATCGTTCAACAGGCTGCCAAACCCCGTGCCCCCACCGGTTGCGGCGGTCGGGCGAGTTGCGCTCGTTGCGAGCGTCGCTGCGGTTGGCGCGGTGGCGCGGGTTGTCAGGTCAACGTGGCGCATACAACTGCTCCTCGCCGTGCAGCACGCGCTGCATGATCCCGTGCTGTTCGGCCATTAGCTGGCCGTTGCGCAGCGTTGCATCCTTGCAGGCGCGCACCGTCTGTTCGAGCGCCTGCCAGGCTGCCTCGAAGGCGGCGCGCGGCGCCGGCGCCAGTGTCGCGCTGTATTGCGCCATCGTTCCCTGCGGCCCCAGCAGTGCGCGCACCAGCGTCACGCGCTGCTGGCGGCGCGCTTCCATGGCCTCGAGCAGCGGGGTGAGTTCGTCGGCCAGCGTGCTCAGCTCGGCACTGCGGTGGCGCACGGCGGCGTCGAACTGGCGTTCGAGCAGCATCAGGATGGTGGCTGCCTCGTTGACGTCCTGGGTGACGCCGTCGGCAAGCAGCGCGTTGGCCTGGCTGCGGGTGAGGGTGGCCATGCTTAGCGTCCCGAGTGGAATTTTTGAATCAGGCCGGCCAGGCGCCCGGCATCGAACGGCAGCTCGCCGCGTGCAAGCGCCTCGCGCAGTTCGGCCACGCGCACCGCGTCGAAGTCCGGCATGGCGCTGAGCGCATCGGCGGCCGGCTGCAGCACCGCCGACTGCAGGGCGGCTGCCGGTGCTGCCGATGCTTCGGTCTGAACCGGTACCGACACCGCACCGGCGCCGGGCGTCACGGTGGTGATGGCGGACGACGATGCGCCGGAGATTTTCATGCGGTTACCTCGTGATTTGGTATTGATTGTCATGGCGATGTCGGCAGCTGGCCGCGCAGTGTCTCGAGTGCCGCCGCGTCGGGCAGGCTGACGGTGGCGCCTGCACTGGCGTTGCCAACCAGTGCCTTGCCCGCTGGTGCGCCGGCGGCCGGCGCGCCGAACATGCCGGCCACCGCGCGCGATTGCGCGCCCGTCAGGATCAACAGTTCGATGCGGCGGTTCTTGCCGTCGAGCGGCTGCTCGGGGTGCAGCGGGCCGCGATCGGCCATGCCCACCACCTGCAGCACGGTGTCGGTGCGCATGCCACCGGTGAGCAGCTGGGCCCGCGCCGACAGTGCGCGGTCGGTCGACAGCGCCCAGTTCGAGTACGCGCCGCGATCGATGCCGGCGTAGCGGCTGGAATCGGTATGGCCGACGATCAGCATCTGGTTGCGCATCCGGGCGAACAGCGGTCCCATCTTTTGCAGCAGGCGCGCGAAGCGGCCGGTGGGCAGGGCGCTGCCGCGCATGAACATGCCCTGCTTGTCGGTGTCGTGCAGCATCACGCGCAATCCGTACGGTGTGACGACGGTGGCCAGGTTCGGGGCCAGTCCGGCTTCCACCGACAGTTCGGTCAGGGCCTTTGACAGTGCGGTGAGGTCGGCCGGGGTTTCATAGCCCACCTTCGGCGCGCCCGCATCGCCCCCGCTGCCCGGATTGCCAGGGCCGCCACTACCCGAGTGCGGCACCGGGAAGCGTTCGATCAGGCTGCCACTTGGTTCGCTGGCGATGGCCGGCTTCTGGCCCTGGCCTTCGAGCATGCCGCTCTCGGTTGCCTCGCTGATGATGGCTTTCAGGTTCTGCTGCTCGCGCGAGGCGATCAGCCACAGCACCAGGAACAGGGCCATCAGCGCCAGGCAGAAGTCGGCGAACGCGACTTTCCAGGCACCGCCATGCTCGTCATGCTGATGCTTGCCGCCACCGCGCTTGACGATGGTCGATTCGTGTTTGTCGTTCGTTTTCGACACGTGTTACCCCGTCATGCGGTCGGCGGCGCGCCGGCGCTTGTTCTGCGATTCGTCTTCGCCGCCCATCGCGTTGATCCACTGTTCAAGCTGGGCAAAGCTGGGTTTGGTATTCAGCTGGATCAGGCGGCGCCCGGCGTCGATCGCCAGCAGGGCCGGCTTGCCGGCCACGTGGGTGCACAGCACGACCTTGACGGTTTCCATCGTCGAGGCGTCCGAGTTGACCGTTTGCTTCATCAGGTTGGCCAGCGGCTCGAGCACGCCGTAGCAGGCGAAGATGCCGATGAAGGTGCCGACCATGGCCGCGCCGATCTTTTCGGCGATCTCGCCCGAATCGGCGCCGCCCGAGACCGAGTACATCGCCATCACGATGCCCAGCACCGCGGCCAGGATGCCAAATCCTGGCATTGCTTCGGCGATCTTTTGCAGCGACTTGGCCGGTTGCGTCAGCTCTTCGTGGATAGCTTCGAGCTCCTGCTCGAGCACGCCTTCGAGCTCGTGCGCGTTGATCTTGCCCATCGCCATCAGGCGGAAGTTATCGACGATGAAGGCCAGCAGTTTGGTCTCATCGAGGATCGCCGGATAGCGCTGGAACAGCGGGCTTTCGGCAGGCGCCTCGACGTGCGCATCCAGTGCCTTCAGGCCGCCGGCCGCCGTCTGCAGCAGTTCGTACATCAGGAGCAGCAGCTGGCGCTGAAACTCCGAGTCGTGCTTCTTGCGCGCCGCCACCTTCTTGAGCTGGTGGCCCAGTTCGGCCAGGACGTGCTTCGGGTTGCCGAGCACCAGCGCGCCGAGGGCAGCGCCGCCGATGATCAACAGCTCGATCGGGTGGAAGATCGAGGTGAAGGTGCCGCCCATCAGGGTGAAGCCCCCGAAGACGGCGCCGAGCACGATGGCGATACCGAGTAATTGCTGCATGACGTGTGCCTTTCTGGCGGTTTCTTTGTTGAGTTCAGTCGCGCCGCAGCGCAGTGTTCATTTTTGCCAGCGCGCTCTTGTTGAGCTGGCAGACACGCGCGTCGGACAGGTCGAGCACGGCGGCGATTTCCTTGTAGCTCAGTTCGAACTCGTAGATCATCTGGATCACGCGCTGTTCTTTTTCGTTCAGTTTGGCCAGCGCCTGTTCCAGGCTGCGCCGCACCATGTAGGCGTCTTCGGGGCCGGGCGTGTGGTTCTCGGCGCCGACCGCTTCCTGCAGGACTTCGTCAAAGCTGAGCATCTCTTCGGCACTCTCGGCCAGCAGATACTGCTGGTAGTCGTCCAGGCTCAGGCCCAGCGCGTTCGCCGCTTCCGGTTCGCTTGGCTCGCGACCCAGGCTGCGCGTGAGTGCGCGCAACGCGTCGCGCTGGCGGTGGCTGTCCTGGCGCACGGCGCGCGGGCGCCAGTCCTGGCGCCGCAATTCGTCCAGGATCGCGCCGCGCACGCGCAGCGCGGCGTAGCTCGAGAACCCGGTGTCGGGCGCGCCATAGCGGCGCAGCGCCTCCAGCAGGCCCATCAGGCCGATCTGTTCCATGTCCTCGCGCCCCATCGCCCCCGAGACCTGGCTGCCGAGCTGGCGCGCGATGCGCTTGACCAGCGGCGCGTACGCCAGCAGGTGACGCGACTCGTCCTGCGGCGACAAGCCGGCACTGGCCACCACCTCGCCATATTCGCTGGCGGCGGCATCGACGTAATCGGTCATGTAGGCCACGGCGTCTCCGGGATCGGGCTGCGTATCACTCGATGATCAGCTTGCCGACCATGACTTCGGAAAACGGCTTGATGTGGTTTTCCTTCGCATAGTTGGCATTGAAGACCTTGTTCAGCTCGGCCGCGTACTGGTCCACCGTCATGCCCGACGCTTCGGCCATCGTGCGGGCCGACAGCGCGGACACCACGATGCTGCGCAGCAGCGGCAATTGTTCCTTGGTGGCTTTTTCGCCCTCGGCCGTGGTGGCCAGGACCAGGTCGACCGACAGGTAATGGGTGGACTGCTCGGCCGGGGCGCGGCGCAGCATGACGATGACCTTGTCCAGCGTGACGTACTTGGTCAGCTTGGTTTCGGGCACCGGCTTGGCCGCCACGGCGGGGCTTGCGGACGTGTTCATGTACCACATCGCGCCGCCAGCGGCGCCCGCCACGACGACGACGGCGGCGACAATTGCAATGATCAGTTTTGCTTTCATGGGGGGCGTGTCAGTTCATCGAGAAAAGGGTGGTGCCGGTGGCGGCTTCGTCATGCAGCGCGCGCCCGGGGGCACGGGCCTGTTCCTGCTCCTGGCGCGAACGGCCCTGGGCATCGGACTGGCCCTGACCCGGGGTCTGGCCACCGGTCTGGGTGCTGGCCTGCATGCGCGGCACATCGCTGACGTTGACCGAGACGCTGCCGTACTGGCGTCCCGCGAGGTCGCTGCGCAGGCTGTCGCTGACGGTGTTCAGCTGGCGCAGCACTTCGCTGTTGGAGGCGGCAATGTGGATTTCGAGGTTGCCGGCACTGTGGCGGATCGCGATCTCGATGCGGCCCAGCATCGGCGGCTCCAGGCGGATCGTGGCCTGCTCGATGTTGCGGCCAAGCTGGATCTGGAGCCGTTCGCCCAGTGCTTCGTGCAGGTTCTGGCGCCATGCGGTCGGCGGTCCGGCCAGCACGATGCTGTCGGCGCTGCGCGCGTTCGCCGTCTGGCTGGCGGTAGCGTTCACGGCAGCGCCCGGCGTGATCGGGGTGGCGTCCACGGATTCTGGTGCAGCCTGCTCAAAGGTGCGTGCGGCGACAGGTGCTGCCGCCGCAGCCTGCTCGGGCCGTGCCGTTGCCGGCGCGGCGGCGACCGGCGGCAGCTCGGCGGACGCCGGCGTTGCCCGTACACCGGCTGCGCCTGGCGGCAATGCCGGTGCTGCGCCACTGGCCTGGATGGCCGGTGCGGCGTCTGCGGAGCCGGCAGCCGGCGTGGCCGATTCCCCGTCGCCGCGGTGTGCGTCACGCATGGCCAGCATCATGGCCGGCAGCGTCACTGGCATCATCATTGGCACCATCGTCGGCGCCATGGCAGCCAACATGGTCTCGGGCGCCACGGTTGGTTCGATGGCGTCGGCGTGGTCGGGCAAAGCGGCTTCGAGCGCTGGCGCATCGTCGTCATGCGGTACGGCGTCTGCGTCAGCGGTAACGATCTCCAGGGGCGCTACATCGGCTTCCCGCGCGCTGTCGAGCGCCACCCAGTGGCCGAACGGCAGCGCAGCAGGATGCGTGACCGGCGCCTGACCCGGTGCCCCGGTTGGGGCGGCGCCCGCGCCGTCGGGCAGGGCGTCCGGCTTGACTGCGGTGTCCCCGTTCAGGGCCTGGGGTGCGCCGGTTCTGGCGGCCGACGGCGCGTCGTTGCCGGCCACGGTGGCCAGCTTGCCAAGCGCATTGCTGGCAGAATTCATGGCGGTGTTCATCGCAAGGTTCATCGGGCAGTCTCACATGGTTCGAGTTCGCCCACGAGGGCGTAGGCCATCCAGCCTTCTTTATTGCTTCCCATCTCATCCAGGCGCACCTGCAGCGTGTCGGCAGCGCCAGCACATGCGCGCACGGCGCCGTCGTGGGCCGCGCGCAGCCGGGCCAGCGCGGCGCGCTCGGGCACGCTCCAGGCGCCGCTTGTGGCCAGCAGCGTCAATTGCGGCGCCAGCTCGCGTACAGCCAGTTCCAGCAGATCCCAGTTCGCCGCCGTGCTGGCGCCCTGCAGGCGCTTCGCAAGGCGGTCGATGGCGCTTGTCCTATCCATTGCGGTCCTGGATGCCTTTCCAGCCTTGCCGGATGGTGCTTAGCACGCGGGTTACCTCGTCCACCATGGCCGGATCGAGCTTGATGCCGGCGCGGTGCAGGTGGTTGGCACAGAATTCATACACACGCGCCAGGTTGGTCACGGTGTCGCCGCCGCCCTCGAAATCGAGCGAGCCGGAAAGACCGTTGATGATTTCGAGGCACTTGTCGATGCTGATGGCTTTCTGCTCGTAGCGGCGGGCCACGATATGGGCGCGCGCGCGCGCCAGCTCGTCGAGCAGGCCGTCGGTCAGCAGCAGCACCAGCTCGACCGGCGAGGCACGCGAGGTCTGTGTGTCGAGGTTGACGGCGTGGTAGCCGTCGTAGGCGTTTTGATAGGACATGGCGATATTGGTTTGTCTGTGTGCGAATGGATCAGTCGTCTTTGCCGAACAGGGCATCGAACAGCGATACGTTTTGATTCATGACGCTTTGAATGCTCTGCAATTGGGTGAATTGCGCCAGATAGCGCTGGTAGGCAACGTCGTACTGCTTGTCGATCAGCGCTTCACGGGCTCCCAGTGTTGATTGCAACTCCTCGGTCGCTGCTTTGCGCTTGCCGATCTGGCCTGACGATACGTCGTTCCAGCTTTTCAGATAGGTGTTGAGCTCATTGGCAATGCCGCTGGCGCCAGCCGCCGATGTGGAGCCGATGAGCTTGTCGAGGCCGTTGGGCGTGAGTGCCAGCTGGGCCGTCAGCCGGTCGGCGCGCAATTCGAGGGTGCCGTCCTTGCTTGCGATGATGCCGAACGAGGCCAGGCTGGCGCTGCCTGCAGGGCGCAGCAGGCTGACCAGACGGTCGTGCAGCGCACGTACACCGCTGTCGGCGGCGAAGGCGCCGGCCGCGGTGCCACTGGTAGGGTTGCCTGGGTAAATCAGCTTTGAAAGACCCGTTTTCAGGGTATTGTAGGCTGTGATGAAGGCCTGAACATTGGCCGTCGTTGTTGCGTTGTTGACGCCGGTAGTGATCGTGACCGGTGCGGTGCCAGAGGCCTGGGCCTTGTTGAATGTGATGGTCAGGCCATCGATATTCTGGAACGTGTTGCTGGCTTGTTTGATCGGGGTGCCGCTCTCCGCGCCGATGTGAACGATCGCATCCTGCGCCTTGCTCAGCGTGCGCACGTTGGCGGGCTCATTGGCCTTGGCCAGGCTCGTCGCTTTGCCCATGCTGGCGGTGTTGATCGAGATTTCAGCATTCTCACCGGTGCTCTTGCTGCTCAGAACCAGCTCCGATGTGGCGCCGGTCGTGATGACCGAGGCCGTGATCTTGCCCAGGTTCATCGGCGCGGCATTAATCGCGGCCGCGAGTTCGCGCGGGCTCAGGACCCCGTCGATATCGCTGTCTGCCGCGGCCAGATCGACCTTGAAGGCTTCGCTGCCGCCCATGCTAATACTGAGGTCGCCAGTGGCCGCGGTGTCGTTTGTCAGTCCGGCGAACGCGACTTGGCTGGGCGTGGCAAGCTGCTTGACGAAAAACGCATAGGTGCCGGCCGGCGCATCGGCCCTTGCAGTGCCGGAACCGATTGCACTATCGCTGAACGTGACGGACTGTGCGTACAGCGTCTTGCCGGTGCCTGTGAGTGCGGCAAGACTGGTCTGGAACGATGTGATCGTTGCGCCGAGTTCGCTCAAGCCACGTTCGGCGGCCTCCGCCTGCTTTGTCTGGGTCGCGATCATCTCGCGGCGCGAGGCCACGTACTTGTCGGCCAGTGCGCTCGCCGTGCTGATCGGGTCGTAGGTCGGTGCAGTAATCACTGATGCCATGGTGTTCTCCTTGGGTGCTCGTTGCAGCTCATGCCGTCCGTCCTGCCATCCACGATTGGTTGGCAATCTCGTCGTCGCGTTTTTTCATCAATCGGTCTGTGTCGCGTGCCTGCGCACCTTGTTCGCGCGCCAGCACCTTGCCCAGCAGTTCGCGGCCGACCCAGGCATCCTTGAGCCGGGTCTGCGAGACCGCCATGTTCGCCTGGTGCAGCGACAGGTCGATCCGGTGGCTGTCGGCCAGCGCCATCACGCCCTGCTTGTAGGCGCCGCAGTTCAGCGCCATGGCCGGATTGACCTGCAGCGCCGCGCCCGATGCGCCGCTGCCGTGCGTCAGCGCCGTCAGGCGATCCAGGTTGTTCTGGTAGCGCACCCGGGTCGCTTCCTGGCTGGCCAGGTCGGCTTCCAGGCGTTCGACCTGAGTCGAACGGAGTTGCACCAGGGTGCCCAGGCTGCGGATGGTCGTCGAACGTGTCATGCCATGATCGCTTTCAGGGCGTCGATGCAATTGTCGATGGGCGCGCCTTCGCGTGTGCCCTGGCACAGGAACGCATCGATATGCGGTTGCAGCTGCACCGCGCGGTCGGTCTCGGGGTCGGCGCCCGGCACATACGCGCCCAGCGGAATCAGGTCGCGCACGCGTGCGTGGCGCGCCAGGGCCGCCTTGAGCTTGCGCGCGGCCAGCGTGTGTTCCGGCGTGACCACCTGCGCCATGCAGCGCGAAATCGATTGCGCAACGTCGATCGCCGGATAGTGGCCGCGCTCGGCCAGTTCGCGCGTGAGCACGATGTGGCCATCCAGGATCGCGCGCGCCGAGTCGACCACCGGATCCTGCTGGTCGTCGCCTTCGGCCAGCACCGTGTAGATCGCGCTCATGCTGCCTTGCGGGTTCTCGCCGTTGCCGGCCGATTCCACCAGTTGCGGCATGTTCGAAAACACCGACGGCGGATAGCCGCGCGTGGCCGGCGGCTCGCCCAGCGACAGCGCCACTTCGCGCAGCGCCATCGCGTAGCGGGTCAGCGAATCGCACAGCAGCAGCACGTTCTGGCCGCGGTCGCGGAAATGCGCCGCGACCGCATGACACAGCTCGGTCGCCATCACGCGCATCAGCGGGCTTTCGTCGGCCGGCGCGACGACGAGAACGGCGCGCTTCAGGCCTTCGGGGCCGAGCGAGCGCTCGACGAATTCGCGCACCTCGCGATTGCGCTCGCCGATCAGGCCAACCACGACCACATCGGCCACGGTCTGGCGCGTGATCAGGCCCAGCAGCACCGATTTGCCGACGCCCGAGCCGGCCATCAGGCCGACGCGCTGGCCCTTGCCGATCGTGAGCATCGCATTGATGGCGCGTACGCCCACGTCGAGCGGTTCGTCCACCGGGGTTTTTTTCAGCGGATTCACGCGCGGCGGGGCAGGGGCAAGTGGCTGGTCGCCACCGAGGCGGCCCAGGCCGTCGATCGGTTCGCCCAGGCCGTTGACCATGCGGCCCATCCAGCTTGGGCCGATCATGAGGTCGCCCTTGTCCGTCGCCGGCAGCACGCGCGCGCCGGTGGCCAGGCCGGTCGCCTTTTTGAACGGCATCAGATACGAGACCTTGTCGCGAAAGCCGACCACCTGCGCATCGAGCCATTCGCCATCGACGGTCTCGATGCGGCAGCGCTGGCCTGTGTGCAGGCGGCAGCCGCTCGCTTCCAGCAGCAGCCCCTGGGCGCCGACCAGGCGCCCGGTGGGTGTGGCCACCGGCACGGCGCCCAGTTCGACGGCGCGCAGCGAGTCGGCGAGTGAATGCGCCAACCCCGTCATGCCTGCTCTCCTTCGCCGAGCAACTGCTGATGCACCTGTTCCATGACGGCCGTCAGGCGCCCCTGGCAACCGGCATCGACTTCATGGTCGCCCGAACGCACGCGGCATTCGCCGGCGTCGAGCGCCGGGTCGGGCAGGATGGTCCACTTCTTGGCGCGCTTCGGATCGAGCTCCAGCACGCGGCGCAGTTCTTCCGGATTCATGAACACTTCGACCTGATCGCGCGACGGCGGCATCACGGCCAGCGCTTCCTCGACCAGCGAGAGCAGCTGCACCGGCTGCAGCGCCAGTTCGGCGCGGATTACCTGGCGCGCGATCTTGCCCACCAGGTCGACCACTTCGGTACGCTGCGCGGCGCGCAGGTCGGTCTTGAGTTTCTTGAGGCTCTTGAGCATCGCGTCGACCGGCTTGGCCAGTTGTTCGAAACTCTCGAGCGCCATCGCGCGGCCTTCCTCGAGACCCCGTTCGAGGCCCTCGATCTTGCCGGATGCAATACCGTCGGCGCGGCCCTGGTCCAGGCCCACCTCGTACCCGTCACGCTGGCCCTGGCGATAGCCGTCGGCCAGCGCGCTTTGCCACTCGTCGGCGGCATTGCCACCGGCCGCGCCGGCGGATGCACCGGCAGGGCGCGCCGCGCTGAACTGGTGCAGCGGCGGAAAGTGATAAGCGCGAAACGGTTTCATTCGGCAGTCGCCTCGGCAAACAGCTGGATGTCGATTTCGCCGGCGTCGGCCAGTTCCTTGACTGTGGTCATGATCTCGCGGCGGGTCTGCTCGATGCGCGACATCGGCACCGGCCCGGAGCGACGCATCAGGTCTTCGAAGCTTTGCGCCTGGCGGCGCGGCATCGCGGCCAGGATGGCGTCGCGCAGCGGCGCTTCGGCGCCTTTCAGCGCGATGGCCCACTGTTCCAGCGGCACGTCGTCGAGCAGGCGCGAGATGACCTGTTCGGTCTGGCGCGACAGGATGAAGAAGTCGTACATCGACATTTCGATCTGCGAGACGACCGCAGGATCGTGGGCGCGCAGCAGTTCGACCATGCCGGCGCGGTTGTCCTGCAGGCGGTTGAGGATGTCGGCGACCTGGCGCACGCCTTCGACGCTGGCGCTCTGCGTGTCGAGCGCGGCCAGGCAGCGGCCCACCAGTTCTTCGAGTTCGTGCAGCACGTCGCGGTCGATCTCGTCCAGGCGCGCCATGTTCAGCAGCACCAGTTCGCGGCCTTCTACCGGTAGTGCTTCGAGGATCTGCGAAGCCAGCGCGGGTGGCAGGAAGGCCAGGAACACGGCCTGCATCTGCACGTGCTCGCTCGAGACGAATTCGGCCAGCCACTTCGGCGACGCGTACTGCAGGCGCGCCATTTTCGGGCGGATCGCATCGCCGTAGATCGAATTGAGCACGCTGTTGGCGATGTCGCTGCCCAGCGCCAGGTCGAGCGAACGCTTCAGGTAGCTGCGCGAGGCGCCGTGCAGGCCGCTTTGCTGGCGGTAGTCGTCGAAGAAGCTCTGCAGCGCCGATTTGACGGTGTCGACCTTGATGCCGCTCATGCGCGACATGACCTGGGTCAGCTCCATCAGTTCGTCGCGCTCGAGGCAGCGCAGCACGGCCGCAGCCTGCTCTTCACCGATCGACAGCAGCACGATGGCCGCCTGTTCGACCGGGCTCAGACCGGCCTCGAGTTCGCCGTCTTCCACGTTATTCAGTTCGGCCATGTTTTTTCTGTACCCATTGTTTGACGACTTCGGCGACGCGCTCCGGCTCTTTGGCCGCCAGCACTTTCAGGTGATCGACCATGACGTCGACCGGCGAGCCGGACGGTGGCAAGTCATAGTTCTCGAGGAGGGGAATGACGGCGCCCGGGTTGCCCGGCGCCGGCGCTTCAAGCGCCGTCACGCCGGCCGGCAGCGCGGTGAGTGGCGCTGCGGCAGCGCCCGCCAGTGCCGGCGTGGCCGACGTCGGCGACGGCGGCGCCAGGCGCGTGGTGGCAGCGCGCAGCAGCGGCCGGGCCAGCAGGAAGTACGCCAGCACCGCGCCGATGGCCCACAAGGCCCAGCTCGCCATGTCGACGATGTTGTCGCGTTCCTGCCACCATGCCTGTTCGACCGGCGCGGCCGGGAACTTCATGGCCGACACGGCCAGCACGTCGCCCCGTGTGGCGTCGATGCCCAGGCCACCGGCCAGGATTTTCTCGATATTCGTCAGTTCGGCCGGCGTCCAGGCCTTGCCGTCGGCAGCGCTGGTCGTGTTGAGCACGACGGCCACCGACAGTTTTTTCAGGCGGCCGCGTTCGCGCTTGATTTGCGTGATCGCGCGGTCATACGCGTACTGGCGCGTGGTGGCGTTCTTGCGGGCGTTGCCGTCGTCGGCTTTTTCGGCAGGCGCGGCGCCTGCCGCTTCTGCGGTAGCGGGCGCCGGCGGCCGGTTCGACAGCGTGCCCGGCACGCCCATCGCCATCCGGCTCTTTTCCATCTCTTCGCGCATTGCCTCGCTCGTGACCTTCGGCGCTTCGCCGTATTTTTCCTGTGTCTCGTCGACACGGTCGTTGTCCACGGCGGCGGTAACGCTGACCTTGTAGTTGGCCACGCCGAGGATCGGTGCGAGCAGGTCGTTGACGTTGGAGCGCACCTCATCGGCGTGGCGCTTGGCAGCCGTGTCGCCCTGCGCGGCGCCATCGAAGCCGTCGGCCAGGTCGATGCGCGAGGACAGGTAATTGCCGGCCTGGTCGACCAGCGAGACGCGCTGGGGCGAGAGCCCCGCGACGCTGCCCGAGACCAGGTTGACGATGGCGGCGATCTGCTCGTTGCCCAGGCTGCGGCCCGGCTTGACGGCCACCACGACCGACGCCGAGTTGCCATCGGCATTGCCCGTCACGAACGAACTGGTCTTTGCAATGGCCAGGTGCACGCGCGCACTGGCGATCGAATCCATCGCCAGGATACTTTGCGCGAGCTCGCCTTCCAGGCCGCGCCGGAAGCGTACGTCCTGCACGAATTGCGACACGCCCAGCGGGTCGTTACGGTCCATCAGTTCGAGGCCGGCCGGCAGTTGGGCGGTCACGCCCTTGGCCGCGAGCAGCATGCGCACCTTGCCCAGCTGCGACGACGGGACCAGGACCTGGCCGCTGTCCGGATGCACGCGGTAGGGAATCTGTTCGGCTTCCAGCACCGTCATCATGTCGGCGGCGACGACTTTCTCGCGCGCGCCGAAGACCGGCTTGTAGCTCGATTGATCCTGCCACATGAACATCATGACGGCAGCCGTGACCGCCATGGCCAGGCCAAGCATCAGCGGCAGGTTATTGCGCAGCAGCGGCGGCAGCGCGGGCAGCGCGAGCTTGCCGCTGAAGGAGGACTTGAGGGAGGAGAGCACGTGAGCGTCGCTTGTCGAAGAAATCAGATCGGGAGCTTGAGCAGTTCATCGACTGCGCCCATCACTTTGTTGCGTACTTGCATCAGCATCGAGAACGAGAGGCTGGCTTCCTGGCTGGCCAGCATGGCCCCGACCAGGTCGTCGCTCTTGCCGGTTTCGACCGCCGTAACGCGGGCACTTGCAGCCTGGTCCTGGGCATCGACGCCGGCGATGGCGCTTTGCATGGCCTGGGTAAATGAAAACGCTTCGGCGCCGCCCGTTGGCGCGCCGAGCCCGGCAAACGAAGCCGAGGCAGGGTTGATCGCCAAACGGCTTGCGTCATTGCTCAGTTGTGCAAGATCAGCGCGGATCAGGCCAGCAAGTTCATTTGCCATCGTGGTTCCTTGAGGAAGTATTGTTGTTCATCAGCGACAAAATTTAACAACCTTTTAGTAATTTCTTCGCTGAAATTTGTTAAATCGGAGGCTGGTGCGGTGTGGATTTGTATGCACGGTGACCTGTCGCGCCTAGGCAAGTTACCCCTGACATTCACTCTGCAGAGGGCAGATGGTGCAATGCAGTGACTCAATATTACCGTAGGGCAAATGATAAATCAAAGCGATATGTCAAAGTTGCGGCGTTTGAACTCGCTGTATAATTATTGCTGTGCGGAATCAAAACAATGTGACATTAACTTTCGGTAAAGACAGATGGCAATTAATCAACTTGACCGACGGCGTGACCACCAGGTGCTCGACCCATGCTTGCTTGGGCGTCCGGTGCATCTGCTGCCGGCGTTCGCTGCCGGACTGGCCGAGGCGATTGGTAGCGAAATGGCATCACCCGGGGGGCGCCGGCACTGGGGCGCCTACCGCCTGGAGCAGCTGTCGTTCGAACGGGCGCCCGAGCAGCCCGGATTACGCTGGTTGGGAGTAAGTGGCCACTACGGCGTGGCTGCCGTTGCCTTCGAGCGCAGCCTGCTGTTGGGCCTGCTGGAAGGGCGGTACGCACGCCATCAGCCAACGGTTTCTGCTGCAACGCAGCAAAATCCCGTGATGGAGCGTG
The DNA here is from genome assembly GCF_059685895.1 of Telluria sp. ZT3P25. Taxonomy (NCBI): domain Bacteria; kingdom Pseudomonadati; phylum Pseudomonadota; class Betaproteobacteria; order Burkholderiales; family Oxalobacteraceae; genus Telluria; species Telluria sp. ZT3P25. The sequence goes on from NZ_JCASIJ010000001.1 coordinate 550,801, forward strand.
TTACGGCCACGGAAGAACGGCTCGCCGCCACGCTGGCCCAGCTACTGGCCAGCCTGCTCGATGCCCGCGTGGCCGAGGGCCTGGCCAGGGTGGACGGCGCGCCCGCGCCACTGCGCGCAGTCGCTGGCGCTGCTGTCGTGCCGGCAAGCGCGCCTGGCAAGACCGGATGGGTGCTGCGCGCTGTGCTGCGCGCCCAGTACGGCCGGCGCGATACCGATGAGCCGACCCAGGCCGCGCCGGAAGGGCAGATCTGGATTGGGCTCGACCACGCCTTGATGGCCTGCGTGCTGCAGGGCATCAAGGCCGACCGTGGCGCCGTGCGCGCGGCAGGGGGTGCGCGCATGCCGCGCGAACCGCTGGCCTCGCGCCTCGAAGTCAAGCTCGAGGGCTGCCTGGTGAGCAAGGAAGTCACGCTCGCCACGCTGTTTGGTCTGCAGATCGGCGACGTGATCCCGGTATCGGTCGGTCGCGCCGATGTATTGCTGGACAACTCCCGCCTGTTCACCGCCTCGGTGGCGGAGCACAAGGGCAAGCTGTGTTTAACCTCATTTGAAGATGCCGAATAATGGACATGAATCTCAACGAGCAACTGAGTGGCGACGTCATCATTGACGATCTGGACGGCCAGGATGCATTGCAAGTCGCCGCCGGTCGCAGCGGCGCCCGCCAGCTGCCGCAGATGATGCGGCGCATCCCGGTCACGCTGACCCTTGAAGTCGGTTCGGTGCGCATCTCGCTGCAGGAACTGATGGATATCGGCCCGTCGTCGGTGCTGCCGCTCGATTCGCTGGCCGGCGAACCGCTGGTCATCAAGGTCAACGGTACGCCGATCGGTCGCGCCGAAGTGGTCGTCGCGGGCGAGCAGTACGGTCTGAAGGTGATCGACCTCGAAGGTCTGAACCTGGACATTCTCGCGCCATGATGTGTATTACCGGGGGCGTCAGGGCCCGCGCCCCTGCGCTTCTGTCGGCGCTGTTGGTGGGATTGTTGATTGCCGTTCCGGCGGCCGCCCAGAACCAGGACCTGCTGGCCGGCGTGCTGCCCGGCGCCACGTCCACCAGCGCCGGCATGAGCGTCAAGTCGCAGATTCTGGTGCTCATGACGCTGCTCGGGCTGCTGCCCGTGATGGTCATGATGATGACCTGCTTCACGCGCTTCGTGATCGTGCTGTCGCTGCTGCGCCAGGCCCTCGGTCTGCAGCAGGGCCTGCCCACCCGGATCATCACCGGCATCGCCCTGATCCTGACCATCCTCGTCATGCGCCCCGTGGGCGAGCAGGTCTGGACCCAGGCATTCCTGCCGTACGACCAGGACAAGATCGGCCTCGAGACGGCGCTGCGTATCGCTGAGCAGCCCATCTCGCGCTTCATGCTGGCCCAGACCAGCAAGGCGTCGCTGGCGCAGGTCGCGCGACTGGCCGGCGAGTCGACGGCCCAGCCGCCGCAGCAGCACAGCTTCCCGGTCAAGCTGGCAGCGTTCGTGCTGTCCGAACTGAAGACGGCGTTCCAGATCGGGGCGATGCTGTTCATCCCGTTTTTGATCATCGACCTGGTGGTTTCGTCGGTACTGATGGCGATGGGCATGATGATGCTCTCGCCCCTTGTCATTTCCCTGCCATTCAAGCTGCTGCTGTTCGTGCTGGTCGATGGCTGGACGCTCACGGTGAGCACACTGGTTGGCAGCATCCATGCGTACTGACACTGACCACCGCGTCGCCGCAGGAGACTGGCAATGACGCCCGATATCGCCGTCGACCTCGTGGTCGAGGCACTGCAGATCGTCATGCTGATGGTAATGGTACTGGTGATCCCGGGCCTCTTGGTCGGCCTGCTGGTCGCACTGGTGCAGGCGGCCACGCAGATCAACGAACAGACGCTGAGTTTCCTGCCGCGCCTGCTCGTCACGCTGCTGGCCGTGATCCTGGCGGGGCACTGGTTGACGTCGACGCTGATGGATTACTGCGTCTCGGTGTTCCAGCGCGCAGCCACGCTCGTCGGCTAGGGCAGGGCGCGCGCCGATGGAACTGTACGGCTTCCTGATGCCCCTGATCGGCGCCCTGTGGTGGCCATTCTGCCGCATCATGGCGATGATGATCACCGCGCCGGTACTGGGCGATGGCACGATTCCCATCGCGGTGCGCGCGCTGCTGGCGGTGGTGCTGTCGTTCCTGATGCTGCCGCTGACCAGCAAGGGCGCGATGCCCGATCCGTTTTCGCTGGCCGGCGTGCTGGCGATGTTCGAGCAGGCCGTGATCGGCGCCGTCATCGGCCTGGCACTGCAGTTCGCAATGGCGGCCATCAGCATGCTGGGTTTCCTGGCCTCGAGCCAGATCGGCTTTTCGATGGCGACGATGAACGACCCGGTCAACGGCCAGGCGTCGGACGTGATTTCCAGCCTGATGGCGCTGGTGGCGATGCTGGTGTTCTTTGCCATCGACGCGCACCTGGTGCTGGTGGCGGTGCTGGGCCAGAGTTTCCTGGCCTGGCCGGTCGGCGGCGGGCTGCAGCCGATGCTGCTCGAAGCCGTGGCGCTGAACCTGAGCTGGGTGTTCGCCGCCGCCATCCTGCTGGCGCTGCCGCTCGTGTTTTCCACAGTGGTGGTGCAGATCGGCTTTGGTTTTCTGAATCGCGTCGCGCCCAGCCTGAACCTGTTTTCACTGGGTTTTTCACTGGTGACGATTTTTGGCCTGCTGATGCTGATCCAGCTGGTGCGCTTTATCCCCGAGCACTACATCGCGATGACCAACCAGGTGCTGGAAATGCTGACCGAACAAATGAGGCTGGCCCATGGCCGATAGCAGCAGCGGCGACAAGACCGAAAAACCCTCGGCACAAAAGCTCAAGAAAGCGCGTGACGAGGGGCAGGTGGCGCGTTCGCGCGACCTGGCCACGGCCGTCGGGATCCTGATCAGCCTGAAGATCTTCATGCTGATGCTGCCCGGCTACCTGGAAGACATGCGCCACCTGTTTCGCCTCGTGTTCGTGCCCCTGCGCGAGGCGGGCGACCTGGAAAACGCGATGTCGACGGTGTTTTCGTCAGCGTTGCTGCTGCTCGTGCACATGGTGCTGCCATTGGTGGCTGTGCCGGTGGCGATCGTCATTGCCGGCGCGATCCCGGGCGGCATTGTTGCCAGCGGCAAGAACCTGGCGCCGAAGTTCAGCCGCCTCAATCCGCTGACCAATCTGGGCAACCTGTTCAAGCAGAAGCACTGGGTGGGCTTTTTGACGTCGGCAGCCAAGGCGATCGTGCTCGGGATCGTGCTGTGGCATGTCTCGAGCGGCAGCATCAAGGGCTACATCGAGTTGCAGCGCATGCCCCTGGACAACGCCATCGCGGTCGGCGGGACACTCGTGTTCGATGCGCTGATGGCGCTGGTGACGGTGTTCGTGATCTTCGCGCTGATCGACGTGCCGGTGCAGAGTTTTCTGTTCATGCGTAACCAGCGCATGAGCAAGCAGGACATCAAGGAAGAGCACAAGAGCAGCGAAGGCCGGCCCGAAATCAAGCAGCGCATCCGCCAGCTGCAACACCAGCTGGCCCAGCGCAGCGTGCGCAAGTCGGTGCCGACGGCCGACGTGGTGATCGTCAATCCCGAGCATTACGCGGTCGCGCTGAAGTACGACGTCGACCGCGCCGAGGCGCCGTTCGTGGTGGCCAAGGGCGTCGACGAGATGGCACTGTTCATCCGCCGCATCGCCACCGAAAACAAGATCGAGACACTCGAGCTGCCGCCGCTGGCGCGTGCGATTTATCACACGAGCCAGGTGCAGCAGCAGATTCCGGCACCGCTGTACCAGGCCGTGTCGCAAGTGCTGAATTATGTTTTACAACTGAATGCGTTCCGTGCAGGCAGGCGCCAGGCGCCGCCCCGGTTCCCCAACGAGGTGGTCGTACCACCGCACCTGAGTGAGGCTCCAGCATGACCGTAACGAATTCCTTCAACGCCTTCGTCGGAGAACTGCGCCGCCACAAGTTCGCCGCGCCCGTGTTCCTGATCGCGCTCCTGGGCATGATCATCCTGCCGCTGCCGCCGATCCTGCTCGACGTGCTGTTCACGTTCAACATCGTGCTGGCGCTGATCGTGATCCTGGTGGCCGTGACGGCGCGGCGCCCGCTCGACTTCTCGGTGTTCCCGACCGTGATCCTGGGCACGACCCTGATGCGCCTGGCGCTGAACGTGGCCTCGACCCGGGTGGTCCTGCTGCACGGCCACGAAGGCACGCATGCGGCCGGCCAGGTCATCGAATCGTTCGGCAACGTCGTCATCGGCGGCAATTTCGTCGTCGGCCTGGTGGTGTTCGTGATCCTGATGATCATCAACTTCATCGTCGTGACCAAGGGCGCCGAACGCATCTCGGAAGTCTCGGCGCGCTTCACGCTCGATGCGCTGCCGGGCAAGCAGATGGCGATCGACGCCGACCTCAATGCCGGCCTGGTCAACCAGGAACAGGCGACTACGCGGCGCAAGGACGTCGCGGCCGAAGCCGACTTTTATGGCGCGATGGACGGCGCCTCGAAATTCGTGCGCGGCGACGCCATCGCCTCGATCCTGATCCTGATCATCAACCTGATCGGCGGTATCGCCATCGGTTCGCTGATGCACGACCTGCCGCTGGCCGACTCGTTCCGCGTCTACGCACTGCTCACGATCGGCGATGGCCTGGTGGGCCAGATCCCGGCGCTGCTGCTGTCGGCCGCCGCCGCGATCCTGGTCACGCGCATTGGCGAATCGGGCGACCTCGAAGATCAGGTCAGCCAGCAATTGCTGGCCCGGCCGGGCGTGTTGTACTCGGCTGCCGGCGTGATGATGATCCTGGCGATCGTGCCGGGCATGCCCTGGTGGTTCTTTACGGTCGCTGCTGGCGTGCTGGCCTGGGTCGGCTGGACCATGGCCAAACGCATCGTTGCGCCGGACGTGGCGGGCGTCGCGAAGATCGAGGCTGCGCTGCGCGACGACCGCGTGCCCGAACTCGATTGGCAGGCGCTGCCGGTGGTGCAGGCGGTCACGGTGGCGGTGGGCTACAAGCTGGTGGGCATGATCGACCGCGCCCAGGCTGAGCCGCTGGCCAAGCGCATCAAGGGCGTGCGCCAGAGCCTGTCGGAGCAGATGGGGATGCTGCTGCCGGCGATCTCGGTGCGTGACGACCTGGCGCTGCGCCCGACGCAATACGCGATCAGCCTGTCGGGCACCGTCGTGGCCGAGGCCGAAGTCATGCCCGACCATCTGCTGGCAATCCCGTCGCCGAACGTGTACGGCGAACTCGATGGCATTCCCGGGATCGAGCCGGCCTACGGGATGGCAATCACGTGGATCCTGCCCGAGCAGAAGGCGCACGCGCTGGGCCTGGGCTACCAGGTGGTCGAAGTGCCGAGCGCGATCGCCACGCACGTGTCGAAAGTGGTGCGCGAATACCTGCACGAATTGTTCCGCCACGAAGACGTGCCGGCAATCATGGAACGCCTGACGGCGCTGTCGCCCAAGCTGGCCGCCGCGCTCGACAAGGCGCTCACGCACACCCAGCTGCTGCGCGTGTTCCGCGTGCTGCTGACCGAAGGCGTGTCATTGAAGGACATCGTGGTGATCGCCACCACGCTGCTCGACAGCTCGGAGACGACCAAGGATCCGATCCTGCTGGCGGCCGAAGTACGCTGCGCGCTGCGGCGCCAGATCGTCTCGACGCTGTTCGGCAAGAAGAAGGACATGCCGGCCTTTAACCTGTCGGCCGAACTGGAAAACATGCTGCTCGGGTCCCTGAACCAGGCGCGCCAGAATGGCGGCGGCAAGGTCGCGCTGGACAATTACCCGATCGACCCGCAACTGCTGTCGCAACTGCAGATCAACATGCCGGTCGCGCGCGAACAGATGAAGGGCCAGCAAACGCCCCCGCTCTTGCTGGTGCTGCCGCAGGTACGGCCGCTGCTGGCCCGTTACGCGCGGCTGTTCGCACCGGGCCTGCACGTGCTGTCGTACAACGAGATCCCCGAAAACCGCGACGTGTCGATCGTCGGCACGGTGGGCTGATCAGCCCTTCGCCACCAGGCGCCGCGTGATCACCGGGCCGTCCGGGCCCAGGTGAAACGCCAGCTTGCGCTCGCGCAGTGCGGCGTCGCCCGCGGTGGCGCGGTCGAAGCGGCGCAGGTGTTCGGTCCAGGACGGATCGATGATCTGCTCGGTAAATAATCCTGGATCGCTGACGTCGCGCAGCAAGGTCCAGCTCAGTGCGCCCTGGCGCAGGCGCGCGCGCCGGCTCAGTTCCATCAGTGCCATGAACGCCTCGGTGCGGGCCGGGTCGATCCGGTATTCGACTGTCAGCACGAGGCGCCCGCCGTCCTGCAGCGGCGAGAGCGACGGCGCCAGCGCCTTGAGCGCCGACGACGGCGTCATGTCTTCGAGCAGCTCGCGGTCCTGGATGGCGCGCAGCACGAGTGCCATGACGACCACGCTGCTGCCGGCCGCATACAACAGGCTGTGCTGCACGCTGTCGAGCGTCGCGACCTGGCCCCAGACCGCGGCGCCCGTCGCACTCGCGCCCATGAGCGCCATCTGGTAGATCGACATCCCGCGCGCCCGCACCCAGTCGGGCAGGGCCATCTGCATCGACACGCTCAGCGAATTGGCCGACACGATGAACGCCATCCCCGACAGCCACATCGCGCCAGAGGTCAGGACCACGTTCGTGCTGATGGCCGCCACCGCGATCATCGCCGCCGACAGCACGGTGCTGCCCATGACGAGCCTGTCGCGGCTGAACGCCTGGCGCATGCGCGGCAGGAAAAACACGGCGCTGATCGCGCCGCCGCCCATGCAGGCCAGCAGCAGCGTGAACACGCCGGCGCCACCACCACCCTGCGCGCGTGCCACCAGTGGCAGCAGCGCCATCAGGGCCGTGGAGTGGAAGAACGACGCCGCCACCCGCGCCAGCACTGCCTTGACGCGGTTGGAGTGCCGCGCAAACTGCAGGCCGACGCGCATCGCGCCGCCGATCCGCTCGCGCCCCAGCGGACTTGGCACGTGCGTGCGGCGCCAGCGCATGATCACGAAGCCCGAAATCACCGACAGCACCGCATTGAGCACGAACACATAGGCGCTGCCCAGGCTCGCGATGATGGCGCCCGCCGCCAGCGGTCCGGCGATGCGCGACGCGTTCATCGCCACGCCATTCAATGCCAGCGCGGCCGGCAGCTGCGCGCGTGGCACCAGTTCGGGCACGATCGCCGAGAACACGGGCCAGCGCATGGCCAGGCCGATGCCGTTGGCAAAGGTGAGCGCCAGCAGCACCGGCGGCGTGATGGCGTCGGCCAGGATCACCGCACACAGGATCGTGGCCACGATGGCGACCCAGAACTGCGTGATGATGAAGTAGCGCCGGCGGTCGAGGATATCGGCCAGCGCGCCGCTGGGCAGGCCGAGCAGGAAGACGGGCAGCATCGATGCGGTCTGCACAAGGGCGACCCAGATCGGCGCGGTCGTCAGCGATGTCATCATCCAGGCGGCGGCCACGTCGTTCATCCACATGCAGGTGTTGGCGATCAGCCAGGTCAGCCACAGCATGCGGAACACGGGCGCGCGCATCGGCCCGAATGCCGACGGCGGCGGCGCGGCGTCGTTGGCCGAGGATGCCGGAAGGGGAGGCAGGGGCAACTTCATGCAGATGGGCTCATCGGAAACAGGGGCGATGGCCGCGAGCGTATGCAACGTGTCATTGGAAAGGCAGATGCGTGAAGACAACTGCCATTGTAGTCGGCGCAGCGCCGATGGCGGCGCGCAGGTCAGTCCGGTCTGTCAGCCGCGTGCGCGCTGCGCAGGCAGCAGCAGCGCCAGTTCGGCCACGGCGCGAAACACGGCCGGCGTCAGCGCTTGCGCCGCTTCTTCGGCATTGGCGATCATCGCGTGACTGCGTCCGGGGGGCAGGGCATCGCGAAAGCCCCAGCGCAGCACGGTCAGGCCGGCCCGAGACAGCGCCGTTTCGAGTTCGGGCTGCAACCAGCGCAGGCGCGTGAGCGCGCTGGCGTCTGGCGCGCAGACCTCGATCACCAGCCCCTGCGGCGTCGGTTCGACCTGGATCACGACGGCGCTGCCATCGGCCAGTTCGAGTTCGAGACGCAGCGCGGCGCGCGCACGGCGCCGGCGGCCTGGTGGCTTGTCGGCCTCATCGGCCAGCACGGCCAGGTGCTGCGGCGTTTCGCCACCGCCATGCACCGTGAAGCGCCAGGCATCCTGGTGCGTCGCGAGCAGCTGGGGCTGGTGCACGACCTGGCCCTGTTGCCCTGCAGCGAGCATCGCCGGCGACAAATGCCCGCCCATGTCGGCCAGCGCGCGGCTGGTCAACTGGCTCCCATGATTGCGTACCTGGCTGCGCCAGGCGCGCGCCAGGCCGGCGGCGTCCTGCTGCTGATAGGCGAGCTGACGTGCCATCAGCACCTGATCGGGCCGCATCGCCGCGCCGTCCGCACCGGACTCGGCCGATGGCTGGCCGGCTGCTTGTGGTTCCGGCGCGCGGGGCGCGGAAAACGGCAGCGGCAGCGCATCGGCGCCGCCGGCCAGCACGGCAGCCGGGGCCACCACGGCGCCGACCTGCAGTGGCGCGAGGACGGGCGGGGGCAGCGCGGCAACGGGGAACATGTGGGCCATCAGAGTGCCTGTCAAGAATAAAAAAAGGCCAACCGTGTGGCTGGCCTTGGATTTCTAACCCGGGGTGAGGCCCGGGCTTGCGGCCATTATTGCAGCAGGGACATGACCATCGACGACAGGCTGTTCGACTGCTTGAGCATCGCGGTACCGGCTTGCAGCAGCATCTGGTTCGACGTCATGCTGGCGCTTTCGGTAGCGAAGTCGACGTCCATGATGCGACCGGCAGCAGCCTGGGTGTTGCTGCTGACGTTGGCCAGGTTGGTGTTGGCGTGTTCGAGACGGTTGGCGGTTGCACCCAGCGACGAACGGACTGCGCCCAGCGAATCGATCGCGGCCTGCAGATTGTCCACAGCCAGATTCGCGCTGCCGTCGGCGGTCAACTCGGTACCCGTTACGGTGCTCGCCACGCCAAACGAGTTGTAACGTGAGCTGATAGTGACCAACGAGGTTTGCATCGAGTTCATCTGAGCCGACAGATCCAGTTCCATGGTCTCGCTGCTCGATGCGCCGATCTGGAAATTCAGCTTGTCGCTAAATTTGCCGGCACCGCCGATGGCTGCCTGGGATGCAGTGACGCCCGCCAGATAATCGGTTGCAGAGGTTGCTGCGGTATCGGCTTTCCCGGCCGCTTCCGTCGCTTTGTCAAAAGCGATCTTTGCCGTTGCCATGGTCTGCAGCAGAGCTGCGTCTGGCGCCGCGTTGTAGTTGTGCACTGCAAGCATGTAATCCTGTGCAGCGCCAGTGCCGGTTGGCGCGTCAGCAGCAGTCGCACCCGGGGTCGAGGTACCAAGGATCGCGTCCGCATTGGCCTTTGCCAAGTTTGCTGCGGTTGATTTTGCCGTGGCAGCGGTGACATCGGCGGTAACTGCTTTGCTGTTGAGCAGCTTGGCGCCACCGAACGAGGTGTTGCCCACGATGTTGGTCAGTTCGCTGGCCAGTGCGTCGTATTCCGACTGCATGGCGGTCTTGTCGGCTGCGTTCGACGATGCATCGGCTGCCTGGGTGGCCAGATCCTTCATGCGCACCAGGATGTTGCTTGCTTCGCCCAGCGCGCCTTCGGCGGTCTGCATCATCGACGTGGCGTTCTGGGTGTTGCGCATGGCGACGGCCATGCCGCTGCTCTGTGCTTTCAGGCGGGTTGCGATCTGCAGGCCGGCAGCGTCGTCCATGGCCGAGTTGATGCGGTAGCCGGTCGACAGGCGGGTCATCGAGGTCGACAACGAACCCTGGTTACGGGAAATCGCGTTTTGTGCGGACAGGGCGGCGTTGTTGGTATGAAGGCTCAGCATGTTGAACTCCTGAAATAGGTAGGGGGGAGAATTCGGTAATTTCGAGCGCTTCGTTCGCTCTCATGAGTACAGGGCGACAAATTGCCGAACGGCATTAAATTTATTTTGAAATTCTTTTTGGCGATGGCTTTGAGTCAGATGAGAATGATGATGATAACGATTCTCATTACTGGTAGAATGTGTTTTTCCCAAGTCTTTCCCAGCCAACATGAATCCACTGCGCCACTCGTCGTCGTTCGCCACCGCCCCCCATAAACACTCGCTGCTTGCGCGCCTTGTCAGGAGCGCATTGGGCGGCGCCGTTGCGTCGGCACCGATCCTGTGGCTGCCGCTGGCAGCCAGTGCCCAGGACATGGCGCCAGCCCCGGTCGAGCAGGTCGTCATCACCGGTGCCAAGGTGCAAGCCGATCCTGCCTACGCGGGCGGCCAGATCAGGCGCAGTGGCGGCCTGGGCGTGCTGGGTGAGGCGGACATCATGAAGACGCCGTTCTCCACCACCAACTACACATCGCAGATCCTCGAAGACCAGCAGGTGCGCACGCTGGCCGACGTGGTCGTCAACGAAGCCTCGGTGCGCGTGATGACCTCGACCGGTGGCTTCAGTGAAGACTTCCAGATCCGCGGCTTCAATGTCACCAGCGGCGACGTCGGCATGAACGGCTTGTACGGCCTGTCGTCGTCGAACCGGATGCCAGCCGCCATCATGGAGCGCGTCGAAGTGCTCAAGGGCCCGGGCACGCTGATGTACGGCATCAGCCCGAACGGCAGCGTCGGTGGCAACATCAACATCGTCACCAAGCGCGCCGGCGACCAGCCACTGACGCGCGTGACGGCCACCTATGAGAGCCAGGCGCTGTTTGGCAACCATGTCGACGTCGGCCGCCGTTTTGGCGAGGACGGCGCCTGGGGCGTGCGCGTCAACGGCGTGATCCGTGGCGGCGACACCAATATCGACGAGGGCAAGCAGGACTTTGGTCTGGCCGCAATCGCGCTCGACTACCGCTCGCCCAAGCTGCGCTGGACCCTGGACAGCTATGGCCAGCAAGAAAAGACCGACAACTTCCGCGCGCAGAACAGCTTCCGTCCTGACATCACGTCGATCCCGGCGCCACCGTCGGGCCACCGCGCCGTGTACCGCGGCGCCGACCTCGAGTTCCGCGATGCGACGATTGCGTCGCGCCTCGAATACGATGTGTCGAACCAATTGATGGTCTACGCGACGGCTGGCTACCACTACGGCGCCAGCGAGCAGGACTTCCCGACGGCGCGCGCACTGAACGGAGTCGATGCTGCCGGTAATTTCCGCCTGACCAACGCCTGGTACGACGCCTATGCGCGCAGCAAGACCGGCGAAGTCGGCGCCCGCCTGAGCCTGGATACGGCCGGCATCAAGCACTTCATCACCGCCTCGGTCTCGCGCCTGGACAGCGAAGCCGGCAGCTTCTACCTGTCGGCCGCGCCAAGCTCGTCGCAGCTCTCGAGCATCTACAACCCGGTCGCGATCACGCCGATGACGGGCAACCGCCTGGCGCCGACCAAGACCTCGGAAACCGAGCTGTCGAGCGTCTCGCTGACCGACACGCTGACGTTCCTGGACGGGCGCGTGCTGTTTACCGGCGGCTTGCGCAAGCAAAAGGTATCGCTCGACAACCTGGCGCCGAGCGGCGCGGTGACGGGTTCGTACAGCGAAAGCGCCGTGTCGCCGCTGGCTGGTCTGGTCGTCATGCCGATGGAAAACGTGTCGCTGTATGCCAACTTCACGTCGGGCCTGAGCCGCGGCAGCGTTGCCCCGCCTACGGCCGCGAATGCCGGCGAAGTGTTCGCCCCGTTCAAGTCCAAGCAATATGAAGTGGGCACGAAGGTTGACACCGGTCGCGTGCTGTTTGGCGCCGCCGTGTTCCAGATCGACCGCCCGAACGCCATCACCGATCCGCTGACGACGGTCTATAGCCTGGACGGCACGCAACGCAACCGCGGCCTGGAACTGTCGGCGGTCGGCGAAGCCGCACCGGGACTGCGCCTGATGACGAGCGCCACGTTCTACAACGCCAAGCAGCAACGCACCGCCGGCGGCATCAACGAAGGCAAGAAAGCCACGGGCGTGCCGAAAAACGCGTTCAACGCCGGCGTCGACTGGGACTTGCCATGGATTAGCGGCCTGAGCCTCAACGCCCGCGCGATCCACACGGCCGAGCTGGCGCAGAACGTCACCAATACTGTGTACATCTCGTCATGGACCCGCTTCGACCTGGGCGCGCGCTATCGTACCGAGTTGATGGGCAAACCAGTGGTGCTGCGCGCGAGTGTCGAGAATGCCGCCAACAAACGCTACTGGCTGTCGAGCAGCACGCTGGCGACGGTCGGCACGGCGGCAGCGCCGCGTACCGTGCTGTTGTCGGCGCAGGTCGACTTCTAATTTACACTGCGTCGTTATCCGGGACCTGCCTGCATGGTAAATGCAGGCAGGTCCTGTTGTTTTTGGCAACGACAATGCGCCGCACAAGATCCGGAACAAAATTTATTCGAAACGTTGTTTTGCGGTAACTGAATCGCGTGAATTCTGTTGCTCTAGGGTATAGTTCCTCATATATTTTGCGAACATGTGATGAAACTTATAACCTTTGAAATCAGTGATCGTTCCCTTGCCATCACTACAGTGAAAAAAGCTGGAGAGCAATGGGACTGCGTATTAACGGCTTCCAGCCATGCCGGTGATGGTGCGATGTCAGCCATCGTCCAGCAACAGATCAAGTTTGACGGCGCGTATTGCGCTGATATGGTGCTGGAGAAGGCGGTTGATTTCAGTGGGGCTTTCCTGCAGTTGATGATGTAGTGTTGTTGGCGCCGGTTTGTACCCGTCCCTCGGGAGGTTGGATGCGACGGAATGCGCCGTTTCATTGTCGCCGTACTTCGCTCAGCAGATCGACTTCAGATGAACCTCAAGCAGAATATCTTCAGGTGATACCACCTTGTTCTTCAGCAGCAAATCGATACTTTTGGGAAGCACCACTGGGATTTCGACAGGCCAAATATCAGCGAGCGGATCTCCAGTACGCATCTTGCTCATACTCATTTGTCGCCGGAGATTCAAGACCTCCTCATCCGAAAATATAGCCAAATCACTACAGCGGTAAATCATCTCTCCTATCGAGACTTTCCATCGCTTCTTCAGTTCAAGAAAGTGATTCAAGCGACTTGAAAAATCTTCGCTAAGAAACGTGGCCGAGCTAGAGATTCATGTAAGTTGCATAAAATGCAATGCCGCTCTTGATTTCGGCTTGCTTGCCCTCCATATTCTGTTCCATGCGGAAATCCTCCCGCGTGTCAAAATCTTGGGAGTATAACAATGGCACTTAAGCCAGGACCAAAACCGATTGCAAAATCAACAGGGCTGCCGGATCAGCGTCGCCGTGATAACAAAACTACGCCAGGGAATAATCCGGCCGTAAAGCCGAGCGTACCTAGCAAGCCCCCCAAAAAGTAAATGATAGAGGCGTCAACTTCCGTGCTAACCCGGCAGTTGGCGCGTCGATAATAACGGCGACTTCGATGCCTTGCAGGTCTGGGCGATCGCTTTTCTGGACCGGTGACCACAACACGGTCTCAAGACACGACTACGGTGTCAGGTCTGACATTTGGACATGACCTCAACTTAACCTTCTCAGACTCGGCGCTTGCATAGCGCTGCCCAAGCCTTGGTACGCGACCTGAACAACCCCGACGGTATCTTTACTCCAGTCTAGTGTTCGTGCATCGTGGCGCCTACCACAACCGATCTAGCAGCATGCATGCAGCGTCAACAGCTTTGGCTTATGATGGCGCGTTTTCGACAGTATTCATTGCCTGCTCTCCAGGCGACCAGACCCCCAGCATGAGCACTACTTCGACCATTCCGGCTGCTACTGCCGTTGTCCCGCCATCTCGCCGCCTGTCGGTCGCCCCCATGATGGACTGGACCGACCGCCACTGCCGCGTCTTCCACCGGCAGATCACCCGCCACACCTGGCTCTACACCGAGATGGTCAACACCGGCGCTCTGGTCTACGGCGACGCCGAGCGTCACCTGCGCTTTGACGACATCGAGCATCCCGTCGCCCTGCAGCTGGGCGGCAGCGACCCCGGCGATCTGGCCAAGAGCGCCAAGCTCGGTGAACAGTGGGGTTACGACGAAATCAACCTGAACTGCGGCTGCCCCTCCGAGCGCGTCCAGAAGGGCTCTTTTGGCGCCTGCCTGATGAATGAGCCGCAACTGGTGGCCGACTGCGTCAAGGCGATGCGCGATGCCGTCTCGATCGACGTCACCGTCAAGCACCGCATCGGCATCGATCACAATGAAGAATACGGCTTCGTGCGCGACTTTATCGGCACGGTCGCCGACGCCGGTTGCAAGACGTTCATCGTGCACGCCCGCAACGCGATCCTGAAAGGCCTGTCGCCAAAGGAAAACCGCGAGATTCCGCCGCTGCGCTACGCCGTGGCGTATGAACTCAAGCGCGAGTTTCCTGATCTGGAAATCATCATCAACGGCGGCATCAAGAGCGACGACGAGATCGCGCTGCACTTGCAGCATGTCGATGGCGTCATGCTCGGGCGCGAGGCCTATCACAACCCGTGGACAATGGCCGACTGGGATGCCCGTTTCTACGATGCGCCCGGCGCGCCGCGCACGCGGATCGACGTGCTGGAAGCGATGATCCCGTACATCGACGCGCAGCTGCGCCAGTACGGGCCGCTGGGCTTGAAACTGAACAGCATCACACGTCACATGCTGGGCCTGATGCAGGGCTTGCCGGGCGCGCGCGTCTTCCGCCAGACGCTGTCGGATTCCAAGCAGCTGGCGCTGGGCGATGCACGCCTGTTGCTGGCCGCGGCTGCCCGGATGCCAGCCACCGCATAAGCATAATTTCGCTGCCAAAAAGCGTGCCTCGGCACGCTTTTTTTTCGTCTGTCGACAAATCGAGACATTTCCTTATCGAAACCATCACGACCGGCCAAATTTGCTTGCCGATGGGCAACCCCAGTTCCATAATGCCCACTTGTTCTGTTTCTTGGTTTATATCAACGTTGTTGTTATATAGAAACAATTCATTCGAGAAATAGATTTTCACGCTAGGCGATGGAGTCTTCATTTATCCTTCAGGAAATAGCTGAAAACTATAGGAAACGCAGATTTCACTTGCGCATCGTGCGGCGTATCGCGGGACGCGATCTCAACCAAACGAGTTTTGATCAATAAGTTACAGGGAAAACACGAATGAATTTGAACAACATGAAGGTCGGCACCCGTCTGGCCCTCGGTTTTGCACTGGTTCTGGTACTGCTGGTGGCAGTTGCGGTGGTTGGTATCCTGCGCATGGCGCAGATCCAGGATCGCCTGGACCACGTGGTCAGCGTCAGTAATGTATCGACCGGTCTGGTGGTTGAGATGCGTAACAACGTCAGCGATCGCCTGGCTTCCCTGCGCGTGCTGACCTTGATGACCGACCCGGCCGACATGGAACCGGAAATCGTCAAGTTCAAGGAACAAACCGCCAAGTACGATGCCGCCCAGGCCAAGCTGGCTGCGTTGTTTGCAACCTATGCCAACGGCCAGGAAAAGACGCTGCTGAACCAGATCAAGGAACACGAAGCGACCGCGATGCCCGCCATTGCCCGCGCTACCGACCTGTATCTGGCGGCAAACGCGATGGGCGCCACCCGCGTGATGATCCGCGAAGTTCGTCCTGTGCAGCGCAAATGGACCGACGCCCTGAACGCGCTGTCGGCCCTTGAAGACAAGCAGAATGCGCAAAGCAAGGCCGATGCCGAAACCGCGTTTGCCAATGCCCGTAACTTCATGCTGGTCCTGTTGGTGCTGGCCGTCGTCATCGGTATCGTCGCTGCCGTGGTCATTACCCGCAGCCTGCTCAAGCAGCTCGGCGGCGAACCGGCCTACACCGCAAAGATCGCCGGTAGCATCGCCCATGGCGACCTGTCGATCGCCATCGACACCAAAGCATCGGATCGCGGCAGCCTGCTGGTCGAAATGAAAGAAATGCGCAACAGCCTGGTTGGTATCGTCGAGCAAGTGCGTCGCGGTACGGAAACCATCGGCACCGCCTCGCGTGAAATCGCCGCCGGTAATATCGATCTGTCGTCGCGTACCGAACTGCAGGCAAGCTCGCTGGAAAAGACCGCCTCGGCGATGGAAGAGCTGACCGCGACCGTGAAACAGAATGCCGACAGTGCCCGCGAAGCCAATGCGCTGGCGGCAACCGCGTCGGACGTGGCCCGCAAGGGTGGCGATGTGGTGTCGCAAGTGGTCGGCACGATGGGCGAGATCAATACATCGGCCAACAAGATCTCGGACATCATCGGCGTCATCGATGGCATCGCCTTCCAGACCAACATCCTGGCGCTGAACGCGGCAGTCGAAGCGGCCCGTGCCGGTGAACAGGGCCGTGGCTTTGCGGTCGTGGCATCCGAAGTGCGCAATCTGGCGCAACGTTCGGCAGCGGCAGCAAAAGAAATCAAGACGCTGATCGGCGACTCGGTCGAGAAGGTCGAGCGCGGCAGCAAGCTGGTCGGCCAGGCCGGCGTGACGATGGACGAAGTGGTCTCGAGCGTCAAGCGCGTGACCGACATCATGAGCGAGATCGCCAACGCCAGCGCCGAGCAGAGCGCCGGTATTGCCCAGGTCAACACGTCGATCATCGAGATGGACAGCATGACGCAACAAAACGCTGCGCTGGTGGAACAAGCTGCCGCCGCTGCCCAGAGTCTGCAGGACCAGGCCGGCGAACTGGCCCGCGTGGTCAGC
Organism: Telluria sp. ZT3P25; assembly: GCF_059685895.1. Taxonomy (NCBI): domain Bacteria; kingdom Pseudomonadati; phylum Pseudomonadota; class Betaproteobacteria; order Burkholderiales; family Oxalobacteraceae; genus Telluria; species Telluria sp. ZT3P25. The sequence continues at coordinate 567,521 of NZ_JCASIJ010000001.1, forward strand.
ATCTTCAAGCTGGAAGAGGGCGAAGAGCACCACGTTCCAACCCAGGCCCAGCCCCAGACCCATGCTCCGGCAGCGGCGCCGGTCGTGACCACCACTGCCGTGGTGACGCGTCCCGTCGTCAAGCGTCCGGCGCCACCGGCACTGAAGAAGCCAGCCGCAGCCTCGGCCGCACCGAAAAAACCGGACGACGCCGTTGCAACGCCGAAGCCGAAGAAAGCCGCCGTCAGCGCCACCGCCAGCGCCGACGAGTGGGAAGAGTTCTGATTTTTAAGTAGTCGACCAGCGCCGGCCCGTCGTGCGGCGCACACCAAGACCATTGCCGTTCAATTCAAAAACCTTAAGTGGGGAAAATTATGAAAAACCTGTCCGCCAAACTGTTCGTTGCACTGACCCTGACCGCCGCTGCCGGCGCGAGCTTCGCCGCTGAAACCGCTGCTCAGTTCGATCCAAAGAAATGCAGCATCGAGTACCCGAAGGCGTCGCTGATGAATGAAGAGCAGGGCACGACCACCGCGTCGTTCCTGGTCACTGCGGACGGTACCGTGACGGAATCGAAGATCGACAAGTCGAGCGGCTTCAAGAACCTGGACCGCGCGCTGGTCAAGGGCCTGACCTCGTGCAAGTTCAAGCCGGGCACCAAGGATGGCGCACCAGCACAGACCTGGACCAAGATCGACTACGCCTTCAAGCTGGACTGATCTACGCTTCCTGATGCGCAGCCGGCACCCTGTGCCGGCTGCGTTGTTTCAGCACCCCGCAGTACGCACTTCAACGTTGTATCCCCCGCCCCGAATAATCTTGGTTGTTACAAGATTGTTGCCATATGTTACTACTGTAATCACTTGGTTCAATCCCGTTTTTCGTCGCATGTGCCCGCTATAGTGGGGTCATACAAACAGAAACCGAAACGGAGCACACCATGAAAACCTTTCTCTCGACCGCTACCGCCGCCGCTGCCGCGCTCCTGATCGGCACCTCGGCTTTCGCACCAGTGCAAGCGCAGCCGCACCATCAGCGCGCCGACGTCATCATCATCAAGAAAGCGCCGCCAGCACTGCGCCGCGAAGCCGTGCCAAACGCGCGCCGTGGTTTTGACTGGGTGCCGGGTTACTGGAACTGGAGCGGTCGCCGCCACGACTGGGTGGCTGGCCACTGGGAAAAAGTGCGTCCTGGCTACGCCTATCAGCGCGCACAGTGGCGCCAGGACCGTAATGGCTGGCAGCTTGACCGCGGCGGCTGGCGTCAGGAAGTGCGCGGCCGTGACAACGGCCCACGCGGCGACCGTGATCGCGACGGCGTCCCGAACCGCCACGACGACCGTCCGAACAATCCGAACCGCTATTGATGTAGATGTACCGGGCGGCGGCGATCCACGGCAAGCATCACGCCACCGGCCCGTCGTCGCCGCACACCAGGTTACGGCCTGACATCTTCGCCCGGTAAAGCCGGGCGTCGGCACGTTCAATCAGGGTGCTGGTGGCAACCGCCACGCCATCTCCGTTGGTTGCGACAGCAACCGACGTGTAGACGCCAGCGCTGATCGTCACGATGCCGGCGTCATTGCCGGTATGCGCGATCTGCAGCGCCATCACGGCGCAGCGGATGCGCTCGGCAACCATCCTGGCACCGGCCGGATCGGTATCGGGCAGCAATGCCACGAATTCTTCGCCGCCATAGCGCGCCGCCAGATCGGCCGGGCGCACCAGGCTGTCCCGCAGCGCTGCCGCCACCTGACGCAAACAGGCGTCGCCCGCCACATGGCCATAGGTATCGTTGAAGCGCTTGAAATGATCGACGTCGAGGATGACGATCGACAATGGCAGCCTGCTCCGCGCTGCGCGCGCGTGTTCCTTGGCCAGCACCGTTTCGAAGCGGCGCCGGTTGGCGATGCCGGTCAGGCCGTCGTGGTCGGCCAGCACGGTCAGTGCGCGGTTATGCTCTTGCAATTGCTCGCGCGCGCCGACCAGTTCATTCTGCAAGTGGTCGCGAATCATGATCTGGCGCACCAGCCGCCAGCCAAAACCCAGCAGCAGCACGATGGCGACAAACGTGATCGCCGCTTGCGTGAGCATCGACTGCAGCCATTTTTCAAGGATTTCCTGCTTCGATTGCGCAGTCGCGACAATCAAAGGATAGGTATCGAGGTGACGGTAACTGTAGAGTCGCTCGATGCCGTCGATCTTCGAGCGGCGTATGCCGCTGCCCACTGGTCCCTGGCGGATATACATCTGCTGGATGGGGCCGTTGCTCACGCTGGTGCCGATCAGCGACTCGCTGTGCGGCAGGCGGTAGACCATCGTGCCATCGTCAAGCGTGAGCATGACTACGCCAGCGCGGCCGACGTCGAAGCTTTCGTACAGTGTCGAAAAATACGCGATGCGGATGGTGCCGAGCGCCACGCCGGCAAAGGTGCCGTCAGGATGATCGAGCCGGCGTGACACCGGCAATATCCAGTCACCGGTCGACCGGCTGCGCACAGGTTTGCCCACGTGCACGCTGCGGTTCGGGTGCGTCAGGTGATATTGAAAGTATTCGCGGTCGACATTGTTGTACCGCGGCGTGCGGTCTTGCGAGGTCATCAGCCAGCGCCCGTCGGCGCCGAACACGAACAGCCCATGCAGCTCTTCGACCTGCGCTGCCATATTCTTCAGATGCAACTGCAGCCGGGTACGCGCCGGGCCATTGTCGACACCATCGGTTTCCACGCGCTCGACCACGCCGGCAAGCACGGTATCGACCACACGCACCGCGCTTTCGCCCTGCGCCGCCAGTGCATGCGACATATTGGCGGTGGCCACGGCCACCTCGGCCAGGCGCTCCTTGCGCGCGCGCCAGCTGTCCGAAATCTGGATCGCCAGCAGTAGCAGGCACAGCCCGATCACGAACAGCACGGCATTGCGCACGGCGGGGCGCTTTTCAGCGGTCAGGCGGGAGATTTCGGGAACGGTGCTGTGGTCTGGCATGACGGGGCGGTGAGGCGCCACTGGCGCAAACGCCATGGCCGTCAGCAGCAGTGACTCACAATACTGGTAGAAAACCGACGAATTGTCGCACAGCGCTGCTGGATCACTTGAATTGTCACCACCTTATTACAAAGCCGCGCAACTTACGCCACGCGCAGCCCCAGCTCACTGATCAGTTCTGCCGCCTGGCGCGGCGTTATCCAGGCGCCCTGAAACAGCTTGACGTCGGCCAGCGTCAAGCCGGACAGATCCGCTTCGCGCAGGTCGGCGTTATCGAAGCGCGCCTGCTTCAGGCTGGCGTTGCGCAGGCTGCCGCCTTCGAACACGGTGTCGCGAAAGTCGCAGGCGGCCAGGTCGGCATCGGAAAAATCGAGCGCCTTCAAGGTCGACTTGCGAAACGACATGCGGCGCAGGTCGGCGCCGATCAGCAAGCATTCTTCGAAGGTCAAGCCCAGATGCGCGCTTTCCTCGAAATTTGCACCCGTCAGCTTGCACCCCTTGAAGGTCAGCGAAGCCAGGCGCGCGCGGCGCCAGCTGCTGTTGTTCAGGTCGCAGCTCTGGAACTGCGCATCGGTCAGGTCGGCCGCCTCGAAATCGGCTTGCCTGCCACGGCAGCGTTGCCACGTCGTCTGCGCCATTTTGGCGGCGTAGAACGAGGTTTCGGCAATGCTGCAATTGATGAAACTGCTGCCACGCAGGTCAAGCCGCGACAGGTCGGCAGCATCGAGCACGCAATCGAGAAAGGTGACGCTGCCGTCAGCAAGCGCCGCATCAATGGCGTCACGGCCTGGAAATTGGGTAAATGTATGCATTGAATTGTTTCGAAAAAAGCGTTTTCCAAACTCCGCGACTGTTTTTCAAGTTCCCGGATTGCGCTGATGGCACGCAATATCACGCAAGGGGACAAGCGCGCCATCAACGACATAATGACTGCGGCAGTCTACCTGAATTCGGCCGTGCTCAATCCGTGCAAGATTCCACCAGGAATTGCTGGCGTTTTGACGGGCGGCGCCGCTGTTGTGCGCATGACGAGCGAGGCATCAGCTGCGTTTCCACTTGGACAAAAAAAAAGGTAAGATAGTGTCGCTCCCTTTATGTTTTTGATAAGCGCTTATTCCTGATCAAGCATATTGAAAACAGTTGAAGGGTAATCGTGTTTGAGAAATTCGGAATACAAGATGGATCATAAGAAATCGGCTGATTGGGAACTCGCTTCCGGCAGCTGGACGGTGGCAACCAACGATGGCGAGATTCGCCTCAATCGCACGTTGCTGGGCAATGCCGTCGCTGCCTCATTGGGTGTTGCAGACATTGCCGCCATCATGAAAATGCGTCGTGCCAACGGTGCGTCAACGCTGTATCCCCCCGATTTCAATTTCTCGCCAGTTGACGGCGCCCGGCTGGCGCCCAACGCCGCGAGCGGCGCCAGCTGGATCGCGCCAAGCGGGGCGTCGGCCATCACGGACGCCGGGATGCCCGAAGCTGTCGGCCTCAAGCGCACGCGCCACAGCGTGCCGGTCGATCGCCTGCGCCGGCATGACGCCGACAGCATGGCCGACATGGAACTGCCTCTGCCACCACCTGGCGAGTACGAATTTTTCTCCGGCACGTTCGGCACGGTCGATGTCGTTCTGCTGGCGCTCGATACGGGCAAGGGCACCCTGTTCGGCTGGTTGCCGGCGTCGCAAAAATGGCAGCCGCTGCTGGGCACCGGCACGCGCCTCTTGTCCGAGTCGACCTTGCCCGTGCATGCCTGGCGCGCCGAGATGGCAGCTGCCTTCAACAGCCGCCTGTATATCCCTACCGAGCATGGCATGGCGATGCTGGTGCCTGATTTCGCGGCGCTGCAGTTCCGCATCGATTACGTCGGCAACGCCCCGGTCGTGGGCGCGCCGGTGGCGTTCGATCACCAGGTGTGGGCGCCGATCCGCCATGAAGACGGCGTGGTGCAGTTCGTCTTTGCCGATGCCCATGGCGTGGCCGGTCCGCCACTGCGTGTCGATGGCCGCTGGGACCTGGGCGAAATGGGTGCGCCGTGCGCCTACGGCCGGCTTGCGGTCTGGCCCTGCAAGGCGGGGCAGTTGCGCCTGCAGAAAATGACTGATGGCAGTGTGGCGGCCACGTTCCTGGCCTGGCCAGAAGGCATCACGCCGCATTTCGAGTTCGGCAGCGCCCACATGGCGCGCTCGGGTTCGCTGTGGCAGTTGTGCTTTGACAGCCGTCTCGACAGTTATGTGTACGTGCGCCTTGGCGTGAACGAGCACGAACAGGTCGCCGCGCTCAATCCGCGCATCGGCTCGGGCACCATCAATTACCGCTTCGCCACCAAGCTGAAAACCGATCCGTGGATCGAGCCGGAACATGGCGACGATGGCGCGGCCAACACGGTCGTCGTGCCGCTGCTCGAGCTGGGCGAGCGCAGCGCCGTGCTGGGGCTGCGCATCGACAGCACGGCCGGCCTGGGCACCTTGCTCAATTCGGCTGAACGCATGCGCGCCCAACTGGTCTACGATGATGAGAACAACGACATCGTGTTTCACACCATCGCGGTCAGCAAACCATGGGAACTGCGCCTTTTCCTGCACAACGGGTATCTGTGGGCCTACCATCCCGGCATGCAGCGCATCCTCGGCTGGGACGTCCAGCAATGATGCCGCGCGCGTGGTGTGCGGCGCTCGCGAGCGTCGTCCTGGGTCTGTGTGCTGTGCCGGCGCAGGCCATTCAGCACGCGTTTCTGGTGCAGAATTCCGGCTGGATGGAGCCGTTCTACGCCGATCCGCAATCGCAGTTCAAACCGCTGATTGCCGCCGTGGCCAATGCCGCCGCGCGCCCGGGCGACAAGGTCATGGTGCTCGCGTTCAGCCAGTCCAGCGGCAGCAACGTCTCGCCGCAATTGCTGGGGCAGGGCGATGGCGCGGCCCAGGTGGCCGGCTGGCTGGCGCCGCTCGCGCCTGCGCGCAAGAGCCCTAGTGCACTGGCCGACACGGATTTTCGCGAAGCGGTGACCAAAACCATCGGTGAGACGTTCAAGTCGCGCCCCGGCATCATCTGGATTTTCACCAACAACAAGAACAGCCCCGGCAACGATCCCGCCACGGCGGCGCGCAACCTGGAGTTCTACCGGCTATTGCACCTGGAGCCATCCATCACGCGCACTGTGGTGTTCCCGCTGCGCATGCCGGTGCAGGGCAAGTTCTTTGCCGCAAAAGGTTTGATGGTCTACGGGCTGGCCTACGGCAAGGAAGCCGGCGACGAGCTGGGCCGTATGGTGGCCGAAGGCCGTCTGTCGACGATCCTGACCAAACCGCCGGCGCGCCTGAAACCGGTGGACCAGGACGGCGTGCGCATCGTGCCGCAGGCCGTGCTGAATACCCCGAACATGACGGCCTCGATGGGCACTGACAAGCGCACCGTCGTGCTCGACGTGGATGCTGACAAACTGGTCCCGCAAGTGCGCCTGAAAGCGTCGTTGCAGAATCTGTTCTATCCGTACCTGATTGCGCAGGCCACCGTCGATGGCCAGTTGCGTACGCGGGCCGGCACCACGCCGCTCATGGTGACACCAACAGCAGTGAGCAATCTTGCGCCGGGCGCCAGCCAGTCGATCGAGGTGAGCTTCAAGCTGCCGCTCGAAGAAGTGCCGTCGGCCTGGTCGCGCCAGGCGATCGCGGCGATGGGCAAGCAAGTGATCATGCCGATGTCGGTGAGCCTGGGCCTGAGCAATCAGCGGCTGGCCTTGCCAGCATCGTTCAAGACCGAGATGCAGGAACTGTTCCCGGGCGATCCGCTGTCGGACATGTTCGTGCCGCCCGACAGCGTGAAATCGTCCACGGCGCAGGTGCCGCTGATCGTGCGCGTGCAATATCCATTGACGCCCGTGCTCGTGATCGTCGGCGGCGTGCTGGCATTGCTGCTGGCGCTGGCTGCGCTCGCCTTCCTGGCCATGAAAACCACCCGCTATCCGGTCATGGTCAACGGCGTGCGCCGCAACGTGCTGCTCAAGCCGTTCAAGTCGCTGGCGATCAAGGCCGACGACGGCGCTGCGGTCGGCGAAATCCGGCGCGGGCTCGGTCGCCCGACCGTCGTGCAGGTCGAGCCGGGCCAGACGTTGACGATCGCGTCGTAATCCATTCAAGTAGTCTTTACCCCATTCAGGAGAACGTGGCATGACGCAGCAAGCAAAAGATAACGCAGGCTTTACCCTGCCGGCACCGGTCGAAGGCCAGCAGGCGCCAGTGGCGACGACCCCGGCGACCCCGGCAACGGGCACGCCCGAGACGGTCGAGTCGCTGCCGGTGACCACCGACGTCGACACGTCGTCGCGCGATGCGCTGATCGGCGGCGGCGTCCTGCTGGTGCTGTTCATTGCGTTCTTCTTTGCCAAAAATGCCTACGCCAACACGCTGGTGGCAAAACGTATTCAACCGGGCAAGGCGAATGCGGCCGGCTGGTGGCTGTTCATCTTTCTGGCCAGCCTGTCGACCGGCGTCGTGCTGGCGGCAATCAATGCACCGAAGTTCATGGCGCCCCTGATCATCGGACCACTGACGCTGATCGGCCTGATTGCGCTGGTGCTGATGCTGCTGTCTTCCCGCAAATAAGTACCCAGACCAGGAACCACGCGACATGGCAGATAATCTGAACCAAACGATCGGCGCCGGCACCGGCGAACGCAAGCAGGAGCAGAGCATCGACCTGCGCCCGACGCTGTTCATCGGCATCGGCGGCACCGGCATGGAAGTGCTGATGCGCGTACGCCGCCGCATCCTCAACACCCTGTGGGGCGGCAACGGCGCGCGCACCCGCGTCGACAGCCTGGCCGAATTTCCGGTCGCGCAGTTCATCCAGTTCGACCTCGACACGGGCGCCGTCATCGACAGCGGCCGCGCCCAGGCTGAAGACCTGCAATTTGACCAGGTCAAGTTCACCGACGAAGAGAAAATCGTCGAAGCGTTCGACATGGACAAGTACAGCCGTGACGACGACGCGCTCGAGAAATACCCGCACATCAAGGAATGGCTGTCGCTGACGCCAAAGAAAATCCGCGAACTGGGCATCGACCCGTCGAAGGGCGCGGGCCAGATCCGCGCCGTCTCGCGCCTGTACCTGTTCGACAAGTACACCAAGATCCGCGACAAGATCCGCCTGAAGCTCAAGACGCTCAAGGCCGGCCTGTCGCACGAGCAGCAACTGGCGCGCCTGGGCCTGCGCATGGAAACCGAGAAGTTCCGGATCGTCATCGTGGGCTCGGTGGCCGGCGGCACCGGCTCCGGCGCCTTCCTCGACATGGGTCTGCTGGCGCGCTGGCTGGCCAAGTCCGAGGTAGGCAATGCCGACGTCGAACTGATGCTGTTCTTGCCGACCGGCTACGCGGGCGCCAACAAGGAGCGCACCGAAGCGAATGGCTACGCCGCGCTGATGGAACTCGAATCAGCCATGCTCGGCAACAAGGGCTACGTGGGCCGCTGGGATGCCTACGACCAGCCGGAATTGCCGCGCGAGCCGTACAGCGAAGTCTATCTGATCGACTCGGGCAACCTGGCCCAGCAGCACACGAACGACGTCAAGGATGTCTACCACATGGTGGCCGACACGCTGTTCGAAGATTTTGCGTCGGGCGACTTCGCGCGCCGCAAGCGCTCGGTGGCCGTGAATCAGGCGCAGCACAAGAACTTCCTGCACGACGCGCTGGTGCCGAAGAACCGCTTTGCCGACATGCGCCTGTCGTACTCGAAGCGCTTCTCGTCATTCGGCCAGGCCGTGCTCGACACGCGCCAGGAAGCGCGGCGCGAAGAGCGCGCGCACCGCTGGGCCGGCGCGATGCTCAAGGCCTTCTTTGGCGTGGGCGGCGTCGACACCGGCGTGAACCGTGCCACCGACAAGCAGCGCGACGAATTCATGGCGGCCCAGATGGCGCTGCGCGCCGCGCCGTTCAGCGACTTCCCGACCTTCTCCGACCGCAACGTCGAGCTGAAACGCTCGAGCGGCGAGTTCCTCGATTACGCCCTCGTCGACGACCTGCTGCAGGACAAGCACGGCCTGCTGCTGGCCGGCGTCGAGCAGCGCGTCAATGCACGCATCGACAGCATCCGTACCGGGTTCGACCGCGCCGAGTGGCCGACGCAGGTGCGCGACACCGTCCAGCAGCTCGAGCGCGACTCGGTGCGCGATCAGGATTCCACCGCTGACACGACTGAAGACCGCGTCGTGAAGCGCCGCCGCGAAGTGCTCGAGCGCATCAAGCAGGCGATCCGCGACCAGCTCTACGCTTACCTCGACAACAAGGATTTCGGCGGCCTCGAATACGTGCTGTCGCTGGTCGAGCAGATCAAGGACCGCCTGGAAGCGCCAGGCACGGGCCTGATTAGCGCGCTCAAACTCAACAGCGAGCGTTACCGCGAGATCAAGGAAGCGGTGCGCACCCGCGAATACGAACGCCTGCTGGCCAACCTCGAACAAACCAAGGGCGGCTTCTTCAGCAGCAATAACGAAAAGCAGGCCGTCACGGTGCTGGACCACCTGCGCACCGAAATCGCCAACGCGCTCAAGTTCCACCTGCGCGCCAAGGCCGCCGACGAAGCGGCGATCCTGATGGCCGACCTGTCCGCCTGGCTGGGCAAGAAGAACGGTGTCGACGCGCAGGGCCGTGCCATCTGGAACGGTCTGGTCGGCGAATTGCAAGCCGGCCGCGAAGCCGTGCTGACCATGCTGGGCCAGCTGCAGCACGCCAACGCGATCATCCAGCAAGACCTGAACAAGGACCACGCCACGTTGATCACGGTGCCGGTGGCCGAGCGCAACGTGCCGATGCCGGGCGCGCTGCAACTGCGTGAATGGGCCGACGAGGCGTTCAAGGACCTGGGCGGCTCGAAGGTGCTGTTCCCGATGCTGGGCGACGCCGCCCAGCGCAGCGAGATCATCAATAAAGTCAAACGCATGGCCGAGCGGCAGTTGACGCTGGCCGGTGCGGGCGACGCGGAAACCGCCGATCACGATCCGTTGATCGAGGCGCTGGAACAGATGAACCCGGCCGAGCGGATGGACCGCTTCCGCAAACTGCTGGCCTGCGCGATGCCGTGGATCGACGCGAACCTGTCGGGCGACTTCACGGTGAAGGCCGACCAGTTCAAGTGCTTCGTGGGCGTGGCCAATGCCGACCGTTTCAAACGCCTGTTCGGTGCAGAACTCAATACCTGCGTGCCGACCCAGGCCAATATCACCGCAGCGCAATTGTCCATCGTCGAGACCGGCGTGCCGGGCCGCGCCGTCTGTTACTGCGAGCTGTCCGGGATTCCGATGACGGTGCTGCGCGGCATGGAAGGGTGGCGTACCAGCTACCGCAAGGAAGCCGAAAAGAACCCGACCCACACGCACATCGACTCGACCCAGTTCAGCCATCCGATGGCGCCGACCACCGACGAGATCAACCGCCTGGCCGAAGACTTCAAGCAGTACCTGCAGGCGATCATGCTGGGCATCCTGACCCGCTCGACCCAGCGCGTGATCCCGCGCGGGCAGTACCAGTTTGCCGTCGCGCGCGGTGACGTGCGCCGCATCGGCAACGAACGGGCGATTCGCCAGAACGGCTTGCCAGCCACCTACCGCGACGCCATCGTCGAGCGGGTGCAGGAACGTCTGGCCGAACTTGACGCGAGCCAGACTGTCGCTCTGGCGGCACTGGCGAGCTATTACGAGACTGCCGTCTACACGCCGAAACTGGTGGAAGACGCAACCGGCGCGCAGGATGATCGCAAGGGCTTTGCCAGCGCGATTGCCGGTGAAGCCAAACGCGAGCTGGCCGAGAAGGCGCGCCGCAAGGGCATGAGCCAGCGCGACATCGACCGCGCTGACGAGCAATTGCTCGAGGTGCTGACGGAGTGGGCGAGCGTCGTGCCGGATTCGGATGAAGACGCGTATGACTGGGAAGTGCGCGAGCCGGGCGAGGATGGCCATCTGCGCCTGAAGTACGTGATCAAGCCGGATGCGTTCAATGCCGGCAAGTTAGATGCCTTGCTGGCGCCGCAGGCTGCCGCGCCCGTTGCCACGTTCCCGGCTGGTGCGCCGGGAATGCCTGGCATGCCGCCGCCATTGGGTGCGACGCCACCACCACTGGGCATGCCGCCACCGCTCGTCGAGCATCAATATCACCTGGGCATTGGCGGGCAGCAGTTCGGGCCTTACAGCGCGCAGCAGATCGTGCAGATGGTGCAGGCGGGGCAGGTCGTGGTTGCCGGTACTAAGGTGTGGCGTGCGGGTCTTGCGGCGTGGGGTGAGCTGGGGCAGTTGCCGGAATTGACGATGCTGTTTGCAGCGCCGGCCTCGCCGCCGCCGTTGCCACCGATGCTGTGAGGACGAGACTTTGAAACAGTGTTCTGGCTGCAGCGTGACGCTGCAGGGTGAGGTGGCGTTTTGTCCATTCTGTGGTGAAGGGGTGGATGGGGCGTTGCGCAAGGTGGGGCAGGTTGCTGCTCCGGTTGCGGCTCAGAATGCTGCTCCGGTTGCTGCGGTACCGCCGCCGCCGAGTGTGCCTGTGCCTGCGGCGCCCGTCGTGACATCGCGACCAGTTGCGGCGCCGACGGCAAGCGTCCCGCCCGCTGCTGCGGTGTTGCCGCCATCTGCTCCAGCAACGCCTTACCGGCCTGCAGCCGATCGCGCACCGATACCGCCTGCGACGCGCAAAGGCGGAAAGGGCAAGTGGATCGCCGGCGGGATCGCGCTGCTGCTGATTGTGCTCTACAACATGGGTTCCGGCGACAAGCCGGTGATCGAGGAAAACGCCTGTGAATCGGCCTTCGACCTGGGCACCCAGGCGGTCACGTCGGGCGACCTCGCTGCCGCGCGTACCCAGGCGCTGCGGGCCAGCGCCGAATGCGGCGACAAGGAACGCGCCAAGGTCAACACTTTGCAACGTGCGATTGCAGCAGCGGAAAAGACCGACAACGCCTGCCAGCGCAACTTCCGTTCAATCGACGGCTTGCTGCAGGATAGCCGGCCCGGTCGTGCGCGCGCAGGACTGAACGAATTGACGGCGGCGTGTTCAAACAAGCCGGAGGCCGAAGCCTTGCGCACCCGGCTGGAAGCGATCCAGGAAGCCATCAAGGCGGCGCTGGCTGACGTGCGCAGTGCGCTCGATGCACGTGACCAGGAGCAAGCCAGGGCCGCACTGGCCAAACTGACTGGCCTGAACCGCGATGAACCCAGCCTGAACCAGCTTAAATGGGAGGTCGACGCACTGGACGCCGCCGCTGCGGCTGCAGCTCAACCGGCGCCGCCTGCGGAGGTCTTCATGCCAGGCGCGGCACCGGTTCCGCGCGCATCAAGCCAGGAGCCGGCTGCGCAGCGTGCGCCGACTGCGTCAGTTACCCAAGACGCGGGCGCCGCGCAGCGCACGTCGATGGCAACGATGTTCCTGCGCGATGCCGAGCAGGCGCTGTTGCAGCGAAAATTTGATGCCGCGAAAACCTATGTAGAAAGCGCACGCCGGGCCGACCCGAACAATCCGCAGCTCGACAGCATGATGCAGCAGATCCGCGATCGCGAACGCCAGATGCTGCAAGAAGAAACCACCATCAGATAATGCAGTTTCATCAGGAAAAACCATGAAAACGCCAATGAAAAAGATCGTTGTCCTGACGTTGCTGACGAGCCTGGTGTCCGGCTGCGCCACGACGGGCCAGAGCGGCATGTCGCAAACGCAGTACCCGCAAGGCGGCGTCGCCGCCGAGCAGGACCCGTGCGCCGTCGGCTCATCGGCACTGATGGGCGCCGCAGCCGGCGCATTGCTGGGCGCCCTGATGGATGGCAAGCGCGGCGCAGCACGCGGCGCCGCCGCCGGCGGCATCGTGGCCGCGCTCGGCTGCGTGGCCATCAACTCGCAATCACGCCAGACCCGCACCGCCGCCCAGGTCGACAACGACTTCATCCGCACCCGCGGCCGCCTGCCAGCCGAGCCGCAAGTCGTATCGTATCAACCGCGTCTGAACGCCAGCACGGTACAGCGTGGCAAGCCAGTGGTGGTGACATCGACGGTCGAACTGGTCAACGGTGCGACGACACCGGTCATGCAAGTGCGCGAAGAGTTGGTGGTGTTCGATCAGGATGGCAAGCAGTTCAAATCAGGCTCGAAGGCGCTGACCAACAACTCGGGCGGGCGCTTCGAGAATTCGTTTGAAATCACGCTGCCGAAGGATGCGTCGCAGGGACGCTATGCGCTGCGAACCAATTTGTATGTCAATGGCAAGCTGTCGGCGTCGCGGGATTTGAATACGCAGTTGGTGTGGAATGGGGTGGAGCAGGTGATGATTGCCAGCCGCTGACTCAAACTAAAGCCGGGGTCAGGTCTGACATTCGGACACGACCTCAGGCTTAAAGAGCATCGAAGACTAGGGAGTTTTGCTGAGCGAAGAAATTTGATACGTGCAGCAGGGATTGCGAGGCGAATGCAGAGCACGTGTCTGAATGTCAGACCCGACCCCACCTTTCTCGGGCTTGGCCGAAGTAGGGGCGCAAAATCATTTGCACTGGACGGATGCTGTCACTCGGCGCGACTCCAGTGTTCGTTGTTTGAGTATGCAATGTTTCGCGGAAGCGCTAACGCGATACCAGCGAGCGGTGGTGGGCTCGTACCAGCAGGCTATCCACCTCACCTCGCCACCATTGAAACCGAATCTGACATCGTGGCCGCCGCGCACCATTTTTGGCTCACCCATCAATTCGTACTGTTTCCCATCACCTTCAAACATGCCGGCCCCGATGAGTCGCGCTCCAGAATTCTTCGCGGGACAGTCGATTACCTCTGCTTGCACGGCGCCAGAAACCAAGATAATTGCGAGCAATGCGGCCTTCATTTGGAAACCACCACGTAGAACTGGTCTGCGTTATCTGAGTCGGAATAGGCACCTCCCTCGGCCTTGCTTTTGCCCCGCGCGACGATTTCCCGCTGCCTGACGGTATTCGGGATGCGCGTGCGCCACTGGTCCATGACCCGTATATTCTTTGCTTTGGTGCTCGATACGCTCCTCCCGCAAAAATCCACGAACAGCGCTGCATGGTATCCATGCTGATTCGGGAAACGCCCATTACCCTGCTTGTCGAATACGAAGTTCGCGATCACCGTTCCCGGATTCAAATAGCTCAGATCGACCACACGAGGTCCTGGCCGCCATCGGCTTGTATGCCCAACACTTGTCGTTGCCTGCACAAGCGCTACACACTCGCCGTTCGAAAATGGTGCGTGACCGTTTAGTTTTTCCACGTCCCCAGAATATATGAAATAGGCCATAACCCCTCCCAATTGAATTAGGGGTATTTTGTCTTTATAGTTGCTATCAGACTTTGGCGTGGGTCAGCGGGCTTAAGATATGAGGTTGACTTACATGTATCTGAAATAACTCAGAAAACACTTGCTCGCTTATGGCGCGGCGCTTGTCCGGACGGGTGAGCATCCGCTCTCACCGAAGACGACTTGACTGCCATCCAAGGGCCCAGCGCCGACTCGGCCGACGTTCGCACGTTGCTGTGGGAAGCCAGGGAACCCAGGATCAGGTGTCAAAATTGGACACGAACTCGGGCTTAACATAACAGCAATAACCGAGGAAATTTGCTGAGCAAAGAAATTCGATGCCGTGCAGGAATGACTACAGGCTCAATGTTGAGGTCGTGTCCGAATGTCAGACCTGACCCCGGCTTTTGTTCGGATCAGAACGCAAAAAGCCCAGTCCGAAGACTGGGCTTTTTACTTGTATTCTGTGGGGTGGCTGATGGGGCTCGAACCCACGACAACAGGAATCACAATCCTGGACTCTACCAACTGAGCTACAGCCACCACTGAACTACTACATCTGTCTCGTTGTTTCCGCGACAGAACAAGATTATATAAACTTTAGCCCGTGCTTGCAAATTTAATTGCATGTCGAAGCAGAGGGCGCTTGCGGCTCGGCAATGTTGACCGCGTAGACCCGCGGATCGATCCCCAGCAGGCTACGAAACGCCGCCGTCAGCGCGGCCGCACTGGCCGTCGTATAGCCCGTCAGGCCAGCTGACAGCCCCTCAGTGCCCACAGTCCGCGCCAGCCCACCAGCCACCAGCAAGCGTGCCAACTGCCGCGCCACGGCATCCCCCGTATCCACCAGCGCCACGTCACCACGCCCCGCATTCACCAAAAGCCGCTCGATCGCCCCACGCACCAGCGGATAGTGCGTGCAGCCCAGCACCAGCGTATCGGCCTCCTGCGCCAGCAGCGGCGCAATGAAGCGGTCCAGCATGGCCGTCATGGTGCTAGAGTCCAGCTCGCCCAGTTCGATCTGGTCCACCAGGCCCACACATGGCTGCAGCAAAAAATCCACCCCGGTTTCACGATGGATCTGGTCGCGCAGCAGCAAGAACTTTGCGCCTTGCAGGGTGCGCGCCGTCGCCAGCACGCCCACCTTGCCACTGCGGGTCAACGCAGCAGCGGGCTTCAACCCCGGCTCCACCCCGACGACCGGCATGCCCGGATGCGCTTCACGCAGCACGCGCACCGCCGCCACGGTGGCCGTATTGCATGCCACGACGATCGCCTTCGCGCCTTGCCCAATCAGAAAATCAGCAATCGCCAGCACACGCGCAATGACGAGCGCTTCCGGCTTGTCGCCATACGGCGCATAGCCGGAATCGGCAACGTACAACAGGTGTTCATGCGGCAGCTGCGCCTGGATGTGGCGCAGCACCGAGAGACCGCCGACGCCCGAGTCGAAAATGCCGACCGGGGCGTCGTGGGAAAGCGTGGTGGAAACCATGCTGAAGGGGAGAGGTGTTATGCGACGTTGATCGGCACGCCGCGCAGCGATTCGATCTTGGCCGACCATTCCTTCGGGCCGGTCGTGTGGACCGACGTGCCGGTCGAATCGACGGCGACGGTCACTGGCATGTCAGTCACGTCGAACTCGTAGATCGCTTCCATGCCCAGGTCCGCAAAGCCGACCACGGTGGCCGACTTGATCGCTTTCGAGACCAGGTACGCCGAGCCGCCAACCGCCATCAGGTAGGCCGACTGGTGCTTCTTGATCGACTCGATGGCGGCCGGGCCGCGCTCGGCCTTGCCGATCATCGAGATGAGGCCGGTCTGCTCGAGCATCATGTCGGTGAACTTGTCCATGCGCGTGGCGGTCGTCGGGCCAGCTGGGCCGACCACTTCATCGCCGACCGGGTCGACCGGGCCGACGTAATAGATCACGCGGTTGGTGAAGTCCACCGGCAGCGATTCGCCCTTGGCCAGCATGTCCTGGATGCGCTTGTGCGCAGCGTCGCGGCCCGTCAGCATTTTGCCGTTGAGCAGCAGCGTCTGGCCCGGCTGCCACGAAGCGACTTCTTCTTTCGTCAGCGTGTTCAGGTCGACGCGCTTGGATTTCTGCGTGTCCGGCGTCCAGTTCACGTCAGGCCAGCTCGACAGCGCAGGCGGTTCGATGTAGACCGGGCCCGAGCCGTCCAGCACGAAGTGCGCGTGGCGCGTGGCGGCGCAGTTCGGGATCATCGCCACAGGCTTGGAGGCCGCGTGGGTCGGGTACATATTGATCTTCACGTCCAGCACCGTGGTCAGGCCGCCCAGGCCCTGCGCGCCGATGCCCAGCGCGTTGATCTTGTCGCACAGCTCGATGCGCAGCTCTTCAAGCTTGTTGTTCGGGCCGCGCTGGCGCAGCTCGTACATGTCGATGTCTTCCATCAGCGACTCTTTGGCCATCAGCATCGCCTTCTCGGCGGTGCCGCCGATGCCGATGCCGAGCATGCCCGGCGGGCACCAGCCCGCGCCCATCAGCGGCACGGTTTTCAGCACCCAGTCGACCAGCGAGTCGGACGGGTTGAGCATGACGAACTTGGTTTTGTTTTCCGAACCGCCGCCCTTGGCCGCGACTTTCACGTCGACGGTCTCGCCCTCGACCAGCTCCATGTGGACCACGGCCGGGGTGTTGTCCTTGGTGTTCTTGCGCTCGAAATGCGGGTCCGCAACGATCGAGGCGCGCAGCTTGTTGTCGGCGAAGTTGTAGGCGCGGCGCACGCCTTCATTGACAGCATCCGTGACGGTGCCCGTGAAACCCTCGAAGCGCACGCCCATGCCGATTTTCAGGAACACGTTGACGATGCCGGTGTCCTGGCAGATCGGGCGCTTGCCTTCGGCGCACATGCGCGAATTGGTCAGGATCTGGGCGATCGCATCCTTGGCGGCCGGGCTCTGCTCGGCCTCGTAGGCGCGCGCCAGGTGCTGGATGTAATCCGCAGGGTGGTAGTAGCTGATGTACTGCAGTGCTGCCGCGACCGATTCGATCAGGTCGTCTTGGGTAATCACGGTTGCCATGTTCGCTCTTTCAGGAGTACCAGGAAGGTTCTGTTTTAAGAATGCTTGTCGTTGTGCGTGCTCATCACGATGCGGTCGGTGTAGGCAATCGCCATGGCCGAGAGCAGGAACGCGAAGTGGATCAGGGTCTGGAAGAACAGCGTCTTCACGTCGTATGACGACGCATTGATGAAGGTCTTGAGCAGATGAATCGACGAAATGCCGATGATCGCCATCGCCAGCTTGGTCTTCAGGACCGACGCGTTCACGTGCGATAACCACTCTGGCTGGTCCGGGTGACCATCCAGGTGCATGCGCGACACGAACGTCTCATAACCCCCGATGATCACCATGATCAACAGGTTCGAGATCATCACCACATCGATCAGGCCGAGCACGACCAGCATGATGATGGTTTCATTGAGCCGGGTAGGGCGCGTGGCGCCCGGGACGCTGACGGCATCGATGATGTGTTTGAGCGAGTCGGCGTTGCCCATGGCGGCGCCGATCAGGTCGACGAGTTCGACCCAGAAGTGAAAGACGTAGACGCACTGGGCCAGGATCAGGCCCAGATAAAGCGGAAGTTGCAGCCAGCGGCTCGAGAAAATCAGCGAATTGAGGGGCGACAGCTTGCGAAAAGGCTGGTTCGGGGGCAGAGACGACATCGGGATGGAACTCCAGGAAATGCGAGAAAATTCAGCACGGCATTTTACACCGGCGCCAGCGTTACGGTGTCGTCGGGCGCGCACTTGTCCGCTTTGCAAGCGACGGCGTTAGAATGAGGCAGGCGGCATCTGCCGGTCGCCGGGGGCAGGTGTGTAAGGGCTCAGTAAGCGAGCGCCCCTATGGTATCGGCATAACCCACTAACTAGAATGGAGACTGACATGTCCGAGAACGAGACGACGCAAGAGCAATCCCAGGGCCTGCAAGAACACCGCGTATTCCAGCCGCCGCACGACTTTGCCGCCAACGCCACCGTCAGCGGCATGGCCGCCTACGACAAGCTGTGCGCCGAAGCGGCCAGCGACTACGAAGGTTTCTGGGCGCGCCTGGCGCGCGAGAACCTCGACTGGCACAAGCCATTTACCAGCACGCTCGACGAGTCCGACGCACCGTTCTACAAATGGTTCGGCGACGGCCAGCTCAATGCGTCGTACAACTGCCTCGACCGCAACCTTGAAAACGGCAACGCCGACAAGACCGCGATCATCTTCGAAGCCGACGACGGCGCCGTCAATCGCGTGACCTACCGCGAGCTGCACGAGCGTGTCTGCAAATTCGCCAACGCGCTCAAGTCGCGCGGCATCAAGAAGGGTGACCGCGTCATCATCTACATGTCGATGTCGGTCGAAGGCATCAGCGCGATGCAGGCCTGCGCCCGCATCGGCGCGACCCACTCGGTGGTGTTCGGCGGCTTCTCCGCCAAGTCGCTGCAGGAGCGCATCATCGACGCCGGCGCAGTTGCGGTCATCACGGCTGACGAGCAGCAGCGCGGCGGCAAATCGCTGCCCCTCAAAGCCATCGTCGACGAAGCCCTGGGCATGGGTGGCTGCGACACGGTCAAGGACGTCATCGTCTACCGCCGCACCGGCGGCGACGTCGCTTTCAAGGAAGGCCGCGACCTGTGGCTGCACGAGCTGGTTGAAGGCCAGTCGGCCGACTGCGAGCCGGAATGGGTCGACGCCGAGCACCCGCTGTTCATCCTCTACACGTCCGGCTCGACCGGCACCCCGAAAGGCGTGCAGCACTCGACCGGCGGCTACCTGCTGTGGGCCGCGCTGACCATGAAGTGGACGTTCGACCTGAAGCCCGACGACGTCTTCTGGTGCACCGCCGACATCGGCTGGATCACGGGTCACACCTACATCGCCTATGGCCCGCTGGCCGTCGGCGGCACGCAGGTCGTGTTCGAGGGCGTGCCCACCTTCCCGAACGCCGGCCGCTTCTGGAAAACGATCGAAAAGCACAAGGTCAGCATCTTCTACACGGCGCCAACGGCGATCCGCTCGCTGATCAAGGCGTCGGACGTGGACGAAAAAGTCCATCCGAAGAATTCGGACCTGTCGAGCCTGCGCCTGTTGGGTTCGGTCGGCGAGCCGATCAATCCGGAAGCCTGGATGTGGTACTACAAGAACGTCGGCGGCGAACGCTGCCCGATCGTCGACACCTTCTGGCAGACCGAAACGGGTGGCCACATGATCACGCCGCTGCCAGGCGCGACGCCGATGGTACCGGGTTCGTGCACGCTGCCGCTGCCGGGCATTATGGCCGCGATTGTCGATGAAGCCGGCGCCGACGTGCCGAACGGGCAGGGCGGCATCCTGGTCGTCAAGCGCCCATGGCCGTCGATGATCCGTACCATCTGGAATAACCCGGACCGGTTCCGCACCAGTTACTTCCCGGACGAGCTGGGTGGCAAATACTATCTGGCGGGCGACGGCGCGATCCGCAACAAGGACACGGGCAACTTCACGATCACGGGCCGCATCGACGACGTGCTGAACGTGTCGGGTCACCGCATGGGCACGATGGAAATCGAATCGGCGCTGGTCGCCAATTCGCTGGTGGCCGAAGCGGCGGTGGTGGGGCGCCCGGACGACACGACGGGCGAATCGATCTGCGCCTTTGTCGTGCTCAAGGGCGCACGGCCAACCGGCGAAGAAGCCAAGAAAATCGCCAATGAACTGCGTGCGTGGGTGGGCAAGGAGATCGGTCCGATCGCCAAGCCGAAGGAAATCCGCTTCGGCGACAATCTGCCGAAAACCCGCTCGGGCAAGATCATGCGCCGCCTGCTGCGCGTGCTGGCCAAGGGCGAGAACATTACGCAGGATGTGTCGACGCTTGAAAATCCAGCGATTCTGGAGCAGTTGAAAGAATCGGCGTAATCGCAAGTAGCTGCACCGGCCTGCAGGTCGGTGAAAAAATGCCCGTGGTCGCATTGCGAACACGGGCATTTTTTATGACGCCAACCACCATCACAACTTCTGCAACTGCTCCTTCGCATACGCCGCACCCGCACCGGTCGGCGCCAATTCCAGATACGTCGTGAACGCCGCTTTGGCTTTCTGCGGCTGCTTCGCCCTCACATACGCATCGCCCAGATTGCGATACGCAATCGCACGCGACGGATCGATCTTGACGGTGTTCTCAAACCAGCGCGCCGCCTCGACAAAACGATCCTGTTTGTAAAACACGAAGCCCAGGTTATTGGCCGCCAGCGCAAAGTCCGGCCGCAGCTTGAGCGCCTCGGTAAACTGCGCCTCGGCCTGCGCATACTGCTTCTCTTTATACAGTTGCAACCCCAGATCATTGGCCCGCTGCGCCTGCTGCCGGCTTGACACCGGCACCGCCGCCGGCGCCTTGAGCCGCGTCTCGCCACCCTGCAGATCCTTGACCACCACCGTGCCCGTTGCCTTCGACGCCTGCGCATCGAGCCGTGTGTTGAGCGCAATCGCATCGTTCGACAACTGCGCCGTGCCGGCCGTGAGGAACTCGGTTTCTTCGGGCAGCTCGAATACGAAGTCGCCGCCTTCCGAGCCCGGCAAGCTGCCAAAAGCCGGCGTCTGCTGCGACACGCTGGAGACGGCCGGCGCCACATACGCCGCCAGCTCGGTGGCCGTGATCAGGCCATCGCCATTCAGGTCACCCTTGCCGCCCAGGCCCTGCATCAGCGTCCAGGTAAAGACTGAGTGGCCATTCGGTCCGCCATCGGCCACCAGCTGGTCGGTGCCGCCGGCCGTCAGCATCTGCCGTCCCAGGCGGCGCGCATTATCGCGCAAGAACGACGCGTTGGCCGCGCCGCGCGTCAGGCCAAGGCCGCTGTAGCAGGCGTCCATCACGAACAGCGCGTGCTTGGCGGGCAGGCTCTCGGCGATGTTCTGGATTTCGGTCATCGGGATCGCATCGGTGGCCAGGTTGTTCGGGTCGGCGTCAAACGGTACGATGTAGCCGAGATCGCGCCCGGAACTGAGCTTGCGCGTGGCGCCATGCCCGGCAAAGAACACGAACACGCGGTCGTTCGGCTGCAAGCCGCCATGGGCCAGGCGATCGTGGAACGCAGCCAGGATGCCCTGGCGCGTGGCCTGTTCATTCTTTAGTGTGATCACGCGCTCCTGCGCGAAGCCGAACTTCTGCACCAGCAGCCGCTCGACGCCTTCGGCATCGCGCACCGCATATTCCAGGCGCGGCCATTTCGGATAATTGTCGATGCCCACCAGGATCGCCCACGAATTGGCGTAGCCGGTGGCCGCGGCGCGCGGTGCCGGTGCAGGCGCCGCCTTGCTGTCGACCTTGAACGTCGCGCCATCCCAGCCGGCAAATTGGTAACCCTCCGCGGCCAGGCGTTCGAGAATCATCGGCAGCGCCTTGACGGTGCGCTCGTGAATATCGTGAAACAGGATGATGCCGCGGCCTTCCTTCTCGACGCTGCGCAGCACGCGGTCGGCGATCGACGACGGCACCGGGTCGGCCCAGTCGAGCGAATCGATATTCCACATCATCGACGTGAGCTGCGCATCGGCCAGCAATTGCATGCCTTCGCGATTGCGCGCGCCGTACGGAAAGCGAAACAGCGACGAGCGCTGCGGATCGACCGCCTTGAGCAGCGTGTCGGTATCGAGGATCTCGGACTTGAGCTTCGCGCCCGTCTGCTTCGATAGCTGCGCATGCGTGAGGCTGTGATTGGCCAGCACGTAGCCGGCGTCCTTGAGCTTGCGACTGACCTGGGCATTGGCGCTCAGTTTGGCGGAACCCTGCGCATCGAGCGCGCCCAGGTTGCGCCCGACGTTGAAGAAGATCGCCGGCGCGTTGTACTGCTTGAGGATCGCGGCGATTTCTTCGCTGTAGCGGCGGTGCGGGCCGTCGTCGAAGGTCAGCAGCACGGTCTTTTTTGGCAGCGACTTGCCGAAGATCTCGGCGCCTTCGCGGCTGGCCTGCGCTGGCGCCCCCGGTTCTGGAGCAGCAGGTTCCGGTTCCGGCGTAGCGGGGTAGGGCAGCACGACGCCGTATTCCTTCAGGATGCGCTCGCGCGTGTAGAGTTTCTTAAGGTAGGCGATGTAGCTGTCCCACTTCTCGCGCTTCAGCTCAATCGCGCGCGTGTCGTAGCGCCCGAAGATCGCGCGGATCTCCTTCTCGTAATTGCGCTCGATCTCGGCCAGTGCGTCGAGGTCTTCCGAGATCCGTTTGTGCAGCTTGATCGCGGCGAGCGACGAATCGCTGGCGATCTGCGCCTGCAGGCTGCGCAGCGTTTCGCGAAACGCCAGGCGGTCGGCGTCGTACAGGCCGTCGCCCGACTCGATATAGTCGAGCAGGGTGCTGATGGCGTCGAAGCGGCGTGGGTTGTTTGACGCGATCAGGGTAGCCAACGCCGTCTCGACGCGACCGATGCGTTCCTGGTTTTCGTGGAACAGCTGCTGGCCGATGCGGTTTGCCTGGGCGCGCTCGGCGGCGGGCAGAGTTGCCTCGTCGTGGGTCAGCACAATGATTTTGCGGTAGGCGTCGAGCATGGCGCGCAGCTCGGTTGCGATGGCGCTGGCGTCTTGGGTGCTGGTAGCGGTTGCGGTTGCGGGGGCAGGCTTCGTTTCCGGTGCCCCGGTCGGGGTGCGGTTCACGAGCCAAGAGCCGGCGCCGGCGCCAGCGGCGGCCACAGCGAAGATGATGAGATAAAGTGATGTGCGTTTCACGACGTATCCGTTGCGGGTAGCGTGCCAGAGGGGCAGGCCAGCCGGGAACGATACCATTCAGAGGTGGTGCGAGGAAAGAGGTCAGCGGGACGTTGCAGGATCGGTCTTGTACTACCAGGAATTGTTGTTATAATGAGCGGCTTCGTGGAACGCGCACGTCGACCATCAGGAGAGATGGATGAGTGGTTTAAGTCGCACGCCTGGAAAGCGTGTGTAGGTTCATAGCCTACCGGGGGTTCGAATCCCCCTCTCTCCGCCAAGAACACAAGCCGTTGATTTGACGAAAAAAATCCTCCAGACTCGGAGGATTTTTTTTGCCCGTTTTACTATAGATTCGGGCTGTACCATGCAAATGAATACCCCAGTGGTTTGACCAAGTCCGAACGTTGCCGACAGATGCGGTCTGTGATCTTCCTGTTGGCGTGCGAGAGCTGGCTGCGGGCGTACTTCAAGATAGTCGGATCGCTGGGGCACTTGGCACGAAGGTGCGCTCGGTGAAGTTCCCGTCACCCTTGTTCCCATTGCAAGGTAACTACCTTCGCCAATTTATATGAATATTTCTAATCCTGTCTTCGCTATAGCTTTAACGCTGTTGGCATTTCTGGCGATAAAAGTGACGTTTCTATTTGAAGGCAAGCGTCCTCCACCGATGCGGTTTGGCACCATCAATGGTTTGCGTGGATATCTTGCACTCTTCGTGATGTTGCACCATGCGTGCATGTGGTTCGTATTGGTCCAGACAGGCAGATGGGATGTGCCTCGGCCAAATTTGTATGGACCTCTCGGCCAGGCGAGCGTTCTCATGTTTTTCATGATCACGAGTTTTTTATTCTATGACAAACTATTGAATGCGCGGGGGCTCAGGTTTGACTGGAAAGCATTTTTCATCGGCCGCTTTTTCCGTATTGCGCCGCTATATTACGTGGTCCTGGTATTTGTTTTTCTAACCGTTGCCTACCTGTCAGACTGGCGCGTCGTCGACAGCCTGCAAGCGATTTTCCTCGCCGTCGCGAAGTGGTTGTTGTTCACCATTCCTACCGCCGCGCCGCTCAACGGCCACACCGATTCCTGGATCATCATGGCTGGCGTGACATGGTCGCTCCGCTACGAGTGGTGTTTCTATCTGGCGCTGCCATTGATTTCGCTGGCTGTGGGGCAACGTCCAGGTTGGCTCTTGTTGCTGGTCTCGGTCGCAGCGCTGTTCATCGGTTGGCGGATTGGATTGAATAGTCGATTTGCAGCCGTATTTTTGGGTGGCATCCTGGCCGCGTATCTGGTGCGGGACCCAAAATTTACCCGATTCTGTGAAAAAAAGGTGGCCTCGGTATTGGTGCTGCTTTGTTTTGCTGCGGCGCTTCAATTCGACAATCTGCTGCAGATTGCGCCGTGTATCGCGCTGATCACCGCATTCTGCTTGATTGCCGGGGGTTCCGATATGTTCGGCCTGTTCTCGTTACCGACGTCTCACAGGCTCGGCGAACTCGCCTATGGCATCTATTTAATCCACGGCATCGTGCTGTTTGTAGCGATAAATTTTGTTGTCGGCAAAAATGCGACGGCTGATATGTCGGTGCCGATCTACTGGGTGTTTGTTGCAGTGCTGGCGCTGGTCACCCTGGGGCTGTCTGGCATCGCATACCACTACGTTGAGAAGCCAGGAATCGCTCTGGGCAAGCGACTTGGCAAGCGAAGCGCATGATCCCTGGCCGGCCCTGATGGCCCCGGACCCTCGATCCATTCAGACAGACCGTGGATCGAACGTTGGCGCGCGTGAATCAAAGATCGTCGCGCGCCAAAAACGTTATGACCGCTTGTAACGCAGCCAAACACCGCCACTGTCCTGAACCTCGGCCGAATCGAGTTTCAGGTAACTCGGCTGCTTCCAGGCCTCCTCGGCAATTTCAAACGACGCAGGATGATGGCCACGCCCGTCGATCAGCGGCAGTATCAACACGCTGACTTCATCGACCAGGCCAGCGTTGACGAAGGAGCCGCTGACGTGCGGGCCGCCTTCGACGATCAGTCGCTTCGTGCCCAGCTCATCGGCCAGGATCTGGACGACCTGCGCCAGATCGATCTCGGTTTTGCCTGCGAAGAAATACGACACCTCGATCGACTGCAGATAAGCCAGATAGTCATCCGACACGGCTTCCGTCAGCACCGCAACCACGTGCGAGCCGAGCGCTTCATTGCTCTTCCATGCAACCTTGCCGTGACCATCGATCGCAATGGCGTAGGTCTTCGCGTCACGCCTGGCGAAATAGGGCGTGCGCGGAATCGGCTCCTTTGCCAATCCTTTTGGATAACCTTCGCCATGGGCGATTTCTTCCATGGTCGTACGGCCGCAAATCCAGCCATCGAATTCAAACGTTGCGGCGAGCTTTTCATACAGCTCGCCCGCAGCTTTCTTGAATGGTCGATCCCAGCCATCGGTCAGTGCATGGCCATCGATGGACGACATCATGTGGCAAATAACATAGGGTTTCATTAAATTCTCCAAAACGAGACATGAGAAAACTGCTCGTCAGTAAAAAGGGTCATGCCCCGTCATTAAAGTCGGCAGACAGACTCAGATCACGTTGCAGCGAGATGTCGCGGACACGTTGCTCAAGGCGCTCAACAACCGCATCGAAGCCCCAGGCGCCCAGTACAAGATGGCGTGGCGCGTCGGCGCCATTCGCAATCGTGACCATGGCCTGCGCGGCCCTGACCGGGTCACCCGCCTGCCCGCCGCTGGTTTCTTTGGTGACGGCCAGGCGCTTTGCCGCCGTATCGGCGTAATCGGCAATCCG
The DNA here is from genome assembly GCF_059685895.1 of Telluria sp. ZT3P25. Taxonomy (NCBI): domain Bacteria; kingdom Pseudomonadati; phylum Pseudomonadota; class Betaproteobacteria; order Burkholderiales; family Oxalobacteraceae; genus Telluria; species Telluria sp. ZT3P25. Next base: position 593,266 of record NZ_JCASIJ010000001.1, read on the forward strand.
GCTCGTCGTCTGGCGTAGAGAGCGGCCCGCCCAATCCGTCCGAAACGGGCCAGGCTCGACGCACGTCACGCCAATCCCCAGCGGAAGCACTTCGGCGCGCAGCGCGTCCGACCAGCCCTCGACCGCATGCTTCGAAGCGGCGTAGTAGCCCGACCCCGGATAACCGATGAGGCCAGCGACCGAAGTGATGTTGAGGATGTTGCCCTTGCGCTGCTCGCGCATCAGCGGAAGGACCGCCCGCGTCATCGCAAACAGGCCGAAGACGTTCGTGTCGAACTGCGCACGAATTTCCGCGTCGTCACCTTCTTCCACGGTGCTTTGGTAACCGTAGCCGGCGTTGTTGACCAGAACGTCAATGCGTTCGAATCGTTCGCGCGTCGCAGCAACGGCTGCAGCAACGTCGTCAGGGCGCGTGACATCCAGCGACAGCGCGAGCACGCGATCCGGTGCACTGTTTTCGATGTCTGCGATGGCGTCCTTGTCGCGCGCGGTAACCACCACGCGCCAACCGCGCTGGACGATCAGTTCAGCCAGAGCCCGGCCAAGGCCAGTTGAACAGCCGGTAATGAACCAGACCGGCGTGTTCTCTTGCTCGAGTAAGCGCGGCATTACTTGTTCAAGTGCTCGCGCACCTTGGCTGCACTGTTGCCCACCTGGCCAACCACGCGCTCCAGCTCTTCTTTACTGATGCCCAGGGCTTCAGTCCAATAGCGGACCTCGTGGGCTTCCGTGAGACTGATCAGGTTACGGTCGGGGTTGCCTCGGTTCGAAAGATTATCTGACATGGGTATCTCCTTAAAACCTCAGGATGCGCGGTCAGGGCGCGTCGAGTCCGTGCGTGACTTCACGAACGCAGAACAACCTGGCCATGACATGACGGCATTTCGCGCGGCATTCAATGCGGCGTCACCGTGATCGACACCGGATGTCTTCATCCGTTCAACTGCCGCAAATGCCATGCGATGGCGGCCCTGTTGCGTCTGGTTGGCAATCTTTTTCGCCTTTGTTGAGCTTGCTCAAACAGTGAGCTTGTGAGCCGTCAGCATGTCTTTATTTCAAATTAAAAAGTGTTATTAATGCAATCCTGCAGCGCTGCTTTGCTGGTGTGCGGTAAGAAAAATCGATGCTTGATCCAACCCCTGGAGAACACAATGTCGCTTGATCTGACGAAGTCCTCTCATCTGGTGCAGTTGACGCGCCCGAAGCGCCCCACGCCCCGCCAACTGGCCATGGCGTTCGAGTCCCAGGTCGGCATTGCACCGCCGCCGGCCAGTCAAATCTACCGTGATGACACGCCGCAGCCGGTCAGCGCCATTCCCGAGTACGCCCCGATGGGTGGCGTGCTGATCGCGTATCCCGGGGTGCAGGCGCCGCCGACGACGCGCGCGCAACTGACGCCGTCAGGGCCGCGTGCGTTTGGCATACCGGATGAGCTCATCGTTCGGATGCAGCAGAATGACACTGGCAATCCGGTGCATATTTTCGTGTTGTGCGATGACGTCGCGATGAAGCCGGTGATCGACGCGAGCCTTGCCGCAGAAGCCGGGCGCCTGCAGCTGAGCTACTACCCGACCCATCTGCACCTGGTGCCGTGGGACACCGACACCTTCTGGACACGCGACTTCGGCCCCTGGTGGATGCGCAACAATGTCACCGGCGCCTATGCGATCGCCAAGCACACCTACACCACGCTGGGCGGTGGCAGCGTCGGCCTGGTGGACGGGGCCGAAAGTGTCGATCCGCATCTTGGCCTCGGCATTTTCCGCCCGAATGACGACTATGCCGCGATTGCCTTTTCCGACTTCCTGAACGCCCCCATCCGGGCGTGGAACAAGGCCAGCTGGGGCAACCAGAAGCAGAACCCGCGCACGCTGGCGCCGCTGCCCGTGCATGACTGGTACTTCACCGGCCTGCTCGATGTGGGCGGCAACTACATGGTCACCGGCCAGAACAAGATCGCGTCGTCGTATCTGGTGGCAACCCAGAACGAGCTGCCCACCAGGGACGAGGAAGACAACACGAACCCCTCGCCGGCGGTGCTCGAACGGCGGCTGGACTACATCCTGCAGCAGCTCAATCGCTTCATGGGCATCGCGTCGTACCACGTGCTGTCCGATCCCACTGGCACCTACATCGGCCACGTCGATTGCTGGGGCAAGTTCCTGGCCGACGACAGGTCTTGATCGCACAGTCGCAGGACGCGGCCACCAACCAGGCGTTCGACCGGATCGCGCAATCGTTCGCCGATGACGGTTTCCGGGTCTATCGCACGATGGTGCAGGACATGTACATCCCCGGCCCCGACAACGGCGCCACGACGGCCGCCTATACCAACAGCCTGATTCTCAACCAGTGTGTGTACGTGCCGCTGGCCGGCCCTGGCCATGAGCAGTTCGATCAGCAGGCGTTGACGACCTACAGGGAAGCGCTGCCCGGCTACCAGGTCATCGGTATTGCAGGCAAGCCGGCGTTCCCGTGGCTGGGCACCGATGCCATGCACTGCCGCACCCGCGGCGTGCCGCGCGACGTGGTCGACAACTGGCTCAAGGCGCAGGCGCCGGCCGCACCATAAGGCCGTCGTGATCCCATCGCGGCGCTGGCGTCTTTGCATTGCCAGCGCGCTGTCTTGACGCATGTGTGACGTAACCGGGAGGGCAGCATGTGCACCAGTATCGCGGTAGGGCGCGACGCCAGCAGCGACGGCAGTCTGCTAGTGGCGCGCAACGAGGATTGCGAACGCGCCAACTGGAACAAGGCCATGATCAGGCGCGCGCAGCCTGAATGGCTGGCCTTTACGAACTCGGTGGCCAATGGTATCTGGACCTTGGGCAACGGCATGCGGGTGCCGGTGCCGGCCACCAGTTATGCGTACACCGGCATGCCCGACGCCAGTGCGGCGGGCGAAGCCATCGCGGCCATCGGCAACCGCTTCCTGTTCGAAGAGCGCGGGGTCAACAGTTGCGACTTCGCGATCTCCGCCACCAATTCGATGACCACCAACCCGGCTGCGCAGGCGGCCGACCCCTTCGTCGGCGACGCCGCGACCGGGGAGGGCGCCGGCCTGGCCGAGAGTATCTTGCCGACCTTGCTGCTGCCCCAGGCGCGTTCCGCCTCCCATGCGCTCGATTTGTTGTCCGGGTATATGCAGACGGTGGGCGCCAGCGAGTCCAACGGCTTGTTCCTGGCCGATCCATCGGACACCTGGTACGTCGAGATCGGCAGCGGCCATCACTGGATTGCCGTGCGGGTGCCGGCCGGCGCCTGCATTGCGGTGGCCAACGCGCTGCGGGTGCATGGCGTCGACCTGGACGACACCGCCAACGTGCGCCATTCGGAGGGCTTGCTGGCGTTCGTGCGCGACCATTGGCTGCTGGCCAATGCCGACCCGCACTGTTTCGATTTTGCCGCCGCGTTTGGCGAACTGGGCCAGCCGTACGACGTGGACCGCATCTGGCTGGCCCAGCTGCTGCTGACGCCATCGCTCGCGCAGCCGGGACGCCAGCTGCAGTATCCGCTGTTCCTGGCGCCGGACCGCCCGGTCGGCCCCGGCGATCTGATGCAGGTACTGCGCGCCGGCTACGAGGGCACCGCGCTGGAAGGGATCGGCCAGCGGCCCATTGGCTGGAGCAAGACGGCGGAAAGTCATGTGATCGTCCTGGATGCCGCGATGCCGGACGGGTTGCGCGCGCTGATCTGGCAGTGCGTCGGCACGCCGCTGTGCGCGCCCTACCTGCCGTTCGTTGGCGGGCTGGAGCACATACCGGAAGCCTACGCGCGTGGCGACGACCACTATGGCACCGACTCGGCCTACTGGACCTATCGCGGGCTGTACACGCTGGCGCAGGCAGCCGGCCGCACCGCACATGTGGCGTCGTTGTGGCTGGCGTATCAGACACAGCTCATCGCGCAGCAACGCGCCCTGCGCAGCCTGCTGAGTGGCGATGATGCCGCGGGGCAGGGGGAGCATGCCGCCATCGCGCTTGCCTGCTCTGCGGGCACCATCGCCGAGGGGCTGGCGCTGGCCCGTGCCATCCGCAACGGGCTCATGACCGACCTCACTGACGTACCCCCTAACTCATCAAATTGATCGGAATCATCATGGAACAGTTCCGCATCCATCCTGTCGTGGGCATCGCCCGCGTCGGTAACAGTGTCGACTACGTGATCGCGCCCGAGACGATGGCGGGCGCGGGGCTTGGCGGCAGCACCCCCAGCGGCGGCTTGCCGATCCGGGCAGGGACCGAGAGTGACGTCGTCACCAGTGCCGATGTGCGCGACGCCGCCGGGGCGCTCAAGCGCCAGGCGGCCAGGTTCCGGGTCTTTGTCTATCCGGACGACGACAACACCACCTGGCCACGTGGCGATGGCGTCGAAGTCGTCATCGGCAGCAAGGTGGGCGCGCGAACCGTCACGGACATCCTCTGGACAGTCCATCTCGCCAACAAGAAAGCCAACTGCTTCGTGCTCACCGAGACAGGGCGCCAGGGTATCGCCAGCTATGGCGATGGCCATCTGCCGCCGATGCGCAATGTCAGTCTCGAGCAGGCCAATGCGCCGCAACCCCCCGTGGCGCGCCGCATCGGGCTGATGAACGATCCGAAACGCGTGTTCCAGCTGACGATCGATCCGGGCCCGCGTGTCATTTCAGGCGCCGACGCGCCCGCCGTGCGGTTCGACAAGCCAACCCTGGCGCAGCATGTCGACACCCAGGGCGTCATCGTCCCGCTGCCGCAGTATCCGAAGTCGTTTCCCGATGATTCGTTCGCGCAGATGGACACGCCGAGCGGGGCGATCGACACGCTCGGCGAACTGCTGACCGACGCCAGGGGCCGGCTGCTCGTGCTGGGCGGTTACGGCAAGGCGGCCGGCTGGCATATCGACGGCCAGGCGCCGACGCTGGACGACGATGTCAACAACAACCAGTGGTTCGACGACACCGGGGACGGACCCGTCTCGGCGCACCTCGTGTTCGACGACGGCAGTCGCGCTTCGGTGCAGGGCGCCTGGGTGACCGCGACCGACCCCGCGTTTGCGCCGCAGATCCTGAATGTCGTCTCGCTGTGGGACGACATCTACGACACCTGGGTGCGCACCCAGAAGCTCGCCCCGGCCATGTATGACGAGGACAAGGGCGGCTTCCAGTCCGGCTACCGGCCCACGTTCGACGACCAGATCCAGCCGATCTTCGCCAGCGCGGCCATGCAGCAATGGGTAGTCAACCTGAGCCAGCGGGCGATATCGGCCCATGCGGCCCTGTCTGCCATCTCGGCCGCCGACGATCCCGCCACCACACCTCTGGCGGGCATCAAGGCAATCTTCCGCAGCCCGTACGATCCCACGCAGCAGGACAATATCGCCCTGATGCCGGCGCACCTGGGCGATGCCGGGGAGTCCTTCCTGACCCTGCGCAAGACGCAGTACTTCTTCCTTGAACGGTGGAATGCCGGCAAGACCAACTACCTGGCGGGCGCGGGTCCGGCGCTGGGACCGGGCGAATTGCTCGACAAGGCCACGTTCGTGAACTGCCTCGGTGGCCGTTTCAGCCCCGGCATCGACCTGACCTTCGTGATGCGCGAAGCCGCCATTTACCAGTTGCCATGGTCGGTCGCAGGCCCGTTCCGGCTGCGCGCCAAGCCGCTCGCGTATGCCGGCACGCGTCCGGCGGGCGTGCCCTTGCTGACCGCAGGTTACGTGCCGCGCCATGCCGAGGCGGATGGCCTGGAACCGGGGGACCTTGGAAAATTCATGGCGTTGCCATGGCATACCGACTACAACAGCTGCGCCACGCATCTGCCATCGCCCAACCCGGCGGGCAACCGCACGCTGTTCTGGTCCTGGCCGGCCCAGCGGCCCGTGGCGGTCTACACCGACGGCGACGTGCTCTGGGGTTCGGATGATGCGCCGGACGCATCGCCAGATGCGGACACGTCGACCTGGAACGAATTCTGGCAACTGGGCCAGCAGCGCTGGTCGGTGCGGGGGCAGGGCACGCAATCTGCCTATGCCGAGAACTGGGGCCGCTACCAGGTACCCCGTGACATGCTGATGAACTGGAGCCGCATCGGCATCGTCATGCAGGCGACGCAGGTACCGGCGCCTGCGGACCGTGAGCCACGGGCAGACGGGAAAGGGGCGCTGCCTGCCGCCCTGCCGGCCAGCTGGTACCTGGAAGTGCAGAGCCAGCTGGTCGACACCGACCGCCAGCGCGTGGCGCCGTTCCCCAATACTGCCACCAGCGTGAATGAAGATCCGACGAGCGGCCTCGACCCACGCGACCTGTATTTCAAGCTGCAGAATGTCGACACGTATCCGGAGGTGCGCGACAGTGCGCGCATCTATGTCGATGCCTGGCTCAAATGGGCGCAGGATTTCTCGAACAATCCCGCCTCGCCCGAAGACCGCGCTTTCTTCCGCTACACCGAACAGGCATTCACTGACCGGCTCGAGCGGATTTACCAGCAACTGGTTGACGAAGCCGCGGACTTCGATCCGGCGCAGGATGGGCAGTTCACGACTTACGACCAGATGTGCACCTACACGATCCAGTGGGCGCCATTCAACCTGATCGACGGCGCCTGGCTGCGCAATATCGGCGGCGTCGGGCCGATGGACGACGTGATGTCCCTGCTGTACTCGGTGTCGATGGACGAGCGTGGCGACGGCGTCGTCTCGATGAACCACTGCAATATCTACCGCGACCTCTGCCACTCGATTGGCTATTACCCGCAGCCGATCGACTCGCGCGAATTCGCGTTCGACCCGCAGTTTCTCGACAGCGCGTTCACTGTACCGGCGTTCCAGCTCGCCATTTCCGAGTTCACGCAGTGCTACTTGCCTGAATTGCTCGGCATGACGCTGATGCTGGAATGGGAAGTCGTGCAGTTGAAGCAGACACGCGACTCGATGCTCTACACGGGGCTCGATCCGCATTTCTACATCATGCACATCGGCATCGACAACGCGGTCAACGGCCACGGGCAGCGGGCGCGCGACGCGATCATGCTGTACCTCCAGAACCAGCGTGCATCCGGCGGCGACACGGCGGTGCAGGCGGCATGGCGGCGCATCTGGAACGGGTTCGTCGCGTTCTCGACGATCGGCACGTTTGGCAATGACCTGCTCAACCTGGTCACGACGCCGGTCGACCTGCGCGCGCAGATGCTCTCGATGATCGAGAACAAGGCCGACTTCGGCAGCAGGAATCACCAGAACCACATGGTCGGTCCCAGCCGGATCGATGACTGGTTCTCCAATCCGCCGGTCTTCCTCGATGCGCTGGTCGAGCACGGTTACCTGATCCCGGGGCAATGGGCCAACAGCCGCATGCTGCAGCTGATGAGCTTTGAAACAGGGCCGATGTTCCGCGTCTTCACCGACAGCGAGATCCAGCTCTGGCAGGACTACACGAATGCGCTCGGCCAGCCCGCCCCCGCGCCAGTGCCTGCGGTATCACCCACCCGGGCAATGGCCGCTGTCATCGACCAGCTGCGGCCCGTGCAGCAAGGCATTGCCGGCCACGCGGTCAACTGGATGGCGGACGAGCATGGCGTCGTCCACAGCATCGACTGGTGGTTCAGGCAGTCCACGCCCGTGCTGTTGACGGCGCTGGCCTCGCCCGTGAACGCGCTCGTGAAACCTGGCGACCCTGCCAACAGCCGTTTCCTGATGGAGCTGATCGCGCCCACGGGGCCGATGGGCGCCGCGTTTGGCCAGCCTGCCGTGGCGCCCAACACGGGCTCGTGCCGCGATGTGGTCGAACTCTGGATCCGTGCTGGTTCTCCTGTGCCCGGTAACAAGCCATTCACGCTGCGGCTCGGTACCCCGCGCGCCAGGCGTGCGCAGCATCCGACCGGGCACATCCATGGCATGGGGAACGTGCATTGACCGGCGCGGCGCAAGTCGTCATCCACGGCAGCGGCCCGGCGGGCGCGGCGTGCGCACTGGCGCTGGCGCGCGCCGGTGTCGACGGCGTGCACCTGATGGGGCGGCGTGACCCATTCGCCGGGCAGGGGGCGATCGGTGAATCGATCCCGCCCGATGCAAGGGGCTTGCTGGATCGCCTTGGCCTGTGGCAAGCGTTCCTCGAGCAGGGCCATGAACCCTGCCTGGGCAGTTGCTCGACCTGGGGCGGCGCAACCCCGGGCTACAACGACTATCTGCTCAATCCGCAGGGAAGCGGCTGGCACCTCGATCGCGGGCGCTTCGATGCGTTCCTGTGCCGCCAGGCCGAACACGCGGGCGTGACGCTGCTGGCAGAAGAGGCGGGCGCTCCCGCCAGCCAGCCGCGCTTTGTCGTCGATGCCACCGGCCGTTCGTCGGTCCTCGCGCGGCGCGCGGGCGCCCGCCAGATTGCGCTCGATCGCCTGACCTTTGTGTATGGCTTTTTCGACCTGCCTCCCGCTGCGGCGCATTCGCGCCTGACATTCCTCGAGGCCGTGCGCGATGGCTGGTGGTACGCGGCAGCGATTCCGGGCCGCCGCATGGCCGTCGCGTTTGCCGGCGATGCCGAGACCATCCGCGACGCCAGCCTGGCCCGCGAGAGCGCGTGGCTGCGCGCCGCATTCTCGACACGCCAGATTGCATCCTGTCTGGGCGGCGCGCGCTTCGTCGCCACGAGCCTGGTGGCGCGGGTGGTCCCCAGCTTTTTGCTCGACCGCGTTTGCGGCGCGCACTGGCTCGCGGTGGGCGACGCCGCGTCGTGCTTCGATCCGCTCTCTGCCCAGGGCATCTACAAGGCGCTGGCCGATGGCATCGCCGCGGCGCACGCCATTGCTGCGGCGCTCGCGACGGGAAGCGATCTGGACGCCAGCTACCAGCACGCGGTCCAGTCCCGTTTCACGGAGTACCTGACCAATCGAAATTATTTCTACGGACTGGAACGGCGCTGGCCGGATTCGCCGTTCTGGCAGCGTCGCCACGCGCGCACCGCGCTTGGGGGCACGTTCTGAACCGATGCATGCACACACGGCAGCAACTTTTCTCCATTGAATGAAGGAGCAGGTCATGACCAAACCAGTTCGCACGATCAGTAAAGTCAGCGATGCCCGTCTCGGTGGCTGGCTCCCCCACAACCCCCAGCATACGGCTCTCTGGATACAAAAGCTCAGGCTGAAAGTCAGGGCATCGCCACAACCACTGGTCGAGCCCATCGCGGTATTCCGGCAGATGGTGTATGGCGATCCTGTTCTGTACGCGAATGTACAGGGCATGTTCGCCGAAGCGCACTTCCTCGAGAGCAGTACGCCGCTCGGCTGGCAGCCGGAGCCCCTGAACTTCGAGGATTTCCTGGCGCTGCTCAATGCGATCATGTGCACCGCCCCGGAGGCTTATCAGAGCGAAACGAATGGGACGCAGGGGGCCGCCGGGCTGATTGGCTTTCCCATCAATGCCTTGCTCGACTGGCCGATGGGCACGTCGTTCGGGTATGACGTGTTCTCGAACGCGCTCATCAACCAGCAATTCAAGAAAATTCTGCAGTACTGGTCGGTCTTCCTGGGCACCGAGGCGTCGCGCTACGTGCTGACGCAGGATGATCCCGCGAGCGATGCGCTCGCGTGGCTGAACCCTATCGTGCAGGCGGAGATGGTGAACGCTGCCCAGACGGCGTTCGGGCCGGCACCTAACCCCATCACCACGGATGCCACGTTCGCACAGGTCTTCAACTGCAATCCGGCCGACCCCTGGTATGGGTTCCGCTCGTGGGACGACTTTTTTACCCGCAAATTCCGCGACGGCGTGCGTCCCGTCAGCGGCATTGGCGATGACAGCATCATCGTGAATGCTTGCGAATCAGGTCCGCTCGCCATCACCCACAACGTGGCGCTGTCCGACGCGTTCTGGCTCAAGGACCAGCGCTACTCGCTGGAAAACATGCTCAACTGGGATGAGTACACGCCACAATTCGCGGGTGGCGACGGCGCGACGGTGTACCAGGCATTTCTCAGTGCACTGAGCTATCACCGCTGGCACAGCCCGGTCAGCGGCACCATCAAGAAAGCCTATGTGGTCAACGGGGCTTATTACCTCGAGAATCTGCAGCAAGGCTTCTTCGATCCGAACGGGGCCGATCAAGTCGCGCCCAATAATTCGCAGGCGTTCCTGACAGCCGTCGCCACGCGCGCGCTGATCTTCATCGAGGCAGACAATCCGGATATCGGGCTGATGTGCGTGATGCCGGTCGGGATGGCGGAAGTCTCGAGCTGCGACATCTCCGTGCAACCGGGTCAGCATGTCGAGAAGGGCGACGAGCTTGGCATGTTCCATTTTGGCGGATCCACCCATTGCCTGATCTTCCGTCCGGGCGTGAATCTTGTCTTCACGTCCTACGAGCCAAGCGGCATCAATGCTGCGAACGTCCGGGTCAACGCCGAACTTGCCGTGGTAAGACCCGCCTCCCGTTCGTAATCCTGCCTCTGCTTCAGACGGGGCACGCGTGCCGGTGAATGTCACGCGATCCGTGCGTTGCTCCGCCCCGTCTGTTGTTTTTTACTGCGTAATGCATTCGTCAAATTTCCATAAAGAATGATTCTGCTATAATATTTACAGTGCAATAAGTATTGATCAATATCAACTAGCTGGGCTACTGGCGTTACCGACGCCAACTCACCCCGAGCCGTCCACCATTCGCCTTCATTCCCGGAGTTCCGTCGCATGCGCATCAAGTCCGTCCTGCTGGTCCTGTCTACCTTCATCACGTTCAGCGCGGGCATCGCCCAGGCCGGCCCGATCCTGGTGCAGAACGGCAATTTCGAGCTGACCTCGAACGGTGGCAACAAGAAAATCAACGGCACGACCGTCGACGCCAAGGGCACCACGCTGACGGGCTGGACCAGCAAGGAAGGTAGCAGCGGCTCGGGGGGCTACAACTTCGTCCTCGATGGCGCCACCGCCACGACGACCACGTCGGCGCTGCGACTGGAAGGCGCCAGGAACGATTTCACCGCCTCGCCAACCGGCGGCAATTTCTTCGCGTCCGACTCGCAGTACTACCCGGGCCAATTGTCCCAGCTGATCAACGGCCTGACGATCGGCACGTCGTACCTGCTGAGCTTTGACTTCGCACTGGCGCAGCAATCGGGCTTCACTGGCGCGAACTACGACAATTACTGGCAGGTCGGCTTCGGCAAGGTCACCCAGAACAGCACCAAGCTGAGCATTCCAGATGACGGTTTCAGCGGCTGGAAGTCGGCCACGATGGCTTTCACGGCCACCAGCGCAAGCGAAATGCTGTCGTTCCTGGCCCGCGGCACTGCGCCTGGCGCACCGCCATTCCTGCTGCTCGATAACGTCGCGCTGAATGCCGAAGTGCCCGAGCCAGCCACCTGGACCCTGCTGCTTGGCGGCCTGGGCCTGATCGGCTTCATGGCACGCCGTCGCCGCAACGCGCAGGTCTGAAAATACGGGCGGGTGGCGCAAGGCAAGTCTGTCGCTACCCGCCTGTAGATCACCATGCATTTTTCGCCCGCCGAATTCGCCGCCACCGCACTGCGCCTGTGCGTCTGGCTGATCCTGCTCACGGCGCTGTTCGTGCCGCTGGAGCGCTGGTTCGGCGTGCGCCACGACGGCCCGAACGGCGAGCTGCGGCACAACCTCGCGTATTACTTCCTCAGCAGCCTGGTGCCGATCGTGCTGCTGAGCGCGCCGATGGCGCTGCTGGCCGCGCTGGCTGCCTGGCTGGTGCCGGATGCGTTGACTGCCACGGTTGCCGGCTTGCCGCTCGCGGTGCGCATGGTGCTGGCCTTTGTGGTCGCCGAGACCGGTTTCTACTGGGGCCACCGGCTCAGCCATGAGCTGCCGTGGCTGTGGCGTTTCCACGCACTGCACCACAGCACGGAGCGCATGCATTTTTTGGCCAACACCCGCAGCCATCCCGTCGACATGGTCATCACGCGCCTGTTCGGCATCGCGCCGCTGTATCTGCTGGGCCTGGCCAGCCCGACGGCGGTCGGCAGCGCCGCGCCTGCCGCACTGATCGTGCTCGGCACGCTGTGGGGCTTCTTCATCCACGCCAACCTGCGCTGGCGCTTCGGCCCGCTCGAATGGTTCGTCACGACGCCGGCCTTTCATCACTGGCACCACAGCCGGCAAGAACACATCAACCGCAACTACGCGTCCACGCTGCCGTTCCTGGACCGCCTGTTCGGCAGCCATTACCTGCCGCGCCACTGGCCGGCCGAAGTAGGGACGGACACGCCGCTCGCGCTCACTTTGAGCCGCCAGTTGATCGAGCCGCTGCTGCCGGCGCCGCCAGCCAGAACGGCGTCCGAATAGTTATTTTGAAGGGCGACTCCGATACAACGGCGGCCCCCGAATCTGGTTGATTGACAGCGTGATCGCGTACAATGACGGGCCAATCACTACCAAACACACCTAATGGAATGGCTTTTTGACCCAAATATCTGGGTCGGCTTGTTCACCCTTGTCGTGCTCGAGATCGTCCTTGGCATCGACAACCTGATCTTCATCGCCATCCTGGCGGACAAACTCCCCCCGCACCAGCGTGACAAAGCCCGCCTTGTCGGCCTGTCGCTCGCCATGATCATGCGCCTTGGCCTGCTCACCGTCATCGCCTGGCTCGTCAAACTCACCGCGCCCCTGATTGTCCTCGGCCCGCTGACGTTCTCCGGGCGCGACCTGATTTTGCTGGTGGGCGGCTTCTTCCTGTTGGCCAAGGCTACGATGGAGCTGCACGAGCGCGTCGAAGGCAAGCTGCATGTCGCAACCGGCAAGCGCGCCTACGCCAGCTTTGCCGCCGTCGTCGCGCAGATCATCGTGCTCGATGCCGTGTTCTCGCTCGACGCCGTGATCACGGCCGTCGGCATGGTCGACGAGCTGGGCGTCATGATGGCCGCCGTCGTGATCTCGATGGGCGTCATGCTGTTCGCCTCCAAGCCGCTCACGCGCTTCGTCAACGCGCATCCGACCGTCGTCGTGCTGTGCCTGAGTTTCCTTCTGATGATCGGCCTGTCGCTGATCGCCGAAGGCCTGGGCTTCCATATTCCCAAGGGTTACCTGTACGCGGCGATCGGCTTCTCGGTCGTGATCGAGCTGCTGAACCAGCTGGCGCGCCGTAACTTCGTCAAGCAGGATGCGCACATCCCGCTGCGCGACCGCACGGCCGATGCGGTGCTGCGCCTGCTGGGCAGCACGCGCGGGATCGAGCCGGGCGACGAGCCGGACCCGGTGACGAACAAGCAGCAGAAGCAAAAGCCCGATGAGCCGACCTTCGAGCTCGAAGAGCGCAATATGGTTAGCGGGGTCCTGAGCCTGTCGCAGCGGTCGGTGCGCTCGATCATGACCAACCGCTCGGACATCTCGTGGATCAATATCGAGGACGATGCCGACACGATCCGCGCCCAGCTTCTGGCCACGCCGCACGGCTTCTTCCCGGTGTGCCGGGGCGAGCTCGATGAAGTGATCGGCGTCGCGCGCGCCAAGGACCTGATCGCCGACCTGGCGTTGTCGGGCGCGATCGATGCGAACCATATCCGCGTGCCGATCATCGTGCCCGACGCCAGCGGCGTGCTCAAGGTGATGGACCGCCTCAAGCGCTCGCACGGCCAGCTGGTTCTCATCGCCGACGAATACGGCACCCTCCAGGGCCTGGTCACGCCGATCGACATCCTCGAAGCCATCGCCGGCGAATTCCCGGACGAAGACGAGCAGCCCGTGGTGCAGGACCTGGGCGGCGGGCGCTGGCGCGTGGATGGCACGGCCGACCTGCACTACCTGGAACAGGTGCTCGAGGTGGATGCGCTGGTGGGCGACACCGACGACTACACGTCGCTGGCCGGGCTGATGCTCGAGCGCTTCGGCACCTTGCCGCTGGTGGGCGACGGCATCGAGATCGACGGCTTGCGCATGGAAGTCGAAGAGGTGCTGGAGCGCCGTATCGCCTCGGTGCTGGTCACGCGCATTGCCGATCCGCTTTGACGACAAGTTGAACGACTGTTTTACGATAGGGACGCCACCATGCAAGTACTCTCCCGGGGCCAGCGCCTGCCCCTGTCCACCGTAGCGCCAGACGGCATGCTGCAGGCGGGCGTGTCGGCCCAGGGCCTGGTGCTCGATGTCGCGTGCTTCGCGCTGGATGCCGCCGGCAAGCTGGCGGATGAGCGCTATATGACCTTCTTCAACCAGAGCGCGACGCCGTGCGGCGGCGTGGCGCTGGATGCCGCCGGCCAGGATGCTGCGGGCTTCAGTTTTCAGCTCGCGCGGCTACCTGGCTGGGTCGAGCGCGTGAGCATCGTCGCCAGTACCGATGGCGCAGCGACGATGGCGCAACTGCAGACCGGCTACCTGCGCCTGGTTGGCCCGCAAGGCGAGTTCGCGCGCTTCACGTTCAGCGGCAGCGACTTTGCCGGCGAGCGCGCCGTCATGCTGGGCGAGCTGTATCGCAAGGACGGCGGCTGGCGTTTCATGGCGGTGGGGCAGGGCTTCAATGGCGGGCTGGATGCGCTGGTGCGTCACTTTGGCGGCGCGGTGGCGGACGAGGTTCCCCAGGCTGCGCCAGCCGCATCGGTCGACCTCGAAAAGCGCGTGGCCCAGGCCGCACCGCAACTGGTCAATCTGGTCAAATCGGCTGCCGTGTCGCTCGAAAAAGCGGGGCTCGCGCAGCATCGTGCCAAGGTCTGCCTCGTGCTCGACATCTCCGGTTCGATGAGCGCCTTGTACAGCAAGGGTTTGGTGCAGCAGTTCGCCGAGCGCATCCTGGCGCTGGGCTGCCGCTTCGATGACGACGGCGAGATCGACGTGTTCCTGTTTGGCCGCAACGTCCACCAGGGTGAGGCGATGGGCCTGGCGAACTGGCCCGACTACATCAAGGGCATCATCGCGCGCCACCCGCTCGAAGGCGATACCCGTTACGGCGCCGCGATCGAAGCCGTGCGCCGCCACTACTTCCCGGATGCGCGCGGCGGCGAGCGCAAGGCGATCGCCACGGCTGCCGTGCCGGTGTACGTGATGTTCGTTACCGACGGCTCGACATCCGACAAGCCGCTGACCGAGCGCCAGCTGCGCTGGGCCAGCCGCGAGCCGATCTTCTGGCAGTTCATGGGCATTGGCAAAGGCCGCAAGTCGAAAGCCAAGGCGCTGGCCAGCTTTGCCGACTCGGATTTCCCGTTTCTGGAAAAGCTCGACGAGCTCGATGGGCGCCTGGTCGACAACGCCGACTTCTTCTCGGTGGCCTCGCCCGACGAGCACCCCGACGCCGCGCTGTACGACCTGTTGATGAACGAATACCCGCAGTGGGTGAAGCAGGTCAGGGCGCTTGGGATGATCGGCTGACGCGCGGTGGAAGGGGCGCATTGGTCATGTAAAACAGGCCCCGAAATACCGCTCTGCTCAACCATTAGAAACCAGTAGTCGCACGTTACTCTTGTCGCATCGTCAGGACGTTGTTACGTCCACAGATCATGTACAACAGGGAGAAACAACGTGTTCGAAGGATTCATCCAGCTCACCCCAACGGGCGTCGCGCTCACCATGGCCGCGTCGTACATCATGACCGTGTTTGCCAGCGAACTGTATCTGCACCGTTCGCGCAGCCACCGCGCGATCACGTTTCACCCGCTGCTGTGCCACCTGTTTCGCCTGTGGATCTGGCTGACGACCTACGGCGTGACCGCCAAGGCCTGGGTGGCGGTGCACCGCAAGCACCACGCCAAGTGCGACACGGTCGACGATCCGCACAGCCCGCACATCCACGGCCTGTGGACCATCCTGACCAAGGGCACGCTGCTGTACCGGAAGGCCGCGCGCAATGCGGACCTGATCAAGGCCTACGGCGTGGGCATCAAGGAAGACTGGATGGACGCGCACCTGTACACGAAGCACCGCTTTCGCGGCGCGTTCCTGTTCCTGGCGCTCGAGATGCTGGTGTTTGGCATGACGAACGGCTTTTTGATCTGGCTGTTCCAGTTTTCGATCCTGCCATTCTGGGCCTCGGGCTTCATCAACGGGATCTTCCACGTGGTGGGCTACCGTAACTTCCAGACCAAGGAAGGGTCACGCAACTTCTTCCCGATCGGGATCATCTTCGGCGGCGCCGAACTGCACAACAACCACCACGCCAACCCGGCCTCGGCCAAGCTGTCGATGAAGTGGTGGGAGTTCGATGCGGGCTGGCTCGTTATCCGCGTCCTCTCGTTCGTGCGCCTTGTGACGATCAACCATGTCGACCGGCTGCCGGCACCGGATGCGGCGCAGGCGCGGCGGCACGCGGCGGGTTGACGCCAGTCGGGCGCAGCTTCCTGCCAAGCCGGCGCCACCCGATCACCACGCCCGTCACGCTGAGCAGCAAACCACCGAGGCTCAGCACGACCAGCACGATGTCCCATAACGGGCGCCGCTCGAGCAGCGGCAGCCAGTCCCACGAATGCAGCATCGCAAACAGCCAGCGGCTGGTGCGCTTGCCGCTGTCGATGTGGCCCAGCACCGCCCCCGTATGCGGGTCGAGATGCACCCAGGTCGCGTGCGGATCGTTGAATACGATGCGCAGAACAGGTAACGGCTTGTCGGCGCCGCCCATCATCGTGTGCGCATCGCGTGCGTAGTAATACAGGTCGTACTCACTCAGTTGCTCGATCCGCGCGACGGGTGCATCCACCAGATGCGCGGCCGCAGCCTGCAGCGCTGCTGGATCGAGCGTCAGCGGGCGCGCGGCGTGGCTGTCCAGCACCTGCGGCGCGCCGCCCGCGCGGTAGGCCAGCACGCGGTTCTGGCCCAGCACGCGCACCCAGCGCAACTCGCGCACGGCGCCCGTGCTCGCGGCCAGCAGTGCTGGCGGGGCGGCGTCCTGGCCCGTCAGCGTCAATGGCCCGCCCTGCAGCGCTTCCATGTGCAACTTCGGCGCGCCGGTGTCGAAGATGTGCCACGGATTCATCGACATCAGGCCGCTGAAGATCCACGCGATCGTCACCAGTGCAAACAACAGGCCCGTCACGTGGTGCCAACGCATCATCGCAGTCGGGTAGGGCGTGCGCGCGCCGCTGCGGTATGGCGCGTGAAAACGCCAGCGCAGGATGCCGGCCACGGTGCCCGACAGCGCAGCAGCGATGCCGGCGATTGCCAGGTAATTGACGATATTGGTCCAGTAAGGCTGGAACACATTGCCGCGAAACGGATACAGCCAGTGGATCCAGGCGCCGGCGTAATTCCACAGCTGTTCGCTGCGCGTTGCATCGCGCACGACTTCGCCGCTTTTCCCGGACACGTACAGCAGCGTGCGATCGGCATCAATCACCTCGACCCGGTGCAGCGGGCGCTGCGCATCGAGCCCGCGCGAATGGGTGAAGGCATCTTCGTCGATGACGTCCTGGTAATGCACGTTCACGCCGGGGCCGGCCCAGGCGGAAGCACTGGCCAGTGCATGGGCTGCGTTCACCGTTTCCACGCGCGCGCCGCTGATGGCGTCGATGACGATGGCACCGCGCTTGCTGCTGGCAATCGGTGTCGCCATATACACGGCGCGCCCGCCACTGGACAGCGCCAGGCGCAACCCGTCCAGCGGCTTGGAGACACCGGCCCTGGCCAGCGCCACGTTTGGTGCCAGCAGCGGGGCGTTCTGCGACAGCGCCGGCAGATGCGCCAGCCGTTCGGCATCGGTCAGCTTCGGGTAACCGACATACATCATGACGATGCCCGATGCGAACCACATCGCAAACAGCACGCAGCCACCGATGCCCAGCCAGCGGTGGGTCAGGAACAGCCAGCGCTTGAGTTGTGCCTTCATGCGAGACTCCCCGTCAGAACGCCACGCGCAGCGACACGTCCGCCGTGCGCGCCGCGCCCAGGTACGCCATCGTGCTGTTCACGTTGGCCGCGTAGATCCGGTCGGTCAGATTGCGCACGCGCCCGACCAGCGTGACGTCGCGGGTCACTTGGTAGGAGAGACCCAGGTCGACGAACGTGTAATCCGGCCAGTACAGCGTGTTGGCCGCATCTGCATACACCTTGCCGACCCGGCGCACGCCGATATTCGTCTGCAGCGCCGGCGTGATGGCGTACGACAGCCACAGGTTGGCCACGGTCGCCGGCGTGTTGACCGGCGTCTTCCCGGCCAGCGACACATTGCCCTGGCGGTAGTTCTGGTACTCGGCATCCACATAGGTGACGTTGCCCTGCAGGCCCAGGCGGCGCGTCGGCTGCAGGCCGACGGC
This sequence comes from Telluria sp. ZT3P25, assembly GCF_059685895.1. Classification (NCBI taxonomy): domain Bacteria; kingdom Pseudomonadati; phylum Pseudomonadota; class Betaproteobacteria; order Burkholderiales; family Oxalobacteraceae; genus Telluria; species Telluria sp. ZT3P25. Next base: position 611,424 of record NZ_JCASIJ010000001.1, read on the forward strand.
CAGTTCAACGCCTTGCGATGTCTGCTCGCCCACCAGCAGGGTCAGGGCGCTGTTGTTCGGGTCCTGCGTCGCGATGTTCTTGCGCGTGATGTGGTACGCGGCCAGCGTCGCCGTGCCCTTGCCGTCCCAGAATCCCAGCTTGCTGCCCACCTCGAACTGGCGCCCGGTGGTCAGTTCGCTGTTGGTGCGCACGTCCGCGAACGACGCGGTCGACAGCACGCCGGACGGTGGATCGGCTGCCGTCGCGTACTGCGCATACAGGTTCATGTTGGGCGTGACGTCCCACACCAGGCCAAGGCGGCCCGTCGTCGGCGTGTAGCTGCGCGCGAAGCTGGCCGGGCTGGCGCTCGTCACCTCGCGGCGATTCGTCAGATCGAGTTCGATACGCTCGTGGCGCAGCGCTGTCACCAGGTTCAAGTCCGGCACCAGCGCCGTGCGGTTCTCGATATACACGGCCGTTGTCGTGACCTTGTTATCGCGGTCGGGCCTGAAGCCTGGCGTCATGCCCGGCACCGCGAAGAACAGTTCGGTGACGAAGTCGTACGGGTCGACCGTGCTGACCGTGGCAGGCAGGCTGTTCGGGAAGCGCGTCTGCTTGTTGACGCTGACGTCCAGGCCAAACGCCCAGTCGCTGCGGCGCGCGCCGATGCGGCTTTTATAAACGCCGTCGAGGCGATCGCCGACCATGCGCTGGTCGTGGCGCTGGAGCAGGGCGGCCGAGCGGATCACGGCTGTATTGGACGGGTTGAAGCGGTAGGTCTCGACGTTGCGGTAGTCGCGCAGCGCATCGTACAGATACAGCGTGTTCGTGAGCTGCAGCGCGTCGCTCACCTGCCACTTGCCGATCGAGCGCAGCCAGTGCACCCGTTGATCGTAGACGCCATCGGCGCTGTTGTAGTTCTTGAAGCGCGTGGCCTCGAGAATGCGCGCCTGGCCGGCAATCGGGTTGGCCAGCGGCGTGCCCCAGTACGGCCGGTCCACGTCCTCCTGCTGGAATTCATAGGCCAGCGTGTGCGTCACGCCGCGCCCGAACTGCGACAGCAGGGACGCGGCCAGCTGGGTGGAGCGGCTGTCGACGCCGTCGATCGGGCTGCCGGTGTCGCGGTGGTTGATGTCAATGCGCGCGTAATGGCCATCGCTCAGCTGGCGATTCAGGCCGACCGATGCTTCTTTCAAGCCATGCGCGCCAAGCCGCGCCTGGGCTTCTGAAAATTCGCGCGCCTCGGCCAGTTTGGTGATGTAGTTGATCGAACCGCCCACGGCGCCCGAGCCGAACAGAAAGCTCGATGGCCCGCCAATGGCTTCGACCCGGTCGATGATCCAGCTGTCGACAGGGCGTGCGGCGATCGCATACTGGACGTTGATGCCGTTGAACAGCTGGCTGATCGAGCCGCTGCCAAAGCCCCGGTAGCTCACGCCGATATTGCCCGGCGCATTGTGGGCGGTCACGCCGGGGATCGCGCGCAGGATTTCCTGCGTGTCCTGGGCGCCGCGCACGTCGATCAGTGCGCGGTCGACAACCGTGACGGTGGCCGGGGTTTCGCGTGCGCTCAAGCCAAGGCGGCTGGCGGTATCGAGCGGCGTGTCGAGGTCGAGCAGGCTGCCCGCGCGCGGTGCGTCAGCCGTGATTTCGACGGTGGGGATGGTCTGGGCGTGCACCTGCCACGGGACGACGAAGGTAAAGCCAAGAGCAAGCGCGATCGTGCGCGGCCTGGCGTGAAGACATGGGGTCATTGCATTTCCTGTGCGCGCGACGTACAGCGATGGCGCGTCGCGCATGGTCCACCGGTGCTGCATGGGGATGAAGCACCGGAATCAAGGGTGAGGACGGATCAGGAAATGGCGACAGGCGGCCCGCGCGATTGCGCAGGCGTCCAGGCAAATTTCGGGCGTGGGGCGTGGTAGAACAGGGGCGGGTAGGGATCGCGCTCCAGGCTGACCACCTGCAGCGCGCCGGCGTAGGGCGGCGGTGCGATGGCGACATGCTGGTGCGAGCAGCACAGGTCACAGTGCGACATGTCGGGCACCGGCGGCGCTGTCGTCTGGCCCGCGTCGTCCACGACCAGGACGTGGCGGGTGCCGCTGGCGCTGCAAATCTCGGAGAGATAGGCATTGGGCGGCTGGGCGGTGGCCAGGGCCATCGCATGCGACAGCACGGGCGTGAACAGGCCGAACAGGAACGCCACGAGGACGGTCCAGCCATACAGCGCGCGGGTTGTGCGGAGCCTGTGCATATGAAAATTATAGTCGGGGCAGCGCGCCGCGGCGCACGGGTGGTCAATTTGTCCATCTCGGCGGGCGGCCCGCGACCGGGTCACGAACGATAGCGCCCGCGATTGTTATAATCGCGGCCTATCATCCCCGCTAACGACGACCAACACGATGCCGCGCACCCTTGTCATTTCCCCCAACTGGATCGGCGACGCCGTCATGGCCCAGCCCTTGCTGCGCCGGTTGAAGGAGCGCCATCCCGATCGGCCGATCGATGTCGTGGCGCCTACCTGGGTGGCCCCGGTCTGGCGCGCGATGCGCGAAGTCGACACGGTGCTCGAGTCGCCGTTCAAGCATGGCGCGCTGCAGTGGAAAGAGCGCAAGGCATTTGCGAAGATACTCAGGGCGCGCGGCTACGCCGACTCGTACGTCTTGCCCAACACGCTCAAGTTCGCGCTGATCCCCTGGCTGGCCGGCATCCCGCGCCGCGTGGGCTACAAGGGCGAGATGCGCTATGGCCTGGTCAATGTCATGCACCACGACGACAAGGCCGCGCCGCGCCCGATGGCCCAGTTCTACCAGGCGCTGGCCGACGCGCCAGTGCGCGACCTGGCGCGGCCCGAGCGCCTGCCCGAACCGGTGATGACCGTGGCGCCAGCAGAAGCACAGGCCGCGCTCGCGCGCCTGCAGCTACCCGGGGGTGCGCACGTCGTGTTTGCACCGGGCGCCGAATTTGGCCCGGCCAAGCGCTGGCCGTCCGCGTACTTCGCTGAGCTGGCGCAAACGATCCTGGCCCATCGCCCGGATGTGCAGATCCTGCTGCTCGGCTCACCGAAAGACCGCGCGGTCTGCGACGAGATCACGGCGATTGCGCCGCAGGCGCACAACCTGGCCGGTTCGACGTCGCTGGCCGAAGCCATTGCGCTGATCTCGCGCGCTGCCGCCGTGGTCACGAACGACTCGGGCCTGATGCACATCGGAGCGGCGCTGGGGCGGCCCGTGGTGGCCATTTATGGCCCGACCGATCCGCGCCACACGCCACCGCTGTCGCAACTGGCGCAGATCCTGTGGCTGCACCTCGAATGCTCGCCCTGCCAGCAGCGCGAATGCCCGCTGGGCCACCAGCACTGCATGAAGCAGATCCTGCCGCAGGCTGTCTGGCAGCCCTTGCAATCCATGCTTGCCGCCGCGTGATGCGGACAAGCCAAACGATTTAACAGAGGACCCCATCATGATTCTGGTTACCGGCGCCGCAGGTTTTATTGGCGCGAACCTCGTGCATGCGCTGTCAGCGCGCCAGCCGTTCAGCGTGTTCGCCGTCGACAATATGTCGCGGCCCGAAAAATTTCATAACATCGTCGACGCCGAGATCGCGGACTACGCCGACAAGGAAGATTTCCTGGTGCGCCTGAAGGCCGGGGAGTTCGACAACAAGTTCACGGCCGTGCTGCACCAGGGCGCGTGCTCGAACACGATGGAGACCGATGGCCGTTACATGATGAAGAATAACTACGACTACACGGTCGCGTTGTTCGAATTCTGCCAGCGCCAGGACATCCCGTTCATCTACGCGTCGTCGGCCGCCGTGTATGGCGCCGGCACCGTGTTTCGCGAAGAGCGGCCGCTCGAGCGGCCACTGAACGTGTATGGCTACTCGAAATTCCTGTTCGACCAGTACCTGCGCCGCTACTGGGCCACCAAGGGCAAGGATGCGGGCAGCCAGGTCGTCGGCCTGCGTTACTTCAATGTCTATGGCCCGCTCGAAGGGCACAAGGGCACGATGGCGTCGGTGCCGTTCCACCAGTACCACCAGTTCCTGAAGGACGGCAAGGTGCGGCTGTTCGGCGCCAACGACGGCTATGAAGCCGGCGCGCAGATGCGCGACTTCGTCTACATCGACGACGTCGTCAAGGTCAACCTGTTCTTCCTGGACCATCCCGAACAGCGCGGCATCTTCAACCTGGGCACCGGCCGCGCGCAGCCGTTCAACGACCTGGCGGTGGCCACCGCCAACGCGCTTGCCAACGAAGGCAAGCCGGCCTTGACGCTGCAGGAGATCGTTGAGCAGGGCCTGCTCGAGTACCTGCCGTTCCCGGACAAATTGAAGGGCAAGTACCAGAGCTTTACGCAGGCCGACATCTCGGCGTTGCGCGCAGCCGGCTACAACGAACCGTTCACCGACGCGGCCACCGGCGTGGCCAAGTACATGGACTGGTTGCGCGCGCAGCCGGTGCGTTAAGGACCACGTTTACATTACGTATACACCGGGGGCCAAGCTTTATACCCGGTTTTTACGCCTGAATCGCTAACCTGCTCGTGTTCCATGCGGCGCTATCGTGCGCCGCATGGGTTCCAACACAACCACGAGCAGACACCATGAACGCATCGATTCAAGCGCGGCGCGCCGCCCTGGCGGCAGCCGCCATGCTGGCCATCAGTGGCGCGGCCCAGGCCCAGGCTACCGACACCGTCGCGCTGGCCGAACCTTCCGCAGCCGCATCCCCCGTCACCTTCAACGCCGCCATCACGTCGGATTACCGCTACCGCGGCATTTCACAGACGCGCCTGCAACCGGCGCTGCAGGGCGGTCTTGATTACGTCCACGCCACTGGCTGGTATGTCGGCGCGTGGGCATCGACCGTCAAGTTCGCCAAGGACGCCGGGGGCGACGGCGACGTCGAGATCGATCTGTACGCCGGCAAGCGCGGCGAGATCGCGGTCGGCCTGTCCTCGGGTCTGACGTATGACGTCGGCGTGCTGCGCTACCTGTATCCGGACAATGGCCTGGGCCAGGTCGCCGGCTTCGTCAATGCCAATACCACCGAGGCGTATGCGCAACTGGGTTACGGCCCGGCCTACATCAAGTATTCGCACGCCATCACCAACCTGTTCGGCTTCGTCGACAGCGAGGGGAGCGGCTACCTCGACATCGGCGCCAATCTCGACGCCGGCCATGGCGTCACGGTGCTGCTGCACGCCGGCCGCCAGCGTGTGGACCACAACCCGGCAGCCGATTACACCGACTGGAAGATCGGCGCCTCGCGCAGCTTCGCGCTGGCCACGGTGGCCGTCGCGTATGTCGGCACCAATGCCGACAAGAGCGCGTACGCCTCGCCGAAAAATGGCAAGTTCACCGGCCGCGACACGCTGCAGCTGACCCTGAGCCGCACGTTCTAAACCGCGCCACCAGAATAACAACCACGCTGAAAGCGAACGTCCATGGATCTCATCTATATCGGCGCGCTCCTCGTCTTCGTCCGCCTGACTTGCCTGCTGGTGAGCGGTTGCGGACTTCTCGGAGCCAAGCAATGAATCTCTCTTATGCGATCGGCGGCCTGGCCGCCTGCGCGCTCCTGGTCTATCTCCTGATCGCCCTGTTCAAACCGGAGGACATGTGATGGCCACCAATGAACTGATGACGCAGTTCCTGCCGCTGCTGGCGCTGTTTCTCGTCGTGCTGCTGGCGCTGGCCTGGCCGCTGGGCGCACTGCTGGCGCGCATCGGCGCCGCCGACATCCAACCGGGCGCCGTGCCTGGCCTGGGCTGGGTCGGCGGCATCGAACGCGCGCTGCTGCGCGCTGCGGGTCCCGCCGCCGGCACTGCACAGACCTGGAAAGCCTATGCGCTGGCGCTGATCGCCTTCAATGCCGTCGGCGTGGTGTTTGTCTACGGCCTGCAGCGCCTGCAGGGCTGGCTTCCACTCAATCCCGAAGGCATGGCGGGTGTGAGCCCCGATTCGAGCTTCAACACCGCCGTCAGCTTCGTTGCCAACACCAACTGGCAAGGCTACAGCGGCGAGCAGACGATGAGCATCCTGACCCAGATGGTCGGCCTGGCCGGCCAGAACTTCTTTTCGGCCGCCACCGGCATCGCCGTCGCGTTCGCGCTGATCCGCGGCTTTGCGGCCCGTTCGGCCGGCGCGATCGGCAATTTCTGGGTCGACGTTACGCGCTCGACGCTGTACGTGCTGCTGCCGCTGTCCGTGATCCTTGCCGTGTTTCTGGCGGGGCAGGGCGTGGTACAGAGCCTGTCCCCGCACGCCGAAGCGCAGATGATCGAGCCGGTCACCTACACGCAGCCGGCCAGCGATGGCCAGGCGGCAGTCGAGACGCGCGCCGAGACGCAGGTCATTCCGATGGGCCCCGTCGCGTCGCAGGAAGCCATCAAGATGCTGGGCACGAACGGCGGTGGCTACTTCAACGCCAACTCGGCGCATCCGTTTGAAAACCCGACCGCGCTGTCGAACTTCGCGCAGATGATCGCCATCTTCCTGATCCCGGCCGCGCTGTGCTTCGCCTTCGGCCGCATGGTGGGCGACACCCGCCAGGGTTGGGCCGTGCTGGGCACGATGACGCTGATCTTCGTGATCGCGGCCATCGGCGCCTTCGCCGCCGAGCAGCAAGCCAATCCGCTGCTCACGCCACTGGGCATCGACCAGGCGGCAAGCAGCCTGCAGTCGGGCGGCAATATGGAAGGCAAGGAGACCCGCTTCGGCATCGCCGCATCGAGCCTGTTCGCGGTGGTGACCACGGCCGCATCGTGCGGCGCAGTCAACGCCATGCACGATTCGTTCACGCCACTGGGCGGCATGGTGCCGATGGTGATGATGCAGTTCGGTGAAGTGATCTTCGGCGGTGTGGGCTCGGGCCTGTACGGCATGCTGGTGTTCGCGATCCTGACGGTGTTCATCGCCGGCCTGATGATCGGCCGCACGCCGGAATACCTGGGCAAGAAGATCGGCGCGTTCGAGATGAAGATGGTCGCCGTCGTCATTCTGGTCACGCCATGCCTGGTCCTGCTGGGCACCGCACTGGCCGTCACCACGGGCCTTGGCGCGGCCGGCGTGGCCAATCCGGGCGCGCACGGCTTCTCCGAAATCCTGTATGCGCTGACGTCCGCCGCCAACAACAATGGCAGCGCGTTTGCGGGCTTGTCGGCCAATACGCCGTTCTATAACACGCTGCTTGCCGTGGCCATGTGGTTTGGCCGCTTCGCCGTGATCGTGCCGGTGCTGGCCATTGCCGGATCCCTGGCCGGTCGCCAGCGCCTGCCCGCCACACCCGGCACCTTGCCCACCCATGGCCTGATGTTCGTCGCCATGCTGGCCGCGATCGTCGTGCTGGTCGGTGTCCTCAACTACGTCCCGGCCCTGGCGCTCGGTCCCGTGGTCGAACACCTGCAATTGTTCGGAGAATGACAATGGATCAATCAATGATCAACGCAACTGAAGCAACCCCGGTCCAGGCACCGCGCAAGTCGCTGAACCTGTTCGACGGCGCGCTGGTCTGGCCCGCGATGCTCGACGCATGCAAGAAGCTGCATCCACGCACGCAACTGCGCAGCCCCGTGATGTTCGTCGTCTACGTCGGCAGCATCATCACCACGCTGCTGTGGTTTCAGGCGCTGGCAGGGCATGGCGAAACAAGCGCCGGCTTCATCCTGGCCACCGCCGTCTGGCTGTGGTTCACGGTGCTGTTTGCGAACTTCGCCGAGGCACTGGCCGAAGGCCGCAGCAAGGCGCAGGCGGCATCGCTGCGCAACCTGCGCCAGACCGTGACGGCAAAGAAGCTCGAGGCGCCCAAGCATGGCGAGCCATGGCAGGCCTGCCCGTCGGGCGATCTGCGCAAGGGCATGTTCTTCCTGGTCGAAGCGGGCGACGTGATTCCCGTGGACGGTGAAGTGGTCGACGGCGTGGCCTCGGTTGACGAAAGCGCCATCACCGGCGAATCGGCGCCCGTGATCCGCGAATCGGGCGGCGACTTCGGCTCGGTCACCGGCGGCACCCGCGTGCTGTCGGACTGGCTGGTGGTGCAGGTGAGCGCCAATCCCGGCGAGACGTTCCTGGACCGGATGATCGGTATGGTCGAAGGCGCGTCGCGCAAAAAGACGCCGAACGAGATCGCGCTGACCATCCTGCTCGTGGCGCTGACGATCGTGTTTCTGGTCGTGACGGTGACGCTGCTGCCGTTCTCGCTGTTTGCGGTGCAGGCGTCCGGCAGCGGTTCGCCGGTGACGCTCACTGCGCTGGTCGCGCTGCTGGTGTGCCTGATCCCGACGACGATCGGTGGCCTGCTGTCGGCCATCGGCGTGGCCGGCATGAGCCGCATGTTGCAGGCCAACGTGATCGCCACGTCGGGCCGCGCGGTGGAGGCGGCTGGCGACGTCGACGTGCTCCTGCTCGACAAGACGGGCACCATCACGTTCGGTAACCGCCAGGCCGCCGCGTTCCTGCCGGCGCCCGGCGTGACCGAAGAAGAGCTGGCCGATGTGGCGCAACTGGCTTCGCTGGCCGACGAAACGCCGGAAGGCCGCAGCATCGTGGTACTGGCCAAGAACCGCTTCAATCTGCGCGAGCGGGCGATGGAATCGCTCGGCGCGGTGTTCGTGCCGTTCACGGCCCAGACGCGCATGAGTGGTGTGGACTTGGGTCAGCGGCAGTTACGCAAGGGCGCCGCCTCGGCGCTGCGCCGTCATATGGAATCGCTCGGCGCGGTCTGGCCCGGCGACGTGGAACGCAGCGTCGATGAAGCGTCGCGCCGTGGCAGCACGCCGCTGGTAGTGGCCGACGGCAGCCGCGTGATGGGCGTGGTCGAACTCAAGGACGTCGTCAAGGGCGGCATCCGCGAGCGCTTCGCCGAACTGCGCCGCATGGGCGTCAAGACCGTGATGGTCACCGGCGACAACAAGCTCACGGCGGCAGCGATTGCGGCCGAAGCCGGGGTCGACGACTTCATCGCCGAAGCGACGCCGGAAGAAAAGCTTGCGCTGATCCGCACCTATCAGAGCGAAGGCAAGCTGGTGGCGATGACGGGCGACGGCACCAACGATGCGCCGGCACTGGCCCAGGCCGACGTCGCCGTGGCGATGAACTCGGGCACGCAGGCGGCCAAGGAGGCCGGCAATATGGTCGACCTGGATTCCAATCCGACCAAGCTGCTCGAGATCGTCGAAATCGGCAAACAGATGCTGATGACGCGCGGCGCGCTGACGACGTTCTCGATCTCGAACGACATCGCCAAGTACTTCGCGATCGTGCCTGCCATGTTCGTCGCCACCTATCCCGAGCTGAAGGCGCTGGACGTGATGGGGCTGACCAGTCCATCGTCGGCCATCATGTCGGCGGTGATCTTCAATGCCCTGATCATCGTGGTCCTGATCCCGCTAGCGCTGCGCGGCGTGCGCTATCGCGCCATCGGTGCGGCGGCCCTGCTGCGCCGGAACATGCTGATCTACGGCCTCGGCGGCCTGCTGCTGCCGTTCGCCGGCATCAAGCTGATCGACATGGCGCTCACTGCGCTCAATCTGACCTAGGAGTTTTCATGCAATCGATTCTTCGCCCCGCACTCGTGCTGTTCGCGGTGCTCACGCTGATCTGCGGCGTGCTCTATCCACTGGCCGTGACCGGGATCGCCCAGGCGGCGTTCCCCGTCCAGGCCAATGGCAGCCTGGTGGAACGGGATGGCAAGACGGTCGGCTCGGCGCTGATCGGCCAGTCGTTCACTGCGCCGGGCTACTTCTGGGGCCGGCCATCGGCCACCGGCCCGATGGCCAATAACGGCGGCGGCTCCGGCGGCTCGAACCAGGGCCCGCTCAACCCGGCTCTGCAGGAAGCGGTCAAGGGCCGCGTCGCTGCGCTGCGCGCACTCGACCCGTCCAATACGGCGCCGGTGCCAGTCGACCTGGTGACGGCGTCGGCCAGCGGTCTCGATCCCGAGATCAGCGTGGCGGGCGCGCAGTACCAGGCAGCGCGGGTGGCGCGTGCGCGCGCCATGCCGGTCGAACGGGTCGGCGCCCTGATCGAACGGCACACCGAGCTGCCGCTGCCTGGCTTGCCAGGTGCGCCGCGCGTGAACGTGCTGGCGCTGAACCTGGCGCTGGACCAGGCAGCCGGCGTGGCCAGCAGCCGCGAAAGCGGGCATACTCGTTAGACCATGCCCCACGACCACCAGCGACCCGACCCCGACGCACTGCTTGCGCAACTGCGCGAGCAGGACCGGCGCGCCGCGCGCGGCCGCCTGCGCATCTATTTTGGTGCCTCGGCCGGCGTGGGCAAGACCTACGCCATGCTGCAAGAGGCGCGCAAGCTGCAGCGCGAGGGCGCCGCGCCGCTGGTAGGCGTCATCGAAACGCACGGGCGCACCGAGACGGCGCGCCTGCTCGACGGGCTCGAACTGCTGCCACGGCGGCGTATCGACTACCGCGGCAAGACGCTCGATGAATTCGATCTCGACGCCGCGCTGGCGCGTGCGCCCGGCGTCATCCTGGTCGATGAACTGGCGCATTCGAACGCGCCCGGTTCGCGCCATCCCAAACGCTGGCAGGACGTCGAAGAATTGCTGGCGGCGGGCATCGACGTGCTCACCACCGTCAATGTGCAGCACCTGGAAAGCCTGAACGACGTGGTGGGCGGCATCGCCGGCATTCGCGTGGCCGAGACGGTGCCCGATCGCGTGTTCGACAGCGCCGACGAAATCGTGATGGTCGACCTGACGGCCGATGCGCTGCTGGCGCGCCTGAAAGAGGGCAAGGTGTATCAGCCGCAGCAGGCCGAGCGCGCTGCCGGTAACTTCTTTAAAAAGGGCAACCTGATCGCGCTGCGCGAACTGGCGCTACGCCGCACGGCCGACCGCGTCGAAGGCGATGTGCGCGCCTGGCGCGAAGCGCAATCGATCGACGCGATCTGGAAGACTGGTGCCGGCCTGCTGGTGTGCCTCGGGCCGGGAACGCATGCCGAACACGTCATACGCAGCAGCGCGCGCATGGCCTCGCAACTGGGCACGGCCTGGCATGCGGTGTATGTCGAAACGGCGCGCCTGGGCAAGCTGCCCGAGGCTGTGCGGGCGCGCATCATGGACACGCTTAAGCTTGCGCACAGCCTGGGCGCGACCACGGCCGTGCTGTCGGGTGAAGACATCGCGGCCAGCACGCTGGATTACGCGCGCGACCATAACCTGTCGCGTATCGCGCTGGGCCGGGATAGTTCGCGCTGGCCGTGGCGCCGGCGCACGGCGCGCCGCCTCGCGCGGCTTGCGCCGGGCGTGGACCTGATCGAGATCGGGCAGCCGGCGGTGCCGCCTGCTGCTGTCAGCGGCGCCACGGCGGCTGCGGCTGCAGCAGTGGAGTCGCGCCAGTCGCTGCTGCCGCACGCGTGGGCTGCGGGTGCCAGCCTGCTCACGGTGCTGGTGGCCACGCCGCTGCAGCCATGGCTCGATCTGGCCAATATCGTCATGCTGTTCCTGCTGGTGGTGCTGCTCGTGGCCATGCGCTTCGGGCGCGCGCCATCGGTCACCGCCACCTGCATCGGCGTGGCCAGTTTCGATTTCTTCTTCGTACCGCCGCGTTTCGATTTCGCGGTCAGCGACGTGCAGTATCTCGTCACGTTTTCCGTGATGCTGGCCGTGGGCCTGATTACCGGACACCTGACGGCCGGCCTGCGTTTCCAGGCGCGCGTGGCGGCGCAGCGCGAGCGGCGCGTGCGCGCGCTGTACGAATTTGCGCGCGAGTTGTCGGGCGCGCTGGCGGCGTCGCAGGTGTTCGAGTCGAGCCGCGCCGTGATCCAGAATGCCTTCGGCGCGCGTGCCACGTTGCTGGTGCCCGATGCCGGCGAGCGGCTCGGCATGCCGCCCGCGGAGGATGGCGCCGCGACCGGGCCGGCGCCCGGCAACGTCGATCTGGGTATCGCGCAGTGGGCGTACGACCACGCGCAGCCGGCCGGTCTGGGCACGGACACGCTGCCGGCATGCCCGTTGTTCTATCTGCCGCTGGTGGCACCGATGCGCACGCGCGGCGTGCTGGCGATCGAGCCGGAAGGCGGGCGCTGGGTCCTGATTCCCGAGCAGCGGCGCCAGCTCGACGCACTGGCAGCGCTGGCCGCGATCGCGCTCGAACGGGTGCATTACGTCGAGGTGGCGCAGGCTGCATTGGTGAACATGGAATCGGAGCGGCTGCGCAATTCGCTGCTGGCGGCGCTGTCGCACGATCTGCGCACGCCGCTCACGGCGCTGGTGGGCTTGTCCGAATCGCTGCTGCGCGGTGAGCCGGCGTTGCCCGATACATCGCAGGCCCTGGCCCAGGCGCTTTACGACGAAGCGGTGCGCATGGGGACATTGGTGACGAACCTGCTGGACATGGCGCGCATCGAAAGCGGGGAAGTGCGCTTCAACCTGGAATGGCAGGCGCTCGAAGAAGTCATCGGCAGTGCACTGCGCGCCTGCGGCGCGGCGCTGCGCCAGCACACGGTGACGGTGCGTCTGCCGCCCGACATGCCGCTGGTGCGCTTCGACGCCGTGCTGATCGAACGCGTGCTGTGCAACCTCGTTGAAAATGCCGCAAAATACACGCCGGCCGGCTCGCGCATCGAGATCTCCGCGCTGGCGCGCGGGGCCTGGATCGACGTCACGGTGAGCGACGACGGTCCGGGCCTGCGCGCCGGCAGCGAAGAAGCGATCTTCGAAAAATTCACGCGCGGCGAGCGCGAATCGGCGCTGCCCGGCGTGGGCCTGGGCCTGGCGATCTGCCGCGCAATTGTCGGCGCACACGGTGGCGCAATCCGCGCCTGCACATCAACCCTGGGCGGCGCCGGCTTCGTGTTCTCGCTGCCAGCCGGCAGCCCCCCTGAACTGGACTTGCTGTCGATGGAGACAAACGATGCTTGACGCGCCATGCGCACTGCTGGTCGAGGACGAGCCACAGATCCGCCGCTTCGTGCGCGCCGCCCTCGAACAGGAAGGCTGGCAGGTGCACGAATCGGTGAGCATGGCGCGCGGCCTGATCGACGCCGGCACCCGCCGCCCCGACCTGATCGTGCTCGACCTGGGCCTGCCGGACGGCGACGGCATCGACTTCATCCACGACGTGCACAAATGGTCGGTGGTGCCCATCATCGTGCTGTCGGCCCGCGTGGCCGAGGGCGAAAAAATCCGCGCCCTTGACGCCGGCGCCGACGACTACCTGACCAAACCCTTCGGCACCGGCGAACTGCTCGCTCGGGTGCGCGCCACGCTGCGCCGCCAGCGCCAACCGGCCGCGGGCGGCGACAACAAAACGCACTTCAGCGACGTCTCGGTGGACCTGCAAGACCGTGTGGTCACCCGAAACGGCGAACACGTCCACTTAACGCCTACCGAATACCGCCTGCTCGCCGTCCTGGTCAGCAACGCCGGCCGCGTCATGACTACCCCGCAACTGCTGCGCGCCGTCTGGGGCCCCGGCCACGCCGAAAGCGGCCACTACCTGCGCATCTACATGGGCCACCTTCGCCACAAACTCGAACCCGACCCCGCCCAACCCCGCCACCTCCTCACCGAAACCGGCGTCGGCTACCGCCTCTGGCTGGGCTAATAATCCCCCAAATCAATGTTAAATAAATTAGGGTCAGAGTAGAATTAAAAAGCAATTTTCAAAGTTGCCAGTTAATTCGACTCTGACCCTAATTATTTTGCAATACTTTCCCAAAATCTAAATTAGGGTCAGAGTCGAATTGTTTGACAACATTCGGTAATTGCCCAACAAATCGACTCTGACCCTCATTAATTCTGTCTTTTGGCCAGCAATTTTCCTGCGTTGTGGAATTCGATAGCAGAAAGAACGATCCCCGAATCATTTAAATACACCGCGAATTCGATTCGATGAATCCAGGAATCAAACTATCAAAAAATGGCGATCAATTGCTCAATAATTCGACTCTGACCCTAATTAATTTGCAAGAGTTTCTGTAAAAATAAATTAGGGTCAGAGTCGAATTGTTTGACAACTTTGGGTAATTGCCCAATAAATCTACACTGACCCTAATTGTTGGGGAGGCCTTGGCCGCCGATGGGTTCGGTTTCGAAGCGTTCGCCGAAGCCGGCGATCATGGGGCGGGCTTGTTTGATGGCGGCTTGGACTGACGGGAGGGTCAGGGAGGCCTTGTGGTTGTCCTGCGTGTCCCAGGTCTCGGTGATCCAGATGGCGTCGGCGTCCTGCTTGTCTTTGGCGATGATGTAGGCCAGGCAGCCGGGCATGGCGGTGGTGCCTTCCAGCAGGATGGCGATGAGGGCGTCGCGTTGGCCTAGGGTGGCGCGCATTTTTCCGATCAGACCGTACATGCGGGGTGTCTCTTTCATCGTGGTGGTGGTGACGGGGGGTGCGGCGGCGCGGGTTTGGGTCAGCGGCAGTGCTGCCAGTGTCCCCAGCACCGTGCGGCGGGATACGGTCATGCCTGTCCTCGCGTGAATTGTTCCTGGAGAAGTATAGGTGTGCCCCCTGGCGTCGCCAAGCACAAACGGGCGTCTTGGCGCATTCGATGCAGGTCGGGTTAAGATGGCTTTTCCATCATCCTGTCACGAAAGCCTCGATGCGACTTCATCCTCTTGCCCTGGCCGTCAGCGCCTGCATTTTCTCCGTCTCCCAGGCTGCGCATGCGCAGCAGCCGGCCGCCGTGTCCGAAACCGCACTGCGTGCCCACCTGTCCTTCCTTGCCGACGATCTGCTCGAAGGCCGCGGCACCGGTCAGCGCGGCGGTGATCTGGCCGTGCGCTATCTCGAAACCCAGGCTGCGCTGATTGGCCTCAAGCCCATCCCCGGCGGCGGCTATCGCCAGAAGGTCGAGATCGAGGGCTCCAAACTCCTCAGTGGCAGCGCCACCTTCACCGCCGGCGGCAAGACCTTCAAGCCGGAGCTGGGCAAGGGCATCGTCATGGGCACCAAGAGCGGCAATCAGAACCTGTCGTTCGATGCGCCTCTCGTCTTTGTCGGCTACGGCGCCGCAGCACCCGAAGAAAAATGGGACGACTACAAGGGTCTCGACGCCAAGGGCAAGATCCTCGTCATGATGGTCGACGATCCCCAGCCCACCGCCGAAGAGCCCAACCGCTTTGCCGGCAAGGCCTATACCTGGTATGGCCGCTGGGTCTACAAATTCGAGGAAGCTGCGCGCCGTGGCGCGGCCGGCGTGCTGTTGATCCACACGACGCCATCGAGCTCGTATCCGTGGAGTGTGCCGGCCAATGGCTTTGGCAACGAGCGCTTCGGCCTCAAGGGCCCCGGCAATCCAATGGAAGGCTGGTTGCACGAAGACACGGCGCGCGAGCTGTTCGCCGCCGGTGGCCATGACCTCGACAAGCTGCGCGCGCAGGCCGAGCGCCGTGATTTTCGCCCGGTCGACCTGAAGGTTGCAGGGCATGTCGAATTGCGCTCGGCGATCCGGCCGGTCGAGCAGTTCAACGTGATCGGCATCGTGCCCGGCACCGACGCCAAGCTGAAAGAGCAGGCCGTCGTCTATTCGTCGCACTGGGATCACATGGGCATGGCCGAACTGAAGGCCGGCGACGATCCGAAGGCCGACCGCATCTACAACGGCGCGATCGATAATGCATCGGGCACCGCGGCGCTGCTGGTGATGGCGGCCGAAGCGGTCAAGAAGCCGGCCAGGCGCACCCAGATCTTCTTATGGCCCGCCGCTGAAGAACAGGGCTTGCTGGGCGCGGCGGCGTATGTCGCCAACCCGGTCTGGCCGCTGGCGCAAACGGCCGCCGACCTCAATCTCGACAGCCTGAACTTCGTGGGCCGCACCCGCGATATCGGTGTCGCCGGCGCGGAGCGCAGCAGCCTGCTCGAGACCTCGAGCCAGGTGGCGAAATCGATGGGCCTGAAGATTGCACCAAGCTCGCCGGACATGTCGGGCGCCTACTTCCGCGCCGACCACTTTGCGTTTGCCAAGGCGGGCGTGCCGGCGTTTAACGTCGGCTCGGCCGTGTTCTCGGGCGACGGTCACTTCGAGTTCGAGCAGCACCAGGACGCATCGAGCACCAACATCAAGGGCTTCAAGGACCACTACCACCAGGTCAGCGATGCCTACCGGCCGGAGTGGGATCTGTCGGGCATGGTGCAGCAGGCCCAGTTCACGCTCAACCTGGGTTACGCGGTCGCGAACGCACCTGGCATGCCGACCTGGAAGAAGGGCGAAGCGTTCGGCAGCGTCAAGCGCAAGTAGATTCCGTCGCCAGCACTCACACGGCAGCGGCGGCGCTACTCGCCGCTGTCAGGATGCGATCCAGGTTGGCCATGTCGACCGGTTTGACCAGATGGTGGTCGAACCCCGCCTGGCTGCTGGCATCGCGGTCCTGCGACTGGCCATAGCCAGTGACAGCGACCAGCAACGCGTGCGCTGTCGCCGGGGCCGCGCGCAGGCGGCGCGCCAGTTCGTGGCCATCCATGCCGGGCAGGCCGATGTCGAGCAGGCAGGCATCGGGCACGAACTGCGCGGCGCGCATCAAGGCATCGAACGGATCGTGTTCGACGGCCACCTCATGCCCGGCAGCGCTGACGTACATCGCCAGTACCTGCGCCGCGTCGACATTGTCGTCCACCACCAGCACCTTGAGCTGATGCGCCACAGTGGCCGCGGGCGCGTCGGCATCGCTGTTGCCTGCCCGTTGATCCGCGCTGCGCGGCAGCGTCACGATGAAGCTGCTGCCCTGGCCCTGACCGGCGCTCTCTACCCGCACGCTGCCGCCATGCAGCTGCACCAGGCTGCGCACCAGCGCGAGCCCGATGCCAAGGCCGCCCTGCGTGCGGTCCGGCGTGCGCTCGCCCTGCACGAACATGTCGAATGCGCGGTCCAGCTCTTCGGGCAGCATGCCGATGCCGTTGTCGGTCACCACGATGCGCAGCCGCGACGGGTCCAGTTCGAGCGCGACCCGCAGCTTGCCGCCGGCGGGTGTGAACTTGACCGCGTTGTGCAGCAGGTTGCCCACCACCTGCACCAGGCGCTTGCGGTCGCCCATCACCCAGGCCGGCGCCGTCAGCAGCGACGATTCCAGCGTGTGGCCCTTCTGGCGCAGCGGCTCCTGCACCTGTTCCAGCGCTTCGGTCAGCACGTCGTTGACATCGATGCGGGTTTTCGCCAGCGTCACCAGGCCGCGCGTGACGCGCGAGACGTCCAGCAAATCGTCCACCAGGCCGGCCATGTGCCGCGCCTGGCGCGCGATGATGCCACTGATCTGGCGCGTGCGCGCCGGGTCGAGTGTGTCGTGGCCCAGCAACTGCGCGCCGGACGCAATCGGCGCCAGCGGATTGCGCAGTTCATGCGCGAGCATCGCCAGGAATTCGTTCTTGCGCTGGTCGGCCTGGCGCAGCGCTTCTTCGGCATTGACCCGGTCGGTCACGTCCTGGATGGTACCGCGCAGCGCCGACACGTTCCCGTCGCTGTCCTGCACTGCTTCGCAATGCAAATCGATCCAGATCCGGTGGCCGTGGGCGTGCAGTACCTGCAGTTGCAGCCTGCCGCTGCCGCCGGTGCGTTGCAGCTCGCGGATCAGGGCATTGGCGCGTTGCCACGATTCTTCGGGCAGCACCGCGCCGCGCTGTTCGTCGAATGGCGGCAGCTCGCGCCCGTAGATGTGCGGTACCGACTCGGACGTGATCAGGGCGCCACCCGGCAGTTGCATGTGCCAGGTACCGAAGCGCGCCATGCGGTGCGCGTCGCGCAGTTCGGCTTCCTTGATGGCCAGCGCCTGCGCGCGTTCACCGAGGAGGTTCGATGCGGCGCCGATGGCTTCGGCCACTTCGGCCGCTTCCTTGACGTGCACCTGCGTGAAGCGGGGCGGCGTCTCGCCTTTGCCCAGCGCCACAGCCGGTTCGGTCAGGGCCTGGACCGAACGCGCGAGACGCCCGCCGATCTGCCAGGCGAGCCACAGGCCGATGGCAAACAGCAGCAGCACGCCGGTCAGCAGTGCGGCCAGTGGCTCGAACAGCACCTGGTTCAGGCTCGCGCGTGGTATGCCGATCGCCACGTGCCAGCCGGTGGTTTCGGAGCCCGAGTAGAAGGTGAGCTGGGCGGTGCCTTCCTGCGATACGGAGCGCACGATGCCTTCGCGCTTGCGCTCGATGGCATGGAACAACGGAGCGGTCACGCGGTTGCCGACGAAGCGTTCGGGACTCAGGTTGCGCGCGAAGATGGTGCCACCGGCGTCGACGACCGACGCGCGCGCGCCTTCCGACACCGATTTGGGCGTGAGCATATCGTCGAAGTAGTCGGGCCGCACGCCGATGCTCAGCACGTACGCCACGCTGCCATCGATCACCACCGGCACGTCGACGCTGACGATGGGCTGGCCGACGACCTTGCCGATGAACACGCGCGAGATGGCCGGCCGGCCGCTGGCGAACACCTGTTCCAGCGAGTCGGACGTTTCGACCGGAAGCCGTTCGCCGTAGGCTACGGCGGTATTCAGAATCTGCTGACCGCTGCGCTCGCGCAGCACGGCGGTCATGCCGTCGCCGGACAGTTGCAGTGCTGCCCGCGCCTGGCGGTGCACGCGCGCGAAATCACGTTCCTGGAGCGCGTCGAGCGTCGACAGGGTCTGGCCGACGACCTGCGCCTGCAGCAGCTTGCTGTCGACCGTGTGCACGAGCGCGCGCACGGTCTGCATCGTGTTGCGCTCGAACTGGGCGCGGCTTTTCTGGTACTGATGGACGAACAGGAGCGATGCGCCGACCACGCCCGGCAACAGCGTCACCAGGACGAGCCAGAGCAAATAAGCCCGCAGCGGTCTGCGGGGGATGGTCGACGATATGCCAGTCACATTGCTTTCCAGAACGTTCAGTCCGGCGAATTCTACGCCACAAACCGCTGGCGCACACATTCCTTCAGTCAGGCTGGCGGCAGGAGGTGTGGGTCAGCGCCGGTTACGGGTAAACAGGGTCCTGTAATAAATTGCTGTCGCGTGCCAGCGGCCATTGGGCGTACAGGCATATTCGGGCAATTCACCAACCCGCTCGTAGCCACTTTGCTGCACCAGTTGCTCGGCAGCGGAACCGACCGCAGCATCCAGAAACAACAAGCCGCGGCGCAACGAAAGGGCTTCGATCTCGAGGGCCTGCATGAGCGCCATCCCGATGCCGCTGCGGCGAGCAGTGCAGTGTACGAGCAATTGTTGCACTTCGGCGCGGTTGTGGCCATTCGGCTTGGTACATAGTTCCAGTTGGATACTGCCGAGCAGCACACCTTCACGCTCCGCTGCCAATAGTACGCGTCGCCCCAGACCCACTTCTTCCGCGACGCCTTGCCAATAGGCGTCGAGTTGATCCTGGTCAAGGCCGTTGACGAATCCCAGTGAGTGGCCATCGGCGACGGCATCGAGCAGCAGCGTGCCCAGGGACGGCATGGATTGGGCGATGGTGCGTGGATCGAGTCTGCGGATGATCATAAAACTCCCGGAACTGATGGTGAATGGATGTCCTTTTAGCTCAAGCACATTGTGTGCCAACGTGGCCATGACGGTAGGGAAAGCTTTTGTCACGTGTTGTGAGCGCGCCATAGTTTCGACCTAAACCAGGTTTTATTTTCCAGTATTGACAACGATCTATCGACACGACCAAAAGTCGCTTGTAATGTTCTCTCAGGGTAACTATTTTCAGCGCGAGGCGCTGCACAAGGACGACCATGACAGGACCACACAACAAGCGATCCGGCATGACGCTGGCAAATCTGCGCATCGGAAAACGGCTAGGACTGGGCTTTGGCCTGATCTGCATCATGCTCGTCGTGATGATCGTACTGAGCAATGCAATGCTGGCCCGTACCAATGCAGGCACCGCCGAGATCGTCAACGAGCGCATGCCGCGCATCGCGCTGACCACCCAGATGCAGGACCGGATCAACGATATTGCGATTTCGCTGCGCAATATGATCCTTAGCGAAAGCGGCTCCGATCACCGGCGCCAGGTCAAGGACATCATGGCCGCGCGCGCTGCGATGGACGGCATCCTGGTCAAGCTGCGGGCATCGCTGCACAACCCGAAAGCGCTCGAGCTGCTCGCCCAGATGGAAAAGGAAACCACGCTCTACAAGGCCGGGCAGGACGCCATGATCAAGCACCTGGAGGCCGAGGAAGTCGACGAGGCGCGCGCGCTGCTCGGCGAAGACCTGGGCCCGCTGCTGATGCGCCTGAAGCGGGCAACGGCCGACCAGACCGCGCTGCAGGTCGCGATCGCGAACGAGGCCGCGCGCGATGCTGCCATTACCTACCGCAACACGAGCGTGATGATGTGGGGCCTGGGCGGCGTTGCACTGCTGCTGTCGGTGCTGGCGGCGTGGGCCATCACGCGCTCGATCACGCGGCCACTGGCGCGGGCGTTGGATGTGGCCCACACGGTCGCTGCCGGTGACCTGACCAGTCGCATCGAGGTGACAACACGTGACGAAACGGGCCAGTTGCTGCAGGCGCTCAAGACCATGAACGAGAACCTGGCGCGCACTGTCGGCACCGTGCGCGTGGGGACGGACACGATTGCGGTGGCGGCAGCCGAAGTGGCGGCGGGCAGCCACGACCTGTCGATCCGCACCGAGCAGCAGGCGGCGGCGCTGGAAGAGGCCGCGTCGTCGATGGAACAGCTGACGGCGACCGTGCGTCAGAACGCGGACAATGCGCGTCAGGCCAATGTGATGGCGGGCCTGGCCTCGACCGTTGCATCGCGCGGCGGCGACGTGATCGAGCAGGTGGTCGGTACCATGGATGGCATCAACGCATCGTCGAACAAGATCAACGACATCATCGGCGTCATCGACGGCATCGCGTTCCAGACCAATATTCTGGCCCTGAACGCGGCAGTCGAGGCGGCGCGTGCGGGTGAGCAGGGCAGGGGTTTCGCGGTCGTGGCGGGCGAGGTGCGCAACCTGGCGCAGCGCTCGGCAGCAGCGGCGCGCGAGATCAAGGGCCTGATCCAGGATTCGAGCGGCAAGGTCGCCGAGGGCGGCAAGCTGGTGGCGCAGGCTGGCCAGACCATGCGCGAGATCGTCGACAGCGTGCGCAGCGTGACCGACATCATGACCGAGATCAGCGCAGCGAGCCTGGAGCAGACTGCCGGCATCGAGCAGATCAACCAAGCCGTGACGCAGATGGACGAGGGCACGCAGCAGAATGCGGCGCTGGTCGAGGAAGCGGCCGCGGCAGCAACATCGATGCGCGAGCAGGCGGCCCTGCTGGCGCAGGCGGTGGCGGTGTTCCAGATCGACGGCGAGCAGATGCAGGATGCGTCTGCGGCAGCGAGAGCGCCGGCGCCGGTGACGGCGCTGGTAACGGTCACGCCGGCCCGGACTGTCCCGGCGCCTGCCCCGGACGTGACACCGGCACCTGCGCCTGCGCCTGTACTCGCACCGCGCAAGGCAACCGCATCGGCCAGGGCACCAGCCAAACCGGAGACGACGTCTGGTGCTACGCCGGTAGCGGCCGGGGACTGGGAAGAGTTCTGAGTTCGGGTTGAGTTTGGCCGCTTCGACGGCCTCGGGATCGACAACGGCAAGCTGCGGCTTGCCGTTTTTTTATACCGTCAACCAACACATGTGCCAATAAAAAAGTGCGCATCGTCCAGGATTCATGGCGATACCGCTGGCTTTGCCATTTCGTTAGCGTGCATGCATCGTTATAGTCCGCATTAAAACTTACTCTTATTGCCGAAAAGAAATATCACACAAACTAACGGCCTTGAAAGTAAGCTCATGGAACACGCAGTCAACGATCACGAAGTGCTCTCTTTCCGCCTCGGCAAGGAAGAGTACGGCATCAGCATCCTCAATGTGCAGGAAATTCGCGGCTACGAGGCGCCGACGCGTCTGGCCAATGCGCCGGATTTTCTGAAGGGCGTCATCAATCTGCGCGGGCGAATCGTGCCGGTGGTCGACATGCGCATCAAGTTCGGCTTTGCCAATCCTTCGTATGACAGCCTGACGGTCGTGATCATCCTGAACATCGGGCAGCACGTGATCGGCATGGTGGTCGACAGCGTCTCCGAGGTCGTCACCCTCGAAGCGGACCAGATCCGGCCGGCACCTGCGATGGGCTCGCTCGATGCCGGTTACCTGCGTGGCCTTGGCACGGTCGGCGAACGCATGCTGATCCTGCTCGATATCGACGCCCTGATGCAATCCGACGAACTCGGCCTCGTGCCGTCGCTGCCGCTGGCTGCCTGAACCTTTCGCCGAAGGAGCAATTCCATGAAACTCAGTAATCTGAATATTGCATCACGCCTGTCCCTCGGTTTCGGCATCGTCGGCGTCATGCTCGTTGCGATGATCATCATGAGTAATGCGTCGCTGCTGCGCGTGAACAATGGCACCAAGGATCTGGTCGAGCACAGGATCCCGGCGATCGAGATGAGCAACCGGCTTGAAGGACAGATCAACGTCATCGCCATCGCACTGCGCAACATGATGCTCAATGCCGAGCCGACCGACCGCCAGAAGCAGGTGGACGCCATCGGCAAGGCGCGTACGACGATCACCGCGACGCTGACCGAGATCGAACCGGTGCTGGCGAGTCATCCGGAGGAGCTGGCCATTCTGCGGACCATGCAGGGCGCGAGCACCAGCTACCTGACCGGTGTCGGTGAATTGCTGGCCCTGATCAATGCGGGCCAGGAAGAGCCCGCCAAAACCTACCTGACCAACGAATTGCGCCCGCGCCTGGCCAAGCTCAAGGAAGCAACTGGCGCCGAACTGGCCCTGCAAAAAGACCTGGCCGCGAAAGCCGCAGCAAGCGCTGCAGCAACCTACGACAGCACGATGTGGCAAACCTGGGCCCTGGGCGGCCTGGCGCTGGCATTCGCGGCCCTGGTGGCTACCTTGATCACGCGTTCGATCACGGTGCCTGTGCGCCGCGCGCTGGAAGTGGCCAATACCGTTGCCGCCGGCGACCTGACCAGCCGCATCGACGTCACCACGCACGACGAAACCGGTCAGCTGCTGCAAGCGCTCAAGACCATGAACGAAAACCTGGCGCGCACCGTGGGTGCCGTGCGGATCGGCACTGATACCATCGCAGTTGCCGCCAGCCAGGTGGCGGCGGGCAGCCAGGATCTGTCGGGCCGCACCGAGCAGCAGGCCGGCGCGCTGGAAGAAACCGCGTCGTCGATGGAAGAACTGACATCGACGGTCAAGCAGAATGCCGACAATGCGCGTCAGGCCAACAAGCTGGCCGAGACCGCGTCGAACGTGGCTGCGCGCGGCGGTGAAGTGATTCACCAGGTCGTCGACACGATGGACCAGATCAACGCATCGTCGAGCAAGATCAGCGACATCATCGGCGTCATCGACAGCATCGCGTTCCAGACCAATATCCTGGCGCTCAATGCAGCAGTGGAAGCGGCCCGTGCGGGCGAACAGGGGCGGGGCTTTGCGGTCGTGGCCAGCGAAGTGCGCAATCTGGCGCAGCGTTCGGCGGCGGCAGCCAAGGAAATCAAGACCCTGATCGGGGACTCAAGCAGCAAGGTTGCCGACGGCAGCAAACTGGTGGCGCAGGCGGGCACCACGATGCAGGAGATCGTCGAGAGCGTGCGGCGCGTGACTGACATCATGACCGAGATCAGCGCAGCCAGTGTCGAGCAGACCGCAGGCATCGAGCAGATCAACCAGGCAGTGGCACAGATGGACGAGGGCACGCAGCAGAACGCGGCGCTGGTCGAAGAAGCGGCAGCGGCATCGGCGTCGATGCAGGAACAGGCGGCAATGCTGGCTGCGACAGTGGCCGTGTTCCGGATCGATGCGCAGATGGCCGATGCGGCGCCGGCGGATGTCGGTGTCGTGCGTGCAAAACCGGCGCCGGCCCCGGCACCGGCAGTGAAGAAGGTTGCCATTGCCCATGCAAAGCCGGCACCAATGCCCGCACCGGCACGGGCACACGCCAAGGCCCACGTCGCTGCGGATGAGTGGGAAACGTTTTAAGCAGCACCGATTCTGCATGCCCGGATGACGGGTGAAGAACAAAACGGCAAGCCGCAAGGCTTGCCGTTTTTTTATTGCTTGGCCTGAGTGTTTGGTCGGCTGTTATCGTGGGCGATACATGATGCTACCTGGCATGACCGCATGACCGCATGACGGCGTGACCCCGTAGTCCGTAGTCCCATAGTCCGATGACTCCGTGGCCCGGCGATTCCAACACACCATGACGCCGTACGCCACGCACTCCCTCTGAAACCGGTACGCTATTCGAGCAAGCCAACGCATCCCCTATTTAACGTTGACAGCGCCAACCGGCAAACCGCAGACGTAAAAAAACGGCAGACCCAGAGGTCTGCCGTTTTTTTTACGTCCGTCCCGCGTCAGGCGACATGCGCCCGATGCGAAGGAGCGTCGCTTAGAACGAGTGACGCACGCCGACGTTGTAGACCTGTGGGTCTGCGCCGAAAGCGGTTGCTGGCAGTGCCAGCGAGCCGGCTGGCGAGGTCAGCGAGAACACGCCGTTGTTGTTGTTACGCAGTTTTGCGTACGATGCGTACACGTTGGTGCGCTTCGACAGGGTGTAGCTGTAGGCAACGGTGACTGCTTTGCCTTCTGCACCGCTGGCCAGTTCTTGCTGCTGGTAGTTCAGGAAGACGCGGTTGGCGCCGAAGCCATACGACACGCCGGCGTTCTTCTGCTCGTACTTGGCGCTTGGCAGGATGCCGGTTTCCGGATCAGCAGCCATGTAGCCAGCGCGCACTTCGAAGTCGCC
Organism: Telluria sp. ZT3P25; assembly: GCF_059685895.1. Taxonomy (NCBI): domain Bacteria; kingdom Pseudomonadati; phylum Pseudomonadota; class Betaproteobacteria; order Burkholderiales; family Oxalobacteraceae; genus Telluria; species Telluria sp. ZT3P25. The sequence continues at coordinate 636,104 of NZ_JCASIJ010000001.1, forward strand.
GAACTTGTAGCCGATACCTGCGTTGTACTCTTTGTCGTCGCCGGTCGCCAGGCGCTCGACGTTCTGGTAACCAGCGCCGATGTACAGGCCAGCGTTCGCGTATTCCAGCGAAACGCCGGTCACGTCGCCCGATGGATCGATGCTGCGCTCACCGGCGCCGTAGGCAGCGCGCAGGGTGAAGCCGCTCAGAGCGTTGCTCTGGTAGTTGACCGAGTTCGACAGGCGACGGGTCAGGCGGTTGGTGCCAAAGCCTGCCAGGTTCGAACCGTAGAAGCCCTGGCCCAGGGTGTCCGATGCGGCTGCAACGGCGGCGATCGGGCCGTATTCACGACCGACGGTCACGGTACCGAAGGCGCCTTGCAGGCCCACGACAGCGCGGCGCTGGAACATGTTCGAATCGGTTGCGCCGGTATCGACGGCAACAGCGGCTTCGATGTTGAACAGTGCCTTCAGACCATTGCCCAGGTCTTCGGTACCGCGGAAGCCGATGCGGCTGGCCGATTGGGTACCCGACGACACGACGGTGCGGCTGCTCTCGCCAGGCGCATCGTTGTTTTCAACGCCGATCGACGCATCGACCATACCGTACATGGTGACGCTGGTTTGGGCTTGGGCGACGAGTGGCAGTGCCGACACGAGGGCGATGGCAAGAATTTTGTGCTTCATGGATGAATCTCCAGTGTTTGTTTGTGAAATAGCCTAGTAATCATGACATGCCCGACGGACATCTGTCACCGGGTTCGCCCAAGCAGAATTGTCACGATAGCGGCCGGAATCGACGCCGGCCGGCGCGCGATTCAACCTGCTTTTCATAGGAGAATTGGGGTATCTGGCGGCCCCTCGGATGACGCAAACAGGCGCCGGGATCGCTGAAAAATATTGCTGAAAATCAATTCAAGCCGTTGCAGAGACGCCACATTTTCGGCCTTGACAGCTGCTGCAATGCGCAATAACGGTGCATACGTGCTGTGCCGACGCGACGGTGCAGCAGGGAAGGACGGGGCTGAATAGCCGTGCCGGGCATCCAGGCAGCGCCGGAATCGTCACTTTTTTGCACCGCAGTAGTGCATGACTGATGTTGACGCCGACGGGCCGGTGACGCTGCCGACCGGCCCGCCCAGGCGTGCATGCTACGATCACGGCGTCGTCGACCAACCTCTCTCTATCAAGGATCACCTCAACGTGCAAACCGGTATCACGCAAGCGCCATTCGGCCAATCGCCAGACGGCGGCGCCGTCACGCAGTTCACGCTCACCAATGCCCATGGCATGGTGGCCAGGATCATCGACTTCGGCGGCATCATCACCGAACTGCACGCGCCCGATCGCGAGGGCAGGCTGGCCGACGTGGTGCTGGGTTTCGACACGATCGGCCCTTATTGCAGCGACAGCCCGTACTTTGGTGCGCTCATCGGCCGCTACGGCAACCGCATCGCCAAGGGATGCTTCACGCTCGATGGCGTACAGGTCCAGCTGCCGGTCAATAATGGCAGCAACCATCTGCACGGTGGCGCTGGCGGTTTCGACCGCGTCCTGTGGCAGGCGACGATCGATGGCGACAGCCTGCGCCTTGCCTATCGCAGCGTCGACGGCGAAATGGGTTATCCGGGCAACCTCGATGTCACTGTGGTCTATACACTCACGGATGCCAATGAACTGGTCGTGCGTTTTCACGCCGTGACCGACAAGGCCACGCCCGTCAACCTGACGCAGCACAGCTACTTCAACCTGGCCGGCGACGGCGACATCCTCGGTCACCACCTGACCATCGATGCCGACCGCTTCGTGGCGATCGACAGCGAATCGATTCCAACGGGCGAGCTGGCGCCGGTCGCCGGCACGCCGTTTGATTTTCGCCAGCCGCATCCGATCGGCGAGCGGCTCGGGCAATCTGACGAGCAACTGCGCCACGGCAGCGGCTACGACCATAATTTTGTCCTGAACAAGCCGCAAGGCAGCGCGCTGACGCGGGCGGCGCGCGTGAGCGAACCCGTCTCCGGACGGGTGCTGGAATTGTGGACGCAGGAACCCGGCGTGCAGTTCTATAGCGGGAATTTCCTCGATGGTTCGCTAGCCGGCAAGGGCCGCCACTACGGGCACCGCAGCGGCTTGTGCCTGGAGCCGCAGCATTTCCCCGATTCGCCGAACCAGCCGCAGTTCCCGAACGTGATCCTGCGCCCGGGTGAGGTCTACGCCACCGAGTCGCGCTTTCGATTCCTGACCGAGGGAGCATGATGCAGGTGCTGACCGACACCCGGCACGAGCTTGGCGAATGCGTGCTGTGGTGCGAGCGCACCGGCCGCCTGCTGTGGACGGATATTCCGGCCGCCACGCTGTGGGTGCACACGCCGGCAACCGGCCGCACGGCCAGCTGGCCCATGCCCGAGCGCCTGTGCTGCTTCGCGCTGACCGGGAGCGATGACCGCTTGCTGCTGGGGCTGGCGTCCGGCCTCGCGTTCTTCACCTTCTCGAGCGGCAGGGTCACGCGCATCTGCGACGTCGAATCCGACATCCCGTCCACGCGCCTGAATGACGGCCGCTGCGACCGCCAGGGGCGCTTCGTCTTCGGCATGTTCAACCAGGCCGAACAGCCGAAGGACGCGCTGGGCGGTTTTTATCGGCTGAACCTCGACCTGTCGCTCGAGCGTCTGCTATTGCCCAATGCCGCCATTGCCAACAGCATCTGCTTCAGTCCTGACGGGCGCCGCATGTATTTTGCTGACTCGGCGCAAAAGGCAATCCTGTACGCCGACTACAACCCGTGCAGCGCTGAAGTAGGGCGGGTGCACACGTTCGTCGCGGCCGATGCCGTGCCGGGTGAGCCGGATGGCGCGACGATCGATGCCGATGGTTACCTGTGGAGCGCGCGCTGGGGCGCCGGCATCGTCGCGCGGTTCGCGCCCGATGGCCGGCTCGATCGGACGGTACCGCTCGCCGCGCCGCAACCAAGCTGCCCGGCGTTTGGCGGTGCGGACCTGGCGACGCTGTTCGTCACCAGTGCCCACGTGGGCATGAGCGACGGCGAGCGCGCCGCCGCGCCGTCAGCGGGCGCGCTGTTCGCGCAGGCGCTCGCTGTGCGTGGTCTGCCCGAGTCACGCTTCCTGCATGCCTGACCGGACCGCGCCAGTGGCCAGCAACTAGAGCATTTTCACCCAGTTACCCTTGTAGAGAATCGGTCCGGTCGGCCCGCCGGCGCCGGGCGAACCGCCGCGCGGTTCGAGCGACACGGCCAGCGTGGCGATGTCGTCGCCGATCGCGCTGCCGGTCAGGGGCAGCTCGATCGCGCCTTCGGGTGGGATCACGCCGAGCGAACGGGGCGCCCCTTGCTTGGGAACGGCCCACAGTTGCAGCGACTTGTCGGCAGCGACCGGTGCGTTCTCGACCAGGCGCGCCGTGAACACGCGGCGCTGGCTGTCGGCGGTCAGCAGCAGCGCCGTGCGTGCCTTCTCATCGATGAGCGTGGCCACCAGGTCGACCTGCGGCGCCTCGACCAGTGTCGAGCGCAGCACGCCCACCATCAGCAGCGTCGCGGCCAGTGACGCCAGGCTCAGCGAACGCCAGAATGTCAGCGACTCGGTGCGCCAGAACTGCCAGGCCGCGTGCGCACGTTGTTGCGCCTGACCCAGGCCAAGGCGGCGCTCGATCGCGCGCCATACCTGGGCACGGGGAGTCTGCGCGCCCGCAAATTCGGCCATCGGCATCAGGCGCTCCTGCCATTCGGCAGTCAGGCGCTGCAGCGTTGCATCGTCGCGCAGATAGCGTTCGAAACGCCGGCGCGCGCCGCCCCTGAGCGTGCCGAGGACATATTCGGCCGCCAGCTTGTCGCACAGTTGCGGATTGTTGCGGATATTCATGCTCGTTCGCCTTTAACCAGGCAGGTCTTGAGTCGCTCCAGGCTGCGGCGGATCCAGGTCTTGACGGTACCGATCGGGATCGCCATCTGCTGCGCCACCTCGCTGTGCGACAAATCATGGAAGAAGGCCAGGCCAACGACTTGCCGGTGCGCCCCTTCGAGCAACGACATGCAGTAGGCCAGCGCCTTCGCATCATGGCTGATGAGCAGCGCGTCGATCGGCGTGGCGCGCGGATCCTGCAGCGCCGCCATGATCTCGGCATCGAAGACGGGGCCGTCGATGTCGAGGTCGTGAGCGCAGCGGCGCAGCAGGTCGAGCGATTTGTTGCGCACGATCGTCGTCATCCACGTCATGGGCGCGGCCAGGTGGCGCTGGTAACCGGCTGCGCCGTTCCAGATTGCCACAAACCCGTCCTGCAGTGCTTCTTCAGCCAGTTCGCGCTTACCTAATATACGCAGCGCGTAGCCGAACAGTTTCGGCGAAATGGCGTCGTACAACGCGCGAAAGGCCGCCGCGTCACTTTGTGCTGTGCCGTGCAGCCAGATTGCCAGCTGGTCGGGATCGGGATGAAGGGTATCTGGCACTGCCATCCTTGGACGTTGTGTGAGTGAAATATCTGCTGGTATTGACAATATCATATCGCCCCGCGCGTGCCCGCACGGCTGGGGCGGCAGACGGTGTCGAACTATTTCTTACATTTTTTTAAATAGTTGAAACCGATTCAATCGTGCGTCAGTACAAGCTATACGCGCTGCATCAGCGGTGGCAACCAGGTTTCCTGGCTGACATACCCGAGCAGACGCCAGCCCATTTACTTGATCGCATCAACCGGAGACTCACCATGACAGACACGAATGTGACATTGGCACTGCTCGACTCACGCAAGGAAAAGCTGGAAAAGCGCCGCTCGTTCTTTAAGAACGTCGGAGGGATCAGCGTCGGTATGGTTGGCGGTACCTTCCTGTCCGCCTGCGGCGGCTCGGTCAAGGACGCCATTGCGCAGGCAGCGCAGCCGACCGATATCGACATCCTCAACTTTGCGCTGAACCTCGAGTATCTCGAAGCGCAGTTCTATTCGTACGCGGTGTTCGGCACCGGTCTGGCAGCGAACCTGACAACCGGCACCGGCACGCAAGGCGCCGTGACGGGTGGGCGCGCAGTCGCATTCAAGGATCCGCTGGTCGCGCAATACGCCAAGGAAATCGCGCAGGATGAAATCGCGCACGTTGGCTTCCTGCGCGCAGCGCTTGGCACGGCAGCTGTGGCCCAGCCCGCCATCGACATCGGCGGTACCGATCCGAACGGCGCGTTCTCGAACGCTGCCCGCGCGGCCGGTTTGGTGGGTCCGGGTGTCGCGTTCGATCCGTATGCCAGCGATGAAAACTTCCTGCTGGGCGCGTTCATCTTCGAAGACGTCGGTGTGACCGCGTACAAGGGCGCCTCGCCGCTGATCACCAACAAGACCTTCCTGGAAGCGGCAGCCGGCATCCTGGCAGCCGAGGCGTACCACGCGGGCATCGTGCGCACCGTGCTGTACACGAAAGGCTTGTCGGCGCCATCGCTGCGCACCGCGGCCACGGCAATCTCGAACGCGCGCGACAGTCTCGACGGCTCGACCGATGTCGATCAGGGCATCGTCAACGCGACCGACAGCAGCGTGTCGAACATCGTCCCGCTCGACAAGGACGGCATCGCCTTCAGCCGCACACCGGGCGACGTGCTCAATATCGTGTATCTGACCAAGGAATCGGTCACGATGGGCGGCTTCTTCCCGCGTGGCGCGAATGGCGTGCTCAATATGAGTTCTGCTTACGTCTGATCGCTGGCGGTACCCGGCGATGCGGCCTGCTGCATCGCCTTGACGGGACAGTGCGTTGCCAACCGGCGCCCGCCGGCGGCATGCGCAGTGTTCATCAGGATTGTGGCATCCCCGCCACGCGCCATCCTGGGCGCATGCCTAACGGGCGCGGTCCCGTTTGGTTGCTCGATATAATCGCCCCAACAAGAATAGGTTGGCGGCGATGCAGTAAAGCAGGACAAGATGTTCAGGGTTTCAAGCTCGCCAGCCTTGCAAGAACCATACTGGGTATTCCTGATGAGTAATCTGAGCGGCTTCATGCCGATGGTCGATGGCAGTCCCGCACTTTCCGGCGACCGCACCGGACCGGACGCGCCTGCGCCAGTCGTGGCCGCGCCATCTGCACCGTTCGAGCCCGCGCTGTTCGAGCCTGCCACTTGGCCGGATGGCCTGCACGCCATCGCCGACCTGATTCAGGCATCGCGTTTTCCGATGTTTCTGGCGATCGGGCGCGAGCTGCGCCTGTTTTACAACGACGCCTATTCCGACCTGCTGGGCGACAAGCATCCGGCGGCGCGCGGCGCGCCGTATGCCAGCGTGCGCCCCGAGCTGTGGGACCGCATGCGGCCGTATTTCGACGAAGTCCTGGCCGGCGAATCGGCCCAGCTCCAGCACGCACTGATGGAATTCGAGCGCAACGGCAAGCGCGAGCGGCGCTTTTTCTGCGTGTCGCTCTCGCCCGTGCGCCACGCCGGCCAGGTGGCCGGTGTCTACTGCGTGCTGACTGAAACCACGTCCGACGTACTGTCCGATTACCGCCACGCCTTCCACCAGAAGCTCGACGAAGCGCTCGATGGCCTGGATGACGCAGCCCACATCATGCGCGCAACGAGCGCCATGACCGGGCAGACGCTGGGTGTGGCGCGCGTGGGCTACGGCGAGATCGACGCTGCCGGGAGTACCGTCAGCATCGACAGCGACTGGACCAGCGGCCGCATGGCCAGCCTGGCCGGCCGCGCGCATCCGTTTGCCGTGTTCGGTCCGGCGATCATGGCCAAGCTGCGCCAGGGCCGCAGCGTACGCATCGACGATGTCGGCGGCGACGAACGCAGTGCGCCGCATGCTGCGGCGTACGACGCCATTGGCGTGCGCGCGCTGGTGATGGTGCCGATTGTCGAAGAAGGGCGTTTGTGCGCCGTGTTCTACCTGCACGAGCCGATGGCGCGCCACTGGACCGAACAAGAAGTGGCGATGGCCGAAGACGTGGCGCGCCACACGCGTGAAGTGGCGCGCCGCTCGCGCGTCGAAGAACACCTGCGCGACGAGAGCCGGATCCTGGAAACGGTCAATCGCGCCGGACGCGCGCTGGCATCGACGCTCGACCTGAATACACTGGCGCAGTCGATCACCGACGCCGGCGCCGAACTGAGTGGTGCGCGTTTCGGTGCGTTCTTCTGCCACACCGGGAGCCTGGGCGACCCGTTGCAGGTGCCGCTGCACGAGCAGATGCGCCTGTACGCGCTGTCGGGCGCGTCGCGCGAGCAGTTCGATCAGCTCACGCCGCCGACGGCGGCCATCTTCCGCCCGCTCATTGAGGGCGGAGCGCCGGTACGCAGCGACGACATCACGCGCGATCCGCAGCACGCCGCGCTGGTGGCCGACGGCACGCCGCTGGCGCAGCTGCGCGTGCGCAGCTACCTTGCGGTGCCGGTCGTGTCGCAGTCGGGCAAGGTACTGGGCGGCCTGTTCCTCGGCCACCCGGCGCCGGCCATGTTCACCGAGCGCACCGAGCGCATCGTCGCCGGTCTGGCCGCGCAAGCCGCCGTGGCCATGGACAACGCGCACCTGTATGAGATCGCGCAGACGTCCGCGCTCGAACGCGATGCGCTGCTGCAGAGCGAGCGCCTGGCGCGCGTGCAGGCCGAGCGCCTCAGCCACACCAAGGATGAATTCCTGGCCATGCTCGCGCACGAGCTGCGCAATCCACTCGCGCCGATCAGCAGCTCGGCCAGCTTGCTGAGCCTGCAGTTCGCGAACGAACCGCGCATCTGCCAGACCAGTTCCATCATCAGCCGCCAGGTCAAGCACATGAGCCGCCTGATCGACGATCTGCTGGACGTCTCGCGCGTCACGCGCGGGCTGGTCAAGCTCAAGCTGGCGACGGTCGATTTCCGCGATGTGGTGAGCGGGGCGCTCGACCAGACCCGCCCGCTGGTGCTCGAAAAATCGCACCACGTGACGGTGCAGCTGCCCGACACGCCCGTGTACGTGCGGGGCGACCTGACGCGCCTCGTGCAGAGCGTGGCCAATATCGTCGGCAACGCCGCCAAGTACACGCCCAAGGCCGGCACGCTGGCGCTGCGCCTGGTATGCAGCGACGGGCGCATGACGCTCGAGGTGCGCGACAACGGTTCCGGCATGCCGCCCGACCTGGTGCCCAATGTGTTCGACCTGTTCACGCAGGGCGCGCGCACGCTGGCCAGATCGCAGGGCGGGCTGGGGCTGGGCCTCACGCTCGTCAAGCGCCTGGTCGACCTGCACAATGGCGACGTCACCGCGCACAGCGACGGCGTCGGTTGCGGCAGCACCTTCACACTGTGCCTGCCGTGCGTGAGCGCGCGCGCCGACCATGACGCCGACGATGCGCCGCCGTCCGAGGTCGACCCGGTACGCGCCGCACTGGGCCGCCAGTTGCGCGTGCTGATCGTCGACGACAACACGGACGCTGCCGACAGCCTGGCTACGCTGCTGCAGGTGCAGGGCCACGCCACCGCCGTCGAATACGACGCCGCGTCGGCCCTGCGCCGCGCGCGCATCGAGCATCCCGACGTGATGCTGATCGATATCGGCCTGCCCGACATCGATGGCTACCAGCTGGCATCGAGCCTGCGCGCGCTGCCCGAGATGGCCGCCACGGTGCCGGTGGCCGTGACCGGCTATGGTCAGGCCAAGGATCGCGAACGTGCGCTCGAGGCCGGCTTTGTCCACCACCTGGTCAAGCCGGTCGACATGACGGCGCTCGTGCGGATCCTCGAATCGAGTGCGTCACTGGCGGCGCAGGCCGAGGCAGCGGCCGTACCGTCCTGAGTGTTGCTTTCGGCTACGCTCAGCGATGGCGGGAGTATGATGGTGCTCCTGTCAATGAAAGGATGAGCATGACCGAATTCGTCATCACCGCACCCGAGACGGCGTCCGTGGCCGTCGCCGGTTCCAGCGCGCGCTTCCCGGTGCGCCGCGTGTTCTGCGTGGGCCGCAACTACGCGGCGCATGCGCGCGAAATGGGCAGCGACCCGAACCGCGAACCACCGTTCTTCTTCACCAAGCCGGCCGATGCCGTCATCCCGGCCAGCGGCGCGGTGCCGTATCCGCCGTCGACGAACGACCTGCACCACGAAATCGAACTGGTCGTGGCACTGAAGGCGGGTGGCAAGGACATCGACGCGACGCAGGCGCTCGAGCTCGTTTGGGGTTACGGCGTGGGCCTGGACCTGACCCGGCGCGACCTGCAGGCGGTAGCCAAGGACGCCGGCCGGCCATGGGACATGGCCAAGGGCTTCGACGCGTCGGCCCCGTGCAGCGCGCTGCATCCGGTCAGCGACGTGGGACATCCGGCCCAGGCGCGCATCTGGCTGGAAGTAAACGGCACGCTGCGCCAGGAAGGCAACCTCGATGAAATGATCTGGCCGATCGCCGACGTGATCGCGTCGCTGTCACGCCTCGTGACGCTGGCGCCGGGCGACCTGATTTATTCTGGCACCCCGTCCGGTGTCGGCGCGCTGCAGCCGGGTGACCGCGTGCGCGGCGGCGTCGACGGTGTCGACACGTTCGAGCTGACCATCGCGCCACGCTGATCGGCCGTCTCTGCAGAATCTGTGTTCTGCATCAACATGTGCGAAATTTGATACGCTAGAGATATCGGCGCACGTGGGGAGGTAGCAATGACACAGGTTGCATTGATTGCCGTACACGGCATGGGCGAGACCTTGCCCGATTATGCCGACGGCCTGATGGCCGGATTGCGTCGCCGTCTGGGTACGCTGGCTGGTCAGGCCGTCATGCGTTCGGTCTATTACCAGGGCATCCTGCACAATAACCAGCGCATGGTCTGGGACCGTACGGCGGCCACCGGCCAGGTGCGTTACGCCGCATTGCGCAAATTCGTTCTGTATGGCCTGGGCGACGCCGCCGGGCTGGAAAACCGCAAGGAAGATCCCGGTTCGGTCTACGAGCAGGCGCAGGGCGACATTGCCACCACGCTGCTGGCGGCGCACACCGTGATGCCCGGCATGCCGGTCGTGTTCGTCGCGCAGTCGCTGGGCGGCCAGGTGCTGTCGAGTTATCTGTACGATGCGCAGAAGGCGGCCGCTGGCAAGCCGGTCGGCGCGGGCATCTGGCGCGATATCGATGCCTGGGCCGGTGTTGCGCTTGGCCGCCCGCTGACAGCAAGCGAACTGGCCTTCATCGGTGGCGCCACCTGCGCCGGGCTGGTCACGACCGGCTGCAATATCCCCATCTTTGTCGCCGCGCACCAGGAAATGCACATCATCCCGATTGCGCCGCCGACGTCGCTGTTCAAGTGGATCAACTTCTACGATCCCGACGACGTGCTGGGCTGGCCGCTGCAGCCGTTGTCAAACGGCTACCACGCACTGGTCGAAGACCGCGCGATCAATGCCGGTAACGGGGTGGGGGACTTGTTGCTGCGCAGCTGGAATCCGCTGGCGCACAATACCTACTGGGACGATGACGCGGTACTCGACGCCATCGCCGCGATGCTGCGCCGCCTGGCGGCGTAGCAGCACTGTCACGCTGCTACTGTTACGCCGCCAGTGCCGGCACCTTGCGCGCTGCCAGGACCGGACGCATCCGGCCGCCTGATTCACCCAGCTTGAATGCAGCCGCCACCTGCGCCAGTTGCGCAGCCTGCTCCTGCATGCTTGCTGCCGCAGCGGCGGCTTGTTCGACCAGCGCCGCGTTCTGCTGCGTCACATGGTCCATCTGCGTGATCGCTTCATTGACCTGATTGATGCCCACACGCTGCTCCTGCGTGGCGCTGGTGATCTCGGACATCATGTCGGTCACGCGCGCCACGCTGGCCACGACGTCGTCCATCGTGGCCCCGGCCTGCTGCACGAGCGCCGTGCCGGCATTCACCTGCGTCATCGAGTCGCCGATCAGGCCCTTGATTTCGCGCGCCGCACCGGCCGAGCGCTGCGCCAGGTTGCGCACTTCGGACGCCACCACTGCAAAGCCGCGGCCCTGTTCACCGGCGCGCGCTGCTTCCACGGCGGCATTCAAGGCCAGGATATTGGTCTGGAAGGCGATGCCGTCGATCACGCCGATGATGTCGACGATCTTGCGCGCCGAGGCGTCGATCGAGCCCATCGTGTCGACGACTTGCCCGACGATGGCGCCGCCGCGCGCCGCGACATCCGAGGCCGTTTTTGCCAGGCCATTGGCCTGCACCGCATTGTCGGCATTCTGGCGCACGGTGGCGGTCAGTTCTTCCATCGAGGCAGCGGTTTCTTCGAGCGAGCTGGCCTGCTGTTCGGTGCGCGCCGACAGGTCGAGGTTGCCGGCTGCGATTTCGCTCGAGGCGGTCGAGATGGCATTGGTACCTTGCTGGACTTGCGAAACCACCCGCACCAGCGAGCCGTTCATCGTTTGCAGCGAGCGCATCAGGTCACCGACTTCGTCTTTCGGGTAGGTCGCGAACTTGTGGCCAAGGTCGCCCGACGCTACCGTTTCGGCGACATCGAGCGCGGCGTCCAGTGGCCGCGTGATGCTGCGCGTGACCAGCACGGCAGCAACTGCGCCGATCAGCGTCGAGAGTACCGCCAGCAGCAAGACCAGTCGGGTGCTGCGCTCGTTGGCCGCCTCGATCGCCAGCGCCGTCTGGTCGATGCTCTTGCGCTGGATCTGGAGCAGGCTCTGGACGCGGGCGCCATACGCAGCGGCAGCTGGGGCGAATACCTGCTCATAGGCCTGTTCCGCCGCCGCCGCGTCGCCCGACGTGCGCGCGTTCATGACGGTTTCCTTGGCTTTCTGGTAGGTCTTGCGCAGGACGAGGATGTCCTCCAGTGTCGCTTTTTCTTCGGGCGAATCGAGCAGGGCTTCGACTTTCTTGAGAATGGCCGTGGTATCGGTGACGCTGTCCTTGATCGGCTTGGCGAATACCGCTGACAAGGTGCTGTCGGTGCTGCGCGCGATCAGGGACGTGCGGGCGATGGCCGAATAGGTCAGCACGTACCAGTCCGAGACCAGCCGTTCCTTGGTCAATGGCTTCTGCATCATCTGCTGGGTGGCTTCGGCGCTGCTGCGGGTGGTGTAGAGGGCGAACGAGGTGCCGGCCAGCGACAGGAAGAGCATCGTGGCAAAGCCGACTGTGAGACGTGAACCGATACGGAGATTTTTTAACACGATGTCATCACTTGAAGAAAGGATTGAACGCCTGGGAAATGCCTTGCGGCAAGTATCAACCCTTTAAATCTCAAATGAAATAGCAAGAAGACAGTATGTTGTAATGACGCAGCACAAACCTGGTGCTTTATGCCTGACGGGTCAGTTTGAACAGCGTACGGATATCACCGGCCACGGCACCACGTGCGTTCTTGATCAAAGGCTGGCGGTAGCGTTCGAGCAGCTCGCGGCGCGCCGCGTTCAGCAGGCCCAGCTGGTCCAGCACGGCGTACACGGTCGGGTGCAGCGCGCGCACATTGCCATCGGTGATCTTGATCGCGATGCCGACCCCGGCCGAGCGGATACCGATCGCCTGTACGGCGTCGGCGCCGATCTTGGTGACCCAGTCGCCGCCACCCGCCGTCATCCAGTGCAGATCGGTACGCTCCTCGCCCGAAACCAGATCGGGGCGGGCGATCATCGCATCGCGCAGCGTGCCCATCGCGCCGCCCAGTTGCGGGTCTTGCGGGCCGTGTGCCAGGCGCGCGTACAAGTGCGCCAGGCGACTGAGCGGCATCGCGTAGTTGGGGGCGGAACAGCCGTCCAGGCCAACTGGCATTGCTTCGGGCGCCATGCCGATGGCATCGGCCAGCGTGCCGCGCACGGCTTGCTGCAGCGGGTGCGCGCGGTCGACGTAGTTCGCAGTAGGCGCATCGTGCAGGCGGCACCAGGCCAGGAAGCCACTGTGCTTGCCGGAGCAGTTGTGATGCAGCGGCGTCCAGTGCGCGTCCAGCGGGGGCTTCTGACCCGTGAACTCGTAGTGCAGCGGCACCGCGCAGCCGCATTCGAGGTGGCCGGGGTCGAGCCCGATCTTGTTGAGGATCGAGCTCACGCCGTCGAGGTGCTTGGCTTCGCCCGAATGGCTCGCGCACAGCAGCGCGACTTCGTCGCCCGAGAGCGCGAAGCGCGCCGGACCGTCGGCCAGGATGAACGGCAGGGCCTGGAACGGCTTGAGTGCCGAACGCGTGAAGGTCGGGTAATCCGGGTCGCCGGCAGACCATAACAGGCGTCCGCTTGTGTCGACGACGGCGACCGATCCGAGGTGCACGTTCTCGATCACGTTACCGCTGTCGGGGTAGCCGCGCGTGGTCGCGGCGAGGGGAATGACTGGCATGGGAGAGGGTGAATTCGGGTTCAAGGAACCCTACTGTACGACATACGTACGGAATGCAGACACACAGTTGAAACAAGGCGCGCTTTCATATATGCACCTCCCGTTCACCCCACCGATTGCGCACTTCATCGCGCATTTCCGGCGCTTGATGCGCCTGGCGCTTGAACGGGTTTTGCGGCTCGCTAGACTGGTTTCATCGTCAGGCAACGAAGCGCTGGCGACACGGACTTCTCTGCCACCGATCTGAAAGGAATTTCCATCATGCGCCTCTCCCAACTTGCCTTGTTCGCCGCCGCCGCTGTCGTCTCGCTGACCAGCGCCGCCCAGCCGGTGACTGCAACCAGCCCTGACGTCGTCAACGTGCAGGCCGCGCAGCCAAAGAAAGTCTATGTCGATCCGCTGATGTACCAGCGCATGCAGGGCGCCTACAAGCTCGACGACGGGCGCACGCTGCACGTGACCGGCAAGGGCCGCAAGCTGTACGCGGATCTGGGTGACGGGCCGCAGGAAATCGTCCACGTGGGCAGCGACCGCTTTGAGGCGGTCGGCAAGGACCTGAGCGTGCGCTTCGACGGCGGACCGTTCCCGCACACGGTGCATCTCAGGGACGATGCCGGCCGGGTGCTGGCGTCAAGCCAGCGTTGAGCCGAAGCGGCCGGCCTGGTAGTCGGTGATCGCCTGTGCGATTTCATCGCGGGTGTTCATGACGAATGGCCCGTGCGAGACGACCGGTTCGCCGATCGGATCGGCATGTCCGAATAACAGCAGCGAGCCGGACTCGGCGACGATCTCGAGTGTGTCGCCCTCCGTGCTCAGCTCCACCAGTTGGTAAGCGTTGGCGAGATCGCCGTGGTGACCCACGCCGATGCGTCCACGCACCACATACAGCAGCACGTTGCGACCTTGCAGGCCGGTGATGCGCAACCGGCCACCGGCCTGCATCGCGACCGTGCTCATGAACACGCCGGTCAGCGACTGTACCGGGCCCGTGCTGCCATCCCATTCGCCTGCGATCAGGTTCAGCGTCACCTTGCCATCGTCGAGCGATAACGCGGGAATGCGGTCCTGCTGCACGCCGGTGTAGGCGGGCGCCGTCATCTTCAGGTGCGACGGCAGGTTGACCCATAACTGCAGGATCTCGAGCGGGCCGCCCGTCTCGAGAAACGCGCGCGGCGAGACTTCGGCGTGCACGATGCCGCTGCCGGCCGTCATCCACTGGATGCCACCGGCGTGGATCACGCTTTCGTGGCCGGCGCTGTCGCGGTGGGCCAGCATGCCTTCGACGATGAAGGTGACGGTTTCGAATCCCCGGTGCGGATGCGGGCCGAACGGCAGGCCGCGGTTGTGCGGGCCATAGGTTTGCGGGCCGTGGTGATTCAGGAACAGAAACGGATCGATCTGGTCGAGCTGGGGCGAAGGCACGGGGCGCTGCGTGAGCAGGTCGCCGATATCGTCGCGCAGCGCGGCGTGCGTGCGCAGGAAAGTCTTGTCGGTCATGGTGAGGATGTTGTTGAGTGGCGATGCGTAACGATACGCTGAAAGTGGTCATGACGTTCACAGCGGTGGCAGAAGGCGCTATGCTGGTCCTTTTGCGAACATGCAACCCTTGGAGAACGGCCCAGTATGTACAAGAACGTCTGCCTTGCCAGCCTGTTGCTGGCCTCATCCACTGTGCTGGCTGCCGCATCTGCTCCGGCGCCGACTTCGGCGCCCAGCGAAGTTGCCGTCAACGCGGCCAAGTATGCGGTGGCCACCTACCGCAATGACGTCATCGATACGCTGGCCAAGCTGGTGAGCTTCAATACGGTGGCGGACCCGCGCTACCCGTCGGACCAGAACCCGGTGCATGGCGCGTTCAAGGCCGCGCTCAAGGCAGAAGCCGAGCGCATGGGGCTCGACTACACCGATTACGGCTGGACGGTCGTCATCGGCCTGGGCCAGGGCCTTGAACGCGTCGGCATCGTCACGCATGGCGACGTGCAGCCGGTCGACCCGACCAAGTGGAAAAAGTCGCCGTTCGTGCTGGACCGCACGAGCGAGCCGGGCAAACTGCTCGCGCGCGGCGCCGAGGACGACAAGGGGCCGATCGCCACCGCGCTGTATGCCATGAAGACGATCCGCGACCGCCAGATTCCGCTTACCAAGCGTATCGAGCTGTACGTGTACATGGGCGAGGAATCCGACTGGGGCCCCCTGACCGAATTTCTCAAGACGCACGTGCCGCCGCAGATGAGCATCACGCTCGACGCCGAATATCCGGTGGTGACGGCGGAGAAGGGCGGCGGCACGGTGGCCGTGACGATCCCGAAGGCCGGCGCGCAGGCGCCGCTCGAAGGCGACGCCTACATCGCCGCGTTCGCGGGCGGCTCGTTCAACACGCAGATTCCGGAAGACGCCGAAGCGCTAGTGGCCAACGCGACGCCGCAGATCGAAGCGCAGATCCGCGCGCGCGGCGCGCAGCACGAGGGCATGACCTACACCTACACCTGGCAGGGCAAGGACCTGGCGGTGCGCGCCAAGGGCGTCTCGGCCCACTCGTCCAAGCCGCAGGAGGGCGTGAACGCGGTGAGTATGCTGGCCGATGCGCTGGCCGTGCGGCCGTGGGCCAACACGACCGCCGGGGGCACCGTGAACTACCTCAACGAGATGGTGGGCACCGGCTACTACGGCGAGAAATTCGGCAGCGGCGCCGGCAATATCGCCTACCGCGACAAGTTCATGGGCCCGCTGACGTTCAAGCCGACCGTGATCCGCCAGCTGGACGACGGCATCGAGGTGGCGATCAATCTGCGTCGCCCGCAAGGCAAGACGGGCGCGCAGTTGACCGACGAGATCAACGCGGCACTGAGCCAGTGGCAGGCGCGCCAGGTCCCGCTCACCAACATCAAGGTCGGCATGCGCGACCCGTGGGTGCTGAACGATGCGCCGCAGGTGCCGACGTTGCTGGCGACCTTTGCCTATTTCACCGGCATGAAGGATGCGAAGCCCGTTGCCATCGGCGGTGGCACCAATTCGCGGCTGTTCCCGAATACTGTCAGCTTTGGTCCGTCGATGCCGGGCAAGAAGTATTCAGGACACTCGGAGCATGAGTTCATCACGACGAAGCAACTGCTGCTGAACCTGCAGATGTACACGGCGGTGCTGGTCGAGCTGGCGCGCTGAGCTGGTGGCCTGGTTGCAGGCGCGCTCGAACGCGGTATTTGCCACGGCTGGCCTGTAGGGCTGCTTCTTGCCAGCTAGTGTAAAAACTTCTAATTTTTGCGTAGGCGCGGGACTACAATATCCTTGCCGTGGAGCGCCTTTGCTGGTGCTCTCCCTTGTGAATCATCGTTGTATGCCGAGGGCGGTATCTTCCCGATACAGCCACAGTATTGTCGCCTGGAAAAGTCCATAGTTCCCGGTAGAAAATGTGGCAAATACAGCATGTTAGGATCGGCAAGGAGCCATGCTCCTGCAGCCGTGAGCGCATGAATGCGTCGATGTTGGCGTGCGCGCTCGCGCCGGATGTGACCGAACCTTATTGATTGCCATGCACAGTAAAGAACTCAAAAAACCGGACGGACGCAACCTTACCCTCTACAGCAACGGACCCATTCCGGACGATCTGGTCGCACCCAGCCCGTTCCCGGATCCGCAGCACGCGAACCCGCACCTGCGCTGGCATCCGCTGCGCGGCGAGTGGGTGACCTACGCGGCCTTCCGCCAGAACCGCACCTACCAGCCGCCGCCCCAGTACAACCCGCTGGCGCCGACGATCGACCCCGCCAATCCTACTGAAATGCCAGCCGGCGACTACGAGATCGCCGTGTTCGACAACCGCTTCCCGTCGCTGGCGCTCGAGTCGCACGATCCGCCATCGGTGACGGTGCAGACCGCGCCGGCCAATGGCCAGTGCGAAGTGGTCGTGTTCACGCAGGACCCGAATACGGCGCTGGCCCACCTGCCGCTGTCGCGCATCGCGCTGTTGCTGCAGGTCTGGGGCGACCGCACCACGCGCGTGGGCAGCCTTGCCCACATCCAGTACGTGCTGCCGTTCGAGAACCGTGGCGCCGAAGTGGGCGTTACGCTGCACCATCCGCATGGCCAGATCTATTCATACCCGTTCGTGCCGTCGGTGCCGGCGCGCATGCTTGCGCAAGAGCGCGAGTACTACCAGCAGCACGGTTCGAGCATGTTGTGCGACATGGCGCGCGACGAAGCCGCGGATGGCAAGCGCGTGCTGTACGAGGACGATTTCGCGATTGCTTTCGTGCCGGCCTGCGCGCGTTATCCGTACGAGGTGTGGGTGATGCCGACCGCGCCATGCAAGGATTTCGCCGCGCTCACGCCCCCACAGCGCGACTCGCTGGCGCGTGCGCTCAAGACCGTACTGCTCAAGTACGAAACCCTGTGGAACCGCCCGTTCCCGTACCTGATGGCGTGGTACCAGGCGCCGACCGACGGCGCCGAGCATCCCGAGACGCAGTTGCACGCGCAGTTCTATCCGCCGTACCGCACGCGTGACCGTCTGAAATACCTGGCCGGCACCGAGCTGGCTGCCGGCATGTTCGCGATGGACGTGCTGCCCGAGACCACGGCCTACGAATTGCAGCAGGTCGAGATCGACCTGGAGGAGAGCGCATGACGGACATCGATATGCGCGCCCAGGAGGTCGCCGACAAACTTGCGCTGCTGCGCGCCACCCTTGCCGCCAGCGGCGCCGGCGCCGTGCGCCTGCGCGGCACCGACTGGTTCGCGTGGGTTACCGCAGGCGGCTCCAACGCCGTGCTGCACACGACCGACACGGGCATTGCCGAAGTGTTGATCACGCCGGGCGACGCCTGCGTGCTGACCGACCAGATCGAGGGCGAGCGCCTGCGCCTTGAAGAAGTGCCGGCCGGGTTCAGCTTTCATATCGAACCGTGGGCCGAGCCCGAGCTGCGCGAACATTTCGTGCTGGCCGCGGCCGAGGGCCGGCCGGTGCTGTCGGACCGTCCGCGAGCGGACGAACTGCCGTTGCCGCTGCCGCTCCGTCAGCGCAAGCTGGTGCTGGGCGAAGCCGAACAGGCCCGTTACCGCCTGCTGGGGCGCGAAGCGGCCGAAGCAATGACCGAGGTACTGCACCGCGCCCGGCCCGACTGGACCGAGCAGCAGCTGGCCGGCGCTGGCGCCGACGCGCTGTGGCGCCGCGGCATCCATCCGGCGCTGGTGCTGGTGGCCGGCGCGCGGCGCCTGCCGCTGTTTCGCCATGCGACGCCGTCGCACGAGCCGATCGGCGAGCGCGCCATGCTCGTGTTCTGCGCGCGCCGGCACGGCCTGTATGCCAACCTGACGCGCTTCGTCAGCTTTGGCGGTACAGGTTCGGCGCCCACGGCCCAGCGCGCGCTGATGGCGCTCGAGGCCACCGGCCTGGCGGCCGTGGTGCCGGGCAAATCGCTGTCGTCGGTGTACCACGCGCTGGCCCAGGCCTATCACCACGCCGATGTCGAGGACGCGATCCGCGAGCACCACCAGGGCGGCATCACCGGCTACCTGGCGCGCGAGATCGTGGCCACGCCCAGCACGGCCACGCAGCTCGAACAGGGCATGGCATTTGCGTTCAATCCAAGTTATAACGGTATGAAGATCGAAGACACGTTCCTGCTCGGCCCCGACGGACTCGAAAACCTGACTTTCGACCCGGCCTGGCCGTCGGTGGACATTGGAGGCCGTCAGCGGCCGCTCTGGCTGGAGGTGGACGCATGACCATCACGACCGATACCTTCTTTGGCGGCGCGCCCGAAGTGAACGCCTCGGCGCCGGGGCGCGTGAACCTGCTGGGCGAACACACCGACTACAACGATGGCTTCATGCTGCCGGTGGCCACGCCGCAGCGCACGCTGGTGGCCATGAGCCGCAGCGGCGACGACCATTTCCATTTTTATTCACCCAACTTCGACGCGACCGTCACGTTCGCGAAGGACAGCAGCGCGCCGCAGGGCTTCGGCAGCTATATCGAGGGCTGCATCCGCCTCGTGCAGGCCGAAGGCATCGAGGTGCCGCCACTGCGCGTGTACGTCGAGACCGATTTGCCGGTGGGCTCGGGCCTGTCGTCGTCGGCCGCGCTCGAAGTGGCCACGCTGCGCGCCATGCGCGCGCTGCTGGGGTTCGAGCTCGACGACGTCAAGCTGGCGCGCATCGCCCAGCGCGCCGAGATCGAATACGCGCACGTGAACTGCGGAATCATGGACCAGATGGCCTCGAGCCTGGCCGATGAAACCAATATGCTGTTCATCGATGCGCGCACGCTTGAGCATCACTTGTCGGCGCTGCCGCCCGACACTGAACTGATCGTCATCGATTCGGGCGTGGCGCGCACGCTGGCGGCCAGCAAGTACAACGAGCGCCGCGCCGAATGCGAAGAAGCTTCGCGCATCCTGGGCGTGACGGCGCTACGCGACGTCGTCGACGCTGCATCGGTCGAGACGCTGCCGTCACCGCTGCGCGAACGGGCCCGCCACGTAGTGCACGAAAACCTGCGCGTGCTCGAAGCCGCCAAGGGCGTTGACGCTGAACGCTTTGGCGAACTGATGAACGCATCGCATGCGAGTCTGCGTGACGATTACGAAGTCTCGATCCCCGCGCTCGACGTCTTGTGCGAGGCGCTGCGCGCAGCGCCCGGCGTACTGGGCGCGCGCCTGACCGGCGCCGGCTTTGGCGGCGCCTGCGTCGCCCTGTGCCGCAAGGGGCAGGCGCAAGAAGCAGCCGCCACCGCGCTGGCGGCGTATCAAGACCATCATGGACCAGGCAATGACGTCCAGGGACGTATCCTGATTCCGGTGCCAACTGACAGAAAGGACAAGAATGAATCAGTTTGAATATCCGCGTCCACAACTGGTGCGCGACCAGTGGCAGAACCTGAACGGCACATGGCAGTTCTGCTTCGATGACGAAGGGCACTACACGCTACCGTCGGACGTGAAGGAATGGACGCACGAGATCACCGTGCCGTTTGCGCCGGAGACCGCGATGAGCGGTATCGAAGACACGGGCTTTCACCGGTTCGTCTGGTACCAGCGCGAATTCGAGGTGATGCCCATGGAAGGGCGCACGATCCTGCACTTCGGCGCGGTCGACTACAGCGCGCGCGTGTGGGTCAATGGCCAGCTGGTGGTCGAGCACGAAGGCGGTCATACGCCATTCTCGGCCGACATCTCCGGCACCCTGAACGCGGATGGCAAGCAGGTCGTCACGGTCTGGGTCGAAGATGATCCGGCCGATCTGGCCAAGCCGCGCGGCAAGCAGGACTGGCTGCTCGATGCGCACTCGATCTGGTACCCGCGCACCACCGGCATCTGGCAGACGGTATGGATCGAGCAGGTCTCGCACACGTATATCCAGAAACTGCGCTGGACGCCGGTTTTCGAGACCTACGAAATCGGCTGCGAGGTGTTCGCCACCGGCGATATCCAGGAAGAGCTGTTTGTCGAAGTCAAAATCTGGAATGGCGACCAGTTGCTGGCCGACGATTACTACAAGCTGCTCAATGGTGAGGCGAACCGCAAGATCGCGCTGTCCGACCCGGGCATCGACGACTCGCGCAATGAAATTTTGTGGAGTCCGGAACGTCCCACCCTGCTCGACGCCGAGGTGACCTTGCGCGCGGGTGACGTGGTGCTCGACCGCATCCGCTCGTACACGGCGCTGCGCTCGGTGTCGATCAACCGCGACCGCTTCATGCTCAATGGCCGTCCGTACCAGCTGCGCCTGGTGCTGGACCAGGGATACTGGCCGGAATCGTTCATGACGGCGCCGTCCGATGCGCACCTGAAGCGCGACGTCGAACTGGCCAAGCAGATGGGCTTCAATGGCGTGCGCAAGCACCAGAAGATCGAGGACCCGCGCTTTTTGTACTGGGCCGACAAGCTGGGCCTGATGGTGTGGGAAGAAATGCCATCGGCCTACCGCTTCAGCCCGCGCGCGATCACGCGCATGGTCAAGGAGTGGACCGAGGCGATCGAGCGTGACTACAGCCACCCGTGCATCATCGTCTGGGTGGCCTTCAACGAGTCGTGGGGCGTGCCGAACCTGACGCTCACGCAGGCGCATCGCAACGCCGTCGAGGCGCTGTACCACCTGACGCGCACGCTCGACTCGACGCGCCCGGTGATCGGCAACGATGGCTGGGAAGCGTCGGCCACCGACATCCTGGGCATCCACGACTACGACAGCGATCCCGAGAAGGTGCTGGCGCGTTACGCCGTCACCGATCCGGTGCGCACGCTGTTCGATCAGCGCCGGCCTGGTGGCCGTATCCTGACGCTCGATGGCTTCCCGCATCGTGGCCAGCCGATCGTGCTGACGGAATTCGGCGGCATCGCCTACGATCCGAAACAGACGCCCAATCCCGACGAAACCACGTGGGGCTACAGCCGCGCGCACACGGCCGAAAGCTATCTGAAGCAGTACCGGCGCCTGCTGCAGGTGGTCAATGAGACGTTCATGTTCAGTGGTTTCTGCTATACGCAATTCACGGACACGTTCCAGGAAGCCAATGGCTTGCTGAACGCCGACCGCTCGCCGAAACTGCCGCTTGAGGTGATCAGCGCCGCCACGCGCAATATTCCCCTGTTCCAGCGTGCGCTGGAAGAGGGCAAGGATCCTGCCACGCCGTAACGCTGCTCAGGGGGCAGGTGCGGTACGGCCTGGCCACTGAGGTTTCACCGGGCCACATGACGCGCAGGCGCATGTGGCCTTTGTACGTGTGCATGCGGTCAGCGCCGGATCGCGCCGTCGGTCACATTGATGCGCTCGCCGCTGCGAAAGTCGGGGGTGCCGGTGCTGGTGATCACCTCGGTGCTGCCATCGTCCATTCGCACCGTAACGCGGTAGGCCTTGGCAGCACCGGCGCTGTCTGTTGCGCCGGCTGTGCCGCTGGTGCCCACGGCCGCGTCGCCTTTGCTCACGCCACCCGGGACAGGAAGGGGGGCGATAGACAGCACCGTACTATTGGGCGCTGGCGCGCGCGCAGACGCGGCGGCGGGCTGGTCGCCACGCTCGTCCTGCATGCCGGCGCTGCCCGAGCCGGTGGCGCCCTTGCTGCCGGATGTGCCTGCACTGGCCGACGAGATGGCCGGGCTGGGCAAAATGCGTTCCACGTCGCCGCTGCTACTGGCGACATCATCGGTACGGTTGCTTGTTGCGCTGCTGGCCATGTGGCCGGCGCCGCCGGTGGCGGCGCAGCCCGATACGGCGAGCACGACCGCCAGTACGCCCGCCGTGGCCACGCTCTGGTGCGATTGCTTCATGTTCAACTCCTCGTAGTGGTAGTAGGGATGTGACGATGCTGCGCCACGAGGATAAGAGGCGAAAAGCGCATCAGCGTTCCAGCTGTCGCGTCAGGAAGGTAGTTGGATCAAGCAGGCTGGCCGTGGCGGGAACCCAGGCGGGCAAAGGCGGTCAGCGCGCCCGTTCCGGCGCAGCGCGCAACGCGTGCGGCATCGGGACGCGCGCAAGCAGCACGGCCAGTACCGTGGCCGCGACAGTGGCCGCGCTGACGTCGACCAGCCAGTCGTGCACCGCGCCCGAGCGGTAGGGCAGGAAATGCTGCACGCACTCGTCAAAGGCACCCATCAGCGCGATGGCGAGCACTGCCTTGAGCGCACGTTGCAACCCGCTCCCGGTGCTGCCAAGGAACCACAGCGTCGCGAGAGCGGCATAGGCCAGGCTGTGCAGGACGAGCCCGGACGCGAATTCGCCCACCTCGGCACGCGCACCGGGGACCGAGCCGGCGATCACGATGCCGGCAAAAATGATCAGTGCGGCAGCGTGCATGGCACGGCGCAAACGACGTTCAGCGTACAGCAGGGGCGACAGGGCAAGCATGGCAGGGCGGGGCGGTGACGGGGCAAACGTCAACGTTACCATGTCGTGCACACCTTGTGTGCCGGATCTTGCCGCGCCGGCTACCCAGCAGGCGCCGGGCGCACACGCGCTTCAGATGGTGAGTGCTGGCGCGCCGTCGGCGTAATGGGCATCGAAACAGCTGGCGCAGTCGGCACAGAACAGATGCGCCACGCGGACGCTCGCCTGTCGCAACACGAGTTTCAGGTGCGAGCGCCGGCACTTGGGACACACTTCGCGGACATTGCCGAAGGTGAGCAGATTGAGGGGCGCGCTGTCGTGATCGACATGGTCGACCACGGCGCGTGGGTTGAGTTCGCTGAGGATGAGGTCGCTTGTGGAATGATTGCGACGGCAACTGTCTGGCGAAAGCGATGTTTCTGGTACACGTAAACTCATCGGACGATCTCCCGTGGTCGTTTCGTTGTACGCGGCCGCCACCCGGCTGGACAAGGTGGGGCGTCGCAGCTTCATGATAGCCCTATTGAAGACGGCTTCAAGCACATAGACAATATTTTCTGGTCCGAGTTGCCACACTGCCCAAAAAAAATGCCCGCGCGAGGCGGGCATAACCCGAGATCGGGCCAAGAGTGCGGAAACCGGGTTGGTGTGCAGCGCACGGAGCGCTCCACACCTGCTGGCACCACGCATATCGGTTACGTGTGTGTCAGGTGCGTTTGAGTATAGGCAGGGATTGTGACGGGTCAGTGACCGTCGTCAAGGTTCGGACGGAACAGTAGGAAATGTGATGACAGAATTGGGCTTGAGACAATACGGCCGCAAATGACGTGGGCCGCGCAAACCGTCCAGGCAAAAAAAAAGCCCGCTGGGCGGGCTTGAAACTATTTTCTTGGAGGAGAATAGTGGAGACAGGTGTAACTATAGGGATTCACTGACCCGGCGTCCAATTGCGTTTTCGGATACCAGACATGTGATCCGTCAATATCTCTGTTTTGGCGCTGCTGACGTGTCAATCGCGCACGGGCACCGTGTAGTTCAGTGCCATGCGGCCGCCATCGGCATACAGGGTCTGGCCGGTCATGTACGACGCGTCGTCGCTGGCCAGGAAGGCGGCGATCGACGCGACTTCTTCCGGTTCGCCACACCGGCCCAGCGGGGTGCGCGACAGGATCGTGTGACGCGCTTCCGGGCTGCCCAGCACCGCCTTTTTCGCCAGCTCGGTCAGGATCGTGCCTGGGCCGATGGCGTTCACGCGAATGTCGTACTGGGCCAGCGCGATGGCCGCCACGCGCGTGAGCTGGTTGACGCCACCTTTCGAGATCACGTACGGCACCTGGTTCGGAATCGTCAGCTCGGCGTTCACACTCGACATATTGATGATGCAGCCGCCTTCACCGCGCGCCACCATGTCGCGCGCCGCTGCCTGGCTGCACAGGAACATGGATTTCAGGTTGATGCGCAGCACGCGGTCGAAATCGTCCTCGTGCAGGTCGAGAAATTCGGCGGCGTGGGTCACGCCGGCATTGTTGATCAGGATATCGATGCGGCCGAATGCGGCCAGCGTGGCCGCGATCATCGCATCGACCTCGACCTTCATGCCGACATCGGCGCGGTAGGCCCGGGCTGCGTCGCCCAGGCTGGCGGCGGCTTGCTCGACTTCGGGCCGGATATCGACGAGCATGACGCGCGCGCCTTCGCGCACGAGGCGCTCGGCGCAGGCCAGGCCGATGCCCTGACTGGCCCCGGTGACGATGGCGATCTTCTGGTGTAGTTTCATGGCGGGCTTTCGACGCTGTGGCAAAAGCCGCCATTTTAACCACCCGCGCCAGCGCTCCAGGGGTGATGGAAGAAAAACTTCCATTCATGTGTAAGTTTTTCCCGCAGCAACGTACTACATGATCCATCGCCCCTTCAATGAGAACGAGATGAACTGGAAACACTTCGCATTTGCCCTTACGGTCCTGAGCTATCACTGCATGGCGTCGGCGCTGCCGCTCGGCCATCTGTCGCGGCCAATCGAGCGGGTCGGGTGCTGCGCACCGGCGCCTGCATGTGTCGTGCTACGTCACCAGGATGAGCGGATGTCGGCATGAAGATGCGCGGGGCGCAGGATGCCACGTTTGCCCGCGTGGTCGCGGAACATGGCCCCATGCTGGCGCGCTTCGCGGCCAGTTTCGAGCGAAATCGCCACGCCCGGGAAGACCTGGTGCAGGATATTTTGCTCGGCGTGTGGCAGGCGCTGCCTGCGTTTCGGGGCGACGCGAGTCTCAAGACCTACATCCTCGGCGTGGCGCACCGGCGCTGCGCCTCGCATGTGATGCGCGAGGTGGCGCAGCCGCGCCATGAGCAACTCGACGACGAGTGGGTTGATGGCCAGCCGGGTCCTGAAGCGCTGGCAGGCCTGAACCAGCAGCAAACGCGTCTCTTGAGCGCGCTGCGCGACTTGCCTGTCGGCCAGCGCCAACTGGTGGTGCTGGCGCTCGAAGGTCTGCACTACGACGAGATCGCCCACTTGCTCGGCATTACGGTGGGGAATGTGGGCGTGCGCCTGAACCGGGCCCGGGCAGCGCTCAAAGAACAACTGGAGGAACGATGACCGAGCAGGACGAATGGGCGAGTTTGCAGGATGCGTGGGGCGCAAGCCGGCCTGCCAGCGCCATGCCCGACGTGGGCCTGATGATTGCCCGTGCGCGGCGCGAACGCCGCATGACGGTGCTGGTGCTGGTAGGCGAATGGGCGATGATGATCGTGGGCGCGGCAGTTCTTGCGGCACACTGGCAGCGTGTCGCGACCAACGGCTACGAGACACTGTGGCTGGGGTTCCAGACGCTGCTCATGGGCGTCATCATGGTCGTTTATACCTGGACGCGCCTGGCTGCCCTGCATGAGCCGACGGGAACGAGCCTGCGCAACTGGCTGGCGCTGCGCCGCCGGCGTGCGCAGCTCGGTTTGCGCCTGGCGCGCGTCACACGCTGGACGACGCTTGCCTTGTTGCCGGCGCCGGTAATCGTGCTTGCCATGGCGCGCAGCACCCAGGCCGGCATCACCGGGCTGGTGACAACGACGCTGGTGCTGGCGGGAGGGTGGTGGTGGGCGCAGCGCAAGCGCGCCCGCATGAATGCCGAGATTGCCGAGGTCGACGCCCTGGCGCTGGAATGGCTGGATGAACCGCCCGGCCCATCGGGCCAGACGTCTACAGCATGATGGGCCGGTCGGGCAATTCGTTGGTGCGCTCTCCGCTGGCCGGGAAGTGCTGGTGCAGCAGGTCGTTGACCTGCGCTACCGCCGCCAGCGTGGCGTCATGGAAGTGCCCGTTCTTGAAGCCTGCCGTCATTGTGCGGCACACGGCCTGCCAGGTGGCGGCGTCGATCTTGCGGTCGATGCCACGGTCGGCCACGATGTCGATCTTGTGCTCGGCCATGTTCACGTAGATCAGCACGCCGCAATTGTCTTCGGTGTCCCAGACTCCATGGTCGGCGAACAGCGCAAGCGCACGCTGGCGGTTGGTGACGTCATCCCAGGCGTCCTCGAAGGGCAGGGCCTTTTCGACGATGAGGCGGACTTCGCCGCGGTGCGTGCGTTCACCTGCATCGATCGCCTGGGCAATGGCCATCAGTGTCGTTTCAGGAAACGCGCGCCGCGCCTCGGCGGCGCTGCTGGTGGCATGGCGCCACGTGCGTGCGATTTTGTGTGCGATCGATCCCATTACCAGTCTCCCGAGGCGCCGCCGCCATCAAAGCTGCCGCCACCGCCTGAAAAACCACCACCACCTGAAAAACCGCCGCCACCACCACCAGAGCTGCGCCCACCACCGTTGAGTATGCCGCCGATAATAGCGCCCAGTACCAAATCGCCCGCTGAGTTGCCCGAGCTGGAACGGCTGCGGCGGCTGGCACCATTTAGGTTGCCGGCGGCCTTGCGACGGCCCGTCGCGATGGTGCCCGCTACCCCGCCAAACACGGCCAGGCCAGCGAAGAAGACGAGTCCGGCGACGAAGGCATATTTGACGAAATCACTCTCCACTCCCTGCTCTGGTGCGCGCGCAGGGGCCGGGAAGGCTTCCTGGTTCAGCAGCGTGGCGATGGCGCCCACGCCGGCTACCAGGCCTTCGTAATAATGTTGTTCCCGGAAATGCGGCGCGATCACGTCCTGCAGGATGCGCTTGGATTGGGCGTCGGTCAGCACGCCCTGTACGCCACGGCCGGCTTCGATACGCAGGCGGCGCAGCGCCGACGGGTTGCCGGGTGCGACCACCAGCAGCACGCCATCGTCGACACCCTTGCGGCCGAGTTTCCAGGCATCGGTGACGCGGATGCTGTAGGCCTCGATGGCTTCGGGTTCGGTCGATTTCACGAGCAGCACGGCGATCTGGCTGCCCGTCTTGGCTTCGTAGTCGGCCAGCACGGATTCCAGGCGCTGACGCTGGGTGGCGTCGAGCATGCCGGCCTGGTCAGTTACGCGCGTCGTGAGCTTCGGCACCTCCTTGAGCTGGGCATGGGCTGGCGCTGCACCGGCGAGCAGGGTTGCCAGTGCGAACAGGAGCGTGGAGAACAAGCGCAGGAAGGCCCTCATCGCCAGCCTTACTTGCCGAAGTCGACTGCTGGTGCGGTCGAGATCGCTTTTTCATTCTCCACCGTGAACGATGGCTTGGTCTCGTAGCCGAACACCATGGCGGTCAGGTTCTTCGGGAACTGACGCACCGTCACGTTGTAATCCTGGACCGACGCGATATAGCGCTGGCGGGCCACCGTGATGCGGTTCTCGGTGCCTTCGAGCTGCGAGGCCAGGTCACGGAAGCTGGTATCGGCTTTCAGGTCCGGGTATTTTTCGGAGACCACCATCAGGCGCGACAGCGCGCTCGACAGTTCACCCTGCACCTGCTGGAACTTCTGGAACGCTTCCGGGTTGTTCAGCACTTCCGGGGTGATCTGGAAGCTGGTGGCCGAAGCGCGGGCGCGCGTCACGGCTTCGAGCGTTTCACGCTCGTGCGAGGCATAGCCCTTGACGGTGTTGACCAGGTTCGGGATCAGGTCGGCGCGGCGCTGGTACTGGTTGACCACTTCGCTCCAGGCGGCCTTGGTCGCTTCATCCTTGGTCTGGAAATCGTTGTAGCCGCAGCCAGAGAGCAGGACGCCGGCGAGAATGGCGCTGCCGAGCAGGCGGGTCCAGCGGGAGATAAAGGTCGTAGTCATGGCAGTAAAGGTCCGTGCAAGTTGTCGAATAATCAAAATATACCTGAAACGGGCCGCAATTGGTGTTCCTGCAACCCCAAGGGGCAGGGGGCTGCGTGGCGGCGGGTACAATAATGGGTTTGCAATTATTCGGATACAAGGGGCTCGAAGTGACTTTCATTCAAAAACTGGCGGCTGCATGGACCCGCAACGATTCGCTTCTGTGTGTCGGCCTCGACCCGGACCTGGCGCGCTTCCCGGCGCACCTGGCCGGCCAGCCGGATGCGATCGTGCAGTTCTGCAAGGCCATCATCGACGCCACCGCTGACCTGGCGTGCGCCTTCAAGCCGCAAATTGCCTATTTCGCCGCACTGGGCGCCGAAGACCAGCTCGAGGAAATCTGCACCTATCTGCGTGAGACGTATCCACACATCCCGCTAGTGCTCGACGCCAAGCGCGGCGACATCGGCGCCACCGCGCACCAGTACGCGCGCGAAGCGTTTGACCGCTACGGCGCCGATGCGGTGACCGTCAATCCGTACATGGGCTTCGATTCGGTCGAGCCATACATGGCCTGGCCGGATCGCGGCGTGATCGTGCTGTGCCGCACGTCGAACGCGGGCGGCTCCGATCTGCAATTTCTGGACGTCGGCGGCCGCCCGCTGTACCAGCACGTGGCGCAACTGGTGGCCGACAAATGGAACCGCAATGGCCAGTGCGCGCTGGTGGTGGGCGCGACGTTCCCGGAAGAGATCGCGCAGGTGCGGGCGCTGGTGGGCGACATGCCGTTGTTGATTCCCGGCGTGGGCGCGCAGGGTGGCGATGTTGAAGCGACGGTCAGGGCAGGGCGCACGGCGGGCGGCGCCGGCATGATGATCAATTCGTCGCGTGCGATTTTGTATGCAACGCCGCAGGATGGCGAAGACTTCGCGCAGGCAGCGCGGCGCGTGGCGACGGAAACGCGCGACGCGATCAATGCGGCGCGTCACGCTGCATGATAAAAACATTGCGCCTAATGGCCAAATGGCCTAATGCCGGTAGGGTGGAAGGCCAGCCGTCCACCCTACGTATCGCTGACCATCAGTGCAGTTCAGGCGCAATCATTTCTGCATAGTCATACAGGGCACCCAGAATCGCCTCGGCCCGCTCGTCGGCCGTCTCCGACAATGCATCGATCTCCTGGAACAGTTGATCGATGGTTCTGGCCGCGCCGGCGCCCTCGAACAGGCGCGCTGCGCGGTGCGCTTCCCAGGTCTGCATTTCTTCTTCCGACAGCGTCTCGGGGAAGTTGCGCGCCCGGTAGCGCAGCAGCAGTTCGTTGAGGCGCTCGTCGTCGAAGCTCACGCGCTTGCCGGTCAGTGCTGCCGGCTTTTGCATGCGGATCGATTCCAGCTGGCGCCGGTCTTCCTTACTGACGAAGCCGCCATACAGATCTTCATCCACATCGACCGGCGTGCCGGATGCCGGCTTTTGCAGCACCTGCGCCCAGACGGCGCGCAGGTCGGGACCGGCAGCGGCCAGCGCGGCGTGCGCGCGGCCCTGTTCGAGATCGATATCCCAGCGCGTGGCCAGTTCGGGCTGCAGCGTCTTGAGATTGGCCACCAGCATCGGCGACTTGTTCAGGTGCACGCTCTTGATCGGCAGGCGCGTGACGCCTTCCGGCAAGTCGTCGGTGCGCGTGAACATGCGCGTGCGGATCGTCTCGGCGTCCAGCCCAAACAGTTCGGACGGATCGTAGCGGCAATCCCAGACCAGGATTTCGTTCTTGTTGGTCGGGTGCTGCGCCAGCGGATAGACGAGGGCAAGGCAGCCGTGCTCGACCGGGAACATGCCGGACACGTGCAGGAACGGCTGGCGCGCCTCAGGGGCCTGGTGCAGGCCGATCTCGGCAGCGACGCGGTCCTTGCGGCGCAGCTCCAGGCAAAAGTCGAACAGGCGCGGCTGCTTGCTGCGGATCAGGCGCGCCAGCGCGATGGTGGCGCGCACGTCCGACAGCGCATCGTGCGCAGCCTCATGCGCCAGGCCGTTGGCAGCGCTCAGGTGTTCCAGTTTGAAGCTCGGCTTGCCATCGTCGCGGGTGGGCCACACGATGCCGTCCGGGCGCAGCGCATGCACCATGCGCACGACGTCGAGCAAGTCCCAGCGGCCGCAGTTGTGCTGCCACTCGCGCGCGTACGGATCGATCAGGTTGCGCCAGAACAGATAGCGCGTGACTTCGTCGTCGAAGCGGATCGTGTTGTAGCCGACGCCGATCGTGTCGGGCTGGCTGAACGCGGCTTCGATCTGGCGTGCGAACTCGTGCTCGGGCACGCCGTGTTCGAGGCAGTGCTGCGGCAGGATGCCGGTGATCAGGCACGATTCCGGATCGGGCAGGAAGTCGTTGGCCGGCTGGCAGTACAGCATGATCGGTTCGCCGATCTCGTTGAGTTCAGCGTCGGTGCGGATCGCGGCGAACTGGGCCGGGCGGTCGCGGCGCGGGGTCGCGCCAAAGGTTTCGTAGTCGTGCCAGAGGAAGGTATGCGGGCTCATGTCTTGTTGTTGTCTTGGCTGCAATCACAGCGTCGGCGACATGGTGGCACAGATGCGCCGTCCCGTCACGGCCCGGTGTCACGGTCCGTGCGGGACGGCGTTGGGCGCTAGTTGCAGACGCGGTTGCGTCCGGCTTCTTTCGCCCGGTAGAGGGCAGCGTCGGCAGCCGCCATCAGCGCGTATTCGTCGCCGTTCTCACCCAGGCTGGCCACGCCGAACGATGCGGTCAGGTGCGGCAGCTCCACGCGCATGTCGGTAAACACGACGGTGTCGCGCAAGCGCTGGCACAGGCGCTCGGCCACCATCGTGGCCAGTTCGATGCCGGTGTCGGGCAGCACGGCCAGCATTTCCTCGCCGCCGAAGCGCACTGCGAAGTCGGATGGGCGAAGTGCGTCGCGGATCAGGCTCGCGGCAGCCGACAGCGCCACGTCGCCGATGATGTGGCCGTGGGTATCGTTGAACTGCTTGAAGTGGTCCAGGTCGATCATGACGATCGACAGGCCGCTGCCGGTACGGGCCGCGCGCGCCGCCAGCTTCGGCAGCATGTCATTGAGCCAGGCGCGGTTGTACAGGCCCGTAAGCGGGTCGTTGAGCGATAGCTGGCGGTAGAACTCGCCAAGCTTCTGGCGCCGGCGCAGCAGCGCGTTTGTGGTGCGGATGCGGAACGACAGCAGGCGCAGCAGATTGCGCGCCAGCACGCTCGAGCGGTCGATCAGTGACCAGACGATGCTCGATTCGATCACCAGGAGCTCGCTGTCTTCCAGCGCCGTCATGGCCGCCAGGTTCGCGGCATCGTCCAGCACGGCCTGGTCGCCGACGCTTTCGCCCGGCAAGACGCGGGTGGTGCCGGTTTCATCGCCCGCGTGCGCGTCCGATTCGATTTCGAGCTGGCCCGAGAGAACGATATACAGATGCGCCTGGCCGCTGTCGTCGATGCGTTCGCCCTTCGGCACGCGCACGATGGCGCAGTCGGCCAGCATCGCGGCGACTTCGGGGTCGGTTTCGTCGCGAAACAGCTGCAAGTCGTTGATAGTGGTACGGCTGGTGCCGAAGGTGCCGATCTGTTCCAAGTGAGTCCTCAAGCGGTGTGCCGCGTTGGCATGCGTGATTGCATGTGTTATTACATCGACGGAATCATAGCCGATTGTGCCACTCCTGCGCGTTTGGCGAAACTTAAACCACCATGACCGACCTGTATGACACCTCCTACCACTGACCTCATCGATGCGTTGGGCCAGGCACATCTGCCCGCGCCCGGTGCACGTATCGTCTCTCTCGTACCATCGATTACCGAATTGCTGTGCGACCTGGGCCTGGCGCCGCAGCTCGTCGGCCGCACGGGTTTTTGCATCCATCCCAAGGACATTGTCGCCGCGATTCCCAAGGTCGGCGGCACCAAGGACGTCAATCTCGACAAAATTCGTGCGCTGGCGCCGACCCACGTGGTCGTCAATCTCGATGAAAACACGCGACCGACGTATGACGCGCTGGTGGAATTCGTGCCGCACGTGATCGTCACGCATCCGGTGACGCCGCAGGACAATCTGGCGCTGACCCGCCTGCTGGGTGGCATCTTCGGCATGCAGGATGCGGCCGAATCCTGGTCCACCGCCTTCACACAGGCATTGGCCGCGCTGCGTGCCCGGCCCGCCGGTCCATCACGCACGGTGCTGTACTGCATCTGGCAGGATCCGTGGATGAGCATCTCGGCCGAAACGTATATCGCTGCGATGCTGGCTGAACTGGGTTGGCGCGTGCCACAGCTGGGCGAAGACCGCTACCCGCGCTTCACGTGGTCGGACAGCCTGGTCGATGGCCTGGATGCCGTGCTGCTGTCGACCGAACCGTATCGTTTCACGCAGGCGCACGTGGACGCGCTGGAAAAACAGATCGGCATTCCCGTGCTGCTGGTCGATGGCGAAATGCTGTCGTGGTACGGCAGCCGCGCGCTGGCGGGGGTGAATTATCTGGAGACGTTGCGGGAACTATTAGAAGGCGCGCCGCGCTGAGTACTGGACAGCACGGCATGCTTGTTGCCCCTGCGCCCATGGCGGGCGCAGGGTCCTGCGGGCACTGATCAGTTATCGGTCAGGTGCTTGTCGGCAGTCGGGTCGATGTCGCCGTCAACGCTGACCACCGGGACGGCGGTATGGCGATGCTTGTCATGCAGGCGGCCGATGGTGCTGTCGAGCGCGCGGGCCAGTTTGCCGCTGGCGTTGTTGATCGCCTGGTGCAGGTCGTTCGCGTGATCGTGCACGACGATCGGGGCCACGCCGGCCAGGCGCGCTTCGAGCATGCAGTGGTTGCCGCCGTCCGCTTTCTTTTCCTTGTTCTCGTCGCTCAGGTGAACGTCGACGCGGGTCACTTGCTCGCTGAAACGACCGATGGAAGCGCGCAAGACGGTATCCACGTGCTCGTCCAGGCCTTGGTGCTTGGTGATGGTGTTATCGGTATTGACATTGATCTGCATGGATGGCTCCTGTAATCGTTATGGCTTTATCTTACACGTCCCGCGATTTTTACCGCGTCCGCTCGGCCAACCGTGCTCGGCCTGTCATAACGCCATCAGGCCACGTCCTTCTCACGCGCTTTCTCGTGATGCGGAAAACGGTCCATCCGCGACAGTACCGGGAACAGCATCGCCCACACGCCCGTCACGACCAGCGTCGCCACGCCGCCGAGCAAAATCGCCCGCGTCAATCCCAGCCAGCCGGCCGTGACGCCCGACTCGAATTCACCCAGTTCATTCGAGGCGCCGATGAACACCGAGTTCACGGCGCTCACACGCCCGCGGATATCGTCCGGCGTTTCATACTGCACCAGCAGATGGCGGATATACACGCTGACCATGTCGCCCACGCCAAGCAGGAACAACGCGCCGAAGGCAATCGCGACATGGTCGGTCAGGCCCAGCACGATCACGCACAGGCCGAACAGGGCGACGCCGCCGAACATCCAGGCGCCGACGCGGCGCGTGATCGGAAACATCACCAGCGCCACCGAACACAGGGCTGCGCCCATGCCCGGCGCGGTGCGCAGAAAGCCCAGGCCGGACGGCCCCACGCCCAGGATATCGTGCGCGTAGGCGGGCAGCAGGGCGGTTGCGCCGCCGAACAGCACCGCGAACAGGTCGAGCGAAATCGCGCCCAGCACGATCGGGCGCGAGCGCACGAAGCGCAGGCCTTCGAGCAGCGTGTGCCAGCTGACGGGCGCCTTGTTGATCACCTGCGCGATGGTGCGCGTGTTCGTCATCAAGAGCACCGCCAGCGCGAGGAGCGAGGCGGCCGTCATGTGCACCGTCTGCGGCCCCAGCACGTAGAGCAGGCCGCCGACGATCGGGCCGAGAATCATCGCCACGTGCATCGTCGACGAGCCCAGCGCCACCGCCTGACTGAAGTCGCGGTCCGGCACCAGGTTCTTGAGCACCGCTTGCGAAGCCGGCATCATGAAGGCGCGCGCGCTGCCGAACAGGACCAGGATCGCGAACACCGGCCACACGGTCGTGCTGCCACTGGCCGTGAAGGCAATCAGCATCGCGCTGCACAGCAGTTGCACGGCCATGCAGCACAACACGATCAGGCGCCGGTTGTAGCGGTCGGCCACGTGGCCGGCCCACAGGATCAGCACCAGGAACGGCGCGAACTGCGCCAGGCCGATCAGGCCCAGGTCAAACAGGCTGCCGGTGATCTGGTACACCTGCCAGCCGATCGCCACGCTCTGCATCTGCACGGCGAAGGTGGCAAGAAAGCGCGCCGACAGGTAGAACGCCAGGTTACGGTTGCGCAGGACACCCAGGCGCCCAGTCGGTGAGATCAGCGGCATGGGGCCTTACTGGTCAGCCAGATCGGCGGCGGTCGTGAACGCGTCGGCGAAGAATTCGTCCTCGGGCAGGCCGCACAGCGCCACGTAATCGCGGCGCGCCGAATCGACCATGAGCGGCGCGCCGCAGGCATACACCTGGTGGCCTGAGAGGTCGATGATGTCCTGCACGACGGCGGCGTGCACATAGCCGGTGCGGCCCGTCCAGGCATCCTCTGGCAGCGCATCCGATATCACCGGCACGTAGGTGAAGTCGGGCAGCGTGGTTTCCCAGGCGCGGCACAGTTCGTCCATGTACAGGTCGTGCGGGCGGCGACCGCCCCAGTACAGCGTGACCTTGCGCGTGGACTTCAGGTGCATCAGGTGCTCGACCAGCGCCTTGACCGGTGCGAAGCCGGTGCCGGACGCCAGCAGCACGATCGGCTTGTCGGAATCTTCGCGCAGGAAGAACGTGCCGAGCGGGCCTTCGAAGCGCAGGATGTCGCGCTCTTTCATGGCGCCGAACACGTGGTCGGTGAACAGGCCGCCGGGCAGGTGGCGGATGTGCAGTTCCAGCGGGCCCTCGAACGACGGCGCATTGGCAATCGAATACGCGCGGCGCTTGCCGTCCTTGAGCAGAAATTCGATGTACTGGCCGGCGCGGTAGGCCAGCAATTCGTTGGCCGGCAATTGCAGGTTGACGATGGCGACGTCCGGCGCGGCCTTGCGGATGCCGGCGACGCGGGTGGGCATCTTGCGCAGCGGGTAATCCGAGCTGCCGCCCACTTCGCGCGCCTCGATCACCAGGTCGGCCGCCGGCATCGCGCAGCAGAACAGCGCCATGCCGGCGGTCTTTTCGATGTCGGAGAGCGCGCGCTGCTGGTACGGCTTGTGCTCGATGGCGCCATCGAGCACTTTGCCCTTGCACGAGCCGCAAGCGCCGTTCTTGCAGCCATATGGCAGGCCGATGCCGGCGCGGATCGCGGCGGCTAACACGGTTTCATCGGCTTCGCAGCCGAACTGGCTGCCGCTGGGCTGGACGGTGATCTGGAAGGTCATGCGAATGGAGAGGTTGGGGCGCGAACGCGGGTGGTTGATGGGGTGCGCCGGCGTGCGGCGAGAGGCCGTCATTCTACACCGGCCCTTGTTTTACCGGGCGCGCCCTGTGCTACAGTTGCCGCCTCCACGACCCCGCGATTCTTTCATGACCATGCCATCCCGCCCCGCTTTTGCCCGTCCGCGCCTGTTGATCATCGGCTGCGGCGACGTCGGCATGCGCCTGCTGCCACTGCTGGCCGGGCGCTTCCGCGTGTTTGCACTGACCAGCCAGCCGGAGCGCTGCGCAGAATTGCGCGCGGCCGGCGCGGTGCCGGTCGTCGCCGACCTCGACCAGCCCGCCACGCTGGCGCGCCTGCATAATCTGGCGCCGTGGGTGCTGCACCTGGCCCCGCCCCAGCCCGATGGCGATACCGACCGCCGCACGCGGCACCTGGTAGCGGCGCTGGGCGACGTGCGCCGCATCGTGTACGTGAGTACCAGTGGGGTGTACGGCGATTGCGGCGGGGCGCTGGTGAAAGAGTACCGGCCGGTGGCGCCGAAGAACGGGCGCGCCCGGCGCCGCGTCGACGCCGAGCGTATCCTGCGCGCGTGGGCACTGATGGCCGGCGCGACGCTGTCGATCCTGCGTGTGCCCGGCATCTACGCCGCCGACCGCCTGCCGCTGCGCCGCCTGGAACAGGGCACGCCCGCGCTGCGATTTGAGGACGATGTGTACACCAACCATATCCACGCCGATGACCTGGCGCGCATCGTGCTGCAGTCGTTGACACGCGGCCGGTCCGGGCGGGTCTATCACGCGGTTGACGACACGCGCATGAAGATGGCCGATTACTTCGACGCCGTGGCCGACGCCTTCGGCATGCCGCGCTCGCCGCGGCTGCCGCGCGCCGAACTGGCGCAGCTGGTCTCGCCCGTGCTGCTGTCGTACATGTCCGAATCGCGCCAGCTCGACAACACACGCTTGCGGCGCGAACTGCGCGTGCGCCTGCAGTACCCGGACGTCGCCACGGCGCTGGCGCGCCTGCGCGGTTGATCCGGGCGGCCGCCAGGCCCTCTGACGCCTGCTTAAGCGCGCTTGCCGGGCGACGCGCAGAACGCGATCTTGCTGGTCATGATGGCCGGCAAGCCCGGCGAAGCGCAGAAGGCGCTGTCCGCGCCCTTGCTGGCGGGCTTGCCTGGATAAGCGCAGAAGGCGGTGGCACTCTCTGCAACTGCTGGCTTGCCCGGGGAGGCGCAGAACGCGGTCGCGCCGGCCGGCTTGCCTGGCGACGCGCAGAACGCAGCGTCGCCCTTGACCATGACACCGAACTCGGCTTCGTACAGCGCGCGCATGCGCTCGCCCGCCTGGACATGCTCGCCTTCGGTGCCGGCGGCGATGCCGACATATGGATAGTGATGCAGGAAGAAGCCGAACGCGGCTTCGCAATCGCGCGCGTACTTCATGGTGTCGAGAATGTGATAGTGCCAGAAGGTGTCGACATCGACGGTTGGCGACGCGCCGGCATCCGGGTACTTTTTCATCAGGAACAGGAAGCGCCGGTACTCGGTCTCGACGGCGTTGGTGCGCGTTTCGGACCAGCCTTCGCCGGACGCCGCGTGCATCAGTTTCATCTTGATCGGGTTCAGGTCAAGCGCCTCGAAAGCAGCGTATTCGGTATGGGTCGACATCGTGTTCACCTCGTCTTGGGTTGTGGATGGATCGGGACATGCGGCCGCTGTCACAGTGTCGGTGTGGGGTATTTCCGTGACGCATTACCGGAAAATTCCGGTGGTGTTGACCTGTGACAGACACAGCCATTGTCGTGCGGTAGGTCAGCTCAGCAGTTGCGCTGGATCAAACTCCGGGAGAATGGCCGAGCACGCGGGAGGGCGGCAGCGCCACCCGTTGAACGAAAAGGGCTGGGTCAGGCGGCGACGGGCGCGATTGGGGCGCTGTCGGTGCGCAGGCCGGGCGTGTACGCGTCACCCGGTACGTCGGCCACCGGGATGCTGACCACGATCGTGGTGCCGCCGCTGCCGCTGCTGTTGATCGAGAACGAGCCGCCCAGGATGGCGACGCGTTCCTCGATGCCCACCAGGCCAAACGAGCCGTGGCGGTTGCGGCTGCCCGGCTGCAGGCCGACGCCGTTGTCGCGGATCGTCATGGTGAGCATGCCGGCATGCTGGTGCAGCGTGATGCCGACCTCGGTGGCACGCGCATGGCGCGCCACGTTGTTGAGCGACTCCTGCAGGATGCGGAAGAACGCGGTGGCGCTGTTGTCGTCGATGCGGTGCTCGCCATCGTCGTCCACCAGCTCGCAGGTGATGCCGGTGCGGCGCGCAAAATCGGCCACCTGCCAGTCGACAGCTGCCGACAGCCCCAGGTCGAGCACGTTCGGCCGCAGGTCGTTGATGATCTGGCGCACGCTGCGGATCGTGACGTCGATCTGGCGTACCGTGGCCGCAGCGCGCGCGTGCAGGCGCTGCTGCGCGCCACGGGTGCGGTTGGCCAGCAGTTCGGCCTCGATCTTCAGCGCCAGCAGATTCTGCGCCAGGTCGTCATGGATTTCGCGCGCAATGCGCTTGCGCTCGCCTTCCTTGATCTGCTCGGCGTGGGCGGCCAGCAGGCGCAGTTTTTCATGGCTGGCCTGCAGCTTGGTTTGCGAAGCACGCAGTTCGCGCGTCATTTCCTCGGCCATGCGCAGCGCGTTGCGGCGCGACGAGGCCAGCGTCTGGAACAGCGCGTAGAGCAGGGCGGTGCTCATGCCGGCCGCAAGCGCCGCCAGCCATGGGTAATACAGATCGAAACGCGTGTACATGGCGGATTTTGGAATGCTGAAGTCGGCGCGCCAGACGCGCTGGTTGAACTCGACCGGCAGGCTGGCCGCGAAGATCGCATCGTCGGCCTGTGGCGGGGCCGGGTTGGGTTGCGTGCGCGTGGCCAGGCTGTCGTACAGCACGGCGCGTGGCGGCGCCTCGCCCGGTTCGGGCGCCAGCGCGGTCAGCTCGGTCAGCACGAGGCGCACGCCCTGGACCGGGAATTCATCGAGCACCCCGGCCACCAATGGCGAAATGCCGAAGCCGAGACCGGCCGAGCCGACATAGGCCAGGCGCCGTTCCTCCACGCTGTTGTTGGGCAGGTCGCTGCGGTAGACCGGCAGGCGCAGCGCCAGCGCACTCTGGTTGGGCCCGGGCCGCAAGGCGATGCGGGTGCCCGAGGCGCTCGAGCTGCCGGTATCGCGCGACACGGCCAGCGAGCGCCGCGTCGTGCCACGCGCTTCCAGGTCCAGGCCCAGCCGGTCGAGCAGGTTCGGCGGCAGCGGTTCCATGTAGACCAGCACCGTGTAGGTGTCGCGATCCGGCGCCGTCAGCAAGGGGGTATGCACGACGCCGCGCCGCGCCAGGCGCTTTTGCAATTCGTCGTTCAGTGCCGGCAAGCCGTCGGCGCGTACGGCACGCGCGTAGTTGATATTGACGATCCCGGGGAAGTGGCGCTTGATGTCGAGTTCACCGACATACTGGTGGAACTGGGCCGCGCTGGTATCGGGTGCGGCCCGGAACAGGCCGGCAACCCCGCGCAGCACGTCGCTGTAGCTCTTCACGCGCGCGTCGATCATGGTCTGGGCGGCGCGCGCCATGGCGCGAAAGCGTGTCTGCGCATCGCTCTCGATCGCCTGCGACGTGGCGACGTAGCCGCCGGCCCCGAACGCCAGCGACAGCACGACGCCGGCGAGCATGGCGGCGGGAATCACGGTCCCGGGTTGGCGGTCTGGATGCATGGTCGATCTCACGAACGTGAGGCCCGTTGTAGTCGTGCGCGCGGATGATGGTTCCACGCTAAGCATTGTTGGCCTGCACCGTAGCTAGCAGGTTTACTAGGTTCCGCAATCTGCCACCCCTTTGATGCGGGAACGGCGCCCGGCTCGTTGCGAGCGGGGCGCCGTAAAATAACCAGGACGAGGTTGGTCTAGTTGAAGCTCAGCCCGTTGTTGCTGGCGTTACTGACTTTCTTGCCCTTCAGGTCGACCGTGAAATGGTCGCTCGGCTTGGCCGAACCCAGGCCCTTGAGGATCGCGAAGACGCCCTTGAACTGCTGCTGGAACGGCACGTGCACCGGGTTCTGGTCGGACGGCTTGTCGCCGATGCGCACGATCGCCGCTGGCGTCGCCGGGAATGCCGCCATCAAGACCTTGTACTGGTTCACGCGCGCCTGGCCCATGTCGCGCAGGGCCAGTTCGCCCGCGTACACGGTGCGGTGGAAGTCGCCGTAGAAGGCGTACGGAGTGAGGTTCGCAAAGTCGTCCAGGCGCAGGCCGGCGGCCGTGGCCAGGCGTTCGGCGCGCACGGTGGCGTCCTGCCAGTCGGTGGCCAGCGTCGAGGCGGCAACCGTGGTGCTCGCCGGTGTGCCGGGGGCTGCGCACGCGGCGGTCAAGGGCAGCACGCCGGGCGCATCCTTCAGTTGCGCCAGCGTGACCTTGGTCTGCAACTGCGACAGGATCAGCATGTGCTTGCCGTTTAGCGCCATCGCCGCTTCTTTCATCTCGCACGGCCAGTATTCATCCATGAAGCGCAGGCGCGACAGTTCGCCGAAGTACTGGTGCGTGAATTCGCCGTACGAACGGGTGTCGAGGATGCTGCGGTCCCAGCGCTTGGCGACATCGGCGACCACCGAGCTGCCCTTGAGGTAATCGTTCTCGACCACGTAATGCGGGAACAGTTCGGCAAAGCGCGGCACCGTCGACAGCGGCATGGTCTGGACGTCGATCGTCTCGGCATCCTTGTAGGTGACGACCTTGTAGGCGGCGCCATACACGGCCAGCGACGGCGACTGCACATTGACGAGGTAGTTGCCGCTGCCGTCGGTGTGGTCGTTGGTGCCGTTGAAGTGCATGTGACCGCCCACGTGCAGGCGCAGGCCCGTGGCCGCCACGGCGTTGGCGACGCTTGCGTCCGGCACGCGCGCCGTCTGGAACGCGCCCGATTTGAACACGTCTTTCATCGCCTGCGTCTGGTTGGCGTAGAAGTCCATGGTCGGATAGTGCGAGAAGGCCATCAGCTGCTTGCCTTCGGCCTTGGCACGGGCGGCGACCGACTTGATGTACTCCATCAGGAACATCTTGTGGGTGATCACCTTGTTCCAGCCGGCGTTACCCGCGCCGTCGAAGCCTTTGAAGCTGGTCGGGTTGGCCGGGTCGAACTTCGCGTTCGGCACGAACACGTTGGCGTCGATCGACAGCAGCCACAGGCCCTTGACCGGCTCGACCAGGTATGTCGTGTCGATCAGCTTGGTACATTTGGTGAAGGCTTTGCCCAGCTTGGCTTCGCCTGCCGCCTTGTAGGCGCCGCCCGAACCTTCGGCGCAGATTTCGAATTCACGGCTCTTGCCGCTCGACTGCGCCAGCGCCGCGTCATACGTGTATTTGCCGGCGTCGTACTTGCTGAACGGGGTTTCCCACAGCAGGTCGGCCTTGTTCGGCATGAAGCCGAATTCGCCCATCTTGACCATCAGGCGTTCGGTGCCTTGTTCCATGACCTGGTCGGTGCAGATCACCGTCGGGTCCTTGGCCAGGCACGCCGGATTGCCGGTGGCGTAGATTTTCTGTTCCTTGCCGTCCTTGGTCAGAAAGTCGTTCTTGCCCGCTTCGTTGTCATCGAACGGCTCGACGGGATCATGGTTGCCGGGCGCGATGAAAAAGCGCATGCCCTTGGCCTGGTACTGCTTCATGATCTCGGCGATGCCGTCGACGTTCATCGGCTGGGCGTCGTCGGTATAGTCGCCCGGCAGCGCGACGACGCGAATGCCCTTGGCATAGGCGTCGTCGAGCGCAGCGTAGAAGGCGAAGTAATTTTCGTTGAACAGGCGCGTGGAGGTCAGCTGCGCATACATCGTGCGGATGGTTGCGTTCTTGCCGTCCTTGGTCGGAATGCCCGCGAACTGGCTGCTCTTGAAGTCGCCGTAGACATTCTGGAAATGAACGTCGCTCATGAAGGCGACGGCAGTGCTCACCGGCACTGGTGCCGGGACCGGGGCCGGCGTTTGCACCGGCGGCGTGACGGCAACAGGGGAGTCGCTGTCGCCAGGACTGCAGCCTGCCAGCACGGCCAGCAGGGAAAGCGCTGCGCAGGCGGCAGCGCGGTGAGACATTGGACGGGTCATGCAATTACTCCGGTCATCAAGATGCCCGGAGGATGACATCGTTGCATGACCGGATGGTTACATGACAGGTGGATTACTTGCCCCAGCTGTCCTTGAGGGTTGTGACCCGGTTGAAGACCGGCTTGCCCGGCGTCGAATCGACGCGGTCGGCCACGAAGTAACCGTGGCGCTCGAACTGGAAGCGCTGGTCGCCCACGGCATCCTTCAGGCCCGGCTCCAGGTACGCCGTGATCGTCTCGAGCGCATTCGGATTGAGCACCGTCTTGAAGTCCTTGCCGCCGGCGTCCGGCTGCGGATCCAGGAACAGGCGGTCGTACAGGCGCACTTCGGCTTCCAGTGCGCTGGCCGCGCTGACCCACGTGATGTTGCCCTTGACCTTGTAGTTGTCCGCGCCCGGCGTGCCCGACTTCGAATCCTCGAAGTATTTCACGTGCACGGCCGTGACGTTGCCGTCGGCATCCTTGTCGAAGCCCGTGCACTCGACCACGTAGCCATATTTCAGGCGCACGCGGCTGCCCGGCAGGTCGCCCTGCGGCGGCGTGAAGCGGAAGTAACCCTTGACCGGCGTTTCCATGAAGTCTTCCTGCTCGATCCACAGTTCGCGCGTGAACGGGAAGGTGCGCTTGCCCATCTCCGGATGGTGCGGGTGCACGGGCGAGCTGCACTCGTGCGACTCGCCTTCGGGGAAGTTGTCGACGATGAGTTTCAATGGGCGCAGCACGGCAATCGCGCGCGGCGCCTTTGGGTCCAGATCATCACGCAGTGCGCCTTCGAGCGTGCTCATGTCGATCCAGCCGTCGGCCTTCGACACGCCGATGCGTTCGCAGAACAGCTGCAGCGATTCGGGCGTGTAGCCACGGCGGCGCAGGCCGACGATGGTCGGCATGCGCGGATCGTCCCAGCCGGTGACGGTGCCGTCGTCGACCAGCGCGCGCAGCTTGCGCTTGGAGGTCACGACATAGGTCAGGTTCAGGCGCGCGAATTCGTACTGGCGCGGCACGGGCTTCCTGAAGAAGCCGCCCTCGGCCAGCGTCTCGACCAGCCAGTCATAGAACGGGCGGTGATCCTGGAATTCCAGCGTGCACAGCGAGTGCGTGATGTTTTCGATCGCATCCGAGATCGGGTGCGTGTAGTCGTACATCGGGTAGATGCACCAGGCGTCGCCCGTGCGGTGGTGGTGCGCATGGCGGATGCGGTACAGGGCCGGATCGCGGTTCGTCATGATCGGCGAGGACATCGCGTCTTCGCTCATCTTGGCGCGCAGGATGTGCTCGCCGTCCTTGTACTTGCCGGCTTTCATGTCGCGGAACAGCTGCAGCGATTCTTCGGTCGGGCGGTCGCGGAAGCGCGAATTGGTGCCCAGCGTGCCGAAATTGCCGCGGTTCTTCGCCATCTCTTCGGCGCTCTGGCTGTCGACGTAGGCTTTCCCGTTCTGGATCAGGTACTCGGCCATCGCGTACAGCTGGTCGAAGTAGTCGCTGGCGTAGTACAGGTGCTCCTGGCCGTTCTGCTGCCACGAGAAACCGAGCCACTTGACGCTGTCGATGATCGTGTCGACGTATTCCTGGTCTTCCTTCTCGGGATTGGTGTCGTCGAAACGCAGGTGGCACAGGCCGCCGTAGTCGCGCGTCAGGCCAAAGTTCAGGCAGATCGATTTGGCGTGGCCGATGTGCAGGTAGCCGTTCGGCTCGGGCGGGAAGCGCGTGATCACGGGCGGCAGGCCCTCACGGGCATGCGTGCCGGCGGCCAGGTCGGATTCGACGATGGCACGCACAAAGTTCGACGACGGTGCGTTGCCCGGCGCCGGGGAATTCTTGTCGTTGCTCATGAGATAGTTCTGGGAGGGTAAGGTGTCGGGCATTTTACCGTAGACAGCGGCCCTGTAGCATGCCCTCGTCGTTACCCTGCCTGCTGCCACCGCCATCCCGCAAAAGCGGGCACCCGCGCCCCGTCGAACCTTTTCTATAGGATAATCTCTCTTTAAACCGTGATTCATTGCCAGACGGCTGACGCCGGGAGAGTTTCTGTTGGAAAATTTATATGCGATCCTCGGCGTGGCCCCGAATGCCACCGACGACGAGATCAAGAAGGTCTACCGCTCGCTGGCCATGCGCTATCACCCGGACCGCAACCAGGCGCCGGGCGCCGAGGCGCGCTTCAAGGCCGTGAGCAAGGCCTATGAGATCCTCTCTGACCGCGCCAGGCGCGACGAATACAACCAGAGCGTGAACCACCGCATCGTGCTCGACGCCGAAGCCGAAGCCTTCGAGCTGTGGCGCTCGCTGTTCGCCCTGAACGGCGTCAACCTGCCCGCGCACTGACGCCCTGGCCGCGCATGCGGCCCGCCATACACATCTACAGGACACATTATGAAAAACGTACATCCCGAATTCTCTTTCCAGTCGCGTGAACTGGAAGGCCAGATCGAGGGCACCCTGGGCGACCCGCCGAACCGCAAAAACTACGACATGATGGTGAACGCGCTGGTGTCCGAATACGCCGACGGCGGCGGTATCGACGACGTCAACATGATGGCCTTCGCGCTGGTCGACAAGATCCGCTTTCTGGACGCCAAGGGCCTGATGGGCGAAGCACTGGACTACGCCGA
This sequence comes from Telluria sp. ZT3P25, assembly GCF_059685895.1. Lineage (NCBI taxonomy): Bacteria > Pseudomonadati > Pseudomonadota > Betaproteobacteria > Burkholderiales > Oxalobacteraceae > Telluria > Telluria sp. ZT3P25. The sequence goes on from NZ_JCASIJ010000001.1 coordinate 680,452, forward strand.
CGGCGACCCGGCCAAGGTGTTCGCCATGGCCGAATGCACGGGCGACGATGGCGCCAGGATGTACGAAGCAATGACGACCAACTTCCCGGAGCTGGCGCGCCAGGCGATCATCACCGCATTCCTGTTCAAGAACCAGAACCGCTGGGACGATGAAGACCAGTCGCTCGAGCAGCTGGGCCGCAACGACGATGGCGACGATGTCGATGAAGACGGCGAAGCGACCGACGACTTCAGCGGCCTGTTCGACGAAGGAGACCGCGATGAGCGATGATACCGGCAGCAAGAACGAACACCTGCCAGCCTTGACGCAGCAGGTGGGTGACCTGGTGCTGGCCGGCTCGCTCGACCACGCCGAAGAGGTGTTCTCGAAAGCGGCCGACGAGCACGGCGACTACGCCGTGGCACAGGTGCTGAGCGACCTGCCACCGCAGGTGACGGCGCTGCACCTGGCCGGCTTTGACGGCGGCAAGACGTCGCTGGCCACGATGCTGGTGCCGCCCAAGGCCTGGGCCGACAGCCTGGCCTACATCGCTGCGACCTGGCCCGACAACCTGATCGAGGACGATCCCGAGCGCATTGCCGAAAACCTGTTCAACCACGTTCATGGCGTGGTGTATGCGCAGGACGATGAAGAGCGCCGCAACGAGCTGCTCGAAGCGGCGTCCGCCACCGACCATGGCGCGACGATCTTCGCGATCATGTGGTCGCTGGCCCCGCGCGAAATCCTCGAAGTGGCGGGCGAAATCCTGTCGAAGGGGCGTTACGTGAGCGGCCAGACGAGCGCCGACAGCGACATCGTGCCGCTGGCGGTCGACCTGGCCAAGGCCAGCGAAGATGGCTGGGAGCGTTCGCTACTGGAGCTGTTCCCGGAGTTCCGCCACAGCGCCGAGATGGCCGAGATCGAGCTGCCGGACGATCCGGACGAAGAGTCCGAATTCATGCAGCGCTCGACCCGCGACCTGTTGCTGCGTCTGCGCAAGCAGGTGCCGTCGGTGCGCAGCATGCCGCGCCGCAGCCCGCGCCGCAGCCTGGGCTCGGACATCTTTTCGTGACGGCAGGTCCCAGCATGTTGCCTGCCATTGTCATTGAAAAGCCGCCCCGGCTGATCCGCGCGATCCGGCTGCTGCCGGTCGACGCCACGCCCGATGAAGCGGCGATCCTGGCCGATGAATTGTCCGGGATCACCGCCATGGTGGCCGAAAAGTTCACCAACGACCGTACCGCCGAAGGCATCGGGCGCGCGCTGCTGTTGACGGTCGGCGGCATCTCGCTGGGTCTCGAGCACCTGATCCAGACCGAGGAAGAGGGCGACCTCGATGCGCTCGACATCCTGATCGGGGAGGGCGCCGAGCACGCGTTCCAGGCCGGCTTTCGCCTGATCCGCGAGCTGGCCGCGCTGCCCGAGGACAGCCTGGTGAGCGAATACGACCTGGACCCGATCTATGCGCAGCGGCGCCTGAAAGAACTGTTCGTCGACATCTGCACCGCCGATCCGGGCGAATCGTGGTCGGGCTACGAGCGCTATCTGGGCCAGGTGCGCCAGCGCCAGGAAGTCCAGGCGGTCGTCAAGGCCGCCGAGTGGCTGCGCAAGCACCATTATGAGGGCGCGGTCGTCGATCCGGACCTGAATGCCGAAGGCGTGATCGCGATGGCGATCATTTTCGCGGCCGAAGGCGGCGCGCGCATTACGGCGCGCACCGGCCAGCGCGAGTTCGAACGCTTCGTCAAGGCAGTGCGCAAGCACAATCCCGATTTCGAGGCCGGCTGGGCCGAGCTGATGGCGCGTGTGCCGCCGGCGCACCAGCCAGTCATCGCTGCGCGCATCGCGACCTACCGCGCCAGTTGCACGGTGCTGCAACTGATTGGCACGACGGCGACGATGAAGCAGCTGTTTGCCGAAATGGAAAACTACGCCGGGTCGGAGCTCGATCCCGAGTACCCGTGAAGGCTGGCCGGTGACCACGTCAGGCGTGCGCATTGCCGCCGGCAGCGTGGCGTTCCGGCGTATCAACCGCGCGATGGCGTTTGGCGGCTTTTCCACCTTTGCGCTGCTGTATTGCGTGCAGCCGCTGATGCCGCTGCTGGGCCGCGATTTCGGGCTGTCCCCGGCGCAGAGCAGCCTGGTGCTGTCGGTGGCAACGGCCATGCTGGCCCTCGCACTGCTGGGCTCCAGCAACGTTGCCGAGCGCTTTGGGCGTAAAAAAGTCATGGTCGGCTCGATGCTCAGCGGCGCCGTGCTGACGCTGGGCTGCGCGTTTGCGTCCGATTACATTCACCTGGTGGCGCTGCGCGCCTGCATGGGCCTGATGCTGGGCGGCTTGCCGGCCGTGGCGATGGCCTATCTGGGTGACGAGATCGAACCGACATCCCTTGGCCTGTCGATGGGCATGTACATCAGCGGCAGCGCTTTTGGCGGCATGACGGGGCGGGTGTTATCGGCTTTCATCAGCGATTTCGCCTCGTGGCGCATCGCGCTCGGCGTGCTGGGCGCGGCCGGGCTGTACGCGGCGTGGGAATTCTCGCGCAGCCTGCCGGCCTCGCGCCATGGTGCGACGCTGCCGGCGCGCGGCCCCGGCTTCATCGCCGGTGTGCGCATTCACTTGCGCGATCCTGGGCTGCCGTGGCTGTTCGCGCTGTCGTTTCTGCTGATGGGCGCCTTCATCACGCTGTACAACTACATCGGTTACCGGTTGCTGGGCGCGCCATTCAACCTGCGACCAAGCGCTGTCGGGCTGCTGTCGCTGCTGTACCTGCTGGGCATTGTCAGTTCGATGTGGGCCGGCAAGCTGGCCGACCGGCTGGGGCGGCGCAATGTGCTGTGGCTCATGATGGGATTGATGATCGCCGGCTTGCTGATCACGCTGGCCGATTCACTGGTCGCGATCGTGCTGGGCGTGGGCCTGGCGACATTCGGCTTCTTTGCGTCGCATTCAGTGGCCAGCAGCTGGGTCGGGCGGCGCGCACGGGCGCCACAGGCACTGGCCTCGGGCATCTACCTGTTCTTCTATTACCTGGGGTCGAGCGTGGTGGGCTGGTCGGGCGGGTATGTCTACGAGCACTGGGGCTGGACCGGTGTCGTGAGCTTGCTGGCGGGGTTGCTGGGAGTGGGCTTGGGGATTGCGCTGCATCTGCGGCGGCTGGCACCGTTGCCGATTAACTACTAGCGGAAGCAAAAACAGGGCGACTAACGGGGCGACTAACGCAGCAACTACGGGGCAATACCGGTGCGGTGCGACGCGTGAAAAGCGGCGCACAAGTAAAAACGCCACGCTGCGAAGCGTGGCGTTATGCGATCAGCGGCGTGCTGCGCGGTTTTGCGGGCGCGGTGCGCCGTTGGTTTTGCCAAGGTGACGGAAGGTGATCCGGCCCTTGCTCAGGTCGTACGGCGACAGTTCGAGACTGACCTGATCGCCGGCGATGATGCGGATGTGGTTCTTGCGCATCTTGCCCGAGGTATAAGCGATCAGCTTGTGGCCGTTTTCGCAGTCGATACGATAACGCGAGTCCGGCAGCACTTCAGCCACGACGCCATTCATTTCGATGAGTTCTTCTTTTGCCATGATGGAGCTCCTGTAAATTTTAATATTGGGTAATCACACCAGCCTGGCGCGCGGCGCACGGGCTGGCGGATGATGCGGCCCGCATGAAGCAGGCGGTGTCAGGATGGGAATAATATTGACTTCGCTGGGTGTTGCGGCCCGTGTGCCATCTCGTGCCGTGGCGTCGCGCTTCGCGCGAATCATTTGTCCACAGGAACACGATATGGGGACGGTAGTAGAATTTTCCAGTGGCAATCTCGTGTTGTCATTCCTGAAACTTTGTAATCGTGGAGGAGTGATCGATGCATACAAGCGATAGTGTAGCACGGTTGCCGGTCTGCGGTTCATGCACAGCCTTAATGACGATATAATCTGCCCAACTTCCGTTGCAAAAAGCAACGTCTTTCACCAGGTCTTCCGCGTGCCGCCACTGCCCACGCGTGCTCCGGCCGACTTCCCTGGGCTGCTTTCATGAACGACCGCGTTTCCGACAACATGCCGGGCCGTATTTCCACCGGTATCTCCGGTCTCGACGACATTCTGGGTGGCGGCTTGACGCCGCAACGCGTGTACCTCGTCGAAGGCTCCCCCGGTGCCGGCAAGACCACGCTTGGTCTGCAGTTCCTGCTCGACGGGCTGGCCCGTGGTGAGGCAGGCCTGTATGTCACCCTGTCCGAAACTGCCGATGAGCTTGTTGCGGTAGGTCAAAGTCATGGATGGGACCTGGGCGCGCTGTCGATCTACGAGCTGGCAGGGGAAGACGATCTTGATGTCGATGCGCAACAGTCCGTCTTTCACCCCTCCGAAATCGAGCTGGGCGAAACCACGCGCAAGGTGATGGACCGGGTCGACGAACTGCGTCCGGTGCGCGTGGTGTTCGACAGCCTGTCCGAAATGCGCCTGCTGGCCCAGAATCCGCTGCGTTACCGCCGCCAGATTCTCGCGCTCAAGCAATTTTTTACCGCGCGTGACTGCACCGTGTTGCTGCTCGACGACAAGACCAGCCAGTCCGATCAGCATCTGCACAGCATTGCGCACGGCGTCATCAGCCTGGAACAGATTGCCCGCGACTACGGCAAGGAGCGGCGCCGCGTCAATATCATCAAGATGCGCGGCATCCGCTTTCGCGGGGGTTTCCATGACTATGCGCTCGATACGGGCGGCATCACGATGTACCCGCGCCTGGTGGCCGCCGAACACGTGCGCGACTTCGTGCCGATGGTCGGCTCGAGCGGCTCCGACGGCTTCGACGCGCTGCTGGGCGGCGGCCTGATTCGCGGTACCAACACCTTGATCGTCGGGCCGTCCGGCATCGGCAAGACCACGCTGTCCACGCGCTGCCTGCTGGCTGCGCTCGAGCGTGGCGAAAAGGCCGCGTATTACCTGTTCGACGAGGGCCTGGGCACCTTCTTTGCCCGCAGCACGCAACTGGGGCTGGACCTGCGGCCTTACCTGGCCACTGGCCAGCTCACGATGTGCCACTTCGATCCGGCCGAACTCTCGCCCGGGGAATTCGCGCAACTGCTGCGCGACGCTGTCGAACGCGAAAGCACGCGCTTCATGGTGATCGACAGCCTGAACGCCTACCTGCAGGCGATGCCGGGCGAACAGTTCCTGACGCTGCAGATGCACGAACTGCTGTCGTACCTGAACCAGCAGGGCGTGACGACCGTGATGATCCTGGGCCAGCACGGCCTGATGGCCGAGGCCCGCACCGACATCGACTTGAGCTACCTGAGCGACAGCACGGTGCTGATGCGCTTTTTTGAAGCCAGCGGCAATGTGCGGCGCGCCATCAGTGTGATCAAGAGCCGCACCACGCAGCACGCGCAGACGATCCACGAACTGCAGCTGGGCGAGGGCGGGGTGCGCATCGGCGCGCCGCTCGTCGGTTTCGAGGGTGTGCTGACCGGTATCCCCAACTACCGCGGCGCCACGCCCATGATGGAACCGGTTGCAGATGCCGGGCGCTAGCCAGCCGCGCAGCGCGCACGAAGAGCGCATCCTGATCTTCGCGCCGCGCGGGCGCGATGCCGACGTCATGGCGTCGGTGCTGCAGCGCGATGGCCTCGAGTGCAAGGCCTTCACCGACTTCGCCCAGCTGGGCGCGGCGATCGCAGAAGGCGCCGGCGCGGCCATCCTGGCCGAAGAAGCGCTGCAGAACGTCGATGTCAGGGCCCTGCATGCCTGGCTCGAGGCGCAGGCGCCATGGTCCGACTTTCCGTTCATCGTGTTGCTGGCCAAGGCAATCGGCCTGCAGCAGGGCGCGGCCCGCGAGCGCCTGGGCGACTACGGTAACGTAATCCTGCTCGAACGCCCGCTCAATGCGCAGACGCTGCGCAGCGCCAGTATCTCGGCCCTGCGCGCGCGCCGCCGCCAGTACCAGGCGCGCGACGTGCTGGCCGACCGCGAGCGCACGGCGCAAAGCCTGCACGACAGCCGGCAGGAACTCGTCGCCCTGAACGAAACGCTGGAATCGCGCATCGACGAGCGCACGCGCGCGCTGGCCCAGGCCAACGACCGCCTGATGAACGAGATCATCGAGCGCGAACGCGTGCAGCAGGCGATGGCGCAATACCAGAAGATGGAAGCGGTCGGGCGCCTGACCGGCGGCATCGCGCACGACTTCAACAACCTGCTCAATGTGATCCAGGGCAGCATGGACCTGATCCTGTTGATGTCGAAGGACGACGTGGCCAAGGGCCGCGCCGAGATCGCGCGCCGCGCCTGCCAGCGCGGCGGCAAGCTCACGAGCCAGTTGCTGGCGTTCGCGCGCAACCAGAGCCTCGACCTGCGCGAGACCGATATCGGCCTGTTGTTCGATGGCGTGCGCGAACTGGTGGCCAGCTCCGTCGGTTCGGCGATCCGGCTGCGCTTTGCCGTCGACCAGGATTGCACGGCGGTGCTGGCCGACGGCAACCAGATGGAGATGGCCTTGCTGAACCTGGCCATCAATGCCCGTGACGCGATGCCGGCCGGGGGCGAGCTGGTGTTCTCGGCCGGCATGTCGGCGCCGCCGGCGGGCCTGCTGGCCGACGGCGACTACGTGCGCATCGCCGTGACCGACAGCGGCGAAGGCATGGCGCCGGAACTGGTGGGCAAGGTGTTCGAGCCATTCTTCACGACCAAAGGCGTCAAGGGCACCGGGCTGGGCCTGAGCCAGGTGTACGGCATGGCGCAGCAATCGGGCGGCGCGGCGCGCATCGTCAGCGAGCAGGGCGTGGGCACCACGGTGGAGATCTGGCTGCGCGCCGCCACCAATCTGGACGAAGCCGAGCCGGCGCCGGTGGCGCAGATGCCGGTGGCGAGCCAGCCGGCGCGCATCCTGATCGTGGAAGACGACGACTTCGTACGCGCCTCTATGGTCTCGTCACTCGAAGCGCTCGGCCACAAAGTGACGCAGGCGGCCGACGGCGAAGCGGGCCTCGCAGCCCTGCAACGGGCGCGGCCGGACCTCCTGATTACGGACTACCTGATGCCCGGCATGACGGGCGCCGACCTGATGGTGCGCACGCGCGCCATGTTCCCGGGCCTGCCGATGATCATTGCCACCGGCTACGCCGACATGAAGGCGATCGAGCAGGTGATCGGCGACGACATCGTGCTGCGCAAACCGTTCCAGCTGGCCGAACTCGCAGTGAGTGTCGGCCAGGCCCTTGACCGCCAGCGCCAGCGCGACAGCGCGGCACTCGTATGAATGCACTGCCACTTTCCAACGGACGATCGTGACGACCGCACCTGACCCATTCGACTATGAAGCTGCCATCGGCGCCTGCGCCCGCGGCGACCGGCACGCCCTGCGCCGGCTGTATGACCAGGAAAGTCCGCGCCTGTTGGGCGTGGCGCTGCGCATCGTGCGCGACCGCCAGAGCGCCGAAGATGTCGTGCACGACGCCTTCGTGAGTATCTGGACCCGCGCCGCCGGCTTCGATGCCACGCGCGGTTCGGGCCGCGGCTGGATGTATACGATCGTGCGCCATGCGGCGCTCGACGCGATGCGCGATGGCGCCCATGAAGTCGGCGTCGACGAAGAAACGCTCGATGCGCTCGACGCCGACGCCTTCGATCCCAATATGCAGGATGCGTTCGAGCTGCGCCAGGACATGGGCCGGCTGCACGAGTGCCTGACGCAACTCGATCCGGCCAAGCGCAACAGCATCCTGCACGCGTATGTGGATGGCTTTTCGCACAGTGAAATCGCCGAGCGGCTCAAGTCACCGCTGGGCACGGTCAAGGCCTGGATCAAGCGCGGCATGAGCGCGCTGCGGGAGTGCATGGTATGAACGCAACACACGATTACACGACACACGATTACGACGAGCTGGCCGGCCAATACGTGCTCGGCACGCTGCCACGCGCCAAGCGGCTCGAGGTCGACGCTGCGCTGGTTGAGAATGCCTCGCTGCGCGCCGCCGTTGCCTTCTGGGAAGCGCGCCTGCTGCCCCTAACCACGCTGGTGGAACCAAGCACGCCGCCGGCGTCGCTGTGGGCGCGCATCGAGCGCAGCCTGGGACCTGTCAGCAAGCCAGTGACGGTCGCGCGCCACGGCTGGTGGGAGCGCCTTGGCCTGTGGCGCGGCCTGGCTGCCGGCGGCTTTGCCGCCGCTGCCGTGATGGCGGTAGTGGTCGGCCTGCGCGTCAACGACCTGCAGCAGCCGCACTACATGGTCGTGCTGGCCGCGCCGCAGAACGCGGCGCCGGGTTGGGTGCTCAAGATGACGGGCGCGACCACGCTGCGCCTCGAACCGCTGGTCGCGACTGCCGTGCCGTCGCAGCGTGCGCTGCAGCTGTGGACCAAGGCCGACGACTGGTCCGGCCCCGTGTCGCTGGGCCTCGTCAAGCCGGGCGAGACCGTCGAGGTCAAGCTCGACAAGCTGCCGAAGATCGTGCCGAACCAGCTGTTCGAGATCACGCTGGAGCCGGAGGCCGGCTCACCGATCGGCAAGCCGACCGGTCCCATCCTGTTCATCGGACGTGCCGTGGTTATCTAGACATCGCGCGCACCAACGGAAAAGGGCGTTCCCGCATCAGCGGGAACGCCCTTTGTTCATGCTACGGTGTGATTATCGCAGCCGGATCAACGCAGCCAGATTGCGATGTCCTTCACGCCCGGCATGCCGCTGCCGATGCGCGATGCGGTCGGGTTGGTGGCGCCGCCGATCGGCGTGCCGGCGCCGGTGGTGATGTCGACGCGGTACAGCGAGGTCGGGCCACCGTCGGTGGTGCGCAGCGCTGCCAGCACCAGGCCGTTGGCGCCGCCGGCGATGTCCATGCCGCCGTCGCCGGCGATTGTCACGCCCAGCGGGCCGACATTGACCAGCGTGCCGTCATTCGGCGGGTTCTGCAGGGCCAGCACCGAGCTGGCGCTGTCGACGTCGAATAGCTGCGTCGTGGTCGCATTCAGGATGCTGTTGGTGTAGGCCGCTGCTGCGACGACAGGGGCGACGCCGGCGCGGTTGATGACGCCGTCGGTGGTCGTCGCGCCGGTGTCGACGTTGATGCGCAGGTTCTGGCCGCTATTGCTGATCACGCGCAGGCGGTCGGCCACCGGGTTGAAGTCGACGGCAAATGCGGTGCCGGCAATCGCGGTGTAGGGGAGCGTGGTGTCGGTGGAGTCAGCGGCCAGCGTGGCCTTCACGGTCGCGACGCCATTGGTTGGATCGATCGTGATCAGGCGCGCGGTCGAGGTCAGGCCGTACAGCATGCCGTCACGTGGACGCACGTCGATGCCGAGCACGAGTTCACCCGGGGCCAGGCCGCTGATGGTGACATTGGTGTCGAGCGTGTTCGGCGTGCCGACCTTGAAGCCGACCAGGCGGTTATCGTCGGTCAGGCCCAGCACGACCGGCGTCTGCGCCGCGCGCAGCGCGATGCCGCGGATGTCTTCGGTCACGCCCAGCGCGCCCACTAGCGTCGCCGGTGCGGTGGTGGCGGCCAGGTTCACGCCATACAGGTTGCGTGCGCCGCCGACGGTGGCCACCATATAGCCCATGTTCGTGCGTGCATCGATGTCGAAGCCGTTGACGGCGCCGGCGACGATGCCCAGCGGGACCGGGTTGGCCAGCGTGCCGTTGTTTGGCGGATTCTGCGTATACAGCGTGTTGTTGACGGCATCGATGCCGAACAGCGTCGTCGAGCCGGTGCCGGCGAACGAGTTGGTGTAGGCCGAGGCGGAAATCGCCGTGTTCGCTGCGCCGCCATTGATGCTGCCGTCGGTGGTCGTCGCGCCGGTGTCGACATTGATGCGCAGGCTCTGGCCCGTGTTGCTGACAATGCGCAGGCGGTCGGCCATCGGGTTGAAGTCGACGCCGAAGTTGGTGCCCGCCAGCGCGGTGAATGCATCGGTGGTGTCGGCAGGATCAGCGGCCAGGCGCGATTTGTTGGTCGCGGCGCCGGTCACCGGATCGAGCGTGTACAGGCGGCCGGTCGAACCGACGCCGTACAGCATGCCGTCGACCGGACGCATGTCGATGCCGACCAGGTTTTCGCCGCTCTGCAGGCCGGTGACCAGCACATTGGTGCGGATGGTCGCAGGGGCGGCGCGGTCGAACGAGATCAAGCGGTTGCTGACAGTCAGGGCAACCACATCGCCAACAGTCGCGGATGCCGGCGGCGGGGTGGTCGGCGCCGGCGCGGCATTGTTGTCGTCGTCATCGCTGCCGCAGGCGGTCAGCGCAAGGGCGATCGAAGAAACGAGGACGAGCTTGGCGAATTGTGGTTTTTTCATGATGTGTCCTTATTAGTAGAATGGGTCGTCAAAGTGGATCAGGGCGCACGGCCCGCGGGCACGCTGCCATGTCGACACCGGTACTACGCATCAGATGCAGGATTGGATGCAGCTTGGTGAAAATAAATTTTCTGGCCTAGCCCGGCAGGTGCCTGAACCCTGCGCGATGGTGAGAATGCACGCATTTTGGTGACAATGTCGCATGTTACTCTTGGGTAATTCTGTTGCAGATTTTCTGCATCAGCAACCTCTGTTTCAACGGTGTTGTCATGCGTGTTTCCCTGGGTGAGGTCGTGTCCGTGCTCGCCATTTCATTGGCTGGCGCGGGCGCGCTCATCAAGACCTGGTCGACCATGTCGGATACCGAATTCACGCCGGGCTTCTATATCGCCGGCGCGCTCTTCAGCATGCTGATCTGTTCTTTGTTCCTGCTGGTCTTCGCATCGGTGCGGGCCTGGACGCGGGTGCGCTAAGTTCGCCCGGAAGCGGCCGGGGGGCCGCCAGCGTGGAGGACGACGGGAAGAGGCGGGTCTAGACGACGCCGCGGTTCTGCAGGGCGGCGATCTCGGCGTCGCTCTTGCCCAGCACATCGCGCAGGACGTCCAGCGTGTGCTGGCCCAGCGTGGGCGGCGCCACGCTGCTGGTGGCCGGCGTGGCCGACATGCGGATCGGATTACGTACCAGCGTGACTTTGCCGGCGCTCGGATGCGGCAGCGCGATCGCCATCGCGCGCGCCTGCACCTGCTCATTGGCGAAGACCTCGCCCACGTCGTTGATCGGCCCGCACGGCACGCCGTGTTCTTCCAGCAGCGCGATCCAGTCGGCGCGCGTTCTTTCGCCGACCATCTCGGCCAGCAGCGGCACGAGCACGTCGCGGTGCTGCACCCGCAGCGGGTTGGTGGCAAAGCGCGCATCCAACGCCAGCCCGGGCCGGCCGCCCGCTTCGACGAACTTCTGGTACTGGCCATCGTTGCCCGCGGCGACAATGATGTGACCATCCAGGCAGGCAAAGGTCTGGTATGGCACGATATTGGCGTGCGCATTGCCCCAGCGCTTTGGCGCCTTGCCGCTGTTGAGATAATTGCTGCCGACATTGGCCAGCATCGCCACCTGCGTGTCGAGCAGCGCCATGTCGATCTGCTGGCCTTCACCGGTGCGATCGCGATGCGTCAGCGCAGCCAGCACGGCCACCGTCGCATACATGCCTGTCATCAGGTCCGTCAGCGCCACGCCGGCCTTCTGCGGCCCGCCGCCGGGCACGTCGTCGCGCTCGCCCGTCACCGACATCAGGCCGCCCATGCCCTGGATCAGAAAGTCGTAACCGGCGCGGTGCGCGTAGGGACCATCCTGGCCAAAGCCCGTGATCGAGCAGTAGACCAGGTCGGGTTTGAGCGCCTTGAGGCTCGCGTAGTCGAGGCCATAGCGCGCCAGGTGCCCGACCTTGAAGTTCTCGAGCACCACGTCGCACGACAGTACCAGTTCGCGCAGTAACGCCTGGCCCTCGCTGCTGGCGATATCGACCGTCATCGAGCGCTTGCCGCGGTTGGCCGTCAGGTAATACGCCGCTTCCTGCGTGTCGCGGCCATTGGCGTCCTTCGCATACGGCGGGCCCCAGGCGCGCGTGTCGTCGCCGCTGCCGGGGCGCTCGATCTTGATCACGTCGGCGCCCAGGTCGGCCAGGTTCTGCGCGCACCACGGGCCGGCCAGCACGCGCGACAGGTCGAGCACGCGGATGTGGCCGAGCGCCTTGGGCAGGGATGTGGAAGCGGCGGCGGAAGCGGAAGATGGCGTCATGGTGGAGGCAGCTTAATCAATCATGAAGCGCCGATTATAACGGGCCGGCCATGGGCTGCGGCGCCAGCTGGGCGGCCGCCGACAGCGCGCGTTCACGGTCGACGATGGCGTCGATCGTGCGCTCTTCCAGGCCCATCGCCCCAAGCACGAAGCTGGACAATTGCAGGCTCGCTTCCAGCGTTTCGGGCACCACGACCGAGGCCCCGGCCAGGCGCAGGTCGCGCGCGTGCTTCTCGTCGCGCGAGCGGGCAAACAAGGCCACGTGCGGGAATTCGCGCCGGATGCCGTGCACGGCCTGCAGCGCCGCGAGCGGCTGGTCCATCGTCAGCACGATCGCGGGCACCTCGTCGGCGTGCACGCGGCGCAGCAGCTCGGGCCGCGCCGCATTGCCGAACCAGACCGGCCAGCCGTCGGCGCGCAGCTGCGCCACCAGTCGCGCATCGGTTTCGAACGCCACGAATGGAATCTTTTGCGCAGTCAGCAGCTTGCCCAGTTGCTGGCCGACGCGGCCGAACCCGGCAATGATGACCTGGCCGCGCACCGCACTCAGGGCGGCATGATCGTGCTGCGCGGCGAGCTGGTCCCCGCGCGTTTCCAGCTGGTCGCCGATGGCCCGGCCCAGGCGCGCCAGCATTGGCGTGATGAACAGCGACAGGCCGACCGCCAGCATCACGCGCGCGCCCAGCGCCGGATCGAGCACGCCGCTGGTGGCCGCATAGCCGATGACGATGAAGGCGAACTCGCCGCCCTGGCCCAGCAGCAGGCCACCTTCGACGGCGCGGCCCCACGGCAACCCGCCAATCCGGAACAGCAGGGCCACGACAATGCCCTTGATCAGTACCAGTCCGAGGACGAAGGTGGCCAGCCACAGCGGGGCGTCGAGGATCTGGCCGGTGTCGATGGTCATCCCGACCGTCATGAAGAACAGGCCCATCAGCAGGCCCTTGAACGGCTCGACCATCAGCTCGACCTCGTGCTTGAATTCGGTTTCGGCCAGCAGCAGGCCCGCGATCAGTGCGCCCAGCGCCATCGACAGGCCGGCGGCGGCCGACAGCGCCGCGATGCCGAAGGTCGCGAGCAGCACCAGTGCCATGAACACGTCGGGCTGGCGCTGGCGGGCAAAGGCGCGAAACAGCGGATGCACGACGCGCCCGCCCACCAGGTAGATGAGAGCAATCGCGCCAGCGGCCTTGGCCAGCGTGATGGCGGCCAGCAGCAGCGCGTCGTTGCCGTCGCCGGCACCCTTCGCCAGTGCGCCGATCAGGATCAGGATCGGCACCACGGCCAGATCCTGCAGCATCAATACGGCGAAGGCGGCCTGGCCCAGGCGCGTTCCGGTGCTGTGCTGCTGGTTCATCAGCTGCATGACGACGGCGGTGGACGACAATGAGAGCACGAGGCCGAGGATGACGGCGGCCTGGCCCGGCAAGCCATACAGATACAGGGCCGCGCCGATCAGTGTGGCGCTGGCCGCGACCTGCGCGGTGCCGGCACCGAACACCCAGCGCCGCATCGACCACAGGCGCGCGGCCGACAGTTCCAGCCCGATCATGAACATGAGGAACAGCACGCCGATTTCAGCCAGCATCGAGATGCCGGGGCCGGCGGGGAAGGTGAGGAACGACAGCCACGGCGTATGCAGGGCCAGCGCGCCCAGGCCGAAGGGGCCGAGCAGGGCGCCGACGGCAAGAAATCCCAGCACCTGGTTGATGCGCAGGCGCTGCAAGGTAGGAATGAGGATGCCAGCCAGGATCAGGAACAGCAGGATTTCACGCAGGAAGGGGAAAGCGTGGTGGTCGTTCACGGTGGTACCTGTTCGTGGAGGGTTGGCGCGATTGCCAACCCTACCACACGGACCGGTCAGGTCCCCGAGTGAATGGCCTCATCCAGTTCGGCCTGACGCTCGCCACCCGCCACGTCCTGGCGCCGTTCGGCCTGCGCTTCAAGCTCGCGCCGTTCGTCGCGGTCGGCATTACGCAGGTCGATGTAGCGGCGCAGCGCATCGTCGAGCGTCGGCAGCAGCGCGCCCCGTTCGCTGGCGAGCGCGCAATAGCGTGGGCGCGGCGCCGTGAAGCCGAATTCCTCTGCGGGCAGCGCTTCGAGCCGGTGCGCATCGATGCCGGCCAGTTCGGCCGCGCGGCGCGCCAGTTCGGCCCAGGTGAGTTCGCCCTGATTCGCCAGGTGCCAGATGCCCGCTTCGCCGTCGACCGCGAGGTCGAGGCACGCATGCACCAGGTCGGGCACGAAGGTCGGCGACACGGTCAGGTCGCCGGCTGCGACGAACGGGTCACCCCGTTCCAGCGCAGCGAGGGCCTGCGTGACGAAGTTGTGCTCGTCCCACGGCCCGAAGAAGGCGCTCGTGCGCACGACCAGCGCACCCGGGTGGTTCAGAAGGACAACGCGCTCGGCCTCGGCCTTGCTGCGGCCATACACGCCCAGCGGCGCAACGGGATCGGATTCGACATACGGCCGCTCGTTGCTGCCATCGAACACGAGGTCGCTCGAGAACGTGGTCAGGTGAATGCCATGCTGCGCGCAGGCAGCGGCCAGCGTCGCCGCGCCCACGGTGTTTTCGCGCATGCAGCGCTCGAGTTCGTGCTCGGCGTCGTCCACGCGCACGTAGCCGCAGGTATTGATCACGGCCCACGGTTTGTAACGCGCCAGTGCGCGCTCGACCGATTCCTGATCGGCGATGTCCATGTCCTGACGCGACAGCAGCCGGTGCGCCAGGTTGCGCTTTTCGCAGATGCGGGCAAAAGCGCGGCCCAGCGTGCCGGTGGCGCCCAGGATCAGGATCGGCGGGGCGCTCGTGTCGACCACGCGGTGCCCGTCGGTGGCGGTGGACGTAACCGTGTCGGGCGTGGCAACGGGCTGGCAGACGAAGCGGCCCGGGCGGCGCCACCAGCCCTGCGCACGCAGTACCGGGTGCGACAGTGGCTGGCCGGCGGCCAGTTCGTTCATCATGTTGGCCAGCGCAGTGCGGCGCGGCAGCGGCGAGCGCACGTCGAGCGGGCCCGGCTCGTAATAGCCGTGTTCGGCGGTGACGAGGCAATTCCAGTCGAATGACCCGAGCAGCGCCCAGACGGTCACGGCGCGCACGTCCACGCCCTTGGCGCGCGACTGCTGCGCCGCTTCCCAGATTTCAAGCAGCCAGCGCATCTGGTCTTCGCGGTTGGCGTCGATGTGCGCTTCGGTGATCGCCAGCGGGATGCCGTAGCGGTCCCAGATTTCCTGCAGCAGCGGGGCGATGCCGGGCGTGGGTGTGGCCAGCACGCGCGAGGCTTCGACGTCGGCGCACGGAAGGTCGTCGGCCATGCCGCGGTGGTGCGCCGGATAGCGCTCCGGGCGATGGTCGAGCCAGCGCTCGCTCGTGACGTAGTAATTGCAGCCGATGATGTCGGGTGGGCACGGGTTGTCGCGGAACCAGAGGATGTCGGCGGCATCGGCGCCATTGCGCAGCAGGTAGTTCCACAACGGGTGGTCGGGCACGACCATTCCGCACAGCAGGTCCCAGCCCAGCCAGCGGCGCTCGTTGTAGAACTCGGCGACGTCGCTCAGTTCGGGCGTGCTGTAGGTCTTGCCGAGATCGTCGGTCTGGATCAGCTTGGCATCTGGATTGACGGCGCGGATCGCGCGCATCGACAGCACGGTCGCGCGGCACTGATTCAGCAGCGCCTGGATGAAGGTGCGGTCGTCGCGCCCGTGCGGATACCAGACACCGTACAGGCCGGCAAAGCGCGCCGTCGTGCAGATCTCGTTGACGGGGGTGTAGTACTCGAGCCAGGGATAGCGCGCGGCGACAGCGCCGGCGTAGGCGGCCAGTGCCTCTGCAAAACCGGGGTCGACCAGGCTCGTGTGGCGCGGCCCGCTGCCGTGGTGGACCAGGCCGGCGATCGGCGTGACACCGGCGGCGCGCAGCGCGTTCAGGCGTTCGTCGGGCCAGTGCCAGTTGGCGTGCTCGAGGCCATCCGGCGCCGTGCGCTCCCACAGGATCGGATAGCGGATGGCGCGGATGCCGAGGCCGGCGAAGCGCTCGATGTCGCACGGCCGGTCGGTGTGGCCGTTGCGGTCGAGCTGGCTGAAATAGGCGTCCTGCACGCGGTTGACGGTGCATTCGAGGCCGCCCCACAGTTCGAGGGGATGGTCCTGGTGGTTCTGATCATTGTGGCTGTTCGTGCTCTTGTTCATGGCGTTGATTCCTTAATATTATTGCAACTAGCTGGTCGGCATGAAGTGCTCTGCGAAGTGCTCCAGTTAATTTCTGCTGTGTTGGGAGAGCTTGCTGTCGGGTCATGGTCCGGGTGGCGGTTGACAGCGCGGCGGCAACCTGCAACCATGCGGTCCATGATCTTTCCGAAAGCACATTCCATTCTTCTTTCCTGGTGGCGCCGCTGACAGCGCGCGGCCACGGGAAATGATGTGCATTTCATAGCCGCCTCGATTCAGGCGGCGTTCATTGTTGATACGCAGCGATCGGGGCATAGAACCAGGAACCTCGATGACACTGCCTACTTCAACTACTTCTACCGATACTGCCACTGCTACCGTAGCAACCCCGGCTGCCAACTCGATCATCCTCACCGGTGACCGGCCAACGGGCCCGCTGCACCTGGGCCACTTCGTCGGCAGCCTGCGCGATCGCGTGGCGTATCAGCATCAATACCGTCAGTTCGTCATGCTCGCCGACTCCCAGGCCATGACCGACAATATGGATGACTTGGGTAAGGTACACCGGAATGTGGTCGAAGTGGCGCTCGATTACCTTGCTGTCGGGATCGATCCTGCCAAGACGACCGTGTTCATCCAGTCGCAAATTCCCGAGCTGACCGAGCTCACGTTCTATTACCTGAACCTCGTGACCGTCGCGCGCCTCGAGCGCAACCCGACCGTCAAGGCTGAAATCGTCCTGCGCGGCTTCGAGCGCGACATCCCGGCGGGCTTTTTGACCTACCCGGCCAGCCAGGCTGCCGACATCAGCGCCTTCAAGGCAAACATGGTGCCGGTCGGTGAAGACCAGATCCCGATGATCGAGCAGTGCAACGAGATCGTGCGCAAGTTCAATCGCATCGTGGGGCGCGACATTCTGGTGGAAGCCAAGGCCTTCGTGCCCGAAGTGGGGCGCCTGCCAGGCATCGACGGCAAGGCCAAGATGAGCAAGTCGCTGGGCAACACGATCAACCTGGGCGCCAGCCCTGACGAGATCCGCGCCGCCGTCAAGAACGTCTACACCGACCCCCTGCACCTGAAGGTGTCCGACCCGGGCCACATCGAAGGCAACGTCGCCTTCACGTACCTGGACGCGTTCGATACCGACAAGGATGGCCTGGCCGAGATGAAGGCGCATTACCAGCGCGGCGGCCTGGGCGACAGCATCGTCAAGAAGCGCCTCGAAGGCATCCTGCAGGACATGCTGGCGCCGATCCGCGCGCGCCGTGAAGAGTTCGCGAAAGACCCGGCTTACGTCATGCAGATGCTGAAGGAAGGCACGATGAAGGCGCGTGAAGTTGCGGCGGCCACCACCGATGAAGTCAAGAAGGCGCTGGGACTGTCGTACTTCTAAGCTTGCTTCGGACGGGTATCACGAGGTGATGCCGGTGGTAGCGCAGCGCAAGGCCGTGTTGACTATCGGTAGCGCACGGCGCCCGGGGGTGGCAAGCTGCACGCTTGTCCATCACCCGGGAGTTCCTCATGAGCAAAGGCCTTCGCCTGACTGAAAAATGGATGCAGCGCGCCCTGTGGCTCGTTGCGTTCGTGTTTGCCGGCTTTTTGATCGGGCTTGGCAGCCTGATCGTGCAGAACTTGCGCGATGTTGAAGAGCCACTGACGCTCGAGCAGTTCATGGACCCGGCCCAACTGGCCAGTGTGCAAGCCGAGCGGGAAGCAGCGCACAAGGCGCAGGAGCAGGCCCAGTCGCGTCTGGAACAGGCAACCCAGAAGCACACGGTGGCCAGTGCGAATACTGCCTCGGCGCGCGAGACGTTCGGCAACTGGCTGGCGACGCGGCAGGTGACGGCGCGCCCCGAGCAGGATCCGGAATTAATCAAGCGCACCGAAGCACTCGATGCGCTCGCAAGCGCCGAGCGCACGGCGCTTGCAGCAGTCGAAGCCGAGCAGCAGACGCTGCTCGACGCAACCCAGGCCGGGGAGCGTGCCGGCACCCGTTGGCGCTCGCTGGAAGAGCCTGCCGAGACGGCGTTGTTTGAAGCCCAGGCTGCGCGTGAGCTGCGTGTCTTCGGCTATCGGCTTGCACTGACCCTGCCGCTGTTGCTGGTGGCCGGCTGGCTGTTCAAGCACAAGCGCAAGACGCCCGACTGGCCATTCGCCTGGGGCTTCATCCTGTTTGCGTTGTTCACGTTCTTTTTCGAACTGGTGCCGTATCTGCCGAGCTATGGCGGTTACGTGCGCTACATCGTCGGCATCGTCCTGACGGTCGTTGCCGGGCGTTATGCGATCCGGTGGTTGCAGGGATACCTGGCGCGCCAGAAGCTGGCTGAAGCCTTGCCCGATGCCGAACGCCGCCAGGGGATGCGCTATGACGTGGTTCAGACCCGGCTGGTGAAAAGTGTGTGTCCCGGCTGCGAGCGGGCGGTCGACCTGAAGGACGGCAAGAACGATTTCTGCCCGCACTGTGGCATCGGCCTGTTCAACCGCTGCACTGCCTGCACGACGCGCAAGAATGCGTTTGCACGGTTCTGCTTTGCATGCGGCACGACGGCCAACACGACACTGGCCGACTGAATGAAAAAAACCGCAGCCGGCCAGACCGGTTGCGGTTTTGTTTGTTGCGCGCTACGGGGTATCAGTCACGCAGGTCAGCAGGCACCTTGCCGCCATTGGCTGCCAGCTTGTTCATGACCTGGCGGTGCAGCCAGATGTTCATCTTGGCCGAATCGTTCATGTCGCCGGTGTAGTTCAGCTCAGCGGCGAGTTCCTTGCGCGACTGCAGGCTGCTGTCCAGGCCGAGCAGCTTGAGCAGGTCGACGATCGACGAACGCCAGTTCAGTTGCTGGCCCGACGAGGCGAGCATGCCGTTCAGGACTTGCTCGACATCGACTGGCTGGGCTGGCGCCGCTGCTGGCGCTGGCGCTGCTGCCGGTGCGGCGGCCGTTGGTGCTGCCGGTGCTGCGGTCGGGGCAGCAGGTGCAGCCGTTGGCGTTGCCGCCGGTGCTGCGTCTTTTTTGCCTGGGAAAATTTTATGGAAGATGTTGCTCAGGATACCCACGGGACCCTCCTTTTCTGGTGA
The DNA here is from genome assembly GCF_059685895.1 of Telluria sp. ZT3P25. Lineage (NCBI taxonomy): Bacteria > Pseudomonadati > Pseudomonadota > Betaproteobacteria > Burkholderiales > Oxalobacteraceae > Telluria > Telluria sp. ZT3P25. The sequence continues at coordinate 699,754 of NZ_JCASIJ010000001.1, forward strand.
TTGTTTACGGATGTTGTTTGCCATGTAGCCCAGTGCGACGGCCAGGGCGGCGCCCCCGGCAGCCTTGATCAGCGTCGGATGCTCGGCGTAGAAGTCGCTCATGCGATCGACGATGCCGGGATTCTGCTGTTGTGCTTTTTCAGCCAGTTCCTGTACTTGCTCGGGCGAGACCTGCGCTGCCTGTTCAGGTGTCACCTGCGTCGGCACATTGTTGCCGAAGATCTTGCTCAGTGCGCCACCGGCGACCGACGACAGCACGCTGCCACCCGCGCCACCCAGCAAGCTGGTCAGCATGCCGGCGCGCTGGTTCTGGTCGCTCTGGCCAAACAGCTGGCTGACCATCTGCGGGAACGGTGGGGTCTGGTCGGAGCGCAGTGCGCTCGCGATGCCTTGTGCGACGCTGGCCCGGGGCGCGTTCTGCGCTACCTGGTCGAAGTCGGCGGCAGCATTGCCGTTGGTGCTGGCGGCGCCTGCGCCACCAAGATATTGCTGCAACAAATTACCTAAATCAAAAGCCATGTGTTCTCCTGCTGGGTGAATGCCGGGATGGATGACCAGCGTAGGCGTTTTGATATGTACCGCTCTGTACGATGACGAACCCACGGTGCATCGATCATCAACGATCTGGGCTCTGCGGTCCGCGCTCTGCGCTCTGTGACCGTTGCGTGGGTGTTGAGCAGGAAAGGGTAGCGCTGCATCTATTTGCCAAGTGGACACGACGGCGCCGCGAACGGTAAGCTGTCGGCATGCCCTACGTCCCGCTCGCCATGTTCCTCGTCCTGTACCTGTTTGCCAGCCTGGCCTGGAACATGTCGCAGATCGTCGGCGCCGCCTATCTCGTCACCAGCCTGACCTGTTTCGTGGCCTACGCGATGGACAAGTCGGCCGCTCGCGCCAGCACGTGGCGCACGCCGGAAGCCACGCTCCTGCTGCTGGGCCTGATCGGTGGCTGGCCCGGCGCCGTGCTGGCGCAACAGTGGCTGCGCCACAAGACCAGCAAGCAATCGTTCCAATGGAAATTTCAGGCGACGGTGGCGCTGAACCTGGGCGTCTTCGCATTACTTGCTTACCGCTTCGGTCAACCGGCTGCTGCATGATGAAGCACGATCCCGTGTGGCCGTGGCCCCGCATCCTCGCGCACCGTGGCGGCGGCACCCTCGCGCCCGAGAACACGGTGGCCGGCCTGCGCTGCGGCATGGCAGCGGGCTTTCGCGCGATCGAGTTCGACGTCATGCTGGCGCGCGACGGCGTCCCCGTGGTGCTGCACGACCCGGGCCTGGGCCGCACGGTCCGGGGCAGCGGCAGCGTGTTCGAGCACGATGCGCTGGACCTGGCCGCGATGGATGCCGGCAGCTGGTTCGGCCCGGCGTTTGCGGGCGAGCCGGTGCCGCTGTTCGACGCCTTCGCGCGCCTGTGCATGGCCCGCGGCATCTGGATGAATATCGAGATCAAGCCGGCGCCCGGCTACGAACGGGAGACGGGCCGCGTCGTGGCGCAGATGACGGCCGCGCTGTTCGCCGACGCGCTCGCGTCCGGCGACCCGGCCGCGTTGCCGCTGTTGTCATCGTTCAGCGACGTCGCGCTGGCAGCAGCGCAGGCGGCCGCACCGGCGCTGCCGCGCGCCTGCTTGATCAGCGCCCTCGGTGCCGATTGGCAGACGCGGGCGCAGGCGCTCGGTGCGCGCGCCATCCATACCAATCACCTGCACCTGAGCCGGCAGCAGGCACGCGCCGTCAAGGACGCGGGCTACGGCCTGTTCTGCTACACCGTCAACGATGCCGGCCGCGCGCGCGAACTGCTGGCGTGGGGCGTGGACGCCTTCTGCACCGACCGCATCGACCTGATCACGCCCGATTTCGCCTGAGATCAAGGTCAGGCACTATATTTACACGGTGACCTAAAGTAACAACGAGGGGTGACGTTAAGAAGGGACGATCACCCTGACGGTGTTGCCACCATGGCGCTTTCCATATCAACGAATACCCTGTCGCTCAGTACGCAGCGCAGCATGCGCACGCATGACACCGAGCAGGCAAAGCTCGTCGAGCGCCTGAGCTCCGGCATGCGCATCAACCGCGCATCGGACGATGCGGCCGGCCAGGCGATCACGTCGCGCTTGAACTCGAACCTGCGCGGCACCAGCCAGGCGCTGCGCAGCATGAGCGACGCGACGTCGATGCTGCAGGTGGCCGATGGCGCCATGGCCAGCGTCACCGAGACCCTGCAACGCCTGCGCGAGATGGCAGTGGCCGCCGGCAATGGCAGCTACACGGATGGGGACCGCGGCGCGCTGCAGAAAGAAACACAGGCGCTGCTGCAACACATCACACAGGTAGGCACCGACACCAGTTTCAACGGCGAAGCAGTGTTTTCGCAGGACACCGTCAGCATTGGCGGCGACGAACGACGGCGCGCCGTGCTCGATGGCCTCCAGTCCGGCTGGCTCAGTTCGGCCGAAGACCTGATCAAGCAGCATTACGGGCTCATGGGCGATGGCGCCAAACTGACTGTCAACCTCGACACCACGGATGGTGCCTACAACGTGCTCGCTTCGGTGTCCGGCACGTCGTCCGGTGGCAAGCTGAACAATCTGCACCTGAATATCGACATGGCCGACTTCGGCACCGCGGCTACCCCCGACGGCGGCAGCGCGCCGCTCTACAGCGACCGCATCGTCGCCCATGAGATGGTGCACGCGGTGATGGGCCGCACGATGAACATGGGAGCGCTGCCGCAATGGTTCGTCGAAGGCACGGCTGAACTGATCAATGGTGCCGACGAACGCCTGGCCGGTGCCGGCAGCATGGCGGGGGTCGTCGCCACCATCGCCGGCGGCGGTTTTTCGTACGAAGGCGGGTATGCCGCCAGCCGCTACCTGCACGACCGCATGAAGGGCCTGGGCGTGGAGGGGGGCATCAAGGGCATCATGCAATACTTGAACAACAACCAGTCCGCCGACCTGGATGCGGCGCTCAATGCCGTCTCGAAAGGCGTGTACACGAGCAACGCCGCGTTCCTGGCCGACTTCGGCGCCAACGGCGAACAATTTATCAATACAAAAATGAATCTGACCAATGCCGATACGGGCGCGATCGGCGGACTGGACGCCGACGGCGGCCCCGTGCGCGATGCCCGCGCCGTCGTGCCTGCCAGCGGGACCAGCAATGCCGCGGATGGCCTGGCCGGTTTCAACGTCGTCTACCCGGACGAGGGCGGCGCCAGCGGCGTGCGGCGGGTGCAGGTGCAGGCCGGGGACAAAGCGAGCGACCTGATCGACCTGCAATTCTCGTCGATGAATGCGCGCGCTCTGGGCCTGGCCAATCTCGACATGACGCGATCGAGCGTGGCGCTGCTGAGCATCGACCGGGCGCTGGAATTTGTGGGTGAGCAGCGCGTGCGTACGGGCGCCTCGAGCAACCGGCTCGACCTGGCCGCCAGTGCGCTCGAGACGAGTTCGCAGAACATCCAGGCAGCGCGCTCGCGCATCCAGGACACCGATTACGCCAGCGACACGGCCCGGCTGACCCGCACGCAGATCCTGCAGCAGGCGGCGTCGGCGATGCTGGCGCAGGCCAACGGGCAACCACGCTCGATCCTGAGCCTGCTGCGCTGAGAATGGATCGGGGAGCTAGGCTATAATCGTTCCTTTACAGGCACGCTGCCTCACTCCGCCCAACGATCAGACATGAAATCCTCCGACATCCGCGAAAAGTTCCTCAAGTTCTTTGAATCCAAAGGCCATTCCATCGTGCGTTCCAGCCCGCTGGTGCCGGGCAACGATCCGACCATGCTGCTGACCAACAGCGGCATGGTGCAGTTCAAGGATGTGTTCCTGGGCCTGGATTCGCGCCCGTATTCGCGCGCGACGTCCGTGCAGCGCTGCGTGCGCGCCGGCGGCAAGCACAATGACCTCGAAAACGTCGGCTACACGGCGCGGCACCACACGTTCTTCGAGATGCTGGGCAACTTCAGCTTTGGCGACTATTTCAAGCGCGATGCGATCCAGCTGGCCTGGGAGCTCCTGACCAAGGTCTACCTGCTGCCAGCCGAAAAGCTGACCATCACCGTGTACTTCGAGGATGACGAAGCGTACGACATCTGGGCCAACGAAATCGGCGTGCCGACAGAGCGCATCATCCGCATCGGCGACAACAAGGGCGCGCGCTACGCCTCCGACAACTTCTGGCAGATGGCCGATACGGGCCCATGCGGTCCGTGCACCGAGATCTTCTATGACCACGGCGCCGACATCTGGGGCGGCCCACCGGGCTCGGCCGAAGAAGACGGCGACCGCTTCATCGAAATCTGGAACCTCGTGTTCATGCAGTTCTACCGCGACGAATCCGGCTCGCTCACGCCGCTGCCAAAGCCGTCGATTGACACCGGCATGGGCATGGAGCGTCTGGCCGCCGTGCTGCAGAACGTGCACAGCAACTACGAAATCGACTTGTTCCAGAACCTGATCAAGGCCGCTGCCCGCGAAACCGCCGCACCTGACCTCGACAACAATTCGCTCAAGGTCATCGCCGACCACATCCGCGCTGCGTCGTTCATGATTGTCGACGGCATCATCCCGAGCAGCGAAGGGCACGGCTACGTGCTACGCCGCATCGTGCGCCGCGCGCTGCGTCATGGCCACAAGCTGGGCCAGACCAAGCCATTCTTCTACAAGCTGGTGGCTGACCTGGACATCGAGATGGGCGAAGCCTACCCCGAACTGCGCACGGCCAAAGACCGCGTGGCGCAGGTGCTCAAGGCCGAAGAAGAACGCTTCGGCGAGACGCTCGAAAACGGCATGAAGATCCTGGAAGCGCAGCTGGCCAAGGATCCGAAGAACCTCGACGGCGGCACCGCCTTCACGCTGTACGATACCTACGGCTTCCCGCTGGATCTGACTGCCGACATCTGCCGCGAGCGTGGCATCACGCTCGACGAAGCAGGCTTTACCGCCGCGATGGAACAGCAGAAGAAAACGGCGCGCGCCGCCGGCAAGTTCAAGATGGCCGCCAACGTCGAGTACGCTGGCGAGAAAACGAAATTCGTCGGCTACGATTCGCTGGCCCACAACACGCACGTGCTTGCGCTGTACGCCGACGGCGTGAAGGTCGAGCAACTGAGCGCCGGCCAGGCCGGCATCGTCGTGCTCGACACGACGCCGTTCTACGCCGAATCGGGCGGCCAGGTGGGCGACCAGGGTGTGATTGGCGACGGCGCCATCCGCTTCGAAGTCGAAGACACGCTCAAGATCCAGGCCGACGTCTTCGGTCACCACGGCGTGCTGCGCGAAGGCACGCTGAAGGTGGGCGCAACGGTCGACGCACAGGTCGATACGGCCAAGCGCGCACGCACCATCCGCAACCACTCGGCAACGCACCTGATGCACAAGGCGCTGCGCGAAGTGCTGGGCACACACGTGGCACAAAAAGGCTCGCTGGTCGACCCGGACAAGACCCGCTTCGACTTCAGCCACCCGCAGGCGCTGACGCTGGACGAGATCACACAGGTCGAGACCATCGTCAACCGCGAAATTCTCGAGAACCACGCGACGCAATCGCACAATATGTCGTTTGACGATGCGGTCAAGCACGGCGCCATGGCGCTGTTCGGCGAGAAGTACGGCGACACCGTGCGCGTGCTCGACATCGGCACGTCGAAAGAGCTGTGCGGCGGCGTCCACGTGACCCGCACCGGCGACATCGGCCTGTTCAAGATCGTGTCCGAAGGCGGCGTCGCGGCCGGTATCCGCCGTATCGAAGCCGTCACGGGCGAAGGTGCACTGGCCCTGGTCCAATCGATCAACCGCAAGCTGATCGAAGCGGCTGGCGCCCTCAAGACCAATCCTGACGAACTGACCAGCCGCATCGGCCAGGTGCAAGACCAGGTAAAGCTGCTCGAAAAAGAAGTCGCGGCACTGAAGTCGAAGCTGGCGTCAGGGCAGGGCGACGAGCTCATCGCGCAAGCCATCGACGTCAACGGCATCAAGGTGCTGGCGGCCACGATGGAAGGCGCCGACGTGGCGACGCTGCGTGAAGCGATGGACAAGCTCAAGGACAAACTGGGCACGGCCGCGATCGTGCTGGCAAGCGTCCTCGATGGCAAGGTCAGCCTGATCGCAGGCGTGACCAAGGATGCCACCGGCAAGGTCAAGGCGGGCGAGCTGGTCAACTTTGTGGCCCAGCAGGTGGGCGGCAAGGGCGGCGGGCGTCCGGACATGGCGCAGGCCGGCGGCACCGATCCATCGGGCTTGCCGACGGCGCTGGCCGGCGTGGCTGGCTGGGTGGGCAAACGCGCGTAAGCAGCGTTTTGCCGGATAAAAAACGCCGCCTCTCCGGGCGGCGTTTTTTATTGCCTTCATCGCATTGCCCTCATAGAATCATGCACGAACATCAACCTTTTAAAGGCGATCATGCTGACACTTCGGGTTCTGGTAACGGGTCTTCTGGTAACGGCGGTGTCTGTGGCGCAGGCCCAGATGCCGGCAAACGACACGGTCAAGGGCGGCAAGGATCATCCGCTGCTCACGCGTTTTGCGGGCGCGAAGCTGGTTGGCTACGAGGTGAAGCAGTTCGACGAGGCCACGCTGCCGGCAGGCAAGCGCGTCCGGATCGCCGGCAAGCCCGGTTTCGAGAAGACCCTGCGCCTGGAAGGCAAGTACACCCGCATCGCCTACGTCTATCCCCAGGACCGCTCGTCGCTCGAAGTCATGCGCAACTACCAGACGGCGCTCGAAAAGGCCGGCATGAAAAGCACCTTCGCCTGCGCCAAGGAAACCTGTGGCGAAAATTTTGGCGACTTCGTGCAGCAGCAGCGGGTAGGCTACAACTTCATCCAGGGCGGCGAGGCGGCGACCTCGCCCTTCAACTACGGCCGCAATGACAACCGTTATCTGCTCGCATCGGGAACGCGGCCCGATGGGTCTGCGCTGACCGTTGCCGTATACGCAGTCGATCCGGTCCAGGGCAAGAACGGCGGCGTCTACCTCGACATCGTCGAAGGCAAGCCGATGGAAGGGGGCAAGGTTGCTGCCGACCTGAACGCGGCGGACATGGCCAAGGGCATCGCCACGGACGGCAAGGTGGCGATCTACGGCGTCTATTTCGACACCGGCAAGGCCGACGTCAAACCCGAATCGGCAGCTGCGCTGGCCGAGATGGCTGCCATGCTCAAGCAGTCGCCAAAGCTCAAGGTGTTCGTGGTCGGTCACACCGACAACCAGGGCGCCGTGGCCCAGAACCTGGCGTTGTCGCAGCGACGCGCCGAGTCGGTGGTCGGGGCGCTGGCCGGCACCTACAAGATCGATGCCGCGCGCCTCAGTCCGAAAGGCGTGGCTGCGTATGCGCCACTGGCGTCGAACCGCGCCGAGGCGGGGCGCCAGCAGAACCGGCGGGTCGAACTGGTCGAGCAGTAAGGCCCGCCTGGCTGCGACAACATCGCGCAATTCTATTGCGCGGGCTTGCCGGAACGGCTATTGTATGCGCCGTTTTGGATCACATCTGGTTGAAAAGATGCACCGCCATAGTGCTTTTCCGTGAGCATCCAGTACAGACTCCGTGTAACTTCGTCAAGCTTTTAACATTGGGTTGCAGGCTCGCAACAATCTATGACTATTTTGGTGCGGTGCGTCATACTGCGCGAATTGGAGTAGTATTCAAGTTCCAGCACCATCCTTACTGATCAGGAATGCGATGAGCGACATCATTTTCGACACCGACACCGATATTATGGAATTCCAGAAAGATCTGGATGCGCGGGGGCTGAATTGCCCACTGCCCATCCTCAAAGCGAAGAAGGCGCTCGCCGACATGGAGAGCGGTCAGGTGCTGCGTATCGTGGCCACCGACACCGGCTCCGTGCGTGATTTCCAGGCCTTCGCCAAGCAGACCGGCAATGCGCTGCTGGCCCACACCTTCGAACACGGCGAGTTCACTTTTCTGATGCGCCGCAAGTAAGCCACGCCGCCGGGTCGCGTTCATCGCGACGGCGCGCATTGTCGTAACGGGGTCTGCCCCCGTCTGTTTCCCCGAATTCATGACAGACAGACTACTTTAGGTGTTTTACTCTACTAAAAAATCGCACGCTCGTGCTTTAATTTGGCCCGATGCCCCGATTTCTCATATAATCTGAGCCACTTTAGTCTGTCTCCATCTCATTTTAAAAGGCACCCTATGAAAGTCCTGGTACCCGTCAAACGCGTGGTCGACTACAACGTCAAGGTTCGCGTCAAGTCCGACAACAGCGGCGTGGATATCGCCAACGTCAAGATGTCGATGAACCCGTTCGACGAAATCGCGCTGGAAGAGGCCACCCGCCTGAAAGAAGGCGGCAAGGTTACCGAAGTGGTGGCAGTGTCGATCGGCGTGCCTCAGTGCCAGGAAACCCTGCGTACCGGCCTGGCCATCGGCGCCGACCGTGCCATCCTGGTCGAGACCGCGGGCGACACCGAGCCGCTGGGCGTGGCCAAGATCATGAAGGCACTGGCCGACAAAGAGCAGCCACAGCTGATCATCCTGGGCAAGCAGGCAATCGACGACGACTCGAACCAGACCGGCCAGATGCTCGCCGCACTGCTGGGCTGGCCACAAGCGACGTTCGCATCGAAAGTGGTGCTCGAGGACGACAAGGTCACCGTGACGCGCGAAGTCGACGGCGGCCTGGAAACCGTGGCGCTCAAGCTGCCTGCAGTCATCACCACCGACCTGCGCCTGAACGAGCCGCGCTATGTGACGCTGCCGAACATCATGAAGGCAAAGAAAAAGCCGCTCGAGACGATCAAGCCGGAAGACCTGGGCGTGGACGTGGCGCCGCGCCTCAAGACCCTGAAAGTCGTCGAGCCTGCCAAGCGTTCGGCGGGCGTGAAGGTCCCGGACGTGGGCACGCTGGTGCAGAAGCTGCGCACTGAAGCCAAAGTCATCTGAGCCGTTTGTCGTCATTTACAAGATAGGAATCAACATGGTCGCATTAGTCATTGCTGAACACGACAACGGCTCCCTGAAGGGCGCTACCCACCACACCGTTACCGCAGCTGTTCAGTGCGGCGGCGATGTGCACATCCTGGTTGCCGGTTCGGGTTGCGGCGCCGCTGCCGAAGCTGCTGCGCAGATCGCGGGCGTTTCGAAAGTGCTGGTCGCCGACGCGCCGCACTTCGCCGACGGCCTGGCCGAGAACGTGGCCGAGCAGATTCTGGCGATCGCCGGCAGCTACTCGCACATCCTCGCGCCAGCCACCGCCTACGGCAAGAACATCCTGCCGCGCGTGGCTGCCAAGCTCGACGTCGCGCAGATTTCCGAAATCACCAAGGTCGATTCGCCCGACACGTTCGAGCGCCCGATTTACGCCGGTAACGCGATTGCCACCGTGCAGTCGAGCGACAGCGTGAAAGTCATCACCGTGCGCGGCACGGCGTTCGATTCCGCAGCCGCTGGTGGTTCGGCCGCCATCGAAGCCATCGCTGCCGTGGCGGACGCAGGTACGTCGAGCTTCGTGGGCCGCGAGCTGGCCAAGTCGGATCGTCCGGAACTGACCGCCGCCAAGGTGATCGTCTCGGGTGGCCGCGGCATCGGCTCGGCCGACAACTTCAAGATCCTCGAGCCGCTGGCCGACAAGCTGGGCGCGGCCATGGGTGCATCGCGCGCCGCCGTCGACGCCGGCTTCGTGCCGAACGACTGGCAAGTCGGCCAGACGGGCAAGATCGTCGCGCCAACGCTGTACATCGCCGTCGGTATTTCCGGCGCGATCCAGCACCTGGCCGGCATGAAGGACTCGAAGGTCATCGTCGCCATCAACAAGGACCCGGAAGCGCCGATCTTCTCGGTCGCCGACTACGGCCTGGTGGGCGATCTGTTCGAAGCCGTGCCGGAACTGGTCAAGGAACTGGGCTGATCGCCAGGCGCGGCGTCGTTGTACGCCGCGCCGACAGCCGCCAATGACGCCGTTCCCGCCTCTGCAGGAACGGCGTTTTTTTTGCATAAGAATTTATTCAGGAGACAATGGTGAGCTACAACGCCCCGCTGAAAGACATGCAGTTCGTGCTGACCGAACTGGCCAATCTGGCCGAGATCAATGCGCTGCCCGGCTGTGAAGATGCGACGCCCGATACCGTGGAAGCGGTCCTGGAAGAAAACGCGAAATTCTGCCGCGACGTGATCGCGCCGCTGAACCGCGTGGGCGACAAGGACCCGAGCTACTGGAAAGACGGCTTTGTTACCACGACCAAGGGCTTCCGCGAGGCGTTCAAGGCGTACGCCGAGGCCGGCTGGCAGGGCGTGCAGCATCCGCAGGACTTCGGCGGGCAGGGCTTGCCCAAGCTCGTGGCCACGCCCTGCATGGAAATGCTGCACGGCGCCAACCTGTCGTTCGCGCTGGTGGCACTGTTGTCCGATGGCGCCATCGAGGCCTTGCTCACCGCTGGCTCGGACGCGCAAAAGGCGCGCTTTCTCGAGCCGCTGGTGTCGGGCCGGTGGACCGGCACCATGAACCTGACCGAGCCGCAGGCTGGCTCGGACCTGGCCGCTGTGCGCACCCGCGCCGAGCCGCAGGGCGATGGCACCTATAAACTGTTCGGCACCAAGATCTACATCACGTATGGCGATCACGACATGACCGAGAACATCGTGCACCTGGTGCTGGCGCGCACGCCTGACGCGCCACCGGGCGTGAAGGGGATCTCGCTGTTCATCGTGCCCAAGTTCATGATCAACGACGATGGTTCACTGGGCGCGCGCAACGACGTTGCCTGCGTCTCGATCGAACACAAGCTGGGCATCAAGGCCAGTCCGACGGCCGTGCTGCAGTTTGGCGACAACGGCGGCGCCGTCGGCACGCTGGTCGGCGAAGAAAACCGTGGCCTCGAATACATGTTCATCATGATGAATGCAGCGCGCTTCGGCGTGGGCATCCAGGGCGTCGGCCTGGCCGAGCATGCGTACCAGGGCGCGGTGGCCTTTGCCAAGGACCGCGTCCAGTCGCGCGACGTGGCCGGTTCGAGCGGCCCGGTGACGATCATCCACCACCCGGACGTGCGCCGCATGCTGATGTCGATGCGTTCGCAGACGGAAGCCGCGCGCGCGCTGTCGTATGTCGGCGCGGCACTGTCCGACCTGGCCCATCACCATCCCGACGAAGCCACGCGCACGGCCAACCTGGCCATCTATGAATACCTGGTCCCCGTCATCAAGGGCTGGGCGACCGAGATGAGCGAGCAGGTCGCACGCGACGGCGTGCAGGTGCACGGCGGCATGGGCTTCATCGAAGAAACGGGCGCGGCGCAGCACTACCGCGACGCCAAGATCCTGACCATCTACGAAGGCACGACCGCGATCCAGGCCAATGACCTGGTGGGTCGCAAGACGGTGCGCGATGGCGGCGCCGTGGCCAAGGCGCTGATCGCCCAGATCCGGGATGTCGAACGCCAGCTGGGCGAGGCGCAGAACGCCGATTTCACGGCGATTGCGCAGCGCCTGCAAGAGGGCAGCGCGGCGCTCGAGCAAGTGGTCGAGTATGTGGTGGCCAATATCAGGACGGACGTGAAGGCGGTGTTTGCCGGCAGCGTCACGTACCTGAAGCTGGCGGGCATCGTGCTCGGCGGCTGGCAGATGGCGCGCGCCGCACTGGCGGCGCAGAAGCGCCTGGATGCCGGGGAGGGCGATGCCGCCTTCTACCGCGCCAAGATCGGCACGGCGCGCTTCTTTGCCGACCACATCCTGTCGCAGGCGCCGGGGCTGCGCACGTCGATCGTCGATGGCGCAGCGGGCGTGCTGGCGCTGGAGATCGAGCAGTTCTAACGGAACAGTTCGCGTTGCCCGTAACAAAAAGGCAGCCCGCGGGCTGCCTTTTTTTACCCGTACGCGCCACCCGTGTACACCACGTCCGACAACCGTGCGATCGTCCCGATCAGCACGGTCGTCGCCACCAGCATCGTGATCACCAGCAGCAGCACCAGCACCCAGTTCGAATGCGTCTGCTGCCCGCTGTGCGTGTTGTACGCTGCATCCCACTTCTCATCCGGCGTCAGCCCGATCACCAGCGCCTCGACAAAGCCGGCGATGTACGACACCAGCAGCGGCAGCACCATATAGAACGGATGCGGCTTGACCGCGCCGTACAGGATCCCCATGACCGGCAGGCAGCACAGGTGCAGCAGACCGATGCGGTCCGCGCCCGGTTTCAGATAAAAGCGGTGAATGCCGAAGCCACCCAGCAGCAGGGCGAGCAGGGTGGCGACAGTCTTGTTCTTGTGCGCAGCAGCCATGGATGTTGTCAATCGTTCAGGAAAGCCAAAGTATCGTCCAGATTGGCGCGAATGGCACGCTTTCGGCGATTGGCAGCGTATTCCAGGGCATTAGGGCAGATGGCTGGTAGCGGTCTGGCGCGAAATCGGTGATAATGGTTGATTCTCCTGGGACTGCGCGCCCTGTATCATTAACGCTTGCTGCTGTTCGGTGTCGCGCGCTATAATCGTCGACTTTCTCCGTCCAGAACAACTTTTTCGGAAATATTATGGTCGTTATTCGTTTGGCTCGTGGTGGCGCAAAAAAGCGTCCGTTCTTCAACATCGTTGCAACTGATTCGCGCAATCGTCGCGATGGTCGTTTCATCGAGCGTATCGGTTTCTACAACCCGATGGCATCGGGCGCTGAAGTCAGCCTGCGTATCGCTGCTGACCGTCTGGCTCACTGGGAAGGCGTTGGCGCGCAACTGTCGCCAACCGTCGCTCGCCTGGTCGCCCAGCAAAAGCCAGCTGCTTAATTTTTATTAAGCAAGGTACGCAGGTTTGAACGATTCAGCAGCAAGCAACGCCGGTATGGGGACTTCGGTTCCCGCCGATCTGGCCGAAGTGGGGTATGTGTCCGGTGCTTATGGCATCGTCGGTGGCATTCGTGTCACGCCGCACTCTTCTGATGCCGATGCGCTGCTGAGCGTGAAAACCTGGTGGGTCAGCAAGCCGACTCTGCACGCCGTCACGGTGCGCAGTGCAAAACTGCATGGCGGCGATGTCGTCGCCACGCTGGTCGGCCTGCAGGGCCGCGATGCTGCTGAAGCGCTCAAGGGCGCCACGGTACAGATCGCACGCAGCGCGTTTCCCGCGCTCGAAGAAGATGAGTATTACTGGTCCGATCTGATCGGGCTTGACGTGGTCAACCTGCAGGGCGAAGCCCTGGGCAAGGTGGCCGACATGATGAGCAATGGCGCGCAATCGATTTTGCGCATCGTGCCGGTGCCCGATCCGTCGTCAGACGAGAAGGCCCCTGAGCGCCTCGTGCCGTTCGTCGACCAATTCGTCAAGACTGTCAGCCTCGACCAAAAACTGATTACCCTGGACTGGGGTCTCGATTTTTGAACCCGTCCACGTGGGCTTGAGATCCGATGCAATTTGACGTCGTGAGCTTGTTCCCGGAAATGTTTGCCGCATTGACGCAGTCCGGGGTGACCCGCCGTGCGTTCGAGCAGCAACGCTGGGGCTTGCATCTCTGGAATCCACGCGATTTCACGCAAGACCGTCACCGCACCGTCGATGACCGCCCGTATGGCGGTGGTCCCGGCATGGTGATGATGGCACGGCCGCTTGAAGCGACCATCAATGCCGCGAAGGCGCGCCAGCAAGACCTCGGTCTGCCCAGCCCGCGCGTGGTGTTCATGTCGCCGCAAGGCAAGCCACTGACCCACGCCCGTGCGATGGCACTGAAGGACGAGCCCGGTCTCGTCATTCTGTGCGGTCGCTACGAAGCGGTGGACCAGCGCCTGCTCGATCGCTGCGTCGATGAGGAAATTTCTCTCGGCGACTTCGTGTTATCGGGCGGCGAACTGCCGGCGATGGCCCTGATGGACGCCGTGGTACGCCTGATTCCCGGCGTGCTCGGCGACGATGCATCGGCCGTCGAAGACAGTTTCGTCAACGGCTTGCTCGACTCGCCGCACTATACGCGGCCTGACGTGTACGAAGACATACCGGTGCCACCTGTCCTGATGGGTGGCAACCACGCCGAGATCGTCAAGTGGCGCCGCCAGCGCATGCTGGAAGCGACCTTGTCAAAACGGCCGGATCTGCTGGACGCGGCGCGCAGCGCTGGCCAGCTGACCAAGAAGGACGAACAGTTTCTGGCAGGGTTGGTCAAACCTGCCGAATAAGAATTTTGCGTTGCAAGACGCGTTACGAATATGCGTTGCAAGACGCATGCAAAAGCGGGCACGTTGCCCGTTGTTCAACCCCATCCTCTACTGGGCGAAGGTAGCGCCGGCAAGATGGTTTATGGAGTCATAAAAATGAATCTGATTCAACAACTCGAGCAAGAAGAAATTGCGCGCCTCGGCCGCAAGATCCCTGATTTCGCACCTGGCGATACCGTTATCGTCAGCGTCAACGTCGTCGAAGGCACCCGCAAGCGCGCCCAGGCATACGAAGGCGTCGTGATTTCCCGTCGTAACCGTGGCCTGAACTCGAACTTCATCGTTCGCAAGATCTCGTCCGGCGAAGGCGTCGAGCGTACGTTCCAACTCTACTCGCCGCTGATCGCTTCGATCGAAGTCAAGCGTCGTGGCGATGTGCGTCGTGCGAAGCTGTACTACCTGCGTGAGCGTTCGGGCAAATCGGCGCGTATCAAAGAAAAACTGCCACAGCGTCGCGTCAAAGCAGCGCCAGCAGCTGCAGCTGAGTAATAGCCATCGTGCGCAAGCACTTTTGCTAATAAAAAGGCATCCGCAAGGATGCCTTTTTTACTATCCGCAGCGTTATTGAAAGAACGTTATTTTGGCCAAGCTCGTGTTCGACCCCACCCAGTTGCCCGTGATTAGTCTGGCCGGCGAGGCCGCAGTGGCGCCGGCTCGCCTGCATCCAACTGCGCTGCGCCAGCGCTTTGCGCAAACCCTGGCGTGGGAACCGGAAATCTCGACCGAGACCGACGACCGTCTGGCCGCGCCGTTTCGGCGTGCCGCCGTATTGATCCCGCTGGTCGAGCGGCCAGAAGGCGTGACGGTCCTGCTCACGCGCCGCACCGACCACCTGACGAGCCACGCTGGCCAGGTCAGCTTTCCCGGTGGCCGTTCGGAAGACTACGATTCGTCGCCGATCGAAACCGCGCTGCGCGAAACCGAAGAAGAAATCGGCCTGTCGCGCCACCGGATCGAGATCATCGGCGTGCTGCCCGACTACGCCACCATCAGCGCGTACCGCGTCACGCCGGTCGTGGCCCTGGTCGCGCCACCGTTCACGTTACAGGTCGATCCGGGCGAGGTTGCCGAAGCTTTCGAGGTGCCGCTCGCCTGGCTGATGGATGGCCAGCATCACCAGCGGCGCGAAATTGCGCTGCCGCAGGGCGGCAGCCGCGCCTTCTACACGATGCCGTACGAGCGGTATTTCGTCTGGGGTGCGACGGCCGCGATGCTGCGCAACCTGTTCCATTTCTTGCGGGCGTGAAAGGGTGTCGGTACCCGAAATTTGATTCTGGCGTGCTTCTCCGCTATCGTATCGGGGCAGTCGTATTGCCATAACAAAAAAGGGTTCCTGAATGACATTCTTTTCCATCCTGTGCGCGCTGCTCATCGAGCAACTGAAACCGCTGCGCGCGGACAACCAGGTGTACGGCGCCATCAAGGCATTGGCCATTCGCATCGAAACCTGGTTCAACGCCGGCGAGCAGACCAATGGCCGCATGGGATGGTTCCTGATGATGGGGGCGCTGATGCTCCCCACCTGGATCATTCACTGGGTGTTCATGTACTACAACCTGGTGTTCCTCGCGTTCATCTGGAACGTCCTGATCGTCTACCTGACGATGGGGTTTCGCCACTACAGCCATTTCTTTACCTCGATCCAGTTCGCGCTCAATACCGGCGACGAGGCGCGTGCGCGTGCGCTGCTGGCCGAATGGACGCGGCTCGACACGGTCGGCATGGACAGCACCGAGATCACGCGCATCGCCGTCGAGAAAGCGCTGATCACGACCCACCGCAATGTATTCGGTGTGTTCTTCTGGTTCCTGATGCCACTGGGGCCGGCCGGCGCCGTGATGTACCGCGTCTCGGAATACCTGTCGCGTGCGTGGAACGAGCCGGACCACATGCGCAACGAAGCGTTCGGCGAGTTTGCGGCCAAGGCGTTTTACTGGATCGACTGGATGCCCGTGCGCCTGACGGCGGTGGCGTTTGCCGTAGTAGGCAATTTCGAAGACGCCGTCTATGCGTGGCGCAATTTCGCCAACCGGTGGGTCGATGAAGCGCGCGGGATCATCCTGTCGGCGGGCGGCGGCGCGATGGGCGTGCGCCTTGGCACACCGAATGAAAATGCCCCACAATTGCTGCCGGCGGACGCCGCCATGGTCGACATGAGCGACAGCGATGCGGATATCCTGCCGGGCGAAGAGCCGACGATCCGCGCGCTGCAAAGTACGGTGGGCCTCGTGTGGCGCGCCGTGATTCTGTGGATGATTCTGCTGTTGCTGACCTCGAGTGTGGCCTGGCTGCGCTAGGGCGGGAGCAGGGCGGCGCCCTGGTTCTCGTCCTCAGGTCTTCTATAAGATATAATAGTGGCTTCACTTAGCCCCTCAGGACTATGACCGATCTAGCGCAGACAAAGGACGAGGAACTCTCCGGAGAATTTTTTGTCCTGGGCATGACGAACAACGGCAAGCAATTCCGCCCGAGCGACTGGGCAGAGCGCCTGTGCGGTGTGCTGGCGGCGTATTGCCCCGGCACCGGCGGGCCCAACGCCCACCTCAAGTATTCGCCCTACGTCTACCCGACGCTCGTCAATGGCATCAAGGCCGTCGTGGTCAACCGCAAGCTGCAACAGATCGAGCCGCTGGCTTATCACTTTGTGCGCAGCTTTGCGACCGACAACGACATGCAGATCGTCGAAGCCTGCTTCGTACCGCTGCCCGGCGAGCAAAAACCCCGGACCTGAACCTGCAGCACCTCGCCACTGGCGCCTCGATCATCTCCAGGCGCCAGTGTTGCTTTGGGGTAGCCTCGAATTTCCCTGTATTTTGCCCCGCATCTTGCCCCGCATCCTGCCCACCCTAGCGCGTTAGTACGCGTCCAATGCCGCCTGTCAACCAGTCAACCGGAGGGGCATGACGGGCTGGCCCGTCTGCTACCATGCCGGTCGCAGGCGGGACGGTTGGCGTCCTGCCCCAAGGATGGGACATCATGGATTCAAAGAACAAATTGCGCGGCGTGTCCGCGCATGTCGCTGCACTGTGCCTGGCGCTGATCACCATTGCGCCTGCCGGCGCCCAGACAGCCGTCAAGGCGCCCGCTGCCAGCGCCGCCAGTGCTGCCAGTGCTGCCAGTGCCGCGCTGCCCAAGGGCGTGACCCTCGGCCCGGCGGTCGAAGGGATCACCGAATACCGCCTGGCTAATGGCCTCAAGGTACTGCTGTTTCCGGACGCCTCGCGCCCGACCGTGACGGTCAACATGACCTATATGGTCGGCTCGCGCCACGAAAACTACGGCGAGACCGGGATGGCGCACCTGCTCGAACACCTGCTGTTCAAGGGGTCGACGAAGAACCGCGACATCACGAAGCAGTTCTCCGAACGGGGCATGCAGTTCAACGGCACCACGTCGCTCGACCGCACCAATTACTATGAAGTGTTCCAGGCCTCGAAAGGCAATCTGGACTGGGCGCTGCAGATGGAAGCCGACCGCATGGTCAATTCGTTTGTCTCCGCCAAGGACCTGGCGTCCGAGATGACGGTCGTGCGCAACGAGTTCGAAAGCGGCGAAAACCAGCCGGGCAACGTGCTGTTCAAGCGCATGCAGAGCATCGCCTATGACTGGCACAGCTACGGCCGCTCGACGATCGGCAACCGCAGCGACATCGAGAATGTGCGCATCAAGAACCTGCAGGACTTTTACCGCACCTACTACCAGCCGGACAACGCTGTGCTGCTGGTGGCCGGCCAGTTCGAGCCGACTGCCACGCTGGCCAACATCCAGCGCCTGTTCGGGGCGATTCCGAAGCCGAAGCGCGCCTTGCCCGTGTTCTGGACCGAAGAGCCCACCCAGGATGGCGAGCGCAGCTTTACCGTGCGGCGCCAGGGCGACATGCAGTTCGTCGCGGTCGGCTACAAGATTCCGTCCGACCTGCACCCGCAGGCCGAAGCGCTGGGCTTCGCCTCGCAGATCATGGGGGATGCACCCAATGGCCGCCTGCACAAGCTGCTGGTTGAAACCGGCAAGGCCAGCCAGGTGTTCAGCTTCGGTCAGACCGGGTATGCGCCCGGCCTGCAGTACTTTGGCGCCGTGGTCAAGCTGGGCGAGCCGATCGAGCCGGTACGCGAGGCGTTGATCCAGGCCGTCGAAGAATTCGCCAGCAAGCCGCCCACGGCCGAGGAACTCGAGCGCGTGCGCCGTTCGTGGCTCAACACGATCGAGCGCAGCCTGAACGATCCGCAGGCAGTGGGCGTGGCGCTGTCCGAGCCGGCGTCCCTGGGCGACTGGCGCATGTTTTTCGTCAGCCGCGAGCGTGTGCAGAAGATGACCGCCGAGGAGATCGCCGCCAGCGCCGGCCGCTACTACCTGCGCACCAACCGCGTGACCGGTACGTTCATTCCTGAAGAATCGTCGAAGCGCGCCGTGCTGCCAGCCGCGCCGGCCGTGGCCGACGTGCTGAAGGACTTCAAGCCGGCCGTGTCGAACCTGGTAGCGGAAAACTTCGACCCGAGCCAGCAGAACATCATGCAGCGCACGACGGTGACGACGGCAGGGGGCGTGAAGCTGGCGCTGCTGCCGAAAAAGAACCGCGGTGAAACCGTCACGGTGGACCTGCGCCAGCACTTCGGCACCGAACAAAGCCTGTTCGGCAAGGGCACGATCCAGGGCCTGACGTCGGCGATGCTGATGCGCGGCACGACGCGCTACACGCGCGCCGAACTGGCCGACGCCTTCGACAAGCTCAAGATGACGGGCGGCCCGACGCATTTCCAGACCACGCGCGAACATCTGCCCGAAGCACTGAAACTGGTGGCACACGTGCTGCGTGAGCCGGCATTCCCGGAATCGGAATTCGAACAGCTGCGCCAGCAGATCCTGGTGGGACTGGAAGCGAGCCGCAATGAACCCGACAGCGCCGCCGCGCGCGCCATGGCGCTGCACTTCAACCGCTATCCGAAGGGCGATGTGCGCCATGCGAATTCGCTCGAAGAAGACGTGGCCGAGGTCAAGGCGGCGCGCCTGGCCGACCTGAAAACGTTCCATGCGGACTTCCACGGCGCCCAGCCGGCCGAGATGGCGATCGTCGGTGACTTCGACGCGGCCCAGATCACGCCGCTGGTGAACACGCTGTTCGGCGCCTGGCGCGCTCCGCAGCCGTTCGCACCGGTGCTGACCGACTACGCCGATGTGGCGCCGCTCGCGCGCATGCTCGATACGCCGGACAAGGAAAACGGGTCCTACACGGCGCGCCTGAACGTGGATCTGAACTTCGAAGACCCGGACTACCCGGCCCTGATGCTGGCCAACTATATCTTCGGCGAAGGGGGCCTGAAGTCGCGCCTGATGGACCGGATCCGTCAGAAGGACGGGCTGTCGTACGGCGGCGGCTCGAACCTGATGGCGGGAACGCTCGACCGCTCCGGCGTGTTCTCGATCGGCGCCATTGCCGCACCGCAGAACCTGGCCAAGCTGGACGCGGCGGTGCGCGCCGAACTGACGCGCGCGGTCAAGGAGGGCTTCACGGCCGAAGAACTGGCCGGCGCCCGTTCGGGGATGATGCAGCAACGCCTGCAGACGCGCACGAACGACGCCGCGCTGGCAGGCAGCTGGACCTCATACCTGTACCGCGGCAAGACCTTCCTGTGGTCACTGGAGCTGGAACGCAGGCTGAATGCGGTTACATTGCCCGAGCTGAATGCGGCGTTTCGCAAGGCGATCGATCCGGCAAAACTGTCCGTCGTGATGGCTGGCGACCAATCCAAAGTCGGGGAGCCGGTCAAACCGATAGTCGCTATGCCCTAACTGCAACAGATACCCGTCATAAATGCCCGGAAGTGTGACGCTGGGGGAAGCATGCGTTAAAATGTTTCCTTCCAGAATTAAAGTATCACCCAGGGAGCATCATGAAGGGCATCAGCAAATTGCCGCCAGCGAGCGGCTTGTCGTTCACCGGCAAGGTCGTCCTGGTCACTGGCGCCGCCAGCGGCATCGGTCGCGCCATCGCCTTGGCCTTCGGCCGCGCAGGCGCCTGCGTGGTCGTGGCCGATATCTCGATCGAGGGCGGCCACGCGACGGCCGGGATGATCGTCGAAAACGGCGGCAAGGCGCTGTTCGTGCAGAGCAACGTCACGCGCGCGTCCGAGGTCGAGGCCCTGGTGGAAAAAACCATCAATTACTACGGGCGCCTGGACATTGCTGTCAACAATGCCGCAGTGGACGAAGAGCATCACCCGCTGGCAGATGCCGACGATGAGCGGTTCGACCGCATCATGAACGTCAACGTCAAGGGTGTCTGGCTGTGCATGAAATACCAGCTGCGCCAGATGCTCAAGCAGGGTGGCGGGTCGATCGTCAATATGGCGGGCGTTGCCGGCCTGGTGGGCAGCCCGAACCATGCGATCTACAGTGCCAGCAAGCATGCGGTGGTGGGCCTGACCAAGAGCGCCGCAGCCGAGTACGCGCGTGACGGCGTGCGCGTCAACGTGCTGTGCCCGGCAGCGGTAAAAACGCCGATGCTGGCGCGCGCGATCGAGCGCGACCCGGGCATCGAGAAAAAACTCAAGGCCGCCCACCCGATGGGCCGCTTTGCCGAAGCCGGCGAAGTCGCGCAGGCGGCCTTGTGGCTGTGTTCGGACATGGCCTCGTACGTCAATGGCCACGAGATGGTCATCGACGGCGGTTATACGGCCGTCTAGGTTCGCCATCGGCGTGCACTCCTTGGTGCACGCTGATGGCGCCGGGCTTACTTGGGCCGTGGCTGCTTGAGGTTCTGGCTGGCCACGGCGACGCGCCCGGCGCGCACTTCGCGCACGGCAGTCGCTACGGCGCGCGCGACGTTGCGCGCTTCTTCCTGCACCGCATGGTCGGCGTCGAACGTCTCGTGGCTGTCGGCATACGATTCGTAATAGCCGATAAAACGGTTGAGCTGCCCGAAGCTGCCCGAACTGATCAACCCCATCCATTCCAGCCAGTCCGACAGCGAGCGGCGTACGCCCTCGATCCCGGCCACGTCGCCGTGCACCACGAGGCCGAACGCGCGTCCGGCCAGGTGCTTCGGATAGTCCCAGCCGTCGCGTTCGATCTGCTTGGCGATTTCGGCCTTCTTGCCCTGCGTCGAGGATGGGTCGGGATTGCCGCCGTCCGCGCAGACCAGGCGGTCGATCATCTGCTTGAGCACGCCTGGCGTCTGGTACCAGTAGACGGGCGTGATGATGATGACGCCATGCGCCAGCACCCAGCGTTCGTAGATCTCGTTCATCCAGTCATTGACCTGGCGCTCGGCATGGTTCGGGTAGCAGCTGCATGGCCAGTGGCACAGCGGCATGGCGGTCGAGACGCAACCCTTGCACGGGTGGATGTGGCGGTCGTAGTCGGAGTTGATCAGGCTGAGGTCGAGGATGTCGGCCTCGATGCCATCGGCTTCGATGATCTCGCGCGCCATCTCTGACATGCGCCAGCTTTTCGAGATTTCGCCGGGGCAGGTGCCGTCGTTGCGGGCCGACGCGTTGATGACCAGGATGCGGCTCTTGGTGTCGGGATTCTTCTGGTGTTTCTCGGCCTCGAGCAGGCGGTCGCGCGCGGCTTTCCAGTCGATCGACAGGTCGTAGTCGGGATCGGCAAAGCCAGGGCCGGCTTTCACCGTGCGTGGGGCCTTGCGGCCGTCCTGGTAAGCGTCCCAGGCGACCGCCTCAATGGCGGCCAGCTCGTTTTCGAGCGCGTCGTAGCCAGGGTCCTGGAAGGTGCGGCGAAATTGCAGGTGGAATTCGTTGCGCCCCAGCTTGGCGGGCGCCTGGCCCTTGCGTACCGTTGTCATCATTTCTCCCATGTGAATGGGGTGATTATCGCGAGGACTGGTCAAAGGCTGTGTTCGCACGCGCACACTGAATGGCGAATCGGTGCGACGGGCAGGGCGACTGTAGGTGCGTTCACGCACGGCGCGGCCCGTCATGCCTGTTTACGCTGGAACCACAATGTAATGGCCCGTGGCGTCACCGCCAATAACCCGTAAAGAGCAAAGGAATAACATGTCAATGGAATCGAAAAAAGCAGTGCTGCACCGCATGGTCACCCCGGAACATATCTGTCCGTTCGGCGTCGAGTCACTTGAATTATTACAACAGGCCGGTTACCAGGTTGAGGATCATCAACTGACGACCCGTAGCGAAGTAGATGCCTTCATGGACGCCGAAGGTGTCCAGACGACGCCGCAGACCTATATCGACGGAAAGCGCGTCGGTGGGTACGACGAACTTGTCCAGTTGTTAGGTCAGAAGTAAACAGCAACCGGCTGGTGGGGCAGCGCGATGAATGTCCGCTGTCCCACCAGTCCGTCAATGCCGGCAGAGCCTGTGCCAGACATGAACCTGGATGTCCGCTCATAGCCGCTCGGCGAACTCCGCAATCATGGCACGCAGCCAACGCTGGGCAGGATGACCATGATGACGCTCATGCCATAACATGCTCACCGAAAAGCCGGGGACTGGAAAGGCGCAATCGACGGCGTCGAGCATCACTGCAGCATCGCGCACCAGGCGTTCCGGTACCAGGGCCACAAGGTCCGACTGCGCAACGATGCCAGGCACAAACAGGAATGACGCCGCCGACAGCACCACCTTGCGCTGGTGCCCAAGCGCAGCCAGCCCGCTATCCAGAGCCGTCGAGAACGTCCCGCCATCGAGTGACACGATGACATGCTCCAGCGTGCAGAACCGCGCGACTGACATCCCGGGGCCCAACTCTGGATGACCACGCCTGCCGATCAACACGTAACGCTCGTCAAACAAATGACGGCTGCGAAGACTGCCTTGCGCCTCGCCTGGCGTCATCAGCGCAAGATCAATGTCGCCCTCAGCCATTTTTGCTTCCAGCCCGTTCGGATCGAGATGGTGCAAGGCGACTCTTACGCCGAGAAAACGTTGACGCAGCATTAACACGAACGGCTGCCCGAGCACAGCCTGCACATAGTCCGTGCAGGCGATGTTGACGTCGAGCGCGGCCGTTTCCGGCTCGAATCGATGGTGCCCGGCCACAGTCGAGCGCAGCTGGTCCAGCGAGTGACGCAGTGGCTCGAGCAATTCGAGTGCCTTGCTGGTAGGCGCCATACCGCGCTGCATTGGAATTAACAGGGGATCATCGAACAGCGTGCGCAGGCGACGCAATTGTGCGCTGACTGCCGGCTGGCTCAGGTGCAAACGCTGGGCCGCTCTGGTGACGTTCTGCTCGATCAGCAGCGCTTCCAACGTCACCAGAAGATTGAGGTCAAGTGAGGTTTTGGTATTCATCCGATGGATGATAGGTCAAAAACAATGTGATTTCACGGATACCGTGGGGCCGCTCACACTGGCGAACTCCCATCACTCTTGCAGGAAGCGCTGATATGCCCTCAACGACCAGAAAGAACGTGCTGCTCGTGTATGCACACCCGGAACCGACCTCGGCCACCCGTCACCTTGTGGAGATTGCCATTCAAACCCTGGAGGCGCAGGGACACACCGTCATGCTGTCCGACCTGTACGGGATGGGATGGAAGGCTGTGTTTGACGAAGGCGATTTCCCGATCCGCGTCAACCCCGAACGTCTGGCGTTCATCGACGAGTCGGGCCATGCCTATGCGACCGGCAGCCAGACGCCGGACGTCGAACAGGAGCAGGCGAAATTACGCGCCGCCGATGCCATCATCCTGCTGTTTCCGCTCTGGTGGTTCGGCATGCCGGCGATTATGAAGGGCTGGATCGACAGGGTCTGGGCGTTCGGCCTGGCTTACGGTTACCAGGGCGCGGGCAACACGTATCGCTACGGCGAAGGCGGGTTCGCCGGCAAGCGTGCCATGCTGGCCGTCACCGTTGGCGGACCGGAAATCGACTACGCAGCTCGTGGCATCAATGGCCCCCTCGAGCAGCTGCTGTTCCCCATCACCCATGGCACCCTGTTCTTTCCCGGCATGCAGGTATTGCCAACGTTTGCCACCTACAACGCTGCGCGCATCGACGCCGGGCGCATGGCCTCCATCGAGTCCGCATGGCGAACGAGCCTGCGCGACCTGTTCGATGCTGCCCCCATTGCGTTTCGCACGCAGAACGGTGGAGACTATCCCGACCGGCACGTGCTGGCTGAGGAGGTCATGCCTGGGAGAACCGGGCTGGAAGCGCATATCAAGGCGTGAGCTTCCGCAAGCGTGACGACACTCAAGATACGAATCATGAGCGGAACTCATCGTTTGATGAGTTAACATCACTTTTATTCATTCCACAGCGTGGGCATACTGCATCGGGTTGGGCACACATGTTGTGCTCTCTACCCCGGAGCACCTGGCTATGAAGAATGAAGATTTCACATTTGCGATCAAGACGGTCCGTTTCGACGAACATTACCGTCCGGCGGATGGCACGCGTATCACGACCAATTTCGCCAACCTGGCCAGAGGCGAGCACCGTCAGGACAATCTGCGCAAGGCACTGCAGATGATGGACGCGCGTTTCAATGCGCTGGCCCATTGGGACAATCCCAGGGGGGATCGTTATTCTCTCGAACTCGATATCGTCTCCGTCGAGATGTCATTGGGGGGCACAGGACGTGGTGATGCGTTCCCGCTGATCGAGATCTTAAAAACCAGTATCGTCGATCGCGAGACCAACGAGCGCATCGACGGCATCGCAGGCAATAACTTTTCCTCGTATGTGCGCGATTATGATTTCAGCGTGCTGCTGTCGGATCACAACAAGGATCGACAGGAATTTGGCGTCCCGGATAACTTTGGCGACCTGCACGGAAAGCTGTTCCATTGCTTCCTCGACTCGACGGCCTACAAGGACAATTTTGGCAAGCCGCCCGTGATCTGCCTGAGTATTTCAACCAACAAGACGTACCACCGCGCCGAACATCAACATCCTGTATTGGGTGTCGAATACCTGCAGGATGCCCCTTCGCTGACCGATCAATACTTCAGCAAGATGGGGCTGCGGGTGCGCTACTTCATGCCGCCCGATAGCGTTGCGCCACTGGCATTCTATTTTGTGGGCGATCTGCTGTCGGACTATACCGATCTTGAACTGATCGGCACCGTCAGCACCATGGAGGCGTTCCAGAAGATCTACCGGCCCGAAATCTACAACGCCAATTCTTCGGCGGCCAAATGCTTTCAGCCGAAATTGAAACACCAGGATTACTCATTGACGCAGATCGTGTATGACCGGGAAGAGCGTAGCCAGCTCGCCGTCAAGCAGGGGAAATTTGCTGAAGAACACTTTATCAAGCCATACCAGCCGATCCTCGAGCGCTGGGCGGCCAGCTACACCCTCTGATCACCAAACATATAAAGCCACCTGATATGAAAAAATTGTTGCCCACTTCAACCGCTGGCAGCCTGCCGAAACCCGCCTGGCTCGCACAACCAGAGACGCTCTGGTCGCCCTGGAAACTGCAGGACGAGGAACTCGCCGAGGGCAAACAGGATGCGTTGCGTCTGTCCCTCGACGACCAACAGCAGGCTGGCATCGATATCGTCAGCGATGGCGAACAGACGCGTCAGCATTTCGTCACGACCTTTGTTGAACACCTGGACGGTGTCGACTTCGAGAAACGCGAGACCGTCAGGATCCGCAATCGTTACGACGCCAGTGTACCCACCGTGGTTGGCGCCGTGAGCCGCCCGAAGTCAGTGTTTGTCGACGATGCCAAATTCCTGCGTCGGCAAACCAGACAGCCGATCAAATGGGCCTTGCCTGGCCCCATGACCATGATCGACACGCTCTACGACAGCCACTATAAAAGCCGTGAAAAGCTGGCCTGGGAATTTGCGAAAATCCTGAACCAGGAAGCGCGTGAACTGGAAGCAGCCGGCGTCGACATCATCCAGTTCGACGAGCCTGCCTTCAACGTGTTTTTCGATGAAGTCAACGACTGGGGTATCGCCACGCTGGAACGGGCCATCGAAGGCCTCAAATGTGAAACCGCCGTCCATATTTGCTACGGCTACGGCATCAAAGCCAATACCGACTGGAAAAAGACTCTGGGGTCGGAGTGGCGGCAATATGAATCCATCTTCCCTCAGTTGCAAAAATCGAATATCGACATCGTCTCGCTGGAGTGCCATAACTCGCATGTCCCGATGGATCTGCTGGAACTCATTCGCGGCAAGAAAGTCATGGTCGGTGCGATTGACGTGGCAAGCAATAGTATCGAAACGCCGGAAGAAGTTGCCAACACCCTGCGCAAGGCGCTCCAGTTCGTCGATGCCGACAAGCTGTGCCCTTGCACCAATTGTGGGATGGCGCCTTTGCCACGCCACATCGCGCGCGCCAAGCTGGCGGCATTGAACGCCGGCGCCGACATCATCCGGCGCGAACTCTCGGCCTGACCATGTGACGTTTTAGTTTGCTGATGCAGAGTCGGGCACGCCAAGGCGTGCCCGCTTTCAGTAATGTATTACGCTGACGAATACACAATTATTCACCTGTCCAGAACGTTCGCTTCTGGACATGCTGCCTGACCGTCTCCACCATCCCAGCGACCCACGCAGCGTCTTCAACTATCTGACGTTGTAAGCGTGTACGTCCTTGTGCTCCCAGTCCCTCGGTTTGGAAGCGACAGTACTCATTTTTGATCCACCTGCCCATGCGCGAAAATCATGTTGATTTTTAATCTTGCAGAAGCTGCAAGATTAACGACGACCGTTGGCGCGTAATCGCGTAATTACAACTCTATCCTGCTATTAATCGCTGATATTTTTTCCCTGAGGCAATTTTGTGCTTACAATCGGATGGAGATTATTCTCATCGGGTTGCACGGATTGTGTCCTGCTTCCGGTATTCCTGGTTTCTACTCCCCCGACCAACGGGGCAGACTCCTGACACACTTCTTACAGCGCACAACCATGAATATTTCAAATTTTAAAATTGGTACCCGACTGGCCGCCGGCTTCGGCATCGTACTGGTCCTGCTGTTGGTAGTGGCGGCGGTTACGGTCATTCGGATCCAGAACATCAATGTCGCTACCAGCAAAATGCTCGACGACCGCTACGTCAAGGTGATGCTGGCCAAGTCGATACAGGATGAGGTCAACGTCCAGGCGCGGTTCATTCGCAACGCCACCATCGGTGCCAATGATGCGGCAGAGCTCAGTGCGTCGCTGGGCAAGGTCGATGCGTCAGTTCAAAAGAACACTGAGATGATGGAACAATTGAAGGGCATGATCAATACCGAAGAAGGCACGCGCATGTTTGCTGCCATGACCGAGGCGCGCAGCGGCTATGGTCAAGCGCGGGACGCCGCCATCAAGCTGTTGCGCGATGGTCAGGCCGAAGCCGCTGGCCAATACGTACTGAAAGACCTGCGCCCGCCACAAACCAGATTCTTCGATTCTCTGAAAGCGATGGTTGCACTGCAGGAGCGGTTGATGCAGGAATCGGGCGAAGAAGTACGCGCCAACACGAGCGCCGCTTTCATGTCGACGGTCGTGTTATCAAGCATTGCCTCGTTGACCGCCATCATCATCGCAGTGGTCATCACGCGCTCGATTACCATCCCCGTCAACCGTGCGGTGGAAGTGGCACGCACGGTGGCAGCGGGGGACTTGACCAGTCGCATCGTGGTCACCACCAAGGACGAAATCGGCATGCTGCTCGCGTCGCTGGGCGAGATGAACGACAACCTCAAGAAAATCGTTGGTGAAGTGCGTAACGGCACCGAGGAAATCGCATCCGCTACAACTGAAGTCGCGACCGGCAACATGGACCTTTCTTCACGTACTGAACAGCAGGCCAGTGCGCTGGAAGAAACCGCATCATCAATGGAAGAATTGACGTCGACCGTCAGGCAAAACAGTGAGAATGCCCGCGTGGCCAACCAGCTGGCGCAATCGGCCACAGCCGTAGCCGTACGGGGCGGTGATGTCGTGTCTCAGGTCGTCTCGACAATGGAATCGATCAATACGTCCGCCAGCAAGATTGTGGACATCATTGCGGTGATTGATGGTATCGCTTTTCAGACAAACATCTTGGCGCTGAATGCTGCAGTAGAAGCGGCGCGCGCTGGCGAGCAGGGCCGGGGCTTTGCAGTGGTGGCATCGGAAGTGCGCAACCTGGCGCAACGGTCAGCCAGTGCTGCAAAGGAGATCAAAGTACTGATTGGTGCCTCGGTCGACCGAGTCCAGGACGGAAACAAGCTGGTAAGCACCGCCGGCGAGACCATGAGCGAAGTAGTAGAGAGCGTGCGGAAGCTGACTGCCATTGTTGGCGAAATTACGACTGCCGGCCGAGAGCAGGAAACGGGCATCGAGCAAATCAACGAAGCGATCACATCGATGGACTCGGTAACCCAGCAAAACGCGGCACTGGTGGAAGAGGCCGCGGCCGCCACATCTGCCCTGCAGCAGCAGGCGAGCAAACTCGCACAGGCTGTGAGCATATTCAAGCTGGATGAGCCGGTTTCAGCCATGGCCGCACCGGTACGCAAAATCACGCGGCAGGTAGCGACAGCAAAACCGGCAGACAAGTCGCTGGTACTGGCGGCCAGCGCGCCCAAAGCCGCACCGGCTGCCAGGGCGACTGGTACGACCCCTGCAACCAGCGTTACCAAGGCGCACAAGGACCTTGAGTGGGAAGAGTTCTGATGAAACTTGCTGGGATTCTCATCCCGGCAAGAATGCCGCGCGCCAGACACTGTCGCAGCAATTCTCTCTCCAGGAGCGTGTCGGCCTAGCTGGTTTCCGGAACTAGCAGGGTGACAAACTAGCAGGGTCAAACAAAAGTCAAACTAGCAGGGTCAGGTCTGACATTCAGACACAAGCTCAACAAGAAGTCTGTTTATGAACGCCCTGTGAATGGGTTAAGGAAGAGTCCGTGTCCAAATGTCAGACCTGACCCCGGCTTTAGACAAACTAGCAGGGTCAGGTCTGACATTCAGACACAAGCTCAACAAGAAGTCTGTTTATGAACGCCCCGTGAATGGGTTAAGGAAGAGTCCGTGTCCAAATGTCAGACCTGACCCCGGCTTTTGGCATGAAAAAAGCGGGCCGGGCTCAGGGCCCGGCCCGCTTTCACGGGTCCATCGACAGCGGCAGTCTTACTTCTGCTGCTGCAGCAGCACCAGCCAGTACTTGGCCAGGTCGCCCGCACCGCCGCCGCCCTTGACGGTCTGGAAGGTCGAGATCGCGTCGGCTTTCTTGCCAGCGCGAACTTGTGCCATGCCGAGGCGCAGCTTGGCTTCTTCAGCGTTCTTCAGGCCGCCCTTGGCGATACCTTGCTGGATGAAACCGACACCCTTGTCGCCCTGGTCCATGGTCGCGTACGCCCAACCCAGGTTGACCAGGCCAGCGCCGGTCTTGGCCTTGGCCGCGCCTGCTTCGCCGGCAGCGATGTTCTTGGCATCGTCCGCCGCGCCCTTGTTGGCCTTGTCACGCAGCGCGCTGTGGGTCTTGGCATTGGCGCCTTTGCCCAGCACGCCTGCGGAGTAACCGGCATCCATGGTTTTCTTGGCTTCGGTCGGGAAACCGTCACGCAGCGACAGTTCGGCCAGGTCGACGTATTCCTCTGCCGCCATCTGCTTGACGGCAGCGGCTTCCAGGCGATACACGTTGATCATGTTGGTCTGCGCATCGAAGCCCGACTTGCGTGCGACGCCGCGGTTGAGCAGGTCGGTCCAGAAGTCGTCGCTCGGGTAGTGGGCGACCAGCTTTTCCAGTGCGACCAGGTAACCGGCATCGTCCTTGACCTTGTTGGCCGACGAGGCCAGCAGGCGCAGGTCTTCTTCGCTTGGCTTCTGGCCGGCTTTTTCGGTGGCCTCGATCGCTGGCAGCAGTGCGGTCTTGGCGCTGGCGTAATCGCCGCCCAGGTAATAGGCGCGGGTCAGTGGCGCGGCGACCTTTTCAGGCGTCGGGCTTTCTTTCTGGTAGCGCTTGAACCACTCGATCGCCTTCGGGTAATCCTTGGCGTTGTAGTGCATGTTCGCCAGGGCCTGGATGAAGTCGGCCTGCTCATTCGGCGCCAGGCGGCCCGATGCGATGACGGCTTCGAGGGCCGGGATCGAGATGGCGTTGTCGTTCGTTGCCGAACCCAGCGACAGCTTCATGCGGTTGACGACGTAGTCTTCATACGGCGTACGGTTCGGGAACGCTTCGGCCTGCGTCACGCGGTTCTTGATTTCGGCGTAATTCTTTGCATCCATCAGCGGCTTGATCTGCGCCGGGTCGAGCAGCTTGAACAGCTCTGGACGGACGGTGTCCTTCGGCGCTGCAGCGGCGGCGGCGGCAGGCTTGTCTTGTGCGTGGACGGCAGGAATCACGGCAGCGGAGCTCAGGCCGACGGCGGCCAGCATCAGGCAGAGGCGGGCGAGACGGAATTGGGACATTGGTTATCCTTCTATCTAGACAAAAAATATACGAAATGTGCGTTTTGCAATATAGCAAAAATGCCAAGCTCGGACAAAAAAGTATTGTCCCATACATCCAGCATTTTCTGGATTGGCAATTGTGCCGCAGCACGGGCTACCGTGCCCGTGTCGTTACATCGCGTTACTTTGCCGTTGTCACGGCCCGTCAAAACCCGGTACCGGGCAGACGCCTGGCGCGTCGATCTCGCCCGCCAGCCAGGCCACGGTCGCGGCCAGTGCGGGCGGCGCGAAGCCATAAGTGAGCAGCGCGGGGCCCGGGAAGTCGAGCGCCTGATACGGGTTCCACAGCGCCAGGTGCAGGTCCGGCCGCCAGGTGGCGCAGGCCTGCGGCCCGTAGCGGCGGCGCGCGGTCGAGGCCAGGATCGTGAAACGGCCGTCGGCCGGCAGCACGGCCCAGTCGAAGGTCTCGCTGTCGGCAAAGGTCACCAGATCGACGTCATACAGCTGTGACAACGCTGCCGCGATGCTGGCAGCCGGTACGCCGGCTTCGGACACGCCATCGCTGATCACGTCGGCGCGCGCGATCAGGCGTACACGGGCGCCACGAGGCGGGCGCTGGGGCGAGCGCAGTGCTGTCAGGCCGGCGCGCCAGGCGCGCGCCATCAGAGCGCGATCATCCGGTTCGGCCGCGTAGGTGACCGTGCCGGCCGGATGCGCGTCGGCCAGTTTGCCAAGGCGCGCCAGGCGCGCCTGCACGGCGGCCAGTGGCAGCACGTCGTCGCGGATCGCGGCGGCGATCGCCTGCACCGTCTCGATTTGCGTGGCACGCGTGCCGATGGCCATCACCATGTCGGCGCCGGCAACCAGCGCGTTGACGGCAGCCTGGCCGACGCCGTAGCGGTGCGCGATCGCAAGCATGTCCATGCCGTCGGTGATGATCACACCGTCGTAGCCGAATTGCTCGCGCAGTACCCCGGTCAGGATCGCATGCGACATGGTGGCCGGATTGGCGGGGTCCAGCGCCGGATAGACGATGTGGGCCGTCATCATGGCCGGTGCATGGGGCGCAGCAATGCGAAACGGCGCGAACTCGAAGCGTTCGAGGTCGGCGCGCGTTTTGTCGACGTACGGCAGGTCGCGGTGCGAATCGACATGCGTGTCGCCGTGGCCGGGGAAGTGCTTGACGCAGCAGGCCACGCCTTCGCGCTCGCTGCCTTCCATCCAGGCCAGCGCAATGCGCGTCGCCTGCTCGGGATCGGCGCCGAACGAGCGCTCCGCGATCACCGGATTGTGCGGGTTGTTGTTCAGGTCCAGCACCGGCGCGAAGTTCCAGTTGAAGCCCAGCGAGCGCACTGCGCGCGCCACGGCTGCGCCGACCTCGCGCGCCAGGTCCGGATCATTGGCCGCGCCGAGCGCCATCGCGCTTGGTGGGGCCGGCACCCAGGTCGAGCGCACGACGGCGCCGCCTTCCTGGTCAAGGGCGATCAGGGCTTGCGGGCCGATCGCGTCACGCAGCGCGCCCGTGAAGCGGGTCAGCTGCGCCGCGTCGACCATGTTCTGGCGGAACAGGCAGGCGCCGCGAATGCGGTAGGTACGCAGGAAGGCGTCGGTCTCGGCATCGAGTTCGGTGCCGAACAGGCGCACCATCACCAGTTGGCCGGCCAGGTCGAGGTAGTCGTTCATGGGTGAAATGAGGGCGAGATTCGGGCGGTTAGTTCGTCTTGGTGACTTTGCTCAGATGGCGCGGCTGGTCGGCATTCATGCCGCGCGCCGCCGACAGCCGGGCCGCCATTGTATAAAACGCCTGTACCGCGACGATCGGGTCGAGGTCGGGGATGGCGGCGGTGGGCAGCGTCAGGTCGCGGCTGGCGATATCGGCTGGCGCCGCGAGCAGCACGCGCGCGCCCCGTGCACGCATGTCGTCGGCCAGCGCCACCAGGCTGGCCTGGGTCGGGCCGCGCGTCGCGAAGATCAGCAGCGGATAGCCGTCCTCGATCAGCGCCATCGGGCCATGCTTGATCTCGGCGCCCGAAAACGCTTCGGCCTGCAGCGCCGAGGTTTCCTTGAACTTGAGCGCCGACTCGAGCGCCAGCGGGAAGCTGATGCCGCGGCCCACCACCATGATGTTGCGCGCCGGCGCCAGCACGTCGATGGCGGCCAGCCAGTCGCCGTCCTGGCCGAAATTGCGGGCGGCGCGCAGCGCATCGGGCAGGGCGGCGATGCCGTCCTTCAGTTCGGGGTCGTTCTGCCAATCGGCGACCAGGCGCGCGCCGGCCACCAGGCTGGCGATGAAGCTCTTGGTCGCGGCCACGCTCTGCTCTTTGCCGGCATGCAGCGGCATGGTCCACTCGGCGGCTTCGGCCAGCGGCGAACCGGCATCGTTCACCAGTGCCACGGTGACGGCCCCGCCGGCGCGGAAGTACCGCATCGGTTCGACCACGTCGGGACTCTGGCCCGATTGCGAGATCGCGATGGCCAGCGTGTCGCGCGCGATGATCGGCGACTTGTACAGCGTAATGAGCGACATTGGCAGCGACGTCACCAGGCGGCCCATGCGCGACATGATCAGGTAGGCCAGGTAGCCCGACGCATGATCGGAGCTGCCGCGCGCCACCGTGACTGCGCTGTGCAACCGGGTCGCACGGAGCTGTTCGCCCAGCGCGGCGTAGCGGTCGGCATCCTGCGTCAGGGCGTGGGCGATGCAGTCGCCGGACGACAGCGCTTCTTGCAGCATCAGCGATTCGGAACCGTCAGGGGTGGCGGGCATGGCATTCACAGGCATTCTCCTTCGATATGGACAGCTTTGATGTTCAGGGCGCGGTCCAGGACCACGAAGTCGGCGTGACAGCCAGGTACCAGGCGACCGCGCCGGGTCTCGCCGAGATAGTCGGCGGCGTGGGTCGAAACGCGCTTGCTGGCCTCGTCGATCGACAGTCCCATGTCCACCAGGTTGCGCAGCGCCTGGTCCATCGTCAGCGTGCTGCCGGCCAGCGTGCCGTCGGCCAGGCGCACGCCGCCCATGCATTTGTGGACCACCTGGCGGCCCAGCATGTAGTCGCCATCGGGCATGCCGGCCGCCGCCGTCGAATCGGTCACGCAAAACAATTTGGGGATGCAGCGCAGGGCAGTGCGGATCGCGCCCGGGTGCACGTGCAGCAGGTCGGGAATGATCTCGGCGTATTCGGCGTGCGCGAGCGCCGCGCCAACCATGCCGGGATCGCGGTGGTGCAGGCCGGGCATGGCGTTGAACAGGTGCGTGAAGCCGGCCGCGCCGTGTTTCAGGGCCGCCACGCCGACGTCGTAATCGCCGTTGGTGTGACCGATCTGGACCCGGATGCCGGCCTTCGTCAATTGCCGCACGAGGGCCATGTGGCCATCGATTTCGGGCGCCACGGTGATGAGCTTCATCGGCGCCAGGGCCTGAAAGCGCCGTACTTCATCGAGATGCGCTTCGCGCGCGAACGGCGGCTGGGCGCCCAGTTTGCCGGCGTTGATGTACGGGCCTTCCAGGTGCACGCCCAGGATGCGCGCCTCGCCCTTGCCGCGCGCCGCGCAGGCCGCGCCGATGGCGGCCAGCGCCCGGTCGATGTCTTCGACTGGCGCGGTCATGGTCGTGGCGAGCAGGCTGGTGGTGCCGTGCTTCGCGTGCAGCGCGGCGATCACGTGCGGGGCGTCGCCGCCCTCCATCATGTCGCGGCCCGCGCCGCCGTGCACGTGCACGTCGATAAAGCCCGGCACGATATACACGTCGTCGTTGTTGGCCGGGTCGACCCGGCGGCCGTCGATGCCAACGATGCGCGCGCCGAAGCGCAGCGCGCCGTGCACCCAGCCGGCCGGGGTGAGGATGTTGCCTTTGACGGTACGGTGCGGTTCGTTCGTTGTACGTTCGTCGGTCGTGCGTTCGTCGGTCATGTGTTGTCCTTCAAGTGCAGTTCGATCATGCGCAGTGCGCCGGCGGCGGAGTCCCCATGCGGCGCCGTGCAGCGTGCCAGCGTCTCAGTTGGCAGGTAGGCGCGCAGCGTGTCACCCAGGCCGCCGCACAGCGACAGCGGCAGGCTGCCCGACGGGTCGAGCGCGCGCGCGATGCGGGCCGCTTCCGTGCCGGCCTGTGTCAGGATTCCGGTGGCCACGGGGTCGCTGTCACCGTGCGCCACGACGAAGCGCGCCAGGCCCGCGTAGTCGGTCTGCGTGGCGTGGCCGAGCCAGACCTGAATGGGATCGCGCGCGCCGCCGCACGCGGCAATCACGGCGTCGGCAAGAGCGCCCCCTTCGGTGCGGCCATCGAGTACCTGCTGGACGTGGCCGATCGCGCGCAAGCCCATCCAGGCGCCGCCCGCCTCGTCGCCGGCAGGAAAGCCCCAGCCGCCCACTTCGACGCGCGTGCCATCCTGGCGCAGGGCTTCGCCGACGCTGCCGGTGCCGATGGCGACGATCGCGCCGGGCCGCCCGCCATGGGCGCCCATCAGTGTCGTGAAACCGTCGGTATCGAGCATGATGGCGCCGAAGCCCGGATCGGCGGCGCGAAAGGCCGCTGCCCACTCTCTATTGTGTACGCCGGCCATGCCCAGGCCGATCGCGCAGGCGTTCAGGGGAATGGCGTCGATGCCGATCGCGGCGAAGGCCTGGCTGGTGGCCGCAAGCACTGCGCGCCAGGCCTTGTCGATGCCGTGACGCAGGCCGGATGCGCCGCTGCTGCCGGTGGCCAGTGCGGCGCCGTCGCGGCTGGCCAGGCGCACGCGGGTGTTGGTGCCGCCGCCGTCAACGCCAATGAGATAGTCGATCATGGTGTGCAATCATTACCGGGAAAAGGGTCATCGCACTATAGGCAGGGCACTCTATGCTGTCAACAGGTATTTGATTGGTATTGTTTTTGGCCGGTTAGCGAGATGGTGCCATTGAGGATGAGTGGACCAAATGAGGGCACCTTTACTTGAAATTGGTATCTTAATTGGTATCGCATTGCCAGCGAAGACCGGGGCAGTTCCTGTACGGCGGCCTTGCCGGATGAAGTGGACGCGGCGATGGCTGCAGCGACATCGAGAGAACCAGCGGCGGCTGCGGTGCGCATACCGGGGTGAGGCGGGACTTGGCTGCCGCAGCGCCACGCAGTGGCATAATGGGCGCCGCTGAAGGAGAGAATCGCCATGATCCGCCCGGTTGTTGTCCGTTGTACCACCATGCTGCCACGCGGCCGGTCGCTGCTCGCAGGCCTCGTGCTGGCCTGCGCCGCAGCAGGGGCGGGTGCGGCGCCATCGACTTTCGGGCCGGTGATCGGCAGCGCGCTGCTGTGCCGCAGCCAGCTCGATAACGCCTACTTTCACGCCTATCTCACCGAATTCTTCGGCCCGGCCTACAAGCGCGAGGGCGGGGCCTACTGGTTCCGTACCGAGGCGTCGCTGTGGGGCGCCAACGTCGAGCAAGTCATGGTCAGTGACGACACAAGCGCCGTCGTGTTCGTGGCGGCCATCCTCGAGGCCAAGCCCGATGAACTGGAAAAGTCGGTGCGCGCCGCCGCAGGTACGCCGTTTCGCGCGGTCGACGGCTCGCGCTACCCGTTGCGCAAGTCGATCCCGGGCAGCACGATCGCTTACGCGAACGACAAAAGCAAAATATACTGCGCCAAGTTCAAGCCGCTGAACGGCCCTCAGGGCATTCGTTAGTCATTCATGTACAACCACTATTTCCAGCTCTCGCACTCGCCATTTTCGATCGCCCCCGATCCGCGTTACCTGTTCATGAGCGAACGGCATCGCGAAGCGCTGGCGCACCTGTTGTACGGGATCGGCAGCGGCGGTGGCTTCGTGCTGCTGACCGGCGAGATCGGCGCCGGCAAGACCACCGTCTGCCGCTGCTTCATCGAGCAGGTGCCAGCGAACTGCCGTCTTGCCTATATCTTCAATCCGCGCCTGACGGCGCAGGAGCTGCTGCAGACCGTGTGCGACGAGCTGCATATCGAGGTAGCGCCGGCGGCATCTGGCGCGGGCGTGAAGGGGTACGTGGATGCGATCAACCGCTACCTGCTGGCCTCGCACGCGCAGGGACTGAACAACGTGCTGGTGATCGACGAGGCGCAGAACCTGTCGAGCGACGTGCTCGAGCAACTGCGCCTGCTGACCAATCTCGAGACTAGCGAGCGCAAGCTGCTGCAGATCATCCTGATCGGCCAACCCGAACTGCGCACGATGCTCGCGCGCCCCGAACTCGAACAACTGGCCCAGCGCGTGATCGCGCGCTACCACCTGGGACCACTGGGCGAAGCCGAGACGGGTGCGTATATCGCGCACCGGCTGGCTGTTGCCGGCGCAGTCGGGACGCCGTTCCCGCCTGCACTGACGCCGCTGGTGCACCGCCTGGCGCATGGCGTGCCGCGCCGGATCAACCTGCTGTGCGATCGCGCGCTGCTGGGCGCCTACGTGGAAAACAGTCCGCAGGTCACGCGCGCCATTGTGCGCCGGGCGGCTGCCGAAGTTTTTGCCGACGATCCGGCCGCGCGCCGTGCGCCGCGCCGCTGGCCGCTGCTCGCTGGCGGCGCGCTGGCCTGCGTGGCACTGGGCGCGGCCGCATGGCAGATGCTGCCGCAGCATGTGGCGGCGCCGGCCGTCGCCGGTGCCATCGCGGTCAAGCCGGCACCCGTGTCGTCGACCAGGCCGAAGCCGGCAGCCATACCGGTCGCTGCATCCGTAGCCGCAACCGCAACCGCAACCGCTGCGGCACCGGGCGCGCCACTGCCGACCCTTGAAAGCGAGACCGCAGCGCTAAGTGCATTGGCGGCATTCTGGGGGCCGTCGTTTGCCGGCCTGGCCGGCGCCGACCCGAAGGCCACCTGCGAGGCCGCACTGCGCGCCAATCTGCGCTGCCATGCAGGGCGGGGCGGCCTGTACGAACTGCGCCTGCTCGACCGGCCGGCCGTGGTCACGCTGCACGACGGCCCGCGCACCGGCCATGCGGTGCTGGTCGCGATGGACGAGCGCAGCGTCACGCTGGCGCACGGCGACCGGCGCGAGCGGGTTGATATCGCTGATTTCGTCGCGCGTTTCGGCGGCGAATTCACCACCTTCTGGCGCATGCCGGCGGCGTTTCGCGATGTCGTCGGCCAGGGAGACCGCGGGCCGGACGTCGACTGGATCGCGCAACGACTTGCAGGCCTGCACAAAGAAACCGCGCCGGCGCTCGATGCACCCCTCGATGCGCGCACCAGGGAGTGGCTGCGCGCCTTCCAGGCCACGCAAGACCTGAAGGCCGATGGCGTGGCCGGACCGCGCACTTATATGCGTCTGAACCAGTTGTCGAACGTGGTCGAACCCCGTTTGCTGACCGCTGGCGGGACGGGAACCTGATATGTCGTACATCCTCGAAGCACTCAAGAAGGCGCAAGCCGAACGCCAGCTGGGCAATGCCCCGACGATCCACGCACCGGCGCCGTCATATGCAGCGCCGCGCGCAGGTCAGGGCGCGCAGCGGCGCTACCTGGCTCTTGGCGCGGGCCTGGTCGTGGTCGTGGCGGCGGTGGCGCTGCTGTGGCCACGCCTTGCGGGCGAGCCACCGGTGCGGCTGGCAGCCGTGACGCCGCCCGTGGTTGCGCCCGTCGCTGCACCGACGACTGCACCGACGACTGCGCCGACAACTGCACCGACAGCTGCGCCGGCGACCGCGCAAGTGGCGGCACCTGTGGCCACGCCTGCGCCGGCCGCTGTTGTCCTACCCGCACCCGCCCCGGTTGTCCAGCCTGCACCTGCACCTGCACCTGCACCTGCACCGGTGGTCGAAGCCCGCCCGGTGCGCACGAAGCCGGCACCCACGCCGGCCGCGCCGCCGTCAACGCCGCCGCGCGAGGCCGCGCCGGCACCTGCCACCGTGACCGCGCAGCCAGGCGGCGACGAACCATTACGCACCCTGCAGCAATTGCCGGACGCGCTCCAGCGTGAGATCCCGAAGCTGGCCTTTGGCGGCTACATCTATTCACCGACGCCTGGCGAAAGTCTGCTGCTGGTCGACAAGATGCTGCGCCGCGAAGGCGAGGAAGTCGCGCCTGGCCTCGTGCTCGAACGCCTGACGCCCAAGGCCGCCGTGATGAACTACCGTGGAACCCGCTACCGTGCGCCGTACTGAGTTGCCAGATCACGGCACGACCGGGCCCGTCCTGGCGGTGGTCGGCTGGTCCGGCAGCGGCAAGACGACGCTGCTCGAGCATCTGGTTGCGGGCCTGTCCGGCGCCGGCCTGCGCGTCAATATTGTCAAGCACAGCCACCACGATATCGAGCTCGAGCCGCCGCGCAAGGACAGTGCGCGCCTGCGCCTGGCTGGCGCGGCCGAGGTGATGATCGCGTCGCCGTACCGGATCGCCATCATGCGTGAACTGCGCGCCGCGCCCGAGCCGCCGCTGGCCGAGCTGCTGGCGCGCCTGTCGCCAGCCGACCTGACGCTGGTGGAAGGCTACAAGTGGGAGACGCTACCGAAGCTGGAAGTGCACCGGCCGGCGCTGGGCAAGCCGGCCCTGTACACCGACGATGCAGCGATCGTTGCGGTGGTCTCGGACGCAGAGCGCCCCTTTGACCTGCGCGCTGGCGTGGCCTGGCTCGACCTGAACGACATTAACGCGGTGCTGGGCTGGATTGGCACCTGGTCGGGCACCGACCCTCAAGTTATGGTTGGCGGCGTCGTTAAAGACTGACGAGTCTTTTTCTGGAGAAGTATATGGACGTCACGAATATTGCCAAGCTGTCGACCAGCATGGCTGAGACCGGTATCCGTCAGGAAGTGGGCATGACGATGCTCAAGCGCGCCATGGACATCGAAGCCTCGTCGGCGGCGCAAATGATCGCATCGCTTCCTCAGGCACAGAACCTGCCGGCGCACCTGGGCAATTCGATCAACACGAAGGCGTGAAGAACCCGGCGCGATGCCGGGTTGTCGTCATTGCAGCTTAGTGAACAGCTTATTGAACAGCTAAGTGAACAGCTTAGTGAAACGCGCGCAGGATGCGCGATTCACCCGAGCGGTCTGCGAACTGTTCGTTGGCCATGCGGGTCGCGGCCATCATGCGTTCGAGCTGCGCGTCTTCGAAACGGGACAGCTCTTCATTGGCCGCTTCAAGGGCCAGCGACAACTTCGTCCGTGCACTCTGATACAACTCGCTCGAATATTGATCCGTATTCTTGAGCAGCTCTTCCGCGTTTTCGATCACGAGGCGCAGATCACCGATAAGTTGCTCTTGCGACTGGACGCGGGTTTCCGGGGTTTCCATCGATTTCACCTATAAGCCGTTGATTAACGTCTTAAAATATAAACAATGAAGCCCGGTTCTGTTTGTTAAGCCGCAAACATAACAAGCTGTCTTTCTGTCTATTTTTTAGCGGACGGTGATTTCGACGTCGCCCAACGTCACGATCTGACCGGTACGGATCTTGGCGGTCTTGCGCAATTCCTGCTTGCCGTCGACCTTTACCACGCCGCTGGCGACCAGGTTCTTGCCGGCGCCGCCGCTGTCGACCAGGCCGGCCAGCTTGAGCAACTGGTTGACTTCGACAAATTCCGATGTCAACTCAAATTCGATTTTCTGCATTCTTTCCTCGGGAATAAAAAGGCGGCCTGATCGTTACGAGGCCGCCCGGGTACTGGATGTTTACTCGACCGGATCGGGCCGCGTCATATCGATCGGCACGATCCACTGGTCAAACTGCTGATCGTCGACAAAGCCGCTCTGCAGGGCTGCCTGGCGCAGGGTCAGGCCTTCCTTCGATGCGGTCTTGGCAATCTGCGCGGCGCGATCATACCCGATGTGCGGCGCCAGTGCGGTCACCAGCATCAGCGATTTTTCCATCAGTTCGCCGATCCGGACCAGGTTCGGTTCGATCCCCTGGGCGCAATGCGTATCGAACGAGCGCATGCCGTCAGCCAGCAGGCGTGCACTTTGCAGGAAGTTATGCGCGATCATCGGCTTGAACACATTGAGCTCGAAATTGCCCTGTGAGCCGCCGATCGTGATCGCGACATCGTTGCCGAACACCTGGCAGCAAAGCATCGTCAACGCTTCGCACTGGGTCGGATTGACCTTGCCGGGCATGATCGAGCTGCCCGGTTCGTTCTCGGGGATCGTGATTTCTCCCAGGCCCGAGCGCGGGCCAGAGGCCATCCAGCGGATATCGTTAGCGATTTTCATCAGCGCCGTGGCCAGCAGCTTGAACGCGCCATGGGCCGAGACCATCGCGTCATGCCCGGCCAGCGCCATGAATTTGTTGGGCGCCGACTTGAACGACAGGCCGGTGCGCGAACCGAGTTCGGCCGCAATACGTGGCGCGAAATCGGGGTGCGCATTCAGGCCCGTGCCCACGGCGGTGCCACCGGCCGCCAGTTGTAGCAAGCCCGACAGGGTGGACTTGAGCGCGCTTTCGGCGAATTCGAGCTGGGCGACGTAGCCGGAAAATTCCTGGCCCAGCGTCAGCGGCGTCGCATCCTGCAGGTGGGTGCGGCCGATCTTGACGATTGGCTCGAAATCGCGCGACTTGCGCACCAGCGTGCCGCGCAACTGCGCCAGCGCAGGCAGGACTTCCTTGGCCAGCGCCCAGGCGGCTGCCACGTGCATTGCGGTAGGGAAGATGTCGTTGGACGACTGGCCCATGTTGACGTGGTCGTTCGGGTGCAGCAGGCGTGCTTCGCCGCGCTCGCCGCCGAGCAGCTCGGAGCCGCGGTTGGCCAGCACTTCGTTCATGTTCATATTGCTTTGCGTGCCCGAACCGGTCTGCCACACGGCCAGCGGGAATTCGCCGGGGTGGCGCCCGTCGAGCACTTCATCGGCCGCGCGGATGATGGCGTCGGCCTTGTCGGCTGGCAGCTTGCCCAGCGAGCGGTTGACGGCGGCCGCGGCGCGCTTGACCTGGGCGAGGGCGGCGACGAGCTCGGGCGCCATGCGTTCGGTCGAGATGTGGAAGTGGTGAAGCGAGCGCTGGGTTTGCGCACCCCACAAATTGTTCTGTGGCACTTCGATGGGACCAAAGCTGTCTTTCTCAATCCTGTTTTCCATGGACATGTCCTGATATGCAAGAGGCTGGGATTAAAGAGTTTATCCCAATGTCCGTTAATGACGCTTGGGCTTCACTTTTGTTAGTTGCTATGGCCAGCCGCCTCCCTGTATTCATCACATGTGTTTTGCTCTCTTGCGGCGTCGGCGCGGCCGAGCTTGGCGAGCCGCGCATCGGTTCGTATATCGGCCAGCCGCTAGCGCTGGAACTCGAGCTGACCGCGCTCGCGTCGCCCGCGACCCTGGTCCAGGCACGCCTGGCGCGCCCCGACGTGTACCGGGGCGCGAACATCGGCATGCCGACCGTGCTGGCGACGCTGGCCATGCGTGTGAGCCAGCGCGATGGCCGTCAGTTCCTGCGCGTGACGTCGTCGGCGCCGGTTGAATCAAGCCGCCTGCATCTGTATCTGGAACTGGCCGATGGGGGCGAGCGCGATGTGCGTCTTGTGACGCTTTTCATTGCGCCCAATCCGAATCCGCCGGCGCCAGCCGTTCCGCTGCCCGTTGCGGTGCCAGCGCCAGTGCCAGCGGCGGTGCCGGTCGTGGCCGTCCTGCCTGCTGCACCCGTTGCGGCGTCCAGGCCGATCGCCGTGGTCAAGCCCGCGCCGGTAAAGCCGCCCAAGCCACCGAAGCCACCGAAGCCACCGAAGCCGCCCAAGCCGCTGGCCGTGGCGAAGGCCGCGCCAGCACCGGAACCGGAACCGGCCGCA
Source organism: Telluria sp. ZT3P25 (assembly GCF_059685895.1). Classification (NCBI taxonomy): domain Bacteria; kingdom Pseudomonadati; phylum Pseudomonadota; class Betaproteobacteria; order Burkholderiales; family Oxalobacteraceae; genus Telluria; species Telluria sp. ZT3P25. The sequence continues at coordinate 741,955 of NZ_JCASIJ010000001.1, forward strand.
GCCACGCAGGCGTCAACCTCATTGCCGAAGCCGCTGCCAGTTCCGGTATCTGCACCTGCACCTGCACCCGCAGCGGCGCCTGCCGCAACCTGCGCGCCGTCTTCCGCCGACAGTGCGCCGGTGTGCGCCGCGCTCGATGTCAAGAATGCCTTGCTGCGCGAGCAGATCGGCACGCTGGAAGACAAGGTAAGGGTGTTGCAAGTGGCGCTGGGCGCCAACCCGTCCGCCGTTGTCCAGGACAAGGTGGCGAAGCCGGCGACGCCAAGGCCATCCCGCAAGCGGCCTGCGCCGGAGCCGGAAGCGTCCACCCCTTGGGGCTGGATCGCCGGCGCGGTGCTCGCCTTGCTGGGGCTCGCGGGTGGCGTGCTGGTCGTTCTGCGGCGCCGCAAACGGGCAGGACCGATGATCCAGCCCATGCCGCGCGCCTCGCTGACGGCGCGTCTGCGCCAGCGTTTCGCCCCCAAGAACAAGGCGCCGGCACCGGTCGAACCACAGCTGGATGAGTCGCACAAGGAAATGTCTACACAACTTTGATTCTGCGCTATAATGGCCTTGTGATCGACAAGATCACAGACAGTGCAGGGTCTGGCGCAGTCACCAACGATAGGTGGCGCGGCAAGCAGACGACCGTTGAGGAAACGCCTGTGTCTGGAAGCAGTCTGCTTGCCTACAGTGGCAACGGACGCCGGCAGCAACCGGCACGAGGCGACGCCAGCAGATAGCTGGGGTTCGTCCTCTCACAGAATTCGCCGTCCAGCTCCCAGCTCGATGGCCACCAAAGCGCCCGATGGGCGCTTTTTTGTTGTCCTGGCGTTTGCAATGTGGTGCATCGGGACGCAAAAAAAGCACCCGCAGGTGCTTTGATCAACGATTCAATGGCAACTCAGTGTGCTTGCAGTGCGCGATCGACCTGGTCGTCCCATGGGTCGGTCACATCACGGATGGCGCGATCGTTGGCCATCAATTGCTTCAACAGGTCGACCTTGCTCAGGCGCTTGGCGCCCGCCAGTGCCGGCAGGCCGGCTACTGCCGGGGCTGCCTGAGCCCGGGCTTCCATATTCAATTGGGCAAACTCGTGCCAGTCGCCTGCCTTGGCGGCGTGCGTCATCTGACCTGTCAGGCCAGCGAGGTTTTCGTATATCGCAAGGACATCGTTTGCGTTCATAGTGGCACCAGAGCATTGATTGTCAGGCCGGATTCCCGGTTGTCTGAATCGTTTACGGCTGAGCTTATCGAAACTTTAGGGTGATCGAGAAAATATCTTCAAATTATTTTGCGCCGAGGCGTCTACCGCAAGCGGCGCCGCCGCTGGCATACTATGCGCATGAACCATGACGACATTTCCCGCACTACGCTTCAACACTACAACGAGCATGCCGAGGATTTCTTTAACGGCACAATCGACCATGACGTAAGTCAAAACATTGATGCGCTGCTGGGCGCGATCGCAACGCCAGCGCCGCACACGATTCTCGACCTGGGTTGCGGGCCAGGGCGCGACCTCAAGACCTTCAGCGGTCTGGGCCATCGAGCGATCGGCGTGGATGGCAGCGAACGGTTTGTCGCGATGGCGCGGCAGTACAGTGGTTGCGACGTGTGGCAGCAGGATTTCCTGCACCTCGATTTGCCGCCGGCGCTGTTCGATGGCGTGTTTGCCAACGCGGTGCTGTTCCATGTCCCCAGTGCGGCCTTGCCGCACACGCTCGATCAATTGTTCGGTACGCTCAAGCCGGGCGGGGTGCTGTTCACCTCGAATCCACGCGGCCAGAATCAGGAAGGCTGGAATGGCGACCGCTATGGCAGCTACCATGACTACGAGAGTTGGGAGCGTTTCTTGCTGGCGGCCGGTTTTGTTGCGCTGCACCACTATTACCGCCCGCCCGGCTTGCCACGCGACCAGCAACCGTGGCTGGCGAGCGTGTGGCGTAAGCCTGTTTGTTAAACGCCGTACAGAACTGACTTGCACATGCTCCTACTGTCAAGCCTCATCCACGTCACGGGCAAGGAGATTGCAATGAACAAGGATCAAGTCAAGGGCAAAACAAAGGAAGTCGCCGGCAAGGTGCAGGAGAAAGTCGGCGAAGCCGTCGGCAGCCGCCAGCAGCAGAGCGAAGGCCTGTCGAACCAGGCTGAAGGCAAAGCTCAGAAGAAAGTTGGCGACGTCAAGGAAATTGCAAAAGGCAACCGCTGATGTACGTTTGCTGATTCACCTCAGCAGCATGATCGACAAAGCCGCGCATTGCGCGGCTTTGTTGTTATCAGGACCCTTGTGCGGATCTGTCCCCGCGTTTGTCCCCGGATCTATCTCCCAGTATGTCTTCGATATACAGCATCTTGACCAGCACCGACAGCACGGCCGCCAGTGGCGTGGCCAGTGCCACGCCGGCAAAGCCGAACAGCGTGCCGAAGATCAGTTGCATCACGATCACGAGGGCCGGCGGCAATTCGATGGCTTTGGCCTCGATCATCGGCTGCAGCACATAGCCTTCGAGCATATTGATCGCTGCAAACAGCAGCAGCGCATACAACGCCAGGTCAGGGCTGATCGACAGCGCCAGCAAGACCGCCGGAATGCCCGCCATGATCGGGCCCAGGTACGGAATGAAGTCGAGCAGGCCCGCAATCACACCCAGGATCAGCGCCAGCGGCACACCGAGCAGACTCAGGCCGATCGCCGTCGTGACGCCAACGATCAGCATCGACACGGCCTTGCCCAGCAGCCAGCTCGACAGGTTGTCGCCCATCTCCTGCAGTACTTCACGTGCGCGGCCACGCTTCTGTTGCGGCACGAGGCGGATGAAGCCACCGGTATATACGCCAGGTGACGCAGCAAAATAAATGCCCACGAAAATGATGATGACAATATTGCCCAGCGCGCCAATGATGCCACTGAAGAACAGGCCGGCATTCGGCACGAGCGAACCCATCTGCTTGACGATGTCTTCCGGCGGTGGCAGCTCGGCTACCACGCGCTTGAGCAGAGGATGTTGCGCGACTTCGGCTTGCAGGCGCTCGACTGCGGCAGGGATCTCCTTGGCCAGCTGACCTGACTGTTCGGAAATCTGCGGCGCCATCGCCCACCCGCCCAGGCCGAAGATGGCGGTGAGCAGCAGCACGACGATGACGAGGGCGATATTGCGCTTGATGCCGGTGCGCTGATGCAGCAGCGCGCTCAGTTTATAGAGCAGGATCGAAAACAGGATGCAGGCAAAGATCAGCAGCAAGGCGTCGGCGGCAAGCACGACCGCAGCCAGGCCCAGGATGAACAGGACGCCGATACCGTTGACAAGCGTGACGCGGCGCGCGAGTTTGCGCTGGGTGAGGGGAGTCTCGGGGGCCGTTGCGTCGGAAGATGGCGGTGTGTGGGGATTCATGATGGTGTTCGATCGCGCATTAGAATGTTATTGGAACTGGTGTAGTTAAAACAGCTTTATTACAACTGGTGAAGTTACAGCTGGATGTTGGTAAAACGATAGCATTCTTAACGGCAAGATGGCGCATCGTTCGATCGTTGCACTAAGTGCGTGCGCTAACAGAAGAGCTGGAAGCATTGCGTTAATCTGTATTCATCGCATCGCCAACCGGCCATGCCACTCACAGGAGATCACCATGAACAAAGACCAAGTCGAAGGCAAACTGAAAGAAGTTGGCGGCAAAATCCAAGAAGGCGCCGGCAAACTGGTGGACAGCAAGGAACAGCAGGCCAAAGGTCTGGCAAACCAGGTTGAAGGCAAGGTTCAGAACGCAGCTGGTGACGTGCGTGAAGCAGCAGAAGACGCAGCTGACAACGCAGCTGACCGCGCAAACCGTCCACGTCCATAATACGGACTCCCTCACCCGCCGCAGATTGCGGCAGGTGAATGGACGAAGAAAAAGCCGCATCGTTTCCGATGCGGCTTTTTTACGTCTGGCGCAGCTGGTTTATTGTGCCGGCTTCTCGGCCAGATGGCGCTTGAAGTACGCTTCGATCAGGCCATACACGTGGCGCTGGCTGGTGCGGCCCGAAATGCCGTGCTTGGCGCCCGGATACGTCATCAGGTCGAACTGCACATTGCGCTTGACCAGTTCGTCGATCAGGAGCGTCGTGTTCGAGAACAGCACATTGTCGTCGGCCATCCCATGCACCAGCAGCAATGGCGACTTCATGCCATCCAGGTGTGCAAACACGCCACTGCGCTTGTAGGCTTCCGGATCGCCCTTTGGCGTCGCGCCGACGAACTGTTCGGTGTAATGGGTGTCATACAGCGACCAGTCGGTCACCGGTGCCACCGACACGCCCATCGCGATTTTGTCCGATGCTGCCGACAGCAAACGCAGGGTCATGAAACCGCCATAACTCCAGCCGAACACGCCGATGCGCTTCGCGTCGACAAAGCTCTGCTTGGCCAGCCAGTCGATGCCGGTCACCTGGTCTTCGACTTCATGCTTGCCCAGATTGTTGTACAGCACGTCGGTGAAGGCGCGCTCGCGGCGGCCCGAGCCACGGTTATCGAGGCGGAACACGACAAAGCCCTGCTGCGCCATGTACTGGTCAAAGTAATTGCCCCAGGCCCGGGTCACGCGCTGCGAGTGCGGGCCGCCGTAGGTGAACAGGAACACCGGATAGCGCTTGGTCGCGTCAAAATTGGCCGGCTTGATGATCGAATAGTGCAGCGTCTGGCCATCGTTGGCCTTCATCGTGCCGTATTCGGTCGCCAGGTGGTCGGCCATATGACGCGTGTACGGGTGGTTGGCATTGAGCTCGTTCTTTTCGATCCACTCGACCATCGCGCCATCGGCGCGGCGGATCGACACTTGCGGTGGCGTGCGCGGATTCGAATAGGTGTCGACGAACAATTTGCCATTGCCGGCAAAAGCCGCGTCGTGCCAGCCGTCGCCCTGGGTGATGCGGGCCGGCTTGTCGGCGCTGCTGCCGTCCAGGGCCAGCGCATAGGTCTGCTTGTCGATCACGGCGTCGCGGTTCGACGACACATACACCTTGCCGGCGCCTTCGTCGACCGCCAGCACATCGTCCACGCCCCACGCGCCGCGCGAGATCGGGTGCAGCAGCTTGCCGTCCAGGTCGTACAGATACAGGTGGTTGTAGCCGCTGCGCTCCGAGGCCCAGATGAAGGCCTTGCGGTTCTTCAAAAAGCGCAGGTCGTTGTGGATGCTGACCCAGGTCTTCGAGTTTTCCGAAAACAGCGGGCGCTGCGCCAGCGAACCGACGTCGACGGCCACCAGGTCCAGGCGCTTCTGGTCGCGCGTCTGGCGCTGGAACACGAGCGTTTTGGCATCGGCGCTGAAATCGGCGCGTACCAGATAGATGTCCTTGTCCGCGCCCAGGTCGATCTTGCGCTGCACGCCCGTGGCCGGGTCGACCAGCATCAGGTCGATCAGCACGTTCGGATCGCCCGCAGCAGGGTAGTGCTGGTCGATCACTTCGGTGCGATCGGCGAAGATCTCGAAGCGACGCACGACCGGCACCGGCGCTTCATCGTAGCGGCGGTAGGCAATGGCCGAATCGTCTGGCGCCCAGTAGTAGCCGGTGGTCTGGCTCATTTCTTCCTGCGCGATGAACTCGGCCGCGCCGTTGTGCACGGTGCCCTTGCCATCCGTGGTCAGCTGGCGCTCGGCGCCGCTTTTCAGGTCGATCACGACCAGGTTCTGGTTGCGCACGAACGAGACATAGCGGCCGCGTGGCGAGATTTTCGGATCGGTCACGCTGCCCGAGGCGACCTTGCGTGCGTTCTCTGGCTTGGCCGCATCGACGAGGTACAGGTCACCACCGACCGGCACCAGCAACTGCTTGCCATCCGGCGACCAGAAATAATTCAGGATGCCCGACAGGCCGGCGGTGCGGGCACGCTCGCGGCGTGCTTTTTCTTCGAGCGACAAGGTCTCGGTCGGCACCAGTTGCTTCGAGTCCACCAGGCGCTGCGTGGCCTTGCTCTTGGTGTTGTATTCCCACAGATCGAGACGGTACTGGTCGTCGGCGCGCGGGCGCAGGAAGGTGACGCGTTCACCGTCCGGCGACACGCGCAGGTTGCGCACGCTGGCGCCGGCCAGTGAGGCATCGCCATAAATACGATCGAGGGTCAGACGTTCAGCCATGGCAGGAACGGCCGTGAGAGCGGCCAGGAGGACAAGGAGAGGGCGCATAGTTTCTCTGGTGGATGTTTAATTGACAGCAACCGCGAGACGATACCAGAGTCAGCCTGCCAGCGCTGTAATGACATGTCATAAAAACTAGGATGCCAACGGTTTCGCCACACCCTCGCGGATGCGCTGGCGCGCGAGCTTCTCGAATTGCCAGGTCAGCAGTACCGCCGCGACCGTCAACGCAAACACGAGGCCGATCCAGAAGCCGGTTGCCTCCATCGGCGCGGCGGGTGTCCACGGGAACCATTGCGGCGCCAGGCCCAGCACGCAACCGAGTGGCAGCGACAAGCCCCAGAACGAGACCAGCTGGATCACCATCGGCGGGCGCGTTACCTGGTAGCCGCGGATGGCCGAGGCGGTGGCCACCTGGGTCGCGTCCGACAACTGGAACAGTGCGGCAAACAGCAACAGGTGCGCCGTCACCTGCTGCACGGCCGGATCGGACGTGTAGGCCGCCGCAATTTCCCAGCGGAAGATGGCGATGAACAGCGCCGCCAGCGCGCCGATGGTCAGCGACATCCCCACCCCGACCCAGCCGACGAAACGGGCGCGCACCGGGTCGCCTTCGCCCATCGCCTGGCCGACGCGGGTGAGCATGCCAATGGCGAAACTGAGCGGCAGCATGAACACAAGCGAGGCAAAATTGAGCGCGATCTGGTGCGCCGAGACTTGCACGACGCCGTAACGCGCCACCAGCAGACTGATCAGGCCGAAGGCGCTGACCTCGGCGAAATAGGTCACGCCGATCGGCAGGCCCAGGCGCAGCATGCTGCCGATGGCCGCGGCGTTTGGGCCTTCGAAACGGTCGAACGGATAGGTCATGCGGTAGGCGGGCGAGCGCCGCACCCACCACAGCATCACGCCCAGCATCAGCCACATGCCGCTGGCCGTGGCAATGGCGCAGCCGACCGCGCCCAGGCGCGGAAAGCCCAGCTCGCCAAAGACGAGCAGCCAGCTCACCAGGGTGTTGTATAGCAGGCCCGCGATCGCGATCCACATGATCGGCTTGGTCTGGTTGATGCTGGTCGTGTACCCATACAGCGCGCGGTAGACGCCAAACGCGGGCAAGCCGACGCTGATCACGTGCACGACGAGCGACGCGCGCGCAGCCACATGCGCATCGAGCCCGACATGGTCGAACAGCAGCGTGCACAGGTTGGCAAACAGCATCGCGATGGTGCCGACCAGCAGGCCTTTCCACATTGCCTGGCGCACCGAGTGAGGCACCTGATCGTGCCGAGCGGCGCCCATTTCGTGCGCGACGACGGTGTTGATCGCCATCATCGTGCCCATCACGGTCACCAGCACGATCGACCACACGGCGGTGCCGAGCGACACCGCTGCCAGCTCTTCGGCGCTGACGTGCCCGGTCATGGCGACATCGACCACGCCCATCCCGACGGTGGCCAGCTGGCCGACCAGCACCGGCCACGACAGGCGCCACAGGGTAAGAATTTCGGTACGGATCGGTGTGGCGGAGGTGGTCATGATGCGGGCTCGGCTTAGGGAACCCGTGATTTTACTGACTTATTGTCAAGACCGGGGAAAGCGACATTGTCCACCACCACGGCCTGTGGTCGATCGGTGCGTGGTTACTGCGCCTGCGCAACGACCCGGCGCGCGATCTGATCGACCGTAGCGTGTCAGCCTGAGGAGACTGCAATGAAAGAACTGCTGCCTTATTACGAGCGCGAGCTGGTGTATCTGAACACGGTCGGGCGCGAGTTCGCTCACCAGTATCCGCGTCTGGCCGCCGAGCTTGGCCTGGGGCCGGAAGGCAGCGAGGATCCGCATATCCGGCGCCTGATCCAGGCATGCGCGCTGCTCAATGCACGCACCGCGAAAAAGCTCGACGACGATTATCCGGAACTGACCGGGGCGCTGCTGGCCAGCCTGTATCCACATTTCGTGCATGGCATCCCGAGCTGCTCGATCGTGCACGTTGCCGACCGCGACCGTGACCGCCAGGCGCACCCGGCCGCGCCCGGTCACGTGCACGTGGTGCCGCGCGGCACCGAAATGACATCGCTGGCCGCAGGCGGCGCGCCATGCCGGTTCCGCACGACGGCCAGCCTGGCGCTGGCGCCCGTGACGGTGGCGCGCGCCTGGTTTTCGCCGGTGGCACATGTGCCGCCACGGATCCGGCTGCCGGCAGGCGCCAGCGCGCGCATCAGCATCACGTTCGACAGCGCGATGCCATGCCGGCTCTTGCCCAGCCTCGGCCTGGGCCGCCTGCGGCTGCACGTCGCCGGCGACGCGCTGTTGACGGCCGCACTGATCGACAGCCTGTGCATGCACACGCTGGAAACGTGGGTCGAGACGGAAGGGCAGGAGCGCTGGCGCCGCCTCGATCGCCCGGCCTTGTCGCTCGGCGGCCTGGAGGCTGACGAAGCCCTGGTGCCGGAGCCGGCGCATGCCCATCCTGCCTACCGGTTGCTGACGGAATACTTTGCCTTCCCCGACAAGTTCCACTTCCTGGATGTCGACCTGGCGGCGCTGGCGCCGATGTTCCCCGCCGGCGCACGTCGTTTCACGCTGCACATGCTGCTGGCCGGCGTCCACGTCGCATCGAGCCCGGCCCGCGTCCTGCGCGCACTGTCGAACGAGCATGTGATTGCAGGCTGCGCGCCGGTCGTGAATCTGTTCCGCCAGGCGGCCGCGCCAGTGCGCATCACGCACCGCTCGGCGATGTACGACGTGGTCCCCAGCCGGCACGAAGACCAGGTCGAGGTTGTCAGCATCGACACGGTGCAACTGCTGACGACGCGCGATGGCAGGACGAGCGCCGCCACCTGTCGGCCCTGCTACGGCCTGCGCCATGGAGAAGCCAGCGACGGCCAGCGCTACTGGTTCGCCCGCAGCGACGACGGCGGCGAGCGCCGGCATCGCATGCAGATCGGCTTCACCGACGATGACCGGGCGCTGGCCGGCCTGGATGCGAGTATTGCCTCGCTCGACCTGACCTGCAGCAATGGCTTGGCGGCCTGCGCCGTGGGCATCGGCGCACCGGGCGGCGACCTGGCCAGCGAAACGGCGACGGGCGGCGTACCCATCCGCCTGTTGCGCAAACCGTCGGCGCCGCTGCAGTTCGGCAACCGCGATGGCACGGGCTGGCGCCTCGTGGCCCAGCTGGCGCTGAATCACCGCTCGCTGGCCCAGCTCGACACCTTCCGCGACACGCTGGCGCTGTACGATCTGGCGCACTCGGCCAGCTCGCAGCGCCAGATCGCCGGCCTGCGTGGGTTGACCACCTTTCCGGCCACGGCCTGGCTGCGCAACCGGCACGGCGCCACGCTCGTGCACGGCACCGAGGTGCGGCTGACGCTGGACGAAGAAGCGTTTGCCGGCAGCAGCCTGTTCGTCTTCGCGCAAGTGGTCAGCCGCTTTCTGGGGCTGTATGTTCACCTGAACAGTTTCACGCGACTCGTGCTGATTTCTAGCCAGAGCAACAAGGAATTGTTGCGCTGTGAACCGCGCAGCGGCAACCTGACGCTGGTGTAGCCGGTGATTGCCGACCTGCTGGCGCAGCCGCAGCGCTACGAATTCTTCCAGGCGGTGCGCCTGCTGCTGCGCTGGCTGGGCCGGCAGGGGATTGGCCCCGAGCAGGCGCTTGGCGACGTGATCCGCTTTCGCAACAGCGTCAGGTTGGGCTTTCCGCCCAGCGAAATCGAAGGCATCGACCCTGTTACTGCAGGCATGCCGGCGATCACTGTCACGCCCGCGATGATGGGCCTGCTCGGCATGATGGGCGCCTTGCCGCTGCACTACACGGAACGGTTCGCTGCCTGGGAACTGACCAACCGCGACACTGGGCCACGCGCTTTTCTCGATCTGTTTTCCAGCCGTCAGGTGGCGCTGTTCTATCGCGCCTGGTGCAAGTACCGCGTGCGGGAACCGCTCGTGGCGGGCAGTGACCGTTTTCAGCCGCTGCTGCTGGCGCTGGCCGGCGTGGCGCCGGGAAACCGGCGTGCGGGTAACGACGATCCCGTTGCGCTGGCCCGGTTTGCCGCGCCCCTGCGCAGCCGGGTGGTCAGTGCCGACCTGATCGCGGGCGTACTCGGGGCCCGCTTCGGTGTCGCAGTGCGTGTCGAGCAATTTACCGGACGTTGGGACATCCTCGAACCGGACCAGCGCACCCGGCTGGCCCAGGGCAATTGCGTGCTGGGTGCGGGCGCTACCGCAGGAGCGCGGCTGCTACGGCCCGAACTGGGCATCCGCATTCGCCTGGGCCCGGTGAACGCCCGGCAGTTCGCGCGCTTTCTGCCGGGCCAGGAGGGCAGCCGCGCGCTGGACGCCTTGCTGGCGCGCTTTGCGATTGACGTGCCGTATCGCGAACTGCAGGTCGTGCTGCAGCGCGAGGCGATTCACGGCGTCCGCCTGGGTGGAACCACCCGGCTGGGGCTGGATGACTTCCTGTGTACGCGCGGCGCTCCGGGTGACCGTGACGATATGTGCTACCTGCTCGGCTGACATATTCGATTCCTGATGGCATACGCGCGCCACACATGTGCCCGGGAGCCTACAATCGATGTCAACGAATCAACACACCATCGACCAGGAGGCACCATGCAACAGCCAGAAAACATGCAGCCGGCAGATCATCTCGAACCAGCTGCAACCCAATCCCTCGACGGCCGCCGTGTCGCCGTCCTGATGACCGACGGCGTCGAGCAAGTCGAATACACCAAGCCGCGCCAGTTCCTCGAAGCGCAGGGCGTGACGGTCGTGCTGGTCTCGCCAAAGAAAGCAGGGGAGCAGATCCAGGGCTTCAATCATCTGGAACCAGGCGACAAGTACGCGGTCGAACTGAATGTGGAAGACGCCAACGCGGATGACTTCGATCTGCTGCTGCTGCCGGGCGGCGTGGCCAATCCCGACAATCTGCGTTCCAGTCCGGAATCGATCGCCTTCATCAAGGCATTTGGCGATGGCGACAAGCCAATTGCCGCGATCTGCCACGGCCCGTGGCCGCTGATCGACGCTGGCATTGCCGAGTCGAAGCACATGACCAGCTGGCCAACGCTGCAGATCGACCTGGTCAATGCCGGCGCCGAATGGACCGATGACGAAGTGGTCGTCGACGGCAAGCTGATCACGAGCCGCAAACCGGATGATATTCCGGCATTCAACGAAGCCATCATGAAGCAATTGATGGTGCTGCAAGAAGCCGGCACCGATCCGGGGCCGACCTCGTAATCAGTCAGTCTTCGCGGCAAGGGCGCGTCACTGCAAGTGTTCCCACAGCGTGACGCAACCGACCGCAATCAATACCAGGCCGCCGAAGATCTCGGCGCGCTTGCCGGCCAGGGCGCCAATACGGCGGCCTACCAGCATTCCCAGCGTCACCATCGTCAGCGTCGCCAGGCCAATGGCCAGTGCCGGCCAGACGATATTTGTGGCCGTGAAGGCCAGGCTGACGCCGACCACCATGGCATCGATGCTGGTGGCGAACCCCGTCAATGCCAGCAGCCAAAGTGGCCGGTTTGAATCTTCCGCATCTTCCGGTGGGGACAAGCCTTCGTGGATCATGCGCACGCCGAGTCCACACAGCAGGACGAAGGCCACCCAGTGATCCCAGCTCTCGACGTAGGAGGCGGCAATGCTGCCCAGCGCCCAGCCGACCAGTGGCGTCACACCCTCGATCACACCGAACAGCAGGCCTACCTTCAATGCATCCTTGAGCCGTACATGATGGCGGCGCGCACCCATGGCGATGGCGACAGCAAAGGCGTCGGTGGACATGGCGAAGGCGAGAATGAGAATGGCGACGAGAGACATGACAGCTTTCCGATCGGGCACGACAAAAGGCATGTCGCGTGGCCCGAACGTCACGCAAACATGCCAATGGTCTTGCCAACCGAAAGGCTTTCGCACCATGACGTTAAGCGTCAAGTATGTTGATGCGAGAACTTCTGAAGCGAAGCAGGCTACTCCCCAAGGGCGGCGCTATGGTAACTCAGCAGTAGCCAATCGGCAAGGCGCGTTATGCGCGCGTGATGCTGGCGTTAAGGAGGCGTTAGGGTCACGTTGCCAGCATCAGGCGGGCACTGCGCTGGGTTTGGGTGCCCACATCAGCGCGCGTCCGATCGGCAATTCGACGCCGTGATGGAACAGGGCGCCGGCAATCAAGCTGGCGATCCAGGCAAGGATGACGCCGGCAGTTTGCACGAGCACATCCTGCGGTGCGAAGCGGGTGAACGCTGCATTGACAACGAGGCACACAGGGAAGTGCACGAGGAACACGGAGAACGAGATGTTTCCGGCGACGCTGACGAGGCGCCATTGCCCGGGTGCGGTCGATGCGGATTGCATGCGGCCGAACGCGACTAGTGCGCACGCGATGAGCAGTGCGAGCGCAATGCGACTGCGGAAATCGACCGTTAGCGCAAGCAGCGCCGGCACCGCCATCAGTAGCAGCAGGACGGCAGTCGAGCGAGGCCGGCGTTTGGGATCGCTTGCCCACCAGGCCAGCGCCCCCAGGCCATAACTGCCGAGAAAGTAGGGCGCCCAGACGTCCCAGTCGGCATCGAGGTTGAAGTACAGCAGCGAAGCGCCGGCGGCGATCGCTGTCAGGGCCGGGATCAGGTACGCCGGCATGGGCTCTACCGATGCGCGGCTGCAGGTCCAGAGCAGGATGCTGAACATCGCATACAGCTGGAGATCGATGGCGACGTACCAGGCACCCGCCGACAGTGCGTCATAGGCGAGTACGTCCTGTAGCAGGAATGCATGTGCGAGCAATTGCCCGCCGCTAGGTGGCGCGGAAATGGCGTCGTGCGTCATCCAGAAGCTTGCCAGCCACGACGCGGCGACGGCGAGCAGGATCGCCACGAAGAACGGCGGCGCCAGCTTGGTGTAGCGGCGCAGGATGGTCGTCCATGGGTTGGATGGGCCGGACAGCGCCTGGGGTGATAACGACTTTGCGGCAAGGAAGCCGCCGATGACGAGGAAGACCTGAACGGCGATGCGGGCGTCCTGGGCGAGCCAGTCGATCAGGTCCGGGAATGCCTGGCGCGTGTGGTCGGCCATGGGGCCGTAGAAGGCCAGGTGGTGCAGGACGATCAGTTGGGCTGAGATGGCTTTGAGCAGGTTGATCGTGGTGTAGTCTGTCGGGCGTCGTGGGGGTGTTGTCAGGGTGGTGTTGGGGGTGGACTTCATGTGTTTTTGGGGATGCTGCTGATGCGCTTGTTGGGGCGCTATCATAGCTGATCTTGCTAGAAAGACATGGGGGGGGGAGGTGTGTGGGGGGGGGCTGGCTTTTATGTCGTTCTCTGATTTAAACCTGTGGCGTTTTAGCAGAGGCGGGAGGGCAAGAAATCGCGGAGCGATTTCCCTTTAGTCAGACGAATCGGAGAGCCTTGCGCTTGCAAGCGCAAGGCGGATTTCCGGCGGGGAGCGGTGCTCCCCGAATTCCCGGAAATCCCCCGCGTCCGCAAGCACTCTACAGACAGTTCTACATACTTAGCACTATCATTTAATTTAGCCCGTACAGCGCGGATGTGCACGCTTTGGACAGGCGAGTTACCTTAAATTTCGGAAACAACCAAGTAACCCGGCTGAGTCCTAGCCTCTGTAAATGACTCTACTAGTCTTGCGACTCACCCCAGAGGCGAGGTGTTGTAGAGCTAGCAGCAATTAAGCTGCTTGTGCGTACGAGTTATCGTTTGCAGTTATTGATTTCTGGATGTATTTACGAGGTAACCAGTCCTCGGTATGCCCTGCGCTGCTTTGCAACCCACGTCGAAACCAGGTCGCCCCCAGTGTCGAGAAGCTTTATTGTACTCCATGAACTGGCGATGTACAGCCGTTTTCACTAACCGTGCTCTAAAGTGGCCGCAAGCTGACGAGCTTGCGGTCAGAGTCTCGTTTAACGGTTGCGGTTGGCGATTTCGTTACCGAGCATGCCGCCGCCGATCACGCCGGCCACGGTGGCCAGTTTCTTGCCATTGCCGCCGCCAATCTGGTTACCGATCAGGCCACCGATGACGGCGCCGGTACCGATGCCAACATAGTTAGGCTGCGCTGGCGCTGGTTCTGCGTAGCGCCGCTGTTCATAGTGCACCTGCTTCGGCGCTGCATGCACCACGCGGGTTTTCTCGACCACGCGCACCACCGGCTTTTCCTTGATGATCACGGTCGGTTGCTGCTGGGCTACTGGCTGTGCATAGGCCAACTGGTTGGCGGGGACCATCGCTGGGACCATGGCAGGGACCAGTTGCTGCTGGTTGGCCGAAACTGGCACCAGCTGGCCGTTCTGGACCATGTAGCCGTTCGGCACTTGCAGGCCAGGCTGCTGCATGCCAGGTTGCTGCAGATTGTATGGCGACGTGGCGGCGAGCGGCATTGGCTCGGGCGCGCTCTTGGACGATGGCAGCAGACCAGTGATCGCTGCGGCACCGGTCAGGCTGACGATGATGACCGACGCTGCTGCGGCTGCCATCATTGGGTGAATGCGGTTGGTGGTGTTTTCCATGATCTGCTCCAGTTAGTTATTGCTTGTTCGTATGGATGTAGATTACTGCCGGGGCCGCTTCCAAGCTAGACGCATCCCTGTATCAATCGTAAAGAGATGTAAGCCCGCATCCGTGGATGGCACAAACAAAAAGGCGCAGTCAGCGTTATCTGTTGATGACCCTGATTGCAATGCGAAGCAAGTGCTCTGGGGAACTAACCCTCCCGCCATCCAGCGCCCATCGCCAGCCCAGGTAGTTAGCCAAATAGCGCGACGCTACGCCACAAAAGCCCAGCAGCCACGCCTTAAAACGCTGGTGATAAGCATTCACGTTCTGCACGTGGATGGCACGATTGCCCAGATGCCTGACACGCATGCCTGCGCGCAGATTGACCGCTGCATGGGCGATGTTGTGCTTACGAGCGAATGCCCGGTAGGCGCGATGGCTGTCGCTCACTAGTAGCGCTCGGGGATCGAGTCTAGGTAGCAAGTCGCGCTCGAGTTGCGCCGCAGTCAGCGCGCCACGACCAGTGACAGCATCGACCGTGCGTCCTTCGCGATCACGTGCGACCAGGATACAGTCCAGTTCGCGGGAAATGCCGCGCCTGGCCGCATTGCCACCATGGCGGCGCGCTGGGCGATCCAGTGTGCGCGAACCTTTTTGCGATTCGAGTAGGAATGTCTCGTCGGCCTCAACGATGCCATTCAGCGCCGCGAGCCGGTCGAGTTTGCTCCAGTGCAGGAAACGGTGGCGCCATCGGAAAGCCGTGTTGCGGTGTACGCCAACGCGATCTGCCGCCTTGCGCACTGGAAGTGAATCCAGCAGAACTTGCGAATACGTGAGCCATTTGGCCTTCAGCCTGAGCCGTGCCAGCGGTGTGCCTGTCAGGTCGTTGAACGTGCGTCCGCAGGCGCAGCATCGGTAGCGCTGCAGGTCATTGGCAAAGCCGTGGCGGTAGCAGCGCGCGTTGCCGCATCGGGGGCAACAGCGCCCTGGCGTCCTGATCTCTGCAATCAGCGCGACCACCTGCTCGAGCCCGGCAAGAGGATGCAGAGAATCGAGCACTTGCTGGCGTTGCGGCTGATTCAGCAACGGCAGTTTTGCGAACCAGTTTTTGAAACGCGGCGCTTTCATGATCGACTCCTGACGCTAGGGACAGGGGTTCGACCGCCGTACTGCTCATCAGTTCAAAGCTCGTCTCTATTTAACGTTGACTGCGCCAACAAAAATGGCGCCCGGAAGAGGGCGCCATCGTGGAAGGAGGTCAGTACGAGACCGGTCGCTCCCCGCGATCAGGCCGCCCGCTCCGCGCGCGACGTGCGGTCGGCAGCATCGCGCAATGCAGCCAGCAATTGCTCCGGTGTGTCGAACAGGTAATCGGCGCCCCAGGTCGACGGCGCAATCGCACCGCAATAACCCCATGCGCAGGCCACCGTGATCATGCCTGCGGCCTTGCCCGCCTCGATATCGCGCAGGTCGTCACCGACATACCAGCACTGTTCTGGTGCAACGCCGAGCCGGCGCGCGCCTTCGAGCACGGGCGCCGGGTGTGGCTTGGCAAACGCCGTCGTGTCACCGGAGACGATGCAGCCGGCGTGGGCCAATGCGATTTGCGGGACCAGCGGGTCGGTAAAGCGTGACGGTTTGTTGGTGACGATGCCCCACGCCATGCCGGCTTGTTCGATGCCGGTCAGCAGTTCATTGATGCCGTCGAACAGCGTCGTATGGGTCGACATTGCCGTCTGGTAGCGGTCGAACCAGGCCAGGCGCAGTTCTTCGTAGCCATCGTCGCCGGGCGCGAGGCCAAAGGCGGCGCCGATCATGCCGCGCGCGCCGGCCGAGGCCGTGGGGCGCAGCACCTCGTAGGGCGTTTCGGCCAGGCCGCGCTCGGTGCGCAGCCAGTTGACGGCCGCAGCCAGGTCGGGCGCGGTGTCAGCCAGCGTGCCATCGAGGTCGAACAGGACGGCGCGCGGCGCCGGAATCGAAGCAGGGAAGGTCATCGGATCAAAGGGGTTTGGTGCACGCCACCATGTAGTTCACACTGGTGTCGCTATTGAGCGAATAGATCTTGGTCAGCGGGTTGTAGGTCAAACCCTTGAGGCCATCGACTTGCAGGCCGGCCTGACGCACGAACTGCGACAGCTCGGCTGGCGTGATGAACTTGCCGTAGTCGTGCGTGCCGCGCGGCAGCATGCGCAGGATGTACTCGGCGCCGATCACGGCGAACAGGTACGACTTCGGATTGCGGTTGAGCGTCGAGAAGAACAGGTGGCCGCCCCGTTTTACCAGGGCCGCTGCGGCGCGCACGATCGACGCCGGGTCGGGCACGTGTTCCAGCATTTCCATGCAGGTGACCACGTCGAACTGACCAGGCTCTTCTTGCGCCATGTCTTCCGCAGCGATGTGCTTGTAACGCACCTCGACGCCCGATTCAAGGCTGTGCAGGTCAGCGACCTTCAGCGCTTTTTCGGACAGGTCGATGCCGGTGACCTTGGCGCCTTTTTTCGCCATCGCCTCGGACAGTACGCCGCCGCCGCAACCGATGTCGATCACGTTCTTGCCGGCCAGCGGCACGCGCGCGTTGATCCACTCGAGGCGCAGGGGATTGATTTCGTGCAGCGGCCGGAATTCCGAGGTTGGATCCCACCAGCGGTGGGCCAGTTCGCTGAACTTCTGAATTTCTGATGGGTCTGAATTTGTCGTCGTCATAGCTTGGAATAATAACGGAAATGGTGCAACAGAATAGCGCGCATGAAAAAACCCCGCCGTGGCGGGGTTTTTGAGGTACCGCCAAGGCCCCGAGGGGCCTGCGGAGCCTGATTACTTGGCGGCGCCGCGGGTGCCGACCACTTCGATTTCCACGCGACGGTTCTGTGCGCGGCCTTCGGCAGTGGCGTTGTCCGCTTTAGGCTGGCTCTCGCCCTTGCCTTCGGTGTAGATGCGGGTTTCTTCGATGCCCTTGCCCTTCAGGTAAGCCTTGACGGCTTCTGCGCGGCGGATCGACAGTTTCTGGTTGTACGCATCGGTACCGACCGAGTCAGTGTGACCGACGGCGATGATGACTTCCAGATTCATGTCGCCCAGCTTGCCGCTCAGCTCGTCCAGCGATGCTTTGCCGGCTGGCTTCAGGATCGCCTTGTCGAAATCGAAGAAGGCGTCGGCCGAGTAGCTGACTTTTTCCGAGGTTGGCACTGGTGCGGCAACAGGTGCCGGTGCTGGTGCTGGTGCAGGAGCGACGGGCGCTGGTGGCGCGACGCACTTGCCGTTTTCAAGCTTTTCTGGCTCGACGCACAGTGGCGCGTCGCAACCCGGCACTGCATCGGCCGGGGTCCAGTAGCCGGTACGCCAGCACAGACCGAAAGGATTGCGTGCGATCACGCCGCGGCTGTCCTGCACATAAGCGCTGTATGGGGTGCGCGCTTGCAGGTCAGTGGTCAGCGGCGCATAAGGTGGGGCGCTTTGGGCAGAAGCGACGCCCGCGATGGCGGCCGTTGCTGCGAACAGAACAGTGATCATTTTTTTCATATTCTTTTCCTTTCGGTAAATTCCGTGTCGATTCAGACAGTCTCCATGTGGTCATAACAATAACATGGTGGCTGCTCTGTCCGTTTCGTATTGTGAAACAAGCAATTGACTTCCTGGCCATTCTGCCACACGCACCAAAATCGTACGACTGCACCCAAATCAAACACCGAGCATTTGTTGCTTGACGTTGTTTAAGCGCAACATTTATGCAAGCAGGCGTCCCTGGTGACGACAATACTGGAACTTTTAGTGCATCCCGTCCGGATTTCCCGTGCCAAAAAGGCATCGTCCGGAATTGAGCAACTACTATGTCACGCGTGGTAGAATCGCCCGCTGTAACTTATAACTTTCGCCTGAAAGCAGTCGACCCGCCAATGGATCAATTCGCAAAAGAAACAGTCCCGATTTCCCTCGAAGAAGAGATGCGCAAGAGCTATCTCGATTACGCGATGAGCGTGATCGTGGGCCGCGCACTGCCGGATGTCCGCGATGGCTTAAAGCCGGTGCACCGCCGCGTCCTGTACGCGATGCACGAAATGAACAACGTGTGGAACCGGCCTTACCTGAAGTGCGCGCGCGTCGTCGGCGACACGATGGGCAAGTTCCACCCGCACGGCGACTCGTCGATCTACGACACGCTCGTGCGCATGGCGCAAGACTTCTCGCTGCGCTACACGCTGGTCGATGGCCAGGGCAACTTCGGTTCCATCGACGGCGACAGCGCCGCAGCGATGCGTTACACCGAGTGCCGCCTGGACAAGATTGCCGGCGAAATTCTGGCCGACATCGACAAGGACACCGTCGACTTCCAGCCGAACTACGACGGCAAAGAGAAAGAGCCGACTGTCCTGCCAACCCGCATCCCGAACCTGTTGATCAACGGTTCGTCAGGCATCGCGGTCGGCATGGCCACCAATATTCCGCCGCACAACCTGTCCGAAGTGATTGCCGGCGCGATGCACGTGCTGCACAACCCGGACTGCACCATTGACGAGCTGATCGAGCTGATTCCGGCGCCGGACTTCCCGACCGCCGGCATCATCTATGGCGTCTCGGGCGTGCGCGACGGTTACCGCACCGGTCGTGGCCGCGTCGTGATGCGGGCCAAGACCCACTTCGAAGAAATTGGCCGCGACGGCGCCCGTACGGCGATCATCATCGATGAGCTGCCGTACCAGGTGAACAAGAAGTCGCTGCTCGAGCGCATCGCCGAGAACGTGCGCGACAAGAAGCTCGAAGGCATTTCCGACATCCGCGACGAGTCCGACAAGTCGGGCATGCGCGTCGTGATCGAGCTCAAGCGCGGCGAAGTCCCTGAAGTCGTGCTGAACAACCTGTACAAGCAAACGCAGCTGCAAGACACGTTCGGCATGAACATGGTGGCGCTGGTCAATGGCCAGCCGAAGCTGCTGAACCTCAAGCAGATGCTCGAGTGCTTCCTGTCGCACCGCCGCGAAGTCGTCACGCGCCGTACCGTGTTCGAACTGCGCAAGGCGCGCGACCGCGGTCACATGCTCGAAGGCCTGGCCGTCGCGTTGGCCAATATCGACGATTTCATCGCGATCATCAAGGCGGCGCCTTCGCCACCGGTCGCCAAGGTCGAGCTGATGCAGCAAGCCTGGGATTCGTCCCTGGTGCGCGAAATGCTCAACCGTACCGAAACCGGCGCGGCCGGCGGCATCGAAGCCTTCCGTCCCGAGCACCTGCCGAAGCACTACGGCATGCAGCCTGACGGCCTGTACAAGCTGTCGGACGAACAGG
Source organism: Telluria sp. ZT3P25 (assembly GCF_059685895.1). Taxonomy (NCBI): domain Bacteria; kingdom Pseudomonadati; phylum Pseudomonadota; class Betaproteobacteria; order Burkholderiales; family Oxalobacteraceae; genus Telluria; species Telluria sp. ZT3P25. The sequence continues at coordinate 761,835 of NZ_JCASIJ010000001.1, forward strand.
CGCAAGAGATTCTGCAGATGCGTCTGCAGCGCCTGACGGGCCTGGAGCAGGACAAGATCGTCAACGAGTACAAGGAAGTGATGACCCACATCGCCGACCTGCTCGACATCCTGTCCAAGCCCGAGCGCGTCACCACGATCATCGTCGACGAAATGACGGCGATCAAATCCGAGTACGCCGACAATGGCAAGGATACGCGCCGTTCGGCCATCGAGCACAATGCCAGCGACCTCGAAACCGAAGACCTGATCACGCCGCAGGACATGGTCGTGACGCTGTCGCACTCGGGCTACATGAAGTCGCAGCCGGTGTCCGAATACCGCGCGCAAAAGCGCGGCGGTCGTGGCAAGCAGGCGATGGCAACGAAAGAAGACGACTGGATCGACCAGCTCTTCATCGCCAACACGCACGATTACATCCTGTGCTTCAGCAACCGTGGCCGCATGTACTGGCTCAAGGTCTGGGAAGTGCCGCAAGGCTCGCGCAACTCGCGCGGCAAACCAATCGTCAACATGTTCCCGCTGCAGGACAACGAAAAAATCACCGTCGTACTGCCGCTGCAGGGCGAGAACCGCACCTTCCCTGAAGACCATTACGTCTTCATGTCCACTTCGCTGGGCACCGTCAAGAAGACGCCACTGCGCGACTTCTCCAATCCACGCAAGGCCGGCATCATCGCGGTCGACCTGGATGAAGGCGACGTGCTCGTTGGCGCGGCGCTCACCGATGGCAAGCACGACGTGATGCTGTTCTCCGACGCCGGCAAGGCCGTGCGCTTCGACGAGAACGACGTGCGCCCGATGGGCCGTACGGCGCGCGGTGTGCGCGGCATGAACCTCGAAGAAGGCCAGGAAGTCATCGCGCTGCTGGTGGCCGAGAACGAGCAGCAAACCGTGCTGACCGCGACCGAGAACGGCTTTGGCAAGCGTACCCCGATCACGGAGTACACCCGCCATGGCCGCGGTACGAAGGGCATGATAGCCATCCAGACCTCCGAGCGTAACGGCAAGGTGGTGGCAGCGACCCTGGTCGAGCCAAGCGACGAGATCATGCTGATCACAACCGGCGGCGTGCTGATTCGCACCCGCGTGGCCGAGATCCGCGAGATGGGCCGCGCCACGCAGGGCGTGACCCTGATCGCCGTGGAAGACGGCACCAAGCTGTCCGGCCTGCAGCGCATCGTCGAAACCGATCTCGAAGAAGTCGAGTTCGAGCCGGCGCCCGAGTAATATCGTACTGAGCAGGGGCGTGCTGTCGTCCCTGTTGCTGCTACTTCGAATGGCCGGCCCGGCAGGCCGGCCATTGTCCCAAGTCGCCGGGCTCTGCCACCCGCATGGACTCCTGATGAAACACTTTCTTCGTTCCCTGACCATCGTTGCCGCCGCCGTCGCTGCTGCGCCGTCGTTTGCCGTAGCGCAGACCGCGCCGGCCCCGGTGGCCACGGCCGCTGCCGTCAGCCCGCAAGCCAACGCCGCCGTCAAGGAACTGCTCGACGCAATGGACGTGCGCAAGATGATGGCCGCGTCGTTCGCCGAGATGGAAAAGGCGCTGCCGCAGATGATGCGCGCGCAGATGACGGCCGTGATCAACGCCGATCCGGGCGCCGATGCCGAGAAAAAGAAGGCCGCACTAGCCAAGGTCGAGCAGGTCTTGCCCGTGGCGTCGCAAGCCATCAACCGCATGTTCAAGGATCCGGCGCTGATCGATGAAATGATGGTCGAAATCGCGCCGCTGTACGCCAGGAACTACACGGTCGCCGAACTGAAGGAACTGACCGCGTTCTACCGCACGCCGCTGGGCCGCAAGATGATGGCCCTGAGCCCGCGCCTGTCCGCCGAAAGCATGGCGATCGGCCAGCGCATCGTCGCGCCGCGCCTGAATGGCATGATGCAGGAAGTCATGCAGAGCGCGCAAGGCAAATAACCCTCCACGAAAGGACCGCATGACCCAGATCTTCAATTTCTCGGCCGGCCCCGCCGTACTGCCGAAAGAGGTGCTCCAACAGGCCGCGCACGACATGCTCGACTGGCATGGCAGCGGCATGTCGGTGATGGAGATGAGCCACCGTGGTCCCGAATTTTCCAGCATCCACCGCCAGGCGATGATTGATCTGCGCGAGCTGCTGAACGTGCCGGCCAATTACAAGATCCTGTTCCAGCAGGGCGGGGGGCTTGGGCAGAACGCCATCGTGCCCCTGAATCTGGCCGGGCGCCGGCCAGATCCGGTGATCGACTTCGTCCACACCGGCACCTGGTCGGGCAAGTCGGCCAAGGAAGCAGCGCGCTTTGCGCGCGTGAACATCGCGGCGTCGAGCGAGCCTGACCACTTTACGCGCGTGCCGGCGCGCGACACCTGGCGCCTGAGCGACGACGCATCGTATCTGCACATCTGCACCAACGAAACCATCGACGGCGTCGAATACCCTGACGCGCCCGACGTGCCGGCCGATCTGCCGATCGTGGCCGACATGTCGTCGCACATCCTGTCGCGCCAGATCGACATCTCGAAGTACGGCGTGATCTTCGCCGGCGCGCAAAAGAACATCGGCCCGGCGGGCCTGACGCTCGTGATCGTGCGCGATGACCTGCTCGACTTTGCCTCGCCCCGATGCCCGTCGGCCTTCCACTGGAAGACCTGCGCCGAGCACGATTCGCTGTACAACACGCCGCCCACCTATGCGATCTATATCGCGGGCCTCGTGTTCGCGTGGCTCAAGCAGCGCGGCGGCGTGGCGGCGATGGAAGCCATCAATATCGAAAAAGCGCGCCTGCTGTATGCCGCGCTCGACGCCGATGATTTCTACGCCAACCGCGTGGATCCGGCTTATCGTTCGCGCATGAACATCCCGTTCTACCTGCGTGACGAATCACTGAACGAGCAATTCCTGGCCGGCGCGAAAGAGCGCGGGCTGTTGCAACTGAAGGGCCACAAGTCCGTCGGCGGCATGCGGGCATCCATCTACAACGCGATGCCAATCGAGGGCCTACAAGCCCTCGTCGATTATTTGAACACGTTTGCAGGACGGTAAGCCGTCGCGGTTGAGCACGACGTAGGGTGGACGGGTATCCCGTCCACGCGTCCAATGCGCCGCTGATGCGCCCGAACGCAAACAACATCGACCAACCAGCATAACGATGACAGACAAACTCACTCCCTTGCGCGAACGCATCGATGCGATCGACGCACAAATTCTCCAGCTGTTGAGCGAGCGCGGCCAGGTCGCGCAGGCCGTCGGCCACGTGAAGGCCGAAACCAACGCGCCCGTGTTTCGCCCGGAACGCGAAGCCCAGGTGCTGCGCGGCGTGGCCGAGCGTAATCCCGGTCCGCTCAAGAACAGCGACGTCCAGACCATCTTCCGCGAAATCATGTCGTCCTGCCGCGCCCTCGAAAAGCGCGTGACGGTCGCGTTTCTCGGCCCCACGGGCACCTTCAGCGAGCAGGCCGTGTTCCAGCAGTTCGGCACGGCCATCGACGCGCTGCCGTGCGTGTCGATCGATGAAGTGTTTCGCGCCACCGAAGCCGGCACCGCCGACTTTGGCGTGGTCCCGGTCGAGAATTCGTCCGAGGGTGCCATCAACCGCACCCTGGACCTGCTGCTGGCAACGACCACCATCATCAGCGGCGAAGTCTCGATCGCGGTCCACCACAGCCTGATGACCAAGACGGGCACGATGGACGGCGTGACCGTCGTCTGCGCCCATTCGCAGGCGCTGGCACAATGCCAGGTGTGGCTCAACCAGCATTACCCGAACATCGAGCGCCGCGCGGTGGCGTCGAACGCCGAGGCGGCCGTGCTGGCCAGCCAGGATCCGACGGTCGCCGCGATCGCCAGCGAGATGGCGGGCGAGCAGTATCGACTGGGCGTCGTGCAGGCCCACATCCAGGACGATCCGCACAACCGCACGCGCTTTGTCGTGATCGGCCAGGTGCAGACCGGCCGCTCGGGCAAGGACCGCACCGGCATCGTGCTGGCCGTGCCCAACAAGGCCGGCGCCGTCTACAACCTGCTCGCGCCTCTTGAAAAACACGGCGTGTCGATGACGCGTTTTGAATCGCGCCCGGCCCGCATCGGCACCTGGGAGTACTACTTCTATGTCGACATCGAGGGCCACGTGCACGACGCCGCCGTTGCGCGCGCGCTCGAGGAACTCAAGGACAACGCCGCCTTCTTCAAGGTGCTGGGGTCTTACCCGCAAAGCCTTTAAACGATTACGAGAGAGATTTTCATGTCGACATTTGGTCCTGAATACGTCCGCGCCATCGCCCCCTACCAGGCCGGCAAACCGATCGCCGAAGTGGCCCGCGAATATGGTCTCGACGAAGCGAACATCGTCAAGCTGGCGTCGAACGAAAACCCGTTCGGCATTCCGGCATCGAGCCGCGCCGCGATGCTCGAAGCAGCAGCAGACCTGGGCCGCTACCCGGACGCCAACGGTTTTGACCTGAAGACCGCACTGGCCAAGCGCTACGACGTGCCGCTCGACTGGATCACGCTCGGCAACGGCAGCAACGACATCCTCGAGATCGCAGCGCACGCCTTCGTGCAAAAAGGCGAAGCGGTCGTGTATTCGCAGTATTCGTTCGCCGTGTATGCGCTGGCCACGCAAGGCGTCGGTGGCCGCGCGATCGTGGTGCCGGCTGTCGACTACGGTCACGATCTCGATGCGATGGCGGCCGCCATCGATGCCGATACGCGCCTCGTGTATGTCGCCAACCCGAACAACCCGACCGGCACCTTCATCCCGGCCGCGCAGATCGAAGCGTTCCTGCAAAAAGTGCCGGCGCATGTGATCGTCGTGCTGGACGAAGCGTACAACGAGTACCTGGCGCCCGAGCACGGGTTCGAGTCGAGCGCCTGGGTGCGCACCTACCCGAACCTGATCGTGTCGCGCACGTTCTCGAAGGCGTATGGCCTGGCCGGCCTGCGCGTGGGCTTTGCCATCGCGCAGCCAGCCGTCACCGATCTGATGAACCGCATTCGCCAGCCATTCAATGTCAATTCGCTGGCGCAGGCCGCTGCGGTCGCGGCGCTGAACGACACGCCGTTCCTGGAGCAGGGCGCGCGCAACAACGCCGACGGCTATCGCCAGATGATCGCTGCCTTTGAAGAACTGGGGCTCGAGTACGTGCCGTCGTTCGGCAACTTCGTGCTGGTACGTGTCGGCGACGACGATGGCGCCGGTGCGCGTGTGAACGTGGCGCTGCTCAAGCAGGGCGTGATCGTGCGCCCGGTCGGCAACTACGGCCTGCCGCAGTGGCTGCGCATCTCGATCGGCCTGCCGCAGGAGAACGCGGCCTTCATCGAGGCGTTGAAGAAGGCGCTCGGCTGAATGCTGGACAAGATCGTTATCGTCGGCGTCGGCCTGATCGGCGGGTCGTTCGCGCTGGCGCTCAAACGCGCCGGGCAGGTACGGGAGGTGGTCGGCGTCGGCCGCCATCCCGAGGCACTGGCCCGGGCGCTCGCCCTTGGCATCATCGACCGGGTCTGTGACGACTACGCCGATGCGTTGACAGGCGCTGATCTGGTCATGCTGGCCGCGCCGGTGGCGCAGACGGGGCCGATCCTGGCTGCGCTGCTGCCGCACCTGGCGCCCGGCACGATCGTCACCGATGCCGGCAGCACCAAGTGCGACGTGGTCGCGGCAGCCCGCGCGGTGCTCGGCGAGCGCGTGCACCAGTTCGTGCCCGGCCACCCGATCGCCGGCAGCGAAGCGAACGGCCCCGACGCCGCGCTGGCTGGCCTGTACCAGGGCAAGAAGGCGGTGCTCACGTCGTTGCCCGAAAACGCACCAGGCGACGTCGAACGAGTGGCCGCCGCCTGGCGCGCCTGCGGCGCCGTGATCCACCAGTTGACGCCAGAAGACCATGACCGCGTGTTCGCCGCCGTCAGCCATCTGCCGCACCTGCTGGCCTACGCGCTGGTGGACGACCTCGCCGGCAAGCCGCACGCCGACATGCTGTTCCAGTACGCCGCCAGTGGCTTTCGCGATTTCACGCGCATCGCCGGCTCGTCGCCCGAAATGTGGCGTGACATCAGCCTGGCCAACCAGACTGCGCTGCTGACCGAGCTCGATGCCTATCTGGCACAATTGACGGCGATGCGGGCCATGCTCGCCGCCGGCGACGGGGCCGGATTGCACGATATTTATGCGAACGCGCAGCGCGCCCGCCACGAGTGGCAGATCGCCATCGAAGCTGGCTCGGGTCGCGCGCCAATTCAGGAAAACACATGACGCAGCAAAAACACTATCCGCAGCATATCGACCTCGAACCCGTGCTGCACGCGCAGGGCGTGGTGCGGCTGCCGGGCTCCAAGAGCATCTCGAACCGCACGTTGCTGCTGGCCGCGCTGGCCGAGGGCACGACCACGATCCACGACATGCTCGCGTCGGACGACACGATGGTCATGCTGGGCGCGCTGCGCTCGCTGGGCATCCGCTGGGATGAAGTCGACGAGCGCACGGTCATCGTGCATGGCAACGGCGGCGTGCTGCCCGAGCCTGCAGCCGATCTGTTCATGGGCAATGCCGGCACCGCGATCCGGCCGCTGACGGCGGCGCTGGCGGTGATCGGCGGCGACTACACGCTCCACGGCGTCTCGCGCATGCACGAGCGCCCGATCGGCGACCTGGTCGACGCACTGAATGCTGTCGGCGCGCAGATCGAATACACGGGCGAGCAGGGCTTTCCGCCGCTGCGCATCCGCCGCGGGCACATTACGGCCAACCGCATGGCAGTGCGCGGCAATGTGTCGAGCCAGTTCCTGACCGCGCTCTTGATGGCCGCGCCGCTGATGGCCACGACGCATCCAGTGTCCATCGACGTCGTCGGCGAGCTGATTTCCAAGCCCTACATCGAAATCACGCTGAACCTGATGCGCCGCTTCGGCGTCGAGGTCGAGCAGAACGGCTGGGCCTCGTTCACCGTGCAACCGGGCCAGCGTTATCAGAGCCCGGGCACCATCCACGTCGAAGGCGATGCGTCGTCGGCGTCGTACTTCCTGGCCGCCGGCGCGATCGCGGGCGGGCCGGTGCGCGTCGAAGGCGTCGGTGAACACAGCATCCAGGGCGACGTACGCTTTGCCGATGCGCTCGAACGCATGGGCGCCATTGTCACGCGGGGCGAAAACTGGATCGAGGTGCAATCGAATGGCGTGCTGAAAGCCATCGACGCCGACTTCAACCATATCCCGGATGCGGCGATGACGATTGCGGTGGCGGCGCTGTACGCCGACGGCCCGAGCACGCTGCGCAATATCGCCAGCTGGCGCGTGAAGGAAACCGATCGCCTGAGCGCGATGGCGACCGAACTGCGCAAGGTCGGCGCCGAGGTGGAGGAGGGCCCCGACTACATCCGCATCACGCCGCCGGACGAACTCAAGCCCGCCACGATCGACACCTACGACGACCACCGGATGGCAATGTGCTTTTCGCTCGCGTCGCTCGATGGCAAAGCGCGGCGCGGCAACGCCATGCGGATCAACGATCCGAAGTGCGTCGCCAAGACCTTCCCTGACTATTTCGAAGCGTTTGCGGGCATTGCGCGCAACGAGCTGTTTTAATTGACCCGCCCCGAACCCATGCCCAATTCCAACGTACCAGTCATCACCATCGACGGCCCGACCGCTTCCGGCAAGGGCACCGTGGCCAGCCGTATCGCCGACCGCCTGGGTTTTCACCTGCTTGATTCAGGCGCGCTGTATCGCCTGACGGCGCTCCAGGCGCTGCGCGGCGCGCTGCCGCTGTCGGACGAGGCGGGCATCGCGAAGCTGGCCCAGCAGCTGCCGGCGCGCTTCCGGGATGACGTGATCTACCTGGCGGATGAGGATGTGAGCCACGCGATCCGCGCGGAAGAGGTGGGCAATATGGCGTCGAAGATTGCCGCCTTGCCGGGTGTGCGCCAGGCGCTGTTTGACCTGCAACTGGGTTTTCGTCAGGCGCCTGGACTGGTGGCCGATGGCCGCGATATGGGCACGGTGATCTTTCCTACCGCCAAGCTCAAAGTGTTCCTCACCGCAAGTGCTGAGGCGCGCGCGCAACGCCGGTATAAGCAATTGATTGACAAAGGCTTTTCTGCTAATATGAACGACCTGCTTGCAGATTTACGGGCTAGAGACGAACGCGACACCGGTCGCGCAGTCGCTCCCCTGGTCGCAGCAGCTGATGCGCATATCCTGGATACCTCTGCGATGGGGGTCGACCAGGCGGTCGAGCAAGTCCTGACCTGGTATGCGCAGAAATAAGACTTTGAATGACGTGGTGGCGGTGGTGTCAACCGGTTGCAGTACGAACCGTTAGACAGCAGCGCCTGAACGTCATTCCCGCGCAGGCGGGAATCCCGGTTCGATGCGTCACCATTGGCTTGAGTCATCGCCATGGTGGTTTGCAAGTAAATCTGGATCCCCACCTGGGTGGGGACGGTGGTCTTCCGGTTGGCATTTTCGTTGTTGAGGATGGCACTTGAAGACCTTGTCCTTTGGTGCTTGCGACAGCATATTGGCCATCGCAAGCGTGTTTTAACCTAACCCAGTTCAGTCCGCACTATCGTCGGTCTGCTGGCTCACATGAAATAACCAACTTTTTTATGTCTACTGCAACTACCCAAGATACTGGTATGGAAAGCTTTGCCGCCCTCTTCGAGGAATCGCTGTCGCGTCAAGACATGCGTTCGGGCGAAGTCATTTCGGCTGAAGTCGTGCGTCTGGATCACAACTTCGTGATCGTCAACGCAGGCCTGAAGTCGGAAGCGTTCATTCCAATCGAAGAATTCAAGAATGACCAGGGCGAACTGGAAGTCGCAGTAGGCGACTTCGTTTCCGTGGCCATCGAGTCGCTGGAAAACGGCTTTGGCGACACCATCCTGTCGCGCGACAAGGCCAAGCGTCTGGCTTCGTGGCTGGCGCTGGAAAAAGCAATGGAATCGGGCGAGATCGTCACCGGTACCGTCAATGGCAAGGTCAAGGGCGGCCTGACCGTTCTGACCAACGGCATCCGCGCGTTCCTGCCGGGTTCGCTGGTTGACACCCGTCCAGTCAAGGACACGACCCCATTCGAAGGCAAGACCCTCGAATTCAAGGTCATCAAGCTGGACCGCAAGCGTAACAACGTCGTGCTGTCGCGCCGCGCTGTCATCGAAGCATCGATGGGCGAAGAGCGTCAGAAGCTGATGGAAACGCTGAAAGAAGGTACCGTCGTTACCGGTATCGTCAAGAACATCACCGACTATGGCGCATTCGTGGACCTGGGCGGCATCGATGGTCTGCTGCACATCACCGATCTGGCATGGCGTCGTGTGCGTCACCCGTCGGAAGTTCTGTCGGTTGGCCAAGAGATCACCGCCAAGGTCCTCAAGTACGATCAAGAGAAGAACCGTGTCTCGCTGGGCGTCAAGCAGCTGGGCGACGATCCATGGACCGGTCTGTCGCGTCGTTACCCACAGAGCACCCGCCTGTTCGGTAAAGTCACGAACCTTACCGACTATGGCGCGTTCGTCGAAGTCGAGCAGGGTATCGAAGGTCTGGTCCACGTGTCCGAAATGGACTGGACCAACAAGAACGTGGCACCAAACAAAGTTGTCCAGCTGGGCGACGAAGTGGAAGTCATGGTTCTGGAGATCGACGAAGAGCGCCGCCGTATTTCGCTGGGCATGAAGCAGTGCAAAGCAAATCCATGGGACGACTTCGGCATGACCCACAAGAAGGGCGACAAGGTCAAGGGTTCGATCAAGTCGATCACCGACTTCGGCGTGTTCATCGGCCTGCCAGGCAATATCGATGGTCTGGTGCACCTGTCGGACCTGTCGTGGACCGAAGCCGGCGAAGAAGCTGTGCGCCGCTTCAAGAAAGGCGACGAACTGGAAGCCGTGGTTCTGGCCATCGACGTCGAGCGCGAGCGTGTTTCGCTGGGCGTGAAGCAACTCGAAGGCGACCCGTTCAACACCTACTCGTCGATGAACGACAAGGGTTCGCTGGTCACCGGCACCGTGAAATCGGTTGAGCCAAAAGGCGCCGTGATCTCGCTGTCGGAAGAAGTCGAAGGCTACCTGCGCGCTTCGGAAATCTCGCGTGACCGCGTTGAAGATGCTGGCACCCACCTGAAAGTCGGCGACAGCGTCGAAGCTCTGGTGATCAACATCGATCGCAAGGCTCGCAGCATCCAGCTGTCGATCAAGGCGAAAGACAATGTCGATACGCAAGAAGCCATGAGCAAGCTGTCGAACGACAACAGCGCTGCTTCGGGCACGACCAGCCTGGGCGCACTGCTCAAGGCCAAGTTCGACAACAAGAACTAATCAGGTAAGCCCTGAGGAGCTTGCAGATGACCAAATCCGAGCTGATCAACCGACTGGCTGAGCGTTATTCTCAGCTGGTGGCAAAGGATGCGGAATTTGCTGTCAAGACCATCCTCGATGCGATGACCAACGCCCTGGCGACCGGTCAACGCATCGAGATCCGTGGTTTCGGCAGTTTCTCGCTGAACAGCCGTCCGCCACGCATCGGTCGCAATCCGAAGTCCGGCGACAAGGTGATGGTGCCCGAAAAACGGGTGCCCCACTTCAAGCCGGGCAAGCAGTTGCGCGAGCAGGTGGACGCGATGGTCGGGCAACCGATCATCAACGATTGAGTCAGTGCTTGCACCAAAGAACGGCATCCGCGAGGATGCCGTTTTTTTTTGCGCGGCGTAACCGCCACCGGCGGGTCCATGACGATCGTGTCTCAAGCGATTTCGCCTGCGTGTCGAACTGTTCTATCGCTACCGATCTGACCGATTGCATGAATCTTTTGTCATCAAAAGGTTCACGCTTGAAATCGACCGCAATCATTCGCGCGCTTGTTCAGCGCAGGGAGTCCTGAGTGCATTTACGTATTTTCGATACCCATCACGGCTTAAAAATATCATATAAATAACAAAAAGTGCCTCAATACAACGCTTATTGTATGTATAATTGTCTAAATTATAATTAAATGTAGGATTATTCTTACTGAACGGTAAGATGAATTAAGCCCTTCTGTCTGGCTGGTCAAGTGTGGAAGGCCATCGACAACACGTGATGTCTGACTCACCACGCCAAGCCCGCGAGTCAAACAGACTCGGGTTCCCCGCCCGTTTTCCCAGCTTCATCATCTTACCTACGATTGAAACAATGAATTTTTCGACAATGAAAGTCGGCACCAGGCTGGCCCTTGGCTTCGCCCTGCTGCTCGTGATGCTGGCGCTGATTATCGCTGTGAGCAGCATGAACATGGCCGCGATGAACGACAGCACATCGTCGATTGTCGATGTCAACAATCCAGAGATTGCGTTGGCCAGCGAAATGACCGAATCGGTCTATGCGCGCGCGGTGGCGGTACGCAATCTCGGCCTGATGACCGACCAGGCAAAAATGCGTATTGAAATGCAGGTCATCACGAAGGCAAATGAGGATTTCGACAAGGCATCAGCTGAGCTCGAGCGCATGTTCAACTCGATCGCCCAAACCAAGCCTGAAGAAAAGGCGATGCTGGCGAACATCAAGAGCCTGGCCGCGGCAACGGCTGCGCCGATGAAAAGGGCGATCGAGGTGGGCTATGCAAACCAGCAGGAGGAAACGACGAGGACATTGCTGGAAGAGGTTGCTCCACCCCAGACGAAGCTGATCGCAGCGCTGCGAGAGTTCAATAAATTCGAACAAGCACTGAATGTGCAATCGGCTGCAGACGCAGCGCAAAGTTACCAGAACGCGAATCGCTTGAGCCTGGGACTGGGCGTGCTCGCCGCCATCATTGGCGTGGCGGCGGCGAGCATCATTACCATGAGTCTCGTACGCAAGCTTGGCGGCGAACCCGACTATGCGGCCCAGGTCGCGCAACGGATTGCCGACGGCGACCTGGCCACGCCAGTGATCGTGCCTGCGGGCGACACCACCAGCATGATGGCGTCGATGCGCAGCATGCAGGAACGACTGGCGACGATCGTCAGCGAGGTACGTAGCGGCACCGAAACCATTGCCGCCGCCTCGGCGCAAGTCGCCGCAGGCAGCCAGGACCTGTCAGCGCGGACTGAAGAGCAGGCCAGTTCGCTGGAAGAAACTGCGTCGTCCATGGAAGAGCTGACCTCTACCGTCAAGCAGAATGCCGACAATGCACGACAGGCAAACGGTCTCGCAGCGACCGCATCGGCAGTCGCATCGAAGGGTGGCGCTGTCATCGGCCAGGTGGTGGACACGATGAGTGAAATCAATGCTTCGGCGACCAAGATTGTCGACATCATCAGCGTGATTGACGGCATCGCTTTCCAGACCAATATTCTCGCTTTGAATGCGGCGGTCGAAGCGGCGCGGGCGGGTGAGCAAGGCAGGGGCTTTGCGGTTGTCGCTTCCGAGGTGCGTATCCTGGCGCAACGTTCAGCCAGTGCCGCCAAGGAGATCAAGAGCCTGATTGGCGATTCAGTGAGCAAGGTCGATACCGGTAGCCGGCTGGTCAATGAAGCCGGGCTGACGATGAGCAGCATCGTCGACAGCGTCAAACGCGTCACCGACATCATGCAGGAGATTTCCTCGGCCAGTCAGGAACAGACATCCGGCATTGAGCAGATCAATGAAGCGATCACGCAAATGGACCAGGTCACGCAGCAGAATGCCGCATTGGTCGAGGAGGCTGCAGCCGCTTCAGAATCGATGCAGGTACAAGCTGCGAAGCTGGCCAACATCGTCAGCGTGTTCAAGGTCAATCCGGCGAATGCTCAAGGTTCGTCTGCATCGGCGCCGACACCGGTGCCAGCCCATGCGCATGAGCGTGTGACAGCAGCGCCCAAGGCAAAGCAGCCCACCCGACAGATTTCTGCCCCCGTGAAGCCGGTGCTCGCAAAGAAGACCCCTGCGCCAGTCGGCGACGGTGGTTGGGAAAGTTTCTAAACCGCTGCCCTGGACTGCATCACAGGATCGCGACGCCCGGGGCAGGCACCCCAACGCCGCACGCTGTTTTGAAATATGATGGTGGATGTGCGACACTTCGCCCTTACACCATTGTCTAGCGGAACCTGTTGATGAAATTCGTCTCGACCATTGTCGGATTTGTCCTGTTCATCCTGTTCTTCGGCTTCGCGCTGAAGAACACGAAAGAGGTCGACCTGCATTTTTTCCTCGACTATGAACTGCGTGGCCCACTCGTGCTGATGCTGCTGGCATTCTTCGTTGCCGGCGCCGCGTTTGGCATCCTGGCACTGGCACCGACCGTGTTCCGTCAGCGCCGCGAAAAGTGGCAGCACAAGTACACCATCCAGGCCCTGCAAAGCGCCGCCGGTACCGGTGTGGTCGCCACCACGCCACCGCCGCCGGATGCCGTTCCACCGGTTGCACCCCGCCACTAACAACAAGAACACCATGGATTTCGAACTCTGGATGCTGCTTGGCATCCCCTTCTTCTTTGGCCTGGGCTGGCTCGCTGCCCGGGTCGACATCAACGAGGTGGTTTCCGAGTCGCGCACGCTGCCGCGCGGCTACTTCAAGGGCCTGAACCACCTGCTCAATGACCAGCCCGACAAGGCCATCGATTCGTTCATCGAGATCGTCAAGCTCGACCCTGAATCGAGCGATATGCACTTCGCGCTGGGCAATCTGTTTCGGCGCCGTGGCGAGACCGAGCGCGCCATTCGCGTGCACCAGAACCTGCTCGCGCGTCCGGATTTGCCGAGCGATGAAAAAGCGCACGCGCAGTACGAGCTGGGCATCGATTATCTGAAAGCGGGTCTGCTGGACCGCGCCGAGGAATCGTTCAATGGACTGGCCGACACACCGTACGCGGTGCAAGCGCGGCGCTCGCTGCTGGAAATCTACCAGCGCGAAAAAGAATGGAAGCGCGCCATCGAGGCGGCCCAGGATTTGCAGGCGTCCGGCGCCGGCGCGCGCCAGATCGAGATCGCCCAGTTCTATTGCGAACTGGCGGCCGATGCGCTGGTGCACATGGCACCGAGCGACGCCATGCTGTTGCTGGACAAGGCGCTCGAGGCGAATCGCCACAGCGTGCGCGCGACCATCCTGCGCGGCGACGCGCTGCTGGCCCAGGGCGACGTGGAAGAAGCGCTCAAGACCTGGCGCCGCGTGGAGCAGCAAAGCGTGCCGCACGTGGCCCTGGTGGCTGCGCGCCTGATGGATGGCTACCGCAAGGTGGGCCGCCCGCAAGAGGGCGTGAACCTGCTGCGCTCGTACCTGGCCGAAGCCTCGTCGATCGACCTGATCGAAGTCGTGTTCAAGGCCGTGATCGAGCTCGATGGCGTCGAAGCGGCCAAGGGCCTGGTGGTGGAAGAGCTGCGCCGCAACCCGACGCTGCTTGGCCTGGATAAATTGCTTGAAGCGCGTCTGATGGATGCGCCGGCCCATGTCTGGGAAGAGCTGTCGATGGTCAAGAACCTGGTGCAACGCTACACGCAGAAGCTGGCGCGCTACCAGTGCAGCCACTGCGGTTTCAAGGCGCGCCAGTTCTACTGGCAATGCCCGGGCTGCAACCGCTGGGATTCGTACCCGCCACGCCGCACCGAAGAACTCAATGTGATGAACTGACGGTTCATCGAACGATCTGAATGACCAGCACGAGCACAACCTCCATGCCCATGACCCCAAGCCGCCTGCTGGTGGCCGACGACTACCGCCAGCAGGCGGCCCCTGAACTGTCCGCCGTACGCCTGCTGGTGGTGGGCGACGTGATGCTCGACCGCTACTGGTTCGGCGAGGTCTCGCGCATCTCGCCCGAAGCGCCGGTGCCCGTCGTGCGCATCGAGCGGCGCGAGGAGCGCCTTGGCGGCGCTGCCAACGTGGCGCGCAATGCCGCCGCGCTGGGTGCCTACACGGGCCTGCTGGGCGTGGCAGGCGCCGACGAGGCGGGCGATGAAGTCGAGCGCCTGCTGCAAGGTGCGGGCATCCACAGCTACCTCAAGCGCGACGAAGCCATCTCGACCATCATCAAGCTGCGCGTCATTGGCCGCCAGCAGCAGATGGTGCGCATCGATTTCGAGGATGCGCCGACCGAAACCGTGCTGCGCGATAAGCTCAGCCAGTTCAAGGCATTGCTGCCCGATTACGATGTGATCATCCTGTCCGACTACAACAAGGGCGCGCTGGTCAATGTCGCCGAGATGATTGCGCTGGCGCGCGCTGCCGGCAAGATCGTGCTGGTGGACCCGAAAGGCGACGACTTCACGCCGTACAAGGGCGCAAGCATCCTGACGCCCAACCGCGCCGAACTGCAGCGCGTCGTCGGTGGCTGGAAGAGCGAGACGCAATTGCTCGAAAAAGCGCAGGCGCTGCGTGTGGAGCTTGGCCTGGATGCACTGCTGCTGACACGCTCCGAAGAAGGCATGAGCCTGTTTACGGCTGATGAAGTGCTGCACGTGAACGCTGACGCGCGCGAAGTGTTCGATGTGTCGGGCGCCGGTGACACGGTGATTGCGACGCTGGCCACGATGCTGGGCACGGGCGCGCCGCTGGGCGAGGCGCTGGTCACGGCCAACCGCGCCGGCGGCATCGTCGTCGGCAAGCTGGGCACGGCCACCGTGACCCGCGACGAGCTGTTCCCCTCCTGATTTGCCTCAAGCCCGGCCCGTCAACGACGCGCCGGGCCATCCGTTGAAAGACCGATGGGCGGCGTCGCCGTCCAGCGTCTTCAACCAACGGAGAAATTTCGATGATCAAGAAACTGATGCTTGCCTTCGCCGCGCTGGCCGTCTCGAGCGGTATCGCGTTTGCCCAGGTCGACGTGAACAAGGCCGACGTAGCCGCGCTCGATGGCGTCAAGGGCGTGGGGCCGAGCATGTCCAAGGCCATTCTCGACGAGCGCGCCAAGGGCGAGTTCAAGGACTGGGCCGACCTGCAAACGCGCGTCAAGGGCATGGGCGATAAAAAGGCCGCCAAGCTGAGCCAGTCCGGGCTGGTGGTCAACGGCAAGGGCAAGGAAGGTGCTGGCGCCAAGCCTGCCGCGGCCAAGGGCGACAAGTCGGCCGCCAAACCGGCCGACGCCAAAACCGCAACATGACATGTATTGACTGACAGCGTCACGGGCGCGTGGCAAGATGTTCCAGCTCTTCAAGATCGTGCTTGAACATCAATATCAGAAAGGTCGTCATGCCTCACGCCCGTGTCTCATCTCGTGTCTCAACCGCCATGCTGGCAGCCCTGCTGGCTGCTGCAGGCGTCGCATCTGCTGCTGCGCCAGTGACTACTGCCGCCACCCCCGCCACACCGAAACAACCCGACATCACCGCGCAGCAGGCCCAGATCACCAAGATCCTCGGTGAAGTCTCGCAACAGCGCATCGAAGGCCATATCCGCAAGCTGGTCAGTTTCGGCACGCGCCACACGATGTCCGAGACCGAGTCACCAACGCGCGGCATCGGCGCCGCCCGCCGCTGGATCAAGGCCGAGCTCGAGCGCTGCGGCGCCGGCACGCCATTGCAGGTCACGTATGACAGCCACGTCGCGCCCGTCTCGGCGCGCATCACCAAGCCCACCGAGATCGTCAACGTCGTTGCAACGCTGCCGGGCACGCAGGCCGCTTCCAAAGAGCGCATGTACGTGGTCAGCGGTCACTACGACTCGCGCGCTTCGGACGTGATGGACGCTACCTCGGATGCCCCGGGCGCGAACGACGATGCATCGGGCACCGCCGCAATCATGGAGCTGGCGTGCGTGATGGCCAAGTACAAGTTCGACGCGACGCTGGTCTTCATGGCCGTGGCCGCTGAAGAACAGGGCCTGATCGGCGCGCGCCACTGGGCCGTTGGCGCGCGTGAAAAGAACTGGAACGTGGCTGGCATGTTCACTAACGACATCATCGGCAGCTCGAAGGGCGACGATGGCAAGGTCGACAACAAGCAGGTGCGCCTGTTCGCACAGAGCATTCCGGCGACCAAGGAAATGAGCGAGGCCGTGCGCCAGCTGGTGGCCACGGGCGGCGAAAACGATTCGCTCTCGCGCCAGCTCGCGCGCCACACGAAAGAGCAGGGCGAGCGCTACGTGAAAGGCTTCAAGGTCAGCGTGATTCAGCGGCATGACCGTTATCTGCGCGGGGGCGACCACATGCCGTTCCTGGAGCAGGGCTATGCCGCGCTGCGCTTTACCGAACCAGCCGAAGATTTTTCGCACCAGCACCAGGACCTGCGCACCGAGAACGGCAAGGTGTATGGCGACACGATCGACCACGTCGACTTCGACTACATCGCCAAGGTCACGCGCGTGAACGGCGCCGCGATGGCCTCGCTCGCAATGGCGCCTGCCGCACCGCAAGAGGTCAAGCTGCGCACCGCAGCCCTGACCAACGATTCCACACTGGTCTGGAAAGCGAATGGCGAGCCCGACCTGGCCGGTTATCGCATCGTCTGGCGCGACACCACCAGCGCCAATTGGGAAGGTTCGAAGTGGGTCGGCAACGTGACGGAAGCCACGCTCGACCTGTCGAAAGACAATGTCTTCTTCGGCGTGCAGGCGGTCGACAAGGACGGTAACGTCAGCGTCGCGACGTATCCGATGCCGCTGCGCTAGTCCGGTCTCGATATCGTGAAATCGTCCATCGTCATGTGCATCATTGCGGTGGGCGGGTGCGCACTCGCGTTGCCGGCTTCGGCGCAGGTCTACAAATGTGTCGATCCGAAGACTGGGGCCAAGACCTATTCCGACTCGGGCTGCGTCCGCAGCGCGCAGCGCACGACGATGGAGGCACTCCCGCCAGTCGTCACGCGTACGCCGCAGGCAACGCGGCCCGCACCGGTGCAGGACTGGCGTGCAGAAGACGCGCGTGCGGGCCTGCAGCCAGCTGCGGTCGAGCCGGTCGGCTCAATCGCGCCGCCGCAGGGTGACCCGAACTCGTACGAGTGCGAGCAGGCGAAAAGGAAACTGGCAGTGCGCCGAAGCCGCGTCACCAACTTCGCGTCCGATGCGAAGGAACCCGTCATCGATGTCAACCGCATCTGCGGTTACTTCATGAGTCCGAATCCCGTGCCGGGCCAGCTGACGCGCCAGGGTTCGCGCTGAACACCATGCTTTGCAGCCGCCGGTTGTCGTGACCGGCGGCTGCGCCGACGCCCGCGTGCGTCTCGGATTAAAATGGTGTTTTGGTATCGCAAGGAATAGAGAACGCAATGGCATACAAGACCATCGAATCGACGATCGGCAACACGCCGCTCGTGCAGCTGCAGCGCCTGCCGGGCGCCGAGAACGCGGCCCGCAACAACATCATCCTGGGCAAGCTCGAAGGCAATAACCCGGCCGGCTCCGTCAAGGACCGTGCGGCGATGTCGATGCTGCGCGGCGCCGAACTGCGCGGCCAGATCAAGCCGGGCGACACGCTGATCGAAGCGACCAGCGGCAACACCGGCATCGCGCTGGCAATGGCGGCGGCGATCCTCGGCTACAAGATGATTCTCCTGATGCCCGACAACCTGTCGATCGAACGCCGCCAGAGCATGGCCGCGTATGGCGCGCAGATCATCCTCACGCCCAAGTCCGGCGGCATGGAATACGCGCGCGACATGGCCGAGCAGATGCAGAAGGACGGCCAGGGCATCATCCTCGACCAGTTCGCCAATGACGACAATCCGCGCGCGCACTACGAGAGCACCGGCCCGGAAATCTGGCGTGACACCGAAGGGCGCGTCACGCACTTCGTCAGCGCCATGGGCACGACCGGCACCATCATGGGCGTATCGCGTTATCTGAAGGAACAGAACGACGCCGTGCGCATCATTGGCGCGCAGCCCGAAGAGGGTTCGTCGATTCCCGGCATCCGCAAGTGGCCTGAAGCCTACCTGCCGAAGATCTACGACAAGGCGCGCGTCGATCAGGTCGAAAGCGTGAGCCAGGCAGCGGCCGAGCAAATGGCGCGCCGCATGGCAGCCGAAGAGGGCATCTTCTGCGGCATCTCGGCCGCTGGCGCCTGCGATGTGGCGCTGCGCATCGCGCAGACCGTCGAGAACGCGACCATCGTGTTCATCGTTTGCGACCGGGGCGATCGCTACCTGTCCACGGGTGTGTTTCCCGCCTGAAGCGAAGTCGCGGTCAGCGTGCTTGCAACGTCGACCGCGCCCATAAAAAAGCCGCCCGTTGCACAGGCGGCTTTCAAATCAGTCCTTGGACTGCCTAGACCTTTCCATCGGCATAGCGCCAATTTCCTTCGGTCGTCCGCCAATGCGGCGGCTCATACGCCCGCGCGGGCGTATGCACTACTGGTGCCGGCCGTGCCGTACGGCGCTGGCCGGTTCAATCCTGGCAAGACGACAAACACAGGCGCCCTGGAACGCCCGATGCTGGTCAGTCCTTCATTGCCGGAACTGCGCCTTCTTTTGGCTTGAACTGCTTGTCGCTGATGCGGAACTTCGCGCGGCGATCGCCCATCAGGTAGCGCAGGTCACGGATCGACAGGTCGCTCACTTCGTGCATGCGGATCAGCAGCGATGCGCCGACCGGCAGACGGTGGTGACGGATTTTCGAGATCACCGGCGGCGCCACTTCCAGCGCGCGAGACAGGGCTGCGTCGTTCTTCAGACGCAGGTTCTCGATCAACGTATCGAGCAGGCGGTTCGGGTTGTACTGAAGCAGCTCGTCGCCTTCTGAATCGCTGTTCATATCAATGCCGACTTGGTTAGTCATGATTCATATTCCTTAGGGGTTAGTGCGGAGTCATCAACATCTACTGCGTCGAGTCCGGTTTTTACTTTCGTAAATTTCTATTCAATTGTACAACTATTTCGATACCGATACTCATGAGCAAGCCGGAATCGTTTCTTTCGATTTGGTTATCGTTGTCTACTTGCAACAATAGCCGCAATGCAATTCTCTCATATAGTCACTTGAAACAACTATTGTTTTTTGATTAATCATTAGTGTACGGGCATCCAGCATTTGATGCCGCACAGTATGGGAATTGCTGACTAAATTGAAAGAAAATGGGGAGTATGACTAGATTCGTAATATATTTAGTACGAATAATGGCAACAAGCCTGCGCATACCCCTGGGGGGTATGCGAGTGGGTTCTGATCAGCAATATTGAAAGTTGGCGGGAAACTTGTTACAAAGGATTACAAAATTTCCCGCTCGGAAATGGAGCGTGTTGCCGCTTACTCCGGCCGGGCAGCCCGCACGGCGCGACCCAGATCCACGACAGACATCGCATAGAAATAACTGCGGTTGTATTTGGTGATGGCGTAGAAATTATCGTTCGCCACCCAGTACTCGGTCGGCTCGGCGCCGTTCTGCAGGTCGATCAAACCGTACAGTGTCTCTGCTGGCAGCGCCGTACCGGTCACGACGCCCGCCGTGCGCAGCGCCTCCGGGCGCAGTGTCGCTTCGAGACCAAGTTCGAGCAGCGGCTCCCAGGCGCGCGTCGGCGACACATCGGCGGCATACGCCACCGGGCCGCGATGTTCCGCGTTCCAGCCATGCTGGACCAGGAAGTTCGCCACGCTGCCAATCGCATCCACGCTGGAACCGCGCAGATCGACCCGGCCATCGTTGTCGAAGTCCACGCCATACTTAAGGATATTGCTCGGCATGAACTGCGGCATGCCGACCGCGCCCGCGAACGACCCCAGCAGCGAGAACGGGTCGTAGCCGCGTTCGCGCGCCAGAACCAGCGTGCTGGAAAGTTCGTCGCGGAAGAACGCCTGGCGCGCGGCCTGGTTCGGTGAATCCGGATAGGCGAACGCCAGCGTGGTCAGCGAGTCGAGTACGCGAAAGCGCCCCGTGTCGCGCCCGTAGATGGTTTCAATGCCGATGATGCCGACGATGATTTCTGCCGGCACGCCATACGCTGCCTCGGCGCGCTTGAGCGCTTCGGCGTTGGCTTCCCAGAAGCGCACGCCGGCGCGGATCCGGATCGGCTCGATGAAGCGGGCGCTGTAGGCTTGCCAGTTCTTCGGCTTGCCCGGCGGCGCCGGCTTGACCAGTTGCACGGCTGTATCGATGTAACGCACCTGGCCGAACAGCGTTTCGAGCGCCGTGCGTTCAAAGCCATGCTGCGCGACCATCCCGTCGATGAACTCGCGTACCGGTTGCCATTCCAGAAAGTTGACATGCTCGTTGGCGGCATCGACAACGCTGGCCACGGCAGCGCCGGCGGCAGCCATTGGGGCGGCCTTGGAAGACTTGGCCTTCGCAGGTTTTGCTTTCGATGCGGCTTTGGCTTTGGCAGCCTTGGCCTTGGTTTGCGCACTACGCGCCTGGGTATCCGAAGAAGGAGCGGCGAGCGCATCGCCGTGCGCGCTGGCGGCAAGCGCGAGCGCGGCGAACAGGGTAACAATTAATTTCATCTGACTTGCGACAATAGACTTTTCAAGGTGGCGTGGAGCCGGGGATCGGCTGCGGGCGCCGCATAGCGCCAGGCGCTGTAACGACGCAGGAAGGCGATGGCCGCCTCGCGGGCGGGAGGCGCCAGGGCCTGCGCGCCGGCGGCGGTAGCAGCAGCGGTAGCGAGGATGCGCGCCGCGTAGGCGCTCGGCCCTTCGTCTTGCGCGCGCGGCAGGCCGGCCTGGCCCAGACGCTTGCACAAGACCGAGTATAGAGCATCGATCGGGTCGATTTCGCGACGGCGCCGCAAAATTTTCATCCCCCACCAGGCCACCCCGGCCAGCACCAGCACGACGCCAAATGGCCAGGCCAGCAACTTGTCTTGCAAGCCTTGCACGACGCTGCGCTGGCGTTCCGGCGTGTAGTTCAGCACCCACTGGTTCCAGCCGTTGTTGAGCGCGCCCATCGCGTTGCGCATATCGGCCAGCCAGGCACCGGCTTCCAGACCGAACGGGTTCGCGCCGCGCAGTGCCTCGATACCGAACGGCGCCGGCCGCTCCGTGGCGCGGTTGGTACCGGTCCGGACCCGCTCCGGCGCCACCGCCGCCGTCGGATCGACGCGCAGCCAGCCGCGGCCCGCGATCCAGACTTCGGCCCAGGCATGGGCATCCGACTGGCGCACCGTCATGAAGCCGTCGATGGGATTGAGCTCGCCCCCCTGGTAGCCGGTCACCACGCGCGCTGGCACGCCGGCCGCGCGCATCAAAAACACGAACGCGCCCGAGTAATGTTCGCAAAAGCCCGAGCGCGTCCCGTACAGGAATTCGTCGACCGTATGGCGCCCGAGCAGCGGCGGGGCCAGCGTGTATTCGAATGGCTGCTCGCGGAACTGGCGCAGTACGGCGTCGACCCGCGCGGCCGGGTCGCCCAGCGCGCGCAAGGCCATGCCGGCAGCCAGGGCGCGCGGGTTGAAGCCATACGGCAGCAGCAGCCAGCGATTGGTGTCAGCGAGCACACGACCATTCTGCAGCGCATACTCGACGTGCGAGCTGGCGCGGTAGCGCACGCGGCTTGCCAGGGGCGCGTCGGCCGTCAGTTCGAACTGCGGCGAGATGCGCAGCTCGTGGCCCGGCACGACCGGCAGTTCGCCGGGCATCTCGAGCGCGAACACCCAGCGCGACTGCGACGGTTCGAGCGTGACTTCGTATTCCAGCCCTGGCCCGCCGACCGACAGGCGCAGGTTGCGGCCCGATGCGGTGTTGTCGCCACGGCGCCAGGTCAGGCCGTCGAAGGCGTCGAGCACCGGGCCGCGCCAGTACAACTGGGGCGGCAGCGGTGGACGGCCAAAGAAGCGCACGCGAAATGCCGGTTCTTCGGACAGCGCCAGGTTCGACATCTGGCCCGGCGCCATCTGGTCCGACAAGCCCGAGCTGCCGGCGCCGGGGCCGCCCGGCATGCTCCACAGCGGACCCTGGATGCGCGGGAACACGAAAAACAGCGCAATCGCAATCGGCGCGGCAAAGGCCAGCATGCGCGCGGCCATCGCCAGCCGCGTGCGCAGCGGCGGCACCGCGCCGGTGAACTGGAACGACAGTTGCGTGGCCAGCAGCAGAAGCACCGACGCGATCATCATGATGGCGGTGCCGATCCCCTGCGCGTAAAAGAAGTTGGTGAGCACCAGGAAGAAGCACAGGAACACCACGACGAACAGGTCGCGCCGCGCATGCATCTCGAGCATCTTGAAGGCCACCAGCAGCACCAGCATCGCCACCCCGGCATCCTTGCCGAGCAGCGTGTCGTAGCTGAACTGCACGCCGACCATGGCGGCAATGGCAACCGGCAGCAGCACGATGGCCTTGGGCATGCGCTTGCCGCGCAGCGTGATCGCGGCGCGCCAGGCCAGCGTGGCCGCGCACAGCAGCGACACCCACCACGGCAGATGCAGCGCGTGTGGCGCCAGCACCAGCACCGCACTGGCCAGGAGCAGCAGCGTGTCGGCCTTGTCGCGTGACAGCGGGGTACGCAGGAATGTCATGCAGGGTCCTCGATGCCATACAAGGCCAGCGCGCGCAGGCACGCCGCCTGGTGCGCCGCGCCGCTGCCAGCATCGATGCGCACGACGCCCAGGTGGAAGGCGTAGGGCAGGGCGCGGCTTTCCGCTTCCAGCACCCAGCGCGTCAGGCGCGCCAGGCGCAGTTCGACGTCGAGGTCGCGTGGCAGGCGGTCGAAGTCGAGCACCAGTTCGTCGCCGCCACCGCCTTCGAAGTGTTTCGTCACCAGCTGGCCGCCGATGCTGGGGTCGAGCCGCGCGATCTGGCGCCAGGCCATCTGGCGCGGCGAGTCGCCCGCCTGGTAATTGCGTACGCCGGCAAAGTCGTCATGACCGGCCGTGCGCACGCTGTTGCCGCCGCCGCCCTGCAGCGGCAGGCCGGGCGCGCCGTCTTCGGGCCGCGGATAGACCAGCACTTGCGCGGCAGGCCGCCAGTAACTCCAGGCGACGAACAGGCCAAGGGGAAAGCGCGTCGACAGTTTCACGCGCCCCGGCGCCGCCCAACCGCGCGCGGTGGTTGGCAGCGTGAGGGTGACGGTGGCCTGCGTGCCGGCAGCGATGTCGGCAACATGGCGTGCCTCGGGCCAGTCGGCAAAGTCGGCCCGCACGGCGTAGCGCGCCAGGCGCGTGCGGTTGATGACCTGCAGCTCGAACTGCGCGACCTCGCCCGCAAACACGGGCGCCGTGCGGCCCTGCTGCAGGCGCAACTGCGCCAGATTGCGGTAGGTGGCGACCATGTCGACCAGAGCGCATGACAAGGCCAGGAAGGTCAGGCCGAAGCCCAGGCCCAGCGCGTAATTGACCGAGCCGACCAGCAGCACCGCCAGCAGCAGGACGAACCCCAGGCCCGCGCGCGACGGCACGATGAACACGCGACGCTGGCTGATGACCACCTCGCCCGCATCGAGTGCGCCGCCGCGCGGCAGCCATGTGCCGGTCGTGCGGCGCAACCAGCCCCGGAGCGCCAGCGCCATCAGACCGGGACCGCCTTTTGCAGTTGCAGCACCAGGTCGCGGCTGGCCAGTGCGGTGCCATGCGCGGCGCGCACAGGCCGCAGGCGGTGCGCGCAGACCGGCACCAGGACGGCCTGGATATCCTCGGGGATTACGTGGTCGCGCCCTTCGAGCGCGGCCCAGGCGCGTCCGGCCTGCAGCAACGCAATGGCCGCGCGTGGCGACAGGCCTTCGGCGAACATGCCGTTCTGGCGCGACGCCTGCGCCAGCGCCTGCACGTACGTGATCAGGGCGCCGGACGCGTGGATCGTGCGCAGCTGATGCCGGGCCGCGGCCAGTTCGGCGGCCTGCATTGCGGGCTGCAGCGTCTTGAGCATCGCGCGCCGGTCTTCGCCCATCAGCAGCGCGCGTTCGGCGGCGGCATCCGGGTAGCCCAGCGTCAGGCACATCAAAAAGCGGTCGAGCTGCGACTCGGGCAGCGGGAACACGCCGACCTGGTTGGCCGGGTTTTGCGTGGCGATGACGAAGAACGGTTCGGGCAGGGCGCGCGTGACGCCGTCGGCCGAGACCTGGTGTTCTTCCATCGCTTCGAGCAGGCCCGATTGGGTCTTGGGCGTGGCGCGGTTGATCTCGTCGGCCAGCAACACCTGCGTGAAGATCGGGCCCGGGTGGAACACGAACTCGTTCTTTTCGCGCTCGTAGATCGAAATGCCGGCCACGTCGGCCGGCAGCAGGTCGCTCGTGAACTGGACGCGGTTAAAGCGCAGGCCCAGCGAAATGGCCAGCGCGTGCGCCAGCGTGGTCTTGCCGACGCCCGGCAGGTCGTCGAGCAGCAGGTGGCCGCCGGCCAACAGGCAGGTCAGGGCCAGGCGCACTTGCTGGTCCTTGCCGACCACCACCTCGTTGACCTGGCGTGCGACGGCGTGCAATTTGTTAAACATGGTTGGCTTTACGTTATTCGGTACATGAAACAGGTCGGCGAACCTGGCGCGCATGCATGATTGACAAGGCGGCACAGCAGGGCTGTGGCCTGCCGTGGTAGATTAGCGCCATTGGCAATCTTCATACGTCGACAGCAACAGCCGTCCCAAGGGATTCTATGCGAGAACGGCGCGGCAAGGTGTGAATGGATGAGCACAGGCGGAGACCGAGCATCATGAGTACAGCGATTTACAGCCACCCCGACTGCCTGCGGCACGAGATGGGCGATTGGCACCCCGAGTCCCCGGCGCGCCTGCGGGCGATCGACGACCAGCTGATCCTGGCGCGCCTGGACGGGCTGATCGAGCAGCGCAGTGCGCCGCTGGCCGATACGGCCCAGATCCTGCGTAACCATACGGCGGGCGCGCTGGCGCTGGTGCGCGATCATGTGCCCACGACGCCGGGCGACTACTACCCGCTCGACGGTGACACGTCGCTCAATCAGTACAGCTACCAGGCGGCGCTGCGCGCAGCCGGCGCTGCGGTTGCGGCAACCGACGACGTGATTGCCGGCACGGTTACCAATGCCTTTTGCTCGGTACGCCCGCCGGGCCACCACGCCACGCCGACCGAGCCGATGGGCTTTTGCTTCTTTAATAACGTGGCCATCGCCGCGCGCCACGCGCTCGAGGCGCATGGCTTGGCGCGCGTGGCGATCATCGATTTCGATGTCCATCACGGCAACGGTACGGCCGACGCGTTCAAGGACGATCCGCGCGTACTGATGGCAAGCTTCTTCCAGCACCCGTTCTTTCCGTACACCGAGCCCGAACCGATTACCGCCACCTGCGTGAACGTGCCGGTCCCGGCGCGCTGCGAGGGCGACACCGTGCGCCAGCTGGTGCAGGAGCAGTGGCTGCCGGCGTTGCACGCGTTCAAGCCGCAGATGATTTTTGTCTCGGCCGGCTTCGACGGCCATCGCGACGACGACATGGGCGGCATCGGACTGGTCGAGGCGGACTATGCCTGGATCACGCGGCAGGTTGTGGCGGTGGCCAACGAATACGCCGGCGGGCGCATTGTCAGCTGTCTCGAAGGCGGCTACGAGTTGTCGTCGCTGGCGCGCAGCGTGGTGGCGCACCTGAAGGTGCTGGCCGATCTCGAATAGTTGGGGAACCGCGACGGCATTCTGCTCTCTAACGTAGCACCGGCACAAGCCGGGCAGCGAGGAGACCAGCATGAGCGAGGAGACCAGCATGAAACACCGCCGCATCCCGTACGCCCTCTACATCTTCTGCACCCTGTGCCTGCTGCTGGCCAGCACCGTGGCGGGCGCCACCAACTACACCCTCTGGATCAACGGCCGTAGCGGCGGCGGCGCACCCGGCAACTACGGCGATTTTCGCTACTGGGGCCCGGCCGCGACGCCTGCCGGCATCAACAAGCAGGCGGTCAACTGGGACGGGCGCAGCAGCATTGCGTCGCAAAGCGGCCGCTTGCGCGATGCGCTCGACTGCTTCTGCACGGGCCAGAACTGGTGCTATATCGCTGCCTACAGCGCGGGTGACCTGCTGCTTGGCTACACACTCGCCAATTACGGCGGCTCGACGCGCGCCGTGACGAACGCCAGCGCGAACGCCAACGGCGTATGCGGCGCCAGCGGCGGCATGCAGACCGGCTGGAACCTCAAATGGGTACGCGTCGCGGCCGGTGCAGCGGGCGGCTCCGAGCTGGCCAACGCCGGTGCCTGGACCACCTCCGAGCCGCTCGTGCAAGACCTCAAGACCAGCACCGCGCGCGCCATGTACAACCACAACGACACCCGCAACGTCTGGTCTGTTGCCGGGCCAGGACGACGAGGTCGTGGCGTACCACAGCAGCGGCGGCGTGGCCGGCAATGCGGGCCGTGCGCTGTGCAACCCGGGCGACTGGCTGTGCGACGACCTGCGCCTGGGCACCGCGCCCAACCAGGGCGGCAGCGTCAAATGGAGCTGGCATTCGGTCGTGTTCCGCGACGACGGTGAACGCTTCAACCACTATGGCGACAGCAACTGGGCCGGCATCATCGGGGTCATGCGTGCGGCAATGGTCGATACGGCCAACTAGGCTGTGGGTCTGGCTGGCGCTGTGCGTCGCCGCTGCGCTCGTGGTCGGGCTGGTCTGGCACGAGGACGATCCGGCGCCGCCACTTGCTGTATCGGCGCCACCGGCCGGCCTGCATTTTCTTGGCCCGGTGCCGGTCATGCGCTCTGCTGGCGAAGACCGTACCGCACGCCGCCGTCAGCTTGCCGAACAGGTTCGATTGACCGGGCACACCTATTGCAGCTACCTGCAGCAGACCCGCTATCCGCACACATCGCGCCCGGCCGCGCAGCATCCCGACCAGCTGTATCCGAACCAGCAGGTCAGCGAATCGAACCCGCTGCGGGTCGATGGCGGCGACAGCGACCCGGCCGTGCTGGTGCAGACCACGCAGTCGCGCGTCTACCTGGCGGCGGGTGAGACGGTGGCGTTTTCGCTGCGCGCCGTCGATGCGCAAGGCGTGGCGCTGCCGCTGGTGGTCACGCACGCGCTGGCCCAGGGCATGGTCGCGCCGGGAACGCGCGCCGCGCCGCGCGTGACGCTGGCGTTTGCGCAGGATGGCAACGACTGGCGCGCCACGTTCGCGCCGCAAGCGGGCGCGCTGGCGGCCTTTCACGGCACCATCCGCAGCGGGGTGCGCTTCAGCGTCAACGGGCGGTCGGGTGTGGTGTTGTTCGATGTGATCCACTCGCCCGAGCTGCCCGCCGTGTGGCACGGCGCGCCGCATGAAGCGATCGGCCCGGACGCGCTCGAGTTCACGCTGGCGCTCGATGTGCGCATCCCCGGCCGCTACGTGGTCAGCGGCCGCGTCGACGATGCGTTGGGGCGCCCGTTTGCGCTGGCGAGCTTCAACGAGCTGCTGGGGCAGGGGATGCAGGCGGTGGCCTTGCGTGTGCACGGCAAGCTGCTGCATGACGCCGACCCCGGGCCGGCATTGCCACTGGTGCTGCGCGATGTCGAAGGCTATCTGCTGCGCGAGAATGCCGATCCGGACCGGCTCTTGCTGGCGCGCCGCGAGGGCCCCGTGCTGGTCAGCCGCACGCTGTCGTTGGCGGGCGTGCCCGATCACGAATGGCAGAGCGAGGAACGCAGCCGCTACCTGGCCGAGTATGCGAAAGACCGCATGGCGGCGCGCGACCGGTTAGCGGCGTTCGATCCGGCGGCCACGTTGCCGCCGGCCGCGTGCAGCGCGCCGGGGCTGGTTTAGTAGGGCACCAGCGGCAGCTCGACCAGTGCGGACACCGCGATGGCGCAGCACAGCAAGCCGACGCCATACCAGCGTGCCATCGATCGTTTCAGTCTGTCCCGTGCGCGCATATGTCGTCTCCGCTGCGTCCCGCCACGATGCGTGGCCAAAGCCCAGTGTGCACGCCGAATATGTCAACAGTGTTGCAACGGCTCAACGTCGTGCAGAAGAGAAACGTCGGCTGTGGCGGGTTCGCGACGCCACGGCGCGCCACCAGCGTAAAATAGCACCTTGAACGAAAGATAAAGAAAGCAACAGCATGTCGATACAATGGTTCCCGGGCCACATGAACGCGGCCAAGAAGGAAGCGGCCGAGCAGATGGAGAACATCGATCTGGTGATCGAAGTCCTCGATGCACGCCTGCCCGAGGCGAGCTGCAACCCACTGGTGGACCAGCTGCGCAAGTTCCGCCAGCGTCCCAGCCTCAAGATCCTGAACAAGATCGACCTGGCCGATCCGGTCGCTACCGCCGCCTGGAAAGCCTATTACGATGCGCAGGATGGCGTCACGGCCTACCCGATGACGACCAAGAAGCCGGCCGACGTCGCCCGCATCCCCGATCTGGCCCTGTCGCTGGCGCCACACCGCGGCGTGCCGACCAAACCGCTGCGCATCATGATCATGGGCATCCCTAACGTCGGCAAATCGACGTTGATGAACGCGCTGCTGAAAAAACGCGTGGCCAAGGTGGGCGACGAGCCGGCCGTGACCAAGGTCCAGCAGCGCCTGTACCTGAACAAGAACGTGGTGCTGGTCGACACGCCCGGCATGCTGTGGCCAAAGATCGCCATGGCCACCGATGGCCTGATGCTGGCAGCCAGCCACGCCATCGGTACCAATGCGCTGGTTGAAGAAGAAGTGGCCGAATACCTGGGCGAACTGCTGCTGCAGCGCTACCCGCACCTGCTCACCGCGCGCTACGGCCTGAAGACCGAGGGCATGGATGGCGTGGGCGTGATCGAAGGCGTTGCAATGCGCCGTGGCTTCCGTGTGCGCGGTGGCGAGTACGACTACGAAAAGGCGGCGCACTCGCTGCTGCAGGATTATCGTCAGGGCGCCCTGGGCCGCATCAGCCTGGAAACGCCGGATTCGCGCGCTACCAGCCTGGCGCTGCACGCGGCCGAAGTGGCCGAGAAAGCCCGCCTGGCCGCCGAGAAGCTCGCTGCCAAGCTCGAAGAGCAGTCGCGCGGCAAGCGCGGCAGCTAACCTGCCAGGGCGGGTGCCGACACGGTATAATCGCGCCGTTTTGGTGCTCTCGTGCGCATTCCGGCGCGCGAAGTTAAACGGGAAACACGACAGGCCTGCGCCACGCGCGGTCCTGGAAGTGTGCTGCCCCCGCAACGGTCGACAAGCGCCGCGCTCGCACATCCTGCGCCGCGGCAGACAATCTCGATAACCACTGTCCGCACGACAGGAAGGTGAGGGCGTCCCGCTTGCCAGCCCGGATACCGGCCAGGACAGGTGGAAGCGCCACGCGCTTCCTTCGACGCCAGGCTGCGGGGACGCAGCGGGGCGCCCTTTACCGAGAACACATTCATCATGACTTTTGCAGCTCCCGCGCGCCGCGCGCCCCTCGCCGTGGCGTGCGCTCTCGCCGTTTCGACCTTCGCCACCCTCGCCACCGCGCAGGAAACGCTGGCGCCGGTCGTCGTCACCGCCGCCCGTTTCCCGGCCACCGCCACACCGATCGGCGCCACCGTGATCACGGCGGACCAGATCCGCACCTCCGGCGTGGCCGACGTGAATGCGGCGATCCGCAAGATCGGCGGCGTCTTCGGTCGCCAAAGCCTGGACGGCTCGCCCGACTTCAGCCTCGACCTGCGTGGTTTCGGTACCAACAGCGCGCAGAACGTGGTGGTGATGGTCGACGGCGTGCGCCTGAATGAAAACGAGCTGGCCAGCACGGTGCTGTCGAGCATTTCGATCGATACGGTCGAGCGCATCGAAATCACGCGCGGCGGCAGCAGCGTGCTGTACGGCGACGGCGCCACCGGCGGCGTGATCCAGATCTTCACCCGCCGTCCATCGGGCAGCGGCACGCGCGGTTCGCTGTTTGCCGAAGCCGGGCGCTTCGATGCCCGCGACCTGCGCGCCTCGATCGCGCACGGCGCCGGCCCCTGGTCGTTCGACGCCGCCGTGACCGATCGCCGCACCGACAACTACCGCGACAACAACCGGTACGAACAGACGAGCTTCAGCGGCGGCGTGCAATATGCATACGGCGCGAACGGTCGCGCTGGCCTGCGCTTCGAGAGCTCGCGTTCGGACGCGCGCTTTCCGGGTTCGCTGACCGACGCGCAATTCCAGTCGATCCCGACCCAGAGCAACACGCCGGACGACTTCGGCTCGCTCGACACCGACCGTGTCAGCGCCTTCGTCGAGCACCGCATCGGCGCCATCGAACTGGCAGCCGAACTGTCGCACCGCGAGCGCGATGTAAAGTCGACCTACAGCGGGTTTGGTTCGCGCTACGAGTCCGAGCAGACCCAGTTCTCGCCGCGCCTGCGCCATACGGCCACGCTTGGCGACAAGCGCAACGAATTTGTCACCGGTATCGATCTGACCCGCTGGGATCGCCAGGTGACGTCGAGTTTCTCGGCCGGCGACGCCAAACAGGAGTCCAGGGCGATCTACGTACGCGACGAACTGACCTGGAACGCGCCGCACAATGCGCGCCTGGCCGTCGGCGCGCGGCATGAACGTTTCGACAAGGAATACGCCGATCCGCTCGCGTTCACCGACCCGGAAGACACGGAGCAGTCAGTCAACGCGTTCACGCTTGAAGGCAGCTTTGACGTCGCGCCGGAAGTGGCCGTGTTCGCCAAGGCCGGCCGCAGCTACCGCATCGCCAATATCGACGAAAACTCGTACCGCGCGACGACGGGCGTGCTGGCGCCGCAAACGTCGCGCGACCTGGAACTGGGCGTTGCCTTCGGCAACGATGCGCGCAAGGCCACGGCGCGCGTGTTCCGTCACCGCCTGACCAACGAAATCTTCTTCGATCCGACGCTGGCCGGCGGCTTTGGCATCAACACCAATCTCGACCCGACCCGGCGCCAGGGCGTGGAATTCGAGGGTGATGCGCTGCTGGCGAACAACCTGCGCCTGACCGGGGCCTGGCAGTACGTGCAATCCGAGTTCCGTGATGGCCCGAACGCCGGCCGCGAAATGGTACTGGTACCGAAACACGTCGTGACGACGCGCCTGGCCTGGACGCCGGGCAATGGCCAGACCGCCGATGTGGGCGCGCAGTGGGTAGCCAGCCAGCGTTTTGGCGACGACTTCGCCAATAGCTGCAGCGCGCGCGTGCCGTCGTACACCACGGTCGACGCCCGCTATGCGCGCCGCTTCGGCCCATGGGAAGCGTCGGTATCGGGCCTGAACCTGCTCGATCGCCAGCATTACAGCTACGCGTTCAGCTGCCGCGCCGGGATTTATCCGAGCGATGGCCGTCAGCTGAAGGTGTCGCTGCGTTACGACTTCTGATCGGTCGTTTGTCGGGCGCGGTTGGCTGATGTATTTGCACCCATGTTTCAGCGGTAAGCAAATGCAATAAATCGCGCCCTGCAGACAGGGTAGGGGTAAAAAGTGGTAATCTCGCGATCGTTCGCTCAATCATATTTGTGGAAGGATGTTATGCGCACTCTGCGTTTTGCCCTCGTTGCTGCCGCCCTGGTTGCCGGTTTCGCCAATGCCTCGCCGACTGATCCACGCGTCGGTTCCGAATACACCGTGCTGGCCGCGCCGCAGCCGACCCAGACCGTTGGCAAGAAGGTCGAAGTCGTTGAATTCTTCGCCTACCACTGCGGCGCCTGCAATGCGTTCGAGCCGACGCTCAATGCATGGATCAAGAAGCAGGGTGACAACATCGTGATGCGCCGCATCCCGCTGCCGTTCCAGGGCCCAAGCGACCCTGAAGCCCGCCTGTTCCTGACGCTCGACGCCATGGGCAAGCTGGAGCAGTACCATGACCGCGTGTTCCGCGCCGTGCACGTCGAGCGCAAGCGCCTGATGAAGGATGAGGACATCATCGCCTGGGCAACCTCGAACGGCCTGGACAAGGCCAAGTTCATGGAAGCGTGGAACTCGTTCGGTGTGCAGACCAAGCTCAAGCGCCTGCCGGCTGTTGCCGAAGCGTACAAAGCCAGCAGCACGCCGACCGTCGTCATCGATGGTAAATACGTCGTGTCGCCGGCGACTGTGGCACAATCGAACAAGATCCAGGACATGGGGCAGCTGATGACGGCCACCGGCCAGGTCCTCGATGCACTGGTAACGAAAGCAGCCCAGACCAAATGACCAACGACGTCGAACGCGACATCCTCAAGATTTACGAAGGGTCACGGCCCAAAGAGGAAGAGCTGTTTGAGATCAGCCGCGTGAACCATCTCGCGTGGTCGCTGGTGGCGATCTTCGCCATGGCGACCATCTGGCTGAGCATCGCCCTGATCAATGCCGAGAATCAGCGCCATGCGCTGGCAACGAATCAATGTCCTGACCTTGTGTTCAAGGCGGGATTTGACAAGGCATGCCTGGTGACGGTGAGTTCGCGTGATCACTGGTGGGAACACCTCTGGTTCGGCGTGATGAATGTGCGGCCTGCTCCGCATAATGTGGGCAAATAAGCTGGGCAAGTAAGCTGGGCAAGTAAGGCAGGCAGTATCAGAACGGCGCCCCATGGGCGCCGTTCTGTCATTCCGCGGTCGAGACCGCATAAGCGCAGCGCCGCGCGCCATGCAACTGATGCTCGATGCGGATGACCTTCACGGTCGGGCCCAGCACGCGCGCGAACACGTCGAGCTCCGAGCGGCAAAAGTCTTGGCACATGCGTGCCGCGGCGCAGATCGGGCAGTGGTTCTCTATCAACAGCATGCTGCCATCGGGCTGTGGCTGCGCCTCGGCCATATACCCCTCTTCATCGCGCACGGCAGCCAGCGCTGCGACGCGCGCGTCCAGTGGCGCCGCAGCGCCGACTTCGTCGAGCCGGCTGCGGTACAGCGCTTCGCTCGTCTGCTCACGCGCGACAATCAGGCGTTCCATCGCTGCCGGTCCGAACAGCGTCTGCACCTGCCCGATCAAGTCCACCGTGAGTTCGGCATGACGATCCGGATAACGTGCCTGCCCGGCCTGGCTCAAGCCCCAGCGCCGCACCGGACGCCCGACCTTGCCCCCGCTGTCCTCATACTCGACCAGTCCCTTCTCAAACGCACTCTCCAGATGGCGGCGCACGCCCATCGAGGTCAGATCGAGCTGCGCAGCCAGTGTCTGGGCGGTCTGGGGACCGCGCATTTTCAGTTGCATCAGGATGCGTTCCGAGGTGTTCATGGCGTCTCCAGTTGCGGATGCGTACTGCGCATGCTCCAGCGCCGCAGCGCCACCGATGCCCAGGCTGCCAGCATGCCGCCGACGACCAGCACCAGCCGGGTGTCGATCAGCGTCAGCACGGCGCCCAACAGCGCCATCAGAATATTGGCCAGGCAAAAAATGGTCGACAGCAGCGCCATGACCGACCCCTGGCCGTGGGCCGCAAACTCGTCGGCCGCCCAGGTTTGCAGCGCCGTGTTGTAGAACGCGTGCGGCACCCCGAACAGGACGATCCCGGCAATACCGATCCACAGGTTACCGAAGCCCACGCACAGGATGGCGGTGGCACCCACAGCCGCGTACCAGGCAGCGCGCCGGCGGCCTTCCACCAGGCTGGCGTGGCCGGCGAACAGTGCGGCGGTCGTCATCAACGCGCACATGCCCATGTTCACGAGCGAAATCTGGCGCGCATCGTAGCCGCCCACATCGACCAGCCATAACGGGAAGTATTCGTACAGCGATGCGACGCCACAGCAATAGCCCAGGTGGACGATGAAGAGCGTGCGCAGCGGGCCGTGACGCAGCAGTGTCAGCGCATGGCGTTCCCGCGCTACCGTCCACCAGCGCAGGCCGTGCGTGGCGGGCGGCGTGGCGGGAATTGTCAGGAACACGCAGAGGGTACCCAGCAGCAGGGCGACAGCGGCGATACCGAACGGCACCTCGGCGCCCAGCGTCATCGTGAAGCCGCCCAGCAGCGGGCCGACCAGCCAGCCCAGGTTGAAGGAACCATTCAGCCACGACAGCGCGTGATTGCGCATCGGTCCCTTGATGCGCTCAATCACCAGGGCCCGCATCACGGCGCCATTGCCTTCGAGCAGGCCGGTGAAGAAGCGCGCTGCCAGGAACAGCAGATACGATTCCATGACCATCGCCACGGCCGTGAGCAAGTGGCCGATCGCCGCGCCGACGGTCGTCAGCAGCAGCGCGCGGCGGCGGCCGAAACCATCGGACAACGGCCCCAGCACGGCGCTGCCGAGCAGCAGGCCGAGAGGATTGATCATCAGGGCAATCCCCAACAGCAGCTTGGGCGGCAGACCGAGAAAGCTGTTGAGCCCATGGACGCTGCCATCGGCAAACAGCGGGGCGAGCATCGGATAGGGCAGCGAGGCGCCAACCGTCGACAGCAGGGCCAGGCCGCATAGAGTGAGGATGAGGAAACGCTGGTTCATGATGGCGCTGAAAGAATGTCAACGCGCCGAGCTTACGCCCGCCCGCAAAATAAGTAAACGAAACTGTTTATTTATTTGGGGGCTTGCGGTAATCGCACCACGAAGCGCGCGCCGCCAAGCGGCGAGGTGTCGATGCGCAGCGCGCCGCCATGCAACAGCACCGCCTTGTGCGCAATCGACAGGCCGAGACCGAAGCCGCCGGTGGCACGGTCGCGGCTGCGGTCGAGCCGGTAGAACGGCTCGAACACCTTGTCTCGCTCGCTTTCGGGAATGCCGGGACCGTCGTCGTCGACGGCAATTTCGATGGCTGTTGGACCCCGTGCGGCCGACAGCACGACCCGGCTGCCTGCATATTTCTGGGCGTTGCGCAGCAGGTTGCCGATGGCGCGCGCCAGCAGGCGAGCATCGGCCTCGATGGTGCCAAGACCGTCCTTGAACTCGCAGGTGATTTCCTGGGGCGACGGTGGCAGCGTGGCGCAGCAGTCGCGCAACAGCGCGTCGAGATCGACCGTGGAACCCTGCAACGTGCCGGCGCTGTCAAGCTTGCTCATGTCGAGCAGCTCTTTGACCAGGTCGTTCAGCTCGCGCACGTCGCCTTCCAGCGCGGCGATGCGGCGGCGCAGGTCCGGGTCGTCGGCGCGCGCGTCGAGCAATTCGAGGCCGAATTCGAGGCGCGCAATCGGTGTACGCAGTTCGTGCGAGACCGAATGCAGCAGGCTGCGCTGCGCCGCCATCAGGCCTTCGATGCGCCCGGCCATGTGGTTGATGCGTTCGGCCAGCGGATACACGATCTCGGAGCGGTGCAACTGCGCGCGCACCGACAGCTTGCCGGCGCCGAATTCGTCGGCCATGCGCGACAGCGATTGCAGCGCGCGCCAGTGCGAGCGCGACCACAACGCGATCGGCACCAGCAGGGCAAGGGCGACGATGACGAAGCGCAGCAGCTCCATCGTGAGTTCCTTGCCGATGTCGATCGGCAGGTTCTGCGCATGCAGCACGTCGTCGTCGCTGCCGATATAGCGCTCGCCCTGCAGGTCGACGCGCCGGTACAGGGCCCGCTCGCCGATGTCGAGGACGATGGCGCCCCCGTCGAGCGCCGCGCGCTGGCCGGCAGACAGCCGGGTGCGCACATCGGCCAGCGGCAGCAGGTCGTAGCGCACTGGCGAGACCTCGCGCACCTTGTTCAGGCGCGTGAGCCACTCGTCGCCGGACGCTTCGTCCACGTAATGCTCGATCAGGAAAATCTGACCCGCGGCCTGGCGCCGTGCAATGTCTTCCAGCGGGTCGCCAAACAGGCGGGCAAACGCGAAGTAGATGAGAAAGGTCGCAGCCGTGATCGACAG
The DNA here is from genome assembly GCF_059685895.1 of Telluria sp. ZT3P25. Classification (NCBI taxonomy): domain Bacteria; kingdom Pseudomonadati; phylum Pseudomonadota; class Betaproteobacteria; order Burkholderiales; family Oxalobacteraceae; genus Telluria; species Telluria sp. ZT3P25. The sequence continues at coordinate 798,211 of NZ_JCASIJ010000001.1, forward strand.
CATGACGAACACGAAGAACCGGAAAAATAACCGGTTCACGGTGCCATCCCGGGTGACTGTCGGTGACGAAATGCGGCCAAATGCATGGTTTCTCCTGAGCCGGCGATTGTACAGGGGCAAGGATGGAACGTTAAGCGTACTTGCCGGACGCCCCTGGCTGCCTTACAAATTGACGACAATTGGTGGACATCTGAAGGGTGATTCGCAGCACCGGCAGCGCTTACCATCTGTCTCATCATCAGGGTTTCCGTTTGCCCACTGATGCGCGAGTGTCAGTGGGTTTTTTTATTCGAGCCAGAGCGAAAGCATCTGCAGTGTCACCATGCGATGGGAGAGCGCAGCTTGCTCGACGTAAAATATCAGCACACGAACTCCCGGACCGCTATCACGATGAAACAGTTCTTCGCCCTGGCCCTCGCCGCTGCAAGCAGTGCAGCGAGCGCGCAGATGCCGGCCACCAATCCGATGCCCGATGGCAGCCACGACATGTATGCGGGGCTGGGCGCCGTGTCACGGGCGCGCTACGAGGGTGCGGAAAGCCGCAAGACGTCGGTCATGCCGGTGCTGCAGGTGCAATGGAGCAATGGCGTGTTTATCTCCGGCATGAGCGCCGGGATGCATTGGTCGAACGATCCCACCCTTGAATACGGCCCATTGGTATCGCTCCACGCCAGCCGCGACGCGTCCGGCTCGGGCGGCATCATCGATGGCGTCGGCGTGGCGACCATGCTGCCGCTGGCGGCGCGCGTGCGGCGCGACGATCCCGTCGTCGGCATGCCGGACGTGGATGCCCGCGTCGAAGGTGGCGCCTTCCTGAACTACTATCTGAGCCCGGCCTGGCGGCTCACCAGCAGCGTGTTGATCGGCTCGGGCAACGAGCATGACGGTGCCCGCATGGAACTGGGCGTCCAGCGCCTTGCCGTGGCCATTGCGCCGCAGCACACGGTCTCGTTTAATGCCGGCCTCACGCTGGTCAACCGCGACTACAACCGCAGCTACTTCGGCGTGAACGAGAACGAAGCCTGGAGCAGCGGCAACGCCGTGTATCGCCCCGGTGGCGGCCTGAAGGATGTGCGCGCTGGCGCACGCTGGAACTGGGCCCTTGGTCCATCGTGGATGCTCACGACCAATCTGCAAGCAACGCGCCTGATCGGCAGCGTTCGCCATAGCCCGCTCGTCGAGCGGCCGACCAACGTGACGGTTTCGACCGCCTTCGCTTACCGCTTCTGATGATGCAACGCGTACACCACATCGCCTGCGTGACCCTGCTGCTGACGGCAGGCGTTGCCGTCGCGCAGGCGCACGCCGGGGAATGGGTGAGCTATCGGGATGCGTACCGCGCGATGGTGGTATTCGACAAGTATGGCGGCCCCAAACACCTGCTGCACAATCAGCTGCAGGTGCGCCCGCGCATCCGGGGCATGCTGAACGACGACGCGAGCCTGCTGATCAAGGGCCGCACGCTGCAGACTACCCTGGCGCTCGATGCGCTGGGCCGTACGACGCTGCCGCTGCTCAAGGCTGCCTACGACGAGAATGCCGTGCTGGCACCCAGCCGGGCGCTGGGCGGCTTTACGGTGCGCCCGCGCATCTCGCTGGCGCTGCGCGCCGACGGTGCATATGACACAACCGAATTGCGCGCCGCCTGCGAGCAGGCGCTGGGCTTTGCCCGCCATGGCGACGCTTCGGCGCGCAGCCTGGCGTGTGTGGGCGTACGGCTGGTGTTTGCAAAGACAAGTCCCGCTGCCGGTGCCCGAGTGCGCACCGGTAGCACCGACACCGTCCTGCCGGTCACGCGTGCAGCCGCGTTTGCCGGCGACGTCGATGACGATTTCCCCGTCGTCACCTACCGCTTCGCCCCATCGGATGCAGCCCAGCTCGTCACATACAACGCGCCGCTGGCCATCGTGCCAGTGTTTGAATAAGCCAAAAGCCGGGGTCAGGTCTGACATTCGGACACGATCTCGACATTCGGGTAATTGGAACTAGTTGGCACCGCGCCATGCTAATACTGGTCAAGACACCATTGGACGTGTTTAAGGCTGAGGCCGTGTCTGAATGTCAGACCTGACCCCGGCTTCGCCGCTATTGGAACTGGCTAAGCCTGAGGCCGTGTCTGAATGTCAGACCTGACCCCGGCTTTTTACGCGTCAATTCCAGGCCGATGGCGAGAACAGATAGCCTTCGCCCCAGACGGTCTTGATCTTTTCCGAATCGGCGTCGTCGAACTTGCGGCGCAGCTTGGAGATGCAGTTGTCGATACTGCGGTCGAGCCCGTCGAATTCGATGCCGCGCATCTTCTTGAGCAGGGCGTCGCGCGAGAGTACGCGGCCGGCTGCCTCGGCCAGCACCAGCAGCAATTTGTATTCGGTATTCGACAGGATGCACGGCTGGCCGCGCCAGACCACGCTGCGGTCGCTCGTGACGATGCGCAGCGCGCCAAATTGCAGGATGCGCGCATCGACGCCCGACTTGGCCTGGGCGCGCCGCATCAGGGCGCGCAGGCGCGCCAGCAGCACGCGCGGCTGGACCGGCTTGTTGACGAAGTCGTCAGCGCCTTGTTCCAGGCCCGAGACTTCATCGTAGGAGTCTTCGCGCGCGGTCAGGATCAGGATCGGGACGTCCGAGTGCTCGCGGATCTGGCGGCACACGACCATGCCATCCAGGCCCGGCAGCATCAGGTCGAGGATCACGACGTCGGGCGCCAGTTCCTTGAAGCGTTCAAGAGCGGTATCGCCGCGGGTGACGAGGTCAACCGCGAACTCGTAACTGGACAGGTATTCGGAGACGAGCTCGGCCAGGCGCGCATCGTCTTCCACCAACATTACACGGTGCATTCAGTTTCTCCTCGGTCGACCATTGTAGCGGGCAGGGCGGCGCAATGGCAGATCCTGCGAGAAGCGAGACAAGTCATTACAGTTTGACGACAACCGGGCGCATCTGGACGCGCCCGGTTGTCGGATCAAGGCAAGCAAACGATCGCTACTCCGCACCATCCGTACCGCGCTGCAAGCTGGCGCCGACCTTCTGGCTGGCGTGCAGCGCGAGCGCCGGCACGGTTGTACCGTTCACGCTGCCCAGCGTGAACTTGATCACGCCATTGGCCGGGACCACCACGACGTCGCCGCTGCAACCGGTCCTGGCGGCATTGAGCTGGCCATTGATGACGTTGCAATAGGTGCCAGGCGGCAGGCCGGTCGCGCGCGTTGTGGTCCAGGCCGCCGGATCGTTATTGATCGCGACAAAGCCCTTGTTGCCACGCGAAAATGCGATCTGGTTGCGCGTGCCGGTGACAAAATTATCCACGCCCTGGCCCGATGTGGCAGCGCGAAAGCCGACCATGTTCGAGATTTCGGGCCAGCGGTGGATGAAGTCCCATGCCTGGTTGATGAGCGGATTGCCATTCGCATCGAACGGGCTGGCCGCTGGCGGCGGCTGTTCGCTCCGGGTAAAGCGAAAGCCCGAATGCACCTGCGCTGCGCCGTAGGGCCAGGCCAGCATCAGGATATTGGCCAGCTGGTAGCGCTTGGTGCCTTGCGTATCGTTGGGGACGCCGGTGAAGTTGCTGGCCACGAGCGAGCTCGGGGCGTGTTCGCCGCGTTCGGAATCCCAGTTGTTGATGAACACGGTTGCCTTGTCGCTGGGGATGAAGCCCCAGGTCCCGCCCCATCCGGCGCTTGGCGAACCCATAAACCTGGGCAAGTCTGCGACGGCCGCGCCATTCACGTTCTGGAACATTTCCTTCATCGCATAGACGTAATGAAACTCGTTGACCGAGCCGGTGGCCAGGTAGGCATTCGCCTTGACGCCACTGTCCGGGATCACCTCTTGCGTGAACCACAGGGGCTCGCCGGCTTTGGTCGTGCGGGATACGCCGTTGAGGAAGCCGGCAATGTCGCCCGGCGCCATGTGTTTGGCGGCATCCAGCCGCACGCCGTCCACGCCCATGGCCACGAGCTTGTTCAGGTAGTTACGGATCTGCCCCTGGACATACGTGGCACTGGTATTCAGGTCGGGCAGGTTGTTGAGGCGGCAGCTCGTCACCTTAGTGCGGTCAGCCAGGCTGTAGTCGCCGCCCTGGATCACGCAGGCGGCATGGAAGTCGGGGGCGCTGAAATGGGGATAGCTTTGCGTGGCGGCATTCCAGCTGCTGCCATCGGTGGCCGTGCCGGCGCCGGCGCCGTCGGCCATCTGGTTGACGACCACGTCGGCGTAGATGCGCACCTTGGCCGCATGGCAGGTGTTGATCATGGCCTGCAACTCGGCTTCCGTGCCCATCCGGCTGTCGAGCCTGGTGTAGTTGACGGCCTGATAGACGTCGTACCAGAAGTCCAGCTTGCGCGATGCATGCGGTGGCGAGATCTGCACCGCGCCGTAGCCCTGGGGCCCGAGCCAGTTCGTGCACTCCTTGGCGATGTCGTTCCATTTCCAGCGGAACATCTGTACCGAGGTGTCGGCAGGGTTGAAGTCGGCTGCGGCCGCTGGCGTAGAAAATGCCACGGCGATGCAGGCGATGCTGGAGAGACGCGCTGCGCGAGGCAGATGGTGCACCAATTGCCTGATTCGGATAAATTCCACGTTGATTCCCGGGTTGTGACGCGTTGACGATGAATGACCGCACGGTGGACGCACTGCCTGTCCAATGTTGCTACCGCGGAAATTATCACGGAACGTCAGGGCGTAGATTCAGACTTGCTTCAGAGCCAGGTAGCCTGGGCATGGGGGTTTCCGGCTTGACGAACAGGGATCTGTCGTCGAAGATTCCGGTCATCAACCACGTCCTGACACCCTTGGAAAACGCCATGAACCTGGTCGTCAAAGTACGCGTGCTGCGGCACATCCGGCAGTCCGGCTTTCGTTCGCAGCTGGAAGATATTCCGCCGGGTCTGTTCCCGTTCTGGCAGCGCAATAGCGGGAAAGAGTTTCCCGGCATGCCGGACAGCGCGCTTTTTTTCACGCAAGCAGCAACTGGATTGATGCGCTTTTTCGAGGTCGCCGCTGACCGGCGCGAACCGTGCGCGTTGCCGTCGCTGGCCGCCGACTCCGTCTGGCATGCATGGATGGCATGGGATGCCGCGAATCTGGACCACTTCTGTCGCCGCCACTTCGGCAAGCCAATCGACCATCTGCCCCACGCCAGTCTCGATGCGCTGGCACTGCCGCGCGTGCTCGTTGGCTGTCGCGAGCACGAAGACGCGCGCTCGCGGGTACGGGGCTTGCCCGCGTTGTTCCGCCTCGATGCCACGTTGCGTATGCCATATGGTCATGGCTACGCGCTGCAAGACGAGGACATCGTGTACAGCCGTCTGGATGCGAACGGCAAAATGGCCGGAGGCGCACGGCTGCATCCCGAGCTGACACTGCGGGCGCTGCTGCTGGCGAACCTGATCAGCCAGGCAGACTACGCTTCAGCCCTGCGAGAAAAACGGGGGCTGGACAGCGGATCAGGCACCTATTACGTCGGTGATGGTGGCAGCGACCACGGGTTGCGCGACTGCGGCGCCGACCTCAACTGCCACGGCGGCGGAAGCGATGGTGGCGATGGCGGCGGCAGCAGTTGCGGTGGCGGTGGCGGCGGCGGAGACTGAACGCCAGCATGCAAACGGCCCGCGTGCGCGGGCCGTTGCACAGCGTCACGCCGGACCGCACGTGACATTGGGTGACTCAATTACTTCAGGCCATGTTCTGGTTGACGAAGTCCCAGTTGGCGACGTTCCAGAATGCTTCCAGGAACTTCGCGCGCGCGTTGCGGTAGTCGATGTAGTAAGCGTGTTCCCAGACGTCGGCCGTCAGCAGCGGCTTGTCGGTCGTGGTCAGCGGCGTGGCGGCGTTCGAGGTGTTGACGATGTCGACGCTGCCGTCGGCTTTTTGCACCAGCCAGGTCCAGCCCGAACCGAAGTTACCCAGTGCCGATTTGTTGAACTCTTCCTTGAACTTCTCGACCGAACCCCATTTGGCATTGATGGCGTCCAGCGCCTTGCCGCTCGGTGCTGCGCCGTTCGGGGTCATGCAGTGCCAGAAGAAGGTATGGTTCCAGACCTGCGCCGAATTGTTGAACACGCCGCCCGACGACTTCTTGACGATCTCTTCCAGTGGCATCTCTTCGAACTCGGTGCCCTTGATCAGGTTATTCAAGTTGGTCACGTAGGTCTGGTGATGCTTGCCGTGGTGGTATTCCAGGGTCTCGGCCGAGATGTGCGGTTGCAGGGCGTCCTTGGCATACGGCAGTGCTGGCAGGGTGTGTTCCATGATAAATCCTTGTTGGGTTGGAAAGGTTGCAGTTCTGATAGCGGCGCTATTCTAAACCGGCTGCAGCAATATTGCATGACTGCATTCTCTTTCCTGCCAGACAGGATTCGTTACTCGAGCACGCTCTGCACCTGCGCTACACCAACCTCGGCGCTGCCATCGGCCAGGCGGATGTGCAGCGTGTCGCGTGCGTGGATCTGCGCCGGGTCGCGCACGATCTGGCCTTTGCCATCGCGCACGATGGCGTAGCCGCGCTCGAGCGTGCGCTGCGGATTGAGCAGTTCGAGCTGCGCCGCCAGTCCCATCAACGCATCGCGGCGGCCCTTGAGGCTGTTGCGCAGGCTGGTGTGCAGGTGCCGCTCATCCGACGCCAAATGCGCCCGCAGTGCGCGCATGTCGGGCCGGTGCCGGCTCCAGCGCTGCTGCAATTGCGCCAGCACCAGTCCCTGGCGGTTGATGGGCAGCTTGACCGCATGCGTCATGGCCGTGGCCAATGCCAGTAACTTCAGGCGCTGGTGACCGATCTGCGCTGAGGGGCTCAGCAGGCGACGGCTCAGGTTATCCAGGCCCTGGCTGGCGTCCGACAGGCGGCGGTCCATCGCGCGCTGCAAATCGAGCGCGTCGCCGTGCAGCGACGCAAGCCAGTCGGCGCGCGGCGTGGCGGCCAGTTCGGCGGCGGCGGTCGGCGTCGCGGCGCGCACGTCGGCCGCGAAGTCGGCGATGGTGACGTCGGTTTCGTGCCCCACGCCCGAGACCACGGGAATCGCGCAGGCATCGATCGCGCGCGCCACGCATTCTTCGTTGAAACTCCACAGGTCTTCGATCGAGCCGCCGCCGCGGCACACCAGCAGCACGTCGACTTCGCCGCGGCGCGAGGCGGTCATGATCGCCTCGGCAATCTTGTCGGCAGCGAACTGGCCCTGGACCGGCGTCGGGTAGAGCACCACGCGGACATGGGGGACGCGCCGGCGCAGGGCGGTGAGCACGTCGCGCAGCGCGGCGGCGCCGGGGCTGGTGACGATGCCGATGCTGCGCGGGAACAACGGCAGCGCGCGCTTGCGGTCGGCGTCGAACATGCCCTGCGCGGCCAGCTTTTCCTTCAGGCGCAAAAACGCCTCGTACAACTGGCCCACGCCGGCGCGCCGGATTGCCTCGACATTGATCTGGTAGTCGCCGCGCGCGCCGTATAGCGTCACGAGGGCGCGCACCTCGACCTTGTCGCCTTCACGCGGGATGAAGCCGGCCGACTGTGCACGGCCACGGAACATGACAGCACGCACCTGGGCCGCGTCATCCTTGAGCGTGAAATACCAGTGGCCCGACGCCGCGCGCGTGAAATTGGAAATTTCGCCACCAATCCACGTCAGTGGAAAAGTACGCTCGAGCAGGCGCGCCACCTGCTGGTTCAGCGCAGTGACGCTCAGAACGGCGGGGGGAGCGTAGGCGGAATCGGCGTCGCTGGTCGGGGGCATGGTGGGTCGCGAAAAATCGGGGAGGGGGGATTATAGCCGCCCGGCGGGCGTTTTCTGTCAGTGGCGCACCGCCGGCAAACACCGATTATTGCTGCTTTTCAATGCAATCTATTGAATTGTGTTTGAAATCAACGGCTTGAGGGGTTGGTAATGTCGTTTGAGAGCAGTTTATCCACACAAACTGTGGGGAACTCCTGCAGAAGACCCGTTACTGCGCGCAGATTGGGCAGCGTGCCTGGATTTATTACAAAACAATGACTTAGGTCGTTTGTGGCGCGCTTGATCACAAAGTTGTCCACAGAATCTGTGCACACATGATGACGCACTGTTTGGGTCGTTTTGCGGACCGGCATCCGCAATATCGGTTGGCACGACTGCCTGGATCGTGCTGCCTTAATTTGAAGCACCGCAGTGTCATCCCAATAGAATCAAGGACTTGTGACGCTAACTTGACGCTTCCTCACACTCTTATCCACACAAAGTGTGCACAGTGTGAATATTCGGAGCACAACGGGCTCGAAGGCCAAATAAACACGGTAACGTGGCGAATCAGGGCAGGTTTAATTGCATAATCGGCCCATATGCTCAAATTTTAAGCGGTTCGCTAATACTGATTGAAATCAAAGGCTTAGTGTCATAAATGGTGGCTTGCACACAATTTTGTCCACAATAAGTGTGCGGAACTACACGACCCGCTGGCGCGATCATTTTGTAGACATACTGCCTCCAAAACAGGCGCGCCGACCAAGTCCTATGAAATCAATGACTTATGACTTGTTAGAGCGGCTTGCGCACAATTTTGTCCACAGAATGTGTTCGCAACTACAGGCGTTCGCGCCGGCGTTGTCGAAAAAGCCATGGTGTCACTGCGTGGTGGCACCGAGTCCTGAGACTGCCATTTTCTTGCGCAGGCGCAGAAAGTCCTTTGAAATCAACACACTCGTATGGCCTCAAGCGCGTTGCGCACAATTTTATCCACAGAAGGTGTGCAGAACTCTACTTGCTGCTTCGCTGCCAACTTGCTACATTGCCGGATTGACTTTTATCCTCTCAGGAGTATCTCTTGCTCGCCATCTTTCAAGCCGCAGGCTGGCCTATCTGGTTCCTGCTGTTCGCGTCGATCGTTGCCGTCGCTCTCATCGTCGAACGCCTGATCACGCTGCGCCGCGAGAAAATCCTTCCCCGCAATCTGCTCGACGAAGTCATCCGTGTGCACCACACCGGCAAGGCCACGCCGGACGTCATCAACAAGCTGGAACAGAATTCGCCGCTGGGCACCGTGCTGGCCGCTGCGCTGCGTAATGTCGATGCCCCGCGCGACGTGATGAAGGAGTCGATCGAAGAAGCAGGCCGCGGTGTGGCCCAGAACCTCGAACGTTTCCTGACCACGCTCGGCACCATTGCGTCGCTCGCGCCGCTGATGGGTCTGTTCGGCACGGTGGTCGGCATGATCGAGATCTTCGGCGCCTCGGCCCCGACTGGCGGCAATAACCCGGCCCAACTGGCGCACGGTATTTCGGTGGCGCTGTACAACACCGGTTTCGGCCTGGCCATTGCAATGCCCGCACTGGTTGCCTACCGCCACTTCCGCAACCTGGTCGACACCTATATCGTCGACATGGAACTGCAGGCGGTGAAATTTGTCGACGTCGTCCATGGTGCCCGCAAATGATGGACTTTCGCCGTGGCCGCAAGCGTGAGGATCCGGAGATCAACCTGATCCCGTTCATCGACGTGCTGCTCGTGGTCCTGATCTTCCTGATGGTCTCGACCACCTACAGCAAGTTCACCGAACTGCAGATCACGTTGCCGACGGCCGAGGCCGACAAGCAGGTGCAAAAGCCGTTCGAGATCAATGTCACGGTCGACGCCAAGGGGAACTACACGGTCAATAACACGCCCGTGGCATTTACCAGCGTGGCAGGCCTGGCGCAGGACATGAAAACAGCGGCGCGCACGCCCGATGGCCAGGTGGTGGCCAGCCCGGTCGTCATCGTCAACGCCGACCAGTTCGCGATGCACCAGATGGTGATCAATGTGCTGGAAGCAGCGCGCGTGGCCGGCTACGACAAGCTGACCTTCGCTGCCCAGACCGGCACTGGCAAGTAACCTCACCGGCCCGCGTCAAGCGGGCCGGCATCCTCCCGCATGGCTTCTTCCCTCGAAACAACCCTGACCCGTGCGTGGCTGCGGCGCGGACCACTTGCGGTCGCGCTGCTGCCGGTGGCGCTGCTGTTCGGGACGCTGGCCGCCGTGCGCCGCCGGCTGTTCCAGTCCGGCCTCAAACAGTCGGCGCGGTTGCCCGTGCCCGTCATCGTTGTCGGCAATATTTTTATTGGCGGCACCGGCAAGACGCCGCTGACGATCTGGCTGGCGGAAGCCTTGCGCGCGGCCGGCATGCGACCGGGCGTCATCTCGCGCGGTCACGGTGGCGATGCTGGCAAGGATGGGGCGCCGCGGGCCGTCACGCCGCATTCTGATCCGCGCGTCGTGGGCGACGAGCCGCTCCTGATTGCGCAGCGCACCGGTTGTCCGGTTGTCATCGGCCGCCAGCGCGCCGAGGCGGGCAGGGCGCTGCTGGCGGCGCACCCGGAAGTCGACGTCCTCATCACCGACGATGGCCTGCAGCACTATGCGCTGGCACGCGACATCGAGATTGTCCTGTTCGACGGCCGTGGCGTGGGCAATGGCTGGCTGCTGCCGGCCGGGCCGCTGCGCGAATCGCCATCGCGCCGCCGTGATTTCACCGTGGTCAATGTCCCCGAGATCACGCCCGCGCTGGCCCGGGCTGTCGGCGGCGCCCCGTACCGCATGCTGCTGTCGGGCCAGTATGCCGAACCGTTAAATGGCGGCAGCGGCGGCGGCGCCCGCGTGCCGCTGGCCGATCTGCGCGCCAAACGCATCGTCGCCGCAGCCGGTATCGGCAATCCGGGACGCTTCTTTGCGATGCTGCGCGCGGCTGGCCTGGCCCCTGGCGAACTGGCCTTGCCCGACCATCATGATTTCCTGGACGACCCGTTTGCCGCCGTGGACGCCGAGATCATCCTGATCACGGAGAAGGATGCAGTAAAATGTCGGCAACTTGAACATCTGAAGGACGATCCGCGCTTGTGGGTCGTGCCTGTGACGGCGCAGCTCGACCCTGCGCTGGCTGAACAAATCGTGGAGAAATGTCGTGGACGCTCGCCTGCTTGATATCCTGGTCTGCCCGTTGTGCAAGGGTCCGCTTGAACTCGACAAGAAGGCGCAGGAGCTGACCTGCCGCGCCGACCGCCTCGCCTATCCGATCCGTGACGGCATCCCGATCATGTGGGCCGACCAGGCGCGCAAGATCGAGCCTGTCTGATCGGCCTGCATGAACTTTACCGTCATCATCCCGGCGCGCCTGGCGTCGACCCGCCTGCCGAACAAGCCGCTGGCCGACCTTGGCGGCAAGCCGATGGTGGTGCGCGTGGCCGAGCGTGCCCGTGAATCGGGCGCGACCCGGATCATCGTTGCGACCGACCACGCCGACATTGCCGCCGCCTGCGCCGAGCATGGCGTGAGCGCCGTGCTCACGCGTGCCGATCACCCGTCCGGCACCGACCGCATCGCCGAAGTGGCGCGGGTGCTGGGCCTGGCGCCGGATGACGTCGTCGTCAACCTGCAAGGCGACGAGCCATTGATCGACCCGCGCCTGCTGGCGGCCTGCGCCGCCCGCATCAGTGCCGACGTGCCGATGGCCACCTGCGCGCACCCGATCCACGATGCGGCCGACGTGTTCAACCCGAACGTCGTCAAGGTCGTGCTCGACAAGAACGGGCGCGCACTGTATTTCTCGCGTGCCACGATCCCGTGGCACCGCGATGCATTCGCGCAGACGCTCGAGTCGCTGCCTGCCGGCTATGCGCCGCTGCGCCACATTGGCTTGTATGCCTACAGCAATGCGTTCTTGCAGGCGTATCCGGCCATGGCCGTGTCGCCACTCGAGTCGATCGAGGCCCTGGAGCAGTTGCGCGTGCTGTGGCACGGTGTGCCGATCGCCGTGCACATTACCGACAGCGCACCGCCAGCGGGCGTCGATACGCCCGACGATCTGGCCCGGGTGCGCCTGCACTACGCGTCTTGACGCAAGCCACAACGGGATAGCAAAGCCATCTGCGCAGGATCAAATATCCTCGCTGCAACGCCTTGCGACTGGCTTTTACGCCAACTTTTGTGGTAACTTCCGTCTCAACGAAGTCTGCGCCATATCAAAAAGATCACCCTATCCGCCATTTTACTTTTCTCTATTTTCTAGAATCTCAGGAAACTCATGCGTCTCATTCTGTTAGGAGCACCCGGTGCCGGCAAGGGCACCCAGGCCAATTTCATCAAAGAAAAGTTCGGCATCCCCCAAATCTCGACCGGCGATATGCTGCGCGCCGCGATCAAGGCCGGGACTGAACTGGGCATGGCCGCCAAAAAAGTGATGGATGCCGGCCAACTCGTGTCGGACGACATCATCATCGGCCTGGTCAAGGAGCGCCTGAAGGACGCAGACTGCCAGAACGGCTATCTGTTCGACGGCTTCCCACGCACCATCGCGCAGGCCGAAGCGATGAAGGACAGCGGCGTGAACATCGATTACGTGCTCGAGATCGACGTTCCGGACGACATGATTCTCGAACGTATGACCGGCCGCCGCTCGCACGCTGCGTCGGGCCGCGTGTACCACGTCAAGTTCAACCCGCCAAAAGTTGCCGACACCGACGACGTCACGGGCGAGCCACTGATCCAGCGCGACGACGACAAGGCGGAAACCGTCTCGAAGCGCCTTGAGGTGTACCACAACCAGACCAAGGTGCTGCTGGGCTACTACGGCAAGTGGGCCGAGTCGGGCCTGCCAGGCGCGCCGAAATACCGCCGCATCACGGGCGTCGGTCCGGTCGAGCAGGTGCGTGACAACGCATTTGCGGCGCTGGCCGAGTAATTCGTCCATTCAGTACGACCCCATCGATCCCGCGCCGGCACTGCCCGCGCGGGATCGATGCATTTGGGGCCTGCGACCGTCATTACGCCGTACAATTGTGAGCAATTGTTTCCCGTGCGCCGTGTGCGGGTTGGCAAGACGATAATAAGTTATCTGTCTACAACCCTGAGAGGTCTTCCCATGAACAAGAATAACGCCATCCTCGCCATGCTGCTGGCGCTCGCCGCTGCCGGCGCCAGTGCCCAGACGACCGGCGCCACCCAGGGTCAGCCCACCACGGGCGAGACATACCGGCCATCCCTGGATGGCCAGCAAACGTCGACGCCGGCTGCGCCGATCGACATGCAGCCAAAAACACAGGAAGAGAAAGCCACGGGCCGCCAGGAGCCGTCGCGCCTGAAGGACATCGACCCGGCCACGCATCCGGCGCCACAGAACGTGCGCCCGCAGCCGACACCGTCACCGAAGACCCGGCAAGAGCAGGGCGTGCAACCGGTCGCACGCCGTTCTGTCCAGCAGCAGATCGACAGCGCAGCGCGCCTGGCGTCGCCAAATGCACCGACGGTGGTCGCGCCGGCCACCAGTGCGCCGACACCCGTCGTGCCAACGACCAGCCAGGTCAGCCCATGCATCGGCGCAACGTGCACCGATGCCACCGGCGCGACCACTGCAGGCGCCGTCGGCAGCTCGAGCGTGAACAGCGCCGGTCGCCTGTGTAACCGCAGCGGCACCACGGTACAGTGCTTCTGAAGTAAGAGCGTCCGTCGTCCCGAAAGTTCGCCAGCTGTCCACTTTACGTTTACGTAAACGTTAAAGCCGGGCAAAATAGTGGCACAAGAACTTTTACTAAGGGACAACCATGCATATCCAGGATAACGTCTTCATCGTCACCGGCGGCGCGTCCGGCCTTGGCGCCGCCACCGCACGCATGCTCGCCGAGAACGGCGCCAGCGTCGTTATCGCCGACGTCCAGGCCGAGGCGGGTCAGGCGCTGGCCGAAGAATTGAAAGGCCAGTTCGTCCGCTGCGACGTCACCCAGGAAGCCGATGCCCAGGCTGTCGTCGATGCCGCCGTCAAGCTGGGCGTGCTGCGCGGCCTGGTCAACTGCGCCGGCGTCGCGCCGGCCGTCAAGACCGTCGGCAAGGATGGCGCGCACCCGCTGGACGTGTTCCAGCGCGCCGTGAACATCAACCTGGTCGGTACCTTCAATATGGCGCGCCTGGCCGCCGAGGCCATGGGCAAGACCGAACCGGCTGAGCACGGTGAGCGCGGCATCATCATCAACACGGCGTCGGTCGCTGCCTTCGACGGCCAGATGGGGCAGGCAGCCTACGCGTCGTCCAAGGCGGCCGTGGCCGGCCTGACGCTGCCGATGGCGCGCGACCTGGCGCGCAACGGTATCCGCGTGATGACCATCGCGCCGGGCATTTTCGAGACGCCGATGCTGATGAACATGCCGCAAGAGGTCCGTGATTCGCTGGGCAAGATGGTGCCGTTCCCGCCCCGCCTGGGTTTGCCGACCGAGTTCGCCCATCTGGCGCGCGCCATCATCGAAAATGTGATGCTCAATGGCGAGACGATCCGCCTCGACGGCGCGATCCGCATGCAGCCGAAGTAGTTCTTCAGGGACGTGTCCTGAAAGCATGTCGAAGATGCTGTAGCATGTCTTCGATGTCGGGCGCCTGGCCTAAGTCCACGCGCCCGTTTGCTATTTTGGAGAACCGTTTGAACACACTCAGCAAGCTTGCGCTCGCCCTGGCACTCGCCGGCGCGACGACAACGCCCCTGTGGGCCCAGGATTCACTGCAGGCCGCGCCCGAAGCGGCAACCGGCTACACCGAGAAAAATGGCTGGCAGGCCAAAAAATACATGGTCACCGCCGCCAACCCGCTGGCAGTCGAGGCCGGCTACCAGATCCTGCGCCAGGGCGGGGCGGCCATTGACGCGGCGATTGCCACCCAACTGGTGCTGACGCTGGTCGAGCCGCAATCGTCGGGCATCGGCGGCGGCGCGTTCATGGTCCATTACGATGGCAAGCAGACGCAGGCGTTCGACGGTCGTGAAACGGCGCCGAGCAAGGCCGACGAGCACCTGTTCGAACGGCCTGACGGCACGCCGCTGTCGCGCACCGAAGGCGTGGTCGGCGGCCGCTCGGTCGGCGCGCCGGGCGTGCTGCGCATGCTCGAACTGGCGCACCGCCAGCACGGCAAGCTGCCGTGGAAGGCGCTGTTCGCCCCGGCGATCCGTCTGTCCGAGACAGGCTTCAAGGTCAGCCCGCGCATGCACAAGATGCTCGCTGGCGAGACCTTCCTGATCAAGGACCCGGTCGCTGCTGCCTACTTTTATGACGCTGCCGGCAAGCCGTGGCCGGTCGGCCACGTGCTGAAGAATCCGGCACTGGCCGCGACGCTGCGCGAGATCGCCGCCGGCGGCGCCGACGTGTTCTACACGGGGCGCTTTGCCCGCGACATCGCTGCCAAAGTGGCTGCGCACCCGACCAATCCGGGCCTGCTGACCGCCAAGGACATCGCCGACTACCGCCCGAAGGTCCGCACGCCCGTCTGCAGCGACTACCGCGCCTACACCGTGTGCGGCATGCCACCGCCATCGTCGGGCGGGATTGCCGTGGCCCAGATGCTGGGCATGTTCGAGACCTTCGACATGAAGGCGCTCGCGCCGAAGGACGGCGTGCCGGGCGCAGAAGCCGTGCACGTGTTCTCGGAAGTAGGGCGCCTGGCCTACGCCGACCGCAACCGCTACGCCGCCGACGCCGACTTCGTGCCGCTGCCGGGCCGTGGCATCCCGAGTTTGATCGACAAGGGCTACCTGACGGCGCGCGCCGGCATGGTGGGCGCGCGTTCGATGGGCGAAGCCAAGGCCGGCACGCCGCCCGGGATGGAGGTAGCCTGGGGCACCGACAACGCGATCGAGACGCCGTCGACCTCGCATATGTCGGTCGTCGACGGCAATGGCGCCGGCCTGGCGATGACGACGACGATCGAAGATGCGTTCGGTTCGCGCCAGATGGTCGACGGCTTCATGCTGAATAACCAGCTGACCGATTTCTCGTTCAGCGCACGCGACGCCGACGGCCCGGTGGCCAACCGCGTCGAAGCCAACAAGCGCCCGCGCAGCGCGATGTCGCCGACGATCGTGTTCGACCGCGCCAGCGGCAAGCTGGTGCTCGCCATCGGCTCGCCCGGCGGCCCGGCCATCATCAATTACGTGGCCAAGGTGCTGGTAGGAACGCTCGACTGGGACCTGAACGTGCAGCAGGCCATCGCGCTGCCGAATTTCGGCAGCCGCAACGGCCCGACCGAACTGGAACGGGGCCGCTTCCCCGATGCCACCATTGACGTGCTGCGCGCGCGCGGCCACGCGATCCGGGTCAGTGAACAGACGTCGGGTCTGCACGGCATCGAGCGCGTGGTGGTGAAGGGCGTGCCGATGTGGTTTGGCGGCGCCGATCCGCGCCGGGAAGGTGTTGCCAGGGGCGATTGAGATATCTCCTCGAATGCAAGCCGGCTCGCATGGGCCGGCTTTTTTATTTGGTGAGATGCAGATTGCGGAATGCGTAGCGAAGTGCTTCCGGCAGCGTGTCCATGTCGACGTATTGATTCAACAGTTCGATCCGGAGCTTTTCCTTGCCACCATAGGCAGCAACAAGCCGGTTCGCATAGTCGATCATGAGGCGCTGCTGCATGTCGCGCGAGTATTCCTCGGTGAAGTTGTCATCGGCCAGCCGGTCGGGGCCTTCGTGGTCGATGATGACGCACGCTTGATGTTGCAGCATGATGATCGGTGCATATTCATCGGTGATGTAGCGCGGGAAGCGCATATCGTCGACGTGATGCCGAACCTGATAGCCGTTGAGCAGGTAGTAGACCCGGCCGGAGGCATCGCTGGCGCTGGCAAAAATGAAGAAGGTGCGTTGTGGATCTCCGCCCTTGTCCAGCGCCGGGCAGTCGTTGCGTAGTTTTGACGGGAAAGGCGCGAAATGGATTGTGGCGGGTTCATACCGAAGGCGAAGGACAGGATCTTCCAGAATGCGTGGCAGGGGTTGGGCGCACAGCAATCCGCTCAATGTACTGAACAGGATGGCGCAAACAAGTGGCTTGATCGTATTGGACGACATGGCAGCAGCCTCCCATTCGTTGATTCCGGATCTGATCGACCATCTGACGGGCATGGAAAAGGGCGCCAATGCCAGCGAGTTGGCAATCTCTATTTCGGCAGGTGCAAGTCCCTGAATGCATGGCGAAGCTCGTCGGGCAGCATGTCGAGATCCACGCGCTGCTTTACGATTTGCGCCCGGAGCTTCTCCTTGCCACCAAAGGCCGAGGACAGCCGGGCAGCGAAGTCGATTGCCAGCCTCTGGTGTACATCCTGGGGATATTCGTCATTGAAAACCGGACTCCTGAATGTTTCTCTGGCATCGTTATCGATGATCAGGCACTCCAGACCCCGGACCATCACGATCAATCCATGGCCGCCAGTCGAATACTCAAGCTGATTAGTGGAACCAGACTTTTTCCGAACATCATATCCATTGAGAAGATAATAGGTCCAGCCAGAGGCATCGCCGGTTTTCGCGAAAACAAACCATACACCTTGACGATACTCATCGTCGGCCAGCACCGGACAGTCGTTGACTAATTTGAAAGGCCATGAATCGAACCAAACCTTGGCGCGCTCATATCGCAAGTCGAGAAGCGGGTCTTCGAGAATGCTGGGTGGATCTTGTGCGCAGAGAGCGCCGCAAGCGGTAACGAGCATTACTGCGGCAATGTATTGCTTAAGGGCGATAGAAGACATGTGGGGGCTTTAGCTTTCTGTAAGTTGGACCTGACCGAAAGTCGCGCTGTTTGAAGTCGGAGATCCAGATTCGTCCATCGTACGCAGCAATATGTCCGGAGACATTCCCTTTTGGATATGGCTGAATAACCACGACGTCGCCTTTCAACGGAATAAAAGCGTCTGAGTTCCCGACCTTGAGACGATGAAAGCCAAGCCGCCGTAGTGTGGGTCCCCAGTCTTTTGCATGAATCGGATGGATGCCGTGCGTGGAGGCACCGCCGGCAGCAAGTGCTTCACGAACAAATTGCGCTCACCTTTTCTGGCTCGTATCTTTTGCTTCGGTGCGCAAATGCGCCGTGTATCGTTCAATATCGAGAGGCATCGTAATGCCTGCGCAGTTCTGTTTTGCGCCAGATTCCATCCACCGACAGTGGCGCTGCCGTCGCCGTCGCCGTCGCCGTCGCCACTGCTGATCTTGTTCCGTGTGCATGTCCACCGAACCGTCGCGCACTGAAGGCAAATGTTCTTGGCCACAAGAATTGATTTGTAAAATACCGTCTCATGCAGATAGATCGCGTTTGCCATACTGCCTCCGAGGTGGAATCGAGACGTGATTCTGTGCCGGTACAAGCGTCACGATGTTGCGCTTCGCAAGACCACGCGTGCGATGGCCGTGATCCTGCGCGACTGGGGCACACAAGCGACAATCTGCGACAAATTCTTGCCATTTCCATCCCATATTTGCCTCAAGACAAGCAGAATTTGCTAACCTGCTGGCGTGGAGAACAAACAGAAAACCGGACCGAGCGTGACATGGCAAGGCGCACGCGCCGCCTGCCAGGGCGGGATTCTGCACGCCCCACGGCGCGGCGACGTGCCGGCCCTCCTCAAGGCGTGACGATGCTGCGCGCGTTCCTGCTCCTGGCGCTGCTGGCGCTGACCACGCTGTGTGCACCGCCCGTGCGCGCGGCGGCGCCCGTGCCGACGCTGCGCTTCGAGCACCTGTCGGTGCAGCACGGCCTGGCGCAGGAGTCGGTGCTGTCGATCCTGCAGGATGCGGATGGCTTCATGTGGTTCGGTACCCAGTCCGGCCTGTCGCGCTACGACGGTTACCGGTTCGTCAATTACCGCAGCGAGATCGGCAACCCGCGCAGCCTGGCGAGCAACTGGGTGCGCGCGATGCTGCTCGACCGGCACGGGACCATGTGGCTGGGCACCGACGGCGGCCTGAATCGCTACGACCCGGCCACCCGCAGCTTCACGCTGCATGCGCCGAACGAACCGGCGCGGCGCGGCACCGGCAACCGCCAGATCAAGACGATGATCAGCGATGGCCAGGACGGCCTGTGGATCGGCACCGCCGACGGCCTCCAGCACTTCGATATCGACACCGGCAAGTTCACGGTCTGGCACCACGTCCGGGGCGATCCGCGCACACTGCGCCACGACGGTATCCAGGCGCTGGCGCTGGGCGGCGACGGGCGTCTGTGGATCGGCAGCGCGGCAGGTCTGGACAGTTTGAGCGCGGACCGCCAGCGCATCGAGCACCATGCGTCGGACCTGCCGGAGCGCGCGCTCCCGGTACATGCGCTGCTGGTCGACAGCCAGCAGCGGCTGTGGGTGGGGCGCTACGGCGGGCTCGAACGCCATGGCCAGGGCGGGCCGGGCAAGGGTGCGCTGCGCCGCTTCGGGGCGGGCGACGGCGTCGGCAACGAATGGATCACCACGCTGCACCAGGATGCCGACGGCACGGTGTGGGTGGGCACGCACGACGACGGCATGTACCGCTGGCGTGCGCAGGGCGACCGCTTCGACGTCTTTCGCCATGCGATCGCCGATCGCCACAGCCTGGGCGACAATTATGTCTCGGCGCTGTACCGCGACAACGTCGGTACGTTCTGGGCCGGCACCTGGTATGGCGGCGTTTCGCGCGTCGACCTGGGCGGCGGCGGCTTTGCCCGCATCGTCGGGCGCCCCGACGATCCCCATTCACTGGCCGACAACAAGATCCGCGCGCTGCTGCAGGATGGCGACCATCTGTGGATTGGCTCGGCCACCGCGTTGCACCGGTTCGATCCGGCCACCGGCAAGGCGGATGTGTACCGGCACCAGAAGGACAATCCCAACAGCCTGATCGACGTGCCGGCAGCGGCCGTCGTGCGCGATCGCGCCGGCCTGCTGTGGATCGGCAGCCGCTCGGGCATCACCAGCTTCGATCCGGCGACGCGGCGCTTCCGGCGCCAGGTGCTGCCGGGAGACGCCGACGCCAACCAGGTGCGCTCGCTGCTGGTCGATCGCGATGATGTCATCTGGATCGGTACCCGCGGCGGCATGCACCGGATGGCGGCCGGCACGCGCGCGGTGACGAGTCTGCGCCATGATCCGGCGCGCTCGACCAGCCTGACGGACGATTCGGTACGCCCGCTGCTGGAAGACCGCCGCGGGCGCTTCTGGGTCGGCACGGTCTCGGGTCTGGAACTGCTGGACCGCGCCAGCGGGCGTTTCCGCCATTTCCGCCACGATCCGTTCGACCCGAACAGCATCAGTCACAACGAAGTGCGGTCGCTGTTCGAAGACAGCCGGGGCGACATCTGGATTGGCACCGGCGTGGGCCTGAACCGCATGGCCACCGGACCGGACGGCGCCCTGAGCTTCACGCGCTACTCCACCCGCGATGGACTGGTGGACGACGCCGTGTCGGCGATCCTGGAAGATGCCGACGGTCGCATCTGGGCCAGCACGTCGAGCGGTATCTCGAGCTTCGATCCGGCCAGCGGGCGCTGGCGCAGCTACACGGCGGCCGACGGCATCAGCGAAGGCGCGTTCTTCGACACGGCAGCGCTGAGGACGACCGATGGCACGCTGTATTTCGGCGGCTTCAATGGCCTGACCGCGTTCGATCCGCGCGCGGTCCATGACAACCGCATTCCGCCACGCCCGACGATCACCGGGCTGCAGGTGTTCAACCAGCCGGTCGAGCAGGTATTCCCGGGCCTGTTGCCGGGACCGATCGAGCATGCCAGCAGCATCACGCTGCCATCGGACGCCGCCGTGATCACGGTCGAATTCGCGGCGCTGCATTTTGCAGCGCCCGAGCGCAACCGCTTTGCCTACCGCCTCGACGGATTCGACGCGGGCTGGGTCAATGCCGGCGCCGACAAGCGCTTTGCGACCTATACCAATCTCGATCCGGGCACGTATGTGTTCCGCGTGCGCGCGGCCAACAAGGACGATGTCTGGAGCGAAGATGTGGCCGCGCTGGCGATCACGATCGAGCCGCCGCCGTGGGGTACCGCCTGGTTCCGGATCGGCATGATCATCCTGACCTGCGGCGCGATCTACCTGGGCATGCGGATCCGCTTTGCAAGCCTGCGCCACCAGAAAGAGCGTCTCGAGCACCAGGTCAGCGCGCGCACCGAGCAGGTCGAGCAGCAGAACCGCATGCTCGAACTGCAGACCGAGGAACTGCGCGAGCAGGAGCGGCGCGGCCGTCACCAGAGCAACGAGCTGGCGCTCGCCTACCGCGCCTTGCAGGACAACGAGGAAGTGCTGCGCCATGCCAAGGAGCGCGCCGAGGATGCGACGCGCCAGAAGTCGGAATTCCTGGCCAATATGAGCCATGAGATGCGCACGCCATTGGCCGGCGTGATCGGCATGCTGGGCTTCGCGCTGCGCGACCTGGCACTGCGCGAAACCACGCGCGAGCAGATCCTGCGCGGCCAGGCCAACGCCCAGGCCCTGCTGTCGATCATCAACGACCTGCTCGACTTTTCCAAGATCGAGGCCGGCAAGCTGACCGTGGAGCGGATCGACTTCGACCTGCACGCCAAGATGCGCAACGTGGCCAGCCTGTTCGACGAACAGGCGGCAGGGATGGACCTGGCGTTTTCAGTGCTGGTCGATGACAACGTGCCGCGCTATCTGGTGGGCGACCCGACCCGCGTGCGCCAGGTGCTGGTCAACCTGGTCGGCAATGCCTTCAAGTTCACCAAAGCGGGCGGCGTGACGATCCATGTCGAGTGCCGGCCAAGCGACCAGCAGGGGGCGGGCGAACAGCACATGATCCGCTTCACGGTGCGCGATACCGGCATCGGCATCCCGGCTGAGGCCGTACCGCGCCTGTTCCAGAAATTCGAGCAGGCCGACACCACCACCACGCGCCGCTACGGCGGCACGGGCCTGGGCCTGGCGATCTGTCGCCAGCTGGTCGAGCTGATGGGCGGGACTATTGGCGTGAACAGTGTCGAAGGCGAGGGCAGCGTGTTCTCCGTGCTGCTGCCGCTGCGCGATGGCGTCCCGCCTGCCCATACCCCGCACGTGACGCGCGCGCCGCATAGCCACCAGCTGACGGTCCTGTGCGCCGAGGATTTCCCGACCAACCAGGTCATCGCACGCCTGATGGTCGAGGAGATGGGCCATGCGATCGACATCGTCGGCAACGGCACCGAAGCGGTGGCGGCGTGCGCCCGCAAGCGCTACGACCTGGTGCTGATGGACGGGCGCATGCCGGAGATGGACGGGGCCAGCGCCACGCGCCTGATCCGCGCCGGCGGCCCGCCCGACGCGCCGGTGCTCGACCAGCACGTGATGATCGTGGCGCTCACCGCCAACGCCAGCGGCGAAGACCGCGCGCGCTATCTGGCCTGCGGCATGGACGCGTTCCTGACCAAGCCGATCGACGAGGCAGCGCTGCACCTGCAACTGGCGCGCGCGATCGAACGCCAGCTGCAGCGCGGGTTCCCGTTGCCACTGCTGGCGTATGGACCGGTGCTCGCCATGGCACCAGCTGCACCTGCGCCGGCCACACCTACCGCTGCCCTGGACGCCCTGTTCGGTGTGGAGGCGCCGACGGCGGCGCCTGCCGCGCGGACTGACCACCTGGGGCTGCGCCTGCGCGCTGCGTTCTGCAACGACCTGCCGCGCCGGCGCGCCGAACTGGACGCCGCGCTGGCAGACGACGACTTCGAGGCCGCAGGCCGGATCCTGCATGGACTGCGCGGCAGCGCCACCTATCTGGCCGAGCCGGCACTGGAAGCACTGTGCGGCGAACTGGAAGCGGCCGCCGACGGCCACGACGGCCAGCGGCTGCGCGCCGGCTTGCCGAGGCTGGCCGCGGCGCTCGACACCTTCGAAACGGGCGCCCCTTCCTGACACCTGCTTATAATGGAGTTTCTGAGGAATCTCGTGGAGACGTGATGAACGTGCTGGTGGTCGACGACGATGTGGTGGCGCGCATGATGCTGATGCATCTGGTGGACAGCTGCGGCAGCCATGCGATCGTCGAAGCCGAAGACGGCGAGGATGCCTGGCGCCAGTTGGCGGGCGGCCTGCAGCCCGACATCGTGTTCTGCGACCTGCGCATGCCGCACCTGTCCGGGATCGAACTGCTGCAGCGCGTGCGCCAGACCCCGCTGCTGGCGGCGCTGCCGTTCGTGCTGGTCTCGGCGGCGTCCGACAGTGCCACGATGGACGAAGCGGCGCTGGCCGGTGCGAGCGGGTATATCGTCAAGCCATTTCGCCACGAGGACGTGCGCGCCCAGTTCGAGCGCCTGTTTGCGCAACCCGACGCGAACGATGCAACCGACGAGACTCCGGACGCAGTGGCGCGCCGGCTGGGCATCGACCTCGATCGCCTGCGCCTTTACCTCGACGGCCTGGCGCGCCAGTTGCAGGCAGCGCAGGGCGGGTTGGCAGAAGGCGCCGAGGGCCTCGAACAGCGTGCGCGCCTGCGCGCCGGTTGCAGCATGCTCGGCCTGCACGGCGCCGCCGCAGCGCTCGACCGGGCGCCGCTCGCGGCAAGTCTGACGCAGGCACAGGCCGCAGTGGCGCGCCAGATCGAGCGCGCGGCGCGTGCGTGACGTTGCAGTCGATGGCATGACTGCCCGACAAACCCGCTTGCTGCCGATGTGCTTTGGATCTACGATAGCGCGCGGATGTTGCGTGACCGGCGCTGCCGGTCGACTGCTTCGCTGTTAGCGGGGGATCACGCCATGAACGACGTCACCAGTGCCGCGCTGTCCCCGTCCGGCCACACGGACGGCTTCGCCCGTGCGCACTTGCCGCCGCCCGACGCCTGGCCCGACTTCCTGTTCGACCTGCCCGAGCTGCAGTACCCGGCGCGCCTGAACTGCGCGAGCGCGCTGCTCGACGACGCCATCGCGCGTGGCTGGGGGGCGCGCACGGCGCTGATCGGCGCGCGCGAACGCCTGACGTATGCTGAATTGCTGGCCCAGGTCGACCGCATTGCCCATGTGCTGCGCCACGATGTCGGGCTGGCCACCGGCAGCCGCGTGCTGGTGCGCGGTGCGAATTGTCCGATGATGGCGGCCTGCATCCTGGGCGTGATCAAGGCCGGTTGCATCGTGCTGCCGACCATGCCGCTGCTGCGCGCACGCGAGCTGGGCGCCATTGCCGACAAGGCGCGCATCAATGCGGTGCTGTGCGCCGATGGCCTGGTGGATGCCATCGATGCGCTGGGCCTGCGCGTGCCGGTACTGGTGTTCGGTGCGCCGGCGCCCGATCTACCCGGCGCGCTGGAAGAACGGATGGCCCGCCACGACGCCCCGTTCGTCGCTGCCGACACCGCGCGCGACGACGTCTGCCTGATCAGTTTCACGTCCGGCACCACCGGCATCCCCAAAGGCACCATGCACTTTCACCGCGACGTGCTGGCCGTGTGTGACTGCTTTCCGCGCCACACGCTGGACTCACGCGCGGACGATATCTTCATCGGCACGCCGCCGCTGGCGTTCACGTTCGGGCTGGGCGGCCTGCTGCTGTTTCCGCTGCGCGTCGGTGGCGCAGGGGTGTTGCTCGAACGCCTGAGCCCCGAGGCGCTGCTGGCGGCCATCGCCGACTACCGTGCCACCGTATGCTTCACGGCGCCGACCTTTTATCGCCTGATGGCGGCGCAGGCAGGGCGCTATGACCTGGCCAGCCTGCGCGCCAGCGTGTCGGCCGGCGAGCCGCTGCCGCTGGCCACGCGCGCGGCCTGGCAGGCGGCGACGGGGCTGGCGATGATCGACGGGATCGGCGCGACCGAACTGCTGCACATCTTCATCGCCAGCGCAGGCGCCGCCATCCGGCCGGGCGCGACCGGCAAGCCGGTGCCGGGCTACCAGGCCTGCATCCTCGATGCCGACGGCGTACCTGTCGGCCCGGGCGTGATCGGGCGCCTGGCCGTGAAAGGCCCGACCGGCTGCCGCTATCTGGACGACGAGCGCCAGGGTGATTACGTGCAGGGTGGCTGGAACATCACGGGCGACGCCTACGAAATGGACGCCGACGGCTATTTCTACTACCGCTCGCGCACGGACGACATGATCATCTCGGCCGGCTACAACATCGCCGGCGCCGAGGTCGAAGAAGCGCTGCTGCACCATCCGGCGGTGGCCGAGTGCGCCGTCGTGGGGCGGCTCGATCCCGAGCGCGGCCAGGTGGTCGAGGCCCACGTCGTGCTGCGCACAGGGCGGGTGGGGTCGGACGACCTGGCATGCGAATTGCAGGAATTCGTGAAGACACAGATCGCGCCGTACAAGTACCCCAGGGCCATTTTGTTCAGGGAACAACTGCCTCGCACCGAAACCGGTAAACTACAACGCTTTAAATTACGCACGAACGCAGATTGAGGACAGCATGCAGGAAGTGGATGGACGTGAACAAGGCCCAGCGATGGGCGGGGCAGCCGAGCTGGACATGGAAAGCCGCCTGACGGACGAACATCACCAATCGCTGCGCCTGTGGCTGCGCATGTTGTCGTGCACGACGCGTATCGAAAACGAAATCCGCAGCCGCCTGCGCACGACGTTCGACATCACGCTGCCACGCTTTGACCTGATGGCGCAGCTCCAGCGCCATCCGGACGGCCTGCGCATGGGCGAGCTGTCCAAGCGCATGATGGTCACCGGCGGCAATATCACGGGGATCACCGACCAGCTTGAACGCGAGCAGCTCGTGGTGCGGGTGCAGGATGTGAACGACCGGCGCGCATCGGCCGTCAAGCTGACGCCAGCGGGGCGCGCGGCGTTCGACGAAATGGCGGCAGTGCACGAGCGCTGGATCGAGGAAATGCTGGCCGATGTGGCAACAGAAGACAAGGCGACGATGATCGCGTTGTTGTCGACCATGAAGCGCAGTTTGCGTGTGGATGACGGGGTGTAGCTGGTCCCCCCGACTGGAATCGAACCAGTATCCCACGCTTAGGAGGCATGTGCACTATCCATTGTGCTACGGGGAGGACGCCCGCGCCGCCAGGTGCTGACGGCGCGAAGCAGGGCAAGCCTGCAGTCCGGCGGGCAGGCCCCGCAGGGCGGGCTGGTACCGTGAACCGGTTGCAATTATAGCCGGGATCGAAATAGAAATGCAGGTTCATGCCCGGCAGTCGGTACAATGTGCCCCTTATTCAATCAACGCACCTTTTCCCCCCGCGCCTTATTTTTCTTCGCGCGACGAAACGCATACCGATCATGGCTGTCATCTCCATTAGTTCCGCTCAACTTGCTTTCGGCCACGTGCCGCTGCTCGACCACGCTGATTTTTCCCTCGAGACCGGCGAACGCGTCGGCCTCATCGGCCGCAACGGCACCGGCAAATCCTCGCTCCTGAAAGTCATCTCGGGCCGTTCGCGTCTGGACGATGGCTTGCTGGTCATGCAGCAGGGCGTCACCATCGCCTATGTCGAGCAGGAACCGGTGTTTGACCTGAGCATGACGGTGTTTGCCGTCGTCGCCGGCGGCATGGGCGATCAGCAGGCGATGCTGACCGAATACGAAGAACTGACCGGCAAATTCGGCCAGGGCGACGACGACGCGCTGATGGAGCGCATGCATGTGATCCAGACCAAGCTCGATGCGAACGATGGCTGGAACCTGGCGCACAAGGTCGAGACCACGCTCGATCGCCTGAACCTGTCGGGCGACGCGCTGATGGGCACGCTCTCGGGTGGTATGCAAAAGCGCGTCGCGCTGGCCGTGGCACTGGTGTCGGCGCCGGACGTGCTGCTGCTCGATGAGCCGACCAACCACCTGGACTTCACGTCGATCAAGTGGCTCGAAAGTCTGCTGCGCGAATTCCGCGGTTCGGTCCTGTTCATTACCCACGATCGTAGTTTCCTGGACAATGTGGCCACCCGCATCATTGAACTCGACCGCGGCCGTCTGCTGTCGTTCCCGGGCAATTTCACGACCTATCAGGCGCGCAAGCAAGAACTGCTGGCCAATGAAGAAGTCGAAAACGCCAAGTTCGACAAGTTCCTGGCGCAAGAAGAAGTGTGGATCCGCAAGGGCGTGCAGGCACGCCGTACCCGCGACGAAGGCCGCGTGCGCCGCCTGGAAGCACTGCGTTCGCAGCGCGCGGTGCGCCGCGACCAGCAGGGCCAGATCAAGCTCGACGTCGCCACGGGCGAACGTTCGGGCAAGATTGTTGCCGATCTCGAGAACATCTCGAAAATGTACGGCGACAAGGTCATCGTCGACAACTTTACCGGCACGCTGATGCGTGGCGACAAGGTCGGCCTGATCGGACCGAACGGCGCCGGCAAGACGACGCTGCTCAAGATCATCCTGGGCGAAGAAAACGCCGACAGCGGCAAGGTCCGCCTGGGCACCAAGCTGAACGTCGCGTACTTCGACCAGATGCGCACCCAGCTCAATGAAGAAGCCAGCCTGGCCGACACCATCGCACCGGGCAGCGACTGGGTCGAGATCAATGGCCAGCGCCGCCACGTGATGACCTACCTGAACGACTTCCTGTTCTCGCCGGAACGTGCACGTTCGCCGGTCAAGTCGCTCTCCGGTGGCGAGCGCAACCGCCTGCTGCTGGCGCGCCTGTTCGCCAAGCCGGCCAATTGCCTCGTGCTCGATGAGCCGACCAACGATCTGGACATCGACACGCTCGAGCTGCTCGAAGAACTGCTCGAGGAATACACGGGCACCGTGTTCCTGGTCAGCCACGACCGCACGTTCCTCGACAACGTCGTCACGCAAGTGATCGTGGCCGAAGGCGCCGGCAAGTGGCGCGAATTCGTCGGTGGCTATACCGACTGGGAACGCGTCAAGGCGGCAACGCCGGTGGTCCAGGCGCCGGTCAAGACCAGCGCGCCGAAAGCGGACGACACGGCAGCCCCGGCCGCCAAGAAGGTCAAGCTGAGCTACAAGGAACAGCGCGAGCTGGAAGAGTTGCCGAAGCTGATCGCGACGCTGGAAGACGAACAGTCGGCAATCACGGCGCAGCTCAACGGCCCTGACTTCTACAAGCAGAACCCGGCCGACGCCAAGCGCATCAATGCGCGCTTTGCCGAAATCGAAGACTTGCTGCTCGATGCGCTGGAGCGCTGGGAAACGATCGAAGCGCGCTCGCGCGGCGTCTAATCAACAAGGGGCGGGCAATGACCGGGCAGGGCGACTTTTCATGATCGACAACGACGAATCGCGCAGCGCCCGGGCAGCCGGCCCCGGCTCCGGTCCCGGGTCTGCGGCCCCGGCGGCCGACGAACCCTTCCTGACCCGCGCCGCCTGGGCGCGCATCCTGCCATTCGGCACCTACATCCTGTTCATCGTGATTGGCGACCTGCTCGAGCGCATGGGCATGAGCCGCGCCGACCTGCGCTGGCTGTATCCGGTGCAGGCAGGGGCCGTGCTGGCGCTGCTGGCCGTTTTCTGGCGCCAGTACGACGAGCTGCACCGGTTCGGCTTGCGCTTGTCGCAGACGCTCGTTGCCATTCTCGTCGGCGTCATCGTGCTGGTGTTGTGGGTGAATCTGACTTTGCCATGGATGACATTGGACAGCTCGCCCGGCTACGATCCGCGCACGAATGGCGAGATCGACTGGCTGATGGTGACGCTGCGCATTGCCGGCGCAGCGCTGGTCGTGCCCGTCATGGAAGAATTGTTCTGGCGCTCGTTCCTGATGCGCTGGGTCGAGCACGCCAACTTCAGACGCGTTGATCCGGCGCGTATCGGATTCAAGGCGTTCGTGATCCCATGCGTGCTGTTCGGCTTTGAACACACGCTGTGGCTGGCCGGTATTGTGGCTGGCGTGGCCTACGGCGTGTTGTATATGAGGCACCGCAACCTGTGGTCGCCCATCCTGGCCCACGCTGTGACGAATGGATTGCTGGGCGTCTGGGTCGTCTACACAGGGGGCTGGCAATTCTGGTAATTCCTCCGGTAGCACGACCCGTGGAAGACGACGACCATGCCAACCCCTTCAGCGTTGCATCGCCTTTCGCCGGTCGCACTCTGCGCCGGTGCATTCTGGTGTCTTCCCGCAGGCGCGGCGTCCACGGCGCCAGCTGAAAGCCTGCAACTGCTCGCCGGTATCGGCTGGGCCTACGACGACAATCTCCTGCGCCAGGCCGATGGCGTGTCCGCATTCGGCAACGGGCGCAGCGACAGCTACCGTACGCTTGAAGCGGGTGTGGTGCTCGACAAACACATCAGCCGCCAGCGCATTGCGGCCACGGCCAAGGTGTCGACGACCGCATTCGATCATTTCAGGCAGCTCGACTACACCGGGCGCAACCTGCAAGCCACATGGTTCTGGGAAGTTGGCGACCAGTTCGACGGCCATCTCGCGGGGCTGTATCTCGAGACGCTGGCGCCGTACACCGACTTCAACAGCGACCAGCGCAACCTGCGCCAGCAGCGCCGCCAGGAAGCCGATGCCGGCTGGACCTTGCACCCAAGCTGGAAAGTGCGCGTTGGTGCCGTGCGCGACAAGGCGAGCTACGACCTGGCAATCCAGCGCTTCAATAACCGCACTGAAACCGCGTTTGAGACCGAACTCCTGTACCAGCCGAGGGGCGGCAGCGCGCTGGGCCTGGTCGCGCGGCGCATCAAGGGCAGCTATCCGTTCCGGCGTCCGTCCATCACCACGGGCCTGCTTGACGATTTCACCCAGGACGAACTCAAGCTGCGCGTGCACTGGCTCGCCACGGGTTCGGCCACGGTGCAGGGCCTGGCCGGGTATGTGCGGCGCGAGCAGCCGTCGTACGGCGCGGGCGCCACGAGCGGTGTGAACGGCCGCGTCGACGTGGTCTTCACGCCGCGCGGCCCCGTCAGCTATCAGGCGGGTGTGTGGCGCGACTTCGCACCGGTCGAAAGCCCGTTCGTCAGCTACACGCTGAACCAGGGCGCCAGCATCGGCGTCAACTGGGCTGCCAGCGCCCGGGTGGCAGTCGAGGCCAGCGCGCTCTACGAGCGGCGTCGTTCTACAGGCCGGGGCGACGTCACCGGCGCCGATGCGCTGCGCGACGCGCTCCGCTCGGCCAGCGTGCGCGCCGTGTGGCAGGTCAGGCCGAAGGTGAAGGTCGTCGCTGGGTTTGTCCACCAGGCACGCAGCGCCGCGGCGCGGCTTGGTACCGGCGGGTTCGATGCCAACGTGGTGGAGGTCACTGCCAATGTGCTGTTTTGACCAGCGTCCTGACGGCCATGTATGTTCGCGCGAATGACGCGCATCGCTTGCGCTTGCGCCAGCTCAGTCAAAGCAGCCGCTGTTTGACGGAACCGATGGGTTGCAGGCGCGTCGAATGACATGTCGGGCAGATTTTTTATGGGACGGGTGCAGCGGTCCCGGCCAGGCACAAACACCGTGCAACGATCACCAATACGGATGGAGGCATCATGAAGCGTGTCGTCATATGGATTGCGGGCCTGGCGGTGCTGCTCGGCATGGGCATCGGCATGGCTGGCGCGGCCGACGTGCTGCTGGGGCCGGGCGACGTGGTCAAGTTGTCGGTGTATGGCAGTCCCGACCTGTCGCTGGAGACGCGCGTCAGTGAAAGCGGGCATCTGACGTTCCCGATGCTGGGACAGGTGGCGGTCGGCGGCATGCCGGTGGCTGCGGCCGAAAACACCATCGCAGGTCTGCTCGAGAAAAGCGGCTACATCAAGCATGCCCAGGTCAACATGCTGGTGACGACCATGGCCAGCCAGCAGATTTCGGTGCTCGGCCATGTGAACCGGCCTGGCCGCTATCCGGTGGAGGGCCGCCGTCGCGTGCTCGACATGCTGGCGCTGGCGGGTGGCATCCACAGCGATGGCGGCGACATGATCAGTCTGGTGCGCACCCGTGACGGCAAGACCATGCGCGAGACCATCGATGTGGTCGACATGGTGCGCAAAGGCGAACTCGACAGGGACGTGGAAGTGGCCGGCGGCGACATCATCTTCGTCGAACGGGCGCCGAGGGCGTACATCACCGGGGAGGTCAGTCGCCCGGGACCATTCCGGCTCGAGCGTGGCATGACGGTCCAGCAGGCATTGTCGGCTGGCGGTGGCCTGAGTCCGCGCGGCAGCAGCAACGGCATCCGCATCACGCGCAAGGATGCCGGTGGGCAGTCAGTCTCGCTGGACGCGCGTAGTAGCGATATCGTCCAGGTCGATGACGTGATCGTCGTGCGCGAAAGCTGGTTCTAGCCAGTCGCGGCCGGCATCAGTTGGTGCCGCCTTGCCGCCTTGCCACCGCGTTATCTGGCGTCCAGGACAGCCTCATCTGGCGAGCGTGGCGACACCCTTCTTGCATGGATGTCATCATTTCCTTGAACAATGTGATCAAGGATGGAGGGCATGCGCGTGTGGTGGACAGAAAGCTTGCAGACGATTCAACGTGAATTTTCCGATTTGGGCGACGCCGAGGATGTGACGGTGCTCGTCGTGCGTCTGCTGGTGGCGTCCGTCCTGGGCGGCCTGCTTGGTTACGAGCGCGAAACGAAGGGTGCCTCGGCTGGTCTGCGCACCCACATGCTGGTGTCGGTCGGCTCGGCGCTGTTCGTGCTGATTCCATTGCAGGCCGGGATGTCGGTCCAGGACCTGTCCCGTGTGTTGCAAGGGGTCACGGCCGGTATCGGCTTCCTGGGGGCTGGTGCCATTCTCAAGCAGCGCGATAATAACGACGTCAAGGGATTGACCACGGCTGCCAGTGTCTGGATGACCGCTGCCATCGGGGTTGCCGCCGGCATGGGGCGCGAGGGCACAGCGGTACTCAGTGCATTGTTCGGCCTGGTTATTCTCGCGTTCATTCGTTCGCCCAACAAGCGCAGTGCCGGGTGACCGGGCAGTGTTGAGTGTCAAGACAGTGCGAGCACGCTCCCGGTGCAAGCGGCGTGCGTGCGCACCGGCATGTGTTTTCGCGGTGGGAATCAATCCACTGACCCGTTATTGCACCGGCTAAATTTTCGTTGTTAGCCCGGCATTTACGTGGCCGGAGTGACGTCCCCGATGCCGTCTGGATGCCGGCATCCGGTGTCATGAGGTCATCGCCACACTCTCTCCACAAGTACTCGCGAGCCACGATTGGCTGCTGCGCGCTCGCCCCAGAATCACGCTGATCCAAATGATCGACGCCGTCACATACCGGGCTCATTGCAGGTCTGCGTCCCACGCATGCGGTCTGAATCGTGCGTGGCGTCCCTCACGGAAAAATGTATGATCGGAAAAATTGTGCCTTTACCAAGTGCGCGGGCATGATCGTACCGGTATCGCTGCGCTGCGGTTGTCGCCGGTTCCAGCGCAAGGGCGCAGGTCATCGGCGACGGGCTACGCCGGACTGCACGCCACGCTGATCATCGCCGGCGCTGTTGTGATATTCAGGGGATGCCGCAGAACGGCCGAACGCCGGCACGCTCGCGCCGCGAGGGAGGGCACTGGCAGTCGCTCCTGACAGGGTGAAGCCACTCCCGTGTGCGGCACCAGGCTGCCGCAGGTCGGACGTCACGATCGACCAGGCGAATTCGATGGACGACATATACCCGCAGCGCTGCGCGCCACGCACACCAGACGGGCCGGGCAATCGGTTGACGAAGCGGAGTTCTGCATGAGGGAAGCGTGATGAATGGAACAAACATGGTGCAGCTGGTGAACCGCCTGCGCTGCATGTCGGTCGCCGAGATGGGGTATCGGGTGCAGCAGGCAACCGCGATCCGGCTGGGGCGCCGCATGGCGGGCCGTGCGCAGCTGGCGCAATCGCGGGCGGCGCCGCCGTCCGTCCCGGCCCTGACGCTGGGCGTGCGTGGTGCGCCGGAACTCGATCCGCGCGAGGTCGAGGCGCTGCTGCTGGATGCCGAACGCATCTGTGCAGGCCACGTCGTGCTGTTTGCCGATGGCCGCTTCGACGTGGGTGTGCCGACCGCATGGAACCGCGATCCCGACACCGGCGTGACCGCGCCAGCCGTGTACCGGGGCGACATCGCCATCACCGACCGCGAGCTGGTGGGCGACATCAAGCATGTCTGGGAACTGAACCGCCACCTGCACCTCGTGCGACTGGCGCAGGCCTGGGCGCTCACGCGCGATGCGCGCTGGATGGATGCCCTCGGACAGAACCTGCGCAGCTGGCTCGAACAATGTCCGCCGCTGACCGGCCCCAACTGGACCAGCTCGAGGGAACTGGGCATCCGGCTCGTCAACTGGAGTCTGATCTGGCAATTGATCGGAGGCGAACGCAGCGCGCTGTTCGAGGGCGACGACGGGCAGCGCCTGCGCGCCGACTGGCTCGGCAGCATCCACGCCCACTGCCGCACGATCGCGCGCCATCTGTCGCGCCACTCGTCGGCCAACAACCACTTGATCGGTGAGCTGACCGGCCTGTACATGGGCGCCGTCACCTGGGCGTGCTGGAAAGAATCGCGCGACTGGCAGGCGCTGGCCCGAAACGAACTCGAAATTCAAGCCCAGGCGCAGTTCTCGCGCGATGGTGTCCACCGCGAGCAAGCCTTCGGCTACCACTTGTTCGTCTGCGAATTCCTGTTCGTGGCCGGCTTGCTGGCGCAGACCGGCGGCCACGGGCTGCAGCCGTTTTCGCGCGCGTACTGGGGCAGTCTGCAGCGCGCGCTGCGCTTCCTGCGCTCGGTACGCGACGCCGGTGGCAATGTGCCGGCCGTGGGCGACGCCGACGATGGCAGCGTGTTCCGCCTGGATGCTTCCGGCATGGACCGTGCCGCGCAGTTGCTGGCGCTGGGCGAGACCGTATTCGGTGGCCAGGCCGACAGTCATCCCGGCGTACGCTGGCTGCTGCACACACTGCCGGGCGGGCGACCCGATTGCGATCCGTACGAAGTCGATTCGGCATGGGCATTTCCCGATGGTGGCTACCTGCTGTTCGGCAACCACTTCGGGGAAGCAGACGAGATCAAGGGCTTGCTCGACTGCGGTCCACTGGGCTATCTGGGCACGGCCGCCCATGGCCACGCCGATGCACTGGCGCTGGTGCTGTCGGTGGCAGGCGAACCATGCCTGATCGATCCCGGCACCTATTCGTATGGCCAGGACGACAAATGGCGCGACTACTTTCGCGGCACGTCCAGCCACAACACGGTGCGCATCGATGGCCTGGACCAATCGGTCCCGGGTGGCCGTTTCATGTGGTTGCGCAAGGCGGTGGCCAGCATCGAGCGCATGCCGGCTTCGCCGCACGAGTTCGATTTCCGCGGTTCGCACGATGGCTACGCGCGCCTGCCCGACCCGGTCCGCCATGTGCGCAGTGTCCGCTTCGAGAGCGCCAGCAATTCCCTGACCGTACGCGACGAAGTGTCCGGCAAGAAGCCGCACAAGGTCGAGCTGTTCTGGCACTTCGCGCCCGGCCTCGACGTGCGCCTGACCAGCAATGGCCTGGCCGTGCGTGGCCGCCGCTTCGTGCTGCAGATGCAGGCCAGCGGCGAGGATCTGCACCTTGAGCTCGTGAACGGCGCTGAAAATCCGCCGCTTGGCTGGTACTCCGGCACCTACCAGTCAAAGGTGCCGTGCGATGTGCTGCGCATCTCGACTGTCTCGTCTGCCGTGCCGGTGGAATGCAGGTTTTCCATCACGTTCATCGACGAAAAATAGCGGTATGGCAAGCACCGTCGCCTGCTGCCAACCGGCATGCCAACGGGCGATGAAGCAGGGTATTCGCGGCCAGAGTGCCCGTATGTACAAACACGCGCGCGCACAAATTTTGCAAAAGGCTTGTAAAATAGATAAGCTTTGGAATGACGCTATGCAGCAATATTGCCTCCCGGGGCGTGCGGCTGGTCAACCTGGTCCTCAGCAGTAAAGTGCGCGCGTATTTTGTTCGCTGCACAACCGGATATCGTGCGCGGGGTCAGCGGATGTATCCTAGTCACGCCATGAGTTTGATCGTCGCCAGCTGCTTCATGCTGGCGAGCGAGTCTGTGACGGGCATGGTATAGCAAAAATAGCAAGAAATCGCAGCACGCAACATCAGGCAACAACGTTATTGCAAAAAATAATTGATCACTCAAAGTGAAAGCAGAGAGCAATACATGAAAATTCTCGTTACTGGCGGCATTGGCTATATCGGCTCGCACACCGTCGTCGAACTGCAAAGCGCAGGCCACGACGTCGTGGTGCTCGACAACCTGTCCAACGCCCAGTTGTCAGTGCGCGACCGGGTGCAGCGCATCAGCGGCAAGCCGTTCGCCTTTGTCGAAGCCGATATCCGTGACCGCGCAGCAATGGAAGCAGCATTTGCCGAGCACAAGCCGGAAGCGGTCATTCACTTCGCCGGCCTGAAGGCCGTGGGCGAATCAGTGGCCGAGCCACTGCGTTATTACGACAACAATGTCTCGGGCAGTGTCGTGCTGTTCGAAACAATGGCCAAGTTCGGCTGCAGGTCGCTTGTGTTCTCGTCGTCGGCCACCGTGTACGGCGACCCGGCCTCGGTGCCGATCCGCGAAGATTTTCCGCTGTCGGCCACCAATCCATACGGTCGCAGCAAGCTGATGATCGAAGAGATCCTGCAAGACCTGGCCAAGGCCCAGCCCGACTGGCGCATTGCGCTGCTGCGCTACTTCAACCCGGTTGGCGCCCATGAGAGCGGCCTGATCGGCGAAGAGCCAAGTGGCATTCCAAACAACCTCGTGCCCTACATTGCCCAGGTTGCCAATGGCCAGCGCGACAAGCTGTCGGTCTTCGGCGGCGACTACAACACCCCGGACGGCACCGGCCAGCGTGACTATATCCACGTCGTCGACCTGGCCATCGGCCACGTCAAGACGCTGGACCGTCTGGCCAAGGGCCCGGGCATCGTTGCCTACAACCTCGGTACGGGTCGCGGCAACAGCGTCCTGGAAATGATCCGCGCGTTCGAGGCGGCCAGCGGCCGCACGGTCGCTTACCAGATCGTCGACCGCCGCCCAGGCGACGTGGCCAAATGCTACGCCGACCCGGCCAAGGCACGCGATGAACTCGGCTGGACTGCCGAACGCGATGTCGCCCAAATGTGCGCCGATGTATGGCGCTATCAAACCACTGCCAAATAATTCAAAGGAACATCGAATGAAAGCCATGATTCTCGCCGCAGGCAAAGGGACGCGCGTGCGTCCACTCACCTACGATCTGCCAAAACCGATGATTCCGTTGCTGGGCCGGCCCGTGATGGCCTACCTGGTCGACCACCTCCGAAAAAACGGAATTTCCGAAATCATGGTCAACGTCAGCTGGCTGCATGAAAAAATCGAAGAGTACTTCGGTGAAGGCGAGCAGTTCGGCGTCCAGATCGGCTACTCCTTCGAAGGCTACACGAAGGACGACGGCGAAGTCGTGCCGATGCCGATCGGCTCGGCCGGCGGCATGAAGAAAATCCAGGAATTCGGTGGCTTCTTCGACGACACCACGGTCGTGCTGTGCGGTGACGCGCTGATCGACCTCGACCTGAAGGCGGCCCTGATGGAACACCGCCGCAAGGGCGCGATGGCCACCGTCATCACCAAGGAAGTCCCATGGGACAAGGTCTCGTCGTACGGCGTGGTCGTGACCGATGAAGAAGGCCGCATCCAGGAATTCCAGGAAAAGCCGTCCGAAGCCGATGCCAAGTCCAACTTCATTTCGACCGGCATCTATATTTTCGAGCCTGAAGTCATCGATCTGATCCCGTCGGGCGTCTCGTTCGACATCGGCTCCGACCTGTTCCCGCTGCTGGCCGAGCGCGGCCTGCCGTTCTATGCCCAGGGCCGCCCGTTCAACTGGCTCGATATCGGTACCATGAGCGACTACTGGGAAGTGCTGCAGACGGTCCTGACTGGCGAAGTGAACCACATGCACGTGCCGGGCATCCAGATCAAGCCAGGTCTCTGGGTTGGCCTGAACACCAGCATCGACTGGGAAGGCACGACCATCGAAGGACCGGTGTACATCGGTTCCGGCTGCAAAATCGAAGCGGGCACGCGCATCGTGGGCCCGACCTGGATCGGTCACGGCAGCCACATCTGCGAAGGTGCCGAAGTCGTTCGCAGCGTCCTGTTTGAATACACGCGGGTGTTGCATGATGTAACATTAAATGAAATGATTGTCTTCAAGGAATACAGTGTCGACCGAAATGGCGAGATGAAGCACACTTCCGAATATTCTTCCGAAGAGTGGCTGAATGCACGCGATCGTCGCACCTCGCGCCGCAAGGATACCCCGGACACCAACGATTCAAAGAAAGAGAAAGCCAGCGCATGAAGATCTATCCAGTCATCCTTTCCGGCGGCGCCGGGACCCGTCTGTGGCCCCTGTCGCGTGCCGTTCTGCCAAAGCAGTTACTGCCACTGGTTGCCGACAAAACCATGCTGCAGGACACTGCCTTGCGTGTGACGAACTGGCCTGGATTGATGGCGCCACTGGTGGTTTGTGGCAATGATCACCGATTCATGGTGGCCGAGCAGTTGCGCGAAGTAGGCATCACGCCGCTGGGCATCCTGCTCGAGCCGGTTGGCCGCAACACGGCGCCGGCCGTGGCCGCAGCTGCGCACCACCTGCAACAGATTGATCCGGACGCCGTCATGCTGGTGCTGCCAGCCGACCACGTCATCGAAAATGTCGCGGCTTTCCGTGAAGCAGTCGAGCGCGCGACCCGCCTGGTCGAGGCCGGCAAGCTGGCCACGTTTGGCATCGTGCCGAAAACCCCGGAAACCGGCTACGGCTACATCCGCCGCGGCGAACCGGTGGCCGAGTGCAGCGATTGCTACAACGTGGCGCGCTTCGTCGAAAAGCCGGATGCGGCTACCGCCGAAGGCTTTGTTGCTGAAGGCACGTATTACTGGAACAGCGGCATGTTCATGTTCGGCGCTGCGCGCTACCTGCAAGAGCTTCAAGAGCACGCGCCGGCCATCGCCGCTGCCGCCGACCAGGCCATGCACGCTGCCTACCGCGACCTCGATTTCTGCCGTCTCGACGAAACCGCCTTCTCGGCGTGCCCGTCCGATTCGATCGACTATGCGGTCATGGAGCACACGCGTGACGCGGCAGTCGTGCCGGCCGATATCGGCTGGAATGACGTCGGTTCGTGGTCGGCCTTGTGGGAAACGCAGCCGAAAGATACCAACGGCAACGCCCAGCGCGGTGACGTGTATCTGGATGGCGTGAAGAACTCGCTGGTGCGTGCCGAAAGCCGCATCGTGGCCGTCGTCGGTCTCGAA
This sequence comes from Telluria sp. ZT3P25, assembly GCF_059685895.1. Classification (NCBI taxonomy): domain Bacteria; kingdom Pseudomonadati; phylum Pseudomonadota; class Betaproteobacteria; order Burkholderiales; family Oxalobacteraceae; genus Telluria; species Telluria sp. ZT3P25. The sequence continues at coordinate 836,075 of NZ_JCASIJ010000001.1, forward strand.
GACATCGTTGTCGTCGAAACCCAGGATGCCGTGCTGGTCACGAGCAAGAGCCAGGTGCAGCGCGTCAAGCAGGTGGTCGAACACCTGAAGTCGAAAGAGCGTACCGAGCACCTGCACCACACCAAGGTGTATCGTCCATGGGGCCATTACGAAGGCATCGATGCGGGCGACCGTTTCCAGGTCAAGCGCATCACGGTCAAGCCGGGCGAGAAACTGTCGCTGCAGATGCACCATCACCGCGCCGAGCATTGGGTCGTGGTGTCGGGCACGGCGCGCGTGACGTGCGGCGATACGGTCAGCCTGCTGTCCGAGAACGAATCGACGTACATCCCGATCGGCATGAACCACCGACTGGAAAACCCGGGCAAATTGCCACTGCACATCATCGAAGTGCAGTCGGGCAGCTATCTGGGTGAAGACGACATCGTTCGCTTCGAAGATATCTACAAGCGCGCGTAATTCTTTACGCTGTATCACGGTGATGCCGTGGCGGTCGGTCTGACCGCCACGGCATCACCGGTGTGGCGCCACGCGTTCCTGCGTGACCGACGCCAGTATTACCCACCCCCCGGCGACACCCACACGTTTCCCCACCGACGAATTCTGCCTGCAGCACGCTGGCGGCAATTTGCTCGTCCGTTACATGGTCCTCGACCGACCCTGCCCGACACGCGTTCAGCAGCGGCCATCCCGGCGCTCTATATCCGTGCCAGCCGCCCGTCAGCCTTGCAGGAACCACCGTTCTGCCGCAGTAATTCTCCATTGTGTTGTATGCATGCTGAAGATTGGTTCCTTTGGTCTAATGCAGCGTCATCATGTTGTCAATTAGCGCATTTACTATGATTTTGTTAATGAATGCCGCAAGCATGCCTTGCATGACAACCAACAGGGAATCCATGACCACCTTTGCATCCTTCATGCCACGGCGTACGCTGCTGGCGACCTTGATTGCCGGCTTTGCCGCGACAGCTTCGGCTGCCCCGGGCGACGTCGTGATCAGCCAGCTATATGCCCATTCGAACAACGCTGGCGGTCAGTGGAGCCACGACTTCGTCGAACTGTTCAATCGCAGTTCCTCGCCAGTCAATCTGGATGGCATGAGCCTGCAGTACCAGTCTGCAGCCGGTACCGCCTGGGGTTCGGTCACGCGCCTGCCGGCCGTGGAACTCAAGCCAGGTCAATACTTCCTGATGGTCGGTCGCTCCGGCACCCAGGCCAACGCCATGCCGGTGGGTACGGGCGACGCCACCAGCGCCAGCTTCGACATGGCGGCAGGTGGCGGCAAGGTCGCGCTGTCCGGTATTGCGACGCAGATGCCAGCGGGCGAGGGCACGAACCTGATCGACCTGGTGGGCTTCGGCAGCGCCAACCGCGCCGAGGGCGCGCCAGCACCGGCCCCATCGACCGTCAATTCGATCCAGCGCGCGGCGCTGGGTTGCCAGGATACCGACAACAACCGTGACGACTTTGCTGCCTCGCCCGTGACCGGCCCACGCAGCATGGGCTCGGCCATCCAGGCATGCGGTGGCCCGGTCGTGCAGCCGATCGTGCTGACCTGCCCGACAGCGGTCCAGGTCGCACAGGGCAGCGCTTCGTCAACGCTCCTGTCGGCCATTGACGGTGACGGCATCGTCAACAGCGCCAGCATCATCGGCGGCGCTCGTCCCGGCATCAGTCTGGTCGACTTCGCAGCCGCCGGCGCCGTTGGCGGTCGTGCCCAGGCGCAGCTCGTCATTGCCGACACGCTGGCCGCTGGCAGCTATCCGGTCCAGGTTCAGTTCGGCAATGTCGCCGGCGACGCCGAAACCTGCTCCATCAACGTCAATGTCGCCGGTGAACTGCGCATTCCGGCGATCCAGGGATCGGGTGCGGCCAGCCCGTATGTCGGCACGGTCCAGTCCACGCAAGGCGTGATCACGGCCAAGATCGGCAGCGGCTTCTTCATCCAGGACGCCGCCGGCGATGGCGACCCGTCGACGTCGGACGGTCTGTATGTCTTTGGCGCGCCGACCGATGCGGCGATCGGCGAACTGGTGCGCGTGACCGGCACGATCGTCGAATACCGCCCAACCGGCGCCAACCGCACCTATACCGAATTTTCCAACGTCACGGGCGTGCAGCGCCTGGGTACCGGTCCAGCCGTCACGCCGACCAATATCGTGTTGCCGAACGCCGATCTGGCCAGCGTCGAAGGCATGCTGGTGCGCTTCACCTCGCCATTGACGGTGAACGGCAACCGCAACGTCGGTGACCGTGGTGAACTGATTCTGGCCAATGGCCGCCGCGAAAACCCAACCAACCGTTTCCCGCTCGGTTCGCCGGAAGCCCTGGCGCTGTACCAGGAACATCAGGCCAACCAGATCGTGCTGGACGACGGCATTTTCGTTGCACCAGCCGTAATTCCGTACCTGGCCGAAGACGGTACCGTGCGCGTCGGCGACACCGTCACCGACCTGACCGGTGTCATCGATTATGGCGCGCTGGGTGGTGGTGGCGCCGGCTTCAAGCTGCAGCCGACCATGGCCCCGACCTTTGCCCGTACCAACGAGCGTACCCCGGCGCCAACCGTGCCGGCCGGCGTCAAGGTCGGCAGCGCCAACGTGCTCAACTTCTTCACCACCTTCACTGACGGGCGCGACGCCTGGGGCCGCACCGGTCAGGGCTGCACGATCGGCAACTCGACGTCCGCCGGCAACTGCCGCGGTGCAGACAACTCGGCCGAGTTCATCCGTCAGCGTGACAAGATCGTCAAGTCGCTGGCCGCGCTCGACGCCGATGTGGTCGGCCTGATGGAAATCCAGAACAACCGTGACATCGCCGTCGGCTACCTGGTCGAGCAGCTCAACGCCGCCACGGCGCCGGGCAAGTACGCCGTCGTGCCGCAGCCGGTCGCGCTGGGCACCGATGCAATCCGCGTGGCGATGATCTACAAGCCGTCGGTCGTGTCGCTGGTGGGCAGTGCGCTGTCGGACGGCAACGCCGTCAACAACCGTGCGCCGATGGCCCAGACCTTCATGGCCAGCAATGGCGGTGGCAAGTTCTCGGTCGTCGTGAACCACCTGAAATCCAAGGGCGGATGCAGCGGCGCCGGCGCTGGCGATACCGACCCGGGCAATGGCGCAGGTTGCTGGGATCGTACCCGCACCCAGCAGGCCCAGCGCCTGACGTCGTACTTCATCCCGCAAGTGATCGCGGCCGCTGGTGACCCGGACGTGCTGGTCATCGGTGACCTGAACGCCTACGCCTTCGAAACCCCGATCAACCACCTGACCGGCGTGGCCGGCATGGTCAACCTGCTCGAGCGTTTCGTGCGTCCGAACGCGATGCCGTACTCGTATGTGTTCGACGGCCTGTCGGGCTACCTCGACCATGCGCTGGCAAGCAGCTCGCTGGCCGCGCAAGTGGTGGGCGCCGCCGAATGGCACAGCAATGCGGATGAGCCGGAAACCATCGACTACAACCTGAACGACACCGTGCAAGATCCGTACCGCAACAACGCCTACCGTGCATCGGACCACGATCCACTGGTGGTAAGCCTGAACCTGACGCCCGCGTTCAGTGATGTCACGGCATCGGTCAGTGTGGACATCGGCGGCTTTGCCATCAACCGCATCACCGGAAAATACAGCGGCAAGGTCACGGTCACCAACACGAGTGCCACGGTGCTCACCGGCCCGCTGCACTTTGTCATGCAGGGCTTGCCAAGCGGCGTGACGCTGGACAACAGCACCGGCATGCGGGGCGGCGCGCCTTATCTGACGCTGCCGCAAGCGAGCGTCGCACCAGGCGCCACCGTCACCTTCACGACCACGTTCACCAATAGCGCCAAACGGTCCATTACCTACACCCCGCAGCTGGTTTCCGGCGCACTCTGATCAGGAATCATCATGAACAATCTGTACGCTCTGTTTCTTCGCGCCATGCTGGCGTTCTCGATCGCTGTCGGCGCACCTGCAGCGCTGGCCGGTCCGCTGTACCGGGTTTCCGTCGACACGTCGTCGTTTGCGGGCAGCACCGGCTTTCTCGACCTGGGCTTCAACGGTGGTGGCGACATGGGGCAATCGATCGCCCGTTTGAGCAACTTCAGCGGCAACTTCATGGGCGATGCGACGTATGCGGGTGATGCCACCGGTACCGTGGCTGCCGGGGCGATCCTGGGCAACAGCACGGGCGAAAATTTCTTCACCCAGGCAGTGACCTTCGGTGGGCTGTTCTCCTTCGACGTGGCGTTTGATTTGGGCAATGAGCCACTGCGTACGCTGTTCACCGTGGCGCTGTTCAACGACGCGTTTGATGCCTACCTTGGCGCCGACGCCGAACTGCTCTCGATCGACGTGATCGCGGGCAAGATGGACGACGTCACCGTGAACGCCCCTGGCCTGGCACAAGTCGCCCAGATCGCGGAAGTTCCTGAACCAGGCGAATGGCTGCTGCTGGCCACTGGCTTGCTGCTGATCGTCGCCACCCGCCGGATGCAACAACGCGGCTGAAACCTGCAGTACAGATAAATCGGGCGCAGCGACTGCCAGGTCGCTGCGCCCGATTTATTCTTTAAATATCTAAATACGATAAAGAAATTGTATTTATAAACAGCGCATCCTTGGGGCATAGTCATTGTATTGTCGCGCAGACATTACCTATGCCTTCCATGCCAGTCCAGATTCTCGCGGTCGATCCTGACCCTGCTGTCCAGCAGTTATTAAGGCTCAATTTCGGCAATGCCGGCTATCTGGTCGACTGTTGCCCGGATGCGGAACAGGCCCTGCGGCATCTGGCGCACGGCTTGCCGGATCTGGTGCTGATTGAGTGGGAATTGCCGGGCCAGAGCGGCGAAACGCTCATCCGCCGCCTGCGTGCACAGGCGGGCACGCGTGGACTGGGCCTGATCATGCTGACCGTGCGCGGCGCCGAGGCCGACAAGGTGCTGGCGCTCGAATCGGGCGCCGACGATTACGTTACCAAGCCGTTCAGCCCGCGCGAATTGCTGGCGCGCACGCAATCCGTGTTGCGTCGGCTGGCACCGGCCGGCGCTGCCGCTCTGCGCGACGGCGGCTTGCACCTCGATCCGGACACATTGCAAGTGAGCGCGGGTGGCCGTCCGATCATGCTCGGCCCGATCGAATTTCGCCTGCTGGCATTTTTGATGCGCCATCCCGACCGTGTGCACTCGCGACCACAATTACTCGACCGGGTCTGGGGCTGCCATGCGGTGCTCGATGAACGGACTGTCGACACCCATGTCGGCCGCCTGCGCCAGGCGCTGGGCCCGGACGGGCAGGGGGAGCGTATCCAGACCGTGCGCGGCGCCGGCTACCGCTTTACGGCCGGCCTGCCGGCACTGGCGACGCTGGTGAGGGCAGCATGACGATCCTCGACAAGCTGGAGCAGGAATACCTGTTGCGTACGATCGAGTCGGGTGTCGACCTCACGGAGCGGCGCCAGCTGTTCCTGTGGACGCAGGGGGCGTTCCAGGCGCTGCTGCCACACGAGATCATGCTGTGCGCGAGACTGGATGCGGCCGGCGCCGTCGACCATGTCGAGTGCCTGCACCGCACCGTGCTCGACCGCGCTGCGCTGGCGCGGCTCAAGACCCATGTAGCGCCGGCGCTGGTCGCGCGCTGGCAGGCGGGGCGCGCCATACCCACGGTAATCGATGCACCCGACATGGCCTTGAGCGCGACGGGCATGGACCACGCGCTCGTGCATGGCAGCGCGCAGCCGGGGGCAGCGGGTACGGTATTCGCACTGCTGGGCATGCCATCGCGGCCGGCTGCGCTCCAGGTCTATTTTCTGCAGTTGCTGCTGCCGTACCTGCATCTGGGACTGCTGCGCATGCCGGTCGCCGCCAGCGCCGGGCAGGTGGCCGACAGCGCGCCGGTGCGGCCCCTGAGCGGGCGCGAGCTGGCCGTGCTCGACCGGATACGCGAGGGGCACAGCAACGAAGAAGTGGGGCGCCAGCTTGGCATCAGTGCGCTGACGGTGAAGAACCATCTGCAGCGCAGCTACCGGGTGCTTGGCGTGGCCAACCGGGCGCACGCGGTGGCGCGCTGCATGGCGCTGCGTCTGCTCTGATCGTCGCTGCAAGGACATCCCGGCGGGGCGGGCCAGGCGCAATGTACTTGACCGCACGCCGAACGCACGCGAAGATAGCCCCATGAACAAACTCTTACTTTTGCTGCTCGTCAGCTGCGCCGCCTGCACGAGCCAGGCCCAAGGTCCCGTCCGCGCTCAGGTCAAGGGTGAAACCTCCATCAGCACGGCGCCGGCCAATACGCTGGCCGACATCCGGCGCCAGATCGGCACGCCGACGTGCAGCGACAACGCGCAATGCCGCACGCTGCCGGTGGGCGCCATGGCCTGTGGCGGCCCGCAGGAATACCTGCCGTACTCCACGCAAAAGAGCGACGCCAAGGCGCTGCGCGCACTGTCCGAACGCTCGTACGCCGAGACCAAGGCCGCGCTCACGGCCAGTGGCATGGTATCGACCTGCATGCTGAAGGCCGATCCGGGCGCAGTCTGCGTCGCCGGCACCTGCCAGCTGGGCACCGGTTCCCCAGCCAATTGATCGTTCATCAGCGCATTGTCATGCGCCTGCAACGACAAAGCGCGCCGAGGCGCGCTTTGTCGTTTACCACCGGACAGCCGGACCGCCGGATCGCCGGATCGCCGGATCGTTGAACGCTGCTCTGTTGCAACGATCCAGCATCACCTTACCGGCCCAGGTCCTTCTTGCGTGCACCCGAGACCGCCCGTGGAATCGGGCTGTTGGTTTCCACCTGCAGCAGCGTCGTCGAGGCAATCGCGCCGTTTGGTTCGAGCAAGCGGATGGCGCCCAGGAAGCGTTTGCCGGTTGGCAGACCCGACCAGCTCGTCGTGACCGTTGCCGTACCGCCCACGTACACCTGGGCAGGCACCAGCGCCTTGAAGTTGTAGGCGCGGTCAGCCGTGGTGACGACGCCGGCATGCAGGCCGAAACCGACCACGCCGCCATTGACGGTGTCGTAGCCGAGGGCGCAGACCGTGTAGGTACCGGCGCTTGGCGAGGTCAGCGTAACCATCTCGTCCGACGTGCCGTTGCCCGAATAGCCCACATCGGCATTTGCACCGTTGAGCACGAGCAGGTCGAGGTCGTTCGCGCCTTCGCCCGTCATGTCACGGTCGAACAGTTCGAACTTCGCGGCCATCGCGTTGCTTGGCACCACAACCTTGGACACGAACACGCCCGGTGCGCTGGCCAGGCAGGCCTGGCGCATCGTTTCCCGGGTGCCAAAGATCGCCGGGTTGGCGGTGCCCACGGTGCCGGCAATGCGGTCGATTTCCTTCATGCCGCCGACCGCCACGCCCATCTTGCCGGCGAATCCGGTGCTGATGGTGAGTGACTTGCCGCCGCTGGCGCGGTCGCTTTCCACGAGGGCAGGCGCCGAGATCAGGCGGCCCGAGCGGGCCACGATCGGGCTGCGCACGCGGTGGGTGCCGTCCGACCAGGTCAGCGAACCGAACTGCCACACATTCTCGACAGCGTTGGTGCGGGTCAGCGTCACGGTGTACTGGCGCGTCTCGCCAGCCGGTACGGTCAGCGAGGTCGGGCTGACCGTGGCGTTAAAGCCCGTGATGGCCACCGTCGGCGTATAGGTCGATTCGCTGTCGCTGACATTGGTGACCGAGCGGGTAACGGTAACGGTGCCCAGCACATTGCCAACCGCGATCGACGGCAGGTTCAGGTTGTAGCCGGCGATGCTGCCGCCGCTACACTGGGCCGTGACGCCCGCGCCGCACATGTATTTGCGGTAATCGAGTTCGGTGATGTCATACACCAGGCCCGGATTGGCCGCAGCGTTCGGTGCCACGTGGCCTGCGCCCTGGCCGAACGGCAGGCGGCCGCGCGTGTCGCCGTTGGCAATCGCATCGGCGAAGGTGTCGGTGGCGGTCGTCATCAGTGCCGATTTGATCATGGCTGGCGACCAGGTCGGGTGCTGCTGGCGCAGCAGGGCGGCCAGGCCGGCCACGTGCGGGCTCGACATCGACGTGCCCTGGTACGACGCCCAGGCCACCGGCACCGGATCGAGCGTGCCGGTGAGCAGCGCTGCGCGCTGCGCTTCGGTCATGTTCGGCGAGACGCCGGCGATGACGTCCACGCCAGGTGCGGTCATGTCAGGCTTGAGCACGTTCGGGTCGTAACGGTTCGGGCCGCGCGACGAGAAGCTGGCCATCATCGGTGCCGGCACGCTCGACGTGCCGATCACGAAGGTCGAGATCGACGCGGTGGCGCCGGACGTTGCGGCATACGACTTGATGACAGCGCCATCGTTGGCATTGACGTGCACCGATGGGACCGCATGCACTTCGGCCACGAGGCCGGTGCCGTTGTCGATCTGCACCATGCCGACGCCACCGGCATCCTGCACGGCCAGGCTCTTGTCGACGCGCGCATTGCCGCCGCGCATACAGGTCACGATTTTGCCGGCCACTTTGGCCGGATCGAGCACGGCCTGGCCGCCGTTGCCGCTGGCGCTGTAGCACTGCGCCACCAGCGTTGGATTGGCGCCTGGCAGCGCGGCCGCTTCGGCGGTGATCATTGGCGCCGGGCCCACGGCCGTCGAATTCATCGAGGCGCCGCGGAAGCTGCGGCCGTTGCCGAGGGTGACGGTGGCCTGCAGTTCGCGGTTGTGGGTCGAGGCGGCAACGGTTGCCTGCCATGGGCTGATGTGGGCGACCGTGTTTGCCGGACCGCTGTTGCCGGCCGAGGCAGCAACGAATACGCCGGCGTTCGAGGCATTGAAGAAAGCTTGCTCGACCGGGTCGATGATCGATTCGCCGCCGCTGATCGAGAAGTTGATCACGTGCACGCCATCGACCACCGCTTTTTCGATGGCCGCGACGCTGTCTCCGGTGAAGCAGGCATTGCGCCGGCCGCTGGCCTGGGCCGGATCCAGGTAGGTCCAGCACACCTTGTACGAAGCGATCCGCGCGCGTGGCGCCATGCCGCTCATTTCGCCGATGGCGACGCCGCCGACGACCGCAGTCGAGCGGGCATTGCCGCCGGCCGTGGTGGAGGTGTGGGTACCGTGACCGCCTTCGCCGGTGGTGCCGCCGATCGAATCGCGTGGCGACGAGTTGAACTCGGTCCAGTGGCTGACCCGGTTGCTCGAGCGGTAGCTGGCATCGAAGTACTGGGCGCCGATCAGCTTGTTATTGCAATCGGCGGCCGTGAAGCCTTCGCCGGTCTGGCACGTGCCTTTCCAGCGCGACGGCGGCGCATCGTACACGATGGTGCCGCTGGTGGCGAAGGTCGGCTTGCCGTTGGCGTCGATACGGTCGGCGTACGATGGATGCTCGGGCCAGATGCCGCCATCGACGATGCCGATGATGATGTCCTCGCCGGCGGCGCCCTGGCCGCCGAGCTGCGACCACAGGCCGCCCGGTTGGTCCAGGCCGAGGAAGGTCGGGGTGTAGGTGGTGGCCAGTTCGCGCGGTACGTCCGGCGAGACCGTGACCACGTCGGTGCGCGCCATCAGGGTACGCACTTCGGCATCGGTCAGCATCGCGGCAAAGCCGTTCAGGACCACGCTGTACTCATGCAGCACCGGTGCGCCTGCCACGACGGCGCGCACGGCCGCCTGCTTGCGGGTCAGGTAGTTGTTGTAGAGCAGGACGTTCTGGGCTTCCAGATTCAGGCGGTTGCCTGCGGTCGGCTGGGTGGCGGGCATGCCGGCGATCTCGCCGGTATAGCCGGCGATCGGCTTGTCGGCCAGTTGAACGATATACGGGCGGCGCACGTCCTGGGCCTGGACGGTGATCGTCAGGCTGGACAGGACCAGCAGTACGGCAGCGGATAATGGACGGAGTTTCATGGTGATTCGTTCCCGGGAAGCGTTGTGGGGATCAGGCGGTGAAGCCGAGGCTGTTGCTGCGGCGGCGGCGTGCGCTGGCGGCCAGGCCGGCCAGGCCGAGGCCGAACAAGAGGGCGCTGGCCGGTTCCGGCACATCGGCGGCTGCGCCCGATTCCAGGTTCAGGTTATCGATGGCAAACTGGCCCTGGTTGGTATTGAAGGCCGAGCAGTCACCCGCGACATTGCACACGAAGCCGAAGAGAGCGACTTCCATGAATTCCAGTTGCGAGAACGCACCGAAGTCGTAGCCGCCGAACCCGAATCCAGCGCTCGACGGACCGTCAAGGGCCAGGTCGAGGTAAGACGAGGTACCGTCGGCGCGGAATCCCTGCGCGCGCAGCAGACCCGAGACGGCCGGGTAGCCGCCCAGCTCGGTCGTATTGCCGATGAAGCTCGCATCCAGACCGAGCATGCGGAACGGGTTGCTGTCTGCAGCGGTGATCCAGACGACGCTGTCGTTGAATGCGCCGTAGTACATGCTCGAATTATTGACCGGGCAGGCCATGTCGCAGGCCCATGGGTCGCTGCCATCGACAAATGCACCCACACCGGTGCTGCCATCGGCGCCCGTTTTATTCGCATCGAAATACAGCGAGAAGCCCGATTCCTGGTAAGTCTCGCCATGCGCGACAGCGCCATAACCGTTCTCGAAGCCGATGGTGGCTGCCTGGGCCGGTGCGGCCAGGACGGCAGCGCCAAGCGCGGTGCCGCATAACATTGCAAGGGTGCTGCCGAGGTTCGGTAATGCGAATCGCGCGTGCCGGGTCATGATGTGCCTTTGTCGTTGAAATGGTCCCTGCCGTGATTCGGCAAGACCGGTAAAAGTGCAACTCGTGTTGCGTTGTAAATAAATATATCAATGGAAATAATTAAAATGTAAAAATTCTTAACAGGAAAAATCTTGAGTTTTAGCGAAAAAGGCTAATTAAATTCGGTTTCCACAGCGACCAGTCTTTGTTTTATGGTTTTATGACGTCAGTATGAATTGTGGTGTTTTTGTAACGGTAATTGAACAAGGTGCTGTTTGTTTCAGCTCTACAGCTTTGACGTTGGGTGGTATTTCAAAACAAGAGTTGTCCTTCTGCTATACCGCGTGATACCGTTCAGAGGTATCTTTTTCGAGTAGCACATGAGGAGTCGGTTGATGTTTTTTGCCATGAAACGGGGCGCCGCGCGTCGCAGCGCCGGGTTCACGTTGCTGGAATTGCTGGTGGTGATCGTCATCATCGGTTTGCTTGCTGCCTATGTCGGCCCGAAATATTTTTCCCAACTCGGCAAGTCCGAAGTCACCGCGGCCAAGGCCCAGATCGACGCGTTCGATAAGACACTCGACACCTACCGGCTCGATGTCGGCCGCTATCCGACCACCGAAGAAGGCCTGGCTGCCCTGATGACGGCGCCGCCCAGCGCCGGCGTCAAATGGAACGGCCCGTACCTGAAAAAAGCCGTGCCACTCGATCCATGGGGCAATGCGTACCAGTACCGCGCGCCCGGCGCCAAGGCCGAATACGAAGTGCTTTCGCTGGGCAAGGACGGCCAGCCCGGCGGCGCCGGCGAGAACGCCGACATCACGTCGAACTGAACGACGTTGTCCGCTTTTTTGTTCGCCTCATTGTTCGTTTCACCCACCTGACAGCGCCGCCCATGCAGTTCGCCGTTCGCACCCTCGCGCCCGACATGTCGATCGCCAACCTCGTCGTCGACGCCCTCGACGCGCAGGATGCGCGCCGCCAGATCGAGGCGCGCGGGCTGTTCGTCAGCGCCGTCGAACCGGCGCGCGGCGCGCGCCTGGCCAGTTCACGCGGCGCCAAATTATCTCTGGTCCTGTTCAGCCAGGAGTTGCTCGCGCTGCTCAATGCCGGACTGGGCATCGTCGAAAGCCTCGAAGCCCTGCTGGAAAAGGAAAGCGCCGCGCCCACCCGCGCCGTGCTCGAACGCCTGCTCGGCGGCCTGCGCGAAGGCAAGCGCTTTTCAGCCGTGCTGGCGGCGCAGCCGATGCTGTTCCCGCCGCTGTACATCGGCATCGTGCGCGCCGCCGAAGGCACCAGCGACCTGCCGCGCGCGCTGACGCGCTACATCGATTACCAGCAGCGCATCGACACCGTGCGCGCCAAAATCGTCAGCGCCTCGATCTATCCGGTGATCCTCTTGATGGTCGGCGGGGGCGTCTCGGGCTTCCTGATCGGCTATGTGGTGCCCAAATTTGCCGAGGTCTACCAGGGCGCGGGGCGCGACTTGCCCTGGCTGTCGCAGCGGCTGCTCGACTGGGGCCAGTTCGCGTCCGGCCACGGGACGGCAATCCTGATCGGCGCCGTGCTGGTTGTGGCCGGCATCGTCGCCGGCATTCGTCACCTGCGCCGCAGCGGCGGCATGGGGCGGCTGCTGCGGCGCGTGCCCGGCATCGGCGAGCGTGCCCGCGTGTATGAACTCTCGCGCCTGTACCTGACGCTCGGCATGCTGACCGAAGGCGGCATCACGATCGTTGGCGCCATCGAAACCGTGCAGCAGATGGTCTCGCCACACCTGGCAAAAAACCTGATGGCGGCACGCGCCGCGATCGAGTCGGGCGAGCCGATGTCCAATGCCTTCGAGGCCAATGGCCTGACCACGCCGATCTCGCTGCGCATGCTGCGCGTGGGTGAACGCACGGGCGAGATGGGGCCGATGCTGACCCAGTCGGCCGCGTTCTACGATGGCGAGATCGGGCGCTGGATCGACCGCTTCACGCGCACCTTCGAGCCGCTCCTGATGGCAGCCATCGGCCTCGTGGTTGGCGCCATCGTCGTGCTGCTGTACATGCCGATCTTCGATCTGGCAGGGGACATGTCGTGACCGCCGCGCCGTTCGATCCCGCCATCCTGGCGCAGGCCAGAGCCGCGGCCAACGTGTCGCGCCGTGGCCTCGTGGCCGAGCTGGAAGCGCTGACCGGGCGCGATGCGCGCGAACTGGTCGACGGCCTGGCCGCACTGTTTGCGCTGCCCGTCATGGAAACGGGCGAGATGCTGCTGCTCGCGCCGGCGTTCGATCTGCTGCCGCTGGCGCAGGCGTTGTCGCGTCACTGCGCGCTGCTGCGCCACGCCGACGGGCGCCTGGTCGGCGTGGTGGCCGATCCGTTCGACCTCGACCTGCAGACGTGGCTCGGCGCCCAGGCCCGCGCCATGCCCAGCCGACCGCTCGCACTGTGCCTGGCGCAGCAGGCCGACATTCAGGCCTACCTGTCCAAGCAGGAGGAATCGGCGCGCGCTGTCGATTCGCTCGTGGGCGGGGCAGCCGACGGCAGGCGCGACGGCAAGATCGGCACCGTGCTGTCGTTCGCCTCGGTGTCCGAAGCGGGCAGCCCGGCCGTCAAGCTGGTCAACTCCACGCTGTACGACGCGTTGAAAGCCGGCGCCTCGGACATCCACCTGGAAAGCACGGCCGGCGGCCTGGCCGTAAAGTACCGCGTCGATGGCGTGCTCGATCACGCCACGACGGTGGGCGGCATTGAACTGGCCGAGCACATTATTTCGCGTCTGAAGGTGCTGGCCGAACTCGATATTGCCGAGCGCCGCGTGCCGCAGGACGGGAGCTTCCGGGTCGAGGCGGCCGGGCGCGACATCGACCTGCGCGTGTCGATCATGCCGAGCATCCACGGCGAAGATGCGGTGATCCGTATCCTGGACAAACGCGCGATGATCGAAGCCTACGGCTCGCTCACACTCGAAGCGCTGGGGTTCGACGCGCCGTCGCTCGTCACGCTGCGCCACCTGGCGCAGGAAGCCTACGGCATGCTGCTGGTCACGGGGCCGACCGGTTCGGGCAAGACCACGACGCTGTACGCGGCGCTGACTGAAATCCACAATGGCCGCGAAAAGATCATCACGATCGAAGACCCGGTGGAATACCAGCTGCCCGGCATCCTGCAAATCCCGGTCAACGAAAAGAAGGGGCTGACGTTTGCCAAGGGCCTGCGCTCGATCCTGCGGCATGACCCGGACAAGATCATGGTCGGTGAAATCCGTGACCGCGAAACCGCCGAAATCGCGGTGCAGTCGGCGCTGACGGGTCACCTGGTCCTGACGACCGTCCACGCCAACAACGTGTTCGACGTGTTCGGGCGCTTCACGCACATGGGCATCGATCCGTATGCGTTCGTCTCGGCGCTGAACGGCATCTGGGCCCAGCGCCTGATCCGCATGAACTGCCCGCGCTGCGGCGAGCGGCACGACCCCACCGATCTCGAACTGGCTTCGGTGCACCTGGAACGTGCCGAGGTAGGCGACTATCTGTTCATGCGCGGCAAAGGCTGCGGCGATTGCCGCGGCACCGGCTACAAGGGCCGCCGTTCGATCGCCGAAATCCTGACCCTGAACGACGAGATCCGCGAACTGATCGTCGACAAGCAGCCAATCCGCCGCATCAAGGCCGCGGCCCACGCCAACGGCACGCGCAGCCTGCGCCTGGCCGCACTCGACCTGGTGCGGCGCGGCGCCACCACCATCGATGAAATCAAGCGGGTGACCCTGCATGCGTAAAGTCCTTGGACACACCCTGCGGCTGGGCATTGCCAGCGATGGCCTGGCCCTGGTCAGGATCAACCGCCTGTTCGGCCGCGCGCCCGTGCTGCTGGCCGAGCAGCGGCTCGACCTGTTCGCGCCCGATGCGCTGGCCACGGGCCTGCGCGCGCTGTTCGCCGACCATGCGCCTGGCGGCTGGACGGTGAGTGTCGTGCTGGCCGATGAATTGATCCGCCTGTGGCAGGTCACGCCGCCGCAAGGCGCCACGCGCATGGGCGACCTCGAAGGGGCGGCCGCGCTGCGCTTCCAGCACCTGTTCGGCGCCCCGCCTGCCGAGTGGGTGATCCGCGCCGACTGGGATGCGGCCAAGCCGTTCCTGGCCAGCGCCGCGCCGCTCAACCTGCTCGATGGCCTGATGCTGGCCGCCGAGACCCACCGCTTTCACCTGGTCGACATCCGGCCGCAGTTCGTCGCCTCGCTCAACCAGTGGCGCCAGGCGCGCAGGGCAGGGGCCTGGTTCGGCCAGGTGCATGGCGGCGTGCTGTCGCTCGCGGCGTATGACGGCGCGGTGTTGATGGCCGTGCGCAGCAGCCCGATCCCGGCCGGCGCCGATCGCGACTGGCTGGAAGCGCACGTGGCGCGCGAAGCGCTGCGCGTGGGCGTGGGACGGCCCGAACGGCTGCAACTGTGCGGCGCCGCGCCGGCCACCTGGGGCAGCAGCCCGGGGCGTCTGAAGTTTGCCTGCAGCCTGCTCGAACAGAACGCCGGCGACGGCTGGTCCGACCTGGCGCGCCTGGCGCGCACGGGAGCGCCCGCGTGAAACGTACCCGCATCGATTTCGCCCCGCCCGGCCTGCGCCGCACGCTGTTTCGCACGCCGCCACGTCTGATCTTCATGCTGCCTGCCGTGCTGGCGATGTGCGTACCGGCAGGGTTCATGACCCAGCGCTACGTCGAGCAGCAGCAGGAACTGACCGACTTGCAGGCAGCGCTGGCCGTGCGCAGTGCGCCGCCGCCCGTCGTGGTGGCGGCCGCGCCGAAGGTAACCCTGGCGCCGGCGCAGGTCACTGCCGTCAACGCCGCCGTGGGGCAACTGAACCTGCCATGGCGCGACCTGGCGGCGGCGCTGGCCGAAGCCACCCCAGCCTCGATCGCGCTGCTGGCGCTGGAACCCGACGCCAAGCGGCGCACGCTGCGCATCAGCGCCGAGGCAAAAAACAGCGACGACATGCTGGCCTACATCACCCGCCTGCAGGCCGAGGAATGGTTCACGAGTGTGGTGCTGATGCGCCATGAAGTCATGCAGGAAGACCCGAACCGGCCGCTGCGCTTCCAGGTCAGCGTGCAATGGGGGACGCCATGACGCTCGCGACCCTGCCACTTCGCGCGCGCCTGCTGCTCGCGCGCGTCAATCCGCTGGTGGCGCTGGTCGTGGCGCTGATCGTGGCCGGCGCAGCCGTGCAGGTCGCGCTGGTGCCGGCGCGCGCCCGCCTCGAAGCAGACTACGAGGCGGCGCGCCGCCTTGCACGCACGCCGTTGCCACCACGCCCGGCACCAAGCGCACCGCCACCGAGCAGCGACCAGAACCTGGCGCAGTTCTACGCGACGCTGGGCGATGCCCGTAGCGTGGAGCGCCAGTTGAAAGCGGTGTTCGCACTGGCCGCGCGCCATGGCTTGACGCTGGAGCAGGGCGAGTACCGCACCACCGTTGACCGCAACGCCCGGCTGGTCGCCTATCAGGTCAACCTGCCCGTCAAGGGCAGTTACGCGGCAATCTGGCAGTTTGCGATGGACGTCCTGCGCGCGGTCCCGCATGCCTCGCTCGACGATGTGGCATTTCGCCGCGACGCCATCGGCGAGGCAGGCGTCGATGCGCGGCTGCGCCTGACGTTCTATCTGGCCGAGCGCAGCGCAGCACCGGGAGAAGCACGATGAAGTCCCGTCACATCGCCATGGGTGGCGCGCTGGCGCTGGCCGCGGGCCTGGTCGTGTTTGGCGACAACACACCTGAAGATACGCTGGCCGCGCCGGCCGAACGTGTGGCGACAGTCTCGTCCACCGGGCCTGCGCGCAGCACGGCCGTGGCGGTCATCAAGCCGGTCGCGGACACCGCAATCGTCCGCCTGGTCCCCCGCGACGAGTTGATCGGCGCCGACGGCGAGCGTTTCGGCGAGGGTGAGCAGGGCCTGTTCGCGCGCCACGACTGGACGCCGCCACCGCCACCGCCATCGAACGCACCGCCCCCGCCACCGCCGCCGCCCGTGGCGCCGCCCCTGCCGTTCAAGTACATCGGCAAGTCGCTCCAGGACGGCGTGTGGGAAATCTACCTGGCCCGCAACGACCGTACCTATCTCGTGCGCGACGGCGCGACGATCGACGGCGCCTACCGCGTCGACGCGATCCGTCCGCCCACGCTGACCCTGACTTACCTGCCGCTGGACCAGGTCCAGCAGCTCAATATTGGAGTATTCGATTGATGGCTCGTTTGCCGATGCGGGGGTTGACCCTGCTGCTGTTGCCGTTTCTTCTCGCGGGTTGCGCGGCGCAGCGCGCCTACCAGGAGGGCAACGCACTGGTGGCCCAGGACAAGGTCGGCGCCGGCCTGGCCAAGTACCAGGAGGCGCTGGCCGCCGATCCCGGCAATCCCGAATACAAGGCGGCCTACCTGCGCGCGCGCGACGGCGCCGTCGTGCGCATGGTGGAGGCGGCCGACCGCGCGCTGGCCGCCGGCCAGATCGACGTGGCCGGTAACGAATATCGGCGCGTGCAGACCATCGATCCGGGCAACGACCGCGCCCGCGCTGGCCTGCGCCAGGTCGAGGCGGACCGGCGCCATGCGGCCGCACTGATCGAGGCACGCGCCGCGTTCGAGAAGGACGATATCGACACCGCGCGCAACAAGCTCGCGGCCGTGCTGACCGAGCGTCCGGCGCACGAGGCGGCGCGCCTGCTGCTGCTGGAGATCGACGAGAAAGCGGCGGCCGCGCCATCCGGCCCGGCAGCGCTGGCGGCCAGCTACCGCAAGCCCATCAGCCTCGAATTTCGTGATGCCCCACTCAAGCAGGTGTTCGAGATCATCGCCCGTCACTCGGGCCTGAACTTCATCTTCGACAAGGACGTCAAGGCCGATACCCGCACCTCGATCTTCCTGAAGAACAGCACCGTCGAAGCGGCCGTCTACTACCTCTTGATGACGAACCAGCTCGAGCGCCAGGTCATGGACGGCAACACGATCCTGATCTACCCGAACGTCGCGGCCAAGCTGCGCGAGTACCAGGAAATGACGGTCAAGACGTTCTTCCTGGCGAACGCCGACGCCAAGTCCATCGCCAACACGTTCAAGACGATCCTCAAGAGCCGCGACGTGGTGGTCGATGAAAAACTGAACCTGGTGATCCTGCGCGACAATCCGGAAGCGATCCGCATCGCCACGCAGCTGGTGGCGCTGCAGGACGTGCCGGAGCCCGAAGTCATGCTCGACGTCGAGGTGCTGGAGATCAACCGCAGCAGCGTGATGGACCTGGGGATCAACTGGCCGTCATCGCTCGGGTTCTCGCCACTGACGTCGTTCGACGGCAATGTGCTGACCATCGACCAGCTGCGTGGCCTGAACAGCAGCACGATCACGACAGGCCCGATCAGCGCCACGCTCAACGCCAGCAAGACCGACGGCGACACGACGACGCTGGCCAACCCGCGCATCCGCGTGCGCAACAAGGAAAAGGCCAAGATCGTCATCGGCGACAAGATCCCGAATATCTCGGCGACGGTGTCGTCGGGGATCGGCGGCTTCGCGTCCGATAACATCACCTACCTGGACGTGGGCCTGACGCTGAACGTCGAGCCGACCATCTACCTGAACAACGAGGTGGCGATCCGCATCAACCTGGAGGTCAGCACGCTGGGTGAGCGCGTCGAGACCCGCAACGGCACGGTGGCCTACCGCATCGGCAGCCGCTCGGCGACCACCATGCTGCAACTGAAGGATGGCGAGAACCAGGTGCTCGCTGGCCTGATCAGCAATGAAGACCGCAGCAGCGGCACCAAGGTGCCGGGCGTGGGCGACCTGCCGATCGTCGGCCGCCTGTTCGGCAGCCAGACCGACAGCAGCGGACGCACCGAGATCCTGCTGTCGATCACGCCGCGCATCGTGCGCGCGGTGCAGCGCCCGCCCGCATCGGCATCCGAATTCGGCGCCGGCACCGAGTCGAGCTTCCGCCGCCGGCCTGACAATGCCGTGCGCGCACCGGTAGCGCTGCCGACGACGGGCGCGCGGACCACCATACCGGCCCTGGCGTCGCCAGCAACCGTCACGACGACGACGGTCACGACGCCCGTCGCGCCGCCGCCGGCGCAGGAACCCGCGACGTCATTCTCGGTGCCGCCGTCGGCCTTGCCGGCCACACCGCAACTGGGCTCGCCGCCATCGGCGCCGCCGGGCCAGCCGGTGACGGCGCCCGAATCTGCGCCTGCGTCTGCGCCGGAGGCCGAGGCGCAGCCGGCCGCCTATCCGCCGGGCGTGACGCCGCCAGTGCCGCAGCGATGACGCAGCCGGGCATGCGCGCGCGGCACGGCTTCACGCTGATCGAGCTGCTCGTCACGCTCGCGATCCTGGCCTTGCTCGGCACCCTGGTGCTGCCGGTGGCCGAAGTGACGGTGCAGCGCCGCGACGAGCAGGAACTGCGGCGCGGCCTGCGCGAAATCCGCGCCGGCCTGGATGCCTACAAGAAGGCTGCCGACGAAGGCCGCGTGGCCAAGGCCGCCGACGCCAGCGGCTATCCGCCGCGTCTCGAATTGCTGGTGCAGGGCGTGCCCGACCTGCGCAGTCCCAAACAGGCGAAGATCTATTTCATGCGGCGCCTGCCGCGCGACCCGTTTACGCCGGAGCGCGACCTTGATGATGCCGCCACCTGGGGCAAGCGCAGTTATGCCAGCGAGCCGGATCAACCGCAGGAAGGCGACGATGTCTATGATGTGTATTCGCGCTCCACGCGGGTGGGGCTGAACGGCATCCCCTACAACAAATGGTGAGCACGATGCAACTGCATGCAGATGGAAAAGACCGTGGCTTCACGCTGATCGAATTGCTGGTGGTGCTGGGGATCATCGCACTGCTGCTGACGGTGGCGCTGCCGCGCTTTTTCCCCAGCATCGACAGCGCGAAGGAGACGATCCTTGCCGATAACCTGCGCAACACGCGCCAGGTGGTCGATCAGTACCGCTCCGATACCGGCCGCTATCCCGAATCGCTCGAGCAGCTGGTGGAGGCACGCTACCTGCGCGAAATTCCGCTCGACCCGGTCACCGAGGCGCGCGACACGTGGATCCTCGAAGCGCCGCACGAAGGGGAGCAGGGGGGCTTTGCCAACCTGCGCAGCGGCGCACCGGGCAATGACCGGCGCGGCCGGCCTTATCTGGAATGGTAGTTCGGGAAGGGATACGGCGGGGGCGCCAGGCCGGGTTCACCTATCTGGGCCTGATCATCTTTGTCACCATCATCGGCCTGGTGGGCGCAGCCACGCTCAAGATCGGCGCGCTGCTGCAACGGGCGGCGGCCGAAGAAGAACTGCTGGACATCGGTGCCGCCTTCAGCGCGGCGCTCGACAGCTACGCGGCGGCGACGCCGCAGGGCGCCTCGCCGTATCCGCCATCGCTCAAGGAATTGCTGAAGGACCCGCGCGTGCCCGGCGTGCGCCGGCACCTGCGCAAGATCTTCGTCGACCCGCTGACGGGCAAGGCCGAGTGGGGCGTGGTGTATCTGGGGGAGGGTACGACGGGCGTGGTTGCAGTGCATAGTCTGTCGACGGCCAGGCCGCTGAAGGTCGCCAATTTCGACAGCCGGTTCGCGGGCCTGGACAATGCTGATACGATTTCCGCGTGGCGGTTCAAGGCGCGTGATCCGGCGTTGGGGCAGGGCCCTGGACAGCCGCAGCCGCGGCCTGCTGCGCCGGCGGCGCCGACGGCGCAACCGGTGCCGCCTGGCTT
The DNA here is from genome assembly GCF_059685895.1 of Telluria sp. ZT3P25. Taxonomy (NCBI): domain Bacteria; kingdom Pseudomonadati; phylum Pseudomonadota; class Betaproteobacteria; order Burkholderiales; family Oxalobacteraceae; genus Telluria; species Telluria sp. ZT3P25. The sequence continues at coordinate 856,445 of NZ_JCASIJ010000001.1, forward strand.
GCCTGCGGCAGCGCCGGCAGATGTGCCGCCGGCGGAGACGGCCGAAGAAGTGGAACCTGCACCAGAACCCGCACCGGCGAATGTGCCGGAGACTGCGCCCGAACCGCAAGCGCAGCCCGAGCCGGAAACGTTACCCGAGGAGCGGTAGGTATAGACGAACAATAGAGCCTGCCACAAGTTATCCGATAAGCCAGGCCGAATTGGAAATCCACTGACTGCAGCGACAGGCAGCTGTCGAACCCAAGCAGACCACCACTATTTCTCGCAACCGCCATCTTTTGCGGTTAGCCCGCTTGGTGCAGCATTTTGGATTGTCACGGCCAACGTTCGGTTGTCCTGCAGAGCTAATGCCTTTTGTTGCACAACCATCACTGCGACTGCGCGGCCGTCAACGACAGGTTTAGGATGGAAAAAGTTGAACATGAGATCCCTGAGCTGAAGATATAGTTTGGACCGGAAATGAGTGAGCACGATACCTGAGCAATGATAGCTGCAATGTCCGCTTGTGTGCCCAACCCGACCGTTCAGTTGGGCATATCAGGTCGCTAAGGCAGAAAAGCCGCAGACTCTAACGAATGCCAGGAACCGACCAGAGCGGACATTGCATACAGAACTCTACCGGGCATATTCGTCACAAATGCTATCGTTAAGACTGAAATCCAAGGCGACTGCATAACCGTCTGGGGAGTAGCGCGTAACCAGCAGCCCTTTTGATGTGCGGTAGGTTCCGCCGTTTAATGCCTGATCGACGAAGCAAACCTCCAAGTCCTCGATTCCATCCCCGTTGACGTCCTTCCTTCCCACAATCTTCAGCTCATACAACCATGTACCTGGGGTCTCAAACACAAGCGCATTCTCAGCGGCTTTGCTTGGCGTCAGGCCGAAATCAGCAAATGTGCGCAGTGCTGGGGAACGACGTGGCCCGAGAGAGCTTCGGATACTGGCCAAATCGAACTTATCCGCCAAAAATAGTTCGAGATCCTTCGATGGGAAATAGCTAACAAGAGGGGATGCTTCGACAATGTTAGTCAATAACAGAAACGCCAAGGCACACGAAGCACAGCGGATTTGCATAAGTCGCTTCCAAATTTGAAAACAGGAGAATGTCCGCTCTCCGCCGGATCCGGCCGTTCAGACCAGCATAACACGTTGCTAGGTTAAAAACTTTGCGTTAGCCCTGACTGGCTGGAACCGGCCCAAAGCAGTCATTGAACGCTGCACGAGGATTGCAGACAACCCTACATGGTGAAGTCGAAATAGATACGTGACAATACGACTGCCGATACCAGACCGCCAGCAGTAACACTGAGCATTGTGAAGGCTGGACTGGGAGCACGGCGAGTCAAAAGTAACCCTGCTCCGATAAGAGAAGAGACCGCCAGCGCATGGCTTAAACCGAATGTAAGAGCCATGCCGATTACGACAATTCCCCAAGCTGCGTCAGGAGCTAGTGCACCCACTACCCACGAGATCCCCGCCCATGCTGCAAGCCCCATGATCGGTAGCCATACGCCAGCAACGGACAGCCATTTCAGATAGTTCAGCATTAGTTATGTCAGCGAGCAGGGTCAGGTCAGACATTCAGACACAAGTTCGACAATAAGTCTATTTATGAATGCCGTGGTGAAGGTGCTAGGGAAGAGTCCGCGTCCAAATGTCAGACCTGACCCTGACTACACGCCTTCACATTACTGGACCAGACCAAGAAGGCCCAGAACGTCAAGCTCGTCAAAATCTCGCACCTCGCTCAATCTGATTGGCTTCGAGAGCGTGAACTTTTTCCAGGTTTCCTTGAACTTTTCCTCACCACCGTCGTCATCCGGATTGACGTTATCTAGGAATCTCGCCCTCCCGGTGGAGAGATTGACACTGACCGTATTCTGCACGACCGGGCCCCGATCGGAACTGCTGTCGTAACCGATCAGCGCGAAATCGGAGTTATGGTAGCGGAACGCATAGGTCCAGTAGCCGTATCGGCCATGCGCATAATGAATTGTGAGGTTGCCTTTGTTGATGCTAACGCCGAGCTCCGGCGCAAAGTAGACGCCGCCGTCTTCGTTTTCGGATGAGAAGCAATTTCGATTCTCGAGAACTAGCCGATACCCGTGTTGATCGTGAAGAGCGACAAGGATGCTACGTCGGTTGCGGTCACGTTCTCCGCCATACTTATCCTTGACGAATTTTCTGCGGTCCATGCTTTTGATGATGAGTACGATATCTGGGTCACGATCCTTGTTCAAGTCACTTTTAATCTCCTGCACCACGACGTAACCGCGCGGTACGAAATCGGCGACGGATCGCGCAACTCTGGCGTTCGTCTGTGCATACACGTTGGTACCGATCGTCAAGAAAATGATCAATGCAAGTTTTCTCATGGTGCACCTCGATTATTTCGAACGTCTGCGTATGGCCGAAATCGGTCGGTAGTTGTCAGGCCGGTCTCGACCCGAAGCAGTCATTCGACAAACCTGCAGTCGGCAGCACACCTGACAACTATGAAAACTACGCGTCTTCACGGTTTATTAATCCCCCGTACTCATCCGAGTAAATGACGTCACCGGAAAATACCCGTTTTAGATACGAATTGAACCAACTGCGAAAATTCGGAGCAACTAGTTCTCGCTCGCTTGAATCGTGCCACATCGTGATTACTTGCCCCGAGGACCCAGAGGCATGTGGAGCGAGGTCGAGACAAAGGTGGTCACCGCTACCGTTGTAAGTAAACGGTATCCAGCCAGCGTTCCACCAGTCGTCTCGAACGCCATTGGAGGGATCTGATTTAATACCGACAAAGTCTCCACCGTCGAGTAGGTCCTTCCATACCGTCCACTGAGCCAGAATCTCATCAGTCGAGAGAAATTCAGAACCCTCAAACATCCCCCCGACGTTCGGCGCTTGGCCATTATGAATCTTGAGGCATGCCACGTAGTCATCTGGCAAAGTTAGCCCTCGCGCTTCCTGAAGGCGGGCTATTTGTTCGTCGGTTGCTGGCGCGATGAGGCTAGCAAGCCCTTCAGGCCAATGTTCTGCCAACCATACTTCAAATCTGGTCCATAAACTGTGCATCGTACATCCCTGTAATAGCAAAGAAGGGTGAAGCCGGCTCGGCAGTCTGTATGTCTGCTTTTGGCCGGACCTGGCTGGCTACTTGAATAGTCTGGCTGGTGGGCTGCGAAAACAAAAAATGCAGACTGTCACAGAGGTCCGTTTCTGACCCTTAGCGATCGTGGAGCCATTCCATAAACTCCCCAACCATTTCTGTCGAAGTCAACTCCAGCAACGCCTCAGCAAGAGCATGTTGACCTTTCGCTGCAGCGGCGGCAGACAAGGCACAGGCGGTAAAAGCAGGGCTCCACTGTTTTTGTGCGGCACGTGCCACTAATGCTGGAATACGATTCAACGCATCGAAGTAGTCTGCTGCCAGTCGCTCGGGAACCGCGACGCTGTTCTTGTGCCGGCAGATTTCGATCCATGCCGGAAAAAGAAAATACACATCGGTCACGCGTTCCGGCGAGCCAGCGATTGCCTCAATAACGTGTGGCACTGCTGCAAACGACGCTGAGTAAACGTCGCCCTGATGCGCAAGGGCGCTCCATAAGCTGAACCACGGCTCTGAATTTCCATCGTCGCCTGGTAGCGCCGATAGCTGCCGAAGGAGCCCGGGAATTTCTGCAGCGCTGCCGTATGCATCGTGCAGTTCAGCCCACAGTGCGCTATCTAGTTCAAGCATCATTCATCCATGGTTTGTGCGGTGCGCTGCATGCTTCATCAACAGTCGGTATGGCTGGATTCGGAAGTTAGCGTCAGCGTAGCAGCTCCCGGGCTGAAAAGGTCACACGCTGTCTCGACAGTCAGCAATTGACCCAAAGGGACCGGTCACCCATTTCCAATGACTAGGGAGCCATCTCATCAGTACCACGACGAATACCGACTTTCTGGCTTATCCACCAGTAAGCAAGTCCACCGGCAAGGCCCGACCCAAGATAGTTCAATGAATCATACAGACCGAATTGCGCCCAACGGACGGATGTGAATGGCTCGGCAAGCTCAATCCATACAGGTATGGCGCAGATAGCGCCTGTCACTGCGAACTGCCACCATCGCGTTAGACGCAACTTGCAGAATAAAACCGCAAGTGGCAGGCCAAAGATGAGCGCATTGGTAATTGCAAGCGGGAAGCCGATGAACCAAACGAGTGGTAACGCGCACCAAATGCCCGTTCCATGGGAAAGCCCAACGCCGCAGGTGGTGAAGGTGGCGATCGTCACACCAATAACGGCGGCCACTCCAAGCATCGACATGGTACGGAAGACTAATCTGGCGGATGGATGCACGGTTTCTCTGCGATGGCGTGACGTTTTCTGGACAAAGGCAGTCTGGTACAACCCTACGATATCAAACCTTGACTGTCACACGTTCAAAAACCGGATATGCCTGAAGTGGGGAAAAGTCTGCCTTCCAAATGTCGAGTTCATAGAGCTGTCCGGTTGTGTCCGCATTGAGAACGATACTCACCGGGACGCCATCGTGATCGACGTACTGCGCCTCAACAAGGCAACTGCCTAAAAACCGATTGTCGTGACCGGCAAATTGAACGCTACCCATTTTGCCATCGCTCATGTCAAGTACCTGAGCATGCTCCAGTTGGACGAGCAGATGCTCGCCATCCCGTGCCCGCCGAAGCAGAGCGCGTATGAATGACTCCTCTTCAAGACGCAGAGGGCGTAAGCCGTCCCGAATCTGGTCCGGCACCATATTTCCCTTCCAATGTGAAACCGCATCCGGCGCAATAACCCAGTAGTCATATGCATCCGTTTTTAATAGGCAACGATAGCGCACATTGCTATGATCGACCGTCACCATGACGCCAATGCCGGCGTTGACCAACTCTACGAGGAGTCGCATGATTTCTGTCCTGTCGCGCCGTCGCAGCAACACCCTATGCATTGCGGGCGCGCTTGCCTGCCTGTCGATCACGCTCGTCCACGCCGCCACGCCGGAGCAGTCGGTCAGCGAACTGGTGCAGCGCTTTGCCACCGCGCAAGGCACGTTCGACCGCGCCGCACTCGAAGCGCTGACGTTTGAAAACTATATCGAGATTTCCCCACTGGGCGAGGTCGACCCGCGCGCGAAGATGCTGTCGTTCTACGTCAAGCATGACGACAAGCCGCTGCCGGCAATCAGCGTCGACGAGATCACGCCGCGGGTGATGGGCAATACCGCCATCGTGCTCGCGAAGGTGTCGTACGCCATGACGGTTGGCGGGCAAACCCGCACAGCCGCGTTACGCTCGAGCTTCGTAGCCCAGCAGCAGGACGGTGCCTGGAAGCTGGTGTCGGCGCAGTACACGCCAATCCGGCCGCCGGCCGCACCAGCCAAGTGAACAGCCGATGAAATTGCCAATGAGCCTGCGTCCCGTCCTTATCTTCTTGTCCATCGCCGTCAGTGTCAGTGCCAGCGCCAGCGCGCCGATACCCGCTTCGCTAAATCTGATCCCTGAGGCCGGTCCGCACGCCGTCGGCCTGCGCGTCATCCAGCAATACGATTACAGTCGGCTGCTCGAGCCGGCGGTCGATGCATTCGGCAAGGCCGGCAATGCTGCGCCTGGCCGGCCAATCCAGATGCTGGTCTGGTACCCGGCCAGGCGCGGTGGTGGCGCGCGCATGCTGGCGGCAGACTATCAGCAGGCCAGCCTGTCCGAGGTCGACTTTAATGTGTCCGCCGCCGAGGCAAGCAAGCAGCGGGCAGGCTGGATGACGGGACCGCAAAAAGCGCAGTACGGCGCGCCGACGCTGGCCGTGCGTGATGCGGCGGCTGCCGCCGGCCGCTTTCCGGTGGTGATCTACGCGCCCAGCTTCGCTGCAGAAGCCCATGAAAACATCGACCTGTGCGAATACCTGGCCAGCCATGGTTATGTGGTGCTGGCCAGCCGCAGCCTGGGCGCGCGCTCGGTCATGATGACCGACGACGTCGAAGGCGTCGAGGCGCAGGCCGCCGATATCGCTTTTCTTGCCAATTACGCGCAGACGCTGCCGCAGGCCGACATCGGCAATGTGGCGGCGGCAGGTTTCAGCTGGGGCGGCATGGCCAATGTGTTTGCCGCGGCGCGTTCCAGCCGCATCAAGGCGTTGGTCAGCCTGGACGGCTCCATCCGGTATCACCCGAAAGTGTGGGGCGCGGCGGGTTATGTGCAGCCAGCGCGCACGGCGGTGCCGATGCTGTACCTGGGCGCGCGTGCGCCGTCTGCGGAAGTCATGGAGCGCAAGGACATGCTCGGCAAGAGTTACCTCAACACGATGACCTATTCCGACGTGTATGTCGCGACGCTGCCGCCGATGACGCATCCGGATTTCAGCGCGTGGCATGTGCGCTTTGCCGACGATGCTGCGTTTGGCGACTATGCGCGTGCCGATGTGCTGCAGGCGTACCGCAGCAGCGCGTTGTATGTGCGCCGGTTCCTGGACGCGTATCTGAAGCAGGACGGCGAGGCGCTTGCATGGCTGAAGCAGTCGCCGGCGCGCCATGGTATCGGCCCGCAGGTGATGTCGATGGCGTTGACGCCGGCCCGGCATGAACTCCTTGGCGAAGGCGACTTCCTGCGTGCGTTCGCCAAGGCGGGCTTCCAGGATGCGCAGTCGATCCACGCCGGGATGGTGGCACGCTCGCCCGACTTCAAACTCAGCCCCTTGAGCATGAATACGCTGGGCTACCAGCTGCTGCGCGGGAAGAACGCGCGCGGCGCCGTCGAGCTGTTCAAGCTGGCCACGTTCCTCGAGCCGAAGTACGCCAACGCGTTCGACAGTGAAGGCGAGGCGTACGAAGCGCTTGGTGACACCAGGTCAGCCATTGCAGCCTACGAAAAAGCCGTCGCGGCCGATCCGAACCAGCGCAACGCCGTGGCGCGGATTGCAGCGCTGCGCCGGGGCGGCGCAGACTGAGCAGCGTTCAGGCCGCGCGGCGCCGGAAGTCGCGCGGCCGGAATCCCAGCAGTGCAAGCATCGCGAAATACGTCACGGCACTGGCCACGATGATCCCCAGGAGCGCGCCGATGCGCAGGCCGGGCGTGGCTTTCATGGCGGCCCAGTCGAATTGCGCCTGGCCGAACCAGGCCACGGCGCCCATTGCCGCCACGCCGATGGCGAGCTTCAGGAAGAACTTGCCCCAGCCCGGCTGCGGCGTATAGATGCCGCGTTTGCGCAGGCCGATGTACAGGCAGGTGGCATTGATGCAGGCGCCCAGGCCAATCGACAGGGCCAGGCCCGCCACGCCCATCAGCGGCACGAAGATCAGGTTCATCAGCTGCGTGGCAACCAGCACCGCAACGGCGATGCGCACCGGCGTCTTGACGTCCTGGCGGGCGTAGAATGCCGGCGCCAGGATCTTGACCAGGATGATGCCGAGCAGGCCGGCGCTGTACGCCATCAGCGGCATCGATGAATTGACCAGCGCTGCATCGTCGAATTTACCGTAGTGGAAGAGGGTGGCGATCATCGGCACCGCCAGCGTGGCCATGCCAACCGCAGCTGGCAGCGCGAGCAGGAAGGTCAGGCGCAGGCCCCAGTTGAGCAGCGCCGCGTATTCGGCGGTGTCGCCTTCGCTATTGGCTTTCGACAGCGACGGCAGCAGGATCGTGCCCAGGGCCACGCCCAGCATCGCGGTTGGAAATTCCATCAGGCGATCGGCATATTGCAGCGCCGAGACGGCGCCGGCAGCCAGGCTGGCGGCGATGCCGGTATTGATCAACAGGCTGATCTGCGCTGCGGACACGGCGAACACGGCCGGACCCATCTTCTTGAGCATCCGGCGCACGCCGGCGTCGCGCAGGCCCGTCATCGGATTGAACGAGATGCGCGGCAACATGCCGATTTTCACGAGCGACGGAATCTGGATCGCCACCTGCAGCACGCCGCCGACGCAGACCGCAATCGCCATCGCATAGATCGGCTGCTCGAGATAATTGACCAGCACGAGCGACGCGAAGATGAACGACAGGTTCAGCAGCACGGGCGTGAACGCAGGGATCTTGAACTGGCGCCAGGTATTCAGGATGCCGCCGGCCAGCGCGACGAACGACATGCAGGCGATGTACGGGAACATCATCTGCGTCATGATGACCGACGCGTTGTAGGCGCCGGGCGTCTCGCGCAGGTCACCGGCCAGGACCATGATCAGGAGCGGGGCACCGATGATGCCCACGATACTGGTAAGCACCGTGGCCCACAGCAGCGAGGTGGCGACATGGTCGACCAGCGTCTTGGTGGCCACGTCGCCATGCTGCGTCTTGTATTCGGACAGGATCGGCACGAAGGCTTGCGAGAACGCACCTTCGGCAAACAGGCGCCGCAGCAGGTTGGGCAGACGGAACGCGATGATGAAGGCATCGGTGTACGCCGAGGCGCCGAAAGCGCGCGCAAACAGGCTTTCGCGCAAGAGGCCGGTGACGCGCGAAAGCATCGTCATGCTGGAGATGGCGGCGAGGGTTCTGAGCAGGTTCATGGCGCGAGATTATACTGGTGCAACTCGGCCAGTACAGACATCCGGCCGACAATCTTTGAATTTTAAATTGCCCATACTTGAAAGCTTCGCTATAATCATGGGCTGTACTGAATTCTGTTAGCAGACACTAATCGTTGGGCAGGCTCCTGCGCCGGTTTAACAGTCGCTAATGTTTGCAAACGCAACTTGACCCCGATTTAGGAAATTCCATGGCAAATACCGCACAAGCGCGCAAGCGCGCTCGTCAAGCAGTTAAGCAAAACGCGCACAACTCGTCGCAGCGTTCGACCCTGCGTACCGCAATCAAGGCAGCTCGCAAAGCCATTCAGGCTGGCGACAAAGAAGCCGCGACCCTGATCTTCCAGCAGTCCGTGTCGAAAATCGACAGCATCGCTGACAAGAAAATCATCCACAAGAACAAAGCAGCGCGCCACAAGAGCCGCCTGGCTGCAGCCCTGAAAGCACTGTCGGCGTAAAGCCCGCGTGCGTGCGGCCTTCGGGCCGCGCAGGCAAGTTCTGTGCAGTGGAAAGACCCGCCCGACTTCGGTCCTGGCGGGTTTTTTTGCTTGGCGCTTCCATTTTTCCATCCGGAATGCATGACGGGCTTGTCGATAACGTAAAAACTGGTGTCTGCCGCAAAGGTGGGGCATAATATGGCGCGTCTTATGTCTTATAGAAGACTGGCGTTAAAGACAGGTTTCGCGGCCTTGCACGAAGCGGCCGCCCAACCAACGGAATGTACGCCGGTGCGCTCTGGCCCTCCCGTCGCAGACAGGGGTAGAATGTCCGGCATCGGCGCCCAGTGCCCGCAGCCCATCTATTGATGGGCCGTGGCCAATTGTCAGTTTTTACTACGCGCGACGTTGTCGCGATTACCGAGGAAAATGTGCATGAGCAGTGATCAGACCATCATCTACACCCTGACCGACGAGGCGCCGCTGCTGGCGACCCACGCCTTCCTGCCTGTGGTCAGCACCTTCACGAAGCCGGCCGGCATCACCGTCACGGCCAGCGACATCTCGGTCGCGGCCCGTATCCTGGCAGCGTTCCCTGAAAACCTGAGCGCAGAGCAGCGCGTGCCGGATTCGCTGGTCGAGCTGGGCAAGAAGACGCTCGAGGCGAGCACAAACATCATCAAGCTGCCGAACATCAGCGCGTCGGTCAGCCAGCTGATCACCGCGATCAAGGAACTGCAGGACAAGGGCTACAACATCCCTGACTACCCGTCGGACCCGAAGACCGACGAAGAAAAAACCATCAAGGCCAGGTACGGCAAGTGCATCGGCTCGGCAGTGAACCCGGTCCTGCGCGAAGGTAACTCCGACCGCCGCGCGCCGCGTGCCGTCAAGGAATACGCACGCAAGAACCCGCACTCGATGGCCCCATGGTCGCAAGCATCGCGCACCCACGTGGCGCACATGACCGAAGGCGACTTCTACCACGGCGAAAAGTCGATGACGGTCGAAGCGGCGCGCGACGTCAAGATGGAACTGGTCACCAAGAGCGGCCAGACCATTGTTCTGAAGCCAAAAGTTTCGCTGCTGGCCGGTGAAATCATCGATTCGATGTTCATGAGCCGCAAGTCGCTGCTGGCCTTCTACGAAGCCCAGATCGAAGACGCGCACGCCACCGGCATGCTGTTCTCGCTGCACGTCAAGGCAACGATGATGAAGGTGTCGCACCCGATCGTCTTCGGTCACTGCGTACGCATGTTCTACAAGGAAGCATTCGAGAAGCACGGCGCGCTGTTCGAGAGCCTGGGCATCAACGTCAACAACGGCATGGCCGACCTGTACAACAAGATCGCCGACCTACCATCGTCGCAGCGCGAAGAAATCATCCGCGACCTGCACGCCTGCCAGGAACACCGTCCTGAACTGGCCATGGTCGATTCGGCCAAGGGCATCACCAACTTCCATTCGCCGAACGACGTCATCGTCGACGCGTCGATGCCAGCGATGATCCGCGCCGGCGGCAAGATGTACGGCGCCGATGGCCGCCTGAAGGAAGTCAAGGCCGTCATCCCGGAGAGCACCTTCGCGCGCATCTACCAGGAGATCATCAACTTCTGCAAATGGCATGGCGCATTCGATCCGAAGACGATGGGCACGGTCCCGAACGTCGGCCTGATGGCCCAGCAAGCCGAAGAATACGGCTCGCACGACAAGACCTTCGAAATCCAGGAAGACGGCGTGGCCAACATCACCGACCTCGCCACCGGCGAAGTCCTGATGAGCCAGAACGTCGAGCAGGGCGATATCTGGCGCATGTGCCAGGTCAAGGATGCGCCGATCCGCGACTGGGTCAAGCTGGCCGTGACGCGCGCGCGCAACTCGGGCATGCCGACCGTGTTCTGGCTCGACCCGTACCGTCCGCACGAAAATGAACTGATCAAGAAGGTCAAGGTCTACCTGAAGGATCACGACACGAACGGCCTGGATATCCAGATCATGTCGCAAGTGCGTGCAATGCGCTTCACGCTCGAGCGCGTCTGGCGCGGCCTGGACACCATCTCGGTGACCGGCAACATCCTGCGCGATTACCTGACCGACCTGTTCCCGATTATGGAACTGGGCACGTCTGCCAAGATGCTGTCGATCGTCCCACTGATGGCCGGTGGTGGCATGTATGAAACGGGCGCCGGCGGTTCGGCCCCGAAACACGTGCAGCAGCTGGTCGAAGAAAACCACCTGCGCTGGGATTCGCTGGGCGAATTCCTCGCGCTGGCCGTGTCGCTGGAAGACCTGGGCCTGAAAACCGGCAACCACAAGGCCAAGATTCTGGCCCGCACGCTCGACGCTGCCACCGGCAAGCTGCTGGATAACCGCAAGTCGCCATCGCCAAAGACCGGCGAACTCGACAACCGCGGCAGCCAGTTCTACCTGTCGCTGTTCTGGGCGCAAGAGCTGGCCGCGCAGACCGACGACGCCGCACTGGCCGCCACGTTCGCGCCGCTGGCCAAGAAACTGGCCGACGACGAAGCGACCATCGTTGCCGAGCTGCTGGCAGTGCAGGGCAAGCCGGTCGATATCGGTGGCTACTACAAGCTGGATGAAGCCAAGGTGACGGCCGCGATGCGTCCGAGCGCCACCTTCAATGCGGCGATCGATTCGTTCGCCTGAACTGAACGACTGTCGTAACTAGAACCCGCCGACCGCAAGGTCGGCGGGTTTTTTATTGGCGCAGTCAGCGTTATCTATTGATGACGTTGATAGCAATGCGGAGCAATTGTTCCGGCGATGCGACCCTTTCACCATCCAGCGCCCAGCGCCAGCCCAGGTAATTGGGCAGGTAGCGCGATGCCACGCCACGAAAGCCCTGTAGCCAGGCCTTGAAGCGTTGATGGTAGGCGTTCACGTTTTGCACGTGGATGGCAAGGTTGCCCAGACGCCTCACACGCACCCTGGCGCGCAGGTTGACCGCCTCGTGCGCGATCCTGTGTTTGCGTGCAAAGGCGCGGTAGGCGGGATGGCCGTCACTGACCAGTAAGGCCTGCCTGTTGAGCCTGGGCAGCAAGTCACGCTCGAGTTGCGCAGCTATGAGCGCGCCACGACCAGTGACGGCATCGACCGTTCGCCCCTCGCGGTCGCGCGCGACCAGAATGCAATCGAGTTCGCTGGAAATGCCCCGTTTGGCAGCATGGCCGCCGCGATGGCGCGGTGGCCGGTCGAGGGTGCGCGAACCTTTTTGTGATTCGAGTAAAAATGTCTCGTCAGCTTCGACGATGCCATTGAGAGGCGCGGGCCGGTCGAGCTTGACCCAGTGCAGGAAGCGGTGGCGCCATCGAAAGGCCGTGTTGCGGTGCACCCCGACCCGATCTGCCGCCGTGCGCACGGGGAGTGAATCCAGCAGCACCTGCGAATACGCGAGCCATTTGGCCTTGAGCCGCAGTCGCGCCAATGGCGTACCGGTCAGGTCGTTAAAGGTGCGGCCACAGGCACAGCAGCGGTAGCGCTGCAAATCATTGGCGAAGCCATGGCGGTAGCAGCGCTCGTTGCCGCATCTGGGACAGCAGCGACCTGGCGCTCTGGCCTCACTGATGAGTGCGACCACTTGATCGAGCCCGGCTGCAGGATGCAGCGCATCAAGCACTTGCCGGCGCTGGGGTTGGTTCAGCGAAGGCAGTTTTGCGAACCAGCCCTTGAAACGTGGCGCTTTCATGATCGACTCCTGACGCTGGGGACAGGGGTTGGACCACCGGAATGCTCGTCAGTTCAAAGCTGGTCTCTATTTAACGCTGACTGCGCCTTTTTATTTGCCCGCGTGGCGCGAGTAGGCCGGAACGTCGATGAATTCGCCCGGCAGCAACGGATGCGTGCTGAGAGAAAACGGGCCGATGCTGCTGCGCACCAGGCGCAGCGTCGGCAAGCCCACGGCCGCCGTCATCCGGCGCACCTGGCGGTTCTTGCCTTCTTCGAGCGTGATGGCAAGCCAGCTGGTGGGCTTGTCCTGGCGCGCACGGATCGGTGGATTACGCGGCCACAGCCACTCGGGTTCGGTAATCCGCGCGGCGCGGCACGGCTTGGTGACGAAGTCGCCCAGGTCGAGCGGCGCCTGCAGGCGCGCCATAGCCGCGGCATCGGGTACGCCATCGACCTGCACCAGATAGGTCTTGGCTTCCTTGTGATCCGGATGGGCGATCTTGTGCTGGAGCTGGCCGTCGTCGGTCAAGAGCATCAGGCCTTCGCTGTCGGCATCGAGCCGACCGGCCGGGTAGATACCGGGAATCTTGAGGTAGTCAGCCAGGGACTCACGGCCATCCTGGGGCGAGAACTGGCACAGGACCTGGAACGGTTTATTGAAGAGAATCAGGGACATGACGATGCAGTAAAGCGAATGAGAGGGGAGCCAACCGGTAGCGTGGCGATATGGCAAAATACTGGGGCATAATGAAGAGCAGCCATCGGCTGCCGCTGGCAACGGCGACATTGTAAGCGAGTTGGTAACGCAGTTCGTCACGTCGTTCGCACCGCCTTTCGCCACCCACCTGGAGAACTTGATGTACCAGCATATCACCGTCCCGCCTGCGGGCCAGAAGATCACTGTCAACGCCGATTTCAGCCTGAACGTGCCGGCCACGCCGATCATTCCGTATATCGAGGGTGACGGCACGGGCGCGGACATCACGCCGGTGATGAAGAAGGTGGTCGATGCGGCCGTGCGCAAGGCCTACGGAGGTGAGCGCAGCATTGCCTGGATGGAGATTTTTGCCGGCGAAAAAGCGACCAAACGCTACGGCGCCGATGTCTGGCTGCCCGCCGAAGCACTGGATGTGCTGAAGGAGTATGTCGTCTCGATCAAGGGGCCGCTGACCACGCCCGTCGGCGGCGGCATCCGCTCGCTCAATGTCGCGCTGCGCCAGGAGCTCGATCTGTACGTCTGCCTGCGCCCGGTGCGCTACTTCAACGGCGTGCCCTCGCCACTGAAGCAGCCGGAAAAGACCGACATGGTCATCTTCCGTGAAAACTCCGAAGACATCTATGCCGGCATCGAATGGGAGGCCGGCTCCGAAGGCGCGCAAAAGCTGATCGCGTTCCTGAAGGCCGAACTGGGCGTGTCGAAGATCCGTTTCCCGGCCACGTCGGCCCTTGGCCTGAAGCCTGTGTCGATCGAAGGCACCGAACGCCTCGTACGCAAGGCGATCCAGTACGCGATCGACCACGACAAGCCATCGGTAACCCTGGTCCACAAGGGCAACATCATGAAATACACCGAAGGGGGCTTCCGCGATTGGGGTTACGCGCTGGCGCAGAAGGAATTCGGCGCCGAGCTGTTCGATGGCGGCCCATGGTGCAAGCTCAAGAATCCGAAGACCGGGCGCGACATCATGATCAAGGACTCGATCGCTGACGCCTTCCTGCAGCAGATCCTGCTGCGTCCGGCCGAATACAGCGTGATTGCCACGCTGAACCTGAACGGCGATTATATTTCCGATGCACTGGCGGCCCAGGTCGGCGGCATCGGCATCGCGCCGGGCGCCAACATGTCCGATTCTGTGGCGATGTTCGAAGCGACCCACGGCACCGCGCCGAAATACGCCGGCAAGGATTACGTGAATCCCGGTTCACTGATCCTGTCGGCCGAAATGATGTTGCGCCACATGGGCTGGAGCGAGGCGGCCGACCTGATCATCGCGGCGATGGGCAAGGCAATTGTGTCGAAAAAAGTCACGTACGATTTCGCGCGCCTGATGGAAGGGGCGACGCAGGTATCGTGCTCGGGCTTTGGCGAAGTGCTGATCGAACACCTGTAACGCGCCGCCTGCCATTGTGGCAGGCGAAAAAAAACCCCACTGCGGGAGTGGGGTTTTTCACTTCCGTGAGGGGTATGATTAGTTACCCTGGATGTTGGAAGCTTGCTTGCCTTTAGGGCCTTGCGTGACTTCGAATTGGACTTTTTGACCTTCTTTGAGGGTCTTAAAACCGTTCATGTTGATTGCGGAGAAGTGTGCGAACAGATCCTCGCCGCCGTCATCAGGCGTGATGAAGCCAAAGCCTTTGGAATCATTGAACCACTTAACAGTACCAGTTGCCATAAAAGAACTTTCAAATTTAACAAATCACACGAGCCATAAAAGCAAGAATCTTCTTGCCCTCCTCAGCCTGCTAACTGCGTATCAACGCGTACATAAGTACAAAGTCGATGACTGCATTGTTGGTGGAATAATCACGTAAGTCAAGGGGTTTGGGGCGCAGGTTGTCAAATTTTTCACGGTATTCCTGCGCGCCGGACTTGATTTCGGCAATCGAAACGCCATCTGCGCAGTTATCCGAAAAAGCGTAAGATGGAAATATCAGAAAACGAGCTGATGTTTACGCTCGGCACCAACCTCGGAAGTATTAGAATACCCCATGGCAACGAAGCACGATACTGAACAACTGCTAGAGCGGCAGACCGTCAAACCGCCTCCGCTATACCAGGTGGCGCTACTGAACGATGATTACACGCCGATGGAATTTGTCGTGGCCGTGATCCAGGAGTATTTCAACAAGGATCGGGAAACGGCCACGCAGATCATGCTGTCGGTGCACCAGAATGGCAAAGGGGTGTGCGGCGTGTTTTCCAAAGATATAGCGTGTACCAAAGTGGAGTTTGTCTTAACGCATGCACGCAAGGCAGGGCATCCCCTGCAGTGCGTGATGGAGGAAGTATGATTGCGCAGGAACTTGAAGTATCCCTACACATGGCCTTTGTCGAGGCACGCCAGGCACGCCACGAGTTCATCACCGTGGAACACCTGCTATTGGCGTTGCTCGATAATCCTTCGGCCGCCGAAGTCCTGCGTGCATGCGCGGTCAATATTGAAGACCTGCGCAAGACCCTGACGAATTTCATCGGCGATAACACCCCGACCGTGCCTGGCACGGGCGAGGTCGACACCCAGCCGACGCTGGGTTTCCAGCGCGTGATCCAGCGCGCGATCATGCACGTGCAGTCGGCGTCCAACGGCAAGAAGGAAGTCACCGGCGCCAACGTGCTGGTGGCGATCTTCGGCGAAAAGGACTCGCACGCGGTGTACTACCTGCACCAGCAGGGCGTGACCCGTCTCGACGTGGTCAATTTCATTTCGCACGGCGTGCGCAAGGACCAGCAGGTCGACACGTCCAAGGCGCCTGAAGGCGTCGAGGAAGCGCAGGTCGAAGGTCAGGCCAAAGAGAGCCCGCTGGACCAGTTCACGCAAAACCTGAACAAGGCAGCTGCCGACGGCAAGATCGATCCGCTGATCGGACGCGAAGAAGAAGTCGATCGCGTGATCCAGATCCTGTGCCGTCGCCGCAAGAACAATCCGCTGCTGGTGGGCGAGGCGGGCGTGGGTAAAACCGCGATCGCCGAGGGCCTGGCATGGCGCATCGTCCAGGAAGACGTGCCTGAAATCCTGCAGAACGCGGTCGTGTTCTCGCTGGACATGGGCGCACTGCTGGCCGGCACCAAGTACCGCGGTGACTTCGAGCAGCGCCTGAAGGCCGTGCTCAAGCAGATCAAGGACACGCCGAACGGCATCCTGTTCATCGACGAGATCCACACGATCATCGGCGCCGGTTCGGCTTCGGGCGGTACGCTCGACGCATCGAACCTGCTCAAGCCGGCGTTGGCCAATGGCCAGCTCAAGTGCATTGGCGCGACCACGTTCACCGAGTACCGCGGCGTGTTCGAAAAAGACCACGCGCTGTCGCGCCGGTTCCAGAAGGTCGACGTCAACGAGCCGACGGTCGAACAGACCATCGCGATCCTGCGCGGCCTGAAATCGCGCTTCGAAGAGCACCATGGCGTGAAATACTCGTCATCGGCGCTGACGACCGCAGCCGAACTGGCTGCGCGCTTCATCAATGACCGTCACCTGCCGGACAAGGCAATCGACGTGATCGACGAAGCCGGTGCTGCCCAGCGCGTCCTGCCGAAGTCGAAGCAGAAGAAGACGATTGGCAAGGCCGAGATCGAGGACATCATTGCCAAGATCGCGCGAATCCCGCCGCAATCGGTCAACCAGGACGATCGCAGCAAGCTGCAGACGATCGACCGCGACCTGCGCAACGTCGTGTTCGGGCAAGACCCGGCGATCGAAGCACTGTCGGCGGCGATCAAGATGGCGCGCGCCGGCCTTGGCAAGACGGACAAGCCGATCGGTTCGTTCCTGTTCTCGGGCCCGACCGGTGTCGGCAAGACCGAGGTCGCCAAGCAGCTGGCCTTCATCATGGGCATCGAGCTGGTGCGCTTCGACATGTCCGAGTACATGGAGCGGCACGCTGTCTCGCGCCTGATCGGTGCGCCGCCGGGCTACGTTGGTTTCGACCAGGGCGGCCTGCTGACCGAAGCGATCACCAAGAAGCCGCACACGGTGCTGCTGCTGGACGAGATTGAAAAAGCCCACCCGGACATTTTCAATATCCTGCTCCAGGTGATGGACCATGGCACGCTGACCGACAACAACGGTCGCAAGGCCGACTTCCGCAACGTGATCATCATCATGACCACGAATGCGGGTGCGGAAAGCCTGACCAAGCGTTCGGTTGGTTTCGTCAACTCGCGTGAAGCGGGCGACGAAATGGGCGACATCAAGCGCATGTTCACGCCAGAGTTCCGCAATCGTCTGGATGCGATCATCAGCTTCCGCGCGCTGGACGAAGACATCATCCTGCGCGTCGTCGACAAGTTCCTGATGCAGCTCGAAGAGCAGCTGCACGAGAAAAAAGTTGAAGCCATCTTCACCGAGAAGCTGCGCAAGTTCCTCGGCCAGAAAGGGTTCGACCCGTCGATGGGTGCACGTCCGATGTCGCGCCTGATCCAGGATCTGATCCGCAAGGCGCTGGCCGACGAACTGCTGTTCGGTCGCCTGACCAACGGTGGTCGCGTGACGGTCGACCTGAACGAGAAGGACGACGTGGTTCTCGAGTTCCCCGAGGGCGATGTCAGCCCGCCACCGGCCCCGGCCGAGACGGTCGAAATCGAGTAAGCAGGTTCGCTCCCGCAAAAGCCCGCGCACGCAAGTGCCGCGGGCTTTTTTCATGCTTGGCGTCACCCACACGTAACGTTGATTGCGCATTTCAGCATGGCAATCACAGTTCCTGCGGCGCTATTTCACATGCCTGTCATCGAACATTCCTACACTGTGCGCACACGTTGTTTCACTCTCCCGGAAATCCCAATGCGACTCGCACCGCGCACTACTTTTTCCAAGCTCATCGGTGCCTTTGGCATCCTGTCCCTCGTCATTGTCATCATCGCCGCCGTTGCCGTCTGGCGCATGCAAGCAGCCGACGTCATCACGTCCAACCTGGTCGACGACAAGCTCGCCAAGCAGCAACTGGCCTCCGAACTGCTCGGCATCGCGCGCCTGAACGGCTCGCGTGCCGTGTCGATCGCGCGCAGCGACAGTCTGGAACTGGGCGATTACTTCGGCGCACAACTGGCCGAAGGACGCAAGATCGCCAGCGACATCGAGGCGAAACTGGGCAAATTGCCGGGTACGCCACAGGAGCGCACGCTGATCGCTGCAGCAGGAGAGCGTAAGGCGGCGCTGGCCACGATCCAGGCCGACCTGTTCAAGGCCAAGGACCTGGGCCAGACCGGCCTGGTCGAAGAGATCCTGACCAGGCGATGGGAGCCGGCCTACGGTGCCGAGGTTGCTGCGCTTGAAGGTCTGCTTACCCACGAGAGCAACGAAGCGCACCGCCTGGCCGACGCGTCGGCAGCGGCCTCGCGTTTCAGCAAGGCGCTGCTGCTGGTGCTCGGCGCTGCGGCGCTGGCCGTCGCCGGTGGCCTGGCGTGGCTGCTGACCCGTAATCTGGTCGTGCCGCTCAAACAAGCTGCCACGCTGGCCGAGCAGGTAGCCCATGGCGACCTGCGCCCGACCATCCGCCACGTCCGTACGGATGAAATCGGTCGCCTGTTCGATGCACTCAACGGCATGACGCATGGCGTGTCGGGGACCGTGGCGCAAGTGCTGCAAGGGGCGCAGGCAATCGATGCCGCGTCAGGTGAAATCGCCGAAGGCAACCAGGACCTGTCGATCCGCACCGAGCGCCAGGCCGAATCGCTGCGCGAGACGGTCACGGCGATGGACGAACTGTCGGACGCCATCGCCAGCAACAACGCCAATGCGCAGCAGGCCAATGCGCTGGCCCAGACGGCGTCAGGCGTGGCCGCCGAGGGTGCGCAGGCCGTGGGTCAACTGGTCACGCGCATGGGTGCGATCAAGGCGTCGGCCGCGCGCATCGTCGACATCACCGGGATGATTGACAGCATCGCGTTCCAGACGAATATCCTTGCGCTGAATGCAGCGGTGGAAGCGGCGCGCGCCGGCAGCGAGGGGCGGGGGTTTGCGGTGGTGGCAGCCGAAGTGCGCAACCTGGCGCAGCATTCGGCCAATGCCGCCAAAGAAATCAAGAAGCTGATCGGCGAATCGTCGCACGAGATCGAGGTCGGCACCGGCATGGCTGAAGCAGCCGGCTCGACGATGCGCGCCATGCTCCAGCACGTGCACGAAGTGGCGGGCATCCTGGGCCAGATCCACACCGCCAGCGCCGGCCAGGCCAACGGCGTCACGCAGGTCAGCCGCGCGATTGCCGAGATGGACCTCTCGACCCAGCAGAATGCGGCGATGGTCGAAGAAGCGGCAGCAGCAGCCGCCTCGATGCGTCAGCAGGCCGCGGAATTGTCGGCGCTGGTGGCAACGTTCAAATTACGTCAAGAACCTCTCTTGCTGGCGTAGGGCGTGCGCGGCTTCGCCGCGCACGCGGTGATGGTTGGCAGCACGTTCATCCGGGAGAGATCGGCGTCGGCTCTCAGACGGATGATGACGGCAATTTAACCAATCAAATCGCCGCCAGCGCCCGCCGCAAATCCTCACGCTGATCGTCGATATGCTCGATCCCGACCGACAGGCGAATCAGCCCGTCGCCAATACCCAGCTCGGCACGCCGCTCCGGCGGAATGCTGGCATGCGTCATCAGCGCCGGATGCTCGATCAGGCTCTCCACCCCGCCCAGGCTTTCGGCCAGCGTGAACACTTCGCACGCTTCCAGGAAGCGCCGCGCGCCGTCCAGGTCAGCGTCCAGCTCAATCGAGACAATACCGCCATACCCGCCATGCATCTGGTTGCGCGCCAGCGCGTGCTGCGGATGCGACTCCAGCCCCGGATAGTGCACCTTGCGAACCTGTGGCTGCTGCTCGAGCCAGCTGGCCAGCAGCAGGGCGTTACCGCTGCTGCGCTCGACGCGCAGGGCCAGCGTCTTGATCCCGCGCAGCACGAGAAAACTGTCGAATGGCCCCTGGATCGCGCCGACCGAGTTCTGGATGAAGCCGAGCTTTTCGGCCAGGCCCGTTTGGTGGTCGCTGGCGCCGACGATGGCCACGCCGCCGATCACGTCCGAGTGGCCGTTGATGTACTTGGTGGTCGAGTGCACGACGATGTCGAACCCGTGTTCGAGCGGGCGCTGGATGATCGGGCTGGCGAACGTGTTGTCGCAGACGCTGAGGATGCCGCGTGCGTGGCACAGGCTGGCAATGGCGGTCAGGTCGGCCAGCTTGAGCATCGGGTTGGTGGGCGTCTCGACCCACACCATGCGCGTGGCAGGCGTGATGGCGGCGGCCAGCGCGTCCGCGTCGGACAGATCGACGTAGCTGAACGTATGCCCGGCGCTGTCGCGGCGCACGCGCTCGAACAGGCGGTAAGTGCCGCCGTACATGTCGTCGCCGGCCACGATGTGCGAACCGCTCGGAAGCAGTTCCAGCACGGCAGCGATGGCGGCCAGGCCCGACGCAAACGCGAAGGCGGCGCGGCCACCCTCGATATCGGCCAGCGAGCGTTCGAGCGCGAAGCGGGTCGGGTTGTGCGAGCGGCCGTAGTCGAAGCCCTGGTGCACGCCCGGGCTTTCCTGGCGATAGGTGGAAGTGGCGAAGATCGGCGGCATCACGGCGCCGGTCGCGGGTTCGGGTGACTGGCCGCCATGGATGACGCGGGTGGCCAGGTGGCGTTTGAATTCGATCGTGTGTTTGGTGTCCGGATGGGTCACGAGAGTGTCCTTCGCAGGTGATTGAGCAGGTCGAAGCGCGTGATCAGGCCGAAGAACTGCGGCCCGTCGGCGATCACGGCAGTAAGGCCCCGGTCGAGAATGTCGCGCAGTTGCGCCATGCTCGCGCCAGGGGGCAGGGTTTGAAGGTCGGCCGTCATGGTGGTTGAAACCGGCGCGCTGAAATGGTCGTTCGATTGCGTCACCTTCAGCAGCAGGTCGGATTCATCGATCAGGCCCGCCAGACGCCCATCGGCGTCCATCACGGGCAGTTGCTGCAGATCGCTCGAGCGCATGCGGTTAAACGCAGTGAGCAGCGTGTCCGATGGCGCCAGCGTGATGACTTCGCCGGCGTCGTGGCGGCGCCCGATCAGGTCGCGCAAGTCACCCGTTTTCGGACGCGTGATCAGGCCCTGGTCGACCATCCAGCCATCGCTGTACACCTTGCTGAGATAGCGCGTCCCGGTGTCGCAGACGAACGTGACGACGCGTTTGGGGCGCGTCTGTGCGCGGCAGTACTTGAGCGCCGCGGCCAGCAGCGTGCCGGTGGAAGAACCACCCAGGATGCCTTCCTGCTGCAGCAGCAGGCGGGCGGTCGCGAAGCTTTCTTCGTCGGTGATCGTGTAGGCCTGCTTGACGCGGGTGAGGTCGGCGATGCCGGGAATGAAGTCTTCGCCGATGCCTTCCACGGCCCACGAGCCGGCATGCTGCGACACGTGGCCGGTCTCGACGTATTCGGCCAGGATCGAGCCTTTCGGATCGGCCAGAATGAATTCGAGCTGGGGTGCGGCTTTCTTGAAGTAGCGCGACAGGCCGGTGAGCGTGCCGGACGAGCCGACCCCGAGCACGATTGCGTCCAGCTTGTGCTTGGCCTGGTCCCAGATCTCGGGGCCGGTCGTGGTTTCGTGGGCGCGCGGATTGGCCGGGTTGTTGAACTGGTCGGCAAACCAGGCGCCGGGAATCTGCTTGGCCAGCCGCGCGGCGAGATCCTGGTAGTACTCCGGGTGGCCCTTGCCGACGTCGGAGCGGGTCAGGTGGATTTCGGCGCCAAGTGCCTTGAGGTGCAGGATTTTTTCGGGTGCCATTTTGTCGGGCACGACGAGCACGACGCGATAGCCCTTGATGCGCGCCACCAGCGCCAGGCCCAGGCCCGTGTTGCCGGCGGTGGCTTCGACGACGGTGCCGCCGGGATTGAGCAGGCCGTCATGCTCGGCCTGTTCGATCATCGTCTTGCCGATGCGGTCCTTGATGGAGCCGCCGGGATTCTGCGATTCGAGCTTCAGGAACAGCTGGCAGGGCCCGGTATCGATGCGGGTCACTTCGACCATCGGGGTATCGCCAATCAGGGAAAACAAAGCCGCTTGCGACGCATGTTGCATATTTGCCTCCGTTGGGGTCGGACTGCGGCGCCGCGGATAGAGGCGCCGCGGTCGGCATGCCATGACGACCTGGCGCGGATTGGCGCCAGGCCATATCAAAGAATCATGATACGAGTTTTCGGTGGACGTTGCTTTAGAGCGTCTTAAGGGTTGAAGATCCGAGGTCAGCCTTCCGCCTTCAGCCGCCGCCACAGCGTCGTGCGGCTGATTCCCAGATGGTCGGCCGCCAGGTCGCGCTGCCCGCCAAAGCGCGCCAGCACTGCCGCTGCCGATTCGCGGTTCTGCCCGGCCGATGCGCTGGCCGGCGCTGCACCACGCGCCAGCTCCGGCGCCACCGACAGCATGAAGCCGGGCGTGAGCGCCTGCAGCGGTTCGGCCGCCAGGAACAGCGCCAGGCGCTCGGTCAGGTTGCGCAGCTCGCGCACGTTACCGGGCCAGGCGTAGCCGGTGAGGAGCGGCGTGCAGGCCTTCAGTTCGGCCAGCAGGTTGGGATGCGGGCGCGCATCGAGCGCGGCCAGTGCGCCCTTGAGCGACCATTCGAGCAGCGGCGCGATGTCCTGCACCCGTGCCCGCAGTGGCGGCAGGGCCAGGCGCAGCACGGCCAGGCGATAGAACAGGTCGGCCCGGAAGCGTCCGTCGCGCACGCGCGCCTCCAGGTCGCAGTGGGTGGCGCTGATCACGCGCACATCGATCGGCACCGGCCGCGTGCCGCCCACGCGCATCACTTCGCGTTCCTCCAGCACGCGCAGCAGGCGCGTCTGCAAGGCGAGGGGCATTTCGCCAATCTCGTCGAGAAACAGCGTGCCGCCATTGGCCGCTTCGAACAGCCCCGCGTGCCCGCCACGGCGTGCGCCGGTAAACGCGCCGTCTTCATGGCCGAACAGTTCCGATTCGAGCAGCGACTCGGCAATCGCGCCGCAATTGACGGCCACGAAAGGGCGGTTCGCATCCTGGCGCGGGCTTTCGCGGTGGATCGCCTGCGCCACGAGTTCCTTGCCGCTGCCGGTTTCGCCTTCGATCAGCACGGTGCTGGGCGAGCGCGCGTACAGCACCACCGTCTGGCGCAGCTGCTGCATGGCGGGCGAGTCGCCGCGCAGGTCGTTCAGGCCGCGCCGCAGCCGCTGCCTGTCGGGCGGCGTGCTGCCGGTTCGGCCACGGCCACGGCTGCGATCGACCTCGAGCCGGGTCAGGCGCGCCAGTTCCAGAGCATCGTCGAACGCCTGGCGGATCGATGCCGCCGAATACAGGAACACGGCGCGCAGGCCCGCTTCTTCGGCCAGGTCGGTTACCGAGCCGGCGCCGACGATGACG
This sequence comes from Telluria sp. ZT3P25, assembly GCF_059685895.1. Classification (NCBI taxonomy): domain Bacteria; kingdom Pseudomonadati; phylum Pseudomonadota; class Betaproteobacteria; order Burkholderiales; family Oxalobacteraceae; genus Telluria; species Telluria sp. ZT3P25. Next base: position 880,140 of record NZ_JCASIJ010000001.1, read on the forward strand.
GCCACGCCCAGCGCCTTGAGTTCATCGACGGCAGCGCGCGCGTCTTCCTGCGTGACATAGCTGCGCTGGACCAGGGCCAGGCCGAAGCCGGTGGCGAACTCGGCCAGCTCAGGGAGCAGGGCGCCATAACTGACCACGCCAATGGCGCCAGGGGCATTGCCGGCGAGCTTGCGCGCGCGCGTGAGCGCCTGCAGCACGTCGAAGCCGCTGGCCCTGGCGGCGACCACGGGCACCGACACGCGGCTCTTGAGCCAGGCCGCGTTCGAGCCGGCCGCAATCACGACGTCGCAGTGCTCGCTGGCCAGCCGCTCACGGATATAGGTGGCCGCCTCGTCGAAACCGATGTGCAGGGGCTCGATCGACGCCAGGTGATCGTATTCGACGGTGATGTCGCGAAACAGCGCGGACAGGCGCGAGACCGAGACCGTCCAGATGATCGGCTTGTCGCCAGCAGAAGAAGGGCGTGGGGAATCCATGTTTCAAGTGTAGTGCAAATGATGAACCCTGTTTCAGCTTGAAACGCCAATTTGTCGAACGACCGGTCGTAATTAAGCTTGCGGCGTAAGAATCCGGTAAGGGCATGCCCGTAGGATGGGTCGCAGCCACAAAGGCAGCCGAACCACGGCATTATCAAAAGAATCAGGAGACAAAGTGGATCAAGATATCGTAGACCGGGTCAAGAACGACCCCAATTACCAGAAACTCAAGCGCATCCGTTCCCGCTTCGGCTGGACGCTGACCTGGGCCATGATGATCGTGTACTACGGCTTCACGCTGCTGGTCGCGTTCAACAAGGAATTCATGGGCACCCCGATCGGCAACAGTGTCATCACCTGGGGTATTCCCCTGGGCCTGTTCGTCATCCTGTTTACCATTCTGATCACCGGCATCTACGTGCGCCGCGCCAACCGCGAATACGACGAGTTGAGCGATGCCATCCGTGCCAAGGTGGGCGCATGATGGCCGGCGCTCGCACCCCCTCGCTGCTGGCATTCGTGCTGCTGGCCGCCTCCGGCATTGCTTACGCCGCGCCCGATATGGGCCAGGCCGTTCGCCAGCCGACCAACTGGACCGCGATCAGCATGTTCGCGCTGTTTGTCGTGGGCACGCTGTTCATCACCAAGTGGGCCGCAGCCAAGACCAAGTCGGCGTCCGACTTCTACACCGCTGGCGGCGGCATCACGGGCTTTCAGAACGGTCTGGCGATCGCGGGCGACTTCATGTCGGCTGCATCGTTCCTGGGTATCTCGGCCGCCGTGTTCCTCGACGGTTACGATGGCCTGATCTATGCGATCGGCTTTTTGGTCGGCTGGCCTGTCATCACGTTCCTGATGGCCGAGCGCCTGCGTAACCTGGGCCGCTTCACGTTTGCCGACGTCGCTTCGTACCGCTTCGCGCAAAAGCCGATCCGCGTGTTCGCTGCGTCCGGCACGCTGGTCGTGGTCGCGTTCTACCTGATCGCGCAGATGGTCGGCGCGGGTCAGCTGATCAAGCTGCTGTTCGGTCTGGAATACTGGATCGCCGTCGTGCTGGTCGGTATCCTGATGATGGTCTACGTGCTGTTCGGCGGCATGACGGCCACCACCTGGGTCCAGATCATCAAGGCCGTGCTGCTGCTGTCGGGCGCGTCGTTCATGGCGTTCTCGGTGCTGGCGCAATACAACTTCAGCCCGGCCAAACTGTTCCAGACCGCGACCGAAGTGCATGCCAAGGGCACCGCCATCATGGGCCCGGGCACCTTCATTAAGGATCCGATCTCGGCCATTTCGTTCGGTATGGCGCTGATGTTCGGTACCGCCGGCCTGCCACACATCCTGATGCGCTTCTTCACCGTCCCGAGCGCGAAGGAAGCGCGCAAGTCGGTGCTGTGGGCGACCACCTGGATCGGCTACTTCTACATCCTGACCTTCATCATCGGCTTCGGCGCGATCGTGCTGGTGGGTACCAACCCGGCATTCAAGGATGCAGCCGGTGCTCTGCTGGGCGGTAACAATATGGCGGCGGTCCACCTGGCCAAGGCCGTGGGCGGTGACGTGTTCCTGGGCTTCATCTCGGCGGTGGCGTTCGCGACCATCCTGGCTGTGGTGGCCGGTCTGACGCTGTCGGGCGCTTCTGCCGTGTCGCACGATCTGTATGCGACCGTGTTCAAGAAGGGCAATGCCACCAGCGAAAACGAGCTGCGCGTGTCGAAGATCACCACCATCGGCCTGGGTATCGTGGCCGTGGTGCTGGGTATCGCCTTTGAGAAGCAGAACGTCGCCTTCATGGTGTCGCTGGCCTTCGCAATTGCCGCATCGGCCAACTTCCCGGTGCTGTTCATGTCGGTGCTCTGGAAGGATTGCACTACCCGCGGCGCCACGGTCGGCGGCTTCCTGGGCCTGGCCACGGCAGTGGGCCTGACGATCGTGTCGAAATCGGTGTGGGTCGATGTGCTGCACCATCCGGCAGCGATCTTCCCGTACGCCTCGCCAGCCATCTTCTCGATGGCAGTGGGCTTCATCGGTATCTGGCTGTTCTCGATCACCGACAAGGGTCCCCGTGCCCGGATCGACCGTGCAGGCTTCGAGGCGCAGCAAGTGCGCGCCGAGACCGGTATCGGTGCATCAGGCGCGTCGGGCCACTAACGTCCGATCAGTCAGGCAGCGCAAACCGGGTGTGGTCCGCAAGGACCCACCCGGTTTTTTTTGGTCTCTGCGCTATTGGAACTGCATCAAACCGTCGTATATCCGTCAATCTTTTCAACGAAGCGCACATGGTTTGACCATTGTCGACCGGGTGCCAATTTCTGTCGTGCGACCATCCCAAAGGTAATTCCACTCAAACTTCATTCAAGCTGGAGGAGAGACATGGATCCAATCCTGGGACAAATCATCTTGTGGCCCATACCGTGGGTACCGATCGGCTGGGCCTTGTGCGACGGCTCATTACTAGCGATCAATCAGAATCAGGCGCTCTACACGCTGCTGGGCAACTACTACGGTGGTGACGGTCAGCAGACCTTTGCGCTGCCCGACCTGCGTAACAGGTTTCCGATGGGCGCCCAGGGGATGACGGGCATCGCCCAGAAGGGCGGCGCCACCACGGCGAGCATGAGCGGGGCCAGCGGTGCCGGCAGCGTCACGATCGGCGTGAACAACCTGCCCGCGCACAGTCACGGGGCCGCATTCACGGGCGCGGCGGCGGCCAGCATCAGTGTCGCGGTTCCCGTCGATGCGGTCGGTGCGGCGGTGGACAGCGTGCCGGGTCCCGGCAAGGTACTCGGGTGCGTGACGGGTGGGCTCACGCCGCCCAAGCTGTATGCGACCGACACCGCCACGACCACGCTGCGGCCGTTCGACGTGGCGTTGCCGGCAGCGGCGGGCACGATCGCGGTGAGCACGACTGGCGCCGGGCAGCCGTTGCCGGTGCAGGTCGCCCTGACCGGCGCCATCGGCACCATGCCGCCATATACCACCCTGAACTTCATCATCGCCACGCAAGGTATTTACCCGTCACGTCCATGAGTGCTCCCGGGCTGCCAGGCGCAGCCCGGTTGAAACTTCCCTTCACGCCATCGACATCCTACGACAACCATGATCACTTCCTCGCATGCCAGCCACACCCGCGCGTCCATCGCCAACAGCAACCTGGTCCAGCCCGGCCCGGTGACGTTCGATTTCACGAACGGCGTCATCGCGCAAGACATCATCGGGAACCCCGGCTCACCCATTGCCAGCCAGCAGATCGGCGACGCGGTGCTGACGCTCACCGCCGATGCCGGCTCTCTCGTGTATACCGATGAGACATCGTTCTCAGGCTACGACGTGGTCGGCCTGGATGGCTTGACCATCTCGGTCGACCTGGAAAACCCGAACGTGCTCGCGCCTGCCGTGGTCACGCTGGCGCTCGACGGTGGCCGGACATTCGATCTGACGGAGTTGTCGGTGCTGGACCTGAGCGCGTTCGGGTTGACGGTCAATATCCGCACGGATAAAACAGTGACGCCGGTGACCTTCAACATCCCTGCCGCGCAATTCGACGGCGGCACGCAGTTGCCCAGCGATGCGGTGCGCGTGATGCTGGCCAGCGAGCCGGCGATGCAAGGCATTGCATGGGCCGAGCTGTCCAATGCAGCAACCGGCGAGGTCATCCTGCTCCAGTTCGACAATATCGTCCTGTCCAACATTGAGTCCCTGTCCACCGCCCCGGTGTTCGTCGAGCCGCTTGCCGCCAGCGTGGACGTGGACCAGAATGGCAGCGCGCTCGACCTCGCCAGCCTGCTGCACGTGAACGATCCGGACGCTGCCGAAACGCTGACCTGGTCAGTCGTCAGTCAGGCCAGCCACGGCATCGCACAACTGACGGGCGCCACGGCCAGCGGCGGCAGCGCCGACATCACGCCGGGCGGCACCTTGCTATATACACCCACCAGCGGCTATGCCGGCAACGACAGCATCACGATCCAGGTCAGCGATGGGGCTGCGACGGCAACCCGGACCATCAACTTCAGCGTCATACCGCAGACGCCCGGCACGCCCGACCTGGATGCAGGCGCCGATACGGGTCTCGAGAGCGACGACGACGTTACCGCGGCCGCCAGCCTGACACTGTCCGGCACCAGTGCAACGGGCGATACGGCCAGCACGGTCACGGTGTTCATCGACGGCGATGACGACGGCACCTACGACGTCGGCGAGCGGTCTGCCACGGCGACGGTTGCCAACGGCACCTGGACCGTCAGCGACCTGTCGACGAGCGGCCTGGACGGCACCTACGCTGTGCGCGCCTTCGTCACGTCCGCCACCGGCGACCTCTCGAGCGCGCTTGGCAGCGCACTTGCCTTGACGATCGACCACACGGCGCCCACGACCAGCTTCAGCGATATCGGCATCGCGAACGACAGCGGCGCCAGCGACGCCGACTTCAACACGAACGTCGCCAGCCAGACGATCAGCGCGACCCTGAGCCAGCCGCTCGACGCCGGTGAGACGCTCCTGGGCTCGGTGGACAATGGCGCCACCTGGACCGACATCACGAACCGCGTCAGCGGCACCACACTCGACTGGACCAGCGCCACGCTGGTCGTGGGCGGGGCGATCGTGCTGCGCCTGGAAGACGAGCATGGCAATGCCGGTACACCGGCCACGCGCGCGTACACGCTCGACACCACCGCGCCCACGACCGGGATCACGCTGGCGGAACTGAGCGGCGACAGCAACGGCGACTTCATCGTGGCCAGCGCAAACCAGACCGTGTCAGGGACGCTCGACACGGCGCTGCAGGCCGGCGAGCAGGTCCAGGTGTCGGTCAATGGCACCGATTGGCTCGATGCCATTGCCTCAACCGGCTCGCCCAATTGGTCGCTCGCCGGCCTCGTGCTCGATGCGAGCGGCGCCCTGCAGGTGCGGGTGCTCGACCTGGCAGGCAATGCCGGGCCGGTCTACAGCAGCAACTACCTCGTCGACGCGGTGAGTCCGACCGCAGCGGTGCCGGCCGCCACTGTGCTGCAGTTGCCGGCCGGCGCCACCTTCGAGGTCGTGGTGACCTGGGGCGATACCGGCGGCGCGGGCCTCGACATCGACAGTTTCGGCACCGATAACATCAGCGTCACCACGCCCGCGAACGACCTTCTGGACGTCCAGTCGTACAGCGTCAACGGTAATGTCGTCACCTACACCGTCGCCGCGCCGGGCGGCGCCTGGGACATCCAGGATGCCGGGCGCTACACCGTCGGGATTGCGGCCGGTTCGGTGCTCGACCTGGCTGGCAACGGCGTGGCTGGCGTGACCAGCGCAGGCGTCATCGACGTCACCTTCAGCAATGCGCCCACGGTCGGCAACCTGCGCCTGTCGGCCGACAATGGCGTCAGCGATACTGACTTCAATACCAACGTTGCGTTGCAAACGATCGAGGCAACACTGTCGCGCGCGCTGGTGGCGGGCGAGAGCGTGTTCGGCTCGGTCGACAATGGCGCCACCTGGATCGACATCAGCGCCGGCGTCGTCGGCGCAAGCGTGACATGGGCCGATGTCGTCTTGCCGGCGTCCGGGACAATCATCATCCGCGCGCTCGACGCCGACAATCTTGCGGGCATCGACGCCAGCCAGGCCTACACGATCGACCTCGACGTGCCCACGACCACGCCGGCCACGGCGGTGCTGGCGATCGACTCGGGCGCCAGTGCGAACGACTTCATCACCAACGTCGCCGCGCAGGACATCAGCGGCACCCTGAGCACCGCGCTCACGGGCGACGAGTTCGTCGAAGTGTCGCTCGACGACGGTGAAAGCTGGCTCACGGCCGGCGGCAGTGGCAGTGCCTGGACGCTGGAAGGCGTCGTGCTGCCGGCGAGCGGCACGCTGCAGGTGCGCGTGGCCGACACGGCGGGCAACCATGGCCCGGCGTTGACGCAGGCTTACCTGGTCGACGGGGCGGCGCCGACCGCCGGCACGCCGGTCCGGGCCAGCCTGATCGATCCGGTCGGTACCAGCTTCACCTTCACCGTGACGTACGCCGATAGCGGCGCAGGCATCGATGCCGCCACGGCCGGCATCGACAATGTCAGCGTGACCGGGCCGGACGGCGTCCTGACCGTCATCAGCTACGTCGTCGATGGCAACGTCGTCACCTACACGGTACAGGCGCCGGGTGGCAACTGGGATCCGCTCGACGCCGGGACCTACACGATCGGGATCACCGGCACGCTGCGCGATATCGCCGGCAACGCGGTCGCGGCAAATGCCGCGGCCCATACGTTCACCGTGGGCCCGGACAACCCGCCCGAGCCGCCACCGGAAACGCCCACCACGACGGTCGATGGCGTGCCTGTCGTCACCAGCACCACGACCGATCCCGCGACGGGCCTGGTCAACACGGTGATCACGGTGCCGTTCGTCACAGCCACCCGCTCTGACGACCCGAACACACCGAACGCGAGCCTGGCCGACATTCCCCTGGCGGCATCGGCTGCCGGCGTGACATCGGTACTGACGGTCGGCCTGCCTGTCGGCACCGGGCTGCAGGCCGCCGGCCCGTCCAGCCTGCTCGACCGCGATCAGGCGCTGCGCGACCTGATCCTGCGCATCGAGCAAAAGACGGTGGCCGGCTCCGACGCGCAGGATGACATGAGCGGGGAAGGCGTCGCTTTCCTGCAGGCCTTGGCACAGAGTACCTTGCTGCACACGGCCACACTGACGCCTTCGCTGGCCCCCGGCAGCACTGCGCCGACGATCGCCATCACGGGCGATGCCTCGGGCGGCGCCGCGATTGGTCTGGTCATCGATACGACCCGTCTGCCCACGAATGCGACCATCGAGCTCAACGAAGTACAGTTCGCCGCGATCGTCGGTGCGGTCACCTTGCGCGGCGGAGCGGGCGAGAACATCGTGATCGGCGATGACGCCGTCCAGAACATGTATCTCGGCGCCGGCGACGACCAGCTGTTCGGCGGCGGCGGCAACGACATCATCGGCAGTGCCGGCGGCAATGACCTGCTCGATGGCGGCAGCGGTGCCGATCTGGTGGTGGGCGGCATCGGCAACGACAGCCTGCGCGGGGGCAGCGGCGACGATGTGCTGCAGGGCGGCAATAGCGTGCGCGGTGCCTGGCAATTCACGATCGAGGGCGACGGCGCGCTCGGCGCCGTCCATGCCGAAACGGTGTTCGCCGGGGGGCGGCCGGCCACGCTTACCCTCGCGCAGCTGGATGCCAGCGATGCCGACCTTGCGTTTCTTGCGGCCCCGCGCGACAGCCTGGTGGACATGGCGCTGCTGTATCAGGCAGCGTTTGACCGCGCACCCGACATCGACGGCCTGAACTTCTACCTGAACAATGGCAACAATGCCGCGTCCGTGGCGCGTGGCATCATCGCCTCGACCGAGTGGGCCGCGCGTGGCACGAATGCGCTGACCGATGATGCGTTCGTGTCGACGCTCTACAGCCAAGTGCTGGGTCGCTTGCCCGACGCGCAGGGGTTCGCATTCTGGAGCGGCCAGCTGGCGCAAGGGCTTCTCACGCGCGCTGACGTGCTGCTCGGCTTTGCTGCCAGCACCGAACACCGGGCGCTGCAGGGTCCTGACCTGGTCATTGCTGCCTCCAGCGTCAACGCTGAAAACGGCTGGCTCGCCGCCAGCGGTGATGATCGTCTGGATGGCGGCGCCGGCAATGACTTGCTGGTCGGTGGCGACGGCACCGATACCGTCGTCTACGCCGGCGCGCTGGCCGCCACGCGCTTCGTGCTCGGCGCGACAGCGGTGCGGGCGGTGGATGCGGCCACCGGCGACATCGACACGTTGCTCGGTATCGAGCAGGGCGCATTCAGCAATGGCACGGTCGATCTCCGGTTCACCCAGGTCGACGCGGGCACGCTCAGGTCTGTGGGGCTGCTGTACCAGACCGTGCTCGATCGTAGCGGCGATCTCGATGGCTTCAATGACTGGGCCACCAGTGGCCTGGACAAGTCCGACCTGGTGGCAGGCTTTGTCGGCTCGGACGAGTTCGCGGCGCGCTATGGTGCCTTGTCGGACACCCAGTTCGTGGCGGCGCTGTATGCCAACTCGGACCTGGATGCGGACGCAGTCGGCGGTAGCGCGGGGTGGGTCGCGCAACTGGCGACCGCTTCACGTGCTGAACTGATCGGCAGCTGGATCGGGCAGCAAGACGTGATCGATGCGCAGGTCAGTGGCGCTGGGCTGTGGCTGGTGTAAGCTAAATTCATGTGTTTCATGTTTCAATCCGGATTTCATGATGAAACATCCGGAATCTCGTACAGCCACTGGAAAGGGCGCTGATCGCATGTAAGTCCTTGAAATTGCGGTAAGGGACAGGTCGAGGCGCTCTGGCACGGTGCTTGCAATCCCTGGCCTGATCTCTTACCGCAATCACAAAGGACCAGCATGAGCACACTTTCCGCAGGCGCCGCCTTCCGTCAGGCGATCCTGGATGAATCCCCGCTGCAAGTCGTGGGCGCAATCAATGCCAACCACGCACTGCTGGCCAAGCGCGCCGGCTTCAAGGCCATCTACCTGTCCGGCGGCGGCGTTGCTGCCGGCTCGCTTGGTCTGCCTGACCTGGGCATCTCGAATCTCGACGACGTGCTGGTCGACGTGCGCCGCATCACCGATGTGTGCGACCTGCCGCTGCTGGTGGACGTCGACACCGGCTTTGGCGCCTCGGCCTTCAATGTCGCGCGCACCGTCCGTTCGCTTTCCAAGGCCGGCGCGGCGGCCTGCCACATCGAAGACCAGGTCGGCGCCAAGCGCTGCGGCCACCGGCCGGGCAAGGAAATCGTCAGCAAGGAAGAAATGGTCGACCGCATCCGCGCCGCTGCTGACGCGCGTCTGGATGACGACTTCGTGATCATGGCTCGCACCGATGCGCTGGCCGTCGAAGGCCTGGACGCAGCGATCGAACGCGCCGTGGCGTGTGTCGAAGCGGGCGCCGACATGATTTTTCCGGAAGCGATGACGACGCTCGACATGTACAAGCGCTTCGCCGACGCCGTCAAGGTGCCGGTGCTGGCCAATATCACCGAGTTCGGCGCGACGCCGCTGTTTACCGTCGACGAACTGGCTGGCGCTGGTGTTGGCCTGGTGCTGTATCCGCTGTCGGCGTTTCGCGCGATGAACAAGGCCGCCGAAAACGTGTATGCCGCGATCCGCCGCGACGGCACGCAGCAGCACGTGCTGGACACGATGCAGACGCGCGCCGAACTGTATGATCGCATCGATTACCACAGCTACGAGCAGAAGCTCGATGCGCTGTTTGCCCAGAACAAAGTCAAGTAAGGAGACCCTAGATGACTACGCAGAACATGGAAAACCCGACCTTCAAACCGAAGAAATCCGTCGCCCTGTCCGGTGTCGCCGCCGGCAATACCGCGCTGTGCTCGGTGGGCAAATCGGGCAACGACCTGCATTACCGCGGCTACGATATCCTCGACATCGCCACTACCAGCGAATTCGAGGAAATCGCCTACCTGCTGGTGCACGGCAAGCTGCCGAACGACGGCGAACTGCGCGGCTACAAGGCCAAACTGCGCTCGCTGCGCGGCCTGCCGCAGGCGCTGAAAAGCGCGCTCGAAGCGTTGCCGGCCAATGCCCATCCGATGGACGTGATGCGCACGGGCGTGTCGGTCCTGGGGTGCACGCTGCCCGAGAAGGACGATCACCACATCAACGGTGCGCGCGATATCGCCGACCGCCTGATGGCGTCGTTCGGCTCGATGCTGCTGTACTGGTACCACTTCAGCCACAGCGGCAAACGCATCGACGTGAATACCGACGACGATTCGATCGGCGGCCACTTCCTGCACCTGCTGCATGGCTTTGCGCCAAAAGAATCGTGGGTGCGCGCGATGCACACGTCGCTGATCCTGTACGCCGAACACGAATTCAATGCGTCGACCTTCACCGCCCGCGTGATCGCCGGTACCGGCTCGGACATCCACTCGGCCATCACGGGCGCGATCGGCGCGCTGCGCGGACCGAAGCACGGCGGCGCCAACGAAGTCGCGCACGACATCCAGAAGCGCTATGACAACCCGGACGAAGCCGAAGCCGATATCCGCAACCGCGTGGCCAACAAGGAAGTCGTGATCGGCTTCGGCCATCCGGTCTACACGATCTCGGACCCGCGCAACAAGGTCATCAAGGAAGTGGCGCGCACCTTGTCGGAAGAGGGCGGCTCGATGAAGATGTTCGACATCGCCGAGCGCCTCGAGACGGTGATGTGGGACGTGAAAAAGATGTTCCCGAACCTGGACTGGTTCTCGGCCGTGTCGTACCACATGATGGGCGTGCCGACGGCGATGTTCACGCCGCTGTTCGTCATCGCGCGCACGTCCGGCTGGGCGGCGCACGTCATCGAGCAGCGCATCGACAACAAGATCATCCGCCCAAGCGCCAACTACGTGGGGCCGGAAGATCTGCAGTTCGTGCCGCTGGCAGAGCGCAAGTAACGCCATGAATACCGATTACCGCACATCACTGCCGGGCACGGAGCTCGACTACTTCGACACCCGCGCCGCCGTCGACGCGATCGCGCCTGGCGCCTACGCCACGCTGCCCTACACGTCGCGCGTGCTGGCCGAAAATCTCGTGCGCCGCTGCGCGCCGGCGACCCTGCGCGATTCGCTGAAGCAGCTCATCGAGCGCAAGCGCGACCTCGATTTTCCGTGGTTTCCGGCGCGCGTGGTTTGCCACGACATCCTCGGCCAGACGGCGCTGGTCGACCTGGCGGGCCTGCGCGACGCCATCGCGCTGCAAGGGGGCGACCCCGCGCTGGTGAACCCGGTGGTGCCGACGCAGCTCGTGGTCGACCATTCGCTGGCCGTCGAATGCGGCGGGTTCGACCCGGATGCGTTCACCAAGAACCGCGCCATCGAAGATCGCCGCAACGAAGACCGCTTTCACTTTATCGACTGGACCAAGAAGGCCTTCAAGAACGTCGACGTGATCCCGCCCGGGAACGGCATCCTGCACCAGATCAATCTCGAGCGCATGTCGCCGGTGATTCAGGCGGAGCGCGGCGTGGCCTATCCGGACACGCTGGTCGGCACCGACTCGCACACGCCGATGGTCGACGCGCTTGGCGTGCTCGCCATCGGTGTCGGCGGGCTGGAAGCCGAGAGCGTGATGCTGGGCCGCGCCTCGTGGATGCGCCTGCCCGACATCGTCGGCGTCGAACTCACCGGCAAGCCGCAGCCGGGCATCACCGCGACCGACGTCGTGCTGGCGCTGACCGAGTTCCTGCGCAATGCCAAAGTCGTCTCGACCTATCTCGAATTTTATGGCGCTGGCGCCGCCGCGCTGACGCTGGGCGACCGCGCCACGATCGCGAACATGGCGCCCGAATTCGGCGCCACCGCGGCGATGTTCTACATCGACGAGCAAACCATCAAGTACCTGCGCCTGACGGGGCGCGACGACGCCACCGTGCATTTGGTCGAGACGTACGCGAAGCACGCCGGCCTGTGGGCCGACAGCCTGCAGACGGCTGAATACGAACGCACGCTGTCGTTCGATCTGTCAAGCGTGGTGCGCAATATCGCTGGCCCGTCCAATCCGCACAAGCGCGTGCCGACGTCAGAACTGGCTGCGCGCGGCATCTCGGGCGTGATCGAAAACACACCGGGCCAGATGCCCGATGGCGCCGTCATCATCGCCGCGATCACCAGTTGCACCAACACCAGCAACCCGCGCAATATGGTCACGGCGGGCCTGCTGGCGCGCAATGCCAACCGCGCCGGCCTTACACGCAAGCCGTGGGTGAAAAGTTCGCTGGCGCCCGGCTCGAAGGCCGTGGCGCTGTACCTCGACGAAGCGGGCCTGAGCCATGAGCTCGACCAATTGGGCTTTGGCGTCGTCGCCTTTGCCTGCACCACCTGCAACGGCATGAGCGGCGCGCTCGACCCGGCGATCCAGGACGAGATCATCAAGCGCGACCTGTACGCAACGGCGGTCCTGTCAGGCAACCGCAATTTCGATGGCCGCATCCATCCGTACGCGAAGCAGGCGTTCCTGGCCTCGCCGCCGCTGGTGGTGGCCTACGCGATTGCCGGCACGATCCGCTTCGACATCGAGAAGGACGTGCTGGGGCTGGACGCATCTGGCCGTGAAATTCGCCTGGCCGATCTGTGGCCATCCGAGGAAGAAATCGATGCCGTCGTCGCCGCGAGCGTCAAGCCGGAACAGTTCCGCAAGGTCTACACGCCGATGTTCGCGCGCGTGGCCGACGATGGCGCCGCCGTCAGCCCGCTGTACGACTGGCGGGCGCCGAGCACTTACATCCGCCGCCCACCATACTGGGAAGGCGCGCTGGCAGGCAGCCGGCCGCTCGCTGGAATGCGGCCACTGGCGGTATTGGGCGACAACATCACCACCGACCACCTGTCGCCGTCGAACGCGATCCTGCTCGATTCGGCCGCCGGCGAATACCTGGCCAAGATGGGCCTGCCCGAAGAAGACTTCAACTCGTACGCCACGCACCGGGGCGACCACCTGACGGCGCAACGCGCCACGTTCGCCAATCCGACGCTCAAGAACGAGATGGTCAAGGATAGCCACGGCAAGGTCATGGCCGGTTCGCTCGCACGCATCGAGCCACAGGGTGAAGTCACCCGCATGTGGGAAGCGATCGAGCATTACATGGCGCGCAAGCAGCCGTTGATCATCATTGCCGGCGCCGACTACGGCCAGGGCTCGTCGCGCGACTGGGCGGCCAAGGGCGTGCGCCTGGCGGGCGTCGAAGCGATTGCGGCCGAAGGCTTCGAGCGCATCCACCGCACCAATCTGGTGGGGATGGGCGTGCTGCCGCTGGAATTCAAGCCGGGCGAAAACCGCCTGACATTGGCCATCGACGGCACCGAAACGTTCGACGTGATCGGCGCGCGCACGCCGCGCGCCGAGCTCACGCTGGTCATCAACCGCGCGAGCGGCGAGCGGGTCGAGGTGGCCGTCACGTGCCGGCTCGATACGGCCGAAGAAGTGGCCATCTACGAGGCCGGCGGCGTGCTGCAGCGCTTTGCGCAGGATTTCCTTGAATCGACGGTGAAGGCGGCATGATGGGACCAACCACGTATTCTCCCCAGCGCCGGATCGCCGCCACCTATCTGCGTGGCGGCACCAGCAAGGGCGTGTTCTTCAAGCTGGACGATCTGCCCGATGATGCCCGCGTGGCCGGCGCCGCACGCGACGCGCTGCTGCTGCGCGTGATCGGCAGCCCCGACCCGTACGGCAAGCAGATCGACGGCATGGGCGGCGCCACGTCCAGCACCAGCAAGGCCGTCATCGTCGCGGCGTCCACGCGCGCGGAGCACGACGTCGACTACCTGTTCGGCCAGGTGGCGATCGACAAGCCGTTCGTCGACTGGAGCGGCAACTGCGGCAACCTGTCGGCCGCGGTGGGGCCGTTCGCCATTGCCGCCGGCCTGGTCGATCCGGCCCGTGTGCCGCACGACGGCGTGGCCGTGGTGCGCATCTGGCAAGCCAATATCGGCAAGACCATCCTCGCGCATGTGCCGATGGCCGCTGGCCAGGTGCAGGAAACCGGCGGCTTCGAGCTCGATGGCGTGACCTTCCCGGCGGCCGAGGTGCAACTCGAGTTCATCGACCCGGCGGCCGAAGAAGAGGGCGGTGGCGGCGCCATGTTCCCGACCGGGAATCTGGTCGATGAGCTCGACGTGCCTGGCGTGGGCGTGCTGCGCGCGACCCTGATCAATGCCGGCATCCCGACCATCTTCATCGAGGCCGGGGCGCTGGGCTACGACGGCACCGAGCTGCAGGACGCGATCAATGGCGACCCGCGCGCACTGGCCGTATTCGAGACGATCCGCGCCCACGGCGCGCTGCGCATGGGTCTCATCGCCAGCATCGACGAGGCAGGCAAACGCCAGCACACGCCGAAGGTCGCGTTCGTGGCCAAGGCCGCCGGGTATGTGTCGTCGAGCGGGCGGCAAGTGGCGGCGGGCGACATCGACCTGCTGGTACGGGCGCTGTCGATGGGCAAGCTGCACCACGCGATGATGGGCACCGCGGCGGTGGCGATCGGCACGGCCGCAGCCATTCCGGGCACGCTGGTGAACCTGGCGGCCGGTGGCGGCGAGCGCTCCGCGGTGCGTTTCGGCCATCCATCCGGCACGCTGCGGGTGGGCGCCGAAGCGGTGCTGGACGATGGCCAGTGGCGCGTGGCGAAGGCCAGCATGAGCCGCAGTGCACGCATCCTGATGGAAGGCTGGGTGCGGGTGCCGGGCTAGTGTCGTATTCTGGTCGCTCCGGATTGGAGTGCCTGGCTGTTCCGGGTTATGATTCACTTAACAGGTTGCTAAATGACAACTCCTGATCATCACTTCCCACAGCCTGACTACCTCGACGATGGATGGATTCTCGACCCCGCAAGTTCCCACGACGCCGGCCGCCGGTGTGCGCGGGGCGGATCTGGGCGGCCTGCGCCCCACGGTGCGCGAACAGCGCGCGATCTTTGAGCACGCACCGGTCGGCATCGCCGTCACACAGCCGGACCAGATCCGTTCATTCAACCCGCGCCTGGGCGAGATGTTCGGCTATGCGCAGCATGAAGTCGATACCATTTCGCTGCAGGACGTGTGCGTCTCGCCCGAGGCGTATCAGGCCCTGGCCACCGAAGCGTTCACCGTGCTGGGGCGGGGCGACATGTTCGAAAAGGGCGAGCAGCAGTTCCGGCGCCGCGATGGCTCGCCCTTCTGGGCGCGCCTGCGTGGCTGCTCAGTCGAACCGGGCAACCGCAGCGCGGGCACGATCTGGATCGTCGAGGATGTGACCGCGGCGCGCCAGGCGGCCAGTGAAATGCAGGCGATCATGACCAATGCCTCGATCGGCGTCATGTTTACCCGCAACCGCGTGATCCGGCGCGCCAATCCCGCCTTCTGCACGATGTTCGGCTACACCGAACAGGAGCCGCTCGGCGTGTCCACGCGCGTGCTGTACCCGGACGAAGACGCGTACCGCGCGCTGGGCGCCGATGCCTATCCTCAACTGGCAGAGGGCCGCCCGTTTCGCACCGAGCGCACGCTGGTGCGCAAGGATGGCGCGCGGGTCTGGGTCCTGATGATCGGCTATCAGGTCAATCCGCTCGACCCGGACAAGGGCACGATCTGGATGCTCGAAGACCGCACGCGTGAAAAGGGCGACGAGCAGTCGCTGCGTGAAGCGCTGATGGAAAACCGCGCCATCCTCGACAACGCAGTGCTGGGCATTGCCGTCGTCGAGAACGGCCGCACGCTGCACTGCAACCGCAAGATGGAAGAGCTGTTCGGCGCGCCGCCGGGCGGCATGGACGGCAATCCGGTGCGCGCGCTGTATGCCGACCAGACCAGCTGGATGGCCGCGCGTACGCTGTCCGCGACGCAGTTCTCGACTGGCCAGGCCCACATGGCCGAGCATGAACTGGTGCGGCGCGATGGCACGCGGTTCTGGGCGCGCCTGTCCGGGCGCCTGTTCGACGCGGCGCTCACGCGCGGGCGCAGCGTCTGGCTGGTGGACGACGTGACGGCCCAGCGCGAAGCGGCCGATGCGGTGCGGCGCGCGCGTGACGAGCTCGAAGTGCGCGTGGCCGAGCGCACGGCCGAACTGGCCGGCGCCAACGCGCTGCTGCAGGAAGAAATCAACGAGCGGCGCCAGGCCGAGGCGCGCGTGCACCACATGGCCTACCACGACAGCCTGACCGGGTTGCCCAACCGCGCGATGCTGTCCGACCGGCTCGATGCGGCGATGCGCAGCGTGGCCAGCGGCGACGAAGCGCACAAGGGCATGGGGCTGGCGCTGATGTTCCTCGACCTCGATCGCTTCAAGACGATCAACGATTCGCTCGGTCATGTGGTCGGCGACCAGCTGCTGCGCGAAGTCGCCCACCGGCTGGTGCGTTCGGTGCGTCCGGGCGACCTGGTGGCGCGCCTGGGTGGCGATGAATTCGTCGTACTGCTGCCCGGGGTCGAGGAGGGCGCTGCCGCCGCTGCGGTCGGCGACGCGATCATCGAGGCACTGGCCTCGCCGTGCGCGATCGAAGGCCGCAGCCTGCACATCTCGCCGTCGATTGGCATCTGCCTGTATCCGCAGGATGGCGGCGACGTCGATACGCTGATGCGCCACGCGGACGCGGCGATGTACCAGGCCAAGGCGGCGGGGCGCAACAATTACCAGTTCTTCACCGAGCGCATGAACCAGGCTGCGGCGCGTCACTTCGACCTCGAATCGAGCCTGCGCGGCGCGCTGGCGCGGGGTGAATTCGAGCTGCACTACCAGCCGATCATGTGCACCGCCACGCGCCGCGTGCACGGACTCGAGGTGCTGCTGCGCTGGCGGCGAGGCGGCGACGAACTGGTGGGTCCGGACGAATTCATTCCGATCCTCGAAGAGAGCGGCATGATCATGGCGGTGGGCGAGTGGGTGATCCGCACCGCGTGCGTGCAGAATCAGTTGTGGCGCAGCGAAGGGCTGGACGTGGTGCCGCTCGCGATCAACCTGTCGGCGCGCCAGTTCACGCACCACGGCCTGGTCGACGCGATCGGCGCCATCGTGCAGGAAACTGGCATCGACGCGCGCCTGGTGGAATTCGAGATCACCGAGACCGCGCTGATGCAGCACGGCGGCCAGACGCTCGAGACGCTGCACCGGATGAATGCCATGGGGGCACGCCTGTCGATCGACGACTTCGGGACCGGCTATTCGAGCCTGGCGTATCTGAAGCGTTTCCCGGTCCACAAGATCAAGATCGACCGCGCTTTTGTGCGCGAGCTCGAAGCCAGCGCCGAGGACCGCGCGATCGTGGCCGCCGTGATGGCGCTGGCCAACAGCCTGCAACTGTCGGTCGTGGCCGAAGGGGTGGAGACGGAAGGGCAGTATGCGCTGCTGCGTTCGTTCGGTTGCCAGTTCGCGCAGGGGTACCTGTTCGCGCGGCCGTTGCCGGCCGCGCAGATCGGCCGGCTGCTGGCCGGTTAATCGGTCAGCGTGGCAACCACTGGGGCGTGGTCGGACGGCTGCTCCCACTTGCGCGTTTCGCGGTCGATGTGGCAGGCAGTGCAGCGCTCGGCCAGCGCCTTGGACAGCAGGATGTGATCGATGCGCAGGCCGCGGTTGCGGCGAAACGCCATCTGGCGGTAATCCCACCAGCTGTACTGCTTTTCGGGCTGCTCGAACAGGCGGAATGCGTCCGACAGGCCCAGTGCCATCAGCGCCTGCAGCGCGTCGCGTTCAGGCAGTGAAAAGTGGATCCGGCCTTCCCATTCGGCCACATCGTGCACGTCGCGTGCATCGGGCGCGATATTGTAGTCACCGAGAATCGCGAACTGCCGATGCGCTGCCATCTCGGCCGCCACCCACGTCTGCAAGGCCGCCAGCCAGGCCAGCTTGTAGGCGTACTTGTCGGAGCCGACTTCCTGCCCGTTGGGCACGTACGCGCAGATGACGCGTACGCCACCGATCGTCGCGGCCAGCAGCCGCTGCTGCGGATCGTCGAAATGCGGATTGTTGCGCACCACATCGTCGATTGGCAGGCGGGACAGGATCGCCACGCCGTTGTAGGTCTTTTGACCCGAGAACGCGACCTGGTAGCCGGCGGCATTGAGCTCGGCGACGGGGAACTTGTCGTCGGTGAGCTTGGTCTCCTGAATACACAGTACATCGACGGGGTTAGTTTCGAGCCATTGCAACAGATGTGCAAGGCGGACCTTCAATGAATTTACATTCCAGGTGACAATTTTCATCAATTTCTCTACAGTTAACGTTGTGCGAGTTGCTTGTAACTCAAGATAATGCAGCCCATTTGCTTGCCAACCAGCTATTATTAACGAAATTACCGGATTGATTAAGCTGCATGCATGAAATAACGGTAGTGGAATCGAGGCTTGGTTGGTATAATTACAACAACTAATGACACTTTTGATTAATAACTTTCCTAAAAGTATTGCCTGATCGCCGCTTCAAGACTATAAGGAATTGAATCCGGACGTCGTCGCATGACGCGACAACATCACAGGTTGCTTTTTGTTAATAATAAAATTGTGTATGTGCAACTTTCATTGTACCATTGGTGCGTCATGATGCCGTATTGGTTGACAGCCGACACAGTTGTTTCCAGCCATCGACGTGCGCTAGTGGTACTATTGTGAAATATTGCGTTCGGGAGTTCATCATCCTGACGCAGATTTGAAAAGGACAGAAATGCGCAGTGCATTTGAAGCATGGGCCCAGCGTGAGGGCCACATCGTTCGCCGCCGCGAAGACAAGCCCGAGGAATACCTCGTTTTCGAAACCCAGCGCCGCTGGGTGATCTGGCAGGCCGCCCTGGCGCATGGCGCCAAGACTGCTGCCGAATCACCATCGAAGTTCGGCAAGGATGGCAGCCCCGTGCCGGCCATCGCGCCCGATGAAGCGGCAGTGCGCAACAGCGTGCTGAATGAAGTTCTGGACGCTTTCAGCGAGCTGGACGAGACCGCTGGTATGGAAGGCGTGCTCAAGGTCATCCAGGGCCTGAAGAAAAAACAGAAGGCCGAGGCCGAAAAGGTCTGAGCCTTTTCACCGCATGCGTTACCGCCACTACAAGGGCGGCATCTATGAGGTGGTGTGCGAGGCGCTGCTGGAATCCGATCACACCCCGGTCATCGTGTACCGGGATGCGGCTGGCGCCGTCTGGGTGCGTCCCCGCGACGCCTTCTTCGGCTCCGTAACCCAAGACGGTCTCGTCCAGCCGCGTTTCGCGCCGCTCGACTGATCCCACCTCAGTATTTGCGCGCTGCTGCCGTTAAAGAAGCATCTGCCTCTTGATGGTTGCCATGTCGCCTCTTTTCCGCCCGCTTGTCCTGTCCGCGCTTGCCCTGTTGGGCGGCTGCGCGACCATGTCCGATTCCCCCACGCAGCAGCTCGAAGTGCACGCCATACTCGATTACCGGGAAATTGGCGGGGTCGGTTGCATCCTGAGCAATGATGCCGGGCGCTGGTACGTGATCGCCCCGGGCCGCGTCACGGTCACGCGCAACAAGGGGCCGCTGTCGATCAGCTGCAAGAAGCAGGGCGTGGCCATCGCCGCCGAGCGGGTAGAAGCGCAGCTCAACACGGGCAACCTCGTCGGCAACCTGATCACGACCGCCGGCATCGGCCACTACGTCGATCGCTATTCCGGCGCTGGCTATGGCTACCCGGCCACGTTGACCGTGCTGATGCAGCCGGCAGAAAAGTCCGCCGCCGTAGCAGGCGCCGAGCCGGTGGCCACCAGAATGTTCTGACCTGCTTTAAAAAAAAGCCGGGGTCAGGTCTGACATTTGGACACGGTCTCGACAGTTGGTAGTCGGAGCTGGTTGGCACTGGCCCATACTGATGCTGTGCACGACACCATTGCGAGTGGTTAAGGCTGAGGTCGTGTCCGAATGTCAGACCTGACCCCAGCTGTGGGCACCGGTTCGAAACGAAAAAAAGCCCCGCATGCGGGGCTTTTTCACGATGCGTGAGGTGCTTACACGCGATTCATCAGGAACGTGGTCAACAGCGGCACCGGGCGGCCGGTGGCGCCCTTGGCGGCGCCCGACTTCCAGGCGGTGCCGGCGATGTCGAGGTGGGCCCACGTGTACTTGCGGGTGAAGTTCTCCAGGAAGCACGCGGCCGTGATCGACGCGGCGCCCGGGGTGCCAATATTGGCCAGGTCGGCGAAGTTCGACTTGAGCTGGTCGTTGTAGATCTCGCCCAGCGGGAAGCGCCAGGCGACGTCGCCAGCCTGCTTGCCGGCCGTGAGCAGCTCGTCGGCCAGTGCGTCGTGCGCGGCGTCGTCACGGGTGAACAGGCCGCTCGTGTGGTGACCCAGGGCCACGATGCAGGCGCCCGTCAGCGTGGCGATGTCGACCACGACGGCCGGGTTGAAGCGCTCGGCGTACGACAGCGCGTCGCACAGCACCAGGCGGCCTTCGGCGTCGGTGTTGAGGATTTCAATGGTGGTGCCGTTCATCGCGGTGACGATGTCACCCGGCTTGGCAGCGCGACCCGAGGGCATGTTTTCGCAGGCGACGACGATGCCGATCACGTTGAGCTTCAGGCCCATCTCGCCGATCGCGCGGAAGGTGCCCAGCACCGAACCGGCGCCGCACATATCGTATTTCATCTCGTCCATGCTCGGACCCGGCTTGATCGAGATACCACCCGAATCGAACGTGATGCCCTTGCCGACCAGGACGACCGGCGCATCGTTCGGCTTGCCGCCGTTGTGGCGCAGGACAATGAACTTCGGCGCTTCTTCGCTGCCGCGCGCCACTGCCAGGAAGCTGCCCATCTTGAGCGCTTCGAGCTGCTTGCGCTCCAGGACTTCGAGGCCGAAGCCGAAGTCGTCGGACAGTTTGCGCGCCGTTTGTGCCAGGTAGGTCGGGGTGCAGATGTTCGGCGACAGGTTACCCAGGTCGCGCGTGAGCTTCATGCCGTTGGCAATTGCGGCGGCCTGTGCCAGGGCGGCCTTGGCGGTACCGGCATTCGGCATGGCGATGACGACCTTGCGCACGCCCGCAAGCGCCGGCTCTTTCTTGCTTTTCTGCGCGTCGGTACGGTATTCGGCGTCGCTCGAGGCCAGCACCAGTGCCTGCAGCGCCCAGTTGGCATCGCGTTCTTTCACGCTCTCGAGCGGGAATGCGATAATGGCGTCCGTGGCACCCAGCGTGGCGAACAGTTTCAGGGCAGCAGTGGCGCCCGTGGTGAAGTTTTTCTGGGAGATGGTCTCATCGGCGCCCAGGCCCACGAGCAGCACGCGCGCCGCGGTCACGCCGGCAATGCCTCGCAGCAGCAGGGTCGAACCGGGCTTGCCGCTGATGTCTCCGGACTTGACCGCCGCGCTGATCTCGCCATTCAAGTCGAGTGCCTGTGCTGCAGCCGACAATTTTTTATTTTCGAACACCGCCACTGCGACACAGCCGGTCTTCGCCGCTGCCAGGGTGTTTTTTGTGTCGAATGCTTTTATGCTAAAGTCCATTTGGTTCTCCGATTCATTGTTCGCGGCGGACTGCCTAATCTGCAATTATAACGACTCTATTGAATGATCTTCCGACGTTCCCTGCAACGTGAGTTGGCAAGCGCCGCTGGCGCGACCTTCACGGTGCTGTTTTCCATTCTTGTTACCTGGACCCTGATCGCCATCCTTGGCCGGGCGGCCGGTGGCAAGGTCGCGTCCGGCGACGTGCTGGCGCTGATTGTCTTTCGCAGTGCCGAGCTGTTGCCGATCATTCTGATCCTCACGTGTTTCATCGCCGTTGTCGCGGCCGTCACGCGCAGTTATCGCGATTCCGAGATGGTGGTCTGGTTCGCCTCCGGCCAGTCGCTGCTGGCGTGGATCCGGCCCGTGCTCACGCTCGGCCTGCCGATGGTGTTTGTCGTGGCTGCGCTGTCGCTGGTCGTCACGCCATGGGCCAAGATGAAAAGCGCCGAATTCGTCGAGCGCTTTCAGAAGCGCGAAGACCTGCAGCGCGTGGCGCCGGGCCAGTTCCGCGAATCGAGCTCGAATGACCGTGTGTTCTTTGTCGAGCGCAGCGCCGAAGGCGCCACCGTCGTGCAGAACGTCTTCGTCAACAGCGTCAACGGCAATACGCATTCGGTGGTGGTGGCCAAGCAGGGCGTGATCGAATCGGACGGCAAGGGCGGCCAGTTCCTCGTCCTGAGCAACGGGCGCCGCTACGAAGGCATTCCGGGCCAGGCCAACTTCCAGACGATGGAGTTCGAGCGCTACAGCATGCGCGTGGCCACGCAGGCCCCGATGCTCGGCGCCGACATCCCGGTGGCGGCGTTGTCCACGCCCGCGCTGCTGCTGGCGCCCAACCGCTTTACGCAGGCCGAACTGCTGGCGCGCATCGCCGCGCCGATCACCTGCCTGATCCTGATGCTGCTGGCCATTCCGCTTGGCTTCGTCAACCCGCGCGCGGGATCGTCGGCCAACATGATCCTGGCGCTTTTGATCTTCTTCACCTATAACAACCTGGTGCGGCTGTCCGAAGCGAGCGTCAAGCAGGGCAAGGTTGCCTTTGTCATGGGCTGGTGGCCGCTGCATCTGTTCGCGCTGCTGTGCGTGGCGGGGCTGTTCGCCTGGCGCCTGAACGTGAACCACCCGTACCATCCGCTGGTCATGCTGGGTGCGTTCAAGCGCCGCCTGCGCAAGCCACAGCCTTTGCACAAGCGTGACGAGGCAGCCGTCGAATGAAAATCCTGCAGCGTTACTTCGCCATCAATATCTTCCAGGCGGTGGCATTCGTGCTGGCCGCGTTCCTGGCGCTCGTCGCCTTCATGGACCTGACCAGCATCCTGCCATCGGTCGGCAAGGACGACTTCGGCATGCAGCACGCGTTCCTGTACGTGCTGCTGCTGGTGCCGGGCAATGTGTACCAGGTGATGCCGGTGGCCGCACTGATCGGCACCATCTACACGATGGCGCAATTTGCCTCGAGCTCCGAGTTCACCATCATGCGCGCCTCGTCGATGTCGACCCGGCATGCGGCCTGGATGCTGTTCAAGATTGGCGCGATCTTCGTCGTGGTGACGTTTATTTTCGGGGAGCTGATCACCCCGCGCACGGCGCCGATTGCCGAGCGCATGCGCCTGACGGCCAAGGGCGGCTCGATCTCGGCCGAGTTCCGCTCGGGTATGTGGACCAAGGATAGCGTGCACGAAAACGGCGTGCGCGGCACCATCACCGGCTCGCGCTTTTTCAACGTGCGCCGCATTGCGCCCGATGGTCAGCTGGAAGACGTGCGACTCTACGAGTTCGACAACAATATGCGCATGCGTTCGCTCGTGACGGCGGCCCGCGGCACGTATGGGGGCAACAACACGTGGCGCCTGACGGATGTCACCGAGACGATGTTCAGCAACAGCCGCGAGTTGCCGGCGCCTGGTTCGGCCGTGCCGGCAGGGCAGACGATCCAGAGCACGTATGGCCAGGAAACCGCAGCGATCGCGACGCGCAAGCTTGCCACCTACACGCTGGCGTCCGAGATCACGCCGAAGATCCTGTCGGTGTCGCGCTCGGACCCCGAGCGCATGTCGGCGTCCGAGCTGGCCGTCTACACGCGCCACCTGGCCGAGAACAAGCAGGAGACCGAGCGCTTCAAGGTCGCGTTCTGGAAAAAGGTCATCGATCCGTTTTCGATTTTTGTCCTGATGGCGCTGGCGCTGCCGTTTGCCTACCTGCACACGCGCAGCGGCGGCGTGAGCCTCAAGATTTTCATCGGCATCATGATCGGCGTGAGCTTCCTGCTAATCAATTCCCTGTTCTCGCACCTCGGTGTGCTGACCATTCTGCCTGCGTTCTTCACAGCGCTGGCGCCCAGCCTGTTATTCCTGCTCATGGCGCTTGGTGCGCTGTGGTGGGTGGAGCGACACTAAGCATGACGACAAAGAAACGTGGCCTGATCCTGTTTGCCCATGGCGCGCGCGCCGCATCGTGGGCGGTGCCGTTCGAGCGCCTGCGCGACCAGACGCGCGAGCGTGTGTCCGGGGCGGTCGTGGAACTGGCATTCCTGGAACTGATGACGCCGAGCCTTCCCGATACCATCGACGCCATGCGCGCGCAGGGCATCGACGACATCACGGTGGTGCCGGTATTTTTGGGGAAGGGTGGGCACTTGCTGCGTGATTTGCCCGCGCTGTGCGATGAGGTGCGCGCGGCGCATCCGGCCTTGACGCTCAATGTCGCCGGCGCCATTGGAGAGGATCCGGGCGTGCAGCGGGCGATGACGGATTATTGCGTGAATTCGCTTGGCTGATTCAGAGCAGCTGAAGGCTGCGCGCGAACCTGCACGATCGGGTTGCGGCCCGCAGGGTCAGCACCTGCATGGGCTGGCACACGCAAGCCAGGCAAACCTGTATCGCCCAATGCGATCGTGAGGTTAGTTGACGGCCTTGACGGCATCCATGATCACCTTGGCCACTTCCTGCGGGTGCGAGATGTGAGCCATGTGGCTGGATGCAACCTCGGTGACTTTCGCGCCGGAGCGGGTGTACATCCACTTTTGCAAGGCCGGGGCGATCGTGCGGTCTTGCGTGGTGACGATGGCGTAGCTGGGTTTGGTGTGCCAAGCGGCGTCCCGGAGTTTCACGCCAAACGTCTCGACTGACATCGGCCTTGCCGAAGCCGACATAAAATCCGTTAACGCAACCGGCAAATCTGCGCCGAGACTGTCGTGGTAAGTGGCCGGGTCCGGCACAAAGTGAGTGCTATCGAGCATCTTCAGGCTCACCTTCACAGGGAACCGCTGCGACAATTCACCCAGCGTTTCTCCTGGCTCTGGCTGGAACGCCGCCACATACACCAGTGCTTTGACCGTATCCCCGGTTCCCGCTTCCGTGATGACCGCGCCGCCATAGCTGTGTCCAACCAGTACTGTCGAACCCTGTTGCTGCGAGAGGACGAGACGTGTGGCGGCGACATCGTCGGCCATGCTGGTATGCGGCAACTGCACTACGCTGACTGACAGTCCCTTCGCCTGCAACAGATCATGGACAGCATGCCATCCTGAACCGTCCATGGTAGCGCCATGTACCAGCACGACGTTGCGCGCCTCCGCCATCACACCGCCCGAGAGTGGCGCCAAAAGCATCCCGGCAATGGCCAGTTTGTTCATCATGTTTCATCCTTTTCGTGTGGTTGTCCGGCATGCATGCGTGCCGCCGGTCGGTATTGAAAAGAATATCCCAGCAGCATCTTATTGATAAGACGGTAGAATTAGCATGAGTTAATCAATGAGATTTATGAATGGACCGTGTCATTCTGCGCGACCTTGCCGTGTTCGAGGTCGTTGCACGTCATCAGAGCTTTACCAGTGCGGCCGCCGAACTGGGGGTGTCGCAGTCTGCACTCAGCTATACGGTAAGCCAGCTGGAGCAACGTCTCGGCCTGGCCTTATTGGCACGCACTACGCGCCAGGTTGCACCGACCGAAGCTGGACAGCGCCTGTTGGCAACCCTCATCCCCGCATTCGCTGATATCGACAACGAACTGCAGAGCCTGCAGGATTTGCGCACCGACGTCTCCGGTACGGTGCGCCTGACCATGTTGCCTGTGGCCTACGACACATTGATGCGGCCAATCCTTGCTGATTTTTTTGCAAAGCATCCGCACGTGTCAGTGGAAGTGTCCATCGATGAAGGTACCAGCGATATTGTTGCCAACGGTTTCGACGGCGGTATTCGTTTTGGCACGTTGGTTGAAAAAGACATGGTCGTCATGCCGCTGACGCATTCTTCGCCGGTCGTCATTGTCGGCGCGCCTGCCTATTTTGAACGCCACATGCCTGCGCCGCGCACGCCGGAGGAGCTCAAGGCCCATCACTGCATCAACTATCGCTACAACACCTCAACCCGGCTGTTTCGCTGGCTGTTGGAAAAGGATGGCGACAAGATGGAAGTCAAATCGAATGGTCCCCTGGTACTGAACGATGGCGCCGCGATTCGTTCTGCCGCGCTCGACGGCCTCGGCCTGGCCTATCTGTTTGGTTCGAT
The DNA here is from genome assembly GCF_059685895.1 of Telluria sp. ZT3P25. Taxonomy (NCBI): domain Bacteria; kingdom Pseudomonadati; phylum Pseudomonadota; class Betaproteobacteria; order Burkholderiales; family Oxalobacteraceae; genus Telluria; species Telluria sp. ZT3P25. The sequence continues at coordinate 906,107 of NZ_JCASIJ010000001.1, forward strand.
GGTCCATGATGACATGCTCGCTGGCCGCTTGCAGCCGGTCTTGCAGGACTGGCTGCCGGACTTGCCCGGTTTTAGCCTCTATTACCCGAGCCGGCGCCGCACCGCGCCAGCCTTCCGCGCCCTTATCGAGCAGATGCGCCCGGCCACGTTGCTGTCGCGTGAGCGCGTCGACACTGATACGTCATCCGGTCCATCCGCCGATGCACGCCATGACACGCCGAATCAGGTATCCATCCGGTCGACGCCTTCAAAGTAACCCGAAGGTTTTGGCAGGCATTCTTAGTCCGGCTGGTGCTCGCGCCGCGCCAGCGCCTCACCCATCATGACCAGCACCGGCCCATGGCCAGGCTCCAGGCCACGCGCCAGGTCCGTCAGCGTCAGGCGCAGGATGCGTTGATCGATACGACTGCAATTTTCCACCACCACCACCGGCAGATCGGCACGCCGTCCCTCGGCCAGTAAGCGTTCCGCGGTGGCCGCGGCTTCACGCCCGCCCATGTACTGAACCAGCGTATCGGTTTCGGGCAGTGCTGGGTGATCCGGCTCATCGGGTGCGGTACTCGACGTGAAAAACGCCACGCTGCGCGCCACGCCGCGTTTGGTCAGCGGCTGTTTGGTGGCTGCCGCGGCAGCGACGGCGGTGGTAATCCCCGGCACCACTTCGACCTCGATCCCTTCGGCTTCGAGTGCCCGCAATTCTTCATCGGCGCGGCCGAACAGCATCGGGTCGCCGCCTTTGAGGCGCACGACCAGCGCATACTTGTGCGCACACTCGACGATCTGGCCGTTGATCACGGTCTGCGCCATCGAACGCTGGCCAGAGCGCTTGCCGACCGAGATTTTATCGGCCCGCTCGCACAGCGCCAGCATCTCGGGCGTGACCAGCGCGTCGTACAGCACCACGTCGGCGGCTGCCAGCAGGCGCGCGCCGCGCACCGTGATCAGGTCGGCCGCGCCGGGGCCTGCTCCCACCAGATAGACTTTGCCCAGTGCCGCCATACCGCCCCTTCGTTGTTATGCGTCGATGCGGATCATACCTGCGGCCACGGTCTGGTGGGTGACTTCGTCGATCAGGATGAACGCGCCGGTTGCCCGGATCGCGTCGTAGGCATCGGCCGCCAGCGGCTGCTGGACGGTCAGTTGCACGCGCGCGATGTCGTTGAGCTTGAGGCCCTCGGCCGGATGGCGCTCTTGTGTGTTCACGTCCAGCAGAGTGTCGATGCGCGCAAACTTGGCCGCCGTCTGGCGCGTGCCGTGCTTGAGCCAATACTTGCGGCGCAGGTCGAGCGGCTCATCGGCCATCCAGCACACGTCAGCCGTGACTTGCTTGAGCAGGGTCGCTGGCTGCGTGCTACCGGCCAGCATGTCGCCGCGGGAGACGTCCACGTATTCGTTCAGCACCAGCGTCACCGACTGGCCGGCCGTCGCCGACTGCAGCGAGCCGTCGAACGTGACGATCTCTTTCACCGTCGCGCTCTGGCCGGACGGCTGCACGACCAGCGTATCGCCCACGTTGACGACGCCCGATTCGATGCGGCCCATATAGCCACGGAAGTCCTTGGCCGCATGGCCGTTGTGGCGCGCCACCAGCTGCACCGGGAAGCGGAAGGGCGCGCTGTGCGCTTCGTCGTAGACCGACAGTGATTCGAGCAGGTCGATCAGCGTCGGGCCGCTGTACCACGGCGTGTTCGTCGATTTGTCGACGACGTTGTCGCCGGTGAGCGCCGACAGCGGGATGGCCGTGATGTCCTTCAGGCCGAGCGACGTCGCAAACTTCTGGTACTCGGCGACGATGCGGTCATAGATCGCCTGGTCGTACCCGATCAGGTCCATCTTGTTGACCGCCACCACCACGTGCTCGATCTGCAGCAGTTTGGCGATGGTCGAATGCCGTTTGGTCTGCGTGAGCAGGTCGACGCCGCCATCTTCGCGCAGCGTGACCTTAGACACGTCGATCAGGATGATGACGGCGTCGGCGGTCGATGCGCCCGTGACCATATTGCGCGTGTACTGCTCGTGGCCCGGCGTGTCGGCGATGATGAACTTGCGCTTGGGCGTGGCGAAGTAGCGGTAGGCCACGTCGATCGTGATGCCCTGTTCGCGCTCGGCCTCAAGGCCGTCGGTCAGCAGCGACAGGTCGATGGTGTCGCCGACGGTGCGCTTGTGCTTGGCGCGCGAGACGGCGGCCAGCTGGTCGGCGAAGATGCCCTTGCTGTCAAACAGCAGGCGGCCGATCAGCGTGCTCTTGCCATCGTCGACCGAGCCGGCCGTGATGAAGCGCAGCAGTGAGCGGTTGGCTTTGGTGTCGCCGTTGGCGTTGAGATCAGTCATGGCGTTCATCAGAAGTATCCTGCTTTCTTGCGTTTTTCCATCGAGGCTTCGGAGGTCTGGTCATCCATGCGCGTGGCGCCCCGTTCGGTGATGTCGGTAATCGCCGTCTCGGCAATGATGTCGGCCAGCGAATCGGCGCTGGAAGCCACCGGGCAGGTGCACGAGATATCGCCCACGGTCCGGAAGCGCACGGTGCGGTTCTCGACCGTCTCACCCTCGCGCGCCGGGGTCAGGGGCGTCAGCGGCACCAGGAGGCCATTGCGCTCGATGACGTCGCGCTGGTGCGCGAAATAGATCGACGGCAGCGCCAGTTGTTCGCGGGCGATGTATTGCCACACATCGAGCTCGGTCCAGTTCGAGATCGGGAACACGCGCATGTTTTCGCCCGGATGGACGCGGGTGTTATACAGATCCCACAGTTCGGGGCGCTGGGCTTTCGGGTCCCACTGGCCGAATTCGTCGCGGAACGAAAAGATGCGTTCCTTGGCGCGGGCTTTTTCTTCGTCGCGGCGCGCGCCACCGATGCAGGCGTCGAAGCCGTGTTCGGCGATCGTTTCCAGCAGCGTGACGGCCTGGGCCGCATTGCGCGAATCGGTGGCCGGATTGCGCAGGCGCACCGTGCCGCGGCGGATCGATTCCTCGACGCTGCCGACGATCAGGCGCTCGCCCAGTTCAGCGGCGCGGGCGTCGCGGAAGGCGATCACTTCATCGAAATTGTGGCCGGTGTCGATGTGCACGAGCGGGAATGGGAAGCTACCCGGGCGGAAGGCTTTCTCGGCCAGGCGCAGCAGGACGACCGAGTCCTTGCCGCCCGAGAACAGCAGAGCGGGGTTGCTGCATTCGGCGGCCACTTCGCGCAGGATGTGGATCGCTTCGGACTCCAGCGCGTCCAGGTGGGCGGCGTTTACTTCGTTAAAAATATGTTCGGTAACAGATGTCATGGCGGTGCCTGTTGTTGTTGTGGCTTAGGCAGCCACGGATTTGATGCGGATAAGTTTGCCGTCCACGACGTGCAGCCCGCATTCCTTCGATTCCGGGTTTTCCCACCACCAGCGGCCGGCGCGCACATCTTCGCCAGGCTGGACAGCGCGGGTGCACGGTTCGCAGCCGATCGACGGAAAGCCCCGATCGTGCAGCGCGTTGTACGGCACATTGTTCGAGCGCAGATAGTCCCAGACGTTCTCTTCGCTCCAGTCCGTCAACGGATTGAACTTCTGCATGGCGTGGCCCAGATCGCCTTCCTGCACCGCCAGTTCGGCGCGCGTGGCCGATTGCGCGCGGCGCTGGCCCGTGATCCAGGCGCGCTTGCCGGCCAGCGCACGGCCAAGCGGCTCGACCTTGCGGATGCGGCAGCATTCCTTGCGCATGTCCACGCTCTCGTAGAACGCGTTCAGCCCGTTTTGCGTGACGTAGCGCTCGACCGCCAGCGCGTCGGGGCGGAACAGGGCGATATCGTAGTCGTAGTTTTCCTTGACGCGATCGATCATCGCCAGCGTCTCGGCATGCAGACGGCCCGTCTCGAGCGAGAAGATCGCAATCGGCAGTTCTGCCTTCAGGATCAGGTCGGTCAGCACCATGTCTTCCGCAGCCAGGCTCGATGCGAACACGGCCGGCGTGAAATCGCGGGCAATACGTTCCAGGATCGCGCTGGTCTCGGCCACGCGACGATGCAGATCGCTCATGGGTTACTCCTGGCTGACAACGTCGCTTGAGGCCGCCGGGGTTTCCCGCGGCACGCGGCGGAACAACGGCACCGGATTGTCGATCGACGCCTGGTAGGTTTCCGAGAACACCGACAAGCCCTTGAGCGCATCGTGGATGCTGCGATCCGGCCGGGTGGCAAATGCATCGAAGCCGCAGCGCTGCATCTGGAACAGCTGGTCGCGCAGCACGTCGCCGATGGCGCGCAGTTCGCCCGTCCAGCCAAGGCGCCGGCGCAGGTTGAAGGCAGTCGAGTAGCCACGGCCATCGGTGAACTTCGGAAAGTCGATCGCGATGACCGCAAAGCGGCCCAGATCGTCCTTGATGCTCTCCGCGCGTTCGTCCGGTGCCAGCCATACGCCGAGCTCGGCGCGCGTCTCCAGCACCGCGCGCTGGGCCAGCCAGACGGTCAGCGGCACGATGATCTTGCCGGCCGGGACCTCGATCGTCTCGGCTGCATCGGTTTCTGCAAGACGCAGCACGCTCCAGTCGTCGGCGACGACTTCGCGGCCCTTGATGATCTGTGGGTGAGCGTCAAGCATACTGGTCTTCCTTCGCGGGTTCGCCGGCCGGAATCGGCGTGGCATACACATGTTCCTTGAATGGGGCGATGCCCAGGCGGCCCACGGTGTCGACGAAGCGCTCACCCTCGATCCGGCACTGGACATACGTCTCGAGCAGGCGCCCGATGACTTCCGGCATTTGCGGCGCCGAGAACGACGGCCCGATGATCTTGCCGATGGCCGAGGTATTGCCCTGCGCGCCGCCGACCGACACCTGGTACCACTCGCTGCCATCCTTGTCCACGCCCAGGATGCCGATATTGCCGACGTGGTGGTGACCGCAGGCATTGATGCAGCCCGAGATGTTCAGTTCGATGTCGCCGATGTCGTGCTGGAAATCCAGGTCGTCGAAGCGCTCGGCAATGGCCGCGGCAATCGGCAGCGACTTGGCGTTGGCCAGCGAGCAGTAGTCGCCGCCCGGGCAGGCAATGATGTCGGTCAAGAGGCCAATGTTTGGCGTGGCCAGGCCCTGCGACTTAAGCAATTCCCACAGCGCGAACAACTGGCTTTGTTCCACATCGGCCAGCACCAGGTTCTGCTCGTGCGTCACGCGCACTTCGCCAAAGCTGAACTGATCGGCCAGGTCGGCCACGAAATCGAGTTGCCCGTCGGTGGCGTCGCCCGGCGGCACGCCGGTTTTCTTCAGCGACAGCAGCACGGCGGCGTAACCCGGCACCTTGTGTGGCTTGACGTTGCGATCGAGCCAGTTGGCGAATGGTTTGTTGTCCGGCTGTGACGCAGCCACGTCGATCGTCTCGAGCGTGTGGTAGGCATGCGGCTGGAACCACTTGGCAACGCGGTCGAATTCTTCCTGCGTCAGCGTTTCAGGGCCATCTTTCAGGTCGGCCCATTCGGCTTCGACCTGGCGCGTGAATTCCTCGACGCCCATCGCCTTGAGCAAAATCTTGATGCGTGCCTTGTACTTGTTGTCGCGGCGACCGTTTTGGTTGTACACGCGCATCACCGCTTCGGTGTACGTCAGCAGGTGCTGCCATGGCAAAAACTCGCGGATGACGCTGCCCAGGATTGGCGTACGGCCCATGCCGCCACCGGCCATGAACTTGAAGCCGACTTCGCCTGCTTCGTTGTACACAACCGTCAGACCGATATCGTGCACGGCGATGGCCGCGCGGTCTTCGACTGCGCCATTGATGGCGACCTTGAACTTGCGGGGGAGGGCGGCAAATTCCGGGTGGAAGGTGCTCCACTGGCGCAGGATCTCGGCGAACGGGCGCGGATCGATGATCTCATCGGCCGCCACACCGGCGAATTCGTCGGTGGTGATGTTGCGGATGCAATTGCCTGAGGTCTGAATCGCGTGCATCTCGACCGACGCCAGGTCGGTCAGGATGTCCGGGGTCTGCTCCAGCTCGATCCAGTTGTACTGGATGTTCTGGCGCGTGGTGAAGTGGCCATAGCCGCGGTCGTAGGTGCGGGCGATGTGGCCGAACATGCGCACCTGGGCGCTCGACAGCAGGCCGTAAGGCACGGCCACGCGCAGCATGTAGGCGTGGCGCTGCATGTACAGGCCATTCTGCAGGCGCAGCGGGATGAATTCTTCTTCGAGCAACTCACCGCTCAGGCGGCGCGCCACCTGGTCGCGGTACTGGGCGATGCGCTCGCGCACGATGAGGTGGTCGTACTGGTCGTAACGATACATGGGCTTGTTCCGGTAAGGGCGGATAGTGCACGCCCATTCAATAATGTTCCGATGATACGGAGGTCGACTTATATTCCAAACTACGGATAATTTATTTGCTTATATACGTAACCCGAATAAGCATCTTAAAATGCTGTTCGCAGAGCCAACAAGAATATTTACAGAATGAACCTCCACCAGCTGCGCTTCGTGCGCGAGGCCGTGCGCCAGAACTACAACCTGACCGACGCCGCCAAATCGCTGTTTACCTCGCAGCCGGGGGTCTCGAAGGCGATCATCGAGCTGGAAGAAGAGCTGGGCGTCGACATCTTCACACGCCATGGCAAGCGGATCCGTGGCCTGACCGAGCCGGGCCGGCTGGTGCTGCAGTCGGTCGAGCTGATCATGCAGGAGATCGAAAGCCTCAAGCGCATCGGCAAGGAGTACGCCGCGCACGACAGCGGCAGCTTCACCATTGCCACCACGCACACGCAGGCGCGCTACATGCTGCCGAAAGTCGTGCAGGCCTTCATGCAGAAGTACCCGAAGGTGCGCCTGTCGCTGCTGCAGGGCAATCCGAAGCAGATCGCCGACATGGTCAAGAGCGACCAGGCCGACCTGGCCATCGCCACCGAGGCCATCACGACGATCGACGGCCTGATCACACTGCCGGCCTACCAGTGGGAGCACGTGGTGGTGGCGCCGCCCGAGCACCCGCTGTTCAAGTCGCGGGCGATCTCGCTCGAAGAAATCGCCAGCTACCCGATCATCACGTATGATGCCGCCTTCGCCGGGCGCAGCAAGATCGATCATGCCTTCGGCCTGCGCAGCCTGAAACCCGACGTGTTGCTGGAGGCGATCGACGCCGACGTGATCAAGACCTACGTCGAGCTGGGCATGGGCATCGGCATCATCGCCGGCATGGCGTTCGACCCCGAGCGCGACCGCGGCCTGCGCGCGATCCCGGTCGGCCACCTGTTCGGCATGAACACGTCGCGCGTGGCGATCAAGCAGGGCGCCTACCTGCGCAGCTATGTGTACACCTTCATCGAACTGCTGACGCCGACACTGAATCGCAAGATGGTCGAATCGGCCATGCGCGGTGGGGACAATTACGAACTTTGATGCACAACGATATTTCAATGGAAGCACCGATGGACAAGAATCCGGTTATCGCCTATTACGACAGCATCGCCGCCCACTATGACAACGCCGCCGCCGAAGTGGCCGACGAGCAGCTGGAAGACCTGGACGAAGCGCGCGAGCAGATTTCCACGCTGCTGGCCGGCCACCGCATCCTGGAACTGGGCTGCGGTAGCGGCGCCTGGACCGAGGTGCTGGCCGAAACCGCTGAGTCGATCGTCGCCACCGACGCCAGCGCCGCGATGCTCGAACTCGCGCAAATGCATGGCGAGGACCTGGACAATGTCGAGTATCGCCTGCTGGACGCACTGGCGCTCCCGGATGACCTGGGCACGGGGGAGGACAAGTTCACAGCCGTATTCCTGGGCGGCCTGTGGGCGCACCTGACCCGCAAGCAGCAGGACGATCTGCTGCAATCACTGAAAAAGCGGCTGGGCAAGGATGTGCTGCTGGTGCTGTTCGACGACAACTACGTCGAAGGCGAGAGCGCCGTCACCGTGCGCACCGACTTGCTGGGCAACACCCACGAATTCCAGCTCGACGCCGACGGCAAGCAGCACGAACTCGTCAAGAACTACCCGACCGACAGCGCGCTGCGCAAGCGCGTGGGCGCGGCCGGGCGCGAGATCCGCGTGGCGCGCTGGGAGTTTTACTGGGTGCTGACCTGCCGCTTGAAATGACCGTGCCTTTGCAGCCAGCCGACAGTCGATTCGCGGTCGAGCGTGCAACACGCGAGCATCAGGCGTTGTTGTTCCGCATGCTGCAGTTCTATTACTTCGAGGCGACTCAGTGGAGCGGCGAAGACTTGCTGGAAGATGGGCTGTTCGAGTGCGACCCAGCTGGCGTGGCAAGCTACTGCGAGCCGGACGGCGTGGACGCAGCCTGGCTATTGAAGGTAGATGGTCAAGCGGCCGGTTTCGTATTGGTCGAATCGATCCCGTTCGAAGGTGGACAGATACGGGAATTGGCCGACCTGTTCGTCATGCCGAAGTACCGCCGTCTTGGCCTGGCCGAGGCTGCCGCGCGCAGGATCGTGCCGGGTCACGAAGGGCCGTGGTTGATTGCGGTGTTTCGCAAGGATGAACGTGCACTGCGTTACTGGCAGAGCGCGTTTACGCGGCTGCCGTTCAGGTCAGTCCAGCCCGGGCCACATCATGAGGTTTTTCACCAGTTCATCATCAATGGTGATGTGCCCGACTGATCTTTCAGAACCACTCATTTCATTCTTATCATGCATATCTGGGTCGACGCCGATGCCTGCCCTGGCGTCATCAAGGACATCCTGTTCCGGGTAGCGGAGCGCACCCAGCTGCCCGTCACGCTGGTGGCGAACCAGTTGATGCGCGTGCCGGGTTCGCGCTTTATCCGCGCGCTGCAGGTGCCGGCCGGCGCCGATGTGGCCGATGCCGAGATCGTCGAACGCGTCAGTCCCGGCGACATCGTCGTCACCGGCGATATTCCGCTGGCGGCGCTGGTGCTGGAAAAGGGTGGCCTGCCGCTCAATCCGCGTGGCGACTGGTACACGAAGGACACGATCGCGCAGCAATTGACGATGCGCGCCTTCATGGAAGAACTGCGCGGCAGCGGCGTCGATACTGGTGGGCCGGCGGCGTTCAGTCAGGCCGACAGCCGCAATTTTGCCAATGCGCTCGATCGAGCGCTGGCAAAACTGAAATAAATCCCATCGTGCCGATCGCTGATTGGCGTAAATGTATATGCCCGGTATGACAGTGGCATGTAATCGACCCGGGCCGTAGATTCGGGCCGCGGCTTCTGGTAGGGTAGTCCGCTTGTACATGCAATCTGCGCCAGTGGCGAAGCGTCGGCCACTTGATCGACTTGTCATCCGGGGGAATCATGCCAGCCGTGTCAGTCAGAGATCGCCGCATCCAGCTTACCTTGCTCGCGTTTGGGGCCGAAGCCGGCATCCTGGCATGGGAATACCTGAACGGTGGCGTGCGGTCCCACCACCTGCTGGCCAGTCCGGATCTGCCCGCTGTCTCGAACTGGTGGGGACTGCTCCTGATTCCGCTGTTGACGTGGTGGACCATGACCCAGTTGCGCCGCCGCAGTGAGCGCAGCGCTCAGCACAGCGCGAAGGGGTTTGCAGCGCTGGCCGCATTCGTATGTGCTCTGGCTTATGGCCTCGTATTGTCGCTCCTGTTCTCGCACGGCAGCACGCTGGTTGACTATGCTTTCTTCGGTCTGCTGGCCCTGGCCCTCGTGCTGCGCCTGTGGCATGGAGAGTATGTGCTTGGATTCGTTGTCGGCATGGGGTTTGTGATCGGGCCAGTTTTGCCAGCAGCATTCGGCGCCATGGTCGCGCTGTTTTCATGGATGGTGCATACCGCCTGGGGCGCGTTGTGGCGCAAGGTCCGCGCCAGGCGCGGTCTTGCATGAGTGACCGGATCATCGCCGACTCAATAAATGTAAGCATTTGTTAAGTCGGTCAACAGCTTGGCCAGCTCATCGTTGATTGGTTAGTCGCATGGAAAACATGCACTTCCAAACCACCACCCAAGGAGCTGCACCATGAAAAAAATGACTGTTACCCTGATTGCAGGTCTGTTTGCCACCGCTGCCTTCGCCCAGACGCCGGCCACGCATTCGTCGTCAGCAACGTCGGAAGCGCACGCCACGACGGACACCAAGACGCCGAAAGCTGCGTTTGTACCTAACGAAAATCTGAAAGGCAGCACGCAAACCGACGGCAAGCTGGTCAAGAAGGTCAGCAAGGCCGATGCGAAAGCAGTAGCGCAAGCCGACAAGGAAGCCAAGGCGATGGCGAAAACCGAGAGCAAGGATACCGTCAAACCAAAGTGATGGTGTCGGTAGAGGTGCTAGCCGGTACGCACGAAACACGTGTATCGGAAACCGCAAAGACCAAATAACCGGTTGGCGCATGAAAAAACCCGCAAGTCTCGCGGGTTTTTTTACGCATCAACCCTCGCCCTCGTGGTACTGCGCGAACAGCAAGCCCACGAAATCGACTACCGCTCTGACACGCGCAGTCGTTCGCACGGTGCGATGCATCGAGAGCCAGATGGCCTGGTCCAATTCGGGAATATGCGGAATTGCCGTGACAAGACCATGTGCTTCGCTCGCCAGAAACGAGGCCAGCACCCCCAGACCGGCGCCATGTGTAACGCCATCAAGAATGCCAAGGCCATAACTGCAGCGCATCCAGGGTGCCGACGCACCGGGCAGCGCCCGTAGCCACCGGTCGGACTGGAACTCGGCACGAGGCTCGTCGAAGCCCACGAATGGCACGCCTGTCCAGTCCTGGTTTGCGATGGCCGACGCATAACGCGTTGCAATCGCCTGACTGCCGTACAGTCCAAACGACAGCGTGCCGACCTGGCGTGCCACGAGGTCGAGCTGTTCGGGCCGGTAAGGGCGGATGGCGATATCGGCTTCGCGCCGTGCCAGGTTATAGGGGCGGTGGGAAGTAACGATCTCGACTTCCACATCCGGATAGGCATCATGGAACGGTGCGAAGCGGGTCGTCAGGAAGTACGAGAGCCATTCATCGGTATTGATGCGCACCACGCCCGACGCAGAACTTGCATTCTGCCGAGCCTGTGCATGCTCGACTTCCAATGCAATATCGCTCATCTGTTCGGCCAGGGCGAACATGTCCACGCCAAACGTCGTTGGCACGCAACCGCCTTGATGGCGCTCGACCAGCTTCTGGCCGACCGCCTCCTCAAGCTGGTCAAGCCTTCGTGACAGTGTGGCGGGGCTCAATCCCGCCTTTCGGGCAGCACCACGCAAGGTGCCCTCTTGCGCGATGAACGCCAGCAAGCGCAGGTCATCCCAGTTCAAGTGTTTCATATTTGCATCATGATGCCTCAGTTTCTTGGCTATGTGTGCATTTATAGACTATGGGATGATCTTGCCTTGCTTTGCCGGTCCAGCGTTTGAACGTACCCCTCAACATCTGCTTGCCGTAAGCCCCACCAACAATAACAAGGATTTACATGCGTACATTCGCTGATCGCGTGCGGCACGCGCTTCTTTTCGAGGCGGTGGCGCTGGCCATCTTCATCCCCGGCTCGGCCGTACTGTTCGACCAGCCCGTGCAGGACATGGGCGTCATCGGCATTTTCTCGGCCACCATCGCCACACTCTGGAATTTCGTGTTCAACTTCGGATTTGACCGCGCCATGCTGCGTCTGCGGGGCAGTGTCGAAAAGACGATGGCGATTCGTGTCACGCATACCTTCCTGTTCGAAGCAGGCCTGGTTGCCATGTTGATCCCGTTGATCGCCTGGTATCTGGGGATTGGCCTGTGGGCTGCCTTACTCATGGATATTGCTATCGTGACGTTTTATCTGGTCTACGGCTTCCTGTTCAATCTTGCCTATGATCGTTTGTTTCCGGTCGCCAGTGTGGCGGCGCCCGCGCAGCCCTGCTGAATATCGCCGACTACCCGCAACGTCTGGATGGGAATAACGCGGCAACCCGCTGTATTGAGAAGCCGCGTTGTGATTGATTGGCAGAGAGGCCTTGGCTGGGCAGTGGCCAGTCATGGTCCTTCACTAGCGCTGCGCAACAGCCGATGAGATCACCACCATATCGGCGAAGCGCGGGTCTGGCGCGTAGGTCATGAGCATGTCGTCGCCGAATTCGCCAAGATTGAATTCCATGGTGACTCGACCATCTCCCGACACGAATTTATAAGGGGCGACAGCAAGAAGACGCATAGGTTGCTGTTTATCGATCTTAGTATCGATCGTGCGGGTGCCTGGTCGTACTTTCAGGCGCCAGCCATTTACCAGATCGTAGGTTCCGGCAATTTGCCGGGCTTGTTCTTCCTGAATACGAACCGGCTTTGCTGCTGCGCTGACAACCACGGACGTGACTGGCGCCGTGTCATTTTGTGGATAAGGCCAAGTCTGCGCGCCAGAAGTCGATGCGAGAAGAAACAGGGTTGCGGGAAGCAAAACAGATGAAATGCGCATGATATTTCCTTATGAAATATAGGCAGAGGCGCCTGTTCTGACGTTTGCGCAAAAAGGCGTGATGCCTTGTCGTTGGGGAAAAATTGACCACGTCTGAGGCTGTCGTGAGTCGGAATTGAGTTTAGGTCGGGTGCGTTGAACGGCAAGCGTAAAACAATGATCCTGACTAAATTGACTATTTGCTCAAAAAGTTAGATGGAAACGGCATGACACGCGATTTGTCTGGTCGTTTTCAGATTCGTATCAAATCCAAAAAGTTGAGCGGTAATATCCCGCAAAGGCGAGGCGGCCGATATATCCAATCAGGCTCGCACCAATGAAAAATGCCGGCAGCGCCGGCATCAAACGTTCCCACGAACGCAGGAACGGACAGCGTCCGTCACACGCCGCCGTTGGCAGCGTGTGCGGCGCCATGGTTAGAACGCGTGACGGATACCGACGGTCAGGACCGATGGATCGGCGCTCAGCGCGCTGATGGCCGGAACGCTCGAGACCGGGGTCACGTTGTTCGACGACGCGTTGATGCCGAAGGCAGCGCGGTTGTTGTTGCTCAGCTGGGCGTAGGTGCCGTAGAAGTTGGTGCGCTTGGACAGCGTGTAGGTGTACGACACGGCCACGGTGTTGCCCTTGGCGCCGTTGTTCAGCTTCTGCTGCTGGAAGTTCAGGAAGAACTTGTTGGCGCCCAGTGCGTACGATGCACCGATGTTGGCGTTCTTGTACTCGACGCCGTTGCTGGCGGTGGTGCCTTCCAGTTCGGCTTCCAGGTAGTTACCCTTGATTTCGAAGTCACCGAATTTGTAGCCGGCACCGAATGCCATTTCCTTGTCGTCGCCCGAAGCCAGACGCTCGATGGTGTGGTAACCGGCGCCCAGGTACAGGCCGCCGATTTTGTATTCCAGCGCGATGCCCAGCAGGTCGCCCGACGGGTCGACGGTTTTTTCGGCGGTCGAGTAGGCGGCGTTGACGACGAAGCCCGACAGGTCGTTCGATTTGTAGTTGATCGAGTTCGACAGGCGACGGGTCAGACGGTTGGTGCCGAAGGCCGACAGGTTGCTGCCGTACATGCCCTGACCGTTGATGTCCGATGCGGCGGCGACAGCAGCGATTGGCGAGTACTCGCGACCCAGGGTCACGGTACCGAAGTTGCCTTGCAGGCCGACCACGGCGCGGCGGCCGAAGGTTTGTGCATCAGTGGCACCGGTGTCCAGCGCGACGCCGGCTTCGATGTTGAACAGGGCTTTCAGGCCATTGCCGAGATCTTCGGTACCGCGGAAGCCCAGACGGCTGCTCGACTGGTTGCCCGAGCTGATCGTGGTGCGACGGTCTTCACCCGGCACATCGGTGTCTTCGAGCGCGATGGCCGCGTCCATCACGCCATAGATCTGGACGTTGGTTTGGGCGGATGCGAACAGTGGCAGGGATGACAGCACGGCGGCGGCCAGGAACTTATACTTCATGAAGATCTCCAGTTTGGTTTCGACAAGATGTTGAGTTTGTAATCAACTCAGATCGACAGCGATCTTATCGAGACTATGTGTCTCGTTCATGACAGCTTGGCACTGTTGTTTTTATGCAATAGGTCGATCGGCATGCCCGTTTTTTCGGGCATCAGACCACGTGGCCTGCAATCGGCAGCACGATATCGATCCGTGTGCCAGGCGACTCATCGGCACCGATCGTGATGTCGCCCAGCATTGCCCAGACCCGCTCGCGCATGCCGATCAGGCCCAGCGATTCAGCCTTGTCCATGTCTTGCGCGCGGATGCCCCGGCCGTCGTCCTGGATCGTCAGCAGCAGGTCGCCATTGATGCGGTACAGGTTCACGCATACGTGCTGCGCACCGGCATGACGGGCGATATTGGTCAACGCCTCTTGAACGATGCGGAAGATGGCGGTACTGGCGGCATCGTCCAGCCGCAATTCGGCTTCGTCGGCGAGGATGCTGCAGGCGATGCCGTGGCGTTCGGTAAATTCGTCGCGCAAGCCTTGCAGTGCGAAGTACAGCCCACCTTCGTCGAGCGCGCGCGGGCGCAGGTTGGTGGCAATCCGGCGCAGCGACGCGATGGCCGTGAGCAGATTGCTTTGCATGCCGCCGATCAGCGGCGTGCTGGCCTCGGGCAAGCGCTCGACACGCGCCAGCAGCGTGAGGTCCATGCGCAGCGACGCGAGCAATTGCCCGAGGTCGTCGTGCAGTTCGCGTGCGATGTGGGTGCGCTCTTCTTCGCGGATGCTTTGCAGCGCCGACGACAACTGGCGCAACTGGTCGTGCGAGCGCGCCAGTGTCTGCTGGACCAGGTGGCGCTCGGACACGTCGCGCAGGATCACCGTGTAGATCGGCCGGCCGTCGTGCTCGACGCTCGAAATCGAGCCTTCGATGGGAAAGCGCTCGCCATCGCTGCGAATGCCGGTGACGGCGTAGTCGGTGGCGCGCCGGCCTGCGCGGCCGAGGCCGGCGGGAAAGTAGTCGAGCGGCGTGCAGGCCTCGGTGCCTGGGGCAGCGATGAAGCGCGCCAGCGCGCTGCCTTGCAGGTTGGGCACGCCCGTATCGAACATGCGCGCCGCTGCAGGATTGGCCAGCAGGATGGTGTTGTCGTGGCCGACCGACAGGATGGCGTCGCTGGCACTGTGCAGGATGCGCCGGCTGTCGCAGGCACGTGCGGCGCGCTGGTCAGGGCTGCGGTTGCGCCGCAGGTGCATCGTGCGCTGGAGTTTCATGCGGGTACGGGACGAGAAGGTCACGGGTGCGGACCGGACCTTCTACACTACGCGCACACCCCGTTGGGGGCTTTGCGAGGTCACAAGGCGCGCATTGGCATGCGCGCCCGGCAACGTTGTCACATCTGCTTGAACAGGTGCAGGAAGCTGCGGCTGACTTCGAGTTTTTCGGGCCGGCCCTTGACCATCACCAGATGGCGGCCACGGATATCGCGCGTCACGCCCTCGATGGCATTGACGTTGACCAGTGTGGCGCGGTGGATTTGCCAGAACAGCGACGGGTCGAGCTCGTCGGCCAGGTCACGCACCGGCTTGCGGATCAGCGCCTCGAAGCCACTCGTCTGCACGCTGGTGTATTTCTCGTCCGAGCGGAAGAACAGGATGTCTTCGACGGGAATCATGCGCAGATCCTGGCCGATGCTGGCCTGGATCCATTGCAGATGCTTCGGCTTGGGCGAGGCGATCTTTTCGGCCAGCTGGCTCAGCATGGCGCTGACACTGTCGTTGACGTTGTCTTGCGGACGCTCAAGGCGCTCTTTCAGGCGATCGACCGTGACCCGCAAGCGGTCCGGCTCGGTCGGCTTGAGCACGTAGTCGATGGCGCCGCGTTCGAACGCTTCCACCGCGTACTGGTCGTAGGCGGTGACGAACACGATCAGGCTCTTGTCGCCGATGTCGCGCGCCGCTTCCATGCCGGTCTTGCCCGGCATGCGGATATCCAGAAACGTCAGGTCAGGCTTGAGCTCGCCCACCAGTTGCACCGCTTCGTCACCATTCTTCGCTTCGCCGATGATCTGCAATTCTGGCCAGGCCTCCTGCAGGCGCATGCGCAGCTGGTCGCGCATCAGTCTTTCGTCATCGGCAATTATCGCGGTGGGCATGGTGGTCTCTTGACAAGGTTGTTATGAAAAGTGATTGAATGATTATTCAATGAAACTGACCAACAGGCAAGTCGTCGATCGCCGCTGCCCCGTTGGCCGTTTGATTACTTCGACAACTGGTAAGGCACTTCGATCGTCGCGATCACGCCCGTCGGGCTGTTGGCACCGATGTGCAGCCAGCCGGCGTCGCCGTGCAGCAGTTTCAGGCGCTCGCGGATCGTTTGCAGGCCCAGGCCGGTGCCGTCGCTCGGCATCACGCCAAAGCCCACACCATCGTCGGCCACGGTCACGCGCAGGCGGCTGTCGACGACCTCGGCAACGATGTTCAGGGTGCCGCCTTCGGGCTTGCACTCGAGCCCGTGCTTGATCGCGTTTTCGACCATCGACTGCAGCATCATCGGCGGGAAGGCCGCGCTGCGCAGGCCGTCCGGCACGCGCAGGTTGACGCTCAAGCGTTCTTCCATCCGCATCTTGAGCAGGTCCAGGTAGGCGTTGACCATGTCGACCTCGCGCCCCAGGCCCGTGACGACGGCGTTGTCGCGCATCTGCGGCAGCACCGCGCGCAGGTACTGGATCAGGCTGCGCTGCATGGCCGAGGCGCGGGGCGGATCGACGCGGATCAGGTGCTCGACCGAGGCCAGCGTGTTGAATAAAAAGTGAGGCTCGACCTGCGCCTGCATCATCTGCATTTTCGTTTCCATCAACTGGCGGCGCATCGCCTCGCGCTCGGCGGCCGCGTTGGCCACCTGGGCTTCGGCATCGGCGCGCTTCTTGCCGCCGACCAGCGCCTTGGTGCCGAACAAGGCCAGCAGCAGGAGCACGACGAAGTTCATGAACCACGTCGACGCCTGCTTGTGGTAACGCGACACCTTCTGTTCGGCGGCGTCTTCGACGGCCGCCTCGATGGCGTTCGACAATTCTTCGCCGATTTGCGGCGGCAGTTCGATGTGGACCGAGTCGCTGTTGGGCGAGATGTTGACGGCGCCGGCACCGGCGCTCGGGGAGGGTGTCGTCGACGTGACCGGCGGGCCCGGTGGCGTATCGGGCGTATCTGGCACTGCGGGCACTTCGGGTGTTTCTGGCGTGGTCGCCGGGGCCGGTTCGGCAGTGCGCGTCCGGGTGCGGGGATTGAAGCGGATGCCGCTCTCGTCGATCAGGATGCTGGCATCGCTGCGGCGGCCCGACTCGCGCTCGGCGCGGGCAATTTCTTCTTCGGCCGGGCCGTTGAACAGTTCTTCCTGCAGGATGCCGGCGGCGGTCAGGGTCAGGCCGGCGAAGAGAAGAAACTTCCACCACGACAGCTGGGTGACCCAGGTCGCCACGCCATCGAAGGCGCGGTAGAGCCAGGTCAGGATGCCGGCCAGATGGTGCTGTGTCGTGCTGCGTGATTGCATGGCGTCGTCGATCGTCGGAGTAGGCTGCATCGGCCTGAAATATCGGCCGTTGGAATGATGCAACTTTAACGCGCCGGGCGCGTCAGGGCCAGTATCCTGCGACAGCCTGCATGAATCGGGGAATGGACGGGGGCAGTAGGATGGACGGGCTTCGCTTGATGTCGTGGCGCGATGACGTGCGTTGAACGCGTGGACGGGGACCCGTCCACCCTACAATGCATGTTGCCGCTGCGCCAAAAAATCACGCGCCGCGTCGGCGGACAGGGGCGCGCTGAACCATTGCCCCTGGAGCTGGTCGCAGCCGTGGCTGCGCAAAAAGTCGACCTGCGCCTCGGTTTCCACCGCTTCGCCGACCACCGTGATATCAAGGTTGTGCCCGATGTCGATCAGGGTCCGGGCAAGCGTGCCGCCCTGGCTGTGCCGGGCGATGTCATGCACGGCCTTGCGGGACAGTTTTATCTGGCGCACCGACAATTGCTGCAAGAACGCCAGATCGGAGATGCCTTGCCCGAACTGGTCGATCGACAACATCGCGCCGGCCGCGCGTAGTTGCACGGCCAGGTCGCGCCCCAAGCCAGGGTTGCGGATCAGGTCGGCTTCGGGGATCTCGATCTCGAGGCTACCGGAGGGTAAGCCGGCCTCCCGCATGCGGCGGGCGATGCCGGCGATGAAATCGGGCCGGCTGTATTCGCGGTGTGTCACGTTCACTGCCACTGGCAGCCCGGCGTAACCTGCGGCGCGCAGGTCGCGGGCGAAGGCGCAGGCCTGGTCCAGCACCCAGCCGCCGATCGCGACGATCTGGCCGCTTTCTTCGGCTTCGGCCAAAAATGATGCCGGCAACATTACGCCATGCTCGGGATGGTGCCAGCGCAGCAGCGCTTCGAACCCCCGTACCTTGCCGCTGCACGCTTCCATCCGTGGCTGGAACAGCAGGAACCACTGATCGTTGGCGAGCGCACTGCGCATCGTGCCGGCCAGCGCGACGCGCGCTTCGCTGGCGCTGCGCATGTCACGGGAATAGAAATGCACATCGCCGCCATCTTGCCTCGCGCGGTGGACCGCCAGCTCGGCCGCGCGGATCAGTTCGGCTGGCGTCGCGCCATCGCCCGGGTAGGCTGCCACGCCAATACGCGCGCCGACGGCGATGTCGGTGCCGCCGTACGCGACCGGCATGACCAGTGCGCGCCGTAACCGCTCGACCACGCGCAGCGTGAAGCGCAAGGTCGGCTGGTCCACCAGCACCATCACGAATTCATCGCCTGCCATGCGCGCCACGGTGTCGCAGTCGCGCACAGCCGCTTGCAGGCGCCGCGCCACGACCTTGAGCACGGCGTCGCCGGCATCGTGGCCATAGGTGTGGTTGATGGTCTTGAACCCGGCCAGGTCGACCAGCACCGTGGCCACCAGCGACTGGTGGCGCCGTGCCAGGTGCAGCGCATGGTCGAGCCGGTCCCATAGCAGCGTGCGGTTGGCAAGGCCCGTCAGGCTGTCGTGGTTGGCGTCGGGCTCGATCTCTTCCGCACGCTGCTTGCTGGCGGTGACGTCGTTGATGATGCCGATGAAATGCGTGACCTTGCCGTTGTCGTCGTGCACCGGCGTGATCTGCAGGTCGTTCCAGAACAGTTCGCCATTCTTGCGCAGGTTGCGCAGCACGACGTGAACCGAGCGCTGCTCGCGCAGGGCAAGGCGCATGCGGCTGCGTTCGTCTTCGTCCAGGCCGGGCGCGGCCATGAAGCGGGGATCGCGCCCGACGACTTCGTCGGCGCTGTAGCCGGTGATGTGTTCGAATGCGGGGTTGACATACTCGACCACGCGGTTGGGCCCGCTATCGTGGGCGATGATCACGCCATTGCGGGCGACATTGAGGGCGCGCCGGTACAGGACCAGCTGGCGCTCGCGCGCGCGTTGCCTGGAAATGTCGATGCCCATGCCGACCAGGTACTGGCCGCCGTTGCAATCGATGCGCGCGCCACGCAGCAGCATCGGCGTTTCGCGGCCGCTGCGCGAGACGTAATCGGTTTCCAGTGCGATCTCGGTGTTGTTGGCGAACATGGCCTCGACCTGCACGAGCGCCCCAGGGCGGTCGCGCGAGTCGAGCATGGCGATGCCGTTGGCGGCGGCGATTTCGTCCGGCATCATCTCGCACAGCCGCTCGAGATTATGGTTCCAGAGCAGAATGCGGCCTTCGCGGTTCATGATGTAGAACGTGCCGGGCAACAGGTCGACGACGGCGGACAGCGGCGTCGCGCCGAGTCGGTCGCCCTCGGTAGCACCGGGCAGAGCGGGGGGGATGGCGGGGGTAATGGTGATGCTGTAGCCGAGCGGTGCGCCGTCGGCGGCGCACTGCGGTACCAGGCTGAGGCCGGCAGCGCACTGACCGGCGGCGGTTGCCAGTGCGGTCTGGCTGTAGCCGGCACGTTGCAGGGCGAGCCAGTCGCCACCGGCCAGCAGGCTGACGAGCGGTTGACCGATGATGTCGGCTGCGGCGCGGCCGAACAGCGCCGCGCATGCGGCATTCCAGCTGGTGATGCTGCCCGCTCCGTCAGCCAGAAAGCTGACCTGCTCGGCAGGGGCAAACGTTGACATGACGGGCCGCCTCTCTCGCATCGCGCTGCGTCGGGTCTGCGCTTGCGTCCAGCATATACCCGTTCAACATGGCACCGCAACGACCGCGTGCAGTGTGCGGCGGCAGCTACACGAGACGCTGCGGATGGCTGTAGACGACGTGGCGACCGGCGCGCACGAAGCCGGCCAGCGTCACACCGGCCGCATCGGCCATGCGCACGGCCATGGCCGTGGGCGCCGAAATGGCTGCCAGCACGGCGATGCCGGCACGCGCGGTCTTTTGCACCATCTCGAAACTGGCCCGGCTGGTCACGACGACAAAGCCGCTGTCGGCCGCCAGGCCATCGCGCGCGACTGCGCCGATCAGTTTGTCGAGTGCATTGTGGCGACCGACATCTTCGCGCACGGTGCGCAGCACGCCGTCGCGGTCGGCCCAGCCGGCTGCATGCACGGCGCCGGTTGCCTGGTGCAGCCGCTGGTCCGCGTTCATCGCGGCCATCGCGCGGTGCAGCGCCGCCGGTGCGAACTGCGCCGTCACGCCGTGCGCGCCGCCATCGCGGGCGTCGAGCAGGCCCGTTTCGCGCTCGAACCAGGCCAGACTGTCCACGCCGCACAGGCCGCAGCCGGTCTTGCCGGTGCGCGCGCGCCGGGTTTCCTTCAGGCGCGCCATGGCGCCAGGGGCAATGTCCATCGATACCGTGATACCGTGCGGGCCCGGCTCGATCGCGATATCGCGGATGTCTGCCACCTGACGCACGATGCGTTCGGACAGCGAAAAGCCCAGTGCAAAGTCGTCCAGATCCTGCGGCGAGGCCAGCATCACAGCGTGGCTGATGCCGTTGTAGACGAGTGCAACGGGCACTTCCTCGGCCAGCACCTCGGCCAGTGCTTCACTCGCACCAGCCTGCCAGCAGGCGGCCGGCAGGCTGCTGGCAACGGGGAAGTCCGGCCCGCCGTCGCCGGGGAAGGACGTGCGCGCGTTCATACGACGCTCGTGGCACCGCTGGGGATCCCACTGCGGGTGCGTTCGAGCAGGACGTCGATGGCTTTTGCCGCCGGCACCTTGCTTTCCTTGGCATGGTGCCAGAGTGGAATTAACGGATTGCATTCCGGGTAGTAACCGGCGATGCAGCCGGTCGGAACATCGTAGGGCACGATCTGCAAGCCCTCGACGCGCCGGTCGACACCATCGTCCGCATGCGTGCGCAGCGCCACCACGTCACCCTTGCCCAGGCCATAGCGTTCCATGTCGGCCGCATTCATGAACAGCACCATGCGGCTGCCGTGGACACCGCGGAAGCGGTCGTCGTTGCTGTAGATCGTCGTGTTGAACTGGCCGTCGCTGCGGATCGTAAACAGGCGCAGGATGTCGGGGCCGCCCGGCATGTTCGGGTTGCCCGGCAGTTCTTCGGGTACCGTGAATTCCGCCTTGCCGCTCTCGGTCTTCCAGACCCTCTCGGCAGCCGCCAGTGGCTTGCGGTAACCACCCGGCGTCCACATGCGCTCGTTCAGATCCTTGAAAATCTCGGGGAACGTGATGCCCATCGCCTTGCGGATGACCCGGTAGTCGGCCACCCAGGCGTCCCAGTCGACGCTGGGGTTGGGCGCCAACGTCGCCTTGGCGATACCGGCCACGATCGCCGGCTCGGACAGCAGACCGGGCGCGGCCGGCTCGGTCATGCCGCGCGAGCCGTGCATGTGCGACGTGCTGTCCTCGACCGACACGGACTGGTCGCCCGAGCCCTGGCGGTCGATTTCGATCCGGCCCAGGCATGGCAGCAGGTATGCTGCCTTACCGTGGATGACGTGGTTGCGGTTGAGCTTGGTAGCAATCTGCACCGTCAGCGGCAGCTCGCGCCAGGCCGCTTCCATCAGCACCGTTTCCGGCACGGCGCGCAGGAAATTGCCGCCCAGGCCGATGAAGCCTTGCAGCTCGCGCTTGATGATGGCTTCGCAGGCGTCGACCGTCGTCAGGCCCATGTCGCGTGGCGGCTCGAAGTTGAATTGTTCCTTGAGCTTGTCGAGCGGCGCCAGTTCGGGTTTTTCGGTGATGCCCACCGTGCGCTGGCCCTGCACGTTCGAGTGGCCACGCACCGGGCAGATGCCGGCGCCCGGCTTGCCGATATTGCCGCGCAGGAGCAACAGGTTGACCAGCATCGTCACGTTCTGCACGCCATTACGGTGCTGGGTCAGGCCCATACCGTACACGCCCAGCACGGCGCTCGACCTGGCATACACGCCCGCTGCCTCTTCGAGCGCCGCTTGCGACAGGCCCGCTTCGCGCTCGATGGCTTCCCAAGAGCAGGCACGCACGGCCTGCTCGAAGTCGCCGAAACCGTTGGTGTGTTCCTGGATGAATGCGATGTCGATCACGCGCTGTTCGCCGGCCGCCAGCGCTGCATCGTCGAGGGCGAAGATCGCCTTGCACATGCCCATGATGACGGCCGTGTCGCCACCCGGCTTGACCTGATGGTACTGGGTCGAAATCGCCGTCTCTTGTCTGGTCAGCATTTCCAGTGGCGACTGCGGATTGGTGAAGCTCACCAGCCCGCGCTCGCGCAGCGGGTTGAAGGTGATGATCGGCACGTCGCGCTTGCGCGCTTCTTGCAGCTGGTGCAGCATGCGCGGGCTGTTGACGCCCACGTTCTGGCCAAAGAACAGGATGCAGTCGGTGTCCTCGAAGTCGCTCAGCTGGACCGTGCCCACGGCGATGCCGATTGTCTTCTGCAGGCCGACCGACGTGCTTTCGTGGCACATGTTCGAGCTGTCCGGCAGGTTGTTGTTGCCGTACATGCGCGCCAGCAGCTGGTACATGTACGACGTTTCCAGCGAGGCGCGGCCTGATGCGTAGAACACGACCTGCTTAGGGTCAAAACCGCGCAGCGTGGCGCCGATCTCGTTGAAGGCCACGTCCCATTCGACCTGCACATATTTGTCGCTGGCGGCGTCGTAGCGCAGCGGTGTGGTCAGGCGGCCGTGGTCTTCGAGCTCATGGTCGCTCCAGCCTTCGAGCTCGGTCAGGGTGTGGCGCTGGAAAAAGTCGGCGCCGATGGACTTGCTCGTGGTTTCCCAGGCGGTGGCCTTGGCGCCGCTGGAACAGAATTCGAAGGGGTGCGGATTGGCCGGCTTGGCCCAGGCGCAGCTGACGCAGGCAAAGCCATCCGGCTTGTTTTGCTTGAGCAGCAAGCCCGTGTCTTTGACGACGACGTTCTGGTCGGTCAGGATCGTGCTGACGTCGCCAACGGAACCCCAGCCACCGGCCGGCATCGTCGCTTTGGTAATACGGACCTGCTTTTTCTCTTCGCTCATTGCTCACTCCCGCTGATGGAATGGTTACCGTAACGTTCATGCAAGACGGCTTCGGTGCGCCTGCGCACATTCAGCGGCGATCACGGGGCAGGGGCGGGACAAGGCGGTTCATTCAGGGGTAAACGCAATAACGTCATTCCCGCGGGGCAGGAATGACGTTTTAGTGGTTGCCGTGCGAAGCGGCAACAGCAACAGCAACAGACGAGATTACGTCGCGCGATTACGCTGCGACGATTTCCTGCTTTTCCGGCAGGGCGATCTCGTTGTTGACACTGAACTGGTAATCCTCGAACACGTGCTGGGCGCTCAGGATCTGGTACTTGCCATCGGCCAGCAGATGCGACGTGTCCTTCAGGCGGTACGTGTAATGCCCGCACGTCCAGCAATTGAAGTTGCGCATGTGCGTGCACAGGCAGGTCTTGTCCATCACCGTGACTTTTTTCAGCTCGGGATGCGCCTGCACCTCGCGGTTGTAGGCATTGATGTACGAGCAATTGCCGGTCGCATCGAGCAGATAGCCATACGATTCGCAGCCCGGGCGAATCCCCGAGCCAATGGCCGGCGTATTCTTGAGCATGCGCATCGGATAGCCGGTCGGCGAGATGCCGTTGACTTCGATGTCTTCTTCGCTGGCGCGGAAGTATTCCTGCTTGACGTCGTCAGGCAGGCCGCATTCGGTGGTCACGGTAAAGCGCGTGGCGACCTGGACTGCGCCTGCGCCTTTTTCGAGGAAGCTGACGGCGTCCGAACCGGTGAACACGCCACCGGCGGCAATCACCGGGATGCCCAGTTGCTCGGCCTTCACGAACGCATGGATCTCGTCCATGATCGTGTGCAGGTCGTATTGCTTCCAGTCGTCCATGCCGAAGCCAAGGTGGCCACCGGCCAGCGGACCTTCGACGATGATGAAGTCGGGCTTGCGGTCCAGGCGCGAGACTTTACGCAGGAACAGTTGCAGCGCGCGGACGGACGAGACGATGATGCCCAGGTGCGCATCGCGAAAACGCGGGTGATCCTTGATCAGCTCGAACGAACCCAGGTGCAGGCCCGCCGACAGCGTGATGCCGTCGATGCCGCCGTCCAGGGCCGATGCCAGGCGCACGCGCAGCGTTTCCTTTGGCGCGTTCATGGTCAGCTTTTCCATGCAGTTCACGTAGATCAGGCCATCGCCTTTCTTCGCTTCCATGGTGGAGCTGACATGACGGCGCGTGGCCTCGGCCAGGTGATCCAGATCGAACTGGACCACGGCCTTGTTCATGTTGTTGATGTTGAACTTGTAGGTCTTGGTTTTTTCCTTGACGTACGTGGTGTCGAACTTGCGGTCGGACACGTCTTGCGACATTGCATCGGAGATATGGCCGATACCGCCCAGGCGGGCTGCTTCCAGCGCCAGTTCGGACGTCGAAATGTCCACACCCATTCCGCCGATCATGATGGGCACGTATTCCTTGTTGCCCATGCGCAGGCGGAAATCATCAACACGTTTCATTGCTATCCTTAGACTACCTAATCTGCCCGGAGTGGCTGCGGTGTGCGAGAGTCGACCCTGGGTCGGCACACGGCGCCATTTTACTCCAAGCGTTACAAGGCTTCAGCGGACACATTGTCCACGTAGCGCCCCGTGCCAGCGCCGGTCAAGCCGGCCCTTTGCAACGCGCTGATACCGATCAGTCGCGGAAGTTGTTGAAGGCCAGCGGCAGGTCCTGCACGTCCTTGCGCAGCATGGCCATGGCCGTCTGCAGGTCGTCGCGCTTGGCGCCGGTGATGCGCACCGATTCGCCCTGGATGCTCGCCTGTACCTTCATCTTGCTTTCCTTGACCAGCTTGGTGATCTTTTTTGCGTCGTCGGTTTCAATGCCGTTGCGCACCTTGATCACCAGCTTGACCTTGTCGCCGCCGATTTTCTCGACCTTGCCTTCGTCCAGAAAACGCACGTCCACCTTGCGCTTGGCCATCTTGTTGATCAGCACATCCTTGACCTGGGTCAGCTGAAAATCGGAATCGGCAAACAGCGTCAGTTCCTTGTCTTTTTGCTCGACATTGGCCGAGCTGCCCTTGAAATCAAAACGGGTCGTGATTTCTTTGTTCGATTGTTCAATCGCGTTCTTTACTTCGACCATGTCTGCTTCGCAGACGACATCAAACGATGGCATGGTGTGTCCTTTTTATAGTTTGCATATAGATGAATTGCTCTATTTTAGCGGACGGCAGCCCGAATCGCGATCGTTTCACCCGTGTGGAAAGCCGGGAATGCACGAACCACTATAATGAAACGACACTTTTACGCCGTTACATCATGCCTCTCATTCACGACCAGCCGCTCGACACGTTCAACACCTTCCGCATTCCCGCCCGCGCGCGCCACTACCTGCGCGTGGATGGCGCCGAGCAACTGGCCGCAGTGCGTGCCGATCCGGCGCTGGCGGCCTTGCCGCGCCTGGTGCTTGGCGGCGGCAGCAATCTGCTGTTCACGCGCGACGTCGAGGGTCTGGTGCTGCACATGACGGGGCAGGGCCGCGAGGTGCGGGGCGAAGAGGCCGGCAAGATCCTCGTGCGCGCCCAGGCCGGCGAAAACTGGCATGCGTTCGTGCGCTTCACGCTGGAGCAAGGCATTGGCGGACTGGAAAACCTGTCCCTGATACCGGGCACCGTGGGCGCCGCGCCTATCCAGAATGTGGGGGCGTATGGCGTGGAAACCAAGGATGTACTCCATAGCCTCACTGCCTACGACATGGCCAGCGGCGCCACGCGCACGCTGGACGCCGCCGCCTGCCGCTTCGGCTACCGCGACAGCATCTTCAAGCACCCCGATGGCGCCAATCTGGTCGTGCTGGACGTGACCTTTGCGCTGCCGCGCGCGTGGGAGCCAAACCTGCGCTACGCAGAGCTGGGCAATGCGGTGCGCGAAGCCGGCCTGGCGTCGCCCACGCCCAACGACATCGGCCTGTTGGTCGAAGCGATCCGGCGCCGCAAGCTGCCCGATCCGCGCGAAATCGGCAACGCCGGCAGCTTCTTCAAGAACCCGGTGGTGTCAAACACGGAATGCGCGCGCCTGCTCGCGCAGTTTCCGAATCTGGTGCACCACGCCCAGCCAGACGGCACGTTCAAGCTGGCCGCTGGCTGGCTGATCGACCAGTGCGGCTGGAAGGGCCGCCACCTGGGCGCGGCCGGCGTTTACCACAAGCAGGCGCTGGTGCTCGTCAACCTGGGCGGGGCCACGGGGCAGGATGTTGTCCGGCTGGCCGCGGCGATCCAGGCCGATGTGGCGGCCCGCTACGGCGTGATGCTTGAACCCGAACCCGTCTTCATCTAAGGAACGCTTCATGAAAAAAGTCATCGTCACCGGCCATACCCGTGGCCTCGGGGCCGCCATCGCGGCCGAATTAAAGGCGCGCGGCCTGGCCGTGCTGGGCCTGGCGCGCGGACGTTCTGCGCTGGCCGGCATCGAACAGGCCGAAGTCGACATGGCCGATCCGGCTGCATTGCAGGCCTGGCTGGCTGGCCCGGCGCTGCGCGATTTCCTCGCCGGCGCCGAGGCAGCGTACCTGGTCAACAACGCCGGTGTTGTCACGCCGGTGGGGCAGCTCGCCGCGCAGGACCCGGCCGCCGTGCTGCAGGCGGTGATGCTCAATGTCGGTGCGCCTTTGGCGCTGGCCGCCGCATTCGTGCAGGCCGCGCCCGAGTCGACGCGGCGCATCCTGCATATTTCCAGCGGGGCAGGGCGCAATGCCTATCCTGGCTGGGCCGTGTACTGCGCGACGAAGGCTGCGCTTGACCAGCATGCGCGGGCTGTCCAGCTTGACGGCGACCCGCGCGTGCTGGCAGTCAGCCTGGCGCCGGGTGTCATCGACACTGACATGCAGGCGGCGATCCGCGCCACGCCCGACGCCAACTTCCCGCTGCGCGAACGCTTCGTCGAGATGAAGGATACCGGTGGCTTGACCTCGCCCGAGGATTGCGCGCGCAACCTGGCCGACTACCTGCTCGCGCCTGACTTTGGTCGCGAGGCGGTCGACGACTTGCGCAACTGACGGTCGCAACAAGTTTTTGTTGACGTAGGTGCGACAGTTGTCGCATCATTGCGGCAGTCGTCACATCAAGCGTCACGTCAAGGACTGTTGCCATGGCCGTACCCTCGATTTCCGAACTCAGCCTGCTCAAGGCGCTGTGGCGCCAGCAGCCGCTCAGCGCACGTGAAATCCACGACGCGGTCGAGGCCGAACTGGGCTGGTCGTATTCGTCCACCCGCAAGACGCTTGAGCGCATGCTCGATAAAGGCATGGTGCGCCAGGAGCTACGCCATGGCGTGCAGGTGTATGCGGCGGTCAGCGACAAGGTCGATACGCTGGCCGCGTTCGCCCATGATTTTGGCAAGCGCGTGATGGAGATCGACACGCCGCTGCCGGTCAATATGTTCACTGGCAGCAAGCTGGTGGACGACGACGAGCTCGCGCGGCTGGAGCAATTGCTCAACGACTGGCCGGTCGACAAGGACGCGGCGCCATGAACCTGCTCGACGCGACGCTCATCCGCTTCCTGTTTGCCAGCATCGGCTGCCTGGCGGCTGGCGTGGCCGTGTGGGGCGTGATGGCGCTGGCGCGACGGTACCTGCCGGCGCTCGGCATGCAGCGCACCCCGTGGATGCTGGGGCAGGTCGCGCTTGTGGCCACCTTCATCATCCTGATGCTGCCGCAGGCGCAGCAGCTTCACATGCTGCCCGTGTTCGACGTCGACCTGTCGCCCATGACCTCTGCCACGGTCGCCACGTCCACCCAGACTGTCGGGCGCATCAGCACGTTGGCAGAACCGCGATCATGGCTGGCCTGGGCCGCGTGGGCATGGGCGCTGGCTTACACGGGTGGTCTGCTGTGGATGCTTGCGCGCCTGGTCCATGGACAGCACGCGCTGGCACGGTTGCTGCTCGTCGGTGCGCACCTGCCAGCGGACGCAGCATTGCCACCTATTATCGAAGTCGACGCTCCCATTTCCCCGATGCTGGTCGGCCCGTTCCGACCGCGCCTGCTGTTGCCGCTGGCCCTGCGAACGATCGATCCGCTGCAGCGCGACCTGATCGTCGCCCATGAACTGACGCACTGGCGCCGGGGCGATCTGTGGTGGCTCGCCGCCTGCGCGCTATTGCAGGCGCTGTGCTGGTTCAATCCCGCAATGCGCCTGCTGCGCGCGCGTCTGGTCTGGGCCCAGGAACTGGGCTGCGACCGTGACGTGCTGCGCGGCCGGCCGCAGATCCAGCGCAAGGCCTACGCGGCCGCGCTGGTCGCGCAGCTGCGCTTCCAGTTCCAGGCGGCGCCAGCGAATGCGCTGGCCTTTGGCGGCGTCGCGCCGGACACGCTGACCGCGCGTGTCGCATTGATCCGCACGCCGTTCCTCGCCCGGAATGCCGGCCGTGCCCGGTGCGCCGGCCTGGCTGCACTGGCGCTGGTGTTCGGCGCCAATCTGGCCCTGCAGCCAGCGCTGGCCTGGGGCGATGCACCGGAAACGCTCGACTGCACGCTGATGCTCGATGCTGCCACGGGGGCGGTGCTGGTCGAGGAAGGGCGCTGCGACGTGCGCACCACGCCCGCGTCGATCTTTAATATCGCCGTGAGCCTGATGGGATTCGATGCCGGCATCCTGCAGGATGCTCATACACCGGCGCTGCCGTTCAAGGACGGCTACGTCGACTGGCAGCCATCGTGGCGCGCCGCCACCGATCCGACGAGCTGGATCCGCAATTCGACCGTCTGGTACGCGCAGCAGGTCACCAGCCGGCTGGGCGAGCGCCGCGTGCAGGATTACGTGGGCCGCTTCGACTACGGCAACCAGGACCTGACCGGCGGCGTCGACATCGCCTGGATCGCCTCATCGCTGCAGGTTTCGCCGCGCGAGCAGGTCGCTTTTCTGCGCAAGGTTGCCAACCGCGAACTGCCCGTCAGCGCGCACGCCTTCGACATGACGGCGCAGCTGCTGCGCTTGCCCACGTCGGCCAATGGCTGGCAGGTGTACGGCAAAACCGGCACTGCGTCGGGCGATGGGGCCGGGGACGCAGACCGCGCGCTGGGCTGGTTCGTCGGCTGGGCCACTAAGGATGGGCGCACCGTCGTCTTCGCGCGGCAGAACCTTGGTCCGCGCCACCCCGACCGCGCGGCCGGGCCGCTCCTGAAAGAACACTTCCTGCGCGCCCTGCCTGGAAGGCTCGCAACGCTGTCACCGCCCACATAAGGAATCGTCATGATGAAACACACAAGCCTGGCACTGGCCGCGGCTGGCCTCGTCGCGTGCCTGCAGCCTGCTGCAGCCAACGACTGGAACACGCCGCAGCAACCGTTTGCCTTGTACGGCAACACCTACTATGTCGGTACGCATGGGCTGTCGGCGGTCCTGATCACATCGCCACAGGGCCACATTCTGATCGACGGCGGCAGCGAGAAATCGGCCCCGCAGATCGTGCGCAATATGCGCCAGCTCGGCTTCAAGGTCGAAGATATCCGCTTCATCCTGAACTCGCACGCACACGCCGATCACGCAGGCGGCATCGCCGAGCTGCAGCGCCTGTCGGGCGCCGAGGTCCTGGTCGGCAGCGCTGCCGTACCGGTGCTGGCGAGCGGCCAGGCCGACAAGGGTGACCCGCAATACACCGACCTTCAGCCGATGGCACCAACTGCCCGCGTGCGGGCCGTGGCCGACGGCGACGTCGTCAAGCTCGGCCCGCTGGCAGTCACCATGCACGCCACGCCCGGCCACACGCAGGGCGGCGCAAGCTGGACCTGGAACGCCGTCGAAGGCAGCCGGACGGCGCACATGGTGTACGCCGACAGCTTGAACGCGATCGCAGCGGGGCCATTCCGCTACCGCGGCCATCCTGCCTATCCGACGGCGCGCGCAAACCTTGAACGCTCGATTGCGACAGTGGCCGGCCTGCCGTGCGACGTGCTGGTCTCGGCGCACCCGGAAGGCAGCGATCTGTGGCAACGCTACGCCCGCCGCGCTGCGCGAGGCAATGCTGCCTTCATCGACATCACCGCCTGCCGCACGTATGCCGACAAGGCGCGTGCGCGTCTGGCCACCCGACTGGCCAAGGAAGCAGACCAATGATCAAGCATGTTGTTGCACTCGTCCTGATGGCGTTTGGCGCCGTCGTTCAGGCCGCCGAATGGCGCGACAGCCCGGCCATCACGCAGCTGTTCAAGAAAGAGGGCGTCACCGGCACGTTCGTCGTGCACGACGTGGCGCTGGACACCGACACGGGCCACGACCGCCAGCGCGCCGCCAAACGTTTCATCCCGGCGTCGACCTTCAAGCTTGCGAACTCGCTGATCGCACTGAGCACCGGCGCCGTGGCCTCGGTCGACGAGATCGTGCCGTACGGCGGCAAGCCGGTCGCCCGCCCCGAGTGGGCACGGGACATGGGCCTGCGCGAAGCGATCAAAATCTCGAACGTGCCCGTCTACCAGGAAGTGGCACGGCGCATCGGCCTGGAGCGCATGCGCGGCGCGCTCGTGCGCATGAATTACGGGAACATAAACATTGGCACAGTCGTGGATCGCTTCTGGCTCGATGGCCCGCTCGAAATCAGCGCGCTCGAGCAGACCGTGTTCCTGGCCCGGCTGGCGCAGGGCCAGCTGCCGTTCAAGAACGTGCACATGGACGCCGTGCGCGCGATTGCACGCCAGGATGGCCCGGCCGAACTGTATGCAAAAACCGGCTGGGGCATGCGGCCCGGTCAGCCCGATATCGGCTGGTGGGTCGGCTGGATCAAAAAGGACGGCAAGCTCTACACG
Source organism: Telluria sp. ZT3P25 (assembly GCF_059685895.1). NCBI lineage: Bacteria > Pseudomonadati > Pseudomonadota > Betaproteobacteria > Burkholderiales > Oxalobacteraceae > Telluria > Telluria sp. ZT3P25. Next base: position 937,090 of record NZ_JCASIJ010000001.1, read on the forward strand.
TTCGCGCTGAACATCGACATCCCGGACGGGGCCGACGACAAGCGCGTGTCGCTGGCGAAAGCGGCGTTGCAGTCGCTGAGACTGCTGTAGCGCTTGTACCGTTTGATGTTAAAAGCCGGGGTCAGGTCTGACATTCGGACACGATCTCGACAGTAGGGTAGTCGAAATAAGGTAGCGCCGCGCAATGTTAATGCTGGGCCAGACACCATTGGAAATCGTTAAAGCTGAGGCTGTGTCTGAATGTCAGACCTGACCCCAGCTGTGCAAGTTAGAAGTGGCTAAGGCTGAGGTTGTGTCCGAATGTCAGACCTGACCCCAGCTGTGACCCAGCTGTTTCTGTGACCGGCCGGCTTTGTGGCCGGTCGCTGAACTTACTGCCCGCGCTTGGCGCGTGCCTTCGCCGCAATCCGCATGCGCAGCGCATTGAGCTTGATGAAGCCGCCAGCGTCAGCCTGGTTGTACGCGCCGCCGTCTTCGTCGAACGTTGCGATGTTCATGTCGAACAGCGAGTCGGTCTTCGAATCGCGCGACACGACGATGACATTGCCCTTGTACAGCTTGATGCGCACCCAGCCGTTGACGGTGGCCTGCGTGTGGTCGATCAGCGTCTGCAGCGCGACGCGTTCCGGCGCCCACCAGTAGCCGTTATAGATCAGCGACGCGTAGCGTGGCATCAGGTCGTCCTTCAGGTGCGCCACTTCGCGGTCGAGCGTGATCGATTCGATCGCGCGGTGCGCGCGCAGCATGATCGTGCCGCCCGGGGTTTCGTAGCAGCCGCGCGACTTCATGCCGACGTAACGGTTTTCCACCAGGTCCAGGCGGCCGATGCCGTGCTTGCCGCCCAGGCGGTTCAGCTCGGTCAGGACGGCGGCTGGCGACAGGCGCTTGCCGTTCAGGCCGACGATGTCGCCGCGCTCGAATTCGACGTCCAGGTATTCCGCTTCGTCGGGCGCCGCTTCTGGCGAGACGGTCCAGCGCCACATCGATTCCTCGGCTTCGGCGCTCGGGTTTTCCAGGTGACGGCCTTCAAAGCTGATGTGCAGCAGATTGGCGTCCATCGAGTACGGCGCGCCGCCGTTCTTGTGCTTCATGTCCACCGCGATGCCCGCGTCTTCTGCGTACTTCAGCAGTTTTTCGCGCGACAGCAGGTCCCATTCACGCCATGGCGCGATGATCTTGACGTCTGGCTTCAGGGCGTACGCGCCCAGCTCGAAACGCACCTGGTCGTTGCCTTTGCCGGTCGCGCCGTGCGAAACGGCGTCGGCGCCGGTTTCGTTGGCGATCTCGATCAGGCGCTTGGCGATCAGCGGACGCGCGATCGACGTGCCCAGCAGGTATTCGCCTTCGTACACGGTGTTCGCGCGGAACATCGGGAAGACGAAGTCGCGCACGAATTCTTCGCGCACGTCGTCGATATAGATGTTCTCTGGCTTGATGCCGAACTTGATGGCCTTGGCGCGTGCCGGTTCCAGTTCTTCACCCTGGCCGAGGTCGGCGGTGAAGGTGACGATTTCGCAGCCGTAATTGTCTTGCAGCCATTTCAGGATGACGGAGGTGTCGAGGCCGCCGGAATAGGCAAGTACTACTTTCTTGATGTCGCTCATGGGATGTTCCAGTGATGGAGGGAGGGTAATGGTCAGCTGGCTCGCAAATCCAGCCCGGCACGCGCCGGGCTGGACGGCCAACGATCAAGCTTCAGGGGTAAAAATCAATCTTCGATACGGCCGAGCAGCAGGTACTCGATCAGGGCTTTTTGCACGTGCAGGCGGTTCTCGGCTTCGTCCCAGACCACCGATTGCGGGCCGTCGATGACTTCGGCGGCCACTTCTTCGCCGCGGTGCGCCGGCAGGCAGTGCATGAACAGCGCGTCGCTCGCGGCGCGGGCCATCTTGGCCTCGTCGACGATGAAGCCGTCAAACGCCTTCATGCGCTCGGCGTTTTCCTTCTCGTAGCCCATGCTGGTCCAGACGTCGGTATTGACCAGGTGCGCGCCTTCGCAGGCGTCCGACGGGTTGTCGAACCGGGTGTAGCGCGTGGTCGAGACCAGGCTCGGGTCCATCTCGTAGCCTTTCGGGGTGGCGACGTTCAGGTGGAAGCCGAACACTTCGGCTGCCTGCAGCCACGAGTACAGCATATTGTTGGCGTCGCCGATCCATGCGACGGTCTTGCCGGCGATGGAGCCGCGGTGCTCGTGGAACGTGAACACGTCCGCCAGCACCTGGCACGGATGGTGTTCATTGGTCAGGCCATTGATGACCGGCACGCGCGAGTTGGCGGCGAAGCGGTCGATGATGTCCTGGCCAAAAGTGCGGATCATGATAATGTCGCACATGCGGCTGATCACCTGACCGGCGTCTTCGACCGGTTCGCCACGGCCGAGCTGGCTGTCGCGCGTGTTCAGGTAGATGGCGGCGCCGCCCAGCTGGTGCATGCCGGCTTCGAACGACAGGCGCGTGCGCGTCGAGCTTTTCTCGAACACCATCACCAGCGTGCGGTCGACCAGCGGGTGATACACCTCATAGGCCTTGAACTTGCGCTTGATGATCGCCGCGCGCTTGATAACGTATTCGAACTCGTCGCGCGTGAAGTCGGAAAACTGCAGGAAGTGCTTGATCGGTGGGGTGCTCGTCATCATAAGTCTGCTCGTGTCTGCTGCGATGTTTGTCCCTTGAATTATAAGGGGAATTTCTTTCCGTTAGGGAAAGTAGTCAGGTCCTTAGTACAGGGTCTGCGCCGATTCGTGCAGCAATTGCCCGTAGAGTTCATGGCGGTGCTTCCAGATCTTGCCCTCTGCCACCGCATCGAGAATGGCGCAGAACGGCTCGGCCATGTGGCGGCAGTTGTAGTACTTGCAGCCACCCAGATACGGCTTGAACTCCACAAAAGCGCGCTCGAGCATGCCTTCGCTCAGGTGGTACAGGCCGAATTCCTGGAAGCCTGGCGAATCGATGATCGCGCTCGCCTTGCCATCGACTTCAGGCAGCCAGTACAGGCGCGTGAAGGTGGTCGTGTGCTTTCCGGTATCCAGCGCGGCCGAGATTTCGCGCACGGCGATGTCGGCGTCCGGGATCAACAGGTTGATCAGCGACGACTTGCCCATGCCCGACTGGCCGATGAAAATCGACGACTGGCCGGCCAGCAGCGGCTTGAGGATTTCCACGGTTTCTTCAGGATGCGCCTGGGCCGAGACCTCGTGCACCGGGTAGCCGAGGCGTGAATACTGCGCAGCGCGCTCCCGTGCGCGGGGCAGCAGGTCGGTCACGTCGGTCTTGTTGAGGATAAGGTGCGCCTCGATGCCGGCCGCCTCGCACGCTACCAGCGAGCGTGACACCAGGTCGTCGGCAAAGCCGGGCTCGGTGGCGATCACGACGAACAGGCGCGAGATGTTGGCCGCCAGCAGCTTGGATTTGTACTGGTCAGAGCGGTACAGCAGTGTGGTGCGCTCGGCGATGCGCTCGATCACGGCCTGGTTCTCGGATGTCCGGACCACATGGACGACGTCGCCCACGGCCACATTGGTCTTCTTGCCGCGCGTGACGCACTGCAGTTTTTCGCCGTCGATGTCGGCCAGGTAGTGGCGGCCGTGGGCCGCGATGATGGTACCGGTCAGTTCAGTGGGGGATGCGCTCATGCGTTTTCCTGGTTGAGGTACAGCGCATTGGCTTTCGCGGCGCAGATAAAGTCGTTGTCGGACAGCGCGCTGCCCGCAGAATGGGTGGTCCAGCCGACGCGGCAGGTGGTGTAGCCCACCGTCATCTCGGGGTGATGGTCTTCGTGCTCGGCCAGCGTTGCCACCGCGTTGACGAATGCGATCGTGGCGCGGTAGTCGGGCAGCGTGAAGGTGCGCGCCAGCACGTTGTCGGCCACGCTCCAGCCGGGCACTTCGTGCAGCAGCGTGGCGATGGCCGCCCGGTCGAGTGCAACCCCTTGCCGCGTACAGTGGCGCTGTTCTAGTTTCATGCGGCCGCCATCGTCAGGCGCTTGACCCGGACCGATGCCGGCGGGTGCGAATCGTAGAACGCCGAGTGCAGCGGATCGGGCGTCAGCGTCGACGCATTGTCCTCGTACATCTTCACCAGCGCCGACACCAGGTCGCGGTGGTCGGTGTGCTGCGCAGCGAAGGCATCGGCCTCGAATTCGTGCTTGCGCGACGTGATCGAGCTCAGCGGCGCGAGCACGAAGGTGAACACCGGCAACACGAGGATGAACAGGATCAGCGCCATGCCATCGTTCGACGCGTTCATGAACGGCAGGACGCCCAGGCCCGTGTAGAACCAGGCCTGGCCTTTCAGGTAGCCCAGCAGGGCGAGGAAGGCCAGCGAGATCGCGAACAGCGTCGCCACGCGCTTGACGATGTGGCGCAGCTTGAAGTGGCCCAGTTCGTGCGCCAGCACCGCTTCGATTTCCTGCGGCTCCAGGCGCGACAGCAGCGTGTCGAAGAACACGATGCGCTTGGCCCGGCCAAAGCCCGAAAAATACGCGTTGCCGTGGGCGCTGCGCTTGCTGCCATCCATGACGAACAGGCCGCGCGACGCAAAGCCCACGCGCGTCATCAAGCCGTCGATGCGCTCTTTGAGGCTGACGTCGGCCAGTGGCGTGAATTTGTTGAACAGCGGCGCGATGACGGTCGGGTAGAACGCGATCATGAGGAGCTGGAACCCGCTCCAGACGAACCACGTGTACAGCCACCACAACGCGCCGCTTGCTTCCATCAGCTTGAGCACGACCCACAGCAGCGGCAGGCCGATCAGTGCGCCCACGAACGTGCTCTTGACCAGGTCGCCCCACCACAGGCCGGGCGTCATCTTGTTGAAGCCGAAGCGCTGCTCGAGGACGAACTGGCGATACCAGTCGAGCGGCAGGTCGAGCACACTGGCGATCACGGCAAACGCCACGACCAGCACCAGCTGATGCATCAGGCCGGGGCCGGTGAATGGCAGAATTGCCAGCGACAGCAGTTGCAGGCCGCCCATCAGCGTGAAGCCGATCAGGACAATGGCCCCCCACAGCGTGCCGATCAGGCCAAGCCGGGTCTTGGCGACGGTGTAGTCGGCCGCTTTCTGGTGCGCCGCCAGTGGCACTTTCGGCGCAAACTCGGCCGGCACGCTGGCGCGGTGGCGCGCGATATGGCGGATATGGCGCGCGGCCAGCCAGGTGCGCAGCGACAACGTGAGCAGCAGGAAAACGACGAACAAAACCGAAAACGCGAATGAAGACATTCTGTGCCTGTGAGAAAATGCAGGATTGATTAGGCAAAGAGAGAATTATGTCACAAGCGACACCTTCCGCAGTGCCGGGCACGACCCAGCGTCCCAATGAATTCAACCTCGTCTGGCTCGACATGGAAATGACGGGCCTCGACCCGGACAATGACCGCATCATCGAGGTCGCCGTCGTTGTGACCGATCCCGACCTGAACATCATCGCCGAAGGCCCGGTTTTTGCCATTCACCAGTCCGATGAAACACTGGACAAGATGGACAACTGGAACAAGGGCACCCACGGCAAGTCGGGCCTGATCGACCGCGTGAAGGCGTCGACCGTGACCGAAGCCCAGGCCGAACTCGAACTGATCGAGTTCCTCAAGCAATACGTGCCGAAGAACAAGTCGCCGATGTGCGGCAATTCGATCTGCCAGGACCGCCGTTTCATGGCCCGTGGCATGCCGAAGCTCGAAGCGTTCTTCCACTACCGCAACCTCGACGTGTCGACGCTGAAGGAACTGTGCCGCCGCTGGAAGCCCGAGCTGGCGTCCGGCTTCAAGAAGCACCAGAAGCACACGGCGCTGGCCGACATCGTCGAGTCGATCGAAGAGCTGCGCTACTACCGTGAGCACTTCATCAAACTGTGATGCGTAAGCTGTGATGCCTTAACGGTAATGCGAGAGTTGTAAAGTTGCGCAAGGGTCACTGTCAAACCGGAAAAAGCTGCAATCCGGCAAGGAAGTTATGCGACAATCCCGGGCATGGCCTCGCTCTCCGCTACTGCTTTTTCGGGTGACAGTGTGATGGCTGCGCAGATGCGCAGCCACGACTGGCGCCAGTGCCCGCTCGGCGCACCCGACACCTGGCCGTCGTCCCTCCAGACGGCCGTCGACATGATGCTGCATTCCGCCTTCCCGATGTTCGTTGCGTGGGGGCCACAGCACATTGTCCTGTACAACGATGCGTATATCCCGATCCTCGGCGAGCGCCACCCAAGTGCGCTCGGCCAGCCGTTCGCGGCCGTGTGGCCCGAGGTCTGGCCCGAGCTGCAGCCGCAGATCGAACGCACGATGGCGGGCAAGCCGGTCTTTTTCGAAGATTACGCGCTGTGCCTGCTGCGTAACGGCTATCCCGAGCGCACCTGGTTCACCTTTTCGTACGCCCCGCTGCATGCCGACGGCGGCAGTGTCGCCGGTCTGTTCTGTACCGCGATGGAAACCACGGCCCGCATGCTGGGCGAGCGCCGCGCGGCGTTCCGGCTCATGCTGTCCGACGCGCTGGCCGTGCTGGCCGATCCGGGTGACGTGATTGCCACCGCCAGTGCGCTGCTGGGTGCAGAATTGAGCGCGGACTCGACCACGACGCGCGCGCGGTATGCCGAGATCGATCCGCTCAGCGGAACCTTGGCCGCACCCTGCCTGTCGGCGCTGGCGGACAGCGCGCCGCAGGCGCAGCCGGACCGCTTCGGTCCGGCGATGATGGCGGCGCTGCAGCAGGGCGCCGTGGTGAGCATCCACGACACCGCCAGCGATCCGCGCGCGCTGCAGTCGCCGTTTGGCGAGCGCATAGGCGCCATGCTGGTGGTGCCATTGATGGCTGCGGGCCGCCTGGCCGCGTGCCTGTGTGTCGATGCGCCGGCGCCGCGCTTTTGGACCGAACACGATATCCGGCTGGCGCGCGACGTTGCCGAGCGCACCTGGGCCGCGGCCGGCACGGCGCGTGCGCATGCGATGCTGCGCGAGGAGCGCGACCGGGGCCGCGAGATCTTCGCCAATATCTCCGAAGGCTTCGCGCTGTTCGACCGCAACTGGGTAATGCAGCGCATGAACGCCGAAGGTTTACGCATCTGCGACGTCACGAGCGACGAGGTCATCGGACGCAATCACTGGGCGGTGTTCCCGGCCATGAGCGATTGCGAGGCCGGCCGCATGTACCACAGCGCGATGGCGACCCGCAAGGCCGGCAGCGCCGAACAGTGCCGCGTGTTTCCCGATGGCCGCCGCGTCTGGATCGATATCCGCGCCTATCCAACGCAGGATGGTGGCATCGCCACGTTCTTCCGCGACATTACCGACCGCAAGCTGGCCGAAGAAAAGCTGGTGGAGGGCGACCGCCGCAAGGACGAATTCCTGGCGATGCTCGCGCACGAACTGCGCAATCCGCTCGCGCCGATCAGCGCGGCGGCCGAACTGCTCCGGCTCGGCAACGTCGATGCGCGCCGGGTGCACCAGAGCAGCACCATCATCAGCCGCCAGGTGCGCCACATGACGCGGCTGGTGGACGATCTGCTCGACGTCTCGCGCGTGACGCGTGGCCTGATCACGCTGGGCCAGGCGCGCGTGGCGGCGCGCACCGTCATCGAAGAGGCGATCGAGCAGGTGCGCCCGACGGTCGACACGCGCGCACAGACCCTCACCGTGCGCCTGCCGTCGGCCGGCGTGGCGGTGCTCGGCGACAAGGCGCGCCTGGTGCAGGTGGTGGCCAACGTGCTGGCCAATGCGGCCAAGTACACGCCGGCCGGGCGCAGCATCGACCTGCGCGCCGACCTGCATGGCACGCGCCTGGTGCTGAGCGTGCGCGACGAGGGCATCGGCATGGATCTCGAACTCACCGGGCGCGTGTTCGACCTGTTTACGCAGGCCGAGCGCTCGTCCGACCGCGCCCAGGGTGGCCTGGGGCTCGGGCTGGCGCTGGTCAAGCATCTGGTCGAGCTGCACGGCGGCACGGTGGGTTGTTCGAGTCCGGGACTGGGCAAGGGCAGCACTTTCGTCATCACGTTGCCGCTGCTGGTAGACGAGGCGCCAGAGTTGCCGGCGCCCGTGGTCACGGCGCCAGCCGCCACCGGGCGTCTGAAAGTGCTGGTGGTCGATGACAATACCGATGCGGCCGAGATGCTCGGCCTGCTGCTGGCAGCGCAGGGGCATGACGTGGCGATCGAGCACGGGGCGCTGGGCGCGCTGGCGCGTTCGCGCAGCATGCAGCCCGATGTCTGCCTGCTCGATATCGGCTTGCCTGACATTGACGGCCACGAACTGGCACGGCGCCTGCAGCAGGACCCCGGCATGGCCGGTTCAGTGCTGGTTGCCGTGACGGGCTATGGACAGCCGCAGGATCGCGAAGCGGCGCTGGCGGCAGGATTTGCGCACCACTTGGTCAAGCCGCTCGATGTGGAGGTGTTGCTGGAGGTGCTGGCCGGGGTGCCGGCCAGGACGGCCGAACAGGTCGGGGAGAACGTCGGGCAGGATTGACGGCCGGGCCGCCAATCCCCCGGGGTGCTTATTCAGCGCCGCAGCACTTCTTGAATTTCTTGCCGCTGCCGCAGGTGCAATCGTCGTTGCGGCCAACCTTCGGCTCATCGCGCACGATGGTTTCCACGGCCGGCTTGCGCAGTGGCAGCCAGTGACGGTAGATCGCTGGCACGTTGGCCTCGATCTGCAACGCCAGGGCATGCACCTTGACCGGATCGTCGACCTCGGCCAGCTCGGCTTCTTCGATTTCGTCCGCGCCCAGCAGGTAGATCGGACGGATCAGTTCAGCCACATCGCTGTCCCAGATCGCATCCCATGAACCGGCGCGCAGTTCGACGCCTTCCCAGAACCCCCAGCACCAGGCTTCCGGATCGATCAGGACCTTGCCATCGACGTCGTGCTCGCAGAACAGCGGCTCGAAATCCTTCGGCGCGACCTCGAACGTGATCAGGACTTCGTTCATGAAGCGCATGATCAGGTTGACGATGCGTTCTTCGTCGCGCTTGTTCTTCCATTTCGGCGCGGCGGCCTCGTCTTCGCCCCAGACCATCGGCAGCCACTCGGCCGGCATGATCGATTCCGGGCCGATCGCGATGGCGGTCAGGTAGCCGTGCAGGGTGTCCATCGTCATCGCGTCGTCGGAACAACGGTCGGAGAGCAGGAACTGGTCGAGTTCGTCGAATTCTTTTTCGGAGAGGGGCTGTTCGAGGTGCATGGGGTAGGTGGTCTGTGGCGCGAGCGCGCCTGTTGCGTCAAAGGCGCCAGTGTAACGCCTGCGCCGTCGCCGGGCACGAAAAACCTGCCGGCGAGGCGCTGCTTGCAACGTTTACTTCAGTGCAAAAGGTTTAACGCTTGGCGTTGAACGCCTTGGTCAGCTCGTCAGCTGCGAACTGCTGGGCTTCTTTCGCCTTCGGTACCACGGCTTCCATGCCGAAGAACTCGTGGGTCACGCCGGTGAAGTGGCGATAGTTGACGGTCACGCCTTCCTTCTTGAGGCGGTCGGCGTAGGCCTTACCCTCGGTCATCAGCGGATCGATTTCTGCGGTGATCACGGTTGCCGGTGGCAGGCCCTTGAGCGAGGCAGCCTTCATTGGCAGTGCGTACGGGCTCTTCGGATCGGCGCCATAGTGCTTGAAGAACCACGTCATCATCGCCTTGTTCAGCGGCTTGGCGTTGGCATTCTTCTTGTACGACTCGTTGTTCATGTCGTCGTTCACGACTGGATACACCAGCAGCTGGTGCACCGGCATCTGGATTTTCTTTTCCATCGCCATCATCGACACGACGGTTGCCAGGTTGCCGCCGGCCGATTCGCCCGCCACTGCCACGCGCATCGGGTCGCCATTGATGCTCTTGGCATTGGCCAGCGCCCACTGGTAAGCCGCGAATGCGTCTTCGGTCTGGGTCGGGAACTTGTGCTCTGGCGCCAGACGGTAGTCGGCCGAGATCACGATCGCCTTGGCCTTCTTGGCCAGGCCACGCACCGATGCTTCATACACCTTGGTGTCGGCAATCACGAAGCCGCCGCCGTGGAAGTACACGACAACCGGGAACGGGCCGGTGCCTTCAGGCGTGAAGATATGGATCGGGAAGCTGCCGCCCTTGCCCTGGATCGATTGCGTCTTCATCGTGACGCCTGGTTCCGGCGCCGTGCTCTTGCCGGCGTCGGTCAGCACTTTCTTGACAGCGTCACTCGGGGTTGGCTGCTTGCGCGCTTCTTCCGGGCTCAGGGTTTCGATCGGCTTCGGCTTCAGGGCCGCCATCGCGTCCAGCACTTTCTGCATGTTCGGCTCGGCTTTCGCCGGCTGGGCAGCGGTTTGTGCGATGGCGGTGCCGGCCAGGAGGCCAGCAGCGAGAGCGACGACGGTCAAAGTCAGTTTTTTCATGGTCAGTCCTATGCGGTGATTTGTCCGCAGCACGATGCGCGGATACATACATGTCATGAAACCTTGTTACATTGTCACACTCTGTGCGAGAACGAACACAACAGTACCCAATTGTTCACAATCACCACGCGCACGTGCGCCACCGTACAATGGGGCATGGATAATTTGAACCTCGATAACGAAACGCCCGACCATCCCTACGCGCGGCTGGATCCAGCGACCGTGCTCGATGCGCTCGACAGCGTCGGCCTGCACGGTGACGGGCGCCTGCTGGCGCTCAACAGCTACGAGAACCGGGTGTACCGTGTCGGCCGTGAAGAGGGCGAGCCGGTCGTGGTCAAGTTTTACCGGCCCGAGCGCTGGAGCGATGAGGCCATCCTGGAAGAACACGGTTTCGTGGCCGAGCTGGTGGCGCAAGAGATCCCCGTGGTGCCGGCCATCGACATCGACGGGCGCACGCTGCACACGTTCGACGGCTTCCGTTTTTCGGTGTTCGAAAGCCGAGGCGGGCGCGCCCCCGAGCTGGGTGACCCCGCCGTGCTGGAATGGATTGGCCGTTTCATTGGCCGCATCCATGCGCACGGCGCCGTCAAGCCGTTCCTGCTGCGTCCGGCGCTCGACCCGGTCACGTTCGGCCGAGAGCCGTTTGACTGGCTGCGCAGCCACGACTTCGTGCCACCCGAGCTGATGCCGGCCTGGTCGAGCGTGATGGAACAGGCGCTGGAAGGCGTGACGCGCTGCTACGAGCGCGCCGGCGAACTGCCACTCGTGCGCCTGCACGGCGACTGCCACGGCGGCAACGTGTTGTGGACGCCCGACGGGCCGCACTTCGTCGACTTCGACGACAGCCGCATGGGCCCGGCGGTGCAGGATCTGTGGATGCTGCTCTCCGGCGAGCGGCAGGAGATGGTGGGCCAGATGGCCGATGTGCTGGCCGGCTACGAGGATTTCTGCGATTTCCACCCGCGCCAGCTGTACCTGGTCGAAGCGCTGCGTACGCTGCGCCTGATCCATTACTCGGCGTGGCTGGCGATGCGCTGGACCGATCCGGCGTTTCCGGCCGCATTCCCCTGGTTTAATACGCAGCGTTACTGGCAGGATCGCATTCTTGAATTGCGCGAGCAGGTCGCGTTGATGGATGAGCCGCCGCTGTGGCAGATGTAGAAGGGCGTGGCAAAGCGCCAAGCTGACGCACGATTGCCACCCAGTTCGGCATAGCACGGGAACCGGTTTTGCCGGATAATCAACAGGACTGCCGCTACAGAGACTCCGCATGGAACCGAACCCAGCCCCACAAGACGACACCGACTTCACGATCGACCTGTCGCCGGCCGCCGGCGCGCTGGCGCCGGCCGATGCGGTGTCAATGTCAGTGCCAATGCCAACGCCGGCTGCCGCCTTTGCGCAGCCGATGGTGCCGGTCACGCCGGTGCTACCGGCCGGGGCGGAACCAACCGAATTTGCCGGTCCAGGTCGCAAACCACTCGAGATGCGCGAAATCCAGGAAGCGATCGCGCGCGTCGAGGCCGAAGCCAAGGCCAATATGGCGGCCGAGAGCCGCCACCACGCCGAAGCGCGCGCCCGCTCGCTGGCCGACGAGCGCGCCTCGATCGATGCCGCTGCCGCTGCGGCAGCGCAAGCCAATTCGCAGGCCTCCGAAGACGCCATTGCCGCCAACCGCGAACGCCTCGATTCGCTGCGCGCCGCCGCGCAGGCGTCGAGCGAGCGGCTGGATGCGATTCGCCAGGAAACAGCCGAGCTGCGTGCGCGCGTGAAAAGCGACACCGAAGTCCGGGTCGCTACCGAAGCCCGTGCGCGTCTCGAAGAAGAAGCGCGCCGCCGCGCGACGGCCCAGATCGAAGCCGAAGCCGAACTGGCTGCCAAGGCCGCTCGCGCGGCCGACGAACTGGTCGTGCACACCGAGCAGGCGCGCCTGCAGGCGGTCGAGCGCATGGCTGCCGTCGAGGCGGCGCGTGAAGAAGTGCAGCACAACGCCAGCGCTGACGCCCGTATCGCCATCCTGGCGCGCGAGCGCGAGCGGGCCGAACGCTCTGCGCGTCAGACCGCCGAGAAACTGGCCGACGCCGAGGCCGAAGCCCTCGAACTGACCCAGCAGCGCGAGCGCGCCGACCAGATCGCGCTCACGTCGGCCTTCGCCCGCGCCGCAGCCGAAGCGCGCGCACTCGAAGAAGCGCGCGCCTACGCCCATATCGAGCAGGAACGCGAGGCGATCGCGCTGGCCCAGGCCGAGTCCGAACGGGTGGCCGGCCAGTCGCTGCGCATGCGCCTGCAGACCGAGAAAGACATCCGCGACGCGGCCGTGCACCGCGAGCGGCAAGAACAGATGGCGGCATCGAGCGCCGCCGCACGGCGCGACGCCGAAACACGCATCCTGGCCGCGACCGAAGCGCGCATCGAAGCCGACCGCAAGCTGCGTCTGGTGGCCGAAGACCGCGCCCGCGCCGAAGAAGAAGCGGGCGAGCAGGTGCAGGCGCGGCTGGAAGCCGAAGCGCAGGCGGCACTCGACGCGCGGGCGCGCATGGCGGCCGATGAGGCGGCTACCGCTGCAGCGCAGCGCGAAGCCGAAGAACACCGGCGCGAGAGCGCACTGGCCGACGAGCGCGCTGCACTGGCGCAGGCGGCCGCCGCTGCGCAGGCTGCAATGAATGACGACGAGGCTGCGGCGCTGGCGCTCGAAGCATCGCAGGTGCAGTTGGCGCAGGAGGCAGCGCAACTGGCGGCCCAGCGGCGCGAGCAGGCTGAACGCCTCGTGCAGGCCGAGCAGGAGCGCGCTGCGGCCGAGGCGCAAGCGCTGGCCGCCCTGGATCAGAAAATTGCGGCCGAGCACGAACTGACGCTGGCGGCGCAGGCACGGGGCGAGGCCGAAGCGGCGGCTGCCGCTGCCCTGCAGGCCAAGGTCGAGGCCGAGCGACGCATCGAAGACGCGCAGCGCGCTGCCTGGGAAGCGCAGCAGGCGCAGGCCGACGCAGCCATCGAAGAAGCCTCGCAGGCCGAGGCGGCCGCAACCGCGCAGCAGGCGCACGCGCGCCGCGCCGCCGAGCTGGCGCAAGCGCAGGCTGAACGGGCCGAGCTCGAGCAGCAGCAGGTGACATTGACCGAGGCGGCCATTGCTGCCGAGCGCGAAGCAACCCGGGCCGCACGCGAAGCGTTGTTGCTGGTCGAGCGCAAGCTGGCCGCGCAGCGCGAACAGGCTGCTGCCGATACCCGTGCCAACGAAGCACAGGCAGCGCGCCTGGCATCCGAACAGGCTGCGGCGCAGGCCGCCGTATCGCGCGCCGACGCCGAGCAGGCCCAGGCCGAACTGGCGCGCCAGCGCGAGCTGGCCGAGCTGGCGGCCGTGCAGGCTGCGCTCGAAAAACGCGAAGCGCAGCGGGCGCTGCTCGAACATGCGCAAGAGCACGCCGAAATGCAGCGCAAGGCGGCGCACGCGACGCAGCAGATGGCTGACGCGCGCAAGCAACTGGTCAATCTGGAAAGCCGGCGTCAGGACGACGATGCGGTCGAGCTGGCAGCGACGCAGCGCGCCATCGGCGAGCGCAAGGTTGAAGCAGGACAGCGCTCGGTCTCGGCGGACCTGACCCGTGAGGTACTGGGCCGGTTCAAGCAGTCGCAGGCGCGGGCCGGCGATACATCGGCGGCGCAGGCGGCCGCCAGGCTGGCAGAAGTGATTGCGACCCAGCGCGAGCTGGACCCGGATCGCAAACCATAACGGAGGCGGGCGGTCCGCCCCCTGTGCTTACTGCGCCGGCGCCTGTTCAGGCAAACCCGGCGCCTGGCTTGGCGACAACGGATTGTCCGGGCCGCCAGCCACTTTCGACACGAAATACTCGGTCTCGCCAAAGCACGTGGTTGGCACACCCTTGTGCTGGTCATACGTCAGCTGCACGCGCTTGCCCATGCTGGCCAGCAGGGCCGGCACCACGGTTTCGTCGCGCACCGTAAACACGAAGCGCTCGGGAATCGCGCCCGGCATGCTCGACAGCAGAATTTCGCCTTCCCACGTTTTGCACAGCCAGCCGCGCTTGGAGAATTTCTGCAGGTAGCCGGCACGTTCGCCCTCGGAGTACGACCAGGTCAGCGTGAACCAGGTATAGCCTGCAGCCAGGACAGCGACGATGGCGATGAGGATGAGCAGGATGGCGGAAGTGCGCTTGGGCAGGGTTGTCGGCATGGTTGGGGCTGGTCGATCAAGAAAGTGGTCGGGGTTGGCAAACGGGCAGCGCAAACGCGGTGCGCGCCCATTCTGCCATGCCTTGCCTTAATCGCAAACCGGGATTGCTGACAACGACGGATTCAGCCCGTCTGGCTAGCGGCCAGGGCGTCTTGTGCAGCCAGTCGCCGGCGATGCCGGATCGACGACCATAGCGAGACGAGAATGAACGCCAGCCCGGACAGCCCCGTGAACCACTCGGGAATGTGATAGTGGACGCTGGCGAACATGATCAGCGCCAGGATGCCGATGGCATAGTGCGCGCCGTGTTCCAGGTACACGAATTCCTGCAGCGTGCCCTTGTAGACCAGGAACACGGTCATCGAGCGCACGAACATGGCGCCGATGGCCAGCCCCAGCATGATGATGACGACATCGTTGGTGATGGCAAATGCGCCGATCACGCCGTCGAAGCTGAACGACGCATCGAGCACCTCGAGGTACAGGAAGCCTCCGATGCTGCCCTGCGAGATCATCGCGCCCACCGACGGATCGTGTTCCTTCGCTTCGAGCAGGTTGCTGAGCCACTTCACCGCTATATAGATCAGCACGCCCGTAACGCCGGCGATCAGCACAGCCAGCTTGCGCGCCTCTGGCATCAGGCGCATGGCGCCGATCACGCACAGCAGTGTGAGCAGCACGGCCAGGCCTTCGGTGCCGTACTTGCCGACTTTCGCCTCGAACCACTCGAACCAGTGCAGCTCTTTTTCTTCGTCGAACAAAAAGTTCAGGAACACCAGCATCAGGAAGGCGCCGCCGAAGGCTGCGACCTCGGCGTGGTGTGCGGTCAGGTTGCGCGAATACTCGTCGGGATTGTCGAGCGCCATATGCCAGACATCCGGCAGCCCCAGCCTGGTCGCGGCCGCCACGATCACGAGCGGAAACAGCAGGCGCATCCCGAATACCGCCACCAGGATGCCAACGGTGAGGAACAACTTGCGCCAGAATTCGTTCCAGTGCTTGAGTACCGACGCGTTGACGACCGCATTGTCGAAAGAAAGCGACACTTCCAGCACGCCGAGAATGGCGGTGATCCACAAGGCCTGTAACAGCCCGGGCCAGCCCCGATGCGCATAGCCCCACCAGCCAGCCAGCACCATCAGCACTGCCGTTACGACAAAGGACCACCGGAAATGCCGCATATGCGCCTCTTGTGTGCAGTTACCCGTTGGGACAATATTACCGTGTCCTTGCCAAAATCGACCGTACCGAAAGTCGCCTGCCGAGCCTTGCTTCTGAGATAATTCTGCCCAGCATTTTTCACTCTAAGACATCATGGAAATCATTTATCTCATCACACCCGTACTGACCTGGATGGTAGTCGGCCCGATCAAGTTCCTCATATCCAGTGTGCGCTACCGGCGCTGGGCTTTCGACCTGGTCGGCAATGGCGGCTTTCCCAGCAACCACAGCGCCGTCGTCTCCAGCATGGCCACGCTGATCGCACTGCGCGAAGGCATGGGCCATCCGGCGTTCGGCGTGGCCGTCACGCTCGCCTTCATTGTCATGATCGACGCCAACAGCCTGCGCCAGCACGTCGGTCGCCACGCGGTCACGCTGAACCGCCTGCACGACGGTAAAGAGGATTATGTGATCCTGCGCGAGCGCATGGGCCACACCCGGTTCGAGATCGCCGGTGGCATCCTGACCGGCATCGGCATGGGCTTTCTGATCTATACCGTGCTGCGCGGGTTCTAGTGGTTGTACGGGATGCGCGGGCCGCGCATCCCGGTGGACGTCCGGGCGTCCGCCGTTGTCCTTGCATTGTCTGTTGGTTGTCCGTTTTTCACTGCATTTCATCCCGGACGGAATGCAGCTCATCGCCAGATTCCGCACTTCATCCATCGAATCCGGCAGTACACAGGTTCGTCAATTGACGCTGCTGGAGACCTCCTGAATACTGCGCGCTGGATGTATCTGACCTTATTTTTATAAAAACACCGAGTCCATTTCCGGAGAACCACCATGCTGCGCAAAACACTCCTCGTTCTAGCCATCGCATCAAGCCTCGTCGCTTGCGGCAAGGATGCCAAAGCCCCCGAGGGCAAGGACAACAAGCCGACCCAGCTGACTGTGGCGCAGGAGGATGTCCTGACGATCCAGAGCGCGTCGGTGTCTTCGGGCCCGGTGATTACCGGCTCGATCGAGCCCGAGCGCCGCGCCGACCTGCGCGCCGAAGTCTCGGCCATCGTGCTGCAGGTGCTCAAGGAAAACGGCGAGCCGGTCAAGCGCGGCGACGTGCTGGTGCGCCTCGACGAAACGTCGATCCGCGACACCCTGATGTCGGCCGAAGACATGCAGCGCGCTGCCTCGCTGGCCGTCGACCAGGCCAACCGCCAGCTCGAGCGCCTGAAAACCCTGACAGCGTCGGGCATGACCTCGGCCAAGGCGCTCGACGACGCCGAAATGGCGCGCAACAACGCCATGAGTGAATTGTCGAGCTCACGTAGCCGCGTGGCCACCGCGCGCCAGCAACTGGCCCGCACCACCGTGCGTGCGCCATTCGACGGCATCGTTTCCGAGCGTAAGGTCTCGAATGGCGACACCGCCACCATCGGCAAGGAACTCGTCAAGGTCATCGATCCGACCAGCATGCGCTTTGAAGGCGCGGTCTCGGCCGATTCGGTCAGCACCGTCAAGATCGGCCAGAAGGTCAACTTCCGCGTCAACGGCTACGCGGATCAGACGTTTGCCGGCGTGGTCAAACGGATCGATCCCGCCGCCAATCCGGTGACCCGCCAGGTCGAGGTGCTGGTGGGCTTTGTCGACAATGCGCAGCCGCGCGTGGCCGGCCTGTACGCCGAAGGACGGGTCGATGCCGCGGCGAGCGACGCGCTGATGCTGCCCGAGAGCGCGCTGGTGCGCGTGGGCGACGCCAGCCATACCTGGCGCATCAGGGACAAGACGCTGTCGAAGGTCAAGCTGGTGGTTGGCGCGCGCGATGCCCGCACCGGCAATGTCGAGATCAAGCAGGGCCTCGCGGCCGGCGACGTGGTGCTGCGTGCACCGACGTCGAACCTGAAGGACGGCCAGAAGGTCGACATGCCGAACGCCCGGGTAGCCAGCGCGAATGGCGCTGGTGCAGGTGCCGGCGCAGTCCAGGGCAAGTAAATCCAGGAACACCAAAGGAAAACCCACCATGTTCCTGTCCAATTTTAGTGTCAAGAAACCGGTCGCGACGATTGTCATCATCGTCGCGATGATGGCCATCGGCCTGCTGGCCCTGTCCAAGCTGAAGGTCAACCAGGAGCCCGACGTCGAGATCCCGATCATCGTCGTCGACATCCCGTATCCGGGCGCATCGCCCGAGACCGCCGAGCGCGAGATCACCAACCGCCTCGAAAAGCAGATGCAGGCGATCCAGGGCGTCAAGGACGTCAATTCCAACTCCTACGAAGGCGGCGCCTCGATCTGGATGGAATTCGACTTCGACCGCGACCTGATCGAAGCATCGGACGACGTGCGCAACGCCATTGCTGCGGTGCGCTACAAGCTGCCGATCGAGATGCGCGAGCCGGTGCTGCGCCGGATCGATCCGTCGGCCCAGCCGATCATGTCGCTGGCCTTGTCGTCGAGCACCCAGAGCCACGCCGAAATCTCGCGCTACGCTGAAGACGTGCTGGCCGACGAATTCCGCGGCATCGATGGCGTCTCGACCGTGGTCGTCAACGGCGCGCTGCGGCGCGAGCTGTCGGTGCTGCTGCGCGCCGAGAAGCTGAGCGAATTTAATGTCTCGGCGTCCGACGTCACTAATGCGCTGCGCAACGGCAATACCAATGCGCCGGTGGGCAAGCTGCGTAGCGAACTCGACGAAAAAGGCATCCGCCTGGTCGGGCGCATCGAGCGGCCGGAAGACTTTTCGCAGATCGTCGTCAAGCGCAATGGCGACCAGATCGTGCGCCTGAGCCAGGTGGCCGAGATCCGCGATGGCTTTGCCGACGTGAATACGCTGTCGGTGCGCAGCGGCAAGCCGAATGTGGGCCTGCAGATCTCGCGTTCAC
Source organism: Telluria sp. ZT3P25 (assembly GCF_059685895.1). NCBI lineage: Bacteria > Pseudomonadati > Pseudomonadota > Betaproteobacteria > Burkholderiales > Oxalobacteraceae > Telluria > Telluria sp. ZT3P25. Next base: position 955,660 of record NZ_JCASIJ010000001.1, read on the forward strand.
GTGACGCGTCGACTGTGTCGCTGGCCAAGCGCGTGCACGAAGTGGTGGCGGCGCAAAGCAAGCTGCTGCCGGCCGGCACCGAACTCGAAGTCGTGCGCGACGGCGGCAAGGATGCGCAGTCAAGCCTGAACAACGTCATCGAAGCGCTGGTGCTGGGCGCCGTGCTGACCGTGTTCGTCGTCTACGCGTTTCTCAATTCGTGGCGCTCGACGCTGATCACCGCGCTGGCGCTGCCGACATCGGTGCTGGCCGCGTTTATCGCGGTCTGGCTGTGCGGCTTCACGCTGAACTTCATGACGCTGCTGGGCCTGTCGCTGGCAATCGGCGTGCTGATCGACGATGCGATCGTGGTGCGTGAAAACATCGTGCGCCATATGGAGATGGGGTCCGACCGCCGCACGGCCGCGCTTGAAGGCACCGCCGAAATCGGCATGGCAGTGGCCGCGACCACGTTCTCGATCATGGCCGTGTTCGTGCCGGTGGCATTCATGCCGGGCGTGTCCGGCGAGTGGTTCCGCCCGTTCGCACTGACCGTGACCTGCTCGGTGATCGTCTCGCTGTTCATCTCGTTCACGCTCGACCCGATGATGTCGGCCTTCTGGGGCGATCCGCCGGATCACCACAGCCGGCCAAAGACCGGCATCGGCGCCGTGCTCGACCGTTTCAATCACTGGTTCGACCACCAGGCCGACCGCTACGGCCGCGTGATCGCCTGGGCGCTGCATCACCGCCGCGCGATGGCGTGCCTGGCAGTTCTCAGCCTGATCGGCGCGCTGGCCATGCACCATTTCTTTGGCGGGTCGAGCTTCCTGCCCAAGCAGGACTCGGGCAACCTGCAGATCGAGGTGCGTACGCCAGCCTCGTCGTCGATCGAGTATGCGCGCCGCAAGCTCGAAGCGGCAGCCGTGCTGGCCCGTACCCTGCCTGAAACGAAGGACACCAACAGCAACGTCAAGACCAGCGGCGGCACGATCTACGTCGACATCGGCAAGCGCAGCGAACGCAAGCGTACTGCGTCCGAAGTCGCCGTCGAGCTGCGCGCCAAGATCGCCAGCCTGGTGGGCGCCGAGTACACGGTCATCGATGACCTGTCCGGCGGCGGCAAACCGGTGCAGGTGGAATTCACCGGTCCCGATTCGCGCAAACTCATGGAGCTGACCACCGCCTACATGGAAAAGCTGCGTGAAGTGCCGGGCGCGGTCGACGTCGCGCTGTCCGAGCAGGATCCGAAGAACGAGCTGCAGATCGTGCTCGACCGGGGTCTTGCCAATGCCCTGGGTATTTCGGTGGGCGATGCGGCGCAGTCGCTGCGGGTGGCGTTCGCCGGCATCGAAGTGGGCGACTGGGTCGATCCGACCAGTGAAACCCGCGACGTCGCCGTGCGCCTGCATCCGGACGACCGCGTCAATACCGACAGCATCGAGCGCCTGCCGATCCCTGTCACGGGCACCGGCATGATGGTGCCGCTCGAACAGATTGCGTCGATCACGATGGGCAAGGGCCCGTCGGCGATCCGCCACAAGAACGGCGAGCGCATGATCACCGTGTCGGCCAATGCCCAAGGCCGTTCGGCGGGCGAAGTCACGACCGACGCCATGAAGCTGGCGCGCACCTTCGACTTCCCGCCGGGTTATGGCCTGGCGCTGGGCGGTTCGGGTGAAGACCAGCAGGAGCTGTTCACCCAGATGCTCATTGCGCTGTTCTCGGGCATCGCGCTGATGTACCTGATCCTCGTGATGCAGTTCGGTTCGTTCACGGCGCCGATCGGCGTGATGCTGTCGCTGCCGCTGTCACTGATCGGCGTCGTGCTGGCCCTGATCATGACCGGCAACACGCTCAACCTGATGAGCATGATCGGCATCCTGATGCTGATGGGACTGGTGGCCAAGAACGCGATCCTGCTGCTCGACGCGGCCAGGGCGCTCGAGGAGGAAGGGATGGACCGCGAAGAAGCGCTGATGGCAGCCGGGCGCAAGCGTCTGCGGCCGATTCTGATGACCACCTTCGCGCTGATCGCCGGCATGCTGCCGGTGGCGCTGGCCCTGGGTGACTCGGGCGAGTTCTACCAGCCACTGGCCATTGCAATCATCGGCGGCACGATCACCTCGACCATCCTGACGCTGCTGGTGGTGCCAACGTTCTATGACAGCATCGAGATCGCCCGCGATCGCATGGTGGCCAAGTATGGCCGCCGCGCTGAGCACCGCAATGCGCTGGTGGCGTTCCTGATGACGTTTGTCGAAGCCATCCTGGCGCTGACACTGGTGCGCCTGGTGTATCGGGTGATCATGCGCCTCGTGCAGATGGTGACGGGTCGCGGCCGTGCCAAGGTGGCGCCGGTCTGATCTGCCACGGCAGGGCGCGCACGCGTCTTGCCGGATTTTCCGGGCACGGCCAGTGATAACTGGCCGTGTTTTTTTATGCTTGACTAATGGTTGCTATATCTGGGTTGTAAAATAGCACCCCGGCAACCAAGGGACGACGGCTTATGGTCTAATAGCGGCTGTTTTGCCATGCGCCTTGCCATTAGGCAGCATGTGCAACGGTGGCGTGCCTTCGCATGACGCCACGCCGCATCTCTATTTTCCTCCGTAAGGTCCAGCCCCATGCCCGCAGCCCAGCCCATTGCCTTGTTCGTGAACGACGACATGAACTGGCTCGCCGGTGGGGGCGAGATGGGCGAACTGATCCGCAGCATGGACTGGTCGGCCACGCCGCTCGGACCGCTGTCTGGCTGGCCGCAAAGCCTGCGCACATCGGTCAGCCTGTGCCTGTCGTCGACGTTCCCGATCCTGGTCTGCTGGGGCCCGGACGACATCCAGATCTACAACGACGCCTATCGCCCGATCTGCGGCGACCTGCATCCGGCAGCCATGGGCGCGCCATTCAAGGTGGTCTGGGCCTCGGCCCTGCCGGTCGTGGGCGAGGCCTTTGAACTGGCGCACCAGGGCTCCGGTGCGTACATCCGCGACCAGCAGATGTTCCTCGATCGCAGCGGCTACCTTGAAGAAGCCAATATGACGTTCTCGTTCTCGCCGATCCGCGATGAGTCGGGCGCGATCGGCGGGATATTTCACCCAATTACCGAAACCACGGTCCAGGTGCTCAGCGCGCGCCGCAGCAAGGGTTTGCGTGACCTGACCGCCAGCCTGGCAGGCGTGCGCTCGATCGGTGACATCGGTACGCAGCTGGCAAGCCACTGCGCGCACATGACGGCAGACGTGCCGTTCGTGCTGTTCTACCAGATCGATGCCGAGACCGGCACGCTGGCGCTGCGTGGCAGCGCCGGCCTGGCGGCGGGTAGTGCACTGGCCCCGGTGGCAACCGCGTTGGATGACAGCATCTGGCCGTTTGCCCGCAGCAGCAGCTCGCATACGGTCGAACAGGCCGACGATGTGGCCGCGCGCCTCGGGCATGTCGCGTGCGGGCCCTATGAGGACGCGCCGCGCTCGGCGCTGGTGCTGCCACTGACCTTGCCCGGGCAGCAGGAGCTGTTCGGCTTTGTCGTGGCCGGCGTCAGCGTGCGCCGCGCGCTCGATGCCGAGTACCGCAATTTCTATGCATTACTCGGGGCCGCCGTCAATACGGCCGTGGGCAACGTCGTCGCCTACGAGCAGGAACAGCGCCGCGCCGAAGAACTGGCCCAGATCGACCGCGCCAAGACCGCATTTTTCTCGAACGTCTCGCATGAATTTCGCACGCCGCTGACGCTGATTCTCGGCCCGCTCGACGATGCACTGGCCGATGCGCCCGAGTCGATGAATGCAGTCCAGCGCCAGCGCGTCGAGCTTACGCACCGCAATTCGCTGCGCCTGCTCAAGCTGGTCAATTCGTTGCTCGACTTTTCGCGCATCGAGGCGGGCCGCGTGCAGGCCAGCTACGTCCCGGTCGATCTCACGCGCCTGACGGTCGATCTTGCCGGCGTGTTCGAGTCGGCCATGGCCAAGGGCGGCCTGCATTACACCGTCGATCTGCAGCCATTGACCCAGCCGGTGTTTGTCGATCGCGACATGTGGGAAAAGATCGTCTTCAACCTGCTGTCGAACGCCTTCAAGTTCACGCTGCACGGCGGCGTGACCGTGACGCTGCGCGAACATGCCGGCATGGCGCGCCTGTCGGTGCAGGACACCGGCACCGGGATTCCCGAGCACGAACTGCCGCGCATGTTCGAGCGCTTCCACCGCATCGAGGGCGCGCCGGGCCGCACCTACGAAGGCACCGGCATCGGCCTGGCGCTGATCCAGGAGCTGGTGCGCCTGCATGGCGGGACGATCGCGGTCTCGAGCGCCTTTGGCGAAGGCACGCGCTTCGATGTCGACCTGCCGTTTGGCGACGCCCACCTGCCGCCGGATCGCATCGTGCAGGCGCCGGAGACGATGGCCGACCGCCAGCGCATGGGCGCGGCGTTCGTCGAAGAAGCACTGCGCTGGTTGCCCGACTCACAGGAAGGCGCTGCGCCGGATTCGGATTCGGACCCGGACACGAGCGCGCCCGCGCCGCTCCCCGCGCAGTCTGACGTGCAGCCTGAAGCGCGCCCGCGCATCCTGGTCGCCGACGACAACAACGACATGCGTGCCTATCTCAAGTCGCTGCTCGAACCGCATGCCGATGTGCGCGCGGTGGCCGATGGCCAGGCAGCGTACGAGATGGCGCTGCTGGACCCGCCCGACCTGTTGCTGTCGGACGTGATGATGCCGCGCCTGGACGGCTTCGGCCTGATCGCCAAGGTGCGCGCCAGCGAAGTGCTGCGCCATCTGCCGGTGATGCTGCTGTCGGCCCGCGCCGGCGAAGAAGCCAAGGTCGAGGGCCTGCAGGCCGGCGCCGACGATTATCTGGTCAAGCCGTTTTCGGCCAACGAACTACTGGCGCGCATTGGCACCCAGGTGGCGCTGGGACGCGAACGGCGCCAGAACGCACGCGATGCGCAGGCGCGCGAAGCGCATGTGCGGGCGCTGATCGACGCCTCGCCCGCGATGCTCTGGACCACCGACAACGACAGCCGGTGCACCTACCTGAGCCAGCGCTGGTACGACTACACGGGCCGCACGCCCGAGCAGGACCTGGGCATGGGCTGGCTCGAGAACGTGCATCCCGACGATGCCGCGCGCTCGGGCGAGATCTTCCTGGCCGCCAGCGCGGCGCGCGAGCCGTTCTCGTTCGACTACCGCCTGCGCGGCCAGGACGGCAGCTACCGCTGGTTCATCGATGCCGGCCTGCCGCGCGTGAACGCCGCCGGGGAGCCGGATGGCTATGTCGGCACCGTGATCGACATCCATGCGCGCAAGCTGTTGCAGGAGCGCTTCGAGCGCGTGTCCGAGGCGGGCGATATCGGCGTCTGGTACGCCGACGTGCCGTTCACGCATTTCCAGATCAATGCCGAGATGGCGCTGCACTTCGGTGTCGACATGGGGCGCGCCGCTGCGGTGAGCGAACTGCTGGCGGCGGTCGATCCGGAAGACCGCGAGCGGCTGGCCGAAAGTGTCGAGCACGCGGTGCGCGCCGGCGCGCCGCTGGACCTCGAATTCCGCACCCGCGTTGCCGCAGCGGACGGCGGCGACGGTACGCCGCGCTGGTTGCGCGCCATCGGCTGGTGTGGCCTGGACAAGAATGGCCAGCCCGAGCGCTTCGACGGCGTCACGCTCGACATCGACAGCCAGAAGCATGCCGAGCAGGAACTGCACCGCCTGGCGCGCGAACTGGGTGCCAAGAACCGGGCGCAGAGCGACTTCCTGTTTACGCTCGCGCACGAACTGCGCAATCCGCTGGCGCCGATCCGTTCGGGGCTGGAACTGATGCGCATCGGCGCGGCCAGCGGCGACGTGCAGGCCATCATGCGGCGCCAGGTCGATCACATGGTGCACCTGGTGGACGATCTGCTCGACATGGCACGCCTGGCCGAAGGCAAGGTCACACTGCGCTGCGAGCGCGTGCTGCTGGCCGACGCGGTGCGCGAAGCCGTCGACATGAGCATGCCGCTGGTCGAACGTGGCCGCCATACACTGGCCGTGCACCTGCCGGATGGTTATGTCGGCCTGCACGCCGACCGCCACCGCGTGGCCCAGATTCTGAGCAACCTTCTCAACAACGCGGCCAAATACACGCCGCCCGGTGGCGCGCTGGAAATCCGGGCGCAAATCGAGGGCGATGAAGTCGCGATCTCAGTGCTGGACAACGGCATCGGCATCGCCGCCGATGCGCTCGAGGGCGTGTTCGACATGTATGCACAGGCCCATGCGGGCGCCGAGATGGCGCAGGGCGGTCTGGGTGTGGGCCTGAACCTGGTGCAGCGCCTGGTGAAGCTGCATGGCGGCCGGGTGGCCGCCACCAGCGCCGGGGTCGGGCAGGGCAGCCAGTTCACGGTCTGGCTGCCGCTGCCGGCCGACAGCGCCGCGCCGCCGCCAGTCGTGGCCGACGCGGCGTTGCAGGCAGCGCAGACCGACCCGGGCAGGCTGCGTATCCTGGTGGTCGACGACAATGTCGATGCGGCCGAGACGCTGCAGGCCTTGCTGGAAATGAACGGGCACACGGTGACCGCCGTGCACGATGGCGCTTCGGCGTTGCTGCAGGCCGCGGCGCTGTTGCCGCAAGTCGTGTTTCTCGATATCGGGCTGCCCGACATGACCGGCTACGACGCGGCCGAAGCAATGCGGCGCATCGCCGGCATGGAAACATCGACGCTGATCGCACTGACGGGTTGGGGCGCCGAGCAGGACCGCAAGCGCTCGAGCCAGGCAGGGTTCGATCACCATCTGACCAAGCCGGCTGATTTTTTGATTGTGGAGCAATTGATCCGCGACGTGGCGGAGCGCACCCCGCGACCGGTTCCAACGCTGCCACAAAACAAACAGCCCGGCTGAAAAGCCGGGCTGCGATGGTGCGCCGAACCCGCCCCAACTTGCAGGGCGCTGTTCGGCTGGTTGACCGCGATTACTTACCGGTCGTGCCAGTTGCTGGCGTGGTGGTGCTTTGTGGGTCGGTGGTCTGTGGGCTGGTGGCGCCTTCTGCGGTGCCGGTCATGCCCGTGGTGCCGGTGGCGCCAGTCGTGCCCGTGGTGCCTGCTGCGCCCGACGTGTCGGTCGTGGTACCGGTGGTGCCAGCAGCAGCGCCGGTGCCCATGTCGCCCGTACCGGTGGTGCCGGTGCCCGTTGCGCCAGTGCCGGTGTCACCCATGGTGCCGGTGGCGCCCGAGGTGCTGCTTGGCATGGTTGCCGAGGTGTCGGCTGGAACGGTCGTGGTCGCTGCTTCATCTTTCTTGCATGCGCCCAGCAGGGTTGCCAGCACAGCGGCGGTCAGCAGGATTTTTGGTGCCTTGGTCATTGCATTCATTTTTTTACTCCTCGATTGACGTCTATTTGTGTGCCGCAGATCCCGGACTACTTGTTGGGACATTGCGGCGCCAGGTCAGTTCCACTGCGGCGCCATGGTCGCTGGTGAAACGGTGAGGGTACCGGCGCAATACGCGGCCCCAGTGCGTACTTCAGTAAATCTTGTTCCACTTCAATGTGTTCCAATGCATCTGTGTCGATTAGACCGCAAGCCCGACAGCTGGTTCGTTAGATACCGCACACTTACGGAAATTGGTAACATTATTTACACAGTTTCGGTGACCGCGAGTGACCTACGTGCCCAGGTGCACGTCGCCCGACACCGGCTTTGCCGCCTCTCCCACTGACTCGTCCTGCCGACCGATCTGCTCCAGTAATGCTGGTACCTCGGCGGCGATTTCCCGTGCCAGATAGCCCAGCGTGCCCAGCCGCTGCGCGAGCCGGTCACCGGCGCGTGCATGCAGCGCCACGCCCCAGCAGGCCGCCTGCGTCTCGGTCGCCCCGCGCGCCAGCAGACCGCCGATGAGGCCAGCCAGCACGTCGCCCGAGCCAGAACTGGCCAGGCCGATATTGCCGGCGCCTTCGTGCTGCCACAGCGTGCCGTCCGGTGCGGCGATCACGGTGCGCGCACCCTTGAGCGCGATCACGGCGTTCCAGTCGCGCGCCGCCGCAAGGGCTGGCGCATCGGGCAAGCCGACGATGCAATCCTTGTCGATGCCCGTCAGGTGCGCCATTTCGCCGCAGTGGGGCGTCATGATCACGGGACGCTCGAAGCGCATCGGCTTGCCCTCGGGCCAGTGCTCGGGCGGATAGAGCAGGACGTCCATCGCGCAGGCGTCGAGCACCAGGCCCACGTCCGCTTCAACCAGGCGGGGCAGCAGTGCATGCACCAGGCGGGCCGTGCTCGCTTCATCGCGCATGCCGGGACCGACCAGCACCGCATCGACGCGATCGGCCAGCGGGTCAAGGCTGGACAGGGCATCGAGGCTGAAGCCATCGGTATCGTGCTCGGTCAGGCCGATCACGCGCGCCTCGGGCATGGCCAGTGCGACCAGCTGGGCCACGCTGGCGCCGGTTGCGATCGTGAGCTTGCCGGCCCCGGCGCGCAGCGCGGCCGTGGCGGCCAGGATGATGGCGCCCGGCATTTCGCGCAAGCCGCCGATGATCAGGATGTGGCCGCGCATTTCCTTGTCGCCGCCGGTGCCCGGCTGCGGCAGCGGCCAGGCGGCCAGCATGGCGGCATCGACGTCGTGTACCTGGTTCTTGTCCATGCTGGGTAACCTTACGCGTTGGGTGCGGATGCGACGTCCTTGGCCACCGTGACCGGTGTGCCGGTCTCTTCCAGTGGCGCGACGAAATTGACCAGGCGCAGCGACAGATCGCCGCGCTTGCCGGCCTCGGGATCGAATTCGTACGATGTGACAGAGCAGTTCGGGACATCGCCGTTGCGGTCGAATTCGAGGATCTGCGCTTCGGTAAGGTGCTCGAACAGGTAACGGAAGCAATTGACCGTGACCTGGTGCGCGACGATCAGCACGCGCTCGCCGGCAAATTCCCGTTCGATCGAATCCATGACACTGCGCAGGCGCAGGATGACGTCGCACCAGCTTTCGCCGCCGGGCGGGCGGAAATAGAACTTGCCGACGTGGTGGCGCTGCTCGTACAGGTCGGGGAAGTCGTGCGCGATGCCGTGCGTCGTCAGGCGGTCGAGCACGCCAAATTCCTTCTCGCGCAGGCGCTCGTCTTCGCGCACGCACAAGTTGTCGCGCTCGAGGTGGCGCATCACGAGGTTGGCCGTCTCGGCAGCGCGCACGTACGGCGAATGCAGCACGACGGTCGGGCGCTGCGCTTCCGGCAGCGATGCGAACCAGGCGCCCAGGGCGTCTGACTGGCGCTCGCCGAGGTCGGACAATGGCACGTCGACGTCGCGCTCGGCGATGTCGATGCGGTGTCCTGCTGCTGCTTCAGCCAGGTCGCGGGCGACGTTGCCGGCGCTTTGTCCGTGCCGCACGACCCAAATTTCCTGTGGCCATTTTTGTTCCATGAAGTCCGCCAAAGAGTTATCTTGGCGTCATCATAGAAGGTTTCATGACGGCTTCAGCGCACGATTGTTCCGTGCACGGAAACCGTCGGGCGGTGTCAGACGGCCCGCGCCTCGCTGTCCAGGTTGATGTCGGCATCGTCATCGAACACGCGCATATCGGTCTGCCCCATGACGCGGCTGGTCACCGTGCCGGCAGCGATCGAGCCGCTGACGTTCAGCGCCGTGCGGCCCATGTCGATCAGCGGTTCGACCGAGATCAGCAGGCCCGCGAGCGCCACTGGCAGGTCCATCGCCGACAGCACGATCAGCGCCGCGAAGGTGGCGCCGCCGCCCACGCCGGCCACGCCGATCGAGCCGAAGGCGATGATCGCCAGCAGTGGCAGCAGGAACGCGGCCGTGAACGGATCGACGCCAACCGTCGGCGCGATCATCACCGCCAGCATGGCCGGGTAGATGCCGGCGCAGCCGTTCTGGCCGATCGTGGCGCCGAACGAGGCGGCAAAGTTGGCCGTGCCTTCCGGCGTGCCCAGGCGCGCGGTCTGCGTGGCCACGCTCATCGGGATCGAGCCGGCGCTGGTGCGCGACGTGAACGCGAACACCAGCACCGGGAAGATCTTTTTCACGTAGCGCCAGGGCTTCAGGCCACTGGCTGCGACCATCGCCAGGTGGACGCAGAACATCAACGCCAGCGCGGCATACGAGGCAACCACGAAGTTGAGCAGGCCAAGAATGTCTTGCCAGCTCGAGCTCGATACAACCTTGGCCATCAGCGCGAACACGCCGTACGGGGTCAGGCGCAGCACGAGCGTGACCATGCGCATCACGATCACGTGCGCCACATGGACGAAGCTGCTGAACGACGTGAAGACTTCCGGCTTCTTGCCGGCGATGCCGGTGGCCGAAACGCCGATGAAAATCGCGAATATCACCACTGCAATGGTCGAGGTCTTGCGCGCGCCGGTCATGTCGAGGAACGGATTGGCCGGGATGAAGGACAGCAGCAGCGACGGCAGCGACAGTTCCTTGGCCGCCGCCAGATTGCCCTGCATGTACTCGCCGCGCGCGACTTCGGCGGCGGTGGAGGTCAGGCCGACCGCCGTCAGGCCAAACAGCTTGGCCATCAGGATGCCGATCGAGGCGGCCACGATGGTCGTAATGAGCAGGATGCCGATCGTGAGCGTGCTGATCTTGCCAAGCGAGGAGGCATCGCGCAGCTTCAGGATCGCCTGGATGATCGAGACCATAATCAATGGAATGATGATCATCTGCAGCAGCTGGACGTAGCCGCTGCCGATCACGTTGAGCCATTCATTGGTGGCCTTGATCTCGGGTTCACCCACGCCGTACATCACCTGCAGCGCGGCGCCGAGCACGACGCCAAGGCCAAGGCCGGCGAACACGCGCTTGGTGAACGAAACGTGGTTGGCCTGCAACCGGTACAGGAAGACGCAGACGGCCAGGGCAATGGCCATGTTGAGCAGGACGGGGAGTGTCATGGGGGCTTCGATGGGACGGCGTGGACAATCGTGTCATTTTATCGACAAAGTTGCCTGTTCACAGTGCGCTTGTCATTTTTGCCAAGGCGCAGCTTGTCCTGGCGGCCCTTGGCTGTTGCGGACCAGCGACGCTGGCAGCGGCTTGTATAGGTAACCGGTCAATCTCCCGTTCAATACTTCCCACAGGGAAGACAAAGTTTCTATAATCCAATTGAGCACCTCCGATCCCTTCACACGTCAGCCCAGCGAACATGTTCAAACATCTCAGCATCAAGTCGCGCCTCATTTTCGTCATCGCGTTTCTCGCGGTCGAACTCATCGCCGGCGCCGTCATCGGCATCTACAACCTTGGCACGGCCAACGCCGAGCTCAAGCAGATGTACGATCGCCGCCTGGTCGGCTTGAGCCAGGCCGGGGAAGTCAACCAGCTGATCACGGCAAACCAGCTGACCGTGGCCAAGGCAGTCACTCTGGAAGATGCCGCCCAGCGCAGCGCCGCGATGGATTCCGTCGGCGCGAATGCCGCCACGATCAGCAAGCTCTGGGACCAGTACACGCAGATCGCCATGAACGACAAGGAGCGTGCGCTGGTCGGGGAGATCGCCGCGGCGCGCAAGGCGTTCCTCGATGGCGGCCTGCTGCCGGCAGTGGCCGCGATTCGCGCCAATGACAATGCGCAGGCGATCCAGTTGCTGAACGGACCGATGACGCAGTTGTATGCACCGCTCAATACGCTTGGCATCCGGCTGATCGACGAACAGCAGGCTGCGGCGCTGGCCGAATACCAGGCCTCGCAGGCAACGTTCGAACTGGTGCGCGCAGTATGCCTGGCCGGCCTGGCCTTCGGCCTCATCATGGCCGCGCTGGTTGGCTACCTGCTGGTACGCGCGATCGTGCGTCCGATCGAGCAGGCCGTGAAGATCGCCGGCGCCGTGGCCCAGGGCGACCTGACCCAGACCATCGAGGTCACGTCGACTGACGAAACCGGGCGCCTGCTGCAGGCGCTCAAGGACATGAACGATTCACTGGTGCGCATCGTCGGCCAGGTCCGCACCGGCACCGACAATATCGCCACTGCTTCCAGCGAAATTGCGGCCGGCAACCTGGATCTGTCGTCGCGCACCGAGCAGCAGGCCGGCTCGCTGGAAGAAACTGCCTCGTCAATGGAAGAACTGACGTCGACCGTCAAGCAGAACGCCGACAATGCGCGCCAGGCCAATGCACTGGCCACGTCGGCATCGGAAGTGGCGGGCAAAGGCGGCGCCGTGGTGGCCGAGGTGGTGCAGACGATGGGGGCGATCAACACGTCGGCCACCCGCATCGTCGACATCATCGCCGTGATCGACGGCATCGCGTTCCAGACCAATATCCTGGCCCTGAACGCGGCCGTCGAGGCAGCGCGCGCCGGCGAGCAGGGCCGCGGCTTTGCCGTGGTGGCGGGCGAGGTGCGCAGCCTGGCGCAGCGCAGCGCGGCGGCAGCCAAGGAAATCAAGGTGCTGATCGACGATTCGGTCGAGAAGGTGCACCACGGCTCGGAACTGGTGGACCGCGCCGGCACGACGATGGCCGAGATCGTGCAAAGCGTGAACCGCGTGACCGACATCATGTCCGAGATCACCGCCGCCAGCCAGGAGCAGACAGCCGGCATCGAGCAGATCAACGGCGCTATCGCGCAGATGGATCAGGTGACGACGCAGAATGCGGCGCTGGTCGAACAGGCGTCGGCGGCGGCGACATCGCTGCAGGAAGAAGCGGCCAAGCTGGCGCAGACCGTGGGCGAGTTCAAGCTCGCGACGTCGCCGGGCGTGCGCGCAGTCGTGGCCAAGCCGCGCGTGGTGACCAGTGCGCCGAAGATGGTGGGCAATGCAGCACCGCCTGCGGTGGCCAAAGCGACGCCGCCTGTGGTGGCCAAACCTGCGCTGAAGCCGGTAGCCAAAGCGCCGGTAAAACCGGTCGTGACGAAAACTGGCACCGATGCTGCGCCGGCCGCGAAGCCGGTGAAGCCGGCGAAGGCAGAGACCGCCAACGCCAGCGCCGGCGACGGCTGGGAAGAGTTCTGATCGACAGGGTTGGCGGCCTTGCCGCCAACCCTAGCGCACCTTGCGCAACGTGCGCAGCCCCACCGTCAATAGCAGCAAGGCCAGCACGGCCAGCGCCAGCAACTGCCCCGGCGCCAGCGTTCCCTTCATCGCACGGCCGTCGTACACGGGCAGCTTCGCCGCATCGCTTGGTGTGAACGGGCGCTCATCAAACATGTACGGATAGAAGAACTGCCGCAGCCGCGTGTGATACGCCCCGATGCGGTCGTGATACGCCAGTTGCGACGCCAGGTCGGTGTCGGCCAGCCGGTGCAGCAGCACCTGCACGTTCACCGATGCCAATAGCAGCCCGGCGCGCGCGGTCCAGTCTTCGCGCGCCTCCATGCTGGCGCGGTACTGCGCCACGCTTGGCGCCACCGCATCGTCGCCCGCCTGGTGCATCGCGTAATACCATTTCCAGTGGAAGCGCCCGGTGACCGGCGCCGTGTCCTTCCATTCGGGATGCGTGCGGAAGAATTTCTCGAACGTGTCAAGCTTGGGCACGTCCCACGCCGAGTGCACGGCCTGGCGTTGCGCCAGCGCCAGCTCGACGCCTTTCGACACCGGCGACAGGCGCGCGATGCCCGCATCGGCCAGTGTCGGCAGGATCATCGTCAGTCCCACCAGGCTCGCCAGCAGGATCGCGGCGCTGCTGGCCGACGTGCGGGCACGCGCCGCCACCCAGGCCGCCAGGCCGAACCAGAACGCCAGGTACAGCGTCGCCACCAGCGCAATCTGCGCGAAGCCAATCACGCCAGCCCCGGCGACAAACGTACCCACCGCCAGCGGCAGCAGCGCGGCCAGCCACAGCAATCCGTAGCGCAAACCGACGCGGCGGCGCCAGGTGTCGGCTGCGCCTTTCGGCAGGGATGCCAGCAGTCGCAGGCGGCCGGCTTCGCGCTCGCTCGAGACCAGATCGTGCATCAGCGCGATGACGAACAGCGGCGTCAGGTACACCAAGACGAACGCGAAATCGAAGCGCCCCGGCATCGCCAGTTCGGGATTGATCGACTCCGATTCGTACAGCTGCGACTGCAGACCAAGGATGCGCACGCGCAGCGCCGACGGCTGCAGATCGCGCCCGCCGATGGCGGCAAACGCCAGTGGCGACGGCGGATTGACGGTCAGGTGCGGCAGGTAGTAGCCGACCGCGCCGGCTTCGGCATTGTTACTGCGTAACTGCGTCGCCAGGATGGCCGCGTGGTCATGGGCATGGCTTGCGGCGATGCGCTCGAGCGTGGCGCGCTGCTGGTTCACGGCGTGCAGTCCGGTCCAGACCGACAGCGCGGACAACAGCGTTAGCAGTACGACAGCGCCGACGGCCAGACGCGAGTGCGCGATCTGGCGCAGTTCAAGAAGGTATGTTTTCATGCCGGATTCCTTTCGAGGCGTTTGGCGACCCAGCCGCCGATGGCGCATAACGCCAGCAGCCAGCCGCCCAGCAGGGCGAACGCAGGCCAGGCGTGGCGCGCGGCGACGTCGCCGAACGGGGCAGGGGCGTAGCCGAAGCGCGGCGTATCTTCCCAGTGGTGCTTGTCAATGCGCTCGTCGCCGGCGCCAGTGGGCGTGACGACGTTGACGTGCAGGCCGTTGAGGCGCTGGACGAACGCGTAGCGGTAACGTTCCCCTTCGAGCAGGAAGCGTGCGTGGCTGTCGAGGTTGGTGCCGGACAGCGCGGTCGACATGCGGCGCAGCGCGATCAGCGGACTGGCCACGCTGGCCGAATGGACGATCGCGCTTTCCTCGGTCTGGCGCGCATGATCGGCGCGCATGAATTCATCGAACAGAGCGCTCGTCATGCGCTCGCCCTCGGCCATCAACAGGCCGCTGTAGTTGACCGGCAGGTCTTCCACGCGCGTCACACCGTAGTGTTGCAAGGTGCGCGCCCGGAACGCGTTGAAGTACGGGTCGTCCGGATTGTGGGTATCGCCGATCGCGGCCAGGCGCTCGTGGATGGCGACCTCGGTTTCAATGCGGCTCGGGCGGCCCACGTCGCCGGCCGCGACATCGGGCATCACGCGCGGCAGCAGGATCGCCGTGACGATCCAGCCGGCTACCAGCGCAAGCAGCGCATCGCGCGCACGGGGCAGCGATGCCGACACCAGCACGGCGGCCACGACCCATACCAGCAGGTATAGCGCATACCCGGCCAGCAGCGCGATCGCCTCGGCGGCGACGGCCGGGTGCACGACGGCGATCGCCACGAGGGCGATGAAGGCAGGCGCGCCCAGCAGCAGCGCCACACCCGCGTGGGCCGCGAGTTTGCCAAGCAACAGCGTCGCGCCGCGGACACCCTGCACGATCTGCAGCCGCAACTGACCACGTTCACGCTCGCGCGCGACGCTGCCGAAAGCGAGAAACACGATCAGCAGCGGCGTGAGCACCTGCAGGACAAAAGCCGGCGTCAGCTGGCCGAAACGCAGCAGCACCGATGACTGCGCGGCGTCGCTGAAATTGGCGCTGTTCTGGCGGTGGCCTTCCAAAAACAGCGTACTGCCAGTGAACGGATCGACGCCGAAATCGAAGAAGGCGAGGGGACTCAGTGGCCGGAACACATAGTGCCCGTAATGGACGACGCGGTGCGGGTGGCGGTCCGGCTGGTTGGCCCACTGGGCGTCGACTGTGCTCTGGAAGCGGGCCCGTTCGGCGTTCACGGCGCCCACGCGCTCATGGCTGACGACGATGGCGACAAGCGTGAGCGCCAGCATCAGGATGCCGGCGGCGACGGCCACCTGGTTGCGCAGCATGGCGCGCCACTCGCCCACGGCAACCGCGGGCAGTGCTCGAGAAACGCTCATGCGGCCTCCGTCCTGGCGGCAGCGTTAGTGGCACCGGCGTAGCGTCGGTACAGGTCGCGCACGTCATAGTGTTCGGCGCCGCTGGCGGCCACTTCGTGGCCGATGTGGCCGCGTTCCAGAAAGCCGATACGGTCGGCCACTTCGGCTGCACCCAGCAGATCGTGCGTGACCATGAAGATGGCGCTGCCCCGCGCGCGCAGATCCTGCAGCAGCGTGTTGAATTCGCTGGTGGCGTGCGGATCCAGACCCGTGGTGGGCTCGTCGAGCAGCAGCAGCGGCACCTGGCGCGCCACGGCGAGCGCGATCGCGACCTTCTGGCGCATGCCTTTCGAATAGCCGCCCAGGCGACGCGTCCATGCGGCGGGATCGAGCCGCACCGCGCGCAAGGCATCGTCAATGGTGGCGTCCATCGCTGCACCGGTCCGATCGCTGCCGGCCAGGCGCAGGAAGTAGTCGATGTTCTCGCGGGCGCTCAGGTGTTCGTAGAGGGCGACGTTTTCCGGCACGTAGGCAAGCTGGCCACGCGCGGCAAGCGGGTCGGCGGCGACGTCGATGCCGCACACGCGTACGCTGCCGGTCTGCGGTGCGAGAAAGCCGAGGAAGGCGTTGAGCGTCGTCGATTTGCCGGCGCCGTTGCCGCCCAGCAGGGCATAGATTTCACCGCGCGCAACGCGCAGGTTCAGGTCGCGCAGGACGGTCGTGGCGCCGTAGGCGACGGTCACGCCGGTCGCTTCCATGGCAGGAGTGGTCATGGTCATCGTGTTCTTTCAAAGTAAACAAGGGATGCCGGCGCACGCATGCAGCGTGCACGCTCGATGCAGACGTACGCGCAGAAGCGGCGCCGGCAAACGGGCTGGAGATGACTCGCGCCGCTACGCCGTCAGATCACGTTGGTGACCGCGTCGGCGCAAGGACGAATCAGTGGACGGACTGGTGGCGTGGTGGCGCCTGGGGGGAAGGGATCAGGTACTGGCGCCGGTAGAACGGCGCAGGGCGCGGCAGGCGCGCGAGAAGGTAGGCGACCGCCAGGAAGACGGCCAGCAGTTGTGGCGACACGGCGGGGAGGTCCGCCGTGGCATGGGCTGCGACCTGGCAGCTGACGCAGTCGGACAGTTGCTCGGCCAGGTCATGCTCGTGGTACGAGCTGCCGATGAGTTGCAGTGCCAGGATCAGCGCGCACGCACACAGGAGCAGCCGGCGCAAGGCCGTGCTGGTGTGGGTAATGCGTAAGGTATGCAACAGCGACATGCAATCCTGGTTGAACGGGTGACGAGGCAGTATAGCCCGGCCAATATGGCGCGGGCAAGGCACCAGGACGGCTGGCTTACTCGAACGCCACCAGCAGCGTGGCCAGGCTGATGCAGACAACAGCAACTACGCCGATGCGCTGGCGCAGGCGGCGACTGCTCGCGACGATGTCTTTCGCGATATGACGGCGTGGCTTTTTTGGATTGCTGCGGTCGACGGCGGTCGCCGTATGGATCGGCGTGCGGTGACGCTGGACTTGTTCGGTGTGCATAAATGGCTCCAGTTGCAGGCCCCGGCGGTGCAAGGTCAGTAGTGGTAGTAATGTACTCGTGCTTGTGTTTGAGGCAATAAACAATCCTAGCATGCACGCATTGGGTTGTGGAAGGCCACGTTGTCAACCGTGCGCGCATACGGACAGCCACCACACCGGCCTGCAATGCCGTCCAAAAAGAGGCGCTGCGCAATCGTAGTGCGCCGCGCGCGCCATGCTGCGGTGCACCGCAGCGGTGGCTATTCTCGCGCTCACTCTGCGGCGGCCACTGGCACGAAGCTTGCGTAACGACTCATGCGCAACGGAGCGCACGAGGTGCATGCCAACGCTGGCCCGCCTCCCCGGACAACGACGTCTACCAATGCATGAACACGTTCATGTGGGGTAGCCGTTTTTTTTTTGCCTGATCACTTTTTGGGATTTGCGATGGAAAATCAACAGCGTCAAGCGCAGGGCAATTCGTCCACCGGCACGAACGTCGACGGGACGCGCAGGAACATCATTCAGGGTGCCTCGCTGGCAGCAGCCGGTGGCCTCTTGGGGCTGGGCGGGGGCGGGGCATGGGCAGCGGGATCGGACAAGCCCGAAAAGACCGAGATCAGGATCGGCTTCATTCCGTTGACCGATTGCGCATCGGTCGTGATGGCGTCGGTGCTGGGCTTCGACAAGAAATACGGCGTCAAGTTTGTGCTGAGCAAAGAGGCCTCATGGGCCGGCGTGCGCGACAAGCTCGCCAATGGTGACCTGGATGCCGCCCACGTGCTGTATGGCCTGCTGTACGGCGTGCAGATGGGCATTGGTGGCCAGAAGAAGGACATGGCCGTGCTGATGGGGCTGAACAACAACGGCCAGGCCATCACGCTGTCCAAGCAACTGGCCACCAAGGGCGCGGTCGACGGCGCCTCGCTGGCCAAACTGATGCGCACCGAAAAGCGCGACTACACGTTCGCGCAAACGTTCCCGACCGGCACCCACGCGATGTGGCTGTACTACTGGCTCGCCGCCAACGGCATCAATCCGATGAAGGATGCCAAGGTCATCACCGTGCCGCCGCCGCAGATGGTGGCCAATATGCGCATCGGGAACATGGACGGCTTCTGCGTCGGCGAGCCGTGGGGCCACCGTGCCATCATGGACGGCATCGGCATCACGGCCACGACGACCCAGGACATCTGGCGCGACCACCCCGAGAAAGTGCTGGGCTCGACGCTGGCGTTCGCGAAAGCCAATCCGAACACCTGCCGCGCGATGATGGCCGCCATTCTGGAGGCAGGCAAGTGGATCGATGCGTCGCTGGCCAACAAGAACAAGATGGCCGAAGTGATCGCCGCCAAGTCGTATGTCAACACCAGCAAGGATGCGATCGACCAGCGCATCATGGGCCGCTACCAGAACGGCATGGGCAAGACCTGGGACGACGCGAACCACATGAAGTTCTACAACGATGGCCTGGTCAACTTCCCGTACCTGTCCGACGGCATGTGGTTCATGACGCAGCACCGCCGCTGGGGCCTGCTCAAGACCGATCCGGATTACCTGGCGGTGGCCACGGCGGTCAACCAGGTGCAGTTGTACAAGGATGCGGCGACGATGACCAAGACGCCGGTCCCGGCGGGCTTGCTGCGCACATCGAAGCTGATGGACGGCACCGTGTGGGACGGCAAGAACCCCCAGGCGTATGCCGCGTCGTTCAAGGTCAAGGCTTGACCATTCACCCGTACTGCGAGGAGCCGTCATGAATGCCCTGTTGAAATCCGTTCCCAACGAGCCGGCGCCAGTGCCGGTGGCCGTCAGCGGCCCGGCGCGCACGGTCCCGCCGCGCAAGCCGGCCGCCGCCCTCGCTGCACGTCGCGCGCAGCCGTTTGCCACGGCGGTCCGGCGCGTGGCACCGCCACTGACCGGCATCGCGCTCGTGCTGCTGGTCTGGCAGGTGATCGCCGCGCAGAACGAGGCGTTTCCGTCGCCGCTGGTCACGTGGCAGGCAGCGCTCGAAC
Source organism: Telluria sp. ZT3P25 (assembly GCF_059685895.1). Lineage (NCBI taxonomy): Bacteria > Pseudomonadati > Pseudomonadota > Betaproteobacteria > Burkholderiales > Oxalobacteraceae > Telluria > Telluria sp. ZT3P25. The sequence continues at coordinate 974,914 of NZ_JCASIJ010000001.1, forward strand.
TGTTCGCCGACCCGTTCTACCGCAACAGCCCCAACGATCAGGGCATCGGCTGGAACGTGCTGGCGTCGCTGCAGCGCGTGGCGATCGGCTTCGGCCTGGCGGCGCTGATCGGGATTCCGCTGGGCTTCGTGATCGGGCGCGTGCAATTTGTCAGCCGCATGTTCGGCCCGATCATCAGCCTGCTCAAGCCGGTCTCGCCGCTGGCCTGGCTGCCGATTGGCCTGCTGGTCTTCAAGTCGGCCGACCCGGCGGCGATCTGGTCGATCTTCATCTGCTCGATCTGGCCAATGATCATCAACACGGCCGTCGGCGTGCAGCGCGTGCCGCAGGACTACATGAACGTGGCGCGCGTGCTGAACCTGTCGGAATGGAAGATCCTCACCAAGATCCTGCTGCCATCGGCACTGCCGTACATCCTGACCGGCGTGCGTCTGGCAATCGGCACCGCGTGGCTCGTCATCGTCGCGGCGGAAATGCTGACCGGCGGTGTGGGCATCGGCTTCTGGGTATGGGACGAGTGGAACAACCTGAACGTGGCGCACATCATCATCGCGATTGCCATCATCGGCGTGGTCGGCCTGCTGCTCGAACTGGCGTTGGTATCGCTGGCACGCGCACTGACCCACGAACAAGTGGCTAACTAAAAAGGGTTTCGATCATGGACGAACTGCAAAAGAAATTCATCGACATCACCGGCGTCGAGATGGCGTTTCATACGAAGAAGGGCGTGTTTCCGGCGTTGCAGGGGATCGACCTGACGGTCAGCAAGGGCGAATTCATCACGCTGATCGGCCACTCGGGCTGCGGCAAGTCGACGCTGCTGAACCTGGTCGCCGGACTACTCAAACCGACGGCAGGCCTGCTGATCTGCGCCGGCCGCGAGATTGGCGGGCCGTCACCGGAGCGCGCGGTGGTGTTCCAGAATCACTCGTTGCTGCCGTGGCTGACGTGCTACGAGAACATCCACCTGGGTGTCGAGCGGGTGTTTGGCGGGGCTGAATCCCGTGCGCAGTTGCGTGAGCGGACGATGGAAGCGCTGGCGCTGGTGGGCTTGACGAGCGCCGAGACCAAGCGGCCGCATGAGATCTCGGGTGGCATGAAGCAGCGCGTCGGCATCGCGCGGGCGCTGGCGATGCAGCCGAAGGTGCTGCTGATGGACGAGCCGTTCGGCGCACTCGATGCGCTCACGCGGGCGCATTTGCAGGACGAGCTGCTCAAGATCGTGGCGGCCACGAAATCCACGGTGGTGATGGTGACGCACGATGTGGACGAGGCGGTGCTGTTGTCGGACCGGATCGTCATGCTGACCAACGGCCCGGCAGCGACGATCGGCGAGATCGTCGCCGTGGAACTCGAGCGGCCGCGCGACCGGGTAGCGCTGGCGCAGGATGCGCGCTATACCGAGCATCGCCGGCAGGTGCTGGAGTTCTTGTACCGCAAGCAGGCGAATCCGGCCGTGGCAGCCTGATTACGTGGCTTTTTTCTTCTGCACCTGACGCTGCTGCTGCTTGCGCTGCGTCTGGTTGCGGTTCTGCTTGCCTTCGTGGAGCGCGGTGGCATCCAGCTTGGCTTGCTCGGCGGTGCGCAGTTCTTCCTTGTCGTCGTGAGCGACGAAGTAATCGTTGGCTTGCGCGTCGACCACCAGCTTGATCGCCGCTTCGTCGGTGAGGTCATACATCTCCGTGAGGAGCGTGGTCACCTCGTCGAGAAAATCTTCATAAGTCATGGTGCGATCATCCTAATGTGAGCGGAATACAAAAAAGCCAACCCGAAGGTTGGCTTTTTTGCTGAATCTTTGGTAGGCCGTGCGGGATTCGAACCTGCGACCAACGGATTAAAAGTCCGCTGCTCTACCAGCTGAGCTAACGACCCGAAGAAGCAAGATTATAGGGGGCGACACGGGTGCTGTCAAATGCCGCGCCCGGTGTGTGGCTCACGTGTGTCGCGTGCCCGACGGCTTACTTCAGCGACGCCAGGCGATCGCGCGCAGTCTGCGCGGCGCTCGAATCCGGGTACTTCGCCACCAGCGTCTGGAGCGACTTCTTCGCGTTCTTGTTGTCCTTGAGCAGGGCGTAGCTGCTGGCGATATTGAGCATCGCGTCCGGCACCTTCGGGCTCGTGGCGTAGGTGGTGGTGACGACCTGCTGCGCTGCGATGGCCTTCTTGTAGTCGCCCAGCGCGTAGAAGGTGTTGCCGAGCCAGTACTGCGCATTCGAAGCGTACGGCGACTGCGGGTACTGGCGGACGAATTCCTGCAGCGCGACCGAGGCGCCCTTGTAGTCGCCGGCCTGGAACTGGGCGGTGGCGGCTTCGTATGCGGTCTTTTCGGTTGGCAGCACTTCAGCGGCCTGGCCGTCGATCACTTCCGCGCGCGGCTCGACTTTTTTCAGGCGCGCGTCGAGGTCGGCGTACAGCTGCTTCTGGCTGTTCTGGGCCTTGGCGACCTCATTGGCCAGCACTTCGATCTGGCCACGCAGGCGGGCGATTTCCTGCATCGTCTGCTCGTGCTGGTTGAGCATCTCGATCTGCACCGTCTTGTCCGATTTACTGTCGATACGTGCGGTCAGGTCGCGCGTGATGTTGTCGACCTTGGTGCGCAGGTCCAGGATGGCCTTGCGCGCTTCTTCGTCGTCGAACGGGCCGGCGACGGCGTGCAGCGGCATCGACAGGGCGAGAACGAGGCATGCGAGGCGGGACTTGGACAGTTTGAGCATAAGCGTTGTGTTCTTTCTACTAAGCCGGTGACTTCGGCGGTTGCTGAGATAAAACAAGGGGCGGGTAGCAGTCTGCACTGCGTCCCGCCCCCTGTCAATCGAACCTGTCCGGCTTATTCAGCCGAATCGATTATTGATAGACGATGTCTGCGCGGCGGTTTTCAGCCCACGATTCTTCGTTGCTGCCAGTGGCTTTTGGCTTTTCTTCACCCAGCGACACGGCTTCGATCTGGCCTTCCGACACGCCCAGCGACGCCATCGAACGACGGACGGCTTCAGCACGCTTCTGGCCCAGGGCCAGGTTGTACTCGGTGCCGCCGCGTTCATCGGTATTGCCCTGGATCAGGACTTTACGCGACGTGTTCTTGGTCAGGAAAGCCGAGTGGTTCTGGACCACTGGCTGGCCATCAGCACGCACGACGAAGCTGTCGTAGTCGAAGTAGATGCTGCGCTTGGCCAGAACACCTTGTGGGTCGTTCAGTGGATCGACGCTGCCGGTCTGGACCGGGTTGATGTCACGTGGATCGGCAGCAGCTGGCGCTGCTGGCGTTGGCGATTTCTCGACGACCGGGGTTTCGTTCAGCTTGGTTGCCGACGAGCAAGCGGCCAGCAGGGCTGCGGTGGAAACGATGAAAGCTACACTCTTGAAGTTGCGCATGGATTTTCTCCTGTTATGGTGAGGTTTTACTTCTTACTTCATGAAGGGACCCCAGCTGGGCTCCCGAATGTTTCCCGCTTTGGTCGTCAAGCGTTGCTTGACTCGTCCATCCACAGACACCACGGCCAGCGAGGTGCGACCGCCACCCTTGGTTGCATACATGATGTACTTGCCGTTAGGCGAAAAACTCGGTTCGGTGGCCCCATCGGCCAGGCGCAGTTCCTGGCCGCTGGCCAGGTCCATCGCATATAAGGAGTAAGCGCCGCCGCGCTGCGAAATCCAGGCCAGCGTCTTGCCGTCGGACGACACGCGTGGGCTGATGTTGTAGCTGCCATTGAACGTCACGCGGGTGGCGTTGCCACCGGCTGCGCTCATCTTGTAGATTTGCGGGCCGCCGCTGCGGTCGCTCGTGAAATAAATGGTCCGGCCGTCGGCCGAGAACTGTGGCTCGGTATCGATCGCCGGGTTGTTGGTCAGGCGCTTGTGGCCGGTACCGCCCGAATTGACCGAGTAGATTTCGGTGTTCCCGTCCTTCGACAGGGCCACGGCCAGCGTCGAGCCGTCCGGCGACCACGATGGCGCCGAGTTGTTGCCCTTCTGGTTCGAGATCACGTTGCGGCGACCCGTCATCAGGTCTTGCAGATACACGACCGGCTTGCGGTCTTCCATCGAGACGTAGGCGACTTTCGAGCCGTCCGGCGACCAGGATGGCGAAATGATCGGCTCCTTGCCCTGGGTGGCGATGACTTCGTTCTCGCCGTCGGCGTCCGACACGGCCAGCACATAGCGCTTGGCGCCGCTGTCGGCCTTCACGTAGGCGATGCGGGTCGAGAAGATGCCGCGCACACCGGTCAGCTTTTCATAGACGTCGTCGGCGATGCGGTGCGCCTGCAGGCGCGTGTAGCGGGGCTGGACTTCGCCGCCCATCTGCGAGATTTCGCCGCCCTTGACCGTGTCCATCAGCTTGTAGCGGATGGCAAAACGGCCGTCGGGTTGCTTGGAGACGCTGCCGACCACGAGCGCGTCGGCGCCGCTGGCCTTGAAGGCGGCCAGGTTGATGCTGCCGGCGTCGCGGTCGCTGATGACCTGGCCGGCGTCGATGACCTTGAACACGCCACTGCGCTCGAGGTCGGCGCGGATGACGGCCGAGACTTTATCGGGTGCGACGGATTCGTCGGCGAAGGCCGCAATGGCGACCGGGATCTGGTTGCTGCCAACACCGGCGATTTCGATTTGCAGCTGCGCATTGGCTGCCGATCCCATGGCAAGGGAAGCGCTAAACAGCAGGAAATGGATTTTTTTCATAGTTTCTCTTGTAAAACTGGTTCGAACCGAATCAATCGTAATCGCGCATCGAGAAATTCACGTCAAGCGTACGCTCCACGGTCCCGTCCTTCTTTTTGGGCAGTGGCGATGCTTTCTTGATACCATTTTCCACTGCCCTGTCAAATTCTGGCACACCGCTGCTTTTCACCAACCGAACCGACATGATTTCACCGGTCGGCAACTGCTCGACGCGGAACGTGGCGCGTGGATTGCCCGATACATCGGTGTTGCCCGGGTAAGCCGTGCTGCTCTTGATGGCCGCCGTGATCGCAGCGATATAACCGCCGTCCGATTTCGGCCCCGTCGACTTTGCAGCGCTGCCGCCGCTGCCCATGGCGCCGCTCATCCGCTTGAGCTCATCGGCCCGGAATTTCGCGAGCTTGGCGTCTTCGGCAGCGGCCGCCTTGGCCTTGGCAGCGTCCGCTTTCTTCTTGTCGGCAGCCGCCGCCAACTGATCAGCTTTCTTTTTCTCGTCTGCTTCTTTTTTCTTCTCCGCCGCGGCCAGCGCTGCTGCTTTCTTGTCGGCTTCTTTCTCGGCTTCTTTCTTCTTCTCGTCCGCTTCCTTCTTGGCGAGCAGCTCTTTTTCTTTCTCTTTCTGCTTGCGCTCGGCCTCGTCCTTCTTCTTTTGCTCGGCCAGCTTTTCTTCACGCTCGCGTTTTTCCGCGTCGCGCTTCTCGGCCAGCGCCTTTTTCTTCGCTTCCTCGGCCTTGCGTTCTTTCTCGCGCTGCAATGCGATGTCCGGTGCCGGCTTCGGGGCCGGCTCCTCGACCACCGGTGGCGGTGGCGGCGGTGGTGGCGTGCGCACGGGTTCCGGCGTCGGCTCGGGTGCTGGTTCCGGTTCAGGCGTTGGCTCGGGCTCCGGAGCAGGCTCGAGCGGCAACTCGGGCGCGGCAGCCGTCTGCACCGACATGTCCCATACTTCGGCCTCGACAGTGATCGGCGTCTTGGCCGTCCAGCTCACGCCGATCCACAGAAACGCCAGCAACGCGGCGTGCACGGCCACTGCCAGCAGGAACGATGGCAGTCGGCTCGGTTCGGGCGGCACGTGGTACGGCACGCCGGCGTTGTCTGGCTTTATTTCGGGCATATTCTAGGCATCAATGCATCGACATCACTGGGTGGCCAGGCCAACCCGGTTGATACCCATCTTCTTGGCTTCCGAGATCAGTTGGATGACGTCGTCGTACTTGCTCTCGCGGTCGCCCGCGATCAGCACCGGATAATCGGGATGTTCTTCATGCAGCGCGCGCAGGCGCTGCAGCAGGGCAGAGCGGTCGGCCACATCTTCCTGGGCCACGCGCCCCTTGCCCTGCACGCCGATCGACAGGCGATTTTCGGGCTCGATCGACACCTGGATATAGGTGTCCGGCGGCAGCGCCGACTTCTCGGCGCGCGGCAGGTTGACCACACTTGGCGCCTGGTTGGCCGGCACTGCCATGAAAATAATGAGCAGCACCAGCATCACGTCGATGTAGGGCACGACGTTGATTTCGGATTTGAGCTTGCGGCGACGTCCACCGCGCATGCTGCTGGAAAAGGCCATGAACAGTCTCCCCCAATCAGCGCGACTGGCGCTGGAGAATGTTCGAGAATTCTTCGACGAAGCTCTCGAAGCGGTTGCCCAGGCGGTCGATATCGTGGGTGAAGCGGTTGTACGCCACCACGGCCGGGATTGCAGCAAACAGGCCGATCGCGGTGGCGATCAGTGCTTCGGCAATGCCTGGGGCGACGATCGCCAGCGTGGCTTGCTCGACACTGGCCAGGCCGCGAAACGCGTTCATGATGCCCCAGACGGTACCCAGCAGGCCAATGTACGGCGAGACCGAGCCGACTGACGCCAAAAAGTTCAGGTGCGATTCAAGGGCATCGAGTTCACGCTGGAACGATGCGCGCATGGCGCGACGTGCGCCGTCGAGCACCGAATTCATGTCGAGCGTTTCGCGCGACGCTTGCTTGCCCTTGATGAATTCACCCATGCCGGACTCGAAGATGCGGGCCAGGGCGCCGCTCTGGTCGCGCTGGCTGCTGGCGCTCTGGTGCAGTGTGTGCAGATTGCCACCGGCCCAGAAGCTGCGCTCGAACTGCTCGGTCTGCGCACGTGCGGCGCGGATCGCGAACACCTTGCGGAAGATGTACGTCCAGCTCACGATCGACAGCAGCAACAGCAAGGCCATAATCAATTGCACCAGCACGTGGGCATTGCCGATCAGGGCGACGAATGAAAGGTCTGGGGTGACGGTCATGGGCGAATTATCTAGGGATGGATTCAGGCGGCACGCATTTTAGCAGCCACGTGGTCAGGCAAGGGGCGCGGGCGCATTGTGGCAATATCGACACAACACACGGTCACGCTGGCCGTATTGAGCAGGGTGTCACCGCACCAGGCCTGCTGCAGGAACTGGACCGATGCGCGGCCCAGTTTGGCAACACTGGTCTGTATCGTCAGCTCGTCATCGAGACGCGCCGCCGCGTGGTAGTCGAGGGTCACGGTCTTGACGACAAAGGCGGTGTTGTCTGCATCGAGCAGAGCTTGCTGTTGTACGCCAAGTGCGCGCAGCCATTCGGTACGGGCACGTTCAAAGAATTTCAGGTAGTTGGCATAGAAAACAATGCCGCCGGCGTCGGTATCTTCGTAATACACCCTGACTGGCCAGTTAAAAACTGAAGACATTGTTACTGCCGATACATGAAAATGAGAAATATTCTACGCGAGTTTCCTTCTCGACATGTCTGTTAAAGAACATTAGCGCGGAAATTACTTACGTAGCCCTCGCACGAAACCGTGCTTTTGGGCGGTAGTAGACTTGATACGTAGCAAAAAGACCAATCACTGTAACATTTTCTCACAAATGGCGAGCGCGTTTCTGGTTGCCCTGCTTGAAGCCTGCTCGATGCCTGCGCGGGTGGCCCGCGCAGGCCAGCGCGACGTCAGGCGCGCTTGATCGTGAACGGCGAGAAGCCCTGGCAGGTCGGCATCAGTTCGATGCTGTTCACATTCACGTGCGGTGGCAGCGTCGCGATCCAGTAGGCGGTGTCGGCAATGTCTTTCGCGCTCAGTGGCGTCGTGCCTTCATACACCTTGGCGGCGGCCGAATCGTCGCCCTTGAAGCGTACGTTCGAGAATTCCGTGCCGCCGGACAGGCCTGGCGCCAGATTGGTGGCGCGCACGCCCGTACCGACGAGGTCGGCGCGCAGATTGAGCGTGAACTGTTCGACAAACGCCTTGGTGGCGCCGTACACATTACCGCCCGGGTAAGGATAGTGGCCGGCGGTCGAGCCGATATTGATCACCAGTCCGCTGCCGCGCGCGACCATGTCGGGAAGAACGAGACGGGTCATCGTCACCAGTCCCTTGCAATTGGTGGCGATCATGGTTTCCCAGTCTTCCAATGGCACTTCGTGCGCCGGCACCGTGTTGAGGGCCAGGCCGGCATTGTTGATCAGCACATCGATCTGTTTCCACTCGGCCGGTAGGCCGGCCAGCGCCGTCTCGATCGACGTGCGGCTGGTGACGTCCAGCGTTACCGGCAGGGCTGAGTTGCCGAGCTCGGCGGCCAGATCGGCGATGCGATCGGTACGGCGGGCTGCCAGGATCACGCGGTGGCCGTTCGAAACGAAGGTGCGCGCCATTTCGGCGCCGAAGCCGGCCGATGCGCCGGTGATGAGGACGATCATGATGAATCCTTGAAGGAAGCGATGCGTGAGTGGTAGGCGGGCAGAAGCAGTAGTAGTAAAAGCAGTCGTAGAAGCAGCAGCGCAAAATTGTAGCCGAAATGACCACCGGCGCGTGGCGGGCCGTCCATTCCCCGCTTTCCTTGCCCTTCAATGGGGAGTTCAGTACAATTTGCGGACTTTACGTCTCACGTAACTGGCGAAACACCGCACCAGCGCCACCGAATGGTGCGCGGCGCGGCAAAGGTGGGCACCCACCGGGGAACGTGAGACGCCATACGCCGTTCGCCTGGGCAGCCATCAACCGGTACGCGTTCGATCGCGGCTGCCCGCGCCCTATTGGCTCCCGCATCCGCACACAGCGCCGCTCGTTGCCTGGATTACTACCGATTGGAGTTTTACATGTTTGCTAAAGACCATACGCTGGCCAATGTCGATCCGGATCTGTGGAATGCCATTCAGAAGGAAAACGTTCGTCAGCAAGACCACATCGAACTGATCGCGTCCGAAAACTACACCTCGCCAGCCGTCATGGAAGCGCAGGGCTCGCAACTGACCAACAAGTATGCCGAAGGTTATCCGGGCAAGCGCTACTACGGCGGCTGCGAATACGTTGACGTCGTCGAGCAACTGGCGATTGACCGCCTGAAGCAATTGTTTGGCGCCGAAGCCGCCAACGTGCAGCCGAACTCGGGTTCGCAAGCGAACCAGGGCGTGTTCTTCGCCGTCCTCAAGCCGGGCGACACGATCATGGGCATGTCGCTGGCCGAAGGCGGTCACCTGACCCACGGCATGCCACTGAACATGTCGGGCAAGTGGTTCAACGTCGTCTCGTACGGCCTGACGGCTGACGAAGACATCGACTACGAGGCCCTCGAGCGCCAGGCGCACGAGCACAAGCCGAAAATGATCATCGCCGGCGCGTCGGCGTTCTCGCTGAAGATCGATTTCGAGCGCATCGCCAAGGTCGCCAAGGCGGTCGGTGCCTACTTCATGGTCGACATGGCCCACTACGCCGGCCTGATCGCTGCAGGCGAGTACCCGAATCCGGTGCCGTTCGCCGACTTCGTCACCTCGACCACGCACAAGTCGCTGCGCGGCCCGCGCGGCGGCATCATCCTGATGAAGGCCGAGCACGAGAAGATCATCAACTCGGCCATCTTCCCTGGTATCCAGGGCGGCCCGCTGATGCACGTGATCGCCGGCAAGGCCGTCGCGTTCAAGGAAGCGCTGACGCCTGAGTTCAAGACTTACCAGCAGCAGGTCGTCAGGAACGCCAAGGCACTGGCCGACACGCTGACCGCGCGTGGCCTGCGCATCGTGTCGGGTCGCACCGAATCGCACGTGATGCTGGTCGACCTGCGCGCCAAGAACCTGACCGGCAAGGAAGCCGAAGCGATCCTGGGCCAGGCGCACATGACCTGCAACAAGAACGGCATCCCGAACGACCCGCAAAAGCCGTTCGTCACGTCGGGCATCCGCCTGGGCAGCCCGGCCTTCACGACGCGTGGCTTTGTCGAAGAAGACGCCGTCACCGTGGGCAACCTGATTGCCGACGTGCTGGATAACCCGCACGACGCCGCGACCATCGAGCGCGTCAAGGGCGAAGTCAAGAAGCTGACCAGCAAGTACCCGGTCTACGCTGCCTGATTTGCTGATCTGCCTTCGCGGGCCGGTTCGCCGGCCCGGTAGTCGTCCCACGTAGTCTTGCAGCCCCGGCGCCATGAAATGTCCCTTTTGTCAGCATGAAGATACACAAGTCCTCGATACCCGCGTATCGGAGGAAGGGGACGCCATCCGGCGCCGGCGCCGCTGCGGCAAGTGCGACAAGCGCTTTACCACGTATGAGCGCATCGAACTGTCGATGCCGATTATCGTCAAGAAAAATGGCAGCCGCACCGAGTTCGCTTCGTCCAAGCTGCGCGGCAGTCTGATGCTGGCACTGCGCAAGCGGCCGGTGGCAGCCGAAGCCATCGACAAGGCCGTCGCCTCGATTGAAGAAAAGCTGCTCACCAGCGGCCTGCGTGAAGTCGACACCGGCCATGTGGGCGAGCTCGTGATGCAAGAGCTCAAGGGCCTCGACAAAATCGCGTATATCCGCTTCGCGTCCGTCTACAAGAATTTCGAAGACCTGGATTCGTTCCAGGCAGCGCTGGCCGAAGTCGGGCATCAGCACAAACTCGACAACTAATCCCTTCCCGAGGTTCCCCGAACGGCGCGGCCTACGCTTGCGCCGCCGCACGGGCGTGTAAAGCCGGCCTGATAACGTCGTAGCTCGTTATCGGGAGGCTTGCGTGCGCAATCATTCACACCACGGTTTCACGCTCATTGAAGTGCTGGTGGCGCTGTTCGTGCTCGCCATTGGTGTTGTCGGCGCGGGCGCGGCGCAACTGACGGCCGATCGTACGCGCCAGCAGGCGGCCTTGACGGCCGAAGCGGCCCAGCTGGCGGGTTCGCTGGCGGCGCGCATCACGGCGAATGGGCCCGTGGCGCGCCTGCCCGATGCGGGCAATCCCTATCTTGCGCTCGATTATGACGCCGTTGCCGACGGCCCGCCTGCCGCCGCCCCCACATGCTTTGGCACCGCCGCATGCGATCCGCTGGCACTGGCGGCGTTCGACCTTGATGAGACGCGCCTGCTTGTGCACGGCCGCTTTCCCGGCGGGCGCATTGCCGTGTGCCGCGATGCGGCGCCATGGGATGCCGGCAGCCACCGCTATCGGTGGGCCTGCAGCGGCAGCGCGCAGGCGGCGGTGGCGATCAAGATCGGCTGGCACGGCAATAACGACGCGCCGGCATTCGTGCTGATGGTGGCGCAATGACGCACGGCCGGCACCCGTGCCCGTGCCCGCACCAGCCGGGTTTTACCATCGCCGAATTCATGGTGGCGATGGTGCTCGGCCTCGCCGTGCTGCTGGCGGCAGGCTCGCTGCTGATCGGCGCCACGCGGGCGCACGCGGCGCTGCTCGACGCGGCCGAGATGGACGACGCCGGCCGCTATGCGCTGGACGCACTGGCGCGCGCCGTGCGCCTGGCGGGGCACGTCGATTGGGCGGCGCATCCGGCGCTTGACCCGGCAGCCCCGGCCGCGGTTGCCGGCCTGGATGCGGCCTCGCTGACCTACGCCGGCCCCGGCATCGAGGCCCCGCTACCACTTGCGGTCAACGGCAGCGACGTGCTGGCGCTGCGCTTTGCCGGCACCGGTGCGCCACCGGATGGCGATGGCGGCACGCTCGATTGCGCCGGCTTTCCGGTCCATCGCGATCAGGAAGGGTGGAGCATCTTCTATGTCGCGCGCAATGCGCAGGGCGACGCCGAATTGCGTTGCAAATACCGGGGCACCGGCAACTGGTCGTCCGATGCCGTGGCAGGGCATGTCGACAGCTTCCAGGTGCTCTACGGGCTCGATACCGATGGCGATGGTGCGCCCAACCGCTATGTCAACGCCAGCGCGATCCGGGCGCTGGATGCGGCGCTGTTGCTGGCCGGGTCGACTCCAGATGAGCGTGATGCCGATCTGCGCACGCGCAGCCACTGGAAGCGGGTCGCGAGCGTGCGTGTGGGCTTGCTGCTGCATGGGCCGCGCCAGGCTGCCGGCAGCGGCGCGAACCTCGTGCACTGGCTGTTCGGGCCGGGGTACGACGGTGCACTGGCCGCTGCCGATCCGGGTGTCCGGCTGGCGGCGGCCGATCTTGACGGCGACAGCGATGCGCGCCTGCGCAAGGTGTATGGCGCGGTCATTGCGTTGCCCATTGCGCTGTCCGTTTTACCTTCGGCCGCGCCGCCTGCTGCACCGCCCACAGCGCCACCCGCGTCGCCGCCCGCGTCACCACCCGCATCACCACCCACTGGACCGCGCGCTGCGCCACCCATCTCTCCGCCGTTGGCCGCACCTTGAGCCGCGCATGTGCAACCGACACTTTTCCATGCCCCGACGCCAGGCGGGCATAGCGCTGATCACCGCGCTCGTGCTGATGCTGGCGGTGCTGATGACCGGCATTGCCTCGGCGCGCGGCGCGTTGCAAAGCACCCGTGGCGCAGCGTACGAACGCGATCGCGTGCTGGCCATGCACATGGCAGAGGCCGCTTTAACCGATGCCGAACACGATATCGACGGCGGCGCGGCGCCGGGCTCGGCGCGTGCCAACGCGATCCTGGGCGGCAGTGTGGATGCGTTCATCGGTGAATGTCTGGGTGCCCGGCCGTACAACGGCCTGTGCGCGCACGACGCCGATCCCAACCGGCAACTGGCCCGGCTGGCCGTCGATGACGGGCCGGCCATCGCCTTCGGTACGTTCACCGGCGCGACGCTGCCGACGGGCGAGGGCGGCTTGCCGCTCGCGCTGCCGCGTTACCTGATCGAGCTGATGCCAGCCTCCAGCGAAGGACAGCTGTATCGCATTGCCGCGCACGGCGCCGGCAGCATGCCCGGCGCCCAGGTCGCGCTGCAGGCCTATTACCGCAAACCATCCGATGGATCGCGCGGGCGGCGCGCCGGCTGGCGCGAGGTCGGCAACTGGTCCGCACTGGTTGCCGCTGCAGCCGAATGAGCCATTAGCGCAAAACAGGCGCAAACAGACGCAAACAGGAGCAAAACGCATGACACGACATCGCAAGGGTTTCACACTGATCGAGCTGCTGGCCGTGCTGGCGATCGTCGGCATCCTGACATCGGTCGCGTATCCGTCGTATGCCCACCAGATCGTCAAGGCGCGCCGGGTCGAGGCCCAGCTGGCGCTGCTCGACCTGATGCAGCGTCAGGAACAGTACCGCGCCCAGCATCACACCTATATGGCGTTCTCCATCGCCATCAGCGCCGCCAGCACTGCCGACACGCGCCAGTTCCGCACCTGGCTCGGCAACAGTGCCGCTGCCAGCGCCTATGAGCTCGACGGCGACGCCTGTCCGGGCCAGCCCATTGCCGCCTGCATCGTGCTGCGCGCGCGGCCCGGCACGGCCAACGTCAACGCTGCATTTTCCGATCGGGAATGCGGCACGCTGACGCTGGACAGCACCGGTGCACAGGGCGCCAGCGGCGCATCGCCGCGCTGCTGGCCATGACAGAGTCGGCCGTGAACCCGCCGATGCCCCGATCCACCCGGCGCGCCCGCTGTCGCGGTGTGTCTCTGGCCGAACTGGCCGTGGTACTGGGCATGGTGGCCATCACGGCGGCGCTGGCGGCGCCCGGTCTGCACCGGATCGTGCAGGGCCAGGAACTGCGCGCGGCCGCCAGCGACTTGTACAGCGCGATCCAGCTGGCCCGTTCGCAGGCGATTGCCCGCAACGAACCGGTCATCCTCACGGCCAACGACGCGGCCGGCATCGACTGGTCGCGCGGCTGGACCGTCTACGTCGACCGCGACAACAATCGCCAGGCAGGCGCGGGCGACGACATCCTGGCCGTGCGCGCCACGCTGGCGCAAGGGGTACAGGTGGGCTATTCCTTTGCCAGCGCTGCAGCCCCGCAATACATCGCCTACAATGGCGCGGGGCGCAGTTGCAGCACGGCCAGCAGCGCCGCAGCGCGGCCGGGCACGCTGTCACTGTTCCACGGCGGTCAGGTGCGCCGTATTAAAATCAATATGCTTGGCCGCCCGCGCCTGTGCAACCCGGCCCGCGATGCCGGCTGCGACGGCGCCGCCGCACCGCCTTGAAGCAAGCCCGAAACACGCCTGAAAACCAGCGCATGGCACCAAGCGCATCGATGAAAGACCCCGTGACCCACGACAGCCAACCCATTCTCAACGACACCGAAGGCATGGCCGCGGCGCTGGCCTGGGCTGCGCGCGGCATGTTCATCACGGCGCCCAATCCGCGCATTGGCTGCGTGATCGTCAAGAACGACGTTGTCATCGGTGCCGGCCACACCCAGCCTGCCGGGCAGGCGCACGCCGAAATCCAGGCACTGCGCGACGCCGCCGCACGCGGTAACGATGTGCGCGGCGCCACCGCCTACGTCACGCTCGAGCCGTGCAGCCACCACGGCCGCACGCCGCCTTGCTCGGAGGCGCTGATTGCCGCAGGGCTGGGGCGCGTGGTGGCGGCGATGGTCGATCCCAATCCGCTTGTCGCGGGCCGTGGCTTGGCGCAGCTGGAAGCAGCCGGCATCGCGGTGCGTTCCGGGATCATGGCGCGCGAAGCGCAGGAATTGAACATTGGCTTCTTTTCGCGCATGGTGCGCGGTCTGCCGTGGGTGCGCCTCAAGGTGGCGGCAAGCCTGGACGGCGCCACGGCGCTGGCCGGCGGCGAAAGCCAGTGGATCACCGGCCCCGATGCCCGCGCCGACGGCCATGCCTGGCGTGCGCGCGCCAGTGCAATCGTCACCGGCATCGGCACCGTCAAGGCCGACAACCCGCAGCTCACCGTGCGCGGTCTTGCCACGCCGATGCAGCCGCGTCGCGTGATCGTCGACAGCCGCCTCGATATCGATCCCAATGCGCACATCCTGCAGGGCGAACCGTGCTGGCTCGTCGCGGCGCTCGAGCAGCCGGGCGACGAGAAAGCCGCCGCCCTGCGCGCCGCCGGCCACGAGGTGCTGTACCTGCCGAACTCCCACGGCAAGGTCGACCTGCCGGCCTTGATGCGCGAACTGGGCCGGCGCGAAGTCAACGAAGTGCATATCGAAGCGGGCAGCAAGCTCAATGCGTCACTGGTGCGCGAAGGCTGCGTCGACGAACTGCTGGTGTATCTGGCGCCCAGCCTGATCGGTCCGGGGCAGGGCATGTTCGACCTGCCGCCGCTCACGCAACTGACCGAGCGGCGCCAGCTGCGCTTCCACGACGTCACGCGCGTGGGCGACGACCTGCGCATCCTGGCCCGCTTTGCCGAAGCTGCTCCCCCATCCTCTGCTACCCCCAACAAGGAATAACGTCGTATGTTTACTGGAATCGTCGCCGCTGTCGGCACCATCACTTCCGTTGCACCGCTGGCCGGTGGCCTGGACGCCGGCGTGCGTCTTGCCATCGATGCCGGCCCAATGTCGCTGGCCGACGTGGGCCTGGGCGACTCGATCGCCATCAATGGCGCCTGCATGACCGTCACCGAAAAGAGCGCCACTGCGTTCACCGTCGACGTCTCGCGCGAAAGCCTGAACAAGACCGTGGGCCTGGACGCGCCCGGTGAAGTCAACCTCGAGAAAGCCCTGACGCTGGCCGAGCGCCTGGGCGGACACCTGGTGTCGGGCCACGTCGACGGCCTGGGCGTCGTGCACAGCTTCGAGCCGGTCGGCGAATCGCGCGAACTGATCATCGATGCGCCGCACGAGCTGGGCAAGTTCCTGGCCTATAAAGGTTCCATTGTCGTCAATGGCGTGTCGCTGACCGTCAACCGGGTGCACGACCTGGAAGAGGGCGGCCAGAAAGTCTGCCGCTTCTCGATCAACCTGATTCCGCACACGATCGAGGTCACCACGCTGCGCCACCTGGCGGCCGGCTCGCGCGTCAATCTCGAGATCGACCTGATCGCACGCTACGTCGAGCGCATGCTGGCAGCCACCACTGCCAGGTAATCGAGTACGCGACTCGAGGCCACCGGCTTGGTGAAGTGCGCGTCAAAGCCGGCGGCGCTCGAGCGCGCCAGATCGTCCTGCGCGCCCCAGCCGGACACGGCGACAATGGCGCAGCGCTCGAGACCGGCGATCTGGCGCAGGCGGCGTGCCACCTCGTGGCCCGACATGTCCGGCAGGCCGATATCCAGAAACGCCACGTCCGGCAAGCATTGCGCAGCCACTTGCAGTGCCTGCTGGCCGTCATGGGCAAGCGTGACGTCGTGGCCTTCCATCTCGAGCAGCATCGACAGCGTCACCGCGGCATCGACATTGTCGTCCGTGACGAGAATGCGCAGTCCCGGCGCAGCCGGCGTGGCCTGCACGGTGACCTCCTCAAGCGGTGCCGCAGCCGTTGCCCCGTCCAGCGCCAGCCTGACCACGAACGTGCTGCCCTTGCCGATGCCATCGCTGTAAGCGCTGACCGCGCCGTCGTGCAGGGCAATCAGCTGGCGTACCAGCGACAGGCCGATGCCCAGGCCGCCTTGCGCGTGTTGCCGGTTGCTGCCCACCTGGCTGAACATCTCGAACACCGATTCCAGCGACGCGGCCGGGATGCCGACGCCGTTGTCGGTCACGGTAATGACGGCGTCGGCGCCATCCTGGGTCACGTGCAGCGAAATCGCGCCGCCCGGGGGCGTGTACTTGGCCGCATTGGTCAGCAGGTTGCCGACCACCTGCGCGATGCGGGTGGCGTCGGCCTGTACCGGCAGCGGTGCAGCGTGCAGTTGCAGGTCGAGTGCGTGCTGCTTCTGTTCGATCAGCGGCAGGCTGGTCTCGACCGCGTCGGCCACGATCGCGTTGAGGTCGACGCGGGTTTTTCGGATCTCTACCTTGCCATTGGTGACGCGTGCGATGTCGAGCAGGTCGTCGATCAGGTGCGCCAGTTGCCGCACCTGGCGCTCCATCATCGCCCGGACATTGGCGGCGGCGTTGGCATCACCGGCACCGCTGGCCCCGCTGGCCCCAATACGCATCAGTTCCAGGCCCGTCAACAGCGGGGCCAGCGGATTGCGCAATTCATGCGCCAGCACGGCCAAAAATTCGCTCAGGTTGCGGTTCGCCCTGGCCACTTCGTCGAACAGGTCGCGCTGCCTTACCTCGGCCAGGCGCAGGGCGGCCTCGGTGCGTTTGAAGGCATCGATGTCGGTGACGATCGCCACGTGGCCGCGCATGACATCGTCGCGCCCCTTGAGCGGCACGGCGGCCACCTGCGTCCAGATCTCGACGCCATCGTCGCCCAGGTAACGCGCTTCGATGCCCGGCACGACGCGCTCGCCACGTGACGCGCGCGCACCCGCGAAATCATGCCGCTCGAGTGGCTTGCCGTCGGCATCGAACGCGGTCCAGCGCAGATAGCGCTCCTCGTCCAGCGACGGCAGCACGCCGGTGGGCAGGTAGCGGTGCATGGCCTGGTTTGACAGCAGCAGCTTGCCGTCCTGGCCGGCCACGGCCACGCCCACCGGCAGGGCGTCGAACATCGTCACGAGCGTGTCGCGTGTCTCGTGCAGAGCCTGTTCGGTTCGCTTGCGGTCGCTGATGTCGAGCACGTTACCGACAAACCCCAGGAAGTCGCCGTTCGCCGCAAAGCGCGGCTGTCCGGCCGCGATTACCCAGCGATACCCATCGACGACATGCCGCAGCCGATGCTCCATGCTGAATGGCACGCGGCGCGCATTGGCATCGATGACCGCGTGCAGCGCCGCGTCGCGCTCATCGGGATGCACCGCGGCCGTCCAGCCGAACGCCAGGCTCGTTCCCTTGTCCTGGGCCGTGAATTCGTGCCAGGCGCGTGACAGGAACGAGAGCTTGCCATCGGGCTCGGTGACCCACAGCATGGCCGGCGCGGCATCGGCCAGGTCCTGGAAGCGCGACTCGCTGCGCGCCAGCGCGCGTTCGGCCAGGCGGCGCTGCAGGATCGCGGCGGCCTGGTTCGCAGCCACGCCCAGCAGCAGGCGCTCGTGCTCGGACGGAAAGCCGGTGCGCCGCGCGCCGATGAGCACGACGCCAATCTCGCTGCCGATGCCGAAGCGGGCGCTGCCGAACTGCAGCGGCGCGTCGTCGTGCAGCGTGGCAGGACGCATGCCATGCAGATCGGCCGGCTGCAGGGCGGCGTCGAGCGCCGCGCGTGCGGCGGACAGCATGCTGCCCGTGGCGTCGCCCCGCAGGCGAATGATTTCCAGTGGCTCGATCTCACCCTTGCCCGGCAGGTGGATTGCGACCAGGTCCAGGTCGAGTGTGCTGAACAGAACGCCGGCCAGGCTGTCGATGACGCCTTCCGGCGGCAGGTCGCCCCAGACGGTTGGCAGGGTGGTCATGGCCACCAGGTCGCGCGTGGTCTTGCGCAGGCGGTCGATCTCGGCGCGGTACTCGTCGGGTGAATGCATGCCGGTGCGCCTGTCTAGCGCGCAGCGCTGGCCGGCGTGGCGCCTGCCAGGCGACGCGCGTCGAGTTCTTTGATCATCTCCGCCGGCGGGACGAAGAACGGATTTTCTTGCAGGATGCCGCCGATGATGACCATCGGGTGGGTGCGCAGGATATCGATCACGACGTCGGCGCTGAAATGCGTCAGGTCGTACGTGCACACGATCGGATGGTGGTAGTCGGGAAGTACCTGGTTCAGGCGCGCCTCGTATTCGACAATCTCGTAGCCCTCGGGGCGGGCGCCGGGCGACCAGGCCATGTCGGCGATATTGCGCGAAATTTTTCCGGGGGGTGCGTTGGCCGGCGCAATCAGCGCCAGCAGCGTGGCGATCATGCGCTGCTGGTCGAACCTGCCATCCTGCAGGTAGGTCTCGTCCCAGGTGTACACGGCAAGCTGTCCCTGCGCCTGGGCGGCGTCAAGGTCCACGCCCGCTTGCGCCAGCCGGGCCAGGTGCGCGGCGCGCTGCGCCGGGTTGACGATGTGGGTAGCCAGATCGCCGCGTTCGACGCCTTCCAGGATGAATGGCAGCAGCACGCGGTACTTTTCTTCATCTGTATGAAAAAAGGCGCAGGCATGGCAAGCGTGGGTGAGGGGCTTGCCGGCCAGGTGAACCGGGTTATCGGAAATGCGCATGGTCTTTCACCAGTAGAGCGCCGGTGGTGCCGGGCGCCGGCGTTGATCTGTACGTGGGCTGAGGCCTGCTGCCGCGCAGCGGGCAGGCACAGTATAGACGAAGCCCGCCGCCACCCGACCGGTGGGGCGGGCGGGCGTCAGGTGCCGGGCGTGGCCGGCACGTCCTGCTTGCCCGTGGCCGGCGCCTTGGCCACGTTTGCGGCCTTGGTTGCCAGCTCCGGATTGAGCACCACCTGCACGTAATTCTTCGTGTCGAAGTAACGCCGCGCCGCCGCCTGTACGTCCTGCGCCGTCAGCGCGCCGACCTGCTGCTCGACCTTCAGGATCGAGGCCGGATCGGTGCCTTCGGTCAGGCTCGATTGCAGGTTCGCCACCCAGTAGCCATTCTCGCGCAGCGAGCGGCGGTGGTTCTGGATCCAGCCGGATTTGACTTTCTCCAGCTCGGCAGCGTCAGGTCCGTTCTCTTGCAGACGCTTGATCTCGGCGAACGTCGCTGCCACGACCTTGTCGACGTTTTCCGGCCCGGTCGGCAGGTTGATGCCGATCGAGTAGTTCCCGTACGGGATCTTGCTGAGCGCGCCGCTGGCGCCGCCGCCGTAGATCATCGCCATCTTTTCGCGCAGCACCTCGATGATGCGCAGATTGGTGACCTCGATCAGCGCCGACAGGCGCAGCTGCTCGGCTTCGGAAAACTCGGCCGGGCCGGTGAAGTTGATCGAGATCGTGCTCTTCGGTTCAGTACCGCTGCGTACCTCGCGCTTGACCACGCCGGTCACCGGACGCAGGCCCACGTCGCGAAACGCCACCGGCACCGCAGGCGTCGGCAGCGTGCCCAGATAGCTCGTCAACAGCGGGCGGATCGACTTTTCGTCGAAGCTGCCGACCAGGATGAACGTCATGTCCTTTGCGCTCGAAAAGCGCTGGCGGAAGATGGCGATGCTGCGATCGAGGTCGATCTTGGCGTACTCGTCGGCCTCGAGCGAGCGTGGCGCACGCGGATGGTTGCCAAACAGCGCCGACACCACGGCGTCGCCGAAGCGCCGGCCTGGCTGGCCGCTGGCATTGCGCGCGATCTCGGCCTGCTTGTCGATATATGCGTGGAACAGGTCTTCGTCGCGGCGCACGCCGGCGAACTTCAGCCACAACAATTGCAGCATCGTTTCGATGTCGGTCGCGCCCGAGGCGCCAGCGATGACGTCGGTGTAGCTGCCCAGGCCCACGGTCACACCGGCCGCCTTGCCGGCCAGGATCTTGCGCATGTCGAGCGGCGTGAAATCCTTCACGCCCATGCTGGCCACGATCGCGTTGGAAAAGCGCGCATTCAGGATGTCCTGGTCGGGGAACAGGCTTTGCCCGCCGGGACGCGCCGCGCTCAGCACCACCTGGTCGTTCAGGAAATCGGTGGGTTTCAGGATCACCTTCACGCCGTTGGACAGCGTGAGGCGCGTCAGGCCCAGCGCCTTGTCGTGCTCTTCATGCGTGATCGTGCCGGGTTGCGCCGGACGCTCCATCAGGCGCGCTGCCAGCAGTTTTTCATCGTACGGCGCGACCGGCTGGCGCGCGGCGTCGGCCACTGCTGCCAGCAGTTGCGGGCCGGTGGGCGTATCGGATTTGGCCACGCCCGTGTACAGCACCAGCTTGCCCGAGTCTTGCGGGATCGTGCTGCGTGCGTACGCGTTCATCTCGGCCTGCGTAATGCCGGGCACCAGGTTCTGCACGTAACGGTATTCGGTCTCGATGCCGGGGATGGCTTCGTCCTGCAGGAAGTTGCGGATGTACTCGGCAGCATAGGTGCCCGAATCGCTCTTGGCGCGCTCGTTCCAGGCCTGCTCGTAGGTGCGCATCAGGTTTTTCTTGGCACGCTCGATTTCCTGCACGCCGAAGCCGTGCTGGCGCGCGCGTTCGTTTTCCTGGACCAGCGCTTCGATGGCCGGCTGTGCGCCGCGCGGACCGATGGCGGCCGACGCATTGTAGGCGCGGTAGCGCGGGGTCAGCTTGCCCAGCGAACTGCTGGCGCCCAGCCACGGCGCATCGGGCAATTGCGAGATTTCAGCCAGGCGCGCGCTGAGCATCGACGCGAACAGACCCTGGACCAGCTCTTCGCGGTAAGCGCGCACGGTGCCCAGGTCGCGCACCGGCTGCACCGGATAGCGGATCAGCACCGCATTGCCGTCGGCTTCGGGGTCGGTCACGACCAGCGCCTCGGTGTCGGCGCGCGCTGGAATCGCGGCGTACTCGCGCGGGCGCGGTGCGGCCGGATTCTTCAGGCGCGTGAAATGCTGCTTGACGAGCTTTTCGGCCTGCGCCGGATTGATGTCGCCGACGACGACAACCGCCATCAGGTCGGGCCGGTACCAATCCTTGTAGAAGCGCTTGAGCGTCTCGGGCTTGAAATTGCGCAGCACGTCTTCGCGGCCGATCGGCAGGCGCTCGGCGTAGCGCGAGCCGTTGAACAGGCGCGGATAGATCTGCTTGCCCATGCGGTCGGCCGCGCCTTTGCCCAGGCGCGCTTCTTCGAGGATGATGCCGCGCTCCTTGTCGATGGCATCTGGGTCAAAGCTCACGCCGTGGGCCCAGTCTTCCAGCACCTGGAAGGCCTTGGTGACATTTTGCGGTTTGTCGGTCGGGATCGGCAGGATATACACGGTTTCGTCGAACGACGTGTAGGCATTCAGGTCGGCGCCAAAGCCCACGCCGATCGATTGCAGGTACGACACCAGCTCATGCTTGCGGAAGTTGGTGGAGCCATTGAACGCCATGTGCTCGACGAAGTGCGCCAGGCCGCGCTGGTCGTCGTCTTCGAGGATCGAGCCGGCCTTGACGACCAGGCGCAGTTCGAGCTTGCGTTCGGGGCGCGCATTGCGCTGGATGTAGTAGGTCAAACCATTGGCCAGCTTGCCGACCTTGACTTGCGGGCCAACCGGGATCACGGCGTCGAGCTGCAGCGCATCCATTTTCGAGACGGCTGCCGTTGGCGCACTGACCTGCGGCGCACTGTGCGCCAGCGAGGACACGCACACCACCACGGCCAGCCAGGCGCCGCGTACAAATTTGTTGCTCATTGGGTGTTCCCGGTGACTTGATCCGTGCATTTTACAGCGCGCCCATCCGTGCACGGCTGGGCTTAAGGCTGCGCTAACGAACGCCGCACCAGAGGATGCGGCGCCACGGGAGCAGTTACAGCTTCACGCCGCCCAGTGCCAGCAAGCCGGCCATCTCTGCCGCCGGGATGGGCCGCCCATACAGATACCCCTGCATCACGTCGCAGCCAAGCGAACCGAGAAAATCGCTCTGGCCGATCGTCTCGACGCCTTCGGCCACCACGGCCAGGGACAGGCCCTTGGCCAGCGCGATGGTGGCCTGGGCGATCGCGGCGCTGCGCTGTTCGCTGGTGATATTGCGCACGAAGGTCTGGTCGATCTTGAGCTTGTCGAGCGGGAAGCGCGACAGGTAGCCCAGCGACGAGTAGCCGGTGCCGAAGTCGTCGAGCGAGAGCGACACGCCCAGCTCGCGCAGTTCGGCCATCTGGGCTTCGGCCGCGCTGCTGTCGCCCAGCATCACGCTCTCGGTCAGTTCGACTTCGAGCCAGCGCGGCGCCAGACCGCTGTCACGCAGCGCGCTGCGCACCACCGCGACGACGGCGCCGGCCTTGAACTGGTGGGCCGACACATTGACTGCCACGCGTACCGGCGCCAGGCCCGCATCCTGCCAGGCCTTGTTCTGGAAGCACGCCTGGCGCACGACCCATTCGCCGATCGGGTGGATCAGGCCCGTGTCTTCGGCCAGCGGGATGAAGTCGGCCGGCGAGACATTGCCGATTTCGGTGCTGTGCCAGCGCAGCAGGGCTTCCATGCCGACCAGCGTGCCATCCAGGCGCGAGACCTGCGGCTGGTAGTGCAGCGCCAGCTCGTTGCGTTCGATCGCGCGCCGCAGGCGCGTCTCGAGCGCCAGCCAGCGCAGCGCCTCGGCGTTCATCTCGCCCTTGAAGAAGCGAAAGCCATTGCGCCCCGATTCCTTGACGTGCGTGAGCGCCGCATCGGCCGCCTTGAGCAGGTCGCCCGGCGCGTCGCCATCGCGCGGATAAATGCTGATGCCCACACTGCCGGTGACCACCAGATCATGGCCACCCACGCCATGCGGCTCGGCGACGGCATCGATCAGCTTCTGGGCGCAATAAATAACGTCGTCGGTGTCGTCGAAGTCGGTCATCAAGAGGACGAATTCATCGCCCGACAGGCGCGCCACCGTATCGGTCGGACCGGCCAGCACGCTGACGCGGCGCGCGACTTCGCGCAGCACGGTGTCGCCGGCCGCGTGCCCGAGGCTGTCGTTGATGCGCGAGAGCCGGTCGACGTTAAACAGCAGCACCGCGACCTGGCTGGCATCCTGGCGCGCTGCGGCCAGTGCCTGGCCCACGCGGTCGTTGAACAGCGAGCGGTTCGGCAACTGCGTCAGCGCGTCGTGGTTGGACAGGAAATCGAGCTGGTGGTGGGCCGCCTTCAGCGCCGACAGGTCGGTGGAAACCGACACATACGCCGTCAGGTTGCCGGCATCGTCGCGCACCGCGCTGATGCTCATGCTGGCCGGGTAGATCTCGCCATTCTTGCGCCGGTTCCAGATTTCGCCGCGCCACTGGCCGTCTTTTTCGAGGCAGGTCCACATACTGGCGTAGAACGTGGCGTCGTGCCGGCCCGAACGCATGAAGCGCGGGTTGGTCCCCATGACATCGGCTTCGACGTAGCCGGTGATGGTTTCGAAGGCCGGATTGGCGGCGACGATATTGGCATCGGCATCGGTCATCAGGATCGCTTCCTGCGTGCTGTCGAACACCTGGCGCGCCAGTTCCAGCCGGTGTTCGCTGTCGCGCAGGGCGGCGTCGGCATCGGCGCGCGCGATGGCCTCGAGCTGCAGCTGCGCCGCGTGGTGCTGCACCACTTCGTACAGGTTCAGGTTCTCGTAGGCGACCGCCAGTTGCGCAGCCAGCGCCGTGGCCCAGCGTTCTTCTTCATCCGAAAACGGCGCGGCGCCGTCGGCGCGCGTGCAATACAGCCAGCCGAGCGGATGCTGCAGGTCGTGGACCTGCAGGCCCAGCAAATGCAGAACGCGCGGATGGCCGGCGGGCAGCGTGGCCAGCAGCGCATCGTCTGCGTCCAGGCGCAGCGGCGCTCGGGCGCGCAGCAGCACGCCGGGCAGGTCGTGTTCGTCCAGTGCCGATGGCAGCAGCAGCGCGGCGTCGACGCCATACGTGCCCAGGTGGCGCACGGTGCTTTCGGAGCTGCCCAGCAGGCACAGCGCGACGCAGTCGGCGTCGAGCACGCGGCGCACGGCGTCGACGAATGCGGCGGCCAGCGCCTCGACCCGGCGTTCGCCGACGAGCATCATGCACATGCGTTCGAGTTCGCCCAGGCGCGCGCCCAGGTCGAACGGCAACGCGCGTTCGTCTTCTTGCGCAGCGCCGTCGCCGAGGTCGGGGCCGGGCGCCGGTGCGCCGCCGGCCACGCCCAGTTCGGCCTCGACGGCTTCGAGGATCCGGTGCGGGTCGGCCGGCTTGCCCAGTACCGTGGTCACGCCGCACCTGGCCGCCATCGCCAGCGTCTCGCGCTCGGAGTAGACGGCCGAGAAGAAGATGACGCGCGTGTGCTGCAGCGCCGCTTCGGCGCGCAGCTGCTGGACGAACTCATAGCCGTCCATCGTTGGCATCAGGATGTCGGTGATGATCAGGTCGGGCCGTTCGGCGCGCGTAATGGCCAGCGCGCAGACGCCGTTTTCGGCTTCGAGGATGCGGTACCCGGACAGGCCGAGCAGGGCACTCAGATAACTGCGGTTGCTGGGCCGGTCATCGACGATCAGGATGGTCGCCATCAGTCGCGCCTGCCGCTGTCGTTCGCGCGCTGGGAATGATCGGGATGAACAATCGGCATGGCAACTCCGTCGCAAAGACCGCCGCTGTGGATGGGTAAATACGGCAATAATATGTTAATCATAATCCAGTTGGTTGCAGTCGTGCCACGGGCTTGCCACGCGAATGGACTAGCTTAACAATTAACCGACAAGAGGTCACGTGTGGTTGTCTATTGGCAACGCATGGTTGACGACAGGGGCGCGCCGTGCTGGCAATTTGGCCCTCCGGCGATCGGGAATGCCGTTGGGCGCCGGTAAATCCTTTAAAATAGCGGATTACGCAAAACCCCTGTTTCAAGGAATCTGTATGTCCATTTCCAGCACCGAGGAAATCGTCGCCGAACTGCGCGCTGGCCGCATGGTTATCCTGGTCGACGAAGAAGATCGCGAAAACGAAGGCGACCTCGTGCTTGCAGCCGATTTCGTCACCCCCGAAGCGATCAATTTCATGATCCGGCACGCCCGTGGCCTGGTCTGCCTGACCCTGACCGAAGAACGCTGCGACGAGTTGGCCCTGCCGATGATGACGTCGAAAAACGGCACCTCGTTCGGCACCAATTTCACGGTCTCGATCGAAGCGGCCGAGGGCGTGACCACCGGTATCTCGGCGGCCGACCGCGCGCGCACCATCCAGGTGGCCGTCAACAAGGGCACCGTGCCGGACGATCTGGTCCAGCCGGGTCACATCTTCCCGCTGCGCGCCCAGAAGGGCGGCGTCCTGATGCGTGCCGGTCATACCGAAGCCGGTTGCGACCTGACCCAGATGGCCGGCCTGTCGCCCGCTTCGGTGATCTGCGAGATCATCAAGGAAGACGGCACCATGGCGCGCCTGCCCGACCTGATCGAGTTCGCCAAAGAGCACGAGCTCAAGATCGGCACCATCGCTGACCTGATCCATTACCGCAGCCAGAACGAATGCCTGGTCGAGCGCATTGCCGAACGCGCGCTGTCGACCGAGGCGGGCGAGTTCAAGCTGGTGGCGTTTCGCGACGCGCCGAGCGGCTCAGCCCACTTGGCACTCGTGCACGGCGAGCTGTCGCCAGAAAAAGAAGCACTCGTGCGCGTGCACCAGCCGGTGTCGATCCTCGACCTGCTGGAAAATCGCGCCACCACCCACTCGTGGGACATGGCCTCGGCGATGCGCACCATCAAGGCCAGCGACGCCGGCGTGATCGTGCTGCTCAATTGCGGCGAGACGGCTGAACAGTTATTTGCGCAACTGGCACCGCAGGACGCCAAGGGCAGCCGCGCCGGCGCCCGCGCCGCGTCGATGGATCTGCGCACCTACGGCATCGGCGCCCAGATCCTGCGCGCGCTGGGCGTGGGCAAGATGCAGCTGCTGGCCAATCCGCGCAAGATGCCGTCGATGACCGGGTTCGACCTGGAAGTGACCGGCTACGTGCCGCGTCCCGACGCCTCAACCATCCAATCCAACTAATACAAGAGGTCAGTCATGACGGTAGGAACTTTTGAAAGCAATATGCAGGGCGAAGACCTGCGCATCGGTATCGTGCAGGCCCGTTTCAACGAGACCGTGGGCAACGGCCTGCTGTCGTCGTGCCTGGCTGAACTGAAGCGCCTGGGCGTGGCCGACGAAGACATCCTGCACGTGACCGTGCCGGGTGCGCTCGAAGTGCCACTGGCGCTGCAGCGCATGGCAGTCACTGAGCAGTTCGACGCGCTGATCGCGCTGGGCGCGGTCATCCGTGGTGAAACCTATCACTTCGAGCTGGTGTCGAACGAATCGGGCGCGGGCATCACCCGCATCGGCCTCGATTACGGCATCCCGGTCGCCAACGCGATCCTGACCACCGAGAACGATGCACAGGCAGAAGTGCGCATGGCCGAAAAAGGCGCCGACGCCGCACGTGTCGCCGTCGAAATGGCCAACCTCCTGATGGCGCTGGACGAGCTGGTGCCAGAGGACGAATAACAATAAAGGCAAGAGAACAATGACTGACAAGAATATGCACGCCAACCCGAGCAAGAACCGCACGCCGCGCCACCGCGCGCGCGAGTTCGCGCTGCAGGGTCTGTACCAATGGCTGCTGAACAATGAGCCGGCGCGCATCGTCGCGGCCAATATCCGCAGCGCCCACGGTTTCGACAAGGCCGACAGCGATTTCTTTTCGGCGCTGCTCAATGGCGCGATCAGCACCTCGGTCGAGCTGCGCGAGTCGATCGCCCCGCTGATCGACCGTTCGATCGCCGAGCTGTCGCCGATCGAGCACGCGGTGCTGCTGCTGGGCGCGTACGAGCTGAAGAACCATCCCGAAGTGCCGTACCGCGTCGTAATCAACGAAGCGGTCGAGCTGACCAAGTCGTTTGGCGGTATCGACGGCCACAAGTATGTCAACGGCGTGCTGGACAAGCTGGCCCAGCGCCTGCGTCCAGATGAAGCGGCGGGCGATCAGCGCCGCTGATCGTGCAGGTTGCGCAATTAAAAAAGCCACCGTGCGCGAGCCGGTGGCTTTTTTGTTGGTCGTTGCCCGCGTAACCGGCGTAAAAAAACCACCGCCGAGGCGGTGGTTTTCAGATGCGCCGTCGATTTACAGACCGGCCAATGCGTCCGAGGCAACCACCGGTGCGGTAGCAGCAGTGGTTGCTTCCGGCACTGGCTTGGCATCCGGCTTGACGCTGTCGGCGTCCGGCTGCTTGCTGACAACGACTGGCGCCGATGTCCGTACCGGCGTATTGCGTTTCATTGCCGGCACGTTCTGGCCTTTCGCCACCTGGTTCAGCAGGCGATACTCGTTGATGACCTTCGCGCCGTAACCCTGATCGCTGTCCATGTCGGCTGCGCCCACATAGGTCTTCAGGCCGCCTTCGACCGAACCGGTGCGCTTGACGTAGTCTTTCAGGATCAAGGCACCGACACGGATATTGGCCACGGGATTGAGGGCTGCCTGCTGGCCGCCGACCTTCTCGAACTTGTCATGGTGGACCTTGGCCATCACCTGCATCAGGCCCTTGGCGCCCATCGCGCTTTCGGCAAACGGGTTCAGGCCCGATTCGATCGCCATCACCGCCAGAATCAGCAGCGGATCGAGTTTCAGGTCATGCGCCGTCAGGTACGCGGTCGAGACCAGCATATTGGCAGCGTCGCTGGCGACGCGGTAACGCTTCGACAGCCACTTGGTCACGTACTGCTGCTGCTTGCTGTTGCCAAGCGTGGCGGTTGACGTGCCCATGTGGGTCGTTTCAACGGCGACTGTCTGGGCCGTGGCCTGCATTGCCGGCACGACGGTGGCAACGGGTGCTACCGACATGCTGGCAGCGACGACCGGTTGCGGATGCAGCATCTCGGAGACGCGCTTGGCAACGCTGTCGTTGGAGTAGATCAGGGCCATCAAGGCCACTGCGCTGAGACCGAATACGGTCAGGGTAGAACGCGCAGTCTGGACAACACTGCGTGCCGTTTTGGTCACGGAGGACACCGTGATGGGCTGGCTGGCCCTGGAATGCATGAACTTTGCGCTCATGATAAAACGATGAAACATCGAATTTCCCCTTGTCGCGGCAAAAAGAAGCCCGTCGTCGCGCCAAAGGCGATACGTGGGGGTGCTTTGGACCGTGCATCAGAAAATCGTTTGTCGCCGCGACGCGGCCGACTAACGCCGTCATTGCCTTGCTACAGCTGGCTGCCGTCCAACATGGGGACTGGTGCCAGTGGCTCAACAACTGTCTCGGGGGGGTGGGCAGACGCCCGTTGAAAACACTCCTACAATGTCATGTGGGGCCCCGACCCCGTGAATGCATGAGAACAGCTAAAATTGTGTCAAAAAAGGTATCGCCGTCTCATCAAGTAGGACGGATTGTATGGGCGAGCTTATATCAAGTCAACCCTAGCACGACTGTTCTATATTACTTCCAGTTATTAAGGCGGTACTGATGAGCGTGAAACACTTGTCGAATCAATCACTTGGCGGCGTCGCTTCACTAATGTTCTGCAACCGAAGAAAAGCTTAAAACTTGATGAAATATACAGATTTGCGTGATTTTATGGCCCAGTTGGAGCGCATGGGTGAACTCAAACGTGTCGATTTTCCTGTCTCGACGCATCTTGAAATGACCGAAGTGTGCGACCGCACGTTGCGCGCCGAGGGTCCTGCGCTGCTGTTTTCCAAGCCGACCGGGCACACGATCCCGGTGCTGGCCAATCTGTTCGGTACGCCAAAACGCGTGGCGCTGGGGATGGGCGCGAGCGATGTGAGCGAGCTGCGCCGCATTGGCCACGTGCTGGCGCGCCTGAAAGAACCCGAGCCGCCGAAGGGCTTCGCCGACATCATGGGCATGGGCTCGCTCGTCAAGGCGGTCTGGGACATGGCGCCGAAAGAGGTCAAGGGCGCGTCCTGCCAGGAAATCGTCTGGGAAGGGCAGGACGTCGATCTGGCCCGTCTGCCGATCCAGCATTGCTGGCCCGGCGACGTGGCACCGTTGATCACCTGGGGCCTGGTCATTACCAAGGGGCCGAACAAGAAGCGCCAGAACCTGGGCATCTACCGCCAGCAGGTGCTGAGCCGGAACAAGGTCATCATGCGCTGGCTGGCGCACCGCGGCGGCGCGCTCGACTTCCGCGAGCACGCGCTGTCCAATCCGGCCAAGCCGTATCCGATCGCGGTGGCGCTGGGTGCCGATCCGGCCACCATTCTGGGCGCGGTGACGCCGGTGCCCGATTCGCTGTCCGAATACCAGTTTGCCGGCCTGCTGCGCGGCAGCCGCACGACGCTGACGAAAGCGATCGGCAGCGAACTGCGCGTGCCAGCGTCCGCCGAAATCGTGCTGGAAGGCCATATCTATCCGGATGCGAATCACCCGACCGGGTTCGAGCATGCGCTTGAGGGGCCGTATGGTGACCACACCGGCTACTATAATGAGCAGGACAGTTTCCCTGTGTTTACGATTGACCGCATCACGATGCGGCGCGACCCGATCTACCACTCCACTTATACCGGCAAACCGCCGGACGAGCCGGCCGTGCTGGGCGTGGCGCTCAATGAAGTGTTCATTCCGTTGCTGCAGAAACAGTTCACCGAGATTACCGACTTCTATCTGCCACCGGAAGGTTGCAGCTACCGCATGGCAGTCGTGCAGATGAAGAAGCAGTACGCGGGTCACGCCAAGCGCGTGATGTTCGGGGTCTGGAGTTTCCTGCGCCAGTTCATGTATACCAAGTTCATCGTGGTGGTGGACGAGGACGTCAATGTGCGTGACTGGAAAGAAGTGATCTGGGCGATCACGACGCGCGTCGATCCGACCCGCGACACGGTCCTGGTCGACAATACGCCCATCGATTATCTGGACTTCGCGTCGCCGATCAGTGGCCTGGGCAGCAAGATGGGCATCGACGCGACCAATAAATGGCCGGGCGAGACCAACCGCGAATGGGGCACGCCGATCGTGATGGCGCCCGATGTCAAGGCGCGCGTGGATGCGATCTGGCAAGAGCTGGGGATCTGATGAGCAAGGCCGGCCATTGATGTTGCCGGCCATTTCCCCAAACGGCGTGCGTGGGGTATAATTCGCGCTGGCGGGCCCCTGCGCATTGCGGCATGGTTTACCTGGTCAGGTCGGGAACGAAGCAGCCAAAGCCGTTCACCGCAAGTGCCGCAGATCAGGCTCGCCTCTTTCGTTCTTCCTCGCGTGATGACGCTTCATTACGCGTCTGTATTGTCTGTTCGTCCCCCTTTTGAATCATGTTTGCCGGCGCGGCTTGCCCACGTCTGTCGTCAGCGCGGCGTGCTGGCGTATCTGCCGACGCATCTGCCGAATGTCCGCGGCGGGCGTCATCTGCGGTAAAATCGTGGCATGTCCTATCAAGTCCTCGCCCGCAAATACCGTCCCAAGAATTTCGATACGCTGGTTGGCCAGGAGCACGTCGTCCGTGCACTGAGCCACGCCCTGCGCACCGGGCGGCTGCACCACGCCTATCTGTTCACGGGCACGCGCGGGGTCGGCAAGACCACGCTGTCGCGCATCCTGGCCAAGTCGCTCAATTGCATTGGCCCGGACGGGCAGGGCGGCATCACCGAGCAACCCTGCGGCGTCTGTGAAGCCTGCGTCGCCATCGATGCCGGCCGCTTCGTTGACTACATCGAGATGGATGCGGCGTCCAACCGCGGCGTCGACGAGATGGCGCAGCTGCTCGAACAGGCGGTCTACGCACCAAGCAATGCGCGCTTCAAGGTCTACATGATCGATGAGGTGCACATGCTGACAAACCACGCGTTCAATTCGATGCTCAAAACGCTCGAAGAACCGCCGCCGCACGTCAAGTTCATCCTCGCCACCACCGATCCGCAAAAGATCCCGGTGACGGTGCTGTCGCGCTGCCTGCAGTTCAACCTCAAGCAGATGCCGCCGGGGCATATCGTCGGCCACCTCGAAGACATCCTGGGTCAAGAAGGCGTCACGTTCGAGCAACCGGCACTGCGCCTGCTGGCGCAAGGCGCGCACGGCTCGATGCGCGATGCGTTGTCGCTGACCGATCAGGCCATCGCGTACGCCGCCGGTCAGGTCACACTCGAAGCGGTGCAGGGCATGCTCGGCGCACTCGACCAGTCGTACCTGGTGCGCCTGCTCGATGCACTTGCTGCGCAGGACGGCGCCGACCTGATGGCGGTGGCCGATGAAATGGCCAGCCGCAGTCTGTCGTACAACGGCGCGCTGCAAGACCTGGGCACGCTGCTGCACCGCGTTGCGCTGGCGCAGTCGGTGCCGGGCGCGGTGCCGCAGGACTTGCCCGAGCTGGCCGACATCATGCGCCTGGCCGGCCTGTTCGAGCCGCAAGAAGTGCAGCTGTATTACCAGATCGCCGTGCATGGCCGTAACGAGATCGGCCTGGCGCCGGACGAATACGCGGGCTTCACGATGACGCTCTTGCGCATGCTCGCATTCCGTCCCGGTCAGGGCGGCGCCGAGGTCCAGGCCCCGCCTGCCGCCGCACCGATCAACGTGCCCGGCGCACGCGCCGCCGCGGCCGCTGCCGCAAGCCATGCAGCAGTGACGCCGCGGGCGGGTGCACCGGCTAATGCACCGGCCAGCGCACCAGTTGCCGCTACGCCGCCGGCACCGGCACCGGCACCACGTCCGGCGCCGCCACCGCCGCCGATGCCTGCAGCACCTACCGGTGCCTCGGCACCTGGCGCGCCGCCAATGACGTCGGCGCGGGCCGCGATCAATGCGGCGCTGGAAGCTGCGCGCGCCGGTTCCGGCATGCGCTCGGGTGGCAACAAGCGTCCCGAGTCCGCTCCTGCTCCTGCTTCTGCTCCCGCCACCGATCTTGCACCGCCGCCGCAGCAGCCACCGCGGCCTGCTGCACCGGGGCCGGGTGCCACCATGCATGCGGCGCCAGCGGCGCCGCAAAGCCGGGCCGCGCCGCCATGGGATGGTGGCGGCCAGCAGTCCGTCGCCCAGTCCAGCGCCCCGGCGCAGGCGCAAGCGATCGCGCCGCCGCAGCCGGCGATGCGCGCCCAGCAGCCGCCCGATGACGATGTGCCGTCCTGGGTCACCGAGTTTTCGGACGACACGGCCGTGGCCACCGTCACCACCGAGGCCGCGCCGGCCGTCGCAGTAGCGCCGGCCCCGGCCGCGGCTGTGCGTGCGCCACGCGTGGCGCCGCACGCCTACGTCGTCACGCCGGTCCCCGAGATCGACTGGGACGGCAACTGGCCGGCGCTGGCCGGCAGTCTGCCGCTGCGCGGCGTGGCCCAGCAACTGGCGCTGCAGACCGAGCTGGTTGCGTGCGAAGCGCGCGACAACGCGGTGATGTTCCGCCTGCGCGTTCCGGTCGACACGCTGCGCGCCAGCGGCAACAGCGAAAAGCTGGCGGCCGCGCTGCAAGAGCATTTTCCGAACCTGCGCGTGAGCGTGGAGTCCGACATCGGCCCGGTGTGGTACACCGCCGGCGCCGAACAGAAAGCGGCGCGCGAGGCGCGCCAGCGCGAGGCCGAGGCCCTGGTCGCGGCCGACCCGTTCGTGCAGGAACTCGAGCAACGCTTCGATGCGTTCGTCGTGCCCGGCTCGGTCAAGATCGCCTGATCCAATCAATACAGACAACCCCTATTTGGAGAACCACACCATGATGAAGAACCAGCTCGCAGGCTTGATGAAACAGGCGCAAGCCATGCAGGACAACATGAAGAAAGCGCAGGAAGCGCTGGCCCTGGTCGAAGTCGAAGGCCAGTCGGGCGCAGGCCTCGTCAAGGTTGTCATGACCTGCAAGAACGACGTCAAGCGCGTCACCATCGACCCGTCGCTGCTCGGCGACGACCGCGACATGCTGGAAGACCTGGTGGCCGCCGCGTTCAACGACGCGTCGCGCAAGGCAGAAGCCACTGCCGCCGAAAAAATGAGCGGCGTGACCGCCGGCATGCCGGGCCTGCCGCCTGGCTTCAAGATGCCTTTCTGATCCAGGAATGATGCGGTCCTGCCGGCGCCATGCCGGCAGGCCGTCTTGTTCACGTATCCATGTCGACATCCCTCGAATTTCTCATCGAATCGCTCCGGCGCCTGCCCGGCGTGGGCCCCAAATCCGCCCAGCGCATGGCGTTTCATTTGCTCCAGCATGACCGCGAGGGTGCTGCGCAACTGTCGCGCGCGCTGTACCAGGCGGTCGACACGGTGCACCACTGCATCAAGTGCAATACCTTTTCCGACATCGAGATCTGCGACCTGTGCGCCGATCCCGAGCGCGACCACACGCTGCTGTGCGTGGTCGAAACGCCAGCCGACCAGTTGATGGTCGAGCAGACGCTGACCTGGCGCGGTTTGTATTTCGTGTTGATGGGGCGCCTGTCGCCATTGGACGGCATCGGGCCGCGCGACCTGCACCTGGAAAAGCTGGTGACGCGCGCCACCGATGAGGTGGTGGGTGAAGTGGTGCTGGCCACCAATTTCACCAACGAGGGTGAAGCCACCGCGCACTACATCAGCGAAATGCTCAAGGCGCGCGGACTCAAGGTCAGCCGCCTTGCGCGTGGTGTGCCAGTTGGCGGCGAACTCGAATATGTCGACGCGGGCACGATCGCGCGCGCGATGCTTGATCGGCGCAGCACGTAGGCGTCATTGCCGGCTTGCGCGCCGGTATGTCCGAGAAGAGGCCCGTTGACGCGGGCCTCCTTTCTTTCTGGCACAGTTTTCTGGCACCATAATCTGGCACCATAATCTGGCACCATAATCTTGCACCATAGACAGCACGCGGGTAGCACTCAGGGAGACAGCATGCAGGGATGGAAGAAATGGACGTTGCGCGGCCTTGCCGCGTTGCTGGGCCTCGTCCTGCTGGTGTTGCTGGGCGCCTGGTTGTTCCTGCGCGCCAGCCTGCCGCAGCTCGACGGCGAGCGCCAGGGCGCGGGCCTGTCCGCCGAGGTCCGCATCGAGCGTGACGCCAGCGGCGTGCCCCTGATCACCGGCGCCACACGGCTCGACGTCGCATATGCAACCGGTTTTGTGCACGCCCAGGAACGCTTCTTCCAGATGGACCTGCTGCGCCGCACGGCAAGCGGCGAGCTGGCCGAGCTGTTCGGGCCACGCGCCGTGCCGCTCGACCGCGCTAACCGGCTGCACCGTTTCGCCGCCCGCGCCCGGACCACGTTCGCGCGCCTGGCACCGGCCGAGCGTGCGCTGCTGGAGCGCTATGCGGCCGGCGTCAACGCCGGCCTGGCGGCGTTGAACGCGCGACCATTCGAATACGCGTTGACTGGCGCTGCGCAGCGTCCCTGGCATGGCGCCGATTCGCTGCTCGTCGTCTGGGCCATGTACATCGATCTGCAAGGCATGCAGGCGTCGCGCGACATCGCGCGCGGCTGGCTGCGCGAGCATAGCGACGCCGCGCAACTGGCGTTCCTGCTGCCCGAGGCAACCGCGTTCGACACCACGCTCGATGGCGGCGCGCCGCCAGCGCCGGGCTCGATTCCCGCACGTGCGCCTGCCTGGTGGGGCGCCGCCGCCGCCGCACCAGACACCCCCATCAAGCTGGCCGGCCTCGACGTGACCGATGCCGTCGGCAGCAACAATTATGCGCTCGCCGGCAGCCGCAGCACGAATGGCGCAGCGATCGTCGCCGACGACATGCATCTTGGCCTGCAACTGCCGAACATCTGGTACCGGCTCGCGCTGCGCTTTCCCGATCCGGCGGCGCCCGGTGGCCAGCGCCGCCTGGTGGGCGTGAGCCTGCCCGGCGCGCCGCCCTCGGTCATCGTCGGCAGCAATGGCCAGGTGGCGTGGGCCTTCACCAACAGCTACGCCGATGCACTTGACCTGGTCGAACTGGGCGTCGATGCCGCGCGCCCGGGCCAGCTGCAAGTGGCGGGCAAATGGGAAACGCCGCAGGAACACGTCGAGTCGATCCTGGTGAAAGGCGCGCCGGCTGAACGGATGGTCGTGCGCGAGACGTCGCTCGGCCCGGTGCGCGAAGTCGCCGGCCGCAGTTACGCCGTGCACTGGATCGCGCACGATCCGGCAGCGCTGAACATGCATCACATCCAGCTCGAGTCCAGCGCGACGCTCGCTGCAGCGCTGGCGACGGCGGCCACCGATGGCATCCCGGCGCAGAACTTCGTGGCCGGCGACACGCAGGGGAACATCGGCTGGACGATTGCCGGTCTGCTTCCGCAGCGCACCACCGCCCCTGGCGACACCACGTTTCCGCTGGCGCTGGCCGGCGCAACGCCTACCTGGACGGGCGCGCTGCCCTACGCCGCGCATCCACGCGTGATCAACCCCGCCAACGGCCAGCTCACCACCGCCAACAGTCGCCAGTTGATGGGCGCCGGTTACGCACTGCTGGGCGACGGCGGCTACGACCTGGGCATGCGCAACCGCCAGCTGCACGATGGCCTGGCCGCTTTGGGCGCGCAGACCGATGTGCGGCGCGCGTTCGACGCGGCGCTGGACGACCGGGCAATCCTGATCGGCGCCTGGCGTGAGCGCGCGCTGACGGCGCTCGACGCCGGGGCGCTGGCAGGGCATCCGGCGCGCGCCGAGTTTCGGCGCCTGCTCGAGACCAGCTGGGATGGCCGGGCCAGTGTGAATTCGGTCGGCTACCGCCTGGCGCGCGATTTTCTGTGGGCGCTGCATGACCTCCTGTACGGCGGGGCCAACCAGGCGCTGAAGGACCTCGACCCGAAAGCCAGCGCTGCCGGCGCCAGTGCGCGCTGGCCGGCCGTGGTGGCGCGCCTGCTCGATGCACGACCGGCCGGCTGGCTGCCGCCGGGCCACGCCGATTGGCAGGCGCTGCAAGTGGCCGCGGTAGACCGCGCGATCGCCGCGCTGCAGGACGCCGGCACGCCGCTGGCGCAAGCCACCTGGGGTCAGCGCAACACGTCAGGCGTCGCCCATCCGATCAGCATGGCGGTGCCGGCGCTGCGGCCCTGGCTGGCCGCGCCGGCCGACCAGCTGGCAGGCGACGCGCACATGCCGCGCGTGGCCGGACCGAAGTTCGGCCAGTCCGAACGCCTGGTGGTCTCGCCGGGGCGGGAAGAAGAAGGTTTGTACAATATGCCGGGCGGGCAGAGCGGGCATCCGCTGTCGCCGTTCTTCCTGACCGGCCACCAGGCGTGGGTCGATGGCAAACCGACGCCATTGCTGCCGGGGGCCGCGCGCTACACACTGCGCCTGCATCCCTGATCGCGCTGATCGGGCTGATAGCGCTGATGCTGCCGGCCTTACCTGGCCGGCAGCATCAGCTGCACGACCTGCAGCAGCTCGGTGATCGTCTCGGCAGTGGACGGGTGGCCAAGGTAGTAGCCCTGCACCATATCGCAGCCATATTCCTCCAGCAGCAACAGCTGTTCGCCCGTCTCGACCCCTTCGGCCACCACCACCATTTTCAGGCCGTGCGCCATCGCGATGATCGCGCGCGTGATGGCGGCGTTTTCGGCATCCTGCGGCAGGCCTGAAATGAAGCTGCGGTCGATCTTGAGAGCACGGACGTCGAAGCGTTTCAGGTAATTCATCGACGAATACCCGGTCCCGAAATCGTCGATCGACAGGTGCACGCCGATGTTGCGCAGGCGTTCTAGCGTGACCATCGTGGCGCGCGCATCGTCCATCAGTGTGCCTTCGGTCAGCTCCAGTTCGAGCAGGCGCGGTTCGAGCCCCGTGTCGAGCAGCGCCGAGAGCACGATCTGCGACAGGTTCTCGTCCTTGAACTGCTTGGCTGACAGATTCACTGCAATGCGCAGCGTGCGCTGCGTCAGGCGTTGCCACGTGCGCGCCTGGCGGCAGGCCGTGCGCAGCACCCATTCGCCGATCGGTACGATCAGGCCCGTCTCTTCGGCCAGCGGAATGAACTCGGTCGGCGCAATCAGGCCCCGCTCGGGATGGCGCCAGCGCACCAGCGCTTCGACGCCGACGATCTCCGCGCTGGCCACGTCGCGCTGCGGCTGGTAGACCAGATACAGCTCGTCGTTCTGCAGTGCGCGGCGCAGGCCCACTTCGAGCTTCACGTGGCTCATGATCTGCATCGTCAGCGATGAGCTGTACAGCTTGGCGTTGTTCTTGCCGCAGCTCTTGGCGTGGTACATCGCGGTGTCGGCAAACTTGAGCAGCGAGCCCGAATCGTCGCCGTCTTCCGGGAACAGCGAGATGCCGATGCTGGCCGTGACGAAGATCTCGTTGCCTTCGATGACAAAGGAGCGCCGCATTGCTTCCTTGACCCGGTGCGCGACATTGAGCGCATGTTCGACCCGTTCCAGATCCGGGATCAGGATCGTGAATTCGTCGCCGCCCAGGCGCGCCAGGTTGCTGGCGCCGTCGCCGTTTGCTGCACCGCTGTCCCCGCGCGAGACCAGATCGCTCGGGCGCGTGGTGTCGCGCAGACGCTCGGACACCATCTTGAGCAGCTGGTCGCCAGCGTTGTGGCCAAGCGTGTCGTTGATGCGCTTGAACGCGTCGAGATCCATGAACAGCACCGCGAACTTCTTGTTGCCGATCCGCGAGCGGTGCAGCTCGCGCTCGAGCGTCTCCAGGAACGCCTGGCGGTTCGGGATGCCAGTCAGGCCGTCGCAATAGGCCAGGCGCCGGATCTGTTCTTCGGCGCGTTTGCGCTCGCTGATGTCGCGCACTAGGCCCAGCACTTCGAACGGGCTGGTGGCCACCAGGCGCGCCTCGAAATGCTGGGCGATGCCGCAGTCGACCAGCTCGTATTCGACCGAGCGGACTTCGCGGGTGGCCAGCACGGTCTTCATCTGGTCCAGCATGCGCCCGGCGATTTCGGGTGGCAGCGTATCGGCCAGGTGCTTGCCGATGAAGCGGGCGCCGGCACCGTCGGCCGCTACCGTACCGGTGGGGCTGCCCTGGGGCTGACGTGCATGGCCGGCCTCGTAATCCAGATAGAAGCCGTCGGCATTCAGGCGAAAGAAGGTATCGGGAATCGCCGCCAGCACGGCGCGGTTCTGGGCGTCGGCAATGCGCAGGCGCGCGATGGCGTCGCTGGCGCGCAGCACGTACAGCACGCGGTGCCCGAGGATCGGCCAGTTGATCGGCTTGGACACGAAATCGGTTGCGCCCACTTCATAGGCATGGGTGACGGCGTCGATGTCGTCGCTGCCCGTCACCATGATGACCGGCACGCAGGCGCCATCGCGTTCGGCCGCGCGCAGTGCGCTG
Organism: Telluria sp. ZT3P25; assembly: GCF_059685895.1. NCBI lineage: Bacteria > Pseudomonadati > Pseudomonadota > Betaproteobacteria > Burkholderiales > Oxalobacteraceae > Telluria > Telluria sp. ZT3P25. The sequence goes on from NZ_JCASIJ010000001.1 coordinate 1,013,397, forward strand.
CAGGCAGCGAAACCGTCCATGCGTGGCATATCGACGTCCATCAGAATCAGGCCGGGCTGGCTGCTGCGCGCCTGGGCCAGGGCCTCGATGCCGTCGCCGGCCTCGATGCCCTCCAGGCCGACCTGCGCCAGCATCTCAAGCATCAACAATCGCATGACGGGATCGTCGTCGGCCACCAGGACCGTCACGCGCTGGGTGGGGGCACAGGGCATGTCAGGACTCCTTTTCAAGCGATGCGTGAAGCGCCTGGCGCACCGAGCGGAACTCGCGTTCCAGGTCGGACAGCAGCGGGCCGCCGCTGTCCACGTTGCCGCTGCGTCCCAGTTGTTCGAGGTCGCGGCACAGACCGGACAGGCGCACCGCGCCGATATTGGCGCTGGCCGATTTCAGGCCATGGGCCACGCGCCGCACGCTCTCCGCATCGCCTTCGCCCAGCGCCTGGCGCAGCGCGTGCAACTGGCGCGGCGTGTCGCCGACGTAGGCGGCGATCACCTTGTTGACGAGCGCGTCGCCGTTGTCGCGGCTCAGGGCGCGGATGTTCTCCAGGGCAGTGCGGTTGATGGTGGCGGGGTCCGGGGCGATGCGCGTGGCGGCAGGTGCGGGCGCGGGTTTGGCTGGCAGCAGCGGCGTCGCCGGCGCAATCTCGACCACCGGCTCGTCGCCGTGCTCGCGCGCCGACAGCAGCGGCATCGCGATCCAGCGACCGATGACGGCGGCCAGTTGCTGCTGGGTGAAGGGCTTGGACAGGTAGTCATCCATGCCCGCAGCCAGACACGCTTCGCGGTCGCCCTGCAGCGCGTTGGCGGTAATGGCAATGACGGGTAACCCGCGCTGGCGGCCCATCTCGCGTTCGTGGCGCCGGATCTCGCCGGTGGCCGCAAAGCCGTCCATCACCGGCATCTGGCAATCCATCAGCACCGCATCCCAGCGGCCTTCGTGCACCGCGCGCAGCGCTTCCTGGCTGTTTTTCGCGCAGCCCGTTTCCAGGCCCAGGCTTTCCAGCATCGCGCGCGCGACTTCGACGTTGACCGGGTTGTCCTCGGCCAGCAGCACGCGTCGCGCGCGTCTGGCCGGTGGCAGTGCGGGCGCCGCGTCGCTGGCCGCAGCCGGTGGCAACGCCCGTCGCGGCAGGCGCGCGGCCAGGCACGCATACAGATCGGCCGCGCGCGCCGGCTTGACGAGCTGGTAGGCCACGCCCGCCTCGCGCCGCTGCACCGGATCGGCGGCCAGCCGCTCGGGGCTGAGCAGCACCAGATGCGTGCTCCGCGCCAGCGGCTCGGCGCGCACTGCCGCGGCCAGTGCCAGGCCGCTGGTCTCGCGCAATTCCATGTCCAGCACCGCCGCATCGTAGGGCTGCCCGGCCCGGGCCGCGTTGACCAGCCGTTCGAATGCGAGCGCGCCACCGACGTCGTCGCAGCGTGCCTGCCATGCTGTCAGCTGCTGCACCAGCGCCTTGCGGCTGGCATCCTGATCGTCAACGACCAGCACGCGCAGGCCGTCCAGCGTGTTGCGCTGATGGCCCGGTGCCTCCGGGTCGATCCGGTGCTTGTCGAAGCTGACCGTGAACCAGAAGACCGAGCCACGCTGCTGTGCATTCTCGACGCCGATGGCGCCGTTCATCAATTCGACCAGCTGCTTCGAAATCGCCAGCCCCAGGCCGGTGCCGCCATACTTGCGGGTGGTGGAATCGTCCGCCTGCGAAAAGGCGTTGAACAGGCGCGCCCGTGCCTCGCGCGAAATGCCGATGCCGGTGTCGTGCACCTCGAAGCGCAGCGCGACCTGCTGCGCATCTTCGCCGGCCACGCGCACGCGCGCCAGGATCTGGCCATCGTCGGTGAACTTGAGCGCGTTGCCCAGCAGGTTGGCCAGGATCTGGCGCAGCCGGTTCGGGTCGCCGCAGATCGCCACCGGGATGTCGTTGGCGATGTCGAACTCGCAGCCCAGGCCCTTGGCCGCAGCCTGCGGCGTGTAGACGTTGTGGATGTCGTCGAGCAGGTCCCACAGGTTGAAGTTGATGTATTCGATCGTGAGCTTGCCGGCCTCGATCTTGGAAAAATCGAGGATATCGTTGATGATCACCAGGAGGTGCTCGCCCGAGCGCTTCACCAGCTGCGTGTAGTTGCGCTGGGCCTCGGTCAGGGGCGTGGCCAGCAGCATGTCGGTCATGCCCAGCACGCCGTTCATCGGGGTGCGGATCTCGTGGCTCATCGTGGCCAGAAAACCGCTCTTGGCGCGGCTGGCCGCCTCGGCCGCGTTCTTGGCTTTCTCGAGCTGCTCGGTGCGCACGCCGACCTGGCGTTCGAGTTCGTCGCGGTGGTGCAGCAGGGCGGCGCCGCGCTCTTCGATCTGCGCCAGCATGCTGTTGAAGCTGTCGATCAGCACACCCAGTTCGTCGCTGCGCTGATGCGGCACGCGCAGGCCGTAGTTCTGGCTGGCCGAGACCTTTTGCGCGGCCTGGATCAGTTTGGTGATCGGCTCGGCGATGCTGTGCTTGAGCCGTCCGGCCAGGCCAAGCGAGACCAGCATCGCCGCGCCCATCGCCAGACCGATCACGCCCAGGCTGGCGGCGATATCGAGCCACATCGGCAGCAGGTCGGCTTCGATCATCACCGCGCCCACCACCAGCTCGCCGTGCTGGACGGCCTGCACCACGCGCATGTGGCGTCCCAGCAGCGCGCGGCCAGCACGGTTGACCTGTTCCAGCGTGCCGGCATCGGTGCCCTCCAGGGCAGGCAGGTCCGTGTCCTGACGCGCCGGCGTGCGGTAGGTGGCGATGATCTGGCCGAAGCGGTCGTACAGCGCTGCTGCCGAAATGCTGCGCTGGGCTTCGAGGACCGACAGCGTGGCACCGGCCTGCTTGCGGTCGACCAGCAGCAGGTCACCGGCGCTGGCCGCACCGAGGATGCGTGCGAACGCCGCCAGCTGCACGGCTTCATCCTTGCGGTGGTTGTGAATGGACGTGACGGCGAACGCACCGAACACGAACAGCAATGCGGTCGCCGTCGAGAGCAGCGAGATGATGGTCAGCTTCCGGTTCAGGCTCGAGCGCTCGAAGTTCGGCATCGCAATTCCCGCGGTGGGCACAGCGGCATGGACCTGCACGACGCGGATCCTCCGCGCGGGCAAGAGCCCGCAGGAAAAAAATATACGGGGTAGGGGCGTGCGCGGCTTTGCGAGAGCGCAAACAGGGCAGGCGAACCGGGTTCATGTTGCAAACACGCCCAAATCCGCGAGGGACTGTCGCGGACCGCAGCGGCGCCTGCGGGATAACCCGATGTGGGTATTTTAATAACGCGACCGGCTGGCTGTCTTACAATCCTGCCTGGCACGACTCACAAGGATTTTCATGAACAACGCTTCCGCTACCGCCAGTCCCCAATGGGGCATGGGCGTCGATCTTGAACGCTGCATTGGCTGCCACGCCTGTGCCGTCGCCTGCAAGGTGGAGAATGCCGTGTCGCTGGGGTTTTTCCGCACCAAGGTGTATTACTACGATTACGCGGCCACCAACCCGTTCAATCGCCAGCCGACGACGAAGCGGGCGTTCCTGCCGACGCTGTGCATGCAGTGCACCGACGCGCCGTGCCTGGACGCCTGTCCCACCGATGCCATCACGCGCAGTGCGGACGGTATCGTGCACATCGATGTCGACGTCTGCGACCGCAGTCGCGATTGCATCAAGGCCTGCCCGTACGGCGCCATCCACATCGATCCCGTCTCGCAAGTGGCGGACAAATGCGATTTTTGCGCGCACCGGCTGGAGGCGGATATGGCGCCAGCCTGCGTGGAAGTGTGTCCGGCCGGTGTGTTTGCGTTCGGCGACCTGAAGGATCCTGCCAGTCCTGTCAGCGTATTCAACGCCACGCATGGCACGCAGGTCAAGGCAATGAAAGCGGAAGAGAAGACGCGCCCGCGCGTGCAGTACCGCGGCCTTGGTACGGCCGTGCCGCTGGCAATGGAAAAGAAGGTGCCCAAAGGGCGCCCGCATGATCCGTTATCGTACGAAACCGATACCTGGGACCAGCTCAAGGCGGCATTCTCGCCGGCGCCAGCGTCGACGCCCCACCCGAAAACACCACGGAAAGCGTAATCATGGACCGCCGTCATTTCATCAAGCGGGGCTTCGGCGCCATGGCCACGCTGGGCCTTGGCGACACGATCCTGCTCACGCACGGCGCCGCGCAGGCGGCCGACCAAGTGCTCAATTACACCCCTGTGCTGGCGGGCGAACGCGCCGGCCAGCTGCGCAAGGTGAAAAACAATTACCGCACCGCCAAACGCATCACCAGCGTGTGCCTGAACTGCTCGACCGTCTGCGGCATCGAGGCCCATGTGGTGGACAACAAGGTCATCAAGATACGGGGTAATCCGCTCGACCCGAACATGGGCAGCCACATGACCTGCGCGAAGGGCCAGTCGGGACCGACGATCAACGATTATCCGGAGCGGTTGCTGTATCCGTTAAAGCGCGTGGGCAAGCGGGGCGAGGGCCTGTGGCAGCGCATCAGCTGGGACGAGGCCTACACCGAAGTGGCCGACCGCATCAAGGCGAGCATCGCCAGCGGCCACCCGGAGCGCGTGGCGCTGCACCAGGGCCGCTCGCGCATCGACGCGGAAATCAACCGGTTTTTATCGGCCATCGGCACGCCCGTGCAACTGAATCACCGCGCCCTGTGCTCATCGAACAAGCGGGCTGCGAATTATGTATCGCTGGGCGAGACAGACTGGGAATCCATCGACGCCGAGCGCTGCAAGTACTTTCTTAATTTCGGCGCCAATTTCTACGAGGCGCACCAGGGCGGCCTGCATCTGGTCAGCCGCGTCGTCAAGGCGCGCTACGACCATGGCGCCAAGCTGGTGACGTTCGACGTGCGCCTGTCCAACACGGCCGGGCGCAGCGACGAGTGGCACCAGCCGTTTCCTGGCACCGAAGGCGCTGTGGCGCTGGCAATGGCCCACGTCATGCTGCGTGAAAACGAGTTCGACCAGGCGTTCGTGGACAAGTACGTCCAGCCAGGTGTCGCCACGCTGCGTACGTGGCTGGCTGATTGCACGCCGGCATGGGCCGCCAAACTGTCGGGCATCGCGGTGGCCGACATCGAACGGCTGGCGCTGGAATTTGCGCGCGCCCGTCCCGCCACCGTTGCTTTCTCCAACCGGGGCGTCGGCGCGCACTTCAACGGCTTCAATGGCGAGCGTGCGGTCGTGATGCTCAATGCACTGGCCGGCTCCATCGCCAGGCCGGGCGGGTATTGCTACGGCCTCGACGAGAAACTGTCGATCAGCCGCTACCCCCAGCCACTGCCGCTGCCGCCGGCACCAAAAATTCGCACGGACTTGGAAGACCCTCCCGAGTGGCCGCTGGCGAACCGCTGGCAGAAGATGAAAGTGGGACAGATCGTCTACGACTTCGTGCGCCAGGGCCGGGCCAAACTCGACGTTTATCTGACCTACACGCTGGGTTCACCGATGACGTGGCCGGAGGGCCGCAGCACGACGGTCGAGGTGCTGCTCGATGAAACGCTGATCCCGTTCCATGCATGTTCCGACATTGTCTACTCCGAGACAGCCCATTATGCCGACCTGATCCTGCCGGATGCGACGTACCTGGAACGCTGGGGTCTGGATATCCGCAACAATCTCGAATTGACCCACTTCGTCACGCTGTGCCAGCCGCTCACCAAGCCACCTGGCGATGCACGCAGTTTTGCCGACGTCCTGTTCGACATCGGCCGGCGTCTGGGGCCGGAACAGGCGAAATATTTCCAGTTCGGCAGCCACGAGGATTTCGTGCGCATCCAGTGTTCGAAACTGCCGACGGTGGGGCCGGACGGGCGCCAGTTCAAGGATGGGTTCGAGTACATGAAATTCTACGGCGCGTTCGTCGACAAATCGGCGCCGAAACCGTACGAGATTTATCGCAAGCCGCTCAGCGACAAGCAACTGGCTGGGTCGCGCGTCGAGGGAGCGACCGGCGTTGTCTACCGCCCCAACGACAAGGGCAAGGACAGCGCCGTGGGCCTGCAGGTCGATGGACGGGCAGTGCGCGGCTTTGCCACGCCGTCACGCAAGTTCGAAATCCATGCGCCGGAGATCACGCAGGTGGCCAGGGCGCTTGGCATTGTCGACGATGGCATGCCAACCTTTGCACGCATTCCGTCGCACGTGGACTTGCCGGCAGACCGGTTCATTTTGACGTCGTTCAAATGGAACGTGCACACGCAGGGCAGGACGGCATCGCAGAAATACCTGTCCGAGATCGTGCACGACAATCCCATGTGGATCAATGTGGCAACGGCAAAAAAGCTGGGCGTGAAAAGCGGCGACATGGTCGAGCTGACGACGTACCGCCCGCGTTCCGGCGAGCACAAGGCGCAGCAGGCGTATCGCGGAACAGGCGAAGTGATCGGTTCGGCGCGCATGCGCGTGTTCGTCACGCGCGGCATCCATCCGCGGGTGGTGGCCGTGTCCAATTCGCTCGGGTGGATCAGTGGCGGCCGCGCCAGTGAGGGCAAGAGCGGCTGGCGGGCCGACGTGGCGGCGCGCGGCATCAGCCCAGATGCCGCCAAGGGCTATGCGCCGGTGCCAGCGCTGGATGACCTGAATGCGGGCGTCTGGTGGGACAAGAAGAACGGCGGGCGGGGCAATGGTGTCAACATCAATGCGCTGCTGCCGATCAATCCGCAGCCGCTGGTGGGCATGCAGGCATGGTTCGATACGGTGTGTTCGCTGCGCAAAGTGTCATCCTGAGCGCCGCCGCAGCGCACGGCTTCCAGCAGTGCGCTCGGCTCTACTCCTGATATGTAACTAACCAACTGTGAGACTACCAGGCAGAAAAGAGCGGTCTTCAAGGCCGTCCCTTACTTACGACGTCTCAGGGGTGCACGTTGAGGAGGGCAGGGCAGTGCGTAAAGCGATACTCGGACAGCGAGTCGCTCACCTGTTCATGGTTGGGAACGCGGGCGGCGTGCGCAGATCGACGCCGCCCGGCAGGTTACGGCAAAACGGGAATCAGTCGATTTCGCTGACGAATTGGTCGAGCGGGCGGCGCACTTTCGCCAGGCCTGCGAGCCAATCATCTTCGGTCTTGCGGTAGCCCAGCGGCAGAATGACCACGCTACGCAGATTACGCTCGCCCAGGTTCAGGATGCCGTCGACCGCGGCCGGATCGAAACCTTCCATCGGTGTGCAATCGACTTCCTCGAAGGCGGCGGCGATCATCGCCGCAGTGAAACCGATGTAGGCCTGGCGCGCCGCGTGCTCGAAGTTCACCTGCGCATCGCGGCCCGGATAGGTCGACAGCAGTTGCTGGCGATAGGCTTCCCAGCCTTCGTTGCGGAAACCGCGCACTTCGTTGGTCAGGTCGAACATGTGGTTGATCCGCTCGGGCGTGTAGTTGTCCCAGGCGGCAAAGACCATCAGGTGCGAGGCATCGACCACCTGCGCCTGGTTCCAGGCGACGTCCTTGATCTGGGCGCGCAGCGCCTGATTCTTCACGATCAGGATTTCATAGGGCTGCAGGCCGGACGACGTCGGCGCCAGGCGCGCCGCTTCGATGATCCGATCGATCTTATCCTGCGGCACCTTGCGGGTCGGGTCCATCGCCTTGGTGGCATAGCGCCAGTTCAGTTTGTCGAGCAATTCCATGTGAATCCTTCCAGATAAAAGATTCACCATTGTATTTTTTCTCAGCAGATAGATAAACTACGATTTTGGCAAATGATTTGTTCTTGAGGAGACAAGATGGCACGCAAGTTCGATCACCTGGCCGATGTCGAGGTGTTTCTGAGCGTCGTCGAGCACGGTTCGTTCAGCGCAGCGGCGGTCGTGCTCTCGACCACGCCGTCGGTGCTGAGTCGGGCCCTGTCGCGACTCGAAGTGCGGCTCGCCACACAATTATTGCGCCGGACCACGCGTAGCCTCAGCCTCACCGACGCCGGCCAGCGCTACGCCAACGAGGCACGCGACGCCTTCGCCCGCCTTGGGCAGGCAGAGCAGGCGATGCGCAGCACGACGGCGCAACTGAGCGGCAAGGTCCGCATGAGCGTGTCGACCGGCTACGGGCAGCAACGTTTGCCGCCCATCCTGGCCGCCTACGCACGCGCCTATCCGCTGGTCGAACTGGATGTCGACATCACCAACCGCAACGTCGATCTGGTGGCCGAGGGATTCGACCTGGCGATCCGCTCCGGCCCGCTGCCAAGCAGCACGATGGCCTCGCGCCAGCTGGAAGCATCGCCGCTGTGCCTGCTGGCATCCCCAGCCTACCTGGAAACCGCCGGTTCGCTGGCGACGCTCGACGACCTGGCCCGCCAGCAATGCATTGCCTTTGTCCGGCCCAACACCGGACGGGTGTTCCCCTGGCAGCTACGCGATGGCGGGCGCAATATCGACTGGATCCCGCCGGCATCGGTGATGGTATCGACCGACGCGATGGGCGTCATCTGGCTGGCCGAGCAGGGGATGGGGATCGCACTGTGTCCGCGCCTGTTTGCCGAAGCCAGCCTGGCAGCCGGACAGCTGGTGGAGATATTGCCACAGCTAAGTGGCCGCACGCGCGCCTTTTCGGTCGTCTATCCGGCGCACCGTGGCCTGTCGGCAGCGTCGCGCGCGCTGATCGACATGCTCGTCACGGCGCGGGACAGTTCAAAAAGCCGGGGTCAGGTCTGACATTTGGACACGGACTCTTCCTTAGCCCTTTCACAAGGTCTTTCATAAACAGACTATTGTTGAACTCGTGTCCGAATGTCAGACCTGACCCCGGCTGTGACTCTGGTCAAGCTATGCAGCAACTTTCATTTTCATATACTGGAGCCAATGTGCATAACGAATTACCCGCTAAATCTTCCAGCGTCCGGGTCCGTCAGGCCAGCCTCGCGGATCTTGATTTGCTCGTTCCGATGTTTGATCAATATCGCCAGTTTTACGACCGGGACAGCAGTCCCGCCGCAGTGCGAACGTTCCTGGCAGAGCGTTTAAAGAATGGTGATTCGGTCTTGTTTCTCGCGCAGGATGGCGAGGAGGCGCTTGGATTTACTCAGCTATATCCGAGCTTTTCATCCGTATCGATGGCCCGAACTTTTATACTCAACGATCTGTTTGTCGCAGAAAACGCTCGCCGCCGTGGTGTCGGCAAGGCCCTGATCGACGCTGCGATACGGCATGGCAAGGCGACTGGCGCGATCCGTCTGGGCTTGTCCACCGCAAAAGCCAATGAAACAGCACAGGCGCTGTATCAGGAAACTGGCTGGGTACGCGAAGAGGCCTTCGTAGCGTACAACCTTGGCCTGCTTGACTGAGGGAGCCTCAGACCTTTTCGCGTGCTGGCAGCGCTGGCTCGTGAGGCCTGACCGTATTCCTGGTAGCGAATCCCCGGTCATGAAAAAACCCCAAAAGTTGACATTCAACTTTTGGGGTTTTCAGTTCACGCGGCGTCGCCTCGACGACGCTCAGCTGCTACAGGCTCAGCAGCACGAAGCCCGACTCCCTCCATACCGCGCCTCCTGGCGCTCACGGAAGAACTCCTCGTACGTCATCGCCGGCTCATCCGGATGCGTACGCTCCATGTGCGCCAGGTACGTGTCGTACTCGGGCAGGCCGACCATCAGGCGCAGCGACTGCCCGAGGTAACTGCCGGCCTGCTTCAGGGTGCCGAACATCAGGTCACCTGCGGTGCGGGCATGGCGACGTACGGCGACTCTTTTGCGGTCGCGCCATTCGCCTTGCGGGCATCCATCACCGTGCGCAGGCCATAGAACAGCACGGCCAGCACGACGAAGATGAAGAAGCCGGCCAGGCTGGCGTTGACGTAGTCGTTGAAGATGATCCGTTCCATCTCGACGATCGACTTGGCCGGCGCCAGGATCGTGCCGGCGTCGTGCGCGGCCTGGTACTTGTTGGCGTGCGCCACGAAGCCGATGCGCGGGTCGTCGTGGAAGATCTTCTGGTAGCCCGCCGTCAGCGTGCAGGCCAGCAGCCACACGGTCGGCAGCGCAGTGACCCACGCGTACTGGCCGCGCTTCATCTTGAACAGCACGCAGGTGCCGAGCATCAGTGCAATACCGGCCAGCATCTGGTTAGCGATGCCGAACAGCGGCCACAAGGTGTTGATGCCGCCCAGCGGATCGACCACGCCCTGGTACAGGAAGTAACCCCAGGCCGCGACGCACAGGCCGGTGGCCAGCAGGTTGGCCGGCAGCGAATCGGTGCGCTTGAGCGATGGTGCGAACGCGCCCAGCAGATCCTGCAGCATGAAGCGGCCGGCGCGGGTGCCCGCGTCCACCGCGGTCAGGATGAACAGCGCCTCGAACAGGATCGCGAAGTGGTACCAGAACGCCATCATGGTCTGGCCACCGACCAGGTTCGACAGGATGTGGGCCATGCCCACTGCCAGCGTCGGTGCGCCACCGGCGCGCGAGATGATGGTGTGCTCACCGACGTCACGCGCCATCTGCTCCAGTGCTTCCGGCGTGATCACGAAGCCCATCTGCGAGACGGCAGCGGCGGCCGATTGCGCGGTGGTGCCCAGCAGGGCGGCCGGGCTGTTCATGGCGAAGTAGACGCCCGGGTCGATGGTCGACGCGGCGATCAGCGCCATCATGGCGACAAAACTTTCCATCAGCATGCCGCCGTAGCCGATGAAGCGCGCCTGCGTTTCATTTTCCAGCATCTTCGGGGTGGTGCCCGAGGCAATCAGCGCGTGGAAGCCCGACACGGCGCCGCAGGCGATGGTGATGAACAGGAACGGGAAGATGCCACCCGACCAGACCGGGCCCGAACCATCGACGAACTTCGTCACGGCCGGCATGCGCAGGTCAGGTGCGACGACCAGAATGCCGATCGCCAGCGCGAGGATGGTGCCGATCTTGAGGAAGGTCGACAGGTAGTCGCGCGGCGCCAGCAGCAGCCACACGGGAATCACGGCGGCGACAAAGCCGTAGCCGATCAGCATCCAGGTCAGTTCGGTACCGGTGAAGGTGAACATCGGGCCCCAGACTGGCGAATCGTGCACCCACTGGCCGCCGATGATGGCGAGCATCAGCAATACGAAACCGATCAGCGAAATCTCGCCGATGCGCCCGACCCGCACATAGCGCGAGTAGATGCCCATGAACAGCGCGATCGGGATCGTGGCCATCACGGTGAAGGTGCCCCACGGCGAACCGGTGAGTGCTTTCACGACGATCAGGGCCAGCACGGCCAGAATAATCACCATGATCATGAAGGTACCTAGCAGCGCGATCATCCCTGGAATCTCGCCCATTTCGGACTTGATCAGGTCACCGAGCGAGCGGCCGTCGCGGCGCGTGGACATGAACAGCACGATGAAATCCTGCACCGCGCCGGCGAACACGACGCCGGCCAGAATCCACATCATGCCGGGCAGGTAACCCATTTGCGCGGCAAGCACGGGGCCCACCAGCGGGCCGGCGCCGGCAATCGCCGCGAAGTGGTGACCGAACAAAACGTTCTTGTTGGTCGGCACGTAATCGAGACCGTCATTGAATTTGTGGGCGGGTGTCTGGCGGGTGGCATCGAGCCCCAGCACCTTGTTGGCGATGAACTTCGAGTAGAAGCGGTAAGCGATGAGATAGACGCAGCCGGCGGCCGCGACGATCCAGATGGCATTGATGGTTTCACCGCGTTTGAGCGCGATGTAGCCGAGCGAAAACGCGCCCAGGATGGACAAGGCGATCCATCCGAGCATGCTCGTCATTTTCTTCATTGGTGACTCCTCCGATATGGATTGATGCTTCGTACGCCAGTACATGCCGGCGCGATTCTTTACAGCATGGCAATGAGTATCTTGCACAATTATCAGGACTGCAAGCGCAACTATTACGCAGAAGCTACGTACCACTACGTAGGACGCATGCCCGTAACGCACGTAAAATGCGTCGCTTCTCTCAACAGAAGGCGGTCCGCCCATGCGGCTCAAGCAAAAAGTCATCATGCTGGCGGTCGCGCCGCTGGTCGTGGCCCTGTGCGCAATCACGCTCTACGTGCGCCAGCAGGCTGTCACTCTGGCGCAACAACAACGCGACACGATCGGCAGCGCCTACCTGGCCAGCAAGGAAGCCGAGCTGCGCCACTACGTCGAACTGGCCACGCGCTCGATCGCGCACCTGACCCAGAGCGGACGCAGCGATCCGGCCACGCAGGCTGAGGCAATCCGCATCCTGTCATCGCTGAGCTACGGCGGCGATGGTTACTTTTTCGTGTATGACACGCGCGGCAAGAACCTCGCGCATCCGCGCCAGCCGGAACTGGTCGGCACCGACATGTGGAACTGGCGCGACTCGACCGGCTCGCTGACGATCCAGCGCCTGATCGGACTGGCCGAGGGCGGCGGCGGGTTCCTGCGCTACACCTGGGCCAAGCCGTCGAGCAAGACAGCCGCGCCCAAGCTGGGCTACGTGGTCCCGGTCGCGCACTGGGGCTGGGTCATGGGCACCGGCATCTACCTTGACGATGTCGAGGCGGCGCTCGAACTGGTCGAGGCCCAGCAGTCGCGCAACAGCGACCAGACGCTGCTCTGGATGGCGGTCCTTGCCACGCTGGCGACAATCGGCGTGGCCGGTGGCGGGCTGGCGCTGAATATCAGCGAAGGGCGCCTGGCCGACGCCAAGCTGCGCGCGCTGGCCCAGCGCGTGGTGGAATCGCAGGAAGAAGAACGGGCGCGCCTGTCGCGCGACCTGCACGACGGGATCAGCCAGGCGCTGGTCTCGGTCAAGCTGCAGCTGGAGGCAGGCATCATCCGCCTCGATGGCGACGCCAACAAGCGCGAGCAGGCGCGCGCCGGCCTGGAGCGCACTGTCGACCAGGTCAACGCGGTGCTCGGCGAAGTGCGGCGCATCTCGCACGACCTGCGCCCGACGCTGCTCGACGACATGGGCCTGGCGCCAGCGCTGGAATACCTGGCCCGCGAATTCGGCGAAGACGCCGGCACGCCGGTGCGCTTTCGTGCGGCCGGCGCCGTGGATGCGCTGCCCGACATGGTCGGCACGGTGCTGTTTCGCATCGCGCAAGAGGCGCTGACGAATGTCGAACGCCACGCCCAGGCCAGCACCATCGAGCTCTCGCTCGAGCGCGTGGCCAACCGCGTCAGCCTGTCGATTGCCGACGATGGCGTGGGCTTTGATACCGATGGCGTGGCCGTGCACCCGAAGCGTGGCATCGGCTTGAGGAATATGATGGAACGGATGGAAGCGATCGGCGGGCGCCTGTCGGTCGACTCGTCGTCCAGCGGCACCAGCGTGGTGGCCAGCATCGACTTGAAGGAGTAGGGCAGTGAACGAAGACATCAAAGAAGTGAAGATTTTGCTGGTGGACGACCACCCGCTGGTGCGCGACGGCCTGCGCGCGCGGCTTGAGTCGGCGCCCCACCTGCACGTGGTGGCCGAAGCCGGCTCGAGCGCCGAAGCGCTGGAGCGCGCCGGCGAATACCACCCCGACCTGGTGCTGATGGACGTGAACATGCGCGGCGGCAGCGGCATCGAAGCCACCTTCCAGCTGACCGCACGTTTTCCCGGCATCGCGGTCCTGATGTTGTCAATGCACGACAAACCGGAATACGTGAGCCAGGCCATCGGCGCCGGTGCGCGCGGTTACGTACTCAAGGACGCGCCGGGCAAGGACATCGTGCTGGCCATCGACACCGTCATGGGCGGCGGTATTTATTACAGCGCCGCGCTGGCGCGCCAGCTGGCCAATCCGGCTGCCCCGAGCGACCAATTGACAGCGCGCGAGCACGAAGTACTGGGGCATATCGCTGCCGGCCAGTCGAACAAGCAGATCGCGCGCGACCTCGACCTGTCGGTGCGCACGGTCGAAACGCACCGCCTGAACATCAAGCGCAAGCTGGGCATCGAAGGCCAGGCTGAGCTGATCCGGTTCGCCGTGCAGCGGGCCGGGGGTAACTGATGGTCAACACTGGCTGTCCAGTAGGAAACTTCGATTTGCTTTATGGCATTCGGTGCAATAAGATTGCCTGGATACTACTTTGAAACTTTCCATGGCAGAGCAGGAAACATGTCCGCTGGTCGCAATCGAGCCAGTCGCCAACGCACAGAATGAATGGGTCGCACTCAGCGTGCGCCTGGCACCGGGCACCGACTTGGCCCAGCGCCTGCAGACCGTGTTCGGCACGCCCGACCTGCTGGCTGCTGCCGCGCCGCTCGACTGCCTGTTGAATCTGGACGACCCCACCACCTTCACCCCACCGATGCTGGCGCTGTTGCCGGCCAACCGCGTTGGCCTGGTGATCGACGCAAACGCGCTGGCGCTCGATGGCGTGGCGCGCAAGCTTGTTGAACTGCACGCCTGCGGTTACCGCATCTGGCTCGACGGCGACGTTCCCGACGGCGTCACGGCGCCATCCGCACTGCGCTCGGTCGCGCGCAACTGCCGCGTCGCTCCGATGCCACCGGGCCGTCTGGTGGCCCTGTTTGCCCCGCACATCGCGTATGGCGTCGACAACGCGCGCCGCTTCTTCGGCTGCGAGATCGCAGGCTTCGACTGGTTCATCGGCGACTACGCGTACGACCCGGACATCGCGCCATCGCCCGACGACGACGGCAGTTCGCGCCGCCGCATCCTCACGCTGCTGGGTTTGCTCGCACGCGACGCCGACTCGCGCGAACTCGAAGAGCAGGTCAAGCAGGATCCGGCGCTGGCCTACCACCTGCTCAAGCTGGTCAATTCGGCCGCCTTCACGATATCGACACAAGTGACCAGCTTCGGCCAGGCGATCACGGTGCTGGGCCGGCGCCAGTTGCAGCGCTGGCTGCAACTGCTGCTGTATGCGCGCCAGCAACCGGACGGCTTGCCCAACCTGCTGCTGCCGCTGGCCGCGCGCCGCGGCGCCCAGCTCGAAGCGCTCGCACGCCTGCAGGGCGACGACCGCGACGCGCAGGACCTGGCCTTCATGACCGGCGTGTTCTCGCTGCTCGACCGGCTGCTGCACATGCCGATGGCCGAGATCGCGGCCGAGCTGTACCTGCCCGACGACGTGGCCGGCGCCCTGATCGACCGCAGCGGCCAGCTCGGCGTGTGGCTGGCGCTGGTCGACGCCAATCCGAGCGGGGCGGCGCTGCACGAGGCCGGCGTGAGTCTCGACGACTGGTGGCACAGCCAGCTGCACGCATACCACTGGGCAATCGAGGTGGGCCGCAATGTCTGACGTGCGCGAACTGGCCCCGACCGCCTTCGTCCAGGGCACGAGCGCCGTCTGCGACGCGGTCCTGCGCCTGCGCGGCGACGCGCTGGTGCAGGAGCTGAGCCGCCTGGCGCGCACACTGACGGGCAGCGCGCACGGGCGCTTCGTGCCCGGTCCGGGCCTCGTCGATCCCGGCCAGCCCGGCGGGCGCGTGCTGCGCCACGCGGTGGCCGTGGGCCTCGAACAATTCGGCTGGTATGAAGTGAGCGGCTTTGCCGACCATGCCGAGGCCAGCGGACACACGCTGGCGGCACTGGCCGCACTGGCGCAACTGACCGCGAGCCTGATGCAGATGCATTCGCTGGCGCAGCGCTCGACCCACGCCTACGCACAGATGGAAGCGCAACTGGCGCACCAGTCGCAGATCCTCGACCAGATCCACGAGTCGGTGCTGACGATGGACCAGATGGGCTACATCACCAGCTGGAACCGCGGCGCCGAACGCCTGTTCGGCTACACGGCGCTTGAAGCGGTCGGCCGCAATATCCTGTTCCTGTACGCCGATGAAGACCTGAACGACGAGCAGGGCGGCGCGCCACCCGACCTGTTCGCCGAGCACGGCGGACGCATGATGGAAGTGAAACGCCGCAAGAAGTCGGGCGACATCTTCTGGGCCAGCCTGTCGCTCTCGCCCCTGCGCGACCTGGCCGGCCGCCCGAGCGGCCTGATCGCCTACCTGACCGACATCACCGAACGCAAACACGCCGAAGAGCAGCTGCACCACCTGGCCTACTACGACGAACTGACCGGCCTGCCGAACCGGACGCTGTTCGCGCGCCTGGTCGACCAGGCCTTGATGGTCGCGCAGCGCAACGAGACGGCTGGCTGCATCCTGTTCATCGACCTGAATCGCTTCAAGCGCATCAACGACACGCTGGGCCGGCGCATCGGCGACGAACT
The DNA here is from genome assembly GCF_059685895.1 of Telluria sp. ZT3P25. Lineage (NCBI taxonomy): Bacteria > Pseudomonadati > Pseudomonadota > Betaproteobacteria > Burkholderiales > Oxalobacteraceae > Telluria > Telluria sp. ZT3P25. The sequence goes on from NZ_JCASIJ010000001.1 coordinate 1,029,514, forward strand.
GCTCAAGCAGGTCGGCCAGCGCTTCAAGGCCACGCTGCGCGACGAAGACCTGGTAGCGCGCCTGTCGGGCGACGAATACGCAGTCGGCCTGGCCGACGTACGGCAGCACTTCGAAGCCACCACGGTGGCGCAAAAGCTGCAAGCCGCGCTCGACGCACCGTTCCTGATCGGCGGCCACGACCTGCGCCTGGGCGCCAGCATCGGCATCAGCGTCTACCCGCAGGACGGCAACGACGCCGAAACGCTGCTGGCGCTGGCCGACATCGCAATGGAACGGGCCAAGGGCGACGACGCCAACCCGGACCGCAGCGTCGCGTTCTACAGCCAGGACATGAACAAGGGCATGCAGGAGCGCATGCGCATCGAATCCGGCCTGCGCCATGCGCTGGGCAACGGCGAATTGGTGCTGTACTACCAGCCGAAGTTCGAAATCGCGAGCGGCCGCCTGGTCGGCGCGGAAGCGCTGGTGCGCTGGATGCATCCCGAGCGCGGCATCGTGCCGCCCGGCGAATTCATCCCGCTGGCCGAGACCACGGGCCTGATCGTGCAGGTCGGCGAGTGGGTGCTGGAAGAAGCCTGCGCGCAAGCGTCGATCTGGCAGCGCTCGGGCATCGCCCCGTTCCGCGTCGCGGTGAACGTGTCGGCGCGCGAATTCACGCCATCGCTGCCGGAACGCGTGGCCACTACGCTGCGGCGCTATCAGCTCGACCCGTCGTGGCTGGAGCTGGAGATCACCGAGAGCACGCTGATGCACGACGTGGATCGCGTGACAGCCATCATGGACCAGATCACGGCGCTGGGCGTGTCGCTGTCGCTGGACGATTTCGGGACCGGGTTCTCGAGCCTGTCGTATCTGAAGCGGTTCCCGATTCATACTTTGAAGATCGACCGCTCGTTCACGATGGGGATACCGGCGGACGGGAGTGACTGCGCGATTGCCGGGACGATCATCAGCATGGCGCGGCAGTTGTGCCTGCGCGTGATTGCCGAGGGTGTCGAGACGCTGGATCAGTTGGCGTTTCTGCGCGGCGCCGGGTGTGATGAGGTGCAGGGTTACTTGTATGCGGCGCCGTTGCCGGCGTATGCGTTCGAGAAGGCGTTGCGGGAGAATTGGGCGTTGGTGGGGTAGGCGAGGGGATCATGCGCGAGCGCGGCCGTTTTGCCCCGGTCAGAACTCCCTCATCTGGCCGATGATTATGTATAATGCCGTGCAACAGGAAGCGTGGCCGAGTGGTTGAAGGCAGCAGTCTTGAAAACTGCCGACGGTGTGAGCCGTTCGTGAGTTCGAATCTCACCGCTTCCGCCAGAATTGAGAAAAAGCCGTCGATCTTCGACGGCTTTTTCGTTTCTACAGCCCGCTGGCATCGACCGCGTGGGTCTTGTTTTCTCCCTTCTTATTTACCAGGTTGCGGAAGCCATTTCCGTGACTCCTGCCTGATTACGTCGGCTTGACGACTTCGCTGATCTTCCAAACACCTTCTCAGCCTCGATATGGCGAGCTCTCTGCCCTTGGATTGACGCGCCGGTGAACTTTTCTGCTGCGAAATGTTTGGAGGCGAGATAAAAATACCGGTTCAATATTGGTTCAAAAATTGGTTGGTCATCGATCTTGATATTTCCATGCAAAATGAATTAAAACGTTAAATAATGATATTTTTAAAGCTGATTGTTGACGATTGCGTTTGGAAGGTACCTGAAATTGATCTACCGTGCATATTTAAATTGATTCATTGCTATGAATAGCGTGTTTGCATATCGAATGTGAATGCGTGAAATAAATAAAAAGATAAATTTTTCCGCCAATTAACCCATTGTGCATTCGGCGCTGCAAAAATAGTGCCCATCAGCAATCCGATGTATAAATATTCGACAGAACCGTGATTGAAATTGGGTTACCATTGTCGTCGTTATTAAAATGAACAGACAACCAGTTTAGCTAGCGTCGCAGATGCCTCTGAGACCGCTGCTAATGTCAACATGGTTCAAGCCGTCATGTGCCGCCACGCTGCGAGTTCAGTAATGTCGACGACATCTGAGCCTGGTGGGTTCTGTTTCCAAAGCTCATTCTCGCTAGCTTTACGCTATCGCATTAAAACTGAAGACGCTCTTTCTGGTAATTCAGTGCTTAAAATATACGTTCCAAGAGATTCTCCTTTTGGTCGACATTATACTGCTGCAGTAATTCAATGTATTGCTACCACCGAAGCTGAGGATATTTCTGTAGCGGACACCGAATGTTCGTTTTTCAAGAAGGAGGCGAAGAATCCGTGGAGGATTCGTTTTGAGACGGAACAACAATAATTACCTTGTGACTCAAAAGGATAGGAGAATCTATGGACATCATTTCACTAAACCAGTACGAACTGGTTTTCAATGCGTTTTCATTTGCCATCGCCGTCATGGGCGCTGCCACCGTGTTCTTTTTTCTGGGTCGTTCCCAGGTGGCACCAGCCTACAAGACTGCCATTACCATCACTGGTATCGTCACGCTGATAGCGGCTTATCACTATGTGCGTATTTTCGCCTCCTGGGAGGCATCGTACTCGCTGATGGCAGGTGAGGTAACAGCGACGGGCGTCAAATTCAACGATGCCTACCGCTATGTCGACTGGCTATTGACGGTACCGCTACTATTGATTGAACTGATCCTGGTAATGCGTCTGTCACCGGCAGAAACGGTCGCGAAAGGGACAAAGCTCGGTATTTTGGCAGCACTGATGGTGGTTCTCGGGTATCCCGGTGAAATTTCCACCGTTCCAGGCACGCGCTGGCTCTGGTGGGCGCTGGCAATGATTCCGTTCCTGATCATTGTTTACGACTTGTTCGTCGGCTTGAAGCGGTCAATCGACTCGCAACCTGAATCAGCGCGCGGCTTGATCAGTACTGCACGCTGGCTGACAGTCGTATCCTGGTGTTTCTACCCGGTGGTTTTCGTGTTCCCGATGATCGGCTTCACAGGCGGCGCTGCCACCACGGCTGTCCAGGTGGGGTATACGGTCGCTGACATCGTCGCAAAAGCGGTATTCGGTGTACTGATCTACATGATTGCGGTGCGCAAATCTGCCGCCGACGGGTATGTATCCGGGACACTTGCCGATCGAAACATGGCTGCCTAGGCGCGCATCCGGGACGTAAGCACAACATCCACCGGGGCCACTGGCCCCAGTGGAACTTTTCTGATCCCTGGAGAGCAAACATGTACCTGCATGCTGTTCTACCCGACTTGTGTGGTCGGACGGGGCATCACGTTACACGCTACCAAGCGATGGCGATGGTCAAACCTTTCTCCATGCGCAGTTTGCCCATGAAACTCGCGCTGTCCGCAGCGGACCGAGTCGACATCCTCACCAGCGCCAGGCACGCTGCCGAACCTTTTGCTGTCAGCCACAATATCGACGAATCGTCGACGTGAAGCAATCTGACCCAATGCCGCTCGGAACACCGCAACTTGAGAGCGCGTTTAACCTGGCGATTGTCGCTCGCACCGGTGCGTGTGCGCCATGACGGCGCTGCGTGCCCAGGGAATGTTGTTTTGCGCCATCGCCTCCAGCGTTGCCGCCGTCGTCATCGCCGGCGTTGCGCTACCACCTGACGACGCCGCCGTGCTGTTTCTGCTCGCGGCACTGATCTTGCTGCTCGGCGTACCGCACGGCGCGCTCGACCCGGTGTTCGCCGAGGAGCTGTACGGCGTCCACGGTATGCTCGGATGGTGCGCATTCGTGCTGGCCTACCTTGGAACGGCGCTGTTGGTGGTGCTGTTGTGGCATTTTTTTCCGCAACTGTTCCTGTCAAGCTTCCTGCTGTTGTCGGCGCTGCATTTTTCGGGCGACCCGGCGCGCGGTACTCCTGTCACTGCGCGTCTTTTGTTTGGCGGCGCCGTGATCGTGTTGCCGGCGTTGCTCCACGAAGAGGAAATGGGGCGCCTGTTTGCCTTCCTGGTGATGCCGCAGGCGGCGGCTGCGCAGGCTTCTGTGTTGCACGATCTGAGCTGGCCGTGGCTGCTGGGAACGGCACTGACGGCGGGCTGGCAGGCGCGCAGGGACTGGCTGACGTGTTTCGAAATGGCGGTGGCGGCGGCACTGGCGTTACTTGCGCCGCCTTTACTGGGGTTCGCCGTGTTTTTTTGCGCCATGCACAGTGCCCGCCACATCGTGCGCACCTGGCACTATGTCGGCGCTAGTGTGGGCGAAGCAGCGCGGCTCGGTCGAGCGATGCTGCTTCCCACACTCGGTACGCTCGTGCTTGGCGCCGCAGTGGCGTATTGCTGGCGCACGCAGCCGCTCGAAGCGGGCCTGATCCAATGGCTATTTGTCGGGTTGGCCGCGCTGACGGTGCCGCATATGGTGCTCGTGGAGCCGGTGCGTTGGCGCGGCTGGGTCAGACGGCGCGCGCCGACGCCGCTCGATGCCGGATGACGTCAGGCGCGGGCGATGCCGCATGGAGTGATTGTAGTGGTCAAGCAATTTCGGACTTGACCCTCTGCTTGGTAATTGCCGCTGTCACCTGTCATCCCAAGCCTGTGCATCATGGGAAGCGTAAATTCGTGGCAGGCTGTTGTCGCAGCGAAATACTAAAATGACCCAGCTGGCAGCACCTTGCCGCACTATGGGCAGAACCGTGCGAAGGCGTAGTCGTCGTTGACGCACCAACAGGGATCCTCATTTCTGAACAGCGCGAACGAAAACGTTGTTCCATTATCCCTCTATCGCTCCTTGTATGTGAGCACAACAGTAATTCTTCGCCCTTTTTCTCGCAGTTATTCGATTTGGGTCGATAAAATCTAACCATTTCTGACATGACCGGCAATTTGCAATATGGGTAATTTGTTGCGTTATCAACGGCGAAAAACTTTTGTCGTCCGCCTCGATGCAGCCGCTTACCGCGAGCCATATCGCCGAGTTACTCGCATCGCCCGCAGACAGGTGATCTAATAAGCCAGCCCGCGCTTTCATGCAACGCATCACAGCGCCTTTCAGTGGGTTGTCCTCACACTCGCTGGTGAGCGATACTTGGATCGCCGGCATAGCTGCACAATGCGGGCGAACGAATCGATGGTGCGCCCTTGGCGGTGCTGCAAGAAAACACCGCGACTGGAAGCAAGTCTCCTACGCAAGTCATGTAAGCGTTGTTTGACGATATCAGGATGTCATGTCGAATCTATCGCGGCGGCAGGCCCGCGCCGCCAGGCACGGGACTCAGTCATCGATTATGCTTGACGACTACGGCGAATATTGAGCAAGCCGATCGCGCCTATGGCCAGGAGAGCCATACTACCCGGCTCTGGGACAAATACAGGAATGATCGCCCCATTCAGGGTTTCATAGTAACCACCGTTCTCGTCCAACTCTGCTGCAAATTGTGGGTTCATCACACCAATGTGAGCATAGCCAGTGTGCTGCCCAGCAAAGTCCCGAAACCCCTCGTTGAAAAATATCGAGCTTGTGTAGTTCGCAACGTAGCTGAATGCGCCGTCAAACGCTTGCGAAAAAGTGACGCCCAGATTTGTATACTGGTCCGCTCCGAAGTCACTGTAGATGCCAAAGTTCGTCGGTCCTTGATCACGGAATGAGGTTGTCGCGTAAGTGATTCTTGTCGTTCCCTCTGACTGCTGTGGACTTAAATTCATTCTGAATGGACGACCCACGCCATCAATTGTCAAATCCAGATTGAAGTAAGCAATCGACTTGTCCGTATCATGCTGGACGATGGAGCCAGAAAGAGGTCCTTGCAGATCGTACTTCACGTATCCGGCCGAAGCATTGAAGGAGAAAAGGGCGCCTACGGCCAGCGCGATGATTGATTTGATCATATTGAGTTGAGGTGGAGTTGTATCGGAGAAGTTTAATTAGCAATTCCCGTGCCAATCAATAAATTCATTAAAGATCATGCACTTGTAAAACGGTTTATTCAAAGTTGTGCGCGGGTGTAAGAAATACCGTCAGTTAACAACGTGATTGACAGGAAAATCATTCCGAGAGTTTTTTTCACCAGCAGTAAGATGTTGGAACAGGTTCGATCAGCCGATCACTACCCTCGGCCCAACTATTCCAGTACCGCAGCATTCTTCCGCGACGACGGAAATAAACGCGAGATTGCCTGTCGATGTAGCGGATATCTATCCCATCGTCATAGTCTGCCAGACAGCTGGTAGCCGCTTCTGGCCGCGTTCCAAGCGCCACCTTCGCACCATCTCAATACTGTTGGAGCGCGGTAAGGACACCCCATTGCTCAAAAAACAACTGTAAATATTGTCAGACGGAAAGCCATGTTTCTATTTCGAAATCTGACTGAAGTGCGTGGATAATCGATCCCCTCAGCGACATCGATCGCCCCCCACTTCCCATCCATCATGAAAAACTTCAGCATCAAGCACCTGATCGCCGCCGTCATCGGCGTGCTCATTCTTGCCGTGATCACCGTCGGCGCCCTTGGCTACCACGCCACGCAGCGCGCCGTTGACCTCCTCGAAAACCTTGCGCTCACCACGGCCAACCAGCAGATCGGCATGTCCGACCTGAAAATGCGCATGGAAACGAACCGCAGCCACATCCTGCAGGCGCTGCAGCACAATCCTGAAAACAAGCATGCGTCGCTGCACAACCATCCGCTGACGTTCCACAGCGACTTCATCGCCAAGAACAGCGAAGAGATGCGCAAGGAGCAGCAGGAGCTGGAGGCGAGTCTGCGCTTTCCCGAGACGCGCGAGCGTTTTGCTGCGTGGATGACGGCCAGTGACAACCTGGGCATCGACATGATCGGCAATGCCATGCGCGCGATTCAATCGGGTCAGTGGGATGACGCCAATCTGATGCTCGGCAAACAGATCAACCCGACGTACAACAAGTCGACCGAAGCGTTCGCTGTATTGCAGAAGCTGATGAGTGATCGCAACGTCCGTCAGGGCCAGGAGCTGCATCAGGAACTCGCCATGCTCAACGCGGTCGTGATCGGCGCCATCGTTGTCGCCATCCTGCTCAGCGTTGGCGCTGCGTTCTACCTGGTCGGTGCGATCAATGCGCCGTTGATGCAAGCCGTGGCGGTTGCACGCCGTGTCGCCGATGGCGACCTCAGCCTCCAGGCGCCGGTCAAGTCGACCAACGAATTCGGTCAGCTGCTGGCCGCTCTGCGTGACATGACCGCATCGCTGGCCGGTATCGTCAAGGATGTGCGCAGCGAAAGTGAAGTGATTGCCACCGCATCGACGCAGATCGCCGCCGGCAATATGGACCTGTCGTCGCGTACCGAACAGCAGGCCAGCGCAATTGAAGAGACTGCCGCGTCCGTCGAAGAGCTGACCAGCACCGTGCGCCAGAATGCAGAAAATGCGCGTCAGGCCAATGAGCTGGCAGCATCGGCCACGCAGATCGCCACCCGTGGTGGTACGGTCGTGACCGAAGTCGTGGGTACCATGGGCGAGATCAATGCGTCGGCCCGCAAGATTGTCGATATCATCGGCGTTATCGATGGCATCGCGTTCCAGACCAATATCCTGGCGCTCAATGCGGCAGTGGAAGCGGCGCGTGCCGGGGAGCAGGGTCGTGGCTTTGCCGTCGTCGCGAGCGAGGTGCGCAATCTGGCGCAGCGTTCGGCCAGTGCGGCCAAGGAAATCAAGGAACTGATCGGCGACTCGGTCAGCAAGGTGGATGCGGGCACGCGCCTGGTCGATCAGGCCGGTGCAACGATGGAAGAGATCGTGCAGAGCGTGCGCCGGGTGGCGGGCATCATGGGTGAAATCAGTGTCGCCAGCGCCGAGCAGAGCTCGGGCATCGAGCAGATTCACCAGGCAATCAGCCAGATGGACCAGGTCACGCAGCAGAACGCCGCCCTCGTCGAGGAAGCCGCCAGCGCTGCCACGTCGCTGCAGGAAAGCGCTGCCGGTCTGGCCGATCGCGTCAGCGTGTTCAAAATCGCGCCGGCCGTCGTGTCAGCGCCGGCCAAGCCGGTCACTGCACGCCACGCCAGCGCCATTCCTTACCAGGCTCAACTGGCCTGATGTAACGCCCGCCGTTGAAGAAGCGGCGGTTCAGCGACGCTCGCCAGGCTTGGCGGGTGTCGTTTGCGCCCCATCGATGTCGGCGCCCCAGGCATCCTTGCCCATCACCGGGGTGCCGTCTGCGGTGAAGTCCATGATCGCGTCGGCCGCACGCGCATAGCGTTCCCACACCGGTAACCCGGCCCCGTTCGGATCCCCGCGCTTCGCGAAATTCACCATGTACGTACTCATCGCCTTGCCCACGCCAAGATCGCGGGGCGTGGCTTGCGCGCCGTACTTGATCGCCACCGTATCGAAAAAGAACGGGATATCCGTTGCATGCCCGGCGCCGGCGCCCGGCTTGTCGTTCGCCTGATGCACATAGGAAAAGCGGTACGCATACACGGGCGCGCCATGACCGGCCAGCGTTCCTGCCAGACTGCGTGCGCCGGCAACCATATACCCGGTCTTGCCGCCGATATCTGCGCTGGTGGCGCCGATCATCACTGGCACCTTGTGCATGCGGCCCTTCGCAAACGCAGCGCGTGAGTCGATGGCCAGCTTGCCGTCGACATACGGCCCGTGGTACGTCGGCTTGTCTCGCTGCATGAAGTTGGCCAGGTTCAAGCCGTCGGCGATTGCGTCTGCCGGCAGCGCCCGCAGTTTGTCGAGCGCTTTCGGGTCGTCCGCCGCGATGCCCTTGCTGGTTGCAAAATTCACGCCGATCCGTTCGACGTCCGCCAGCGTTGTCGGCGCCGCGCCGCCATCGCCGCCTGACATCACGACCGCCTTGGCGAACAAGCCCTTGCTCATTGGCGACGTCAACAGCGTGTTGACGGACATGCCGCCCGCCGATTCACCGGCAATGGTGACATTGGCCGGATCGCCACCGAACGCCGCCACATTGCGCTTGACCCATTCCAGCGCCGCGATCTGGTCCATGAAGCCGTAGTTGCCGACGATGCCGCTGGTAGTGGCTTCGCGCGTGAGTTGCGGATGGGCGAAGAAGCCGAAACGCCCGATGCGGTAGTTGAAGCTGACCACGAGCGCGCCCTGTTTCGCCAATTCGGCGCCGGAATAGGTCGGGGGCGATGCGCCGCCGTTGACGAAGCCGCCGCCATAGATCCAGACGATCACGGGAAGTGCGCCCTTGGCATCAGACGGCTTCCAGACGTTCAGGTACAGGCAGTCTTCGCTGGGTGTCGTGCCCAGTGGCGCGGCGTCGCTGGGGAAGGGCACTTGCATGCAATCTGCGGCATAGGCGGTGGCCTGCCGCACACCCGACCACGGCTTGACAGGTGCTGGCGGGCGCCAGCGCAGCGTGCCCACCGGCGGGGAGGCGAACGGAATACCTTTCCAGCTGGTGACGCCTGCATCGGTCGAGCCTGCCACGTTGCCGGTGTCGATGGCGATCACCGGTGCGCCTGGCGACGCGGTCGAGCCAGAGGCGGCCACGACGAGCGACATGGCAAGGAGGGGTGGAAGGGAGCGATGCAACATGAGCGGGCCTCTTGATCGGATGGTTGAACGGTTGTCGGATCATAGTACGCGACGGGACAGCGCACCGGCAGTACCCGAGAGCAGCCGACTTTCGGGGGCAACTGCAGCGTAAAGATGGTCAGGCCTGCCAATCTCCGTTACAGTGTTGCAATTCATCCAAAATAGCAGCCTGGAAATTTATTTCCATGGCGCATCCACAGCAATCCGGATTCACTCCTGGTTTCGGCGCTATCATGATGAGTTATTACACGTTTGCCACGACCGCACATGCAAGGTTTGCTCTGTAGATTCCGACTGTCCACCCTGATGACCCTGGCTGTGTGTGCCACGGTGACACTAACGGTCGCTCTGCTGCTGGCGGTGGTCAACCATTTCGCGGTGCGTCAGGCCAATGCTGAAGCGCAGTTGCGACTGCAACAGTTGTCGTGGCAAATGCGCGATTCGCTGAACCGTGTGGTCGAGCAGGCCACGGGCGACGCGCGCCTCCTTGCTGCCTTGCCACAAGTGCGCAACGCGCGCAGTCCGGCGTCGGCGCGCATTGCGCTGGAAAGCCTGCAGCAAACCTTCCCTGATTACGCCTGGATCGGCCTGGCCGATATCAACGGCAAAGTGACGTCCTCGACCAAGGGACTTCTCGAAGGCGCGGACGTCAGCGCCCGGCCGTGGTTCAAAGCTGGCCAGGTGGGCGTGCGTGCCACCGATTACCATCCCGCCGTGTTGCTCGAGAAGCTCATGCCCCACGGTACCGATCCATGGCGCTTCGTCGATGTCTCCACCCCCGTCTTCAGCCAGGACGGCGACATGTTCGCCGTGCTCGGCCTGCACCTGAGCTGGGACTGGGCACGCCGTCAGGCGCGCAAGCTCTTGACCCCGGCGCTGCGCGAATACGGCGCCGAGATCCTGGTCGTGCGCAACGATGGGACGGTAATGCTTGGCCCGGAAGAACTGATCGAGAAAAAGATTTCAACGGAAAGCCTGCGCCGCGCCAGGTTGGGTGACACGGGCGCGCTGCGCGAAGCGTGGCCGGATGGACGTACCTATCTCACCGGCTATAGCCAGACCGGGCAAATCGGCAACGCGGCCTCGCTGAACTGGGCCGTGCTGGTGCGCCAGGACGAGGACAAGGCCTTGCAGAGCGCCAAGCTGCTGCAGCACCGGATGCTGATGTGGAGCGCTTTGCTGGGTGTAGTGCTGGCCGTGGTCGCCGCGTTGCTGGCGCAGCGCCTGGCGCGCCCGATGACGCGGCTGGGCGAAGCGATCGAGCGGGTGACGGAGGCCACCGCTGGCGGGCATGAATTGCCGGCCATTCCACACATCCAGGGCTTCTACGAAGCCAATATGCTGTCGCGCACGATGCGCAACCTGGTCGAGAGCGAAGCGGACTACCGGCGCGCGCTGCAGCAGATGAACGAGCACCTGGAGTCGAAGGTGGCGCAGCGCACGGCAGAACTGCAGGCGCTGCTGCTGCGCGACGTGCTCACCGGCTTGCCGAACCGCCGCGCGCTGCTCGAGACCTTGCCCGAGGCGATGGGGCGCGCCAGCCGGGGCGGGCGCCCGGCGGCGCTGCTGTTCATCGACATGGACGGCTTCAAGGCGGTCAACGACAACCATGGCCACGAAGAAGGCGACGAACTGCTGCGCCAGTTCGGCGCGCGCCTGGCCGGGGCGATCCGCAAGACCGATATGGTGGCGCGGCTGGCCGGTGACGAATTTGTCGTCGTGCTTGAAATGCTGACCTCGCGCACCGATGCCGAGGAAACCTCCTGGAAACTCCTCGACCGGCTGCGCGAGCCATACCACCTCAGCACCACCGAAGTGACCGTCGGCGCCAGTATCGGCGTTGCAGTCTTTGCGCCGGGCGACAAGCCCGATCTCGATGCCTGGCTGGCACGCGCCGACCATGCCATGTACGCCGCCAAGCGCGGCGGCAAGAATGCGGTGGCCCTGGCTGCCGTACCCGTGTGAGGCGCTTACTGGCCTGCACGCCCCACGTGTTTCTTTGCGATTGCCAGTACCTCCCATGACCCAAATCAGCCAGATCATCGCCACCATCAAGCGTCAGTTGAAGCTGCAGGGGCTGACCTACCGTGACGTTGCCGTCGCACTCGGTTTGTCCGAGCCGAGCGTCAAGCGTCTGTTCGCCAGCGAGCAATTTACGCTCGACCGGATCGTCGAAATCTGCAGCCTGCTCGGCTTTACCCTGGCCGAGATCACGCAGGAAGCGCAGAATGGCCAATGCCGCCTGCGCACGCTCTGCGCCGAGCAGGAAGCCGAACTGGTGTCCGACCCGAAACTGTTGCTGGTCGCCGTCTGCGCGCTGAACCACTGGCGCATGCTCGATATCCTCGGCGCCTATGCCCTGAGCGAAGCGCAGTGCATCCAGCACCTGCTTCATCTCGACCGCCTGCAACTGATTTCTCTGCTGCCCGGCAACCGCATCCGCGTGAACGTGGCGCGCGATTTCGACTGGTTACCGGATGGCCCGATCCGGGCGTATTTCCGCGAGCAGGGTTTGCCGGAATTCGTGGCTGGCGAGTTCGGCGGCGTGGGCGAGTCGCTCGACTTTGCCCATGGGATGCTGACCGAAAGCGCACGTGCCAGGCTGCAGCAGGAGCTGCGCCAGTTACGCAGCCGCTTTGCGCAATTGCACGACGAAAGCCTGGCCGCGCCGCTCGCCCAGCGTCGCGGCACCGGTTTGTTGATCGCCTTGCGCGAGTGGGAGCCGGCAGCCTTTGCGGGCCTGCGCCGGTAGCGTATGATGGGTTGCACGTGCTGGGCCATGACGGTCGGAAGCGGTCAGTTATGTGAAGTACTAGACAGATAAGATCGCCGGATTTGTCGGATAGTAGGTGTCAGGGAGAGTGTGACGCCATGAAAATGTCTTTCATCGCTATGGCCGTGCTGGGATCAAGTGCGGTATGTGCTTCGGCGCAGGATTCGGCATCCGCTGCAGGCGGCGCCGACCGCGTTGCGATGCCCGAATCCGTATGCGCGCACGATTGCCTGGCCCAGCTGCAGCTGCCCGCACGCGCCGACGGCGTGAATGCGCCGGCCGGCAACGCCATCTTCACCCATGAAACTGCCGCCGAACCCCAGCAAACCGCCGGACGCATCGGCGCAGGCACGGTCATCGTTGGCCGGCAATTCAACATCGATTACACGACGCTCAATGACGTGGGCGATCCCTTCCATGGCGGCCTGTCCGCCCAGGCAGCGCCGCGCGGCGCACGCGCCGACGACAGCGTTGCCTACGAGGGCAGATTTGCTGGTTTGTCGACGGGCGCCAAGTGGGGCAAGGGCGACGTCGACGGATCGCCGTCGGGCCGCGCCTGGGGCATGTCGGTCGGCGTCAATCTCGGGCCGCTGAATATCCGCGCGGCGCACCAGAATCGCAACGTGGCCAAGGTTACGCGCTACGACCAGGTGGACATCACGATGGCTGCCAAGAACTCCATCGTCGCGGCCAATATGCGCTTCGACTGGGGCACCGCGTACGCTGCCTACAGTGCCAGCCGTGGCTGGGGCAGCTCGCCGCTGTTCAATCCCGACAATCCCTACAGCGCCGGCGTGGCCGCCACCCGCTCGACCAATAGCCGTGACGTGCTGGCCGGTGTGGCCGTGCCCATGTCCCACTCGACCACGCTGCTGGCCTCGTACATCCGCCGCAACGACCGCGATCTGGGCAATCGCGATGCGCGCCAGATTGCCGTCGGCGCCAGTTACGCGGTTTCGCGCCGCATGGATTTCTACGCAGCCTATTCGCGCATCCAGCACCTGGCCGGCGTGGAGCTCGGTGTCAAGCCGGGCAATGGTTCGTCGCTCAATGTCGGGATGCGCCGCGCCTTCTGATGCCTGGCAGCCGCGGGCGCGCGGTCCGTGCGTTGCGACAGGAATCGGCAAAATTCAGTAATGTGTCTCCATGGTTCATTAACTATTGAGGAGACCTTATGACTGGTACCAGCACACTTGATCCGGATAACTTCCCGGAAGCCCCAGACCGCAGTCTGGGCAAGGGCCATGGCGTTGACGCGCTCGGTCCGAGCGACTTGTCGGACACCGGCAGCGACGTCGTCGGCGGTCCTGGCTTTGCCGCCAATATCGATCCGGAACAGACGCTTGATTTCGACGGCGGCACCACGTCCGACCTCGAAGCCGGTCACGCGGGCGAGACGGCCGGGCCGGATGTCGGCGACGCCGATTTCTCGGGTGACAGCGATCGCAGCGGTACCGGCGAACGCGCCGCTGCCGGCCGCGATGCCGTCGTCAGGGATGGCGCCGACATCGATACCGACCGCATCGAGTCCATCCCCGATCTGCCACTGACCGAGGATGACACCGACTTTTTAACGAGTCTTCCGCCGGGTCAGGGCGAAAGCCGCTAACACGGCGCCGCCGCCCAGCAGGGCGGTGGTGATGTACTTCGAGCGCAGCGCTGCCGCCGTGTATTCGCTGTGTTCGATCACATCGTGCGGCGAACCCTGGCGCTCGCGCAATTCACGCGTGTAATCAGGCTTGTGCAATGCGTCGCGCCGGCTCGGATCGGTATCGATGTCGAGCTTTTGATTCTTGAACATCGTCGCTTGCAGATATTTGTCGAACACGCGTGGCAGCAGGCGCGCACCGGTTGCGTTGAACTTCGACGCCCCGCCGACAAACACGTCGCGCTTTGGGTGCTGGGCCGCATACAGGATCGCATCCGCAACAATCTCCGGCGCATACACAGGCGCTGGCAGCTTCGGTTCCTTGTCCATATAGTTCTTCGCATGCACGGCAAACATCGTGTCGATCCCGGTCGGCTTGATCAGGGTGACTGACATCGGCGCCCCTTCTTTTTCAAGCTCCATGCGCAGCGAATCCGTGAAGCCCTTGACGGCATGCTTGGACGCCGCGTACATGCCTTGCAACGGGATCGCATGGTCCGACAGCTCGCTGCCCAGGTTGATCAGCGCGCCGCCGCCACGTAGCTTCATGCGCTTGACCGCTTCCAGCGAACCATTGACCACACCCCAGAAGTTGGTCTGGAACAGGCGGTGGTGGTCTTCTGGCGCGACATCTTCCAGGCGACCGAAGATCGAGATGCCGGCATTGTTGATCCAGGTATCGATGCGGCCGAAACGCTCGATGGCGGCGTCGCCAATGCGCGTCACGTCGTCGGCATTGCCCACGTCTGCCGTGACGGTGACGACCTCGGCGCCCAGCGACCCGAGTTCTTCGGCCAGATGGGCGAGGGCGTCGTCGGCGCGTGCTGCCAGTACCAGCTTGGCGCCTTGCCCGGCCGCCATGCGCGCCGTGGACAGGCCGATGCCGCTGGTGGCGCCGGTGATGACGATAACTTGTTCCTTGATGTGTTTCAGATTGACTGACATGGGTGATCCTTTTTGCTCTGATGTTGGCGGGAAGGGCGTCCCCCGTATGCACGTCGTGAGCCGGGGGCAAGCCATAAGTTAGTGAAATGATCACTTCGTATCTGATAGTGATATTTCAAGCGAAATCGTGGCGCGCGGGTGACGCGATCGTTCCGGCGCGAGAGCACAGGACAAAAAAACGCCGTGCCCACAGGATGCGGGAACGGCGTTACATGCACACTGCGCCGAGGCAGGCGCGTGCAGTTGCTATCAGTTATTTCTTCGCGTAGATCTGGTCGAACACGCCACCATCGGCAAAGTGGGTTTTTTGTGCTGCGGTCCAGCCGCCAAAATCGCTGATCTGGAACAGCTTGATCTGCGGGAACTGCGACGCGTATTTCTTGGCGAACTTGTCGACCGACGGACGGTAATAGTTCTTGGCGACGATTTCCTGGCCCTGGTCGCCGTACAGGAACTCAAGATAGGCCTGCGCCACCGGACGGGTGCCGCGCTTGTCGACGTTCTTGTCGACCACGGCCACCGGCGGCTCGGCCAGGATGCTGACCGACGGGGCAACGATCTCGAACTTGTCCGGGCCCAGTTCGCGCAGCGCCAGCAGCGCTTCGTTTTCCCAGGCCAGCAGCACGTCGCCAATGCCGCGCTCGACGAACGTGGTGGTGGCGCCGCGGGCGCCCGAGTCGAGTACCGGCACGTTCTTGTACAGGCGCGCCAGATAGTCGCGTGCCTTGGCATCGGTGCCACCCGGCTGGCGCAGTGCGTAGCCGTAGGCGGCCAGGTGGTTCCAGCGCGCGCCGCCTGAGGTCTTCGGATTCGGGGTGATCACCGACACACCCGGCTTGACGAGGTCGCCCCAATCGCGGATCTGTTTCGGATTGCCCTTACGCACCAGGAACACGATGGTCGACGTGTACGGCGCGCTGCGGTAATTCAGTTTTTTTTCCCAGCCCGGATTGATCAGGCCCTTGTCGCGGATGGCGTCGATGTCGTACGCCAGTGCGAGGGTGACGACGTCGGCCTGCAGGCCGTCGATCACCGAGCGCGCCTGCTTGCCCGAGCCGCCGTGCGACTGCTTGATCGTGACGTTGTCGCCGGTTTTTGCTTTCCAGTGCTTGGCAAATGCCGCGTCGAACTCGTGGTACAGCTCGCGTGTCGGATCATAAGACACGTTGAGCAGGCTGATGTCGGCAGCAAAAGCGGGCGCTTGCGCCAGAAGGGTCAGGGCTGCCAGCGAGCTGATGAAGGTTTTGCGAAGCATTGTTATCTTTCTCTAGGTTGGAGACGGTAGCGTACGGTCTCTGCCTGTAGAAACAAAACGAATAATTTCAAGCAACCTTATGCGGTTTCTGCGCCGGCACTGGCGAAGATCAGTGCGCCTTCGACAGGATGACCAGCCAGCGGCGGAACAGCAGGATTTCGACATGGCCAGCCTCGACACCGGTATCGCACTCCATGACCGGATTCACGGCGTAGAAACGCTTGCGGAAGTCACGGGTTACCAGGATTTCACGACGGCCAATGCGGACCATGAAAGGGGTCGGGGCGTGTTCCATACCAAAAGAGCTGTTGAGCGTGGTCATGTTCGTTTCCTCGTATCGAGTGGTTATGCAGTGAAGTAAGAATACCACAACCACTGTATGAATCAACAGTTACTGTTCGGGCATACAGTACTTTTTGCCGTGTGTGGTATTTTCGCCAAGTCAGTCATAATCGCGTCATCATGACCAAAACACTGCCCCGACTCCAGCGCTTTGCCGCCAACCGTTTCTCGCCGGAAGGCGAGTATGGGCTGCACCTGACCATTGGCGTGGCGCTGTTGCTCGCTGCCATGGCGGTGTTTGCCCAGCTGGCCGGCGCCGTCGTGGCCGGTGCGCCGATCACGCAATTCGATGCCGAGATCGCCAACTGGCTGCATCTGCATGCACGCCAGGGCGGCCTGCTGCGCGATGCGCTGCTGCTTCTCACAAACCTGCACAGCACGCCCGGCATCCTCGTGATGGCCTTCTGCGCGGCACTGTGGCTGTATCGCAGCGGCCATCGTTACTGGACAATGGCGGTGATCGCCTGCGTGCCGGGCGGCATGCTGCTCAATGTCGCGCTCAAGCACACGTTCGAGCGCGTGCGGCCGCACTTCGACGAGCCGATCGTCACCTTGACCACCTACAGTTTCCCGAGCGGGCATACGATGGCCGCCACCGTGCTGTACGGCGTGCTGGCCTGTTACTTCGCGCGCCACGCCCGGACCTGGCCGGGCAGGGTGCTGCCGTTCGTGCTTGCGGCCCTGATGATCGGCGCCGTGGCGTTCTCGCGCATGTATCTCGGCGCGCACTATCTCACCGACATTCTCGCTGCGCTGGTGGAAGGCTGCGGCTGGCTCGCGATCTGCATCAGCGGCACCGCCACCCTCAACCGCCGCCGCCGTGCCCGCGAGCGGCGCCAGTCCGGCACGGCTTCACCCCAAGACATGTAAGGAGTTTTTCGATGCGCACTCTCATTCACCTGTCCGACCTGCACTTCGGCCGCGTCGACCAGGCCCTGCTGGGCCCGCTGCGCGAGCTCGTACATGCGATCGCGGCCGACGTCGTCGTCATTTCGGGCGACCTGACCCAGCGCGCCAAGGTGGAAGAATTCGAAGAAGCGCGCGCGTTTCTCGATTCGCTGCCGGGGCCGCAGATCGTCGTGCCGGGCAATCACGATATCTCGCTGTACAACGTGCTGCGCCGTTTCGCCCGGCCCTTGTCGCGCTACCGCCGCTACATTACAGACGATCTCGAGCCGGTGTTCATCGATGACGAGATCGCCGTCGTGGGCCTCAACACCGCGCGCTCGCTGACGATCAAGGACGGGCGCGTCAGCCACGAACAGATCGCCGGGCTGCGCGAGCGCCTGAGTGGCCTCGCCCCGGACATCACGCGCATCGTGGTCACGCACCATCCGTTCGATTTGCCCGATCATTTCGAAAAGCGCGACCTGGTCGTGCGTGCGCCGCTCGCGATGGAAGTGTTTGCCGAGACGGGCGTGGATATCCTGATGGCCGGCCACATGCATGCCAGCCACGCCGGCAGCACGGCGGCGCGGTATCAGATCGATGCGTATGCAGCGCTGGTGATCCAGGCCGGCACGGCCACGTCGACGCGCGGGCGCGGCGAAGTGAACTCGTTCAATGTCGTGCGGGTCGATGCACATCGGGTCGAGATCGACCGCTATGGCTGGGATGCCGTGGGCGGCAAGTTTGAAGTGATCACGACCGAAAAGTTCATGCAGGCGGGCAGCGTCTGGGCCCCGCACACCGACGGCATGCTGGCAGCGGGACTCTGACGCGCCGCCCGGCGCTCAGATCCAGTATTCGGTCAGGCGCGCCATCGCTTCACGCAGGCGGTCCGACCATGGCCGCCGCTTCCAGGCGTCGAGCTTGATTTCCTTCGAGTGGACCACGTCGTCCCGGAACGCGGCTTCCATGTCGCGCCCGAAAGCCGGGTCCAGCACCACCACATTGACTTCGTAGTTGTGGATGAAGCTGCGGCGGTCGATATTGGCCGAGCCGATCGACGACCACATCCCGTCGATCACCGTGGTCTTGGCATGCAATACGGCTACCTGCAACTGGTGGATGCGCACGCCGCCCTCGAGCAGCTCTTCATAGAACGACTCGCCCGCATGCCGGATGAAGCCGTGATCCGACACGCCCGGCAGCACAAGCTGCACATCCACGCCGCGTCTGGCAGCGGCAATCAGGCTGTCGACGATCTGGCGGTCCGGCACGAAGTATGCGGCCGTCAGATGAATCGATTTCTTCGATTCGCCGATGGCGACGACCAGGGATTTGTAAATCGTCGAATCGTGGTCCGGCGACGTGGCCAGCACGCGCACGACCTTGTCGCCTGCCGGCGCCAGTTTTGGGAAGTAATCAATTTCGGGCAACTCACCCGCGTCCTGGTGTACCCAGTTGTCGATGAACGCCCATTGCAGCGCCCCAGCGGCAGGCCCTTCGATCTTGATGTGCGTGTCGCGCCAGCCGACCTTATCCTTGCTGATGTCGTCCGGTCGTTTCTTGGAGCGAAACAGCGAGCTGTTGGCGTACGTGCTGCTGATATTGATGCCACCAGTGAAGGCCACGAGGCCATCGACAATCATGATCTTGCGGTGATCGCGGTTGTTCAGCGCCCATTTGCCGGGCCGCTTGGTCGGATCCACCGGATTGAAAACCAGCACATTGACGCCGGCCTGGCGCAGGCGGTCGAAGAACTCCTTCGGGGTGGACAGCGTTCCGACCCCGTCGACCATGACATTGACGACCACGCCCTGGCGCCGTTTTTCCATCAGGATCTCGGCAAACTGCCCACCGATCTCGTCATGATCGAAGATATACGTTTCCAGATTGATCGATGTCTTCGCCCCGCGCGCCGCTTCCATCATCGCGCGCATCGTCGCCGGACCATCGAACAGCAGCGTGACGGCATTGCCGGCGATCATGGGCACGCCGGTGGCCTGTTCTTCCAGCACCGCCAGCCCCTTGAGGTCAGCGGACGCGCGCGCCCAACGCCGCTTGAGCAGCGCCGCCGCCTGTTTCTGCTTGAGCTCGCCGTGCTGGTTCGTGACCGTCGGCGTGGACTGCGAAGGCCCGCCGGTCATGGTGCTCGCATCGGGCAGTGTCTTGCATGCGGTCACCGCGCAGGCGAGAGCGGCGATGGCACACCAGGTGGCGAAGCGCTTCGTGATCATTTTGGTCCTCGTGCAGGGTCGGAGTCGGGGGGCGCCAGTTGGCGGTGCTTGGGGCCGAGGAAGAACTCGACCGGAGAATAGGCAAAGCGGCGGCCCAGTGCCTGCACCAGCAGGATGCCGCGCTTGAAACGGATCTTGCGTGCGCGCAGGGCAACCCAGAGCGCCAGGCCGAAGCTGACCAAGAGGTTGACCGTGCCGATCAGCAGCACGCCGGCCGTGGCGTTGATGATCTGAGGTACGGTCATCTGGTAGTCGAGCGCCACCAGCGCGGTCGCGAAATTGGCGGCCGAGAACGTGATGTGACGGATATCGATCGGCAGGCCCAGCAGGAAGCCGACGGTGCCGGTGGTGCCGAGCAGAATACCGAAGAAGAAGTTACCCATCAGACCGCCGAGGTTGTTCTCGACATACGCGCCCAGGCGCGCCAGCCGCGCCGGACCCAGCAGCGTGCGCAGGCCGCGCAATTGCTGCACGCGCTGGCCCATGCGGGTGTACAGCGCCTTGTTGTCGTAGTAACCCGATACCAGGCCGGCCACGAACAGCCAGACGCCGGCCACTGCTGCATAGAACAGGGCCGGACTGTTGACGGGATCGATTTCGTTGAGCAGGTGCAGCGCCTTGATCGGGTCGACCAGATGCTCGCCCCGGTACCAGCGCACGCCTTCGGCAATGGCCCAGGCGACCGGGAACGCGACCAGCACGTTGCCGAGCACCGCCACCATCTGGGTGCGGAACACTTTATTGACGAGTTCTGCGAGCCGGTCGACGTCCAGGCCACGGCCTGTTGCCGAGCGGTGCAGTGATGCGGCGATGCGCTGGGCCGTCATGGCCGGCTGCTTGGTGGCGACAGTAAAGTGCAGCATGTGGATCAGCACGAAGCCGAACGAGTAATTCATGCTGAACAAAAACGCCTGGACCAGCGGCGGCGAGTGCAGATAGCCCAGCAGGATCTTGAGCAGCGCCATGAAGCCGACGATGAAGCCGGCGCCGGACGACGACCAGAGCATCTTGCGCAAGCCCTTGCGGTCTTCGGCAATGTAATGCTCGCCGGTGCGGCTGGCGTTTTCGGTGACATTGCGCGCCAGCAGGTCGACGTTGTCGCGCACCAGGTTCGTCACCTGGTACTTGGTGTTGTGCGCCTCGATCAGTTCCTCGGCCAGCTCGATCACGGCGCGCTCGCGCGGCCCCAGTTCGGGCGCTGGCTGGTCGGTGATGACGGCGACACTGCCCTGTGGGGCAACCGTTGTGGCAGGCGCCGTCACGGCCGCTGCCTGCGGCGGCGTTGCCGTCGCGCTCATGGCGCTCAGCACCCCCTGGGTCGCGGCCGACGGGTCGACCTGCGTGTCGTCGGTCGACGCAACCTCTGGCACATCCACCAGGAACAGCAGTTTTTGCAGGCGATCGATACTTTGCTGCAGCGCGACCAGCAGATAGGTCAGCGCGATGCTGGTGCCGCTGCTCAGTGCCAGGCGCCGGATCTTGAGCACGACGTCTTCGCACTGGTCGAGCATCACGAGCAGGTGGCGTGCATCGTCCGGGCGCGCAATGTCGCCGTTCAGGTAGCGTGCGTATTCATCGAGGTAACGGTTGACCTCGATGTTCTGCATCAGAAACGGCGAATCGAAGTTCTCGATCTGGCTGTAGCTGTGCACGAGGCGTGGCTCCAGGCCCAGCGCGCAGACGCGGCACGACAGCGTGCGGATCGCATCGAGCAGACCCTTGAGCGTGACCACGCGCGCGCGGCCGGGATTCGCGTCCGCCGGCACCGGGGCGCTTTCGATCACGTGGAAGAGGGTCATCCAGTCGGTGTCGGGCACCGCGCGGATCCAGGCGTAATCGTCCTGGCGGTACAACACCTGGTCGAGCGCATCGGACAGGTACAGGTCTTCCAGCGCAGGCGGCAGGAAGCGGTACGTGATGCGGCTTTTCAGTTCGGTGACAAAACCATCGTTCGACAGGATGCCGATGTCGCTGTACAGGCTGGTGTGCCGGCGTTTTTCGAGCAGCGTGGTGATGTAGCGGCGTAGTGCCCATGCCTGGTCGGGATTTCCCTTGAGGAGCTGGGTCAGCGTGCGCACGGCCTGCGCCGGGTCATCGGCCGTTTGCCATACCCAGCGCTGACGCGGGCGCAAATGGCAGACGAGCTCGACCAGCAGGTCGATCTTGTCGCTGTGGGGATCAATCCGTTCAAGTGTTGCGAGCATGAAAAAAATCTGTACAGAAAAGCGTCAGTGTACGCGAGGACCCGGGCCAATATGGTGTGGCAACGAACAGTAACCTCGTGGAAGTATCCTGCGGCAAGGTTCAGCGCCCGCATCCTGGCGCCGGCGACTGGACGCGGGCCGGACAGTCCCGCTACACTGGCCCCGATCTGCAATGTCCCAGTCACGAAAGAAACCATGTACCTCACCTATTTCAACGGCCAGTGGGCCGAAGGCAATGTGCCCCTGTACGGCGCAATGGATCACAGCCTGTGGCTCGGCTCATCCGTGTTCGATGGCGCGCGTTCGCTGGCAGGCAAGCTGCCCGACCTGCGGCCGCACCTCGAGCGCGTCATCACCTCGGCCGAGAAGCTGGGCCTGGCATGCCCGTTGAGCGTGGACGAGATGGAAGCGCTGGTACGCGAAGGCGTGGCAAAATTTGCGCCCGATGCCGAGCTGTATGTGCGTCCGCTCGTGTTCGGTACGGAAGGCTTTTTGATTCCGGTGGCCGAAAAGAGCCAGTTTGCGCTGACGCTGTTCGATGCACCGCTGCCGCCATTCGTGGGCTTTTCGGCCGGCCTGTCGACGATGCGTCGTCCGCAGCCGAGCATGGCACCGACCGACGCCAAGGCCTCGGCGCTGTATGCCAATTCGACCCGCGCCATGCGCGAAGTGAAGGCGCGCGGTTTCGAGCAGGCGATCATGCTCGATGGCGAAGGCCACGTCGCCGAGTTTGCAGCCTCGAATCTGTTTCTGGTTACTGCGGACGGCAAGGTGGTCACGCCAAAGTTGAACGGTACCTTCCTGGCCGGGATCACACGGGCGCGCGTGATGGCGCTGCTGGCTGGCGTCGGTATTGATGTCGAAGAACGCACGGTCGATGAGGCCGAACTGCGCACGGCGCGCGAGATCTTTAGCACCGGTAACTATGGCAAGGTCACGCCATGCACGCGCTATGAAGACCATGTGCTGGAAGCCGGGCCGGTGGCGCAGCAGGCACGTGAGCTGTACCTGGCGTTCACACAGGCCGCATGAACGGTCCTGGCATCCCAATACAAAAGGCCGGCAAATGCCGGCCTTTTGTATTACTGGCGAACGTGGCGATTAGCCGCGTGCTGGTTCTGCGACATAGATCTCGACGCGGCGGTTACGCGCCTTGCCGGCATTGTCGTTGTTCGATGCGATTGGCTCGCGCGAACCGCGGCCTTCGATGGTGATGCGGTTCGGGTTCACACCGCGGCCGGCCAGGTAGTCGCGGGTGCGCGATGCGCGGTCGACCGACAATGGCTGGTTGATGCTGTCGCTGCCGGTGCTGTCGGTGTGGCCGATGATCACGACGTTGGTGTTCGGGTTTTCTTGCAGGGTCGAAGCGAAGCGCTGCAGCACTGGCTGGAAGTTGCCCTTGATGTCCGAGCGGCCGGTGTCGAACGAGATGTCGCTCGGGATTTCCAGCTTCAGGCGGTTGTCCGAGGTCTGGGTCACTTGCACGCCGGTACCTTGGGTCGCTTGCTCCATGGCTTGTTTTTGCTGTTCCATGCGCTTGGACCAGATGTTGCCGATCACGGCGCCGGCTGCTGCGCCAATCGCTGCGCCGCCTGCCACACGGCCGCCGCCACCGCCGCTGGTCGTGCCACCGATCAGGCCGCCCAGGCCTGCGCCGATGCCGGCGCCGGTTGCGGTACCGCGCTGGGTGCCGGTCATGTCTGCGCAACCGGTTGCCGTCATGACGACGAGAGCGACTGCTGCGGTGGTTTTGATGAAGTTTTTGTTCATGGTGGAACTCCTTAAAAGTAAGAAATCCGTTTCGCTGTCACGCCGAACATGGGCGCGACCGCGAAACGGATTGGATTTTACGACAAGCAGAGACTTGTCATAAAAATTCTATATACCGCGACCGCTGATCAGGCGAACCAGGATCATGATGACGGCGACGACGAGCAGAATGTGGATGAAGCCGCCGATGGTGTACGAGGTGACCAAGCCGAGCAGCCAGAGGATAACGAGGACAACAGCAATTGTGTACAGCATGATGAATCTCCTAGAAGGGGTGCGCCCGTTGCGCTGTGAAACCAGTATGTTGTTTCCTGAGAGCGACTACCGTTCGATGGCGTACATTAAACGCAACTTTTTTGTTTTTGTACACCAGGAATCCAGCCCAGCATCCCGATCAGGCCGGCAAAGCCGATCAAGCAGCTGAGCAGGCCACCAGCAATCAGGAAGACCACGTCATGGGCTTGCACCATGCCTTGCGCGACAGGGGACGGTCCGGCCGAGAGCAGGCCGAACAGAGTCAGTGCGATTCCCCAAATAATGATGCCGATCCAGGTCAAGGTATTCATGCGTATCTCCCTGATTGATGCCGTATCGCCAATCGATTCAGCACATGTCGATTGTCGGCTTAGCTCATCAATAATTCCGTGCGATGGCACACATTGCACTCAGGAAAAAAAACTTGACCGGGTCGCTTGCGCGATCCCGGCCATGTCGTTGTATTGCAAACAGGGCGTTGCGTCGTTATGCCACCGAGCGCAGACGGCCCTTGACGATACGCACGCGGTCGCCATTGCCCCATTGCGGCTGGCTGGTCTGGCGGAAGGTGCGCAGTGTGCCGTCATCCAGGCGAACCCGGATTTCGTAGCTCGTCGTGGCCTTTACATTGCCCTCGACCTGATTGCCGACGACAGCGCCACCGATGGCGCCAGCCGCAGTGGCCAGTGTCTTGCCATTGCCGCCACCGATCTGGTTACCCAGCAGGCCACCCAGGACAGCGCCGCCTGCTGCGCCCAGGCCGCTGCCTTCGGCGCGCTGCTTGATTGCGCGGACTGATTCCACATTGCCGCAGTTCTCACACCAGTTGCTCTTCGCGGCCAGCTGGGTTGGCTGGTTTTCCTTGATCTGCGTCACCGGTGCAGCTTGTTGTACTGGCGCTGGGGCTGGCGCTGGCGCGTAGGCTTGTGCCGGCGCCTGTGCAGGGTAGGCGGTCTGTGGTGCGGCGGCGTAGCCCTGCGGCGGCGCGCCCTGCGGCAAGGTCGACGCGAGCGCCAGGCGATCGGTTTCGGTCAGCTGACGGTTGGCCGTGCCACCCACTGACGACGGCAGCCAGCCCATGATGGCGGCAGTACCGACCAGCGAGAACAGCACGACAGCAGCGGCAGCCAGCAGCAGCAGCGGGTGGGTGCGGTTCTTCACAGGCATGTTTGGAGGGGATGTCATCTTTTGTTCCTTTCGTATAGGCATTAAGCCGGATGTTCAATGATTGTCCTCAGGAACAACTAAAGCTTCCGTGCGTCACCGTACATACCTGCACACCCTGTACCGTTAGTCTTCAAGACATTGTTTGTAAATGTAACTGGTTGTGGCGGTCCCGGCTGGCGCCACGCACCAATCTGTGAGGAAATAATGAATTCTGCCGTCCACCCGCCTGTCTTCGAGCCCAGCAGTAATTTGTTGCTCGCAGCACTTTCCCCACAAGATCTTGCTCAGATGCTGCCGCAGCTCGACGAGGTCAGGGTGGAAGCTGGCCAGGTCCTCTGCGAAGCGGGTGATCCCATTCTTCACATCTATTTCCCCCACGATTGCCTGGTGTCGCTGCTGGGCGTGGCCGAAGGGCGCATGACGCTCGAGGTTGGGCAGGTCGGGCGGGAAGGCATGCTCGGCGCTACCACGGCCCTGGGCCACGACACCACGCAGGTGCGCGCCGTCGTGCAACGCGCGGGGAGCGCCAGCCGCATGGACGGCGGGCGTTTTCGTCTCGAAGTCTCGCGCAATCCGGCCCTGCAGCGCGTGCTGTACCGGTACACCGACTCGTTGCTGGCGCAGGCCATCCAGATCGCTGTCTGCAGCCGCTTCCATGTGCTCGAAGCGCGCCTGGCACGCTCGCTGCTCATCACGCGCGACCGCCTGGAATCGGACAAGTTCCATCTGACTCACGAATTTCTGGCGCATGCGCTGGGGGTGCGCCGGGTCGGCGTGACGAAGGCGGCCAGCGCGCTGCAGCAGCAGGGCCTGATCAACTACAGTCGCGGCAATATCGAGATTCTCGATCCGGAGCGTCTTGCCGCTGCGGCCTGCACCTGCTACCAGATCGTGCGCGAAGCCGGTGCGGCGCCAGCCACCGATACCGTTTGAGCGCTGTGCGCCAAGCGCGCCGCCCAATAGAAAACGCCCGGCAAGCCGGGCGTTTTCTATTCACTGTCATGTCACTGGCATTGGTGCCAGTGAACACGGATCAGTTGGTGGTCTTGACCTGGTTGCCGACCACGCCGCCGACAGCTGCGCCGCCAACGGTGCCGACTGCGCTGCCGCCGGTCAGGACGCCACCGATCACAGCACCGGCGCCAGCGCCGACTGCGGTGTTACGGTCTTGCTTGGACATGTTCGAGCAGCCGACCATACCGAATGCGGCGGTCGCCAGGGTTGCCGTCACTACCAGGTTTTTAATGAGTTTCATGATGTTCTCCTTTGATGGGGTTATTTCAGGCGCAGGTCATTTCTGACCGATTTCACGCCGTTGACGGTTCGCGCGACCGAGGCCGCTGCGGCGACGCTGTCGGCCGAGGATACAAATCCCCGCAACCGGACAATGCCTTGATACGTATCGACATCCAGATCGGATACCTTCAGTTCCGGATCGCGCCGGATGGCGCTGTGCACCCCGGCCGTGATGACATCGTCCTGGACAGCTTCGATCTTGCCAAAGCCGGGTAGTCCGGACGTACATCCCATCAGTGTCCCACCAGCCAGTGCGACCAGTAAAACGGGGATGCTGCCAATACGCCTGATGCTCGATCCGTTCATGCGGGTGTTTCTTTTCTTGATGACCTGAGGCAATCATAGTCAGGATTGCCAAATTGATCTGTTCGGCAACACACAGAGCCCGTGCCAGGTTGTTACAGGTTGTATCCGCAAGGCTATTTCAGCGGCGCTGACCCTGGCCCTGACGCCGGCCCGGTGGCGGCGCGCTTGGGGCTTGCCGTGCCTGGGCCAGCAGGCGGGCGCAATCGCTGTCTTCGCCGGGCCCCGTATTGATCAGCGGGAGCAGGGCGGCCAGCGGCGCGGCGACCACGGCGAGTGCCGCTGCGCCGCCTGCTTTCATTGCCAGCACGCCCTTGTCGATGGCAACGTCCGGCTTGCTGAATGAGCCGCGCACATACAGGGGCGCGCGCAGCGAAAAGATGCGCAGCGCCTTCGTTTCGGGCCGGATGCGCAGTTCCATCTGCTCACCCGCCAGGTTGATGGCGCCGTCGACAGTGATGATGGCTTCTTCGGTATCGACGATGAAGCTGCGCGTGCGCGCGACGCCGTCATTGACGGCAAAGTCGGCTGCCACGCAATTGAGTTCGACCTGCTTGTCACCAAACAGCTTGGTCACGACGATATTTGCCACGTTCAGGCCCGCCATTTCCAGCAGCATCTTGCTCACTGTGCCTTCGCTGACCAGCGCCTTGAGTTCGCCATTGGACTTGGCCAGCAGCGATGCGACGGAGTTGCCGGTGGCCGACAGCTTGGCGTCGGCGTTGATCTGGCCAGCGGTTGCCTGCATCTGCTCGATCTTCGGGAAGAGTTGCTTGATGCCGATCTTGCGTGCCCGCACGTCAGCGACGGCCTGGATGGCATTCTTGCCGCTGCGCCCGCTGCCATCGAGGCGAATGGTCGAGCGCACGGTACCGCCGGCCATGCCGAATTCGAGGGGATCGAGCTTCAGCACGCCATTGTCCATCTTGATGTGGCTGCTGAGCTTACTGATCGGCAGCGCCTTGTCGCGCACAATATTGTCGGCGGCAAAGCGCACGTCGGCATCGAGCGCGGTCCAGCGTTCGGTGTGGAATTCTTCCACCGGCAACACCTTGCCGCCTGGCTGTTTGGCCTCGACGCCACGCGCCGCCTTGCTGGCATTCGAATCGGCGCCGACCAGCGGCGCCAGATCGGCGAACACGAGCTGGCGCGAGCGCACATTGCCCGACAGGACAGGGCGTGCGCCGCCGGTGGCATACGCAAGTCGCCCGCCGATATCGCTGGCGCCGACCTTGCCGGAGAAACCGTCGTACACCCAATTGCTGGCGCCCTTGCCAAGGCGACCTGTCAGGCGGCCCGCGGTGGAAAACGCCGGTGTTTCCGGCAGGAGGATGCCGGTGAAGTTGTACAAGCGGGCCATGCTGGCACCCGCCAGTTCGAGTCGTACGTCCAGCGCGGCAAGCTGCGCCGGGTTGGTGACGGTGCCTTCGATGGCGATCCGGGTCTTGCCCGACTTGAACTCGCCCTGGACCGGGTAGGGCGCGGTCTCGTTCTTCAGCGAAAACACCGAGCCGAGCTTGCCCCCGCCGCCGACCCGGGCACCGTTATAGGTGCCGTCCAGCGTGAAGGCCACGCCATACACCGGGTCGCGCTCGAGCGTGCGTACCCGGGCCGTGACATCGGCTTTCGTAACCGCATCCTTGACGTGGATGACGCCGTCGGTCAGCACCACACGTTCGAGGTCGAGATTCCAGCGTGAAGGCTCCTCGTTGCGCTTGAACGTCCAGTTATTGGTCGTCGCATTGGTGCGCAGCAGATCGACCCGCGGCGCGTCAAAGCGCAGCAGCGGAATGCCGATCCGCTTGTCCAGCAGCGCAAGCGGGTCGAGCGAGAACGAAAACTGGCCCACGCTGACCATGTCGCCGGCCGCCATGCCGGCGGGGTTGCCGATGGTGGTGTTGCGTGCGACCAGGTAGGGCCACGGTATGTCATCGCGCCAGGTGCGCTCGGCGGGCGCCATCCGTGCAGCGGGACGCTCCCATGAGACGGTCAGGTCGCCAACGATGGCGAACGGGCGGTCGATGGCGTCGCTGACCTTGTCATTGATCCACGGCCGTGCGCGGTTCCAGTCAAAGGTGACGATGACGATGACGGCGACGACGGGCAGCGCAATCGAGACCGCGAGGACCGCCAGGGCGATCTGTTTCTTCTTGTTGCCGCGTGGTCCTTGCAGGCGCTGCGCCGCCGGTGGCGTTGGATCGGCCATGATTATCCTTTGTCAATAGTGGTGCGGCGAGGGTAGCCTATGGGAATCGGGGTCAACGTGCGATGGCGCACCCAATGCCGGCGATAAGCGGCGTATGCGCTGCGGGTGCTCCGCGCTGCAGGCAATGTGCGTCACCGAACTGAGCGCAACCGATAACAGGTTTATAACGTTATCTACACCACTTCCCAGGAGAAAATGTGATGAATAAACATCAATCGATGACCGGGTTTGCCCGCCTTGGCTGCGTTGCCGCTCTGCTGGCACTGACGGCTTGCGCAAGTCCTGACAAGGCGCCTGCGACGGCGGACGTGGCAGTCTCGCGCAACGCCATCGAGAACGCAGTGTCGGCAGGTGCAGCTGACCTGGCACCAGCCGAAATCACGGCAGCACGTGAAAAGATGGGTCGCGCCAACCAGGCACTGGCCGCGCGTGATTACAAGATGGCACGCGAACTGGCGGTGCAGGCGCAGGCCGATGCCAAGCTGGCGCAGAGCAAGGCTGTATCGAGCAAGGCAACCGCTGCTTCGACCCAGCTGAATGACGATTTGCGCGTACTGCGTGAAGAAGTCGACCGCGCCAACACCAAGTAAGGCAACCAAGGCAGCCGAGCCATTTGAGTCATTGCACTGTTTCCTGTCCCCGGACAGGAGTTCGCGCCGACGATCCGGCGCTTGCAAAATAAAAGGAATAACAACATGAAAAACCGCAAATCCGCCGTATCGATCCTGGCCGCCGCCGTGCTGGCCGCCGCCTGCGCCAGCGCACCGATGACCACGCCAACACTCGACCAGGCGCGCGCCGACTTTGTCAGCGCAAACAATAATTCGCAGGTCTCGACCTACGCACCACTCGAATTCAAGCAGGCCAGCGAAGCGCTCGACCAGGCCAACCAGGCAGCGGCCCGCCGCGAAAGCCTGAGCGACATCGATCGCCTGGCCTATGTGGCCAAGCAGCGCATCGCTACGGCGCAAGAAGTCGCCAAGGGCAAGGCCGCTGAAGCGAATATCGCCGATGCAACGCGCCAGCGCGACATGGTACGCCTCGATGCCCGCACTGCCGAAGCCGACCGTGCCAAGCGCGATGCTGAAGCGGCCCAGGCTGCTGCACAGCAGGCACAAGGCCAGGCGCAGCAAGCCCAGATGCAGGCACAGGCAGCCCAGGCTGAAACCGCAGCCATGGCCGAACGCGCTGCCAAGCTCGAAGCGCTGCTGGTCGACCTGCAGGCCGTCAAGACCGAACGTGGCTTCGTGGTCACGATCGGCGACGTGCTGTTTGCCACCGACCAGGCTGTATTGAATGCGAATGGCGTCGCGACGCTGCGCAAACTGGCTGACGTCATGGCCCAGAACCCGAACCGCACCGTGCTGATCGAAGGCTTTACCGACAGCACCGGCAGCGAGAGCCACAACCAGCAACTGTCCGAACGCCGCGCCGCCGCTGTCGCGACCGCGCTGGCCGGCCAGGGCGTGCCACGTGAACGTATCGCCATGCGCGCATACGGCGAAGCATTCCCTGTTGCATCGAATGACAGCGCAGCAAGCCGTCAGCAGAATCGTCGCGTCGAAATCGTTCTGTCGAACGAAGGCGCAGCCATTCCGCCACGTGCAGCAGCGCGTTGAACCTACTTTTAAAGCGTATTTGAATTAAGGAATCACCATGGAACAAGAACAAACCACCAACCTCGGCCACGGCTTTGATGTCTCGGCAATCCGCAAGGCAGCCGCCAACCTCGATGACGGCGCCGTCACCGAGGGCTATCAGGCCGATCGCGAAGCGGTCATCGCCATGCTCAACGATGCACTGGCCACCGAACTGCTGTGCGTGATGCGCTACAAGCGCCATTACTACACGGTCAGCGGCCCGGGCACCGGCCAGATCAAGGCCGAGTTCCTCGAGCACGCGCAGCAAGAGCAGGAACACGCCGACCGCATCGCCGAACGCATCGTGCAACTGAACGGTTCGCCAGACTTCAACCCGGCCACGTTCGCTGCGCGCAGCCACGCCGAATACGATGCATCGGAAAACGCGCAAGACATGGTCCGCGCCGATCTGATCGCCGAACGTGTGGCGATCGAATCGTATCGCCAGATGATCGTGGCGATTGGCGACAAGGATCCAACCACCCGCAACATGCTGGTGGAGATCATGGCTGTCGAAGAAGAGCACGCCGACGACATGCGCGACCTGATGGCCTGAGCTTGACCGTGACCCGCCCCGTGCGGGTCAGTTTCATTGATTGATTAGTGACAGGAGTAGAACATGCTAGACACTTCCCGCAACAGCCACGGCAGCATGCACCCAATCAGCGGCAGCACCTATGCCACCCAGTCCGACATGAAGGCCCTGGTGCGCGATGCGCAGTCCATGCTGACTGCAGCCGCATCGCTCACCGGCGAAAAAGCCGAAGAACTGCGCGAGCGCGGCATGGCGATGCTCGATACCGTGCTGGGCGGCGCCAGCCTGATGCCCACGCAAGCCGTGGTCAAGGGCAAGGAACTGGTGCATACCGCCGATGATTATGTGAAACATAATCCATGGCGCATCGTGGCAGCGGCGGCAGGTGTCGGTATGCTCATCGGCCTGCTGATCAGCCGCAAACAATAAGGCTGGAGGCTACGTGGATAAACAAGAAGCAAACGTGCAGAACCCCGGGGTGTTTGCCGGCATTTCCAGTCTCTTCAAGAGTCTGTTTGGTCTGGCGGTTTCGCGCGTGGAACTCGCCGCGCTCGAGCTGGCCGAGATCCGCAACCATGTCATCGAACTGGTGGCGATCTTCGCCGTCGCCGTGCTGGCAGTCTGGTTTGCCATTGCGTTCGGTGCGATGACCATCGTGGCGCTGGCGTGGGAATCGATGGGCTGGACCATCCTGTTGATCATGTTCGCGGTGTTCACGCTGATTACCGCCATCCTGGTCACCAAGGGCATGGCGCTGATCAAGCAGAACAAGCTGGGTTTCCCGGCGACGATGAAAGAACTGAAAAACGATCGCGAGATGCTGCTATGAGCGGCGTATCCAAGGAAGCCAACATGCACAAACACGAAGAGACGACCGGGTTGGCCGGTCATCAACACAGTCTGGACCCGGCAGTGCGCAAAAAGGAATTGCTGCGTGAAGGCGAGTTTTTCCGCGCTGGCGTGGCCCACGCCAAGGCCAGCATCCAGCACGGCATCAAGCCTGAGGTCATGATGCGCACGGCCCTCGACCATACTACGGTGGCATTGCGCACCAAGGCTGACGCATTGCTCAAGCCGACTGGCGCCAATGTGGCGATGCTGATGCCGTATGCGATGAATGCGCTGAACTTCGTGCGCCAGCGTCGCCTCGGCAAACCGGTCGCCGGTGCGGCAGTAGCGGTCGGCGTTCTGGGTTGGTACTTCAATCGCAAGCGGGCGCGCAAAGCGGCTAAACAAGACTAGCGCCCCGGTCGATGGTGAACATCGGCCACGGGCGACGAATGACGCTACAGTGCAGCGCGCTGTAGCGGTTATGGTGGGGCTTGAACGGCGTCCAATCGCGAGTTGGACGCCGTCTTTTTTTGTCCTGTATTGGCCGCGTCATTGATCGGGTATGCTGGACACACACCATTCACCACGAGACACCCATGCATCCCTCGAATATTGTCCTGCTCGAATTCCATCCGGAACGCGATGACCTCAGTCCCGACAAGGAGCTGCGCAACGGCTTGTCAGTGGCGCTGCGCATGGGCAAGACGCTGTGGCTGGCGAACGATGAGTCGGTCAGCATCGAGCGCCTGACGCTGGTAGAAGAAGACAGCCGCGGACAGAGCAGCTTCGCGCGCGGGCATCGCCAGTTCGCATTGCATGATTTCTTTGACCTGCCGCTGCCCGCCTTCGACGCCGACAAGGAGCGCATCAACGAAGCCGATGTCGAAGGCCTGGCCTGCGATGGCAAGTACATGTGGGTGACGGGCTCGCACAGCCTGCGCCGCAAGAAGCCCGACCCGGAGGACGGCAACAAGCGCACGCACAAGCGCCTGGCCACGGTGAGCGCCGACGGCAACCGTTATCTGCTGGGCCGCATCCCGATGGGCAAACAGGATGGCATGCCCACACTGGTCAAGGAAATCGAGCACAAGGGCAAGCGCCGCACCGCCGCCATGCTGCGTGGCGACACGCACGGCAACGAACTGACGGCGCAACTCAGGCTGGATGAACACATCGGCCCGTTCCTGGCCATTCCCGGCAAGGACAATGGTTTCGATATCGAAGGCATCGCGCTGGCGGGCAAGCATGTGCTGCTTGGCCTGCGCGGGCCGGTTCTGCGCGGCTGGGCCACGATTATCGAGGTCGCCCCTGTCGATGACGAGAAGGCGGGGGCATTGCGCCTGGCGCCACTCGATGCCGATGGCAATCTGTACCGGAAACACTTCCTCGACCTGGGCGGGCTGGGCATTCGCGACCTGTGCAAGCAGGGCAGGGATCTGTTGATCCTGGCCGGGCCGACGATGGACCTGGATGGGCCAGTGACCTTGTTCAGGTGGGTCGGCGGCGCCGAGCCGGATGGCGAAACGGTTGTCTCCAGTGCGGTGCTGGAGCAGGTGATGCACTTGCCGTTCGGGCAGGGCGTCGATCATCCGGAAGGCATAGCGCTCTTTGCCAGCCGGGACGGGAGCGAAGAAGGTTTGCTGGTGGTACACGACTCGGCATCGCCGAGCCGGCAAATTGGCGAAAGCACACTGGTAGCGGATGTGTACCCGCTACCGTCACGCAAGAAAAAGCGCTGACGTCGCGCTTGGGCTTATGCGGATGGCGTTTTGGCCGGTGATGCCGAATCGCGCTGGAACGTTGCGCGTGCTTCGGCCACGCAGGCCTTGCGTTCGGCGGCGGGCCGCTGCCGGCATGCGTTCTGCGCTTCCTGCAATGCTGCGCGCAATTCCTTGCGCAGCGTCTGTTGCTCTGGATCGTCGCGGTACCAGCGTGCCGGATCGCCCT
The DNA here is from genome assembly GCF_059685895.1 of Telluria sp. ZT3P25. Taxonomy (NCBI): domain Bacteria; kingdom Pseudomonadati; phylum Pseudomonadota; class Betaproteobacteria; order Burkholderiales; family Oxalobacteraceae; genus Telluria; species Telluria sp. ZT3P25. The sequence goes on from NZ_JCASIJ010000001.1 coordinate 1,063,225, forward strand.
TGGCGATTTCCTGGGCTTGCTGGCGGGCAGCGACCTGGCTGACATTGGCATCCCCGCCGGTGGGTGGGGTGGATTGCGCAGCGGCGCTCAGGCAGGCAAACGAGGTGGCCAGCGCAAAGAGGCCGGTGGTGGCAGTGCGGATGACGTGTCTCATGGCGTTCTCCGGAGGCGGTACGGCAGACGGTGATGCTGGCAGGCCGGTCAAGGCGACGGGGTCATGTCCCGTCGCATCAACCGGCCAGAAGGTGCGGCCGGTTAGCCGGATCAGTAGCGGTAGACGCGGCCGTCGACGATGCGCACGCGGTTACCCACGCGCAGATCGTAGACGCTGTCCTGCATGACGGCGCGGTATTCGCCGTTGTCCATGCGCACATTGATCTGGTATTGCTCAGGACCTGGCGCGTTGCGGTTCTTTTCGACGCTGTTACCCAGTGCAGCACCGGCAACGCCGGCGGCCACGGTGGCTGCCGTGCGACCGCCGCCGCTACCGATCTGGTTGCCGGCCAGTGCACCGACCACGCCGCCGAGAATGGCGCCGGCGCCGCTGGTACGGTTTTCACCCTGTGCTACCTGGATCGAATCGATCACACCATAGCCAGCCGAGGCGCTGCTGCTGGCATTGTTATAGCCGCCGCCGAATGGCTGCGAGCTGTTGGTGGCGCAACCGGTGAGCAGGGCGCCAGTCGCCAGCACGGCGACGATTAGTTTACGGTTTGCATTCATATTGTTCTCCTGACAAATGGTATGGTTCAGAATAATCATGCTGTCGGTGGGGGTCTGTGCGCTGCCACACTTACTCTGTTTTACAGCATGAGGCCGTGGTTTCGTCGGTTGTCGGTGAATACGGCAGGCAATCTGCATGGTTTGTGTGACAAGCGCCAACACTCTGCGTCTTATGTTCGGCAGCGAACAGAACGAGCGTGCTGCGCATGTAAAGATAGCGCCAGTGTTGACAAATGGTGAACAAAAATAATGAAGACTTTGCACGTGACGTTCCTGATTGCTGTTGCCATGGCCTGGACTGCTCCAGTCATGGCGCAACAAGCAGGGGAAGATGCGAAGACCACCTATCAATACGCAATGGACACTGCCGAGGCTGCCTATGATGCTGCCAAGAGCCAGTGCGATGCCATGGCGGGTGTGCCGCACGATATCTGTGTGGCCAATGCCCGCGCGGCGCGCATCCGGATCGAAGAAGAAGCGACGGCGGCCCACAAGAACACGCTGGCGGCCTATACCCAGGCACGCATGCGCATCGCGACGGCGTTCCACGACCGCGACAAGACGCGCTGCGGCACGCTGGTTGGCAACGACCGCGAGGTCTGCCTGGCTCAGGCCAAGGCAACACTGGTCACGCTCCAGGCGGATGCCCGGGCCGACCGCAAGGCGATCGAGGCGCGGCTGGATGCCAATGACGCCAAGATCGACGCCGAATATCGCGTCGCACTGCAGAAGTGCGATGCCTTCGCCGGTGCTGTCAAGGACGGGTGCGTAAGCACCGCCCGGACGGCATACGGCAAATAAACCTGCGGGCCGGCTTGCCGGCGCCGCGCAATCCGCCCGCAAGGGTAAGTTTTAAACATGATCATTATTAGGAGCCATCATGAAAATCGCTAAAAGCATCATCTCCGCTGCCATCTTCGCTACCGTCGCCATCACCGCTGTCGGTTGCTCGTCGACCAACAAGCAAGCCAGCACCGGCGAATACGTCGACGACGCAGTGATCACCACCAAGGTCAAGGCTGCCCTGATCAATGACCCGAACGTGAAAGCACGCGAAGTCAACGTCGAAACCTTCAAGGGCGACGTTCAGCTGTCGGGCTTTGTTGCTGATGCACGCGATGCACAGCGCGCTGTCGAGATCGCACGTGGCGTCAAAGGCGTGACCGCTGTCAAGAACGACATCCGCGTGAAATAATAGTCGGATCGCCGGGGCGGCCCGGTCACTTGTTCAGGCACACATATGCAGCTAGCTCAATCTGATCCGGCCATGCCGGCAACCCCGCCTGATACTGCCGCCCCGGGGGCTTTGCCCCCCAGCAGCAACGGTGACGCCCTCCATCCCGAGGTGCGTTCCACCGGCGATGAGATCGCGCTCCACATCGGTGGTTTGCGCGTTCCATTGCACGTTAACGCCCGCGGTCTCTCGCTCGGCGTACTCGCTACCATCGCATTCGTCTTCGCGCTCCAATGGGCGCAAAAATTCTTCGTGCCGCTTCTGCTCGGCATTCTGATCGCGTATACCCTCAATCCTGTGGTGCGCTGGCTCGAGCGCTGGCATATACGCCGCATCGTCGGCGCCACGCTGGTCACGGTCGTGATCGTGGGCGCAATGGCCGGCACCGTATACCGGCTGCAGGGCGAATTCTTCAATATTATCGACGATCTGCCGACGCTGACTTCGAAGGTCACGCGCATCCTGTCCAATACGACGGGAGAGCGCTCGACGCTGCAGCAGATGCAGGCGGCGGCCGCTGAAATCGAACGCGCTGCCAGCAATGTCGGCTCGGATGCCCGCCGCGTCACGCAGCAACGACGTCAGAATGCCGGCGACGCCTCGGGGAGTTCACCGATTCGCGTGATGGACTGGGTGCTGGCCGGCTCGATGAGCCTGGCCGCATTCATGTCGCAGGCCACGATGGTGATCTTCCTCGTGTTCTTCCTGCTTCTGGCAGGCGACACGTTCAAGCGCAAGCTGGTCAAGCTGACGGGGCCTTCACTGTCACGCAAGAAAGTCACAGTCCATATTCTGGACGACATCAACACCTCGATCCAGAGCTATATGTTCATGCTGCTGGTGACCAATGTCCTGCTGGCGCTGCTAATGTGGGGCACATTGCGCGCGATCGGTCTGGAAAACGCTGGCGCCTGGGCCGCCTTCGCCGGTGTTGCACACCTGATGCCATATTTCGGTCCGCTCGTGATTACGGTTGCGACCGGCATGGCGGCTTTCCTGCAATTCGAGACAGTGGGCATGGTAACGCTCGTGGCCGGCGCTTCGCTCGGCATTGCAACACTGGTCGGCATGGTCGTTGCAACCTGGATGACCGGCAAGATCGCGCGCATGAATCCGGCAGCGGTCTTTGTCAGCCTGCTGTTCTGGGGCTGGCTGTGGGGCGTCTGGGGTCTGTTGCTTGGCGTGCCGCTCGTGATGGTGCTCAAGGTCGTGGCCGAGCGCGTCGAGGGCATGGAAGTGGTATCGGAACTGCTGGGGGAATAACAAGCGGACCAGGTCGGCAGCCAGGCTGCCGACCCATTGTTACGACTTACTCCTCTGCAGGTTTCGGATCCACGCCCGTTACCGACTTCGGCTTGTTGCGCAAACTACCCATCTGCAACGCATACTGGCGCGCGAACTCTGCGCCCAGGAAAAAGATCTGCGCCGAGTAATATACCCACAGCAGCAACGCGATCAGCGAACCGGCGGCGCCGAAGCTGTCCGTGGTGCCGCTGTTCCCGATGTACAGGCCAATCCCAAACTTGCCCAGCGTGAACATCGCCGCCGTGCCAAGCGCACCGATGGCCACGTCTTTCCACGACAGTTTCACCCGCGGCAGCAGCTTGTAGATGACGCCAAACAGGGTGGCGATGACCAAAAAGCCCAGTGCCGAAGCAATCCAGCCCATGACGATCGCGGCTTCTTGCCACATACCGCTGATAAATTTCTCAGCCACGGTGGTCGCGGCGCTGATTACCAGCGACACCATCAGCAGGAAACCCAGCACCAGAATCACGCCAAACGACAGCAGGCGGGTACGGATCAGGTTCCAGATGCCACCATTCGGTGGCGCCGGCAGGTTCCAGATTTCATCCAGACTGTCCTTGAGTTCTGAAAACACAGTTGTCGCACCGACGATCAACAGCAATGTGGCCACGATTGTGGCAAACATGCCGGTTTCCTTGTTTTGCGCGCCCGCCAGAATGGCCTGGATGGTGTCGGCGCCCTGGGCGCCGACGAGGCCGCGCAATTCATTGAGCAACTGCCCTTGAGCTGCTTCTGCACCGTAGAAAAAACCGGCGACAGCAATCACGAGCACCAGGATCGGTGCCAGCGAAAACAGCGTGTAGAACGCGAGGGCAGCGCCTTTGCTCGATGCCCGGTGATCGATCCAGTCCATGACCGCAGCGCGCAGCACCTTGTAGATCTGGTGCGTGTACGGGAACCATTTATTCACTGCCATAACCGCTTCTCCAAAAGAAAAGGGGGCCGAAGCCCCCTCGATCTCGCATTGTCACCGCCGACAGGCGGCAGTGACAGCTTCAGGTATTAACGCTGGACTGGGACTTCAACCGTGATCTGGTCGACTTCGACGCGACGGTTAGGTTCCAGGCAAGCGATCAGCTGAGCGCGGCCTTTCTGGTTGCACTCAACGACTGGGTTAGCTTCGCCCTTGCCGACAGCGCGCAGACGGTTGCCGTCGATGCCCTTGCCGATCAGGTATTCACGCACGGCCATGGCGCGACGCTCCGACAGCTTCTGGTTGTACGTTTCCGAACCCAGACGGTCGGTGTAACCGGTGATTTCAACGTTGGTGACGCTGGTGTCAGCTTGCAGGGCAGCAGCGATCTCGTCCAGCTTAGGTGCTGGGGTGATCACGACAGCCTTGTCGAAGGCGAACATCTTGGTCGCTTCGAGGGTGACTTTCTGGAAGCGTGGTGCTGGTGGTGGTGGCGGTGCGACTGGCTCAGGTGCTGGAGCTGGTGCTTCGACCACTGGTGCCGGTGCTGGCATTGGTGCTGCTGGTGGCGGGTTGAACGCGTAGTTCACGCCGACGGTCAGCATTTTGTTGTTGCTGCGCTTGAAGCCGAACAGTTCGTCATCACGCAGGAAGCCACGCACGGTGCGCAGGTCAGCTTGCAGCGACCATTGCGGGGTCAGGCTTGCCTGGAAACCGATACCAACGGTGCCGTACGGCGAGTTTTTCTCGACGTTACGCAGTGGGTTGTTGACCTTGTCACGCTCGACGCCCAGACCGAACAGGATGAATGGACGGAAACGCTCACGGCTCAGCATCAGCAGAGCGTCCGCGCCCAGCAGGGTCTGGCGGTATTCGCTACGACCCTGTTCGAAACGGGTCTGGCTGGCGCCGACCTGGATATCCCAGTTCTGACTTACCGCCTTACCGAACTTCAGGCCGCCACCCGTGTCGCGGTCGTCAACGCCGAAGTCTGCATCCGGCTTAACGTGGTTCACGCTAGGCTGGATGTACCACGATGGGTTGATCTCTTGAGCGAGGGTGGCGCCGGATGCGCACAGCAGTGCAGCAGCCAGGGCGATTTTCTTGGTGTTGTTCACAGGTAACTCCCGTTGGTTAAAATTGATGACAAAGCATGCGTCAGCAGCTAAGTTGGATAAAGCTTAACAGTGCTGGTTCAGAATCCTCGGTGCGCTACCGCACCTAATGGAAAAACGCTGTGCGATTTTACAACAGTGGTCAAATTTGCACATTTCTAAGGTGAAACGAACTGTAACGACGCTGTCATATGACGCAACAAGGGGTGCGCACTGGAGAATGTCACGTCGCCGTCATGCAGGTATAGTGTTGCTTGTGCAGATTACATGACGCCACATCGCCGTCATGTTTTAGAGAGCTTACAAGATTGCTAAAAGTTCCACCAGTGGCGCAAAGCCACGGTTTTGGTGCTTCGCACCATAGTGCTTTCAGGAATCTTGTCGAATGTTGGATGGCGCACAGACCATGGTGTCTGATGCAGGCAATCTTGAGGCTAGTTAAGCGGAACCGAGATGTTGTCAGGGTGTCACACGACACACAGCGACCCGGACCACACAGTCTCACTCTCTATTGGAGCTAATCAATATGCATGCAACGACACAGCACAACGCGGCTCACAGCGAAACCGGCGCAGTGCACACTTCCGGCAATTCGGCGCTGATTGAACGCGTCCCACCACAGCCAACCGAGCGTGCACCGATTTCACTGGCACCGATCGAACGCGTGCGTTCGACGTCTGCCACCCAGCGCCGCATTGAAAACATGCAAAAGCTGATCAATGAACTATCGAGCCACGAGATGCTCGCCGATGAAATTGCCTGGTTCCTCAAGTTTTCGCCATCCGGTGCGCGCAAGTACATTCGCGACTTGCGTGAAGCCGGCGTGATCGAGCTGGCGCGCTACATCGAAGGCACCGCCACCTATCTGGGCAAGGCCGTGTATCAGATTTCGCCTGATCCGGATCGCGTCAAGGCGTTCCTGGCGGCGATCTGCCAGCCAAAGCGCGAAGGCGTCGCACCGCGCAAGGAGCGTCCAGGCCTGCGCGAGCAGAACATGGCCGGCAGCGGTCGTCACTTCCATATCCTGGCCGATGACACCCACTACGCCATCCGCGTCAATCGCAGCCCTGTGGCACGCGATCCACTCGTTGCAGCACTGTTCGGCCCGCCACCAGGCCAACCTGTAGTCAAGTAAGGTGCCCCACATGCGCCCCCGGGGCTGATGCGGTCGAGACCCGCATTGGCCACGGTTCTGACGAACGCTGTCGTCCTTTGCCGCGCATCTTGCGCGGTTTTGTTTTTTGGGCTGCGTCTTTTGCAAGCCATGTGTTGAAAACAAATCAATAGTCCTCATCTGCCTGCCATCTCGCCGCGTTTACGCGGTGCACAATCAACCAGACAGGAGTATCGATGTTACCGAGTGCCGAATCGCTGGAAGGCAAACCCGTACCGAAGGTGACGTTCAAGGCGCGCCCCGATGATCAGTGGCGCGACGTAACGTCCGATGAATTGTTCAAGGGACGCACGGTGGTGGTGTTCTCGCTGCCCGGAGCCTTCACGCCGACCTGTTCCTCGACCCATCTGCCACGTTATAACGAGCTGGCACCCGTGCTGTGCTCGCACGGCGTCGATGAAGTGATGTGTATCTCAGTCAATGACGCCTTCGTCATGAATCAGTGGAAAGCAGGGCAGGACGCCGGCAACATCACTGTGATCCCGGACGGCAATGGCGACTTCACCACTGGTATGGGCATGCTGGTCGACAAGCGCGACCTGGGTTTCGGCGCGCGCTCGTGGCGTTATTCGATGCTGGTGCGCGACGGCGTGATCGAGAAGATGTTTATCGAGGCAGACAAGGAAGGCGACCCGTTCGAGGTGTCCGACGCCGACACGATGCTCGGTTACGTCGCGCCTCAGGCCCAGGTGCCCGAGCCGGTTGTCATGTTTTCGCGGCCCGGTTGTCCGCATTGCGCGCGTGCCCGGGAAGCGTTGCGTGAGCAGGACATCGAGTTCACCGACATTTCCGAAGATAATAAAATCAATTCGATCGTCTTGCGCGGCATCACCGGCAGCATGACCTGGCCGCAGGTCTTTGTCGGCGGGGAATTGATCGGCGGCGCCGACGATGTGGAAGCCTGGCTCACCAACCGGGCTTGATGATGGAAGCGCTTGTTGTCGGGTTGCTGGGCGTCGTGATCCTGGTCGCCTGGCTGCTGCCCAAGTGGCGCTTGCGCTGCGCTGTGTCCCGTCCGCTGCCGCCTGCGCATGTCGCCATTCTGGCGCGCAATGTCATGCAGTACAACGGGATGGACGATCTGCAGCGACAACGGCTGGGGCGCATGGTCCAGTATTTCCTGCATCAGAAAAAATTTGTCGGCTGCGGCGGGCTCGATATCACCGACACAATGCGCGTGACGATCGCCGGGCAAGCGTGTCTGTTATTGCTGGGGCGCGTTGGCGACAGCGCAAAGCCGGTCAGTTATCCCACGCTCGAGATGGTCCTGGTGTATCCGGGCGCTTTCCTGGCGCCACGCAAACAGATCGACGCGTCCGGCGTGGTGACCGAAGAGCGGCAGGATCTGCTGGGTGAATCGTGGGGCGACGGGCGCGTGATTCTGTCGTGGGATCATGTGCGGCGCGGCGATACCGTGGACGCGCCCGGGCACAACGTCGTGCTGCACGAGTTCGCCCACCAACTCGACAGCGAATCCGGGAGCACGAATGGCGCGCCGTATCTGGGCAGCAGCGAACGCTACCGTCGTTGGTCAGAAGTGCTGTCACGCGATTACGCCAATCTGCGGCATGACGCAATGTGGGGCAATCAAGGCGTGCTCGACCATTACGGCGCCACCAATCCGGCCGAATTCTTTGCGGTTGCCACTGAGAGCTTCTTCGAGCAACCGCATCAGCTTGCCGCGCGTCATCCTGCCTTGTATGACGAATTCCTCAAATACTACAAGATTGATCCACGTCAGTGGCAGCAGGTGAGTGCGCCTGCACCGCTCGAGGAACCGCCGCAATACGGCGTGGTCTATGGACAGTGGCGCTGACGTGCGCGGGGCGCTGCCTGGCCTCCGTTGGCTGTGACAGGGTGCGTGCGGCGCCGTACAGATGGGCAGCAGCGGCGGGCGCATGCTGCTAGCTCTATCCAGGAGAACTTGCCCATGTCTATGATCATCGCAGGACGTTTCGAGCTTCAGGACGATGTCGATCGCGCGCGCAGCGCTCTGGTCGATGCTGGTTTCGATGCCGATCGCATCAGTGGCTTTTATCTGAGCCAGCCCGGCCAGCACGACATGACGCCGATTGGCGGCGATCATCTGCAGTCGCCTGGCGCCAAAGATACGCCCGAGGGCGTGGTGCAGGGCGTGGCGACGGGTGGCGCAGTTGGTGTGGCCATCGGCGCAGCAACGTCACCCGTCACCGGGCCGATCGGGCCGATTGTCGGCGGACTGGTGGGCGGGCATATCGGTTCGCTGTTCAGCTTTTCGAAGATGAAAGACCGGGGTGAGTCCGAGGAGGGCGGTGAGAATTCGGTGGCGCCGCGCACGGCCGGCATGCTGGTCGCCGTCGCGTTTACCGATCCGGCGCAGGAAACCCGCGCCGTCGATCTGCTGCGCCAGCTTGGGGCGCATCACATCGAGCGGGCGCAGGGCAATATTGTTGCAGGCGACTGGGCCGATTTTGATCCGTCGAGCCGGCCGGACGTGATTGCCTGAGCGACTGCTGGCAGGGACGGCGTCTTTTGGGCCTGCGGTGATCTTCTGCGATCGAATGTGCGATGCGAAAGGGTGCTGCTGCGCGGGACGTGTGCCGGCCAGCAGGTCGACATTGCGGGCTCGCGGCAGGCAGGATGCTTCTTGATATCGCGTCTGTGTTCAATCAATTGCGCAGTATTCAGGTCTTGGCCTGGGGCGTTGGCTTGAGCGCCTTCAGTGCGGTGTGATGAAGCTTGATGTTTTCCAGCGCCGCTTCCACCTGCGATAACTGACCGGTGGCAATGCCGCCGACGAGTGACAGAATCTCGCCAACGAGTCCGGTGGTTTCAGCGATGATGCCGATGTGCCGGATTTGTTCGGCAGCCGCCGCTGTCAACGCCATCAGGTGTCGTTGTGGTTGATCGAGACCGTGGATGACGCAGGTGGTTGCTTCGGCGTACAGTGCTTGCGCACGCTGGCGCAGTAACAGTTCATCGTCCATCAATGCATGCATTACGGCCTTTTGGCTATCCGGCATGGTTCGATCCTGGTAGCAGGCTATCTCCTCCAAGATACGCTCGTGCAATTGATCCGCTATATGGACCACGCTGTCAGCCAGTTCGACGACGTGCTCCACGCTCGACAGCGCATTGACGCGCGCTGCGTTGGCGACATCGAGTGCGACCATGGCAGGTTGCGGTACGGCGCCAGGCGTGCCGACCGTCGTTGCCGTCGTTGCCGGCTTCGGCTGGGCTGTTTGCGCTGCCGCCGCTGGCTCACGCGGTGTCATCAAGGGTAGCGTCGGGCTTGCCTCGCCCCTTGCCTGGCCGGGCTTGCTATCGGAAGGTGTGGACATGGTGTTCCCCCTTAATCGTCGCTGAGAGCATTGCGGATCAAATGCAAGTCGCGAACATAGCCCGCCAGCATGCGTCGCGTTTCCGCGCTGCTGAGATGATCCATGTTCTCGCGCATTTTCTGATGGCCAAGCGCCACCTTGGTCAAGCCCTGCTGGGCCAGCTTGTACCGGCGGTCGATCAGCTTGTACTCGGCCGTCTTGTTCTGCAGATGCACCTTGGCCAACATGACCAGCATGCGATCCGTAGTGCGATTCGCCATTGGGATATCTGCATTGAAGCTGCCCAGTACGGTTTTCTGTTCATTCGCATTGGCTTTTTCATAAATGCGGGTGAGAACCATCATGGCATCAAGCAGCGCCTGTACGTCAGCGTCCCCATCGCGCACCATTGTATCGACGTGCTGATTCTGGTAGCGGGACGTAATAATTCGCGTCAACAGCCGGGTCATCCCCGCATACGCCGCAACATGACGCTGCGTCAGCCCGGAATCGGTCACGGCACCGAGACCGTGCCCCAGCTCGTCAATGCGTCCGGATAAATCGTACCGGTCCTCTCCCGCCAGTAAACTCAGCGTCTGCATATACAGAACAAGCGTCTTCTGGATTGCTACAAAATTCCCGAACACCGCCTGCCGCTTTGCATCGGTATCGCGCGCCATGCGTTCCGCCTGGGGTGACAAATACGGCAATTCGCGCTGGTACGTATCCCGATACCGCCGCGACAACTCCGCATAACCACCCAGCTTGGCAGACGCATCCGCAAATTCCCGCACTTCAGTCAGGCTGACAGGCCCAGGCGAAGCACATCCCGCCAACACCAACCCAACCAGTACCCCCACACGCAACATCCGCCGGCGCTCCATATCACCCCCTCATCACGCTTCCCCAACATCCCATTCTTCCCACCCCCAACCAACCCTCATTGTTATTCATCAACACCGCGCCATTCCCTCAGCCCAATAAACAATGAGGGTCAGAGTCGAATTAAATAACAACTTAAAAAGTTATCAAATAATTCGACTCTGACCCTACTTAATATGTAATTGATTTTAGGAAAGCCGGCGATGGAAAAAGCCGGATCTCAACTTTCTTGAGGATATTGCTCAACAATTCGACTCTGACCCTCATTCAATCAAGAGCGAAAAAAGCCTTGGGGAAATCAATGATCGCTCGCCAGCGCAGGATTTTTTAGCTAGGCAATAATAGTGCCGCACGTTCACGATTTCAGATGCTGAGTAGAAATAGAACAATGAGGGTCAGAGTCGAATTAACTGACAACTTTTAAAGTTGTCAAACAATTCGACTCTGACCCTCATTGTTGGGTAAGAGCTTTTGCGACATTGACCTTCGGGTGAAATCGAATCAGAGGGCGTTGTGACAATCTTTCCCAATAATTCGACTCTGACCCTAATTAAGCCCTAATGGGATTAGCGGTCGCGGCGTACTGCGGAGGCGGGGCGGGGGCCGCTGCGTTTTGCGGCTGCCGGGGCGCCGCCGGGGGTGCGGGGCTTGTTGCCGCCGCCGTTGCCGCCGCCACCACCGCCACCGCCGTTACCACGGCCACCACCATTGCCACCACCTGGACGACCGCCGCGGCCGGTGTGGCCTGGGGCGCCGCTGCGCAGCTGGATTGGTTGTGGCTTGGCGTTCATGTCCGGCTCGAAACCTTCGATGACTTCGCGTGGCAGCGTTTGCTTGATCAGCTTTTCGATGTCTTTCAACATCTGGTGCTCGTCGACGCACACCAGCGATACCGCTTCACCCGTCGCGCCGGCACGGCCCGTACGGCCAATGCGGTGGACGTAGTCTTCCGGAATGTTCGGCAGGTCGTAGTTCACCACGTGTGGCAACTGGTCGATGTCGATGCCGCGCGCGGCGATGTCGGTGGCGACCAGCACCTGCAGGCTGCCATCCTTGAACTCGGCCAGCGCCTTGGTGCGTGCCGACTGGCTCTTGTTGCCGTGAATCGCCATTGCGCCGATGCTGTCCTTGCCCAGCTGCTCGACCAGCTTGTTGGCGCCGTGCTTGGTGCGCGTGAAGACCAGCACCTGCGTCCAGTTGTTCGCCTTGATCAGGTGCGACAGCAGCGGGTGCTTCTTGTCGCGGTCGACCGGGTGGATCTTCTGTGCGATGACTTCGACGGTCGAGTTGCGGCGTGCCACTTCGATCATCTGCGGGTTGTTCAGCAGGCGATCAGCCAGCGTCTTGATCTCTTCCGAGAACGTAGCCGAGAACAGCAGGTTCTGGCGCTTGGCCGGCAGCAGTGCCAGCACTTTGCGGATGTCGTGGATGAAGCCCATGTCCAGCATGCGGTCGGCTTCGTCCAGGATCAGGATTTCGACCTTCGACAGGTCGACGGTGCCCTGGCCAGCGTGGTCCAGCAGGCGGCCCGGCGTGGCGACGAGGATGTCGACGCCATGCTTGAGCAGCTTGATCTGCGGATTGATGCCGACGCCGCCAAAGATGACGGCCGAGTTCAGGTTCGTGTACGCGCCGTACAGGCGCACGCTTTCCTCGACCTGGGCCGCCAGTTCGCGGGTCGGGGTCAGGACCAGCGCGCGGATCACGCGTGGCGAGGTCTTGTTTTTCTGCGCTGCGCCGATAGTGTCGTTCGACAGGCGATGCAGGATCGGCAGCGTGAAGCCAGCCGTTTTGCCGGTACCGGTCTGGGCGCCGGCGAGCAGGTCGCCGCCGTTCAGCACGGTTGGAATGGCCTGGCTCTGGATCGGGGTCGGGGCGGTATAGCCTTGTTCGGTTACCGCGCGCACGATCGCGTCAGAAAGACCAAGTGAAGAAAATGACATAGATTTTTTCAGTAAAAAAGCGGCCCGTCGCCATGCTTGGCGGCAGTCCTGGAATCGGATTGATCGATGCAGGCGCGCAAGCTAGCGGGCGCCCGGACGCTGCCGCAAAGGCGGCTGGCAGGGATTATAGTGAAGTGTATTTCACTGTAGAAAGTATTTGATGCAGAACTCTGTAACGTATTGTATAAAAGCACAGGCCACTGGCAAGCACCGCCTGCGAGTGGCCTGACTGTTACAACGTGTATTTTACGCGAAAGGCGACAACAGCGGGACAAGCGCGCCGAAAACCTTCGGACCGGCCGCGATCACGTCGCCCTTGTTCAGGTAATCGGATTCGCCGCTGAATTCGCCGACGATGCCACCAGCCTCAGTCACCAAGAGGGCGCCGGCAGCGATGTCCCAGATCTTCAGGTTCTTTTCGAAGAAGCCGTCGATGCGGCCGGCGGCCACGTTGGCCAGTTCCAGTGCTGCGGAACCGCCGCTGCGCACGCCATGGCTGCGCGAGGCGACGACTTCGTACATGCGCAGGTATTCGGCCAGTGCGCGTGGATCCGGACCATGGCCCGACGACAGCAGCGCGCGACCGATGCGCTCGGTGCTGCGCACGCGGATACGCTTGTCGTTAAGGTAAGCGCCGCCGCCCTTGGTGGCGGTAAACAGGTCGTTGCGGACCGGGTCATAGACCAGGCCGTTCGTGATCACGCCGCGCTGCTTGAGCGCGATCGAGATGCAGTAGTTGGGGTAGCCGTGCAGGAAGTTGGTGGTGCCATCGATCGGGTCGATGATCCACACGTTTTCACTCTCGTCGTTCAGATTGGCTGATGCACCGCTTTCTTCGGCCAGAATGGCATGGCCCGGATACGCCTTGAGCAGCGTTTCGACGATTTCATGCTCCGCCGCCTGGTCGACGTCGGTAACGAAATCGTTATGTTGCTTTTCTGAAACGACGATGCGGTCGATGTCGAAGGACGCACGGTTGATGACGGTGGCGGCGCGGCGGGCGGCCTTGATGGCCGTGTTGAGCATTGGGTGCATGGAGGCTTTTCCGTAAGAACGCGAACGCCCACTCACGCACCGAAAGGGCGCCGTGAACGATCAGCTATTGAAGAGTGATTAAAGAGCAGGGTGGCGCTGGAACCCGTTACAATCCGGGGCTTGCCCCCGCTACCGTAAAACCGTCCGCACCACGCGATGGTCGCTATTGTAAATGAACCCGACCCAAACCGACACTTCTTCTTTGCCCCCGCCGCCGCTGTTCGGCCGTTTGCGTTTCGTCCTCGTCGAAACGAGCCGCGCCGGCAACATCGGCTCGGTCGCGCGTGCGATGAAGACAATGGGCTTTACCGATCTGGTGCTGGTCACGCCGAAATGCGCCGACTTCGTCAATGACCCGGAAGCCGTCGCCTTTGCCAGCGGCGCGGGCGACGTCCTGAACAATGCACGGGTCGTGCCGGATATCGGCGCGGCGCTCGACGGCTGCAACTTCGCTGCTGCCGTCTCGGCGCGCCTGCGCGAATTTTCACCCCCGGTCTGGACCCCGCGCGCGTTCGCCGAACACGCCGGCGCCGCCCCCGACCTGCGCGCTGCCATCGTGTTTGGCAACGAGCGCGTCGGGCTGCCGAACGACATCGTCGAGCGCTGCAATGTCTTGATCAACATCCCGGCCAATCCCGACTATTCGTCGCTGAACCTGTCGCAGGCGGCCCAGGTGCTGGCCTATGAGGCGCGCATGGCCTTCGTCAGCGGCGCGCCCGATACGCGTGGCGTCGGCTTCCAGGGCGACGCCGCCAGCGTGACCCAGATCGACGGCATGTACGCGCACCTCGAGCAGGCCCTTGTCGCCATCGGTTTTCTGAATGCCGACAACCCGAAAAAGTTGATGCCGCGCATCAAGCGCATGTTCGCGCGCGGTGGCCTGGAACTCGAAGAAGTCAACATCCTGCGCGGCATCGCCCGTGCGATCCTGAAGGATGCGCCGCCCCGTTGATGCGGCCGCCACGCCAGGCCTATACTCGCGTCATGGACATCCACCGCATCGATTCGGCCCCACGCCTTGCCCGTCCTTCCAACAGGCCCCCGGCATGAGCTCGCGCCTTCTGCTACGCCTGATCCTGCTCGTGCAGGCGCTGATCGCCTGTGCCATCGCCGCAGGTGCTGCCTGGGCCGGCGCCGGGCCGTGGTACGCCGCCGCCATTGGCGTCATGAGCGTGGTGCTGGTGCGCCTGGCGATCAACGCAAACAATTTCGTGATGAGCCGGCGCGTCGCCAGTCCCACGCCACCCCGGCACCAGCTCGGGGCAGCTGCCGCCTTGCGCATGGTCGGCGAAGAGTTCGGCGCCAGCATGCTGGTCAGTTCCTGGCACATGCCGCGTGCGCGGCCCCACACACGCATCCATCCTGACTGCAGCACGCCGCCCGTCCTGCTACTGCACGGTTACGGCTGCAACAGCGGCTACTGGGCGCACCTGGCGCCGCGGCTCGACGCGGCCGGCATCAGCCATGCCACGCTTGACCTGGAGCCGCTTACCGGCGACATCGACGGCTTTGCCGATGCGATCGAAGAGGGCGCAACACGGTTGCGGCGCGAGGCTGGCGCGCAGCAGGTCATCGTTGTCGGCCATAGCATGGGCGGCCTGGCCGCGCGCGCCTGGTTGCGCCGCCATGGCGGCGCGCATGCGGCGCGCGTCATCACGCTCGGCACGCCGCACCACGGCACGTGCCTGGCGACGTTCGGAATCGGCATCAATGCCAAGCAGATGCAGCGCGCGGGTGTCGACGGGCCCGCCTGCACGTGGTTGCGCGAACTCGCCGCGCACGAAGATGCCGCCACGCGCGCGCGTATCACGTCGATCTACACGCACCACGACAATATCGTGGCGCCCCAGACGTCAGGTCACCTGGAAGGGGCGCGCAATGTCGAACTGGGCGGCGTCGGCCATGTCGCACTGGGCCGCAACCGGCGCGTGCTGGCGCTCGTCATGGCCGAGATCGGTGGTCTGCAAACGGCCCGTCAGGCACCCCCTGTTTTGCACGGCGCTGCGTGAATCCACCCCGCGCCCGAGCGTGGTACAGTGATATCAACAACGCATCTTTCGGAGTAGCCAGTGGCGCGCATCCTGATTATCGAAGACAACCCGGCCAACATCGAACTGATGTCGTTCCTGCTCAGCGCATATGGTCACGCGCCGCTGAGTGCGGCCGACGGGCCCCGCGGCGTGGCCGCTGCACGCAGCGAGCGCCCCGATCTGATCGCCTGCGACGTCAACCTGCCAGGCATGGACGGTTTTGCCGTCCTGGCCGAGCTGAAGGGTGACCCGGCGCTGGCTGGCGTGCCAATCCTCGCCGTGACTGCGCTGGCGATGACGGGTGACCGCGAAAAAGTCCTGGCCGCCGGCTTCGATGGCTATATCAGCAAGCCGATCGAACCCGAAAGTTTCGTCGCCGAACTTGAAGCCTTCCTGACGACCGCACCGGCGTCCGCGCCCGCAGCGGCTGCAGCGCCGCCTCCGGTCACGGCCATGGCGGCCAATGACACCACGGCCACCGCCGCCACGCCGGACGCCGGCGCGCGCACGTTGCTGCTGGTCGACGACGACCGCTTCATGCTCGGGGTGCTCAACGACATGCTGATCGGCCAGCCATACCGGGTCCTCAGCGCCTGCTCCGGCGAAGAAGCGCTGCAGGTGCTGTCGCACGAACCGGTCGAAGTCATCCTGTGCGATCAGGCGATGCCCGGCATGCGCGGCACCGAGGTGCTGGCCGAGGCAGCGGCGCGTTACCCGAACACGGTGCGCCTGATGCTGTCGGGTCAGCCCGACCTGACTGACATCGAAGCGGCCATCAAGAGTGGCGTGGCGGACGGTCATTACATCAAGCCGCTGGGCGCGCGGGCGCTGCGCGAGCAGCTCGACGAAGCGTTCCGTCTGCAAAGCGCGCGCTGCACCGGGTAAGGCGAGTCCGAGCCCGGTCTGCCGGTAGATTGCTCGATAGAACGACCGTTCGATGATATCCTTGCGGGAACAAACACGAACAGCGGCCTACATGCAACAAAAAGCACCGCGCCGGACCCGTGAACGCATCCTCGAGCTCTCGCTCAGGTTGTTCAACGAGTTCGGCGAGCCCAACATCACGACCACCGTCATTGCCGAAGAGATGAACATCTCGCCCGGCAATCTGTACTACCATTTCCGCAACAAGGACGATATCGTCAACTCGATCTTCGTCCAGTTCGAGGCGGAGATCGAGCGCATCCTGACGGTGCCGGCCGGGCGCCGCTCGAACATGGAAGACGTGTGGCTTTACCTGCACCATATGTTCAAGCTGATCTGGCGCTACCGCTTCTTCTACCGCGATCTGAACGATCTGCTGTCGCGCAACCGCAAGCTCGAACTGCACTTCAAGGCGATCCACGCGCACAAGATCAAGGTCGCGCGCCAGCTGTGCGAAGACTTGCGCAGCGAAGGTTCGCTCGATGCGTCGGACCAGCAGATCGGCGCCATGGCCACCAATATGGTGGTGGTGGCGACTTACTGGCTGTCGTTTGAATACGTGCGCAATCCCCGCAAATACAGCGAGCAGCAGGCGATTGCCGATGCGCTCGCGCGCGGCTGCTACCAGGTGCTGTCGATGATCGGTCCCTACCTGAATGGCGAGACGCGCGTGCTGTTCGAGAAGCTCTCTGACGACTATCTGAAAAAACTGTCGGCCGATGCCCGGCCCGGCGCTGATTTCCTCTGAAAATGCATACGATGAAAACCCTTGCTGTCTACTGCGGCGCCGCACACGGCGTCAACCCTGTTTATGCCGACGCTGCGCGCCTGCTGGCGCGCGCGATGGTGGACCACAACATCAGCCTCGTCTATGGCGGCGGCAAGGTCGGCCTGATGGGCGTGATCGCCGACGAAGTGCTGCGTCTGGGTGGTGAAGCCACCGGTGTCATCCCGCGCGCGCTGGTCGAGCGCGAAGTCGGCCACGCGGGCCTGACGCGCCTGTTCGTCGTCAAGGACATGCACGAGCGCAAAGCGATGATGGCCGACCTGTCCGAAGGCTTCATCGCCATGCCCGGCGGGATGGGCACGCTGGAAGAACTGTTTGAAATGGTGACCTGGGCCCAGTTGGGCATCCATGCCAAGCCGATCGGCCTGTTGAACGTGAATGGTTTCTATGACGGACTGCGCGCGTTCGTGGGTCACCAGGTGGCCGAAGGGTTCGTGCGGCCCGAGCACGAAAACCTGATGATCGCCGACAGCGATCCCGACCTGCTGATCCAGCGCCTGCGCGCGTCGGCGCCGGTCGTGCTGGCGTCGAGCCTGCCAGCGGCGGCGGCCGACGAATTGAAAGGCTAGGCAGACAAGCTAGGCCACTTCGATCCGGTCGCGTCCTGCCGCCTTGGCACGGTACAGGGCCTTGTCCGCGCGGCTGATCGCTTCCATGAACGGTTCGCCATCGCGGCGTTCGGCCAGGCCGGCCGAAAAGCTGATCCGCTGCGCCGGCGCCATGCCGTCGATGTGCAGTGCATGCACGCGCGTGACGATGCGCTCGAGCACCTGGCGCGCCGCCTGCGCCGTGGCATCGGGCAGCAGCAGTAAAAATTCCTCGCCACCCCAGCGCGCCAGCGTATCGTGTTCGCGCAGCGCGCCATGCGCCGCGCCGGCAAATCCGCGCAGCACCGCGTCGCCCACCGCGTGGCCATACTGGTCGTTGACCTGCTTGAACAGGTCGAGGTCGAGCAGTGCCACGCAACTGGTCGTCGGCGCCGAACGCCGTTCTTCGGCGCCCAGCAACTCGTTCATGTGGCGGCGGTTCGCCAGCGACGTCAATTCGTCGACCGTGGCAAGCAGGCGGATGGTCTCGAGCGCCGCCAGCAGCTCCTGCCGGCTGGCCTTCATACGCCGGCGCAGCTTGGTCATTTCGCTGGCCAGCAGCGTGGTCGCCAGCAAGGCGGCAGCCAGGTAGCCGAAGCTCATTGCTTCGACTGCGGGCGGGTGGCCCAGCGGATCGACTGCCTGCAGATACCACATGATGCCGGCCATGCCGGCCAGTGCGGCGCTGGCCAGCAGCAGTGCGCGGCGCGGGTGCATGGCGAACGTACAGAAAGCGATGGCCACCACCAGCATGCTCAGGAGCGATGCCCGCAGCGGACCGGCAATGGCATAGCCGACGATGGTGCAGCCGATCGCGAACAGCGATTGCAGCGCGGCGAGCATGTCGGGCGCGATCTTGAGGCGCGTGCTGAAGCGGATCAGCGCATAGAACGCCAGCGTCCCGCACGCGGCGACGATGCTGAGCACCAGCGCGGGACCGCGTGGCGTGTAGCCCGCGCCAACCTGCGCGGCCAGCAGGCCCATGGTGGCCACGTACAGCATGGCGGTAGCGAACCAGTAATTGCGCATGCGGCGCAGCATGGGTGCGTCATGGGACGGCGCAGCGCCCGTGCTGGCGCTGGTACTGGTGCTATTGGGGGCAGGGTGCATGCGTGTCTCCTGCGCCGCCCGCGAGCAGGCGTGCAATGTCGCCGGCCGGGAGCGGACGGCTGAACAGGTAACCTTGCATTTCGTCGCAGTCGTTGGCGCGCAGGAAGTCACGCTGCTGCTCGGTCTCGACGCCTTCGGCAATCACGCGCAGGTCGAGTTTGTGGCCCAGCGAGATCACGGCCATCGCGATCGCCTGGTCGTCGGGCGAATCGGCCAGGTCGGCGACGAACGACTTGTCGATCTTCAGGCGGCTGATCGGGAACGACTTGAGCGCCGACAGGCTCGAGTAACCGGTGCCGAAGTCGTCGATCGACAGCGCCACGCCCATCGCCTCGAGCTCGCGCATCTTGTCGATTGAGCGGCCCAGGTCGCGCATGATCAGGCTCTCGGTCACCTCGACTTCGAGGCCGTCGGCCGGCAGGCCACTGGCGCGCAGCGCGTCGGCGACGCGTTCGACCAGACGCTTGTCTTCGAACTGGCGCGCCGAGACATTGACCGACACGCTCACTGGCGGCAGACCGTCCATGCGCCAGGCCTGGGCCTGGGCGCAGGCGGTGCGCAGCACCCAGTCGCCGATCGGCACGATCAGGCCACTCTCTTCGGCCAGGCCGATGAAGCGCAGCGGCGAGACCAGGCCCTGCTCCGGATGGTGCCAGCGAATCAGCGCCTCGACGCCGAACAGGCAATTCGTGCGCAGGTCGATCTTCGGCTGGTACAGCAGCTGGAACTGGCACGGGCCCGGATAGTCTTCGGCGCAGGTGTCGATCGCCGCGCGCAGGCCTTCGAGCAGCACGAGTTTCTCGTCGACGCTCTCGTTCATCTCGCTGACGTAGTACTGCACGTTATTGCTGCCCAGTTCCTTGGCGCGGTACATGGCCACGTCGGCGTGCATCATCAGCGCATTGGCGCTGGCGCCGTCGCGCGGGTAGAACGTCACGCCGATACTGCAGCTGACCTGGACTTCCTGGCCCTCGACCAGCACTGGCTCGGTAACCGCTTCGCGTACCCGTTCGAGCAGCGGCGCGATCGCCATCGGGTCGCCCGCCAGTTCCGGCAGCAGGATCACGAATTCGTCGCCGCCGAAGCGCGCCAGCGTGTCGTCGCGGCGCAGGCAGCGGTGCATGCGCGCGCCGACCACCTTGAGCAGTTCGTCGCCGGCGTTGTGGCCCAGCGTGTCGTTGACCAGCTTGAAGCCATCGAGGTCGATGAACGCCAGGCCAACCGCTTGCCCCGCCCCGGCGGCGGTAACGATCGCCTGACCCAGGCGTTCGCGCAGCAGGCTGCGGTTGGGCAGGCCGGTCAGGTCATCGTGGTGGGCCAGGTGACGGATGCGCTGTTCGCCGACCTTGCGCTCGGTGATGTCGCGCACGATCACCACCACGCCGCCCTCCACGGCGACGGCCTGGCGGTGCAGCCAGACACCGGGCTGGGGCAGGCTCTGCGCCTGCCATTCCGTTTCGCGCGCAATGCCGTCGCGCGCCACTGCCGACAGATCGTCGAAGACCGACTGACTGATCGAGGGTGGCAGCAGGCCCGAGATCGGCTTGGCGGCCATCTGGTGCTTGGTCAGGCTGGTGAAGCGCTCGGCCCGGCTGTTGGTGGTGGCAACGACAAAATCACGCACCTCGCCGCGGGGGCCGAACACGGTGCGCAGCACGAAGAAGGCGTCAGGACTGGCTTCGGATGCGGCGGCATAGGTTTCCTGCGCCAGCCGTTCGCGCCGGCGCGCCTTGGCCAATTGCCATGACCAGGCGCTGACCAGGATCACGACGGCGATCAGCAGTGCGCTGGCCGCGCCCGCACCGAGCAACCAGGCGCGCCGGCCCTGATAGAAATCGGCCATCTGTTCGGCTTCGGACAGGCCGGCCACCGCGACCAGCGGGAAACTGTTCATCGAGCGGCTGGCGACGGTGCGGGCTTCGTCCTCGAGCACGGGGGCGCCGCGCGCGCCCGTGCCGGCTGCTATGCCACCGTTTACGCCCGGCGCAAAGCGCTGGCCCCACGAGACGGTTTCGCCGACGCGCAGTGCGCGCAGCACGCCGTCGGTGCCCGCCATGCCGAGCAGGCCGCGATCGCCCTGGCGCGAGCGTTCGTAGCCACTGGTGAAATAGGCCGGGTCGAGCGCGACGACTGCCACGCCGGCAAAGTGGCCGCTGGCATCGTTGATACGGCGCGAAAAATGGACGATCGGTTCGTGCGATGACTCGCTCAGGTTCGTCAGGCTAACGAACGGCACGTCGTCGCGCGTCTGGCGATGGAATTCGAACCACGCGCTACCGGCCAGATTGCGGCCCTTCGATGCCGGATTGCTGGCGACGATGCGCCCGCTGGCATCGCTGATTTCGACCCGGAACACGAGGCCGGGCGGCAGCAGGCCCTTGGCTTCGAGCGCGGGCAGGGCGCCAGTCGGGCCGTTCTGCTCCACAGCGTACTTCAGCACGCGCAGGGTCTGGTCGATCGCGCTCAGGCTGCGCGCCAGTTGCGCTTCATAGGTGTCGAGCAGTTCCTGGGTGGCGTCGCGGGTGGCCGCGATGGCAGTGCGGCGCTCGGCATCGATCACGTGCAGGGTGCCGAACCACATCGCGCCCAGCAGCGCCAGCGCAAACAGCGGCAGCGAAATGTGTGTCTCGAGCGCCAGCGCAAGCCAGCGCGCCAGCCGGCCGCGCGCGCGCGGGGCGGCGGCCGACTGCTCGTCGCTGGCGGCCAGCGCCGGCCCGGTTGGACGCGCGAGCATGTTCACGGCGTTCTCACTGCAGCACCAGCACCGGACGCACCGACGGGTCGAGCGCGGCGCGCTCGATGTAGCCGATCATCGACGGATTGTCGGCCACCATGCGGCGCACGGCGGCGTCGCTTGCAGCTTCGCGTGGCGGCTGGCCACGGCCCGTAAACACCATCTTCGACCAGTGCGCCTTGAGCAGCGCGGGGCTCTTGCCGGTGAGCTGGCGATAGAACAGGTCGCGCTGCGCGGCGCCCAGACCCTGGTCGATGGCAACGGCGGCCGCGCCATCGGGGAAGCGGCCCGTCTGGCCGAGGAAGATGGCGCTGACCTGCTCGGCGTTGAGCACCGGGTTCGGGTTGCGGCTGGAAACGATGACGACCAGTTCGGCCGACGCGCTCGTGGCGACAAAGCACAGCGTGCACAGGACCAGCATCTGGCGGGAGTAAGTACCGAGGCGTGTTTTCATCGGCGTCAAAAGACAAAGTCCAGCGCAATGCTGGTCACGTTGACCGTGCGATCCGAACGAAACGCAGGCGTGGAATTGATCAGGGTGCCGCGCGAGCCGCCGCGCGGGCGCACTTGCTCGAACTGCAGCTTGAGGGCCAGGTCGGATGCGACATCCCAGCGCACGCCGGTACTCCAGGTGGTCTGGATCGGAATCATCGACAGCAAGGTATTCAGCGCCCCATTGATCTGGGCGGCACCGGCGGCGACGGGCGGTGGCAGGCCTTCCAGTGACAGGCCGGGATCGGACGTGTTCATGTCGGCACGGATCTGCGCGTAGCCGACGTACGGGGTGAATGCACCCTGGCGCCAGCCGGCGCCGATATACACCGAAGTGCCGTCGCCGAGCAGGGAGTCGGTGCGGGCGCGCCCCGCTTCGGCGGTGACGAACCAGGGGCCCGGATCGTAGCTGGCGCCGGCGCTGACCATCTCCACGCGTTTGTCGACGATGGCGTAGCGCTCGGCCAGCATCTGGCCCTGCGGGCCGAACATGCGCATGCCGGCGAACAGGTCGGCGGCGATGCCGGTGTTCAGGCGCGCGCGCGCGGCCGACAGGCGCACCGTCAGGGGGCCGTAATCAATGCTGTGCGACAGGCCCAGGATGTTTTCGGCGTCGATTTGCAGGCCAAAGCCCAGTTTCTGGTCGGTGCTGCCCGAGAAGACCTGCGTTGCATGGCGCACGGCGCCCGCGTTCCAGCGCCAGGTCGCGTCAATCCCGTCGCTGCTTGAAATCGGCAGTGCGCCATAGACTTCGACCGGCGTACGCGCCCACGGAATGGTGTAGCCGATCTTGCGCGATTCGGCGCCCAGAAAGACCGGCAGGGCGATGCGGCCCACGCGCACGGCGAGATCGGGCGTTATCTGGTACTTGATATTGGCCCATTCGACGCGCGGATGATAGCTGCCGTCCAGGTGCTGTTCACTGACCACCTGCAGCACGCCCGACCATGCACCCAGGCCCACGTCGAGCTGGGCGCCGAGGCGGCTGTCGACGTCCGGACTCCACGAGCCGGACACGCCGGCGCCGCTGGCGCGCAGGATGGACGAGGTGAAATCGGCCTCACGGTTGTTCGAATGGACGACGCCGAGCGTGCCGAAGCCGGACAGCTGCCACGTGGGGCCAGCAACCGTGTCGGGCGCCGGTTCGGCGGCCTGCACGGGTGCCTGCGCCTGGGCATACAGCGGCGTGCAGGCGAGCATGCAAGTAACGAATGCGGCAGGCAATAGCGTGCCGGGGAAATAGTGCAAAAGCATGTGATGAGATGTTGGCGCCAAGGGCCTGTATGGTGTCGGGTGACGCCGGGCCAGAACCTGACGACTCTAGCGAAGCACACGTTCAAAGTCGAGCGGAGCACGACAAGACAGACAATCGGCGAAGATTTTTGTTGCACATGCGCAACGATAGTTGCACATGGTAGCATCAACGCGACAGCGTTGCTGGTTCGACGTCCCACAAGCGTGCGCCGGCCAGATCGAGCCAGGTCAGGTACAGCCGCACGTCGAACTCCAGCTGGTGATAGGCCGGTTCCATCCAGCTGCACAGCTTGTAGAACGCCTTGTCGTGTTCTTTTTCTTTCAGGTGCGCCAGTTCGTGCACGGCGATCATGCGCAGGAACGGCAGCGGCGCATCGCGAAACAGGCTGGCGATGCGGATCTCGTGCTTGGCCTTGAGGCGTGCGCCCTGGACCCGCGAGATGGCCGTGTGCAGGCCGAGCGCATGCTGGACCACCTGGATCTTGCTGTCGAAAGCCACTTTTGACACCGGCGCGGCCTGGCGCAGGTACTCGTCCTTCAGGTCTTGTACATAGTCGTACAGGGCGCGGTCGGTGCGGATGCCGTGCGGCGCCGGATAGCGCTGACGCAGTGTGTCGCCAAGGCGGTTCTGCGCGATCAGGTCGCTGACCTGCGTGCGCAGTTGCTCGGGATAGGCGGTCAGGTATTTCAGCGTTTGCATAAGGCGGGCAATGTACCACAGGGGGTGGCGCTGCGCCCGAATGGTTGGCCAGGAGGTGGGGAGGTGAGCGTTGCCGGGAGCGGGCAGGCAACGGGGCGGCGCAAGCAACGGGGCGGCGCAGGCAACGGGGCGGCGCAGGCAACGGGCCCGAGCAGACAACGGGCCCCAGCAGACACGCAGCGCCAACGCGTCGTTCCCGCGCGGGCGGGAAACGACGCTGGCAAGACTAGCTGTCCTTGCCCTGGCGATTGCCTTTGTCGGCCAGCGCCGCTGCCGCCGCGCGCTGCGCCGACTGCCGGCTCTCGCCCCCCTTGCGGCCGATATCGGCCATGTGCGCGCGATTGCGGCTGACGGCTTCACCGCCTTTCTGGCCGGCGCGGCGCGCTTCTTCGGAATCGAATTCGTGCGCCGTGCCTTTCTGGTGCGCCGCCTGGCCGCCCTTGCTGGCGATTTCGCGCTGCTGGTTCTGGTCCATCGCTGCGAAACCACGCTTGGCCGGTTGCCCGCTTTTCTGGGCACTGCCGGTGGTCGTGCCCTTGATGCCGTTCTCTTTGCTGGTCGCCATGTCGATCTCCTTCTGCCCTTGGGCTGTCAGTGATAGAGGTCGTGCCCGAATGCCACGAGCGCACACAGGATGCGCGCTCGTGTTTAGAGAGACGTGGTGAGCGTTAGTTCCACCGTTTTCATGCAAGGGCAGGCCAGAGGCAGCTGCGAGGTGCCTATGCGTCGGCCACCTTCAAGACCAGCTTGCCCAGGTTGCGGCCTTCGAACAGCATCAGGAGCGCCTGCGGGAATTGTTCGAAGCCGTCGACCACGTGCTCGTGGCTGGCGATCTCGCCCGCCGCCAGCCACGCACCCAGTTCGGCCACGGCTTCCGGGTAGCGCGCCGCGTAGTCGAACACCACCATGCCTTCCATCCGCGCGCGGTTCACCAGCAGCGCCAGGTAGTTCGCCGGCCCCTTGACGGGTGCGGTGACGTTGTATTGCGAGATCGCCCCGCAGATCACGATCCGGGCTTTCATGTTGATGCGCGTGAGGACGGCGTCGAGGATGTCGCCGCCGACATTGTCGAAATAGACGTCCACGCCTTGCGGGCAATGCTGCTTGAGCGCTGCGTGCAGGCCGCCCGCCTTGTAGTCGATGCAAGCATCAAGACCCAGTTGCTCGACGACGAAGCGGCATTTCTCGGCGCCACCGGCAATGCCGACCACGCGGCACCCCATGCGCCTGGCGACCTGGCCCACGGTCATGCCGACGGCGCCGGCCGCGCCCGAAACCACGACCGTGTCGCCGGCCTTGGCCTGGCCGACCTCGCGCAGGCCGAACCAGGCCGTCATGCCCGGCATGCCGAGCAGGTTCAGCCACGCGGTAGGGTGACCGATGCGTGGATCGATCTTGTTGAAGCTGGCGTTCTTGTCATCGGCCGGGCCGGACCAGTAGCGCTGCACGCCGGTGCCGCCGGCGACATGGTCGCCCACCGCAAAGCGGGGCGAACGCGACGCCACCACCACGCCCAGCCCGCCGGCGCGCATGACTTCGCCAATGGCGACCGGGCGGATATACGATTTGCCTTCGTTCATCCAGCCACGCATGGCCGGGTCGAGCGACAGATACAGCACCTTGACCACGATCTCGCCCTCGCCAGGCGCCGGCACCGCCTGTTCGTGCAATTGCCAGTCGTGGGCCTGCGGCAGTCCGACCGGGCGGGCAGCGAGCAGGAATTGCTGATTGGGTGGAAAGGTGTCGGTCATGCGGGTCTCCTGGCTTGGTTGGATGATCTGTGCCAGGAAGTCTACCCCGCGCCGTCGCCCGGCGCGCGCTGCGCATGCGACAATAGCGGGCTCACGAGTCCGACTACCGATCAATCCGTTCAAAGCACCGCACCAATGGCTATCAAAGCGACCATCTACAAGGCCGACCTGTCGATTGCAGACATGGACCGCAACTATTACCACGAACACAGCCTGACGATCGCCCGGCATCCGTCCGAGACCGAGGAACGCGTGATGATCCGCGTGCTGGCCTACGCGCTGCACGCCGACCCGGCGCTGGCGTTCACGAAAGACCTGTTCGACGTCGACGAGCCGGCGCTGTGGCTCAAGGACCTGACCGGCGCCATCGACCTGTGGATCGAAGTGGGTCAGCCCGACGAGAAGCGCCTGCTGAAGGCGGCCGGCCGCGCCGAGAAAGTGATCGTCTACAGCTACAGCGCAACGAGCAGCATCTGGTTCAAGGGCATCGCCAACAAGATCGAGCGCGCCAGGAACGTCAGCGTGATCAACATCCCGGCCGAGATCAGCGCCCAGCTCGAGAAAATGGCGTCACGCTCGATGGCGCTGCAGTGCACGATCCAGGATGGTCAGGTGTGGCTGACCGACGGCACCGACACTGTGCTGGTCGAGCGCGAAGCCTTGCGCGGCGCCGTGTAAGATTGTATTTTTCACTGACACCAACTTGCCAAGGATTGCCATGACCCGTCACCTGATCGCCGCGCTTGCCGCTGGCCTGTTTTCCGTCTCCGCGCTGGCCCAGGTCACCGTGACCGAACCGTGGGTGCGTGCCACCGTGCCGGCCCAGAAAAGCACCGGCGCTTTCATGCAGCTGCAATCGGCCACGCCTGCGCGCCTGCTCGAGGTGCGTACGCCCGTTGCCGGCCGCGCCGAAATCCACGAGATGGCGATGGAGGGCCAGGTGATGCGCATGCGTCAGGTGAAGAGCATCGATCTGCCGGCCGGCAAGCCGGTCGTGCTGGCCTCGGGCGGTTACCACGTGATGCTGCTGGACCTGAAGCGCCAGCTGAAAGAAGGCGAGAACGTCGAGCTGACCCTGGTGGTGCAGGACGCCGCCGCCAAACGCCAGGAAGTCAAAGTGACGTTGCCGGTCATGCCGCTGACGCACAGCGGCAAGCCGGCAGCGCAGGATGCGCACGCGGGCCACGCCGGCCACTGAGCGCAACCGGCGACTTCACCGCATCAGCGCGGCGCGTTCCCGATGCGCCTCACTTCTCCCGAGCCCGCCACGCTGCGGCTCACTGCCGGGTCACCGTAATAGCCCACGTCGCCCGACCCGGCGATTTTTGCGCGCAGATCGTTCTTTGCCCACACCGTCACGTCGCCGGACCCGGCGATGCTGACGCGTACCGTATCGGCGCCAACCTTGCCCAGGTCAACACTACCCGAGCCACCGATCGACACGGACAGGTCACGTACCATTCCGCCATCGGCGCGCAGGTCACCGCTGCCGGCCACTTTGGCCGCAACCGTCTCGGCGTCCAGTCGCGCGATCTGGATCTTGCCCGACCCGCCGACGTCCACGTCCAGGCGCTTGCCGTGCAGGACATCCGCATCGATGGTGCCCGAGCCGCCCAGTGACAGGCGCTCGATCTGGCGCGCCGTCACGACAATTTTAAGATTGCGCGTGCGCAGGTCGAGGTTGCGCCTGGCGGGACGGATGCGCAGCATGCCGTCTTCCACCCGCGTTTCGACCAGGGCTTGCAGATTGTCATCGGTCTCGACTGTGACACTGTCGACGTTGCCGACGTTGCCAATACGCAGTTCCAGCCGGCCCGGCAGGCCCAGCGCGATGCCATTGAATGACTCGACCTTGCGCGCCTGGCGTGTGACGGTGCCATTGCCGTCGACTTGTTCGCCGCCAAATGGCCAGGCCGTGGCCGTCGGGGGCGCCACGGTGCAGGCGAGGGCGGCGGCGAGCATCAGGGCGCGCAGGGCAGAGGTGGAACAGACATGACGCGACATGGTGGGGCTCCTTGAAAGTCGGTGGGTATGCTGCACATCCTGGCAGGACGGCCCGGTTCCGCCGAGCCGTTTGCGACAGACTGCGCGCGACGTGGTGTGAAATGCAACTGTGCGGATTAAGCCGCATGCGCCGGAAGATCGAGCACGCCCACGCAAGATGCACTAAGATAGTGCGCTTTTTGCAACGGAGTAGTGCGATGAACGTGATTTTATTGGCGATGGCCTTCTGTGTGGGCATGGCCATGTCGGTGCAGGCGGCAGTCAATAGCCAGCTCGCCCATTCGATCGGTGCCAATTCGGTGATGGCGGCGCTGGTGTCATTCAGTTGCGGCACGGCGGTATTGCTGGCGGTTGCGCTGGCCAAGAGCGGGGTGGGCGGCCTGGGCGCGACGCTGGCCGCATTGCCATCGCAGCCGGCCTGGAAATTCCTTGGCGGCTTTCTTGGTGCGGCGTTCGTGTTCGGGACCGTGTTCCTAGCACCGCGCATCGGGCTGCTCAGCCTGATCGTGCTGGTGATTGCCGGTCAGCTGCTCAGCTCGATGGCGATCGACCATTTCGGGCTGATTAATATGGCGACGCGCAAGGTGTCCGGTGTGCGCGTTATTGGTGCGCTGGTGGTGGTGGCCGGGGTGACGATCACGGTGTTCGGCGAGCGGATTGTTGCAAGTATGTCACGCTAAAGATTTTTTTCTTTTCTGCAATATTCAGGTTCTATAATGGTCGACACTTGATCTTTTACTAGCATCGGCCAGATGGAATATCACCAGTCCTCGCAGATCCCCACCCTGTCGTACATCGAGAACGAAGACCATCCGGTGTTCGAAACCCTGGTCCAGCAGATCCTGCATCTGCTGAACTCGAAGCTGGTGTTTTCGGACATCATCATCCACCAGAACAGCCCGTTGATGCTGCGCCAGCCGAAGGGTCTGGTGGCGGTGACCGATTCGCCGATCACGAAGGAAGAGCTGGAAGAATTCTTCGACGTGATCGAGCCGAACTGGCCGCAGCGCATCGCCTCGCGCGCGTTTGACCGCTCGATCGACCTGCACACGGCGCGCATCCGTGCCAACTGCTTCCGCTTCCAGGGCGGCAAGCGGATAGGCTGCGTGATCCGGCGCTTTCCGAAAGAGCCGATTCCGCTGGCCGATCTGGGCCTGTGGGACGACGAGCGCGAATTCGCGCGCCTGACCAGCGGCCTGGTCCTGATCATTGGCGACACCTGCCAGGGCAAGTCGACGACGATCGCGTCGATCCTCGACGAGATCAACCGCCACCGCTCGGGCCACATCATCACCATCGAAGACCCGGTCGAAACGCTGATCCCGCAGCGCAAGTGCATCATCACGCAGCGCGAAGTGGGCGAGGACGGCGACGTCGACAGCTACTACCTGGGCGCACTGGACGCGCTGCGCGAGCGGCCCGACGTGATCGTCATCGGCGAGATCCGCGACGCCCAGACCGCGCAGGAAGCGCTGGCGCTGGCCGAATCCGGCCCGCTGGTGCTGGCGTCTCTGCATGCGCGTTCGACCGAGCTGGGCCTGCAAAAGATGCTGCGCCTGCTGGGCAACACGGACGCCCAGGCGCAAGCGCTGGCCCACGCGCTGCGCGGCGTGCTGTGCCAGGCCTTGCTGCCGTCGGTCGAGGGCAACCGCTACCACCTCGCCACCGAATGCCTGACCCCGAGTCCGGCCGTCGTGCGCATGCTCGAAGCAGGGGACCTGAGCAGCATCCGCGCGCACATGAATCGGGGCATCGATGCCGGTTGCCACACGATGAATGCGTCGCTCGAAGGCTTGCTGGCGTCGCACAAGGTGCGCGTCGAGGATGCGCGCAATGCCACCACCGATCGCGTGGCGTTTGCCGATATGGTGTGAGCCCTTGGCGACTCAATCGAGCGACACCGCCCGATAGCGATTGACCTCGGTCGCCGTGACCGGCGCGCCGGCATTGCCCCAGCTGACCCGGACCCAGGTCAGTACCGCCGCCACTTGCTCATCATTCAGTTCATGCCCGAACGGCGGCATTCCGTAAGGCCGCGGATTGCCGCGCGTGCCGGGCGGGAAGCCGCCGTTGACCGTCATCCGGATCGCGTTCACGGCCGGCGTCATGGTCACGGCGCGGTTGCCGGCCAGCGGCGGGTAGGCCGGCGCGTTCCCCTTGCCATCGTCGCCATGACACGCCGCGCACTGCGCCGCGTAAATTCGCCCGCCTTCGGCCAGCACCTGTTCGGCAGCTGGCGCCGATACCAGCGTGGGCTGCGCTACCGCAGGCGTGGCAGCGAGCGACTTCAGATAGCCCGCCATCGCGCCCAGATCCTCGGGCGTCAGGTACTGCAGGCTGCGCGCCACCACTTCGGCCATCGGACCGGTCGCCGCGCCGCGTGGCGAGATGCCCGTGCCCAGCAACGCCACGATATGCGCGTCGCTCCAGTCCCCAAGGCCCGCTTCACGGTTGGCAGTCAGCGATGGCGCGTACCAGCCAAGGGTCGGGATCATGCCGCCGGCCAGCGTGCCATCGGTCGTGCCCAGGCTGTTGCGCGTGCTGTGGCAGGCGCTGCAATGGCCTAATCCCTCGACCAGGTACGCGCCCCGGTTCCAGCTGGCGCTGCGCGCCGGTTGTGCGGCATATTCGGCGGGCCGAAAGTACAGCAGCCGCCAGCCGGCCAGCAACGCCGGCTGGTTGTATGGGAAGCGGATGGCATGCGGCCGGTTTGCCTGGTGCTGCGGCGGCAGGCTGCGAAAGTACGCGTACAGCGCATCCGAATCCGCGCGCGTCACTTTGGTGTAGTTCGTGTACGGGAAGGCCGGATACAGCAGGCGGCCGCTTGGTGCGATGCCATTGTGCAGCGCATTCCAGAAGTCGTCGGCGCTCCAGGCGCCGATGCCGGTGTCGCGGTCGGGTGTGAGGTTCGGGCCGTAAAAGCGCCCGAACGGCGTATCGAGCGCGCGCCCGCCGGCATACGCCACGCCGCCACGCGCCGTGTGGCAGGCGATGCAGTCACCGGCGCGCGCCAGATAGGCGCCGCGCGCGATGTTGGCGGGCGTGGACGCCCAGGCCGCAGGCGAGCTGGCCGGCACGAATTCGGCGCGCGGCCACGCGAGCAGGATCGCGCCGCCGACGACCGCCACCCCTGCGAGAAAAGCGATGCGGACGGTCTTCATCATGGCGCGCTGCCACAGAGGATCGGCAGCGGACGGGCGACGGCATCGGCCGGCCGTGGGTCGGGTGGCATTGACTGCGCCGCCAGCCAGCCCGAGACGGCGGCGACATCGTCGGGCGACAGGCGCGCCGCCACCTGGCCCATGCAATCGGGCGCGTGGGCGCGCCGCACGCCGTTGCGCCAGGCGCCGAACTGCGCGTTGACGTAATCGCGCGGCAGACCAAGCAGGCCCGGGATCGCGGGCTGCACGCCGGTCAGGCGCGCGCCGTGGCAGGCGATGCAGGCCGGGATGCCGCGCCCTTCGTCGCCCTCGTGCACCAGTTGGCGACCGCGTTCGCGCTGCGCGGGTGACAGGTTCATGGGCGTGGGCGGCAGCACGGTCGGTGCCTGCGCCGCAAAATGCGCGGCAATCTCGCGCAGGTAGGCGTCGGGCAGGTACTCGGTGAGGTAAGTCATCACCGGGTAGTGGCGCCGGCCATCCTGGAAGTTGCGCAGCTGGTGGTACAGGTAGCCGGCCGGCTTGCCGCCGATGCGCGGATAGAAGCTGTCGTTGACGGGGTTGCCGCGTGCATCGACGCGCGCGTGGCAGGTGGCGCAGGCGAGCAGGCGCTGGGTGAGGGTGTCGGGGACGGGCTGTGGCGCGGCGTTGGCCACGGACGTTGCAGCGCACAGGAGCGCAGCAGCGGGCCAACGGAAGCAGCGAGACATCATGGATTCACCGGCAGCATGGACGCTGACGATGATAGCGCGAATCTTGAACGCCGCGCGGGATTCAGACTGCCGGCGTGTCCGCTTTCCAGCGCCGGTAGATCCGCAGCGCCGCATGCGCGTCGTCTGCCGCATATTGCAACTGCTTGTCCGACAGGTGCGGCAGCGACCAGTTGGTGGTCGTGATGCGCTTGGATTTTTGCAGCCGCTCACCGAAGAAGCGCTCGACGGCGCTCTTGGCGCCCAGCGGATTCTTTTCGCCGCGCCGGCGCAGCGCCGTCGACAGGTCGAGCACGTGGCGCAGCTCGATGCCGAACTTGGACTTCAGCCGCTTGACGTCGTCACCCAGGCCAAAACCCACCTTGAGGATGCTGCTTGACGCGAGCACAGGTTCTAGCACGGTGAAGGCGAGGGCATTGCCGGCCGGCGTGGCGGTCTGGAACAGGAAGGCGAATTCGTCGGTCGCCAGCTGCACCAGATGCGGCCCGGTCGAGACTTCGCCCTTGGCGAACGTCGGCTTGGATTCGGTATCGAAGCCGATGACGTCGGCTGCGAGCAGCGCCGCGAGCGCCTGCTGCGCGTCGGCATCGGAACGCACCAGCCGCACATCGGCCGGGTCGATGCCGATGTAGGCGGGCAGCTCGGGTTGCATTCCTTCGGCTGCCGCGCCCTTCAGGACGTCGCCCGAATTCAAGTCTTCGAGAACTTGGACGCCAGCGCCTGCAGCTTTTCCTGGCGCTTGCGGTTGTTTTCTTCTTCAAGGGCGGCGTCGCGCTCGGCCTTCTTGCGGTCGGCTTCTTTCTTGAAGCGCTGCTGCAATTGCTCTTTTGCGTGCAGGCGGTGCGCCTCAGGCACTTCGGCGCCGGCTGTGCCGTCGAGGTCGTAGCGGACCTTGGCTTTTTCCATCGCGCGCAGGTAGCGCATCGAGCCGGTGTGGATGCCGAGGGCGGCGCGCATCGTTTTCTTGTCCAGGCCCGGCATGCGTGCCTGCAGCTGCTTGTCGATACCGATCGACAGTGGCAGGCAGTCACGGAAGGCGGGATACTCCTGCTGGAGTTGCTTGAGCAGCGAGCGCGCCGACTGGCCTGATGCCGGGGCCGCGGCTGCAGCCGGGGCTGCTGGCGCTGCCGGCTCGACTGACTCGGCTGGCGACTGCGATGGCTGCTGTGCATCCGGGGTGGCCGGCGCGGCGGTGGTGTCGACGGACTCTGCAGGGGTATTGGTATTCATTGACTTCATGGTAAGAACAGGATTGCGAAGGATAGCACGGCGCTAAAAGCCGCATTGTACTAGTTCCACTAATAAATGTTGAGAAAGACGCACTGCAATGAAGCATTGAAACGCGAAATCGTGTATGATCCGCCTCTTGCCTTGAGTCCGGCTTGCGCCGGCGCAGACCAGCAAGAAGGTCGTTATGCCGGGGCGATGCACTATGTGACTCGTGGAAATCCTTCGCCGGATTGCGCGACGATCATCAAAACTTGCATTGGGGAATAATACCCCCATCTCCTATTCTTCTAGAAAAATAGATGCAAGCCCGTGTTAGCGGGCTTTTTTTCGTTCTGACATGCAAAGCACGATTTTGAACAGCGACCAACGCCACCTGCCCGCAGCCCCGATATTACGCCGGCGCGCGCACCGAAGGGCAGGTCGAGCTTGAAGTCTGGCATGTCCGCCCTAAGGTAGGGCCACTTCCGTTCCCCATTCCCAGGTCCCGTACGCGGGGCCCGCTGGATTATTGACTTCGCAGGCGCGCTACTCGCCTCGACTGGAGAGTTTTAAGCTATGAAAAACACCGCCAAGACATTGACACTGACAGCGAAAAAAGCCCCCGCCAAAGCATCGGCCCCGCTGGCAGTGCCTAAAACCGCCACTTCCTACTTCCTCGAAACGGAAGCGGCGGCCAAGGTCACGGTGGTCAAGACCCGTTCGCGCCTGGCGACGCTCAAAGCCCAGGCCGACGCGATCCTGGCCGCCGGTGGCCCCGCAGCCGAGCCGGTTGCTGCCGTCGCTGAAGCCGCACCTGCACCAGTGGCGCCAGCGGCCGCGCCAGTGGAAGCTGCAGCGGCGGTCGAGGTCAGCGCGCCTGAACCTGTCGCTGCTGCAGCAGACACCGCAGCCGACATCGCGCTTGACGCGCACGATCCAGCCGACGACTACATGCCAACGCAGGCCAAGCCAGCTGCGCCACCGGTCATCGTTCGCAAGCGCGGCCGTCTGGCGGCACTGAAAAACGCCGAGCCGGAAAGCGACGTTGCTGCCGAAGCCGCACCAGCCGAAGCCGTGGCCGTGGCCGCCGCCGTTGCCGACCCTGCGCCAGTGGCCGAGGAAGCGCCGAAAGTCGTGCGCACCCGCACCGCGCGCCGTGTCGACGCCAGCCCGGCTTCGGTGCCAGTCGCCCAGACCAATGCCGTGGGCACCGTCAGCAAGACCACCGACGCCGCTGCACTGGCTGCGATCGACACGTCGGGCTACCTGCTGCCGCAGGTGAAGGTGCCTGGCCGCCGTGGCCGCAAGCCGAGCGAATTCGTGCCGGAGAACGACGAAGTCGCGGCGCTGAACGCCGTCGAGCGCGCCGAAATGAAGGCCGCATCGAAAGTACGTGAGCGCAAGGCCAAGGGTATTGCGCTGCTGAAAGAAGAAGGCTTCTCGGAAACCGAACTCGAGCGCCGTCGCCAGCAGCTGAAGAACCTGATCAATATGGGCAAGGAGCGGGGCTTTTTGACCCACGCCGAGATCAACGATCACCTGCCGGAAAACATCATCGATCCGGAAGCGATCGAAGGCATCATCGCGACCTTCAACGACATGGGCATCGCCGTCTACGAGCGCGCGCCGGAAGCCGAAATGATGCTGTTGTCGGACCAGGCCGTGACGCCGACCAGCGAAGACGAAGTGGAAGCAGCCGCCGCGACCGCGCTGTCGACCGCCGATTCGGACTTTGGCCGCACGACCGACCCGGTGCGCATGTACATGCGTGAAATGGGCGCCGTGTCGCTGCTGACGCGCGAAGGCGAAATCGAAATCGCCAAGCGCATCGAACAGGGCCTGAAGGACATGGTCCAGGCGATCTCGGCCTGCCCGACGACGATTTCGGAAATCATCGCGCTGTCGCACAAGATCGCCAACGATGAACTGAAGATCGACGACGTGGTCGATGGCTTCGTCGACATGAACGATACCCCGGCGCCTGCCGCCTCGGTCGCCCACGCCGCTGCGATCAGCGAAGAGGACGACGAAGAAGAAGAGGAAGAAGTCGAAGAAGAAGAGGGCGACGTCAACAGCGGCGCCGCTGCCGGCTATTCGCCCGAGCAGCTCGCGCAACTGAAGAAGAGCGCGCTCGAGAAATTTGCGCTGATCGAGCAGCAGTTCGACCTGATGGGCCACGCGTTCAAGAACAAGGGCTATGGTTCGGCCGCTTACGAAGATGCGCAGGCCGTCATCTCGTACGAGCTGCTGGGCATCCGCTTTACTGCCAAGGTCGTCGAGAAGCTGTGCGACACGCTGCGCGGCCAGATGGACGAAGTGCGTTCGATCGAGCGCGCCGTGCTGGATATCTGCGTGAACCGCTGCGGCATGCCGCGCGCTCACTTCATCAAGGTCTTCCCGGGCAACGAAACCGATCTGCAATGGGGCGACCGCGAAGTCGACTGCGCGTATCCGTACAGCGCGGTGCTGAGCCGTAACCTGCCGGCGATCAAGGAACTGCAACAGCGCATGATCGACCTGCAGGCGCGCGTGGCACTGCCACTGGCCGATCTGCGCAAGATCAACAAGCAGATGGCGGCGGGCGAGAAGCGCGCACGCCAGGCCAAGCGCGAAATGACCGTGGCCAACCTGCGCCTGGTGATCTCGATCGCCAAGAAATACATCAACCGCGGCCTGCAGTTCCTGGATCTGATCCAGGAAGGCAATATCGGTCTGCTGAAAGCGGTCGACAAATTCGAATACCGTCGCGGCTACAAGTTCTCGACGTATGCGACGTGGTGGATCCGCCAGGCGATCACGCGTTCGATCGCCGACATGGCCCGCACGATCCGCGTGCCGGTGCACATGATCGAGACGATCAACAAGATGAACCGCATCTCGCGCCAGATCATGCAGGAAACCGGCAGCGAGCCGGATCTGCCGACGCTGGCCCTGAAGATGGAAATGCCAGAGAACAAGGTTCGCGAGATCATGAAGATCGCGAAAGAGCCGATTTCGATGGAAACGCCGATGGGCGAGGACGGCGATTCGCAGCTGGGCGACTTCATCGAAGACAACGCCACGCTGGCCCCGCTCGACGCTGCGCTGCACGCCTCGATGCGCAACGTGATCAAGGAAGTGCTCGATTCGCTGACCCCGCGCGAAGCAAAGGTGCTGCGCATGCGTTACGGCGTCGAGATGTCGAACGACCACACGCTGGAAGAAGTGGGCAAGCAGTTCGACGTGACCCGCGAGCGGATTCGCCAGATCGAAGCCAAGGCAATGAGCAAGCTGCGCCAGCCATCGCGCTCGGACAAGCTCAAGACCTTCTTGCACAATCAGTAATTCGTCATACAGCGTCGGTCGTCTCGACGTGAAAAAGCCGCCCGGTTCACGCCGGGCGGCTTTTTTTGCGCTGGCCTGTCAGGTGAAGTCGACGCCGTGTGCGCGCCACCTTCCAGAATAAATCATCGATATGCCCCGCTCGCGATTCTTTGTCACTCTCCCAAGTAAACCGTGGTTGTCAATACACACGTTTTATTGAACAGCAGAAATAAAATCGGACACATGTTCTGCTCCCCTCAAATTTTGCAATACTTGACCTGCACTCCAGGCCTTGATTTACTTCCTTGAAAGACTGCAGCATGCCTACCACCACACTCCCGCGCCTTGCCCATACCTGTCTCGCCAGCCTCGCGCTGCTGGCCCCGTTGTCCGCTGTCGCTGGCGATGACGGGATCGTTACCGACCGTCCCGATTTCGTCGAGTCCAGCAATGTGGTCGGCCGTGGCCGGTTCCAGATCGAGACCAGCGTGCTGGCCGAGCGCGACAAGACCGATGGTGTCCGCGCGCGGAGCTACAGCATGCCGACGCTGCTGCGCTACGGCGTGGGCGACGTGCTGGAACTGCGCCTCGAAACCGACGGCCGTACGGTCCAGCATGCCGGGAGCGAGGGCACGTCCGCCGGCTACGCCGACACCGCGCTTGGCGTGAAGTGGCATGTGCAGGACGAGGCGCCCGGTCGCCCGTCGGTGGGTGTGCTGTTGCATGCCGACCTGGACAGCGGGTCGCGGACCTGGCGCGGCCAGGGCGTGCGCCCGTCGCTGCGCGTGGCCGCCGAATGGGAATTGCCGGGTGACCTGTCGCTGGGCGTGATGCCCGGCGTCGGGAGCGAGCGCACCGAGGATGGCAAGCGCTACGGCTACGGTATCTTCGGCGTGGTGCTGGGTAAAGAATTGACGCCAACCTGGCGCGCATTCGTCGAAGTGGCGGCACCGCAAATCGCCCGCAGCGCCAATGGCGGCACCGTGGCCACCTTCGATACGGGCATGGCCTGGTTGCTGTCGGACCGCTGCCAGCTCGACACCATGCTCGCGCTGGGCCTGAACCGGCGCACACCCGATGCCGCGCTCACGGTCGGGCTATCGTTCAAACTGTAGGGAGAAATCACCATGAATCTGACCATCCGGCACCGGCTGTTTCTATCGAACCTGGCAGCGGTATTTCTGGCTGCCGTGGTGGCCAGCATCGGCTACGGCGCGATGTTGTCGCTGGAGAAGGTGATGAACGCCATCACCGTCAACGGGAGCGCGCTGAAGCAGCAGCTGCAGGCCGACATGGCGCACGACGCTCTGCGCGCCGATGTGCTGGCCGCACTGATTGCCGGGCCGGATGACGCAGGCAAGCAGGCCGAGGTCCGGCGCGACCATGCGCAGCACGCCGCCACACTGGCCGGCTTGATCGACACGCTGGCCAAGGAGGATACCGACGCAGCCTTGCAAAGCGCCATTCCTGCCGTGCGCGCCGACGTCGACGCTTATCTGAAGAGCGTGGCGCGGATGATCGACCTGGCGTTCACCGACCCGGGTGCGGCGCGCCAGGCGCAGGCGGAATTCATGGGGCATTTTCGCAAGCTGGAAACGAGCATGGGCGCACTGAGCGATACCATCGGCGCCAGCGCCGAGGCCACGCGCGTTGGCGGCCACGAACTGGTCGTCCGCTCGGAACGCCTGCTGTTGCTCGCTGCCTTGACCGCCGTGATGCTGATGGTGGTGGTGGGCCAGCTGTCTGCACGCGCCATCCGGCGCCCGCTTGAGGAAGCGGTGGCGTTCGCAGGCCGCATCGCCGACGGCGACCTGGGCGCGACGCTGGACGGCAATGCCGACGACCAGACCGAAACCGGGCGCCTGAAGGTGGCGCTGCAGCGCATGCGCGCCAACCTGCATGGGGTGGTCAGCCAGGTGCGCGGCAGCACCGACGCGATCGAGACGGCGTCCGGTGAAATCGCCAGCGGCAACCTGGACCTGTCGCGCCGCACCGAGCAGCAGGCCGGCGCACTCGAAGAAACGGCGGCATCGATCGAAGAACTGGCGGCGACGGTCAAGCAGAATGCCGATAGTGCCTTGCAGGCCAACACGCTGTCGGCATCGGCTTCTGCAGTAGCCGTCAAGGGCGGCGAGGCGGTGGCGCGCGTGGTCGACACGATGGGCGCCATCCACACGTCGTCGCGTCGCATCGTCGACATCACCGGCACGATCGAATCGATCGCGTTCCAGACCAATATCCTGGCGCTCAATGCAGCGGTGGAAGCAGCGCGGGCCGGCGAGCAGGGCCGCGGCTTTGCAGTGGTGGCATCCGAGGTGCGCAATCTGGCGCAGCGCGCCAATGCGGCGGCCGGCGAAATCAAGGTGCTCATCGATGAGTCGGTGCGGCACGCCGACAACGGGATCTCCCTCGTCGCGGCAGCCGGCGGCACGATGGACGAGATCGTGGCGAGCGTCAGGCGCGTCACCGATATCGTGGCCGAGATTGCCACTGCCAGTCATCGGCAGGGGCTGGGGATTGCACAGGTCAATAGTGCGATCGGGGAAATCGACGCCGTCACGCAGCAGAACGCCGCGCTGGTGGAGCAGGCTGCAGCGGCAGCGGCGTCGATGCAGGAGCAGACAGCCAACCTCAGTGTGCTGGTCGGGAATTTCAAGCTGGGTCAAACGACTGCTGCTCTGCCGGCGCCGGTGGAACAGCGCCGGCAGAGCGGGGTCCTGCAACTGGCCTGAACCGTTAGCCGGTATTGCGCAGGCCGGCCGCGACGCCGTTGATCGACAGGTGGATGCCACGGTGCACCCGTTCATCGACCTGGCTTGCCGGATCGAGGCCCAGTGCCCGGTGCCGGCCGATCAACTCGACCTGCAAGTGGTTCAGCGGGTCCAGGTACGCGAAGCGGTTCTGGATCGAGCGTGCCAGCAGCGGATTGCCCTGCAGGCGCTCGCCCGTGCCGGTGATGTCTTCCAGGATCCGCAGCGTGAGCGCATGTTCGGCCGTGATGCGCTTGAAGATCCGCTCGCGCAGTTCCACGTCGGCCACCAGTTCGGCGTAGCGGCGGGCGATCGGCAGATCGGTCTTGGCCAGTACCATGTCCATGTTCGACAGCAGCGTGGCGAAGAACGGCCACTCCTGGAACATCGTGCGCAGCTCGGCCAGTCTGTTTTCGCGCTCGCCCTCGACCTCGCCCAGCCAGCCGTTGACGGCCGAGGCAAACCCGAACCAGCCCGGCAGCAGCAGGCGGCACTGGCCCCACGAGAAGCCCCACGGAATCGCGCGCAGGTCTTCGATGCGACGGGTCGACTTGCGCGAGGCAGGGCGCGAACCGAGGTTCAGCTCCGCGATCTCGGCGATCGGCGTGGCGGCAAAGAAGTAGTCGGTAAAACCCGGTGTGTCGTAGACCAGGTCGCGGTAGGCCTTGTAGGCGCGGTTCGACAACCCGGCCATCACCGACTCGAAGCGGTGCAGGCGCGCGGTCTGGGCGTCGCTGGCAGTATTGGGCGTCAGGCTCGCTTCCAGCGTGGCCGAGACCAGCAGCTCCAGATTGCGCCGGCCGATTTCGGCATTCGAGAACTTGGATGCGATGATCTCGCCCTGTTCGGTCAGGCGGATCTGGCCATTGACCGTGCCTGGCGGCTGTGCGCGGATCGCATCGTAGCTCGGCCCACCGCCACGGCCGACCGTGCCACCGCGGCCATGGAACAGGCGCAGCTTGACCTGCTGCTGCGCAAACACCTCGACCAGTTTCAGTTCGGCCTGGTACAGCTCCCAGTTCGATGTGAGGAAACCCCCGTCCTTGTTCGAGTCGGAGTAGCCCAGCATGACTTCCTGCAGGTGACCCTGTTTCGCGATCACGTTGGCCACGAACGGCAGCGCCATCCAGGCATCCATGATGCCGGCCGCGCGCTGCAGGTCGGGAATGGTTTCGAACAGCGGGATCACCATCACTTCGCCCGTTGCGCTGCCGGCGCGCAGCAGACCGGTTTCCTTTTGCAGCAGCAGCACTTCGAGCAGGTCGGACACCGTCTCGGTGTGCGAGATGATGTAGTTGCGGATCGCGCGCGGGCCGTAGCGCAGGCGGATCTCGCGCGCGCAGCGCAAAATCGCCAGCTCGGACGTCGTTTCTTCGCCATAGGTGTCCCATGGCGAAATCAATGGCCGGGCGCCGTCGAGTTCGCGCAGCAGCAGCGCGACCTTGGCGTCTTCGTCGAGCGCCGCGTAGTCAGCCTCGACGCCGGCGCGGGCCAGCAGTTCGGCCAGCACGCGCTCGTGGATGTCCGAACTCTGGCGCATGTCGAGTGAGGCCAGGTGAAAGCCAA
The DNA here is from genome assembly GCF_059685895.1 of Telluria sp. ZT3P25. NCBI lineage: Bacteria > Pseudomonadati > Pseudomonadota > Betaproteobacteria > Burkholderiales > Oxalobacteraceae > Telluria > Telluria sp. ZT3P25. The sequence continues at coordinate 1,103,920 of NZ_JCASIJ010000001.1, forward strand.
AGATGCGCGCCGCGCGCAGCAGGCCGGCCAGGCGCGGCATGGTCAGCATCGCGCCGTGGTTCTGGCGCAGCGAATCGGCCAGCGTTTCGAGGTCGGCCGCAAACAGTTCTGGATCCAGATACGGCGCGGCGTGGCCGACTTCCTTGCGCAGGATGTGGCCCACGCCCAGTTCACGCGCGGTGGCGGCCAGGCGCGCATAGATGCCGATCAGCGCGCGCCGGTAAGGCTCGTCGCTGCGGTGCGGCGAGGCGTCGGGCGAGTTCTGTGCCAGCAGTTCCAGCGCCGGCGTGACGTCCACCAGCAGCGTGGAAGCCGACAGTTCGGCGCCCAGCGCGTGGACTTCGTCGAGATAGAAGTCCAGGATCGTCGTCGACTGGCGCGTCAGCGCGTGGCGCATCGTGTCGGCGTTGACGTTCGGGTTGCCGTCACGGTCGCCGCCGATCCAGCTGCCCATCTGCAGGTAGGACGCGTGGGGTTTGGGGACGTCATCCTGCGCGCTGTCGTCAGGGCCGTACTGTTCGGCGATCTCGAACTCGATGTCGTCGTACAGCGCCGGCAGCTCGCGCAGGAACGTGATGCGATAGTACGACAGCGCGTTGTCGATTTCATCGGCTACCGTCAGCTTCGAGTAGCGCAGCATGCGCGTCTGCCACAGCGTGGCGATGCGTGCATGCAGCATCTGCTCGTTGCGCTGGCGTTCGCGCGGCGTGAGCGGCGTGTCGCGCTCGGCCAGCAGGCGCGCGATATCGTGCTCGGCGTCCAGGATGCTCTTGCGCTGCACCTCGGTCGGGTGCGCCGTCAGCACGGGCGAGATCAGCGCCTCGTTGAAGAAGGTCTGGATCTCGGCGCGCCCGATGCCGGCGCCGGCCAGCTTGTCGAGGGCATGGCCGATGCTCCCGGCACGCGGCGCCGAGCCGCCCAGCAGGTGGGCGCGGCGGCGGCGGTTGTGGTGCTGGTCTTCGGCGATATTGGCCAGGTGCGAAAAGTACGAGAACGCGCGCACGACCGAAATGGTCTGGTCGCGGGTCAGCCCGTGCAGCATGGTCGTGAGTTCCTTGCTGGCGTCGGGGTCGTCGTCGCGCCTGAAGCGCACGGCGGTCTGGCGAATGGTTTCGACCAGGTCGAAGACCTTGGCGCCTTCCTGGTCGCGCAGTACGTCGCCGAGCAGGCGGCCAAGCAGGCGGATGTCTTCTTTGAGCGGCGCGTCCTTGTCGGCGCCAGTGGATACGTCAGGGAGAGCAGGGTTGTTCATATCGACCACAAGTAAGCGTTGTGCGAGGGCGGTTAGCCACGGTCTGCAAGAGGCCCCCATGATAAAATTTGTGATCTTATGCAGGGAGCGGTTACCGGCATCGGCCGGATCGGCCCAATGACAGTGAAAGAATTCGTGTGTTAGCAGCTATACAGCAAGGTACTTCAGCGCCAGTGGCGCCAACGATGCCGTCAAAACTCATTATCGCATCCCGCGAGAGCCGCCTGGCCATGTGGCAGGCAGAGCACGTGCGCGACCGGCTCGTCGCATTATATCCACAGTGTCGCGTCGAAATTCTCGGCATGACGACACGGGGCGACCAGATTCTCGACCGCACGCTGTCGGCCGTCGGCGGCAAGGGCCTGTTCGTCAAGGAGCTCGAAGTCGCGATGGCAGAAGGCCGCGCCGACCTGGCCGTGCACTCGCTCAAGGACGTGCCGATGGAGCTGCCCGAAGGCTTCGAGCTGACCGCGGTGCTCGAACGCGAAGACCCGCGCGACGCGTTTGTCTCGAACGATTACGACAGCCTGGCCGCGCTGCCCCCCGGCGCCATCGTCGGCACCAGCAGCCTGCGCCGCCAGTCGCTGATCGCGGCGCGCTATCCGCACCTGGTCATCCTGCCGCTGCGCGGCAATCTCGATACCCGCCTGGGCAAGCTCGATCGCGGCGAATATGCCGCCATCATCCTGGCCGCTGCGGGCCTCAAGCGCCTCGGCCTGCCGCAGCGCATCCGCGCATTACTTGAACCCGAGACGAGTTTGCCGGCGGCCGGGCAGGGCGCGATGGCGATCGAGATCCTGAGCAGCGCGCGCAGCGATGGCGTCGACCTGCGCGCCGTGCTGGCGCCGCTGAACCACGACGACACCGCCAGCGCCGTGCTGGCCGAGCGCAAGGTCTCGCGCGTCTTTGGCGGCAGCTGCCAGATCCCGCTGGCGGCCTTCGCCACCGTGCAGGGCGGTCAACTGCGCCTGCGTGCGATGGTCGCCACGCCCGACGGCAAGCGCAGCGCGCACGCCGAAGTGAGCGGCCCGGTCGAGCAGCCCGAGTACCTGGGCGAGCAGGTGTCCGAGTTGCTGGCGCAGCAGGATGCGAATGCGATCCTGGCGGCATGCCGTCTCGATGCCGCGGCAAACCAGGATGCCTGAGACGGCAAGCGTCGTCGTCGTCACGCGCCCGCGCGCGCAGGCCGATGCGCTGGCGCAGGCAGTGTCCGCCAGCGGTCGCAAGGCCGTGCTGCTGCCCCTGCTCGAGATCAGCCCGGTCGAGGATGCCGCGCCGCTGCGCGCGGCGCTGGCTGAACTCGACCGCTTTGCGCTGGTGGTGTTCGTCTCGCCCAATGCCATCGACGCGGCGTTCGCGCACATCGACGCCTGGCCCGTGGCCGTGCCGGTGGCGATCGTCGGCGACGGCAGCCGCGCTGCGCTGGCGCGCCACGGCGTGACGGGTGACGCGTTCACGATCTTCAGCCCGGCCGACAGCGCGCACAGCGATTCGGAGCATCTGCTGCAGCGCCTTGACCTGGCAGCGTACGCTGGCAAACGCGTGCTGATCGTGCGCGGCGACGGCGGGCGCGAGCTGCTGGCCGACGCCTTGCGCGCCGCCGGCGCCCGGGTCGAGCCGGTGGCGGCGTATCGCCGCGCGACGCCGGTATTGACGGCGGAACTGGCCACACGATTGCGCGCCTTGCTGGCGCAGCCAAACGACTGGATAATCACGAGCTCGGAGGCCCTGCGCGGCCTGGCCGGGCTGGTGCAAGCCATCGATGACGAAGGAAGTGACGCGTTGCTGACCAAGTTGATGCAGCAGCGCCTGATCGTGCCCCATGCGCGGATTGCACAGACGGCCCGCGATCTGGGCCTGGAACACGTGCGCCTCACCGGTTCCGGCGATGCACGCCTATTAGCAGCGTTACAATCACAAGAATGAACGAATTGCCGAATAACCCAGACCAGCCCCAGGGCAGTGTGCCCGCTCCCAGCCTTGCCAAGCATGAGGAGGCGCAGGTGCCGCCTGCTGCTGCGCCGCGCATGAGCGGCCCTGCGACGCGCGGCCTGTTTGATCGCGTGGCGCGGCCATTGCCGCTGGCCGTCATCGCGCTGGCCACGCTGCTGGCCGTGCAGACGGTCTCGTCGCACAGCCGTATCAATTCGCTGCGCCAGGACATGGCGCGCAGCCTGCAGAAGGGCAATGCGGTCAATGCCGAGACGGCAGCGCTGGCCCGCGACGTGGCCGACCAGTCGAAAGAGCTGCAGATCAAGGTCGGCGTGCTGGAAAGCCGCCAGAGCGAAGCGCAGAGCCAGCAGGTCGCGCTCGAGCAGCTGTACAAGGATCTGTCGCAGAACCGCGACGAGTGGGCGCTGTCCGAAATCGAGCAGGTGCTCGCGACCGCGAGCCAGCAACTGCAACTGGCCGGCAATGTGCAGGGCGCCCTGATCGCGCTGCAGAACGCCGACCGCGCCGTCTCGAGCTCGAATGCGCCGCAATTTTTGACCATCCGCCGCGCGATCGCGGCCGACATCGACAAGCTCAAGGCCTTGCCGGCGGTCGATCTGGCCGGCGTCGCGCTGCGCCTGGATAACGTGATCGTCCAGGTCGAGACACTGCCGATGCTGGCCGATGAAAAGCCGCTGCTGCCGGTGGCCCCGGTGCGCACCACGCGCCGGCTCGAGGCCGCCGCCGCGCCTGCCAAAACCGCCGTGCCGGCCGTGCCGCCTGAGTCGCTCGGTGTGGGTCAGCGTCTGCTGCAGACCTGGAGCCAGTGGAGCCAGGAGATGTGGGACGACGTGCGCCAGCTGATCCGCGTGCGCAGCGTCGACGACCCCGAGGCGCTGATGCTTTCGCCGAGCGAGTCGTTCTTTGTGCGCGAAAACCTGAAGCTGCGCCTGCTCAATGCGCGCCTGGCCCTGTTGTCGCGTAACGAAACCACGTTCCGCGACGACCTGGCCACGGCCCAGACCATGCTGGCCAAGTATTTCGACACGCGCGCCCGCACGACGCAATCGGCCCAGGCGGCATTGCGCCAGGTGCAGGCCAACGACCTGACGATCGAGCTGCCGACGCTGGCCGAGAGTCTGGGCGCGGTGCGCAACTACAAAGCGAAGCAATAACCATGCGCTTACTCATCTGGCTGGTTACGCTGATGGCCGCGGCCATCGGCATCGCGGTGACGGCACGTTTCAATCCGGGCAACGTGGTGCTGTTCTATCCACCGCACCGGATCGACATGTCGCTCAATCTGTTTGTCGTGGTGCTGATGCTGCTGTTTGCCACGCTGTACGTGCTGGTGCGCACCTTCTACGCGACGGCGCGCATGCCGCAGCGGGTGGCGGCATACCGCCAGCGCCGCCGCGAGCGCGATGGCAACAAGGGCTTGCGCGATGCGCTCAAGGCACTGTTCGAAGGCCGCTTCGGCCACGCCGAAAAAGCCGCGATGCGCGCTGCCGACCTGCCCGAGAACACGGGCCTCGCGGCCCTGATCGGCGCGCGTGCGGCGCACCGCATGCGCGAGCCGGCACGGCGCGACGCCTGGCTGGCTGGCATCTCGCATGACACCACGCTCAAGACGGCGCGCCTGATGACGCTGACCGAACTGCTGGTCGACGACCACCGGCCCGAAGCGGCGCTTGAAGCGGTGGCCGAACTCAATGCCAGCGGCCAGCGCCACATCCACGCGCTGCAGTGGGCGATGAAGGCCAACCAGCAGGCGCGCAACTGGCCCGAGGTGCTGCGCCTGGTGCGCATCCTCGACAAGCGCAATGCGCTGCATCCTGCTCTGGCACGACGCTTGCGCGAAATGGCGTACGAAGCGCTGCTTGGCGAAGACGACCACGACGCCGAATCGATCCGCTGGACCTGGGCCACGGTGCCGCTGCAGGACCGCACGGTGCCGTACGTGGCGGCGCGCGCCGCCGGCGCTTTCAATGCGCGCGGCCTGCACGACGAAGCGCGCGCGATTGCCGAAGAGTCGCTCAGGGCCAACTGGGACGAGCGCGTCGTGCGCGCCTACCGCGACGCGGCCAGCCCGGCGGGCTCGCCATCGCTGCTGGCCCAGATCGAAGCCTGCGAAACCTGGCGCCGTGAACGCCCGCAGGACGCCGAACTGGCGCTCACGCTCGGCACGCTGTGCCTGAAACAGAAGCTGTGGGGCAAGGCCCAGCGCTATCTGGAGCAAGCCTTGTCGGATGCGACCGAAGCAGCAATGGTGCGCGAAGCGCATCTGAAACTGGCCCAGATGCATGAAGCGCTGGGGCAGGACGAGCTGGCCGCCAGGCATTACCGGCAGTGCGCACTGGCCACTGTGTTATAACGCGTGCCTTTCGCTATAATGGCGGACTAATTTTGACTCTTTAGCAACCAAGGATCCCATCATGAGCCTGAACAACGTCCCAGCCGGCAAAGACGTGCCGAACGACTTCAACGTCATCATTGAAATCCCGATGAACTCCGATCCGGTCAAGTATGAAGTCGACAAGGACACCGGCGCGATCTTCGTTGACCGTTTCATGGGTACCGCCATGCACTACCCATGCAACTACGGCTACGTGCCGCAGACCATCGCCGACGACGGCGACCCATGCGACGTGCTGGTCATCACCCCGTTCCCGCTGCCACCGGGCGTCGTGGTTCGTTGCCGCGCGCTGGGCGTGCTGAAGATGACTGACGATGGCGGCGGCGATGCCAAAGTCATCGCGGTGCCAATCGAAAAAGTGCTGCCGATGTACAAGAAAATCCAGTCGCTCGACGACGTGGAAGAGCTGCGCCTGAAGCAGATCCAGCACTTCTTCGAGCACTACAAGGATCTGGAAGCCGGCAAATGGGTCAAGATCGAAGGCTGGGCGGGTATCGATGAAGCCAAGGCCGAAATCGTTGCCGGCGTGGCAGCGTACAACAAGGGCGCCCAGGCATAAGCCAGCGCGCAGGCAGTATTTGAGAGCCGGCGGCCCGTGAGGGACGCCGGCTTTTTTACGTCAGTGGCGCTCGTGGCGGCGCAGCAGGCAAAGGACACCCAGGCCGCTGGCCAGTAGCAGCCGGCTGGTCGGCTCCGGCAGGCGCGTGACCACGCGCACCGTGTCGATTCCGACATGGCTCAGCCTGGTCGCGTCGCCCAGGTAACGAAACGCGAAGCGGCCGGTGCCATCCACCGTCAGGTCGAGGTGCCATGGCTGCCATTGGGCGGGGAAGTCGGCGGCGCCGCCGATGCTGGCCAGCAGCGTGTCGAAGGACGCGGCAGCGGTGTCGCTGCTGCGGCCGAAGCGGACTTCAAGCAGGTCGTCGAAGCCGTCGACGCGCTCGCGGCTGGTGAAGAATGACAATGTGCTCAGGCCGTTGAGCGTCAGCGTGGGCGTGATCAGCCAGTTGTCGACGAGACCGATGCCGTGCGCGGCGCTGAGGCAGCTCGCGGCGCCGTAGTTGTCAGGTGCACCGGTGTGGGCCGGGAAGATGGCGGGTTCGCCCTGGTGCCAGGGCGTGCCGGGCGGGACACTGCGGTTGATTCGGACCCAGCCGGGGGAGTCGGCCAGGTTGGCGAAATCTTCGCTGAGTACCTCGATCCCGGCTGCGTGGGCGGTGTGAGGGGCACAGGCGGCCGGGACCGCTGCTGCGGCGAGCATGTAATTGAGTCGTTGCATGATGAGGCGTCGCGTCGTGGATCGAGGCTTCATCATAGAAACGGCGGGCGCTGCGGTATTGCGGTGCCTCGGCGCTGTCGGGTCACGTGTCCGGCGCGACGCAAAAGGCGAGGGGGAACCAAAAAACGTCGCCGAGGTCGTAGGGTGCGCGAATTGAATGTTCTTAACGCAGAGAGCGCGCCGCCAGCCACGCCCGCAGCCGCAGCTTGCCAACGATCCCCACCGGAAACCAGTAAATCGACAGGATGAACAGCACTCCCAGCCACAGCATCCAGCGATCCGGATGCAGGACTGCAGCCAGCACTGGCACACCGTCCAGCGCAGCAGCGCCGTGCGCCATCCCGTCCCGCAGGTAGTTCTGGGCCAGGATGAACAGCGTCGCACCCACCACCGCGCCATACATCGTGCCCATACCGCCGATCACGACGATCAGCAGGATGTCGGTCATGACCTCGAACCCGAGCGACGTCTTCGGGCCGACGTAGCGCAGCCACAGCGCCATCAGGGCGCCGGCCAGGCTCGCCATCAGCGCCGCCAGCACATTGGCCCAGATCCGGTACAGCATCGTGCGATAGCCCAGTGCCTCGGCGCGAAACGGGTTTTCGCGGATGGCCTGCAGCACCCGCCCGAACGGCGAATTGACCAACCGCAGCAGGAACAGGAACAGCAGCAGGCAGCCGCAGAAGACGACGTAATAGGTCAGCAGCCGGCCATCGAGCTGGCGCCCGAACACGTCGCCTTCGAGCAGCACGAAGCCGGGAGACAGCGCGTGCGGCACGCTGAACGTGACGCCATCTTCGCCGCCGGTGAAATCGGACAGTTGCGAGGCCAGCACCGCAAACGACGAGGCCACGGCCAGCGTGATCATCGCGTAGAAGATGGCTTGCACGCGCAGCGCGAACAGGCCGACCACCAGCGCGAGCGCGAGCGCGAGCAGCAATGCCAGGCCAAGCCCCGTCATGGCGACGCCCCAGGTGGGCTCGTCGACGCGCGCCAGCGCCAGCCCGACGCCATACGCGCCGATCCCGTAGAACATCGTGTGGGCGAACGAAACGATGCCGGTATAGCCCAGCAGCAGGTCGTAGGATGCCACCAGCACGATATAGACGCAGATCGTGGCAGCCGTGTTGAGCGGTCGCGCGCCGGAGGTCAGGAACGGCGCCAGTGCGAGCCCGAGCAGGATCGCGACCAGTAGCGCTGTCAGGATGCGGCTGCGCGGCAGGTCGCCCGATAACAGTTGCCGCAGCATGCTCAGCCCCGTCCCGTTGCGTACAGCCCGGCCGGCCGCCACAGCAGTACCGAGACCATCAGAATGATGCTCGAGACCAGCGCGACACCGGGCGCCAGGAAGCCCGCGTAATTGGCCACCAGCGCGATGAGCAGCGCGCCGATGAAGCAGCCACCGACCGATCCCAGGCCGCCGATGATGATGACGATGAACAGCATCACCATGATCTCGCCGCCCATCGCGGCCGTCAGCGTTTCCTTGTACAACGCCCACATGACGCCACCCAGGCCGGCCAGGCTCGCGCCGGCCGCAAAGACCATCACGAACAGGCGCCGGATGCGGTAACCGAGCGCTTCGACCATCTCGCCATGTTCGACGCCGGCGCGTACCAGCAGGCCGATCTTCGTGCGGTTCAGGATCAGGTACATCGCAACGAATACCACCACGCCAATCGCTACCGCCACCAGGCGGTATTTGTCGATGGCTGCGTCGCCCAGCAGGAACGCACCGCGCAGCGCCGTCGGCAGCGGCACGGCGATCGTTTCGGCGCCCCAGACGACGTGGATCAGCTGCTCGGCCACGATCATGCCGCCCATCGTGACCAGGATCTGCTTGAGGTGCTGGCCGTAGACCGGCTGGATGAGCAGGCGCTCGAAGGCCCAGCCGAGCAGTCCCGTGACCAGCATGGCGACCACGATCGCCAGCGCCAGCACGCCCAGGTTGAGAGTGAGCGAATCCATCTCGAGCCAGACGCGCAGCGGCAGCAGCACGAGGGTGGCAGAAAACGCGCCCACCGCGATGAACGCGCCGTGGCCGAAATTGATCACGTTCATCAGCCCGAACACGAGTGTCAGCCCGCTGGCCATGATGAAGATCATCATGCCCATCGCGAGGCCCGCGACGCTCAAGGTGAGCCAGGTGGCCAGGTTGCCCACCAGTGGCAGCATGGCCAGCATCAGCAGCGGCACGAGCAGCAGCGGCGCGATGTCGCGGCGGGTGGCCGGTAGCTGGCTGTCGGCCGGTGGTGCGGCGGGGGCGATGGACATGGATTTTCCTAGAGGTGGGGATCGAGGGACAGGCCGAGCAGGCGCTGTTGCAGCGCGGCGTCGCCGGCCAGCACGACCATCGGGCCGGTATGCACCACGTGCCCGTCGTCCATCACGCTGGCCGTATCGCCCAGCGCGCGCACGACCTGCACGTTCTGCTCGACCAGCAGGATTGTTGTGCCCTGCGCCTTCAGTTCGCGAAACGCCGCCATCAGGCTGTGCACGATGGCGGGCGCCAGGCCCTTGGTCGGTTCGTCGACCAGCAGCAGTGTGCGCGGTTCGACCATGGCGCGCGCGATGGCCACCATCTGCTTCTGGCCACCGGACAGATTCCCGGCCGGACGGTGCCAGAACGTGCGCAGCGCCGGGAAGAAACCGCAGATCCAGTCGACACGCGCGGTGTCGGGCGGACCGTTGCGCGCGGCCAGCACCAGGTTCTCGCGTACCGTCAGGTCGGAAAAGACTGCCATGTTCTCGGGCACGTACGCGATGCCGGCGCGCGCGATGGCGGGCGTAGCCAGGCGCGTGATGTCGTTGCCATCGAAGTGGATGCTGCCACTGCTGGCCCGCCACAGGCCCATAATCGTGCGCAATGTCGTCGTCTTGCCGGCGCCGTTGCGGCCCAGCAGAACGGCGAGCTCGCCGCGCGCCACCTGCAGGTCGACGCCGTGCAGGATGTGGTACGCGCCGATATGCGTGTGCACACCGGCCAGGCGCAGCAGCGGTTGCCTCGCCGCCGGGTCAGGCGCGAGCATGTTGGGTGTCGGACGTTCCAAGATAAGCCTCCTGTACGATGGTGGATGCCATGACCTCGCCCGGCTTGCCATCGGCCACCAGCGCGCCGTTGTGCAGCACGACGATGCGGTCGGCCAGCTGGCGCACGACGTCCATCTTGTGCTCGACCAGCAGCACGGTGCGGGCGGCGTCGCCCTTCACGTCGCGGATCAGGTCGAGCACGACCGGCACGTCGTCCACGCTCATGCCGGCGGTGGGCTCGTCGAACATCATCACGGACGGCTGCAGCGCGAGCAGGATCGCCACTTCGAGCTTGCGCTGGTCGCCGTGCGAGAGCGCGCCGACCAGCATGTCGCGCCGCGCGGCCAGCGCCACGCGCTCAAGGTAATAGTCGGCGCGTTCGATGAGTCCCTTGTGGTCGGCGCAGACTGAGAAGAAATCCAGGCCGATGCCGGCGCGGCTCTGCACCGCCAGCCGCACGTTCTCGATCACGGACAGCAGCGGAAACAGGTTGGTGAGCTGGAACGCGCGACCGATGCCAAGGCGCGTGCGCCGCGCCGCGCCCAGGCGCGTGATGTCGCGGCCATGCAGATGCACGCTGCCAGCGCTCGCGCGCAACTGGCCCGAGATCAGGTTGAACCATGTGGTCTTGCCGGCACCATTGGGCCCGACGATGACGGTAAGGGTGCCGGGATAAAAGTCGGCCGTGACGGCGTTGACCGCAACGTGGCCGCCAAAGCGGATCGTCAGGCCGCGCGTGGACAGGGATGGCGCAGTCCGATCAAGGTCGCGTTCGTCGGCCATGTCAGCGCTTGTTCCGCACCGGCAGTGGCATCGCGCCGGCCGGAATCTCGCGCACCAGTTCGAGCAGGTCCCATTCGTTCTTCTGGTCCTTTTTGATGCGAAAGTGGTACATCGGCTGGAGCGCCTGATGGTCCTGGTTGCGAAACACCATGGCACCCTTGGGTGTCTCGAAGCGCATGCCTTCCATCGCGGCGGCCATCCGGTCGCCATCGCCGTCCGGCGCCTTGCCCAGCGCGGCAACGACCGCGCTGGCAGCGGCCATGCCACCCGCGGTGAACATGTCGGGCGGGGTCTTGTAGCGCTTCGTGTGCTCTGTCACCAGCCAGTCGTTCATCGGATTTTTCGGGAAATCGTAGTAGTAATAGGTGGTGCCTTCGGTGCCGGCATGGGCCTTCCAGGTCTGCATCACGGGCAGGATATTGCCGCCCGGTGCCAGTGCGATGCCGTAGCGCTCCGGCTTCATGGCCGCAACCTTGTTCATCGGGTTCGGGCCGGCCCAGACGATCGCCAGCACGCGTGGCTGCGGCTTGTCCTTCAGTGCATCGAACAGGCGCTGCGCCGACGCGGTGAAGTCGGTCGTTGCCAGCGGCGCGTATTCTTCGTGCACGACGCTGGCCTTGCTGCCAGTGGCGGTCAGGGCTTCCTTGCCGGCCTTGATCGCATCGCGCCCGAACGCATAGTCCTGCGTCAGAAAGCCCACGCTGCCGCTTTTGAGCGTACTGGCGGCGGCCAGCGCATCCTGCATCGAGCTGCGCGCGGTGCGAAAAATGTACTTGTTCCACTTGTCGCCCGTGATCGCGTCGGCCACGGCCGGCTCGATGATCAGGACTTTCTTGTACTCTTTCGCCACCGGCAGCATGGCCAGCGCCGACGCGGACGATGTGGTGCCGACCGCGATGTCGACGCGGTCGTCGCCATACGCTTCGGCCAGCAGCGTGCGCCCCAGGTCAGGCCGGCTCTGGTCGTCCTTGACGATGACCTTGATGGCGCGACCGTTGATGGCCATCGTACCTTTGGTCAGGTACTCGAGGCCCAGCATGAAACCGTTCTCGGTTTCGCGCGCGTAGGTTTCAAGTGCGCCCGTCTTGCCGGCGATGAGGGCCACCTTGAAGTCCTTGCCCTGGGCGCCAGCGTACGGCGCGGCGCCCAGGGCGAACGCAGCCAGCAGCAGGGCGATGGGGCGGATCGATTGGGGCATGCGATCTCCTTGTGATGGTTGTCGTGCCTGGCCGCGACCAGGTCTCAGAAGCGCAGTTCAAGCGTCGCCGACACCGTGCGCGGGTTGCCGTAGAAGGCGGTCAAGGTGCCTTCGTTGCCCAGCGTCGGGAACAGGTAGCCGGCCGTTTTATAGTGTTCGTCGCCCAGGTTCTTGCCATGCAGGCCGGCGCGTACCTTGCCATCGGCGCGGGTCCAGACGATGCTGGCATCCCAGATCCTGTACGAGTCCTGGTCGAGGATCGATGCGGTCTCGAACTGGCTCGTGGCGCCCTTGAACGCATAGCTGCCGATCAGCGACACGCGCCCGTTGTGGCCCATGACCGGCAGCGGGATATCGTAGTTGGCGCGCAGATTGGCCGAATTCTTCGGCGTGTTCTGGAATGTGCGCTGGCCGGCTACGTTGACGTTGGCCACGATGTACTCCTTGTACTTCGCGTCGATGTAGCTGTACATCCCGGCCACCATGAAGTTGGGCGTGAGGTTGGCGACGGCTTCGAGTTCGACACCCTTGATCCGGGCCTTGCCGGCATTGGTCGTCACGCCGGCAAAGCTGTCGTCGCGTCCGTCGCCGTTGGTGTCGATGGCCACCGAGCCGGGAATCTGCACGTCCTGGTAATCGCTGTGGAACACGGCAAGATTGGTCGTGATACGCCCGCCGTTGAAGGCCGACTTCAGGCCCAGTTCGGTCGTCTCGATCGTTTCCGGTGCATAGCCGGCGCGCGCGGTGGCGAGCGGGATGCGCGTGCCCACCACGTTCAGGCGCGGATCGAAGCCGCCGCCCTTGAAGCCTTCGGCATACGACGCGTACAGGTTGTGGGCGTCGTTGATCTTCCAGCTCAGTGCCACGCGCGGCGTGAATTTCTTGTCCTTGCGCTCGAGCAGGCCGCCGCGCAAGTCGGTGTCGGTGCGAAACAGGATGGCGGTTGGATTGCCCATGGCGGGCGAGCCGGCCAGGCCGAAATAGATCTGGCGCAGCACGTCGCCTTCGCGTTTGTCGACCGTGTAGCGCCCGCCCAGCGACAGGTTCACGCCATCGGCGATCGTGTAGCTGCCGTCGACGTAGGCGGCCCACGCTTGCGTGTCGATGTCGCCCAGCGTGAAGGTCGACGTGGGCACGGCGCCGGCCAGCAGCGTGTCGAACTTGTTGTAGGCGTTGGCGTCCATGTAGTACACGCCGGCCACGCCCTGCAGACGCGCGCCGGTGTAGGTCATCTGCAGCTCCTGGCTGAACTGGCGGTTGGTGTACAGCGCCGGCACTTCCATGTCGACGACGGGCAGGGCGTCGAAGTCGATCGGCGCCCACGATTTGTCGCGGCGCGCGGCCGTGATCGATTTCAGGCGCCACGCACTGTCGACGGTGTACTCGACCGTGACCGAGCCGCCATACGAGCGCACTTCCTGGTCGCGGCCCAGTACTTTGGTGAGGTTGCCGCGCGTGTCGAACACGTCGTCCAGGATGGGCGCGCGGCTGGTGCGCCCGACGATCAGACGATGGCCATTCTTGGGATTGGAATCGTCCTGCGTGAAGTCGCCGGCAAGGCGGACGAACAGGTCCTGGTTCGGCACGAGTTCAATTGAGACCCTGCCGGCGGTGACGTCCTTGTCGTAGTTGCCCTTGCCGGTGGTCAGGTTGTCGCCAAAGCCGTCGCGCGTGAAGCGCGCGAATGTGCCGCCGATGCGCGCGGTGTCGGTCAGCGGCGTGCTGGCCGTGAGCACGCCGTCTCGCTGGCCGTAGTCGCCGAGCGTGGCGCGCACGCGCACGTCGCGCTGGGGGCCAAGCTTGCGGGTGACATACTTGAGCGCGCCGCCAATCGTGTTTCGGCCGTACAGCGTGCCCTGCGGGCCGCGCAGCACCTCGATGCGCTCGACGTCATAGATATCGGCCACGGCGGCCTGCGGCCGGGCCAGATAAATGTCGTCGACATAGATGCCCACGCCCGATTCGAACCCGGCCAGCGGGTCGGCCTGGCCGACGCCGCGGATGAACGCCGTGAGCGTGCTGTTGGTGGCACGCGACGCCTTGAGCGTCGTGTTGGGCAGCGACAGCGCGAGGGCAGTCACGTCGGGCAGCGCCTGCTTCGAGAGCTGGTCGGCGGAGAACGCGGTGACCGATACCGGCACGTCCTGCAGCGACTCTTCGCGTCGGCGCGCGGTGACGACCACCCGCGACATGTTCTCGTCGGCGTTGGCCGCTGCCGGGCCGCCCGTCGCTTCCTGGGCATGGACGGCGCCGATGGCGCCGCTGCACGCGGCCAGCAGGGCGCACGTGGACGGATGCAGCAGCTTCATCTTTCTGATCGGACGCATGGATGTCTCCTTCTTGTTCGTCGCCACGGTGGATGTGTCGCTCAATGGGGGAATGTGCCCGAGCGCACCATGCGTCGCCTTGCGTATCAACAAGCGCTCCCATGAATACGCAGTTTGAATGGCGGCGTTGCAACAGATGGTCGAACTCATGCGCGTTGCATCACCAAGCGTGCCGGTGCCTGGTGATTGAGGCCCCGTGTGGGCGGTTGATGTATCCTCGTCATGTATCCATTTCACGAGGGCCACCATGCGCAGCCAGATCAGCGACGACATCACCTTCCGCAAACTCGAGATCCTGCTGGCGTACATGGAAGGCGGCAACCTCAACGCCGCCGCCCGCATGCTCGACATCAGCGCCGTGAGCGTGCACCGCGCGCTGCATTCGCTGGAGGACGGGATGAGTTGTCAGCTGTTCAGTCTGCAGGGCCGCAACCTGATTCCGAACGACGCCGCGCAGGTGCTGGCAGACGTGAGCCGCGACGTGGTCCGGCTGATGGCGGACGGGATCGCAGCGACGCGTTCGGCCGCCGGGTATTCAGCGGACCATTTGAAAATCGGCTCGCTGTATTCGCTGACGACCGGCACGATCCCGGATGTCATCATCGGCATCAAACTGCGCAAGCAGGAACTGGAAACCGAACTGGTGCTGGGTTCGAACGCGGATCTGCTGCACAAGCTCAAGCAAAATGCGATCGATGCGGCGCTGATGGCGGTGCCCGAACCCGATCCGGATATCGAATCGATCGCGCTGTTCGAGGACGAGATCTTCTTTGCGGCGCCGGCCGGCTCGCCGTATGCGGGGATGGCGGAAGTCGATCTGCGCGCCTGCGCGGACGAAAACTTCGTCTGCCTGAAGGATGGTTTCGTGACCTTCAACGGGTTCCAGGAAGCGTTTCGGATTGCCGGGTATGCACCGACCATCGTCACACGCGTAGGCGATATTTTCTCGCTGATGAACCTGGTCGGGGCGGGGATCGGCTACACGCTGCTGCCAGGCCGCGTGCGCCATGCGTTTGGCGACAAGGTGCAGTTGATCCCGCTGAAGAATGATTATCTGATGCGTCAGACGATCGGTCTGAGTTTTCTGCGGGTGCGCGAGCGCGATCCAAACCTGCTGGCGCTGGCGGCGGTGTGCCGGATGCTGAAACACCGTACGCCGGCAGGCTGAATACGCTGGCGCTGATGCCAGTGCGGATCAGCGCCCGGCCACCTTTACGAGCGCTTCAGCTGGTTGATCACGCTGGCGACCTTGGTGGTGATCATGTCGACCGCCGGATTGTTCGCCCCGTGCGGGATGATGACATCGGCATTGCGCTTGGTCGGCTCGATGAACTGCTTGTGCATCGGGCGCACGGTGTCGAGATACTGGCTGATGACGCTTTCCACCGAGCGGCCCCGTTCGGTGATATCGCGCTGCATGCGGCGGATGAAGCGGATGTCGGACGCGGTATCGACAAAGATTTTCAGCGACATCATGTCGCACAGCGCCGGGTCATACAGGGCAAACAGGCCTTCGATGACGATCACCGGGGCTGGCTTGACGCGGATTGTGCGGTCGGAGCGGTTGTGCAGCGTGAAGTCGTACTCGGGCATATCGATTGATTCGCCCCGGCGCAGCGCCTGGACATGTTGCACCAGCAGCGACCACTCGAACGCCTGCGGATGGTCGTAATTCTGCTGGGTGCGTACTTCGGGACTGAGATGCGTCTGGTCGCAGTAATAATCGTCCTGCATCACCACCGAGACCATCTCGGTACCAAACGTGGACAGCACTTGCCTGGACACGGTGGACTTGCCACTGCCGCTACCGCCTGCGACGCCAATAATAAACGGTTGAAAAGGAAAACTGAGCATGCCGAATGATACCGGATTCGGGACCTGACTGACAGGTCACCGGCGACACGACCGGTTGCAGATGTCGCGTCGGCGCTACCGGAAAAACACCGATGAATGGATGCATTTCTGTCAAAATCATCGTCACTATCGAGATCGTCATGATTACAAGGCTGGATCGGATTCGTGGTGGTATGTATGGCTTGCTGGTAGGGGATGCCCTGGGCGTTCCTTATGAATTTTCAGCGCCGCAGGATATTCCAGAACGACGGTTGATCGACATGTCTCCGCCACCCGGCTTCACCCGGGCACACAGCTCGGTTCCCGAGGGGACCTGGAGCGACGATGGCGCACAGGCGCTTTTGCTGCTGGCGTCGTTGGTCGAGTGTCAATCACTCGACCTGCAGCAATTTACCGAGAGCCTGATGGATTGGTACCGAAACGGCGCCATGACGCCGGACGGGAGGGTGTTCGATATCGGGATCCAGACAAGACAGGCACTTGAACAATTCGCACGGTACGGCGACCCTCTCACTTGTGGCCCCAACCAGGAGAGGAGTAATGGCAATGGTTCGTTAATGCGCACGCTTCCATGCGCATTCCTTGTCACGTCGGACCCGGCGGATATGATCGCTCGCGCAAGACGACAAAGTTTGCCAACCCACGCCCATCTGCGGTCTCAACTGGCGTGTGCTCTTTACGCGCTCATGGCATGGCAGATGGTGGAGGGAAGGGCGCCCATTGAAGCACTCGACTACGCACAAGACACCCTCCAGCAAGGGGTTGATCCTGGCGAGCAAGCAGAGCTCGGCCTGATCCTGGACGGTCGCCTGGACCGGTCGCAGGGTTCTGGCTATGTCGTCGACAGTCTTTGGTCAGCAATACGGTGCGTGCTTGCGACCGACAATTATGAAGATTGTGTTCGCGAAGCGATCGCACTCGGAAATGATACGGATACCACGGCCTGTATCGCAGGCGGTCTGGCAGGTGTGCTCTATGGGGAACAAGGTATTCCAGCGCGTTGGCGACACGCTCTGAAAGGTGGATCCATTGTTGAAGATGTGCTCGCTCGACTGGCCACGTCCGCGGCCCAGGAACAATATTGATCGACCAACCCCTGTCCCCATTCCAGAAGGAATGCACATGATCCGGTTCGCAATACTTGCAGCTGTCGTATTCAGCGTCATCTCACCTGTTTCAGCACAGGAGGTGCTCCTGATCGGCGAGGTTCAACGTGTCATTCTGCAGCCGTCCGGCACGGCAGACTGCCCGCCGTCATGCCCGCCTGACACGCTCTATCCGGACGGATCGAGAAGGATCTGCATCTCGAACGGTGGTGGGTGTCAAACGATGGATGTGAAGATCGAGCGTGTCTATCGTGGGGACGCCAAGGGCGAGACGCGGCGCTTCAAGTCGCGCATCGGCGAGTGGGGCCCGAGTTTTCCAGTACATGAAAAACGCATCGTTGTCAGCGAACAGGCGGGGGAGGTGTCCTGGTCGCCTGCAATCGAACAGGATGGAAAAATTTTCATCGATTCGCGCCGCCTGCGTCGTATTGGCGGCATTCCGACCTCGGTCAATGATGATGGCAAGTTAGTGGAACTGGACGAGCTACTCGAGCGTACCGCTACCGCGCAACGACATTGACCCGACAACCGGCCGTGCCGCCGCTACTTCAGGCTGCGCAGCGCCGCTTCCAGCGCCGGATAGGTGAACTCGAATCCTTCACGGGCGAACCGCAGCGGCACCACGCGCTGGCCTTCGAGCAGCAGGTCGGCCTGCTCGCCCAGCGCCAGGCGCATCGGCCAGCCGGGTGTCGGGATCACGCAGGGCCGTTTCCAGACGCGCGCGGCCGCCTGGCTGAATTCAAGTTGCGACACCGCGATCGGCGCGGTGAAGTTGGTCGCACCGAACGTCGGCGCAGAAGGATCGCTCAGCGCCTGCTTCCAGCGATGGGCGATGCCCCCGATCAGATCGTCGATGTGAATCCACGACAGCCACTGGCGGCCGCTGCCCAGCCGGCCGCCGATGCCCAGCCGGATCGGCAACAGCATCATCGGCAGCGCGCCTTGTTCGCCCAGCACCAGGCCGAAGCGCATGCACTCGACCTGCACGCCATGGCGCACGGCGCCGGCGGCAGCGGCTTCCCACTCGCGGCACAGGTCCGACATGAACATCGGTTGCGGCGGCGCTGCTTCGTCGAGCTTGGCGTCGTCGCCAATGCGCTGGATGCCGTAGTAGCCGATCGCCGACGCCGACAGCAACAGCCGCGGCTTGTGACTGGCGCGGCCGATCCAGTCGACCACTTTCTCGGTCAATGCGACGCGGCTCTGGCGCAGCGTCGCCTTGCGCGCGTCGGTCCAGCGCTGGCCGAGGATCCGGGCGCCGGCCAGGTTGACGACGATGTCGACCTGGTGGTCGAGCGGCAGATCGTCCATCGCGGCGATGGCGCGTACCTGGCCACCGAACAGCGTGGCAGCGCGCCCCACGTCGCGGGTCAGCGCGATTACCTGGTGGCCGTCCTGCAGCAACGCGCGCACCAGGTGCTGGCCCACGAAGCCCGTGGCGCCGGTGACCAGCACGCAGCGGGCGACCGTGTCGAACACGCTCAGGGCTTTCTTGGATGTCGGTGTCGCACTCGTTGTCAACTTGTTCTCCGGTTCAGTGTTCTCAATTCTGCCAAGACAGGAATGTAACACTTCCGCTGACAGTAAACGTCGCCAACCGGGCGTAATTGATCTTGGCGGCAATCGGGTTTACCTTGGCGGCACAACCTGCATAACAAAAGAGCATGGCCGGCCCCGCAAAGCTCCCGAGACCACGGTCCGAGGAGGCGATGGCGACAGGCCATGCATTGGAGACGTATCACCAGCGACGCGCCGGGTGGAACCGGCCGCCGCACCTCGTAGGAGCCACCCTGTGTCCTCTCATGTCATTGCAATCTGCGTTCTGGCGCTCATGTTCATCGTCGCCACCGCCATGCCCATCAATATGGGCGTCATCGCGTTTGTCGGCGCATTCCTGGTCGGCACCATCGTCTTCAGCATGGAGACCAAGGCGATCATGTCCGGCTACCCAGCCGAGCTGTTCCTGACCCTGGTCGGCATCACGTTCCTGTTTGCCCAGGCCCAGAACAACGGCACCATCGACTGGCTCGTCAGACTGGCCGTGCGCGCCGTGGGCGGACGCATCGCCGCCATTCCGTGGGTCATGTTCGCAGTCACGGCGCTCCTGACCTCCGTCGGCGCCGTCAGCCCGGCCGCGGTGGCGATCATCGCCCCGATCGCGCTGGGCTTTGCCGCCAAGTACAAGATCAATCCCCTGATGATGGGCCTGCTGGTCATCCACGGCGCGCAGGGCGGCGGCTTCTCGCCGATCAGCATCTACGGCGGCATTACCAACAAGGTCGTCATGGAAGCCGGCCTGCCGATTTCGCCGCTGACCACCGCATTCACCAGCCTGGGCGTGAACCTGGCCGTGTCGATCATCCTGTTCTTTGTGTTCGGCGGCGCCAAACTGATGCGCCAGCAAATGCCGAAGGCCGGCGCCGGCGTTCGTCCGATGACGCCGTTCACGCCACCGGTGGCAGTGGCGGCGCAAGGCCCGCAGATCTACGGCGACGCCGAAAATGAAACCGGCAGCGAAGAGCGCCTGACGGCGCAGCGTTCGACGGCTGCCGTCGGCGCAGTCGGCAGCGGCGGCCCTGGTTCGGGCCTGGGCACCGGCGACATCGACCTGCATGCCGGCCCGACCTTCCACCAGATGTTTACCGTGATCGGCCTGGTCGCACTGGCCGTGCTCACGCTGCTGTATAAGCTCGATATCGGCTTTGTCGCCCTCACCATCGGCCTGTTGATTTCGATCCTGTCGCCGCAAGTGCAAAAGCGCGCCATCGGCCAGGTGTCGTGGCCCGAGATCATGCTGATCGTCGGCGTGAGCACGTATGTGGGTGTGATGCAGAAGATGGGCACCATTACCTGGGTTGGCGAAAGCGTCGCCAGCCTGACTTCGCCGCTGACGGTGGCCTTGCTGCTGCTGTTCGTCGGCGCCATCGTCTCGGCCTTTGCGTCGTCGACCGCCGTGCTGGGGTCGCTGATTCCGCTGGCCGTGCCGTTCCTGGCATCGGGCACCGGTGTCGACGCCATCGGCTTCATCGCCGCCATGGCGGTCGCCTCGACGATCGTCGACGTCAGCCCGTTCTCGACCAACGGCGCACTCGTGCTGGCCAGTGCCCAGGGCATCGACCGCGACGTATTCCTGCGCCAGCTGATGATCTATGGCGGTATCGTGACGCTGGTCGCACCGATCGTCGTGTGGCTGCTGTTCGTGGTGTTGTAAGGCCACGCAAATTTTAGGAATTATCATGAATCATGCTGAAGGCCGCTGGACCGGCCAGCAACGTAACCGCAGCGAGCGCCTGGCCCGCGCCGGCGCCGCCCTTGGCGGGGCGCTCGACGGCAAGGTCGTCCAGGCCTCGCACATCGTCGAGCTGCTGCACGCGGTGCTCGAACCGGGCGACCGCGTCTGCCTCGAAGGCAATAACCAGAAGCAGGCCGACTTTCTCGGTAAAGCCCTGACGCGCGTCGATACGGCGCGTGTGCATGACCTGCACATGCTGCTGTCGGTGCTCTCGCTGCCTGAACACCTGGACGTGTTCGAGAAGGGGATCGCCTCCAAGCTCGACTTTTCATTCTCGGGCCCGCAGGCCGGGCGCCTGGCCAAACTGGCGCAGTCGGGCAAGCTCAATATCGGCGCGATCCACACCTACCTCGAGCTGTTCGCGCGCTACTTCATCGACCTGACGCCGCGCGTGGCGCTGGTGGCCGCCGAGATGGCCGACCGCGATGGCAATCTGTACACCGGCCCGAACACCGAAGACACGCCGGCGATTGCCGAAGCGACGGCCTTCAAGAGCGGCATCGTGATCGCGCAGGTGAACCAGATCGTCGACAAGCTGCCCCGCATCGACATTCCCGGCGACTGGGTCGGCTACGTCGTGCAGTCGCCCACGCCGTACTACATCGAGCCGCTGTTCACCCGTGACCCGGCCCTGATTTCGGAGATCCAGGTGTTGATGGCGATGATGGCCATCAAGGGCATCTATGCCGAGTACGAGATCGAGCGCCTGAACCACGGCATCGGTTTCGACACGGCCGCCATCGAACTGCTGCTGCCAACCTACGCCGCGAGCCTGGGCCTGAAAGGGAAGATTGCCCGTCACTGGGCGCTGAACCCGCATCCGGCCCTGATTCCGGCCATCGAAGCGGGCTTCGTCGAATCGGTGCACTCGTTCGGTTCCGAACTGGGGATGGAAAACTATATCCGCGCGCGGCCCGACGTGTTCTTTGTCGGGCCCGATGGCTCGATGCGCAGCAACCGCGCCTTCTGCCAGGCAGCCGGGCACTACGCCTGCGACCTGTTCATCGGCTCGACGCTGCAGATCGACTTGCAGGGCAATTCGTCGACCGCCACGCTGGGGCGCATCGCGGGCTTTGGCGGCGCGCCGAACATGGGCGCCGATGCGCGCGGCCGGCGCCATCCGAGCAAGGCCTGGCTGAAGGCCGGCGAAGAGGCGCGCGCGGGCCGCAACGTGATCCCGCGCGGGCAGAAGCTGGTGGTGCAGATGGTCGAGACCTTCCGCGAACACATGGCACCGGCCTTCGTCGACAAGCTCGACGCCTGGCAACTGGCCGAGCAGGCCGGCATGGCGATTCCGCCGGTGATGATCTATGGTGACGACGTGAGTCACATCCTGACCGAGGAAGGCATCGCCAACCTGCTGCTGTGCCGCACGGATGAAGAGCGCGAACAGGCGATCCGCGGCGTGGCCGGCTACACGCCGGTGGGCATGGCGCGCGACAAGCGCATGGTCGAGAACCTGCGCGACCGGGGCATCATCCGCCGGCCGGAAGATCTCGGCATCGACAAACGCATGGCGACCCGCGACCTGCTGGCCGCCAAGAACATGAAGGGCCTGGTGCGCGCATCGGGCGGGCTGTACGACCCGCCGAAGCGCTTCAGGAACTGGTAAGGAACAACATCATGGAAACGCTGAACTATCGATTCGAAGGCGGGCAGCGCCCGTTGAGCGGCATGCCGCAGCTGGTGGGCGTGGTCGGCTCGGGCAATCTCGAAATCCTGATTGAACCGGCGCACCTGAAGGGCGCGTGCGAGATCGAAGTGCGCACGGCGGCCGTCGGTTTCGGCGCCACCTGGCAGGCCGTCATGGCCGACTTTCATGCGCGCTGGAGCCTGGCCGACGCGCGCGTGAGCGTCAACGACATGGGCGCCACGCCGGCCGTCGTGAGCCTGCGCCTGGACCAGGCGGTCGAGTCGATCGCCGCTCTTCCTGGAGGCGCGCCATGAGCAGCTATCAGGAACTCACGGCGCGCCAGCGCATTCCGGCCATGTTCGACGCCGGCAGTTTCGAAGAATTCCTGCCGCCGTCCATGCGCATCGTCAGTCCGCACCTGGCGCAGCTCGATGCGGCGGTGTCGTTCGACGATGGTGTCGTCGTCGGGCGCGGCAAGCTGGGGGGCCAGGTCGTGTTCGGCGCAGCGCAGGAGGGCGGCTTCATGGGCGGCGCGGTGGGCGAAGTGCATGGCGCCAAGCTGGTGGGCATGCTGCAGCGTGCGATCGACGAACGGGCGCACGCCGTCGTGCTGCTGCTCGAATCGGGCGGCGTGCGGCTGCATGAAGCCAATGCGGGCCTGATCGCCGTGTCGGAAGTCATGCGCGCGATGCTCGACGTGCGCGCGGCCGGCATCCCCGTGATCGCGGTGGTCGGCGGTGCCAACGGCTGCTTTGGCGGCATGGGCATCGCGGCGCGCTGCGCCAATACCGTCATCATGTCCGAGGAAGGGCGCCTGGCGATGTCGGGCCCCGAAGTCATCGAGACTGCCAACGGCGTGGAAGAATTCGATTCGCGCGACCGCGCGCTGGTCTGGCGCACGACGGGCGGCAAGCACCGCTACCTGCTGGGCGACTGTCAGGTGCTGGTAGAAGACGATACAGAGGCGCTGCGCGCTGCGGCGCTCGAAGCCATCGCGGACATCCCGGCGGGCGGCGCACCGTTGACGCTCGACGGCCTGCTGGCCGAGCAGGCGATGCTCGAACGGCGCCTGCATGACACGCAGGGCCTCACCGAACCGATGGATATCTGGAAGGGACTGGGCATGCCGGACCCGGCGCGGGTGCCGATGCTGGAACCCGACGCCTTCCTCGAACTGGCGGCGCAGCACCGCGCCACGCCCACGCTGGGAGAACGATGATGGATTGGCAGACGGTAGCAGCACAACTTTTCCCCGGCGGGCATACCATCACCGAAGCCGACAATTTTTTGAGCGGCAGCGCGCAGGTCGACGGCAAGCCGGTGGCCGTCATTGGCACCACCGACCACACGCCGATCGGCATCGAGATCGCGCTGGCCCAGGCGCAGGCGATCCTGCGGACGGTGCGCGAGCATCCGGGGCGCCCGATCCTGATCCTGGTCGACACGCAAGGCCAGCGCCTGCGCCACCGCGACGAGATGTTGGGCATCAACAGCTACATGGCCCATCTGGGCAAATGCGTCGACCTGGCGCGGCGCGAAGGCCACACGGTGATCGGCCTCGTGTACGACCAGGCGCTGTCGGGTGGCTTCATCACCAGCGGCCTGATCGCCAGCGCGTGTTACGCGCTGCCCGAGGCGACCATCCGCGTGATGGGCTTGCCGGCGATGGCGCGCATCACCAAGGTGCCCGAGGAACGTCTGACCGAACTGGCCAAGGACAATCCGGTGTTCGCACCGGGTCCGGAAAACTACCTGCGCATGGGTGGCCTGCACGGCATCTGGGATGGCGATCTGGCCGGTGAACTGGTGCGCGCGCTGGCCGATGCCAAGGTCGAGGATGGGCGAATGGCGCTGGGCCTGGCGCGGGGCGGCCGCCTGATGGCGCACCCGGTGGCGCAGGCGGTCAGGGTGGGCAGCGATGTTCGCCCGGCATGACCTGGTCTGGCTGACGAGCCGCGGCTGGCAGCGTGTGCGTTCGGGCGCGCCGCAGGCTGCCCTGTCTGCACTGGATCGCTGGCGTGATGGCGGCTGGCCAGCGGTCGTGCGGCGCACCGAGGCTGGCATGCTGCCGGGCGAGGTGGCAATCGGGTTCCCGCTGCCGCCGCGCCCCGAAGATGGCGGCAAACTCAAATTCGGTTGCGCCGTCGAGATGTCCGATATCGGCCGGCGCACGCGCGCCTTGCCGCTCGTGGGCGCGCTCGACGCCGTGCCGGCGCAGTGGCGCGAAGGCCTGGAAGCGCTGGAGCGCCAGGCGGCCGATGCGGGCGTGAGCCTCTCCGTGTATGGCTCGGTGGCGCTGGCCGCGCTCACGGGCCAGTATTATCTGACGCCGCTGTCCGATATCGACGTGCTGCTGCAGCCGCAGACGCGGCGCCAGCTGATGATTGGGCTCGATCTGCTGTCGTGGCATGCGGGCATCCTGCCGCTGGATGGCGAAGTGGTGTTTCCCGATGGCCGCGCGGTCGCGTGGAAAGAACTGCGCGCGGCGTTTGCCGGTGCGCCGGGCACGCGCGTGCTGACGAAGGGGCTGGACCGCATTGCGCTGGTGCTGCCCGAAGCCTTGATGGCCACGCTGGAGGAAGAACATGGATGACCTGAATCCGCTGCAGACGGTGCGTGCGCCTGGTTGGCCCGAGCAGGGCGACACCAGCGAGCGCGCCTTTTGCCAGCGCATCGCAGGCGTTGCCGTGCGCAGCCTGTACGCGGAACTGGTGCTGTACCCGAAGCCAGGCCTCGTCTCGAAGATCGACAACGGCAGCCACACCGACATGACGGCCGCCACCTTCGTGCGCAGCCTGTTTGCGCTGCGCCGCTACTTTGGCGACATCACCCGCGCCGGCATGCTGGATGCGCCATTCCACACGCTAAAACAACTGGGTATCGACGCCGAAGCACGGATGCTGCGCGCGACCGGCGGCATCAACACGCACCGTGGCGCGATCTTTTGCCTGGGCATGCTGTGCGCAGCCATCGGTCGCTGCCGGGCGCGTGGTGAAGGCTTGACCCCGGCGCGCATTGGCGAGCTGCTGCGCGCATGCTGGGGCCAGGCGCTGGGGGCGCACAGCGTTGTCAAAGGCGAGCCTG
This sequence comes from Telluria sp. ZT3P25, assembly GCF_059685895.1. Lineage (NCBI taxonomy): Bacteria > Pseudomonadati > Pseudomonadota > Betaproteobacteria > Burkholderiales > Oxalobacteraceae > Telluria > Telluria sp. ZT3P25. The sequence goes on from NZ_JCASIJ010000001.1 coordinate 1,129,106, forward strand.
TTTCGCACGGCGCCCGCGCCGTGCTGCGCTACGCAGCCAGCGGTGCGCGTGAAGAAGGCGCGCTTGGCTTTCCTTCGGTATTCGATGTGGGCCTGCCGGCGCTGCACCAGGCATTGGCAGCGGGACGTGGCATGCGCGAAGCACGCATCGACGCACTGTTTGCGTTGATGGCCCATATCAGCGACACCAATGTCTACCACCGCGGCGGCGTTGAAGGCGCGTTGACCGTGCGGCGCCAGGCACGCGCCTTCGTCGCACGCGGTGCTACGGCTGCGCCGGACTGGGAAGCACGGGCGCTGGCCAGCCACCGCACCTTCGTGGCATCGCGCCTGTCGCCGGGCGGCGCGGCCGATCTGCTGGGCGCCGTGTGCCTCGTGCACGCGGTGACGACGCGCTGATGGCGGGGCGCCTGGCCATCCTGTGTCCGGGGCAGGGCGCGCAGCATCCGGCCATGTTCGAGATGGCGCGCACGGACCCTGCCGCCAGCCGGCTGCTTGAGGAATGGTGTGCCGATCCTGAGCTGGGTGCAACGCTGCAGGCCGGCCTTGGCGAAGAACGCTTCACGAACCGCATCGCACAACCGGCCATCGTCGCTGCCACGCTGGCCATGTGGCGCGCGTTGCAGGCCACGATCGCGACGCCGGCGCTGGTGGCCGGCTACAGCATCGGGGAATTGTCGGCCTATGGCGTGGCCGGAGCGCTGGCACCGGAGGACGTGATCAAGCTGGCCATCGAACGGGCGCGCCTGATGGATGCCTGTGTGGTCGAGGGTGCGGCGCAGGGCATGGTGGCGTTGTCCGGCATGCCGTCCGGGACCGTTGATGCGTTGCTGGCGGACGCCGGTTTTTATCCTGCCATCGTGACCGGTGACGATGCGCTGGTGGCAGGCGGTCCGGCCGCGCAGCGTGACGCGTTGGCCAGCGCCGCGATCGCCGCCGGTGGCCACGCCACGGTGCTGCCGGTCGCGGTCGCATCGCATACGCCACTGCTGGCGGTTGCGGTCGCACCGTTCGAGGCCTTGCTGGCGGATGCGCACTGGCACGCACCTGCGTTCCCGGTGCTATCCGGCATCACGGCCGAACCGGTGTTCGATACGGCCAAAGCGTTGGCGGAACTGCCGCGCCAGATCGCCGAGCCGATCCGCTGGCGTGACTGTATGGACGCGTTGGGCGAGGCCGGCGTCGCTGTGGCGCTCGAACTGGGGCCGGGCGCCGCGCTGTCCCGTATGTTGCAGTCTCGCAACCCAAACATTGCGTGCCGCTCGGTCATGGAATTCCGCTCGCTCGACGGGATACGCGCCTGGCTAGACAGGCAGCTCGACTGACATTCACGAAACTGATGTCTGATATTGCAACTCACAATTGGAAAACACGCTGAGTCGCCTATATAACAGTGGTACACCAACTGAAACCATAGGCGTTGCCCATCTGGGCAATGCAATCGAAGGAGCTCTACGTGAAAAAGATTGTCCACGCACTGGTCGCCGCTGCCGGCAGCCGCGCCAAATATGCCCTGCGCAAGCGCGCTGAAGCCATCAAGCCATCGAAGGTCGACTATCGCCTGAACGCCGGCGGCTGGAACTAAGCAGTACTCACCGCCACCCCCTGGCGGACTGATGAAAAGGCTGGGCCCGTACTGCGGGCCGGCCTTTTTTTTCATCTAGGAGCGTCGTCTCATGGCTGGCTGCGAAACGGACTGCGCTCGTTCAGCTCATCGAGATAGTCGTCGATGCCGCCAGCTTCACGCTGCAGGAAATTTTCCACCGCATTCGCAAACGACGGGTGCGCAAGCCAGTGCGCCGACCAGGTCTTGGTCGGCAGGAAGCCGCGCGCCATCTTGTGCTCGCCCTGCGCGCCGCCTTCGAATGTGGCGATGCCCTGTTCGATGCAGAATTCCAGTGGCTGGTAATACGCGGCCTCGAAGTGCAGGCACGGCACGTGTTCGAGCGCGCCCCAGTAGCGACCGTACAGCGTGTCGGCATCATGAATGACGAGGGACGCGGCGACCGCACGGCCTTCCAGTTCGGCGATCACCAGGAGGATATTGTCCGGCATCGTCGCACCGATGCGCAGGAAAAAGTCCAGGTTCAGGTAGGGCGTCGAGTGGTGGTCTTTATAGGTGTTGCGGTAGCAGCGGTTGAACAGTACCCAGTCTTCACGCGTGGCATCCGCGCCGCGCACGCGCCGCATCGTCACCCCAGCCTCAACCACCTTGCGCCGCTCGGCGCGGATGTTCTTGCGCTTTTTCGGCTCCAGCGTGGCCAGGAAGTCATCAAAGCTCGCATAGCCCCGGTTCAGCCAGTGAAACTGCACGCCGCTGCGCAGCAGGAAGCCGGCATCCTTGAGGGCCTGCGCTTCATCTTCGGGCGGGAACAGGATGTGGGTCGACGAGACTTCGGTGGCCGACTGCGTGGCCGTCAGCACGTCGATCAGCGCGGCGCGCGCGGCGGCGTCGACTGCCAAGAGGCGCGAGCCGGCCACCGGCGTGAACGGAATCGCCGACAGCAGCTTCGGGTAGTAATCGAGGCCATTGCGCGCGTAGGCATCGGCCCAGGCCCAGTCGAACACATACTCGCCATACGAGTGGCCCTTGACGTACAGGGGCAGGGCGGCCGCCAGCACGTCGGCCGCGTCGTACAGCAGCAGGAACTGTGGCTGCCAGCCGCTTTCGGGCGCCGCGCTGCCCGACGCATGCAGCGCGTGCAGGAAGGCGTACGAGAGAAACGGCGTTGGCGCGGCCTGGGCCTGGACCAGCGCGTCCCATGGCGCCTGCCCGACTTCGGACAGGCTCGAGACGATATGCGTGCGATAATCTGTCATTGCTTTCAACATTGCTTCCAATTCCAAGAAGTGAGTGCCACGGGCAGCGATTCGCCGCGTCGGCACTGCGAGGGACCCTTATGACCAGCCGATTCTTCAATCTCTATTCGCACCATTTTGCACGCGTTGCGGTCGCCATCCCGCGCATCCGTGTGGCCGACCCGGCCTACAACGTCGAACAGACGATCAAACTGGCGCAGCAGGCAGCAAGCGAAGGCGCGGCACTGGTCGCGTTTCCTGAACTGGGCCTGTCCGCCTACACCTGCGACGACCTGTTCCACCAGCGCGCGCTGCTCGACGCCTGCTTGGGCGGCTTGCGCACCGTTCTCGATGCCTCGCGCAGCCTGCCGCTGGCCATCGTCATCGGCATGCCGCTGCGGGTCAACCACATGCTGTTCAACTGCGCCGTCGCCATCGCCGATGGGCGCGTGCTGGGCGTGGTGCCGAAAAGTTATTTGCCTAATTATGGCGAGTTTTACGAATCCCGGCAGTTCACGCCCGCCGATTGCGCGCCGGTCGATCAGATCGACCTGTTTGGCGAGACCGTGCCGTTCGGCGTGAACCTGCTGTTCGAGGTCGCCAACCTGCCGCTGCTGCGCTTTCACCTCGAGATCTGCGAAGACGTCTGGGTGCCGGTGCCACCATCGTCGTTCGCGGCACTGGCCGGCGCCACGGTGCTGGTCAACCTGTCGGCATCGAACGTCGTCGTCGGCAAGAGCGGCTACCGCCATCAGCTGGTCGCCCAGCAATCGGCGCGCTGCATGGCCGCTTACCTGTACACGTCGGCCGGGCGGGGCGAATCGACCACCGACATGGCGTGGGATGGCCAGTCGCTGATCTACGAAAAAGGCGAGCTGCTGGCCGAATCCGAACGCTTTTCCGACGAGTCGCACATCATCTTCGCCGACGTCGACCTTGAGCGCCTGTCGACCGAGCGCATGAAAGCCACCACGTTCGCGCAGACTGCGCAGCGCCACGCGGCCGAAGTCGCGGCGTTTCGCATCGTGCGCTTCGACCTCGCGCTGCCCGTGGAGCACACCTTGCCGCTGGCGCGCGTCGTCGAGCGCTTCCCATACGTGCCGGCCGACCGCGCCCTGCGCGACGAGCGCTGCACCGAGGTCTACAACATCCAGGTGCAGGCACTGATCCAGCGCCTGGCCTCGAGCGGCATCCAGAAGGTGGTCATCGGTGTCTCGGGCGGCCTGGACTCGACCCATGCGCTGCTCGTCTGTGCCAAGGTGATGGACCGCCTGAAGCTGCCGCGCACGAACATCCTGGCCTACACGATGCCGGGCTTTGCCACCAGCGAGCGCACGCTCAAACAGGCGCGCGACCTGATGACGGCCGTGGGCTGCAGCGCGCAGGAAATCGATATCCGCCCCAGCTGCATTCAGATGCTCAAGGATCTGGGCCACCCGTACAGCGAAGGCATGCCGGATTACGACATCACGTTCGAGAACGTGCAGGCGGGCGAGCGCACCAACCACCTGTTCCGGCTTGCGAACTTCCACAACGGGATCGTGATCGGCACGGGCGATTTGTCCGAGCTGGCGCTGGGCTGGTGCACCTACGGCGTGGGCGACCATATGTCGCACTACAACGTCAACGCCAGCGTGCCCAAGACGCTGATCTCGTACCTGGTGCGCTGGGTGGCCGAGACGGGCACCGTGGTTGCCGAAGGCCAGTCGCAAGTGCTGATCGACATTCTCGATACCGAGATCAGCCCGGAGCTGGTACCCGGCGGCGCAGTCAGTCACGGCGCCGATGCCAAGCCCGCGCAAAGCACGCAGGAGCGCATCGGGCCCTACGAGCTGCAAGACTTCAACCTGTTTTACACGTTGCGCTACGGCTTCAAGCCGAGCAAGGTCGCGTTCATGGCGTATTCGGCCTGGCACGACAACGCGACAGGCCGCTGGCCGGACGAGACCGGCACGCGCAACCAATACGACCTGGACGCCATCAAGCGCAACCTGTCGATCTTTTTATTCCGATTCTTCAAGACCAGCCAGTTCAAGCGCTCGTGCGTGCCGAACGGACCGAAGGTCGGCAACGGCGGCTCCCTCTCGCCACGCGGCGACTGGCGCGCACCGTCCGACTCCGAAGCCACCGTCTGGCTCGACGACCTGGCGACCATCCCCGACTCATCGAAAGGACTACCACCATGAAACAGATTACCTGCGTGATCAAACCGTTCAAGCTCGACGAAGTGCGCGAAGCGCTGGCCGAAGTGAACGTCACCGGCCTGACCGTCACTGAAGTGAAGGGTTTCGGCCGTCAGAAGGGGCATACCGAGCTGTACCGCGGCGCCGAGTACGTCGTGGACTTCCTGCCGAAAGTGAAGATCGAAGTCGTGGTGGACGATCCGATGGCCGACAGCGTCGTCGACGCCATCATCAAGGCGGCGCGCACCGGCAAGATCGGTGACGGCAAGATCTTCGTGCAGAACATCGAGCAGGTCATCCGGATCCGTACCGGCGAGACCGGCCCCGACGCCGTCTAAGCCGGCCTGCTCGACCCCGGGGGCGGTGCATCGCTACCGCCCCATCCGCATATCGAACTTCCACGTCAGCAGCCGCAGGCCACTGATGAACAGGCAGCTCGACCACAGCGCAAAATCGTCCGGCACGCCGTACTTGCCCATGAGCAGGAAGAGCCAGTTGCCGATGAAGGCGCAGATCGCATACGGTTTGCCGTCCCGGAACACCATCGGCACTTCGTTACAGACGATATCGCGCAGCACACCCCCGAAAATCCCGGTAATCACGCCCATCATCGAGGCGATGAAGATCGGCATGTCCGCGGCCAGCGCGGCCGATACGCCGGCGATCGAAAACAGGCCCAGGCCGACGGCATCGGCAATCACGATCAGGCGTTCCGAGACGATCTGACGCAGCGTGCGGATGAGGGGAGAGGCAACCAGTGCCAGCACGAAGATCGCAATGGCGTATTCCTGGTGCGTCACCCAGAACAGGGGGCGCTTGTCGAGCAGGATGTCGCGCAGCGTGCCGCCGCCGAATGCCGTGATGAACGCGACGGTGAAGACGCCCACCAGGTCCATGCGCTTGCGCCGCGCTTCGATGAAGCCGGAAAACGCGCCGACCAGGATCGCCATGATTTCGATGAACTTGATGAGCGTCATGCAACAGGAGGCTGGGAATGGTGTTGTGAGATTACCACGTGCTCGGCGCTTGCATAAGAGAATTATGTGCGGGTGGCACGGATCAAGTGCTGTTGCTTGCGCACCGGAAGGAAACCGGAAGGTGGGCGTGGCCTGGGTTGCTTACAGTGACGATGCCCCGAGCGGCGCGAACGCCGGGCAATCCCGCAGGCCAACCAGATCAAGGAGCACATGATGGCGAATACGTTCGAGTCCGTAAGAGTGGTCACGCTGACCGCCGGCAACCAGGGCATGCCCGGCGCCCCGATCCTGACGATGGCGCTGCTGATCGACGGGGCCGATGGCACCGTGCAGGGCAAGGGCGAGATCACCCAGGCGCTGGCGCCACCATACGGCGAGCTGCCGGTGTCGAACATCACCGGCCAGATACGCGCGATGGGATTCGGCCCGGCGACGCGCTCGCTGGCGCTCAAGGGCACCATCTTCACGCCGCTCAAACCGCCGGCGATCGGCACCCTGGAGATTCCGTTCAGCGCTTTCTTTGTGACCGACAACGACTGGGTAGGCCGCGGCTACTTCAACTACCCGCCAAACGACGTGACCGATGTGCCGATCACGCCGGGCCTTACCCTGCGAGCAGCGGCAGACGCAGCGTAAAGATGACCCGCCCATCCGCATACCGGTAGGCCAGCTCGCCCTGGTGCTCGCGCACGATCTGCTGCGCGATATACAGGCCCAGGCCCATGCCGGTGCGGTTGCGCGGGTTGTTCATCGACGCACGCTTGAACGGGTTGAACAGCGTGGCCACCGTTTCGGGTGGAATCGCCTGACCGGCGTTGGCGACTTCGACCGATGCGTCGCGCTCGTTGGCGCGCAGGCACACGGTTACCGGCGTGCCTGGCTCGCCGTGATGGCGTGCATTGCTCATCAGGTTGGATAACACCTGACCGAGGCGGCCGCTGTCGGCCTTGACGGTGGCGTCGTCGTCGCAGATCAGGTCGAGCGGGATCGACGGGTACGCCATGCGCGCCTCGTCCATCAGGTCGATCAGCAATTCCTTCAGGTCGACGGGCACGAGCGACACGCCCAGACCCATGCCGCTGTCGATGCGGCTCATGTCCAGCACCTGGCTGATCATGCGCTGCATGCGGTTGGTCGATGACTGGATGCGCTTGCCCAGCGTCGGCTGGCCGTTGCCGCCACCGTTGCCGGTGCGTTCCAGCACCATGCCGGCCATATTGATCGAGTGCAGCGGATCGCGCAGGTCGTGCCCGAGCATCGCCAGCAACTGCGCGCGGGTTGCTTCGGTCTGGGAGCGGTGCGAGTTCATCGCGCGCACCAGCTCGGCCAGCGTCAAACGGGCATTGCCCAGCACGGTCGGTTCCCACGGATGCGCACAGCCGCGCACCGTTTCATGCCAGGCGTCGAACGAGCCGCGTGGCGTCAGGCGTTCGCCCAGCGGGCCGAAGATGGCAATCTTTTCGGGACGACCGCCCCAGGCCACGGTTTCGATCTGTTCGACGCGCAGCAGCACGCACCAGCCCTGGCCCATCGGATCGAAGGGCAGGGCCAGCATGCCGACCCACTTCCCCAATTGCTCCTGGAGCGCCTCCGGCCATTCGCGCTTGGCTTCGCGCACCAGCAAGTCGTGCTGGTTGTCGGGCAGCGACGCAATGACGGCCTTGGCCAGTTCGGGTGCCAGCTCGCCATACACGACCACCTTGCCATGCTGGGCAACGATCATCGCCTGGGCGCCGGCAGCCGCCATCAGTGATTTGCTGTGCTCGCCCAACGCGTCGATCGGGTCGTCGTCGAGCAGCAGCGATTCGACGATGCTCGTGCGCACGCGGGCCGACTGCTCGGCCAGCGTGGCGTCGGCGCGCGCTTCGATGCTGAGGATGGTCGAGGCCATTACCTGCGCCAGCACGTCGGCCGCCAGGCGTACCGCGTACGGCACCAGCTTCTTCGACATGTGATGGCAGGCGATCAGGCCCCACAGGCGGCCATTGATGACGATCGACACGCTCATCGACGCCATCACGTGCATGTTTTTCAGGTATTCGATATGGACCGGCGAGACACTGCGCAGCACCGCGAAGCTCATGTCCAGCGGCAGGGCGCCCGGTGCGCCGCACAGTGGCACGGCTTTGTAGTCCATGTCGCCGATCATGCGCAGCGTATTGAGCGTGTACAGGCGGCGCGCCTGGGCCGGGATGTCGCCGGCCGGATAGCGCTGGCCGATGTACGGCACCAGGTCGTCGCGCCGGCTTTCGGCCACCACGTCGCCGCTGTCGTCAGCGCGGAAGCGGTACGCCATCACGCGGTCGAAGCCGGTGAAATCGCGCACCTGGGTCACGGCGACGCTGAGCAGGCCTTCGATGGTTTTCTGGCGGCGCAGTCGGTCGATCGAGCTGTGCGCCTTGACGGCGAACTGCGATACTTCTTCAGTCGAGGCTTCGCGTAGTTCGAATTCGGCAGTGACGCGCCCATGGGCGGCGTGCACGACACAATCATATTCGGCCGCGCCGATGGACAGGCCGGCCACGATCGGACCGGCATCGTCGTCGTGCAGCGCATCGATGCAGTCGGAGATGGCGTCGAAGGCGGCCACCGGCAGCGCCAGGTCTCCAAGGGCCAGGCCCAGCTGCGGAACGACACCCAGCATGCCGGGCGCGTTTTCGCTCCAGCCGGCCAGACGTGCATCTTCGGTAAAGAACAGGATTGCGCCATGGGGCTGGATCGAGCCCGGGATATGGATCGGCTCTGCGGCGCAGGACGACAAATCGACCCGTTGCCCATGCTCCATGATGACCGCTTGCATTGCCTTCAAATCACACCACCCCTAGTCGAATAACCGGGAAAAGACCGGCCGAAAAGAATTCTACAATCAACCTGCAAAAGGCGTCGGCACTGCAAACACGAACATTGCAATTGTTACACAGCCATGTTGCATTACCCATACAGACGGGCATTATTCCAGCAGCGCAGCGCGCAACAGCGCGATCAGCGCGCCATGGCCGCCATCGGAACGGCCGGCCGCGCAAAAGGCAATTACTTCGTTCTTTTGCACCAGCCAGCTGTGTACGATCCCGCGCAGCACGGGCGCGCCACCCGGGGAGCCGTAGCCGATTCCGTGGATGATGCGCACGCAGCGGACGCCGCGCCGGTTAGCACGGTGCAAAAAGTCGGTGAGGGCGTCGCGCGCAGCGTCGCGGTTCAGGCCATGCAGGTCGAGTTCGTCCTGGATCGGCCAGTGGCGTTTGCGCAATTTACGCACGACGTCCGGGCCGACGCCATCGCGCGAATAACTGAGGGCCGGATCTTCATCGAGCATGCCTTCGACGTCGAATTCGTCCGACAGCGATTCACGCAGGACGGCCTCGGTCTCTTCAGCGGCAGAGAGCACTGGCCCCTTGCGCAGGTCGCGGTTCGGGGCGACGTACACCGGGCGGTGCACGTAGCGGTCGGATTCGGGCAGCTTGCGCACGCCCCGCATCGAGCTGCGAAATTCCACGGCCCGTTCGCGCGCCAGGCGTTCGCGCTGTTCACGCTCGGCCTGTTCGATGGCGCGCACGCGCTCGGTTTCCTTGAGCTGGTCGCGCAAGCCCTTGAGCTCGGCGAAGTCTTTCATGAGCGCCATCGAATGCGGTCCCTGGTGAGGATTTACTGTGGGTCGTCTTCCAGCGCTTCGAGATAGCGCTGTGCGTCGAGCGCGGCCATGCAGCCGGTACCCGAGCTGGTGATCGCCTGGCGATAGATGTGATCCTGCACGTCGCCCGCAGCGAACACGCCCGGCACGCTGGTGGCGGTCGCCATGCCTTCGAGGCCCGACTTGGTCACCAGGTAGCCGCCGCTGTGCATCTCGAGCTGGCCTTCGAAGATGCCGGTATTCGGCTTGTGGCCGATGGCGACGAACAGGCCGTGCACGGTCAGGTCCTTCGATTCGCCCGTCTGGGTCGACTTCAGGCGCAGGCCTGTCACGCCGCTGTTGTCACCCAGGACTTCGTCGAGCGTCTGGTTGTATTCCAGCACGATCTTGCCTTCGGAAACCTTGTGCATCAGGCGGTCGACCAGGATCGGCTCGGCGCGGAACTTGTCGCGGCGGTGGATCAGCGTGACTTTAGAGGCGATGCCGGCCAGGTACAGCGCTTCTTCAACGGCGGTGTTGCCGCCGCCGATGACCGCGACTTCCTGGTTGCGGTAGAAGAAACCGTCGCAGGTGGCGCAGGCCGACACGCCCTTGCCCATGAACGCCTGCTCCGATGGCAGGCCCAGGTACTGGGCCGACGCGCCGGTCGCGATGATCAGGGCGTCGCAGGTGAACGTGAAGCTGTCACCGACCAGGCGGATCGGCTTTTCGTTCAGGTAGGTGGTGTGGATCTGGTCGAACACGATCTCGGTATTGAAGCGCTCGGCGTGCTGCAGCAGGCGCTGCATCAGTTCCGGGCCCTGCACGCCCATCGGGTCGCCTGGCCAGTTCTCGACATCGGTGGTGGTCATCAGCTGGCCGCCTTGCTCGACACCCGTCACCAGCATCGGCTTGAGGTTGGCGCGCGCGGCGTACACGGCAGCGCTGTAGCCGGCAGGACCGGAACCGAGGATGAGGACTTTGGCGTGTTTAGTTGTAGTCATGGCGGCGCTTCAATGATTGTTAATAGACACACGGCAATTGGGGGCGGCTTGAGAAGAATCAAGGCCCACGCGGGCGCCGGTCGGGGTGTGCGAAAGAGGGCAGATTATAGACGATGCGGCGCGCGGGCATGAATCGTGGGGCCGGCGCGAGCGTATATCGCTTAGAATGTCCGGATAGCCGATTCGTACTTACCACGTAGTTACCTAGTAGTGCCTGCAATGAGCAAGAATAGTCCAGCCGCCACCTCCGGATATACCCGCACCAAGCAAACGGCCCGCGCGCCGCTGCCAGGCCGCCTGTCGCGCCTGCTGTCCGAAGCGCGCTGGATCGCCGGCGCCGTCGCGTTCCTTTATTTCGTCCTGATCCTTCTCAGTTACAGCAAGGGTGATCCCGGCTGGTCGCATGCCAATTCGGTGCCGCGCATCGATAACCTGGGCGGGCGCGCCGGGGCCTGGCTGTCCGACCTGCTGCTGTTCATCTTCGGCTTTTCGGCCTGGTGGTGGAGCGTCATCTTCCTGCGCCAGGTGTGGCGCGGCTGGCAGCGCCTGACCGACAAGCTCGGCACCGCGGCGGCGGCCGAACCCGTGCACCATGGTGAAATCTATGTCCGCTGGATCGGCTTTGCGCTGATGTTCGCCGGCAGCGTCGGGCTGGAATACCTGCGCATGTGGTCGTGGGACGTTGAACTGCCGCGCGCGCCGGGCGGCGTGCTGGGGCAACTGATCGGGCACGCAAGCCAGGTCACGTTCGGCGCCACCGGCGCAACCTTGCTGCTGTTGCTGCTGTTCGGTCTGGGCTTCTCGCTGTTCTTCCAGGTCTCGTGGCTGGCCGTGGCCGAGCGGATCGGCGGCGTGTTCGACGACGCGTTCGACTGGTTCCGTCTGCGCATGGAAGACATCGAAGACCGCAAGCAGGGCGAAGTGGCGGCTGTCAAGCGCGACGAGGTCGTCGACCATGGCCGCGCCAGGTTCACTGAAAAGCATTCGAACGAGCCGATTCCGGTCGTCAAGGCCGAGCCATCGCTCGACATGGCGCCGGCGCCGGCACCTGTTTCCATGGCCAAGTCGACGGCAGCGTCGGCGCCTGGTGTCGCACCGGGCGTCGTTCCAAGTGCCGCGCCAACTGCGCAGCCCGCGCTGCAGCCGATCAAGATCGAGCCGCAGATGGTCAGCGTGCCCAAGTCCGAGCGCGCCGAAAAAGAACGCCAGACGCCGTTGTTCTCCGATCACCGGGGCGATACCGGTCTGCCGCCACTGGCGCTGCTCGATGAAGCGCCGCCCGTGACCGAAACGGTCAGCGTCGAGACGCTTGAGTTCACCAGCCGCCTCATCGAAAAGAAACTGTCCGACTTCGGCGTCGATGCCAAGGTCGTGGCTGCCTACCCGGGCCCGGTCGTCACGCGCTACGAGATCGAGCCGGCCACCGGCGTGAAGGGCAGCCAGATCGTCAACCTGGCGCGCGACCTGGCGCGTTCGCTGTCGCTGACCTCGATCCGCGTCGTGGAAACCATCCCCGGCAAGAATTACATGGCGCTCGAGCTGCCAAACCCGAAACGCCAGATCGTGCGCCTGTCCGAAATCGTCGGCTCCAAGGTGTATGGCGACAGTGCGTCGAGCCTGACCGTGGCGCTGGGCAAGGACATCGCCGGCAAGCCGGTGGTGGCCGACCTGGCCAAGATGCCGCACCTGCTGGTGGCGGGTACGACGGGTTCGGGCAAGTCGGTCGGCATCAACGCCACCATCCTGTCGCTGCTCTACAAGTCCGACCCGGCCGACGTGCGCCTGATCCTGATCGACCCGAAGATGCTGGAAATGTCGGTGTACGAAGGCATTCCGCACCTGCTCGCGCCGGTCGTGACCGACATGCGCCAGGCGGGCCATGCGCTGAACTGGGCGGTCAACGAGATGGAGCGCCGCTACAAGCTGATGAGCAAGCTCGGCGTGAGGAATCTCGCCGGCTACAACAACAAGATCCTCGAGGCGACCAAGCGCGAAGAGCACATCCCGAATCCGTTCTCGATCATGCCGGACAACCCGGAGCCGCTCGAGAAGCTGCCGACCATCGTCATCATCATCGACGAGCTGGCCGACCTGATGATGGTCGTCGGTAAAAAGGTCGAAGAGCTGATCGCCCGTATCGCCCAGAAGGCGCGCGCGGCCGGCATCCACCTGATCCTGGCGACGCAGCGTCCATCGGTCGACGTCATCACCGGCCTGATCAAGGCGAACATCCCGACCCGTATTGCGTTCCAGGTGTCCTCAAAAATCGACTCGCGCACGATTCTCGACCAGATGGGCGCCGAGGCGCTGCTGGGCATGGGTGACATGCTCTACATGCCGCCAGGTACGGGCCTGCCGGTGCGTGTGCACGGGGCCTTCGTGTCCGACGAGGAAGTGCATCGAGTTGTAAAACATCTGCAATCGCTTGGCGAGCCGAACTATATTGAAGGCATCCTCGAAGGGGGCACGCTGGAAGAAGGCGGCGCCGCTGACGGGGCTGCGCCAGGCGAAGGTGGCGGCGAAGCCGATGCGCTGTACGACCAGGCGGTGCAGGTGGTGCTCAAAAACCGCCGCGCATCGATCTCGCTGGTCCAGCGTCACCTGCGCATCGGCTACAACCGCGCCGCGCGCCTGCTGGAACAGATGGAAAACAGCGGCGTCGTCTCGCCGATGCAGTCGAACGGCAACCGCGACATCCTGGTGCCGGCGGCCAGCGCGGAATAAGCGCCGCGCCGGCCATGTGCCTGCGCTGCTTGGCTGGCTGGCCGTGAACCGACGACGCAAGTAGGGTGGACGCGGCCGGCGAGACGGCTCTGCCGTCCACGCGTTCAACCTGCCCGAGCAGGCCCCAACAACAAGAAAAGGCCCCACGCATGCAAGCAACCAAATTCACGATCGCCGCACTGTTCGCCACGAGCGTCTTTGCCGTTTCAAACACGGCGCACGCCGCTGCACTCGACCAGTTCAAATCCTTCGTCGCCAGCACCAAGTCGGCCAAGGGCGAATTTACCCAGCAACAGCTGGGCAAATCCAAAAGCGGCAAGGCCAGCCCCGCATCGAGCGGCAGCTTCGTCTTTGCCCGCCCCGGCAAATTTATCTGGACCTACCAGAAGCCGTACGAGCAAGTCCTGCAAGCCGATGGTGACCAGCTGTATATCTACGACAAGGACCTGAACCAGGTCACCGTGCGCAAACTCGGTAACGCGCTGGGTTCATCCCCGGCCGCGATCCTGTTTGGCCGCAACAAGCTGGAAGAAAACTTCACGCTCAGCGAAGCCGGCGAGCGCGACGGCATGGAATGGCTCAACGCCGTCCCGAAAGCCAGGGACACGTCGTTCGAGCAGATCAGCATCGGCCTGAAGGGCGGCGTGCCGCTGGCGATGGAATTGAAGGACACGTTCGGCCAGACTTCGCGCCTGACGTTCGCCAACTTCCAGCGCAACCCGGCCCTGGGTGCGCAGCAATTCAAGTTCGAGACGCCCAAGGGCGCCGACGTCGTCAACCAGTAAGCCGTACGGAGAGCGCCGTGGATGACCTGTTCAAAACCGAACCGGCGGCGCCGCTGGCCGAAGCCCTGCGCCCGCGCACCATCGACGAGGTCGTTGGGCAGAGCCACCTGCTGGGCCCCGGCAAGCCGCTGAACCTGGTCTTCAAGTCGGGCAAGCCCCATTCGATGATCCTGTGGGGCCCGCCGGGCGTGGGCAAGACCACGCTGGCGCGCCTGACCGCGTATGCGTTCGACTGCGAATTCATCGCGCTGTCGGCGGTGCTGTCGGGCGTGAAGGATATCCGTGCGTCGATCGACCAGGCCGAGCAGTATCTGGCGCGCGGCAAGCACACGATCCTGTTCATCGACGAAATCCACCGCTTCAACAAATCGCAGCAGGATGCCTTGCTGCCGTTCGTCGAAAGCGGGTTGGTCACGTTGATCGGCGCGACGACCGAGAACCCGTCGTTCGAGGTCAACTCGGCGCTGCTGTCACGGTCGCAGGTGTATACGCTCAAGGCACTGACCGATGACGAGCTGCGCCAGTTGCTGGCGCGCGCGAAAGAATCTGTACTGCAGCACCTCGAATTCGACGACGTCGCCGTCGACACGTTGATCGGCTACGCCGACGGCGACGCGCGCCGCTTCCTGAATTTGCTCGAGCAAACGAAGACGTCGAGCGAGACGGCCGGCATCACGCACATCACGGCCGACTTTGTCGAGAATGCGCTGACGCTGAACGTGCGCCGCTTCGACAAGGGTGGCGACAATTTCTATGACCAGATCTCGGCGCTGCACAAGTCGGTACGCGGTTCGCACCCAGATGCGGCGCTGTACTGGCTGTGCCGGATGCTCGATGGCGGGGCCGACGCCAAATACCTGTCGCGCCGCATCGTGCGCATGGCCTGGGAAGACATCGGCATTGCCGATCCGCGTGCGATCCAGCTGGCCAACGACGCGGCGGCCACCTACGAGCGGCTCGGTTCGCCCGAAGGCGAGCTGGCGCTGGGCCAGGCGGTGATTTATCTGGCGATTGCAGCCAAGAGCAATGCCGGCTATAACGCCTTCAATGCGGCGATGGCGTTCGTGCGCAAGGACAAGTCACGCGAAGTGCCGGTTCATTTGCGCAATGCGCCGACCAAGCTCATGAAAGAACTGGGCTACGGTCACGATTACCGGTATGCGCACGATGAGCCCAACGCATATGCGGCCGGCGAGACCTATCTGCCATACGACATGCCAGAGCCGGGCTGGTACCAGCCGGTACCGCGCGGGATCGAGACCAAGATCGCCGAAAAGATGGCGTGGCTGCGCGGGCTGGACGACGAAGCGCGCCGCTAGCGACCCTCGGCGGCCTTCACCAGCAGGCCGGATAACTCATCGAAATACGCCAGCGCGGCTGGCGTGAGATCGACCTGCTTGCGCCGCGTGTCTTCGGTGTCGGCGAGCGTCAGCCAGCCTTTCTTGCGCATCGCCGTGACCCGCGCATGGATGGTGGCGGGCGCGCCCAGATGTTCCTGCGCCATCAGGTCGCGCACGGAGAGGCGCTGCTGGGCCTGCGCTGCGCGGGCGACAACGGTCAGCACACGCTCCTCGCGTGCGTCCAGCGGACCCAGCGTGGGCAACGTGCGCAAGGCATCGACCAGATGCAGGAAGCGCAGGTAGATATCAGCCGGTCGCGTCAGTGGTTTTTCGTGACTCATCGAGTGTCCGTGCCCCCGTCGGGGATGTTGTTGCGTTGGTGCTACGCCCGTAAATTGTTGCACCTCAGATAACATCGAGATACCATCCGATTGTTTATAATCCCGCGTCTGTCCAGTGTATGGACATTGTAACCAAAGCCTCCCGGTCATGCGTCACTTGCAGCTTGAATTCACGATGGTCGCGGGTACCGCGATCCTGTTCCTGACAACGATCCTGCTGAACGAAGTCTTGTTTACGCACCTCGAGTTTGCGCCCGGCATCAATATGATCTATCTGCCCGCCGGGGTGCGCCTGCTGAGCGTTCTGCTGTTTGCCGAAGCCGGCGCCATCGGCCTGCTGCTGGCGTCCTGGGGTATCTGCTTCTTCTACATGTTTCCGGATGATCCGCTGCGCTCGTTCATCGGCGGCATCCTGTCGGCGCTGGCCCCGTATCTTGCCTACCGCGCATTGCTGGCGTCGGGCATTGGCGCCTCGCTGCGCGGCATGAGCGGCCAGCGATTGTTCTGCTTTGCGCTGCTGTTTTCCGTCATGAGTCCGGCCATGCACCACGTCTGGTTCGCGCTGACGGGCGGGCAGGATCTGTGGCATGGCTTCGTCGTCATGTTCATCGGTGACCTGGCCGGCACGCTCATCGTGCTGTACGGCGCCAGGCTCGCACTGAACGTGTTCTCACCCGGGCCCATGGCACGCCGCCGCTGATTGACGGGTGGTGACGCGGGCGGTGATGCGGTCGGTCGGACATTGGCGCATTCTGCGCTGCGGATCGTGCGCTTCGTCGCATGTCGATGGCGGTGCAGGGGCGTGGTGACTACAGTACCACCATACCGCAGCAAGTTTGCGGACCCTGAAACCACCACCGAGGAGCCATCATGAACATCCGTAAAAACTTCGAAGCCCTGTTCCTGGCCGTTGTTGCACTGGGCCTGGTTGGCAGCTACGTCACCGCCAGCGAACGTCCGATCACGATCGCTGCATCGACCGCACCAGCACTCGACATGGCCAGCATCCAGACCGTCGTCGTGAGTGCGCCGCGCCTGGCCGCCACGCTGTAACTCGCCGCCGACCGGTGGGCAGGCGAGGGCCCGGCAGCGTCACTGCCAAATCTCGCAAGGAATGCCAGTCGGCTTGGTACAATTGTGGTTTCGATACACACAGCCTGGTCCAACCCGACATGATTGACATCCAACTTCTCCGCAAAGACATCGACACCGCTGCCGCCCGCCTGGCGACCCGCAAGTACCAGCTCGATGTGTCCGCCTTCAGTGCACTGGAGGCCGAACGCAAGGCCATCCAGACGCGCACCGAAGAACTGCAGGGCAAGCGCAATGCGCTGTCTAAGCAGATCGGCATGCTCAAGGGCAAAGGCGAAGACACGACGGCCGTGATGGCGGAAGTGGCGGGCCTGGCCGACGAGCTCAAGGCCAATGAAGCGGCGCTGGCGAAGGTGCAGGAGAGCATGGCCCAGTTCATGGCGGCCGTGCCGAATCTGCCGCACGACAGCGCCCCGCAGGGCCTGGACGAAAGCGGTAACGTCGAAGTGCGCAAAGTGGGCGACGTGCCGGCATTCGACTTCGCCGTGCGCGACCACGTCGACATCGGCGAGCGCCTGGGCCTGGACTTCGAAACCGCCACCAAGATCACCGGCTCGCGCTTCTCGATGATGAAGGGCGGCATGGCGCGCCTGCACCGCGCGCTGGCGCAGTTCATGCTCGACACGCACACCGAACGCCACGGCTACACCGAGTGCTACACCCCGTACATGGTCAACGCCGATTCGCTGCGCGGCACCGGCCAGTTGCCGAAATTCGAAGCCGACCTGTTTTCGGTGAAAAAGGGCGGCGTCGAAGGCGAGGGCGAGACCTTTTACCTGATCCCGACTTCCGAAGTGTCGCTGACCAACGTCGTGCGCGACGAGATCCTGGCGCTGGATGCGCTGCCGCTGAAGATGACGGCGCACACGCCATGCTTCCGCTCCGAAGCGGGCAGCTATGGCCGCGACACGCGCGGCATGATCCGCCAGCACCAGTTCGACAAAGTCGAGCTGGTCCAGGTGGTGCATCCGGAGCAGTCATACGCCGTGCTCGACGAGATGGTCGGCCATGCCGAATTCATCCTGACCTCGCTCGGCCTGCCATACCGCGTGATGCTGCTGTGCACGGGCGACATGGGCTTCTCGGCCGCCAAAACCTTTGATATCGAAGTCTGGCTGCCGGCGCAGAACACCTACCGCGAGATTTCGTCGCTGTCGAACTGCGAAGCCTTCCAGGCGCGCCGCATGCAGGCCCGTTTCCGCAATGCCCAGAACAAGCCCGAGCTTGTGCACACGCTCAATGGCTCGGGTCTGGCCGTGGGCCGCACGCTGGTGGCGGTGCTCGAGAATTACCAGCAGGCCGACGGCAGCGTGCTCGTTCCCGAAGTGCTGCGCCCGTACATGGGTGGCCTGGAACGCTTGACGCCAGCAGATTGAAACGGGTGAGGGAAGGAGAAATAAGTCACCGCGCATTTTCTCCCTTCCATTTCTCGATCAATCCGCTATAATGGCGGTCTCTTGCAGCTCACAGCAAGAATCGACCGAATCAGGAGAGGTGGCAGAGTGGTCGAATGTACCTGACTCGAAATCAGGCGTACGCGCGAGCGTACCGTGGGTTCGAATCCCACCCTCTCCGCCAAGTAGCATGGAACAAGCCACCGCAAGGTGGCTTTTTTCATTCCCGAACGCTGCCAGGACCGCCGCATGCCATTTCGAATTCCTTCCCGATTTCTGCCGGACCGAATGACCCTGATGCTGCTGGCCGTCGTGGCTGCCGCCAGCGTCTTCCCGGCGCAGGGCGACGTCGCTGCCGTGCTGAAGGTCGTCACGATGGTGATGATCGGCGTGCTGTTCTTTTTGCACGGTGCCAAGCTGTCGCGCGCCGCGATCATCGCAGGTGCGACCCACTGGCGTCTGCACCTGCTGGTGCTGCTGTGCACGTTCGCGCTGTTCCCCGTGCTGGCGCTGCTATTCAAGCCCGGCATCCTGCTGCTGCTCACGCCCGAGCTGTATCTCGGCATCCTGTTCCTGTGCCTGCTTCCCTCGACCGTGCAGTCGTCGATCGCGTTCACGGCTGCGGCGCGCGGCAATGTGCCGGCAGCAGTCTGCAGCGCCTCGGTATCGAGCCTGCTCGGTATCGTCCTCACGCCATTACTGGTGAATGTGGCGATGCCGGCCTCGTCCGGCGCGGGCGCATCGCTCGATTCGGTCCTGATGATCGTCTACCAGCTGTTGCTGCCATTCGTTGCGGGCCAGATTGCGCGGCGCTGGATCGGTGGCTGGGTCGATCGCCACAAGAGCCTGGTCAGGGGCGTCGACCAGGGTTCGATCCTGCTGGTGGTGTTTTCCGCGTTCAGCGCAGCGGTGGTGGAAGGGTTGTGGTCACGCGTGCCGCCTGCGATGCTGGCCAACCTGGTCGTGGTCTGCATCCTCCTGCTGGCGGTCGTCATGCTGGTGGTAACGTGGCTGGCGCGCCGCTTCGGCTTTTCGAAAGCCGACGAAATCACCATCGTCTTTTGCGGGTCCAAGAAAAGCCTGGCCACCGGCATCCCGCTGGCCCACGTGCTGATTCCCGCCGCAAGCATCAGCATGGTGGTGCTGCCGCTGATGCTGTTCCATCAGATCCAGCTGATCGTCTGCGCGGTGATTGCGGGCCGCTACGCGCGGCGGCCGGTAGAGCCTGCGGAACCCGTCTAGCCTGGCGCCAGGCGCATCTGCCAGTAGCCGACGTCGAGCCACATCCCGAGCTTGAAGCCCACTTCTGAAAAGTGCGCGACCTTGGCGAAGCCCAGGCGTTCGTGCAGCCGGACACTGCGCGCGTTCGGCTGCGCGATGCCGGCAATGACCGTGTGCAGCCCGCGCGTGCGCAACTCGTCCAGCAAGCTGGCATACAGGCGCATGCCATGGCCCTGGCCGGCCAGCTCGACGTCGAGATAGATCGTGCTCTCGACCGCGTGGCGATAGGCGTGCCGGGCGCGCCACTTGGTGGCATAGGCGTAGCCGATGATGGCGTCGCCGTCCGTCAGCACCAGCCAGGGCAGGCCGCCGTCGATCACGTCCGCAATGCGCGCGGCCATGTCGGCGGCGGTGACCGGCGCTTCCTCGAACGAGATGGTTGTGCCGTCGACGTAGTGGTTGTAGATCGCGCAGATGCGGGCGGCGTCGAGCGGACATGCGGTGCGGATAGCGGTCATTGTCGTCTACAAGGCCATGTAAAGACGCATCATAAGACGAGCTGGGCCCAGGCCACAACCTGCGCGAATACCCGACCAAACCGCTCGATGATTGATGCGGTGCAATATATTCCTGTTACTATCCAGACCAGTAGTCAATATTTTCGCTGGCTGGTCGGTTAAGTAGAAGGAAGTTCATGCTGTTGCGCTTGCAGGCTGCATTTCGTTATTTCAATCAGGCAGTACCATTTCGCCTGATCCCTGCACTGGTTACTACTGCCGTACTGCTCACGTTGCTGGCCATTCCGCATCCGGCGGGCCTGACATCCAGCGCCTGGACGCTGGTGGCGATTTTCCTCACTACCATCGTTGCCATCATCCTGAAAGTCATGCCCATCGGCGTCATGGCGCTGATGGCGATCGTGATCGTGGCGCTGTCGCAGGTGACGTCCGGCTCATCGAAGGGCGCGATGGCCGACGCGCTGGGCAGCTTTTCGAGTCCGCTGATCTGGCTGATCGTCGTTGCCGTGCTGATCTCGCGCGGCCTGAAAAAGACGGGCCTGGGCAACCGAATCGGGCTGAACTTCATCGCGCTGCTGGGCAAGCGCACGATCGGCATCGGCTACGGGCTGGCCGTGTGCGAACTGGTGCTGGCGCCGTTCACGCCAAGTAACACGGCGCGCGGCGGCGGGATTGTTCACCCGATCATGAAGTCGATTGCCGCATCGTTCGATTCCGATCCGGCCAAGGGCACCGAGGGCAAGGTGGGCACCTACCTGGCGCTGGTCAACTACCACGCCAATCCGATCACCTCGACGATGTTCGTCACCGCCACCGCGCCCAATCCGCTGGTGGTCGATTTCGTCGCGCGCGCCAGTGGCCAGACGTTTCAGCTGAGCTGGACCACATGGGCGCTGTGCATGGTGCTGCCGGGCCTCGTGTGCCTGTTCCTGATGCCCCTGATCGTCTACCTGCTGGCGCCGCCAGAGCTCAAACAGACGCCCGATGCGATCGGCTTCGCGCGGGGTGAACTCGCGCGTATGGGGCCGTTGTCGGCCAGCGAGCGCGTGATGCTCGGCACCTTCGGCCTGCTGCTGGTGCTGTGGGCGAACATGCCGGCCATGCTCTTTGGCAGCGCGTTTACGCTCGATCCGACCGTTGTCGCCTTTGTCGGCCTGTTCGTCCTGATCATCACCGGCACGCTCGACTGGGACGATATCCTGTCCGAGAAAAGCGCGTGGGATACGCTGATCTGGTTCGGCGCGCTCGTCATGCTGGCCGAGCAGCTCAACAAGATGGGCGTCATTGGCTGGGCCTCGAACGGCATGCGCGACGCCATCGTCGCCAGCGGCATGGGGTGGGGCGCCGCAGCCAGTGTGCTGGTGCTGGCCTTCGTGCTGTCGCACTACCTGTTTGCCAGCACCACAGCCCACATCAGCGCGATGATGTTCGCGTTTCTGTCGGTCGGCGCCGCGCTGGTGCCTGGCCAGTACCTGGTGCTGTTCCTGCTGATGATGACCGCGGCTTCCGGCATCATGATGACGCTGACCCACTATGCCACCGGCACCTCGCCGATCATCTTCGGCAGCGGGTATGTCACCATGGGCCTGTGGTGGAAGGTCGGCCTCATCATGTGCCTGTTCGAGCTGGCGGTGTTTGCCGTCGTCGGCGGCCTGTGGTGGAAGTTGCTCGGGTACTGGTGATGTGCCCACGTTCAAGGAGAGATTGATGACAGCAGTTGTGACCGCACATCCGTACTATGACCGTCTGATCGACGCGGGCCGCGCCAACGGGCCGGTGACCGTGGCGGTGGCGCACCCATGCGACCGCTTCGCACTCGAAGCGGCGCTCGACGCGGCCCGCGTCGGCCTGATCACGCCGCTGCTGGTCGGACCGGCGGCGCGCATCCACGCCGCGGCCGATGCGGCTGGCCTGGACATCGGCGCGCTGCGCCTGATCGACACGGCGCACAGCCATGCCT
This sequence comes from Telluria sp. ZT3P25, assembly GCF_059685895.1. Taxonomy (NCBI): domain Bacteria; kingdom Pseudomonadati; phylum Pseudomonadota; class Betaproteobacteria; order Burkholderiales; family Oxalobacteraceae; genus Telluria; species Telluria sp. ZT3P25. The sequence continues at coordinate 1,151,050 of NZ_JCASIJ010000001.1, forward strand.
CGGCCGCGCGCGCCGTCGAACTGGTGCGCGAAGGGCAGGCCGCCGCGCTGATGAAAGGCAGCCTGCACACCGATGAACTGATGGGCGCCGTGGTGGCCGCCACGACCGGTCTGCGCACGGCGCGGCGCCTGAGCCACTGCTTCGTGATGGACGTGCCGGGACGCAGCGAGCCGCTCATCATCACCGACGCCGCCATCAACATCATCCCGACGCTGGCCGAAAAGCGCGACATCGTGCAGAACGCGATCGACCTGGCGCACGTGCTGCGCTTCGAGGGCGTGCGCGTGGCGATTCTGGCGGCGGTGGAAACCGTCAGCGACAAGATGCCGTCGACGATCGATGCGGCGGCGCTGTGCAAGATGGCCGATCGCGGCCAGATCACCGGTGCGATCCTCGATGGCCCGCTGGCGATGGACAATGCGATCGACCCGCAGGCCGCCGCCGTCAAGGGGCTCGATTCGCCCGTGGCCGGGCGCGCCAACGTGCTCGTTGCGCCCGATCTGGAAGCGGGCAATATGCTGGCCAAGAGCCTGACCTTCATGGCCGGGGCGGCGGCCGCCGGCATCGTCCTCGGCGCGCGCGTGCCGTTGATCCTGACCAGCCGCGCCGATTCGGTCGCCGCGCGCCTGGCGTCGTGCGCCGTCGCCGTGTTGCTGGCGCGGCATCAGCTGGCCAGCGTCACCGCAAGCGCCAACGTGGTGGGGCGCTGATGGCGACGCAGGACTGCATCGCGGTCATCAATGCCGGCTCGTCGAGCATCAAGTTTTCGCTGCATGCGCTGCCCGATCTGGCGCCGCTCTTCACGGGCAAGATCGACGGGCTGTATCGGGGCGCCGCGCGTTTCATCGCCCGCGACGCCGCCAGTCACACGGTCGGTGAACATGCCTGGACGACGCCGCTCGACCATCAGGCCGGCATGGAATACCTGATCGATTTCGCCGAGGGCCACCTGGATGGCTACCGCGTGTGCGCGGTCGGTCACCGCATCGTGCACGGCGGCGTCGAGTTCAGCGGACCGGTGCGGCTGGACGATGCCGTGCTCGACCGGCTGACCGGTCTGATTCCGCTCGCGCCGCTGCACCTGCCGCACAATCTGGCGCCGGTGCGTGCCTTGATGGCGCTGCGCCCCGGACTGCTGCAGGTTGGCTGCTTCGACACCGCGTTCCATACGGCGCAGCCGGCGCTGGCGCAGGCGTTCGCGCTGCCGCAGGCGATCACCGACCTGGGCATCCGCCGCTACGGCTTTCACGGGCTGTCCTACGAATACATCGCGGCCACGCTGCCGCTGTGCGATCCGGCGCTGGCCGGCGCGCGCGTGGTCGCCGCGCATCTGGGCAACGGCGCCAGCATGTGCGCGATGCAGGGCGGGCGCAGCATGGCCAGCACGATGGGTTTCACGGCGGTCGACGGCCTGCCGATGGGCACGCGCTGCGGCGCGCTCGACCCGGGTGTGGTCATCTACCTGATCGAAGAACTGGGCATGACGGTAGAGAGTGTGCAGCGCATGATGTACAACGAATCGGGCTTGCTGGGCGTGTCCGGCGTGTCGTCCGACATGCGCGTGCTGGAAGCGAGCAGTGAGCCGCGCGCGCAACTGGCGATCGACCTGCTGGTGTACCGGATCGGCCGCGAACTGGGTTCGCTGGCCGCCAGCCTGGGCGGACTGGATGCGCTGGTGTTCTCGGGCGGGATCGGCGAGAACAGCGCGCGGCTGCGTGCCGCGGTATGCCGTGATGCGGCCTGGCTCGGGGTCGAGCTCGACCCGGCCGCCAACGCGGCACCGCCGGCCGGCCCCGCCCGCATCAGCCTGGCATCGAGCCGGGTCGCGGTCTGGCTGGTGCCCGCCAATGAAGAACTGATGATCGCGCGCCATACGTATGAACTGCTCGATCCACCACTGCCTGAATCTGGAGAACACCCATGAAAGTCATCCTGTCCGGCTTGCACGCCGATGCCAGCGAAAGCGCCATCATCGAGAGCTTCACCCCGTACTTTCACATCACGCAGGTGGACATGATCCGCGAAGGTTCGCCTGACAGTCCCTGGGCCGTGCTGCACATCGCGGATTCGTACGAGCATGCCTGGGCGGCCTGCAACAGCCTGCGCGGCGTCTTCCATCGCGGCAAGCGCCTGAGCGTGTACATCCCGACGCACCAGCCCGACATCTATCACGAGTTCGCGCCGCACGAGCGCCTCGATATCGCCTAAGCGTGGCGCCGCGGCGCGGCATGCCACTGGCAGCCGGGCAGGCGCTGCAACAGCTGCGCCTGCAATGCCGGTGCAGCCTCGCGCTCGATGCACAGCAATGCCCGTACGTTGCGCCCGCTCGGGCAGGCGTCGATGCGAAGAAAACGCACCGCGTCCAGGCCCGCCCGGATCACCGCCTGACGCAAACTCGTGGCCGATGCGGTATCGACCTGCAGCCAGACAAGCATCGTGTGATCGGTGGGCGGCTGGCGCCGCAGGGCGGGGCTGTGAAGAGTAACGTGTTTCATCGTGATTTCTCCTACGATTGCCGTGACATCCGGCGTGTGAAACATTCCTGGCGACCCATCTGCGCCTGCACCGCGAAGGCCATCGGCGCTGCCGCCGGATACACCTCCTCGTACAGCGCGCGCATCTCGGCGGCCGCATCGGGGTCGCACGTGGTAGTGTCCGACACGCAGCGACCGGGTCCGTAGTCGAACGCGGCCGGTGCATGCAGGACCGTTTCGGCCAGTGTGGCATCGTGCACGCGCGCCACCTGCGCCAGCACGGCGGCGCGCTCGCTGGCGTCACGTTCAGCCGGGCCACTGACGGCGACAAACAGCACCCGCATGGCGGGGTTGAACGCGCGTGCGCCATTCAGGCGCGCCAGCAGGTGGTATTGCAGGTCGAGATCGAGCGCACCACCGCGCACCGGCACCACCACCAGCCGGCTCTCCGCCAGCACGCAGCGGCAACCGTCGGTGTCGCGCGTGCCGGCGTCGATCAGGATGTCGTCGAACAGGGGGCGCAGCGCCGCCAGGCGCATCTTGACCGCGCGGCTGCCCACCTGGTGCGTCTCGATCCACGGCTGCAACCCGGCCTGGTTGCGTTCCCCGGACCAGTCGCTGTCGCCATTCCCGGCAGTGGTCATCAGACACACGCGCCGCCCCGCACGCGCACGCAACACCGCCAGATTGCGCGCGATGACCGTGCGCTCGGGGTTGTCGTGCTGATTGACGATGGCGATGATCATGCAGGCCTCCTGGTTGGATTGATGTATCCAGCGTAGCGATGCGGCCGTAAAAACGGGGCAAAAGAGGCGGGCATGTCTGTCAATGCCGTGTAAACGTCGCTGGCAGGAATACACCGCGCGGCAGTGACGGAAGTATCTCGATGCTGCTCGCAAAAAAGTTGCGGCGCATTACTTGCAAGGTTCGCCAGGCAGCCGGTATAATGCGGCCTCTCGCAGCGATGCGAGACGACCGAATCTGGAGAGGTGGCAGAGTGGTCGAATGTACCTGACTCGAAATCAGGCGTACGCGCGAGCGTACCGTGGGTTCGAATCCCACCCTCTCCGCCAAGTAGCAAAAAAAAGCCACCGCAAGGTGGCTTTTTTCATTCCGCGGCGTGTCAGAGGAGCGGGGCGCCTGCGCGCCCCGCGTGTGGGATGAGAAGGCCATCGCGTATTCGCGATGGCGCGGCCTGCGGCATGTAGGAGAATCCCACCCTCTCCGCCAAGTAGCAAAAAAAAGCCACCGCAAGGTGGCTTTTTTCATTCGTAGCGCCCAGCCGGGGTCAGGTCTGACATTCGGACACGGCCTCGTCCTTATCCACTTCCAGTCGTGTGTTGACCAGTACCGGCATGGCCCGGTGCCAGCGAGTTCCGACGACCCGACTGTCGAGTTCGTGTCCGAATGTCAGACCTGACCCCGGCTGTGACCCCGGCTGTTCCGACGACCCGACTGTCGAGTTCGTGTCCGAATGTCAGACCTGACCCCCGCTGTTCGTTTCCAGCCCACAATCGGGCGCGATAATTCCTGCCGGCTACACAACGGGCCTGTACAGACAATGTCCGTACAATCGCCCGATTCAATCTGCTGGCTATCTCATGTCGACAACTCATTGGTTTTTCCTGATCGGCATGCTGATGCTGGCGCGCGGCCTCGCGGCGTCCACATTGGCGCGCCTGCCCGTCACGTCCGCGATCATCTATCTGGGCGTCGGACTCGTCCTCGGGCCGGCGGGCTTTCATGTCTTTTCGTTCGATCCGATCGGCCAATCCCATCTGCTGGAAACGCTCACCGAAATCGCCGTGCTGGTCTCGCTGTTTTCGGCAGGCGTCAAGATGCCGGTGCCGATCCGCTGGCCACGCTGGGTGCCGGCGCTGCGGCTCGCGTGGGTGTCGATGACCATCAGCGTCGCGCTCGTGGCCGCGTTTGCGTACTACGTTCTGGGGCTGCCGCTCGGGGCCGGTATCCTGCTGGGCGCCATTCTGGCGCCGACCGATCCGGTGCTGGCCACGGACGTCCAGGTCCGGCATCCCGACGACCGCGATGAACTGCGCTTCACGCTGACCTGTGAAGCGGGCATGAACGACGGCTCCGCGTTTCCGTTCGTGATGCTGGGCCTTGGCTTGCTGGGCGTGCATGAACTTGGCGAATTCGGCCTGCGCTGGTTCGCGGTGGAAGTCATCTGGGCCACGTTCGGGGCGATCCTGATCGGCGCCCTTGGCGGCTACGCCGTCGGGCGCCTGGGCTGGATGCTGCGCGGGCGCGAACCCAAGCACGAGGTGCTGGACGATCTGGTCGGCCTGGGGCTCATTGCTGTCGTGTATGCGGTGACGGTGATGTGCATGGCGTGGGGCTTCCTGGCCGTGTTTGCCGCAGGCGTGGCGCTGCGCCATACCGAGCTGACGGCGTCGGGCGCGCACAAGGATCGCCAGGGTTTGCTGGTGCCGGACGAGCCACCTGCCAGCCCCTCAGCCGAGGCCCAGGCGCCGCTGTCGGTCAGTTCCGAGTCGCTCGTGTTCAAGGAGCACATCGAGCGCCTGTCCGAGCTGACGCTGGTGCTGCTATTGGGCGGCATGCTGGCAATCCAGACCTGGACCTGGCAGACGGTGTTGACGGCGCTGTTCCTGTTCGTGGTCGCGCGCCCGCTGAGCGTCTACCTGGGGCTGCTGGGCTGTGGCCGCTCGCCGCGCGTGACGTCGATGATTGCCTGGTTCGGCGTGCGGGGCATTGGCTCGCTGTATTACCTGATGTATGCGATCAACCACAACTTGCCGTCCGGCCTGGCAAGCCAGCTCAGCCAGATCACGATTGCCGTGATTATGCTGTCGATCCTGGCCCACGGCCTGAGCGTCAAACCGATTATGGACCGCTTCTGGCGCCGGCGCAGGAACAATCCGGGCTGATCGTACTGGCTTTAGCGTTTGCGCGCCTGCAGCCATACTGCGGCAATCCGCTCGACCTCTTCGTAGCCGGCCTCGCCAAGTTGTCCGCCGAAGATGTCGGGGTCGAGTTCTTCATACGACCACGATGCGCATTCTGCATCGAGCCGCGCGCGGATGCTGTCCAGGAAGTGGTCATTGTCCCCCGAAAGCGCAACGCCGGTGTACAGCAGCAGCCGCCCGCCTGGGCGCAAGCGCGCCAGGCCTTCTTCGACGATGCGGCGCGACAGCTCGGCGCCACGTTCGCCGCCGCCGTGGCGGTAGCGGCGCTCATCCGGATCGACGACGAACGGTGGATTCGAGACGATCAGGTCGACCTCACCCTCAACACCGGCAAACACATCGCTTTCGCAGGCCGTGAACGTGGTCACACCGTTCAACCGGGCATTCACCCGGGCCAGCGCCAGCGCGCTCGTGTTGACATCCGCGCCGATTACGTCGGCCGCCGGGAACGCACGCGCGATTGTCAGCGCGCCGGCGCCGCCGCCGCAGCCGACATCGACAGCACGCCGGGGCGCCGGTGCGGCGCCGTCCGCCACGAACGCGCGCTGCATCGCGCCGATGAAACGGTAGGTGTCCGGCCCGAAAAACACGGCATCGTCGGCCTGCGTGGGGAAGGCAGAATGAAACAACAGCAGGTCGTCCAGCGTCGAGGCACGCACGGTCGAGCGCAGCGCGTCGCCTTCGCCAGCCAGAACGCCGGCCGCCGCCATCAATTCGAGCATGCCGGGCGGTAGTATTGCGGCGGCGAACGGCCGGCTCCAGCCGAACACATCGCGCAGGTCGCGTGCCTGTTCGTTGCCCGGCCGGCCGTTGATGCGCCGGTGTGTCGATGGGGTGACGGTCATGAAGCGGTAACCGGCCTGGCGCAGGGTCGTGCCGAGGGTGAGCAGGGCGTTGGCTTGGAAAGGTGTCATGGCGCAAGCATCGCACGAAATTGGCAGGATTGGCGCGCTCCAACCGCGCCGTATGCCGATGGAATTTGATGCAATATGTGATTATTCGAACATACCGGATGATGGCGACCGACCATACTCACCAACATAGTCAAACGACAACGACACGAGAGAGAACCGACAACATGAAAAGCTTTGACATGGACGACGTCCCGCGCGGTCGCATGGACCGCGAAATCGCCCGCGAACGCCGCGAGCGCGCGTTGAACGACGAGCAGCGTGCGGGCCTGGCGCCTGCTGACGACCTGCGTGGCAAGGATGCGCGCGAGCGCGCCGATACCTCGAACCTCAAGCGCAACAGCCGCTAAATCAGATACTCGAGCAAAGGGAGAACGTATGCGTTGGGAAGGTGATCCGGAAAGCAACAATGTCGAAGACCGTCGGGGTGACAGTGGCAGGGGAGGTAGTGGCGGCTTCGGAATTGGCGGGCGCTCGATCGGCATCGGCACCATCGTCATCGCACTGGTCGGGTCCTATTTTCTTGGCGTCTCGCCCGCCACGATCCTGAGCCTGTTGTCGGGCGGCGGCGCGCCCCAAGTCCAGCAATCGTCACAGCCGCGTGCGGCGCCGGCCGACGACCGCGAAAGCCAGTTCGTGAAGGTCACGCTGCGTTACACCGAAGACGCCTGGACCCAGATCTTCACCGAACAGAATGCGCAGTATCAGCCGGCAAAACTCGTGCTGTTCGACGGTCGCACGAGCACCTCGTGCGGTGTTGGCCAAAGCGCAACCGGGCCGTTCTATTGCCCGGCCGATGCGTCGGTCTACATCGACCTCGACTTTTTCCGCACGATGCAGCAACGTTTCAATGCCGGCGGTGAATTCGCCCAGGCCTATGTGATCGCACATGAGGTCGGCCACCATGTCCAGAATCTGCTCGGGATTTCCGACAAAGTGCATGCAGCCCAGCAGAACGCATCCGAAAAGCAGGGCAATATCCTGTCGGTCAAGCTCGAGCTGCAAGCCGATTGCTTCGCCGGTGTCTGGGCCAAGCGCACGGATCAGCGTGCCAAGATCCTGGAGCAGGGCGACGTCGAATCGGCATTAAACGCTGCCAGCGCCATTGGTGACGATGCGCTGCAGAAGCAGTCGCGCGGCGTGGTGGTGCCGGACTCGTTCACACACGGCACTTCAGCGCAGCGCGTCCGCTGGTTCGAGCGCGGCCTGGAAAGTGGAGAAGTGACTTCGTGCAATACTTTTGATGCCAAAAATCTATAAAAGGCATGAGAAAGTTTCCTGTCGGGTATAAAGGCGGATGTTAATTCGGCGTAAGCGCGTAAAAATGCATGTTTGTTACCGTGCGCATATGGCAATTCTTGGTAACTTGACATAAGTTAGTGTTAGATCAGCACGCTACTTAGAGCGCGCCGACATAACCTCACTGAACTTGCCAAGGAGTGCTTATGCTTGCCATGAACTACCGCGGGCCATACCGAGTCCGCGCCGACCAGAAGCCGGAGCCCGTCATTGAACACCCTGGTGACGCCATCGTGCGCGTCACCCGCGCCTGCATCTGCGGTTCCGACCTGCACCTGTACCATGGTCTGGTGCCCGATACCCGCGTGGGCCACACCTTCGGCCACGAATTCATCGGCATCGTCGAAGAAATCGGTTCCGACGTCCACAAGCTCAAGGTGGGCGACAAGGTGCTGGTGCCGTTCAACGTCTTTTGCGGCTCCTGCTTCTTTTGCCAGCACGAGCTGTACGGCAATTGCCACAACACAAATTCACAATCGACCGCCGTGGGCGCGATCTACGGCTACTCGCACACGGCGGGCGGCTACGACGGCGGCCAGGCCGAGTACGTGCGCGTGCCGATGGCCGACGTCGGCCCGATGATCATCCCGGACGACATCCACGATGACGACGCCGTGCTGCTGACCGACGCGCTGCCGACCGGTTACCAGGCCGCCGAAATGGGCGACATCAAGGAAGGCGATACGGTCGTCGTGTTCGGTGCAGGCCCGGTCGGCATCTTTGCTGCCAAATCAGCCTGGCTGATGGGTGCCGGGCGCGTGATCGTCGTCGACGAGATCGAATACCGCCTCGAATTCGTCAAGAACTATGCGCAGTGTGAAGTGGTCAACTTCAAGGAAGTGCGCGACATGGCGCTGCACATCAAGAAGATGACCGACTGGATGGGCGCCGACGTCTGCATCGATGCGGTTGGCTGCGAAGCGGCGGGCAACACGATGCAGACGATCACGGGTGTCTACACGATGATGCAGGCCGGTGCTGCGACCGTGCTGCACTGGTGCATCAACTCGGTGCGCAAGGGGGGCAATGTGTCGATCGTCGGCGTGTACGGGCCCACCTTCAACGCGGTCCCGATCGGCAATGCGCTGAACAAGGGCCTGACGCTGCGCATGAACCAGGCCAGCGTGCGCCGCCATCTGCCGCGACTGATCGAGCACATCCGCGCCGGCCGCATCGATCCCAAAGCGATCATCACGCACCGCGTGCCGCTCGAAGAAGTATCTGATGCGTATCACATCTTCTCGAGCAAGCTCGACAACTGCATCAAGACGATCCTGATTCCGCCGCGTGCGAACGAAGTACGGGCCGTCAAGGCCAGCACCGCAGCGTAACCGACTTGCCGATCACTAATGCAGATCACTACGAGGACACATCATGCAGACACGTAACGACATCGTGAGCGCCAACGACCAGCACGACGGCCAGCACGCACCGGGCGAACACGACAACGATGGCCACGTCGGCCACGTTCACGGCGCGATCGCGCCGCGCCGGCCCACCCGCGCGCAACTGGCGCACATCCAGGGCTGGGGCGCCGATCTGGATCGCAAGGACCGGCCCGGCGTGCCCATGGAACGCACCCCGCCGCGTTTCATCAACGTACCGGATCGCGATGCTGCGCCGCAGGAAGAACACGTCGAGGTGCTGGTTTCCACCGAGCGTCCGGGCCGCACGCCGTTGTTCGGCACGGTGCAGCCGCCATCCGGGCTGTCCGGGTTGATCCGGCGCCAGGCGTTCAAGCTGACCGAGAATGACGTGCGCCACTGGGTGCTGTTGCTGCTGGCCGATCGCGTCAACATGGTCGAAGGCATCGGGCACGATCTGGCGAGTGGCAAGATACCGAACGTGCTGGCCGAGATGGGCATCAAGGCTGAGTTCCAGCACAACAAGGCGGGTCTGGCGAAAAAAGTCGCGCTGGGTGTCGCCGTCGTTGGTACGGCCGTGTATCTGATGAAGCGCCGTAGGTAGGGGACATTGTTCTCAAGCAAATACTCGTTTATTTGCACGTCCATCATGGTCGATGACCGGTGCCTCCTGGCCCGGCTTACCGGATGGAGCCGAGATGATTCCTCAACCGTTTTTCAGGGCAGTCGTGCTGGCTGCCACGATCTTGCTGGCGCCTGGTGTTTCTGCTGCGCCGATGATGGCTGGTCCTGCCAAGCTTGACAGCAAGGCACAGGCGCAGGTGCTGGAACAGCTCGGTGCGCGCCGGCCGGCGATCGGTCTCGATACCGATCACAGCTACCGGGTCGTCGCGCAGCATCCCGGCGTGCAGGGCACGCATGTGATGCGCGTGGCGCACCTGTACAAGGGCGTGCGCATCTTTGGTTCCGAATCGGTGGTCGTACTCGATGCACGCCAGCAGATCGTGTCCGAAAGCGCCTCGCCCCGCCGCCTGGAGCTGGGGCGTGGGGCGGGCAGTGCGATGACACCCGCCACCACCGGTTTCGACACCACGCCCGTCATCAAGCGCAAGGCCGCTGTCAGCGCCGCGCTCAAGGGCAGTCCGCCCAGTGTGGTCAACGTCAAGCTTCCCACCGCCGAACTGGTGATCTATCCCGTGATGCGCGATGAACGCGCGCCAAGCGCCGTTGCCAAGCCCGATAGTGAGCTGAACGCGGTTGACGTGGTCGAGACGGTCGACCGCTACGTGCTGGCCTGGCATGTGCGCGTGCGGCTGCGCAGCGGCGAGCAACCGATCTACTACGATGCCATCGTCGATGCGCGCACGGCCGCCATCATCGAACGCTGGAACATGCTGCAGACCGTCGAAGGGATTGGCCTGAGCCAGTACAACGGCAATGTCCCGCTCAGCACGACCCTGGCCGGCAATGTGTACCAGCTGCTCGATCCGCGGCGCGGCAAGGGCGGATCGTTCGGCGCGATGGCCATCACCAATGCCAACCACGCCACCTCGAGCGGGCGCGTGTATACCAACAGCACCAACACCTGGGGCGACGGCAAGCAGTTCGTCGAAGGTGCCAGCACGACGGGCGCCAACGGCCAGACCGCCGCCGTCAACGCCATGTGGGGCTTGATGAACACCTATGACCTGCACCAGAACGTGCTGGGCTGGCGCGCGCTCGATGGCAACGATACCGCCACCCACATCGCCGTGCACGTCAACCGCGGCTACGACAACGCGTATTACAGCGACACCTGCCGCTGCATGTTCATCGGCGACGGCACGTTCTTCACCAATCTGGGGGCGATCGACGTGGTTGGCCACGAAATGGGCCACGGCATCACGGCCGCCACGTCCAATCTCGTCTACAAGGGCGAATCGGGCGGGCTGAACGAGTCGAGTTCGGACATCGCGGGCGAGGTGGTCGAGGCGTATGCGCGCGCCGGCGGCACCGGGGGCGTCGTGCCCGAGCTGGGCAACGACTGGATGCTGGGCAGCGAGATCGCCCGCGATGGCAAGCCGCTGCGCTGGATGATCAAGCCAAGCAAGGATGGCAGCAGCCGCGATGCCTGGAGTACGAGTCTGAAACGGCTGGACGTGCACTACAGCAGTGGTCCGAACAACCGGATGTTCTATTTCCTGGCGCGGGGCTCGGACGCCGACAAGACGGGCGACGCGTGGAGCAGCTACCTGACACGGCAGCCAGCCGCGATGACGGGCATCGGCATCGACAAGGCGTTTCGCATCTGGTTCCGTGCAAACACGACCAAGTTCACGGCCAGCACCAACTACGCCGATGCGCGGGCGAAGATGATCGAAGCGGCGGGGGAGTTGTACGGGGTGGGAAGCCGCGAAGTGGTCGCGGTCACGCGTGCTTATGCTGCCATCAATGTCGGGGCCGACATCGATGAATTGGCTGCCGGCGCGGCTGCCGGCCCGGGGAACGGGCTGGCAGCCGCAGCGGTTACTGATCGCTCATCAGTGGAAACGGATTGATGGGCGTGCCTTTCCACCACTGCTTCTCGGCCGTGAGAGAAACGAGGGCGAAGTGCAGGTGCGGCGCATTGGGGTCGGAATTGCCGGTGACGCCGACATACCCGATCACCGTGCCGCGCTTGACGTCCATGCCTTCAACCAGGCCGTCGGCGTAGCGGTCCAGATGGGCGTAGTAATACGCAAACTGTTCGGTCGGATCGAACTGGTACACGGTCAGGCCGCCCGGTTTGCTCTGAAACAGTTTGACGACCTTGCCGTCAGCGACCGCGACCACCGGGGTGCCGGTTGGGGCCATGATGTCGAGCGCTTCGTGCTGGCGCTGCTCGCCGCGCGGCTGGTAGAAAGTGTCGGTCAGCTGGGCCGACTTGATGCCCTGCACCGGCACCAGCAGCTTGCCCGGCATCGTTGTTGGCGCTGCTGCGCCGGCAGTCGCAGTACCGTCAGGCGTCGGACGCAGTGGCAGGTCGGCATCTTCCAGGTTCGGCATCACCACCGGCGCCGGCGGCAACTGGCCATCGATCTGCGATGCCGGGATGCCAGGTGCCGCAGGGGCAGCAGCCGCGACCGCCGGTGCCGGGGTCTCCGGCACGTCCTGCAGCGCGACGAACAGTATCGCGGCGCCGACCAGGGCGCCGATGATAAACGTGATCAACCATTTCATCTTGTTCTCCGTGCGGCGCCACCGGCGCCGCGTGTGTGCCTGTGGCGATCGTTATTTTTGCAGGATCACTTCGACCCCGGCCGAGACGGCCGCGCCCACTTCGGCAGCGCTCCAGTTGGTCAGGCGGATGCAGCCATGCGACTCGGTCTTGCCCACGTGGCCCGGTACCGGGGTGCCGTGGATGCCGTAGTGCGGTTTGGACAGGTCGATCCACATCACGCCAACCGGATTGTTCGGACCTGGCTTGACCGGCGTTGCCTTGTCGCCCGGCTTGGCATCCCAGAACAGTTTCGGGTTGTAGTTGTAGACCGGATTGGCGTGCACGCCCTCGATCTTCCAGGTGCCAATCGGCAGCGGATCGCGGCTGCTGCCGGTCGAGGCCGGATATTGCGCCAGCAGGCGGCCCGACGCGTCAAACAGTTGCAGCGTCTTGGCACCATCGCGCACGACGACCTTGGTCGCCTGCGCCAGCGGTTCCTTGCCGCTCACGTTCGGCACCATGATGCGCTCGCCGGCGCGGGCGAACGTCTTGCCTGGGTTCAGGCGTTGCAGCAGGGCCGGGCTGGCATGGAATTTTTCGCCCAGGCCTTCGAGCACGTTGGCATAGCCCAGCTTGTCGAGCTTGGCCTTTTCCATCATCGTGTCAGGGATTGGCTTGAACGGGCCTTCGACGTCTTCGGCGATCAGCGCGTACTCGGCCAGCGTCGGGGTAGTGTCGACGGCGAGGGCATTCCAGGTTGCGTCATCGAGCTTGCCGGTGACCGGCAGCTTGCGCAAGGTCTGAAACGTGGTCAGGGCCTGGCGCAGGTTCGAGCCGTAAGCGCCGTCCAGTTCGCCCGGAGACAGATAGATACGTTCCAGGAGCACCTGCGCGCGCAGCAGTTTTTCGAATTCCGCCTGCTCGGCAATTGCCGGATCCTGCACAGCGCCGGGTGCAGCGGTGACCGCCGTCGACGTCGTCGTGTTCTGGGCCGTCGTTGCCGGTTGGGCGGCGGGTGGCAGTGGGGCTGGCTGTTGCGCGATGGCGTGCGTCAGCGTGCCTCCAAGGGCGGCGATCAGGGTCAGGGCGGTCATCTTGTTCATGCGGTCTCCGGGTTTGCTTCTGGAAAACTATAGACTAGTGGTCTGCATGGCGCGGGTCTGTGCGTCAGCGTACTCATAGTCGGTCAACTGTTTCATTAAGGCTACAATTGCGCCATGGATAACCCTGTCTACACCGTCACCGTACTGCCGCTGGGTGCCACGGTTGCCATTGACGTGTCCACGACGCTGCTGCATGCGCTCGAGGCCGCTGGCATCGAACTGCCCAGCTCTTGCCGTAACGGGACCTGCCGCACCTGCCTGTGCCGCCTGCGCGCCGGCGAGGTGGCCTACACGATCGACTGGCCGGGCGTATCGTTCGATGAACGGCGTGACGGCGACATCCTGCCCTGCGTGGCGCTGGCACGCGCGGATCTGGTGCTGGACGTCCCGCTGGCGCGGCAAGCCGCTATCGGGCAGCGTTAGCATGGTGGTACTATTTGCATGATGCCCGACGCGCTGTCCGGCACATTCTCATGACATCCGCAGCAATCACCATGAATGGAGCACCACCATGAGCAAAAGTCAGGATGCAAAGAAGACGACCAAGAAGGAACCGGCCAAGACCATGAAGGAAAAGAAGGAAGCCAAGAAGGTCAAGAAAGAAGAAAAGTCGCGCCAGCAGTAATGATGTAATTGCGCTTTACACTGCATGACCGCGTCGCCTCGCGGCGACGCGCGTCGCGCCGGTCAGGGCTTGTTGGGCGACAGACCCAGTGCACCCTCGATCACCCCCAGCACGGTCGGCCACGCCGGCGAACTCGTTGCCACCTCATCGTAATGGCTTGCCTGCGGCAAGATCACGACCTCAGCCATATCCCCGGATTGTTTTGCCCGCGCCGCATAGTCATGCGCCACGCGCGGTGGCGAAATCGTGTCGAGCGCCCCTGTCACCAGCCACGTGCGGCTGCCATTGGGCATCAGGTCGGCAGCATTGGTGTCAAGCAGCACGTCCGGCCGCGTGGCGCTGGGCTCACCTGCAAGCTGGGCGAGATCGCGGTCGCAGCTCGACTTGATCAGCGCCGCTTCGTGGCGCAGGTCGGCCAGGCCCCCCAGGCTCACGATGCGGTTGATCGGAAGCGGGTTGGCCTGGTGCAGCGGGCTGCCGGCAGGAATGCGCGCGCGGCCCGCGATCCATTGCACCAGCTGGCCACCGGCCGAATGGCCCACCGCAACAACGCGTTCGAGGTCGAGCTTGTGCGCGGGCGCGTGCTGCGCCAGCAGGTCGAGCGCGGCGTGCATGTCGAGGTACATGCCGGGATAGCCGCCGCCGGGTTCATCGATGCGCCGGTATTCGACGTTCCAGACGGCGATGCCGCGTGCGGCCAGTGCCCCGGCCATATTGCGAAACTGCGTGATGCCGCCGAATTTGCTGTTCCAGCAGCCGCCGTGCACCAGCACCGCGACGGGGAACGGCCCGGCGCCCGGCGGCACGAACAGTTCTGCATATTGGGACGGGGCAGGGCCGTAGGTCAGTTTGGTGGTCGGGGCAGGGCCGCGCAGGGCCAGGTAATCGTCGAGTTTCATCGGGGCGGCGTGGGCGCTGGTGGCGGCGCCAAGCACGAGGGCAAGCAGCAGGCTGGGAAGGCGCATGGCGGGGCGGTGAGGGTGGTGAAAACATCACTATAGCCGAGTCGCCTGAGGGTGGCACCTGCCGCAGTGACGGCGGCATATGGCGAGGCAATCGTACGGCTCCGCGGAGGCGGGCATGCTAGTCTGGCATGACCCAATCACCAACCGAAAGGCGACCATGAATCAATTCCATGCCAACGACGCCTCGCGCGAACCGATCATCCAGCATGCACACACGACGCCCGATCCGGATGCACCGAACGATCCGCTGGCGCCGCCTGCACAGCCGCCGGTGCCGGACGATGTCCCCGATCCGGTCAATGCACCGGTCGAAGAGCCAAGCATGCCCGAACCACCGATCCGGGCACACTGATTACTGCATCTGCTTGAATCAGGCGCCGGGTTCCTGGCGCTTGTCTTGTTTGTCTTCTTTATCTTCCTGCTTGTCGTCGGCGCCCGCTGGCGGCAGCGCCGGAATCTCACGAATCATCTGCTCGGTGTCGTGCTGGCCGGGCGAGCGTTCGCCGCTGCCGATGTCGGCTTCGTCGAAGATCGCGCGGCTCTTGTTTTCGGGATCCACCTGGGGTGTCGTGTCGGTCATGCTGTGCTCCAATAGCGTTGTCAATGTTGTACGATCCTAACAGCCATCCGTCAGCCATGTCGCGCGCCAGACCACGCTGAAAACTGTTGCTTTTTCGTGCGCGTCGAAGAGCTCTGTGCTGTCTGTCACTGAACCGCAACAAAGCGGTTTCTATAATGTCAGTGACATACAAACAGGAGACGATCATGGGTTCGACGTTGTACAACAAGATTTATCTGGGCCGCAGCCCGTTGCTGGCTTCGCGTAGCGTGCAGCTTGCGCTGGTGCTTGGCGTGCTGGCCAGTGTCGGCCTGGGCTGGTTCGTGCTGCGTTCGCTGCGCTGAAGGTTGCCCCGGGGCGCTGCGACGCGTACCATGCGCCCTTTGGTCAACGAAACGCGGTAATGAAAAACGAAAAGCTCACGACGGACGAATACGACGCACTCGAGATGGTGCGGCGCGGCGGTAAACAAGAGATGGCCAGTGCCTGTGTCGGGCGCAATTCGAAGCGCCTGTGCGGCATCAAGCTGATGTCCTACGGTCGTGACAAGCGGCTGACGCTGACCGACAAGGGTGAAGAAGTGCTGTTTCTGCGCCGCTGCGTGACGGGCTTGCGCGCACTGGCTGCCGATCCGCAGGTAGCGCTCGACGACGACGTGCTGCGTTTCCTGAACCGCAAGTCGCACATCGTGCCACTCGACGGTGGCGGTCATGGCCTGAGTGACAAGGGCCGCGAGTCGCTGGCCGACATCGCCCTGAACGAAGAGCGCCGCTGATCGCGCTGGCGGTCCGTTGCCCGCGACCGCCTTCCTGCCTTGCTTCTGTATCGGCTGCCTGTGTGCAGCCGCGCGCCCGTTCAGTGTGCGCGGCGGCGGGCCGGATACACGAGTACCCGCACTGCAACTTCGGCTGGCACGTTCATCGTGGCCAGAAACTCTGCTGCGCGCTGCAGGCCCAGCGTCGGGATCGACGCGATCGCCTGATTGACCAGATCGGACGTGCGGCCATCGACGCGCTGGTGGCGGGTCGTGGTCGTGTTGGCTTTGACGGCCATATCAGGCATGTCATTCATGTTCATTATCGTGTCCAGGTGTCGGGATTGCCATCGGCCCGCTGATTGTACGACCAATAATGTTTATTTAGCTATACAAATGTTTTGCCAGTTATGTAATGACATGGCTTTCTGCCAACAGGCGTGGCGGGTCTGCAACTGGCGATGCCTCTGTGGATGCCTCAGGCCGGCAGTGTTTCCGGTGCAGGCGTGGGCATTGGCAAGCAGCGGCCCTCGATCAGTAGCGCTTCGAAGTCGGCAGCGGGCAGGGGTTTGCTGAAGTAGTAGCCCTGCATTTCGTCACAGCCGTGGCTGCGCAGGTAGTCCAGCTGCGCCAGCGTTTCAACGCCCTCGGCGATCACGGCCAGCTTCAGGTTGTGCGCCAGCGCGATGATCGACGTCACGATGGCCGCGTCATTCGCGTCATGCGTGATGTCGGCCACGAACGAGCGGTCGATCTTGAGCACGTCGATCGGGAAGCGCGACAGGTACGAGAAGCTCGAATACCCGGTACCGAAGTCGTCGATGGAGAGATTGATGCCAAGTGCCTTCATCCGGTGCAGCAGTTCCACCGCGGGCGTGACGTCGCTCATGAACAGGCTCTCGGTCAGCTCGATCTCGAGGCAGGCTGCATCCAGCCCGGTTTCTGCCAGCGTTGCTTCCAGGCTGGCCATCAGGCCGGCTGCGCCGAACTGGCGCGCCGACAGGTTCACCGCGACCCGCAGGCGCTGGTAACCGGCAAGCTGCCAGGCCTTGTTCTGGGCGCAGGCAGTGCGCATGACCCAGGCGCCGATCGGCACGATCAGCCCGGTTTCTTCGGCCACGCCGACGAACCGGCCCGGCGGGACCATGCCCAATTCGGGATGGTTCCAGCGGATCAGCGCTTCCATGCCGACGATCTGGCCCGTCTTCATGTCGACCTGCGGCTGGTAGTGCAGCACGAATTCGTTGCGCTCGAGCGCATTGCGCAGCGCGCCTTCGATGCGCACCCGTTCCATCGCCTCGTCGTTCATGCTCGGCGTGAAGAACTGGAAGTTGTTGCGCCCCAGCTTCTTGGCGCGGTACATGGCGATGTCGGCGTGCTCGATCAGGTTCTCGCTCAGCGTGCCTTCGGTCGGGAACACGGCCACGCCCACCGAACAGGTGACGAAGAATTCCTTGTTGCCCAGCATGACCGGCTGCGCCACCGCATCCATGATCCGCTGCACGACAGCGGGGCACAGCGGTTCATCGGCATGCTCGTTGAGGATCACGACGAATTCGTCGCCCGACAGGCGGGCCACCGTGTCGGCATCGCGCAGCGCCGCACGCAGGCGCGCCGCGACGGTGACCAGCAGCACGTCGCCCGCCTTGTGGCCCATGCTGTCGTTGACGAACTTGAAGCGGTCCAGGTCGATCAGCATGACCCACACCGGCCGGTCGCTGCGGCTGGCAAATGCAATCGACTGGCTCAGGCGGTCCTGCAGCAGCGAGCGGTTCGGCAGACCGGTGAGCACGTCGTGCTGGGCCACGTGGTGGACGCGCTGCTCGGTCAGCTTGCGCTCCGTGATGTCACTGCCGGTGCCGCGGTAGCCGGTCAGCTCACCGGCCTCGTCGAACACCGGCTCGCCATTGACGCAGAACCAGCGCGCGTTGCCGTCGTCATCGAGAACCTGGTATTCAAGGTTATTGAACGCTTCGCGTGCCTGCATCCTGGCCAGGTGCGTGCGGCCGCTGTCGCTGTCGAGCAGGCCCGGCACGTATTCCCAGCGCGTCTTGCCGATCAGCCCTTCGACCGCGACGCCCGACTTTTCGGTGAAGCCGCCGGTGATCATCGTGAAGCGCAGTTCGGCATCTTGCTCCCAGTACCAGTCGGACGACATCGAGACCAGCTGGCGGAAGCGCTGCTCGCTGTACAGCAGCGCTTTTTCGGCGCGTTTGCGCGCGGCCATGTCGTCGATCAGCTGGCGATTGCTGCGGCGCAGCTCCGACGTGCGCTGGCGCACCAGTTGCTGCACCTTGCGCGCCCGCTCGCCGGCCGATTGCACGAAGGCAGCGCCCATCAGGGTGACGAGAATGCCGCCGCACAGCAACGACAGCGAGGCGAGATGGTCGGCCAGGAATGGGCGCGGCGCCGCGGCGACTTCCACTCGCCAGGGTCGCCCGCCCGCGTGCAGCACGGTGCTGTGCATGCCATGGTCGGGGCGCAGCCAGCCCGCAAATTCGCGGCGCGATGCGCCCGACGTCGGGCCGTTCGAGAACAGCAAGGTAGCAGGGTCGGCAAGCTCGCTGGCATACACCGACACGAAGATGTCGCCGCCTCCGAGCAGCCCGGCAGCCGCAAGCGACTCGCGCACCAGTTCCTTGCCGCGCAGGACGACCGCGGTGTTACCGCGCATGACGCCGTTCTTGTCGAACACCGGCTGCACCAGGTCGAAGCTGGTCTGGCTCGTGGGCGCCTGGGCCAGTGCGAACAGGCCGCTGGCCGCCGGCTGGCCGGTGCTGCGCGCCAGCTCGAGCGCGCCCATGACGGCGCCATTGTGGGACAGGTTCAGGCCGAACGCCGCCTCGTTGCCGGCCATCGGTTCGACATATTCGATGACGTGGTAGCGGGTGCGCACGGGCGCCGGCACCAGGCCGCCGGGCGTCATTTCGGTCAGGATCGTGCCGGGCCGCACGCGCTGCAGTTCGGCCTCGATGGCGGCGCGTTCATGGCCCGGTACCACCCGATGGAAATTGAACGCTTGCACGAAACGGTGGCGCTCCAGCAGGGCCGACGTGAAGTCGGCAAAGCGCTCGCGGCTGACCGGCTCGCCCCTGGAAAACAGCTGGTTGGTCACGGCCAGGACTTCGAACGCCTGGCCCATGCCCTGGCGCACCGCCGCCACGCGCTCGTCGGCGCGCTGGCCGAACGACAGCGCCATATTGTCGTATTCGAGGTGGCTGACACCGATGAACAGGCCGAAGGAGGCAGCCAGGCCGCCCCCCAGCGTGAGGGACGCCGCGAGGGTCAGCGAACGGGACAGTCGGCGCGGCATGGTATCGAAAGGTCCAGGCAAATTCGTACAAATCAATCAGGGGCGCGCGCGGCAGGAGATGCTTTCCGGCGGGCATTAATGCGCGCCAGTGTGTCATACAAGGGCCCGGCGCCGCAAACTTATCGTATTGTGAAGGACAACCTGCCCGCCGTGGGTAAAAGCATATTAGTCACGCCGCCATGCCAGCCATGCAACCACGCCGCGTGCGAGCAGCCGGTTGCTCCAGCCAAAGCCGATGCCGCTGGGGTCTCTTCCGGGCCGTGCGAGGCTTGCCAGCAGGCGTTGTCCGCGCGAGGGCGCTGTGGCGGGATGGACGGCGAACAGGATCCGGTTGTTGCCGGCAATGCGCTGGAACCACAGGATGCGGCCGTTAAAGGCATCTCTCAACCGTTGTAAGAAAGACACATAATCGGGATCGTACGTGAAAATATTGGCCACCAGAACGCCACCGGGCCGCAGCGCGCGCCGGCAGGCTGCGTAGAACGCTGTGCTGGCCAGTGCCGGTGGCAGGCCGCGCCCGTCGAAGCCGTCCACCAGCAGCACGTCGGCATCGCCCGGCGTGCGCGCCAGGTAATCGGCGGCGTCGCAATGCAGCACGCGCAGGCGCGCATCGTCCGGCGGCACGCAGAACAGGTCGCGCAGCGCGATCACGTCGGCGCGGATCTCGAGCACGGTGATGCGGGCAGTGGGAAAGTGGCGGTAGCAAAACTTGGCGAGCGAGCCGCCACCCAGGCCCACCATGACGATGTGGCGCGGCTGCGGTGCGAACAGCGCAAAGCACATCATGGCGCGGGTGTAGTCGAGGACCAGCGCATCGGGCCGCGCCAGCAGCATCTCGCTTTGCACGTCGCCCGGTGTGAAGCCGAGCGTGCGGCGCACGCCGTCGCTGATGACCAGCGGCGCTGTCGTGGCAGGAGAGTCGGGGAGATCGGAGGGCGCGGGCATGGCGCGAGTATACGTCGCCATGCCGCGCCCGAGGGATCGCTTAAGCGGCGCTGCCCATCAGCGGGACCACGCCGAACACCAGTGCCGCCACCAGCATCACGAGGGCAGCCGAGATCGACCAGATCAGCGTGAAGCGCTGGTGGTCGCCAAACTCCACCTTGCACATGCCGACCAGCAGATAGGTCGAGGCGACCAGTGGGCTGAGCAGGTGAACCGGCTGGCCGATCACCGAAGCGCGGCCGATTTCTGCCGCCGTGATGCCATACACTTCGGCCGCTTTGGCCAGCACCGGCACGATGCCGAAGTAGAACGCGTCGTTCGAGATGAAGAACGTGAACGGGATGCTGAGCAGACCCGTGACGACCGCCAGGTACGGACCCATCCAGTCGGGCACGCCGGCGATGACAGACAGCGCAATCGCATCGACCATCTTGGTGCCTTGCAGGATGCCAACGAAGATACCGGCCGCGAAGATCAGCGACACCACTGGCAGCACGTTCGCGGCATGGTGCGCAATGCGCTCCTTCTGCTCTTCGAGGCCCGGGTAGTTGATCATGATCGCGACAGCGAAGAAGATCATGAACAACACGGGCAGTGGCAGCACGCCCTTGATCAGGAACACCATCAACAGGGTGGTCATCGCGAAGTTGATCCAGATCAGGCGTGGGCGCTTGATCGCGGCGTTCGAGACGTCGTTGTCATCGCCACCGCCGTTACCACCACCGATGGCCAGCGCCGGTTCGGCCGACGACGTCACCGTCGATTCGACCCGGCCGCCCGCCAGCTGGTGCACATTGCCATCGCGCGCTGCAGCAGCGGCGCTTGGGCTCCAGTGGCCGGTGGTGCCGTTCATTTCAGCGGCCACGGCCGGCTGCAGCACGGCGACATTCTGTGCTGCCTGGGCCGCTTTTTCCGCTTTTTCAGCCTGCGTCGGCAGCGTCATGATGCCCAGGCGCTTGCGCTCCTTCATGCCCAGCACGCAGGCCACGAACACGACCCAGAGGGAGGTAACGGCCATCGGCAGGATCATTGGTACGAAGATGTCGCTGACGTCCACGCCCAGGGCAGTGGCGGCGCGCGCCGTCGGGCCGCCCCATGGCAGGATGTTGAAGACGCCGCCGGCCAGCATGATGACGCAGGCCAGCACCAGGCGGCTCATGCCGAGGCGCACGTACAGCGGCAGCATGGCGGCAACGGTGATCATGTAGGTCGTGGCGCCGTCGCCGTCGAGCGAGATGAACATCGCCAGCACGGCAGTGCCGACGACGATCTTGAACGGGTCACCGCCGACGATCTTCAGGATCAGGCGCACGACCGGGTCGAACAGGCCAGAATCGATCATGATGCCGAAGTACAGGATGGCGAACATCAGCATGACGCCGGTCGGGGCCAGGTTGCGGATCCCGTCGAGCATCATCGGGCCGAGCTGCGGGCCGAAGCCGCCGATCACGCCGAACCCGATAGGGACCACGATCAGGGCCACGAGCGCCGGCAGGCGCTTGGTCATGATCAGGTACATGAACACGACGACCATGGAATACGCCAGGATGGTCAACATCATCATCATTCTCCTTGCCGGTGCGCTTGCCGCACGCGGTGTGTGGGCCGCTGGGGCCCGTGGTGTTAATGCAGGTGGCGCGTGGGGTTGTGGTGCACGGCTGCTTCATGCAGGCCGATACACGGTTGATCGCGCGCCGTTTTTTTCAGGCGCGGTTCAAAGGCGGGAAAGCGCGGCCAGGGCGGCGGGCGCAGGGGCGGGGGTGTGCATGGTGTCTCCGATCGTTGTCGTTGGTGTGCTGCTGTTTGCACCAACTATAGGCGTGCGTGCCTTTCAATTGGCTTTCAGTGCACTTGACGCTTCAACGATTGCCGGCGCGGGGAATACCAGGCGCACGCTCAGGCCATGCCCGCCATCGGTCTGGCCCAGCGCGATACTGGCACCGTGCAGGTTGGCGATATCGCGCACGATGGCCAGTCCGAGCCCGGTGCCGCCCGGATTGGCTTCGAGCGTCGCCTGGGCGCGGTAGAACGGCATGAACACTTTATCGACATCGCCCGCTGCGATGCCGGGCCCGCTGTCGCTGACGGCGAGCGTGACACCGTCGCCTTCGCGCCGGACCTGCAGCAGCACGCTGCCGCCAGCGGGCGTGTAGCGGATCGCATTGTCGACCAGGTTCGACACCATTTCATGCAGCAGCAGCGCCTGGCCCGGCACCGTGGTCTGATCGTCGGCATCGGCTTCGAGCGCCAGGTCGATCCCTTTCTGCACTGCCGGCAGCGCCAGTTCGAGCCCGACCTGGCGCGCCACCTCTGCCAGCGACACCGGCGTAGTGGCCGCAATGCCGCCGCCATGCTCGATGCGCGCGAGCGTCAGCAGGCGGTTGGCCAAGTGGATTGCCCCGTCGGTAGTGCCGGCAATCGAGCTGACAATCGAGCGCATCGCGGCCGGATCGTTTTCGCGCAGGGCCAGTTCGGCCTGCGTCTTGAGCACCGCCAGCGGGGTGCGCAGCTGGTGCGAGGCGTCGGCGATGAAGCGGCGCTGGCTGGCGATCAGGTCCTGCGTGCGCGCCATCGCGCCATTCATCGCCGCCACCAGCGGCCGCACTTCCTTGTGCACGAGCGCCGGGTCGATGTTCGACAGGTCGGACAGCGCGCGCGTCTCGACCTCGTTCTTCAGGAGCATCAGGGGCCGCAGCACCAGGCGCACGGCGAACCACACCATCGCCGCCACCGCCAGCACCAGCAAGGCCTGGCGCAGCAGGGTGCTGAGCAGGATATCGCGCGACAGGGCCTGGCGCGCGTCGAGCGTTTCGCCGACCTGGATCAGCGCGATGCCCCGCATCGAATCGTCGTAGACCGGCTGCAGCAGCGCCGCGATGCGTACGCGCTCGCCGTTGTAGGTGGCGTGATAGAACCGCACCAGCGCCGGATACAGGTCGGTGCGCGGCACGTTCTTCGGCACCGGCGGCAGGTCGTCGTAGCCCGACACGGTTTCGCCGTGCAGGCCTGTGACCTTGTAATAGATGCGGCCCAGCGTGTCGGTTTCAAAGCTGTCGAGCGCCACGTAGGGCACGTTGGCGACGACCTTGCCATCCTGGACCGAGACCCGCTCGGCCAGCGCGCGCGTGGACGACAGCAGCGAGCGGTCATAGGCGACATCGGCTGCTTCGAGGGCGTCGCGGTACAGCGAGACCGCATTGAGCGCGACCAGTAGCACCAGCGGCAGGATCAGCCAGCGCAGCAGCTGTCCGCGCAGGCTGCCCAGTGGCCGGCCGGCGGTGATCTGGAGCAGGGATGCGCGCAGGGTCATCGCGTGCGGCGGCTCAATCGGGCCGCTGCTGCATCAGGTAGCCGATGCCGCGCAGCGTGACGATCATCGCGCGGGCATCCGGAAACTTTTCGAGCTTCTTGCGGATGCGGTGGATATACAGCTCGATGGCGTCGAGGTTGACGTCGTCGGCCAGCGCGAACACTTCGTCGAACAGCTTTTCTTTCGACAGCGCGCGGCCCGGGCGCGCGATCAGCGCTTCGAGCACGGCGTGCTCGCGTGGCGTCAGCGCGAGCGCTTCGCCGCAGATGGTAAACATGCGCGACACGGTGTCGAAGCGCAGCCCGCCGCATTCGTGCACCAGCGCTTCGTTGCCGCTGCGGCGGCGCAGCAGCGCTTTGACGCGGGCTTCGAGTTCGGCCAGCTCGAACGGCTTGGGCAGATAGTCGTCGGCGCCCAGGTTCAGGCCCTGCACGCGGTCTTCGAGGCCACCGCGCGCAGTCAGGATCAGCACCGGCGTGCCGCCCCGCGCGCCGCCGCGCGCACGCAACCGGCGCAGCACGTCCAGGCCGTCCATTTTGGGCAGCGTCAGGTCCAGGATCACCAGGGCGTAGTCCTGGGTGTGCAGCAGCGCGTCGGCATCGGCGCCGGTGGCGGCGCATTCGACGGTGAGCTTGGCGTCGCGCAGGGCCTTGGACACCCAGTGGGACAGTTCGACATGGTCTTCAACGAGCAGGATTCTCATCGCGCCAGTGTAAACGCAAAGCGGCTTTCCCGAAAAGCGCCACTGAAAGCGAACTGAAAGGCTCGTGCCCCTATAGTCAGCCCACAAGCAGCGACCCAGCTGCAGCAGATCACCATAACAACGTCCGGAGACACATGAAACAATCGGCCCTCGCGCTTGCCGTCCTGGCAGCGCTGTCCCTTTCCGCACCCGTCCTCGCCCAGAGCAACGTCCAGGTCTATGGCCTGATCGACGCTGGCGCGGAATTCGTCAACCATGCCGGCGAAGACGGCGGCAACGCAGTGCGCGTCATCTCGGGCGGCAAGAACACGTCTCGCTGGGGCTTTCGCGGCAGCGAAGACCTGGGCGGCGGCCTGAAAGCCGTCTTCAACCTCGAAGGCGGCATCCTGCTCGATACGGGCGCCAGTGACGGCGCGATCTTCAAGCGCCAGGCCTACGTGGGACTGGAGAACGACCTGGGCCGGATCGTCATCGGCCGCTCGTTTACCACCGTGTACGAACTGGTGATCAAGTTCGATCCACTGGGCTTTGCACCGAACTATTCGTGGGCCACGGGCGGCAGCGCCACCCGGCCATCGCGCTACGGCATGACGACCCAGTTCGATAACCTGATCAAGTACACGGGGCGCACGGGCGGCTTCACCTACGGCGCCACGGTGGGCCTGGGCGAACGTTCGGGCAGCTCGCGCGAAGGCCGCAAGCTGGCGCTGGGCGGCTCGTGGTTCGGCGATGGCCTGGGCGTGATGGCCTCGTGGGAGCGGATCGACGGCACGCCCATCGAGGGCGTCGCCACGAATGCGCTCGACGAGACGACGGCGTATCACGTGGCGGTCGACTACCGCAGCGGCCCGTGGCGCTACACGGCCGGCAAGCGCGGCTACAAGATGGCGCAGGGCCGTACCAACCTGGCCGACCTGCGCGGCGACACCTACTGGGGCGGCATCACGCGCACGATCGACGCGGTCACGCTGACGGGCGCGGTGTATCACATCAACACGAAGAACCTGCCTGCCAATCTGGACGCCGACCCGACGATGTTCGTCGCGCGCGCCATGCTGGCGCTGTCCAAGCGCACGGACCTGTACCTGTCACTGGCGCATGCGAAGGCGGACAACGGCCAGTTGATTGGCCTGTCGCGCGACGATCCGGGCTTCGGGTCGACCCAGAGCGGCATCACCGCGGGCATGCAGCACCGCTTCTGATGCCACGCCTTACCGTGCGGCGGTATCATGGGCGCCATGAAAACCTCGCACGTCTTCCTGTTGACCATGCTGGCGCTCGGCGGCCTGCCGCACGCCGGCGCCGCCGAATGCCTGATCCCGTCGAAACCCGGCGGCGGCATGGACCTCACCTGCAAGCTGGCGCAAAAAGCGCTGCACGAGCAGCCGGGCGCGCCTGAACTCACGCTCAGCTACCTGCCCGGGGGCGTGGGCGCCGTGGCCTGGCACTCGGTCGTCTCGCAGCGCCGCAGCGAAGCCAACACGCTCGTCACGTTCTCGGGCGGCTCGGTCCTGAATCTCGCGCTGGGCAAATTCGGCAAGGCCGACGTCGACGATGTGCGCTGGGTCGCGGCCTTCGGCGCCGACTACGGCATGGTCGCCGTGCGCGCCGATTCCCCCTACAAGACACTGTCCGACCTGCTGGGCGCGATCAGGCGCAATCCGAAGCAGGTCTTGATCGGCATGTCCGGCACCGTTGGTAGCCAGGACTGGATCAAGATGGCGCTGCTCGCACGCATGGCTGGCGTGGACCCGCGCAAGCTGCGCTTTGTCGCCCTCGAAGGCGGTGGCGAACAATTCATCGCGATGGGGGCAGGGCACGTGCAGGCAGTGTCGGGGGACACGTCCGAAGCGCTGCTGGCAGCGAGAGCCGGCAATGTGCGCGTGCTGGCGGTGCTGTCCGAGCAGCGTTTGCCCGGCGCGCTGGCTGGCGTGCGCACGGCGCGTGAGCAGGGGTATGACGTGGTCTGGCCGGTGATCCGCGGCGTCTGGATGGGGCCCGACGTGCGCGAGGCGGATTACCGGCGCTGGGTGAAGGCGTTCGACGGCGTCGAGAACTCGCCCGCATTCGCGGAAATGCGGACGCAGGCCGGGTTGTATCCTTTTGCGCTGACGGGGGATGCGCTTACGCGGTATGTCAAGCAGTCGGTGGATACGTATCACCGGCAGGCGAGGCAGTTCAAGTTGTTGCGTGAGCCGTAGGTCGGCGCGTGGTGGGCAGATCCAAGGCGGCTTATTGGCTCGATCATTTCCGCATTCTTCTTCACGGGCCTGAAAATATTCTGGATGGAATTGAAAATACCCCGGCTCGGGCTGAAGGTTTATTATCAAATCCCTTCAGTTTGCGTCAGGCCATGAGAGTCTGCATTGAGCAAATCAGCAGGCGGTATTTCTGAGGGCATTATCTGCAAGGATTCCGATCTTGGTCCCGGCGAGACGGCAGTGGGAAATTTCTTCCTCAATTCAATGTGTATGGCATAAATATTGTCGATTAATCTGACATATCTAAATTTCAGTTCTGTTGAATTGTTTGCAAGCTGTTGATTTATATTATTTTTATTATATGGCTTGTTTATTGCTTAGGTTGATACGCCAATCAGGCAAGCAGGCTTATAACTAACTAGGGATAAAATGAATCAACTTGAATTGGGTAAAAAAACGATGTTCGGCGTTCGGCAACTGTTGGCTGGCTGCGCGTTGCTTTCTGCATTAATCGCAGCACCTGCGAGTCATGCAGCGCTGCTTGACTGGGCACTGGCTGGTCCTGGCACGAGCACTGTCTCGACGACCAATGAGACCACAGTGTTCGAATATAACGGTACCGGTCCGCTCGCTTATAGCGGCGGTGCATGGTCCGCAACAGCAACGGTGGCTGATGCAGGTGATTACACCTTCGATTGGACTTATTGGGGTGAACATGCGTTTTTTGCGACCCATGCATTTCTTACGGCATCTAATGGCTCGGCAGTAGAAACGCTACTCAATTTCAGCCCATTCGACGGCTTTTACATGGTCGGCAGCTACACATTTGAAAATGTTGAAGCAGGGGATGTCTTGCAGTTCCGCTTTGGCGGATCGAATTTCGACTCCAATCCCCTCTTGCTTGGCGTAGTATCGATCACCCAGCAATCTGAAGTGCCTGAACCGGCCTCAGTCTTGCTGCTTAGTCTCGGAGCACTGGGCATCGCAGCAACCCGCCGCAAGCGCATAACGCCATCATATCCTGTGCGCATCTGCTGATCAGGTACTGGCTGCGCGCATCGTTGATGCGGCAGCCTTTATAGCCAAAAACATGCATGTAACCGGCCACGCCAATATGTTGCTGGGAGCAATTGATGTGCAGGTCGCCGGTAGCAACGGGTGCTATCGGAAGGCATCACGTGATCCCCAAAAAGTTTATATCGCACTAACCGCGGGCAACTCCCTTCCCATGCCGTAGACTGCATCACACACATGCAACTAGGCAACGTCCATGACCGCCATCACCACGTTCTTCAGCCACCAGCCGATGTTTGCGCTGTTTTTCACCATCGCTGCAGGCTACCTGCTGGGGGCAGTCAGCGTGAAGGGCTTGTCGCTCGGCTCCGGCGCGGTGCTGTTCGTCGGCCTCGCGGTCGGCGCGGCCGTACCTGACCTCGTCTTGCCCGGCATGCTGGGCAACCTGGGGCTGCTCCTGTTCCTGTACGGCGTCGGCATTGCCTATGGCGCCCAGTTCTTCCGCGGCTTGACGACGCCTGACGGCATCAGGGCCAATCTGGCGGCGCTACTGGCCGTCTTCACGGCATTGGCCCTGGCTGTCGGCGTGGCATGGCTGTTCCCGGTCTTCGCCTTGCCCGAAGCATTGGGCGCTTTCGCCGGTGCCGGCACCAGCACGGCGGCGCTGCAAGCGGCGCTGGCCGTGTTCGGTACGTCGGCTGCGACCGGCTATTCGGTTGCGTACCCGGTCGGCGTTGCCGTGCCCATCCTGCTGCTCGGCCTGTACAACGCCGTGTTCAAGCCTGCAACCGCCGCGCCGGCATCGTCTGCGCTGCATCTGGAAGAAATCGACGTGGCTGAATTCTCCGTGCTGGGCATGACCCTGCTTGAAGCCGCAGCGCGCTTGCCCGATGGCGTGGCCATCGTCGCACTCCGCCGCGGCGAGCACAATCTGGTGGCCGACAACGCGATGCGCATCGAGTCGGGCGACCGCCTGCTTGTCGCAGGCAATGACCAGGCCGTGCTGCACGAGGTTGCCACGCGCTTCGGCCCGGCACATCCGGGCGTCATGCTGCATGACCGCAGCGACCTCGACTATGACCGCTTCTTCGTGTCCAGCGCCAGCATGGCCGGCATGTCATTGAGCGCGTTGGCGCTGCCAGCTGCACTCAATGCCCGCGTCCTGCACCTGCGGCGGGGAGATGCCGACCTGGTCCTGAGTCCTGGTCGCCTGCTCGAACTGGGCGACCGCATCGGTGTGCTCGCGCCGCGCAGCAGCTTTCCTGCGCTGCGCAAGCTGTTCGGCGACTCGGTGCGCAGCACGGGGGAGGTGAGCTATATCGGGATCGGCGTCGGCGTGACGCTGGGCTTGGCGTTTGGGGCGATCGTATGGCCGTTGCCGCTGATCGGGCAGTTTTCATTCGGGTTTGCGGGGCTGCTGCTGGTCGCACTGGTGCTCGGCTGGCGCCGCCGCAGCGGCATGTTCCAGTGGGCGATGCCAATCCCGGCCAACCTGGTCCTGCGTAACTTTGGCCTGACGCTGTTCCTGGCGGTCGTGGGCATCTCGTCGGGCGCGACGTTTGCCGCGGCGATCGCCAACGATGGTTTGCTGTACCTGCTGCTGGGCAGTGCGATCGCAGCCACGCTCGTCATCGTCACGATGGTCATTGCCCTGTTCGTGTTTCGCCTGCCGTTCGACAGCGTGGTCGGCATCGTGGCCGGCACCACGGGCAATCCCGCCATTCTCGCGTTTGCCAACCGGATCGCGCCGACGGACCGGCCCGATATCGGTTACGCGATGATTTTTCCGTCGATGACCGTGCTCAAGATCGTGCTGGTGCAAGTGATCGGCGTCGTGGGGCGGTGAACTTTTCACGTGTCCGCAATCCGCGCACCGTAAAATAGCGGTTTGATCGATCAAGCACGGACTATTTTATGGAACCAGCAGAGCAGCGTTATCTCGTCCGCCAGGACAAACGGTCGGACGACGGCAAGAAACCACCGGTCTTCGCCAAGGTCATGCGCAGCAAGGAAGGCAAGTTCGAAGGCGTCTCCTTCATCAAGAACAAGGAGAAGGCGACGATCATGACGATCGCGCAAGCGGACGAAGTCATCGCCTGGGCCAGCACCAAGAAAGAAAAAGCGGCCGAGTACGAGACCCGGATCATTTGCGTTGGCCAGTAGCCACCCTGTTCGGCCATCCGGACGCACCACAAGAAAACACCATGCACAGTGAACCACCCGTTTCCCAGCGCCTGCGCGCGCTGGTCCGCTCGATGCCGCGCACCGGCATCACCCTCAGTGAACTGATCCGCAGCGTCGGCAACGATGGCCTCCTGATCCTGGTGGCGCTGCTCACGCTGGTGTTCCTGATCCCGATTTCGATTCCCGGCGTGAGCACCGTCTTCGGCGCCGCGATCCTGTTGATCAGCGTGAGCCGCCTGAGCGGGCGCGAGCTGTGGATTCCGTCGAAGCTCGAACACCGCGTCATCGGCACGCGCAAGCTGCGCCCGCTGCTGCGCAAGGCGCTGTCGTGGCTCAAGAAACTCGAGCGTGTCAGCAAGCCCAACCGCATCCAGTGGCTGGTCGCTGCCGGTCCGGTCGCGTTCTTCAACAACGCGGCCCTGATCCTGGGCGCCGTGCTGCTGATGATGCCGTTCGGCCTGATCCCGTTCAGCAATACGTTCCCGGCCGTGGCCATCCTGTTCCTGGCCATTGGCTTGCTGCAGCGCGACGGCGTGTGCATCCTGCTGGGCCACATCAGCAATGTCGTGACGATCATCTATTTCGGCGTGCTGATTGGCGGCGGCGGCCTGGCCATGCGCGAAGTGTTCAACCGCTTGGTCGGCTGACGGCAGCGTTGCTTGTTGCAAGGCATCTCTTTCTGATAAGCTGGCCGTCAGCTGCCCGTGCGCCGTCTGCCGGCCCCGTGGCGCGAACCAATTACCCCGCGCCCCGGCCAGCCAGCCTGGTGGCGGCACCCGAGAACGCCGAACATGAGTAATGACATGCCTATGCTGGATGCGTCGACGATGGTGCTGGTGCTCGCGCTGGGCAACCTGACCCTGTGCGCGCTGCTCACGTTTTTCAATCACGGTCCCGTACGCGCCCCTGCGCTGACCTTCTGGGGCCTGTCGAAACAGATCCAGGGCGGCGCCTGGCTGCTGCTGGCGCTGGGCGACGCCGGCGTGGTGCCGGCCCCCATCTCGATTCCCGGCGGCTATGCGCTGCTGTTCGCCGGCGTCGCAGTCGAGGCGGGCGCTGCCTGGGAAGCGGCGCGCCGGCCCGGCTGGCGCAAGCCGACGCTGATCCTGGGTGGCGTGGCCATCCTCGTGTTCTTCCTGTGCTACTTTGTCGATGAAGAAGGCTTGCGCAGCGTGGCCGCATCGCTCCTGCTGGGTGCGTTCTACCTGTCCGGCGCGGTGGCGCTCGGCTGGCGCTGGCGTGATGCCAGCCTGTTGCAACGCTTCCTGGCGCTGGCCACAGGGGCGCTGGCGCTGGTGGTCGCGGCGCGCGGGCTGTCGGTGCTGCTGTTGCCACGTGGCTGGGGCTGGCTCTCGAATGACCTGCTGAGCCAATTCTCCAGTGGCGCCCTGTACCTGCTCTTGCTCGGCAATGCCTTCGGTGTGCTGCTGCTGACCCGCGAACGCCTGCAGGATACGCTTGAACGGCTCGAGACGATCGATCCGTTGACCGATGCGCCGAACCGGCGCGGTTTCTTCCAGCTGCTTGCGCCCTGGATTGCACTGGCGCGCCGGCCCGGCCTGCCGACTGCGCTGATTGTGTTCGACCTGGACGGCTTCAAGCGCGTCAATGACAGCTACGGGCATCCGGCCGGCGACGTGGTGCTGCACCAGATGGTCGCCTTGTGCCGGCGCCAGTTGCGTGACAGCGACCAGCTGGGCCGCGTCGTGGGCGTCGAATTCGCGGTCCTGCTGCCGCGTACCAGCCTCGATGAGGCCGTCATGGTGGCCGAGCGTATCCGGGTGGCCATCGACACGACGCCAGTCAAGAGCGAGCGGGCGATGATCAAGCTCACGGCCAGCTTCGGCGTGACGACGATCCGGCCCGAAGACAGCACGACCTCGCTGTTCCAGCGCGCCGACGAGGCCATGCAGCAAGCCAAGCAGGCCGGGCGCAATCGCGTGGCACCTGCCAGCGAAGCAGTCGCCGATATCTAGCGCACGGGCGCACGGGCGCACCTCGCAGCGCCATGTAATGCGCCCGTCACGGTGGCCGCTTATGCTCATGCGCCATGCCGCCCATCGATCACGAATCCCCCATCTATGCCGCTGTCGAGCTTGGCTCGGACAGTTTTCGTCTGCACATCGGCCGTTTCAATAATGGCGTGCTGGAGCTCGTCGCGACCATGTGCGAGAAGGTCGAGCTGTCGGCGTCGCTCGACGAAGACGGCATGCTTGACAGCGCCGCGCTGCGGGGTGCGCTGGCCTGCCTGGCGCAATTCCGGGGTGCACTGGATGCCTGGCGGCCGCATGCGGTGCGCGTCGTGGCCACGGCCGCCCTGCGCATGGCGCGCAATGCCTCCCTGTTCCTGTTGGCAGCGGGGCGCGCGCTCGGTCACCCGGTCGACATCATCGCGGGCGATGAAGCCGGGCGCCTGGTCTACCTGGGCGTGGCGAATACCCTGGGCGCGGCCGACTGTGCACCACGGCTCGTGCTCGACATCGGCGGCGTGTCGACCGAGCTGGTGATCGGGGAGGGCGCGGCGATCCGGCGCATCGAATCGTTCGCACTCGGCGCGGTGCGCCAGAGCCTGACGTTTTTTGCAAACGGGCGGATCGACGCGGCCGGCTTTGACGCCGCCGTGCGCTCGAGCCGCAGCCGCTTCGCCGAAGCGGGGTTCGGGGCGCGCGGCTGGGACATGGCGTATGGGGCGTGCGCCACGGTGCGCGCGCTGGCCGGCCACGCGCACCGGGGCGGGAATATGGGTACGCCGCTGACGCAGGGCGATCTTGCTCTTCTGCGCGACGCCTTCATTGTCACCCGCGAGGGGGCGCATCTGGCCGGCGGGCTGGCGCTGTTGTGCGGCTTGATGGAAGAACTCGAGATCGCGGCGGTCACACCGGTGACCGCCGGGCTGCGTGTCGGCGCGCTGTGGGACATGCACCAGCGCGCCGGGGCGGTCGGCGGGACGCTAGCGGATACCCTGGGTATCGTTTGACGGTTCCAGCGCCACCGGGGTCAGCACCAGCGGCGCTGCCGGTGTGCTGTCGCGCAGCCAGCCGAACAGGATCGCCATCATCAGCGGGCCGACGAACAGGCCAATGACGCCCAGCGTCGACACGCCGCCCAGCAGGCCGAACAGCACCGCCAGGAACGGCAGGTTCACGCGCTTGCCGATCAGTTTCGGGCGGATGAATTTATCGACCAGGAACAGCTCGACCGCGCCCCAGGTGAACAGGCCGAGTGCCTCGGCCGAATTGCCCTGACCAAACAGCAGCAGCGAGACCATCGTGAACGACAGCGGCGCGCCGCCCGGGATCAGGGCCAGGTAGCCGGTGATCACGCCCAGCAGCACCGGAGCCGGCGCGCCGGCGATCCAGTAGGCCACGCCCAGCACGATGCCTTCCAGGATCGCGATCGAGCCCAGGCCCAGCGCCGTGCCGCGCACCGACAGCGGCAGCACGCGGCGCAGCTTGGCGTACTGGACGGGCGCCAGACGCTGGCCGGCACCGTCGATGTAATGCATCACGGCCGCGCCGTGCAGGTACAGCACGAACAGCGTCAACAGTGTCAGGAACAGGTACAGCGCATTGGCCAGGATGGTCGAGCCCCAGACGCGCGCCGTGTCGGTCAGGTGTGGCATGAAGTCGCCCAGGGTCGTGCGTACGAGGGCGTTCAGGCCACCCGGCACGGCCAGGTGTTCGAGCCACCAGGTGACGGCCGGTTCGGCCACCAGTGGCAGGCCGGTCAGCCAGGCCGGCACCGGCACGCCGGTCTGGTTGAAGCTGATGAGCAGGCGCTGCAGGCTGGCCAGTTCGCTGCTGAGTGTATGGAACAGCAGGACGGACGGGCCCACGAAGCTGACGATCAGCAGAATGAGCATGAAGGCGGCGCTGGCCAGTGGCGGCCAGCCGCGGCGCAGCATGCGCTGGTGCAGCGGCCACGTGATCACGGCCAGCAGGCCGGCCCACGCGATCGAGCCGAGGAAATGCTGGAGCAGCAGGGCCAGCGCGGCGGCAAACAGCACCGGCAGGATCCATTGAGTCTTGGTGCGCATACTGGCCTGGGTCGGGTTCATAAATTACTGGGGTGCGCAGGGGCCCGCGAGACGCAGCCCGCGGCGCCGACAAGTTTACAGCAGAGTCGTCGCCTTGGCAGGATAATTCAGGTTCATTTCCTGCAAAAGAGGAGTTTGTCGAAGCTTTACTTCGGAAAAACAGAAACTTCGCTCTATGACGCCTGTATTGTCGCGCGGATTGGCGTCGGCTGCTGGCATTTGGCTGCTACCCGCCGTGCATTCCCGTCCGACAGCATACTGGCAAATCGTTTATATTGTTTGCCCTCTCAACGACGGAGCGGCTTATGCCCCGCACACCTGCTGCCAAATCAGCATCCCGCGCCGCACCTGCGGCCGCAAGCACTGCCAAACCCGCCAAGTCCGCGAAGGCCGTCACCAAACCCGCCAAGCCTGTCGCGCCGACCCGGCCCGCCGCGAAGACCAGTGTGAAGGCGGTGGTCAAGTCGGCAGCAAAGGCGCTGGCCAGCAGTCCGGCAAGAAAGCCGGCCGCGCCGCGCACCACGGCCAGGCCGCCGGTCGTCCCGATCGTGGAGCGCACGCCTGCCCGCGAAGCACGCCCGGCGCTCGTGCGCGACAGCTTCACGATGCCGGAAGGGGAGTATGCGGTACTGCTGGAAGTAAAGCAGGCCTGTCTGCGCGCAGGCATCGACGTCAAGAAAAGCGAATTGCTGCGCATTGGTGTGGCCCTGCTGGGTCAGCTCGATGTCGCGACCTTGCAAGGCGTGCTGGCGGCGCTGCCGCAGCTCAAGACCGGGCGGCCACCGGCACCGGAGTGACGGCAAGGCCCTCGCGCGCCGTCAGTGCAGCGCCGAGTCGTTGGTCAATTCCTTGAGTTCGCGGATCGGAATGTTCGACTTTTCGTGCATGCGCAGCAGGATCGTCGCGCCGACATTGAGCTTGCGGTGGCGGATCTTGCTGATGATCGGGGGCTGCACTTCCAGCACCCGGCACAGCTCCGCGTCATTTTTCAGTTGCATGCGCTCGATCAGCGTGTCGAGCAGCTTGTTGGGCACGAAGCTCGACGGCTCCAGCTCGCGCGCTCGTTGCATCGCGTCGAGCAATTCCTGTTTTTTCTGTCGTACGGTCATGTCGGTTCTCCCTGATGTAAACATGATTCAGGACAGAGCGCTGGTTCTGGATATTCCCCACCTGTTTTGACGGCGATATGTGGCGGGTCGTTGCGATATTACTACGATTGCATCACGCACGCGTTTGCACATTTAACTAATTTCGCTGTAAGCGAGCGTTTCTTCTTGGAACTTACGCTAATTTCAGGCCGGAATGGGTCAGCAGCAGGACCTTGTCGGCCATGGCGGCTGCGGCGTGGGAGTGGGTGACCATGATGGCGCCGGCGCCGTGCGCGCGCGTTTCGTCACGCAGCAGTTGCAGGATGCTGCCGGCAGTCTCGGGATCGAGGTTGCCAGTTGGTTCATCGGCCAGCAGCAGGGCCGGACGATGCACCAGCGCGCGCGCAATCGCCACGCGCTGCATTTCGCCGCCGGAAAGCTGGCGCGGGAAGTCGCCGCCGCGCCCGTGCAGGCCGACTGCATCGAGCATCACGTCGGCGCGCTCGAGCGGCGCCTTGTTCAGCAGCAGCGGCAGCGCGACGTTCTGACGCAGTGTCAGGTGCGGCAGCACGTGGAAGGCCTGGAAGATGAAGCCCATGCGGGTACGGCGCAACCGGGTGGCGGCGTCGTCGTCCAAATTCGAGATCGGCGTGCCGTCGATGATCACGCGCCCGCCGTCGGGCGTATCGAGGCCCGCGATCAGGTTCAGCAGCGTCGACTTGCCGACGCCCGATTCGCCCATGATCGCGACGAATTCGCCCGCCTTGAACACGTGCGAGAGTTCGGCCAGCACGGTGCGGCCGCCATACGATTTGGTGAGCTGGTCGAGTTCGAGCATCGGGTAAGGTGTCCGCAAGTAGGGTTAGCGCATGAATGGCAACGGATGAATATCAACGCATCAATGCGCGGCGCAGTGCATAACTGGCCGCGTCGACCAGTGCCACCAGCACCAGCATCGCAATCACGACCGTGGCAGCACTGGGCATCTGGAACAGCGACAGGTGGTACTTGAGCATCTGGCCCAGACCCCCGGCCCCGACCACGCCCAGCACCGCCGCCGCGCGGATATTGTTTTCCCAGCGGTACAGTGTATATGACAGCATCTGCGGCAGCGCCTGGGGCAGCGTCGCGTACAGAAACGCCGCCAGCGGCCGCGCGCCATTCGTGCGCAGGCTTTGTTCGGCGTGCGGCTCGATGTTTTCCAGCGCATCGGCGAACAGGCGCCCCAGCACGCCGGCCGTGTGCGCGGCCAGCGCCAGCGTGCCGGCCAGTGGACCCAGGCCTGCCAGCACCAGCAGCACCGCGGCCCACACCAGTTCGGGGATCGAGCGCAGCACATTGAGCACCAGGCGCGTCACGGCGCGCGCCGCGCGGCCCATGCGTCCGGCGCCGGCCAGCGCCAGCGGCATGGCGACCAGCGCTGCCAGGATGGTGCCGATGGCCGACATGGCCAGCGTTTCCAAGAACGCGACGAGCGTCTTGGCCAGGAAGGCCGGCGCGGTGTCGGGCGGCGCGAAGCCGGCCAGGAATTCGGACGCCGAATCGATGGCTTCGCGCGTGAAGAATGCGCGCCATTGCAGCGGCAGCGAAGCAAAGCTGGCGACGATCAGCGCCAGCAGACCGCCGAGAATGAGCCAGGTGCCGATCTGGCGTGGCGGCGGGGCGGGGATCGCGGCGCGCTGAGTCGTGTCTGCCTTCATCCGATCCTCCGGCGCAGCAGTTTCGAGACCAGGTCGGCGCCGGCCACCAGCAGCACGAACATGATGAGCATCGTGGCCACTTCACCGCCGGCCATCATCTTGGTCGATTCATCCAGCCGCTGGCCCAGACCACCGGCACCGACAAAGCCCATCACGGCCGAGCCGCGAATTGCGCATTCCCAGCGGTACACGGTGTACGACACGAGTTCGGCGCTGGCATCGGGCAGGGCGCCGTACAGCAGCGCCGGCAACCGCCCGCTGCCATTGGCCAGCAACACATCGGTGGCATGCGCGTCGGACGACTCGAGGATCTCGGCATACACCTTGGCCAGCATGCCCGAATACGACAGCGCGATCGCCAGCACCCCGGCCGTGGGGCCCAGGCCGACGATGCGCACGAACAGCAGCGCCCACACCAGCTCGGGCACGGAGCGCAGCACCATCAGGATCCAGCGCAGGACCTGGCGCACGACACCGGCCAGCGGACGGATGCGGCCCGTGCCCAGGCGCGAAATCGACAGGCGCTCGCTGATGACGAAGGTGGCGGGAATGGCGACGATCAGCGCCAGCGTCAGGCCGGCAGTGGCAATCGCCACCGTCTGCCAGGTTTCGCGCAGCACCATCGCCAGGAAAGCGGGATCGGTTTCGGGCGTCAGAAAATCGCGCAGGAAGCCACCGGCCGCGCGCAGGCTTTGCGCATCGAACAGCAGCCACGGTTTGAATTCGGCTGCAACCAGCAGCGGATACAGCAGCAGTATGAAGACGACGGCGCCCATCAGGCGCGCGCGCCAGGCCGGATCGGGATGCAGCACGGTCTTGCTCGTCATGCCTAGAAACAGGCGCCGACGGCGATTTGGGCTGGCGTGTCGTGCGGCGGCGCCACGTGCGGCTCGACGTTTTCGTTGGCGTACAGGTCGGCGATCATGGTGTCGGTGACCTGCTCGCGCGGTGCGTCGAACACGATGCGCCCGTCGCGCAGGCCTACCAGGCGGGCAAACTGCTCACGTGCCAGATCCACCTGGTGCAGGCTGCACACCAGCGTGGCGTTGCGCTGCGCCGCTTCCTGGCGCAGCGTGGCCAGCGTGTGGCGGGCCAGGGCCGGGTCGAGCGCCGAGATGGGCTCGTCGACCAGCAGGGCTTCGGCATCCGACAGCAGCAGGCGCGCCAGGCCGCAGCGCTGGCGTTCGCCGCCGGAGAGGCGGTCGACGCGTGCATACAGCTTGTCGCCCAGCGAAAAGCGCGACAGTGCGGCATGGGCCGCGTCGGGATCCTGCGGGCGTACGAGCGAACGCAAAGCCTGCCACAGCGTCCAGTGCGG
This sequence comes from Telluria sp. ZT3P25, assembly GCF_059685895.1. Classification (NCBI taxonomy): domain Bacteria; kingdom Pseudomonadati; phylum Pseudomonadota; class Betaproteobacteria; order Burkholderiales; family Oxalobacteraceae; genus Telluria; species Telluria sp. ZT3P25. The sequence continues at coordinate 1,189,039 of NZ_JCASIJ010000001.1, forward strand.
CAAGCGCGCCGCCAGAACTGCGGTGACGACGCGCTGGCGCGCAGGCAGCGGGGGTGTCTGCGGCGCCAGGAACAGGCGCGCACGCAGCCGGTGGCGCGCGGCATGCAGCAGGTTCCACGGTTCCTGGCCCAGGATTTCCAGCGTACCTTCGCTGGGTTGGTGGGCGCAGGCCAGCGTCGCGAGCAACGTGGTCTTGCCGGCCCCGGATGGGCCAATCAGGGCAACCTGTTCACCGGCGCCGATCGCGAGATCGAGCGCATGCAGGGCAGGCGCGCGGCTGCCTGCCAGGTGGCGCACGGTCACGCCGCGCAGGCGAAAGGTTGCCATGACTGTCTTACTTCAGCAGGCCGGCGTTTTTCGCCGCTGCTTCGATCGCGCCGTAGTTGGCGGTCTTGGTGGTCACGAACTTGGTGGCACGTTGCAGTTCGAGGATTTCCTTGCCCTGCGGGGTCGAATCGTCCAGCGCCAGGAAGGCGTCGGTGATTTTCTTCTTCAGGGCCGGATCCATGTCGGTGCGCACGGTCCAGTTGTAGTCGAAGTAGCCCGGGGTCGTGTAGAACACGCGTACCTGCTTCGGATCGACCTTTTTCGCCTCGACCAGCTTTTCCCATACCGAGATGTTCAGCGCGCCGGCATCGACCTTGCCGCCGGCAACTGCGGCGACGGTGGCGTCATGGGCGCCCGAGAACGCGATGCGCTTCAGGTCGGTGTCCGGATTGATCTTGGCTTGCAGCAGGAACGAGCGCGGCATCAGGTGACCCGAGGTCGACGATTCCGAGCCGAAGGCCAGCGTCTTGCCCTTCAGGTCTTCCAGCTTGGTGATGGTCGGCACGGTGGTGATGAAGACCGAGCGGAATTTTTCATCTTCCACGCGCTGTACCAGCGGCGTGACCTGGCCCTTGCTGCGCACGTTTGCCTGCACAAACGTAAAGCCGCCGAACCAGACCATGTCGATCTTGCGGTTGACCAGGCCTTCCACCGACGCGGCGTAGTCAGTCACCGGCGTGAATTCCACCTTCAGACCCGTGGCCTTGGCCAGGTAGTCGCCCAGCGGCTTGAACTTGCGTTGCAGTTCGGTAGGCGACTCGTCGGGAATGGCCGAAACGCGCAGCACGCCATTGCTCTGCGCGTGGGCGGCGCCCGCGATCAGCATCGTGCCGGCAGCGGCGGCGCACAGGGTTTTGAGAACGTGGCGGCGGAAGGACAGGGTCATGGTGGCTCTTGTCTATAAAATAATGAAACGGGGCTGACCCGAGGGGCAGCACGCTTGGCGTGAGGCAGACTAGGCGAATTCGGGGAATCCGCTATGATAGCTAAAACAGCAATACACAGAGAAATACCAGAACTACGCGAAGCAAAACTCACAGGCCATCTCGCATGGTGCGTCGTGGCGGCACGAATGATAAACCCTATGCTGACATCCTGTACACCTGAAGACGTCGCGGCGCCCCGTCACAGCGCGCACGAAGCCGACGAACTGCACACCGGTCTGCAGGCGCCAGCCGCCTGGATCTCCCCCAAATACCTGTATGACGCACTTGGCTCGAAATTGTTCGAAGCGATCTGCGAACTGCCAGAGTATTACCCGACGCGCACCGAAGCGTCGATCTTTGAACGCTATGGCACCGAAATCGCCCGTTCCGCCGGCACCGGCGCGACCCTGATCGACCTGGGTGCCGGCAACTGCGCCAAGGCGGCGGCGCTGTTCCCGCTGTTGCAGCCGGCGCAGTATGTGGCGATCGACATTTCCACCGACTTCGTGCACGACGCCCTGGCGCGCCTGCGCCAGCGGTTCCCGCAGATCGCGATGGAAGCGCTGGGCATGGATTTCTCATCGAGCTTCGAATTGCCGCCGCAGGTCAATGCCGGACGGCGCCTGTTCTTTTATCCGGGCTCGTCGATCGGCAACTTCACGCCGGACGAAGCGCAGGGTTTTCTCACGCGCCTGCGCGCGCAGTGCGGCAACGATGGCGGCGTGCTGATCGGCATTGACCTGGCCAAGGATGCCGCCACGCTCGACGCTGCGTACGATGACGCGCTGGGCGTCACGGCCGCCTTCAACCTGAACCTGCTGCGCCACGTGAACCGGCTGATCGACGCCGACTTCGACATCAAGGGCTGGCAGCACCGGGGCGCCTACAACGCGGCCATGGGCCGCATCGAGATGCACCTGGAAGCGCGCAGCGCGCAGACCGTGCACTGGCGCGGCGGCGAGCGCCGCTTCGAAGCGGGCGAGCGCATCCACACCGAGAACAGCTACAAATACCAGCAGGCCGACGCAATCGGGCTGCTCGAGCGCTCCGGTTTCGAGGCCACGCACGTCTGGACCGATCCGCAGAGCTGGTTCGCCGTGATTCACGCACAGGCGATCGCATCATGAACATGATGCGCGATAACAGCTTGCCACGCGCATTTGCGCAGGTACGTACCCGTTCACTGCAGCTGGCCGAGGGCTTGTCCGACGAAGACTGCGTCGCGCAGTCGATGCCGGACGCCAGCCCGATGAAATGGCACCTGGCGCACACGACGTGGTTCTTTGAAACCTTCATCCTCGAGCCGCGCGAAGCCAATTTCGCGCCGTTTCATCCGGCGTTCCGGGTGTTCTTCAACTCGTACTACAACGGCGTGGGCAACAAGCATCCGCGCGCCCAGCGCGGACTCCTGACGCGCCCGGGCATGGGTGTCGTCAGGGAATACCGTGCGAATGTCGATCGCCGCATCGCAGACCTTCTGGCTGGCGGTATCGATGAGACGCTGGCCACGCTGATCGAGCTGGGCTTGCAGCACGAACAGCAGCACCAGGAGCTGATGCTCACTGACGTGAAGCATCTGCTGGCGCAAAATCCGCTGTATCCGGCGTATGCGACCGATGCCATGGCGCCGTCCGCACCGGCCGAGCCGCTGACATGGCTCGATTTCGAAGGCGGCCTGGCCGAAGCCGGCTATGGTGGCAAGGGCTTTTGCTTCGATAACGAATTGCCGCGCCATAGCACCTATGTGGCGCCGTTCGCGCTGGCGTCGCGCCTGGTGACCAATGGCGAATACCGCGCGTTCATCGAGGCGGGCGGCTACCGCGATCCGGCACTGTGGCTGGCCGAGGGCTGGGACCGCGTCAGCAGTGGCGAAATCACCCATCCGCTGTACTGGGTGGAGCAGGCCGATGGCTGGTACGAGTTTACATTGCACGGCCTGCAGCCGCTCGACTTTGAACTGCCCGTTACCCACGTTTCGATGTACGAGGCCGATGCATTCGCGCGCTGGTCGGGCGCGCGTCTGCCGACCGAATTCGAATGGGAATTTGCGGCGCGTCAGGCCTGCCTGGGCAGCGGCCCGTCGCATCACCCGGACGCGGCCAGCGGCGCCGGCCTGCAACAGATGTTCGGCGCCTGCTGGCAGTGGACCAGCAGCAGCTACGCACCATATCCCGGCTTCGCACCGGCGCCGGGCGCCATCGGTGAATACAACGGCAAGTTCATGATCAACCAGTATGTCTTGCGCGGCTCGTCCTGCGCGACGCCGGGCGGTCACGCACGGCCCAGCTACCGCAACTTCTTCCCGACAGGCGCGCGCTGGCAGTTTTCCGGCATTCGCCTCGCCCGATGAGTCGTCGGCGTGACTGGACGGCGCGTCTGAAGGATCAGCGCGCCAATGTCTATATCCTGAATCATCCGCTCAAGTTCACGCTGCAAGTCTTGAAGGGGTTCCGCGCCAATCAGGGCTTGCTGCTGGCGGGCGCCGTGGCCTATTACGCGCTGCTGTCGATCGTCCCGTTCCTGATGCTCGTGATGGTGGTGCTGTCGCACTTCATCGACCCGGCCGAATTGCTCGAGACGCTCAGCCGCTACCTGCAACTGCTGATGCCGGGGCAGTCGGCGCCGATTGTCGCCGAGGTGGCCCACTTCCTGGATGACCGCCAACTCATCACGTGGGTGTTGGCGGTGACGATGCTGTTCTTCAGCTCGCTTGCCTTCACCGTGCTCGAAAACGCGATGAGCGTGATTTTCGTGCACCGCGTGGCGATCCGGCGGCGGCACTATCTGGTGTCGGCCGTGCTGCCGTACTGCTACATCCTGGCGCTGGGCGTGGGGATCATGGTGGTCACGCTCGTGGCGGGCGCGCTGCAGGTCATGGGGCGCGAAAGCGTGTGGTTGTTCAACTATCAGTGGTCGCTGAACGGCGTGTCCGGTGCGCTCTTGTATCTGCTCGGGCTGATCGGCGAGATTCTCGTGCTCACGTCGATCTACCTGGTGATGCCGGTGGGGCGGTTGTCGCTGTGGCATGCCGCCATCGGCGGCGTGACCGCGGCGCTGCTGTGGGAAGCGGCGCGCCATGTGCTGGTCTGGTATTTCTCGACGCTGTCGCAGGTAAACCTGGTGTATGGCTCGATGACCACGGCCATCGTCGTCATGTTCTCGCTCGAGATCGCGGCGACGCTGCTGCTGCTGGGCGCGCAGGTGATCGCCGAGTACGAGCGGGTCGGCAAGGAGCCGGACGACAAGGCACCGGACGGCAAGGCGCAAGACCCAATGACAACGGCGCCAGGCGCAGCCCGGTAATTTCCGGGTGCTCCTGGCGCCGCTCTGGGCGTTACCGGGAAGCGACGATCTTACTTGTCGTCCTTCTTGGTGATGAATACGCTGGCGATACAGCTACCGGCGATCAGCACCGCCACGACGGTCAGCGAAGCCTGCACCGGCACGTGGTACCACGGCATGATCAGCATCTTGACACCGATGAAGGTCAGGACCATCGCCAGGCCATACTTGAGCAGGTGGAAGCGGTCAGCCACGTCCACCAGCAGGAAGTACAGCGCACGCAGACCCAGGATCGCGAACATGTTCGACGTGAACACGATGAACGGATCGGTCGTGATCGCGAAAATCGCCGGGATCGAGTCGACTGCGAACACCAGATCGGTCACTTCGATCAGGATCAGCACCAGGAACAGCGGGGTGACAAAGCGCACACCGTTGATTCGCACGAAGAACTTCTCGCCATGGTCACCGTCGGACACTTTCAGGTGCTTGCGGGCGAACTTCAGGATCGGGTTGTTGACCACGTCCGGTTCTGCATCGACGGCCACCAGCATGCGGATACCGGTGAACAGCAGGAATGCACCGAACACGTACAGCACCCAGCTGAATTCGCTCACGACCCATGCACCTGCGCTGATCATGATGGCGCGCATGATGATCGCACCGAGCACACCGTAAATCAGGACGCGGCGCTGGTACTGCTGCGGCACCTGGAAGGCGGTAAAGATCAGCAGGAACACGAACACGTTATCGACCGACAGGGCTTTCTCGATCAGATAACCGGAGAAGAACTCCAGCGCTTTCTGGTCGGCGATTTCCGAACCGACGCTGCCTTTCAGATACCACCAGAGGCCGGCGTTGAACAGCAGGGCCATGCTGACCCAGACCAGCGACCAGATACCCGCTTCCTTGACGCTGACCTTGTGCGCCTTGTTACCGCCGAAGACGAACAGGTCGAGCGCCAGCATCACCAGCACGAAGCCGACGAAGCCAGCCCACATCATGGGACTTGCAATTGTTTCCAGACCGTTCATGGCTTGCTCCCTTCATGGCGCATCGCATGCGGCCGGTTGCCCTGCGCCCGTGCGCAGGAATGGTGGACAGGATGTGTCATTGGTATGGCACCTTTAGTTTGTGGTGAGGACTCGACTATAGGGGAGTGCAAAGCATCGTACAAATCGAATATAATTTCATATAAGATCGAATTTCTCGATGTATTGGAGAGCCATGTCTGCACTGAACTACAAACACCTGCGCTACTTCTGGATGGTGGCCAAGACCGGCAGCATCGCCAAGGCAGCCTCGCAGCTGAACCTGACGCCCCATTCGATTTCGGGCCAGTTGTCCGAATTCGCCGAAGCGCTGGGCGTGGCGCTGTTTCGCAAGTCGGGTCGCAGCCTCGAGCTGACCGACACGGGGCGCCGCATCGTCAGCTATGCCGAAACGATCTTCAGCACCGGCGACGAATTGCTCGAACTGGTGCGTGACAAAAGTTTCGCCACGATGTCGTTCCGTATTGGCTGCGCCGATTCGGTGTCGAAACTCATTGCCTGCCAGCTGGTGGAGCCGGCGTTGAAGCTGAAGGAACCGGTGCGGCTGATCTGCCGCGAAGGACGGCTCGACAGCCTGATCGGCGACCTGGCCGTGCACCGGCTCGATCTGGTCATCGCCGACCGGCCGATTCCCGGGCATTTCAGCGTGCGCGCGTACAACCACTTGCTGGGCCAGAGTCCGATGACAGCGCTGTGCACGCAGGCGCTGGCGGCCACGTTCGACCAGCCGTTTCCGGCCTGCCTGCACAATGCGCCGATGTTATTGCCGGGCGAGGATTTTGCGATCCACCAGCGCCTGTTGCGCTGGCTGGAGCAGGCCGAAGTGCATCCACACATCGTCGGCGAATTCGACGACAGCGCAATGATGAATGCGTTCGGCCAGTCAGGGGCAGGGGTGTTCTTCGTGCCGACGGTGATTGCGGCGCAGGTGAGCCAGCAATACCAGGTGGTGGCGCTGGGTCAGATCGATGGGGTGGTCGAGCAGGTATATGCGATTACCACCGAACGCCGGATGAGTCATCCGGCCACGGTGGCGATCAGTACGCTGGCGCGCGACAAGCTGTTCGTCTAAGGCTTGCCATGCCTGTTGTTATGGCTTGACACTGATGCCTGGCTCGCCGGCAGCCATGCGGCCGATGATCGCGGCGTCGGCAAAGCCTTCGCGTGCGAACAGCGCCAGCACCTCGTCGGCCGCCGCCGGGTCGCAGGCTACCAGCAGCCCGCCCGAGGTCTGCGGATCGGTCAGCAGCGCGCGCTGCTCGGGCAGGATCGCCGCGTCGAGCTGCACGTCCTTGCCATATGCTTCCCAGTTGCGGCCCGAGGCACCGGTGAAGTAGCCATCCTGCGCCAGTTGCAGCACGCCCGGCAGCAGCGGGATGTTCGGCATGTCCAGCGTGGCATGCAGCTTCGCGCCCCGCGACAGTTCCAGCAGGTGACCCAGCAGGCCAAAGCCGGTGACGTCGGTCAGTGCGTGCACGCCCGGCATGTCGGCCAGCAGGCGCCCGGGTTTGTTCAGTTTGGTCGTGTTGGCGATCATCGCCGCATAGCCGTCGGCGCCCAGCTTGTCTTTCTTGAGCGCGGCCGACAGTACACCCACGCCCAGCGGCTTGCCGAGGATGAGCACGTCGCCATCGCGGGCGTCGGCATTGCGTTTGACTTTCGATGGATGCACGAGGCCCAGCACGACCAGGCCATAGATCGGCTCGACCGAATCGATCGTGTGGCCGCCGGCAATCGGAATGCCCGCTTCGGCGCAGATCGACTCGCCACCGCGCAGGATCTGCCCGATCGTATCGAGCGGCAGCTTGTTGATCGGCATGCCGACCAGTGCCAGCGCCATGATCGGCGTGCCGCCCATCGCATACACGTCCGAGATCGCATTGGTGGCGGCGATGCGGCCGAAGTCGAACGGATCGTCGACGATCGGCATGAAGAAGTCGGTGGTGGCGATCAGGGCCTGTTCATCGTTGAGCTTATAGACCGCGGCATCGTCGGCGGTCTCGATGCCAACCATCAGCTCCTTCGGCACGGGGAAGCCATGCGACGACTTCAGGATCTCGGCCAGCACGCCGGGCGCGATCTTGCAGCCGCAGCCGCCGCCGTGCGAGAACGAGGTAAGTTTGATGGGTTGGTCGCTGGTGCTCATGGGATGTCCGGTAATCGTTGATCGTCTGGGATTATCCACCATGTGGCGTGGACGTGCCAGGCAGGGTGCCAGTAATGAAAGTGGCGGCCATAAAAAACGGCTGCCGAAGCAGCCGTTTCTTGGTTCACGCAGGGTGATTACTCACCGAACGAACGACGCACGCCGTCCGCCGAACGTGGGTGGGCACCCTTGTAGCCACCTTCGCGACGGGCCGGCTGGCCTTCACGCGGGGCGCTGAAACGGTTGCCGTCACGTGGCGCGCTTGGCGCACGTGGTGCGGCGCCTGGTGCGCGGGCCGGGCCGGCTTCGCGCGGACCGCGGTCAGCGTAACGGCTTTCCGACGGGGCACCACGGGAACCGCTGGCAGCGCGGTCGGCGTAGCCTTCACGGGCACCGGATGGCTTCGAGAAACCGCGCGATGCCGGCTTGGCCGACGGGCTGCGGCCGTCGCCTGGCTTCCAGCCGGCGCGCGCTGGTCCTGCGGCGCGCTTTGGCTCGAAACCTTCGACGACAGCGACCGGGATCGGCTGGCGCGTGAAACGCTCGATGCGACGCACGTTCATGCTTTCGGCGTGGTTCACCAGCGAGACGGCGACACCGTTACGGCCAGCGCGACCGGTACGGCCGATGCGGTGGACGTAGTCTTCCGGGAACTTCGGCAGGTCGTAGTTGACGACGTGCGTGATGCTCGGCACGTCGATGCCGCGTGCAGCGACGTCGGTTGCGACCAGCACCTTGATGCTGCCACGGCGCATGCTGTCCAGCGTGCGGTTACGGGCGCCCTGGTGCATGTCGCCATGCAGTGCGGCAGCAGCGAAACCGGCGATATTCAGGCGGTCGGCGATCGTGTCGGCGTCACGCTTGGTGGCGGTGAAGACAACGGCCTGGTCCATCGATTCGTCGCGCAGCAGGTGGTCCAGCAGGCGATTCTTGTGCGACAGGTCGTCGACGAAGTGGACGCGCTGCGAGATGTTCTCGTGGCGATTGGTCGCGCTGGCGATCTGGATCGTCATCGGATCGGTCGTAATGCGACGTGCCATGTTGCCGACGACGCCATCCAGCGTGGCCGAGAACAGCATGGTTTGACGGGCCGATGGGGTCGCGGCAACGATTTTCTCGATGTCGTCGATGAAACCCATGTCCAGCATGCGGTCGGCTTCGTCGAGCACGAGGATTTCCAGCTGCGAGAAATCGATCTTGCCCGATTCCATGTGGTCGATCAGGCGGCCTGGGGTAGCAACCAGGATTTCAGGATTCTTGGCCAGCAGTTGCATCTGTTTCGGGTACGGCATGCCGCCCAGGATCGAGACGCAGCGCAGGCGGCGCATGTGGGCCGTGTACTGTTCGGTGGCAGCCGAGACTTGCAGGGCCAGTTCGCGGGTCGGGGTCAGCACCAGCATTTTTGGCTGGGCAGCCTTGAAACGGACGCGCTCGCCTTTGGCGCGGGCAGCCTGCGCTTCTTGCGCAGCGGTCTTGCCGGCTGGCGTTTCTTCGGCGTTAGCCAGCTTGTTCAGTGCTGGCAGCATGAAGGCGGCAGTCTTGCCCGAACCGGTTTGCGACGAGACCAGCAGGTCGCGGCCGGCGATGGCGGCAGGAATGGCTTGCGCCTGGACTGGCGTAGGGGTGGTGTAACCGGTATCGGCAACAGCCTGGACGAGGGACGCGTGGAGGCCTAGGGCTTCAAAACTCATGTGATCTGTACTTTCGGAATAAATCAAATACGCTCGCACGGATGGCGCGAACGAAAAAATGCAACGCGAACCAACAAACGAAATGACTCAGAATGAAAGAAATTTCGGCACAAAAGCTTTGCGCCGGGACGGTGTCTGAAAGCGACACACAGGGCGGGAGGGCTTTAGAAAGGCGCTCTAATGAGCTGCCTGGGGTTTGCGGTGCTGCTTGGATGACTGCCGTTGCTGCTGCCGGAACTGGATGTTTTCAGAATCGGGCGCAATGTCGCAGTGCACAAACCGAACTATACAGGTTTTTCGGCGTTCGTGCACGGACCCTTTGAAAATCGTATAACTGAAGGTGCCTTCAATCGCCGCCAGCACCCCCTGGTGAGGGCGCCGGCAGACAATCAGCGCTGCTTGCGCTTGGACGACGTATTGCGGGAAATGCGCTTGCTGTCCTTGCTCACGCCAACCTTGGCCTTGAAGCGGCTCGTCGCACGCTTGACGATGCCACGATCGGCTTCGAACGCGACGACTGCGTTGTCCATGATGCTCTCGGCGATATCGTTATGGCTCGAGGTCGAGATTTTTGGCACCAGGATCGTCGAGCCCACTTTCAGCAGCGACTGTGCCGGGATATTGTTGGCCTGGCGAATGACTTCTGGTGTGGTGCCGAATTTCGAAGCCAGCGACGCAATGCTGACGCGCGCGCCGGTGATCTTGTGGGTGGTCCAGGTCGACAGCGCATGACCCCATTGCGCGAGGTTCACATGGAATTTCTCGGCGTTTTCTTTCGGCAGCAGGATCTGGGTCTGGGCGCCGCCGATGATGACCGGCTTCTTGAATTGCGGATTGAGCGCCTTGAATTCTTCGAGCGACATTTCGGCCAGCTGCGCCGCGACGGCCAGGTCGATATCGCTGGTCTTGTCGACCGTGGTGAAGTAGGGCTGGTTGTCAATGGCGGGCAGCATGACGCCGTACATGCCGGGATTGGCGATCACGTTCTTGACCGCCTGCAGTTTTGGCACGTAGTTGCGCGTTTCGGCTGGCATCAGATCGGCCAGGCTCTCGAAATCGGTCGGCTTGCCTTCGGCCTGGTTTTTCTTGATGGCGCGCTGCACATTGCCTTCGCCCCAGTTATACGCGGCAAGAGCCAGCGGCCAGTCGCCGAACATCGTATACAGGCGTTGCAGGTAGTTCAGGGCTGCATCGGTGGATGCCACGACGCCGCGGCGCTCGTCCTTGAACATGTTCTGCTTGAGGTCGAAGTCCTTGCCGGTGCCCGGCACGAACTGCCACAGGCCGGCGGCGTTGGCGCTCGACATGGCTTGCGGATTGAACGCCGATTCGATCACCGGCAGCAGCGCCAGTTCGGTCGGCATGCCGCGCTTTTCGAGTTCGGACACCACGTGGTACAGATACGGGGAAGCGCGACCCGAGATGCGGGACAGGGTGCCAGGATGGTTGGCGTAGGCCTGGGTATGACGGGTGACGAGTGCGTTGCTCAGATCGGGAATGGCGTAACCGCTGCGGATGCGGCCCCAGACGTCGGTCTCGCGGTATTCATCGGGCTTGCTCTGGAGTTGGGACGGTGCTGCGGCGGTGCGGCTGCCGACTGCGGCAGACTGGACTGTGGGCAGCGAAGCTGCGTCCATGGCAAAACTGAGGGGTGACGCGGCCAGGAAGGCCAATGCAGCCAGTGCGAAGGTAGGACGTTTCGTGTTGTGCATAGCTTTCCAGTGTTGCGTTCAGGAACGAACGGACCGAGGACAAGGAGGCAGTGTACGAAGGGATTGTTGAGCGAGTCAAGATGTATGACGCCTTCGTTACAATAAAAATGGCCTTTGGGATCGCGTACGTTAACATCATGAAAACAGAAGATGCCATCAGGATCATCGAAATTACTGAACTGAGGACGGTTTTGGTCAGCAGCAGAGGTGATTTGGCGCCGTTATCCGGCCTGCATACCGACCGACCCGCCCACGTTACGCCGGGATCGGGGCCGATCTATGAGGGCACGCAAAGAGTGCGTACAATCCGGGGTTTGCTGTCTGCATAGCTATAGAGAGTCTTCCATGCGCACCCCCAACCTCAACGCCGACGACGACGCCATCGTCGCGGCAACCCGCAACTGGCTCGAGCGCGCCGTGATCGGCCTGAACCTGTGCCCGTTTGCCAAAGCCGTGTATGTCAAGGAGCAGGTCCGTTACGTCGTTGCGAACGCGACCACGCCCGAGCAATTGCTTGAAACCTTGATGGACGAGTTGCAGCACCTGTCCGATACCGCTGCCGAAAAGGTCGACACCACGCTGATCATTCACCCGTTTGTGCTGGGCGACTTCGAGGACTACAACGAGTTCCTGGATGTGGCCGACGCCGCGCTCGAGGACATGCAGCTCGATGGCGAGCTGCAGGTGGCCAGCTTCCATCCGTTGTACCAGTTCGCCGATACCGATATCAACGATATCTCCAATTACACCAACCGCGCGCCGTACCCGATCCTGCACCTGCTACGCGAGGACAGCATCGCGCGCGCCGTCGAAGCCTTCCCGCAAGCGGAAGACATCTTTGAAAAGAATATCGAGACGATGGAACAGCTCGGTCACGACGGTTGGGACAAGCTCCATGTCGGACCGGCCTGAGGCGGGCGGGGCCGGCCCCGCACCGACGCCTTCACCGGCAACCCCCGGCACCCCCGCCGGGCGCCCGGATACCCCCTGCGTGGCGGTCTGCTCGACCACGTTCGACGAAGTCTGCCGCGGCTGCGGCCGCACGGTGGCCGAGGTCGCGCATTGGGTGTCGATGAGCGCCGACGCCAAGGAGCTCGTCTGGCAGCGCATCCTGGCGCAGGGTTACCCGCGCCGCAACAAATAACCTATATTAATTACCTTTATTAATAGTTGCCGATAAAGTCGCGCTTGCCGATCGGTACGCCGTTGTGACGCAGGATCGCGTAGGCGGTCGTCACGTGGAAGCAGAACTGCGGCATCGCGAAGTGGGTCAGATAGACCGCGCCGGTGTCGAAATGGCGTGCGCGTTCGCCGCTGCCATGCGTGATCGGGCGGGTGGTGCCGGCATCGATATCGGCTTGTTCCAGGGTGTCCAGAAAACCGACCGTGCGCGTGATGCGCTGCTGCAGTTCAGTAAAGGTGCGTTCGCCATCTTCATAGCGTGGCGATTCGATCCCGGCCAGGCGCGCACCGGCGCCCTTGGCAAAGTCGGTGGCCAGCTGGATCTGGCGCGCCAGCGGGAACATGTCGGGGAACAGGCGGGCCTGGAGCAGGGCGTCCGGTTCGATGCGGCGCTCGAGTGCATGGGCCTCGGCCTTTTCGAGCACGTCAGCCAACGCGTCGAGCAGTTGGCGAAATACCGGCACCGAAGCGGCGTACAGGGAATGACTCATCAGATTCTCCTTGATTGAAAACGTGTTCATGACAATCCATCATAGCAAGTCCGGCCACGCGCTGCTGCCGTCACGGATTGTTAGCTAGTGACGCCTAGCAAGCGACGGGGCATAATCGCGTCTTCCCTATCGTGTCAGTAAAGGCAGTGCCAGCGGCGAGCGCCGGCGGCGCCAACGTCATGTCGAATCCCGCATCCACGCCCCCCACCATCCTGTCGCGCCTGGGCAGTCTGTACGGCCGTTCGCTCTACCGGGCCTTGCTGCTGGTGGTATTCGTCGGGCTGGCGGGGCCGGCGGCGGTGGGCAGTTATCTTCTGATCGGTGTGCAGGAGCGCGCCGCGGTTGCTGCAGCGCTCGACGAATCGCTCAAGCGCAATGCAGAGATCCTGGCGCTGGGTGTGCAGGAGGCGCTCTGGAATCTCGATCCCGAGACGGCGCGGCCGCTGCTCGATGCGATGCTGCGTGACCCGGCCGTCGTGATGGTCGAGGTTCATGGGCCGGAAGGCGAGGTCGCGCTGCGGGTGCGCTCGCCGGCGCGCCCGCTGGGGCGGGTGCTGGGGGCCGAACGGCCGGTCGTGGTGCGCGGCGAGACCATTGGCACCGTGCGCCTCGAGATGGACGACTATCGCAGCCAGCAGGAGCTGCGCCGCAAGCAGCGCAACTATGCGCTGGTGGTCGTCGGGCAGGTTGCTGTCTCGCTGCTGCTGATCGCGCTGCTGCTGCGCCGGCGCCTGCTCTCGCCGCTGCGCCGCCTGATGCGGTTTTCCGACCGGCTGGCGCGCGCAGACTTCGACACCCCGCTGGCACTGTCGGCGTCCGACGAACTGGGGCGTCTGGGCCAGCAGATGGAGCGCATGCGTCTGGCCATTCGCGACCTGTTCGCCGATATCGCGCGGCGTGAAGAACAGTTTCGCAGCATCGTGAACCAGGTCCCCGGTGCGGTGTTTCGCGTGCGCGCCGGCGGGACCATCGAGTTTGTCAGCGACGCGATCGAAGACATCACCGGCCATGCAGCAGAGCACCTGATGCGCGCCACGACCCACGACTGGACCGATATCGTGCACCCGGAAGACCGGCGCCGGTACAGCCACACGGTGCGCCATGCCGCGCGCGTCGGCGACGCGTATCAGCTGGAATACCGGATCATCGATGCCCACGGCATCGAGCGCTGGGTGCAGGAAAGCGGGCAACCGCAGGGATTGTCAGGCGCAGCCGCGCTGGACGGCGCCGTGCGGATCGACGGCATCATCTCGGATATCAGTGAGCGCAAGCACAACGAGATGCGCATCGAGGCGCTGCTCACCGAGCAGGGCGCGATCCTCGACAACGTGATGTTCGGCGTGCTGTTCGTGCGCCAGCGCCGCATCGTCTCGAGCAACCGGCGCGGCGAAGCGCTGTTCGGCTATGACGAAGGCGAGATGGCTGGTCAGTCGACCGAGATTCTGTATCCCACGCGTAAGGACGACGAACAGACCGCCATGACGCAATACCCGCTGCTGGCGCGGCGCGTGGATCTGGGCGAAGAACACCAGTTACGCCATCGCGACGGCAGCCTGTTCTGGTGCCTGGTGAGCGGTTCGGCGCTCGACCCGGCGCACCCGGACGAAGGCAGCATCTGGGTGTTTGCCGACATCACCGAACGCAAGCTGGCCGAAGAAAAACTGCGCCTGTCGGCCACGGTGCTCGAGCACATCGCCGATGGTGTCATGGTGCTGGACGTGACGGGGCGGATCGTCGCCGTCAACCCGGCCTTCACCTGCATCACCGGCTACAGCGAAGAAGAAGCGGTGGGCCGCGAGTCGAGCATGATGCGTGGCCGCCTCCAGGACGACGATTTTTATCACAAGCTGTGGCGCGAACTGGACGACACCGGCTTCTGGCGCGGTGAGCTCTGGGACACGCGCCAGGACGGCGAAGCGTATCTGGAATCGCTGACCGTTACTGCAGTGCGGGGCGACGCCGGGGCGATCACGCATTACGTGTCGGTCTTCAGCGACATCACGCGTGCGCGCGAATCGCAGAACCAGCTCGACCACCTGGCGCACCACGACCCCTTGACCGCGCTGCCCAACCGCCTGCTGTTCCACGACCGACTGCGCCACGCGATGACGCGCGCGCAGCGCGACGGCCAGCAGCTCGCGGTGCTGTTCATCGACCTGGATCGCTTCAAAAACGTCAACGACACGCTGGGGCACCATGTCGGCGACGAGCTGCTGAAGCAGGCCGCCTTCGCGCTGGCCCGCTGCCTGCGCGAAGGCGATACGCTGGCGCGCCTGGGCGGCGATGAATTCATCGTGCTGCTGGAGGATATCGGCGGCGTCGCCGGCGCGACCCGCGTGGCGGCCAAGCTGATCGCGATGTTCGAGCAGCCGTTTATGGTGTCCGGCTACGAGCTGTTCGTCACCGGCAGCGTCGGCATCAGCCTGTATCCGCAGGACGCGCAGGACATGCACATGCTGATCCGCAACGCCGACGTGGCGATGTACCAGGCCAAGGCGCGCGGGCGCAACGGCTACCAGTTCTACGCGGCGTCGATGAGTGGCGACGGCGTCGAGCGCCTGCGCATGGAAGGCCTGCTGCGCCGCGCGATCGACAAGCACGAAATCTACCTGGCGTATCAGCCGCAGGTTGAAATGGACACCGGTCGCCTGACCGGCGTCGAAGCGCTGGTGCGCTGGAACAGCGCCGAGCTGGGGCAAATCGGCCCGGGGCAATTCATCCCGTTGGCCGAAGACACCGGTTTCATCGGCCAGCTTGGCCAGTGGGTGCTGCAGGAAGCATGCCGCCAGATGGTGGCGTGGGAAGCGCAGGGCTTGATCATGCCGAAGATCGCGGTGAACCTGTCGGTGCGCCAGTTCGAGCGTGGGGGCATGGCGGCAATCGTGGCCGAGGTGCTGGAATCGACCGGCCTGGCGCCGCACCGCCTGCAGCTGGAAGTGACCGAGTCGATCATCATGAACACGGGCGACGCGCTGCAGTACGTGAAGGACCTGCATGCGATCGGGGTGGGGCTGGCCATTGACGATTTCGGCACCGGCTATTCATCGCTGGCCTACCTGAAGCAGTTACCGGTACAGACGCTCAAGATCGACCGCAGCTTCATCAAGGATATCTCGCAGGGACCGGACGACGAGGCCATTGCGGTTGCCATCATCCAGCTTGGCAAGAGCATGAACCTGTCGGTGATCGCTGAGGGTGTCGAGCGCGCGGATCAAGCGGCGTTCTTGCTGCGCCATGGGTGTAATCTGGCGCAGGGGTATTTGTATGGGAAGCCGGTGGCGGGCGACGAGATTGTCGCCCGCTGGGGCGGGCAGGGTTAGTCCGCGCCGCCCAGCAGTACGCGCAGATTGCAGTCGCGCTGCCATTCGCGGCGCTCGTCGCTCGACTGGGCCAGGCGCGCCAGTTCGGCCGGCGCGATGTCGGCCTGGGCCTGGATCAGCCGATCGGCCACGCCGCCATCGGGCACCATCGTGCCGAAGAACGCGACCGTGTCACCGCGCTGCAGCAGCAACGTCGGGAAGTTGTCGACATCGAGGTCGCCAACCAGGGCGGCCTGGTCTTCGATGTCGATCCAGATGAAGTGCTTGTCCGGATGGCGCGCGGCCAGGTTCTCGAAGGTGGCGCGGTACGTAGCGCAGGTGCCGCACCAGGCGGCGCACAGGCAGGCGACCGTCCAGGCGTCGTCATGGACGGCGGCGATGGCAGCGTCGAGGGTCGAAGAATCGAGGGTCAGGCTATGCATGGAGCGCATTTTACTCCGTGTTGCGCTGCAATGTGGCGGGGAAGGCAGACCGGCATGGATGGCGTCCGGCCAAGCGGTTAAAATACGGGATGCCTACTATTCTTGCCATTGAAACCTCGGCCGAGCTGGCGTCCTGCGCGCTGCTGGTCAACGACACCGTCATCGCCCGTGCCACGGCCGGCGTGCGCACCCACTCGCAATCGATCCTGCCGATGGTGCAGGAACTGCTGCGCGAAGCCGGCATTGCGCTGGCCGGCTGCGACGCCATTGCCTTCGGCGCCGGCCCCGGGTCGTTCACCGGTGTGCGCACGGCCTGCGGCGTCGCGCAGGGGCTGGCCTACGGCGCCAATCTGCCGGTGCTTCCGATGGTGACGCTGGCGGCAATGGCCGAAAGCTGCCGTGCACGCTGCGGCGCGACCGAGGTGCTGGCGGTGCTGGATGCGCGCATGGGCGAAGTCTATTGGGCGCAGTACCGCTTCGATGGCGCATGGCGCGAAGTCGTGGCGCCCACGTTGAGCGCGCCGCAGGCCGTGGTGCCGCTGGCAGTGGCTGGTCTGCAGGCGTGCGGCAACGGCTTCGAGGCGTATGCCGATGCTTTTGCTGACCAGGCATTTGCAGCCGGCGCGATGGCAGACATCGTGCCGCATGCGCGCGAGATGGCGCTGCTGGCCGTTGGCGCGCTGGCCGCCGGGCAGGGCGTGCCGGCGGCGCAGGCGCAGCCGATTTACCTGCGCAACAAGATCGCGTTCACCACGGCCGAGCGCCTGGTGATCAATGCGGCCAAGGCTGGCGCATGAGCGACCTGCTCGATCTCGGCCTGCAACTGGCGCCGATGACGGCGGCCGACGTGGGCGAGGTGTGCGCGCTGGAGGCGAGCGTGTTTCCGTTTCCCTGGAGTCGCGGGAACTTCATCGACTCGCTCAACAGCGGCTACGATTGCTGGACCGTGCGCGATGCTGCGGGCGCGCTGGCCGGCTACTACCTGTTGATGTATGCGCTCGACGAAGCGCACCTGCTCGACGTCGCGGTGGCGGCGAATCGCCAGCGCCAGGGACTGGGCCGGCGCTTGCTGGACGTGCTCGCGGCGCGCGCGCGCAGCCAGGGCATGACGTCGATCCTGCTCGAGGTGCGGCCATCGAACGAGCGCGCGCTGGATGTGTACCGGCGCCATGGGTACGTCCATATCGGGCGCCGCAAGGGCTACTATCCGGCTGGTGCTGCGGGCCGTGAAGATGCCATCGTGATGAGGCTGGATTTATGAAGACCGTGAGCGGGCGCGATGCGCTGTTCCTGAACGAGATGGGGATCGGGCCGTTGTGGCAGTTGCGGGCGACGGCTGCGTCGTCGACGGATTCTGCTGGTGACGATGTTGTCGACAGCGATGCTGGTGCCGCGGTCGATGCTGCGCCGGCGGTTGTGCCGGCGTCTGCGCCTGTGGTGGCGCCGGCACCCGTGCCAGTTCCCGATCCTGCTCCGCTCGCGCGCGGGATGACGCCGCTGTCGGCGCCGCCGTATCGCAATCCGCCGCCCGTCGCCACCGACGCTGCGTGGGACGACGGCAGTCATGCGGCGCCGGCCGCGCCCGACGTGTCGACGCTCGACTGGGCGGGCTTGCGCCAGGCGATTGCCGGCTGCAAGGATTGCGCCTGCGGGGAAGGGCGCAAGCCCGTGTATGGCAGCGGGCCGCGCCAGGCGGTCTGGCTGATCGCCGCCGGCACGCCCAGCGCGCTCGACGAGCAAGCGGGTCAGCCGCTAACGGGCGACCCGGGCAAGCTGCTGGACAATATGCTGCACGCGGTCGGCCTGTCGCGCGAGCGCGATGCGTATGTCACGCCGCTGGTGAAGTGCCGCCCGGTCAATGCCAGGGGCGGCGAGCGCGCGCCGACGCTTGAGGAAATCACGGCGTGCCGGCCGTTCCTGGAGCGCGAGCTGGCGCTGACAGGCGCAACAACTGTGCTGACGATGGGGCAGGTCGCGGCCAACGGCCTGCTGGGCCGCGCACTGAACGAGCCGCTGGCCGGCGTGCGTGGTCAGGTGCATGCGCTGGGCGAGGTGCCACTGGTGGCCACGCTGCATCCGGGTGAATTGCTGCTGCGCGGCGCCGACAAGGCGCTGGCCTGGGCCGACCTGTGCCGGGCGCGTTCGCTTGCACCCCGCACCTAGTTACCAGGCCGCGTTCCACGCGCGCTGGCGGCACCTGACGCAGCCGCACGTGCGCGCGCTGGCCTGGCTGCTCGATTCGCCCGACCTGCTCGACGGCGCCGCACCGGCCTGGGCTGGACGTGTGGCGACGCTGGGCCCGGTCACGGACGAGGTCGCCACCTGGCTCGCGCAGTTGGATGCGGACCCATCGGCACTGTACGCCGCGCTCGGCGAGAAACCGTACACGCGACTGGGGTTGTACGCGGAAAAGCTGATGGCGTTCTATTTCGCGCAGCAGGGACGGCTGGTCGCGCACGGCCTGCAAATCCGCGCCAACCGCAACGACACGGTCGGCGAATTCGACTTTCTGCTCGAAAATGGCCCGGATGTGCTGGAGCACATCGAGTTCGCAACAAAATTCTATCTGCAGGGCGAAGGCGGCGCAGGAGGCCTCGACAGATTGGTCGGCCCCAACCTGGCCGACACGCTGGGTATGAAGATGCGCAAGATCTTCGAGCGCCAGCTCGCGCTGGGCCAACACCCGGCCGCGCAAGCGCAACTGCCACGTCCCGTCAGCAAAGCCGGCGCGCTGGTCAAAGGCTGGCTGTTCTATCCCGCCGGTCACTGGCCGGCAATGCAAGGCATCACCCAAGGCCATTGCCGCGGATTCTGGTGCGCACTGAGCGAGCTGGACATTGTGCCTGACGCCACCTACGTGATCCTGCCAAAACTCGAATGGCTGGCACCACTGCGCACCGCTTCACAGACATGGACAATGACCCGCGCACAACTGGCAGCCGAACTGACTGACCGCTTCGCCACCGCAACTACCCCAGTGCTGATCGCAAGAGTCCGCACACAAGACAACGCGCTGGAAGAAGCCGACCGCGGCTTCATCGTCCCCAACGACTGGCGCACCCGCGCCCAAACCACCCACCCCTAATTCCCAATGAGGGTCAGAGTCGATTTATTGAGCAATTTCCCGAATTTCCCAATAAATAGCCCCCGACCCTGCCTCGAACCCCGCTGATTAGCCCGCCTAATAAAGTAGGGTCAGAGTCGATTTAATGGGCAATTCCTCAAAGTTGTCAAACAATTCGACTCTGACCCTAATTAATTTTTTGCTTGCTGGACTCGTTTTGCATGATCGCTAGCATCAAGTTCAGCCGATGGCTGAATCGGATGGGAAAGCGCTGACAAATGCGTTGCGGCCAGCAATTTCAGGCCCGCCAAACAATTAGGGTCAGAGTCGAATTATTGAGCAATTTCTCACGAAAGCGAGAAAGGTGGGGACAGAGTGCCCGTCCTGAGCTATTGCCCGCTGCATATGCCGAGCAGGGGAAGCCTCAGGGAAAGGGGGCAGGCGAAACGTTGTCAAACAATTCGACACTGACCCTAGTTTAGTGTTTGCCTTCGCCGATCAGGCCGAGGGAGTCGTGTTCGCGCTGGTTCAGCAGGTGGCGGCGTTGGATCAGGAGCATGATGCCGGCGACGGACAGGCCGAAGATGACGATGATGATGTTCAGGTCGAGGTTCAGCGTGATCATGACTGCGTAGGCGGCGAGCATCGTCAGGATCGACAGGTTCTCGTTGAAGTTCTGCACCGCGATCGAGTGGCCGGCGCTCATCAGGACGTGGCCGCGGTGCTGCAGCAGCGCGTTCATCGGTACCACGAAGAAGCCCGACAGGAAGCCGATGAAGGCCAGCAGCGGGTAGGCCAGCGTGACCGATTTCACGAACACCATGCTCGTCACCACCAGGCCCATGATGATGCCCATCGGGATCACGGTGAGCGACTTGCGCAGCGGGATCATGCGGGCGGCCATCGCGGCGCCCAGCGCGACGCCGATCGCGACCACGCCGATCAGGTTCGTCGCCTGGTCCAGCGGTAAGCCGAGCGATGCTTCGGCCCACTTGAGCACGATGAATTGCAGCGTGGCGCCGGCGCCCCAGAACAAGGTCGTGACCGCCAGCGAAATCTGGCCCAGCTTGTCACGCCACAGCGTGGTCGAGCAATTGGCGAAGTCGGTGATGAGCTTGATGGGATTGCGTTCCTGGTGCTCGTAGCGTGCGCCGGTATCCGGGATGCGCAGGTTGAAGATGGCGGCCAGAATATAGATGGCGACGACGACGGCCATCGCCGCCTCAGCCGGTGTGTCGATGCCGATGCGCGGCAGCAGGTCGAACGACAGCAAGAAGCCCGAGCCGCGGGGGCTCACCAGCGTGCCGCCCAGCACCGTGCCGAGGATGATCGACATCACCGTCAGGCCCTCGATCCAGCCATTGGCCGGCACCAGTTTTTCCGGCGGCAGCAGTTCGGTCAGGATGCCGTACTTGGCGGGCGAATACACGGCCGCGCCGAAGCCGACGACGGCGTAAGAAATCAATGGATGCACCGTGAAGAACATCAGCGCGCAGCCGAACACCTTGATGATGTTCGCGATGAACATCACGCGGCCCTTGTTGAGCGCGTCGGCGAAGGCGCCGACGAAGGCGGCCAGCAACACATAGAACAGGACGAACGACAGCTTCAGCAGCGGAGTGAGCGATGCCGGGGCGTCCATTGCGACGAGCAGGCTGATCGCGACAAACAGGAGCGCGTTATCTGCCAGCGACGAGAAGAACTGCGCCGCCATGATGGTATAAAAACCACGGTTCATTCTAAAATTCTAAAGTTCGGTCCGGGTTGCTTTATACCATGAATGGCTGGCGTGGCGAAGCCGTACGATGCACCGTGACTGCCCCGGCAACGCCCCCGGGCCTGCTCCGGTAGAATAGCCACTCCTTCTTTTCGTACCGATTCCACCTCGATCGCCGACCATGCCGCGCCCACTCTTTGCCACCATCCACCCGGATTCGATGCAGCATAATTTGTCGCAGGCCCGCACCTGCGCGCCTATGGCGAAAATATGGGCGGTCGTCAAAGCCGATGCCTACGGTCACGGCCTGGAGCGCGCGATGCACGGCTTCGCCACGGCCGATGGCCTGGCCCTGATCGAGCTCGAAAACGCCATCCGCCTGCGCGAACTTGGCTGGATCAAGCCGATCCTGTTATTAGAGGGATTCTTCGAAGCAGCCGACGTGCCCCTGCTGGCCGAACACAATATCGTCACGGCCGTGCACTCGGTCGAACAGATCAAGCTGCTCGAATACACGCAGCTCTACCGCCCGATCGACATTTACCTGAAAATGAACACGGGCATGAACCGCCTCGGTCTGCGCCCAGAGGACTACGCGGCCGCCTACAAACGCCTGCGCGCGATTCCCGGCGTGCGCAACATCACGCACATGACGCACTTCGCCAACGCCGATGAACTCGAACACCCGCTCTTGACCATCGCCGAGCAGGTGCGCCGCTTCCAGATCGGCGCCGGCGACTTGCCCGGCGAGCGCAGCCTGTCCAATTCGGGCGGCGTGCTGCATCAAGCCGAGCTGGCAGAACACCTGTCCAACGACTGGGTCCGCCCCGGCATCATGCTCTACGGCGGCACGCCGGGCGGGCGTAGTGCCAGCGATTTCGGCCTGCGCCCGACGATGACGCTGCGCTCGGAAATCATCGGCATCCAGCACATCGAGCGCGGCGACACGGTCGGCTACGGCAGCCGCTTCGTTGCCGAAGGCCCGATGACGATCGGCGTGGTCGCCTGCGGCTATGCAGATGGCTACCCGCGCAGCGCGCCGCACGGCACGCCGGTGATCGTCGATGGCGTGCGCACGGGGCTGATCGGCCGCGTCTCGATGGACATGATGACAGTCGACCTCTCGCTAGTACCCAATGCGCGTATCGGCAGCAAGGTCACACTGTGGGGCGATGGCCTGCCGATCGACGACGTGGCGCACGCCGCCGGCACGATCGGCTACGAGTTGATGTGCGCCGTCGCGCCGCGCGTGCGCATCGCCGAAGGCCGCCTTGGCACCGATGGATAACCAATAGAGAACATGGCAAAAGCAAAAACCAATTACACCTGCTCCGAATGCGGCGCGATCGCCACCCGCTGGATGGGGCAGTGCGCTGACTGCAAGGCCTGGAACACGATGGTCGAAACCGTCGTCGAGGCGCCTGGCGTAAACCGCATGTCGCAAACCCCGCACCGCGCGCTGGCGCAGACCGCGCCGGTCTTGTCGCTGGCCGATATCGAGGCCATCGATGTGCCGCGCTTTGGCACCGGCATCGAGGAATTCGACCGCGTGCTGGGCGGCGGCCTGGTGGCCGGCGGCGTCGTGCTGATTGGCGGCGACCCGGGCATCGGCAAATCCACACTGCTGCTGCAGGCCCTGGCAAGCCTGTCCAAAACCCGCTCCACGTTATATGTGAGTGGCGAAGAATCCGGCGCCCAGATCGCGCTGCGTGCGCGCCGCCTCGCGGTCGACGCGCAAGACCTTAAATTGCAGGCCGAAATCCAGCTCGAGAAAATCCTCGGCACGATCGCCGACCTGAAACCCGAAGTCGCGGTGATCGACTCGATCCAGACCGTGTATTCCGATGCGCTGACGTCGGCCCCCGGTTCGGTGGCCCAGGTGCGCGAATGCGCGGCGCAACTGACGCGCGTGGCCAAGCAGACTGGCGTGACGATCATCCTGGTCGGCCACGTGACGAAAGAGGGCGCGCTGGCCGGCCCGCGCGTGCTCGAACACATCGTCGACACGGTGCTGTATTTTGAGGGCGACACCCAGTCGAGCTTCCGCCTGGTGCGGGCAATCAAGAATCGCTTCGGCGCCGTTAACGAGCTGGGCGTGTTCGCGATGACCGAGAAGGGTCTGAAAGGCGTGTCGAATCCGTCCGCGCTGTTCCTGTCACAGCACGACACGCCGGTGCCGGGCTCGTGCGTCATGGTCACGCAGGAGGGCACGCGTCCGCTGCTCGTCGAGATCCAGGCGCTGGTCGACACGAGCCACCTGCCCAATGCGCGCCGCCTGTCGGTCGGCCTCGAGCAGAACCGGCTGGCGATGCTGCTGGCGGTGCTGCACCGTCACGCCGGCATTGCCGCGTTCGATCAGGATGTGTTCATCAACGCGGTCGGCGGCGTGAAGATTACCGAACCGGCGGCCGACCTGGCCGTGCTGCTGGCGATCAATTCATCGATGCGCAGCAAGCCCTTGCCGCGCGGGCTCGTGGTATTTGGCGAAGTGGGCCTGGCCGGTGAAATCCGGCCGGCGCCACGTGGCCAGGAACGCCTGCGCGAAGCGGCCAAGCTCGGCTTTTCGATTGCTGTGATCCCGAAAGCAAATGCGCCCAAGCAGAAAATCGAAGGCATGACGATCATCGCCGTCGAACGCATCGAGGAAGCGTTCAACAAATTGCGCGAACTCGACTAGGCGCGCTGGTCACCGGCAAGCCGGCACAACGCAACAATGGTGTGCCGGATTGCCCGGTTGTTCTTATAATAGTGTCTCTTTTTCGGCATCATGGGAAACACGTGTTACAAGAGCAGAGGCAATCCCCGCGCAAAGTACTGCGCACCAAAGTCTTGCTGGCCATCGACGGCCGGACGCCGTTCAGCGGCAAAAGCGTCGATATCAGCGCCAACGGCATCAGTGTCAATATCCCCGACCCGGTCCCGGTCGGGTTGTCCAGTCAACTGCGCTTCGACCTGATGATCGACGGTCGCTTCACGACGATCGACACGCACGCAAAAGCGCTGCACTGCATCTTCAGCGGCGGCGAATACAAAGTGGGGTTCAAGTTCCAGAGCCTCGACCTGGCAGGCGTGACCGCGCTGGCGCGCTTCCTGCGCTGATCCCGACCCTGTACATGACAAGCGGCGAGCGCCCTGGGGCCTCGCCGCTCGCTGCTGACCCGCTGAGCGGGTTTGTCGCTATTCGTGATAGCGGTCTTCAAGTTGCCTGGAACTGCCACGTACTTCCTGGTAGATCTCGAACGCGACCAGCGCTGCCAGCCCCCCAAGAATCCCCATGACCATCATGTCCAACATACATTGTTCAACGCCTTCGGGCATCCCCTCCATATGGTGACGACACCATCAGGTTAGCAGCTGGCGTGGTATTTACAAGGCTGGCGCAAGCGGAACAGGATGGTCAATGGCCAGCCGCGCGCCACGCCGGCCTCTGCAATGCCATGCTTGCGGCCGTGTCATGTTCATGTCACATTTCAGAATATGTCATGAACTTGTCATATTCGCCCGCTAGACTGCGCTTCATCGTCAGCGGGATCGTCCCGTCGTTCTATTTTCAGAGGATCAGATATGCGCATGAAGCATCTCTTCGTTTCGATCGCCGTCGCCGCTTCGGCATTCACCGCAACCGCCCAGGCCGCCAACATCACCGGCGCAGGCGCGACGTTCCCTTATCCGATCTACGCCAAATGGGCCGAGCTGTACAAGGCAGCATCGGGCAATGGCCTGAATTACCAGTCGGTCGGTTCCGGCGCCGGCATCAAGCAGATCAAGGCCAAGACCGTCGACTTCGGCGCGTCCGACATGCCGCTGGCAGCCGCTGAACTCAACGCCGCCGGCCTGTTCCAGTTCCCGGCCGTGATGGGCGGCGTTGTGCCGATCGTCAACCTGGCGGGCATCGCCCCGGGCCAGATGAAACTGAGCGGCGCCGTCATCGCCGACATCTACATGGGCAAGATCGTCAAGTGGAACGCGCCGCAGATCGCCGCGCTGAACCCGGGCGTCAAACTGCCGGACGCCGACATCACCGTCGTGCGCCGCGCCGACAGCTCGGGCACGTCGTTCCTGTGGACCGATTTCCTGTCGAAGTCGAGCCCGGAATGGAAGACCAAGGTCGGCGCCGGCACCACCGTCAAGTGGGCAGTGGGCGTGGGCGGCAAGGGCAACGAAGGCGTCGCCGCCAACGTGCAGCGCATCAAGGGCGGCATCGGCTACGTCGAGTGGGCCTATGCCAAGAAGAACAAGATGTCGCACACCCAGCTCCAGAACAAGGATGGCGTGTTCCTGCAGCCAAGCGACGATGCCTTCAAGGCCGCCGCTGCCGGCGCCAACTGGGCCGGCACCCCGGGCTTCGCGGTTATCCTGACCGACCAGCCAGGCAAGGACAGCTGGCCAGTCACGGGCGCGTCGTACATCCTCGTGCACAAGGCCCAGGACGCTGCCAAGGGCAAGGAAGTGCTGAAGTTCTTCGACTGGTCGTACAAGAACGGCGCCACCTCGGCTGCTGAACTCGACTACGTGCCAATGCCTGCGCCGGTCATCAAGCTCGTGCAGGACGCCTGGCGCACCAATCTGAAAGACACCACCGGCAAGGCGCTCTGGTAATCCACTAGTTTTCATCATCGAAGGACCGGCCCGACCGGTCCTTCTGCATGCCAGCAATATTGACAAAACGATATTGATTACGAGTCTTATAGCGAGTCTTCCACACATATGAGCGCCCACCCATCCTTGTCCGTGCAGGACCTGCCTGATCAGGCAGCAGCCGAAGACGCCCGCCGTTACGCTGCACTGCGCACGACGATGCGCAACCAGCGCATCCAGGACTTCTTCTTCCACAAAATCACGCTGCTGTTTGCTGCCACGGTCCTGGCGGTGCTGATCGGGATCATCATCTCGCTGGCAATCGGCGCGGCGCCGGCGTTCTCGCAGTTCGGCCCGGGTTTCATCACCCGCGTCGAGTGGGATCCGGTGAATGACGAATTCGGCGCCATGATCGCCATCTGGGGCACGCTGGCCACGTCGATCATCGCGCTGGCTGTTGCCTTCCCGATCAGCTTCGGCATTGCGCTGTTCCTGACCGAAATCTGCCCGGCCTGGCTGCGTCGCCCGCTGGGCACCGCCGTCGAGCTGCTCGCCGGCGTGCCGTCGATCATCTACGGCATGTGGGGCCTGTTCGTGTTCGCGCCGATGTTCGCCGACCACGTCCAGCCGCTGCTGAAGGAAACCATCGGCCAGTTGCCGGTGATCGGTGTCATCTTCCAGGGTCCGACGATGGGCATCGGCATCATGACCGCCGGCCTGATCCTGGCGATCATGATCATCCCGTTCATCGCCTCGGTGATGCGCGACGTGTTCGAGATCGTGCCGACCGTGCTGAAGGAATCGGCGTACGGCCTGGGTTGCACGCGCTGGGAAGTGGTGCGCAAGGTCGTGCTGCCTTATACCCGCAACGGTGTGGTGGGCGGCGTCATGCTGGGCCTGGGCCGCGCGCTGGGTGAGACGATGGCCGTGACCTTCGTGATCGGCAATGCGCACTCGCTGTCGGCCTCGCTGTTCTCGCCGGGTAATTCGATTTCGTCGACACTGGCCAATGAATTTGCCGAAGCGGCCAGCACGCTGCACTCGTCGTCGCTGTTTGCGCTGGCACTGATCCTGTTTGGCATCACGTTCATCGTGCTGTCGGCGGCCAAGATCATGCTGCTCGGTATGTCCCGTAACGAAGGCACCAAATAATATGGCAACCGAGATGAATACTGCTACCAAGAACCCGGTGTACCGCCGGCGCCTGCTGGCGCACCGCATCGGCATCACGATGTCGGTGTGCGCGATGGGCATTGGCCTGGCCTTCCTGGCCTGGATTCTGTTCACGCTGCTGTACAACGGCCTGGGCGGCCTGTCGGCCACGCTGTTCACGGCGGACACGCCGGCCCCGGGCACGCCCGGTGGTGGCTTGCGCAACGCCATTCTGGGCAGCGTGATGATGGTCGGTCTGTCGACGCTGATCAGCACGCCGGTCGGCATCCTGGCCGGTATCTATCTGGCTGAATACGGCGAGAACAACAAGTTCGCGCAAGTCACGCGCTTCGTGACCGACATCATGCTGTCGGCCCCGTCGATCGTGATCGGCCTGTTTGTGTACGCCATCTATGTGGCCAAGGTCCAGCACTTCTCGGGTTACGCCGGCACGATCGCGCTGTCGCTGATCGCGATTCCGGTCGTGGTTCGCACCACTGACAACATGCTGCGCCTGGTACCTGCCAGCTTGCTCGAAGCGGCCTACGCACTGGGCGCGCCGCACTGGAAAGTGGCCCTGACCGTGCGCCTGCGCGCCGTGAAGGCCGGCGTCGTCACTGGTGTGCTGCTGGCCGTGGCCCGCGTCACGGGTGAAACCGCGCCGCTGCTGTTCACTGCGCTGAACAACCAGTTCTATAGCCATGACATGAATGCACCGCTGGCGAACCTGCCGGTGGTGATCTACACCTACGCCATGAGCCCGTATGACGACTGGCGCTCGCTGGCCTGGGCCGGTGCATTGCTGGTGACCACGACCGTGTTGCTGCTGAACATTCTGTCGCGTACGCTGTTCAGCCAAAAAACCCCGAATTAATTCACTCTGATAAACGATAAAGTGATGAACCAAGCCATGCTCAATACGACTCCGACCCCGGCTGCGGCCAAAGCCAAGACGATCGAAATCGAAGGCCTGAACTTCTTTTACGGTAAAACGCAGAGTCTGAAGAATGTCAGCCTCGACATCCACGCCAAGCAGGTGACGGCCTTCATCGGCCCGTCGGGCTGCGGCAAGTCGACGCTGCTGCGCACCCTGAACCGGATGTACGACCTGTACCCGGGCCAGCGCGCCGAAGGCAAGATCATGTACCGCGGTGGCAATATCCTCGACGCAGGCGTCGACGTGAACATGCTGCGTGCCAAGGTCGGCATGGTGTTCCAGAAGCCGACCCCGTTCCCGATGTCGATCTACGACAACATCGCGTTCGGCGTGCGTCTGTACGAGAACCTGTCGAAAGGCGAGATGGACGAGCGCGTCGAGTGGGCCCTGAAAAAGGCGGCGCTGTGGGAAGAAGCCAAGGACAAGCTGTCCAAGAGCGGCCTGTCGTTGTCGGGCGGCCAGCAACAGCGCCTGTGCATCGCGCGCGGCGTGGCAGTCAAGCCCGACGTGCTGCTGCTCGATGAGCCGACCTCGGCGCTGGACCCGATTTCGACCGCCAAGATCGAAGAACTGATCAGCGAACTGAAGCAGGATTACACGATCACCATCGTGACCCACAATATGCAGCAGGCCGCGCGCTGCTCGGACTACACCGCCTATATGTACCTGGGCGAGCTGGTCGAATTCGGCGAGACGGACCAGATCTTCATGAAGCCGGCGCGCAAGGAAACGCAGGATTACATTACCGGCCGCTTCGGCTGATCGAGCTGGCTGACCTTTTTCGGCCGTCCTTGCGGGCGGCTTCACAAGAATATTGACGGAGAGTTTGTATGACAGGCGAGCATTCATCCAAGCAGTACGACCAGGAACTCGAAGGGATCCGTTCCCAGGTCTTGCTGATGGGCGGCATGGTGGAAACCCAGTTCGAAGAGGCGCTGGAATGCTTCCGCATCGGCGACATCGCGCGCGCCGAGCGCGTGATGGCCGAAGACCAGGCCGTCAACCAGCTTGAAGTTGCGCTGGACGACGCCTGCAGCCACCTGATCGTGAAACGTCAGCCGACCGCGAACGACCTGCGCACCGTGATGGCCACCATCAAGGTGATCACCGACCTCGAGCGCATCGGCGACGAAGCGACCAAGGTTGCGCGCACGGCGAAAAGCCTGCACGAGCGGGGCGCGACGGGCTTTGCCCATTTCGACATGATCCGCACCATCGCCAAGGCGACGTCCGAACTGCTGCACGATTCGCTCGACGCGTTCGCGCGCCTGGACGGCAAGCAGGCCTTGCAGATCATCGCGGGCGACGAAGTGGTCGACCACGAGTTCCGCGTGATTCTGCGCACGATGGTCACGTTCATGATGGAAGACCCGCGCACGATTTCGTCGGCGCTCGACACGCTGTGGGTGGCCAAGGCCATCGAGCGTATTGGCGACCATGCCAAGAACATCGCCGAATACGTGATCTACGTGGTCGAAGGCCGCGACATCCGCCACAGCAAGCCGACGCTCGGTGAGCCGCCGGTACTGTGAGCATGGCTGACACCACCTCCGTCCTCGTGGTCGAGGATGAGCCGGCGATCGTCGAACTGGTAACCTATTCGCTGCGCGAAGCAGGCTGGGAAATCCGCACGGCCGATACGGCGGCCGGCGCCTGGGACAGCATCAGCCGGGGCAAGCCCGACCTGCTGCTGCTGGACTGGATGCTGCCCGACCAGAGCGGCCTGCGCCTGCTATCGCGTATTCGCGCCGACCGCGATTTCCAGGAGCTGCCGGTCATCATGCTGACCGCCAAGAGCATGGAAGAAGACAAGCTGGCGGGCCTGAACAGCGGCGCCGACGACTACATCACCAAGCCGTTCTCGCCGCGCGAGCTGCTGGCCCGTTCACGTGCGCTGCTGCGCCGCAAGAGTCCGCACCTAGCCGAAGCGCCGCTGCGCGCTGGCAGCGTGATGCTCGATCCGAACAGCTGCACCGTGACGGTCGAGAACCAGCAGATCGACATCGGCAACGCCGAATACAAGCTGCTCAAGTACCTGCTGGCGCATCGCGAGCGCGTGTTTTCGCGCGCCCAGTTGCTCGACAAGGTGTGGGGCGACCATGCGGTGATCGAAGAGCGCACGGTCGACGTGCATGTGCTGCGGCTGCGCAAGGCGCTGAAATCGGCCGATGGCCTGATCCGCACGGTGCGCAGCGTCGGCTACATGCTGTCCGAAAAATAGTCTGTGTCGAAGGACGCGATGAATCCCAAGTTGCTGTTCTGGGTCCCGGCGCTGTTGCGCCTGGGGCTGTTGTTTGCCTTTGCGGGCCTCGTCTGGTGGTGGCTGGGGCTGGTGGCCGGGCTGTCGCTGGCGCTGGCCGCCACCGTCACGGCCATCATCGTCCAGCTGTCGTATCTGCAGAAGCTGGGCGAATGGCTCGAGCATCCGCAAGAGACGCGCCTGCCCGACGGCTGGGGCGCCTGGACCGAAGCGTTCGCGCGCCTGTACCACCTGCGGCGCGACGACAAGAAGCACCAGGCCGAACTCACTGAATGGCTGGCCCGCTTCCGCCAGGCGATGCACCTGCTGCCGGAAGGCGTGGCCATCATGGACGACGTGCTGTTCCTGGAGTGGTGCAATCCCGCGCTCGAGCGCCATCTGGGTTTGACGATGGAGCGCGACAAGGGGCTGCGGGTGACCAATCTGGTGCGCCATCCGGACTTCATCGACTACATCATTCTGGGCCGCTACGAGCAGCCGCTGACGCTGGCCTTCAGAGGCCGCAAGATCGAATGCCGCATCATCCCGTTCGAAAACCGGCGCCAGATCCTGGTCACGCACGATGCGACCGACACCGAGCGGATCGAAGCGATGCGGCGCGACTTCATCGCCAACGCCTCGCATGAGCTGAGGACGCCGCTGACGGTGATCGTGGGCTTCCTCGAAATCGCGATGGCCGACCCGGGCCTGGACGTGACCACGCGCACGGCGCACCTGACCCTGATGACCGAGCAGGCGCAGCGGATGCAGCGGCTGATCCAGGACATGCTGACCCTGTCACGGCTGGAGTCGGACGAATTCCCGCTCAAGCGCGAGCGGGTGGATATCAAGATTCTGGTCGAATCGATCGCCGCCGAGGCGCGCGCGCTGTCGGGCGGCCGGCACACGGTCGAGGTGGCGGTGGATGGCCCCGACGTGATGGGCAGCATGGAAGAGCTTCGCAGCGCCTTCGCCAACCTGGCATCGAACGCCGTGCGCTACTCGCCCAACGGCGGCACGATCCGCCTGGCCTGGTCACGCGGCCCCGACGCGCTGGCGTTTGCGGTAACCGACTGCGGCATCGGCATCGACCCGGAACACATCCCGCGCCTGACGGAGCGTTTCTACCGCGTGGACAAGAGCCGCTCGCGCGAAACGCAGGGCACGGGCCTGGGCCTGGCCATCGTCAAGCACGTGCTGCTGCGCCACGGCGGCAAGCTGACCATCACCTCCCAACCCGGCAAAGGCAGCACCTTCGCCGCCACGCTCCCGAACACATCCCTGCCAGCGTAACCTCCGACCCCAAAAGCAATTGCATTCCAATTGGGGTCAGAGTCGAATTGTTTGATAACTTTGTGACATGCCGGGGAGATCTTCCGGTTGATCACAAATTGCATGGAAACGTTTGTTTGGGACAATGAGGGTCAGAGTCGAATTAATGAGCAACTTCGAAAGTTGTCAAACAATTCGACTCTGACCCTCATTGTTTTTTCGGCGTTTTAGTGAGAAGAACAATTGATTTTGGCTAGGACGATGGGCACGAGCAAGCAAAGCCATCGCTCAATATATTGAGATACTTTTTTCGGCTTTTTTGACCCGAAAAAAATGAGGGTCAGAGTCGAATTAATGAGCAACTTCGAAAGTTGTCAAACAATTCGACTCTGACCCTAATTGTCTTTAGGGCAAGCTGAAGCTAGGAAATTGAGGGTCGGTAAAACGTCGTGATGCGAGTGGGAAATTACCCAATAATTCGACTCTGACCCTAATTGTTCCGGATTGTTAGGGTAGCAGGAGGAGGGCGGTGGTCACGGCGGCTGCCGGGATGCCGATCCAGGCGCCTTGGGCGACTTTGCGGGGGGCGTATTGGAGCATGGCGGCGACGGTCCAGGCGGCGACCGACAGGACGCCGCACCACAGCACCGGGCCGACGTGCCAGCCGCGGGCGGCGATGCAGGCGGCGAAGGATAGTGCCAGGCCCAGCCAGGCCAGTGTGCGCATGCGCATTCTCAGGGCTGGCGCCGGCTCCTTGCCGCGGCCGTGCAGGTCGGCGTAGTGGCGGTCCATCACGATGCCTTTGGCGGCGAATGCGCTGAAGGCGAGGGAAACGCTGCTGAGGAATAGCATGCTCATACGGGCTCCATGGTCGAGGTCGATCCGGCGTCAGCCGCCGTCTGCTTTTTCGCTGCTTTCTGTTTGGCCTTGTGTCCCAGCCACCAGGCGGCCCAGCCCAGCAACGCACCCAGCACCAGGACGACGATGTCGAACGCCGCCACCGGCCGCAGGCCCGGGCCGCCGAACAGCGACACGCCCAGGTGCGAATGGGTCGTGAACACATTCAGCACAGGGATTCCGGCCAGCAGCACTGCGCCGACCGTGAGCTGGAAGCGCCACATCGCGCGTGTCGGCCGGATCTGCGCGAGGAGGGCGGCGGCGCCCCAGGCGATGAAGAACCAGTTGGCTTCGGCGCTGGCGCGTTGGGCCATGTCCACCGGCAGCAGGCGGTTGGCCCAGAAGAACGCGGCAAATGCGATCGGCAGGCCGGCAATGGCGCCGATGTTCAGTGCGTCGACCAGACGCACGCCGAAGCCGACGCGCCCGCCGTTGGCCACGACCTTGGCGTACGACTGGCGTTCCCGCACGCCCCACAGCAGCGCGCCGGTGGCGACCATCGCAGAACCAGCCAGGCCGCACACGAAGAACAGCGCGCGCAGCAGGGGATCGGCGAAGTGCGCCAGGTGCATGCCGTAGATCGCGGCGCGCGTGGCGAGCGCCGTGCTCACCGGCGGTGTTTCCGACAGCAGGGCGCCACTGACACCATCGAATGTCATTGCCGGCTCGAGGTTCGACAACTGCTGGCCCGACGGCCGATACAGTTCCACGCGCGCAGCCGCATCGTTTGGATGGCTGATCGCCACCCGCGACGGGGTCACGCCCCATGCCCGCCCGGCCTGCTGCAGCATCGGCCCGATGTCCGCCAGCGGTGCGGCGATGTCCGCCGGCTTGCCGCGCTCGAAGTTGCCGAATACGTCGCTGAACATCGTGTTCTGTTCGTCGCCGTACAGCGCCTTGGTGGGCGCGGGCATGTAGATGAACATCAGCGTGACGATGCCCGTGTAGGTAATCATCAGGTGAAACGGCAGCGCCAGCACAGCGGTTGCGTTGTGCGCATCCAGCCACGAACGCTGGCCTTTCTTTGGCCGGAACGTGAAGAAGTCCTTGAAGATGCGCTTGTGCGTGATCACGCCGCTGATGATCGCCACCAGCATGAACATCGCGCCAATGCCGACGATCCAGCGGCCCCAGATCGCCGGCATGTAGTGCAGGTCGAAGTGCAGGCGGTACAGGAAGTCGCCACCACGGGTATCGCGCGGTTTGGCCGTTGGCAGGCCACTCGTCGGGTCGAGCGTGACATTCTGGTCGCGCAGCGCATTGCGGCGCTCTTGGCGCGTCATGTCTTTTTTCGGCGGATTCTGCCAGGCGGCCTGGATTACCGGGTTGCGCTCATCGGGCAGGTCGATCGTCCAGCGCGTCGCATTGGGCGCGCGCTCCTGCAGCACGCGCACGGCCAGTTGCGCCGCCTGCGCCGGGGCGAGCGTGGTCGGCGCAGCGGCTGCCGCGTGCAGCTCGGGCTTCATCCAGAATGTGATCTCGTGCCGGTAATACGCCGCCGTGCCGCCCATGAACACCAGCAGCAGCAGCCAGCAGACGAGCAGGCCCGCCCACGTATGGACCCACGCCATCGATTGCCGCAAGCCATCCTTCATGCCGTCCCTCCGACCAGCCACAACACCATCCCCAGCACCGCGCACGTTGCAGCCACGCCAACGCAGGCGCGCAGCGCACTGCGCGTGGCAAACACCCACAGGATCACGCAGGGATAGATGACGAACGCCAGCAGCGTGGCGATGGTGACGGCGTCGGCGCGTGGCAGCGGCAGCGCCAGCGCAATCAGTGCGCCGGCAAGCGCCGCGAGCACGTAGCCGCCGCCGATCGCGGCCACCGCGCGGGCGGTGACGCCGCCACGGTAGCGCCAGGTGATCGTGGTCATGAGCCCGGGCCTTTCTTCAGACGACGGATGGCGTCACTGGATACACGGTGAGCCGGATCAGTGATCGGCGCTTGGCGCCATGGCCGGGCCAGCCGCAACGGCTGCGATGCCCTTCGGCTGCACGACGCTCAGCGACGTGGTGTAGCTGGACGTTGCGTATTGCAGGCCGGCGCGCTCGCCCGCCGTCTTGTCGGTGTGCTCGGTCTCAAGCACGTACAAGCCTTTCCATGGCATGTCGAACTTGACGACGCCGCTGTCATCCGACTCCGCTTCTTTCGCCCAGCCGCTCTGGACGATCGCGTTGACCTTCGCTTTCGGCAGCGGCTGGCCCTTGTAGAACACCTTGAATTCGCCAACCTTGCCGGTCGGGACGAGGTCGAGCGTCAGCTTCGGCTGCTGCGCAGCGAAGCTGGTGGCCATGCGCGCGGCCGGCACCCAGATGTGGTTCAGCTTCTTGCCAGCCTCATCCGTTTCCCAGCTCGGGTAGGCATTGTCCTGAGCGACGATCGCGTCACCCGCCGCTGGCGTGGCGCCGCTGACCAGATAGCCCTTGGCGGTCTTGTCCAGCTTGAGCGTGCGTTCGCCCTTGGCGCCCAGCAGCGTCGCGCTTGGGGCGCCGAACTTGTCGAGCAGGCCCGGCGTGGTTTCGCGCTGGTTCAGGGCAAACTCGCCGAATTGCAGCTTGACCGCCTTGCCGTCCTGCTCGAACCAGATTTGGTGGGCCTGTACGGCAGGCGCTGCGACCAGCATGGCGACGAGGGAAGGGAGCAGAATTTTGGTCATGGTAAGCGCTTTGTGGTTGTTGATCGGATCAGACGGGCAGTATTGCGACAAGAATTATAATGCGAATCATTCTCATTTCAAAACATTTTTGCAACTGCTCCGAACAGAGCGAATAACCCGCTTACCGTCGCGCCCGCCGAGGCATGTCATCAAGAACGCGCCGATGTACAATCGTGCCTCGTTCTTATCGGCCTCCTCTATGCTCTCTCGACGTACTTCCCTCGTGGCCTGCGCCGCGCTGTTGCTGGCCGCCTGCGGCAGCACCCCGACCCCGGCTCCCGTCACTCCCGTTGCCGCCCCCAAGGCGGCGCCATTGCCTCCCAAGAAAATCCGTATCGGCCTGGCCCTCGGTGGTGGCGCCGCGCGCGGCTTCGCCCATATCGGCGTCATCAAGGCACTCGAAGCCCAGGGCATCTACCCGGAAATCGTCGTCGGCACCAGCGCCGGCTCGGTTGTCGGCGCGCTGTATGCGTCGGGCGTGAACGGCTTTGCGCTGCAAAAGACGGCGATGACCATGGACGAGGCCACCATCTCGGACTGGGCGCTGCCGCTGTTCAGCAAATCCACCGGCCTGCTCAAGGGTGAAGCACTGCAGAGCTATGTGAACAAGGCCGTCAACAACGTGCCGATCGAGAAGTTGAAACTGCGCTTCGGCGCCGTGGCCACCGACCTGAAAACGGGCCAGCCGATCCTGTTCAGCCGCGGCAATACGGGCATGGCCGTGCGCGCATCTTCCAGCGTGCCGAGCGTGTTCCAGCCTGTCGTCATCGGCAACAAGAGCTATGTCGACGGCGGCCTGGTCGCGCCGGTGCCGGTGCGCTACGTGCGTGACATGGGCGCCGACTTCATCATCGCGGTCAATATCTCGAGCGCGACCGAGGGCGCGGCAACGGCCAGCTCGCTCGACGTGCTGATGCAGACTTTCTCGATCATGGGCCAGCGCCTGAATCACTTCGAGCTCAAGGATGCCGACGTCGTCATCACGCCCGCGCTGGGCAATATGGGATCGAGCGATTTCGGTGGCCGCAACCTGGCCATCCTGGCGGGCGAGCAGGCCGCCGCCGCCGTCATGCCGCAAATCAAGGCCAAACTGAAACTCAAACAGCAAGTTCCCTGAGAAAGCCCACGATGAACACCAAACCTTACCTGACCCTGGCGGACGCCAAACAGATCGGCGCTGCCGCCGAAGCCGAAGCCCTCGCCAACGGCTGGGCCGTGTCGATCGCCATCGTCGACGATGGCGGCCACCTGCTGTGGCAGCAGCGCCTGGACGGCGCGCCGCCGATCTCGTCGCACATCGCACCCAGCAAGGCCAACACGGCCGCGCTCGGTCGCCGCGAGTCGAAGGTGTATGAAGACGTGATCAACGGCGGGCGCATGTCGTTCCTCAGCGCACCGAAGCTCGAAGGCATGCTCGAGGGTGGCGTGCCCGTCATCGTCGATGGCCACGTGATCGGCGCGGTCGGCGTCTCGGGCGTGAAATCGAACGAGGATGTGCAGATCGCCAGGGCCGGTATCGCCGCCCTGGGCACGGCGTAAATCAAGGGTACGGGCGCATGATTTTTGCAACTTCGGTGCCCGTATTTGCTGCAACGCCGCATTGCCGAATGCCGTTGTACGCGCTATAATTCGGAAGTTTATCTAATTCAAACTTCGCCGTAGCGCATACCCACCAACCCTCATTCAACATGACCTCCAACACCCGGCGCAAGCAGTGCAGCGGGGTTAGCTGGATGTCGGTCTGACGTGGCGCAGCTACGGCAACTTTTACGGGAGTTGCCC
This sequence comes from Telluria sp. ZT3P25, assembly GCF_059685895.1. NCBI lineage: Bacteria > Pseudomonadati > Pseudomonadota > Betaproteobacteria > Burkholderiales > Oxalobacteraceae > Telluria > Telluria sp. ZT3P25. Next base: position 1,225,890 of record NZ_JCASIJ010000001.1, read on the forward strand.
TTGCCGCCATTCTTTTCCGGCCCCTCTGTCCCGGCCATCCTGGCCCTTGCTGACGGGACCATCTTCAAAGGTTATTCCATTGGCGCCGTCGGTCACACGACCGGCGAGGTGGTGTTCAACACCGCCATGACCGGCTACCAGGAAATCCTTACCGACCCGAGCTATTCGCGTCAGATCGTCACGCTGACCTACCCGCACATCGGCAACTACGGCGTCAACACGAGCGACGTCGAAGCGTCGAAAGTGCACGCCGCTGGCCTGATCATTCGCGACCTGCCACTGCTGGCGTCCAACTTCCGCTCCACGCAGTCGCTCGGCGACTACCTGAAGGCCGAGAACGTCGTGGCGATTGCCGGCATCGATACCCGCAAGCTCACCCGCATCCTGCGCGAGAAGGGCGCCCAGGCCGGCGCGATCCTCACGTCGTCGCAGGGCGCCGAGCCATCGGCAGCGCAGGCACTCGAACTGGCACGCTCGTTCCCGGGTCTGGCCGGCATGGACCTGGCCAAGGTCGTCTCAGTCAAGGCGCCGTACGAGTTCACCGAAACCGAATGGAAGCTGGGCGAAGGCTTCGGCAAGCAGACCAATCCCCAGTACCACGTGGTCGCTTTCGACTACGGCGTCAAGCGCAACATCCTGCGCATGCTGGCCGAGCGCGGTTGCAAGGTCACTGTGCTGCCGGCGCAGTCCACCGCCGCCGACGCGCTGGCGCTGAACCCGGACGGTATCTTCCTGGCCAATGGCCCGGGCGACCCGGAACCATGCGACTACGCCATCGCCGCCTCGCGCGAGCTGATCGAAAAAGGCATTCCGACCTTCGGCATCTGCCTGGGTCACCAGATCATGGCGCTGGCTTCCGGCGCCAAGACCATGAAGATGAAGTTCGGCCACCACGGCGCCAACCACCCGGTGCAGGACCTCGATTCCAGAAAGGTCCTGATCACGTCGCAGAACCACGGCTTCGCGGTCGATCCGACCACCTTGCCCGCCAACTGCCGCGTCACGCACGTGTCGCTGTTCGACGGCTCGCTGCAGGGTTTCGAGCGTACCGACAAACCCGCGTTCTGCTTCCAGGGTCACCCGGAAGCCTCGCCTGGGCCGACCGACGTCGCCTACCTGTTTGACCGCTTCATCGGCCTGATGCAAGCAGCGGAGAAAAAATAATATGCCAAAACGTAGTGACATTAAAAGCATCCTGATCATCGGCGCTGGCCCGATCGTCATCGGCCAGGCCGTCGAATTCGACTACTCCGGCGCGCAAGCCTGCAAGGCCCTGCGCGAAGAGGGTTACAAGGTCATCCTGGTAAATTCGAACCCGGCCACGATCATGACCGACCCGGAAACGGCGGACGTGACCTACATCGAGCCGATCACCTGGAAGGTTGTCGAGCGCATCATCGAGAAAGAGCGTCCGGACGCGATCCTGCCGACGATGGGCGGCCAGACCGCGCTCAACTGCGCGCTCGACCTGCACCGTCACGGCGTGCTCGAAAAATACAAGGTCGAGCTGATCGGCGCGACGCCGGAAGCGATCGACAAGGCCGAAGACCGCCTGAAGTTCAAGAACGCCATGACCAAGATCGGCCTCGGTTCGGCGCGTTCGGGCGTGGCGCACACGATGGAAGAATCGTGGGTCGTGCAACGCGAGATGGGCTTCCCGACCATCATCCGTCCATCGTTCACGATGGGCGGCAGCGGCGGCGGCATCGCCTACAACGAAGAAGAATTCGAAGCGATCTGCAAGCGCGGCCTGGAAGCCTCGCCAACCTCGGAGCTCCTGATCGAAGAGTCGCTGCTCGGTTGGAAAGAGTACGAGATGGAAGTCGTGCGCGACAAGAACGACAACTGCATCATCATCTGCTCGATCGAGAACCTCGATCCGATGGGCGTGCACACGGGCGACTCGATCACCGTCGCACCGGCGCAGACCCTGACCGACAAGGAATACCAGATCCTGCGCAACGCGTCGATCGACGTGCTGCGTGAAATCGGCGTCGACACGGGCGGCTCGAACGTGCAGTTCGCGATCAACCCGAAAGACGGCCGCATGATCGTCATCGAGATGAACCCGCGCGTCTCGCGTTCGTCGGCGCTGGCCTCGAAAGCCACCGGCTTCCCGATCGCCAAGGTTGCGGCCAAGCTGGCCGTGGGTTACACGCTCGACGAGCTGCGCAACGACATCACGGGCGGCGCCACACCGGCCTCGTTCGAACCGTCGATCGATTACGTCGTCGTCAAGATTCCGCGTTTCACGTTCGAGAAATTTCCGACCGCCGACAAGCACCTGACCACGCAGATGAAATCGGTGGGTGAAGTGATGGCCATGGGCCGCACCTTCCAGGAAGCGTTCCAGAAAGCCCTGCGCGGCCTGGAAGTGGGCGTCGATGGCCTGAACGAAAAAACGCGCGACCGCGAAAAGATCGAAGAAGAGCTGGGCGAGCCTGGCCCGGACCGTATCTGGTACGTGGGCGACGCGTTTGCCCAGGGCTTCACGCTCGAAGAAGTGCACAGCCTGACCAAGATCGATCCGTGGTTCCTCGTGCAGATCAAGGAAATCGTCGACATCGAACTGTGGCTCGAGACGCAGACGCTCGAAGGCCTGGACAAGCCTGTCCTGTACAAGCTCAAGCAAAAAGGTTTTGCTGACCGTCGCCTCGCGTTCCTGCTGAAGGTCAAGCCCGAAGAAGTGCGCGCGCGCCGTCACGCGCTGAACATCCGTCCCGTCTACAAGCGCGTCGACACCTGCGCGGCCGAGTTCTCGACCGACACCGCGTACATGTACTCGACGTACGACGAAGAGTGCGAGTCGAACCCGACCGACAAGAAGAAAATCATGGTGCTGGGTGGTGGTCCGAACCGCATCGGCCAGGGCATCGAGTTCGACTACTGCTGCGTCCACGCCGCCCTCGCAATGCGCGAAGACGGCTACGAGACCATCATGGTCAACTGCAACCCAGAAACCGTCTCGACCGACTACGACACGTCCGACCGCCTGTACTTCGAGTCGCTGACGCTGGAAGACGTGCTCGAAATCGTCGAGCTCGAAAAGCCGGTCGGCGTGATCGTCCAGTACGGCGGCCAGACGCCATTGAAACTGGCGCTGGACCTGGAAGCGAACGGCGTGCCGATCATCGGCACCTCGCCGGACATGATCGACGCCGCCGAAGACCGCGAGCGTTTCCAGCAGCTGCTGCAAGAGCTGGGCCTGCGCCAGCCGCCAAACCGTACCGCCCGCACCGAGGCCGACGCTTTGACGCTGGCCGAAGAAATCGGGTATCCGCTGGTCGTGCGTCCATCGTACGTGCTGGGCGGCCGCGCGATGGAAATCGTCCACGAGCAGCGTGACCTCGAGCGCTACATGCGCGAAGCGGTCAAGGTCTCGCACGATTCGCCGGTGCTGCTCGACCGCTTCCTGAACGACGCCATCGAAGTCGACGTCGACTGCATCTCGGACGGCGAAGCCACCTTCATCGGCGGCGTGATGGAACACATCGAGCAGGCTGGCGTGCACTCGGGCGACTCGGCCTGCTCGCTGCCACCGTACTCGCTCACACAAGCGACGATCGATGAACTCAAGCGCCAGACCTCGCTGATGGCAAAGGCCCTGAACGTGGTCGGCCTGATGAACGTGCAGTTCGCGATCCAGCAGAAGGAAGAAAACGGTCAAACGGTTGATACTGTTTTTGTGCTGGAAGTGAACCCGCGCGCGTCCCGTACCGTGCCGTTCGTCTCGAAAGCCACCGGCCTGCAACTGGCCAAGATCGCCGCGCGCTGCATGGTTGGCCAGACGCTGGCGCAGCAGGGCATCACGAAGGAAGTGATCCCGCCATTCTTCAGCGTGAAAGAAGTCGTGTTCCCGTTCGTGAAATTCCCGGGCGTCGACACCATCCTGGGCCCCGAGATGAAATCGACCGGCGAAGTGATGGGCGTTGGCATGACCTTCGGCGAAGCCTTCGTCAAGTCGCAACTGGCAGCCGGCATCAAGCTGCCGCGCTCGGGCACCGTGTTCCTGTCGGTGAAGTCGTCCGACAAGCCGCGCGCAACGAGCGTGGCGCGTGATCTGGTGGCGCTGGGCTTCGACCTGGTCGCGACCAAGGGCACGGCTGCCGTGATCGCCGCCGCCGGGATTCCGGTGCGCGCCGTGAACAAGGTGCTGGAAGGCCGTCCGCACGTTGTCGACATGATCAAGAACCGCGAAATCGTCATGGTCGTCAATACCGTCGAAGAAAAGCGCAGTGCCATCGTCGACTCGCGTGCGATCCGTACGTCGGCCCTGGCCGCCCACGTGGTGACCTACACGACGATCGCCGGCGCCGAAGCGGCCATCGAAGGCATGCCCCATATCGACGAACTGCGTGTGTATGATTTACAAGGTCTTCATAAAACCTTAAACTAAGCAGACGCAGTACCCGTCACACTGGAAGTCCAGTCAACCACAGAGCTCGCGCGGCCTTGGCGCCGCGTGCCTCTGTGGTTTTCGCTTTCTTGTCGCGTCGGTACGATCCGCCTCGGCGGACCCGTCAAACAAACCAAGCAGAGAACCATGACCACACCACTGACCAAATTCGGCGCAGAACTCCTGAAAGAAGAGCTGCACCAGCTCAAGACGAAGGAACGCCGCAGCGTGATCGACGCGATCGCCGAGGCGCGTTCGCATGGCGACCTGTCCGAGAACGCCGAATACGACGCCGCCAAGGAACGCCAGGCGTTCGTCGAAGGCCGCATCGCCGAGCTGGAAAGCAAGCTGAGCACCTCGCAGGTGATCGATCCGACCACGCTCGACGCAGAAGGCCGCGTGGTGTTCGCCGCCACCGTCGACCTGGAAGACCTCGACTCGAGCCAGAAGGTCACGTACCAGATCGTCGGCATGGATGAGGCCGACCTCAAGATGAACAAGGTCTCGATCACGTCGCCAATCGCGCGCGCGCTGATCGGCAAGTACGCCGGTGACGTTGTCGAAGTGCAGGCGCCGTCCGGCCCGCGCGAATACGAAATCCTGGAAGTGCGCTACATCTGATGGACGGCGGCGCGCAAGCGGTGAGCACCGGCCGGGCAGGGCGCTTGCCGGCTGCGCGTCTGCTGGTGGCGGCGCTGTGGACCGGCAGCTTGTGGGCGCTGGGCTATATCGCCGCGCCAACGGCGTTCAAGGTGCTTGGCAGTGGGCAGGCCGGGGATCTGGTCGCCGTGCTGCTCACGCGCCAAGCGTGGCTGTCGATTGGCTGTGCAGTCGTGCTGGCGCTGTTACTGTGGCGCTCGACCGACCTTGCCGCGCCGCGCCGGCGCTTTCTCGGCTGGCTCGTGATCGCGATGCTGGCGTGCGCGCTGGCGATTTTCGTGGGCTTGCAGCCCGGGATGGCGCATCTGCGCGTGCTGGCGGGTGAGGCCGGGGTACGTGCGTCGCCGTACTGGACGCAGTTTGCCGTCATGCATGGCGTGTCGCAGGTGTTCCACATGATCCAGAGCGTGCTGGGGGCGTGGTTGCTGGTGAAGTTGCGGTAATTTTTAGCCCACCGTACGCGACACCGATATAAAAAAACCGGGTTGCCCCGGTCTTTTTTTTACTTGTTCAGCGAATTTTTCTTGGAGCTGGTCTGACGCGGCTTGGCGCGCTTGATGTTGCCGCCTGCCGTGACGCGCTCGTTACCCTTGAGCATGACCTTGGTGACGCTCGGCTTCTTGGTGCCGCTGGCGCTGGCCTTGACGATCGTGACTTCGCGCATGCCCGGGCCGGCCTTGCTGCTGCGTTCCTTGGCTGTCTCGACCTTCGGACGGTACAGCACCAGCAGCTTGCCGATGTGCTGGACCTGAGCCGCCTGGAGGTCGGCGCTGATCTTGTCGTACATGGCAACGCGCGCTTCGCGGTCGTCACCGAACACGCGCACCTTGATCAAGCCGTGCGAGTCGAGGCTGTTGGCGACTTCCTTCATCACGGATTCGGTCAGGCCGTCGGCGCCGATCATGACAACAGGATTGAGCCCGTGGGCTTCTGCGCGCAGAGCACTGCGCTCGGCCGGAGTGAGTTTAAGCATAATAAATTTTTTTTGATGGACCTATAAAAGCAGTATTCTACGCGAATGGCCAAGAACAAATTAAACAAAAACTGGTTACACGACCATATTAACGATCCCTACGTCAAACTCGCGCAAAAAGAGGGCTACCGCGCCCGCGCTGCTTACAAGCTGAAAGAAATCGACGAAGCCGAGAAACTCATCAAGTCCGGCAATGTCGTGGTCGACCTTGGCTGCACTCCCGGCAGCTGGGCCCAGTACACCCGGCGCAAACTGGCCGGCAAGGACGGTGGCGGCATCCACGGCACCATCATTGGCCTGGATATTCTGCCAATGGAACCCGTCGCCGATGTTCAATATATTCAGGGCGACTTCCGTGAAGAAGAGGTGCTGACGCAGCTCGACGTCGTGCTGGCCGATCGCAAGGTCGATGTCGTGCTGTCCGACATGGCGCCGAATCTGTCGGGTATCGGCCATGCCGACGCCGCCCGGATGGAACATCTGATCGATCTGGCAATCGAATTCTCGCAGGCGCATCTGAAGCCGGGCGGTGCTCTGCTGGTGAAGTGTTTCAAGGACATGGGTTTTACGCAGATCCTGGAGAAATTCCGCCTCGAGTTTACGACCGTGAAGCAAATCAAACCCAAGGCCAGCCGCGATAAATCGTCCGAGATTTTCCTGCTGGGCCGCGGTCTGAAAAATCCGAGTGCGTAATTGGCAGGTGGCGATCGATCAACCCCTTGAAATTTGGTCGCGCGGCCACCACATCTGCCGCGTGAACCCGTGTGTTGCAACTGCGTTTCGGGCAGTCGCAGCGACGGGAATGAATAAGACAGTCATTCGATGGTATTTCGACACTACGGCCGGAGTTGCGTGGCAGCGTTGGCTTATTGCGGGTAAAATCAGAATACTGAAATCGGTAGAGATGCGTACGCATCGGAGGAGTGCTCGTGAATAATATGTTTTCCAAATCCGCCATCTGGGTGGTCGTCGCGCTGCTGTTGTTCATGCTGTTCAAGCAGTTTGACACCCACAGCGTCGCTGGCGGCAGCAAGACCATCGCTTATTCCGAGTTGCTCGATGAAGTGAAGGCGCGCCGCATCAAGGAAGTCCTGATCGAGGGCACCAACATCACCGCCACGCGCGCTGATGACACCAAGGTGCGCGCGACCGCCACCGGTCTCGACCGTGGCCTGATCGGCGACCTGCGTGAAAACGGCGTGCGCTTCGATGTCAAGCCGCCAGAAGAAGCCTCGTTCCTGCAACAGGTCTTCATCTCGTGGTTCCCGATGCTCCTCCTGATCGGCGTGTGGGTGTTCTTCATGCGTCAGATGCAGGGCGGCGGCAAGGGCGGCGCGTTCTCCTTCGGCAAGTCGAAGGCACGCATGCTCGACGAAACCAACAACACCGTGACGTTCTCGGACGTCGCCGGTTGCGATGAAGCCAAAGAAGAAGTTTCCGAAATCGTTGACTTCCTGCGCGATCCAACCAAGTTCCAGAAACTGGGTGGCCGCATCCCGCGCGGCGTGCTGATGGTCGGTCCTCCAGGTACCGGTAAGACCCTGCTGGCCCGCGCCATCGCCGGTGAAGCCAAAGTGCCGTTCTTCTCGATCTCGGGTTCCGACTTCGTCGAGATGTTCGTCGGTGTCGGCGCCAGCCGCGTCCGTGACATGTTCGAGAACGCCAAGAAGCATTCGCCGTGCATCATCTTCATCGACGAGATCGACGCAGTCGGTCGTCACCGTGGCGCCGGCATGGGCGGCGGTAACGATGAGCGCGAACAGACGCTGAACCAGCTGCTGGTAGAGATGGATGGCTTTGAAGCGCAATCGGGCGTGATCGTCATCGCCGCCACCAACCGCGCCGACGTGCTGGATAAAGCGCTGCTGCGTCCGGGCCGTTTCGACCGCCAGGTGATGGTGGGCCTGCCGGATATCCGCGGCCGCGAACAGATCCTGAACGTGCACATGCGTAAAGTGCCAATTGGCACCGACGTGAAAGCCGACATCCTGGCCCGCGGTACGCCTGGCTTCTCGGGCGCCGATCTGGCCAACCTGGTCAACGAGGCAGCGCTGTTTGCAGCCCGTCGCAGCAAGCGTCTGGTCGAGATGATCGACTTCGAAGATGCGAAGGACAAGATCTTCATGGGTCCTGAGCGCAAGTCGATGGTCATCCGCGAAGAAGAACGTCGCAACACGGCCTACCACGAGTCGGGCCACGCAGTCATCGCCAAGCTGTTGCCAAAGGCTGATCCGGTGCACAAGGTCACGATCATGCCGCGCGGTTACGCGCTGGGCCTGACCTGGCAGCTGCCTGAACACGATGCACTGTCTGGCTACAAAGACAAGATGCTCGAAGAAATCTCGATCCTGTTCGGTGGCCGTATCGCCGAAGAGATCTTTGTGGGCCAGATGTCTACCGGCGCGTCGAATGACTTCTCGCGTGCGACCAAGCTGGCGCGTTCGATGGTGACCCGCTTCGGTATGTCCGACAGCATGGGCGTGATGGTCTACGAAGACAGCGAGAACGAAGGCTTCTTCGGCGGCGCCACCAAGACCATTTCGGAAGCGACCCAGCAAAAGGTCGACGCCGAGATCCGCGCCATCCTCGACACGCAGTACGCCCTGGCGCGCCGCCTGCTGGAAGAGAACCGCGACAAGGTCGAGATGATGACGAAGGCGCTGCTCGACTGGGAAACCATCGATGCCGACCAGATCAACGACATCATGGCCGGCCAGGAGCCACGCAAGCCGACGACGGTGCTGACCAAGCGCACGCCGCCAGGCGACAGCGGCCCTGGCGGTGTGGCGCCAAACGCCACTGCACCAGCCTGACGCTCGCGCTACCCCACGAAGGCACCCGCAAGGGTGCCTTTTTTCATGACGGCGTCTGCTTGCTGACCCAGAGCGTAGCGCCCGCACTACTGACACCATGAACAAGACACTGCAATGCGGCCAATTCCGCTTCGCGCTCGACGGCGCCGCCTCGCTCGAACCCGTCGTGATGGGCATCCTGAACATCACGCCTGATTCGTTTTCCGATGGCGGCCGCTACCAGGGGCTGGAATTCGCGCTGACCCAAGCCGAATCCATGATCCGCGATGGCGCCACGATGATCGACATCGGCGGCGAATCGACCCGTCCCGGTTCGCCTACCGTACCCCTCGATGAAGAGCTGCGCCGCGTGATGCCGACGCTGTACGCGCTGCGTACGCTGGACGTCGCGCTGTCGGTCGATACCACCAAGCCCGAGGTCATGCGCGAGGCGCTGATCGCTGGCGCCGACATGATCAACGACGTCAACGGCTTTCGCGCACCAGGAGCGCTGGAGGCGGTGCAGGACAGCGACTGCGGCCTGTGCGTGATGCACATGCAAGCCACGCCGGCCACCATGCAGCAGGCGCCCCGGTATGATGACGTGGTGGGGGAGGTGATTGCGTTCCTGGCCACGCGCATCGATGCGATGACGGCGGCCGGCATCGAGCGCAGCCGCATCTGCGTCGACCCGGGCTTTGGCTTCGGCAAGACGGTCGAGCACAATTACGCGTTGCTGCGCGGCCTGGGCCGTATCCGGGACGAACTTGGCCTGCCGGTACTGGCCGGCATGTCGCGCAAGTCCATGATCGGCGCCGTCACGGGGCGGCCGGTCGAGCAGCGTACGGCTGGCAGCGTTGGCGCGGCATTGGCTGCGGTAGCGCAGGGCGCTAGAATTGTGCGTGTGCATGATGTTGCGGAGACGGTCGATGCGCTGAAGGTATGGCACGCGGCCATGCATCCATAAAAATTCGTTTCAATAAGAGAAAAGAGAACTAGATGGCACGGAAATATTTCGGCACCGATGGCATTCGCGGCCTCGTGGGCGCAGCACCAATCACTCCTGATTTCGTCATGCGCCTCGGCTATGCCGCCGGCACCGTGCTGGCAAAGGGAAAGAAATCGAGCAGCGGCCGTCCCGTCGTTCTGATTGGCAAGGACACGCGCATCTCGGGCTATATGCTTGAGGCAGCGCTGGAGTCCGGCTTCTCGGCTGCTGGCGTCGACGTCATGCTGGCTGGCCCGATGCCAACCCCGGCCATTGCCTACCTGACGCGCGCGCTGCGCCTGCAGGCCGGCGTCGTGATCTCGGCTTCGCACAACCCGTTCCAGGATAACGGCATCAAGTTCTTCTCCGGCCATGGCACCAAGCTGCCAGACGCGGTGGAACTGGAAATTGAAGAGGCGATCGACCAGCCAATGGGCTGCGTGTCGTCGGACAAGCTCGGCCGCGTATCGCGCCTGCGCGACGCCCAGGGCCGCTACATCGAATTCTGCAAAAGCACGTTCCCGAACGAGCTCGACCTGCGCGGCCTGAAGATCGTCGTCGACAGCGCCCACGGCGCCGCCTACAACATCGCCCCGCACGTGTTCCATGAACTGGGCGCCGAAGTCATTTCCATTGGTGCCCAGCCGGACGGCTTCAACATCAACGCCGGCTTCGGCGCTACCGCGCCGCAGGCGCTGTCGGAAGCCGTCGTGGCCAACAAGGCCGACCTGGGCATCGCACTGGACGGCGACGCCGACCGCCTGATCATGGTCGACGCCACCGGTCGCGTCTATAACGGCGACGAGCTGCTGTACGTGATGGTGCGCGACCGCATGAGCACCGGCCCCGTGGCCGGCGCTGTGGGCACCCTGATGACGAATATGGCGCTCGAAGTGGCGTTCAAGGAAATGGGCATCGGCTTTGCGCGCGCGAAGGTAGGCGACCGCTACGTGCTCGAAGTCATGAGGGAGCGTGGCTGGCTGTTCGGCGGAGAAGGGTCGGGCCATCTGCTGGCACTGGACAAGCACACCACCGGCGACGGCATCGTCTCGGCCCTGCAAGTGCTGTCGGCGCTGGTACGCGGCAACAAGTCGCTGGCTGAATGCTGCAACGAGCTCACGCTGTTCCCGCAAACCCTGATCAACAAGAAAGTCGCACCGGGCTTCGACTGGACGGCCGATGCGGCGATGGTCGCCGAGAAGGAAGCAGTCGAGCGCGAGCTGGGCGACAACGGCCGCGTGCTGATCCGCGCATCGGGCACCGAGCCACTGATCCGGGTGATGGTCGAGGCGAAAGAGGCCGAACTTGCGGACAGCCTGGCACGGCGTATTGCGGCCAAGTTGTCGACATAAATGCGCTGACCGAAGCGCTGTCGTCGGCATCGCATCAAGCGGCTGTCAGGCACTGGTGTTTCGCGAACGATTGTCATATAATGTTGCCCACGGCGGAGTGTAGCGCAGCCCGGTAGCGCACCTGGTTTGGGACCAGGGGGTCCAAGGTTCGAATCCTTGTACTCCGACCAGCAAGATTCATCAAAACAGGCCGTCATCGACGGCCTGTTTTGTTTTCCGGTCTCATCGTTTTGCACCGCCCTTAGCTCAGTCGGATAGAGCAACAGCCTTCTAAGCTGTGGGTCGGGGGTTCGATTCCCTCAGGGCGGGCCAGATTCCTCAATACTTTCAAACGCTTGCCGCATTCGCTCGCTGCCTATTCTTTGTGCAACGCGCTATTCAATCCGGCTTGCGCTATTCAAATGCCAGTTTTCCGGGTTTCACACGCTCAGGCCGGCGGCGATACACGCGCTGCGTGAGCTGACTATCGGCATGCGCGAGCAGCGCGCGGGCATGTTCCAGCGACTCGGCATCGCTCGCGCACTTCGCGCGCAGGTCGTGCTCGGTGAACCTTTCCTTGACGTTGGTCTCGGCCAAGATTCGCTCCATGAATCGTTGCCACATCGAGTCCCATCCGCTCGCGGTCCCCTTGTCTTCGTTGAAATATCCTTCGCCCTTGCGCGTGCAGAACAGCCAAGGCGATATATCGACGGGCCGGACTGCCCTCGCAGTTGCGACCGCACTGGTCAGCTCTGGCGACCACTCGATGATGACGCGCTTGCCGGTGCTGCCTTGGGTCTTGCTCGGGGTGACGTGAATCCCATCCTGCTGCAGCGCGGCGCTGGTCAGGCGCAGGAGATCGCCGCGGCGCAGGCCGGTCAGCAGTTTGATCCTGATGTATGCCTGCAGCACGAGCACGCTTCCTTTCTTCCGCTTGCTGGCCAGGGCCAGGCATTCGATCAGCTCCCAGTCGTCGACGTAGCGCTCGCGCGGCTTCTCGCCCTCGAGGCGCACCTCGCCCTTGAACGGGTGACGGTCCATGTAACCCCACATCACAGCCATCGTGAACGCGTGCGAGAGGACGTCGATCGCGCGATTCGCAGCGACTGGCGTGGCCTTGCGCTTGTCCGCGTACTGGTAGACGTGCTGCGGCCGCAGCCAGGTCAGTGGCGCGGCGCCGAACACCGCCCGCAGCGAGCGCACGGCACGCTGGTTCTCGACCTGAGTACGAACCGCCTTCTTCGGGATCACTTCCAGTGCGTAGCGGTCGAGCAGGGCGCCGATCGTCTTGGCCTGGTCGACCGACTCCAGGCGCGCCGCCCACTCCTTGTAGGCTTCGGGCAGCGTAGCGCCGAGCCGGAACTTCCTTTTTCCGTCCCATCGATCCTCGAGGCCCGTCGGCACCTGGTAAAAGACCGCGCCATGCTCGATCTTCCAGCGCGCCGGCAGCCCGACGTTCTCCTTGTTGCGCTTTCTAGGCATTCAGCCCACCCCAGTTCGGTACAAATTCTTTCGTCTTCGGCTGTCGATCCTTCCCGGCCCCGAATTCCTTTTCGACGTGCGCGCGCAGCACGGCCAGCGTGCCGTCGGCACGGTGCTTGAAGGCGATCCCCATCGAGCGTAGCATCTTCGCTTGGGCAGTCCGCTGCACGCGCTTGGTCATGCTCTTCAGCTCGTCATCATCGAGAAACATCTGATCCATCATTTCCCCCTCGATCCTTTTTCCGATTCTGCGGCGCCGGGCAGAAGTCCGCGATAGCAGCCGCTGTGAAACGCCTTCTTGGCCTGCGCGCCACCCGGTGACGGCGCGCGCACGTACCGCTCGTTCTTCTGCACGGTCATGCCGCAGAAGGCGCACAGGTGATCGCAGCGCGCCGTGTGCGTGATATGGTCAAGTTGCACGGATTTCTCCGGCGATCTGCTCGTCTAGGTCGGGCAGCATCACCAACCACGGAGCTCTGTTACTGCAAGTCTCCCTCCAGCCATCCTTCATGCGACACGTCAAAATCAGGTGAGTTGAATCGGGCTGTAGCTCGGTTGATCCGGGGTGCATAGAATTCATATGCACCGTCATGCCTACCGCGTACCCCACAAGCTTTCGACCTGGTTCTGTCGCCTGGCACCCATCGGCTGGTTGAGAATCGGGGGGCGTGCATCCCGATGGCGCAATTGCTGCACGCGCATTCCAGGCTGCTCTAGCCCATCGCAGAGCCTGAATGACGCTGTTTGACTCGGCAGGATGAAACTTCACCAGTCCATCGGCAGTTTTTATCCAAGCTTCGAATGCTTCGTTTTCGGTATCAGCCATTGATGCCCCCTTGAGACAAAAAGTGGGCCATCACGGCAGCGTGCGCGGTGTCCCACAGGTCCGGTTCGCCTACGAACAGGAAGGTCACGAAAAGGCAGAATAGCCCCAGCACCACGACTGCCAGAGATTCTAGAAAGTCCTCCATCATTCGCCTCCCTGGTTGCCGTGGAATTGGGCGGCGCGCCGGTTCTCGTAGTTGTGCAGCAGGCCGATCTTCCCGGTCGCGCAGCGGTCGAGCGATTGCCACGCGCCTGGCTTCTGCGTTTCGAGCTTGTCGCCGAGCGGCACGATACAGTTGCACCACAACGCGGCTGCGCGTGGCCCGTCGCGGCGCGGGCTTTTCATGAGGTACAGCCAGCCGTGGTTCTCGTCGAGGCGCTTGAGGCGCGCCAGCTTCGCCTTGCGGCGTCGTTTAGCGGCGCTCATGCAGCACCGCCGTCGAGCTGGGCGGCGCGCGCCTGTCGTTTGGCTGCGCGTTGTTCGCGTTTCGCCTCTGCCGCTGACAGGGCTTGCATGTCACGCTCAGTCAACGGCGCCGGCAATTGCGGCAAACCCCTACTCAGCGGAATGCACATGTCAATAGCTCTGTCGAGTGGTGAGCCTGCCATCAGGCCAGCGCATAGAACGTTGATGTTGTGACCGGCGAGCATGGCCCGCAGCTGCTGCGAGCTCGTGTTATGACCGACAACTAGCACGGTGCGATCATCCATCACGCACCTCCCTTCGGCGCGGCGGCGCGGTCTATGCGTTCGATCTCGGCAAGCACCAACGCGCCGGCCTTGACTAGCACCTCGCGGCTCACGATAGCCCGCCTTCCTGGCGCTCGCCTGATGCAGACGCCGGCACCGCCGTGCGGTTGATCCGGCGCGCCCATGCCCAAATCGGCCCGTCTTCGCTGTCGTGGATCGAGAACGTGAACCAGCCATCGCCGGCGGGTTCTTCCGGCGCCCAGCTCGAAGCGTTGCACTCGCCGTTCTCGAACCATGCGTCGTAGAGAGGGTGATCAGGATCACTCTCCAGCGCGTTGTATTTCATTTCAAGGCTGATGGCCTTCACCCATGCCAAATACGAGTCGACGTCTTCGTCGAAGTTCGGGATTGCGGGATGCGACCACCAGCCGTTCTCGTCTCGATCAACTGGCACGGGCCCGATCGCTTTCCAGGACTGGCTCAGTATCGCTGGCTGGGCAGATCGTGCGGCGACGGCATCGATGAGGCGGAGGTTGATCTGGTCGACGAGTGCACCGGCGGCCGTGGACACCTCGACCACCAGCACGCGCTCGTGCTTTTTGCCACGATGCTGGAAGGCGCTGCCGGCCGGACCGACTTCGCCATAGTTTTCGCCGGTCATGCACAGCGACCAGATGCGCGGCATCGCTGGGCGATCAGCGTCCATCAACATTTGGACGGGTACGCCAAATGCACGGGCAATTCGCTCTTTGGTGAGCTGGATGGCTTGGGTGATGGTCATCGGTTTCCCTCTCGGTCTCGGTTAATGCGGCGCGGCATTGCCATCGCCAGCTTGTTTTCGGCACGCACACGATGCGCTTGCGCGATCGTGGCTGCTGCTTCTGCGACCACCAGCTTGCGGAGCAGGTCGCGGGCCATCTCTTCGTCGCTCTCGTAGTTGGGGCGCAATTCTTCGAAGGTCATAGTGGCCACCCGTGGGCGATGGCCGAGGCGCACAGGGCGCAATACAGCAGCACAGCGGCGCACTTCCACTTGATGGCGCGCAGGCGGTGCTCGTTGAACGTAGATTTCACTGCAGCACCTCCGCTATGGCCTTATTGACGTGCAGGATGCGCAGCGCGAGCGCAGCTGCTTCCGCCTGGTTGATCGCGTCGTCCAGGGCGTGGTGGTGCGTGCCGCCGCGGCGGTCGACCTTCACCCCTGCCAAGTCGTAAAGGGTGCGGGTGTCGCGAACGCTCCAGAACTCCCATGGCGCCGGAATGCCGCACGCACGGTAGGCGGCATCAAGCAGCGGAACGTCGAACGTCGCGCCATGGCACCACGGGTACTTCGCGCTCTGCTCGAGCATCCACTCGCGGAAGCAAGCCAGCACGGCGCCGAGCGGCAGGGCGTCGGCTGGGAACGCAGCGGCGCGCGCCTCCTCGCTCTGGCGCATCCACCACTCCACCGTAGCCGGATCGATGGTTAGGCCGACGTCGGTGCACGAGGAGAGCTGAATCGCGGAGTAGAACTGTGCGCCAAGGCCATCCATTCCGAACATGACTGCGCCGATGCTCAGGATCGCCGAGCCGGGCGTGGTACCGAGCGTCTCGGTGTCAATCATGACGTCGCTCATCTTGGCCAGGCCGGGGGCAGCATCGCGCCAGTCCAGCTGCTTGACGGGCTGCACTTTGTCGTCCAGGCGCCGTAACAGCTCGCCATTGACGGCCGAGGGAATAATCCGCTCATGTTCTTGGATGGTTGGCGCTGCATCCGTGGTGTTGGTCATTGTCATTTCCTTGACTCCGGTGGGCGTGCGGCTGCGAAAGCTTTTTCAATCGCGGCTGCTCGTTGATAGCGGCTGGACTGGACGTTAATGCGCGACTGCTGAATGGCTTGGCGGTCGGCAGGCGTCAGCGATTGCGAGTCGGCGCTGGGCGCGCGGCGTACGCGGTACTTCATGCCCGCGCCTCACCGCCCATCGCTTCGACCAGGTCCGCCAGCAGCTTGGCCAGTTCGCCAGACATGAGAGCGAAGTCGCTGTCGAAGCGCTCGTCGGCGTCATGCACGCCGAAGGCGCCTTCCTTGAGCACGTCCAGCGGTTTGATGCTCTTGATAGCCAGAGATTCGTCCAGTACGAAGCTGATGCGGTCGTTCCACGTCAGCGCGAGACGCGTGCACTGTTTGCCAGCGGCGATGTGGCGCCGGGTGTCCTGTGGGTCCAGAGTGTGGCGCTTGTATCCGACCTGGGCACGGCTCTCGCCGGTAGCGCGCAGCGTCGCATCCTGGTCGATCGTAAAGCCGTACGGCGCTTCATCGGCTTCGAGCCAGCCAGTCATCACGGCCACCGGCGAACGCTGCACGCGTAGCGATTCCAGCGGCATCTTGTCGACTGCCTTGAGCAGCAGCTTCACGACGTCGTCAGCCTTGGCCGGGCCCGACGCATCGACCACGAGCCAGCCATTGACCGGATCGATCCATACGAGCACCGCCGAACGGATCGGAAACGCGCGCGGCAGCAGCTCGTCGGCGACGCGCTCTTTCAATTCACGCATCGCCTTCTTCCCTGGGCGGAACCCTTGCTGCTCTTCCAGCTCATCGGCGCGCGCTGCGGCGATCTGGTTGATTACCTTTGCTGGCAGTACCTTCTTCTCGGTAACGAGCTGCAGCAAGAATTGGCTGTTCGCTACATGCACGAGTGGCGCGTGCGCGCCGCGTGGCGACTGCCACCCTTGGCGCAGCAGCTCGCTGCTCGACGCTGGCGTGAACGCCTGATGCGCGAGAGCGGTCGCCAGCGCGTCGGCGGTCATTGCGTACGGCGCCGGCAGGCGGTAGATCTGGAGGTTTCGGAAAAACATCGTGGTTCCTTCGTTATCGGGAAGTCAGTTACAGGTGTGGCGCGATCGGACCGATTGCGCCGGCCAGGCAGATCAGCAGGGCCAACAAAGTGAGCATCACGCCCGGGTGGCGCTCGGCCCAGTCCATGCCAAAGAAAAGTAAGAAGCGAATCATCGTGACCTCAAGTTTTTGATTTGGCCCGCGCGACGGGCTGACGGCTCGGCTTTGAGCGGGTAGGGTTGAGCGCGACAGCTTCGTCGCGTTCTTCGGTGAGCTTCTGCAGGGTGGCGCGGGTGATTGCGGCCATCGTCGCGGCGTCCCGGTTGGGGTGGGAGCCGTAGTGCTCAGTGACGCCGCGCCGGCCGGGGCCGTATCCCACGGTCACCGAGTACTCGTCGGGGTCGTGTTTGATGTTCAGCGCGTGCTTGATGGCGAGCGCGCCAGCGGCCCGAGGGTCGCGCCGCCACTTCGACATGATCTCGCTTGTGCGAATGCCGCTGCCGCTGCCGACACGGCCCGTCATCAGGTAGACGTTTGAGTCGATCGACAGACCCAGGCCACCGGGCATCGAAGTGCGCACGCGTAGGTCGAGCCGCGCAATCTCGCGCTCGTCGGCAATCGCCTTTTTCAGGTAGTCCTGGTCGTACTGCTGGGTCATGCGCATGCCCATCCCGACGTCAAGGCCGCAGCGCTGTTCTGGGAAGCGCGCTGCTGCTCCGTCCGATAGCGCAACTGCCCAGGCGGCAGGGTGCGACGACCGAGTTCGTTGCACATTTCCAGGCGGCGCGGGCAGCCGATGGAGGCCACCAGGCCAGCGCACTGCAGTTCCGTGGTTTTGCGTTTCATGATCTTTCTCCATAGCGCCGCGCTGCGGCTCGTTGTCGGCGTCGCAGCTGGTGGTGCTCAGCTCGAGTCGTTAATGAATACTTTACCCTCAGGTAAAAACAAACGCAACAAAAAAATATACCCAAAGGTAAAAAATTAGGTAAAATTCTTCAATCCGTCGAATTCGATAGATCGCAAGCCTGGGGCAGGGAGGGGAAACCGCCGACGCTCAGGCTCAAGTGCCAAGGACGACCGGGAGGGCAACGCGTGGGTGGATCGTAGAGCGCGCCGGGGGACAGGTAGAGATGCCTGGGAAGTCTGCGAACAAGCGAAAGTGTCCGAAGGCGAAAGCATGGGATGCAGTAGCCCACCACGGAGGTCGATCAACGTCGACCGCTTTAGGGAGGGTTACGCTCTGGAACCGAGGCTCTGCTGGGATAAAGCGAAGCCAATAACTTAGAAACATCTGCCTGATCAGCCAAGAACAAAGCTTGAACAGTACCTATAAAGGGTGCTTAGCAAAAAAAGGCTCAAAAATGTCGCGAAAACTGACGCTGGCGCTCTATCTGGATGGCAGGGGGGCGGTAAAGTCGCTGACCCGCATCGAAGCGGAGGCGTTTGGCGTGCCATACCCCCTGGTATCAGGCTGGCCGGCACGTTATGAAAACATCGAGATAACTTCGGCCATGCTTGAGGATCTGGCGCAGCGCATCACATCTGCATGCCGGTCAACTGCGAAGAAGGCGCGTCGAGGCCTTGCTAGTGCAGCATCCGAAGGGAGTTATCAAGAGCTCCAGCATATTTTCGACGACGGGTTGGATCAAGCTGCGCCTTCGGTGAGTCCAGTCTCGATGTCTATTGCGCGAGTATTTGTGATTCGTCCGTCAAAACGTATTCGCAAACGTATGCTTCGCACTCGTATGCTTTGCACTAGCTGATTGGTGATGGCGAAGATGGGAGTTCAAATAGGGGTGACCTGAAGTGGGCTACTCGTCGTTGCCGGACTTAAGAAGCGGAAGCTGTTGAGGAATTCGCGGGACGTCACCCATTTTGATCGTAGGAATCCCTAGTAATTCCGCGTCGGCTATTAATCCTTCGTCATCAGTGTAAACGGCAGTTACTCGTCGGGCTGATGCGATGGCAAGAATCTGACGGTCTATCTTTATTTTCTGCCACGCGGCAGTCGATACACCCTTTTTATTTCCAGTCTTAGCACGTATTTGTCGGTCGATGAAGCCACACTCGATGGCTGCCATTTCATCAAAAGGAATTATCTGCACGCCACCCTTACTGCGAACAGCTTTAGAAAAAGCGGAGGCCGCGTTGCCCGCGCCGCTCAAAAATTCAGCCCAAGAGGGCGCTGGAATTCCAATCGTTCGCCTGCGCCCAAGAGAAGCTAGGAAAGACTGCAACCACGCGTCGTCCAGGGAGCTTTGAGCGAGGGTAATAATGAAATTCGCGTCAAGTAGTATCAATCTAGTCCCCGCACTTTACGCCATTCTTCAGCTGGATCACTGTGGTCCAGCCATGCATTGTCGGATATTTTATGGAATCGGACTAATACATCCTCGGCAAAGGAATCATCGACAGGTTCCCATGTTTGAATTGCTAGGCTCTCGATCCTCCAACCAACCGGGCCGCGGATCCATTTCCCAATCCCGTGAATCCGGATCGGCTTGTCTAAATAGTGCGTCGCGAGACGCTTCGCCTGAGCATAGCCTTTTACAACGCACCGTATGACCGTCCCGTCATGATCTTGGATATGAACCGGAATTGTGTCGTCACGGCCACCAATTTTTATTACGACTCCATCAACTGTCGTAGGCTGCGTTATTGTTATGGTTTCTTCCGCGACCGCATCTCTGCCAGGGAAAACAAGAATGTTTTCACCCTGTTGAGCGTAGATGGTTGCTGCCGCGTTGTCGCGCTTCAATAGTTTGCCCAGAGCTGTATATGCCCGGAGAGCATCAGGTGGTGGGGCGCCACGTTTAACCAACGTCAGGCGGGCACGCACTTGCTGGACCACCGGTTCATCAAGCTGCGCTGCTAATTTAACGCTGCCTCGGCTTAGGCCGGCGAAATGGACGTGCTCCTCGCTGCCGTACAGAGCTGATAGCTCCTTCAGGTATTCAGCAAGACGTGCCATCGGTATAGTGTCCGGTGACAAGCTATCAATTCGGAATGTTAGTAACTCTATATTGTCCATTTCGCACCTCGGCCACATTATCGCAGGATGGACATGAGGCGTCCCTGCCTGTTACAAATGTGTATGTTCGCGCAGGCGCGCTTACGACACGACTTGCAGGAGATCGTCAATTACTGTCTCGAACCGTCGCGCTTCGAAGGCCACTGTAACTCCGTGCGTTAAGTCATCCGACGGGCTCAACAAGCGATATTCAGGTGTCTTTTAGCTGCGCTGCAATTCATCGCAAGCTCGATAGTGCGTCCCACCTTCGGGTTGAAGATCGTAAAAATCAAGAAGCTTGTGCCATTGCACTGCGCTCTGATCGATCCATCGGCGTGGCGTGTTGCCCCAGATACCTTCTTGCATGCTGGATGGTTCTCTTTGATGATTCTGGTAGCTACGGCTCGGGCGTCACCTTCGGGCGCTGCTCCAATGCTGATCCCAGCAGCATTTACGGCGGCCGGAGCCAATACGAGGCTCACAAGCATTGCGAGGGCGACAAAGGTTTTCTGCATTTTGGACTTTGAGTTTGGCATCTAAGCGTACCGTTTAGCTAGCGAGTATAGCTTGGTCGAAGGCAGCGAAATCTAGCCAAAAGTCACCGGAGATAGGGAGCAAGTTCGCGCCCTTGTCACTGTCATAAATCTTCGGTTTTCTGCGCTGTTTTCATGGCGGGCTTTTCGTTCAAGAAGTCGAGTAGCCCTTCGCCCTCCTTCAGGATGACAGGCACAGGTGCAGGCGCCGCTGGACGCATTGAGGCAAACCCGGTCAAGATCGCGCCGACAACTGCGAGCACGCCGGAGAAGATTAGCAAGTTCTGGCGCTGGTCCATAAGATTAACGTTCGCGACGCTCATTGCGGGGATACGGACCCCGTAGCCGAGGTCTCTGGACTCCACTTCGACATTGACCTTCATATTGAGCGCGAAAACGCTGAGCGCCAAGCCGACCACCAAAATTAAGATGCCGAAGAATTTCATTTTATAGACCTGTGCAGGGTTCGAATTCCCGACATCTGAGCGTGCCGTTTCGCTCGCGGGAGTATAGCTGAGCGATCAGTGCCGGAATCTCGCCAATACTCACTGGGCCGGTCGTCGGCAGTCAGTTGCGGTGAGCTCTTGCCACTCGATGTCAGCCGCCTCCGCGAGTAGTTCGAACAGCGGCCGTTCTGAGTCATTCGCCGCGTAAGCGCGGGCAGTGCGCCAGGTCGAGTCGTCGCAAGCCACTAGCACTGCTGGAAGCGCAAATTGCCGCTGCAGTTTATCGACTAGATCTGGCGCATGCCGGTCGCCTAACTGCCACCGCTCCACGAGCCCGACAACCGTGCGCACTCCGCGCACTCGCAAAACTGCGTAGTGCATTACAGCCTTTCGCTTTCCTTACGCACCACGCGACCGACAATGATGCAGTCGCCTCCCTGGCATACCCTGCGGTAAAACTTGCGCTGGTCCGTGTGGTCTGAGGTGAGCCACCATTGCCCTGCATCTCGCGTCAGACGCTTCACCAATGGCTCGCCTTCATAGTTGATGGCGTAGACGTTGCCGTCTGATGGCCGCGTGTCAGCCAGATTGACAACGACCAGGTCATCCTCGTAAAGCGTTGGCTCCATACTCTCGCCCTTCACACGGATAGCGATCAGCTGCTCACGGTTATAGCCGTTTCGCTCGATCCAGTCGGTCGGGACCGTCGTGGTCGATCCGTCGAATCGTTCCGGTTCTACTTGGAAGCCACTGATCCCTGCGGAAAGGCGCAGCCTCACTTTGGGTATATGGGTCAAAGCGGGATCGTCGCTGTCTACTACGCGAACTGGCCTAGCGCCAGGCAGCAGCCTGAGAGCTTCTTCTTTCGAAAGTGGGGTTGTGGTTGCCTCTGCCGGCGCTTCGACTTCAGGCGCGGCTAAGCCGTCTCGCTCACTAACCGCGAGGAGTTCGTTGTCTAGCTGTCCTCTTGGTAGTGCCAGCGCGTCCTCAATTACATCGCGCATGTCCTCGCCGATGCGCTTCTTCCCAACTTTGCCGTCGGCGTACAACATCCGCGACACATAGGACGCCGATCGACCAATCTTGTCCGCCAGCGTCGCTGCCTTCCCACCGCAATGGGTGCGTAGAAGAGCTAACAAGTTGAGCCTGCGTATTTCAAATTTGTCCATGCGGCATTCAATCAGCAATTTACTTGCAGGTAAATGACCTATGGGTATTGACTTCAACTTTACCTGCGGGTAAATTATGCGCATGGACAAATTGCTTAAGTACCTCAACTCCTTGGCAAAGGACGAGCGCGCAGCATTCGTCTCGGCCTGCGGGACGAGTGAGGGATACCTCCGGAAGGCTGCTAGCCGCCACCAATCGTTTCGTGCCGAGCTATGCATTTTGCTCGAGCGCGAATCTAGCGGAGCAGTTCGTTGCGAGGATCTGTTGCCTGATGCGGACTGGGCGTATATCCGCTCGCAGTCGTCGGGAACTTCGAGTGGGTCGCTTAGATCCACTGACGCCGCGCCAGACTTAGCCTGATCGACTGCGTGCAGCCGGCGGTATGACATCTGGGCGGGTAAAGCGGTCATGAAGTCGATCTCCTATTAAGTGTTTTCAGATTAGCTTTCTAAATGGAAAAAGTCATGAAGATGTGTCCTCAGAAAAACTCGCTCGTTGATCTTCTTCGCACGGCCGTCGAGGCATGGCGCTGGGACAGCGGTCAAATGAGTCGCGAGACCGCCGCCATCCATGTGATGGAAGCGCACGAGCGGATCGGAGCTGACCGTGCCACGGGCCTTACGTTCGACTCGACCAGCAAGGACGCTTACACCCGCGCCAAGAGCGCCGCACAGAAGCTATACCGCTGGCTCGGTGGCGACGACGAGCAGGACGCGAAGCTGCCGGCCAACATGGTTCCGTCGATTCTCGCCGCGCTGCCGATGGATTGCCGCGTGCACGTGCTCAACCAGATTCTCTGCACGCTCGGCGTCGAGGTTCGCCAGGCTGGCCAGACCGCTGATGTCGGCTTCGACGCGATCAAACACCTGCTCAGCATTACGAAAGAGGGCGCCGAAGCAAAGATGGCGCTGCTCACCGTGGCGCCGGACGCCAGCGATGCCGAGCTGCTCGCTGCCCATACGGAGCTCGTCGAGGCGGCCCAGGCGTACGAAGCCGCTGCCGCTGACCTGAAAGCGAAGATCACTGCTCGCCAGGCGCTGGCCCGGGCGAGCGCCTAGTCGACGTAGGCAGTACCCAGACGGCGGGATGGCGCCGTCACCAATATCACATCAGGGAGCGGAATTGACGAACGTACCAAAGCTGCTGGACGCGCTGCGCGAGCGCTTCCAGATCAAGAGCGACGCGGCGTTGGCGCGTGAGTTGGAAGTCTCGCCAGCGCAAATCAGCAAGATGCGCGCCGGATCGGCCTTGGGCCCGTCGACGATCTTGAGCATCCACGAGCACCTGGGCGTACCGGTGAAAGAGATTCGCGAGTTGGCGCAGTAAAGAGGGCCCCCAGCGGATGTTTGCTGAGAGGCACGAAACGAAAAAGCCCGGCTGCAACCGGGCTTTGATGAAGCAACTACTTGGAGAACGCATGTTAGCACAATCAAATATCACGCCGGTGCACGCCGGTGAAGACCAGTCTTCGACTGCGCGCTTCGCACCTGTGCAAGGGTACTCAGTCAACCAGGTCGAAACCGACGCCCAGTCGTTGGTTGAGCTCGTGATCGACAACAGCTGGCTGCGCGCTGGCGATGTCGTGTACCTCACCACCACCAACCGCATTGTCCTCACTGATTCCGACCTGAATGCGGCCGCTCGCGCCGTGATCGGTGGTGAGCAATGATCGAAAACAAACACGCCAAGCTACGACTGACGGCCAAACTGCTGCCGATCATCGCGCCATTCATCGCGAAGGCTGATATCCGCTACTACCTCAACGCAATAAACGTCCGCCCGCATAAGGACGGCGGCGCGGTCATCTGCGCGACCAACGGACATGTGCTTGGTGCGATCTACGACCCAGAAGCGATCTGCGAGCATGAAGTCATCCTGCGGTTTGACAATCGCATGCAGCAAGCGTGCGCAACTGGCCTGACGAATGATCGCCATGTCGTGATGATCGGCGACCGGTTGGCTGTGGTCGAGAACGGTGACGCGGATGTGTACATCCAGGCCGGCCGTCCTGAAATCGAGGCGCAGTACCCGCGGTATGAGCGCGTGATCCCGAAGTTGGAAGACCTGCTACCAGGACTTCCAGGCACGTTCGGCTCCCCGGTCATTGCGCTGGCCCAAAAGGCGGCTATCGCGGCTGGCAAGGCGCTGCTGCGTCGGTCCCGCGATGCGGTGGCGATGAGTTTCTTCTCGAAAAAAGACGATCCAGGTTCAGCGGTTTTCCGGCTGGGCTGCGCTCCAAACTTCATCGGCGTGATGATGTCGATGCGCGGCGAAGATAACCTGCCTGCTGCACCTGCATGGGTTGCGGCGCTTCCGGTTGTGGACGACCTCGCGTCGATGACGAAAGCCGCAGCTCCAGCGAAAACTGAAGAGGTGCCGGCATGACACGCGCCAGTTACGTTACCCCTGGCCAGACTGCCGCGCGTATCGACAACCTGCGCCGTCTGGTGGCTGAACTCATGATTCGCCCACTGCGCCGCGACGAGATCGGGAACCTGCTGCAAATGGGTCCATCCGGCGTGCGCAAGTACTTGGTCGATCTCGGGAGCCGCATTACGACTGCGCGCATCGACAGTGAATCGATGTGCTTCCTCGCCATCACCATCGACCAGGCTCAGGCTTATCTTGCTCAACTCGCTACGGCACCAGTGGCGCGCCCCACAGGCGTCCCGAAGCGCTCGAGCGAGACGGCCAAAATCGGCGCCGGCCGTCTCGTACATATCATGGAAGACGACGTGCACTACTCGGTGCGCTTGCACTCAGCGGCGCCCGCGCGCGACCCGCTGGTTGCTGCGCTGTTCGGCGCGCGTAATCCGGAGGTGCGGGCATGACTGAGCATAGTAACTACCGTCAGCCTACGCGCGGCACTGCAGCCTTTGCCGCAGGCGAGCACCTGTACAAACATGGCCCCATGAAGGAGCAAGACCTCGAGGCTGCACTGGATGCCATCGGTGAGGCGAAGCTCAAGGGCGACGCACTGCAGCGCGCGCTGCGCACCGGCTGGCTGACGGTGCAACAGGATGGCCGCATCGCCGTCAGCCTGTACGCCCGCATCTCCTACGACCGTCTGGCCGGCATCGTGCATGTCAAGCACGTTGGCCAGGTCGCGGCGCCGCGCCATTCGGACGTGTTTGCGCGCCCGACGTTGAGCAAGAAATACATCCCTAACCGTCGTGGCCTGCGCCAGGACATACCGGCCTGGTCGGTGCGCAGCGAGACTTCATTCAAGACCGTTGGTGGAGGTGGCGCATGAGCACTCGTATCGACCGGACCGGTACGGTCAACTTCGGCGACGCTAGCATCTCGATCTGGGAAGACGGCATCAGCGCCGCGCGTGCAGCGGGTGGCTACCCAGCAGAAAAGGCCTGGGAACGCTTGTTCAAGCGCCAAGTGTTCGCGCGCATTGTTCAGACCCTGAACCGTATCGGATGGACCGTTGGCCCGTGGGATAAAACAGAGCATTACAAGGTGATCGCGCTCAACCATCGCACCTGCAGCAAGGGTGACTTGAAGGGCGAGCTCAGCTTGAGCGGGCGTTGCATTAAGTTTGAGATGTGGCAGGACGTCACGCAGTCAGAAAACCGCAACGGCGGCCGCTACGATTTTGACAAAGAAGATCGGATGCCACACGTGCTGCGCCTAGAGATGGAGCGGACGCGCCGGCGGATTCGCGACTACCTGTGCAACGTGTTCACCGGTTACGCCTGCGGCGAACCGCGGCCAGAACTGGGGTTCAATGGCGTCACCGCCCTCGAATACGCGGCGCACGCTCGCCGCACGTCCGGCCACTACGTGCCCGAGCTCGACCGCGCCCGCTTCGGCAACAGCGGCAATGACAAGTCAGCTGACGGCTACCAGCTGGAGAACGGTACGCCGGTCTATGCGATCAACCGCGACGGCCGTGTGATCAGTGGCGTCGCTTTCTACAGCCTGAACGGCAACTGGCAGATCGTGACCGGTCGCTACGATCTGGACTATGTGTGGCACAACCAGGTCTACGTGAAGAGCCCGGGCAATGTTCGCGTCAAGCGCAACGCCGACCGCCGCCGCAAGCGTCTCGAGGCGGAGATGGCCAGCGCAGTCAAAGGGATGAAGTTCGAGCGCGCCGCCCAACTGCGCGACATCCTGTTCCCGGGCGACCAGCAGTTGTTCAACGTCTGGCATGACGAGCATCAGCTCTATCACCGCGCGGGCTTCTGCGGTTACACGGCTGACCAGTCTCAAGCCGGCAAGTTCACGGCCGACGAGGTACGCGGGTGGGACTGCGCTCCGAATAGGGTCATGTCGATTGCCATGCTGGAGGCCGCATGAAAGAGCGTCCGATCCTATTCAGCGGTGCCATGGTGCGCGCGCTGCTCAACGGCAGCAAGACACAGACGCGCCGAGCGTTGAAGGTTCGCTGCCAAGAGATCGGCGAACGTGACGGCGGCAGCCTTTGGCCTTGGTCGGAAAACCCCGACACCGCCGCCGACCATTGGCACGCATGCCCATACGGCCAGCCCGGCGACCGCCTGTGGGTGCGCGAGACCTGGCTGGAAGACCCTGACGACGACGGCACCTGGGCCTATACGCAATACACGGGTTGTAAGGGTTCGCCACTGTCGGACATCCCGCGCAAATTCCAGAAGCCAGAACACTGCATCTTCCGAGAGGGGTGGGACGGCAGCAGTCTGCGTTGGCGCCCAAGCATCCACATGCCGCGCTGGGCCAGTCGCATCCTGCTCGAGATTGTGTCGGTGCGCGTCGAGCGACTGCAGGACATCAGCGAGGCCGACTGCTGGGCTGAGGGCATCGAAGCGGTGGACGGAGCGTTGGACGACCTGGCCATCATCCATCTGGCGAAGCGAATGGGGCGCAGCTTTGAGGATGTGGCGCCAACGTATGCCGCGCTCTGGGAATCGATCAATGGTGTCGGCAGCTGGGATGCCAACCCATGGGTGTGGGTGGTCGAGTTCAAACGGGTGATGCCGTGATCCGCTCTGGCGCCCTCAAGCAGGGCAAGCCGCTGCAGCGCAAGACGCCGATGGCGCGCGGTACCGGCTTCAAGACACCCGCAGCTGGCGCTGGACTGCTGCGTGTTGCCGCAGTGCAGACGAAGGCCCGAGCCCGTGAGCCGAAGCTGCAGAAGCCTATGGCCTCGCGTGGGATGAAGGGACGTCCGCCGACCGCCGACGAAGCGCGGTTCATGAGCGCGATCGCCGACTTGGGCTGCGTGGCATGCCGTCATGACGGCTGGAGCAACCCTGACGTCAGTGTGCACCACATCGACGGCCGCACGAAGCCTGGTGCGCACCTACTGGTCCTGCCTCTGTGCGCTGGCCACCACCAGGACGGCACTGGCACGAACCCGACGCTGATCGCCGTTCATCCATACAAGGCGCGCTTCGAGGCTCGCTACGGCGCCCAACTGGCGCTGCTGGCCGAATGCGTGGCCATGCTCACAAATAACGAAGCCGCGGCGGTTGCACCCGACGCGGCCTCTGAACAAATCACAGTGGAGTAATTATGTCTGCCAATATTTTAAGCGATTACAACGACTTCCTTCGCGCCAAGATCAAGCTGGCACAGCGTAAAGGCTTCGCCGTCCCTTTCGATCAGATCAATCCAGGCCTCAAGCCGCACACCCGCGACATCGTGCGCTGGGCGCTGCAGGGCGGCCAGCGCGCGGTCTTCGCCTCGTTCGGCCTGCACAAGACCAGTACGAACCTTGAGGTGATGCGCCAGATCGGCATCCACCGGCCGTGCCTGCGCCTGATCGTTCTGCCACTGGGCGTGCGTCAGGAGTTCACCCGTGAGGTGGCGAAGCGCTTCACCGGCGACTGCGCGGTCGACCTGCGCTTCATCCGCACTGATGCAGAGATCGACGGTATCGACACGGTCTACATGACGAATTATGAGAGCGTGCGCGACGGGAAGATCGATGTCACCCGCTTCGGCGCCGCGTCGCTCGATGAAGCCAGTATCCTGCGCAGCTATGGCAGCAAGACCTATCAGGAGTTCCTGCCGCTGTTCGACCAGGTCGAGTTCAAGTTTGTCTACACCGCCACGCCTAGCCCGAACCGTTTCAAGGAACTGATCCACTATGCGGGTTTCCTGGGCGTGATGGACACCGGCCAGGCACTGACCCGCTTCTTCCAGCGTGACAGCGAGAAGGCCGGCAACCTGACCCTGTACCCGCACAAGGAAACCGAGTTCTGGCTGTGGGTGGCGAGCTGGGCATGCTTCATCCGTCGCCCGAGCGATCTGGGTCACTCGGATGAAGGCTACGACCTGCCGCCGCTCGAGGTGCACTATCACGAGGTGCCGAGCGACTATGACGCCGCCGGCGCTGAGCGGAATGGCCAGGGTCTGCTGATCCCGAACGTCGCGATGGGCCTGTCGGCGGCAGCCGGCGAGAAGCGGCAGAGCATGGCCGCGCGCGTCGCCAAGGTCGCCGAGATCGTCGAGGCGGATCCGGACGACCATTTCGTCATCTGGCACGACCTCGAGGATGAGCGTCACTCAATCCAGGCTGCGCTGCCCGGCGCCGTGAGCGTGTGGGGTACGCAGGATCTGGACGAGCGCGAGCAGCGCATTGCGGACTTCAGCGACGGCAAGTTCCCGATCCTGTCGACCAAGCCGATCATCGCAGGCTCAGGTTGCAATTTCCAGGTGCACTGCCACCGGGCGATCTTCGCCGGCATCGGCTTCAAGTTCAACGACTTCATCCAGGCGATTCACCGCATCCAGCGCTTCCAGCAGACGCATCCGGTCCGGATCGACATCATCCACACTGAGGTGGAGCGCGCTGTTCTGGCCGAGTTGCAAGAGAAGTGGCGCCGGCACGACGAGATGCAGGACACGATGGGCGAGATCATTCGCACCTACGGGCTGGATCAGCTGTCGATGCAGGACAGCCTGGCGCGCACGATCGGCGTCGAGCGGCACGTGGTCGCGGGTGAGCGGTTCAGCGTGGCCAACAACGATTGCGTGCTGGAAGCGCTCGAGCAGCCGGAGAACTCGGTCGGACTGATCGTCACCAGCGTCCCGTTCGCGAATCACTACGAGTACACGCCGAGCTACAACGACTTCGGCCACACCCAGGACAACAACCACTTCTGGGAGCAGATGGACTTCCTGACGCCGCAGCTGCTCCGCATCCTGCAGCCGGGCCGCATCTACGCCTGCCACGTGAAGGACCGGATCAACTTCGGCAACGTGACCGGCGCTGGCATCCCGACGGTCAGCCCGTTCCATGCGGAGGCGCTGTTTCACGGCATGAAGCACGGCTTCGACTACCTGGGCATGATCACCGTGGTTACGGACGTCGTGCGCGAGAACAATCAGACCTACCGGCTGGGCTATTCCGAGGTGTGCAAGGACGGCACGAAGATGGGCGTCGGCTCGCCGGAGTACATCCTGCTGTTCCACAAACCGCAGAGCGACCGCAGCCGTGGCTATGCCGATATCCCGGTGACCAAGTTCAAGCCGCTGTGCCAGACCGATGACGGTGAGCAGGTTGCCTTCGACCGTAAGCTGCCGCCGATCCCAGGTACCGGCTACAGCGTCGCGCGCTGGCAGGTCGACGCCCACGCATTCTGGCGCTCGAGCGGCGATCGCCTGCTCGCGGCCGAGGAGCTGGCCAGCTACGGTCCGGCAAAGCTGGCCAAGATGTTCACCCAGCTGTCGATTACCAATGTCTACGATTACGAATACCACGTGAAGGTGGGCGAGGCGATGCTGGCGAACCGTTCGCTGCCGGCCGACTACCTCAGCCTGGCGCCGGGCAGCGGCGATCCGATGGTGTGGCACGACATCGTGCGCATGCGCACCCTGAACGGCGACCAGTCGGCGCGCGCCGTCGAGAAGCATGTCTGCCCGTTCCAGATCGATATCGTTGACCGCCTGATCAACCGCTACAGCAACCCGGGCGACGTCGTGTACGACCCGTTCTGTGGCCTGGGCACGGTCCCGGTGCGCGCCATGAAGCTGGGTCGCCGCGGCGCCGGGTCGGAACTGAATCCAGCGTATTTCAATGACCAGGTGCACTACTGCCGCGCGATGGAGCGCGAGGTCAGCATGCCGACACTGTTCGACCTCGAGGCGGTCGACGCCGAACAGCCGGCGCGGGAGGCAGCATGAGCATCATTCATGTAGCGTCGGTCTCCAGCGGCATCGACAGCCAGGCAACCCTCGAACAAGCGGTCGAGCGCTTCGGCGCCCACCGGGTCATTGGCATCTTCTGCGACACGGACAACGAGGATCAAGCCGTCTACGACCACCTCGACTACCTGGAACGCGAGATCGGCGTGCGCATTCACCGGCTGAAGGCCGACTTCACCCAGCAGATCGCTGACAAGCGCTGGTTCGTGGCGCGCGACGTGCGCACCGGCCGCGAGTACGACACGAAGCCGGTGTTCGAAGCCGACGGCAAGACGCCTATCTGGAAGCGCGACCGTTTCGGCAACGTCGTCATGAAGAAGGGCAAGCCTGTGCAGAAGACCGTCAAGGTAGGCGGCGGCCGGCGCAAGCGCTGGTCGAACAAGGCCAAGCGCCGCGCGCTGAGCGTGCTGTACCCGACCGGCAACGCGTTCCTCGACCTGTGCATTTGGAAGGGACGCTTCCCATCGCGCAAAGCCCAGTTCTGCACTGAAGAGCTCAAGCGCAACATGGCCGTCGATTTCCAACTCGGTTTGATCGAGAAGGGGCATACCGTCGTGAGCTGGCAGGGTGTGCGCCGGGATGAATCCGAAGCGCGCAAGAACGCGCCCAAGTTCGAATCGCTCGGCGGCGGAATGTTCATTTACCGCCCGATCGTCGACTGGACGAAACCTGAAGCCTTCGCCTACTGCGCGGCACGGGGCCGGACGCCGAACCCGCTGTATCTGGAAGGTTGCGACCGGGTCGGCTGCATGCCTTGCATCAATTCGAAGAAGGAAGAGATCCGCCAGACGAGCGTGCGCCGTCGTGGCCATTTGGTGCGCATCAGCGATTGGGAGCGCATCGTTTCGATGGCCAGCAAGCGGGGCTACAGCACGTTCTTCCACAAGGTCGACAACCAGGCCAACGAACGCGCCGCGCGCATTTTCACGCGCAACGAGGTCTGGCAGGTCGTCCGGTGGGCTCAAACCACGCGCGGAGGAAAGCAGTTCTCACTGCTGAACGACCTCGACGAGCCGGATGGTTGCTCGTCTTCCTATGGACTTTGTGATCAGGCGGCGGCATGAAAAAGGTACGCACTAAGAAGTATCGCCCGCGCCCGGTGGCGCTGGCCGGCGGCCTGACCGCAATTGCACGGTGTATCGCGCGCGGGCAGGACGCTGCGCCGCTCGCCGAGGATCAGCTGGCCGACCTGGGCCTTGCGTACTGGCTCAGTCTCGAGCAGCTGCGCACCGGTGCCGCGACCGAAGAAGCCTGGTCGTGCGTGGTCACCGCGCTGAACATCGCCATGGCTATGGCCGAGGCTGATATCGGCGCGGAGCACGAGGCGTCGATCATCCGCGCGCTCGACGGCGCTTTCCGCGCCAAAGTGCGCAGCGCCAAGAGCGGTAACTTCCGGCTCGACGGCGATGCCATGCGAGATATCGAAACGGTACTCACGGTCCACGATGCCCAGCTGGAAGTCGCTACGCGCGCCGAAACCATCGCTGCGCTGCAGCTGGTGTTCCAGCGCGTCGACGAGGGCCACGTGTACAGAGAAGCGCCTGACGCGGCGCCAACGGATAGAAAGGAAACATCATGGGAAGCATGCTGAATTTGCAAAATACCGGCGGCAACGACTTGACGATGTCGAGCCGCGAGATATCCAATGTGACGGGCGCCCCGCACGAAAGCGTTCTGAAAACGGTACGACGATTGATTGCCGAGGGTATCGTTTCTGGGAACGAGACCCCCTACCAACACCCGCAGAACGGCCAATGCTATACGGAGTTCTGGCTGTCGTTTCGTGACACGATGGTAGTAGCGTCCGGCTACAGCGCCGAGCTGCGCGCGCGAATCATCGACCGCTGGCAGGCGCTGGAAGCTGTACCGTCGGCTCCAGCTCCGGCCGTTCCGCAATCGTTCGCCGCGGCGCTGCGCCTGGCTGCCGAGCAGCAGGATGTCATCGATGCACAGGCCGCCCAGCTCGCCGCTGCAGCGCCGGCCGTCGAGTTCGTCGAGCGCTACGCCGACTCGACCGGCACGAAGGGCTTCCGTCAGGTGGCTAAGCTGCTGGGCGCGAAAGAGAACCTGTTCCGTGAGTTCCTGATCGAACAGAAGATTCTGTACCGGCTCGGATCGGAGCTGACACCCCACGCCCAGCACATTGACGCCGGCCGCTTCTGCGTGAAGGCCGGTACAGCAGGAAGCGGACACGCGTTTAACTCGGCTCGCTTCACATCGAAAGGCGTGACATGGGTCGCTGGCGAGTGGGCGAAGCACCAGGTCGTGCAGCGGCAAAAGGAGGTGGCCCATGCCGCGTGATTACTCACCACTGCGCGCGCTTGCCGCCAGTGCCCTGACAGTGCATCTCAAGTCGACCACGGTCACAGAGCTGCTGGACGAGCTTGATCTGCTTCGCGCAGGTGGCCGGCCGGCGAAAGTGGCTCGCAACGACTATCCCGCTGACTTTGAAGTCGTGTGGGAGGTCTACCCGGCGCGCCCAGGCGCTAGTAAGAAGGCGGCGCACAAGGCATGGGCTGCTCGGATCACGATCGGCGCCACGCCGGCAGAGATGCTGGCTGGTGCGCAGGCGTACGCCCATTACGTCAAGGCGATGAAGATCGAGCCGCAGTTCATCAAGCAGGCGGCCACGTTCTTCGGGCCCGGGGAGCACTACGCCGCCGACTGGACGCCTCCCGTCAACCAGCCGAAGCCAGCCGGCGGGAACTGGTGGGCGACCGATGCAACGATTCTGGCCAAGGGAGCTGAGCTGGGGCTTTCGCCGCGGTCCGGTGAGTACATGGGTCAGTTCAAGGCTCGCATCGAGCTGGCGCTGGACCCCGCGCTCAAGCAGGCAACGGCGTCGCCCACGTTCACCACGATCATGCCGACCTTGGCCGCGCCACCCCAGCCGGAGCGGCGCGCGCCCAAGCCGGAGGGCATTGGCTCGCTCAAGGATCTTGTGCGCCGCGACCTGCCGCCGGCTAGAGCAGCGTGATGGGTGGCGACGTCGAGATATGCGCGCGCTGCGAGCGGCTCAAGACGGAGGGTTATCCGGACAAGCTCAAGCAAGGGCAGGGGTATTGCCGGGGCCACGAGGATGATAGCCCGTCGCGCGGGCCGTTCGCTACTTGGAATGACCGTGCTTGCGTGCTGTTCATTCGAGCGAAGGAAATGGCGCTGCGCGAGCGCTGGATCGAGAAGTGGGAAATGAAAACCAAAAAGGAGTCAGATGCAACAACAGCAACTTGATGCAAACCGCCGCCTGGCGGAATTGATGGGGTGGACAAACATTTTTCAGGTGAGCGGCGCGCTGCTGGGCACGCCGCCCGACGGCGCGGCGCAATCTCGCGGTCAGGCCAGGGTGCCGGATTGGAATGGCGACTGGCGCGACTGTGGCCCACTGCTGGAGTGTGACGGCATTACTCGAGACACGATTGTCGCCAACGAGATCGCGAGACGGGAAATGGGCCAATGACCGCTCAGCGCGCGCTCCAGGCGCTGGGCCGGCTCAAGGTCGGCACTATGAACAAGACCGAGGCCGCTTACGCCGCTACGCTCGACGCCCGTCGCTTTGCCGGTGATGTTGCGTGGTTCAAGTTCGAGGGGGTGAAACTGCGGCTGGCCGATAACACGTTCTACACCCCGGACTTCGCCGTCATGCTGGCCGACGGTGCGCTGGAGATGCACGAGGTGAAAGGCTTCTGGCAAGATGATGCTCGAGCGAAGATCAAAATAGCGGCCGACCTTTACCCAATGCGATTCGTTGCCATCCAGGCTCGCCCGAAGAAGGATGGCGGCGGCTGGTCGGTGGAAGAGTTTTAGAAAAAGGGATCGATATGAGTACGAATGTCTTCAAGCGGGGCGCGTACTAAACTGCCGATTTCAGGTGGCCGGAAAGAGCAACAGGCCTGACCAGCGAGCGCGCCGACACCTATGTCCAAAGCTGGCGCGCCAGTTCAGACGCTGCAGCGGGTGATGCGGCACAACAGCTTCACCACCACTATGGGCTAATTGGAGAAGATGCTGGCAGCTAGGCCTCCAGTAGGTAGAAGGGAGCTGGACTTGCCACCTGGCCGGGCCTATTTTTTCGTGAACGTTTTTATCCGCGCGGTCAGCTCAGAGACAGCAGCGTCACGTCCTTCAGAGGCGCTGTCGAACAAGGCAGCGATCGTTTTTTGAGGGTATCGAAGCAGTGCGGTCTGTTTCCATACTGATGGGTGTTGAGCTGGGCCACGTAACTCAGCAGTCGCCCAAACCGCGCATCTTTCCTGAACGATTGGGAACCACCCGTCAGGTTTTACCTCGTTGAGGTTCACTGTGACTATCCAGCCGTCGATGTCAGTTTTTTCGCGAATCAGCATATTGGTCGTTTAAAAGATCAGAAATTCCAGATTTGGCGCTCCGGCGGCGTCTGTTCAATGCCCGCTAGCGACCAAGAATGACGTCCCGAAAAGAAGCGTAAGCTTGCGATTCGAGCGTGGGCTGCGCCTCCTGCGCCACTGCCGAAACAGCTAAATTTGCAGTGATATTCGCTATACCTGCGAGCGGTAAAAATAGCTGAGGCAGGCGCACCGGCACTGTTATGCAACTGTCGAAACCTACGCACAGGCCGTACTTCTCAACAATTCGGGCGGAGTGCCCCGTGACTGCAACCAGCACGATGTCGCGCGTGACGTCAATTCTGCGTAGCTTGATGCCTAGCTCCGCTCCCCGCATGTCGCCGAGCTCGAGCGACATATAAACAGCATGTGGCCTGTAGGTCTCAGCTATTTCCACTGCCGCTTGGCCGCTATGTGCTATCGCCATGACGCAGCCGAACGCCTCAAACAGACTTTCGTAGATCTCACAAACATCACGGTTCTGACTGACGAACAAAAGGCGTACTGGTGATCCGTTGACAGTGAACATCGATGGCACCAAGTTAGATTGAAGGCGTTTGCTATATCGGCGCCGAGTACCAAAAACGCGGCACACGCTTTGAAGCGCCGCTGAGTGCACACTATAGCCTGTCTTCCTCAAAGATTTCCGCTGTGAACCTCCGGGGACGAAGGATTGAAAGGTTGAGAACGCGTTCAATCCCACCTCAAAGGCGTCAAGCTGTGGCTCGCCGACAACACCTTTTACACATCTGGCTTCGTTGTCGTGCTAGTGGATGGCGCACTAGAGATGCAGGAGTGAAGGATTTTTGGCAGGACGGCGTCCGTGCCAAGATAAAAATTGCCGCTGACCTTTATCCTATCCGTTTCATTGCTGTACGCGTGAAGCCGAAGAAGGAGGGCTGGGCTGGCATATTCAAGAGTTCTAACCACACGCCTACGATTTCAGTGTACGTGCTGCCATGCCTTGAAGATCATTGAAAATGCGCTCGAGATCACTCCATGACCCTCAAAGGATGCCGGCCTATCGTCATTTGGGTAGCCCATGGCCGGGATCGAGCGCAGCATGCGTAAAACCTGTGGATGATGCTCTCCATCTGCTTCGACATCTTCCAGTACCTCCCGCTCGATTTGATGCAAAAGCGCCCAAGTCAAAATTCCCAACGACCGGTGTCTTTGGATAATTCTGGGCAACGCTTCCTGAACAGCCGCCGACGCGCTGTCAAGTTCGTTCATTAGCTGAGTTGGAGTAAGTGAATCCATTAAATATTTTCCTGCAATTTGAGTGGCAATAGGGTTCGATCAACTGAGCAATTGTGTCATGTCTGTTGCCACTCTGCTGAACTGAACCGCCGCTTGCGACACCGGTGAATAGGTAGTCAATGGCCAGTCTATTTTGCATCCGGGTCGCACTCACGTGATGCAAATCGGATACAAATTGCGATTTGGAAAATGTCGGGCGTCTACATTATTTTCTTTCCACTGGTAATCTCTTTGTCGTTACGAAGGAGAACCCATGTTTGCTGAGCGCTACCTCAATGCACTGAATACATCCAATTTGCAGGATGACGATCAGCACCACCAAACCGAGCCACTTGTCGCCGCAGCGCTAGCTGACCTGTCGGGCGGATCGGGCGCGTTGTTCGGCACCATGCTGCTGCGAGCCAGTATCGCTGGCGTGCCGCGTCAGGCAGACGAGAGCAGCGCTCGTGACCTGGGCGTGTTGCTGCGTGTGTGGACGGGCGAGGTAGCACGCAAGGGCTTTGATCGGAAGTGGATGAATATCAAAGCCGAGTGGGACATCAAGGCCGCCTATGCCATATATGCCAAGATCGCGCGCGTCAGCCTAGCGCACTGGCTGGGCGGCGAATGCTCAGCATGCAACGGGACAAAGGTCGTGGCCAGCCGGGTCTGCGCTCACTGCGCCGGCACTGGCCGTGAGCCGATCCAGGGTGGTGCGCTGGAGATTGAGCGCGTCAAGGACATGGTGTCGGAGCTGCAAGGGCTGTACCAGGCGCACAGCGCGCGGGCGTCCGCTAAGATGAGGCGAGCGGCATGAGTGCGGCCGATAGCATCCGCGCCGCGCGCGAGAAGATGGAGAGCGCAATCTTGCTCGCCACCGTCCAGGCAGTAGACGAGTTCAGAAACGTCACCGGTGCCACACCATCGGACATCTATATCACGATGAATCGGCGCATGCGTTTGGGTGTAGCCGTTGATGATGTCGTTCTTGGTGTTGCAGCGCGTATCGAGTTGTAGCGCAACAGTGTTGCAAACTAGGCGAACCGGGCGTAAACTACGTTTCTTCACATATCCCTCGATCCACGTAATGCGCGCTCCGGCGCCAACGTCACCCGAGGCAGTCGAGTACCCGGCCCGCAATACAGCCGGCGCTCGTCTAGCAAAAAGGCCCGCCATTCCGGTGGGCTTTTTGCATTTGCGGCCTACCTAGCAGATAGCTTTGAGGCTCGCCGCCTGGCCCACGCACGGGCCAACCGATCAATGCGGCCGCAGCCTGCCTGGTGATGCGCGAATCGCACACAGCCCAAGCCGTGGGTGAGAGCCCCACCGTCCGCTCCCTTGTCTCCGGTCCTGCACCAGCAGGATCTTCGCCATCCTTGTAGGATGTGGGCATGTAGGTCGCCTGACTCCCGCTAACGAGTCACCACATGCATGCCGAAGCTCATTGGATAGAGCGCTCCCGCAGTCCGGATTGAACAATAGTCCGATGGAAAGGAGAGGATGCAGGTTCGACTCCTGTCGGCAGCCGTGTGGGGGAATCGCGCAGGCTGATGCGCGGGTTGGTGTCGTGTTTCGAGAGCCGCTGCGCAAGAGCGTCACGACCACCTACTGGAACGCGGGTTAATTCAGTAAGCCGGAGATTAGCGCCGGCCACCACTACTTGTCTCCCTCCAGCTCGCTGGACTTCGCCGCCCCTCGCATCCATGCGCCGGGCGGCTTTTCTTTTCCGAGGTATCGCATGAAGCGCAGCACCGTCATCAAGTCGTCGTCCCTGCCGATGCGTTCGCCGCTCGGTCTCGCCATTCTGTTCTGGCTGCTGCTCGATCGCCTGGGTGCGCCGGGCTGGGCATTCGGGGTGCTGTGGACGCTGGTCGGCTTGCTCGTATTTATCTGGGTCATTTCGTTCAAGACCGAGTCCGCACAAGACGTGCCGGGCTTCGGGGAGAAATAGCATGACGGTCGCGCAGGAGTTGGACTGGCTGCGCCATCGCTTGCTCAAGCTGCGTGAGCAAGCAACATTCAATCGGATTCGAGGTATCGCATGAACGACATCGCACGCATCTATCGCGCCGAGATCCTGCGAGCGGTGCTTGGCCCTGGCGCCCATGCGGCCAAGGCGGCTGACCTTCATCGCTTGAACCAGTTCGCTGAGCACCTGGCGGCGTGCGAAGAAGCCCAGACGATCCTGCGCGCCAAAGGCCACGGCGGACAGAGCACCAGTATCGTCGAGGCTGCTCGTCAAGTCCCTGCCAACGTGAAGCACGTTATTCGAGCGCTGTTCTCGGCGCCAGCGGCACCGCGTGAGCAGGGCATAGAGCAAGCACACGAACCATGGAAGTCCACCTGATGGCAACCGTATCGCTTGTATTGCGCACACATGTTGCATGGTGGGTTCGTCCTGCGCTTACCGTCGCGTTCCTGTGCGCCTCGCGCTGCCCAGCTCGCGCCGATCAGATGATCGACTGGATCGTTGATCGCGGAATCAAGTTCGAGTCGTCGTGAAGCTGCAGCAGCTACGAACCCAACTTCGGCCTGCAGCAAGCAGGGTCACCATGCTGCCGACGCAGCGACCTGAGACAGTCGAGCGCAAGCGCGGGTCGGCTGGCGTGCGTGATCGTGACCGCATCCGGGCGCGCGACTGCGGCTTGTGCCAAGAGTGCAAGCGCAAAGGTCGCGCCACCATCGGTGGCCCGGTCGACCACATCATCCCGCTCTGGAAGGGCGGCAGTGACGACGAATCGAACAAGGAAGTGTTGTGCGTTCCGTGCCATGACGCCAAGACGGCTCGTGAGGCTGCGGAGCGGTCGCGCGGCTGACGATAGCCGGCAAGGGGAGGGGGTGTTGTAAGTCTACAACGCCTCGGACCCGGACACCGACTAGCAACTCACGCGCAGAAAAAAGTCCCCTTGGAGGAAATTGTTAATGGCTTTAACAGGCAAGAAGCGAGCCTTCGCCGATGCCGTTTTGGCCGGGTTCTCGAATAAGGAAGCGGCGATTCGTGCCGGCTTCAGTGAAAAAACGGCGTCGGCAGCCGGGTCCCGAAATGTTAAAGACCCGGATGTTAAAGCTTACCTCGATCAGCGCCGTCAGCCGACCTCTATTGCCGGCACGAAGGCACCGGCGCAGCCCGGCCCGGTGGACGACGCGATCGAGATTCCGCCAACCGCCGACCCCGTCGAATTCCTCACTAAGGTCATGAACGAGCCGGCAGCCGATCTTCGGCTTCGAATCGATGCGGCGAAGGCGATGCTGCCGTTTAAGCATCAGAAGCTGGGCGAGGGCGGAAAGAAAGATCAGAAACAGGTCGCGGCGCGCAAAGCCGGGGCTGGAAAATTTGGCTCATCCGAGCCACCAAAGTTGGCAGCGGCGAATGGTAAGAGGTTGTGATGCCGGAATGGACAACTGCGTGCCCCGATTGGGCTGAGCGACTTCGCTCTGGCCGTTCGATCATTCCGCCGCCCATCTTTCCAGAGGAGGCAGAGGCTAACCTGGAGGTTATGCGGGAGTTGCGGATCGTCGATGCTCCTGGCAGCCCTCGGATCGGTGAGGCATCAGGGCAATGGGTGTTCGATTTGGCAGCATCGGTGTTCGGCGCGTATGACGCGCAGAGTGGCCGGAGGCTGATCAAAGAGTGGTTCGTGATGCTGCCGAAGAAGAACTTCAAGTCCGGCTTGGCAGCCTCGATCATGCTGACCTGCCTGATCCGGAACTGGCGTCAGTCGGCGGAGTTCACCATCCTTGCTCCCACCAAGGAAGTGGCTGACAACAGCTACAACCCGGCGCGGGACATGGTGAATTACCTGGATGAAGACGACTACAGCGAGCTGCTCGACCTGATTCACGTGCAAGAGCACGTCAAAAAGCTGACGCACCGCGAGAAGAACTCAACCCTCAGGGTGATCGCAACTGACAGCGCGACGGTCGCGGGTAAGAAATCGGTCGGCACGCTCGTCGAAGAGCTATGGCTGTTCGGCAAACAGGCCAATGCGAAAGATATGTTTCGCGAGGCGCTCGGCGGCTTGGCATCTCGTCCAGAGGGCTTTGTTATTTGGGTAACGACGCAGAGCGATGAGCCGCCTGCCGGCATCTTCAAAGAAAAACTGCAATACGCCCGCGACGTACGGGACGGGAAAATTCACGACCCGCAGTTCGTTCCGATCATCTACGAGCACCCGCCGGAGATGGTGAAGGCGAAGCAGCACCTGAAGCTCGAAAACCTGCCGATGGTGAACCCGAACTATGGGTACTCCGTCGACAGCGCGTTCCTCGAGCGCGAATTCATGAAGGCCGAGATCGAAGGGGAGGCATCCCTACGCGGCTTTCTGTCGAAGCACGGCAACGTCGAGATCGGCCTGAA
Source organism: Telluria sp. ZT3P25 (assembly GCF_059685895.1). Taxonomy (NCBI): domain Bacteria; kingdom Pseudomonadati; phylum Pseudomonadota; class Betaproteobacteria; order Burkholderiales; family Oxalobacteraceae; genus Telluria; species Telluria sp. ZT3P25. The sequence goes on from NZ_JCASIJ010000001.1 coordinate 1,266,102, forward strand.
CCTTCGGTCCGATCGGTGGGTTGGAGCAGATTTCTGGGAACGCCAGGCCAAGGTGCCAAACATCACGCTGCACGATCTGCTCGCGCGCTGCGAGGTGATCACGGCCGGCATTGACGGTGGCGGCCTTGATGACTTGCTGGGTCTGGCGTTTGTTGGGCGCGAGCGCAAAACTGGAAAGTGGCTTGCATGGACGCGCGCTTGGGCGCACCCGATCGCAATGGAGCGTCGCAAGAGCGAAGAAAGCAAGTACACCGACTTTCAGGAGCAGGGTGACCTGGTAATCATCGAGCAGCTTCCCGGCGACGTCGCTGCGGTTGCGGCAGTGGTGAAAGAAGTCAACGAGTCAGGCCTCCTGGCTTCCGTCGGTCTGGATCCAGAAAAGACCCACAAAGTCATGTTCCAAGCGTTGGTCGATGCCGAAATTGATGAGGCCAAGTGCTTTGGCGTTTCGCAGGGCTGGAAACTGATAGGCGCGATCAGCGTCACCGAGCGGAAGCTGGCCGAGGGCGTGCTTCTGCATGGCGGCCAGCCGCTCATGAACTGGTGTGTCAGCAACGCCAAGATAGAGCCGCGCGGAAACGCCGCTCTCATCACCAAGCAGGCATCCGGCACAGGCAAGATTGACCCGCTCATGGCCCTGTTCAATGCAGTACAGCTGATGGCGCTAAACCCGGAGCCAGCGCAAACCACTTCAATCTACGACGAGGGCGTTTCCATATGAGCTTTATCGATTGTGCGACCCTCGTCGCTGGCATCGTGGGCCTGATTTCGGTCACCGTCGGCGCCGGGATGATCTACCTGCCCGCTGGCTTCATCGTTGCTGGCGCTGGCCTTCTGTTCTGGTCATACACCGTCGCCCGCGCCATGGCGCGCGGTGGCATCAAGGAATAACGGATGTTCGCCAAACAGTTTTTTAGCCCGCAGGTTAGCGCCGGCGGCGGCGGCAACTGGCTGTCCGGCCTGGGTGGGGCACGCTCCGATGCGGGACCGCTTGTGACTGTCGAGTCGGCCCTCACGCTGACTTCGCTGCAGGCGTGTGTGACTTTGATCGCCGAAAGCATTGCGCAACTGCCGCTCGAGCTGTTCCGCCGCACCGAGGACGGTGGTCGCGAGCCGGCCAAGGATCACCCGCTTTACCGGATCCTGGCGTATGCCCCGAACGAGTGGCAGACCCCTTTCGAATATCGCGAGAACAGCCAGCTGAAGGCGGGCACCCGGGGCAACTCGATCAGCCTGATCGGCCGCGACGGCGATGGCACGGTCACCGGACTGTACCCGGTCGACACGGAAAGCGTACAGGTGCTCAAGGGACCCGACCTGCTGCCGTACTACCGCATCGATGGCCAGGAGCCGATCCCGCAGCGGATGGTGCACCATGTCCGGTGGTGGAGCCTGAACAACTACGTCGGCATGTCGCCGATCATGCTGCACGCGAACGCCATCGGCCATGCGCAGGCGATCCAGCAATACGCAGGCAAGTCGTTCCTGAACGGGACTGCGCTGTCGGGTGTGATCGAGCGGCCGCGAGAGTCGTCGCCGATCAAGGACCAGAGCGTCATCGATCGAATCACCGACCGCTGGCAGCAGATGTACGGTGGCAGCACCAACGCCAAGCGCGTGGCGATGCTGCAGGAGGGGATGACGTTCAAGCCTCTCTCGATGACCAACGTCGATGCGGAGCTGATCCCGGCCCTGAAGCTGACGTCCCTCGACATTGCGCGCATCTACAAGGTGCCGCCGCACATGATCGGCGAGCTAGACAAGGCCACGTTCTCGAACATCGAGCACCAGGCGATCCAGTTCGTGATTTACACGCTGCTGCCTTGGATCAAGCGACACGAGCAGGCGATGATGCGCGATCTCCTGCTTCCAAGCGAGCGCGATGAGTACTACATCGAGTTCAACGTCTCCGGCCTGCTGCGCGGCGATCAAGGATCGCGCTATACCGCATACGCGGTTGCCCGCCAGTGGGGATGGCTGTCTGTGAACGACATCCGCCGCCTGGAAAACCTGCCCCCTATCAAGGGTGGCAACACCTACCTGCAACCGCTCAACATGGTCGACGCGGCCAAGCCGCTGCCGGTCACGCCCGTGAAGGCGAGCGCCGAGCAAGTCGCTGAAATCGAAGGAATCCTTGCATGAAGAATCGTTTTCGCATCGCCGGCATGATTTTCAATCAGCCGCTCATGGTCACCGAGGCCATGCTCGACCAGGCTGCTGCCTGGGCGAACCAGCAGATGAGCCTGAACATCGTCAACCTGAGCGTCAACGGCGCGCAGCCGCAGATGATGGAGGACGACGACGGCCCATATGAGACGGCGGCGATGCGCGCTGAGTCGGCGCGCCGCCAGTCCATTGCTGACACCGGCGTGGCGATCATTCCGGTCCATGGCGTCCTCGTCAGCCGCAGCATGCAGATGAACCCCTGCGAAACTATGACCAGCTATGAGCAGGTCCGCGCGCAAGTGAGCGCCGCACTGGCCGATCCATCGGTCGAGCAAATCGCATTCGATATTGACAGCCCCGGTGGCAGTACCACCGGCTGTTACGAGCTGGCAGATTTCCTCTTCGAAGCGCGCGCTGTCAAGCCCATGACTGCGATCGTGCACTACAACGGTTTCTCGGCGGCGTATCTCATCGCTGCCGCCGTCGGCAATATTTCGATGTCCCGCACGTCCGGCGTTGGTTCGGTCGGCGTGATTGCCAAGCACCTGGACATCTCGGCGCGCAATGAGCAGATGGGCGTCAAGGTGACAACTGTCGCGGCTGGCGCGCACAAAAATGATCTCAGTCCGCACGAGCCCATCACCGAGCAGTCGATGAAATTCTTGGTCGACATGGTGCAGGGCTATTACACCCAGTTCGTGGAGGCCGTCGCCAAGTACCGCGGAATCGGTGCCGACGCGGTACGCGCCACTGAGGCCGGCGTCTTCTTCGGACAAAAGGGTGTGGACATCGGTTTTGCGGATCGCATTGAGACCCCTCAGGCGGCAATTGATCGCGTTGCGATGCGGGCGCGCGAGTCGCGCGCTGCGCGCAGTACCAAACCTTCCATCGGAGCCCGCGCGCAAGCGATGGCCATCCAATCCCAAATTTGACCGCGTTCGCGGGACAAGCAACCAAGCCGCCCCCGAGGCGGTTTTTTCCATTTTAGGAGAGGCAATATGCCAACTATCAACGAACTCCGCAGCGAACGCGCCAAGGTCAACGCCAGCGTGCAAGCCCTGGCCCTGATCGAAGCCGGCGGCGGTCAACTGACCGCGGAGCAGCTGGTCGAGTTCACCGGTCTGCAAACCAAATTCGGCGAGCTGACCGCGCAAATCACTCGCATGGAAGCATCCGAGAGCATGGCCGCTGCGGCCGCCGTGCCTGTCGATCGTGCCCTGTCGGCGATCCACCAACCCGCAGCACCGCCTGCGGCCGCTGCAAGCATGCCGGCGACGCCGCGCATGCCAAGCGTTCCCGGTACCGGCATGTCGCGCATGGTGCGCGCACTGGTCGTCGCTCAAGGCAACCAGCAGGTGGCCGCCAAGTTTGCGATGGACAATCACTTCGGTGAAGACGTCGCGATGGCACTGAACACCCTGACGCCTGGCGCCGGCGGCGTGCTGGTCCCGCAAAACATGGCCCGTGAAGTGATCGAGCTGTGGCGTCCTCAGTCGGTTGTCCGCCGCCTCGGCGCGCGCACGATGCCGCTCACGAACGGCAACATCACCCTGCCGCGCTTGAAGGGTGGTGCAGTCGTTGGCTACACCGGCAGCGATTCGGATATCGGTGTGACTGGGCAGACCTTCGACAACCTGAAGCTGTCGGCGAAAAAGCTGACCGGCCTGGTCCCGATTTCGAACGACCTGCTGGCCTACGCCGGCACCAGCCCGAACGTTGACAAGCTGGTGGTGGATGACCTGACTGGCGCCATGAGCTCGCGCGAAGACAAGGCGTTCATCCGCGACGACGGCACCCTGGAAACCCCGAAAGGTCTGCTGGCATGGGCACTGGCTGGCTTCAAGTTCGCGGCATCCGCTGGTGACACGCTGCAGAAGATCGAAACCGATCTGAACAAGTTGATCCTGGCCCTGGAAAACGTGAACGCCAACATGGGCGCTCCCGGCTGGATCATGTCGCCGCGTTCGTTCCGCTTCCTGGAAGGTCTGCGCGACGGCAACGGCAATAAGGTCTACCCCGAGATGAAGGACGGGAACCTGAAGGGCTATCCAGTCGGGAAGACCACCCAGATTCCCAACAACCTGGGCACCGGCTCGAACCAGTCGGAAATCTACTTCGTGGACTTCAACGACTGCTTCATCGGCGAAGACGAAACGCTTCTGATCGATTACTCGAAGGAAGCGACGTACAAGGACGAAGGCGGCAATCTCGTGAGCGCCTTCCAGCGTGACCAAACGCTGGTGCGCGTCATCGCGAAGCACGACTTCGGCCCGCGCCACGTCGAATCGATCGCGATTCTGACTGCGGTTACCTGGGGCGGCTAAAGCGACCTGAATGCCGGCCTGCTGCCGCAGGTCGGCCAACCCTTCATCAAGGAACTCCATCGTGGAAACTGTCGAATTCATCAAGCCCTGGAAAATTTACAGTCCAGGCGACGTCGCCGGCTTCGAGGCCGATCAGGCCAAGATCCTGACCGACGGCAAAGTGGCAAAGCCCTACGAGGCAGACGCAAAAGCTGCAAAAGCAGCGAAGTAATCTTCCGCATGCCCGGTGCCAGGTCGGCGCGCACCGCGCGCGCCAGCCTGGCACAGCGTTAAGAGAAAGCTACCGTTATGGCCCACCTTCACATGGTAACGACCGTCTCGACCATCCGCGCGTACGACGCGCCAGGAGGCTACGAAGCACGCAGGCCGTATGACGGGATCATCACGGTCGACCACCTGACAAGCAGCACCGTGTATATGCACGGCGCCGTAGGCAAGATTGACCGCGCAACCCACATGGCCGCGCTGAACATGCTCCGCGATCGCGGGGTCACCACGGTGATGTACGAGCGGCGTGGACGAATGAAAACCATCGAGCTGGAAACAAAGACGTGAGCGCCGAGTAACTGGCCACGATGCCACGCGCCGAAATCGACGGCATCCTCGAAACTCTCAGCAAGGCTAAATAAAACATGACTGTTAAAACCAGCCGCGCCGCTTACAACCAATATTTTTCGGCGCCCGATCACGACAGCTTCACCCTCCCAGCCGGCGATTTTACGATCGGCTTTATTTTGGGCATGGATGGTGTTGTTAGCGGGGAACCGCAATACCTGATATCAAACGGCGGGTTCGGTGCGGCTGGTTCTTTCAACATCACATACGAGCCGGCCAACGGCAAATTGAAGATTTGGAGCGGTACAAACACCGACACCAACAATCCAACACTTCCCGGCACGGTCGCGTTGGCGGCGGGTGAAATTTGGGCGTACTTTGTCGAGCGCGCGGGTTCGGTTCTCAGCCTGCAGCGATTCCCGATTCTTGCAAACGCGCCGGCTGACGGCTCGGCGATGCAAACCGACACGACTGCCACGCTCAACACGGCGTTGTCGTTCAACAGTACGGCAGGCATGTATATCGGCAGCCGGTCCGACAAAAACACCGCGCGCATGTCTGACCAGTCGCTCGGCCGCGTGTTCGCAATGGCTGGACTGTTAACGCCATTGGAAAAGGCGCGGCTCGCGTTCGGCGAAGATGTCATCGCGCAGCTCGGAAAAACGGTTAATTGGTACGTCCGGCTTGATACCGTCGACGACTTCGCGGACCGTGGGCCATCGGCCAACATGTTTACAAAGTCCGGCACGCCGACAACCAGCACTGTGCAGCCGGCATTCGGTTATGGCGCGACCCCGTCGGCCAACAGCGTCACGCTCGCCGGCCCTGCTGCTGAACGCATCTACCAGCGCATCAACGGCGCCGCATCGATTGCGGTATCCGGGGTCTACGCCGGCACCGCGCCAACGGCCATCGAGTACCAGCTGTATGCAGAAGACGACGTGACCATCGTCAAACCGTGGACGGCAATGGCCGCCACCATCGCATCGGGCGCCTGGTTGGCAACCCCGGCGATTCCTGCCGGCGGCATGTACAAAATGGCTGTGCGCTCAAAAAGTGGCGCATCAGTTTTAGCCACATCGGCCATCTTCGCGAACGTGTTCGGTGTGGGCGACCTGTTCGTATGGACTGGCTCAAGCACCCCCGAAGGCTGTTTCACCACGCTGTCAGGCTCGGGTTTCACCCCACGCGCGGAAGTGCGTGTCTACGCCGGATCGTGGGCTAAGTACACGGGTGTCGGTTCGGCCATCCTCGCGGCAAACGCACTGGCCGAACAATCAGGTGTCCCGATCGGGTTCCTGCATTGCGGTATCGGTGGCACCACGCTGGCGGGCGATTGGCTCAACACGTCAAGTACAGCATGGACGCGGGTAACCAACTACGTCACGGCCAACGGCTTAAAACTCGCTGGCGCCGTCGTGTCGGTTGGTTCTAACGATGCCGCAAACCAACTTGTTGTAGACACGGCCGGGCACCTGACCAACCTGCAAGAGCTGTTTCTACGCCTCCGCAATCTGACCGGGCAGGCCACTTTGCCGATCATGATTGGCGGCTACAATCGCCGCACCAGCTACGGCGGCACCTACGGCGATTTCGCGCGTCGATCCGATGCCGTGCGCATGGCCGAAAACGCCAGCGGCGACCTGCCCGGCGTGAGCCATGTTCAAGTGGTCGATTTCCCACTGAGCGGCGACGGCATCCACATGCTGCCTGCCGGTTTTCAGGGTCTAACCAACCGCATCGGCAAAGTGTGGGCACGCCGACTGTACGGCGACGGCGCGTACATGCGCGGGCCAGTAGCAACAGCGTTCACATTCAGCGGCAGTGACGTATTTATCGACGTGGCGCACCGCAACGGCACCGATTTGTCGCCGGCAACCGGGGGCACTGGCTTTACCGTAAGCGACGCCAGCGGCACGCCGTCAATCACTGCCACCGCCCGCGTGAGCGCTACCCGCTACCGCGTCACGTGTAATCGCGCGCTGGTGGCACCTGTTGTCACGCGCGTTCTTGCTGGCCCGGCCCCTTCGGACAGCGCCCCGATTATGGATGACGGTGCGATGCCGCTGCCGATGCACGTGGAGACGGTGCTTGCGACTACCGCAGTTTCTGCAGCTGACACCACCGCCCCCGTAATGACCGGCTCGATTACCGTTAGCAGCCCGACGTCGAGCGGCTTTACGCTGGCCTGCGACGCTGCGACCGATGCCGTCGGCGTGGCGGGCTACGAATACAGCATCGACGGCGGCACGAGCTACAGCCTGATCGCCAATGCGGCCCGTTCGGTGGTGGTTTCTGGCCGGCCTGCAAGCACCGCGCATTCTGTGCGGATGCGCGCCATCGACGCCGCCGGTAACCGCGCCACGCCGCTGTCGGCGAGCTTCACCACGCTGGCCGCGCAGCCTGCGCAAAATGCGGTGTCGGCCTCGACAGTGGCTGAGTCGCGCCGGGTCGCATTCCCGGGCGGTACTCGTGTGGTGAAATTCGGCAGTGTGCCGACTGCGCGGTTGCCCAATGCCCCGTACCTCGAAACCGGGCGGTGGTGGAGCGAGAAGCACCCGCTTGACGAACGGTACTGGGTGGCAGACATCACGATTGACCTGGCCGAGCGCGGCACGACAGCGAAGGAGGTTGTCGCGCTGGTGGCCGGTGTCACCGTAATCGAGGAACCCGTCATCCAGGGCAAGCTGATCTCGGTAAAGCTGGGCGGCTTTAACGCGGCGATCGGTGCATCTAACTTCTGCACACTCCGCATCACCCTTGCAAATGGTGAGCGGATCGATCGCACGACCTGGTTCAAGCAGCAGGTTGGCGTGTATTTGCTCGACAAGGATCCGGACGAGCAAAGCTATTTCGTCGGAGATATCGGAAACGACTTGGTCGACAGCAACACCACGGCCACTCTGGTGAAAGCGCTTCCGGTCGGTGTGGAAGAGCTCGTGCCAGCAGTGATCCAGGGGCCTTCGATCCTGGTGAAGTTGGGCGGCATGGACACGCTTCCGGCCGGCGCAAATTACTGCGACTTCCGCATCGACTGTGCGAACAGCGAGCGCTTCTACCGGACCATTCAATTTAACAGGGTGGACAACTGATGATCGATGCATCCCAACTGCCGAGCGTGCCGAACACCGAGCTGCTGAAGCAGCAGGAAGAGGCCGCCGTCGAATATGCGCGTGCGCCGGCTGCGCCTGGCGCGCCGCCCGGCGCCGGCCGCCCGCCAGCAGTGCAGGGGCCGACGCGATGAGCTGGAAGCTGATCACTCCTCCTGTCGGCCTGGCGGTTTCGATGACCGAAGCGCGCACGGCCGCGCGTGTGGACGTCGGCGAAGACGGCACGTCGCCCCTCGATGGCGAAATCCAGCGTGCGATCCGGACCTACACCACTGAAGCGGAAGGCGAAACGAACCGCGCGGTGATGGAGCAGACCTGGCGCCTGACGCTGGACGGCTTCAAGGGTGCGATCGCGCTTCGTCGGCCACCGTTGCTCCAAGTGGTGCACCTGAAGTTCTACGACGCCGACATGATCCTGCAGACGCTCCATCCTGAGGACTACCAGGTCGACGGCGAAAGCGAGCCGGGCTTCATTCTTGCCGCACCTGGCCGCGCCTGGCCAGCCACGGGGCGCGCGGTCAACTCGGTTGAGGTTCAAATCCGATGCGGCTACGGGCCCGACCACACGACCGTTCCGGACGCCATCTCCGGCTTCATCCTGGCGCGCCTGAGCGAGCACTTCCAGTCCGGCGGGCAGACGGAAAACGAGCACGTTAAGCGGCTGCTGTGGCCAGAGGTGGTGATCGCATGAACATGAACGACCGAATTACGTTGCAGCGGCCTGGGCCCGGTGCTGGCAAGCTTCGGGCCCAGGCCGCCTGGGAGCCAATCGCCACCGTGTGGGCTAACGTACTTTTTCCAAGTGGCGTGGAAGTGGTGCGCGCCGGTGCCGAAATATCGATCGTCAAGTGCTCAATTCGGATCCGCTCACGCACTGACATTGATACCGCTGCGCGCGTGCTCTTCAAGGGGAAGGCCTACGACGTCGAATCGGCACTGCCAGATGGGCGCGACTCTCACTTCATGTTCTTGGTGTGCAAGGCGGTCACATGATCGACTTCGATACCTCGGCTTTTGAGACTGCCATGACGGCCGTAAGGCGAACCATCACTGAAGCGCTCGGCGAATCGACGCTTCGGACGGTGGGTTTTGCCGGCGCCGAAGTTTTCCGTGATCAGGCAAAGCAGAATTCGCTAGCCAACAAGAAGACCGGCATCCTGTTCGACAACATCATCGTCAAGCGCTTGGAAGAGGATTCCGATGGAGATCGGCGTCAAGCGTACATGGTCACCGTGCGCAACGGTACTGCCGCTAGCCCTGGCGCCTTCTACTGGCGCTTTGTCGAGAACGGTCACAAGTTCGTGCCCAAGAACAAAAAGGTGAGCAAAAAGACGGGCAGGACAATTGGCTGGAAGGCCCACCGAGAAGCAGCTCAGCGCGTGGCTGATCTGGAGTTCGGCAATAAGCGCTCCCGTGCATACCCTTTCATGCGGCCTGCCTACGACAGCAAAAAACAGGAAGCCATTGACGTCATGACGCGGACACTGGCTGAGCAGATCGCAAGGAATGCAAAGTGACCCCTGAAGACCATATTGACGGCGTGCTGGCTCACCTGGTCGACGGGCGCGTCTATCCCGACGTGGCGCCGCTGGACACTGATACGCCGTACATCACATACCAGGTGGTGGGCGGAGAGCCGATCAATTTCCTTTCCGGTGACTGGCCTGACAAGCAGCTCGTGCGCATGCAAGTGAATGTGTGGAGCAAGCACCGCGCGGAGGCCTCCGAAGTCGGCATGCTGGTGGAGGACACATTGCGCTCCGCGACCGCGCTGCAGGTCGAGGTCGTGTCCGGGCGCATGTCCACGTATGACGAAGAAACCGATACCCGCGGGACTATGCAGGACTTCATGCTTTTCTGCTGACCTGAACCAGTTTTATCCCCAAGCCGCCCCGCGAAAGCCGGGCGGTTTTTTTATGCCCGGCTTCCGGGCTTTACCCCTGAAAGGCCGATATGCAATTGCCAAATAACATCGCGTTCGCAGTAGCGTCCGCATTCGCCGCTGCCGTCAGCATCACCGCGATCACCAACGCCACCGAGGCTGTGGCCACCGCGACGAATACCTTCGCAGCAGGCGACTACTTCGAATACACCGGCGGCTGGAGCAAGGCCAACGGCCGCGTCTTCCGCGCGAAGGCGGCGTCGGGCACTTCGTTCACATTCGAAGGCCTGGACACGAGCGACACCTCGCTGTTCCCTGCCGGCGCCGGCCTGGGCACCGTGCGCAAGATCACTACCTGGACCCCCGTTACTGGCGTGGTCAGTGCTGACATCTCCGGCGGCGATGGCAAAAACGTCGAAGTGCCGCTGCTGGACAGCGACATGCCGGTCATGTTGCCCGACGGCTTCACCGCAACCACCGTCACGCTGACGACCGCCGACGATAAGTCGCTGGCGCATCACGCCGCCCTGAAGAAAATCTCGGATGGCGTCGCGTTGACCTGCCTGCGCGGCATGCTCCCGGGCGGCGGCGTGCTGCTGTACGCCGGCTACTGCTCGTTCAACGAATCGCCGAGCCTGGCCAAAGGCAGTGTGATGGCGGTGAAGTCCGTCTTCTCGCTGCAGAACAAGGTCGTCCGCTACTGATCTGTGTTGCCAGCTGGCGCCGAATGGTCGGCGCTGGCCTTTTCCCAGCCCACGAGGTAGCGCCTCGTGGGTCTTTTTTACCATCTCGAAAGAAAAATCATCATGGCAAAAGCAAAACTCACCCTGGCAGTCGCTGCCACCTTCAAAGCAACCGTGTCGATCCCAGTCCCGGGCGGCAAGTCGGCTGATGTCGAATTCATCTTCAAGCATCGCACTCGCGACGACTTCAAGGAATTCATGGAAACCCTGGCTGGCGCCGAAGACGTCGACGCGCTGATGGACATCGCCAGCGGCTGGGATCTGGACGAGCCGTTCGGTAAGGACGCTGTCGAGAAGCTGGTGCAGCGCTACATGGGTTCGGCCCGCGCCGTGCTCGACGTGTACCTGGCCGAACTGACCGGCGCCCGCGCAAAAAACTAAGGGACGTTGCCACCGCCATGTACGAGGCTGCGCCCACCGACGCTGAACTGGCGATCGCAGGCATGACTCGGGATGAGGTGACAACGTCGGTCGAAATCTGGCCCGACAACGTGCGGGCCTACAACACCTTTTACGGGCTGCGCAAGCAGTGGAATATCGCTCCGATGGGCGGCCCGATTGGTTTGAACTTCCTCGTCGCCTACAACCGGATGGACCGGATGGGGCTGACGATTGAGGAATACAACCAGCTGGACGAGGACCTCCAGGTGATGGAAGACGCAGCGCTCACGGCGATGCGAAGCTCGGACTGAATGCAGTGCCGCCGCCGGGCGGCTTTTTTATGGGCGGCGAATGAGCACAATCACCAACGAAGCAATTATCAAGGTCACCACCGATGCCACTGGCGTGGAAGAGGGCGGGCGACGTATTGATGCATCGACCGCGCGGACCGGGAAGAATCTCGAAAACCTCGCTACGACCGCGAAGCGGACTGGCAAGTCGCTCGACGACCTCGGTGGCTCGTCCGGCATGCGCGCTGTGGGCGACGGGGCCGGCGCGGCGGCTGGCAAGGTAGACCGCGCCACGCTGACCATGGCCGCATCCATCCAGCGCGCAACCGCTGCGGCAGATGCTGGAGCGAAGAGTGGGGCGGATTTCTACGCGAGCCTGGCCAATTCGCGCGGCCTGAATATGACCGCGTTGCGGCCGTACCTTGACCAGCTCGACGCCGTCACCCGGAAGACCGCTCAGGCGGCTGCGGCGCAACGTCAACTCGATGCCGGCAGCAGCTTCTTGGACGGTCTGCGCTCGCAGGCTGATGGAATCGGTAAAACTGCGTCCCAGCTGGCCGCGCTGCGCGCCGAGCAGTTGGGCGTTGCTGATGACGTGCGCCCGCTGATCGAGCAGCTTCAGGCGGCAGAACAAGCAGCGGGAAATGCTGGGGGCGCGATAAGCGGCTTCGGCGCTGCGCTCGCGGCAGCTGGCGCGAGCGCCGGGATTGCCAGTGTGGTGCAGCTCTCTGATGCATACAACAACTACGTCGCAAAGCTCCGTTTGGCAACCACTGGTCAGAGCGAATTTGTGCAGGCTCAGGCAGCCGTGCAGCAGATCGCCGCATCTGCGCAGTCGGATCTTTCGAGCACTGCATCGCTGTACGCGAGCATCACGAAGAGCACCAGGGATCTAGGTATCGCCCAATCCCAAGTCGCCAATATTACAGAGACTGTCAGTCTGGGGCTGAAAGTGTCCGGCGCAAGTGCAGAAGCGAGCGGTTCAGCGATTTACCAGCTGAGCCAGGCTTTCAATATGGGGGCACTGCGCAGCGAGGAATTTAACGCGGTAACCGACGCTTCGCCGCGCCTGATGGAAGCGCTGGCCGATGGGATTGGTGTGCCCGTTGGTGCACTGCGTGCGATGGCCGAGCAAGGTCTCTTGACAACCGAGGTGATGGCGAACGCGCTGCCGCGTGGTTTGAAGAAGCTTCAGGAGGAAGCTAAGACTGTCGAAACGATAGGCGGCTCGGTCACCGTCCTCAAGGACAAGGTAATGCTTCTGGTTGGCGCTACAGCGCAATCCAGTGGCGTTGTCGCAGCGCTGTCTGGCGGTATCAAGCTGCTTGCCGACAACTTGATCTTGGTCGGTGGTGCCATGGCAACAGTTGCCGCCGTGAAGCTGGCGTCTTCGCTTGCGTCGGCCGCTTCTGCTGCTTACGCGAATGTTGCCGCCAATAGCGCGCGCTTGGCATCAAACGTTGCTGCAGCGCGAGCGGATGTGGCGGCTGCCACTACCGCCAATGCCTTGGCGGCAGCTCGAGTTGCCGAATTGCGCGCAGCAGTGTTAGCTGCGGAGGGGAACGTTGCCCTTGCCATTACAACAAACGGGCTTGTTCCTGCCGAGGCGCGGCTGGCCGCAACGTCCGCAACGCTGTCGACCGCGCTCACGGCTCAAGCAGCCGCCGCAGGTGCGGCGTCAGTGGCTGGGCGCGCGCTTGGCGCGACGATGGCTTTGGTTGGGGGGCCAATTGGCCTTGTGACCCTTGCATTGGGGGCTGCAGCAACGATCTGGGCGGTATGGGCAAGCAAGGCGGAAGAGGCTAACGATAAAGTTGTCCAGTCCACCCAGGAATCGACCGCTGAAATGATCGGGCGCCTGGATGAGCAAATCACCAAGCTGCGTGAGCGTAACGCTCTGGCTGCGACTGAGCCGCGCATCAAGGACCTGAGCGGGGTCAGTGAGGTCGACAAGGACGGACTGGCACGCGCCAAGGCGGCACTCGACGCAAACAAAGCGGCCCAGGCCGCTGCCGGCACCGATGCTCGGGCCCGCATGATGCTCCAACTTGAGGAGGTGGAGCTCTCGGGCAAGTACGAGGGCGCCATGTCGCGCGTGAAATCGCTCCAGGGCGAAGTGGCCACGGCTGCATTGCGTACTCGCACAGCGCGCCTGGACGACTGGTACGCGCAGAATGGCTCTTCAGCACAGCGGTTGGCGGCTGAACTTGACAAGCTGAAGAAGGAATTCGGCGCGATCCCGCCCGAAATGGAAAAGCTGGTTCGCGCGAAATTCGCGGATCCGGCTTCTACCAAGGCAATCAAAACTCAAGCGGCAGCCGCCAAGGAATACGCTGACCTGGTCGACCGGATCAATGGCAAAAGTGCCGGGGTCGATTCGGACTACCAGGAAAATTTGCTTAAGCTAGCGGCCGGCTACAGGGCAGGCAAGCAGTCGCTCGAAGCGTACCAGGCGACTGTTGAGGCCTACATCGCCCAGCAACCATTTGCAAAAAAGGCAGAAGAAGAGCGCCTGCGCGCGCTCAAGGAAATAAGCGACTTCCAAGACAGCTACTCGAAGGGCCTGGAGGCGACCAGCGGTATTTACGCGAAGCGTGTTCAGGATGCGGAGGACGAAGCCGCGCGCAACGTGGAGCTGGCCAGAACTTACGGCCTGACCAAATCGGCGGTTGAACAGCTGGAAATCGCTGAGCTCGAAGCACAACTGACGCAGCGCGCCACCCTGGGCCTACAGCTTGATCAAATCGAGTATCTCGAAAAACTGATCGATGCGAAGAAACGCAATGCATCGGCGGTCGCTGCGATAGAGCAGGTCGACGCAGCGAAGAAGGCTGCTGAAGAATGGAAGCGCGCATCGGAATCGATCGAGCAGTCCCTGACCGATGCGCTGCTGCGCGGTTTCGAGTCGGGCAAGGACTTCGGTCAGAACCTGGTGTCCACGCTGAAAAACATGTTCGGCACCCTGGTGCTGCGGCCGATCATTTCGGCGACGGTGAACCCACTGGCTGCCAGCCTGACGAATACTCTGGGCTTGGGCGGCGGTGCTGCTGGGGCTTCGAGCGCGGTTGGTGGCTTCGCTAGCGCGGCCAGCGGTGTGTCGAACCTGTACAGCATGGTCAGTGGTGGCGCTACCGTTGCCGGCGGCCTCGGTACCGGCTTCCTCGGCAGCCTGGCCGGCGGCCTCAATGGCGCGGGTATTGGTTCGGGGCTGACGTCGGCGCTGGGCATGAACATCGGCAACGGCATTGCGTCCGTCGTGGGCTCGAATGTTGCCAGCGGCATCGCCACTGGGCTGTCGGGGCTCGCTGCTGCAGCGCCTTGGGTGGCTGGTGCACTGGCTGTTTATACAATCGGTAAGAAAGCGTTCGGTCGCGGTCCGAAGGAATACAGCGGCGACCAGACTCTCAACGGATCGCTGGGCGCTGGCGGTTTCTCCGGCACGATGGATGCTGCCTGGGTGAAGAAGGGCGGGTGGTTCCGCAGCGACAAGGATGGCGTCGACAAGAGCCCGGTCGGCGCCGAAGTATCGGCTGGCCTGACGTCCGCATACGACGCCATCAAAGCATCTTCGGCTGACTTCGCTGACGTGCTCGGCCTGAACGCGGCCAGCATCGCCAGCCGTTCCCAGACCATCAAGATCGCGCTGGGCAAGGATGAGGCAGCCAACCAAGCTGCGATCGCCGAGTTCTTCGTCGGCGTGGCCAACACGGTGGCAGCGGAACTTCTGCCCGAAATCGGAAAGTTTCAGGCTCAGGGCGAGCAGGCTTCCGCCACCCTCCAGCGCCTGGCCGCGAACTTCAGCGCGGTCGACCAGATCCTGGCGGTGATGGGTGCAACATCGCAGGTCGCTTTCGGTGCTGTTGGCAAGGATTCGATCGAGGCCCGCGAGCGCTTGGTGGCGCTGGCCGGCGGCATTGAAGCGCTGGCGGAGAAGACCAACTTCTTCAACGACAATTTCCTCTCGCAAGCCGAGCGCATTGCAAGGGCGCAGGGGCCGCTGAACGATCAGCTCGCGAAGCTAGGCTTTGCCGGGATCACGACCAGTGAGCAATTCAAGGAAGCCGCACAGGGCCTGGTGCAGTCAGGCGCGCTGGCCACCGCCGGCGGCGCGCAGCGTTATGCCGAACTGCTGGCGCTGGGCCCGCAGTACAAGCTGGTGTCCGACTACCTGAAAGAGGCCAGCGATACGGCTGCCGAAGCGGCGGCCACCTTGGCAGCCAGCATCCTTCAGGAGCGTGGGCAACTGCAGGACGAGCTCGATACGCTGACGATGTCGGCGACTGATCTTCTGGGCAAGCAGCGCGCAGCGCTCGATGAGAGCAACCGCGCTCTGTTCGACCAGATCCAGGCGGTCAAGCAGCAGACGGCCGCATCGGAAGCGGCCACGGCGGCTGCGGCTGCGGCAATCCAGCTGCGCAAAGATGATGCGGTATCGCTACTGAGCGGCGTCGACGCAGCATTCGGCGTGCTCCAGCGCGTGACCGATCGTCAGAAAAAGGCGATGCAGGATGACATTCAGATGCGGACCGAAGCGGTCAACAATCTGAAAAGCATGTCGAGCGCACTGCGCAGCTCGCTTGACGGTATGCGCTCTCCAGAGCAGCAGGAGGCGGACCGCTACGGCGGGATGGCGGAAGTGCGCGCGGCGCTGGCGATCGCCAAGGCCGGCGGCCCGCTGCCTGCTGCGGACGCGTTGCAGAAATCGCTGTCGAAGATCGGTAACGGTCCATCGACAGCGGCCTACGCCACGTACCAGGACTATCAGCGTGACCTGTTCGGCGCTCAGGGCGACCTGGCCGAGCTGACCAAGCTGACCGACGGCGCCCTGACGGTCGAAGAGAAGAACCTGAAGGTTGCTGAGGATCAAGTCAAGCAGCTCGACGCGATGTTGGCGCGCCACCAGGATCAGATCGACGTCCTGAAGGGCATCAGCACCATCGGCCTGTCGATCGAGCAGGCGATCAAAGCTCTGCAGGGCGCCATAGCAGCGGCAAATGCCAACCCGGTTGTATCGGCCGGCGCGGCGATCAACAACGCCTACCAGCAGAACCTGGGCCGTGCGCCCGACGCTGCCGGTTTCGAATGGTGGAAGAACGCCGCCGCCAGCGGCACGCCGATCGATCAGATCGTAGGTGGCATCGCCAGCTCGACGGAGGCCGATCTCCGGAAGCTGTACCAGAGTGTGCTGGGTCGGGCGCCGGATGCCGAGGGGCTGCAGTTCTGGATGCAAGCCTACGGCCCGACGATGAGCGAGGCGGAGAAAGCCGACTGGCTGAAGGCCGCGCAGAAGGACGCGTCGAGCAAGCTGCCAGGGTTCGCAGTCGGTACCAACTACGTCACGACCGACATGCCGGCAATGATCCACGAGGGCGAGCGCATCATGCCTGCGGCTGACAACCGCGAGCTGATGCGCCGACTGGCCAGCCCTGACGGGAACGCCGAAGCACTGGCGGCCGAAGTAGCGCGCCTGGCGACGGCAATCGAAGCGCAGCAGATTGAAAACGCCGAGCTGCGCGAGGTGATCCGTGCTGGCATGTTGGCCGTTGCCTCGCACACCAGTGATACCGCAAGCCATCTGGATGACATGGTCAATGGCCGCAAGCCGATTTCTACCGAGATCGTTCCTGCACTCGCTCTAGCATAAGGATCCTGATGGACATCATTGAACCCGTCACCCTGGGTGACGTCACCTGCACGCGCGCCACTTCGGCGCCGTACTACGACCGGAATGGCGTGCAGCAGATGGCGCCGCCGAACGTGCTCCGCGTCACGTACGACCCGGCAGATCTGAGTCGGGCACCGTATGTCCTGCTCGACGCCGGGGAGGTGATCAGCGCCGGCGCAGGCCTGGTGTATTCGAATGTACCGATCGTCGAGCCGGCCTACAACGCGGCCACGACGTATGCGAAGGACGCGCTGGTCTACGATCCGGCCAGTCACAACGTATTCCAGTCCCTTGTCGCCGGCAACGTGGGCAAGGTGCTGACCGATACAACGGCCTGGTCACCGCGCGGCGCGGCCAATCGCTGGGCCATGCTCGACCAGTACAACAACACCCAGACCGCTAACGCTGAAGAAATCATCATCGTGGCCTCGGCCCAGATGATCAGCCAGGGCTTCTACATCGGCAACGTCGATGCAGGTGAGGTGCGGGTGTCCGTCGTTGATCGCACGAAGGGGCTGGTCTACCGCGAGCAGCAGTCGCTCAAGGTGTCGACGTCGGGGTCGAGCTTTTTCAACTGGGCATTCAAGCGGATCCGGCGCAAGACCTGGGCGGTCAGCCTCAAGCTGCCGCCCTTCGCCAACGCACTCATCACGATCACGATCAAGAAGCCAGGCGGAACGGCCAAGTGCGGCATGTGCGTGGTGGGCCCGACCGCTGACTTGGGCAAAACCCTGATGACGCTGGGCGCCGAGATCAAAGACTTTTCTGACACCTCGTTCAACTTCGACGGCACCAGCAAAACCCAGATCCGGAACTGGGCAAAGCGGATCAGCGCCGACGTCGACGTGGATGCATCGCGGGTCGATGCCGTCTACGAGCTGCTGGCCGAATACCGGCAGCGACCGATCGTGTGGGTGGGGTCACTCAATTATGGCCTGGCGATTGCTTACGGTCGCTACTCAAGCCTCAAGCCGGTGGTGAAGGGTAAAAACCGCTGGAACATGTCCATGCAAATTGAAGGAACCGTATGACGATTACTGTGCTGCTTGACCCGACCCAGATGCCAGACCAGTCCCAGGACCAGTTGGACTTCGACAATAAGATGTCGGGTTTCATGCGCGATCTGCCAAAGCTCGGCGCGGAGATGAACAGCTCTACTGCTGGAGTTAACGCTGTCGCCGCGGACGTACTTGCGAAATCGCAGGTCGCGACGGCTGCCGCAATTGCAGCAGCCGCGTCTTTTGATGCAACCCTTAGTTTGGGAGGCGCATCCGCTTTCGTCAGTGGCAAGGTCTATCAGAAGAATGATGCCGCCATCAGCCAGATTAACTTCCAGGCATACCGCAGGGTGGCCGCAGGCAGTGGATCCGTCGACCCGGCAAACGACATTGGCAACTGGCGAATCGTGGCAACCAACGGTGCGTTCGAACCGCAAGCAGTCGGTGGCGTGGACGTCGACCTTGCGCGCGGGCGTTACTTCACCAAGGCGATCGCGGGTAACACCACATTCACATTCAGCAACGTCCCCGCTGGGGGCTACTGCTTCACCCTTGAGTTGGCCGTCACATCGGGGATTGCCAGCTTCCCGACGTCGGTGCGTACCGCAGATGGGCGGCCAGTGGTGCTGACCACTGGCCGAACGCACCTGCTGATGTTCATCACGTCGAATGGCGGCACGACTTGGCGGCTGGCCGTGGCTGGCAATTACGTTTCCTGAGGATTGTCATGGACGAAATTACTTTCAAGCTCGCCATGGGCGCATCGGGTAGTGGCAGTCCTGCCGGCCAGTTTCTCACTGACAATGGTGGCGGAGCACTGCTCACAGTACCGGCTGGAGTATTTTTTATTTGCGCAGTAACTGTCGCGGGAGGAAGCCCGGGGGAAGCGGGCGGAAATCCGCCGGCGGGCGCGCCCCAGAACGGGAACGGAGGCCGAGGGGGAAATCTTCGCTGGAAGAACAACATACCCGTCACTCCGGGCGAGAGCATATTCCTGCAACCTGGAGCTACTGGTTCCAGCACGGGCCGGGCTATTTCGACCATCGTTCGCTCGACGGACGCCTCTGTGCTTTTGTCTACTGATATGCCTCTGGGTGTAGACGGCGTTGGCGGAGGAGATGGAGGAGACGGGGCGTCGGGTATCAACCAAGCCGGCGGGTCCGGCGGAGGTGCTGGAGGCTACGCTGGGAATGGCGGAAATGGGCAGGTGTCCCCGGCGGCGGCGCTGATGCCAGGCATGGGCGGCGGCGGGGCAGGCGGCCAACATTCGGCGGCTCTTGCCCAGCGTCGAGGTGGAGGGGTGGGGCTGTTCGGCCAAGGTGCTAATGGCGTCGCTCCAGCCGGGCCTGGCTCCCCTGGGGCGCCAGGCTCGCAGCTATATGGCGCCGGGGGCTACGGGGGCAACAACGACGGGTTTGGCGATGGTATTAATTCTGGCGCCATCCGCATCATCTGGGGCGACAACCGAGCCTTCCCATCACTGCGCACGTACGACCTTTAACCTGGAGCACGAATGTATTATCAAACTGAAACTGCTCGCGTGTTTTCATCGCACAGCGAGATCCGCTCGGCGCTTTCCAATGTTGGTTTCAGCGAGGTCATCACCGATGACGACCTGGCCTACTGCGGCATCTTCCCGCTGTTGAGTGTCTCGCCTGAAGTCACTGCTGGCCAGATCGCCGTGCCCGGTGCGGTAGAGTGGATCGACGAGCAGTGGACCCAGCAATGGGGAGTGCGCGACATGACGCCAGAAGAGATCAACGCCAGCAAGCCTCCAGTCCCGCAACAGATCTCGTCGGGCCAGGGCCGTGAGGCGCTTTACAACGTCGGGCTGTTCGCCAACGTCCAGCCCGCCATCGATGCGATCGAGGATGCGGATGCCAAGTGGCGCGTCCAAAACGCATGGGACTATCGTCCAACGTGGGAGCGGCAATCGCCATTCGTCGCCATGATGGCCGGCATTCTTGGCTTGGGCGACGGTGCGCTCGACGAACTGTTCATTGACGCAGCACGCCTGTGATCTAAGTAACCATCCAGACCCAACCTGCTTCGGCAGGTTTTTTTACGTCCATCCAAGGAACCTGATGAACCAATGGCAACAAGATGCCGCTCGCTTGGGCGGACCTGCTCTCGTGCAGCTGCTCAGTGAAGTGCGCGATAACCAGCTCGACCTGATGGCCAACTTCGATCAGCTGAAAAAGAAAACGAGTGAGCTTGAGGCGACTAACAAGCGCCTGCTATCTGGCTTCCCTGCGGATGACGTTGAGGGGCATCGCCGCTATCACGAGTCTGTAATCGAGTGGCGTGAGCTGCGCAACAAGATGGTGCGAGAGGCTCTGATGAAAGTAGCTCAAGCCGGCACGCTGGCCGCTTTCGGCTGGCTTGCCCTCGCACTCTGGCAGGCATTCAAGATCACTGTGGCCAAGTGAGCCCGTAACCTGAAAGGAAATCATCGTGAGCTTCATCGAAGATGCAAGAAAGCAGTTCCCGAAACTCTGGTCGGTACGCTTCGCGCTGCTGGCCGCCATCGCATCGGCCATCGAGGCCGGCATGCACCTGTACGCCAGCGGCACCGCCCCCATCCTGGTGGTGGCCGCCGGCCTGACCTCGCTCGGCGCCGCGATCGCGCGCGTCGTGGCACAACCGTCGGTGACCGGCAATGGTTAAGGGCGCAACCATCCAGCGGCCCGGCGGCTTGGCTGCGCTGGTCGGCGCCATCGCTGCGGCCGCACTGTTCACATTCACTCCACCGTTCGAGGGCACCAAGCTCACCACGTACCGCGACATCGCAGGTGTGCTCACGTACTGCACCGGCGCCACCGAGAACGCGGCTTGGGGCAAGACGTACACGCCCGCGCAATGCCTCGCGCAGCTCGATCGTGACCTGGAGCGGCACGCCGCCGGCATCGCCATGTGCATCCCGCTGGCGCGCCTGACCAATGGCCAGAAGGTGGCCTTCGTCGACGTGGCCTACAACATCGGCGTGAGCGGGTTCTGCGGATCGAGCATGGCGCGGCGCACGAACGCGGGCGATATGGTCGGCGCCTGCAATGCGCTGCTGATGTGGAACAAGGTCGGCGGCAAGGAAGTGCGCGGTCTCACGCGCCGACGCCAGGCCGAGCGTGAGCTGTGCTTGAAGGGACTGCCATGATCCCGGTCGTCGCGGCAACCGCCGCACCCGCTGTCGCCGCGTCGTCTCGCGCGCTGGTGGCCGGCCTGGGCCTGCTGCTGGCGATGGGGCTGGCCGGTGCCGCCGGCTGGTTCACGAATGGCTGGCGGCACGACGCCGAGATCGCCGATCTGCAGCGCGCGCACGCCGAGTTCCGCGCCACGCTGTCGGAGGCTGCACTCGCCGACGTCCAGGCCGATGCGGCCACGATCCGCCAGGCGGCCACCGAGTTCGCCACCATCCAATCCACCCTCGCGCCGCGCATGTCGGCGCTCACCAAGGAGCTGCGCAATGCACCGAAACTTCCTGCTGGCTGTGTGCCTGACCCTGTGCGGGTGCGCAACCTCGACGCCGCAATCGAAGCCGCCAACAAAAGCATCCCTCGATAGTGCACTGGCGGCGCCGTGCCCGGTAGTTAGGCGTCCGGCCGCGCCCGACTACGACGCGTGGCAGGAATGGATGAACGAGTTGCTCGGCCAGTACGCTACGTGCGCGGCGCGCCACGCGAAGACCGTACAGGCTTGGCCACAATAAAGTGATAGTTGAGGAACGGCTGCGTCACTGCGGGGAAGTGCGATCGACCTACACTTGGCGCTGAGAGTTGGAGGCTGACATGGGCAAACCCGGCGGAGGCGCGCGCAATTTCCCGCGGAAGTGTGGTCACTGCGTCTGTGTAGTAAAAATATTATCTGACAGGGTATTTTAAGCCATATATAATTAGCAATGTCAATACTCTTGCGGCCAGATATTTATGAGCATTACCAGCCCTGCCTTCGCTTTAGCCTTAACTTTATTGGCATTTATATCTATAAGGATAACATTCAAATTTGAAAGTAAGAATCCGCCACCGATGCGGTTTGCTACGATTAATGGTTTGCGTGGATATCTTGCATTTTTCGTGATGTTGCACCACGCGAGCATTTGGTACTTTTTTTGCCGGACAGGCTCTTGGGCATTGCCGGAATCAAGGCTCTATGCGCATCTCGGTCAGGCCAGCGTTTTTTTGTTCTTTATGATTACAAGCTTTTTATTTTACGACAAGCTGCTAAATTCGCGCGGGCGAGCGTTTGATTGGGGCGCATTTTTTATTGGGCGACTATTTAGAATCGCGCCGCTATATCTAGTGGTAGTCATGTTTGTTTTTTTGATTGTTGGATTTTTGTCGAATTGGCGAATAATTGAAAACGCGCAGGAGGTTTCAAAAGCTGTCGGACAGTGGTTGTTGTTCACCATTCCTACTGCAGCACCGATCAATGGAATCGCTGAATCGAATATTATCGTTGCAGGCGTGACTTGGTCGCTACGCTACGAATGGATTTTTTATTTGGCCCTTCCATTGATTTCGCTAATCCCCGGACAACGTCCAGGTTTCCTCATTCTGGCTGTGTCAATCGCGTCGCTTATTGGGGGAGCGATGATAGGACTAAATCCTAAATACGCGCTAGTATTTGTGGGCGGAATTATCGCTGCTTGTTTAGTTCGAGATGCAAGGTTCGTCAGATTTTGCCAAAAAAAGATCGCGTCAGTATTAGTGCTTATATGTCTGGCTGTAGTACTGCAATTTCCAAATTCGCATCAGATTGTTCCGTGTGTCGTTCTTATTTTTGCCTTTTGCATAATCGCCGGTGGCGCAGATATGTTTGGCCTGTTTTTGTTGCCAACTTCACATAGATTCGGTGAGCTTGCCTACGGCATCTATTTGATTCACGGCATTGTGCTATTTACAGCGGTCAGTTTCCTCGTTGGAAGAGATGCGACGGCGCGCATGTCCGCTCCAATTTACTGGACGTTTGTGGCACTTTTGGCTCTAGTCACTCTCTCCATAGCTGGTTTGGCATATCACTTCGTCGAAAAGCCAGGAATCGATCTGGGCAAACGGTTCCGACGACGTGGAGCACGACTCTCCGTCTCAAAAGAAGCCTGACTACTTGGCAATCAGTTCGATGTCACCTGCCTGTCGCTGACCGCTGGCGACCGCTATGCATGTCAGTGCGTAGCGATCGATCTGCTGGACCAGAATGCTATGTGCGCATCATTCCATGCAAAGACGGTTCAGGCCTGGCCGAAGTAGCGCGCTAGTTCTCGATCTCGCCCGCGACACGGGTGATGGCTCGCCGGGTAGCTGCACCGGCATCGTCGCAATGCTGCTCGTTTGCCAATTTGAGATCGGCGGTCATCGCGCTGGTGTCCTGCTCGTGTATGTAAATCTCAAGTCGAAGTCGCACGGCTAGGTCGAGCGCGTCACCGTCGAACATGAGCGGGTTCCAGCTGTGTATGACCGAGCCGTCGGCGAAGTGCAAGTTGACAAAGCCTTCGCCGACGACCACAGCAAAGCGCACCGCGCCGATCGCGTGCGCCGCACGCTGCAGCAGTATCAGGTCGGACTCCGGAACATCCACCCTGGGCTGCCCTGGCAGCTCTTCCATGTCGCCATCGATCTCGTAGTCCATCATCGTCCTTAGTCAGGTTTGATCGGTGCAGCCCCGCGGCGTCGCTGCCCTCCATCACTTAGAACGCGCTGCACCACGTGCAAAGGCGTCGTCGGCTGGAGAACGCGCAAGCCAACATCGAGGCCGAACACGGCCGCAACATTTGCTGCCAGATCGACATAGGTCGCGGTGAGATGATCTGTTCGTTTCTCCATGTGCCAAGTATGGCAGGGGAAGCCGCCGGAGCTTGATGAGAGGCAAAATTAGGCAGGCTGCATGCCACAGCTGCTACACTGTATGGATGAACAGTATTCCAGCCACGCGGTTCAAGCGCGCGCTTACGAAGGACGATCTGAAGGCAATTCAGGATCGCAACCCTGACTCGCCTGACATGCGCGCGCTGCTGTGGGAGGTGGCGCGGTTGCGTGCGCTGGCGCTCCGGACGCACGACTACTTCCGCCAAGGCTCGTCGTCGACGGCACTCATCCTGGCCGACTCGCTGCGCACGATGCTCGAAGACGAGCCAGTGATTCAAGAGCAGTCGCGCCTGAAGGACTGAATTGCTGCGCTATTCAACGCGACCACTTTCAATCTAATCAAGCACTTATACGCCCATAACCAGTGAATCAATAGCGCAGTCCAGGGCTTGCAAGGTTTTGATTAATTGGCACAAATAAGCTTTGGAGCATCTGACTTCTAAGCTGTGGGTCGGGGGTTCGATTCCCTCAGGGCGGGCCAGATTTTCCAAACCAAACAAGGTCTTATCGCATCGTGCGGCTACCTTTCTTCAGGCATTGCGCTACTGAAGCATCCTTGGGCTATTAAACGCCATTTTCCCGAGCTTCACACGCTCTGGCTGTCAGCAATATACGCGCTGCGTGAGCTGACATATCGGCATGCGCGAGCAGCGCGCGGGGCGGCGCCAGTGACTCGGTATCATTATGCAATTTGCGAGCAGATCCGGCTTGGTGACCCTTTCCCTGAAATTAACCAGGTGCCGAGGACGTCCAGCGAAGATGATTCAGGCTCGCTGAAACAGGAACACAATACGCATAAATCTCTGGCTCATGGCTGGCAGATGGCTTAAGCCTAGGTAATGAAATCATGTTTTTTGCAACTTATGGATGGGTTGGCTTTATGTCATCCAATAAATCGGAGGACATTTTAGTAAACATGTGTCTATCTAAAAAAAATACGCTCTGCAAGAAATGCGGTTTCTTTCGCGAAAATGCTGATTTAGTTTTGCGTTCGCAACTTTGAAGTAGTCAAGCGACCAACCGATCGAAAAATGAATTTACCAATTTCCCTGAATGAGATGAATAATAAATATGAACTCGATTTGAAGAAGTTGTCTCATGAAAAGGGACAAATTCACCTAAAGCCTTCTGAGCCTTTACCAATCAAAGCCCGATCGTCGACAATTGACATTGCCAAGGGCATTGGCATCCTTTTGATTGTTTTAGGTCACGATGCTGGGTTTAGTCGATATTTTCCCCAGTTTGCGGATTTCTTGGGGGGCATACGAATGCCGTTCTTTTTCTTTATTTCAGGTGTGACTTTCTCGCTAGGTCGCCGCGATCTGACTGATATTGCAATTACGAGGGCAGATGCATGGCTGAAGCCATTTGTGGTGGTGGTGACAATTTTTGGATGTTTGAATATCTTGCGTGGGACGGGAACGTTTGAAGGTTTGGTACTGGCGCTGACATATGGTACTGGCTATACACTCTCACCACGCGCAGTATGGTTTTTGCCACATTTGTGGCTGTTGTATGTTTCATGCAGTGCGTTGTTGATGCATTGCCAGTATCTGTTCTCTACTAGCATCCGACGCACTGCGTCTCTGACCATCTTGCTTGGGGTCGGATACTCTGTTCTCGATATGTTCAACAATCCTTATGAAAATAATGACTGCTTTAAAATGACCGAGTTCAGTACCGCGCTTTTCAGCTGCGGTTTGCCGATGAGCGCAGATTTTTTGCTGATTACGGCAGTGTTTTTTATTTTTGGTGTTTTCATGTCGGCAACGGTCAAGAATTTCAAGTTTAGCTCATTGCATTTGGGGGTGGCTCTATGCATCGTCTCGGTTGTCTGGTTTTCCTTCGGTGATTCGATGAATTTGAATTATCGCCAATATGACCACCTACTTGGCACCACCGCTTTAGCATTTTCTGGAATTTATTTAATGCTGGGCTTGAGTAGCCTGCTTGGGAAAATAGCATGGGCCGAAAAAGGTTTGACTTTTATTGGTCGCGGTTCGCTTTTTATTCTGCTGTTTCACATGCCAATTTTGTATAATTTCCCAGCCATTTTGAATCGAATTCTGCCTTATAAGTTTGCTATCGAAGCGACTGTCTTGCTATGTGCGATGTTTATTCCACTTGCAATTTGGCAGACTTGCAAGCGGTTTCAGATCACCAGGGCAATGTTTTTTCCTATTTATAAAAAAGGTGAGCCGGCAATGCACTCAAGTTAAGGACGTTAGTAAGCACGATGGTGAGATCGCGGAACGATGATCCGTGTGGTCGTGGGGAACCGGCTCTCGTACACGTTTACGCTGGCATCGGTGTCGTAATAATCCTGATCCCATGAGGCGTTGATGTAGTACCAGCCGGTATAGGCTGCCGTGGAACGCTGCGTAATCGTAACCATAGGCGCCGCTGCCATCGTCGGCGGCAATCGCATTGCCGGCGTCGTCGTAGATGCGCAGCAGGAATGGGTCGTAATAGCTGCCGCTCTGGACCGTATGCCCATGCTGGCCGTGGCGTGAAAGACGAAGATATCGTCCTCGCTTGCATACGGATCGACGGTGCTGTAGCGGGCGGCGCGGCCGTAGAACTGGCCGAGTTCCGGGGCCCGGACGGGATCCAGGTCGAGGCGCCAGGCCCGGTTCATGCCCGACCACGTCAGGTCATCCAGGGAGTCGAGCGTGGGGTAGGCGGACACGGCAGGCCTCGGGCAATGGGATGCGCCGATGGTAGGCCTGGCAATACCGGCCAGCGCGCCGACATGGTTACGCGCTATACGTGCGGCATCACGTGGTCATCATGCGACCGCCGGGAACGCTTCGCTACCGTCGCCCCATGCGGCCAGTGCGCGGCGCAGCAGGCGCCGTTCGCGGTGATCGATCTGCTGGTCGGCCCGCACGATTTCGAGCATGCCCTTGAGCACCAGTGCGCGCAGTGCCGGATCTTGGACTTCGTCCAGCAGTGCGTCGATCGTGGCGGGTTCGATTTCGACCATGCCAGCCGCGTGGTTGGTACTGTGAGCCAGGAGATCCTGGGTCAGCTCGCCGGCGGCATCGTCGAACGTGTCTTCGCTCACGCCCAGTACCTCCAGGACGCCGCTGTGGTGCAAGGTCTTGAGCTCCTGCGGTGCCAGACGACCGTCGGCGATCATGGCCAGGGCCAGCAGACGGCTCATGGCCTTGGGACTGTCGGTCGGGTAATTTCTCATTGCTTCCTCGCTTCGTGTGAACTGAGTCACCAATATACGGTTGCGCAATGCTAAAGTAAAATCGAAATATCTTTAGCAATCCTCAACATTTTTGGTGGTAAGCGCGGATGAATTACAAGCACTTGCAGTATTTCCATACGGTTGCCACGGTCGGCAGCGTTGTTCGGGCGGCCGAGCAGTTGCACGTGTCGGCGCAGGCAATCAGTACGCAACTGCAGTTGTTGGAAGACCAGTTTGGCGAGGAACTGTTGCGCAAGAAAGGGCGCGGGCTGGTGCTGACCGAGGCCGGCAAGACCGTCTTGCGCTACACGGACCAGATCTTCAGCCTCGGTAATGAACTGGAGCAGGCGGTGCGACGCGGCCTGTTCACCGAGACGGAGACATTGCGCGTTGGCCTGTGCGACGCGATCGCCAAGACGATGGCCTTCCGGCTGCTGCAACCGGCGCGCGATGCGGGGCTGGCCATGCACCTGGTCTGCCGTGAGGGTCGCTTTGGCGACCTGATGGAGGACCTCAGCGCGCACCGGCTCGACCTGTTGATCTCGGACCAGGGCTTGCCGCCCGGTGGCGCGGTGCGTGGCCATAGTCACTTGCTCGGCTCGAGCACGGTAACGGTCGTGGGGCATCCCGATGTATGCCAGCGCTGGGGCGGTGATTTTCCGCAGCGCCTGAAGGGAGCGCCGTTCCTGATGCCGGGTCAGGGTGCGGCGCTGCACAGCCAGTTGATGGCCTGGCTCGAAGCGAACGGATTGCGCCCGATCGTCGTTGGCGAATTCGACGACGGTGCACTGCTTGGCGCATTCGCCGGCGCCGGGGCGGGCTTCATGGCAGCGCCTACCGTGCTTGCGGCGTCACTGTGCGCGCAGTACGGGCTCGAGCCGGTGGGTGCGATCGACGCCATCGTCGAGCAGGTCTATGCCGTGACCGTCGAACGGCGGGTGCACCATCCGGCGTTGCGGCGCATCCTGGAACGGGCGCCGCAGGTATTTGGCTGAGAACGGCCCGCGTGCGTCAGATGCGATCGCTTTCCTTGCGCACGACGCGCCCGATCACGATGCACTCGTCGCCTTGGCATCGTTTGCGGTGATAGGTGCGCTGGTCGGGGTTGTCGGACGTGAGCCACCACTGGGCCGCATCGCGCGCCAGGCGCTTGACGACGGCTTCGCCCTCGACATTGAACGCGAATACGGCGCCGGCAACCGGTTTGGTGTCGAGCGTGTTGATGACGACGATGTCGCCGGCGTATAGCGACGGCTCCATGCTCTCGCCCTTGACGTAGATCGCAATCAGATGCGACGGGCTGTACTGGTTGCGTTCGAGCCAGGTGCGGCGCATGCCGAGTGTGCCGCCATCGCGTGCCTCGGGCTCGGCCTGGTACCCGGTGATACCCGCCGACAGGCGTAATTTCACCATCGGAATCGGCACGAAGGCATCGTCGTCGCCTTCGGCCACCACCCGCAGCGCATTGGGTAACCCGACTGGCCCGGCCAGGCCGGGCAGGGTGGTGCCGTCCACGAGCGGGCTACCGGCCAGCGGCGCCAGGATGTCGGGCGGCAGACGGCAGCCGGTGACCCTGGAAATTGCCAGCAGCTGCTTCAGGTTGGGGCTGTGCTTTTCATTTTCCCAGTGCGAGATATTGGCCTTGGTGTGGCCACGCTCCGTGCCGAGCTCGAGTGCGAGGCGTGCGCCCAGCGCCGTGCCCGACAAGCCGGCCGAGGTCCGTGCTTCTTTTACCCAGTTAGCAATCATTGTTTGAAGGTCCATATGCGTATGGTAAAGGAAATCTATACATTGAAGTATAGCTTTTCTTTACTGCTGTGGTATAGTTTTCCTATACTTTGATCCATTGCATTGATGTGGCGCAGGGTAAGCGTGGGCTTGCCGGTGCAGGTTCCGCCGCAAGCACAGGGGAGACACGATGATCATTGAAACATTACAGCGTCTGATGGACGCCAACCTGGCCGGGCTGGCCACCGAGCTGACACTGGCCGATATCGGGGCGCTCATTGGAATGGTCAGCGCCTTGCTGAGCACCCTCGGCAATCTGTTATATACATGGCGCAAGGACCGGCGTGAGCAGCGCGACAGCGATGCCGCCTGGGCCCGGCGCCAGAAGGAACCCTGAGGCCTGGCTCGCCGGTCGCGGTAGAATAGCAAACCGCAAGCACATCGATCCCGGAGCAGTCAGTACATGGTTTTTCTCACCGTCCCCTACGCCGAAAAAGACGCCGCCAAGGCGCTAGGTGCCCGCTGGAATCCGACCCGCCGCCGTTGGTATGTGGCCGATGGCGTCGCTACTGAACCCTTTGCCAAGTGGATTGATGCAGCCTCTGCGTCTGCCTCTGCATCGGCGTCAACCGCCAGTTCTGGTGGCGGCGCCGCCAAGCCGGGCGCCAAGGCGGGTTCCGGTCGGGTGGACAGCTATCAGGGCAAAACCGTGGTCGGCGTGAATTACGTGGCGCTCGAACACGATTGCAACCCGCTCGAAGAATGCCCGCGCTGCCGGCAGACCCTGGAAGGCACCCCATGGTGGGCTGCACGCACCAGCCTGGCCGCGCTGGTTGGCGGGATGCCGGGCACGTCGACGATCCGGACGCCTGGCAAGGCGTCGTGATCGCCATACGGTCGCGTTAACGCTAAGATGCAAGCCTGACAATACTTCCCAACCGACGCCATGCATCCTGCGACCGCCAGCACGCGACACGCCGGCCACGCCCGCAGCAACCGGCGCCTGGTCGGCGGCATCGCCATCTCGGTGCTGCTGCATGCCTTGCTGCTGTCGCTGCAATTTGGGGTGCCGGGCAGTGATGCCGGTGGTGGTGGAGCGCTGAGTGTTGTGCTTGCGCCTTCTGCTGTGTCGGCACCGGATCCCTCGCTGGCCCCGCTACCGCCGCCGCCGCCGCCGACGGCTGCTGAGCCTTTGACGCCGTTGGCCACGCTCGCTGTTCAGTCGCCATCCCCGGCGCCTGCTGCGGCGGCCCCGCCAGATCCCGAGCCTGCGCGCGGATTACGTCTGGTCGATTTACCACCGCCACCACCCCCGGTAGAGAAGATTGCGCCAGCGCCGAAGGCAAGCCTGCGTCGACCGACGCCAGCTGTGCCAAAGCGTCGTCTGCGTGACGTGGCAACGCCCGTGATTGCCATGCAAGTCGATCCGGCGTCCGAATTCGCTGTCGCGGTGCCGTTACCCGAGGTCGACGCCGGTCCGCCGCCAACCGATGCAGATGTGCCTGACGCGCCCGAGGATGTTGCGGCGCGAGAGATGCCTGCTGAACCGGCGCCTGTCGTGGATTCCGAAGCGGAACACATCGCGCAGGCGGCATTGGCACGGCGCGCGGACGATGCGGCGCGTGATGCGGCGTTACAGCAGGAGCTTGCCCTGCAGCGGGAGCAGGCGCAACGCGACGCTGCCGAGGCACGCAGGCTCGCCGAGCTGCAGCAGGCACAGGAGCAGCAGGCGCAACAACTAGCGCAGCAAGAAGCGCAGCAACGAGCGCAGCAACAGCAGGCGCAGCAGCAGGCCCTGCGCGATCAGGAGGCGCTGCTGCGCCAGCGCGAACAAGAGGCGGGAGCGGCGCGCGAACTGGCTGCGCAGCGCGCGGCGCAGGAAGCAGCGGCGCAGGAAACCCTGGCCCAGGCGCAGTTACAAGCACGCCAGCGTGCCGAAGAGGCTGCCCAACGCCTGGTGCAGCAGGCGGCCGAGCGCCAGCGTGCCGAGGAACTGGCGCAGCGCAGCCGGGCCGAGGAGCGCGCACGCCAGCAAGCCGCCGAGCGGCAACGCATCGACGAACTGGCACAGCGCAAGCTGGCCGAGGAGCGGGCACGCGAGCAAGCGGCTGACCAGGCGCGGCTGGCGCGGGGCGCTGCCGAAGAAGCTGCGCGTCAGGCGGCGCAGCGTTCGCAGGCGCAAGTGGCCGGACCGGCCGCAGGATCGGCTGCTGGGCCAGCCACTGGCAGCGGTCCGGCGGCGACGCGCGTTGATGGTGCCGGCGCCGGCGCCGGCGTCGGCCAGGGCAGCGGTCCGGGTGCGTTGGCCGGCCCGGGCGCCATCGCTGGCTTGCCCGGCAACCGCGCACGCGAATTGCTGCGCGGGGTGACGATCCCGAACGTAGACGCCGCCGGCTTGCCGCGCGAGCGCTCGGCCGGCAATCGCCGCGTGGTGGCCGACGGCGGCGAGCGCGATGCGCCGCTGCGCTTGTACGTCGACAGCGTGCGTCAGAAACTCGAGCGCAACGCCGTGCTCGGCGGCGCGCGCCTGTCGCTGCGCGACGTTCGCATCGATCCCCTGGTGAGCGTTGCGCTGCGCAGCGACGGCAGTATCGACGAGGTCACCATCGTGCGGTCAAGCGGGCGCGCCGACGTGGATGATGCGGTGCGCCGCTTCGTGCGCCTGAACGCCCGTTACGCCGTGTTCCCGCCGAATGTCGCTGCGAACTTCGATGTGATCGAGATCCGCCGTATCTGGCGCTTCGGCGATGGACTCAAGCTTGTCGAAGAAATGCGCTGACGCCATCTGGCGCCAGTCTCCACGGCATCTGCGGTTACGTCGATTGCAAAGGCTGTCACCTGTCAGCCGGAGCACCTTCGACCGTTCAATGCATCATCCCAGAAGTTCGACCGAGTCGACACTGCGTACTTGCCGCGGCCTGGTCGCGTTTAGCAGACTCAGCGCAACGTGGCGCGCATCGGACGCCGCCAGGTAAGGGCCGATTGGCAAGCTCAATACGGACGCAGCCATCGCATCGCTGACGGGGCACGACGCGCCGGCTGCCAGGGGAGCGTAGGCAGGTTGCCGGTGCACCGGCACCGGGTAGTGCACGACGGTCGGGATGCCGGCTTGCGCCAGGACCGCGCGCACTCGCTCGCGGTCCTCGACCAGCACGGTGTACTGGGCGTGGACGCTGGTCCGGTCGGGCCGGCAGCCAATGAGCGGCACATGCGGCTGCAGCATTTCATCGTACGCGGCAGCGACCAGGCGACGTTGCTTGTTCTCTTGGTCGAAGCGTTCCAGCTTGGCCAGCACGATGGCGCATTGCAGTGTGTCCATGCGAGCGCCGGGACCAAGACGGACACGGCCATACGCGTGGCGCCGCGCCCGGCCGTGCATGCGGATGTCGCGCATCGCACTTGCGAGCGCATCGTCGTTCGTCAGCAGGGCGCCGCCATCGCCATAGCAGCTGAGCGGATGGCTTGGTGAAAAGCTGGTGCAGCCGATCAGCGCCAGGTTGCCGCTCTGGCGGCCGTGATAGGTTGCGCCAAAACTCTGCGCGCCGTTTTCGATCACTGCCAGGCCATGGCGGGCGGCGATGCTGTTGATGGCGTCCATGTCGGACGGCTGGCCGTACAGAGACACAGGGATGATGGCGCGTGCCGCCGGCGTGATCGCCGGTTCGATCAGGCCGGGATCGAGCGTGCAGGTGACGCGCTCGATGTCGGTGAATACGGGCCTCGCACCCACCAGCAAGATCGCCTCGGCCGTCGCGATGCCAGCGAACGGTGAGGCGATGACGTCGTCACCTGGCCCGATGCCAACTGCCATCATGGCGATCGCCAGTGCCGTGGTGCCGGACGATACGGTGATGCAATGGCGCACGCCCGTGTAGCTGGCCAGGCGTTGCTCCAGCTCGGCGACTTCCGGGCCCATCACGTATTGGCCATGGTCGAGAACGGTCTGGATACGGCTGTTGATCAGGCTGCGCAAAGCATTGTATTGCGATTGCAGGTCGGTGAATTTCATGCGTTGTCCTTGTTCACCGATGGTTGCGGCACGTGGCCGTCGTGCAGCACGTGGACGGCCCGTTCGTGGCCGCGAGCGCTGGTAGTGGTCCCGGATTCAAGCCTGCACGACGTTGGGCGAGCGGTGCGGGAACACGCCTCGCGTATCCACGATGAGGCTGGCGTTTTGACGCACGAGTTCATAGTCAAAGGCGCTGTGGCCGGTGGCCAGCAACACCACGTCATAAGAGGCGAGCGATGACGGTGTGAGCTCGACGCTGGACAGGTCGAAATGGTGTTCGCGCATGCGTGGGAACACCGGCACATGGGGGTCGGAATACTCGACTGTGGCGCCACGCGCCCGCAGCAGTTCCATCAGCGCCACCGAGGGTGACTCGCGCATGTCATCGACATCCTTCTTGTAGGCGATGCCCAGCACCAGGACGCGGCTGCCCATGACGGCGCGACTGCGACTGTTCAGCGCGTCGGCGACCTTGGCGATTACCCAGGCCGGCATGTCGCTGTTGATTTCGCCTGCCAGCTCGATAAAGCGGGTGTGCAGGCCGAACTGGCGCGCTTTCCAGGTGAGATAGAACGGGTCGATCGGGATGCAGTGCCCGCCCAGGCCCGGGCCGGGATAATAGGGGGTGAAGCCGAACGGCTTGGTGGCGGCGGCCCGGATGACTTCGTGGATGTCGATGCCCATCCGGTCGGCGATGATTTTCATCTCGTTGACCAGCCCGATATTGACGGCGCGGTGAATGTTCTCGAGCAGCTTGGTCAGTTCAGCCGCGCGGGTCGAGCTGACCGGGACGACGGTGTCGATTGCCGTCCGGTACAGGGCCAGGCCGGCTTCCAGGCAGGCGTCGGTCGAGCCGCCGCAGATCTTGGGGATGGTGCGGGTGTGAAAGTCGGGGTTGCCAGGGTCTTCGCGTTCGGGCGAAAACACGAGAAAGACATCATGGCCGACGCGCAGGCCGCGCGCTTCCAGGCGGGGCCGCAGTTCTTCTTCAGTGGTGCCGGGATAGGTGGTGCTTTCGAGGGATAGCAATTGCCCGGGCCGCATGTGGGGCAGCAGCGACTCGACGGTGCCGATCACGTACGACAAATCGGGCTCGCGGTAGGCGGTCAGGGGCGTGGGGACGCAGATGATCAGCACATCGGCTTCGACCACGCGTGAAAAATCGCTGGTGGCGGCCAGGCCGGCCGCGCGGGCGGCAGCGATCGTCGGGCTCTTGATGTGGGCAATATAGCTCTCGCCGCGGTTGAGCTGGTCGACCTTGGCGGCGTCGATGTCGATCCCCAGGACGTGGAAGCCTTCGGCCGCATAGCGCAGCGCGAGCGGCAGGCCGACGTAGCCAAGGCCGACAATGCCGATCACGGCGTGGCGCTCGCGCAGCCGGGTCAGCAGCTGCTCCAGGTGCACTGATGTGTTTTCGTCTCGCATGGTGTCCTCCACAATGGCAGTGATCGTTACGGGTGAGATTGAAAACGGCGATGCTTCAGGTTGGTAATCGTTCGGCAGCGCGCTAAAGTTGTTGATTAAAAATGGCGGGCGTGAAAAAAGAACATGGCAAGGCGGTATTGCATGGCAAGCCAAATGGTTTTGCGAGGCGGCCTTGGATAGATTGAATGACGGCGTGGGGATCAATATATTGCGCGAATGCGAATATAACCGTTGCGGCTAGCAGAAAATAGTTTGCAGGGAGAATAAATAGAGTGGCAATCCCAAATCGATTTGTCAGATAAAAATCGCCATTGCAATATATTAGGGCTGCAAAAAACCACAGCGCCAATCCGGCCGTGGCCATTATCATCGTGAGACCAGCCCTGGCTGTGCAAGGCACTGACATGCGGTACGCAGAGGGCGGCCTGGTCCTTGCAACACATTGAATTGACATGGCAATCATTCCCTCGCTTCAAAAGCTGGCTATTTCAATCAAAGAAATTTACTTGCAACATGGTCGAGCCAACACGCCACTCGATGGAATCAAATTGCGTTCGATCGTCCATGTGTCGCGAGTTGATTATCCAATCCTGACTGCATGGCAGGATTGAGATCACTCAACAGCACTCAGGGATATAGCCGAGGAATAGCGTTATTCAAACGTCTTAGTGAAAATAGAAATAGAGTCAGGGAATTAGATTTCTAATTCCCTATTTCTTTTTTGAAGATTGAAGATTGAAGCGGAGGCGGGGTAACGTTCCCGGCCCGGCAAGCCGGGAACGCAAGGCAATGTATTACGCGCCGGGCCGACCGGGCCGCGGCTGCGGCGCCATCGGCGGCACCGTGATTGTCTCGTTCAGGCGCAGGAACTTGAAACCTGCCAGCATCTGGCCGGGCTTGCCGGCGCGTGCATTGTCGGCTTCGCGTCCGGCCACGCGGGCCATGTACGAGGCGAACGTTTCTTCGCGCACCTTCGGCGCCGACGAATGCAGGAAGTGCCGCTCGCCATTCGGCCCCAGCACCACCAGGCCCACATGCGAGGCCCAGTACTCGCCGTTGCGGGTCGAGATCACGTTGACGAAGTCGCCCTCTTGCAACTGATCGAGGATGGCCGCCACGCCGTCTTTCGGCACGTAGGTCTGGCGGCTTGTTTCAACAGGGATGTCGCGCACCGTGTTGTGGCGCGTGCGCAGGAAGCGCGCGCGGTCGACGCGCATGTCGTAGCCGGGGCCGTTCGGGCCGGCCAGGTTGGCGCTGATATCCGTGACCAGCCAGCGGTTGGCCACGTTCCAGTCCAGCTCGGTGTAATGGTTGCGCGTGGCGACACCGATCACGCCATCGCGGTAGCGGATCCGCTGCAGCATCCAGAAGAATTCTTCCCATGATTGCGACAGCGCCATCGCATAGGTGTGTTCCACAAAAACGACACAATCGCTTTGTTCGATGCTGTACATCGGCAGGCTGTCATGAATTTCGAACGGAAACTCGCCCAGCAGGTTCAGCGAATACGGCTGGCCGATGTTCTGGCGGCCGATTGCCGCGATGCGCTTGCGCAGGTCGGGCTGCGCGCCCTGCATGTGTGGGATGTACTGGCCGGCTTCGAACGGTGTCATCTTGTAGATCGGCTTGTCCAGCAGGGCCGCCATTGGCGTGGGCGGCGGTGGCGCACCCGGGATCGGCGGCGTGGAAGCAGGGGGACTGGCGCAGCCGGTCAGGACGGTGCTGGCAAGAAGCAGGCAGGCAAGGCGCATGGCGGTCATCTCGAGAGAAGGGAAAGTGTCACGCTAATCCGGTAAGCGCAATGGAGATAATGAATTCTGCGTCGTTGCCCATAACCAGAACGACCCGTCGCAAACATACATTCCTCCCAGTTATACGAAAGCAAACACAAGTGATTATTCATGATGGCAATCCATCATCAATACTCGCCACAAGCATTTAAAAATTTGCCTTACTTTACCAAGAATCGCACCCTTCCCAGGAGAGAGATGATGTTCAAGCAGAAGCCGCTTGCCGCGGCCGTATCGATGGCCGTCTGGAGCCTTGCCACCTTGCCAGTGCTGGCGCAGGCGCAAGCACAGGACCAGGAGAGCGCAGCCGCCGTGCCGATACAGACCGTGGAAGTGACGGGCATCCGCGCCTCGCTGGCTCGGTCGCTGGCGGTCAAGCGCGATGCGTCGGCCAACGTCGAGGTGATCACGGCCGAAGACGTCGGCAAGATGCCGGACAAAAACCTGGCCGATTCGCTGCAGCGCCTGGCTGGCGTGGCGGTGCGCACCGACTATGACGAGGCCGAGAAGGTCTCGATGCGCGGCACCAACCCCGACATGTCGCTGATCATCTTCAATGGCCACGCCGTCAGCAGCGCCGACTGGTACGTGGCCGACCAGGGCTCAAGCTCGCGCTCGACCAGCCTGTCCCTGATGCCATCGCACGTGCTGCAGCAGGCCGTCGTCTACAAGACCTCCCAGGCCAATATCGTCGATGGCGGCCTGGCTGGCACCATCAATGTCTCCACGCGTAAACCGCTGTCAGCCAAGGAGAATTTCTCGGGCGTCGTCAGCGTCGGCGCCAGCTACGCCGACCTGCCGGGCCGCTATGCGCCGGACATGAACGGCTCGGTCAACTGGAAGAACGAGGCCGGCACCTTCGGCGTGCTGGCTGCGCTGTTTGCCGAAAAGCGCTACGTGCGGCGCGATTCGGTCTCGCGGTTCGCGTACGGCACCAACAGCGGCTGGGACGTGATCAACACCAGCACGATGAAAGGCATCACCGATGCATCGCTCGCCGGCACGGGCTACACGGCGGCAGACCTGAACGGCGTGCGCCTGCCGGGCTCGATGAGCTCGGAGTTCGTCGAGTCGGTGCGTGACCGCAAGGGCGGCATGCTGTCGCTGCAGTTCAAGCCGAACCGCGACCTCGACGTGACGCTCACGGGCTTTCATTCATCGATGGATGCCGATAACCACGGCCGCCTGACATCGAGCGCCATCTACTCCATGCTGCTCGGGAAGAACGCGCCGCTGGGCAGCACCATCGGCGCCGCCGCCAACACCAGTTCGAACGGGCAGCAAGTATTCGCGCAGATCCGCAACCCTGTCATCGTCAACGAAACCACGGTCTACGGCAACCAGCTCAAGGTGCTCAAGGCCGCCGACATCGTGTTCCCGAACGGGACCACGCCGCAGTACGTCGGCAACTCGGAGGGCTTCTATCGCGACGGCGCCAAGGCCGAGAGCTCGTTCCTCGACCTGGACGCCAAGTACCGCGTCAACGATGACCTGACGATCAAGACGCTGCTCTCGAGCACGCGCGGGGTGGGCACGACCGAACTCGATCAGGGACTGACGCTGGCCCGCTACGGCACCGGCATTTCGTACGCGCTCGGCAGCCTGCACGACGCGCCGTTCGTTCAGTACCAGAACGCCGGCGGCAACCAGCCCGGCCTGAACGCCGACGGCAGCGGCTACACCATCGTTGACCGCGCCGCCTCGGGCGTGCGTACTGTGGACAAGGAATGGAGCGCGCAATTCGACGCCGAATACCGCGTCGATCGCGGCATCTTCCAGTCGCTGGAAAGCGGTGTGCGCTTCTCGGATCACAAGCGCACCAGTGCGCGCCGCGGCCCGGCGTTCCGCAATGGCATTACGCTCGACCCGGTCACGGGCCGCGTTACGTCCAATACGCCGACGCCAACCACCGGCTGGCAAGCGTTCCCCGGTGACTTCGGCGATGGCCTGGATGGCCCGGCCGGCTGGGACAACACCGGCTTCACCTACACGCCGGAAGCGATCAAGGACTATATCGCGGCCAATACCAAGGTCACGAGCGACGCGTTCGAGCGCCGCGTGAGTTCCGAGATCGACATGCAGGAACGCCAGAGCGCCGCCTACCTGATGGCCAACCTGGAACGCGATCGCTGGTCGGGTAACGTCGGCGTGCGCTTCTCGCGCACGGAAGTGAAAGCCAATATCGCCACGCCGATCCCCCTTGGCGCCTGCCAGCGCGTCGCGCCGGGCCAGTCGCCCGTGACCTGCGCCGCGTATCCGGGTGCGATCACCGATGCTGGCGACGCGACCCCGTTCTTCGATGGCACGCCGTTCAATCCACTGGCCGGCGTGATTTACTACAAGACGCCAACCAAGCGCACCTTCGACAACTGGCTGCCAAGCCTGAACGTGCGCTACGACATGGGCAACGACATGCTGGCGCGCTTTGGCGTGAGCCGCACGATCGGGCGCCAGAACTACAACCTGCTGGGCAGCGGCTTCGGCACGCCGGGTTGCGACGCCAACGGCTGCCGTGTCACGGGGCCGAATCCCGACCTCGAACCGCAAACGGCCGACAACGTCGACCTGTCGTGGTCGTGGTACTTCGCACCACGCTCGATCGTCGCACTGAGCGTGTTCCATTCGTCGATCAACGGCTATCCGAAGACGGGCGCGGTGGGCAGCAGCACGATCGACCTGCAGGATCCGCGCGACCAGACCGTCAAGTCCTTCTTCATCAACACGGCCTCGCAACAGGGCGCGAAGATCAACGGCATCGAGCTGCAGTACGAGCAGCCGTTCGGGCAGACGAACTTCGGCTTCACGTCGAACATCAGCCGCGCCAAGACGAAGGTCGACGATGGCCGGCCGATGGTGGGCGCATCCGAGTGGACCGGCAACCTGGGTCTGTACTATGAAGACCGCAAGCTGTCGGCGCGCCTGGTCGCAAACTACCGCGGCGAGTACGTCAACAGCACGACGGCGCCGGCGCCAACGGCCAACAGCCAGGGCTTGACCGTGATCAACGGCGTGGCGATGCCAACCGCGCCAACGTACGCCGATGCGGTGACGACGCTGGCGCTGTCAGCCAACTACTACTTCACCGACAACCTGGAACTCGCGTTCAGCGCGACCAACCTGACCAACGCCAAACGCGCGCAATATCGCTACAGCGAAGAAGAGCAGCAGAAGCTCGATGTCAGCGGTCGCCAGTATTATCTGAACCTGCGCTACAAGTTCTGATCGGCTTATGCAGTGAAGGTTAGGGGGCTTCGGCCCCCTTTTTCATGGGTACATCGAGCTCATCCGTATTGACGCCCAAAGTGTGCGGCATCTAACGGTGAATGTGGGGCGTAGCCGTTAAGATGCTCCTGTCTGAGTGAGGAACGCGCGAAGTAATTCGCAGCCATCCGACACCTCAACAGGTTAGCCGGTCGCCTCGAGGATCGGCACCAATTTCTACACCGGTGCCGGCCCTGTGCCAGCGCCGGACAGCAGGTAAGCGAAGGTTGCCGTGTACGATGTCAAACCTCGGCCCGCAGCCGTCACTGGCGCCTGACTCGCGCCTAGCCTTTGCGTATGTTTTCGCGTCGACGTCCTGACAAGGACGCGGCGCATAGTTCAACCAAGGAGACCACATGACCACCAGAATCGGAAGCAAGCACATCGCTCAACATCGCGGCAAGGCAGAACGCCTCGAGATCAAGCGCACCAACATCGCACGCGAAGCCGTACGCCAGGCCGAAGCCCGCGCCAAGTATCGCAACGTGCCAAAAGGCCTGGCCAAGCGCCAGGAAGCCGCCAGCGCTGCCTGATTGCGCCTGAGCTGCACACCGAACCCGCCACACGGCGGGTTTTTTTTCGCCTGATCGTTCGCGCCGCGCGTCGATTCGCCATTCGCCCGAACGGATTCGCCATTCGCCGAAAACCACTTCCGCCAACGTGCCGACCCTTGCTATCGTGATCCCTATTCGATCACAAGGAGGTCTGCATCATGCAATCCGAAGAATCCTATCGCTGGCGCAAGCAGATTGTCTGGGGCTTGCTGCTCATCGTCATCGGCGCCGTCGTGCTGCTCGATCGCCTGTATTACATCAATGCCGAGGATTACTGGCACTACGCGCCGCTGCTGCTGGTCGCCGTCGGCATCAGCCAGACGATCGGCTACCCCAGTCCCAAAGAATTCGGCAATGGCTTGTGGACGGTGTTTACCGGCCTGTGGCTGTTCGCCGTGCTGGAAAATGCGTTCGGGCTGACGTTCCGTAACAGCTGGCCGCTGTTCATCCTGATGTGGGGCATCAAGCTGGTGCTCGATCCGTTCATCGCGCGCCGTTTCCTGAATAACCAGAAGGTGAGCCGCCATGAAAAATGATCGCCTGCCCAGGGGCGTGACGGGCCAGGTCGTGCTTGGCGTGCTGGTCATCGGCATGGGCCTCTTGTTCCTGCTCGATAACCTCGGCCTGGTCGACATGCACCGCGCGGTTTCGTTCTGGCCGATGCTGTTCGTGATCGTTGGCACCGTCAAGCTGTGCGACACGCGCAGCCAGGGTGGCACGTTGCTTGGCGCCGCGCTGGTCGGCGTGGGCATCCTGATGATGCTCGACCGGCTCGACATCATCAACTTCAGCGTGCGCACCTTGTGGCCACTGATCCTGATTGGCCTGGGCGGTTTTCTGGTGGCCAAGGCGCTGCGCAACCGCGGCATGACGGGGGCCGTCGCGTCAAGTACCGGGGCCGGGATGCTCGACGACACGGGTAGCGGCGACGTGGTCGACATCACGGCGATCCTGGGCGGCTACGAGCGCCGCGTGGCCACGCAGGATTTTCGCGGCGGTGAAATCACGGCGGTCATGGGCGGGTGCGAACTCGATATGCGCGGCGCCTCGATCCGTGGCGAGGCGGTGATCAACGTGTTCGCGTTCTGGGGCGGCGTGACCATCAAGTGTCCGCCCGACTGGACCGTGATCCTGCTTGGCACGCCGATCCTGGGCGGCTTCGAAGAAAAGACCGTCGTGCCGCCCGATGGCAGCAAGCGCCTGGTCATTCGCGGCTACGCCATCATGGGTGGTGTGGAAATCCGCAACTGATGGGCCGGATGTTCTGGGCCGGGCGCAGCGCCGCGCTGTACCTGGCGGCCTGGCTGATGCTGGGACTGATGCTCGCGGGCCTGCTGAACGCGGCCACCGGCGCCGGGATGCCGGCCAGCCTGCTGTTCGCGCTGCCGCTGATGCTGGTGTATGCGAGCGTGTGCGGCTTTTCGAGCTATTACCTGTGCCGCGCCTATCCGCTGGCCACCAAGTCGCTGCGCTCGGTGCTGGTCGTGTTCTTCGTCACGGCCGCCAGCGCGGCCCTGCTGTGGTGCGCGGCGGCGCTGGCGTGGGCGGCACTGTGGCGCTGGCTGGCGCCATCAATGGGCGGCGTGCTGCTCTCGCCACCCGTCGCGGCGGCGATGTTCGGCGTCGGCGTGCTGCTGTATGGGATGACGGCCTGCGCGCATTACCTGGCGCTGGAGTTCGAGCGCGCGCGCCGGCTGGAAACGCGTGAGCTCGAACTGAAGCTGCTGGCGCAGGATGCCGAACTGCGCATGCTGCGCACGCAGATCGATCCGCACTTTTTATTCAACAGCCTCAATTCGATCAGCGCGCTCACCAGCATCGATGCCGACGCCGCGCGCGACATGACCTTGCAGCTGGCCGGCTTTTTTCGCCATACGCTGGGACTTGAGGCGCACCGCAAGGTGGCGCTGTCCGACGAAGTCGAACTGACGCGGCGCTTCCTGGCGATCGAGCAGGTGCGCTTCGGGCCGCGCCTGGCGTTCGCGTGCGAGATGGCGGATGACGCGGCGCGCTGCCTGCTGCCGCCGATGATCCTGCAGCCGCTGGTCGAGAATGCGGTCAAGCACGGCATCGGGCAGCTGCCGCAGGGCGGCGTGGTGCGCGTGCAGGCAGTGCGCGCCGGCTCGCAACTGAAGCTGCGGGTCGAGAACGATGTCGATCCGGATGGCGGGCCGGCGGGCAAGGGTGGTGGCGTCGGCCTGGCAAACGTGCGCCAGCGCCTCGCCGCGGCGTATGGCATCGACGCGAGCGTGCACGCGACACGCGATGGGGCGATTTTTCGGGTGGACCTGATCCTGCCCGCAGACATGGGAGAGTGAACGCATGCGGGTTCTGATCGTGGACGATGAACATCTGGCGCGCGCCGTGCTGCGCGAATACCTGGCGACGCACGCCGACGTCGAGATCGTCGGCGAGTGCGCCAACGGTTTCGAGGCCGTCAAGGCGATCGCAGAGCTCGACCCCGAGCTGGTGTTCCTGGATATTCAGATGCCGAAACTCGACGGCTTCGAGGTGGTCGAACTGGCCGGCAGCAAGCCGCACTACATCTTCGCCACCGCCTACGATCAGTTCGCGCTGCGGGCGTTCGAGGTGCATGCGATCGATTACCTGCTCAAGCCGTTTTCACGTGCGCGCCTTGGTGAAGCGCTGGCGCAGGCGCGCCTGCGAAACGCCCGGCCGGCGCAGATCGAGGCCGTGGTCAAGGAAGCAGCGGCGCGCCACACGCCCATCGAGCGCATCCTGATCCGCGACGGCGCGCGCGTGCACGTGGTGCCAACGGCCAGCGTGGATTACATCGAGGCGCAGGACGATTATGTGGCCGTCTGCGCGGATGGCAGGCAGTACCTCAAGCTTGGCAGCCTGGCCGAACTCGAGGCGCAGCTCGACTCCGCCATCTTCGTGCGCATCCACCGCTCGCACATCGTCAACCTTGGCGCGATCGCGCGCATCGAACCGGTGAGCAAGGACAATCACTGCGCCGTGCTGAAAAGCGGCGTCAAGCTGCCCATCAGCCGCAGCGGCTACCAGCGTATCCGCGAGCTGCTGGCGTAGACGTTCAGCGCGAATTGTGCGTGCCGAGCTCCCACCACGCCGGCATCAGCGCACGGATGCCCGGCTGGGCGAAGCGGTCGTCGATCAGCCACACCACGCCGCGATCCTGCTCGGTACGGATCACGCGGCCGGCCGCCTGCACCACTTTCTGGATGCCCGGGTACAGGTAGGTGTAGTCGTAGCCGGCGCCAAACAACGTCTGCATCCGCTCGCGCAGTTGTTCGTTGACGGGGTTCACCTGCGGCAGACCGAGCGTAGCGACAAACGCGCCGATCAGGCGCTCGCCCGGCAGGTCGACGCCTTCGCCGAATGCACCGCCCAGCACCGCAAAGCCCACGCCGGCGCCGCCAATGGCGAAGCGGTCGATGAAGCCCTGGCGCGCAGTCTCGCTCATGCGGCGTTCCTGGCGCCAGGCCGTTACGCCCGGGTCCAGCTTCGCCAGCGCGCCGGCCACCTGGTCCATATAGTCGAAGCTGCTGAAGAACGCCAGGTAGTTGCCGGGGCGTTCGTGGAACTGGCGCGCGATCAGTTCGGCGATCGGCTGCACCGACGCGGCGCGCGCCTGGTAGCGGGTCGAAATGCCTTTGGCGACACGCACATCGAGCTGGCTGGCCGTGAACGGCGAATCCACTTCGACCCAGGCCGTGTCGGCCGGCAGGCCAAGCGTATCGGTGCAGTATTGCCAGGTGCCGAGCGTGCCGGAGAACAGCGTGCTCGAATGCGACGCGGCAAAGCGCGGGCCGAGAAACGGCGCCGGTACCACGTTGCGGATGCAGATGGTCGAGTCGCGCAGGGTAGGGCGGTCGGCGTCGCGCGACAGGTCCACCAGCGAATGCGGCCCGAACGATTCAGCCAGGCGCGCAAATTGCAACGCGTCGAAATGAAAGCGCTGCAGGTCAGGGTCGAGCGGACCGGGGAAGGCGGCCAGGTGTTCGTTGATGGTGCTGGATGCATCCTGCAGCGCATCGACCAGTTTCGCCGGCATCGACTCGAGCAGCTGGTACGGCGCGGGCGCGCCCTTGTCGACATTGGTCCAGGCGCGCCCGACCCGCTCGAGCGCTTTCTTGACCGCCGGTGGCGCGACGGCGCGGGCGGCGCGCAGCAGCTCGCGGTCGATCTCTGCGCTGTACATCGAGCGCGCGCGGTTGACCAGGTTGTGGGCTTCGTCGACCAGCACGCTGGCCTTCCAGCCGTTGGCCTGCGCCAGTGCGTACAGCATCGCGCCGCCGTCGAAATAATAGTTGTAGTCGCCGACGATCATGTCGACCCAGCGCGTCATCTCGCTGCCCAGGTAGTACGGGCAGACGTCGTGTTCGAGGGCGACCGTGCGCAGCGCTTCGCGGTCCAGCACCAGCACCTCGGCCGCAGCGGCGCGCGCGGCCGGCAGGCGGTCGTAGAAGCCGCGCGCCAGCGGGCAGGCGTCGCCATGGCACGCTTTATCCGGAT
The DNA here is from genome assembly GCF_059685895.1 of Telluria sp. ZT3P25. Lineage (NCBI taxonomy): Bacteria > Pseudomonadati > Pseudomonadota > Betaproteobacteria > Burkholderiales > Oxalobacteraceae > Telluria > Telluria sp. ZT3P25. The sequence continues at coordinate 1,310,534 of NZ_JCASIJ010000001.1, forward strand.
GTTCGCAGGCCTTGTCGCGCGCGGTCAGTTCCAGCACGCGCAGCGGGGTTGCAGTTGCCGAGCACAGTTTGGCCGCGCCATCGAGTGCCAGGCGCCGGCCCGGCGTCTTCGCGGCCAGGAAGAACACCTTGTCGATGCCTTGCTGCGGCATGGCTTTGAGGGTCGGGAACAGGCTGCCGACCGTCTTGCCGATGCCGGTCGGCGCTTGTGCCAGCAGGCAGCGCCCGCTCGTGTTGGCGCGGTAGATGCTCTCGGCCAGGTGGCGCTGGCCGGGCCGGAAGTCGGCATGCGGAAAGCGCAGGTGCGTCAGCGCGTCGTTGCGCGCGGCGCGGTGTGCGCTCTCTTGCGCGGCCCAGCTCGAGAAGCGTTCGCACAGGCCCGCAAAATGGGTCTGCAGCCAGGCGCTGTCGCGCTGCTCGCGCAGCACGGTTTCGACGCCGCTGCCGATGTCGTAGTAGACCAGGGCCAGGTTGACTGCGTCCAGGCCGCGCTCCTGGCACAGCAGGTGGCCATACACGCGCACCTGCGCCCAGTGCAGGTGGCGGTGGTTGTCGGGGATGGACTCGGGGCGGCCGCGGTGCGTTTTGATCTCTTCGATCAGGTTCTCGGTTTCGTCGTAGCCGTCGGCGCGGCCGCGCACGCGCAAACCGTTCCATTCGCCCGACAGCGGCAGCTCGGCGCGATAGCCATCGCCCCGGCGTGCGGCAACGACGGCGTGGCCGGCGATGCCTTCTTGCGCGCTGGGCGAGGGCGTGAAGCGCAGGTCGAGGTCACCGGCCTTGGCGGTGAACTCGCACAGTGCGCGCACGGCGATCGTGAAGGCGGGTTGCGTGGTACCGGTCAAATCAGGCCGCCATCTCGGGCGCCAGATCCCAGACCAGGTAGCAGACGGCCACCGGCATCGCATGCGCGGCGCAGTACTCGATCCAGCGCTGCTGGTTGTCCTGCAGGCGGTCGCCCGGGCCTTTCACTTCGATCATCGTGTAGCGGTTTTCGAGAGGGAAGAACTGGATCAGGTCGGGAAAGCCGGTGCGGTTTTCGCGCACGTCGGCCAGGATCCGCTCGCACCACTTGCGCAGGTGGGCCGCCGGGATGCAGTCCAAAGCCAGTTCGACCAGCTCGAGGCTGATGCCGTCCCAGTGCACGAAGGGCGATTGCAGGCCGGCCTTGTCGCGGTACGTCGCGCGGATGGTGTCGCGGTAGACGCCGGAATCGAGTTCGTCGAAGCAGGCGCTAAATTCGGCCAGGCGGCGCGCGTAGAAGTCGGCGCTGTACAGGTCTGCCGGGCCGCGGTGGAACGGGTGGAAGAACGCACCGGGAATGGCGGCAAAGATGGCGCGCCAGCACAGCAGGCCAAACAGCGTATTGGCCAGCGCGTTTTCGACGTAGAACACGGGCGCACCGTCTTGTGCCAGGTGGTCGCGCACCGCGCCTTCGACCCAGCGCTCGCCGTTCGGCGGCACAAGGCACAGGTCGATGCGCTGCACCTCGGTCTTCGGCAGCCGGCCCAGGCGCGCGTGGCCCAGGCGGCGCGCCAGGCGCGGCGCGATGCGGGCCAGGTGCTGGCGCTCGGCGTCGTTCTCGGGGGTGGCCTGGGCCTCGGTCAGCAGGGCCCAGGCGTCGTCGAAGCGCTCGTGTTTTTCAAGGACCCGAATGGCGCGGCCCCGCGCGCCAGGGTAGCGGCAGCGGGCGTAGGCGGCAAACGCGCCATCCCAGTCTTTCTGCTTTTCGTAGTGCTGGCCGATCTGGAACACGAGCTTTTCGCGCCGGCTGGCCAGCCAGTCGTTGTCGAACGCATGCTCGGGCAGGTCGCGCACGACATCCTCGACGGCTTCACCGGCAGCGAAGCGCTCACGGCACGCGTGCAGCAGGATGTAATGGTCGATGTCGGCGCGCTGGCGAAACCCGCGCGAGGCCGGCGAGATCTCGACCTGTTCGTAGCGGAACAGGCCCAGGTCGGACAGCACGAAGTCGGTCCAGCCCTGGCGCAGGTTGCCGAAGAAAACCAGGCGCAGGCGGTCGCACAGCGGCTTGACGTGGATGCGCCAGGCCACGTCGGGGCAGTCGCCATACCAGCCCGAGAAACGACGCGGATCGGCGCAGTCGCTCCGCAAGGCCTCGAGCAGGTCGCCCTTGCGCGCGCTTTTCTGGCGCAGGTGCGGGAAGGCCTGGGCGACTTCGGGCTTGGAGAGCAGCTCGAACAGTTCGTCGAGCGAGAGTTCGGGATCGGCTTCGATCCAGCCGGTGCCAAGCAGGTGGCTGGCGGCCTCGACCGGGCAGCCGATCTCGGCGTAGCGCAGTTTGCTGGCCCGGAACAGCGTGCCTTTTCGCATGACCATGCGCACGAACAGCGCGCGCGCCGCATGCGGCAGGGCAGGGAAGGCGGCCAGGAACGCGTGCTCTTGCGCGTCGAGCAGGTCGGCATAGCGTTCGCCGATCCAGTCGAGCACGCGCTGAAAGTTGTCCAGATAATAAAACTCGTTTTCCAACAACCTGATCATGACCACCCGCGTTACTGTTCTTATGTACAGTATAAGCCCGGGCGGACAGGGAATCCAGCAGTTTCGGCGCGATCGTCCGGGGCGGTGCTAGCGCGTTGGCCGTGGACGACAGGTGTCGTCGCTGCAATGCGCCGGGTTCGCATCCGGTTCGGGCAGCGCGTGACCATTGGCGTGATAGATGACCGCCGAGATCAGCGCGACATCGCTGTCGGGCACCTCGGCGATGCGCGCCGGTCCCGGATGTTTCGCCGGCCGGGCGGCCTGACGCGGTAGCGCAACGCGCATGCGTGCCGGTGCCGGGACAGGAGGCGCGGTCCTGGTTGTGGCCGTCGTCACGCTGCGCTCCGTCACGGCGGGCGGGCGTGTGGGCTTGACTGGCGCCCGCACTACCGCCGCCGGTTTCAACAGGCGCAGCGGCGGCAGCGGCTGGGGCGCGAGGTCCGCCGTGGCGATCACGGGCAAGACAGGGGCTGGCAGCGGCGCATCGATGATCACGGCAGATGCCGCCGGCGCAACCGGTTCGTCCGCCGCGGCCATGCTGCGCGCCACGTTACTGGCGCGCGCGACCTCGAACGGGGGCAACGCGTCCTGGCCTGCCGCCAGCCAGGCCAGGATGCAGGTCAACCCCAGTGCGACGACGACGGCGCCGCCATACCAGGCCAGCCGAATGCCGCTGCCACTCGCCGCAGCGCGGCGCGCCGGCTCGCGTTCGAGCTTGGCGAGGATGCTGTCTTCGTTGCCGCCGCGCCGCGCCGACGACATCAGATTGGGCCGCAGGTGCGGGTGCGTGGGGTTCGCTTGATTTTCGTCGGGTGGACGCACGGCAGCACTCCTAAGATGGGATTTTTCTTGTTCCGATTAGAAACAATCCTGGAGGTACCGATGCTGATTTTTATCGCGCTTCTGTACGTTTGTGGCGCATCCGGGCTGATCTGGCTCGCTGTGTTCCCGGCGGGTCGCGCATTGGCAACGCGCAGCATCGGCAGCCTGCGCGCGCTGGCGAGGCGTGCCGGCGCCTGGCGCCACGCGGGCGGGCGGGCCCTGGATGCCGTGCGCAACAACCCCGCGTTCAGCGTGCGTGCGCGCATCGTGCGCACGGTCCGCCAGCATCGGGTGCTGCTGGCCATTGGCGCGCCGGTGATCCTGATTCCGTCGCTGCTTGCGCTGGCGCTGAGCAACCCCGCCATGCTGCCCGTGTACGAAGGCAGCGCCGCCATGCCGGACGAAAAGGTGGCGGCGCTCCTGGCCGGCGAACAGCTGGCGCCACCCGTGGCGCTGCCACCCGCCGCCTTCACGACCGCCGAAGTCGAACTGGTGCGGCCGATGCTCGTGGGCGCCAGCCGCAACTGGGGCCTGCTGCACCCCGATTTCAGCGCGCGCCTGCTGCTGGCATTCAAGATCATGAAAGAGCAGCACGGCTACGAGATGGCGCTGCTCGAAGGCTACCGCAGCCCGGCGCGCCAGGATGCGCTGGCGGCCAGCGGCAGCAACGTCACCAATGCGCGCGCTTTCCAGAGCTGGCACCAGTACGGCCTGGCCGGCGATTGCGCGTTCCTGCGCGACGGCAAGCTGGTCATTTCTGAAAAAGACCCGTGGGCGATGCGCGGCTACCAGGTCTACGGCCAGGTGGCCGAGTCGCTGGGGCTGACCTGGGGCGGGCGCTGGAAAATGATGGATTTTGGCCACACCGAGTTGCGCCTGCGCGGGGTGATGCAGCGCTGACGCAGCGGCGACTGAGCGTTGCGCCAAGTCCGCCGTGTTGCGCCCGCTCAAGCGGTGGCTGCCATGCGCATGCGAGCATTTCCTGTGAGACTCTTTTTTCAACGGACCTGGGCCCCGCCATGGCACGATTCTGGAAGTTCCTGTCCGACAGCCGCCTGCCGATCCTGATCCTGATCGGCGTGGCGGCCGTCGCGGCGCTCCTGGTGCTCGGCGCCGTGGCGCTGGACATCGGCCTCGTGTGGTCTGCCATCGTGGGCCTGGCCTTGCTGGGCATCTGGGGCGTGGGCTGGATGATCCGGCGCGCCTGGGGTGCGCGCGAAGGGCGCAGGCTCGCGTCGGCCATTGCCACCGATGATGGCGAGGACGAAGGGGCGAACGACGGCGGCAAGGGCGATGTTGCCGTGCTGCGCAAGAACCTGCTCGACGCAGTCAGCACCATCAAGACATCCAAGCTGGGCCTGACGCGCGGGGCGGCCGCGCTGTACGAATTGCCGTGGTATATGGTCATCGGCAACCCGGCGGCGGGCAAGAGCAGCGCCATCGTCCGCTCGGGGCTGACGTTTCCGATCCCCGGCAACAAGGCGTTGCAGGGCGTGGGCGGCACCCGCAATTGCGACTGGTTTTTCACCACCGACGGCATCCTGCTCGACACGGCCGGTCGCTATTCGGTGCAGGAAGACGACCGCGACGAATGGTTCGGCTTTCTCGACCTGCTGCGCCGCCATCGTCAGCGCGCACCGGTGAACGGCATCCTGATTGCCGTGAGCGTGGCCGAGCTGATGGCCGGCCCGGCCACGGCATCGCATGAACTGGCCAAGAACCTGCGCACCCGGATGCAGGAGCTGACCGAGCGCCTGGGCGTGCATCCGCCCGTGTATGTCGTGTTCACCAAAGTCGACCTGGTGGCGGGGTTCCTGGATTTTTTCAGTGACAGCGAACAGGCCGAGCGCGAGCGCATCTGGGGCGCCACGCTGCGCTACAACCGTCGCAGCGCGCCGCAGGACGTGCTGGCGTTTTTCGACGCGCAATTCGAAGAGCTCGTCGATGGCCTGAAGGAGATGAGCCTGGCCGGGATGGGCGCGAACCGCAGCACGCTGATGCGCCCGGGCGTGTTTACCTTTCCGCTCGAATTCGCGGCGATCCGCACGCCGCTGCGTGCGTTTCTGGCCACGCTGTTCGACGAAAACACGTACCAGTTCAAGCCCGTGTTTCGCGGCTTTTACTTTACCAGCGCGCTGCAGGAGGGCAGCGTGCAAGACCTGTCGAGCCTGCGCGTGGCCAGCCGTTTCGACCTGGCGCTCGGCGCGCGCGAGGGCACCGTCGCGGCGCCGACGGGCGAGCAGTCGGGCTACTTTTTGCGCGACCTGTTTCGCACGGTGATCTTCGCCGACCGCGATCTGGTCAAACGCTACACGAAACCGGCGGCGGCGCGCTGGAAGCTGGGCCTGTTCTTCGGGGCCACGATCCTGCTCGGCTGCGCGATGGGCGGCTGGTCCTGGTCCTATCTGGGCAACCGCCAGCTGGTGGCCAACGTACAGGCCGACCTCGATAAAGTCACGAAACTGCAGGCCGGGCGCATCGATCTGCAATCGCGGCTGGAGGCGCTCGACATCCTGCAGGACCGCATCGAGCTGCTCGACGGCTATCACCAGGACAAGCCGTGGGCGCTGGGCTTCGGCCTGTACCAGGGCGGGCAGCTATCGCGCAAGCTGCGCGACGAATACTTCGCCGGCGTGCGCGCGGTGATGGTCGAACCGGTGACGGCTGCGCTCGAAACCATGCTCGCCGAAGTCAATACCAATGCCGCCAACCTCGATCCGACGCGCCAGGCCGCCACGCCGGCGCCCCGGCCGGGCCAGCCCTACCAGGATGCGTCACCCACCAGCGTCGGCGACGCCTACAACGCGCTCAAGACCTACCTGATGCTCGGCGATAAAAGTCATGCCGAGCCGGGACACCTGAACGACCAGCTGACGCGCTACTGGCGCTGCTGGCTGGAAGCGAACCGCGGCGCGATGCCGCGCGAGCAGATGATCCGTAGCGCCGAGCGCCTGCTGAGCTTCCACCTGGCCAATGTCGACGATCCCGCCTGGCCGCAGATGACGCTCAAGCTGGGCCTGCTCGACACCACCCGCGAGCACCTGCGCCGCGTGGTGCGCGGCACGCCGGCGCGCGAACGCGTGTACGCCGACATCCGCACGCGCGCCGCGACGCGCTTCCCGGCGGTGACGGTGGCGCGCATCGTCGGCGAACAGGATGGCGCCCTGGTGGCCGGCAGCCATGCCGTCAGTGGCGCGTTCACCCGCGCGGCGTGGGACAAGTTCGTGCTGGGCGCGATCCGCGAAGCTTCGAGCCGCGAACTCAATACCGTCGACTGGGTACTCAAGACCACGGCGCGCGACGACCTGACATTGGAGGGCAGCCCGGAGCAGATCCAGAAGGCGCTGGTCGACCTGTACAAGGCCGACTACGCACGCGAGTGGGTCAAGTTCCTGCAGGGCGTGACGATCACCGACCTGCGCGGCTTCGACGCCAGCGTGCAGGCGATGAACCGGCTGGGCGACCCGCAATCCTCGCCCATCGCCCGGCTGCTGCGCACGATCCATGAAGAGACCGCGTGGGACAATCCGGGCGGGTTGCGCCTGCCCGCAAGCAAGACCGAACGTGGCGTCGCCGAGTGGATCAAGCAAAAAATCCTGCGCCGGGCCCCGTCCGATGCGCGCACGCTGGCCGACACCATCGATCCTGTCGAATTGACGGGCGGACCGCAAGGCGCGGGGCCCATCGGGCGCGAGTTTGCCGGTGTGGCGCGCCTGGTCGGCGCAAAGGAAAAAGAGGCATCCCTGATGACCGGCTACCTCGACGCGCTGTCGCGCCTGCGCACGCGCCTGAACACGCTGAAGAACCAGGGCGACCCGGGGCCGGGCGCCAAGCAGTTCATGCAGCAGACGCTTGAGGGCAGCGGCTCGGAACTGGCCGAGGCGCTGCGCTACGTCGACGAGCAGATGCTGACCGGGATGAGCGAGAGCCAGAAAAGCGCGCTGCGGCCACTGCTCGTACGCCCGCTGACGCAGACCTTCGCGATGATCGTGCTGCCATCCGAGGCCGAGATCAACAAGACCTGGCAGGCGCAGGTCGTCGAACCGTTTACGCGCACGCTGGCGACCAAGTACCCGTTCGCGCAGGGCTCCAGCGTCGAGGCCACACCGGGCGAGATCAGCCAGGTGTTCGGCCCCGACGGCGCAGTGGCCAAATTCGTGGGCACGGCCATGGGCCCGCTCGTCGTGCGGCGCGGCGACGTGCTGGCCGCGCGCACCTGGGCCGACATCGGCATCTCGCTCGCGCCGCAGGCGGTGGCCGCGTTCCCGGCCTGGATCGCGCCGCTGTCGAACAACGGCGTGGCGGCCGGCACGGCGGCGCAGACCGTGTTTCAGATACTGCCCCTGACGGCGCCTGGCACGCTCGAATACACGGTCGAGATCGACGGCCAGCAACTCCGCTACCGCAACACCCCGCCCAGCTGGAGCAATATGGTGCATCCGGGGCCGCAGGGCGTGTCGGGCGCGCGCGTGTCGGCCATCACGTTCGATGGCCGCACCGTGGAACTGTTCAACCAGCCCGGCCAGTTCGGCCTGCAGCGCCTGTTCGAGTCGGCGCAGCGCACGAAGAAGGACGGCGGCGTGTTCGAGCTGCGCTGGAGCGTCAATAATGTGACGGTGGCAGTCGACCTCAAGATCGTCAGCAGTGCGCAGGCGGGCGGCGGCGGGCAGACGCAGGGGCAGGGGTTTCGTGGCATGCGGCTGCCGCCGTCGATCGTCGGCCACTTCGATGCGCCGCCGCTGGCGACCCCGGCTCCGACGCTGGCCAGCACGGGAGGCCAGTGATGCGCCCCGACCGGATCGGTTACTTCGGCAAGCTGCCGGCACGCGCCGACTTCGTCAAGCTGGCGCATGACCCTGCCGCGATCGGCATGCTCGATGCCTGGCTGGCGCAGGTGATGACGCTGCTGCCGTCCGACGCGCGCTGGCGTTTTCACTACGACGCCATGGCACCCGTCAGTTTTGCCCTCGTCGGCCCGGCGCGCCATCACGCGGTGGCCGGGCATCTGCGCGCCAGCCACGACCAGTCGGGCCGTCGCTTTCCGTTTCTGGCCACGCGCACGCTGACGGTCGCCGATCCGGCCGCGTTCGTGGCGAACTGTCCGGTCGCGTTCGCGCCGCTGTGGGAGTTCCTGCAAGCCATCTGCCCGAAGGTGCTGGCCGACGCCGATCCCACGGCGTCGCTGCAGGCGATCGCCGACAGCGCGATCGGCCTGGGTGACGCGGATGCCTACCTGCACTGGATCGACGCCGGCACGGTCGGCTCGCTCGACGCGCTGCTGGGCGGTTGCGGCGTCGAACGGCTGGTGCTGGCGCTTGGCCTGCTGCTGCAGCCGGTGATGCACAGCCAGCCCAGGGCCCTCGACAAGAGTCTCGTGCTGCCACTGCCGCTCGACGCCGCGGCGCGCTATCCGGTGGCCGCGTTCTGGCTCGGGCTGATCGCGCCGTTCCTGCGGCGCGCCGGGTTCGACCTGGCGCTGTTCATCACGCACCAGGACGAGCGGCCGGTGCTGGTGGTGGGCTTTTGCGACGCGCTGGCCGACACGTTGCGCGCCATGATCGATCCGCTGGTGGGCGCCGAGCTGCAGGTGCGCTTGCGCCACACCGGCTGGATCGACGAGCAGCTGCAGCTTGACCCCGACGTGCGTGCGCTGGCGAGCCAGCTGGCCCAGCCCGACCTGCCGCTGGCGCTGGCACGCGAGCTGTTCATGACCACCTTCATCGGAGCCTGACATGACACTTCGCACACTGATCGTCATGCTGGGCGTCGCGGGTCTGGCAAGCCTGCCGCACGGCGCAGCCCAGGCCCAGGCCGAAGCACCGGTCCTGATCACCGGCACCGTGGCCGACGAAGCCACCCGTGCGGCGCTGCTCGAGCGCCTGCGCAGTGTCTACGGCGCGGCGCGCGTGGTCGACCAGCTGTCGGTCGGCACCGTATCGACGCCCGCCAACTGGAGCGCGTATGTCGGCCGCCTGATCGGGCCGAACCTGCGCCTGGTGAAAGGCGGCCAGCTGAAGGTCGACGGCAACAGCGTCAGCCTGCGCGGCGATGTGCTCAACGAGGGCCAGCGCCAGCAGATCGCGGGCGACATCGCGGCGAGCCTGAATCCCACTTACACGGTCAACAACGGCTTGCGCGTGCAGGCGTCGCAGCAGGGCGTGCTGGATGCAGCACTGGCTGACCGCATCATCGAATTCGAGTCCGGCAAGGCGGCCCTGACGCCGGCCGGCACCGCCGTGCTGGACGGGATGACGGCCGCGCTGCAAAAGATCAAGGGCGTGAAGGTGGCGGTGATCGGGCACACGGACAACGCCGGTTCGCGCGCCGGCAACCTGTCGCTGAGTCAGGCGCGCGCCGAAGCGGTCAAGGCGTATGTGGTGGCGCAGGGCATTGCCGCCGAGTCGATCGCGGTATCGGGCGAGGGGCCCGACCGACCGGTGGCCGACAACCGCACGCCGGAGGGCAAGGCGCGCAACCGGCGCATCGAGTTCAAGGTGATTCAGTAAAGGACTCCCGGCCCGCAAATTGCAGGCCGGGAGTCACCAGGCGTCATGGCAGCGTGATCGTCACGTTCGCCGCTTTAGGCGGCAGCTTGACCAGATCGTTGTACTGCGCCAGCGCATAGCGCGTGTCATTGCCCAGCACTGTCCGGAAGCCCACGTACGCGCCCAGGCCGGCCACCATGAACACCGTGCCCAGCACCCACAGCGACAGGTCGCTGCGGACGCGGTTGATCACTTGGTCCGGCCGCTCGGCCTGCGGCGCGAACCCGCGCGTGCGGCCGCGCATGCGGGCGATCTCGTCGCCCAGGCGCGCCACCAGGTAATCGAGCTTGTCCTTGCCGTCGAGCGCATAGCGCCCCTGGAAACCCAGCAGCAGGCACATATGGAAGACCTCGAGCGCTTCGACGTGCTGCGCCCCGCGCGCGCGCAGGTCTTCGAGTCGGTGAAAGAAGTGTTCGCCGGCCAGCTGGTCGCCGAAGACCCGCAGCTGCAGGGGCCGCGTTTCCCACGCCTCGCGCACGTCGAAGGTCGAGCGCAGGATGATTTCGTCGACTGCCGAGCAAAATGCATATTTGGCAGCCTGAATATCGTCGGCGCTGATGCCCAGTGCCTTGGCGCTGCGGTCGACGTCGCCAAGAAAGCTCGTCATGTTGTCGGCGAAGGCGCCCTTGTCCTGCGGCCCGCAACCGGTCTTGAGCAGGAACAGCGCGTAGAACCCCTCGTACATGATGTCGCTGAGGCGTTGGGTGCGGATGGCGCGCTCGCCGGCATCGGCCTTGGGCGCGGCCCGGCGCTCGATGAACGCGCTCATGCCGACACCGCGATCAGTTCGAGCCGCAATTCGCGCAGCCCGTTGGGAACGTAGACCGAGATCGCCTGCGCCTTGAGCATGGCCTCGTACAGCAGCGCGCGCGCCTCGAGCACGAAGTACACCAGGTCGGGCCGTACGGGGATCGCGCTGGGCACCTGCGGTGCGTGCAGCAGCTTCACGCCCGGCAGCGCCGAGAGCACGCAGCGGTCGACGTCCTCGGGTGCGCCGACCTTGAACTGCAGTGGCACCGTCTCGACCAGACGCAGCGCCGGCATGTCCGCGGCCACCGCCAGATACAGCGTGGTCTGGGGCGTGATGCGGCCCGAGTCGAGTGCGCCATGGTAGTACGACGGCCGGTCGCGCTGCAGGGCGATGGTGAAATAGCGTGACGAAATCACGGTATCGAGCAGGTCGCGGATGATGCCGTCCAGGCGCGCAAACTGCGGCGCCGGATCGGCATGGACATACGACGGCAGGTCATCGAGCCGGTAGCTGCGTGAATAGGTCATCAGGCCACCGGCCAGGTGCAGCAGCGCGCCGTACAGGCGTTCGGGATGCAGTTCGCGGTGGTGCAGGTAATGGGCCAGCGCCGCATAGCCGGCGCTGGCCGTGTGCAGGAGCCAGAACGACGACACGTCGCCGCCGCGGATCTCGACCACGTTGCGGCTCGGTTCGCGCAGGTCGCCATACAGCGCGGCAACCTTGGCCTGCAGCTTTTCCATCAGCCGCGCCAGGGCGCCGTACAGGCCCATTCCGGGGCCGGACACCGCATCGATCGACAGGCTCGGCGGGATGAAGCCCGGATCGGGCTCGAAGCCGCCGGTGGCCACGCGGCGCAGGCGCAGCAGCGGAAAGCTGTCGTACGCTTCGAGCGCTTCGCCTTCGGCCACCAGCCGCAGCGCCTTGCGCAGATACGTGACCGGGGCCTCGGCGGCGCTGCTGTACAGGTCGTGCGTCTCGTGCGTGTCGCGCTGATAGCGGGCAAAGCGCAGATCGCCTTCTGCGTCATCCGGCCTGTCGTCGACATCGCCGGCGTCGCCGCTGCAGTTGTCGCCATGCGTGCGTAGCGCCGGCAGGGCGGCGTGGTACGTCACGCTCTGCAGGTCCGGCGGCAAATCGGCCAGGCGCACCTGGGGCGGCAGCAGGTCGCCGTCGGGCGCCCGGTATATCTCGCCCTCGGGGAACAGCAGCGAGAGCGCCTCGATGCGCAGCACGTCGTTCCTGAGCGCGTCGAGATCGACCGTCAGCTTGCGCACACCCCAGCAATACGGATGCAGCGCGCAGGCAGTCTGGTTCAGGCGCGCCTCGTGGTAGCGCTCCTGCTGCTGAAAATGCTGGGGCCGCAGGAACAATCCCTCGTCCCACAAGACCCTGGATGGCATGCTCACGTCGGCCTCGCTCGATGTCCGAAACTGTTTAGCTTGCAGGAAAGATTCTGCCGTTTATTGACAGCGCGCAGACGCCAGCGCCGTCACCGCACCGGCGGGCCCGCCCGCCACATTCAGCGCACAGGCATGCAGGCCGATGGTGACGCCGTCGCGCTCGGCGTCCACGCTGCTGAGCGTCGTGCGCCAGTGGCCGGCTGCCGGATTGTGGAACAGCGCCACGATGCCGATGTGGCGGGCTTCGCGCGCCACACTTTCAGTGACCTCGTAACGCTGCCCCGGCACCAGCATGATCTCGCGCACGTCGACCAGATCGGCGCCAAGCCGCTCGCGTTCCTGCTGCGGATCGAGAAACGCCGCGTACGGCGCGCCTTCGAACGCGTCCTTCTGGCGCAGCTTGTACAGGCGCACGGCGAGTGCCAGCGGCTGGCCGCGTTCGTTAACGTTCAGGCGCGTCGCCGCGTGCATGCGCAGCAGCACATTGCGTGGCGGCTTTTGCGATTCGGCCAGCGCAGGTGGCTTGCGCAGGCTTGCCAGCGGGCCGAGCGCGGTGCCGCCGCAGCTGGACAGTGCCGCAGCGAGGGCAAGGGCCAGCAGCGCGCAGCGGTTAGTTGCCGTCATTCCGTTCTCCTTGGAATTTTCCTGAGCACCAACGTTGGATTGAATCCGTTTCCAGCCGGGATGCGCTGCGCCAGCGCAAGTGCAGGCAGGTTCGCACCGCGATCCCACACGCGGCTGCTGAATTCGCTTGCCATTGACAGTGCGCAACTTCGCATGGGTCTCGATGCGAATAATGGTGGCTTGTTTATCCACCGGAGCCGAACATGATTCGCCAACGACTGTTACCCATGCTGCTCGGCGTCGCCGTCCTGGCAGGGTGCGCCACAGAAGGGACGGGCGGGAGCGCACCGCGCGCCGCCGTATCCGGAAACCTCTACGCGCAGGCCGATGCGGCAGTGGCGGCGCGCCAGCCCGAACAGGCGATCCTGCTGCTCAAATCGGCCAGCGTGGCCCATCCTGTCGACAAGAAACCGTGGGTGCGCATGGCGCAGATTCGTTTCGACGCCAGCCAGTATGGCGAGGCGATCAGCAATGCGCAGGAAGCGCTGGCGCGCGATCCCAACGACACACTGGCCTACAGCATCATGGCCGTCAGCGGCCTGCGCGTGGCCAGCAAGGCCCTGGCTGACCTGACCCGCAAGAACAATCTGCAGGGCTCGGTGCGCAGCGAGGCGCAGGACCTGGCCAGGCTGCTGCGCACCAGCCTCGGCGAGGAAGTCCTGGTCAACCCGCGCCCGGTTGTGCGCGCGCCGGTGCGCAAGCCGCCGACCCAGACGGCGGTGGCGGCGCCAGCGCGACCCGCACCGGCGCCTGCGGGCGGCAGCCCGTTCGATGTCCTGAAATAACGCCGCAGCCCGTACCAGGGGCCGGCCATGCCGGCCATCCCATCCCCCACTGGAGTCGATATGGCCAAGAACGAGAGCGTACAAAAACGGTTGCAGAAAGTGCGCGCGCCGCGCGTGCAGATGACGTATGACGTCGAGATCGGCGACGCGACCGAAAACAAGGAGCTGCCCTTCGTGGTCGGCGTCGTCGGCGATTTCGGGACCGATCCCCAGGTCGACAAGAAGCGCCTGAAGGACCGCAAGTTCGTCAACGTCGATGCCTCCAATTTCGACGAGGTGCTGGGCGGCGTCGCGCCGGTGGCGAGCTTCCAGGTCGAGAATCACCTGTCGCCCGACGGCGGCACGTTCGGCGTGCAGCTGCAGTTTCGCGAAATGGCCGACTTCCGGCCCGAGTCGGTCGTGCGCCAGGTGGCGCCGCTGGCCGGGCTGCTCGAGGCGCGCACCAAGCTGGCCGACCTGCGCAACAAGCTGGCCGGAAACGACAAGCTGGAAGACATCCTGACCGACGTGCTCGGCAATACCGAAAAGCTGGGCAGCCTGCGCAAGCAGAATGTCGACGCGGGCGAGGAGGGTTGAGATGGCCGCGGTTCTCGACGCAATCAACGCACAGCCGGGCGCGCCCGAGCTGGATGCGACGCTGCTCGACCAGATCGTCGAACAAAGCCGCGTGGCCACGTCCAGCAGCGAGCATGCACGGGCGCGCGACCTGATTTCGGAGCTGGTCAGCCAGGTCATGCAGGGCACGATGGTGATGTCCTCCAACCTGTCGGCCACGATCGATGTCCGGCTGGCAGAGCTCGACCGGATGATCTCGGAACAGCTCTCCGCCGTCATGCACGCGCCCGAATTCCAGAAGCTCGAGCGCAGCTGGACCGGCCTGCAATACCTGGTCAAAAACAGCACCACCGGCGCCAACCTGCAGATCCGCATGCTCAACGCGTCCAAGCGCGAGCTGGTAAAAGACTTCCAGTCGGCCATGGAGTTCGACCAGAGCACGATGTTCAAGAAAATCTACGAAGAAGAATTCGGCACCTTCGGCGGCGCGCCGTACGGCACGCTGATCGGCGACTTCGAGATCTCGCGCCAGCCCGAAGACATGTATTTTCTGGAGCAGATGTCGCACGTGGCCGCCGCCAGCCACGCGCCGTTCATCACATCCTCCAGCCCCGAACTGTTCGGTGTCGAAAGCTTCGGCGAACTGGGCAGGCCGCGCGACCTGGCCAAGGTATTCGACACCGTCGAATACGCGAAGTGGAAGGCGTTCCGGGAATCGGAAGACGCACGCTACGTCGGCCTGACGCTGCCACGCTTCCTGGGCCGGCTGCCGTACCACCCGGCCGACGGCATGACCACCGAAGGCTTCAATTACGTCGAGGATGTCGACGGCAGCGACCATTCGCGCTACCTGTGGTGCAACGCCGCGTATGCGTTCGGCGCGCGCCTGACGCGCGCGTTCGAGGATTACGGCTGGTGCGCGGCAATCCGCGGCGTCGAGGGCGGCGGCCTGGTCGAAAATCTGCCGACGCACACGTTCAAGACCGACGAAGGCGAGGTGGCGCTGAAATGCCCGACCGAAGTGGCGATCACGGACCGGCGCGAGAAAGAGCTGTCGGACCTGGGCTTCATCTCGCTCGTGCACTGCAAGAACACGTCGTACGCGGCGTTCTTTGGCGCGCAGTCGGCGCAGAAGGCGCGCAAGTACAACAACGAGGCGGCCAATGCGAATGCGGTGCTGTCGTCGCAACTTCAATACATCTTTGCCGTGTCGCGGATTGCGCACTACATGAAATCCATGATGCGCGACAAGATCGGCAGCTTCGCGGCAGCGTCCAATGTCGAGGATTACCTGAACCGCTGGCTCACCCAATACGTTCTGCTCGACGATAACGCAAGCCAGGACCAGAAAGCGCAGTTCCCGCTGCGCGAAGCCAGCGTGCAGGTCTCCGAGGTGCCGGGCCGGCCCGGCGTCTACCGCGCCGTGTCGTTCCTGCGACCGCATTTCCAGCTCGACGAGCTGTCCGTTTCGCTCCGTTTGGTCGCGGAGTTGCCGCAATCGACCAAGAACTGACCGCTGTAACCAACTTGTTATTCAACCGACGTTTCAATCACACTTGGAGTAGAACATGGCAATTGACGTGTACCTGCAGATCGACGGGATCAAAGGCGAGTCGCAGGATGACCGGCACAAGGACTGGATCGAGTGCACCTCGGTGAACTGGGGCGTGAGCCAGCCCCGTTCGGCCACGGCATCCACCGGCGGCGGCCACACCGCCGAGCGCTGCGAGCACCAGGAAATCGCGCTGACCAAGCTCGCCGACCTGGCTTCGCCCATCCTGTTGCAGACCTGCTCGGCAGGCAAGACCATCCCGAAGGCCAAGCTGGAATTCATGCGCGCCGATGGCCAGGGCGAGCGCATCAAGTACTTCGAGATCGAGCTTGAAAACGTGCTGATCGGCGGCGTCCAGCCGAGCGTCGCCGAAGGCAGCATCATCCACGAAGCAGTGGGCCTGAAGTTCTCGAAGATCAAGTGGAAATACACCCAGCAGAAGGTGACCGGCGGCGCCGGCGGCAACACCTCGGGCGGCTGGGACCTGGCGGCCAACAAGATCGTCTGAGCGGCGCCCGCCGCTTTCCACGCGGCGGCCGCGCGCCGCCGCGTGTTCGTCGTACCGACTCCCCGGGAGACACCATGCATCGCTGTACGCCCGGCCTGCTCGACCGGCTGATGGACGAACGTCGCGATGCTGTCCCTGACACCTCTTGCACGCGGATTGGCATCGAGGGTTTCAAGGACAGCGTCGCGCGCGACCTCGAAGCGCTGCTCAATACCCGGATCGCGCTTGATGCCGGCGATCTGGCCGGCTACCCGCATGCGCGCGCGTCGCTGCTGCACTATGGCCTGGTCGATTTTGCTGGCTGTTGCCTGACCAGCAGCATCGACCGCGCCGCCATCTGCGCCAGCATCGAAGCGGCGATCGCGGCGCACGAGCCGCGCCTGTCCGACGTACGCGCCGTGCTCGAGCCGGATGCGGGCGCCGTGAATCGGCTGCAGTTCGCCATCCATGCCCGTCTCGTGCTGGACGGCCAGCACGAGACGATCAACTTCAACGCGGTGCTGCAACCGTCGTCGCTGCACTACAACATCCACCGCACCGTTAGGCCCGCCAAAGGCCGCGACGGCACCTGACCAGGAGACACGATGGACATCAATCTCAAGACGCTGATCTCGAAGCTCAACGACACCACCCGCGCGGCGGCCACGCGCGCGGCCGGCATCTGCGTTGGATTGGGCCAGTACGAAGTCGATGTCGAGCACCTGTTTCTTGGCCTGATCGAGCAGCCGGGCAGCGACCTGGCTGCGATCGCGCGCCACTGCGACATCAGTTTGACCGGGCTTGACGCCGACCTGCGCCGCGAGGTGGCGCGCTTTGCCACCGGCAGCGCGCGCATGCCCGTGTTTTCACGCCATCTGCCGCTGCTGTTCGAGCATGCGTGGCTGATCGCTTCGCTCGGGGTCGGCGGGCCGCCAACGATCCGCAGCAGCCATCTGCTGCTGGCCCTCTTGACCGAGCCGTCGCTGGCGCAACTGGCGCAGCGCGCATCGCCGCTGTTCGCGCGCTTTCCGCTTGACCGCCTGAAGCACGATCCCGAACGCCTGACGCGCGGCTCGGTCGAAGCGCAGGGCATCGCGCCCGAGGTCGGCGAGTCAGGGCCGGACGCGGCATCGGCGCTGGCGCAGTCCGCGGGCCGCGCCACGCCCGCCCTCGATCAGTACACGACGTGCCTGACTGCCCGTGCGCGTGACGGCAAGCTCGATCCGGTCATTGGCCGCGACATGGAAATCCGCCAGGCGATCGACATCCTGATGCGCCGGCGCCAGAACAACCCGATCCTGACCGGTGAGGCGGGCGTCGGCAAAACGGCCGTCGTCGAAGGCCTGGCGCTGCGTATCGCGCATGGTGACGTGCCGGATGTGCTCAAGGGTGCCGAGATCCACACGCTCGACATGGGCTTGCTGCAAGCCGGCGCCAGCGTGAAGGGCGAGTTCGAAAACCGTCTCAAGAACGTGATCCAGGAGATCAAGCAAAGCGCGCACGCGATCATCCTGTTCATTGACGAAGCGCACACGATGATCGGCGCCGGCGGCGCGGCCGGCCAGAACGATGCGGCCAACCTGCTCAAGCCAGCGCTCGCGCGCGGCGAGCTGCGTACGATCGCCGCGACCACCTGGGGCGAATACAAGAAATACTTCGAAAAGGATGCCGCGCTCGCGCGGCGCTTTCAGGTGATCAAGGTCGAAGAGCCCGACGAAGACACTGCGGCTGCGATGCTGCGCGCGATGGCGCCATTGATGGAGCAGCACTTCGGCGTGCGCATCTACGACGAGGCCATCACCGAGGCAGTGCGCCTGTCGCACCGCTACATCAGCGGGCGTCAGTTGCCAGACAAGGCGATCAGTGTGCTGGACACGGCGTGCGCCAGGGTGGCGCTGGGCCAGAGCGCGACGCCGGCGCTGCTGGAAGATTGCGGGCGCCGCATCGAGCGTTTCGACGCCCGCGTCAAGGCCCTGAGCCGCGATGCCAGCGCCGGGGACGATCACGCGCAGGTGCTGGCGACGCTGGGCGAGGACCGCGCCAGGGCGACTACCGAGCAGGCCGCGCTGCAGCGCCGCTGGGCCGACGAGCAGGTGCTGGCGGGCCAGATCGGTACACTGCGCGCCGAACTCGAAGCGGCCGGATTGAACGGGGCCGACGGCGGCAGCACGCAGCTGCGCGCGCTCGGCGAGCGCCTGCGTAGCCTGCAGGGCGACGCCCCGCTGGTGCCTGTGCAGGTCGACGGGCACACGGTCGCCGCCATTGTCGCGGCCTGGACCGGCATCCCGCTCGGACGCATGGTCAAGGATGAAATCCGCACCGTCGTCAATCTGCAGGCGATGCTCGACGAGCGCATCCTGGGCCAGCGCCACGCGAGCAGCGTCGTGGCCCAGCGCGTGCGCACGGCGCGCGCCAGTCTCGACGATCCGAACAAGCCGAAGGGCGTGTTCCTGTTCGTTGGCACCTCGGGCGTGGGCAAGACCGAAACGGCGCTGGCGCTGGCCGACATCCTGTACGGCGGCGAGCGCAAACTCATCACGATCAATATGAGCGAGTACCAGGAAGCGCACAGCGTCTCCGGCCTCAAAGGCTCGCCGCCGGGCTATGTGGGTTATGGCGAAGGGGGCGTGCTGACCGAAGCGGTGCGGCGCAACCCGTACAGTGTGGTGCTGCTCGACGAAGCCGAGAAAGCGCACCCGGACGTGCTCGAGCTGTTCTTCCAGGTCTTCGACAAGGGCGTGATGGACGACGCCGAAGGCCGCGAAATCGACTTTCGCAACACGATCATCATCCTGACGTCGAACGTGGGCGCCAGTCAGGTGATGGCCGCGTGCCTGAACAAGCCGGCCGCCGACATGCCCGCGCCCGACGCGCTGGCCGACCTGCTGCGTCCGAGCCTGATGAAGCATTTCAAGCCGGCGTTCCTGGGCCGCTTGAGCGTGGTGCCGTTCTATCCGATCGGTGACGAGGTGCTGGCCAATATCATCCGCCTGAAGCTCGCGCGCATCGGCGCGCGCGTGCTGGACAACCACAAGGCCCTGTTCGAGTACGACGACGCGCTGGTGGCGGCAGTGCTCAGCCGCTGCACGGAAGTCGATTCCGGCGCGCGCAATGTCGACAATATCCTGGGCGGCACGCTGCTGCCCGACATCGCTGACAGCGTGCTGGCGCGGATGATGGAAGGCGGCGCGATCACGCGTGTGAAGGTCGGCGCCACCCGCGCCGGCAAGTTCAAATACCTGATCGAACCGGTGCAGGCTTGATCTCAAGGAGACACCATGCTCGATATCGCCGCTCTTCTCAAACCCATCACGCCGGACAATCCGTGCGGCGCCGATCTGGCGTTCGCGCCCGAAGTCGACGCCATCGCCCGCGCGCGCCTGGCCGACGATCCGTCGCTGGAGCAGGGCGCCTGGGTCACGGCGCTCAAGGAAGCCGACTGGAAGTTCGTCGGCAAACACTGCGCAGCTTTGCTCGAAACTCGAAGCAAGGACTTGCAACTGGCTGTCTGGCTGGCCGAGGCAAGCACAAAAACCGGCGGCATGCGCAGTCTGGCCGACGGCCTGGGCCTGGTAGCCGCGCTGTGCGAGCGCTACTGGGACGACGTGCACCCGCAGGCCGACGAAGACGGTGTCGAGCGGCGCATCGGCATCCTGGCCTGGCTGGCGGGCCACGTGGCGCCGCTGGCCAAGGGTGTCGCGCTGGACGAGAGCGGCGCGCTGACGCTGCAAGGGTGGGAAGTGGCGCGCACACGCGGGCCGGAAGCCGTTGCCGAACTGGACGCGCTGCGTGCGCGCGGCAAGCCGGCGTTCGTGAAGGCGCTGCTGGCCGACTGCGACGCATGCGTTGTGGCGCTGGACGAACTGGAACGGGTCGTCGATGCGCGACTGGGCAACGACGGCCCGAGCTATCGCGCGGCCCGCACGGCGCTGCGCGACGTCATCGACCTGATGTCCCCTGGCTTGCCGGCGGCCGTCACGGAGAATGCGTCAGCAACGATGGGGGAGGGTGGCGCCATCGCCGTGGTGCGCTCCGGCCGGCAAGGCGCGCCGGTTCAGGGGCGCGACCAGGCGCTGGCCCAGCTGCGCCAGGTTGCCGAGTTTTTCCGGCGTACGGAGCCGCACAGCCCCGTCGCGTATCTGGCGGAAAAAGCAGCGCGCTGGGGCGAGCAGCCATTGAATGCGTGGCTGCGTGCGGTGATCAAGGACGAAGCGTCGCTGGCGCGGCTCGAAGACTTGCTGGGGATTGATGGCCAGGCTGATTAGCCGGCGAAGCTCCCGGCGCCCTGAGGGGCCGGGTTGCGGGGAGGGCGAAATTACTCGGATTTGTCCTGCTTGCCACCGCCGGGGGTGACGATGGTACTGGCGCGTTCGAACTGCGCTTCGACCGTCTGCACGGCCTGGCGCGTGGCGGCCGTCACCTGTTCATACCCTTTGAAGGCATTGTCGATCGCCGCCTTCATGATCTGGACCGCATTCTCCGACCCCGGCTTGACGTTCTGGGTGACGTCATAGATCAGCGCCGACAGCGTGTTCTTCGCTTCGACCGCGTGCGCATCGGCCGCACCGCGGAACTCGTTGTGCATGTCGTCGATGATGGCTTTCAACTGCGTCGTGTACTCGGCTGCGTTGGTCACGCCGGCGGCTGGCTGCATGCGCGCCGCGAGCGTTTCGAATGCGGTTTTCGGGTTGCCGGCCTGGGCGATGTCGCGGCCCGCTTGCAGCGTGCTGTCCATCGTGCTCTTGGCAGCGTTCATGTTCAGGGCGACGACCTGCTCGACGCCCTTGACGGTCTTGCCGGCCAGCGCATTAAAGGTCTGCATCTGCAGGTCGAACAGGGTTTTCGTGGCGTTGGCAAACTGTTCCGGGCTGGTAAACATGGGGTGTCTCCTCAGTGGGTAAGCTGTTTTTGAAAGCTGAACGATGACAGACAAGCGACGTCTGCCGGGTCATTATTTAACAACGATGGGTTTTTCGCAACGCGCGTCACGATACGGGCCGTTCGACTTCACCCAGCCTTCACCCAGCGGCGTCGGCGAACAGGCCAGTGCGCCCGTGAGCTTGCTGCGCCATTGGTAATACGGCGCCGGTGCAGCCAGGCTGGAAGCGACGACGACCATGAGCGCCGCCCCGAGGGCGGCAGAGCGAAGAATCTGCATGATGTCCATGCTCGACCGTTACGGCGTTCAAGTCAAGCGCGCACTTGTCCTTCCCATCGTGGCAAGGTGTAAGCTGGTGCCTGACCCACGACAGGAGCTGACCGTGCAAGCACCCGCATCGAGCATGAACATCGGCGACGCCGCCCGCGCGTCTGGCGTCACCGCCAAGATGATCCGCCACTACGAATCGATCGGCCTGGTGCCGGCGCCACGCCGCACGGATGCCGGTTATCGCCTCTACAGCGAGCGCGAGGTGCGCGTGCTGCAATTCATTCATCGGGGGCGGGCGCTGGGCTTTTCGCTGGACCAGATCAGGAATCTGCTGGCGTTGTGGGAAGACAAGGGCCGGGCCAGTGCCGATGTGCGCGCACTGGCGCAGACGCATATCGAGGAACTGGACCGCAAGATCGCCGGGATGGCAGCGATGCGGCGCACGCTGGTAAGCCTCGCAGCGTCGTGCCATGGCGATGCGCGCTCGGCCTGCCCGATCCTGGATGATCTGGCGGCGCACTGAGCCTGCGTCAGAAAACGTGAGGCACAACGCAAAACGCCGTAACCCTGTTTCAAAGGCTACGGCGTTTTGCGGGACACGGGGTCCACAAACTCACTACATTTTTTGGTGCCCACGGAGGGACTCGAACCCCCACACCTTGCGGCACATGGACCTGAACCATGCGCGTCTACCAATTCCGCCACGTGGGCACTGCAACTGCTGACAACGATACTGCTGACTACTTACTGCAAGATAGACTTTTGGTGCCCACGGAGGGACTCGAACCCCCACACCTTGCGGCACATGGACCTGAACCATGCGCGTCTACCAATTCCGCCACGTGGGCACTGGGACTACTCAACAACGATACTGCGTGCTACTTGATACTCTGCTTGAAACCTTTGGTGCCCACGGAGGGACTCGAACCCCCACACCTTGCGGCACATGGACCTGAACCATGCGCGTCTACCAATTCCGCCACGTGGGCACTGCAACTACGGTAAAACTTTACAACCTGATCAACTTTTTGGTGCCCACGGAGGGACTCGAACCCCCACACCTTGCGGCACATGGACCTGAACCATGCGCGTCTACCAATTCCGCCACGTGGGCACTGCAAGAACATCTCTGCTACAATAGCAGGGTTTGTCATTTTCCGCCAGATCAACTATTCCTGAAAATAGCTGACTTCACATCAAACATACTCTGTTACCCCTGCTTTTCATCGCCCCGGCGTTGTGGCCGTTGCTGAAGAGAGCGAGATTATAGCGGATCATTTTCAATAGTCAAAGACCCAAGGTGAAGTTCTTGACAAGGACTCACGCGCAAGCATCCCGTATAAGCACCTCGTTGCACGGGCGCCGGTCGTTGGCGCACATCATGTTAGGCGAATCGGATAGACCTCCGTTACACTACGCCTGTCATGGTGTCAATTAACCACGCTGCCGCCCTTATGTGATGTGCGGCGCTCTACTGGCCAAAAGAAAAAAGAATCGATTTGAAGCAACCTACTCATACCATTCCAAGCCGCGAGGAAATCCTCGCTGTCTTCCGCGACGCCGCTGAATCGCTCGATGCAGCCGCCCTGGCACATGCCCTTGACGTTCAGCCCGCAGCGCAGGAAGTCCTCGGCCGCCGCCTGAACGCCATGGAGCGTGACGGCCAGATCCGTTCCGACCGTAGCGGCAACTATATGCTGGCTGATCATTCCGCCTTCGTGGCCGGCAAAGTCAGCGCGCATCGCGACGGTTTTGGCTTCGTGATTCCCGACGAACCGGGTCCCGATCTGTTCCTGTCCGATCGTGAAATGCAGAAAGTGCTGCACGGCGACCGCGTCATGGCGCGCGTGACGGGCATGGACCGCCGCGGCCGTCCGGAAGGCTCGATCGTCGAAGTCGTCCAGCGTGCCAACACGCATATCATCGGTCGCCTGCTCAATGAAGAAGGCGCGTGGATCGTCTCGCCCGAAGACCAGCGCATCGCTCAGGACGTGATCGTTACCGGCCCGACCGGCAACGCGCGTGCAGGGCAGGTCGTCAGTGTCGAGCTGCTGGAGCAGCCAGGCCGCTTCCAGAAGCCGACCGGCCGTATCGTCGAAGTACTGGGCGAGCTCGATGACCCGGGCATGGAAATCGAAATCGCCGTGCGCAAGTTCGGCGTGCCGCACATCTTCTCGCCGGCCGCGCTCAAGCAGGCCGGGCGCCTGCCGAACGAAGTCATCGATGCCGATCTGGCCGACCGCGTGGATCTGCGCGACGTGCCCCTGGTGACGATCGACGGCGAAGACGCACGCGACTTCGACGATGCCGTCTACTGCGAACCGGTGACGATCAAGGGCGTGAACAGTTTCCGCCTGCTGGTCGCGATCGCCGACGTGAGCCATTACGTCAAGCCGAACGACTCGCTCGACGCTGACGCAATCGAACGCTCGACGTCGGTCTACTTCCCGCGCCGCGTGATTCCGATGCTGCCCGAGAAGCTGTCGAACGGCCTGTGCTCGCTGAACCCGGCTGTCGACCGTTGCACGCTGGTGTGCGACATGGTGGTCTCGCAAGATGGCGAAGTCACCGCCTACCAGTTCTACCCGGCCGTGATGCACTCGGCTGCGCGCATGACCTATAACGAAGTGGCCGACATCCTGGCTGACGCCAACGGCGAACAGGCCAAAAAGCGTCCGGGCATCGTGCCGCATCTGCAGCACCTGAACCAGGTGTTCCGCGCGCTGCTCAAGGCGCGCCAGGAACGCGGTGCGATTGACTTCGAAACCACCGAAACCTACATCGTCTGCAATGCGCTGGGCAAGATTGAGAAGATCATCCCGCGTACCCGCAACGATGCGCACCGCCTGATCGAAGAGTGCATGCTGTCGGCCAACGTGTGCGCCGCTGATTTCCTGCTGCGCCACAAGCACCCGGGCACGTTCCGCATTCACGCAACGCCGACCGAAGAAAAGCTGAACCAGCTGCGCACCTTCCTCAAGCAGGTCGGCCTGAACCTGGCCGGCGGCAACAAGCCGAGCGCGCGCGACTACGCCGCCGTGATGCAGCAGATCAAGGAGCGGCCGGATGCGCAACTGCTGCAGACGATGATGCTGCGTTCGATGCAGCAGGCCGTCTACAGCCCGGACAACGTCGGCCACTTCGGCCTGGCGTTCGAGGCCTACGCGCACTTCACCAGCCCGATCCGCCGCTATCCCGATCTGCTGACGCACCGCGCGATCAAGGCGATCCTGCTCGGCAAGAAGTACGAGCCGAAAGGCATCGACCTGGCCAAGCTGAACACGACGCAGTCGAACTCGGCCCGCAAGCAGGCCGCGAAAGACAAGGCCGACGGCAAGGCGCCGAAGAACGAAAAAGACCTGACCATCTGGGACGCCCTGGGTGTGCACTGCTCGGCCAACGAACGCCGCGCTGACGAAGCGTCGCGCGACGTCGAAAACTGGCTCAAGTGCTTCTTCATGCAGGACAAGATCGGCGAAGAGTACACCGGCACCATCGCCGGCGTGACCACCTTCGGCATCTTCGTGCAGTTGGACGAGCTGTTCGTTGAAGGCCTGGTGCACGTCACCGAGCTGGGCGCCGATTACTTCCAGTACGACGAAGCGCGCCACGTTCTGCGCGGCGAGCGTACCGGCCAGAGCTATGGCCTGACCGACAAGGTGACCGTCAAGGTGGCACGCGTCGATCTGGAATCGCGCAAGATCGACCTGACGCTGGCGTCCGCGCCTGGCGCCGAGTCGTCGGGCGACGATGCCGGGCGCGAGCGCAATCAGGGCGGTCGCAACAAGGAACAGCGCAGCAATGAGCCACGCACGAACGATGGTCGTCAGAACAATGGCGGCAATGGTGGTGGCGGCAACAACGGCAATCAGAACGGCGGTAACGGTAATAACAACGGCGGCAACGGCAATAACAACGGCGGCAACGGCAAGCGTTCGCGCGGTGGTCGTTCGCGTGGGCCGAAGCCAGGCAACAACGGTGGCAACAACGATCAAGGTCGTCCACAGCAGTCGCCACTCGAAATTGCACGTCCGCTTGGTCAGGATGGTATCGAGCCGCAACAGGCGAAGCCGAAATCGCGCAAGGCCCGTCAGAAAGCAAAGGCAGCCGAACGTGCTGCAGCAGCAGCGGCGGCACCAGTGATGACGTCGGCGCCGCAAGCGCAAACGCCAGCACCAGTCCAGGCGCCAAAGCCAGTGCAGACGCAGAAACCTGCGCCTGTGCCAGCACCAGCGCCAGCGCCAGTTGCTGCTGCGCCAGCACCAGCGCCGGTTGCGCCGCCAAAGCCTGCCGAAGCAGTTGCTGCGCCAGCACCAGCACGCAAGCCACGTGCAACCAAAACCGTCGTCAACGACGTGGTCGCGGCTGCACCAGCTCCTGCGCCAGCACCGGTTGCCGAAGCCAAGCCAGTGAAAGCCGCAGCGAAGAAAACGGTCGCAAAAGCGCCTGCAGTTGCGGCGCCAGCTGCGGCAGCACCAGTCGTGGCAGCGCCAGCGGTCAAGGCACCAGCCAAAAAGGCTGCTGCCAAGACGGCTGCCGTAAAAGCGCCGGTCGCTGTAGCCCCAGTTGATGCACCGGCCAAAGCAGCAGCGGTCAAGGCACCAGCGAAGAAGGCAGCAGTCAAGGCACCAGCCAAGGCAGTAGCAGTCAAGGCTCCGGCCGAGACCGTCGCTGTCAAGACGCCGGCCAAGGCGGCAGCAGTCAAGGCCCCGGCCAAGGCAGCAGCGGTCAAAACGCCAGCCAAGGCAGCAGTCACCAAGGCGCCGGCCGAGCCAGTCGCGGCCAAAGCGCCAGCCAACAAGGCAGCAGCGGCGCCACGCAAAACCGCAGCCAAGGCTGTCGCTGAGCCGGCCGCGCCGAAGGCTGTCAAGGCCCCGGCCAAAGCTGCAACCAAGACCGCAGTGAAGACCGCGTCGAAGACCGCAGCCAAAACCAGCAAGAAGTAAGTCCCTGAAAGTATTCGAAAAGTAGCAAATGAAAAATAAAATGATGTTCGGCTTCCATGCCGTGACCTCGCGACTGCGTCACGAGGCCCAGTCGGTGGAAGAAATCTTCGTCGATGCCGAGCGCAACGACGGCCGCATGAAGGACCTGATCGCCCACGCCAAGGCAGCCGGCGTGCGCGTCATGCCGGTCGAGGCAGCGCGCCTCGACAAGATCACCGGCACCCGCCGTCACCAGGGCGTGATCGCGTTTGCCAGCCAGCTCGCGCTGGCGCGCAATCTCGATGAGCTGCTCGACGCCATCGAAGGTCCGCCATTGCTGCTGATCCTTGACGGCATCACCGATCCGCACAACCTGGGCGCCTGCCTGCGCGTGGCCGACGGTGTCGGCGCGCACGCGGTCATCGTGCCGAAGGATCGTGCGGTGGGCCTGAACGCCACCGCCGCCAAGGTCGCCAGCGGCGCCGCCGAAACGGTCCCGTACATCACGGTGACCAACCTGGCGCGCACGATGCGCGAGCTGAAGGAGCGCGATATTCTCCTGATCGGCACCACGGATGACGCCGACAAGGGTCTGTACGAAGCCGACTTCTCGGGCCCGGCCGCACTGGTCATGGGT
The DNA here is from genome assembly GCF_059685895.1 of Telluria sp. ZT3P25. Taxonomy (NCBI): domain Bacteria; kingdom Pseudomonadati; phylum Pseudomonadota; class Betaproteobacteria; order Burkholderiales; family Oxalobacteraceae; genus Telluria; species Telluria sp. ZT3P25. The sequence continues at coordinate 1,337,267 of NZ_JCASIJ010000001.1, forward strand.
TCGGAAGGCGAGGGCATGCGCCGCCTGACGCGCGAGACCTGCGATGTGCTGGTCAGCATCCCGATGTTCGGTTCGGTCGAAAGCCTGAACGTGTCGGTGGCCTCGGGCGTCTGCCTGTATGAAGCGCGCCGCCAGCGTATCGGCCGCGACAGCTGATTGTTCTTCATGCCCGGATTGCTGCGCTCGCGGCAATCCGGGCAGTTTCATCCCTCCGCAGTACCAAATCCCCACCCAGCAATGCTCTTTCCGAATCGGCGACGAAACACGCCAGGCCATCCTGCGCCAATGACGGTGGTAAACTCGCTTCGAACAACTGAACCGTTTGGCATAACAAGGAAACGCATGACGAATGAAATGGTGGCGGTACTCGATCCGGTCGAGCTGCGCGTGCTGGCCGTGCTGGCCGAAAAAGAAGGCCTGACGCCCGACAATTATCCGATGTCGCTCAACGCGATCGTCAATGGCTGCAACCAGTTGTCGAGCCGCGATCCGGTCATGCAGATCAGCGAAGCGGTCGTGCTCGATACGCTGCAGCGCCTGGCCGAACGCAAGCTCGTGAACGCCATCTCGCAGGCCGGCGCGCGCGTCGTCAAGTACGAACATCGCATGCGCATCAAGTGGACGCTCGAGCAGGACAAGCTGGCCGTGCTCACGATCCTGATGCTGCGCGGCCTGCAGACCGCTGGCGAGATACGCACCCGCAGCGGGCGCCTGCACGAATTCAAGACCGTGGCCGATGTCGAAACGGCGCTGCAATTCCTGATCGACAAATACCCGCCGCTGGTCGTGAAACTCGAGCGCGCGCCGGGTACCAAGGAATCGCGTTACGGCCAGTTGCTGGGCGGCGAGATCACCATCGTTGCCGGCAGCGAGCAGACATCCAGCAGCGCGAGCAACCTGACGCAGGGTGGCCGCATCGCGCAGCTCGAAGAAGAAGTCGCCGCGCTGCGCGGCGAGATGGAAGACCTCAAGGGCCAGTTCGAGGCGTTTCGCCAGCAGTTCCAGTAACCGGCTCGAACGCCAGTTCGATCAGCGCGTCGTCGCTCCAGTCCGGATCGTTCATGGCGGTGCGAAAGCTCCGCCCTTCGACCGGCAGGTCTTTCGTTCGATCGCCTTCACGCAAGGTGGCGCGCGCGAGGCGCTCCGGCGTGTCGAACTGAAAGCCTTCGCGCTCGGCATTGAAGAAATTGCACCAGTTGGGCGTCAGCAGCACGCTGTTGACGAACAGCGTGCGCATCAGGCCAAGCTCCTCCTTGCCCATCGCGACCATCACGTGGCATTCGAGCCGCAGGTCGCCAAGGCGCCGCACATTGTCGGGCAGTCCGGGCGAGCGCACCAGCGGCGTCACCCGGTACATGCGCCGTTTGCGATTGAGCACCAGTTCGCTGTCCGCCGCCGTCGCGGCGCTGCTGCGCGGCACGATGGTTTCGAACGCATCGTTCAGGGTCAGCGGCAGCACGAAGTCGTCCTTGCCTTCCAGACGCAGCGCCAGTGGCGCCTCGCCCGGCTTTGGCGTCTTGTCGGTCCAGGCGCGGCGCTCGACCCGGAACCGCAAGACTTCGGCTGTCGGCGCCATGCGGTGGTGGCGCTCGAAGGCGTCCAGGCCCGCGACGATCGCCGTGTACTTGCTCACCTCCGGGTTGCGGATCGCGTTGACGTGGATGGACTCGGGGCTGTCCGGTGGCGTGTCGGCAGCGCTGGCGCTGACGTTGACACCGACTAGCATCGCAAGCATCAGGATGGAAAGAAGTCGCATCGCGTTCAACCCTCGTCACGCCAGCGGCGCAGGCGAATCGCGCCGTAGATCATCGCGCAGCCAGCGGCCGCCGCGATCCAGACACCCGGCGTGAGCAGCGTGGCATACGACGTGCCCAACAGCAGCGGCCCATCCAGACCGGCCTGTTGCTGCTGCGCCAGCGCCGCGCCATTGACTTCGCCGAACCAGATCCCGGGGAACACGCCCAGCAGCACCCGCGCCACGATCTCTTCGCCGAACCACTTGACGTTCATCGACACCCCGGCAAAACGCCCGGCCAGGAAATCGAACCAGGCCAGGATGGCGAGCGCCACCAATGGCGCGCCGACGGCCCACAGAAACACGCGCGACTTTGCCCAGCTTGAGACCAGCAGCAGCCAGCCCACCGTCGGCAACGCCCACAGGATGTACAGCGGCAGGAAGCTGATCAGATACACGGGCGCCAAGTAAAAGTCGACATTGGCCAGCACCGGCGCGATCAGGTTGATGCCCTTGATGGCGCCACCCAGCAGGCCGATCACGAGCAGGATCAGTGAGGCCCCAATGCCGATCGCGATCGTCGCCAGTGGCGCGACCAGCAGCGCCGTTGCGACCTTCGACAGTACGGTCTGGGCATCGGACATCGGCAGCGACTTCCAGAACAGGATGCTGCGGTCGCGCCGGTCGTCGTAGAGCGCCGCCATGCAGTAGAAGAACACGACCACCGGCAGCACGAAGAACAGCGGCGCTGTGATCACCAGGTAGCTCGACGCGGCGGCAGCGGCCAGCTTGGCCAGCACTGCCGGCGGCAAACCATTGACCGTCATGACCTGTTCGCCGCTGACCTGCATGTGGAACGACGGGTTGGCGATGATGGCGTACAGGAAGCCGCCGCCGAACAGCAGCACGAGCACGGCGGCCACGGCCAGCGGCGCCCAGAAGAAGGCGCCCTTGTGTTCCCACAGTTCGCGCCGGATCAGCCATTTCATGGTGCTCATTGGCGTAGTCATGCGTAGGTTCCTTTCATGGTGGCGACGAACAGGTCGGCCACGCTCGGGTTGCGGACTTCGCCGAGTGCAGCCAGCTGGATGCGGGACAGGCCGCCGGCGCGCAGTGCATCGAACAGCATCACGGATTTGCCGAACACGGTGCGCTCGTCGATCGGTTGCAGCGCCCTGGCCGCCGCCACCTTGTCGCTGCCCACCATGACTTCGACGTAGCGCTCGCCAATTTCTTCCATTGACGCGGCCAGCGCGATCTTGCCGTCGCGGATGAACAGGAGGTCGGTCAGGATGTGCTCGACTTCCTCGACCTGGTGCGTGGTGATGACGATCGTCTTGTTTTCGTCAAAATAGTCTTCCAGCAGGTTCTGGTAAAACGTCTTGCGGTAGATGATGTCCAGGCCCAGCGTCGGCTCGTCCAGCACCAGCAGCTTCGCGTCGATGGCCATCACGAGCGCAAGGTGCAGTTGCACGATCATGCCCTTGGACATTTCCTTGACCTTCATCGTCGGCGTCAGCCTGGTGTTGGCAATATAGCGTTCGGCCTTGCTGCGGTCGAAGCGCGGATGCACGCCCGCCACGAAGTCGATCGCATCCTTCACGCGCAGCCAGCGCGGCAGGATGGCGACGTCGGCGATGAAGCAGACGTCCTTCATCAGTTCATCGCGCTGGGTGCGTGGATCGAGGCCCAGTACCGACAGCTCGCCCTCGCACTGGATCAGGCCAAGGGCTGCCTTGAGCGTCGTCGTCTTGCCTGAGCCGTTGGGACCGATCAGGCCGACGATGCGGCCGGCGGCAATCTCGATGTCGACGCTGTCGACGGCGATCCGCTTGCCGTAGTGTTTGCTTAAGCCCCTGGCGGAAATGACGGCGCTCATGCGGCACCTCCGTGATCCACATTGCTCAGCAATTGTTTGACGTCCAGGCCCAGACGGCGGATGCGCTCGAGCATCGCCGGCCACTCTTCACTGATGAAACGTTCGCGTTCGCTGGCCAGCAGTTTCTCGCTGGCGCCTTCGGTGACATACATGCCAATTCCCCTTCGTTTTTCCACCAGGTTGTCGTCGACCAGTTCCTGATAGGCCTTCGACACGGTGATTGGATTGAGTTGATAGTCGGCGGCAATCTGGCGCACCGAGGGCAGGGCGTCACCAGCCTTGAGGACGCCGTCGAGCATCATGCCGACGACGCGCTCCTTGAGCTGGCGGTAAATCGGGGTCTTATCGTTCCAGCCGACGGTCATCGGGGGCCTCCGTGGTGGTTCGGTGCGGCGTCAGGGTGATGCACATGCCTGCCTCCTCATGGTGGTGTGTTGAAGTGGTGTTGTAGTTGAGTATAACAGTGGTCGCGCAAACGTCAATATGCAGATGCGAGATCATGCGGGCCGGGTAAAAGGCGGAAGGATGTTAGAGAATGGCGCCGTCGACGTCGTAGCGCACGAGGCTGCCGTCTTGATATAGCGCGATCCAGCCGCCGCGGGCCGGTGCCTCGTCGAGTTCCCAGTCGGGCAGCACGTAGCGCAGTTTGTCGCCGTGCGCGTGTACGGCGGGCCGGTGCGTGTGGCCGTGAATGATGACGTCGGCATCAAGCGAGGCAAACACATCGGCTACCGCATCGGGCGTGACGTCCATCGTCTCGTACGACTTGCCCGTGTGGGCTTCGCGCGAACCTTCGCGGAGTCCGGCGATGATGCCGTTGCGCTGCGCCAGCGGCATGCCGAGAAATTGTGCCTGCCACTCGGGGGCGCGCACCTGGGCGCGAAACGCCATGTATTTGGTGTCGAGCGTGCACTGCGCGTCGCCATGCACGAGCGCGATCCGACGCGTGCCGGCCTCGATGACATGGGGTTCCTGCAGCAGTGTCAGATGCGCGGCGTGCGCAAAGCCTGCGCCGACCAGGAAGTCGCGGTTGCCAGCGATCCAGAAGACCGCCACGCCGGCGTCGGCGACGGCGCGGATCGCCGTGATGATGCTCTGGTGGAACGGATCGGCAACGTCATCGTCGCCGGCCCAGTATTCGAAGATATCGCCGAGCAGGTACAGGTGCTCGGCATGCGCCGCGCGCTCGGCAAGAAAGCGTAGAAACGCTTCCAGCGTGCGCGGGTGCGAGACCTGCAGATGCAGGTCGGAGATGAACAGCGCGAATGGGCGCGCAGGCAGCGTCGTGGGAGCGCTCAACGGAACGCTCATGAGACCGACTGATGCTGGTGCGCGCCGAACATTACAGAACTTCGATTTTCTCGATGATGACTGGGTCGACCGGCACGTCGGAGTGCATGCCGCCGCGGCTGGTCTTGACGTTGTTCAGCGCGTCGACGACGTCCTGGCCGCCGGTGACTTTACCGAACACGGCGTAACCCCAGCCATCCTGGCCCGGGTAGTCGAGGAAGGCATTGTTCTTGGTGTTGATGAAGAACTGGGCCGATGCCGAATGCGGATCCGACGTACGGGCCATCGCCAGCGTGTACTTGTCGTTCTTCAGGCCGTTCTTGGCTTCGTTCTCGACGGTGGCCGGCGTTGGCTTTTGCTTCATGCCTGGCTCGAAACCGCCGCCCTGGATCATGAAGTCCTTGATCACGCGGTGGAAGATCGTGTTGCTGAAGTGGCCCTTGTTGACGTAGTCGATGAAGTTGGCAACGGTCTTCGGTGCTTTTTCAGCGTCCAGTTCAGCGGTGATGTTGCCCTGATTGGTGGTGATGAGAATCGTCGTCATGTGGTGTCCTTGTTGTTGGTTGATGGGCGTGCGCGCCAGATGCAGGCGCGGCGGAACCGTTATTTTACTAGCTTGTCGCCCTTGAGCAGCGTCACGGACGTAATCTTGATCGGCACGACCGGCACGTTCTGCATGCCGCGCACGTCGTCGACCACGACGGCCTTGATCTTGTCGACCGTCTCCTGGCCCTTGACCACTTTGCCAAACACCGTGTAACCGGAGCCGCCGACGAACGGAAAATCGATGCCCGAATTGTCGGCCACGTTGATGAACCATTGTGAGGTGGCGCTGTCAGGATTGTCTTCGCGCGCCATCGAAATCGTGTACGGCTGGTTCGACAGACCGTTGTTCGATTCGTTCTTGATGGGCTTCTGTGTCTTGCGGCCTTCAAACTTTTCGTTCATGCCGCCGCCCTGGATCATGAAGCCCTCGATCACGCGATGAAAGATCGTGCCGTTATAGGCGCCCGACTTGGCATAGGCCGCGAAGTTGGCCACGGTCTTGGGGGCTTTCTCCTGATCGAGTTCGACGACGATCTCGCCCATGCTGGTCTTGATCGAATACTGCGGCATGTCGGCCGCCAGCGCGCTGCCGGAGAACAGCAGGCCGCAGGCGAGGGCAGCGGTAGCGCCGGCGACGCGCACGAGGGCGAAGCGGCGGTTGAATGACGATGACATCTGGCTTCCTCTGATGGACGGCGCACGTGGCGCTGTCAAGGGTTGTCCCAAAAATAAAGCTGGTCCGTATGGGGCCAGCCGGGTTTTTATCAATGCTATACTTTCCTTGAAGCGCACAAGAGAAGCGCTTACAAACAACGTCCCATTCGATCAAATAAGAATAACACCGAGGCCCCAGGCGCACCCCACGCCGCACCCATCCGGCTGGCGCGCATGCAATGCCGCGCCGGGATGGTCGTTGCGGCGCCGGCAAGCGTTTGCCATCCTCGTGCGAACCGAAAATTCAATGAGCCAACTCAAGATTTACAACACGCTGGCGCGTGACAAGCAGGTTTTCGTCCCGAAGGTCGCCGGCAAGGTCGGCATGTATGTCTGCGGCATGACTGTCTACGATTACTGCCACGTTGGCCATGCACGCATGATGATGGCGTTCGACGTCGTGTACCGCTGGTTGCTGGCGTCCGGCTACGAGGTCGAGTATGTGCGCAACATCACCGACATCGACGACAAGATCATCAAGCGCGCCGTCGAGAATGGCGAAACGATCGGTTCGCTGACGAGCCGCTTCGTCGGGTACATGGATGAAGACACGGCTGCGCTGGGCATCCTGCCGCCGACCGTCGTGCCACGCGCTACCGAGTACGTCCCGCAGATGCTGTCGATCATCGGCAAGCTCGAGCAAAAAGGCCTGGCCTATCAAACCGCGGACGGCGACGTCAACTACGCGGTGCGCGGTTTCGACGGCTACGGCAAGCTGTCGGGCAAATCGCTCGACGACCTGCGCGCCGGCGAGCGCGTCGATGTCAACACCGGCAAGCGCGATCCGCTCGACTTCGTATTGTGGAAAGCCGCCAAGGAATCCGAGCCCGCCGAAGCGAAATGGGATTCGCAGTGGGGCCAGGGCCGGCCAGGCTGGCATATCGAATGCTCGGCCATGTCGTGCGCGACGCTGGGCGAACACTTCGACATCCATGGCGGCGGCGCCGATCTGCAGTTTCCGCACCACGAAAACGAGATCGCCCAGTCCGAAGGCGCGTTCGGCGCGCCGATGGTCAACTACTGGATCCACAACGGGTTCGTGCGTGTCGATAACGAAAAGATGTCCAAGTCGCTGGGCAATTTCTTCACGATCCGCGACGTGCTCAAGAAGTACGACGCCGAAGTCGTGCGCTTCTTCATCCTGCGCGCCCACTACCGCAGCCCGCTCAATTATTCCGACGTGCATATCGACGACGCGAAGGCAGCGCTGACCCGCCTGTACACGGCGCTGAACGGCATCGAGCTTGGCAGCGAGCCGGTCGCGGTCGACTGGGACGAAGCCCACGCCCGCCGCGTGCGCGACGCAATGGACGACGATTTCAATACGCCGCTGGCGGTAGCCGCGCTGTTCGATCTGGCCGGCGAAGTCAACCGCACCCGGTCGATTGACGCCGCATGCCAGCTCAAGGCGCTCGCCGCCGTGCTCGGCCTGCTCGAACGCTCACCACAGGCGTTCCTGCAGGCGGGCAGTCCCGATGTGGGCGAGGGTGGCCTGGACGAAGCAGCGATCCAGGACGCGATCGCACGCCGCGCAGCCGCCAAGGCCGCGCGCGACTTCGCTGGCGCCGACGCCATCCGCAAGGGGTTGACGGAGGCGGGCATCGTCCTGGAAGACAAGGCCGACGGAACGACCTGGCGCCGTACATAATGCCAGCGAACAAGGACAAGTCGGGCAGCGTGGCTGCATTGGCAGGCACGTCGCCGGCGCACGATGCGCTCGCCGTGCCGATCTACTGGGCCGAGGCCAAGCGCGAACTGATGCAGCGCGACCGCATCATGAACAAGCTGATCCCGCAGTTCGGCGACCTGCATCTGCGCGGCCAGCCCGACCCGTTCACGACGCTCGCGCGCTCGATCGTCGGCCAGCAGGTTACGCCGAAAGCGGCCGACCTGGCCTGGGGCAAGCTGCTGGCTGTCTGCCCGACCCTGGGCCCGGGCCAGATCATCAAGCTGGGCGCAGTCCAGCTGTCCGGCTGCGGGCTGTCCAAGCGCAAGACCGAATATATCCTCGACCTGGCCGACCATTTCAAGGCCAAGCGGGTGCACGCCGACCTGTGGTCCGAAATGGATGACGAAGCCGTCATTGCCGAGCTGATCCGGATTCGCGGCATCAGCCGCTGGACAGCCGAGATGTTTTTGATATTTAATCTGCTGCGGCCGAACGTCCTGCCACTGGACGATCCCGGCCTGATCCAGGGCATCAGCCAAAACTATTTCTCGGGCGAACCGGTTTCGCGCAGCGATGCGCGCGAGGTGTCGGCCAACTGGGAACCCTGGCGCACGGTGGCGACCTGGTATTTGTGGCGCAGCCTGGACCCGGTCGCCCCTGCGGCCTGAGCCCCGATCCGCCCGACACGCCACTGGCTTACGGTAGAATAGCGCCCTGATCCGCCGCGCAGCCTCAGAGCACGGCCAAGACATTACCCCGGAGTGACAATGACTAAATTAACTTTCCTCGATTTCGAGCAGCCGATCGCCGAGCTCGATTCCAAGATTGAAGAGCTGCGGTTCGTACAAGATGATTCCGCTGTCGATATCTCCGAGGAGATCGATCGCCTGGACAAGAAAAGCCAGCAGCTCACCAAAGACATCTATGCCAAGCTGACTCCGTGGCAAGTGTCGAAGATTTCGCGTCACCCGCAGCGTCCGTACACGATGGACTATGTGAATTCGATCTTCACCGATTTCCATGAACTGCATGGCGACCGCACCTTCGCCGACGACCAGTCGATCATCGGCGGCCTGGCCCGCTTCAATGGCCAGCCCTGCATGGTCATCGGCCATCAGAAGGGCCGCGACACCAAAGAGCGCGCGATGCGCAACTTCGGCATGCCGAAGCCCGAGGGCTACCGCAAGGCCATGCGCCTGATGAAGCTGGCTGAAAAATTCGGCTTGCCGATCTTTACGTTCGTCGACACGCCGGGCGCATTCCCGGGCATCGAAGCCGAAGAGCGCGGCCAGTCCGAAGCCATCGGTCACAACCTGTACGTGATGGCCGAACTGAAAGTGCCACTGATCGCCACCATCATCGGTGAAGGCGGTTCTGGCGGCGCGCTGGCCATCGCTGTGGGCGACGCCGTGCTGATCCTGCAATACGCGACCTACTCGGTGATTTCGCCGGAAGGCTGCGCATCGATCCTGTGGAAGACATCCGAGCGCGCGGCCGATGCCGCCGATGCACTGGGCCTGACCGCGCACCGCCTGAAGGCGATGGGCCTGGTCGACAAGATCGTCAACGAACCACTGGGCGGCGCGCACCGCGATCCGAAACAGATGGCGCAACTGCTCAAGCGCGCACTGGCCGACACGCTGCGCCAGTTCCAGGGCATGAAGACCAAGGACCTGCTCGAAGCCCGTCATGCCAAGCTGATGGCGTATGGCAAGTTCAAGGAAACGCTGCCGCGTGAAGAGTAAGCAACAAAAGTAAGCGAGTCTCAACAGTGAGCAGAACCAATCGCGGGACCGATCCAGCCGGATCGGTCCCGTCAGCATGCATTGAGGCGCTCGCGCGCCTGTCCACCACCTACACGCCCACCTCGATCGCGATCGCCTGCAGTGGCGGCCTCGATTCGATGGTCTTGCTGCACCTGGCCCACGCCTTTTGCGCGCAGCAGGGGATCCCCTTGTTTGCCTTCCACGTCCATCACGGCCTGAGCCCGAACGCCGATGCCTGGCTCGCGCATTGCGAACGCAGTTGCGCAGCGCTGGGTGTGCCGTTCGACCACCGTCGCGTGACGATCCCGGTCGACGGCTCCGGCGTGGAAGCGGCCGCACGCCGCCCACGTTATGCGGCGCTGGGCGCCATGTGCCGTGAGCATGGCGCGACGCTGCTGCTGACCGCGCATCACCTCGACGACCAGGCCGAAACCGTGCTGCTGCAATTGCTGCGCGGCTCGGGGCCGGCCGGCTTGTCCGGCATGGAAGCGGCCAACCGCTCGCCCGGCTTGCTGGGCGACGATGTCACCGTGATGGCGCGCCCGCTGCTGACGCAATCGCGCGCTGCGCTTGAGGCCTATGCCGCGACGCACGCTTTGCTTTGGGTCGAGGATGAATCGAACCAGGATGCGCGCTATGCACGCAACGCGCTGCGCCATCAGGTGATGCCGGCGCTGGCCGCGAACTTCCCCGGCTTCCAGGCGCGCCTGGCGCGCGGTGCCGCGCACGTGGCGTCGGCCCAGCGCATGCTCGAAGAACTGGCGGCGCAGGACCTGGCCGCCTGCCTGGATGGCGACGCAGTCGACCTCGCCATACTCGGGGCGCTTAGCGCCGACCGTATCGACAATTGCCTGCGTCACCTGTTTGCCGTACGCGGGCTGGCGATGCCGTCGACGGCGTGGCTCGCCGAGATGGTCTGGCAATTGTTTTCGGCGCGTGAGGATGCGCAGCTGAAGGTCACGCATCCCGACTGCCACATCCGCCGCCATCGCGGCAAGCTGTACCTGACGCCGCACCTGCCCGAACTGGAAGGTATGCGCGACCCCGACGATCTCGGCATCTTCGTCAAGGAAGGGCAGCGCTTTCGCTGGCAGGGTGAAGCGTCAATGGCGTTTCCGGCCTACGGCGGCGTGCTGCATTTCGTGCCGGCCGCACGCGGGTTCGACGCCGCCTGGTTGCGCGCGCTGCCGTTGATGATCGATTTCCGCAAGGGTGGCGAGCGTCTCAAGACAGCGGCCAACCGGCCCACGCGCGGGTTGAAGGCGCATTTCCAGGCGCTGGGCGTGCCGGCCTGGGAGCGCGAGCGCCTGCCCACTGTCAGCCGTGGCCGCGAGCTGCTGTTCGCTGCCGGTATCGGGATGGATTGCGCGCATGTGCTGGAAAGCGGCGAGGACAGGATCGAATTGCACTGGGAACCGAACACGGCCTGAGGCAGAGAGGCAAGCGCGGCCAGTGGCGTTGCGAAAAGCATTAGGTTATGTTCTTTTCGTATAGCTTTTCCGCCAACGAGCCTTGTGATGCCGCGCTGCACCATGCTAGAGTAAGGGTCCCTTTTTGATCCTTACCCTAGCTGGAACCCTTCCTGATATGGCTTTAATTGTCCACAAATATGGCGGGACGTCGATGGGATCGACGGACCGTATCAAGAATGTCGCGGCCCGTGTGGCCAAGTGGCACGACGCAGGTCACCAGATCGTCGTCGTACCGTCCGCCATGTCGGGCGAAACCAATCGCCTGATCGGTCTGGCCAAGCAGATCATGGACCAGCCCGATCCACGCGAACTGGACATGATCGCCTCGACCGGCGAGCAAGTGTCCGTGGGCCTCCTGGCCATGGCGCTGCTGGCCATCGGCAAGGACGCGGTCTCGTACACCGGCTGGCAGGCGGGCATCCGCACCGACTCGTCGTTCACGAAGGCGCGCATCCAGTCGATCGACGACACTCGCGTGTTGCGCGACCTGGCCAACGGCAAGATCGTCATCATCACGGGTTTCCAGGGCATGGACGAGGACGGCAATATCTCGACCCTCGGCCGTGGCGGTTCGGACACCTCGGCGGTTGCCATTGCGGCTGCGCTGAAGGCCGACGAATGCCTGATCTACACCGACGTCGACGGCGTCTACACGACCGACCCGCGTGTGGTCGACGAGGCGCGCCGCCTGTCGAAGATCACCTTTGAAGAAATGCTCGAGCTGGCTTCGCTGGGCTCGAAAGTGCTGCAAACCCGCTCGGTCGAGTTCGCAGGCAACTACCAGGTGCCGACGCGCGTGCTGTCGTCGCTGACCGATCCCCTGATGCCCCTGGCCGAAGAAGCCAGCTCCGGCACCCTGATTTCGTTTGAGGAAGAAAGCAATATGGAACAAGCCGTCATCTCCGGCATCGCCTTCAATCGCGATGAAGCAAAGATCACCGTCCTGGGCGTGCCGGACAAGCCGGGCGTCGCCTTCCACATCCTGGGCCCGATCGCCGAAGCCAATATCGAAGTCGACATGATCATCCAGAACCAGTCGGTGGACGGCAAGACCGACTTCACCTTCACGGTCTCGCGCAACGACTATGTGCAGGCGATGAAAGTGCTGGAAGACCAGAAGGACATCCTGGGCGCGGCCAAGATCGTCGGCGACGCCAAGGTGTCGAAGGTCTCGGCGGTGGGCGTGGGCATGCGCAGCCACGTCGGCGTGGCCTCGGACATGTTCCGCACGCTGTCGGAAGAGGGCATCAATATCCAGATGATCTCGACGTCGGAGATCAAGATCTCGGTGCTGATCGACGAGAAGTACATGGAACTGGCCGTGCGCGCCCTGCACAAATCATTTAATCTCGAACAAAGTTAAGCCAGTTTGCAATTTTTTGGGTGTGTTTTCTTGACCAAATGAGCACCAACCCTTAAGATGCTTGCACTCAGCGCCGACGGAAACGGTGGCACTGATTGGAGACGTGGCCGAGTGGCCGAAGGCACATCCCTGCTAAGGATGCATACGGCTTATACCTGTATCGTGGGTTCGAATCCCACCGTCTCCGCCAGAAAAAAGCAAAAAGCTCCCGCAAGGGAGCTTTTTCCGTTAACACCTCCCGGAGACGAGGGGGCCATCTGCATGGCCCCCTCGTGGGATTCGAAGGGCTGCCCATATTTGGGCAGCCCTCTCCGAATCGTCCATCTGCTGTGCGCAACGCGCACAGCGCAGCGCGCCATGGGCGCGCTTCCCATTCACACTTCCGCAGTAAAGCATGCGCCCCAGCGCCCCAGCTCGCGCAAAGCGCGGCGTCCGCAGCCATCTGCCCAGGCCGAGCCCGTGTCGCAATGTCAGACCAGACCCTCGCCGCTCTGTCAGCCTCGGGATGGCGCGCGAAAAGGCTCAGGAGTGCCGTCGCCTGGTCGTACGTGGCATTGAGCCCAATCGCAGCGCACGACGCCGACAGGACGTCGCAGACCCTCTCAGCGGCCCGTTTAAACACCTGTGAACGGTGCGCCGCTGCATACATTGATTCCATCGCGGCAGTGGAAAAAGTGCCAAGCACGCGGCGTAGTGGGACACGACGCTCGCTACGCATGCCTCGACGGTGTTTAAAACGATGCTGGTGAGTGACGCTGAAACGGATCTGGTCATGCGCGCGTTGCCATGGTAGACGTTCCAGCGCCACATCGAATCCATTCCGCAAAACGTCGACGCCACGGTACAACAATCTATGCGGGTAATCGAGTCGCACCAATCTCATTAACGAGTTCGGGTCAGCGACTTCCTTGCAAAGTATGCGGTGGCCTTTTTCAGCACTTCTTTTTCGATGCGCTCGACCATCAGTTTTTTGCGCAGCTTGGTTACCCTGGCGCCCAGACCCGATACGCTGCGACTGCCTGGCGGCGCCGTCGGAGGCTGCCTTTGTTTTCTGCGCTAAACCCAGTTCGCCAAAACCCCTTTGGAAATGCTTACTCGCTTCGCAGCCTCGTCAAGCGTAAGGCCTTCGACGAGGACCGGGTTGACCACTTCTGCTTGGAATTTTGGTGTATAGGTCGTTAATTTCATACTCTCACTCCCTCTGAAAATTACCAGATGGAAGTATCCTAAAAAGTCAGATCACCTCAGCGTGTGCCGCGCTGCGACTGAATGATTCTTAGAGCACGACGGTAAGCGCGTGGATCACGATCCCGACCAGTCCACCAACAATCGTCCCGTTGATTCGAATGAATTGTAAATCCCGTCCAATGGCCAGTTCAATCCGGTCACTCATTTCCTCTTTCGTCCACTTTGCAAGCTGCTGCTCAATGAACGGCGTCACCTCACCTTGATACCGCTGAACCAGAGTACGGCTGATCGACTCGATCGCGGCGTTCAACCATTGCCGCGCGCTATCTTCGGTCACCAGCATGCGCCCGGCTTTCTCCACCAGCCCTTGTGTTGCGTTCACCAGCGCTGGAGATTTCCCTTGCAGGTCAGCAAGCATCCGCTCGCGGAACGTATCCCACAGTCCGTTTAGCGCATCTTGGACCCGTTCGCTGTGCACGAGTTGTTGCTGATAGCGCGTGATGGCCAATTTCCACTCCGGATCGGCTTTCAGACGCATCGAGCTCTCGGCGATCCAACCTCCCACCTTGGCGCGCAGCGGATGGTGGCTATCTTGTCTTGCCTCGGTGACGTGATTTTGCAGCGACTCGATCACCTTCGGCAGGTAAGCCTGCACCACGGATTTGATCATCCCATTTTCGATCCCCAGGCTGCGAATCATGACGCTACCGATCGTCTCATGATTGTCCTCATCGGCTAGCCAGCCACCGACTTGCGCGAGCACCGCGTCAAGTATTGTTTGGGGCATGCCCTCCGCAACCAGCGCGTCCATGCCGCCACCCGCCAGTGCAGGCAGGTCGAGCTTGACCAGCTCGTTGGTCGCCAATTCGCTGATTATTTCGCGGATGGCATCACCATCCGACTGCTGCAGCGCTTGCCGCACAAAACCGGCCGCGGCATTGCCGACCTGTTTTGAATTGACTGGATGAATCAGCCACTCGCCCAAGCGCATCGCAATGTCCGCCTTGCGCACATGCTCGACGATACTGTCTTCGGTAATGAAATGATTTTCGACGAAGTTGCCGAGGCTCTTGCCGATGCTGTCCTTGCTGTTCGGGATGATGGCAGTATGCCAAATCGGGATTCCAAGCGGGTAGCGGAACAGCGCCACGACGGCAAACCAGTCAGCGATGGCGCCAACCATGGCGGCTTCCGCGAAGGCCTCCAGGTATCCCCACGCCGGATGCTGGCCATGCTGCGAACGCGCAACGGCGAACAGCACACCAGCCGCGAGCAGTAGTCCCAGTGCGATGCGCTGCATTACGCGCAGTCGGCTGCGACGATACGTGTCTTCTACAACGTCGAGCTGCGCGACAATATTTGCTTCAGTGTTCATGACTTCCTTGATGATCAAACCGCAGGTGCGATACGGCCGCGGCAAAAATGAATGTAACAATTTCACAATACTCGAAGTTGTATGAATTCATCAATAATTTTGTTTTGGATACTTCACGGACGCGGCTGAGCTGTCCAGTACCAGACACGCCAGAGTATTCCCCGACGACACGCGGCAAAAGTGTCGGTCAACAGTCCAGTTGTTGCGAGGGCAGTAATAGCCAACTGTCACGTATCGTGCGGTTTTTGCAGTTTGCTTTCCGCTGGAATCGGTCTCGATATAGCCAATGACGTTGAATTGTGCATCTGTAAGGGTCTCTGTCTGCATCGCGCATCCTTTGTCAGGTTCGGGTTTCCCATGCACTGTATGAGGAAATGCGACAAGAGGCGTCGCAGCACTGGAAATCACTGCACGCGACACGCCTTGTCGCTGGTGAAATGCATGATTTCCGAGAAGCTCAAAAATGGTGCTTCAATACAATATTTAATAAGCGAAATTTGTTAAAATAAAACAAATATGGTCAACCCTCCATTATCTCCGCTTTATCCATGTCCCTCCATCCATGCCCGAATCGATTGACCACGTTGACGCCATCGCTCGCTGCCAGCAACGTGCCGTGTTATGGCTCGAATTCCACCCGCATGACGACTGGCGCGGTTACCAATTTGAAACCGACACCATGCGGGATGCCGTGCTAGCCTGGTTTGACGAGAATGGATTTGTCTGGCAGCCGTGCGGCCCGTTTGCTAACCCAACCAACCCGCAGCGCTATCTGGGCCAGATCTGCCTCGACGTCCCGTTCGATGACAGCCTGCCGGCGTATTGCACGCTCCGCAATTATCTGGAACACGCGGACGGCAGCATGCGCCACGCCAGCGTGCGCTTCAATGTAATGCCGCTCGACTTTGCCCGGCGCAACGCGGCACACGACGCCCCCGGCTTCTGGGAACGCTACTGGGACGTCCTCTGATGGCGACCAATCAACTATCGCTGCTTCGCCAGTGGAACATGCTGCGTTTGTTACCGCGGACCCCCGGGAAGATAGCCGTGCGCGAGCTGTGCGATCGCCTGCGCGACATGGATTTTCAGGTCACCGAACGCACCATTCAGCGCGACCTGATCGAATTGGCGACCGTATTTCCGCTCACTGTCGACGACCGTAACAAGCCGTTCGGTTGGAGCTGGCAGAAAGACGCCGCCAGTTTCGACTTGCCCGGCCTGTCGCTGCCCGAGGCGCTGACGCTGACCCTGGTCGAACAGCATCTTGGTAATCATCTGCCGCCGAATACCATCGCTGCGCTGCAGCCGTACTTCCACTCAGCCGCGCGCGCGCTGTCTTCCGTGAATGGCGCGACGCTGTCAAAAGCCTGGCTCAACAAGGTACGCAGCATTCCGCCCGCGCAGCCGTTGCTGCCGCCGTCGCTCGACCTGGAGTGCCAGCAGACTGTCTACCTGGCCCTGCTTCATGATCGCCAGCTGACACTGCACTACAAAAAGCGCGATGCGCCTGCGGCAGCAGTGTATGCGGCGGTCCATCCCCTCGGGATCGTCGAGCGCTGCGGGCTGATTTATCTAGTGTGCATGTTTGCCGATTACGATGACGTGCGTACCATCGCGCTGCACCGTGTCCAGAAAGCCGAGATGCGCTATGACGATGCGCGCAAGAAGTCCGGTTTCAACCTGGATGCCTACATCGCGTCGGGCCAGTTCGGGGTGATCGCCGGCGCACCAATTACACTGCGCGCCACGTTCTCGCGGGTGGCCGGTGAGCACCTGTTTGAAACTCCACTGAGTAGCGACCAGATGCTCAGTGCCAGGACGGACGGGCGCCTGCAGCTTGTCGCATCGGTGCCGAACACGCGATCGCTGGTGTGGTGGCTGCTTGGGTTCGGTGACGGCGTCGAGGTGCAGGAGCCGGCCGAGCTGCGTGCAGAAATGGCCAGCATCGCGACCAAAATGGCTGCTGCTTACGCCTGAACGTTAGCGTGCACCTCCGCCATCAGGCACCGCTCGGCGCCTGTCGACAGCACTAGCGATGCCGCCATCTGCGCGCGGGTGAGGGCGACAAACAGCTTGCGTCGGGCGTGCTCGTCGAGTTCCTTGAAATCAAATTCGGCCACGATGACCGCGGGTGCACTTTGCCCCTTGTAGCGGTACACCGATTCAATCAGCAAGTCACCTGCGCTCCACAACGCTTCACCGGATCGGTCGAATTCGCCGGTGAAGCGGCGTGTGCACCAGGCGCCGATCTGCGCGCGGTTCAGCAACGCGGAGTTGTTCCGTCCGCGGCCCGTGACGACGGCGATATCATTCAATGCAAACCCACGTGCCAGCAGCGCGTTCACGGCGGCTTCAACGCCAGCAACCAGTTGGGCGTCGGATTCGTACGTGAGGATATCCGGCAAGTCGCCGCGGTACGGATTCATGCTGCGGATCGATGGCGCCAGTGCCAAAGAATTGATGACATCGCAGATTGCGCCAGGACTGCGGAAGTTGTCTTGGCAGCGGATCACCACCGCGCCTTCGAGCTTGAAATCGTCCTGCTGGTACAGGCGCTGGTGCGCGTCCTCGAGCAGGTAAAGCCTGCCACCGCGTTTGAGCAGATTGCCCACACTGTCCACCCACCCTGGCGCAAAGTCCTGGGCCTCGTCAATGATCAGCAGGTCCAGCTTCGCGGGGAAGCTGGCGCTGGCAAGCTGGTAGGTATCGACCATGGCATCGAATGCACCGGATGCGGCGAAATCCGGTTCGCCGTGATGGCGCCGGTGATGGTCCACGCAGAGGTCGTGGTAGTTCACCACCTCGACACGCGTAGGTGCAATCTTGCGCACATAGTCAGCCAGACTGCGGTTGTAGCAGACGTACAGTGCTTTTAATTGGCTCGACGCCGCGGTTTCCAGCAGTTGCAGGGCCAATTGGGTTTTTCCCGAGCCAGCGGTGGCTTGCACGCAATAGATGCCGGAGAGCGACTCGATACGCGGCACCCAGGTGGCCAGACCGTCAGCCAAGTGACGCACGGTTCCGCGCAACTGGTCGCGCAACACGTCGAGATTGGGCGTTGCGCAGAACTGGTTCAGCAAAAGCCGGCGCAGTGCGCTGCGATCGACGTCGCTGTGCACGCTACTAAGCCACTCCTGCACCAGCGTGACCATCATGTCAAAGCGCGTCGCGTCGATGATGCGTTCGCGCGGGATGGAGACGAGCTGCGTGTCATCGAGCGTGTAGTCGGGCAGCACCAGGCAACTGAGCAGTGGCGTCCTGAGGTGGGCTTCGCCCAACCGATTCTGTAGCGCCGCCCGCTGCGTCAGGCTCTGGCGGGCGACGTTGCACTCCGCATCGTTGTACACCTTGAAAATCTCGCCGTTTCGCAGCACAACTGCCCCGGCCTTGACTTCCATAAGCAGCAGGGAACCATTGGGCGCCAATATCGCGACGTCAATTTCGCCATACCGATCGTGGGGGCCTTGCAGCGAGTGCAGGCCGATGCTGTGGAAGACTTCGAACTGCGCAGGCAAATGCTCGCGCAGGCGTTCGAGTACGTCCAGTTCGCGAAAACGTCCGGCGTCAAGACGCAGCGGCGCAACCATATTTGGTGAAACGATTGCCATGTGCAAGCCCGTCGTAGTGTTTTTTTGATTATCGGTCGGAATTGCCGTTTAACAAAATAATTTATTTCTGCGACATTATTTCTCGCGCTGATCCAGTGAGAAGATGCCTGACATCCGATCAAGGATAGCGCCAGGCTCGTGCAGGTAGGTAACGCCAAGCGGAAGTGCACAGCGGCGAACCTGGACGACAACAAGCGCTGCGTGGCGCAGAGTGATGTGCATCAGATAACGGCGTACGGCAGGCTTTACGTTTGACCGGGTCTGACACTACCGTACCGGCATCATGCCGGACCGGGTGAAAATGACGGCCTGCCAGCATCCCAGATTATCGCCGGTTCACAGCCCCATCTGGAAACCGTCACCGTGCATATCACCACGGCAGCGGGCATTGGGTGGACACTTGGGCCGGGTAGCTGGAATCGCCATCTGATAAGCGATCAGTGCTGTTCGCCGTTCGCAAAACGTAATTCAACGCGCCGGTTACGTGCGTCACCTGGATCGAGACCGGTCAGCGGATATGAATCCCCAAATCCGGCCACGACCACGCGGCGGGCGGCATCGCGATCGCTGTGGCCGACGAGCAGTTTGCGTGCCTCCCTGGCGCGCGCTGCCGACAGCGTGAAATTGTCGTCATAAACGGTGCAGAAAGCACGCAGGTCCAACACGGCGGCCTTTACCGGTGCGTTGTCGGTATGGCCTTCCACAAAAATCTGCCCTCCCTTGAATTGCACTAAATAAGCAGCGATCCGGTCTTCGACCTTGGCGAATGCCGCTTTTGCTTCCGGTTCGATACAAGCACTGCCACTGCGAAAGGCGCGCTCCTTCAGCGTGACCTTGCCGGCACCTGCATCAATCGCAATGTAGCTGGATGCGCCTTCCTGTGCAAATGCCAACTGCATCTGGCTGAGGACACCGGCGATGCGCTGCTGCTGCGCCTCCGCGCCTTGCGTCAGTTGCGCCTTGTGGCGTTTTTCGGCAACCTGCTTTTGCACCACCGACACCACTAGCATCAGCATCACCACGGCGACCACGCCGGACATCAGGTCGGCGATCACGATCCACTCGCTGGGCTTTTCTTTCATTGCATTTCTCATGCCGCGAGCACGTCGGTGGCACGTTGCGCGCGACTGCGGCTTTGCGCGAGACTTGTCAGCAATGCTTCAATGCGCACCAGCGTCGCGGCGACACGTTGCCCATCCTCAGTGCCGGCATCGCTTTTCCTGACATTAGTCAGTTCCTCAATTGACTCGGTTAATGACACTATCCGAGTCTTGAGTGCTATGAATTCGTCGAGCTGGCGATGCTGCAGCAGAGCATTTTGATCCGTGTTTACCTGCTGGCCGTTGATCCCGGCCACAAGCTTTTCTACGATGACCAGGGTGGCATTGACATTCAGGCTACTCTTTTTAAGCTCGCTTTCGAATGTGGCGAGCTGCATATTGGATTTTGAGACCGATGCCAAACTGTTTTCGATCTTCGTTCCCAATGCTTCTACAACAGAGGTGATCATCTCGATCGATCCCGTCAAGGCGTCGCCGGATGTCTTGAATGTTCCTTGAGCTACAGCTTGGCGTTCTACAGATTGCCGACTGGCGTTTTCAAGGGTGGTGATCGTGCCTTCGATCCCGCTTGCCATCGTCCCGATGGCGTCTGCGATGCCAGTTGTTGCAACAGTCAGGTCGCCTGACATTTTTTCCATATTGCCACTGAAAGTCTCGCTCATCGCCTTCATCGTGTCGCCCAGTTCCGTCTTGACTTCACCAAGCACCGTCGCCATTATTTCCCCCGAAGAGCGACTGGCGTTTTCAATGCCAGTGGTTGCGCGGGTCAGTTCACCGGACATTGTTTCCATATTGGCGCTGAAAGTGCTGTTCATTCCCTCCATGGTCGCGCCCAGTTCAGTTTTCACCTCACTGAGTACCGTTGTCATCGTTTCACGGAAATTGCCAATGACCGTACCCAGCTCCGAGCTGGCAGTACCGGCCGCTTCAGCCGCTTCCGACATCTTGTTCGCAGCGTTTGCCATCTTGACCATGTTTTTAGGCACGCTGGCGACAAAATCGTCCATAGCAGCACGGTTCGCCGCGCTATCCTGTGCGATCCCGCCCAAATGCTGTAGCTGGATTTCGCCAGATTGCACGAGACGCGCCGTATTCGATGACGTCGCCCTTGCATCGGCCACGAGTTCATTTTGCTGCTTTCGCAACGCCTCGAGGCCGACAACGATCTGCGCTATCCGCTGCGAACGGGCATCGTCCATTTCGTGTTGCTTGTGAGCCGCAGTGACCAGTTCTTCAACATAGCGGGACGCGCTGGAGCGCTCGATGGCGCCGATCAGTTGCTGGCGTTCCTCCACGCGTTCTTTCTGGCAGCGCGCCTGCTCCAGCGTCGCTTGACGACGCACTTCGTGCGCGGCCCAGGCAAAGCGCGGCTCATCATACGGATTGCGCATGAACCAGACCTTCAAGAACAGGAACGCGATAATGCCCCAGGTCGAGGTTTTGAATTTCGAACCAAGTGAATCCATGATCGGTGTCAGGCCACTCAGCGCGTCGGTGCCGGGGCCCAGCACGCCAGCGGCTTCCGTCAGCGCCAGGCCCAAGCCAATGAACGTACCCAGAAGGCCGAAGACCAGTAGCAGGCTGGGCAGAATATCAGCCCAGCGCTCAGCCGGCGTCGCTATTGTCGCAGCCAATTCATCGACGTTCGCATGAGCTATGGCGCTGTCCTCGTCCGCATCGGAATTGGCCGCTCGGCGCGCCCACTGCTCAGGCTTCGCCTGGCGTGCTACCTGTATGATCGTCAGGGCAACCGATCCAAGGAAAATCGCAGCGAAGGTCAGTTGCAGGACAGCGTGGATACTGCCATCGACCGTCGGCAGAAAGAAGCGCAGCAGTAAATTATCCATTGCACTCTACCTCGAGGGCATCGCCCCGCTCGATACTATCGGCGCGGAAGATGTTGGCGAAATCAGCGATCAGGCCTTGCTGCTCTACTGTCAAATCAGCCCAGCGCAGGCCCTTTTGCGCGCAGTCGATCAGTAACGAGCCAACTTCCTGACCTTGCGTCAGTAAATATTCTTTATCTTCGGCGCGCAGCTGCTCAGGCGATTTTTCAAGTAGTTGTAAAAAGCCTTCAGTGGCGCTGACATAGTGTTCACGTTCCGCATTGCGCTTCATCAGGTCGTCATTGGCAGCCAGTTGCTGAGGAAGCATGGCGCTCAGTTCCTCAAGCATTACCTGATCGCTGGTGGACAGCGGGGCCACGATCGCTTCGAATTTCAGGCGACTCAACGTTCCTTTCGCAGTGGAAAGCTTCTGTGCCATGCGCTTCCATTGGCGCTGGTCGTCGGTCAAAGCCAGTTGCCACATTTTGCTCATCTCTTCAAACACGAATGGCGTGAGCTTTTTGCCGTAACGTGACATGACAATGCCATCAAGCCGCAACGCTTCCTCATCGCTCAATTGCGGTGTGTCGGAGACCAGTGTCGCGCCAGCCTCAACGAGGAAGATGTCATCGGCACTTACTTGATCAATGGTCTTTGCGCTGATCAGCGAATCTTCCACCGAGCGCATCAACTTGTGGGTTGCGCGTAGACGCAGGTAATGATCGAATCCGGCAAAATCCCCGCTTTCCAGCAGGTTGTCGATGCGCGTCTTCACAAGAACCAGATCGTTGAGCATGGCCGCAACGTCGAAAACCTTGACCTGTTCTTCGGTCTGGGCGTGGGCTTTAGCTTGGGCAAAGCCTTGCTGGTGTTCGCGCGCAATTTCCTCTTCTGCCGCAGAAAGTTTTTTATCGATCCGTGTAGCCAGCTCAATGACCCAGCGTGCTGCACGTTCCAGTTGCCGCAGGACTGGGCTGTTCTCCAGAGCCAACAAGCTGGTGATGGCAGTATCGACCGCGAAGATGGCAGCCTTTAGCCAAGGAAACGGCGCCGCCATAGCAAGGCCTTGAAGGTAGGGTTTGGTCTTTTGCAAAAACGGCTTGACCTTGGCATAGGTCTCCTTGACCGTGCCAATAAAAGTTTCTCCTTCATTCGCCAACCACGTCACCACGTTGCGAACGGCCGATATCGCTGCACTAACGCCACTGCTTATGAAACTGCTAACACTGTCGAACCATCCCATGATGTATTTCTTTCTTTATGAATTGTGAACGCCGAGCAGGCGCCGTGCGACTGTTGTGTCGTTTGCTGGAAGGAAGCTCGTCGCCGGGCTGGCGACGTGTTGCATTGCACGCTTAACCTCTGCGATTGCTTCGGTCAAGTGAAGCTGGTCCAAGGCCGGTGCCGTGCCGATCGCTTCCGCTGCTAGAAGCGCCTTAGGCAAGGCCAAGCGCATGCAAGTGCGAATTTCGCGGCCGGAAAAACCTTCGCTCAGTTCGGCGCAAAGGTTCAGCACTTGTTCGCGCGTCATATTTAGCGGGATGCCCGGCACTAGCAAGCGTTCCCACAGGCGACGGCGCGCCGGGTAGTCGGGTAGATCGAAATGGATGTGGTAACCGATGCGGCTGCGAAAGGCCTGGTCATAGTTGCGTTCAAAGTTGGTTGCGAACACAATGATTCCGTTGAATCGTTCCAGTTCGATCAGCAAAGTTGAACGCATCGCGTTGACTTCATTGTCTACGCCTTGCGTTACCGATGAAAGGCGTTTGCCAAGTAGCGTGTCGGCTTCATCGAAAAACAGCAAGGCCTGCTCGTCGCGTGCAGCATCGAAGGCTGCACGGATGTTCTTTGCCGTATCGCCAAGGAATTTACTTTCTATTTCGGCTATCCCCAGCGAAAGAAATTGCAGACCCAATTGTCCCGCTATAGCTTCCGCCGCCATCGTCTTTCCGGTACCGGGTGGCCCGTAAAAGTTGATGACTGTGCACAACCCCATTGGATCGACGGATGCAAAATCCCAGTCATCGTAGATTATTTTGCGAAATCGCAATTTGGCCAGGCATTCCTTCAGCTGAAGGGCTGTGACGTCGGAAAGGACGAGGTCTTCGTCAAGCTTGAAACGTGGTGCACTTGTCAGAAATTTCGTCATATTTTTTAGTTGTTTTAATCTAGCGAAAAACGCCCGCCACATTTTTTCAATACTGGTTTCACTTCGCTGCATGTAATCAATATGCACCACACTGACGACAAACTGCGTCGCATGCCTTTTTTATACGAAATCCCATCTCTATGATCATAACAAAAATAGTTCATTTTGGAAACTAAATTGCAGTTTGTATGGTTAGTAACTGTTGGTATGTGGAGGGGATACGACGAGCACGCAGCAAGTTTGGAATCCATTTACGTGTGGCTGCTCAACCTCGCCCGAGTCTGCTTCCCTGCATTCGTGCCGTTGATGGCTAAAGCCGGGGTTAAGACTAAAGTAGTGCCCGCCTGTGCGTGCTATCCCGCGCACAAGCGAAGGCCCAGTATGTTGACGGGGGGAGGGTTCATATATTCACCAGACCCAAGAAATGCATGGATGCTGATCCCCACCCGTTTTGCATGGGCGGCGGCGGCGGGGGGGCGGGTTGGCGCATGCAGGCGGTGTGATCATGTATTGTCTGCAGTGCGTGCAGATCGGCGAGCAACGCTGTCGCGGCAGCAACATGAGTTATCCGGAAATTTGTACTACGGATCGGCCAAATGATCCTCGGGCCAAGTCACGATAGCCGGGATCATGAATTGTGCTGATAAGCAAAGCAATAATTTCTACGAGATGTCGGGATTTTTTATTGCTATCGGCTGTACGCTCTCCGCTTGTTCGGATTGCACGATCTACAGGATGGCTACCATATCGAACAATGTGAGTTCGGAATTCTCAAAAACTCTTCGCCCAGACTCTTGCTGCTACTTCTTTAAGCCACTAGCCCACCTGATGATTTTCTTTTAGCAGTGCAATTTGGATTTAATCATTGAGCAGTCCATCAGTGTGCTAGTCACATGTTTTGATAAAATCCCCGCTTACCGCAATTAGTTGATCGCGTATCTAATCTGTCCGATGTTGTATGTACTAGGTCAGCGTAAAAATTGTGGCTCTTTGAAGTCTAGGTGTCGGATACCAGACATGACTTCAGCGTCCAAAATATGTCCATGACGATCATTATTTGGTGGGTAGATCATGGTCTCCCGCGAATTCTATAGAGGACTTTGGATGACACCTTCTTCGCCAGAGGCTATGAAAAAGACCACCCCCAAGGTGGCTTTTTCCTTGTTCAGCCCACTCCGCAGCAGGATCGGTGCACCCCCGTTAAAATGCTGGATGCCGCAATCGCTGGTCCAACAGTTTCAAGGGAGTCTCTCGCATGTCCATGTCATCCACTCCCGCAGTGTCCGATAAAAAAATCCGCGTCGGCATCGTCGGCGCCGGTACCTGGGCCGAGTATGGCCATATCCCGTCGCTGGCCTTGTTGCCCGAGTTCGAACTGACGGCCGTGTACAGTCGCAGCGCCGACAAGGCCAATGCAGTGGCTGCGCGCCATGGCATTGCCCATCCGGTCACGTCCCTGCAGGCGCTCGTCGAGCATCCTGAGGTCGATCTGGTACTGGTGCTGAACCAGGCGCCGCAGCATGAAGCAGCCATCCGCGCCGCCATCGCCGCTGGCAAGGACGTGTATTCGGAATGGCCGCTGACTACCAGCACCGCCGTGTCGGCCGAGCTGGCAGCGCTGGCCGAGCAAGCCGGTGTGCGCCACGTCGTGGGCCTGCAGCGCCGCCTGTCCCCGAGCTACCGCTACATGTCGGATCTGCTGGCCGAGGACTACATCGGCGCGTTGCGTTCGGTGCGCATGCATGTCAGCGTCGACGCGTTCGGTGCCCGCCGCATGGGCTATCTGGCCTATACGGTGCCGACCGAGAATTTCTCGGATCTGCTGCCGATCTTCGGCGGCCACTTCCTCGACATCCTGTTCAGGCACTTCGGTTTCCCGCGCACGCTGAGCGCCCTAACGGCGAACCAGATCAAGCAAGTGACGATCGTCGACACCGGCGCGACGCTGCCGCGCACCAATCCCGATCAGGTGCTGGTCACCGGTACCTTCGCCAACGGCGCCGTGCTGTCGGTGCAGCTCGAAGCGGGCAAGCGCAATAACGCCGGCGTGCAGATCGACCTGACGGGGACCGAAGGCGATTTACGGATTGCCAACGCGACCAGCTTCGGCCCGTCGGTCAATCTGATCGAAGGAGCGCGCGGCGACGCGCAGCCATTGCAGGCATTGCCCGTGCCGGCGCAGTACGACTGGCTGCCCGAACACGACCTGGGCGGCAGCGTAGCCGAGCTGGCCCATCTGTATGCGGCGTATGCGCGCGACGTGCGCGATGGCACGCAGCTGGCGCCGACGTTTGCCGACGCGGTCAAGATGCATGCGGTGATCGACGCCATCATCGCGTCCGACCGCAGCGGCAGCCGGGTCGATCTGGCCGTCTGATTCGCCAGGCTGCACCTTTTTTCTTTCCTCAGCGTTCGTAGCCGCGGTGCATGGGTCAACCATGCGCCGCCGCTGCGGCGTTCGCCATTGCATTTCACATGACACCAGATACCTTGCAGCACCCCGACGAACTCCGCGATCAACCCGCCGTGCCGAAACTGCCGCTGACATCGCTGCTGGCGCTGACGATGGTCAGCTTCATCGTCATCCTCACCGAAGTCTTGCCCGCCGGGCTGCTGCCGCAGCTTGCCGCCAGCCTGAACAGTTCGCAGTCCGTGATGGGGCAGCTGATCAGCATCTACGCACTGGGCTCGGTGCTGGCCGCGATCCCGCTGGCGGCCGCCACGCAAGGCGTCGGCCGCCGCACCTTGCTGCTGACCGCCATGGCGGGTTTCGTGATTGCCAACACGATCACCGCGCTGTCCACGAGCCTGACGCTGATCTTTGTCGCCCGTTTCCTGGGTGGCGTGGCGGCGGGGCTGGCCTGGGCCATGCTGGTCGGTTACGCCGCGCGCATGGTCGCGCCGCAGCACAAGGGCAGGGCGATTGCCATTGCGATGGCCGGCACGCCGCTGGCGCTGACGGTCGGTATTCCGCTCGGTACTTACGTCGGCAATCTGGTCGGCTGGCGCATCGCGTTTGGCGCGCTCAGTGCGCTGGCTGCGCTGCTGATGCTATGGATCGTGCTGCGGTTGCCGGCGCTGCGCGCGATTCCCGGCCAGCAACGCCAGCGCGTGGCGCAGGTGTTTGCGCTGCCCGGCGTGCGGACCGTACTGGCGGTGCTGCTGCTGTATGTCGTCACGCATAACCTGTTGTATACCTATATCGCGCCGCTCGTGACGCTGGCCGGGCTGGCGCCGCGCGTGGACTTTTTGCTCGCGCTGTTCGGCGGCGCTGCGCTGTTGAGCCTGCTCTTGGTGGGTGCGCTGGTCGACCGCTGGCTGCGCCAGCTGGTCATGGCGAGTACCGGCTTGTTCCTGCTGGCGTCTGTCACGCTGGCGCTGTGGCCCGGCGCGCCGGCCGCGGTGTATCTGGCAGTGGCCATCTGGGGGCTGGCGTTTGGCGGCGCTGCAACGTTGTTCGTGACGTCGCTGTCCAATGCGTCGGGGCCGGCCCAGGACGTGGCGCAGTCGATGATGACGACCGTGTGGAACCTGGCCATCTTTGCTGGCAGCGTGGTTGGCGGCATGTTGCTGGGCCATTTCGGCGCAGGGTCGTTTGCCTGGGTCGCTACGGCGACACTTTGCGTGACCCTGCTGATCATCTGGCGCAGTCGTGCGCAGTTCTATTGGCGCGGCGCCGCGTCGAACCTGGCCAGATGATCGCTGGCTGCTTTATTTGCCCACGCCGTTCTTGATTTCAGGATCCGTGGTGGCGATCAGCTCGACCACAGGTGCTGACGATTTGCCGGCAGCGTGCTTGCTGAACACGAGGATCACGCCGCGCGTGGTGCGGGGCGCGACCGGCACGAGCATGAACCGGTTGCCGTCGAACTGGCAGGCGCTCGGAAGGATATCGTCGCTGACCGACAGGGTGCGCGCCACGCCCGCGTACAGGGTGACAGTCCGGTCGAGGCGATCCACCGTCAGACGGGTATGCTGCAGGATGGTGTCGACGTCCGGCTGGTACAGCATCACGCTATCGGCGTCGCTTCCGCCGTGTTTGGTGTTGAGCTCTTTCGGGGAGATCTTTTCCCACTCCTGCGCGCCGTCCGCCTGGGCGTAATACAAAACACGTTCCACACTGCCGTCGTCGGGGATGACGGGCACGACGAAAAAGACAGGGGCACTACCTGGCACGGATGTGATGGCGTTCGGAGCTGCTGTTGTCATGGTGCGTTCCTGATTGGTACTGCGTTGAGAAAGGCTGACGACTGCGGCCGGTAGCCGCCCTGCGTCAGCGTCTGTACATCGGCGCCGGTAACGGCACCTTCCCCTGCACATGCGCGTGCAACGAGCCACGCCTCACGTACGAAGCCTGCCTGCCCGGTGTCGATGGCCGGTTGCAATGCATTGCGTGTTGCCCGGCACAGCACGGCCGGGTACAAGCCGTCGGCAGCACTGGCGTGGGCCTGCAGCAGCAGCAGGTCGGCCCGTGCCTGCAGTTCCCGGCCTTGCCACAGAAACGGGTACTGCGCCATCAGGCTGCGCACGTCCTGCGCGACGCTGCTGGCCGCGGCGCGCGCAGCAGACCAGTCGCGTGTCCGCATGGCCTGCCCGGCAACGGCAAGGCGCGTCTGCATCATGCTCTGGCGCCACTCGCGCATGTCCTCTTTGCCCTTGCCAGCGCTTGCCAGACGGCGCTGCAGCGCAGCGAGCTGCGCGTCGATGGGCCGGCCGGCGTCGGCCTGGGCCAGCAGCAGGGCGCTGTCGGCCAGCAGGCTTTCTGCCTGCCAGAAGGCGTTGCTGGCGCCATCGACCAGCGCCCGGCGCATCCAGTTCACGGCTGCCAGCCTGGCGGCGATCGCCTCATCGCGCCGGCCCAGTGCCTGCAGGGCTTCGGCGCGCCGGCTCTCGATGACGGCCAGGTCGCGCAGCCGTACCGATTCGCCCGGGCGGGCCTGTTGCAGTTGCTGCTGCACCGCGCGCGCGGTGTCGTACAGCGTCAGCGCCTGCGCACTGTTGCCTGTCAGGTGCGCCACCTGGCCCAGCCAGGCACGTGCGCTGGCCACCGCATCCTGGGCATCGACGTCGCCCGGATGGTCGGCCAGCACCGCCAGCTTGAGCGCCAGCGACGCCTCGAAGCCGCGCTGCGCGTCCTCCCAGCGGCCCCGGCGCATCGCAATCGAACTCAGGCTCCCGAGCGCAAACCCGAGTTCGGCCCGGGCCTGGGGATGCGCTGGTGCGGCGGCCAGCCAGGCCTGGCTGGCGGCGCGATAGCGGGTCATCTGCGTGGTGGCCTCGTCCAGGCGGCCGGCGTCATAGGCCATCTGGCCGAGCCAGAATGCGCTGGCGCCTAGCGTCTTGTAGTAGTCGCCAAGATCGATGCCTGGCGCCGGCCCCATGGCCGAGAGCAGGGCGTAGGCACGCGCCAGCGCCGTGCCGGCCATCGCAAGCTGGTGCGTGCCGCGGCTGCTGTTGACTTCGCCGATCACGACCAATGCTTTGGCGCGCTGCAAGGTGTCGGCCGGCAGCTCGTCGCGGATGTCGTGAGGATTGAGTACCTGCAAACCATGTTCACCGATGCTGGCGAGCAGATCGAGCTTGCCGATCGGGCGTAGCTGGTCGGCAAGCTCGCCCAGCATGAAGGTGGCCAGGCGCCGGCTCTGCAGCTCGCGCGCCGTTACGGTCTCGGCCAACTGCGCATTGCGCACGGCGGCCAGGCCGGCAATCGCCGCCAGCGCCAGGGCGCCAGCCAGCCCGGCCACGCGCCAGCGCGTGTGCGCCTTCAGGCGGGCCAGGGAGCGCGCCACGAAGTCGTGTTCGTCGCGCCCGAACAGGTGCGGTGCGGCGCGCACCGCGCTGCTTGCTTGCCACAACAGCGGCACCCGTGGCAGCAGGCAGGCCTTGGCCCGTCCGCTGTCCAGCCAGCGCCGGACCCATGGGGCAAGCTCGGCGCGCGCGGTCAGTGCGACGCGGTGCTGCGCGACCCACGCCGTCACGCGTGGCCAGCGGCGCAGCAAGGCTTCGTGCGCGACACGAAAACCGATCTCGCCACCGCCCAGGCGGTCGGCCACCAGCAGGCGCGCGTCGATCAGTGCTTCTGCCAGTGCCCGCTCGTGCGCGTCGGTAAGGCTGGCGCCGATCACGGAGCGGCTGGTGGGCGACGCATCCTCGGACGACAGGGTTACCAACCGCGGCAGCAGGCGCGCCAGCGCCGCTTGCTGCGGGCCTGGCAAGGCCGCGAGGATCGCTTCGGCCCGGCTGCTGATCGCGCCTTCCAGGCCACCCAGTGCATCGTAGGCGGCCCAGGTCAGTTCGTCGCCGGGCGCGCGCGCCAGATACAGGGTCTGCAATGTGGTTTGCAGCAGCGGCAAGGCGTCGCCGGCCTGCATCGCATCGGCGCACAGGCGGTCGTCCAGCCGGTTCAGGCTGCTCGCGTCGCTGCCATAGGTCAGGTTGGCCGCGCGTGCCGGCAGGCGGATCATCTGCATGATGGCCTGGGCGTCGGGCGGGGCCAGGTCCATGTGCGCTCCGTGTTCCTTGCCATGCATCAGCAGGCGGTGGCACGACAGACGGGGATAAAAGTCGTTGCGGCAGACGGCGAGCACCAGCACCATGCTGCTGCGGACCAGCCGTTCGATACAGTCGAGAAACGCCTGGCGGTTCGCGTCCCTGGCTGGCTCGAACAGGCCCTCCAGGCGGTCCAGCACCAGCAGTGGCAAGCCCGCATTGTCAGCGCTCTGCGCCTGCAGACCGACTCGCAGCAAGCGCAGCATTTTATCCGGATCACCGCGCAGCAAGTCCGCCAGCGAGGCGATGCTGTGGCCCGACAACAGCGCGACATTGGCGAACTCCCAATCGAGCAGGGCCCCGGCCAGCGCCTGCCATGGGCCGCTCGCGTCGAGCGCACCCAGGTCGAGCACGGTCGCGGTGCAGGCCCGCAGGCGTTCGTCGCCAGGCACCGGCGCGGCCAGCATGGCGGGGATGAGCCCGGCACGCACCAGCGATGTCTTGCCGGAACCGCTGGGCCCCAGCAGCACAACCAGCGCGTGGCCCCGCGCCTGCTGTTCGCCGAGGCGGCGGTGTAACTGCCGGATGGCATCATCGCGGCCGAAATAGACGCTGGCATGTTCGGTGCCGAACGGTTCCAGGCCACGGAAGGGCGAGGTACCGCGCCATGCGCCGCTCAGGCTGCGGGGCCCGTTGTCGGACAGCACGCGGATCGGGGCGATCAGCCGGTAGCCCTGCTTGCGGATCGTTTCGATATAGCGCGGGCTGGTGGCGGCGTCCTGCAGCGACCGGCGCAGGCCGGCAATGACCTTGTGCACCTGATTGTCGCCCTGGACCTGGCCTGGCCAGCAGGCATCGAGCAGGGCGTCGGCCGTGACGACGTCGCCGCAGCGCCGGCACAGTTCGGCCAGCACGGCCATCGGCCGCGGCTCCAGCGCCACCACGTCGTCGCCGCGCGCGATCCGGTGCGTCGCCAGATCGACGGTCCAGTCGCCCAGCAGGAAACGACCGCCCGCGAGCAACGGGTCGCCTTCTTGCAGTGCACGTAATTCGGGTTGCGATGCGTGTGTCAAGATCACTCCCTGAGCATGGGCGAGGCGCATCCTCGTGTGCCGTGGCAAGTAAAAAACGCCTGCGATGATGGCAGGCTTTCAATATGGCACGTAAAAGATGGTTTTGTAAACCTGTCAATGTTTCAGTTGTTTTTGTCGGCTGGGGGTTCCGGCAACGTCCCCAGTCGCATTAGCGGCGGGGATTTGGCAAATGAATCAATGACTTGGCTTGCAGGGCGATGCGGGAAGGTATCCGGAAGGTGTCAATACAGTGTTCATCGTAGACTGTTCGCGCAGGGATCGAGCAGCACGACTTACCGGAAAGCATGATGAACCAGCCTGCATTGTCACTGATCACCAGCGCATCGGCCGTGGGCAATGAACCGCGTCCCTGCTCGGACGACGCCATCCGCGAGGCATTACGACGTGTCCTGACCAGCAAGCAATTTGCCAAGGCACGCCGCTGCACGGCGTTGCTGGTTTATCTGGTCGAGCGCGTGCTGGTGTGCGACGACGCAGATGCGTCGCCGCCAGAGCACGAGATCGGCGTGGCCGTGTTCGGCCGCGATCCGGCAGCGTATTCCCCGGCAGACGATCCGATCGTCCGGGTCTAGGCAGGACGTCTGCGCCTGCGCCTGACCGCGTATTACGCCGATGAAGGGGTCCTTGACGCCTTGCGCATCAGTGTGCCGCCAGGCCGTTATCATGCCCGTATCCTGCCCGCCGACAACCAGGGAGCGGGCGGGGCGGTGCCCGTCGGTGCGCCGCTATTGCAGTTCAGCCCGCTCATCTGCCTGAGCGCCGATGCACCGGCCAGTCACTTCACGGCAGGCCTGAATGACGAGTTGGGCTTCCGGCTGTACCGTGAACTTCGCTCGCTCAGCCTGCCCAGCGGCGACAGCCCGGCGCCGGCCGATGACCAGTCGCGCGCGCGCTACCTGCTCGAGGGCACGGTGCGCCAGGATGCCGCGCTGCTGCGCGTGTCGCTGATCCTGCGCCACGGTGCCGCAGGCGCGGTGCTGTGGTACGCGCAGTTCGACCGCGCCGGCGGGATTGATGGCGCAATCGATGGCGCAATCGGTGACCAGGAGCAGATGGCCGCGCGCTGCGTGGCCGCGCTGCAGCAGCATCTGCCGCGCGGTACTGCCCTGCGAGGCTGGTAAGGCAATGGCCCCGTATCGGCCTCTGGTGGCCATCGTGGTCAGCCACGAACATCCGGTGGGCATGGCCATGCACCTGCGCTTCATCCCCAGCATCGACACGACAGCGCTGATGCTGCGCGAAGGATTGCTGCTGCGTCATACGCTCGAGGGCGCCGAACTGTGGTGCGGAGCAGCATATCGCCACGCGGTCGTGCTGCCGCTGGTCTTCCAGGTCATCACGCGCAACGCTCAGTTGCAGTCGTGCACGCAGTGGCCGGTCGAGCGGCCCCTTCGATACGTCAGCGTGACAGGCCAGGAACAACTGCGGGCCGAGACCCTGGCCGGCTCGGGCGCCTCACGCCGGCCCTTGCTGTCGGTCGGGATCGACCATCGTCCGGCGCCCGATGGCGCCTGCGCCACGTACCGCATCGCGCTGGCGTCCCACCGGCGCGCCTGATCTCTGTACGCTCCGGGGTTGCCGGTAGTGTCACGCACAGCGACCACCTTTGGCATGAGAGCGACACCGGATTCGCGCTGGGTGCTTACCAGATTCGTACCAGATTCGTGCCGAACTCAACGAGGCGACAGTCTCGCTGCATAGCCGCTATAGTCTGCGTTATCAAAATTACCAATAAGGTCAACCCCCATGTCTACTGTCACCACGGCCAGCGCAACGTACGTCCGCCCGCCAGGCGTACTCCATACGATCCTGCTCGCAGGCAGCGTGTCGCTGTTCCTCGGCGCATTGCTCAGCGATTACACCTATTACAACACCTACCAGATCCAGTGGAGCAATTTTGCTTCGTGGCTGAACGCCGGCGCCTTGCTGTTCGCCGGACTGGCGCTCGTGTTCGCACTGGTCAATCTGCTGCGCGCCAGGCCGATGGCCGGTCGCCCGTTGAACTACTTCGTGCTGCTGCTGCTGACCTTCGTGATCGGTCTGGTCAACGCGTTCCAGCATGCCAAGGATGCCTGGGCGCTCATGCCGACCGGCCTGTTGCTGTCGGCCATCGTCTTTATCCTGATTTGCATTACCGCTGTCATAGGCCTTAACCCACGTTCGGGAGGACTGAAATGAATCGCTCGAGCGCACTTGCCCTGTTCAGCATGACCCTGCTGGCCAGCGCCTGCAGTAACGAAGCCAATACCAACCTGGCCAGCGGCCCGGATCCGAAACTGCCTGCGCCCGAGCGCGGCCTGTTCCCGAGCATGAAGATTGCCGAGCCAACTGCATGGGGCGATCAGAAGCCGACCGTGCCAGAGGGTTACAGCATCACGGCCATCGCGACCGACCTGAAGATCCCGCGCCAGATGCTGGTGCTGCCGAACGGCGATATCCTGGTGGCGGAAGGGCGTGGCGGCAGCGCGGCCAAGCTCAAGCCGAAAGACGTCATTGCCGGCTACATCAAGGCGCAAGGCAATACCAAGGTCAAGGGCGGTAATCGCCTGACGCTGCTGCGCGATGCGGACGGTGATGGCCAGTACGAGCTCAAGACCGTGTTCGCCGAG
The DNA here is from genome assembly GCF_059685895.1 of Telluria sp. ZT3P25. Lineage (NCBI taxonomy): Bacteria > Pseudomonadati > Pseudomonadota > Betaproteobacteria > Burkholderiales > Oxalobacteraceae > Telluria > Telluria sp. ZT3P25. The sequence goes on from NZ_JCASIJ010000001.1 coordinate 1,371,100, forward strand.
AACCTGAATGCCCCATACGGCCTGGCGTTTGCCAACAACAAGCTGTATGTGGCGAACCAGGATGCGGTTGTCACCTTCGATTACCAGCCGGGTCAGACCAAGGCTGCCGCAGCGCCGGTGACGCTCACCCAACTGCCCGCCGAGATCAACCACCACTGGACGAAAGCGATGACCATCAGCCCCGATGGCCGCTATGTCTACGTCGGTATCGGTTCGAACAGCAACATCACCGAGCGCGGTATGGAAGCCGAAGTCGACCGCGCAATGGTCTGGCAGATCGACGTGACGACGGGCGCCCACAAGCCGTACGCCACGGGCCTGCGCAACCCGACGGCGCTGGCGATGAACCCGGAAACGGGCCAGCTGTGGTCGGTCGTGAACGAGCGCGACGAGCTGGGCCCGGACCTGGTGCCGGATTACCTGACGTCAGTGAAAGAGGGCGGCTTCTATGGCTGGCCGTACAGCTACTGGGGTCAGAACGTCGACCCGCGCGTGATGCCGCCGAACCCGAAAAAGGTGGCAGCAGCGATCAAGCCGGACTATGGCCTTGGCTCGCACGTCGCGGCGCTGGGTCTGCACTTCTCGCTGCCGACCATGGGCGCAAAATTTGCCAATGGCGCGTTTGTCGGCGAACACGGCAGCTGGAACCGTGACAATCCGGTGGGCTACAAGGTGATCTTCGTGCCGTTCGCCAACGGTCGTCCAGCCGGCGCGGCAATCGACTTCGCCACCGGCTTCCGGGATGCCAATGGCAAGACACGGGGTCGTCCGGTCGGTGTCACGGTCGATCCGCGCGGCGCGCTGATCATCGCCGATGACCTGGCGAATACGGTCTGGCGCGTGGTGCCGAACCGCTGATCGTCATGTGAAGCAATGCCGCAGCGTGAATGATGCCAAGCCTGGCGTCATTCGCGCTGCGGCTTTTTTTCGCCCTTTACTTTTCCCACTTGCAGCGTGATGTTCCCATTGCACCGGTATCTTCCTCGAACGTGAACGTCTTCTTGTCCCTGGACCGCAGATACGTGAATTCGTTGACGAGCGCGCCCTGGGTTGCGACGGTGTAGGTGCCGCCGTTCTTGCCCGGTTCCTTCCAGATCGTGGTGAACTCGAGCGGTCTGCCCGGCGACATTTCCACTGAACTGGTCTTGAGCGCCCGCAGCGGGATGCGCTTGCTGCCGCGCTGGTAGTGCACCGCGGCGTGTGCGTGTCCGGACTGCGGGAAGTCGAACTGAAGCCGGATCGGGGGCGCGGCGTCGACCGAGACCAGGCAGCGAAACTCGGTGGCCTGCGCCATCGCAGGGTTGGCGAGCAAGGCGGCGCACAGCAGGGCGGTCAGATGCTTCATAGACAGAATTCTCATGGCGAGTTGGATTGCCCCGATGGGTGATGATTCAGCATACCGTATGCCGAGAACCATCCTGCATATTGCCATCTCTACTGAGAATGGTTTATCATTATCGACTCAGCGCGCATCGCCGCGTGCGCCGTTCATGACAAGGTTTTTCTGATGACATTCAAGCTCCTTCCAATTGCCCATGCACTTGCCCTGGCAACCCTCGGTTCCACGTTCGCCCACGCCGCCGAGCCGGCGATCGTCATGGGTGAGGTGCGCGTGAGCGCGCAGCGCGATGCTGGCGCCTTGCGCTCGAGCCGTGTCCTGACGTCGGTCGACGTGCTGGGTGCTGACAAGATCGAAGACAAGAACGTGACCAACAGCTGGGAACTGGTCGGCCAGTTGCCGGGCGTGCAGCTGACTGAAACGCGGATGGGCGCCGAATCGGGCAAGGCGAGCTTTCGCGCCTTCAACGGCGAAGGCTATATCAATGGCATCAAAGTGCTGATCGACGGCATCCCGAGCAATGTCAACAGCGGCAACCAGCGCTTCATCGACATGATCTTCCCGCTCGAAGTCGACTATATCGAGGTGGTGCGCGGCACGAATGACCCGCGCTATGGGCTGCACAATATCGGTGGCAACCTGAATATCGGCACGCGCCAGGGCGGCAATTATGTTGACAGCCGGTTCACCTACGGCAGCTTTAACACCCGTGAAGTGCAGGCGGCATATGGCCGCGAAGCCGATGGCTTTGCGCAAAACTATTTCGTGGCCAAACAACTGACCGACAGCTACCGCGCGAACGGTGATTCCAACAAATACTCGATCGGCGGCAAATGGTTCGTTACGTCCAATGACAAGACGGTCACGGCCGGCCTGGTGGTGCGCACCTACGAGCACACGTCGGGCGAGCCGGGCTTTCTGACTGCCGCCGAACTCGCCGCCGACCGCCGCCAGTCGCCGCGCAAGAACGCCAACGACAAGACCGACCGCGACATGCACCACGCCAGCGCGCACCTTGACTGGCACATCACGCCGAACGCGTTCCTCAGCAACAAGCTGTACTACAACGAGTACAAGGACGACCGCCGCGTTACATTCACCAGCAATCCCGAAGGCAATGCGCCGCGTCAGCGCCGGCTGTGGGATGAAGAACAGCTCGGCTTCATGAGCACGCTGACATGGCGCGCGAACGAACGTGTGACGGTCGACGGCGGTGTGAATACCGAGCGCCAGGACAATGGCTACCGCCGCCTGCGCTACAACTTCGCGATCCCGACGGACTTCACGACGCCGGCCCGCATCCAGAACGACGACCGCTACAAGTTCAACAATGTTGGCGCCTATGTGCAGGCGGTGATCAAGGCGACCGACACGATTCAGCTCGTGCCGGGCTACCGGGTCGACCGATTCACCGGCAACCAGCCGCTGGCAGGCGGTACGAGCGTGGGCTTGCAGGATTACGGCTGGATCAAGCAGCCCAAGTTCAGCATGGTCTGGAGTCCGGCGACGGACATCAGCGTCTACGGCAACTGGGGCCGCACGTTCCAGATTCTGACGGGCTCGGTGGGACCGGCCTATCTGGTGCCGGGCCAGGCATTGTTTGACGCATCGGTCAACACTGGCAAGGAAGTGGGCGTCAAGCTCAAGCCGACCACGCGCAGCGACCTGCGACTGGCGCTCTGGCGCCAGGATGCGACCGGTGAAGTGGCCAATATGCCAGCCACCGGCACCACGGTGGGGCTGGGCGAAACGCGCCGTGAGGGCCTCGATTTCCAGCTCTCGGGCAAGGTCACCGACAAGCTCGAACTGTCGCTGTCGCACTCGCTGCAAAAGGCCGAAGTGCGCAAGGCCACGGGCACGAATGGCGTGTCGCTGGCCGGCAAGGAAGTGTTCTCGACGCCGCGCCACATCACCAATGTGAGCCTGGATTACAAGCACTCGGACACCTGGCGCTTCGGCTTGCAAGGCCGCTCGCAGGGCAACTACTATATCGATACGCCCAACGAGCTGGGCAAGTTTGGCGGCTTCGTTCTGTTCGATGCGAACGTGCGCTATGCGATCTCGGCGCGCACCAGCATCGATGTCCAGGTCAAGAATATTGCGGACCGCAATTATGAGTACGCGTGGTACGACAACTTCTTCTGGCCGGCAAGCCAGGCGCAGCCGATGTACTCATCGGGCAATGGCCGGGCTGCGTATATTTCACTGAACGTGAAGCTGTAATCTGCTTAGATCAGCTGATCTGAGCTGACGATGTGTACGCCCGGGTGCGCCTGCAGGGCGGCGTCAATCAGCGCGTGCGCGATGCGCGGGGCAGGGTTGATGCGCCAGCGGCGCGGCAATACGGGCCCCAGCATTTCCAGCACCACGCCGGACACGCGTTCGCCCAGGCGTCGTTCCTTGCGCTGTCCGCCAATCAGGCCCGGTCTTACATGGGTCAGCGATGCGAAACCCAGCCCGGCCAGGTCGCGCTCGAGCTCGCCTTTGACGCGGTTGTAGAAAAAGCGCGCGCCGGCATCGGCGCCGAGCGCGGAGTTCAGCACATGGCACGGCGTGCCATGCTGGCGCGCCAGTGTGGCCACGGCCAGCGGGTAATCATGGTCCACGCGCCGGAACGCAGCCCGCGAGCCGGCGCTGCGCATTGTCGTGCCCAGCGTGCAGATGACGGCGTCGGCCTGCCACCAGGCAGCATCCTGTGGCAAGGCATCGAAGTCGACGACGGGCGCGTGCAGCTTCGGGTGCGCCGGCAGCGCTCGCCGCGTGGGCGCCACCACCGACGTGACCTTGGGGTCGGCCAGCGCCATCTCCAGCACATGGCTTCCGACCAGTCCGCTTGATCCAACCAGCAGCAGTTTCATGGGGGTGTCCTTGGTCGCCGACGTAAACGGTGCGAGGCCGGCATGATGGCCGGCCTCGCACTTGAAGACGGGCCTGCATGGCAGGCCCGAACACCGGCTTACTTGGCCAGTGCTTCTTCGTAGCGGCGTTCGACTTCCGCCCAGTTGATGATGTTGAAGAAGGCCGCGATGTAGTCAGGGCGCTTGTTCTGGTATTGCAGGTAGTACGCGTGTTCCCACACGTCCAGGCCCAGGATCGGCGTGCCGCCCGACATGCCGGCGAACTGGCCCATCAGCGGGCTGTCCTGGTTGGCGCTGCTTTCAACCAGCAGCTTGCCGTCCTTGCCGACGGTCAGCCAGGCCCAGCCGCTACCGAAGCGGGTCTGCGCTGCCTTGGTGAACGCGTCCTTGAATTTCTCGTAGCCGCCGAGGTCGTCTTCGATTGCCTGGGCAACCTTACCGGTCGGCTTGCCGCCTTCCGGGGTCAGCACGGTCCAGAACAGCGAGTGGTTGGCGTGACCACCGCCATTGTTGCGCACGGCGCCCTGGACGGCTTGTGGCAGGCTGCCGATGTCGGCGATCAGCTGCTCGACCGGCATCTCGGCGACGCCGGCTTCGCCCAGCGCGTTGTTGACGTTGGTGATGTAAGCCTGATGATGCTTCGTGTGGTGAATTTCCATCGTGCGCGAATCGAAATGCGGCTCGAGGGCATCGTAGGCGTAAGGCAGTGGTGGCAATGCGTATGGCATGATCATTCTCCGTTCAGATGGTTGGGAACACTGTTCCGGTATGAAGCGAGGCACCAGGGCCATGTTCGTCACGGCCCGGCGTCGTGCATGTGCTGGTCAATATGGGATGGGCAACGCGCACCCCGGGGCATCCGCCGAAATGGTTTCTGCGTGCGCCCTGACTTGTCCAGAATACCAGCATCTGCAATTGGCTGGCGCGCCGGGTGAGCGAAGGCAGTTTCTGACCGCTGCCATGCACCTGAGCGGTCGCTCAGCGCCCGGGCCGGATCTCGGTACTCTGCATCATCGTGTTGCGCCAGCCGTCCGCCTGCAATTGCCAGACGCGGACATAACGGCCGCGAAATTCGCGCGCACGACTGGACGGTGGCAGATCGGCATGGAAGCGACCCCGAACGATCGCTGTGCGGCCGCTGTCGAGCAATTGAATCTCCATGCTGACGATGGTGTACGAGCGAAACTCGTACTCTTCGCGGGCCAGCAGTTGCAGAAATTCGCTGCGCGTGCGCACGCGGCCATTGGTTTCGACGTGATAGTAGTCGGTGGCGATGATGTTGCGCAGGGCATCGACGTCGCGCGCGGCGACGGCGTCGGCACGCCGGCGTTCGGCGTCGCGCAGGGCTGTCAGCGTTGCCGACTGCGTCGTCGTGACGTTCGCGCCGGGCAGGGCGCCACGTAGCGGTACTTGCGCCGACGCGGCGGTTGTCGCAAGCGCAATCGGGATCAGCAGGATGGACAGCAAGGTGCGCATGATGAGTGCTTCGTTCAACCTGGTTAGTCGTCGTCAATGGTCGGTGTGTCGCCGTGTAACCACCGGTTTCTCCATTGTGGCACGCGGCGGCGCATTTGCCGCTTTTGTCGGGATGACAATAGGACTACACTGGCGGCTCCGGCACCAGCGGTCGGCCACGCACCAGGAGAACAGTATGAATATGGCAGGCAGCGGAGACGTCGGCACGAACGACGACCTGATGCGCGCATCGATGGGCATCGATGCAGTGCGCGTCGGGTTGGCGACAGCAATGATCTTGCTCGGTCCCCTGGTGGCGATGCAGTTCACCCACGGCGTGCAATGGACCGGCCTGGATTTCGGCGTGGCCGCCGTGCTGCTGGCCAGCGCCGGCTGGATCTGCCTGCGCACGGGCCGCCGCGTGGCGCGCCTGGCCGTCTGGCAGCGCGTCGCCATTGTGGGCGCCCTGGCACTGGTGTTTGCCGCATTGTGGATCGAACTCGCGGTCGGCGTGCTGTTCAACATCGGCAGCTGAATCCGGCGATCGCCAGATTGTCTTGACCTTCCTATGGTAGGAAGGTTTATTCTTGTCGCATGGATCACGAAAAACTCTCTCCAGCAATGCCATCCGTCACCCTCTTGATTGACGGCATGACCTGCGCCTCGTGCGTGGCACGCGTTGAAAAAGCACTGGCAAGCGTTTCCGGTGTCACCGGCGCGAGTGTCAACCTGGCCACCGAAAAAGCCCGCATCGCCGGTGCTGCGCTGCCCGCAGCGCTGGTGGCTGCCGTGGCGGCAGCCGGTTACGCGGCCCGCGTCGAGACACCGGATGCTCCCGTCGCTGCCACTAAAACCGGTTCTGCCCCATGGTGGCCCGTCGCCATCGCCGCACTCCTCAGCACGCCACTGGTATTGCCGATGTTGCTGGCGCCATTCGGTATCGACGCGATGCTGCCGGGCTGGCTGCAGTGGCTGCTTGCCACGCCGGTGCAGTTCTGGCTCGGCGCGCGTTTTTACCGCGCCGGCTGGGGCGCGCTGCGCGCCGGGGCCGGCAATATGGACTTGCTCGTTGCCATCGGCACCAGCGCTGCCTATGGCCTGTCGCTGTACCTGCTGCTGACGCCAAGCGGGCATGCATCCTCCTACCTGTATTTCGAATCGTCGGCCGTCGTCGTCACGCTGGTGCTGCTTGGCAAATGGCTGGAAGGCCGCGCCCGGCGCCAGACCATCGAGGCGCTGGGCGCACTGGAGCGCCTGCAACCGGCCGATGCCGTCGTGCGTCGCGATGGAGCCGACGTCAGGGTGCCGCTGGCCGCCTTGCGGATGGGCGACCTCATGGTGGTCAAGCCCGGCGAACGGGTGCCGGCCGACGGCGTGGTGCTCGACGGCCTGAGCCACGTCGACGAGTCGCTGCTGACCGGCGAAAGTCTGCCGCTGGCCAAGGGGCCGTCTGATGCGGTCGTTGGCGGCGCCGTCAATGCCGACGGCCTGCTGCTGGTGCGGGCCACGGCGGTCGGCAGCGCGACGATGCTCGCGCAGATCATCCGCATGGTCGAAGATGCACAGGCCGCCAAGGCGCCGATCCAGCGCCTGGTCGATCGGGTCAGCGCCGTGTTCGTGCCAGTGGTGCTGGCGATTTCTCTCGTCACGCTGCTGGCCTGGGGCGTGACCACGGGTAACTGGCAGGGCGCGCTGCTCAATGCGGTGGCCGTGATGGTGATTGCCTGTCCGTGCGCGCTGGGCCTGGCCACGCCGACGGCAATCATGGTCGGCACCGGCGTGGCCGCGCGCCACGGCATCCTGATCAAGGACGCCGAGGCGCTGGAAACGGCGCATGCCGTCGATGTCGTCGTGTTCGACAAGACCGGTACCCTGACCGAGGGCCGCCCGCAGTTGCTGGCGCTCGACGGCCCGGATACGACGCGCCTGCTCACGCTGGCAGCCGCCGTCCAGCAAACCAGTGCGCATCCGCTGGCGCGCGCCGTGCTGGACGACGCGGCGCGGCGCGCGTTGACCGTGCCGCGCGCAAGCAACGCCAAAGCGCTGCCGGGGCGCGGTGCGCAGGCTGACGTCGATGGCGCGACGATCCTGCTTGGCAACCGGCGCCTGATGAATGACCTCGGCGTGCTGGCTGGCGGGGCAGAGGCGCATGAGGCGGCCGGGCGCACCGTGTCCTGGCTGGCCGAGCGGCGCGGCGACACCGTGCATGTGCTGGGTCTTCTTGCCTTCGGTGATGGGCTCAAGCCCGGCGCGCAGGACGCCGTCGCGCGGCTGGTCGCGCGCGGCATCACGCCGGTGCTGCTGACCGGCGACAGCGTCGGCGCCGCGCAAGTCGTGGCAGATGCGCTCGGCATTACGCGCGTGCATGCCGAGGTGCTCCCGGCGGACAAGGCCGACGTCGTCACGGCGCTGCGCCAGGCTGGCCGCACGGTCGCCATGATTGGCGACGGCATCAACGACGCGCCGGCGCTGGCCGCGGCCGACGTCGGCATGGCGATGGCCACCGGGACCGACGTGGCAATGCACAGCGCCGGCATCACGCTGATGCGGGGCGATCCCATGCTGGTGGCCGACGCACTGGACGTTGCGCAGCGCACCTGGCGCAAGATTCGCCAGAACCTGGGCTGGGCCTTCGTGTATAACCTGATCGGCGTGCCGCTGGCCGCTTTCGGGCTGCTCAATCCCGTTCTGGCCGGCGCCGCGATGGCGCTCAGTTCGGTCAGCGTCGTGGCCAATGCACTACTGCTGCGCCGCTGGCGCGCGGCTTCTCATTCCATTTCCACCACCACCGGGGCGTTTACGCCTGTGCCTGCGCCCCCAATCAAAGGAGAATGTCACATGATTGAATTGACTGTTGCCGACATGACGTGCAAACACTGCGTTGGCCGCGTGACCGCCGCGGTCCACGCCGTCGATCCGGCTGCCAGCGTGACCATCGATCTGGCCAGCGGCAAGGTCCGCATCGATAGCACGGCCGCCGTGGCGCCGCTGGTGGCAGCCATTGACGACGCCGGCTATCCGGTGACGGCCGGCGCCTGAGGCAGCTTGGTGCCGCGGTCCGCTGCGTTTCCTGGACGATAAGCGGATAAATACACCCCCGAACAATATTCATATGCGCTATATTTTGTAGAAAGATCAATACCAAACCCAGTGCATCTCCGACCGACCCAGTCAGCGGAATCCTCATGAGAGACGGTGTGCTCGCAGAACCGATCGACCTGGTCAGGCATCCGCCCGGCAACGCTCAGCTGCGCAGCGCCGTGCTGGTGCTGGCGGCGCTGGCGCTGGGGTTCGCCGTGCTGGTGCCAGCGGCCGGCGTGCCATTGCCGCGGGCGCCGGAATTCCTGCCGATCTATCTGTCGACGCTGATCGCCAGTAACTTCGTTACCGGCATCCTGCTGCTCGGTCATGTCCACACACGGCGTTCGCTGGCCCTGGGCATCCTTGCCCTCGGCTACCTGTTCACGGCGCTGATCGCCGGCGCCCACATGCTCACGTTCCACGGCCTGCTTGGCGACCAGGGCGTGCTCGGCGGTAATCCGCAGACTGCCGCCTGGCTGCACGCAACCTGGCACGCGCTGTATCCGCTGTTCGTGCTTGGCTACTCGCGCAGTGCGCGCGGGCGCCTGGCGGGTGCGCCGTTGCCACCGCACTTCATGCGCATCGGCGCGCTGCTCACCGTGCTGTTCGTGTCGCTGCTGGTGCTGGTCGGGACGACCGGCGCGCCGTATCTGCCCAGACTGATCGACGGCACGCGCACGTTGCCGCTCTACCATGGCATCTCGGCTGGCATACTGGTCCTGTCGATCTACGTGCTGTACGCCACCGTGCAAAAGCGCCCGCGCACCGTGCTCGATGTCTGGCTGACCGTGGCAATGGCGGCCTGGGTGTTCGAAGTGGGCCTGTCGTGCGTGTTCAACACCGGCCTGTTCGACCTGGGGTTCTATGCCGGGCGCCTGTACGGCCTGTCCACGTCGCTGTTCGTGCTGGGCGCGCTGGCGATCGACAATATCGCGCTGCATGCACGCCTGCATGCGACGTTCCAGGAAATGATCGAAACGCGTGCCCATGCCCAGTGGCAAAGCCTGCTTGGCACCGTCCTGCGCCAGTTGCCCGACGGTGTGCTGATCGTCGACCGGGAGGGCCGCTGCGTGATGGCCAACGACCAGGCCACGCAGATGGCGCGCCACTTCGCGGCCGATGGCGTCGGGGGCATGCTCGACCTGGTCCGCGAGCCGGTGGCGCGCGCGATCGGCGGCCTGGCCTTTCACGATGCCATGATCGAGAGCGTGCAGGAGGGGGCGCGCCGCGTGTACGCGGTCAGCGGCGCACCGCTGCGCGAAAGCGCTGCCGAACTGGCGGCGGCCGTGATTGTCATCGACGATATCTCCGGGCGCACCGAAGCCAGTGCGGCGCTGGCCCGGGCGCTGGACCAGACCCGCTACCTGATCGAGAACACGCCACTGGCCGTGATCGAATGGAACCGCGACCTCGTCATCACGCTGTGGAACCGCCGCGCCGAAGAATTGTTCGGCTGGCCTGCAGCCGATGCGATCGGCCGGCGGATCGACCGCATCGGCATGATTCACGAGGGCGATGCCGGCCAGGTCGATGCGATGATCGCGCGCCTGGTCGATTCCAACACGCGCTACGCCAAATCGGCCAACCGCAACCGCACCCGCGACGGGCGCGCGCTGTGCTGCGAATGGTATAACTCGGTGCTGGTCGACGAGGCAGGCGCGATCCAGACCGTGTTTTCGCTGGTGCTGGACGTGTCCGAACGCGAAGCGGCAATGCACAGCCTGCGCGAAGCCGACGGGCGCAAGGACGTCTACATCGCCACGCTCGCGCACGAATTGCGCAATCCGCTCGCGCCGATCGCCAACGCAGCCTCGCTCCTGCGCAGCAAGTCGCTCGCACCGGAACGCATCGCATGGATTGCGGCCATGGTGGCGCGCCAGACCGACCAGATGGCGCGCCTGCTCGACGACCTGCTGGACGTGTCGCGCATCAGCCGCGGCAAGATCGAACTGCGCCGCGTGCGCGTGGACCTGGGCCGTCTGCTACGCGAAACCCTGCAAACGAGCATGCCGCTGATCGAGGCCGGCCGCCACCAGGTGGCGCTGCGCGTGGCCGATGAGCCGCTCTGGGTCGACGCCGATCCGCTGCGCCTGACGCAGGTATTCGCCAACCTGATCACGAACGCGGCGAAATACACGCCACCGGGCGGCGGCCTCGAACTGGGCTTGCGGCGCGAAGACGACCAGGCCATTGCCTGGGTGGCCGACAGCGGCGTGGGGCTGGCGCCCGACATGCTTGAACGCGTGTTCGATCCGTTCGTGCAGGCCGGCAGCGCCAGCCACCTGGCGCAGGGCGGCCTGGGGATCGGTCTGTCGCTGGCGAAGGGATTCGTCGAACTGCATGGCGGCAGCATCTGGGCCGACAGCGACGGGCCGGGCCGCGGCGCGACCTTCCTGGTGCGCCTGCGCCTGTGCGAGGAGCCGGTCATGGCGCCTGGCAACGTGCTCCCTGTGCCCGATGGCGCGGCGCTGGGCAAGCATATCCTGGTCGCCGACGACAATGTGGATGCAGCGGAATCGCTGGCCTGGCTGCTTCGCTCGGAAGGCGCGACCGTGATGGTGGCGCACGATGGCGCCGAAGCGCTGCGCCTGCACCGTGAACGGCCGGCCCGCATTGCGGTGCTCGACCTGGGCATGCCGCACATGGATGGTCTGGAACTGGCGGGCATCCTGGCGCAGGACGCGCCGCGGCCCTACCTGGTGGCCGTGACGGGACGTGGCCGCAAGGAAGACCGCGCCGCCTCGCTGGCCGCCGGCTTCGACGAGCACTTCACCAAGCCGGTCGCGCCGCCGCAGCTGATCGCGCTGCTGCGCAAGGTACCCGAAGCGCCCGAAGCCCCCGCCGCCGCCGGCTAGTGGTGCTCGTGCCCGGTCATGTCGTTCGCGCCGGGCTTGCGCGCATCCATCGCCTCACCGGCGGGCGCCGGGGCGGGGCGGGCGTCCGGTGCGCGTGGCGCTGGCGGTAGCGTGCCGTCGCCGGTCCATTCGCGCGCCACCGTGCCGGCCGGATGCCGGTACCAGCCAGGGTCGCTGTAGTCGCCGCGCTTCAGGCCTTCGCGCACTTTCAGCACCGTGAACATGCCGCCCATCTCCAGGTTGCCGAACGGGCCGTCGCCGCTCATCATCGGCAGCGTGTTGGCCGGCAGCGGCATCTTCATGTCGCCCATCGAGCCACCCTTGTCGCCCATGACCATATAGCCCGGTACCAGCTTGTTGATCTTCTCGGCCACACCGCGATGATCGACGCCGATGAGCGTTGGCACGTCATGGCCCATTGCATTCATCGTGTGGTGCGATTTGTGGCAGTGGAAGGCCCAGTCGCCCGGCGCATCGGCCACGAACTCGATCGCACGCATCTGGCCGACGGCGACGTCGGTCGTCACCTCGGGCCAGCGCGCCGACTTCGGCACCCAGCCGCCATCGGTGCCAGCTACTTCGAAGCGGTGTCCGTGCAGGTGGATCGGGTGGTTCGTCATCGTCAGGTTGCCGACGCGGATGCGCACCTTGTCGCCCAGGCGCGCGACCATCGGGTCCAGGCCCGGGAATACGCGGCTGTTGATGGACCACAGGTTGAAGTCGAGCATCGTGTTGGTACGCGGCGTGTAGCTGCCCGGTTCGATATCGTACGAGGACAGCAGCATCACGTAGTCGCGATCGACGGCGTGCTGGCGCGGATTCTTCGGGTGCGTGACCCAGAAGCCCATCATCCCCATCGCCATCTGCTGCATCTCGTCGGCATGCGGGTGGTACATGAAGGTGCCCGCATGGCGCGCGACGAATTCGTAGACGAAGGTCTTGCCGGGCTGGATGCCGGGCTGGGTCAGGCCCGTCACGCCATCCATCCCGCACGGCAGCAACTGGCCGTGCCAGTGCACGCTGGTGTGTTCGGGCAGCTTGTTGGTGACAAAGATGCGCACCCGGTCACCTTCGACCACTTCGATGGTCGGGCCCGGGCTCTGGCCGTTGTAGCCCCACAGATTGACCTGCATGCCGGGCGCGAATTCGCGCACGACCGGTTCGGCCACCAGGTGGAATTCCTTGACGCCGTCCGTCATGCGCCACGGTAGCGTCCAGCCGTTGAGCGTGACGACGGGGTTGTACGGGCGCCCGCCCGTCGGGGCCAGCGGCGCGGCGGTGGCGCTGGATGTATGGGTCGGGGCTTCCGGCAGCGACGCCGCGCCGGCACGGCTCACGAGAGAAGCGCCCAGTGCCGTGATGCCGGCCCCGGCGCCGGTCAGGAACGATCTGCGGTTGGTCATGGTGGGGTGTCCTTCGTATCAGTGGTCGATGGCGCCGGCAGGCGCGTGCCGATGGCGGTTTCCAGGTCGACCTGGGCCAGCCAGAAATCCTTCAGCGCCTCGATGGTGGCGTGGACCGCACCAGCCTGTTCGCGCGCGTCGGCCAGCAGCTCGAACGGGCTGGCCAGCATGCCGTTGTAGCGCAGCAGCGTCTCGTCCGCGATCTGCTTGCGCAGCGGGATCACCTGGTCGCGGTAGTGGCGTGCCACGTCATAGCTGGCGCGGTAGCCGAGGTAGCCGGCGCGCGCTTCGCTGCGGGCGTTGACCGCGACGGCCGCGACCTTGCCGAGCGACTGCGTGTACAGCGCTTCGGCGCGCGCTACGCGGGCGCCGCCCCAGTCGAACAGCGGCAGCTCCAGGCCGATCTCGTATCCATCACTCTTTGGCTCGCCCGTCTCGCTCTTGTTCGCATAGCCCAGGTCTAGCACATTGACGAAGCGCGTGGTGCGGGTGAGGCCCAGGTCCGCAGCGGTGCCGCTGGCGGCGGCGCGCGCAACCTGCACGTCCAGGCGCTGGTTCAGCGCCGTGCGCTCGATGCCGGTCAGTTCGGCGGGCGCCGCCGGCAGGTCGGGCAAGCGCTCTGGCAGCGTGTAGAGCGCCTGCGCGCCCCACAGGCCGAGCTGGCGCGTCAGATGTTCGCGCGCAGCGTTGGCCAGGCGGTCGGCGCGCAGCACGCCGGCGCCGGCTTCGGCGTGGAAGGCCGCTTCGCGCGCCAGGTCCAGTGCGCTGGCATTGCCGGCCTGGGTCATGCGCGCCATCAGTGCGCTTGACGCATCGGCGGCGTCGGCCACCTGACGCGCATAGGTCAGGGCCTGGCGCGCTGCCACGGCCTCGATCCAGGCGCGCCGGGTGGCGTTGACGTGGCGCTCGATGGCGGCGGCCACGCGCAGCGTCGTTTCGTCAAAGCGCCGCGCGGCCATGCGCTGGCGCAGCGGCATCGTGAGCAGGCCCGCCAGATCGATCGACACCGAGCGCTCGATTTCCCGGTTGCCGCCACCGTCCATGCGCGAAAATCCGAAGCCGGGATTGCGCAGGCGCGCGGCCTGGGCCACATCGGCCTGGGCGATGCCGGCTTCCCAGTAGGTGGCTTGCAGGCCAGGGTGGTTCAGCGCGGCGATCTGCACGGCGGCGGATTGCGTGAGCGGCGCCTGCAGCAGCGTGTCGATCTCTGCCTGCAGGGCCTTGCGATCGGCATCGCTGCGCAATAGCCGCGCGTCGACGCCCGTGCGCGCCTGCGCGGCAGCGGCGCTGGCCTCGAAGGCGCGTTCGGGCGCGACGCCGGCGCACCCGGCCAGCAGAAGGCCGCATGCGAGCACCGGTGCGGCGCGCCATACTATTGGGCGGGCCATCAGTGGTGCTCCTCATGCTTTGGCTGTGCAGGGGCAGGAGTGGATTCGTGGTGATGCGCGTGGTGATGCGCGTGCGGATCCGCCGCCGGCTTGCCGTGGCCGGCATGGCCGGGCTGGCCCGCCACGATCCGGTTGTGTTCCTGCCACATTCGATCGGGCGTGATCGTCGTGGCGCCTGATGCAGCGGGTGCGCGCAGGACGTGCGCCGGCTGGTAGCGGGTTTCCGGTACGGCGGCGTCCGGATCGGTGACGCGGCTGGTCTGCGCTGTGGCAGGCACCAGCGTGCTAGCCAGCACGCAGGCCAGCAGCAGCGGCTGTCGTAGAAAGATGGTCGACATGATTCCTCGTTCAGTGAAATGCAGTGATGCCGCGCAGCGTGGCGCGGCGGCTTGCTGATTCAGGCGAGCTGGAAGCGGGGAGGTCGTTCGGGGAAGGCCAGGTCGACGGCCTCGAGGCGGCCGGTGGCCGTATCAGGCAGCCGCGTCGACCAGGTGTGCTGCGCGGCGGGAAGTGTTGGTGCGCCGGCCACGGCAGCGCCGATACAGCAGGCGGCGCAGGCGCTGCAGCGCTCCTGGTCATGGCTCGCGGATGCATGGTCCGTGGCCTTGGCGACCTGCGGCCCGGCCTCGTGACAATGCGCCGCGTTCGCCGCCGGGTGGTGCATGGCTGCCTGGGGTGCAGCGACGCCATGCTGCATCGACGCGTGTGTGCACGCCAGCATGCCTGCCGACGCAATGCCCTGGAAGGGAATTGCCAGCAATAGCAGCCAGACAAACACGCGGCGCAGACAGACATGGACGGGATGGTTCACGCGGCAATTTTAGCATGGCGTCGGCGCAACACTGTCGTCACGATGGCAACTGTGATGCTTGCGGGGCAGGGGAGCGGCTGATAGCATGCCGGGTTGATTCAATGACAATCCAATGACAAGGGCAGGCATGGTGTTGATCGAGCGGCTGCTCGCTCTGCGGCGCAGGAAAAATCGGGAAGAAGTCGCGGACAGGGCGGCCGAAGTCATCGCACAGGTGTTGTTCGATGTCGGTGTCGACCGTTTCCTGAACGGCAGCATGCTGCTCGATCGCCAGTTCCGCGTGCGTTTCTACGCCGTGTTGCCGCCGGCGTCCGACGAGATGCTGGCGGCCGTGACGCTGTGCGACCTGCCCGAAGCGCAGTGCATGCGCAGCTGCATGGCCGAGGTGGCATTCGATGCCGCCGTCGTGGCCTACCACACGCCGGGCCTGGCCGATGGCCTGATGCGCGAACTGCTGGCCCGTTCGGCGGCGCTGCGCGCACTGCCCGAGCGGCGCATCGGCGCGATATTCGCCTTCCGCTAGCTGCTGCATGGGATTTTGTGCGCGCTGCAGCGCGCCGTGGCGTTATGCTGGTGTTCCTTGACGCCACTGACGCAAAGGTCCCACCCATGTCGCATGTCGCCCGTCTTCCGAACCGCCCGGCCATCCCGCGCACCTCCCCGGTGCTTTCATGAGCGTCCGTAATCTGCAGCATCTGTTCGCGCCAAAGTCGGTGGCGCTGATCGGCGCCTCGGCGCGTCCTGGCAGCATGGGCGCCACACTGCTGGCCAATCTGCAGGGCGGCGGCTTCAAGGGCAAGCTGTTTGCCGTCAACCCCAAATACACGCAGCTGGGCGACCTGCCGTGTTATGCCAGCGTGGCCGACTTGCCCGAGGCGCCCGACCTGGCCGTTATCTGCACGCCGGCACCCACCGTGCCGCAACTGGTGCGCCAGTTGGGCGAGCGCGGCACGCGCGCAGCGGTGGTGCTCAGCAGCGGCCTGGCGCGCGGGCGCGATGCGCGCGGGCGCAGCCTGCGCCAGGCCACGCTGGACGCGGCGCACCCGTATCTGCTGCGTCTGCTCGGCGCGAACAGCGCGGGCCTGCTGGTCCCTGGCCTGGGCCTGAACGCCAGCGTGGCCCACAGCGGGGCGTTGCCGGGGCGGATTGCCTTCGTTTCGCAGTCCGGGTCATTGATGACGGGTGTGCTCGATTGGGCGCGCACGCGCGGCATCGGCTTTTCGCATTTCATCTCGCTGGGCGAATCGGCCGACGTCGACCTGGGCGACGTGCTCGACCACCTGGCCAGCGATGGCAACGCCGGCGCGATCCTGTTGTATGTCGACCAGCTGCGCTACGCGCGCAAGTTCATGTCGGCCGCGCGCGCCGCCGCGCGCAGCAAGCCGGTGATCGTACTCAAGTCGCGCAGCGATACCGAAGGCGCGCGACCGGCCGCCAGCGAAAGCGGGGCGCTGGCCAGTGAAGACGACGTGTTCGATGCCGCGATCCGGCGCGCCGGCATGCTGCGCGTGCACACTACCGAGCAGTTGTTCGCAGCAGTCGAGACGCTGGCCTACGCGCGCGTGCTGCATGGCGAGCGCCTGGCCATCGTCAGCAACGGTCTGGGGCCCGGCGTGCTGGCGCGCGACGCCTTGCGCTACGGCGGCGGCACGGCGGCGACACTGTCACCCGAATCGATCGCGCGGCTCGATGCCGTGCTGCCGGCCGGCTGGAATGGTGCGCAGCCCGGCAATCCAGTGCGTGCCAATCCGGTCAACCTGTCCGGCGGCGCGCCGCCCGAGCGCTACGCCGCGGCGCTCGACGTGCTGCTGGCCGATCCGCAGATCGATGCCGTGCTGGTCGTGCATTCGCCCACGGCAACCGTCGACAGCCGCGATGTGGCCAACGCGATCGCGCCACTGGCACGCGCCGCTTCGCGCCCGATCCTGTCGTGCTGGCTGGGCGGCGCGTCGGTCGTGGCCGCGCGCGCGATTGCGGCCGAGGCGCGCATGCCCACGTACCGCACGCCCGAAGACGGCGTTAACGGCTTTCTGCAACTGGTGAACTACCGGCGCAACCAGAACCTGCTGATGGAAGTGCCGCCGTCGATGGCAGGCCATATGGCGCCCGATCGCAGCGCTGCGCGCGCACTGGTGCGCGAAGCGATCGCCGCCAAACGCCTGCTGCTGTCCGATCCCGAGACCAAGGCGATCCTGCGCGCGTATGGTCTGGCATTGGTCGAGACGCGCGCCGCCCTTGACGCCGACGCGGCCGTGGCGGCAGCGCGCGCGATCGGGTTCCCGGTTGCTGTCAAGATCCTCACCCCCGACGTGATGCACAAGTCCGACGTCGGCGGCGTGACGCTCGACCTCGATTCGGAAGACGCCGTGCGCGCCGCCGCGCTGCGTATGCGTGGTCGGCTGGGCGAGCTGTTTCCGCAGGCGCGCTTCGACGGCTTTTCGGTGCAGGCCATGTGCCGCCGCACGCACGGCCACGAACTGATCGTCGGCGCCGCGCTCGACCCGGTGTTCGGGCCGGTGCTGGTGTTCGGGCAGGGCGGTGTGGCGGTCGAAGTACTCGACGATTATTCGGTTGGCCTGCCGCCGCTGAATCTGGTGCTGGCGCGCGACCTGGTCGATCGCACGCGCGTGGCGCGCCTCCTGGCCGGCTACCGCAACCGGCCTGCCGCCAATCTCGACGCCGTGCTGGCGGTGCTGATCCAGGTCTCGCGCCTGATTTCCGATATTCCTGAAATCGTCGAGCTGGACATCAACCCGCTCGTCGTCGACAGCCGCGGCGCCATCGTGCTCGACGCGCGCATGCGGCTGGCGCTGGCCGACCGCTCGGGCAGCACGCTCGACCGGCTGGCGATCCGGCCCTATCCGCGCGAGCTGGAAGAGACGATCGAGTGGCAGGGCGCGCCGCTCCTGCTGCGCCCGATCCGCCCGGAAGACGGCCCGGCGCACCTGGCGTTCTTCGACGCGCTCACGCCCGACGACGTGCGTTACCGGATGTTCGTGCGCATCCGCGAACTGCAGCCGTCGCAGCTGGCGCGCTTCACGCAGATCGACTACGACCGCGAGATGGCCTTCATCGCCACCCGCAAGAATGCGGATGGGGTGTTCGAGACGCTGGCAGTGGCCCGTGTCGTGGCCGATCCGGACAACACGAGCGCCGAATTTGCCGTCACCGTGCGCTCGGACCTGAAAGGGGTCGGGCTGGGACGCATCATGATGGAAAAGCTGATCCGGTATTGCCGCGCGCGTGGCACTGGCGAGATCGTCGGCGAAGCGCTGCCGCAGAATTCGCGCATCGTCGCGATGGTGAAAAAGCTGGGCTTCGAGGTAACGATCGACCGCGAGGACGGCACCCGAAACATGCGCCTCGCATTACGTTAACCGTTTCTCGCGCCATGTGACATTCAGAGGATTTTGGGCTGTTTTGCGGTGGTAAGGTGACAGTGTTTGTCGCCCTGTCACGTCGTGACGATCCGCACTGCCTCTTGTCAACAGGGCCCGACCCTGCGTTCCCGATGTCCCGACTCGGTTTGTTGTTGTGCACACCGTATGCGATCTTCCTTCTTGTCTGCGTCGGCGTCGTGTCGCTTGCCGGCGACGACGGTGCGGCGCAGCTCACCTTCCTGCAGTTGCCGATTGCCGGCCAACTGGGGCTGGCCCAGGCGCTGGGGCTTGGCCGCGTCATTCAATTCCTGTCGTGGCCCGAAGCGTATGGCTTGTTCGTGATGCCGGTTTTCCTGCTGCTGTACGCCGTTGGCGCGCTGTGCGAGCGCGCTCTGGCGCGTCGGCGCGCCCTGGCGCCTGCGCACAGCGGCGCTTGATGCGAGCGCGGCGCAAGGCCGGCTTGGAATGCCTGATAAAACCTGTTACTTTCTTTGGCTGCAACATTCTCGGGCAGTGCCGTCAGCTTATCCCGTGACCATGCTGCACCGCCCAGGCCGATCTGTGCAACAAAGCCGCTACCGCGCTACCATACGACCGTCATAAATCAGGAGGCAATATGCTCAATCACATCATGGTCGGCACCAACGACATCGACCGGTCCAAACAATTTTACGATGCCGTCCTTGGCCTCCTCGGCGCCAGCGAACCCATCCGCAACGTGGCTGCATCGGGCCATACGCGCCTGTTCTACATCCACGACGGCAGCAGCTTCTGCATCAGCGAGCCGATCAACGACGAACCGGCGACTGTGGCCAACGGCGCGACTGTCGGCTTCAAGTGCAGCTCGCCGGAGCAGGTGCAAGCTTTTCACGACGTGGCAGTAGCCCATGGCGGTCAATCGATCGAACAGCCGCCAGGCGTGCGCGATACGCCGGCCGGCGGCGTCTGCCTCGCATACGTACGCGACCCAGACGGCAACAAGCTCTGCGCGCTGCACCGGATGCCGTAACGGTTACAGCAGGCCCATCTTGAAACGCTTCGTGTGCGGCGCCCAGTTATCTTGGTAGTTTGGCAACATCAGTGCCCGGCGTCGAGCAGCCCGCAGCGTCCACTCCGGGGCGGTTCCTGCCCTTCGTGAAAGTCCGTGACGGTTCCGCCTTGGTGGTCTGATATGCTCAGCTGACCGGCCGGGTTGGACCAAAAACGGACCTACGTAATCCTCGTATTTACCCAAGATGACAATTCGTACGGCTGTGACTGAGGACCTGGAGCGCATCGTTCATTTGTTTGGACAGCTCGGATATTTAGCTGAACCAGAGCAAGTAGAGAAGCAGCTTCATGCGCTGCGCTGCGGTTCCTTGGGACAGGCATTTGTAGCAGAGGATTGTGGCAGCACTGTCGGAGTCGCGATCGTGCACATCATGAAGCCGTTACATGTCAAAGGCTCATGGGCTCTACTATCTGCGTTAGTGGTCGATGACCAATGCAGGAGTTCGGGCGTAGGAGCACACTTATTGACCGCTGCAGAGCGGTTTGCGATGCAGCACGGCTGTTCACAAATCGAATTGTCCAGCAGCATTGCGCGCACTCGAGCGCACTTGTTCTATGAGCAAAACGGCTATGAAGAAAAGCGCATGCGTTTCGTTAAATTTTTGTTGTGACTCCGGCGTCAGGTTCGGGACGGTTCAGCCTGTCGCAGCCACCGCTGAATTTTCAACCTGGCAACTTGCCAAGCTGGCCTGAACGGTCGGGTTCCACCACGAGCGGGCGTTAGCTTCTCAAGAAGACCTTCGAAAACGGATGAACAGACAGGACGACACTTCTGAGGTCCATATCTCTCTAACTGCTGACCTCATGTGGACAGATGATCGAACGTACATACATTCGGAACACATTGCTATCACTGCTTTTTGCGTCGATCCTTGCTTGTTCATATGAAACGCGGCACGTTCAGTACTCGCTTGCTGTGCGTCCAATGAACGATAATGAGGCAGCCTTGATAAGGGTCGCAGTAAGAGATTTCGCCAACGCCAGCGGCTTCACGGCGTTGAGTGAGGCGGGCATGGCAGATTATTTGCGAGCAGGCGGACGCTATGTTTATTCGTTCGAAAGCGCGGATAAATCGTATATATCGGTTATCAATGTTGTGAACGCTGGCTGCTACGACATTGGCATTCATTCAAATGTAAGCGCGGCCGCTGCCCAGGCATTAGGCGAACGCCTGAGGAAAATCTTGCGTTCGACGGTGTCGACTGAAGTTACTGCCGAGTCGGCATGTAATGGAAAGCACTGACGAATGACTCTGCTGTGACAGTTCGCTCAGGGACGTTTCCGGCCTCTCGTGGCCACCGCTGGATTTTTAAACAGACAACTGTCCATGCTAGCCTGACGGACCGGGTTCTGCCAGGAGCCGAGGTTCCCCAACCAGCCCGCCAGCCCGCCAATCGCACGATCAACCAGAGTCGCGTTTTCTAGAGCATCCTTATGACAAACACGCAGGCACAAGCGCAAAAATGGATAGACATCCTGCTAGCACAGGATCTACCGTTTATCCATCCGTTGTCCGTGCACACCACATCAGCGACGAGCAGACATCCACCAGGCGTTTCTCTCACTTGCCTGCTCGCTCATCTGTTGGCAGTATGTCGAACGATGTTGTCAGGCGCTCTTAACGTCGAAAGCGCACGTCCTCGCTGACCACGGGTGCATTGCCCTTGGGCTTCTTGGGTTTTTTCGGCTTCTTGACGATCTGGCCTTTCGCATCGGTCACCGGTACCCGATGCTCGGGTGCATAGCCCGGCTCTTCCACGCGTTCGAGCGTCTGGCGCGTGAGCACCTCGATCGCCGCCAGTTGCTCGACCTCGTCGGCGCATACCAGTGACACCGCTTCGCCACTGGCGCCCTTGCGGCCCGTGCGGCCGGTGCGGTGCACGTAGTCCTCGGCCACGATCGGCAAATCCACGTTGATCACGGCGGGCAGGTCATCGATGTCGATACCACGCGCGGCGACGTCGGTGGCGATCAGCACGCGCACCTCACCGGCCTTGAAACGGTCGAGCGCGCGCAGGCGCGCCGGCTGCGGTTTGTCGCCGTGGATCGAGTCGACCGGTATGCCTTTCGATTCCAGCAGCCCGACCAGCTCGTCGACACCCTTGCGGGTACGGGCGAAGGCCAGCACCTGTGTCCAGTCGCGCCGTTCGAGCAGGTGCACGAACAGCGCGGCCTTGCGCTTCTTGTCGACCGGAATGACCCACTGGCGGATCGCGGCAACCGTCGTGTTGCGCGGTGACGCTTCGATGCGCACCGGTTCGCGCAGCATCTGGTTCGACAGTGCGCGGATCGGGTCCGAGAACGTTGCCGAGAACAACAGCGTCTGGCGTTTCTTCGGCAGCAGTTTCAGGATGTTGTCGAGCTCGCGCGCAAAGCCCAGGTCGAGCATGCGGTCGGCTTCGTCCAGCACCAGCGTTTTGACTTCGTTGAAGTGCACCGCGTTCTGCCGGTGCAGGTCGAGCAGGCGGCCCGGAGTGGCGACGAGAACGTCCACGCCCTTGCGCAGCGTCATCATCTGCGGATTGATGCTCACGCCACCGTAGGCAACCATCGAGCGTAGTGGCAAGCCTTCGCCATACGTGCGCACGCTTTCGTGCACCTGCTCGGCCAGTTCGCGGGTGGGCACCAGAATCAGCGCGCGCGCCGCATTGTTGCCGACCTTGCCGCCCATGACGAGGCGCTGCAGGATCGGCAGCGTGAAGCCGGCGGTCTTGCCGGTGCCGGTCTGGGCAGCAGCCATTACGTCGTTGCCAGCCAGGATGGCGGGAATGGCCTGTTCCTGAACGGCGGTGGGCGTGTGGTAGGCGAGGGCGTCCAGGGTGCGGACGATCGGCTCGATCAGGCCGAGGGAAGCAAACGACATGGGCAGGAAACCTTGCGACAAATAGGGACAGGCCGCAGTTTAACCTGCCGGGGCCGGCATGGCGATCATCGTGACGCGGACCGGGCGGGGTGGAACGCCCGGCGCTGCGGGGTCAGGACGATGTTGCTGTGGTTGCTGTAGTTGGAGATGGATGCGCGATCGGCTGGGCCGGTGCATTGTGTTCGCGGCAACCGCCGAGCAACAGGCAGGCCAGTGTCAGCACAGCGGCGGAAATGGTGCGTGGTTGCATGATAGACCTCCGGATGGCGAACAACCATCATACGCCGGCCGCAGGCGCGCGGGCGCGCGCCATCACTGCAGGAGATCCAGTTTCAACGGGACGTAGCGGTAGGATACGGCGTCGGCAGGCCCGTCGCAGCGCTCCCGCATCGCCGATGCGTCGAGCAGGATCCAGTTGCGCCTGTGGGCTTGGCCAAGGCTGCGTTGCTGCGACAGGTCGAAGCACTGCAGCGCAAGGTGATCGGGAAGCAGCAGCATGCGCGTCGGGTCGGCGCGCATCCAGTGCCAGGCGCGCCGTTCCTGCTCGGCCAGTGGCGCCAGATAGCTGAAGTGGACCAGCGGCCGAGCGGCGAACAACAGGAACTGTTCCTTGAACTCGAGCAGGCCGACCTGCGTGTCGGGTCCGATGCGGCGTTCGAGTTGCTGCATGATGGCGCGGGGCGTGCGATGCGGGTTGAGAGCCGGCCACAGCCAGAAGCCGATGAACAGCCAGGCCAGCACGCTGGCCAGCGCGAGTTGTTCGAACAATGCGCGCCGGCGCAGCAGCACGACGATGCCGGCCAGCGCCAGCCCCAGAATCAGCAAGCCCGGCGCCAGTGCCACGACGGCATCCATGTCATCGTTCGCGCGCGATGGCAGCCGGTCCGGCGCAACCAGTGCGAACGTTGCCAGCGCCATCAGCAGCACGCCGATCAGCCCGAGCGCTGCGCGCAGCAGGCGCGCCGTGGTGCGGCGGCCCTCGACCGGCACCTGTTCCCAGACACCCGCCAGTGCCAGGGCAAACATCGGCAGCGCCGGCAGGATATACACTTCACGCTTGCCGGGGCTGACAGAGAAAAACAGCACGACGAGTCCGACCCAACTCAGCAATACGCGCAGCGCCGCATCTGACGACCACCGCTGCTTGATGGTGCGCAGTTGCAGCAGGAACAGCACGACCAGCGGAAACCACATGCCCGGCAGCGCCGTCGTCAGGTAATAGTGCCATGGCTTGATGTGATGCCATGCATTGGCGTAGCGTTGGGCGGTCTGCCGCAGCAGAATGTTGTCGCGGTAGGCCAGCAAGTCGGGACTGTGGACGCGTTCGACCACCAGCCACATCGGCACCAGCCACAGCGCAAGCGTGCCTAGCAGCAGGGCGGGGCCCCACCACGCACGCCGGCCCCAGACCGGTTGCGCGGAGCCGTCGGCGCCGCGGCGCCAGAGCGCGAGCGGTATCAGCATCAGCGCCGGCAAGAACCCGACGCCCTTGGTCATGATACCCAGTGCCATCGCCACCCAGCTGGCGGCATACCAGCCCCAGGCAGGGCCGAGCAGGAAGTGGCGCACCAGTCCATAGCAGCCGAGCGTGATCCAGAAGCAGACCACGGCATCGATCTGCGCGCCCTTGGCCTGCAACAGGAACTGCGGCGTGAACACGAGGGCGAGCACGGCAGAGCGCCCGACGGGCTCGCCCCACAGGCGACGACCCAGATCGAAGACAAGCCACAGCGTGCCCAGCCCGGCCAGCGCACTGGGTACCAAAAACGCCATCCGCAGTTGCCCGGTCAGCTGGTAACAGAGCGCGATCAGCCACATGAACATGGGCGGCTTGTCGGGATAGAACTCGCCGCCGCGCGTGGGGAACAGCCACTGGCCCGATTCCACCATTTCACGCGCCACCTGCGCAAAGCGGGGTTCGTCGGCAGGCCACGGGTCGCGCAGTCCGATGCCGGCGAACAGGGCAATGACCGTCAGCGCCACGACCCACGGCCACCAGCTTGCGGCCCGCTCAATGCCCGGCGTGTGCGCGCGTTGCATGCGTATGTTCCCGGACTTCCTGCAGCCGCTGTTTGAAGCCATGGTGGTAGAGGTAGAGAACCAGCAGCGTGGACAGCGCCAGCGTCAGCAGGCTGATCCAGAGTTGCTGCTCGTCGTGCAGGGCCAGGCCGGCGCCGGCAAAGCTGAACAGCAGCATTTGCGGCAGGTAGCCCAGCAGGCTGCCCCAGAACACCGCTGGCGTGCTCAGCCTTGCCAGGCCCACGGCAATATTGGTTACCAGGTTGCTGCCGACCGGCATCAGACGCACCGTACAGACCCACAGCCACGTGTCCTGGGCCAGCAACCGGCCGATGAGGGAGACGCGATCGCCGTAGCGATCCTGGATCCAGGTCGTGCCGATGTGGCGCACGCACAGGATGGCCAGCACGGCGCCACAGCCGGTGAGGACGGTGCTCAGCAAAGCACCAGGGAGACCACCCATCAGCCAGCCGCACATGAAGGCCAGTACCTGGCGCGGGCCGCCAAGCGCGGTATAGAGGATGCCGATCAACGCGAACACGGGCCAGGCCATCGCCGGGTGCTACCGGAACAAGCGGTTCAGCAGATCCAGTTCGGTGAACGCGCCCCACCACTGGAAATGCAACGAGACGAAGCCCAGCGTCAGCACGCCGGTCAGCAATAGCGGCTTGAACAGCAATCGCAGTGCCGGCTTCACGGCAGAACGTCCATCCGCTCGATCAGCGGCACCCTGGTGCGACGGATGAGCCAATTGACCCCCCACATGTCAATGATGCCCACCCACAACCGGTTCCAGGCCGTGTATTTCGAGATGCCGGCGGTACGATGGCGATGGTGTACCGGCACGACGGCAATGACGCCACCCAGGCGCTTGACCAGTGCCGGCACGAACCGGTGCATGTGGTCGAAATAGGGCAGGCACAGCCAGGTGGCGCGCGGCACCAGCTTGAGGCCGCAGCCGGTATCGGGCACCCCGTCGTCGAGGATCCGGCGGCGCACGGCATTGGCAATGCGCGACTGGAGTTTCTTCCAGCGCGTGTCGCGCCGGTTCTTGCGAAAGCCGGCAATGCAGAAATGTTGGTGGGTGTCGCTCATGGTCAGCCCATGTGCCACCAGCGCCGGGATATCGGCCGGGTCGTTCTGGCGGTCACCATCGATCGTGACGATGAAACGCCCGCTGGCATGCCGCGCGGCGGTCCAGAGCGCGGTGCTTTGCCCGGCACTGTGCGCGTGGCGGATCAGCCGTGCCGGCGTGCCCCGTTGCCGGCAATGCTGCAGGAATACGGCGCCCGTCGCGTCGTTGCTGCCGTCGTCCACCAGCACGACTTCGTACGCGAGCTGGCCGGCGAGGGCGTGATGGAGTTCGTCCACCAGATGCCCGATGTTGCCGGCTTCATCCCGTGCGGGAATCAGTACCGATACCAGGTACGCGTGCTTGTCGTTCGTCTTGTCAGTCATGTCATCCAATCGTGAAAGCGATCGAAGAAAACATTCTGTGAGTCGGATCGTCTCAGCCAGCAGCAGGCGTCTATGCACAAGGCGGCAGCCATGTGCTCAGTAGTGTAAATACAGGGAAGTATAAGTGCGCAGGACCGCGATGAACAGCGAAACCTGCTGTCAGGCGCACGGGCGGCCCTTCGTTATCCGGCGTGGGCAAGAACGCCGTACAAGACGCGGTTAACGCCGCCCGGGCCGGTTTCGTCGGCCCAGTCCCGGCTTCGTCGCATAATGCTGTTTTGCGACCTATGGCTTGCCTATGCTGGCGCCATTCTTCAACGCTTGAAAGCCCATCATGATGTCGAGTTTTTTCCACCACGGCCGCCTGGTTGTTGCCTGGGGCGCGGTGTATCTGGCGCTGTGTATTTTCATCAGCGACACCGTGCTGCATGGTATCGATCTGAACCTCGGCGGCTATGCGGCGCTGCTCGGTTTTGCGCTGGTCGGCTGGGTTCTTCTGATCGCGTTCTCGCACACCCGCCGCGTGCGGCTGCTGGCCGGTACCGTGAACGCGGCCACGCTGGCAAACCGCCAGCGGCGCCAGATCGAGATCCCGTTCGAGGCCGGCGAAGCGTTCGACATGATCGACGCCGCGATCCGCGAACTGCCCGGCGTCACTGCTGTCGACAGCGCGCGCGACAGCCTGCAGGTGCGCGCCAAAGTCGAGCGCACCGACCTGTATGGCGGCAATGCGTCGGCCGGCGCTGCGCTGGCCCGCCTGTCCACCTGGCGTAACCAGATCCGCGCCACGATCACGCCCAATGGCGACGCGGCCGGTAGCGTCACCTTGATCTGCGAACCGGAAGACCCGGCCTGGATCGACTGGTTCCTGGTCGACCAGGGCAGCAATCTGGAAAACGCCGACGCCATCGTGCGCGCCATCACGCGCCGCATCGCCGAGCGGCGCCGTCTGGAAACGCAGGCAGTGCGCGAGAGCGCGACCGAGAAAGAATTGACGGTCGCGCGCCTGAACCTGCTGCACGCCCAGGTCGAGCCGCATTTTTTGTACAACACGCTGGCCAGCGCCCAGGTGCTCACGCGCACCGATCCTGCGCGCGCCGACGCCATGCTGGGCAACCTGATCCAGTACCTGCGCCATTCGCTGCCGCGCACGGAAGATGCGCCGTCGACGCTGGGCGAAGAGCTGGAACGGGCGCGCGCCTACCTCGATATCCTGGCCATCCGGATGGGGCCGCGCCTGGCGCTGCAGGTGGATGTGCCGGACGAACTGCGCCGGCTCGTGTTTCCGCCGATGATGCTGCAGACGCTGGTCGAGAACGCCATCAAGCACGGGCTGGAGCCCAAGCCGGGTGGCGGCACTGTCTGGATCCTGGCGCGCGCCATCGACAATGCGGCGGCCGTCACGGTGGCCGACGACGGCCGCGGCTTCTCGCTCGAGACCGCCGGCACCGGCATCGGGCTGCGCAATGTGCGCGAGCGCCTGCGCCTCGGCTACGGCAGCATGGCGAGCTTTACCATCGTCGCCAACTTCCCGAGCGGCGTGGCCGCCACCATCACGGTGCCGCTGGCGCTGCAGGGCGCGGGGGTGCGCACATGACCCGTTGCGTGATTGCCGAAGATGAACTGCTGCTGCAGGAAGAGTTGGTCAAGCTGCTGGGCGAGGTGTGGCCGGACCTCGAGATCGTGGCCGCCTGCGACGATGGTGGCAGTGCGCTCGACGCCATTGCCACGCATCAGCCGGAGGTTGCGTTCCTCGATATCCGCATGCCGGGCCTGTCGGGCCTGGAAGTGGCCTCGAGCGTGCTGGCGGCAGGGTTACGCACCGAGATCGTGTTCGTGACTGCGTATGACCAATATGCGCTCGACGCGTTCGACCGCGGCGCCGTCGACTACCTGCTCAAGCCGGTCGGGCGCGAGCGGCTGGCCGCGACCGTGGTCCGGCTGCGCGATCGGCTGGCGCGCGGTGTGGCGGATACGACACAGCTGGCGGCGCTGCTGGCGCGCTTGCAGGCGGTCGCGCCGCCGGCGCCGCGCGCCCAGCCGCTGGTCTGGCTGACGGCCAGCCGCGGCGTCGAAACGCGCCTGATCCTGGTCGACGACGTGGCGTATTTCCAGTCCGATTCGAAGTACACGGTGGTCATGACGGCCGAGGGCGAGTCACTGCTGCGCAAGCCCATCCGCGACCTGCTCGAGGTGCTCGATCCGGCCATGTTCCGGCAGGTGCACCGCTCGACGATCGTCAACCTGCGCGCCGTGGCGGGCGTGACCCGCGACGACAGCGGCAAGGGCATCATCCGGCTGCGCAACCGGCCCGAGACGTTGACAGTCAGTCAGCCGTTCATGGCGCTCTTTCGTCACATGTAGGGACAGGTCAGCGCGCGCGACGTTGCCGTAGTAAAATCTCAGATGGCCATCAGCCCGGCGTTGTTGCCGGACTTGGCATCAAGAAGGAGGCAAGCTTGCGTAGCGATATCGTGATCGTGGGTGGCGGCGCTGGCGGTCTGGAGCTGGCATGCAAACTGGGCCGTAAACTCGGCCCGACGAAGGTGACGCTGGTCGACAGCCGCCTGTACCACATCTGGAAACCGTCGCTGCATGAAGTCGCGGCGGGCACCCTGGACATCCACCAGGAAGGTCTGTCGTACGCGATGCTCGCGCACGACAATGGATTCAATTTTGTGCTCGGTCCAATGACCGGGCTGGACGAGGCCGGCCAGGCGATCGAGATCGGGGCCGTGTATTCGGCCACCGAACACGACGAAGTGCTGCCGGCGCGTCGCCTGGCGTACACGTCGCTGGTGATCGCGATCGGTAGCACCTCGAATTATTTCGGCGTGCCAGGCGCGCAGGAACACTCGATTTCGCTGAACGCGACCGAAGACGCGGAACGCTTCCGCCTGCGCATGCTGCGCCTGATGCTGGCGGTCGAGCAGCAGCGTGAAGAAGGCCGCGAAACCGGCCTGGACGTCGTCATCATCGGTGGCGGCGCGACCGGCGTCGAGCTGGCAGCCGAACTGCGCGAAGCGTCCGGTGCCTATGCGCGCTACGGTTTTGCACGGATGGACGTCAAGCGTGACGTGCGCATCACGATCCTGGAAGGCGCGCCGCGTATCCTTGCGCCGCTCCCCGAGCGCGTGTCGAATGCCGCGCTGGGCCTGCTGAACAAGCGCGGCATCCGCGTCGTCAGCGATTGCCGCGTCACGGGCATCGAGAACGACAAGGTGCTCGACGCCAATGGCAATGTGTATCCGGCCGACCTGTGCGTGTGGGCGGCGGGTATCCGCGCGCCCGAGATGCTCGGCAAGCTTGGCTTGCAGACCGCGCGCGGCGGTGGCCTGGATGTCGATTCGCACCTGCGGGTCAAGGGTGCCAAGGCGATCTGGTCACTGGGCGACTGCGCCGTGTGCATCGACGGCAACGGCTTGCCGGTGCCGCCACGTGCGCAGGCAGCGCACCAGCAGGCCGATTATCTGGTGACGACGTTCCTGCGCATGGACAAGGGCCAGCCAGCGCTGACCGCACCGTACGAATACCGCGACTACGGCTCGCTGGTGTCGGTCGGCCAGAACACCAGTGTCGGCAGCCTGATGGGTTCGCTGCGCGGTGCGAGTTGGTTCGTGCAGGGCGGCATCGCGCGCCTGATGTACGCCAGCCTGCACCTGATGCACCACCGCGCCGTGATGGGCATTACCCGCACCGGCCTCTTGGCGGTGGCGCGCTTCCTGATCCGGCGCAGCACGCCGCTGGTCAAGCTGCACTGATCGGGTAGCAGTAGGGACGGAAACGACAACGGCGGCCAGTGGCCGCCGTTGTCATATTGTCCGCCCCGGTTGTTGCCTAGGCCGGTAGTTCGCGCGGTAACGTCATCTGCAGCATGGCGCCACCGTTCTCCGTGCGCACCAGGGTCAGGTTGCCGCCGAGCGTGCGGGCACGTTCGCGCAGCAGACGCAGACCGTGGCGGTCGCTGGCACCCAGCGCATCGTCGCTCGGGCCGACGCCATCGTCGCGCACCGTCAGCATGGCCATCTCGCCATCGTCGTCCAGGATCACGTCCACGCGTGTGGCCTGTGCGTGGGCGGCGGCATTGCGCAAACCTTCTTCGGCGCAGCGCAGCAGCAGTACGGCATGTTCGCGCGACCAGGCGCCGTCTTCCTCGGGCAGGCTGGCGTGCGCCTTGATGCCATGCTCAACCCCGAATTCAGGCACCAGCTCGGCCAGGGCCGTGCGCAATCCCAAAAATTCGAGCTTGTCGTTCCACAGCGCGAGTTGCATCTGGCGGTTGGTCTCGATGACACCACCGAGCAGGACCTTCATCTGCGCGGCGCGGTCGCGTAGTGCCTTGTCCTCGGCGGGCAGGCGCTGCGTGAGCAGGGCGAGGTGCATCGTCAGGGCCGTCATCGACGAACCCAGGCTGTCGTGCAGCTGGCGTGCAAGCTGGCGACGCTCCTGGTCCCAGCTGTTGGCCAGCCAGGACACCATGTCGGAGAGTTCAGCAGTGCGCGCCGCGACCAGGCGTTCGAGCTCCGGGTCGGGATGCGGTGGGACCGGTTCAGTCATCAGGGTCTCAATTAAATGTTTCCCAAATCATACAACAATTGTCATTTATCCGTCGCGCATTGGGTGCAGCAAGAGCGGTTCGTTCTGTTCACGCCGAGTGTGAGGTTGCGAACAGTGTGGATGGCGCGTCAGGCGCAATCTGACAATGTGGCCAACGAGTCATCATTCAACCAACAATACGGGGGTAATACCATGACCAAAGCAACAAGCAAAAAGACGAGCGGCCCGCAGGATGCGCTGGAACTTCTCAAGAGCCAGCACGACGAAGTGAAAGACATGTTCGACAAGTACGAAGAACTGGGCGAGCGTGCCAATGTTAGCAAGAAAAAGCTGGCGAACGAGATCTGCGAAGCCTTGATCATGCACACGTCGATCGAGGAAGAGATTTTCTACCCGGCGCTGCGTGAAACGTCCAAGGAAATGGAAGACATGCTCGACGAAGCCTTTGTCGAACACGCGTCGGCCAAGGACCTGATCGCCCAGGTGCAAGAGGGCGAGCCTGAAGACGACTACTACGACGCCAAGGTGAAGGTGCTGGGCGAGTACGTGTCGCACCACGTCGAAGAGGAAGAAGAAGAAATGTTCCCGAAAGTGCGTAAGCTAAAGCTCGATCTGGAGGCCATGGGCGCCGAAATGGCTGCCCGCCGCGACGAAATCCTCGCGACTGTCTGACAGGTAATTGCAGTACCGGCCGGCCTTCCCGGGGCCGGCTTTTTTACGCCCTTAAGGATGCAGTGCCGTGCCGCGCTTCTCCGGACTGCGCATCATTTCATGTGACATAAGTGCAATCTGGCAAATAAATCAATCGTGTGGTCGCCAAGACGTTCGCTGCCGCACATACGTGGTCGTGCCACCATGCGATATTGAAAACAAGCCGGTTCCATCGAGGACGGGGGCGTTATATAAGAGAGGACACACCATGAATATCGATACCATCGTAAATGAACAGTTCCGCGGCAAGACTTTCCGTGAATTGGCCGACGCACCATTGTCCGCCTTGCGCGGCATCGGCGAGCAGCAAGCCACTGCACTGGCCGATACGCTGGGCGTCAAGACCATCGGCGACCTGGCAAGCCTGCAGGCAGTCACGTTCGCTGTCGCCATCAAGGCGCTCGCTGGCAGCGAGACGTCGTCGAGCAAAGAGCAGGCCGAGCAGACGCTGCTCGATGACGCTGTTGAAATGACGTTCCCGGCCAGCGACCCGATCTCGGTCGATGCCGGCATCACCCGCATCGAAGTGCCGCCCGAGATGGTCGACGCAGCGCGTGATCACCAGAATGCGCGTTCGATCGAAGAGACCAGCACGATTCGCGACTGCCCGCCAGGCGAAAAGCGTTAATCACACGTTGTTGCACACCTGAACAGGTCACGGAGCGAAGGTTCCGTGGCCTGTTTTTGTCAGGGCAGTCAATGTTTGGCCCACACAAGCAAACCGGGGCGCTCGCTTGCGCGAACGCCCCGGTCGGTAGCCAGGTGCAGAGAAGGGTGATCTCAGCGATGCGGCGTTGCCAGTTCCGGGACCGGCGCCCCCAGTGGGGCGCCGGTGGTCTTGGCCGCAGCCTGGCGGTTGGCCGCTGGCGAGCAGAAGCGATTCTTGCCGGCACGCTTGGCTTCGTACAGTGCGTAGTCGGCGATATTGATCAGGGCGTCGACCGATTCGGCATCGTCCGGGTAAATGCTGATACCGATCGAGGTCGACAGGCGCAGCGTCAGGTCGTTGATGAAGAATGGCTCGGACAGGGATTCGACCAGCTTGGCCGCCGGCCCCTGTGCGTCGACCAGGCCGTGAATATCGCCCAGCACAACCATGAATTCATCGCCACCCAGACGGGCAACCGTGTCTTCCTTGCGCGAACTGGCCAGCAGGCGTTGCGAGACGGCTTTCAGGATCTCGTCACCATAGGCATGGCCATAGGTGTCGTTGATCGCCTTGAAACCATCCAGGTCGAGATACATGATCGCGGCCTTGGCATGCGTGCGGTTGGCATGCTGCAGCGCCGTTTCGATGCGGTCTTCCAGCAGGCGGCGGTTTGGCAGGCCTGTGAGGGCGTCGTGCAGCGCCAGCTCCTGCTGCGCTTTCGAGTACTGGGCAAGCTCCTTGTACAGCAGGCGCACCTCCAGCATATTGTGGATGCGCTTGTGCACTTCGAGCAGGTCGAACGGCTTGCTGATGAAATCGCGTGCACCGGCTTCGAGTGCGGCGATCTTGAAGCTTGGCTGCGCCGTCAGTGCCAGGACCGGCAGGTAGCCGCCCTGTTCAATTTCCTTGAGGCCCTTCATGACCTGGAAGCCATTCAAACCCGGCATTTGCAGGTCGAGCAGGATCAGGTCGTAATTATGTTCGCGATGGAGCGGGCAGACCTGCTCCGGCAGCATGGTCGAGCTGACGCAGGTGTAGCCTTCTTCGCGCAATATCTCTTCCATCAGCTCGATATTGTCGGGCGAATCGTCTACCACCAGAATTTTGGCGTTCAAAATGTCTTGTCTGCTCGGCATGCTTATCTCTTTATCGAAACTGGGCGGCGCCCCATTTCGGGGTGGAATCTAACGATACCTTACCTCTAATTAGTGTAGCAAGGACCATAAAATTTCTTGTAGGACAGCGCCGCGTCCGTAGGTAGGAACATCATCGACTAGTGCCGCGTCCGTTTTCGGCAAGCAATCGTACAGCAGGTGGCGTGCTGACCATGCCGATTGCCGTCATCAGTTCGCTCTGTTCGACCGGTTTGGAGACATGGGCCGAGAAACCCGCCTCCAGCGCCCGCAAGCGGTCTTCCGAGCGCGCGAACGCGGTCAGAGCGATGGCCGGCACCAGGCCGCCGGCGTCGCGCGGCAGGGCGCGGACCCAGGCGAGAAACTCGAGACCGTTCACGTCGGGCATGCCCAGATCGCTGATCAGGAGGTCGGGCGGGCTGGCGCGCAGCTGCGCCATGGCGTCCTGCGCGCTGCTGGCCAGGCGCACGTCGGCATGGCAGTCGGACAGGATGCGGGCAATCAGCTCACACGCATCGCGGTCGTCATCCACGACCAGTACCGACATGCCGCGCATGTCACGCACCATCGGCTCCGGCGCGGGCTGCGGGCCGGGGGAGGGTATGCCCAGGTCAGTGCGGATGTCCCCGGTGTCGGCGCCGCGGGCGGACCGGGGCATGCTCGACAACGCCGCTGGCAGCTCGAGCGTGAAGCTGGCGCCAGCGCCAGGCCCGGCGCTCTCGGCGCGCACCGTGCCACCATGCTGTTCGATCAGGTGTTTCACGATCGACAAGCCCAGGCCCAGACCGCCATGGCTGCGCGTCATCGAGGCGTCGCCCTGGCGGAAGCGTTCGAACACGTGCGTGATGAATTCGGGCGCGATGCCCGACCCCGTATCGCGGATCGTGATCGCCACCTGCCCGTCGTGATACCCCAGCTCGATCGTGACCAGCCCGTCACGGGGCGTGAACTTGATCGCATTCGACAGCAGGTTCCAGACCACCTGCTGCAAGCGGCCCGGGTCGCCCGCGACGGACGGGATGGCAACGCCTTCGGGATACCGCCGCTCGATGCGGATACCCTTGGCATCGGCCGCCGGACGCACTGTTTCAATGGCTGCATCGATGAAGCTGCCCGGGGCCAGCGTCTGCATGTCGAGCAGCACCTTGCCCGACGTGATCCGGCTCATGTCGAGCAGGTCTTCGATCAGTTGCGCCTGGGCGCGCGCATTGCGCTCGATCGTCGACAGGCCG
This sequence comes from Telluria sp. ZT3P25, assembly GCF_059685895.1. NCBI lineage: Bacteria > Pseudomonadati > Pseudomonadota > Betaproteobacteria > Burkholderiales > Oxalobacteraceae > Telluria > Telluria sp. ZT3P25. Next base: position 1,405,342 of record NZ_JCASIJ010000001.1, read on the forward strand.
CGCTGCAGATCGGCGCCATCGCGGCTGCCGCGACGCAGCACCTGCGACCAGCCAAGAATGGCCGACAGCGGCGTGCGCAGCTCGTGCGACAGCGTGGCGAGGAATTCATCCTTCATCTGGCTGGTGCGCTCGGCTTCGGCGCGCGCTTCGCGTTCGTTCTCGAGCAGCACCTTGCGCTCTTCGGCAGCGCGGCTGGCCACTTCGTACAGGCGGATATTGTCGACCGCGATCGCAGCCTGCGCCGCGATGCCGCTGACGATGCGCTCACTGCGCTCGGTGAAGACGTTCGGTTCCGGGTGCCCGAAGAACATCGTGCCGAGCAACTCGCCGGACCGCGCCATGACCGGCACGGTCAGGTAGCTGCGCACCGCCGGATGATCCCCGGCCAGGCCGAATTGCAAGGCGCCGTCGGCCTTGACCGGATCGGCCGTCAGATCGGCCACGCGCTGCAGGCTGCTCGCGCGCAGGCCAGGACCGAACAGTGCGCTGGCGCCCGGTTCGGCGAAGTCCTGGAACTGGGCCGAGGAGGCGCCCGACAGCGTGTGGAGCAAGTACAGCGTGCCCTCGCCATCCTGGCCATAATGGACAAAGGCGGCGTGGCGCGCGCCGCAGACGCCGCCGGCCACATCGGTGGCCGCCTGCATCACAGAGCGCAGATCGCGCGTCGAGGCCAGCATGCTGCCAGTGCTGTTGAGCAGTTCGAGCACGTGCGACTCGTCGCGTAGTGCCTGCTCGGCGCGCTTGACCTGGTCGACGTCGGTGTTCGTGCCGAACCAGCGCACCACATTGCCGTCACGGTCGTGCACGGCTTCGACCCGCGTCAGGAACCAGCGGAAATTGCCATCGACGCCGCGAATCGGAAATTCCATCTCGAACGCGGCGCCGGTGCGCACCGACTCATCCCAATGTTCGAGCACGGCCGGCAACACGGCCGGGTCGTACACTTTTTGCCAGCCCCAGCCGGTCGATTCTTCGGGCGTGATGCCCGTATATTCGTACCAGCGCTCGTTGAACCAGACAATCGAGCCATCGGGATCGGCCATCCATGCCAGTTGGGGGATTGTATTGGCCAGTGCGCGCAATTCTTCTTCGCTCTGGCGCAGATGGTCGTCGGCAGCGCGGCGGGCGCTGATGTCCTGGGCCATGCCGGTCATGCCCAGCACGCCGCCGCCGTCGACGGCGCTGGCGTAATCGGGGCGGCCGACCAGCGACACGCAGTGCGCCGAACCCCCGGCCAGGTTGCCGGGAGGGAGCAGGCGGCATTCGAGATCGAGGTCGGTGCCCTGCGAAAACGCGGCAAGCACGGCGCGCCGCACGACCTTGCGGTCTTCGCGTTGCAGCCGTTCGCGCAGGCGCGGCCAGGCCAGCGCAACGTCAGCCGGCAGACCGAGAATCTGGGCCGCGCGCGCACCGAACGTGACGCGGTCGGTGGCCGCATCCCAGCGCCAGTCACCCAGGCGGCCGGCGGCAATCGCCAGTTGCAGGCGGTTGTTGTTGTCGATGAGTGCTTGCTGGTCGAGCTTGCGCGCCGTGATGTCCTGGAAATACAGGGTCAGGCCTTCGGGGGAAGGGTAGACCCGCATGTCGAGCCAGGCATTGAGACGGCGGTAATAGAATTCGCGATTGACGGTAACGCGCTGCTCCATCGCGCGCACGCAATCGAAGGCGACCGTCGTGCCGTGCAGGTCTTCGAACTCATCCCACAGCCTGGCCCCGACCAGATCGCCACGCCGCTTGTTGAGCGGCTCGACCATCTGCAGGGCGCGGCCGTTGATGTAGGTGATGTTCCAGTCGCGATCGACTGCGCAAAAGCCGTCGGTGAGGCTTTCGAGCATGTTTTCCATGCGCTCGGTGGCGCGCTGGAGCGCCTCTTGCGCGGCAACCAGATCCTGGCCGGACACGTCGCGGGCAATGCTCATGCCGGCCTCCGGAGGTGGCGCGCGATGCGGCGGGCGTGTTGTGTTGAAGAGTTCATGCCGGGGTTGCCATGCGCCCGAAGCCGGGCAGGATGCGTTTCATTGTAGACCAGCCGGGCGGGTCCGACCCACACTTTGTGAGTGCGGACCGTGGTGCCCTGCGGTCAGCGTCGACCCGGCTGACGCACTACCTTGGCCAGCGCATCCTGCAGCTGGTCGATTTCGTAGGGTTTTTGCAGTGACTGGTACGGGAACTCGAGGTGACGCAGCAGCGTGTCGCCATAGCCCGATGCAAAGATGATCGACAGCGCCGGGTCGTCGTTGATGGCGCGCTGCACCAGTTCGACACCGGACATGCCCGGCAGGCTGACGTCCGAAAACAGCACGTCATAGCGTTGTTGCGAGAGAAGCGTCAGCGCATCGTCCGGATGCGCCACGCCATCGGCTTCGTGGCCGAAGGCCTTGAGCATTTCGCACACCAGGTATTGCGAATCGACGTTGTCTTCAACCACCAGAATGCGCAGACCAGCGTCGTCCACTGCTTCCGCGACCGGTTGCGCGGTGGCCGGGGCCAGCACGATCTGCACGCCGCGCACGGCGCCGGTTTCGTCGCGCACCGGCGACAGGCGCAGGTCGAAACGATTTTCTGCGCTGCCGTCGAGGCGACGGAACGTCAGGGCGGTGTCGGCCAGCACGCCGGCTTCACCGCGCCATGCGGCAGCCAGTGCCGGGCCGGCCGCAGCCAGCGGTGGCGGCATGACCGGCGGCACCGAGCCGCCCGGCACGCGGCCATAGCCTGCACCGGCCAGCGCGGCATACGCCTCGTTGAACACCAGGACCGTTTCCGGTCCCCAGACAAGCAGGGTCGGGAGCGGCGAATTGAGCAACAGATCGCTGCACAGCCGCAGCGGCAGCGGCCAGCGGGCAGCGTCGCCCAGGGCGGTTGCGCTCCAGTCGTAGGAGGCAGTGCTCCGGGCGGAAAGGTCGAAGTCTGGCATGGATTGTTGTAAAAACGAAAATATGGCCGGCATCCTACACCAAACGGCATGCGCCTGCTCGCGCAAACGTGCGCGCTTGCCCACGGTGAGTCACGGCAGGGTGGGCACGTAGATTCAGGTTGGGAACCGGCCAGGTCAGGCGGATAGCGCGCGCCCAATATGGGCAAAAAAAAGCCCACTTCGTGAGAAGCGGGCTGAATCTATTTCCTGGGAGGAGAATAGAGGAGACAGTGCAATCATGCTGCATTGCGTCAAATCAGTCCAATTTATATTACCAATAACCGTCATTGCTTTAATCAATATCCCCGAATCTTGTCAAGCAGAGCGTTGTGGTGTGTGCGCACTTGGTGCGAGCGAGAAAATGTTCTACGATGGCAACTATGCCATTTTCTCCGTTGTCCGCTTGCGTCGTTGCTGCACTGTTATCGACTGCTTATTCCCTTGATGCGCATGCGCATGACGAGCTGGACGCGCAGCCGTCGGCTGCTTCATCGTCTGCTGAGCCGTCATCGGCTGCGCTGTCATGGGCAGACTATTCGCTCGAACAATTGTCCGATATCGCCGTGACATCCGTATCACGTCAGAGCGAGCCGCTGGCGCGCGCGGCAGCGTCGGTGTTCGTGATCAGCGCCGCAGACATTGCCCGCTCGGGCGCGACGACCTTGCCCGAGGTGCTGCGCCTGGCGCCCAATCTTCAGGTGGCCCGCATCAATACCCATGAGTACGCGATCAGTGCGCGCGGGTTCCTGTCGCCCCAGGCCAACAAGCTGCTTGTCATGATCGACGGCCGCAGCGTGTATTCGCCGTTGTTTTCCGGTGTCGTCTGGGAAATGCAGGATGTGGGGCTGGAAGACGTCGCACGCATTGAGGTGGTCAGCGGGCCAGGTGGCACCGTGTGGGGGACGAATGCCGTCAATGGCGTGATCAATATCATCACGCGCAGCGCGGCCGAGACCCACGGCGGCGTGGTCACGGCGTACGCCGGGTCCGACGAACACGGCGCCGGCGTGCGTTATGGCGGACAGTTCAAGAACGGGCCGCACTGGCGCGTGTACGCCAGGCAAGCCCGGATCGGAGCAGAACGCAATGACCCGGCTGGCGGCGCCGACAACCGCATGGCGCGTGAGCAGGCGGGTTTCCGGCTCGACTGGGAAGGCAGCCAGAACGATGTCACGCTCAGCGGCGACATCTATGACGGGCGCCTGCGCAACACGTCCCTGTTGTCGAGCGGGACGATGTCCGGTGCCAATCTGCGGGCAGAGCTCCAGCGCGACCTCGCCGCTGCCGGCCAGCTCCGCCTGCACGCGTGGCTTGACCATACCCGGCGCAACAAGCCGGGCGTGGGCATGCAGCAGGTCGACACGCTCGACATCGAGGCCCAGCATCTGGTGCGCTTCGGTGCGCATGGCGTCACCTGGGGCGGCGGGTATCGCAACAGCCGCGACCAGATCGACGGCGGTCCTGTCTTGCGTTTCACGCCGGCGCACCGCGACCTGCGCTGGTCGCATCTGTTCGTGCAGGATGAATTGACCCTTACCCCCAGCCTGCGCGCCGTGGCCGGGGTGCGCGTCGAGCACAATGTATATACGGGCAGCGAGCTGCTGCCGAATCTGCGGCTGGCATGGGACGCCTCCGAACATGCGACGCTGTGGGCAGCACTGTCGCGTACGGTGCGCGCGCCGTCGCGCATCGACCGCGATCTGTTCGTCATCAACCCGGCGTCGCCGCGTCAATTGCTGATCGCCGGTGGCGCCGACACGGTGGCAGAGACGGCGCGCGTGGCTGAAATGGGATTTCGCGCCCAACCGCTGCCGACGCTGTCGTATTCGGCCACGCTGTTCTATACCGACTTCGAGCGGCTACGTTCCCTGGAGCCGGCAACGCCCGGCATACGGTTGCCATACGTCATCGAGAGCCTGGGCAAGGGCAATCTGCGCGGCATCGAATTCTGGGCCAGCTGGCAGGCCGCGCGTGGCTGGCGTCTGCATGCCGGCGGGGTGCTGCAGGACGTCGACATGGGGCGCGAGCCAGCCAGTCGCGATACCACGGGTTTGTCCGGTTTGGGCGGTAACGACCCCAATCTGACCTGGACGGTGCGCAGCGCGCACGACCTGAGCGAGCGTGTATGGGCGGATTTTTCACTTCGTTACGTCGCGCGGCTGCCGCAGCTGGCCGTGCCAAGTTATCATGAGCTCGACGCGCGAATCGCGTGGCAAGTGCGTCCGGACCTCGAGCTCGCCCTTGTCGGGCGCAACCTGTTGCACGCCAGCCACGCCGAATTCGTCGCAGCAGGCAGTCGCCAGTTGATCGAGCGTACGGTGTTTGCCAGCGCCACGCTGCGTTTTTGACGTGCGAATGGATTTCATGACTATCAACCAACCAGATTGTCTGGAGCGCCGCAAGGCGTGCCGGGCCTTGATGCTGCCGCTGCTGGCCAGCCTCTGCCTGCCCGTGCATGCTGCCGGGGCCGACACTGCGCCGGCGCTCGAACGACGCGTCAAGGCAGCGTTCCTGTACAAGTTCCTGGGCTATGCCGATTTTGCGGCCGGCTCGTTTGCCGACGCGTCTACGCCAGTGAGCATTGGCGTGGTCGGCGCCGACGACATGGCGGCCGAACTGACCCGGATTGCGGCCGGTCGCCTGGTGACCGGCCGCATGATCACGGTGCGCGCGCTGCGCGAGCAGGATCTGGCGCAGCCGCTGCATGTATTGTTCGTCGCCGGCCAGGATGACGCGCGCGCCGCGCGCCTGCTGCGCGCGGCCAATGCGCAGCTGACTGTGACCGAATGCGAAGGTGGGCTGCGTAGTGGCAGCGTCATCAATTTTACGATCATCGACGATCGGGTCCGTTTTGACGTGTCGCTCGATGCGGCGGAAAAGAAGAATGTGAAGCTCAGTTCACGCCTGCTGACGGTGGCGAACCGCGTGCAAAAAGGAGCCTCATGATGTCAATGCACGATACCGGCTCCGTGCGCAGCAAATTGATCCTCATGGCGGTGTCCACGACCGCAGTGGCGTTGCTGTGCGCGGGAATCGCCATGCTGTTGCTCGACCTGCGTACGTTCCAGCGCTACTGGATCGATGACCTCACGACCCAGGCCGACATCGTCGCCAGCGTCACCGCGCCTGCCGTCTCGTTCAACGATCCGGTCGACGTGGCGCAGAGTCTGACCCTGCTGCGGGTGCGCCCGCAGATCGTGGCCGCGGCCGTGTTTACCGCCAACGGCACGCGCTTTGCCACGTATGTGCGCACGGGCGTGAAGGCCAACCTGCCCGAGCGGCCCGAGCCGGCCGGCTACCGCATCGAGCGTGGCGAAGTCGTCCTGTACCACGACATCGTCGAAAATGGCGAGCGGCTCGGCACCGTCTACCTGCGTTCGCGCTACGGCGTGCTGGACCGGGCCCTGAGCTATGGCGCCATTCTTGGCGGCGTGCTGCTGGGGGCGCTGGTGATTGCCGCCGTCGTGGCCTCGCGCCTGCAGGCCTCGATCACCAAACCGCTCGAAGCGGTGACCGACATTGCGCGCCAGGTGATGCTGCGCCGTGACTTCAGCCTGCGCGTGCCGGGGCACGAAAAAGGCGAGATCGGCGTGCTGGTCGAAGCCTTCAATGACATGCTGGCCGAAATCGGCCGCCGCTCGGATGCGCTGCAGACGGCCAACCGCACGCTCGAGCACGAGATGGACGTGCGCCAGAAAGCCGAAGGTGCGCTGCTCCTGGCCGATCGTCGCAAGGACGAGTTCCTCGCGACGCTGGCGCACGAACTGCGCAATCCGCTGGCCCCGATCCGCACGGGTCTGGATATCCTGCGCATCCGCAGCGGCGACGCCCAGGCTACGCAGCGCGCGACCGACATCATGGAACGCCAGCTGCGCCAGATGGTGCGCCTGGTGGACGACCTGCTGGACGTCTCGCGCATCAATACCGGCAAGTTCACGATCAAGATGGGTCGCGTGGAACTCAAGGCCGTCGTCAACGATGCCCTGGAGGTGGTGCGCTCGTACATCGAGCTGCACGGCCATGAGCTGGTGCTTGAATTGCCAGACCGCCCCGTGTTCCTGCATGGCGACGCGACGCGCCTGGCCCAGGTGCTGTCGAACCTGCTCAACAACGCGGCCAAGTACACCAACCGGGGCGGACGCGTCGTGCTCAAAGGTGAAGTGGACGAGAACACGCTGATCCTGGAAGTGGCCGATACCGGCATCGGGCTGGCGCCGGAGATGCTCGACTCGGTGTTCGACATGTTCGTGCAGGTCGACTCGACGCTCGAGCGCAGCAATGCCGGCCTGGGCGTGGGCCTGTCGCTGGCGCGCAAACTCGTCGAACTGCATGGCGGCACGATCACGGCGCACAGCGAAGGCCTCGGCCATGGCAGCCGCTTCGTGGTGCGCCTGCCGATCGTCGTCGAGCCGGAGCCGCCCACCAAGCCGACGCCGGCTGCCTTCATTAGCGCCGAGAGCTACCGCATCCTGCTGGCCGACGACAACGTCGACTTCGTCAACAGCATCGGCGCGTTGCTCACGGCCATGGGCCACAGCGTGGTCATCACGCACAACGGCCCCGACGCGCTGGCGGCTGCGGCGCGGTTCTGCCCGGACTACGCTTTCCTGGATATCGGCTTGCCGCACATGTCGGGTTACGACCTGGCGCGCGGCATCCGCAAGCTGCCGACCGGCGCGCTGACGGTGCTGATCGCGGTCACGGGCTGGGGCCAGGAAAAAGACCGCCAGCTGGCGTTCGAATCCGGGTTCGACCATCACATGGTCAAGCCGGTGCGTTTCGAGCAGATCGAGGAAATCCTGGGCAGCCGCAGCATCATCAAGAAGCTGCGTACCTGAGCGTGCTGCATCATCTGGAGGGCAGGGCGAGCCTGTCCTCCAGGTGACGTGGTGATATCGACGGCAACGTAAAAAACCGGGACGCAAAGAAAAATGGCTCAGAATTTCTTCTGAGCCATTCTCTTGAAACTTTGGTGCGGCTGGCAGGAATCGAACCCACGACCCCTTGGTTCGTAGCCAAGTACTCTATCCAGCTGAGCTACAGCCGCCCGAAGCACGCATTATAGCAGCATGTGCCGGAATGGCAAAGTGTGCCGTATTTCGATGTGCTGGCGTTCAGGGAAATGTGCCCGGCAAGAAACTGATGCGCAAAAGAAAAATGGCTCAGAATTTCTTCTGAGCCATTCTCTTTGAAACTTTGGTGCGGCTGGCAGGAATCGAACCCACGACCCCTTGGTTCGTAGCCAAGTACTCTATCCAGCTGAGCTACAGCCGCCCGAGGCACGCATTATAGCGGGGTGTCGTGATCTTGGCAAATCCGGATTACACGATACTGTTGCCGGTATCGCTGCCGTGTCCGATTCGGCGCAGGGCGTCGATGATCACCGCATCGTTCGGGTTGTTCAGCACCGTTTCCAGCAGCGCCAGCGGCACCAGGTGCACAGCCTGGCTTTCCCACCCCATCAGCGCCGGATTGCCGCCCAGGCGCCGCGCCAGGTAGTAGCGCGTCATCGTCTGCGTGCGCCGGCAATCGACCAGGTGCCGGAGGATCTGCACGCGCAGTCCGGATTCCTCGAACGCTTCGCGGATGGCCGTCGCCTGCAGGCTGATGTCAGGGTCGACGCGCCCCTTTGGGAAGGTCGCGTCATAGCCGCCAAACCCGTTCGACGGCGCGACGGCCCACACGCGGCCATCGTCTTCGACGATCACCACGCCCGCAGCGGGCGCAAACGCCGGCGGCACGACAAAGGGCGGCTCGTCGATCGCAGCCTGCCCGGGGACTGTTTGCCAGGCGGCGTTGCTGACCGGAAGATCGAGCCAGGGTGCAAACGGCACGCTATTCAACGATGGGGGCAGGGTGCCGAGCGGGATCACGGTGGCGATGCTGGCCGGGTCATGCCAGGTGGGGCTGGCGGTTGGCGTTGACGGGCGGGCGAGGCGCACCGGTGCGCCGTGCTCATCGGGTTGGGGATGGAAGGTGGTCATTGTCAGGGGGCGTATTGGGAGAAGCGTGTGACACGAGCCCAAATGCAATAAGGGCACTTCTTGCGAAGTGCCCTTATCTTGAAAAGGTTTGGTGCGGCTGGCAGGAATCGAACCCACGACCCCTTGGTTCGTAGCCAAGTACTCTATCCAGCTGAGCTACAGCCGCCCAATGCGAGCATTATAGCGGGCCGTGAGCATCTTGCAAAGACTGAATATTCACGCGTCGTCATCGATCGACATGGCGCCCAATAAAAAGACGCAGCAGGCACTGCTGGTCAACGACAGCCATGCCGCCTAACGCGTCGTCATCAACAGATAATGTTGACTGCGCCAAGAAAAAAGGCCAGATCTTGCGATCTGGCCCTTCGTATTTTCTGGTGCGGCTGGCAGGAATCGAACCCACGACCCCTTGGTTCGTAGCCAAGTACTCTATCCAGCTGAGCTACAGCCGCCCGAGGCACGCATTATAGCAGCGCCATTTTATTTCTGGAAGTCTCAAATTATTTCACGGCAACAAAGTCATCTGGTAGATTGGCTGCAGCGCACATTGATCGGATGACCATGCCAGGCTTCACCTGGGCCGCCTCCAGCGGCCTGTTTCGTTTCACCTTCTTCCTGCTGCTGGCGCTGGCCCTACCGGTCGACGCCAGCCAGCGGAACCTGCGCTTCGAGCGCCTGTCCGTCGAGGAAGGCTTGTCGCAGCACTCGGTGATGAGCATCCTGCAGGATCGCCAGGGCTTCATCTGGTTCGGTACCCAGGCCGGCCTGCATCGTTACGACGGCTACCGGATCGTCATCTACCGCAATGATGCCAACGATCCCGAGAGCATCCCCGACAACTTCATCTCGGCGTCGTACGAAGATCCGGCCGGTGGCCTGTGGTTCGGCACGAAAGGCGGGCTGGCGCGGCACGATCCGGCGACCGGGCGTTTCGAGCGGTTTGCGCTGACCCAGCCGGGCCGCACCGTCAAGCGTTCGGTGGGCGCGATCGTGCCGGGGCCGGATGGCGCGCTGTGGCTCGCAACCAATGACGGCGTGGTGCGCTTCGATCCGCACACGGGGCAGCAGCGCAACCATGTGGCCGACCCGGACGACGCGGCGAGCCTGCGCGACAACCGTGTCAATGCGCTCGCGTTCGACGGGCGTGGTGCATTGTGGGTCGGCACTGCTGCCGGCCTGGACCGGCTGGACCCGGCAACCGGCCAGGTTGCGCACTTCGCGATGGCGCCGGCCGACGATGCCGAGCGCAATGCCGTGCTGGCGCTGTCGATGGGGCCGCGCCAGACACTCTGGATCGGTACTGCGGGCGGCCTCGAAGCCTGGCGCATCGACGGCGACGTGCCGCAGCGCCGCCGTATCGGCGCGGCCGACGGCATGCATGGCGCGCGGATCCGTACGCTGTACCACGACAGCGGTGCCCAGTTGTGGGTCGGTACCGCGGCCGATGGCCTGAAATGGCTCGATCCGGTCAGTGGCCGCTTTACGGGCTACCGCCATCTGCCGCAGGACCGGCACAGCCTGTCCGACAACCAGGTCTCGGCGGTGCTGGTCGACCGCACCGGCACGCTATGGGTCGGTACGTATTTTGGCGGGATCAACCGCACCGACCTTGCCAGCGGCGGCTTTGCGCGCTTCGGCGAAACGGAAGGCATGGGTCGGGCCAGGGTGCGCGCCATCGTCGACGACCCGGCCGGGCGCCTGTGGCTGGGCACCAGCGGCGATGGCCTGATGCTGCTCGATCCGGCCTCGCGTACGACCCGGCGCTTCGGCAGCGATGCAGTCACCGGCAAGGTCGTCACTGCGCTGGCGCTGGCCGGAGGGCGGCTGTGGATCGGCACGCCCACCGGTCTCGCGTGGCGCGACGCACGCGGCCGCATGGGCCGGGTCGAATTGGGCGTGAGCCCGGGCGCCAGCCATGTGCAGGCGCTGCGCGAGGGCCGCGATGGCACGCTGTGGGTCATGACGCGTGACGGTTTATCGGCCGTCGCGCCGGGCGCCACGAGCGCACGCAACTGGCGCAACGTGCCGGGCAACGCCACTAGCCTGGGCGACAACTACGGCTTCGCCCTGGTCGAAGACCGGCGCGGTGTGCTGTGGATCGGCACCGAATCGGGCCTGGAGCGCTTCGACCCCGCCACCGGCATCTTCAGCCGCTTTCGCCATGATCCGAATGACAATGCCAGCCTGCGCCACAGCCGCGTGTACCACCTGCTCGAGTCCAGGGCCGGTGACCTGTGGGTCGGCACCGCTGGCGGCCTGCACCGGATGGTGCAGGCTGGCGGACGCACGTCGTTTCGCTACTACCCGTTCAGCAGCCTGGATGCGCAGTCGATCGGCGCCATCCTCGAAGACAACGACGGCATCATCTGGGTCAGCACGACCGCCGGCATCACGCGCGTCGATCCGGTCACCGGCCAGACCAAGAGTTATAACGCCAAGGACGGCCTGATCGACGGCGCGTATTTCGTGGGCTCCGGCCGGCACGGTGCCGACGGACAGCTGCACTTTGGCGGCGTGAGCGGCGTCACGTCGTTCAACCCGGTCGACGTGCACGACAACCCGTTCCCGCCGACGGTCGCCATTACCGACCTGCAGGTGCTGAACCGCTCGCGCGGCATCCACAACCTGGCGGCGCAACGCGAGATCACGCTGTCGCACCGCGACAGCGTGATCTCGCTCGAATTCGCGGCGCTGCATTACGCCGACCCGATGGGCAACCTGTACGCCTACCAGCTCGAGGGATTCGACGCCAACTGGGTCAATACCGGCGCCGGCCGGCGCTTTGCCACCTATACCAATCTCGATCCCGGCCATTATGTGTTCCGGGTCCGGGCCAGCAACAAGGATGGGCTCTGGAGCAAGGAGGCAGCCACGCTCGCAATCACGATCACGCCGCCATACTGGAAGACATGGTGGTTCCGTACGCTGGCCGTGGCGCTGGTGGTGACGCTGTCGTATTTCGCTTATCGGCTGCGCATCGGCGCACTCGTGACGCGCCAGGGGCTGCTCGCGCGCGAAGTCGACGCCCGCACCGGGGAGCTGCTGCTGCAGAAAGAAGCGGCCGAACGCGGCAAGCGCGAGGTCGAACGCCAGAAGGAATCGGTCGAGCGCGCGCACCGCAACATCGCGCTGCTGTCCGAGATGGGGCGCATGCTGACCACGAACCTCGACCACGAGGCGATCATGCTGACGCTGTACCAGCATGTCAAGGCGCTGATGGATGCGCCGCTGTTCGGCGTCGCGCTGCGGCACGGCGAGCGCGGCGTGCTCGAGCTGCGGTTCGCGATGGCATTCGGGCGGCGCGAGGCGCCGCGCGAGCGCACCTTCGATCCGGCCCGGCACCTGCTGGCGCGCTGCGTCGACGAGAACCGCGCATTCCTGCTGGCGGACGTGGACGCCGAACTGCGCGCCTGCCTGCCGGACGCCCCGGACCTGGCGGCGGCAGTGGCGCTGGTCGTGCCGGCCAGCGCGCTGCCGATGCCCCGCTCGCTGCTGTGCGTGCCGGTGACTGCAGGTGAGCGCGTACTGGGCGCACTGACCGTGCAAAGCCTGGAGGCGGGCGCCTACGGCCAGGTCCACCTCGACATGCTTGGCACCCTCGCTGCCTACGTCGGCGTGGCGATGGACAATGCCGAAGCCTACGCGCGCCTGAAAGAAACGCAGGTGCAACTGGCGGCGCAGGAACGCCTGGCGTCACTGGGTTCGCTCGTGGCCGGGGTGGCGCACGAACTCAATACGCCGATCGGCAACAGCCTCTTGATGGCCAGCACGCTGCAGGAGCGCACGCACGCGGTAGCGGCGCAGTTCGAGGCGACCACGCTCAAGCGCTCGGATCTGGCCGACTACATGGGGGCGGCGCGCGACGCGTCGCAACTGATCGTGCGCAGCCTGCACAATGCGGCCGAACTGGTAAGCAGCTTCCGGCAGGTCTCGGTCGACCAGGCCAGTTCCCAGCGGCGCCGCTTCGACCTGGCCCAGGCCTGCCACGAAATCGGCGCGACGCTGATGAATACGGTGCGGCTAGGCGGGCACCGGTTCGACATCGACGTACCGTCCGGGATTGCGATGGACGGCTTTCCCGGGCCGCTGGGCCAGGTGATCATCAACTTCGTCAACAACGCGATGCTGCACGCCTTCGATGGCCCGGGCGGCGTCATGACGCTGACGGCGCTGGAAACCGATGGGCGCGTCGCGCTCACGTTCCGCGACGACGGCTGCGGTATCGACGCGGCCCACCTGGGCCGCATCTTCGATCCGTTCTTCACGACACGCATGGGACAGGGCGGCACTGGCCTGGGACTGAACATCGTCTACAACATCGTGACCACGCTGATGGGCGGGACAATCCGCGTGGTCAGTTTGCCGGAGGCCGGCACCGCCTTCCTGCTCGAACTGCCGCAGAAAGCACCCGACGCCCTGGCGCCCACGGGCGCGCCCGCATCCTAGACGACGTTGGTCGGCGTGCCGGCGTGCCAGGCTTCGATATTATCGACCAGCATGTCGGCCAGCGTCTGCATCGCACCGAAGCTGGCCCACGCAATGTGTGGCGTGAGCAGGAAGTGCGGCAGGCGCAGGCGCAGTAGCGGGTTGTTCGAGCCGGGCGGCTCTTCGCTCAGGACATCGAAGCCGGCGGCGATCCGGCCTTCCATCAGCACATTGGCCAGCGCTGCCTCGTCGACCAGGCCGCCGCGCGCCGTGTTGATCAACAGCGCGCCGGGCTGCATCAGACCGAGCTCGCGCGCCCCGATGATATGGCGCGTCGCATCCGAGAGCGGCAGGTGCAGGCTCACGACCTGCGAGGTGGCCAGCAATTCGTCCAGCGGCAGTTCGGTGACGCTCGAATCGGTGATCGGCGAGCGCGAGGTGGCAACGACGTCCATGCCAAAAGCGCGTGCGATGCTGGCCACTTGCCGGCCCAGTGCGCCGTAGCCGACGATGCCCAGGCGCGTGCCGGCCAGGTCGCCGATCGGGTGGTCGAGCAGGCAGAAGCGGCTCGAGGTTTCCCACTTGCCCGCCTCGACGTCGGCCGCGTAGGCGCGCAGGTTGCGGCGCAGCGCCAGGATCAGCGTGAAGCAGTGCTCGGGCACCGACACCAGCGAATAATTGCGGATGTTCGCCACCACGATGCCGGCCGCGCGGCAGGCCGCCAGATCGACATTGTCGGTGCCGGTCGCGGCGACGGCGACCATCTTCAGGTCGGGCAGGCGGGCAATGGCATCGGCCCGTAGCGGCACCTTGTTGGTGATCGCCACGGTGGCGCCGGCCAGACGTGCCACGACATCCTCGGTGGCGGTGGCGGCATGGTCCTCCCATGCGTGTTCGAAGGCGGGCACGCGAACATTGGCGCGCAGGCTGTCACGGTCGAGAAAAACGATTCGCTGCATGGGGTCCTTTCGCGATTGGCGGCTTGCTGTAATCATAGCAGCCCCTGTCAGCGTGAGTTGCCGTACAGTCTGCGGCGCACTACCGGGCTACGCTGGCAATCATCGAATTTCCCAGAGGTTGCCATGACGGACGCGCTCAAAGCCTACAAAGCCAAACGCAATTTCGATATCACGACCGAGCCGGCCGAGGGCGGGGAGGCGGGGCAGGACGTGCTGACCTTCGTGATCCAGAAGCACTGGGCCAGCCGCCTGCACTACGACTTCCGGCTCGAACTCGACGGCACGATGAAAAGCTGGGCCGTGCCGAAAGGCCCCAGCTACGACACGCACGACAAGCGCATGGCCGTGGAGGTCGAGGACCACCCGATCTCGTACTCGGATTTCGAAGGCACGATCCCGGCCAAGCAGTACGGCGCTGGCAAGGTGATCATCTGGGACAAGGGCACCTGGGAGCCGCTGGAAGACCCGCGCGCGGGCTTTGCCAAGGGCAGCATCAAGTTCGCGCTGCACGGTCACAAGATGCACGGCCGCTGGACGCTGGTGCGGATGAAGGGCCGTGGCGAAAAGCAGCCGCCCTGGCTGCTGATCAAGGAGAAGGACGATTACGCACGTCCGGCCGCCGAATTCTCGCTGGTCGACGAACTGCCTGACAGCGTGAAGGCGTTGCCGATGCCCAAGCGGGCCGCGCAGAAGGTCGAGGCGCTGCGCGAAGAAGCGAAGGCGGCGCCTGCAAAGAAAGCACCCGTCAAAAAAGCGGCAGCAAAGAAGGCGCCGGCAAAGCGCGCCACGACAAAGGACGCCAAGTCGCCGCTTCCCGCCAAATTCTCGCCCGAACTGGCCACGCTCGTCGACGCACCGCCCCCCGACCCCGAAAACTGGCTGTTCGAAGTCAAGTTCGACGGCTACCGCATGCTCGCCCGCATCGAGGACGGCGCCGTGCGCCTGATCACGCGCAACGCCAACGACTGGACCGACAAGCTCACGCCACTAAGGGAAGAGCTGGAACGCATGGCGCTGCCCGACGGCTGGTACGACGGCGAAATCGTCGTGCACGACGACGATGGCAAGCCCGATTTCGGCCTGCTGCAGGCGGCATTCGATGGCAACGGCGCCGTCGACATCGATTACTTCCTGTTCGATGTGCCGTATTTTGACGGCCACGACCTGCGCGAGATGCCGCTGGTCGACCGGCGCACGGTGCTCGAACAGGTGCTCAAGAAAGCCAGATCCGACAAGGTGCGGTTTTCCGCCGAATTCGGCGCCAACCCCGACGAACTGATCGTCGCCGCCTGCAAGATCGGCCTCGAAGGCGTGATCGGCAAGCGGCGCGACGCGCGCTATGTGTCGCGCCGCTCGCCCGACTGGATCAAGCTCAAATGCGGCCGGCGCCAGGAATTCGTCATCGGCGGCTACACCGACCCGAAAGGCGCGCGCACCGGCATCGGCGCGCTGCTGCTCGGGGTCCATGACGAAGACGGCGTGCTGCGCTACGCCGGCAACGTCGGCTCGGGTTTCAACCATTCGACCCTGACCAGCATCGCGGAACATCTCGAGGCGTTGCGCACTGACACGAGCCCGTTCCCGCCGCGCGCCGTACCGGGGCGCGCGCACCACTGGGTCAAGCCGGTGCTGGTGGCGGAAGTGAGTTTCTCGGACTGGACGAGCGGCGGTGCCGTGCGCCATCCGGTGTTCCAGGGGCTGCGCAAGGACAAGCCGGCCAAAAACATCACCCGCGAGCAGGCGCTCCCGGTGGAGGACGTCGCTGCCGATGACGAGCCGGTGGCCGCGCAGGGCAAATTGCCCGCGTCGCTGAAGATCACCAATGGCGAGCGCGTGATCGACAAGGCGACCGGCGCCACCAAGCTGGCGCTGGTGCGTTATTACGCGTTGGTGGGCGACCTGATGATGGAACACCTGAAAGGGCGCCCGGTTTCGCTCGTGCGCGCGCCGGAGGGCGTAGGCGGCGAACTGTTTTTCCAGAAGCACGTCGATGTGCGCAAGATGCCAGGCCTGCGCGACCTGGACCAGGCGCTCGACCCGGAACACCCACCGATGCTGGAGGTGGCCACGCCGCTGGGCATCCTGTCATCGGCGCAGTGGAACGTGGTGGAGATCCATACCCAGAATGCATTCAAGGGCAGTTACCAGAAGCCGAACCGGATGGTATTCGACCTCGATCCGGGCGATGGCATCAAGTGGCCCGAGATGCAGGAAGCAGCACAGCTGATGCATGCCTTCCTGGACGAACTGGGTTTGCCGGCGTTCCTGAAAACCAGCGGCGGCAAGGGCTTGCATGTTGTGGTGCCGATGAAGGGTAACCACGACTGGGACACGGTCAAGCGCTTCTCGCAGGCGATCGTGCACCACATGGCGCAGACGTTGCCGGAGCGCTTTGCCTTCAAAAGCGGGCCAAAAAACCGGGTGGGGAAGATCTTCATCGATTACCTGCGCAACGGGCAGGGCGCGACGACGGTGGCCGCATGGTCGGCGCGTTCGCGCCCGGGCCTGGGGATTTCGGTGCCGCTGGGCTGGGATGAGCTGGACAGGCTGACGTCGAGCGACCAGTGGACGATCGCCAATGTGCACGAGCGGCTCGATGTCGGGAATACGCCGTGGCAGGACTACGCCACGGCGGCGAAGACACTGACCAAGGCGATGAAGCAGCTCGGGTTCGTGCCCTGAAGGTGTGGGCGGGCGCGGTGCCCTAGGCTTCGTTCCGGAAGATGCCGCGCACGTTCATCGCCAGCAGCGCAACCTGCAGCGCGATGAGCGCCCAGGCTTCGTCGTGCCAGCCCCAGACGATCCACAGCACGTTGCTGAAGATGAAGGTCCAGAATCCCAGGATGCGGCGCTCGGCGCGCTTGGCGCCGACCAGGTAGGCGGCAATCAGGCTGACGGCCATCGCAGGCCATTGGAGGAAGTCGATGAATCCGTCCATCCTCACGCCGCCTTCTTGCGCGCAGGCGCCCTGGTGCCTGACTTGGCCGCCGCCGCCTTCTTGGCCGGTGCCTTGGCTGCCGGTTTGGCCAAAGACTTGGTGGCCGTGGCACGGGCCCCTGACGTCGCTGCCGCCTTGCGCGCACGTGGAGGTGGCTGGTCATCCTCGCTGTCCTCGTCGTCGGCCGGTTTGCGCGACTGGCGCGGTGGCGGATCGTCGTCATCATCATCGTCGTCAAGCGCCGCCAGCGCCGCCTTGGCCGGCTTCTTGCCAAGACTGGCCTGGAGCAGCGCGACCAGGTCGATGACCTTGCCAGTCGTGCGCTTTTCTTTTTCCGGCTCGGGCTGGGTGATGGTCTTGGTCTGCTTCGCCTTGATCTTCTTCTTGACCAGGGCCAGCACGTCTTCGCGGTAACTGTCGTGGTACTGCGCTGGCGCCCAGTCTTCGCTCATGCCCTCGACCAGGGCCATCGCCATCTTGAGTTCCTTGACGGTGACGGACGCCGTCTTCGAATTGGGCGACGGGATCTTGAGTTCGCCCGCGTCGCGCATTTCGTCCGGGTAGCGCAGCGTATTGAGCACGATCGTGTCGCCCACGCAGATCAGCGCCGCCAGATGCTGCTTGACGCGGATGACCACGTGCGCGATGCCGATCTTGCCCGCTTCGCGCAGCGTTTCGCGCAGCAGCGCATAGACTTTCGCGCCGCCCTTGCCGGGTGCCAGGTAATACGGCTGGTCGTAGTAGATCAGCGGCACATCGCCGGCATCGACGAAGGCCTGGATATCGATCGTCTGCGTCGCTTCCGGATTGGCGCGGCGCAGGTCTTCGTCCGACAGCACGACATACTCGCCATCCTCGTATTCGTAGCCCTTGACGATGTCGTCCCACACGACTTCCTTGCCATTGCCCTTGTTGTAGCGTTTGAACCCCACCGGCGAAAAATCACGCCGGTCGAGCATCGTCAGGTCCAGCCCCTTGGTCTCGACCGCAGGGTACATATCGACCGGAATGTGGACCAGTCCGAAACTGATCGCGCCCTTCCACATGCTGCGTGCCATTGCCTGCTCCTCGTTCTGCGGACGTTATTCGCCAACCACGCCGGTGACCGGCAACACGATGCCCGTGATGTACCCCGAACAGACGGGTGAGGCCAGGAACACATAGGCTGGCGACAGTTCTTCGGGTTGGGCCGGGCGCCGGTAGTCGGTGCTGGCGCCGAACTCGGTGATGTCGTCCGGGCCCTTGTCGGCGGGGTTCAGTGGCGTCCAGACAGGGCCTGGCGCCACCGCGTTCACGCGGATGCCCTGGTCGAGCAGGCTGCCGGCCAGCGACATCGTGAACGCGTGGATCGCGCCCTTGGTCGACGAATAGTCGATCAGCTTGGACGAGCCTTTCAGGCCCGTGACCGAGCCGGTATTGATGATCGACGCGCCACGCTTGAGGTGCGGCACGACGGCCTTGGCCATGTGGAAGTAGCCGAAGATATTGGTGCGGAAGGTTTCTTCGAACCGTTCTTCGGTGATATCGAGGATCGAATCGGCGTGCTCCTGGAATGCGGCGTTGTTGACCAGGATGTCCAGCCGGCCGAATGCCTTGAGTGTCTGCTGCACGGCGTCGTTGCAGAATGCCGGATCCTTGACGTCGCCCGCGATCGTGATGCAGCGGCGGCCTTCGGCTTCGATGCAGCGCCTGGTTTCTGCCGCATCGACGTCTTCGTTCAGGTACATGACGGCGACATCGGCGCCTTCGCGTGCGAACAGCACCGCCACCGCGCGTCCGATGCCCGAGTCGGCGCCGGTGACGATGGCGGCCATGCCTTCGAGCTTGCCGCTGCCTTTGTAGCCCTCGGCCATGAATTTCGGCTTGCTTTCCATATCGGCTTCGAGGCCCGGCTTGGCCAGGTGCTGCGCCGGCATCGGTGGCGCCGGCTGGTTGACGCCAGTCTGGACAGCGTCTTTACTGTCGGATTCGGTCTTGCCGGCGTCGCGTGCATCCTGCTCTTGCTGGATGGCGCGCTGTTTCGCTGCCACGTCGTCTTGATGTGCCATGGTGATTCTCCCGTGAGTATGGATTCGTTCAAGAGAGTATTCGGTGCACACCGTGGTACGACGGTGCGCTCCCACACACAGGACGACAATTGCTATGCTTGGCACGCCCGCTTATGGCAAACTTGCTTTGCAGCCATGCCGGCACGGTGCGGCTGGACTCAATCTGGAGAATCAACATGCATCAAGAAGACGGCGCGCGTGACGACTTTACCTGCGTCTTCGTCAATCCGGTCGGCCAGCGCCGGGCCGACTTTCAGCACGGCTGCGATGGCATGTTTGCCAACCTGCGCGTGGCCGCCGGCGCAGAGCAGGCGCGCGGCCTGCTGGTACGCGAACCTGCCGACCTGCTCGTGCTGGATCTCGAACGCTGCGATCTTGGCGTCGATCTGCCGTCGCTGGGGGCCTTGATCGGCGCGCGCGCCGGAGCGCCGGTGCTGGTGCTGTGTCCTTTCACGAACGCGCGCTGGCTGCCGGCGCTGATGGCGTTCGGGCCACTCGACTACGCGATCGGTCCGCTGCGCGCGCAGCAAACGCGCGCGCTGCTGGCCGCGCGCATGCGCACCGGCTTTGCCGTGGCAACGCCAGCTGCGCCCACGCCGATCGAAACTGAACTGCGCACGCTGCTCGCGCTGCGTACCGCCTGCCAGCAGGCGTTGGACGACGCCGACGACAGCGCCCGCTTTGCCGCGCGCCTGTGCGCAGCGCTGTCCGGCTGGCCGGGCGTCGTGCATGTGGCGCTGTTCCAGCATCGCGACGGCGACCTGCATCTCGAGGGCGAGCAGGGCGCCGCTGGCCTGCATCTGGCGGCGCTGCTCGAGCACGAGGGCAGGCTCTTGCCGTCGCCGCTGCGCCATGCGTTCCCGGGGTTGCTTGCGGCATCGACCGGCGAGCTGACGCTGGTCGATGCGCTCGACACGCTTGCTGACCCGGCGCTTGCCGCGCGCCTGGAAGCGTTTGGTGCACGCATGGTCGTCGGCGTGCCGGTCCCGGGGCAGGGGCCGGGCGGGCCCATGGGTTCCCTGTGCCTGCTGTTTAGCGACGCGCGGCCGCTCTCTCTGGCGCAGTTGCAGGCGCTGGACGCCCTGGCCGGGCTGGCCGCCCACGGCCTGCGCATGGCCGAGGCCTCGCGCGAGAACGAGGCGTTGCTGGCGCGCGTCACGCACCTGGCCTCGACCGACGCCCTGACCGATCTGGCCAACCGGCGCCATGGCGAAGCCTTGCTGGAGCAGGAGATCAAGCGCGCACGCCGCTACCGGCTGCCGCTCGCGCTGATCGCTTTCGATATCGACCGCTTCAGCCATATCAACGATACCTTCGGTCATCCGGTGGGCGACCTCGTGCTGCGCACGGTGGCCGACACGGCGCGCGCGCTGCTGCGTGCCAGCGACGTGCTGGTGCGCTCGGGCGGCGAGGAATTCCAGGTCATCGCGTCGCACACGAGCGCCATCGACGCGCTGAAGATGGCCGAGAAGCTGCGCGCGGCAATCGAACAGGTGGAAATACCCGGTTGCGACCACGTGACGATCAGCCTCGGCGTAGCCCAGCTGGGCGAGGGCGAAAGCGGCGACTCGATGGCGGTGCGTACCCACGCCGCATTGGCGCGCGCCAAACGGGCCGGCCGCAACTGCATCGAGCTGGCGATGTCCTGACGCGTTCAGGTGCAGCGCGCACCTTCGCGGTGCGCGTCGCTTGCAAAATAGTCGTCCCGCGCCACGTAAGGACGCTGGCACGCATCGTGCTGTTTCATCAAGCATGCGCGATTGCACCCCCACCGATGCACCCACCGTCTTTCCTGCCTGGCAAGCCAGCCTGGCGCTGGGTTTCGTGCGCGATGGCGATACGACGCGTCTCGTGCGCCGCACGCACTGCGGCCCGCTGCGTGTGCAGAAGGCGCTGTATCCGGAAGGCCCTGGCGCCTGCCACGTGATCGTCGTGCACCCGCCGGGTGGCGTGGTCGGGGGCGACCGGCTCGAGATCGACGTCGACGCCGGCCCCGCTTGCAACGTGCTGGCCACCAGTCCCGGCGCGGCCAAGTGGTACCGCGCGAACGGCCGCGTGTCGCAGCAGGCGGTGCGCCTGCGGGTTGGCGCGGGCGCTGCCATCGAGTGGCTGCCGCAGGAAACCATCTTCTATGACGCAGCAAGCGTCGACCTGGAACACGACGTCGATCTGGCTGCCGGCAGCATCTATATCGGCAGCGAAGTGCTGTGCTTCGGTCGCGTGGCCGCCGGCGAAGCGTTTGCGCGCGGACGGATACGCCAGCGCACGCGGATCCGCCAGGAGGGCCACCTGCTGTGGTGGGAGCAGGGCATCCTGACCCCGGACCGCATCGCCAGTCCCCTCGGCATGCGCGGCCACGCCGTGTGCGCGACCTTTCTTGCCGTCGGTCGGCCCGTGCCCCCGGCGCTGCAGGCGCGCGTGCGCGCGCTCGACCCGCAACTGGCGTCGAGCCAGGTGAAGTCGGTGTTCGTTGCGCGCTTTCTCGGCGACGACGGCGAAGCGGCGCGCGCCGTCATGGCCCAGGTGTGGGCATTGCTGCGGCCCCACCTGCTCGAGCGCCCGGCGTGCCCGCCGCGTATTTGGCGCACCTAGACTGGCTCACCTGGAACGGACCCGCCCATGGACCTGACGCCCCGCGAAAAAGACAAGCTGCTGATCTTTACTGCTGCGCTGCTGGCTGAACGCCGGCGTGCGCGCGGCCTCAAGCTGAATTATCCGGAAGCGGTGGCCCTGATCACGGCTGCCATCATGGAAGGCGCGCGCGATGGCCGCAGCGTGGCCGAGCTGATGAGCGAAGGCACGAGGATCCTCGCGCGCGCCGACGTAATGGAGGGCGTGCCCGAAATGATCCCCGATATCCAGGTCGAGGCGACGTTCCCGGACGGGACCAAGCTCGTAACCGTCCACCATCCGATCCCCTAGCCGGAGCTTATCGTGATCCCAGGCGAATACTTTCTTGACGACGGCGATATCGAACTCAACGTCGGTCGGCGCACGCTGACCGTGGTCGTGGCCAACGCGGGCGACCGGCCGGTGCAGGTCGGCTCGCACTACCACTTTTATGAAGTCAATCCGGCGCTGCAGTTCGAGCGCGAAGCGGCGCTCGGCATGCGGCTGAACATTGCGGCTGGCACGGCAGTGCGCTTCGAGCCGGGCCAGCGCCGCACGGTGGAACTGGTCGACCTGGCGGGCGAGCGGATCGTGCATGGTTTCCAGGGCCGCGTGTCCGGGCCGTTGCCCGCGGCGGTGTCTCTAACCCCAGGGGACGCATGATGGTCACGCTCAGCCGCCAGGCCTACGCCGACATGTATGGTCCGACCACGGGCGACCGGATTCGCCTGGCCGACACCGAGCTCGTGATCGAGATCGAACGCGACTTCGCGACCTACGGCGAAGAGGTCAAGTTCGGCGGCGGCAAAGTCATCCGCGACGGCATGGGCCAGTCGCAGCGCCTGCGCGAGGGCGTGATGGACACCGTCATCACCAACGCCGTCATCGTCGACCACTGGGGCATCGTCAAGGCGGATATCGGCATCAAGGATGGCCTGATTGCCGCCATCGGCAAGGCGGGCAACCCGGATATCCAGCCGAATGTCACGATGGCCATCGGCGGGGCGACCGAGATCATCGCCGGCGAAGGCATGATCGTCACGGCCGGCGGCGTCGACACGCACATCCATTTCATCTGTCCACAGCAGATCGACGAGGCGCTGTACTCGGGCATGACGACGATGCTGGGCGGCGGCACCGGGCCGGCCGTCGGCACCGCGGCGACCACCTGCACGCCGGGCGCCTGGCATATTCATTCGATGCTGCAGGCGGCCGACGCGTTCCCGATGAACCTGGGCTTTTTCGGCAAGGGCAACGTCAGCCAGCCCGGCCCGCTCGAAGAGCAGGTCCATGCCGGCGCCGTGGGCCTGAAGCTGCACGAGGACTGGGGCAGCACGCCGGCGGCGATCGACAACTGCCTGTCGGTAGCCGAACGGCTGGATGTGCAGGTGGCGCTGCACTCCGACACGCTCAACGAAGCGGGATTTCTGGAGTCGACCGTGGCGGCGTTCAAGGGCCGCACGATCCACACCTTTCACACCGAGGGCGCCGGCGGCGGGCACGCGCCGGACATCATCGCGGCCGTGGGCTACGACAACGTGCTGCCATCGTCGACCAATCCCACGCGGCCCTTCACGGTCAATACACTCGACGAGCACCTGGACATGCTGATGGTCTGCCACCACCTTGATCCGGCGATTGCCGAAGACGTGGCGTTTGCCGAGTCGCGCGTCCGGCGCGAGACGATCGCCGCCGAGGACATCCTGCACGACCTGGGGGCAATCTCGATGATGTCGTCGGACTCGCAGGCGATGGGCCGCGTGGGGGAGACGATCATGCGTACCTGGCAGACGGCGCACAAGATGAAGGTGCAGCGCGGCGCGTTGGCAGGCGACTCGTCACGCAACGACAATGCCCGCGTCAAGCGCTACATCGCCAAGTACACGATCAATCCCGCCATTACCCACGGCATCGCGCATGTCGTCGGCTCGCTGGAAGTAGGCAAGATCGCCGACATCGTGCTGTGGCGGCCGGCCTTCTTTGGCGTCAAGCCGTCGATGGTGGTCAAGGGCGGCATGATCGCGGCCAGCCTGATGGGCGACCCGAATGCATCGATCCCGACGCCGCAGCCGGTGCATTACCGGCCCATGTTCGGCGCGTTTGGCGGCGGCCTGCGCAAGTCGTTCACGTTCGTGTCGCAAAGCGCGTTCGAGGCGGGCATCGCAGGCACGCTGGGCTTGAGCAAGACGACGATCGCCGTGCGTGGCACGCGCGGCCTGCGCAAGCGCGACATGATCCACAACGGCGCCACGCCGCAGATGGAAGTCGATCCCGAAACCTATGAAGTGCGCGCCGACGGCCGCCTGCTGGTGTGCGAAGCGGCCAGCGTGCTGCCGCTGGCGCAGCGTTACTTCCTGTTCTAGAGGCCATCCATGATTTCACTGCATACCCGCATCGTTGTCGCCGACGTCGTGCACGACACGCTGCTGCTGCCGTTCGAACAACGCGAGCGCTGCCGCCAGCGCGCGCGCCTGGTCTCGGGCGAAGAGGTCGCGTTGTTCCTCGTGCGCGGCACCGTGCTGCGCGATGGCGACCTGCTGCTGGGCGAAGGCGGGCGCGTGGTGCGCGTCGAGGCCGCGCTCGAGCCGACCTATGTCGTGCGCTGCGGCGACGCGACGCTGCTGGCGCGCTGCGCTTTCCACCTGGGGAACCGCCATACGCAGACGCAGGTCGGCCCGGGCTGGCTGCGCATCCGTGTCGATCCGGTGCTGCGCGAGATGGTCGAAGGGCTGGGGGCGGACGTTGGTGAAGAGCTCGCGAAATTCGAGCCAGAGGCGGGCGCGTATGGCGGCGGTCACGGGCACCATCACGAGCAGGGGCCGGGCGGCTTGCTGGCGCCGGTGCCCCTGCGCCAGAAGATTCACCGGCCGTCGGACGGTGCGCCGGTCGAGCCGAATCTCACATGAGTGCGACATGAACGCCGCCAGCCTGCTGCACCTGCTGCAGTTTGCCAGTCCGGCCCTGCCGATTGGCGGCTACAGCTATTCACAGGGTCTCGAAGCGGCGCTGGAAGAAGGCCTGGTCACGGATGCCGATAGCGCCCGCGCGTGGATCGTGCACTACCTGCATGACGTGGTGGCGCGCTGGGATGCGCCGGTGTTGTGGCGTCTTTTGACAGCGTTCGCTGCGCGCGACGCCGAAGCGATCGCGCACTGGGGCGGGTGCTTCCTGGCGTCGCGCGACACGGCCGAACTGCGCGCTGAATCGGTCCAGATGGGCTATTCGCTGGGGCGCCTGATCGCGGAGCTGGGCGTGGCCGACACGCGCGCGCTGGGCGAGGACGTCACGCTGCCGCTGGCATTTGCCTGCGCCGTCGACGGACTGGCTATCCCGCACGAAGAAGCGCTGCTGGCGATGGTGTTCGCGTGGGTCGAGAACCAGGTACTGGTGTGCGTCAAGTCGGTGCCGCTGGGGCAGGTCGCCGGCCAGCGCCTGCTGCTGTCGCTGCGGCCCGAGATCGAGCGCGCGGTTGAGTTGGCGCGGTGTTTGCCGGACGACGAATTGTCGAACTGGGCGCCCGGCCTGTCAATGCTGTCGATGCGCCACGAAGTGCAGCATGGCCGGTTGTACCGGTCGTGATCATTCATCAAGAAGGAGCAGGCATGACAACCTCCAATCCGCTGCGGGTAGGCATCGGCGGGCCGGTAGGCTCGGGCAAGACCGCGCTGTGCGAACTGCTGTGCCGCCACATGCGCGACGATTACGACATGGCCGTGATCACCAACGACATCTACACGCGCGAAGACATGGACATCCTGCTGCGCGCCGGCGCACTCGCGCCCGAGCGCCTGATGGGCGTGGAGACGGGCGGGTGCCCGCACACGGCAATCCGCGAAGACGCGTCGATCAACCTGGAAGCCATCGCGCGTTTGCAGGCTGACTTTCCCGACCTGGAACTGGTGCTGGTCGAATCGGGCGGCGACAACCTGGCCGCGACCTTCAGTCCGGAGCTGTCCGACCTGACGCTGTACGTGATCGATGTCGCCGGCGGCGAGAAGATCCCTCGCAAGGGCGGCCCGGGCATCACGCGCTCGGACCTCCTGATCATCAACAAGACCGACCTGGCGCCGCATGTGGGGGCGGACCTGGCGGTGATGGCAAGCGACGCACGCCGCCAGCGCGGCGAGCGGCCATTCGTGTTTACCAATCTGCGCACGGGCGAGGGCGTGCAGGACGTGGTCGCGTTCATCCGCGAACAGGGCCTGCTCGACGCAGTCCACCAATAAGACAAGGAGACGATCATGATGAAACAGTTGATTTCGCTGCGCCACGCAACCCGCAATCACCTGGTGCGCGCGGGCGTGGCCGTCATCGCTCTGACACTGGCGCTGCCGGCGGCCGCGCATCCCGGTCACGCGCCTGACAGCGGCTTCGTGGCCGGCCTGCTGCACCCGGTAACGGGCGTCGACCATTTGCTGGCGTTGCTCGCGGTCGGCCTCTGGAGCCGCCAGCAGCATGGCTACCTGCTCGCACCGACGTTCCTCCTGATGATGGCGCTGGGCGCGGCCAGCACTGGCGGCGTCGCGTTGCCGGCGCTTGAACTGTCCATTGCCGCCACGGTGCTGCTGCTGGGCGTGCTGGCGGCATGCGCGCCGCGTCTGCAGCAGTCGCAACTGGCCGTGCTCACTGTCGGCGCCTGCGCCTTCGTGCATGGCCTCGCGCACGGCAATGAACTGACCGGCATGGCCAGCGGCGCCGGCTTTCTCCTGGCCAGCGCCGGGCTGATGCTGCTCGGCGCCATCCCGGGCGAGCGCCTGCGCCGGCCCCTGGCTGCGGCCATCGGCGCGGCGGGCATCTGGCTCGTGGCGCTGGCCGGCTGATGCCCGGCCGGTACGGGTAATTATGCTACGCTAGCGCTCTTTTTACCGTCGGCCGTCCCGGCCAGGACTTTCCATGCTTGAGTGGTTGCGCCCCTACCGGCGCGCCGCGCTGCCGGGCGATATCAGCGCCGGCATCGTGGTAGCGATGATGATGATCCCGCAGGGCATGGCCTACGCTCTGGTGGCGGGCCTGCCGCCGGCGGTCGGCATCTACGCCAGCATCGTCCCGCCCTTGCTGTACGCGCTGTTCGGCACCAGCAGCACGCAATCGGTCGGACCGATGGCGATCATTTCCCTGATGACGGCGTCAACGCTGGCGCCCTTGGCCACGCCCGGCACGGCGCTGTATGGCGTGCTGGCGGCGCAACTGGCGCTGTTATCCGGCGTGGTGCTGCTGCTATGCGGCCTGCTGCGCATCGGCTTTCTCGCCAATTTCTTTTCGCGGCCAGTGATGAGCGGATTCACCATCGGCTCGGCGATCATGATCGCCTGGGGCCAGTTGCGCACGCTGGTAGGTGGCCCCATCGAGCTCGGCATGCGGCCGCACTGGCCGAGCATCCTGCTGGGTGTGGGCTCGCTTGTGCTACTGCTGGCCGCGCGCAGCCACCTGGCGCCGCTGCTGCGCCGGCTGCGCGTGCCCGCAGCGGCGGCCGACGTCGGGTCCAAGCTGGCGCCGATCGCCGTCGTGCTGGGCGCAATGGCGCTCGTGCAGCAGCTGGGTCTCGCACAGATGGGCGTGGCCACCACGGGCGCCGTGCCGACCGGCTTGCCGGGCCTGAACCTGGCGACGTCGTCGCAGCACTGGCAAGCCTTGCTGCAACCGGCGCTCCTGATCGGCTTCATGGTGTTCCTGATCAGCATGTCGGGCGCGCAGGCGCTGGCGCTCAAGCGCGGTGGCGAGAAGCTGGTCAGCAACCGCGAACTGGTCGGCCTTGGCGCCGCCAACGTCGGCAGCGCGCTGACCGGCGGTTTCCCCGTCACCGGCAGCCTGTCGCGATCGGCCGTCAATTTCGCGGCCGGCGCCAACACGCAACTGGCCAGCATGATCACGGCTGGCCTGCTGGCGCTGGCGCTCGTGCTGCCCACTGGCTGGCTCGCACTGCTGCCGCTGCCGACGCTGGCCGCGACGATCATCGTGGCCGTGCTCGGGATGCTCGACCTGTCGACGCTGCGTACCGCCTGGCGCTACGACCGCGCCGATGCGCTGGCGCTGCTGGCCACCGCCGGCGGGGTACTGGTGCTGGGCGTCGAAGCGGGGGTACTGGTGGGCGTGGCGCTGTCGATGGTGGTGTTGATCTGGCGCGCCAGCCGGCCGCACATCGCGGTGCTGGGCCGCATCCATGGCACCGAACACTTCCGCAACGTCGACCGCTACTCGGCCGAAACGACACCAGGGCTGCTGATGCTGCGCGTCGATGCGGGCCTGTTCTTCGGTAATGTGGATGCAGTCAACGAGCGCATCGATGAAGAACTCGTCGCGCATGGGGGCACGCGCCATCTGGTGCTGGTGCTGTCGGCCGTGAATGCGATCGACACGTCGGCGCTGTTCGGCCTCGAAGAGTTGAACAGCTCGCTGAACCAGCGCGGCGTGCTGATGCACCTGGCCGAAGTGAAGGGGCCGGTCATGGACCGGCTCAAGGAAAGCGATCTTCTGAGTAAACTCAACGGCCAAATATTCCTGAGCGCCGCCATCGCCTGGGACCAGCTGGCCGGATCGCGTGCAGCCGGCACACCGGCAGCCGCCACGCAGCGGGCGGATGCGCAGTAGCAGTACGCGTGCGCTGCTGCATTCAACCCAACCGATGATTACATTGCAGCTGACTGCGCTGCAATGAACTCCCTGAACCATTGTTGCGCTGGGTTGCTGTCGCTACGGCGGTGCCATATCAGGTGAAACGTGATGTCCGGCAGTGCCAGGGGTGGTGGGAACATCACGAGCCGGTGGTTGGCCTGCGCATGCATTGCCACGCGCTTGAGGATGGTGGCCGCCATATTGGTGCGCGCAATCACCGCGGGCACGGCAAACAGTTGCGGCAAGGTCAAGGCAAGCTTGCGTTGCTTGCCCTGTTGCGCGAGGGTTTGATCGACGAGACCATGCAACTGCCCTTCGGGTGACACGAGCACGTGCTGCAGGTCGAGATAGGTGCGCAAGTCCATCGGGTGACTGGCCGCCGGATGGTCGGTCGATACGATCGTGACAAAGGTATCGCGCATCAAAGGCCGCGTGAGGATGCGGGCATCCATGACGGTCGGCGCGACGCCAATGGCGACATCGATCGATCCGGCATCGAGCAGGTCGACGGCAGTATCCCGGTCGTTGTATGCAAGCACATTCAACGATACGCCGGGCGTGGCCCGTTCGAGCGCTTCCACGAGCGCCGGTAACAGGATCAGTGTCGGGTAATCCTGCAGACCCAGTTTGAATGTCATCGATGCCGTTCCGGGTTCGAACGCGGGCTGCGTCAGCATCGCCAATTCGATCTGACGCAGCGCCGCGGCCACGGGCGCGGCCAGATCGCGTGCGCGTGCGGTGGGGACCAAGCCAGTGCTGCTGCGCTGGAACAGGGGATCGCCCAGCAAGGTCCGCAGACGCGACAAGGCAGCGCTCATTGCCGGTTGGCTGACGCCTACCTGCGTTGCAGCACGCGTGACATTGCGTTCGTTCATCAACGCATCGAACGCAACCAGCAAATTCAAATCCAGGCCATGAAAATCCATGAGCCGAATAATACGGTATATCGGTTATTTGTTGGACTGATCGAACTGCGGGGAACACACTGGCGCTTCATTCAACTTCGAGCAGATCCTTCCGATGACGATATCAACGACAGCCCTGGCGCACCAGCTGCGCACCGAACTCACCGTCGTGGAAACGCTGTACCGCGCATTCAGCGAACAAAACCCGGATCTTGTCGATGCCGTGCTCTCCCCGGCGTGGGAGGACATTCCGCTGGCCCCGGAGCAGGGCCCGGGTCCTGCTGGCATCAAGCCGATCATCCGGATGCTGGCGGCCGCATTTCCGGACGTGCACATCACCATCCATGACACGATTCAGGAGCCCGGGAAGGTTGCCGTGCGCGCGGAGATCAGCGGGACGCATCTGGGCGCGCTGTTCGGCATCGCGCCCACCGGAAAAAAAGTGAGCTTCCGGTTACACGAGTTTCACACGCTCGAAGGCGGCCTGATCACCAAGACCTGGCATATGGAGGACTGGTTTGGTCTGTTTATGCAGCTTGGCCAGTTCCCGCCACAAGGTTGAGCGTCGTTACAACCACGAAAATTGTACGAACCGCCAGCGGTCAGGCCCGCTTGCGCTGCGCCGGCTGTTCGTCGCGCGGTGGCGCCAGCACGATCGGCGCGGCATTCTCCGGGTACAGCGCCTGGCTGTTGACATAGACGGCGCGGATGGCGTCCATGTCGCGCTCGACGTCGCCGGTCGGCGTCATCGTGTCGACGAGGCTCAGCTCTTTCTTCCCATAGTCGTAGCGCACCAGCACCATCGGCACGTTGGCCGTGACGGCCAGGTGGTAAAAGCCGCTCTTCCAGTTCGCACGGTAGGCGCGCGTGCCTTCGGGCGTGATGCCGATCCAGAACGATGGCGCGGCGAGCATGGTATCCGCCAGCTGGCGCGTTGCGCCCATCGGTGCGCGGCGGTCGACCGGCACGCCGCCCCAGTGGCGCATCAGGCGGCCCATCGGGCCCCGGAACAGCGTGTCCTTGGCCAGCCATTTGAACTGCGTGCCCATGGCCCACGTGGCCAGCAGGCCGATCGGGAAATCCCAGTTCGACGTGTGCGGGTAGATGACGCAGACCCCATGCGGCCCTGGCAACGGTTTGAAGAACACCTTCCAGCCAAAAAACTGCAGCACGCGCAGCGCCGCGCGCTGGCGCAGGGTAGGCAGGGCTGCAGGGCGCAGCAGGTAGTCGGTCATCTGGTCTCCAGGGTGGCGTCAACACATTGCAAGGGTTGCAATTGGCTACGCGCAAGAAAATCAAGCGTGCGATTCTAGCCCGTGCGGGGAGGGGGGACAAGCGAAATAGTGATGACGGGTATGCGCTGTGGTTATCATGTGCCTGTCTCATTCACCACAACCTGACAGGAACCACTCCTTTGCTATGACCATGGCCATCACGATTTACCACAACGCCCGCTGCGGCACCTCGCGCAATACCCTGGCTGCCATCCGTGACGCCGGCCACGAACCGCAGATCATCGATTACCTGGCCAATCCGCCAACGCGTGACACGCTGACCCGCTTGATTGCCGATGCCGGCATCACGGTGCGTGAGGCTGTGCGCAGCAAGGAATCGGTATTTAAGGAACTAGGCCTGGATCAGCCCGGCACGGGTGACGACGCATTGCTGGACGCGATGGTCGAGCATCCGATCCTGATCGAACGGCCATTTGTCGTGACACCCAACGGCGTGCGGCTGTGCCGGCCGTTCACGCGCGTCAACGAGATCCTGTAGGCGCGCCGCCCACGATCACCGGCATATACGTGTCCAGGAATGGCGCAGGCATGCGGCGCGGCCGGCCACTCGAGAGTTCGATGCAGACCAAGTCCCAGCGCCCGCGCAACACGGTGGCGCCATCGCTCTCGCGCACGAGCTGGAAGCGCCGTTCCATGGATAGCTTGCCGTCGCCCCCAACCAGCCAGGTGGCCAGGCGCAGCGCTTCGCCAACGAACGTGGGCAGCAGGTAATCGTATTCGCCGCGCCGGATCGCCATCGCCCGGTCCAGGCGCCGGTAGTCGTCGAGCGACAGGCCCAGACTGTCCGAGTGCGCCCAGCCGGCCTGTTCGCACCAGCGCACGTACACCGCGTTATTTGTATGGTTCAGGCCATCGATGTCGCCGGCCTGTGGCGTCACCGCCAGGATGAACGGTTGCGGATAATCCCAGTCCAATGTGTTGTCTCCGTGAGCGGCAGGGAGCCGCAAGTCCGGCCATTTTACGGCAGGGTCGCGTGACGGTGAGTGGCGAGTGCACGACGCGTGCCAGCAGTTCAGTCGGGCTTGAACTCCACCCGGGTCGGGCATCGGACCGTGCCAGCAAAGCCACCACCACCGGCCTTGTCGAACAGCTCCGCGCCGCCAGCCTGGGCGCCGAACGGGCTCGGCCTGATGCCGCCGCCGGTGCGGCACCAGGTGCGCCCGGCCAGGCGGAAACGGTACACGACAACGCCGTCCGGCGCCGTATAACTTTCCGATATCAGCGTGCGCGAGGTGTCCACGCGGGCATTGCTGACGGCCTCCGCGAAGCGCTGCCATTTGCTGTCGCCTGGGTCCAGCGGCGCCAGCTTCCCCTTGCGCAGCTCGTGATCGACCGCGCCTGCCGTGCGCTTGCCGCGGTTGGCCAGGCTGTCGTCGCCTGTGGCGGTGGTGTCTTGTGCTGCGCCGGGCGAGGTGGGGAAGGGATCTGCAGCAGGTTCGCTCGTGGCCGCAGGCGGCGCGGTGTCTGCAGGCGCTGGCGTGATCGGTTGTAGCGCCACTGGCGGCGCGGCAGGGGCGGCGCGCGCAGGAAGTGCCTGCGCTGCGCGCGGTCGTGGTGACGCTGCGGCAGCGGGTGCAGCGGGTGCAGCGGAAGAACGCGAAGGCGCTGGCGCCAACACTGCCACCACGATGAACTCACGGGGCGCCGACATAGTCGCCGGCAGCACCCGTACGCCGGTCACCTGCAACCACCACCAGCCCAGCAGCAGGTGCAGGCCAAGGGTGACCGCAAGCGGCCAGCCGGGCGCGCGGCGTGGCGTCAGGACCCAGGCAGCCAGCATGTGGCGATCAGCCTTTTGGTGCGCTCAGCTTTGCCTTGATCGCCACGCAGCGCTGATCGTCCTGCAGTGTGTCGAGCAGCGTGCGGCGCGTGAACGCCGACAGGTCCGTCATCGTGGCCGCCGCGCGGCTCAGACGCGCCACGCTTTGCGGCGTGCAGGTCGCCGGGATCATCGTGCCCGCATAGGCGCGCATGAAGACTGGACCGCCCGTCTTGTCCACCTGCGGCAGGCGCGCCAGGCGCGCATCGGCATCGCGCTCATTGAGTGCGCCCTGTTCGGCCGGGAAGATGCTGCCCATCGCGGTGCGGATGCGCGAGAACGGCAATGCCGTCTTTTGGTCTTCGATCTGCTTGACCCAGTCCGCCTTGACGGCGGCATCGGGGCGGATGACGGTCGCTGCCACGGCCGCGATCTGGCCGGCGTCCGACTTGTCGCGCGCCGACTCCTGCGCGATCAGGTCGAACGCGCCCGGATAGTTGTACCGGTTCAGGCGCGCGATGATCGACCAGCGCTGCGGCTGGCCCACCGGCACGCCGGCCGCATCGACCTGGCCGCCCAGGATACCGGCCAGGCGTGTCAGCGCGTCCGGGCTGCTGGCAACGCCGATGTACTGGTTGAACCAGCGGCGCTGGAAGTCTGCGTTGCCCTTGTTGGCCAGCACGCCGTCCCACGCCATTTTTTCCAGTGCCAGCGTGGTCTGGCGCGTGTAGGCGTTATCCAGGTTCATCGCATTGAGGTAGGCCTTCGACTCGCTGACCTTGCCCAGCACATCGCCCAGCAGCGTGTAATCCTTCTCGAGCGGCGCATTGTTCAGCGCCACGGTGATGAAGTCATTCAGTGGCATCTCGGCGTCGCGCACGCCATCCCACAGGCTTTGCCACAACATCGCGCGCAGCAGCGGATCGTCGACCTTGGCCAGGCTGGTGCGCGCGGTGGCGAACGAGCGCTTGTCCAGCTTGACCTTGGCGTAGCCCCAGTCCTGGTAGTTCGGGTAGACCAGATCCGGGCAGGCCATGCCATTCATGTCCGGCACGACGGTCCTGGCGCCCGTGTAGGTGACGGGGACGTTCTTCACGAGCGTCAGCTTGCCGCCGTCGATCTTGAAGGCGCCGATCTGCACACGCTGTTCGCGCAGCGTCGGCAGGTCTTTCGATGGCGCGGTCTGCGCCAGCGTGAAGTTGCGGATCTTGCCACCGCTGCAGCTGTAGTTCGCGGCGATGGTGTTCACGCCGGCGTTGTACAGCCACTGCTTGGTCCAGCCGGACAGGTCGCGGCCGGCCGCTTCACCGAGGCTGCCGATGAAATCGTCGAGCGTCGCGTTCTTCCACGAGTACTTGACCAGGTAGTTGTGCACGCCCTTGCGGAACACGTCTTCGCCCAGCAGGTGGCGCAGCTGCTTGAGCGTCGAGCCGCCTTTTGAATAGGTGATCGCATCGATGTTGTCGAAGGCATTGCTCGACGACGGCACCGGCACTTCGATCGGGTGCGTGCTGGCAGTCTGGTCCTGGATGTAGGCGCGCTGCTTGCCGCTCTGGTAGAACTTCTGCCACGAATCCTTGAACTCGGTCGATTCGACGGTCGCCAGCACGCCCATGAAGGACGCGAAGCTTTCGTTCAGCCACAGGCCGTTCCACCACTTCATGGTCACCAGGTTGCCGAACCACTGGTGCGCCATCTCGTGCATGATCACTTCGGTCAGCGACTGCTTCTGCTCGGCCGTCATGTTGGCCACGCCATAGCGCGCTTCGGCAAACGTGATCGCGCCGGCGTTTTCCATCGCGCCGTACAGGAAGTCCGGCACGATCAGCTGGTCGTATTTTTCGAATGGATACGGGACGCCGAAGTATTCTTCGAAGAAGCCGAGGCCAGCCTTGGTCTGGCGGAACCAGTCGTCTGGCACCACCAGCTTGGCCAGCGACTGGCGCGCGAACAGGCGCATCGGGTACTTGCCGCTGTTGTCTTCCCAGACCTGGTACGGGCCGGCGTGCAGCGAGAAGTTGTATGGGCTGAGTCGCTTGGTGGTCTTGAAGGTCCAGTGGCGGTTTGCGCCACGCTCGTCGATCTTGGTTTCGCGCGTGGTCGTGACCACGTGCCAGTCGCGCGGCGCGGTGACCGACACCGTGTAGCTGGCTTTCAGGTCGGGCTGGTCGAACACCGCGAACATCTGCTGGGCGGCGACCGGCTCGAAGTGCGAATAGGTGTAGACGCGGCCATCGGCCGGATCGACCATGCGGTGCAGGCCTTCGCCATTGGTGCTGTGCAGGCGCTCGTAATCGATGACAACCGTATTGCGGCCCTTGGCCAGGCTGGCCGCGTCGAGCGTGACGAACCACTTGTTGTAGCGCGTGGCGACCGGCTTGCCGTTGACGCTGACCGATTTGACGGTGGCGTCCTTCAGGTCGAGCGTGACCGGCGCGTCGGCATCCTTCAGGTCGAACGTGACGGTGGTCGTGCCGGCAAAGGTTTCCTTGCCGGTCAGCGTGAAGTCCAGCACATAGTCCACGTTCGATACGCGTGCGGAGCGGGCAAAGGCGTCGACCTGTGACAGGAACGGCGTCTCGGCGCGCGCGCCCTGGGCTGCCGGCGCAGCGTGGACGGCGCCGCCCAAGGCGATGGCGGAAGCGATGGCAAGCGCCATGGCGCGGTGTGCTGGAACGTTCACTGAAAATCCTCTCTCGGTAGGCGCATCGAGACGTGCGCACAGTAACAATCTAACAATCGCGCAAGAATATCACTAACGTTCGTGGCTGGACACCCATCACGACGATCCTTTTTTGCCCATGCATATGGCATACATATGCTTCATTCAAGCGTCAATACGAAGAAAAAGCTCAGTCAACCTTATCTGTTGATGACGCCGACTGCGATGCAGAACAACTGTTCTGCGGAACTGACCCGCCCACCATCCAGGGCCCAGCGCCATCCCAGGTAATTGGGCAGGTAGCGCGATGCCACCCCGCGAAAGCCTCGTAGCCAGTCCTTGAAACGCTCGTGATACGCGTTCACGTTCTGTACGTGGATGGCGCGGCTGCCCATATGCCTGACGCGCACGCCGGCGCGCAGATTGACGGTCTCGTGCGCAATACTGTGCTTGCGTGCGAAGGCCCGGTACGCGGCATGGCTGTCGCTGACCAGGAGCGCCTGCGGATCAAGTCTGGGCAGCAAATCGCGTTCGAGTTGCGCGGCCGTGAGTGCGCCACGACCAGTGACGGCATCGATGGTGCGGCCATTCCGGTCGCGCGCCACCAGAATGCAATCGAGATGGCGGGAAATGCCCGGCTTGGGCGCGCTCCCGCCCCGTCGGCGTGGCGGGCGGTCGAGCGTGCGTGATCCTTTTTGCGATTCGAGGAGGAATGTCTCATCGGCCTCCACGATGCCGTTGAGCGATGCAGGCCGGTCGAGTTTGACCCAATCGAGGAAGCGGTGGCGCCACCGGAATGCCGTGTTGCGGTGCACGCCGACCTGGTCTGCGCCCTTGCGCACGGACAGTGAATCGAGTAGCACCTGCGAATAAGCGAGCCATTTGGCCTTGTGCCTGAGTCGCGCTAGCGGCGTGCCGCTCAGGTCGTTGAACGTGCGGCCACAGGCGCAGCAGCGAAAGCGCTGCAGGTCGTTGGCGAATCCGTGCCGATTGCAGCGTTCGTTGCCACAACTGGGGCAGCAGCGCGCTGGCGCTCTTGCTTGCGCGATCAGTGCCACTACCTGGTCGAGGCCAGCTGCGGGATGCAGGGCGTCGAGCACTTGCCGGCGCTGTGGCTGATTCAGCGCTGGCAACCTGGCAAACCAGTTCTTGAAACGGGGCGCTTTCATGATCGACTCCTGACGCTGGGGACAGGCGTTGGACCATCGGACCGCTGATCAGTTCATAGCTCGGCTCTATTTAACGTTGACTGCGCCAAAAAAAACAGGACCCGCAGGTCCTGTTCGAAGAAGCGCCGCCCCTCGCCGGCAAGAGCGGGCGAGGGCGCGGAGAAAGGGATGCTTACACCGTGGCCGGCAGCGCGGGATAATCGGTGTAGCCGGTTGCGCCCGGATGGTAGAACGTGTCCGGGTTCGGCTTGTTGAGCGGTGCGTTCAGTTGCAGGCGTTCCACCAGGTCCGGGTTGGCGATGTACAGCTGGCCCCACGAGACGGCATCGGCCGTGCCGCTGGCGATCAGTTCCTCGGCCTTTTCCTTGCTCAGTTGCTGGTTCGCGATCCACACGCCGCCGAATTCTTTCTTGATCATCGGGCCCAGTTCGTCCGGGCTTTGGCCTTCGCGGGTGAAGATGAACGCGATCTTGCGGCGACCCAGTTCACGCGCCACGTAGCCAAAGGTTTCGGCCGGCGTCGAGTCGCCCATATCGTGCGAGTCGCGTGCCGGCGCCAGGTGCATGCCGACACGGTCGGCGCCCCAGACGTCGATGCAGGCATCGGTCACTTCCAGCAGCAGGCGTGCGCGGTTCTCGATCGAGCCGCCGTACGCGTCGGTGCGCTGATTGGTCGAATCTTGCAGGAACTGGTCGAGCAGGTAGCCATTGGCGCCATGGATTTCCACGCCGTCGAAACCGGCCAGCTTGGCATTCTCGGCGCCCTTGCGGTAGGCCGACACGATGCCCGGGATTTCTTCAATGTCCAGCGCGCGCGGGGTGACGTATTCGCGCTTCGGGCGCAGCAAGCTCACGTGCCCGTCCGGCTTGATCGCCGATGGGGCCACCGGCAGCTGGCCGTCCAGGAACGACGGGTCCGAGATACGGCCGACGTGCCACAGCTGCAAAAAGATACGGCCGCCGGCGGCGTGCACGGCGTCGGTCACGAGCTTCCAGCCTTCGACCTGCTCGTCGGACCAGATGCCCGGCGTATCGGCGTAGCCCACGCCCATCGGGGTGACCGAGGTGGCTTCGGACAGGATCAGGCCTGCCGACGCGCGCTGCACATAGTATTCGGCCATCAGGGCATTGGGGACACGGCCGGCATCGGCGCGCGAGCGGGTCAGCGGCGCCATGACAATGCGGTTTGGCCATTCGAGTGCGCCGACCTTGATCGGATCAAACATGGTAGTCATCTTGTTTTCCTAGATTGCGTCGTTCAATTGGGCGAGGAAGGCCGCGATGGCTTCCTCGTTGCGATGATAAAAAACCCACTGGCCGACGCGGCGCGTGCCCACCAGGCCCGCGCGCTGCAGCGTGGCCAGGTGCGCCGACACCGTCGATTGCGACAGGCCGGTGCGTCCGTCGATCAGCTTGCAGCACACACCCATCTCGAGCGGGTGTTCCTGCTCGCTGAAGTGCAGCTGCGGATCCTTCAGCCAGTGCAGGATCTGGCGCCGCACCGGGTTGGCCAGGGCCTTGTGGATCGCGTCGATGTCCATCGGTTGGTTCCTTATATCGGGATCTTTCGATCCGAATATCGTCATCTTACGATATTCAAAAAAAGTCTGTTGGCGGCGGCCCGATTTTCGCTCACGGGCCGGTGGTATACTCGCCGCCTTTTGACCTGACAACGCGTGAGGAAGCCCCATGAGCTGGATCTATCTTGTCATCGCCGGCCTGCTGGAAGTGGCCTGGGCCGTCGGCCTGAAATATACGGTGGGTTTTACCCGGCTGTGGCCATCGGTGTTTACGGTAACGACGATGGCGGCCAGCGTCGGCATGCTGGGCCTGGCGCTGCGCCAGCTGCCGCTGGGCACCGCCTACGCCATCTGGACCGGCATCGGCACCGTTGGTACGGCAATCTTCGGCATGCTGATGCTGGGCGAACCGGCCGGCGCGCTGCGCCTCTTGGCGATCGCGCTGATCATCAGCGGCATCGTGATGCTCAAGCTGCTGTCGCCGGCGTGAAGATCAGTTCTGTTCGCGTCCGAACAGCGGGTTCGGGCGGGTGAGGTAATACCACTCGGTGTTGGCAGCGGCGCTCGCGGCCGGGAACAGGATGCGGCCACCGAATTCTGCGGTCACCGGCGTGCCGTCGGCGCGGGTGCCGATCAGTTCACCTTCGGCCACCGGGTCAAAGCTTTTCCACGGACGCGAGAACGCATCATCCGCGTGCAGCTTGTCATGTACGACGACCATCGACAGGGCTTCCATGGCGTCAAAATCAACGGGCACCGGGTCGGGCGCGGCGATCAAGCCCAGGTGCGCCAGCGTGTTCATGATCGCGCGGTAGGCCACGTCGGGCGCGGCCGGATCGTCGTGCTGGCCGGCTTCGAGCGTCAGCGCGTAGCCGCCCGTGCTGCGCATGTATTCGGTGGTACCCACGCCGTAGCGCAAGACGGTTTCCAGTTCGTCGGCGCTGCGGCTGCGGCGCTGCACGCCGTCGCCATAGGTCGCCAGCCAGCCATCGACGAAGCGGCGCACGCCCAGGCGGCGCGCCCACGCGCGTTCTTTTTCGGCGTGGCGGAACGGCTGCAGCGTGCCGTCATTGTCGAGCGGACCAACCATTACGAACGGCTCGCCCGTAGCGGCAAACGAGTGGATATCGAGCAGCACGTCGTGCTGGCCGAGCAGGGGGCACAGCCAGTTCGCGATCTGGTCTTCGAAATCCTGCGGATTCGCCTTCGGGAACAGGTCGCGGTTCAGGTTGCGGTCGCCATTGCGCGTGACTTGCTGGTACGCCAGCGGATTGACGATCGGGACGAACGTCACGCTCCCGGCCGCAATGTGCAGCGCGCCGCTGTCGATCTCGTCCATCACGCGCCGGATGGCTTTGGTGCCGCACACCTCGTTGCCGTGGGTCGCGCCCATGATAATGACGCGCGGGCCCGTCTGCAGGCCGGTGTAGTTGATGGATTTGAACTGGAACTGGCGGGCGGAAGTCATGAGGTCGGGCCGGGAAAGGAAATGTGGCGATATTCTAGCGGGAAACTCTGGCCTGACAACAGGTTTGTGCAGGCGCAAACGGCTGTCAGGTTCGGGGCACGCCTGCGCGGCCCGCGAGTCTGACAGGTAGACTACCTGAGCGATGCCCGGGGTCGCACCAGGAGCTGCCATGTTCCGCATCCTCGTTATGTTTGCCGTTCTCTCTGCGTTGGCGGGTTGCGCCGCGACGACGGGCACGTTCTTTAATCGTCCGGTGGTCGAAGACGAGATCGGTCCGGTCCGAACGGTGTCGCTGTCGGCCGACCGGCGTACGGTCATCGTTGCCGCGACAGAGCATCCGCAGCCGCGTTTTTGCGCCGAGCCGCCGCCGGACACGGCAACAGGTATCAAGGCGAGCGTCGATACCTCCCTTACGCTGCCAGGCAAAAGTGCGACGCTCAAGGATGATTTCAGCACTGCCGTCACGGTCCTTGCATCGCGCAATGCGCCGCTCGACGCGTTTCGCACGGGTATGTTCGCGCTGTGCCAGTTCTACCTCAATGGCGCGATCAAACCGGAGAACGTGGAGCCCCTGTTCAGGGTCCTGCTCAAGACGTTCGAGACGACGCAGAACTTCGTCAATGCTGCGGTTCTGACCACCAAGCCGCAGGCGGGCAAGCCGGCCGATGCAGCGGGTGCAGGGGGGAGTGCCGCAGCAAGTGCAGGTGCTGCGGCGGGCACGAGCACCACGGCTGTGAAACCCGACACGCCGCCGGTCGCCAAGGCCAGCCCGTCGCCGGCAGCGACGCAGCCTTCGAAAGGTTAGCGCGTCCGGTTGCGTTTTACCCGTGTGCGTCGATCACGCCAAATCCGGCTGGCGCATCGCCCAGATACGCCAGCACCGCATGCGCCTGGATATTGGCATCGAACTGCGCATTGGCCGCAATCGTCGCGCGCAGGCCCGGCACGATGTCCGGCGTATGCGGCTGACGATACGCCTTGACCAGCAGCGCCACCAGATCGGCCGGCGCATCGGCCCGGCGCAAGC
Organism: Telluria sp. ZT3P25; assembly: GCF_059685895.1. NCBI lineage: Bacteria > Pseudomonadati > Pseudomonadota > Betaproteobacteria > Burkholderiales > Oxalobacteraceae > Telluria > Telluria sp. ZT3P25. The sequence goes on from NZ_JCASIJ010000001.1 coordinate 1,445,636, forward strand.
GCGCTTCGATGATGGCAAGTAGCGCGCGCTGCATGCGGGGAGTAGGATTGCGGATTTCGCCGAACACGTAAGGCGTGTTGGTGATGGCCGCGCAGATGATCGTTTCCATCCGCTCGGCCTTGAGATCGGACGGGATGTCGAAGTACGCCTTGTTCCAGCGGGTGTACGGGGAAGCGTGCCCGCGCGGGAAGCGGTCGGCGTTTTCCAGCCCCAGCGCATAGCTGGCGCGGGCGAGCAGGTCGCCCAGGGTGTCTAGCAGTGCCATGGCAGGCTGTGTTGCGCTTGTGTCATCTCGAGAGTGTAGCGCATGCCTGCCAGGTACGTGGGATGGCCGCTGACGAAGCGCTTACGCGAAACGACCGGCGCGGAAATCCTCGACCGCCTGATGCAGCTCGGCCTGGGTATTCATCACGAACGGTCCGTACTGCGCGATCGGCTCGCTCAAAGGACGCCCGGCCAGTATCAGCAGGCGCGTCGGTGCGATCGCCTTGATCCGCACGCCGTCAGCGCCGGCGGCATTGTCGAGGATCGCCATGCGCGTTTGCGGCACGCCTTTGCCGTCGATGACGGCTTCTCCACGAAACACATAGACGAATGCATTGTGCCCGGGCGGAATCGGCTGCTCGAACGTCACGCCGGCCGGGATCTCGAGGTCGAGATACAGCGGCTCGGTATGCGCCCGCTGCACCGCGCCGTCGATGCCGTGCGTGCGGCCCGCGATCACCTGCACGGTCACGCCGTCGTCAGTGGTCAAGCGAGGCACTTCCTCGAGCGGAATGTCGCGGTACCACGGCGCCGTCATCTTGTCGCTTGCGGGCAGGTTGAGCCACAGCTGGAACCCTTCCATCAGGCCGGCATTCTGCTCCGGCATTTCGGAATGGATCACGCCGCGCCCGGCCGTCATCCACTGCACGCCGCCATCGGTGACCAGGACTTCGTTGCCGGCGCTGTCGCGGTGGCGCATGCGCCCGGCCAGCATGTAAGTGATGGTCTCGAAGCCCCGGTGCGGGTGCTCCGGAAAGCCGGCGATGTAGTCGCCCGGCTTGTCGCTGCCGAAGGCGTCGAGCATCAGGAACGGGTCCAGGCGGCGCTGCAGGGGACCAGTCAGGATACGGTTGATGCGTACGCCCGCGCCATCCATCACGAACTGCCCGTTGATCATGCGCTCGACGCCGCGGCTTTTGACGAGAGGCGCCGTGGTGACCGGTTGCGGGACGGTAGTGGTCAATCTGTTCTCCTGTTGGTTGCGCCGCCTGACGGCGGCCGGGGTGTTGCAAGTATTACGCCAGTGCCGCTTCGATGGCGGCGTTGGCCGCTGCCTGGCCCGCAGCCACGGCATCGGGGCCCATCGCCATGCCCGACGAGTAGATATAGGTCTGGTCAACCAGGCCCAGGAAGCCCAGCAGCGCGCGCATCTGCGGCACTTGCGGATCCTGCGCCTCTTCGTAGACACCGCCACGCGCTGCGGCCACATAGACCTTCTTGTTCTTCAGCAGGCCTTCCGGACCGGTCTCGGTATAACGGAACGTTACGCCAGCGCGGGCAATGGCGTCGAACCAGCTTTTCAGCTGCACCGGCATCGAGAAGTTGTACATCGGCGCACCCAGCACGATCACGTCGGCTGCCTGTGCTTCGAGAATCAGCGCATCGTCCTGCTCCACACGCGCCAGTTGCGCGGCGGTGCGCTGCTCGCCCGGCGTGAACAGCGCGCCCAGGGCCGCGCCGTCGAGCAGCGGCACCGGGGCAGCGCCCAGGTCGCGGCGCACGATGGTGGCGCCCGGGTTGGCGGCGACCAGCTTGTCGACGATCTGTTGCGTGACGCGGGTCGATTCGGAGGCGTCGCCGCGGATGCTCGAGGTGATGTGCAGGATGTTCATGGTGGTGGTCCCTTCGTGGTTGGAGTAGCGATGGGTCTACTTTAGTCTTTCCAAAAACAATGCGAAAGCCCGTAAAATGGATAACATTATTCTGCTGATGGGACAATCATGGATGTCGAACCGAATGACCTGCTGTTGTTTGCCCGCATCGTCGAAGCGGGGAGCTTCACGCGCGCCGCCGATCGCGTCAATTTGCCGAAGTCGACGGTCTCGCGGCGTCTGGCGCTACTCGAGACGACCCTGGGCGAGCGACTGCTACAGCGCACGACGCGCAAGCTGGTGGTGACCGAATTCGGCGCCAGCCTGTATGAACACGCGCGGCGACTGGCCGATGAAGTGGAGGCGGCCGGCGCGCTGGCCCAGCACCGCCAGGGTGAGCCGAGCGGCAAGCTGCGCATCTCGGCGCCGGGCGACTTCGCCAACAGCACCCTGAATCACGTGATTGCGCGCTTTCTCGAGCGCTATCCGTCCGTCACGCTTGAGATGGACCTGACGCCGCGCCGGGTCGATCTGGTGGCCGAGAACTTCGACATCGCCATCCGCATGGGTGACTTGCCGGACGACGCCACGCTCAGTGCGCGCCCGTTCATCCTCGAGCAACCGGGCCTGTTCGCATCACCGGCTTACCTGGCGCGGCACGGGATTCCCGAACATCCGGACGATCTGGCCACGCACGACGTGCTGTGCATCCTGAGCCGCAGCGGCGGCCCAATGCCATGGACGCTGATTCGCGGGAAGGTGCGCTGGCAGCGCGCGCTGCCAAGCCGGCTGACGGCCAATTCACCCGACCTGCTGGCGCGCATCGCCGCGCGCGGCGCCGGGATCGCGCTCAGCTCGACGCTGTTCGCCGAACCGTACATGCAGACGGGTGAACTGGTGAGGGTGCTGCCCGAATGGGAAATGCCGACCGCGAATGGCTGGGCCGTGTTCCCGAGCCGCAAGTTGATGCCGGCCAAGACGCGCGCATTTCTGGCCATGATGGAAGAAACCTGTACGGCCCACGGACACGGGCCGGAACAGATCGCTGCGGCCTTCAGGGCGAAGGCCGCGCTGGAGAACGGTGCGTCGGACGTTGCCTGAGACCGCTCAGCGCAGCGGCCGATTGCCCATCACGTCGCCCAGACGCACTTTGCCCTCGGGCGCCCAGGCCGGATTGAAGCGGATTGCGCCTTTCTGGAACAGCATCACGACGGTGGAGCCGAGCAGGAAGCGGCCCATCTCGTCGCCTTTTTTCAGCGTGACCTGGCCCGGCTCGTACTGCCAGTCGCAGATGCGCGCCATGCGCGGCGGATTGACGACGCCATGCCAGACGGTAGCCATGCTGCCGACGATCGTTGCGCCCACGAGCGTCATCACGAATGGGCCGAACTCGTCGCTGTCGAACACGCACACGACACGTTCGTTGCGCGCGAACAGCCCGGGCACGCCGCGCGCCGTCGTCGGGTTCACCGAGAACAGCTTGCCCGGTACATAGATCATGCGCGTGAGGCGCCCGTCGCACGGCATGTGGATGCGGTGGTAATCCTTCGGGCTCAGGTAGACATTGGCGAAGTGGCCGTGCTGGAAGTGCGCTGCCAGCGTCTGGTCGCCGCCGACCAGTTCGACCGTGGTGAACTTGTGGCCCTTGGCCTGGAAGATCTGGTGGTCATCGATGTCGCCGAACTGGCTGATCGCACCATCGACCGGACACACATAATCGGCCTGCGCCAACGGGCGAACGCCATCGCGCAGGGCGCGGGTAAAGAATTCGTTGAAGCTCGGGTAGCTGGCGATGTCCGGATTGGCCGCTTCGCTCATGTCGACGCCGTATTTGCCCACAAACCAACGGATCAGGCCAGTCGTCATCGACCCGCCACGATGGCCGGCAACGCGGCCGGCGAGGTTGGTCATTGCCTGCTTCGGCATTACATATTGGGGCAGGACTTTGAGTCTGGACACGGTCGATCGCCTTTCGCGGAAAAGTGCGCATTATAGCTGGGCATGTCAGACGGAAATTCTGTTGCCGCTTTTAACACTGTTGAGGCGAGTGTACCGCAGGTAGCCTGGGGATGGCGGACAGCGCACGCATGCGCTTCCTTGCTATTCATAAGTGCCATGAGGTAGTAATTGCATATGCGATTTAAAAGAACAAAAAATTTCTATATTTACGTTTACACTTTGCTATGAAGTGGCATATTCTGGCTCGGCCTGTTCAATAACCTGGAGAAGCCGCCGTGATGAAACTGCCAACGCACTACACCGTGTCTCTGTTGATCGCTGCAAGCGTCCCGATACCGGCGGCTGCCCAGACTGAACCTGGCATCCCGCAGGTGGACATCCGGGGCAGCGCTGCCGGCTACGATGCGCGTCGCGACGATACCGCCACCCGGACCATCATCAAGCGCGACGAACTCACACGCTATGGTGACCGCTCCATTCTGGATGCGCTGCGGCGCGTGCCTGGTGTAACGATCGACGGCAGCAGTGGTCAGGGCGGAACGATCCAGCTGCGTGGCCTGGGCGCCGGCTACACGCAGGTACTGATCAACGGCGAACGGGCACCTGGCAACTTCAGCTTCGACACGCTGTCGCCCGAGGTGGTCGAGCGCATCGAGGTGCTGCGCGCCGCGACGGCAGACCTGTCGACGCAGGCAGTGGCTGGCACGGTCAACATCGTCCTGCGCCACGTGGCCAAGACCAGGGAGCGCGAGCTCAAGCTGGGCATGCTCGGTTCAGATGTGTTCAGGGGGCCGAACGCGTCCCTGCATTTGAGCGACCGGCGCGAGGGCTTCGCCTGGTCGCTGGCCGGCGATGGCGTGAGCGAACGGCTCGATCGCGTCAATGGGATGGTGCTGGAGAACACGGGAACCGACGGCGCGCTCGACCTGCTGCGCACGACGGCGACCGATGAACGTGGCCGCATGCGACGCCTGAACCTGACGCCGCGCCTGGAGTGGACACTGGCTGGCGGCGACAAGATCACGTCCGAAACGTTTGTGAACGTAACCCGGTTTCGCAACCGTGGCCATGCCCTTGTCACCACGCTGATCGGCGGCCCGCCACCTGCGCCCGACCTGGTCACGCACTACCGCGCCGATGACGAAACGGCGCGCACCGACCTGCGCTGGAGCAGGGGCTTTCCGTCCGGCGCGAGCATCGAAGCCAAGCTTGGCCTGACGGGTGAGCGCAGCGAGAACGTGAGTTTGCGCGATGGGCGCGACGCGACCGGCAATCCTGAGACAGACGGTCGCATCGACGGCGCGCGGCGCGACCGGGGTGTCAATTCGACCGGCAAGGCGATGCGCAAACTTGGCAGCGGTCACGCGCTTGCCACTGGCTGGGACGGCAGCGTCACCTGGCGCGACGAGACGCGCATCGAGCAGGATCGCGTGCGCACGTTTCCGTCCGGGCTGGCGCTGGACGAAACGTTCGAGGCGCGCGTGACCCGGCTGGCCATGTATGCCCAGGACGAGTGGGACATCACGCCGTACTGGTCGATGTACCTGGGACTGCGCTGGGAGGGCATCCGCACCCGCGCATCCGGTAATTCGTTTGCGTCGACCCGCTCGGGCTCCGGGGTCTGGAGTCCGGTCATGCAGACCCTGTGGAAGATCCCGGGCCGCAAGGGCGACCAGATGCGCTTTGCACTCACGCGCACCTACAAGGAGCCGGACTTGTGGAACCTGCTGCCACGGCGCCAGGCGTTCGAAAACAACAGCGCCACCGAGGCCGACTTCCAGGGCAATCCGAACCTCAAGCCCGAACTGGCGTGGGGCATCGACGCCGGGTACGAGCATTACTGGGCCGAGAATGCGATGGTCTCGATCGCCACCTCGCTGCGCCGCATTGACGACTACACGAGCAACCGCATTTATTTTGACGGCTACCGCTGGATCTTCACGCCGGTGAACGACGGCCGCGCCGAGACCCGCTCAGTGGAGCTGGAAACGAAGTTTCCGCTGAAGTCCCTGTTTGCGGGCGCGCCGGAAATCGACATGCGGGCGGGTGTGGCGCGTCACTGGTCGCGCGTCGAATCGGTACCCGGCCCCGATAATCGTCTCGAACGGCAAACGCCGCTGTCGGCCAACCTGGGGATCGATTACCGCCAGGGCGCGCTGACACTGGGCAGCAGCGTAGCGCACAAGCGCAATGGCCTGGTGCGCGTGACCGCCAACCGCGGTTATTACACCGCGCCCCGCACCGACCTGGATGCATACGCCGCCTGGCGCATCGATGCCAAGCGTCTGTTGCGGCTGTCGCTGGCCAATCTGCTGCGCGAAAACGAAGGCTTCGAACCGTCGTACGCCGACCCGGCAACGGGCCTGGAAAAACGCCGTTTCTACTTCGCCGGCCCGCTGCGCGCCACGCTGACGTATCAGCTGGCGTTTTGACGCTGCAATCCTTGAAGCACACCCGAAAAAGCCGGGGGCAGGTCTGACATTCGGACACGAGCTCAGCATAAAGCCGGGGTCAGGTCTGACATTCGGACACGAGCTCAGCACTGTTCTTGAAAAAGACAATAAGTTTCGCACTGGTATCTCAAGGCACGTCGAAATTGCACAATCATCACTCAATCAACTGCTTAAAGCTGAGGTCGTGTCTGAATGTCAGACCTGACCCCGGCTTTGTAATGCTGGGGTCGTGTCCAAATGTCAGACCTGACCCCGGCTTTTGGTCTGGTTCGGGTCCATATTGTGGTGGCGGAAGTAGCGCCAGGCCACGATCAGCGCCAGTAGTTGCATGAACGCGCACAGGTAGAAGCTGCTGCCGACGCGCCAGTCGGATTGCGGCAAGTGGCTGACGGCGCTGAGGATGCCGGTGCCGAGCAGCGGGGTGATGATGACGGCGAGGCTGCCGATCGCCTGCAGGGAGCCCATCAGCTCGCCCTGCTGCTCGGGTGGCGAGGATTTCGAGACGAGGCCTTGCAGCGCCGGACCGGCGGCGTAGGCCAGCACATTGCACATGATGAAGACGTACATCATCCAGCCATCGGTCGCCAGGCCGTAAGCGGCATACGCCATGGCGCCCGAACCGAGGCCGAGCAGGGCCAGGCGCGGCTCGCCAAAGCGGCGGATCAGGATGCCCAGCAGTCCGGCCTGCACGATGACGGATGTCAGGCCCACGCAGAAGAGGGCGATGCCGTTGTCGCGCGGCGTCCAGTCGAAGCGGAAGGTGGTGTACAGCACCCAGGTCGATTGCAGCATCATCTGGGCGAAGGTGGCCAGGAACACGGCGACGACGAGGCCGCGGATGTCCTGGCGCCGCACGAGGCGCATCAGCGCCGTGAACGGGTTCAGGCGCGCCCATGCGAATGGCGGGCGCGCGCCGGGTGCCAGCGACTCGGGCACGAAGAAGTAGCCATATATCAGGTTCGCGCCAGAGAGCGCAGCGGCGACGTAGAACGGCAGGTGCAGGTTAGTTTCGCCAAGCACGCCGCCGAGCATGGGGCCGCAGATAAAGCCCAGACCGAAAGCGGCGCCGATCTTGCCGAAGCTCTTGGCGCGGTTCTCGCGGGTCGAGATATCGGATGCGTAGGCCGAGGCCACTGACATGCTGGCCGACGACATGCCGCCGATGACGCGCCCGAGGAACAGCCAGGCCAGGCTCGGTGCCCAGGCGGTGACGAGAAAGTTCAGGCACATGCCGCCCATCGAATACAGCAGGACGGGGCGGCGGCCGACGCGGTCGCTCAGCGCGCCCAGCGCCGGCATGAACAGAAATTGCAGCAGGCCGAACACGGTGGCCAGCACGCCGTACCAGAGCGCGCGCATGTCGGCGCTTTCGACGAACTGGCCGACCAGCAGCGGCAGCACGGGCACGATCAGGCCGATGCCGAGCATGTCGATAAACACGCAGACCAGAACGAAATTGAGATTGCCGCTCGACGCTTGCGGGGTGGTGGTGGTACTGGTCATGGACACCTCGGCGGTTGGCGGTCGCCTATCTTAGCATTGCGGCAACGGTGCCATGCCGCAATGTCTCGCTAGACGCCGCTCCATTCGGCCGCAAACTGCGCCCGGAACGTCATCAACTGTTCGAGGCGTTCGCGGCCCACGGCGCGTGCGGCCTCCGTCTGCATCATGTCCGGCAGCTTGTCGAGCTTGACGACGATATGGTCGAGTGCGTAGCGGCGATCGTCGTGCGCGCGGTCGTCGCCCAGCGGATCGGTCGGATGCGCCAGGCCGCTTTCCATGCGGCCTGCGATATAGAACATGCGCGCCAGTCCCACCAGGCCAAGGCCGTCGAGACGGTCCGCGTCCTGCACGATCTTGGCCTCGATCGTGGTGGCGGGAATCGCCGCCGAAAAGCTGTGCGCTTCGATGGCATGCGCCACCGCGTCGAGCTTCTCCGGCGGGAAGCCCAGCGGCCCGAGCAACTCGCGCGCCAGCTCGGCCGAGCGGCGCGATGCCTGGTTGCGCGCGGGGTCGTTCTTGGGCAAATTCACCAGGTCGTGCAGATAGCTGGCCGCCAGTACCACCAGGCAGTCGGCTTCCGGATGGTGCGCAAGCAGCGCCTGGGCGTTGCGCCAGACGCGGTCGAGGTGGGCGCCATCGTGGGCGCCATCGGTGCCGGCATCCTGCGCTGCCAGCGCAACGAGTTGCGTGCGCCAGGCGGTGAAATCGGTGGGGGTGGCTTCTAGCATTCGGTTGTTTCCGGTAAGGGTAGCGCCGTGGCGCGCTGTGAAAGCGCATCGGCTTGTGCATTTTTGTGACGCGGGATCCAGCGCAACTGCGCCTGGGGCAGGCGGGCGAGCAGCGCAGAGGCGCGGGTGCGGTAGTCACGCAGGCTCGGCGCACTTGCGCTGGCGGGCCCATTCACGTCGTCGATCACGACCTGGCTGTCGCCAACCACCAGCACATCGTGTGCGCCGTGCACCACGGCGGCGTCCAGGACGGCGATCAGCGCCAGGTATTCCGCTTCGCTGCTGTTGCCATAGCCGGCGTCACGCGAGATGTCGATGCGCACGCCGCCGGGGCCTTCGAGTACGGCGCCGATGCCGCAGCGGCCGGGATTCGGGCGTGCCGAACCGTCGAACCAGGCGCGCCACGCCGTCTTGCCGGCCCCTGCGCCCCGCGTGCGCGCTACGCTGGCCAGCGCCGCGCGCCGCTCTAGCTGCTGCGCCGCATGCTGGCGCAGCGCCGCGCGTTCGGCCAGCAGGTGCACCAGGCCCGCGACGCCGGCGCTGTGCGTAAGCGTGCGGGTCAGCGCCTCGAGCTCAGTCAGGCCAGCGCGCGCCATCAGGCGCCCGCTGGCCGCCAGTTCGGTCTTGAATGCGGCGGCGCGCAGAAGGCTCAGGTCGTTCATGGCGAGAGCATAACCGATCTTGATTCGTTGACAGAAGTTAAGACTTTTGAAACACTGGATCGGTGCTGTCCAACCTGAGGAGAAGCGATGCGTCCGTCCCGTCATGCAGTCCGATTGTCCCTGTTCGCCGTGCTGGTCGGCGCCGTGTCGATGCCGTTGCAGGCCATGGCGCAGGTTGAAAAACCCGGCGCGCAGCCGCCGACGAAAGCGCCGCTCAAACCGGGCAAGCACGTCAAGCGCTACACCATCGAGCAGTTCATGGCGACGACGTCCGTGACCGGCGCCTCGTTCAGCAAGGACGAGCGGCAGATCCTGTTCAGCAGTAACGCGTCCGGCATCTTCAATGCGTACACGCTGCCGGTGGGTGGCGGCACGCCGCGCGCGCTGACCACGTCCACCGTCGATTCGACCTACGCGGTGGGCTATTTCTACAACGACGACCGCATCCTGTTTACGCGTGACACGGGCGGCGACGAGCAGAATCACCTGTACGTGCTCGAACCGGGCGGCAAGGAGCGCGACCTGACACCCGGCAAACTGAAGGCCTCGTTCGCCGGCTGGAAGCCCGACGGCAGCGGCTTCTACGTCGCCACCAACGAGCGCGATCCGAAATTCTTCGACATCTACCTGTACGACGCGGGCAGCTACGACCGCACGATGGTGTACCAGAACGACAGCGGCATGAATGTCTCGGACATCAGCCGCGACGGCAACTGGCTCGCATTCGACAAGTCCAGCACCACGTCCGACAGCGACGTCTACGTGTACCACCTGCCGACGCGCACGATGAAGCACATCACGCCGCACACCGCGCCGGCCAGCCACTCGGCCGCCACGTTCGATCCGCAATCGAAACGCCTGCTGTTCACCACCAATGCCGGCGGCGAGTTCACGCGCATCGCCGCATACGATCTGGCCAGTGGCGCGACGAGCGATGTCGAGAAGGCCGACTGGGACCTGCTGGACACGAGCTACTCGCGCAATGGCGCTAACCGGGTCAGCATCGTTAACCGCGACGGCAGCATCGACGTGCGCGTGTTCGACGCCGCCGGCAAGCCGGTCACGCTACCGAAACTGCCGGGCGGCGAGATGCGCCAGGTGACGTTTTCGGCCAGTGGCCGCCTGATGGCGTTCTATCTGAATGGCGACCGCTCGCCGAACAACCTGTACGTGCACGATTTTGGCAGCAAGAAGACCACGCAGCTCACGCGCAGCCTGAACCCGGCCATCGATCCGAACGACCTGGTGGAAGCGGAGGTCGTGCGCTTCAAATCGTTCGACGGCACGGTGATTCCGTCGATCTACTACAAGCCGAAGGGTGCGGCGCCGAATGCCAAAGTGCCGGCGGTCGTGTACGTGCACGGTGGGCCGGGCGGGCAGACGATGCGCGGCTACAGCGCGCAGATCCAGTATCTGGTCAATCACGGGTACGCGGTCCTGGGCATCAACAATCGCGGCAGCTCGGGCTATGGTAAGACGTTCTTCCGCGCGGACGACCGCAAGCACGGCATGGAGCCACTGTGGGATTGCATCGAAGCGAAGACCTGGCTGGCGAGTCAGTCGTATATCGATCCCGAGCGCATCGGCATCATGGGCGGCAGCTATGGCGGCTACATGACGCTGGCGGCGCTGGCGTTCCGGCCCGAGGCATTCAAGGTTGGCATCGACATTTTTGGGGTGAGCAACTGGGTACGCACGCTCGAGAGCATTCCGCCGTATTGGGAAGCGCAGCGCAAGGCGCTGTATGACGAGATCGGCGACCCGGTCAAGGACAAGGAGTTTCTGGTCGAGACGTCGCCGCTGTTCCATGCGCACCGTATCATCAAGCCGCTGATGGTGATCCAGGGCGCGAACGATCCGCGCGTGATCCGGCCCGAAAGCGACGAGATCGTGGAAGCGGTCCGCAAGAACAAGGTCGATGTCGAGTATGTCGTGTTCGACGACGAAGGCCATGGTTTCTCGAAGAAGAAAAACCAGACCGAAGCGAGCGCGAAAATCCTGGCGTTTCTGGACAAGCACCTGAAACGCCAGGCCGTGAATTAACCGCGTCGATCAACGGCGATAAGGATTGTCCGGGCGGCTGTCGTGGCGGTTACGCACGCCGTCCCCATCGCGGTCCCGGTCATGGCGGTTGCCGATGCCGTCGTTGTCGCGATCGCGGTCGCGGTAATTTGGGACGCCGTCGCGGTCGAAGTCCGGTCCGCGCCCGCGGCCGTGATGCCGATCGCGATCGCGGTGGTCCCGATAGCCACGGTCGCGGTCATAGCCGTCATGGCCGCGCACATACACTGGCTGCGGGCCATAGTGGTGGCCCGGGCCACGGTTCCAGCGCGACGGTTCCATCACCCAGCGGTTGCCGCGATGGTGCCAGCTCGGCGGCGCGTACACGTAACCAGGCCGCGCGACGACGTAGTGGCCGGGCACCCAGTCATGGCGATGACCGCGCCATTCCCAGTAGCCGGGCGCCCAGACGTGACCGCGACGCGGACCGGGAATGCGCTCGTAGATGGGGGCGGGCGGGGCGTTGCTGATCACGACCGAGACATGTGGCTGGGCCTGTGCAGACAGCGGGATGGTGGCAGCCGCGCCAATGGCGATCAGGGCTGCAAGAATAAGCGGGGATTTCATGGTCGTCTCCAGATCCGTAAGCGGATAAGCGAAATATAGCAATCCGGGATCGATGACGCGAAGCCTGAAGCAAGTTATTACATCTGACACAGTTTGGTGGCGTTGTCGGTCCACCTGGCCGCCGCGCGCCGCCCGTGGGCAGCGCCGCGACGACCGCCCGCGCTCACAGCCGGCTCGCTGCAGTGACGGTGTCCAGTGCCAGCAGCTGCGATTTCTCGGCACTGCTCAGGCGCTTGGCGGTCACGGTCACGGTGGCGACCTTGGCGCCGCTGGCGATGGCCGCGCTGCTTGCATTGAAGGCGTTGGCGTCCGATACCTTGGCCAGATAGCCGACAGGAACGGCGATCAGGGCGGCAGCGATGAAGACGGCTTCCATGTGTTTGAGGACGTTCATTTTGCTTCTCCTTGGTGGGTGAGTGGTGTGTCGATGTGTGTACTTTAGGCGCGTCCCTGCAAGGCTTCCAGCGGTGTGCGACGAGCCGCAGAAAACGGGGGGTGAGCTGCATCAGGGAGGCCCTGACCATGCGCTTGCAGCGTTACTCCGCTCAGCGGTTTCACCGTCCCTCCGCTAGCCTTGCGCAAGGGCGCATGGGCGCCACGCTATCCTCGGGAAACGTGCATGACCGGCCCCCTCGCCACCCTGTCCCGCAACATCGCTGCGTCGCGCACGGCGCGGCGGCGCGCCCGCAATCTGCGCCGGGGCTGGACCATTTCGCTGGGGCCGGCCTGGGCCTGGGCCGCGCTGGCACTGGTGATGGGCGGCGCCGTCGCGCTGGCGCTGCACGCGCGCGCTTTGCCGAGCGATGCGCAGGATGTACCTGGTGCGCAGGCGCTGGCGGTGCTGCAGCCGCTGGCGCCGGGTCTGGAACTCGTCGTGCCGGCCGATAGCGGCGTGTCGCTGACGCAGCGCGGCGCGCTGGCGCTCGTCATTGCCAGCGGCATGCAGGCCGGGCCGGCGGTCCGGGTCGACCTGTGCACGCAGATGCTCGATCCGGCGAACGGGCGGCTGTTGCCGCTGCGAGTCGGTTATCCGTTCGGCGAAGCTGCCGCACTCGCGCGGAGCAGCAATGGACCACCGCGCAGCGTGTTGCTGGCGCGCGATGGGTCCAGCATGCCGCGTACCGACATCACCGGCAATGCGGGCGCCGGCCTGACGATTGCCTGGAATGCAGGTTTTGGCACCGCCAGCTGGATCAGCGATGCAACGGCCGGGGTGGCGACGCATGCGCGCCAGGGCCAGGCTGCGCTGGGCAGCGCAGGCTGGCTGTTGTGGCGTGGCGAGGCACTGCGCTTCACGCGCCAGCCGAGCGGCGCCTGCCCGCAGGCCGGTGAACTGGTGCTGCAACATTTTCAGCCTGGTCAACAGGCCGCGACGGCAGCGCTGGTGCAGGCGTTCCCGGCTGTCGGGGGCCCGGTCACATTGCGTTTGCGTCCCGGTGTCTGGACCGTGCCGCTGGTCCCGGGCGCCGGTCTGGAAGACCAGGCGTTGTTCGAGGCCCTGCGGGCGAGGGGCTTGCTGCGCCTTGGCCGCGACGGCCTGATCGAACTGGCACCGCGCGACTTGCTGGCCTGGCTCCAGGCGGACGAATCCGTACGCGCGCCGCTGCCCGGCTGGCAGCATTTTCAGCTCGACGCCGGTGACCGGCGCCTGCTCGAGCGGTTGCATCACCGGGCCGACGGCGCCTTCGTGCGCGAACAGGTGCGCGTGTTCAATAGCGAACGGCGGCTGGTGGCATGGCGCGTGCGGCCTGGCGCAACGGCAATCTGGCAAGCGGCGGTGGCAGGCAGCCCGGCCGTACGCGAGGCAGGCTTGCCGCTGGCAGCGATGCGCCTGTTCGCGCAGTTGCCGCAAGACTGGGCGCCGTGGAACCGTGTCGGCGGCTGGGAGGGCGGTCGGCGGGACAGTCTGGTGAGCCTCAGCGCCCGGACAGTGGGCAAGCCGCTGGAATTGCTGGTCGCCGGTCGTGTACGCAGCGTGCTGGGCGCCACGGTGGCGGCCCGTGGCGTTTGCGACGGGCGCGCCTGTCCGGACGCGGGCGCCGTGCAGCACCTGGTGCTGTCGCCGCTGCCGGGCGCAACGTCGGTCAAGGTCGAGATCGAGCCGCTCGACCTGGCGAGACTGTCCGGCGGCGCCGACGCCGCCTATCGCCATCTGAAGGTCGAACGTGGCGTGCTCGCGTGGCAGGCGCTGCCGGCCGGTAGCCGCAGCGTGCGGCCCGCCGGCGCCGCGGTACGCCTGGTCGATCGCAACGGCGACGCCCTGTGGCAGGATGGCGCGCCGTCGGTCCGGGCCACGCTGGCCGGCCTGGCGCCGCTTCTGGGCGTGCACCGCCAGCACGACGGCAGCGTGGCCGGCATGTTGGCGCGCCTGGGTGGGAGCGACCATGCCGCGCGCCTGACGCTCGACCTGGCGTTGCAAGCGCGGGCCCAGGTACTGCTCGATTGCATTGGTCAGCAGGGCGGTCAGTGGGACGGGCGCACCTGTCGCAACGTCCAGGCGGCGCCTGTTGATCGGCGCGCCGGCCTGGTGCTGCTCGACGCCGGCACGGGCGACATCCTCGCCGCCGCATCGAGTGGTGGAAATACTGCTGCGCCGGACAACTGGCCAGAGGTGCGCGACTTCGACCGTGCCGACCCGGCGCGCAGCCCGCTGCGGATTGCCGCATTCCAGCACGACGGCGGCGCCCACCGCGCGCCCGGATCGACCTTCAAGGTGATCACCGCGCTCGGTCTCGAGCAGGCCGCGCGCGGCGACAAACAGCTCGATGCGCTGCTGGGCGGCTTGCCATTGGCGCAGGTGGACCGTATCTCGCGCGATGGCGGCTACGACTTTCACACCGATGCGCCCAGCTACCCGGCGGGCGGCACGCGTGCCCGCATTACCAATTTCCGCGACCAGATCACCGGCGCGCGCGCTGCCGACGGGCGCCTGGGCCTGGCCGGCGCCATGGCGCACAGCGTCAATACGTGGTTTGCCTGGACCGGTGAACTGAGCGACCGCACGCTGCTCGGCCAGCCGGACGGCGGCATGCCGGGCGCCGCAGCGCTGGAGCCGGGTGCGCTCGACGCCGCGCGGCCGGTGGCGGCGATGGCGGCGCGCCTGGGCTTCGGCCAATCGCTGCGGCTGGATGGCGGTTTGCTCCCGCCGGACTATCGGTGGAATGACTGGGATGCGCTGTCGGCGTCCGCGTCGCAGCTCGATCCGGTCCACAGCCGCCATGAACTGCGCCAGATGGCGATTGGCCTGCGGATGCAGACGACGCCCCTGCAAATGGCACTGGTGGCGGCAAGCGTCGGCGAAGGACGCAGTGTGACGCCGCGCCTGCTGCTGGCGCTCGACGGTCGCGACGGTGCTTCCAGCGACGGCGCGCCGCTTGGCGTGCGGCTGGACCGTGTACGCGCCGGCATGAAGGGCGTGATCGACTACGGTACGGCGGCCGGTGCATTCCGCAGCCCGGCGTTCGATGCGCTGCGTCCCGGCCTGTATGCGAAGACAGGCACCGCGCCGGTCGGCAACGACGATCTGGCCACGGTCTGGTTCATGGGTTATCTGGAGCCGGGCAGCTTGCCGGGCCAGACCCGCCGGCTGGCGTTTGCCGCCTTTGTCAGCCACTCGGCGTTGACGGGCGGCGGCCACGCGGCCCCCGTCGTCGCGGCGCTGCTGCAATCCATGGCCGGGCAGTCGTTGGAAAAGAGGCACAAATAGGGGTCTCCACCGCGCCTGAATGCTGTAGTTGTATGGCATGATCTATTTCACTGTGCAACACGTGCGCAGCGAAATCGAGGACGAGGAAGGTATGCGTTTACCGGGGACCCGGTATCAGGAGCACGGCTGGGAGCAGGTCCGCAAGTTGCTGGGTCAGTGTTCCCTGCAGGCGCTCGCCCGCATCGACCCCGCCAGTTTGCAGGGCGCCGATACGGACGGGTCGCTCGCCGCGTACATCGAGGCGGTCGCGCCGGTCCTGCACGCGGGCGGCAGCCGCGCCCATGCCCCCGGCAACAGCTATGGCGAAACGACTGCCGAGCTGGCCCTGAGCCTCGTCTACGAATTGCAGGCGCGGCCCGCCGACTGGGCCGCACTGTGCACGGCCGTAGCCACCGAATCTGCGCGCATCGGCCCGTTCTGGACGCAGGCGGGTGGCGACGCGCTGCTGCGCAAGAAATTCAATGACTTGTTTGCGGTGTTGCGCGACAAGGTCGACAGCGATCACTATCAGGTGGCGTGCGGCCGGCCCTGCAGCCCGAACCGTATGTACGCCTACCGCATGCTCGACACGGCGTACCACGACATCGCGCGCCTGTTCGAGAGCTGGCGCGAACATGCGCCGCAGGTCGGCGCGATCCTCGGCCGCAGCATCGACGCGATGCCGATCGAAGCGCGCCAGTTGCGCTCGATCGTCGACTGCAAGCCCGAATGGATCATGCGCTGGAGCGAAAGCCTGGAAGCGCACACGGGCGCGCCGGGCCCGCTGCACACACGCTCGAAACGCTTTGCCAGTCTCAAATCGAATCCTGTGAAGATCGGCGCGATGCTGCGCGAAATCGGCGAGTACGACGCGCTGTCGGCCAACCGCGACAGCGACTGGTTGCAGGACGCCAGCACGTCTGATGCCTGGCTCGACGATTACTGGCGCGTGCTGAACGAGTCCGAACAGGGCAGCACGCCGGGCCCGGACCAGATCCTCGAAGCGCGCCAGGAAGCGCTGGACATCGACCTGGATGCAGAGCCGGAAATCGAAGCGCCAATGACTGCACCACTGACCTCCATCGCGCCCTGCGTTTCACTTCCCCCCAACTACCTGGTGGTGGCAGCGACGGTCGAGGACCGCGCCAGCTGGGCAGCGCGCCGGATGGCGCAGGACAGCTTGCCGGTACGCCTGGCGGTGTACCTCAAGCTGCTCGGACCATTCGACGACTGTTACCCTTCCGAATGGTGCGACCCCGCCACGGGCGAATTGCCGACGATGGGCCAGCTGGCCTTGCTCGACGGCGTCTCGCTGCCAACCCTGCGCAAGCGGCGCGACGCCGCGATACTGCGCCTGAACGAGGTGGCTGGAACACAGGAGGAACAACGATGGGCATGACGAATCTGGATCGCAAACTGCAAGCCGGCGCGCTGCTGGCGCGCCGCGTGGAAGGCGATGGCCTGATGCTGGCCGACGCCATTCTGCTGCAGGCGTTGGACGGCAGCCGGCCGCTGACGCATGGCGAACGCGCGGCGCTGCAAGCGTCGCCCCTGACACTGCGCCGCATGCGCCATCTGGCCGATGTGCGCCGCACGCAGCACATGAGCTGGACCGGCAGCGCGGGGCTCTTGCGCGCGGCCGACAGCGGCGCCCCGCTGGACGTGCTGCGCACGGATGACCGGATGTGGCGCCTTCACTTCGTCGACCAGGGCGGCGTGCCCGGCGTTGTCGTGCAACTCGACCTGGACGCACCGGGCGCGGCGCAATTGCTGGCATCGCGCGCGACGATCGCCGTGCGCGATGGCGCCGGCAGCGTGATCGTGCAGGGCAGCCTGGACGCGGACGGCGAGTGCGAAGGCCCGTGGCCGTTTGCAGCCACCCCGTCGCTTCATTTTCAACGGCACGGGGCGCGCTTCGATGTAGTGCCCATCGCGATGCCCGTGCCCCCATCCACATAGTGCAGTTCCCGAATTCGCTCAAGGATAACGATGCTAGGTTCACTGTTCAGGAATCCCCTGCGACGCCCGCCACGCCAGGACGCGTTCGACGCGACCCTGCTCGGCAGCGTGGCGATCGCGTTGCCGGCGCCATCGGGCATCACCATTCCTGCGCCATGCGCTGCCGTGCTGGTCGACCGTGGTGGCCGCAGCCGGCGTCTGGCATCGGGCAGCCGCATCGCAGCGCTGGAAGGGGAAACCGCCTGGTGCGTTCATCCGGGGCCGTACACCTGTGACCTCGTCCCGTTTGCAGGCGCGCCCGAGATCGGCCTGCGCGTGAGTTTTGCGGTGGATGCCAGCGATCCACGCGCCACGCACCAGCGTTTCGACCTGTTCCTGGCCAGCGAAGCGGGTAGCGCGGTCGACCTCGCGGGCTTTGGCGGATTGGCGCAAACTGCGCTGCAGCGCGAGCTGGCCCAGGGCAACCTCGAACTGCCGCCCTGCACGACGCTCGAAGAATGGAATACGTTCCGGTCGGGATTCAACCAGTTGATGTACACGCGCTTTGGCGTGACCGTCGACGATTGCGTGCCGGTCGATCTCGCCGCAACGCACGATTACTCGGCGCTGCTCGAAGCACGCCTGGCAGCGCAGGCCGTGCTTGCGACTGCGGGGGCGTCGGCCGGACCCGCTGCGGCGTTGACGATCATGCCAGCGGAAGCATTCGTGCCGGCCTGCGAAGATGCCCGCGCATTGCGGCGCCTGTTCCTGGAGCTGCCGTGCCTGATGTGCGCGGTGCGCATGGCAGTGCTGCCGGCCGATCAGGGGCGGTTCCGCCAGCACCAGGAGTTGCTGCGCCGGCTCGATCTGGTCAGCCTGTCGGTCGGCACAATGCCGGCGCTGGAACTGGCCGCGCCCGGCCAGCCATTGGCACCCGAGGAGCAGCTGCGCCGCGCGCGCCACAGCCGCCGCGCCGCCGCCGCGCTCGACGAAGCCTGGGCGCTGCTGGCGCGCATGAAGGTCGCCGGCGAGGGACCGCTCGACGTGCTGTTCGATGAAGCCGACCGCATCGTTGCCAATCTCGAGGTCGAAACTGGCGCGCGCCGTCTCACGCAGGTGCAGGATGAGGTGACGGCATGACGGCGCCCGTTCTTGAAGCAAGCTGCCGCAGTATCCTGCCGGACGGCAGCATGCTCACGATCACTGCGACGCGTCGCCCACGCGCGGGCCGCGCCGACGTCAAGTGCAGCGTGCCCGGTGCGCCGGCGCAGGTTGAACGGATGCAGCAGGTGGTGCGCCTGGCGCGCCATACCGAGCCGCGTTACGACAGCCGCGACCAGGTGGTGCTCAGCGCGGATCGCGCGTTGGATCCGGCCGCGCGCGACTGGGAACTGGCCGCGGTGCTGGCCGACCGTATCGTACGCGGCGTGTATCAAGCGGCGCGACCCGTGGTGGCCAATGGCTGGTCCGACGCCTGGCACCTGGGACGGATCGACGGCCGCGCACTGGTCAATGTGCCGGATGGCGTGCTGGCGGGCGGCCCGGACGCCTTGCCGCACCTGGGCGCGCTGACGGGCCAGCCGGATCCGGGCGCAGCGACAGCCAGCGCGCGCGCCTGGTTCCCGCTGCACAGCGGCGGCGACCGCGATGATCTTGGCTGGGTCGAGGTGAGCGTACGGCCATTGGCGAATGCCCTTGGTGGCGACGATGACGACGCGATCAGCGTGCCGGACCTCGATGCACTGCGTCAGGGCCAGGTGCGATCCGTGCTGGCCGGCGCCCGGCATTTCGATGGCCGTGGCCAGGGTCAGTGGAAAACCACGGTGCGCTTTGGCGAAACGGGGTTTTCGGGCGACTCGTACGGCCTGGCGCTGGTGATGGCCGACCGGATCGCGCGGGGCCGCGAATTCATGGCGCGGGGCAGGGTGATCGCCACCGGCACGTCGAGCGCCTGGCATGCAGGCAAGGTCGAGGCGGTGGACGCGCTGGCGCCGAAGTGCGCGCTGATCCTGCGCGAAGCGGGGCCGGGCGACCGCATCCTGCTGCCCAAGGCGTGGGAACACGCGCTGCCCCAGGGCATGCGCGAAGCGTTGCGCGCGCGCGGCGCGAGCCTCGCGTGTGTTGAGCGCATCGGCATCATTTGAGATCGCGGGTTTGACATCGCGGGTGTGCGCGAGCGCACCGCGGCCAGAGATCGTGCGCTGCTAGAATCGGCAGGTTCGTCGGCAGGTTCGTCGGCAGATTCGTCGACAGGTTCGACAGCAGGTTGGCAAGCAGAAGGCAAGAGAGAAAACGGAGTCGGCTATGTTGCACATGTTCGGAGTAAATGGCGCCAGCTGCCCGCGCTGCGAGCGCAAGAATGCGGTCGATGCACGCTACTGCGCGGGCTGCGGCGTGATCCTGGGCGCGCCGCGCAGCAAGCCGGTACTGGTCGAGAACCGCTGGGTGCCCGCGCCCGATGAACTGGCCGTGTTCTTCGGGCTGCGTGAATTGTCCGGGCTGTTCGTCAAGACGCTGCGCGTGCCCGCCACGGCGCGCGGCTTCATCCTGCAGGGCGACAAGGCGACCGAGGTGCCGCAGGGTGAATATGAACTCGAAGGCTTCTTCACGCGCCTGAACCATTTGCTGCGCGACCAGCACGCCGAAATCCTCGTCACGCGCACGACGGCGCTGCCGGTGCCATTCGACTTCGACGACATTCCCACCTGCGAACAGCTTGCGATTTCGGTGCGCTTCACGGTCAGCATTAAAATCGAGAACGTTCCGGCCTTTGCGCGTCACTTCATGACCACGCCTGGCACCATCGGCACGCCCGAGTTGCGCGAACTGCTCGCGCATCCGGTGCGCCAGCTGGCGCTGGAATTCATCGGCGCGCGCTCGATCCGCGAGATGGCCGCTGGCGGCGCGCTGCGCGAAGAACTCGACGAACGCCTGCAGGGCGGCCTCAAGCTCCTGCTGGCCGACTATGGCCTGGCCGTGACGAGCGTGCAGACGGTGGAGCTGCGCCACGACAAATACGACGCCAATCGCGCGCGCGTGGGCAGCATGTGGCTGGCGGCCGACGAGCAGCACGTGCAACTGGCGCACAAGCGCCATCTGGACGAGCTGTACACGGCCGAAGAATGGCAGCGCATCAAGCGCAGCGAAGAAGAGGCGCGCCTGCGCATCCGGCGCGCCGAACTGCGCCAGGACGACGCGATTGCGCGCGCCGAAATGTCGCTGCAGGGCGCCGACCGCGCACACGGCGTGCGTGCACGCCAGATCGAACTGTATGGCCGCATCCTCGAAGCCACCTCGCGCGAGCAGGCAATGGCGCAGGGCGCTGGCCAGGTGCTGGCCGAGCTGCAGCACGAGGCCGCGCAAAAAGGGGCGCAGCGCGCCGACGAAGCGGCGCAGTGGCAGCACCTGCGCGCGCTGGCCGGCGTGCACATGCGCGCCGAAGTCGCCAGCGCCCAGCAGGAAGCACAGCATGCGCGCCAGTCGGCGCAGCAGCGTTTCTCGCAGCAGTTGCTGCAGCAGCAGATCCGCCACAAGATCGACCAGGCGCGCCTGATCGAGGACGCGACGCGCCAGCGTGACGAACTGATTCGCCTGCGCGAGAGCGAAGCCGAAGCGGCGCGCCGCATGCGCGAAATCGACGAAGCCGAGTACCAGGCGCGCCACCAGGCCCTGAAGCTTGCTAACGATGCGCGCCTGCGCGAGGCCGGCCGCACGCAGGAATGGGAAGACGAACAGGCACGCCAGCGCATCGAAGGCGCGCGGCGCGGCGCCGGCAAGCTCGATGCCGAGGCCCAGCAGGACAAACTGCAGCGCACGATCGAGCTCGAAGCACTGCAGGCGCGCTCGCTGCAGGACGTGACGCTGCATGCCGACGAACGCCGCGCCGGTCTGGGCGAAGCCGCCCGCGCGGGCGAGCGGGCCCACGAGATCGCGCTCGCGCGCCTGGCGCTGGAGCGCGCCGCGGCGCTGGGCGCGATGGACGACACGGCCAAGCTGGCCCTGGCCGACGCCGCCAATGCCGTCGTGCTGGCCGATTACCTGAAAACACGCGTGCATGCCGACATGGACGCCGACCAGTTGACGGCGCTGGCCGGCGTCGCCGGCGCCGGCAAGGTCGAGCCGGGCGAAGCAGCGCGCGCGGCGGCGCAACTGGTGCGCGATGAACAGGCGCGGCGCGAAGGCGAAGTGGACAAGGACCGGCGCCATCAGCTCGACCTGTTGACCCTTCAAAACGACGTGAACAAGGCCGCCCTGCATGCGCAGGCCGGCGTGGCGGGCGCGCGCCAGTGTGTGCGCGGCCACGCCCTGCAACGCGACGATCGCGTGTGCGCCGCCTGCGGCGGGGCGCCGTCTGCCTGATCGATCAATGCAAACAGCCATCGACAAGATCCGCGAACTGCGCGCACTGCACGACGACGGCCTGCTGAGCCGGCAAGAGTTCGAGCTGCGCAAGAACGCGATCCTCGACGCGGCCTACCAGCCTGGCGAGCGGCCTGCGGATCCGGATGCGCTCTACGACGCTTCTGCGCCTGCAGCGCGCCCGGGCACCGAAATCGGCCTGATGACGGGCCAGGAAATCGGCCCGCAAAACCGGCGCTACCGGCTCGAACGTCTGATCGCGCACGGCGGCATGGGCCAGGTATGGCAGGCGACCGACCTGGCCACGCACGCCGAGCTGGGACACAGCGCCCAGGTCGCGCTCAAGATCCTGCCGGCGCATGCGACATCCGCCGCCAGCCACGCCAAGCTCCTGATTCAGGAAGCCACGCGCGCGCGGCGCCTGGCGCACGAGCACATCGTGCGCGTCTACGAATGGGCGCAGGACCCGGCCACGTCGAGTTTTTTCCTGATCATGGAATACCTCGAAGGCGAGGACCTCGATGCCGTACTGGCGCGCGAAGGCCGCCTGCCACTGGCGCGCGTGCTGGCCTTGCTCGATCCGGTCGCCGCTGCGCTGGACTATGCGTGGGAACGGCATCACCTGGTCCACCGCGACATCAAGCCCGGGAATGTGTTCGTCACGACCAAGGGCGACGTCAAGCTGCTCGACTTCGGGATCGCGGCGCGCGCGCGCGCCAGTGGCCCGGCGTCGCAGCTCGACGCACCGGCCACGTCCGGCACGGCCGGCTACCGCGCGCCGGAAGCCGTGATGGAAGGCCGCACACCGGAGCCCACGCTGGACGTGTATGCGGTCGCGGTCATGATCCACCAGCTGCTCACCGGCGTGCTGCCCGGCGAGCCCGGCGGCACCGTGCCCGAGACGCTGGGCGCGCGCCAGTGGGAGGTGCTGCGCGGCGGCTTCGGGCGCGATCCGGCGGCGCGCCCGGCCAGCGTGCACGCGCTGCTGGCGGCGATCCGCGCGGCGGCCGGGCCGTCGGCGGTGGAACTGGCGGCGCAGGATGCCCGCGAGCGCATCGAGCAGGAACGCGTGGCGCGCGAACTGGCTGCACGGCGTGCGATCGACGCCGAGGCGGCCGCCGTCATCAAGGCGCAGCAGGACGAGCAGCGCCGCGTCCAGCTGCGCGAGCAGCAGCGGCGTGAACGGCTCGAAGCTGAACAGGCACGCCTGGCGCGCAAGGAATCGCTGCGCCAGCAATTGCTGGCCCGGCGCGACGAAGAAGTTGCCAAGACCCAGGCGGCCAAGGAAGAAGCGGCGCGCAAGGCCGCGCAACTCAAGGCCGCAGCAGCCTATCTGGCGCAGCAGAAAAAAGCACGCGAGGATGCCGCAGCAGGTAGCGCCAGCGAATCGGTCAGCCAGGAGCGGGCGCCCGACGCAGCGGCGGCCGTGGCGCTGGCAGATGCGCCAACGGCGGCGGCGGCGATCGCCGACACGGGCATCCTGCGCGATGCCTTCATCGACGGCAGCGGCAATGGCCCGGCGATGGTGCTGATCCAGACGGGCCGCTTCCAGATGGGCTCGCCTGAGCACGAGCGCCGCATCGCGATGGCGGCCGGCTCGCAAAAGAACTGGATCGCGCGTGAAACGCCGCAGCACTGGATCGGCATCGAGCGCCCGTTCGCGATGGGCCGCTACCCGGTGACGGTGGGCGAGTGGCGCGCCTTCGCACGCGCGAGCGCCTGGCAGCCGGCCGGTGAAGTCGACTGGGCCGCGCCCGGCTTCCCGCAAACCGACGACCATCCGGTGGTCGGCGTCACGTGGTTCGATGCGCTGCAATACGTCGCATGGCTGAGCGCAGCGACCGGCAAGCGCTATCGCTTGCCGAGCGAAGCCGAATGGGAGTACGCGTGTCGCGCCGGCACCAAGACGGCGTTCAACACGGGCGACACGATCGCCACGACGCAGGCCAATTTCGACGGCACGTTCACCTACAACGGCGGGCCGCGCGGCGAGTTCCGGCACGGCACCACGAAGGTCGATACCTTCGCACCGAACGCCTGGGGCCTGCACGACATGCACGGCAATGTCTGGGAATGGGTGCAGGACGTCGTGCACGACAACTACGACGGCGCGCCAAACGACGGCAGCGCCTGGGAAACGGGGGGCGACCAGGTGCGCCGCATCCTGCGTGGCGGCTCGTGGCTGTATAACCCGCGCTACCTGCGCTCGGCGCTGCGCAATGGCTTTTCCGCGGTGCTGTCGAATGATATCGTCGGTCTGCGCGTGGTACGCGAACTGATGTAGGCAGGACTGGAAGGCGCCGGGCAATCCGGTGTACAGTCAGGCATTACCTTTCTTTTTACGATACCTGCCATGGCCATCGCGCACCTGTTTCGATCCCACGATAAAGACCTGGGCGGCGGTTTCACCGTGCGCCGCATGTTGCCCGCTGCGGCCCGGCAATCCATCGGGCCCTTCCTGTTTTTCGACCATATGGGGCCTGTGGAAGCGCCTGCCGGCGCCCGTCACGATGTGCGGCCGCACCCGCATATCGGGCTGGCCACGGTCACGTACCTGTTCGAAGGCGCGATCATGCACCGCGACAGTCTGGGCACCGAGCAGCGCATTGAGCCGGGCGCTGTCAACTGGATGACGGCCGGCAGCGGCATCGTGCATTCCGAGCGCACGCCCGACGATCTGCTCGAGCGCACGCGCCGCACGCACGGGCTGCAACTGTGGGCAGCGCTGCCGCGCGAACACGAAGAAACGCCCGCTGCGTTCAGCCACACGCCGGCCGACCGGATTCCCGAAATTACATTACCGGGCGCCACGGTGCGGCTGCTGGTGGGCAGTGCGTTCGGCCAGACCTCGCCCGTGCCGACCTTCAGCCAGACGCTGTATCTCGATGTGCAGCTGGCGCCCGGTGGCGCCATCGAACTGGACGACTTGCCCGATGAAACCGCGCTGTACGCGCCATTCGGCACGATCGAGATCGACGGTGAGCCGGTGCCCGCCAACACGATGGCCATGCTCGAGCCGGGGGCGGCGGTGCGGGTGAGCGCCGCTGCCGGCGCACGCTTTGTCGTGATCGGCGGCGCGCCGCTCGACGGCAAGCGCTTCATTTTCTGGAACTTCGTCTCGAGCAGCCGTGAGCGGATCGAACAGGCAGCGCGTGACTGGGAAGACAACCGCTTCGTGCCCCTGGCAGGCGACAACGAACGCATCCCGCTGCCGCAGTGGCCGCCAACCTGGCGCCGCGACTGACCTTGCCGCGCGGCTAACGCGCGCCCGTTCGGTGCGGGCGGGCGTAATCTGGTATCACCCTGTACGTGTCAATACGAATGAGGTGATGCCATGAAAATTCCTGAACACCTGCGTGCGCCGGCGATCGTGTTCGCCCTGCAGGCAGTGATGCTGGCAGGTGCGGCGCTGGTTTTTCTGGTGCTGGTGCCGTCGTACGGCTGATCAGGCGCTGAGGGCAGCAGCAAGCAGGCTGCGGCGGTCGACGCTGCGGCGGTCAGCGCGCGCCTCGGGATAGGCATTGGGGACAAAGCGCGCCGCCATGCCGATGCCGGGCTGTTGCACGCGATCGAGCGTGCCACTGGTAGCCAGTGGCGCATCGCGCCCGCTTGCCCGGTCGCGTTGCCAAAAGCCGCCGTCACGGTGGAACAGCAGCGGCAGGGCGACAGCGCGCGGCATGGTCACTGGCTGCGCGCCAGCGCTGGCGCCGTTGAGCGCCGCCTGACCAACAGGCGGCAAGGCATCCGGCGCCATCAGATAAAAACACTCGGCGCGGGCGCCGGCGTCGAGCCGGTGCAGCACGACTGCATGCGCCAGCAGCGCCGTCACCTCGAGCGTGACGATGCCCTTGATGCTGGCCGTCAGTTCGATGCGCATGCCCAGGCGCAGCTGGACCGGCATGTGCTTGCCGGGCCAGACGCCGTCGAGCAGCACGCCGTAGCGCGACACGTCTTCGATCTCGAACCCGGCGCGGCTGCGGCGGATGATGGCGTGGCGCCCCGACAGCCGGCGCGTCAGGCCACCGGGATCCATGCCCGTGTCGCCATGATGGGCCAGCAGCACGTCGGCATCGGGTGCGTCGTGTTCGAAGCGGCCGAGCGTGAATTCATCCAGCGCGAACAGGCGCACGTGGCGCTGCGTGGCCGAATCGGCTTCGGCGTGCACGAGGCACGCGCTGTCGGTCAGGCACGGATGCGCGGCGGGCTCGGCGGGCAGATCGATCTCGATCAGGTCTTCGTCCCAGGCAATGGTAGTCATGCCCATATCGATCTTGCCGCTGCCATTGCCGCCATCCAGGTTCAGGTGGGCGATGGATGCATTGCGGGCGACGACGTCGATGTCGATCCGGCCGCCGCCCGGTGCATTGACGCGGGCGATGCCGGCATCGTCGGCCGTGACGCGCACGTTCTTGTGCGTGGCGAGGAAGGTCTGGTGGATTTCGCCCAGGCTCGCGTCCTGGCGCGGCACCAGGATCACCGGCGAGCAGGTCCAGGTGCGGCTGGCCTCGGGCGCATGCGCGTGGCGGCTGTGCAGCTCGATCTCGATGCGGTACTGGCCGTGCTCGAGGCCGCGCGACGAGAATTCGAGAAACAGCGGCCGCCAGTCGCCGCGCGAGGTGCGCTGGAAGGCGTAGCTTTCGCCGCCGTGCAGGCGCAGCGCCGAGTGCACGAGCATGCGCACGTCGGGCGCACAATCCATCGGCATGCCGCGCAGTTCGAGACGCAGCGCCTGGCGGCCACCGGCCGCGCGCGGATCGAACCCGCTGATGTGCAATTGCGGACGCTGCAGGCTGGGCGGTTCAGGTACCGGCGAGGTTGCCGGGACGACCGTATCACGCCGCGTGCGCACGGCGCTGATCGTGTCGAAACTGGCCGGCAAGCCATCGACGACAGGATGCGCGGACTGCGGCAAGGGCGTCGCATGTGCCTGGTAGGCAACGGCCGCTGCCTCGGGCTGGGCATGCCCGTGCGCGCACCGCACCTCGCCTGGGGCGACCCAGACGGTGCAATGCGGATGCGCGGGATTGCGGCAGCGATTCATGTCAAATTAACCAGTCAGGAAAAGTCGAAAACAGTATTGCAAGCTTACGCTGTTTTCATCAGGCACGGCGCACCAAGCTCGTTGATTAACAACATTATTTTCCTACGGCATCAAATTAATTTGTTATCTTTCCAACGTTCAATAATGCACGTTGTCGTCGTCCAGTGGCAAGGCCGTTTCATCGGCGTGGCGCGGCCGGGGGCGCAGGACGAGCGCCGTCAGATTATCCGGCTGCAGGCCGGCCGGTGGTTCGTGTTCCATCAGCCCGAACAGGCGCTCGACAAGCGTTGCCGCCGCCGGTGCATCGGCGAGCAGCGCCGGCCAGCGCGCGACAAACGCATCCGGCTGCGCGCACGACCAGAACCCGTCGGTGGCCAGCAGATACGCGGCGTCGGCCCGTAATTGCAGTGCGCGGCGGTCGGGCAGGTGGCTCAGCCAGCATGGCAGGTTGGCGGGCGTCAGGGCGAACAGGCCGTCTGACAAGCGGGACGGATCGGCAAACGCATTGCCCAGAATGAATGCCTGGGCAATCTGCGGCGCGTGGCGGCCATGGACGTCGCGCCACCATTCGGCTTCGCCCAGCCGGCCGGCCAGTGCAGCGCCAGTCGCCGGCACGTGGTCGACCGTCAGCGCCGTGGCCTGCTGCGCATCGAGTTCGTACAACCGTGAGTCGCCCACGTGATACAGCAGCGGCGCAGCGCCCGGCGGCAGCTCGAGCAGCGTCAGCGTGGTACCGGGCCGGCCCGTTGCGCCGGCGCCATCGGCAAATCGCGCCTGCAGCGTCGCGTGCAGCGCATCGAGATGCGCTGTCAACCCGTCGAGCGATGTGCAGGGCGGCATGGCGAGAAGACCGGCAGCGAGCGCTTCGGCCGCTTCGCGTCCGTGACCATGGCCGCCCATCCCGTCGAGGACCGCCAGGCGGCCGTGCCCGGCGGGCCAGCCGGCAATCGTCGTGACGAGCGGCTGCTGGTCGTGCAGATGGCAGGCTCGGCCGTCGAAATCGATGAGCACGAGGTTGTCCTGGTTTTCACTGCGCATGGCGGTGCCCACGCCCACGCGGCTGGCCACGGCGACGTCGAAGGAGGGGGCAAAGCGAAAGTCGGCAAGCGTCGGTGGCATGGGCAGGGGCAGGGTGGTTTGATGACACAGAGTGATGTCACTGTACTACTGTTTGCAGGCAAGCCATGCGTCGAGCAAAGGCTGTTATCCGCTTCACTCACCGGCAATGAAACTGCAACCCGGGACAGCGGTCATGGTATGTTGACGTTTCCACCACCTTTTTTAAATCGTGCCATGGACATTCGCCCCCTCGATGCTGCTGACGTGCCGGTCCTGGCGCCGGCCATGGCCGCGCTGCTGCGCAGCCTGGCGCTGGAATTCATCGTGCACGAATCGACACCGCTCGGCGCCGCGACTTTTCTGGCTGAAAATGACGAGAACGGCATCCGCGGCTACCTGGCGCGCGGGTACGTCTGCCATGTGGCGCTCGACGGCGACCGGCTGGCCGGCTTCATCGCGATCCGCGATAACAGCCATCTGTTTCATCTGTTCGTCGGCACGGCCTGGCAGCGGCAAGGCCTCGCGCGGCGCTTGTGGCACACCGCGCGCGCTGCCGCCATCGCGCGCGGCGGGGACGGCAATTTCACGGTCAACGCATCGAACTACGCCGTGCCTGCATATGAACGGTTGGGCTTCGTGCGGGTGGCGCCGATCCAGTGCGTCAAGGGACTGTCGTTCAATCCGATGCTGCTCGGCTGGGCAGGGGATTGAACGGGTTGGGCCGTCGTCGCGCAAGCGCCAGGTGACACGCTGTGCACTTTCAGTATATATTGCCGCGCGACAAAAGTTTTCGTTTTGGCAGCAGGTTACAATGGCGGTCGCTCCGTATCGATCGGGCCTGAGCGGCGCATTGGTGCGCCGTGCTCGAAGAGTTTTGATGATGATGACCCTGAATAACCTGATCCGCGAACTTCCTGCAAACGTCCCGGCCGGGGCGGCGCGGGGGACATGGGCATGAGCGCGACAGCGTCGTCGATGCCTTCCATGTCGCGCGCGTTTGGCAAGACCCTGATGACCACGATGGGCATGACTGTGGTGGGTTTCATCTCCTCCGTGATTACCGCGCGCATCTTGGGCCCGGAAGGGCGCGGCCTGCTGTCGGCCGCCATCCTGATCTCCTCGCTTTCTGCCGGTGTCGCGCAGTGCGGCATGGGCAGTAGCTATCTGTATCACTTTGGCGCGGCGAGGCAGTTTCCGTATCTGCGCTTCTTTCTTCTGTCACTGCTGAGTATCAGCATCTTCGCCGTTGCACTGGCGGCAGCCGGCCTGCAATTGAGCGACGCGGTGCAGCTGCACCGGTTCATGTGGCTGGTGCTGGCGTTCGCCGCATTCATGGCGAGCCAGATGTATGTCTTCACGCTCACGCAGCTGCACTCGGATCTCCATTTCTTCAACATCCTGCGGTTTACCCAGGTGTTCGGCAATCTGGTCCTGATGCTGCCGCTGGTGCTGTGGTTCGACGTGGTGACGTTCGAACAGATTCTGGCCACGCAGTTGCTGATGCTGGTCGGTGTCACGACCATGGGGCTGTGGTGGGCGCGCAAGCACCGGATCTGGCAACTGAACACCGAGGTCAAGGCGCCGGTGCAGCCTTGGGGCGTCTTGCGCTATGGTTTTCACCAGCAGGGCATTGGTTTGCTGAGCCTGTTTCTGGTCAATTTTGACAAGCTGTTTTTGCTCAATCGCGGCACGATCCGCGAATACGGCTTTTACGCGCTCGCATTCACGACGTCGCGCCTGATCGGCGCGGTGCAGGAATCGGCCTCGGTCGCGCTGTTCTCGCGCTTTGCCGGGCGGGATGAACAAGCCCTGAGCCAGGCCGTGCGCACCACGTTCCGCGTGACGTTCATGCCGCTGATGATACTGGCCGCGCTCGGCGCGGCACTGTCGCCCTGGCTGCTCAATCTGGTGTATGGCAAGTCGTTTGCGGCGATGACGATGCCGTTTGCCATTCTGTTGTTCGAATGCGTGATTGGCGGGGCCAGCTGGACGCTGGCACAACGTTTCACCGCTGCCGGGCAACCGGGCCTGGTGCTGGCGCGCCAGATCATTGCCGTGGTTCCCGTGCTGATCGCGATTCCTTTTCTGCCGCAGGAAAATACCTATGTCTGGCTGGCCGGGTTGATGCTGGCAGGGGCGTGCCTGCGCCTGATCACGACGATTATCCTGGGGGTGCGCCGGCTCAAGGAGCCGATGCCCGACTTCATCCCGACCCGCAGCGACATTGCACTGTTGCGCCGGCTGCTGACGCGCGCCAAGTAAAGCATTTTTGGGGAGTAGCCTTGAATAACCATCGTTCGATGATGCTGGATTTGCAAAACAAGCATGACTCGATTCATGATTTGCTCAAGGGCAGAGACTTTCATTACATCGATATTCCGATGCACGACAACATCGGTGATTTGCTGATCATGCAGGGCACGCTGGCGTTCTTCAAAAAGAAGCGCCTGTCTCCGCGGACGATATCGACGTCCTGGGCGTTCGATCCGTCATGGGTCAAGCCGGACGATATCCTGGTGTTTCACGGAGGCGGCAATTTCGGCGACCTCTATGCGAACATCAACGAGATACGCGAACAGATCATCACGCGCTTCCCGAACAACCGCATCGTGCTGCTGCCGCAAACCGTGTTCTTCACGAGCGAGGTAACGCGTGACCGGTCGGTTGCCGTGTTTCGCCGCCACCCCGATGTCCATATCTTTGTGCGGGACAAAGCCTCGCAGCGTATTGCGAACCTGTTTTCCGGACACGTGTACCTGGCGCCGGACATGGCGCACCAGTTGTATCCCATCGCCAGCGCTGGGGGCGGCGGCGGCGGCGCCGGCGTGCTGCGCATCGAGCGCGTCGACACGGAAAAACCCGTCGTGCCGGCGTCGCTCAAGGATGCGCGGTTCGACACCCGTACCGACTGGATCGAGGTCGTGGGCAAGGAAAAGCGATTGATCGACTTTGCCTGGCGCATTCAGGCCGCCTTCATCAAGCGCGGCTGGCAGACCTGCAAGAAGCTGATCGGGCCGTGGTACTGGATCCCGGTCGCGCAGCGTTTTTCGTCCCGCGCCGTGGCGCTGTTTGCGCGCCATGAGCATATCGTCACCGACCGCCTGCACGGTCATATCCTGGCGTGCCTGATGGACAAGCCACACACCGTGATCGACAACAGTTACGGCAAGAATTCGACCTACATCGACGAATGGACGGCGCACAGTGACCTGGTGCGACTGGTGAAGGTATGACCGCATGCCCGCTTTTTTTCGAAGGATAGTAACCCCATGACCACCTCCGCCCCGACGGTCCTGATCGTCGACGATGAAGCCAGGAGCCGCGACCGGCTGGCCGACCTGCTGGCGCCCGGAGGCTATGAAACGACGAGCGCCGCCAGCGGCGAAGAAGCGCTGTCCTCAGTCGCCTCCGACGCGCCCGACCTGATCCTGATCGCGCAGTCGATGACGGGCATCGACGGCTGCCAGGTCGCCAGTATCCTGAAGGCCGATCCGGCCACCGAGAACATCCCGATCATCATGGTCACCGGCGACGACGACATCGGCACGCGCCAGGCCGGGCTGGCGGCAGGGGCCGAGGAATTCCTGAGCAAACCGGTCGATCCAACGGAGCTCGGACTGCGGGTGCGCAATCTGCTGCGCCTGAAGGATATGGGCGACCTGGAAGACCAGGTTGTCGTGCTTGAGCAGAAAATCGCTGCCCGCACCGCCGACCTGCTGCGCTTTCGTACGGCCATGAATGCGACGCCGGACGCGCTGATGCTGGTCAGCCGCGACACGATGCGTTTTGTCGAGGTCAATGACACCACCTGCGCGATGCTGGGTTACACGCGCGCCGAGATGCTGAACCTGGGACCGGTGGCGCTGGGCGCGGCGACGCACGATGAACTCGAGGCGATGTTCGAGCCCATGCCGGGTGGCCGGATCAAGCCGAGGCTGAGCGAGGTCACGCTGCACTGCAAGGATGGCCGGTCGGTGGACGTCGAAATTCACCGCCAGGCCCTGTTGTCCGGGAACGACTGGATCATCGTCAGCGTGGTGCGCGACATCACCGAGCGCCGGGTCGCGCAGCAAATCCTGCAGTACCAGGCCAGCCACGACGTGCTCACCGGCCTGCCCAACCGCGCCTGGTTCTACGAGGCGCTGCATAGCACCGTGCGGGCCACGCAGGACGCCAGTGCGCAGGTTGCGGTGGTCTTTCTCGACCTTGATCGCTTCAAGAACGTCAACGACACGCTCGGTCATGCCATGGGCGACGAGCTGCTGGTGCAGTTCAGCGCCCGTCTTGCCACCTGTGTCGGCGCGCGCGATACCGTCGCGCGCCTGGGCGGGGATGAATTCGGCCTGATCCTGATGCTTGACCAGGACCCGGCACGCGCGACCATCGTGGCCGGCTGCATCGCCGAGGTGCTGTATCCGCCGTTTAACCTGCGCGGCTTCGAGGTGATCGTCACGGCCAGCATCGGCATCACGGTCCATCCCGAAGACGGCAACGACCCCGAGGTGCTGATCCAGTACGCCGACACCGCGATGTACGAGGCCAAGCAGGCCGGGCGCGACACCTATCGCTTCTTCACGGCGCAGATGAACGCCGATGCGCTGCAGCGTCAGGATCTCGAGCACGCGCTGCGCAAGGCGGTCGACAACGAAGAGTTCGAACTGTATTACCAGCCCAAGCTGCTGTTGGGGTCGGACAAGATCGTCGGGGTCGAAGCGCTGCTGCGCTGGGACCGGCCCGGCCATGGGCTGGTGTCGCCGGGCCTGTTCGTGCCGGTGCTCGAAGAGACGGGGCTGATCGTGCGCGTCGGGCGCTGGGTGATCGACGCCGCCTGCCGCCAGATCAAGGCCTGGACGCTCGGGACGACGGGGCCGATGCAGGTGTCGGTCAATATCGCGGGGCGCCAGTTCGCCGAGGGCGACCTCGAAGGCGACGTGCTGCGCGCGCTGGCCGGGCATGGCGTGCCGGCCGCGCTGCTCGAACTGGAACTGACCGAGACGTCGCTGATGATTAACACGGAGCGCACGATGCAGTGCCTGAGCAACCTGCGGGCGCAGGGCATCCAGGTGTCGGTTGACGACTTTGGCACCGGCTATTCGAGTCTGGCCTATCTGCGTCGCTTTCCGATCGACAAGCTCAAGATCGATATCGCCTTCATTCGCGACGTCACCACCAATGCCGACGACGCCGCCATCGTCAACGCGATCATCACGATGGCGCACATCCTGAACGTGCAGGTCGTCGCCGAGGGCGTCGAGACGACAGCGCAAAAGGCCTTCCTGATCGCGCACGGGTGCGACCAGATCCAGGGCTACCTCGTCAGCCGGCCATTGCCGGCCCACCTGATCACGTCGTTGATGGCGCTGCGCGCCGCCAGCGAACAGCCTGCGGCGGCGTAACGGGGCAGGGTCGTGATTGGTGAGAATTGTTGAGTAAGTAACGCCATCGGGCTGGCTATACTGGCCCACATGAACCATGCCACTTTGCGTTATCGCTTCACCGACCACCGTAGCAGGGGCCTTGTGGCGACGCTGCTCGTGCATGGGGTGTTGATCCTGGCGTGGCAGTTCGCGCGCCCCTTGCCGGGGCCGGTCACGGGTGACGATGCGGCGATGCTGTGGCTACGCCTGCCGGTGCCGGTGCCGCGGATGGTCGATGTCGAGCCGGTTCAGCAGGAGGCGGTGCCAGCCCCGCAGCGCAGCATGCCGCAGCAGACTGTGCCTGCAGTGCAGGGAAAGACGCAAACAGCGCAGCAGCGATCGGTGAGCGCGCCAGTACCGGATGCGCCGCCAGCACCGGCCGAACCGGTCATTCCCAGCACGGCTGCCATCATGGACAGCGCACGCCGCAGCATCGGCGACATCGATCGGGCACTACGCAAGGAACGCCAGCCGACGATCGTGCTGCCGCCGGACAGCCCGCAACTGCGCCTGCGCCGTGGCATCGAGCATGCGCGCGAGATGGCGCCGCCGCGCCTGTGGGAGGCACCGCGCGTCGCTGAACTGGTCAACAACACGGGCGACGGCGCGCGGCGCACCCGTGTCATTACCGGAAACGGCACCTACTGCCTGACGGACCGCGCGCCGACGACCGATGTCGAGATGTTCGAGAAGCACGGCAAGCAGCGCATCACGACCTGTCCGAAGGATGAAGAGCCGGCGCGGCCGCAGGAATGGCGTACGGCGCGTGACTGAGCCGCGTAGCAGCAACGCTGCTTCCCGGCTCGTTGGCGACTAGGCGCCTTCCAGCACCGACATATCGACGTCAGCGACCACCACCTGGTTGCGTCCACCTTTCTTTGCCGCGTACAGGGCACGGTCAGCGGCGGACAGCAGAGCCTGTTCGCCATTGCCATGCCCGGGCCACTGCGCGACACCGAACGATGCTGAAATACCCGAAATGGTCTGTCCCGCGTGCTCGATCACGATGCCGCCAATCGACGCACGGATGCCCTCGGCGCATTTCTCGGCTTCGTCGGCACTGCAGTCCGGCAGCATCAGCACCAGTTCTTCGCCACCGTAGCGGCACACGACGTCGCTTGCGCGCACCCGTTGCAGGATGGCGTGACTGGCGGCCTTCAGTACCAGATCGCCGCCTTCATGGCCGTAGGTGTCGTTGACGCGCTTGAAATGGTCCAGGTCGATCATCACCACAGAACAGGCGCTCTGGCTGCGCTGGGCGCGCGCCAGCTCGCGCTTGAGCGATTCGTCGAAGAAGCGCCGGTTGTACAGGCCGGTGAGCGGATCGACCGTTGACTGGTGGCGCAGCGTGTCGCGCAGCGAGACGTTGCTGATCGCCAGGCTCAGCTGCTCGGCCAGCGCGATGATGTGCATGCTGTCGCTCAGGTTTTCTTCGGTCCGGTCGTCCAGGACCATCAGAACACCGACGACATCGCCTTGAGAGATCATCGGGACGCACGTCTGGGATGCATACTTGCCGATCCAGGACGTACCGTGATTGCAGAACAGGTCGTGCTGCGCCGTTGCGACATGCATTTTGCCCAGCCGCAGACACCAGCACTCATCGCGGGCGATGGTAGGAGGCGCCGTATCGGTCAGATTCCAGGATGCATTGAGTTCGAGTGCATCGCGCGAATTGCGGTAGAGATACACCGCGCCAGCCGTGTCCGGTAATAGTTTGCGCAGGAATACCGGCAGCATGCGGGCCAGTTCGGACGGCGCCTTGACGCTGTCCAGCGCGTGCAACATCTCCGCTGCCACCGACAGGCGCTCCGCCCGCACCGCGGACTGCTTCGCCAGTAACGCATTGTTCTCGGCCAGTAACTGCGACTGGTGAGCCACTTCCGCCTGCTTGTTCAAGCTCCTGGTGACGATGAGCACCGTGGCCACGATCACGACAAGGCTGGCCAGGGCGGCGCCAATCCCGAGCGCGGAGTTGTATCCCAGCGTTGACGACAGATCCTCACGCAGCACCTTGCGATGCTCGGCCAACACATAAATCTGGCGGCCGAACAGCGTGCGCAGCTCGTCCATCAGGAGTTTGCCTTTCTGGCTCGCCACGGCATCGATGGCCGCCTGGGTTTTGCCCGCCCTTTTCAGGCGGATGCTGCTGTCCATCTCGAGAACCTTGGCCTGGCTGAGACTGGCAATACGTGCGACCAGGGTTCGCTCCTGGTCCGAACTGGCGAGCCGATGCAAATCCTCGAGCGCCGCGGGAATGCCGGCAACGCCGACGTTATACGGGTCCAGGAAGCTCTCGTCGCTGCCGATCAGGAAGCCGCGTTGTCCGGTCTCGGCATCTTTCAGCAAGCTCAGCGCGAGATTGTATGCACGTTCCTTTTTCGCGCCGTCTTGCAGGTTGCGCAAAGTAGCGTTCGCCTGGTAGCTGCTGATACAGGGCAGTGTGGCGAGACAGGTCACGATGATGATGATCAGCGCACCGAATACCTTCAGGCTGGGGTCGAGTCGAGAAAGCATGCCTTAGGGAAATAATTGATCATGTGCAATCATAACCCTGCTATGCATTGGCCATAAGTGAAAAAGCTGTCTGTTTCCACGTCTGTTTGGGCGATGGGGCCAGATGTCTGGTTTTGGCCGCACCGATATGGGAAGGGCAGCTCAGCGTTCGTCCGCGCGCCGCAGCCACAGGCTGCTCGCCCAGCCTTCGACATCCCGGCCATCGAGCATGGCGCGCACCTGCCACCAGTCGCCATCGCGCTCGCCCGTCGCAATTACGCGCGTACCGCCCGGCACGACCAGCAGGCGCTCGGCGCCGATGCCGCCTGCGACGCGCAGATTGAGTGCATCGCGCACGCGGTAGGGTGCGCCGGCCACGGGCACGTCAGTTGCCGGCAGCGCTGTCCCGGCCAGTTGGACTGGTGGTGGCTTCGTCGCCGGCATGCCGAACAGCGTCAGCAGCAGTGCGCCGCCGGCGGCGGTGCCGGCCACCAGCACGCCCAGTGCGCGTGCGTTGGGCCGGTGCCACCAGGCGCGCGGCGTCAGCCACGCGCAGGCGCACAGCGTCAGCACGAGGGCCGCGCCGAACGCGCCAATGTACGTGGCGAAATGCGCCGCCATGTGGATCGACGATGGCATGCTGGCCTCAGGCATCGAAGCGCAGCACGTAGTGGCCGGCCACCAGGTGATGGCCCGGCGGGATCAGGTACGGCGCATCTTGCGTGGCCGCGTCGATCTGCGCCACCAGAGCCAGCTCAGCGTCGAGGTGGTACAGCGCCTGGCTTGGCGACAGGCGCACGACGCGCAGGCCATCGCTAGACGCTTCCCAGCTGAAGGCGCTGCGCGACAGGCCGAGCCGGTCGGCGCTGGCGGCGGCGCCGTCGGCCTGGCGTACGAACTGCGGCGCATCGAGCACGCGCAGCGCGGCCAGCGACGGCATGCCACGCCCGAATGTCAGGCGCGAGCCGGCGGCCGCCGGCTGCGACGGGCCTTGCGGCAGCACCAGCAGGGCGCTGTAGCGCTCGGTCATCGACTGCGGCGCGGCGAGCAGGCCGATGCTGGCCCCGTCCATCGGCGAGAACTGCGATGGCACGGCGATGCGCTGGCGACCGGCCGGGGTGATCGCGTGCAGTTCGTCGGCATCGTCGATGGCGAAACGGATCACGTTGTCCTTGCCGGGCGCCGCTGGCACCAGTTGTGCATCCAGGCCCACTTCGAGCGCCTGCGCACCCGTGTCGCGGTAGCGGCTCAGACGCGGCAAGGCCAGCGCGGCCAGCGTGATGCGATGACGTGCGACCGGCGCGTAGGTGGCGTCGGCTTCCGGCGTGGGTGCTGGTACGGGGGTGGCCACGGGCGCTGGCGCCGCCAGCGGCATTGCGGTCAGGTCGGCCGGCGGCGTGCTGCTGCGCGACTTCCAGACGGCCGGGCTGCGCTGCGGCGCGGTGGCTGGTGCGGCGGCTGCAGCAGGCGCAGCCATCGTTGGCCGCGCGGCGGCGCCCGCGCGGCTGATCCTGAGCAGCAGGCGCTGGGCGCTCGCACCCTTGCCGCGCAGGACGTAGTAGCCATTGGCAGCGTCGAAGACGCAGTCGAAACTGTCTTTCGGGCGCACCTGCAGTTCGAGGGGCGCTTCCGGTCCGTCGTTCACCAAAAGCAGGCCACCGTCCGGACCGAACGGCCAGCCCGGTACGGCGAACGTGGCGTTGGCGGGGTCCATGCCCACCAGGGTCAGGCGCTGATTCGGGTAGATCGCGCATACGGGCTGCCAGATCGCGCTGTCGCGCGAGGCGGTCACCGTATACTGCACCTGTTCGCCCGGCGCCGGCAGGTAGACGGCGTGGCCGAACTTGACCTGCACTTCGCCCGGCGCGATGCGCTCGTCGCCCGAAATGAAATAGCGCACCTCATCGCCGCCGAGCAGGTCGCCGAAATCCTTCTGGTGCAGCGCGGCCAGTGACTGCGCCAGGTCCCGCACGCGCGCGCCGCGGGTCAGGTGGCGGTCGTCGTCGACGTCGTCCTGCGGCAGCACCAGCGTCACGTGCGAGAAGCAGCGGGTCGCGGCGCGGCCGCGCAGTTCGCGCGGCGAACGTTCGAGCAGGTCGCGCAGTAGCGCGCGGCGCGAGAACAGCGACAGACCGGGCGCCTGCCACAGCGCATCGGCATTGAACACGTCTTCTACCTTGCCCAGGACTTCGTGTTGGACATAGACCGGCATGATTGAATCTCCTCGTTGAATGGGGTGCTTGCCATGCCAAACGCTAGCAGGGGGCAGATGAAAAACAGCAGGTGCGAGCCGCCGGCCGACAGAAAACTCATCGGCTGGCCCATGATCGGAAACATCGCCAGATTGGTACCCCACGACAGCAGCAGGTGGCCGGCGACGAACGCCGCGCCGCCGCACAGCGCAAAGCACTGGAAGCGGCCCAGCCAGGCGCGCCGGAAATCGTTGGCGGCCAGCGCGCGGCCCCAGGCGCCGGCGGCGACACGCACCAGCGCCACCAGAAACAGCGCCTGCAGCGTCCACAGCGCCAGGCCGGCGGCCAGGCCGTGGCGCTGCAGCAGGAAGGCCGGCGCGAAGTCGTCCTGAATCGCGGGGATCGCCAGTGCGTCGCCGGCCGCGCCGCCCAGCGCCGCGAGACCAAACGCGTGGTCGGCCCCCAGCCACCCGCCCTGGGCGATGGCGCGTGCGCCCAGCAGCATCTGCTGGCCTGTGTGCGGGTGGACGGTCGGCGCGCTCCAGACCTGGAACCGCTCGGGATAAAAGCCCAGCGCGCCGAGGAAGGCCCCACCGCTACGCAGCGCTGCGCCGCCTGCCACCAGCAGGCAGATGGTGCAGGCGGCCGTCATGAGGGCGGCGCGCCGGCCACGGCTTGCGCACCAGACCAGCGCCATCGCGCTGCTCCAGACCAGCAGCAGCACCAGTGGCGAATAATCGTCGACCCGCACCAGAGCGACCCCCAGCAGGAACACGAACAGCAGCACGGGCGCGGCCATGCGCAGCCAGAAGCGCCAGTTGCGCTGCTGGTGCGTCGCGCCACCGGCGACCAGTGCCAGGCAATGGGCGCTGAGCGCGGCCAGTGCAAACTTGGCGAACTCGAATGGCTGGACGTCGAACACGCCCGTCTCGCTGCCGAAGCAGACCTGCAGCAGCACGCCGATCAGCGCGATCCCGGCCAGGGTCAGGAGCACGCGCTCGGTGACGGGGCGCGACAGGTTGTTGCGGCCGACGGAGGACAACAGCAGCAGCGCGCCGGGCAAGCCCAGGCCCAGCAGGGCGGTGGAATTCTGGAAGTGGCGCAGCCAGGCGGTGTCGCTCGCACCCAGGCCCATCTCGAGCTGCACCAGCAGGCCGGTACCGAGCAGCAGCACAGCGGCGGCGGGCAGCAAACTGATGCGCGCCTGAAAACGCAGCGTCAGCCACAGCGTGGCCCAGGCCAGCAGCAGCGAGATGCCGACACCGGGCGCGCCACTGCTGCGCTGGGCGATCAGCAGCAGCGTTGCGGTGGCCGCGATCAGCGCCGCAATCAGCGGCAGGACGAGGCGTGCGCCGGCGACGCGCTGACGCAGCAGCGGCACGACGCTGAACGCACCCATCAGCAGCACGCCGAGCGCGGCGGCCCATGCCAGCGGCGTGGGGGCAGGCAGCGCAAACAGCGTACGTTCCTGCCACTGCCATTGCACGGCGTCCGGCAGCTGGACCTGCGGCGCGTTCGACAGCGCGACCTGGCCCGATGGCGTCAAGTGCAGCATGTCGCCATTCGGCGTCAGCGTGAAGACAGTGCGGCCGACAGCAAAGGCATCGGTGGCCGCCAGCGACTGGTCGCGCTGCGCGGCATCTTCCCAGCCGCTTGCGCTCGAGACGAGCACTGGCTGGTCACCCCGTGCCGACAGCGCGATACGGCCATCGGGAAGGCGTCCCAGCATTGCTGTGCCCGCCTCGAACGTGCTGCTGGCCAGCCGGTTGCCGCAATACAGCAAGCCGCCCAGACTGACGGGCCGCGCGAGACCCAGCGCTTGCGGCGTAACGCGGTTCCATAGCGCGAGGGCGCGACTGGCGAGGGGAGCATCCGGGCAGGCCGGCTGCAGTGCGCCGTCCTGCAGCAGCGTAGCGCCGTCGTAGCGCCAGGTGCGCCGGCCGTTCGAGAGCGTCACGCTGCCGGCATCCTGCGCGAGCACGGTGAAGCGGTCGGCGCCGGCCTGGATCTGCTGGCCGCGCGCCAGGGGCACGTCGCTGCTGCGCGCACGCGCGTCGCCGCGGCGCAGCACGATCGGCTGGACCGGCTCCAGATTGCGCAGCCACCAGGCACCGCCTGCATCGCGCCGTAGGGTCAGCTGGCGCGCGGCGGCGCGTGGCGCGCCCAGTTCCGCGCGGCCCAGCACGATCGATTCGCCCGGCTGCAGGCGCACCGCGATCTCGCGTGGCAGCCAGGCGGCAGGCGCGCGCAGGATGGCCAGCAGCTGCACGGCGCACAGCAGCGCGAGCAGGACCGAGGCCGTCGCGGCGCCGAAGGAGATGCGCTGGCGGCTGGGTGTCATGCTGCGCTCCTGGCTGGTGGGGCGCCAAGCAGGCTGGTCGCTTGCCCCAGCAGGCGGCTGATGTCCAGCGCATGCTGCGGCCGCTCGGCAGGGCTGTCGGCCAGCAGGCGGCGCAGCAGCGCCAGGCCCGGCACAGCGGCCTGGCCCAGGTGATTGGCAAACAGCGTCGCTTCATCGAGTTGCAGCACGGGCGGGCGCGCCTGGTGCGCGGCCAGCAAAGCGGCGGCGCCGTCGCGGCCATGCATTTGCCAGGCCTGGCCGCAGGTGCTGCTGTAACGCAGCAGTCGGCCGCAGACGAGGTAATAGAAGAGGGCGCCCAGGGCAAAATAATCGGTGCGCGCTTCGGTGGCGTAGCCGCTGGCGTCGATGTCGGGGAAGAACTGCTCGGGCGCCTGCCAGTTGGCGGTGCCGGCGTAGGTATGGGCGCGCAAGTCGTCCAGGCGCCGGTTGGTGCCGAAGTCGGCAAGCTTGAGCGTGTCCGTGGCGCGGTCGAGCAGCAGGTTGCCTGGTTTCAGGTCGAGGTAGCGCCAGCCGCTGGCGTGCACCTTGGCCAGCGCCTGGTTGACCTGGCCGATCCAGGCGAGGGCGCGGGCCGGGGCGATCGTGCGACCGGCAGCGGTTTCTTCTGCCAGGTAAGCGGCCAGGTCGCCGTCGAGCAGTTCCAGGGCCAGCGCCGGCAGACCAAGATGCTCGCCGCTGTCGAGCAGACGCACGATGTGGCGGCCATCCCATGGCGCCAGGCTCCGCAGAAACGCAATCTCGGTCGTGGCGCTGTCCAGCCAGCGGGTGCGCAGTGCGGCCGGTGCGCGCGCCATCTGGTCGAGATTGACGAGCTTGAGGGCAACCGCGCCCGTGGCATGCAGGCTGTCGGCGCGCCAGACAACGCCATAAGCGGCGCCAGCCAACGGTTCGCACAGGCGGTATTGGCCGCCGGTGAGCGAAATGACGGTGCCTGCGTCGTACATGGTATCCCCCGAGCATGGCGCAAGGCGCCGATGGGGAAGCAAAGCGGAGGGAAAGAGAAAGGGTTTAAAAAAGCGAGGGTCAGGTCTGACATTCGGACACGAACCCGACAGTCGAGCAGCCGGGCCTGGCTAGCGAAGGGCCGCGCTACTGCTGGGAAGGACACCGTTGGCAGTGGCTAAGGCTGAGGCCGTGTCCGAATGTCAGACCTGACCCCAGCTGTGCCAGCTGTGTGACTCCAGCTGTTACCCCGGCTGTGGCGCCTGTCGGCAAAAAAAAAGCCGCGCAGTGCGCGGCTTTCGGGGTTAGCGGCCGTAGCCGCGACGGTCATCGCGGTCCCAGCGGTCATGGCGGTCATAACGATCGCGGCGGTCATGACGGTCCCAGCCGCGGCCACCATCACGGTATTCGACGTAGACGGGACGCGGTTGCACATATACCGGACGCGATTCCACATACACCGGGCGTGGCTGGACATACACAGGGCGCTGCTGCACATATACCGGACGCTGCTGAACATATGCCGGTTGCGACTGGTAGTACCCGCCGCGATTGTCGTAATAGTTACCGCGATCGCCGTAGTGGCGACGGTCATCGCGCGAGTGGACCGAGTTGCCCACCGCTGCGCCGATCACACCGCCCGCCACCGCGCCGCCGGTGCCGCCGACCGTGTGGCCGACAACTGCACCGAGCACGGCGCCGATGGCCGTATTCGTACCACGATCGCCGGCCATTGCCGCCGGCGATACGGCGACGGCGGCCAGCAGCACAGCACCAAAGGTCTTCGATTTCAACATGGCTTTTCCTTTTTACCCCAGCGGAGATCGGAATGATGTTCTCGCTCACCGGGTAAGAATCACTATATTCTTGCTTCTTGATAGTGCCATCTGCTAATACAGATTTTTACAAGTCATGCCCGGTCTGTAACATCCTTGCTTGCATCTCGGCCCATGTGCCCCATGTAGCTCATATTGCTTTTCATCTATTCCCATCATGCGCCCAAGCCGAAGCTTTCTCGTTGTTCTGTTCCTGATGGTCATGCTGCTGGTGTATATCGGCATGCGCCTGCTGCCTGACCTGGCTCTGGGCATGGTCGGCAACCTGATCGCTGGATTACTGCTGTGCCTGCTGGGCATCCTGGTGCCGGTCGGGCTGATGTCGGCCTCGATGCGCCGGCGCCGCTGGTCCGATGCCGTGGCCTGGGTCGGCTTGCTGTCGATGGGCCTGTTCTCGTCGTTGCTGGTTGCCACGGTGCTGCGCGACCTGGTGCTGCTGGTCATGATGATGGTTGGCGCGGTGAGCGTGCCGCTGCTCTACATCAGCGCGCTGGCCGTGCCGCTGGTGGCGCTGACGGTGACGCTGATCGGTTACGCCAACGCACGCCGGGTAGCGCGCATCGTCAAGGTGGATGTGCCGATCCGCGATTTGCCGGAGGCACTGCACGGCTACACGATCGCGCAGATTTCGGACGTGCACGTGGGCCCGACCATCAAGCGTGCCTATCTGAATGCGATCGTCGACAGGGTCAATGCGCTGGAAGCGGACGCGATTGCCGTCACAGGCGACCTGGTCGACGGCAGCGTACAGCGCCTGGCGCCGCACACGGAACCGCTGGGCCGCCTGCGCGCGGGCGACGGCGTGTACTTCGTGACCGGTAACCACGAGTACTACTCGGGCGCGCTCGAGTGGATTGCCGAAGTGCGGCGCCTGGGCCTGAACGTCCTGATGAACCAGCACGTGATCGTGCACAAGGGCGACGCGCGCCTGATGATCGCGGGCGTTGCCGATTATCACGCCCACCATTTTCATCCCGAGCACAAGAGCGATCCGCAACGTGCAGCGGCCGGCGCGCCGGCCGGCATCGGTGCACGCGTGCTGCTCGCGCACCAGCCACGCAGCGCGACGGCGGCAGCGGCAGCAGGGTTCGATCTGCAACTGTCCGGCCATACGCACGGCGGCCAGTTCTTTCCGTGGAATTTGTTCGTGCCACTGCAGCAGCCCTTCGTGGCAGGCCTGAACCGGGTGCGCGAGATGTGGGTGTACACGAGCCGTGGCACCGGCTACTGGGGACCACCGAAGCGCTTCGGGGCGCCGTCGGAAATCACGCTGGTGCGTCTGGTCGCGGCCTGAGGGCAGGGCCTGGGCCTGGCCTCTCCATCAGGAAAGTAGGGACGAAACCTTGTCGAGTGCGCTATTGTTTGAATCCTTTCAATACCGCAAGGATTCCCGCATGAACTTCCCTGTTCGCCATCTTCGCCGTCTTCCCATTTTGGGCGCCATCGCCGGCGCGCTGATCGTCACTCCGGCCCTGGCCGCCAGTCCGGGCAACGATCCTGCTGCGCTGATCAAGATCCGTGACGCGGCGATGACGAGCGATTACGCCTGGCAACGCACGGAAGACATGACCGATCTGATCGGCCCCCGTCTGTCGGGTTCGCCCGGCGCGGCGGCGGCGGTGACCCAGGTTGCCGAAGCCATGCGCAAGCTGGGCGCAAAGGTGACGCTGCAGCCGGTGAAGGTGCCGCACTGGGTGCGCGGGATCGAGACGGGCGAACTGGTCGACTATACGGGCAGGCCATCGGGCATCACGCAGCGCATCGTACTGACCGCGCTGGGCGGCTCGGGCGCAACGCCGGTTGACGGCCTCGTCGCGCCCGTGCTCGTGCTCAATAGTTTCGAGGAACTCAAGGCGCGGTCAGCTGAAGTGAAGGGCAAGATCGTGCTGTTCGACGTTGCCTTCGACCAGCACATGGCCGACCGCGGCCTGGCCGGTCCGGCCTACGGCGCGGGCTCGAACTACCGTCGCAACGGCCCGCGCCTGGCGGCCGAGCTGGGCGCTGTCGGCGCATTGGTGCGCTCGGTCGGTGGTGCCGCCTACCGTTTGCCACACACGGGCTCGTCCGGCCTGTCGGACGACGCACGCATCCCGTCGGCAGCCGTGACGGCCGAGGACGCCATGCTGATGGC
This sequence comes from Telluria sp. ZT3P25, assembly GCF_059685895.1. Taxonomy (NCBI): domain Bacteria; kingdom Pseudomonadati; phylum Pseudomonadota; class Betaproteobacteria; order Burkholderiales; family Oxalobacteraceae; genus Telluria; species Telluria sp. ZT3P25. Next base: position 1,489,883 of record NZ_JCASIJ010000001.1, read on the forward strand.
GCGCCTTGCCAAGCGCGGCCCGGTCAAGCTCAAACTCGTGCTGACCCCGAAAAACCTGCCCGACGCCGACAGTTTCAATGTGATCGCCGATTTGCCGGGCACGGAAAAGCCGGAAGAAATCGTCATCGTCTCGGGCCACCTCGATTCGTGGGACCTGTCGCCCGGCGCGCACGATGACGCCGCCGCTGTGGCCAGCGCGATGGCGGTGTTCGACGTGCTGAAAAAACTCGATTACCGGCCACGCCGCACCATCCGCTTCATTGCCTGGATGAACGAAGAAAACGGCATGCGCGGCGCGAGCACCTATCTTGCCGCCGAACAGGGCAATACCGCCAAGCACTTCGGCGCGATCGAGAGCGATAATGGCGTCGGTCGCCCGTTCGGCCTGCGTGCCAGCGTGACGCCACAGTCGGTCAAGCTATTCGCACCCTTGCAAGCGGCCCTGCAGCCGATCGGCGCCGGCGTGTTCCAGCGCCAGGATGTGCTGGCGACGGGCGACCTGGCCGGCCTGGAACGCGCAGGTGTGCCAAGCTTCGCGCCGATTGTCGACACGGCGAACTATTTCGACATCCACCACACGCCGGCCGATACGCTGGACAAGGTCGATCCGGACAGCTTGCGCCGCAACGTCGCGCTGATGGCGGCGACGGCCTGGTATCTGGCCAATATGGAGCAGCCGATCGGCCGCTCCAGCGTGCCGGCACCGTGACACGGGTAAGGTTGTGGGTCAGGCGGCCGTACTGATCCGCCGTACCGCGCGCGCATGCCCGCGGTACGGCCGGCCGTAGATGGTCTGGATGCCGCTGGCGAAATTCTGGCCCCAGACCAGCTGGGCGCGCGTGGCATGCGGCTCGCTGGACCAGTACCAGTCGCGCTGGAACGATTCGCGCAGGTTGGCGAACAGCAGGGCCAGTTCGCGCCGCGTGGGCAGGGCGCCACCCTGGCTGGCGGCCCAGTCGGCAGCGGTCGGCCAGCTGACGTCTGCACTGTCGCCTGGCAGCAAGATCAGGTGGTAGTCGGGATCGTCTTTGCCCAGGATGAGACCAGCGTATTCTTCACCCTCTTGCAGCAGGCCCCGGATTTGCATGTATTCGCCCATGGATTCACCTCACGTGTGGTAGCAATCCGTTAAGACTGCCGGCCCCTGCGTTTGGTTGCATTCCCGGTTCGATCCAGATCAACCAAGTGCCGGGTTCCACGACATCGATGCCGCCCGGCGCTGCGGGCGACCGGCTCAGGCGTCGCTGTCGATGGGCTGCGCGAGCTCGGCACCGCCGGCGCCGGCGCGATTGACCTGGGTGCTGACTTCGTGCCAGGCGAACGCGTCCGGGGGCAGGGCGGCCGAGCGCGCCAGCGCCAGCGCCTCTTCGCTCGACAGCGCCGGATCGAGCCAGCGCTCGGCGTCCTGCGCATCCAGCACGACCGGGCGCCGGTCATGAATATCGAGCATGCCGCCCGAGGCATCGTCGGTCACGATGACAAAGCCCGCCTCGGCGCGGTTTTCAGTGAAACTGCCGAAGTTGGCCAGCGCCAGCATGAACAGCGGTGCGCCGTCCTTGCGGTGAATATGCCACGGTTGCTTGCTGCCTTTTTCGCCCGTCCACTCGTACCACCCCGAGGCAGGCACCAGCGCACGGCCCGACTTGAGCAGGCCGCGCCAGTAGCGATTGTCCAGCTTGTCCAGGCGCGCGTTGATCGTCACCGGCACCTTGCCCTTGGCCCAGCGCGCCTGATAACTCCAGTACACGTCGTCCACACGCCGTTCACCGTCCTGCAAATGCAGCACAGGGCGATAGGTGCCGGGCGGCACGTTAAAGGCCGGTTCGGATTCGCTGTCATACACGGCGTCCAGCCAGCCAATGACGCTGGCGTAGTAACGGGCCGTTTGGCTTTGGTCAAGTCGTCCACACATGCGGGTCATGGTAGCGCAAGGCGGCCGGATGCGTCGCACCGTGTTCTGGCGGCGCGCGACGCGTGTGGCATTTGGCCGCAGCACGCCGCAATGGTATGCTCAGGAATACAACGATTGATGAGGAGCAGGTATGGCAGCAGGTTGGTGGACAGTATTGAGAACCGTTCCCTGGAGCGATGTGATCAGCGCAGCGCCGCAGGTGGCAAATGGCGCGCGACGCCTGTGGGACACGGTCAACCGCAACCGGCAGGGCATGCCCGATGAGCCGATGGGCATGGCGCCCGAGATGGCGGGGCAAGAAGAAGACGTGTTCGACATCCTGATCCGCAGCGTCGAGCGCAATGATGCCGAAATCACCGACCTGCGCAACCAGATGCGCTCGGCGTCCGAGATCATCGCCAACCTGGCCGACCAGAATGCGCAATTGATTGCCAAGATGGATGCCCAGCGTCAGAAGATGACGTGGATGGGCGTGACTGCAGCGCTGTCCGGCCTGCTGTCGGTCGTGGCGCTCGTGCTCGTGGCAGTGCGCACCTAGTTAACCAGAGGCCGTCATGAAAGTCGTCCTGATTTGCGCGACGTTGTTCATCTTCTTTTCGATGCTGATGAACAGCGCGCGCAAGCGCGGCAAGCTCGGTGATAACGCCAACCGCGCCGTCACCGGGCTGGCCACGTCGATGCGTATTTTCGTCTATGGCCTGCTGTGCTGCGTCGTGATCCTCTGCTGCGCCATGGCCTGGCACATGCTCGGCCAGCAAGCTTGACGCGGTGATGACGCCAACGCCCGGTCTGGCGCCCGGATTCGTATCCCGTGCGCTCGATCTGCTCGACTGCGGCGTGATCGTGCTCGATGCGCAAGCCTACATCGTCCACTGGAACGCCTGGCTGGTGCCACGCTGCGGGCGCGGCGCGGCGCGCGTGATTGGTCATCCGTTGATCGAGGTCTTTCCCGGCCTGCGCGGCTCGCGCGTCGAAGCCGCGGTGCAGGTGGCACTGAGCGATGGAACAGCGACGTCTCATGTGCCAGACGCCAGCACCCGCAACCCTTTCCCGCTACGCCCCGCCGGCACTTTCGACGGCGACCTGATCGACCAGGCGGTGGCTGTCACGCCGTTTGACGATGGCGGTCAGCGCGTCTGCCTGATTGAAATCCGCGATATCAGCGACACGTCAGAGCGCGAACGGCGCCTGCTGGAACATGCCGAAGCAATGCGTGCGCGCTCGTTCATCGACGGCCTGACCGGCATTGCCAACCGCCGCCAGTTCGACGTCACGCTGACGCGTGAACTGCGCCGCGCCCAGCGGGCCGATGCGCCGCTGGCGCTGCTGATGTTTGATATCGACACATTCAAGGCCTATAACGATCACTTCGGCCACCAGGAAGGCGACGCTTGCCTGATCCGCGTGGCGCAGGAGATCGCAGGCATCCTGAAGCGCCCCGCCGACCTGGCCGCGCGCTACGGCGGCGAAGAATTCGCGGCGATCCTGCCCGACACCACGCTTGAGCAGGCGCGCGCAATGGCCGAGCGCATTCGCGCTCATATCGTCGCATTGCACCTGCCGCAGGCCCCGGGTGCACACGAGCGCCACGTGACGCTCAGCGTGGGTGTGGCCGCGTTTGACCGCGCGCGCCGGAACGACGAGGCGGCGCTGATCGCGGCCGCCGACGGCGCGTTGTACGCCGCTAAAGATAGCGGGCGCAACTGCGTCGTCGTCGACGGCGACTAGACCGGCAGCGGCATCTTCTCCAGCAGCTTGTCGAGCGTGACCGGATACTCGCGCACCCGCACGCCAGTGGCGTTGTAGACCGCATTGGCAATGGCGGCCGCCACGCCGCACAGCCCCAGTTCACCGACACCCTTGGCCTTCATCGGCGACGAATACTCGTCTTCTTCATCGAGGAAGATCACGTCCTGGTGGGGAATGTCGGCATGCACCGGCACTTCGTAGGTCGCCATATCGTGGTTGGCAAAGAAGCCCAGGCGCTGGTCGACCACCAGGTGTTCCATCAGTGCGCCACCCACACCCATTGTCATCGAGCCGATCACCTGGCTGCGCGCCGACTTGGGGTTCAGGATGCGGCCCGCCGCGCAGACGGCCAGCATGCGCCGCACGCGCGTCTCGCCCGTGCTTGAGTCGACCGCGACTTCGACGAAATGCGCGCCGAAGGTCGAGAGCTGGTTCTTTTTTGCCAGCTCGCCGAATTCGATGACGTCCTCGGCCACCAGTTCACCACCCTCGGCTGCCTTGGCCAGCGGCTGGCTGGCGCCGCCAGCCCGCACGACGCCATCGGCGAAGACCGGGTCCGTCATGTTCAACTTGGCCGCGATCTGCTCGCGCAGCTTGACGCAGGCGGCGTACACGCCGGCCGTCGCGCTGTTGGCGCCGAACTGGCCGCCCGAGCCGGCCGACACGGGAAAGTCCGAGTCGCCCAGCTTCACCTTCACGCGCTCGAGCGGCAAACCCAGCATCTCGGCGGCGGTCTGCGCAATGATCGTGTAGCTGCCGGTGCCGATGTCGGTCATGTCCGTTTCCACGGTCAGGACGCCATCCGTATCCAAGCGCACGCGGGCGGCCGACTTGACCACGGGGCTGTTGCGAAAGGCCGCCGCGACGCCGTGGCCGATCAGCCACTGGCCTTCACGGACCTGGGCCGGCTTGGCGTTGCGCGCCTTCCAGCCGAAGCGTTCGGCTCCGGTGCGCAGGCATTCGACCAGGCGCCGCTCGGAAAACGGGCGGTTCGGCTTTTCCGGGTCGACCTTGGTGTCGTTCAGGATGCGCAGCTGTACCGGGTCCATCCCGAGCTTCTCGGCCAGTTCATCCATCGCGATTTCCAGCGCCATCATGCCCGGCGCCTCGCCTGGTGCGCGCATTGAATTGCCCTCTGGCAGATCGAGCACGGCCACGCGTGTTGCCGTCATCCGGTGCGCGCCGGCGTACAGCAGGCGCGTTTGCTGGGTGGCGACCTCGGGCCGGCCGCCCGGCAGGTTGCCGTTCCATGTTTCATGGCCGATGGCCTGGATGCGGCCATCGCGGCCCACGCCGATGCGCAGGCGCTGGATGGTTTTCGGCCGGTGCGTTGTGTTGTTGAAGATCTGGTGGCGCTGCAGTGCCACCTTGACGGGGCGGCCGGCGGCGCGGGCGCCCAGCGCGGCCAGAACGGCGTCGGTGCGCAGGAACAGCTTGCCGCCGAAGCCGCCGCCGATGTAGGGCGCGACGACACGCACCTTGTCCTTACCGATATTCAGCGTCTTGGCCAGATCGGTGCGGCACCAGTCGACCATCTGGGTCGAGGTCCAGACCGTGAGCTTGTCGCCGTCCCAGCGCGCCGTGGTCGCATGCGGCTCCATCATCGCGTGCGCCTGGTCGGGTGTCGTGTAGGTGGCGTCGAGCTTGACCGGGGCGCTGTCGAAGGTGCGCTCGAAGTCGCCGACGCGGGTGTCGGGCGGCGAGTTGCGTTCGCCCCTGGGTGGGGTAGCGCTGTCCTTGACGCTGGCCAGATCGAAGCTGCCCTTGGCCTCGCGGTAGCTGACCTTGACCAGATGGGCGGCGGCGCGCGCCTGCTCGAACGTCTCGGCCACCACGAGGGCAACGGCCTGGTGGTAGTGCATGACCTCGGGTCCGGCCAGGAGCCGGGCCGTATTCTTCTGGCCCTTGCCCAGTGCGCCGGCGTTGGCGGCAGTGACAACGGCCAGCACACCGGGCGCGCGGCGGGCTGCTCCGTCGTCAATGGCGAGAATCGTGCCCTTGGCGATCGTGGCGCCGACCATCACGCCGTGGGCGGCGTCCGGTACGGCCGCGTGGTGTTCATAGGCATACGGTGCCTGGCCGGTGCACTTGAGCGGGCCATCGACGCGGTCGTACGGCTTGCCAACGTGGCGCAGCGTGTCGATGGGATTGGTGGTAGCGGGGGTATTGAATTTCATGGGCTCGGCCTTTGTTCGCCTCCGCATGGCGCGGGGGAGGGGTTCGGTGCACCGGAAAAAGAGGGGAGCGCCTCATGGCCGCCAGGGACGGGGCCACGAGGGCAAGGTGGCGAACGGCATCATGTCGCCGCCACTGGAACGTCAAACGACCATCAAACCGACAGCGGCATCTTTTCGATCAGCTTGTCGAGCGTGATCGGATACTCGCGCACACGCACGCCGGTCGCGTTGTAGATTGCGTTGGCAACTGCCGCCGCAACACCGCACAGACCCAGCTCGCCGATGCCCTTGGCCTTCATGGGCGACGAGATTTCGTCTTCTTCCTTGAGGAAGATGACTTCCTGGTGCGGCACGTCGGCGTGTACTGGCACCTCGTAGGTTGCCATGTCGTGATTGGCGAAGAAGCCCAGGCGCTTGTCGACCACCAGGTGCTCCATCAGCGCGCCGCCGATACCCATCGTCATGCCGCCGATGACCTGGCTGCGTGCCTGCATCGGGTTCAGGATACGGCCTGCTGCGCACACGGCCAGCATGCGGCGCACGCGCGTTTCGCCTGTGACCGAATCGACCGCGACTTCGACGAAGTGCGCACCGAACGTCGACAGCTGGTTTTTCTTGTCCAGACCGCCGGTAAATTCGATCGTGTCTTCGCCAACCAGCTCACCCCCTGCCGCCGCCTTGGCTAGCGGTTGGCTGTTGCTGCCTACGCGCACGGTGCCGTCGACGAATTCGGCGTCGGCTTCGTTCACGCCCAGCTTGGCCGCAACCTGCTCGCGCAGCTTGACGCAGGCCGCGTACACGCCCGATGTCGAACTGTTCGCGCCCCACTGGCCACCCGAACCGGCCGATGCCGGGAAGTCCGAGTCGCCCAGGCGCACATCGATACGGTCGAGCGGCACGCCCAGCATTTCAGCCGTGGTCTGCGCGATGATCGTGTAGCTGCCGGTACCGATATCGGTCATGTCGGTTTCCACCGTCACGCGGCCATCCGTGCCCAGCTTGACGCGGGCGCCCGATTTCATCACCGGGCTGTTACGGAAGGCAGATGCCACGCCGTGGCCGATCAGCCAGCGGCCTTCACGGACCTGGCCCGGCTTCGCATTGCGCTTGGCCCAGCCGAACTTGTCGGCGCCCATGCGCATGCACTCGATGTAGCGGCGCTCCGAGAACTTGCGGATCGGTTTTTCGGGATCGACCTTGGTGTCGTTCAGGATGCGGAACTGGACCGGGTCCATGTTCAGCTTTTCGGCCATCTCGTCCATCGCCACTTCGAGCGCCATCATGCCCGGTGCTTCGCCCGGTGCGCGCATTGCGTTGCCCTCCGGCAGATCGAGCTCGGCCACGCGGGTGGCGGTCATGCGATCGGCGCCGGCGTACAGCAGGCGCGTTTGCGCGGTTGCCACTTCGGCGCTGCCTTTTGGCAGGTTGCCGTTCCAGGTTTCGTGGCCGATGGCCATGATGCGGCCGTCACGGCCGGCGCCAATGCGGATGCGCTGGATCGTGGCCGGACGGTGCGTCGTGTTGTTGAAGATCAGGTGGCGGTGCAGCGAGACCTTGACCGGCCGCTTGGCCGCGCGTGCACCCAGGGCTGCCAGCAGCGCATCGGCGCGCAGGAACAGCTTCGAGCCGAAGCCGCCACCGACGTACGGCGAGATCACGCGCACTTTTTCTTTCGGGATGGCCAGCGTTTTGGCCAGGTCGCCGCGGCACCACGCGACCATCTGGTTCGACGTGTAGACCGTGACCTTGTCGCCTTCCCAGAAGGCGGTCGAGGCATGCGGCTCCATCATCGCGTGCGACTGGTCGGGCGTGTGGTAGGTGGCGTCGAGCTTGACGGGCGAAGTCTCGAAACCGCGCGCGAAGTTGCCCGTCTTGGTATCCGGCGGATCCGATTCGCCCTCGGGTTTCACGGCATTGCCTTTTTCGGCATCCAGGTCGAAGCGGCCCTTCTGGACCGTGTACTTGACCTTGACCAGGTGCGCAGCAGCGCGCGCCTGCTCGAACGTCTCTGCCACCACCAGCGCGACGGCCTGGTGGTAGTGCTGGATGTTCGGACCGGCCAGCAGGTGGGCGGTGTTCATGTCGCCCTTGCCCAGCTTGCCTGCGTTCTCGGCCGTGACGACGGCCAGCACGCCCGGTGCGCGGCGCGCCGCTTCGATGTCGATCGATGCGATGCGGCCCTTGGCGATGCCCGAGCCGACGACGAAGCCCTGCGCGGCGTTCGGTACGTCCTTGTGATGCTCGTACGCGTACGGCGCCGTGCCGGTGGTCTTGAGTTTGCCGTCGATGCGGTTGGTCGGCTGACCGACATAGCGCATGCGGTCAATCGGATTGGTTGTTGCTGGAGTGAGAAATTTCATGGCTTAGGCTTTCTTTGCGTCTTGCATTGCTGCGGCCAAAATACGGTGTACCAAAGGCACTTTGAAGGCATTTTCTTCGGTGGTCTTCGCGCCGGCCATCAGGCGATCGGCCACGGCCTTGGCTCCGGCGCCCATCTGCTGCTCGGCGGCCTCGACGCGCCATGGCTTGTGGGCCACGCCGCCGACGGCCACGCGGCCGCTGCCGTCCGGCAGGATCACGGTGGCAACCGACACCAGCGCGAACGCATACGATGCGCGGTCACGTACTTTCTTGTACGCGTGCACGCCGCCCAGCGGTTTTGGCAGGGTCACGTAGGTGATCAGTTCACCCGGCTCGAGCACCGTTTCAATGTGCGGGGTGTTGCCCGGCAGGCGATGGAAATCGGCGATCGGGATCGTGCGCTTGCTGCCATCGGCGCGCACGGTCTCGACTTCGGCGTCCAGCAGGCGCATGGCCACGGCCATGTCGCTCGGGTGCGTGGCGATGCAGGCGTCGCTGGTGCCGACCACGGCCAGGTTGCGCGTGAAGCCGCCGATGGCGGCGCAACCGCTGCCCGGCTCGCGCTTGTTGCACTTTTGCGCGGTGTCGTAGAAGTACGAGCAGCGGGTGCGCTGCAGCAGATTGCCCGACGTCGTTGCCTTGTTGCGCAACTGGGTCGAGGCGCCTGACAGCAGCGCGCGCGACAGCACGGCGTAATCCTTGCGCACGCGCGGGTCGGATGCCAGATCGGTGTTGCGCACGAAGGCGCCGATGCGCAGGCCGCCGTTGGCGGTGGGCTCGATCTTGTCGAAGCCCAGTTTATTGACGTCAACCAGGGTGCCCGGGGTTTCGATCTCGAGCTTCATCAGGTCAAGCAGGTTGGTGCCGCCGGCAATGAAGCGCGCGCCTTGCGTGCGGGCGACGGTCTGCGCTGCCTGTGCAGGCGTGGTGGCGCGTTGGTAAGTAAAGACCTTCATGCTTTGACCCCTCCCACTTCCTTGATGGCATCGATGATGTTGGAGTAAGCGCCACATCGGCAGATGTTGCCGCTCATGCGCTCACGGATTTCTTCGACGGTCATCTGTGGCTTGGCATTCAGGTCGGCCGTAACGTGGCTCGGCATGCCGGCGCGAATTTCTTCGATCACCGACACGCTGGCACAGATCTGGCCCGGGGTACAGTACCCGCACTGGTAGCCGTCGTGCTTGACGAAGGCAGCCTGCATCGGGTGAAGTTTGTCCGGCGTGCCGAGGCCCTCGATCGTCGTGATCTTGGCGCCGTCGTGCATGATGGCCAGCGACAGGCACGAATTGATGCGGCGGCCATCCATGATGATGGTGCAGGCGCCGCACTGGCCCTGGTCGCAGCCTTTTTTCGTGCCAGTCAGGTGCAGGTGCTCACGCAGCGCGTCGAGCAGCGTGGTGCGCGTGTCGAGCTCGAGCTTGACATCCTTGCCGTTGACATTGAACGATACGCCGACCTTGACCGGCTCCGGGTTGGCGGCCGGGGCGTTGGCGGCCGTCTGCGCATTTGCGCCCGGCATTGCCACGGCCGAAGCCGATACCGCGCCGGCGATCAATACATCGCGCCGGGACAGCTTGATTTCCCTGAATTGTTCCATGTTTGGAAGTTCCTTCTATACAGTACGTTGTTCGCCGTGATGTTGGCGTCGATACGATGGCGCCGCCCAGGCGAAAAGAAATGACAAGATAATGAATTGATTTTATGTCAGCTCGCGTTAAGGCCGCGCTCCCTTGAAACCTGAAGCACTTTGGTGTAATAGCCATGTTGAGAGTGCGTGTTTATATCCGGCAGCGCAGCTCAGCCACTAACACCCGGGTTGCTCCACGTAGTACAATCCGGGCGGCGCGGGCATGGCGAAATTGGTAGACGCATCAGACTTAAAATCTGCCGCCGTGAGGCGTGCCGGTTCGATTCCGGCTGCCCGCACCACGAATTATCCTGGCGCTCCACGCCAGTCATGGCGCGACAGCGCCGATGCACTCACTCCGATGTGCGACTGTCCATACGTCCGTTATGGCAAGCGCAGCTCAGCGGCCTGGTCCGGATGGTGTAGCATGCCATGCGGCACCTCGATGCGGCCGCCGCACCACGACACCCCCCCAGCACGACATGCAAGGACCCGAATTGAATATCACGATCAACGACGAATTGCGCTCTTTCGTCGATCCACTCAGCCCGATCGAACAAGCCGCGCTCGAGCGCAGCCTGCTCGCCGAAGGTTGCCGCGATGCCTTGGTACTCTGGCGCGATACGCTGATCGACGGCCACAATCGCTATGAACTGTGCCAAAAGCACGGCATTCCGTTCCGCACCGTCCACAACAACACCTTCGAATCGATCGAGGACGTCATGCTGTGGATGATCGATAACCACCTGGCACGCCGCAGCGTCTCGGACTTCCAGCGCGGCGTGCTGGCGCTGAAGAAGAAAGAGATCGTCTCGGCCCGCGTGGCCGAGCGTCCCGCCGATGAGGCAGGCGATGCCGGCGCGGCGCTGGACCCCGCCTCGCCGCCATGGAACACGCGCGAAGATGTCGCGCGTGCAGCGCGCGTGTCGAGTAATACGATCAGCCAGATCGAACGGATCCAGAAAGCCGCCACGCCCGAGCTGCGCGAAGCCGTGCGCGCCGGCACCATCTCGATCAATGCCGCCGCCAACGTGGCGCAGTTGCCCGAGTCGGCGCAGCTCGCTGCGGTCGCGGGCGGGCGCAAGGAATTGCAGCAGGCCGCGCGCCAGGTGCGCGAACAGAAAAGCGCAGCCCGCCCGCGCAAAGAGAAGGAAGTGGTCGATCCGGCCGACGAGCTGGCCACGCTGCGCAGCGAGCGCGCAGCGCTCAAAGACCGCCTGGCCACGCTGCTGACCGAAAACGAACGCCTCAAACAACGCCTCGTCAACGCCGGTCTCGGCGCAGACTAATCCCGCCACGCCCTGAAGGAGCCAGCCCAGATGCCCACGTCACGTTCGTTCACGCCGGCATTGCTCGGCTTGCTCCTGATCGGCGCCACCGCGCCGTCATTGGCCGTCGCGCCGAAGAAGACGCCGATCACGGCGACCAGTGTCCAGGCCGCGCCGAGCGCCGACACGGTCGCGCGCTGGAAGGCGACGGCCGAGCGCGTGACGATCCTGCGCGACAAATGGGGCATTCCGCACGTGTTCGGGCGCACCGATGCCGACACTGTATTCGGCACGCTGTACGCGCAGGCCGAGGACGACTTCAACCGCATCGAGCTCAATTACATCAATGCGATGGGACGCCTGGCCGAAGTCGAGGGCGAGGCCGAGATCTGGCGCGACCTGCGCATGAAGCTGTACGTCCAGCCAGCCGCCATGCAGGCACGCTATGCCGCCAGTCCCGCCTGGCTGCAGAACCTGATGAAGGGGTTTGCCGATGGCCTGAACTATTACCTGTACACGCATCCGGAGGTCAAGCCCAAGCTCCTGACCCACTTCGAGCCGTGGATGGCGCTGGCTTTCAGCGAGGGCAGCATCGGCGGCGACATCGAGTCGATCGAGCTGGACGATCTGGCCGCGTTCTATGGCAAGCGCCCGGCAGTGGCGCAATCGAATGCACAACTGAGCGCACAATTGCGTGCACAACGCGATGACCCGCGCGGCTTCGCCCCCGAACCGCGTGGCTCGAACGGCTTTGCCATCGCCCCCAAACTGAGTGCCAATGGCCACGCGCTATTGATGATCAATCCGCACACGTCGTTCTACTTCCGCCCCGAAGTGCACATGGTCAGCGAAGAGGGCCTGAACGCCTATGGCGCCGTGACCTGGGGCCAGTTCTTCATCTACCAGGGTTTCAACGACAAGCTGGGCTGGATGCACACGTCCGGTGGCGGTGACGTGATCGACGAGTATCTGGAAACGATCGTCGACCGCAATGGCGAATTCTTCTACAAATACGGCAAGCACGAGGCGCCGATGCGCAAGGTCGCGATCGCGCTGCCGTACAAGACGCCCGATGGCACCATGGCCAGCCGCAGCGTCACCGCGTACTTCACGCACCACGGCCCGGTCGTGCGCGCCGAGGGCGGCAAGTGGGTGTCGGTCAAGCTGATGGACGACCCCGTCAATGCGCTGACCCAGTCGTACACCCGCACCAAGGCGCGCGACTACAACGCGTTCTACAAGGCGATGGAGCTGCGCACCAATGCGTCCAACAACACGGTGTATGCCGATGCGAAGGGCAATATCGCTTATTTCCACGGCAACTTCATCCCGAAACGCGACCCGCGCGTGGACTGGACCCGCCCGGTGGATGGCAGCAATCCCGCCAACGAATGGCAGCGCCTGCACGAGATCGACGAGACGATCACGCTGTTCAACCCGGCCAGCGGTTACATCTTCAATACCAACAACTGGCCCTGCACTGCGGCCGGCGTGAGCAGCCCCAAGTGCGCGAACTACCCGTCATATATGTGGTCGCTGCCCGAGAATGCGCGCGGCCGCAATGCGGCGCGCGTGTTCAAGGATGCCAAAGGACTCGACATCGACAGCCTGATCGCGGCCTCGTACGACACGCGCCTGCAGGCGTTCGAGCCGCTGGTGCCGGCCGTGATTGCCGATTACGACGCCTTGCCGCCGGAAGATCCGCGCAAGGCGGCGCTGGCGGAACAGATCGATGCGCTGCGCAGCTGGAACATGCGCTACGCCATCGATTCCGTGCCAACGTCGCTGGCGGTCTACTGGGGCCAGGACCTGGTGGCGCAGCATGGCGCGCGCGCAAAAAGTGAGGCGGTCCCGCCGGTCGATTACATCGCCCAGCGCTTGACCCCGGCGGAACGGCTCGACGGCCTGCTGCGCGCGTCGGACAAACTGACCGCCGACTTTGGCGACTGGCGCACGCCGTGGGGCGAGATCAACCGCTTCCAGCGCCTCTCCAGCGCCGTCGACCAGCAATACGATGACAGCAAGCCGAGCATTCCTGTGGCGTTCCCGTCGGCCAACTGGGGTTCGCTGGCGTCGTTCGGCATGACGGCCAAGCAAACCACGAAGCGCATCTATGGCGACCGCGGTAACAGCTTCGTTGCCGCCGTCGAGTTCGGTCCGAAGGTGCGTGCCAAGAGCATCCTGGCCGGCGGCCAGAGCAGCGATCCCCGCTCGCCGCACTTCAATGATCAGGCTGCCATGTATGCGCGCGGCGAGTTCAAGGACGTGCTGTTCTACAAGGAAGATATCGAGCGCAATCTCGAGCGGAAATACCATCCGGGCAAGTGACAATTGGACTGTGATAAGGCGGCGATGGGCTGGCGATGCAGGTTGCCGGCACGCTATAATCGCAGCCTTCGTGGCATCGGATAGACAGGCAGGACAGGGCAGTGGCCAAACTTTATTTCAGGTATTCGGCGATGAACGCCGGCAAATCGACGGCCCTGTTGCAGGTCGCGCACAACTATGAAGAGCAGGGCCAGCAGGTCAGGCTGTACACCGCGGCGATCGACAACCGCTACGGCGTCGGCGTGATCACGTCGCGCCTGGGTGCGCAGCGGTCGGCCGAGGTCTTTCATGCGGACACGAACTTCCTCGACCAGGTCGGGAACGTGGCCTGCCTGCTGGTGGACGAGTCGCAGTTTCTGACGGCGGCCCAGGTCAGCCAGCTGCACCAGCTGGCCCAGCTGCGCGGCGTTCCCGTGATCTGCTACGGCCTGCGCAGTGACTTTCGCGGCGAGCCGTTCCCCGGCTCGGCCTATCTGCTGGCGCTGGCCGACGATATCGAGGAAATCAAGAACATCTGCACCTGCGGCAAGAAGGCGACGATGAATATCCGCGTCGACGAGCAGGGGCGCCGTATCCGCGAAGGCGAGCAGGTCAGTATCGGCGGCAACGAAAGCTACCGCCAGGCGTGCGGGCGCTGCTTCTACGCACGCTGACACGATGCTCGCCGGCTGCAGCGCCTGGCTCCCCGCCGCCGCCTGCGCCATGGCAGCAGCGTCGCTCGACATCCTGATCTACCTGATCCCATCGGCCGCGCTGGCGTTCTTGCTGTGGATGGCATCGGCCGCGCACCCGGTCTTTTTCGTGTTCACCGCCGCCGGCACGCTGTGCCACGAGCTGGCACACTTCTCGGTGGGCCTGTTGACCAACGCCGAACCGGTCGGGATGAGCGTGCTGCCGCGCCGCATCAAGCGGGCCAAGGGCAGCAAGGCGGGCGCGCACAACTGGGAACTGGGCTCGGTCACGTTTGCCAACCTGCGCTGGTACAACGCAGCGCCGGCCGCGCTGGCGCCGCTGCTGGTGCTGTTCGTGCCGCTGGGTGTCGCGTGGTGGCGCACAAGGCACGGGCTGGCATTCGAACCGGTCGACCTGGCGTTGATGGTGTTTTTGGCGCCACAATTCCTGTCGTTCTGGCCATCGCCCGTCGACTGGAAGCTCGCCGCCCGCTCGTGGCCGTGGGCGCCGCTGCTGGTCGTGCTGGCGCTGCTCTGGTACTACGGCAGCGCACTGACGGCGCTTGTCAAAGGGTAAAGACCGGGGCCGAAGCAGGCTTACGGCAACCTTAATTGACTGCATTTGCGGTAGCGCAAGCGGGTCAGGCTGCCTCTGGCGCGCCGTTCTACCTGTAGAATGGATCGAAAAGCGCGGTATGGCAGGTTTGCCTTGCGCCATGCCGCAACCGCAACAGGAATCCCGTTCGGAGAATCGCAGAATGAAGAAGCACGTGCTCCTCGCCGCCATGGCGTTTGCCATGTCCGCCCATGTGGTGACCGCGCAGCCCGAGAAATCCGCTGCCGTCGCAACGCCACCGGCTCCGGCCAAGCCCGCCGATTCGGCGAAATCTGCAGCCAAGCCTGTCGGCAAAGCCGCCACCCCGGCCATTCCCGCCGACATGAAGCCGATCGCCGCCCAGACCCAGGCCGCCCTGTGGGCCTCGCGCGTGCTGGGCCGCTATCACTACAGCCCGGTGCCGCTCGACGACGCCATGTCGGCCAAGATTTTCGATAAATACTTCGAAGGCCTCGACAGCGAAAAGCTGTATTTCGTCCAGGCTGACCTCGACAGCTTCGGCGCCCTGCGCACGAAGATGGACGATGCCATCAACAACGAAGACCTGAACGCGCCGTTCTCGATCTACAACATGTACCAGAAGCGCTTCGGCGAACGCATGGCGTACGCGCGTAGTCTGCTCAAAGGCAACTTCGACTTCGCGAGTGACGAAACGATGCAGCTGGACCGCGAAAAAGCAGCGTGGGCCAAGAGCGAGGACGAAATCCACGATCTGTGGCGCAAGCGCGTCAAGAATGACTGGCTGCGCCTGAAGCTGGCCGGCAAGGACGATAAATCGATCCGCGAAACGCTCGACAAGCGCTAC
This sequence comes from Telluria sp. ZT3P25, assembly GCF_059685895.1. Taxonomy (NCBI): domain Bacteria; kingdom Pseudomonadati; phylum Pseudomonadota; class Betaproteobacteria; order Burkholderiales; family Oxalobacteraceae; genus Telluria; species Telluria sp. ZT3P25. The sequence goes on from NZ_JCASIJ010000001.1 coordinate 1,505,400, forward strand.
GAGAACTACGTCAACCGCATCGGCAAGCTGAACAATGAAGACGTGTTCCAGATGTTCATGAACGCGTATGCCACCGCCATCGAGCCGCACACCAACTATCTTGGCCCACGCTCGGCCGACAACTTCGATATCGCGATGCGCCTGTCGCTTGAGGGCATCGGCTGCGTGCTGCAGTCGCGCGACGACTACACGATCATCCGCGAAGTCGTGCCTGGCAGCCCGGCTGAAAAGTCCGGCAAGCTCAAGGTAGGCGATCGCATCGTCGGCGTCGCACAGGGCAATGCACCGTTCACGGACGTGCTCGGCTGGCGCCTGGACGACGTCGTCGCGCTGGTGCGTGGCGAAAAGGGCACGACGGTGCGCCTCGACGTGATTCCGGGCGACGGCGGCGTCGACGCCAAGCACGTGAGCGTGGCGATGGTCCGCAACAAGATCAGCATGGAAGAGCAGGCTGCCAAGAAGTCGATCATCAAGGTCAAGGAAAACGGCGTCGAGCGCCGCATCGGTGTAATCGCGCTGCCGACCTTCTATCAAGACTTCGAAGGCCGCCGCAAGGGTGAAAAAGACTTCCGCAGCGCCACCCGCGACGTCGAGCGCATCCTGGTCGAGCTCAAGAAAGACAAGGTCGACAATGTCCTGATTGACTTGCGTAACAACGGCGGCGGCTCGCTGACCGAGGCTGTCGAACTGACCGGCCTGTTCATCGACAAGGGCCCGGTCGTCATGCAGCGCACGGCCGAAGGGCGCGTCGAAGTCGAAAGCGACGTCAAGGCCGGCCTGGCGTGGGATGGCCCGATGGGCGTGCTGATCAACCGCGGTTCGGCCTCGGCGTCCGAGATTTTCGCGGCGGCGATCCAGGATTACGGTCGCGGCCTCGTGATTGGCGAGCCAAGCTTCGGCAAGGGCACGGTCCAGACGCTGATCGACCTCGACCGCTTCGCACCGGGTGAAAAAGCCCGCTACGGCGAGCTGAAGATGACGATCGCCCAGTTCTTCCGCATCAATGGTGGCACCACGCAGCTGCGCGGCGTGACGCCGGACATCAAGCTGCCGGTCATGACCGACCTCGACAGCTTTGGCGAATCGTCGTACGACAATGCGTTGCCATGGGTGGCGATCAAGCCGGCCACCTACATGCCGGCGGGCGATCTGAAAGAACTGGTGGCACCGCTGCAGCAACGGCATGAAGCGCGTATCGCCAAGGACAAGGATTTCCAGTTCCTGCAAGAAGATATCGCCGAGGTACTCAAGCTGCGCAAGGAAAACGTGATCTCGCTGAACGAAGCCGTGCGCCGCAAGGAACGCGACACGCAGGATGCCCGTTCGAAGCTGCGTGAAGCCCGCCTGGGCGGCACGTCGGTGACGCCGGACGAACCTGCCAGCGGTCCGGGCAGCAAGGAAAAGCGCGCCGAAACGCCGGATCCGACCAAGGCCAAGAAATCGGTCGTCGCCATGCGCGGCGCAGCGCGCCAGGATGACGGTCTGCAGGCAGACGAGCGTAATCTGCAATCCGAACTGGCGGCCGAGAAAGCTGCCAAGGATGCCAAGGACGTCATGCTGCAAGAAACGGCCAACATCCTGGCAGACGAGGTCGGGATGCTCAAGACGGATGTTCGGATGGCGTCGCGCGTGATGCCGTATATGGTGGTCGTTCCAACAGCTGGGGCAACTGCCAGCGCCACCGCCACCGCCAAGTAAATTTCTCACATCAGGGAGGCGGTTTGCGCCGTTGCTGATCGAGGCCGCATCTTTCGGGATGCGGCCTTTTTCGTTGGCGCAGTCAGCGTTATCTGTTGATGACCCTGGTTGCAATGCAAAGCAGGTGCTCTGGTCATCGGAAAGCAGTGGTGTGGTGCGCGCCGACCCGATCTGCCACCTTGCGTACTGGAACTGAGTTCAACAGCCCGTGCGAATACGTGAACCATTTGGCCTTCAACCTGAGCCGCGTTAGCTGACACTCGCTGCGCCTTTTTGCATGAACCGTCATTGTCATGGGTGTCAATGACAAAATTGCATGACAATTGCTATAAATTTATCAAGGTTGCTTTTTGGATTGTGGTTTGATACACATCATTTGTCCGCAATAAATCCGAGAATTGTTCTCTTTATCCGCATCTAGGTAGAATAAAACAGATGTAATTGGCTCAAATAAAGCACGCACAATTTGATCGCAACCATTAGTTGGGTTTCCATAACGCATGCTAGGATGGCTTCGTGCTTGTAAAAAGAATAAATCTTTAATTTTCTAGGAGTTACTTTTATGTCAATTCGCCACCTTGTTGTTGCTTCGCTTCTGATCTCCGCCGGGGTAGCCCAGGCTGATGTCGTCTCTTCGACCTCGCAGCCTGCGTTCCAGAGCGGCTGGACCTCGGGTAACGGTTCCAGCGTGATCGGCTCCGGCGTGCTCGGTAGCGGTGTCAGCCTGGTTGGCGGCATTGCACATAATGCAAACTCGGACCTGACATCGGCACTGGTCGGCAAGGCCAGCGCAAGCCTGTCGCAATCGGATGCCCAGAAGCTGTTCGTGCAACAAGGCATTGACGCCAGCTACGTGCTCAGCGCAGGCAACGGCCTGCTGGCGGCGCGCTTCGGCAATTCGGCGGCGGTGATCAATGACGGCGACGGTGTCAAGATCGTGCAAGGACAAACGGGCCAGAGCGGTGGCAGCGCGACTGCGCCAGCCGCTGGCGGCTCGACCGGCGGTGGTGCAGCAGTCGGTGGCAGTACTGCACCTGCACCTGCAGCCGGAAGTAGCGGCAACGGCAGCGTCGACGTCAGCCTGCCGCCTGTCACCGGTGACACGGGCGGTGGCAATGCGACCCAGCCAGGGTCGGAGCCGGTCGCAGCAGTGCCTGCCGCCGATCCAAGCCTGATCCTGCCAAATGACATCAACGAAGTACCAGAGCCAGGCACGATTGCACTGATGCTTGCTGGCCTGGCCGGCGTTGGCATGATCGGTCGCCGCCGCAAGGCTGGTTAAGCCAGCCGGACCGGCACTACAGAGTGGTCTGCCGGCCGCTCACCAACGCATGGCGCCAGCCTGTTCTGGCGCCATGCGCATTTGGGCGCCATCGTATTGCCCCGGGTTTGTCAGTCTGCAATCCGCTTGATCATCGCACTGCTGTCATTTCGCCATCGTTCGCGGGTGACATTGACGCCAAAAGCCGACACATTTTAATTCCTTGAGTCAATTTTTATTCTTTCTGGCATAGAATCTACGCTGCAAGAATTTAATCAAGGAACGGTATGGCAAGGCCAGAGAAAGTGCGTCTCGGCGAAGTATTGATGCAACAAAAGCTGTTGAGCGAAGAGCAACTTCAACAGGCGCTGGCAGACCAGAAACGCACTGGCCGCAAGCTGGGGCGGGTGTTCGTTGAGAGCGGCTTCGTCACCGAAGACCAGATCTCGGGCGCACTGGCGCGCCAGCTCGATATTCCATATATCAACCTCAAGTTCTACAACATCAATGCCGATCTAGTGCGCCTGCTACCGGAAACGGCCGCGCGCCGTTTTCGCGCGCTGGTGCTGGAAGACCGCGGTGAAGCGATGCTGGTGGGTGTATCCGACCCCACCGACCTGTTCGCGTATGACGAGATCGCGCGCCTGATCAAGAAGGGCGTCGAGCTGGCCGTGGTCAACGAGACCGAGGTGCTGGGCGCGATCGACCGCATTTACCGCCGCACTGGCGAGATCACTGGCCTGGCGCGCGAGGTCGAGGCCGATCTGGGCGACGTGTCCATCGACTTCGGCGCGCTGGCCGCGAACCCTGGCCTCGAAGAAGCACCGATCGTCAAGCTGCTGCAATCGGTGTTCGATGACGCGGCGCAGGTGCGCGCGTCGGACATCCACATCGAGCCACAGGACGGACGCCTGCAAATTCGTTTTCGTATCGACGGCGTGTTGCACCTGCAGACCGAGGCCGACCTCAAGGTGGCCACGCCGCTGGCGCTGCGCCTCAAGCTGATGGCCGACCTGGACATCTCCGAAAAACGTCTGCCGCAGGATGGCCGCTTTGCCGTCAAGGTGCGCAACCAGCGCATCGACGTGCGTATCTCGACGATGCCGACGCAGTACGGCGAATCGGTCGTCATGCGTCTGTTGAACCAGGGTGGCACCACGCTGCGCCTGGACGCGATCGGCATGCCGGCGCGCCTGGTCGAGCGCTTTCGCGCAATTGTCGCGCGGCCGAACGGCCTGGTGCTGGTCACCGGGCCGACCGGTAGCGGCAAGACGACGACGCTCTACAGCGCGCTGGCCGAACTCAATTCGGTCGAGAAAAAACTCATCACGGTCGAAGACCCGGTCGAATACCGCCTGTCGGGCATCAACCAGGTCCAGGTCAATGACAAGATCGAGCTGTCCTTTGCGCGCGTGCTGCGCTCGGCGCTGCGGCAAGACCCGGACATTGTGCTGGTGGGCGAGATGCGTGACCAGGAAACCGCGCAGATCGGTCTGCGCGCCGCAATGACGGGTCACCTGGTGCTCTCGACGCTGCACACGAACGATGCGGCCAGCACGCCACTGCGCCTGATGGACATGGGCGTGCCGCGCTACATGGTCGGCGGCTCGCTGCAAGCGGTGCTGGCCCAGCGCCTGGTGCGCGTGATCTGCGAGAGCTGCACGGTCGACTACCAGCCGGCGGCGAACGAAGTCGAATGGCTGCGCTCGGAACTGAAGGAGCTGGCGGCGACCACGCGCTTCTTCCACGGCAAGGGCTGCTCGCACTGCAACGGCACCGGCTACCGGGGCCGCACCGGCGTCTACGAATTGCTGGAAATGACGCGCGCCGTGACCGAGGCTGTCAACCATCCGGACCCGGGCCACTTCCTGAAAGTGGCGCAGGCCGAGATGCGCGGCGACACGCTGCGCCGCCATGCGGTGAGCCTGGCGGTACAGGGCCGTTCGACGATCTCGGAAGCGATGCGGGTCAGTAACCAGTTCGACGACTGAGTCTGGGACCAATAAACGATGCCATTTTTCGCCTATAAAGGCCGCGACGGGCGCGGCGAGCTGCTGCAGGGCGTGCTCGAAGGCGCCGACAGCGGCGCCGTCGCCGACCAGTTGTTCGGCAGCGGCGTCACGCCCCTCGAGATCAGCGTGACCAAGCGCCGCGCGACCAGCGGCGGCAACGGCAGTAGCGTCGGCTGGCGCGAGCGCCTGTTCGAGAAAAAGGTCACGTCGATGGACGTGCAGCTGTTCAGCCGCCAGATCTACACGCTGCTCAAATCCGGCGTGCCGATCATGCGCGGGCTGGCCGGGCTGCAGGAATCCGCCATCAGCACGTCGTTCGCGCGCATCATCAAGGACCTGCGCGAGTCGCTCGACGCCGGGCGCGAGCTGTCCATCGCGATGGGCCGCCACCCGGCCGTGTTCACGCCGTTCTACCTGTCGATGGTCAAGGTCGGCGAAATGACGGGGCGCCTGGAGGAAGTCTTCCTGCGCCTGTTCGACCACCTCGAGTTCGACCGAGACATGCGTGACCGTGTCAAGACGGCGATGCGGTACCCGACCTTTGTCGTCATTGCGATGGTGCTGGCGATGGTCGTTGTCAACGTGTTCGTCATTCCCAAATTCGCGGCGGTGTTCAAATCGTTCGGCGCCGAGCTGCCCTTGATGACGAGGGTATTGCTGGCGACCTCGCAATTTACAGTGGCCTGGTGGCCGACGCTGCTTGGCGCAGCAGTGGCTGCATGGTTCGGCTTTCGCGCGTGGACCCGCTCCCCGGCCGGTCGCCTGACCTGGGACCGCTACAAATTGCGGCTGCCGATCGCCGGCAAGATCATTCACAAGGCCACCATGGCCCGCTTCGCGCGCAGCTTCGCACTGTCGATGCGCAGCGGTGTGCCGATCGTGCAGGCACTGACGGTGGTGTCGCAGACGGCCGACAACGCCTATCTCAGTTCACGCATCGAGCAGATGCGCGACGGCGTCGAGCGCGGCGAAAGCATCCTGCGTACCTCGACTGCTGCCAATGTATTCACGCCGATCGTGCTGCAAATGATTGCGGTGGGCGAAGAAACCGGGTCACTCGACGATTTGATGGATGAGATCGCGCAGATGTATGAGCGCGAGGTCGACTATGAGCTCAAGACACTGTCGAGCCAGATCGAGCCCATTCTGATTTCGTTTCTGGGTGCAATGGTATTGGTGCTGGCACTGGGAATTTTCCTGCCGATATGGGACTTGGGTAATGCCGCTCTGCATAAGCAGTAAGCGGTGGAAGTTGCCGATCAGTTGTCGGTGATATCCGTTTGTGTTGTAGGCATGCAGCAAAGCATTATTTCTTTTCATTTGTAGAAAAGATTTGCTGTGCGGACATAAGAAAGTCATGGGATCACGGTAGAATTGTGCCTGATGTTTCCATGCGCCAATAATGGTGTGGGGAATTAAATCGGTTGGATTCAGCAGGCGCGCCGTCACGGTGCAAGCAGCTCAGCGTGAGCACTGGACGACAGAACGTCCACCCAATATCTTCGGAGAGAACTGATGAACAAAGGTTTCAACAAGGCAGGTCAAGCAGGTTTTACGCTGATCGAACTGATCGTCGTGATCGTGATTCTCGGCATCCTGGCTGCCACTGCGTTGCCGAAATTTACCGGCCTGAGCGGTGATGCACGCAAGGCGTCGCTGCAGGCGGCCCGTGGCGCGCTGAGCGCATCGTCGGCGATGCTGCATGGTCGTGCACTGATTGCACCGAATGAAACCGCGTTTCTCGTTGACGGCAATGTCTCAGTAGCAATGGAGAATGGCTATCCAAAGGCCACGACTGCATTTGCCAATGCGGCTGGCCTGGACGACGATTACAAGGCAACGGTGGCGAACGGCGCACTGAGAATTGAGCCGAAGAATATTCCTACCTCGATGACCAACTGCTTCATCACGTACACCCCGGCTGGCACTGCAGGTGCACTGCCAGTGCTGTCGACCATGCAGGGCGTGACCTGCGATTAAGCGCCTGCTTGATCGAAAGGCACTGCGTCGAATGACATAGGCGCTGCGCGAGCAGCGCCTATTTCTTTTTCGGCGCATCTGCGCCACAGTACACACGCTTCTTTGCCGGTACTGCGACATTTTGTGATTCTCGGCGGCACTCTTGTCTATAATCAAGACTTCTGTCGGTATCGACTTACTCTGCGATCAACACTGGCTGCTTGCATGCGTCTGTTTAAAAGAGCGAAGAAAAAAGATGGCTGGCTTGCTGTTGCCATCGGGCGCGACGGGGTGGCCATCACGAGCGTCAAACGTGCACCAGAGGCCAAGCCACTCGTGCATTTCGCGCAATTCTTTCCGGGTAATTCCGGTGTCGACACCATTGAAAAAGCGGGCCGCGAAGGCCAGGCGGGCGTGCGTCATTGCACCACGCTGCTCAGCGGCGGCGATTACCAGATCCTCAACGTCGAAGCCCCGAACGTCCCACGCGACGAAATGAAGACTGCCGTGCGCTGGCGCCTGAAGGACATTCTCGATTTCCCGGCCGCCGAAGCGACCATCGACGTGCTCGACATCGCGCTGGACGCCAACTCGCGCGCCCAGCAATCGGTGTTCGTCGTCGCGGCAAAGAACAGCATCATCGCGCCGCGCCAGAAGCTCTTTCTCGATGCAAAAGTCGAACTGACCGCCATCGATATCCCGGAAATGGCCCAGCGCAATGTATCCGCCATGCTCGAGCCTGACGGTCGCGGCATCGCCATGCTGTCGTTCGGTGATGACGGCGGCCTGTTGACGGTGTCGTACCGTGGCGAGCTGTACCTGTCGCGCCGCTTCGATGTCACGCTGGCCCAACTGCTCGAACCCGACCACGACCGCAAGCACGCGAGCTTCGACAAGATCACGCTCGAACTGCAACGCTCGCTCGACCATTTCGAGCGCCAGTATTCGTTCATCAGCGTCGCCAAACTGATCCTGGGCCCGTCGTCAGTGACGGGGCTCGAGGAATACCTGTCGAGCAATCTCTACACGCCGGTCGAAACGCTGAACCTGACGACCCTGTTCGATCTGTCCCGCACCCCCGAACTGGCCGACCCGGTGCAGCAGCAGCGCTTCTTTCTGGCTATCGGCGCCGCGCTGCGTGACGGGGAGGGTGCATGAGCCAGCAGATCAATCTGTTTAATCCGGCGTTTCAGCCGCAAAAGCACGTGCTGTCGGCGGGACAGCTGGCGCTCGCTGCAGGCGTGCTCTTCACCTGCATTGCCGGGCTGGCGCTGTGGGGAAGCCTGCAGACGGCCGAACTGCAGCAGCAGGCCAATGCAGGCGCAGTGCAGCTCGACGGGCGGCAGGCGCGCCTGGCGGCGGTCAACACCGAATTCGTGCCGCGCGCAAAAGATGTCACGATGGATGGGCAACTGGTCGATGCCGACCGCAAGCTGGCGGCGATGCGCCACATGTCGGGCGCGCTCGCACGGGGCGAGCTGGGTGACACGAGCGGCTTTGCCGGCTACTTCAAGGCGCTCGCGCGCCAGAGCATGCAGGGCTTGTGGCTGACTGGCGTGACGGTCGATGGGGGCGGCGCGCAGATCGGCATTCGCGGCCGCGCGCTCGATCCGGCGATGGTACCGGGCTACCTCAATCGCCTGACGAATGAGCCGCTGATGCAAGGCAAATCGTTTGCCAGCCTGCAGATCGGCGAAGCGGCGCCGTTGCCGCTGCCGGCAGGCAGCAGCGGCGGCAGCAGCGCAGACGGCCAGGCCCCAACCCGCGCTGCGCCGTACGTTGAATTCAGCCTTCAGTCGGTCGCCGGGGAGCCGCAGCCATGAGCGCGCCGATCAAGCAGCGCCTGCTGCAACTGGCGGCGCGCATGGACGCACTGTCGCTGCGCGAACGCGGCATGGTGTTCGGCGCCACGGTGGCCGTGCTGGCGTTTGCCGGACACACGTTCGTGCTGGCGCCGCAGGACGTTAAGCAGGCGGCACTGCGCACGCAGATCGACCAGCAGCACGCGGCGATTGCCGCCATCGATGGCGAGATCACGGCGCGCGTGGAAGGTTCCCGGATCGACCCGGATGCCCAGTCACGGGCGCGCCTGAACACGATGCAGCAAGAGATGGGGCAGCTGGGCAGCCAGTTGCTGGCGCTCGAACACGGCCTGGTGCCGCCCGAGCGCATGGGGCCACTGGTCGAGGGCATCCTGCGCGCCAATGGCCGCCTCAAGCTCGTGTCGATGCGCACGCTCCCGGCCGAGCCGCTGGCTGCGCCAGGCGCCACGCCCGCCGCCACGCCTCTCGCCACGCCTCCCGCTCCTTCTGCTGCCCCGGCAGGCGCAGCGCCGCAAGCCGGGGGCGACGTACCTTTGCTGTACCGCCACGGCGTCGAGGTCACGGTGCGCGGGAGTTACCTCGACATGGTCGACTACATGAGCGCGCTGGACGCGATGCCGACCCGGATGTTCTGGGGCCGCGCCCGGCTCGACGTTGAGACCTATCCGAGCGCGCGCCTGACGCTCACGCTGCATACGCTCAGCCTGGACCGACAATGGATGAAGCTGTGAAACACCTGACCAAGACCCTGCTGGCCTGCCTCGCGCTGTGCGCACTGTCTGCCGTCGCGCAGCCATTGCAGGACCCGACCCGTCCACCCGCCGGCATGGACCGGATCGCGCTCGATCCGGCCGTGCAGGCCAACGTCCCGCGCCTGCAGTCGGTGCTGATTGCACCGCATGCGGGCGGTCGCCACGTGGCCGTCATCGACGGCGAGACGCTGCGCCTGGGCGAGCGTTACAAGGGCGCACTGATCACCAGCATCAAGCCCGGCGAGGTGGTCCTGGTGCGTGGTAACGCGCGCCAGGTGCTGCGCATGGATGCACCGCTGTCCGGCATGACGCCGGTTGCCCGCTAACCGATGAAGTACGTACCCACCATGACACCCAAGTTTGTAATGGCGCCGCGCGCGCTGGCCGTGGCGCTTGCCGTCACCGTGCTCCTTGGCGGTTGCCAGAGCGCGCCGCAGAATGCCACCTATGACGCGATCACGAAAGAGCTGACGAAAGCCAGCAGCCAGCAGGGCGCCCGTCCTGCAGTGGACGACGCGGTCGCCAATGCGCTGCTGCCGCCGGCGGCAACGCTGGCCAGTCAGCTGCCCAAGGCACGCCCGGCGCTGGAAGAGCGCTTCAACGTCGCCTTCAACAACGTGCCGGCGCAGCAGTTCTTCCGCTCGATCGTGGCCGGCACCCGCTACAACATGCTGGTGCACCCGGACGTGACGGGCAATATCAGCGCCAACCTGAAGGACGTGACGCTGGTCGAAACGCTGGAAGCCGTGCGCGACATGTACGGCTACGACTACAAGATCGACGGCGCTCGCATCGCAATCCGCCCGCTGACGATGCAGACCCGCATGTTTCACGTGAATTACCTGACGGCCCAGCGCAGCGGCAGTTCCAACCTGCGCGTGTCGTCGACATCGGTGGCCGACGCTGGCAATGGCAATAACAATAACAACAACGGCAGCGGTGGCAATAACAATCGCAGCCAGAACAACAATAACCAGAACGGCAACAACGGCAACAACAACAACAACAACAACAGCAGCAACGGCCAGACCCAGACCAACAGCACCGACGTGCGCACGCACTCTGACAACGACTTCTGGGGCGACCTGAAGCTGTCGATCGCCGCCATCGTCGGTTCGACCGAAGGCGGTCGCAGCGTCGTGGTCAGCCCGCAATCGGGCGTGCTCGTGATCCGCGCGATGCCGGACGAATTGCGCAACGTCGACGCTTACCTGAAGGCCACCCAGTTGTCGGTCGACCGCCAGGTCATTTTGGAAGCCAAGATCCTCGAAGTGGAACTGAACGACAGTTTCCAGAGCGGCATCAACTGGGCCTCGTTCGCTTCGTTCCGCGGCTCGCACCCCAACCGCGTCTCGGGCGGCCTGATTTCACCCGGCGCCAACCTGGCGCCACTGCCCTACACGGGCGGCCAGCCGGCCGTGATCAACAGCGGCCAGGGCCTCGCGGCCAGCACCGGCTTCTCGCTGTCGAATGCTGCCACGGCGGCCGGCTCGCTGTTCGGCTTCGCGTTCCAGACGAATAACTTCGCAGCGCTGATCACATTCCTCGAATCGCAGGGCAGCGTGCACGTGCTGTCGAGCCCACGCATCGCCGCAGTCAACAACCAGAAGGCCGTGCTCAAGATCGGCACCGATGAATTCTTCGTCACTGGCGTGACCAACAACATCACGACCGGCGACAACGGCAGCATCGTCAGCCCGAGCGTGACGGTGCAGCCGTTCTTCTCCGGCGTCGTGCTGGACGTGACGCCGCAGATCGACGCCAGCGGCAACATCCTGCTGCACGTGCACCCGTCGGTCAGCCAGGTCACGACCGTCAATAAGGATGTCGACCTGGGTTCGGGCGGCACGCTGCGCCTGCCGCTGGCGGCATCGAGCACGTCGGAACTCGACAGCATCGTGCGCGGCCGCAACGGGCAGGTCGTCGCCATCGGCGGCCTGATGCGCCAGGCGTCCACCGGCGACACCGACCAGCTGCCGGGCGCCGACAAGATTCCGCTCCTGGGCAACCTGTTTCGCAACAAGAATCGGACCAACCAGAAGCGCGAGCTGGTCGTGTTGATCAAGCCGACCATCGTCGAAGGCGCCAGCGACTGGAGCGAAGACATGATGGACGCGAGCCGCCGCATCGAGCAGCTCGATCCCCGCCGCCGTGCGCCTGGCTTGGGCGTCGACTGATGTACGCGGCACATTTTGGCCTGCGTGAGCTGCCGTTCGGGATCACGCCGGACACCAGCTTCTTCTTCGGCAGCCCGCGCTCGCAGGAAGCGCTCAACACGCTGCTGGTCGCGGCGCGCAGCGGCGAAGGCTTCATCAAGATCACGGGCGAAGTCGGTACCGGCAAGACGCTGTTGTGCCGCAAGTTCATGGCGACGCTGGGTGAAGGGTTCGTCACGGCCTACATCCCGAACCCGTACCTCGAACCGCGCACCTTGATGCTGGCGCTGGCCGACGAACTGGAGATCGTGCTCGAGCGCGACGTTGACCAGCATCAGCTGCTCAAGGCGATCAACCTGCGCCTGCTGCAACTGGCCGCGCAGGACCTGCGTGTCGTGCTGTGCCTGGACGAAGCGCAGGCCATTCCTGTCGACAGCCTGGAAGCCCTGCGGCTGCTGACGAACCTGGAAACGGAGAAGCGCAAGCTGCTGCAGATCGTCCTGTTCGGCCAGCCCGAACTCAATCGCAAGCTCCAACTGGACTCGATCCGCCAGCTGGCCCAGCGCATCACGTTCCACTATCACCTGGGACCATTGAATCGCGACGACATCGATTTCTATGTGGCGCACCGGCTGCGCGTGGCCGGCTTTACCGGGGCGCGGCTGTTTTCCAGCGCCGCGATCCGCAGCCTGTACAAGGCCAGCGGCGGCGTGCCGCGCCTGGTCAACATCATGGCGCACAAGGCGATGATGCTCAGTTACGGGCAGGGCAAGCAGCAGGTCGCAGGTGGGCATGTCGCGATTGCCGCGCGTGACACGGTGGGCGTGGGGCGCGCGATCCGTCAGTGGCTGACGGGCGGTGCGATCGTCATGGGCGCCCTTGGCGTGTTTGCCTGGATGGTGGCGCCATGAGCCTGATTAACACGATGCTCAAGGATCTCGATGCGCGCGCCGGCCAGCCCGGCGCGGCGCCCCTGCCGGCCGATGTACGGCCCGTGGTTGCGCCCGAGCGCCGTGGACCGGTGCTGCGCGCAGCGCTGGTTGGTGGCGCGCTGCTGGCAGTCGGCGCCGGTGTGGTTGGCTGGAAGACGATGCAGACGGCGCCCACGCCAACGCCAGCGCCCGCCGTGCTGGCGGCTGCGCCAGTCGCGGCACGGACGGCGGTGGTGGTCGCCATGCCGGCGGCAGCGCCGGTTCAGGTGGTCGATGTGGCGCCAGCTGCGCCGGTTGCGGCGCCGATGCCGGCGCCAGAACCGGAGCCGAAGCCGGAGCCAAAACCGGAGCCTGAACCGGCACCGGCAGCCAAGCCTGCCGCGCCGGTCAGCAAGCCGCCAAGCACCAAGCTCGCGCCACGTACGGTGTCGGTGGCGAAGACGGTACCGGCCGCACCGGTTGCCGGCCGCACCGCCACGTCGTCGCAACGGGCCGAAAATGCTTACCGGCGCGCGCTCGGTGTGCTGGAAGACGGCCGCGTCACGGAAGCCATCGCCACGTTGCAGGCGGGCCTGCAGATCGATCCGCGCCACGAAGCGGCGCGCCAGACGCTGGTGGGTCTGCTGATTGAAGCGGGCCGTCCGGACGATGCGATGCGCCAGTTGCAGGCGGCCCTCGCGATCGACGCACGCCAGCCGGCGCTGGCGATGCTGCTGGCACGCCTGCAGCTCGAACGGAGCGGGCCGGCTATCGATACCTTGATGCGCACGCTGCCCTATGCGGCGGGCAATGGCGAGTACCACGCATTCCTGGCCGGCGTGCTGCAGCGCGAAGGCCGCGCACGTGAAGCAGCCGAGAATTACCAGGCTGCGCTCAGGCGCGCGCCTGGCAACGGTGTGTGGTGGATGGGCCTGGGCATCGCGCTGCAGGCCGACAAGCGCGATGCCGAGGCGCTTGCCGCGTTCGCGCGGGCGCAGGCCAGCGGCACGCTGTCGCCCGAACTGCAGGCCTTCGTCGAGCGTCGGCTGGGCCAACTCGGTCGTTGAGGTCGCCGCCGGGGAGGGCGGGCATGGTAAAGTGTCATGCCTGCGCAGGTACCCCTGCGCAGCTCCCCGGTCAACGAGCGTGACCCAATAACAGTACCCCGGGTGTCCCATGAACTTGTTCGAACATTTGGCCTTGCTGGCCGTGCTGGTGCTTGCGGCGGGCTTCCTGTCGCTCACCGAAATCTCGCTGGCAGGCGCCCGCAAAATCAAACTCAAATTGCTGGCCGAGGCGGGCGACGACCGTGCCCGCAAGGTCATGGCGCTGCAGGCCCATTCGGCCGATTTCTTCGCCGCCTCGCAGCTTGGCCTGAACGCCATTGCGATCCTCGGCGGTATCCTGGGCGAAGGGGCGCTGCGCCCGTTCTTCCTCGAGTGGCTGTCCGTGTTCTACGCAGGGCCGGGCCGCGAAAACATCGCCTTTACGCTGTCGTTCGTGTTCGTCACCACGCTGTTCGTGCTGTTCTCGGACCTGATGCCCAAGCGCCTGGCCCTGATCTCGCCCGAGACGACGGCGATGGCGGTAATTCGCCCGGTGCTGTTCGTCATCCGCCTGTTCAAGCCGTTTTCGTGGACGCTGAACGTGATCGCCAACGGCTTGTTCAAGCTGTTTGGCATCAACATGACGCGCGAAGACCGGATTACGTTCGATGAAATCTCGGCCGTCGTGGAAGCGGGTGCGCAGGCCGGCGTGCTGCAAAAGCAGGAGCAGCACTTCATCGAGAACGTGTTCGAACTCGAATCGCGCGCCGTGACGTCGACGATGACGACGCGCGAGAACATCGTGTTCTTCGACCTGACCGAGCCCGAAGAAAGCGTGCGCCAGAAGATCGCTGCGCACTCGCTGTCAAAATTCCCCGTCTGCGACGGCGTGATCGATCGCGTGGTCGGTTATGTCGACACGCGCGACATCCTGGTGCGCCTGCTGAACAACCAGTCGCACTTCCATCTGAGCGAATCGACGATCCGCACGGTGCTGATCATTCCCGACAGCCTGACGCTGTCCGAGCTGCTGGACCGCTTCCGCTCCAGCAAGGAGACCTTCGCGGTCGTCATCAACGAGTATGCGTTTGTCGTCGGCGTGATCACGCTGTCGGACATCATGGTCACTGTGATGGGGCGCTGGGGCAGCCCGCTGGAAGCCGACCAGCAGACGATGCAGCGCGAAGACGGCTCGTGGCTGATCGACGGCAGCACCCCGGTGGCGGAAATGAAGCGCGTGATCGACCTGCAGTCGCTGCCGGAAGAAGAGCGCTACGAAACGGCGGCCGGCTTCATGATGTTCATGCTGCGCAAGGTGCCCAAGCAGACCGACAGTGTCGAGTACGAAGGCATGCGCTTCGAGGTGCTCGACGTCGACCATCACCGGATCGACCAGATACTGGTCAAGCGCCTCGACCCGGGGCAGAAGGCGCTCGGGGCGGCGACGCCTGCCGCCCACTAGGTACCAACGAAACTGCGCTTATAACTGAGCCTACAACCGTGCGAGACGCTCCAGCGCAAGCTGCAGCGTCTCGTCTTTTTTCGCAAAGCAGAAACGCACCACGTGCGACTCTTTCGGCTGGCTGTAGAACGCCGAGACGGGAATGGCGGCGACCTTGATCTCGCGGGTCAGCCGTTCGGCAAACTCCGCTTCACTCAAATCCGAGATCGCGTCGTAGCGCACGCACTGGAAGTACGTGCCATCCGATGGCAACAGCGTGAAGCGCGACGCCGCCAACCCGGCGCGGAACAGGTCGCGCTTGGCCTGGTAGAACGCCGGCAGGTCGCGCCACGGCGCCGGGTCCTGCAGGTAGGTGGCAATCGCGTGCTGCATCGGCGCGTTGACGCAAAAGACGTTGTACTGGTGGACCTTGCGAAACTCGACCATCAATGCTGCCGGCGCGGCGACGTAACCGATCTTCCAGCCGGTGACGTGGAAGGTCTTGCCGAAGCTCGAGACGACAAATGCACGTTCGGCCAGCGCCGGATGGCGCGCCACCGAGGCGTGCGGCTCGCCGTCGAACACCATGTGTTCATACACTTCGTCCGACAGCACCAGGATCTGCGTGTTCTGCACGATCGTCACCAGGGCCTCGAGATCGGCCTGGCGCAGGATCGTGCCGGTCGGGTTATGCGGCGTGTTGATGACGACCATGCGCGTGCGCGGCGTGACCGCTGCCCGCACGTCGTTCCACTCAACGCGGTAGCCATCGGCGTCCAGCCGCATCGTCACTGGCACCACCACACCGCCCGCCAGCGCAATGGCCGGCGCGTAGCAATCGTAGGCCGGCTCGATGACGATCACCTCGTCACCCGGGTGCACGACGGCCAGGATCGCCGACTGGATCGCCTGGCTGGCGCCGGCAGTGACCGTGATGTCGGTATTCGCATCGTAGCGGTGGCCGTAGGTGGCCTCGATCTTGGCCGCAATCGCCTGGCGCAGTGCCGGCAGGCCGGTCATCGGCGGATACTGGTTATGGCCGGCGCGCATTGCGTCGGTCACCAGGTCGACCAGCGCCGGATCGCACGCGAAATCGGGGAAACCCTGTCCGAGGTTGACGGCGCCATGGTCGATGGCCAGTTGCGACATGCGGGTGAACACGGTGGTGCCGACGTGCGGCAGGCGGGAGACCAGCGGTGGAAGGCTCATGAATGCATCCTGATCGAAAGCAGTTGGGTGAAGCCTTATTCTAGCGTGCCTTCGGCCCTGGCCTGGCGCCACGTGGCGACCCACACCTCGGGCAGCATGATGCGAAACAGCCCCGCCTGCGCAGTCTTGCGTCCCAGCTTGAGCAGCGCCTTGTCCTTGCTGACCAGGATCGACGCGCCGGCGTCGCGCGCGAGCTCCATGAATTTCTGGTCGTCGCGGTCGGTACACACGGGCAGGCGGATCGCTTTCGAATCGACGTCAACGAGGCGCAGCAGTGCGTCGAAGCGGGCGGCGGCGGCCAGGCGGCTGTCGTCGTCCAGCGGCAAGTGCTGGTAGTGCAGCACGGCCAGGTATTCGGCGCGGCAGTCGGCGCGCGTGATGGCATCGATCTCCTTCGACTCAATCGCGGCGAGCAGGTCGGCCCAGCGCGGATCGTGGAACACGAACAGGTCGAGCAGCACATTGGTGTCGATGACGATGGTTGGGGCTGGAGCGGTTATCATGTCGGTTGTTTATTTATGGAAAAGTTTCGTACGGCCATGCTGATTGTCCTGTCTCCCGCCAAGTCCCTCGATCTCGAATCGCCCCTGACCACGCCGCACCAGTCCACACCCGACTTCATTGCCCATGCAGGCGAACTGATCGAGGTCCTGCGCGGCCATTCACCCGCATCGATCAGCGAATTGATGGACCTGTCCGACGCGCTGTCGATGCTCAACGTCGGGCGCTACGCCCATTGGGATGCCGATCATGGTGAGGCGCGGCCGGCGATCATGTCGTTCAATGACGACGTGTACACGGGGTTCGACGCGCGCACGCTGGACACGGAGGCGCTGACGTTTGCCCAGCGCCACGTGCGCATCCTGTCGGGCTTGTACGGCGTACTGCGGCCGCTTGACCAGATGCATCCGTATCGCCTGGAAATGGGCACCCGGCTGGCCACCCCGCGCGGCAAGGACCTGTATGCGTTCTGGGGCGAGACGATCACTGCTGCCCTGAACCGGCAACTGGCCGAGAACGGCTCGACGGCGCTGGTGAACCTGGCCTCGACCGAGTACTTCAAGTCGGTCAAGCCCAGGCTGCTGGCCGCGCCCGTCATCGAACCCGTGTTCCAGGACTGGAAGAACGGCAATTACAAGATCATTTCGTTCTATGCCAAGCGGGCGCGCGGGATGATGGCGCGCTATGCCACCGAGAACGGCATCACGGATCCGGAGGAGCTCAAGGACTTCGATGTCGACGGCTACGCATTCGAACCGGCGGCGTCAAGCGAGCGCGCGTGGGTGTTCCGGCGCCGCATCGCCGTGTAGGGCAAGCCACGGCAGGGCAGACACGACAAAGGCGCCGCGTGGCGCCTTTGTTCTTTGCCGGACCCGGCGCTTACTGCACCGCATCCTTCGGCGCCGCCTTGGCGCCACCCTTGGACCAGAACTTCCACCACGGCGCATCGCCGCGTGCGTTCGGATTCAGGAAGTAGCTGTCCGGATAGTTCAGCGCGAACACACGCTGCGTATCGTCGCGCAGCAGCGGCATGCCGAGCTTGTCGTACGAGCGGATCATGATGAACAGCGCTTCTTCGCGTGCCGGAGCGTCGGTGTAGTTGGTCACCGCATCCTGGGCACGATTGAGCGCCGCCAGATACGAGCCGCGGCGATAGTAGTAATTCGCCACGTGCACTTCGTACTGGGCCATCGCATTGATCAGATAGCTCATGCGCTCCGTCGCGTCGGCCGCGTACTTGCTGTTCGGGTACTTGTCGACCAGCGCCTTGAACGCGGCGAACGCTTCACGCGTCGCGCGCGGATCGCGCTCGGTCGGGTCCTGCGAGTACACGAAGCTGAAGAACCCGAGCTGATCGTTGAAATTGATCAGGCCACGCAGATAGTACATGTAGTCGACCTGGGGGTGGTTCGGGTGCAGCTTGATGAAGCGCTCGACCGCCGCCAGCGCTTGCGCCTGGTCAGCCGACTTGTAGTGGGCGTACGCCACTTCCATCTGCGCTTGTGTTGCATACACGCCGAATGGGAAGTTGGTTTCGAGCCGGTTGAACAACGGGATTGCGGCTTCGTAGTGCCCACCTGCCATCTCTTCGCGCGCCTCAGCGTATAATTTCTCCGCCGACCAGTTTTTGGACTCGTGCTTGGCCTTTGGCAGCATACTGCATGCCGACAGACCGACGAGGGCGCAAGTAGCGACCAACACAGACAATTTTTTTTGCATAGCTTTTTGCAAGAAATGTTTTACCTAGATTCAACGAACGGCTGATTATAGCCGATGGGACTCACGTGATATTAACTCCTGCGCCGAATCCGGCGGATTTACCGATTGACCCTGATTTTGACGATGAACTGGAGATCGGGTTCGTCCCGTTGCCAGGCACCGATCTGTCGCCCATTACCCTGGCGCTGCAAGAGGAACACTGCGGCCAGCGCCTCGACAAGGTAGTGGCCGGCCTCGTGCCCCAGTTCTCGCGCAGCCGCCTGCAGCAATGGTTCGAAAGCGGCCACATCACGGTTGACGGTAAACCGGCCCGGGGCAAGGACACGGCCTATGGCGATGAAGCCATTGTCGTCGTGCCACAAGCTGCGCCTGAAGACACGGCGTTCGCGCCGGAAGCGATGGATCTCACCATCGTGTACGAAGACGACGACATCATGGTCGTCAACAAGCCGGCGGGCCTCGTCGTGCACCCGGGTTCGGGCAACTGGACCGGCACGCTGCTCAACGGCCTGCTGCATCACTGTCCGCAACTGGTTGGCGTGCCGCGCGCCGGCATCGTCCACCGTCTCGACAAGGATACCAGTGGCCTGATGGTCGTCGGCAAAACGCTCGCCGCCCAGACCGACCTTGTACGCCAGCTGCAGGCACGCACCGTCAAGCGCGAATACTTCGCGCTGGTGTGGGGCACGCCGCGCTTGTCGGGCACGATCGACAGCCCGATGGGGCGCGATGCCAAGGACCGCGTCAAGATGGCGGTCTCGAGCAGCCCGTTCGCCAAGCCGGCAATCACCCATTACGAGCGCGTCATTTCGGGCGAGCTCGATCGGCGTCCCGTCACGCTGGTGCGCTGCCGCCTCGAAACAGGCCGCACCCACCAGATTCGCGTGCACATGCAATCGCTGGGCTTTTCGCTTGTCGGCGACGCCGTGTACGGCAAGCGCCACCTGACGCCGGTGTTCCCGCGCCAGGCGCTGCAGGCGCGTCGCCTGGGCCTCGTGCATCCGGCCACCGGTGAGCAATGCGAGTGGACCGTGCCATTGGCCGACGATTTCGCCGAGCTGATCGCGCGTGCAGGCATCGAAGAGCCGGAACTGGGCGAGTTCGGCACGGCGATCGAGGATGCCGCGGACGACGACAACGGCGTCGTCACCTACCGCGCATGAGCACGCTTGACCGGTCAGCGCTGGTCTGGCCCGATTGGCCTGACTTGCCGGCAACCGTCGGCGCGCTGGCGACCAGTCGCGACGGTGGCGTCTCCGTCGGTCCGTACGACGACGGCAAGGGTGGCGGGGGCCTGAATCTGGGCCTGCACGTGAATGACGCGCCCGACGCCGTCGCGGCCAACCGCGCCTTGCTGCAAGACTGGTTGCCTGGCCGCCCGGCCTGGATCGCCCAGGTGCATGGCGCCGACGTTGTCGATGCCGGCACCGTGGGCCCGAGCCACCCAGTGCGCACGGGCGATGCCAGCATCGCCACGATGCCTGGTGTCGTCTGCGCCATCCTGACTGCCGATTGTCTGCCGGTGCTGTTTGCCGATCTGGATGGCAAGGTGGTGGGCGCTGCGCATGCCGGCTGGCGCGGGTTGGCTGGCGGGGTGCTGGGTTCGACCGTGCGCGCGATGCGCGCGGCCGGTGCGGGCGAGATCACAGCGTGGCTGGGGCCGGCTATCGGTCCCGATGCGTTCGAGGTTGGCGACGACGTGGTGGCTGCATTTTCTGCGGCGCTGCCGGGCGACGCAACACGTTCCTGCTTCTCTGCCTACCCGGGTCGCCCGGGTAAGTACCTCGCCGACATGTTCACGCTGGCACGTTTGATGCTGGCGCGTGACGGTGTCGAACGCGTGCATGGTGGCGGGCTGTGTACGGCCAGTGCGCCGGAGCGCTTTTATTCCTACCGCCGCGATGGCGTGACGGGCCGCCAGGCCAGTCTTATCTGGCTCAACCAGACCTGACGTGCGATGCAGTGCGGCTCAGTCGCCGTCACCGCCGCCGTCATCCATGTCGTCTGCGGACGACTCTCTCCGGGTACCTGCATGACGACGTGGCTGGGCCCTTGGCCCGCGCTGACGGCGCCGTTTCGCGCCAGTGATATAAAAAAGTATGGATAATGGCAGTGCGCAATAAAACGCGAACGTCATGATGCCGGCCACGACGGTCGGTTCGGTCGCCGCCATGAGTACCACAACGTATATCCAGGCAATGGCAACGATCCACATGCTGTAGTTCCTTGTTGTAGTTCCTGGTTGAAGAGACGCGATTCTAACAACGGATGCCCACATGAACATGCCCGATCCACAAGCGCTTGCCGCTGCCTGGTTGTCCCAATGGTCCGATCCTGCCGCATGGCAACCCTGGATGACGATGATGTCCACCATGCCCGCCATGCCCGCCCCGGGCGGCGCCAGTCCGCTGGCCGGCTTCCTGAAAGATGCCGGCGCCGGCATCGATACGGCGCGCATGGAAGCGATCCGCGACGATTATCTCAAGAAAGCAACGCAGCTGTGGCAAGACGTCATGCTGGGCAAGACGCCCGAGTTGAGCGACCGGCGCTTTGCCGCAGCCGAATGGCGCGGCAATCCGCTGTCGGCGTTCTCGGCCGCCTCGTACCTGCTGAACGCCGAATGCATGATGGCGATGGCCGATGCGGTCGAGGTGGGCCCGCGCGAGCGCCAGAAGCTGCGATTCTCGGTCCAGCAGATGATCGACGCGATGTCGCCCGCCAACTTCCTGGCGACGAATCCGGAAGCGCAGCAGCACATGATCGAGACCCAGGGCGAAAGCCTGACCAAGGGCTTGAGCAATATGCTGACCGACCTGCAGAAGGGCCGCATTTCGCAATCGGACGAAACGGCGTTTGAAGTGGGGCGCAATGTCGGCAACACGGCCGGCCAGGTCGTGTTCGAAAACGACTTGTTCCAGCTGATCCAGTACACGCCGACCACGGCGAACGTCCACAGCGTGCCGCTGGTCATGATCCCGCCGTGCATCAACAAGTTCTACATCCTCGACCTGCAGCCCGAGAATTCGCTGGTGCGCTACGTGGTGGAGCAGGGCCATACGGTGTTCATGGTCTCCTGGCGTAACCCGGACCGCAGCCAGTCGCATCTGCGCTGGGACGATTACGTCGAAGATGGCGCGATCCGAGCACTTGACGTCGTCGCCCAGATCACCGGACAAGAGAAAGCACATGTGTTTGGCTTCTGCGTCGGCGGCACGATCGCCGCCACGGCGTTGGCCGTGCTGGCCGCACGCGGCCGCCAGCCGGCCGCTAGCCTGTCGCTGCTGACCACGCTGCTGGACTTTTCGGATGCCGGGGTGCTCGAAGTATTCATCGATGAAACCCAGGTGGCGCTGCGCGAGCAGAAGCTCGCCGCTGGCGGCCTGATGCCGGGCCGTGACCTGGCCACGACGTTCTCGTCGCTGCGCCCGAACGACCTGGTCTGGAATTATGTCCAGCAAAACTACCTGAAGGGCAAGGAGCCACCGGCGTTCGATCTGCTGTACTGGAATGCCGACAGCACCAATCTGCCGGGGCCGATGTTCTGCTGGTACCTGCGCAATATGTACTTGGAAAACAAGCTGAAGCAACCGGGCGCGCTGACGGTGTGCGGCGTACCGGTCGACCTGGGCGCCATCGACGCGCCGGTATTCGTGTATGGCTCGAAGGAAGACCATATCGTGCCGTGGACGGCGGCATTTGCCTCGATGCAGTTGCTCAATCCCCGTAACCCGAAAGCGAACCGCTTTGTGCTGGGCGCGTCGGGCCATATTGCTGGCGTCATCAACCCGGCTTCGAAAAACAAGCGCAGTCACTGGGTCAATGACAAAGGCGGCAAGTCGCGTCCAAAGACGGATGCCGCCTGGTTCGAGAGTGCTGCAGAGCACAAAGGCAGTTGGTGGCCGGCGTGGGCCAGCTTCCTGGCGGAGCACGGCGGCGCGCAGGTGCCGGCCCCTGGCGCCGCTGGCAGCAGCGACTATCCGCCATCCGAGCCAGCGCCAGGGCGTTACGTGCAGGTCAGGGGCGACTAGCTGCCCACTGCATGTATTGACAGAAAAGCCATGCTTGTGGTGCATCTGGTAATTGCTGCAACTGCCACAATTGCGTGGTAAGGTGTCTGTTATCCCCCACGGTCGAACCGGTCGTGGGTCGGGTGGAGACGAGCCGGCCACGCCGGCCAGAATAATCATAAGTGCGCGGCTCACGAAGCGGCGCCGCAAACCATGGAAACAGAGATGAGTAGTGTGAAGAAGAGTGCAGAACGCCTGATCAAGAAATACCCGAACCGTCGCCTGTACGACACGCAGACCAGTTCCTACATCACGCTGTCGGACGTCAAGCAGCTGGTGCTGGATGCCGACGACTTCACTGTGGTCGATGCCAAGAGCAGCGAAGACCTGACCCGCGCGATCCTGCTCCAGATCATTCTCGAAGAAGAAGCCAACGGCGTGCCGATGTTTTCGAGTTCGGTGCTCTCGCAAATTATCCGCTACTACGGCCATGCGATGCAGGGCATGATGGGCTCGTACCTGGAAAAGAACGTCCAGGCCTTCACCGACATCCAGCACAAATTCACCAGCAACGCTGCCGGCGCCATCGAGGGCAAGCCATTCAGCCCCGAGATGTGGACCCAGTTCATGAACGTCCAGGGTCCGATGATGCAGGGCATGATGAACAACTACATCGACCAGAGCAAGAACCTGTTCATCCAGATGCAGGAACAGATGCAGAGCCAGAGCAAGGCGATGTTCGGCGTGTTTCCGTTCCCGGGCATGACCCCACCGCCCACCGACAAGAAATAAACCAGCCGGTATTGGGGCAGCAGGGCCTCACCTTCGAGGCCCGGTTCAGGTACAATCGCGGATTGCCCAAACACTTTTCCGCTGCCCATGACTGAACTTCGTCGTAGTCCTTCCGCCAACTCTAGCAGCCTGGCTGCCGCAGCCAAGGCGCCTGGCGTCATCATTCCGGCACCCATGCCCGGCGTGATTGCGCCGAAGGTCGGCTTTGTCTCGCTTGGCTGCCCGAAAGCGCTGGTCGATTCCGAGCAGATCCTGACCCAGTTGCGCGCCGAAGGCTATCAAACCGCCAACTCGTACGATGGGGCGGACCTCGTGATCGTCAATACCTGCGGCTTCATCGACGCCGCCGTGCAGGAGTCGCTCGACGCCATCGGCGAAGCACTGGCCGAAAATGGCAAGGTGATTGTCACCGGCTGCCTGGGCGCCAAGAAGGATGCGGCAGGCGACGACATCATCACCAAGGTGCACCCGAAGGTGCTGGCCGTGACCGGCCCGCATGCGCTGGCCGAGGTGATGGACTCGGTCCACCTGCACCTGCCGAAACCGCACGATCCGTTCATCGACCTGGTGCCGGACCACGGCGTGAAGCTCACGCCGAAGCACTACGCCTACCTGAAGATTTCCGAAGGCTGCAACCACCGCTGCAGCTTCTGCATCATCCCGTCGATGCGCGGCGACCTGGTCTCGCGCCGCATCGACGAAGTGCTGGTCGAAGCCGAGAACCTGTTCAAGTCGGGTGTCAAGGAACTGCTCGTGATTTCGCAGGACACCAGTGCCTATGGCGTGGACGTCAAGTTCCGCACCGGCTTCTGGAATGGCCGCCCGATCAAGACGCACATGACGCAGCTGGTCGAAGCACTGGGCCAGCTCGCGCGCCAGTACGACGCCTGGGTGCGCCTGCACTACGTCTATCCGTACCCGCACGTCGACCACGCGATCCCGTTCATGGGCGATGGCCACGTGCTGCCGTACCTCGACATCCCGATGCAGCACGCGCACCCGGATGTCCTGAAACGCATGAAGCGCCCGGCCAGCGGCGAGCGCAATCTCGAGCGCATCCTGAAATGGCGTTCGATGAATCCGGACCTGACGATCCGTTCGACCTTCATCGCCGGTTTCCCGGGTGAGACCGAGGCCGAATTCGAGTACCTGCTCGACTTCCTGAAAGAAGCGCAGATCGACCGCCTGGGCTGCTTTGCCTATTCGCCAGTCGAAGGCGCGACCGCCAACCTGCTCGACAATCCGGTGCCGGAAGAAGTGCGTGAAGAGCGCCGCGCGCGCGTCATGCTGCTGCAAGAAGAAATCTCGGCCAAGCGCCTGCAGGCCAAGGTCGGCAAGACGCTGCGCGTGCTGATCGACGAAGTCGGCGCCCGCGAAGCGATCGGCCGTTCGAGCGCCGATGCGCCCGAGATCGACGGCGTCGTGCACATCAAGCGGCCGCTCGTGCCAGGCAAGAGCAAACTGGTCGTTGGCCAGTTCGCCGATGTCGTCATCACGAAGGCCGATGCGCACGACCTGTGGGCCAATCCCGTCTAAGCCATTGACCCCATGAGCGCCAAGTCGATCCAGACCACGCTGGTGCATAGCGACTATGTCGCACCGGCGGGGTTCGACGCCTTCCCGCCGGCGACGCACCGCGCTTCGACCGTGCTGTTTGCGAACACGGCGGCGATGCGCGCGAGCCAGTGGACAGACAAGACCGCCTACACCTACGGTTTGCACGGCACGCCGACCACGTTCACGCTGGAAGGCAAGCTGGCCGAGATCGAGGGCGGCAACCATTGCCTGCTCACGCCGTCGGGCCTGGCGGCGATCGCGATGGTCGACTTCGCGCTGCTCAAAAGCGGCGACGACGTGCTGTTGCCCGAGAACGTCTACAACCCGAACCGCGAACTGGGCCGCTGGCTCAGCGCCGATTTCGGCGTCACCGCGCGCTACTACGATCCGTTGATCGGCGCCGGCATCGCTGCGCTGATCCAGCCGAACACCAAACTGCTGTGGGCCGAGGCGCCCGGCTCGGTGTCGATGGAAGTGCCGGATCTGCCGGCGCTGTGCCACGCGGCGCATGAGCGGGGCGTGCTGGTGGCGCTCGATAACACGTGGTCGGCGGGCCTGGCGCTGCGCGGGTTCGATCTTGGCGCCGACATCGTCATGCATGCGCTGACCAAATACCAGTCCGGTGGCGCCGACCTGTTGATGGGCGCCGTGATCACGCGCGACCGCGCGCTGAACGATCGGCTGGCGCTGGCGCACATGCGCCTGGGCCTTGGCGTGAGCCCCGACGATGCGTATCTGGTGCAGCGCGGCTTGCCGACGATGAAGATGCGCTTCGAGCGGCACGACGCCAGCGCGCGCGAGCTGGCCGCCTGGTTCAAGGCGCGGCCCGAAATCGCAAAGGTGCTGCATCCGGCATTCGAGGATTGCCCGGGCCATGCGTTCTGGCAGCGCGATTTCACGGGGGCGGGCGGCTTGTTCTCGGTGGTGTTCGACACACGCTTCGACGAGGCGCAGGTCGATCGCATGGTCGATGCGCTGACGCTGTTCGGCATCGGCTACAGCTGGGGCGGGCCCAACAGCCTCGTGATGCCGTACCGGGTCACCAGCTTGCGGAATCGGTGGGCGGGCGGGGTACTGGTTCGCTTCAATGTGGGTCTGGAAGACCCTGCCGAGCTGATCGCCGATCTGGCACGGGCTTTCGACGTGTTGTGACATGAAAAATGGGGCCACTGGCCCCATTTTTTACACCGGCATCGCGCGGTTGTTGTTCAAATCAATGAAGCCGCGGATCAGGCGATAGGCTTTCCAGATCCATGCGACGGGCCACACCACCCACGCGGCGGGAATGCCGATGATGGTGGCGAACAGCACCGCGCCAACCGCCATCCACACCACGTACCACCAGAACGAGCGGATCATCCACGTGTGGTGGGTGTAGACCATCGTGCCAACGGTTTCCGGGCGCTTGATGTAGTTGACGATCACCGGCACGATCGACAGCATGCCGAGAGAAAAGAAGAACGTCAGCGCGTGGATCACATACAGGATGCGCGCCCAGTGCTTGTTGTCTTCGACGCCTCGTTCCAGAATCAGTTCTTGCGACATACCGTCTCCTCGTGCGGGGACACCCCCCTTTGTTGCCATTGTAGCAGCACGATCCGCGGTCGCTACCGCGCCGCTTTACCCGATGTGCTGGCGCACCCAGGCGCTCAGGCGTACCGCATCCATTGCGCCGGACTGGCGCGCAATTTCGCGGCCACCCTTGAACAGCGCCAGCGTCGGGATGCTACGGATCGCAAAGCGCGCCGAGAGGTCCTGCGCGCGCTCGGTGTCCACCTTCAGCAGGCGCACGGCCGGCTCGAGCTGTCCGGCTGCCTGCGCATACGCCGGCGCCATCATCTTGCACGGGCCGCACCATTCGGCCCAGAAGTCCACCAGCACCGGAATATCGTTGCGGCCGATATGACGGTCGAAGCGCGCGCTGTCGACGTCCAGCGGACGTCCCGTAAACAGCGGCTGCGCGCATTTGCCGCAGGTTGGCGCATCCTGCAGGCGCGACTGCGGCATGCGGTTGACGGCGTCGCAGTGCGGGCAAACGATGTGGGTTGGTTCGGTCATGCTGGCTTCCTCCGTTCGATACGATGTTCTTATTGTAAGCGGGGCCTGGTCTGCACGTCGCCTGCACGTCGCCAGCGCTTCCATGCGCCGCCCGCTGCCTCCGCTCGCTAGAATGGTTGCAATAATACAAATGAGACGATCGTATGCCTGAGCAGAATATGCCTGGCCGCCTGCTGGTCGGTTGTGCCGGCTGGAGCCTTGCAAGCAAGGACTTCGCCGCGTTTCCGGCAGAGGGAAGCCACCTCGAACGCTACGCCGCCGTGTTTCCGGCCGTGGAAATCAACTCGTCGTTCTACCGGCCGCACAAACCCGAAACCTATGCGCGCTGGGCCGCCAGCGTGCCCGAACACTTCCGCTTCGCGGTCAAGGTGCCGCGTGCGATCACGCATGACGCCAGGTTGCGGGATGTCGATGCGTTGCTTGACCGGTTCCAGGGCGAAGCCGGCATGCTGGGCGACAAGCTGGGCTGCCTGCTGGTACAACTGCCGCCGCGCTTCGGTTTCGATGACGTGCTGGCGCATGCATTCTTCGGGCAGGTGCGTGAGCGTTTCGGGTGCAGCATTGCGTTCGAAGCGCGTCACGCGAGCTGGTTTTCGGAATCTGCCACGGCGACGCTGCGCGAGTGCGGCATTGTGCGCGTCATCGCGGATCCTGCTGCTGGCCAGCCGGGGGAGCACGAACCGACGAGCGATACCCAGGTCTACGTGCGCCTGCACGGCGCCCCGCGCATCTATTATTCGGCGTATCCGGGCGAGGAAATCGCCCGCTGGCGCAGCCGCATCGATCGCGATGTTGCGGCGGGCCGCACGGTGTGGTGCATCTTCGACAATACAGCGGAGGGCGCGGCCGTGCCCAATGCGCTCGAATTGATGGGGCACGAAGTGGGGCCATCGGGCGACCAGGGCGGGGTAGAATCTGCGGGTCGAAACGTCACCGTGCCATCCGAGTGAATGCATCCACCGCCGTCCAGTCAGAGCCGGGCCCGCCTGCAGGCCCGCAGCCTGCCGCCGCGCCCCTGCGCGTCGAGTGTCCGCCGGGCGCCTGCGTCTGCGATCGGGCGCGCGTTCTGGCTGACCCGGAACTGGATCAGCGCCCGTTGATGATCACGCGCCAGCAGGAACTCAAGCTGATCGAGAGGATCGAGCGCGTCGACAGTCTCGCGGACCTGCAGCACGTGCAGGGGCTGATCCACAAGAACATCGGCGCGACACTGCATATCGCGCCGGGGCCAAACGAGGTGCGCAGCGTGCGCGGCATCGTGATCGTGCTCGAAGACCGGCCTGGGTTGTGCAAGAAGGTACGGCAATCGGTGCCGGCTGCAGTGCGGCGGTGCTTGAGCATGCGCCCAGAAATCGCCTGGGCAATTCTCGATGCGCATGATTTGTTTGGCAGTTAATCGCCAAGCACAGCGACACATCACGAAGAAAGATTACATGTTCAACGAATGCAGATGGCTTCACACGCCACCCGAATGCCAGATCGACCACGACACGTTAAAAGTCATCACCAGCGAGAACACGGACTTCTGGCGCATCACGCAATACGGTTTCATTCGTGATAACGGCCACTTCTTCGGCAAACCTGTCGACCATGCATTCACCGCCCAACTACATGTACGCGCGGACTTCCAGGCCTTGTACGACCAGGCTGGCTTGATGGTGAGAATCGACGAGACCCGCTGGATCAAGATCGGTGTGGAGTTTTCGGACGATCAGCTGATGCTCAGCACCGTGCTGACGGATGAAAAATCCGACTGGGCCGTGATGCCTGCACCGCCCATCAGCGACGGCTTCTGGATCCGTGTGACCGTTGGGAATGGCACCGTCCGGGCGCAATATTCAATGGATGGCACCGTGTGGCCCTTGCTACGCCTGGCACCGTTCCCCGTCGCGGATCGCTACCTCGTTGGTCCCATGTGCTGCACACCGCAACGTGGCGGTCTCGAGGTAGTGTTCAGCAAGTTCTCGGTACAGCCAGCTCTGCAGAAAGATTTGCACGATTTGTCGTAGTGCAAGGCCATGGCACAGCCGGGGTCAGGTCTGACATTTGGACACGAGCCCAGCTTTCTTCACTTTCAATGGGGTCTTGAGCAGCACCAGGATGGCCTGATTCCGGCTGATTCCGCTTACCGGATTGTCGAGATCGTGTCCGAATGTCAGACCTGACCCCCGCTTTGCTGCATGAAAAAAGCCGGCATCGGCCGGCTTTTGTTGCGCACTATCTGCGGTACGGGAAGTGCGTCCCAATGCCGCCGCCCCAGCCCCGGCCACGATGGCCGCGCCAGCTGCTGCGGCCGAAGTCGAAGCCAAGCCCGATCGAGATCGGTGGATACCAGTAGTTTGGCTGTTCCACATACACCGGCTGTGGCACGTAGACCGGCTGCTGCTGGATGTACACCGGTTGTTGCTGGACATACACCGGTTGCTGCGGCGTGTAGTAGGGCGTGGAATAGCTGGTCGCAGGCACTGGGGTCGACGTCACCGTGCTGCCGCCCGAAGATGCCACGCGCGCGCCCGTGCCGATCGGCACTGGCGTCACCGACACGACGCGCCACTGGCTGGGGTCTGCCGGTTGGGCATAGCCTTGATTGCTGTAATAGGGGCCGGGCGCGGCGCAACCGGCCAGCGCGCCCAGTGACACAATAATGATCGCAAGATTTTTCATGGCACTCCTCCTGATCAAGCCATCATACGAGCTTGCGCACAAGGCGGCGCACGGTTTTACACGCTGTTACAGCCTGCAACCAACCGTATATATGCGTGGACACCCATCAGGCCAGGATCGTCAGCAACCCATCCAGCCCGGAAAAGTTCAGCGCCACATCGGCCTGCGCGCGCACGACCGGCTTGGCGCGAAACGCCACCGACAGTCCGGCAATGCCCATCATCTGGAGGTCGTTGGCGCCGTCGCCCATGACGACGGCCTGCGATGGCGAGACGCCCAGTTCAGCACACACACGTTCGACGGTGCGCTTCTTTTCCTCGGCATCGACAATCCCGCCGACCACGCGGCCGGTCAGCTTGCCATCTTCGATCTCGAGCACGTTCGCATGCGTGTAATCCAGTCCCAGACGCGCGCCGAGGCGCTCGGTAAAGAACGTGAATCCGCCCGACACCAGCAGCGTCTTGATGCCGGCCGCCTGCACAGCCTTGAGCATTGCCTCGCCACCCGGCGAGATGCGCAGCCGCTCGTCATACACCCGCTGCAGCGCGCCCGCGTCCAGCCCCGCCAGCAGGGCCACGCGGCGCCTGAGGCTTTCCGAGAAATCGAGCTCGCCGCGCATTGCCGCCTCGGTGATCTCGGACACTTGCGGCTTGAGGCCCTGCATGTCGGCGATTTCGTCGATGCACTCGATCGTGATCAGCGTCGAATCCATGTCCATCGCCACCAGACGCACGTCGCCCAGCGAGCGGCCTGCGGCGATGAAGGTGGCGTCCACACCAGCCTCGAACGCAGCGGCATCGATACGCTCTTTCAGCTCGGCGGAAAACGCCACGCCTTCGCAGCGCAGCGCATGCGCGCCCACGTCCGTGCTGCGTTGCGCATTGGCCAGTTGCGCCAGGCGCGCCAGCGTGGCGGGATCGGCCTGCGGGCCTTGCAGCACCAGATTCATCGTCGTGTTCATGCGAGTAGTTGTTTGATGGTCTGTTTGATCTGGTTCACGCGCGCCGACAGGTCGGGCATGCTGGCCGTGATGCGCAGCTTGTCCTGCCCGGCCAGCTTGACGTGGCGGTTCTTCTGGATCAGCGTGATGATCCTGATCGGATCGATCGGCGGCTTTTCCATGAATTGCAGGCTCGCCGCTTCGCCATGGGCGTCGATCTTGACGATGCCCACGGCCTTGGCGGCGATGCGCAACCGGTGCGTCTCGACCAGCGCCTTCACGGGCTCCGGCAGCTTGCCGAAGCGGTCGATCAGTTCTTCCTGCATGCTGTCGATACGGTCCGCGCTTTCGCAATTGGCCAGGCGCTTGTAGATCGACAGGCGCTCGTGGACGTCGCCGCAGTAGTCGGCCGGGAGCAGGGCGGGCACGTGCAGATTGATCTCGGTGGTCGACGACAGCGGCGCGGCCAGGTCGGGTTCCTTGCCGGCCTTGAGCGAGCGCACCGCCTCGTTGAGCATGTCCGAATACAGCTGGAAGCCGATCTCCAGCATCTCGCCGGACTGGTTCTCGCCGAGAACCTCGCCCGCGCCCCGGATTTCCAGGTCGTGCATCGCCAGGTAAAAGCCGCTGCCCAGTTCTTCCATCTGCTGGATGGCGTCCAGGCGGCGCTGCGATTGCTTGGTCAGGTTCTGCACGTCGCTCACCAGCAGATACGCATATGCCTGGTGGTGCGAGCGGCCCACGCGCCCGCGCAGCTGGTGCAGCTGCGCCAGGCCGAACTTGTCGGCGCGGTGCATGATGATCGTGTTCGCGGTCGGCACGTCGATGCCGGTTTCGATAATGGTCGTACACAGCAGGATGTTGAAGCGCTGCGCCACGAAGTCGCGCATGACTTTTTCGAGGTCGCGCTCGTGCATCTGGCCGTGCGCCACGCCGATGCGTGCTTCTGGCAGCAGTTCCTGCAGCATCGCGCGGCGGTTTTCGATGGTATCGACTTCGTTGTGCAGGAAGTAGATCTGGCCACCGCGCTTGAGTTCTCGCAGGCAGGCCTCGCGGATGATCGAGCCGTCTTCGCTCCGCACGAAAGTTTTGATCGCCAAGCGCTTTTGCGGCGCGGTGGCGATGATCGAAAAGTCGCGCAAGCCTTCCAGCGCCATGCCCAGCGTGCGCGGGATCGGCGTGGCGGTGAGCGTCAGCACATCGACTTCGGCGCGCAGCGATTTCAGCGCTTCTTTCTGGCGCACGCCGAAGCGGTGTTCTTCGTCGATGATCACCAGGCCCAGACGCGTGAACTTCACGTCGGGCGAGAGCAGCTTGTGGGTACCGATGACGATGTCGAGCGTGCCATCGGCCATGCCCTTGATCGCGTTGTTGATCTCTTTGCCGGTGCGAAAGCGCGACAGCTCGGCGATCTTCACGGGCCAGTCGGCAAAGCGGTCGGCGAAGGTCTGCGCATGCTGCTCGGCCAGCAGCGTTGTCGGCGCCAGGATCGCGACCTGCTTGCCGCCCATGACGGCGATGAAGGCGGCGCGCAGCGCGACTTCGGTCTTGCCGAAGCCGACGTCGCCGCACACAAGCCGGTCCATCGGGCGGCCCGACGTCATATCCTTGATGACGTTGTGGATCGCCTCGGCCTGATCGGGCGTCTCTTCGAAGCCGAAGCTCTGCGAGAAGTTTTCGTAGTCGACGTTCGAATATTCGAACGCGTGGCCCTGGCGCAGCGCGCGCCGCGCGTACAGGTTCAGGAGTTCGGCGGCGGTGTCGCGTACCTGCTCGGCCGCCTTGCGTTTGGCCTTTTCCCACTGGCCCGAGCCGAGCGAATGCAGCGGCGCGTCTTCGGCCGCCGTGCCCGAGTAGCGGGCGATGACGTGCAACTGCGAGACCGGCACGTACAGCTTCGTGTCTTTCGCGTATTCCAGGTGCAGGAACTCGGTCTCGCCCTCGCCCAGGTCCATGCTGGTCAGGCCCATGTAGCGCCCGATGCCGTGGTTGATGTGCACGACCGGGTCACCGATCTTGAGCTCGGACAGGTCGCGCACCATCGACTCGACCTGGCTCGTTGCTTCCTGCTTCTTCTTGCCGGCGCGCCGGCCCGAACCGGCATACAGCTCGGTCTCGGTGATGAAGACAAGGTGACCGGCGCCCGCATCGAGCAGCTCGAAGCCAGCCTGCAGCGGCGCCACGCCCAGCGCCAGGCGGGCGTCGCTTGCGCGGAAGCCCTCGAAGCCTTCGACCGGCGTCAGATCGAGTCGGTATTCGCTGAAGTACTGCTGCAGCGTTTCACGCCGGCCCGCTGAATCTGCGCAGATCATCACGCGGGTGTCGCCGCGCTCGAGATAGGTGCGCAGGCTGGCCAGCGGATCGTCCAGGCGTCGGTTGACGGCGACATCGGGAATCGGTGCGGACAGCTCGGACGCCGGTGCCAGCGGGTCGCGCGCGATGTTCCAGCGGCCGTGCGGCTTGATGCAGGTGAAGAACTGCTCGGCGCTCAGGAACAGTTCGGTCGGTTCGAGGATCGGGCGCTCACGGTCGCTTTTCAGGAAGCGGTAGCGCGACTCGGTGTCCATCCAGAAACGCCCGATGGCGCCATCGATATCGCCGACCAGTGCCAGCGACGCGTCGTCGGGCAGGTAATCGAGCAGCGTCGACGTCGAATCGAAGAACAGCGGCAGGTAGTACTCGATACCGGCCGCGGCGATGCCGTTGCCGATGTCGCGGTAAATCGGCGAACGTGACGGATCGCCCTCGAAACGTTCGCGCCAGCGGCCGCGAAAGCCTGTTCTTGCCGCTTCGTCCATCGGGAATTCGCGGCCCGGCAGCAGGCGCACTTCGCGCACCGGGTACAGCGAGCGCTGGGTGTCGGCGTCGAACGTGCGGATCGATTCGATCTCGTCGCCAAACAGGTCGAGCCGGTAAGGCAGGACGGAGCCCATCGGGAACAGGTCGATCAGGCCGCCGCGCACCGAGTACTCGCCCGGCGACATCACCTGCGACACGTGCGTGTAGCCGGCCAGCGTCAGCTGCGCCTTGAGGCGCGCTTCGTCGAGGCGCTCGCCCTGGCGGAAGAAAAAGGTGTAGGCCGCCAGGAACGACGGCGGCGCCAGGCGCACCAGCGCCGTGGTCGCCGGCACGATCAGCACGTCGCACTGGCCGTTGCGGATCTCGTGCAGCGTGGCCAGGCGTTCGGACACCAGATCCTGGTGCGGCGAAAACGCATCGTACGGCAGCGTTTCCCAGTCCGGCAGCAGGTGGCAGGCCAGCTTGCCATCGGCGAACCACGGGATTTCATCGAGCAGCCGCTGGCCGTCGCTGGCATTGGCCACGACGACCGTGAGCATCTGGCCCTGGGCCTTGAGAGCAAGGGCGGCAACCGCCAGCGCATAGGCGTCGGACGAACCGTGAAGGAGCGGCAGGACGAAACGATGGCCTGCTTTGGGGAGGTGTTTCTCGAGGTCGAAAGGCATGCCGCGTGCTTGAGGTATCCGTGAAAAATGCGCTGGAAAGTGGAGGTCAATTATAGTCGAACGCGCATCGCGCCGCCGCGCAGCATGCGTCGCCGCCGGCTTGTCGCGACGCCCATTCACGGGCATGATTGCGCTACCATAAAAATGACGGAGACATCATGCGCCTCGAATTGACCGGTTTGCCCCTGCTCCTTGCGTCCCTGCTGTGCTCGAGCGCGGGCGCAGCGCCGCAACCGGAGCCGTTGCGGTTATTCGGCGATGGACCACGGCCAGGTGTGGCCGTGCTGGCGCTGGCCCCCGATACCACGCACCTGCTGGAAGGCGACACCGTCACGGCCGACGCGGCGCTGCGCACGACCTTCCCGGACAGCGCCATCGAGCTCGCGCGCAGCAAGCGGGCCGATGGCGGCGCTGCGCTCACGCTGCAATGGCGTCAGATCTGGAAAAGCGGCGTGGCGCTGCAGACGGCCCCGCAGGACCTGCGACCGTTCCTGGCGCGCGGCACGCTGGCGTTCGACCTGAAGGTCGATGCGCTCGACGCCGGTGGTCTCATGGTCAAGGTCGGTTGCGGTCCGTCCTGCGAACGCCAGGTGCCGTACGTGCTCCCGGGGCGCGCTGCCCAGGGCAAGGGCTGGCAGCGTATCGTGCTGGCGCTGTCATGCTTCGCGCGAGATGGCGACGATTTCTCGCAGGTGGCCAGGCCGTTTGCGCTGGAAGGCACGGGTAGCGGCCAGGTCAGCATCGCCAACGTGACCATCGCACCGGGCGGCGCGCCGAACGCGGCGTGCCCGGACTGGCGCACGGTGGCCATCACGCCGGCCAAACTTGACGAAGCCTGGTCGATCGACTGGTGGCTGCCCCGTCATCGCCAGAAACTCGACGACGCGCAGCAGATGGTGCGCGAAGGCCGCAGCCCGCAGCTGGTGTTCATCGGCGACTCGATCACGCAGGGCTGGGAAAAGGAGGGCGCGCCCGTCTGGCAGACCCACTATGCGCGGTTCGATGCGCTGGACCTCGGGTTCGGTGGCGACCGCACCGAAAACGTGTTGTGGCGCTTGCAGAATGGCGCGGTCGACGGGCTCGATCCGAAGGTGGCGGTGCTGATGATCGGCACCAACAACACAGGCTTGCGCGGCGACTTCGCGGCCAGCACGCTGGCAGGCATCCGCCGCAATCTGGACGAGCTGCGGCAACGCCTGCCGCGCACGCGCATCCTGCTGGTGGCGATCTTCCCGCGCGATGCGACGCCCGAGAGCCCACTGCGGCGCACCAACCAGGCCATCAACGCACAACTGCCAACTCTGGCCGATGGCAACCGGATCGTGTTCCTGGACGTGAACCGTGCGTTCCTGACGCCGGACGGCACGTTGAGCAAAACGATCATGCCCGATCTGCTGCATCCGAACGAAGCGGGCTACGCGATCTGGGCCAGGGCGATGCAGCCTGAACTCGACCGCCTGATGGCGCTGCCGCGTCTCTAGGGAATTATGTCCGTGCGCTCGGCGATGCGCCGGTTGGCGACGCCGAACGGCACGTGCACCATCGGCACCGTGCCGCCCGGGGCGGACTTGAGGTGGGTAAGCTGGTCATCAAAAAAGATGTGCGGCTTGAACACCGACAGCACGCGCGCCTTGTCCATCCCGCCCAAAAAGAAGGTTTCGTCGGCCGATACACCCCAGCTGCCCAGCGTGGTGACGACGCGTTCGTGCGCCGGCGCGCTGCGCGCCGTGATGATGGCGATACGCACGATGCGGCGGTAGTCCGGGTCGGCCTGCTGGGCGGCGTGTTCCAGTTGCTGCAGCATGGCCAGCTTGCGAAACATGCCGGCCAGCGGGCCTGGCTGGTGCGGGCGCGCCATGTGGAGGGTTTCGTGGGCGTGGAATTCGCTCAGGTCGTTGTTGCGCTTGTAGACCGTCTCCGATTCATCGTCGGCGATGACGCCATCGAAGTCGAAAGCGACGCGCAGCTCGATGTCGGTGTCCTCATCGGCGATTCCCGACGGCAGCACGAGGCCGGCCGGGTAATCGACCGCGATCGCGCTTTTGACGTCGTCCTCGTTGGCCGACAGAAACAGCGCCGTGTTGAAGGCCGGCAGATACGGATAGGGCGACTTGCCGCTCATGAACACGGCGCGCGAGATGTCCAGGCCATAGTGGGCAATCGAGCGCATCACGCGCAGGCCCGTCTCGGGCGAATTGCGCGAAAACAGCACCACCTCGACCGGCGCCTGCTGCGGAAAACACCGGTTCAGGCTCAGAAAGCGGCGGATGAACGGGAACGCGACGCCGCGAGCCAGGATCACGTCGCGCTGGCGTTCCTGGTGGCTGCGGTAGGCTTCCGGACCGCCGTCCAGATAGACCTGATGCGAGTCGGACAGATCGAACAGCGCGCTGGAGGCAACGCCGATCACGAGCTTTTCTTCGATGGGAAATGGCATTCAGGCGTCCTGTTGATTGGCGTGGTCGGTGTCGTTGAACGTATCGTACGTCTGGCGCAGGCCTGCCGGCAGGGCTGCCACGGCACTGACGAAGGCCGGCTGACCGCCCTTGGCCAGCATGTGCAGCTTGGCCAGGCCATCCGCCTCGCCCAGCGTGGCCGGCAGAGGCGAGGACGGCGTTGCAGCATCACCAATATGGGCAATTGCGTGGCCGATGGCCGGTGGCAGCTCCCATTGCGCGGCAATCCCGGCCGAGATCAGGCGCGCCGCATGCACGAGGCGCAGTCCGAAGGCGTCACTGTCGGGCAGGCCGCCGCTTGGCACCAGGCCATCGATCACGCGCAGGGCCACGATCAGGCCGACATTGTGCATCAGGCCAGCAAGATAGGCTTCGAACGGGTCGGCACCGTGACCGGGCGCCAGCAGGCTCGCTGCCTGCGCGCATTTCTCGGACTGGCTCCAGAGTTGCGGCGCGACCAGGCGCGCCAGGCGGCTGGTCTGCAGGCTGATAATCCGCCGGAAGGCCACGCGCGCGAGCAGCATGCGCAGGCCATTCTGGCCAAGCAGCAGCAGCGCGCCTTCCAGATTGCGCACCGGCGTGCCGGGCTGGTAGTACGGGCTGTTGACTTCGCGGATCACCTCGGCGACCAGGACAGCGTCCTGTGCCACCAGGCGCGCCAGATCAGACGATGAGCCAGCATCGTCGCGCAGGCTGCGCAGCACTTGCGGAATCACGGCAGGCACGCGAGGCACGAGAGCGCTGGCCGCGTGTGGATCGCGGGCCAGGCGTGCCAGTTCGTCAAGCACGAGGGTTTCGTCGCCTGCCGCGCCGGCAATGTGCGGCCCGGCGAGCCAGTGGAAGAACGCAAGATCCAGGTCGAGTGCAGGCTGCTCGTTGACGGCCGGGATGAGCGGCATATCGGGCGAAGGCACGTTGGACGGGGAGGGGGCGTGGTCGACCGGCGCTGCAGGCGCTGCGCCAAACAGGCGTGCGAGCCAGCGTTTCATGGAACGGGAATGATAAAAGATGGGGGCATGGCGCGATTCTACAGCGCCAATGCAACGCACGACCGAGAACCCGGCCATGCGCGATGACGATTACTTCTTGGTGTCCGAACTGGTGGTCGTATGACCGGTATTGGTTGGCGTTGCGGCCGTGCCAGTTGCGGTAGGCGCGCTGGCGCTGGTGCCATCGGTTGGGGTGATGCCCATCTGTGCATCGACCGTTGCATTACCGGTGGAGCCGGCTGCCGTCGTGCCCATCGAGGACGAGCCGCTGCTGCTGGTGCCCATGGTGTCCGTGGTATTGCAACCTGCCAGAACGAAAGCGAACATGCCGCCAATCAGTGCAGTGTGAAGCGTTTTCATTGTATTTCTCCTTCAAAGGTGAATGACATGATCGAATGCGGCCATCTGTCCCGATGGCCGGTCGACCACCCACGCGTGCGGAATGCACTGGTGGGATGGTGCGCCTGCCTGTCGCTTAGCGGCCGGTTGCCGAGTTGGTCACTGGCTCGTTGTTGCTGGTGGTGCCCGATGCGCTGTTGACGCCGGTGGCGCCAGTTGCGCCCGAATTCCAGCTACCCTGGCCTGCGGTCGTGCTTGGGGTCTGCACCGAGCCGGTGCTCGACATCGTGCTGCTCGAGCCGCTCATCGAATCGGTGGTCTTGCTTGGGGTGTCGCATGCGGCCAGGCCAAATGCCATCATGCCTGCGATCAGTGCGGTTCCGAGGGTGCGTGTCATGGTTGTCTCCGAGATGATTAAGTTGTCTTATCATCAAGCAACCACGGGTTCACACGAATAGGAACGGAGAGTTCATTCTTGTAGGACGACACGCCCAGCGCACGTCAGTGCAGACGTCAGTGCACTTCCGCATCGTGGGTGGCCAGCCAGGCCAGCAAATCGGCGGCAGGCAATGGCCGGCTGTAGAAATAACCTTGCACCTTGTCGCACAGGTGGCTGCGCACGACGTCCAGTTGCGATTGCGTCTCGATGCCTTCGGCCACCGTGGTCATCCCCAGACTGCGGGCGACTTTTACCGTGGCTTCGATCAGTACCCGGTGGTGGGCGCTGGTATCGGCCTGGCACACGAACGAGCGATCGATCTTGACCGTGTCCACCGGCAGCAGATGCAGGCTGGACAGCGACGAATAGCCGGTGCCGAAATCGTCCAGCGCCAACTGGATGCCCAGCGCCTTCAGATCGTGCAGGCGCCGCTGGATGTCCTGGTCCTGCGCGGCCAGGCTTTCGGTGACCTCGAGCTGCAGGCAGCCCGGCGGCATACCGGTCTCGTCCAGGATCCGGCGTACGCCGTCGATCCAGCACGGTTGCGCCAGCTGCGCACGCGACAGGTTCACTGCCATCAGGCCAGGCGCGCGCTCACCCAGGCGCGCGCGCCAGTCGAGAAAGTCGCGACAGGCGCGTTCGAGAACGAAGTCGCCCAACAGGCCAATCAGGCCGCATTCCTCGGCCACTTCGATGAAGTCGATCGGCGGCACGATGCCACGCACCGGATGGCGCCAGCGCACCAGCGCTTCGACGCCGGCAGCGTAATCGACGCCGCCGCAGGGCAGCAGGCGCACGACCGGCTGGTAGACGACGAACAGCTGTTCTTCGACCAGTGCCTGGCGCAGTTCGGCTTCGATGCCGGCGCGGCGCGCCGCGCGTTCACGCATGCTCGGCACGAACACCACGTGGCGGTTGCCACCGGCACGCTTGGCCTCGACCATCGCGATACCGGCGTCCCGCAGCACGTCGTCCGGCTCGCGCAGGGCGATGTCCGGATCGTCCATGCTCCAGGCCAGGCCGACGCTGGCGCCGCAAACGATGTCGTGGCCGTCGACCAGGTAGGGGTGCGCCAGCGCGTCGAGCAGGCGCAATGCGATGCGCTCGGCGTCGGCGCGGCCACGCAGGCCATCGAGCAGCACGACGAATTCGTCGCCGCCAGTGCGCGCGGCCAGCTGGCCGCTTTGCGTGCCCGGTTCGATCCGGCCCAGTGCCGGACGCAGCGCGCCGCGCAGGCGGTCGGCCATGTGCATCAGCAGATGGTCGCCGACGGCCTGGCCCAGGCTGTCGTTGAGCTGACGGAAGCGGTCGCAGTTCAGCGTCAGCACCGCGAAGCCGAAGTCCGACACCGGCTGCGCCAGCAGATGCTGCAGGGCGTCGCGCACGGCTTCGCGGTTGGGCATGCGGGTGAGCGTGTCGGTGCGCGCGGCGTTGCGCAGGCGGCGCGACAGCACCTCCTGCTCGCGCTGCACTTCGAACGTGGCGTCGGCCACGGTCGCCATCAGGCGTTCGGGGTCGAGCTTCATCAGGTTCAGTGCCAGCACTTGCAGGCTGCCGCTGGCGGCGTGCGGAACGCCCACCGGCAGGCGCAGGCCTTCGCAGATCATGCCGGACGGTTCCAGGAATGCCTCGACCATCGACGCCAGATGCGGCGCCACCGGTCCCAGTACGTCGAACAGATTGTCCAGGCCCTGCGCGGTAGCCAGCGGCATCAGCAGCCGCGACGCCATCGGGTTGAGCATGTCGACCGTGCCATCGAGCGAGGTCTGGGCCAGGCCGATCGGCGCCCGGTACAGGAACTGCACCAGTGCTTCGTAGGCGTCGACCGCGTCTTGCTGCACTTTAGGCTCCATCGAGCGCCTCCTGGGGAGTCGCGACAACGGGATCAGGCTGCCACGCCAGGGCGCAGTTGCGCCCTGCGCGCTTGGCGGCGTACAGGGCCTGGTCGGCCTGCTTGATGAGCAGGTCGACGCCGCCATGGCCATCGGCAGCGACTGCAACGCCGGCGCTGATCGTGCACACGATCGCCTGTCCATCGAAGCTTTTGGCATCGAGCGCGACGCGCGCGCACAGGCGCTCGGCCAGATCCAGCGCATGCGCCAGGTCGGTCGAAGGCAGCAGCACGGCGAATTCCTCGCCGCCGATGCGCGCGACGACATCGACTTCGCGGAAAAAGTCGAGCAGGATCGCCGCCAGGTGCTGCAGCACGGCGTCGCCGCCCGGATGACCGTAGCGGTCGTTGATGGCCTTGAAGTGGTCGGCGTCGAGGATGATCATCGCCGTCGGCCGCGGCGCGGCCCGGCTGCGTTCGAATTCCTGGCTGGCGGCGTCGAACAGCGCGCGGCGGTTGGCCAGGCCAGTGAGGTGGTCGCTGAATGCTTCGCGCCGGCGCCGCTCGGCGATGTCGCGCTTGTCGGATACGTCGCGCAGGATCAAGCAATACGCGCGGCCCGCTTCGCATGGCAGGCCGGGGGTGCCATCTGCCGCGTCGCGGTCGGCTTCCGGCAGCGGAGCGATCATCACGCTGCCCCAGAATGCGCTGCCGTCGGCGCGCAGCAGGCGGCTCTCATCCAGCGCCCAGCCATCGGCGTCGGCTTCGCGCAGGCGGTCCAGCGCGCGCTCGGGCGTGATGGCATCGGCCGGATAAAACATCGTGTAGCTCTGTCCTTCGGTGTCCGGACCGAAGCCGGTCACGCGGCCGATGCTCGGGTTCCATTCGCACAGCCGGCCTTGCGCATCCAGGCTGGCCAGCGCGTAATCGGTGATGCCGGTCAGGACCGCATTGAGCCAGGCGTCGTTCTGGCGCTGACGGCATTCGCGCCGGACCTGCTCAGTGATATCGTCGATGACGGCCATGATGCGGCTGGCATCGAGCCTGAGCAGCGTGATCGACAGGATCTGTGGCATGCGCTTGCTGCAGCCGCTGCCGGCATGCAGGTGCACGTGCATGCCGTCGCAGATCTTGCCGCTCTGGACCGTACTTTGCTGGCACAGGTTGCGCAGGTCGGGCGCGATGTCCTCGAGCGCGACGAACAGGTTATCGAGCCCGCCGTTGCGCGAGTGCGGCATCAGGAGCTGGGCCGCGATCGGATTGATCATGGCGATCTCGCCATCGGCGTCGAGCTGAACCAGCCCAACCGGCGCGAGATACAGGAACTGGATCAGCGCCTCGTATTC
Organism: Telluria sp. ZT3P25; assembly: GCF_059685895.1. Taxonomy (NCBI): domain Bacteria; kingdom Pseudomonadati; phylum Pseudomonadota; class Betaproteobacteria; order Burkholderiales; family Oxalobacteraceae; genus Telluria; species Telluria sp. ZT3P25. Next base: position 1,546,770 of record NZ_JCASIJ010000001.1, read on the forward strand.
CGCGCTGAGCTGGGCGAGGTCATCACTCACTTCGGTTGCCGCTTGACGAGAACGTAGCGCGTGGCGCTACCGGGGTTGGACAGCAGGCGCAGGGCAACTTTCACCGGGCGCATGCGCAACGTCAGTACGTAATCGATCGTTTCGTCGAGGGCGATGTTCTGTTCCAGCGCGTCATCGAAACGCTGCGCAACCATGAAGTTGTTCATGCAAGGTGCGACGTTGGTAAACAACGGCTGGCCCAGCACGCGCTGCGGCGACAGGCCGGCGGCTTGCGACTCGAACGCGTTGTACCGGCTGACCTCGGTATTCGAATCGAAGCCGATGACACCGAAATCGAGCTGGTCCAGTTCTTCGGAAGAACACGCGTCGAGTCGGGTGGCCAGCTCGGGAAAATCAAAGGCAAGAGTCATGAAATGGGTGCCGACGCGCGGCAGTGGAAATTGATCATCGATGTTGCCATGTGCAATTAACGTGTGTCAATTGCCGTCCTGCAACAAAATAGGATTTTCATGTCCGAATGTGCGATTTTGCACACTGTGGCACAAATTGACAGCCCGGTGTTTCAACGTCACCATGCCCGTCTCTTTATCTTCTCCTATTTCATGACACATCACCCGGACGATGCGGCCTGCTGGTGGCACGATGCGGCAGCCTTGCAGCGCATGGTTGCCGACCTGCTGGCCGCCGAACTGGCGCTGCTGCGACCCGGCCGGCAGCTGCAGGCGCCGCCCTGGCCAGTAGCGCTGGACCTGCGCCGCGATCTGGGCGCCGATTCGCTCGAGCTGATGGGGCTGGCGTCGGCGCTGGAAACGCAACTGCATCTGCACGGGGCGGCCGACGCGCCGTTGTTGACACGTACCTGCCTGGCAGACTGGCTCGACGTGGCGCGCGTCGGACTCGACGCCGACGGGAGCGCACTGACGTTCCGCACGTCGGGCAGCAGCGGCGCCCCCAAGCCATGCATGCACCCTCTGGCGCTGCTGTGGCAGGAAGTCGACGCACTCGCTACGCTGCTGCCGGGCCGGCGGCGCGTCGTCAGCCTGGTGCCGGCGCATCATATCTATGGGTTCCTGTTTACGGTCCTGCTACCACGCCGCCTGGGCATCGATGCCGTGTGCGACCTGCGCGGCCATGCACCGGGGGCGCTGGCAGCCCAACTGACAGCGGGTGACCTGGTCATCGGGTACCCGGATTTCTGGCGTGCGTTCGGCCAGGCCGCCGGGGAGCTGGCGCCGGACGTTGTCGGCGTCACGTCGACGGCGCCGTGTCCGCACGAGGTGGCGCGTGCTGCGCTCGGTACGGGATTGGCGCGGCTGGTCCAGGTGTATGGCAGCTCCGAGACTGCCGGCGTGGGCTGGCGTGACGAGGCAGAGGGCGGCTACACGCTGTTGCCGTACTGGTCGCGTGACGATCAGGCCGATGGCCTGGTGCGCCGGCGCCCGGATGGGACATGCCAGCCAGCCCTGCTGCAGGACCGGCTGGCATGGGCGGGCGACGGGCGGTTCAAGCCCGATGGGCGCATTGACCAGGCGGTGCAGGTTGGCGGCGTCAATGTGTTTCCGGGCTATGTCGCCGATGTGCTGCGGCTGCATCCGGCCGTGCTGGAAGCGAGTGTGCGCCGGATGCGGCCCGATGAGGGTGAACGCCTCAAGGCCTTCGTGGTGCTGCATGACGTGCTGGACGTGCATGATGGCGCCATGGCCGATGCAGACCTGCAGGCGGGGTTGCACGCCTGGCTGAGCGAGCGCCTGACGGCGCCCGAATGTCCGGCGGCCTATTCGTTCGGCCCGCGCCTGCCGCGTGGGGCGAGCGGCAAGCTGGCCGACTGGATCATCGACAGCGACGCCTAGCGGCAGGCGCGCGCCTACAGCGCCACGAAGCTCTCGAAGCCGCCAAAGAACATGCGCTTGACGTCGAACGGCACGCCACCCGGCTGCATCATGGCGGCCAGGCGCGGATCGTTCATGACTTTTTCGTTGACCGCATCGCGATGGGCGCGCGATTCGTAGACAGCCCAGGCAAGGATCACCGTTTCGCCATCTTCCAGTTGTACGCTTTGCGGGAACGATGTGCGCTCGCCAGGCTTGACGTCCTCGGCGATCCATTCGCGGTATTCCAGTGCGCCGTGCTCGCGCCAGACGGCGCCGGCCAGCTGCGCCTGGGCGCGGTATGCCTCGATGCTCGAGGTCGGAAGTGGAAGGACAAAACCATCGACATATGCCATGTGGATCTCCCTGGACAGTTAGATGCGCGGAGCGCGTCTGTGGCCCACCAGTACGCGGCCCACGAGGTTCCCGACGGTGGTGTCGGGAACCTCAGGCTACCACACGCTGTTGTCGGGCGGCGGCGCTTGCGGGGGCTGTTGCGCGGGCACCGGCGGCGGCGGCGGCGCCTGGGGTGGCTGCGCTGGCGGCGTTGGGGGTGCAACGTGGGGCAGGGCCTCAAGCGGCGACGAACCCTCGAGCGGTGCATCGTCGAGCGGCTGCTGGAATTCGTCGACGGGCGCCGCCGGCGGCGCGAGCGCGATGTCGATGGTGCGCGTCTCGACTGCATCCGCGTATTCGGGATAGATCCAGTCGCGGCCATCGTTGACCAGGTCTTCGGGGGGTGTGCGCTCCTGCGGCGCTACCTTGGCCAGCGCCACGCGCATGTAGTCGATCCAGATCGGCATCGCCAGCGTCGAGCCGAATTCGCGGCCGCCCAGCGAGCGCGGTTCGTCGTAGCCCATCCACGATACGGCCACCACCTTGCCAGCGTAACCGGCGAACCAGCCATCGATCGCATCGTTCGTGGTGCCGGTCTTGCCGGCCAGGTCGGTGCGGCCGAGCTGCTTGGCCGAGCCGGCGGCAGTGCCGAAACGGGCCACGTCGCGCAGCATGCTGTCGACGACGAAGGCATTTCTTGCCGTGATGACGCGGTTGTCTTCCTGCGGGCCCTGGGATGGCGCCACCTCGGCAATCACGCTGCCATTGCCGTCGACGATGCGCTGGATCAGGTAGGGCTTGACGCGGTAGCCGCCGTTGGCGAACACCGAGTACGCGCCGGCCAGTTGCAGCGGCGTGACGGCGCCCGTGCCCAGCGCCATCGTGTAGTTGCGCGGATGGCGCGCCAGGTCGAAGCCGAAGTGCTCGAGGTATTGGTGCGCGAAATCGACCGACACCGCGCGCAGCACGCGCACGGTCGGCACGTTCTTCGACTTGACGAGCGCCTGGCGCAGCGTGACTTCGCCATCGAACACACCATCGTCGTTCTGTGGCCGCCACGGGTTGTCTGCGCTGGCGCCGGGCAGTTCGATCGGCGCATCGAGGATGCGGGTGGCGGGCGAATAGCCTTTTTCAAGGGCGGCCGAATATACGAACGGCTTGATGCTCGATCCCGGCTGGCGCCACGCCTGCGTGACGTGGTTGAACTTCTGCAGGTTGTAGTCGAAGCCGCCGACCAGCGCGTGGTAGGCACCGGTGTCGGCATCGATCGCGACGAACGCCGCCTCGACCTGCGGCACCTGTACGATAGCCCAGTCGCCGGCCTTGTCCTTGCTGACGCGGATGATCGCGCCCGGCGTGATCCGCAGCGCCTCGCGCGCCGTTGGCTGCAGGCCCGGACTGGCGAACTTCAGGCCGGCGCCCTTGACGACGATGTCTTCGCCGGACAGCAGCGTCACCCGCACCTGGCCCGGGCTGGCCGCCAGCACGACGCCGGCCAGCAGGCCGTCGCTGGAGCGGCGCGCCTGCAGCGCGTCGGCAATGGCCTCGTCGCGCTGCTCCGGGTCCGATAGCAGGTCGACGCGCGCCTCGGGGCCTCGGTAGCCATGGCGCCCGTCATATGCCAGCACGTTGCGCCGCACCGATTCGTACGCGGCCTTTTGTTCGGCCGCGCGGATCGTCGTGGTGACCACGATGCCGCGCGTGTAGGCTTCTTCGCCGAACTGTTCGTAGACCGCCTGGCGCGCCAGCTCCGCGACATACTGGGCCGGCGTGTCGAATTTCTGGCCGGCGTCGCGCTTGACGCGCAGCGGTTCAGCCAGCGCGGTGGTGTACTGCGCCTCGGTGATCGTGCCCAGTTCGAGCAGGCGCTTGAGGATCGCGTGCTGGCGCGCCGCGGCGCGTTTCGGGTTTGACACGGGGTTGGTGCGCGCCGGATTTTGCGGCAGGCCGGCCAGCATCGCTGTTTCGGCCAGCGACAGCTGATCGAGCGTCTTGCCGAAGTAGCTGCGCGCGGCGCTCGAAAAGCCGTACGAGCGCTGGCCCAGATAGATCTGGTTCATGTACAGCTCGAGGATCTGGTCCTTGCTCAGCGAGCGCTCGATCTTGTAGGCCAGCGCGACCTCGGTCAGCTTGCGCGAGAGCGTCTTCTCGTTGGTGAGGAAGAAGTTGCGCGCGACCTGCATCGTGATGGTCGACGCGCCCTGGCGGAAACCGCCGCGCAGATTGGCGCGAGCCGCGCCCATCGCGCGGATGAAGTCGATGCCGCCGTGTTCATAGAAGCGCGTGTCCTCGATCGCGAGCACGGCGCTTTTCATCATGGCGGGGATCTTCGTGATCGGCACGAAGTCGCGGTGCTCGACGCCGAACTGGCCGATCAGCACATTGTCTTGCGTGTAGATGCGCAGCGGGATTTTGGGGCGGTAGTCGGTCACGGCGTCGATCGGCGGCACTTTGGCACTGATCGCGCTCCACACGCCGATCGCCAGGCCGCCCGCGATCAGCAGCAGCACAGCGAGCGAAATCAGCACGTAGGCGTACGCGCGCTTCATGCCGAGCAGGGTTTTTCGGGACTGTTGGTTGGTCGCTTTCACTGCCGAACTCTCACTGTAAAAGTTGCTGCAGGCCACGTGGTGGGCCAGGATCGGGCGATTATAGTCCGCTTTCAGCGCACGCTTTCTTTCCGTACGTGCATGTGCGATATTCCTGCTTTCGGTTCGTCCGCAGCGGCGAGCTACGCCCGCCAACAAGGACACCATGCCGCCCGATTCAAGCTTCAAACCGTATATTCCCGCCCATGCCCAACTGGCTGAAATGACGCCACGCGCCCTGATCATGGGCGTCATTCTCGGCATGATCTTCGGCGCGTCGTCGCTGTACCTGGTGCTCAAAGTCGGCCTGACCGTCAGCGCCTCGATTCCGGTGGCCGTCATCGCCATCACGCTGTTCGGCGTGGCGAAGCAGCTCGGTGCGCGCGAGTCGACGATCCTCGAAAACAGCATCGCGCAGACGGCCGGTTCGGCCGGCGAGTCGCTGGCGTTCGGCCTGGGCGTGACGATGCCCGCGATCCTGATCCTGGGCTTTGACCTGGAAATCTCGCGTGTGCTGCTGGTGGGCGTACTCGGTGGCCTGCTGGGCATCCTGATGATGATCCCGCTGCGCCGCACGCTGATCGTCGACCAGCACCGCGAACTGAAATACCCGGAAGGCACGGCCTGCGCCGAAGTGCTCAAGGCCGCGGCGACCGACGTCTCGCGCGACGCGGCGGGCGAAGTGCGCATCGCCGGCAGCGACGCGGTCCGCATCGCCAAGCGCCGCGCAATGCTGATCTTCGGGGGCTTTGGCATCGGCATCCTGTACAAGACGCTCAGCGTGTCGTTCAAGGGTTGGCGCGATACCGTCAACTTCGAGTTCGGCGCGCCGCTCAAGACCGGCAGCATCGGCGCCGAGATCTCGCCCGAGCTGGTGGGCGTGGGCTACATCATCGGGCCGCGCATTGCGTTCACGATGGCTGCCGGCGGCGTGCTGGCATCGCTGATGCTGGTCCCGATGATCAAGTTCTTCGGCGAGCTGGCCAGCACGCCGCTCTCGCCCGGCACGATCCCGATCCGCGACATGACGGGCGACGACATCCGCAGCGCCTATATTCTCTACATCGGCGCCGGCGCCGTCGCCACGGGCGGGCTGATTTCGCTGGCGCGCTCGATGCCGACGATCTGGAACGGCTTGCGCGGCGGCCTGGCGGGCATGAAGAACGGCAGCAGCGCCGATGCGTCGTTGCGTACCGACCGTGACATCCCGATGAAGTGGGTCGTCATCGGGTGCCTCGCGATCGTCGCCGTCATTTCGCTGGCTGCGCCGCTGCACATGAACGTGCTCGGTGCGGTGCTGATCCTGGTGTTCGGTTTTCTGTTCGCGACCGTGTCGTCACGGCTGGTGGGCGAAATCGGTTCATCGTCCAATCCGATCTCGGGCATGGCCGTGGCCACGCTGCTGTTTACATGCCTGATCTTCCTGCTGATGGGCTGGACGGGTGGCCAGTATTACGTGACGGCGCTGTCGGTCGGCGCGATCGTCTGCATCGCCGCCAGCAATGCCGGCACGACGTCGCAGGATCTGAAGACCGGCTACCTGGTCGGTTCCACGCCGCGCATGCAGCAGTACGCGATCCTGTGCGGCGCATTTGCATCGGCGCTGATCCTGGGACCGGTGCTGCTCAAGCTGAACGACGCTGGCACCGTGTACGTGCCGGCAGCGCAAGTGGCGCCAGGCCTGACAGTCGATGCGTCCAAGCTGACCGACACCGGCACGCTGCACGGCCCGCAGGCCGATACCGACAAGAACACCTATAAAGTCTGGCACAAGACCGACACGGTCGGCGGCCCGGCCGGCAAGTACTTCGTCGACAACGCGGGCAAGGCCGTGTACCTGGTCGACCCGGGCATCAACGGCCACCACAAGACGCGGCCCGACGGCACCGAAGTGAAGAAATACGATGCGCCGAAAGCCGTGCTGATGTCGTACATCATCAAGGGGATCCTGGACCGCGAGCTGCCGTGGACGCTGGTGCTGTTTGGCGTGATGATCGCGATCGTGCTGGAGATGGCGGGGATCGCGTCGCTCGCATTCTCGGTGGGCGTCTACCTGCCGCTGGTGGCGACGCTGCCGATCGCCATTGGCGGCACGGTACGCTGGCTGGCGGACCGCCGCAACAACAAGCTGCCGCAGAACGTGGGCCTGAACGAAGAAGAGCGCCAGGCCGCAAACGACCGCAGCTCGGGTGTGCTGCTGGCATCAGGCTATATCGCCGGCGGCGCGCTGGCCGGGATCATCATCGCGATCACGGCGGGCGTGCTGACGGACTTCGACGCTGCGGCTGCGCGCTGGGCCGAAGCCTACAACCCGTTCTTCGCCGGCGACAGCGCGAATGTGCTGAGCATGCTGCCGTATGCGTTGATCGTTGGGCTGCTGTTCTGGGTAGCGCGTGAAAAGCCCGTGAGGTAAGGCAAACGGATAAGGCAACAGCTGGGGTCAGGTCTGACATTCGGACACGACCTCAGCCTTAGCCACTTCCAACGCCGCGTTGCCAGTATTAGCATGGCTATGGGCGAGCTAGTTCCGCCTCCCCGACTGTCGAGATCGTGTCCGAATGTCAGACCTGACCCCGGCTTTTGGTTGAGATCGTGTCCAAATGTCAGACCTGACCCCGGCTTTTGCCGGCTTTTATGTGACCCCGGCTTTTGTGACCCCGGCTTTTGCCAAGTTCTCCAAACGATGCGAGGTGGTAGAAACAAAAACGGCGGCCCGCAGGCCGCCGTTTTCATTCGTGCGCAGCGCTGTTACTTCACGCCGTGCATCAGCTTCTGGATCACCGGTGCGAGCAGCACCAGCAGGATGCCGCCGCCCAGCAGCGACAGCAGGCCGAAGTTGTAGCCGTTGAGTGCCGATGCCACCGTCATGCCGGTTTCACCCGAGACGTGCGAGGCGAAGATGCCCGACAGGTTGTTGCCGATACCGGTCGACAGGAACCAGCCGCCCATGCCCAGGCCGACGAGGCGGGTAGGGGCCAGCTTGGTGACCATCGACAGGCCGATTGGCGACAGGCACAGCTCACCGACCGACTGGATCACGTAGACCGCGAACAGCGTCCAGAACGGGATCTTGCCGTTACCGTCGATCAGCTGCGACAGGGCGTAGACCAGCAGGCCGAACGCGATGCCGTTGAAGATCAGGCCCAGGCCGAATTTGCGCGGGATCGATGGGTTGGCATTGCGCTTGCCCAGCCAGACCCAGACGGCAGCGATGATCGGTGCGAAGACGATGATGGCGACCGAGTTCACCGACTGGAACCAGGCCACAGGGAAGGTCCAGCCATTCAGGTCGCGGTCGACGATATTATCGGCCAGGAACGTGAAAGAGCTGCCGGCCTGCTCGAAGAAGCACCAGAACAACACGTTGAAGAAGAAGATGATCATCATCGCCCAGGTCTTGTCACGGGCGACTTTACCTTCGCGGATACCTTCGATGATCAGCATCGCGGCCAGGCCGATGAACAATACGGTCAGCAGGATCTGCAGATTGGCGGCGCCGGCTTGCAGCAGCATGTAGACGATCGGGATCACGATCAGTGACCCGACCAGGACGATTGCGAGCCGTTTTGGGCTGGCCAGTTCGCCGACCGGTGCGCCGATGCCCTGGAGCGTCTTGCGGCCGATGTAGAACCAGACCAGCGAGATCAGCATGCCGATGCCCGAGGCCAGGAACACGATCTTGTAGGCTGGCATGGCGGCAGTGCCGAACACTTTTTCAGCCAGCACCTGGGTCAGGATCGGTGCGAAGAATGCGCCGACGTTGATGCCCATGTAGAAGATGGTGAAGCCGGAATCGCGACGGGTGTCGTTCAGCGCGTACAGCTGGCCGACCATCGCCGAGATGTTCGGCTTGAACATGCCGTTACCGACGATGATCGTGGCCAGACCCAGCTTGAACACGTCCTGGTTCGGAATCGAAATCATGAACAGGCCAGCTGCCATGAAGATGGCGCCGACCAGGATCGAGCGTTGATAACCGATGACGCGGTCGGCCACGTAGCCGCCGAAGACGGCGCCGGCATACACCAGCGCGAGGTAGGAACCGTAGGTAAGGTTGGCACTGGCCTGGCCAGCCGCGTCGCCGGCATAGAACTGGCCGACGATGTAAAGGACGAGTGCCCAACGAATGCCATAGAAAGCGAAGCGCTCCCAGAATTCCGTCATGAACAGCATCCACAGCGGTGCTGGATGGCCCATGATCTGCTTGAACTCTGGAAGAGGTCCCCGAGCTGGGGTAGTAGCTGCACCGCTCATGCGGTTCCTCCCGAAAATGTAATGACAAGGTAATTGTTATATGGCGCTATTCGACGGGCGAACGTTCCAATAGGCACGCATTCTAGTGCATATCCAGCATCATACGAAGCTTTTTTCCCTCTGCGCCGACGGGTCCCGAACATGGTGCACTGCACCCTGTTTTGGGGCGCGCATGCGCCATCGGATTGGCGTATATTGCTGTACAGGACGGTCAGATTATTGGCACTCCGCATCACAGAATAGAACGAGGACATCCCATCATGACGCAAGCAGCAAGTGCATTACCTGTAGTAGATACCGAGCTGTCCCCTGAAAGCCGGCAAGTCGTCGACACGCTGATTTCGCCCGAAGGCCAGCTCGAAGTGCTGTCCAAATCCGAAGTCAGCAAACTGCTCGACACCGGCCGCACCGGCCTGTACGACGTGTTTCGCAAATGTGCGCTTGCAGTACTCAATAGCGGCAGCGACATTGACGACGGCAAGGAACTGCTCGAGCGGTACGCCAGTTTCGACATCAGCATCCTGCAGCGCGAGCGCGGCATCAAGCTCGATATCCGCGGCGCGCCGGCCAGCGCGTTCGTCGATGGCAAAATGATTCGCGGGATTCACGAGCACCTGTTTGCCGTACTGCGCGACATCGTGTTCGTCAACTTCGACGTCACCGACAACCCGAAGTTCGACCTGACCCGGACCGACGGCATCACCGACGCCGTGTTCCACATCCTGCGCAATGCCAACGTGCTGCAGGCGCAGCGCAATCCGAATCTGGTCGTGTGCTGGGGCGGGCACTCGATCTCGCGCATCGAGTACAACTACACGAAGAAGGTCGGCTACGCGCTGGGCCTGCGCGAACTCGATATCTGCACCGGCTGCGGCCCGGGTGCGATGAAGGGCCCGATGAAAGGCGCCACGATTGGCCATTCGAAGCAGCGCCTGGCGGGCGGGCGTTATCTGGGCATCTCGGAGCCGGGCATCATCGCGGCCGAGTCGCCGAACCCGATCGTCAACGATCTGGTCATCATGCCGGACATCGAGAAGCGCCTCGAAGCCTTCGTGCGCACGGGCCACGGCATCGTCGTGTTCCCGGGTGGCGCGGGCACGGCCGAAGAAATCCTGTACATCCTCGGTATCCTGCTGCATCCCGATAACGCCGAGATCCCGTTCCCGCTGATCTTCACCGGCCCGGCATCGTCACGTGACTACTTCACGCAGATCGATGCCTTCCTGTCGTTGACGCTGGGCGAGGCGGCGCAGAAGCGCTACCAGATCATCATCGACGACCCGGATGCGGTGGCCGTCGCAATGGTCAAGGGCATCAGCGAAGTGCGGGCCTTCCGCAAGGCGCACAGCGACGCCTACTATTACAACTGGCGCCTGAAGATCGACCACGAATTCCAGAAGCCGTTCCGCCCGACGCACGAGAACATGCGCAACCTCGACCTGCACCGGGGCATCCCGACGCACCTGCTGGCGGCCAATCTGCGCCGGGCGTTTTCGGGTGTCGTGGCCGGGAACGTGAAGGAAGAGGGGATCCGCGCGATCGAGCAATTCGGCAAGTACGAGATCCGTGGCGAGGCCGCGATCATGGGGCCGATGGATGCGCTGCTGGCGTCGTTCGTCGAACAAAGTCGCATGAAGTTGCCGGGCAAGGCTTATATGCCTTGCTACACGATCGTGCAGTAAGCAAAAAAAGGCCGCCCGAAGGCGGCCTTTTTCATGCAGGCGTCAACGCCCGGTTACTCAGTCTTCCTTGCGCAAGTGCGGGAACAGCAGCACGTCACGGATGTTCGGCGAATCGGTAATCAGCATCATCAGACGATCGATGCCGATGCCGCAACCACCTGCCGGCGGCATGCCGTATTCGAGCGCGCGGATGTAGTCGGCGTCATAGAACATCGCCTCTTCATCGCCTGCATCCTTGGCCTCGACCTGCGCCAGGAAGCGCGCGGCCTGGTCTTCAGGGTCGTTCAGCTCCGAGAAGCCATTGGCGATCTCGCGGCCGACCATGAACAGTTCAAAGCGCTCGGTCACGCCGGCACGGGTGTCCGATGCGCGCGCCAGTGGCGAGACTTCAGCCGGGTAGTCGACGATGAAGGTCGGCTCCCACAGCTGCGCTTCGGCGGTTTCCTCGAACAGCGCCAGTTGCAGCGCGCCCAGGCCGGCGGTAGCGAATGGCTTGACGCCAAACTTCTTCAGTTCGGTCTTGATGAACTCGGCGTCGTTCAGCTGTTCGGGCGTGTAGCCCGGCGCGTACTTGTCGATCGCCTCGATGATCGTCAGGCGCTGGAACGGCTTGGACAGGTCCAGCTCACGGCCACCGTACGACAGCACGGCGCTGCCATGCGCATCGACTGCCGCCTGACGGATCACCTGTTCGGTGAAGTTCATGATCCATTTGTAGTCGGTGTATGCCGCATAGAATTCCATCATCGTGAATTCAGGATTGTGACGGACCGAGACGCCTTCGTTGCGGAAGTTGCGGTTTACTTCGAACACGCGGTCGAAGCCGCCGACCACCAGGCGCTTGAGGTACAGCTCCGGTGCGATGCGCAGGTACATTTCCATGTCCAGCGCATTGTGGTGTGTGACGAACGGCTTGGCCGCAGCGCCGCCCGGGATCGGGTGCAGCATCGGCGTTTCGACTTCCATGAAGCCGTTGTCTTCCATGAAGCGGCGCATCGACGACATCGCGGCGGTGCGCGCCTTGAACGTGCGGCGCGTGTCCTCGTTCATGATCAGGTCGACGTAACGCTGGCGGTACTTCGTTTCCTGGTCGGCCAGGCCGTGGAACTTGTCCGGCAGCGGACGGATCGCCTTGGTGATCAGGCGCAGCCGGCTGACCTTGACCGTCAGTTCGTCGACCTTGGTTTTAAACAGCGTGCCTTCGACACCCAGGATGTCGCCCAAGTCATAGCTGCGCAGTTCGTCCATCGCCGCTTCGCCGGCGCTGTCGAGCGTGATGTAGATCTGAATGCGGCCGCTGGCCGACGGGCCCGAGCTGTCCTGCAGCGTTGCGAACGCCGCTTTCTTGCCCGCTTCGCGGCGCAGCATCATGCGACCGGCCAGCACCACCGGAATCGGCTCGGCTTCGAGTTCTTCGCGCGTTTTTTCGCCGTACGCCTGGACCAGGTCGGCCGCCTTGTGCTGGGGGACGAAGTCGTTCGGGAACGCGACGCCTTTTTCGCGGATCGCCGCCAGCTTGACGCGGCGCTCGGCCATGATCTTGTTTTCGTCGGCGCCTTGCAACGGGGCCTGTTCTTGGTTCTCGGTGGTCATAGTGGTGGTTGTTGGTATTGGTTGAGCATGCCGCCGATACGGCGCGCAGTAATTAAGACAGCGAGAGCAGCGCTTCAACGTCCAGCTGCGTGAAGTCGTTGACGATCGCGATGACGTTGTCGAATTCGGCGAACGCCTCGGCGGGCAGCGTCGTGGTCAGCACCACGGCGCGCATGCCAGCGCGGCGCGCGGCTTCCACGCCCAGTGGCGCGTCTTCGAACACGATGCAGTGCGCCGGCAGTACGCTGCAGCGCTCGGCGGCCTTGAGAAACACGTCCGGATGCGGTTTGCCGCGCGGGACATCCACGGTGCCGACGACGACGGTATCGAACTTGCGCTGCAGGTCCATTTCGTCGAGGATGAAACGGGCACTGCCTGGCGACGCCGACGTGGCCACCGCCAGGGCCCAGCCCTGTTCGCGCGCGCGGTCGATGAAGGCGTCGAAGCCGTCGATCGTGCGCCGGTGCGGACCATACAGCTCGCGGTACAGCACTTCCTTTTCGTGGTTCAGCGTGGCCAGCGCATCGTCGTCCAGCTCTGTACCCAGATAGTGGCGCAGGATTTCCTTGCCCTGACGGCCGGCCGTGTCGCGAAAGAACGCATCGGGCTCGATGGTTTGCCCCCGCCGCGCAAAGAACGTGATCCACGCGCGGGTGTGGAAGTCCATATTGTCGACGATGGTGCCATCCATGTCGAAGATCAGTGCGCGGGCGGGTGTCGTCATGCGGGGTAAGCCTTTATACGTTTTGCTTCAGGGACGCCGAGATGAAATCATCGAGGTCGCCATCCAGGACGTTCTTGGTGTTGCCGGTCTCGAAGCCGGTACGCAAATCCTTGATGCGCGACTGGTCCAGCACGTACGAGCGGATCTGGTGGCCCCAGCCGACGTCGGTCTTGGAGTCTTCGAGCTTCTGCTGCTCGCTCATGCGGTTGCGCAGTTCGAGCTCGTACAGCTTGGCGCGCAGCATGTCCCAGGCTTCGGCCTTGTTGCGGTGCTGCGAGCGGTCGTTCTGGCACTGGACCACGATGCCCGACGGGCCGTGCGTCAGGCGCACTGCGGAGTCGGTCTTGTTGATGTGCTGACCACCGGCGCCGGACGCGCGGTACGTATCGATGCGCACGTCGGCCGGATTGATTTCGATCTCGATCGAATCGTCGACCTCGGGGTACACGAACAGCGACGTGAACGACGTGTGGCGGCCGTTGGCCGAGTCGAACGGCGACTTGCGCACGAGGCGGTGCACGCCGGTTTCGGTGCGCAGGTGGCCATACGCGTACTCGCCGTCGACCTTGATCGTGGCGGTCTTGATGCCCGCGACTTCACCGTCGGACTGCTCGAGAATCTCGGCCTTGAAGCCCTTGCGTTCGCAGTAGCGCAGGTATTGACGCAGCAGCATCGAGGCCCAGTCCTGCGCCTCGGTGCCGCCGGCGCCGGCCTGGATGTCGATGAAGCAGCTCGCGTGGTCCATCGGATTGGAAAACATCCGGCGGAATTCCATGGCTTCGATGATCTTCTGGATCGCCTCGACGTCGCCCGCGACGGCTTCCATCGTGTCTTCGTCGCCTTCTTCGCGCGCCATCTGGAACAGGTCCAGTGCGTCGGCGAGATCGGCCTTGGCTTTCTCGAGTGTCAGCACGACGCCCTCGAGCGCCTTCTTTTCTTTGCCCATTTCCTGGGCGCGCTTCTGGTCGTTCCAGATGGCCGGGTCTTCCAGCTCCTGGTTGACCTGTTCTAGTTTCTCTGACTTCTTATCGAAGTCAAAGATACCTCCGAAGTTCGGCCTCACGACCCGTCAGGTCGTTCAGCAGGGCGGAAATGGCGTTGATGCGTTCGGCTTCCATGATATCGGCAGTCTCAATGTGGGTTGAATCGAACCGGGGATTATACCCGAGGCGTATGCTGCTGCGGCGGTATGGCTTGCCCAGTCGCAGGGCAAGGGGTACCATCGCGCGGTCTTGTTACCCGGATTACCCATGAACCGCTCCCTGCGTTACCAGATCAGCACCGCGCTTGTCGCCACCTTTACCCCGTTGCTCCTCAATGCTCCCGCCTATGCGGCCAAAGCACCGGCCGGCGCCACCGCCGTGCTGGCCGTGCTGGAAACGTCCGACCTGCACGCCAACGTCGTCGGCTACGACTACTACAAACTGGCCGCCGAGCCGTCGATCGGCGTCGACCGCACCGCCACGCTGATCAAGGCCGCGCGCAAGGAATTTGCCAACACGCTCCTGCTCGACAATGGCGACACGATCCAGGGCACGGCGTTTGCCGATTACCAGGCACTGGTCAAACCGCCCGCCTGCAACGAGGTGCTGGGCATTTACAAGATCATGAATGCGCTGGGTTACGAAGGCGGCACGGTCGGCAATCACGAATTCAACTACGGCCTGCCGTTCCTGAACCGGATCACGGGCAGCCAGTTTCAGGTCAAGGGCGTCGACAAGGGCGCGCGCTGCGCCGGGCCGGCGTTCCCGATCGTGCTGGCCAATCTGAACAGCCTGCAGACCAAGGCGCCGCTGTTTGCGCCATACCGCATCATCGACAAGAAGATCACGGCGCGCGGGCCCGATGGCAAGCCGGTCGAGACGCTGGTGAAGGTCGGCATCATCGGCTTCACGCCGCCCGAGATCATGGCCTGGGACAAGCGCTGGCTGGAAGGCCGCGTGGCCACCGCTGGCGTGCGCGAAACGGCCGAAAAATACATCCCGGAGATGCGCAAGAAAGGCGCGCAGCTGATCGTGGCGCTGTCGCACGGTGGCCTGGATGACGCGCCATATTCGCCAGCCATGGAAAACGCCAACTGGCACCTGGCCAAGGTGCCTGGCATCGACGTCATGCTGATGGGGCACGCACACCAGCTGTTCCCGAACGCCGACAGCACGGTCCCGCAATTCAACCTGCCGGGCGTGGACAAGGTGCGCGGTCTGGTGCACGGCGTGCCGACCGTGATGCCGAGCCAGTGGGGCAAGCATCTGGGCGTGGTCCAGCTGCACCTGACCTATGACGGCAAGACCTGGGCGGTCGACAAGGACAAGACCGTCGTGCAGGCGCGCGCCACGCAGACGGGCGCCAGGACCTTTGTCGAACCGGATCCGGAAGTGGCCGCCCTGGTGCGCGCCGAGCACGAAGCGACGATCGCCTACGTGAAGACGCCGGTGGGGCGCTCGGCGTTTCGCATGACGAGTTATTTTGCTGACGTGGGCGACCCGTCGGCGCTCGAAGTCGTGAACCGCGCGCAGGCCGAGTACGTGAGCAATTACGTCAAGACCAATCTGCCGCAGTACGCCGGCGTGCCGGTGCTGTCGGTGTCGGCGCCGTTCAAGGCGGGTTTTCCGAGCGTGGCGGATTACACCGACGTCCCGGCGGGCGATCTGGCGCTGAACAACGCGGCCGACCTGTATCTGTTCCCGAACTCGCTGTATGCGGTGAAGGTGGATGGCGCGGGCCTGAAGGCGTGGCTGGAGACGGCGGCGCAGCGCTTCAACAGGATCGACCCGGCGCTGGCCGCGCCGCAGGAACTGATCAACACGCGCTTTCCGAGTTTTAACTTCGACACGATCACGTCGAAGGATGTCAGCTACGAGATCGACGTGACGAAAAAGCCGGGCGAGCGCATCGTGAACCTGACGTATCTGGGCAAACCGGTGGCGCCGACGCAGGTATTCCTGGTCGCGACCAACAACTACCGCGCCAGTGGCGGCGGCGGCTTCCCGGGGCTCGATGGCAGCAATATCGTCCTCGCGTCGCCGGACAACAACCGCGACATCCTGATCGCGCACATCCGCGCGGCGAAAGAACTGACGCGCGCATCGCATGGCGCGGCGCGCAGCTGGCGCTTTGCGCGGGTCGAGACGGAGGGGCCGGTGGTGTTTCATTCGGCGCCAGGCCTGGAGGGGCTGGCGCGCGAGGCAGGGCTGGGCACTGTCAGCCAGGTGAAGGCCGACGATGGCAGTGGCAAGGGGACGGCGTTGTACGCGGTGGATCTGTCGAAGTAAGCCTTCGTACTCTGATAAATGCCGGCCCTGGGCCGGCATTGCTATTTAGTGCACCGGCTTCTTTTCGTCCTGCACCAGTACGAACGGGCTCACGACCGACGCCCACAGCAGCGCACCCGTTTCCAGCCAGGCTTGTGCCTGCGCGTCGCTGACCTTGGCCACCTGGCCATCGCCCATCCAGCGCGTGATGCTGTCACGGTCGTCGTGCGCGATGCGCAGCGCGACATCGATCAGGTCCAGTGTGCTTGATACCCACACCACGCTGCCGCTGGCAAAGTGGCGTTGCAGCTCGCTCCATGCGACGCGGCCGGTTTCGCGGTTGATCTTGTCGTGCAGTTCGGTGTCGTTCTCGGGTTTGGTCTTCATGTGCATGGTCATCTGGTCAAAGAATCTCGACCGCAGGTTGCGGCGAACCCGCCCATGTTAACCGATAGGTGTGCGCCTTGCGCACGTTGCCCACCAGCGCCGGGCGGAAGCACGCTAGGCAGGTACCGCCGGGATGGCGCACGCTGGGAAAAATCACGCCAAGCGAGCCGGCGCCCAGCAACTCGTTGGCCAGTGCCTGTGACGCGACATAGCTGGTTGGGTCGAGGCAGTCTTCATACGCGGCGATCCCGCGCAGATCGTGGAAGGTTGCGCTGAAGTCGGCCAGCAGGCACTGGTAGCTGACGCTGTCGTCGAAACGGTTAATTTCGGCGTATTCGACGGTCTTGTGGAAGATGACTTCGGCCAGCGACGTGGCGGCGTCGAAGCCGCAGTACCAGGCGCCGCGCTCGCCGTCGTTGAAACGGCTGCCTTCCGGGCGTGCATAGGTGAACGCGGCATTGATGATGCGAAAGTTCGGCACGCCGAAGACCAGTTCGTCCATGCCGATGCCGGGCGCCTGCCCCGATTCGGCGCGCAGGCGTTCATTGGTGGCGTTATCGAGGTCGAACAGGTCGCGCAGTGCGTCGTCGCTGTCGGCCAGGGGCGCAAGCACGGAGTCTTCGAGATCGGCGAAGCGCGACGGGATCAGGCGGCAGGTATCGAGCTGGCGCAGCAGCGTCAGCCGTGGTGTGACGTGCGAGCTCACAGGCCGCCGCGCCTGGCGTCGAGCAGCTTGCGCACCGTCTGCATCGCCAGCAGGCCGCCGGCCTGCATGAACGCGAGCGGCGTGCGGCCGGCAAAAATCGGATTGGTGTTGGGCAGGCGCACCCATTCATCGGCGAGCTTGTCGCCATACAGGATGTGCAGGCTTTTGTAGATGCCGAGAAGGTACGAGATGCGCGTGATGCGGTCGACTTCGAGCACCCGGTCAGGGTTTTTCTTCCAGTCGTAGAACGACGACGACGACAAACCGCCAAGCAGTTCGCGCGCATCGTCGTCGCGCAGGCCCCAGGCGACAGCGAGCCGGAAGAAGCCGGTCAGGGCCGAGCGCGACAAACGCTCGCGCTCGGCCTTCGACGTCAGGTCGACCAGCGTTGCCGGCTCAAACCGGCTCTTGGGATAGGCATAGGCCAGGCTCATGATTCCTCCGATGTTGGAGTATTTATACTCCAATTCTGGAATCATCGCAAGCCTTGCCTGCCAAGCGCGCGCGGTGTGGCGTCAGTCGGCGCCGACTGCAGTGACGATGGCGCCAGCACCGGCGCTGAGCATCCAGCCGGTCATCAACAGATAGAACATCAGCAGCGTGAACAGCACCGAGACGCGGCGGGCATCCAGGCCGGCAAACAGCGGCTTCTTGTCGTAGGCAACACCGACGAAATAGGCACCGAACACGGTCGCCAGATAGTGCACGGCGCCAAACGTTTCACCCAGCTCACCCTTGCGCGGATGGTCGATCAGCAGATGCGACAGGATCACCAGCACCAGGTATGGGATCGAGGCAGCCAGCGGCGGCAGATACAGACCGAAGCGCTCGACGAAGGTACGAACCGCCGGCCGCTTGCGCGCCAGCAGCGGCAGGAACAGGTTGTGGATCAGGCCCGTGATCAGGATGATCTTGAGCAGCACGGCCTTGTGCAGGCTTTCCTTGCCGAAGCCCAGATTGTGCAGATTGGTTTCGGCCTGGCGGTTATTCTGCACGAAAAATTCGGGCGACTGGATCTGCAGGATGCGCTGGAACCAGCTGATTTCTTCCAGTGCAGCCAGGGCCACCAGGCCCGTCAGGCCAAGCAGTACCAGCACTTCGAGCCGCATCCCGCCGTTCTTCCAGCGGTCGACGGCCACGTAGCCGAGCAAGCCCGCCGTGAGCGAGAAGGCCAGGAACTGCATCCATTCGACGATGCCGTCTTCGACCAGCAGGCGCGACAATTCTTGGGGATTGCCCGACCAGGCCAGCGTCAGTAGCAGGATGAATGCATTGATGATGGTGGCCGAAATAATGACCGGGTGCTTGTACCACTGATGATTGACCACTGTGTTATTGACCACCAACTTGCTCCTTCAGAGACGAAAAATGTTCAGCCGCGAGCGGCTGCAGGGCGGCGCCCGGAACGGGCTCGCCATCGTTTGCCGGGACGCGCCCGGATGTCTGCCGGCCCGCGCGGCGCCGCGCACCGGCCAGCAGCGCAACCAGCGCCCAGCCAAACAGCAGCGGGTCGAGCAACGCGTCCCACAGGTTACCGGTCGGCAGGCGCAGCACCGAGAACAGGACGACGGCGCCAAGGACTGCTGTGGCATGGCCCCGCGCATGCGTCAACATGATCGCCGCCGCGCACGCGACGGCCAGCACTATCGCTGCCAGCGGCGCCAAGACGCCGCCGAAGCCGGCGTAATAGTAGCCGCTCGTGAGCACGCCGAGCGCGTCGAGATACAGCAGGATACCGGCGCCGGCAAGCACGCCGGCCAGCGCCTGCGGCATGGCCGGGCTGCGGCGCAGGCCGTTCCAGCGCTGCGTCAGGTGCAGCAGGCAGCAGCCCACCAGCAGTCCGCTCGGATATTGGAACGCGAGGCCCAGGTACCAGGCTGGCGACAGGTTGCCCGGCAGGGCCATCAAGACCAGCGCACCGGCCACGATGGCGGCCAGCGTGGCGCGCGGCATTGGCGCCGCGCGGCGCCACAGGGCGCAGACCACGGTGGCGGCAACGATCGCCCAGCTTATGCGGCCGTACACGATCTGGCTTGCTAGATCCGGCAGTATCATCAGGTCGTGCCTTCCGGTTGGATGCGGTAGCGATGGTGGGCAATCGCCTGCCGTTGCCAGGTATAGGTAATGTGGAGCTCGTCGCCGACCTGCTGCATCGATGGATACGAAAATTCGTCGCCGGCCGGGCCTTTGGCGATATCGGCGATCGTGCGCCAGGTGCGCATGTCGTTCGAGATCGACAGGCGCAGGATGCTGCGCGCAGACGCGCCGCCTTCGACGTGATTATGCAGCATCAGGAACTGGCCGCTGGTCAGGCGTATGGCAGCGACCGACGTGCTGTAGTTGGGAAGGTTGAGCGCCGGCAGGTCTTGCCAGGTGGCCCCGCCATCCACGCTTGCCGCGTGCTGCACCAGTTGCTGCTCGCTGTCGTCGCGCATGACGGCGCGCACTTCGTGCTTTGATACAGCAACCAGGGCCGGCTGCAGGGTCGACGTACTGTTGCCGATGCGCGCCAGACTGGTCGGGTTGCCATCGGCGTCGAACGCCATCAGCATCGGGTACTTGTTACCGATCTCGAAGTAAACGGGAAGCCACCAGCCGCCGTCGCTCAGCGCCAGCGGCGCGGTGCGCACCAGCGCGCTGGTATTGAACAGGGGCGAGGTCGGCAGGATGCGGCGTACGTGGAAGTGCTTGCCCTGATCCTGCGAAACCAGGTGGGCGATGCGCGCCGCGGCCCAGCCGCCCAGGCCGGTGGCCACGACGTACAGATGGATCCTGCCGGCGCGGTCGGTCCAGGCGACCGGGTTGCCGATGCGGCGCACGCCGAAGCCCAGTTCGGCGCCCAGCGACTCGCGACTGACGACCATCGATGGCGCAGACCAGGCGCCATTGGCCCAGGTCGAGGCAAAGACCTTGACGTCCGGACCGCTCTCGCGGCTGCCGGCCCACCAGAATGCGAGCATGCGGTTGCCGGGCAAGCCGGCAAGCGTGCTGGCGTGGGCCGATGGCATGCCGCGCGGCGCGGGAATATGCGCATGCGACAGTTCGGTGAGCGTCACGCGGCCAGGGTTGCTCGTGGTCAGGCTGGGCACGGCGCCTGCCGTTGCGGTGGCGCGATGCGCGGCGCGCCAGCGCAGTGCCTCCGCCGCGATGACAAGCACGGCGAGCAGCAGACAGCCGAACAGGATCGCATGATGCCTGGACGGCCGGGTGATCGCGGGATTCTCCATTCGATTCCAGTAGAGGAACCCGGCAAGTGCATTGCGCACGGGGTTCGGGCATTGAGTTTCCCATCGATCAAGACCTGCCCATGTCGCGGACGTCGGCCTGGCATCGAGATCGGGAAAGGCGCTATCGTACCGGAAAGCCGCGCAAAAGAACATTGGCCGCACCCAAAAGACCTGTCAGTACGGGGCGGGGCGACGGTCAGCTCTGGCGTGCCCGCGCTGACGGCAACCCGGCCTATACTGGCATTTTTCACCGACCGGGCATTGCCGCATGCGCACTTTGATCGCCACCTTTCTGTCGGTTGCCGCCGTTGCGTCTGCACTGCTTGCAACTGGCTGCGCGCACCGCAATCCCTATTACGATGCCGCCAGACCCCATCACCGGGTGGAAGGTTTTGCGAACAATTATCCGGCCAATCCGGCGTACCAGCGGCCCCCGCGCGGCTTCTTCGAGGGCTGGGCGGCGCGCATCAGGAACTGGACCGAGGACGAATCGGTGCGCGCGCCGCTTGCGCCGATCGAGCCGGTGGCGCCCGACCTGGCCTTCATGCATGCCAACCGCAGCGAGGTAGCGCTGACCTGGATCGGGCACGCGACGTTCCTGTTTCAGAGCGGAACCGGTGTGAACATCCTGACCGACCCGGTGTTCGACGATCGTGCTTCGCCGTTACCGTTCGCAGGCCCCAGGCGCCATCAGGCGCCCGGCGTGGCGTTGGCCGACCTGCCGCGCATCGATGTCGTCCTGCTCAGTCACTCGCACTACGATCATCTGTCGAAGGCGTCGCTGCGCGCGCTGTACCGCCAGGCGGGCGGGCCGCCGCTGCTGGTGGCGCCGCTGGGTGTCGACCTCTGGCTCGAGAAAAACGTGACGGGCGGCGACCGCTCGCGCATCGTCAAGCTCGACTGGTGGGAAAAGACCGTCTACCGGGGACTGGAACTGCATTTGCTGCCCGTGCATCACTGGTCGGCGCGCTCGCTGTGGGACCGTAACGCGACGCTGTGGGGCGGCTTTGCCGTCACGCGTCCGGGCTTTGCGTTCTTCTTCTCGGGTGACCTGGGTTATTCGAAGGACATCGGCGACATCGCCGCGCGCTTCGGCGGCTTTGACCTGGCGGCGATCGGCATCGGCGCGTACCAACCGCTGTGGTACCGCAATTCGCACGTCAGCCCCGACGAGGCGGTGCGGATCCATCGCGAGCTGCGCGTCAGGCGCAGCGTGGGCATGCATTGGGGGACGTATCCGATGGGGCAGGAGCGCCTCGACCAGGCGCCGCGCGACCTGGCGCTGGCGCGCGCGGCGCAGGGCGTGGCCGACGACGCGTTCTTCGTGATGCAGCACGGTCAGACGTACAGGCCAGCCATCACGCCCTAGGTGGCCGCCGGGGCCGTCAAGCGCATCATGCGCAGCCGTCAGGGTTGGGCGCGCAGGGTCAGCTTGAGAATCTCGCCCGGCTCCCACAGTCGCATGCGCGGTCCCCAGCCGCCCGCACCGCGGCTGACCACCAGTTGCATGGCACCGATGCGGTACCAGCCCACCAGGTAGGGAAACTCGCGCTTGGCCAGATAAGCGAAAGGCCAGACCTGACCGCCGTGCGTGTGCCCGGAGAGCATCAGGTCGATATCCTTGTGCGCGGCGCGCTCGATCAGTATCGGGTCAGGGATGTGCGCGAGCAGGATCGTCGCGCCGTCCAGCCGCTTGGGGAGCATGCGTTCGAGGCCGGTAGTGATGTCGCGCTTTCCGCGTCGCGCGCGCCCGATGTCGTCCAGGCCCGCCAGGTGCAGGCCCGGTGCGATTTCGACCTGCTGGTCGCGCAACCACCGGACGCCGCCGGCGGCGAACTCGTGGATCGTACCGCCGGCGTCGCCGTAGTATTCATGGTTGCCGGTGATGGCCCAGACGCCCATCGCCGGCCGCAGGCGTTGAAGGACCGGCGCGAGCAGGTCGTCGTTGATCGGCTCGTCTTCGACCTGGTCGCCCAGCATCACGACAACGTCTGGAGCCAGTGCATTGATCTGGTCGACCCGTTCGCCGAGCCACTTCGCGCGGCGCTGGGCCCCGAGGTGCGTATCGCTGATCGCCACCATCACGGTGCCATCGAGCGCCTTTGGCAGGCCGGGCAGCGTGAGTTCCTGCTCGACGATCGCCGGGGCACGCATCGCCTGGAATATCGCAAAACCGCTGACCGAGACACCGGCAATCGCGCCCAGTGCCAGCATGCGCGGCGCCCAGGTACGCAGCCAGAAGCCGAAGCCGGTGATGATGTCGGCCAGCAGCAGGTACTGGGTCATGCAGAACAGCACGCCAAGCCAGGTCATCGAAAACTGCCCCGGCCACCAGCGCCAGTCAAGCGCCGCATCGCCGAGCTGCACGCCCCATAGATACACCGCCCACAGCACCACGGCGCCCACCCACCAGACCCGCGCCGGCACGCGTGCACGAACCGGTCCCAGCGCATACAGGCGATGCGCCACGTAAAAATGCATCAGTGAGCCGAGAAAATTGATAATGATCGAAAACATGCATGCTCCCGCCAGCAGCCAGCCAGCGTGTAGGGAATGAGGGGGGCAACGGACAAACCGGCCCATCATAGCGAACACGAAAAGATCATGTCGCCTGTAAGTATCCCGCCCGCAAACAGTTATCAAACAATTCGACTCTGACCCTAATTGTTAGGCAGGCTCTGCAGCAAACGTAACAATTAGGGTCAGAGTCGAATTATTGGGCAATTGCCTCAATTCGAGCGACCTGCAATTGGGGTCAGAGTCGAATTATTTTGCAATTGCTCAGGGGCTTAGCCTGCACTGTAACAATTAGGGTCAGAGTCGAATTATTGGGCAATTGCTCAGGGGCTTGGCCTGCACTGTCAGGCGGATTCGGCGTGCTCGACCAGGAGCTGGACTTTGGTGACGCCGTTGTACTCGTTGGCGTCGAGGCGGAAGGCGACGCGGGCGCGGTCGTTCAGGCTGTCGGTGTGGCCGAACCAGATGGCGTCGTAGCGGCGGCCGTTCTTTTCCAGCTGCAGCTTCAGGTGGCGCTCTTTGAGGATGCGCTGGCTGACGACGCGGAATTCGTCGCAGAAGACGGGCGGCGCAAAGCCCTGGCCCCAGACCTGACCGTCCATCAGTTCGATGAACTGGGTCGAGTAGAACTCGTCCTCGAGCGGACCATCGGTTTCGATGATGCGCTCGAGCTGCGCTTCGGTCAGCCATGCCTGGCCGACGGCTTCGAACGCCTGGCAGAAGGTGTCGAAATTGTCGTGACGCAGCGAGAGGCCGGCGGCCATGGCGTGGCCGCCGAACTTGTCGATCAGGCCCGGTACGCGCTTGGACACCAGGTCCAGCGCGTCGCGCAAATGGAAGCCCGGAATCGAGCGGCCCGAGCCCTTGATCATGCCGTCGCCGGCTGGCGCGAAGGTGAATGTCGGGCGGTAGAATTTTTCTTTCAGGCGTGAGGCGACGATGCCGATCACGCCCTGGTGCCAGCCTGCGTCGAACACGGTGATCGTGCTGGCGCCGGTCGGCTCGAACGTGTCCAGATGCAGCAGCGCGGTGTCCTGCATCTCGGCTTCGATTTCGCGGCGCTTGAGGTTGATTTCGTTCAGTTGCTGGGCAATGGCCCAGGCGCGGCCTTCGTCGTCGGTGGTCAGGCATTCGATGCCGAGCGCCATGTCCTGCAGGCGGCCAGCAGCATTCAGGCGCGGGCCGACAGCAAAGCCCAGGTCGAACGGCGTGGCGCAGCGCGCTTCACGCCCGGCCACCCGGAACAGCGCCGCCACACCGGCATGCATGCGGCCCGCGCGCATGCGCTTCAAGCCCTGTGCGACGAGGATGCGGTTGTTGGCGTCGAGCTTGACGACGTCGGCCACCGTGCCCAGCGCAACCAGGTCGAGCAGGCTGTCGAGCTTGGGCTGCGTTTGCGCGTCGAATACACCGCGCCGGCGCAATTCGGCGCGCAGGGCCAGCAGCACGTAGAACACCACGCCCACGCCGGCCAGGTTCTTGCTCGGGAAGCCGCACTCGGGCTGGTTCGGGTTGACGATCACGCGCGCTGCCGGCAGCACGTCGCCCGGCAAGTGGTGGTCGGTAACGACGACGTCGATGCCCAGCTGATTGGCTGCCAGCACGCCGTCGACGCTGGCGATGCCGTTGTCGACCGTGACGATGATGTCGGGCGCCTTTTCGCGCGCCGTAAGTGCGACGATTTCTGGCGTGAGGCCATAGCCGTATTCGAAGCGGTTCGGGACGATGTAGTCGACCTGCGCGCCCATCGCACGCAGCCCACGAAGGGCAACGGCGCAGGCCGTGGCGCCGTCGCAATCGTAATCGGCCACGATCGTCATGCGCTTGCCGGCGCCGATGGCGTCGGCCAGGAACGCGGCGGCGGCATCGATGTGCTTCAGTCCGGACGGTGGCGACAGCGCTGCCAGTTCGCTCGAGAGTTCACGCGCATCGAGCAGGCCGCGCGACGCGTAGATGCGGGCCAGCACGGGGTGCACGCCATCCTGGCGCAGCAGTTCAGAGGTGCGGAACGGGCAGGGACGTGTAGAAAGTCGGGTCTTCAGGGTCAATGTCTATCTCGGTCGGGTTATTTCAGTGCGCTCACCAGTGTTCTCACTTCAGTGCGTCGAGTGTCGGGCTGCGCCAGAATTTGCGCTGCGCCAGCGCGCCCGTCGTCGTCTCGAGCAGGCCTTCGCGGCTGCTCAGCACCAGCGTCAGCTTGCTCACGCGGCCCGCCTTCACGGCCGCCAGCAGCGGCGCGAACAGCATCTCTTCGAGCTGTCCCATCACCTGCAGCCAGACGCCCCAGTCGGCGGCCTGCGCCGCTTCGGCCAGCGTGCCGACCACCAGCGTGCGGTCGGTCGACAGCAGATCGGCTAATCGGTCGAGGGTGTCGAGCCGTTGATCGCCGAGCGCGCCCAGCCAGCCCGGCACGGCAACACTGGCCAGCGGCTGCATCAAGGCGGGCGCCGTCCGGCCCGCACCCCAGACCCAGAACGCGTTCACGATCGGCAGGCGCCGCGTTTCGCGCGCGGTGTTCACCGGATGCGCATGCCACGCCATCTGCACTTCGTTCTGCAGGCGCCGATAAGCCAGCGCCGGCTGCCCCTTCGGCATGAAATCCGTCAGGTCCATATTGACGACCGTGTCGGGCGTGGCGGTCTCGAAACCGGTCCAGTCGTCCGCGCGCAAAAACCACGTCTGCGCGTCGCCGTAGCGCAGCGCATGGCCAATGCTTTCGCAGAGTTCAGCCGCCGTGGCGAACAGTGCGCGGCTGTCGGCATCGTCAAGCGGTACCTGGCGCGTATCGGCCATCGTCAGATGCGTGCGGGCGATCTGGATATGGCCGGGGGACACGATGTACCAGTTGCCGCCATCGGATTCCAGCCCGAAGCCGCGCATGGCGGCAACGGCCACGTCGACCCGGCCCGCAGCGCCCAGGCCAAGCGCGCGCGCCAGCCAGGTTTCATGGGGCAGGGCGTGGGTATGTTCGGCCGTGCGCGTGCGCGTGGCGCTCGAGGTACGCGAGAGCAGCTGCGCCAGCGCCGGCGTGTTCATCGCACGGATCAGGTCGGGAGCAAATTCGGGAAGCGGCAGAGCGAACGGCAGGACGAGCGTAATATGAGCCATCCCGCTATTCTAGGGCAAATCGCCACCACCAGCGGCGTGCCACCCCGATTCTTCACCCGCATGCTCGCTGGAATGCTCTAGTGGGTTTTTGATAATTGCGCCACAATCCCGGTTTGTCTGGCAAACTGCCGGGCTGATGCAGCCCGGCGCTGCGCCATCAATACACAAGAACACAGCGAAACACAGCGGATCGGTCGACACGGACAGCATGAGCATCACCCACAAACTCCCCTACGAATGGCAGATCGGCCTGCGCTACACGCGCGCCGGCAAGCGCAGCGGCCGCAACAGCTTCATCTCCTTCATTTCGATGGCCTCGGTAGCCGGCATCGCCCTCGGCGTGGCCGCGCTGATCGTCGTTCTCTCAGTGATGAACGGCTTCCAGAAGGAAGTCACCAACCGCATGCTGTCGATGCTGGCGCACGTCGAGATTTTCGACAGTCGCGGCGCGCTGCCCGACTGGCGCGCCACCAGCCTGCAGGCGCTGCGCAACCCGGAAGTCAAGGCCGCCGCGCCGTTTATCGACGCGCAATCGATGCTGCTGGTCGATGGCGTCATGAAGCCCGCGCTGCTGCGCGGCGTGGCGCCCGTCGAAGAAGCGCAGGTATCGGACATCACGCGCCAGATGAAGGCCGGCAGCTTCGCATCGCTGCGCGCCGGCTCGTTCAATGTGGTGCTGGGCCGCGCGCTGGCCAAATCCTTGGGTGTCGACGTGGGAGACCGCGTCACGCTGCTCGTGGCCAGCAGTGGCATCCTGGGCGGTGCCAGCACGCCGGGCGAGAACCCGCTGCCGCGCACGCGGGCGCTGACCGTGTCCGGCATTTTCGAGGCCGGCCATTTCGAGTTCGACTCCACGCTCGCCCTGATCAATATCGACGACGCCCAGGTGGCCACGGGCGCGACGGCCCCGGCGGGCATCCGCCTGCGCCTGCAAGACCTGCACCAGGCGCCGCGCGTGGCCTACGAATTGCAGCGCTCGATGCCGGGCGAGTTGATCATGCGCGACTGGACCAAGGTCAACACCGTCTGGTTCGCGGCCGTGCAATCGCAGAAAAACATGATGTTCATTATTCTGACGATGATCGTGGCGGTGGCCGCGTTCAATCTCGTCTCGACGCTCGTCATGACCGTCAAGGACAAGCAGTCCGACATCGCCATCCTGCGTACGCTGGGCGCCTCGCCGCGCGCGATCATGAAAATCTTCATGGTGCAGGGTACGCTGGTCGGTCTGCTGGGCGGCCTGCTCGGCGTGGGCCTGGGTGTGCTGGTGGCGCTCAATGTCGATGTCATCGTGCCGGCCATTGAGCGCATCTCGGGTGTGCACTTCCTGTCGCAAGAGGTCTACCTGATCAGCGAGATGCCGTCCGAACTGCTGTGGGCCGACGTCGGCTGGATCGGCGGCGTGGCCGTGCTGCTGTCGTTCCTGGCCACGATCTACCCAAGCTGGGCCGCCTCGCGCGTGAAACCGGCAGAGGCACTGCGCTATGAGTAACCGCGCCTGTGTCGTTTGCCCCGATTCCAATCTGAAGCACGAAAATTCATGAGCATCATCCACAAACTGCCTTACGAGTGGCAGGTCGGCCTGCGCTACACGCGCGCCGGCAAGAGCAGCGGTCGTAGCAGCTTCATTTCGTTCATCTCGCTCATTTCCGTGGCCGGCATCGCGCTCGGCGTGGCGGCGCTGATCATTGTGCTGTCGGTGATGAACGGCTTCCAGAAGCAGGTCACCGACCGCATGCTGTCGGTGCTGGCCCACATCGAAGTGTTCGATGCCTCCGGCAGCATGCCCGATTGGCAGGCCAGGGCAAAGGAAGCGGCGCAGAATCCGGCGGTACTGGGTTCGGCCCCGTTCGTCGAAACCCAGGGCTTGCTGGTGCGCGACGGGATCATGCGTCCGTCGATCGTGCGCGGCGTGCTGCCGGGCGTGGAAGACAATGTGTCGACGGTGGCGAAGCAGATCCGCGCCGGCAGCTTCGATGCCTTGAAGCCCGGCAGCTTCAATATCGTGCTCGGTTATGCGCTGGCGCGTGCGCTGGGCGTCAGTATGGGCGACAAGGTCACAATGGTCCTGGCTCAAGGCCAGGTCACGCCGGCCGGCATGGTGCCGCGCACGCGCAGCTTCACGGTGGCCGGCATCTTCGAGGCCGGGCATTTTGACTTCGATGCGGCGCTGTCGTTCGTGCACATCGAGGATGCGCAGCGCCTCGAGCGCCAGCAGGCGCCATCGGGCCTGCGCCTGCGCATCGCCAATATGCGCGAAGCGCCGCAGGTCGCAGCCGAATTGAAGGCCTCGATGAAGGGCGACCTGGTCGTGCGCGACTGGCCCAAGCTCAACGCCAACTGGTACGCTGCGGTGCAGACCGAAAAAAAGATGATGTTCATTATTCTGACGCTCATCATCGCGGTGGCCGCCTTCAACCTGGTCTCGAGCCTGGTGATGACGGTGACCGAGAAGCAGGCCGACATCGCGATCCTGCGCACGCTGGGCGCGTCGCCCGGTTCGATCATGAAAATCTTTATGGTGCAGGGCGCCGTCGTCGGTGTGCTGGGCACGCTCGCGGGCGTGGCCATGGGTGTGGGCGTGAGCAAGAACATCGGTGTCATCGTCCCGTTCATCGAACGCGTGCTGGGCGTCGAGTTCTTGTCCAAGGATATCTATTTGATCAGTACCGTGCCGTCCGAGCTGTACACGCCGGACGTCGTCACCATCGGCATCGTGTCGGTGGTGCTGGCCTTTGCGGCCACGATCTACCCAAGCTGGGCTGCCTCGCGCGTGAAGCCGGCGGAGGCGCTGCGCTATGAATAATGTGAAGAACAATGCGATGAACGACGTGAATAAAACGAACGACGTACCCGTGCTGGCCTGCCGTGGCCTGGGCAAGACCTTCAACCAGGGCGACGCCATCGTGCGCGTCATCGACGGCATCGACTTTGCCGTGTACCGCGGCGAGCGCGTGGCGATTGTTGGCGCTTCCGGCTCGGGCAAGTCGACGCTGCTGCATTTGCTCGGCGGCCTGGATACGCCGAGCAGCGGCACGGTCAGCCTGCGCGGCGAGGATTTTGCGATCCTGTCCGAATCGCGCCGCGGCGAACTGCGTAACACGGCGCTGGGCTTCGTGTACCAGTTCCACCACCTGCTGCCCGAATTCACGGCGCTCGACAACGTCATGATGCCGCTCCTGATCCGCCGCATGCCGCGCGCAGAAGCGCTGACGCTGGCGCAAGCAATCCTCGAGCGCGTCGGCCTGGGCAAACGCGTCATGCACCGCCCGGGCGAATTGTCCGGCGGCGAGCGCCAGCGGGTCGCGCTGGCGCGCGCGCTGG
This sequence comes from Telluria sp. ZT3P25, assembly GCF_059685895.1. Taxonomy (NCBI): domain Bacteria; kingdom Pseudomonadati; phylum Pseudomonadota; class Betaproteobacteria; order Burkholderiales; family Oxalobacteraceae; genus Telluria; species Telluria sp. ZT3P25. Next base: position 1,576,335 of record NZ_JCASIJ010000001.1, read on the forward strand.
TCACGCAACCGGCTTGCGTGCTGGCCGATGAACCGACCGGCAACCTCGATCACACGACCGCGCAGATCATCTTCGACCTGATGCTCGAACTGTCGCGCACCCTGGGCACTGCCTTCGTGATCGTCACGCACGACATGGAACTGGCGCGCCGCTGCGACCGCGTGCTGCGCATGACCGAACACGGCCTGCAGGCTGCAGAAGGCTGACGCCATGTGGATCGATACGCACGTTCACCTCGACGCCCGCGAATACGGTGGCGATGGCGCCGGCGTCGCGCGCAGGGCCGAAGCGGCTGGCGTATCGATGATCGTCATCATGGCCGTCGAGCGGGGCAATTTCGATACGGTCGCGGCCCTGGCGGCAGGCAGCCCGAACGCCTGCTACGCGCTGGGTATCCACCCGATGTGCGTGCCGCAGGCGCACGACGACGACCTGGCGTACCTGCGCACGCGCGTCGAAGCGGCGATGGGCGATCCGCGTTTCGTGGGCATCGGTGAAATCGGGCTGGATTTCTTCATTCCCGAACTCACCACACCCGAGATGCGCGAGAAGCAGGCGCGGTTCTTCCGCGAACAGCTGCGCATCGCGCGCGACTTCGGCTTGCCGGTCATGACGCACGTGCGCCGCTCGCAGGACCAGGTGCTCAAGCACCTGCGCCAGATTCGCCCGCCAAGCGGCATCGCACATGCGTTCAATGGCAGCTTCCAGCAGGCGCAGAATTTCATCGACCTCGGCCTGCACCTGGGCTTCGGCGGCAACCTGACCTTTACACGCGCACTGCAAATCCGGCGCCTCGCTACCGAGTTGCCGCTCGACTGGATCGTGCTGGAAACTGACTCACCCGACATCGCCCCCAGCTGGATTCATCCCGGCCGCAACAGCCCCGAGAATCTGCCAGGCATTGGTGCTGCGCTGGCCGAATTGCGCGGCGTTGGGACGGAGGTCGTGCGCATTGCCGCCCATCACGCCTCACTTACCGCCATTCCACGCCTGGCCGGTTTGTGCCCTATCGGGTAGAGCAGCTACCCAGGCAAAGTTCCCTGAATTCCGCTCGCCATCTGTGACACCTGACAAGCCGCTGTAGAGACAGCGTGCCAAGATGTGCTTCCTCGAGAATCGCATTGTATGGACAGGAGATCCATGTGGACAGCGCCAGTGAATTCCTGCGCATGTTGCAGAGCGAACGGTCGCTGTCGGCGGCCCACCGGCCGATCCGGCTGCGTTTCGGCCTTGCCGGTCACCCGTTCGACACGATCCTCCTGCCGCAGCGCGTCACTGGCAGCGAAGCCATTTGCGGCGGCCTTGATTACACCGTCACCTGCGTTGCCGCCACCCCGCGCCTGCCGCTCAAGGAACTCATTGCGTTGCCGGCCGAAATCGGGTTCGTCACCGACCGTGGCGGGTTGCGCTGCGCCTGCGGCATCGTGGCCGAAGCGCGCGCCGGGGATGTCGATGGCAGCCTCGGCGTCTACCAGCTGGTGATCCGCGACGCGCTGACGATCATGGAAAAACGCGTCAACAGCCGCGTGTTTCGTGGCCAGAACGAACTGCAGATCGTGCAGGTGCTGTTCGACGAATGGCGCCAGTCCAACAGCGTCCTGGCCAGCGCCTTCCAGTACGAACTCGATCCCCTGTTCGACCAGCGCCAGTTCCCGCCCCGCGAGCAGACCATGCAATATAACGAGTCCGACGCCGCGTTCGTGCGCCGCCTGTTGCGCCGGCGCGGCGTGGCCTGGACGTTCCGCCCCGGCCATGCGCGCACCGGGGCGCCAGACACTGAGCGCGCTGGGTCGCCGGTCCACACGCTGGTGCTGTTTAACGACCCCGATGCGCTGCCTTGCAACAGTGCCGGCACGGTGCGCTACCACCAGGGTGGCGCCACCGAAGAGCGCGACACGATCGTCTCCTGGTGCGCCGCGCGCCGCCTGCAGGCCGGCAGCACGACCCGGCACAGCTGGGATTACCGCAATCCGCTGGGCACCCAGTTCATGACCGCCACCGCGCAGGGCATGGCCGACCAGGGCGGCCATGGCAACGCGCTGGCGGCGAGCCTGGACGACTACCAGGTCGAAATGCCGCATGCCGGCAACGATGTCGAAGACCATTGGCGCCTGGGTCAGCTGCGCATGAACCGGCACGAGCTCGATACAAAATGCTTCCATGGCGTGGGCACGGTGCGCGACCTGCGCGCGGGCGAGTGGTTCACGCTCACCGGCCACCCCGAGATCGATACGCATCCGGCCCCCGAACGCGACTTCGTCATCACCGCCTTGCACGTTGAGGCCGAAAACAACCTGCCGCTGGATGTCGCGACGCGCCTGCAGCGCCTGATGGGCGCTTCGCTGCCGGGCGCCGATAGCGCGTGGCCGACTGCCGGGACCACGGGCGCTCTGCTTCGCGTGCGGGTCAGTTTCGACGCGGTGCGGCGCGGCATCGTGCTGGCCCCCGGGTTCGATCCGCGCGCCGACCTGCCGCATCCGCAACTGCAAAGCGCCATCGTGACCGGCCCGCCCGGCGAAGAAGTGCATTGCGATGCGCTGGGCAGGGTCAAGATCCGGTTTCCCGGCATGCGCATGGACGACCACCAGCACGCGCATGGAGCAGGGGCGTCCGACACGCCGGCCGACTCCGCCTGGGTGCGCGTCGCGTCCAACTGGGCCGGGGCCGGCACCGGCAGCCAGCAACAATCGGGTACGCTGTGCATGCCGCGCGTCGGCACCGAAGTGCTGGTGGCGTTCATGGGCGGCGACCCTGACCGCCCGGTGATCCTGTCGCAGCTGTACAACCAGCGCGCGCAGCCGCCAGCACTGAGCCGTGCGGGCGCGTTGCCGGGCAATCGCTTCCTGTCAGGCATGCGCAGCCGCGAAGTGGGCGGCGCGCGCGGTGGCCAGTTGCTGTTCGACGACACGCCGGGCCAGATCGGCGTGCAGCTGGCCAGCGAACATGCTGAATCGGAACTCAATCTGGGTTGGCTGTCCGAGCCACGCGTGGATGGCAAGGGCGGTGCGCGCGGTGAAGGCGCCGAGCTTCGCAGCAGCAAGGCGGTCGCCGTGCGTGGCGGCGAAGGCGTTCTGCTCAGTGCGGGCAGTATCGAGTCTGGTGCCGGCGCCCAGCTCGAGCGGGACGCGCTCGTCGGCATCGCCGACGTCATGCACGGCGTGCTCGACGAGCTGGCCCGGCTGGCGAGCGCGCACGGCGAAGACCAGCAGGCCAGGCCACGCATGGCCGAACTCACCGAGCGCCTGCGCCGCTGGCATGATGGCTCCAATGTGGCGCCGCATCCGGCGGGTTCGGGGGCGGCGGCGGGGCCGGCGACGGCATCGGCCGGCGCGCCGATGGTGGCGGTCAGCGCGCCGGCCGGCATCGTGCTGGCCAGCGACGACGCCATTGCGCTCGGCGCACGCACCAAGATCGACATCGTCTCGACCGGTGACACCGAAGCAGCCGCCGGCGGCAGCCTGTTCCTGCGCGCGGCGCGTGCACTGAGCCTGTTCGCGTACGACCTCGGCATCAAACTGATCGCGGCGCGCGGCGACATCATTGTCGAAACCCACAAGGGCGATATCGACATCAAGTCGTCCAGCCGGATCCGCCTGATCGCCGCCACCGGCATCGAGCTCGAAGCGCCGTCGGTCAAGATCGTCTCGCAGGGCACGCAAACCGACTGGGCCGGCGGCACGATCACGCACCAGAGCAGCGGCAACCACGTCGTCAAGGCCGCCAGCGTCGACTACCTCACGGGCGGCAATGGCGTGCCGGCTGGCCTGCGGCTGCCGGCAACGGCGCTGGAAACCGACGAGCGTGTGGTGGTCATCGACCGCCAGACCAACCTGCCGGCCCGGGGCCAGCGTTATATCGCCCGTCACGAGGACGGCACCACCATCGACGGCATCACGGACGACGAAGGCCGCACCAGCATCCTGCACAGCTACGCCATGGGCGATATCGAAATCCGCCTGCTGCCCGATGACGATGCCGCCCAACCGGCCACAGCCGTGACGGACCGGGCATGAACGAGCCGACCCGCCCGATCCACCAGCCCGTCGTCGCGCGCGATGGCAGCCTGGTGGCCCACACGGTCGCCACGCCGGTCGCGTTCAAGGTGCGGGCACGCGTGACAGTCGGTTCGCGCAAGGTCATTCCCGTCATCTTCGTGCCGGGCACCATGGGCTCGAACCTGCGGGCGCGTCCCGACATGCAGCAGCGTGACGACGCCGTGCTGCGGCCCGGTGAGCCCGCCTGGCGGCCACCGAACGACTTCACCGGCAAGTACCGCGAGGCCGATCTGTGGGAAACGCGCGCGCCGTCGATCCGGCAGCGCATCCTGGACCCTGCCATCCTCGAGGTGGATCCCGACGGCGAGCTGGATTTTCCGCCGTGCGCACTGGATGCCGCCGTCATGCGCGAGCGGGGCTGGGGCGAAATCCACGCCGACTCGTATGGGGCTGTCCTGGCCGACCTGCAACGCCACCTGGACAAGACCTTCCAGCTGTCGCCGCATGGCGCGCGCCTCGTGCGCCAGCACTGGCAACGGGTCATGCACTGCGACCCTGAACGCTGGGGCGTGCGGCAGATCGATCACGTCACCGAAGCCGAGCTGGAAAAATTTGCCGGCTACCAGTACCCGGTGTACGCATTCGGCTACAACTGGCTGGCGTCGTGCGACCTGGCGGCGCATAGCCTGCGCGCGCGCATCGACCGGATACGCGCGTTCTGGAGCGAGCGCAAGCACACATGCCGCCATGTGATCCTGGTGACCCATTCGATGGGCGGGCTGGTGGCACGCGCCTGTGCGCGCTTGAGCGAAGCGTCGGGCGCATCGGATATCGCCGGCATCGTGCACGCGGTGATGCCCGCGCTGGGCGCGCCGGTGGCCTACCGGCGCATCGCCTGCGGCACCGAGGCCGGCAACTTCACCAACGGGCCACTGGCCAATCTGGCCGCGTCCGGCTTCGCGGACGTGGCCGGCGATACGAGCGAGCGAACGATGCCGGTCATGGCGGTGGCGCCCGGCCTGTTGCAACTGCTGCCGAATCACCTGTACCCGAAACCCTGGCTGGTGATCCGGACGCTGCGGGGTGTGAGCGCGCACGAGGACAGCCGCGACATGGTGTCGCTCCCGGATGGTAATCCCTACGACATGTACCGTGACATGACATCGTGGCACCGGATGATCGATCCGGGCCTGGCGGATCCGGCCAAGCGCTATGCGCACGTGAGCGGTGGCGTGCGGCGCCGGATTCTCGATGCCATCCAGGAGGCCGAGCGCTTTCACACCCAGGTTCTGTCAACCGACGTGCAGGGAAGGCCGGCCCGGCCTTACTACCATCCGCATTCGTATGCGTTCTATGGTGCCGACAAAGCGCTCAAGGCCTATGGTCAGATCCGCTGGGTGGCGCGCATTCCGGCCCACACCCGCGCGGCGCTGACGCCTGCCAATCTTCGCGCCGCCAGGCTGGTTGCACATGGCAGTGCGGGTATGCGCGAAGTCGAGATCGAGCCAGGGGCGCGCCTGAACTTCGTGCTCTGGCCGCAGGATGCCCCCGGCGACGAAACGGTCCCTGCGCAATCCGGTGCCGGTACCGTATCGCATGTGCGGCGCACCTTTGCTGCCGCAGGGTTTCGCCATCAGGACAGCTTCCAGCACGACGACATGCTGCTCCTGACGCGGCATCTCATCGTCAAGATCGTCCAGGAAGTCCGATGAGGCGGCTCAGGAGCCGCCAGGTGCGCTGGGTCGGGGCAGTGGTGGCATTGGTCTTGATGCTTGCGTCGTTTCTTGCCAATTCCGTGCAGGCCGACCAGGACAAGCTAAAGGTGGCAAAGATGACCGGCAAGATGCAGACCGTGTGTGTGGGCCGTTTTCTGATTGATCTTCCCGCCGAGGCAACCGTGCGTCTGCGACGCGGTTTCATCAGTGGCTATGACGTCGCCAGTACCGACCGCGAATCCGACGACGAGTTCGACGCGCGTCTGGCGCAGCTTGCTGCCAATTGGCATGACGCAAGCGCCGGGGATGATCGGGCCGCGCTCGAATCCACGAAGACGATCGCGTCCGAGGGGCGGCGCGGGAACGTGTTCGTGCACAACCGGCAGTGGGCCCGGGCCTTCGAAGGCGAGCGGATTATCGACATCGAAAGCGTCGATCTGGACGGCATGCTGCGTCTTGCGCACGCAAGTATTTCGGCGAGCGCAAAGGGGATGGCACTGGACAGCGGCGATGCGCTGGTACGCCTGCTGGGCCGGTTTCGCGCTCTCGCGCACGATGAAGTTCCGACCGAGCCGGGCTTCTGCATCGGCCACGCGATCGTGCTGGACCCGTACGAGCACCCGGAGACCGAAAGCGTGGTGATGTTCGCCGGCCTGCCTGACCATCCCGACATGCATATCGTCCTGTCCTCGATGGCAGGCGTGGACCCGGCCCCGCGACTGCTCGAGCGTCACGCGATCACGGTCGAGCGCCGCCCGGTGTTCATGCGGCTGGCCTTTTCGCACCTGCGCGAAGCGGCGCGCGCCATCAATGGCCTCGATGGCGACGAACTCGTGATGCGCGTCAGGGAGCCCAATTTCACGACGGGCTACGCATTCCAGTGGGAGATGACGGGCCGCCAGGCTGACGTGCATGCGCCACTGCTCATGCTGGAACTGAGCGCCGGCTCCAATCCGGACAGCGGTGGCAAACCGGTGCAGTCGACGCTGTCAGAGCCCGCGCTGCTCGATCTGTGGGACGGGATCGCAGGCAGTCTCCGGCTGCGCCCGACCGCCCCCCGCCAGCCGGCGCGGCCAGAATTGCCGATGGGTGCTCTCGGCGACATCGCGCTGGCACGTGAACGCTGTCCGTACACGGGCTGGTGGCACTGCACCGAGGCCAATGCCCAGGTGGGTGTGCTGGGCGGGCGTCGGCAGTTCATCGAAGCGGGCGCGCCGATGCCGCAGGCATTGCTGCTACCGCAGGCGACCGTGTGGCAGCGAATCAGGGGCTTGCAGCCAAGCTATGAGAGCAACACGCCCACCCGGTGGCGCCTGGCGGACAGGCGTCATGCGCCGCGGGGTCTAGGAGCGGGGGCGCCCGATGCCGCGCTGCTGCTGAACGTTGATCAACCGTGAGAGTCTTCCGCCGAACGCGCGACGCGGCGCCCTGCAGGTTGACCATCAGCTGACCGACGGCTGACCACCGATCCCCAGCGCATGCGCAGCGCCATCCTTGCCTTCACCGCCGGCGCAGCCTGGGTCCAGATGCAGCCGGCCCTGCCGACGCCGGCCACGCTCACAGTCTGCGCTGCCACGGCCCTGGTCGGCTACTCGCTGCTGCGATGGCGCCAGCGCAGGCTGGTCGCCGGTCTTCTTGCCGGCCTGCTGCTCGGCATCTGCTGGGCTGCGCTGCTCGCCCATCTCGCCCTGCGCCACGCTTTGCCGCGTACCGATGAAGGCCGCGATATCGCCGTGACCGGCGTCGTCGCGAGCCTGCCGCACCGCTTCGCCGGTGGCGTGCGTTTCCAGTTCGACGTGGCGCAGGTCGACACGCCAGGTGCAACCGTGCCGCCGACCATCATCCTGTCCTGGTATGGCGCCATCGCTGCCGATCCGTCGCGCGTGCATCCCGGCGAGCGCTGGCGCCTCGTCGTGCGCCTGCAGCGCCCGCACGGCAACGCCAACCCGCACGGCTTCGACTACGAGGCGTGGCTGCTCGAGCAGGGCATCCGCGCCACCGGCTATGTGCGTCCGGCCGACCGGCACAACCAACGCCTGACCACGTGGACACCGGACGCGCGCTACGCCGTGGAGCGGGCGCGGGGCTGGCTGCGCAGCCGCATCCTGGCGGTCCTGGATGGCAAGCCGTACGCTGGTGTGATTGTCGCGCTGGTGATCGGCGACCAGCGCGGCATCGACCAGGCATCCTGGGATGTGTTCAACCGGACCGGTATCAGCCATCTGGTCTCGATCTCCGGCTTGCACATCACGATGCTGGCAGGCCTGGCTGCCTGGGCGACGTCATGGTTGTGGCGCCGCTCGTTCTTCACCGGTGCGGCGCTGCCGTTGCGCCTGCCGGCCCAGAAGGTGGCGGCGCTGGCTGGCGCGCTGGTGGCATTGCTGTACGTGCTGCTGGCAGGGTTCGGCGTGCCGGCCCAGCGCACCTTCTACATGCTGGCCGTCGTTGCATTGGCGCTGTGGTGCGGCCGGATCGCGTCGATGTCGCACGTGCTGTGCCTCGCGCTGGGCGTGGCCGTATTGCGCGATCCGTGGGCAATGCTGTGGCCGGGCTTCTGGCTGTCGTTCGGCGCGGTGGCGGCAATCCTGTACGCGTGCAGTCGCCAGCCTGATGCCCGCACGCGTGGCTGGCGCGCCGGCCTGATGGTGGCAGCGCGCACCCAGTGGGCCGTGACGCTCGGCCTGGCGCCACTGACGCTGCTGCTGTTCGGGCAAGTCTCGCTCGTGAGCCCCGTTGCCAACGCGGTGGCCATTCCCGTTATCAGCCTGTTCGTCACGCCGCTGGCGCTGGCGGGCAGCGTGCTGCCGTCGCCGCTGGCCGATCTGGTGCTGGGCCTCGCGCATCTCGCGATGGCCTTGCTGGCGTGGCCACTGGGGTGGTTGTCTGCACCAGCGCTGGCGGTGTGGACCGCGCCGGCGCCATCACCCTGGATCCTCCTGCTGGCGCTGGCCGGCACCGCGTGGATGCTGGCCCCGCGCGGCTGGCCGCAGCGCTGGGTGGGCCTGGCCGCGTGGACGCCGCTGCTGACCCACATGCCGGGCGCGCCGGTGGCGGGCCGGTTCGACGTCACGGCCTTCGACGTCGGCCAGGGCATGGCGCTGCTGGTCGAGACGCGGCACCACCGCCTGCTGTACGACACCGGCCCGCTGTACGCGCCGGGCGCGAACGGCGCCACGCGCGTCATCCTGCCGTATCTGCGTGGCCGCGGCATCGGCCGGCTCGATGCGCTGGTGATCTCGCACAGCGACCTCGATCACATCGGCGGCGCCGAGGCGGTGCTGACAACAGTCCAGGTAGGGCAGCTGATCTCGTCGCTGCCGCCAGCACACCCGCTGCTGCAGAAGGCCACGCACCCGGCCCGCTGCGGTGCGGGGCAGGGTTGGAACTGGGATGGGGTGCGCTTCGAGATGCTCGCGCCCGCCGTGGCAAGCTACGCGACCCCGGGTTTGCGTTCCAACGCGCGCAGCTGCGTTCTTCGCATCAGCGCCGGTGGCAGGGCGATCCTGCTGGCCGGCGATATCGAAGCGGCGCAGGAGGCCGCGTTGCTGCGCCTTGACGCCGGCCGCCTGCGCGCCGACGTGCTGCTGGCGCCGCACCACGGCAGCGGTACCTCGTCCACTGCAGCGTTCCTGCAAGCGGTCGGGCCGACAGTCGGCATCTTCCAGGTGGGCTACCGCAATCGTTACCGCCACCCGCAAAAACTGGTGTATGCCCGCTACGGCGCGATGGGCATCGAGCGGTTGCGCACCGATGAACATGGCGCCGTCACGCTGTCGTTCGGACCAGGTCTGGACGTGGCGACCTACCGTGCGACCCACGCCCGCTACTGGTACGGGCGCTGAGCTGCGATCTTCAACCTCTGGCCGATGGCAACGTGATTGTCACCTGCAATCCGCCGCCGTCACGGTTGGCGGCCACAATCTCGCCACCATGCGCCTGCACGACGCGCTGCGCGATGGCCAGCCCGAGGCCGTGCCCGTCGATGCCAGTGCGCGAGGCGCCGGCACGGAAGAACGGCTGGAAAATGGCCGGCAGATCGGCGGGCGCGATGCCAGGTCCCCGGTCGCAGACGTCGACCCGCGCGATGCCGTCGATGGCGCGTACGGACACGGTCACGATGCCACCCGGGGCGCCATGTTTAACGGCATTGCGCACGACGTTCTCGAGCGCGCTCCAGAGCAGATCCGGGTCGCCTTCGAGCCCGACGCGCTCGTCGGCCTCGAACTCGACCCGCAGCGCCGCGCCGCCGGCCGCCGGGTCGGCCTGGTCAGCCTCGAAGCGCGCATCGGCAACGAGCCCGTCGACCAGCTCGACCAGATCCACCGGCTCGCGCCGCAGCACGTCGGGCGATGCTTCCAGGCGCGACAGCGTCAGCAGTTCACCGATCAGCTGATCCATGCGATTGCTTTCGCGCTCGATGCGTTCGAGCGTGATACTGATTTTGTCCGGCTGCTGGTGCGCCAGGCCAAGCGCTGCCTGCATCCGTGCCAGCGGAGAGCGCAGTTCGTGCGAGACATCGTGCAGCAGGCGGCGCTGGCCATCCATCAGCGCGCGCAGGCGGGCGCTCATGCGGTCGAAGTCGCGGCCCAGATCGACCAGCTCGTCGCCGCTCGCGGCGCCGGGGCCGAAGCGTGGCGCCAGGTCGCCGGCGGCGGCCGCTTCGAACGCGCTGCGCAGGGCGCGGATGGGGCGTGAAAAATACCAGGCCAGCAGCGCCGCGAACAGCAGGCTGGCGAGGATGGTGGCGCCGATCACTACGCTCTGGCCAATACGTCGGCGCGGGCCGGGACCGGGGTCGATCGCAGGCGCCATGGGCTCGGGACCACCTTTGTACTGCGCACCATCCTGGCGGCCAGGCTGGCGCCCGAAATTGCGCGACACGAACGCGATGTACTGCTCGCCGTCCGGGCCGACCAGGCGCCGCGCACCGCGCCACACGGCGCTGTCGCCACCCTGGGCGCCATCGCGCAGTTCGCGCTCGACTTCGTGCATCAAGTCGGCCGGCACTGCGCGGCCGAGCAGTTCGTGGCGCGACGCGTCGAGCACGAACAGTTGCGGGCGCCGCATGTCGGGCAGCAGGCTACGCAAGGCGGGCAAACCGCCGTGACGCAGCGTGGCAGCTGCGGCGTCCAGGGCGATCGCGGCGGGCGGACCGCTGTCGAGCACGGGCGTCGCGCGCTGGCGCGCCTGGTCGCGCAACCAGAACACGCCGCCCACGCCGATGGTCGCCGCCACCTGCGCCAGCAGGATGCACAGGAAGAACTTCCAGAACAGCCGGCCCACGCTAATCCTTGATCAACTGGTAGCCCTGGCGGTAGATCGTCTGCAGGCACGAGCGGCCGTCGGACAACGGCCCCAGCTTGTGCCGCAGGCTGCTCAGGTGGACGTCGATATTGCGATCGAACCGCGCCAGCGGCCGGCCCAGACCCTGTTCGGACAAATCGTTCTTGCTCACCGGCCGGCCGGCGTTGCGGGCCAGGACTTCGAGCAGATTGAATTCGGTGCTGGTCAGGTCGAGAGGCTGGCCGTCCCAGGTGGCGCGGCGCTGCTCGGGCAGCATGGTCAGCTTGCCGACGCTGAGCACGACCCCGGGGCCGCTCTCGGGCACGGCCTGCGTGCGGCGCAGGATGGCGCGCACGCGCGCCGTCAGCTCGCGTGGCGTGCAAGGCTTGGCCACGTAATCGTCGGCGCCCAGTTCGAGGCCCAGGATGCGGTCGGCATCGTCGCCGCGCGCGGTGAGCATCAGCACCGGCATGCGGCTGCCGGCGCGAATCTGGCGCAGCGCCTCGATGCCGCCCGCGCCGGGCATCATCACATCGAGGATCGCGATGGCGTAGCCGCCGGCCAGCGCGGCGCGCGCGCCGTCTTCGCCATTGTGCACGCAGGTGACGGGAAAGCCTTCCTGTTCCAGATATTCGGCAAACATGCCGACCAGTTCGACGTCGTCGTCGATGAGTAAAACGTTGTTCATGGCGACAGGATAGCGCAGCAGGTCCGCCGCGTCTGCGCTGCTTTACCCGAATTTACCTGGCTTAGACGCGCTTTACATGGCGCCGCCACACAATGGCCGCTTCCATAACACGAGAGGTCCACGATGACACGACCAGCTTCCCCGCGTCCCACACTGAGCGGACTACGCGCCGCGACCGCGTTCTCCGTCTGCCTGCTGGCCGCGCCCGCCGTCCTGGCCCAGCCGATGCCGCCACCGGACGGCCCTGAATACGGCGGCCCGCCGTTCGGTCAACTGCACGAGCGCGATGGCGAACCGGGTCCGTTCGGCACGCCGCCATTTCTGCGTGGCCTGAACCTGAGCGATGCGCAGCACGAGCGCGTCTTCACGATCCTGCACGGCCAGGCGCCCCGGCGCCGCGCGCTGGACCTTGCCGAAAGCAGGGCCGACGACGCGCTGCGCGCGGTGGCAGGTGCCCCCGAATTCGACGGCGCCGCCGCATCCGCCGCCGCGCAGGCGCTGGGCCAGGCGATCGCCGACCAGGAACTGCTGCGACTGCAGACACGCGCGATGCTCAAGGCAGTGCTCACGCCAGAACAGCGTGCGCAGCTCGAGGCGCCGCGCGGCATGGGCCGCAAGGCCGATGCTGAACGACACAACATCCATCGTGGAGACAGCAGGAAATGAAAGCAGCATGCCATCATCACGAGGCTGGCCAAGACGCCGGCGATGACGCCGGCCATGACCACGACGCCGACCACCACCTGGGCCTGGGGGCCGACCTTGCCCGCATGCTGACCCGGACCGCCACGCGGCGCCAGTCGCTGTGCTGGCTGCTTGCCGGCGCCGGCAGTGTCGTCCTGCCGCTGGCCGGCTGCGGCGGGGGCAGCAGCGCGGACGATGGTTTCGGCTTGTCCAGCTCGACCTCGACGACGGGTGCCGCCAGCACGGGCAGCGGCAGCGCGGTGTGCTCGGTGATCCCCGAAGAAACGGGCGGCCCGTATCCGGGCGACGGCACCAACCGCAATGCCAACGGGGTGGCCAACGCATTGATCCTGTCCGGCATCGTGCGTAGCGATCTGCGCGCCAGCGTGGCCGGCGCCAGCGGCGTGGCGGCCGGTGTGCCGTTGACGATCCGCCTGAAGATCGAGAACGTGGCGCAGGGCTGCGCGGCGGCTGCCGGTGCCACCGTCTACCTGTGGCACTGCACGCGCGAAGGGGGCTACTCGATGTACAGCACAGGCATTGTGGGCGAGAACTATCTGCGCGGCGTGCAGGAAGCCGACAGCGAAGGCTATGTCACGTTCACGACCATCTTCCCCGGCTGCTACGACGGGCGCATGCCGCACGTGCACTTCGAGGTGTACCCGACGCTGGCCAGGGCGACCAGCGCAGCCAACCGCATCAGGACGTCGCAGTTCACGTTCCCGCTGGCGATCGCCAACGAAGCCTATACCAGCAGCGGTTATGCGAGCAGCGTGAGCAACCTGGCGCGCATGAGCTTTGCGCTCGATAACGTGTTCAGCGACGGCACCGCGCTCCAGATGGCGAGCGTGACGGGCACGGCCAGTCAGGGCTACAGCGCGACGCTGGCAGTAGGTGTAAACATCTAAACGCGCTCCGAAGATCGGCAGTGGGGCGGTCCGCGCCATTACAATAGGCCGCTGAATCCGGCCACCGCTCCTGTCCATGTCCAAACCGCTGCTGCACTTCGCCCACGGGAACAGCTACCCGGCCGGCACCTACAACCGCTTGCTGGCCGAGCTCGCCGAGCATTACGACGTGCGCACGCTCGACATGCACGGCCACGATCCGCGCTATCCGGTCGGCGACGGCTGGAACACGCTGGTCGACGAGCTGATCGCGCATCTCGACACGTATGGCCAGCCAGCGATCCTCGTTGGTCATTCGCTGGGCGGCGCACTGTGTACGATGGCGGCGCGGCGCCGCCCCGACCTGGCGCGCTGCGTCGTGATGCTCGACTCGCCCGTGGTGGCCGGCTGGCGCGCGCTGGCCTGGCGCCTGGTCAAGCTGGCAGGATGGGGCGCTCGTCTGTCACCGGCGCGCTTTTCGTACAAGCGGCGCGAGCACTGGCCGGACCGCGACGCCGCCTACCGCCACTTTCACGCCAAGTCGATCTTCCAGGCTTGGGCGCCGGGCGCGCTCGACGACTACATGGAGCATGGGCTGGCGCCGCATCCCGACGGTGTCACGCTGCGCTTCCGGCGCGACGTCGAATCGGCCATTTACCAAACGCTGCCGCACCACATGGGCGCCGTGATCCGCGCGCCGTTCCCGGTGCCGGTGGGCTTCATCGCCGGCACGGTGTCCGAAGAGATGCGGCGGGCAGGGCTGGCGCCCACGCGCAAGCTGGTGGGTGAGCACCTGGTCATGATCGAAGGCGGTCATCTGTACCCGCTGGAGAAGCCGGCCGAGACAGCGGGACTGGTTCACGCGATGATCACGCGGTTGCTCGGCGGCGCCGGGGGGCGCGGGTAGTCAATCAATCATTGCCAAAGCCTCACGGCCAGCGCCTTTTCGCGTAAAATCGCGTGATTTTCTCCCTGCTGGAAACCCAACAATGACTATCAAGAGCGACAACTGGATCCGCCGCATGGCGCACAGCACCGGCATGATCGAACCATTCGAGCCGCAGCAGGTGCGCGAGCAGGATGGCCGCCGGATCATCTCGTTCGGCACCTCGTCGTACGGCTACGACATCCGCTGCGCCGATGAATTCAAGGTCTTCACCAACATCAACAGCACGATCGTCGACCCGAAGAATTTCGATTCGAACTCGTTCGTCGACATCAAGAGCGACGTCTGCATCATCCCGCCGAACTCGTTCGCGCTGGCGCGCACGATCGAATACTTCCGCATCCCGCGCAATGTGCTGACGATCTGCCTGGGCAAATCGACCTACGCGCGCTGCGGCATCATCGTCAACGTCACGCCGTTCGAACCGGAATGGGAAGGCTACGTCACGCTCGAATTCTCGAACACGACGCCACTGCCAGCCAAGATCTACGCCGGCGAAGGCTGCGCGCAGGTGCTGTTCTTCGAAAGCGACGAAGTCTGCGAAACGTCGTACAAGGACCGCGACGGCAAGTACCAGGGCCAGATCGGCGTCACGCTGCCGAAAGCCTGAGTAACCGTACGACCATATTGTAGTCAAACGGGGCAGCGTGACCGCCGCAGGGCGGCCCGACATGCCCCGACTACCACCGGCCTGACACCCTGTCAGGCCGGTACTGCTGCCCCATCCCTCCAAGCTGCATTCCCCCATCTGTCCGGCAACACCTAGCGCGACCCGGGCACGCCCGTGAACGCCGTTTCGATCTACAATAAATCACACAGTGATTTTTGGTTTCGCTGTGCAAAACTAAAATCATGGAGACAGTGTTGATGAAAACCCAGTTTGCACGTTGCACGTCCCGCCGCATCGCCGCGCGGGTGTTACCTTCGCTCATCGCCGTCCTGGCGCTGTCCGCCTGTGGCGGCGACGATGACGATCACGGCGCGCCGCCGCAGGCGAGCACGCCGCCGGTTGCCGTCCAACCCGAGCTAGTCCGTCCGCAGGACGGGCGTACCTACGCCGTCGTCGAAAGCAACCTGCCGTTTGCCGCCATGACAAATGCGCCGGAGACCGACCGCTGGTGGGGCGTGCTGAACAAAGCGGGTTACCAGATCGAAGTGCCGAAAAACTGGAACGGCATGCTGGTCATGTATGCCCACGGCTACGGCGGCACGGGCCCGGTGCTGGAAGTGGCGCCGCCGGCGATTCGTCGCCACCTGATCAGCCAGGGCTATGCGTGGGCCGCATCGAGTTACAGCACCAACTACTATGACGTGCGCGCGGGCGTGGAAGACACGAACGCGCTGGCGCTGGCCTTCCGCGCTATCGCCGGCAAGAACGGCCGTACACTGGCAGCGCCGACCAAGACCTATATCATCGGCAACTCGATGGGTGGCCATGTCACGGCGGCCGCGGTGGACGAAGAAAACATCGAGACGGCCATCAACAAGATCCGCTACCACGGTGCAGTGCCGATGTGCGGCGTGCTGGGCGACACGGAACTGTACGATTATTTCGCCGCCTACCAGACGGCCGCCATGGTGGAGGCCGGCACGCCTGCCACGCGCTGGCCGCCGGCCGACTGGGCGACCATCGGCCCGCAGGTGCGGGCGAAAATGTTCTCGAGCTTCCCGGGCGGCAGCACGCCGAACGCGCCGGCAGTGCCGACCGCGCAAGGCATGCGGCTCAAGCAGATTATCGCCAGCCTCAGCGGCGGCACCCGTCCGCTATTCGATTATGCGTATGCCAGCGCGTACCAGGCCACGGTCTGGGGCACGTTCGGCCGCGACGGCAAGATGCAGGGCGTTCTGCTGGACGATGTCGTCACGACCAGGGACATCACCTTCCAGCTCGATGCCGACCCGGCCATGAGCGCCGAAGAAGTTGCCTACAATGCGAGCATCTTCCGCGTGCCTGCCACGCCAGACGCCAACCGGCTGCGCCGCGACGGCCTGCGCTGGGTGCCGAAAACGAACGCGCGGATCACCGTGCCGGTGGTGACCATCCATACGCTGGGCGACCTGTACGTGCCGTTCAAGATGGAGCAGATCTACAAGCGCCGCGCCGATGCGCTCGGCACATCGAACCTGCTGGTCCAGCGTGCCATCCGGGGGATTGCCCACTGCGACTTCACGATCGCCGAACAGGCTTCCGCCTTTGACGCGATGGTCAAATGGGAGCAGCGGGGCGTGAAACCAGAGGGCGACGACGTGCTGACGCCGGCCATCGTGGCCGATCCGCAGTACGGCTGCAAATTCACCGACAACACGCCATCCCAGGACGACAGCCGTACGTTGCTGGCCACGCGGGCAGCCTTGCCGCAGTGCGCGCCGCGCTGAGCACGCACGCTTGACGCAACAACGCCAGCCGGTTGGCTGGCGTTGTCTTCAATGTCAGGCTGGGCTAGCCAACCTGACGGTGCAGCGCGCAGATCAGTCGTCTTGCCGCACGCAGTCGACGAAGTAACCGCGCTTGCCATCGACTTCACGCTTGACCAGGCCGTGCACGTCGGTCTCGAAGCCCGGGAAGCGCTCGTTGAAGTCACGCGCAAAGCGCAGGTAATCGACGATCGTGCGGTTGAATCGCTCGCCCGGGATCAACAGCGGAATGCCCGGCGGGTAGGGCGTGAGCAGGATCGCCGTGATGCGGCCTTCGAGTTCGTCGATTGCCACGCGATCGATCTTGCGGTGCGCCATATGCGCGAACGCGTCCGACGGCTTCATCGCCGGGATCATGTCCGACAGGTACATCTCGGTCGTCAGGCGTGCCACATCGTGCGACTTGTAGAACGTGTGGATCTCGGTGCACAGGTCGCGCAGGCCGTGCATTTCGTAGCGCGGATTGGCCGCGGCGAACTGCGGCATGGCGCGCCACATCTGCGCGTTGCGGTCGTAGTCATCCTTGAACTGCTGCAGCGCCGTGACCAGCGTGTTCCAGCGGCCCTTGGTGATACCGATCGTAAACATGATGAAGAACGAGTACAGTCCGCACTTCTCGATGATGACGCCGTGCTCGGCCAGGTACTTGGTGACGATCGAGGCCGGAATGCCGGTCTCGCCGAACTGGCCCGACAGGTTCAGACCCGGCGTGACGATGGTCGCCTTGATCGGGTCGAGCATATTGAAGCCCGGGGCCAGGTCGCCAAAGCCGTGCCACGATTCTTCGGCGCGGATCATCCAGTCGTCCTGGGTGCCGATGCCTTCTTCCGAGAACTTGTCCGGGCCCCAGACCTGGAACCACCAGTCGTCGCCGAAGTCCGCGTCGACCTTCTTCATCGCGCGGCGGAAGTCCAGCGCTTCCAGGATCGACTCTTCGACCAGGGCGGTGCCGCCTGGCGCTTCCATCATGGCGGCAGCGACGTCGCACGAGGCGATGATCGAATACTGCGGCGAGGTCGACGTGTGCATCAGGTACGCTTCGTTGAACGCATCCTGGTCGAGCTTGACCGACTGCGATTCGCGCACCAGCACCTGCGACGCCTGCGACAGGCCGGCCAGCAGTTTGTGCGTGGATTGGGTCGAGAAGATCATCGACTCCTTCGCGCGCGGACGGTTCTGGCCGATCGCGTGCATGTTCTTGTAGAAGTCGTGGAACGTCGCATGCGGCAGCCACGCTTCGTCGAAGTGCAGCGTGTCGATTTTACCGTCGAGCATTTCGCGCAGCGTCTCGACGTTGTAGACCACACCGTCGTAGGTCGACTGGGTGATGGTCAGGATGCGCGGCTTCTTGTTGACGGCTTCGCGGGCAAACGGATTGGCTTCGATCTTGCGGGCGATCGATTCGGGCGTGAATTCGGACAGCGGAATCGGGCCGATGATGCCCAGGTTGTTCCGGGTCGGCATCAGGAACACGGGAATCGCGCCGCACATGATGATCGAGTGCAGGATCGACTTGTGGCAGTTGCGGTCGACGACGACGATGTCGCCCGGCGCGACGGTCGAGTGCCAGACCATCTTGTTCGAGGTCGACGTGCCGTTGGTCACGAAGTAGCAATGGTCGGCGCCATAGATGCGCGCGGCATTGCGCTCGGACTTGGCAATCGGACCGGTGTGGTCGAGCAGCTGGCCGAGTTCTTCGACCGCGTTGCAGACGTCGGCGCGCAGCATGTTCTCACCAAAGAACTGATGGAACATCTGTCCGATCG
This sequence comes from Telluria sp. ZT3P25, assembly GCF_059685895.1. Classification (NCBI taxonomy): domain Bacteria; kingdom Pseudomonadati; phylum Pseudomonadota; class Betaproteobacteria; order Burkholderiales; family Oxalobacteraceae; genus Telluria; species Telluria sp. ZT3P25. The sequence goes on from NZ_JCASIJ010000001.1 coordinate 1,594,714, forward strand.
GCGACTTCAGGAACGCGACGCCGCCCGAGTGGCCGGGGCAGTGCCACGAGTACGAACCGTCGTACGCATAGTTGACCAGCGCGCGGAAGAATGGCGGCGCCAGGCTGTCCAGATAGGCCTTGGCTTCGCGGATGATGTGACGCGCGACGAATTCGGGCGTGTCTTCGAACATGTGGATGAAGCCGTGCAGTTCCTTGAGCACGTCGTTCGGAATGTGGCGGCTGGTGCGCGTTTCGCCATAGATATAGATCGGGATGTCCGCGTTCTTGTGGCGGATTTCCTTGACGAAGGCGCGCAGGCCGACCAGTGCCGAATCGGTGTCTTCGAGCGAGCCGCTGCCGAATTCCTCGTCATCGATCGACAGCACGAATGCCGATGCGCGCGACTGCTGCTGGGCGAACTGGGACAGGTCGCCATAGCTGGTCACGCCAACGACCTCCATGCCTTCTTGTTCCATCGCCGCCGCGAGGGCGCGAATGCCAAGGCCGGAGGTGTTCTCCGAGCGGAAGTCCTCGTCGATGATGACGATGGGGAAACGAAATTTCATGGACAGCTCCAAAGCGAAGCGCCGTGGAAGCGGCCGCACCACACCGGATCATTCCGAAGTGGCAGCGGGCCGCCGCGCACGGCACCGTAGAAAATGAGTAGCGGATTTTCGCAGAAATTGCGGGTTCCGGTGCAGGTTTTTTTGTCAACCCTTGGTCGCCACTTTACTAGCTGGCTGAGTGGCTAGATTAACCACTCGCGGCGATCGGTGTCGCACCCTAGCTGTCCAGGCGGCGCCCGGCGCGCCGGCACCCTTCGGTCAGCAGTGCAGCCGCTAGCGCCGCACCCAGCGGTACGGGCGATAACGCGGTGGTGCTGCCTTCCAGGAAGGCGAACAGCCCCAGCGTGATACCGAACGTGGCGACGGCGCCGGTAAGGGTCAAGAGCCACGTGCGGCGCGCCAGCAGCGTGATCGCAGCCAGTGAAATCGCGATCTGCTGCGCCACCGATGCTGCCGCCCACTGGCGCTGACGGTGCAGCGCTTCTTCGGAGCGCTTGTTCCAGTCGCGCGACGAGGCTTCCCAGCGCTCCGCTTCCTTGCGGATCACGTCTTTCTCGACGCGATAGCGCTCGACGTCCATCGTATAGCGGCCCGTGTCGACGCCGGGCAGGGTAGCGGCCAGTTCAGCCAGGTTCTGGCGGCTCGACTTGGCCTGGTAATGGGCCCAGGCATTGGCCGCGCTCGTCTTTTCCATCGCAGCGGTGGTCTTGAACAGGCTTGCGTCATTGTGGGACGAGGTCCCCAGGAACGCGAACAGCGTGCCCACGGTGGCCAGCACCGCGATCAGCACCGCGATGCGGCCGGCAAAACCGTCGCCGCCGCGCGAACCCGTGGGGCGATGTGTCTCGCTCATGGGGTGTCCTTGCCGGCGCGGCGTTGGTACGTGACGTAGGCGTAGTCGAACCCCGGTTCGCCGGCCTCCTGCGGCCGCCGATGCGGGTCGCGGGCAGTTTCCTGCCACTGTGCCGGGTCGATTGGCGGGAAAAAGGTGTCGCAGGTGAAGCGGTGATCGATGTGCGTGACGATCATGGCATCGGCCAGGTCCATGGCCGCATCGAAGATCTGCGCACCGCCGATGATGCTGGCCGGCGCACCGTCCAGCAGCGCGATGGCGGCTGCCAGCGATTCGGCAGGCTCGGCGCCCTCATGCGACCAGCCGGCATTGCGGGTAATGACGATATTGCGCCGGCCCGGCAGCGGACGGCCGATCGAGTCGAACGTCTTGCGGCCCATGATCACCGGTTTGCCGAGGGTGACGCGCTTGAAGTGCGCCAGATCCTGCGGCAGGTGCCACGGCATGCGATTGTCGATGCCGATGCCGTTGTCACGGTCGATGGCCACCACCAGGGTCAACTGCGCGGTCATGGCAGGCGCGACGGTCGCGGCGTTGGGAGCTGGCATCGGTAGATCCTGTGTTGGCTGGGGTATCAAGACCTTGCATGATACCAATATTTATACGGTTTATCGACGGCCCATGTGTCAAATCCTTACGTATACAGCGTACTGACAACAGGTTTGCGTGGGGTATGCAACCGCAGCACGGTCGTGCTGTTTGTGATGTGCGCCAGCCGACCGGCGTTCGCCGTATCGTTGGAAACAGTAATAAAAGGTAAGCAGTATGTACCGTCTCCATGTGGCCGGGGTAAGGTCGCAGCCAGGTTGGTCGTTGTGGGGAATGCAGCCTTACAGATGCTGTCCCATAGGTGGAACCAGCCATGCTGGCGCACATGGTATGTGTGGCAGCCGATGCCTGGCGGGTAGGGGACGAAGACGGCTTGCAACGAAGGAAATTCCGTTGCTAGTTGTAATTTATATATTTTGCTGCGTCGCGTCAAAACTAATGACTTTGAAGCTCAATTAGCATATAGTCTAGTTATGTTATTGATGTGCATCAAATGATGCAAAAATATTTTTGCCGAAATCTTTGATGTAGTCGGTTTCATTTTTTTCTTTTTGAGTGGTATGCGTTTCGCGGCGCTGCAGCAAACAATTGGATAAGGCAAGCAAATCCAGCGCCATGGCATGCATGGAAGGCGGTTTCCGGTAACGGCAGTGCTCGCTGCGTAGATGGCCAGTCGCGCCTCGATCGTACTTGCCAGCGTTCGCGATGGTGCGCCAAGACGGCGCGCCTGCCGGGAAAATATTGCGTACCTTATTCAATTCATGATGATTGGATCTGTCACGATGAATAACTTCGACCCTGCTGCCACTGTCGGCAAACACGATAAGCATCGATCGCTTGACGCTGCGGGCGACCTCGGCTCGCTCCTGAAAAAGGGCAGTGCGCAGTCGTCTGCCAGATACTGGCTGCCATTCTTCATCAATCTGCTCAAGATCTCCGACGTCGCTGTCCTGCTGCTGGCAGGTTTCGGCGGCTTTTATGTGCGCTTCGGTCTCGATGCCAAGCTGAGCACCGCCGGGCATCTCTTCATCTATCTCAGCACGCTCGTCATCATCGTGTCGCTGCACTGCGCGCAGGCGTATCGCGAGCGCGAAATCCTGTCGCTCAATGCGCTTCTGAGCAAGCTCGGTCTGGGCTTTTTCGGTGGTATTTCCCTGATCATGATCGTCGGCTACCTGTCCGGCACGTTGTCGGAGTATTCGCGCGTCTGGGTCGCCACCAGTGCCTGCGCCTGGTTTGTCCTGCTGCTGGCCAATCGCCTGATCCTCACACGGATCATCTACCGTGCGCGCATGGCGCACATGCTCGACGAGTCGATCATCATCGTCGGCGCCAACGAGCGCGCCGAACTGATCGTCAACGCGATCAAGCGCAGCGGGCATGCAAATATCCGGGTGCTGGGTGTGTTCGACGATCGCGTCGAGCGGGGCATCCCGGCGACGCTGCGCAAGCACATGCTCGGTTCAACGTGCACGATGCTCGATTACATTCGCGCCAATCCCGTTGACCGTGTCGTGGTAGCGCTACCCTGGCTGGCAACGGAACGGGTCGAAGCCTTGCTTACGAAACTGCGCACCGTGCCGGTCAGGATCGACCTGGTGCCGAACAACGTCGTCTGGCAATTCCCGTCCATTAATATGGAGCGCCTGGCAGGTGTGCCGGTCCTGACGATTGCCAACAGCCGCGTCGGCGAGCAGATGGGGCGTCTCAAGCGTGCCGAAGACCTCTTGATCTCCAGCATCCTGCTTGCCCTGGTGAGCCCGGTTCTGGCAATCATTGCGCTCGCGATCAAGTTCGATAGTCCGGGTCCGGTGATCTTCAAGCAGCGGCGCCATGGCTTTAACAATCATGAATTCGAAGTCTGGAAGTTCCGCTCGATGAAGTTCGACGATTGCGCCAGCGCCGAAGTCAAGCAGGCAACGCGCTTCGACAGCCGGGTCACGCGTGTCGGCAGCTTCCTGCGTCGCAGCAGCCTGGACGAATTGCCGCAGCTCTTTAACGTGTTGTTCGGCCATATGTCGATCGTCGGTCCGCGGCCTCACGCGATCAAGCACAACCTGGAATTCGGCGCCATCATTTCGGAATATTACGCGCGCCACAACGTCAAGCCGGGTATCACGGGCTGGGCACAGGTGAACGGGTTCCGGGGCGAGACGGATACGCTGGACAAGATGCAGCGCCGCGTCGAGCACGATCTTCACTATATCGAGCACTGGTCGCTGATGCTGGATATGAAGATTCTCGTCATGACGGCCTTCTCGGTCTGGTTCCACAAGACTGCGTACTGACACCCTGGCGGCGCACGGCTTGAACACTGCTGGAACGCTGCCAGACAAGCCATTCGAGGCGCGCGTATCGAACGCGTGTTCTTGAAGTGATGTAGTAGAATTGCAACTTATCCTGATAAAAAGACATGTTTGCCCGCTGGGTCCATGCTGTCTTTATTGCGCTGATTAAAAAGTGTACGGCGTGCATGTGTTGCAAGCGAGCGGGAAGAAGCGTGAAAACAGTTTATTTGGGATGGGATTCTTCTTGTACTTACTGCGAACCTGCGAACGTCATGTTGGCTCCAGCACTGCGCGGTCGGTCAGCCGGCTGCCAGCCAGCCGTCTTTGCCTGAAGCTGACTGCGGCAGCATGTGTGGCGCTGGCTGGTTCCCTGTCCAGCACGCCCGCACTGTCCGGTACGCTTCGGCCGTTTGTCAGTGCCGGCGTCGAACATGACGACAACCTGTTCCGCGCATCGGATGACGAGGCGACACGGTCGGCGGCGCGTGGTGACACCTACCGTAGTGCCGGTGGCGGTGTGCGCTTCGAGCGCCCCGTCAGTCGTCAGATACTCACCGCGTTTGCCGACTTCTCGTCGGTGAAGTTTGACCGTAACAGCCAGCTGGATTATCTGCGCAAGGACATCCGCGGTGACTGGAACTGGTTCGTTGCCTCGCGTTTCGACGGGCATATCGGCGGCTATTACCGGCAGGAGCTGGCGTCGTTCGCGGATTTCGACGTCGTTCAGCGCAATCTGCGGGTAAGCAAGAAGCGTTATGCAGACGGCCGCTGGCGCTTCCACCCGAGCTGGCAATTGCGTGGCGAGGTATCGAAAGAAGAGTACGCCTACGAACTGGCGTCACAGCGCGCCAGTGACCGGACCGAGGATTCGTGGGTCGCGGGCTTCGACTATCTGGCGCGCAGCGGCAGCACGGCCGGTTTTCAGCTGCGCCGGCTGGAAGGCAAGTATCCGAACTGGCTCACGGCAGGCACCACCGGCATGATGATCAACGGCTATGACCAGGACGAAGCGAAACTCAACGTCCTGTGGCTGGCCACGGGGAGCACGCAACTGCTGTTTCTTGGCGGCTGGGTGCAGCGCAAGCAAATGGGCCAGTCGACGCGCGACGACAGCGGGACCAATGCACGGCTGATCGTCAACTACACGCCGGCGGGGCGCATCAAGGTCACCGGCCAGGCATGGCGCGAATTTGCCGCCATTGACGGGGCGCTGATCGGCAGTGCATTGGCCAACGGCGCCAGTGCGCTCGTGACCTGGGAGTTCACATCGAAGATCCAGGCCGAGGTGGATGTGCGGCGCGAAGAGCGCGAGTTCAAGCCGTTCGGTGGCGCAGCCCAGCCAGTAGTCGCGGCCGATCTTGCCAGCGACAGCCGCGACACGAAGTCAGTCGCACTGGTCTACAAGCCGCTGCGCAATATCACCATCAAGGCGCGGGCCTTCCAGGAGCAGCGCTCTGGTAGCCTCGCCGCAGGAACCAATAGCTACAAAGCAAATGGCGGATCCATCAACGCCACGTTGCAATTTAACTGATGGTTGGCGAACAACTGGCGAAGAATGGGTTCCAACAACGTTCGCGCCCTCGCCAACACCAATGAACGATCTGATTTGCACTATCGACACTTTGTGAATGGAATGAACTTAACATGAAACAAATCTTGCTTGGTATCTTCGCCGTCATGCTGGCCTGGAGCATGGGAAGCGCGCACGCCGATGAGCTGGTGCTCGGCGGCGGGGACGTCGTCAAGATCTCGGTATTCGGCAATCCCGATCTGGCCGTGGAAACCCGCGTCAGCGAATCGGGGTTCATCACCATGCCGCTGGTTGGCCAGGTGGCCGTGGCCGGTCTGTCGAGCGCGGCAGCAGAGGCAAAAATTGCCGGCATGCTCGAGCGTGGCAACTTCGTGAAAAAGCCGCAGGTCAATCTGTTGATCACGGCGCTCACGAGCCAGCAGGTCTCGGTGCTGGGCCAGGTCAAAAAGGCAGGCCGCTATGCCATCGACGGGCGCCGCAGCGTGCTGGACATGCTGGCGCTGGCCGGCGGCATCGACACCAACGGTGGCGACATCGTCACCGTCGTGCGCACGCGTAACGGCAAGGTCACGAAAGACGCGCTGGATACGGCCGAAGTGATGCGCACCGCCGACATGGCGGGCAACTACGATCTGCAGGGCGGCGACGTCATCTTCGTCGAGCGCGCGCCGCGCTTCTATATCTACGGCGAAGTGCAGCGGCCGGGCATGCTGCGTCTCGAGCGCCAGATGACGGTGCTGCAGGGCCTGTCGGCCGGCGGTGGCCTGACGGCGCGCGGTACCGAGCGCGGCCTTCGCGTCAAGCGCCGTGACGCGAGCGGCAAGATGCAGATCATCAGCGTGAAGGGCGACGATCTGCTCCAGCCCGATGACGTCGTGTACGTCAAGGAAAGCCTGTTCTGACGGTGCGCCGTTGCCCTGTCCAGCGCGCGCCGCACGTGCGCGCGCCATTGCACTTTATTGAAAGCCAACCATGAACCCAAGCCTGTTGTTACTCGCCTTGCGCGCACGCTACAAGATCGTGCTGCTCGCGCTCGGCGTGACGGTGCTCGCTGCCGTCGTCTTCAGCATGATGCAGCCAAAAAAATATGCCGCCACCGTGTCGATGGTCGTCAATTACAAGGGCGTCGATCCGGTGACGGGCCTGAGCGCACCAGCCCAGCTGATGCCCGGCTATATCGCGACCCAGGTCGACATCATCAAGAGCAAGAGCGTGGCGCTGAAGGTCGTCGACGATCTGGGCCTGGCCAACGCGCCAGACGCGCAGGCGCGCTTCCAGAATGCTACCGGCGGCAATGGCGGCACGCTGCGCGAGTGGCTGGCCGATTCACTGCTCGGCAACGTGGACGTGGTGCCGGCGCGCGAGAGCAGTGTGCTGACGATTAACTTCCGTGGCACCGACCCGCAATTCGTGTCGAAGGCGGCCAATGCATTCGCCAACGCCTACCTCGACATCAGTGTCCAGCTCAAGACCGATCCGGTGCAGCGCGCCAGCAGCTACATCACGGCCCAGATCAAGACCCTGCGCAACCGTTACGAGCTGGCGCAGTCGCGCCTGTCGAAGTACCAGAAGGACAACAACATCTACAGTGCGGACAACCGTCTGGACGTCGAGACTGCGCGCCTGAACGAATTGTCGAGCCAGCTGGTGGTCGTGCAGAGCCAGAGCATGGACGCTGCCTCGCGCCGCAGCCAGGCCCAGGGCAACTCCAGCAGCTCGCCCGACGTGATGAACAATCCGGTGGTGCAGACCCTGCAGACGAGCCTGTCGCTGGCCGAAGCCAAGTTTGCCGACATCTCGCAGCGCCTGGCGTCGAACCACCCGCAGTACAAGGCAGCCGAGTCTGAAGTGGCCAAGCTGCGCTCGAACCTGGAACAGCAAAAGCGCAATTCGTCCAGCAGCGTGGTGGCCTCGGCCGATATCAGCGAGCGCCGCGAAGGCGAGCTGCGCGCAGCCCTGGCAGCGCAAAAAGACCGTGTGCAATCCCTGAACGGCGCCCGCGACGAATTCAACCTGTTGACCAACGAAGCGGAGAACGCCCGTCGCGCCTATGAATCGGCCAGCCAGCGCCTGAACACGATCAGCCTGGAAGGCGAGTCCAAGCAGGCCGATATCGCCGTGCTGAGCGCTGCCACGCCACCACTGCAGCCGGCCGGTCCGCGTGTGTCGCTCAACATCGTGCTGGCCATCATTGCCGGGACGATTCTGGGCCTGGGCGCGGTCCTGGTCCTGGAACTGCTGGATCAGCGCATCCGTTCGGCCTCGCATCTGTCCGACGCGTTCGGCCTGCCGATGCTGGGCGTGGTGCAGAAACCCCGCGTGGCATCCAGCGCGAAGAAATCCTTTCCCAAGTCGCCTGGCGCCAAGCGCACCGGCAACCTGACGCGGCCGACATAAATGGCGCATCAGCATATTGACCAGCATGGAGCGTCAACGATGAATTCCACTTCCCCGGCCGTCGCCTTGACGGACAACGCCGCCCGCACCGGGTCGGACGATTCGATCGGTGCCATCCTGATCCGCAACGGGCGCCTGTCGGTGGCCGATGCGGACAAGGTGATGCGCTTCTCGATCGAACGCAAACTGCGCTTTGGCGACGCCGCTGTCGAGATGGGCATCTTGAGCGATGCCGATATCGAGCTGGCACTGTCGCGCCAGTACGATTACCCGTACCTGCTGGCCGGCCAGAGTGCCATCAGCGACGAAGTCGTGGCTGCCTACGAACCGTTCACCACGCGCGTCGAATCGCTGCGCGCACTGCGCAACCAGCTGCTGTGGCGCTGGTTCGAAACCGGCGACGAGCGCCGCGCACTGGCCATCACCAGCGCCGAATCGGGCGACGGGCGCAGTTTCCTGGCAGCCAACCTGGCCGTCGTGTTTTCGCAGCAGCATCAGCGCACCTTGCTGATCGACGCCGACCTGCGTGCGCCGCGCCAGCACGCGCTGTTCGGCCTGGAAAACCGCGCCGGCCTGTCGGGCGTGTTGGCCGGGCGCAGCGGGCACGAGGCGATCCAGCGCGTACCGGCGCTGGTCGACCTGTCCGTACTGACTGCCGGCGCGTTACCGCCGAACCCGTCCGAACTGCTGGGCTCGCCAGCGTTCGGCAAGCTGCTGCGCGAACTGGGCAACGATTACGACGTGATCCTGATCGATACCCCGGCCGGCGCCGAGTATCCCGATGCCCAGGTGGTCGCAAGCCGCGCCGGCGCTGCCGTCATGGTGGCGCACAAGAACCATAGCCACTTCAAGAAAATGCGCGATCTGGTGGATTTGCTGACCGACGCGCGCGTGCATCTGGTGGGCACGGTACTCAACGAGTACTGATCGATGATGATGACGACAAGCCGCCTGCGCCCTCTGGCACCGCTGGTTCCCGTGTCGGCCCGCGCCTCGATCGGCATGGTGCAAGATTGAGCGTGCGTATCGCGTACCTGATCCTGGCGCACGATCAGCCGGCGCATCTGCAGCGCCTGGTCGCGCGGCTGGCGGCGCCCGGCGTGGCGTTCTTTGTCCACATCGACGCCAAAGCGGATCTGAACGCGTTTGCCGGACTGGCGCAGGCCGTCACGTTCTGCAAGCGGCGCGTGAATGGCGCCTGGGGCGATATCTCGCTGGTGAAGGCGACGCTGGAACTGATGAAGATCGCGGCGGCCGAGCCGGGGCGCTTTGACCGATACGTTTTGCTCAGCGGCGCCTGCTATCCGCTGCAGACGCCGGCGTATATCGCGGCATTTCTCGCGGACCATCGCGAGACCGAGTTCATTGAAACGTTTGCACTGCCCGATACCACGTATGGCAAGACGCTGGAGCGTATCTCCCGCGTATCGATCCGCAAGAGCAAACCCCTGGGGCGCTATCGCTGGCCGCTGCAGCATTTTCTGAACCGGGTGCTGCCGCCACGCGACTACCGCAAGGTATTGACGGGCGACCTTGTCACCGGTTCGCAGTGGTGGTGTCTGACCGACGCCGCCGTACGATATGTGCTGGACGTGACGGCGCGCGCGCCGCAGGTGTACCGGTACTGCAAGCTCGTGGATTGTCCCGATGAATTCTATTTCCAGTACATCCTGTGGAATTCGCGCTTCAGGTCAAGCATCAGCCACAGCCTGACGTTCACCCGGTGGACGCCCGGCAAGACCGGTCCCGACATGCTTGACGCCAGCTATCTGCCGCAGTTCCAGGGGCCTCGCGTGCGCGCGTCGGCGGACAAGAACAGCCCCGGCGAGCGGCGCGAAGTGCTGTTTGCGCGCAAGTTTTCCGAAGCTTCTGCGCCGCTGCTCGACACGATCGACGCCATGGCGGCGCAGCGCCAGCCGTATGCGCATGGCACAGAAGAATCAGCTCTAACTAAGGTACAGAATGGCTCGAATTGATATTTTACTGCCGGTGAAAAACGGCAAGGACTACCTGGCAGAAGCGATCGACAGCGTCATCGCGCAGACCTACACCGACTGGCGCCTGCTGGTGCTCGATCACGGCTCGACCGATGGCAGCGTGGAAATGGCGCAGGCCTACCATGCGCGCGACCCGCGCATCGAGGTGCATTCGTTCCCGCAGGCGAAAGGCCTGTCCGGCCTGTTAAATTGTGGCATCGACATCGCCGACTGCGAGTTCATCATGCGCCACGACGCCGATGATATTTGCCTGCCGGACCGCATGGCGCTGACGCTCGCCGCGTTCGAGGCGCAGCCGGAATGCATCGTCGTCAGTGGCCAGGCCGACGTCATCGACGCCGCCGGTAACAAGCTCGACGATCTGCGCCTGCCAGTGGGCACCGCCCGCATCGGCGCTGCCAGCCTGTTCCGTAATCCGGTGTCGCATCCGGCCTCGACACTGCGATTCGACCCGGTCCAGAAGATGGGTGCGCGCTACGGCATCGACATTCTGAAGATTCTGCCCGAGAACGAGCGCATCGATGTGCCGTCGCTGGCGGAAGACTATTTCCTGTTCGGCCAGCTCGCGATCCTGGGGAAGGTGACCAATCTGCCGCAGAAGCTGCTGAAGTACCGCTGGCACGGCAAAAATGTCAGCATCACCAGCTTCACCGAGCAGATGGAAGTCTCGCTGGCGATTTCGCGCTCGCTGACGCGCTCGTTCTGCACGATGCACAACCTGCCGTGGTTCGATCCGGCGCCGTTCTGCAACCACGGCGGCATCCTGATGGACGTCGGTGGCAAGCGCAACTTCGATGCCGAATTCGAAAAGATGGCACACAGCGTGCGCAAGGTGTTTGGCGCATCGCCCGAGATCGAACGCGAACTGCGCTATCGCAAGGCGATTTCGACCCGTAACTGGGCGTCGCTGCTGTGGCGCTACAACCGCTTCCGTTCGGGCGACATCACCGAAACGGGCGAGTGGCACGCAGTGCGCGGCTGGCTCGTGCGTCGGTATCCTGGCAAGCGCCGCATCCGCGTCGCGCCTGAACTGGTCTAGTGGTCGCAGGGAATGTTGAACCGATCAGAACGCATGCTTGACTGGCTGAGGCAGCCCTTTGGCGTCCCGACCTGGACCATCCTGGGCCTGGTCGTTCTCAGCCTGGCTGTGGGCGCCGTGATTCCCATGTTTGGCGACAGCATGGGCTATCAGTTCGGCCGTCTTGCGGCCTTGCCCGCCTTGCTGCTGCTCGGCGTGCTCTTGATCTACGACTATAAAAAGCTCGTGATGCTGATCCTGCTGTTCCGGTCGGTCGGTGACATGGTGCTGGAATCGACGCAGTTCGGGATCGGCAGCGTGCGCATGGGCATCGGTGGCTTGATCAACCTGTTCGTGATCATCATCGCCTGCATGATGGTGATGGAAAAGCCGCGTGAGTTTCCAGGCAAACTGGCGCGCTACTGGCTGCCGTTCCTCGTGATGATGAGCGTGGGTCTGGTGCTGTCGTATGAAAAGACGAATGCGCTCAAAATGTATCTGGGCATGCTCTCCAACTTCGCGATCTTCATCATCGCGATCTACATGGTGCGTTCGAACGACGACTTCAACAAGGCCATCCGCCTGGTGCTGTATTCGTCGCTGCTGCCGACGCTGTATGCGCTCGTCGATATCGCGCTGCACATGCGCGACGGCAGTTTCCGCCTGCAGTCGACGTTCTCCCATCCCAACGTGCTGGCGTTCTACCTGACACTGGTTCTGGTGCTGGGCCTGTACATGCTCAAGAGCCCGCTGTACAACATCACGCCGCGTGCCCGTATGGCCGTGTGCATCTATATGCCGGTGTTGATGCTCCAGCTGCTGCTGACGCAGACCCGCAGCGCCTGGCTCGCGTGTTTCCTCGTATTCGTGCTGTATGCGCTGCTGTTCAAGCGCAGCTACCTGCTGTACTTGTTTCTGTTGCCGCTGCTGCTGTTCGTGCCGGCGGTGAACGAACGCCTGATGGATCTGGGGCAGGGCAATGAAGTCATGCGCAATGCGCAGCTCAACTCGTTTGCCTGGCGCGTGCTGCTGTGGGAATCGGCGATCGGCTGGATGGAAACGTCACGCCTGCTCCTTGGCTATGGTCTCGACGGGTTCGGCTACCACGTGGCGACGTTCTTCCCGGCCGACCGCACGGTGCGGTGGGATGCGCACAACGTCTATGTGCAGTTCCTGTTCGAGATGGGCGTGGTTGGCGTGCTGTGCTACCTGTGGCTATACGCCCGCGTGCTGGGTACGCTGCGCACGCTGGCCCGTATCGATCCCGTCTCCGGGTTCCTGATGCTGGCGATCGTGATCCAGTACCTGATCGTGTCGTTCTCGGACAATATGTTCCGCTACCTGGTGTTCAACTGGTACCTGTGGTTTGCCGTCGGCGGCGCCTGTGCGCTGGTGAATCTGCACGCAGCTACCAAGGCAGCGACGACCAGAACAGGTACAGCACGTCACCGGGCGACCAGGTCGGGCCTGCCCGGCAATCATGAAGGAAAAGTATGAATATCGCGTACCTGGTGAACCAGTACCCCAAAATCAGTCACAGTTTCATCCGGCGCGAAATCCTGGCGCTCGAGCGCCAGGGCTACAAGGTGCAGCGCCTGGCCGTGCGCGGTTGGAAAGACGAACTGCGCGACGAGGACGACGTGCGTGAGCGCGCTCTGACGCGCTATGTGTTGCAGGACGGCGCGCTGGCCATGGCAATGGACGTGCTGCGCATGGCCGTCAAGCGGCCGGGCCGGTTTGCCAGGGCCTTGGCCCTGGCCTGCAAGATCGGCCTGCGCGCCGATCGCCCGTTGCCGCTGCACCTGATCTATCTGGCGGAAGCCTGCAGGATCGTGCCATGGATGGCGGCGCATCGTGCGCGCCATCTGCACGCGCACTTCGGCACCAATTCCACCGAGGTGGCAATGCTCGCGAACATGCTTGGCGGCCCTGCGTACAGCTTCACCGTGCACGGCCCGGAAGAATTCGACAAGCCTGAACTCTTGTGGCTGGGTGAAAAGATCCGCCGTTCGGCCTTCGTGGTGGCCGTCAGCTCGTTCGGCCGCAGCCAGTTGTTCCGCTGGGCCGCGTACGCGGACTGGGCCAAGGTGCAGGTGGTTCACTGCGGTATCGATCCGGGCTTCCACGCCGTACCGCCGCAGCCGAGCCCGGCCGCGCCGCGCCTGGTGTGCGTGGGCCGCCTGTGCGAACAGAAGGGCCAGATGCTGCTGGTGCGCGCGGTGCAGGCCGTGGTCGCCAAAGGGATTCCGATCCATCTGGTGCTGGCCGGTGACGGTGAAATGCGCCCCGAGCTCGAGGCGCTGATCGCCGCGAACAATCTGGGCAGTCACATCAGTATCACCGGTTGGATCAACGGCGACCAGGTGCGTGAGGAAATGCTGGCGGCGCGCGCCATGGTCTTGCCGAGCTTTGCCGAAGGCTTGCCGGTCGTGGTCATGGAAGCGATGGCACTGCGCCGTCCGGTACTGACCACCTATATCGCCGGCATTCCCGAACTGGTACGCCACGGCGAGACGGGCTGGCTGTTCCCGGCGGGCGACGTGGACGCGCTTGCTGCTGCACTGGAGGCGTGCCTGGCGGCGTCGCCAGCCGAGCTCGAGGCGATGGGGGAGGCCGGCCACGGGCGCGTGCTGGCGCGCCACGCCGTCGACACCGAAGCGGCGAAACTGGCGCAACTGATGCGTCAGTCCATAGCTTGACGCGCAAGCGCGCTGGCCTGATGGCCCGCTGGCGCAGCTCGCTCACGACCGCAATTTTTTGGCACTCCGAGAACACGATGTATGATTAGCTGGACAAGAGATATTTTCCTGAAGCTGCGCTGGCGACTGAAGATGCTGGCGCTGCACACCGAGCTCGAACTGCGCTGGCTCAGGCAAGGCCGGCGCTATGCGCGCGCGAAACGCTCCGGCAGCGGTGTCATCGTGTCGCTGACGTCGTATCCGCCACGTTTCGGCACCTTGCACCTGACACTGAAATCTTTGCTGTCGCAGTCGCATGTGGCCGATCGCATCATTCTGTGGATCGGGCGCGCCGACATGGCAGCGCTGCCGCCGGCAGTGACCGCGCTGCGCGCTGCGGGGCTGGAAATCATCCCGTGCGACGACCTGAAATCCTACAAGAAGATGATCCCGCTACTGCAGCAGGGCTGCAATGCGCCGATCGTGATTGCCGACGACGACGTGCACTACTGGCCCGACTGGCTGGAGCAACTGGTGCAGGCGCGCGATCCGGGCAAGCTCGAGGTAATCGCTCACCGCATGCATCGGGTCAAGCTCGATGCCAGCGGGCTGCCCGTGCCTTACAACGAATGGGAATTCGAGACCGCCGATCGCACATCCAGCCGGCTGAATTTCCCGACCGGCATCGGCGGCGTGCTGTATCCACCGAATGTGTTCAAGCCTGAAGTCCTGAATGTCGAGGCCTTCACGACCTATTGCCCGCGCGGTGACGATATCTGGTTCTGGTGGATGGCGCGGGCGAATGGCGCCACCTTCAAACGCGTGCCGCATCAACAAGAAATCCATTGCTGGGAAGGGACACAGGAAGTCGCACTGTGGAAAGACAACCTGGGCGCAATGATGAACGATAACCAGATCCGGGCCATGATCGGCGCCTACGGCTTTACCGCGGAAAGAACAACCACCTGATGTCTGCAATGTCCAATGCGCGATGGCTCACGCTGTCGCAGGCTTCAAGAATCATCTTGCAGCTGATTTCCCTGACCATCCTGTCCAGGCTGCTGCCGCCGTCCGAATACGGCTTGCTGGCAATGGCCACCGTCGCCACCAATTTCGCGTTCCTGCTGCGCGACATGGGCACCGGCGCCGCCGTGGTCCAGAAGGAGAACCTGACCGACCAGACCACGAGTACCGTGTTCTGGCTGAACATGGCGATGGGCTTGTTCCTGACGCTGGCGCTCGTGCTCGCGTCACCGTTTCTGGCAGCGTACTTCCGTATCGACCGGCTGGCGCCGGTGCTGTGCCTGTTGTCGATCGTGTTTCCGATCACCAGCGCGAGTGCCGTCCACCAGTCGCTGGTGGAACGCCGGTCCGGCTTCAAGACGCTGGCGCGCATCGAGATCGTGTCGTCGGTCATCGGACTGACGGTCGCGATCACGCTTGCGCTGCTTGGCTACGGCGTGTACAGCCTGGTGTGGAATTCCGTGATATCGGCGCTGTGCTCATCCACGCAACTGTGGCTGGCAAGTCCATGGCGTCCGAAGAAGGTCTGGAGCGCGTCCGAACTGCGCTCGCTGTGGGGATTCAGTGGCAATCTGACCGGATTTAACTTCATCAACTTTTTTGCGCGCAATGCCGACAGCATGGTGATCGGTCGCGTCCTGGGCTCGGTGCAGCTGGGTATCTACGGCCAGGCCTACAAGGTCATGATGTTCCCGTTGCAGAGCATGAGCTACGTCGCCGGTCGCGCACTGTTCCCGGTCATGAGCCGACAGCAGGCCGAGCGGGACAAGATGGCGCAGCTGTATTTCCGCGCGCTGGCCATGATCGCCACACTGACCGCGCCGATGATGGCGGGTCTGTGGGTGTTGCGTGAGCCGTTCGTTGCGATCGCACTGGGCAAGCAGTGGGCGCAGGTGCCCATCGTGCTGGCCTGGCTGGCACCCGTCGGCTTCCTGCAATCGCTGATTTCCACGACCGGCTCCGTGTTCATGTCGACCGGACGCACCGATCTGATGATGCGTCTGGGTTTGCTGGGCTCGGTCCTGCAGGTCGGCAGCTTCTTCATCGGTGTGAACTGGGGTATCCAGGGCGTGGCTGCCTGCTACCTGATTGCCAATATCCTCAACGGGCTGCCGCATTTCTATTACGCCACGCGAGAATTGCATACGAGCCTGGCCGCCTTGCTGCGCGTGATCTGGCAGCCCGTGATGTTCTCCGGGGTGATGGTCGCGGTCATCTATCCATTGTTCAACGTGCTGTCGAACGCCGGTTATGCGCCGCAGACGATCCTGATCACGGTCACCCTGACCGGCGCCGTGATCTACGGCGCGTTGATCATGATGTTTTCGAAAGCAGTGGTGCAGAGCTGCAAACAAATGATTGGCATGAAGACCGGGTGATCGTGCCCGGCATGCTGCCAGTCCCGCGCTGTTACACTTTATCGAGATCGACGACGTTCCTATGGAAAACCTGATTACCGTTTATATCCCCACCAAGAACCGCCTTGATCTGTTGAAGCGCGCCGTCAATTCCGTCCTGTCGCAGACGCACCGGCCCATTGAACTCATCGTTGTTTCGGACGGTTCCGATGATGGCACGTGCGACTATGTGAACGGCCTGATTGAAAACATCTCGATCACGCTGATTCACAACGACACGTCGGTCGGCGCCTGCGCGGCGCGCAATCAGGCCATTCAGGTGGCGCAGGGCCAATTCATTACTGGTCTGGACGACGACGATATTTTTCTGCCGCACCGGCTCGCCACGTTTCTGGCTGAATGGCATCGCCAGCAGGAAAAGGGCGTGCATTTCTCGTGCCTGTTCGACCGGCGCATTGTCAATGCCGGCGACAACGTCGCATTGTGGGACACACAAGCGTCGGTATCGGCCGAGCAGATCGTGCAATCGAACGCCGTCGGCAATCAGGTATTCACGACGCCGCAGCGCATGAAGGATGCGGGCGGCTTCGATCCGGCGATGCCGGCGTGGCAGGACTGGGATATGTGGGTGCGGCTGATCAAGACAGGTGGTCCGGCGTACAGCATTCAGGCGAATACCTACATCATGGATATCTCGCACGAGTTCGAGCGGATCACGAAGAAGTCGTCGGAGAAAATCATCCGCGCGGCCCACCTGTTTTATCAGAAGCATTGTCAGCGCGGCGACCTCGCCGGCATGCTGTATTCACTGGCGGGTTACGACCAGATCCGGCTGACGCTACGGGATCTGGGCGTCATGCTGCGTTCGAAGCATGCCAAATTTGCGCTGCGCAAAATCAGGGCCGGCAAATTCAGGATGTCGCTGGACAGCTCGATCCGCTAGCATCAAGCTGATGCTGCGCGCTAGGTCGGGCGGCCCAGCATCCGTTTCACCTGGCGCTTGATCAGCGCCTTCGTCTGCTGCCTGAAATGGCGCAGCTGGCCGACGACGGTCCAGAATGTGTTCAGCGTGACGATCGATTCGGTCAGCCGGTAATAATGCGACGTGAACAGCTTGGCGTGGCTGCGCTGGTTCAGGATCGAATACACGAGGCCACTGTCGCGGCTGTCGATGAGTCGGTAGGGTTGCGTCGCGGTGAGTGGATGAATCGCCAGCGTGTAGGCGACGGGTCCTGTCAGCCGGAACGTGCCATGCGCACCCGTGTCATTTTTCCATGGCAGATAGCGGTCGATATTGGCCAGCACGGACAGAATCACGGCGCGCAGGAATGGGTGGCCCGGCACGCAAATGATGTGCCATTGCTGATACTCGCCCTTGTCGACATGCGCGATTTCCCTGTGCATGCCCCAGCCAAGGCGGTCCAGATTATCCGGATCGTCCCATTGCCCCAACAAGTAACGATCCGACGGCGTGATGAAGTCGTCGAATGGACGCGTCATCGTGCTCTTGATGTCGAGATAGGCGCCGCCGACCTTATACAGCAGCAGGTAGCGGAACAGGTCGGCGCGCGCCGCGCCATAATTGGGATTGATCCGCTCGTAATACCGCAGGATCGTGGCGCCATAATTTTCCAGAATAAATTGCTTCATCATGGGTTCGTCGTACCGGGTGTGCGTCCAGCCGGGATTGAGGCCCTTGATATGGTTCACATTGTTCGCCAGCTCGTCGGTAAATGTGCGCGCACCGAAAAAGCATTGGTGGATCTGCTTCGGAATAGTGTCACCCATGGCGAAGACGGGAAGCGGGTATTTTTCACCGCGGCCCGCCGTCGCCGGTGTCGTGTTCAACAAATCTTTTGCCATGCCGGTTGTATGCCTTCCGTTGCCGTTGTCGTGTGTTTCAGTGGTGAGCCGGTAGTTCTGCATCCATCGCCTGCAATAGCGCAGCGTCGCCGTCACTGAATTTGCGCGCGAAGATCATCGGCCCGCTGCCGTAGACATCGTCGGCGCGAAATTGCGTATTGGTCCGGAAGTAGTCGATGTGGCTGGCCGACATATTGGCCGGGCTCGCCCCGCCTGCGCTCCAGTCGGTATAAGTCAGGTTGCGCCTGACGTTGGCCATGAACGGCGAGTTCCCCAGAATCGTGTGCAGGAACGTCTCGTCTGCGTATTGCGTGCCCTTGAAAAAGCGCACCAGCCCCGGGTTGCGCGCCACGTAATCTACAAGGTAGGTGCAGGCGCCGCGCGTCAGTGCCCACCAGGTGGAGCCGCCATACGGCGTCAATGCCCCCAGTGCACGTTGAAGATCGCGCTGGCGCGGGATGATCCGGGCTTTGAGCAGCACACGCAGGGTCAAGCGGTGCAGTGCAGACAACGTTGGCCGCAGCGTGTAGGAGGTCAGGCGAGCCAGTGGTTTGCCGGCAGCGGCGCAGGGCATCGCGACGAGGTTGATGTATTCGGCATCGGGCTGCGCGGCAAAAAAAGCGTTGATCGACGCTGTCGGCCACAACGGATAGTCGACGCCGCTGAGCAGCACGAAGCGGGTGAAACTGCCCGCCGCCAGCGCGGTTTTCATCAGCAGCAGGATCGCTTCCACCTGGGAGAAGTCACCCCAGTGTACGGCGACCGGTGCAGGCACCAGCGTCACATCGTCCGCACCCAGATGGGCGAAGGCGCGCCCGTCGGTTTTCGCGTCAACGTGGATGAAGAATGCCGTCCCATCCGAGCGCAGGCGTGCGATCAACCGTTGAAGATGGGCGGGGTTGCCATGTGCCAGCAGTAAATAAGCAATCAATTCGGTCTCCGGTGAAGGCGCGATGGGGTGTCAACTGCAGCAAGGGATCAATCGGGGCGTGAACGCCGATTGGCCAGCTGCGTCATCAGCTCCGTCAGGCGCGCCGCAGCCGCCGGGAAGGTGAATTTGTCGAGCGAGGCCTGGCGCGCGTTACGCGACAGGGCGGTGCGCAGTGCGGCATCTTCCCAGACGGTGCGCAGCGCGTTCACCATGGCAGCCACGTCGTTCGGCGCCACCAGGATGCCGTCGACGCCATCGACGACATAATCGCTGGTGCCGGCGCAGGCAGTGGCCACCATCGGCACGCCGCGCATCATCGATTCGATCACCGTGACCTGGCCGGACGGCGCGTTCACGTCCGCAATCGGGATCACGTTGACGCGCGAGTACAGCGCCAGCTGGTGGCACTCTGCCAGCGTCAGGTTGGAACGGAAGCTCACGCAGGGCGGTGGCTGGATGTGGGCGGTGGCGTGACTACCGGCCACGATGATGGTCTTATAGCCCAGCTGGCCGGCGGCTTCAGAGAGCAGCGCGTAATCGCGGTTGGCCGTGCCCAGGGCAACGATGTACGGGTCGTCGCCCTGGTCAGACCAGGTGTCCGTATCCCGGATTTCAGCGCTGAGGGGCACGAACACGAAGCGCTCGCGCGGCAGCTGCAGCCAGGTGCTGTAGATCTCGATCTCGGCCCGTGAATGCACGACGAACACGTCCACCGCCGGCAGGCAGAAACGCGCCAGCTTGCCCTTGATGCCGCCGTAGGGCTGGGCCAGGTTGAAGCACCAGGCGATCAGTGGCACGTTCTTGCGGCCGCTGAGCGTCTTGAACAGTGCGACGATCACCGCCAGTTGCGGGAACGCCGTGACGATGCCGGTGGGTTTCTTGGTGAACGTCTGCCTGAAACCGCGCCAGCCGTGGCGCAGGTAATCGAGCCACTGGCGTCCCGAGGACACTGCGCGCGAGCGGTCGTGATCGTAGTCGGCAGGCACCTGCCGGGTACGGTGTTTGGCCGCATCGATGAAGGGCATCAACCAGCCGGGGTAGGTGGTCTTAACGAACGGCGACAATACGAGCCAATCCATGCTGCACGATCCAATCAGTGTGAAAAACAGGGTCGCCGGCGCGGTGCGCCAGCGTACTAGCGTTGTGGTGCGAGATCGGCGGCCGTGGCCGCAGAGGCGGTCGTGCCAGGCAATCCCTGCAGCAGGAATTCGACATTCTGCAAACGCATGGTGCGGCGCAGGGAAGCACCTTGTGCGTCGATGCTCAGGGCAGCGCCCACCTTGCTCTGGTGGCCATACAGCAGCAGCAGCAGGCCGAGCGCAGCACTGTCCAGGCCGCAATCGTCCTGCAGGGCCAGATGAACCCGGCGCGGCCGGGCAGTGGCGCGCGCCAGCGCAGCCCGCAGATCGCCCAGGGCCGCATCGCGCCAGATGCCGCGCAGCATCAGCGTGTAACGCTCGCCATCGTCGCTTTCCTGCAGTACGGGCGCCCCATGTGCAGTGCGCAGGCGCCGCGCATCCAGCGCGGCAGGCAGCGCGCGCGCGGTGAGCAGGCGCACGAGCGCCACGCCGTCGTTCCAGTAGCGCCGCCACAGCGCCGGTTCTTCCTTGATGCGCCACACCCATTCCAGCCCGAGCCGGCCCACCAGACCAGGCGCTCGGCTGACCGTGCCCGCGACAAAGTTGACCACGGCGCCCAGATGGCTGACCAGCGGCGTCTCCAGCGCGTCCAGATTGTGTTCGATCCACACCTGACCGCGCTTGGCGCCGAGCGACACCACGAGCAGGTCGGCGTTGCTTGCGTTGATGCGTTCGATCATGGCTGGCGTGCTCATCTCTGCCAATGTCCCGAAGCCGGGCGAACAGGCGCCCACGCACCGCATACGGCCTTCGCCGGCATTCAGCACGTCCGCCGCCTTCTGCGCGACACCATCCGGTCCACCGAAGAAAAACACGCTGATCGGCGTCGTGCGCTGGTCGCGCAAGCGTTCGAACACGGTCGCTCCCGCAACGCGGTCGGTGAACGGCAAACCCAGCAACCTGGCCAGCCACACCACCGGCATGCCGTCGGCGAGTGACAGCGACGAGCGCAGCACCGAGTCGCGAAATGCCGGGTCCTGCTGACTGGTGATCAGGAAGTTCAGGTTGGGCGTCGAGAAAAAGCAGCGCTCGGCATTGCCAACGCGCGCCAGCAGCAAATCCACGGTCTGCTGCATGTTCAGTGCATCGAACGGCAGGCCCAGCACGCAATACACGGGGCGCGTGAAGTCGGTGACGACAGGGGCACGCACCGGCGCGGTCGGCGCAATATTATTCACTGTCACGTTTTGACCTCACCCATGAAACTTGACGACGGAACAGAAAGCGGAAATACAAGGGTATTTTCGCCAAGACGTAGACCACAGCGAGTGCCAGTTCTTTACCACTCAGCACCGCGCGGCCATAACGCCACCAGGACAGCAGAATCGCCACGCCCAGCGCCACGCCCGCCAACAGGCCCAGCAGCAACGGCGCAACCGGGCCGCCGGCCACAGCCATTATCAAGCTCAGCCCGGTCAGTGCGCATACCAGCAACACCAGCAGCGCCAGCGGCGGCACGCACAGGTCCAGGCCAAACGCGAACAGGCTGGCACTGCGGCGGCGGATGGCGCCACCTAGCGCAGCCGGAGCGGCACTGGCAATCACGCTCAGATGGCCATGCTCCCAGCGCGTACGCTGGCTTTGCACGCCTTCGGCGCTGCTTGGAAAATGGCTGTAGACCAGCGCAGACGGACAGAACATCGGCGCGCTCCCGGCCAGCGCCAGATCGAGCCCGAGCTTCATGTCTTCGACGATGTGGCCGGTTGCCAGGTGGGCAGTGCGGATCGTTTGCCAGGGGAACGCCATGCCGGTGCCCATCAACTGGCACGGCCAGCCCATCCGGAACCAGCCCAGCGGACGCACCTTGTTCTTCACGATCCAGGCAAATTCAGCGATCTTTTTCAGCGGTCCGCTACCGGCTGGCGTGTGCATCAGGTACAGCGCCTGCACCGGACGTTGATGGTGCGCCGCCAGCGTCGCCAGACGCGCGATGGCACCTTCGGCAACGATGCAGTCGGCGTCGACAATGATGACCACGTCGGGTGGCGTCTCGGCCAGCGCCTGCACGCCGAAGTCCAGCGCGAAGCCCTTGCCGCGCAGTTGCGCATGGCTGCGTTCGATCACGCTGGAACCGGCCTGGCGGGCCACGTCGGCCGTGCCATCGGAGCAATTGTCCGCAACAACCAGGATAAGGTCGCTGGCGCTGAGCTGTGGCTGCAGGCTCGACAGGGTTGCAAGCAAGCCCGCCTCTTCGTTGTGTGCAGGGATCAGCACCGCAATGCGTGGACGCGGCCCGGGCACGGATGCTGCGCTGCGCACGGGGCGCCACGCCAGCACTGCCTGGACAAACAGGACCATGACCGGCACCAGTATGATGCATAGCAGCACGAGCAGGGCGATCGAAAACGCTTGGATCAAGAGAATGGTTTCCTAAAATTGGATAGCAGGGCAGGCCGGGCTGAACACGGCGGCTGCGACGTCGAACGCCACCGGGCGGCAATACCGGCAGTCGTGAAGCTGACTGCGCTAAGCGGCGCTATGTGACGCTGTTGTGATCAATAGCAATATCATAAGCTAAATTTCAGATGCATGAATTGTAACGGGCAAAGATATCGTGCTGTCCTGGCATGAAAAAAGCCGCGCTGGGGGCGCGGCTTTCGGTTGGGACAGCAGTACGATCAGGGTGCCGGCACGAGTTCGGCGTTGACCGACGACGCGCCGCTGGTACCGCTGGACGCAATCAGGACGATCGAGGCATTTTCGGGCCACAGGATCCGCACTGTTTTTCCATCGGCCAGATCCCACGTATCGTGCGTGAATGTGTTTCCGGATTTAACTTGCAGACGCAACCGGGCGCCGCCAGTGGCACTGACTGTGAAGTTCACATACGTGCCCGCTTGCGGCCTGGCCCACTTGACCGGCGTCAAGCCCGTGTTATTGGCATTCACATAGACCGTCTTGGTCGTCGTCGCGCCGAACGAGAATTTGCGGGTCATCGCGTCATAGTCTCCCGTGCCGGTGCCGGACTGCCGGTACCAACCGCCACGCATCGACAGGATGTTGGTGTTCTGCTGCGGTACATTTCTTGCGGCAATCATGTCGCCATTGCCGTCGACCCAGGATTGTGCCGAGGTGACCTGACGCAGGCTGGCGCGGATTTTGTCGAGCTGGTCGGCAATCGTGTTGTCCCAGCCTTTTGGCATCAGGTTGAACCCGGCGTCGTTTTCGACATAGATCACGAATGGCGTACCCGTATTGCGGTCAACCACGTAGGCGCCGTACAACTTGAGCGTTTCGACGATCTTCCTCAGGTCCGGGTTGACGATCGCGCTGCTGTCAAAGTTCGGTGGCAGCATTAGCAGCGAGCCCTGCGGGATGGCGCCGGTATTGGCGGACGCCGAATTGTCCGCGGCCGTCGCAGGGAACACGTAGGCAGGGTGGCTGGTACCGTTGGCCAGACCGTTGAAGGTCAGCGACATGGCAAGCGCATGAGGATAGGCGGCAAGGCCGTCCTTGATTTCATGCTTACGGATCAGGCCGGCCGAAGCAGGAACGCCCACTGCGCGTGCGCCCTGGTAATAATGCGATGGATCGCCCCAGCCAGTTCCGCCCAGCTTGCTCCATGAGTACATCGACGCGGTCCAGCGGCCGTTCTGCTGCTTCAGCTGCCAGAAGGAGTGGACGATATTCGTAACCGGATCGACGATATCGGCATGACCGTCCGTACCGGAAGCCGGCAACACGGCCGCTGGCCAGCGAGGCAGCGTGATGACACGGTTCGTGCCACTGTCCGGGTCGGCGACGCCGACGGTGTTCGTGGCGGTCGAGCCCGGGCCGACGACGGTCATCGGCGAGTCGGACGCGGACGCCAGGAAGACCCCGGTCGAATAGGCACCCGAGGCGACGGTCGGGAAATAGCTGGACTTCGGAATCTCGAAGGTGCCGAACACCGGGTTGAGCGGACGTGAGTTCCATAGCGAGTTGGCGGCATACGGCCGCAAGTAGGTGCCGAAGACGCCATCTCCGGTGTTCGAGGGCGTGGTTTGCGACGCGGGCGGGGTCGCCGAGGGTATCTTTGATGGGGTCGCCGTTGATGGGGTTGACGATGATGGTACGGATGGGGTCACCGAGACTGGCACAGATGGGGTCACCGAGACTGGCACAGATGGGGTCACCACTGGCACCGATGGTGTCACTGACACTGGTGCCGACGGGATCGCGGGCGAGGCGGCGGGCAGGGTGGTGCCCGTCGTCGGCGCGTCTTGCGCAGGCGAGAGTTTGGAGGCGCCGCCGCTATCGGTGGTGGGCGTTGTTACAGCGGGCGTCGGCGCAACGATATTCGAAACGGTCGATGCGGCGGTCGCCGAACCGGTATCTGCGCCGCCGCCGCCACATGCGGCCAGCGACGTGCACAGTAGTGTGGAGACGACCTGCACGGTGACCGTGCGCGAAAAGAGTGTCATGTCGGTATCTTCAATATTCAGGAGGATCGGATGCGTATCAGGCTCTTCTCTCTCAGCCTGTCAGATGCCATGAATATTACTGTAGGGAAAAGAATTCCACACGGCAAATAAAAGTTATATGCACTAATTTTGGAGATTTGCAACAGAAGATTGCCCTTCTTGCTATGGGCATTAAAAAAGTGATACCGGTCCACGTGATCAAATTAAAAAGCAACACCTAAAGCAATTGTGTTTCTTTTAAATGGCAGAGCCGGTCAGGCGTCTTTACTATTGGACAAAGATTCGAGTGTATTTACGCGAACGGGGGATTGTGGTATTGACGGGAAGCGTCGCTGCAGATACCTGACGTCATTCAGCGGCACGACCATCCATAGAGTTTCTCGGCTGCATTAATTACGATGTCGCGAGCGCGACTGCCTGTGCCGGTAAAAACGCGGTAAGATGTTGAAGTTACAACAAACAGAAATGGTCAAGGCTGGCCTGGCCGCGAGGAAAACGATGTCGAACCCCAAAAAACCCAATGTGATCCTGATGTCTGCGACGATCACGCCATCGAAAGACATGCCCGGTTCGACGAGGATGGACCCTGCCATCCGGATGAACGACTATATCGAGGCGCTCCGGTATTACGAGGCGGTGGCGCCGGAAGTCGCCGATCGCATCGTGTTTCTCGAAAACTCGGACACCGATCTGACCCCGCTGAAAAACGCGCTGCAGCGCAAGTCATTCAAGAACGTGGAATTCATCAGCGTCAGTTCGGATTACCCGCCGTCCAGAGGCAAGGGCTATGGCGAATTCAGGATGTTTGACGAGGGCCTGCTCGCCAGTAATGTGATCAAGGCGGATGATCACATCTGGAAAGTCACCGGCAGATTGAAAATTTTGAATATCGAGCAATTGATTTGCTCGGCGCCCGCCGATTACGAGGTGTATTGCGACCTGCGGGACGTGCCACTCATCGGCGAATCGCTGGGCGGTAATCTGTGGATGGAATTGCGTACGTTTGCCTTCCGTCGCGATGCCTATGACCGCTATTTCCGGGGCGAGTATGCCAAATCGTTCGTGCTCGAAAAGAAATTCTTCCAAACGATGAACGAGGCATTGCACACACCGAATACCAGAATCATTCCGCGTTTTCGCGTGCAACCGATCATCGATGGTTATTCCGGGTATTCGAATGCGAATTACCGTAGTTCCAGTTACAGGGCAAAAGAGAAACTGCGCATGATTGCCCGCAAGATCGCGCCAGGACTCTGGTTGTAATCCCGGCGGGTATCAGGTCAGGGCAATCTGACCAGCGAGGCCTTGACTGACGACGGTCCGGCCGCGCCGCTCGTTGCCGTCAGTGTGAATTTGGCGTCGGCCGGCCACACGAAGCGGCGGGATTGCCCGTTCGCGAGGTCCCGGGTGTCCTGCACCATCACGTTGTTGCTTGTCACCTGCAGCCGCAACGTGGCGCCGCCGGTCGCACTGACCGACAATTGAACGTGCGTGCCGGCCTGCGGCTTTGCCCATGTCACGGGCGTCATGCCGGCATTGCTCGAGTTGACGTACACGGTCTTGCCGGTCGTCGCATCGAACGACAGGCGCTGCTCGAGGGTGTCGTAGGCAGCCGTACCGGTGCCCGATTGCCGAGACCATGGACCCCGCATCGACAGGACGTTCATGTTCTGCTGCGCCTTGATCGCGGCGGTTGCCGGGTTGCCATTACCGTCGAGCCAACCCTGGACCGACGTCACCTGGCGCAGACCGGCACGAACCAGGTCGAGCTGGCTGGCGACCTCGTTGTCCCAGCCCTTGGGCATTAGATTGAAACCGGCGTCGTTTTCGGCATAGATGACGAATGGCGTGCCGGTGTTGTAGTCGACGACATACGCGCCATACAACTTGAGGGTCTCGACGATCTTCTTCAGGTCCGGATTGGTGATCGCGCTGCTGTCGAAACCGGGCGGCAGCATCAGCAATGCGCCTTGCGGAATGGCGCCGGTATTGGCTGCTGCCGTGTTGTCGGCCGAAGTGGCCGGGAAAATATAGGCCGGGCTGTTGACGCCGTTGGCCAGCCCATTCTTGGTCAGCGACATGGCCAGCGCATGCGGATACGTGGCCAGACCATCCTTGATCTCGTGTTTGCGAATCAGACCTGCCGACGCAGGAATACCGACCGCGCGGGCGCCCTGATAATAATGCGCGGGATCGCCCCAGCCGTTGCCGGAGAGCTTGCTCCACGAGTAAAGGGCGGCGGTCCAGCGCCCGTCTTTCTGTTTCAATTGCCAGAATGAATGGATGGTCTTCGTCACCGGGTCGACGATATCGGCATGACCGTCCGTGCCTGACGCCGGCAACACGCCTGCAGGCCAGCGGGGAATCGTGATCTCGCGGCTGCCGTTGTTGTCGGGGTCGGCAACGCCCACCGTGTGGGTGCCGGTGGAGCCCGGGCCGACCACGGTCATCGGCTTGTCCGTTGCCGATGCCACGAAGACGCCGGTCGAATACGCGCCCGACGCGACGGTCGGGAAGTAGCTCGACTTTGGAATGACGAAGGTGCCGAAGGTCGGGTTGACCGGGCGCGCGTTCCACAAGGACGTGGCCGCAAATGGACGCAGATAATTGCCGAACTCGGCAGCGCGCGCGCCCGTGCCTGGCGACGTTCCTGCCGCGCTGGTCTGGATGATGGTGAGCGCAGTGCAGACCAGAGTCGCAAGCAGGCGCGGTATCAACGCGTTGGGTAACAATGTCATAGTGCTCCAGTCAGAATGCTGTCATGCCCGGCGCACTGCATATGCCGGGCAACGCCGGCCACCGTCAGACGGCCACCGGCGCCTTGATCCCGGGATGCGGGTCATAGCCGGTGATCTCGAAATCCTCGAAGCGGTAGTCGAACAGTGAGTCAGGCTTGCGCTTGATGACCAGTTGCGGCAGCGCGCGCAGGTCGCGCGACAGTTGCAGGTCGACCTGCTCCATGTGGTTGGCGTACAGGTGGCAATCGCCGCCGGTCCAGATGAAGTCGCCGACCTCCAGGCCCGCCTGCTGGGCCATCATGTGGGTCAGGATCGCATACGAGGCGATATTGAATGGCACGCCCAGGAAAATGTCGGCGCTGCGCTGGTACAGCTGGCACGACAGCTTGCCATCGGCCACATAGAACTGGAACAGCGCATGGCACGGCGGCAGCTTCATCGACGGCACGTCCGCCACGTTCCAGGCGGAGACGATCATGCGGCGCGAGTCGGGCGTGGTGCGGATCTGCTCGAGCACCTGCGCGATCTGGTCGATGTGTTCGCCGGTCGGGGTCGGCCAGTTGCGCCACTGGTAGCCGTACACCGGGCCCAGATTACCGTCGGCGTCGGCCCATTCGTCCCAGATCGAGACGCCGTTCTCTTTCAGGTAGGCGATGTTGGTCGAGCCCTGCAGGAACCAGATCAGCTCATGGATGATCGACTTCAGGTGCACTTTTTTGGTGGTCAGGAGCGGAAAGCCTTCCTGCAGATCAAAGCGCATCTGGTAGCCGAACACCGAGCGGGTGCCGGTGCCGGTGCGGTCGGTCTTGGTGGCGCCATGCTGCTGGACATGGCGCATGAAGTCGAGATATTGGCGCATTGCGGGTGATGGTATGAAGGATCGTACAACCCGGCATTCTATCATCCGGTGCAGATGGGGGCACCTGGGCTGGCGCAGGCTGGTGCGGCCAGCCGGTCGGCAAAGCGCTGCAGCGCCAGGTGCAGCGCAGTGTCGGGCATCGCCAGCAGATTGTCACCCACGTAGATTTCAACGACGCTGGTGGCTGGCAGCGCGCCATGGGCGGCGCGGTTGTACAGCCAGATACCATCCTCGATCGCCAGCGCATCGCGGATCGCCAGTGCCTGCTCGCGCGATACGGGCAGGTGCAGGTGCAGCATATTGCTCTGCGGCGCGGCCGGGTTCACGCCGATTGCCGGGTGCGCCTGCAGCGCCGCGTACAGGAACTGCGTGCGCCTGAAATAATCGGGCATCGCTGCCAGTCGCGCATCGAAGTCCATCGCGGCTGCCACGACGTACGGCGAGCGGTGGATCACGTTGCCGCCCTGGCGCCGGAACCACTCGGCGCAGCGTGCCACGAACTCCCGGCTGCCGGCCAGCATCGCGCCGCCCAGACCGCCCAGTCCCTTGTACAGCGAAACATACACCGAATCGAAGCCGGCCGCGATTTGCGCCACGCTGCGCTCGTACCCGGCGGCCGCTTCCCACAGGCGCGCGCCATCCATGTGCAGGTGGATGCCGCGCTCACGGCAACTGCGCTTGATCGCCTCGAGTTCGTCCCAGGACGAGAGCTGGCCGCCGATCTCGCGCATGGGAATCTCGAGGCCGACGGCGCCCAGGTGGTCCGGTACTGCCAGCAGGTCGGCGGCCGACCATGGCCGGTGCCGGTCGCCCACGGGCAGCGCCTGGAAGTGGTCGAGTAACTGGTAGTTGGCGCGCTCGTGGACGAAGATGTGCGAGGTCGGATGCAGCGCCACCAGGCGGCTGGCGCGCTCGAGGCAGGCCAGGCGCAGCGCCGTTACCTGCGCCATCGTCCCGCTGACGCAGAACACAGCGGCTTCGAAGCCCAGTGTGGCCGCCACCTTGGCTTCGAACGATTGAATCAGGTCGCCATTGCCATACACGTCGTGATCGATGTCGTGCTGCTCGCACCAGGCGGCCATCGCCGCGAAGTGTTCGGCGGGACGGCGCTGGCGGTGGCCGGGGAAGATCGTGTGGCAGCGGCGCTGCAGGGCGGATTCTGACAAGGTGCACTCCGAAGGGACAGGAACTCTACTCTACACCGCGCCGGGCAGGCAAAGGAAACGCCCGGCCGGAAGGCCGGGCGCAGGACGCTTGATCGGCCGAACTTCAGCCGTGGGTCAGGGCCGTGCGGCGCGGGGCCGGTGCCGGTGCATCGTAGCCGAGGCTCGGGCCGTCTTCGGCCAGGCGGAAGCTGCGCACCGAGCGGGCGAGGGCATCGGCCTGCTCGTGCATCGCCTGCGCTGCGGCGCTGGCTTCTTCGACCAGCGCGGCATTCTGCTGCGTGGTCGTGTCCATCTCGACTACGGCGCGGTTGACTTCCTCTATGCCCTGGGTCTGCTCCTGGCTGGCGTTGCTGATCTCGGCCATGATGGCGGTGACGCGCTGCACGCTCGTCAGTACTTCCTGCATCGTGGTACCGGCTTGCGCCACCAGCGCGCTGCCGGCGCCGACTTCATGGTTCGAGGCGTCGATCAGGCCCTTGATTTCCTTGGCCGCTGCGGCCGAGCGCTGTGCCAGGTTACGCACCTCGGACGCCACGACCGCAAAACCGCGGCCCTGTTCGCCGGCCCGGGCCGCTTCGACGGCCGCGTTCAGGGCCAGGATATTGGTCTGGAACGCGATGCCATCGATGACGCTCGTGATGTCCGAAATCTTGCGCGAGGCGACCGTGATCGAATCCATGCGGGCGACCACTTGCGAGACCGTGTCGCCGCCTTTCTGCGCCACGCTCGATGCGGTGCGGGCAAATTCATTGGCCTGACGCGCATTGTCGGCGTTCTGGCGCACGGTCGTGGTCAGCTCGTCCATCGATGACGCGGTGGTGGCCAGGCTGGCCGCCTGTTCCTCGGTGCGGCTGCACAGGTCCAGGTTGCCGGTCGAGATCTGCTGCGAGGCGGCGGCAATGTGCTCAGCGCCGTCGCGTACCTTGCCGACCACGCCCGACAGGCTCTCGCCGATGTCGTTGATGGCAACGGTCAGGCGACCGATTTCGTCATTGTTGCGGGGCGCGATCCGGGCGGTCAGGTCGCCGCTGGCGATGCGGCGTGCCACTTCTTCGACCGCTGCCAGTGGGCGCGTCACTGTCGAGCGCACCAGCAGATACAGTAGCGTGGCCAGTACGGCCAGTGCGGCAATGCCAAACAGGATGAAGCGGTTGCGCAGCTGGGTTGCGGCGGCGGTGATCTCGTCGACATACGTGCCACCGGCGATGACCCAGTTCCAGTCCTTCATGTGCGTGTAGGCCGCGAATTTCTCGCGCGCGCCGGTATCGCCCGGATTTTGCCAGTCGTAGCGGACGGTGCCTTCCTTTTTCTCGAGCATTTCCTTGACGAACTCGTGGCCATTGGCCGATTTGCTGTCGAGGATGTTCTTGCCTTCGCTCTTCGGGTGCACGAGCAGCTCGCCATAGGTCTTGCCCGGCGCTGCCGACAGCACGTAGAAGTAGCCGCTGTCGCCGACCTTGATCGCATTGATGCGCTCCTTGAGGAAGGCGATGTCCTTGCTGATGTTGACGCCCACGTAGAGCGCGCCGACGACCTTGCCGGCGGCGTCGCGCACCGGCTCGTACTGGGTGATGAACTGCTTGCCGAACAGCGTGGCCAGGCCGACGTAGGTGCGCCCATCGCGCAGCGCGGCGTAGGCTGGCGCCGTCTTGTCCAGGGCCGTGCCGACGGCGCGGTCGCCGTTTTCCTTCTTGACCGACGTGGTCACGCGCACGAAGTCGTCGCCGGCGACGGCGAACACCGTGGCATTGGCGCCGGTTCGCTCGGTAAAGCTGTCCGGTACGGCGAAATCGAGGTTCAATGGCTTGCCGTCCACGCTCAGCGTCGGCACCTGGCGCCCGCCGATGTCGACGGTGGTGGCTTCGTCGAGCGCGTAGGCGCCCGTGAGCCCGGAACTGAAGATGCGGCCAAAGCTGACGGCCTGGCTCGACACGGTTTTGTTGAACAGCTCGACGGTATTGGTTACACCCTTGAGCTCGCTCGCCACGCTTTGCATCGCACGCTGCTCAAGCATGCTGGAGGTGGAAAGGGTGATCGTGGCGATCAGGACGGCCAGGATGACCGCTGCCAGGGCAAATGTGACCACGCTGATACGGGTGCCGACATTCCAGCTGGCTAAACTATATTTCTGGTTGCTCATGATAGTTGAGTAATGATGGAAGGTATAACCCGGGATCATACGCCCCACAACTTTTCATGAGGAAATAATTAGTGAGTTTTAGCAGTCATTGTGGTGCTCCGATGCAACATTACAACGGAATGTGACGAAAATCGATGGTTTGCTTGATCATTCCGCCATGATTGCGTCGAGAACAGATAGCGGATGTGGTAATGCTAACGGCGTTGTCTGCAGCCAGACGCGGCATGCTCCACTGCAGGCAGCACGCCTTGACGAAGCCGTTACGCGGCCACCGGCCCGTGCGCCTGGAACTGCAGCGCCGCCAGGTTGGCATACACGCCGCGCAGGGCGACCAGCTCGTGGTGCGTTCCCATCTCGACGATCTTGCCGCCATCGAAGACGACGATGCGGTCGGCGCGCTGCACGGTGGCCAGGCGGTGGGCGATGATGATTGTGGTGCGACCGACCATGGCCGCTTCGAGCGCGCGCTGCACGAGGCGTTCGGATTCGGCGTCGAGCGCACTGGTGGCTTCGTCGAGCAGCAGCAGCGGCGGGTTCTTCAGCAGCGCGCGCGCAATCGCGATGCGCTGGCGCTGGCCGCCCGAGAGGCGCACGCCGCGCTCGCCCAGGAACGAGCGGTAGCCTTCCGGCAGGCGCTCGATGAATTCGTGCGCCGCCGCCATGCGCGCCGCCGCGATCACTTCCTCGTCGGTGGCATCGGGTCGGCCGTAGCGGATGTTTTCCATTGCGTCGAGCGAGAACACGACGGTGTCCTGTGGCACGATGCCGACCGCACTGCGCAGCGTCTGCAGCGTCAGGTCGCGCACATCGACGCCGTCGAGGCGGATGCTGCCCGATTGCGGATCATAAAAGCGCAGCAGCAGCTGGAACAGCGTGGTCTTGCCGGCGCCGGACGGGCCGACGACGGCGACCGTCTCGCCAGGCTGGATCTCGAGCGCCAGGTGCGACAGAGCGGCTTCCTGCAGGCGTGACGGGTAGGCGAAGGTGACATTGTCGAGCGTCACGCGCGCGCCGTTGGCGGTGCGCGCGGGCAGCGTGGCCGGGTGCAGCGGGTCCTGGATGTCCGAACGTGCGCCCAGGAGTTCGAGCAGGCGCTCGGTGGCACCGGCGGCTCGCTGGGCGTCGCCCATCACTTCCGACAGCGCGCCGACCGAACCGGCGACAATGCCGGCGTACAGGATGAACTGTCCCAGTTCGCCCCCGGTCATGGTCCCGGCAATCACGGCGTGCGCGCCCAGCCACAGCACGAACACGATTGCCCCGAAGATCAGTACGATGGCCAGGAGCGTGAGCGTGGCGCGTGCGCGGATGCGGCGCATGGCGGTGGTGAACGCGCTTTCGACTTCGACGCCAAAGCGCCCGGCCTCGTAGCCTTCGCGCGTAAAGGCCTGCACGGTGGGCATGGCGTTGAGGATTTCACCGGCGACGGCCGAGGCATCGGCGATGCGGTCCTGCGAATCGCGCGAGAGCTTGCGCACGCGGCGGCCGAACAGCACGATCGGCAGCACCACCAGCACCAAGAGGCCGAGAATGATCGACGTCAGGCGCGGGCTCGTGATGAACAGCATCACCAGGCCGCCGATGAACAGCAGCGTGTTGCGCAGTGCCAGCGAGATGCTGGTGCCGACAATCGCCTGGATCAGCGTCGTGTCGGTGGTCAGGCGCGACAGGACTTCGCCGGTGCGTGTGGTCTCGAAGAACTCGGGACTCTGGCGCACCACGTGGCGATACACGGCGCTGCGGATATCGGCCGTTACGCGCTCACCGAGCCACGACACCATATAGAAGCGCGCGGCCGTGGCCACCGCCAGCACGGCGGCCACGCCGAACAGCGCCAGGAAAGTCGCGTTGACGTTCTCGATGCCGCGCGCGGTGGCCGAGGCGCCGAACCCCAGGTCGATCATCTGCTTGAAGGCAGCGGGGATCGCCAGCGTGGCGCCGGCCGCGAACAGCAGCGCGATGCCGGCCAGGATGAACTGGCGCCGGTAGGGCGCCATGAACGGGATCAAGCCCTTGAGGGTCGAGAGGCTGCTCTTGCGGGAACTGTCTGCGTCGGGGGAGGCGGTGGAGCTGGTGGTGCGCGTCGTCATCGTGTCTTCGTGGGATTCTTATAGTTTCATCGGCTGCACATAGCCGGTCATCTCGAGGTAGCCGCGGCCGACGCGGCGGCCGTTCTGCTGGATCGTGACTGCACCTTCCCAGTACACGGCGCCCGTCGAGCGGCGCGAATCGAGTTCCTGGTCGTTCTGCAGCGGGACGATCTGCCATACCTGGTCGCCGGTGGCGATCGTGGTGGCGATCGGGTAGGTCGCCTGTGTGCGCGGCGATGTCCACAGCGTTTGCGGGGTGAACGTGATCTGCTCCGGCGCGTAATGCGTGACCTTGCCCGCCTTGTCGCGCCGGCTGGCGTGCGCCCATAGTTTACCACCTTGCTTGTCGCGGATCTGGAAAGCCATCAGCGCGCCGCCATCGTCGAGATTGGCGCCGACCCAGTTCCAGCCCACGGCGTCGGGTTGCAGGGCTTCGCTCGACCATTCGTGATCGAGCCAGGCGCTGCCGGTGACCGCCGTGGCGGCCATGCCGGCGCGGCCCACGTTGCCCGTCACGGCCAGTTGCGGCTCGCTGTAGTAGTAGCTGGCATGCTGGGCACTGGGGCCCTTGCGCGAATAGCCGCCCTGGCCCTGCGCCAGCACCGGCTGCGTGGGGCGCAGGCGCAGTTCCAGCGTCAGCTGGTTCGAGCGGATGGTCACGCGGTAGGTGCCGTCGTTGTCGCGCACCATGCGCCAGTCGTCCAGTTTCAGGTCGGTGTTGCCGGGGCGGGCCCAGGCCAGGCCGAAGCCTTCACGCGCGCTGCGCTGGTCGTGCACCAGGCGCCCGACCGACGGATCGGACAGCGCCGCATGGCCGATCACCAGCTGGCGCGGCGTAAAGTGACTCGGGTTGGCGCCGTCGACGCCCGTGCGGCTGCGAAAGAACGTGACCTGGAAACCCAGCGGGCGCTTGTCGGGCGTTTCGACCCAGCCGGTGACGTACCACCACTCGGTGCGAAACTCGGGATGGGCGCCGTAGTCGCGCGGGAATGTCAGCGCCGCACCGGGCGTGACGGGGGCAAACACGGGCGGTTCGGCGCGCGCGGACAGCGCCAGCAGCGAGAGCAATACACCTAGGATGAAACGCATTACCAATCCTCTCTGACAGCGCGCACCGGACCGCCCGACAAGGCCTGACGGCCCGACACGAGCGCGGTGGCGACGGACGCGGCGACCAGCACCCCGGCCACACTGCCCAGCAATGGCCAGGGCAGATGCAAGCCCATGGTCCAGTGAAACGACTGCGGGTTGATCACGAATACCAGGATCAGGCTGATCACCAGTCCGAGCACGAAACCGGCGATGACGCCCAGGCCGGTGAGCAGGCCGCCTTCGAAAGCGAGCAGCTGCAACACCTGGCGCCGCGTGACGCCGACGTGGCGCAGCATACCGAATTCTCGCGCCCGTGCCAAAGTCTGGGCCGAAAAACTGGCGGCGATGCCCGATAGCCCGATGGCGATCGCGATCGCCTCCAGCAAGTACGTCACGGCGAAACTGCGGTCGAAGATTTTCAGACTCGCCGCGCGGATGTCGCCCGGGCGCATGAAGGTGAGCGCCGCGCCGAACGGCAGCGCGCGCAAACGGGTTTCCAGCGCGGCCGCGTCGATGCCATCCGCCGTCCACAGCGCCGCGTCGGTGACGGCCCCTTCGCCCGTCAACTGGCGGTAATCGGCCAGCTGGATGACGACCGAGCCGCTCTGGTTCGCGTAATCGCGCCAGGCGCCGGCGACAAAGAACGGCGTTTCGGCGCCGCCCAGGGGCAGGCGCAGGGTCTGGCCGACGCGCGCGCCGTACAGGTCAAGCAGCGCCTCGGAGACCCAGGCCGGCCGCGCGCCGGCAGGAATCGGCGCACTCGCGCCCACCAGATACAACAGGCGCGCCGGATCGCGCACGTCGATGTCGCGCGCGATGACGACGACCGGCGGACGCTCGGGCGCCAGCGACACGCGCCGCGTGCGCAGGAACTGGATCTGCTGGACGCCGGGCAGCGCGGTGAGCGCCGTCTGCTGCGCCGGGCTCAAATAACCGGTGCCGCCGGCGTCGACCGTGCGCACATACAGGTCGGCGGGCAGGATATGCCCCATCCAGTCGTCGACCGAGACCCGGAAGCTCGACACCATGATCCCCATCGCGACCATCAGGCTGAAACTGGCCAGGATGCCGCCCAGCGCAATCGAGGCCTGGCCCGGCGCATTGGCCAGACGACCCAGCGACAGCGCCAGCACCGGCATCGGGTGCCGCTTCTTTGCCAGCAAGCCTTCGAGCGCGCGGAACGTGACGGCGGCAAAGCGCGGCATCAGGCCGATGCCGCCGACGAGCAGCAGCGCGATCGCCAGGTAGCCAAACAGCGGCAGCTCGAACACGGGCGGCGCGAACGCGAACAGCGCGGCGATCGTCAGGCATGCGAGCGACGGCCACACGCGCGCCAGGCGCGAGAGCGGCGCTTCGTCGGCGCCGGACTTGATCGCCACGGCCGGGCGTGCGCGCGCCGCTTCCCACGCCGGCGCCAGGCAACCGAGCAAGGCCACGCCCAGGCCCAGGCCGAAGAAGACGATGGCCGCACCGGGCGTGAACGCCACTTGCGGACGGATGCCCGGGAAATAACCGGCGCCCAGGTCCCCGCCAAAATAATGCAGGGCTGTCGCGGCCAGCGCATAGCCGGCGCCGATCCCCAGCAGGCTGCCGGCCACGCCCAGGCTCGCGCCTTCGAGCAGCACCTGGCGCAGCAACTGACCCCGTTCGAAGCCCAGCACGCGCAACAGCGCGAACTGGCTGCGCCGGCGCATGACCGACAGCGCCTGGGTCGAGAACACCAGGAAGGCGCCGGTAAACAACGCGACCAGCGCCAGCACCGTGAGATTGACGCGGTAGGCACGGCTCATGTTCTCGGTGCGGCTTTCCTGGTCGGCGTCGTTCGGTTGGCCGACCGTGAAGCGGCCCGGCCAGGTGCGCTCGAGATCGGCCGCTAGAGCGCGCTGGAAGGCAGCGCGGTCGACGCCGCTGCGCAGCTTGAGATCCACGCGCGAGAGCTTGCCCACGCGGTCCAGGCGCCACTGCAGCGCGCCGATGTCCATCACCGCCAGGCGCTGGCCGCTGCGCGCCCGTTGCACGGGGCCGGCCACGCGCAGCGTGACGATGCCGGTGCCGGCGCGCAGATTCAGTGTATCGCCGCGCCGCTTGCCCAGCCACGCTTCGGCGGCGGGTGACAGGAACAGTGCATCGTCGGCCAGCACATCCAGCATGCGGCCTTCGCCTGGCACGCCGGTCAGGTCGGGCGAAATGTAGCCGGCGCGGAAGGCGTCGATGCCGATGATGCGCAGCGGTGTGTCCTGGCCCGGCACGCCGGCCTGCACCTCGAGGATGGGCGCGGCCACCGCGACGTCCGGGTGGCTGGCCAGGCGCGGGTAGACCGCTTCGTCAAACACCAGTTCGCGGCCCTGGACCTGGATGTCGGCCTGGCCCGAGAGGCTCTTGACGGCGGCCGAGA
This sequence comes from Telluria sp. ZT3P25, assembly GCF_059685895.1. Lineage (NCBI taxonomy): Bacteria > Pseudomonadati > Pseudomonadota > Betaproteobacteria > Burkholderiales > Oxalobacteraceae > Telluria > Telluria sp. ZT3P25. The sequence goes on from NZ_JCASIJ010000001.1 coordinate 1,631,769, forward strand.
ATTCATTGAAGGCGGCAGCGTTGATCAGGTGGATGGCAAAGCCCATCGACACGCCGACGGCAATCGCGGCAATCGCGACCAGCGCACGGACCGGGTGCGCACGCCACTCGCCGAGCAGCAGCCAGCGCGTGAGCCGGCTCAACCCGGGCATTCGACCGCCAGTGTTTCGGCCTGGCGGCGCGCCTTGATGCGCGCGACGGCTTTTGCCTCATCGGTGCTGCGCGCCAGGTCTTCGTCGGCCCAGCGTGCCTGCAGGCGCAGCTTGTCGCAGCGCTTGCGCAGGGTCAGCGCAGCGCGGCCGGCGCGTTCGAATTCCTGCGCGTCACGCGCAGCCTGCGCGGTGCGTGTCCCCTCGATGGACGCCAATGCGGTGCGCGCAGCGGCCAGGCGCGCGGCTTGCACCGGATCGGGCCTCGGGGCGGGCGGCAGCGCGAGCGGCGCACCGGCGCCAGGGCAGGGTCGGTCGGCGTAGCTCACGTGCGTTCCCTCATGACATTTGTAGACCGTGCCGGCCGTGGCCAACCGGCACACGGCGCAGCACGTCGCGCACAATACAAAACACCACAGGCAACGCATGGCAGGCTCCCGGTCATAGTATTTTCCCGGGATTCATGATGCCCAGCGGGTCGAGCGCGGTTTTGATGGCACGCATCATGCCAAGTTCGACCGGCGACTTGGTGCGCGCCAGCTCGTCGCGTTTCAGCGCGCCGATGCCGTGCTCGGCCGAGATCGAACCGGCAAACGCGACCACCGCGTCGTGGACGATGCGGTTGACCGCATCCTGCTCCAGAAGGAACGCTTCGTGCGCGACACCCGGCGGCGGCGCGACGTTGTAGTGCAGGTTGCCATCGCCCAGGTGGCCGAACGTGACCAGCACGCAGCCGGGAAACGCCCGCTCGAGTGCAGCGTCGGTATGGGCAATGAACTCCGGAATCGTCGAGACCGGCAACGAGATATCGTGCTTGATGTTCTTGCCGGCCGCCGCCTGGGCCAATGGGATGTGTTCCCGCAGGCGCCACAGGCCAAGTGCTTGCTGGCTGGACGTGGCCACGACGGCGTCGCGTGCGATGCCATCTTCCAGCGCGGCGCCGATGCCTGACTCGAGCAGCGCCTGCGCATGGGCTTCGGATTCATTGCTCGACAATTCCACGAGCGCATACTGCGGATGGCGCGTGGCGAATGGCTGCGGCAGGGCAGGGAACTGTTGCGCGACCAGGTCCAGGCAGACGGCGGACATCAGCTCAAAGCCCGTCAGCGCGGCGCCGCAGCGCGCCTGTAGCAGGTTCAGCAGCGCGAGCGCCTGGCGCGGCGAGTCCAGCGCCACGAGGGCCGTGAGCATGCCGCGCGGCGCCGGAAACAGTTTCAACACCGCCGCCGTGATGACCCCCAGCGTGCCTTCGGCGCCGATGAACAGGTCGCGCAGCGCGTAGCCGGTGTTGTCCTTGCGCAGGCCGCGCAGACCATCCCACACGTCGCCCTGGGCATTGACGACTTCAAGGCCCAGGCACAGGTCGCGCGTGTTCCCGTAACGCAGCACGGCGGTGCCGCCGGCATTGGTCGACAGGTTGCCGCCAATCGTACACGATCCTTCGGCGGCGAGCGACAGCGGATACAGCATGCCGGCCCCGGCGGCGGCGGCCTGGATGTCGGCCAGGATGCAGCCGGCCTCGACCGTCATGGTGCGGTTGGCCGGATCGATTGCGCGGATGCGGTTCAGGCGGCGCAGCGACAGCACGATGGCATCACCAGAGGTATCGGGCACGCTGCCCATGACCAGGCCGGTACGGCCGCCTTGCGGGACGATGGGCACACCGGCGTTGGCGCACAGGCGCACGATTGCAGCGACCTGATCGGTGTCGAGGGGCAGCACGACGGCGCGCGCGCGGCCACTGTAGCGGCCGCGCCAGTCGGCCAGATAGCCCGCCATGTCGGCATGAATCGTGATGACGTGGTCGACGCCCACGATGGACCGCAGCTGTTGCAGGAAGGCGGCCGCTGACTGATCAACCATGCGGAACTTTGACCTTGTCCAGCAATTCCTTGGCCATGCGCTGCGCGTCCTTCTTGAATGGGCGCAGATACAGCAGGGCGCAAACATAGAACACGACCACCAGCACAACTTCACCGATGGCCATCTGGCGCGACAGCAGGTTGGTATCGGCCCAGGCCCGCACGGCGCCTTCGGCAAAGTAGATCAGGATCAGCATCGACGACCATTGCAGCGTGTACAGGTCGCGCTTGATCACGCCGCGCAGCGGCAGCAGCAGCGGCAGCGCTTTCAGGGCCAGCAGCCAGCTGCCGGGCTGGAGGGGTGCCACGAACGCTTCCCATGCCACCAGCCAGCCGATCAGCCAGACCAGGCTGAGTACCGCGCCGATATGAAAGACTCTGCCTTTGCCCATTATTGACCTTCGTGCAGTTTGAGCGCCGCGCTTGCCAGGCGGCGACCGAGCGCGATCGACAAGGCGCGCTCGTCCTCGGTGATGGCGCGTTTGCCATCGACGCCGGCCCAGTGGGTGGCGCCGTACGGGCTGCCGCCACTGGCCGTGTTCATCAGTTCGGGGTGTGTGTACGGCAGGCCCATCACGAGCATGCCGTGGTGCAGCAGGGGAATCATCATCGACAGCAGCGTTGCTTCCTGCCCGCCGTGCAGGCTGCCGGTGGACGTGAACACGACGGCCGGCTTGCCCGACAGCGTGCCATTGACCCATTCGGCGGCGGTGCCGTCGAGGAAGTACTTCATGCTGGAGGCCATATTGCCAAAGCGCGTGGGCGAGCCCAGCGCCAGGCCCGCGCACTCGGCCAGGTCGGCCGCGTCGACATACGGCGCGCCATCGTCGGGGATGGACGGTGCGGTCGCTTCGGCCACCGACGACACGGCGGGCACGGTGCGCAGGCGCGCCTCGGCTCCGGGGACGCTGTCCACGCCCTGGGCGATCAGTTCTGCCAGCTTGCGCGTGGCGCCGTGGCGGGAGTAATACAAAACCAGGATGCTCAAAGGGTTCGTGTTCATCCTTGGTATTATAGTGCGCTTTGTTGAAGTGACATGCCCGGGTTGACGCCCAATTCGCGGCCTGAATCGGGTATTTCCATGGCCATGCCGAACCAACCGCCGCAGCATCTTTCCCAGCATCCTTCCCACGTCGTTACCGAGAACGCCGATGGCAGCCTCGAACGCAGCCTGACGCGGGCCGAAGCCAAGGATCTTGTTCGGTTTGCGCTGCGCCGCCTGCGCGAAGAGCGCCTGCCGCAGGTTGCCGGCAGCCTGACGTTTACGACCACGCTGGCGCTGGTGCCGCTGCTCACGATCGTGTTGGCTATTTTCACGATGTTCCCGGCGTTCGGCCAGGTGCGCACGATGGTCGACGCCTGGTTCGTGCAGAACCTGATGCCGCCGGCCATTGCCAGCACGATCAGCGGCAACCTGACGCAGTTTGCCAGCAAGGCCAAGGGCCTGTCGGCGCTGGGCGCGGTGGCGCTGCTGTTTACGACGGCCGCGACGATGAGCCTGATCGAGCGGGTCTTCAACCAGATCTGGGGCGTGCGCCAGCCGCGGCCTTGGACCCAGCGCCTGCTGGTGTACTGGGCCTTGATCACGCTGGGTCCGATCCTGTTCGGCGCCTCGCTCAGTTTCACGTCGCAGCTGGTGGACGTCACCGGCGGGCTGGAGCGCGATGCCAGCGTACTGGCCACGCTGGCCTTCACCCTTGCCTCGATTGCCGCGACAACAGGTGGCTACACGCTGCTGTACGTGGCGGTGCCGAATCGCCACGTCGCCTGGCGCGACGCCTTCTGGGGCGCACTCGCCGCCGCGATCGCGTTCGAAGTCGCCAAGCGCGTGTTCGGCCTGTTCATCCGCCAGTTTCCGACCTACGCCATCATCTATGGCGCGCTGGCCGCACTGCCGTTGTTCCTGGTCTGGATCTATGTCACCTGGATGATCACGCTGGTGGGCGCCTTGCTGACGGCGGCGCTGCCGGTCGTCAAATACGAACGCTGGTGGTACCAGGCCGCGCCCGGCGGCGCCTTCGTCGACGCGATGTCGGTGCTGAAGGTCCTGCACGGCAGCGCCAAGCTGACTGGCACGGCGCTCGTGTCCGGCAGCACCATCCGCCATCACACGCGGATCGGTTACAACGAACTGGCGCGCCTGCTGCACCGCATGGTGGCCGAAGGCTGGGTCGGGCGCGTGCATGACCAGGCGCCCACCAAGATCAGCTGGCGCCATACCAAGCGCGCCAGCCAGGAGCACTGGGTGCTGCTGGCCGACCCGGATACGCTGCGCCTGGCCGACGTGTACCGCCTGTTCGTGTTCGACTTCGCGGTGGAAGAGGCCGTGCAGCGCGAAGAAGAGGCCAGCCCCGATACCACCCTGTCGCTCGACACCGGCGCGCTGGCGCGCCGGGTCGAAGAGGCGGTCGAGGCCGGCCTGGGCGAAACCCTGCGCGAGCATTTCGGCGACGCCGGGGACGCCAACGCCGACGTGGATGCCGACGTTGATGCTGTTACGGCGCCGGTCAGCTGATCAATCGTTCCGCCTGCGCCAGCAGCGCGTCTGAGACCGCCTCGGGCGCTTCCTGCATCATCGCGTGGCCCGTCTCGGCCGTGACGATCGACGCATGCGCGATCGCGTCGGTCAGCAACCCGGCCTTGCGCGGCGGCGTCATCTTGTCCTGCGTACCCTGCACGACCACGACCGGGCAGGTGATCGATGCAGCCGCAGTCAAGCCATTACCGTACGCATTGCACGCGGCCAGATCGGTGTGCAGCAGCGGCTCACTGCTCCCTGCTGCCACTCGCCGCATCATGTCACGCGCGGCGTCGGCGATCGACGGGTCGCTCCATGCTGCATGCGACCAGGTCACGACCAAGTCGATGGCGGCCTGCTGATCGTCCAGCGCAGTAGCAAGCAACGCGTCAGCTACCTTCATCGGGAAGGTCGCGCCCAGCAAGGCCAGGCCGGCGGCGCGCTGCGGCGCGCGGTACGCCGCTTCCAGCACGACCAGCGAACCCATGCTGTGACCGGCCAGCAGCGCACGCTTGACGCCCGCCGCATCGAGCAGGGCGATCAGCCAGTCGGCCAGTGCCTCGACCGAGCGCAGCGCCGGCCCGCTGCTGCGGCCATGGCCGGGCAGGTCGGGCGCCAGCACGGCAACGCCGCGCGCGGCCAGCGCCCGGCTTTGCTGCAGCCACACCGTGTGGTCGTTCAGGGCGCCGTGCACCAGCACGACCGTGGGCAGTGCCGGGTCGAACGCGTTGTCACCGGTATGGCAGAAGGCGGTGTGCCCGTCGATCGCGAGTTGCATGTCAGATAGCCTGTCTTGATGGAAGCCAGCCATCCTAGCAGCGTTGGCCGTTTGCGCAATCTGCACTGCACCATTGGGCCGGCGTCTCTGCACCATGAGGTGGCGCAAAGCTGGATTTTTTAGCGGGCATAGGCTACAGTCGGCGTTATGCCTTATACAAATTTATCCAACAGCAGTATTGACCGCGCGGGGGTGGCCAGCATGAAAGTTTCGGAAATCCTGCAAGTGAAGGGCAATATCCTATACACCGTGACGCCCGACCAGCCCCTGGTCGAGGCCGTAACCACGATGTCCGAGAACGATATCGGTTCGCTCGTCGTGATGGAATACGGCGACCTGGTGGGCATGCTGACGTTCCGCGAAGTGCTCAAAACGCTGCACGCCAATGGCGGCGCGGTGGGCGCCGGCACGGTGCGTCGTCACATGGACGACAGCCCGATCACCGTCACGCCGGAAACCGAAGTCAACGAGGTACGCCGCATCATGCTCGAGAAGCATGCGCGTTACCTGCCGGTGATGGATGCACGCACACTGCTGGGCGTGATTTCGTTCTATGACGTCGCGCGCGCAGTGCTCGAAGCACAGAGTTTTGAAAACCGCATGCTCAAGGCCTATATCCGCGACTGGCCAGCCGAGCAGAACGCCCCGGACTGACCCTGTCGCCGGTCACGCTGCCTGCGTGACCGGTTCGCCTGCCAGCCAGACCAGCAGCGCCTCGGGCGACAAGGGCCGCGAATACAGGAAGCCCTGGGCCAGCGGACATCCGAGCTGGCGCAGGATCTGCGCCTGGCGCTCGTCTTCCACCCCTTCTGCAATCACCGACAGGCCCAGATTGCGGCCCAGTTGCACCACCATCTGCGCGATGCTGCTGCCGCGCGCCGAACCGGTTATTTCCGTGACGAACGTGCGGTCGATCTTGAGCCGGTCGACCTGCAACCGCTGCAGATGCGACAGTGATGAAAAACCGGTGCCGAAATCGTCGATCGCGATCGACACGCCGGTGCGCTTGACGTGCGCCAGCTTTTCGACGAGCACGGCCGGCTCTTCCATCGCCATCGATTCCGTGATTTCCAGCTCGATAAATTCGGGCGGCGCGCCCGTATCGTCAAGCGCGCGGCGCAGCATGTCGAGAAAGTGCGGGTGCCGCAGCTGCACTTGCGAAACATTGACCGACATCGTGAACGCCGTGTGACCGGCGGCGCGCAGGCGCAGCAATTCCATGCAGGCCTGGCGCAGCACCCATTCGCCGATCTCGACGATCAGGCCCGAGTATTCGGCAATCGGGATGAAGCGGTCGGGCGATACCAGCTGGCCGTCCTGCTGGCGCCAGCGGAGCAGCGCCTCGGCGCCAAAGGCGCGGTTGGTGCCCAGGTCGATCTGCGGCTGGTAGGCCAGGAACAGTTCGCCGTTCCGGAAGCCGCTGCGCAGCGCATGCATCATGCGCACGCGCTCGCGGATCTCGACGCCCATGCCGCGCGAAAAATAACAGTGGCCGGCGCGCTGCTGCAGCTTGGCGCGCTTGAGCGCGATGTCGGCATCCTTGAGCGCATCGGCGCCGCTGCCGTCGTGTTCGGCCAGGCGCACCAGGCCCAGCGTCGACGACACCTGCACGTCCTGACCATCGATGTGGAACGCTTCGAGAAACAGTGCCTGTAGCAGGGCTGGCTGGACCAGGTGGGCATTGCCCAGTACGCAAAAGATGTCGCCGCCGATGCGTCCGATGCTGAGAGCAGGTGCGAGACCGGGCGCCAGGCGCGTGCACAGGCGCTGCGCGACGGCAGCCAGCAGCAGGTCGCCGAAGCGGTGGCCGAGGGCATCGTTGGTTTCGGCGAAGTGGTCGATATCGACCAGTGCCAGCACGGCGTCGTCAGCGTGGTCGGGGCCGGAGCCTGAGCCTGCCACCAGCTTGGCGTCGATCAGTTCGACCATGCGCGTGCGGTTGGGCAGGCCCGTCAGCGGATCGTGGAAGGCCGACTTGTGCAGGTCGGTGACCAGTTCGCAATTGTCCAGGCTGACGGCCACCATGCCGCAAAAGACTTTCAGCAGGCGGATCTCGACGTCGCTGATCGTGCGCCCGAGCGGTATGCAGGCGACAAAATCGCGCCCCGCCTTGCCAGGAAAGAACAACGCCAGGACACCGTCCTCGGCCGTGCAGGCGCGCCGCGCCAGTGTGCGTCCGGCAGCCTGCGCGAGCCGGGTCACGTGCGGATCGTCGTACTGCGCATCGAGCTCGCAGCCTTCCAGGTCGCGGCTGGCGCCACAGGCGGCCACCACGCCCAGCGGGCCGAAGGCGCTGGCGCCGGTGCCGTCGCCGAATTCACGGGTGCACAGCACGCCGTCGGCCGGCTGTCCGATCAACTTGCCGGCCTGGCTCAGGATGCCATATGCCACATCGCGCACGCCGTGCAGTGCCATCAGCTGCGCGCAGGCGGCAACGATGCATTCCATGCCGATCCGGTTCGCTTCGAGCGCACACAGCTGCTCGTAGGAGCGGATCGCTGCGGCCACTGCCGTGTAGAGCTTGGTCCGCGTGAGTTCCGACTTGGTGCGGTAATCATTGATGTCATAGCCGCGGATCGCCTCCATCTCGGGGGCGTAACCGGGCTGGCCGGTGCGCAGGATGATGCGCACGTCATGCAGGCCCAGTTCGTCGCGGATGCGGCGCACCAACTGCAGGCCGGCATCCGCCCGTTCCATCACGACGTCCAGCAGGATCACGGCGATATCGCGTTCCCGGCCGAGCACGGCGAAGGCCTCGGTGGCCGAGTAGGCATGCAGGAAGGCCAGCGGACGACCCTGCATCTCGACGTTGCCGAGTGCAAAGAGTGTTGTCGAATGTACGTCTGCATCGTCGTCGACCACCAGGATCCGCCATGGCGAAAGCGTAGCGACGGGGACGACGACGACTTCGTCGGCGAAGACGAGATCATCCATCGTGTGATCATCCTGCGGTGGTCCGGACGGCGGCGTCAAAGCTGGCATGTGCTACGTCTCCAGGGATGCTTGGCATGTGTACGTCCAGTATATAGGCATTTGTAATTTGGAAAGGAAGTAGCCGGTTGCTCACGGAGGAATACGAACTGCCAGTAACTTGCTAAATATATCCTGTTGGCAACATTTTGGCGAGGGCCATGTGCAGATTATGCGTTTCTGCTAATTGGATCGCCTGTTAAAATGCCAGTTCGATCAAACTGTACCCCCTTCCTATCCATGTCCGGCAATACATTTGGCAAGCTGTTTTCCGTCACCACCTTCGGCGAGTCGCACGGCCCTGCAATCGGTTGCGTCATTGATGGCTGCCCACCCGGCATGGCGCTGACCGAAGCCGATATCCAGCTGGACCTCGATCGCCGCAAGCCCGGCACGTCGCGCCACGTCACGCAGCGCCAGGAAGCCGACCGGGTCGAGATCCTGTCCGGCGTCTACCAGGGCGTCACGACCGGCACCCCGATCGCGCTGTTGATTCGCAACGAAGACCAGCGCAGCAAGGATTACGGCAATATCGCCGAGAGCTTCCGTCCCGGCCATGCCGACTACACCTACTGGCACAAGTATGGCGTGCGCGATCCGCGCGGCGGCGGCCGTTCATCGGCGCGCCTGACCGCGCCCGTGGTGGGCGCCGGCGCCGTCGCCAAGAAATGGCTGCGCGAACAATATGGCACCGAGTTCCTGGGCTGCATGCGTGAACTGGGTGATATTGCCGTGCCGTTCGAAGGCTGGGAACACGTGCATGCCAACCCGTTCTTTGCCGCGACGGGCGATGCTGCGCTGCTGCAGCGCATGGAAGACGCGATGGACCAGCTGCGCCGCGACGGCGATTCGATCGGTGCACGCATCGACGTCGTCGCGCGCGGCGTACCGGTGGGCTGGGGCCAGCCGATCTACGACAAGCTCGACGCCGACATCGCCTACGCGATGATGGGCATCAATGCCGTGAAGGGCGTCGAGATCGGCGCCGGCTTCGCCTCGGTGGCGCAGCGCGGTTCGGTCCATGGCGACGAGCTGACGCAAGAAGGTTTCGTCGGCAACCACGCCGGCGGTGTCCTGGGTGGCATCTCGACAGGCCAGGACATCACGGTGTCGCTGGCAATCAAGCCAACGTCATCGATCCGCGTCCCGCGCCGCTCGATCGACAAGGAAGGCAATCCGGCGCTGGTGGAAACTTTCGGTCGCCACGATCCGTGCGTGGGCATTCGCGCGACGCCGATTGCCGAAGCGATGCTGGCGCTGGTGCTGATCGACCATGCGCTGATGCACCGCGCGCAGTGTGGCGACGTCCGGGTCGCCACGCCCCGGCTGACCTGAGCGTCAGCGGCTGGGGTTGCCAAGACCGCCCGTTCAGACGCGGGTTGCGATCGCTTCCATCTGGTGGCGCCGCTCGACGGTGCGCACCACCAGCGCGCGCATGTCGTTGAGCAGGCCGAACTCGGTCTGGCTCAGGATCACCTGCGGGTAGGTGTCGTCCCAGTCGCCATAAATGAAGCCGGCCGGCTGGCCGTGCGCGCACAGCGGAATCACGACGAAGCAGCGGGCCTGCGACAGCGAAGCTTTCCACCAGTCCGGCAGCTTGGCCACGAACTTGGCGTCGTGCGCATTCTCGATGAAGATCACGCGGTCGCTCGCCAGCGCCGCGTGGAACACGTTCGCCTCGTAAGTATCGTCGAAGGTCAGGTCCGGCTGCAGCGTCCTGGCGTTGGCGCCCAGTGCCAGGCGCGCTGCGTAGCGTCCGTCGCGCCGGTTGCGCACGAACGCAAACGAGCGCGCAAACGACAGTCCCTCGTGCATGGTTTCCAGTGCCAGCGACATCATCTGGCCGGCAGTGGCGTTCGGGCCTGCCTCGCGCATGTCGGCCACGCCGCCCATCAGAATCTTGTTGCCGGCAATGCGGCTGCGCGTGGCCGCGGCCAGGCGCGCGCGTTTCTCGGCGGGTCTGGCCAGCGGTGCAATCGACAGATCGGCCGCGGCCTCAAGCCGGGCCTGCTCGATCGATGCCAGGATGCCGGCCGGTGAGATGCCCAGCATCGGCGCGAACTGCTCGGCGAGCTCGGCGACTTTGGCGGCGCCGGCGGCATCGTCGGCCCACAACGCATCGGCGGTGCGGGTGGACATCGTGCCCAGCGCCGCCAGCCAGTCGTCGTGCTCGAAGCCGTCGCCCCGTTCGCCCGGTTCGACACGGCGCATGCCGGCCACCAGGTTGCCCGGCAAACCCCAATGGGCGGCGGTGGCGCGGCCGAGGTCTTCGAGATGCAGGCCCAGCACGTCCTGGGCGGCAGCAGTGTCGTCGCCGCCTGCAGCTGCGGCCTGGATCAGGGTCCAGCGCTCGGGCATGTAGAACGTGATCATCATCCGGCCCAGCGAATGCAGGATCGAGCACACGACGGCTTCTTCCGGATTGCGCGCCTGCGCGCCGGCGGCCAGTTGCTGCGCTACCATCCCGGCCAGCACGGCTTTTTCCATCTCGATGTGGGCCACTTCGGTGTCCGGCGTGCTGCGGCCGAGCTCCTCGATGAGCTTCAGGCCCAGCGCCAGGTGGCCGATGCTGTCGGTGCCCAGCACCAGCACCGCCTTGGAGATCGTGTTGACGTGCTGGCCGAACGCCGCGTACATGCTGCTGTTGGCCAGGCGCAGGACCTTCTGGGTCAGCACCGGGTCGGACAGGACCGTCTGCGTCATCGAGAAATCGCGCTCGTCCTCGCCGCGCATCGACGCCAGGATGGCATTGATCGCCTTGGTAAAGCCGGGCATGTCGCCCTGGCGGCGGATGCGTTCCCACAGCAGGGCGAGGGTGGCTTGCGCTTTCGCCGAGCGCGCGGCGGTGTTGGGTAAGGTCATGGTGTGCCTGTCCGGGTGTCGGCCGGCAGAAGAGCGGTGTAGAGGTTTTCGTTGAGTGCCGTGACGGCCACATTGGCGGGCATTGGCTTACCCGTCAGGTAGCCCTGGATGTAGTGGCAACCCTGTCCGTCCAGCCAGACCAACTGGTCTTCGGTTTCGACGCCCTCGGCCACGACCGCCAGGCTCAGGTGCCTGGCCAGGTCGAGCACCACCCGGCAGATCGCGGCGTCCTTCTGCGAGCCGGGCAGGTCCTTGACGAATGCGCGGTCGATCTTGAGTACCGAAATCGGGAACCGCTTCAGATACGCCAGCGACGAGTAGCCGGTGCCGAAATCGTCGATCGCGATGCGCACATTGCGTTCGACCATTTTCGCCATGACCGCTTCGGCATGCACCGGATCGACCATCAGCGTGCCCTCGGTGATTTCCAGCACCAACTGGTGGCCTTGCGCGCCCGACAGCGTGAGCGCCTCGTCGAGCACGGTCAGGAAGCGGTCGCTGCGGAACTGGCGCGGGCTGATATTGACCGAGATGTAGAGTTCGCGGCCGGCGACTTCCTGGAACTGACGGATCTGCATGCAGGCTGCCTTCAGTGCCCACGCGCCCAGCAGATTAATCAGGCCATTGTTTTCTGCAATGGGGATGAAGCGGACCGGCGGCACCATGCCGAGGGTCGGGTGTTTCCAGCGCATCAGGGTTTCGAAGCCTTCGATAACGCGCGTGCGGGCGTCGACGATCGGCTGGTAGTAGAGCAGGAATTCGCCTTCGCGCACGGCCTTGAACATGGCCGCCTCGAGCGAGATATCGTGTTCGGACGGGCCCTGGTCGGCCGGGCTGTAGACAACGGTGCGGCCCTTGCCGGTTTCCTTGGCACGCGACAACGCGGCGTCGGCCAGCGTTACCAGGCGCACCTCGTCTTCGGCGTGGTCCGGGTAGATCGTCACGCCAATCGATGCGCCAAGGTAGATCGTGTGGCCGCCCGTCTCGAAGGGCGACTGCAGCGTGGCCATCAGGCGCCCGGTGACGAGCTTGATCTGGGCCTCGCTGAACGTGCCCGGCAGCACGGCGACAAATTCATCGCCGCCAACGCGCGCCAGCGTGTCGCTGTCGCGCAAGACCCGGCGCAGGCGGCTGGCTGCCATCTGGAGCACGGCGTCGCCCAGCGGATGGCCCAGGCCATCGTTGACTTTCTTGAACCCGTCCAGGCCGATTGCCACGACCGAAAACCCCTGGCCCGAGCGGCGTGCGTTCGAGATCACCATGCGGATGCGGTCGGCCAGCAGCAGGCGGTTCGGCAATTCGGTCAGCGCGTCGTGGGTCGCCATGTGGCGCAGCCGCTCTTCGGTTGCATGCTGCGTCGACATGTCGCGCCCGATCACGAGGATCTGCGCATCGTCGCCCGTCGTCAGCCGGGCAATGCGCAATTCGAACCAGATATCCTGCTCGCCAATGCGAAAGCGCGCCTGGACCAGGGCCGCTTCGTGCGCGCTGGCCGCGCCGTTCAGTGCGTGGCGCAGGGCCGCCTGGTCGACGTCGTGCACGAGCGAGACCAGCGAACAGCCGGGCGCGTACCCGTGAAAGCGCTGGGCGCGCGTGCCCGCAGCCCGGATCGTCCCGCTCGCGGCCACCCGGAACACGGCATCGCCCGCACTTTCCAGAAGACCGTCGAGCAGGCTCGCCTGCGGCAGGTGCGCTGGCGGCGAATGGGGGGCGTCGCAGGAAGGGAGGTGCATGGTCGGTCAGGGCTCTCGTTTCGCGGCATGTCGATACATGCCGATGTCATCTCGTTATCCGTGCCGGGCGAACAAACCAGGGACGAGTCTATCACTGAAAAATTCCGTACTGCATCAGAATGAACAACGTACGGTGCGTTCGCATCCACGCATGACGGACAGCGTGTGTACGCCGGGTCATCTACGTATTGTCGCTGATTATTGCTGAGTAGAAAATGTCTGTCCGTTAATTAAGTGCCTTAATGCAACGACATTTGCGCGGTCATGACACATTCATGTGCTGCGCTTACCGACGCTGATGGTTCTGGATGCATGACGGGTAACAAGGTGCAAGGGCAGGCGGGCGACCGGATTACACCTGTCGGCACCACCGGCACACAATTTTTTCGGCCTGAGCCGGGACAAACGACGTTGTGCCTGTGATAATGCTGGCTCTCAAGCTTTATTGACTCTGTCGAGCCCGCCATGAACCAAGATCCGCGCTTCCCGAACCTCTTCATCCTGAATCACCCGCTGATCCTGCACAAGCTGTCGCACATGCGCGAGCACGACACGTCAACGCGCACGTTCCGCGAGTTGCTGCGCGAGATCACGCTGCTGATGGGCTACGAAATCACGCGCGACCTGCCACTGACGACACGCCAGATCCGCACGCCGCTGGTGACGATCGATGCCCCGGTGATCGCTGGCAAGAAACTGGCTGTGGTGCCGATCCTGCGCGCCGGCATCGGCATGAGCGACGGCTTGCTGGAACTGGTGCCATCGGCGCGCGTCGGGCATATCGGTGTGTTCCGCGATCCCAAGACGCATGAACCGGTCGAGTACATGGTCCGCTTGCCGGACACGACCGATCGCACCTTCATCCTGTGCGACCCGATGGTCGCCACGGGCAACTCGGCAGTGCACGCGATCGACGTCCTCAAGAAACGTGGCGTGCAGGACGAGCAGATCCTGTTCCTGGCGCTGGTGGCGGCGCCGGAAGGCATCCAGGTGGTGCAGGATGCCCACCCGAACGTCAAGGTCTATGTCGCGTCGCTGGACTCGCACCTGGATGAGCATGCCTACATCATCCCGGGCCTGGGCGATGCGGGCGACCGTATCTTTGGCACCAAATAAGGCCGCCATGACCATGACGCAGCCGGCTGACCAGCAATTCTTTGCCCGCCTGGCCGAACTGAATGACAAGTTCGCAGCGCGCTTGCCATCCACGTTCGGGCGCCTGACGGCGTTGTCGCAAGAGCTCGCATCGGCCGGCGCGCCCGGGTTCGACCCGGCCGGACCGGCGGCTGAACTGCAGGCGATGCTCCACACGCTGGCAGGCTCGGCCGCGACCTTCGGGTTCCGGGGCCTGGGGCATCACGCGCGCCTGCTCGAACAACGGTTGCGCGTGCTGCGCGCGTTCGAGAGCGTCGGCGCCAGCGATTGGCAGGCATGGCGCGCCGAGCTCGACGAGTACATTGCTGCCGCACTGCGCGATCCCAAAGCACTGACCTGAACCAGCCGCCACGCAAGTGGTGCGCACAATTGTCGAGCAGACCGGAATTTGATCAAGCGCAAACAAATCAACGGTCCTTGCCTCTATTCTTTGCTGCATACCGAATTAAAAAATTGCGCCGGCGCGTTTATTGACAGCAGGAATCGTGGGGCTACTTACGTATTTTGTTGAACGAATAGGGCATGCGCGAGAAATATTCGGTATAATGTGGGATCGTTGGGTTCGAGGTAGTAGTGCAGTCTGTCTGTCATTTCTTTCTTGCTTCTTCAAACGATCTAAAACGGGCGTAAGCCCAACTAACCGAAATAGGAAATTGTAATGGCAACTGGCATCGTTAAATGGTTCAATGACTCGAAGGGCTTCGGCTTCATCACCCCTGATGAAGGCGGCGAAGATCTGTTCGCGCACTTCTCGGCTATCCAGAGCAACGGCTTCAAGTCGCTGCAGGAAAACCAGCGCGTTTCGTTCGACGTGACCACCGGCCCTAAGGGCAAGCAAGCCTCGAACATCCAGCCTCTGTAATCGCCTAACAGGCGTTGCGAGACCAAAATCCCCGGAACTGCCGGGGATTTTTTTTCGTCTGTCGCTTCCAGATTCTGGTCTGGTCTGCCTCTTTAGCGTTGCCGCCAGTAGTCGGGCGCTGCGTAGCTGCGGCGCAAGAAGTCGACAAAGGCGCGGATCCGCAGCGGCAGATGGCGGCGCTGCGCAAACACGGCGTGGATATCGTTGCCGGGCGCGGCGAAGTCGTCCAGCACCGTGCACAGTTCGCCACTGGCGATCTGCTCGCCCACCTCCCACATCGAACGCCACGCCAGGCCCTTGCCGGCCAGCGCCCAGGCATGCAGCACGGCGCCGTCGTTGCACACCATATTCCCGCTGACCTTCAGCGTGACCGGCTTGCCATTCTCGAGGAAGGTCCAGCCGCGCTGGCTGCCTTCGCTGCTCATCGCCAGACAATTGTGGCGCGCCAGGTCGCCAGGTACACGGGGCGTGCCATGGCGCTTCAGATAAGCGGGCGCGGCAACCAGCACGCGGCCGTTGTCGGCCAGCTTGACGCCCACCAGATTCGAGTCCCCGAGGCGGGCGATCCGGATCGCCACATCAACGCCATCGCCGACCAGGTCGATGACGCGGTCATTCAGGTTCAGGTTGGCCGTCACGTCGCGGTGCTCGGCCAGGAACGACGGCAGCAGCGGTGCCACGTGCTGGCGGCCGAAGCCGGCCGGCGCCGAGATCGTCAAGTGGCCCGATGCATGGCCGCTGCGTTCCGAGACCGCCGCTTCGGCTTCGCCCAGGTCACCCAGAATGCGCTGGCAATCCTCGAGAAACGCCATGCCTTCGTCAGTCAGCACGAGCTTGCGCGTCGTCCGGCGCAGCAGCTTGACGCCCAGGCGCGCTTCGAGCGCATCGAGCCGGCGCCCGATCATGGCTGGTGCGATGCCCTCGGCGCGCGCCGCGCCCGACAGGCTGCCGCGCGCGACGACCTCGACAAAGGTGGTCATCTGGGTGAACTTGCTCATGCAAACGGTCCTGTTGTCTGCGTTGATTTAATACAAAAACACACAGATGAAGTGAGTAATTGTCTCGTTTAGCGTTACTGAGGTGAATATACTGGAAGCCAACTTGAACGCCAAGCAGGGCAAGCCCGGTCCGGCGTCGCACGCGATTTTCATTCATCTTCAGGAGTCGATATGTCCCTCAGCATCCCCCAAGGCATGGAAATTACCGGCACCATCCAGCCGGCGTACGAACAGATCCTGACCCCGGAGGCGCTGGCGCTGGTCGCCACGCTCACGCGTGCCTTCGAGCCGCGTCGCCAGACATTACTGGCTGCACGGGCCGAGCGGGCAGGGCGCCTGGACGCCGGCGAGCGCCCGGATTTCTTGCCCGAGACCGCCGCGATCCGCGACGGCGACTGGCGCATCGCCCCGATTCCCGCCGCGCTGCACTGCCGCCGCGTCGAGATCACCGGGCCGGTCGAGCGCAAGATGATCATCAACGCCCTGAACTCGGGCGCCGACAGCTACATGACCGACTTCGAGGATTCGAACACGCCCAACTGGGATAACCAGATCAGTGGCCAGATCAATCTGTTCGATGCGATCCGCAAAACCATTTCGCTCGAGCAGAATGGCAAGTCGTACCGCCTGAACGACAAGGTGGCCACGCTGCTGGTACGTCCGCGCGGCTGGCATCTCGATGAAAAACACGTGCTGGTCGACGGCAAGCGCGTCTCCGGCGGCATCTTCGACTTCGCACTGTTCATGTTCCATAACGCGAAAGAGCTGCTGGCACGGGGCGCCGGCCCGTATTTCTACCTGCCGAAACTCGAGTCGCACCTGGAAGCGCGCCTGTGGAACGACATCTTCGTGATGACGCAGGACCTGCTCGGCATCCCGCAAGGCACGATCAAGGCGACGGTGCTCATCGAAACCATCCTGGCCGCCTTCGAGATGGATGAAATCCTGTACGAGCTGCGCGAGCATAGCGCCGGCCTGAACGCGGGCCGCTGGGATTACATTTTCTCGTGCATCAAGAAGTTCAAGCGCGACAGCGATTTCTGCCTGGCCGACCGCGCGAAAGTGACGATGACGGCGCCATTCATGCGCGCCTACGCGCTGCTGCTGCTCAAGACCTGCCATGCACGCGGTGCGCCGGCCATCGGCGGCATGGCTGCGCTGATCCCGATCAAGAACGATCCGGAGAAAAACGAGGTCGCGATGGGTGGTGTGCGCAACGACAAGGCGCGCGATGCGACCGATGGCTATGACGGCGGCTGGGTTGCGCATCCGGGGCTGGTGGGCCTGGCGATGGAAGAATTCACGAAAGTGCTGGGCGAGCGCCCGAACCAGTTCGACAAGGGGCGGCCCGACGTTGTCGTGACAGCTGCGCAACTGCTCGACTTTAAGCCGGAAGCACCGATCACCGAAGCCGGCCTGCGCTACAACATCAATGTCGGCATCCACTACCTGGGCGCCTGGCTGGCTGGCAATGGCTGCGTGCCGATCCACAACCTGATGGAGGATGCCGCGACGGCCGAGATCAGCCGCTCGCAGGTGTGGCAATGGATCCGGTCCGCCAAGGGCGTGCTGGAAGATGGCCGCAAGGTGACAGCCGACATGGTGCGCGCGATGATTCCCGAAGAACTGGACAAGGTCAAACTGGTGGCGGCCGATGGCACGCACGCCAGCTACGAGCGCGCCGCCGTCATCTTCGAGCAGATGTCGACGGCGGAAGAGTTTGCTGAATTCTTGACCTTGCCGCTGTACGAGGAAATCTGACCCCGCGTCAGAACGTATTCTTCCACGCCCGCAGCGCCGTGAACACCTCGAGCGGCGTTGCGCCTTCCGCAACACGGCCGGCAGCGACGAGGCTGTGTACAATCGGCGCTGTCGTTACCCGCAGGAACGGGTTGGTGGCTTTTTCCAGCGCGATCGTCGACGGAATGGTCGGCTGACCAGCAGCGCGGCTGGCCCCATCGACGTCCACGCGCGCGGCCAGCGCCGCATTGCCTCCATCGACGGCCTGCGCGAACGCCAGGTTCGACAGCGTGTATTCGTGCGCGCAGTACACCAGCGTCTCGTCGGGCAGCGCCGCCAGTTGTGTCAGTGACGCGTGCATCTGCGCCGGCGTACCTTCGAACAGGCGTCCGCAGCCGGCGCCAAACAGCGTGTCGCCACAGAACAGCCAGGGCGCGTGATCGTCGGGCCGCACATCGTCGCGCCGCACATAGGCAATGTGCCCCAGCGTATGGCCCGGCACGTCCAGCACGTCGAGCGTCATATCGATGCCCGGCACGGTGATGCGGTCACCCTTCACCAATGGGTCGGTGACAAGATCAATGCCATCGTTCTTCGGGCCGAACACCGGTACATCCCATTCGGTGAGCAGGGCCGGCACGCCACCGATATGGTCAGCATGGTGATGGGTGAGTAGAATGGCGGTCAGGCGCAGGTCGTGCGCGGCCAGCGCCGCGCGCACCGGTGCTGCGTCGCCCGGATCGACGACGGCCGCATGCGTGCCGTCGTGAACCAGCCAGAGGTAATTGTCTTTGAAGGCCGGCACTGTCAGTACCGACAGCGCCGGCTGCCGTGGAGGTCTCATGGTCATGTGTATGGTCAAGAGGTGGCATGGATAGCGCTGCCGAGAAATCCATTATAGCGCTCGACAACTGGCTCCAATCGCCAGCCGGCGCGTACGTGCGCGCGTTCGAGCAAGCCTGCCTGGAAGAGCTGACGGCGGATATTTTCGGCTACAACGCGCTGCAGATCGGCGTGCCGCAGCTCGATGCGCTGGCCGCCAGCCGCATGCCCAACCGCTGGCAGGTTGCCACGCGCACGTCGAATGCCGACGAACTCGCATTCGCTTCAAGCGGCCGCCAGATCGCGGCCGCGGCCGACTTTACCGAGCTGCCGTTTGCGTCGAGCAGCGTCGACCTCGTGGTGCTGCCGCACGTGCTCGAGTTCACGGCAGAACCGCACCAGGTCCTGCGCGAAGTCGAGCGCATCCTGATTCCGGAAGGGCAGGTGATCATCTGCGGCTTCAATCCGGCCAGCCTGTGGGGCATGCGCCAGGGGCTCGGACGGGTCACGCGCAATGGCTACCTGCCGGACACGGGCGAATTCATTTCTATGCCGCGCCTGAAAGACTGGCTAAAATTGCTCAATCTGAGCGCCACGCGCAGCCACTTCGGCTGTTACGCGCCCCCATGCCGCACCGCCCATTGGCTCAGCCGTTTTGCGATGATGGAAGCGGCCGGCGGACGCTGGTGGCCCTACCTTGGTGCGGTCTACGTGGTGCATGCGATCAAGCGCGTCAAGGGCATGCACCTGATCGGCCCCGCATGGAACAAGAAAACGAGCAAGCGGCCGGCGGCAGTGCCGGCGGCGAACCGCATAGAACGAATAGAAAGTGATTAGCAGGGCATGAGCGAACCAACGAGTACAGCAATGAGTGAAGTCAAGAACGACGTCAACCCGACCCGGGTCGAGATTTTCAGCGACGGCGCCTGCAAGGGCAATCCGGGTACCGGCGGCTGGGGCGCGCTGCTGGTGTCGAACGGGCATGAAAAGGAAATCTTCGGCGGCGAGCCGAATACCACCAACAACCGCATGGAATTGCGCGCCGTGATCGAGGCGCTGGGTGTGCTGAACCGGCCATGCGAAGTCGTGCTGCACACCGATAGCCAGTACGTCCAGAAAGGGATCTCCGAATGGATTCATGGCTGGAAGGCGCGCGGCTGGAAAACGGCGGCGAAAGAGCCCGTCAAGAACGAAGACCTGTGGAAGGCGCTCGACCTGGCCCAGCAGCAGCACGCCGTCGAATGGCGCTGGGTGCGCGGCCACAATGGCCACCCGGGTAACGAGCGGGCCGACGTGCTGGCCAACAAGGGCGCCGCGTCGGTACGGCGGTGATCGGTCCCGCGATCCTCGCTGCACACCGCGCCACCGCAGTTGTTATACTGCGCCCGCACCCACTTTGAAGAATTGCACCATGCGTCAGATCGTTCTCGATACCGAAACCACAGGCCTGAACCCCCGCACCGGCGACCGCGTCATCGAGGTCGGCTGCGTTGAAATCTTCAATCGCAAGCTGACCGGCAACAACTACCACTGCTACATCAATCCCGAACGCGAATCGGATGAGGGCGCGCTGGCCGTGCACGGCCTGACCACCGAGTTCCTCAGCGACAAACCGAAGTTCCACGAGATTGCGCACGAATTGCGCGACTTCATCCAGGGCGCGCAGGTCATCATCCATAACGCGCCGTTCGATCTGGGTTTTTTGAACGCTGAATTTACGCGCATGGGCCTGCCGCCATTCGTCCAGTATTGCGATGGCGTCATCGATACGCTGGTACAGGCGAAAGAGCTGCACCCTGGCAAGCGCAATTCGCTGGACGCACTGTGTGACCGCTACGATATCTCGAATGCGCACCGCAAACTGCACGGCGCGCTGCTCGACTCGGAGCTGCTGGCCGATGTGTATCTGGCGATGACGCGTGGCCAGAATTCGCTGACGATGGACGTGGAAGAAGAAACCACGCACGACGGCGAGGCGCTCGAGATCGTGCCGCTGGGCGACATCATCGTCGTGGCAGCCGCCAGCGATGAACTGGCCGAGCACGATGCGGTGCTGGCCGGCCTGGACAAAAGCGTCAAAGGTAGCTGTGTCTGGCGCACGTATGCTGCTTAATTGCCGGGTACAGGGGTGACGCCGGAATAATTCTGTGCCATAATATGCCTCGCTTCGGGAGGTTAGCTCAGGGGTAGAGCACTGCATTCACACTGCAGGGGTCGCAAGTTCGAAACTTGCACTTCCCACCAAGAATTTTCAAGGCCAGCAGACATGCTGGCCTTGTTCGTTTACGCGCGCGGCATCGAGCACATGCAGGCAACGCAGTACGGGTTTCATCCGCCGATTGCCATTTGGCATAATTTATCGGCTGTGGCATAATACGGCCTCGCTGGGAGGTTAGCTCAGGGGTAGAGCACTGCATTCACACTGCAGGGGTCGCAAGTTCGAAACTTGCACTTCCCACCAACGAATATGGTTGTCCGATCAAGGCCTGCACGTCACCGTGCAGGCCTTTTTTGCGTCCTGGGCCTCAGGATGTGAACCAGATTGACCTTCGGTCGAGCATCTGGCATGACTAATTGTCATAAAAAACAATGGTTTATAGGGTGACACGCGCCCGGAATTCAACCGCGCCGCGCGCCAGGCCCTGTACACTTGGCGGACAACCACACGGGCATGGGCGCGATGACAGCGCGCGTGCCGGCATTCGATACTCACAGCCAGCGAACTTTTTATGGTGAATGGCAATTACCACCCTTTCCTGGTCATCGTCTCGGTCCTGGTCGGCGTGCTGGCGTCGTACACGGCCCTGAGCCTGGTCACGCGCGTCAAGCAGACAAACGGGCGCGCACGCTATGCCTGGGTTGCCGGCGGGGCCCTGGCCATGGGCAGCGGCATCTGGGCGATGCACTTCATCGGGATGCAGGCATTCCGCCTCCCGCTGCCGATCGGCTACGACGCCATGAGCACCTTCGTCTCGTGGCTGTTGCCCGTGGTGTCGTCCGGTCTGGCGCTCTGGCAAGTACGGCACCGCACGGTCAAGCCGCGGCATCTTGCCGGCAGTGCACTGCTGATGGGGCTGGCGATCAACGCCATGCACTATACCGGCATGGCCAGCATGCAGATGCATCCTGCGATCACGTATATTCCGTGGCTGTTCGCGCTGTCGGTGCTCATCGCGATCAGCGTGTCGGCGCTGGCCCTGCAGATCGGCATGCGCATGCACGAAGCAGGGCGCCCGCGCTCCGGACTGCAGCTGGCGGCCAGCGTCGTCATGGGCAGCGCCATCGCCGGCATGCATTACACCGGCATGGCCGCGGCCCATTTCGCGCCGGGCAGCATCTGCCGCGCTGCGCTGGTAGGCGTCGATCAGGATTACCTGGCGGCGCTCGTCACGCTCGCCACGGTGTCGCTGTTGGGCATCACGCTGCTGGCCACGATTTTCGATGCGCGGCTTGCGGCGCGCAACGAGACCATCGCTGCCTCGCTCGTGGCCGCGGCCGAGCGTCAGAAGCTGTTCCTGATCGAGCAGCAGGCGCGGCTCGACGCCGAAAACGTCAGCCAGATGAAGGATGACTTCCTGGCCACGCTGTCGCATGAACTGCGCACGCCGCTCAACGCGATGCTTGGCTGGTCGCAATTGCTGCTGCAGGGCGGGCGCGACGAGGCCGCGCTCAGGCGCGGCCTGGGCACGATCGAACGCAATGCGCGCGCGCAGTCGGAACTGATTGAAGACATGCTCGACATGAGCCGTTTATTGGCCGGCAAGGTGCGGATCGACAGCGCACCGCTGCAGCCGCACGAGTTCATCGACGCGGCGCTCGACACGACGCGGCCGGTCGCCCTGGCACGCCAGGTGACACTGGTCAGCCAGCTCGACCCCGGTGCCGGGCGCATCCTCGGCGACAGTGGCCGCATGCAGCAAGTGCTGGTAAACCTGCTGTCCAATGCCATCAAGTTCAGCGAGCCGGGCGGCGTAGTGACCGTGACGCTGCGCGCCGTCGCGGGCGCCAGCGAAATCACCGTGCAGGATGCCGGCGCGGGCATCCCTGCCGCCTTCCTGCCGTTCGTGTTCGACCGTTTTCGTCAGGCCGATGCGTCGTCGACGCGGCGCCATGGGGGCCTTGGCCTGGGGCTGGCGATCGCGCGCCAGTTGATCGAGTTGCAGGGTGGCACACTGAGCGTGGCCAGCGAAGGCGAAGGCAAGGGCGCCGCGTTCACGCTGCGCATGCCGCTGGCAAGCAGCAGCGTTGCCGCGTCCGCCGACGCCCCTGCCGTCGCGGCGCCGGCGCAGGGATTGCCACTGACAGCGCTCGCGCTGCAAGGCCTGACCGTGCTGGTGATCGACGACGCGCTCGATTCGCTCGAGCTGGTGCAGGCCGTGCTGGCACCCAGCCAGGCCACGATCCTGACTGCCACCGGCGCGCAGGAAGCACTGCGCCTGATCGGGCTGCACCGGCCCGACCTGATCATCAGCGATATCGGCATGCCGGTCATCGATGGCTTCGAGTTCATCCGCAAGGTGCGCGCCTTGCCTGACCGCCTGATTGCCAGCGTGCCCATGATCGCGCTGACGGCGTTTTCGCGCAGGGAAGACGAGCAGAAGGTGCTGGCAGCGGGGTTCGACGAGTTCCTGGCCAAGCCGCTGGTACCAGCGGCGCTGCTGCAGACGGTGGCGGCAGTCAATGCGCGCCGCATGCCGGCGCCAGCCGTCTAGCTTCCCTAGGCTTCAGGCCGCCACACCCGGCAGCACCAGGTCGAGCTGCAGCGCCCCTTCCGGGCGCCGCAGGCCGGCCACGATGTACGCACGATTGCGACCCGCTTCCTTGCCCTTGTACATGGCGCGATCGGCCAGGGCGATGGCTTGTTGCCAGTCCATCGCCGGCGCGGGCGGCTCGTCCTCGCCCGGCGCGAACGGCAGCGCAACGGCGCCGGCCGTCGCGCTGATGGCCAGCCGGGTGCCGTCGGCCAGCAAAACAGGCGAACTGGCCAGCGCATCGAGGATGCGGCGCACCAGCAGTGGCCGCTGCGCATGCGTGACGCCCTGCGAATATACGAGGAATTCTTCACCACCCCAGCGCAGCACCATGTCCGACTCGCGCAGCGTTGCGCGCAGGCGCTTGCCCACTTCGACCAGCACGGCGTCGCCGGCCGAGTGGCCGTAGTCATCGTTGATGCGCTTGAAGTGGTCGATGTCGAGCAGCGTGAAACAATCGGCAGCGTCCGGTTGCGGCGCCGCCTCGCCGGTGCGGCTGCGCATGCGGTCCTGGAACGAGCGCCGGTTGTGCAATCCCGTAAGCGGGTCGTGCGCCGAATGGTGGGCCAGTTCGGCGTTCAATTCCGACAGACGCTGGCCGGTGCGCTCCGACTTGCGGTACAGCCAGAGCACGCCCGCGCACAGCAGCAGGGCCAGTGCGGCGCCCAGCGAGGCCACCGTCTGGATCAGCGTGCGGTGCCGCAGTTCGGCATCCTTTGCCGTATTTTCCAGGCGCAGGCTGTCGATCTGGGCGGCGCGCTCGCGCGACTTGAACTGTTCTTGCAGCGCCGAGACCGCCTTGTTGCGGTCATCCAGCGACAGTTGCTGCAGCACGGTTTCGCGTTCGCGCAGTGTGGCGAGCGCTTCCTTGAACCGCCCGGCGCGCTCCAGTGCAAGACTTTTCTCGGCCAGGATCCGCACGAGCGTGGACAGCGCGCCGGCGCGGCGCATGGCCACGCTGACCTCGTCGACCAGGCGCATGCCTTCCTGATAGCGGCGCTGGCCGAACAGCGCAAAGCCCAGGTTCGCGGTGGCCATGTGCAGGCTGATTTTGTCTTCGCTGCGCTGCGCTGGTATCAAGGCGGCGCGCGCGGCCCTTTCGGCGTCCGCGTAGCGACCCAGTTTGAGGTAGGCGTTGGCGATATTGCCCAGCGCATTGGCCTGGACCGATAGCAGTTGATGGGTTTGCGCCAGCGCCAGCGCCCGCTCGAATGCCACCAGCGCCGCTTCCGGCTGATCCTGCGCGACGAGCGCGCGGCCTTCGAAGAACGACGCCGTGGCGTCCAGCCGCGGTGGCAGGCGTGTCGTGCCGGCCCGGACCTCGCGCAGCGTCTCGAGCGCATGCGCGGGGTCGCGCGCATTGACGTACATGCGCGCCATCGCCAGCAGGATATCGGCCTTGCGCGGACTCCACAGGTCAGGATGGTTCTGCACCAGATCGAGCGCGCGCAGGAAGTACTGCAGGGCGCGGTCGTACTGGCCCACGGCGCTGAATGCGGCGCCCTGGAGCGCATCGAAGCCGCCCTTGAATTCGAGGCTGTCGAGATCGCGGTAGCGGCTGCCGAGCGTTTCCAGCAAGCCCAGCGCCGCGGCAGGATCGTTGTTTTCGATCAGGCGATACACGCGGCCCAGGCTGGCGACGGCCAGATTGCGCGGATCGTGCGCGGCCGTGGCCAGTTTGATGATCTGTTCATTGGTGTCATAGGCTGCGCGGAAATTGCCGCCATCGACATGCACCCGGCGCAGCAGGAACAGATAGCGAATCCGCACCGCGTAGGGCGCGCCGGCGATCAGCGTCGGGCCTTCCTGCACCAGGGTAGTGCGCCCCAGTGCATGATCCTGTTCGGCAATTGCGGCGATCTCGTCGAGGCGCGCTGCGGCATGCGGCGCGGCTGCTGCGTCTGGCATGACGCCGCCAAGCGCCAGCGTCAATGCCAGCGTACTGGCCACAGCCACGCGCCGTAAGCCATCGCTGCGTGAGGCAGGCGCGGCAAGCAGGGCGGTCAGGTGGCCTGGAGTAACAGTCATGGCGGGGAACGGCGGTGTGCGAACGGCGGGAGGCGGCCCATGCGAGATGGGATGGAATCTGCCACCCATTATCGAATGTTGTATTTGGGAAATCAAGAAAGGCCGGGCCGGGCGCGCTGTTTACGCAACGCTTGCCGAATTTGCCAGTGGGCACGTAAATTGCAGGAGTTTCGCCAGATTGCTTTGATTCGAGACAACATTCTGGTTATATTGGCACACCTGTAAAAAAGCCGAGAGGCGACAGGTACAGCAGCGGCGGTTTCAAGGTCAGGCAAGCCGGCCCACCAGGCAGGATCTCGGGAGTGCGCCCACCCACCAGGCGAGCGCAGTAATGACAAGACGCGGGACCACACCATTATTTGATTGGAGAACACGTAGTGAGTATTTTTAGAACCAAGAATCTGGACGCGATGATCGCCGCAAGCGCCAAGCCCGGCGGCCTCAAGAAAGTGCTCGGCCCGACCGACCTGATCCTGCTCGGTATCGGCGCCATCGTCGGCACCGGTATTTTCGTGCTGACCGGCACCGGCGCCGTCACGGCCGGCCCCGGCCTGTCGCTGTCGTTCGTCATCGCGGCAATGGCGTGCTGCTTTGCCGCGCTGTGCTACGCCGAATTCGCCTCGACCGTCCCGGTCGCCGGTTCCATCTATACCTACAGCTACGCTACGCTGGGCGAATTCGTCGCCTGGATGATCGGCTGGGACCTGCTGCTCGAATACGGCCTGGCGACCTCGACCGTTGCGGTCGGCTGGTCGGGTTATTTCCAGTCGCTGCTGTCGGGCTTTGGCCTCGTGCTGCCGGACGCGCTGACCGCCGCCCCGGGCGCGCGCCCGGGCGTCGAAACCCTGTTCAACCTGCCGGCCTTCCTGATCATGATGGCCATCACGTTCCTGTTGTCGCTCGGCATGCGCGAGTCGGCTCGTTTGAACAACGTGATGGTGATCATCAAGATCAGTGTCGTGCTGCTGTTCATCGCCGTCGGCGTGGGCCACGTCAAGCCGGAGAACTGGCAGCCGTACATGCCTTACGGCATGACGGGCGTGATGAGCGCCGCCGCACTGGTGTTCTTTGCCTTCATCGGCTTCGACGCCGTCACATCGGCCGCCGAAGAAGTCAAGAACCCGGCGCGCGATCTGCCAATCGGGATCATCGGTTCGCTGATCATCTGCACGATCCTGTACGTCGTGGTCGCTGCGATCATGACCGGCATCGTGCCGCACATGGACTTCAAGGGTGTCGACCATCCGGTGTCGCTGGCGCTGCAGGTGGCCGGTGAAGACTGGGTCGCCGGCTTCGTCGATCTGGCCGCGATCCTGGGCATGAGCACCGTGATGCTGGTGATGGCGTATGGCCAGACCCGTATCCTGTTTGCGATGTCGCGTGACGGCCTGATGCCGGCGCGCCTGTCGAAGGTGCACCCGAAATACGGCACGCCATTCTTCGCGACCTGGCTGGTGGGCATCATCTTCGGCTTGATCGCTGCCGTGGTGCCGCTGACCGTGCTGGCCGAGCTGGTCAATATCGGCACGCTGGCCGCCTTCACGCTGGTCTCGATCGCCGTGATCGTGCTGCGCAAGAAGCGTCCTGACCTGCCACGCGCGTTCCGCTGCCCGGCCGTGCCTTTGATCCCGATCCTGGCGATCATCTTCTGCCTGGTCCTGATGTCGTTCCTGAGCTGGCACACCTGGGTCGCGTTCGCGATCTGGCTGAGCATCGGCGCGATCGTGTACTTCGGCTATGCACGCAAGCACTCGCTGTTGAACAACACGCCGCAGTAAGACACGACAACAAGCTGTGTGTTTTGCGCCCCTGCCGGCACGGGGCTTCATGGTAGGCTCTCGTTGGCGACGCTGTCATGGCGTTATGTGAACGAATAGCAAAGGAAACAACCATGAGTGCCATCGTGCTGGGTGGGGGCGACGCCCTCCTGATCGTCGACCCGCAGGTCGACTTCCTCCCCGGCGGCAGCCTGGGCGTCCCGCAAGGTGACGCCGTGCTGGCCCCGATCAATCGCCTGATCGACCTGTACCGCACGCATGCGTTGCCGGTGTACGTCTCGCGCGACTGGCATCCTGCGCTGCACTGTTCGTTCGCTGGTCAAGGTGGCCCGTGGCCTGTGCACTGCGTGGCCGGCAGCGACGGCGCGCGCTTTGCGCCAGGCTTGCAGCTGGACGACGCCGTGGTCGTCTCCAAGGCAACCACGGTTGATGTCGACGCGTATTCGGCCTTCAATGGCACTGGCCTGGCAGACACGCTGCGTGAGCGTGGCATCCGGCGCCTGGTCGTGTGCGGACTGGCAACGGACTATTGCGTGCTCAATACGGTGCTTGACGCGCTGGCGGCAGGCTTTGATGTGTTGCTTGCCACTGAGGCGATACGCGCCGTCAACGTCAAGGCTGACGACGGTGATCGCGCGCTGCAGCAGATGCTCGAGCGTGGTGCAATGCCAGTACAACTGGCGGGCACCGGCCTCGTGGCAGACCTGGCGCTGGGGGCGGCAGCGTGATCGACTGGGTCGACGATTACGTCAATCGATAATATTTTTGTAATCCCTATCTTACAGGCTCACAGCGCGCCTACCGATTTTCTTGAAACCGTTCAGCACGGATAATGCGTCACCGTCCATAGAACGCATTTCAAGAGTCGAGACATGATCCCATTGCTGTTAGCCGACGCGCCAGGCGTCCAGAATGCTCCCCTGCCTACCGGGCAGGGCGCCAGGAATCTGTACTTCTCGCTGTATGCCGACCCGGCAGCGCAGCCTGATGTCGCCAAATCGTTCATCGACGACCAGATCGCGCTTGCGCGTGAGCTGCCGGTCGATTTGCCATCGAATATCAACGATCTGCAAGCATGGATCGAAGAGCGCACCGAAATCGTGGGGCAGGAATACCGCGATTATCTGGCTGCGCGCAAGAACGGCGCGCCGCGCCGGTATTTCAGCACGCGCGCCCATGCGCTTTATTTCATCAAGGGCGTGGCCCCGACCAAGCTGGTCGATGGTGCCTGGCTGTATGGCCTGGTGCGCCAGTGGGACGACGTCGCATTCCATCCGCTGATCAAGACCTACCTCGAAGAGCTCGGCGATGGTTTGCCGGACAAGAACCACGTCACGCTGTACCGCAAGCTGCTGGCCACGCACGGCTGCGACAACTGGGATGGTCTGAGCGACGACCATTTCCTGCAAGGTGCGCTGCAACTGGCGCTGGGTCACCACGCCGAGCATTACCTGCCTGAAATCATCGGCTATAACCTCGGTTACGAACAATTGCCGCTGCACCTGTTGATCACGTCCTACGAACTGAACGAACTGGGTATCGACCCGTACTACTTCACGCTGCACGTCACAGTCGACAATGCCGCCAGCGGTCATGCCCGCAAGGCGGTGCAATCGGTGCACGACCTGATGCCGCGCGTGGGTGACCGCGATGCCTTCTGGCAGCGCGTGGTCAATGGCTATCGTCTGAATGAGCTGGGCGCGAGCACGACGTCCGTGATCGGCGAGTTCGATCTGCAGGACGAGCTGGTCGACATCATGGCGGCCAAGAGTGTCGTCGGCAAAAACATGCACTCGGATTACTGCCGCGTGGCAGGCCGTTCGGTCAACGACTGGCTGACCGAGCCAGCGCAGATCCCGGCCTTCCTGGCAGCACTGGAAGAGGCTGGCTGGATCAAGCGTGGTGAGCAGGTCGAGCACAGCCGCTTCTGGCGCCTGGTCGAAGGCGAGCGCGCCGAGATGTTCGGCGTGTTCAGCGCCTACGAATTGCAGGTGGTGCGTGACTGGATCACCAGCAATCCGGATGGCGGACAAGCTGCAGGCCCGCGCGTGCTGACGGCGCGCGCACGCCAGCGTACGCTCGACCAGCACGGTCTGGGCACCGAGCGCGGGACCGCATTCCCGGTGCGCGGCCTGATCCGTCGCCATACCGGCGCGGATGCGCAGGACACGGGCAACGAACTGCGCGTGCTGGAGCAGCAGGTTGCTGCCAGCAGCGGCAAGCAGGAAGCCATGGCGCTGCTGGCGCGCCTGCTGTCGCCTGAAGTGCACCACACCACGGTGGGCCTGATGGCCACCCGGATGTATACGCAACTGTTCGACGCCTGAGGCGGACGAATCGTGCACAAAGCGGCCGGTACGCGTGGAGAACGTGTGCCGGCCGTCGCTTCATCAACACCATAACAAGGGAACACCAACGTGCAAATCCTGGAACAACGCTTCCTGCGCGGACCGAACGTCCACGCCGACTCACCCTGCCTGCTGTCCGTCATCGATCTGGAAGACCTGTACGGCATCTCGACCCGGGACATCCCCGGCTTCAACGAGGCGCTGCTCGCGCTGCTGCCGGCACTGGGTGGCGCGTTGCTCGCCGACGGCGCCCCGGGTGGCTTCGCCCAACGTCTGGCGGCTGGCACCTATCTGGGCCGCGTGGTCGAGACCGTCGCACTGGAACTGCAGGCGCTGGCTGGCGCGCCCGCCACCTTTGGCCGTACGCGGCCGGTGAACGGGCATCCGGGCCAGTTCCGTGTGGTCGTCGCGTACAGCAGTGAAAAGCTGGCCGAGCCGGCGTTCGATCTGGCAGTCGACCTGGTCACGGCGCTCGCGCGCGGCGAAGCGTTCGTGCTCGCGCCGCGTCTGGAAGAACTGCGCGGGATCGCCGGGCGCTATGCGATCGGTACCAGCACGGCAGCCGTACTGGCGGCGGCGCACGAGCGCGGCATTCCGACCCAGCGCATCACTGAAGAAGCGAACCTGTTCCTGCTCGGTTGGGGCGTGCGCCAAAAGCGCCTGCAAGCAACGACAACGGGCGAGACCAGCTTCATCGCGGTCAAGATTGCCAGCGACAAGCAGTTGACCAAGGCGCTGCTGAAGGAAGCTGGCGTGCCTGTGCCCGAGGGCGACGTGGTCACGACCGTCGAAGCGGCGCTGCGCGTGGCACGGCGCCTGGCGGTGCCGGTCACGCTCAAGCCGCTGGACGGCAACCAGGGTAAAGGTGTGACGGTGGCGTGCGCGACGCCCGAGGATGTGGCGCTGGCGTTCGAATTTGCCCGTGGCTTCGGCCGGCGCGTGATCGTCGAACGCCATGTCGAAGGCCGCGACTACCGCGTGCTGGTGGCGTGCGGCCGCGTGGCTGCCGCCTCGTGCCGCCGCCCGGCCCACGTCGTCGGCGACGGCAACCTGACGGTGCGCCAACTGGTCGAGATCGAAAACGCCAATCCGGCGCGCGGCGCCGGTCATGCGACCATCCTGACCCGCATCACGCTCGACGAACACGCGAACGACATGCTGGCGCGCCAGGGGTTCGATGTGGACAGCGTGCTGCCGGTGGGCGTCACGGCCGAACTGCGCGGCAATGCGAACCTGTCGACCGGTGGCACCGCCGAAGACGTGACCGATCAACTGCCGGAGTCGACGCGCCTGTTGTGCGTGCGCGCCGCCGCCAAGATCGGCCTGGACGTGGCCGGCATCGACATCGTGTGCCAGGACATCGCGCAGCCGCTCGCGGCGCAGCGGGGCGCTGTCATCGAAGTCAATGCCGCCCCCGGGATCCGCATGCACCAGTACCCGAGCGCGGGCGAACCGCGTGATGCGGGCGATGCCATCGTCGAAGGCTTGATGGGCAAGACCGATGGACGCATTCCCGTTATCGCGCTGACCGGCACCAACGGCAAGACCACCACCACCTTGCTGGTCGCGCACGCGGCGCGCATGGCGGGCAAGGTGACCGGCGTGACGACGACCGAAGGTGTGTTCATCGACGGCAAGCAGGTCGTCAAGGGCGACTGCACCGGTTACTGGTCGGCGCGCACGGTACTGGGCGCGCCGGAAGTCGAGGTTGCGGTGCTGGAAACGGCGCGCGGCGGCATTCTCAAGCGCGGGCTGGCGTTCGACCGCTGCGACGTCGCGATCGTACTGAACATCGCGGCCGACCACCTGGGCCTGGATGGCGTCGACACCGTCGAAGACCTGGCGCAAGTCAAAGCGGTGGTGGCACAGTCGGCCTCGAAGGCGGTGGTGCTCAATGCCGAAGACGCGCTGTGCGTGCAGATGGCGCGCCGCGTCAAGCCGGGCGCGGAAGTGCTGTTCTTCTCGATGGATCCGGAAAGCCCGGTGATGCTCAAGCACCTGGAAGACGGCGGGCGCGGGGCCTATCTGCAGGATGGCGCGGTGGTGCTGGCCGATGGCCACAGCCAGCAGGCCGTGCTGCGGGTGGAAAGCATGCCGGTCTCGTTCGGCGGCCTCGCACGCTTCAACATCGCCAATGCCCTGGCCGCTGCTGCCGGCCTGATGGCGGCCAACTTCAACCACCTGCAGATTGCCGCCGGCCTGTCGACTTTTGTCTCGAACGGCCGCACGAACCCGCTGCGCACCAATATGTTCGATGTGCGCGGCGTGACGGTGATCGTCGACTACGCGCACAACCCGGCTGCCTACGCCGCCATGGCCGACATGGCCCGCGGCATGCTGCCCGGTCAATTGATCGGCATCGTAACCGCGCCCGGTGACCGTCGCGACACCGATCTCGAACAGGTCGGCCGCGTCTGCGGCGAGCGTTTCGACGAGCTGGTGGTCTACGAATCGCAAAGCCGCGGCCGCGAGCCCGGCGAAGCGGTCGACCTGATCCTGGCCGGCGCCGAAGAAGTCGTGGGCATCAGCGACACGCTGCACCGCGAACTGGACGTGGGCAACGCCATCCGCCTTGGCTTGAGCCTGTGCAAGCCGGGCGACGTCCTGATCTTCGCCTGCGGCTCGTCCCTGCAAGTCTTCGTCGACGCCATCCGCGTCACCGACCCCGAAAGCGCCGCCCTGATCGCCGCCCAAACGACATAGCCCCAAGATCACGAACAATTAGGGTCAGAGTAGAATTATTGAGCAATTCCTCACGGTGTAAGCAGGCTCAGCTCATGTGGGCTTGCTCATTCGAAATAGTTGTCAAAGAATTCGACACTGACCCTAATTGTTCAGTTTCTTCAGGTTGGGTGGTAAGGCAATAATTAATTGGGGTCAGTGTCGAATTATTTTGCAATTGATTCGGGGAAGCCCCAGATGCATGAAAAACGGCCCGCATGGGGCCGTTTTTTTTATGCCCTTAGATCGCGGCGGCTTCGATCTTCTTGGCCAGGTCCGGGCGGGTAGGGCGGAGGGCTTCCGTGAGCTCGGAGATGGATGAGCCGCAGCCGAAGACGAGGACGTCGCCGGGCACGCAGCGTGACAGGCCCAGTCGGATTGCGCGGTGGACGTCGTGCTCGATCTGCAAGTGGTCCGCCGCGATCTTCGCCAGCTGTGCACCGTGGGCGATGAGTCGTGCCGATTCGCCGGCTGCGCGGCCGCGCGCCTCGCTGTCGTAGACGACCAGCTCGTCGAAGCCGGCGGCGCAGGTGCGGCCGATGTCGATCAGGTCGGCGTCGCGGCGGTCCCCTGGTGCAGCGACCACGCCGACCAGACGGCCAGCGGTCATCGCGCGCGCCATCCCGGCCAGCGCGGCGTAGGCGGCGCAGTTGTGGGCGTAGTCGACGACCACCGTCACGCCGTCGACGTCGTACAGGTTCGAGCGCAGCGGATTGTGCTTGCTGTCCGAGACGAACCCGCGCAACCCTGCAGCGATGTCGTGGTGACTGAAACCGCTCGCCATCAGCGCCGCGGCGGCTGCCATCGCGTTGGCGATGTTGTAGCGCGCATGCCCGCCCAGCGACACGGGCATCGCCTGCACATCGAGCAAGGCCTCGTGCCGCACGCCGCCTGCCAGCACAATCGTCGAGTCCTGCAGGTAGACGCCGCGGCCACCTTGTTCGATGTGCGGCACCAGAACCGGATCTTCGGCGTCCAGCGCGAAATAGATGACCTCGACGCCCTCGGCCAGCGCGTCCGCCATCGCCACGCAATGGGGATCCTCGGCATTGAGCACCACTGCGCGCGTCGCCCTGGCTGCCACGACGGCCTTGACCCTGGCCAGGTCGTCAATGGTGTCGATGCCATCCAGTCCCAGATGATCGGCCGAGACATTCAGTACTACTGCCACATCGCAGCGGTCGTACGCCAGGCCACGCTTGAGGATGCCGCCACGCGCCGTTTCCAGCACCGCGAAATCCACCTCGGGCGAACCCAGGACGCTGCGCGCAGAATGGTAGCCGGTGCAGTCACCTTCATACGCCAGCTGCCCGTCCAGGTACACGCCGCTGGTCGTCGTCACACCGGTGCGCAGGCCGGCCAGCCGCACCGCGTGCTCGATCAGCAGGCTGGTGGTGGTCTTGCCGTTGGTGCCGGTCACGGCGACCACGGGAATGCGACCATCGTCGGCGCCGAACAGGGATTCGACGATGGCGTCACCCGCATCGCGCGGCGCGCCGCGGCTTGGGTACTGGTGCATCCGGATCCCCGGCGCCGCATTGACTTCGATGACGCCGCCACGCTGTGCATGCAAGGGCAGGGCGATGTCGTCGCAGATGATGTCAATGCCGGCGATGTCCAGGCCGATGGTGCGCGCAGCGCGGATGCAGATGTCGCGCGTTTCTTCCGGCAGCAGGTCGGTCACGTCTTCGGCGGTGCCGCCGGTGGACAGGTTCGCGTTGCCGCGCAAGTCGGCGCCGATGCCGGCCGTCAGCACCGTATCGAGCTCGTAGCCCTGGCTGGCCAGCGTCTCGATCGCCAATGCGTCGAGTGGAATCCTGGTCAGGATGTTCGTGTGCCCGTCGCCGCGTGCCGGATTGCGGTTCTCGAGCTCCACCAGCGCGCGAATCGTTGA
This sequence comes from Telluria sp. ZT3P25, assembly GCF_059685895.1. Classification (NCBI taxonomy): domain Bacteria; kingdom Pseudomonadati; phylum Pseudomonadota; class Betaproteobacteria; order Burkholderiales; family Oxalobacteraceae; genus Telluria; species Telluria sp. ZT3P25. The sequence continues at coordinate 1,665,737 of NZ_JCASIJ010000001.1, forward strand.
ATGGCCATCCCCCGTCACACCGGGCGGGCGCCGCCACGACGCGGCGGCGATCCGGCCGCCCGTGACCAGCACGCGGTAGTCGCGCCCCTCCAGGTACTGCTCGACGATCACGCGGCGACCGTGAAGCCGCGCGTGCTCGAAAGCCCGTTCGACGCTGTCCGGTGTGGCGCAATCGACCGTCACGCCCTTGCCCTGGTTCGCGTCCAGTGGCTTGACCACCACCGCACACCCCAGGCGCCGCGCGACGCGCTGGGCTGCCGCGATCGTCGTGACGACCTCGCCACGCGGCACCGGTACGCCGGCCTGCGCAAGCAGCGTCTTGGTGAGGTGCTTGTTGCTGGCGATGCTCACCGCGATCGAGTTGGTAGCACCGGTGATCGTCGCCTGCAGGCGTTTTTGCCGGCTGCCCCAGCCCAGCTGGAACAGGTTGGCTTCGTCCGTCAGCCGGCGCGACGGAATGCCGCGTCGGTGCGCCGCATCGAGCACGGCGCCGGTGCTGGTGCCGATCGCGTGCTCCAGCGCAAGTTCGCGCAACGCCGCGACAGCGGCATCGAGGTCGAACGGTTCGTCGCGCGTCAGCGCGGTCAGCAGCTTGACGCCGGTGCGCAGCGCTTCACTCGCCACTTGCTCGACGCCATAGCCGCACACGATGCGGCGGCGCTGCTCGGAGCCAAGCACTGCCAGCGTCGCACTATGCTCTCCAGGGATGCCCGCCAGACGCTGAAGTTCCATGATCACGGGCTCGAGCGCGTCAACGGGCAGGGCGTCGTCGGACAAGCGCACGGCCGCTGCCACAGGCAGCTCTGGCATCAATGCCAGCAGGCGCGCACCGAACCCGCGTCCCTTCGTATTGGCATTGTCGACGACGGCCATCAGGCACGGCGTCTCGGCGTACAGGTTCGGGCCCCGCAGCAGGCGCTTTTCAGTGATCTTCATGAGAGGGGCGTGCGCTTCGTGACGATCTGCAGGAAGTCCAGCAGCGAAGCGGGAATGCGCCGGCCAACCTGTTCGTCGCCAATCGGCAGCGAATACTTCGCACCGGCGGGCAGCAGGTGCAGCCGGACATCGATCAGTTCCGGGATGGCCCGGTCCTTGATCTCGGCAACGTTGCTGCTCATCGAGCGGCCGTCGACGACGGTCACTGCGCCTTCGCCCAGCACCTCGATGCCCACGCCGCGTTCGATCACGAGCGCCGTGTCTTCGTCGATGCCGATGCCTTGCAGGTACGGGTTCTGCGCGACGATCGACAACAGGCGCGACAGACGCTGGCGCTCCGAGAAATGCTGATCGACGACCACGCGGTGCAAAAAGCCCAGGCCGGCGCCCAGGCTGACCGAGCCTTTTTCGGGCAGCAGGTCGGTGCGGCCCTGGGCGAGCATGTGCCCCGACATCGCCGATGCACCGGCGCTGGTGCCGCCGATGGTCGCGCCACGCACTTTGAGGGCCGCGTGCATCTCGGCGTCCAGCGCCGTGCCACCGATCAGCGCGAGCAGGCGTTTCTGGTCGCCGCCCGTCATGAAGATGCCATCGGCTTCGGCGACCTGGCGCACGAAGTTCTCGTCGTTGGCGTCGTCGCGGCTGGTGATTTCAAGGTGGCTGTGGCGCGTTACGCCGAGCGAGCCGAAGGCGTCATCGTAGATTTTCCACATCTCGTCGGCGATCTGGCTGGCGGCCGTGATCACGACAATGCGCGCATCAGGGCCGCCGGCCAGTTCGATAAAGCGTGACAGGATCTGCATGTCGTGCTGGCGGTCCTCGTGGCCGCCGATGATGACGAGGTGGCCGTTGCGCGGTACGTTCAGTGTTGGGTTCATCGTTGTACCATTTTCGAAGTGGGCATATCACTGTTGCTGAAGGCGCCGGCATCCGTGCGGCTGACCGCAATCAGGCCGACCTTGATGTCCGGCGTGAACAAAGCCACGCCGCGCTGCAGCGCGTCCACCAGCGGGATGCCATCGGCAATCCAGCCGTACACGGTGCGCGCCAGCAGGTGGCGCACGAGCTGCTCACCGATCCCGGTGGCAGCGACCGCGCCCTCCGGGCCGGCAAAAAAACCGCTGCCGATGATCGGCGCGTCGCCGACCCGGCCGAGCAGCGCCGGCGCCGAACCGCCGCTCGAGCAGGCCACGGCAAAGTGGCCATCGGCGCCGCGTACGACCGCGCCAACGGTATCGCAGGCCACGCCTTCGGGCAGTCGCATAGGGGTATTGTAATTCCAGTAGTGCTCGATCAGGCTGCGGTCCAGGCCCGGCATCACCGGCATCGATCCTGCCAGTTGCGCGAGCAGCTTGCGGTGCGCCGTGCGCTGGCGCTCCGAGACCGGGGCGGCGTCCGGCATGCCGATCGTGCGCGCAAAGCGGCCCGCACCTTCGCCTGCCAGCAGCCAGTGCGGCGTGTCCGCCACGGCGCGCGCCAGGTGTACCGGGTTCTGCACCGCCTGCACGCAGGCCACGGCGCCCAGGCGACCGCGCGTATCCATGATCGCGGCGTCCATTTCGACGGTGGCGCCATCCAGGCCCAGCACCGAGCCGCTGCCGGCGTTGAAGCGACCATCGTCTTCCATCATGGTCACCGCGCCGATGGCGGCGTCAAGCGCGTCGCCGTTGATTTCGAGTTGCGCCAGGGCGCGCCGCGCTGCGAGCACGCAACCATCTTCATGGTCGCGCGTCGTGCCAGCACCGCCGTGGACAACGACGGCGCCAGCGTGGGGGGTATTGCTCATGCGGTCAATCTTTCGTCTTTATTGTTGTAATCGCCAGCTTGCAGCGCTGACAGCGCCGGCGGCGCATTGATGAGCAGATTATCCGGTGTTCGCCACGGGCGCCGTATCGGTACGCTCGCCGCCTCCCTGTAAGAGCTTGCTTACAGGAAGACGTCGCCTGTCTGCCACAGCCGGGATCGCGCAAAGCGATACCGCACGGAATCTGTTACCATACCGCCCCTTCAAGATAAAGGTTCCTATGGTGCACGCTTGCGGCGTTGACTTCGGCACGTCAAATTCCACGGTCGGCTGGTATCGGCCCGGCATGATGCAATCCGCCCCAACGGCGCTCTTGACCCTCGAGGACGGCAAGCCCACGCTGCCGTCGGTGGTGTTCTTCAATGCCGACGACGAGCGCGTCAGCTATGGCCGCGCTGCGCTCGCCGAATATCTCGAAGGCTACGAAGGCCGCCTGATGCGTTCGCTGAAAAGCCTGCTGGGCACGAGCCTGATCGACGGCCAGACCGAGGTCGCGGGCCGTTCGGTCTCGTTCCGCTCGCTGCTGGCCCAGTTCATCGGCGAGGTCAAGCGCCGCGCCGAAGGCCAGGCCGGCCAGTCGTTCCACAGCGCCGTGTTCGGCCGCCCCGTGTTCTTCATCGACGACGATGCCAAGGCCGATCAGCTGGCGGAGGATACGCTGCTCGACGTCGCGCGCTCGGTCGGCTTTCGCGACATCGGCTTCCAGTACGAGCCGATCGCTGCCGCTTTCGATTACGAATCGCGCATCGACCGCGAAGAATTGGTCCTGATCGCCGACATCGGCGGCGGTACATCCGACTTTTCGCTGGTGCGCCTCGGCCCCGAGCGCGCCGGCCGGCCCGACCGCCGCGACGATATCCTGGCCAATGGCGGCGTGCACATCGGCGGTACCGATTTCGACAAATACCTGAGCCTGGCGAGCGTCATGCCGCTGCTGGGCTATGGCAGCAAGCTGCGCTCGGGCGCCGAAATCCCGTCGAGCTATTATTTCAATCTGGCCACCTGGCATACGATCAACCAGGCCTACACGCGCAAGAGCGTGACGCAACTGGCCGACCTGGCCCGCGACGCGGCCGAACCGGCACGCATCGCGCGCCTGCAGAATCTGATCGAAGACCGCGCCGGTCACTGGCTGGCGATGCAGGTCGAGGGCGCCAAGATTGCGCTGTCCGACGCCGATATGGTCAATCTGCAGCTCGATCGCCTGTCGCCGCCCGAGTCGCTGGACATCGCGCGCGCGCAGTTCGAAGCGGCCATCGCGCAGCTGGTCGAGCAGGTGGCCACGACGGTCGGCAAGCTGTTTGCCGATGCGGGCGTGCGCCCTAGCGACGTCGATACGGTCTTTTTCACGGGCGGTTCGAGCGGCGTGGGCTTGCTGCGCGCGCGGATTGGTGCGATGGTGCCGGATGCGTGCCGCGTCGAGGGCGACCTGTTCGGCAGCATCGGCACCGGCCTGGCGCTTGACGCGCTGCGCAAGTTCGGCTGACGCTGAGCTGGAAAAGCACACAAAGGAGCAAGGATGAGTATGTACGACCGACCGCTGGTGATGCTCGACTTCGAGACCACCGGCCTGTCGCCCGACATGGGCGACCGCATCACGGAAGTGGCAGCACTGCGCATTGTCGGCGGCGAAGTCACCGAGCGCTATGTTTCCCTCGTCAACTGCGGCGTGCGCGTGCCGTCGTTCATCACCGCCCTGACCGGCATCACCCAGCAGATGGTCGACAGCGCACCACCGGCGCACCAGGTCGTGCCCGAGCTGATCGATTTCATCGGCGGCGACGTGCTGTCGGCGCACAATGCGAGCTTCGACGAAAAATTCCTGAAAGCCGAAGGCGCGCGCCTGGGCCGCACGACGCAGCACATGGGCCTGGTCTGCTCGCTGAAACTGTCGCGGCGTCTGTTCCCGGGTCTGGTCAGCTACAAGCTGGGCCAACTGTCGAGCCAGCTCGGCATTCCATTTGCCGGCACCGCCCACCGGGCCGAGGCCGACGCCCAGGTCGCGGCTGACGTGCTCCTGCATGCTGCGCGCCACCTCGGCCGCACCTGCGGCATCGATCGCGTCGAGCCGAGCCTGCTGGTCTCGATCAACAAGGTCGCTGCCGCCAAGATTCCGGTATTTCTTGAAAAATACGCCGCCACCGTGCGCGAACGCCAGATGGCCGCTGCGCTCAATGGCAACTGATGGCAGCTGATTGCACCTGATGCCCTGATTGCGCGCTCGCAAACCGCGCGTCCCCGATCTACTTAAACTTTTGGCAATGGAACCGGCTGCATCTGCAGTCGTTCGCCCGACTTGCCGAAAGGATCTGGATGAGCTCCGACCATGCCGCCCGCACTGGCGCCGCGACGTTCACCTGGTACCGCCGCGCCGCCTGGCGCGGCAACCCCTACGCCCAGTTCAACCTGGCCCAACTCTATCTGCGCGGCCACGGCATCGGGCGCGACGACGTGCAGGCGGCAGCCTGGCTGGCGCGCGCGGCGGCCAGCGGCCTGGCGTACGCCCAGAATCACCTCGGCACCCTGTACTACAGCGGTCGCGGCGTCCATCCTGACCACGTCCTTGCAGCGCGCTGGTTCCTCCGGGCTGCGCAGCAGGGCGATCGCTCGGCGCAATACAATCTGGGCCTGCTGTACCGAAAAGGGCGCGGCGTGGCGCTGTCGCACACGGCCGCGCTGACCTGGTTCTACCGGGCGGCCGAGCAGGGCATGGCGCGTGCCCAGGCGCAGCTGGCGCACGGCTACCTGCACGGGCTGGGCGTCACGGTCAGCCATCCGCTGGCGATGGCGTGGTACCGCAAAGCCGCCTTGCAGGGGCATGTGGCCGCGCAAGTCCAGCTGGCGCACATGTACGCGCGCGGCCTGGGTGTGGCGGCCAGCAGCACGCGCGCCCTGTACTGGTTCCGTCATGCGGCGGGCGCCGGCAACCCGGTCGCGCAGCGGGCGCTCGGTCTGCTGTAAGCCCCGCCCGGCGGGCGGTTTGCACTGTTGTCGTTTCGCGCTATGATGCCCTGCGGCCATAAGCCGACCTCATCATTCACAGACCGAGAACAACATGCACATGAAACTTGCCACGCTTGCCGCCGTGTTGGCCACGACCTTCAGCGCCAGCCCGGTGCTCGCACAAAGCTGTTCCACCAAGGGCACTGCGCCGACCTATCCGGTAACGAAGAAAGTCGACCAGACCGACAACTACCACGGCACCGTGGTCGCCGATCCGTACCGCTGGCTCGAAGACGCCAACAGCGCCGAGACGAAGATGTGGGTCGATGCCCAGAACAAGGTGACCCAGGCGTATCTGGCCCAGATCCCGCAACGCGAAGCGATCCGCCAGCGCCTGACGCAGCTGTGGAACTACGAGCGTTACAGCGTGCCGGGCAAGGAAGGTGGCCGCTACTTCTATACGCGCAATGATGGCCTGCAGAACCAGTCGGTCCTGTACACGCTGAAAAACCTGAATGACGAGCCGCGCCTGCTGCTCGACCCGAACACGCTGGCCGCCGACGGCACGGTCGCCCTGGCCGGCACCGAAGTGAGCCCGGACGGCAAGCTGCTGGCCTACAGCATCGCTGCATCGGGCTCGGACTGGAACGAGATCAAGCTGCGCGACATTGAAACCGGCAAGGACCTGCCGGACCACATCAAGTGGGTCAAGTTCTCGAGCACGGCCTGGACGAAAGACGGCAAGGGCTTCTTCTACAGCCGCTACGACGAGCCGAAGGAAGCGACCAAGCTGGCCGACGTCAACTACTTCCAGAAGCTGTACTACCACCGCATCGGAACGCCGCAAAGCGCCGACACACTGGTGTATGACCGCGCCGACCAGAAGGAATGGGGCTTCGGTGGCCGCACCACGGACGACGGCCGTTACCTGATCATCACGACGACCAAGGGCACGGCGCCGAAGTACCGCGTGTCGTACAAGGACCTGTCGAAGCCTGACGCAAAGGTGGTCGACCTGATCGACAACTTCGACGCCGGCTACGACTTCATCGACAACGTCGGCAGCGTGTTTTATTTCAGCACCGACCGCAAGGCGCCCAAGAAGCGCATCATCGCGATCGACGTCAGCAAACCGGCAGAGGCCAACTGGAAAGAAGTCGTCGCCGAAAGCGCCGACACGCTGGCTGGCGCCGACATCGTCAACAACCAGCTGGTGCTGGAGTACCTGAAGGATGCCCGCAGCGTCGTGCGCGTGGTCTCGCTCGACGGCAAGCCGGTGCGCGAGATCGCGCTGCCGGGGATCGGCACCGTGGCGGGCCTGTCGGGCAAGCGTGGCGACACCGAGACCTTCTATTCCTATACCAGCTTCACCAGCCCGACCACGATCTACCGCCTGAACATGACGACGGGCCAGAGCACCGTGTTCCGCCAGCCAAAGGTCGCGTTCAACCCGGCCGACTATGAAACGCGCCAGCAGTTCTATACGAGCCGCGACGGCACCAAGGTCCCGATGTTCATCGTGTCGAAGAAGGGCCTGAAGATGAATGGCCAGAACCCGACCTACCTGTACGGCTACGGCGGCTTCAATATCTCGCTCACGCCCGCCTTCTCGCCGGCCATTCTGGCGTGGATGGAAATGGGCGGCGTGTATGTCGTGGCCAATCTGCGCGGCGGCGGCGAGTACGGCGAAGCGTGGCACCAGGCCGGCACCAAGCTGCAAAAGCAAAACGTGTTCGACGACTTCATCGGCGCGGCCGAATGGCTGGTGGAGAACAAGGTCACGTCGCCGCAGAAGCTGGCCATCGGCGGCGGCAGCAACGGGGGCCTCCTGGTCGGCGCGGCCACGACGCAGAGGCCGGACCTGTTCGCGGCCGCGATTCCATCGGTGGGCGTGATGGACATGCTGCGCTTCCACAAGTTCACGATCGGCTGGGCATGGACGTCGGACTACGGCTCGTCCGAGAACCCGGACGAATTCAAGGCGCTGGTCAAGTATTCGCCGCTGCACAACCTGAAAGCCGGTACCTGCTACCCGGCGACGATGGTGACGACGGCCGACCACGATGACCGCGTGGTCCCGGCGCACAGCTTCAAGTACGCGGCCGCCGCCCAGGCAGCGCAGGCCGGCAGCGCGCCAATCCTGATCCGCATCGACACCAAGGCCGGCCACGGTGCAGGCAAGCCGACGGGCAAGCAGATCGAGGAAGTCGCGGATCGCTGGGGCTTCCTGTCGCGCGAGCTGCACATGAATGACGCGGCCGTGACGGCCGCCGGCGCCAAGTAACACCGGGCGCATGCAAACATGGCCGCCGGAGCGATCCGGCGGCCATGTTGTTTTGTGTGTCTGTCGCTTGGTACTTCTATTACCGGTGCACGACCACCAGCACCGCCTTGGCCTCGGTCTTGCCCGTATTGCGGATCACATGGTTCTGGTCGGCCGGGTAGCGCGCCGTCGCGCCATGGCGCACCTTCTTCTTCTCCGGTCCCACTTCCAGCTCCACAGTCCCGGTGATCACCGTCAGATGTTCGCCCGTGCCAGGATCATGCGCCTGCGACGCCAGTTCACCACCGGGCGCCAGCGTCAGCTCATACCATTCATACTTGCCGGCCAAATCCATCGGGCCGAGGATGCGCAGCGAATAGCCGGCGTGCGCGCCGGGCAGGGTAGGGATTTCGTGGGCGTCCACCAGCCGGATGAGTTCCGTCGGCCGTACTTCGGACGACAGCAGTTCGCTGATCTGCACGCCCAGCGCATTGGCCAGGCGCCAGGTGATGGCAATGGTGGGGTTGGCTTTCTCGCGTTCGATCTGCGACAGCATCGATTTCGACACGCCGGCAATGCGCGACAGGTCTTCGAGCGTCAGGCCACGGGCCAGGCGCAGGCGTTGCAGTGTGGCGCCGACTTCGGGTGGCGCGTTGTTGGTTGATATTGTATTCATTGCCGCATAAGGTGTTGAGGACCGGCTTGCCAAGTCGATTGGGCACGGGTAATATCCACTATATTGAATCTTTGTTCGATATACAGGATAAGTCTTCTACATCGAACAAACCCACGGTACAGCATCCGCCAACTGCCGGTCAAGCCGGACCATCCACGGAACAGGAAAAACACCATGAGCGACCAGACTTTCTACAGCGGCCTGCAGCAAAAACTCGACACCTTGCGTAGCGATGGCTTGTTCAAGCCGGAACGCGTGCTGGCTTCGCGCCAGGGCGCCGAAGTGGTCGCGCAGGATGGCCGTACCCTGATCAATATGTGCGCCAACAACTACCTGGGCCTGGCGGGCGACCCGGAAACCCAGCAAGCCGCCGCCGCCGCGCTTGAAAAGTACGGCTACGGCCTGTCGTCGGTGCGCTTCATCTGCGGCACGCAGACCGTGCACAAGGAACTGGAAGCGGCGCTGTCGAAGTTCCTGGGCACCGAAGACACGATCCTGTACGCCGCCGCGTTCGACGCCAACGGCGGCGTGTTCGAGCCGCTGTTCGACGAGAACGACGCGATCATCTCGGACGCGCTGAACCACGCCTCGATCATCGACGGCGTCCGCCTGTGCAAGGCGGCGCGCTACCGCTACGCCAACAACGACATGGCGGATCTCGAAAAGCAGCTGATCGCCGCCACTGAAGCCGGCAAGCGCCACAAGATCATCGTGACCGACGGCGTGTTCTCGATGGACGGCACCATTGCCCAGCTGGACAAGATCGTCGCATTGGCCGAGCAGTACGGCGCGCTGACGATGATCGACGAGTGCCACGCATCGGGCTTCATGGGCGCAACCGGCCGCGGTACGCACGAACACTGCGGCGTGATCGGCAAGATCGACATCATCACCGGCACGCTGGGCAAGGCCCTGGGCGGCGCGATGGGTGGTTTCACGTCGGGCAAAAAGGAAGTGATCGAAACGCTGCGCCAGAAATCGCGCCCGTACCTGTTCTCGAACACGCTGGCGCCGATGATCGCCGGCGCCTCGCTCGCGGTACTCGAGCGCATCTCGAAGTCGACCGAACTGCGCGACCGCCTGATGGAAAACACGGCGTACTTCCGCGCCGAGATCGAGCGCATCGGCTTTACCATCAAGCCGGGCACGCACCCGGTGGTGCCGGTGATGCTGTTCGACGCGCCGGTCGCGCAGAAATTCGCCGCGCGCATGTTTGAACTGGGCGTGCTGCTGTCGGGCTTCTTCTATCCGGTGGTGCCGATGGGCCAGGCGCGCGTGCGCGTGCAGCTGTCGGCTGCGCATACCCGCGAACAGCTGGACGTCGTGCTCAAGGCATTCGAACAAGCCGGCCGCGAGCTGGGCATCATCAAGCAACAATAATAAATAAATACGCAAGGAATCACAGCATGGAACGCATCCTCATCATCGGCGCCAACGGCCAGATCGGCAGTGAACTGGTCAGCGCACTGGCCGAGCGCCATGGCGCGCAGAACGTCATCGCGTCGGACATCGGCGAGAACAACCTGTATGGCGCCGCGCGCTACACCCGTCTGAACGTGCTGGACAACGATGCGCTGGCAAGCCTGATCGCCGACGAAGACATCACCCAGGTCTACCAGCTGGCCGCGATGCTGTCGGCCACCGGCGAAAAAGCGCCGCTCAAGGCCTGGAGCCTGAACATGGATGGCCTGCTCAACATTCTGGAGATCGCGCGCGAACGGGGCGAGGCCGGCAAGCCACTGAAAGTCTTCTGGCCATCGTCGATCGCCGCCTTCGGCCCGAACACGCCGGGCGAACAGACGCCGCAGTTCACGATCATGGACCCGACCACGATCTACGGCATCAGCAAGCTGGCCGGCGAGCGCCTGTGCGAGTACTATCACAGCAAGTATGGCGTGGACGTGCGCAGCATCCGCTATCCCGGCATCATCAGCTACAAGTCGCCACCGGGCGGCGGCACCACCGACTACGCGATCGCGATCTTCCACGCGGCGCTGCGCGGCGAGACCTACGAATGCTTCCTCGGCCCCGAGACCACGCTGCCGATGATCTACATGCCCGACGCGATCCGCGCCACCATCGAACTGATGGAAGCGCCCGCCGAACAGGTGGCGATCCGTTCGTCGTACAACGTGGCCGGCGTCTCGTTCAACCCGCGCGAACTGGCCGCCGCGATCCAGAAGGCGCGCCCCGGGTTCGCGATCGCCTACGCCCCGGACAGCCGCCAGCAGATCGCCGATTCGTGGCCGAAAAGCCTGGACGACAGCCGCGCGACGGCCCACTGGGGCTGGCAATCGCGCATCGGTATCGACGAGATGGTCGACTCGATGCTGGCCAATATCGATGTCGGCATCAAGGCAGCAGCGTAAGACCTCGCCTCAAAAATAAAAAGCAGGAGACACAAGATGGACATGAGCGTGTTTGATTTGTTCAAGATCGGCATCGGCCCGTCGAGTTCCCACACGGTGGGCCCGATGGTCGCGGCGCGCCGCTTTCTGCTGGAAAGCGGCATGCTGGACGAGGCGGTCGGCGTCGAGGCGCACCTGTATGGTTCGCTGGCGCTGACGGGCGTCGGCCACGCGACCGACAAGGCGGTCATTCTCGGCCTGATGGGCGAGACGCCGCAGGAGCTCGATCCGGCGTCGGTCGACGACAAGCTCGATCTCGCCGCGCTCGATGGACAGATCGCACTCCTGGGCATCAAGACCGTGCCGTTCGATGCACGGGTCAATCTGGTCTGGCACAAGGCCTCGACGCTGCCCGAACACCCGAACGGCATGCGCTTCGTGCTGCAGCTGCGTGACGGCAGCATCATCGAACGCATCTATTATTCGGTTGGCGGCGGCTTCATCACCGCGGCCGGCGAAGCCCAGGCGCGCACTCTTGAGCCCGTCGGCACGCCGGTGCCGTACCCGTTCGACACGATGGTCCAGCTGCTCGAGCACGGCCGCACGCACGGCTTGACGATCCCGCACATGCTGCGCGCGAACGAGCGCGTACGCATGAGCGACGTCGACCTGGATGCCGGCCTGGACCGCCTGTGGCGCGTGATGCGCGACTGCATCTGCCAGGGCCTGAAGACGGAAGGGCGCCTTCCGGGCGGCCTGAACGTGCGCCGCCGCGCGGCAGCCCTGTGGAAGCAGGCGCAGGAAACCCAGCCCCAGAACGCGTTGCCGCACGACGCCGTGCAGCAGGTCAGCCTGTACGCGATGGCAGTCAATGAAGAAAACGCCGCCGGTGGCCGCGTCGTCACGGCGCCGACCAACGGCGCAGCCGGCATCATTCCGGCCGTGCTGCGCTACTACGCCGAAGACTGCCGCCCGATCGATCCGCAGCGCGGCGTGCGCGACTTCTTGCTCACATCGGCCGCGATCGGCATGCTGTGCAAGAAGAACGCGTCGATCTCGGGCGCCGAAGTGGGTTGCCAGGGCGAAGTCGGTGTGGCGTGCGCGATGGCGGCGGCGGGCCTCGTTGCGGCGCTGGGCGGCACCAACGAGCAGATCGAGAATGCGGCTGAAATCGGCATCGAACACCATCTGGGCATGACCTGCGACCCGATCGGCGGCCTGGTGCAGATCCCGTGCATCGAGCGCAACGGCATGGGCGCGATCAAGGCGATCACGGCGGCGTCGCTGGCGCTCAAGGGCGATGGCGTGCACTTCGTGAGCCTGGACAGCGTGATCGAGACGATGCGCCAGACAGGCGCCGACATGCAGGTCAAGTACAAGGAAACGTCGCTCGGCGGCCTGGCCATCCACGTCGTGACGGTCAACCACGCCGCCTGCTGAGCTTATTGCTAATTCAGGCCGGTTCGGCAAGGCGCAGTCAGCATTAGGTATTGATGACTCTGATTGCGATATGCAGCAATTGTTCTTGTGAACTTACTCTCTCGCCATCCAGTGCCCAGCGCCAACCCAGATAGTTGGCGAGATAGCGCGACGCGACACCGCGAAAGCCCCGCAACCAGTCCTTGAAGCGCTGATGATAGGCATTCACGTTTTGTACGTGAATGGCCAGATTGCCCATGCGCCTGGCCCGCACCCCCTTATGCAGATTGACGGTTTCGTGCGTGATCCCGTGCTTGCGTGCAAAAGCTCTGTACGCGACATGGCTGTCGCTGACCAGCAAGGCATGAGGGTCGAGTCTGGGCAACAAGTCGCGTTCCAGCTGCGCGGCCGTCAATGCACCGCGGCCGGTGACGGCATCGACCGTGCGTCCGTTGCGGTCGCGCGCCACCAGAATGCAGTCGAGTTCCCGGGAAATGCCAGGCCTGGCGGCGCGGCCACCCCGCCGCCGCGCCGGCCGGTCGAGCGCGCGCGAACCTTTTTGCGATTCGAGCAGAAAAGTTTCATCGGCTTCGACGATGCCATTCAGGGGGGTTGGCCGGTCGAGCTTGACCCAGTGCAGGAAGCGGTGGCGCCAGCGAAAAGCCGTGTTGCGGTGCACGCCAACCCGGTCTGCCGCCTTGCGCACGGGCAGTGAATCGAGCAGAACTTGTGAATAGGCGAGCCATTTGGCCTTGTGCCTGAGCCTCGCCAGAGGCGTGCCGGTGAGGTCATTGAAGGTGCGGCCGCAGTCGGCGCAACGAAAGCGTTGCAGGTCGTTGGCGAACCCGTGCCGGTGACAGCGCACGCTGCCACAGCGGGGGCAGCAGCGGCCCGGCGACCTGGCGTGTGCGATGAGTGCGACGACCTGGTCGAGCCCGGCAGCAGGATGCAGGGCATCCAGCACCTGCCGGCGCTGCGGGACGTTGAGCAATGGCAGGTTGGCGAACCAACGCTTGAAACGGGGTGCTTTCATGCTCGACTCCTGGCGCTGATGACAGGGGTTGGACCACGAAAGTGCTCATCAGTTCACAGCTCGGCACTATTTAACGTTGACTGCGCCTTCGGCAATCGTTGGGCGGCCAGGGCATTGGCCGCCCAACTTTATTGGGTGACATGACTTTTTTGCAGCACAGCATACAATTTCTCTGGCTCCCACTATAATTGACGATCCACCCGAGCCAACTGGATCTACAACCGTATGCACTATGTGTCCACCCGCGCGACGAGCTCGTCCGCAGCACGCAACCCCGACAACTTCTGTGACATCCTGCTCGGCGGCCTCGCCCCGGACGGCGGCCTGTACCTGCCAGCCGAGTACCCGCAGGTCACGAGCGCCGAACTCGACGCATGGCGCACGCTGTCGTACGCCGACCTGGCCTTCGAGATCCTGCGCAAGTTTGCCACTGATATCCCGGACGCCGACCTCAAAGCGATCACCACGCGCACCTACACGCCCGCCGTGTATTGCAACGCGCGTGCCGGCGAATCCGCTGCCGAGATCACCCCGCTGCGGGTGCTGGAAAACGGCCGCAATGGCAAGCTGATCCTTCAGGCGCTGTCGAATGGCCCGACGCTCGCGTTCAAGGACATGGCGATGCAGTTGCTGGGCAACCTGTTCGAGTACGCGCTGGCCAAGAACGACGACGCGCTCAACATCTTTGGCGCGACCTCGGGCGACACCGGCAGCGCCGCCGAATACGCAATGCGCGGCAAACGCGGCGTGCGTGTCTTCATGCTGTCACCGCACGAGCGGATGAGCGCCTTCCAGACCGCACAGATGTTCAGCCTGCAAGACCCGAACATCTTCAATATCGCCGTGAAGGGCAACTTCGACGATTGCCAGGACCTGGTCAAGGCGGTGTCGAACGACCTGACATTCAAGGCGCGCCAGAAGATCGGCACCGTCAATTCGATCAACTGGGCACGCGTCGTGGCGCAGGTCGTGTATTACTTCCGCGGCTATCTGGCAGCGACCACGAGCAACGACCAGAAGGTCTCGTTCACCGTCCCGTCCGGCAACTTCGGCAATATCTGCGCCGGCCACATCGCCCGCATGATGGGCCTGCCGATCGACAAGCTGGTGGCCGCCACCAACGAAAACGACGTGCTCGACGAATTCTTCCGTACCGGCGTGTACCGCGTGCGCAAGGCATCGGAGACGTACCACACGAGCAGCCCGTCTATGGATATCTCGAAAGCGTCGAACTTCGAGCGCTTCGTGTATGACCTGGTCGGCCGCGACGCCGAGCGCACTCACGCGCTGTTCCGCAAGGTCGACAAGCATGGCGGCTTCGACCTGTCCGGCGCGCCGGGCAGTGACGGCGACGAATTCAGGCACGTGGTCCGTTTCGGTTTCTCGTCGGGCCGCTCGACGCACAACGACCGCCTCGACACGATCCGCGACGTGGCCGACGACTACGACATCACCATCGACACCCACACCGCCGACGGCATCAAGGTCGCGCGTGAGCACATGAAGCCGGGCGTGCCGATGATCGTGCTGGAAACCGCGCTGGCCGCCAAGTTCAACGAGACGATCCTCGAAGCGCTGGGCACCGATGCCGAGCGTCCGGCCGGTTTCGACGACATCGAGGCGCTGCCGCAGCGCTACGTCGTGATGCCTGCCGACGTGGACCAGATGAAGGCGTACATCGCCGACCACACGGGCCTGTAGCATGAACGCACAAGGACAACGACCGCCCATGCTGACGGTGCGCGAGGCGCTGGACGTGCTGCTTGCCGCCGCGCGTCCCGTGACGGACATCGACACGATCCCCACGCTGGACGCCAACGGCCGCGTGCTGGCAGACGACCAGTTGGCCACCATCGACGTGCCATCGGCCGACAACACGCAGATGGATGGCTACGCCGTGCGCGCTGCCGACTGCGCGAGCGGCGAGGCGACGCTGCGCGTGGCCCAGCGCATCCCGGCCGGCCACGTTGGCCAGCCACTCGAACCCGGTACGGCGGCGCGCATCTTCACCGGCGCCCTGATCCCGCCGGGCGCCGACGCTGTCGTCATGCAGGAGCAGTGCGAGGCCGCGGGCGAGCACGTCACCGTGCGCCACGCGCCGACGGACGGTGAATGGGTCCGCCGCAAGGGCGAAGACATCGGCAACGGCAGCGTGATCCTCACCGCTGGCACCCGCTTGCGCAGCCAGGAGCTGGGGCTTGCCGCTTCAGTCGGCCTGGCGACGCTGCCCGTGCACCGGCGCCTGCGTGTGGCCGTGTTCTTTACTGGCGACGAACTGGCGATGCCGGGCGAAGTGGCCGCGCAGAATCTGGCGCCAGGCGCGATCTACAACTCCAACCGCTTCACGCTGCGCGCGCTGCTGGAAAACTTCGGCTGCGAGATCACGGATTTCGGCATCGTGCCCGACACACTGGCGGCAACGCGCGCCACGCTGCGCGATGCCGCCCGTGCGCATGACCTGATCATCACGTCGGGCGGCGTGTCGGTGGGCGAAGAAGACCATATCAAGCCGGCTGTCGAGGCAGAAGGGCGCCTGTCGATGTGGCAGATCGCCGTCAAGCCGGGCAAGCCGCTGGCGTTTGGCGAGGTCCATCGTGACGGTGATAATGCTTTCTTCATCGGCTTGCCGGGCAATCCGGTGTCAAGCTTCGTCACCTTCCTGCTGTTCGTGCGGCCGTTCCTGCTGCGCCTGCAGGGCGTGCGTGGACCGGTCGAGCCGCGCGGGTATCTGGTGCGGGCCGATTTCGACCTGCCCAAGGGCGATCGCCGCAACGTATTCCTGCGCGCGCGCCTGAATACGGGCGGCGGTCTCGAACTGTTTGCGAACCAGGGTTCCGGCGTGCTGACGTCGACCGTATGGGGCGATGGCCTCATCGATAACCCGCCGGGCAATGCGATCGCCGCAGGAGACCTGGTGCGCTTCATTCCGTTCGCCGAACTACAGCATTAGGATTGTCATGAAGATCAACGTGAAGTATTTTGCCGCGCTGCGCGAAGCAGTCGGCACGGGGCAGGAGCAACTGGACCTGCCGCCGGAGGTCGCGACCGTGGGTGCAGTGCGCGAATTGCTGCGGGCGCGCGGCGGCGTCTGGGCCGAGGCGCTGGCGCCCGAGCGCGCAGTGCGCATGGCCCATCAGCAGGTGATGTGCGACGGCGCCACGCCCGTGGCGGCCGGCGCCGAAGTGGCGTTCTTCCCGCCTGTCACGGGCGGGTAAGCGAGGTTTTCTCCGCCCGTGACGGGCGGGTAAGCGAGGTTTTCTCCGCCCGTGACGGGCGGGTAAGTCCAAACTCGGCTAGATCGCGGCGATCGACTGCTCGGCCAGCGCCATCAGTTTGGCGCAGTTGCTGTTGCGGGCCGCGAAGTCCTTCCAGGCCGTATTGCGCGCGACTTCCTGCCAGCCGCGCAGCGCATCGGGATTGAGGTCGACCACGCGCGCGCCGACGCCCCGGTACACGGTCGCCACTTCGGCATCGTCCATGCGCGCCGAATTCATCGCGAACTGTTCCAGGTCGGCGCCCACCGTCATGACCGCCTGCTGCTGCGCCTTGGTCAGGCGTTCGAACACGGTGCGCGACATCAGCAACGGCTCGAACATGAACCAGTACGAGCCGGCGCGCGCCGTGGTCAGCGAGCGGGCCGTCTCTTGCAGACGGAACGAGATCAGCGACGTGGATGACGTCAGCGCAGCATCGAGGGCCCCGCTACGCAGGGCGTTGTAGATTTCGTTGGACGGCATGTTGACGACCGTGGCGCCGGCGTTTTGCAGCAGCATGTCCATCTCGCGCGAGCCGCCGCGCACTTTCAGGCCGCGTGCGTCTTCCGGGGTGATGATCGGGTCGCCGCGCGACGCGACGCCGCCGGCTTGCCAGATCCAGCTGACGATCACGAGACCCTGCTCGCCAAGGATGCGCGACAGTTCGCGCCCGACTGGCGCATTGCGCCAGCCATAGCCCTGTTCGTACGACGTGACCAGTGCCGGCATCAGCCCGATATTGGCTTCCGGTGCCTCGGCGCCGGCGTACGACAGCGGTACCAGTGCCATGTCGAGCTTGCCGCTACGCAGCGCGCCGAACTGCGCGCCCGGCTGCATCATGGACGAGGCCGGGTAGATCGAGAACTTCACGCCGCCACGCGTGCGCTTTTCGACCTCGGCCGCGAACATGCGGCACAGGCGGTCGCGGAAGTCGCCCCGCGCAATGCTGCCGCCGGGGAACTGGTGCGAGATCTTGAGATTGTTGGGCTGGGCCCACGCCGAGCCCATCCAGAGCGGGCTGGTGGCGAGCGCACCGAGTACTGTCCTGCGCGTAGCGAACGATTCGATTTCTACCGACATATACATCCTCCAAGATGTTGTAACGGACTGCCGGGCGAATCGTGGCGGGCCTCGTCGGTGCGGGCGTCATCGTTCGCAGCTGGCCACGACAAGAATATGCCTGCTGCGCGGCATGTCAAGCACAATATTGCAGATCTGACAAATGGACGATGCTGGAGGGCTGTCGCAGTCAGCGCACCTGCTCATCCTTGCAGACGGCGCAGGCAAGACCGCGGCTGGCCTGACGCCAGCGCGAGGCGACGAAGATCGCCGCCGCGGCTGCCGACCAGCCCAGCGTACCGGGCCAGGTGGCGGCCAGGCTGTCGCCGCGCATCAGGTCGACAGCGGCGAGCAGCAGGAACATGGTGCCGGTGGCCAGCAGGTATTGGCCGATCCAGTAGGTTGCAGGGCGCATGGGATGGACTCCTTTCAACGACGATCGAAAAAGCGACGCAGGATGCCGGCCAGCGCCAGCGGCTGGTCGATCATCAGGAAATGCCGGGACGGCGCGATGGGCACGACCTCGACCGAGGGGATGCCTTCGACCAGGCTGCGGTAGTGGGCAACCTTGTCGTCGGCCGTCATGGTGTCCTGCGCCCCATCGTACTGGTAAAACGGCGCCACCACCAGCACCGGCGCGGTGATCTTCCCGAGGTCCTGGCGCAGGTCGAGCGCCAGTGCATCGGCCACGTAGGCGCCGACGGCGGCGCGGTCGCTGCGCAGCAGCAGCGGCGTGATGTCGTCGGCCTTGCCAATGTCGAGCACACCCTGGCCGCGCATGTACTGGCGCTGCTGGGCAGCCCAGGCGTTCGGATCGTTGACGGCCATCGTATCGCGCACCCGCTGCGCCGCCTGCGGGCGTTGCTCGGGCGGCATGTTCTCGGTGCCGGGGAACACCGGTAAGCCGTCGAGCGCCACGACGCCGCCGATGCCGTTGCCCAGGTCCTGCGCCACGGCGTAGGCCAGCGTGCCGCCCAGGCTGTGGCCGACGAGGATCGGCTTGTTCAGTTTGCGCTGCGCGATCAAGCCTTCCAGCGCGGCGCGGGCGCCTGCGAATGGCTCGCCAGCGGGCGCCGGGCGACCGTCAAAGCCGGGCAGCGTCACCACGTACAGCGTGAACTCGTCCTTGAACTGGCGGATCACGTCCTGCCACACCCACGGGCCGCTGGCCAGACCGGGAATCAGGATCACGGCGCGGCCCTTGCTGCCGTGGCGCTCAACCAGCAGCGCGCCGGATTCGAAGGTTTCCGCCGGCTTGATGCTGGCGGCAAAGCGGTTCGCGCTCTGGGTTGCCGGGGCCGCAGACTGTGCTTGGGCTGCGGCAAAGGGGGCGGCGCCAAGCGCCAGGGTCAACAACAGTGCAGCTTTCATGCGGTCTCCTGATCAGGTGTGAAGATGGCTTCGACCGGCAGGCCGAACAGCCGTGAAATGGCAAAAGCGAGGGGCAGGCTGGGATCGTAACGGCCTGTTTCGATCGCGTTGACGCTCTGGCGCGAGACGTCCAGGCGCTCGGCCAGGTCGGCCTGGCTCCAGCCCTGCGTGGCGCGCAGTTCGCGGATACGGTTTTTCATCGCGTCTGCAGCTTCGTGTGCACCGAGCGTACCAGGCAGACCAGCATGGTCGCGCCGCACAGCACCATCCAGACCGAGAACATCGAGATGCGCGGGTAGCCGGCGGTCTCCAGAAAGCCGTAGCTGAAGGTGAGTCCGGCGGTGAGCCCGGCGGCCAACGCAAACGATTCGAGCAAAAAGCTGCGCAGGTATTCGTCGACCCGGCCCAGATGGCGCGCAATCGCCCACAGTGCCAGGCAAAAGCCGATCATCGGCGAGAGCAGCACCAGGATGCGCAACGGGCCGTCGTCCATTGGCCGGCCGAAGCGGATGGAGGCCATCAGCAACACCGCGTAGACCAGGAATGCGCCGGCCATCTCGCGCAGGTAAGCCTTGCCGACCCGCTTCTCGTGTTTGCTCGCAGCCATCTGATGCCTCTCGGTGGTTAGTAAAGGATGCTTTACATCGTAGGCCTGTCGTTTTGCGCTGTCAAGCATCCTTTACATAGATTTTTGGGGCCTGAAACCGACTACAATGCTGGTCCTGCTTTTTCTCGTTCGTCACCATGACCCAGCCCGCCAATCCTGCAGTTTCGCCCCGTGTCGCCGTCATCGGCGGCGGCCCCTCGGGTCTGATGGCAGCCGAAACACTGGCGGCAGCGGGCGTGCAGGTCGATGTCTACGATGCGATGGCCAGCGTCGGCCGCAAGTTTCTGCTGGCCGGCAAGGGCGGCATGAACATCACACACTCGGAGCCGCATGCCGACTTCGTCCAGCGCTATCGCGACCGTCACGTGCAGGTTGGGGACTGGCTCGACGCATTCGACGCCGACGCTGTGCGTGCCTGGATCCACGACCTCGGCATCGAGACCTTCGTCGGCACGTCGGGCCGTGTCTTCCCGCTCGAGATGAAGGCCGCGCCGCTGCTGCGCGCGTGGCTGCACCGCCTGAGGGAGAGCGGCGTGCGCTTTCACATGCGCCAGCGCTGGCTCGGCTGGCAGGATGGCCGTCTGCGCTTCGCCACGCCGGACGGCGAACGGCTGGTCGATGCCGACGCGACGATCCTGGCGCTGGGCGGCGCGAGCTGGGCGCGCCTGGGCTCGGACGGCGCCTGGGTGCCGCTGCTGCGCGAGCGCGATGTCGAAGTCGCACCGCTGGTGCCGGCCAACTGCGGTTTTGACACCGGCTGGAGCGCGCATTTCAGCAGCCGCTTTGCCGGTGCGCCGCTGTTGACGGTGGCGGCCGGCGTGCGCGGTGCCGACGGCGCCATCGCCTGGCGCAAGGGCCAGTTTGTCGTCACGGAGGGCGGCGTCGAAGGCAGTCTGGTATATGCCTTATCCGCACCGCTGCGCGACGCGATCGCGCGCGATGGCAAGG
The DNA here is from genome assembly GCF_059685895.1 of Telluria sp. ZT3P25. Taxonomy (NCBI): domain Bacteria; kingdom Pseudomonadati; phylum Pseudomonadota; class Betaproteobacteria; order Burkholderiales; family Oxalobacteraceae; genus Telluria; species Telluria sp. ZT3P25. The sequence continues at coordinate 1,686,398 of NZ_JCASIJ010000001.1, forward strand.
CCACGCTGTGGCTCGACCTGGCGCCGGATCACAGTGCCGAACGGGTGTTCGATGAGGTCACACGTGGGCGCGGTTCGCGCTCGACGTCGAGCCACCTGCAAAGCCGGCTCGGGATCAAGGGCGTCAAGGCGGGGCTGCTGCATGAGTGCCTGTCGAAGGTCGATTACGCCGATCCGGCGCGGCTGGCCGCGGCGATCAAGGCACTGCCGGTGACGCTGCTGCGCACGCGCCCGATCGACGAGGCAATCAGCAGCGCGGGCGGCGTGCAATTCGATGCGCTGGACGGCCAGAGCGCGATGCTGCGCACGCTGCCCGGCGTGTTCGTCGCCGGCGAAATGGTGGACTGGGAAGCGCCCACTGGCGGCTACCTGCTGACTGCCTGCTTTGCCAGCGGCCGCGCGGCGGGGCGGGGCGCGCTGGCCTGGCTGGGCGCTGCGCAGCGGTGACATTCCGTGAATTATTCGGAGCGCATGCTTGGTAAGATAAGCGCTTCATCAGCGTTTTGCGCCACGTCCATTTCATGACTTCTCTTCGCGTACTGACGCTTGCAGCCTTTTTCGCAGTCGTGCATGTGGCCGCCGCCCCGAGCGCCCATGCGGACATCGGTTGCGGCCAGCCTTGTCGTGGCCTGGTGCTCGAAGCGCAGGCGCTGGAGGCTAGCGCCCGCTACCAGGAAGCGCTGACGAAGTACAAGGCGGCCGAACAGGCCGATCCGACCGCGTCGATCCCACTGTCGCTGGCGGCAGGCCTCGTTCTGAAGCTCTCGACGGTGGCGCCGCAGGACAAGGCACCGCAGCTGCGCGACATGGCGCGCGCGCTGGCCGAGCGGGCAATGCTGCTGGCCACCGACGACCCGGTGGCGCAGGAAGTCCTGCGCATGCTCGACGATCCGGCGCCGCCGCCGCTGCATCAGCCCAACGCCAGGGCGGCGAAACTGATGGCCGAAGGCGAGGCGGCGTTCGCGCGCCAGGATATCAAGGTCGCGTTGTCGAAATACGAAGCGACAATGCTGGCCGATCCGCAGTATTCCAGCGCCTGGGTCGCCGCCGGGAATTGTCGTTATGCGCAACGGGACTGGAAGGGCGCCGAGGCGCTGTTTCGCCAGGCGACCCTGATCGAGCCGCACAATTCGCAGGCCTGGCGCTACTTGTCCGACGCGCTGTTCTACCAGGACAAACGGGGCGCGGCCGAGGCGATGCTGTACAAGGCCATCGAGGCCGATCCGTCGCAACGGCCCAACTGGAGCAAACTGGCCAGGTACCGGGCCGGCGCCGGCTTGCCACTGAAGGCGCTGGGCCTGCGCCGTGGCGTGCGCGTGGCGGAAAACGCGGACGGCAAGTACGTGATCAGTCTCGATTCGCAGACGGAGGCGGAAAAGACGCCCGATCACGCGTTCCGGCTGGCGCTGGGCATGACCGAAGTTGCGCTGCGCACCCAAGACAAGGACAAGCGCAAGCCGGCGTTCGAGATCGAGCTCGAAGCATGGCGCCTGGCCCTGAAGATTGCCGATGAGGCCGAGGCCAATAGCGGCGCAGGCATCCTCGATCCGGGCCTGCTGCAGGTGCGGGCACTGGCGCGCGAGGGCCAGCTCGAACCGGCGATCCTGCTGCTGATGTTCCGCCAGGCGTACCGACCAGCCCTGCAGGCGTGGATGGCGGCCAATCCCGGTGGGGTCAAGTATTTCATCGACCGCTATGGCGTGATGCCTTGATGATCCTGCTGCCGGGCGCTGGCATCCCGGGCCGGCGCGTATAGTCGACCCATGCCTTCTTCTTCCCGTTATCCGAATACGCCCGATGGCCGCTACTTCGTCGTCAAGGGCCGCCTCTGGCGCAGCAGCAATCCGCATCTGGCGCCGGACGAGCGGCAGCAATTGGTGAATCAGTTGATGGACGCACGGCGGCAGGTCGGGGCGGCGCTCAAGGCGAACGATGATGCGGCCGAGCGCGCGGCCCGCGCCGGTGTCGACGCGGCCAAGCGGGCGTTGGGAGAGCGCGGGCCGGTCTGGTGGACCGATGGCGCGCCGGATTACAACCGGCGCATGGCGGTCAATACGCCGTATGCCGCGTGGTTTGAGGCGCTCGACCAGGTGGAGTCCGGGTCCGGGCCTTCGCACGCTCGCGCGTGACGGTCAGTCGGTGACCTTGCCGCGCAGCGTCTTGGTCTGGCTGCTGCGCGTCTTGCCATCGAGCCGCCGCAGTTGCGAGCCGCGCGTCGGCCGGGTGGGACGGCGCGTGACTGGCACGATCGCGGCCTTGTCGACCAGTTCCTGCAGGCGCCGCAGCGCGTCTTCCTTGTTCTGTTCGAGGCTGCGCGACTGCTGCGCTTTCAATACCAGCACGCCTTCCTGCGTGATACGCGCGTCGCGTAGCCCCAGCAGCCGCTCCTTGACCGGCTGTGGCAGGGACGACGCCGCGATGTCGAAACGCGCATGCACCGCGCACGAGACCTTGTTGACGTTCTGGCCGCCCGGCCCCTGGGCCCGGATCGCGCTGAACTCGACTTCTGCTGGATTGACATGTGGAGTGACTGCGGGCATCTTCGTCCTGGTTGCATGAGGCGCCGTGCAGGTGTGCAGCAGCAGGCGCATTGTAAGCGCTGGCGTGCGGGTCCGCTTGCGTGTTGCGACGCTGGCGGTGTTGGCGGCGATGCGCGGCGATGCGCGAAACCGGCGCGCTGTCAGCACCGATTGTCAAAAGCGACGACAATACCGGCCTACTTTCTTTCGCACGGTCCTGTCATGTCCAATTCTTCCACTCTGTCGATGGCGCCCCGCGTCGACCTCAATGTGCGCCCGCTTGGCGTGGCGTTGTTCCTGCTCGTCCTTGGTGCATGGTATCTCGCGCAGGCGGTGAGCGGCCGCCAGTCGGCGCTGTACATCGTCGGCGCGCTGCTCGGCGTGGCGCTGTATCACGCGGCGTTCGGCTTCACGTCGGCCTGGCGCGTGTTCATCGCCGACGGGCGCGGCGCCGGCCTGCGCGCGCAGATGGTCATGCTGGCCGTCGGCGTGGCGCTGTTCTTCCCGGCGCTGGCCGCCGGTACGCTGTTCGGCACCCCGGTGACGGGCCTGGTGCAGCCGGCCGGCACGTCGGTGATCTTCGGCGCGTTCATTTTCGGCATCGGCATGCAGCTGGGCGGCGGTTGCGCCTCTGGCACGCTGTACACCGTGGGTGGCGGCAGCACGCGCATGATCGTCACGCTGCTCTTCTTCATCATCGGTTCGCTGATCGGCACGGCGCACATGCCGTTCTGGACGTCGATGCCGCAACTGGCCCCGCTCTCGGCCGTCAAGGAACTGGGCCTGGCGCCGGCGCTGGCGCTGAACTGGGCCATCTTCGCGCTGATCGCGTTCATCACGATCGTCGTCGAAAAGCGCCGCCACGGCAAGCTGGTGCCGGCGCACGTGCAGCCTCCGCACCGCTCGCCATGGCTGCATGGCCCGTGGCCGCTGCTGGCTGGCGCGCTCGCGCTGGTCGTGCTCAACTTCGCGACGCTGGCGCTGTCCGGTCGTCCGTGGGGCGTGACGTCGGCCTTCGCACTGTGGGGCGCGAAAGCGGCTTCGGTGATGGGCATCGATACGGCCAGCTGGACCTACTGGTCCACGAAAGCCAATGCGGCCGCACTGGCCTCACCGATTTCGCAGGACGTCACGTCGGTGATGGATATCGGCATCGTGCTGGGCGCGATGCTGGCAGCGGCGCTGGCCGGTCGCTACGCGCCAGTCTGGCGCTTGCCGCTGCGCTCCCTGATGGCGGCCATCGTCGGCGGCCTGCTGCTGGGCTACGGTGCTCGCCTGGCCTACGGCTGCAATATCGGCGCCTACTTCAGCGGCATCCTGTCGGGCAGCCTGCACGGCTGGCTGTGGCTGGTCGTCGCCTTCATCGGCAACATCGTCGGCACCCGCCTGCGCCCCTTCTTCGGCCTCGAAGTCGAGCGCCTGAAACCCACCGCCTGCTAAGCAAAAAGTAGGGTCAGTGTCGATTTATTGAGCAATTGATTAACTGAAGTTGTCAAACAATTCGACTCTGACCCTAATTATCCAAAAGGCAATTGCCCAACAATTGGGGTCAGAGTCGAATTATTGAGCAACTGATTTACTGAAGTTGTCAAACAATTCGACACTGACCCTATTTTTTTGGGGGGGTTATTCTTCGTAGGTGACGCTGCCGCTGCCTGTGCGGCTGGTGCTGCGTTCGGCGGGGTTGCCGTAGACTTCGACGTCGCCGCTGCCGCTTAAGGTGATGCGGATGGTGTCGCGGGCCTGGACGGCGCTGTCGCCGGAGCCGGTCTGGCTCAGTGTGACTTCGCTGGCGCGCAGGTGTTCGGCGTCGAGGCGGCCCGAGCCTGTCGTGTCGGCCTCCAGTGCGCGCGTGGTGCCGGAGACCGTGATGCTGCCTGAGCCCATCAGGCGGGTTTCCATGCGGTCCATGGCGGCGCCGCCATTGACGTCCAGGTCGCCACTGCCGGTCAGGCCGACCATGGCGTCGCGGTAGCGGCCATTGAAGCGCACGCTGCCCGAGCCGTTGAGCTGGATGGCGACCGCCTCACCCGAGAAGCCGTTGATGGTGCTGTCGCCGCTGCCCTCGATCGTCAACCCTGTCAGCACCGGCAGCACCAGCTCGACCACCAGCGGTTCGCGGTGGCGCAGCACCATGCCGCGGATGCCGATGCGCAGGACCTTGCCGTCGCCCGTGACTTCAACGTTGCCCAGCATGCGCTGCTCGCCGCTGACCCGCAGCATTGGCGTGGCGCCGTAGCGCAGGTTCAGGTCGATGGGACCGTCGAGCTCGACGATTTCCACGCCGGCTGGCACCGGGCGCGTGTCCTGCGCGACGGCGCGGCCTTCGGCGGCGCTGACCGTGCCGCTGGCCTTGAGCATGCTGTAGCTCAGCGCTACGAGCACGGCTGCCAGAACCAGCAGGCTGAAACCCACTTTCATCAATGAACGCATGGCGGCTATCCCCTCAACAATGACATGTTCATATTCACGTAGCGGCGGATGCCGGCGATCGTGTATTTGCTGAACACCAGCGACAGCAGGAACAGCGCGATGCCGCCCAGGATCAGTCCGCACCCGAGCACCACCTGCGTCGTGCGCGAATCGGGATCAAGGTCGGTGGTGATCTGAATGCGGCGTTCGGCCACCGCTTCCGCGCCGCGCAGCACGCGCGAACGCTGAAGCCGGTTCTCGCTGTCGGCGGCCGGTCCACCGTCACCGGCCTCGGGGCGCAAATCCGGCCTCAAAACCGGTTCTTCATAGACCTGAATGCCATGCTCGCCGATCGACACGCGCGTCTGCGTTTCGCTCGCGCCGTCGTCGTTTGTCATTTCCAGGCGGCTCAGCGGGGCACTCAGCACCAGCTCGTTCGAGCCGGCCAGGCCGCTGGCGGTCACGGCGATGCCCGACACATAGACGCCGAAGGCCGACATGTACAGCGCCATCAGCAGCGACGCAAATACCGCTGCGGGAATCAGCATGAACAGGTTGAACACCAGCAGGCCGAAGCCCGACACCAGGGTGCGCGCCACGCTGCTCGTTGGCGCCGGTTTGTGGCTCAGTTGCGCGAAATGCGCGTTCGTGCGCAGCGTCAGCGCGACCTCGCGCGGATCGCCCAGCTCTCGGGCGATATCCTGTTCGGGCGTTCCGAGCGCTGCACCATCGACGAAGCGCTGTTCGTACCAGGCGAGCGTCTTGGCCTGCACGTCGGGCGGGAGCCCCATCAACGCCCGCTTGAGCGCGTCGAGGTAATCGAGTTTGGAAAAAAAGTACGCCATACGATGCGCGCCGGCCTAGTGGTGGCCGAGGCCCGGGATCGCGCCGATCGCGCTGGCCGTGCCGTGTCCGGCACCGCCGATCAGTTCCGGCATGACGAGTACGAGCGTGCTGGCCGCGACGAGAAGCAGCAGGGCGACCGTACGCAGTCCGAGTCGGGGTGTCATGGTGGTGTCCATCAGGCGTGATTTCGATGGTGCTACTGTACGGCGCCGGCTGCTGCTGCACCATCACCGTGCGACAGGCTGCGCTTTTCGCGGGGCAGGGCGCCGTAGGCGAGGATGGCCGTCGCTGCCGCCTGGCCACTGCGCACCGCCGTCTCCAGCGTCGCCGGGTAGTCGCTGGCCGTGTAGTCGCCAGCCAGCACGATGCCCGGCAGTGGCGTGACGTTGCCTGGCCGCACCAGTCCGGGCGCGCAGGTGAACGTGGCGCGCTTTTCCGTGATCAGCTGGGTCCAGAGCGGCGCAGCCAGTTCGGGCCGGCCAAAGTCGTGCGCCAGTTGCGCCGCGATGGCGCCGGTGAGCGCCTCACGCGGCAGCGCCGCAGCCTCGGCGGCGGCGCTGACCACGACGGCAAACACGCCATCCTGACCCGGGTCGAGCTGGGCGCGGTCGAACACGAACTGGCCCCAGCGGCCTGCCTGCGGATCGTCCAGCAGCGCGCAGAACGGCAGGTCCAGGCGCGTGCCCGGCGCGTATTGCAGGTAGCAGGTGGCGATCGGTTCGTACGTGAAACTATCCAGTTGCGCACTCAGTGCGGCGCAGTCGGCAAACGGTGCCAGCAGCGTGGCGCTGGTGCTGGCGGGCGTGGCCAGCACCACGGCATCGACCCGCTCGTCGCCGGCGCCCGTCGTCATGCACCAGTGCTCGCCCTCGCGCGCGATCGCCGCAACCTTGACGCCAAGGCGCACCGCATGGCCTTCACGTGCCAGCCAGGCGCCGGCAGGCTCCGGAAACAGCGCGCCCATCGCCACGCGCGGCAGCAGCATGTCCGAGGCCGCGCGCCGGCTGGCACCCAGGCTGTCGCGCAGCACGGCCAGAAACACATTGGCCGATGCGCGTTCGGGCGGCGTATTGAGCGCCGCGATGCACAGCGGGCGCCACATCAGTGTTGTGAGTCGCTCGGTCTGGTCGAAGCGTTCGAGCAGTTCGGCCACCGTGCAATCGACGTCCAGCGCCCAACCCATCCAGCGCCCGGCGCTGTTGAAGCGGGCCAGCGCCAGCTTGTCGGCGCGGGCCAGGCCCTTGGCGCGCAGCAGCGCGAACGCCAGGTGCAGCGGTGCGGGCAGGCGCGGCGCGACGAAATCCATGCCGGCGCCGCCGGGTGGATAGCGCATCTGCACCGGCAGACGCAGCAGCGCCGCATCGGGATCGACGCCCACCTGGCGCAGCATGCGCAGCGATTCGGCGTAAGCGCCCAGCAGGATGTGCTGGCCGTTGTCCAGCGCCAGGCCGCGTATGTCGACGCCGCGGGCGCGCCCGCCGAGGGTGCGCGCCGCTTCGAACAGGATGACGTCCGCGCCCTTGCGCGCCAGCGTGACTGCTGCCGCGCAGCCGGCCCAGCCTGCACCGACGACTGCAACGCGCAGCCTAGGTGCGGACATACGTCTTCCACGCCAGCCACAGCTTGCGCAGCGGCGTAAGCGAGATGCGCTGGTTCAGCACGTGGTAGCCGTCGCGCTGGATCTCATCGAGCAGCGTGCGGTAGATCGACGCCATCATGAGGCCCGGGCGCTGCGCGCGCCGGTCTTCCTTCGGCAGCAGGGCCAGCGCTTCGTCGTAGATGGCTTGCGCGCGCTTGGCCTGGAACGCCATCAGCGCTTCGAATTTCTCGCTGTGCTGGAGCTTGAGCAGGTCGTTCGCCGTGACGCCGAACTGCTGGAGCTCGTTCACCGGCAAGTAGATGCGGCCCTTGCGCGCGTCGTCGCCCACATCGCGGATGATGTTCGTCAGCTGGAACGCGAGGCCCAGTTTTTCGGCATACGCCAGCGTTTGCGGATTGGTATAGCCGAAGATGCTGGCCGACAGGATGCCGACCACGCCCGCCACGTGCCAGCAATAGCGCTGCAGGCCGGGGTAATCGAGATAGCGGCTCTGGTCGAGATCCATCTCCATGCCGTTGACGATCGCCTGGAGGTGTTGTTCTTCCAGCTTGTAGACGGCGATATGCGGCTGCAGCGCCAGCATTACCGGGTGCGTCGGGGTGCCCGCATACATCTTCGAGACCTCCGTGCGCCACCAGGCCAGCTTGATGCGCGCGACGGAACCGTCGGTGGCTTCGTCGACGGTGTCGTCCACCTCGCGGCAAAAGGCGTACAACGCCGTGATCGCGCGCCGGCGTTCGGGCGGCAGGAACAGGAAGCTGTAATAGAAACTGGAGCCGCTTTGAACGGTCTTTTGCTGGCAGTATTCGTCTGGAGACATGAAAATCGTCGTGGAGTGCTGGTTGGGCGGCTGCGGCACGGCTGTACCGTCAGGCGAGCATTCTAGCAGGGTAGACAGCGCTGCCGGCGATGTGCGCCGTGACTTTTACATGCGCAGCGCGCCCCAGCCCACGGCGACCCAGTCCGGGGTGGCCAGCGTCGGGCGGCGGTTGAACACATCGTAACCGGCGCGCTCGATCCGGTCGAGGATGCGCAGGCCGCCCTGGACGATCATGCGCAGCTCCCAGCCGATGCGTCCCGGCAACCGCCTGGCCAGCGGCGCGCCCGACAGCATCAGCGCGCGGGCGCGCTCGACTTCGAAGCGCATCAGGGCCTGGAACGGCGCATCGACGATGCCTGCCTTCAGCGCCGTTTCGCTGACCTTGTACCGCGCCAGGTCTTCCAGCGGCAGGTAGATGCGGCCCTTGGTCAGGTCGATCGCGACGTCCTGGATGAAGTTAATCAGCTGCAGCGCGCTGCAGATCGCATCCGAGTCTCGCAGGTTCACTGCGTCGTCGGCCTCGTACAGGGCCAGCATCAGGCGGCCGACCGGGTTGGCCGAGCGGCGGCAATAATCGAGCAGGCTCGCGTACTCCTGGTAACGCGGCGTGACGACATCCTGCCGGAATGCCGACAGCAGGTCGCGCATGGGCCCCACCGACAGCCGGTACTGCGCCACAACATGGGCCAGCCGCGCGAACATCGGCTCATCGGGAACGCTGCCGGCCTCGATGCGGTCCAACTGCGCGTCATAGGCTTGCAGCGCTGCCAGCCGCTCGCCGGGCGTTGCATCGCCTTCGTCGGCCACGTCGTCGGCGCTGCGGGCAAAGGCGTAGATCGCCTCGACCGCCGGCACCAGGCGGCGCGGCAGCAGGATCGACGCAACAGGAAAGTTCTCGTAGTGGTCAACGGCCATGTTTAGAGGGAAGACGCTAAAGTCGTCACATTGTCTATTTGCATGATTATAATTGCTGAATTACAAACTGGCGCCAACGCAGCATGCGACGCGCAGCCAGCTTCGGCGCGAGACGCCGTCTGCCTAGTCAAAGGATCACCACCGTGCCTGTCCGATTTTCTTCCCCCACCTTGCGGGCGGCCATGCTCGCCCTGTGCGCCAGCGGCATTCTGACTGCGTGCTCGAAGCCGGCGCCTCCGGTCGAGGATATCCGCCCGGTGCGCGTGGCCCAGCTGGTCGCGGATGCGGGCGCGGAGCGATCGCAATTTGCGGGCGATGTGCGCCCGCGCTACGAGTCGCAACTGGGCTTTAGGGTCGGTGGGAAGATCATCGAGCGCAAGGTGGACGTGGGCGCGACCGTCAAGCGCGGCACGGTGCTGATGCGGCTCGACCCGCAAGACATCCGGCTGGCCGAAACCCAGGCACGCGCCACGCTGCGCGCCGCCGACACCGAACGCGAACTGGCCGCTGCCGACTACCAGCGGCACGTCAATCTGCGCTCCCAGAATTTCGTCAGCCAGGCCGTGCTCGACGCCAAGCAAAGCGCGCTCAAGGCGGCCCAGGCCAATGTCGATGCGGCGCAGGCGGGCTTGCGCGGCCAGTCGAACCAGGCCGATTACACGACCCTGGTTGCCGACGTCGATGGCGTCGTCACAGCCATTGATGCCGAAGTGGGGCAGGTCGTCCAGGCCGGCACGCCAGTGGTGCGCGTGGCCCGCACTGCCGAAAAGGAAGTCGTCATCGGCATCCCCGAAAACAAGGTGGACGGATTGCGCCAGTCGGCCGACGTGGTCGTGCGCCTGTGGGCTGATGCTGAGCAGACCATCCCGGGCAAGATCCGCGAAATCGCGCCGATGGCCGATGCCGCGACCCGCACCTACACCGTCAAAGTCGCGCTGCCCGCCCGCGCCGATGCGCGCCTGGGAATGAGCGCGACGGTGGAGCTGGCCACGGGCGCGGCGACCACCGGCGGCCTGCGCGTGCCCTTGACCGCGCTGGTCAACAACAAGGGCGCGAGCAGCGTCTGGGTCGTCGAGAACGGCGCCGTCAAGCGCGTGCCGGTGCAGGTCACCGGCCAGGTCGACAACGATGTGCTGGTGGCCGGCGCAGTGCGCGCCGGGCAGAGCGTGGTCACGGCCGGCGTGAACCTGCTGAAACCAGGCCAGAAGGTGCGCATCCTCACCGCCGACATCGCGCGCCGGGCGGACGCTGAAGCTGCCATGACTGCCAACGGCGGGGCCGCACGATGAAAGGCTTCAACCTGTCGCGCTGGGCGCTGGAACACATCCCGCTCACGCGCTTTCTGATCGCGGCCTGCCTGCTGTTCGGCATCCTGAGCTACTTCGAACTGGGCCAGGACGAAGACCCGCCATTCACTTTCCGCGCGATGGTCGTGCGCGCCGTGTGGCCAGGCGCCACCGCGCTGCAGATGGCCGAGCAGGTCACCGATCCGCTCGAGCGCAAGCTGCAGGAGACACCCTACGTCAACACGATCCGCAGCTTTTCCAAGCCCGGCGAAACCACCATCCTGATCGAGCTGCGTGAATCGACGCCGCCCAAAGAGACCAGCGCCGCGTGGTACCAGGTGCGCAAGAAAATCGGCGACATCACCGCCACGCTGCCGCAGGGCGTCATCGGCCCGTTCTTCAATGACGAATTCGGCGACACCTACGGCTCGATCTTCGCGTTGTCGGGCGACGGCTTTACCTATGGCGAAATGCGCGACTACGCGGATTTCGTGCGCCAGCAGCTGCTGCGCGTGCCGCTCGTGGCCAAGGTCGAGCAATTCGGTGTGCAGAACGAAAAAGTATATATCGAGTTCTCCAGCAAGAAATTCGCCCAGCTCGGGGTGCCGTTCGAGCAGATCGTGAACCAGATCGCGACGCAAAACGCGGTCGAGGCCAGCGGCGTGCTGGTCACGCCGACGGACAACCTGTCGGTGCGCGTGACGGGCGCGCTCGGTACGCTCGATCAGATCGAGGCGCTGCAACTGCGCGCCGGCAGCACCACGTTCCGCCTCGGCGACTTCGCCACCGTCAAGCGCGGCTACCAGGACCCGCCGGCCGACAAGATGCGCTTTAACGGCAAGGAAGTGATCGGCCTGGGCGTGTCGATGGAAAAGGGGGGCAACATCATCACGATGGGCAAGGGGCTGGCCGAGACCGTGGCACGCATCCGCGTGCAACTGCCGGTCGGGATCGAGCTCGAACGCGTCGCCGACCAGCCGCAGGCCGTCAAGGAATCAGTGGGCGAATTCGTCAAGGTGCTGATCGAGGCGGTCGTCATCGTGCTGGTCGTGTCGTTCCTGGCCCTGGGCCTGCACACCAAGCCCAAGTGGCGCATCGATATCTATCCGGGCCTGGTGGTGGCGCTGTCGATCCCGCTGGTGCTGGCCATCACGTTCCTGGCCATGCGCATGCTCGACATCTCGCTGCACAAGATTTCGCTGGGCGCCCTGATCATCGCGCTGGGCTTGCTGGTCGACGACGCCATCATTGCCGTCGAAATGATGGTGCGCAAAATGGAAGAGGGCCTGTCGCGCTTCGAAGCCGCCACTTTTGCCTACACATCAACGGCAATGCCGATGCTGACCGGGACGCTGATCACGGCGGCAGGCTTCCTGCCGATCGGTCTTGCCGAATCGGCCGCCGGCGAATACACGTTCACGATGTTCTCGGTCAACGGGCTGGCGCTGCTGATCTCGTGGGTGGTGGCGGTGATGTTCACGCCGTACATCGGCTTCATGCTGCTCAAGGTCAAGCCGCACGCGCATGGCGACAGTGGCCACGACGTGTTCGATTCCCCGGCGTACCGGCGCTTCCGGCGCATCGTGACCTGGTGCGTCGAGTGGCGCAAGACCACCATTGCGCTGACGCTCGCCGTGTTCGCACTGGGCATTTTCGGCTTCACGTTCATCGAGAAGCAGTTCTTCCCGGATTCGAGCCGGCCCGAGTTGATGGTCGAACTCTGGTCGCCCGAAGGCACGAGCTTTGCCGCCAGTGAGGCGACTGTCAAGCGCTTCGAGGCGTTTCTGGCGCAGCAGCAGGGCGTGCGCAGCGTGACGAGCTATGTCGGTACCGGCAGCCCGCGTTTCTATCTGCCGCTGGACCAGATCTTCCCGCAGTCGAACGTCTCGCAGGTGGTCGTGCTGCCGGTCGATACCAAGGCGCGCGACGCGCTGCGCCTGAAGATCGTCGACATCTTCAAGCACGATTTTTCTGAAGTGCGCGGGCGCGTGAGGCTGCTGGCCAATGGCCCGCCGGTGCCGTACCCGGTGCAGTTCCAGGTGCTGGGGCCGGACATCGGCGTCGTGCGCGGGATCGCCGACCAGGTCAGGGCGACGCTGCTGGCCAATCCGAACACGCTGGGAGTGAACGACAACTGGAACGAATCGATCAAGGTGCTGCGCCTTGACCTTGACCAAGACAAGCTGCGCGCACTGGGCGTGACGTCGCAGGCCGTGCGGCGCGCGGTCAACACGGCGCTGACCGGCACGGCGGTCGGGCAGTTGCGCGAATCGAACCGCCTGATCGACATGGTCGTGCGTCAGCCACTGGAAGAGCGCTCGACCATCACGCGCCTGTCCGAAACGCTGGTGCCCACCGCTGGCGGGCAGGCCGTGACGATCGGCCAGGTGGCGCAAGTGCGCTTCGTCTGGGAGCCGGGCGTCGTCTGGCGCGAAGGCCGCGAGTGGGCGATCATGGTCCAGGCCGACGTGGTCGACGGTATCCAGGGGCCGACCGTGACGGCGCAAGTCGACAAGCAGCTGGGCGCGCTGCGCGCGAAGCTGCCGGCCGGCTACCGCCTGACGATCGAAGGCGCCGCCGCCGACAGCTCCGAAGCCGAGGCGTCCATCGCAGCCAATGTTCCACTGGTGCTGTTCATCGTGTTTGCGCTGCTGATGCTGCAATTGCACAGCTTCTCGCGTTCGCTGCTGGTGTTTCTGACCGGCCCGCTGGGCGTGGCGGGCGCCGCGATGGCGCTGCTGATCCTCGACCGGCCCTTCGGCTTTGTCGCGAACCTGGGCGTCATCGCGCTGTTCGGCATGATCATCCGCAATTCGGTGATCCTGGTCGACCAGATCGAGCAGGATATTGCCACCGGCAGCCATCCGTGGGATGCGATCGTCGAAGCGGCGGTGCGCCGCTGCCGGCCGATCCTGCTGACGGCCGCCGCGGCGGCGCTGGCGATGATCCCGTTGTCGCGCTCGACGTTCTGGGGGCCGATGGCGGTGGCGATCATGGGCGGCCTGATGGTGGCGACGGCATTGACGCTGTTATTCCTGCCGGCCTTGTATGCGGCGTGGTTCCGCGTGAAAAAGCCGGCAGGGGCGGGCGGCAAATGAATGCACGTACCCCCGCACTGGAAAAAATGATGCCCAATAGTGTCAGAAATTCCAGTAAAATAATCGATTGAAGTTGTAGCCCCTAAACAATGGAGTGCAGGGCGGCCGGGATCTACTGTCGGGCGCCCTTTGTTTTTGAGGCGATATTGCAATCCTGAGCGAGGATGGCGAAATTGGTAGACGCACCAGGTTTAGGTCCTGACGCCAGCAATGGTGTGGGGGTTCGAGTCCCCCTCCTCGCACCACGAATAATTATTTTTTTGGACGATTTTTACAATGGCAACTGCAGTCGAAACCCTGGGTAAACTCGAACGTCGCCTGACGATCTCTTTTCCGGTCGCTGACGTCCGCACTGAAGTCGAGAAGCGCCTGAAACAGCAGGCCAAGACCGCCAAGGCGCCTGGCTTCCGTCCGGGCAAAGTGCCGCTCAAGATGGTCGCTGCCCAGTACGGCTATCAGATCGAATCGGACGTGCTCAACGACAAAGTTGGCCGCGCATTCAACGAAGCCGCTGTCGCCAACGAACTGCGCGTTGCCGGTTTCCCGAAAATCGAGCCAAAAGACGACGCCCCTGAAGGCGTCCTCGAATTCAACGCCACCTTCGAAGTCTATCCGGAAGTCGTTATCGGCGACCTGGCAGCGGTTGAAGTCGAAACCGTCGTGACCGAAGTGTCCGACACCGAAATCGACAAGACCATCGACATCCTGCGCAAGCAGCGTGTGCACTACCACACCAAGGGCGAACAAGGCGAACACGGCACCGGCGGCGAGCCAGTCGCAGCTGATGGCGACCGCGTCACCGTCGACTTCGTCGGCACGCTGGACGGCGTCGAATTCGACGGCGGCAAGGCCGAAGATTACGCGTTCGTGCTGGGCGAAGGCCGCATGCTGCCTGAATTCGAAGCCGCAACGATTGGCCTGAAAGTCGGCGAAGCCAAGACCTTCCCGCTGGCGTTCCCAGAGGACTACCATGGCAAGGACGTCGCCGGTAAAACCGCCGAGTTCACCATCACGCTGAAAGCACTCGAGTGGGCGCACATGCCTGCCGTCGACACCGAATTCGCCCAGTCGCTGGGAATCGAAGACGGCTCGATCGAGAAAATGCGCGAAGACATCAAGGTGAACCTGGAGCGCGAAGTACGCGCCCGCGTCAAGGCCCGCAACAAGGAAGCCGTGATGGATGCACTGGTCAAGGCCACCGAGCTGGACGTGCCGACCGTGATGGTCGAGCAGGATTCGGAGCGTCTGGCCGAAATGACCCGCCAGGACATGGCACAGCGCGGCATGGACGTGGCCAAGCTGCCATTCCCGTCCGAGATGTTCAAGGACAAGGCCGAGCGCCGCGTGCGCCTGGGTCTGATCCTGTCGCAACTGGTTGCTGACAACGATCTGCAAGCCACGCAAGATCAGGTGAAAGCCCAGATCGAAGATTTCTCGCAAAGCTACGAAGACCCGAAAGAAGTCCTGAAGTACTACTTCAGCGATCGTCGTCGCCTTGGTGAAGTCGAAGCCCTTGTATTGGAAGAAAACGTCGTCAACTACGTACTTGGCAAGGCCAAGGTCTCGAACAAGACCGTCGCTTTCGATGAACTGATGGGCAGCGTCCCACAGGCTTAAGAAAAGCAGGCCGGCCCCTCGAGGCCGGCTTTTTTCAATGGCCCATTTGACCAATCCCTAACAAGGAAGAGACAGGTATGATGCACAATCCAGCACTGGATACACAGGCACTCGGCTTGGTGCCGATGGTCGTCGAGCAAAGTGGTCGCGGCGAACGCGCCTACGACATTTACTCGCGCCTCTTGAAAGAACGCGTGATTTTCCTGGTTGGTCCGGTCAACGACCAGATGGCCAACCTGATCGTCGCCCAGATGCTGTTCCTGGAAAGCGAAAATCCTGACAAGGATATCTCGCTCTACATCAACTCGCCGGGTGGCTCGGTTTCGGCCGGCCTCGCGATCCTCGACACGATGAACTTCATCAAGCCCGACGTCTCGACGCTGTGCACGGGTCTGGCGGCCTCGATGGGCGCCTTCCTGCTGGCAGCCGGCGCCAAGGGCAAGCGTTTCTCGCTGCCGAACTCGCGCGTCATGATTCACCAGCCATCGGGCGGCTCGCAGGGCATGGCCTCGGATATCGAAATCCAGGCCAAGGAAATCCTGTACCTGCGCGAGCGTCTGGCCCGCATCATGTCGGATAACACCGGCCAGAGCATCGAGCAGATCCACCGCGATACCGACCGTGACCGCTTCATGTCGGCCGACGAGTCGGTGGAGTACGGGCTGATCGACAAGGTACTGATCCACCGCGCCTAAGAAATTGCCCGAGCATCCAGCGTGATGTTGGAAAAAACGCCCGGACGCGAACACGTTCGGGCGTTTGTTTTTTATTTCGGGTAGCATGTTCGCATGCGCGCCAGTTGCGCCCTTGGATTCGCTCTTGTTGCGTCTCCGGTTAAGCGTTATATTCATAGCAATTCAATAGAGTCCTGCCCCCATGTCAGAGAAAAAATCCTCCAGCGGCGAAAAACTGTTGTACTGCTCGTTCTGTGGAAAGAGCCAGCACGAAGTCAAAAAGCTGATCGCAGGACCGTCGGTGTTCATCTGCGATGAATGCATTGACCTGTGCAACGACATCATCCGCGATGAAACCTCGAACGTCGAAACGGTCACGGGCACCAAGTCCGACCTGCCGACGCCCCTTGAAATCACCGAACTGCTCGACCAGTACGTGATCGGCCAGCAGACGGCCAAACGCATCCTGTCGGTGGCGGTGTACAACCACTACAAGCGCCTCAAGCACCTGGGCAAGAAAGACGAAGTCGAACTGGCCAAGAGCAACATCCTGCTGGTCGGCCCAACGGGCTCCGGCAAGACGCTGCTGGCCCAGACGCTCGCACGCATGCTCAATGTGCCGTTCGTGATCGCCGATGCCACTACGCTGACCGAAGCCGGTTATGTGGGCGAAGACGTCGAGAACATCATCCAGAAGCTGCTGCAAAGCTGCAACTACGAAGTCGAAAAAGCCCAGCGCGGCATCGTCTACATCGATGAGATCGACAAGATCTCGCGCAAGTCCGACAACCCGTCGATCACGCGCGACGTGTCGGGCGAGGGCGTGCAGCAGGCGCTTCTCAAGCTGATCGAAGGCACGATGGCATCGGTGCCGCCCCAGGGCGGCCGCAAGCACCCGAACCAGGACTTCGTCCAGATCGACACGACCAACATCATGTTCATCTGCGGCGGCGCATTCGATGGCCTGGCCAAGGTGATCCAGAACCGTTCCGTCAAGAGCGGCATCGGCTTTGGCGCCACGGTCAAGAGCCTCGATTCCGGCTACAACGCCGAGATCCTGCTCGAAGCCGAACCAGAAGACCTGATCAAGTTTGGCCTGATTCCCGAACTGGTGGGTCGTCTGCCGGTGGTGGCTGCATTGTCCGAACTGACTGAAGAAGCGCTGATCCAGATTCTGATCGAACCAAAGAATGCGTTGATCAAGCAATATTCAAAATTGCTGGAAATGGAAGGCGCCGAACTGGAGATTCGTCCGGCTGCACTGCACGCCATTGCCAAGAAAGCACTGGCGCGTAAAACCGGTGCGCGTGGTCTGCGTTCGATTCTCGAACATGCGCTGCTTGACGTCATGTATGAATTGCCAGGCCAGACGAATGTCGTGAAAGTCGTGATCGATGAAAATACGATCACGAACGGCGCGAAACCTTTGCTTATTTATAGCGAAACGGCAAAAGCTTCGGGAGAAAACTGAAAAAAGCCCGCGCGCAAGCGACAAATTGCTTGCCGCACGGACTCAACTCGGTACAATCAATCTCAATAAGAGATCCCGGCTTCATTCGAAAAGCCACTCGCGGTTCGCCGCGCGGTGGCTTTTTCATTTACTGACCGGCTTTTATTGGAACGGCTATATGCTCTGACAAGTAACTTTTCTTTTACTTACAGAATATATTTTTATCGGATGGTCTTGTGTTTTGACCGCCCAGTGCCCAAGTTCAGAACACGCTTTTTATAAGGTATGCCATGACAACTTCGAAATTAACCGAGCAAACGACGCTGCCACTTCTGCCGTTGCGCGATGTGGTTGTGTTCCCGCATATGGTGATACCTCTGTTCGTTGGCCGCCCTAAATCGATCAAGGCCCTGGAAGCCGCGATGGAGCAGGGCAAGAGCATCATGCTGGCCGCCCAGAAGGCCGCCGCCAAGGACGAACCATCCGCCGCAGACATCTACGAGATCGGCTGCGTTGCCAATATTCTGCAGATGCTGAAACTGCCCGACGGTACCGTCAAGGTCCTGGTCGAGGGTTCGCAGCGCGCACGCATCGACACGATCAATGACGGCGCCACGCACTTCACGGCGCAACTGACGCCAGTCGAGTCGGAAGTCGGTGACGATTCCGAAGTCGAGGCGATGCGCCGCGCGATCGTTCAGCAGTTCGACCAGTACGTCAAACTCAATAAAAAGATTCCTCCAGAAATCCTGGCCTCGCTTGCCGGTATCGATGACGCAGGCCGTCTGGCTGACACCGTCGCTGCGCACCTGCCGCTCAAGCTTGAGCAGAAGCAAGTGATCCTGGAAATCTTTAACGTCGCCAAGCGCCTTGAGCATCTGCTCGGCCAGCTGGAAGGCGAGCTGGACATCCTGCAAGTCGAAAAGCGCATCCGTGGCCGCGTCAAGCGCCAGATGGAAAAGTCGCAGCGCGAGTACTACCTGAACGAGCAGGTCAAGGCGATCCAGAAAGAGCTGGGCGAGGGCGAAGAAGGTGCCGACATCGAGGAACTCGAAAAGAAAGTCGTCGCCGCCAAGATGCCGAAAGAAGCCATGGAAAAAGCCCAGGCTGAAATTCGCAAGCTCAAGATGATGTCGCCGATGTCGGCCGAAGCCACCGTCGTGCGCAATTACATCGACACGCTGGTGTCGCTCCCATGGCGCAAGAAGTCGAAGGTCGCGATCGATCTGGCCAATGCCGAAGCCGTGCTTGAGCAGGACCACTATGGCCTGGACAAGATCAAGGAACGCATCCTGGAATACCTCGCAGTGCAACAGCGCGTCGAGAAGCTCAAAGCGCCGATCCTGTGCTTCGTCGGCCCTCCGGGCGTCGGCAAGACGTCGCTCGGCCAGTCCATCGCCCGCGCGACGAACCGCAAGTTCGTGCGCATGGCCCTGGGTGGTGTGCGTGACGAGGCCGAGATCCGCGGTCACCGCCGAACGTACATCGGTTCGATGCCGGGCAAGGTGCTGCAATCGCTGGCGAAAGTCGGCGTGCGCAACCCGCTGTTCCTGCTCGATGAGATCGACAAGATGGGCGCCGATTTCCGCGGCGATCCGTCGTCGGCCCTGCTCGAGGTGCTGGACCCTGAACAGAACCACACGTTCTCGGACCACTACCTTGAAGTGGACTTCGACCTGTCGGACGTGATGTTCGTGGCGACGTCGAACTCGTACAACATTCCGCCGGCGCTGCTGGACCGGATGGAAGTCATCCGTCTGTCGGGTTACACCGAAGACGAAAAAACCAGCATTGCACTGCGCTACCTGTTGCCGAAGCAGTTGAAGAACAACGGTTTGAAGGAAGAGGAAATCAAGGTCGAAGAGACCGCGATCCGCGACATCATCCGTTACTACACCCGTGAAGCCGGCGTGCGTTCGCTGGAGCGCGAAGTGTCGAAGATCTGCCGCAAGGTCGTCAAGATGCTGCTGCTGAAAAAGCCGGGTACCGGTGTCGACAAGCGCGTCCTCGTCAACGGCAAGAACCTGGACAAGTTCCTGGGTGTGCGTCGCTATGACTTTGGAGTGGCCGAGAAAGACAACCAGGTCGGCCAGGTGGTCGGTCTGGCCTGGACCGAAGTTGGCGGCGACCTGCTGACGATCGAAGCCGTCAATGTGCCGGGCAAGGGCGCCATCATCCGCACCGGTACGCTGGGCGACGTGATGAAGGAATCGATCGAAGCCGCCCGCACCGTGGTGCGCAGCCGCGCCGCACGTCTCGGTATCAAGAACGAGGCGTTCGAGAAGGCCGACATCCACATCCACGTGCCGGAAGGCGCGACGCCGAAGGATGGTCCGTCGGCCGGTATCGGCATGACAACGGCGCTGGTCTCTGCCTTCACGGGGATCCCGGTGCGCGCCGATGTGGCGATGACGGGCGAGATCACGCTGCGCGGTGAAGTACTGCCGATCGGTGGCTTGAAAGAGAAACTGCTGGCAGCGCATCGCGGTGGCATCAAGACGGTCTTGATTCCCGAGCAGAACGTGAAGGACCTGGCCGAAATTCCGGACAACGTCAAGAACAAGCTCGAGATCGTGCCGGTGCGCTGGATCGAGAAAGTGCTGGAGATCGCACTGGAACGTCAGCCACAGCCGTTGGTCGAAGATCCTGCGGTGGCCGTTGCGCCAGCGCCGGTGGAAGCCAAGCCCGAAGTAGTCAAGCATTAAATCGTACCGAGCTGCTTGCAGCTTTCTGAAACAGGCGCCCATGTGGCGCCTGTTTTTTTGTGCTGTCTGCATGGCGCGCCATATGCCACAGATGAACCTGCATTGACGCGGCCTCGCTTGACAGCGCCATGTTGCCCTTGTTTAATACGGCCTGCACTTTTGCAGCAGCAGCGGCGCGCGTGCGTCACGAACGGGAAACGAGGGAACGAGTGAACAAGACAGAACTGATCGAAGAAATCGCGAAGTCCGCGGACATTACCAAGGCATCGGCAGCGCGTGCCCTCGACGCCGTGATCGACGCCGTGACCGAGACCCTGAAAAAGAACGACAGCGTCACCCTGGTCGGTTTTGGCACGTTCACGGTCGGCGAGCGCGCCGCACGCACGGGCCGCGATCCGCGCACCAAGGAGCCCATCAAAATCAAGGCCGCACGCGTCCCGAAATTTAAGGCTGGTAAAGCGCTGAAAGATGCTGTAAACTAATGCCTTCTTCGCGGTGACAAGCGAAGGAAAGCAACAGGGGTTGTTGTGTAGTCCCTGATGTTCGTTGGTGTGTTTTTTGCTGGAGCGGTAGTTCAGTTGGTTAGAATACCGGCCTGTCACGCCGGGGGTCGCGGGTTCGAGTCCCGTCCGCTCCGCCACAAAAAACGCACAGACACCATGTCTGGAGCGGTAGTTCAGTTGGTTAGAATACCGGCCTGTCACGCCGGGGGTCGCGGGTTCGAGTCCCGTCCGCTCCGCCAGAATATAGTAGTATGGGATGCCTCACGGGGCAATCCCGCTAGAAGAGGCGAACGCGAGTTCGCCTTTTTTTTTAACTTGTGCTGTTATTGCATTCTCAACCTTGAATGGCTGACCATGTTTGAATTTATTCGGAACAACAAGCGTTGGATGTACGGGATCCTGCTTCTTTTGATCGTCCCATCGTTCGTGTTTGTCGGTTTGGAGAGTTACCAGAGCAACGATGCCGGCACTCACGTCGCCACCGTTGGCGGCGAAAAGATCTCGCGCCAGGAATGGGAAGATGCGCAGCGTCGCCAGATCGACCAGGCACGCCAGATGATGGGCGCCCAGTTCGATCAGAAGATGTTCGAGACTGCTGAAGCGAAGAAAACGATTCTCAACAATCTGGTCGGCGAACGCGCCATCAGCACCGAGATCGCCCGCTCGCACATGAACGTCAGCGATGCAACGCTGCAAAAGACGATCATGGAGATCCAGCAGTTCCGTCAGCCGGACGGTGGTTTCGACATGGAAGGCTACAAGGCCGCTCTGGCAGCGCAGGGCATGACGCCGGCGATGTTCGACCAGCGCCTGCGCCGCGACCTGACCGTGCAGCAACTGACCGGTTCGATCCAGGCTACCGCATTCGCACCACGCAGCGTCGCGACGCGCCTGTCGAACATCAACGACCAGGAGCGTGAAGTGCAGGAGATCGTGTTCCCGATCGCGACTTATCTGCCACAGGTCAAGGTCACCGATGCGATGGTCAAGTCGTACTACGACAAGAACGCGACGCTGTTCCAGATTCCTGAGCAGGTCAAGGCCGAATACGTCGTCTTTAATGCTGCCACCGTCGAAAACCAGGTGCAGGTGCCGGACGCCGAAATCAGCGACTTCTATAACAAGAACCTCAAGAACTACACGACGCCCGAGCAGCGCAGCGCCAGCCACATCCTGATCACGGTGGCCAAGGATGCGAAGCCAGCCGATCAGGCTGCGGCCAAGACGAAAGCGGAAGCCGTGCTGGCGCAAGTGCGCGCTGCCCCGGCCAATTTCGCCGCGATTGCCAAGGCCAATTCGCAGGACCCGGGCTCGGCCCAGGCCGGTGGCGATCTGGGCGTGGTCGAGAAGGGCCTGTTCGTGAAGTCGGTCGAAGATGCGATCTATGCCTTGAAAGAAGGCGAAACGAGCGGCCTGGTGCAATCCGAATTCGGCTGGCACATCATCAAGCTGAACTCGATCAAGCCGGCGACGCAAAAGTCGCTGGACACGGCGCGTGAACAGATCGCGGGCGACCTCAAGAAACAGAAGATGGCTGCCAGGTACACCGAACTGGCTGGCGTGTTCACCGAGACCGCATATGACCAGTCGGACAGCCTGAAGCCGGTGGCTGACAAGCTCAAGCTGCAGATCCAGACCGTCGACAACCTGACCCGTACGCCGAATCCGGCGCTGGGCGATGCACCGTTCAACAACGCCAAGTTCCTGACGGCCCTGTTCGGCAACGATGCGCTGAAGAACAAGCGCAATACCGAAGCCGTGGAAGTCGCGCCTAGCGTGCTGGTGGCAGGTCGCGTCGTCGAACTGCGTCCGGCGGCCAAGCGTCCGCTGGCCGAGGTCGAAGCGCAGATTCGTCAACGCGTAACGATCGAGGAGGCGGTGCGCCTGGCACGTCAGGCCGGCGAAGCCAAGCTGGCGGCAGCCAAGGCAGCAGGCGACGCAACCGGTTTCGGCGCTCCTGTAACGGTCTCGCGCACCACGAAGCCGACGATCAACCAGGCAGGTGCGATTGCCGTGCTCAAGGCAGATGCCACCAAGCTGCCGGCGTATGTCGGTGTCGATGTGCCAGGCCAGGGTTACGCGGTGTACCGCATCAACAAGGTCTCGCAGCCGGCGCAGCTCGACGCGGCGCGCCGCAAGCAGGAAGCCGACCAGATCGGCAACATGATGGGCCAGCAGCAGATGGTCGACTATGTTGAAGCGTTGAAGGTCAAGGCCAAGGCCAAGGTAACGGCCACGCCGTCGCAACTGGGCGGAAATACCGACGCGCAGTAAGTCGTCCGCTATCCTTCCCCGATCGAAAAAGCCCGGTTGCGCAAGCAGCCGGGCTTTTTTGCGATGTGCTTAACCGACCCGGGAGATGGCATCTGGAACACTGGACCGATCAGCTACTCTTACGCATGAAGGGACCGTTCCAATGACCACTGCCACCACGAGCCGTCAGCGCGCTCAAGAACTCGTCGCGCGCATGACGGAGGACGAAAAGTTTGCCTGGCTGTCCGGCCCGATGGCCATCCCGCTGACGGACGAACTCAAAGCGCAGGGCGCCATCGGCTCGGCCGCGTTCTATCCCGGCATCCCGCGCCTGGGTATCCCCGCGATGCAGCAGGCCGATGCGAGTCTCGGGATCAGCAATATCGGTGGCGTGCGCCCGGGCGACCATGCCACGGGTTTGCCCAGCTCGCTGCTACTGGGTGCGACCTTCAACCGCCAGCTCGCACACGACAGCGGCGCCCTGGTCGGACGCGAGGCCAGGGCCAAGGGCTTCAACGTGCAGCTCGCCGGCGGGGCCAACCTGATCCGCGAACCGCGCGGCGGCCGCAATTTCGAATACATCAGCGAGGATCCGCTGCTTACCGGCGTGCTGGCCGGCCACACGGTCGCCGGCATCCAGGCGCAGGGCGTCGTCTCGACCGTCAAACATTTCGTCGCCAACGGCCAGGAAACGGGGCGCGTGATGGTCAGTGCGAACCTGACCGAAGCGGCACTGCGCGAATCCGACCTGCTGGCGTTCCAGATCGCGCTCGAGATCGGCAAGCCGGGCGCCGTCATGCCTGGCTATAACCTCGTCAATGGTGATTACGCGTCCGAGAACGCCTTTCTGCTGCAGCAGGTCCTCAAGGACGAATGGGGTTACCCCGGTTGGGTCATGTCGGACTGGGGCGCCACGCATTCGACCGTCAGGGCGGTGCTGGCAGGCCTCGACGTGCAATCGGGCGCCAATCTCGACGACGCACATTACTTCGGCCAGGCGCTGCACGACGCGGTGCGCGACGGCCAGGTGCCGCAGTCGCGCATCGACGATATGGTGGCGCGCATCCTGACAAGCCTGATCGACGTCGGCGCACTCGAGGCAGAGTCGATTGACGACCGCACGCAGCCGATCGATTTCAGCCACCACAAGCTGATCGCGCAGCGCCAGGCCGAGGAAGGCATCGTGCTGCTCACGAACCGGAACGCCACGCTGCCACTGCCGCAACGCCTGGGCAGGCTCCTGATCGTCGGCGAGCATGCGGACCATGGCGTGCTGTGTGGCGGCGGTTCATCGGCCGTGACGCCGATCGGCAGCCTGCAGTTGCCCGGCACCAGCATCATGGGAATGGACGTGGCCAAGGTCATCCAGCCGTCGTCGCTCGTCACCGCGATTGAAGAAGAAAGCGGCGCACGCGACGTCGTGTTCGTCGGCGGCACCGATCGGCAGCAGGTGATGGACGCCGCGCGCAAGGCGGACGCGGTGATCGTGTTTGCACAGGAGTGGCGCTCGGAAGGCCTCGACGCCGTCGGCCTTGCGCTGCCCGACGACCAGGATGCGCTGATCGCGGCCATCGCCGGTGTCAACCCGGCGACGATCGTCGTCATCCAGTCGGGTGGCCCCGTCACGATGCCGTGGCGTGACAACGTGGCCGCGATCCTGGCGGCCTGGTACCCGGGATCCGGCGGCGGGCCGGCCGTGGCGGGCGTGCTGTTCGGGCGTGTGAATCCATCGGGCCGGTTACCTGTGACGTTCCCAGCCAGCGAGGCGCAGTTGCCACGCCCGGAGCAGATCGATCCGGAGACCACAACGTCCAATCCGGCTACGCCGCGCAAGGGCGGCATCATCCCGCTCGATTACGATATCGACGGATCGGATGTCGGTTACCGCTGGTTCGCGCGTGAAGGGCATCAGCCGCTGTTCCCGTTCGGGTTCGGCTTGTCGTACACGACATTCGAGCTGGCCGGTCTGCGCGTGGGCGTCGACGGGCGTTACACGGCGAGCGTTGAAGTGACCAATACCGGCGCGCGTACGGGCGCGGTTGTCGTGCAGATTTATGTCGCCAGACAGGGCGCCGACGGCTTCGTCAAGCGCCTTGCCGGCTTCACCAAAACGACGCTGGCGGCGGGAGAACGCGGCAGCGTCGAGATCGACCTCGAGCCGCGCATCCTTGCGCGCTACCAGGTGGGCGGCGACGCGCCGGGCTTTGCCATCGAGTCCGGCGTCTACCGTGTGTGGGCGGCGCAGCACGCCGGCGACGACGCGCTCTGGCAGGATATCGCGATCGACGAGGCCCGCCGGATCGCGCCGTAGCCTCAGGCTGGCGCGTCGTGCAGGCGGCGCGCCGCGTCCAGGAAATCGCTGGTTCCAATGTCGGCCAGTTCCACCACCTGCGCCTGCGGATACTGCACGAAGTTGCGGTCGATCGAGCGCAGGTAGGCCGGGTCGTAGTGCTGCACCAGCAGCTCGTCGACCAGCGCCGGCAGCGCGCCGCCTTGCGCCATCGCCTGCCAGTCGGCGATCTTCGCGCGGCCATGCACCAGCGTCAGGTGCACCAGCTGATCGGCCAGCACCGACGGATCGGCGCAGAAGTGCCGGTAGTCTTCCATCAGCAGGCGCACGCGCTCGGGACGCGCCAGTTGCAGGTCGATGCAGGGCGCGGCGCGCATGCGCACCATCACGGCATCCGGCACGCGCAGGTTACCGACCTTCTTGCTTTCGGCCTCGACGAACACGGGGCGGGTCAGGTCGAAGCTGCGCAGCTTGGCCAGTACCTGCGTTTCGAACATCTTCTGGCTTGGCTGTGGTTCGTTCGGCAAGTGGCCCAGCACCGAGCCGCGGTGCGCGGCAAGTTGTTCCAGGTCGAGCACCTGCGCGCCGATGCTGTCGAGCGTTTCAAGCAGGCGGCTCTTGCCGCTGCCGGTGGGGCCACAGACGACGCGGAAATCGACTTCGGGTGGCTCGGCCAGCGCCGCGCTGACCCAGGCGCGGTAATTCTTGTAGCCGCCCTCGAGCTGCGCCACCGGCCAGCCGATGCGCGCCATGATCAGCGCCATCGCGCCGCTGCGGTTGCCCCCGCGCCAGCAATAGACGAGCGGGCGCCAGTCGCGCGGCTTGTCGTGGAACAGCGTGTCGATGTGGTGCGCGATATTGCGCGCGATGATCGGCGCGCCGACCTTCTTGGCGTCGAATGCGCTGGTCTGCTTGTACAGCGTGCCGACCAGGATGCGTTCGTCGTTGTTCAGCACCGGGCAATTGATCGCGCC
Organism: Telluria sp. ZT3P25; assembly: GCF_059685895.1. Classification (NCBI taxonomy): domain Bacteria; kingdom Pseudomonadati; phylum Pseudomonadota; class Betaproteobacteria; order Burkholderiales; family Oxalobacteraceae; genus Telluria; species Telluria sp. ZT3P25. The sequence goes on from NZ_JCASIJ010000001.1 coordinate 1,712,359, forward strand.
GGGAATATGGTCGAGTGCGAATTCGGCTTCGCTGCGTACGTCGATGATGGCGTCGAATTCACCGAGGCGCGGGAGCAGGGCGTCGAACCCTGCGACTTCCGGATACTTCATGGCTGTTTCACCATTTTTTCAAACGTCGGCCAGATATTGTTCAGGATGATCGGATGTGCCTGTGCGGTCGGATGCAGACGGTCCTGCTGGAACAGGGCCGGCTTGTCGGCCACGCCTTCCAGCATGAACGGCACCAGCGGCGACTTCGTCGACGTCGCCACGGTCTTGAACATGCCGAAGAAGCGCTCGGTGTAGGCGCGCCCGTAGTTGGGCGGCATGCGCATGCCCACCAGCAGTACGCGTGCTTTCTGCGCCTGCGCTGCGGCGATCATCGCGCGCAGGTTCGCTTCCGCCGACGGCACGGGCAAGCCGCGCAGCCCATCGTTGGCCCCCAGTTCGATTACGACCAGGTCCGGCTTGTGCTGGCCCAGCAGCGCCGGCAAGCGCGCCTTGCCGCCACTGGTGGTCTCGCCGCTGATGCTGGCGTTGACGACCTTGGCGTCGATTTTTTCGCTCTTCATTTTTTGTTCGAGCAGCGCCACCCAGCCGGCGCCACGTGCGATGCCGTATTCGGCCGACAGGCTGTCGCCCACCACGAGTACGGTTTTTGGTGCAGAATAAGCGTTCGCCGTCGCCGCCAGGGACAGACTCAACCCCAGTGCAGCGCCGACAATTAATTTACCGAGAACTGCGTTCTTAAGAAAAGCAAGCATGCGTGATCATCCCGAGGCATTCAAAAATGACGTCACTGACGTCGGTGTAATGACAGGCCGGCCGCCCGCAATTGAAGTCAGCGGCTTGTCGAAGAAGGTCGCGGACGCCAGCGGCGAGCTGACCATCCTGCAAGAGATTGATTTTACCGTGCAACCGGCAGAGACGCTCGCGCTCGTCGGCGCTTCCGGCTCGGGCAAGTCGACGCTGCTTGGGCTGCTGGCAGGCCTGGACACGCCGTCGTCCGGCACCGTGCGCCTGGATGGCACCGACATCTTCGCGCTCGATGAAGATGGGCGCGCGGCGTTTCGCAAGGCCAAGCTGGGCTTCGTATTCCAGTCATTCCAGCTGCTCACGCACCTGAACGCGCTCGAGAACGTGATGCTGCCACTTGAATTGCGGGGGGAATCCGGTGCACGCGAGAAGGCGGCCGACATGCTGGGCCGCGTTGGCCTGGGAAGCCGCCTGAAGCATTACCCCAAATTTCTGTCGGGTGGCGAGCAGCAGCGCGTCGCGCTGGCGCGCGCTTTTGTTACGCAGCCGCCGCTGTTGTTTGCCGACGAACCCACCGGCAGCCTCGATGCCGCCACCGGCGAATCGATCATCGGGCTGATGTTCGAACTCAATCGCGAGCGTGGCTCGACGCTGGTGCTGGTCACGCACGATCCGGGCATGGCCGCGCGTTGCGGCCGGACGATCACGATCGCTGCCGGCCGCCTCGTCGGCTGATCAATCAGCGGCCTGGGCGCACTTGCGTGCACCTGCGCGTACCTGTGCGTTGAGCACTTTGCGCACGGCCGCCGGCAGCTCGCCGGCGGTCAGGCCGATCGGCCCCACGCCATCTTCCACCAGCGCGTCCGCCGCGGCGCCATGCAGCCAGGCCGCTGCCGCTGCCGCCTCTTTGCCCGGCCAGCCCTGCGCGAGCAGGGCGCCGCAGATCCCGGCCAGTACATCGCCACTGCCTGCCGTGGCCAGGCCCGCGTTGCCGGTCGGGTTGATCAGCACCGCACCATCCGGCCCGGCGATCACGGTGCCCGAACCCTTGAGAATCACGACCGCATGCATGCGCTGCGCCAGTTCACGTGCGCAGGCCAGGCGGTCGGCCTGCACCACCGACACCGTCATGCCGAGCATGCGCGCGGCTTCCAGTGGATGCGGCGTGAGCACGCTTGGGGCGCTCCGCTGCGCCAGGCGCGCCTGCAGGTCCGGGCTTGCACCGATGAGGTTCAATGCATCGGCGTCGAGCACCAGCGGGCAGTCGCTGTCGAGTGCCTTGGCCACCAGTCGCATCGCATCGACCGAGTCGCCCATGCCCGGCCCGAGCACCAGCGTACGGCCGAACAGATCCAGGTCGTCGGCGGCGCGGAACATGATTTCGGGCTGGCTGCTGTCGTAGCCGGGCGGCGTGTTCAATGCAGCGACATACACGCGACCCGCGCCCGCATACAGCGCGCCGCGCGCGGCCAGCACCGGTGCACCGGCCATGCCGTGCGCGCCACCGATCACGGCGACATCCCCGAAGCTGCCCTTGTGCGAGTTCTGACGGCGCGCCGCGAAGCAGTGTGCAAACACGGGTAGCCCGTTCATGGCGGCCGACGCAGGCGTGCTTGCCGTATCGATGCCGAGCGTGTCCACGCGCACCAGGCCTGCGTGATCGCGCCCGTCGGCCGTGTGCAGGCCCGGTTTGTCGGCCACGAACGTGATCGTGTGCGTGGCGCGCACGGCGATGCCGTCCTGTCCGATAACCGCACCGGTGTCGGCATCCAGACCGCTCGGCACGTCCAGCGCCAGGATCGGGCAGCGCAGACCGTCGAGGCCCGCGACGACCTCGCGGTACTCGCCGGTGAGCGCGCGGGTCAGGCCGATCCCGAACAAGCCGTCGACGACGAGCGCCCACTGGCCATCGGGCGGCAGCATGTCGAGCCAGCCGACCGAGCCGCTGCGCGCGCGTTCGTAGGCGGCGGCGGTTTCGCTCGAGGCGTCGTCGTTGCCTTCGCCCGGCAAGTGCAGCACGGTGGCGTTCACGCCCGCTTCGGCCAGGTTGGCCGCGACTTCAAACGCATCGCCGCCGTTGTTGCCGGGACCGGCCAGCACCAGCACTGGCGCGCCGCGCAGGTCAGTCCCTGACTCGCCCAACAGTTCAAGCGCATAGTCGGCGGCGGCCTTGCCGGCCCGGGTCATCAAGGTGCCCGGCGCCAGCGTGCTGCTGGCCGCGTGTTCGATGGCGCGCAGCTGCGCGACAGTGTAGAGAGGGTATGCCATGGTCGTTTGCGTGAATGAGAATGCCACCATTGTCGTGCATTCGCGCCAACGTTGGCGCGCCGTCCGCACTACAATGATTGCCATCATTTGGCCAGCAGAGGGAGCTTGTATGGATTGGCAGTTCTGGATCGACCGTGGCGGCACATTCACCGATATCGTGGGGCGCAGCCCGGACGGAGAACTCGTCACGCACAAGCTCCTGTCCGAGCACCCCGAACAGTACCGCGACGCGGCCGTCGCCGGCATCCGTCACCTGCTGGGCGTGGCCGCGGGCGCGCCGTTGCCGGCGGCCGGCATCGAGGCCGTCAAGATGGGTACGACCGTGGCCACCAATGCGCTGCTCGAGCGCAAGGGCGAGCCGACGGTGCTGGCCATCACGCGCGGCTACCGCGACGCGCTGCGGATCGCCTACCAGAACCGGCCACGCCTGTTCGACCGCCACATCGTGCTGCCCGAGCTGCTGTACGCGCAGGTGATCGAGATCGATGAGCGGATCGGCGCGCATGGCGACATCGTGCAGGCGCTCGACGAAGCGGCCACGCAGACCAGTCTGCAGGGGGCGTTCGACGCCGGCCTGCGCTCGCTGGCCATCGTGTTCATGCACGGTTACCGCTACACGGCGCACGAGGCGGCCGTGACCCGCATTGCGCGCGCGATCGGCTTCACACAGGTGTCGGTCTCGCACGAAGTGAGCCCGATGATGAAGCTGGTCGCGCGTGGCGACACGACCGTCGTCGACGCCTACCTGTCGCCGATCCTGCGCCGCTATGTCGACCAGGTGGCCGACGAACTGCCCGGCGTGAACCTGCAGTTCATGCAGTCCAATGGCGGCCTGACCGATGCGCGCGCGTTCCAGGGCAAGGACAGCATCCTGTCCGGGCCCGCCGGCGGCATCGTCGGCATGGTGCGTGCGAGCCGGCAGGCTGGCTTCGAGCGCGTCATCGGGTTCGACATGGGCGGCACGTCCACCGACGTGTCGCACTTCGCCGGCGAGTTTGAACGCGTATTTGAAACCCAGGTCGCCGGCGTGCGCATGCGCGCCCCGATGATGAGCATCCACACCGTTGCCGCCGGCGGCGGTTCGATCCTGCACTTCGACGGCAGCCGCTATCGCGTGGGGCCCGACAGCGCTGGCGCCAATCCCGGTCCGGCCAGTTATCGGCGCGGCGGGCCGCTGGCCGTCACCGACTGCAACGTCATGCTCGGCAAGGTGCAGCCCGATTATTTCCCGCACCTGTTCGGTCCGCGCGGGGATGAAGCGCTGGACGTCGCCACCGTGCGCCGTCGTTTCAACAGGCTGGCGGGAGAGATCGGCGTCGCCACGGGTGAACAGCCGGCACCGGAGGCCGTGGCCGAAGGCTTCATCGCGATCGCGGTAGGTAATATGGCCAACGCGATCAAGCAGATCTCGGTGCAGCGCGGCCACGACGTCACCGACTACGTGCTCACCAGTTTCGGTGGCGCCGGCGGCCAGCATGCATGTCTCGTGGCCGATGCACTGGGCATGCAGACGGTGTTCATCCACTCACTGGCCGGCGTGCTGTCGGCGTACGGTATGGGCCTGGCCGACCAGAGCGCGATGCGCGAGCAGGCCGTCGAAGAGCGGCTCAGTGATGCCGTGCTGCCGGCGCTGGCCGAACGTCTCGGTGTGCTGGGCGAGGCCGCGCGCGCGCAATTGCTGGCGCAAGGCGTGGCGCCGGAGCGCATCACGCTCGTCGAACGGGTGCACCTGCGCTACGAAGGCACCGATTCGGCGCTCGTCGTGCTTGCGGGCGACATGGCGGCGATGAGCGCGCAGTTCGAGCAAGCCTACAAGCGCCGCTATTCGTTCCTGATGCCGGCGCGCGCGCTGATCGTCGAAGCGGTGTCGGTCGAGGCCATCGGCCAGTCCGATGCACCGCCGGAGCAGCCGATGGCAACGACGACGCCGGTCGGGGAATCAGCACCGCAGGACAGCGTGCGCATGTACAGCGCAGGGCGCTGGCACGACACCGGTGTCTACGCACGCGCTGCGCTGCAGCCCGGGCACGCGGTGCGCGGTCCGGCAATCATCGCCGAAGACAATGCGACCACCGTCATCGAGCCAGGCTGGGAAGCGCGCGTGACGCCCTTCAACCATCTGGTGTTGCAGCGGGTAGAAGTGCTGCCGGAACGCCGCGCGATCGGCACCACGGCCGATCCGGTGATGCTCGAAATCTTCAACAATCTGTTCATGTCGATCGCCGAGCAGATGGGCCTGCGCCTGCAGAACACGGCGCACTCGGTCAACATCAAGGAGCGCCTGGACTTCAGCTGCGCAATCTTCGACCAGGATGGCAATCTGGTCGCCAATGCGCCGCATATGCCGGTGCATCTGGGCTCGATGGGCGAGAGCATCAAGACCGTGATCCGCGAGAACGCCGGCCGCATGCATGCGGGTGACGTGTACATCCTGAACGACCCGTACAACGGCGGCACGCACCTGCCCGACGTGACAGTGATTTCGCCCGTGTTCGACGAAGCCGGCGCCGGGATTCTGTTCTATGTCGGCTCGCGCGGCCACCACGCCGACATCGGTGGCACCACGCCGGGTTCGATGCCGCCTGACTCGAGCCATATCGAGCAGGAGGGTGTGTTGATCAACAACTTCAAATTGATCGACGGGCAGGATGGCTTGCTGCGCGAAGACGCGATACGCGCACTGCTGCTGGGCGCGCGCTACCCGGCGCGCAATCCCGACCAGAACCTGGCCGACCTGCGCGCGCAGGTGGCCGCGAACCAGAAAGGCGTCGAAGAGCTGCACAAGATGGTGGCGCACTTCGGCCTGGACGTCGTGCGCGCCTACATGGGCCACGTGCAGGACAACGCCGAAGAGGCGGTGCGGCGCGTGATCTCGGCGCTCAAGGATGGCAGCTTCCACTACCAGCTCGATAACGGCGCCCACATCGACGTCGCGATTCGCGTGGACGCCGTGGCGCGCACTGCGCAGATCGACTTCACCGGCACGTCAGGCCAGTTGCCGAACAACTTCAATGCACCGTCGGCCGTGTGCATGGCGGCCGTGCTGTACGTGTTCCGCACGCTGGTCGACGACGAGATTCCGCTGAACGCCGGGTGCCTGAAACCGCTGGAGGTCATCATCCCGCCCGGCTCGATGCTCAATCCGCACTATCCGGCGTCGGTCGTGTCGGGCAATGTCGAGACCTCGACCTGCATCACCAATGCGCTGTACGGCGCGCTGGGCGTGATGGCGGCCGCGCAGGGCACGATGAACAACTTCACGTTCGGCAACGACCGTTATCAGTACTACGAGACCATTTCGGGCGGCTCCGGCGCGGGCGACGGGTTTGACGGCACCGACGTGGTCCAGACCAATATGACCAACTCCCGCCTGACCGATCCCGAAATCCTCGAGTTCCGCTTCCCGGTGCGGCTCGAACGTTACGAGATCCGGCCCGGTTCGGGCGGGGCGGGGCGCTGGCATGGCGGCAACGGCGGCGTGCGCCGGGTGCGCTTTTTAGAGCCGATGACGGCGGCGATCCTGTCGAATAACCGGATCCATGCGCCGTTCGGCATGGCCGGCGGCGGCGAGGCAGCGCGCGGCAAAAACAGCGTCGAGCGTGCCGATGGCCGCATCGAGCCACTTGGCCATATCGGCAAGATCGACATGGCCGCGGGCGACGTGTTCGTCATCGAGACGCCGGGCGGTGGCGGTTACGGCAAGCCCTAGCACGGGGCAGCATATTGTGGCGGGCCCGCTCGCCCTGTATGCTGCACCAGCATCGATTTTTAACACTACTACGAGAGAAACCATGAAACGTGTACTGACCTGTTCCGCCGTCGCTGTGGCAATGCTGCTGACGGTGACTGCCTGCAAGCGCGCCGAAGCCCCGGCCACGCCGGCTGCTGAAACCAGCAGCGCGACCAGCACTACCGCGCCGGCCGTAGCCTCGCAACAGATCGACACCGTGGTCGGCACCGGCAAGGAAGCCACGTCCGGCGCGACCGCCGTCGTCAACTACACCGGCTGGTTGTACGAGCCGGCAGCGCCCCAGCAGCGCGGCAAGGAGTTCGATTCGTCGGTCGGCCGCGAGCCGTTCAGCTTCCAGGTCGGCGCCGGTCAGGTCATCAAAGGCTGGGACGTGGGCGTGCAGGGCATGAAAGTCGGAGGCAAGCGCACGCTGATCGTGCCGGCCGACATGGGTTATGGCGCCGGCGGCGCAGGCCCGATTCCCCCGAACGCCACGCTGGTGTTCGAGGTCGAGCTGCTCGACGTGCGCTAATTCGCGACCGGCGCCGGCGCGTTTGCGGGTGCCTTGACTGGCGCTGCTGACTGCGCTGGTGCCGGTTGTGGTGCCAATGCCGGTGCCAACGCCGGTGTCAATGCCGGGGGCAGCGCCACGCGCCGGGGTGTCGTCGCCACCGGGTCCTGTTTGGCCCCCGGGGCTTCCCGATCCCGGATCCGGTACCATGCGAGGCCCAGCAGTTCATAGGTTGCATACCACGAGCGCCGCATGCCTTCCGCGCTTGGCAGCCACGCATCGAACCCATAGTGCGGGTTATAGACGAACATTGTCGGCGCCTCGACCACATCGAGACCTTCGCGCTGAAACACATTGCGTGCGCGGTGCATGTGCATCGCATCGGTCACGAGCAAAATCCGTTTCACGCCGGCTTTGCGCAGCAGCACATTGCTATAGATGGCATTTTCGCCCGTATCGCGCGAGCGCCGTTCAATCCACTTGACCGGCACGCCGAAATCCTCGCGCAGCGCCCTGGCCATTGCATCGGCCTTGGTGTATTCCATGTCGATCGTGGCTGGATCGGCGCCGCTGCCGCCGTTGCCGCCGGTGACCAGGATGGGCAGACCGGTACGCCGCTGCAGGTGCGCGCCGTAGCGAAGGCGCGCCAGCGCTGTGTGGTCGGGAATGTCGCGGTTGTCGTATTCGCCTGCGCTGCTCAAGCGGCCTGCCGCCAGCACGACGATCGCCTCGGCACCCGCACTTTCGGGTCGCGCGAGCGGCTTGGTCAGCTGTTCCAGCGGCCCGACCAGGAAGCTCGATCCGGCATTGCTCGACATAAAGGTCAGCAGGGCCAGCCCGGTACCGGCGACGATGCGCCCGGCTTTGGGCCGGAAACGCCAGAGCACTAAACCCAGCGCGATGATGAGGAACAGGCTGGTGGGAGGCAGGAAAAGATTGCGGGGTAGGGCGTTGATTAGGTCGAGCAAAATGAAAGGCGATCGGGCCGCTGTAGTAACAATGACATCGACAGTAGACCGTAACTTGTGCAGTGCGTCAAGTTTGCGGGTTCAGGCGCGGTACCCGACGTTGAGCACGTACAGCTCCACAGGCATGGCGACGATGGCCAGCAGCATGGGCAGCATCCACACCAGTTTTTGTGTCCGGGTCATGTGCGGGTGTCGTTGCCGCTGTGCGCGATACGCCCGATAGCCGACATACGCGGCCAGCGGCGGCAGGATGAAGATCGTGATGGCGAGCCAGAGGGTCAGCACTGACAGCAGCGTCAGAAAAAGGGAGAGTAGTGCCATGGCAGGTGGTCGTGTACGGTTAAAAGATCATTCGAAGCGCGGCTGCAACGCGGGGTCGGTGCTGCACCAGCGTTGTTGCCGTGCCCACTGTGGCGGATGACTGTCCCGGGGATCGGGCACCAGCACGGCGGGCCGCAATTGCACATATCTGAGCACGGCATCGCAGTTGCCTTGCGCAGCGGCATGCTGGTACAGGGCAACCGCCAGCGCGTCCTCGCCGCGCTGTTCCAGCAGCAGCCCATACCGGTAGAACGCGGCTGGGTGGCGCGCGCCCATGGCACGTTCGTACAGCTGCGCCGCTTCACCGTCATGCTGCGGCTGCGCGCGCAGCGTATCGAGCAGGATGCCGAGGGCAGTCTCGGCGCGCCCTGCGCTGCGGCCCAGCGCCCTGCGGTACAGCGCTGCCGCCTCGACGTCGTCCTGCACATTGCCGAGCCCCAGTTCGAACGTACGGCCCAGCAGGTACAACCCGGACGGATCGTCCTGCGCCGCGGCGCGCGCCAGCCAGCTGGCAGCGGTATGGCGTTCATCGTCGTTCACCGCGCTACGCATCATGCGGGTGCCGAGTCGTATCTGGGCATCAGGCAGGCCGCCCTCGGCGGCTTGCGTCAGCCAGTACGTCGCCAGCTCGGGATCGAGGTCGTTGCCCTGGCCGTGCTGGTAGCTCCAGGCCAGGTTGGCCTTCGCCCAGCCATGCCCCTGGGCGGCAGCCTGTGCGTACCACGCGGTTGCCTTGTGTGGATCGCGCGGCACGCCAGCGCCGCGCAGGTACAGGACGCCCAGATTATTCTGTGCATGCGCATTGCCGGCCCGCCCCGCCCGTTCGTACCAGTGCGCGGCTTGTGCAAGGTCGGTCTTGACGTGGGTGCCGCGCTCGTACCATGTGCCCAGCCGGTTCTGGGCCACCGGATCGCCGCCGATCGCCTGCGCCGTCGTAGTGACAAGCAGCGCAGCATCGGGCGCCGGGGATGCGCCTGTATGGGACCATCTGAACTGCGCCTTGAGCCAGCCGCTTCGCGCCTCGCCGGTGGATACCACTGCGTGATAGGTGCAGCCGCGCAGGCTGTCGAGCGCAGCCTGATCCAGGTCGGCCCGGCCCGCAGAACCCGTCACGCGCCCTTCGACGAAGTAGCCTGGTTCGTGGATGCGCACGTCCAGCGTGGTCATGCCGCTGGCGTGCTGTGCCAGCGCATCGGCTGGCCAGACGGGGCGCTGGCAGGCGTACAGGTCAAGATCGAGCGCCGACTGAGCGTCGGCGGCGCCAGCAATGCCCGGCCCCATGATGGCGGTGGCGCCGATGGCAACGTGGAGCAGGACGGCCTGCATGCGGCTCATGCGCACGTCGTTCAACCGGCCGCAATGCCGTACTTGCGCCGCGCCGCCTGATACTCTTCGGTCAGTGTCGCCAGCCGCGGATGCTGCGCATCCTGGGCCCGGATGCCGTCGAGCAGACCAGCGGCGGTCTGGCCCAGCGGATGGTCCCAGCCCAGTTCATTAATCTGGCGCAGGATGCCGCCAGCGGTGGCGGCCATCACCTGCAGGTTGCGCGGCGCCAGATGCAGCGCTTCGCGCAGCGTCTGGACCGCGCCGCGCACGTCGCCCATATTGCGTTTTTCGTCGGCCACGCCCAGCAGGATCTGCGCCTGGGCCTTGAGCTGCTGGCCCATGTTCTCGAGCAGGTCGGCGCGGCCAGCGTCGACAAAGACCGTCATTGCCTGTTCGGGCGACACGCCGCTGCCTGCGTCGTTCACGACCGTCAGCATCACGCCGGCCGCCTGGTCGTCGAGCCGGTGCGCCAGGCATGCGCGCGCCAGTTCCAGTTTGAGGCCGGAGGACAGCGCATTGTTGGCCCGCACCGCCGACACGGCGGTCTGCAGCCCAGCCACCGCCGCGCCGCCGTTGCCGGACTTGTCGTACAGGAGCGCATTGGCATAGGCGTGGCAGGCTTCATAACCCGGCGCGGCGCGCAGTGAGCGTTCGAGGTCGCGGATCACGCCCGTGGCCTGCAGCAGATCGCCGCGCGCCACCAGCGTCTTGACCAGGCTGACGTGGTCTTCGGGATCGCGAAACGCCGAGTAGCGCGCCTTGGAGACGACCTGGCGGAACGACGTCTCGGCCACGGCCATGTCGCCTGTGGCCAGCGCAAGGTCACCCAGCGTGCGCAGCCGCCCCACGACGTGCGGGGAGATGGCCACCGCGTCGGCCAGCACGCTTTGGGCCAGTGCCGGCTCGCCACTCGATGTGAGGCAGCGTGCCAGCAGGTCGTAGGCGGCCATCAGGCGCGGATTGGCCGCCAGCAGTTCTTCGAGGATCGCGCGGGCGTCATCCAGCTGGCCCAGCGCGAGCAGCGTGCGCGCCAGGCCCAGGACCGCCCAGCCGACGGCGCGTTCGGCCAGCACGTCGCGGTAGACCGCGGCGGCCTCGGCATGTTCGCCCAGCGTCGTGTGCAGCTCGGCGCGCACGCGCGCGAAGTCGGCGGCAAAGCGCGGCTGCGCCAGCGCGCCGTCGGCGCACGCGGTAATCGCCTCGCGCAGTCTGCCTTGCGCCGCCAGTTGCCAGGCTGGGAGCAGGGCGCCGCGCCGATCGAGCGCGCGCCTGATGCGTGTGCTGATCAACTCCACCGTGAAGGGTTTGAGGAGGTAGTCGGTGGGCGCCAGTTCGGCGGCGCTGACGACCTTGTCGCGCTCGGCCTCGGAGGTGAGCATGATGAAAATGGTCGACGGCGTAATCAGCCGATGCTGGCGCAGGTCTTCCAGCAGTTGCTGGCCGTCCTGGCCTTCGCCGGCGCCGCTGGCCAGATCGTATTCGCACAGGATGATGTCGAACGCGCGCTGTTGCAACTGGCGGATCGCCGTGCCGGCATTGACCGCGTGCTCGACCTTCGTGATGCCTGCCAGGCCCAGCATGTTTTGCAGGCTGGCGCGCATGCCCGGATTGGGATCGATCACCAGCACCGCCAGGTTCGCGTTTTCTTGCATCGTCGCTCTCGTCTGCTCTGGCCGTGTACGCCGGACGGCGCACATCGCAAGATTGTCCACCGTTAAGATACCGGCAAGTGCCGAAACGATCAAGGAAACCGGTACGCTACGTGCGCGGGGTGCCAGCCGGTCGCCGATGGCGGCCCGACCAGGGGGGCGAGGCTGTATAATACCGGCCTATCTTCCACCCTAGCAGCGACGCTGCATCAACCGACTGTCCAAGCCATGTTGATTCTGCCGGGTTCCAATGCCCTGTCCGCCTTCCGTAGCCAACGCCTCCTGAGCCAACTGCAAGCTGTCGCCCCGTCGATCGCCGCCGTCCAGGGCCGTTTCTACCATTTCATCGACACCAGCGCGCCACTGTCCATCGACGATACGTCGCGCCTGTCGGCCATGCTCACCTATGGCGAGCCTGCGCCGGAGACCCTGTACGACGGCGTGACCGAAGCATTCTTCGTCATCCCGCGCCTTGGCACCATCTCACCGTGGGCCTCGAAAGCGACCGATATCGCCCGCAACTGCGGCATGGGCCACGTCCACCGCATCGAGCGCGGCATCGGCTACACCGTCGTGCTCAAGACCGGCATCCTTGGCAGCAGCTTCGGCGCGCCCAAGAAACTGGCGGACGACGAGCTGCAGGCGGTCATCGGCCTGCTGCACGACCGCATGACCGATACGGTCCTGCGCAATGCCGACGACGCGCAGCACCTGTTCAATGAACTCGAGGGCAAGCAGCTCGAGAGCATCGACGTGCTGGGTCTTGGCCGCGCCGCACTGGTGCGCGCCAACACGGAACTCGGTCTGGCGATGTCGGACGACGAAGTGGATTACTTGAACGACGCCTTCACGAAGGCGCAGCGCAACCCGACCGACGTCGAGCTGATGATGTTCGCCCAGGCGAACTCTGAGCACTGCCGCCACAAGATCTTCAATGCCGACTGGGTCATCGACGGCGAGAAGCAGAGCATCTCGCTGTTCGGCATGATCAAGAACACGCACCAGCTGAACCCGCGCGGCACCGTCGTCGCCTATAGCGACAATTCGTCGATCATCGAAGGCGCGACCGTGACCCGGTTCTTCCCGCGCGATGGCGAAGAATACGGCCCGTCGACGGAGCTCGTGCACACCCTGATGAAGGTCGAGACGCATAATCACCCGACCGCAATCTCGCCATTCCCGGGCGCCTCGACTGGCGCCGGCGGCGAGATCCGCGACGAAGGCGCAACGGGCCGCGGCGCCAAGCCGAAGGCGGGCCTGGCCGGATTCACGGTCTCGAACCTGGTGATTCCGGATGCCGTGCGACCGTGGGAAAACGCGTCGGACGTGACGGGCCAGGTGCGCTCGGATGCGCTGTACGGCAAGCCGGAACGCATCGCCTCGCCGCTGCAGATCATGATCGAAGGCCCGATCGGCGGCGCCGCGTTCAGTAACGAATTCGGCCGGCCGGTCCTGGGCGGCTACTTCCGCACTTACGAACAGAACGTCGGCGCAGCTGGCGCGGTCTATGGCTATCACAAGCCGATCATGATCGCCGGCGGTATCGGCAGCATCTCGGCCGCGCACACGCACAAGGACGAGATCCCGGTCGGCAGCCTCTTGATTCAACTTGGCGGCCCTGGCATGCGCATTGGCATGGGCGGCAGCGCCGCGTCGTCGATGGCCACCGGCACCAACACGGCCGACCTGGACTTCGACTCGGTCCAGCGCGGCAACCCGGAGATGGAGCGCCGCGCGCAGGAAGTGATCAACGGCTGCTGGCAGCTGGGTGCGCACAATCCGATCATCTCGATCCACGACGTGGGCGCGGGCGGCTTGTCGAACGCGTTCCCGGAAATCGTCAATGACGCCAAGCGCGGTGCGATCTTCAATCTGCGCAAGGTGCCGCTCGAAGAAAGCGGTCTGGCGCCGAAAGAAATCTGGTCCAACGAATCGCAGGAACGCTACGTGCTGGCGATCGCCCCCGAGAGCCTGGCGAAGTTCGCCGCGCTGTGTGAGCGCGAGCGCTGCCCGTTTGCCGTCGTCGGTACTGCGACCGAAGAGCGTCAGCTGCGCCTGCTCGACGAAGAGCAGGCCGGTGGCCCGAATGCGTCGCCAGTCGACATGCCGATGGACGTCCTGCTCGGCAAGCCGCCGAAGATGACGCGCGATGTGCAGCACGTGCAGAACACGTTCCCGCCAGTCGACCTGACCGGCATCGAGCTGGTGGAAGCAGCGCGCCGCGTGCTGCAGAATCCCACCGTGGGCGACAAATCGTTCCTGATCACGATCGGCGACCGCACGGTCGGCGGCATGACGGTGCGCGACCAGATGGTCGGCCCATGGCAGGTGCCGGTGGCCGATTGCGCCGTCACGGCAATGGCCTACGACGGCTTCCTCGGCGAAGCGATGGCGATGGGTGAGCGTACGCCGCTGGCCGTCATCGACGCTGCCGCATCGGGCCGGATGGCCGTGGCCGAGTCGATCATGAATATCGCGGCCGCCGCAATCGACGATATCTCGGACATCAAGCTGTCGGCCAACTGGATGGCGGCCTGCGGCCAGCCGGGCCAGGACGCCGCGCTGTTCGATACCGTGAAAGCCGTTGGCATGGAACTGTGCCCGGCGCTGGGCGTGTCGATCCCGGTCGGCAAGGATTCGCTGTCGATGCGTACCACCTGGAACGACGAAGGCGCAGCGAAGGCCGTCATCTCGCCGGTGTCGCTGATCGTCTCGGCGTTCGCGCCGGTGGCCGATATCCGCCGCTCGTTGACACCGCAACTGCGCACGGATGCGGGCGACACGGCCCTGATCCTGGTCGACCTGGGCCGCGGCAAGAACCGCCTGGGCGCATCGATCCTGGCGCAAGTCACCCAGCAACTGGGCGACTCGGTGCCGGACGTCGATTCGGCTGACGACCTGAAAGCGCTGTTCGGCGCAATCCAGAAGCTGAACAAAGATGGCAAGCTGCTGGCCTACCACGACCGTTCGGACGGCGGCCTGTTCGCGACGCTGGCCGAGATGGCCTTCGCTGGCCGCACCGGCGTGTCGGTCAACCTCGACATCCTGACGATGGAGAGCGGGCACGGCGCCGACTGGGGCGACGCCAAGAACTGGGCCGGCCAGGTGGCCGAGCGCCGCAACGAAATGACGCTGCGCGCGCTGTTCAGCGAAGAACTGGGCGCCGTATTCCAGGTGCGCGTGGAGGACAAGACGGCCGTCATGAACGTGCTGCGCGAAGCGAACCTGGGCGCTTGCAGCCATATCATCGGCAAGCTCAATGACCGCGGCGCCATCGAATTCACGCGCGACGCGAAAGTCATCTACAACGAAAAGCGCAGCAGCCTGCATCGCCTGTGGAGCGAGACCAGCTGGCGCATCGCCCGCCTGCGCGACAATCCGGAGTGCGCAGACGCCGAATACGACCGCCTGCTGGACGAGCACGATATCGGCATGACGCCGAAGATCAGCTTCAACCTGGACGAGGATGTCGCTGCACCGTTCATCGCGACTGGCAAGCGCCCGCGCGTGGCGATCCTGCGCGAGCAGGGCGTCAACTCGCACATCGAGACGGCCTGGGTGATGCACCAGGCGGGCTTCGCAGCGATCGACGTGCACATGAGCGACCTGATCGCCGGCCGCGCCAAGCTGGACGACTTCCATGGCGTGATCGCCGTGGGCGGGTTCTCGTACGGCGACGTGCTGGGTGCCGGCGAAGGCTGGGCCAAGACCATCCTGTTCAACCCGCAGCTGTCGGACCAGTTCGCCCGCTTCTTCGCGCGCCAGGACACCTTCGGCCTGGGCGTCTGCAACGGCTGCCAGATGATGAGCAACCTGAAGTCGATCATCCCGGGTGCGCAGGCATGGCCGAAGTTCACCCGTAACAAGTCGGAGCAGTTCGAAGCACGCTTCGGCATGGTCGAAGTGCTCGATTCGCCATCGATCTTCTTCCAGGGCATGGCCGGCACGCACGCGCCAATCGCCATCGCACACGGCGAAGGCTTTGCCGACTTTTCGCTGACCGGCGACTACGACGCGTCGATCAAGGCAATGCGCTTCGTCGACAACCGTGGCCAGGCCACCGAAACGTACCCGTTCAACCCGAACGGCTCGCCGGGTGGTCTGACGTCGGTGACCACGGCGGACGGCCGCTTCACGGTCCTGATGCCACACGCGGAGCGCGTGTTCCGCGGCGCCGTGCACTCGTGGGCACCGGAATCCTGGGGCGATGAGTCACCATGGATGCGAATGTTCCGCAACGCACGCAAGTGGGTTGGCTGATCAGCTGACTGATGCAAAAAACGCCTCCTTGGAGGCGTTTTTTTTTGCGCCGTAGCACAGCCGGGAGTCAGGTCTGACATTCGGACACGACCTCAGCCTTAGGTAAAGCACAGCCGGGGTCAGGTCTGACATTCGGACACGACCTCAGCTTTAGCCACTTCCAATGATGGCTTGTTCGGAATCAGCATCGGCGATGCCAGCGAAGCCGGACCGGTTGATTGTCGAGATCGTGTCCAATTGTCAGACCTGACCCCGGCTTTGGTTAGGTGAATGTCGAGGTCGTGTCCGAATGTCAGACCTGACCCCGGCTTTTGCGGCTCTTTAAGTGAATTTGAACGCGTGGGTGGCGTCGCCGCTCATCTTATGAGGCGTTGAGCACGAAGACGACGTCGTCGTTGCTTGACGGCTCAGGGCGCCAACCCAGTCGCGTGTAGAACTGCGCGGCTCTGGTGCGTGCGCCCGTGCTTAGTGTCACGCGTCTGAAGCCCAGCGAGAACAGCCACCCGGAAGCCCGGGCCAGCAATTCCTTGCCCAGCCCTTTTCCCTCGAAACGCGGATCGACGAACAAGGCCCAGATCGATCCGTCGATCTTGTTGGCATAGCTGAACGCGACGATTTCGTTATCGACCAGCGCCACCCAGCCGCGACCATCTCTTTCCAGAAAATCGGCGTACATCTGCGGCGTGATTCGCGTGGGGTCGCGCAAGACGTTCTCGGTCACCGCCAGGCGGATGCGGGTCATGTGCGGTATATCGTTGTACGCCGCTTCACGAAATACGGGATGCATAAACGCCAGCCTTCAAGTAAAAAGAGCGCACCCTTGGGTGCGCTCTTTGCGGTCTAGCCAGACAGTGAGTTACTGCACTTTGGCTTTCTTGACCAGGGTCTCGCGATAGGCTGCCAGCTGACGCTGCTGCAGGCCTTCGGTAACTTGCTGCTTGACTTCTTCCAGCGCCGGCACCTTGGCTGCGCGGACGTCTTCCAGCTTGATGACGTGGAAACCGAACTGCGACTTCACAGGCGTTTCGGTGATGGCGCCTTTCTGCAGGGCGACCATGGCTTTCGAGAACTCAGGCACATAGGTGGCCGCGCTGGCCCAGCCCAGGTCGCCGCCGTTCTGTGCGCTGCCGTCTTTCGACTGCTTGGCCAGCTCATCGAACTTGCCGCCGGCTTTCAGCTTGGCGATGATGCCCTTGGCATCGGCTTCGGAATCGACCAGGATGTGACGCGCGTGGTATTCCTTGTCGCCGATCAGCGCTTTCTGCTTGTCGTACTCGGCTTTGACGTCGGCATCCTTGACCGGGTTCTTCTTGACGTAGTCCGCCAGCATCGCGTTGATGATGATGCTTTGACGGGCGTTGTCGATGGCCGACTTGACGTCGGCGCGGGCGCCGATGTTCTGCTTGTCGGCTTCCTGGATCAATACTTCACGGCTGATCAGGTCTTTCTTGATCGCTTCGCGCAGGTCAGGGGAGTCCGCAGCGCGGCCCTGGGCCACGACCTGCTTGACCAGCTGGTCGACCCGAGCTTGCGGGATTGCCTTGCCATTGACGGTAGCGGCGTTCTGCGCGAGGGCAGGCACGGCAACGACTGCAATCATGGCGAACAACAGGCTGGCTGGCTTCAAAATCATCGTTGAGATCCTATATAAACTCGAAAAGTATCGCCGCAGGCGACGAATGCCGGCGTGCAGTGCGCGCGCCGGCGACAATACATCTTACTGCACCTTTGCCTTCTTGACCATTTGCTCCTGGAACGTACGCAGCTTCTCTTGCGCAAGCGTCTCGGAGATCTGTGGCTTGACCTGGTCCATCGGTGGCAGCTTGGTCGCGCGGGTGTCGTCCAGCTTGATCACGTGGAAGCCGGCATTGGTCTTGACCGGCACGTCGGTGATCGCGCCCTTGGCGAGCTTGGTGAAGCCGGCCGCGAATTCTGGCGGCATCGTGTTTGGGGTGACCCAGTCCAGATCGCCGCCGGTGTTGGCCGTGCCGGTGTCTTTCGAGGTCTTGGCGACGTCTTCAAACTTGGCGCCGCCCTTGATCTTGGCAATCGCTGCCTTGGCTTCGGCTTCGGTGCCCATCAGGATGTGGCGGACGTGGTATTCCTTGTCGCCGGTTTCTGCCTTGACCTTGTCGTAGGCAGCCTTGATCTCGGCATCGGTCACCGGGTTTTTGGCGATGTAGTCGCGCGCCAGGGCATTGACGACGATCGACTGGCGGGCGCTGTCCATGGCTTCGCGCACTTCAGGCTTCTTGTCCCAGCCTTGCTTGACAGCCTCTTGCATCAGCACTTCGCGGGCGATCAGGTCATTCTTGACGGCTTCGCGCAGCTCTGGCGAGTCCTTGCCCTGGTTCTGGGCAACGACCTGCTTGACGACGGCGTCGGCGCGTGCCGAAGGAATCGCCTTGCCGTTGACCACTGCGATGTTCTGGGCAAAGGCCGGGGCCGATGCGATGGCAACGAGGGCTAACAGCAGGCGAGCAGGCTTAAAGGTCATGTGTATTCCTGTGACGGGTTTTAACTGGACGAGAGAAGTTCAGGTGGTGTACTTATCTGTTCGATTGTCGGGCAAATTTCTTAAAACTGCCTGAAAACCCGCTTTCAGGACAGCTCGGAAGGCGCGATGGCGTTGATGGCCAGAGCGTGGATTTCCGCCTTGTTGATCATATCGTGCACGGCATCATACACAAGACGATGGCGCATGACCAGCTTGAGGCCTTCGAACCGCGAGGACACGATTTTCACCGAATAATGGCTGCCACCGGAGGCCGCGCCGGCATGGCCCGCGTGCAGGTGCGAGTCGTCGCTGATCTCGAGCAGGGTAGGGGCCAGTTCGGCTTCGAGCTGGGCGCGCATGCGTGGTTCGCGATCGCTTTTGTCTGTCAGATTGGTCATGCGTCTTCCTCCTTGATGTATTTGTAGAGCATCATCGTCTGAAGCATGATGAAGGCAAAGAATATGGCGGTAAAGCCGAACAGCTTGAAACTGACCCAGGCACCGGTATCGTTATGGAAGACCACGAACGCCATCAGCAGGTTCAGCAAACCCATGCCGACGAAGAACGCCATCCAAATGTAGCCGATGCGGTTCCAGAACGGCTCGGGCAGCTTCATGTTCGGCTCCATCACCGAGCGGATCAGGTTTTTACGATAGAACACCTGCGCGATGAATAGTCCCAGTGCGAACGCCCAGTACAGGATCGTCGGCTTCCACTTGATGAACAGGTCATCGTGGAAATAGATCGTGGCGCCGCCGGCGACGACGATCACGCCCAGCGTCAGCCACATCGCATTGTCGACCTTGCGCCCGCGCGCCAGCAGGTAACCGACCTGGCACACGGTGGCGATGATGGCCACGGCAGTGGCCAGCAGGATTGCCGACTGTGACGGCGGCACACCGCCGCCGGCAATCAGGGGGCCGAGGTACTCGACGGCCATGCGATGCGCCCAGGCCTGGTTGCTGTCGCCGTATTTATAGACGCCGAAGAACAGCAGGACGGGGAAAAAGTCGAACAGGAATTTCATCGTGCATTACTCTCAGGCGGGGTCGAACCGCATCGAGGCGGAATTAATGCAATAGCGCAGGCCGGTTGGCGGCGGGCCGTCCGGGAACACGTGGCCCAGGTGGGCGTCGCAGACGCCGCAGATGACTTCGGTGCGCACCATGCCGTGGGTGCGGTCGGTTTTTTCGATCACATTGGCCGGATCGAGCGCGCGGAAGTAGCTTGGCCAGCCGCAGCCGGAGTCGAACTTGGTGTCCGATTCAAACAGCTTCGTATTGCAGCAGACGCAGCTGTAAATGCCGTGCTCGTGGTGGTCCCAGAACTTGCCGGTGAAGGCGCGTTCGGTCGCCGCGTGGCGCGTGACTTCGTATTCCATTGGATCGAGCTGGTTGCGCCACTCGGCGTCGGTCTTGGTGACTTTGTCGGTCATGATGTGGTTTCCTCGTGTCTCGTTGGTGTGTTTATGAAGAGCAGCTCACTTCGAGATGCGCAGCCCAGTCGGGTGGCAGCTCGGCATAGGCTGCATGGTCGGGTTGTTCGTCGAACGGGCGCTCGAGCACGGCCAGCAGCGTGTGCACGCCGCTGAAGTCGCCGTTCTGTGCCTGTTCGATGGCCGTCTGGGCCAGGTAGTTGCGCAGGATGTACTTGGGGTTGACCAGGTTCATCGCGACGCGGCGGGCGGCGTCAACGCTGTGTTCGCTGCGCAGGCGGGTGCGGTAGATCGCGGCCCAGGCGTCGAACGAGGCGCGGTCGATGAACAGGTCGCGCAGCGGTTCGTCGTTCTCGGGCGCATCCACCTGCAGGTCGCCCAGCAGGCGGAAGAACAACGTGAAATCGGCGTGGTTCGCCTGCAGCAGCTCGATCGTGTCTTCAAACAGCTTGGCGTCGCCGTCCTGGCTGGCTTGCAAGCCAAGCTTGCCGTGCATCAGGATGTCCATCTGGCGCCCGAATTCGGGCCGGTAGACGGCCAGGGCTTCCTCGGCCACCTCGGGTTCGCCGATCAGCGGCAGCAGGGCATTGCCCAGCGCATAGCAATTCCAGTGGCCGACCGGCACCTGGTTGGCATACGAGTAGCGCCCGCCCTGGTCCGTGTGGTTGCAGATGTGGCGGGCGTCGAACGCTTCCATGAAGCCGAACGGGCCATAGTCGAGCGTCAGGCCCAGGATCGACATATTGTCGGTGTTCATCACGCCGTGCATGAACCCCACGGCCTGCCAGTGCGCAATCATGCGCGCGGTGCGGCGCGTGACTTCGGCCAGCAGCGCCGCGTAGGGATTGGCCTCGCTGGCGAGTTCGGGATAGAACTGCTCGATGACATAATCGGCAAGCGTGCGCAGCTCGTCCTCGCGGCCTTGCGAAGCCCAGTGCTCGAACGAGCCGAAGCGAACAAACGTCGGCGCCATGCGCGCCACGACGGCGGCCGTCTCGAGCGTTTCACGCGCGATGCCTTGCGGCGAGCCTGTCAGGGACAGCGCGCGCGTCGTCGGGATGCCCAGCGCCGCCATCGCTTCGGAACACAGGAATTCGCGGATCGACGAGCGCAACACGGCCCGGCCGTCGCCCATGCGGGAATACGGCGTGCGCCCGGCGCCCTTGAGCTGGATTTCCATCGGCCCGGCGGGGGTGGCGATGTCGCCCAGCGTGATCGCGCGGCCGTCGCCCAGCTGGCCGGCCCAGACACCGAACTGGTGGCCGGAATACACGGCAGCAAGCGGTTGCGAACGCGGCGCCACCTTGTTGCCGGTGAAGACGTCGACAAAATCGGGACGTGCGAGATCCTCGACGGTCAGCCCGATCAGGGCCGCCGCAGGTTTGCTGGCTGCAATGAAATGCGGCGCAGGCAGGGGTGTGGGCATCAGGCGCGTGTAAAACGCTGGCGGCAATTCGGCGAACGAATTGTTCAGTGCAAGTTCGTCGGCAGTGATGGCAGTCCTCGTTGACGTAGTCGGCATGGAACGATTTTACCCGACCGCGATAGTATGCGTGATCGGGCACGCCAGTCTGCGCGCGTTACATCCTGTAACGGCAGCGGGTCAGCGCGGACTGGCGCAGGTGGTGGCGCCATGACGCACCGCATCATCGAATTGCGTTGACGCCGCGCGCCATCGCG
This sequence comes from Telluria sp. ZT3P25, assembly GCF_059685895.1. Classification (NCBI taxonomy): domain Bacteria; kingdom Pseudomonadati; phylum Pseudomonadota; class Betaproteobacteria; order Burkholderiales; family Oxalobacteraceae; genus Telluria; species Telluria sp. ZT3P25. The sequence continues at coordinate 1,733,760 of NZ_JCASIJ010000001.1, forward strand.
CACGACACTTTCCACGTTGCTGCTGAGCTTAATCCTCTTTACATCCCGGAGCCCACATGTCTGACTACCCGATGAGTCCCCTGCAAGGCCAGATGATGGATACACCGTTGCTGGTCTCCGGCATCATCGAATTCGCCGCGCGCCACTATGGCGATCGGGAGATCGTCTCGCGCCGCGTCGAGGGCGACCTGCACCGCTACACGTGGCGTGACGCCGCGGCTCGTTCGCGCCAGCTGGCCAATGCGCTCGACAGCCTGGGCATCGCCATGGGCGACCGCGTGGCCACGCTGGCCTGGAACGGCTACCGGCACCTGGAGCTGTATTACGGCGTCTCGGGTTCCGGCGCCGTGCTGCACACGATCAACCCGCGCCTGCACCCGGACCAGATCGCGTACATCGTCAACCACGCCGAGGACCAGGTGCTGTTCTTCGACCTGACCTTCCTGCCGATTGTCACCGCGCTGGCGCGCATCTCCACGGGCGTCAAGGCCTGGGTGGCCTTGTGCGACAGCTCGGCGCTGCCACGCGATTCCGGTATCGACACCTTGCTGTGCTACGAAGACCTGATCGGCGCGCAGCGTGATGACTACGCGTGGCCACAGTTCGACGAACGCTCGGCCGCCAGCCTGTGCTACACGTCCGGCACCACCGGCAACCCGAAAGGCGCATTGTATTCGCACCGCTCGACGGTCCTGCACGCGTATGCGTCGGCCATGCCGAACGCGCTCAATGTATCGGCGCGCGATGTCGTGCTGCCGGTCGTGCCGATGTTTCATGTGAATGCCTGGGGCTTGCCGTACTCGGTGCCGCTGTCGGGCGCCAAGCTCGTGTTTCCGGGGCCGGCGCTCGACGGACGGTCGCTCTACGATTTGTTCGAAGGCGAGGGCGTGACGTTCTCGGCCGGCGTGCCCACGGTCTGGCTGGGCCTGGTCAACCACGTCATCGAGCACGCTCTGGCGTTCTCCACGTTCCGCCGCACCGTGATCGGCGGTTCAGCCTGCCCGCCGGCGTTGATGGACACACTGATGGACCGCTTCGGCATCGAGGTCGTGCACGCGTGGGGCATGACCGAGATGTCGCCGCTGGGCACGGCCTGCACACTGAACAGCACGCACCTGGCGCTGCCGCCGGACGCGCAGCGCGCGGTACTGCGCAAGCAGGGGCACGCCATCTATGGTGTCGACATGAAGATCGTCGACGACGCTGGCGCCGAACTGGCCTGGGATGGCGTGACCTTCGGCCACCTGCTGGTCAAGGGGCCGTGGGTCGTCTCCGGGTATTTTCGCGAGGAGGGCGGCGCCGTGCTGGTCGACGGCTGGTTCCCGACAGGCGACGTGGCCACGATCGACGCCGACGGCTATCTGGCGATCACCGACCGCAGCAAGGACGTGATCAAGTCCGGTGGCGAGTGGATCGGCACCATCGATCTGGAGAACGTGGCAATGGCACACCCGGCCGTGCTGCAGGCAGCCTGCATTGGCGTGGCGCACCCGAAATGGGACGAGCGCCCGCTGCTGGTGGTCGTGCGCCGGCCCGGCATGGACGTCACGCGCGATGCGCTGATCGACTGGTTTGACGGCAAGGTGGCACGCTGGTGGACGCCCGACGACGTCGTGTTCGCTGACGCTTTGCCGGTCGGCGGCACCGGCAAGATCCAGAAGAACCGCCTGCGTGAAACGTATGCGCAGCACCGTCTGCCATCGGCGCAGGTTGCCGAAAAATAACTGTGCGACGCATTTCACGGCGGGCGGGTAAAGTTGTGTCACTTTTAACAATCTTCCACTCACAGGAATTCCCATGCGCCTGCTCATCGCCCTCATCTTCCCCTGGCTGACCTTCTTCACGATCGGCCGCCCGATCGCTGGCGTCATCTGCCTGATCCTGCAAATCACGCTGGTCGGCTGGCTGCCTGCCACGATCTGGGCCGTGTACGCACTGAGCCAGTACAAGACCGACAAGAAGATCGCCGAAGCGAGCCAGCGCGGCCAATTCTGATTGGGTAATCCCCCTCCTGGCTTGCCCGAATAACACGTTCGTTCGTTTATTTGCGGTATAGTTGGCAGCTCGGTCATTCCCACTTTCAGGAGACGAAATCGACATGAGCGCCGACTACCAGGTGCACGGCAGCGTTGCCGTCATCACGCTGAACAATCCCCCCGTCAATGGCCTCGGCCTGGTCACCCGCACGGCAGCCGTTGCCGGTATCCGGCAGGCCGAAGCCGACCCGGCCGTCACGGCCATCGTGATCACCGGCGCCGGCAAGGCGTTTTCGGGTGGTGCCGACATCCGTGAATTCAATTCGCCCAAGGCGCTCACCGAACCGTCGCTGCATACCCTGATCGCCACCGCGGAAGGCGCGGCCAAGCCGGTCGTTGCCGCCATTCACAGCGTCTGCATGGGCGGCGGCCTGGAGCTGGCGCTGGGTTGCCACTACCGCGTCGCGGCGCCGGGCGCGCAGATCGCGCTGCCTGAAGTCAAGCTTGGCTTACTGCCCGGCGCCGGCGGCACGCAGCGCCTGCCACGCGTGCTGGGGTTGGAACAAGCCCTCGACATGATCCTCAGCGGTGCACCGGTGTTGTCCGACAAGCTGGCCGGCACGCCGCTGTTCGACCGCGTGTTTGACGAAGGTACTGAACTCCTGCCAGCCGCCATCGCGTTTGCCGAATCGGTTGCCGCCGTCCGGCCACTGCCGAAAGTGCGTGACCGCGCCGTCGCGCACCCGGACGCCGCTGGCTTTCTGGCAGCGGCGCGCGCGCGTGTCGATGCGATGGCCGGGCCGTTCCCGGCGCCGCGCGAGTGTGTCGAGACGGTCGCCGCGTCGGTCACTGCCGATTCGTTCGAGGCCGGCCTGCACTTCGAGCGCGAACGCTTCATGTACCTGACCACGACGCCGGCATCGCAGGCACTGCGCCATGCGTTCTTTGCCGAGCGGGCCGCCGGCAAAGTACCGGGCCTGGCCCCGGATACCCAACCACGACCGATTGCCAGCGCGGCGGTCGTGGGCGCCGGCACAATGGGCGCCGGCATCGCGATGACCTTCGCCAATGCCGGCATCCCGGTGACCATCCTCGAGACGAAGCAGGAAGCGCTCGACAAGGGCCTGGCCGGCATCCGCACCGTGTACGAACGCAGCGTTGCCAAGGGCAAGCTCACGGCCGACAAGCTGGTGCAGCGCATGGCCTCCATCACCGGCACGCTGTCGTACGATGCGCTGGCGCAGGCCGACATCGTCGTCGAAGCGGTATTCGAAGACATGGGCGTCAAGGAGCTGGTGTTCCGCGAGCTCGACAAACTGATGAAGCCGGGCGCGATCCTGGCCACCAATACGTCGTCGCTCGACGTGAACCGCATCGCCGCATTCACGGGCAGGCCACAGGATGTGATCGGCCTGCATTTCTTCAGCCCTGCGCATGTGATGAAGCTGCTCGAGATCGTGCGCGGTGCGCAGACCGGGGCCGATGTGCTGGTCACGGCGCTGGCGCTGGCGAAAAAACTCAAGAAGACGGGTGTGGTCTCGGGCGTCTGCGATGGCTTCATCGGCAACCGCATGCTCGAGCAGTATCTGCGCCAAGCGTACGACTTGCTGGAAGAAGGCGCGCTGCCGGAACAGGTCGACCGTGCGATCGAAGCGTTCGGCTTCGCGATGGGGCCATTCCGCATGAGCGACCTGGCGGGCAACGACATCGGCTGGCATATCCGCAAGCGGCGTGCGATCGAGTCACCAGACTTTGCTTATTCGAAGCTGCCGGACCGCCTGTGCGAACAGGGCCGCTTCGGGCAAAAGACGGGCGCGGGCTGGTATGACTACCAGGCGGGCGCGCGGGCGGCAACGCCCTCAGGCACCGTCGACGCGATGGTGACGCAGTACTCGGACGAGATCGGGGTCGAGCGCCGCGCCATCCCGGACGCTGAAATCGTCGAGCGGCTCGTGTATGCGCTGGTCAATGAGGGTGCCAAGATCCTCGAAGAAGGCATCGCATTGCGGGCGTCCGACATCGACATGGTCTACCTGAGCGGCTACGGCTTCCCGCTGCACCGTGGCGGGCCGATGCTGTATGCCGACATGGTCGGGTTGCCGGCCGTGCTGGCGGCGATCGAAGGCTTTGCGCGCGGGCGCAGTGGGGAGGCGTGGACGCCGGCGCCGCTGCTGGTGCAGCTGGCCGCGGCGAATGGCGCGTTCAACGCCTGAAGTTAACACGGTTCGAAGCGTGGAAGGCGCCGCCTTCCACGCTTCATGGTCGCAGCTACATCACTAGTCGTTCGCGTAGATATTGTTGTCCTTGGTCTCCCGCACGAACAACGCACCGATCACGAACGTGGTCATGGCAATGATGATCGGGTACCACAGGCCGTAATAGATATCGCCCTTGAACGCCACCAGCGCAAAGGCCGTCGTCGGCAGCAGCCCGCCGAACCAGCCATTACCGATGTGATACGGCAGCGACATCGACGTGTAGCGGATCCGGGTCGGGAACATCTCGACCAGCATCGCCGCGATCGGGCCATATACCATCGTCACATACAGCACGAGGATGAACAGCAGCACGACCAGCATCGGCTTGTTGATCGCGGCCGGATCGGCTTTCTCCGGATAACCCGCGCTCGCCAGCGCCCCATTGACCTCTTTCTTGAGCGCCGCTTCGCTGGCCTTGGAGGCATCGTCGAAGTTCAGGTTATCCGGCGTCATGACGGCGTTGAACGACTTGAACTCGGTCGTGCCGATCCTGATGGTGGCGACGGTGCCCGCTGGCGCGTCGATGCGGTTGTAGCTGACCGATGCTGCCGTCAGCATCCGCGTGGCGATGTCGCACGACGACGGGAACTTGCGGGTGCCGGTTGCATCGATCTGGAAGCTGCAGGTAGCCGGATCGGCCACGACGAAGACGGGCGCGGTGCGCAGCGCCGTTTCCAGTGCCGGATTGCCGTAGTGCGTGATGGCCTTGAAGATCGGGAAGTAGGTCGCCGCTGCAATCGCGCAGCCGCCCAGGATGATCCACTTGCGGCCGATCTTGTCCGACAACGCGCCAAAGATGATGAAGAACGGCGTGGCCAGCAACAGGGCGATGGCGATCAGGATATTGGCCGTCGGGTCGGCAATCTTGAGCGTCTTGGTCAGGAAAAACAGCGCATAGAACTGGCCCGTGTACCAGACCACGGCCTGGCCCATCGTCAGGCCGAGCAGCGCCAGCAGGGCGATCTTGGCGTTCTTCGGTTTCAGAAAGGCTTCCGACAGCGGCGCTTTCGACGTCTTGCCTTCCGCCTTCATCTTGGCAAAGGCCGGCGACTCGTTCATCGAGAGCCGGATCCAGACCGAAATCCCCAGCAGCACGACCGAGATCAGGAACGGAATGCGCCAGCCCCAGGCCTGGAATTCTTCTTCACCAATCAGCGTGCGGGTGCCCAGGATGACCAGCAGCGACAGGAACAGGCCGATCGTCGCGGTGGTCTGGATGAACGCCGTGAAGAGGCCGCGTTTGCCGTGCGGCGCGTGCTCGGCCACGTAGGTTGCCGCGCCGCCATACTCGCCGCCCAGCGCCAGGCCCTGCAGGATGCGCAGCGTGACCAGGATGATGGGCGCGGCGATGCCGATCTGCGCGTAACTGGGCAGGATGCCCACCAGGAATGTCGATGCACCCATCAGCAGGATCGTGATCAGGAATGTGTACTTGCGACCGATCATGTCGCCCAGGCGCCCGAACACCAGCGCGCCGAATGGCCGCACGATGAAACCGGCGGCAAAGGCCAGCAGCGCGAAAATGAAGGTGGTGTTGGGGTCGCCAATGAAGAACTGCTTGGCGATGATCGTGGCAAGCGAGCCGTACAGGTAGAAATCGTACCATTCGAACACGGTGCCGAGCGAGGAAGCAGCAATGACCTTGCGCTCTTCCTTGGTCAGGCCGGCGGTGGTAGCAGGTGGTGGTACGGCGCCGACAGTGTTGCCGGGTGTGATGGCCATGGGTGGTCTCCGTTCGTTGTTTTGTGTTTAAGCGGAAAGGCTGATTGTTGGTCAGCCAACCCAATGTGCGCCTCGAAACTTACGCGAATCTTGCAAAATGGGTGGGCAGAGGCCAGCGCTGTAAATATGTTTTTCGTATGGTTTTGGCGAACGGTCGTGCGCTCGCTATACTGCTTGCGAGGGGCAGGCAACCCTGCCCACGACGCTGACAACAGGAGAATGAATGATCAAGCACATCGTCATGTGGAAACTGAAGGACGCGGCCGAAGGTGCAGACCGCGCAAGCAATGCACGCGAGATGAAACGCCGGCTCGACGAATGCGCCGCGATCGTCCCGGGCATCATCACGTTCGAAGTGACACTGGCCCAGCCCGACCTCGAAGCGACCTACGACATCGTCTTGTATTCCGAATTCGCCGACCGCGCGGCGCTGGCCGCGTATATCGCGCATCCGGTGCACCAGGCCGTGGTGCCGTTCATCGGCGCGATCCGCGAAGGCCGCCAGTGCATGGATTACGAAGTCTGACCACGCCGTTCTGACCGGAGGCCGTATGCGCACCACGCAGGAACTGTTTTCACTGGAGGGCAAGACCGCGATCGTCACCGGCGGCTCGCGCGGGCTCGGGCTGCAGATGGCGCAGGCGCTGGGCGAGCAGGGCGCACGCCTGATCCTCACGTCGCGCAAGCAGGAGGAACTCGACGCCGCCGTCGCCCGGCTGCACGATCTGGGCATTGAGGCGAGCTGCTTTGCGGGCGACCTGTCCGATCCGGCGCATGCAACAAGCCTGGTCGAGACGGCGCTCGCGCGCCTGGGTCATGTCGATATCCTGATCAACAATGCCGGCGCCACCTGGGGCGCGCCGGCCGAGGATTATCCGCTCGAAGCGTGGGACAAGGTGATGAACCTGAACGTGCGCTCGGTCTTCCTGGTCTCGCAGGCGGTTGGCAAGCTGTCGATGATCCCGCGCCGCTACGGGCGCATTGTCAATATCGCGTCGATTGCCGGCCTGTCGGGCAACCCGCCGGACGCGATGCAGACCATTGCGTACAACACGTCCAAGGGCGCGGTGATCAACTTCACGCGCACGCTGGCCGGCGAATGGGGCCGCCACGGGATCACGGTCAATGCGATCGCGCCGGGCTTTTTCCCATCCAAAATGACGAAGGGCGTGCTGGCCGCTTACGGCGCCGAGGGCCTGGCAGCTGCTGCGCCGCTGGGACGGCTGGGTGACGACGAAGACCTGAAAGGCGCGGTGGTGCTGTTCGCCTCCGACGCCGGCAAGCACATCACGGGACAAATACTGGCGGTCGATGGCGGCGTCACCGCTGTCTGAACGCACGGTCAAAGGACAAGACGATGGATGATTTCAAGGGCAAGGTGGCGGTCATTACGGGCGCGGCCAGTGGCATGGGCCGCGAGTTCGCCACCATGGCCGCCAGCCTGGGCATGAAGCTGGTGCTGGGCGACGTGCAGCGCAAGCCACTCGAGAAAGCTGCCGAGGAATTGATGGATGGTGGCGCCGACGTGATCGCGATGGTGTGCGACGTGCGCAAGAGCGCGCACGTGCAGGAGCTGGCCGATTCGGCGATGGCGCGCTTCGGCGCGGTGCACCTCGTGTTCAACAATGCGGGCGTTGGCGCTGGTGGGCTGATCTGGGAAAATTCCAAGGAAGACTGGGAATGGGTGCTGGGCGTGAACCTGTACGGCGTCGTCAACGGCGTGCGCGCGTTCATCCCCGTGATGCTCGAATGCGCGGCCAAGGATCCCGCGTATCGGGGCTATGTCGTCAACACGGCGTCGATGGCGGGGTTGATCAACTCACCGGCACTGGGCTTGTACAACGTGTCCAAGCATGCGGTGGTGGCGCTGACCGAAACGCTGTATCACGACCTCAAACTGGTCGATGCGCCGATCGGCACATCGGTGCTGTGCCCGTACTTCATCCCGACGCAGATCGCGCAGTCGCACCGGCACCGGCCGGATGAACTGCGCACCGACGAGATCATGACGGCGAGCCAGATGGCGGCGCAGGCGCTGACCGAAAAAGCGGTCGGCTCGGGCAAGGTGTCGGCGGCGCAGGTCGCGCAACTGACGTTTGACGCCATCCGCGCCGAGCGTTTTTATGTGTTCTCGCATCCGCAGGCGCTGGGCACCGTGGCCGAGCATGCCGATACGCTGGTGCATGGCCGGCAGCCGCCGGATCCGTATGCGGCCACGCCGCATCTGCGGGATATCCTGAAAGTGGGGCTCAAGGGGCGGCGCTGAGCGGCCGGCCCTCTACCGCATCAAGCTGCAGCTTGCTCGCCCGGCACCACGACGCGCTCGTGCAGGTCGGGTGCGCCGTTCAGGTACAGCTTGACCACCGTCGACGTGCGCGTGCCATATTCCTCGGACTCGATACAGACCGATGACAGCATCCGCTCCATCTCGAGCGGCACGCCCGTTTCCGGCAGGCGCAGATCGGGCGCACGCGTCGTGTCGGCCAGCATTTCGAAGTACGCGTCTTCCGGCGCGCCCTGGCACAACAGGCTCGCGAACTGCGCTTTCGTGCGCAGCACCTTCGGCCACGGCGCGTCGAGCAGGCCGTTGGAGATGCCGTAGATCCGGCCGCGTTCGAGCGGCTGGCCATTGCGTGGGTCGTGTTGCCCGCGATTCGAGTACCAGTACAGGCTCTCGGCATCGCCCAGCACCAGGTTGTAGCCGTTGTACCGGTCTGGCTGCGCCGCGAGCTGCGCGACGTAGGCGCCCGCATCGAGCTCGCCAGCCAGATAGTCGGCCACCAGCGCGCCGCGTGTCGGCGCATCGGGCTGGCGTTCACCCGGGCTGCGGATGTTGGTCAGCGCAGCAAAGCGCGGGCCGTTCGCGCCCGTGGTTGACACGCCCATCCAGCTGCCGCCGCCCTGCAGGTCGCGCCCGGCGATCACGTGCGGATGCTCTGGCCACGGGGCTGCGGGCAGGGCGGGCCGGTCATAGAATTCGTCGCGGTTGGCGGCAGCAATAACAGGCACGCCAGGGACGACGTGCCATGCAAAGACGATCAGGCACATGGCGGCAACTCCGTAAAGACTTCGACACGGCGCGGGCCGGCGAGCAGGGGTTCGAATCCGGCCTGATCGACGGCGCGCGCGAGCGCGGCGTCAAAGCCGGCGGGGACGGACGGGTAGACTTCCATCCAGGTTTGCAGGCCATCGTGGTTGCCGGGCCGGCGCTTGAGTTGTACGTGCACGCCTTCGCTGGCGACGAGGACTGCCTGCATCGCGCGCACCAGCGGGGCCAGTTGCGCGGTGTCGGCGTCGCGCACCTTGTAGTACACGTACAGGTCTGAGACGGACAGATCGGCCATCGTCAGTCGTCGATCGCGTCGAGGCTGTACGGCATCGGCAAAAAGCTCACGCGTGCGCCGGTGGCCGAGCCCAGGCGCACTTCTTCCGTCAGCTGCGCCAGTTTGATTTCGACCAGCGCATCGGCGCCGCCCATGCCGTTGGGCGCGACGTTGACGACCATGCCGCATGGCTGGCTCGGGTCGAGCAGCGAAAAGACTTCGTCGCCGGCGCGTGCATCCGCGTCGTCAATACGGGCCAGCGCAGCGCGGCGCTTGATCTTGCCGAGGTACTTGGTGCGTGCGACGATTTCCTGGCCCGGATAGCAGCCCTTCTTGAAATTGACGCCGCCGAGCAGCTCGAGATTGATCATCTGCGGGACGAACTGTTCCTGCGTCGCGGGGCCGACCTGTGGCTCGGCCGCGTGGATCGTCGCCAGTTGCCAGGCCTGGTCGCCGCCGACGGCGAGTTGCGTGCACAGTGCGGACAGCGCGGCACTTGCCGTCTCGGCCGACGTGAGCCACAAGTAGCGCGGCGCGCCGAACGCATCGTTCAGGCGCAGCACGGTGCCGAACGCACCATCCGTTTTGGTCATTGGCGTGGCTGGCAGCGTCGGCACGATCTGGCCGAGCGCCGCTTGCGCACGGGCGCCGCCCAGGCCCAGCACCGTGGCGAATGGCGCCGCATCGGTCGCATCGACGAGCTTGGCCTTGGAGCGCATGACGAACATCGACAGCCGTTTCTGCAGCGGCGCCTGGATGGTGCGCGGCAGTTGCAGGTACACGGCATCATTGTTGCGCCACATCAGGAAGCTCGCTTGCAGGCGGCCCTTCGGCGTGCAGAAGCCCGCGAAGCGCACGTCCGTCGCCGTCAGGTGCTCGACGTCGTTGGTCAGTTGCGTGTGCAGGAATTTGGCAGCGTCGTCACCGCCCACGGCGATCAGGCCCTGGTCGCGTACCGTCGCGATGAAACCGGCGGCGACATTGTCGAGCGTGAGCTGCGGGCCCGTGTCTGCAACCTCTGTATGCATGCCAGGTTGGTCATGGCCAGGTGCTGGCGAAGGCGTGTTCTGGATGTCTGTCTGGGTCGTCATCAAAATCCGCTTATATTTAGGCAATTAGGCTTTATCATTACGGCCTCATTATAGAGTTGTGTGGAAAATCGCGCCGGGCGCGGTCCATTTCGCACGTTGACCGCGCAAACACATGGCACTGATAAAAAAACTACTCGTTACCGGCGTCATCGTTTCCGTCGCTGCCGCCAGCGGCTTTGCCTGGTGGACCAAGCAGGCCTTGCCCGTGCCTGGGGCGCCCATTGAATTTTCGATCAACCCTGGCAGTGGCGTGGCCGCCAGCGCGCAGCAGATGGCCGCTGCCGGCGTGCCCGTCAACCCGACGCTGTTCGTGCTGCTGGCGCGCCTGACGGGCGACGCGGGCCGCATCAAGGCCGGCAGCTATGAGCTCAAGCCGAACACGTCGCCGCGCGGCCTGCTGTCGCAACTGGTGCGCGGCGAGTTCGCGCAGGAAGCGGTAACGATCATCGAAGGCTGGAGCTTCAAGCAGATGCGCCAGGCGATCAGCAGCCACACGCGCCTGAAGCACGATACTGTCAAGCTGACCGACGCCGAACTGATGGCGAAGATTTCGACCGACTATAAAAACCCGGAAGGCCTGTTCTTCCCCGACACCTACCTGTTCGCGAAGGGTTCGTCCGAGATCGAGATCTACCGCCGCGCGCACCAGGCGATGCTGGCCCACCTGAACGAAGCCTGGGACAAGCGCAACAAGGAACTGCCGTACAAGACGCCGTACGAAGCGTTGATCATGGCCTCGATCGTCGAGAAGGAAACGGGGCAGAAGAGCGAGCGCACGATGATCGCCGGCGTATTCGTCAACCGCCTGCGCACCGGGATGCTGCTGCAGACCGATCCGACCGTCATCTACGGCATGGGCGACGCGTTCGTCGGCAAGATCGCCAAGAAGGACCTGTTGACCGACACGCCGTACAATACCTATACGCGGGGCGGCTTGCCGCCCACGCCAATCTCGCTGCCTGGCCTGCAGTCGCTGCAGGCAGCGCTCGCGCCGGCCGACACGCCAGCGCTGTATTTCGTCTCGCGCGGCGACGGCACCAGCCAGTTCTCCAGCAATCTGCCGGACCATAACCGCGCCGTGAATCGCTACCAGCGCGGGATCACCACCCAATGACAGAAGGTTGTTCCATGCAGGGCAAGTTCATCACGTTCGAAGGCATCGACGGCGCCGGAAAATCCACCCATATCGGTTTCGTCACCGATTTTCTCGCGGGCCGCGGCAAGACCGTGGTCGCTTCGCGCGAGCCGGGCGGCACGCCGCTGGGCGAAAAGCTGCGCGACGTGCTGCTGCACGAAACGATGCATCTTGAGACCGAGGCACTCCTGATGTTTGCCAGCCGCCGCGAACACATTGCGCAGGTGATTGCGCCAAAGCTGGAGATGGGGCACTGGGTGCTGTCGGACCGGTTTACCGATGCCAGTTTTGCGTACCAGAGCGGTGGCAGGGGCCTGTCGCGCGAGAAGATGGAAGCGCTCGAGGCGTGGGTGCATCCAGCGCTGCAGCCTGACCTGACGCTGCTGTTCGACGTGCCGCTCGACGTGGCGCGCGAACGGCTTGCGGCCTCGCGCACGCTCGACAAGTTCGAGCGCGAGCAGGCCGAGTTCTTTGCCAGGTGCCGCGCCGAGTACCTGCGCCGCGCGGCGCAGTTCCCGGGGCGCTTCGTCGTCATCGATTCGACGCGCAGCATCGAGGCGATCCAGCGTGAACTCGCGGCTGTCCTGGAGCGCCTGCTGTGACGATGTATCCGTGGCAGGGCGCCGCCTGGACCCAATTGCAGGCGCTGCGCGCGCGCATGCCGCACGCGATCCTGTTCCACGGCCCGGCCGGCACCGGCAAGGCCGACTTCATCGAGGCGTTTGCCCAGGCGCTGCTGTGCGAGAACGCGCGGCCTGACGGCCAGGCGTGCGGCGTCTGCGCATCGTGCGGCTGGTTCATCCAGCACAACCATCCCGATTACCGCCGTGTGCGGCCCGAAGCACTCGAAGACGAGCCGGGCGCGGGCGACGAAGAAGGCGACGGCGATCGTAAATCGAAGTCGACCAAGGCGCCGTCGAAAGAGATCAAGATCGAGCAGATCCGGGCGCTGGCTGACTTCATGAACATCTCGACGCACCGCCAGGGCTTGCGCGTCGTGGTGCTGTATCCGGCCGAGGCGCTGAATACGCCGGCCTCGAACGCATTGCTCAAGACGCTGGAAGAACCGCCGCCGGGCACCGTGTTCCTGCTGTCGTCCAATAGCCTGGACCGGCTGCTGCCCACGATCCTGTCGCGCTGCCGCAAGTTTGCGCTGCCGATGCCGTCGCATGGCGACGCACTGGCATGGCTCAACGCGCAAAGCGTGCCGGATGCCGACAGCTGGCTGCGCGAGCAGGGCGGGGCGCCGCTGGCGGCGCTGGCCGCGTCCGCGCATGGCAGCCGCGAAGAGCTCGACGTGCTGCTCAACTTCCTGGCACGCCCGGCGCCGGATGCGGCGCTGCGCGCGGCCGACAAGTTGGCCAAGGCCGAGCTGCCGGCGCTGGTGGCGTGGACCCAGCGCTGGCTGTACGACGTGTTTTCGCTTAAATTGTCGGGCAAGATCCGGTACTACCCGCGTTACCAGAAAGAGCTGGCGGCACTGGCCGGCCGGGCGCAGACGGGCAACCTGCTGCGCGCGATCAAGGCCATGAACGAGCGCCGCGCGGTGGCCGATCATCCGCTGTCGGCAAAATTATTTGTCGAGGACATGCTGCTTGAGTACACTGGCTGCTGTACATGAGAGGACCACGATGAGCGCCAATCCGCCCGATGCCACTGCAGCCCAGGCTCCGCGCCCGTCCGTGCTGTCGCTGGCGATCAAGGAAAAAGCGGCGCTCTACGCGGCCTATATGCCGTTCCTGCGTAATGGCGGCATGTTCGTCCCGACCACCAAGCCCTATCAGATCGGCGACGAGATCTACCTGATCCTGGCGCTGATGGACGATCCGAACAAATACCCCATTGCCGGCACCGTCGCCTGGATCACGCCGGCGGGCGCCAACAACAACAAGGCGCAAGGCATCGGCGTGCATTTCCCGGCCGACGAATCGGGCCAGCGTGCCCGCCAGCGCATCGAAGAGATCCTCGGCGCCGCGCTGCGTTCTTCGCGCGCTACCCATACGTTGTAACTAACCAAATTTTGTAACTAACCCATCTTGCTGCATGCCTTCCTACGTCCATCGCCTGGCACGACGCGACGACCTGCCGGTCATCGTCGATATCTATAATTCCACCATCGCCTCGCGCGACGTGACGGCCGATACCGAGCCGGTGTCGGTGCAGTCGCGCGAAGCGTGGTTCAACGAGCACACGCCCGACCGGCGCCCGCTGTGGGTGATCCATGATGCGCTCGACACGAGCGAACAGCCGGCGGTGATTGGCTGGCTGTCGTACTCGAACTTCTATGGCCGGCCGGCGTATTCGGGTACGGCGGAAGTCTCGATCTATATCGCGGAAAGCGCGCGCGGCCGGGGCCTGGGGCGCTATTGCCTGGAGCTGGCGATCGCGTTCGCACCCGAAGTCAAGGTGCACACGCTGCTGGGCTTCATCTTCGGCCACAATGCGCCGAGCCTGGCGCTGTTCGGTAAATACGGATTCGAGACCTGGGCCAACTTCCCGCGCGTGGCGAACCTCGATGGCGTCGAGCGCGACCTGATCATCCTGGGCAAGCGCGTGGCCTGAGTTGTGACCGTGGCGCCCGTGCTGCGGCCGGGCGCCTCGCGTACAATGGCGGGATGTTTATCGATTCCCACTGCCACATCAATTTCCCGGAACTGGCCGCCCGCATGCCCGAGGTGCTGGCCAAGATGGCCGAGAACCAGGTCACGCACGCCCTGTGCGTGTCGGTCGACCTGCCGGACTTTCCGCAAGTGCTCGCGCTGGCCGAGCAGTATCCCCATATCTTCGCCTCGGTCGGCGTGCATCCCGACTACGAGGACACCCCTGAGCCGACCGTGCAGCAGCTGGTCGACCTGGCGGACCATCCGAAGATCGTCGCCATCGGCGAGACAGGCCTGGATTACTACCGCCTCAAGGGTGACCTCGACTGGCAGCGCGAGCGCTTTCGCGTGCACATCCGCGCGTCGCGCGAGACCCGCAAGCCGTTGATCATCCATACGCGCGCGGCCAGTGAAGACACGATCCGCCTGATGAAGGAAGAGGGTGCCGGCATCGACGCCGGTGGCGTGGCGGGCGTGATGCATTGCTTCACCGAGTCGCTCGAGGTGGCGCAGGCGGCCATGGAGCAGGGTTTCTACATCTCGTTCTCGGGCATCGTCACGTTCAAGAGCGCCAAGGATTTGCAGGCGGTCGCGCTGGCGGTGCCGCTCGAGCGCATGCTGATCGAGACCGATTCCCCGTATCTGGCGCCGGTGCCGTTCCGTGGCCGCATGAATGAGCCGGGCTATGTGGCGCACGTGGCCGAGTACATCGCCACGCTCAAGGGCGTGTCGCTGCGCGATGTCGCGGCGCAGACGAGCGAGAACTTCTTCAACCTGTTCCAGACAGCCAGGAGCTGACACATGCAAATCGTTCGTTGGATGGCGCGCCTGGGCGCGGCGGGTGTGCTGGGCGGGCTGGCCGCCGGTGCCGGTGCCTTTGCGGCTGAGCCGCCGACCGACAAGCAGGTGTCGTCGTTCTTCCGCGCCGTGCAGATGGACGATGCGAGCACTGTGCGCAAGATGGTCGGGACCGTCGTCAACGCCAACGAACTCAATCCGCTGGGTGGTGAGCCGGCGTTGGTGCTGGCGATACGCGAGGGCTCGACGGCCGTCGTGCAGGATTTGCTGGCGCATCCCGGCACCGACCTCGAACGCAAGGCAGTCAACGGCAATACGGCGCTGATGATGGCGGCGTTCAAGCGCGATGGCGACACCGTGCGCGCGCTGCTGGACAAGGGCGCAAAGGTCAACCAGCCCGGCTGGACCGCGCTGCATTACGCAGCCGCCAGCGGCGACGCCGCGATCGCGCAACTACTGATCGAGCGCGGGGCGAAGCTCGATGCACTGTCGCCACGCCCGTCCGGCGCCGTGACGCCGTTGATGATGGCCGCGCGCGAGGGGCAGGACGGGATCGTGCGCCTGTTGCTGGCCAAGGGCGCGAACGCGGGGCTGAAGAACACCGAAGGCTTCACCGCTGCCCAGCTGGCCAAGCAGGCCGGGCACGACAAAGTGGCCGGGCTGTTGTCCGGCCGCTGATGGGCGGCAAACTGCGTGTGAATTGAATTGGGCGTTATTTGCCCCTCACCTCGACAGATTGCGTGCAGGAAATAGTATCCATAATAGTCCTACGGTCCCACTACACAGGACGACGAGGATAATCATGCTGAACGAACGCGAAATTGAAAGCTGCTACCTGGGGCAGTTCATTCCAGTCCACTACCATCACAATATGCTGATGGACCAGAACCGGATGCACAGCTTCAAGTCCGCCATCCACTACTCGGTTTTCCCTGGCGCCAAGGTGCTGGAACTGGGCGGCGGCACGGGCGTGCTGTCGTTCTTCGCGGCGCAGAAAGCGTCGAAAGTCTATTGCGTCGAATACAACCCGGACATGGTGCGTGAAGCCCGCCGCTTCCTGGCCATGAACCCGAACGGCCACAAGGTCGAGGTCGTCCACGCCGACGCATTCGACTACCTGCCACCCGAGCCGGTCGATGTCGTCATCTGCGAAATGATCCACGTCGGCATGCTGCGTGAAAAACAGGTCGAAGTGATCGAGTCGTTCAAGCGCCGTTACCTCGCCAAATTCGGCGGCCCGCTCCCGCTGTTCATGCCGGAAGCCGTCATCATGGCCGTCCAGCCCCTCCAGCAGGAATACGACTTCGACGGCTTCTACGCCCCGATCGTCCAGTTCCAGGAAACCGGCGTCGTCCAGCCCGGCACGATCGAGCTGTCGCAGCCCGCCGTCTACAGCATCATCGACTTCGGCCAACCGGTCGACAGCCTGATCGCCTGGGAAGGCTCGGTCCTGATCGAACAGTCCGGCACCCTGAACGCCATGCGCTTCGTGACGAAAAACGTCCTGGCCATCGTGCAGGAACAAGCCACCACGATCGACTGGCTGAACCACTACATGACGCTCCCGCTCTACACGCCCATCACCGTCAAAGCCGGCGACCTGCTGCGCCTGTCCTTCGCCTACCGCGCCGGCGGCTCGATCCCGTCCCTGCAAGCCTCGATCCAGGCCGACGTCGTCACCCAGACCGTCACCGAACAAATCCCCGAATACGCCTAACCCCAACCAGGGTCAGTGTCGAATTGTTTGACAACTTCAGTTAATCAATTACCCAATAATTCGACTCTGACCCCAATTGATGGGTCATTGCTCGATGGATAAATAGGGTCAGTGTCGAATTGTTTGCCAACTTCAGTAAATCAGTTGCTCAATAATTCGACTCTGACCCTAATTGTTTGGATTGAGCCCTAAGGCTATTGCCTTGACCGCTTATCGGGGTAGGCGACTGTTCGTGCCGGGAAACTGACTGTGCGTCGGATGGGGGTAGCCTGCGGATAACGGTGGCGGGTAGAGTGCTTCCATGTTCAATGTGGAGGCAATATGCTGAGTTTTCTGGTGTGGGTGCTGCTGCTGATGGTGTGCTGGCCGATTGCGTTGCTGGCGCTGCTGGTCTATCCGGTCGTCTGGCTGTTACTGCTGCCGTTCAGGCTGCTGGGGATTGGTGTCGATGCGGTGTTCAACCTGCTCAAGGCCATCGTCATGCTGCCGGCGCGTGTGCTGGGACAGCAGCCCGGCCGTTGATATCATCCTGGCACGACTGAGTGTTGGGCAATTAACAGACGATTCTTGCGCGATCTTTTACTGTGAAGATGCTCGCTTTCAATTCGAAAGCAATCATTAAATAGAGGAAATAATATGCGCCTGGATATCTACCGCAGAGCTGAACATGACGGCAAGTTTTCGTACCTGGCCGTGCCGGAATCGAAGAGCATTCCTGAAGAAGCCACCAATACCGATTGGGAAATTGAAACCAAGGGCTACGAGGTGGAAGACAACGCCGATGGCATCAAGGATTTCGACATCGAACACCTGAGCGACCAGATCGCTGAAAAAGGGTATGCGATCACGTCGGTGACGCACTAAGATTTCCTTCGCGGGCCCTCAGGTCCGCCAGTTTCATCAGATCGGCATGCGCCTGGCGCGCACCTCGCCGATGTGCCGGCGCCTCTCCCCCGGGAACCCGGCCCACCCGCAACGGCCCCATAGCCGTTGTGGTATTCTGCGTCCTCGATCAAGCAAGCCAGCCACGCAATGGACTGGGACGGAGGATGGTATGAAGTGGGTTGTCGTCGGTTTTTACGTGTTATCGATCCTGCACATCCATTTCCGTGGCCGCGTCCGTCTTCCGTTTCGGCGTCAGATTTTCGATCACTCGTCGTTCATGGCGCCGATCAATATCTTCATGCACAAGTTTTCGCGCGTACCCAATACGCCGTTCACGCCGCTCTCCGAATTCCCCGAACTGGCCCGCCTGCAGGAAAACTGGCCCATCATCCGCGCCGAAGCCGAGAGCATGCTCGCGCTCAAGAAGATCAAGGCCGCCGAGCAGAACGATGACGCCGGTTTCAATTCCTTCTTCAAGAATGGCTGGAAGCGTTTCTATCTGAAATGGTATGACGCCAGCCACCCGTCGGCCGAGCGCCTGTGTCCACAGACCTATGCACTGCTGCAGTCGATTCCTTCTGTCAAGGCCGCGATGTTCGCCGAGCTGCCACCGGGCGGCAAGCTGAACCCGCACCGCGATCCGTTCGCAGGCTCCATGCGCTACCACCTGGGCCTGGCCACGCCGAACGATGATCGTTGCTTCATCGAGGTCGATGGCGAACGCCACAGCTGGCGCGATGGCCAGGGCGTCGTGTTCGACGAAACCTATATCCACTGGGCTATCAACGGCAGCGAAAGCGACCGCATCATCCTGTTCTGCGACGTCGAGCGTCCGATGCGCTATCGCTGGATGCAGAGCGTGAACCGCTGGCTCGGCCGCAACCTGATGACCGCCGCGGCATCGCCCAACGAAACGGGCGACCAGGTCGGCCTGGTCAGCAAGCTGTTCCGCATTTCGTTCTACATGGGCCAGTACCGCCGCCGTTTCAAGGCGTGGAACAAGACCGCCTACAACATCACGCGCGTGGCGCTGGTCATCGCACTGGCCGCATTCATTTACTGGATCTGACGCGCGGGTCTAACGCCGCCTTGCGCCGATACTTAGACAACACGACAAGCCATTGTAGCGAAACCGGTATATTTACCGATCTCGCTACAATGGCTTTTCTGTTTTCATCTATCGGAGAAGTCCATGGCAAAAGTACTGGTTCTGTATTACTCGACCTACGGTCACATTGAAACGATGGCCAACGCAATGGCGGAAGGCGCACGCGGCGCCGGTGCAACGGTCGACGTGAAGCGCGTCCCTGAAACCGTCCCCGAAGACATCGCCAAGAACGGCCACTTCAAGCTGGAGCAGGCTGCGCCCATCGCCAAGGTGGATGAGCTTGAGCACTACGACGCGATCATCATCGGCGCACCGACGCGCTACGGCCGCATGCCGAGCCAGATGGCGGCCTTTCTCGACCAGACCGGCGGCTTGTGGGCACGCGGCGCCCTGAACGGTAAAGTGGGCGGCGCCTTCACCTCGACCGCCACCCAGCATGGCGGCCAGGAAACCACACTGTTTTCGATCATCACGAACCTGATGAATCTGGGCTTGACCATCGTCGGCCTGCCATACAGCTACCAGCAGCAGATGACGCTCGACGAAGTCGCCGGCGGCAGCCCGTATGGTGCGACGACGATAGCCGGCGGCAAGGGTGAACGTCAGCCGAGCGAAATCGATCTGGGCGGCGCGCGCCACCAGGGCAAGCTGATCGCCGAGACCGCCGCCAAGCTGTTCGGCTGATCGGGCGAGCGCCACTGCCATGACCAATCTCTCCGCATTCCCCATTACGCAACAATGGCCGGCGCAGCATCCGGACCGGCTGCAGTTGTATTCGATGCCGACGCCCAATGGCGTCAAGATTCCGATCATGCTGGAAGAGATCTGTTTGCCGTACGAGGTGCACAAGGTCGACTTCGCGAAGGACGACCAGCATTCGCCGGCCTTCCTGTCGCTCAGTCCGAACAACAAGATTCCAGCGATCATCGATCCAGCCGGCCCTGGTGGCCAGCCGCTGCCGCTGTTCGAGTCGGGCGCCATCCTGATCTACCTGGCGGACAAGAGCGGCAAGCTCATGCCCCAGGACCCGGCTGCGCGCTATCAGGTCATGCAGTGGGTGATGTTCCAGATCGGCAGCGTGGGGCCGATGTTTGGCCAGCTTGGCTTCTTCCACAAGTTCGCCGGCAAGGATTACGAGGACAAGCGCCCCCGCGACCGCTATGTCGACGAGTCACGCCGCCTGCTTGGCGTGATCGAGGGCCAGCTGGCGCAGCACGCCTGGCTCGCGGGCGACGAATTTACCATTGCCGATATCGCCGTCTTCCCATGGATCAATGGGCTGCTGAATTTCTACGAAGCAGGGGACCTGGTCGGCATCAAGGACTTCCCGCACGTATCGGCGGCGCTCACGCAATTTCTGGCGCGTCCTTCCGTGCAAAAAGGCCTCAAGATCCCGGCCTGAACGAGACGGCGAGCCCGCCTCAGTAAGGACTGGCCGTCGGTCGCACGATCAGCTCGCTGACATCCACGTCGGCCGGCTGATCGATCGCGAACCCGATCGCGCGTGCAATCGCCTCCGGCTTGATCGCCACCTTGCGAAAGTCACGCATCGCCTCGCGCGCGCCCGGATCCGAAATCGATTCGGCCAGGTCCGACTCCACGACGCCCGGCGACACCAGCGTCACGCGGATAGCGCCACCGACTTCCTGCCGCAAACCCTCCGTGATCGCCGCCACGGCAAACTTCGTGGCGCAATACACCGCCGCCGTCGGACTGACCGCATACGCCCCGATCGACGCGATATTGATGATCTGGCCCGTACCACGCGCTTGCATGCCGGGCAGCACGGCAGCAATCCCATGCAGCACACCGCGAATGTTCACGTCGATCATTTGATTCCATTCATTGATCTTCAAAGCCTCGAGCTTCGACAGCGGCATGACGCCGGCATTGTTGACGAGGACATCGATCCGGCCATGGCAGTCGAGCGCGAAGTCGGCGAACGCCGTCATGCTCTCCATGCTCGTGACGTCGAGGCGGGTGACGTCAGCAGTGCCGCCCGCAGCACGGATGGCGCCTGCCAGCGCCACCAACTGCTCGACGCGCCGCGCGCCGAGAACGACGCGGTGCCCCTGTGCGGCGAGAAAACGGGCGGTGGCTTCGCCGATGCCGCTGCTGGCGCCCGTGATGAGGATGACTTTCGATGCGTGTTCCATGCTGTGCTCCCTTGTGTGTGATCAGTGGCGTCAGTATGGATAGGACCCGCGATGCTGCCCATGCCGAAACCTCGGCATCGATTGCACGATCCTCCGGAAATGAAAAACGGCACCCTCAGGCGCCGTTTCGATGACAGTTGAACGGGTGGACGGGAAACCCGTCCACCCTAGGATGCCATTCGGCACGTCAGAGCTGGCAGCAACAGGTCAGGCCCGCGGCCGCTGGCGATGGAACGTCAGCGGCGTGTACGACACAGCCGATGGTGGCGGCTGCTTAAGGATGTTCGAGCGCATCGCGCCCACCACGTGCATTTCGCACGGCTTGCAGTCAAACCGCAGCGTGTATCGGTCTTCGCCGCTGACCAGCGTCATCGGCTCGGCTTTCACCTGGCCCTGCACGCCTTGCACACCTTTGGCCTGTTTCGGACACAGATTGAACGAGAAGCGCAGGCAGTGCTTGGTGATCATCAAGGAGACTTCGCCGGCTTCTTCGTGCGACTCGTACGCGGCGTCGATCAATTGCACGCCATGCTTCTGGTAAAACGCGCGGGCCTTGTCGTTGTAGACATTGGCCAGATAGCTCAGCTGCACGTCAGGATACACCGGCGGCGGCGTGGTCGCTGCCTTGCGCTCGGGCCGCTGCCAGGCCGCCAGTCGCGCCGCTTCGTGCGCCGCGATGGCGTCGCGCCGCAGCGCGTTGATTGCCGCGCTCGGCACGAACCACGACTGGCTCAGCTTGAGCTCGACATGGCCCGCTTCGAACATCGTGTTGCCGAGTTTGGCAACGCTGGCGCGCAATCCCGCATCGGCCTGCGCGGCCTGTGTTGCCGGCTGCAGGGCAATTGCCGCCGCTGCATGCGACGCGATGCCGTCCTCGTCGATGATGTCCAGGCGCAATCCATCCGGCTGTTCGCTCAGTACCAGTTCCAGCGCCACCTTGCGCTCCGACGATTTCTTGTTGAGCGTCGCTTCCCAACCGTGGTCGCGGTTGCGGTGGATGACGGTGCCGACCTTCAGGCCGGCCAGCGTCTGCATCGGCTCGTTCGGATACACGCGCCAGCGCTGGCCGTCAGCCTCGTCGCCGAGCTTGTCGGCCTTGTTGGCCTGGATGCCGACCGTATCGCGCTTGTACATATAGTTCAGGCCGTCGCCGTTGGCCATCGGCGCGCCCGTCACGACATCGAAGCTGTCGCCATTCAGGCGCGCCACGATGCCCAGCTCCACGCCCACGTACTTCGGCGAATCGAACGCGCCGATATCGGTCAGGCGGCCTTGCGCGAAGTACTCGGTATGGCCACGGTGGAAGTTTTTGTCGACGTCCGGCGTGAACATGACGCGCGTGCGGCCGCTCGAGGCGCGCACGAATTCCGGCCGCTGGTCCAGCAGTTCGTCGAGCAGCAGGCGGTAGTGGGCCGTGATGTTTTTCACGTAACCCATGTCCTTGTAGCGGCCTTCGATCTTGAACGAGCGGATGCCGGCATCGACCAGCGCGCCAAGATTGCGGCTCTGATCGTTGTCTTTCATCGACAACAGGTGCTTGTCGAACGCAACCACGCGGCCCTGGCCATCGCTGAGCGTATAGGGCAGGCGGCAATTCTGCGAGCAGTCGCCACGATTGGCCGAGCGGCCGTTGTCGGCGTGCGAGATATAGCACTGGCCCGAGTACGCCACGCACAGCGCGCCGTGCACGAAGTATTCGAGCGGCGTGTCGGTGACCTGATGGATCTTGCGGATCTGCTCAACGGTCAGTTCGCGCGCCAGTACCAGTTGTGAAAAACCGACGTCGGCGAGGAATTTCGCTTTCTCTGGCCCACGAATGTCGCACTGGGTACTCGCATGCAACTGAATCGGGGGCAGGTCCAGCTCGAGCAAGCCCATGTCCTGGATGATCAGCGCATCGACGCCGGCCTCGTACAGCTGCCAGATCTGCTTGCGCGCCAGCTCGAGTTCGCTGTCGTGCATGATCGTGTTCATGGTGACGAAGATGCGCGCCCGGTAGGCGTGCGCGAACTGCACGAGCCCGGCGATGTCCTCGAGCGGGTTGCTGGCATTGTGCCGCGCCCCGAATGCCGGGCCGCCGATATAGACGGCATCGGCGCCGTGCAGGATCGCCTCGCGCCCGATCTCGGCGGTTTTGGCGGGCGAGAGCAGTTCAAGCTCGTGGGCTAGCAATGACATGGGGAATCCTTCGATGCGAAGACCGGGATTATAGCCAGTCAGCGCGCTGCCGTCATGTGCCGCGACGTTGCAGCGCCGGCCGAAGCGAGAGGATGTTAGCGCAATCCCAAGCGTTGCTGTGCTAACATCAAGCCCATTTCCCTGGCCTTGAAAACAATCCCGACATGAGTAAAGTGACGCTCGACAGCATCCGTGAAGCGATGGAACACGGCAAGCCAACGATGGTGGACGTCGCCAAGCTGGCTGGCGTGTCCGCCATGACGGTCTCGCGCGTCATGAACGGGAAAACCCTGGTGCGCGAAAGCACCCGGCGCAAGGTCGCCGATGCGGTCGCTGCACTGAACTATACGCCGAACCAGGAGGCGCGCAATCTGGCCGGTTCCAAGCCGATCCGCGTAGGTTTCCTGTACAGCAACCCGAGTGCTGCGTACCTGAGCGAATTTCTCGTCGGCCTGCTGAACCAGTCGGGCCTGAACAATGTCCAACTCTTCGTCGAGAAGTGCGAGGCGGGCAACCACGAAACCGAACACACGCAGCGCCTGATCGACAATGGCCTCGATGGCGTCATCCTGCCACCGCCGCTGTGCGACAGCGAAGCCGTACTAGGTTGCGTGGAACGCGCCGGCATTCCCGCTGTCGTCGTCGCCTGTGGTTCGCCCGCGCCTGGCCTGGGCGCGGTCAGCATCGACGACTACGATGCCGCCCATTACATGACGCGCCACCTGATTGCCCTCGGCCACCAGCGCATCGGCTTCATCGTCGGCCACCCGAACCAGAGCGCCAGCGCACGCCGTCTCGACGGCTACCGCGCTGCGATCGCTGAAATGAACGCCGACGCAGCCGACGAACTGGTAGTGCAGGGGATGTTCACCTACCGTTCGGGCCTGGACGCGGCCGAGCAGTTGCTGGCCCTTGCCGAGCGGCCGACGGCGATCTTCGCCAGCAACGACGACATGGCTGCCGCCACGGTCGCCGTCGCCCACCGCCTGGCGCTGGACGTGCCGGGCGACCTCACGGTCACGGGTTTTGACGATACGGCGCTGGCCACGACCATCTGGCCCGAACTGACGACGGTGCGCCAGCCGATTGCCGAGATGGCGCGCGAAGCAGTGCAGGCCCTGGTGCGGCGCGTGCGCGCGATGCGCGAAGAAGAACCGGCCGAGCCGGAGCAGACCCGCATGGACTTTGTCCTGGTGCGGCGCCAGTCCGACGCCGCGCCGCGCGTGCGCCCGCCGGCGCGCTTGCCTGCTGCTGCGCGAACCCTCTGATCAAGATACCGTGCTGGTCCCGTCCTGGGCCAGTACCAGCACGCGGCACGGATTTCTGTGCCACTCCCGCCCCCTGCAAGCATTCCAATAATTCGTTGACAACCGTCCGAGCAGAAGTTTAGACTGCAATGGTTGCGCTAACAATTCTGTTAAAGGATTGTTGTGACGCACATTAAAATAATCAAAAAGCATCAGGAGACGACCATGCCAGACCCGCACACCCGGCTGCCCGCCGGCGTGGCTGCAGCCCTGCTCAGCCGCGCGCCTTCCCGTCACACCTCCTGAGTACCGGTTTGTCCAGGCTACCCGCGCCACGCTGCTTTGCATCGGTCTTCGCAGCCGTCTGCGCGCCCGCCAGGACCCGTCACCACGAACGAGAGAAAACATGACCGCATCTTCCATCAATGCGCTGCCCGGCACGCTACCTGACGCGCTACCCGCTGATATCGCGTCGGCCCTGCTGGTTGGCCGCGTCTGGCGCCCGGCGCCGATCGACGGCCCGGCCGTCGTCGCCGTGCGCGCCGGCCGGCTGATCGACATCACGCACCACGCAGCCACCGTCGCCGACCTGTTCGAGCGCGACGCCGCCGACATGCTGGCGATCGTCAGGAACGCCGAAGGGGACGACCTGGGCGACGCCGCCAGCCTGCTGCAAGCGGCGCTGGACGGCGGCCTGGGCGAAGGCGGCGTCCAGCTGCTGGCCCCGTGCGACCTGCAGGCCATCAAGGCCGCCGGCGTCACGTTTGCCGTGAGCCTGCTCGAGCGCGTCATCGAAGAACAGGCCAAGGGCGATCCTGCCCGCGCTTCTGCACTGCGCACGGAGCTGCAGGCGACCATCGGCACCAACCTGGCCGAGATGGTGCCGGGTTCCAGCGCCGCCATGCGCCTGAAAACGGAGCTGAGCGCGCGCGGCCTGTGGTCGCAGTACATGGAAGTGGGCATTGGCCCGGACGCCGAAGTCTTCACCAAATCGCAGCCGATGTCGTCGCTGGGCCACGGCGCGGTGGTCGGCCTGCACCCGTCGTCGCACTGGAATAATCCGGAACCCGAGATCGTGCTGGCCGTGAACAGCCGCGCCGAGATCGTCGGCGCCGCACTGGGCAACGACGTCAACCTGCGCGATATCGAAGGGCGCAGCGCGCTCCTGCTGGGCAAGGCCAAGGACAACAACGGCTCGTGCGCCATCGGCCCGTTCGTGCGCATTTTCGATGGCGACTTCACGCTCGACACGCTGCGCAGCTGCGAAGTGGGCATGTTGATCGAAGGCGCGGACGACGGCTTCACGCTGGCCGGTTCGAGCCGGATGCGCGAGATCAGCCGCGATCCGCTCGACCTGGTCGCCCAGACCTGCGGCGCGCACCACCAGTACCCGGACGGTTTCATGCTGTTTCTGGGGACGATGTTCTCGCCGATCAAGGACCGTGGCGTGGCCGGTGGCGGTTTCACGCACCACCCGGGCGACAAGGTCACCATCTCGACCCCGGCGCTGGGCGCCCTGGTCAACACGGTCGGCCGCAGCGACACCATCGCCCCCTGGACCTTCGGCGTGCGCGCGCTGTACCAGAACCTGGCGCGGCGCGAACTGCTTGCAGGCCGTCCAGCATGACCCCTCCTGATGGCGCGCTGCACGATTCGCTACACGTTTCGACCCCCGATCCGCTTCAAGATAACCACGAGTTCACGATGCACGATTCAACACCAGATTCCACCCCCGCCGCACTGGTCTACGCGACCTATCCCGACCTGCGCGACAAGCGCGTCGTCATCACCGGTGGCGGCACCGGCATCGGCAGCGAACTGGTGACGGCGTTTGCCGGCCAGGGCGCGCAGGTCTGGTTCCTCGACATCGCGAAGGAAGCATCGACGGCGCTGGCCGACGCGCTGGCCGGTTCCGCGCACAAGCCACGTTTTTTGCCATGCGACCTGACCGACCTCGATGCGCTGGCCGCGACCTTTGCCGCCATCGAGGCGGAGGCTGGTGGCATCGACATCCTGCTCAATAACGCGGCCAACGACGACCGCCACGGCATCGACGACGTCACGCCCGACTATTGGGAAAGCCGGATGGCGGTCAATCTGCGCCACACGTATTTTTGCAGCCAGGCAGCAGTGGCGATGATGCGCCGTCAGGGCAGCGGCGTGATTTTGAATTTCGGTTCGATCTCGTGGTATCTGGCGTCGAACCAGCTGTCGCTGTACATGATGGCCAAGGCGGCGATCGAGGCGATGAGCCGCGGCCTGGCGCGCGATCTCGGCGCCGAGAACATCCGCGTCAATACGGTCATCCCGGGCGCCGTGCGCACGCCGCGCCAGCAGGCGCTGTGGCATACGCCGGAAGAAGAAGCGCGCATCCTGGCCGGCCAGTGCCTGCCCCAGCGCGTCGAGATGCAGGACGTGGCGGCGCTGTCGCTGTTCCTGGCCTCGAACAACGCGCGCCGCTGCAGCGGCCGCGAATATTTCGTCGACGCTGGCTGGTACGGCGCATGAGCGGCGCCGTGCACTGCCTGTGGGACGTCAAGGCCACGCTGGGCGAGGGCGCCTTGTGGGATGCGGTACGGCGCAAGATCTGGTTCGTCGACATCAAGGGCCGCCGCATTCACTGCTGCGATGAAGACGGCGGCGCGCGCCAGAGCTGGGATGCACCGTCGCAGATCGGCTTTCTCGCGCCGAGCGACGATGGCGGCATGGTGTGCGGGCTCGAAGATGGCCTGTACCGCTTTCTGGAGAACGACGGCGCGTTCATCGCGCTGGCCCGCGTCGAAGCCGACCTGCCGGGCAACCGCTTCAACGATGGCCACGTCGATGCAGCCGGGCGCCTGTGGTTTGGCTCGATGGACAATGGCGAGAGCGAGGCCACCGGCACGCTGTACCGCTTCGACGGTGCCGGCCAGCCGGCACGCGCGATGGACGCCGGCTACATCATCACCAACGGTCCGGCCGTCAGCCCGGA
The DNA here is from genome assembly GCF_059685895.1 of Telluria sp. ZT3P25. Classification (NCBI taxonomy): domain Bacteria; kingdom Pseudomonadati; phylum Pseudomonadota; class Betaproteobacteria; order Burkholderiales; family Oxalobacteraceae; genus Telluria; species Telluria sp. ZT3P25. Next base: position 1,760,925 of record NZ_JCASIJ010000001.1, read on the forward strand.
CGCGACCACGCTGTACCACACCGACACGCTGGCGCGAACGATCCACGCCTTCGACCTGGGCCCGGACGGCGCGATCGATGGCAAACGCCTGTTCGTCAAGCACGAAGGCAGCGGCCATCCGGACGGCATGGCAGTCGACGCAGAAGGGCACCTGTGGGTGGCCGTCTTCGGCGGCTGGCGTATCGACCGCTACGATCCGCAAGGGCGCAAGGTCGATGAGGTGCGCTTCCCGTGCGCGAACATCACCAAGCCGGCCTTCGGCGGCGACGATCTGCGCACCGTGTATGCCACCACCGCGCGCAAGGGTTTGAGCGAGGCCGATCTGCTCGCGCAGCCGCTGGCCGGCGGCCTGTTCACGTTCCGCGCCGATGCGCCGGGCCTGCCGCAACATGCGTTGCACCTGTAACGCGCACTGGAGAATCACCGCATGACCAAGCAATCCACCTTCCGTTTCCGTTCCCAGGACTGGTTCGACAATCCGGAGCGGATCGACATGACGGCGCTGTACCTCGAGCGCTTCATGAACTACGGGATCACGCCCGACGAACTGCGCTCGGGCAAACCGATCATCGGCATCGCCCAGAGCGGCAGCGACATCACGCCGTGCAACCGCATTCACCTCGAACTCGTCAAGCGCGTGCGTGACGGCATCCGCGACGCCGGCGGCATCCCGATGGAATTCCCGCTGCACCCGATTTTCGAGAACTGCCGCCGGCCGACCGCCGCCCTGGACCGCAACCTGGCGTATCTGGGCCTGGTCGAGATCCTGCACGGCTACCCGATCGATGCGGTCGTGTTGACGACCGGCTGCGACAAGACCACGCCAGCCCAGCTGATGGCCGTGTCGACGGTCGACATGCCGGCCATCGTGCTGTCGGGCGGGCCGATGCTCGACGGCTGGTTCGACGGTGAACTGGTGGGTTCGGGCGCCGCGATCTGGAAGGCGCGCCGCCAGCTGGCCGCAGGCTCGATCGACGAACAGAAATTCATGAACATCGCCACTGCCTCGGCACCGTCGGCCGGCCATTGCAACACGATGGGCACGGCGTCGACGATGAACGCCGTGGCCGAAGCGCTGGGCATGTCGCTGACCGGCTGCGCCGCGATTCCCGCGCCGTACCGCGAGCGCGGCCAGATGGCGTACGAAACGGGCCGGCGCATCGTTGGCCTGGCGATGGAAGACGTGCGCCCGTCGAACATCCTGACGCGCGACGCGTTCCTCGATGCGATCGTCGTCAACGCGGCCATCGGCGGCTCAAGCAATGCGCAGCCGCACATCATGGCCATGGCGCGCCATGCGGGCGTGGAGATCACCACCGAAGACTGGATGACCTACGGTTACGAAGTGCCGCTGCTGCTGAACATGCAGCCCGCCGGCAAATACCTGGGCGAGCGCTTCCACCGCGCGGGCGGCGTGCCGGCCGTGATGTGGGAACTCGATCAGGCGGGCCTGTTGCGTTCGGATCGCCTGACGGTGACCGGCAAAACGCTGGCCCAGAACATCGACATGCACCAGACGATGGACCGCGAGATGATCCGTCCGTTCGCCGATCCGCTCAAGGAAAACGCAGGCTTCCTGGTCCTGAAGGGCAACCTGTTCGATTTTGCGATCATGAAGACGAGCGTGATTTCGCCGAGCTTCCGTGAACGCTACCTGGCCACGCCGGGCGCCGAGAACTGCTTCGAGTGCAAGGTCGTCGTGTTCGACGGCTCGGACGATTACCATGCGCGCATCAATGATCCCGAGCTGGGCATCGACGAGCACACGATGCTGGTCATCCGCGGCGCGGGCCCGATCGGCTGGCCCGGTTCGGCCGAAGTCGTCAACATGCAGCCGCCCGATGCGCTGATCAAGCGCGGCATCAACAACCTGCCGACACTGGGCGATGGCCGCCAGTCGGGCACTTCGGACAGCCCGTCGATCCTGAATGCGTCGCCCGAAAGCGCGGCCGGCGGCAATCTCGCGCTGCTGCACACGGGCGACATCGTGCGCGTCGACCTGGTGCATGGCCGCTGCGACGTGCTGCTGTCGGACGCTGAACTCGAGGCGCGCAAGCTCGACACGCCGCCAGCGATCCCTCCAAGCCAGACACCGTGGCAAGAAATCTACCGCGCCACGGTGGGCCAGCTGCACACGGGCGCCTGCATGGAACTGGCCTTGCCATATCGGGCTGTCGCCGGTGCGATGCCGCGGCATAACCACTAAACCGCAGTTTGTACGATGACTAAAAGTGGCATAAATAGCCATTCTTGAGCAGAATGTCGGAACTTCGCCCGGACCCTACCGTCCAGGCGTCGAAAATACACTGGAGACAAGCATGAAAAAACTCATCACGGCAGTCGGTATCGGTTGCGCAATGCTGTTCGCATCCGCCCCGGCCATGGCCGACGCCAAGAATCCCAAGATCGGCTTTTCGATCGACGACCTGCGCCTTGAGCGCTGGACCCGTGACCGCGACTACTTCATCGGCGCGGCCGAAAAGCTTGGCGCCAAGGTGTATGTGCAGTCGGCCGACGCCAGCGAGCAGCGCCAGATCGCCCAGATCGAGAACCTGATCTCGCGCGGCGTGGACGTGCTGGTTATCGTGCCGTACAACGCGACGGTGCTGAACAACGCGATCCGCGAAGCCAAGAAAGCCAAGATCAAGGTGCTGTCGTACGACCGCCTGATCCTCAATGCCGATGTCGACGCCTACATCTCGTTCGACAACAAGGCCGTCGGCGAACTGCAGGCGCAGTCGATCGTTGCGCTCAAACCGAAGGGCAGCTACTACCTGCTGGGCGGCGCGCCGACTGACAACAACGCCAAGATCCTGCGCGAAGGCCAGATGAAGGTGCTGCAGCCGCTGATCGACAAGGGCGACATCAAGGTCGTCGGCCGTCAGTGGGTCAAGGACTGGAGCCCGTCCGAGGCGATGGCCATCATTGAAAATGCACTGACCGCCAACGGCAACAAGATCGACGCTGTCGTGGCTTCGAACGACGCCACCGCCGGCGGCGCGATCCAGGCGCTGTCGTCACAGAAGCTGGCCGGCAAGGTCCCGGTCTCGGGCCAGGACGCCGACCTGGCGGCCGTGCGCCGCGTCATCGCCGGCACGCAGTCGATGACGGTCTATAAGCCGCTGCGCAATATCGCCACCAGCGCCGCGACGCTGGCCGTGCAACTGGTGAGGAACGAAAAGCCCGCCTACAACGCGCAGCTGAATAACGGCTTCAAGCCCGTCAACACCATCCTGCTCAAGCCGATCCTGCTGAACAAGGCCAACGTCGACATGCTGGTCAAGGACGGCTTCTACACGCAGGGCCAGCTGGCCGGCAAATAAGCCGGCGTTACGCTGCTACAGCGCCCGCGCCTGCGGGCGAACCGGCTGGCGAACCTCGCCGGCCGGTGGTCCAACGTCTTGAAACGAGTCTTTCGATGGCCGGCTATCTGCTTGAAATGAAGGGAATCGCCAAGCGATTCAACGGGGTGCCCGCGCTCGATGGCATCGACCTGGCGATCCGCCCGGGCGAGTGCATCGGCCTGTGCGGCGAGAACGGCGCCGGCAAATCGACGCTGATGAAGGTGCTGTCGGCCGTCTATCCGCACGGGACCTGGGAGGGCGAGATCGTGCTGGACGGCCAGCCGCTGCGAGCGCGCTCGGTGCGCGAGACCGAGGATGCCGGCATCATCATCATCCACCAGGAACTGATGCTCGTGCCCGAACTGAGCGTGGCCGAGAATATCTTTTTGGGTAACGAGATCACGCTGCCCGGCGGGCGCATGGATTATCCGGCCATGAACCAGAAGGCCGCGGACATCCTGCGCGGCCTGAAGCTGCCGGACGTGAACGTGGTGCTGCCGGTGAAGCATTACGGCGGCGGGCACCAGCAGCTGATCGAGATCGGCAAGGCCCTGAACAAGAACGCGCGCCTGTTGATTCTCGACGAGCCGTCGGCGTCGCTGACCGCGTCGGAAATCGCGGTCCTGCTGGACATCATTCGCGACCTGAAGAGCCGGGGCGTGGCCTGCGTCTACATCTCGCACAAGCTCGAAGAAGTCGCGGCCATCTGCGACACGGTCGTCGTCATCCGCGACGGCAAGCATATCGCCACCACGCCGATGGAAGCGATGAGCGTCGAGCGCATCATCAACCAGATGTGCGGCCGCGAGATGAGCCAGATGTATCCTTCGCTGCCGCATCCGGTGGGCGAGGTGGTCATGGAGGCGCGCCACATCACCTGCTACGACCCGGAGCAGCCGGGCCGCAAGAAGGTCGACGACGTCTCGTTCCAGGTGCGGCGCGGCGAAATCCTCGGCATCGCCGGGATCGTCGGGGCCGGGCGCACCGAACTGGTCACCGCCATCTTTGGCGCCTATCCGGGCAAGCACGAGGGCGAAGTCTGGCTCGAAGGCCGCAAGGTCGATACGTCCGAGCCCCTGAAAGCCATCCGCGCCGGCTTCGCGCTGGTGCCCGAAGACCGCAAGCACCACGGCATCGTGCGCGACCTGTCGGTGGGCGAGAACATCACGCTGTCGGTCCTGCCGCGTTTTTCACACGCGAGCCGTATCGACGACCACGAAGAAGCGGGCGCCGTGAGTGAGCAGATCAGCCGGCTGGCGCTGAAGACCGCGACACCGGCGCTGGCCATCACGTCGCTGTCGGGCGGCAACCAGCAAAAGGCGGTGCTGGCCAAGATGCTGCTGACCGGCCCGAAAGTGCTGATCCTGGACGAACCGACGCGCGGCGTGGACGTCGGCGCCAAGTTCGAAATCTACAAACTGATGCTGGAACTGGCGGCGCAGGGGATCGCGATCATCATGGTCTCGTCCGAACTGGCCGAAGTACTGGGCGTGTCCGACCGCGTGCTGGTGATGAAGGAAGGACGCCTGAACGGCGACTTCGTCAACCAGAACCTGAACCAGGAAACGGTGCTGGCCGCCGCGCTGGGCCAGGCGGCCGCGGCGCCGTCGATTCCACTTCACGCATGACAACCACAATCACACAATGACCACGATGACGTTCAAACGGATTTTCACGCAGTACAAGATTCTGGCGCTGCTGGTGGCGATCGCGCTGATCTGGGCCTTCTTCAGCTGGAAGACCGATGGCGGCTTTACCTCGGCGCGCAACCTGTCGAACCTGATGCGCCAGATGTCGGTGACCGGCATCCTCGCCTGCGGCATGGTGTTCGTCATCATCGCCGGCGAAATCGACCTCTCCATCGGCTCGTTGCTGGGGCTTCTGGGCGGGATGGCCGCCGTGCTCGATGTCACGCACGGCTTGCCGCTGCCCCTGTCCATCCTCATCGTGCTCGGCGCGGGCCTGTTGTGCGGGTTCCTGAATGGGTACCTGACGGCGTATGCGGGCATACCGTCCTTCATTGTCGGCCTGGGCGGGATGCTGGCCTACCGCGGAGTCGTGCTGGGGCTGACCGGCGGCGCCACCGTGGCGCCCGTCTCGCCAGGCATGGAACAGCTGGGCCAGGCCTATCTGCCGCCGCTGTGGGGCAGCATCCTGGGCATTGGCCTGTTCGTGCTGACCTGTGTGCTGGTCTGGCGCCAGCGCGCAAGCCAGGCGCGCCACAAGCTGCCGGTGATCCCGATGTGGCGCTCGGCGCTGCGCGTGGTGGTGGCCGGCGCGGTGCTGGCCGGGCTGATCTCGACCTTCAACAGCTACGAAGGCATTCCGCTGCCGGTGCTGATCCTGCTGGTGCTGCTGGGCGTGTTCAGCTACATCGCGCGCCAGACCGTGTTTGGCCGCCGCATCTACGCCGTGGGCAGCAATATGGAAGCAACGCGCCTGTCCGGTATCGACGTGCGCAAGGTGAAGCTGTGGATCTTCGGCCTGATGGGTCTGATGTGCGCGCTGGCTGGCCTGATCAACACGGCGCGCCTGGCGGCCGGTTCGCCGTCGGCCGGCGTGTCGGCCGAGCTGGACGTGATCGCTGCCTGCTTCATCGGCGGCACCTCAATGCGCGGCGGCGCGGGCACCGTGCATGGCGCACTGGTCGGTGCCCTTGTGATGGCGAGCCTGGACAATGGCATGTCGATGCTGGACGTGGATGCGTACTGGCAAATGATCGTCAAGGGCCTGATCCTGACACTGGCCGTGTGGCTGGATGTCGCGACGCGTGGCAACACGCGCTGAGCGTCATCGGATTTATCGCTGTCAGCGCACCAATTGTCCGATGTGAGCCACGCGCTTTGGCGCACATTTGATCGCGCTTAATTCTGGTGAAGGTGTGCGCTGCCGGTCACCGCATGTGTTTCTACACTCGACTGAACATGTACAGCATTTTGTTCAGTCGGGGGATGCGATGAAAACCCACAGCGGCTCCAGGAGAATGTTTTTAAAATCAGGTGTCGGGGTCACTGTTGCACAGTGTCTCCCCGAGCTGGCGGCAGCGCAGGCCAGCAGTGGTCCCCGGCTCGAATGGAAGCAGTTCAAGACCACCAACCAGTATCCGGCCTTCGTCAATGCCATCGCGACGATGCGCAGCAACACCAACCAGGCCAACCGCGGATCGTTCGCGTACTGGGCCAATGTGCATGTCAACCGCTGTCCGCACGGGGTGCCGTATTTCATCGCCTGGCACCGCGGGTATCTGTACCACTTCGAGCAGCAGTTGCGCACGGTGTCCGGCAACCCTTATCTGATGCTGCCGTACTGGGACTATTATTCCTACGCCACCTTGCCGGCGGAATTCACCGATCCGACGCCCGGCAATCCGTTGTATGTACCCAGGCAGAGCGCGAACGTTCACAGCGCACTGAGCCTGGCGCCATTTGCGTCGTCAGTGCGCAATTTTCAGCGCGGCAAAAGCAATGCATTCGAGCCGAGCATCGAAGACGTTCACAATCCGATTCATGATCTGATCGGCGGTGTCATGAGCACGATGCAGTCGCCGCTCGACCCCATCTTTTTCCTCCATCACGCCAGCATCGATCGCCTGACGTACGCATGGTCTCTGCTTGCGGGCAAAACCATACCCGCCTCGGCGAATCCGTATTCGTCGACCAACAGCGACGTCTATTGGGCGGGCAACCATGACTATGCGACCGGTCTCAGCATCGAGCGCTACAAGACGAGGACGCCCAGCTGGCTCGGCACCTCGTACGCGTCGACTGCCGTGCCCAAGGCACTGCCGCCCGCGCCCGCAGCCCGCGCTGCGATCCTGCAGCGGCCGCCACTCCGCTCGTTCCGGTCGCTCGCCGGGCGGCGCCTGTCGAACACGCGGCGGTCGGTGAGTGGTGTGGCGCAGGTGCCGTTCGACGAGCAGTCGGTATCGGTGTTGTTGCGGCTGGCGAAAAGCGATGCGGCCGAGCTGGCACGGGTCGTTGCCCTGTGCCGTGACACGGGCGAGTCCGATGCGCGGCCGATGCCGGCAATGATCAAGCTGGTGTTCGACAATCTGGTGATTGGCAAAGCCGCAGCAAAGGGTGGCTTCTTTTATGCGCTCTATCTCGACATGCCCGCCTTGTTCGAGTCGCCCGGCGAGCGGGACGCGACGTTGATCGGTACGCTGGGCGCGTTCCAGATTGCTGCCGCGGCGCACCATGGCATGCCCAGGCTCGAATTTGACGTATCAAACCTGCTGGTACGGCAACAGCGCGTCAATTTCGGCGAGCTCGTGTTGTCGTGGGTGCGTGTCGATGGCGATCGTCCGCCGGCCGGCAACGCCATTTACGTCGACGAGATCCGGGTCGAACTCTCGCTCGCCCCGGATGATGCGCACTTGTCGATGGATGACGGCGACGATCGCGACATTCAGTACCATTAGCTGGCGCTGCCGGCCTGGCTGCTGGGCCTGGTTGCTGCGCCTGGTCGCTGTATGTGTCGCGTTCTTTGTTGCGGTCCTGACCGTTACGCAGGTAGCGTCATTGCACCGTCGACCAGACGTGCGAGCCCCAGCGGATTACTGTCCTTGAGTGCATCGGGCAGCAGGTCGGCTGGCACATCCTGGTAGCACACGGGACGCAGGAAGCGCTCGATGGCGGTCGCGCCCACGGACGTGCTGCGTGGATCGGTCGTGGCGGGGAACGGGCCGCCGTGCACCATCGCATGCGCTACCTCGACGCCAGTCGGGAAGCCATTGAACAGGATACGGCCGACCTTGCGTTCAAGCAGCGGCAATAGGGCGCCGGCCAGCGCATGGTCGCTCGCGACCGCATGCACGGTGGCCGTCAGCTGGCCTTCCAGATGGCGCGTGACGGCCAGCAGCTCTGCCTCATCCTGGCACGCGATCAACAGCGAGACCGGGCCAAAGATTTCTTCCTCCAGCGCCGGATTGGCCAGGAACGTGGCGGCGTCGCATTCGTACAGCGCCGCTTTCGCCGCACACCCAGCGCCTTCGCTGCTGCCGTCCGCGACGAGCTTGACGCCCGCGATGCCGGCACGAATGCCCACCGCGTCCGTATAGGCGGTATGGATCCCCGCGGTGAGCATCGTGCCCGCCGGCTTGAGCTGCAGCGCTGCCGTAGCCGCAGCGCGGAACGCATCGAGCTGCGGCCCGGCCACGCCGATCACCAGGCCCGGGTTGGTGCAGAACTGGCCGACGCCCATCGTCAGCGAGTCGACGAACGCGCCTGCCAGCGCGGCGCCGCCAGTGGCCAGGGCACCCGGCAACAGGTAGACCGGGTTGATGCTGCTCATTTCGGCGTAGACGGGAATCGGCTCCTTGCGGCGGCTGGCGATTTGCGCCAGTGCCAGCCCGCCTGCGCGCGAACCGGTAAAGCCCACGGCGCGAATCGCCGGATGGCTCACGAGGTCGCCACCGATGGCATTGCCTTCGCCGATCAGCAGTGAAAACACGCCGTCGGGCATGCCGCAGTCGAGCGCAGCCTGCAGGACCGCCTTGCCGACCAGTTCGGACGTCCCCAGGTGCGCATTGTGCGCCTTGACGACGACCGGGCAGCCGGCGGCAAGGGCAGAGGCGGTGTCGCCGCCGGCCACGGAAAACGCGAGCGGGAAGTTGCTGGCCCCGAACACGGCGACCGCGCCAACTGGGATCTTGCGCATGCGCAGGTCGGCGCGTGGCGGTGTCCGCTGGGGCAAGGCTGAATCGAGCGTCGCTTCCAGGAACAGGCCGTCACGCACGACCTTGGCAAACAGGCGCAACTGTCCGACGGTGCGACCGCGCTCGCCTTCGAGACGCGCTGTCGGCAGGCCGCTTTCCTGGCTGGCGCGTTCGATCAGGACCGGGCCCAGGTCGAGGATGCGCTGTGCGATCGTCTCGAGAAACGTAGCGCGCTGCTCGAGGGGCAGGGCCCGATATGGCTCGACGGCCGCGTCGGCCAGCAGGCAGGCGCTGGCCAGGTCGTCGGCCGTGGCAAGGCCGAACGCCGGTTCAAATTCTTGCTTCGTGCCTGGATTGAAGGCGCGGATCGTGCCGCCTGCGCCGCGCACGATGCGCCCGCCAATGATCATTTCGCCGCTGATGTTCATGCAATCTCCTGGTTTGAATTCGTGTAGGTCGCCAATGTTATACGCAATCATGCGTGTGTGGAGAAGTTGCTCGACATCCCAGTTCGTATCCTGAAATTTATTTGTTAGCGCGAACATTCTGCTTGCCAGCGTCGTCTGTATTGTTTAGCATGGTTTGCAGCAAGCTAATAGCCGTCACCCACAGGCGGCACATAAGAACAATCAGGAGACACCATGCCTTCCACGTACGCGCGCCAGCTTGGCGTGTTCGTGGGCGCGGTCGCGGCCATCGTCGTCGGGGCCGCCGCCACGGCCACAGCCACAGCCACAGCGACCAATGCCGCGCCCGCGACGCCATCATCGGGCGCCGCAGTGCCAGCGACCGCACCTGCCGCCTATGTGTGGGACAGCGTGGTGATCGGCGGTGGCGGCTTCGTGACGGCCGTCGTCCCAAGCCGCAGCGAGCCGGATGTCGCCTACGCCCGCACTGACGTTGGCGGCGCCTACCGCTGGAGCGCAAAAGAGGGCCGCTGGTATCCGCTGCTCGACTGGGTCGGCGAAGACCAGACGGGCTTCCTGGGCATCGATGCACTCGCAGTCGACCCGCACCACGCCGGTAACATCTGGCTGCTGGCCGGCATCGCCTACCTGAACGGCGGTCGCACCGCCATCCTGCGCTCGACCGATTATGGCAAGACCTTCGACGTCGTCGATGTCACCGCCCAGTTCAAAACCCATGGCAATGGCTTCGGCCGACAAAATGGTGAGCGGCTTGCCGTGGATCCGGGATCGACGCAAGGATCAACTCAGTCACCGAATCAATCAACGCATACGCGCCTGTACCTCGGCTCGCGCCGCAACGGCCTGTTCACCAGTAACGATGCCGGCAAGACCTGGCAGAGAAACGATGGGTTGCCGGTCACGACCACGCCGAACGACGTTGGCCTGAACATCGTGCTGCCGGATCCCGCCAGCGTGGCGGCCGGCCACGCGCGCCGCGTGTTCGTTGGCGTCTCGCGCTTCGGCAGCGTCGGCCCCAATCTGTACCGCAGCGATGATGCCGGTGCCACGTTCCAGCCGGTGAAGGGCGGGCCGGCGGACTTGATGCCACAGCGCGCCGCGCTCGATGGCGCAGGCAACCTGTACATCGCCTACGCCGACGGCGCCGGCCCGCATCCGGACAAGCGCGGTCTTGAGCCCATGCAACGGGGCCAGGTCTGGCGCTATGCGCTTGCCAGCGGCGCCTGGACCGACGTCACGCCAGCCGGCTGGACGCGCCCGTTCGCCGGCATCAGCGTCGACCCGGCCAACCCGCGCCGGCTCGTCGTCTCGACCATCAACACGTTCATCCCCCAGGGCGACGCCAAGGGCGACCGCATCCTGGTGTCGAACGACGCCGGCGCCAGCTGGACCGACGTGATCGCGCGGGGCTTCCGGCGTGATGCCGCCGGTGTGCCCTGGCTCGAAGGGCACGCGATCCACTGGGCCGGTTCGGTCGAATTCGATCCCGGCGATTCTCGCGCGGTCTGGGTCACGTCCGGCAACGGCATCTTCCGCACCGCAAACGTCGATGCCGTGCCGGCCACCTGGACGTTCACGGTCAAGGGCCTGGAAGAGACGGTGCCGCTTGGTCTGGTCAGCATGCCGGGCGCGCCGCTGGTGTCCGCCATCGGCGACTACGACGGCTTCGTGCACGACGATCCGGCGCGCCATGGCCGCATCCACAAGCCTGAAATCGGCACCACCACGGGCCTGGACGCCGCCGCGCGCCGGCCCGGCACCCTGGTGCGGGTTGGTGACGCGATGCTGGTCACGCGCGACGGTGGCGCCACCTGGAACAAGACGCCGACGATGCAGGGCAAGCGGGGCCAGATTGCCATCTCGGCCGACGGCGCGACGCTCGTGCACACGCCGCAGGACTCGATCACCTCGTTCCGCTCCGGCGACACGGGCGCGACCTGGACCCCGGTCGCCGGCCTGACGGGCAACCGGATGCGCGCCGTGGCCGATCCGGTGCGTGCAAACGTGTTCTACGCGTATGATGACAAGGCCCTGGTAGCCAGCAGCGACAGCGGCGCCACGTTCACGGCGCGCGCCAGCCTGCCTTCGGGCGGCTCGCGCCTGATCCGCGCGGCACCCGAACGTGAAGGCGACTTGTGGGCCCCGCTCAAGCAGGGGGGCCTCGCGCGCTCGATCGATGGCGGCGCCAATTTCAAGCCGGTATTCGATATCGACTATTGCGGCGCGGTCGGCTTCGGCAAGGCTGCACCGGGCAAAACGTATCCGACGGTGTTCATCTGGGGCAGCGTGAAGGGCGTGCGTGGCATCTACCGCTCGCTCGACACGGGCGCCACCTGGCAGCGCATCAACGATGACGCGCACCAGTACGGCGGCCCTGGCGACGGCCACTTCATCGTCGGTGACATGAACCGCTTCGGCGTTGTCTACATGAGCACTGCCGGACGCGGCATCGTGCACGGAAAGCCCCTTACCCAATGACTCTGCATCACACGCTGCGCCTGGCGCTTGCCGCCACCAGCCTTGGCTTCGGCCTGACCTTTGCCGGCGCCGCGCTGGCTGCCCCTGACCTGGTGCTGCGCTACAACGCGCCCGCGCAGGACAACGACACCGGCTGGGAGAAAGAGGCACTCCCGATCGGCAATGGCCGCATCGGCGCCATGGTGTTCGGCCAGCCGGGCCGGGAACACCTGCAGTTCAATGACATCACGCTCTGGACCGGCGACGACAAGACGATAGGCGCATTCCAGCCGTTTGGTGACGTGCTGGTCGATCTGCCGGCCCATGCGGCCGGCGCGACCAACTACCGCCGTACGCTCGACCTGGTGCGCGGCGTGCACACGGTCACTTACACGCACGATGGCGTGAACTACAAGCGCGAAGCCTGGGCCAGTTATCCAGCCCAGGTGATCGTCTTGCGCCTGTCTGCCGACAAGCCGGGCCGCTACACGGGCAGCGTCGCGCTGACCGACCGCCACGGCGCCAACCTGGCCGTCAGCGGCAACCGCCTGTACGCGGCGGGCACGCTGGCCGGCTTTGTGTTGCCCGACCAGGCGCCAAGCACGAACGTGATGTCGTATGCGAGCCAGGTACAGGTGCAGAATGACGGCGGCAAGCTGGCCGTGGACGGCAAGCGGCTCGGTTTTACGAATGCGAATTCGGTCACGCTGGTGCTGGGCGCCGGCACCAGCTTCGTGATGGACCCGGCGCGCCGCTTCGAAGGGGGCCACCCGCTGGCGCGCGTGACGCAGCAGGTGAGCACGGCCTCGGCGCGCCCCGTCGACGAGCTGCGCGTCGAACACGAACGCGATCTCGGCGGCCTGCTCAAGCGGGTCGAGCTCGATCTGGGCCCGACGCTCGCCGAGCGCCGCGCGCTGCCGACCGATGCGCGCCTCTTGGCCTACACGCGCGAAGGGGGCGATCCGGAACTCGAAGCCCAGTATTTCCAGTATGGCCGCTACCTGCTCACCGCCAGTTCGCGCGGCTCGCTGCCGGCCAATCTGCAGGGCCTGTGGAACAACAGCTATGCGCCGCCATGGAATGCGGACTACCACACCAACATCAACGTCCAGATGAATTACTGGCCGGCCGAGGTGACCAACCTCTCTGAGCTGGCCGAACCGTTCTTCGGTTTCGTGAATGGTCTGGCGCCGGTCTGGCGTCAGCAGACGGCGCAGGAATTCAAGGGCAAGGATGGCAAGCCAATACGTGGCTGGACGCTGCGTACCGAGTCGAACCCGTTCGGCGCCATGGGCTACCTGTGGAACAAGACGGGCAACGCCTGGTACGCCCAGCACTTCTGGGAACATTACGCATTCACGCGCGACGAACGCTTCCTGCGCGAGACGGCCTATCCGATGATGAAGGAGGCCGCCGCGTTCTGGCAGGACTACCTGAAGGTGCTGCCTGACGGACGCCTGGTGGCGCCGCAAGGCTGGTCGCCCGAACATGGCCCGGTGGAAGACGGCGTCGCCTACGACCAGCAGATCGTCTGGGACCTCTTCAACAATACCGTCGAAGCGGCCGGGATCCTCGACATCGATCCCGAACTGCGCGCCGAGCTGACCGCGATGCGCGACCGCCTGGCCGGCCCGCGCATCGGCAGCTGGGGCCAGCTGCTCGAGTGGCTGGACGAAAAGCATGACCCGGTGCTCGATACGCCGCATGACACGCACCGCCATGTGTCGCACCTGTTCGCGCTGTTCCCGGGCCGCCAGATCGGGCCCGTCAAAACGCCGGAGCTGGCCGCTGCCGCCAAGCGCACGCTTGAAGCGCGCGGCGACGCCGGCACCGGCTGGTCGATGGCGTGGAAGATGGCGTTCTGGGCCCGCCTGCACGAGGGCGAGCGCGCCCATCGCATGCTGCGCGGCGTGCTGGCTGCGCCGGGCGCCCGCGCCGCCGAACAGGGCGGCATCTTCTCGGAACATAACAATGCAGGCGGTACCTATCCGAACCTGCTCGATGCGCACCCGCCATTCCAGATCGACGGCAATTTCGGCGCCACCGCCGCGATGGCCGAAATGCTCGTGCAATCGCACGCGGGCGAAATCCAGGTTTTGCCCGGGCTGCCCAAGGCGTGGGCCACCGGCTCGGTCAAGGGTTTGCGTGCGCGCGGCGGCTTTGAAGTCGACATCGTCTGGCGCAAGGGGCTGCTGAAGAACGTCACCGTGCGCGCCCCGTCGAACGACGGCAAGGTCAAGCTGCGCTACGGCGCCTGGGTGACCGAAGTCGAGCTCAAACAAGGGCAGAGCCGCACCGTGTCTGCCTCGCTGTTCAAATAAAAAAACGACACCACGAAGGAGACAACCCGCATGAAGCTGAACCAGATCGCCCGCCGCCTGACGCATCTCGCGCCGCTGTGCCTGGCCTTGACGGCGCATGGCGCGCTGGCCGCGCCCGAGCTGCCGCGCCTCGAGAGCAAGGACGGCCGCCACGCGCTGATCGTCGACGGCGCGCCATTCACGATGCTGGCCGGCCAGGCCCACAACTCCAGCAACTACCCGGCGGCCTTGCCGAAGGTCTGGGCCGCGCTGAAGGATGCCGGCGCCAACACGCTCGAGATGCCGATCGCGTGGGAGCAGATCGAACCGAAGGAGGGCAGCTTCGACTTCAGCTTCCTCGACACGCTGGTGAAACAGGCGCGCGAACACAAGATCCGCCTCGTGATCGTCTGGTTCGGCACCTGGAAGAACACGGGACCAGGCTACCTGCCGGAATGGGTCAAGTTCGACAACGCGCGCTTTCCGCGCATGAAGGACAAGGACGGCAAGACCGTCTACAGCCATTCGCCGTTCGCCGAAGAGACGCTGGCGCTGGATCGCCGCGCATTCGTGCGCATGATGGAACACATCAAGAAGATCGACAGCGCGCACCGCACCGTGATCATGGTGCAGGTCGAGAACGAAGTCGGTACCTACGGGGTGGAGCGCGACTTCGGCGCGCGCGCGCAGGCTGCGTTTGCCCAACCGGTGCCGGCTGCCATCGTGGCGCGCCAGACACCGAAGGTCAAGGGCGTGACGAGTGGCACCTGGTCCCAGGTATATGGCGACTACGCCGATCAGTATTTCCATTCATGGGCGATCGCCAGCTATATCGAGTCGATCGCCAAGGCCGGCCGTGCGGTCTACGACTTGCCGATGTTCGTCAACAACGCACTGCGCGAACCGGCGCTGGCGGGTGAGCCGGCAGCGCCGTGGCAGGCCAACTTTGCCAGCGGCGGTCCGACCTACGACGTGCTCGATATTTATAAAGCGGCCGCGCCGCACATCGACTTCGCCGCGCCCGACATCTACATGCCGGAATCGACCAAGGTCACCGCGATCCTCAAGTCGTTCCAGCGCCCCGACAACGCGCTGATGATCCCGGAAATGGGCAATGCGCCCGGCTACGCGCGCTATGTGTACCAGGCGCTGGGCATGGGCGCAATCGGCGTGGCCCCGTTCGGCCTGGATTACGCGGATTACAGCAACTACCCGCTGGGCGCCAAGCACACCGACAAGCGGATGGTCGAACCATTCGCCAAGGTGTATGGCGTGTTCGCACCGATGACGCGCCAGTGGGCGCGCTGGGCGTTCGAAGGCCGCACCTATGGCGTGGCCGAGGGCGACGACCGCGCCGCGCAGACGGTGGCCATGAAGGGCTGGACGGCGAACGTGTCGTTCCGCGAATTCCAGTTCGGCGAGCGCCAGTACCTGAAGGATAAGAACGAGTACCAGTCGGGCACCGATCAGCCAGGCGGCGGCGTCGCCTTCGCGCAGATCGGCGACAACGAATTCGTCATCGTCGGCCAGCAGGCGCGCGTGAAGCTCTCCGGCAGCGGCGCCAACGACGGCAAGCCGTCGATGCTGGCGCGGGTCGAAGAAGGGCGCTTCGACGCGAATGGCAAATGGGTCATGGAGCGCAACTGGAATGGCGACCAGACCGATTACGGTTTGAATTTGCCGGCCACGCCGACCGTCCTCAAGGTCCGGCTGGGCACCTATACCGAGTAAGCATAACAAGTAATAAGCATAACAAGTACACAACAGGAGATCGACAAATGCGTATGACACAAGTGGCGGCCGCAGTAGTGATGCTGGCGGCAACCGGGGCCGATGCAGGCACCTTCCAACAGACCGCGACCGGTATCGAAGTGCGTCCCGACAGCGGCGCCAAGGTGGTGCGGCTCAATCTCATGAGCGACAACATCGTCCAGGTGGTCAAGCTCGACCAGGCTGACAAGACGCTCACACCATCCCTGATGACGGTCGCCAAGCCATGTGCGAGCAGCTGCACCTTTACTGTCACGCCTGGAAAGGACACGGTCCAGCTCAAGGCCGGCAAGATCGCCGCCACCGTCTCGCTCAAGGATGGCCAGGTCGCCTTCTTCGACGCGAACGGCAAGCGCTTCCTGGCGCAGGCATCCGAATCGATGCAGCCCGTGAACGTGGGCGGCAAGCCATTTGTGGCGATCAAGCAGGGTTTCAACCACGGCACGAAGGATGCGTATTACGGCCTGGGCCAGCACCAGAACAACCAGATGAACTACAACGGCGAAGACGTGCTGCTGGCCCAGCATAATATGATCGCCGCAGTGCCGTTCGTGGTGTCCGACAAGGGCTATGGCGTCCTGTGGGACAACAATTCGATCTCGCGTTTCGGCGACCAGACGCCGTACGCCCTGATGTCGCGTGACCTGGTGCTGCGCGGCGCCGACGGCAAGAGCGAAGGCCTGACGGCCCGCTACTACATCGGCGGCAAGCTGGCGCTCACGCGCCAGGAGAAGGACATCGATTATCAGTACCTGAAAGACCTCGACGAGAACTGGCCGAAAGAGCTCGGCCCGCACAAGGACCTGAAGGACGTGCGCGTGGTCTGGGAAGGCACGATGAGCAGCGACAAGCCTGGCGTGCACAAGATGCAGCTGTATTCGTCGGACTACGCGACGCTGACCGTCGACGGCAAGCAGGTCATGGACGTCTGGCGCATGGGCTGGAACCCGTGGTACCACAACTTCGAAGTCAAGTTCGCCAAGAACAAGCCGGTCAAGCTGCACCTGGAGTGGAAGCCGTCGGGCGGCATGGTCGCGATCACCCACAACAATCCGTTGCCGGCGCCGGAGCGCCATTCGCTGACGCTGTCGTCCGAGATCGCCGAGGCGATCAACTACTACGTCATCAGCGGCGACAACATGGACCGCGCGATCGCCGGCTACCGCCATCTGACCGGCCAGCAGCCGATGATGCCGAAGTGGTCGTACGGCTTCTGGCAATCGCGCCAGCGCTACGAGACGCAGCAGCAGCTGCTCGACACCGTCACCGAATACCGCAAGCGCGGCTGGCCGCTCGATAACATCGTGCAGGACTGGTTCTACTGGCCCGAAGATGGCTGGGGTTCGCACGACTTCGACAAGAAGCGCTTCCCGGATCCGAAGGGCATGGTTGACGCGGTGCACAAGCAGAACGCGCGCATCATGCTGTCCGTGTGGGGCAAGTTCTACGCCAATACCGACAACTACAAGGAGCTCGAGTCCAAGGGCTATATGTGGACCAAGAACGTCGAGAATGGCTCGCGTGACTGGGTCGGCAAGGGTTACCTGAACAGCCACTACGATCCGTACACCAAGGAAGCGCGCGACATCTACTACCGCCAGCTCAAGACGAAACTGGTCGACCTGGGCTTTGACGCCTGGTGGATGGACAATACCGAGCCTGACGTGTTGTCCAACAGCCGCCTGGAAGACTTCAAGGAGCTGATCGGCCCGACCGTGTATGGCGCCGGCGAAATCACGTTCAATCCGTACAGCCTGGTGAGCACGGGCGCGATGGCCGATGGCCTGGCACGCGACCAGCCGGACAAGCGCCAGTTCATCCTGTCGCGATCGGGCTTTGCCGGCATCCAGCGCAATTCGGTGGCCGTGTGGAGCGGCGATACGGTCGGCCGCTGGAACAACCTGTACGACCAGATCGCATCGGGCACGAACATGTCGATGTCGGGCATCCCGAACTGGACCCACGATATCGGCGGCTACGCCCAGGAAGTGCGCTACCAGACGGGCGACGTGGGCTCGGCCCAGGAAAACCGCGTCACCTCGCGCGCCGAAGCGAATCCGGAAGACATGAAGGAATGGCGTGAATTGAACCAGCGCTGGTTCCAGTTTGGCGCGTTCACGCCGCTGTTCCGCTCGCACGGTGAAGTGGTCAAGCGCGAGATCTACAATATCGCCAATGGCGACGACACCATGCGCGACAATATGGTGTGGTACCTGAAGCTGCGCTATCGCCTGATGCCGTACATTTACACGATGGCGGCCGACACGCACTACGGCTCCGGCACGATGATGCGTGGCCTGGTGATGGACTTCCCGCACGACGAGAAGGTCAAGAACATCAAGGACCAGTACATGTTCGGTCCATCGTTCCTGGTGGCGCCGGTGTACGCGTACAAGGCCACGTCGCGCCAGGTGTACCTGCCGGCGGGCGCGGACTGGTATGACTTCCATACGGGCGAGCGCTTCAAGGGCGGCGCCACCCGCACCGTACAGGCGCCACGCGAGCGCATGCCGCTGTTCGTCAAGGCCGGCTCGGTCATCACGGCGGGCCCGGTGACCCAGTATGTCGACGAGAAGCCGGATGCGCCGGTCACGCTGTTCGTGTATGCGGGCGCCAATGGCGAAGCCACGCTGTACGAAGATGACGGTGTGACCAATGCCTACGAGCGTGGTGAGGCCAGCCGCATCCGCATCGCCTACGACGACAAGACGGGTGTCGTGCAGATCGGCGAGCGCGCCGGCCAGTACAAGGGCATGCCGATGAAGCGCGAGTTCAAGGTGCGCGTCATCAAGCCGGGCGTGTCGACGGCGGAGAACCTGGACGCGGCCGACAAGACCGTGGTCTATGACGGCAAGCCGGTGACCATCAAGCTGTAATCACTACGGCGTTTACCAACAGCCGGGTGCCAGCGCGCGCCCGGCTTTTTTCGTACTGACTTCCATGAAAAATCTCGCGTATTCACTCGCACTGGCCGCCTTGCTGCACTTGGGACCAGCTGGCGCTGCCAACCAGATCGCGGCGGATCATCCGCATCTGGCCTACACGGGCCGCATCGACATGACCGATGCCAAGGCGCCGGTCCTGAGCTGGCCCGGCACGGCGATTGCCGCCAATTTCACCGGGACCTCGCTGGCGATTGTGCTTGACGACCACGAAGGCAAGAATTTCTTCAACGTATTCATCGACGGCGAAACGGCGCGTCCGGTCATTCTGCAGGCGGACAAGGGCAGCAAGACGTACGTCGTTGCCAATGGTCTGAAACCGGGCGCGCACACGCTGTTGCTCACCAAGCGCACCGAGGGCGCAGAAGGCGCAACGATCTTCAAGGGGCTCGAACTCGATGACAAGGCGACGCTGGCGCCGCCGCCGGCGCGCCCCAAGCGCCGGATCGAGTTCTTCGGCGACTCGATCACGAGCGGCATGGGCAACGAGGCGCCCGACGACGGGCGGGACGACCTGGGCAAGGACAAGAACAACTACCAATCCTATGCGTCGATCGCGGCGCGCCAGCTCGGCGCCGAAGCGCACATCACGTCGCAGGGCGGCATCGGCGTGATGATCAGCTGGTTCCCGTTTACGATGCCGGATTTTTACGACCAGATGAGTGCCGTCGGCGATAACGACAGCCAGTGGGACTTCAAACGCTGGACGCCCGACGTCGTCGTCATCAACCTGATGCAGAACGACAGCTGGCTGATCGGGCGCGATCACAAGCTGCAGCCGGAACCGGATGATACTCAGCGCATCGCGGCGTATCAGGCGTTCGTTGCCCGCGTGCGTGCGCTGTATCCGAACGCCTACATCGTCTGCGCGCTGGGGAGCATGGACGCGACCCGTGCCGGTTCCACGTGGCCGGGCTACGTCAAGTCGGCGGTGGCGAACCTGCGCGCATCAGGCGACGCGCGCATTGACACGCTGTTCTTCCCGTTCACTGGTTATGGCCAGCATCCGCGCGTCAAGCATCATCAGGCCAATGCAGACTTGCTGACCGCATTCGTGCGAAAAAAACTGGGTTGGACGGGGACCAGATAACGGAGCAGTGCCTGTCATGCCACGAGCGAGAACGTTGCGCTCTCGCCGGCCTGAATGGTCGTTTGCAGATGCGTCGTTCCCGCCATGCGGGCCAGCACATCATCAAGGCAGTAGGTTGCAAGGTGAACGCGGGCCTGGTCCGGTTGAAAGTGATTCCATAAGACGCTGAACCTGAAGTCGGTATTGTGTTCGCCGCTGGTGGCAGTCGCCTGCAGCCCGGCCGATGTCGATGCCTGCACCTCGAATGCCGCATGGAGGCGTGGCCTGGCGCGAATTTCAGCGGCCATGGTGTCGGAGATCGAAAAATCGGTCTGGGTCGATGGCGGCTCGTCAGGGAACAGTTCCTTGAACGTCTTGCCGGCATCGCCCTTCGCGTCACCCTGGTTAAGGTGGACGCGCACCATGTCTCCCGGCTGCAGGGGATGTTCCATCAGCCAGGTCAGATGACCGCAGCCGTCTTCGTCGTAATTAGCACCCATCGCATCGGCGGCCGCTTTCAACGCCCGGTCGAGCGCCCCATGCACGGATACATCCATGACGCGCATTGACGTCAGGTTGATTGTCGTGATACGCACGTTATTGACGTCAACAGCAATATGAGGCATGGCGCTGGTTACCGGATGAAGTAACCAACTCTAGCACGCTTAGCGTTGGCAATGCGCGCCCGCGCGTTTATGTCGCGTAACACAGAACGTGAAAACAGCGCGAGGTTAGTGAAATACTGCTTCCGCGGTTATTGAAGTGATTAAGTCCAGGGAAGGTATGTCTTTGCGATAAGTGCAATACCTGCGTACACTTTACTAAAGGCCGGCATCGGCCAGACGCGGATGATGACACAGCCATGCGGCGGACTTGCGGTATTCAATGGTAGGGAACACTATGAAAAAGTTGCTGCTCTGGTTGATACTGGTTGCATCAATCGCTGGACTAGCATTGTCAGCAATCTTTAACATTTCTGTCTGCATGTGGGGCTGTCCTCAAGCGATTGAAGTGTATTCGGCGCAGGCCGCGCTCTTCGTCTTGGTTGGCTTGATTGTGTGGGTGGGGTTCAAGCTGTTCAGGAAGCACGCTTAGAATTTTCTGATGGCTGCCCATCGATTACCAATTCCTCTTCGGGTCGGTTTCCGTTCTTCGTGACAGTCCGCGCCTTTTTCGCCTTGGTACCCAGATATGTTCAGCTTAACGGCGGGGTTCGGCCAAATATGTAGCCGGGGTCAGGTCTGAAATTTGTAGCCTATAGCCGGGGTCAGGTCTGACATTTGGACACGAGCTCTTCCCTAAACGTGCAACAAGGCATTCACTGACAGACTTCTTGTTAAGCTTGTATCTGAATGTCAGACCAGACCCTGCTGCGTCTGCCCCCGCTGCGGTCATAAGCTTTCTGGCGGACTCCTTCTTTCCAAACCCGTTTTGTGGAAACACCAATTTGGCGCTAACTTGGCCTCGGATAGAAGCCCAATCCATTGCTTTGAGTTATTTGCTGCCGTTGGTGACAATGCGCGACTTTTTCAACTTGATGAACTGATATGCTCAGCTCTTCGGCCAAAAGCGGATGTCTGGTCGTTGCCGTGATAGTCGTGCGTTATACTCAATTAATCGATGGATCATGTCCCATGTCCGCAATACGCAACGCTTCTGCCGTCGTACTGTTCTCCGTTTCTGCATACCGATTAGTTTCGTCGGATAACTCCGCTCTTACAACCGTAATATTCTTGATATCTGCCACGATATTATTTTTTGCGGAGCTGATAAGGCGAAAAAAACTAAAGCAAAAAAATCAGGATTAGACCAAGTCTTGCGAGCATGCGCTCCTGACAAAATGAGAGTTCGCCTATAGACAGCTAGTTTACTGATCTGAATGGCGCCAATCTGCCAGAACCGGACGGTCAAAGCTGGAGGGAAATACTTTTAAATTTAGTGATCTGCTAACGTCACCGTTAGTTGACCCGACCACTCCTGGCTCGGATACGATTGTTCACACATTTAAAGATTTGGTAACCCAATGTTACTTTACGCTGATTCTCAGTACACAAGCCCCTATGCGATGTCAGTATTTGTAGCGCTAAAAGAAAAAAATATCCCCTTCGAACTACGGACCATCGACTTGGAGACTGGGGCAAACCATAGCTTGGAATACGCAACAGAATCTTTGACCGGGCGGGTGCCCACTTTAGTAGACGGTAATTTCTCACTGTCTGAGTCGTCAGCTATCACCGAATATCTGGATGAAGCCCATCCAGGCGTGGCTCTTTACCCGTCTGATCCAGCAGCGAAAGCGCGTGCACGGCAAGTCCAGGCGTGGATCAGAAGTGACCCCCTGCCGATCCGCCAGGAGCGCTCAACAATCGTCGTGTTCTACCGACCTAGCCACGTTCCCCTATCGCCCGCTGCAGAAATCGCAAGCCGCAAACTGTTCCGGGCGTCGGAGGCCCTGCTTGAGCATAACGGCG
Organism: Telluria sp. ZT3P25; assembly: GCF_059685895.1. Taxonomy (NCBI): domain Bacteria; kingdom Pseudomonadati; phylum Pseudomonadota; class Betaproteobacteria; order Burkholderiales; family Oxalobacteraceae; genus Telluria; species Telluria sp. ZT3P25. The sequence goes on from NZ_JCASIJ010000001.1 coordinate 1,783,362, forward strand.
ATCATTTGTTCGGCAGCTGGAGTATCGCCGATGTCGACCTGGCACTCATGTTGAATCGGCTTATTCTGAACGGCGATGTTGTACCTGAAAAGCTTGCTGACTATGCCCGTAGACAGTGGCAGCGACCATCAGTACAGGAATGGGTCAGCCTGAAGCGCCCAGCACTTTGACGAAACCAGTCCAGTCTGAGGGTTGACTGCGGCGATCGTTAAGTGGCCGCCAGGCTGGAATGGGGCGGACGTGGTTATTTTAAGTGGCGAGGGTCAAGTGGCGAGGGTCAGGTCTGACATTTGGACTCGAACTCTTCCTTAGTAACTTTACCAAGAAATCCACAAATAGACTTTTTGTTAAGCTCGTGTCTAAACGTCAGACCTGACCCCGCTGGTGCTTTGACCCCGCTGGTGCTTTAACCCCGCTGGTGCTGGTCCGTCGCGGGGGCGATGGATTTTCAACCTGGCCCCGCTATGCTGGACCGACCCACTGGATTCGGCCAGGAGTGAACGTTTGCAGGACAATGGAAAACACAATATTTACGGCGTGTCGGTCCAGCCCTTGAGGAAGTCGAGCAGTTCGGCGTTCACACGCTCGGGTTGTTCTTCCTGCGGCAAGTGGCCACACTGCGGAATTGCCACTGTACGAAGGTTACTCGCCATCTCGGCCCAGATCGCGGCCATGTCGAACATCTTGCCAACACCGTAAAAGTCGGCACCCCATAAAGATAGCGTCGGGCAAGCGATCTTGACGTCGGCATCGGCCTCGTCTTGCTTCACGTCTTCCGAGTTGGCGCGGTAATCAGACATCGCGCCGCGCAGTGCGCCTGGACGGCGATAAGCGTCAACATAGGTCTGGAATGCATCGCCATCGATTGCCAGCGGGTTGTAGCACCAGTCCGAGAACAGGTGGCGCAGCCACAAGTCTTCGCGGCCGGCGATCAGCGCTTCGGGCAGGTCAGGCACCTGATTGAAGGTGAAGAACCAGTATGCGCGCGCTACTGCCGGAGTGAACTCACGCGCGACGATCCGCGTCGGCACATTGTCCATCACGACGAGGCGGTCGACCATCTCCGGATAGTCCTTGGCAAAGCGCGTGGCCACGCGCGCGCCGCGGTCATGGCCGACGAGCGCAATCCGGTCGATGCCGAGCGCTCGCAACAGCTCGCGCAGGTCGCGTGCCATCGTGCGCTTGTCGTAGCCCGTAGCCGGCTTGTCCGTCTCACCATAGCCCCGCAAGTCGGGCGCGATGACTCGATACTGTTCGGCCAGCGCCGGAATCTGGAAGCGCCAGGCGAAATTTGTCTGCGGGAAGCCGTGCAGCAGTACGACCGGTGGGCCGTTGCCGGCTTCCAGATAATGCTGGCGAATGCCATTCGCAGTAAGTGTGTGGTGTTGAATCGTGGTGGGCATAGACATCCTTTCGTGAACGATTCACGGGTTGTATCACGCCATTGCGCCAGTGCGACGCACATTATCCAAACCCGATCCTGATGCGAAGGGCCGGCTTCGGCCACATCACGACACCAGCAGCTTCACCGACTTCAGCTGCACGCTGTCCGGCCCCGCGTGAATGGTGAAACTGCCCGGCTCGACCACGCGCTTCATGTCCAGGTTGTAGAACGCCAGGTCGGCTGGCCGGATGTCGAACACCACCGTGCGTTTCTCCCCCGGCTTCAGGGCCACGCGACGAAATGCCTTCAGTTCCAGCACCGGGCGCGTCACAGACGAGATATCGTCGCGAATGTAGAGCTGCACGACTTCGTCGCCGGCGACGGAACCAATGTTGGTCACATCCACCTCGACCTGCGTGGCTTCGTCGGGCCGGATGGTCGCCTTCGTCAGCCGTGGCGCGGCGACATCGAACTTCGTGTACGACAGGCCGAAGCCGAACGGGAACAGGGGCTTGGTACTGCCGTCAATATAACCGCGCCGCGCCGTTGGCTTGTGGTTGTAGAAGATCGGCAGCTGGCCCACGCTGCGGGCGATTGACACGGGCAGCTTGCCGCCCGGGTTGGCCCGCCCGAACAGCACGTCGGCCGCCGCATGGCCTGTTTCCTGGCCCATGTACCAACCTTCGACGATCGCATCGGCGCGCTCGGCGAGCAGGTTGATCGACAGCGGCCGGCCGTTGAGCAGGAATACCACGGTCGGCTTGCCCAGGTCGAAGATGGCTTTCGCGAGATCGTTCTGCTGGCCCATCAGGTCCAGCGTCGCGCGGTCGCCCAGGTGCCCGTCAGCCCACGCTTCGCGACTCGTCTGCTCGTTGTCGCCAAGGACCATGACGATCGTATCGGCCGACTGCGCCGCTTCCACGGCTTCGGCAATCAAGCGTGCGTTGACTTGCGGCGCCGTGAAGCGGATCTCGTCCTTGCCCCAGATGCGTTCTTCGGTGATGCGCACGCCTTCGCGGTAATCGAAGCTGAAGCCCTGCGCCTTCGCTTCTGCGGCCAGCGCTTCGTGGATTGACACCACTTTTCGCGGCACATCGGAATAGCCGCCGATCGGCGTGTCCTTCGCGTGCGTGCCGAGCAGCAGCAGCTTGCCCACCTTTTTTGGCTGCAGCGGCAGCAGACCCTTGTCGTTCTTGAGCAGCACGACAGATCGCGTGGCCGCTTCACGCGCCAGTGCCACATCGCTGGCCGTGGCCGTCCGCGCATCGGCATTGCGGGCATCGGCATAGGGATTTTCGAACAGGCCGGCGTAAAACTTCAGTGCGAGAATGCGGCGCACCATCTCATCGATGTCGGTTTCCGCGATCCTGCCTTCCCTGACCAGTTCAGCCAGGTGCCGGTAGGCGTGGCCGTCCGGCGTTTCAATGTCCACGCCGGCCTTCACCGCGTACCAGGCAGCTTCCTTCGGCGTGGCGGCGATCATGTGGCGCGTGACCAGATCCTTGATGCCCATGTAGTCAGACACCATCACGCCCTTGAAGCCCCATTCCTTGCGGGCGACATCGTTCAGCATCCACCGGTTCGCGTGGGATGGCACGCCGCCGATCTCGTTATACGACGGCATGATCGCGGCCACCGTGGTCTCGCGCACGATGCGTTCGAACGGCGGGAAGAATTCCTCGCGCAGTGTGCGTTCGGACACTTCGGCCGGGCCGGTGTTGGTGCCCGATTCCGGCTGGCCGTGGCCCGTCATGTGCTTCAGTGTCGTCAGCACCTTGTCCTTCGCGAGCTGGCGCGACGTGCCGGAAAAGCCGGTCACGGCCGCCTTGCCGATTTCCGCGCACAGGTGCGGGTCTTCGCCGAAGGTTTCCTCGATGCGGCCCCAGCGCGGTTCGCGCGCCACGTCCACCACAGGTGCCAGCGCGAAGGTCGCGCCGCGCGCGCGCATCTCGCGCGCCGCCACCGAAAACACCTTGGTCACCAGGTCCGTGTCGAATGACGATGCCAGCCCGATCGCCTGCGGGAACGAGGTGGCATCGCGCGCGGCGTAGCCGTGCAACGCTTCCTCGTGCATGAAGATGGGAATGCCCAGGCGCGTCTGTTCGAGTGCCCATTTCTGCGCAGCGTTCACGTAGTTCGCCGTCTCCAGTGCACCCCGGTTCAGCCGCGCGCCATCGTCGCCGGCCACTGCGGCGCCACCGGCGTCGGATTTGCCCTGCCGGTCCGATGGCCGTGCCAGCATGCCCACGCCGTTCGGGTAGACCTTCGCAGCCTTTGCTGCCGAGAAGGCGCCGTTGTCTTCGACCTTGCCTTTTTCGCTCCACACGCAATCCATTTGCGCGATCTTTTCTTCCAGCGTCATCCGCCCCAACAGGTCGTCGACCCGCTTCGGCACGGGTGCGGCGGGATTCTTGTAGAGGGGGCGCGCGGTGGCGGCGAATGACAGTGCGGGTGCCGCACCGGCGACAGCTACCGTGGCCAGGAACCTGCGCCGGCTGTTGCTTGAATCGTGGTGCATCGTGTCTCCTCGTTTTTATAGTCAGCGTCAGCGCGCCAATCCACTCACGGTGTCACCGCACCGCGTTCAATTGCAGCAGATAGACATCGTTCTCGCGCAAAGGCAAGGCAGTGCTGAACACGCCATCGCGCCCGACCGTCACCGGTTGCTGCTTCAACGGTTTCCCGGTCGCCGTCGCTTTCAATGCAGCGACCTGCGGGCGCGTCAGCTGCTTGGGCGAGCCCATGCCGATATACGCGGTGAACGCATCGTTCTGCTTGTAGCCCACCTGCGAGACCGTCATCGTGTAGGCGCCGGGCTTCAGGCCCCGCATCGCCACCTTGACCTGGCCTTTCGACCTTGGCGGCAGATCCTTGATGAAGTACTGCTGGTTGTTGATCCCCGCCGGCAGCGTGTGCGAGTAATCCCACAGCAGCACCTGGGCGTTGCCCTTGTCGTCGAGCGTTGCCGTCGAATCCTGGTCGGCGTTCTTCAGCTCGCGATCGCCCAGCTGGTTGAGGAACTGGTAAGCAAAGTAGGCCGGCTTCTTGATCCCCTGCGTGTTCATCAAGCCGAAGCCGCCGTGGAAGGCTTCGAAGCGCGGACCGGCTTCCTCGAAGATGTCGGTAAACACCCAGTACGACATCGACTGCACGGCGCCAGTGCTCTGCTTGAGCTTTCTCAGGATGTAGGCCGGCTGGTGATAGCTGTCGTGGGTCGGATCGGACGGCGTGTACGACGAGCTCCATTCGGTGTAGTGCAACTCGAGCTTCGGCATGGCCGACGCGTCGATCTCCTTGCGGTTCTTGAGCACGTCGTGGGTCACGGCCATGGGGTCGGGGCTCAGGACCGTGCCGGTGGTGCCGAATTCGTCGAGGAAGCCCTGGTTCACGCCGTACGAGTGGGTCGAGACGAAGTCGAGCGGCACACTGTTCTTGCTGGCGTAGCTGATCATCTCGGGGATCCAGGCAGCGCCCGCAGTGGCTGGGCCGCCCACGCGGTACGACGCGTCGACGCCCTTGACGGCGCGCGCGGCATGCGCGTACAGCTTGAAGTACTCGTCCTGCGAGCCGGCCCAGAAGCCATCCAGGTTCGGCTCGTTCCAGACTTCGAAGTACCAGCTTGCCACTTCGGCCTTGCCATAGCGCTCGGTCCAGTGTGTGGTGAGCGCCTTGATCAGGCGTTCCCACTGGGCGTAGTCGCGCGGCGGCGTGACATTACCGCGCCACCAGAAGATGGTCTTGGTGCCGCTGGCCATCGCCGATGGCATGAAGCCCAGTTCCACGAACGGCTTGATGCCGATGCTCTGCAGGTAGTCGAACAGCGCGTCGACGTACTGGAAGTTGTACTGCTCCTTGCCTTGCGCATCGATGCGGAAGACGGCCATGTCGTCGCTCAGCAGGCCATGCATGCGGATGTAGCGAAAGCCGGTGTCCTTGCGCAGTTCGGCCAGCTGCTGCTGCCAGTCGGCGCGCAAGCCCTCATTGGCGCGGCCGGCGCCGACGGACAGGTTGAACATCCGATCGAGCTGGCCCTTCACCTGGGTGACATCGAGGTCGATATTGCGTTGCTGCGCCTGGGACATCGCTGGCAGGGCGAGCAGCGTCGCCAGCGTCATGGTGGTAATCGTGTGCTTCATGGGGTCTTGTCTCCGGATGTGGGCGAGGGGCAGATGGGCGTGCGTTGCGCTGCCGCCCGAAATGCCTTCGGCGTGCAGCCATAATCGAGCTTGAACAGCTTGTTGAAGTACGAGACGTGGTTGTAGCCCACCGTGTAGGCAATGTCCGTGATGCTGGCCGAATCGCGTTCGGCCAGCAGGCGCGCTGCTTCGGTCAGGCGCAACCGGTTCAGGTAACCGGTGAACGTGCAACCCAGTTCGGCCTTGAGCACCTCGTTGACCTTGTTGCGGTTCACGCCAGCGCCATGCGCAACCGCGCCCAGTTCGAGCTCCGCATCGGCGAAACGGCTGGCGATGGCATGCAGGACCGCGGATTTTTCGCGGTCACGATGCGGGTCAAGCGAGCGCTGCTGGCAGGCCACGGGCGGTCCGTCTTTCAGGCGGCGTTCGTGCAGTTACGCAATCAGCGCGCGCCGGCGGCAAACTCGCGCGCTGGCAGGCGCACCGTCACCGTCGATACCGGCGCATCGGCCGCCGTCGACAGGATCACGCGGTAGTCGCCCGCTGCGATCTTCCAGCGGTTGCTGGCGCCGTCGAACACCGCCAGCGTGCGCGGATCGATCGTCACTTCGCTGGTGCGGCTTGCGCCGGCGTCCAGTGCCAGCTTGTCCCAGCCACCGAGGCGCTTGGGCGCTTCCCAGCCGGCGCCCACTTTCGACACGTACACCTGCGGCACCGCCTTGCCGGCGCGCGCGCCGCTGTTGGCCACATTGAAGCTCACGCGGATACTGCCGTTTGTCGCGTCGGCCTTCAGGTTCGTGTATTTGAAGCTCGTGTACGACAGGCCGTGACCAAATGCGAACAGCGGCTTGTGGCCTTTCAGGTCGAACCACTTGTAGCCGACGGCCGCGCCCTCAATGTCGTAGTCGACGTCAAAGCGCGTGTCCTTCGGCAGGTCGATGCCATCGATCTTTGGGCGCGGCAGCTGGTTCTCGGCCAGCGGGAAGGTCTGCGGCAGGCGGCCCGACGCATCGACTTCGCCCGTCAGCACGCGTGCGATGGCTTCGGCGCCGTTCGTGCCTGGGTACCAGGCCTCGACCACGCCGGCAACGTCGTTCACCCACGGCATCGTGACCGGCGTGCCGGTTTGCAGCACGACGACGGTGCGGGCATTGGCCTTGGCCACCGCCGCGATCAGCGCGTCCTGGTTGTTCGGCAGCGCCAGCGTCGGCACGTCGGCGGCTTCGGATGTCCACTGCGTCGCGAACACCAGCACCACGTCGGCAGCGGCTGCGACTTTCGCGGCTGCGGCGGCGTCCTTGCCATCGTGCCAGGTGATTTTGGCCTTGGTGCGCGCCGCCAGCGCTTTCATCGGCGAGCCTGGCAGGTAGACCATCGGGCCTGGCCAGGCGGCCGGGCCTTCGTTCGGTACGGCCATGCCGCCGCGCGGGTAGACCTGCGCCGAGCCGCCGCCCGACAGTACGCCCTTGTTGGCGTGCCCGCCGATGATGGCGATGCGCTGCACGTCCTTTGCCAGCGGCAGCACGTTGTCCTTGTTCTTGAGCAGGACGATCGCTTCTTCCGCGTCCGCCTGCGAAATCTTGCCGTGCGCCGTGTAGTCAATGTCCTTGGCCTGGACCTTGACCGGATGATCCAGCGCGCCGTGCGCGCCCAGCGCCCACAGGATGCGGGCCACCATGTCGTCCAGACGAGCCTGCGGCACGTGGCCGTTTTCAACGGCCTCCTTCAGCGCGCCGTCGAAGTAGGGCGACTTGTCGAACGGGTAGCCCGATTGCTGATCCAGGCCCGCCAGTGCAGCCGGGATCGTCGAGTGGGCCGCGCCCCAGTCGGACATCACGTAGCCTTTATATCCCCAGTCGCCCTTGAGCACCTTGTTCAGCAGATGGTCGTTCTCGCAGCCATACGGCCCGTTGATGCGGTTGTACGAACACATGACCGAGCCCGGGTCGCCCCGTTCGATCGCAATCTGGAATGCCAGCAGGTCGGACATGCGGCCTGCGGCATCGTTGATCTTGACATTCAGGTGGTTGCGGCCCGTTTCCTGGTCGTTGTACGCGTAGTGCTTGAGGGTCGAGACGACGTGGTTGGACTGCACGCCGCGAATCTGTTCGCCGGCCATGATCCCGGCCAGCAGCGGGTCTTCGCCCGTGTACTCGAAGTTGCGGCCATTGCGCGGCTCGCGCGCCAGGTTCACGCTCCCGCCCAGCATCACGTTAAAGCCCGACAGGCGCGCTTCCTTGCCGATCATCGCCGCGCCTTCGAACGCTAATTGCGGATTCCAGGTGGCGGCGGTGGCGATACCGGCCGGCAGCGACGTGCGCTCGCGCGCATCCTTGCCCGGCTGCGAGGCCACGCCGATGCCGGCGTCGGTCAGCCACTGCGGCGTGATCCCCAGGCGCTCGATGCCCTTGATGAAACCGGCCGACTGGGGCAGGGCGCCGGTCGGCGCTTTCTGGCCCTTGAATTCGGTGCCGAAGTAGCCGAACACCATGCCGATCTTTTCATCAAGCGTCATCTGGCTCACCAGTTTGGCTGCGCGCTGTTGGGCCGCATCCGGTGCAGCAGTCGGCGCAGTGGATGGTGCAGCATGCGCGGCACCGAAGGCGAGGGCGGCGGCAAGGGCGATGGCCGAACGGCCGAAGGGCAAAGCTGGGTGCATGTGTATGTCTCCTTGAATTTTTATAATGGTGTTAGTAGCGCAGCGACCTTACCACCACGCGCTGTAGATCGCGATCAGCGCGATGCAGATGACGGTCGCGCCGAACGCGAACCCCGGCTGGACCTTGAACATCGACGCTTCGACTTCGACGCCCTTGCTCTGCTCGAGGCCGGCCTTTGGCCACAGCTTGCTGATGATGACCATGCCGATGACGACGGCAACGAACACGATCGCCATCCGGTCCACGAAAGGGATCTCGTAGATGCCGGCGCTGTTTGGCACGGCAAAACCGATCGGCGCCAGGAACGACAGGTCCATCAGGCCGGGCAAAAACTTGAGGATGATCGAGCCGAGGAAGCCGCCGACCGTGGCAAACATCGCTGCGCTGGCCGTGGCCGGCCGCCAGAAGAAGCCCATCAGGAACATGGCCAGGATGCCGGGCGAGACGAAGCCCGTGTATTCCTGGATATACTGGAAGCCGCCTTTCTTGTCGATGCCCATGAACGGCGCGATCAGCACGGCCAGCAGCATCGCCACGACCACGGTCACGCGGCCGATCCAGACCATGCGCTGTTCGGAGATGCCCTTGTTGAAGGCTTTCTTGTGGATGTCGAACGTGTAGATGGTCGCGATGCTGTTGGCCTTGCCGGCCAGCGAGGCGACCACGGCCGCCGTCAGCGCGGCAAATGCGATGCCTTTCAGGCCCGTCGGCAGCAGCGTAAGCAGCACCGGGTAAGCGCGGTCGGGATTGACGTCGGCGCCAACGCCCATCGATGCGCCCAGCACACCCTGCTGGTGCAGCACGAACGCGGCAATGCCCGGCAGGACCACGATCACCGGCATCAGGAGCTTGAGGCCGGCCGCGAACAGGATGCCCTTGCGCGCCGTGTGCAGGTCGGCGCCCAGCGCGCGCTGGATGATGTACTGGTTGCAGCCCCAGTAGTTCAGGTTCACGATCAGCATGCCGCCGATCAGGATCGACACGCCGGGCAGGTCGAGGTAATTCGGATTGTCCCGTGTGAGCACCATGTCGAAGTGATCCGGCGCCACGCCCAGCAGGTGATTGAAGCCGGCCATCACACCGCCGCCGCCATTGTTCTGCGCGACCAGATCGAGCGCGAGCCAGGTGGTCACCAGGCCGCCGAGCACCAGGCACAGGACCTGGATCACGTCCGTGTAGCCGATGACCTTCATGCCGCCCAGTGTGATGATGACGGCAAATACAGCCAGGAACACCATGCAGGTCCAGACGTCGATGCCGGCAATGGCGCCGATGGCCAGCGCACCCAGGTACAGGATCGAGGTCAGGTTGACGATGACGTACAGCGACAGCCAGAACAGCGCCATGACGGTGGCAACGGTGCTGCCGTAACGCTGTTCGAGAAACTGGGGCATCGTGTAGATGCGGTTGCGGCGGTAGATCGGCATGAAGAACACCGCCACCAGGATCAGCGTGAACGCGCCCATCAGTTCATAGACGGCGATGGCCATGCCCATCTTGAAGCCCGAACCGCTCATGCCGATGAACTGCTCGGCCGAGATGTTCGACGCGATCATCGAGGCTCCGATCGCCCACCAGGTCAGCGAGCCTTCGGCCAGGAAATAGTCGTGCGAGGCGGAGGCCGAGCGCTGCTTGCGCTTGTAGACCCAGAAGCCATAGCCGGCCACGATGATGAAGTAGACAAAAAAGACGAACGTGTCCAGCGACGAGAAAGTCGAGCTTTGCATTGGTCGGGTTTTCTTGGAAAAGCAAAAAGCCCGCTGACCTGCCGCGCGGGGCGGCAGGTCAGCGGGCGTCGGGATTACATCGGCATCGACTTAGAACGTCACGCCCAGACGCACGCTGTAGCGGGGACCGCTGACGAACCACGCACGGCCCTTGTCGCCGATGTGGTGCGTCATGATCTGCTTGTACTTCGCGTCCGTAAGGTTGGTACCCTGGAAGTCAATGCGGAAGTTCTCGTTGAACTTGTAGCTCACGCCGCCGTCGAGCTGACCGTAGTCGTCGGCCCAGATCGGCAAGCCCCAGGCGATGACGTTCTGGCCGAAGGTCGAGCTGTTCGGATTGGTGTCAACGCCGTTCGTGCCGTTCGTGCCGTTGTTGTTGACACCGAGCAGGCTCTTCGAGCGCCAGCTGTACGCCAGACGCGCCGACCATGGGCCCTTGTCATACAGTGCCGCCAGATTGTACGAATTGCGTGACAGGTAATCGAGCGGCAGGTTACCGAAGGTGCGGCCATCGGTGTCACAACCGTTGATGTTCAGATTGATGTTGGCCGCGCCCGTGACGTTGCTGCAGTATTCCGAGAACACCGGGTTGTACAACTCGCGTTTGCTCTTGACGTGCGTGTAGTTCGCCTGCACACCAAAACCTGACAACCAGCCTGGCAGCTTGTCGAAGTACTGCTGGTACGCCATCTCGATACCACGCGCCGTCCCGCGGGCGCCGTTCACTGGGGTGGCGACATTGAAATCGATTGCACGGCCTGCAGTATCGGTCAGCTGATAGCTTGCGTTCTGCTTGATGATGATGTCTTTCAGGCGCTTGTCGAACACGGCGAAGGTCAGCGACCCGGCCTGCGCGAAGTACCATTCCGCCGTCAGGTCCATATTGCGCGAGGTGACAGGGCGCAGTAGAGGATTGCCGACCGATTCACCTGTATGGCCGACCGATGTCACGTTGGTGACTTGTGCGGCACCAGTGCCGGTGGTCGAACTTGTCACGCTCTGGCTAAGCGTGGTGTAGGCCTGCAGCTGGCCGAAGTCAGGCCGCGACATGCCCTTGCCGAGCGCAAAGCGGAATTGCAGCTGATCGGTTGCCTTCATGCGCAGGTTCAAGCTCGGCAACCAGTTGTGGTAGCTATTCTCGTAGTCCTCGCGCGCAGCGAACGGCGCGATGACCGGTACGCCCAGACCAGTGGTCCCGCCCGGTGGAATGGTGAACGTGGAGTTGTACACCGTGTAGCCGAACGACTTGTTGTCGGTCTTGACATAGCGGACGCCTACATTACCGTCGATCGGCATGCGCAAGTCATCAAAGGCAAAGCGCAGCTGCGTGTAGAGCGCCTTGGTCTTCTCGGCTTGCTCGTTGTCGCCTGACGGATTGGCTTCGCCGAACACGGCTGCTTTCCAGGGAGTGCAGGTATTACCTGCCTGCGTGCACAGTACGTCGTGGAAGCTGTGCAGATTGGCGTACGTGCCCGGATAGCCAGTAGTGAGTTCCTTGGCCGGGAACACGATCGCCGGGACGCTGGCATCGCCGTTGAAGAAGTTCGGGAAGTTGTTGACCGTGGTCGGCGCGTTGAAACGCGGGTCGCTTAGCGTGGCGAGCTGATTGATTTGCCATGGCATCATCCAGCGTTGCGAGATGCCAACCCAGTTGTAGCTTGGGTTGGAGTTGATGGTCTTGGCATCGCGGTCGGTCAGGCGTACGCCAAAGCGAATGTCGCGAAGCACCGGATGATCGAACTCGTACTTGACGTCGCCTTTCCAGGCTTTTTGCTCGGTCACGCTGCGGTCGCGGTGTTCTTGGGTAAAGGCCCAGAAATAGTTGGCCGGGTCGCTCATTCGCGCTGCCTCGGCGGCGTTGAACAGGATGTTCGGATGGCTGCCCGTCAGATCCAGGTTCAGCGACGGCACCAGTGTGCCGAGCGCCACGGTCGAGTCGAATCCTTCCGACTTTGCCTTGACGTGCTGGATATCCGAAGTGAACGTCCAGTTCGGGCTTGGCTTCCATTCGATGTTCCAGGCAACGTCGGTGGTCGACGAGTCGCGCGTCGAGGTGCGGCTGTTGTTGGCGTACTCGATGGCGCCATCGGTCGGGTTCGTAATCTGGCCGCTCAGGAAAGCGCCGTTCGCGTCGTAGACACCATTGCTGACACGCAGATTGGTCGGGGTGCCTTCAGCGGAGAACAGGGCGTTCTCGTCCCACTGCATGTCGTACTTCGATTTGAAGTACGTGATGTGGCTTCGCAGAGTGTTGTCAAGCTTCCACTGCAGCGCGGCATAAGCGCCCTGGCGCTTGCGCTCGAAATCGAGCGTGCGCCATTGCGCGCCCTTCGGGACCCATACGGTACGGCCAGGCTCGGCACCTGCGATCGGGTAGTACGGCTCGACTTGGAAGGCATCAGTGCGCGTGTTGCTGTTCGAACTGGCGAAGTTGACCAAGGCGCCGAATTCGCCCATGCCGGTTTTCCAGCGGTTCGAATACATGAACGAGCCGGCCGGGTCCTTCTTCTTGTTCAGTTCGGTGTACGTGCCTTCGACGCTGCCCGAGATGCGCTGGCCCTTGATATCGAACGGCAGTGCCGTACGCAGGTTGACCAGGCCGGAGATGCCGCCTTCGATCTGTTCGGCGGACGGGTTCTTGTAGACGTCGACGCCGGCCATCAGCTCAGGCGGGACATCCTCGAAGCTCAGTGCGCGGCCGCCGTTGGACGAGAACGAATCGCGGCCGTTGAGTTCCGAGCGCACCCAGGTCAGGCCACGGATCGATACGCCCGAGCCTTCAACCGAGAAGTGTTCCGGGTCGGAGCGCGACATGGTGCGGTCGATGGTGACGCCAGGGATGCGTTGCAGGACTTCGGTGATCGATTTATCGGGCAGTTTGCCGATGTCGTCGGCGACGATCGAATCGACGACCTCGTCCGAATTTCGCTTGAGTTGCTGTGCGCTGTTGAGTGCGGCGCGCTGCCCGGTGATTTTAACGACCTGCGCTTCGGCAGGGGCCGGGGCGGCTTCCTGGGCAAACGCTGCGGACAACCAGCACAGGTGTGCCACGCCCACGGCAATCGCCGATCGATTCAGATGCTTCATTCTGTTGTCTCCGTCTTTGTTGTGAAGAGCCCATCTGCCGGGACTCTCTGCTGGAAATACCGTGCTCGTCAGGGGCGTAGGGGCGGCGTCCATGCAAGCTGTAAAATAATATAACACTAAATGTTAGGCGCAACCATTTTTTGTTATGGCCTGTTGGTAAATACCATTTTTGCTACATAGCACTTGACGCGACCGCGTCGTTTGATGTGAATAGGGTAAGAAGCGTGGTGGATGCGTGCCCCACCGATACTGATCAATCGCACTCTGCGTGGCAGCGATTTCTTGGGCGAGGATCCGAAATTTGACGCGCTTCTGCAACGCGCGCCAAGGCAGGCTACACTAGCGCCGCCTTGTGGTTGTTAGCCGCCAGAAAGTAGGGCGGAAACAGTAAAAATGTCGATAAAACCGTCAATTTGGCGGCCAGATAGTCTTTACATCCGCCTTTGACGAAAATATTCGTCATAAAAGCGGGTCAAAACTCACGGAATGTCACCCTTTGCGAACGGCTGTGCGTAAAATACTTATTCAAGTAGTTCCGCATTTCCGCTATATTTTCAGTTGTATCTCTAAGTCAATGGATATTGCAATGATTCACCTCAAACAAACAGCACTTACCCTGCGCAATGCAGCCATCGTAGCGACCGCCGTATTCGCTCTGGCCGCGTGCCAGAAGAAGGAAACGACCGCGCCGGTGCAGACGCCGGACGTCGCCGGTCCGAATGGCGCGGCCATTGATCCGCACGCAGGCCTGAAATCGGAATCGGTGAACGCCGATGCGGCCGTGCCGGAAACCGGTCCCGCCGAAGGTGGTACCGCGATCGGCGGCATGGTTGCCGGCCAGGATGCAGACTCGAACAAACCCCGCGACAGCGGTGCTTCAGAACCAACGGGTGGCGATGGCGCCACCACGCAGGCAGCGACGCCGCCAGCAAAATAATTGCTGGCGAGTCCAACGGCGCGCACACCGGCGCATGGTGGCTCCGGTAACGGTCAGGATGGAAAGAAAGCCAGGGCGACGACCCTGGCTAACCCCATTCTGATGTGCGCAATCCATTACTAGCAGGAGAATCTAGATGGGCATGAACAGAAGGCAGTTCCTCCGCGCAAGCGGTGCGGGACTCGCCGCCTCCACCATCGTCGCGCTCGGCTTCTCGCCGTTGCCGGCGATGGCAGAGACGCGGCACTATAAATTGGCGAAAGCCAAGGAGACGCGCAACACGTGTCCGTACTGCTCGGTGGGCTGCGGCCTGCTGATGTACAGTCTGGGCGACGGCGCAAAGAACGTTACCTCGGACATCATCCACATTGAAGGCGACCCGGATCACCCGGTCAATCGCGGTACGCTGTGCCCGAAAGGCGCCGGCTTGCTCGACTTCATCCATTCGCCAAACCGTCTCAAGTTCCCGGAAGTCCGTGAACCTGGCACCAACGAATGGAAACGCGTTTCGTGGGATGAGGCAATGACGCGTCTGGCTGGCCTGATGAAGGCTGACCGCGATGCGAACTTCATTCCGACCAACGCCGAAGGCCAGCTGGTCAATCGCTGGACGAGCACGGGTATGCTGTGCGCGTCCGCGTCGAGCAACGAAACGGGCTACATCACGCACAAAGCGATGCGTTCGATGGGCATGCTCGTATTCGATAACCAGGCTCGCGTTTGACACGGACCTACGGTGGCCGGTCTGGCCCCGACGTTCGGACGAGGAGCGATGACCAACCATTGGGTTGACATCAAGAATGCCGATGTTGTACTGATCATGGGCGGCAATGCCGCTGAAGCACACCCATGCGGTTTTAAATGGGTTATTGAAGCAAAGCATCACAATAAAGCCAAGCTGGTCGTGGTAGACCCGCGCTTTACGCGTTCGGCCGCCATGAGCGACTATTACGCGCCGATCCGCGCTGGCTCGGACATCGCCTTCCTGGGCGGCGTCCTGAACTATCTGCTGACCAACAACAAGATCCAGACCGAATACGTCCGGAGCTACACCAACGCCCCGTTCATCGTGAACGAAGGCTTCGACTTCCAGGACGGTCTGTTCTCGGGTTACGACGAAGCCAAGCGTCGCTACAGCAATGAAAGCTGGGGCTACGAAATGGGTGACGACGGTTACGCCAAGGTCGATCCGACCATGGAGCACCCGCGTTGCGTGCTGCAAGTGATGAAGCGCCATTATTCGCGCTACACCCCTGAGCAGGTCAGCAAGATCACCGGTACCCCGGTCAAGCAATTCCTGAAGGTCTGCGAATACATCGCATCGACTGCCCAGCCGGGCCGTGCGATGACGATCCTGTACGCACTGGGCTGGACCCAGCACAGCCAGGGTAGCCAGATCATCCGTACCGGCGCAATCATGCAGCTGCTCTTGGGTAACGTCGGTATCGCCGGCGGTGGCCTGAACGCACTGCGCGGTCACTCCAACATCCAGGGTCTGACCGACCTGGGTCTGCTGTCGAACTCGCTGCCGGGCTATCTGTCGCTGGCAACCGACAAGGAGCAGGACCTCGAGACGTACTACAAGCCGCGCGCACTGAAGCCTTTGCGTCCGAACCAGATGAGCTACTGGCAGAACTATCCCAAGTTCTTCGTCAGCCTGCAAAAATCCTGGTGGGGCGATGCCGCGACCAAAGAGAACAACTGGGCCTTCGACTACTTGCCGAAAATCGACAAGCTGTACGACGTGCTGCAGGCGTTTGAATTGATGGGTCAAGGTAAATTGAACGGTTACATCTGCCAGGGCTTCA
The DNA here is from genome assembly GCF_059685895.1 of Telluria sp. ZT3P25. Taxonomy (NCBI): domain Bacteria; kingdom Pseudomonadati; phylum Pseudomonadota; class Betaproteobacteria; order Burkholderiales; family Oxalobacteraceae; genus Telluria; species Telluria sp. ZT3P25. Next base: position 1,799,101 of record NZ_JCASIJ010000001.1, read on the forward strand.
ACCCGGTCGGATCGTTCCCGAACAAGAAGAAGATCATCGCCGGTCTGTCGAAGCTGAAGTTCCTGGTCACGATGGATCCGTTGAACACCGAAACGTCCGAGTTCTGGAAGAACTTCGGCGAGTCGAACGACGTCGATCCAAGCAAGATCCAGACGACCGTGTTCCGCCTGCCGACCACGTGCTTCGCCGAAGAAGACGGTTCGCTGTCGAACTCGAGCCGCTGGCTGCAGTGGCACTGGAAGGGCGCCGAAGCGCCGTACGAGTGCAAGCCGGACATCGAGATCATCGCCGACCTGTTCACGCGCATGAAGAACCTCTATCTGAAAGATGGCGGTGCCTTCTCGGATCCGATCACCAAGCTGTCGTGGCCGTACAAGATTCCGCACAGCCCTTCTGCTGAAGAGCTTGCCAAGGAATTCAACGGCAAGGCGCTGGCCGATATCTATGACGCAAAAGATCCGACCAAGCTCATCCTGAAGGCTGGCGAGCAGGTGCCGGGCTTTGGCGTGCTGCGCGACGATGGCAGCACCGCGAGCGGCTGCTGGGTGTATGCCGGCGCATGGACGCAGGCGGGCAACCAGATGGCGCGCCGCGACAATGCGGACCCGTACAACATCGGGCAAACGCTGGGTTGGGCCTGGGCCTGGCCGGCAAACCGCCGCGTGCTGTACAACGGCGCATCGACCGATCCAAAAACGGGCAAGCCGTGGAATCCCGCGCTGAACCTGATTTCGTGGAACGGTACGGCCTGGACCGGTTCGGATATTCCGGACATCCGTCCTGATGCCGATCCGGCCGAAGAGAACCGTACGCAGCCGTTCATCATGACGTCTGAAGGTGTGGCGCGTCTGTTCGCACCGACCGGCATGGCCGAAGGCCCGCTGCCAGAGCACTACGAGCCGTTCGAGTCGCCGTTCCCGGTCAATCCGATGCACCCGAAAAACCCGCTTGCCCGTTCCAATCCGGCGGCGCGCGTGTTCAAGGGCGACATGGAAGCGTTCGGTACGGCCAAGGACTTCCCGTATGTCGCGACCAGCTACCGCTTGACCGAGCACTTCCACTACTGGACCAAGAACGTTGTCTCCAACGCGATTATCCAGCCACAGCAGTTCGTGGAAATTGGCGAGCAGCTGGCCAAGGCCAAGGGTATCTCGAATGGCGATATGGTCAAGGTGTCGTCGATGCGCGGCTTCATCAAGGCCAAGTGCCTGGTGACCAAGCGTATTCCGCAACTCGACTGCGATGGCATGAAGGTCGATACAGTGGGTCTGCCGAACCACTGGGGCTTTGTCGGTGTGGCCAAGCCGGGCTTCCTGGTCAATACGCTGACCCCATTCGTGGGCGATGCAAATACCCAGACCCCGGAATTCAAGTCGTTCCTGGTCAATATCGAAAGGGTCTAAACAATGTCTTCATTACAATCTCTCGATATTGCGGCGCGTTCGGCAACCACCACGCAGTCGCCGGTGGCCCGTACGCACAAGCCGGAAGTTGCCAAGCTGATCGACGTGTCCAGCTGCATCGGCTGCAAGGCGTGCCAGGTGGCCTGCATGCAGTGGAACGATCTGCGCGATGAAATCGGCGAAAACCACGGTACCTACGACAACCCGATCGACCTGACGCCACAGTCGTGGACCGTCATGAAGTTCTCGGAAGTCGTGACCAAGTCCGAGGAAGAGGGCGATCGCCTGGAGTGGCTGATCCGCAAGGACGGCTGCATGCACTGCGACGAGCCAGGCTGCCTGAAGGCCTGCCCGGCGCCTGGCGCGATCGTCAAGTACACGAACGGTATCGTTGACTTCATCAGCGAAAACTGCATCGGCTGCGGCTACTGCGTTGCCGGGTGCCCGTTCGATGTGCCACGCATCAGCAAGGTGGACTCGAAGGCCTACAAGTGCTCACTGTGCGCCGACCGCGTTGCAGTGAACATGGAACCGGCCTGCGTGAAGATCTGTCCAACTGGCGCCATCCGTTTCGGCACCAAGGAAGACATGATCGACTACGCGGGTGACCGCGTGATCGACCTGAAGGAACGTGGTTACAAGAACGCCGGTTTGTACAACCCGGCTGGTGTGGGCGGCACGCACGTGATGTACGTGCTGCAGCACGCGGACAAGCCGAACCTGTATGCCGGCCTGCCCGAGAACCCGACCATCAGCCCGACCGTGGCGCTGTGGAAGGGTATCGCCAAGCCGCTGGGTGTGGCTGCGATGGTCGGTGCTGCTGTGGCCGGCTTCTTCCACTACATGAAGGTCGGCCCGATCGAGACGCACCACGACGAACCCGATGTTCAGCCGACGCCTGGTCCCGACCAGCGCGACGACGAACGGGTATAAGGAGAAGACCATGTTTATCACTCGCTATCGCGACATGACGCGCATGAACCACTGGGCCGTGGCTCTGTTGTTCATCTGCGCCGGATTGACTGGCCTGGCCTTGTTCCATCCGTCGATGTTCTTCTTCTCGATGTTCTTCGGCGGCGGACAGTGGACCCGCATCCTGCATCCGTTCTTCGGTTTGCTGATGGTGCTGGGTTTCGTGTTCCTGTTCTTCGCCGTGGTGCGCGACAACTTCTGGACCAAGACCGATACGGCCTGGGTCAAGAAGGCGCCGGAACTCCTCAAGGGTAACGAGCACGCGATGCCGCCTGTACACAAGTACAATGCGGGCCAGAAAGGCGTGTTCTGGATCTTTGCCGTGAGCCTGGTGCTGCTGTTGATCACCGGCTTCATGTTCTGGCAACCATGGTTCGCGGACTTCTTCCCGATTCCGCTGCGTCGTTTCGCGATGCTGGTGCACGCGGCTTCGGCCCTGGCACTGGTGCTGAGCGTGATCATGCACGTGTACGCCGCTATCTGGGTCAAAGGTTCGTTCCGCGCCATGACCCGTGGCACCGTGCACGAGGACTGGGCCAAGTCGCACCATCCGCTGTGGTACAAGGAAGTGGCAGAGGACGCCAAGCGCAACAAGCGCTAACGTAGTATTGTTCGGCTAAGCTGGCTGTCGAGACCGTCGTTTCCGCCACCGCGGGAACGACGGTCTTTCCACTAACGGGGGCAGTAAATGGGCCCCGGCCGATCGGATTGACCATCGCACGAACCGAATAGGAAGCATCCTTTCCATGAGCATTACCAAAGCCTCAAAGCTGCTCAGCCCCGAAGAAATCGCTGTCCGGGCTGGCGAGCAAATGCCGTATATCCAACTCCCGGTGCGCCGCGAGTTGTTCTCCGCCCGTGCGACCCGTCTGCGCCAGCTGGCGCCGGGGCACGCGATGCACGACTTTTTACTGTTTGCCGCCGAACTGGCCGCCGTGCAGCACGAAGTGTTGCAGGATTACCCGACCGTTACGCTGCCGACGCTGGACGACCTGGCCGCCGCCGCGCGCGCTGCCCAGGCACCGGTGCCGGCGCCGCTGTGGCCGCGCGATCCGGTCTGGCGCAGCGCAATGCGCCGCATGCTGGAACTGCTGGTCCCGCGTCTGGCGGGCAGCCCGGCGCAAGCTGCCGTGCAGAGCCTGCTGGCCGCCGGCGACGACCATCTCGAAGGCCAGGCCGAACTGCTGCTGCAGGGCGCGGCGGGCCTGGACATGAGCGCCGCACCGCTGGTGGCGGCCGGTCTGCAGGTGTACTGGACGAATATGGTCCTGGCGATCCAGGAAGCGTATGGCGCCGCGCGCCAGCAGCCGTATGGCCGCACGCTCGACATGACGACCTGCCCATGCTGCGGCAGTCTGCCGACGTCGTCGATCACGCGCGTTGACCAGACCGGCAGCAACTTCCGCTATCTGCACTGCTCGCTGTGTTCGGCGCAGTGGCATATGGTGCGGGTCAAGTGTAGCCACTGCGAAAGCACCAAGGGTATCCACTACCATTCACTCGAGGCGCTGGCCACCGATGGCGCGGTGCAGGACGCGTCGCAGGCATCGGTGCAAGCCGAAACGTGCGACGAGTGCCACCACTACATCAAGATCGTGCGCATGGAGCGCGAGCTCAATGTCGATCCGGTGGCGGACGACCTGGCGTCGCTGACGCTGGACATCCTGGTGTCCGAAGCGGGCTACGAGGCGCATGGCGTGAATCTGCTGCTCTTGTCGGGCGGCGAGGACGCACCGGGCGAACCGGCCATCGCACCACCATCGAACCGGAGTAATTGATCATGTCGCTCAGCGAGTCCGTGGTCCACGGCTCGAAGGCGACAGTCAAGGAACTGCCTTCGATCGATAAACTGCTGCGTCTGCCATCGGTGCAGGCGCAACTTTCTGCCCACGGCCACACGCTGGTCGCCGGGCAGGCGCGTGCGCTGGTCGATGACCTGCGCGCGCAGGCGCTGGCCGGCGTGCTCGCGGCAAGCGCCGTAACGCCCGATGCGCTGGGCGGCGTGCTGGCCGAGCGCATCGCTGCGCGCATCGCGCCTCGCATGCGCCGCGTGATCAACCTGACCGGCACGGTCATTCATACGAATCTGGGCCGCTCGGTGCTGCCGGACGTGGCGATCCGTCACCTGACGGCCATGATGGCCGGCCCGAACAATCTCGAATACAACCTCGACAGCGGCTCACGGGGCGATCGCGACAGCATCGTCGAAGGCCTGCTGTGCGAAATCACTGGCGCCGAAGCGGCGACGGTGGTCAACAACAACGCTGCGGCGGTGCTGCTGTCGCTGGCCGCCCTGAGCGGCGGGCGCGAAGCGATCATCTCGCGCGGCGAACTGGTGGAAATCGGCGGCGCTTTCCGCATGCCGGACGTGATGGACAGCGCCGGCGCGCGCATGGTCGAGGTAGGCACCACCAACCGCACGCACCTGGCGGACTACGAGCGCGCGATCACCGAGCGCACCGCAATGCTGATCAAGGTCCACACCAGCAACTACATGGTGCAGGGCTTTACCAGTGCGGTGAGCGAAGCCGAACTGGCGCCGCTGGCCCGCAGCCGCGGCGTGGCGCTCGTGTCGGACCTGGGCAGCGGCTCGCTGATCGACATGGGCAAGTACGGCTTGCCGCAGGAACCGACGCCGCAGCAGATGCTGGCGGACGGTTGCGACGTGGTCATGTTCTCGGGCGACAAATTGCTGGGCGGGCCGCAGGCGGGCCTGATCGTCGGCACGCGCGAACACATCGGGCGCATTCGCAAGTTTCCGATGAAGCGCGCGCTGCGCCTGTCCAAGCTGCCGCTGGCGGCGCTGGAAGCGACCTTGCAGCTGTACCTGCAACCTGAACTCCTCGTGCGCGAATTGCCGACGCTGCGCTGGCTGACGCGCACGCAGGAGCAGGTGGCCGTTGCGGCAAACGCGATCCTGGAACCGCTGCGCGCTGCGCTGGCGCCGCGCTACACGGTCACGCTCGAACCTATGCTGAGCCAGATCGGTTCCGGCTCACTGCCGATCGACCGCCTGCCATCGTGCGGGCTGGCGATCGCGCCGGTCCTGTCCGGCAAGCGCGGCATGGGCACGGCGCTCGACGCACTGTCGGACGCCATGCGCAGCTTGCCGGCGCCGATCATCGGCCGCATTGCCGACGACCGCGTGCTGCTCGATTGCCGCTGCGTCGACGATCCGAACGAGGTCATCAATCAACTGGCCGGCCTGCGCCTGGCCATCATCGGAGATTCTGCATGATTGTCGGCACTGCAGGCCACATCGACCACGGCAAGACGGCGCTGGTGCGCGCGCTGACGAGCATCGACGCCGACCGGCTGCCCGAAGAAAAACGGCGCGGCATCACCATCGAACTCGGTTATGCCTGGATGCCGCTGGAAGACGGCCGGCGCATCGGCTTCGTCGACGTGCCCGGCCACGAAAAACTCGTGCGCACGATGGTGGCCGGCGCCAGCGGCATCGACTTCGGCTTGCTGCTGATCGCGGCGGACGACGGCCCGATGCCGCAGACGATCGAGCACGCGACGATCCTGTCGCTGCTGGGCGTGCGGCGCGGCGCGGCCGTGATTACCAAGATCGACCGCGTGGAGCCGGCGCGCATCGCCGAGACCGAAGCGCGGGTACGCGCGCTGCTGGCCAGCAGCGGGCTGGACGATTACCCGGTGCTGCACGTCTCGAGCGTGCGCGGCGATGGTATCGATGCCTTGCGCGCGGACCTGGTTGATGCGCTCGCGGCTGCGCCGGGCGACGGCGTGGAGGGCGCGGGTTTCCGCATGGGCCTGGACCGTGCCTTCACGCTGGATGGCGTCGGCACTGTGGTCGCTGGCAGCGTTTCGGCGGGCGGCGTGACGATCGGCGACGCGTTGTCGCTGGCATCCTCGCCAGACGATTCTTACCGCGTGCGTAGCCTGCAGGTACACAGCCGCGCGGCCCAGGTGGCCCAGGCGGGCCAGCGCTGCGCCGTCGGTCTGGCGGGCCTGGAACGCACGGACGACCTGCGCGGCCAGGTGTTGTGCGATCCGGCCATCGCCTTGACCACGCAGCGGATCGATATCTGGCTGCAGGTGGCCTCCACCGAAGACAAGCCACTGCGTTCGGGCACGCTCGTGCATCTGCACGCAGCGACCCAGGATTGCCTCGCGACGGTGGCCGTGCTGGGCCAGCCGTCCATCGCCCCGGGCGCCGGCGCGCCGGCCCAGCTCGTGCTGCACAAGCCGGCCAATGTCTGGCATGGCGACCGTTTCATCCTGCGCGACGCATCGGCAGTGCGCACGGTGGCTGGTGGCCAGGTGCTCGATCCATTGGGCCCGATCCGTTACCGGCAGACGCCCGAACGCCTGGCGTACCTGGAAACGCAGCGCGCCGATCAACCGCTCACCCGCTTGCTGGGCGCGCTGGCGCAGGCGCAGTACGGCGTCAATGGCGCAACGTGGCTGCGCAGCAGTGGCCTGGCGCGCTGGCCGTTCGACCTGGCGACGGTGCCGGACATTGTCGTCGGTGCCGGCGGCGAGTGGCTGATCGCCCGTGCGCGTCTGGACGAGGCGCAGGCCGGCCTGCTGGCGGCCTTGCGCGACTTCCACGACAAGTATCCGGATGAAATCGGCCCCGACGTGCAGCGCGCCCGCCGCCTGGCCGCGCCGCGCATGCCCGAGGCGCTGTGGTTGCAGCTCACAAGCCACATGATCGAGGCGGGCGTGCTCGCCCGTCGCAATGGCTTCCTGCATTTGCCGGAGCACGGCGTGGCCCTGCGCGCTGCCGAACAGATCGTGGCCGAGCACGCACTGCCGATGCTGCGCGAAGGGCGCTTCGATCCGCCGTGGGTGCGCGACATCGCGCTGCAGGCTCGGTTGCCCGAAGCGCAGGTGCGCCAGGTGCTGGGCCGCATGGCGCGCGGCGGCGATGTGTACCAGGTGGTCAAGGACCTGTTCTATCACCCGGCCGTGATGCATGAGCTGGCGGCGCTGGCCCGAAAGCTGGCGGCGGAAGAGGCGGGTGGCCAGGTCACGGCCGCGCGGTTCCGCGACCTGACGGGCCTGGGGCGCAAGCGCGCGATCCAGATCCTCGAGTTCTTTGACCGCATTGGCCTGCTGCGCCGCGTGGGCGACGCGCACCTGCTGCGGCCGGGAACGTTGCTGTTTTCCGAGAAATCACCGTGAGCCTGACGCAATTTTTCAGTACAAGGTAAAATCGCGGCTCAACGGAAGGAAATCGTCCCTGGTGGGGCGGCTGGGCTTCAAACCCAGTTGGTGGCGCCATGCGTCGCCGGGTGGGTTCGACTCCCGCATCCTTCCGCCATTCTTTCTGTTGCTGTTCCTGTTCTTCACACTCCTATGATCATCCTCGGCTTCGACTATCCGGACGACTGCTATTTTGACCTCGACAACGATATGTGGTGCCGCCCGCTGGGTGACGGCCGTATGCAGGTGGGCGTGAGCGCATTCGGTGTCCAGATCAGCGGCAACCATTTCTACATGTGCCGTCCAAAGCCGGTGGGTAACGAGGTCGAGCAGGGCAAAACGGTGGGGGTGGTGGAGCTGAGCAAAACGGTCGTGACGATCAAGACGCCGGTGGCCGGCACGATCGTCGAGATCAACACGGCGCTGGAAGAACAGCCCGAGCTGATCCACCAGGACCCGTACGGCGCCGGCTGGATTTCCGTGATCCAGGCCAGCGACTGGGAACGCGACCGCGCGCAACTGGCACATCGCGCCGATCTCGTTGAGCAGGCCGAGCGGCGCATGCGGCTCGAACCGGTCGATGACTGGATCAAGCCGTGATTCCAGCGCAGGCAGGCCTGGCGATCATGGTCTGGTCGTGCGACCTGACCCGGCCCGAGGCATTGACGACGCCGTTCATGACGGCGCAGGCTGCGGCGGCGCTCGACCTGCCCGTGAAGATGTTGTTTACCAACCAGTCGGTTGCGTGGCTGCTGCGTGAACACAGCGCGCGCCCCACCGGCTTTGGCGCCGACCGCTGGACGGTCGCGCGGCATCTGGATGCGACGGTCGATCTGGGTGTCGAGATCCGCGCCTGCAGCCAGGCATTGAGCGCCCTGGGTGCAGACCTGGCTGCGCTGGCGCCGCAATGCGCCGGCGTTGAAGGCATGGTCACGTTCGTCGAGCAGGGCAGCGCGCCCGGCTGGCGCATGCTGGTGTTCTAAGCCGGCACGCCTAGGTTAGCATCATGCCGGCTTCTTCAGGCCGCAGCGTCAACACCGCCACCCCGGTCTTTGTCACCGCCACTGTATGTTCGAACTGCGCCGACAGTGAGCCGTCGCGTGTCACCACGGTCCAGCCATCTTCTTCGGTGCGCACGCTGCGCCCGCCGCGATTGAGCATCGGTTCGATCGTAAAGACCATGCCTTCGACCAGTTTCAGCCCCGTGCCCTTGGCGCCGAAGTGCAGCACCTGCGGCTCTTCGTGCATGTCGCGCCCGATGCCATGGCCGCAGTATTCTCGCACCACAGAACAGCCATTGCGCTTCGCATGGCGCTCGATCGCCGCGCCGATGTCGCCCAGGCGTGCGCCCGGCCGCACGGCGCGAATGCCTTTCCACAGTGCCTCGTAGGTCGTCTGCACCAGGCGTTTGGCCGCCAGGTCGACATCGCCCACCAGATACGTCTTGCTGGAGTCGGCGATGAAGCCGTTTTTTTCCAGCGTGATGTCGAAGTTGACGATGTCGCCGTCCCTGAGTACATCGCGCGTGTTGGGCACGCCGTGGCAGACCACGTGGTTGATGGAGGCGTTCAACACGAAGCCGTAATCGTACTGGCCCTTGCTGGCCGGGCGCGCGTGCAGATCGTCGACGATGAAGCGCTCGACCAGCGTATCGACGTCGAGCGTGGTCATGCCCGCAAGGGACAAGCAGTCGAGCATCCCGAATACGGACGCCAGCAGGCGCCCCGATTCGGCCATCAGCGCCAGTTCATGCGGTTGCTTGGTCACGCGACGCGCAACCCTGTGACGAGTGGCGGCACCGCCACCCCGGCCGCAGCCAGTTCGCGCGCCATGATCTCGTTGAAGCTGAGCGATGGATTGGTCTCGGCCAGCATGCCGACCTTGAGCCAGAATGCGGCCTGCGCATTGATGGAGCGGCACGAGACCTTGGTGGCCAGCCGGACCTGATCGTGCAGGTCGCCGTCGATATTGACAATGCCCATGGATATACTCCGTTATATGAATCGTATACGAAGTATATATTCAATCGGCGGTGGAACCAAGAGAAACTGGTCAAATGCCGGAAGGCCTGGTTCCAGACGCTGCCTGCCGGTGTCAGAAATCAGGCACCGAATGCGCCGTCGATGGTGTGCATGGACCCGGTGACGAATCCGGCCTCCGGTCCGGCCAGCCAGGCGACCATGCCCGCAACCTCGTCGGCCCGCCCAAAGCGCTTGATGGCCATGAAGCTGTGCATGAGGTCTCTCATCGGCCCATTGGCCGGGTTCGCATCGGTATCGATCGGCCCAGGCTGCACGACATTGATCGTGATACCACGCGGGCCGAAGTCGCGCGCAAGTCCGCGTGCCAAACCCTGCAAGGCGGACTTGCTCAGCGCGTAGGAAGCCATGCCGGCCACCGGCATCCGGTCGCCATTGACCGACCCGATCACGATGATGCGTCCGCCTTCCGGCATTTGCCGCGCCGCTTCCACCGCAGCGTGATAGGGCGCATGGACATTGATCCGGAACAGCCTGTCAATGGCGTCCGGGTCCTGGTCGAGCGCATCGCCAAAGATCGCGATGCCGGCGTTCACCACCAGAATGTCCAGCGGTCCGCTCGCGCGCACCTGCGCGATCACGGCGTCGCGGTCGGCACTATCCGTCATGACCGCCTTGCTGCCCGTGGCAGTTGCCAGCTCGTGCGCTGCTGGCGCTGACTGGCCATAGGTGAACGTGACCAGCGCACCTTCGGCAGCGAAGCGGCGGACGATCGCCGCACCGATACCCCGGCTGCCACCCAGAACCAATACTGACTTTCCCTGAAACGATGACATGAGACACTCCCTGTTGATTAATGTAAGATGAGTTACATAATATATCCACAGAAAATTGCTCGTCAAGGATTATGTAAGAATGACTACAGATATGGCCAAACCCCGGGGACGTCCCCGCAACTTCGATATCGACCAGGCCGTTGCGAGCGCCCAGCGTCTGTTTCACGCGCGCGGCTACGATGCGGTCGGCATCAGTGACATCACGCAGGCGCTCGGCATCAACCCGCCCAGTTTTTATGCCGCATTCGGTAGTAAAGCCGAACTGTATGAACGCATCCTCGTGCGCTATGGCAGCACAGGCACGATTCCACTGCAGACGTTGCTGGTAGCGGATCGCCCCGTCGCGGCCTGCCTCAAAGCGGTACTGGAGGAAGCGGCGCGCCGGTATGGCGCCGATCCGGAAGCTGCCGGCTGCCTGGTGCTCGAAGGGATTCACACCAAGGATGCGCAAGCCTTCTGCGCGGCACGTCGCGTGCACAGTGCAGCCGAGGCCGCCATACGCGACTATATTGCGCAGCGCTATCCGGACCAGGCCGAATATCTGGCCGATTTCGTCAGCGCGACAATGACGGGACTCTCCGCGCAGTCCCGCAACGGCCACGGCGTAGAGCGCCTCCTGGCAACTGCCCGACTTGCCGGCCTGGCGCTGGAGCAAGCGCTGCCTGAATAGTACAGCCGGGGTCTACAGCCGGGGTCAGGTCTGACATTCAGACACGGCCTCAGCCTGAGCTACGGCCAATGGTGTCATGACCAACATGAGCATGGCCCGGTCCAGATGGTTTCGACTACCCAATTGTCGAGACCGTGTCCAAATGTCAGACCTGACCCCGGCTTTCACAGTGCAAAATATGCGAGGCGAAAAAAAAGCGCCGGGCTGCGAACCCGGCGCCATCGTCACAGCGGATGTGACATTACAGCGAGCGCAGGAACGCCAGCAACGCCTCGCGTTCGGTCGTTGCCAGCTTCTCGAAGCGCTTGCGCGCGGCAGCGGCCTCGCCGTCGTGCCACAGGATGGCTTCGCTCAAGGTGCGTGCGCGGCCGTCATGCAGGTAGCCGACCTTGCCATCCTTGCCCATCACCTTGTCGCTGTAGCCGATGCCCCACAGTGGGGCGGTGCGCCACATGCTGCCGGTGGCCTGGCCTTCGACGTAGTTGTCCGCCAGTCCCGGGCCCATATCGTGCAGCAGCAGGTCGGTGTACGGCCGGATGGTCTGGTCGCGCAGTTCGGCGAACTGGTGGTTCGCACCGGTCTTCATCGACGCCGTGTGGCAGGCCACGCAGCGCATCGTCTCGAACAGCTTCTGGCCGGTGGCGACCTGGCGCGTGTCGACCCGGTGCTCGTCGAGCGGCGCGACGCCTTTCGGGAAGCCGCTCGCCAGGCTGCGCTGGGCCGGTACGGCCAGCAGTGCCAGATAGTTGGAGATCGACTGCAGCTCCGCTTCCGAGATCCCGCGCTGGCGCTGCGCCGTGGCGCAGGCGGCCGGGTTGGCGTCGCAGGCAAGGCTCGGGTAGACGGGCGAGGTCACGGCCATGTCGGCCAGCAGCGCCGACGCCGCCTGGTGGCGCAGCGTGGCCTTCGACGCTTTCCAGCCGAAGCGGCCCAGGCGCACGGCGCCGGTTTCCGGATCGAACACGAAGTTGGCCGTGCCGCGCACGCCGTCGCCGTCCGGATTTGCGCGCACGCGTGCCAGGATGTCGGCCTCGGGAATGGCTTCGAGCAGGCCGGTGCCGATCATCGGCTGGGCCGCGCGCAGCGAGACGGTCTCCGGTACCGGGCCGTCAAAGGCGATGGTCGGCTTGCGCAGTTCGACGTTCGTGCCGTCCGCCAGCTGGACAACGCGGGTGTCGAAGCCCGTCACGCGCACGCCGGTGCCCCAGTTCTGCGGCGTGCCGTTGCTCGAGACCGCATTCATCTGCACCGTGGTGCCGTAGGTGGGATGCGGCAGTTGCTGGCCTTGCGGACCGACGCGCGCCACACGCACCGCCATGCCATCGAGGCGCTGGTTGATCGCCGCTGGCGCCGGGCTGCGACCGTTGCCGACGTGGCAGGCAATACAGGCCGACTGGTTGAAGCGGCTGCCCTGCAGACCCACTGCCGCTGCATACCGGTCGTTGCCCGCTTCATTGTGCTCGCCGGTGGTGAAGTTGGTGTGCAGCAGGCGGCGGCCTTCGACGAAGCGCTGCATGTTCTGCATGCCGACGTTGTTGTGCGGCTGCTGGAACATGAACAGGCCATTGTCGCTGTAGTTGTACGACACCGAGCCAATGCCGCCGGACAGTACCTCATCCGGCAGCGGCACCGAGTTCAGGCGCGGCTGTACGCCGTACCATGGGCGCAGGCCCTGGCCGACGACGTAGCTCCATTCCTGCGAGTAGTAGCGGATGCCGCCCGTGTCGCCCAGCGCGCCCAATGCCTCGCGCGTGGTGAAGTAGGACGGCGAGACTTCAATGATGTCGCCCTTCACGAGCGGCCGCCCCGGCACGCTGCGGCCGGTCCTGAAGCCTTCGCTATTGAGTTCGCTGTGGCCCGGGTAATCCTTGACCAGCAAGGTGCAGCCGCCATTGATGCCGTTGGCGCTGGCCAGCCGGTTGTTCTGCGGGTACGGCGTCGGCTTGCAGATCGGGATATCGTTGTCGACCAGTTCGCCGGGCCGCATCCAGCCATAGCCGGTCGAATGCGGTTCGTCGAACTGGCGGAAGAAGGCAACGCCGCCCTTGAGGAAGTCGACCGTCGTGTACTGGTTCACGACCAGCATCGGTTGCGTGACGCCCGCGACGCGGCTGTTGTCGATGATCTCGACGCCCCAGGTGCGGTTCTTGTGGTACTGCGGCACGAACGTCAGGTAGTTGCCCGGACCCTTGTCGAGCGGCAGGCCGGTGGCCGGGTCGACCGTGTCGTTCGGGCCGTAGCCGATCTCGTTCCAGTCTTCGCCGCGCTCGCGGCCATGGCGCGCAAGGCCGCGGGCGCCAAAGCGCGTCACCAGCGTGCCGTCCGCGAGCGTGAATTGCAGCGATTCGATCGGCTCGGCGCTGCCAGGCAGCGGGCTCAGCGCGCCGCCATTGGCCGGGAACGCCACGGCCGACGTCGGCGCATCGGGCAGCGTGTTGTCGCTGCCCGGCGACTTGAACTCGACTTCGAACAGCGAGTAGCCGTATTGCGTGGCGCGGGCCACGCCCTGCAGGCGCAGGTAGCGGGCCTGGAAGCCCAGGTTGAAGAATTCCTCGACGCCGCCCTTGCCGGTGCCGACATGGCGCAGCTGCGTCCACGTCACGCCATCGTTCGACGTGAGCACCGTATAGACCTTGCCGTACGATTGTTCCCAGTTCAGCTTCATGTAGCCGATTGCCGTGGGCGCGCCGAAATCGAAGTTGATCCAGGCGCCGTCTTCCGGCCGGCTCGACCAGCGTGTGCCGGGCTTGCCGTCGATGGCCATGCCGGCCGCCATGCCGCCGTTTTCGGGTGTCGACGAGGTTGCAGCGACGGGCTTGACGGCCACGCCGGGGTGGGTCAGGTCGATCGGCAGCTGTGGCGCTGGCAGGTCCGGGTCGGGTGTTGGCGCGGCCGGGGTGCCGGTGAACGCCTGGATCTCGAGGATCGAATAACCATACTGCCCGGCGCGCTTGACACCTTTCATGCGCAGGTAGCGGCCCTGGCCGTTCAGACCCGTGAAATCCTCAACGCCGCCGACGCTGTCGGTGACGGTCTTGATGGTGGTCCAGCTGCCGCCGTCCTCCGACACTTGCAGCAGGTAGGCGCTGGCGTGGGCCGCTTCCCAGTCGATCCGCACGCGGGTGATCGTCTGCGTCGCACCGTAGTCGAGCGTCAGGGATTCATCGTCGGTGAAACGGCTGCCCCAGCGCGTGCCGGCATCATGGTCGATCGCCGCCGGCCCATCGAGATCTGGCCGCTCAGCCGAGCTGGCCTGGGCCTTGACCGGGGTGAGCGCCGTCTCGGTGCTGGCGAAGACGCCGGCCACGGTCCTGAACAGGCTGGCGCTGGCGTTTTGCATGACGGCGACAGGCGACTCGCCATTGCCGCCGCCGCAACCGGTGAGTAATACCGAAAGCAGCAGGGTGGGCGCGTACGGCAGGCCGGGCATGCGGATGCGGCGTGACGACTGCCCGCGAGGCAGTTGATCCATGGTGGAACTCCTTGGTATGAACGTCAATGGGTGAACTACAAACGTGCTTTCCGCATGCCCCGGTCATGCTCGCCGACCGGGATCGTTATAATTGCTATATGGCAATTGTTAACCATAAGGTAACCGAGCGGCTCAAGACGTGTCAAGGAATCTGCGCGGATGTGACACTTCCGTTGCACCTGGTAGCAATAAATACACGGCAAGCCCGTCGCATTTCTCGAAAAACCAATCGTGCGCGACATGCCAATTCGTACAATTGCGAATCAGCCCATTCAGATGGGCAACAATTGTGTAAACGGAGAGACGATGGGGCGATTATTTTTGTGGGCGAAGATGCGCCCGGCGCAGTGGGCGCTGCTGGCGGCACTCGTGGCTGGTTATCCCGTGAGCTTGCTCCTGCCGCTGGCGTGGGGCCGCGAGGCAGGCGTCCTGGAAAACGCTCAGGTGGTGGTGTTGCTGAGCGGCTTTGTACTGGCGGTGGTGGTGTTCTTGCGCCGGCGGCCCGAACGCACGGCGATGCTGGCGCTGTGGGCCGCACCCGTCTGGCTACTGCTGGCGGGCCGTGAGCTCAGCTGGGGCCGCGCCTGGCGCGCCGTGCCCGGGTTCGATGCGGCGGGCAGGGCGCTGCCGCCCGAGCCGCTGTGGTTTCAGCCGCTGGTCTGGCCGGGTGCGGCGCTGCTGATCGGCTGGCTCGCGTACACCGCCTGGCATTACCGCATCGACGAGGTGGTGCGCCTGGCGTTCGTACGCAGCGCGCCGTGGCTGCTGCTGTTCGTGGCGCTCGGCGCGGCCGTGGGCTCGACCTGCGCCGAGGGGCATATGTCGTGCCATCTCGATCTGGTCGCGTCGCGGGCGCAGGTCTTCGAAGAACTGGTCGAACTGCTGGCTTACGTGGCGCTGTGCAGTCTGCAGGCAGTCGTGTTGAGGCACCGGGTGGCGGCCCTGGATCCAGGTCGCGATCATGCGGTCGATGCTCGCGCAAACCAGGTGCGCTGAGACGGATTGACTGGCGGCGCGCATGTGGCTCGCTTGGCAAGTAGGACAAATTGCCCGTTGGTCGCGCCGCCGATTTCCTCTAGCATGACGGGTTCTGTGAACTGACCACCTGCCCGCAGCGGTCGCCCGATCATGTCGAATTCAAAAGTTGTCGAAATCCCGCCGGCCGCGCTGGCTATCCCTGACGTCGTTGCCAGCGCGTCGCCCGCGGCTGGCCTGGTGCAGCGTGCCGGTCAGTACTGGACGCTGACCAAGCCGCGCGTGACGCTGCTGACCGTGTTCTGCGCCGTCATTGGCAGCCTGCTGGCCACCGATGGCGCACCCGCCTGGTCCGTGTTGCTGTACAGCGCCGCCGGTATCTGGCTGCTCGCCGGCGCCGCTTTTGCCGTCAATTGCCTGTTGGAAGCGCGGGTCGACGCACGGATGAGCCGTACGGCCCGGCGCGCCACCGCACGCGGTGACCTCGGCCCACTGCATACGGTGGTGTTTTCGCTGGCGCTGGGCGGCGCCGGCGCGGCCTTGCTGTACACGCAGGTCAATCCGCTGACGATGTGGCTGACGCTCGCGACCTTCGTCGGCTACGCCTTCATCTACACCTTGCTGCTGAAACCCGCCACACCGCAGAACATCGTGATCGGCGGGTTTGCCGGCGCCATGCCGCCAGCACTGGGCTGGGCCGCGGTCGCCAATGGCGTGCCGATCGAGGCCTGGCTGCTGGTGTTGATCATCTTTTTGTGGACGCCGCCGCATTTCTGGGCGCTGGCGATGGCGCGGCGCGATGACTACGCCCGCTCCGGCCTGCCGATGCTGCCGATCACGCACGGCATGGCACATACCGGTCAGCAGGTATGGCGTTACAGCGTGGCGCTGGCACTCGGGACCGCGCTGCCCTGGGCGGTCGGGATGAGCGGTCTGTTTTACCTCGCCTGCGCGTGCGCGCTGAACGCCGTGTTCCTGCGTTACGGGTGGCTGGTCCACAAGCATTACAGCGACGCGATCGCCCGCAAGGCATTTGCCTGGTCGATCGTGTATCTGGCGCTGCTGTTCGGCGCGCTGCTGGCAGACCATTACCTGACCCTGTTGTTGGCGGCTTGAGGCGCTCTGGGTATGCGGCCTCGACCGACCGACAGGATTCCGTCCTGGAGTAAACCGGTCCCTCGTGACAGTCCGTGAATTGTTCAGTTTGGCAAGCTGCTATGCTCAGCCTATAGGCCGGCTTCGGCTAAAAGCGAACTTTCACAAATGTCCGAGGATCAAGCCATGCCCAAGCTCACGCACTGGATCATTCAGTACCTCGTTGCGGTGTCTAAGTCTGCTTTGGATCGTTTTCGGCCTGTCGCGGTCAGACTTGAACTTTTCAATCTAGTGACCTGATATGCTCAGCTGAACGGCTCGGTTCGGCCAGAAGCCGTCGTTCGCATTTTCTGGCCCTTAAACGTCTTTTTGATTTTACTAAGATGATTCCTTCGGAATACCCAAAGGTCGGCCATATACGCGCTGACTCGATTAGCGTCTTGGTCACGTGGTTTTTCATGGGGCTGACAGGCGTTCTGTGGGTGTTACAAGCGGTTGGCATGTACGCTCTGAAACCTGCCGTAGATGTAGCGCTCTGGGCTTTTTTTCTGGCGGCAGGTGTACACGTGATGCTAGCGTTTCTGCACAAATGCCCTGGTTGCTCCAAGCATCCCACTATCCAGGGTTTCAAACCGCCGCATCCGGCCTCGCTCAGCCAGTCTCGCGCTCAAGGCTGGGCGGGCGTTGTGATGAGTGTCGTGTTCCGGAAGTGCTTTGTCTGCATTCATTGTGGCGCCGAGTATCGAACATAGCCCACCCCATGAGATGAACGGCAACTCTAAGAGCTGCGTGCAATGCGCGGGATGGTCAGTCAAAACACAGTGTTCCGCTGGGCGGCGCAGCTGCTGGTGGACGGCATGCAGATTGCTGCAGGCCGCCGGGCCACTCGCCGACTGACTGAGGCTCATCTGCGTTGACGGGTTGGCAGTACGTTCCTGACGACACTCAGGTCGTCGGGAGGGCCGCTTCCATCTCGCAGGTCACGGCCAACAAGGTGTCGCCAAAGCCGCCGCGTGCCCGCGCATCGAGCCTGGCGCTGGTAAACACGCGTGGCAGCGCGCTCCAGGCGAAGCGCGCGCCCGACAGTTCCAGCGCCCGCACCAGCAGCACGTCTTCATGGCAGGCCACTGCGGCAAACCCCCCGGCCGCCTGATAGGCCAGCGCGCACACGCCCAGGTTCGCGCCGTGAATGTGGCGATGATCGTCGCGGTCGTGGTAAGTGCGCGCAAAATGTTCGCGCAGCAGTTGCGCCTTGGCGGCGTGGGGCGACCAGTCGTCGACCGCCACCGAGCCGCACACGACGTCGGCGCCCAGCGCGACCTGCATGGCCAGCCATTGCGGCGAGACGCGCGTATCCGCATCGGTGAATGCCAGCCAGCGCGCCTCGGCGGCAATCAGGTGCAGTGCGCCCGTCGCGCGCGCGCTGCCTACCTGGCGCGCCGAGATTTCCAGTGCATCGAGCCGGCAACCGGCCAGCGTGAACGCCGCCTGCCATCCGCGCACGACAGCGGCGGTGCCATCGTCGCAGGCGTCGAGCACGACGCACACCAGCACCGGTTCGCCAGCCAGCTGCACATGCGTCGCCGCGTGCAGGACAGCCTGAAGGCAGGCGCCCAGGCATGCTTCTTCGTTGTGGGCGGGGATCGCGACGCCGATCATGCGCGGTCTCCCTGTGTCGATGCGAGCGGGCGCCAGATGTCCAGCACGAATGCCTCGTCGCGATGGTGCAGCGCGCGCCGCACGCCGGGCAATGCGTCGGCAATTGCGTGCACGGTCGCGGTTGGTGTAATACGGTCGTCGAAGTCGTGCAGGTAATGACACAGCACCAGTTCGCCATCCGGCGCCAGGTTGGCTGCGGCGGCCATCAGCATCGAGTTGATCGCGTCCTCGTCGAAGTAATACGCCAGTTCGCTCAGCACGATCAGGTCGAAGGTGTCGTCCAGCGGCCAGTCGACCGGCAGGCGACGCGTCTCGAAGCGGATACCGCGCGTGGCGGCGTCGGGTACGCGGCGGCCTGCTGCGTCCAGCGCGCTGGCCGCGCCGTCGCAGGCCAGCAGGCGCTCGCAGCGCGCGCTCAGCGCGATGCTCATTTCACCATTGCCGCAGCCAGGCTCGAACGCGCTGCGGTAGCGTCGTTTGCCCAGGCTGGCGAGCAGGATCGCGCGCTTGCGCTGTTCATACCAGGCGCCGCGCACATCCCAAGGGTCGTCCGATGCGGTGTACAGGGTTTCGAAATGGGCCAGAGGTTGGGCGTCACGCATGGTCGGGAAAATAAAGCTCAAAGGGGTGCAGGAGGCGTTCCATTGCAAACGCCGGCAGGATGGGCGCCGCGCCGCTACTGGCGTCGCCCTCGATCTGGCTGTGAAAGCACCCGAGGGCGGCACGCTTGCGTGCCAGTGCGTTGGCCGGCACGGGCAACTTGCGCGCCTGGTGCAAGGGCATCGCCCCGTCGCCCGGCGCACTCCAGTGCCAGCCCCAGACCGGCGCCTGCAGCACGCGGGCGCCGCGCTGACCCGCGACGGTGCTGCAGGCCAGCGCCGTCGATTCGTGGTCGGGATGGCCATCGAAGCGCCAGGTCGTGACGACGATGTCGCCCGGCTCGATGATGGCCGCCAGCTGGCGCTCGAGTTCCGGTGCGGCAGCGGTGACGCCGCCATCGGGAATATGCAGTCGCCGCACGCGGCTGGCGTCGATGCCCAGGTGGGCCAGGGCCGCATTGGTTTCATCAGTGCGTGCGTGGCGCAGGCGTTCCGGTGGCCACGCCGGCGAGCCGGGATGGCTGCCTTCACCATCGGTGACTGCCACGATCAGCGGCGCGTCGCCCCGCGCGGCGACCAGATGCAGCAAGGCGCCGCAGGTCAGGATTTCGTCATCGGGATGGGGCGCGACCACGACCACGCGCGCGCCGGGCGGAATCAGCTCGTCGAGCGTGATCGGCACGACCGCGGCCAGCGCGGCGTCGCGCGCCCAGTCGCTCGCTGCCGGGCCAGTGCCGCCGATATGCCGCGAGCGGTTTATAAGGTCCATGGTGCAATCTCCAGCGCCGCGACCAGCTTGCCGACAGCTTCCAGGTCACGCTCGGCATGACTCTGGCGCATGAAGACCGGCAGATCGGCATACAGCTGCGCAAGGGTGGCGTCCTTGCACAGTGGACCAGCGCCCAGTGCGCGGCCCACGGCGTGCAGCACCGTGTTGGCGGTGGCTTCGACGCTCAGTCGTACCGTCATCGCGGTGCGCATCGCATTGACGCCGGGAGCATTGTCGATGACGGCCGCTGCTTCGCGGATCAGCGCGGCGCAGCCCTGCAACGCTACTGAGACCTCGCCCAATTGCGCCAGGCGATGCGCGTCGCTGCGCTCGGCGAGTCGTTCACGCAGCGCATCGGCCAGGCGCGTGGCGGCGCCAAACCAGCATGCAGCCACGCCCGCGCCGCCTTGCCAGAAGCCGGCCCGCTCGACATAGAAGCCCGGGCCCGCCAGCGGCGTCGCCACCACATCGTCGAACCAGACGTCGACACTGGCCGTGGCGCGCATGCCGACCGCGTTCCAGCCATCGTCGGTCACGCGCACGCCGCGCTGGCGCAGGTCGACTGCGGCCAGCATCGGCGCGCCGTCCGGATCCCAGCAACTGACCACCGCATGCGTGACACCGTGGGCGCCCGAGCACCAGGCCTTGCGGCCGCGCAGAATATGGCCGTCCTGCGCCGGAAGCAGTTCGAGGCGTGCATCCGGCGGCTCCGCACACCAGGTGCCCCAGGTAGCTTCGGGCATGTCCGCAAGCACCTGCGCTTTCGCTTCGTACAGGATGGCCACGGCGTCCGTGTGACCCTCGAACACCTTGGCCAGAGGCAGGTCATGTGCGCCGACGGCGGCCAGCGCCTGCCAGCGACCGAGCGTCGCGCCATGGCCGGGCAGGGGAAGACGTGTGTGGCCGCCCTGGGCGAGTTGGACGAGTGCATCTAACGGGGGTATCCCGGCGAGACTGGCCAGGCTGCTGCGCAGCGTGGTCAGTCCAGGGGAAGTTGAAACGGGAGTCTGCATGGCATCGACGTGTTTTTATTGCAACAGTCTGATGCTAGCAGGCGAGGCAGCATTCTGCCTGTTCGCCATGTCACACAGTTTGGCACTATCTGGTCGGGGTGAAGCGTTGCTTGTCTCTCGTGTTTTGCATATTGATACTGCTACACTGCCGTCATCTTTCCCTCCATGGACGGCATTGCAATGAACATCCAGCTCGGCGATATCGGTCAGGTCATCCAGCTGGCCATCGCGCCCGTGTTCCTGCTTGCCGGTGTGAGCATCGTGCTGATCGTGCTGACCAACCGGCTTGGGCGCATCATCGACCAGATGCGCTTGCTCGAAGATCGCGCGGTCAAATGCGTCGATGCCGAGTGTGTGGCAGCGCTGAGCAATCTGCACCGCCGCTCGAACCTGATCAATATTGCCATTGCCGCCACCACCCTGTGTGGCCTGCTGATCTGCATGGTGATCGCCATGCTGTTTCTCGGTGACGCCACCGGCCTGCCACTCGTCCATCTGATCGCTGCCAGTTTCATTGGCGCGATACTGGCATTGGCGACCAGTTTCATGTGCCTGATGCGCGAGATGTCGATTTCGTATCGCCTGATGCGCGAGCAGCAGATGGTGGCAATGGCGATGTGCGCGGAACGCACGGTCTGACCGTTATTGCATATTCTCGCGATTTTTCCTGACGTGCTGGTCGAGAAAACCGCGCATGGCATCGGCGATTTCGGGGCCGTGGGTTTCCAGCGCAAAGTGACCCGTGTCGAGAAAACGCACCTCCGCATGCGGCAGATCGCGCACGAACGCGTGCGCGCCCGCCGGCACGAAGAATGGATCGTTTTTGCCCCAGATCGCCAGTAGCGGCGGTTGGTATTGGCGGAAGTACGCGTGCAGCTGGGCGTACTGCGCGATGTTCTGTCCGTAGACGACCATCAAATCGAGTTGTGCATCGACCCCGATACGCTCGGTGGCGCCGAATGCCAGCGCGTAGCCGTCGGGCGCAACACGGGAGACATCCTGGACGCCTTCCGTGTACTGCCACTTCGTCATCTCGAACGAATTGAATGTTCGGAGCGCTTCGCGGTTCGCGGGACTCGGATCGGCCCACGCGGCGCGCATCGGCGCCCAGCCCGGGCTCAGGCCTTCTTCGTAGCCATTGCCGTTCTGGGAGACGAGCGCGGTGATGCGTTCCGGATGGCGCACCGCCAGACGCCAGCCAACCGGGGCGCCGTAGTCGAAGACATAGATCGCATAGCTATCCAGACCCACGGCAACTGTGAAGGCGTCGATGACGTCCGCAAGATGCGCGAACGTGAAGGCGAAATTGGGGTCGGTGCGCGTCATGCCGAAGCCTGGCAGGTCGGGCGCAATCACGCGATAGTTGGCGGCCAGCGCCGGGATCAGGTCGCGGAACATGTGCGATGACGCCCCGAAACCATGCAGCAGCAGGACGGCGGGCGCGTCAGCGGGGCCGGCTTCGCGGTAGAACACGTGGGTGCCATCGATGTCGATCGTGTTGTAGCGTACGACCGGTGTGGCCACGGTGGGGGATGGGGAAGACGGGTGAGACATTAGATTTCTCCTTGGACGCATGATTTTGAATAACCACAAAAACTGTTTTTACAGGTTATTGGCGCATTCTTGCACGTTTTGAGTAACCCTTCAAGTATAATATTGAAGGTTATCTAAATGGGGAGCAGGATGGCAGACACAACGCACATTGAACTCGAGGTGGCGCCGCTGATCGCCGACCACCTGGCACTTGACATGCTCAATACCGAAGCTGGTACGGGCGCTGCGCAACAGGATTTTTGGCGCGACATCGATGCCTTGCTGGTCTGGCTGGAACGTTGCGGTATCGATCCGGGCTTGCAGCCCGGATCTCTCGCGGCCGACTTCCTGGGCGAAGCGACGGTACTGCGCGCTGCCGCCCGGGATTTGATCACGCGCCGCACGCAGGGAAAGCGCGGCGATCCTGCGCCGCTCAACCAGTATCTGAAGGCGATGGCGTCGACGCCCGTTCTGGCGTGGGACGAGGCGCAGCCGAGGCTTGTGCGACAGGGTGCAGCGCCATCACCGGCCCGAGCGTTGGGGACCCTGGCCGAGGCCGTGGCGACATTGCTGGCCGATGGTGATTTCGCGCTCGTCAGGCAGTGCGAGCATCCGGACTGCGTTCTATGGTTCTACGACCGCACGAAGTCGCACCGGAGGCGCTGGTGCAGCATGGCGCTGTGCGGCAATCGTCACAAGGCAGCGCAGTTTCGGGCGCGAAACCGGCCACCAGCTTAGGTACCTGAATTGATACTGCTGAAGTTGCGGTTAATGCGCAGGCGTTAAAAAACCCGCTGTGCCGTCATGGCAAGCGGGTTAGTCGCGCGCTGGCGCTGAACGACTGGCAGCG
Organism: Telluria sp. ZT3P25; assembly: GCF_059685895.1. Lineage (NCBI taxonomy): Bacteria > Pseudomonadati > Pseudomonadota > Betaproteobacteria > Burkholderiales > Oxalobacteraceae > Telluria > Telluria sp. ZT3P25. The sequence continues at coordinate 1,822,101 of NZ_JCASIJ010000001.1, forward strand.
ATTTACTGCATGCCGCCGCTGCTGATGAAATGTTCGCGTGCGTAGGCAAGCAGCTGGGCTTCCGATGGATGATCCACGGTCTCCACTGCCTTGATCTTGTCGGCGATCGCCGGCATCTTGCTCGTCAGGTAGCTGACAAACGCTTTCTTTTCTTCGGCCGGGCCGACCACCAGGATCTGCTCGCTGTCAGTCAGTGCAGCAGCGATGTCCTTGTAGAACAGCGTGTTATCGTCGCCGTTGACGTGATTGTCACCATGCTTCTGGTGAGGATGCGGGTGGGTCGAGTGCGTTTTCATCGATTCCGATTCCGACGCATTCTTGTCGAAGTGGATGACTTGGGCTTTGGTGTGGTCGAGCCAGACGACGGCGTTATTCAGGGACATGATTGCTTTCGTAATGTAATGTGCTTTTAGCATAGCGCATGTGTCGTCATGGGTGGGTGCGCTACCACACGCACGTCCGATCACAGCCCTCCAAACTGAAACTCGACGAATTGCATTCACTCTCGGAGGATATCGATACTCCTGAAGTTTCGGTATCATGGCGTCAGGAGGGTTTCAACAAATGAGAGCAGACTTCAGACTGGCGCGCATGCTGCACGTCCTGAGCCATATTCACGGTCGCACGAACACCACGAGTTCCGAGGAACTTGCTGTCATGCTCAATACCAATCCCGTGCTTGTGCGCCGGATGATGGGTGGGCTGCGCGCGGCCGGGTATGTGACATCGACCTCGGGGCGTAATGGTGGCTGGGTATTGGCCGTCAATCCCGACGACATCACGGTGCTCGACGTCTACCAGGCGCTGGAAGAACCCGTGATCTTCGCGATCGGCGCAAATGTCGATCATCCGGGCTGCCCACAGGAACAGGCCATCAACGGCGCACTTGAAGTGGCCATGGCCCAGGCGGCCGGGACGCTGCTGCGTGAATTCGGGCAGGTGCGCCTGTCTGCCTTCATTACGCCTGCGGCGACGTAGAAAGCGCGCATGGCGCTGGAGATCGATCCGCCGTTAGCCAGCCATTGACGCAGACAGTCGATCGCTTGCCGGCGCCGGCATCGCCACATGAAACCCGCCCAGCTGCCTGAATTGTTCCACCGTGAAATCGATGAACGTCTTTACGCGCAGCGGCTGGTAGCGGCGCGACGGTGTCAGCACGTACAAGTCCTGGTGGCGAGCGGCCCAGCCTGGCAACACCTGAACCAGTTCGCCACCCGTCAACAAATCGTGGATCAGCCAATCGGGACAGACGGCGATGCCGCTTCCAAGCACGAGCGCTTCCCGGATCGCCAGCGCATTGTTGACGCGGTACCGGCTGCGCACCGGGACCCGGATCGCTTCATTGCCGCGATGCAGATCGAGCGTCGTACCAGGCGTCCAGGCAAAGCGCACGACGTCATGGCCGGCCAGATCGGCCGGCTGCTGTGGCACACCACGTTGATGCAGATACGCGGGCGAGGCCGCCAAAGAGCGCGGGATCGTGGCCAGGTGGCGGCCGGTGACATCCGGCGGCAGCGGTCCGCCAAGCCGGAACGCGATATCCACGCCTTCTGCGACCATGTCGATGTAGCGATCGTCCAGTACCAGCTCGATCTCCACGGCCGGATGCGCTGCCAGAAAGCGCCCAACGATCGCATTGATCCGGTGTTGACCCAGGCCCACCGGCGCATTGATGCGTAGCAGACCCGACAGCTGGCCATCCATGCCCTGGACAGTGCCGACGGCAGCGTCGAACCCGTCGAGCACCAGTTTGGCGTCCAGGTAAAACTGCCGGCCCTGTTCGGTTGGCGACAAGCCTCTGGTGCTGCGTTGAAATAGCCGCACGGCCAGATGCTGCTCGAGCTGGGCCAGCAGTTTGCTGACCGTCGGCTGCGTGGTGCCGAGTTCGCGCGCTGCAGAGGACAGGCTGCCCAGTTCGAGTGTTCGTACAAAGGTGCGCATGGCCCGGAGGGTGTCCATCTATTATTCTTGAATGGAATGAATGATGTTCGACTTTACCATCTTCCGGCTGCAATTCGAATGACCTACTGTGGTTCCTCCATCAACGAAGGATCCCATGAGCCACTACTTTCACACCGCTGCGATCTGGATCGCAATGACCCTTGCAGGCAACGCGCTGGCAGGGGAAGCACGAACCCATTGGGTAACGTCCTGGTACGCTGCCCCCCAGCCCGGCTGGGACAGCAAGTTCATCTTGCCGATGAATGTGCCTGCCTGCCTGGATGATCAGACCGTGCGGGAGTCTGTCCGCATCAGCGCCGGCGGGAATCGCATCAAGCTGGTGTTTTCGAATCGCTACGGCAAGGTGCCGCTCGAGATCGGCGCGGCCAGCGTGATGACGCGGTTGGTGACGTTTGCCGGCGCGCCGCATGTCGCCATCGCGCCTGGCGCGACGGTCACGAGCGATCCGATTGCGTTACCCGTCGCGCCGTTGTCACAGCTGGAGGTCACGACGTATCTGCCAAAACGAACCGCCGTCACCGGGTTTCACTGGGGTGCGTCGCAACGTGTCAGCGTCGCTGCCGGCAATGCCAGGCAGGCGCGCGATTTCTCGAACGCGATGCAAGTGGAAGGGCGCCTGTTTCTCAGTGCTGTGCTGGTCGACGCATTACCGGGTGGCCGCACGGTGGTGGCGCTGGGCGACTCCATCACCGATGGCAATGGATCGACACCCGACGCCGATCGGCGCTGGCCCGATTTCCTGGCGCGCCGGCTGGCGCCGCACGGCATCGCCGTGGCCAATGCCGGCATTTCTGGCGCGCGGCTCCTTAAAGATGGCATGGGCGAGCGCGCGCTGGCGCGATTCGAACACGATGTGCTGGGTCAGCCCGGGGCGTCGGACGTGATTGTCCTGTTGGGTATCAATGATATCGGCTGGCCTGGCAGTCCTTTCGCGCCGAATGAAACCATGGTGACGCTGGACCAACTGATTGCAGGCTTTCGCCAGCTTGCGGGCGCTGCGCATGCCAGGCAAATCCGCATCACAGTGGGCACGCTGCCGCCATTCGAAGGGGCGCTGGAAGGAACGCCGTTCGCCGGGCATTACAGCCCGCCGAAAGAAGCATTGCGCAAAGGGTTGAACGACTGGATCCGGCATGCTGGCATCTTTGATGCGGTGGTCGACTTCGACGCGGTGCTGCGCGATCCGGAGCGACCGCAGCGCATGACGGCCGCGTTGGATTCGGGCGACCATCTGCACCCGGGCGACGCAGGGTATCGAAGGATGGCCGATGCCGTGGATATTGGCCTGATTGTTGCGCGCCGTGCTGACGCCATTTCTGACGGTGCCTCGGCCCGGATTCAATGAGCCGGTCTCCGATTATCCCTTGTCGTCATTGCTCTCGCCCGGATCCGGCTTGACCCGCGTGAGCTTGTAGTCGGCCGCGGAGCGCTCGAGCGCCAGGCCAAGCACATCCTTGAGCTCATCAGGACTCGCGCCGGCGTCGAGTTGCTGCTTGGCGAATGTGTTGCGCAACGTGCGCCCGCCAGAGCGCGCCAGATCCATCCCGGCGCGCTCGAATGTCGCGCGCATCTGCACATAGACCGTTTTTCTTGTCATCCTGGCGCCGGCCGCATTGGCCGGGAAGACGAACTGCCCAGGAATGGCCAGCGTCTCGCGCTCGGCAAGCCACGGCAGCAGCTCATCGGCGCCGTCGCGGGGGAGGGTGATCGTGTGTTCGTGGCTGGTGTCATGCTTTTCATCTGGCGTGATGGTCAGAACGATCGAGCCATCGAGCGCCTGCTGGCGGCCGATCTCGGACATCAGCAAGCCGATCGCTTCCGAGACGCGCAAACCGGCCAGGGCGATGACGACCTGCATGGCACGGTCACGTCGGCGTTTCCAGCCTTCGAACGGGGTGCTGGTACGGCGCTTTGGCGCCTCCGCCGGCAGGGCTGCAAAGAACCGCACCAACTGCTCGTCGGACAATGTGCGGCCGGCGTCATCGCGCGTCATGTGGGCGCGATCGATGTGGAGAATCGCCAGCTGCGCAGGGTTGGGGTTGACGTCCAGATGCTCGTAGCAGCGCTCCAGCAGGCGCAGGTAGCGGTAGGCGATCTTGCTGTTCAGGATGAGCTTGCCTTTGGTCGTGCGCCCGATGAAGCGGGCCAGGTCGGCGTGGGTGACTGTGGAGAAGGTAAGGCCTTGTTCCAGCATCCAGCCGGCCACGTTGGCGAACATGAAGTTGTAGATCTTGGCTGATTCGGCTGACGGGATGCGCAGTGTGCCGTCGGCGGGAAGGCGACGACCGGTTTCGGCGAAGGCGGTCGTGGCGACAAAGGCCTTGAAGGCGTTGATGGGATCACGGTCCCATGAAGTTGGTGTGGACATGGACGGTTGGGTCAGATGAGGATGTGTCAGACTATCATAAAAAGGTAACTAACCAACATATAAATTACAACCAACTTCCGTATCAACAGTTTCGACAAAATCACAGACAGCAACTCAACAATAGGCGACCAGGAAAAGGGGCGGGTTGACGCAGTCCACTTCTCAATAGCCAGGTCAAGCCGGGCAAGCTGATGCAGGAGGAGGGTACGCTCCGTGACATCTCTGGCTACGCGTGGTTTTCTGGGAGGTTAGCCGGTGGGCCATGACGTCGAGCTGCTCATGGAGGAGAACGCGATCATTGCCTTGACCGTGATCAAACGACAGCAAACTAACCGAAACTCCAGCAATTACGGAAAACGTTTACTATGCCGCTCTTCATCATGCCCGGAGCACCACGCCGTGCTGGTTGTCGGAGGATTCGACAACAGACAACCGGCAGGCCGATGGGAAGAAACTGCGAATAGGACGCGGCCCGGCGGCCGCACCACTATCCCTTGATAGGGGGAGCGTCTTGTTTGCCGCGCTAAGGTGGCGGGATGGACAAGAACCGCACCGAGGCATTCAGCGATGGCGTCATCGCCATCATCATCACGATCATGGTACTCGAGCTGCATGCCCCCGCATCCAGCAGCCTGGCCGCCATGGCCGATGCCGGGCCGGCCCTGGCGCGCTACCTGCTCAGCTTTGTCTACGTCGGTATCTACTGGGTCAACCACCATGCGCTGCTGGACCGGGTGCGGCGCATCGATGCGCCGGCCTTGTGGGCCAACCTGCACCTGCTGTTCTGGATGTCGCTGATTCCCTACGTGACGGCGTGGGCCGGCGAGCACCCGATGGATCCGGTTCCGGTGGCACTGTACGGCGTGATCTTGATGAACTGCGCGCTGGCCTTCACGCTGTTGTCGTGGTGCCTGCAGCGCGGTAGCGGCGCCGCAGGCACCGCCTGGGACAGCCGCAAGAACCGCTTCTCGGTGCTGATGTATGCACTGGCCGTCCTGTTGTCGCTGTGGTCCACGCTGGCAGGTGCGCTGGTGCACATGCTGCTCGCACTCATTTGGCTAAAGCCCGACGTTCGCCGGCCACGGAGGTGGCAGACAGGGCAGAGACCCGAAACAGATAAGGAGAGCGCCTTGCTCGACCACGTGGCAACCCAGGTCTCTAAGCAACATGGCAAGCCACACCAGCCCCCGTGCGGGAAGCCGGCGCAGCGGGCCTGAGGCGCGTCAGGCTTTGATGAACGCCAGCAGGTCTTCGTTGAGGCGGTGCTTATGGGTGGTCGGCAGGCCGTGCGGCGCGCCTTCGTAGACCAGCAGGGTCGCGTTCCTCACCAGTTTCGCCGCCGCCTTGCCGGAGGCGTCGATCGGGACGATCTGGTCGTCCGAACCATGCACGATCAGGGTTGGCACGTTGATCTTCTTCAGGTCGGCGGTGAAGTCGGTCTCAGAGAACTGCTTGATGCAGTCGTAGGCGTTCTTCAGGCCGCACTGCATGCCCTGCGCCCGGAAGGTGTCGCGCACGCCCTGCGAGACGTTGGCGCCCGGGCGGTTGTAGCCGTAGAAGGGCAGCGTCAGGTCCATGAAGAATTGCGACCGGTCTTCCACCACCGACTTGCGGATGCCGTCGAATACGTCCATCGGCAGGCCGCCCGGGTTCGTGGCCGACCGGACCATCTGCGGCGGCACCGCGCCCACCAGCACCGCTTTGGCCACGCGTTGATTACCATGGCGACCGATGTAGTGTGCGACTTCGCCGCCGCCGGTCGAATGGCCGACCAGCACCGCGTGCTTGAGGTCGAGGTGCCGGATCAGTGCCGCCAGGTCGTCCGCGTAGTGGTCCATGTCGTTGCCGTTCCACGGCTGGCTCGACAGGCCGTGGCCGCGGCGGTCATGCGCGATCACGCGGTAGCCCCGCGCGGCCAGGAAAAACATCTGGTCTTCCCAGGCATCGCCCTGCAGCGGCCACCCATGGCTGAACACCACTGGCTGGCCGCTGCCCCAGTCCTTGTAGTGGATGACAGTGCCGTCTTCGACGGTCAGGTAGTTGCCGGCGCGCCCGCCCGGTGTGGACGGACGTTGTGGCTTGGTCGCGGCGGCAGCGTTGCCGGCCACCGCGAGGCCGGCGCCGATGGCGCCGGACGCAGCGCCCGCCAGCAGGCTGCGGCGCGACAGGGTAGCTTGGTTCGACATGGTGGATCCTTTCAGGTTGGACAGAAGCCTGTGCTCGCAAGCCCAGGGCTGTCTCCAGTCTAAAGAATCGTGCCTTGCCTGAACCCGGCCAGAAGGCCAGGCCCTCGGGACTGGCCGAACGATACGGGCAATCCCGATAGCCGGTCGCTAACCGGCATAGGCCCGCACGGCGGGAACGGTCAGCCTGACGACAGCGCCTGCGCCTGCGTCGCTGCCCGATTCGAGTTCCAGCATGCCGCCGATGCGATCGGCACGCTCGCGCATGCCGACCAGGCCCCAGCGGCCGTCGGCGGCGCCCTTGTGCAACACCGCTGCGTCGATGCCCCGGCCATCGTCGCTAACGGTCATTACCAGACGCTCGGGCTGGTATTCCAGGCGTGCTTCAACATGGGAAGCGGCGGCATGGACACAGGCGTTGTGCAGCGCTTCCCGGGCAATGGCGGCCACCTCTGCGCCGGTCCCGGGAGCAAGGCGGCGCCGGAGGCCGCTGGTGCGCAGGCCGATTGCAATGCCCGGATGCGCCTCCCGCAACTCGGCGATGCTGTCTTCCAGCAGGTCCTCGGGTTGTTCGCTGCCGACTGAACGCAGTTCTTGCAGCTGTTCGCGCCCCTCGCCGAGCGCCCGGCGGGCATGGCCAAGCACTTGTTCGATCTCGCCGCGCGCCCCCGCGTCCTTGGGCAAACCCGCGGCGATCGCATCCACACGGAACATCAGACTCTGGACCGTCTGCAGGAAGGTATCGTGCAAGGTGCGTGCAATGCGTTCGCGCTCGGCCATCTTCACGTGCATGCGCTCGGCCACGCGCCCAGTCAGATAGCGCACGCGGTAGCGATAGGCCAGGAACAGCAGGGCAACGATCAGCGCCAGCCCGAACAGTTTGAACCACGTTGTCTGCCACAGGGTCGGTTCGACCGTGAAGCGCAGCACCGCCTGTGTCGCGCTGCGCACGCCGTCTTCGTTGATGGCGTGCAGGCGGAACACATAATTCCCCGGCTTCACATTGGTGTACGACGTCGTACGGCGCGTGCCGGCGTCTTGCCACTCCGAGTCGATCCCTTCCAGCAAATACGCGAATCGCACACGCTCCGGCATGCGCAGCGAAGGCGCGGTGAAATCGACCCGCAAACGTTCGGTACCCGCTGGCAGGATTGCCGCGTTCCATCCGGGCGACCCGGGGGTGAACACGGCCTTGTCGCTCGACAGGGAAAGGATCAATGGTGTCGGTGCAACGTGGTTACGCTTCAGGTTTGCGCTGTCAACGCGCATCACGCCCCCAGTCGCTACCAGCCAGAGCGTGCGACTGTCCACGGTCCATGCGCTGCGCCAGCGACTTTCGATGACGGCGCGGCCGGGATAGCCGTCCAGGGCATCGAAGAGTTCATAATTCAGCGGCAGATCGGGATCGTCGATGCTGCGCTTCCAGTTAGCCGCTGTCACATGGACCAGTCCAGCGGCGCCGTTCAGCCAGCGGTCACCGTCGGCCGTGACGACAAAGCCTGAAACATTTCGCAGGACGCTCGCGTCAGCAGCCTGCAGCATGCGCAGGGCGCCGCCCTGTACGACACCGGTGCCGTTGTCGCCACTGAGCACAAGGTCCGTCTCTGGAAAGATCGCTGCAGTCATGCCAAGGGCACGGATATCGATGGGCGGGCGGGTGGCATCGGTCGCGAGGTCGTAATGGAACAGTTCGCCGTTTCCGGTAGCCAGCCACATCTGCCCAGGCCCGGCCAGGGCCGACTGATAAATCTTGGCCGGCAGGCTGAAGTTCCTGCCCGGCTGCCATTTCCCATCTCGCCAGCCGATCAATCCGATATCGGCGGCTGCTGTCCACAAGACCGTGCCGTCGTCCAGGATACCGAACAACCGCCGGTCCATCGGCTTCCCGTCGGCCCCTGGGGGCAGTGGTATCTCTGCCGCACCTTCCGCATGATGACGCCAGATGCTGCGTTTTCCGCCCAGCAGCAGGGCGCCGGCGGGGTCCCGGCCCAGTACCGTGACCGGATGCCGGGGCGCCACCGGCACTGCGCGCTCGGGCAGCAGCTGCCACATCTTGCCCGTCACTGCATTCGCGGCCCACATCCGTCCAGCGCCATCGGCCACCGTACTGTAGACAACGCCTTCTCCGTCCAGCTCGGTCGGAAGCACCCGCTTAGGGCGAAACCGGTCGATGCCGCCTTCAGAAGTGACCCAGGTCGCGCCTTCGCGATCCACCAGGATCGAGGTCAGGGTCTTTCCTGACATCTGGATCGTCGCGTCGGCGGGCGCGTCGCCCGGCCGCCCCACCTTGTATCCGGGAGCGGCATGGCGAGTGGCGCCTGGGACCACGCACGGCTGCCCGGGACAGTCGAGCACCCACAGGGCGCCGTCGTCGGAGAATTGACCTGTCCCAAGCGCCTCCGGGGCGCGCGGGACAGTGCGACGGCCGGGCGAGGCGCCGGCCGAGAGCAAGCGCATCTCGCCTTCACCGGAGATCAGCCACAGCCTGCCGTCGGGCGCGCGCAGCAGGTCGCCCCCCTTGTCCAGAATGCGCGCGAAGCGGCGGGTCTGCCGGTCGAGCCGCCAGATACTGTTATCCCGGCTGATCCAGAGCTGGCCTTGCCCGTCCAGGAGGAACCCACGCACGTCGAGTGCGTCCCAATCCTCGCCAGACTGAATGGTCAGCCAGCGATCTCCTTCGAGACGATAGACGCCCTTGCTGACCATCCAGACGCTGCCATCGGCATCGGCCGACAGGACGTCGATCATGGCGCCCGGGTCCGGCGCTGGTGGCAAGTCCTGCAGACGGCCATCGGGATGTAGCACGGACATGCCTTCGGCGGCCCGGCCCATATACAACTCGCCGCGGCTGCCGGCGTGCAGGTAGCGGATCATGTTGCGGTTCAGGCCCAGGCCGGGCGGAAGTGGATAGCGCGAGAACTGCACACCGTCGAACCGGTACAAACCGTCCATGGTGCCGAGCCAGAGCCAGCCGTCGGAGGTCTGCGCCATTGCGCGGATCGCCTGCGGCGCGCCTTCCCCGGCGGTCCAGCGCGTGTGGTGGTAGTTGCGCAGGTTCGGTGCTGGCGACAGCGTCTCGACCGCCGCCGCAACGGACGGCGCAAGCATGGCGACGGCCAATAAGGAGGGTACGGCGCGCAGCCATGCGCCGGGTGAAATGAGTGCGCTTGTAACCAATTTGCGTTGAAATTGTCTGACCTGAAGTGAGTGCGATACTAAATCAAGACAGACGATAGTGCCAGTGGCAAGTAAGGATGGCGAGACGCCAGCGGCCGACACCCGATGTGTTGGACGCTCAGCACTCCCACCTCAGGCAGGAGTGCCAGGCACATCAGCTGCGCAGGAACGCCAGTAGTTCGGCGTTCAGCTGGTCCTTGTGGGTCACCGGCAGCGCATGACCTGCGCCCTGGTACACCGACAGGCGGCCCTGCGGCAGCAGCTCGACGGCGCGGCGTGCGGTGCTGGCCAGAGGGACGATCTGGTCGTCGTCGCCGTGCACCACCAGGGTCGGCATTGTCATTTTCTTCAGGTCTTCCGTGAAATCGGTCTCGGAGAACTGCTTGATGCAGGCGTAGGCGCTCTTCAGGCTGCACTGCAGTCCCTGGATCAGGAAGGTCTGCAGCTGGCCGTCGGAGGTTTTGGCGCCCGGGCGGTTGAAGCCGAAGAACGGCACCGCCAGATCAAGGAAGTACTGGGCACGGTCGGTCATGACGCCGTCCCGGATGCCGTCGAACACCGACATCGGCACGCCGTCCGGATTCGCAGCCGAGACGATCATCTGGGGCGTGACCGCGCCCACCAGCACCGCCTTGGCGACACGGCTGGTGCCATGGCGTCCGATGTAGCGCGCCACTTCGCCGCCGCCGGTGGAGTGGCCGACCAGGGTGGCGCCGGAAATGTCCAGCGTGTCGAGAAGTGCCGCCAGGTCGTCGGCATACGTGTTCATGTCGTTGCCGTGCCATGCCTTGCTCGAGCGGCCATGGCCGCGGCGGTCATGCGCGATCACCCGGTAGCCGTGCTCGGCCAGGAACATCATCTGGTTTTCCCAGGCGTCGCCGTTCAGCGGCCAGCCGTGGCTGAACACCACCGGGGTGCCGTGGCCCCAGTCGGTGAAGTAGATGATGGTGCCGTCGTGGGTGGTCACGGTATTGATGGTATGGCTCATGGTGTTTCCTTTCAGGAGGATGGCGCGATGCCGGCGGCGCCGGGTTGGCGGTAAAAACGCTCAGAAGGCGAAGCAGCTGCACCCGAAGGCGCCCCAGAATCCGGCGAAGTCAGACACCGGCATGTTTGATCTGCGCGCCCGGTCGTGGGCGTGAGCATGCACGCCGCAGGCACCGCGGCACTGATGGGGCAGGGCTGTAACCGGCGTCGCTTTCCGGTGGTGGCCCGGCACGGTGTTCACGGGCGACCAGTCGGGCAGCACGGGAATCGGCGGCGGCGCAATTGAACTGAATTCAGCCTGGCCGTAGACGATCCTGCCGCCGACCACGGTCAGCACCGACTCGATGTCCTTGATCGATTCTTCCTCCGCGCGGAAAAAGTCGCTGGAAAGCACCGCCAGGTCGGCCAGCATGCCTTCGCGGATGCGACCTTTCTTGCCTGTCTCGCTCGAAAACCATGCGCTGCCGCTGGTCCACAGTTCGAGTGCGGTCTCGCGCGGCAGACGCTGCGCCGCGTCGTAGAGGCGCAGTCCGCCGACAGTGCGGCCTGATACCAGCCAGTACAGCGCGGTCCAGGGGTTGTAGCTGGCCACACGGGTCGCGTCGGTACCGGCGCCGACCGGCACGCCGGTCTCCAGCATGCGGGTGATGGGCGGCGTGGCCTTGGCCGCGTCAGCACCGTAGCGCTCGACGAAGAATTCACCCTGGAAGGCCATGCGGTGCTGGATGGCGATGCCGCCGCCCAGGGCCTTGACGCGGTCGATGTTGCGCGGGGTGATGGTCTCGGCGTGGTCGAAGAACCAGGACAAGCCGGCGAAGGGGATGTCGCGGTCGACTTTCTCGAACACGTCCAGCATGCGCGAAATCGATTCGTCGTAGGTGGCGTGCAGGCGGAACGGCCAGCGCTGCTGCACCAGGTGGCGCACCACCGTCTCGAGTTCGGCCTCCATGCCGTCGGCCAGGTCCGGGCGCGGCTGCAGAAAATCTTCGAAGTCCGCGGCCGAGAACACCAGCATCTCGCCGGCGCCGTTGTGGCGGTAGAAATCGCTGCCGTCGCCCAGCTTGACCAGCGCGGTCCAGCGTTCGAAGTCGCCCAGCTCCTGGCCCTTGTTCTGGGTGAACAGGTTGTAGGCGATGCGCACCGTCAGCTGCTCATCTTTGGCCAGCGCATCGACGACCGCATAATCTTCGGGGTAGTTCTGGAAGCCGCCGCCGGCATCGATCACGCTGGTCACACCCAGGCGGTTCAGTTCGCGCATGAACTGGCGTGTCGAATTGACCTGCTGCTCGAGCGGCAGCGTGGGGCCCTTGGCCAGGGTGGCGTACAGAATCATTGCGTTCGGGCGCGCGATCAGCATGCCGGTCGGGTTGCCGGCGGCGTCGCGCACGATTTCCCCGCCCGGTGGATTCGGCGTGTCCTTGTCGTAGCCTACCGCGCGCAGGGCGGCGCGGTTGAGCAGGGCGCGGTCGTACAGGTGCAGCACGAACACCGGCGTGTCCGGGGCGGCGCGGTTGATCTCTTCGATGGTCGGCATGCGCTTCTCGGAAAACTGGAACTCGTTCCAGCCGCCCACCACGCGTACCCACTGGGGGTGCGGGGTACGCTCGGCCTGCGCCTTGAGCATGCGCAGCGCATCGGCAAGCGAGGGCACGCCTTCCCAGCGCAGCTCCAGGTTGTAGTTCAGTCCACCGCGGATCAGGTGGATGTGCGAGTCGTTCAGGCCGGGAATCACGGTGCGGCCATTGAGGTCGATCACCTGGCTGTCCGGCTGGCGATGACGCATCACCTCGTCGGTATCGCCGACGGCCAGGAATCTGCCGTCCTGAATCGCCACTGCGCTGGCCTGGGGGTTCTGGCGGTCGACCGTGTGGAAGCAGCCGTTGAACAGGATCAGTGGGGCGCTGTGGGTGGCGGTGCTGGTGGATTGGCTCATGATGGGTAGTCCCTGTTCCTGGATGGTCTAAAAGGCTTGCAGCAGGCCGCGTTGCTGCGCCACGGATGCAGCCTCGGTGCGGCACGAGACGTTCAGCTTCGACAGGATGTTGTTGACGTGGTATTTCACGGTGCCCACGCCAATGCCCGCGTCGCGTGCGATCAGTTTGTTGCTCTTGCCCGCGCTCAGGTGGGCCAGGATGTCCAGCTCGCGCCGCGACAGCGGGCTGGTGTGGATGCGCAGCGCCAGCTTGTCCGCCAGCAGAGCCGGCAGGTAGCGGCGCTGCTCCACGACCTGGCGCACGCAGCGCACGATTTCTTCGAAGCCGGCCTGCTTGAGCAGGTAGCCCGCCGCACCCGCCTGCAGGGCGCGGTGCACGTTCTCATCGCCTTCGTAACTGGTGAGCATCACGATCCTCGCGTCCGGATGCATCCTGCGGGTCGCGATGATGGCTTCGAGGCCGCCGCCCGGCATGTTCAGGTCGACCAGCATCACGTCCGGGCGCAGGCGGTCATACAGCGCAACCGCCTCGGCGGCGCTGGTGCCCTGGCCGAGCAGCGCCAGGTCCGGCTCGGATTCGATCAGGCTGGCAAGACCGGCCAGGATGAGGGGGTGGTCGTCGGCGATGACCAGTGAAATTGGGGACTTGTCCATGCTGGATGCTCCGCTGTCCGTAGTCTGATGGCCGCATTGTCGGCGTGGCCGCCATGGCGGTCTAGCTATACCAATGGATAGGATGGGCTGGTCGTAAAACTGGCCAAATGGGATGGGCGCGACTTCCCCCGGCTGCCTACGATGTCGGGCAGCGGTGGCCGGTGAAGGATCGATGACCGTCCATCCACCACCCAACCTGGAGATTCGCATGAGCGAACCAACACATCACCGCACGCAGGGTTTGGCGCTCGGCTTTCTGGCCGGCTATGTCGACACGCTGGGCTTTCTCGCCCTGTTTGGCCTGTTCACCGCCCACGTGACCGGCAACTTCATCATGATCGGCGCCGCGCTGGCCGACCCCGGCCGCGAAATGGTGCTGTTGAAGTTTTTGGCTTTCCCGGCCTTCATCGTCGGCGTCGTCATGGCGCGCCTGCTGATTGTCGCGGTCGAGCGGCGCGGCGGTGCTGCGCTGCGGCCGGCCTTGCTGCTGCAGGTCGTGCTGCTGTCGGGCTTCATGGCCTGCGGTATCGCGGCCACCCCGATCGGCGAACACGCCGGGTGGCTGGCGATGGCGGCGGGCCTGCTGGGCACCGCAGGGATGGGGGCGCACAGCGCCACCAGCCGTCTGCTGCTGACCCATCTGGCACCGACTTCCATGATGACCGGGAACGTCACCCAGATCGTGATCGACCTGACAGACGCCGCCCGCGGGGCCAACGATCCGGGCTTGACAAGCAGGTGCGCCAAGTTTATCTGGCCCCTGGCGGCGTTCGCCATCGGCTGCGTCGTCGCGGCCTTCGCGTTCCACCGGTTCGGCTTTGCCGCGCTGGTACTCCCCGTCCTGATCCTGCTCGGCCTGATGGCGGCCGAAACGCCGTCGATGCCGGTGCAGGAGCGGGCGACCCCACCGTAAGGCAGGTATACCTTTGGATACTGGTTCCATAGCAAACCGCGTCTTACGATTACCACCATTGCGGCCCACACCACGCTGAGCCGCCCCAGCAACGACATGGAGAACATCATGCCCAACCCGAAACTCGAAGTCCTGACCCCGCAAAACTCCCAGCTGATCTTCATCGATCACCAGCCGCAGATGGCCTTCGGCGTGCAGTCGATCGACCGCCAGGTTTTGAAAAACAACGTGGTCGGGCTGGCCAAGGCCGCCAGGGCCTTCAATATCCCGACCATCATCACCACGGTGGAGACCGAGAGCTTCTCCGGCCATACCTACCCGGAGCTGCTTGACGTATTCCCTGGCAAGGAGATTCTTGAACGCTCATCGATGAACTCGTGGGACGACCAGAAGGTGCGCGACGCCCTGGCCAGCAACGGCCGGAAAAAGGTGATTGTCGCCGGCTTGTGGACCGAAGTCTGCAACACCACCTTCGCCCTGTGCGCCATGCTGGAAGGCGAGTACGAGATCTACATGGTGGCCGACGCCTCGGGTGGCACCTCGAAAGACGCCCACGACTTCGCGATGCTGCGCATGGTGCAGGCCGGCGCCGTGCCAGTCACCTGGCAACAGGTGCTGCTCGAGTGGCAGCGCGACTGGGCGCACCGCGACACCTACAATGACGTGATGGCGATCGTGCGTGAGCATTCCGGCGCCTACGGCATGGGCGTGGACTACGCCTACACGATGGTGCACAAGGCGCCGCAGCGCATCACCGGCAGCCACGAAACGCTGGCACCCGTGCCCGCAAAATAATCCGTCAGCGCGGGAATCCGGCAGGGCCGGCACGGCGGCGCCGTGCAGCCTTGCCGTTCTTTTTATGGAGGAACCCATGAAAATCTATGTCGTGGCGTTGGCGGCCGGCCTGCTGGTCGGCCTGATCTATGCGCTGCTGCAGGTGCGCTCACCGGCGCCGCCGGTTGTTGCCCTGGTCGGCCTGCTCGGCATGCTGATCGGCGAGCAGTCGGTCCCGCTGGTCAAGCGCATGCTCGCCAGGGAGCCGATCACGGCGAGCTGGCTGCGCACGCATTGCGTGGCCCAGATCACCGGCATTCCCGCCAGCCCCACCGACGCGGGAACGCCCACGGGTCGCGTTGATGCGCCGACGGCAGGCGAGCCACATGCATGAGGCGGGACGGGCAACGGCATGAACCAGCAAGCGAGTGACGATGCAGCACCGGCGCGCATCTGCGTCGTCGACGACGATGCCGCGGTACGCCAGGCCATGGCCAACCTGCTGCAGGCGGACGGCTACGCGACGTTGCTGTTCGATTCCGGCGAGAGCTTCCTCGCATCGCCACACTTGCCCGACATCGACCTTGTCCTGCTCGATGTCAAGCTGCGCGGTATCAACGGCTTCACGACCCAGGAGCGCTTCGCCGCCCTGGGCCTGGCCATTCCCTTGCTGTTCCTGAGCGGTCACAGCGACGGTGACATGGAACTGCGCGCGGCCCGGGCTGGCGCCATCGCGCTGCTGCGCAAACCGGTCGATCCCGACCTGCTGTTCGAGCACATCGAATGTGCCCTCAGCACCCGCAAGCGGCCGAAATGACGGCGTCGCTCGATCCGCTTGCCGTGCATGACCTGTCCAGATTGTATGGCCGGGAGTGGCAACTGGCGCAGCTCGCAGCGGACTTCAGCCGGGTGCGCAGCGAGCGCACCTTCGGGGTGTCGGTCGTGCACGGACCCTCAGGCATCGGCAAGTCGGCGCTGCTGGCGGGTTTCCTGGCCGACCCCTCTATGTGCGATGCGACGGTGATTAGCGCCCGGGCCGATCAATATGGGGGAGACGCGCCCTATGCTGCGCTGGTGGACGGGGTGCGCGTGCTGGTGGCGGACATCCTCAGGCAGGGCGAAGCGTCGGTGGCGCACTGGCGCGGCCGCATCGGCGCCGCCATGGTGGATCCCGAGCTGACACTTGCACTGGTGCCGGAACTGGCTCTGCTGCTGGAAACCGCGACGCTGCAACCGCCCCAGGCATCCCTGGATGGAGTCGGCCGGTTGGCGGCGGCGGTCCTGCAGCTGTTGCGTGCCTTCTCCAGCGCCGAGCGTCCGCTGGTCATCGTGGTGGATAACGCCCATTGGCTCGACCCCGCCGCGGCCATGCTGCTCGAGCAGGTGGTCGGGCTGGCCGCCGGGCTGCCGGTGATGCTCCTGATCGGGACCTGCTCGCGTGCCGGCGGCCCCCTCGGAGAGGAAGCCAGCCTGGGCCGGCGCCTGGCCTTGCGCGCCGCCTACTACCGCGAGCTGGCGGTCGAGACCCTGTCAGTAGCAGACCTGGAGCAAATGCTGGCCGATACCTTCGAGGGCGCGCAGCCGCAGCTGGAACAGCTTGGCGGCCTGGTGCACCACAAAACGGGTGGCCACCCGTATTTCGTGTGGCAGTTCCTGCAGGGGCTGACCGACGGCGGCCTGGCGCACTTCGGGGAGACGGGCTGGCAGTTCGACTTCGACGGGATATGGCGGCGCCCCTTTACGGACAATATGCTGGGCCTGGCCCTGCAGGGCCTGATCCAGCTGCCACAGGAACTGCATGAACTGCTCGGCACGATTGCCGTGCTGGGACGGGCGGCCGACCTGGCCCTGCTGTGCGAAGTCTCGGGCGCCGAGCCGGAGGCGCTCGACCACAGGCTCGCGCCAGCCTTGCGCGCCGATGTGCTGGCACGGCGCGGCGGGGCCTACGTGTTCACGCACGACCGCCTGCAAGAGGCGGCCTGCGCCATGCTCGAGCCTTACCGGCGCACCCGTCTGCACTACGCCGCAGCCACCGCGCTGCTGGCGCGCGCGCGGCTGGACGGGCAGGACCGTACCTTGTTTCATGGGGTCGACCATCTGGCGCACGCCGGCGCCCTGGTGTCGGCCGCGCGGGCGGTCGAACTGGCAACGCTGGCGTTGCGTGCGGGCCGGCTCGCGCGCCGCGCCTGCGCCTACGCTGCTGCCTGCCGCTACCAGCTGCAGGCCCTGCAGCTGCTGACACGGGCACCGGCGACCGTACCGGGCGCCGCGCTCACCCTGGAAATTGAGCTCGAACTGGCCCATGGCCGCTTCCTGACCGGCCAGCTGGACGACTGCGCTGCGCTGGTGCGCAAGCTGCTCGCGACGGTGCCGGACCGGTTCGTCCTCGCCCAGGTGCAGTGCCTCGCGGTCGAGCTGGAGGTGCGGCGTGGCCGCTACCGCGAGGCGAGCAACATCGCACTCGACGCCCTGCGCGGATTCGGGATCGCCATTCCCCGGGAACCGTCGGAGCAAGCCTGCGACAGCGCCTACGCCGCGCTGCGCGAGCGGCTGGACGGGCTGGGCACGCTGGCGCCGCTGACGGATCCCAACGCCCGTATCGTGGTCTCGCTGCTGGCCAGCCTGCTGGTTCCCGCCGCCTTCACGTCGTTGAACCTGCTGTTCATGCAGCTGTGCCACATGCTGGAACTGACCCTGCGGCATGGCATGACGCCGGCATCGACCGTGTCGCTCGCCTGGCTCGGCGTCGTGGTATGCGAGCGCTACCGCGCGTTCGACGACGGCTTCGCTTATGCGCAGGAGGCGCGCGAACTGGTCGGGCGGCATGGCTACGCTTCGCACGAGGCGCAAGTCCTGTTGGCGCTCGATCAGGCCAGCGTCTGGACCCGGCCGCTGGACTTTTCGCTCGATTGCGCCCAGGCCGGTTTCGAGGCCGCGCGCGCGCAGGGAGACTTCACGATCGCCTGCTTCGAAGCCTGCCATCGGACCTGTATCCTGCTTGCGCGAGGCGACCGGCTCGAGGCGGTGCGCGAGGAAATCGAACGCGCGCTGGCTTTCGTCACCCAGGTCGGCTTTGCGGATGTGGAAGCGATCCTGTGCGTGCAGCGCGATGTCGTAGACTGCCTGAGGACGGTTCAGCCGGGCGGCAGCGCGCGAACGGCGCTGCTGTGCCGGCACGAGCAGCCCGGCAACGGCTTTGCCGACTCCATGTCGACGCTGCGCTTCTGGCACTGGCTCTACATCGGCATGCTCGATTACCTGGATGGCGATGACGCACAGGCCCTGTTCTGCCTGGAGCAGGCCGGGTTGCTCGCCTGGTCGGCGCCAGCGCACCTGCACCAGGCCGACTACCACCTGTTCAGCATCCTTGCCTTGTGCCGCGCGCCTGGCCTGGCTGCGGGCGACGCTGGCGTGCGTGCGCGTGTTGACGCGCACGTCGCGCAGCTTGCATCCTGGGCCGCGGGCTACCCGCGCGGCTTCGCCGACAAGCTGGCGCTGGCCCACGCCGCTGTCCTCGACCGCGGCGGCGAGGCCATCGCCGCGCTCGCGGCCTACGAGCGCGCGGCGGCGCTGGCGAAGGAGGGCGGCAGCGCGCACATCGAAGGGATCGCGCACGAATGCGCGGCGCGGCTGGCCAGGCACGGTGGCCTGGCCACCGCGGCGAGCGCGCACGCCAGCGCCGCGTACGCGGCCTACCGCCGCTGGGGCGCACTTGGCAAGGTGGCCCGGCTCGAGGATGCCTATCCGGGTTCGGGTGGCGCGGCCCTTTTGGGCCCACCCGGCGCAACCGGGGCGATCCGCGACATCGACGGCGTCATTCGTGCGACCCGCGCCCTGTCGGAAGAAATCCACCCGGCGCCGCTGGTCAAGGCCTTGATGAGCATTGCACTGGAATATGCGAGCGCCCAGCGCGGCGTGCTCCTGCGGCGCGACGGCGACCGGCTGCTGGTCCAGGCCAGCGCGCGCCTCGGCGCCGACGGCGTCGACATCGACATCGACATGACTCAGGCGACGCCGGGCGAACTGGATCTTCCACTCACGGTCATCCATACCGCCTTGCGCTCGCGCACGGCGGTCAGCGTCAGCGACAGCCAGCGACCTCCCGGCCATGCGCTCGATCCCTACCTGCGCACTCATCCGCGCTGCGCTGCGATCGCGATTCCCATGATTAAGCGATCGCAACTGGTCGGCATGCTGTATCTCGAGAACCGCCTGTCGTCCAGCGGCTTCACCGGCGAGCATACCCAGTTGCTGTCGCTGCTGGCGGCGCAGGCGGCCGTGTCGCTCGAGAATGCGAACCTGTACGCCGAGCTTCTGCAGGAAAACCGCGAGCGGCGCCAGGTCGAGCGCGCGTTGCGGGAAAGCCGCGCGACCCTGCTGCTGGGGGAACTGATCAACCAGAGCGGGAGCTGGACCTGGGAAATCGAGGACGGCGTGGTCAACTGTTCCCCCGAGTTCCGCCGCATCTTCGGCCTCGATCCCGAGGTGACGTGGATCGCCTTTGACGCCCTGATGGCGCGCATTCATCCGGGCGACCGCGCCGGCGCCGCGCAGCTGCTGGGCGAGGCCTCCGCCGCCCGCACGGCGTTTCGTTTCGAGCACCGGATCACGGGGGCCAAGGGGGAGATCCGCCACCTGTCCGTCATCGGGCAGCCGATGACCGACAACGAAACCGACATCTACGTAGGGACGGTCAGCGACGTCACGCGCCGCAAGACGGAGGAGGCTTCGCTGCGGCGGGCCCAGGAGGAACTGGTGCGCGGCGCCAGGCTGACCACGGTCGGCCAGCTGACTGCGGCGATCGCGCACGAGGTGAACCAGCCGCTGATGTCGATCTCGAGCAACGCAGGCGCCGGCCTGCGCTGGCTGCAGCGCGATACGCCGGCGCTCGAGAAGCTGGGCGGCCTGCTGCACGACATCCTCGGCCAGAGCCAGCGCGCTGGCGGGATCATCCAGACCCTGCAGGCGCTGGGACATCAAAGCCCCGTGTTCCACCCGGCCCACCTGCATGCGATGATACGGGATGCCCTCGCGCTCGCGCGCGGCGAGCTGGAACGCCACGAGATCAGGGTGATGCTCGACCTGGCTGCCGATCCGGACCGCATCGAGGTCGACGCGGTACAGTTGCAGCAGGTACTGGCCAACCTGCTGGGCAATGCGATCGAGGCGATGGCCGCCACTGCGGGCCGTGAACGGATCCTGCAGGTGGCGACCGTCTGCGTCCGGGACGGCGTCGAGGTCCAGGTGTCCGACAACGGCGTTGGCGGCTGCGAGGCCGGGCTGGAAGCGATGTTCGAGCCGTTTGTCAGCACCAAGCCCGGGGCGATCGGCATGGGCCTGGCGGTATGCCGTTCAATCATCGAAGCCCATAGTGGCAGCATTCGGGCGCAGCCGCGCGCACCGCATGGCTGTCACCTGGTCTTCATCCTGCCGTTGACGGCCGACATCAAAGGAGATTCGCCATGACGGCGTCAATGGTATTCGTGGTGGATGACGACGATGCGGTGCGCGCATCGATCCTGAACCTGCTCGCGGCCGAGGGTTTCGAGGCGCGGGGGTTTGCGGCCGGTGCGGCGTTCATCGGGGCAGCTCGCCCGGATACGGCGGCCTGCCTGGTCTGCGACATGAAGATGCCCGAGCTGGGCGGCCTGGAGGTCGCCGCTGCAATGGCGCGCCAGGGCAGCGACATGCCCATCATCTTCATGACCGGGTTCGGCTCGATTCCAATGACGGTGCAGGCAATGAAGGCCGGTGCCATCGAATTTCTCACCAAGCCGGTCGCGCCGGACGAACTCCTGCGCGCGGTGCGTGACGGTCTGCGCACCGACGAGGCGAATCTGGCGGCGCGCCGGGAAACGGCGCAACTGCGCCAGCGCCTGTCGAGCCTGACCCCGCGCGAGCGCGAAACCATGGAGCTGGTCATCGGAGGCCTGCTGAACAAGCAGGTGGCCGACGCCCTGGGCGTGAGCGAAATCATGGCCAAGACCCACAAGCGCAAGGTGATGGACAAGATGGGCGCGCGCTCCTTGCCCGACCTGGTGCGCTACGCCGAGCGGCTTCAGATCGCTAGGGCGCGCAGCCGCTAGAACGGCCGCGCCAGGCGTTCTTAGAACGCGTGCCTGATGCCGAGCGCGGTGCCGCGCAGGTGGGCGCCGGCGACCGGATCCAGTCCGTTGATGGCGAAGTCGACGGCCCCGCGATCGTCGTTGTGCAGACGCGTGTGGAATGCGAACAAGGTGGTCCGACGCGACAGGGCCAGCTCATAGCCGAGGGTGGCGTGGACCGCGCCGGTGTCAGGTCCTGCGCTGATGAAGCCGATCCGCTGCCTCGCGGTTCCCTGGCCGTCCTGCGCTTTTGCCACGCCCAGGCTCAGGGCATGCTGGCCAATCTGCCGGGTCGCGGACACGTACCAGGCGTCGCGTCGCAGCGCACCGCTGCCGGTGCGGTAATCCAGGCGCTCGCCGACCAGCGCCAGGCGCGTCGGGCCTACGCGATAGGCCAGCGCCAGCCTGGTGCCACGGTCGTCGCGGCCCGGCCCGTGGTAGTCGCGATGGCGTTCATGCGCCAGTGCCACGTACAGCCGTCCGCGCTCCAGCAGCAGGGCTGCCGAGTCCAGCGCCGGGCGGGCGCCGCCGACGGGGCGCTCCTCACTGAAGCCGTGGGCCAGGCGTAGCGACAGGCCCCGCCAGGCCGGCGTCCAGTAATGCAGGCTGTTCTGCTGGCGCCGATCGAAGGAGCTGATATCGGAAAGGTTGTCGCTGCTGGGCGCAGCGCCGTTGCCCATGATGCTCATGTAGCCCGCCGTCGTCACGTAGAAGGGATCGAGATCGGCCGTCGAGGCATTGTAGGGCGTGGTCCAGTTGCCGGCAAACAGGGTACCCCAGCGGCCTGCGAGGCCGACCCGGGTGTTGCGCGAGGCGAGGGCGCCAGCGCCGCTGTCGGGCGCAACCGCACCCTCGACCTGCCAGATCAGATGCAGGGCGTCGCCGAGCGGGGCGTCGCCGCGCAGCCCGATCACCGAGCGGTAGTTCGCCAGCCGCGTCAGGCGCGATGCGGCAGGGGCCGAACGGCCGGCTTGTCCGCTGGCTTGCGCAGATTCCAGGCCCAGATTGAGACGCCCGTACATCTGGGCCGTGTCGGACTGGGCCCGGGCGGCCGAGCCGAGGCAAAAGGGAAGCATGGCGAGTATGCCTGCATGGAGAAGTCGTGTTTTCATGGTCGATCGATGCCGTGGTGATGAAGAGCGGCGGACCATGGCGGCATGGTCCGTCACGTCTATCCTACGGCGGCGCCGCGCAGCGCGACCCTGCCGAATGACGGGGTCGCACTGCGCGCTAGGCGGATCGGCGCTACAGGGTGATGTAGCCGCGCTTGATGGCGAGGGTCACCGCGTGGGTGCGGTCGCTCGCGCCCAGCTTGACGAGCACGGTGCTCATGTGGCTCTTGACGGTGGGTTCGCTGATGGTGAGGATGGCGCCGATCATGCGGTTCGAATTGCCGTTGGCAGCAAGACGCAGCACCTCGAGTTCGCGCGCAGAGAGCTTGTCGGCAGGGAAGTGGCCATCGACCTCGTCCTGGGCCACCTTGGCGATCACGCTCGCGCCCTGGTAGACGTGGCGCACGGTATGAGCGAGTTCGGCCGCGGTCACGTCCTTTAACAGATAACCGGTGGCACCCGCCTTCAGTGCGGCAATCACGCGTGCATCACCACTGAAGGTCGTCAGCACGATGATGCGGGCATCGGGATGCATGGCGCGGATCGCCACAATCGCCTCGAGCCCATCCTTGACCGGCATCTGGAGGTCCATCAGCGTCACGTCCGGCCGGTGGCGAGCAAACTGGGCGATGGCTTCGGCCCCATTGCTGGCCAAGCCGACGATGTCCATGCCGCCCTGGGCGCGCAGGGTTGCGGCAATCCCATCTCGCATCATGGGATGGTCGTCGGCGATCATCACGCGGATCGGCTG
Organism: Telluria sp. ZT3P25; assembly: GCF_059685895.1. Lineage (NCBI taxonomy): Bacteria > Pseudomonadati > Pseudomonadota > Betaproteobacteria > Burkholderiales > Oxalobacteraceae > Telluria > Telluria sp. ZT3P25. The sequence goes on from NZ_JCASIJ010000001.1 coordinate 1,845,019, forward strand.
GTCGGGATGGTTCATGTGTCCATGTCGATGTCGGCAGGCTGTAAAACGAATAACAGTCTGGCGCGGCTTTCAGACCAGGTCAAGCCGGCCTGGGTGCACGGGAACAATAAAGCGGAAACAGGCACCCCGGGGCTGCCCCGGCTCATAGGCGATCCGCCCCCCGTGCGCGCGCACGATGGCCAGGCAGATCGCCAGTCCCAGGCCGGTACTGCCGGGCTTGGTGCTGAACAGACTGCCGAAGACGCGCTCGCGGTGGTGCAGGGGGACGCCCGGGCCGTTGTCGCTGATGCGCACTTCCACCTCGTGGCCGCCATGCGGGCGTGTGGCGATGCTGATGCATTTCGGTCCGGCCGGTGCGCCGGAACCGGTCAACGCCTCGATGGCGTTCACGAGCAGGTTGGTCATGACCTGCTGAAGCTGGGTGGCATTGGCGTGGATCGTCGTCTCGCTCAGGCCCAGCGCTGCCTTCACGTCGATTCCTTCCTTGCGCAGGCGGCGCTGCAGGCGCTGGAGGACATCGCGCGCGGTCTGGTCGACCTTCACCTGGCCCATGTCGTTATTTCGGTGCGCCGCGAGCCGTTGCATGCTGCGCACGATCTCGCCGGCGTGCCGTCCGGCGTCGCTGATCAGGGCGATCGACGAGAGGGCGCGTTCAATGTCCGGCTCAGCCTTGCGCAGCCATTTCCTGGCCGCTGCAGCGTGCAGCGAAATTGCCGCCAGCGGCTGGTTGACCTCGTGCGCGATCGACAAGCCGAGTTCACCGAGGCCAGCCGCTTGCAGCGCATGCGCCTCCGCCGGCAAGCTGGGCGATTCGCCCGCGTGTCCGGACTCCACCAGGCCCCACCGTGACCGCAGGCAGGCACGCCGGCCGTGGGCTCCCCAGTGGCCGTAGCTGATAAGCGCGGCCTGCCGGAAGTGGCCGGTGACCGAGCCCAGGCCGCAAGCCTGGGCCAGGTGAGCCGCTTCTTCCCAGGCCAGGGCAGCCATCCAATGCCGCCCCTGGCCGGTCGCAGCGTCGGCCGCTGCCTCATAACCACGCAACGCTGCCAGGAAGTCGCCGTTGTGCCGGGCGTGCGCTGCATCGGCCAGCAGGGAAAAGCTGGCGGCGTTGGCCGGGTGCAGCCGGGCCATGCGGCGCAGCTCTGCACAATGGATGTCCGGCTTGCAGTCGGCGCCAGCGTCCATGCTGCGCGACATGGCCAGCGCAGCGAACAGGTGGAAACTCATGCGCTCTGCGGGAGACTGCAGTGCACCGGCAAACGCGCGGGCTCGGTCGATGGCGTTCATGGCTTGGGCTTGCGCACCCGCATACCAGGCTTTTTGCAGGACGGTGAGCCAGTGTCCGAAGCGATGTTCGAGCACTGCGCCATCGGGCGCGGAAGATGCCACCGCTTCGTCGCCGGCCAGCAGGATATCCAGCAGCGCGGCGCGTCCGGCCAGCTCCGCGCGGTCCTCCGCGCCAGCGGGCCGGCACCGGGCCTGGGCCACGCGGCGCGCCAGTTCCGGCAAGTGCATGCCTGCCGCAAACCCGGTACTGGCAAGGCAGAGCGCAGCGCTGGCCGGCGCTGCGTCATCTTCGCAGATGCAGGCAAGTTCGCAGGCCGCCTGTTCCAGGCTGGCCGTGACCGGCGTGACCATGGCCGCCAGCTGCCAGGCTGCATCGGGCTTGCGGCTGGCCGCGCTTGCGCGAGGTGACGCCGCATGTGGGTGTGGATCACGCAGGGGCCGGACTGACAGGGCAGTGTGTGGGACCTGGTTCATGGGATGGGACGTGCTTTCATCGTGTGTGCGGCCTGAGCGGGGCGCGGAAGGTCGCTGCCGATTGATTATGGCCGCTTGCGTTGACATATCATTCATACGATAGTTCTATGACCGTGTGTTTTTATAGGACGCAGGCGCCCAAAGGGACGACTGGGTTGCCGTCCGCCCCGGCAAAATGGCAGGGGCCGGCCAGGCGATCCGCTGCTATCGTGAGGAAAGCATGCATCTCGCTTGATACCAACGAAAGAAGCGCCATGAACCACACCATTGCATCCCTTCGTACCGGCGTCCATGCGGCGTTGCTGGCGTCCGGCCTGTTGGCCGCGTCGGCGGCCCAGGCCCAGGCCGACCTGATCCTCACCAACGGCAAGATTGCCACCATGGTCCGCGATGGCGAGTTCGTTCAGGCCGTCGCGGTCAAGGACGGCAAGGTGCTGGCCACCGGCAGCAATGCCGCTGTGCTGAAGCACAAGACCGCCACCACCCGGGTCATCGACACCGGCGGGCGCACCGTGATTCCCGGCCTGAACGATTCGCACACCCATGTGATCCGCGAAGGCCTGAACTACAACATGGAGCTGCGCTGGGACGGCGTCTCCTCGCTCAAGCGCGCGCTCGAGCTGCTCAGGGAGCAAGCTGCACGCACGCCGGAAGGCGAATGGGTGAAGGTGGTGGGTGGGTGGAATGAGTACCAGTTCGAGGAAAAGCGTTTGCCGACGCTGGAGGAGATCAATGCGGCCGTGCCCGATCGGCCGGTCTTCGTTCTCTACCTGTACGGCTTGGGCTTCCTGAACAAGAAAGGCATCGAGACGCTTGGCTATACCAGCGAGACGAAGTACAAGGATGGCGTGGTGGAGCTGGACGCCAACGGCAAGCCGACCGGGCGCCTGATCGCCAAGCCGAATGCGCTGATCCTGTACTCGACGCTGGCCAAGACCAACAAGCTCAGCCGCGATGACCAGGGCAATTCCACGCTGCACTACTACCGCGAACTCAACAGGCTGGGCGTGACCAGCGTTATCGACGCCGGCGGGGGCTTCCAGAACTACCCGGACGACTACGGCGTGACGATCGGGCTGGCGCGCGAGGGCAAGCTCACCGTGCGCACCGCCTACTACCTGTTCGCCCAGCGTCCTGGCAAGGAGCTGGAAGACTTCCAGCGCTGGATTGGCATGACCCATCCAAAGAAGAACGACCACATGTTTTATCCGAATGGCTTTTCGGCGGAAGGTGCGGGCGAGAACCTGGTTGCCAGCGCGGCCGACTTCGAAAACTTCCTTGAACCACGTCCCGACCTGCCGACCCACATGGAGGACGAATTGGAGCAGGTGGTCGGCCTGCTGGTGCAGAAGCGCTGGCCGTTCCGGCTGCACGCCACGTACGGTGAAAGCATCGACCGCGACCTGGCGATGATCGAAAAGGTGAACGCAAGAACACCGCTGAACGGGCTACGCTTCATTGTCGACCACGCGGAGACCGTCACCGACGCCCAGCTGGCGCGGATCAAGAAGCTGGGCGGGGGCATCGCGGTCCAGGACCGCATGCACTTTCAGGGCGAAACCTACTGGAAGCGCTATGGTGCGCAGGCGCGCCAGATGCCGCCGATTCGCAAGATGCTGGACATGAAGATCCCGGTCGGCCTGGGCACCGACGGCACCCGGGTGTCGAGCTATAACCCCTGGCCGTCGCTGTACTGGGCCGCCACTGGCAAGACCGCTGGCGGCATGTCGACCTGGCAGGCGAGGGATGTACCAAGCCGCTATCAGGCCCTGAGGTTGATGACCACGGGTTCGGCCTGGATGAGCGGCGAAGAGAAGCTCAAGGGAACGATCCGGCGCGGCCAGTACGCCGACTTCGTGGTCCTGCCCCAGGACTACTTCACGATGGAGGCGGAAGGCATCAAGCGCCTGGAGAGCCTGTTGACTGTGGTGAACGGCAGGGTGGTCTACGGCGCCGGCCCCTATTCGCCAATGAATCCGCAACTGCCTCCGGTCTCGCCCGCCTGGAGTCCGGTGGCTGTTTACGGCGGCTATCAGAACCGCTGAAGGATGGCAGCCGCAGTTCTTGCACGCATGGCGTCCTGCGCTCGCGAATGAAACGTCACAACAAACAAGGAGATATCAAATGGAGATCGTCACTCATCACGGCGAAGGCAAGCTGCAACAGATTATCGAGGTTGGATCGCATCGCCTGACGGCGGACGCGTCGGTTGAGGCGGGAGGCGATGCAACCGGCCCCGAGCCTCACGACCTGCTGGCGGCAGCATTAGGGGCATGTACCGCGCTGACAGTAACGATGTATGCGCGGCGCAAGGGATACAAGCTTGACGATGTGAACGTGCACATCAGCCACGGTCAGCAGGACGGTTTCTATTCATTTACCCGGAATATCCATTATGTCGGCGAACTGAGCAGCGATGAAAGGGCGCGCCTTAACGACATTGCCAACAAATGTCCGGTGCATAAGACGCTCACGGGAACGATACAAATCGTGACGAACGAGAGCACGGCTTCTGTTTAAGGGATTGCTCAAGCGAAGAGAGTTGCCTTGAAACATATATTCTCTTCTTGACGCAACGGCACTCAATCATTCAGCCGCCGGCGTTACCGTTGTCGTAGCGTAAGCAATCGCATCCTCCAGATGGTCATCTCCCCAGAACATCTCGTCGCCAACGAAAAACATGGGCGCGCCAAAGATGCCGCGGGCCTGGGCATCGGCTGTGCGCGCACGCAGCGCGGCCTTGCATGCATCCGTTTTAGCTGCCGCGATGATCTCTGCACTGTCAGCGCCAAGTCCGTCGAGAATCCCGGCCAGCACCGCCTCGTCGCCGATTTCGCGGTCGTCCGCGAAATTGGCCAGCATGACCTGTTCACAGAAACCTTCAAGCCAGGACGTGCCTTCGCCCTGTAGTGCGATACGCGCGGCAAGCAGCGCATTACGGGGAAATGCGGAAGGGCGTTGCCAGCGCAAGCCGTATTTGACACACTGGCGGCGCATGTCACGCCATACGTAATCGCCTTTCAGGGTCTGCAGCACGAATGGCGACGTCTCCCACCCGAGCGACTTGAAGATCGGGCCGAGCATGAACGGCTTGAGCTCAACACGCAGGTTGGCAGCGGCCGCTGCGCGCCGTATCCGCATCATGCTCAGATAACTGTAGTTGCTGCCGAAATCGAACCGGAATTCGATGATGTTCATTTAGCGTGGATCCTGTCAGTGGAAGATGAGGAGGCAACGGATCTCGATACTCTCATGGGGAGGCGTATCGGTCGGCGTGACCGGATGGATGAATGCCGCGTGGGGCGTATGGCATGGCATATCGGTGGCCGAGTCGTATTGCTTGAAAAGCAGCACCTCATCGAACTGCATCCGATGGAAATAGGTCCAGGCTGCTGACGAGTCGAGCAGCCGTCAATACTAAACAGCGCATAATCTATATTATGTTAAATGCGCTATTTGTGTGGATAGCAGATTGGAAGCCGAACAGCAGGCATGCCTCCCTCTCGATGCGATCTACTACGTAGTCCAGATCGCTGCAGAGGCATCATCTGCGGCCTTCACTGCGCGTGCCGCAGTTTGTGCACCCGTTGCTTCGTAGTTCCGCAACTTGTCGAGTTGCGCCTTGAGCCCGTGGGTGATGCACGCTTCCACTAGCGCCGCGTCAGTGTACAAGTCGTAGAGATCGACCAGTCGATAGAAGCCATCGGTCATCACCAGAACGCTGGCGTCGTGCGCGAGGTCGACGCTGTGTCGACGCGCCTGGAACGGCCCATTCGGATCAAGACACAGGACACCGGGCGCTGGCGCCAGGTTTTGTGATTCGCGGCGGGCTCGTAGCATCGGCAGCATCTGTTCGCGTCGACTTGCCGGATCCCCGATACCGTCGGCCGTCAATCTGGCAATCACATCCTGCAGAACAGCTTCCTGTGGATTCACGAATGGATCCAGGTCGATACAAGGCCCGCTGGTCGTGTACAGCAGCGTCTTGCAGTCGCCAAGGCAGTACAGCGTCCCGTGTGCAGCCTCGTCGTGATGCGAAATCCTCAACCAGGTCATTGCTGCAATTGGCCACGCATGCACTGGAACGTCGTGACCGGCTGTCAGATGCATAAACTGCGCTCGGACATCGGCGATCGCCATTCTGACGCAATCAGCCTGATCGCGCCCTGGTATCAGCATTTTTTGAAGTGAATCGGTAAATACATGGACGAACCATGCTACATCGCCGCGTACTTCGTCGATGTAGTCCCGTTCCGCCACGGATGAGCCACCGTCAATAACGACAATGTCGTTCACGCCGGCGCATGTGAACACTGCGATGTGGTCATCGTTATGTTGCGAATTGGGGTTGGCACCAGCAGAAACATGTTCAATTTTCATTAAGCAACGTATATTTGATCATGCTGGGACTCTACCCTTATCAAACACAGGGGACAAGGAGATACACCTGCTTCGAAACCTAACTCGACAATATATTCCCTAATGTCGATTGAGATTAGTGCAGGCTGAGTCATTCTCACGCCTCTCGATGTCTTACACGTCGTGGCTGCACCTTGCCACCACCATCATCTTCTCTCACCTCGCTGAAAGTCGCAGATGAAAAAACTGGCCATCCCACTTGTCTATTTTGCTGGCATCACAAGCGCTATCGGCGCCCTCATCCACTTCGCTGCAATTGCTGGCGGAACCGGCTGGTTTATATTCTTCAATGCACCGCAGCAGGTCGTGGCATCATCGCGCGCCGGAACCTGGCTGGCACCATTGAGCACCAGCATTATCGGACTACTCATGGCGGTGTGCGCGGCCTACGCCTTCTCCGCGTTGGGACGCTTGCCGCGCCTACCGCTACCCCGACTCATGCTGGCCGGCATGGCCGGCGTCTGCCTGTTGCGTGCTGCAGTGATCGTGCCGCTGGCGATCAATCACCCGCAGCTGCGCACTACTTTTGAACTCATCAGTGCCGTCATCTGGGCCCTGGCCGGCGCCGGCTTCCTGGTCGCCTGCCTGACACCCGTTCGCCAACCGCAGCCGCTGGCGCGCACACCGCTCGGAACGATCACCTGAAGCTCCTCCCCTTGAGGGTATCGAGATCCGTTGCCTCCTCATCGTCGAATGACAGGATCCACGCTCAATGAACATCATCGAATTCTGGTTCGATTTCGGCAGCAATTACAGTTACCTGAGCATGATGCGGATACGGCGCGCAGCGGCCGCTGCCAACCTGCGTGTGGAGCTGAAGCCGTTCATGCTCGGCCCGATCTTCAAGTCGCTCGGGTGGGAGACGTCGCCATTCGTGCTGCAGACGCTGAAAGGCGATTACGTATGGCGTGACATGCGCCGCCAGTGCGTCAAATACGGCTTGCGCTGGCAACGCCCTTCCCTATTTCCCCGTAATGCGCTGTTTGCCACGCGTATCGCACTACAGGGCGAAGGCACGCCCTGGCTTGAAGGTTTCTGTGAACAGGTCATGCTGGCCAATTTCGCGGACGACCGCGAAATCGGCGACGAGGCGGTGCTGGCCGGGATTCTCGACGGACTTGGCGCTGACAGTGCAGAGATTATCGCGGCAGCCAAAACGGATGCGTGCAAGGCCGCGCTGCGTGCGCGCACAGCCGATGCCCAGGCCCGCGGTATCTTTGGCGCGCCCATGTTTTTCGTTGGCGACGAGATGTTCTGGGGGAATGACCGTCTCGAGGATGCCATCGCTTACGCTACGACGATGGTAACGGCGGCAGGAGCAGCATGATTGCGTGCCGTGCCGTCGAGTAGACAATCCATGTTCCGAGTTGTGTTGGGTTGAAGATCCGATAGATACAACGCCGCTCAGGAACCGGTTACTTGCAGCGGGCGCTGAACACGCAAGAAAATCCAACGACGATATGCTCCCCTGCTCTCGCTGATTTCCGTGTGCCCGCCTGCATCCACACGTCCCATCCGTTTCAGGCTGCAGCAATCCCTCACAGCTGCGCACGGCACGCATCCGATGATTTGCACGTAACCGATGACTGCGTGACAATGCGATAACACTTACTGATCACTCAAAGGCACACCATGAACATCACCGTCCAGAATACTGTCCCTGCAACAACCCGCATCACGCTCGTCGGCGAAATGCACGATGGCACCTTCGCTGCCGAGGTCATGACCGAGACCGCCGTTCCCTACACGCCGTATTGGGATAACCTGCTTGAACAGCGAATCGTCTATATCCAACCCGACGATGAACAGCTCGACGCCATCGTCACGGCGCTGAACGAACGTCGTCTGACACTCGACGAGTTACAGAATTACGGCAGTGCGGAAGGCGGTACGTCGTCCATCCCGGTATAAGGAATCGGTCATCGCGCAGGAGAAGTGGCAACGCCTCCCCTGCCGATCTCTGGTGACCACCGTTGAATCAGAGCCACCCCCTTTTCTGTAGACTTGTTTGAGGTTTGGTGTTGTATCCGAAGTAGTTAGCTTTAGAATTTCTGTTTAGTTTTATTCTATATGTTGGTTAGTTACATTTTAAACGGGAAGACATCGTCTTCTCGATCGTTTTAGTTGATACCTCGGTCACCGTTCGAACGAAGAATCTCGTCATGCCGCTCGTGGTCGGTCTTGTGCAAATAGGCTGCCGTTGTCGCGATATTCGCGTGACCCGCCGTATCTTGCAGCGTCTTAAGCTGCACCCCGCTATTGGCATGGTTGGTCAGCATGCTGTGGCGCAACCAGTGCGGTGACGCCAGCCTCAGCATCGATGCACTATCCCCATCCCCTTTCGCCGCCGCATCATCCGCTGCAAGCTGGAAAATCGCCTTGAGTGCTTCGGATGCGGCCTCATCTGTGATTGCTACGTACTCCTTCGTACGGCTCGACAGCACCAGAGGCATGCGATCGCCCCTGCTCGTCTGCTCCAGCAGACCGAACGCACGCCGGTAGTCGCGATAGGCACCGATGGTGGCTGGCGGCGCCGGCAGCCGGCGCGGCTTGTTGCCCTTGCCCAGCACGTCGAGCCACCAGCGCCCGTCGCCCTCGCTGTAGACGGCGCCCATCGTCGCACCGACGATTTCGTTCAGGCGTGCGCCGGTCTGGGCGAACGCGATCAGCAGGAAGCGATCACGCGCGCGCTGGCGCGCCGTCGCTTCGGTGTCGCCAGATCGTGCTTCGGCTGCGGCCAGTGCATAGGCAATCGCCGCTGGACTCAGGTAGCGGGTGATGCGGCTGGAATGTGCAGCGCGGACATTGCGCACGAGCCGCGCAGGATTACGACGCAGGTAACCGGTTTGCTCGGCAAACGTCAGAACGCCCTTGATGGCAATCATCGCCTGGCGGCGGCTGGTATCGGACAGGGGCCCGGTGAACGGACGATAACGCGGATCGTTGCGTGGCCATTTGGTGGTGCTGATCCAAGCGGGCGGCGGCTGCCGGATGAATTCCTTGTAAAGATTCAGGTCGCCGACGTTCAGCTGCTGGAATGTCTTGCCCGCTTCTTCGCGGCACCAGGTCAGGAACCGATACAGCTCCTTCTGCAGATTGGCAATCGACTTGGGACTGAGCTCGCCATGGGAGATGTATTCGCGCGCCAGTTCGGCGTCGCTCGTGGCGGAGGTGACCGGCTCATCGTACATGCTGGAAAAGCTGCCCGCACCGAGCCGGCTGGCGGCCGCCCGATCAGGGTCGGCTGGTGGCAATGGGTCGAGATTGATCGGTACAAACACAGGCATGAGCGCGAAGGAAGATAACTGTATGGATATACAGTATAGCATCGTGCCACCAGGCTCCGTAAGGGCTGATGCGCCAAATTTTCGCTGAATTACCTGTGAAGGGCGCTCTCGTCCTACAGCGCCATGCCCTGCGCGCCGATACGTGTCCGCCCTGCCCTGCCGGACAATGGTTTATCCATTTCACGAAGGGGACTACCATGAACAGCAACGCACCCGCATCGACGACTGCAACCCAGGACGACGCCACCGTTGGTATCGGCGGCCAGACGAGCGGCCAGCAGGGCGCGACGCCATCGCACGAGTCGCAGACGGAAACCGGCGGCAATGGCGGCCCGGGGCTGACCCGCAATCAATCCGGGCCGTATGTGAATGCGCCCGACGGCACCGAAGGCAATGAGCCTTCCATCACCGACGGCAGCGCCGCGCCGCAGCCGGAAGCGCCAAGCACGGTGCCGCTCGATACGGCAGCAACGCATGCCAATCCAGGTGCGCAGGATACACGGCCAGGCCAGGCTGGCCCGAAAGTAACGGGCATGGGCGCCCCGGAAACGGGTGGCAATCAAAACGCAGGTGATCTGCCGCCATTCACGCGCTGATGCGTGGGTTGCCCGCCTCTGGAGTTTCGAGGTTCGCCTGTCCAGTGATTAACGCAGGTCACGCGAGCACAAAAGCTTCACGGCGGGCTTCCTGCAGCAGCTTACGCACCCCTTGAGGCTTGCGCCGCGACTTGCTCTTGCTGCGCCAATTTGCGCCACCAGATCCACGACACGATCGCATTCACCCAGAAGCACATGTACAGGAACGCCGTCAGGTACAGGCCACGGCTGAAATACAGCGGCACCGCAACGGTGTTCACCAACAGCCACACCGGCCAGCTCTCGATGCGCCGCCCCATCATCAGTAACTGCGCGATGACGGAAAACACGAGCACAGCCGAATCGATGAACGGCGCGTAAGCGTTAGTATAGAAGTGAAGTGCAGCGCCATACGCGCCAGTGGCGATGAGCCCGACCGGCACCATCCATGCCATCGTGCGCCAGCCCGCATGGGTAATCGGCAGCGGTGCACCGTCCTTGCCACGCAACCAGCGCCACCACCCCAGCACACCCGTCAAGACAAAGAAGGCTTGCAGCACGACGTCGGCATACAGCTGCGTCTGCATGAAGAGCACGCCGAACAGGGTGCAGCCAACAATCCCTGTCCACCAGGTGTGGACGTTGTTGCGGCCTGCTAAAAAGATGGCGACAGCCGTGAAGAGGTTCGCGGCCAGTTCGAGGGGAGATATCATCGGATGCAGCGGGGCCAGGCTGGGAACATGAAGAGTGTCCTCTGAATGAGAGCGGCTACTCTACGCCACTCTCATGCCCCGCCGCAAGTTAGTGCAGAAGAATGCTTACAGCTTGATGGTGCCGTGCTCCGAATCCAGATCCGGCTGCTTGCCGGTCACGGCTGCCTTGGCGACCGCGAACAGGCGCACCATCTTGCTGTCGTTCGAGTCCCAGTATTCAGCTGCGTGCGGCACAACGCGCACGAGCACGGCGTGCTGGTCTTCCGGGCCGGCCGGGAACCACGCTTGTACCATCGGGTTCCACATGCTGCGAATCTTGTCGCGGTCGACGATGCGCTCGGCCGTGCCGCTGACCGAAACATACGTGCTGTCATCGATATCCGAGAAACTGATGTTCACTTCAGGCTGATGCGCGATGCTGTCCCACAGGGCGGTGGCCGAATGCACGAAGAACCAGATGCCGCCTTCGGCATCGACGTCCTGCTTGGTCATTGGCTGGCTGGCCAGGTGGTCGTGCTCGTCACGGAACGTGAACATGGCAAAGCGCAGGGAACCGATACGATCTTCGAGGGCTGCTACGTGGGTGCGATCTGCGGTCATGGTGAATCCTTGATTGGGTGAGTAATAAGCCATCGTAGCGTGCCGGACGCCGCCGTTCGGTGCGCGGGCGTACATTTGCAACCCGTTACGGATGACTTTGGCCTGGTCAGGCTGTCCCGCAGCCGGTGGCAAATCGCTTATAGTATTGCCTCTGTAAACATTTCAACCATCCCATGAAATTCGACGTCGCGATCGTCGGCAGCGGCCTGGCCGGCCTGTCGGTAGCCCTGCACCTGGCCCAGACCCGCAAGGTTGCCATCATCTCCAAGCGCACCCTGCTCGACGGCGCCAGCGCCTGGGCCCAGGGTGGTATTGCCGCCGTGCTCGATTCAGGCGACAGCCACGACCAGCACGTGGCCGACACACTGGTTGCCGGCGCAGGCCTGTGCGACGAAACCGCCACCCGCTACATCGTTGAACACGGGCGCGAAGCGATCGAATGGCTGATCGACCAGGGCGTGCCGTTCACGCGCGACGCGACCGCCGAAATGGGCTTTCACCTGACCCGCGAAGGCGGTCATGGCCAGCGCCGGATCATCCATGCGGCTGACGCCACCGGGTACGCCGTGCAGGTCACGCTGGAACAGAAGGTACGCGCGCACCCGAATATCTCGCTGTTCGAGCACCATGTCGCGATCGACGTCATCACGTCAGACAAGCTGCGGCCCAAGGTGGCGCATGGCAGTCAGCCCCGCTGCTATGGCCTGCACGTGCAGGATGTGAACAGCGGCGATGTGCTGACCTTCGAGGCGGAACACACGGTGCTGGCCACGGGCGGCGCCGGCAAGGTCTATCTGTATACGACGAATCCGGACACCGCCACCGGCGACGGCATCGCGATGGCCTGGCGCGCCGGTTGCCGGGTATCGAACATGGAGTTCATCCAGTTCCACCCGACCTGCCTGTACCACCCATATGCGAAGTCGTTCCTGATCACCGAGGCGATCCGCGGCGAAGGCGGCCTGCTCAAGCTGCCGCCGGAAGCGGGCGCACAGGCCGGCGAGCGCTTCATGCCGGCGCATGACGAGCGTGGCGAACTGGCGCCACGCGACGTCGTCGCACGCGCGATCGACTTCGAGATGAAGAAGCGGGGCCTGGATTACGTCAACCTCGACATCAGCCACCAGCCGCCCGAATTTTTGATGGAGCACTTCCCGACCATCTATGCGCGCTGCCTCGAACTGGGCATCGACATCACGCGGGAGCCGATCCCCGTCGTGCCGGCCGTGCACTTTACCTGCGGTGGCGTGGTCACCGACCTGGCCGGACGCACCGATATTCCCGGCCTGTATGCGGTGGGCGAAGTCGCATGCACCGGCCTGCATGGGGCCAACCGGCTGGCGAGTAATTCGCTTCTCGAATGCGTCGTCGTCGGGCGCGCCTGTGCGCAGCAGATCGCTGCGAGTCCGGCGATTGCCAACCCTGCGCTGCCGGACTGGGACGCGAGCCGCGTGACGAACGCTGACGAAGAAGTGGTGATCGCCCACAACTGGGACGAGCTGCGCCGCTTCATGTGGAATTACGTCGGTATCGTGCGCACGACCAAGCGGCTTGAACGCGCGCTGCACCGGATCAAGCTGCTCAAGGAAGAGATCGACGAGTACTACCGCAACTTCCGCATCACGCCCGATCTGCTCGAGCTGCGCAACCTGGTCGAAGTGGCGCACCTGATCGTCAAAAGCGCCATGTCGCGCCATGAAAGCCGCGGCCTGCACTACTCGCGCGACTTCCCGGACACCTTACCAAAAGCACTCCCGAGCGTGCTCACGCCGCGCCGGCGTTAGCATGGAACGGCAGCGGCTCTCACTTACCACCGTCTTGCTGCTGAGCATCCCGCCCGTACTGTGGGCGGGCAATGCCATCATCGGCCGCCTCGTGCGCGACGCCATGCCGCCGATGACGCTCAACCTGCTGCGCTGGTCGATCGCCCTCGTGATCCTGCTCTTCCTCGGCCGTGCCGCGCTGCGCCCTGGCAGCGGCGTACTGCGCAACTGGCGCCGCTACGCCCTGCTCGGCCTCCTGGGCATCGGCCTGTACAACTCGATGCAATACCTGGCACTTACAACCTCGTCGCCGCTGAACGTGACGCTCGTTGCGTCCGGCGTCCCGGTCTGGATGCTGCTGGTTGGCCGGCTGTTCTACAACGTGCCGGTCAAGGGCCGCCAGATCGGCGGCGCCGTGCTGTCGATTGCCGGCGTACTGGTCGTCATGTGCCGGGGCAGCCTGGCCGAACTGGCCGCGCTGCGCCTGGTGGCGGGCGACCTGATCATGATCGTGGCGACCATCGTCTGGTCGTTCTACAGCTGGTCACTGCTGCAGAAGAACGATGTGCCGGCGCTGCGTGCGGACTGGGCCGCGTTCCTGCTGGCCCAGGTTGCGTATGGCGTGCTGTGGTCGGCCGCGCTGGCCGGCGGCGAGTGGGCGCTGAGCACGCCCCAGATCGTCTGGAGCTGGCCCCTCGCCGGCGCTCTGCTATACCTGGCGATCGGGCCGGCGATCATCGCCATGCGCTGCTGGGGCGCGGGCGTGCAGCGCGCAGGGCCCGGGATCAGTGCGTTCTTCATCAATCTGACGCCGCTGTTTACGGCGCTACTGTCGGCCGCTTTCCTGGGCGAACTGCCGCAGCTGTACCACGTGGCCGCGTTCGGCCTGATCGTCGGCGGGATTGTCGTGTCGGCGCGATAAATGCAGAGCGGTGGTACGATTCCATCCATGAACGACGAACTTGGCAACTTACTTGGCGAAAACCACGCGGCCACGCAGCTGGCGGCGTTTCTCGAACAGTACCCCCGTGCGTTGGTGCTGACCGGCGCCGGCCTGTCGACCGCGTCCGGCATTCCCGATTACCGCGACCGGGATGGTGTGCGGCGTGGCCGCTTGCCGATCCAGGGGCCGGAATTCCGGCGCGATCCGGCAATCCAGCGCCGCTATTGGGCGCGCAGCATGGTGGGCTGGCGGATGATGTCCGGCGCCGCGCCGAATGCCGGCCATCGCGCGCTCGCCGCGCTTGGTGCGGACAACCGGTTCGGCTCCATTCTCACGCAAAATGTCGATGGCCTGCATACGCAGGCGGGCAGTCGCGATGTGCTGGAATTGCATGGCAATATCCACCACGTGACGTGCCTCGGTTGCGAAGCGACGTTCACGCGCGCTGCGCTGCAGGTGCAGCTCGAGGCAGACAATCCAGGCCTGGGCCAGGTGCTCGCACAGCCGCTGCCCGATGGCGACGCCGAGATCGATCCGGATGCCGTGACGGGGTTCACGGCGCCCGCGTGCGTGCACTGTGGCGGCATGCTGATGCCCGACGTCGTGTTCTTTGGCGACAATGTGCCGGCGGCGCGCACGGCAGCCGCGCTGGCGCGGATGGAAGCGGCCGATGCACTGCTCGTGGTCGGCTCGTCGCTGATGGTGTATTCGGGGTTTCGCTTCTGTCGGCTGGCCGAGGCGGCGGGCAAGCCGATTGCGGCGTTGAACCTGGGCCGTACGCGTGCCGACGACATGCTCACGCTGAAGATTGAAGCGTCCGCCGAGCGGGTCTTGCCGCTCGTGGCCAGCTTGCTCGGCAAGGCTTAATTATTGCTGAACTTGATCACCAAACCGGTGATCAAAGCCGCGGCCATCGCGATCGACAGCACGCCGTGCAACACTGGCGAGCCGATCGACGCATCGGACGCCGCAGCATCCCTTTGCATCGCCATCGCCCGGCTCAGCACGACCGGGCGCAGGAAGCCGCGAATACCGACCAGCAGCATGCCGATGCCGAAGAACAGTTCGCCCTTCATATTGTAGAGAATCCCGTCCATCAACTGGGGCACACCCAGCAGCAGGCCGAAGCCGAGCCAGAACAGGCGGAATACAAGCGAACGTTTCAGTTTGGTGGTGATTGACATGGTGTGGTCTGCGAGTTGAGCGGTGCGATCAGACGATACGCAGCGAGTAATCGGTGGCGTGCACGTCCTTGGTCAGGCTGCCGATGGAAATGCGGTCCACACCCGTTTCGGCGATCGCCCGCACGGTGTCCAGGTTGATGCCACCCGATGCTTCCAGCAGCGCGCGGCCGGCATTGACCTGCACCGCGTCGCGCATCATGATCAGATCGAAGTTGTCGAGCAATACCGACTTGACGCCGGCCGCCAGCGCTTCTTCGAGCTGGGCGATGGTTTCGACTTCGATCTGTACCGGCGCGCCAGCGCTCAGGCTGGCGGCCGCCGCCAGCGCGGGCGTGACGCCCCCGGCAGCGGCAATATGGTTTTCCTTGATCAGGATGCCGTCATACAGCGCCATGCGCTGGTTCTTGCCCCCACCAACCCGCACCGCGTACTTCTGCGCCTGGCGCAGGCCCGGCAACGTCTTGCGCGTATCGAGGATCGCCGCGCTGGTGCCCGCGATGACGTCGACGTAGCGCCGGGTGGCAGTGGCCACGCCGGACAGCAGCTGCAGGAAATTCAGCGCGGCGCGCTCGGCTGTGAGCAGCGCGCGCGGGTTCGCCGTGATGGTGCAGACGGTGCTGTTGGCCGGCATCAGGTCGCCTTCGGCAAACTGCCACGCGATGTCGGTGTCCTGGTCGACCGCGAGCATGACGCCTTCGAACCACGGCGCGCCGCACAGCACGGCTGCCTCGCGCACGATCACGCGCGCCGTAACGCGGGTGTCGTTTGGCACCAGCTTGCCGGTCAGGTCGCCGCTGCCGATGTCTTCCAGCAGTGCAGCAAGGATATTCTGTTCGAACGCCGCCTGCAGTTTGTCGTCAAACTGGGCGTGGGGATTGTGCAGACTGGTCATGCGGGGCCGACTCCGGAAAACATGGGGGCATTCTGTTCGAGCGTGCCGGTTGGCAACGCCTTGGCGCGCTTGGCCGCAGCAAAGTCGAGCATGCGGTCGATGGCCCGTTTGGCTTGCAGGCCGACGGCAGGGTCGACATGCACTTGATTGGCGCCCGATTCGAGCACGTCGGCCAGATTGCGCAGGCCATTCATCGCCATCCACGGGCAATGCGCGCAGCTCTTGCAGGTCGCGCTGTTACCGGCGGTCGGCGCTTCGATGAAGGTCTTGCCAGGCGCGGCCATCTTCATCTTGTGCAGAATGCCGTTGTCGGTGGCGACGATGAAGTGGGTAGCGTCCAGCGTCTGCGCAGCGTTGATCAGCTGCGTGGTCGAGCCGACCACGTCGGCCTGCGCCACGACGTTCGCCGGCGACTCGGGGTGCACGAGCACCTTGGCCAGCGGGTACTCGGCCTTGAGCAGGTCGAGTTCGATGCCCTTGAACTCGTCGTGCACCAGGCACGAGCCCTGCCACAGCAGCATGTCGGCGCCAGTCTTGGTCTGGATGTACGAGCCCAGGTGGCGGTCGGGCGCCCACAGGATCTTCTTGCCCTGCGCGTGCAGCTCGGCCACGATGTCCAGGCCGATGGACGACGTCACCATCCAGTCAGCCCGCGCTTTGACTGCGGCGCTGGTGTTGGCGTAGACAACGACGGTGCGGTCGGGATGCTGGTCGCAGAATGCTGCGAACTCGTCGGCCGGGCAGCCGAGATCGAGCGAACAGGTCGCATCGAGGTCGGGCATCAGGATGGTTTTTTCAGGGCTGAGGATCTTGGCCGTCTCGCCCATGAAGCGCACGCCGGCGACAACGAGCGTCTGGGCGGCGTGATCACGGCCGAAGCGCGCCATCTCGAGCGAGTCCGATACGCAGCCGCCGGTTTCTTCGGCCAGGTCTTGCAGGTCGGCGTCCACGTAATAGTGGGCGACGAGCACTGCGCCCTTTTCTTTCAGCAGGCGCCGGATCTTGTCCTTGAGCGCGTCGCGCTCGGCCAGTTCGGGCGCGCTGGGAATGCGCGCCCAGGCCTCGGCGGTGCAGGCCAGACCGGCCTGGGGCCGGTCGTATTCATACGTTTTGATCGGTACGGTGTCCATACTCTTCTCGGTCTCCTTGGCAGGGGGCGTGGCAAACCCGCCACCCCTGCCACTACTACATTACGCGTCGATGCCCTGGCTCGCCAGGTATTCCTCGTAGTTGCCACGGAAATCGACGATCTCGTTTTCACGGATTTCCAGCACGCGCGTGGCCAGCGACGAGACGAACTCGCGGTCGTGCGAGACGAAGATCAGGGTGCCGGCATATTTGTCCAGCGCGATGTTCAGCGACTCGATCGACTCCATGTCCATGTGGTTGGTCGGCTCATCGAGCAGCAGCACATTGTGACGGCCCAGCATCAGCTTGCCGTACATCATGCGGCCCTTCTCACCACCGGACAGCACGTTGACCGACTTCTTGACTTCGTCGCCGCCAAACAGCAGGCGACCCAGGATCGAACGCACGGCCTGGTCGTCGTCACCTTCTTGCGTCCACTGGCCCATCCAGTCGGTCAGGTTGTCGCCCACAGCGAATTCTTCGGTCGGATCCTGCGGCATGTAGCCGGGATTCGCGTTCTCGGCCCACTTGACGCGGCCACCATCCGGCTGTAGACCGCACAGCTCGCCGCCAATCGTGCGCAGCAGCGTGGTCTTGCCGGCACCGTTGGCGCCGATGATCGCGATGCGCTCGCCGGCCTCGACCATGATCGAGAAATTCTTGAACAGCTGACGATCGTAGGCTTTCGAGATGTTCTCGGCTTCCACTGCCAGGCGGTGCAGCTTTTTCTCGCCTTCGAAGCGCACGAACGGATAGGCGCGCGAGGATGGCTTGAACTCTTCGATCTTGATCTTGTCAATCTGCTTGGCGCGCGACGTGGCCTGGCGTGCCTTGGACTTGTTGGCCGAGAAGCGGCGGACAAAATCCTGCAGTTCCGCGACCTTCTCCTTGGCCTTGGCATTGTTCGACAGTTGCTGGTTGCGCGCCTGCGTCGAGGCCAGCATGTATTCGTCGTAGTTACCCGGATACACCTTCAGCGTGCCGTAATCCATGTCGGCCACGTGTGTGCAGACCTGGTTCAGGAAGTGGCGATCGTGCGAAATGATGATCATCGTAGAATTACGCTCATTGAGCATGTCTTCCAGCCAGCGGATCGTATTGATGTCCAGGTTGTTGGTCGGCTCGTCGAGCAGCAGGATGTCCGGATTCGAGAACAGCGCCTGCGCCAGCAGCACGCGCAGCTTCCAACCCGGCGCCACGGCGCTCATCGGGCCCTGGTGCAGCTCGGTGCCGATGCCCAGGCCCAGCAGCAGCTCGCCGGCGCGCGCTTCGGCCGAGTAGCCGTCGTACTCGGCGACCTTGCCTTCGAGCTCGGCGGCTTTCATGTAGTCGTCGTCGGTGGCTTCGAGGTTGGCGTAGATCGCATCGCGTTCGGCGATCGCGTTCCACAGCTCGGTGTGGCCCATCATGACGACGTCGAGCACGCGCGTGTCTTCGTAGGCGAACTGGTCCTGGCGCAACTTACCCAGGCGCTCGCCCGGATCCAGGCTGACGTTACCGGCGGACGGCTCGAGGTCGCCGCCCAGAATTTTCATGAACGTCGACTTGCCGCAGCCGTTGGCGCCGATCAGGCCGTAGCGGTTGCCGTCGCCGAAGCGCACGGAAATGTTCTCGAAGAGCGGCTTGGCGCCGAATTGCATCGTGATGTTGGCTGTGGATAGCACTGTATGACCCCAAAAAGCGTATTTGATTAACCGGCTATTTTACCATCGCATGCCCTGCAGGGCGAATGGGCTGGATTGGCGGGCGCCGTTACCGGACGCCGTTACCGGGCGCCGTTACCGGGCGCCGTTGGCTGGTGCGCGATCAGGCCCGGCGCACGGTCGGGTAGTCCGACAGCATCAGGCTGAAACCATCAGCGTCCGATTGCAGCTGCCCTTGCGCGCCGAACGGGATCGTGACGCGCCGTGGAATGTGCCCGAAGCTCAGGCCCGTCAGCACGGGGACCGGCAACGTGCGGCGCACATACTCGAGCATGGCATCGAAGTCGTAGCCGTTGTCGAGCGGCCCCAGGCGGTAGCCGGAAAAATCGCCCAGCACCACCGCTTGCTGGCGTTCCAGCACGCCCGCCTGCATCAATTGCAATAGGAGGCGCTCGACGCGGTACGGGTGTTCGCTGATGTCTTCGAGCCACAGGATACCGCCGTCGAGCCGCGGGAAGTACGGCGTGCCGACAAGCGAGCCGATCATGGCGAGATTTCCGCCCCAGACCGTGCCGCGCACGTCGAGCTGCGGATTGCCGCTGACGCTCTCGCGGATCGTGTGGGTGGGGCCGGCAAGGCAGGCCCAGAAATCGTCGAGCGTAAACGGCACCGGCTCTTGTGCGCCAAAGTCGCCAGCGACCATCGGGCCGGCATAACTGAGTGCGCCGGTCTTGGCCATCAGTCCCATGTGCAGCGCCGTGACATCGGAAAAGCCGACGATGATCTTCCCGCTGGCGGCAATGGCATCGAAATCGATGGCCGGCAACAGGCGGCTGATGCCGTAACCACCGCGCAGCGCGATGATCACGTGGATGTCGGGGTCAGCCACAGCCGCGTGCAATTGCGCGAGGCGGGCGTCGTCGGTGCCGCCGAAGCGCTGATGCAGGCAACTGTGATCGTAGTAATTGCGGACCAGGCAGCCCTGCGCTTCAAAGCGTGCGATGGCGCGCTCGACGGCGAGCGGATCGTTGGTACAGCCAGCAGGCGCCGCGATGGCGATGCCGAGACGGGAAGTGATCACGGGTGGGCGATGAGGCGGTAGGTGGAATCTGGAAACATCTTACCGCGCCCACCGGTACCGATCAAGGTCGGCCCGCAGCGCCAGCTTGCAAGAGCAACCGGTATCAGACCGCGCTGGCTTTCTTCGCCAATGCGCGCCGCTCGGCGAAGAACGCGCGCAGCAGGCTGCTTGCCCGATCGGCCAGCACGCCGCCGACCACCCCGGTATGATGATTCAGCGAAGGCTCGTCGAACAGGTTCACGACCGAGCCGCAGGCGCCGGTTTTCGGGTCTGTTGCTGCGTAGATGACGCGCGCCAGGCGTGCGTGCATCATCGCGCCCGAGCACATGATGCACGGTTCGAGCGTCACATACAGCTCGCAACCGGGCAGCCGGTAATTGCCCAGCTTGTCGGCGGCGGCGCGCAGCGCCACGATTTCGGCATGCGCGGTCGGGTCGTGGCCGCTGATCGGCTGGTTGAAACCCGTCGCGATGACTTCGCCGTCCTTGACCACGACAGCGCCGACCGGCACCTCGCCACGGTCCCACGCCAGTTGCGCCTGGTCCAGGGCGAGCGCCATGAAATGCTCGTGCGCCGCATCCGCAGCATTGTCATGCACGACTGCGGACGGCACATCAGGCATCGGTGATCTCGGCCCAGCAGTTCGGGGTTTCGTGCAGCACCAGCTTGTGCAGGCGCAGGCCGGTGCCGAAGCGGTCGATGAACACGGTCTTGAGGATCGTGAACGCCACCTGCGCGAGGTTTTCCACGGTCGGGATGCGGTCAATCACCACGGTCTTGTGATCCGGCAGCGACGACAGGAAGTCCAGCACCTTGTCATCCTTTTCGTACACGATGAAGGCATGGTCCCACACATCGACCAGATGCTGCTTGGCCAGGGCCTTGACGTCGGAGAAATCCATGATCATGCCGTTGTCGGAATTGCCGTCAGCGTCGATGACTTCGCCGGTCAGTGTAATTTCAAGGGTATAGCGATGCCCGTGCAGATTGCGGCACTGGCTCTTGTGGTCGGGAATCCGGTGTCCGGCATCGAATTCGAGCTTGCGGGTAATGGTCAACATTGCTGCTTTATTAGGTAATGGAGTGATAATGGAGTGAATAAATCAGGGAATCTGGAGCAGCTTGTGGGTCTGCAGGCTCAGCTTCCATTTCGGATTGGCGCGGCATGTCTCGATGGCCAGGCGGATATTCTGCGACGCCAGTGGCCCATCCATCGCCTGCACAAAGAAGTGCTCGAAGTCGAGGCGCTCGTAGGCCGCCAGGTCTTGCCCGATTTGCGGGATGACCACCTTGATTTCGCTGCCTTTTTCCACCACCAGCGTCGAGCCCATCTTGGGGCTGACGCAGATCCAGTCGACGCCGTCAGGCACCGGCAGCGTGCCGTTCGTTTCGATGGCGATAGTAAAGCCCCGTGCGTGCATGGCATCGATCAGGGCAGTATCGAGTTGCAGCAGCGGTTCGCCGCCCGTGAACACGACATATTTGCTGGCCGGATAGGTGGTCGGCCACAAACCGTCGATCTCGGCAGCGAGCAACGCGGCTTCCTTGAACTTGCCGCCGCGTTCGCCATCGGTGCCGACGAAATCGGTATCGCAGAACTGGCAGATCGATGTGGCGCGATCCTGCTCGCGGCCGGTCCACAGATTGCAGCCGGAAAACCGGCAAAATACGGCCGGCCGGCCAGCGTGGGCGCCCTCGCCCTGCAAGGTGTAGAAGATCTCTTTAATGCTGTAAGTCACGTTAAGCCTCTCGTCAACCTTCCATTATAACGCGGCGCATTCGCTGGCGCAGCGGATGTCATCGATCGCCGAGGTCGTGTCGGAAACGTCAGGTTTGAGACTGCACAATATTCCTACGGGAGTCGAGCGGTAAGTTCTTACGGAAACTTCCGAATCCGACCCGAGGGCAACCATGAACAAACACACGTTTTTGCTGGCGACCATGCCCTTCGTCGCCTGCGGCGCCAGCGCCAGCGAAGCCCATTTCATGGTGCCACTGCCCCTGCGCAGCGCACCACCGGAACTGCTGGCCTGCATCATGTTGACGATGGCAGGCTTGTTGCTGGCATGCCTGAGCCTGCGGCGCAGTCTGGGTCTCGAAGAACGCGCCCGCACGCTGCATGGCCAGCTGGTGGCCGAACGCGAAGCCCGCGCGCAGTCCGAACAGGCACTGGCCGACAACCATGACGTCGTGTACCGCCTGGTGCGCCAGAATGAAGACGTGCGCGACACCGAACGCACCCGCATCGCGCGCGAACTGCAGACCGAACTCGGGCGCCGTCTGCTGACACTGCGCACCGAACTGTCGAGCCTGCACGACAGCGCCACTATCGCCCAGGCGCCAGCGCTGGCCAGCCGGCTGGACAGCGCCATGACGCACATCGATGGCGCCCTTGGCGCCGTGCGCGCGGTAGCCAGTGGCCTGCGCGGTTTCGGCCCTGGCGACGGCCTGCGCCATGCGCTCGAGCGCTGCCTGGCCGAGCACGCACACCTGTACGGCATGCGCTATCGCTTCGAAGCCGGCATCGATCCTACTTCACGCGCAGGCCAGGATCGCGGCGCGCGGCTGGCGGTCTTTCGTGTGCTGCAAGATGTGCTTGCTACTGCCGCGCGCGTGCAGCACGGTGAATTGCACGTGCGGTTGCTGGAAAACGCAGGCTCACTGGGGCTGGAAATCGACGGCTGCGCCAGCGCCCCGGGCGAAGTGGCCTCGCTGTCGGCGGAGCTCATCGACCAGATCCGAGCGATGGGCGGCGTGCTGCGCGTGATCGCGACCGCCGGGCACGCCGGGCGCTGGTCATTGTCGCTGCCCGTCCAGAATCGCGCGGCCGAACTGGTAACGGTTGACTGAGGCGGTTGCCTGACACTGGTGCCTGATCCGGTCGCTTGTTCCACGTGCGACCGCACAACCGTGTACGTTAAACACAACGCTCGAACCTCCTTGCTATAGATCAATAGCGTGTCGTGATGCCGGTAGCAGAATCGGTTCCTGACGACAGCCACCCGGTTGCCGCAAACCGAAGCGCTACCAATCGCAGAGGACTGCTCATGATCAACACAAGCAGCAGCGCCGCCTATCCGACCGTCCTGCTCCAGGACGTCGCGTTCGTCGGTCAGTTGATGGAAAGCCTGTCGGTGCCAGTCTTCGTGCTCGACACCCATGCGCGCGTGACGATCTGGAACCGTGCCTGCGAGCACCTGACGGGCGTGGCGGCGACCGAGGTGCTTGGCACGACCGACCATTGGCGCAGCTTCTACGACGTCCAGCGCCCTACCCTCGCCGATCTCGTCCTGCGCACCCGCGGCGAGCCGGCCCGGACGGGCGAGCCCACCGACATCACGACCGACAACGGACGCACCCAGCCAGGCTTGTCCATCGAGAGCTGGTGCGACATGCCCCGCGCCGGCCGCCGCCGCTACCTGGCGGCCGATGCCAGCCCGATCTTCGGCGCCAATGGCCAACTGTCGGCGGTGGTAGAAACGCTGCGCGACCTGACGGATGAAAAGATGGCCCAGGCGGCGCTGGAACAACTGGCCACCCGCGACGGCCTGACCGGGCTGGCCAACCGGCGCTGCTTTGACGACACGCTGGAGGCGGAATGGGCGCGTGCACTACGCCAGATGCAGCCACTGTCCCTGCTGATGGTCGACGTCGATAATTTCAAGGCTTACAACGATGCCTATGGCCACCTGGGCGGGGACGAATGCCTGAAGCGCGTCGCGCGTGCGGTGGCCAGCGAAATGCGCGCCAATGACCTGGTGGCGCGTTACGGGGGCGAGGAGTTCGCCGTGGTGCTGCCGAACCAGTCGCTCAAGGGCGCGGCCATCGTCGCCGAGCGCATCCGCTCCCGGGTCGAGCAACTGCAACTGCCATGCTGCTTTGCCGCTGGCCACGTTACGGTGTCGATCGGTGCGGCCACGGCCATCGCCGGCCCTGACAACCATGCGAACCAGCTTGTCGCCATTGCCGATGCGGCCCTGTACCGGGCCAAGCATCTGGGACGCAATCGTATCAGCCTGCCGATGACCGAGGCGGCCTGAGCCCGCTCATCGGGTTTCGGGTCAGCCCGTAGGGTGGACGGCCATGCCGTCCACCCTACGCCCAAGCAGCAGACCAAAAAAAAACGGCGCCAACTGGCGCCGTTTTCATGTTTACTTCAATCCAGCCTGATACGCTTAACGCATCATGCGTTCCCAGCCGTGACGAACCGCCGACTTCATCTTGTCCCAGGTCGACTGCTCGCCCGGATAACGGTTGTCCCAATCGCTGCGCAGATCGGTCTCGACATCGGCCCATGGGCGATTGCGATACTTCTCTTCGCGCGCCATGGCGGTACCGTAGTTGTACGCTGGACGGTATTCGTCGTAGGCGCCACCGGTGCTGCCGTAGACCGAATTCCAGTGATTGCGGTAGTAGACGTCGTCGTCATTGTCATCGGTCATCTTGTCCCAACCATGACGCACGGCGTTCTTGACGCGATCCCAGGCCGACGGCTCGCTGCTGTCGCTGCCGGTGGTGGAAAATTCGCGGGTGCCGTCAATGCGGTTGTCCCAGCCCGTGCGCAGGTCGGTCTCGACGTCGTCCCATGGACGGTTGCGGTACAGTTCGTTGCGGCGCATTTCGGTGCCGTACGAGTACGCAGGCTTCAGGTCGTCATACTTTTCGCCCGATGCTGCGTAGGTGCTGTCGTAGTGACCGCGGTACATGTCGTCGTCGTCACCCGTCATGCGTTCCCAGCCGTGACGCACAGCGGCCTTCATCTTTTCCCAGGTCGATGGCTCGCCACCGGTAGCGTAACGGCTGTCCCAGTCGTTGCGCAGGTCGGCTTCGATATCGTCCCAGGCGCCGTTGGTGTAACGGCCGCTGCGTGCAGCTTCGCTACCGTAGCTGTAGGCTGGTGCGTACTCGTCGTATGACGCGCCGGTGGTGGCGTAGGTGGTGTCGAAGTGATTGCGGTAGTAGGTGTCGTCGTTGCTGTAGCCACCCATGGCGCTGCTGCCCGAACCCGATTCAAATCCGGTGGCATTGCCCATTGCTGCATCCGACTGGCCGCGCGAGAAAATACGCACGCCGTTGCGCTGCTTGTCGGTGAAGTGGGTGCCGCCGGTGCCGGTGCCGGTGCCAGTATTGCCGACGCTGGTATCGCGCTGCAGCGAATCGCCCCTGTCGACTGCGGTCGAACCCTGGCGGATCGAGCCCTCCAGAGCCGAACCCTGGATCGCCGTGTCACGCAGGGTCGAGCCTTGCAGCGACGTGCCGCCGGTGGCGGTCAGGCCGCTCTGGCCCAACGGTTCCTGGTGGGTCGAGTTGGTCAGATCGGCCGTGCCGAGCGACTCCTGGTGCTGGAACAGTTGACGGTCGCCTGGATTGTCCAGCGACGGGATCGAGGCGGCCTGCGCCGAGCCGGCGCCGGTCGGGGTCGACTGCGCCGACATCGACGATGCCTGCTGCATGCCGATCGTGCTGCCAGCGTGCATGGCGCCGCTGCTGAAGCCGGTCGAGGCCAGATCTGGCGTGCCGCTCGACGTTTCGTCGATGTCGGTCGGGCCGTAGCGTTCGACGATGTCGGCGCCACGCTCGACTTCAGGCAGCGAACTGGCGACCAGCGTCAGCACATGGCGACCGCTGTTGACGGCGCCTTCGTAGCGATTGACGTGTTCAGCGTTATCGGAACCGAACAGGTCGCCGAAGAAATTCTTGATGCTGGCGGTGATGCCGGTGTCGCCGTCGGCGCTACGGGCGGTATCGAGGTCCGACGATGTGCTCAAGCTGTCGCTCTGGCCGATCGTGTCCGCTTCGGTCGACGACAACCGCACATCGGTGCGGGTAAAGCCCGACGACAGCAATTCGTTCAGTGCGTTCTGTGCATCCGTGCGGTTATCGAACACCGCGACGAGAGTATGTTGCATGGTCGTTCCTCCGAAAAATAGTGGATCTTGCGCGGGCGACGACGCCGCCGTTTCGTTCGCGCTATGTTGTCAACATTACTCTATTCTCGTTGAAACTCGCGCACCATTGACGAGCGGAAATTTAGCGTCGCGCAGCGCATGCATGGCGCACTCATAGCGCACGCATGCAGAATGACAGCGCCATGACAGCAGAGGAGAAAAAGGAAGAAACCGCCCGGTAAGGATCAGGCGGTGTGCACACAGCGTGCGCTGGCAGCCGTGAGGGCTCAGGCGAAGGGATTGTCGATGGTCTTGACGTCCGGCGGTGGCAACTGCGCCGGCAGTTCACGCGCTTCCAGCGCGGCCACGATCTCGCCCAGCACGGCGTGCAGGCGGCGTGCATGTTCCAGACCCGGCACGTCGGCAGTCAGGTCGACGTCGCCCGAAATCGTGATGCGGTCGAGCCGGTTTTCCAGCGTCAGTTCGCCGATGCCGATGACGTCGGCCTCGTTGGCGAACGGGACAAAAGTGACCGGTTTTTTCTTGCTCATGGATCCTCCGTGTTATGAACGTTTCTTGGGTTGCTTGACCTTCGGCAGGCGCAGCATGCGCTCCTTTTGCTGCGTGCTCAGCGATGGCAGCAATTCGATGCCGACGATACGCTCGAGTTCAGCGACCGGCACGACATTGATCGGCGCGTCGGCCCGGTTTTCCGTCAGCCAGGCGGCGCCCAGGCGCTGCCGCGGGCTGTAAACCACCTTGTACAAATGGGTCGGCACGATGACGTTGCCGACTTTTTTCAGGCTCGTGCCCAGGAACGCCGGACCGGTAATCACGTACAGTTCGCCTTCGGTCTTTGCCATCGTGCGCACGGCGCCCTCGATCGGCGCCCAGATCTTGCGGTTATGGTCGCGGTCTTGCGGGACCATATTGGCCAGCGAAAAACTTTCACGCTGGGTGCGGCGATCGGGCATGTCTGCATTCGGCGCCAGATGGCCGCGATCGAAACCGCTGCGGGCATAATCGGACAGCTCAGCGCGCTGACCACGCGGCAGGCGCGCCTCGGCGTGAAATTTATCGTCGCGGTCGAGCCCTTGGGCACGCTTGAGATTATCTGCGCGTACATATTCTGCCGACCACAATGGCGTACGGGTCACACCCGAATGCATGACACCGAACACGCCGTAGCACAGCTCGCGGGTAGATACCGCCAGCTTCTGGTTCTGGATTTCCGGCAGGCGGCCATCGAGGTAGTGGACGGGGCAACTGGCAGCCTGGACGGCGGCAGACGCGAGCAGCGCGCCAGCAAATGCGATCCGGGCGACGGTACTGGCAAAAGACAATCGGAACATGGTGACGACACAGTAAAGGAAACAGCGGGCATTCTAGCCGAGCGACAATTCCCT
Organism: Telluria sp. ZT3P25; assembly: GCF_059685895.1. Classification (NCBI taxonomy): domain Bacteria; kingdom Pseudomonadati; phylum Pseudomonadota; class Betaproteobacteria; order Burkholderiales; family Oxalobacteraceae; genus Telluria; species Telluria sp. ZT3P25. The sequence continues at coordinate 1,872,302 of NZ_JCASIJ010000001.1, forward strand.
GAGCATAAATTTACGCGCAGTCAACGTTAAATACAGGCGAGCACTCCAGGATGTTGGCGTGCGCCCTGCCCGCATGCGCTGCGCCATAATCGGCACACACCAACCCTCCATGGAGACCCATATGACCGATCACGAACAACCAGAGCGCAAACCTGCCGGCGGCGAACAGCAACGCTCCGAAAACCTGCTGCCGGGTGAAGAAGGGTTTGAAGACGGCCGCTTCGACGTCGCCGAAGAAGTCAGTCTCGACCAGCACTCGGACGAGGCACGACGCATCGGCCAGGCGCCTGGCAACGGCATCGCCGATGCACTTCCCGAATCGCTGAAGACGCCGGTGCCGTCGCAAGCGGTGCCGGAGAAATCCTGACAGTTGCGGGCCCTGGGAACGCCTGGGGCCATGTATCCGCCGAATTGAACGTTGACACATTTCCTGCCACACATTAGATTGTCAGAATAAACACACACGCAAGCCAGGCGCATGTTGACCGATTCGAACGACCGTCCCGACAGTCCTGATCGTCCCATCCTTAGCTGCATCCTGTTCATCTGCAAGAATCCCGATGTCGACCCGGTCGTGACACAGGTTGCATGCGCCCTGGGCCGAACTGTCCTGCATGCCAGGTCCCTCGAACAGGGCCTGGCATGCGTGCGGCGGCAGGACTTCGCCCTGGTTCTGGTCGGCTACTCGGGCGACGCTGACTCCATGCTGGCGGTCATCGACGCCGTCCGCACCAATGCGCGCTCGAGCCTGACACCCATCGTTGCGATCGGCTTGCCGGTGCCACTGCCGATGCGGCACGAGGCGCTGTACGATGCCGGCGTCATTGCGGTACTGACCGAACCCCTGTCGCCGACGATCCTGCACGCCAAGGCACGTTTCTACACGGCCGCCTTCGACACGCAGATCGAGCGTCGCCGGGCTGAGGCGGCGCTGGACGAGACCAGCCGGCGTTTGGCGCGCATCATCGAAGCTGCGGAGCTGGGCATCTGGTCATGGGACATCAGCGCCGATCGCGTCGAGGCCGACGAGCGCGTGGCCGATCTGTTCGGCGTACCACGCCACGAGCGGCGCAGTGCGCCACTGGCACGCTATCTCGCGGCGATTCATCCTGACGACGTGGAATCGACGGCCGCCGGGATCAGCGCTGCGATTGCCACATGCAGCACCTACGGCGCGACTTACCGGCTCCGGCTGCCAGATGGGGGCTGGCGCTGGGTCATGGCGCGCGGCCACGTCGAGACTGACCTTCAGGGCAAGGCGCGCGTGGTGCGCGGCGTGATCATCGACACGACCCGCCAGCTCGAGGCGGAGCAGCAACTGCGCGCCAGCGAAGAGCGCTACCGCACGGTCTTCGACTCGATCGACGAAGGCCTGTGCGTGATCGACGTGCTGTTCGACGACGACGGCAGCCCCTGCGACTACCGCTTCATTGAAACCAATCCCGCGTTCATCAAGCATACCGGCCTCGTCGCTGCGGTCGGCAAGACGATGCGTGACTTCGTGCCACACCACGAGCAACACTGGTTCGACATCTACGGCAAGGTTGCCACCACGGGCGAACCGGTGCGTTTCGAGAACGAGGCGGAGGGCCTGGCGCGCTGGTATGACGTGTACGCCACGCGTCTGGGCGGCCCGTACCCGCACCGCCTCGCCGTGCTGTTTACCGACGTGACCGAACGGCGCAGGTCGGACGCCGCGCTGCGCCAGATGGCAACCGACCTGTCCGAGGCAAACCGGCTCAAGACCGAGTTCCTGGCCACGCTGGCCCACGAACTGCGCAACCCGCTGGCACCGATCCGCAGCGGCCTGCAATTCATCCGCCGCGCACCGGGCGACGCCGCTGCCGTCAACCGCGTGCACGAGATCATGGAGCGCCAGCTCGACCACCTGGTGCTGCTGGTCGACGATCTGCTGGACGTCGCCCGCATCCAGCGTGGCCAGGTCGAACTGCGCTGCGAGCCGGTCGATCTGGCCACGGTGATCGGGGCCGCGGTCGAAACGAGCATGCCGCTGATCCAGGCGGCGCGCCACGGTTTCGAGCTGCAACTGCCGGCCATGCCATTGCCGCTGTTGGCCGATCCGACGCGCCTGACCCAGGTGATCAGCAACCTGCTCAACAATGCCGCACGCTACACACCGAAGGGCGGGCGCATCGTACTGGCTGCCAGGGTTGAGGGCGATGAGGCACTGATCACGGTGACGGATAACGGCATCGGCATCGCGCCCGACGCACTGGAAACGGTATTCAAGATGTTCACGCAGGTCGGCCAGGCACAGCAGCCAGGCTCCGGCGGGCTGGGGATCGGCCTGTCGCTGGTGCGAAGCCTGGTGGAACTGCATGGCGGCAGTGTGCGCGCCGACAGCGCGGGCACCAATGCCGGCAGCGTGTTCACGGTGCGCCTGCCGCTCGCCGTCGATCCCGCCCCTGGCATGCCGCGCGTCGAGACTGCAGCGCCAGCCGAGTTGCTGCCGGCGCGCAGCGTGCTGGTCGTCGACGACAACCGGGATGCGGCCGAGACCCTGGCCGCGCTGCTGTCCATGCTGGGCCACAGCGCACCAGTCGCCAACGATGGCCACCAGGCGCTGCGCATGCTGCCAAGCCTGATGCCGGACGTCATTTTCCTCGATCTGGGCATGCCGGGCATGTCCGGGTACCAGGTAGCCAGCGCCATCCGCGCCGACGCCCGTTATGCGGCCGTGCGTCTGGTGGCGCTGACCGGCTGGGGTGGCGAGACCGACCGCGAACGCACGACGCAGGCCGGGTTCGACGCGCACCTGACCAAACCGACGACCGTGGAAGCCATCGAACTTGTGCTCAGACAGGTGTCCTAGCGACCACGCACGCTGGCGGGCGCGCCGACCTGGACAGCACCACGTAAAAAAGGCCGGTGTCTCGCGACACCGGCCTTTTCATTCCGTGCTTGCTGCAGCGCTTAACCCGCGTTGGCAACCGCGACCAGGTCTGGCGTGCTTGGCACGGCTTCCTGGTTGCTGGCGAAGAAGCGCTCGACCTTGTTGCTGCGCTCGGCGCCTTCGATCAGCGCGTGCATGCTAGTGGCGGTCAGATCCCACGACGTGCCGGCCACGACTTCACGCATGCGCGCTGCCATGGTGGCGCGCGCCTCGGGGGTCAGCGCCAGCTGGCGTTCGCAGGCCGCGATGAAGTCGGCGTGCGATTCGGCGATCTCGACCACGTCACCGTATGGCACCTTGACGTCGGTAATCGGCGTCGAGACCGACGGCAGTTCGGCTGCCATGTACTCCAGCACCTTGGTCGGGCTGATGAACTTGGTCGAATCGTTGATCGCGAACGGCAGCAGGCAGACGTCCCAGCCAGCCAGGAACTGTGGCAGCTCGTTATACGTACGCTGGCCCATGTAGTGCACATTGGCCTGCTTTGGCAGCGTCGCCGGGTCGATCTTGACAACCGGGCCAACCAGAACGATCTGCCATTCCGGATGCGCATCGGCCATGCTCGAGACCAGATCGACGTCGAAGCGCTCGTCGATCACGCCGTAGAAACCGAGGCGTGGATGCGCGATATGGGCCTGGTCCGGATGCGAGATCGCGGTGTCCTGCGCCTGGCGGAAATGACCGGCATCGACGCTGCTCGAGAAACAGTGGGCGTTGGCGTGGCGGTCACGCTTGGACTGGTACAGGCTCGGACCGCCGGTGAACACGACGTCGGCGATATTGAGCAGCGCACTTTCACGCTGCAGCAGCTGCTTCGGCGCGTTCTTGAACATCGCCAGCTCGTCCATGCAGTCGTAGATCACCTTCGACGGCTTCAGACCTTGCAGCAGCGGCAGCGCCATCGGCGTGTAGAACCACACGATTGGCTGTTCGCCGGCAGGCACCAGGTCGGCCAGCAGGGTCTGCATGGTCGGCAACTGGTCGTCGTGGAAGCCCCACTGGTGAATCGGCGTATGCGGACGGCACACGGTGATGTTGTCAGCGACTTCCATTTTTTCCAGGCGCGCTTCACCATCCGTGTGCATCGGCTCTTCGACGAAGAGAATCTTGTAGTGTTGAGCCAGACGTGTCATCAGGTGCTGAGGACGTTGAAACACGAAATCCCAGCGGAGATGACAGAACACGATGAGGGTCGGCATGTGAGTTTTCCTTTTCGCCTTGGTGGCGCTATAGTTGTTGGTGATTGTGCAGCCGGACGGTTCTTCTCTCTGTACTGGGACCACCGCTGCTAGCGCGCGGGAACCTGGCCGGACGACAGGATCGTAACATGCAATTTTCTTAATTTTTTGATTTGTGCAGGGCAATATTTCAAGGAATGTAACGCGACCGTGGGTTGTTTCTGTCAGGCTTCATAGGGAAACACACAGTTTCACACCATTTTCTGTCAGTGCCGTCCTACAACGCGACAGGGAGTTCCACTACGAAGAGAGGTGAATATCCTGACCTGAAACACCGGAAGTCACTCGCAAAAACCGTCGTGCAACGCTGTTTGCATCGCACCACGAAGCAGCAATTCCAGTACCGTGAGGTGGACAGGTGCACCGGCCAGTGCACCCCGGGGAAATTACACGACTGAGCCCGGCTGGTAAGGCGCGGCGCCTTCCGCGTGCCCATCGTCGCTGAATCCGGCAGCGATCGATACGCCTTCCAGGCCAAGCGAGAGCAGCGCATCGCACAGCTCATCGACCTCGAGCACCAGATCGGCGGCCAGGTCAACCGGCTTCTCGACGCTGCCCCATGGCCGGCCACCGTCCAGCGCATACAGGTTCGCGCGCAACAGGATGTGCTCACCCATATCGATGGGGGCGACGGCGGCGTGCACGGCATCCGGCGCCAGGTCCTTGGCCTGCAGCAGGCCCTTGATCTCGGCCAGCACACCCAGCGTCGCGAGCTCGGCCACGCCCTGTTCCTTGGCGCCGTAAAACAAATCCTGGTACAGGAAATTGACTTCGAGCCGCACCGGGTCGGCCGCCAGGCAGCGCGCCACCAGCGGTGCGACGGTGACGGTCCAGTCACGGTAGCGGTCCATGCGCGCCGCAAAATACGCGTCGCTGCCCGCCTCGTCCTTTGGAATCCGGTAAAAGGCATCGTCGCTGCGCTTGAATGAGAAGCCGAGCAAAAAACGCAGTTCGAGCGCGGTTTCGTCCGGCGCGACCGGCTCGCCGGTCCAGCCACGCATGCTTGCTGCGATGGTCGGGGCCGGCTGCAGCTTCTTTTCCATCAGCGACGCGGCGGCTTCGCGCAGCATCTCGTGCAGGGTGCCGTAGGCGATGTGATCGATTTCGCTCAGGTCGAACGCGTGCTGGAGCAGGATCACGCGCGCATCGGGGCTATCCAGGCCGCCATCCTGGAAGCTGGCCACGAGCGCCTCGAAGGCAGCTTCGTCCTGGAACGTCTGCTGCGCCACCAGCCCGCCCTGGCTGCGCACGAACAGCGGCACCATGAAGGCGTCGATATCATGTTCCAGGCTGCCTTCGCGGCCCACGCGCAGCGTTGCCGCTTCTTCGTCGATGCACCCGCGCAGGATGCGGCAGGCCAGCGGATCGGTGTAGCGGGCCAGTTCGATCGCCTCGTACAGGACCTCGTCGCGCTTCTTGCGCACGGCCTTGCGCACGGCGATGGCCAGCTGTTCGCGCCGGGCGTCGTCGGGTTCGCCAGATACCAGGTCTTCGCGCTCGGCGATCTCGAGTGCCAGATCGGCCATTTCCTGGGCCTGGGCATTGGTGTCCGGTTCGCGTGTGTTGTTCGAGGTGCGGGGCACCGGACGCTTGTTTTTTGGCATGTCTGAATTGGAGAATGAAGGTGAACGAAGAATCGAGCTGGCATGGTAACACCGCGGGATGGCCCCCGGACAGCCGCCGGCGACCCGAGGCGCAGCGCGATCTGCAGTGATATGCTTCGCCCTACCGTAATTTGCAGGATCACCATGCTCGACCGCTTCTTCCAACTCAGCACCAACAACACGACCATCCGCACCGAACTCACGGCCGGCTTGACCACGTTCCTGACGATGGTGTACATCATTTTCGTCAATCCATCGATCCTGGGTGACGCCGGCATGCCGAAGGAGTCGGTATTCGTCGCCACCTGCCTCGTCGCTGCCGCCGGCACCGCCCTGATGGGCCTGTACGCCAACTACCCGATCGCCATGGCGCCCGGCATGGGCCTGAATGCCTACTTCGCTTACGCCGTCGTGCTTGGCATGGGCATTCCGTGGCAGGCTGCACTGGGCGCCGTGTTCATCTCCGGGTGCCTGTTCATCCTCGTCACGATGGTCGGCCTGCGCGCGATGATCGTCGACGGCATTCCGCGCTCGATGCGGGTCGGCATCACGGTCGGGCTGGGCATGTTCCTGGCGCTCATCGCCCTCAAGAACGCTGGCATCGTCGTCGCCAGCGAGACCACGCTCGTCAAGGCGGGCGACCTGCACCAGCCGGCCGCACTGATGGCGGTGCTGGGCTTTTTCGTCATCGTCGCGCTGGACCGGCTGCGGGTGCGCGGCGCGATCCTGATCGGCATCGTGCTGGTGACCGTGCTCAGCTTTTTCTTCGGCGGCAATACCTACCAGGGCCTGTTCTCGCTGCCCCCGTCCATCTCGCCGACGCTGTTCGCGCTGGACATCCCGGGCGCGCTGGCGGCTGGCATCCTGAACGTAGTGCTGGTGTTCTTTCTGGTCGAACTGTTCGATGCGACCGGCACCCTGATGGGCGTAGCGCGCCGCGCCGGCCTCTTGGTCGAAGGCAAGATGGAGCGCCTGAACAAGGCACTGCTGGTTGACAGCGGCGCCATCGTCGCCGGCAGCATGCTCGGCACGTCAAGCACGACGGCGTACATCGAGAGCGCGGCCGGCGTGCAGGTGGGCGGCCGTACGGGCCTGACCGCGCTGACCGTGGCAGTGCTGTTCCTCGCCTGCCTCTTCATCGCGCCACTGGCTGCGGTGGTGCCGGCCTACGCCACCGCGCCGGCGCTGCTGTTTGTCGCCTGCCTGATGCTGGCCGATCTGGGCGACGTCGAATGGAGCGATACCACCGAGAGCATTCCGGCGGCCGTCACTGCGCTGGGCATGCCGTTTACCTACTCGATCGCCGAGGGCATTGCTTTCGGCTTCATCAGCTACGCCGTGCTCAAGCTGCTCACCGGCCGCGCCCGTGACGTGAAGCCTGTGGTCTGGGTCATCGCCGGGTTGTTTGCATTCAAGATCGCCTACGTCGGGGCATGATTGTGAAGGCAATGCGTTAGGCGCAGTCAACGTTATCTGTTGATGACGCTGATTGCGATACAGAGCAATTGTTCTGCAGAACGGACTCGCCCGCCATCCAGGGCCCAGCGCCAGCCCAGGTAGTTGGGCAGATAGCGCGATGCCACCCCGCGAAAGCCCCGCAGCCAATCCTTGAAGCGCCCGTGATACGCGTTCACGTTCTGTACGTGGATGGCACGGCTGCCCACGTGCCTGACGCGCACGCCGGCACGCAGGTTGACCGCCTGGTAAGCGATCCTGTGCTTGCGTGCAAATGCCCGGTACGCGGCCTGACTGTTGCTGACCAGGAGCGCCTGCGGGTCAAGCCTGGGCAGTAAATCGCGTTCGAGTTGCGCAGCCGTCAATGCGCCCCGGCCAGTGACGGCATCAATGGTGCGACCATCCCGGTCGCGCGCCACCAGAATGCAATCCAGATGCCGCGAAATACCACTTTTGGGGGCGTAGCCGCCCCGCCGGCGTGGCGGGCGGTCCAGCGAGCGCGAGCCTTTTTGCGATTCGAGAAGGAACGTCTCATCGGCCTCGACGATGCCGTTGAGCGATGCAGGCCGGTCGAGCTTGGCCCAATCGAGAAAGCGGTGGCGCCACCGAAAGGCGGTATTGCGATGCACGCCGACGCGGTCGGCACCCTTGCGCACGGACAGGGAATGGAGCAGTACCTGCGAATACGCGAGCCATTTGGCCTTGAGTCTGAGTCGCGCCAGTGGCGTGCCAGTCAGGTCGTTGAACGTACGGCCGCAGACACAGCAGCGAAAGCGTTGCAGGTCGTTGGCAAACCCGTGCCGGTGGCAGCGCGCATCCCCACACCGGGGACAGCAGCGCCCCGCCCCCCGGGCCTGAGCGATGAGTGCAACGACGTGGTCCAGGCCAGCTGCGGGATGCAGGGCATCGAGCACTTGTTGGCGCTGCGGCACGTTCAGCGACGGCAAGCTGGCGAACCAGCGTTTGAAACGCGGCGCTTTCATGATCGACTCCTGGCGGTGGGGACTGGGGTTGGACCACAGCGCCGCTCATCAGTTCAAAGCTCTCCTCTATTTAACGTTGACTGCGCCATGCGTTACAATATCGGTCAACTCGCGGCAACGTAACTGCCGCGCACGATTCACGAACGATGGGCCGGTTGCCCTGCACAAGTCCGGCGGTGCGGCCCACGCTTCTCTACGGATGCTGATGAAACTATCCCCGATCCTGGCGCTGCTCTTTGTCAGCGTCCACGGCGCGGCCAACGCGGCCCCCGATCTGCCCCAGGTTGGCGACGTCCACGCGCCCTTGAAAGTCATGATGCCGGCGATTCCCGATGGTGGCTGGTTCACCTCGGCCGAGCTCGGTGCAATCAATACCTCCGGCAATACCAGCGGCACATCGGTGACGGGCAAGATCGACGCGCGTCACGAAACGTCGCAGTGGAGCCATGAATTCATTGCCAGCGGTTACTTCAAGGAAGACGAGTACGAGAACGAGGAAGGCGAGCTGCAGCGCACGCGCTCGGCCGAGCGCTGGGCCACGTCGGCCAAGGCCTCCTTCAAGCTGCTGGGCGACGGGCGCCGCGCCTTCATCCTCGGCTCGCACGTCAACGACAAGTTTGGCGCCTATGTGCGCTACTCGTCGCTGTCGGTCGGTTACGGTTCGCGCTGGTACACGGCGCCGGACAAGACGCTCGACGTCGAGATCGGCCCGGGCTACTTCAACGGCAAGCGCGAAACGGATGAAGAAGAAGACGGCCTGACCGTGCGTGGCGCGGCGCAGTTCCGCTGGCAGGTGAGCCCGTCGGCATTCTTCGCGCAGACGCTCGCTGTCGAGAAAGGCACGTCGAACACGCACTCGGTGGCCGAGACTTCGCTGTCAACCAAAATCAACGGCAGCATGCAGATGAAGGCGGGGTTCAGCGTGCGCAATGACAGCAGCGTGCCCGAAGACAAGAAGAACACGGACACCCAGACCTCTCTGACGATGGTCTATTCGTTCTAGGCGCTTGGCGCCAGCGCATTTTCAGCCGGGTTTGAGCCGGGCTTGAGCCGGGTTTAAGCCGGGTTCAGGCCCAATTCCAGCGCAGCTCCAGCGTAGCGCCGTCGTCCCGCACGACGGCAAAGCCACACGCCGCATACAGCGCGCGAGCGGCGGCATTGTCCGCGCGCACCCGCAGCGCCATCGCGCGCCGCCCCTGACATGCCGTCTGCAGCGCCGCCAGCACGGTGCGTGCGATGCCCTGGCGGCGCATGCCCGGCGCCACCGCCAGATCGACCACGCGCAGCGTGTCGTCCGTCCAGTCCAGCACCGCCCGCCCCACCGCGTGCTCGCCATCGGTCAGCAGCCAGGTCTCGGCCGCGGGATAGCGCCGCGCATAGTCGTCAACCTGAAGCTGCTGCTGGTGCCGCGCGATGCCCTCGATCACGCTGCGCGGCACCGGCAACGCGCCCAGGTCGGGCCGCGTTGCCAGGTAGAGCGAGGCCAGAAACGTCGCGTCAAGCGCCTGCGGCGCGCGCCCCGTCAGGGCGCCGAAACGACGTTCGGTCACGCCGCCCCGGTGCGCGGCATCAGGCTTTTGGCCATGATCAGCGCCGCCAGGCTGATGAGCGCCGCGCCGCTCAGGTAGTAGCCGACATATTCCAGCCCGTAGTTCGTGCCCAGCCACAGCGCGATATACGGCGCCGCCGAGGCGCCCAGGATGCTGGCAAAGTTGAAGGTCAGCGACGCGCCGGTATAGCGCACCTCGGCCGGGAACAATTCGGCCAGCAGCGTGCCCAGCGGTCCGTAGGTGAAACCCACCAGGCACATACCCAGAACCATGAAGGCGCCCACCGACCACGCGCCACCCGCCCCGAACAGCGGCCCGTACAGCAAGCCGAAGACGGCAATGGCCCCGCTCACCAGCATCATCGCCGTACGCCGCCCGCGCCGGTCGGCCAGCAGCGCTGACAGCGGAATGGTCAGTGCAAAGAACAACACCGAAAACAACTGCAGCAGCAAGAATTGCTGGCGCGTATAACCAAGTTTTGCCGTACCCCAGCTCAGCGCGAACACCGTCATCAGGTAGAAAATGACAAAGGTCGACAGCGCAATGAACGTGCCCAGCACCAGCGCGCGGCGATGGTCACGCATGACGGTCACGACCGGCACCTTGACCCGCGCCTTGCTGTCCAGGACCTTCTGAAAGTCAGGCGTTTCGGTGATTTTAAGACGAATATACAGACCCACGCCGACCAGCACCGCGCTGGCCAGGAACGGAATGCGCCAGCCCCAGGCGAAGAAGTCTTCATCGGTCATGACTTCGCCCAGCAGCAGAAACACGCCCCCGGACAGGAAGAAGCCGATCGGCGCGCCCAGCTGGGGAAACATGCCGTACCAGGCTCGCTTGCCGGGCGGCGCATTCTCGGTCGCGAGCAGGACGGCCCCGCCCCATTCGCCGCCGAGCCCCAGGCCCTGGCCAAAACGACACAGCGCCAGCAGCAGCGGCGCGGCCACGCCGATCTGCGCGTAGGTCGGCAACAGGCCGATCAGGATCGTGGACAGGCCCATTGTGAGCAGCGCCGCAACCAGCGTCGCCTTGCGGCCCACGCGGTCACCGAAATGCCCGAACACGGCCGAACCCACCGGTCGTGCGAAGAAGGCGATCGCGAACGTGGCGAGGGACTGCAGCATCGCGGCGCCGGGATCGGCGGTCGGGAAGAACAGGCGCGGAAACACCAGCACCGCCGCCGTGGCATAGATATAGAAATCGTAGAATTCGATCGTGGTGCCGATCAAGCTGGCGAACAGGACGGTGCGGGGCTTGTTGGCCGTGACGACGCTCATGCGACCGCCATGGCCAGTGCTTTGCTCACGGCGCCGGCATCGGCCGGGCGCACCACGCGCGCGACCTCCTGGCCATCCTTGAGCACCACCACCGTGGGCCACAGCTTGACGCGGAACGAGCGCCCCAGTGGCCGGCCGGGACCGTCCTCGACCTTGACGTGGCGGGCCTCCGGATACGCAGCCACAGCCTGGGCAATGACGGGCGCCGCCGCGCGGCAATAGCCGCACCAGTCGGTGCCGAAATCGAGGACGACTAGGCCTGGCGCGGCATCGATCTCGGCGCGCTCGGGCTGGTGGGTAGCATAGGGTATGGACATGCGGGTCTCCTGGTATCGGCCATGTGTTGGCCTTGTCAATAGCATAAGCCTACCCGAAAACGCGGCGCCAGCCTATCGGGGTTGCTACTGACGCAGACCGGGCCCTGGGTGTGTCACCGAACCGACCGGCCGCGCAAATGCCGTCAGGCTGGCCCTACATGCAGTCAGCTATCCAATTCGAAAGGCCATATCGATGAACATGCCATCACAGCAGCAAACACCACCGGGCAGCGAAGCCGCCCTGCATCCAAAAGCCGACCACGGCGAAACGACCTACCGCGGCTCCGGCCGCCTGCAGGACAAGGCCACCGTGATCACGGGCGGCGACAGCGGCATCGGCCGCGCCGTGGCGCTGGCATATGCGCGCGAAGGCGCCGACGTGCTGATCTCGTACCTGAGCGAGCACGACGATGCCAGGGAAACGGCGCGTCTGGTCGAAGAAGCGGGCCGGCGCGCGATCCTCGTGCCGGGCGACCTGGCCGATCCGGCGCATTGCCGCGCGATCATCGAGAAGGCAGTGGCCGAATTCGGGCGCATCGACGTGCTGGTGAACAATGCCGCCTTCCAGATGAGTCACGAAGCGATCGAGGACATCCCGGACGCCGAATGGGACTACACCTTCCAGGTGAACATCACTGCCATGTTCCACTTGTGCAAAGCGGCCGTGAAGCACATGCCTCGCGGTTCGTCGATCATCAATACCACGTCGATCAACTCCGACAAGCCGAAGCCAACGCTGCTGGCCTACGCCACGACCAAGGGTGCGATCGCCAACTTCACGGGCGGCCTGTCGCAGCTGTTGGCCGACAAGGGAATCCGTGTCAACTCGGTCGCCCCGGGCCCGATCTGGACCCCTTTGATCCCGTCGACGATGCCGCCGGACGAAGTGGAAAGCTTCGGCGACGAAACGCCGATGAAGCGTCCCGGCCAGCCGAAGGAAGTGGCGCCCGTGTTCGTGATGCTGGCCTCGGATGAGGCAAGCTATATCTCCGGCGCGCGCATTGCCGTCACCGGCGGCACGCCGATCCTCTGATCGTCAGGGACGCGCGCAGGCGGGCATGCCAGGCCTGCACGCATTCCAGTACGCCGTATCCAACCCTTAACTTAAGTACAATACGCGCTTGCCCGACCCGGCATCCAGCACCTACTGGATGCCGCTTTCTTGTCGCGCCCGTCGCCCATCGATGAAAACACGCACATACCTGTTCCTGATGGCAGGCGCGATCTTGCTTCCCGTAGCGATTGCCTCATGGATCGGTCTGTCCATGCTGCTCGATTGGGAGCGCGACTCGCGCCTGCGCAGCGTCCGCGAAATGGCGCGCGCTACCGCGTTCCAGATCGACCGCGAAATCGCTGCCGCCGAAGCGTCGCTGCGCAGCGTCGCCTATTCGGAATGGATGCGCCAGCACGACTATGCGCGCCTGCACGGCTGGACCTCGAGCACGAACGGCGACAACGAACAGTCCTGGACCGTGCTGTACGACAGCAGCGGCCGCGAATTGTTCAGCACGCAGACACCAATGGGCACCAAGCTGATGTCGCAGACCCGTGACTGGGCCAATCAGGTGTCACTGGCGCGCGGTACCCTTGTATCAGGCTATTTCGTCGACGAATATTCAGGCCGTCCTTCTGTCTCGGTCAGCGTACCGGCGCCGCTCGCGGACGGTCAGTACAACATCGTCAGCCAGATCTTCGACGTGCGCTTCTTCGAGCGCATCCTGCGCCACGATGCGATCGGCGACGACTGGAAAGTGGGGATCTTCGACCGTGACGGGGTCGCCATCATGCGCAACCGCGGCTCCGACACGTTGGGCCAGCCCATGGGCGCCGACTTCCTGGCAGCCACCCGCGCGGCGAGCCACGGCGTGTTTCGCCACGTGACGCAGGATGGCCGCGATGTCTACGGGGTATTTACCCGCTCCAAAAGCAGCGACTGGACCATTGTCATCGGCGTGCCGGTGGCGCAGATCGAAGCGGCGGCGCGCACCGCGACCTGGTATGCCGCGCTCGTGCTGGTGCTGCTGCTCGGCCTGGCGGTGGTGGTTGCCCTGTACCTTGGCCGCACGCTCGAGCGTGCACTGAGCCAGGCAGCAGCGGCGGTCTCGCTGCTGGCCACCGGCGCCATCGCCCTGCCCGCCCGCACCCGGGTCGAAGAAGTCGATGCGCTCGTCGAAGGCCTGGCCACGACCAGCGAAGCGCTGGCACGCGAGAGCCAGGTCCGCAAGTCGTTACAGGAAGAACGCGAACTGCTTCTGGTCAGCGAACAGCAGGCGCGCCGTCTGGCCGAAGCCCAGAGCCGCGCCAAGGATGATTTCCTCGCCATGCTGGGCCATGAACTGCGCAACCCGCTGGCAGCGATCTCAGGCGCGATGTCGGTGCTGGACATGCCCAACCTCAAGCCGCACATCGCGGCCAATGCGCGCGACATCAGCCGGCGCCAGATGCGGCACCTGACCTGCATCGTGGATGATCTGCTTGACGTGCAGCGCATCCTGTCGGGCAAGATCGTGCTGCACCGCGCCCGCATCGATATGGCGGCGATCGTGCGCAGCAGCGCCGAAGCCAAGGCGCTGGTCGACGCCGGCGCACATGCCTGGTCCATCGAGGCGATTTCGGACGCCTGGGTCGACGGCGACCACACGCGCCTGGAACAGGTCGTCGACAACCTGCTGCACAACGCCGTCAAGTACACCCCGAAAGGCGGTCGCGTCGACGTGCGCGTCTGGCGTGACGGCGACCATGTGGCGCTCAGCGTCAGCGACAGCGGCGTGGGCATCGCGCCCGAGTTGCACCCCGTGATCTTCGACGTGCTGGTGCAGGGACCGACGAGCATCGACCGTGGCCAGGGCGGCCTCGGCCTGGGCCTGGCACTGGTCAAGCAACTGACCGCGCTGCACGGCGGCACCGTCGCCGTTCACAGCGACGGGCCCGGCAAGGGCAGTTGCTTCGTCGTGCGCGTGCCGGCTACGGCGTGATGCGTTCCCATACATAGGCACCGGCGTCGGCCGGCAGGCTGGTGTAGAGGCGATTGTCCTGCAGGCGCCAGGTGCGCAGCGCCGGCAGATCCTGCGCCAGGCGCGTGCCGACCGCATCCGGCGGACACATGGCGCGGGTCGTCGCGACCGGTCCCAGGCTCAGCGTGCCGCCCGTTGCATTGGTGGCCACTGCCTGCCAAGGACCGTTGCCGCGATTGCAGTCGAGCTTGACCGTCAGGCGACCGTCCTTGCCGAACGACAGCGTGAAGCCGTCCGGGGTACCGGGGCGCAGCGCCTTGCTGCCATCGTCGTTCGACGCGAATGATGCCAGGCGCCAGCTGGTGCCTTCCAGCGATGGGGCTGAGGATTCAGTAGCAGCAGGTGAGCTGGCGGGCGTGCTCGAGCACGCGGCCAGTGCGAGGCTGACGGACAGGATACAAAGGGTTGAACGCATGGTCGATTCTCTCCAGAAAGTGTAGCCGCTCAGAATATCGCATCTGCACCGGATCACCCGCCCTGCAGGCTGGGAATCCGGCAAAGCGTCCCCACCTGATTGATATCACCTTGTCAATACGAGAACATGATGCGAATCTTCCTGCGCGCCCTCGTGGTGGCCGTCATCTTGCTGCTGGGCTATAGCCTGCTGCAACCCACCATCGAACGGGCGCTGTACACGATGCGGCTGGCCTCGATGCCCAAGCCCACGGCGCTGCCGGTACCGGTCGACGGCGTGCGCGTGCGCGCGCTGCGCGACACCTGGGGCGGCGCGCGCAGCGAGGGCCGCAAGCACGAAGGCATCGATATCTTCGCCAAACGCGGCACGCCGGTCCTGTCGAGCACGGAAGGCATCGTGACGCAGGTCGGCACCAACCGTCTTGGCGGCCTGGTGGTCTGGGTCACGGGTCCGGGCGGCCAGCGCCATTATTATGCGCACCTGGACCGCTATGCCGATGTCGAGGCCGGCATGCGCATCGAGGCCGGCCGCGTGCTCGGCTATGTTGGCAACACGGGCAATGCGAAAGGCACGCCGCCGCATCTGCACTACGGCATCTACGAGACGGGCGGCGCCATCAACCCGTATCCGCTGCTGCGCGCCGAGCCGGCCCTGGAGACGCCGGCGACTACAGCGCTGGAGAAGAAACAGGCACCAGATCGCCCGGCGGCGTCGGCGTCGGCGGCAACTGGCCGCTAGACGGCGGCGGCCCCTCGACCGGCGGCTCGGTCACCTCGACCGCCTCTTCCTGCTGGATCGGGACCGGCTGCTGGAGCGCATCCAGCTGATCGGCGCGCGATCCCGGTGCCAGCTCGATCGGGGCTTCCTCGAAGATCTCTTCTTCGGGTGCTTCTTCATAGCGACGCGGCTCCGGGCGCTTGCCACCCGGCAGCAGGGCCGCCGCATCCAGGCGTTTCGATTCGAGCGCGCCTTTAAAGAAATCACCCACCAGCAGCGCTGCATTGTGCCCGCCCTGCCCCCAGTACGTGCTGCGGATGGCCACGCGATTGTCATTGAAGCCTACCCAGGCGCCGGCCACCAGGTTCGGATGCATCATGATGAACCAGCCGTCCGCGTTGTTTTGCGTGGTGCCGGTCTTGCCGGCCACGTCGCCGTAGATACCGAAGCGGCTGCGCACCCCGGCGCCCGTGCCGCGCGTGACGACGCCGCGCAGCATGTCGATCAGGGTCAGGGCCGATTGCTGCGACATCGCGCGTTCGGGCGCGCTGCCGCCGAAGTCGGCAATGACGTTGCCGTCGCGGTCCTCGATGCGGCGTACAAAGATCGGCTTGCGGTATTCACCCTGCGCCGCGATGGTCGCGTAGCTGCTGACCATTTCCAGCAGCGTCACCGGACTGGTGCCCAGCGCCAGCGCCGGCACGGCTTCGAGCTTGCTCTGGCGGATGCCCAGTCGCTGCGCCAGATCGATGATCGGCTGCAAGCCCACGTCCTGGCTCACCTGCGCGGTGATCGTGTTCTTGGAATAGATCAGGCCATCGCGCATCGACATCGAGCGGCCCGTGTTGCCACTCATGTCGGTCGGCTTCCAGACGCTGCCGTTGGCGCCGCGGAATGACTGCACCACGTCGCGGTACAGTTGGTCTTGCGGGATGCCCCGTTCGAGCGCGGCGCCGTAGACGATCGGCTTGAACGTCGAGCCCGGCTGGCGCGCGGCCTGGGCCACGTGATCGAACTGGTCGCGCTCGAAATCGCGGCTGCCGACCCAGGCCCGGACTTCGCCAGTGGCAGGGTCGATCGCGACAAAGCCCGCTTCCAGGCGCGACTTGGCGCTTTTCAGGTCGGCCATGAAGCTGCGGTCGGCCTTGATGCGCTTGAGTGCATTTGCCGGCGCTTCGCCGCCCTCGACGGCGTTGCGGTAGGCGCCGGTCTCGCGCACGAACGCATCGAGCTCGCGCCCGTGCGTGATCCAGTAGTACGAGAACGGGTCGACATTGCGCCGCATCGACGTATACATGCTGCCGGAGGTCGAGCGCGGCACATTGGGATTGGCCCATTCGACGTCGGCGATGGCCTGCAGCATGTCGGCCTGGCGCTTGACGGCGCGCTCGGCGTCTGCCTGCAAGGCAGAGTCCAGCGTCGTGCGCACCACGAGGCCATCGAGCTGCAGGTTGACATCGTTCTCGTCGGCCCAGTCGAGCAGCCACTTGCGCACATAGGCGCTGAAGTGGTTGTCCTTGCCGCTGCGGTCCGGCAGGCGCGCAAAGCGCAGGCGCAGCGGGCGTTTGACCAGCGTGGCGTAGCGCCGGTCGTCGAACGCGCCATGCTTGCGCATCTGGCCCAGCACGACATTGCGGCGCGCCAGCGAACGCACGGGATTGGCCACCGGGTTGTAATAGTGCGTGCCCTTGAGCATACCCACCAGCGTGGCCGACTCAAGCACATCAAGCTTGAGAGCGGGTTTGTTGAAATAGGTACGCGAGGCCATTTCGATGCCATAGGCGTTGTACAGGAACGGCACCGTGTTGAGGTACGCCTCGAGAATCTGGGTCTTGCTGTAGGTATTCTCGATCTTGATCGCGGTGATCAGTTCCTTCATCTTGCGGTTGATGCTGCGCGCCCGCCCGATCTCTTGCGGGAACATATTGCGCGCCAGTTGCTGCGTGATCGTCGAGCCGCCCTGCGGGTTGCCCTTCACGCTCGACCACAGGGCGCCGCCCACGCGCCGGAAGTCGATGCCGTGGTGATCGTAGAAGCGATGGTCTTCGGTCGAGATCAGCGCCTTGACCACATGCGGCGAGATCTGCGACAGCTTGACGCGCTCCTGCAAGCCCTGCTCGAAGGTGCCGAGCGACTTGCCCCCGGCATCAAGAATCACGGTCGGGCGCGACTGGCTGGCCTGTTCCAGGTCGTCGATGCCGGGCGTGAGCGGAATCAGGATCAACAGCCAGGCCAGGATCGCCATCAGACCGGCCGCCATCGACCACAGGGCGATCAGCGCCAGCTTGACCGGCATCGGTCGCCCGTGCAGGCGCTGCTGCGCGCCGGACCGGAGCGCGCCGGCGCCGGTGCGGGCCCCGGTAAACAGCCGCCGGGCGAGTCGTTGCATGCGTTGCTGGAAGGTCGGCGCAGGCGTGCTGTCCGGGTTGTCATCGTTCTGGTGTTGGTCCACGCGCTGTTCCTGCCTGCTCAATCTGTCAATTCGGCAAGTATAGCCGACCGATGGCCTGCGTCCGGCGCGCCGTTGCACCGTTGCGTCACACGGCGCTGGCGCTGGGTTCGATGTGGCCGGCGCGCAGCAGCGCCTCGATCCGTTCCCCCGTCTGCGGACGGCTGTAAACATGGCCCTGCACCTGGTCGCAGCCGGCGCCGCGCAGAAAGTCGAGCTGTGCGATCGTCTCGACGCCCTCGGCAATGACATGCATGCGCAGGCCATGGGCCAGCGAGATGATCGCGTCGACCAGCGCCGCACCATCGGCGCTGGACAGCATGTCCTGCACGAACGAGCGGTCGATCTTGAGCACGTCGACCGGCAGCCGCTTCAGGTATTGCAGGCTGGAGTAACCCGTGCCGAAGTCGTCGATCGACAGGGTCACGCCCATGCGCTTGAAGCATTGCATTGTATGGATGGCCGACTCGATGTCACCCATCATCATGCTTTCGGTCAGTTCGATCTCGAGCGAACTGGGCGGCAGGCCGGTCTCGCGCAGCACGCGCTCGACGCCCGCCACCAGGTCGGGCTCGGCAAACTGGCGCGCCGACAGATTCACGGCGATCCGCAGCGGCCCCAGGCCGTAACGCTGCCAGTGCCGGTTCTGGCGGCACGCCGTCTGCAGCACCCAGGCGCCAATGGGCACGATCAGACCGGTCTCTTCGGCCAGGCCAATGAAGCGCTCCGGTTCGATCGTGCCCAGCTGCGGGTGGCGCCAGCGGATCAGCGCCTCGGTGCCCACGACGCGACAGGTGGCCAGGTCGACCTGCGGCTGGAAATGCAGCGTGAATTGCTGCTCGTGCAGCGCGTGGCGCAGCGCGCTTTCCAGTGCCAGCCGGTCGAATGCCTGGGCATTCATGTGCGGGGCATAGAACTGCACCGCATTCCTCCCGTCCGACTTGGCGCGGTACATCGCGATTTCGGCATGCTTGACCAGCGTATCGGCGTCGGCGCCGTCGGCCGGCCAGGCCGCCACGCCGGCACTGCAGCCGAACACGACCTGCTGCTCGCCGAGCTGGAGTGGTTCAGCCACGACATCGCGCACCTGCCGGATGCGCGTTGCCGCCTGGCGCTCGTCGGCGCAGTCGCACAGTACGAGCACGAAGTCGTCGCCGCCCACACGCGCCGCCGTATCGAGCGGGCGCAGCGTGCGCCGGATACGCGTGGCCAGCAGGCGCAGCGCGTCGTCGCCGGCGCGCCGGCCCAGCGTATCGTTGATCAGCTTGAAGTGATCGACATCGAGCAGCACGACCCATACGGGCGCGCTGTCCCCAGTGGTCATCGAGGCGGCAAGCGCAGCGGCAATCGCGCGCTCGATGCGATCGGTCAGCAGCGCGCGGTTGGCCAGGCCCGTGAGCGTGTCGTAGTGGGCGTGGCGTGCGAGTTCGGCCTCGTAGCGTTTGGCGGTGGTGACATCGTAGACGGTCACGACAAAATGGCTGACCTTGCCGTCGGCGCGACGCACGGGCGCGATATAGACGTCGCTGATCAACTCGGCACCGTCGCGCGCGTGCATCGTTACCAGCGCGTGCTCCTCGCGCTGCTGGCGCAGCGATGCGCACAATGCATGCACCGCCGGCTGATCCCTGTCCGCTCCGACCAGCAGTGCGAGCGGCTGGCCGCCCAGCTCGTGCGGCGGGTAGCCGAAGGTGCGCTCGCACGCCGGATTGGCGTAGCCGATCGGGTAACCCGGCGCGTCTGCATCGACCAGAAGAATGGGATTGGCACTGGACGCCATCGCCCGTTCATACACGCGCAGCGAATCCGTCGCCCGCTCCAGCGCGGCCGTGCGCTGCCTGACCAGGGCTTCGATGCGGCGCGTGCGCGCCACGCGCTGCTGGACGAGCGTGGCGGCAGTGGCACTCAGGATCAGGCCCAGCGCGAGCGCCACCAGCTCGGCCGTATGACGCCCGAATGCGCGCGGCTGTTCGTCGACCACGACCTGCCAGTTGCTGCCGGCGATTTCGAAGGATTCACTGTGGCGCAGTGGTTTGTCGCCGCGCAGGCGGGATGCCCACCCGCCAGGACCGGGAACGCTTCCATGCCGGTATGCCGTCACCATCTGCCCCGCCGTGTCCGGTCCGTGCAGCGACAAGGCAACGGCATCGTCGTCCAGTAGCCGTACCGCATGCAGGCTGCCGCCCACCAGCAGCGCGACATCAATCACGACCTCGACGTGCCCGACCACCGCCGCGCGGCGCGCCAGGACGTCCGGGAGGCGCTCGCTGCCCCGGTAGACGGGCACGGTGATCAGGATGCCGCGGCGCCCGCCGCCGCCCTGCAGCAGCGTGACGAGCGGGCTGGCGACCGGCTCGTCCGCATCGATCGCGTTCTGGCTGACCCGTCGCAGCGGCGGGTACGCCCACGTATCGTTGCCGAACACGATGGCGTTACCGAGGATCGGCGCGACGTAATCGTTGACCAGATACAAGGGACGCTCGCCGGCGCGGATGAGCGAAACACCGTCGCCCGGCGCGCGCTCCCGGATCTGGAAGTCCGGCCAGAACGCCCGGCGTTCGGCCTCGAATGCCGGACGCTCGGCGGCGCTGACGAAACGCTGGAACACGATCGCCTTCAGGTAACCGTGGTTCGCCACCAGCGGCAACGCAAAGGCATCGAATTCGTCGCGCGTGATCCGGTGCGATGCGCGAAACAGCAGGCTGGCGGCGCGCGCCGCATCGACGGCTTCGGCAAAAGCGCGCGTGACCGCTGCCACGCGCACGCCGGCGCGCTGCGCGAATTCGGCGTCGGCGCGCCGGGATTCCAGCATCCGCACGCCGCCGCACAGCGCCCCGGTCAGCGTCAACCCGAGCACGCAGGTAGCCACCGCGGCCCTTGACAGGCCGCGTCCCGGCACGGCCGAGCGGCGAACGTATGCGCTGTGCATACACGCGATGCTAGCGCAGAATGGGCGGTGTGGGCGCATCGCTCGCACTGCGCCGATATGCAAGAATCTGCGATGCGCTGATGCGTTTTGACAACGCTTGCTTTATCATCTCGCGCATGTCGTCCGAACCCCAAGCCACTTCCCCGCCGTTGCCAACCGATGCCCCGCCCCAACGCGTGCTGCGGCAATTCCGTATCGTCTTCAATGCGGTCAAGACCCACTTTCGCCAGCTCGAACATGAATCCGGCCTGGGCGGCGCCCAGGTCTGGGCGCTGTCAGTGATCGACAGCCAGCCCGGCATCGGTGCGACGAGCCTGAGCCGCGCACTCGATATCCACCAGTCCACCGCCAGCAACCTGGTGCGCTCACTGGTGGAGCGCGGCTATGTCAGCGCGGCGCGCGAAGGCGCGGACCGGCGCAGCGTCGCCCTGCGCGTGCTGCCGGCGGGCCAGGAAGTGCTGCGCCGCGCGCCGGCGCCCCTTGCCGGCGTCCTGCCCAACGCGCTGGCCACGCTCGATGAATCGACGCTGCTGCGGCTCGAACAGGATCTGGGCAGATTGATTGCGCAGCTCGACGCCGATGAAGCGGCCGGCAAGATTCCGCTCGGCCAGCAGTAGCAGGCACCATCGGCAGACGCTGAAAAAAAAAGCCCCCCGACGAACGCGGGGGACGAAAAGAAGCGGCGCTGACCGCCTCTTTGCTGATCGGGGCAAGCAGGTCGGGTGACCCGGTTACCACGTCCTTATCTTGCCCGAAAAGTATAATCAAGGCAACCTTATTTGTGCCAATGGACACACGGGGACGCCGTAGCGCAGCAGACAGGATTACGCATGGACATACCAGGTTGGTTGCAGGCAGGTGGTTGGGGATTGTTGGCAGGCGGCGCCCTGCTGCTGGGCGCGGCTGCCGGCGTGCGTTATCAGGTGCCGCAGCGCCTCGTCGCCGCGATCATGGCGTTCGGCAGTGGCGTGCTGATTTCAGCGCTGTCATTCGAATTGATGGACGAGGCGGTCGAGACCGGCGGGCTCGCATCGACGGCAGCCGGCTTTGTGATTGGCGCAGGCATCTATACCGGCGCCAACTGGCTGCTCGCGCGCAAGGGTGCCAAGCACCGCAAGCGTTCGACGCCACCGGAAGGCACCGATCCGAAGGCCAAGGGCAGCGGCACGGCCATCGCGATCGGTGCACTGATCGATGGCATTCCCGAGTCGATCGTGATCGGGCTGTCGCTGGTGGGCGGCGAAGGCGTGAGCATGGCGATGGTGGCGGCGGTGTTCCTGTCGAACTTGCCGGAAGGGCTGTCGAGCGCCGCAGGCATGAAGCGCGCAGGCCAATCGACCGGGTACATCATGGGCATCTGGGCAGCGATTGCCGTCGCATCCGGCCTGGCGGCAACGGCGGGCTTCACACTGCTCCACGAATTTCCACCTGAAATTCTGGCTGCCATCACGGCGGTCGCAGCGGGCGGTGTGCTGGCCATGGTGGTCGACACCATGATTCCCGAGGCATTTGAAGAAACCCACGATTTTGCCGGGCTGATCGTCACAGCAGGGTTTCTCGCCGCGTTTACACTGAGCAAGTTTTCTACCTGAATTTGCCGGCCATAACCCTTTATAATCAGCGTTCAAGGCGACGTCACCTCCCCGGCGTCCCAACCCTCATCTCATGCTGATCATGCACACCCAGTTTTCTGGCGGCACCTGGCGCGACGGCGCGGCGCCGTCCGTACTGCGCTATCTGTTCGCACTGTTCCTGTTCCTCGTGGCGCTGGCCGCCCGCTTCATGCTGGTCGACCTGTTGCCAGCGCGTGGTTTCCCGTTCCTGTCGTTCTTCCCTGCGGTGCTGCTGGCAGCCTATCTGGCCGGTCTCGGGCCAGGCCTGCTGACGGCGTTCCTGAGCACCTGGGCGGCCTGGGCATTCTTCATGGGCCCGCGCCTGGCGCCGGCTGCCATGGCGCACAGCGACCTGATCGCGCTGGTCTTTTTTGCGTCGATCCTGGTGGTCGACTGCCTGGTCATCGAACGCATGAACCTGGCCATGCGCAAGTTGCGCGCCACCGGTACACGGCTGCGCGAAAGCGAAGATGCCCTGGTGGCGCGCCAGGCCGAACTGAGCGAAGCGAACCGGCAAAAAGACGTGTTCATCGCGATGCTGGCGCACGAGCTGCGCAATCCGCTGGCGCCGATCCTGTCGGCGGCCCAGCTGATCGCGATGCGCGCAGGCGCCGATGAACCGCTGGCCCGCGCCGCCGGCATCATTCTGCGCCAGGGCCTGCAACTGACGCGGCTGGTCGACGACCTGCTCGATGCGTCCCGCATCCACTCGGCCAAACTGACACTGCAGGTCGCGCCGGCCGACCTGCGCGATGTGATCGGCAGCGCGCTGGAAACCAGCGGGCCGATGATCGAACAATCGACAGCCAACTTTCAGCTGACGCTGCCGCCGCAGCCGATTCCGGTGCAGGTCGACAGCACGCGCATTGCCCAATGCGTGTCGAACCTGCTGCACAATGCCTTCAAGTTCACGGCCAGCCACGGCAACATCGGGTTGGACGTCAGCACCGGGCTTGACGGCATGGCCCGCATCCGGGTCACCGACAACGGCCGCGGCATTTCGCCCGACATGCTGCCCCGCCTGTTTGACATGTTCACGCAGGAAGGCCGCAGCGGCAACGACGGCAATAGCGGCCTGGGCATCGGCCTGGCGCTCACGCGCGACCTGGTCGAACGTCACGGCGGCACGCTCAGCGCCCATAGCGACGGGCCGGGCCGCGGCGCAGTGTTCGAGATCGCGCTGCCCCTGAACACCGACGTCCAGGCGACAGCGATCGCCGCGCCGTCGCCGACGGCCGTCGACGCGTCGCAGAAGGCGCCATCGGTGCTGGTGGTGGACGACAATGTGGATGCGGCCGAACTGTTGCAGGCGCTGCTCGGATTGCACGGCTTCGCTGTGCAGATCGCCCATACCGGCGCCGCCGCCCTGGCCGCACTGGCACAGCAGCGCTATCAGGTCCTGCTGCTCGACATCGGCTTGCCCGACATGACCGGCTATGAGGTCGCCATCGCTGCCCGCGCGCAGGGTCTGCTCGACGACACGACCTTCATCGTCGCACTGACCGGCTGGAGCGACGCCGAGTCACGCCAGCGCTCGGTCGATGCGCGCATCGACCATCATCTCAACAAGCCGGTACAGATGGAAGCGTTGTTGAGCCTTTTCGATACGCGAACGCTGTCGACTAATCTTACAGTTGTATGACACAAATCAAGGTCGATTAATTTAAGTACTTGTTGGTATTGAGGATTTTGAACAGGCACGGTCCGTGCTTATCGCATATTGCAACAGCAATGCTCGCAATTCGATGTCACATGCATGTTCATCCATCCCTGAATACAACGGAGTGCTCTGTGAAACTGATCAAAAGCTTGAGAAATGTCGCCCTTGCCACCATGCTGTTTTCCGCTGGCGTGGCCAATGCAGCGCTGTACCAGTTTCAGCTGACCGGAGATTACACGGCAAGCTGGCAAATGGACTCCACAGTCGACCCGGATTTCAGCTTTGATGGGTTCCTGTTCTCGGTCTACGATGTCGAAGGAAACTTTCCCGGATCGCTTGCTAACCTCGCAGACCTGACGTTCTACAATGCCGATGCGGGCGGTGGATTCGAGATCATCGATTTCCTCGGCGAGCAGGTGCTGCTCGTGACTGACGGTCGACAGTTATACACCGGTCCTGAAGGAAGTCCGACTTTTCTCCTGGGCGCGTTCGCGCTCAGCGAATTCGAGGGTGTCGGCAGCTACATGCTGACCGTGACTGACCTGGATGCCCTTCCAGGGCCAGGTGAAGTGCCTGAACCGGCAACGGCGGCGCTGCTGCTCGGCGGCTTGGGCGTCCTGCTTGCATCGCGCAAGCAGCGCCAGGCCAAATAATCTGCCTGTCGGCAAGGCTGCGCTGAACCAGCCTTGCTATCGTTTCGGCGCTGGCGCTGGCGGCATGGCCGC
Organism: Telluria sp. ZT3P25; assembly: GCF_059685895.1. NCBI lineage: Bacteria > Pseudomonadati > Pseudomonadota > Betaproteobacteria > Burkholderiales > Oxalobacteraceae > Telluria > Telluria sp. ZT3P25. The sequence goes on from NZ_JCASIJ010000001.1 coordinate 1,897,162, forward strand.
CATGCCCTGCGTGCGCAGGTAGGCCACGATCTCGCCCGCCTGCTTCTCGCTCATGAAGCTGAGAAAACGCATCTTGTTCCCTGGTACGACCTTTTCGCTGTCGCGAATGAACGCAACCAGTTTCTGCTCGTCCCAGGCGAATCCCGCGCTCCTGAGCGCCGGCGAGTAGGCATATGCCGGCGCGCTGCCGGCCTTGCGGCCGACGATCCCGTTCAATTGCGGGCCAAAGCCATTGCGCGCGCCCGCACCCACTTCGTGACAGTTGGTACAACGCGCGAACAGGCGACGGCCGGCATCGACCTGAGCCTGGGTAGATGCGGCCAGCGCCTCAGCGCCCGGACCCAGCAACAGCGTAAAACCAATGATGAGCGCGCGCATGATCACTTGACCCGCTGCTTCTCGAGCTTGCGCGCGAGCGTGCGGCGATGCATGCCCAGCCGGCGCGCCGCCTCGGAGATATTGAAATCGGTCTCGGCCAGCACCGCATGGATGCGTTCCCACTCGAGCGTCTTGATCGACGTCGACCGGTTGGTCACCTCGATCTCGGCGCTGCCGGCAATGTGCCCGAACGCCGCTTCGATATCGTCGGCGTCCGACGGTTTGGCCAGGTACTGGACGGCGCCCAGCTTGATCGCTTCGACCGCGGTCGCGATGCTGGCAAAGCCCGTCAGCACGACGATGAGCATGTCCGGGTCGTGCTCGTGCAGCAGTTGCACGCAGGCCAGGCCCGAGGTCTGCCCCTTGAGCTTCAGGTCGACCACGGCGTAGCCGGGATTGTGCTGCGCCAGGATGGCAGCGGCTTCATCGTGGCCGGTGGCGCCCAGCACGCGGTAGCCGCGCCGTTCGAACGAACGGCTCAGGGTGCGGGCGAAGGCTTCGTCGTCTTCGATGATGAGCAGCAGCGGCTCAGGGTTCGGCATCGTTCAGTTCCTCTTCCAGTTCAATGGCCGACATCGGCAGCCGCAGCATCACCACGGCGCCGCCCTCCGGCCGGTTGGTCGCCGTCACCGTGCCGCCGAGTTTACGCACGACGTTCACGGCCAGGAACAACCCCAGGCCACCACCGGGTTTGCCCTTGGTGGACTGGTACGGTTTGCCAAATTGCGCCAGCATGCTGGGCGCAAAGCCGGGACCGCGGTCGAGCACGGACAGCACCAGCGTGCGCTCGTCGATGTGCGCATCGAAACAGACCCAGTCGGGCGACGCTTCCAGCGCATTGTCGAGCAGGTTGTCGACCGTCTGGCGCAGCGCCGAGTCGCTCGCCACCGGCCAGTCGTCGGCAATACGATTATTGTACGTGAAAGCGCGCACCGGGCGGCTGGCCTGCCAGCGTTCGACCAGTCCATCGAGAAAGCCCCGCACCGTCGTGCGTTCGGCCGATTCGCCACGCGCTTCGCCGGCCGAGAGCAGGATGCCGCTGACGATCGACTTGCAGCGCTTGAGCTGGGTCTGCATCTCGGTCAGTTCGCCCAGCAGTTCGGGGTCGTCACGAAACGCCGGCATGCGCTTCCAGTCACCCAGGATCACCGACACGGTCGACAGCGGCGTGCCCAGTTCATGTGCGGCGCCGCTGGCCAGCAGGCCCATGCGCACGATGTGTTCTTCTTCGGTCGCGCTCTGACGCAGCGCTGCCAGCTGGGTCGCCTTGTCGCGCACATTGTTCGAGATGCGCGAGACGAACAGCACCAGCAGCGCGGCATTGAGCGCAAAGCAGACCAGCAGACCCTGGACGTACAGGCTGCCGATGCCGCGCTCGTGATCGAACGGCAGCGCAAGCGGTTCGGCAAACGCCGCCAGGCCCGCCATGCAGGTGATCGTGATGGCGACGATGCTCCAGGTCCACAGTACGTCGAGCAGCACGGCTGAGACGATCACCTGCAGCAGATAGAGAAAGGCAAAGGGATTGGTGGTGCCGCCGGACAGATACAGCAGCACGGTCAGGCTCGAGACATCGACCAGAATGGCCAGGAACATCTCGCCGTTCGAGACCGGCCGCCGTTCGTGCCAGCGCAGGTGGCTGGCGATATTGAAAGCGATCAGGCACGAGAGGACCTGCAGCATGTGCACCAGCGGCAGCGCGATCCCGAACAGCACGATTGCCGCCGCGATGGTCGTGACCTGGCCGATGACGGCGATCCAGCGCAGCTCGATCAGCTGCAGCATGTTCTTGTGGCCGGCGGCAAATTCCACGTTCGCGGCCGCCGCCGACGGCGACGTGCGCGCCGCCCGGGCGAAGAAATCCAGCGGAGATTGCATCGAAACCCGTTCGTTCAATGCCCCATTCGCGGCAATGCGGTCGGGGCGTCTTTAATCGTTGGCGTCGCGCGAGCGCTTCGCCTCGTAGCGGGCCACCCACCACCAGGCTGCGGCCACCATGAGGGCGAGAGCATACCAAGTCAGCGCGTAGACGAGGTGATTATTTGGGAACGAGATGACGGTCAGGCCGCCGACGGCGCGCTCGGGGGCGCCTGCCGGATCCTGGTTCTTGCCGGCGTCGACGAAAAACGGCGCCGTGCGGGCCGCGTCGAAGCCGCGCGCGGCGCTCAAGGCGAGGACGTCGCGCGAATACCAGCGGTTGCCGGCCGGGTCGTTGTCGCGCAGGAAGCCGCCTTTGGGTTCGCTGATGCGCAGCAGACCGGTCAGCTTGACAGGCTCGCCCGGGGCGGCGCAGGCGTCAGGCCCGGCCGTGCGCGCCGGGAAGCGCGTGGCGATATCGCCCGATGACGGGATGAAACCGCGATTGACAAACACGATGTGGCCCTCGTCCGTGCAGAACGGCGTGAGCAGCCAGAAGCCCGCGCCCAGCTCGGACAAGGCCTGGACGGGTGCTTTAAATGGGTAAAGATAGTGACCCGACAGGGCAACGGCCCGGTATTCGTCGGATTCTTTGGAAATCTGCGGCCACTGCGCCACCGGAGGAAGCGCAGCAGGCGCCGCATGAACGCGTGCATCGACGCGTTCGATCAGGTCCAGTTTCCATTGCAGGCGAAACACCTGCCAGGTCCCCAGCGCTGCAAACAGCACGAGCAGCAGCAAGGCCAGCACCGCCACCAGGCGTCGCACGAAAGGCGAGCGCCGTGGCGGGGGCTGATCCTGCGCCGAGGGGGTCGGCGGCTGCTGCGCGTGCATCACCACTGTCAGGTCATGTCGGAGGTGTTTTCAGCACCCATGCCCGGCATCATGTTGGTGTTCATGTGGTGCATGACCCAGATCGAGCCCGACATCACGATGATCAACAGCACCAGGGTCAGAACCAGCGCCATCATGTTCCAGCCGCCTTCCGCCTTCGAATTCAGGTGAAGGAAGTAGATCATCTGGACGATCAGCTGAACCGCGGCGAAGCCGAGGATGACCCAGCGGGTCGTTTCCGGCGCCAGCACGTTGCCCATCACCAGCCAGAACGGAATGGCGGTGAGGATCAGCGACAGAACGAAGCCGATCGCATAGTCCTTGCCGCTGTAGTGGATCTGATAGCTGTCATGACCATGATGACCATGGTCGTGCTCGTTATGATGATCGCTCATGGCAGCACTCCCATCAGGTAGACAAAGGTAAACACAAAGATCCAGACCAGATCCAGGAAGTGCCAGAACAGTGACAGGCAAGCCAGGCGACGGAAGTTTTCCGGCGTCAGGCCGTGCTTGGACAGTTGCACGAACAGGGTGACCAGCCACACAACGCCGAACAGCACGTGCAGGCCGTGGGTACCGACCAGCGAGAAGAACGCTGTCAGGAAGCCCGAACGCTGCGGACCGGCGCCCAGGTGGATCAGGTGCTGGAATTCATAGATTTCCAGCGACAGGAACGCCACGCCCAGCAGGCCCGTGACGATCAGCCACAGCTTGGTCTTGCCCACGTTCTTGGCTTGCGCCGAGATCATGGCCATGCCGAAGGTGATCGACGACACCAGCAGGAAGCCGGTGTTGAGCGCGATCAGCGGCAGTTCGAACAGCTCGGCGCCGGTCGGGCCGCCCGCATAGTTGCGGCCCAGCACGGCGTAGGCAGCGAAGAGCGATGCGAACAGCAGGCAGTCGCTCATCAGGTAGAGCCAGAAGCCGAGCAACGTGCCCTGCTCCGGGTGGTGCTCCCGCGCCATGTAGCGCGCGGTCACTTCGGCGGGTGTCATCCCGCCCGTCATGGTTGCTTTAATGTCAGACATGGCTTTCCAGCATACGAGTACGTGCGGCTTCGGTCTTCGCGACTTCTTCAGCCGGAATGTAGAAATCGCGTTTGTAGTTGAAGGTATGGGTAATGATCGTGCCCAGCAGGACGATGAACGCCGCAATGACCAGGGCCCACATATGCCAGATGATGGCAAAGCCGACCGCGCACGCCAGTGCCGAGATCACGAAACCGGCCCAGGTATTCTTGGGCATGTGGATCGCGACGAAATCGGCGAGCGGACGCTGGTAACCGTTCTTCTTCATGTCGGCGAAGGTGTCGTTGTCGTGCACCACCGGCGTGAACGCGAAGTTGTAGTCAGGCGGTGGCGACGAGGTCGACCATTCCAGCGTACGGCCATCCCACGGATCGCCCGTGAAATCGCGCAGACGTGCGGTGTTGCGGTCACGGAAGCTGACATACAGTTGCATCAGCAGCGCGCCGATACCACCAGCGATCATCAGGGTGCCCAGGAACGAAATCTGGAACAGCCACTGCACCGACGTATCATCGAAGTGACTCACGCGGCGGGTATAGCCCATAAAGCCCAGGATGTACGGTGGCGTGAATGCGACCCAGAAGCCGATCGACCAGAGCCAGAACGAGACGGTGCCCCAGAACTTGTCGAGCTTGTAGCCGAATGCTTTCGGGAACCAGTAGTTCAGGCCTGCGAAGATACCGAACACGACGCCACCGATAATCACGTTGTGGAAGTGCGCGATCAGGAACAGCGAGTTGTGCAGCACGAAGTCGGCCGCAGGAATCGCCAGCATCACGCCGGTCATGCCGCCGATGGTGAAGGTCAGCATGAACGAGATCGTCCACATCATTGGCAGTTCGAAGCGGATCTGGCCGCGGTACATCGTAAACAGCCAGTTGAACAGCTTCGCGCCGGTCGGGATCGAGATGATCATCGTCGTAATGCCGAAGAATGCATTGACGCTGGCGCCCGAACCCATCGTAAAGAAGTGGTGGAGCCAGACCAGGTACGACAGCACCATGATGACGCAGGTCGCGTAGACCATCGAGGTGTAGCCGAACAGGCGCTTGCCGCAGAACGTCGAAACCACTTCGGAGAAGATACCGAACGCTGGCAGGATCAGGATGTAGACCTCAGGGTGACCCCAGATCCAGATCAGGTTCACGTACATCATCGCGTTGCCGCCACGGTCGTTCGTGAAGAACGCGGTGTCGAACAGGCGGTCCATGCCCAGCATCGCCAGCACGGCGGTCAGGATCGGGAAGGTCACGACGATCAGGATGTTGGTGGCGAGCGAAGTCCAGACGAAGACTGGCATCTTCATCAGGCCCATGCCCGGTGCGCGCATCTTGATGATGGTGACGATCAGGTTCACACCCGACAGCAAGGTACCCACACCCGCGATCTGCAATGACCAGATGTAGTAGTCGACGCCCACCCCCGGACTGGCCAGGATGCCCGACAGCGGCGGATACGCGAGCCAGCCGGTACGTGCGAATTCACCGACGAACAGCGATGCCATGATCAGCACGGCGCCCATCGTGGTCATCCAGAACGAGAAGTTGTTCAGGAACGGGAAGGCCACGTCGCGAGCACCGATCTGCAGTGGCACCACGTAGTTCATCAGGCCCGTCACGAACGGCATCGCCACGAAGAAGATCATGATCACGCCGTGGGCGGTGAAGACCTGGTCGTAGTGGTGCGGCGGCAGGAAGCCGGCGTTGTCGCCAAAGGCGAGCGCCTGCTGGGTACGCATCATCAGGGCGTCGGCAAAGCCGCGCAGCAGCATGACCAGACCGAGGATCATGTACATGATGCCGATTTTCTTGTGGTCGATACTGGTGATCCAGTCTTTCCACAACGAGCCCCACAGGCGGAAGTAGGTCAGGATGCCCACGAGGGCAATACCGCCTACGATCACACCTGCGAAGGTAGCAAGCAGGATCGGCTCATGGAAGGGAATCGCATCCCAGCCAAGCCGACCGAAGATAAACTTCGTCAAGTCGAAAGTGTCTTGCATGGTTACTTCTTCACAGTGTTAAAAGGGGCGACGCACATTTCCAGCGCCTCGGCCAGCATGGACTTGCCATCCTTCGGCAGCTGGCGGATGGCCGCGGCCATTTCGTTGCGCTTGTGATCCTCGTGCATTTGCTGGTTCATGCACATGGTGCCTTCAGCAACGCAGCGGTTCAGGATGCGGTTGAACAGCGCAGGCTCGACCTGTGCGTAGTGACGCACCGGCTCCTTGGCGGTCGGTTTTTCGAGCACCATGTAGTCAGCGCGGTCGAGCACTTCGGTACCGGTCTTCATTTCCTTGACCCAGGTGTCGAAATCGGCCTGCGTCACGCCCTTGTAGGCAAACTTCATGTGCGAGAAACCGTCGCCGCTGAAGTTGGCCGACAGGCCGCGATAATCGCCGGTCTTGTTCAGCACCGCGTTCAGTTCCGTCTCCATGCCCGGCATCGCGTAGATCATGCCAGCCAGGGTCGGGATGTAGAACGTGTTCATCACGGTCGACGAGGTGATCTTGAAGCGCACCGGCACGTCGATCGGGGTCACCAGGTGATTGACCGATGCAATGCCCTGCTCTGGATAAATGAACAGCCATTTCCAGTCCAGCGCCACCACTTGTACTTCAAGTGGCTTGACCGACGCGGCGAGCGGCCGGTTGGCATCGATGCGGTCGAGCGGACGATACGGGTCGAGCTTGTGGGTACTGACCCAGGTAATCAGACCCAGCACGATGATGATCAGGAGCGGTGCGCCCCAGATAATCAGCTCGAGCTTGGTCGAATGGTCCCAGTCAGGTTCGTAGGCCGCGTTGGCGCCCTTGCGGTAGCGCCAGGCGAACCAGACGACCAGCAACATCACCGGAATGATGATGATCAACATTAATAGAACCGATATGACAATCAGATCGGCCTGCTGCTTTGCTATATCGCCGGTGGGATTCATTACGACGGTATTGCAGCCAGCAAGCGCTGCAAGAAGAAGTAATGGCAGTCCGCGGCGGACAATTTGTGGAATCATGCTAGGTATCTAACGTTACATGGAGGGAGAGCATGCTACTGTACTGCCAACGGTCGTCAAAGAACATTGGACAGTTTGTCCCACCCTTTGCCATAATGCAATTTTAACAATAGTGTTACCCACAATAGTGGCGACCGCGACACGACTTTTGGAGAATTAACCATGCACAGCACTACCCACGGCAGCGACGACGCCGCTCCAATCACGAGCCCGAACAGCGGCGCACGTAACATCAACGCCCGCGACGAACACATTTCCCCCGGCGACATCGCCGTCGGCGTCATTGTCGGTCGTTCGGCGGAGTACTTCGAATTCTTCGTCTACGCCATCGCTTCGGTGCTGGTGTTCCCGTCGATCTTCTTCCCGTTTGCCGATCGCCTTGAAGGCACACTCTACGCCTTTGTGATTTTTGCGTTCGCGTTCATCGCGCGTCCGTTCGGCACGCTGCTCTTCATGTGGATCCAGAAGCGCTGGAGCCTCGACATGAAACTCCTGATCGCCCTGTTCATGATGGGCACCTGCACCGTCGTCATTGCCCTGCTCCCGAGCTACAGCGAAATCGGCGGCGCCGCCATCGTGATGCTGGCATTGCTGCGCATCGGCCAGGGCCTGGCCCAGGGCGGTTCGTGGGATGGTCTGCCGTCGCTGCTGGCCCTGTCGGCACCTGAAGGCAAGCGCGGCTGGTACGCGATGCTGGGTCAGCTCAGCGCACCGCTCGGCTTCGTCATCGCCGCCGGCGTGTTCGCCTACCTGATCGGCAACCTGTCGCAGGAAGACTTCCTGACCTGGGGCTGGCGCTTCCCGTTCTTCGTTGCCTTCGCCATCAACGTCGTCGGTCTGTTCGCCCGCCTGCGTCTGGTGTCGACCACTGAATATGCACGCCTGCTGGACACCAACCATATGACGCCTGCCCCGGTCGGCGAACTGATGCGTAATCAGGGCACCAACATCGTCATCGGCGCCATGACCGCACTGGCCAGCTACGCGCTGTTCCACCTGGTAACCGTGTTCCCGCTGTCGTGGATCCAGCTGTACGATACCCGTCCAGTCGAGTCGTTCCTGCTGGTCCAGATGGGCGGCGCCGTGCTGGCTGCGCTGGGCATCCTGGCATCGGGCTACATTGCCGACAAGGTCGGTCGTCGCACCACGCTGGGCACGCTGGCCGCTCTGATCGCGCTGTTCTCGATCTTCGTGCCATCGCTGATCGATGGCGGTACCGCTGGTCAGAACACCTTCATCCTGGTTGGCTTCACCCTGCTGGGTCTGTCGTATGGCCAGGCAGCCGGCGCCACGACGTCGAACTTCCAGAAGCACTTCCGCTACACCGGTGCGGCGCTGACGTCGGATCTGGCATGGCTGGTCGGTGCTGCGTTCGCACCGCTGGTCGCGCTGGGTCTTTCGGCGAACTTCGGCCTGGGTTACGTCAGCCTGTACCTGTTGTCGGCAGCCGTGGCCACGCTGGCCGCGCTGAGCCTGAACCGCAAGCTGGAAATTCGTGACTGATCTGTCCTGCTCTTTTTGGCAGTAGCGACGACGGCCCTTCGGGGCCGTTGTTGTTTTCGGCGTCGTGCATAGGCCATGAACCGATTAAGTTACTAAATACAACATTGCATTCCATCTAGCAATCTTTGCTGATGATATGATCTTTACAGTCGACACGCGTGCGCTCTTGCGGCCCGCGCTACAGTGACGCGTTCGCGCATCCATTGACGGATGGCGACGCCATTGCTTGTCCCAACCACGATCGCGCCGCCCGGTTGTCCGCCGCCTGGCGCGACATGTACGGAGCCCGGCCCGTACACGGGACGTGACCGTATTTCATCCTGTTCTCACGATTGCACAACCATGAATCTGCATCTGTCACTGCTGGCTGGCGCCCTTCTCATCGCGCAATCGGCCAGCGCCGCATCGCCGGCTTGCTATAACTTTTCACCGGTCAACCAGTTCAATGTCCAGGTGTCGGCCAGCTTCTGGAATCCGATCATCAGCTACGTGTCGGCCCGCAGCAAAGTCTGCATGAAGCTCAAGCTGGGCCGTACCTCAGCAGACACGACCAGTTTCGTCCTGGCCCGTGAGGTGGATTTTGCTTTTAGCAATCACCTCTTCAGTCCAGAGCGCGACAAGATGGGGTGGACCGTGTTCGGGCGGCGCAACTCCCCGCCCGTGCACGGGCAGATTGTCGTCCCGGCCGACTCGCCAATCAGGGATATCCGCGAACTTGCCGGCGCTGCCGTGAGCTTTGCCGGCCCCGAAGCGCTGGTTGCGTACAAGGTCAATTATGCGCAACTGCTGCGCGCGGACATTCCTGTGAACGTCGTGTTCGCTGGCAATCACGACGCCGCATTCACGCAGCTGTTTGCCGGAATGGTCAAGGCAGTTGGTGCCAATTCCCAACTGGTTGCCAACTGGAGCGGCCGCGAAGGCAGCGCGTTTCGCGTGCTGTGGAGCTCGGCGCCGTTCAACGATCTCGCCCTGATGGCGTCGCCACGGGTGCCGGCGGACCAGGTGCGCGCCGTCGCCAATGCCTTCCTCACGATGCACAATGACCCGGAAGGCAAGCGTGTACTGGCGGAATCGGCAGCACTGATCCACGCCCCGGTGCCGCTGTCCTTCGTCGCCGCCAGCCAGGCCGACTACGCCAGCTACCGCGCGTTCTACGCCGATGCGCCGGCCAGCCTGCGGTGACACGCTTCGCCATGACATTTGCCCCGCTGCGCCTGCTCAAGCGCGTCTTCCTGCCGCGCTCCCTGATGGGCCGCGTATTCGGCGTGTTCGCAGCCACGGTGCTGCTCCTCTTGATGGCTGGCCTGGGCATGTTCTACCGCTATCAGTACCTGCAGCATATCGAAGAGACGCAGGACAATGCGCTGATGCTGGTCGAGGCGGTGATCCAGCCGATCGAAGAGAGCGTTGTCATCGGCGATTACGACACGGTCAAGCGCACGCTGGGCAAGATGCTCGTCAAGTCGCCGTTCAAGCGCGCCCAGTTCCTCGAAGTGGGCGGCGGGGCGATCAGCCTGGAAGCCCAGGACAGCCAGCACGCAGCGCCACCAGACTGGTTCACGGCGCTGATCGTCGAGCGGTTCTACGATGTCAACCGGGTCATCACGGTCGGCGGCAAGGATTACGGCGTCATGCGCCTGTCATTCGACGTGACCAAACTGGCAGCGCAGCTCTGGCAGCTCATCATCGAAACGGCGGCGGTGGCCCTGGTGCTGGCGTCGGCCAGCCTGCTCCTGATGCGCGTGCTGCTGCGCCGCTGGCTGGAACGACTCGGTGGCCTGCGCGCCTTCGAACATGACGTCGCGTCGGGCCTGGTCACGGCCGAGGCGCCGCTGCACGACGATGCGCCGCTCGAGATCCAGGAAGCGATCCTGGCCGTGAACCGGGGCACCGCCAGCCTGCGCGTGCAGTACGGCGAGCGCATCGAGCTCCTGATGAATTCACTCGTCCAGCACAAGAGCGCGATGGACCAGGCCGCGATCGTGTCCGAGATCGACGTCGACGGCCGCATCGCCGTCGTCAACGACCAGTTCATCGCCAACAGCGGCCTGTCGCGTGACGAGGTCGTGGGCCAGCCGCTGGCGAACCTGACAATCCCGGACGCGGCGCCGGCATGGGCGCCTGCGCCGGCAGTCTGGCAGGGCGATGTCACGATTGCCGGGCGCGACCGCACGCTGCAATGGCACCGCACGATCGTGCCGATGTTCGATGCCGGCGGCGTCGAACGCTATATCTGCATCGATATCGACATCACCGAGCGCAAGGCCTTCGAGCGCACGATCCTGGCCACGGCCCGGCGCGAAAACCTGATCGCGGAGCTGGGTCGCGTGGCCCTGACCGCCACCGACCTGCGTCACGTGTTCCAGGAAGAGGTCCAGGCCGCGGCGGGCGGGCTCGATGCACCGACCGCGGCGCTATTTTCGCTGGAACCGGCGCCGATCGGCCGTTCACTGGTGATCCAGGCGGGCACCGGCGCTCTGGCCTCGGCCACCGGTTTCGCGCTCGACTGCCCGCTGGGGCCAATGCCGCAGCAAGAGCCAGCCGACCTGCTGCGCCCCCTGTTCGCGACCGTCGGCGCAGCCTACCAGGTGCGCAGCAGCGTCGATGCCTGCGTGATTTGCACGGAAAGCCCGTTTGGTGTGCTGGGCGTATTCTCCGACGAGGCCCGCCAGTTCGGCCCGGACGATCGCAACTTCCTGCGCAGCATCGCGCACATCCTGGCGACCACGATCGAGCGCCACACAGCGCAGCAGCGCCTGACCTATCTGGCCCAGTACGATGCATTGACCGACCTGCCCAACCGGCGCTACCTGTCCGAGTCGCTCGACCTGGCCATTGCGGCGGCAGCGACCCAGACACGCCGCGCCGGCGTCATGTTCATCGATCTCGACCATTTCAAGAAGGTCAACGACATGCTGGGGCATGGCGTTGGCGACCAGCTTCTGGTGCTTGCCACCAAGCGCCTGCAGGCCTGCGCGCGCCCCGGCGATCTGGTCGCGCGGCTAGGCGGCGATGAATTCGCCCTGATCCTCCCCGACGTCGTGGAAGATGGCGACATCGGCATGCTGTGCACCACGATCATCGACGCGCTGGCAGCGCCCTTCCTGCTACAGGGCCAACAATTGTTTGTCTCGGCCAGCATCGGCGTTGCCCGTTATCCGGAAGATGGCGTGAATGCGGAGGCCCTGCTGAAAAGCGCCGACACCGCCATGTATGCTGCCAAGCACAATGGCCGTGGCAATTTCCAGTTCTTCAGCGCCGCCATGCACGACGCTACTACCCAGCGCATCAAGCTTGAAGCCGAGCTGCACCAGGCGCTGGAACGGCGCGAATTCCTGCTGCACTATCAGCCCAAGCTCGACCTGGACACGGGCAAGACCAGCGGTTTCGAGGCGCTGCTGCGCTGGAATCACCCGCAGCGCGGCCTCGTGCCACCGCTCGAGTTCATCGGCATCCTCGAAGACACGGGTCTCATCATCGCAGTCGGCGAATGGGTGGTGGCGGAAGTCTGTCGCCAGCTCGGCGCCTGGCGTGCCGATGGATTCCCGATCGTGCCGGTGGCGATCAACCTGTCCGCGCGCCAGCTCGAGCAGGATGACCTGGCCGCAACGATCGAGCGCATCGTGAACGCCGCAGGCATCGCACCTGCGCTGCTGGAGTTCGAGCTGACCGAGTCGATGCTGATGATGAACCCGGACGCTGCGGTGGCGATTCTGGGACGCATCAAGGCACTGGGCATTCGCTTGTCGATCGATGATTTCGGCACCGGCTATTCGAGCCTGGCATACCTGAAGCGTTTCCCGCTCGATGCGCTCAAGATCGACCGCACCTTCGTGCGTGACCTGCCGCACGACAGCGACGACGCGGCGATTACCCGCGCCGTCATCAACCTGGCGCACAGCCTGAACCTGAAGGTGGTGGCCGAAGGTGTGGAAAATCTCGAGCAGCTCTGTGAACTGAAGCGCTTCGGCTGCGATGAAATCCAGGGCTACTACGTGGACCGGCCGCTGGTACCAGCCAATTGCTTCACCCGCGCGCCCGGCGGAGCGTCCGCGGGCGCGCAACGCGACGCGATGCTGGTGATGTAACCAGTCGGGCCGGTCAGGCCAGCGCCGTATCGAGCACCGTCATCACGATGAACCCGATGACCAGCGCGATGCTGGCCTGCGTACCGTTGCCGGACTGGCGCGATTCGGGAATCACATCGTTGACGATGACGAGCAGCATGGCGCCGGCAGCGGCGGCCAAGGCATACGGCAGCAGGCCAGCCGCGATGCCGATGAGCGCAACGCCAAACACGGCAGCAATCGGCTCGATCAGGCCCGACACGATCCCCATGCCGACCGCCGCCAGGCGGCTGTAACCGACAGAGTGCAGTGCCAGCGCAACGACCAGGCCTTCCGGTACATCCTGGATCGACACCCCGGTGGCCAGCGACGTGGCTTTTTCCAGGTCGATGCCGGCAAAAGCGACGCCAATGGCCAGGCCTTCCGGCAGGTTATGCAGCGCAACGGCCCACACGAACAGCCACGCGCGCCGCAGCGATATCTGGTCGGGATCGGTAGAAAGGATGCCATCGGTATGGACTGCGCGGCTCATCAGGAGAATCGCGCCGGCGCCGGCCAGGATGCCTGCGCCCACCATCAGGCTGGATTCCCAGCTGCCCGCCCCGGCCGATGAGGCTGCATTTAATGCCGGAATGACGAGCGAAAATGCGGTGGCGCCCAGCATGACACCGGCGCCGAAACCGAGAAATGAGTCGTAGGTACGACGAGAAAAATTCTGTGCAAACAAGACGGGCAACGTGCCAAGCGCGGTGGCTGCTGCCGCCGCACTGCCGCCCAGCAAGGCGGCCAGCATCTTCGGGTTGGCATTCATGAACTGCTCGATCATGCTGCCGATCAGGACAAACAGGACAACGGTGCAGATACCAGCAATGATGACGCGACGTGTGGTGAGCCAGCTCGGCATGCCGCGGTGTGGTGGGGCTTTCTCGACTTGACTATCCATGCGGCTTCCTGATAACTGAATGCCGCCTGCCACAGATCATGTGGCAGGCGGCGTGGGCAGATGCAGTGCGTTTTGCTTACGTCGTGTTGATCACGTCGTTTCGCTTACGTCGTCTTTTTGACGCTGGCCTTCTTTTTCTTGGCAACACCTGTGTCGTCGAGCGGTCCGCCACGCGACGCCACGGTGGGTTCGCCCATTGCATTTCCGCTACTGCCACCTATCGTACCACCGGATGCAGATTGCATCATGCCCAGTTCGGAACCGGTGCGGGGCGTGGCCATCGGGTCCGACAGCGTACGCGCCGCCATCATTTCCAGCACGTCAATATCCTCGGTTGGCAGTGCCACTTCGGCATCGCCTGCACCGCCATCGACGGCCATCTGCTTGTCACGGTCGCTGATAAAGTCCCAGTCGGCACCCTGGTTCCATGCACCGCGCACCTCACCCTCGCCCTGCGACATATTGTAGTAGACGCTGGCAAACGCTGGCACCACTGGCATTTTGCCGGGTGGGAAGTTCGGCTCCATCGAATACAGGGCTTTCTCGAATGACTTCATGTGCGCCACTTCGCGCGTCATCAAAAAGCCCAGGGCTTCTTTCACGCCCGGGTCATCGGTCAGCGCAATCAGGCGCTCGTAGACGATCTTGGCGCGCGCTTCGGCGGCGATGTTCGAGCGCAAATCGGCAGTCGGTTCGGAGATCGAGTCGATATAGGCTGCCGTCCACGGCACACCAGCCGAATTGGTCAGCGGCACGCCCGCGCCATACAGCACTTGCGTGATGTGGCTGTCATTGCCGGCGCCGGTGATGCGGCGATAGGCATCGGCTTCCATATCGACGCCCTCTGCCAGACGGCCTTTGGCGCCCTTGTTGAGCATCGCAACGATGTTGCCGATGACTTCGAGGTGGCTGAGTTCTTCGGTGGCAATATCGAACAGCAGGTCCTTGCGGCCTGGATCGTCCTCGGCAACCGCCTGGGTGAAGTAGCGCATCGCGGCGGCGAGCTCGCCCTGCGGGCCGCCAAACTGTTCGAGCATCAGGTTCGCCAGGCCGGGATTGGGGCCGCTGACGCGGACGGTGTACTGCAAACGCTTATTGTGAGCAAACATGGATAGTGTCCTCGATAAGGTTGTTCATCCTTTCGGCACGCGTGGTGCGTGACCATCCAGGACGGGCCAGTGCCAGAACGGCAGGCCAGTGAACACATGATGGCATGACAACTGTTGGTGGCTCGTCAGGGGTAATCCCGAGTTCGTGTAGGACTAATGTGACAAGTAGTTATTTCAATTCAACATGAATAGAAGGCTGGAAAAATTGTCGCGTCGTATTGGCTGATCTGGAACGGCACTGACACGACCTCGGCGTACAGGACTACAGCCATTTGACAAGGACTCCCTCACGATGTTGATCAAACAACCACGAACGGGGGTACCACCATGTTTAACCTGAAACAACTGAGCCCAACCATCACCGACATGATCCGCTTCGATCACTCGCACGTCATGGTGACCTTCCATCAATACTCCAGCGACAAGAGCTCGACAGTCAAGAAGGCCTTGGCCGACACCATTTGCGATGCACTGGAAATCCATGCAACGCTGGAAGAAGAGATTTTCTATCCCGTGATGCGGCGCGAAGATGGGAAGCAGCCGTTCATCCACGAAGCTGAACCGGAACATGACGATATGCGCCGCCTGATCGCCCAGCTGCGTCGCACCAGCGGCGCCGATCCGCGCCACGACGATCTGGTGATGGAACTGATGCGCGACGTGATCCATCACGTGGCCGATGAAGAAACCCGTCTGCTGCCCGATGCCGAGAACATCCTGGGCAAGGCGCGCCTGTCGGAACTGGGCGCCGCGATGACGCGTCGGCGTCTGCAGCTCGTCGGGCCAAAGGCCGGCAAGCTGGCCAAGGAACACCTGGTCGGCTTCTCGGGCAGCAGCGCGGCGTTGGCCGTCGGTGTGGTTGGCGCCCTGATTGCCGCCTTTGCGCTGACGCCGAAAAAGACCTGGAAAGACACATCGGCAGACGCATAACGCGTCGCCCATGTAGCGCAACAGCGCTCTCGAGCACCGTCCCCGGCAACGGCGACGGTGTTTTTTTTGCGTCTTACAGGTCGGGATAAAACACGGGCATCGGATCAAGGGTCGATTTCGCACCGAGATGCACGCCATTTTCCTTCAGCCAGGTATCGGCCGAGGCCACGCCAAGATCGTGCAAGTGCTGCAGGAACGGCATCTCGGCACTGAATTTGGCGGAAATGCCATGCGCGGCCAGATGCTCGTTGCCGCTGATCAGATGCAGGAACTTGGCGGCAGGTGTCGCACCGGCGCCGCGCATTTCATCCGTGGCGCTTCCCAGGAATTGCAACGCACTGACTTCACGAACGAAACTGATATTGAACGCGATCTCGTTCGCGCGGTTCGCGATGTCGGCCATCGTGCGTGGCATATCAGGGCGCGCGATGGGATTGTTCTGGATGATCACCACATCCGTTCCGTCGCCATGCGCCATCAGCGGTGCCAGCGGTGGATTGGCGACATAACTGCCATCCCAGTACATCTCGCCGTCGACCTCGACCGCGGCGAATACGGTCGGCAGGCAGGCCGATGCCAGCAGGCGCTGGACATCCATCTCGTCACGCCGGAACAGCTTGCCCGTGCCGGTGCGCACATTGGTCGCAGCAATGAACAACTGCAGCTCCTCGCAGGCGCGCACCCGTTCGAAGTCGATCGTCGCAGCGAGAAAATGGCGCAGCGGATTGAGCGTCAGCGGGCCTTCGAGCGTCGGGCCGGCCATGGCCCCGGCCATTTCCAGCAAGTGGTACACCGGCGAAAACGCCATCGTGAAGTGCGGCGCCATGCGATCGAGCGGCGTGCGCTGCAATGGGCTCATCGCTGCGGCCGTGCCGATCGCGCGCCAGAACTTGTCGAGTGCCTTGCGCGCACCTTCACGGCCACCGCCGCGGGCATAGCCGTCTGCAACGACGACGGCATTGATCGCGCCGGCGCTCGAGCCGCTCAGCGCATCGATCTGCAAGCCCGGCTCCTGCAGCAGGCGGTCGAGCACACCCCACCCATAGGCGCCGTAGCTGCCACCGCCCTGGATGGCCAGACTGATTGTTTTGTGGTCGGTCACGATCTGCTCCGAAAAATCATCAAAGCGTCAGCGTAATCGGTGCGCCGATTGTGCGGCGCAGCGCAGGCTCCTACCCCAACCAGCGCGTCACGAGCGGTACCAGCCAGGGAGCAAGCAGCGCCGTCAACGCGCCATTCAGCCCCATCGCCAGCCCGGCAAATGCACCCATCTCGGGGCTGAGCTGGAACGCACGCGCCGTGCCGATCCCGTGCGCGGCCAGCCCCATGGCAAACCCGCGCGCCGCGTCCGAGCGTACGCGCAGCAGGTGAAACAGCCAGGTCGAGAATATGGCGCCAAAGATGCCCGTGCCAATCACCAGCGCAGCGGTCAAAGAAGGCAGGCCGCCCAGCCGCTGGGCCACTGCCATCGCAATTGGCGACGTGACCGACTTTGGTGCGAGCGTCGCGATCAGCGCGGGCGTGGCGCCCAGCCATTGCGCAACGACGACCACCGAGATGATGGCCGTTATGCAGCCAGCGAGCAGCGCCGCCGTGAGCGGCAGCCAGTGCTGGCGCAGGCGCGGCAGCTGGCGCACCAGCGGCACGGCCAGCGCCACCGTCGCCGGGCCTAGCAGGAAGTGGACGAACTGCGCGCCGGCAAAATAACGCTCGTACGACATGCCGGACAGGCTCAGGATGCCCACCACGATGGCAATCGCGATGGCGACGGGGTTGGCGATCGGCGCGCCTTTGCACCAGGCGCCGATCCGCTGCGCGGCCAGATAGGCGCACAGCGTCATGGTCAGGCCCAGCAAGGGCGAGGCCGCCAGGTAGACCCAGAATTGGTGCAGCTCAGCGAAATCAGGCATCGCGATCTTTCGCTGGTTCACCTTTCATGCCGCGTAGCAGCAGACCCGTGACGGCCAGCGCCAGCAGCGTGCTGACGACAACGGAGGCAACGATCGCCAGCCAGTGGCCACTGCCGCTGGCGGCAGCTACCACGATGCCCACGCCGGCCGGCACGAACAGCAGCGACAGATGCGCCAGCAGCGCGTTCGCGGCCTGTTCGACCAGCACGTGCAATTTGGGGAAGACGATCAGGGCAGCCACGAGCAGCAGCATGCCGGCGACGGGGCCGGGCAACGGCAGGCGCAGCACGAACACGACGCCCTCCCCCAGGCACTGAAATAACAACAACACCGCAAACGCCGCCAGCATGCTTTCTCCTTTACGCAAGACGGCGGCCAGAGGCCGCCGCAAACACGCAGGATAGCAAATTACGGATCAAGCGGCGGTGGTTGCCTCGCTGGCGGCGCCGATGGCACCACGCTTGACCTGGTCACGCTCGATCGACTCGAACAGCGCCTTGAAGTTGCCTTCGCCGAAGCCGTCGTCACCCTTGCGCTGGATGAATTCGAAGAACACCGGGCCCAGTTGCGCCACGCCGAAGATCTGCACCAGCAGGCGCGCCTTGCCGTCCGTGACCGTGCCGTCGAGCAGCAGGCCGCGCATCTTGAGCTGTTCGGCATCTTCGCCATGGCCCGGGATGCGCTCGTCGAGCATTTCGTAATACGTCTCGGGCGGCGCCGTCATCAAAGGCACGCCGGCTGCGCGCAGGCTGTCGACCGTGGCGATCAGGTCGTCGCTCAGCAGCGCGATGTGCTGAATGCCTTCGCCGTTGAACTGCATCAGGAATTCTTCGATCTGGCCGCCGCCCGCCTTGCCTTCTTCATTCAGCGGAATGCGGATCATGCCGTCCGGCGCCGTCATCGCCTTCGAGGTCAGGCCGGTGTACTCACCCTTGATGTCGAAGTAGCGGATTTCGCGGAAGTTGAACAATTTCTCGTAGAAGCCGGCCCAGTACGACATGCGGCCGCGGTACACATTATGCGTCAGGTGGTCGATGATCTTCAGGCCGTGGCCTTCAGGATTGCGCGGCACACCTTCGATGAAGCGGAAGTCGATGTCATAGATCGATTTGCCGATCGTGTCGCCCTCGTCGAAGCGGTCGATCAGGTACAGCGGCGCGCCGCCGATGCCGCGGATCGCCGGCAGGCGCAGCTCCATCGGGCCGGTCGGAATCTCGACCGCCTGGGCGCCCAGTTCCAGCGCTCTGGCATAGGCCTTGTGCGCATCGCGCACACGAAACGCCATGCCGCAGGCCGACGGGCCGTGCTCGGCCGCGAAGTAGGCGGCGTAGCTTTTCGGCTCGTTGTTGATGATGAAGTTGATGCCACCCTGGCGATACAGCGCGACATCCTTCGAGCGGTGCACGGCCACCTTGGTAAAGCCGAGCGCCTCGAACACGGGTTCGAGCACGCCCGGGGTTGGCGAAGCGAACTCGACGAACTCGAAGCCCATCAGGCCCATGGGATTGTCAAACAGGTCTGCCATTGTCTCTTCCTTTTATTCGTCCTACGTTGACGGTCATTCCGCGAACACGTCGGCCAGCAAACCACGCAACCACACATTGCCCGGATCCTGGTTGAAGCGGCGGTGCCAAAAAATATTCGTTTGCAGCGGCGGCAAGTCCAGTGGCGGCGTTGCCCATTCGAGCGCGAACGGCAGGCCGGCCCGTTCGGCCAGTTTTTGCGGCACCGTCACCACCAGGTCGCTCGAACTGACGATGTACGGCACCGCCGTGAAATGCGGCACCCGAAAGCGCGTGGCCGGCGCAATCCCGGACCTAGCCAGCACCGCGTTGACCCGGTCATACGGGCTGTCGGCCGCATCCACCAGCAAATGCTCGGCCGCGGCGAAGCGCGCCAGCGTCAGTTCGCCCTTGCCCAGTGGATGGCCCTTGCGGAACATCGTGACAAACGGCTGGCGAAACAGGTGCCGCTGGTACAGCGCATCGGACACATCCTCGAACGGGCCCACCGCCAGGTCGACCCGCCCGCCTTCCATTTCTTCTTTCAGCGTCGCCGCGCCCACACGCACCGAACTAAGTTCCACGTGCGGCGCCAGCTGCCGGCAGCGCTCGATCAGCGTCGGCATGAAGTACACCTCGCCGACATCGGTCATCGCCAGTACGAAGCGGCGGCTGCTCGTGCCCGGTTCGAACCGGCTGCGCTGGTTCAGCGCCAGTGCCACCTGCGCCATCGCCGCCCCGATCGGTTCGGCCATCTGCGTCGCCAGCGGCGTGGGCTGCATGCCGCTGGCCGTGCGCACGAACAGCTCGTCACCGAAAGCGCGCCGCAGCCGCGCCAGCGCATTGCTCACCGCCGACTGGCTCAGGCCGAGGCGGCGGGCGGCACTGGAAATCTGGCGCTCCCGATAGACTTCCTGGAACACGGACAGCAGGTTCAAGTCGATGGTGCGCGGTTCGATCATGGGTTTTCAAGGTTGCCGGCGCATTGTCCATGCGCGGTGGTGGTGGAGGCCAGCAGTATTCATGGAATCAATAGTCTACATTTTTCTATTCATCTCGTAAAACTGGGCGGATTATTCTAGAGTGGCGCCATCGACCAGCAATTGCACGCCTACACCTGTTCCAGGAGACACAGCATGACCCACCCGTCCGGTTACCTGTCCGGCTTCGGCAACGAATTCGCCACCGAAGCGCTGCCCGGCGCCCTGCCGCAGCACCGCAATTCGCCGCAGCAAGTGGCCTACGGACTGTATGCCGAGCAAATTTCCGGCACCGCGTTCACCGCCCCGCGCAGCCATAACCGGCGCTCGTGGCTGTACCGGATCCGCCCGGCCGCCGTGCATGGCAGCTTCGTGCCGCTGGATGCGCCGCGCCTGGTCAGCCGTTTCGACAATGCCGCGCCGCCGAATCAGTTGCGCTGGAGTCCGCTACCGATGCCGACAACCCCGACCGATTTCGTCGACGGCTGGGTGACCATGGCGGGCAATGGCTCGGCCGAGGCGATGACGGGCTGCGCCGTGCACCTGTACGCGGCCAACCGATCGATGGACGGCCGCTACTTCTACAATGCCGACGCCGAACTGCTGATCGTGCCGCAACTGGGGCACCTGCGCATCGCCACCGAACTGGGTGTGCTCGACGTCGAGCCGCAGGAAATCGCCGTGATCCCACGCGGGGTGCGCTTCCAGGTGACGCTGCCCGATGGCGAGGCGCGCGGCTACCTGTGCGAGAACTTCGGCGCGCTGCTGCAATTGCCCGACATGGGCCCGATCGGCTCGAATGGCCTGGCCAACCCGCGTGACTTTCTGACGCCGATTGCGCAGTATGAAGATATCGAAGGCGATTTCGAGCTGGTCACCAAGTTTGGCGGGCGGCTCTGGCGCGCACCGATCGACCACTCGCCGCTGGACGTGGTGGCGTGGCACGGCAATTACGCGCCCTATAAATATGATCTGCGCCATTTCAACGCCATCGGTTCGATCAGCTACGACCACCCGGACCCGTCGATCTTCCTCGTCCTGCAGGCGCCGTCGGACACGCCGGGCGTCGATACGCTCGACTTCGTGATCTTCCCGCCGCGCTGGCTGGTGGCCGAGGACACGTTCCGGCCGCCCTGGTTCCACCGCAACGTGGCCAGCGAGTTCATGGGCTTGATCCATGGTGCCTATGATGCCAAGGCGGACGGCTTCGTGCCGGGCGGTTCAAGCGTGCACAACTGCATGAGCGGGCATGGCCCGGATGCGGCAACGTTCGACAAGGCCAGCAGCGCGGATACACGCCAGCCGCACAAGGTGGGCGACACGATGGCGTTCATGTTCGAGACGCGCAATGTGCTGGTGCCCACCGAGCAGGCGCTGGCGTCACCGCAGTTGCAGGGGGATTATCAGCAGTGTTGGGCCGGCATCACCAAGCGCTTCCGTACAACGCCTTGAGACGAGCCCGCCCGCCATCAGGGAATGGTCCAGTCCAGCCCGAGCTTGCGGACCAGTAACAGCGTCAGGTAGCCCAGCACCGCGAGCAGGACCACGAAGATAAGGACGACCTTGGCCACGCCGATCACGAGCGTGCGCCGGTCCATGCCTTTTTCTTTCTTGCCCTGGTCGTAGTGCCATTTGATGGCGAAGAACATGCCTGTGCCGAGCACGAGCGCTTTGAACGTAAAGAAGACGATCGGGAACCATTCCATTGTTTTGCGTATTTCCTGGCTGTTGTTGAGACTGAGCCCGTGGCGGCCAATGCGCGCCAGGGCAATCTCTGAGGATACTCCTTAACCGCCCCGCCCATACCCGGACAAAATGTCCCACTCAGGGACGATCGTAGGGTGGACGGGTTCCCCGTCCACGCGTTCGCGGGTCGACCACCGCAATACGGAGCCGCATGAATTCGAACGCGTGGACGGCATAGCCGTCCGCCCTACCGTACGTCAACGCGCCCCCACATTTTTGTCATTTATGCCATGATTCGTCCGTACGCCATGGTGGCGGACCCGGCCACGGCCCGGAATGCCCGGCCATAGGCCTTCTGCTTGTCATGTCAGATATATTGATCATCCTCGTTCTGATCCTGTTGAACGGGGTGTTCGCGATGAGCGAACTGGCGCTCGTCTCTGCAAAACGCATGCGGCTCGAACGGCGCGCACAAGAAGGCAGCCGTGGCGCGCGCAGCGCCATCGCACTGGCCGACAACCCGAGTCATTTTCTTTCCACCGTCCAGGTCGGCATCACGCTGATCGGCATCTTTACCGGTGCCTTCGGTGAAGCCTCGCTCGTCACGCGCCTGCAGCCGCAGATCGAAATGGTGGGCTTTCTTGCCCCCTACGCCTACGAAATCGCGCTGTTCATCGTCGTGCTGGCCATCACATTCGTGTCGATCGTGCTGGGTGAACTGGTCCCGAAACGTATCGCGATGCGCCATCCCGAGACGATGGCAACGTTGATTGCCCCGCCACTGTCGGCCCTGTCACTGATCATGTCGCCGTTCGTCAAGGTGCTGTCGCTGACGACCGAGGCGATCGTGCGCCTGTTTGGCATCCACGATGCCAAAGAGGAAGCGCCGACCGAAGAAGACATCGCCGGCATGTTCAAGGAAGGCACCGACGCCGGCCTGTTCGAAAAGACCGAATACGACATCGTCTCGCGCGCGCTGCGCCTGGACGACCGGCACCTGAAAGCGTTGATGACGCCGCGCGTCGACCTGATCATGATCGACCTGGATGCCGAACGCCGCGACACGCTCGAACTGATCGCCTGCCACACTTACAGCCGCTTCCCGGTCTACCGTGGCGACCGCGCCCAGATCCTGGGCTTCGTGAAGGTACGCGACCTGCTGGCGCAGTCAGTGCGCCATGGCTCGCTCGAGGCGGTCAATATCGAGCACGCCGTGCAGGACGTGCTGTTCGTGCCCGAAACCGTCGGCGCGATGGTGCTGCTCGAGCTGTTCAAGAAAAACCGGGCCGAACTGGCGCTGATCGTCGACGAGTATGGCGACATCCAGGGCATGGTCACGCTGTCGGATGTGATGAGCGCGCTGGTGGGCGACGTCACCGTCAACGGCGAAGAAACCGATCCCGACGCCGTCCAGCGCCAGGATGGCAGCTGGCTGCTCGATGGCGGCGTGGATCTGGACCGTTTCCGCGATGTCTTCAATACCACCGAACGCTTCCCGGACGAAGAACTGGGCGCGTACCACACGCTGGCCGGCTTCGTGCTGTACCAGTTCGGGTATATCCCGAAAGCGTCCGAGTCGTTCGACTGGAATGGCTATCGCATCGAAGTGGTCGACATGGACGGCAACCGGATCGACAAGCTCTTGATCGAACAGCTCGCCCAGCCCGAAGCGGCACCGGACGAAGAGTGAGCGGCGCGCTAGCGTAGATGGATGCTATCCGGCTGGGGCCACTGTACATCCCGATCGCCGTCGCCCTGTCACTGGCGGCGGTCCTGGCGGGCACGCTGGTTGCCGAATGGTTCCAGCGCCGGCGCGGCATCGATCCGGGCACGACGCTGTGGCGCATGATCGCGGCCGGCTTTATTTCGGCCCGTCTCGCATTCGTCCTCAAGCACCATGCGATCTATCTGGCCGCACCCTTGAGCGTGTTCGATATTCGCGACGGCGGCTTTGCATCGGTGGCCGGTCTGATCGCCGCCTGCGCGGTCGGGGCCGAGCTCACGCGCCGTCATGCGGCGCTACGGCGGCCCGTGCTGGCATGCGTGCTGGCGGGCTGCACGGTCTGGTTCGGTGGCACGCTGCTGAATCAGGCACTCACGCCCGCCCACACGCCGCTGCCGGACGTCATGGTGCGCCAGCTCGACGGCCGCGAAGTCGCGCTGCGCAGCGTCGCCGACCGGCCGGTCGTGCTTAACCTGTGGGCCACCTGGTGTCCGCCCTGCCGGCGCGAAATGCCGGCCCTGATGGCGGCGCAGGCCGCTCACCCGGAGATCGCGTTCGTGCTGGCCAACCAGGGCGAGTCGGCCGCCACCGTAACCGCGTACATCGAGCGCGAGCGCCTGCCGGTGTCAGTGCAGTCGAGCACGATCGTGCTGGACCCGGGCAGCCAGGTCGCTGCGCGGCTTGGCGCGGCCGGCATGCCGACGACGCTGTTCTACGATGCGGCAGGCCGCGTGCGCACGCGCCATGTGGGCGAACTCTCGCCGGCGACACTGGCCGACAAGCTGGCCACGATCCGGCCCTGAGCCACGTTTGTGGTACAACATGGGCGCTACCGAGGAACCCATCATGCAACTGAACCCGATCCAGCTGTTCGACGCCGAGTCGTCGACCTTCACGTATATCCTGGCCGCGCCCGGCGCCGTCGATGCGGCCATCATCGACCCGGTCGACCGCCACTTCGAGCGCGACCTGGCGCACCTCGAACGGCTTGGCCTGCGCCTGACACACGTGTTCGAAACGCACGCGCATGCCGATCACGTCACGTCCGCCGGACGGCTGCGTGCCCACACGGGCGCGAAGGCGTGCGCGCCGGGCGGCTGCGGCATCGCGCCGGCCGAAATCCAGCTGCAGGACGGCGACCGGATCGGCTTTGCCGATGGTGAAGAGATTGCCGTGATCCATACGCCGGGCCACACGGCCGGCA
Source organism: Telluria sp. ZT3P25 (assembly GCF_059685895.1). NCBI lineage: Bacteria > Pseudomonadati > Pseudomonadota > Betaproteobacteria > Burkholderiales > Oxalobacteraceae > Telluria > Telluria sp. ZT3P25. Next base: position 1,921,890 of record NZ_JCASIJ010000001.1, read on the forward strand.
GCATGTGCTACCTGTGGCGTGGCAACCTGTTCAGTGGCGACACGCTGCTGATCGGCGGCTGCGGCCGTACCGACTTTCAGGGCGGCAGCGCGGGCGACCTGTATGACAGTGTCACCGGCAAACTGTTCACGCTCGACGGGACCACGCGGGTCTGGCCCGGCCATGATTACAAGGGCCAGTCGGTCTCGACCATTGGCTGGGAACGCGCGCACAATGCCCGTCTGGCCGGCCGCGCGCGCCCTGACTTCATCGCGCTGATGTCGGCGCTCGACCTCCCACGGCCCGGCCTGATGGATGTTGCTGTACCAGCCAATCGCAACCTGGGACTGGCGCACGGCGTGTGATTGCCACAAGCGAAAAAAAAGCGCGGCCGAAGCCGCGCCTGTCGAACCGTCACCCAATCAGTGACGGTTCGTGCTTTGGTACTTAATAACGCCAGGTCTTCTTTTGCGCGACCGGGCGCTTCATGACCTTGGTCTGAAATTGCTTCCACAGCAGGCCCGCCAGGGCCATCATGATCATCTTGCGCATGCTTGTCTCCAGTGAGTGTCGGCGAATTGCCATCATCATCAGCATAGCGTGACAATCGAAACCGTGGCGCGAGTTTGCCGCGCCCCGCCAATGCAGTAGAATCCCTGTCTTTATAGCAAGATCAAGAAACCGACGATGGACGACGGGCACCACCAACTCAAGCGCGGACTCAAGAACCGCCACATCCAGCTGATCGCCCTGGGCGGCGCGATCGGCACCGGCCTGTTCCTCGGCATCGCTTCGACCATCCAGATGGCCGGTCCCTCGGTGCTGCTCGGGTATGCCATTGCCGGCGCGGTCGCGTTCCTGATCATGCGCCAGCTGGGCGAGATGATCGTGGCCGAACCGGTGGCCGGCTCGTTCAGCCACTTCGCCGACAAGTATTGCGGGCGCCGGGCCGGCTTCGTGTCGGGCTGGAATTACTGGGTCATGTACATCCTCGTCAGCCTCGCCGAACTGACGGCGCTCGGTATCTATATGCAGTACTGGTTCCCGGAACTGCCGACGTGGGTCTCGGCGCTCGGTTTCTTTGTGCTCGTCAACCTGCTCAGCCTGTTGAACGTGAAAGCGTTCGGCGAGCTGGAATTCTGGTTTGCCGTCATCAAGGTAGCGGCCGTGGTCGGCATGATCGTGTTTGGCCTGTACCTGTTGATCGGCGGCGGCGCCGGCCCCGAAGCGGGCGTGTCCAACCTGTGGCGCCATGGTGGCTTCTTCCCCAATGGCGTGGGCGGTCTGGCCATGGCCATGGCGGTGATCATGTTTTCGTTCGGCGGGCTGGAACTGATCGGCATCACCGCCGCCGAAGCGGACGATCCGTCGCGCACGATTCCGCGCGCGACCAATAACGCGCTGTACCGCATCCTGATTTTCTACATCGGCGCGCTGGCCGTGCTGCTGATGCTGTTCCCGTGGCAGAAAGTCGTCACCGGCGGCAGCCCGTTCGTGCTGATCTTCGCCGCGCTCGACAATGGCTGGGTCGCCAACGTCCTGAACCTGGTCGTGCTGACGGCCGCGCTGTCGGTCTACAACGGCTGCGTGTATGCCAACAGCCGCATGCTGTTCGGCCTGGCCGCGCAAGGCAATGCGCCGCGCGCGCTGATGCGGACCAATGCACGGGGCGTGCCGCTCAATGCGCTGGCCGTGTCGGCCATTGCCACCGGTTCGGCCATTCTGATCAATTACTTCCTGCCGGAAGAAGCGCTCGGCATGGTGATGAGCCTGGCCGTCGCCGCGCTCGTCATCAACTGGGCGATGATTTCGTGGAGCCACCTGCGCTTCCGGCGCAGCAAGGACAAAGCAGGCGCGGCGACGCTGTTCCGCAGTCCGTGGTTCCCGCTGTCGAACTATATCTGCCTGGCGTTCGTCGCCATCCTGCTCGTGATCATGGCGATCACGCCGGGGCTGCGCATCTCGGTCATCCTGATCCCGATCTGGCTGGCGCTGCTGGGCCTGGGGTTCTGGCTGCGCGAGCGGCGCGCCGCTCTGACGGAATAAGCTGGGGTTCGCTGTGCTATCGACGGCGCAGCAACGGCTGTTGTGCGCGCACAGGACGCCCGCCCGTTGACCGGGTGTGTGGCGAAACTGGTATTTACAGCACGCGAAAAAGCTGTAAAGTGATTGGCTGTTCTGCTCTGTAGTTCCATTGCCAAAGGACTGCCATGAACCAGCCTTTCAAGTCGCGCTACGTCACCTACGTCACCTATCTCACCGCAGTCCTGTTGCTGGCGCCGTTGGCGGCACTCGCCCAGGACGAAGCAGCCTTCTACGCCAGCGCTTACGGGGGCGTCCCCGCAGCGCCATCGACAAGCTTTTCGGAGTTCCGTCCTACCGGTCCCGGTGTGGGAGGCACGGCCAAATTTGGTGGCGGTCTTGGTTTCGGCGCCGCCGTGGGTCGTCGCTTTGGCAACGGGTGGGCCGTCGAGCTGGCGTTGGACGAGCGCGGCAATTACCTCAGGCGCGTCGGTGGTGTCGAAGTCGATGGCAACATCTTTTCGGAATTGGTCCTCTTGAACGCGTACTACCGCTTTCCGGCCCGCGGCGCGTTACGTCCGTTCATCGGCGCGGGTCTAGGCTACGTGATCGGACTGGATATCGACGTTGACCGCAACGGGTCCGAGCAGGAGTATTCGCGCAAAGGCGGCGTGGCGGTACAAGCCATCGTGGGCGCCGAGTACATCCTCGCACCCCGCTGGCGCCTGAGCGGCGATGCGCGCTGGACTGGCGTCGACAGTGGCACGTTCAAGGCCTCTGATGCTGGCAATGTATTGATCGGCAAGCCGAAATATCGACCTGCCTCGCTCAATTTCGGCATCACCTATCTGTTCTGAGCGGCCCGAGGCAAGTCCAACCGCCTTTCAGCGGCCTGCTTCGCTCGATGAATGTGCTGCATAGCATTTGAGCACCACCTTCCCGCTTCAGCAGGTTGGCGCTGCCGGGCCTGGGGTTCTGGCTGCGCGAGCGGCGCGCCAGCGTCACGCAGGCGGCTGGTCCCCGATCAGCACCAGCAGGTCGGTCACGCCGATGTCGGCGCCGGCCTGCGTCAGCAAGGTGCTGGCCTGGCCGCGGTGATGGGTCTGGTGATTGAAGAAGTGCAGCAGCAGGCTGCCGAACGGCTTGCAGAACGAGGCGCCACGCGTGTTGCGGTAAGCCAGCACGTGGGCCAGATCGGCCGCCGTTACCTCGGCCGCCAGCGCCATGATGATCCCGTCGATCCGCTCGCGCTGCACGCGCAGCAGCGCCAGGCTGTCCCCGTACGACTGACGCAAGTCGCTGGGGGTCGCCGCGCCACGTAGCGTCTCGAGCGCGCGAAAGTCGCTCGCATGGCCAGCAAAGCGTGACAGCCAGATGCTGTCGCCTGCAACCAGATGGTTCAGCGTTCCCAGCAATGATCCAAAGAAGGCACCCCGCTCGGCGGTAACCAGCTCATGCGGCAAGGTCGAGGCCGCGTCGTACAGCTGGCGGTTCATCGTCGCGTTGTAACGTGCCAGCAGAAGGATGTCGTCGCAGGTCGGCATGATGCCTCCGGTCATGGGAGAAGCTCGATTCTCTCACCCGCGCGTCTTTCCTTCGAAAATTAGATTGCTGCATCGCGTTGCCCGCACTGCCTGGCCACAAACACAGCATGACGCTGCACGATCCCGCCGTTTCGTCTTCGAGCGCCGCTCCCGTATGGTGCATAGCAATATGAAAATATTTCGCCGCAGTTGACGTAAACGTCAATCAGCACGCTATGATCTTCATGCTGCACACCACCTCACAAGGGAAAGCACATATGAGCCAGAGCAATCCTCTGTCGCTGCACGTACCGGAGCCTACCGGCCGTCCGGGCTGCAAGACCGATTTTACGTACCTCCAGTTGACCCCTGCCGGCGCTGTACGGCGCCCGCCCATCGACGTGGCCCCGCTCGAGACGAGCGACATGGCCCAGCAACTCATCCGCGTGCTCGACGAGCACGGCAACGCCGTCGGCCCTTGGGCCGAAGCGCCCGACCGCGACCTGCTGCGCTTCGGCCTGCGCACGATGATGAAAACCCGAATTTTCGATGCGCGCATGGTCATCGCCCAGCGCCAGAAAAAAATGTCGTTCTACATGATCAGCCTCGGCGAAGAAGCGATCGGCACCGCCCACGCGCTCGCGCTGCAGGACGGCGACATGAATTTCCCGACCTACCGCCAGCAAAGCCTGTTGATGGCACGTGAAGTGCCGCTGGTCGACATGATCTGCCAGTTGCTGTCGAACGAGCGCGATCCCCTCAAGGGGCGCCAGTTGCCGGTGATGTACTCGGTGCGCAGCGCCGGGTTCTTCACGATCTCGGGCAACCTCGCCACCCAGTACCCGCAAGCGGTCGGCTGGGCCATGGCCTCGGCCATCAAGGGCGACACCAAGATTGCGTCGGCCTGGATCGGCGACGGGGCCACCGCCGAATCGGATTTCTCGACCGCCCTCACCTTTGCGCACGTGTACCGCGCGCCGGTCATCCTCAACGTGGTCAACAACCAGTGGGCCATCTCGAGCTTCCAGGCGATTGCCGGCGGCGAGAGCGTGACCTTCGCCACCCGTGGCGTCGGCAGTGGCATCGCGTCGCTGCGCGTCGATGGCAACGATTTTCTGGCCGTACTGGCAGCCTCGCGCTGGGCCGCCGAACGCGCGCGCAGCAACCTGGGCCCGACGCTGATCGAATGGGTCACCTACCGCGCCGGCCCGCACTCGACGTCGGACGATCCGGCGCGCTACCGCCCGGCTGACGATTACGCCCGCTTCCCGCTGGGCGACCCGATCGCCCGCCTGCGCCAGTACCTGACCAACCTGGGCTGGTGGTCGGACGAAGAGCACGACGCGACGCACACGGCGCTCGAAGCCGAGATCCTGGCCGCGCAAAAAGAAGCCGAGAGTTTCGGCATCCTGGGCGACGAGCGCGCACCGAGCGCCGCGACGATGTTCGAGGACGTTTATAAAGACATGCCGGAGCACCTGCGCCGTCAGCGTCAACAGCTGGGGGTATGAGCATGGCACGCGACGATTTACCAAAAGATGCGGCCACCGTGCCGATGACCATGATCCAGGCGCTGCGCTCGGCCATGGACGTGATGATGGAACGCGATGACAACGTCGTGGTGTATGGCCAGGACGTCGGCTATTTCGGCGGCGTGTTCCGTGTGACTGACGGCTTGCAGGCGAAGTACGGCAAATCGCGCGCATTCGACGCGCCGATTTCCGAAGGCGGCATCGTCGGCACCGCGGTCGGCATGGCCGCGTACGGCCTGCGCCCGGTGGTCGAGATCCAGTTTGCCGATTATTTTTATCCGGCGACCGACCAGATCGTGTCCGAAGCAGCGCGCCTGCGCTACCGCTCGGCCGGCGAATTCACGGCCTCGATGGTGATCCGCATGCCTTGCGGCGGCGGCATCTATGGCGGCCAGACCCACAGCCAGAGTCCGGAGGCGTTCTTCACCCACGTGTGCGGCCTGCGCACGGTAATGCCGTCAAATCCGTACGACGCCAAGGGCCTGCTGATCGCGTCGATCGAGAACGACGATCCGGTGATCTTCCTGGAACCCAAGCGCCTGTACAACGGCCCGTTCGACGGCCATCATGATCGCCCTGTCGTGCCATGGTCGGGCCACCCGAAGGGTGATGTCCCGACCGGCTACTACACGGTCGAGCTGGACAAGGCAGCCATCGTCCGCCCCGGCAACGACGTCACCGTCATCGCCTACGGCACCATGGTCTGGGTGGCTGAAGCTGCCGCCCGTGAATCGGGCGTCGATGCCGAAGTGATCGACCTGCGCAGCATCTGGCCGCTCGACCTGGACACGCTCGTCAAGTCGGTGCAAAAGACGGGCCGCTGCGTCATCGTGCATGAAGCCACGCAGACGAGCGGCTTCGGCGCCGAACTGGCCGCGCTGATTCAGGAACATTGTTTCTACCAGCTGGAAGCGCCGATCGGGCGCGTGGCCGGCTGGGACACCCCGTATCCGCATGCGCAGGAATGGGCTTACTTTCCAGGGCCCGACCGTGTCGGCGCGGCCCTGAAACGCGTGATGGAGGGTTGATCATGGGGATTCATGTCATCAAGATGCCGGACCTGGGCGAAGGCATCGCTGAAGTGGAAGTGGTCGCCTGGCACGTGCAGCCGGGCGACACGGTGCGCGAAGACCAGGTGCTGGCCGACGTCATGACCGACAAGGCGACGGTGGAAATTCCGTCGCCCGTCGCCGGGACGATCACGAGCCTGGGCGGCGCAATCGGCCAGTCGCTGGCCGTGGGCGCCGAACTGATCCGCCTTGAGGTCGCCGGCGCCGGCAACATCAGCGCCGACAAGGCGCGCAAGGAACCGGTGCAATCCGGGGCGGCCACCGCTCCGGCCGAGGAAGTCGCCGAACCGCAGCTCGAGGCCGTGGCAGCGCATGCATCAGCCGCGCCAGTGTCAGCGCCAGCGCCCGCCGCAGCACCGGCGAAGCCAGCGCCAGCGAAATCCGCACCCGCGCGGGCCACGTCCGGCGCGCCACTACGCGCCGACGGCGAAAAACCGCTGGCCCCACCAGCCGTGCGCCAGCGTGCCTGGGATCTGGGCGTCGAGCTGCAGTTCGTGCCCGGCAGCGGGCCAGCAGGCCGCATCACGCACGCCGATCTGGATGCCCACGTGGCCGGGCGCCGCGGTGGCGCGGCCAATGGCGCGATGGACGAGCGCTACGCCGAACAGCACGGCGAACACGCAACGCAGATCATTGGCCTGCGCCGCAAGATCGCCGAGAAGATGCAGGAAGCCAAGCGCAACATCCCGCACTTCACCTACGTCGAAGAAGTCGACGTGACCGAACTCGAAGCGCTGCGCCTGCAACTCAATGCCCGCTATGGCCAGGAACGCGGCAAGCTCACGCTGCTGCCGCTGCTGATGCGCGCCGTCGTGCTGGCGCTGCGCAGCTATCCGATGATGAGCTCGCGCTATGACGACGAGGCCAACACGTTGACGACCTACGACGCGGCCCACATCGGCATCGCGGCGCAGACCGAATCGGGCCTGATGGTGCCGGTCGTGCGTCACGCCGAATCGCGCGACCCATGGTCGAGCGCCGCCGAAATCGCCCGCCTGGCCGAAGCCGCCCGCAGCGGCAAGGCCACGCGCGACGAGCTGACCGGCTCAACGATCACGATCACGAGCCTGGGCGCGCTGGGCGGCATCGTCACGACGCCCGTCATCAACCGGCCCGAGGTCGCCATCGTCGGTGTCAACCGCATCGTCGACCGCCCCGTCATTCGTGACGGCGCGATGGTGGCGCGCAAGATGATGAACCTGTCGTCGTCGTTCGACCACCGCGTCATCGACGGCATGGTGGCCGCCCAGTTCGTGCAGTCGATCCGGGGTTACCTCGAATTTCCTGCCACCCTGTTCGTGGAGTAAGCGATGGAGACGATCAATACGACACTCCTGATCATTGGTGGCGGCCCGGCCGGCTACGTTGCGGGCATCCGCGCCGGCCAGCTGGGCATCCCCACCGTTCTCGTCGAAGGCGCGCAGCCGGGCGGCACCTGCCTGAACATCGGCTGCATTCCGTCCAAGGCGCTGATCCATGCGGCTGACGAGTACGCCAAGACCGTGCACTACGCGGCGCAAACGTCGCCCCTGGGGATCAGGGTCGACGCGCCCAGCATCGACCTCGAAAAAACGGTGGCCTGGAAAGACGGCATCGTCAAGCGCCTGACCGGCGGCGTGGGCGCGCTGCTCAAGAAACAGGGCGTGCGCGTGGTACGCGGCTGGGCGCGCGTCCTCGACGGCAAGACGGTCGAGGTACAGCCGCACGAGGGCAGCGGGCAAGAGCCGGTACGCATCCGCTGCGAACACCTGCTGCTGGCGAGCGGCTCGCACGCCGTCGAACTGCCGTTCATGCCGTTCGGCGGACCGGTGATTTCGTCGACCGAGGCGCTGTCACTGTGCGAAGTGCCGCGCCGCATGGTGGTGGTCGGCGCCGGTTATATCGGGTTGGAGCTGGGTACCGCGTTTCGCAAGCTGGGCAGCCAGGTCACCGTGGTCGAGGCGGCCGAGCGCATCCTGCCGGCCTACGATGCGGACCTCGTCAAACCCGTGGCTAGTTCACTCGAACGCCTTGGCGTTGACGTGCGCCTGGCCACGTCGGTGCTCGGCATGGAGGGCGAGCGGGTCAAGGTACGCGACGCGTCGGGCGTCGAAGCGTATCTCGAAGCCGATCGCGTGCTGGTGGCCGTGGGGCGCAAGCCGGCAACCACCGGCTGGGGTCTCGAACACCTGATGCTCGACATGAACGGGCGTGCGGTCAAGGTCGACGAGCAATGCCGCACGTCGATGCGCAATGTCTGGGCGATCGGCGACCTGACGGGTGAACCGATGCTGGCCCACCGCGCCATGGCGCAGGGCGAGATGGTCGCGGAGATCATCGCTGGCAAGCGACGCTGGTTCCATCCGGCGGCCATCCCGGCCGTCTGCTACACGGATCCCGAGATCGTGGTGGCCGGCATGTCCCCTGGCGAAGCGGCAGCGGCGGGGATCGACGCCATCAGCGCGAGCTTCCCGTTCAGCGCCAACGGGCGGGCGATGACGATCGAGAGCACCGACGGTTTTGTCCGCGTCGTTGCGCGCAAGGACAATCACCTGATCCTGGGCTGGCAGGCAGTTGGCGTCGGCGTGGCCGAACTGGCCGCGGGCTTCACGCAGTCGATCGAGCTGGGCGCGCAACTGGAAGACGTGGCGCGCACGATCCACGCCCATCCTACTCTCGGTGAAGCGGTGCAGGAAGCAGCGCTGCGCGCGCTGGGCCACGCACTGCACATCTGAAGCAGTCGCCGTCCCGTACCGGGGCAGCGCCGGGAGGCCAGGCCATACGTGCTGGCCGCTCGATCCGGACTCAGTCCACGACAGGCGCCGCCGCAGGTCGCCGGTTCACCAGCACGGTGCCCAGGCGCAGTGCTGTGGCCACCGCCTGATCAATCGGCGGCGTGTAGCCACACGCAATCCAGCGCATTGCTATATGGATCACACCACCAATCACCCCCGCCTGCAGCAATTCGTCGTCCAGCGCTTCCGGTGCCAGCAGACGTGCTACTGCCTTGCCGATATCGCGCAGTGAATCGTCGAACGTACGGTCCACGGCAACGCTGACGCCACGTATTTCCACGAGGAAGACGCGGGCTGAACGTGGCTCGCTCTGTAGAAGAGAGAAATAAGCGTAGAGCATGGCTCGAGCCAGCGCAACCTTGCCGCCGCGCGTCGAATCGCCAACGTGCAGAATTTGTTTCAGCACCGAATTCGTCACGAAACTGTAGCAATCGATCAAGAGCGCTTCGCTGTTCGCGAACGATTCGTAGAAGTACCGCTCCGTGAGACCAGCAGCGTCGCAAACAGCCTTGACGGTCGCATTGTGATAGCCGCGCTCGCCATATACGCTGATCGCGCCGGCAATCAGCCGGCTGCGTCGATCGGCGCGACGTTGTTCCGGCGTCTGTCCGCGATAGGAGCGGGAGTTGGATAGCTCTTGAGTCATTGCAACATTCTGACACATTATCACTAAAAATGATGACAGTCAGCCATGTCAGTACGGTGACAAACTCAGGCTTGAACTGAATCGTACCCTAGCCAGCTCATCCTTAGAGGATTGGCAGGCGTTGCAACTGCCGTGAAATAGTGTAATGGAGATTGGAAGACTGGCTACCCCCGCTAAAGGCACGCGAAAGATGAAGTGACGTGTTCAGGGCATTATTTTGGCAATGTGCCATGCTTCTTGAGCAGATTGCGTTATCAGGGAAGCAATCGCTGCATAGAGACTCCAGTCACCGAGTGTTCGTCAGCGCGTGCTTGCACTGGCCTGTGGCGGGAGTTGTCGATAGGAGAGCACGTACGGCAATGCACCAGGCGGCGCATTGCCCGCGTGACCACTTATTTGGTGCCGTTACCTGTGCCTGCCGCCGACTGACTGCCTTGGGTGCCATTCTCGTCGGTCTTGCCCTGGAAGCCCTCGTCGCCCTGCTCTTCGCTCGAACCGCCGGCCAGCAGATCGTCGGTACGGCCAAGCTGCTCGTTGACCGGCATCGACTCGATACCTGCCTTGCCGGCCTCCGGGCCGGTTGCCGATTCCTTGCTGCCGCTGCCGGCGACATCGCCCGTGGAACCTGCGCCCATCGTCGCCACACTGGTCGTGCCAGTGGTGAGCTGGTCCCAGTTGCGGCCCTTGACGTCCTGATCCTTGTTGTCATTATCGATTGGCATGTTGCGCTCCTGATGAGATTAAGTATCACCATCTTAGTCCTGTCACTGCGCGCCGCAATAGGCGCGTGCGCCCGTCCCGTGTAGGACTGGGAGCGCATGGCATGCATCATCCGCGTGCCATGGCAATCAGCACCACTACCGAGTTGCGGTTTTGCCTCAGTGCAACATTTAATCCGTTTCCGACGCTATACTGACAGCGAACTGCACGCCCGGCGACGCCTGTGTCTGTGCGGTTTCAGCATTGTGCTATCGGCAGTGCCGTCGTCCGGCGCTGCGCTCTCACCGTCAGGACCCTCCCCATGAAAAATCTCACCATCGGCGCCCGCCTAGCGCTGGGCTTTGCCATCGTGCTCGTGCTGCTCGCCGCATTGAGCGTGACCGCGCTCACGCGCATGGACCAGGCAGGCAGCAAGACCCACCGCCTCGTCAACACCAGCATGAAGAACCAGCGCAACATCGCCGAATGGCGCCGCAACATCGAGGTCAACACGGCCATTAACGAGACCGTGTACCACGCGGCCGACGCAAGCATCCTGGACGAGGTCGCCCCAAGGCGTGCTGCCATCACCGCACGCTCGAACGTGCTGCAGCAAGAAATCGGCGCTGCACTTGCCAACCCCGGCGTGCGCGAACAATCCAAGATCGTCCAGCAGGAGCGGGTGGCCTATATGGCAGCGCGCGACGCGCTGTTCGCGGCCAAGCGCACCGGCGACCGGGCCCAGGTTGACCAGATCTACCGCAACCGCATGGTGCCGCAAACGCGCTCGTACCTGGCAGTGGTCGGCAAGTTCGCCAACATGCAGAGCGCAGCCACCAGCATTATCGCCACCACGATTCTCGAGTCATACGCCAACACGCGGATCGTCCTGTTCACGCTGTCCGGTGCTGCGCTGCTGCTGGGTGCCGCCTGCGCCTGGCTCATCACCCGTTCGATCACGCAGCCGCTGCGCAGCGCGCTCGCCGTGGCCGAGCGCGTCGCTGGCGGCGACCTGACCAGCCGCATCGAGACCGGCGGGCGCGACGAAGTCGGCCAGCTGATGGATGCGCTGGGCCGCATGAACACGAACCTCGCGGGCATTGTCGGCCAGGTGCGCGACGGCACCGCGGCCATCGCGCAGGTCTCGGGCGAGATCGCCAGTGGCAACCAGGACTTGTCGGCCCGCACCGAGCAGCAAGCGGGTTCGCTCGAAGAAACGGCTGCCTCGATGGAAGAATTGACCTCGACCGTGCGGCAAAACACCGGGCACGCGCACCGCGCCAACAGCCTGGCGGCGGCGGCGGCCGGCGTGGCTGGCGAAGGCGGCCGAATGGTCGCCGACGTGGTTGGCACCATGGGGCGCATCGACGCGTCGTCGCAGCGCATCGTCGACATCATCGGCGTGATCGATGGCATCGCCTTCCAGACCAATATCCTGGCGCTCAATGCCGCGGTTGAGGCGGCCCGTGCCGGCGAGCAGGGGCGTGGCTTTGCCGTCGTTGCCGGCGAGGTGCGCACGCTGGCACACCGCTCGGCAGCAGCAGCCAAGGAAATCAAGGACCTGATCGATCATTCCGTGGGCCAGGTTCGCGAAGGCACACGCCAGGTCGATCTGGCCGGCACGACCATGGAGCAGATCGTCCATCGTATCGAACAGGTCACGGTGATCATGAACGAGATCACCGCCGCCAGCGAAGAGCAGACGGCCGGCATCGAGCAGGTCAACACCGCCATCGTCGAGATGGACCGCGTCACGCAGCAGAACGCTGCACTGGTCGAACAAGCGGCTGCGGCCGCCGACGCGATGCGCGAACAGGCCGGGCAGCTCGAATCCGTGGTCGCCACATTCCGCCTCGATGCGGCCGCCGCACATGGCCCGCGCCTGGCGCCGCCGGCATCCCGCATCGCCTTGGCCGCCTGAGCCGCTGCTAGAATGCCCGGCTGACACGATCACGGGAAAGAACGGTTATGGGTATCGGTGTGCTGTGCGGCCTGCTGGCCGGGGCCATGTGGGGCATCGTGTTCCTCGCGCCGGCCTATCTGGCCGCGTTTACGCCCTTGCAGCTGACTGCCGGCCGCTACCTGGCCTACGGCGCCCTCGCCCTGGTGCTTGTCGGCCCGCGCCTGCGCGCGCTGCTTGCCCGCCTGAGCCGGGCCGACCTGTGGGCGCTGGTGCGCCATGCGCTGGCTGGCAACCTGGTGTATTACGTGCTGCTGGCATACGGCGTGCAGTATGCCGGGATTGCGCCCACCTCGCTGATCGTCGGCATGGTGCCGCTGGTGGTCACGCTGCTCGGCCGCCATGACCACGGCGCCGTGCCACTGCGCCGCATGCTGGCCCCGCTGCTGCTGGTGGCGGCCGGCATTGCCTGCATCAACCTCGACACCTTTGCGCATGCTCCGGTCGACGCGTCCGCCATCGCCATCGCCGGCGGGGTGCTGTGCGCTGCGGGCGCCTTGCTGTGCTGGAGCTGGTACGCGCTCGACAATGCGCGCTACCTGAAGACCAACCCGCATTTCAGCAGCGCCGAGTGGTCGGCGCTGTATGGCCTGGCCACGGGCGTGCTGTCCCTGCTGCTCGCACCGTTCGCATTCCGGGATGCGGGCGGTGTGGCTACGGGCGAGCGCGACTGGACCGTCTTCTGGATCTGCAACGCCCTGCTGGCGCTGGGCGCGTCCGTCATCGGCAACCATTTCTGGAACGTGGCCAGCCGGCGCGTGCCGGTGACGCTCGGTGGTCAGCTGATCCTGTTCGAGACGCTCTTCGCACTACTGTATGGCTGCGTCTACCGGGGCGCTGCGCCCCGACCGCTCGAGCTGGCGGCGATCGCGTTGCTGATCGCAGGCGTGGCCTGGTCCGTGCGATTACATGGCGGCGTGGAAGATGGCGAAATGCTTACGCCACCGCGTGAGCACCATTGACAAGTTGGCCACGTACCCCAGCGTATCGTTGCGTGTAAGTACCATTTTTGTTCAATTAAGTTGGCGGGACTTTTTCCCGTAGTAATGTACTGCTAGACTCTCGGGCGTGGAATTGCGCAGCGCAATAAAGTTTTCCACCAAGAACAACATTGGACCTGCTCTGCCCAGAACGGGTACGCATCGGTCCTACCGGGAGCCGTCTACATGAAAGCAACACCAGTCCGCCTGGCGCGAACGCTGCTGGCCGCGGCCGTATCGGGCGTCGTCTGCAGCATCGCCGCTGCGCAAACCGCCCCCGTCCAGGACAGCGGCGGCGCCGTACCGGAAGTGATCGTCACCGCCCAGCGCACCGAAGCCCTGGCGTCGCGCACGCCCCTTGCCGTGAGCGTCCTGTCCGGCGAACAGCTGCGCGACCTGGGCGCCGACAGCGCTGGCAGCCTGGGCCCACGCCTGCCCAATGTCTACATGGACCAGGCGTTTTCGGGCCTGCGACTGACGATCCGCGGCATCAGCAACAGCGACACCACCGACAAGGGCGACCCGTCGGCCGCCTTCATGCTCGACGGTGTCTACATTGCCCGGCCTGCTGGCCAGAGCGGCAACTTCCTCGACATCGACCGCATCGAAGTCTTGCGCGGTCCGCAGGGCACGCTGTACGGCCGCAACACGACAGCCGGTCTGGTCAACGTGATCTCGAATGCACCAAGCGACCGCTTTGAAGGCGCACTGGGATTCGAAACCGGTACCTACCACCGGCGCAAGGTCGACGGCGTCATCAACCTGCCGGTGAACCCCCTGCTGTCATTGCGCGCTGCCGTGAGCAAATTGCAGCATGATCCTTACCTGAACAATGGCCAGGGCACGCTGCGTCGGCCCGGAATGGATCAGGACGACGTGGATGCACGCCTGAGCGCGAAGCTGCAACTGGGGCAGGACGCCACGCTGGTGCTGCGCTACAACCATGGCAAGGCCGAAGGCAATAACGACCGCTTCGTGCCGGACACGAACTTTTTCACCGGCGTGAGCAGCGGCACGCCGGTGTACCGCGACAGCACCACCGACGCACGCCTGACCAACAGCTTCCGCCCACCGAACATGACCCCGGTGCAGGGCTGGCAAGACCGCGTGGCCCAGGGCTGGTCCGCCGACCTGCGCTGGAACCTCGGCCCCGCCATGCTGTACTACCTTGGCGGGCACCGCACGCTCGACCAGGAACTGCGCCAGAACTACTATTACCGCGTGACCCCGCGCATCGCGCTTGGCGTGATCAACGACTACGACGGCCACAACACGCAGGATTCGCACGAACTGCGCCTCGCCACCAACGGCGCCGGTCCGCTCAGTGCCCAGGGTGGCCTGTACTACTTCAGCGAAACGTCCGACACGTCGTATGCGTTCCAGGGCCTGCAGCCGGTCGGCCTGCCGCCCTACTATGCGTTTCCGCTGGTGACCGAAGCGCGCAGCCGCGCCGTGTTCGGCCAGCTGACCTGGCGCGTGGCCGACGCCCTGCGCCTGACCGCCGGCGCGCGCCGCACCGACGACGACAAGGACCGCGTCGGCTCGACCGATTTCCGGCAAGGCCCCGTATTCAACGCCGCCACCGACCGGCGTCTGCTCAACGCAGCAGAGCTGGACACCGCGCGCACGACCTGGCGCTTGGGCCTTGACTACGACCTGCTGCCCACGACGCTGCTGTACGGCAGCCTGTCCACCGGCTACAAGGCGGGCGGCTTCAACGATGGTTGCATTGCCGGCACCACCGCACTGGGCATCGCGTGCCCGGCGGCGGTCGCGGTGCCGGAAAGCGCCCTGTACTACCAGCCGGAAGAATTGCGCGCCTATGAGGCCGGCGTCAAGTCGCGTCTGTGGGGCGGGCGTGTCACCGTCAACGCCGCCGCCTTCGTGTACGACTACACGAACCTGCAACTGAGCGGCACTGCCATCGTTTCGGGCGCCCCGCGCATCCTGACCGGCAATGCCGGCGTCGCCCGCTCACGAGGCCTGGAACTCGACGGCGATATCCGCGTCGGCAGCAACGGACGCCTGAGCTACAGCGCCACCGCGCTCGATGCCCACTACGTATCGTACAACCCGACCCCCACCGTCTCGTGGGCGGGCCGCAAGCTCGATCGCGCACCGAGCCATGTTGTCACGCTCGGCTACGAACACCGCTTCGGCATGTTCGGCGGCCAGTTGCATGCGGGTGTGTTCTCGCGCCGCAGCGCCGACTATGTGATCACGATCCCGAGCCAGCTGCTCGAATACCGGATTCCGGCCCACACGACGACCGACGCCACGCTGCGCTACGCCCCGGTCGGCAGCGCCTGGAGCCTGCTGGCGCGCGTGCGCAATCTCGAAAACGCGGTGCGCCCGTCACTCATCGACAGCTTCGGCATGGCCACGCCGACGGCGCCGCGCACGGCCGACCTGCGCCTCGATCTGCGCTTTTGATCAGTGACAGGGTCGGGCCCCGGCCCGCCCCCCGATCTACTTACGCCACAAGGACACACATGGACCGCATTGCGCACGACCTGCTTTCTCCCTCGCTGCGCGCCGACCCGGCCGCCGACGACACCGTCGCGCGGATGCTGGCCGGCGCCGACGGTCCGGCCGAACTGTCAGAGCGCATCGCGGCAATCAACCGTGAGCTGGCGCGCTGGCAGACCAATGGCGGCCTAGCGTGCTGGCAGCCCGGGCCCGATCTCGATCCCCGCGCCGCCGACGCGCTGCTTGATTACCTGGCAGCGTGCCAGCACCTGCCGGCGTGGGCCGACCCGGCCGCCATTGCGCGCGCAGAAACCCTGTTCATGGACATGAGCATGCTCTCGTGCACGCTGCTGTTCTGCGCCAGCCTGCCCGAATGCTATGTGCTGCCCGACCTGTCGGCAGTGCTGCATGCAGCCGGCCAGCTCGAGGCGCATACCGATTACCGGGTACGCTCAACGGCGGCGATGATCTTTCCGGTCATGCTGGCCGGCGGCCTGACGACGCCCGAAGGCGGCGGCGTGGCACAGGCGCTCAAGGTGCGCCTGATCCACGCCACCATCCGTTACCTGATCCTGCGCGGCGCGCCGCGCAATGCGATGGGCGGTGCGCCCGTGCCGCCACTGGCGCCTGCCGGCGGCGGCATGTATCACACGCTGTATGCGCACGGCTGGGACACCTCCGTCAACGGCCTGCCGTGCAACCAGGAAGAACTGGCCTATACGCTCCTCACGTTCAGCTACGTGTTCGTGCGCGGCCTGCGCACGCTGCGCCTGGGCCTGGCGCCGCAGGATGAAGAAGCGTACCTGCACACCTGGAACGTGCTGGGTCACGTGCTGGGCATCGAGCGAAGCCTGATGGCGGAGACGATGGCGCAGGCGCAGCAGGACTTCGACGCCATGCAGGCGCGCGGGCGTCTGCTCGTGCGCGTGCCCGATCCGCGTCCGCTGCTGGCGGCCGACCTGATGAAGGCGATGGAAAACGAGATTCCGATCCGGCTCCTGAAACCCATACCGACGCTGCTCACGCGCCTGTTGTGCAAGGGTGACGCCACGCGCGACCTCGGCCTGGATGCGCGCGTGCCGCTGCTGGCGCGGGCGGTATTCGCGCTTGGCCTCGTGGCCGTGCGCTGCGTCGACGCCGTGGCTCGCGTATTCCTGCCGGGCTTTTCGATCAGCCGCATGCTCACGCGCGCGCTGGGGCAGCGCCTGGTGACGCACTTCCTGCTCGACCAGACGCGCCCGCTACGCCTGCCCGATGCGCTGCTCAACGAGGTGAACGACGCCACTGCCACCTGGCGCACCGATCCGACCGCGCCGCGCTGGTTGCGCCGGGTGGAAGCGCGCCTGGCCGGACGCGCCCCGGCGCCGCGATTTGTCTGGGCGGCAATGTCCGCAGTACGTCGACAGTGCAAATTAGTTACATCGAAGAATCACAAAACTGTTGCTTGTAGAAATGACCTGTTAGACTGTCAATACTACAACTTCTGCCTGCCGAATTCATGGGCGCAGCCCGCCGTTCTCATCAAAAAGTTTGCGCTTCTCCCAATGAATTCGACCATGATGCCTTCGCCAATCGCCCTGTCCCGCCTCGCTGCAGGTCTGGGCGCCGCAGCCCTGCTGGCGCTGTTGCTGCGCGGCTGGAACGCCGAGACACACTTGCTGGTGATCAGTTCAGTGCTGATGTTCATGGCCTGCCTTGCCAGCGCGGCGCGCGTGCTCGGCTTACGCTCTGCAATGCAACTGGTGCTGATCGCGCTGCCGGTGGGCTGGTTTGCCGAAGAAATGGGAGCGAGCTATGGCTGGTTCTTCGGCAGCTACGACTACACGCCGGTCCTCGGCCCGCAACTGGGCAGCGTGCCGGTGGTCATTCCGCTGATGTGGTTTGCCCTGTCCTGGACCGGCTACGTGATGGCCAACCTGATCGTCTGGCAGGTCCCCGCTGACGGCGCCACGTCGGTGCCCCGCAGCATCGTCATGGCGTTTCTCGCCGCGCTGATCGTGACGGCGTACGACCTGGGCGTGGACCCGTACATGGTCTACAAGCTCAAGGCCTGGATCATGGTGGAGCGCAACGGCGGGTGGTTCGGCGAAACCTTGCAGGGCTTTGTTGGCTGGATGCTGGTGGCGTTCACCATCGTTCTGGTGTTTCGCCTGATCGTGCGCCGGTCCGCGCCGTCGTCAGTGCCCCCTGCGCGCATGCGCGACGTGCTGGTCCCGCTGGGCCTGTACGGCGCCCTGATGCTGTTCGAAGTCACCCAGGGCGTGCCGGTCGAAACCCGCACCATTGCCCTGTTCGTGATGGGCACGCCGCTGTTCTGCGCCGCCTGCGGGCTGTATCGCTGGCAACTTGCGACGAGGGTCGCCGCATGAGTACCGATACAACGAGCGAGACCAAAGGCGGCCTGCGTGCACGCATGGCGACGTTTGCGTGCCTGATGGCGCTACTCATACTGGGCATGCTGGGCGCGGCGCCGGCCATGGCGCAGACCTTGCAGCTCACGCGCGACGCCGAGATCGTCGATGCCTGGCCGGCCGTGACGACCCTGGCCGATCCGGCGAGCGCGCTCGATGCCCCTGACGCACTGGCCGCCGGTGCACGCTTTGCGCGGCCGGCGAGCGCCGACGCGAGCCTGGGCATGCTGGCCGGGACGACCTGGGTCAGGATCCCGATCGCGGTCGCGCCCGATGCCACCAATGGCTGGGTGATGCAGATCGATTTTGCGCTGCTCGACGAAATCGACGTGTGGGTGCGGTTCCCGGATGGCTTGCGCAACATCGGCAGCATCGGGCGCATGCAGCCGCAATCGGGCGACGCGCTCAAGGGCCGCGTGCCCGGCGTGGTGCTGCGCCTGACCCCGGGCACCAGCTACACCGTGCTGCTGCGCGTGAAGACGGTCGGACCGAAAATCCTGCCGATCAGCTTCATGCAGCCCGATGCCGTGCTGCCGGCGGAACTCGGCGAACAACTGATGCAGGGCCTACTGCTGGGCCTGCGTTGTACGCTGATCCTGTACGCGCTGGGCCAGTGGTATGCACTGCGCGAACCGCTGTTCGGCAAGTACGCGCTGCAGGCCACCGGCGTCACGCTGTACTCGGCCGCCTGGTTCGGCACAGCCGGCCAGTATCTGTGGCCCGGCAACGCCTGGCTGCTCGAACACGGCACCGGCCTGGCATCGGTCATGGCCTCGTGCGGCGCCTACCTGTTCGTCGAGCAGTCGCTCGCGCGGCCCGGCCAGGACCGCATCTTCAGCCGCATGATGAAGACGCTGGCCGCGCTGTGCCTGGTCACTGCGATCGGGTTCGCCACCGGCATCATCAGCCACCGATACCTGGTCCTGATCGTCGGCACGCTCGGCATCATGCCGATGCTGCTCGGCCTGCCCGGTGCCTACCGGCGCGCCCGCGCCGGCGACGCAGTGGGGATCTATTTCCTGGTCGGCTGGGCCGTGGCATTCACGGCCGCGTTCATCACCGCGCAGCTCATCAACGGCAAGCTCCCGGCGAACTTCTGGACCATGCACGCGCTGGTCTTCGGCAGCACGTTCGACATGCTCGTGTTCATGCGCATTCTTGGGCTGCGCACCGAGGCCATGCAACAGGCGATGCTGCGCGCCGAAGCCAGCACGCGGATGAAGTCCGAGTTTCTGGCGAATATGAGCCATGAGATCCGCACGCCGATGAACGCCATCATCGGCATGAGCCGACTGGCCATGATGAGCGAGCCGGCGCCGATGCTGCGCAATTACCTGGGCAAGATCCTCGGCGCCAGCGAACACCTGATGGGGATCATCAACGACATCCTCGACTTTTCGCGCATCGAAGCGGGCAAGCTGCAGCTGGAAGCGGTGCCGTTCGACCTCGATGACATGCTGGAACACCTGTCGAGCCTGACCGGCGTGAAGACCGACGCCAAGGGCATCGAACTGATCTTCCGGGTCGGCCCCGGCGTGCCGCAACGCCTCGTGGGCGATCCGCTGCGCCTCGGTCAGGTCCTGATCAACCTCACCGGCAACGCCGTCAAATTCACCGAGCGGGGTGAAATCGTCGTGGCCGTCGAAGCCCGGCACGTCGACGACAGCAAGGTCGTGCTGGCGTTCACGGTCAGCGACACCGGCATCGGCATGACGCCCGAGCAGCTGGCGCGCCTGTTCGTCTCGTTCAGCCAGGCCGACAGCTCGACCACCCGCAAGTACGGCGGCACGGGCCTGGGGCTGTCGATCTCGCGCCAGCTCGTCGAACTGATGGGGGGCGACATCGTGGCACGCAGCACGCCGAACGTCGGCAGCAGCTTCACCTTCACTGTGCAACTGGGGATCGGCGAAGGCTATGCCGCCGCCAGCGCGGTGCGCAAGGCGCTGCTGCTGGACGTGCGCGCGCTGGTGGTCGATGACAGCGCCACCGCGCGCGGCGCGCTGGCCGAAATGCTGGGCGGCCTGGGCGTACAGGCCGACACGGCCGCCTCGGGCGAAGAATGCCTGGCGTTGCTGGAACGCGCCGCGCGCAATGCCACGCCGTACCAGATCGTGCTGCTGGATTACCTGATGCCGGGCCTGGATGGCATGCAGACCATCCACCGGATCCGCCAGCATGCCGACGAACAGGGCGAAACGACGCCGCCGCCGGCGATTTTGATGATCTCGGCCTGCACGCGCGAAACCGTCATGCACGAGCAAGGCCGGGGCGACCTGCCGATCGACGCCTTCCTGCACAAGCCGGTCGGCCCGGCGCTGCTGTACCATAGCCTGCTGCAGGTGCTGCACCCACAACTGGGCGCCGTCGACACGGTCGACAGCTACCTGCCGGCGCTGGCCGACCTGCCGCGCCTGGATGGCGCGCGCATCCTGCTGGCCGAAGACAACGACAACAACCGCGAAGTCGCGCTCGACTTCATGGCCGCGGCGCGCATGCAGGTCGACGTCGCCTTCAATGGCGTCGAAGCGGTGCGCATGGCGCAGGCCGGCGACTACGACCTGATTTTGATGGACATCCAGATGCCCGAGATGGACGGCCTGGCGGCGACGCGCACGATCCGGCTCGACCCGCGCCTGCGCGAGCTGCCGGTCGTGGCCATGACGGCGCACGCGCTGGCCAGCGACCGCGCCCTGAGCCGCCTGGCCGGCATGAACGACCACGTCACCAAGCCGATCGACCCCGACCTGCTGTTCTGCACGCTGCTGAAATGGATCGACCCGGTACGCCTGGCCGGGCGACCGTTGCCGCAGGCCGTGCGGCCTGCGGTGGCCGCGGGCATGCGTCCGGCTGGCGGCCCGCTGCCGGCAGTGCCGGGCATCGACTGGCGCATGGCACTGGAGAATGTCGACGGCCAGCGCAGCCGCCTGGAAAAGCGCGCCGGCAGTTTCATCCGCGAATATGCCAGCGCCCCGCAGATCCTGCGCGAAGCGCTGCAGCTAGGCGACCATGCGCGCCTGCAGTCGCTGGCGCACAACCTGAAGTCGAGCGCAGCCTATGTGGGCGCCTTTGAGCTCAGCAGCGCCGCAGCACGCCTGGAGCAGGATCTGCGCGCCGGCCAGTTCGAGCGCGTCGGCGTCCAGGTGCCCGCCCTCGTGAGCGCAGCCGACACGGTGCTGTCCGGCCTGGCGCAGATGGCGGCGCTGGCGTTGCCGAAAGCGGGCGATCCGGAAGCGCTGTCGATGGTCATCGCGCGCCTGGACGGCTACCTGCGCAGCGACGATGCGCGCGCCGAGGACGCCCTGGCCCAGCTCGAGTCGCTGCTGGGTGCAGGCAGATACAGCGATCCGCTCGCCGAATCACTGGACGCCGTGCAGCGCGCGGTCGCCGAGATCGAGTACGCTGCCGCGCTGGGGCCGCTGGCAGCCCTGAGCGCGCAACTCGATCTCAGTCTGGAAGGTAGTCCATGAATATCGATCAGTCGCAGAAAGTGCTGGTGGCCGATGACGACGCCATCAACCGCGAGGTGCTGGGTGAACTGCTCAAGCCCGATTACACGGTCCTGCTGGCCCGCAACGGCGTCCAGACGCTGGAGCGCGCCGCGCGCCACCTGCCCGACCTGATCCTGCTCGACGTGATGATGCCGGACATGGATGGCTACGAAGTGCTGCGCCGCCTGCGCAGCGAACCGCAGACAGCGCATATCGCGATCATCTTCATCTCGGGCCTGGACCGGCCCGAAGACGAGGCCAATGGCCTGAAAATGGGCGCATCGGACTACATCGTCAAGCCATTCAACCAGACGGTCGTGATGGCGCGCGTGGCGCTGCACCTGCAGGTCGTACGCCAGCGCCGGATGCTCGAACGCCTCGCGAATATCGACGGCCTGACCGAGCTGGCCAACCGCCGCCGCTTCGATGAAGTGTATGACCAGGAATGGCAGCGCGCCCGCCAGAGCAGGCAACCGCTGTCACTGGCGCTGCTCGATATCGACGCCTTCAAGCAGTTCAACGACCGCTACGGACATCCGGCAGGCGACCGCGCTCTGCGGGCGGTGGCGCGCGCCGCCGGCGCGGCGATGCACCGGCCCGGTGAACTGGCAGCCCGTTATGGCGGCGAAGAATTGCTGCTCTTGATGCCCGACACCGATGCACAATCGGGCCACGCGATGGCCGAAGCGCTGCGCGCCGCGATTGCCGGACTGGCAATTGCGCACGAAGCGTCGAATGTCGCGCCGGTTCTGACCGTCAGCGTCGGCGGCGCCACGTTCGATCCGGCGGGCACCGAACAACAGTTCGAGCTGTTCGAAGCGGCTGACGCCCAGCTGTATCGCGCCAAGCAGGCCGGTCGCGACCAGGTCTGGTGGCGCGTCGGGACCTGACGACCGGAAAATCGCAGAGGCACTCGCCTCAGGCCTTGTCACCCGATTTGAAGGTCACGACGCGGTACAGGTACCAGCCGAGCAGTCCGATCAGGACTGCCTTGGAGACCGGGTCGACATACTGCGCGACGCGCTCGTACTGGCTCTCCAGCGCGTAACCGGCACCGGTCAGGATGCCGGTCCAGATCAGCGAACCGATCGTCGAGAACAGCAAAAACTGCCCCATCGACATTTTGGCCAGGCCGGCCGGCACCGAAATCAGGGTGCGGATCGCCGGAATCAGACGCCCCAGAAGCACCACTTTCTTGCCATGCTTTTCGAACGCAGCCATCGCATGTTCGATATCGCCATGCGTCACGGTCATCCAGCGCGCGTGCTTGTCGGCGAACGCTTCCAGCCGTTCCTTGCCGTACACCCGGCCCGCGTAATACCACGGCAGCGCACCGGCCACCGACCCGGCCGTGCCGGCCACCAGCACCCCAATCACGTTCAGGTCACCGCGCGCGGCAACGAAACCGGCAAATGGCATGATCAATTCTGACGGAATCGGGGGAAAGATATTTTCCAGTGCCATCAGGGCGAAGACGCCCAGATAGCCGCTTTTCTGCATGAACTCGGTGATGAACTCGAACACGGGACGCACTCCATATGATTTGGCAGCCTCCACGATAACAACTTTCAAAAAACACATCTGTTCTGCTGCGCACGCAGGCTGTCGCCCACGGTGGCATGCGGTGTTTCGCGTTCGGGGGTTGGTGATACCGGCGCTTGTCGCTACCATGGCTGAATACCGATTCCAGGATGCCCACTTGCTCAAACTCAGCCTCGACGCCCTCCAGATCATCGACACCATTGCCCGTCGCGGTTCGTTCGCCGGCGCGGCCAAGGAACTGTTTCGCGTGCCGTCCACCATCTCGTACACCGTCGCCAAGCTGGAAGACGACCTGGGCGTGCGCCTGTTCGACCGCTTCGGGCCGAAGGTCACGCTCACGCCGGCCGGCCAGGCGCTGCTCAAGGAAGGTCGCTACCTGCTGCGCGCCGCGGGTGACCTCGAATCGCGCGTGCGGCGCGTGGCCTCGGGCTGGGAAACCGACTTCGCCATCGGCATGGATTCGGTGCTGGGCGCGGGTGGCCTGCAGCCGGACATTGAAGACTTTTACAAGGTGGCCGACCACACCCGCCTGCGCATCGTGCGCGAGTCGCTGGGTGGCACCTGGGACGCCCTGCTCGACCGGCGCGTCGACCTGCTCGTGGGCGCCGCCGGCGATGGCCCGTCGGGCGGCGGCTACACGGCCGAACCGATCGGCACGAGCAGCTTCGTGTTCGCTGTCGCGCCGCACCATCCGCTGGCCGCCATCGCCCATCCGCTCGACAAGACCGATCTGCTCCCGTACCGCGCGATCACGGTGTCGGACTCGGCGCGCGTGCTGGGTGCGCGCACCGTGGGCATCCTGTTCGGGCAAGCCACGCTGGCCGTACCCGACATGCGCACCAAGTACGAATTCCAGGTGCAGGGGCTGGGCTTCGGCTTTTTGCCCGAGGCCTGGGCCCGGCCGGCCATCGCGCGCGGTCAGCTCATCGAGAAACAGGTGGTCGAACCCAAGCCCGACGAAACCTTTTACCTGGCCTGGCGCAGCACCGAGGATGGCGCGGCCCTGACCTGGTGGATCGACCGGATGCGCACGACTTCACCGTTTGCGCGCATGGCCGTCGATCCCTGTCCGGTCGTATGAATGACAGGGTTACTGCGGCAGATCGAACACCAGCACTTCAGCCGCGTCACCCTGGCCCAGCGTCACTGCCGGTTCGCCGGTCACCTTCAGCGCGTCACCGCCACTCAGCGCCACGCCGTTGACGGTAATCTGGCCGTGAATCACGTGGACATACGCCTGGCGGCCGGCCGCCAGCGTGTGCGTCGCGCTATCGGCGCCGTTGAAGATGCCGGCATGGATCGACGCATCCTGACGGATCGACACCGAGCCATCGCGGCCATCGTTCGAAGCCACCACGCGCAGCTTGCCGGTCTTCGAGGCCGCGTCGAAGTGCTTTTCTTCGTAGCGCGGTTCGGCGCCGATCTCGTTCGGCTCGATCCAGATCTGCAAAAAGTGCACGCCTTCGGTGGTCGAACCGTTGAATTCACTGTGCACGACGCCCGTACCGGCGCTCATGACCTGCACGTCGCCATAGCGCAGCACCGAACCGTTGCCCATGCTGTCCTTGTGTGCCAGGGCGCCTTCCAGCACGTACGAAATGATTTCCATATTGCGGTGACCATGCGAATCGAAGCCGCGGCCCGCCTCCACATGGTCATCGTTGATGACGCGCAGCGGGCCAAACCCCATGTGCTTCGGGTCGTGATAATGACCGAACGAGAACGAGTGCTGCGAGTTCAGCCAGCCAAAACTGGCGCCACCGCGTTCATTGCTTTTACGGACGTTCAACATCATGTGCTCCTTTCGTGATGGGATGATCGAGGTGCTCGAATCTGTCTGCCGTCACCGGCATCTGTCGACTGTCGCCTTGTTCTCGATACGATGGACATTATGCCTGCCGCCAGTTCAGTTGAAAAACGAGTTATCTGCGCGTCTATCGTCGATATTTTCGATGATTAAATTGTCCCGATACAGCCAGCACGATTGAATCGTGTGCGCCTGCCGCGCCGTGCTCAGGTAGCATATTTACAATATGCACAGCACCCATTCCGCAGCGTCGCACGCGCAGAGCGAGCTCATCAACGATGGCGTCACCAGAGACTGGGACTTCACGCCCTCGCCCGTCATGCGCTGGGAGCGGCGCCAGATGGCCGAGCGCTTCATGCGCGCCGTGCACCGGCGCCCGGCCTCGGGCGTCGTGATACCGGCCAGCGCGCAGCCGGCGTGGATCGTGTATTTCCTGTTTGCGCCGGACGGCGTCCTGCATCCGGCGCACCGCTTCACGCTGGCACGCCTGCGTGAAGAAGGCTTGCCCATCCTCGTGGTATGCAGTTGCGCCGATCAGCGCCGCATGCCAGCCGACCTGCCAGAGCTGTGCGATGCGCTGTTGTGGAAAGCGATGCCGGGCTACGATTTTTCGGCGTACACGCTGGCGCTGCGCCATCTCAGCCGCCGCTCGCCGGGTGCCGACGTCATCGTCATGAACGATTCGGTGTTCGGGCCGTTCACAGCGCTACGCCCGGTGCTGGAGAACAGCCGCTGGGACCTGACCGGCTTCACGGCCTCGGGCGAACTGACCAACCATGTGCAGTCATATGCCTTTTGCCTGCGCGGGGTCACCCCGGCACGCATGGCGCGCCTGGCCACCGTGTTCTTTCCGTTCGGCGCCCTGAGCGCGCCGCAGGACGTGATCGCGCTGCAGGAAACACGCCTGGCACGCGTGGCTGCCCGTTCGATGACAGTCGGCGCGCTCTGGTACAGCGATGCGACCAGCGTCCACAATCCCACCCTGGTCAAGCCGATGGAACTGCTCGATGCCGGCTTTCCGTTTCTCAAGCGGGCATTGCTGACCAAGAGCAGCAACTATATCGAACGTGACGTCGTGCTCGAGCGGCTGGCGCGCCACGGCCACCCGCTCGACGTCTGAGATCCGCGATCAGAACTTCACGGCTGCGCGCGCATAGTAGTAACCACCATTGATCCCGTACGGCGAAAAGCCCGGGTAGATGGTCACTGCACCGTTGTCCAGATTGCCGCGCTGCTCGGCCAGGGTCAGTGGATTGACCTTGTCCGGGTACTCGTTGAACAGGTTGTCCGCGCCCAGCGACACGCTCCATGCCTTGCTGATCTGGTAGCTCACTTCCAGGTCGGTCAACAGGCTCGCCTTGATCCGGTTTTCGCGATACACCGCGCCGTCGGTCGAGAACTGTTCGGACGACTTGCCGAAGTAGTTCTCGCGCAGGTTCACGGTCCAGTCGCCAGAACGCCACAAGCCACCCAGATTCACGCGCACCTTGGGCGACGCGGTCTCCAGATGCGAGATCGCGGTCGCGTCGAGCAGCGTCTGCGCGCCCAGTTGCGTCGGCGCCTGGTTGATCTTGATGACCTCGACCTTGTTGTAGTTGGCCGCCGCCGACCAGTCCACGCGTCCGTACGCGCCGTAGTTGCTGCTCAGGGTGGCCACCACTTCGGCGCCGCGGCTACGCGTATTGACCGCATTGGTGAAGATATTGATGCCGGTTTGTACGACGGTCGGGTCGAGCACATTGCCGTTGGCCAGGATCGCGGCCGTGACGGCCGGCGAGTTGATGGCGCCGCCCGAACCGTACAGCGACCCGCTGCCGACGATGCGGTCGCGGATCGTGATCTGGTAGGCGTCGAGCGTGACGGCCACGCCGCTGGCAGGATTAAGCACCAGACCCGCGCTGATATTGGTCGACGCTTCCGGCTTCAGGCCATCGATGCCCACCAGGCGCGCGCCCGGCGAATTCGGGGCCAGTTGCACGAAGGCGCTGCGCGGCGACACGTTCGTGGCCGAGTAGAACGATTCGGCCAGCGTCGGCGCGCGAAAGCCATTGCTGTACGTGGCCCGCACGGCCACGTCCGGCGTGAAGTCGTAGCGGCTCGTGAGCTTGCCGACCTTGGCGTTGCCGAAGTCGCTGAAATCCTCGAAACGGCCGGCGATGTCGACCGTCCAGCCGGCCACGGGCTGCACGGCGATATTCGCATAAACCGCCTTGTTGTTGCGGCTGTGTTTTCCGGCGTCGGTCAGCGAGAAACCCGGGAACGACTGCGCACCTTCCTTGTAGCGCGATGCGGCGTCGCCCGCGACGATCGCGTAGGTATCGCGGCGGTGCTCGAGGCCCAGCGCCAGCGTCAGCGGCGTGGCCATGCCGGCATCGAATTCGCGGCGCAGGTCGAGGTTGTTGGTCCACTGGCTGGCCTGGAATTCACCGGCCTTAAACGAAAGCGGCGTCGCGCCCGTGTCGGTAAACAACGAGATATTTGCCGAATTGGCCACACCCAGCTTGGCCACGTCCTTGCCGTAGGTGCTCGACAGATCCCAGTTCCAGTTGCCAAACACCTTGCCCTTGATGCCGACCGTGAACGCATAGTCTTCTTCGTCGAACGTCTCCTGCGGGCTGAAACCCAGCGGATAGATGGTGGGCAGTCGGTTGGGCATGCGGTAGTTCTCGAAGGCGCGCGCTTCCTTCTTGCCGTAAGTCGCAAAGCTGTAGAGCTCGGTATCGCCGCCCAGGTCGACGCCGAAATTGGCGGCAAAGATGTGCTGGCGGTACTGGGCGTCGCCCTGGATCTTGTTCAGGTACGGGTAGCCCGGCGCATTCACGAGCGATGGCATCGCGGCCATTGTGGCCGGATCGACGACGCGCGGATCGATCCCTCCGCGCTGCGAGAAGCCGTGGTACTTCGTCTCTGCCGTCAGCGACAGATAGGCATCGGTGAACGGGGTCAGGCCGAGATTGGCCATGCCGTCGCCCGTGTGCCCGCCGCCGTCCATGTAGGCGCCGCCATTCACGTTCGCGCTGCCGCCACGATAATTGGACTTGAGGATGATGTTGATGACGCCGGCAATGGCGTCGGTGCCATACTGCGCGGCCGCGCCATCCTGCAGCACTTCGACGCGCTCGATGGCGGCCACCGGAATGAAGTTCAGGTCGGCTGCGGCGCCGCCCTGGAACGCACCTGCCAGCACGGCCAGGTTGGCGGTGCCGTGGCGGCGCTTGCCGTTGACCAGCACCAGCGTGTTGTTCGGGGACAGCCCGCGCAGTCGCGCCGACAGTGTCATGGCCGCCATGTCGCTGCCGAAGGCCTGGGCATTGAGCGACGGCAGGTTCTGGGCCAGCGCCTGGATCAGGTCGGGCTGGCCGGTGCGGGCCAGCGACGACGCGTCGAGCACCTGGATCGGCGAGGCGCTGTCGGCGACCGTCAGGCCAGCGGCGCGCGTGCCCGTGACGATCACGACGCCGGTACTGGCGACGACGGGCGCATCGGGTGCGATGGCGGCAGCCGGCGTGTCGACAGCCGGCTCAGGCGCCTTGTCGGCGGCGTGGGCAGCCACGCCCCACGACAGCAGAGCAGCCGCGACACTGGTATGAATGATGGTCTTGTACATGATGGATCCCTGGTTGGCGTACTGCGTTATTGGTATGGTTGGCGTGGCCGGGCAAGCGCCGCGCCACTTACTTCTTTGCTGCCACGACTTCGATTTCGACGAGCCAGCCGGGGTTGCTCAGGCCCGCGACCTGCATCACCGCGCGGGCCGGCAGGTTGGGCTGCGCGCCGCCAAAGAACTGGGTGTAGCCGGCCATGAAGCCGGTGACGTCGGCGCGCCCCCCGTTCGCCGGATCGCCGACCAGGAACACCTGCATCTTGACGACGTCGCCCATACCAAGCCCCATGCCGGCGAGGATCTCCCTGATCTTCTGGAGCACGCCGACCGTCTGAGTTTTGGTGTCGCCAAAGGCTGCGATGGTGTCGGGGCCGGCCGCCTTGTCGACGACCGGCGGCACCTGGCCGCTGATGAAGTGAATCGTGGCGCCGGGCGGCACCGACACCGCCAGCGCGATGGGAAAATCCGAGTTCGGGATCTTGTGGCGCACGATATCCGTGGCTGCAGCGCTGGCGATGGCAGGGGCCAGCAGCAGCGCGGCGGCCAGACAGGAGGTAGAACGGAAAGCAGCGAGTGTCATCGGATCGTCTTTCATGGGCGTGGAAAAAGAAAACAGCATCAGTGCTTGTTGCCGAAGCGGTTGTCGCCCGCCGGCGCGACCTGCAGCGCCGTGCGGCGCGTTGCGATGTCGGCGCCCGCGATCGGTGGCGCATGGTTGCCCCAGCTGCTGCGCGCGTAGGTCAGCACGGCGGCGATATCGGCGTCGTCCAGGCTGGCGCTGAAATCGGGCATGCCACCGCGGCCCTTGAGCAGCACGTCCGCCACCTCGTCGGGTGCGCCGGTAACGACCGCGCTGGCGACGAGCGCCGGAAACGCGCCGGGAATGCCGCGCCCACTGGCCTGGTGGCAGGCCGCGCAATTCCTCGCGAACAGCGTCTTGCCGTCTGCCGGCGCGGCGGGTTGGGCTTGGGCCTGGGCCTGGGCAGCGTCAGCCAATGACCAGGCAAGCAGGAGTGCAAAAGTCGCGACCTTCATGCGCTGGCCCTCCGGTGCAGCGTCTCCACCTGCTGCCACGCCGATTCGATGGCGCCGGCTTGCCAACCCGTCAGGTAGCTCAGGTGTTCGCCGGCCAGCAGCACCCGGCGCTCGCCCTCCAGCAAGACCGGATACGCGCTCTTGCGTGCGGCATCGGTCCATTCGGCCCAGCCGCCCAGGCTGTACTGCACGCGGTGCCAGGCAACCGAGAAGCTGCTTTCATAGTTCGCCCGGTAGGATGGGAAGATTTTTTCACCCGCGGCAAGCGCGAACTCGGTCCGCTCGGCGGGCGTCTTCCCGCTCACTTCAATGGCGTCCAGCGCGTAGTGGTAATAACCCAGTACGACGCCCTTTTTCTGCTGCCAGCCGCCGGACGGCAGCGATATGGTGTTGATCCCTTTCAGGTCGGTCAGCACGTGGCCGCCGTAGATGTGGTCGTCTTCTTCCCAGAAGCGGCGTCCCATCTGCAGGCCGATCTTGCCGACCGGCGCGTAGGGGACAGCCTTGATCGCAGCCTTGAACCCGTCGGAGAAATCGGTGTCGATCATGCGCAGCACCGACAGCGGCACCGTGCACAGGCAATAGTCGGCCGTGACGCGCGAGAGCGCGCCGCTGGCCGTGTCGCGCACGTCGATCGTGACCTTGTCGTCGACTTGGCGGATGCGCTGGACTTCGGCGTGATAGCGGATCGCGCCGCCCAGCCGCCGCGCAAATGCGCGCGGGATCGCGTCCATCCCGCCGACCGGCTGGAACATCGTGGCGTGCATCGGGAATTCCTGCACCGCGCTGTAGACCTTGCCGACCCGGGCGGCCAGCAGATCGTGAAACGCCAGCGGATCGGACGGTGTGCCGGCGCCCGGCACCAGGCCCGCGCCGGGGTTGGTGGCAAAGCCACGGCCGCTGCGGCCCTTGTAGGCCAGGTCGCCGGCGTCGAGCGCCCCTTCGTGCTTGAGGTAATCGAGCAGCAGGCGCTGGTCGTCGCCTGTCAGTTGCGTGTCGAGCTGGTGGCCCGTGACCGACTTGGCCAGCAGCTCGGCGACGTGCCCGCGCATGTCGGCCTTGATCTGGGCACCGCGCAGGCGCTGCTGCGATAGCGGCCCGCCATCCTCGAGGTACACCCAGGCGTGGTCATTCTCGTTGACCATCACTTCGAGCGGCACCTTGAACTGACGCGCGTAGTACAGCGTGGACTGGTGATCCAGCGGGATGCGCCACGGGCCGTGGTTGATGTATTGGCCGGCGTCGAAGCGGCACTGCTGGGCCTCGCCGCCCAGTTCGTGCAGCGAGAAGCCCTTGCGCGCTGTCTGGCAGCGCCCGCCCGCGTAGGGCCGCGCCTCGAGCACCTGGACTTCGTAGCCCAGCTTCCCCAGTTCATAGGCGGCTGTCAGGCCGGCCAGACCGGCGCCCAGCACGACGACTTTCTTGCCCTTGCCGCTGCCCGTGAGCAGCGGCGGAGTCGTGGTGCGGGAAGCGATCCCCATGCCCCAGGCGTTCATCGAACCCATCACCAGCGCCGAACCGCCAACGGCGGCAGCGCGGTACAAAAACTCACGTCGGGTCAACGACGGTGTCGAACGTGTCATTTCTACCTCCACTTGGTATCACTGGAAAGACCTTGCAACTAGTGGCTTATCAGCAATACCTGTGCCAAGCGGATTACGACACCGTCAATACGATATTATTAAAATAAAGTGTTTCTGCAATTTTTCCGAATGTAAGTTCGACGTAAGCCCTACAACTCGAACAGAATTCTGAATGGCCTGCGCTTCATTCGTATTGACAAACGTGACACGCTGGCGCCGATGCGCAGAGCATTTTGTGCGCAGACTTTATTCGTCGGGCGCCGACAAGATTCGCGCTCAGGCGGCACGGCGAGGCCGCGCACACGCCCGGAGCATGCCAAATCGACACTGCACTGTTGTGGCGTAAATACGCACTTCAATGGGTGTGATCAACGCCGTCGCGCGCGAGCCAGTAGTTGAACTGGCCATAGCTGGGAATGACGCCGGGCGCACTATCGGCGAAGTGATCGCGCAGCATCTGGCGATACGCCGCCGGCCGCGAGAAGCGTGAATGGGTGGCGGCAAACTGCGCGGCAGCGGCCACAAACAACGCCCGCAGCGCGGCATCGGTATTGGTCCCGGCACTGGCGCCGCTTGTTGCGGCATTGCGCGGGCGGCCGCGCTTGACGCCGGCGCTGGCCGTGCGCGTCTTGCCGCGTGCACCGGAATTGGCGTAATCGGGCACGAGCGCGTCGATCGTCTGGCCCCGCTCCCAGTAGCGGCGCAGGTAGCGCATGAGCGTGGCAACGGACATCGCATGGGTGCGGCTGTAGGCGGCAAGCATGGCCGCGCGCGGTCGCGGCAGGTACACCTGGGGCACGTCGCGGTGCAGCGCCGTTACGACATCCCACGCCTTCATTTGCAGCAGGCGATGCTTGCCCGATGGGGCGTCGGTGCGCGGCGCACGGCACGGATCGGTCAGCAGCAAGCGCGCGCGCCGCGTCGACACGTCGGCCACCAGCACCTGCAGGGGCGTGCTGCGCGGCGTGGCGCTCGCGCAGCGAAGAGCAAAGGTGTAGGCAATGGACTGCGCATCGTCGATCCAGAGAATCCGCACCACATGGCCGGGGGGATCGAGGTATTCGATGACGTCGTTATGCAAGAACATCGGCCGCTCCTGGCGTTAAATTCCTTGCTTGTATGCAAAGAACGCGCCAGGCACGGTCAGGGCGGCCCCGGTCAGGGCCGCCGGTGGCTCATTTCTGCGCCAGGATCCATTTCGCCAGGACCTTGGCGTCGGCTTCGGTGACCTGTGGATTGGCCGGCATCGGGATCGGGCCCCAGGTGCCACTGCTGCCTTTCTGGATCTTCTGGACCAGACGCGCTTCGGCGCCGGCATCCTTGGCGTACTTGGCCGCGACATCCTTGTAGGCCGGGCCGACCAGCTTGGCGCCGATGGCATGGCACGCCATGCAGGCCTTGGCCTTGGCCAGGTCGGGATTCGCGTGGGCGGCAGGGATCGCGGCGACGGCGAAGGTCGCCGCCAGGGTCAGGGTCAGGTACGTCTTCATGATGCTCCAGTGGCTGGGTTGATCGCAGGGGCCGGCACCCTGGGCGGGCACCGCCTGACATCATAGCGGGAAACCCCGCTATGATGGGCAGCGCGACGCTGCAGACCAGCATCCGACACGCCCTTCGGCGTGACCACGCGCTAATCCTGCGCCAGGCGCAGGTCGGGGTCGGCCTCGAACACCCCCGCCAGCCAGGTGGCAAACGCCTGCAGGCGCGGATTGGCGATGCGGCCCCGCGGGTACAACAGGGACACCGGCATCGGCGTCGGGCACAGGGCGGGCAGCACCACGGCCAGCGCGCCCTGCGCCACGTGCGTACGCACCTGGTAGCGCGCCAGTTGCGCCAGTCCCAGTCCCTGCAGCGCGCACAGCAGGTTGGCCTCGGCATCGTTGACGGCGAGGCCGCCATGAATGGCCACACGGACTACGTCCTCCGCTGTTTCTTCCCCTGCAAGCGTCCACTCGAACGCGCGGCCGGTGCGGCCCGAAAAATGCACGATCGCATCGTGCTGGGCCAGTTCATCGACCGTCGCAGGCACGCCCCGCCGCGCCAGATAGCCGGGCGTGGCGGCAATCACGAAGCGCATCAGGCCGATCCGGCGTGCCACCAGGCTCGAGTCAGGCAGGTCGCCCACACGCAACGCGCAGTCGATGCCTTCGGCGGTCAGGTCGACCAGGCGGTCGCCCAGGCTGATGGTCAGATCGAGCGCCGGATACGCCTGGCGAAATTCACTAATGCGCGGCAGCACGATCGCGCGGCCCAGCGCGCCCGGCAGATCGATGCGCAACCGGCCCTGCATCCGGCCGGCTTGCTCGCCCAGGAAGTCAGACTCGGCGTCGTCGATGGCGGCCAGAATGGCACTGCAGTGGGCGTAGTAGCGCTCGCCCTCGGGCGTCAGCGACAGCCGGCGCGTCGTGCGCTGCAGAAGTTGCGCTCCCAGGTAGCGTTCGAGATTCTGCAGCGTGGCTGTCAGCGACGCGCGCGGCAGGTCGAGCGACTCGGCCGCGCGCGTGAAACTGTTTGCCTCGACGATGCGCACGAACGTGTGCATCGCTTTCACCTTGTCCATGATTGTTCATATAAAGTGAATGGTATAAGGGCATTATGCCCTGATTATCTTTGCGCGCACATTGCCTACCATGGCGGCATTCCCTCACCAATCCCATGGAGTTCGCCATGAACACCCCCAGATCACCCTCCATCTCGTCCGGCATGGTCATGCTGCTGGCGGCCGCCGCCGGCATCATCGTCGCCAACCTGTATTATGCGCAGCCTCTGGTCGGCCCGATTGGCGCGGCACTGGGCTTGCCGCCCGCTGCGGCGGGTCTGATTGTCACCCTGACCCAGATCGGCTACACGCTGGGACTCTTGTTCATCGTCCCGCTCGGCGACCTGCTGGAAAACCGGCGCCTGATCGTCACCGGGCTGCTCGTGACCAGCGGCGCACTGGTGGTCGCGGCCACCGCCACTACGGCGTGGGCGTTTCTGCTGGCCGCGCTGGCCATCGGCCTGGGCGCCGTCGTGGCCCAGGTGCTGGTGCCATTTGCCGCCCACCTGGCGCCGGAGGCCACACGCGGCCAGGTCGTCGGCAAGGTCGTCAGCGGCCTGCTGCTCGGGATCATGGTGGCGCGCCCGGTCGCGAGCGTGCTCGCCGGACTGGGTGGCTGGCAAACCGTGTTCGGCATCGCCGCTGCGCTGGTCGCCCTGCTGGCCGTGCTGCTGCATATTAAGTTGCCGCTGCGCCAGCCGACGGCGACGCAACCGTACCGCCGCCTGATCGGCTCGTTATGGCCGCTGTTGACCACGACCGTGGTGCTGCGCCAGCGCGCGCTGTATCACGCCGGCCTGTTTGGCGCATTCAGCCTGTTCTGGACCGTCGCGCCGCAGGCGCTGGCCAGTCCCGCGTTTGGCCTCACGCAAAATGGCATCGCGCTGTTTGCCCTGGTCGGGATGGCCGGCGCCGTGGCCTCACCGGTCGCCGGCCGCCTGGCCGATGCCGGCCACACGCTGAAAGCCACCGCCGTCGCACTCGTGGTTGGTGCGCTGAGTTTCCTCCTGCCCCTGTTTGCCCCATCTTCCAAGCCGGTCGCGCTCGGTCTGCTGGCGGTGGCCGCCATCGCCCTGGACGCTGCGGTGGCCGCCAATCTGGTGCTGGGCCAGCGCGCGCTGTTCGCACTGGGCGCCGACATGCGCAGTCGCCTCAATGGCCTGTACTTCGCGCTGTTCTTCGCCGGCGGCGCATTGGGTTCCGCGCTGGGCGGCTGGGTGTACGCCGCCCACGGCTGGCATGCGGCGCTGCTGGTTGGCATGTTGCTGCCGGCGCTGGCGCTGCCGGTCTGGCTCCATGAAGCCACCAAGCATGGGGCCGCACGCCAGAGCGTGTAGGCCACGCGCCGGATTGAGATATGTTTTAATCAACCTTTATTTCGATCCGGAGCACGCAATGCACACGAACGACCACGAGGCAACGCCGACAAAAGCAGAGCTGGACGAGGCTGCGCTGAACATGGCGCGCAATATGTTCCAGTACGCGCGGACCGGCGACGCCGATCATCTCGCCGCCTTCCTGTCGCGCGGCCTGCCGCCGAACCTGCGCAACGAAAAAGGCGACACCCTGCTGATGCTGGCCAGCTACCACGGCCACCTGGACGCGACGCGCGTCTTGCTCGAGCACGGCGCCGATCCGCACACGATCAACGATGCGGGCCAAATGCCGTTGCACGGCGCTGCATTCAAGGGCGACTTGCCTATCACGATGCTGCTCCTCGATAACGGCGCAATGCCGGACGTGACCGGTCCGTCGGGCCGGACCGCGCTGATGTTCGCCGCGATGTTCAACCGGGTCGCCATCGCCGAACTGCTGATGGCGCGCGGCGCCGACCCGGCCGCGCGCGACGCGTCCGGCGTGACCGCCTACGATGCGGCGCTGAAGATGGGCGCCGCGGACACTGCCGCCTTGCTGGCGCCGGCCAACTGAACTGGAGGCCGGTTCGTCAGGCGTTGCTGCGCGACTGACGCCAGCGGCGGCGTGCGCACCAGGCTGCGACCAGCCCGATCCCGACGATGGCGCCCGTGGCCGGCTCCGGCACCTCGGTCACGTCCAGCGCCGCCGCTACGAGCATGCCACTGGCGCCACTGCAATCCGGGTACTGCAGACCGCAGCCGAACGGTTCATCGCTGTTGGCGGCGGTCACGCTGAACAGGGCGCCCTGGCTCGCCATCCGGAAATCCGAATTGCCATCCGAGGCAAAGATGCTGCCGCCAAGCAGGCCACCCGGCAGGAACGTCAGGTCCATGACGATCCGGTCGTAATAATTGCGCGGCGGGGTCAGGTAGCGATAGTCGATCAGATTGTGCTGGCCGCTAATGGCAGGATGGTCGAACCAGTAGCGCAACGACAGCAGGCTCGTTTGCGTATCCACGCATGGCGGGCCAAGGTCGCATTCATTGCGGATATTCAGGGATAGCGAGCCGGCGGCGACGGCTTCCTCGGAGAACGCCAGCTCCAGGTTCAGGCCAGTTGGCATCGAGCTGGATGCGCTCACTTGCTGCCAGCTGTACGTGACCGCGGCCTGCGCCGGTAGTGCCAGGGTGGCGGCAAGAAGTGCGACGATGGGGGCAATGCGCGTCATCAGTGATCTCCTCGGAAAGTTCCTACCGTACCTCTGCAAGAATCGCGCCTGTAAATCCCATGTCAGCATCCCATTGATTCCAAACAACATTTATGATGGATGCGTAGCCGGGGTAATCGCGGTGTCAGATTCTCCGACAAAGCATGTCACAGTTACAACGGCCAGTGCCATGGTCACGGCCGCCCGGCGCATCCCCTATAATCGTGGGCGCCCCGAGGCCGGGGCACGATTCCACTTACCCGAAGGACCCCGATGAAAGCCCTGCCCCTGCCCGTCCTCATGGTTGCCCTGCTGGTTGCCAGCGGCACTGCTGTTGCCGACGATGCCGCGCTGCTCAAGTGCCGCGCCTTGCCTGATATCGCCACGCGCGTGGCCTGCTACGACGCGATTCCCGTCGGCGTCGCTCGGACGGCTGCGGCCGCCGTCCCGGCGCGCACCCCGGAACAGAACTTCGGCATGGAAGCGGTCAAGGAGCGCGAAGCGCAACCGGCATCGATCCGCAGCACGGTCGTGGGCGACTTCGATGGCTGGGGACCGGGCTCGCAGATCCGCCTGGCCAATGGCCAGGTCTGGCGCATCATCGACGGCAGCGACGCCGTCCTGCCGCGCATGAAGGATGCACCGGTGACGATCGAACGCAACGTGTTCGGCACGCTGTTCCTGAAAATCGATGGCGGCAACAGCTCGGCCAAGGTGCGCCGGGTGCAGTAAAGCCTAGGCGGGCGTGCGCACCATGTACAGCGCGCCAGGCGGATAGGTGTCCAGGCCGGCATTGTCGGTCGATGCAGCGCGCCAGCCCAGTGCCTGCCAGAAGCCCGCGCTGTCCTGTACCGATACCAGGGCCGCATGCGCCAGGCCCAGCGAGCGCGCCAGACGCAGTGCGTCGCCCACCAGCGCACGCGCCAGGCCGCGCCCCAGTGCACACGGTTCGATTGCCAGGTCGTGCAAGTACAGCGTGTCCGGCTGGCGCGCTACCGTGAACGGTGCGTTCAGGTCCGTCACCCGCCCCAGGCGAGACGGATAGGCAAACAGGTAGCCGTGCACACTGCCCTCGTGACTGGCCACCAGGCAGGTATCGCACGCCACCGCCATGCGGGCTGCGACAACCGCTGCCGGCTCCTGCATCGCGGCCGGATAGCAGGCGGCCTGGATGCGCAGCACGGCGTCGAGATCGGCAGGGAGCATTGGGCGCAACGATGTGGACATCGCGATGAACGGGCAGAAAAAACGCGCATCGTAGCATGCGCTTGACGCCCGCCGTTGCATCGCGCATTCTAGCTGTCTTGACAACATCGCCTCACCACCGACAGGAACCAGCATGCGCAGCACCAGCGACATCACGCCGTCCAATCGCCCCGAATACATCCTCCACGCCAGCTGCCCGGCCGGCATCGGTATCGTCGCAGCCGTCGCGACGTTCCTGGCCGAACGCGATTGCTACATCTGCGCGCTGGAACAGTTCGACGACGATTCGACCGCACGCTTCTTCATGCGCGCCGTGTTCCGCCAGCAAGACAATTCGCCTTCCATCGACGCCATCCGCGCCGAATTCGACAGCACGGTCGCCACGCGCCTGGATATGGGCTGGAAAATCTTCGATCCGCTCGATCCGGTGCGCACCGTGATCATGGTCTCGAAGACCGATCACTGCCTCGATGACCTGCTGTACCGGCGCCGCACGGGCGAACTCAATCTGTCGATCACGGCCGTGGTGTCGAACCACCTCGACCTGCGCCCGATGGTCGAGCGCGAAGGGATCCGCTTCATCTTTTTACCGGTGACCAAGGACAACAAGGCGCAGCAAGAGGCGCGCCTGCTGGAAATCGTCGATGAAACCGACTCCGAACTCGTGATCCTGGCGCGCTACATGCAGATCCTGTCCGATGGCCTGGCGCGCCGTCTGGCCGGCAAGTGCATCAATATCCACCACTCGTTCCTGCCCGGCTTCAAGGGTGCCAAGCCATACCAGCAGGCGTTCGACCGGGGCGTCAAGCTCATTGGCGCGACGGCCCACTACGCCACGCCGGATCTCGACGAAGGCCCGATCATCGAACAGGTGCTCACACGCGTGGACCACAACTACCGGGTCGACCAGCTCACCCGCGTGGGGCGTGACAACGAATGCCTGGCACTGGCCACGGCAGTCAAGTTTCACATCGAGCGCCGCGTGTTTGTGGACGGCAACAAGACCGTCGTGTTCCGCGGGCCGTAATGACACTGATAACAATGTTGACCTATACCTAATGTAGGTGCGTTATCTAACCGTCGCAAATGTAACAGGACGTTATGTTCATACCTTCTCACAGAGGGGAAGAACATGGAACATCAACAGCAGCATCCGGTGCGCCTGCGCATCAACGGCCAGGACCGCGAATTCAACGTCGAATCTTGGGTAACGCTGCTCGACCTGCTGCGCGAGCGCGCCGGCATGACCGGCACCAAGAAGGGTTGCGACCAGGGCCAGTGCGGCGCTTGTACCGTACTGGTGGACGGCAAGCGCATCAACTCGTGCCTGACGCTGGCCGTCATGCAGGACGGCCGCGAGATCACCACCGTCGAGGGCCTGGCCACCGGCGACGATCTGCATCCGCTGCAGCAGGCCTTCATCGATTGCGACGCGTTCCAGTGCGGCTACTGTACGCCGGGGCAGCTGTGTTCGGCTGTGGGCCTGCTGAACGAAGGCCAGGCCACCACGCGCGACGATGTGCGTGAACTCATGAGCGGCAACCTGTGCCGCTGCGGGGCTTACCCGCAGATCGCCGACGCCGTCGTCAAGATGCTGGACCTGCGCGACACCAAAAAGACCACCGAAGGCTTCACGACCGGGGCGGTGCTGTCATGAACCCGTTCGCCTTTACCCAAGCCACGGACATCGACGCTGCGCTGGCCGCCCTGCTCGACCCCGACACCCGCCCGATCGCGGGCGGCACCAACCTGCTCGACCTGATGAAGGAAAGCGTGATGAAGCCGTCACGCGTGGTCGACATCAACAACCTGGGCCTGGACCAGGTCGAAGAACAGGACGGCGGCCTGATGCTCGGCGCGCTGGCCCGCAACGCGGATACCGCCTACAACCCGCTGGTGCGCGAACGCTATCCGCTGCTGTCGACGGCCATCCTGGCCGGCGCCTCGCCGCAATTGCGCAATATGGCGTCCAACGGCGGCAACCTGATGCAGCGCACCCGCTGCGTCTACTTCTACGACGTCGGCACGGCCTGCAACAAGCGCGAACCCGGCACCGGCTGCCCGGCGCGCGACGGCCTGAACCGCCAGCTTGCGATCCTGGGCACCAGCGAAAGCTGTATCGCCACCCACCCGTCGGACATGTGTGTCGCCCTGCGCGCGCTCGACGCCACCGTGCATGTGCGCTCGATGAGCGGTGAACGCGCGATCCCGTTTGCCGACTTCCATCGCCTGCCGGGCGATAAGCCCGAGCTCGACAACACGCTGCAGCCCGGCGAAATGATCACCCACATCACCGTGCCCGAAGCCGACCGCTTCATCGATCACAGCGCCTACATCAAGGTGCGCGACCGTCTGTCGTACGCATTTGCGCTGGTGTCGGTGGCTGCTGCGCTGGACCTGGATGCCGATGGCACGATCCGCGCCGCGCGTATTGCGCTCGGCGGCGTGGCCCACAAGCCATGGCGCGTCGAAGCGGCCGAAGAAGCGCTCGTCGGCAAGGCGGTCGGTGAAGCGGCCTTCCTGCAGGCGGCCGAGACGATCCTGCAAGGCGCCCAGGGCTTTGGCCAAAACGATTTCAAGCTGCCGCTGGCGCGCAACGCCATCGTGCAAGCCTTGACCACCGCCGCGCGTGGCACCGACCACGCCCGCGGACTCGATGCACAAGGAGAACAAGCATGACCGACCTGATTCCAGAACTGCGCGCCCCGAGCGCGCCGGCCGGCACCGGCCGCGTGAAAAGCGGCATGCCGGTCTCGCGCATCGATGGCCGCGCCAAGGTCACCGGCGAGGCGCAGTACGCCGCCGAATACTTTGCCCCCGACCTGGCCTATGGCGTGGTCGTCAGCGGCACCGTGGCCAAGGGCCGCATCACCAGCATCGACGCAACCGAAGCACTGGCCGTACCGGGCGTGATTTCGGTCATGACGCACGAGAACCGTCCCAAGATGCGCTCGTTCGACCTGGCCTGGAAAGACATGACGGCGCCAGCCGGCTCGCCGTTCCGTCCCCTGTTCTCGGACGAGATTTTCTACAGCGGCCAGCCGGTGGCACTGGTGCTGGCCGAGACCTTCGAAGCCGGCCGCTATGCCGCCTCGCTGGTACGCGTCCATTACGATGTCGACGCACACGAAACGAACCTGCTGAAAAGCCTCGACCAGGCCTACGAGCCACGCAAGATGAAGGCCGGCTTCGTGCCGCCAAGCTCGATCGGCGATGGCGAAAAGGCCTTTGATGCGGCCGAGGTGCGGGTCGACTCGCAGTACTACAACGGCGTCGAGCACCACAATCCGATGGAGATGTTCGCCTCGACCGTGATTCGCGCTGAAAACGGCCACCTGACCGTCTACGACAAGACGCAAAGTTCGCAGAACAGCCGTTGGTATGTCTCGCACGGCTTCGGCCTGTCGAGCGACGAAGTCACGGTGCGTAACCCGTACGTGGGCGGCGCTTTCGGCTCCGGCCTGCGGCCGCAATACCAGCTGCCGCTGGCCGTGATGGGCGCGCTGCAACTGGAGCGCTCGGTGCGCGTCGTGCTGACGCGCCAGCAGATGTTCAGCTTCGGCCACCGGCCGGAAACCTGTCACCGCATCCGTCTGGGCGCGGCGCCGGACGGTACGCTCAAGGCAATCTGGCACGAAGCAATCCAGGAAACCTCGCGTCTCGAAGACTACGTCGAAGTGATCGTCAACTGGTCGGGCCAGCTGTATGCCTGCACCGACATCAAGCTCGGTTATCAGGTGGTCGCCAACGACCGCTTCACGCCGCTGGACATGCGCGCCCCGGGCGCCGCCCACGGCGTGCACGCCATGGAAGTGGCGATGGACGAGCTGGCCTATGAATTGAAAATGGATCCGCTGGCACTGCGCCTGAAGAACTACACCGAGATCTCGCCGATCGAAGACAAGCCATTTTCGAGCAAGGAACTGCGCGAATGCTACCGCCAGGGCGCCGAGCGCTTTGGCTGGGAAAAGCGCCCGATCGAGCCGCGCTCGATGCCTGACGGCGATGAACTGGTGGGCTGGGGCATGGCGACCGGGATCTGGGATGCAATGGTGATGGTCGCGCGTGTCAGTGCCGTGATGCACAGCAATGGCCGCCTGGTCGTGAGCAGCGCCGCCACCGATATCGGCACCGGTACCTATACCGTGATGTCGATGATTGCCGCCGAAGCCATGGGCTTGCCGATGGAACTGGTGACGTTCCAGCTGGGCGACTCGACGCTGCCGATGGCGCCGATCGAGGGTGGTTCGTCGCACGTGACGACCGTGGGCTCGGGCGTGCATGGTGCCTGCGAAAAGCTCAAGAAGGCGCTGCTGAAGCTGGCACTGAAGATGGACAATTCGCCACTTGCCAAGGCGCGCATGCGCGACGTGGAGTTCGGCGATGGCGCGGTGTTCCTGAAAACCGATCCGTCGCGCCGCGTGGAACTGACGCAGGTGCTGGCCAATGCCGGTGTGGATCAGGTCGAAGAGAAGTACTTCATGACGCCGCAGATGCTCAAGCAGCGCAAGTACGCGCGCGCCGTGCACTCGGCCGTCTTCTGCGAAGTGCGCGTGAACGAAAAGCTCGGCATGGTGCGCGTCACGCGTGTCGTCAGCGCCATTGCCGCGGGCCGCATCATCAGTGCCAAGACGGCGGCCAGCCAGATCAGCGGCGCGGTCGTCTGGGGCATCAGCCAGGCCCTGCATGAAGAAACCCATACCGATCACAAGTACGGGCGCTTCATGAACCACAACTTCGCCGAGTACCACGTGGCGGTCAATGCCGACATCCACGACATCGACGTGATCTTCGTGGAAGAAGACGACCGCATCGTGAGCAAGCAGTTGGGGGCCAAGGGCGTGGGCGAGATCGGTATCGTGGGCGTGGCGGCCGCGATCTCGAACGCGATCTTCCATGCCACCGGCACGCGCCTGCGCACAACGCCGATGACGCCGGCAAAGCTGCTGATGGGTGACGAGGAACTCCCGGTCCAGCCGCCGGTCTGACAATACGGCGCTGCAGTGACCATGAACGCCATCTTCGGATGGCGTTTTTGCGTATGGAACGGCGTTTTTTGCGGTTTCATTTTTACCGGAAAAAGCGTCATGCACACCACATACGTGTTTCCACGTAGTTGCACAACAATATGTTTGCTGGTAAAACATCTGGTGCGTAAGACAACGCCGCACGGCAGCACGGCACAGAAATAGTGCTGGCTGCAAACCCAAACCAAGAACGAGATACGAGGACGACACCATGAAGCTCAAGATGCTGTGCGCAGCTGCCTGCCTGACTGCTTTCGGCACTGGACTGGCCCATGCCCAGGCCTACCCGACCAAACCCATCACCATGATCGTGCCGTTTGCAGCCGGCGGGCCGACCGACACCGTGGCACGCCTCGTTGCGCAATCGATGGGCACCACGCTCAAGCAGCAGATCATCGTCGAGAACGTCGGCGGTGCCGGGGGCACCATCGGCGCCGCGCGCGCCGCCAAGTCCGCACCCGACGGCTACACGCTGTTCCTGCACCACATCGGTCAATCGACTGCGCCGGCGCTGTACCGCAAGCTGCCGTACGACGCGATCACGAGCTTCGAGCCGATCGGCCTGATCACCGACGTGCCGATGACCGTCGTCGCCAAGGCGAACTTCCCGGCCAAGGACATGAAAGAGCTGATCACGTACGTGAAAGCCAACAAGGACAAGGTCACCTACGCGCACGCGGGCCTGGGTTCGGCATCGCACCTGTGCGGCATGCTGCTGCAGACCGCGATGGGCGTCGAACTGACCACCGTGCCCTACAAGGGCACCGGTCCGGCGATGAACGACCTGCTGGGCGGCCAGGTTGACTTCATGTGCGACCAGACCACTAACACCACCAGCCAGATCAAGGGCGGCAAGATCAAGGCCTACGGCGTGACGACCAAGACCCCGGTCGCCTCGCTGCCGAACCTGCCGACACTGGACAAGGCTGGCCTGCCCGGCTTCGAAGTCGGCGTCTGGCACGGCCTGTACGCGCCGAAAGGCACGCCGAAGCCAACGGTCGACGCGCTGTCGAACGCCCTGCGCGCTGCGCTGCGCGATCCGAACGTGGTCAAGCGCTTCGCCGATCTGGGCACCGAGCCGGTCCCGGCCAATCAGGCCACGCCG
Organism: Telluria sp. ZT3P25; assembly: GCF_059685895.1. Lineage (NCBI taxonomy): Bacteria > Pseudomonadati > Pseudomonadota > Betaproteobacteria > Burkholderiales > Oxalobacteraceae > Telluria > Telluria sp. ZT3P25. The sequence goes on from NZ_JCASIJ010000001.1 coordinate 1,965,454, forward strand.
GAAGCCCTGCGCACGCACCTGAAACAGCAGATCGACCTGTGGGGTCCGATCATCAAGAAAGCCGGCGCCTTCGCCGACTGATGCCGCATTGACGCGCTCGCGCCGCGCCGGCCTGTCCGGCTGCGGTGCAGCGTCGTCGCATCTGCAGCCTGGCCGTCGTGCGCGTGCGGGGCTGCATCAGTGATCTGCATTCACGCTTTTCGAACCGCTGCATCTGCAACTGCATCACCGCATCTGCACCACAATAAAGGGGACCACCACCGTGCCAGCATTTATCCGCCATCCGAAAGACTTCTGGAGTGGCATTGTCTTTCTATTCTTCGGTCTGAGCGCCGTGATCATCGGCCAGGAGTACGAAATGGGCAGTGCCGGCCGCATGGGTCCGGCCTACTTCCCGATCGTTTTGGGCGCCCTGCTTTCGCTGATCGGCGTTGCCTCGTTCGTGCGCTCGTTCTTCCGTCCCGGCGAAGCGATCGGCCGTATCTACTATCGCGAACTGACGATCGTGCTGGCCGCCGTGCTGCTGTTCGGTTTCCTGGTGCGCAATGCCGGCCTGGTGCCTGCAGGCTTCCTGCTGATCCTGATCAGCGCGTACGCCAGCGATAAATTCGATCTGAAGAAGTCACTCGCGCTGGCCGTGGGCATGACGTTGTTTGCAGTCGGTCTGTTCGTCAAGCTGCTTGGCTTGCCGATGCCGATCATTGGCCCTTGGCTCGGTGGGAATTAAATAATTATGGAACTTTTCAGTAACCTCGCACTGGGCCTCGAGACGGCCCTGTCCATGCAAAACCTGTTCTACTGCCTCGTCGGCGTGTTCGTCGGCACCGCAGTGGGCGTCCTGCCGGGCCTGGGCCCGATTGCCACCATCGCCATGCTGCTGCCGGCCACGTTCGGCCTGCCGCCAGAGTCGGCGCTGATCATGCTGGCCGGTATCTACTACGGCGCACAATACGGTGGTTCGACCACGGCCATTCTGGTCAACCTGCCCGGCGAATCCTCGTCGGTGGTGACAGCGCTGGATGGCTACCAGATGGCCCGCAACGGCCAGGCCGGCAAGGCGCTGGCCACTGCGGCGATCTCGTCGTTCTTCGCCGGTACCGTCGCCACGATCCTGCTGGCCGTGGCCGCGCCGCCGCTGGCCGACCTGGCCCTCGAATTCGGCCCGGCCGAATACTTCTCGCTGATGGTGCTGGGCCTGGTGGCCTCGGTCGTTCTGGCCAGTGGCTCGCTGCTCAAGGCCATCGGCATGGTGCTGCTTGGCCTGCTGCTGGGCGTGGTCGGCACCGACGTCAACTCGGGTTCGGCGCGCTACACCTTCGACATGCCGGAACTGGCTGACGGCATCAACTTCGTCATCGTCGCCATGGGCATGTTCGGTATCGGCGAAATCATCCGCAACCTCGAGCACAACGAAGACCGTAACCTGGTGATGAAGAAAGTCACCGGGCTGATGCTCGACAAGGAAGACTTCAAGCGCATCATGTGGCCGGTCATCCGCGGCACGGGCCTGGGCTCGCTGCTGGGCATCCTGCCGGGCGGCGGCGCGATGCTGGCCTCGTTCGCGTCGTACTCGCTCGAAAAGAAAGTGTCGAAGAACGCAGCCAACTTCGGCAAGGGCGCCATCGAAGGCGTTGCGGCGCCGGAAGCGGCGAACAATGCGGGCGCACAGACCTCGTTCATCCCGATGCTGACGCTGGGCATTCCGTCGAATCCCGTGATGGCGCTGATGATCGGCGCAATGATCATCCAGGGCATCCAGCCTGGTCCAGCCGTCATGACCGAGCAGCCTGGCCTGTTCTGGGGTCTGATCGTCTCGATGTGGGTCGGTAACCTGTTCCTCGTCGTGCTGAACCTGCCGATGATCGGCATCTGGGTGCGCATGATCATGGTGCCGTACCAGATGCTGTATCCGGCCATCCTGATGTTCTGCGCGATCGGTGTGTTCAGCTTGAACAACAGCACCTTCGACGTCTACCTGATGGCGCTGTTCGGCCTGCTGGGCTACCTGTGCGCCAAGCTCGAACTGGAACCCGCGCCGATGCTGCTCGGTTTCATCATCGGCCCGATGATGGAAGAATACCTGCGCCGCGCCCTGCTGCTCTCGCGCGCCGATCCAATGGTATTCATCGAGCGTCCGATCTCGGGCGTCATGCTCGGCCTGGCCGCTGCTGCCATGATCGTCGTGCTGCTGCCTTCGCTGCGCAAGAAACGCGAAGAAGCCTTCCAGGAAGATTGATGTACTAATCCAGCATTAACAAGCACCACCCGCGCCGCCCGGCGCCGGCCCCCAAGGCCGGCCCGGGCGGCTTCCGTTTACACCCGCAACACCCGCATGCTTCCGGTGGTTACACGCGGCGGTCGGTATGCAGCGGCAGGAGGATGGTGAAGGTGCTGCCCTGGTTGTGACCCAGGCTGGAGGCGGTCACGGTGCCGTCGTGGGCTTCGACCAGGTTCTTGACGAGGGCGAGCCCGAGGCCCAGGCCGCCGCCGGTGCGGTCGGTCGAGCGTTCGGCCTGGACATAGAGGTCGAACAGGCGCGGCATCAGGTCGGGCGCAATGCCCATGCCGTTGTCGGTGACGCGTAGCGCTGCCATCCGGCCCCGTTTTTCGAGGGTGACGTGAATCATGCCCCCACTATCCGTGTAGCGGATCGCGTTGGTCAGCAGATTGCTCACAACCTGGATCAGGCGGGTGCGGTCGCCCAGCACCAGCAGGCTGGGCGCGCCCGCCGCCAGTTCGATGCGATGTTGCTTCTGGCTTGCCGCTGACTGCACCTGTTCGAGCGCCGCGGCGATCACGTCAGCGAGTTGCACCGGCGCTTTTTCCAGCTGGACAAGGCCGCGGCTCACGCGCGACACGTCCAGCAGATCTTCGACCAGCCGGCTCATGTGCGTGACCTGGCGCCGGATCAATTCGCCCATCTGGTTCGCGCGCTGCGACGTGACGCCGGCGGGCAGCAGCATGCTCGCAGCCATGGCGGCCGCCGACAGCGGTCCGCGCAGCTCGTGGCTGAGCGTAGCCAGGAACTCGTCCTTGCTGCGATCGGCTTTCTGCAGTGCCTCGGCCTTGTCGTCCAGCAAGTCGTTCAGTGCTTCGATATTGCGGTTGCGCTCTTCCAGGCGGGTCGAGACGAGTTGCAACTCTTCCTGCCGTGCCTGCAGCGCACCGAGGGCGTCGGCGAGCTCGCGGTTCTGGTGCCGCGCTTCGGACAGCGCCGCGTGATTGGGCAACGTTTCAAATTGCGCCACCAGCGGGGCGAACCCATCAGCACTGAGGAAACCCGTCTGTGCAGGAAAGCGCTTGCCCACCGTAACGCGGGTGCCCGAGGCATCGCTGGCGATCTCGAACTGGTCCATCAGCCGGCGCGCCGACAGGATACCCACGCCCATGCCCGACGTCGACCGGTAACTGCCCGAGAGGACATGCCCGACATCGGCGATCCCCGGCCCGCGGTCAGAAAACGTGATGGACAGATGCTGCGGCGCGGCCGCGCCTTCGGCCGAGAAAGACACCACACCCGCGCCGGCATAATTGAAAATGTTGCGCGCCAGTTCAGAGACGACCGTGCCAATGCGGGCCTGGTCGACCGAACCGAAGCCGCACGCGCCCGCGATCTGGCGCGCACGCTGGCGCGCCGCGATCACATCGAATTCGGTATCGACATTGAGCGTCAGGATGGCCTGCGTCATGCGCGCTGGTGGAAATTCATGGTGTCACTCTACAGAGATAAGTGGCATCTGAAGAGTGCAGAAGCCGGTGGCGGGCCGAATTATACCCCGCCACAACGGCGCATTATCCTACAAATTGTGACACCCGATGCAGCCGCACCACGACACCGTCGCTTACACGCCCACCATCGAGACGGCCTTCGTATTCAGATACGATTCCAGCGCCTCCGGCCCGCCTTCCGAACCGTAGCCCGAATCCTTGATGCCGCCAAACGGCAGCTCGGCGCTTGGCGTGGCCGGCTGATTGATCCACAACATGCCGACTTCGACGCGGTTCATCAGCAACTGCGCGTTCTTGATCGAGCGCGTGAACGCATAACCGGCCAGGCCGTACGGCAGGCGGTTGGCTTCCGCGATCATGTCTTCCAGGCTGTCAAAGCCGCGGATGCCGGCGATCGGGCCGAACGGCTCGTCGTTGAACATGCTCGCGTCCAGTGGCACGTCGGCCAGGATCGTCGGTGCGAAGAAGTTGCCGCTGTTGCCGACGCGCTCACCGCCGGTTGCCACCGTGGCGCCGCGTGCGCGCGCATCGTCGACCACCTTGGCCATCGCGTCCAGGCGGCGCGCGTTGGCCAATGGGCCGAGCGTCGTGCCATCGGCCATGCCGTCGCCCAGCTTGAGGCTTTCGGCGTGCTGCACGAGTGCGCGCGTGAACTCGGCCTTGACGGCGTTATGCACGAGGAAGCGGGTCGGCGAAATGCACACCTGGCCGGCATTGCGGAACTTGGCCGCACCGGCCGCCTTGACGGCCAGCGCCACGTCGGCATCTTCGGCGATGATGACCGGCGCATGGCCGCCCAGTTCCATCGTCGCGCGCTTCATGTGCGCGCCGGCCAGCGCGGCCAGCTGCTTGCCCACCGGTGTCGAGCCGGTGAACGTCACCTTGCGGATGATCGGGCTCGGAATCAGATAACCAGAAATTTCAGCCGGATCGCCAAACACCAGGCCGACGACGCCCGGCGGCAGGCCGGCATCGACGAAGCACTGCAGCAGCGCTGCTGGCGAAGCCGGGGTTTCTTCCGGCGCCTTGCACAGGAACGAGCAGCCGGTGGTGAGCGCCGCAGCAAGCTTGCGCACGATCTGGTTGATCGGGAAGTTCCATGGCGTGAACGCGGCGACCGGGCCCACCGGCTCCTTCAGCACGAGTTGCTGGGCGGCGGGATTGCGCGACGGGACGATGCGGCCATACACGCGCATGCCCTCGGCGGCGAACCAGTCGATGATCTCGGCGCCGGCCATGGCCTCGCCCTTGGCTTCGGCCAGCGGTTTACCCTGCTCCTGCGTCAGCAGGCGCGCGATGTCGCCGGCGCGCTCGCGCAGCAGCGTCGCGGCGCGGCGCATGATCGCGGCGCGTTCGGCAGCAGGCACGGCGCGCCAGGTCTCGAAGCCCTTCTGGGCGGCGGCCAGCGCGCGATCGAGGTCGGCGATGCTGGCGTGGGCGACCTTGCCGATCGGCTGGCCGGTGGCCGGATTAATTACCGGGATGGTCTTGCCGCCGCTGGCGTCGTGCCATTCGTTGGCGATGAGGAGACGGGTATCGGGGTAGCTGGAAGTCGTCATGGTAAGTGGTCCTGTGGTAAGGACGACAATCTTACCGTGGATGGCGACTCCCTGCAGAGGACCTCACCGCTTCGACAGCGCCCGCCTCGGCCATCGACCGGATGCGCGCGGCCATCGCGTCCATTGAGAAGGGCTTCGTCAGCACCGCCATCCCCGGGTCGAGGTAGCCGTTATTCAGCACGGCATTCTCAGCGTAGCCGGTGATGAACAAGACCTGCAGCCCGGGCCGGACCGCGCGCCCGGCATCGGCCATCTGGCGTCCATTCATGCCGCCAGGTAGCCCCACGTCCGTTACCAGCAGGTCGATCCGCGCGTCCGATTGCAGCATCTTGAGACCCGTCGCGCTGTCGGCCGCCTCGATCCAGCCGAAGCCGAGATCCTGCAGGATGTCGATGACCAGCATGCGCACGGTTGGTTCGTCGTCGACGACCAGCACCGTCGCCACCTGCCCCGACTGCGTCAGCGCCGTGGGCGCCGCGACGTCAGGCTCCAGCTCAGCAGCGCCAGCGCCGTAATGCCGCGGCAAATAGATACTCACGGTCGTGCCCTGCCCCACTTCGGAATAGATCCGCACCTGGCCGCCCGACTGCTGCGCGAACCCATAAATCATCGACAGCCCGAGGCCCGTCCCCTGGCCGATCGGCTTGGTCGTGAAGAACGGCTCGAACGCGCGCGCCACGACGTCCGGCGCCATGCCCACGCCCGTGTCGCTGACGGACAAAGCCAGGTACTGGCCCTCTGCCATATTCTGCTGGCGCGCGACGCGCTCGTCGATCCACTTGTTGGCTGTTTCGACCGTGATGGCGCCGCCATCGGGCATGGCGTCGCGCGCATTGATGCACAGGTTCAGCAGCGCATTTTCAAGCTGCGACGCGTCGACCAGCGCCGGCCAGGCATCGGCGACGCACACCACCTCGATCCGCACGGCCGGTCCGACCGTGCGCTGGACCAGCTCCTGCATGTCGGTGACGAGCCGGTTCACGTTCGTCGGCTTGGGCATCAAGGTTTGCTGGCGCGAGAACGCCAGCAGGCGATGGGTCAGGGCTGCGGCCCGCTTGGACGCGCCCAGCGCCGTCGCAATGTAGCGGTCGAACTCATTGAAGCGCCCTTGCTGCATACGCATCTGCATCAGCTGCAGCGCGCCGGAAATACCGGCCAGCAGATTGTTGAAATCGTGCGCCAGGCCGCCGGTCAGCTGGCCCACCGCTTCCATCTTCTGGCTCTGGCGCAGGGCGTTCTGCATCGCCTCCAGTTCGGCCATCTGCTCCTGGTCGCGCGTGATGTCGCGGCCCACCGCATTGATCATCGCATCGTGCGCGCGGGTCGACCACGAGATCCAGCGGTAACTGCCATCGCGATGGCGGTAGCGGTTGTCGAACCGTTGATGGCCGATCCCTTCCGCCAACTCGCGCGCACCGGCAACCGTATGCGCGATATCGTCCGGATGAATCAGGTCGAACAGATTCGATCCGACCAACTCGTGCTCGCGCCAGCCCAGCACGGCCGACCAGGCCGGATTGGTGGCCGTGATCGCCCCGTCGAATGTACAGCGCAGCATGATGTCCGACGACAGCGTCCACAGCGCATTGCGATCCTGCGCCCGCTCCGCCACCTGGCGCTCGAGATCGAGCAGTATCCGCTTGCGCTGGTCGATGTCGTCGAATACCAGGATGATGCCGGCCTGCGCGCCGGCACTGTCGATCAGCGGCACGGCGCTGACGGCGACCCAGGTTTCCGTGCCGTCCGCCGCGCGCCGCAGAAATTCGTCGCCCGGCGTGACGAGTTCGCCCCGCAATGCGCGCGCACTCGGATAGTCGTCGGGCGCCAGCAAGCGGCCCTGCGCATCGAACCCGCGCCAGTGTTCCCAGGCGCGCTGCAGGCCATGCGCGGGCGAGAAATCGGGGACAAAGGTCCGAAACACCGGATTGTTCAGGATGGCTTGCCCATCCATGTCGAACAGGCAGATACCGACCGGCAGGTGCTCGATGACGGTAGCGAGCCGGCTGGCCGCTTCCCTGCGCGCGACAATTTCCTGCTCCAGCGCGATATTGCGCTTGATGAGCTGCGTCTGCGCCGCATCGCGCTCTCTGGCGGCGACAACGCCGGCCGTCGTTTCGGTGGCGATATTGAGCAAGCCAGCAATGTGGCCGTTGTCACGCAGCGGGCTGTACGCAAACGACCACCACGTCTCTTCTTCATAGCCACTGCGCGTCATGACCAGCGGCAGATCGGTGAAACTCACCGCCTCGCCAGCCATCACGCGCACCACCAGCGGACCGATATCGGCCCATACATCCCACCAGACGTCGGGCAATGGTCGCCCCAGCGCGTCCGGATGGCGTTTGCCGAGAAACGGCACGTACGCCGCGTTGTACAGCAACGTCTGCTCTGGTCCCCAGGTGGCGCACATCGCCACCGGCGTTGCCAGCATCATGCCGAAGACGGCTTCGAGTGCCGCAGGCCAGGCTGCGCGTGCACCCAGTGGGGTCCCGCTCCAGTCGAATGCCGCGATGTCGGCGTGCGCCGCGCTCACGCCCCTTCCTCAGTGACACGTGACAGGGTGATGGGCGCCGGGTGACGGTTGACGAGCATGTGATTACGTTGGCGCATGTAAATATGTAGTGGGAAGCGACATCAATGACCACGGAATTTTTGCACAATTTGGCGGTTCGCGTTGGACCGTTACGCTCAGCAGTACCGCCCGCGCAACGGCGCCCCACGGGACGGCACGCATTAATTTGTTAATCATGCGACAATTCGCCACCGAATTTCCGGCTGTATGTACCAAGACCATTTCAAGAGAGTTCCTTCCATGTCACCGCCCAAGCCCCGCCACGGCTCCCCGCTGTTATTGCTCCCGATCGCGCTGATCATCATCGCGCTGGCAGTCCTCTTCGCCTGGATTGGCGGCTGGTTCGGCAACAAGAATGTTACGCCCCAAACGATGGTCAATACCGCCGAAGCCTCCGGCACGCAGCAACCGGGCGTGCGCCGTGCGCATGCCAAGGGCATCTGCATCGTCGGCACCTTTGCACCAACGCCCGCTGCTGCGCAACTGTCCACGGCGCGCGTGTTTTCGCAGCCGTCGACGCCCGTCCTCGGCCGCTTTTCCAGCCCTGGCAACGACCCACATTCGCCCGACAACAAGGCGGCCGTGCGCGGCATGGCGCTCCAGCTGAAAACGGACGACGGCCAGGAATGGCGCATGGCGATGAACAGCTTCCCGTTCTTTGCCGCATCCACCCCGGAAGCCTTCCAGGCGCTGAACGCTGCCCGCCTGCCCGACCCGGCCACCGGCAAACCGGATCCGGCAAAGATGGACGCCGTGCTGGCCGCCCATCCGGAAATCAAGAAGTTCATGACATGGTCCAAGAGCGCGCCGACGCCCGACAGCCTGGCCAATACGCGCTTCAATGGCGTCAATGCGTTTCGCCTGACCAATGCTGCCGGCGCCACGCGCGCCGTGCGCTGGTCTATGCGCCCGCACACACCGTTCGTGGCGGCCGACCCCGAGCAGCTGAAAACCGCCGACCGCGATTTCCTGGCGGCCGATCTTGATCGCCGCCTGGCGGCCGGTCCGCTGAAATGGGACATGGTCATGCAGTTCGCCGAACCGGGCGACCCGATCGAAGACCCATCCAAAGCCTGGCCCGATACGCGGCCCGAGACCATCGCCGGCACGCTGACGCTGGTGCGCGCCGAGCCGCAGGTTGCCGGCCCATGCCTCGATCTGAACTTCGACCCGCTGATCCTGCCGAAGGGCATTGCCGGCACCGACGATCCCGTGCTGCACGCGCGTTCGTCGATCTATTCGGTCTCGTTCAACCGCCGCGAGCGTGAAATCAGTACGGGCAACCTCCACACCGGGAGCGTACGATGAACCGTCCACGCCACTTCAACCTGCTCGCGCGCGTGCTGCACTGGTCAATGGCCGTCGCGATCCTGGCGATGCTGTTCGTCGGCGCCGCCATGGTCGTGTCCCTGCGCCACCGCGATTTCCTGCTCGATCTGCACCGCCCGCTCGGCCTGGCCATTCTGCTGCTGGCAATCGTGCGTCTCGTGAACCGCCTGCGCAATACCCCACCGCCATTGCCGGCCGATCTGCCACGCATCCAGGTGTGGGCTGCCACGGCGTCGCACTGGGCGTTGTATGCGCTGATGCTGGCCATGCCGCTGATCGGCTGGGCCATGCTGTCGGCCGGCGGCTATCCGGTCGTGCTGTTCGATGGCGTGAACCTGCCGGCGATCCTGCCGCACAGCCCTGCGATGTACGGCTTCCTGCGCCCGCTGCATGGCGTGCTGGCGTATGTGCTGTTCTTCACGATCCTGGCGCACCTGGGCGCGGCGCTGTACCACGCGTGGGTCCGGCGTGACGAGGTGTTCGGGCAAATGGCCAAGGGCGACTGAGTTATCGGTGCAGCACCGCACCGAGCTTGGGAAGCTCGCCACGTATCGTATTGACTCCATCTGCTGCGGGCGCACGGGCGCCCGGCCGCGGATTCACTTTTCAAGCGAGACGTTCATGCAAAAATACACAGCAGCCATCGTGGGTGGCTTGATCGCAGGCGTGGTCACGACGGCCGTCATGGTCGCAGGCCGCAAGTCGGGTGTGCTCACCAAAACGCTCGACCGGGATGCGGTCGACTGGATCGACGACGTGACGGGCTCGCGCGCCGTCATCGGCGACGCCGGCACCAGCGCCGTGGAATTCGTCAATCACCTGGGCGCCTCGGCCGCATTCGCCGCCGCCGTCCCCAAGCTGCGTGAACTGGCCCCAAGCCTGTCGCCGGCCGCCATCGGCACGCTGTACGGCACGGCGCTGTACGCCGTGAATATTGGCGCCATCGCGCCGGTCCTGGGCATCACCGAAGGCGAAGTAGCGGCCGGCCCGCGCAAGGCCGGTGAACGCTGGGCGATCCACGTGCTGCAAGCCGTCGTCACCGCCGTCCTGGCCGACCGTTTCACCGGTCCTTCGCGTCGCCGTTAATCCGGCTGGACGCAGCGCACGTCCTGCGTCCTCAGTCGAAGCGGCGCTGCAACACCAGCAGCGCCGCGCCACCCAGCCCCACCCACATCACGATCCAGAACAGGTCCTGTCCTGCCAGCAGGCCGGCTTGCCGTGCCAGTTCGGCGCCGCCATCAAACAGCAGCGACGATTTCTCCGCCAGGCGCGATGCATGCAGCGCCGTGCGTTCCTGCAGTCCGATATTGGTCATGCCCACGCCCAGCGCAAGGCCTGCCTGCCCCAGCATGTTTTTCAGTTGCTGGGCATTCGAAAACACCACATTGTCCGCCTGCAGCTCCTTGAAGGCATGAATTGCCGTCGTCGCCATCCCCAACGTCAGAAAGCCGCCGAACAGGCCAAGCCAGAAGATCACCGCATCCCACGCATAGGCGCGCGGGTCGAGCGTCGCGAAACGCCAGCCGAGCAAGGCCAGCATCAGAAAGCCGGTGACGAAAAACTTGGTCGGATGCGGGCGCCGCTTGACCAGTTCGAGCATCACGAAGAACGCGATGACCGTGGCCAGCAACCCCGTTCCCTGCAGTTCGCCGGCCTGCTCCAGTCCGACGCCAAGGCCCTTCTGCACTACCTGCGGCAGCAGCGTGTTGACCATCCCGAGCATCGCGTAACAGACGCTGAAGATGACGAGGCCCAGGCGATAGCGCGGGCTGCGCAGCACGCCCAGGTACAGGAACGGCGCGCTGCGACGCGCATGCAGCAACCCGAACGCGGCAAGCAGCGCGAGTCCCAGCACCAGATGTGCCAGCAGCGAGCCGCGCTCGCCATGCCAGTCATACGTCAGGTGCTGCAACGCGTACAGCGTGATTGCCGCGCCGGCCGCCAGCAGCATCGCGTCGATGGCGTGCATGCGCGATGGCGACCCGCCGGAGGCGCGATCGAGCGTGATGGCGTCCTGCGGCATCCAGCGTGCGGCGATCAGCGCGCCAAGCGTCGCCAGCGCGGCCAGCACCAGGAACATTCCGCCCCATGCCTCGTGGCCCAGCATCTTCGCGGCCACCCAGGGCCCGAGCGCCAGCCCGCCCGACAAGGCGGCGCCATACGCGGCGATGCCCTGCAGGCGCTGTGGCGATGGCGGGATCAGGTTGACCATCATGCGCGAGACCGTCATGAACACGCCGCCGCCCAGCGCCATCAGCAGGCGGCCGCCGGCAAAGCCGGCCACGCTGGCGCCAGTGGCGCACACCCATGCGCCGAGCAGGTAGAACAGCACGGCGCCCAGCAGGTAGTTGCGCCAGCCGAGGCGCTGCAGCAGCACGGTCATCTGCGAAATCGCCAGCACCGCCACGGCGGCGTACAGCGCCGAGATGGTCGCGTACTCTTCGGGCGAGGCGCCGATATGGCCCATGATCGCGGGTGCCGCCAGCACCGTCATCCCCGTCGACAGGAATTCGATCAGGTTGAACACGAAGATGGCGCCCAGCAGCGCCGGGCGCGGCGTCGTGCCGATGGCGGCTGCGTTCAACGCGCCACCACGGCCGCTGGTGCGCCAAGCGCGCGGCGGATCGCTGCGTCGGCGCCGTGCGATTCCGTCTCGAACACGACCGTCTCATACGAATGGCGCACCGCGCCGGCCTGCATCAGGCTCGGACCATCGGCGCGGCTGGTATCGATCGCGACCTTCATCGACAGGCCCAGGCGCAGGGGGTGGCGCGCCAGCTCCTGTGCATCGAGCGCGATGCGCACCGGAACGCGCTGCACGACCTTGATCCAGTTGCCGGTCGCGTTCTGCGCCGGCACGGCGGCAAACGCGCTGCCGGTACCGGCTTCCTGACCGGCCACGCGGCCGTGAAACACGATGTCGGCGCCGTACACGTCCGACGTCACGGCCACCGGCTGGCCGATGCGCACGTCCTTGAGCTGCGTCTCTTTCAGGTTGGCCGTGACCCACATCTGGTCGAGCGGGACGATCGCCATCAGCGGCGCGCCTTGCGCGACGCGCTGGCCGATCTGTACATTGCGCCGGGCGACAATGCCGCCCACCGGCGCGGCCAGCGTCGTGCGGGCCAGGCCCAGTGACGCGTCGCGCAGGCCGGCAATCGACGACAGCACGTCCGGGTGCTGCTCGATCGTCGTGCCGTCGACCAGCGCCCGCGCCGCATCCACCTGCTGGCGCGCAGCGTTCAAGGCAGCGCGGGCGGCGCCCACGGCATCGTCGGCGTGACGGATGTCTTCGCCCGACACGGCGCCCGTATCGGCCAGCTGACGGCGGCGCGCCAGGTCACTCTCTGCCCTGGCCAGGTCGGACTCACGCTGCACGACAGTTGAGCGCAATTGCCCGACGCCGGCCAGTTGCGAGCGCACCTGGCGCGCCGACCTGGCCAGCGCCGCTTCGGCGCGGTCCAGCGCCAGCCGGGCGTCGACGTCGTTGAGCTGGACCAGCACCTCGCCCGGCCGCACGAAATCCGTGTTGTCTGCCGCGATGCGCGTGACGGTGCCCGCGACCTGCGGCGTGACGTGCACCAGGTTGCCCTCCACGTAAGCGTCTTCCGTCTGCTGGCTGTTCCAGCCGATGCCCAGCACCCCGGGCGAAGACCAGGCAATGCCGGCGGCAGCCGCCAGCACGGCGGCACTGAGGCCAAGCGCCAGCTTGCGCCGGCTTTGCGGCTGATTGGTTTGTTCAGTCATGTGATGATTCCAGCGTTCTTAATGGATGGCGGCCTGAAAGCCCCCGCCCAGGGCGCGCACGAGATGCACGTCCAGCGTGTAGGCACGGGCCGCGAGGTCGGCCTGGCCACGGCGCTGCGCGACAACCTGGGTTTCGGCAATCAGGACCTGCACGAAGTTGCCGAGGCCAGCGCGGTAGCGCTGCTCGGCCAGCGCGTAGGCTTCTTCGGCCGCGCCAAGCGCCGCGTCCTGCTCGCGCCGGCGCTCGCCCAGCCAGCGCAGCGACGTCAGTTGCGCACTCACGTCACGCAGCGCTTCGAGCACGGCGCCGTTGTACTGCGCGACGGCGAGATCGTAGTCGGCGTTGCGCGCCGCCAGATTGTTGCGCAGGCGCCCGCCGTCGAGCAGCGGCAAGGTCACGAGCGGGCCGGCGGCAAACGTGCGGCTGCCGCCCTGGACCAGCCGGTCGAAGCCCAGGCTGGCCAGGCCACCCGAGACACTCAGGTTCACGGTTGGATAAAACTGCGCTTTGGCGACGTCGATGTCGCCGCTGGCCGCTTCGACCTGCCAGCGCAGCGCCACCAGCTCCGGCCTGCGCCCGAGCAGCGCGGCGGGTATATCCGCCGGCACGCCCGGTGGCCGGGCCGGCGCCAGGTGCGGCCGCGCGATCGTCTCGGCAGCATCCTGCCCCTGCCCGCTCAGGGCCGCGAGCTGGCCGCGCGTCAGCGCCAGCGCTTCGTCGAGCGCCGCGATCTCGCCGCGCGCTGACGGCACGCCAATCTCGGCCTGCCGCAGTTCCGCCTTGCTATCCAGTTGCGCCGCTACGCGCTGGCGCACCAGGTCGGCGATGCGGGTACGCTGGCGTAGTTCCTGTTCGGCCAGGTCGCGCCGCGTGTACAGGTGGTCCAGCTGCAGATAGGCTTGCACGACGGCGCCGGCAACGGCCAGGCGCGCTGCCTGCGCTTCGGCCTGGCGTGCATTCACACGCCCGGCGGCAGCGGCCACGCCAGCTGCGTTCTTGCCCCAGAAATCCAGTTCGTAGCCGAGGTTGACCCCGAGATCGTTTGCCCACTGCCAGCTGCCTGCGAGCGGTTTCGGTACGCTGCCGTTGTCGCTGTAGCGCTGGCGCACCGGATGCGCCGTGGCGCTGGCCTGCGGCGCCAGTGCGGCCGCCGCCAAGCCTTCAAGGGCGGCCGCCTGGCGCACGCGCGCCAGTGCGGCAGCAATCGTGGGGCTGGCGTCGCGCGCCCCGTCGACCAGTTGGTCGAGCTGCGGGTCGCCGTAGACGCGCCACCAGTCCTGGACGGGCCAGGGTGCAGATGCAGGCGCGGATGCCGGCAGCGCCTGCGCAGATAGCGTGCGCGCGGAATGTGCCGCCGCATCGACATTCAGGCGCGCGGGCGTGGGCTGCGGTCCCATCGACACGCAGCCAGTCAGTAACAGGATCGCAGCGCCCAGGGCCAGGCGGCATGCGCCCCGGCCCGGCGTGCGTGTGGGTTGAAGCATGGTGTGCCTCGGCTTTTTTCGGGAAGGCCGAAGCTTACGCGGCGCCGCCCGTGCCGGCCATGCCGCCAGATGCATGCAGGTCATGCAGATTCTGCATGACCTGCATGCACCTGATGCCTCAGGCGTCTGCGGATGCCGGGTCGGACGCTGTCAGCGTGGAACGCACGAACGCGCGCAGCCACATATTAGCCGGATCGCGATGACTGCGCTCGTGCCAGTACAGCGCCAGATGCACGGGCGGCAGGTCGATCGGCAGGCGCGCGAGAACGAGGCCCAGGTCGCGCGCCAGCGGCCGGGCCAGGCGCAGTGGAATGGTGGCGATGGCGTCGGTATGCAGTGCGATATGGGCGGCAGACGTGTAACTGGGCACGTGACACAGAATGCGCGACGGCGCGAGCAGCGTCTCCAGCTTGCGCGTGACGGCGCCGTTATGCTGGCTTGTTTGCTCCATCTCGATCAGCACGTGCCGGTGCGTCAGGTAGGCATCGCGATCGAGCTGGCCGGCGCACGGATGCCCGGCCCGCATCACGCAGGCATACTCGTCGGTCCAGAGCTTGCGCCGACGGATATTGTTGACCAGTTGCGGGAAGCGGCCGATGGCCAGGTCGATGTGACCGCGCTCGAGCTGGGCCTCGATCGCGCCGGGGTCGATGTGAACGCTGCGCAATTGCAGACCGCTGGCGCCATCGTCCAGGCGCGCCAGCCCGGCCAGCAACTGCGGCAGGATGTTCACGACGGCGCCGTCGACCATGTACAGGCCGAACGAGCGCTGCACGGTGAGCGGATCGAAGACGGCGGGACCGCTGTCGAGTTCACGCGCTGCGTCGAGCACGGCCGCGATTGGAGCCGCCAGCGCAAGTGCGCGCGTGGTCGCGACCATGCGCTGGCCGGTACGCACGAACAGCGGGTCGTCGAAGTGGGTACGCAAGCGGGCCAGCGCGCGGCTGACCGTGGGCTGGCTCATGCCGAGCAGTTCGGCAGTGCGGGTAAGGCTGCCCTCGCGCAGCAGGCTGTCGAGGATTAGTAACTGGGACAGGTCGGGAATCACGGCCGCATCATAGCACCGGGCCTGCGCGGCGTGATCCCCCCTGCGCTGGCTTACGCGCCCAGCACCTTGCGCAGTGTGCGCGACAGGTCTTCGGCCGAAAACTTGGCGACGTAGGCGTCGGCGCGCACGTTCTTGACGTGTTCCTCGTTGGTGGTGCCCGAAAGCGACGAATGGATCACCACCGGCAGGTTGCCGAAGCGCTGGCTCGACTTGATGTTGCGGGTCAGCGTGAAGCCGTCCATCTCCGGCATCTCGAGGTCGGTCAGCACCATCGCGACGCGGTCGTAGACCGTACCGCCTTCGGCTTCGGCAGCGGTTGCGATCGCCCCCAGCTGATCCCAGGCTTCCTTGCCGCTCTTGGTCATGATGAATGGCAGGCCCATCGCGTCCAGACCCTGCTCGATCAGTGCGCGGGCAACGACCGAATCGTCGGCCGCCAGAATGACGCTACCCGGCTTGATCGAGATCTTGTTGCCCACGGCCTGCGTCAGATCCTGGCGGTCCTGCTCCGGGTTCAGACGGCGCAGGATGGTTTCCACGTCGAGCACCTGGGCCAGACGGGCCGGCTGGCCCTCGGCTTCCGGCAGGCGGGCAATGCTGGTGACCATGCCAGTGCCGGCGGTGTTCTCGGCCGTCATGACCTGGCTCCAGTCGAGGCGCACGATTTCTTCGACGCTCTCGACGGCAAACGCCTGCGTGGTGCGGGCGAATTCGGTGACCAGCATGATGTTCAGGCCCGTCTTGGGCGTGACACCGGTGATGCCCGGCAGGTCGAGCACCTGGATGATGTGGCCACGCAGGTTAACGACGCCCAGCACATGCTGCGGTGCGCCGGCGACGGCCGTGATTTCGGGCATCGCCACGATCTCGCGTATCTTGAAGACGTTGATCCCGAACAGCTCGTTGTGGTTGCCCTGCGCGTCGCCACCGAGGCGGAACAGCAGCAATTCGAACTTGTTCGTTCCCGTCAGATTGCTGCGCTCATCGACTTCTTGTTGTACCGATTTCATGGCTGATCCTGTCAAAAGTAATGCTGTCCGGAAATCATTGTAGACGGGCTGCAGCTCCTTGGGTCATTACAGCCCGAAAGCATCGCAGATTTAGCGTCGGTCGGTGCAAAAAAACCACGGATTGTCACACTTTCATGAAACGACGCCACCAGCGCATACCCGCAAGCGCGGGCGGATCGCGTCATCAAAGCATAACGCTTTTCACTCCGGTTAAGGGTGATGAGAGCGATGCCGCAGGTAGTTCGACACCGCCGCCTCTACTTAGTGCTCGGCGTCCTGAAAGAATCCGCAGGCACGTTATACTTCACCAATAAGTTTCCACAAGGATACCCATGAGTGCATCACCCGCCACGCGCCTGCACATCGGCGTCATCGGCGCCGGCACCGCCGGCCTGGCCACGGCAATTGCCTTCGCCCGGGCCGGACACACGGTCGACGTGTTTGAAAAACACCCGGCGCTGGCAACGCTTGGCGCCGGTGTGCTGATTCAGCCGCAGGGCGTGGCGGCGCTCGACGAACTGGGCGTGGGCGCAGCGTTCAACGCCATCAGCCTGCCGATCGATCGCCTCGTCGGCCAAAGCGAGCGTGGCTGGACCCTGGTCGACATTCCCTATACCGGCTTGCAGGCGCGCGCCGTCAGCCGATCGGCGCTTGGCGGCGTGCTGGAACGGGAATCCCACGCGCTGGGCGTGCGCCTGCACTTCGGCTGCGCCGTGGGAGCCATCGGCGTCGAGAACGGCGCTGGCACAGTCGATGCAGGTGGCGTGTCGCACCGCTTCGACCTGGTCGTGATCGCCAACGGCGCCTCGTCGATGCTGCCTGCGGCAACCGGGCTGGCGGTGGCCTCGCACCAGTACACGTGGGGCGCGCTGTGGGCCCTGATCGATCTGGACGACTGGCCCGATGCGCATCTGCTGGCGCAGCGCTACGGCGGCACCGAGCGCATGTACGGCATCATGCCGACCGAGCGTGTGGACGGCGCGCTGCGCGTATCGCTGTTCTGGAGTCTGCGCAGCGACCGCTATGACGCCTGGCGCGCCGCACCGCTGGATGACTGGAAACGGGAACTGCTCGCGCTCTGGCCCGAATCGAAGCCGGTTGTTGACCGTCTCCATTCGCACAGCCAGCTGGCGTTTGCCCGCTACCACCACGCGCGGCCGTCACGGCTGGCATCCGGCCCGATCTGCATCGTCGGCGACGCCGGCCACGCCATGAGTCCACAACTGGGCCTGGGCACGACGCTGGCGGTGCAGGATGCACTGGTGCTGGCCCGTTGCGTCGATGTGCACGGCGCGGCCGCCGGGGCACTGCGCTACTCGGCCAGCCGCCTGCGCACCGTGCGCGCCTACCAGGCCCTGAGCCGGACGCTCACGCCATGCTTCCAGCTTGACGGCAAGGGATTGTGGCGCGACCTGCTGTTTGCCGGCGCGCTGAAGGTCCCGGGCAGCCGCTACCTCATGTACCGCAGCATTGCCGCGCCGCGCCGCTGCCTGCGCCAGGCCTGGGCTGCAGGCTAGAACAACGCGCCCTGCCCACTGGTGATGTGGCGGGTAAGATTGGCAAAACTGTCGCCCAAAAATGGCAGGATCGCGTCGGCGATCGGTTCGAGCTGGCGCGTCAGGTAATGCTCGTAATCGATCGGCGAACGGCGCAGCTCCAGCGGCTCGGGCCCATCGTGCGTCATCACGTAGCGGATCCAGCCACCCTTGCGATACAGCGCGTGGCGGCCGTTGCGCAGGTGGTGTTCATCGGCCATGCGCGCGGCGCGCACGTGCGGCGGGACGTTGCGTTCGTAGTCGTCCAGCGGCCGGCGCAGGCGCTTGCGGTACACCAGATCGTCGTCACACTCGCCACGCAGCATCCGCGCCACCAGCTCGCGCACGAAGTCTTCGTAGGGCTCGCCCTTGAAGATCCGTTCGTACAGGCCCTGCTGGAACTGCTGGGCCAGCGGCGTCCAGTCGCTGCGCACCGTCTCCAGCCCCTTGTAGACCATCTCATCAACGCCGTCGGGCGTGGTGGCCAGTCCGGCGTAGCGCTTCTTGCTGCCTTCGTCCGAACCGCGCACGGTGGGCATCAGGAAGCGCCGGAAGTGCACGTCGTATTCCAGTTCGAGCGCGCTCTCGATGCCCAGTTCATCTGCCAGATGCGTCTTCCACCAGCCGTTCACATGATTGACCAGTGTGTTCCCGATGCGGCGCGCATCGTCTTCGGTATGCGGGGCCCCAAGCCAGACGAAGGTCGAATCGGTGTCGCCGTAGATGACCTGGTAGCCCTGCTCTTCGATCAGCGCGCGCGTGCGATGCATGATGTCGTGGCCGCGCATCGTGATCGACGAGGCCAGGCGCGGGTCGAAAAAGCGGCAGCCCGTCGTACCCAGCACGCCGTAGAAGGCATTCATGATGATCTTGAGCGCCTGCGACAGCGGCGCATTCTGCGCCTTCTTGGCTGCTTCCCTGCCCGCCCACACCTGCGTGACGATGTTCGGCAGGCAGTGTCGGGTGCGCGAAAAACGGCCGCCCCGGTAGCCGGGCACCGTGGTCTCCTCGGGCTCCCGCAGGCCCTCGATCAGGCCCAGCGGGTCGATCAGGAAGGTGCGGATGATCGACGGATACAGGCTTTTGTAGTCCAGCACCAGCACCGAGTCGTACAGCCCCGAGCGCGAATCCATCACGAACCCGCCCGGGCTGTCGGCGCCTTCGACGTCGCCGATGTTCGGCGCCACCCTGCCCTGGCGGTGCAGCAGCGGCATGTACAGGTGCTCGAACGCGGCCACCGACCCGCCGCTGCGATCGGCCGCCAGCCCCGTCACGCTGGCCCGCTCGAGCAGGAAGTCCAGCAACCGGGTCTTGTCGAAGATGCGGGTGACCAGCTCGCAATCCATGACGTTGTAATAGGCCAGCGCCGGCTTGTCCTCGTTGAACATGCGGTCGATTTCGGCCATGCGGTCATGGGGATTGTCGATCGCTTTGCCAACGCCCAGCAGCGTGCGCGAGACGTTTTCAAGGCTGAACGACGGGAAGGTCCAGGTGGCCGAGTGCAGCGCATCGATGCCATCGATGACGAGGCGCCCGGCGATGCAGATGAAGTAGTGTTCCTGACCGCTGCCTCTCCCGCTGCCATTGCCACCGCCTTTGCCACCAGCCTCGCGCCACTCGATCGCGCTGCCGTCGCGCCCCAGCCGCAGCGGGCGCTTCATGCCCTCGGCGTGCCGCTGCAGCACGCGCATGTCGAACTGGATCACGTTCCAGCCAATGATCGCGTCCGGATCATGCTGCACGAACCACGCTTCCATGCGGTCGAGCAGCTCGCGCCGCGTGGCGCAGTAGGCGAGATCGTAATCGCGCGGGCCATCGACGCCATTCGGTGGTCCCAGCATGTACACCTGGCGCTGCCCGCACCCTTCGAGCGCAATCGAGCGCAGCTCGCCCTGGAACGTGGTCTCGATATCGAGCGACACGGTGCGGATGATCGGCCGGTAGCCGGGCGCGGGCTTCATCACGCCTTCGACCAGCAGGTGCGGATTGCCCTCGACCGGCTGTCCCGCAAACACGACGGGCGCGGTGATGAAACGCTCCATCAGGTAGCGCTCGGGCGGGCGCACATCGGCCTCGAACACGTCCAGGCCATGCTGGCGCAGGCGCCGTTCGATCTGCATCAGCTGACGGTATTTGCGGCAGTACAGCCCCGCGACGGGCCGGTGTTGAAAATCGAGCAGGTCGAGCGGGCGCAATTCCCAGCCCCGTTCATCCTGCAGCAGCTGTTCGACGGTGCCGCGCTGCGCTTCGGGAATGAAGGCGACCGGGGTCTGCACCGGGATGCGCACGCAGCGCGGGCCGGCGTCGGTGGCGAGCCAGAACTCGACTTCGCAGCCGGCGGGGGTGTCGCGCCAGTGGCGCGTCAGCAGAAAGCCGGTGCTGTCCGACGCCGCATCGTCCATGTCAGCGATAGCGTTCCAGCTCGGCCTCGGAAAAACCAGCCGCACGGCGCCCTTCGATATTGAATGGCCCCTTGAGCACGGGCGCCTTGTAGCGCACGGTGAGTTCATCGTAGGTGGCGATCGGCTCGAGACCGCGCGCCAGGCACAGCTCGAGATACCAGCGGTTGCCAATTTCGACATGCCCCACTTCGTCGACCAGCAGGCGGTCGAGGATCAGCGCCGCAGCCAGGTCGCCCGCCTGCGCGATTTTCTTGCGCAGCGGCGGGATCGCGTCCAGGCCGCGCGCTTCGAGCGTGCGCGGCACCAGCGCCATGCGCGCCAGCACGTCGTCACTGGTTTTGGCGACCATCTCCCACAGGCTGTCGTGGCCCGGGAAGTCGCCATAGGCGTAACCGAGCGTGCCCAGATGATCGCTCAGCATCGTGAAGTGCAGCGCCTCTTCATCGGCAACCAGCAACCAGTCCAGATAGTACTGCTCGGGCATCCCGTCGAAACGCCACAGGGCGTCGAGCGCCAGATTGACGGCATTGAACTCGATGTGGGCCAGCGCGTGGACCAGCATCGCGCGCCCTTCCGGCGTGCCCATCGAGCGGCGCCCGACCTGCAGCGGCGGCACCAGTTCTGGGCGCGCCGGACGGCCAGGGATGCCGGCCGGCGCCGTCATGACGGCCTGGGTGTCGATGGCGACCTGACCGGCCTTGCACGCAGCAGACAGCGCGGCGACCGCCCTGGCTTTGGCGGCGGGGTCGGCGTCGAGCAGTGCGTGCAGCGCGGCGGCGCGGAGTTCCATTGTGTGGCCTAGCAAATCGAGATCCGCATTTTACTCAATCTACCGTCGTTGATGGTTCCCAATTCATCCGCAATGGGGGCTTGGGATACTCGACATCGAGAAACTGCCGGGACATCTACAACATATGCGCTTCTGTCTCTACATTGTCCTGATCGCAGCCTTGCTCGCCGGCTGCCGCGATTCTGTCGAAGACCAGGCAAACAAGCTCGGTGACCGTGAGTTTACAACGGATGTTTGGGCCACGGCGTCAGACTTGCAGCGAGGAGAGATGACGGCATCGCTGCTAAAGAAACATGATTTGAAGCGGTCGAACGGCAGTGACATCGTGGCACTGCTCGGCCGCCCTACTGGCTACTATGACTATGACACCAATCCTGCGTACGTCGTCGGGCCAACAACCGTCGAGAGCGTCTATACAAAAGGCTATTTGCTGGTGTTTGAAACCGATAAGGAAAACGGCAAGGTAGAGCGCATATTCTTCGTGCCCGCCGTCGAGTGATGTTGCAGCGCCAATTCTGCTACATCTGCCTGAACAAATGCGCATATACGGGACTGACACGCGGCTTTTCGGGCCGGCCACGCAGCGTCAGCATCACCTTGCCCAGATCATCGCGCACCGCGCTGGTCACGCATCCCATATTGACCACGGTGCTGCGGCTTACCTGGCGAAACTGCGCGCTGTCGAGCTGCGGCAGCAGCTCCTTCAGCGGCACCCGGATCAGCGCTTCGGCGTCCACGGTGACCACATTGACATACTTGTCGATCGCCTGGAAGTACACGACGTCTGACACCCGGATCATGCGCACCGCGTTGCCGACCGCCGCCCGGATCGTTGTCAATCGCTCGCTTGGAGCGGCGCGTGGCGCCAGCGCCTGCAATTGCCCGAGCAGCTGAACCAGTGCATCCGGCGCCAGCGCCGTGCGCGCCGCCAACGCGCCACGCAGGCGCTCGACGGTCTTGCATAGCCGCGCGCTGCTGACCGGCTTGAGCACGTAGTCGAACGCCGCGTGCTCGAATGCCTGCACCGCGTAGTCATCAAACGCGGTGACGAACACGATGTGCGGAAACGGCGCCGGGCCCTCCCAGCGCTCGGCCAGTTCTTCGGCCACTTCCAGCCCGCTCTGGCCCGGCATGCGGATGTCCAGGAACAGCACGTCCGGTCGCAGCGCCAGGGCCTGCTCCACGGCGACCACGCCGTTGGGCGCGGTCGCGACGATGTCGAGGCCGGGCCACAGGCCTTGCAGTGTCCTGGCCAGCGTGGCAGCCAGGATCGGTTCGTCTTCGGCAATCAGCGCGCGGGTCATTCGTCGAACTCCAGAGGAAGGGTCAATCGGGCCAGCGTACCTTGCGGCGGCGCCGGATTCAAGGTCATCGATGCGCGCTCACCATACAGGGCCTCGAGCCGTTCCCGCGACGTGGCCACGCCGACGCCGACGCCACCGCCACGCCGCGCAGGCGCCTGGCCCAGCCCCGGACCCAGACCCAGGCCGGTATCCCGGACGTCGAGCACCAGGCTGTCGCCCTCGATCGCCGCGCTGATGGTGATCTCGCCGCCATCGATCTTCGGCTCCACGCCGTGCACGATCGCATTCTCGACCAGGGGTTGCAACAGCATTGTTGGCAGGCGCGCGGCACGCAGCGCCGGCGGCAGCTCGAGCCGGTAGCGCAGCCGTTCACCCATGCGCACGCCCATCAGGCCCAGGTACGCCCCCATGGCAGCAAATTCCTGCTCGAGCGTCGTGGTCTCGCTGCGCGATACGCTCAGCGTGGCGCGCAGATACTGGATCAGCTGGTCGAGCATGTCGCTGGCGCGCACCGGGTCGAGCGCAATCAGCCCCTGCAGATTGGCCAGCGTATTGAACAGCATGTGCGGCTCGATCTGCGCCTGTAGCAGGCGCAGCTGCGCCTGCAACGCCTGCCGCTCGATGATCTGCGCGCGCAGGTGCGCCTCGGCCTGCTCTTCCTGGGCGCGCCGCATGCGTTCGCGGTTCCTGATCAGCACGACCATCAGTGTCGTGCCCAGGAAGGTGAAAACGATCATGCTGATGCGGTCCACGCTCGGATATTCCGCCAGCGTTGGCGTACGTATTCCGAGCAACAGCCCGGCCGTGTACAGGCCGGTGAAATGGGCAACCGGCGCTGCCAGCACCGCCAGCAAGCCGAACATCGCCCATTCGCGCAGGCGCCAGACCGGCCGCTTGATGAACAGCAGGCGCCCGCCATACACGATCGTGAAGGCCACGATGCCGATCAGGACCGACACCAGCATGTTTTCGAGGAAGCGCCCCGTCACCAGGCTGATGAAACACGCCAGCAGCACGCTGATGCCGATCGACAGCGGCAAATCGGTCAGCAGGCGTCGCAGGCGCGCACGTCGTTGCTGGTGGATCGGCGGGGAGAGGCTGGCCATGCGGACTCGCTTCAAAAAATAACGGTAATTAGCACAGGGACGATCCATTGTGCCGAGCCGGCGTGCCACCGGCAAGAGGTGGTGCGACGAACTGGCGTAAGGCGGGAGTGAACCCGGCCCCGCAGCGCGCGATGGCCCGATTCGCTAGCGTGCCCATCATTCAATTCTGCAAATTCATTTATGCTGGCCGCATCCATCCACAACGCTACAAGGACGCCATGCACCAGTTATTCTCGCCATTCAAGCTCGCTTCTCTTCCGCTCGTCAACCGCGTCGTGATGGCGCCCCTGACCCGGGCGCGTGCGCCGGACGACGTCGCCACTGAAACCGTCGCGCTGTATTACACCCAGCGCGCCACCGCTGGCCTGATCGTCAGCGAAGGCACGCCCATTTCGCGCGAAGGCCAGGGTTACCTGTTCAATCCTGGCATCTACACGCCCGCGCAGATCGCCGGCTGGCGCCTGACCACCCAATCCGTGCACGCCGTCGGCGCAAAAATGTTCGCGCAGCTCTGGCACGTGGGCCGCGTGTCTCACCCGAGCATCCAGACCGATGGCATCGATCCGGTGGGCGCCAGCTCGAAAACCGCGCAAGGCGCCATGGCCTACGGTGTCAAGGATGACGGCACACCGGGCATGGTGGCAACGACCCAACCGCGCCAGCTTGCGACCGACGAGGTAGCGCGCGTGGTGCAGGATTTTGCCAACGCCGCCGCCAATGCCATCGAGGCCGGTTTCGACGGGGTCGAGATCCACGGCGCCAATGGCTATCTGCTGGAGCAGTTCCTCAATCCGCTGGTCAATGACCGCGATGACGAGTATGGCGCGGCCACGATGGACAACCGCCTGCGCTTCGCACTCGAAGTCGTCGATGCCGTCGTCGCCCGCATCGGCCGCGAACGCGTGGGCATCCGCCTGTCGCCCTACGGCCGCCTGTTCGACATGCCGCTGTACGACGACATCGACGCAACCTACACCGCGCTGGTCGCCGCGCTCGGCGAACGCCGCATCGCGTATGTTCATATCATGGACCAATCCGGCTACGGCATGGGCGACAAGGCGTCCGGCCCCACCGTGTCCGACAGGATCCAGGACTTGCTGCGCACCTTCCGCCTCACGCTGCCCGAGACTGCGCTGATCCTGGCTGGCGGCATGACGCGCGAGCGCGCCGACAAGATGATCGACGATGGCGTGATCGACCTGGCGGCGTTTGGCCAGCCGTTCATCTCGAACCCCGACCTGGTTGCGCGCCTGCGCAACGGCTGGCCATTGGCCGAGCCGGACCGCAGCACCTACTACGGGGGTGATGCCAGGGGCTATATCGATTATCCGCCGTACGCTGCGCAGGCCTGATCGTCCAAAGCTCCGGTCGTCAACACTGCTTGCGCTTTCGCGAGCCGCTGTTCCAGTGGCCCTTCGAGCAGCACATATGGCACGCCCAGCCGTTCAAGCGCCGCAAGATACCAGCGGTGCTGGTGCGCGCGAAACGCTGCGTCGCGCCGCGTGCCGTCCTGAATGAACGGGATGTCGGGCGCGCACACGAGGGTCACAGCATACGGACGGCGCGCCAGCGCCTCGAGCGCGGCGTCGGCGCGCCCGAATCCATCGAGACTGTAAAACAGCGACGTCAGCGCACTGCCATCGCAGATCAACCAGCGCTTCGCCTCGCGTGCCAGCAGGTCTTCGCGCGCCACCTGGCCCTGGCCGATACTGAGCATATCCTTGTAACCGAGCTTGCCGCCCTGCGCATCCCAGCGTTCACGGCCGACCTCCGGCGCCCAGCACGTGCCGAGGCGCGCGGCCAGGCTGGCAGCGAGCGTCGTCTTGCCGCTCGATTCCCCGCCCAGCAGGCACACGCGCTCGATGAAATGGGCGCGCACCGCAGGATGCAGGTACGCGTACGCCAGATGCGGCTGCGCGCGCACTGCCGTTCCCGACACCGGCACCGCCAGGCGCTGCCGGTCAACGCAGACATGCTGTACGGGCGCCGGCGCACCCAGTCGCGCGCCATACCAGGCGCCCAGGTCGGCCGCAAAACCGTCGCCATACGCTTCGCTGGTGAAGACGGCGTCAGCCCTGGTATCGCACAATGCCCAGCTGACCCAAGCGGTGAAGTCGCGCTGGACGGCGGGATCGGCGTCATTGTGCGGCAGGCGGCGCTGCGGCAGGCCGCGTTCACGGCACAGCCGCGCCAGGATCGCGTCGTCGAGCACCAGGCTGCGCACCTGCGGGAACAGCTCGTCCAGCCAGGCCTGGCGCGCGGCCGGCCCGCAGCGGTCGAACTCGGGATTGGTATAACTGATCACCAGCAGCGCGTCGCACCGGGCCAGCGCGGTCTGGATCAGGAACATGTGGCCCCGATGCAGCGGGCAGAATTTGCCGACCACCAGGCCTTGCCGGAAGCGGGTCGCGGGGATCGTCATGTGTGCGATCCTTCCAGACTGGAGGTGTACTGCAGCGTCTTGTCCGCCGCGTGCAGCACCTCGACCACCACTGTCCCTGCACCGAACAGGCGTTCGAGGGCAGCCCGTGCCGGCACGGCGTAGTGCATTGCATTGGGCGCCACTTGCAGCGACACATTGCCGTCCGCGCCCTGGTGCAGGTGAAAATGCGACAGCGGAAACGGCTCGAGCGCATGGGTAACGTCGATATTGTTGATCCAACCGGCCAGCGCGCGATAGCGCACGGGCTGCCGGCCGCACAGCCCCACCAGCACCGGGCCGTGCGCGCTCGAACGCAGCGACGCGTAATCACCGGTGCGGTAGCGCAGCAGGGGCAGGCAGTCGTTGAAGCCACCCGTCACCGTGATTTCGCCCGCGGTGCCGGGACTGACGGGCCGGCCGTCGCGGTCCAGAATTTCGACGTAGAGCTGCGGCTGCAGCAGCAGGTGGCCGTCGAGCGCGGCGTCGAATACGCCCACCGGCCCGACTTCGCCGAGCGAATAGATGTCCAGTACCGGACAGCCAAACCGCTGTTCGAGCTGCGTGCGCAAGGCCGGCATCAGTTGCATCGAAACCGAGATCAGTGCGCGCGGTGCATGCGTCAACGGTAACGTCAGATACTCGGTGAACGAAATCGGATCGCCGGCCACGATCTCGGGCGCCAGCGCGTCGAGATAGCGCGCGCGGTCCAGCGGATCGCGCCAGTCGTTCGGGTGCAGGTTCAGCTTCGCCAGGCCCGACTCGCCCATCGTCGGCGTGACCGAGACATAAGTGAAACACCGTTCCTGAAAGCCAAGCAGCACCACCCCCACCTGGCCGGCGCCATACTGCGCTTCGATGCCGATCCGGCGCAGCGCGCGCTTGTGAAAGGCAGCATAGCGCGCGGCGACCACCGGATGCGACGGGATCAGCAGCGGATGGCCGGTCGTGCCGGTCGTGCGAAACTGGATCATGCGTTCGAGCGGGACGTCGTCGGGCACAAACTGCGCGATGTCAGCCGACAAATCGGCGCGCGACACCGGTGCCACCTGGTCGAATGCCCGCGGGGGTGAGCCACGCTTTCGGTAATGCGGCACGGTCGCATGCATCCTGGCGATCAGCGGGTACAACCAGGGCGGCGGTATGCCCGGCGTCGCGTCAATCGGCGCATCGACGACCTCGCGCTCGAATGCCTGCTGGCCCTCGACCTCATGCGCCTGCAGGCGGTTGCCGCTGGCGTTGCGAAACACGGGTGCGTTCGGATGCCCGCGCAGGAAGTCCAGCATGCGCTGGCCCTCGGTGGTCAAGGTCGGGAAGCGCTCGCGATCGGCAAGGTCATTCATCATTCACGCGTCCACTTGTCGGCCGATTCCTCGGCCAGCTTGCGCGCCAGCGCCTCGCGCACTTCGCGCGCGCGTTTTTCGGCCTGTCGGCTTGCCGCCAGCAAGGCGCGCCGCTGGATCGCGCTGACGGCGGACAGCCGGTCCTGCGCCTGGGCCGGTGTCTCGCCCAGCGGCCGCAAGCCAAGCCGGGCAAGCAGTGCGCGCACCAGTTCTTCGCGCCGCTCGGCGTCATGCACGAACGCGTGCGCCGGTGTGATCGCCGCCATCTCCGCCACCAGCGCGCCCACGACGTCTTCAAGCGCGGGGTGCGGCAGGTTCGTGCCGATCAAAGCCTCATCGGCGAGCAGCCAGCTGGCAATTGCTGCCAGCGCCAGCCGGTTGCGGTCGGCGTGCACGCTGCGGCCCTGAAAGCCGGCCAGCTTTTCACCCGATGCATGCAGCCCATGCATGCGCAGCACATCGCCGACGATGGCCGCGACGGCCATCTCGCCGTGCCCGGCCACCGATGGTTCACCCAGAAACTCCGCGGGGATGTCCGCCAGCCGGCGGGTCAGCGCAGCCAGGTCGGCATAGTCGGTGTTCATCGCTGCGCGCCGTAGTGACGGGCGCTGAACGCGCGGGCGAAATCGACCAGCTGGCCCATGTCGGTTACGGCGTGGATGGCCCAGCCTTCGCGGTCGCGGGCGCGCTGCAGCTGGCCCCATGGATTGTCGCCCGAGGCCCCGGCCCAATCCTCCCAACAGGCCGGCATATCGAGCGCCATCGTGCCGCCACCGCCGGCCGCGCGCAGCGCAGCCGCCGCCACGTCCCAGCCGCTGTTGCCACGCTCGTCCCGGTCGAACATCGTCGTGATGCCGCTGTCCGAGATCATCAGGATGTGGGTCATACGCTGGCGCTGGCCCTGCGCCGGATAGGTGTCGCGCAGGCGATGGATCGGAAAGCAGGTACTCCCGCCGAAAAAGCCGGTCAGCACGTGCAGGATCTGGTCGGCGTCGCGCACGAAACCGGTCGTGCCCATCACATCGCGCTTGCCGCTCCATAGCGTGACCTGCACCGACGCGCCGGCGCGCAGCGCCGACAGGGCAACGATGGCGCCGGCCAGCGCCGGAAACGACGTGCTCACCTGCGGGTTCGGCATCGAGCCGGAACTGTCTACATACAGGTCCAGGTCGACCGGAACCGGCCGCTTCTCGAACGCCGGCTCTTCGGTCATGCGGCGCTGCATGATGGTAAAGCCGGGGATCGGGGTCGGCGACAGCGCCAGGCTGTGCAGCCAGTCGACGCGCTCGATCGACTCCCCCAGTTCCCAGGGTTCGAGCCCTTCCATCTCGGGTTCAGGTGCGCGCGGGCTGGGGCGGCGCGGGAAGTCGACCAGATGCGGCAGTGCGCGTTTGCGGTAGTAGCGCATTGCAATGGCATGCGGGCTCAGTACCACGCCGCCCGCGCGCAGTATCTCGCCGTATTCGAATGGCTCGCGTGCCTGGCCGGTAGAGCGCGTGGCCGCCGGTTGCGGCTCGGGCGTACCCGCGTCGTCACCACTGACCGCGGGATCGTCGAGCGGGTGCGCGATGTCGTCGTCTTCGTCGGGATCGAATGCATGCATCCCGTCCGGCAGGCAGCCCTCGGCGGCGGCGCCGGTGTCATGCCAGGCCTGCAGCTTGTCGTGTGCTGCCTGGTCGTTCAGCAGATACGGCAGCACCAGCGTGGCGAAGCGCCCGGCGCCACGCATCCAGTCAGCGCCGTACACGCGAATCACGCGCGCACCCAGCCAGGCGTCGGTATCGAGTGCGTCAGCGTCAGCAAAGCCACTGCCGGCCAGCTGACCGGGCGCCAGTTGCCACAGGTGTTCGTAGATGCGCATGTACAGCGTCCACAAGCGGCTGGCCGGTCCTGCCGGCGCCTGCGCGAGCTTGCGGTAAATCGCCTCCATGCGCAGGCCCGCCTGGCGCTGCAAGCGGTCGTTGATGCACAGGTCCGTGTACAGGTTGGCGACCATCGCCGCATGTTGTTCGAGTGTCGGCAAGGCGCGCCGCATTCGGGCGATCAGGCGAAAATGGTCGAGCGCTGTGGCCGGGGCCAGCACGTGGTGCCCGATTTCGTGGGCCAGGATTTCGACGCCGAAGTCTTCCAGCGCGTACTGGCGCACCGCCTGCAGGTCGATTACGACGCTCTGGTCGAGCAGGCGGATCATCGCGAAGCTGCCGCTCAACCCTTCCCCGGCGGCGCTGACCGTCGTGCTGCACAGACGCGGATCGTGCAGGCGTGTGTAGCGGCTCCAGACCGCCAGTGCCTCGGGCCAGGCGGCGCGCCAGCGCGCGATCAGCGCGTCGTCGACCGGCGGGGTGCGTGGCCGGCTCATGACCGCGCCTCCAGTCGGATCGCATGGGTAAAGGGCGACGTGATCGCGATTGTCGTGGCGTTCGCACATGCCTGCGCATGGGCGAGCGTGGTCGGCACACGGCCAGGGTCGGCGCGCTCGAACTCGACCAGCGTTGCCGCTTGCAGCGACGCACCATAGGCATCGGCCAGCAAAAAGAATACGCGCCCGCCCGCGTGCACCAGAAAGCCGTTGCCATCCGGCTTCACCGTGGGCGGTGCGTCAAATGGCCCGCCAAAGCCGGTGAACGCACCGAAGGTACGCGTCCGGCACGCGTGCGGGTCAAACCCCTGCCACCACGGGTCGCCGGCCAGTTGCCGTAACAGTGCGTCGACCTGCATGCCATCGGGCGCGTGCAGGGCGGCCAGCGCCAGCGGTGCGGGCAGCCCTGCCGCCGCGGCGAGCGCACCGGCGCGAAAATGCGCGGCGCCGGCGCGCCAGGCCGCAATCTGTCCCACGGCCCGCAAGGCATCGACCGAGCCGACCTGCATCGCAAGGCCGCGCATCTCATCCATCCACTGCGTCAGCCGCGTTCCTGGAATCGCCTCCAGGTGCACCACGGCGTTGCTCAGCATCCCGAGGACCTGCGCCGGTTCGCGCGCGATCAGCGTGGCAAAGCGGGGAAACAGCGTGCGCCACGCGTGCTGCAGCACTGGTGAGCGCGCCGCTGGCCCGATCAGTGTGCGGCCGGTCAATGCCAGCCCGAGATCGTAGATGCTGTCGACGACCGGCTGCACACGTTCGGGCGCCACCGCGTCGACGATCGCGCCAGCGTTGTCGAGAAACGCGCGAAACACGTCATGCGACAGCATTGGATAGCGGCGCTGCGCCTCGCGCATGCGTGCGTTGTACTGGTCGCGCCCTGCTGCGAGGACGCCGGCGTAGGCGGGCTTGAGCATCAGGTAAGTTTTAACATCAGGCGGGCTTGAACATCTTACTGCGCGCGCAGCCACGCCAGATAATTGGTGTAGCGCTGGTGCAGGTACTTCAGCTTGAGCAGGTCGTCGTACAGGTGACCATACAGCTTCTTGCCCTTGGTCAGACTGGCGATCAGCTTTTCGATCCTGACCAGGCGCGCACGGGTCTCGCGCTCGGACACGCCATCGAGGCCCTGGGCGAACAGCGCCGCCATCTCGCCGACCGGATCGTCGTGTTCCAGATTCAGGCGCAGGAACTCGGCGTTGGAGAGGTCGAACAGATGCCGCAGCCAGCTGACACGATCGGTGCGATAAGGCGCATGTTCTGGCACCGCAAAGAACGGCGCATCCAGGTCGGGATGCAGCTTGTCGCGCAGGACGAACGGCAAGACCTGACGCAGGTCTTCCAGCTCGACCGCCGGATTGCCCCGGAAATACGCCAGCGCCTTGGCATACACCAGCAGCGTCATGAGATTGCGCACCGAGACGCCGTTGCGGGTCTGGCAGCCCAGATCCTTCATGCGGTCGCGCCCCGTGTCGGCTGCCGTGATGTCGCGCCAGTCGACGCCCGACAGGCGCGCCGTGTCCTTGGTCATGTACTCGAACTGGCCACCGGCCGCATCGAGCAGCTCGAACTGGCTGGCAAAGAATTCGAGGCGCCACCGCACATCCTCGGGCACCGCGATCGCGCGCACTTCCCGGCCCATCGTGTCGACGTCAAGCTCGGAAAAAATCAGTTCGGGTGGCATCAGTTCTTCGGGGCGCACGTCTTCTTCGATGCGCACCAGAAGGTCGTCCAGGAAGCGGGGATTGAACGCGAGGGCCTGGACGATCACGTCGATGCGGTCGCGCAGCGCCTCGATCACCTGGTAGGTGCCGCCACCCTGGTCGTCGTTGGCAGTCAGGAACCAGCTCGACTCCGGGCACTCGAATACCTGGTCGAGCACCTCGGCGTAGTTGTCGCCCATGACGGTCAGCAGCGCGCTCTGGGTGCGGGTCGGAATGCGGTTGTATTCGTCGATGATCTTGACCCGCATCGACAGCCAGGCGCGCCATGAAATGCGGATCGCCTCCATGCTCTGCGCGTTGACCATATCGGATGGCAGCGGGTTGCCGAGCAGGTCGGCAATCGTCATCTGCGGGTGGCCATGCTGCATCGCGCGCCGCACATCACGCACCGGCACCCCGGCCAGCACGCCCATCAGGATTGCGCTGGCCGTCTTGCCGCGCCCCGGGCCGCCCACGAACAGGCACTTGCGGCGCGTGGCAAAGGTCAGCAGCGGCAGCAGCACGTAACTGGAATAGCTTTGCCCCGACGGCAGCGTCAATACGCGCTTGCTGTCGCCGACCGTGAACGTCTGCGCCGGCCCGTCGTTGTATTCGATGTCGTAGTGCGGGCTGATGATCGCCTTGTTGACGATCCAGAAGTACGCCTGGCGCAGCTTTTCATCCAGACCGGGCGCCGCGCCTGGCGAGGCCTCGCCCGCATCGACCGGGCCGCGGTACAGGTCGGCCACGTCGAACTCGCGCGTGGTGGGCTTGGCATGCGGATTGGTCGGCGCGCGCGATATTTTCTGAAAGAAGTCGAAAGCCAAAGCACATTCTCCGGTAGGTCACGATGACAGGCGGCGCAGTGTGCTCGGTGCTGCGTGCACCGTGCTGCGTGTACCGTCGCCATGCTACCTTCTTGCCGCGCCGGGATCAATGCGCCATCGCGCCCGCATTGCGCCCGCATTGCTCCCAATTGCGGGTGCGCGCAAGTTGATTCGGCGTGCATATCCCGGTTGACCCGCTTCGCCCCACCATGTCATATTGCCATCCTCATCAATCCACGGAAGTCCTCGCATGCGTCACCTTGCCTCCGCGCTGTCCATTTCCATCGCCCTCGCCCTGACCGGGTGCGCCACCTCGGCCCAGGGGCCGCTGACTTCAGGGCGCGATGCGCTGACCTCCAGCATTTCGGCCGACTCGCTGCGCGGCCACCTGTCGTTCCTGTCGTCCGACCTGCTCGAAGGGCGCGGCACGCCGTCACGCGGTGTTGACCTGGCAGCCGAATACATCGCGGCGCAGTTCCGCCGCGCGGGGCTCGAGGCGGCGGGCGACGACGGCTACTTCCAGACCGCGAACTGGCAATACGCCAAGCGCAGCCCGCAGGACATCGCGTTGACGGTGACGGCTGGCGGCAAGACCATGACCCTCGACGGCACGGGTGCGTCGGCCAACTTCGTCGATCCGGTCACGCTGGCGCGCACGCCTGCCGTCTTCATGACCTGGCAGGCGGCGCTGGACGATCCGGACAAGGCCAACGGCAAGGTGCTGGTCATCCCAGCCGCTGCGATCCCAGGCGCAGGCGCCGCGCTGCAAGCCAAACTGAAAAGCAAGCCGGCGCTGATCGTGCTGATCGACCGCGAACGGCGCCAGGCGCGCACGCAGGGCGGCTGGCTGATCGACCCGAGCGTGGCAGTGGCGAAAGGTGGCGCACCGGTCGTGCTGGTGCATGCAGCCGATGCCGCGACCGCGCTCGAACAGGGCGGCGCCACCGTCGCCGCGAAGATCGTCGCACCCGGGATCGCGCCGACCAAACTGCGTAACGTGATCGGCGTGCTGCGCGGCTCGGACCCGGCCCTGAAAAGCACCTATGTGATGCTCAGCGCGCACTATGACCACCTGGGTATCCGCGACGGCGAGATCTTCAACGGCGCCAACGACGATGGCAGCGGCACCGTGTCGGTGATCGAGATCGCCGCGAGCATGGCAGCGCAAAAGGAGCGGCCGCGCCGCAGCATCGTGTTCGTCGCACTGTTCGGCGAAGAACTGGGTCTGCTCGGCTCGCGCTACTACGCGAAGCATCCCGTGTTCCCGCTGAAGGACACCGTGATGAACCTGAACCTCGAGCAGCTTGGCCGCACCGACGACAGCGAAGGCCCGCAACTGCGTTCGGCCACCATGACCGGCTTTGACTATTCGACCGTCGGCACGACGCTGCAACGCGCCGGCGAGCAGACCGGCATCCGCTTCTGGAAGCACCCGACCAACAGCGACCGTTATTTTGCGCGCAGCGACAACCAGGCGCTGGCCGATGCCGGCGTGCCGGCCCACACGCTGTGCGTGGCGTTCGGCTTCCCGGATTACCACGGCAAGGACGACACC
Organism: Telluria sp. ZT3P25; assembly: GCF_059685895.1. Taxonomy (NCBI): domain Bacteria; kingdom Pseudomonadati; phylum Pseudomonadota; class Betaproteobacteria; order Burkholderiales; family Oxalobacteraceae; genus Telluria; species Telluria sp. ZT3P25. Next base: position 1,999,276 of record NZ_JCASIJ010000001.1, read on the forward strand.
TGGGACAAGGTCGACTACGACAACCTGGCCAGCGTGAACCGCATGATCGCCGTGGCGCTGCAGGACATCGCCAACAATCCGGTCAAGCCGGCGTGGACGGACGTGCCCAACGCCGCCAAGTACCGCGCCGCGGCAGCCGCACTGCAATCGTCGAAGTAATGGTAGCCCGATGATCCTGGCCAGCCTGGCGCTCCGTCCGCCCGGCAGCGCTGCACCGCAGGCGGTCGAGCGGCTCATGCTCGTGGCCGATGCGGGGATCGATGGCGACCGCCACCGCGATCCGGCATCGCCCCGCCAGCTGCTGCTGGCGAGCGACGCAACCTATGCCGAACTCGATCTCGCTCCCCACACGCTGCGCGAAAACCTGCTGTTCGACACCCCCATCGATGCCCTGCCCTCCGGCACCGTGCTGCAGGTCGGCGACGAAGTCCAAGTGCGCCTGATGTTCGCGTGCGAAGCGTGCGGCCGGCTCGACCTGCATGGCGCGCACGTCGCCGCCCGTATCGGCGCCCGACGCGGCGTGCTGGCGCGCGTCGTGCGAGGCGGCGCCATCCGTACCGGTGACACCGTGCGCGACCTGGGGCCATTGCTGCCGGCGTGGTCGGACGACTGGCACGAACGCGTCGCGCAGGTGATCGACGCGATGCCGCCTGACACCGTGATCGAGTACGCATTGCTGGCGCGCCTGGCCGGGATCCAGTCGACCTATTGCCGCGCATTCCCGCGCTTTTTGGCGTCACTTGGGCCGGCCTATGCCGGCAAAGCGCTCGCGGCCCGCACCGCGTCGCCGCTGGCGCGATGGGATGGCGGCGGCCTGTTCGACACGCGCCGGGGTCAGGCATCTGGGCCGGACACAGAACTCAATTGTTGTTAAGTTATCCAGCGCACAGCCGATGTGTTTTGGAAATGTTTTAATGCTTCTGTCGCGCACGATTGCGGTCGGGGCGTGAGTCAAAAAATTGGCAGCTGGTGTAAGCTGAATGACAACATTTAATTTTAAGGAGCACCCCATGAAAACCACGATTACCATTTCCGCCCTGATGCTGAGCGTCGCGATGCTGGCCGGTTGCAACAAGAACGACAATATGGGCCCTGCACAAGAAGCCGGCGCTGCCGTCGACAACGCAGGTGCGAAGGTTGCCGAAGAATCGAAAGAAGCCGCCGCTTCGGTCGATGCTGCTGCTGAACGCGCTGGCGATAAGATGGAAGTTGCTGCTGACAAGGCTGAAGCCAATATGGACGCTGCTGGTCAGCGTATCGACGCGGCGACCGACCGTGCCGGTGCACGTATCGACGCTGCTGGCGCAGAAGTGCGTCAGGAAAGCCGCGAAGCTGCTGCTGCCGCTAAAGAAGCCACCAGCAACGCCACCGCTGCGGCTGGCCGTAGCGTCGAGCGCGCTGGCGAAAAAATGCAGGACGCTTCGAAGTAATTCGCACGAATTAGTTCGACCGGCAGTTCTGTAATGCGCAAGCCGCGACCCGGGCAACCGGTGTCGCGGCTTGTTCACATTGAGCATCCTGCAGCGCAACGAGCGCATCGCATTTCGCCAGGCAAACTGGTTGGTTCGCCTCTCAAAATCTCGTGTACCGGTTTCGACACGATTCTCGCCTGAGTGAGTGAACTCTTGGCCCAAGCGCGAATACCTGTTGACACTGTCAAACTGAAAAACCTACAGTTTCATTATTGAAGATCTGGTTCCGCAAAGAGAAACCCGCTTCATGGATCGGACATCGGCCATCGTTGTGGCCGGCGACGACCCGGCACCATCACAATAATGGAGACAGACCGAGTGAAGAAACACATCATCGCAATGGCGGCGCTATGCGCCTGCGTGTCAGCTGCACCGAGCGCCTCGGCGCAATCGGCCATTACCCTGTACGGCATCATCGATGCCGGCCTGACCCGCCTGACCAACGACGGCCCGCAAGGCGACCAGACCAAGGTCGATACCGGCCAGATGCAGGTATCGCGCTGGGGCATCAAGGGCCAGGAAGACCTGGGCGGCGGCATGAAGGCACGCTTCGGGCTGGAAGGCACGCTGCTCAATGATACCGGCGGCGCCGGCGTCCCGTTTGGCACCCCTTCCAGCACCAGCCTGTTCGACCGCGAAGCCACGGTCGGCATCGTCACCAACTACGGCGCCATCGACATCGGCCGCCAGAATATCGTCGGCATCATGTCGGTCGGCATGGCCGATCCGCTGGGCCTGGGCTTTGCCTCCAGCAGCCCGAACGTGCTGTTCTCGGCGATGAACAACGCCGCCGTGTATGCGCCGTATGGCGCCAACAATGGCGGCACGGCCCTGCGCCAGAACAACTCGGTCAAGTACACGTCGCCGGTCTTCAAAGGCTTGAGTTTCGCCTTGATGCGCGCATTCGGCGAGCAGGCGGGCAATGCGCAGAAGAGTTCGTACCAGGGCGGCGCGCTGCTGTACAACACCGGCAAGCTGGCCGTGGCCGGCGCCTATGCGCGCATGAAGAACATCACCGATACCGATCTGCTCACGTCGCACGCGTATGGCGTCAAGTACGCGTTCCCGGCGGTGACGCTCAAGTCGACCTACTCGTGGAACGAATTGCGCAGCACTGGCCGCAAGATCGCCGTGCTCGGCGTTGGTGCGGATGTGCCGGTGGCGCCGGCGTTCCTGGTCACGGCCGCGGCTTACCAGGTCAAGCGCTCGGGCGACCTGAAGGACGATGCGCAGCAATTCATCCTGATCGGCCGCTACCTGATGAGCAAGCGCACGACGGGCTATGTCTCGGTGGGCCACGCGGCGACCGACAGCATCGTCCAGACTGACCAGATCAACCTGGCCCAGAACTTCGTGGCGGTCGGCAGCGACTCGGCCAACCGGTTCACGATGGGCATCATGCACATGTTCTGATGACGACACACGACGACGCGCATTCCGTACCACCTTCCGCCCCACCCGGCTTTGAACGCCTCAACCGCGGCGGGCCGTATATGGCCAATCTGGGCGAGCTGTATTGCCGCAAGGTTGAGGCCGAGCGCGAAGGCGAGATCGTGTTCGCGATGCGCATCGAGGACAAGCACACGAATATGCGCGGCATCGCCCATGGCGGGATGCTGGCCAGTCTGGCCGATTCCTCGCTCGGTTTGGGCTTGACGATGTATTGCGAAGGACGCCAGTCATTCGTGACCGTCAACCTGAGCACCGATTTCATCGACGCGGCCCGGCCCGGCGACTGGGTCGAAGCGCATGTCGAGGTGCAGAAATTGGGCAAGCGGATGGCGTTTGCCAACTGCTTCCTGCAGGTCGGCGCGCGCCGCATCCTGCGCGCCAGCGGTGTGTTTGCGGTGATGAACGCGTTGAAGCCCGACCAGCTGACGGCCGGGTATTGAGCGCCGCCTGATTACGACTCAAGGCGCCGGGCGACCTCGATCAGGCGCGGGCGCACTTCATCAAGCAGGAAGGCGGTCGACACGCTCGACGAGGGGCCGCCGCAATTGATCGACATGATCTGGTTGCCACCGATCGGCATGAAGCCGACTGCGATCCCGTTGACGTCCTTCTGCCAGTCCCCGAACGAGGTCGTGCAGCCATACGTCTCGTAGTCGCTCAAGCCCTTGGCCAGACCCGTGCGCATGGCCTCGAACGCCGTTTCGTCCAGCTCCAGCGACCGGCTCAGGATATCCCTTCGTTCGTTCTCGGCGGCCCGGGCCAGGTAGGCGCGGCCGATCGCCGACGTCGCCAGCGGCATGCGCGAGCCAACCTGCAGCGCCAGCGCCAGCGCCGCGCTGCTACGGCACACCTCTACATAGATCATTGACATCCGGTCACGCATCGCGATCGACACGGTGGTGCCGGAGAATTCGGCCAGCTCCTGCATCATCGGGCGCGCCAGTTGCCGGATGTCGAGCCGGGCCAGCATGGCACTGCCCAGGCCCAGCGTGGCGCTGCTGAGCGTGTAACGCCCGCCCGGCTCCTGCGCCAGGTAGCCGAGCGTGGTCAGTGTGTAGGTGATGCGGGTGACGGTCGACTTGGGCAAGCCGCAGCGCTCAGCGATCTGCTGGTTGCTCAGTCCTTTGTCGGCTGAGCGAAAGCATGCGAGGACCTCGAGGCCGCGCGCCAGCGCCGTGATGAAGTAGCGTTCTTCGGCGCCGCGCGGCGCGTCGGCCGTATCGCTCGCATCAGGCGCCTGGACATCATCAGGAAGGGTGTCGCTCACTGGCATGGGAAGGCCCTGGATAAGAGTGGTGGTCAAATTCCATTCTAATCCAGTTCATTTCGCCACGCAAAACCGGCAAGCATTAACGATACGTATTGACGTTGTTAAACGACACCGCGCTCGCGCAAGCCGGCCAGCGTGTCTGCCGACAAGCCAAGTAACTCCTGCAGCACGTCGTCCGTCCCCTCGCCCAGGCACGGCGGGCTACTGCGAACCGGCAGGCGTTCGCCATCGAAGCGATAGGGTGAGGCCAACACCGGAACACTGCCCACAACGGGATGCGGCATCTCCTTCACCAGACCGCCCTGCTGCGCACGGGTCGACGTCAATGCCTCATGCAGACCGGCAACCTCGCCACACGGGATACCGACCCGGCTCATGCACGCGAGCAGATCGCTGCGCGTGCGCAGCGCCAGCTCGCGTTTGATCTCGGGCATCAGCTCGTCACGGTGCTGCGTGCGCGCCAGGTTGGTCTTGAAACGCTCATCCAGCGCAATGTCGGGCCGCTCGATCACCTCATTGCAAAAGCGTATGAACTGGCTGTTATTGCCCACTGCAACGACCAGTGGACCATCCTTTGCCTCATACACGCCATAGGGCATGATTGATGGATGCGCATTGCCGTAACGTGGCGGATCGTTCCCGCGCAGCAGCGCTTCCAGGCCGTAATAGGCGGTGATCATCAGCCCGCAGTCGAACAACGCCATGCCGATATGGCGGCCCTTGCCCGTCTTCTCGCGCTCGTACAGCGCCGCCAGCACGCCCTGCGCCGCATACATCCCGGTCATCATGTCGACCGCGGCCACGCCAAATTTCAGCGGCGGCTGGGTCGGTTCGCCGTTGAGCGCCATCAGGCCCGATTCGCCCTGGATCACCAGGTCGTAGCCGGGCCGCGCGGCTTCCGGGCCGGTGCGGTCGTAACCGGTGATCGAGCAGTAGATCAGGCCCGGCTGCTCATCCTTCAGCGCGTCGTAACCCAGGCCGAGCCGCTCGATGTCGCCGAACTTGAAGTTCTGGATCACGATGTCGCTCTTGCGGATCAGATCCCGCGCGATCTTTTGGCCATCGGGTGTTTTCAGGTCGAGACACACCGAACGCTTGTTGCGATTGACGCTATTGAAGTACGCGGTTTCGGTGGCGCCGATGCGCATGCCCCAGTCGCGCGTGTCGTCGCCGCGCTCGGGATGCTCCACCTTGATCACTTCGGCGCCCAGGTCGCCCAGCACCATCGCGCACCACGGCCCGGCCAGCACACGCGAGAAGTCCAGCACGCGCACGCCGGAAAGAGGCAAAGCAGATTTGTCAGTCATAACACTCCAGATACCCGGCTTCTTTACAGGGAGCCGGCAAACATCATTCTTCTCGCCGACCCGCGGCTGCAGCGCCCCGCAGTTCCGCGAAAGCGGGCGCGCGTTTCTCAAAGAAGGCCGCAATGCCTTCCTGCGCTTCGTCGTCGCCCTGCGACTGCACCATCAGCGCGGCTTCCAGGTCGAGCTGCTCGTCCAGGCTTGCGGCCCCGGCATTCTCGCACAGCACCTTGATGCGCCGGTTGGCATTGAATGGCCCGGCGGCCACGCGCTCAGCCAGCGCCAGCGCCTCTGCCAGCGCCTGCCCCGGCGCGGCCAGGCGGTTGACCGCGCCCAGCGCATGCAGGCGCGCGGCCGGCACGCGCTCGCCCAGCAGGCATAGCTCGGTCAGCATCTGGCGCGACATGCAGCGCGCCAGAAACGCTGTCGCGCCGCCATCCGGACTCAGGCCGACCTTGACATATGCCATCGAAAAGAAGGCATCGTCGGCCGCGACCACCATATCGCACGCCAGCGCCAGCGACAGGCCGGCGCCGGCCGCCCCGCCCTCGACCGCGGCAATCACCGGCTTGGGGCAGGTGCGCAGCGCGCGCACCAGGTCGTGCAGGCGTTCGACCTTTTTGCGTCGCTCGTCCGGCGCCAGTGCGCGGCGCGTGGCCAGCTGGCGCAGGTCGCCACCGGCGCAGAAAAAGTCGCCATCGCCGACCAGCACGATGGCACCGATGGCCGGATCCTGCGCCGCCTGTTCGAGCGCGGCCGGCAGCGCGTCGTACAGCGCCGGGGTGATCGCATTCTTCGCCGCCGGATTGCTGTTGACGAGAATGCGGACCGCACCGTCGGTGCGCATCATGAGGCCCGGGACGTTCATGCCGGGGTGGCCTCACTGGTCTCGCGCCCCAGGGCGATATAGCGCGCCAAATGGTGGTCTTCGTCACCCAGCTCATGGTCGATCATCACCAGTCGCTTCGCGTAGTGCGCCAGCGGCAGCTCCCAGGTCATGCCGATGCCGCCGTGTAGCTGGATGCATTCTTCCGCCACCAGCGTGCCGATCCGGCCGATGCTGGCCTTGGCGGCGGACAGGCTGCGCTCACGCGTGATGCGGTCGGCGTCCAGGGCGGAGGCGGCATTGATCACCGCCGAGCGCGCCTGCTCGATCTCGAGCAGCAGGTCGGCCATGCGATGCTGCAGCGCCTGGAAGCTGCCGATCACGACGCCAAACTGCTTGCGCGTGCGCAGGTAGTCCAGCGTTGCTTCCTTGGCCGCTTCCATGGCGCCCAGCGCTTCCGCGCACAGGGCCAGCACGCCGCGCCCGACAGCGCGTTCGATCGCTGCAAAACCGTGACCCGGCTCACCGAGCAGTGCGTAGGCACCGACCCGCACGCCGCTGAAGGTCAGCTCGGCCACGCGGCCGCCGTCCATCGTCGGCGAGCCCACCATTGACACGCCGGCCGCATCGGCAGGAACCATGAACAGCGAGATACCCGCTTCGTCATCGACCGCGCCCGACGTGCGCGCCGACACGACGATCCACTGCGCGTGTTCGGCATTGGCCACCACGGCCTTGGCGCCGTCGATCACCCAGCCATCGTCGTCGCGGCGCGCGCTCGTCCCAACCCGCGCCAGTTCATAATGTGCGTCCGGTTCGTCATGGGCAAACGCAGCGATCACGGATGCATCGGCGATACTGGCCAACACCTCTTTCTGCGCGTCGCTACCGGCTGCCGCAATGGCTTCGGCCGCCAGTACGGCACTGCCCAGCAGCGGCTCGAGCACCAGGCCACGGCCCAGCGCCTCGAACACGACCGCGATGTCAAAACCGGCCCCACCAAAGCCGCCGTCTTCTTCACGCAGCAGCATGCCCACCACACCCAGTTCGGCGAACTGCTGCCACATGGCGCTGGAAAAGCCTTCTGGCGAGGCGGCGATCTTGTGCCGCGCTTCGATGTGATATTGCTGGGCGATGAAGCGGTTCAGGCTATCGGCCAGCATGCGCCGTTCTTCTGTATGTTCGAAGTTCATGTCGCTTGCCCTTACAGTCCGAGGATCATCTTGGAGATGATGTTTTTCTGGATCTCGTTGGAGCCGCCGAAGATCGACAGCTTGCGGTTGTTGAAGTATTGCGCCGACGCGGCGGCCGCAAAGTCTGGCCCGAAGCCCGGGCCATCATTGGCCGCATCGAGCATGTCCTGCGTGAACGGGCGCGCATACACGCCCATCGCGCGCCGCGTCAGCGCATTGATCTCCTGGCGGATCTCGGTGCCGCGGATCTTGAGCATCGAGCTCTCCGCGCCCGGCACGCCGCCACCGGCCACCGCCGCGATCACGCGCAGATTGGTGGTCTTCATGTTTTCCAGGTCGATCTCGACAAGCGCCAGGCGGCGCGCAAAGCCCGGATCGTCCGCCAGCGGCTTGCCGCCGCGCGTCTGCTCCTGCGCGATGCGCTTCAGGCGCGCCAGCGCCGCCATCGAGAAGCCGACACCGGCGATGTTCGTGCGCTCATACGTCAGCAGATATTTGGCGCAGGTCCAGCCGCGATGTTCTTCGCCAACCAGGTTCTGCACCGGCACCCGCACGTCGGTGAAGAACACTTCGTTCACTTCGCGCTCGCCATCGAGCAGCGTGATCGGGCGCACGTCCACGCCCGGTGAATGCATGTCGATCAGCAGGAAGCTGATGCCCTCCTGCTTCTTGGCCCCGGAATCGGTGCGCACCAGGCAGAAAATCATGTTGGCGTGCTGGCCAAGTGTGGTCCAGGTCTTCTGGCCATTGACGATGTAATGCTCGCCCTCGGCGTCCACACCGCGCACGGCGCTGCACTTGACCGCCGCAAGGTCCGAGCCCGCGCCCGGCTCCGAATACCCCTGGCACCACCAGTCCGAGCCATCCAGGATGCGCGGCAGCCAGTAGTCCTTCTGCGCCTGGTTGCCGTACTTGATCAGGACCGGACCCAGCATGTTCACGCCGAACGGCACGATGCGCGGCGTATTGGCCAGCGCGCACTCGGTCTCGAAGATGAATTTTTCAATGGCGTCCCAGCCCGGGCCGCCGTATGCTTCCGGCCAGTGATTGGCCAGCCAGCCGCGCTCATTCAGGATCGCGTGCCAGCGCTCCATGTCGGCCTTCGACAGGTGCTTGCCATTGGCGACTTTGCTTGAGAGGTCCTGCGGCAGCTTCTCGGCCAAAAATGCCCGTACCTCGTCGCGAAAGCGCTCTTGCTCAGGGGTGAAATGTAAATCCATGATGATCCTTTAGAAAATCTCGAACAGGCCCGCAGCACCCATGCCGCCGGCGATACACATCGTGACCACGGCATACTTCGCGCCGCGGCGCCGGCCTTCAATCAGAATGTGGCCGGCCAGGCGCGCACCCGTCATGCCGAACGGGTGGCCGATCGAAATCGCGCCACCGTCGACGTTCAGGCGCTCGTCGGGGATGCCGAGTTGCTGCTGGCAGTAGATCGCCTGCGAGGCAAACGCTTCATTCAGTTCCCACAGGTCGATGTCGTCCACTGTCAGGCCGAAGCGCTTGAGCAGTTTCGGCACCGCGAACACGGGGCCGATGCCCATTTCATCCGGCTCGCAGCCGGCCACCGCCATCCCACGGAACGCGCCCAGCGGGGTCAAGCCAAGGCGCTCGGCTTCTTTTGCTTCCATCATCACGCAGGCCGACGCACCATCGGACAGCTGCGACGCATTTCCGGCAGTGACGAATTTGCCGTCGCCCATGACCGGCGCCAGCTTGGCCAGGCCTTCATAGGTCGTGCCGCGCCGGTTGCAGGTGTCTTCGGCGATCGTGACTTCACGGTGGCTGACTTCCTTCGTCTCCTTGTCGGTGACGGCCATGGTCGTGGTGCAGGCCACGATTTCCTCGTTGTAGCGGCCAGCCAGCTGCGCCGCCTCTGTCTTGCGCTGGGACTCGAACGAGAAGCGGTCCTGCGCTTCGCGGCTGATGTTGTAGCGCGCGGCGACGATGTCGGCGGTGTCGATCATCGGCAGATACAGGTCCGGCTTGTGTTCCAGTATCCACGGGTCGATGCCCGAGTCGCCGCTGTCGCGGCTGCGGATGTGCGAGATGCTCTCCACGCCGCCGGCGATGATGGCCGGTGCGCCATCGACGATGATGCGACCGGCGCCGATGGCGATCGCCTGCAGGCCCGAGGCGCAGAAGCGGTTCACAGTCGTGCCAGCGATCGTGATCGGCAGGCCGGCGCGGATCACGCTCTGGCGCGCGACGTTGCGGCCGGTGGCGCCTTCCGGGTAGCCGCAGCCGAGAATCGCATCCTCGATCATGGCCGGATCGATGCCGGCGCGCTCAACGGCGGCGCGCACGGCAAACGCCGCCAGCTGGGCGCCGGGGGTGATATTGAATTCGCCGCGGTGCGCCTTGGTCAGCGGGGTGCGGGCGGTTGAAACGATGACAGCTTCGCGCATGGCGAGTCTCCTGACAAATTGAGAACGATAGGGTCTACGCGGATTGATTCAGGCTGGCGAAACTGGCGCCCTTGTCGACCAGTTCGACCAGCAGCGGCGACGGTTGCCAGAACAGCGGATCTTCCTTGGCAAACTCGCGGATGTCGGCCAGGATCGTCGGCAGGCCGACCGTGTCGGCATAGTGCATCGGGCCGCCGCGGTAGCGCGGGAAGCCGTAGCCGTGCACGAACGTCACGTCCACATCGAGTGGCCGCAGGGCGATCTTCTGGTGCACGACGTTGGCGCCCTCGTTGATCATCGCGGCCAGGTAACGGCGTACGATCTCGGCGTCGCTGAAGCTGCGCGGCGCTTTACCTGACAGCGCACCCGCGCGGGCCCGTTCGGCATCGATGATGGCCTCGACTTCCGGGTCCGGCGTGCCGACGCGGGCGCCGTCCGGATACAGGTAGTAGCCACGCCCCGTTTTCTGGCCGAACCAGCCCCGTTCGCACAGGCGGTCGGCAATCTGCACGTAGCGCGCCCGCGGGTCACGCGTGGCGGCGCGCCGCTTGCGGGTGGCCCAGCCGATGTCGCCACCGGCCAGGTCGGACACCTGGAACGGGCCCATCGGGTAACCGAAGTCGCGCAGCGCCTTGTCGATCTGGTAAGGCGACGCGCCGTCTTCCATCATTGCGTGCGCGGCCTGGCCATACACAGCGAGGATGCGGTTGCCGATGAAACCGTCGCACACGCCGGCGCGCACCGGCACCTTGCGCAGCTTTTTCGCCAGGTCGAAGGCGGTGGCGACCACGTCGTCGGCCACCTTGGCCGGCACGACGATCTCGAGCAGCTTCATGATGTTCGCCGGCGAGAAGAAGTGCAGGCCGACGACGTCCTGCGGTCGCGAAATAGCGGCTGCAATTTCGTCAATGTCGAGGTAGGACGTATTGGTGGCCAGCACCGCGCCGGGTTTGCAGACGCGATCGAGTTCGGCAAACACGGCGTGTTTCACGGCCATGTCTTCGAACACGGCTTCGATCACCAGATCGGCCTGGGCCAGCGCGTCGTACGACGTACTGCCATTGAAGCGCGCCATGGTGGCGTCTTTCGCGTCCGGCGTGATGCGGCCCTTGGAGATCAGGCCGTCATATACCTTCTCGACATGCTTGCGACCGCGCGCCAGCGCCTCGTCGTCGCGCTCGATCATTGTGACCGGCAAGCCGGCATCGAGGACGGCAACAGCGATGCCGGCACCCATCGTGCCGCCGCCGACGACACCGATGCTACTGATCGGGCGTGGTTTGGCATTGCGCGTCTCCGGCGCCCGGGCCGTTTCGCGCTCGGCGAAGAAGGCATGCACCAGCCCGGCGCGCTGCGGGCTGTCGAGGCATTCGAGGAACAGCTTGCGCTCGAGCGCCTGGCCTTCGTCGAATGGCAGCTCGAGCGCGCCCTGCACCGCATCGACGATTTTCAGGGGTGAGAACAGGCCGCGCGATTTTTTGGCCGTCTCGGCGCGTGCGCTGTCGATCGCGGCGCGCTGGGCTGCTGTATCGGCAAGCTGCGCGGCGTCACGGGTGCGCCGGACCGGCGCCCCGCCCTGCACCAGCTCTTGTGCATACGCCAGGCCTGCTGCGAGCGGGTCGGTGCCATCTACCAGCCGGTCAACCAGGCCCAGTTTTGCTGCTTCGGCGGCACCAGCGTGGCGGCCGCTCAGCATCAGGTCGAGCGCTGCGGCGGCGCCGATCAGGCGCGGCGTGCGCTGGGTGCCGCCGGCGCCCGGCAGCAGGCCAAGCGCCACTTCGGGCAAACCCAGTTTCGCTGCCGGCAGCGCCAGGCGATAGTGCGCCGCCAGCGCGATCTCGAGTCCGCCGCCGAGCGCCGCGCCGTGGATGACGGCGATGACCAGTTTGCTGCAGGCTTCGATATCGTTGCAGACGTCGGGCAGGAACGGCGCCATGGGTGGCTTGCCAAATTCGCGGATATCCGCGCCGCCGATGAAGGTCTTGCCGCTGCCGACGATCAGCACGGCCTTGACCGCAGCGTCGGCCCCGGCTGCATCGATCGCCGTGGTCAGGCCGCGTCGGACGTCGACGCCAAGTGCATTGACGGGAGGATTGTCGATGGTGACGACGAGAATGTCGCCGTGCATGGCACGAGCGACCGGGCCAGTTGCGCCGGTGTGCATGAGCTGTCTCCTTGATTTATGTCGGATGCTACATCGGTTCGCTGTGCGAAACCGTGTTTTGCATTTCTTGTTGCGATCAACGATAACCGATTTTTCGCGAAAATGTAAACGACTTCACGGTGCCGCTTTTGCGGGAAAAACCGGAAGATCCGGTGATTCGCTATGCGAAATGGGCGCGAAACGCGTAATTACCGCGATAGGGTGTTTCGCTCTGCGAACGACCATTTCACAAAAACTGTTGACACCCTCGTTTTCGGTATGTGAATATCCGACTCAAGCCCAGCCGGAGATGCCGGGCATAGGAGACAAGAATGGACTCGATCCAGTCACTGGAAGACCCTTTGCTGGCGGCAACGGCCATCTCGCAAGAGCTGCCGCAAGAATTGCCGCAAGCGCCCCAGGACGACACGCCCGATGACGACAACGGCAAGGACCGCCAGTTCGTCACGGCGCTGGCACGCGGCCTGGAAATCCTGCGCTGCTTCCGCCCCGGCGAGGCATATCTCACCAATAGCGAGATGGCCAAGCGCACCGGCATGCCCAAGCCGACGATTTCACGCCTGACCTACACGCTGACCAAACTCGGCTACCTCACGTATTCATCCGACCAGGGCCGTTACCAGCTCGGCGCCCCGGTGCTGGCGCTCGGCTACACCCTGCTCGCCAACCTCGACGTGCGCAAACTGGCCCGGCCGGCCATGCAGGAACTGGCCGAATACGCCCAGTGCAGCGTGGCCATCGGCATCCGCGACCGCCTGCACATGGTGTATGTCGAGGCCTGCCGCGGCAGCGCTGCGGTCACGCTGCGGCGCGACGCCGGTTCGCGCATTCCGCTGGCCACCACCGCCATGGGCAAGGCGTATCTGTGCGGCCTGCCGCAAACCGACCGCGATTTTTTGATGGACCATATCCGCCTGACGGCCGACACCAACTGGCCCAAGATCAAGACCGACATCGAACAGGGCTTCAAGGATTACCAGGACCGCGGTTTTGTCCTGTCGTCCGGCCTGTGGGACGCCAACATCAGCGCAGTGGGCGTGCCGCTGCTCGACCAGGACATCGCCCGAACGATGGCATTCAACTGCGGCGGCCCGGCCTTTTTGCTGCCCTACGAAAAACTGGTCGAGGACCTCGGTCCGCGCCTGGTGCAACTGGTGCGCAACGTCGAAATCAGCATGGGCCGGCATATCGGCTAGCGGTGCCGTGGTACCGGCAATCAAGGAGCGACGCCGCCCCATGCGGTGAGGCCCCCGGCTTGCCGTCGTTTTTTACTATTCCTGTATTCACTAAAAAATAACGGAGACATGATGAAGGCAAACAAGATCGTCCTCGCCATCCTGGCACTGGGCACCGTCGGCACCGTCGGCAGCATCAACCTGGCAAGTGCCGAAGAATTTCTGGTCGGCGTGCAGATTCCGCTGACCGGACCGCTGGCGCGCGTCGGCCTGGGCACCCAGGAAGGCATCCGCGTCGCGGCCGAGGTCTTCAACAAGACCAACGGCAAGCACACGATCAAACTGATCACCGTCGACGACGAATCGGCGCCGGCCAAAGCAGTGGCGGCAGTAGAAAAGCTGGCCAGCCAGAACGTGGTCGCCATCACGGGCGGCTACGCCTCCAACAATATCTCCCCTGCCTCGGATGCCGCCGGCAAACTGGGCCTGGCCTATGTGACGTCGGGCGGCGTTGACGATGGCCTGGTCAATGCCGGTCGCAAGAACTTCTTCCGCATCAATAACACGCAGGGTTACCAGAAGGCCCTGGTCGGCCTGCTCACCGACCTGAGCGTCAAGTCGGTGTCGATCATCTATTCGACCAAGGATGCGACCCACGGCCTGGCCGCGGACGTCGAGAAAACCCTGAAAGCCAAGGGTGTGAAGGTCGTCACGCACGCGTTCGACCCGTTGATCACCGACTTCAAGCCGATCATCAACAAGGTGAAACTGCGCGACCGCTCCGAATTCATCGTCATGGTCGGTTACGAAAACGACTACGTCGGCATCCTGCGCGCCGCGCGGGTCCTCAAGCCGAGCATCAAGGGCGTGGCCGGCGTGTGGTCGCTGGCAACGCCGAAGATGGCCGCCGATTTCCCGGACCTGATGCCGAACGTGTACGGCACCGCCGTGCTGCCATTCCCGGTGCAGTTCTCGACCGAAGAAGGCAAGCGCTTTGCCGATGGCTACAAGGCGCTGCTGAACAAGGACCCGGATTACCTGGGCCAGTTCGGCTACGTCCAGTCGATGCTGCTGTTCGAAGCGATCGCACGCTCGGCCGACAAAGGCACGCTGAAAAAAGGCGGCGTGATCGAGGAAATGCGCAAGACCGATCGCCAGACCCTGATCGGCCGGGTGCAGTTCGATGCCAGGGGCGACAACCCGAACTTCACGCAGCGCATGGGCCAGCACCAGGGCAAGAAGGTCGAACTGGTATGGCCGAAAGAATCGGCCACCGCCAAGCCGGTGTACCCGGGCCTGCCCTGGTAACGCTGTGAGCGCATGAGTGAGCGCATGAGCGAGACGGGCAGGATCCCCCTGCCCGCGTGAATATTCGATTGGATGCAGAAATGACGGACTTGATTCTACAAGCCGTGTATTCCGGGTTGTTGCAGGGCGGCTCCTACGCCCTGATTGCACTGGGACTGGCGCTCGTGTTCGGCGCCATGAACGTGATCAACCTGGCGCACGGTGAACTGGTATTGCTGGCGGCGTACATCGCCTACACGGTCGAATCGCAACTCGGCTGGAATCCGCTGGCCGCGATTCCAGCCGCCGTGATCATCGTGACCATCACCTCGAGCCTGCTGTATTTCCTGGTCAGCCGGGTGACGGTGCACCGCGAAATCAATTCGCTGACGCTGACCTTCGGCGTCGGCGTGATCCTCACCAACCTGGTCCTGATGATCTGGAGCGCCGACGTGCGCACCACGAGCTCGACCTGGATGCAGGAAGCCTTCATCGTCGGCGAGCTCTACAGCATGCGCAGCGAAGTGCTGTTCTTCGGCGTGAGCCTCGTCCTGATCGTGGCGCTGTGGTGGTGGTTGTCGCGCAGCTGGTATGGCCGCGCCGTGCGCGCCGTATCGAGCAACCGCGACGCTGCCAAGCTGATGGGGATCAACCCTGGCCGCACGGAGCTGGTGTCGTTCATCGTGGCCGGCATCCTGGCCGCCTTCGCCGGTGTTGCCCTATTCAGTTACGGCGTCGTGACCCCGGGCTATGGCAGCGTACTGACCGTGAAAGCCTTCATCATCACCGTGCTGGCGGGCCTCGGCTCGATTCCCGGCGTGCTGATCGGCGCAATCCTGCTGGGCGTGGCCGAATCGCTGACGATCACGCTGGCCAGTTCGGCGCTGCAGGAGCTGGCCGGCATGGGCCTGTTCCTGGTGGTGCTGTTCGTGATGCCCAATGGTCTGTTTGGTGTGGCACGGAGGCGCGGATGAAACTCAATAAACTCCTGATCGCCACGCTGGTGGCGACGTACCTCGTGGTGCCATTCGCGCTGGGCGGCAACAGCTATGTGATGAGTCTGGTCATCGCCTCGCTGATCATCGGCGGCGTCGCGCTGTCGTGGGCGCTGCTGGGCAACCTTGGCGGCATGGTCAGCTTCGGCCATGCGGCGTTCTTTGGCGTGGGCGCCTACACGTCGGCCGTGCTGACGATGCAGTACAACGTGCCGGTCTTCATTGGCCTCGTGCTTGGCGGCGTCGGTGCGGTGCTGTCGGCGGTCCTGATGCTGCCCGTGCTGCGCCTGCGCGGTCCCTACTTTGCGCTGGCAATCCTGGCATATGCGCACATCTTCCGCATCGTGGCCACTGAATGGACCTCGGTCACGAACGGCGCTGGCGGCATTGCCAGGATCCCGGCCCTGCCGACCGTGTTCGACTACAATTTCGGCACCCACACCGGCAATTACCTCGTGATCCTGACGATGGTATTGCTGTTTGCCTGGGCCTATGACGTCATCCGCCGCAGCCCGCACGGCCTGGCGCTGCGCGCCATGCACGACAGCGAGGATGCAACGCGCGTGGTGGGCGTGAACAACACGCTGCTCAAGGGCCTGATGCTGCTGGTGTCGGCCTTTATGTGCGGCGCCGTGGGCGCCTTCAATGCCCACTACATCAACTTCCTCGAACCGGATTACGCCTTCAGTGCGGTGTGGGTGACGATCCCGATCGTCGCGGCGATCTTCGGCGGCTACCGCACCATTACGGGTCCCCTGATCGGCGCCGTCGTCGTGTATCTGGTCGACCAGTTATTCATCAAGAACTTCATGCCCACCGGACACCAGTTGGTTCTCGGCGTAGTGCTGGTCGTGATGATCATTGCCAGCCCGGATGGCCTGCTGGGCATGATCCGCAGGGCGCTAAGGAAAAAACATGCTGCAACTTGAAAACGTCACCGTCCGCTTCGGCGGCCTCACGGCGGTCAACGATGTCACGCTGGCGGTCGGCACGGGGGACCTGGTGGGCCTGGTCGGTGCCAACGGCGCTGGCAAGACCACGCTGTTCAATGCGATTTCGGGGCTGGTGCGCCCGACCACGGGCCGCATCCTGTTCAATGGCGCGGATGTGCTCAAGGCGCCGATGTACCAGCGTGCGCGCATGGGCATCGGGCGTACCTTCCAGATCCCGCAGCCGATGCACGAGCTGACCGTGCGCCAGAACCTGGAAGTGGCGCAGCGCTTTGGCACCGGCTCGGTCGACAAGCGCCGCATCGACGAGATCCTGGACTTCACCAATCTGGCCGCCAAGGCCGGGCGTGATGCATCGAGCGGCCTGGCGCTGACCGAGCTGAAGGCGCTCGAAGTGGCCAAGGCGCTCTCGACCAATCCGAAACTGCTGCTGCTCGACGAAGTGCTGGCCGGTCTGGAAACGAGCGGCAAGCGCAACTTCATGAACATGCTCAAGGACCTGCATGCCAAGTTCTCGGTCGGCATCCTGATCATCGAGCACGACATCGACACCATCAGCAATCTGTGCCAGCGGGTGGCGGTGCTGAACTTCGGCGGCATGATTGCCGAAGGCACGCCGGCCGAGGTCTTCAACAACCCGGCCGTCATCAAGAGCTATACCGGAGGCGAGGTCGACCATGCTTGAGATTCAGAACGTGCGCGCCGGTTATGGCGCGATCAATGTGCTGTGGGATTTATCGCTCAGCATCGCACCGGGCAAACTGACCACGATCATCGGCCAGAACGGCGCCGGCAAGACCACACTGCTGCGCGCCATGATGGGCTTGATCCCCGTGTCGCAAGGCACGATCACGCTCGACGGCAAGCCGCTCAACGGCACCCCGACCTGGGACATGCACAAGGTCTCGATGGCGATGATTCCCGAAGGCCGCATGGTGTTTCGCGACATGACCGTCGAGGAAAACCTGATGATGGGCGCCTTTGCACCGCAGCACCGCGCGCATGCCGCGCGCAATCTGGAGCGCTCGTTCGAGATGTTCCCGCGCCTGCGCGAGCGGCGCCGGCAGATGGCCGGTTCGCTCTCGGGTGGCGAGGCGCAGATGCTGGCCATGGCGCGTGGCCTGATGAGCGATCCGAAGGTCCTGATCATCGATGAGCCGTCGCTGGGGCTCGCGCCGGTGATGGTCAACGAGCTGTTCGCGATCCTCAAACGCCTCAAGGACGATGGCCGCACCATGATCCTGGTCGAGCAGAACACGCACCGCGCAGTGGGCGTGGCTGACCACGTCTACCTGATGCAGAGCGGTAAAGTCGTACTGTCGCAGGCAGCGAGCGAAGTGAGTCTCGAGCATCTGCACGGGTTGTATTTTGCACGCGAGACCGGGGCCACGGCATGAATCTGATCGAACAATACGGCCCGCGTGAGGCGATGGAATACGACGTTGTGATCGTCGGCGGCGGGCCTGCCGGCCTGTCGGCGGCGATCCGCCTGAAACAGCTGGCGCTTGATAAAGGCCAAGAAGTCACGGTCTGCGTGCTGGAAAAAGGCGGCGAGCTGGGTGCGCACATCCTGTCCGGTGCCGTGATGGATCCGCGCGCTATTAATGAGCTGATCCCCGACTGGAAAGAAAAAGGCGCGCCACTCAATACCGCCGTGACCGAAGACCGCGTCCTGTTCCTGAGCGAGACCAAGTCGTATGCCACGCCGGCATTCGCCATCCCGCCTGCACTGGCCAATCACGGCAACTACGTGATTTCGCTGGCCAACGTGGTGCGCTGGCTGGGCCAGCAAGCCGAAGCGCTGGGCGTGGAAATCTTCCCGGGCTTTCCGGCTGCTGAAATCCTGTACAACGAAGACGGCTCGGTCAAGGGCGTCGCCACCGGCAATATGGGCATGCGCCGTACTACCGATGGTGACAGCGAGCCGGGCCCGGAATTCCAGCTCGGCATGGAGCTGCATTCCAAATACACGTTCTTCGCCGAAGGCTCGCGCGGCAATCTGGGCCGGCAGCTGATGGCCAAGTACGAACTGAACAAAGGCAAGGATCCGCAGACCTACGGCATCGGCATCAAGGAGTTGTGGGAAATCGATCCGGCCAAGCACCAGCCGGGCCTGGTGATCCACACGGCCGGCTGGCCACTGCCGAACGATACCTACGGCGGCTCGTTCCTGTACCACCTGGAAAACAACCAGGTCGCGGTCGGCTATGTCGTCGGCCTGTCTTACCAGAATCCATACCTGTCGCCGTACGAAGAGTTCCAGCGCTACAAAACGCACCCGGCGATTCGCGGCTTCTTCGAAGGCGGCAAGCGCATTTCGTACGGCGCGCGTTCGATCACTGCTGGCGGCCTGCAATCCTTGCCCAAGACCGTGTTCCCAGGCGGCGCGCTGATCGGCTGCGATGCGGGCTTTTTGAACACCAGCCGCATCAAGGGCAGCCACGGCGCGATCAAGACCGGCATGCTGGCGGCCGAGGCGGCGTTTGCCGCGCTGGGTGAAGGCCGCACGAGCGACGAGCTGACCAGCTTCCCGGCTGCGTTTGAGAGCTCCTGGCTGCACGAAGAGCTGCACGTGGCGCGTAACTTCAAGCCTTGGATGAGCAAGGGCCTGGTACTCGGCACCATCATGACGGGCATCGACCAGATTGTGTTCCGTGGCAAGGCGCCCTGGACGCTGCACCACAAGCATGCCGACCACGAATGCCTGAAGCCGGCGGCGCACTTCAAGCCGATCGTCTATCCGAAGCCGGATGGCAAGCTGACCTTCGACAAGCTGTCGTCGGTGTTCATCTCGAACACCAATCACCGCGAAGACGAGCCGATCCACCTGACGCTCAAAAATTCGAACGTGCCGGTCGACGTCAACCTGGCCAAGTACGCCGGGCCCGAACAGCGTTACTGTCCGGCGGGAGTCTACGAGTACGTCAAGCGCGAAGACGGTGGCGACCGCCTGCAGATCAATGCCCAGAACTGCGTGCACTGCAAGACCTGCGACATCAAGGATCCGACCCAGAACATCGTCTGGGTGACGCCCGAAGGTGGCGGCGGCCCGAACTATCCGAATATGTAACGACCATTTTATAAAAGAGACCAACATGACAACCAAAGCTGCTTTCCACTGGGATGACCCGCTGCTGATCAACGGCCAGCTGACGGACGAAGAGCGCATGGTGCGCGACGCCAGCGCTGCCTATTGCCAGGACAAGCTGCGCCCGCGCGTACTCGAAGCGTTCCGTAACGAGTCGATGGATGTTTCCATCTTCCGCGAGATGGGCGAACTGGGCCTGCTCGGCCCGACCATTCCCGAACAATATGGTGGCCCGGCGCTGAACTACGTCGCCTACGGCCTGATCGCGCGTGAAGTCGAGCGCGTCGATTCGGGCTACCGTTCGATGATGAGCGTGCAGTCGTCGCTCGTCATGGTGCCGATTTTTGAATTCGGTAACGAAGCGACCAAACAGAAATACCTGCCGAAGCTGGCCACTGGCGAATGGATCGGCTGCTTCGGCTTGACCGAGCCGAACCATGGCTCGGATCCTGGCTCGATGATTTCGCGCGCCCGCAAGGTCGAGGGCGGTTATAGCCTCTCTGGCGCGAAAATGTGGATTACCAATTCGCCTGTGGCCGACGTGTTCGTCGTGTGGGCGAAGGACGACGAAGGCGCGATCCGCGGCTTCGTGCTGGAAAAAGGCTGGAAGGGATTGTCGGCCCCGGCAATCCACGGCAAGTTCGGCCTGCGCGCATCGGTCACCGGCGAAATCGTCATGGACAATGTGTTCTGCCCGGAAGAAAACGCGTTCCCGGACGTGCGCGGCCTGAAGGGTCCGTTCACCTGCCTGAACTCGGCCCGCTACGGCATCGCCTGGGGCGCGCTGGGCGCGGCCGAAGATTGCTGGCACACGGCGCGCCAGTACACGATGGACCGCCAGCAGTTCGGCAAGCCGCTGGCTGCGAACCAGCTGGTGCAAAAGAAGCTGGCCGACATGCAGACCGAAATCACGCTCGGCCTGCAAGGCTGCCTGCGCCTGGGCCGCATGAAGGACGAAGGCACGGCGGCGCCCGAAATCACGTCGATCATGAAGCGCAATTCGTGCGGCAAGTCGCTCGACATCGCCCGCGTGGCGCGCGATATGCTGGGTGGGAATGGCATTTCGGATGAGTTTGGCATCATCCGCCACATGGTCAATCTGGAAGTGGTCAATACCTATGAGGGTACGCATGACATTCATGCGCTGATCCTGGGCCGCGCGCAGACTGGCATTGCGGCGTTCTGACCGTCACGATCATTGCGTCAACATAGGGTGGACGGCACAGCTGTCCACCCTATAGTGTTCGTTCAAATGGCGAATAGCGTCTCAGCGATCCCTTTTACACCCGGCTGCAGGATGACGACTGACCCCGCGTCACCGCCAGCATTGCCCGCCCCCGCCGGATCGATCGACGTCACGAGCAGCAGATCAAGATCAGGCCCGCCAAACGCGCACATCGATGGCTTGGCCATCGGCAGTGCGATTTCCCGATCGAGCCTGCCTTGCGGCGTAAAGCGCTGCACCACGCCGCCATCGTTGGCGCAGCTCCAGTAGCAGCCATCGGCGTCGACTGCCGCACCGTCCGGCCTTCCGAGTTGCCCTGTCAGGTCCAGAAACACACGTTCGTTGTGCGGCAGGCCGGCATCGATGTCGTAATCGTACGCCCACACGAGGCGCCGCTGCGGATGCGAATCCGACAGATACATCGTGCGGCCATCGGGCGACCAGGCCAGGCCGTTCTGCGTCAGCAGATTGCGCACCACCGGCCCATGCAGCCCCCCAGCAGCGCTGTAGCGATACAGCCCGCCCACCGCGCGCGCGGCACCCATATCCATGAACATGGTGCCGCTCCAGAACCGGCCCTGCCGATCGCAGCGCCCGTCGTTGAAACGCATGCCCTCGCCCAGTTCGGCCGCCGCCGGCGCGGCCAGCCGGGAGGCGTCGAGCGCGCCATCGGCCCCCAGCGCCAGACGAAACACACCCGTCTCCATCCCGGCAATCAGGCTGCCGTCGCTGCTCGCCGCAATGCAGGCCACCATCTCGGGCGCCGTCCAGTGCAGCAGCGCGCCGCTGGCATGGTCCCTGCGCCAGATGCGGCGCGCAGGGATGTCGACCCAGTACCAGGCAGCCTGCCCCGCGTGCCACAGCGGGCTTTCACCAGTGGCGCAATGCACGCCCGCGATACGTTCAACGTCAGCAAACATCAGTTACAACCCCTTGATTTCACGGTGCTGCGGCACCAGCATTTTCATGACCGTCCACGCCACCAGGTAAGCCACGGCGCAGATCGAGAACATGATCATATACCCGGTCTGCAACTGGCCCATCGCGCCGTAATGGTCAAACAGCCAGCCACCGAGCTTGGTGAGCAGCACGCCACCCAGGCCACCGGCCATGCCGCCGATGCCAACCACCGAACCCACGCTGTGTTTCGGGAACATGTCCGAGACAGTGGTGAACAGGTTCGCCGACCAGGCCTGGTGCGCAGAGGCGCCGATGCCGATCAGGATCACCGGGACCCAGAAGCCCAGGTAGCCGAGCGGTTGCGCCAGCAGCACGACCAGCGGGCACAGGGCGATGACGAGCATGGCCTTCATGCGGCCATGATAGATGTCGGCGCCCCGGTTCAGGAACCAGGTCGGGAGCCAGCCGCCGCCGATACTGCCCACCATCGTCATGCTGTACAGGACAGCAAGCGGGATGATCATGTCAGTGGCCGACATGCCGTATTGGGCCGACATGTATTTGGGGAGCCAGAACAGGAAAAACCACCAGACGCCGTCGGTCATGAATTTGCCGAAGGCGAAGGCCCAGGTCTGGCGGTAGCCCAGCAGCTTGAACCACGAGCCTTTGACTGGCGTGCCGGTGGGCGCTACCGTGACACCGGCGTCGCTGTTGATGTAGGCCAGTTCGGCCGCCTTCAAACGCGGTTGCTGTTCCGGCGCATCGTACAACCAGATCCACAGGCCCATCCACAAGAAGCCGATGCCGCCGATGACGATGAAGGCCGACTGCCAGCCCCAGTGCGCAGCGATCAGCGGCACGGTCAGTGGCGCCAGGATCGCGCCGACGTTGGCGCCCGAATTGAAGATGCCGGTGGCGAACGAACGCTCGCGTTTCGGGAAGTATTCGGCGGTCGCCTTGATCGCGGCCGGGAAGTTACCGGCTTCACCGACCGCCAGTACCGCACGGCCGATCATGAAGCCAGCCACGGATACCGGCACGACGGCCAGGCCGATGCTGGTGAAGACCGTGTTGACCGCTTCGCCGATGCCGATCGCGTACGCGTGGCCGATCGCGCCCAGCGACCAGATGACGATGGCCAGCACGTAGGCGCGCTTGGTGCCCATGCGGTCGATCACGCGCCCGGCAAACAGCATCGAGATCGCGTAGACGAACTGGAAGGTCGCCGTGATGTTGGCGTAATCGGTGTTGGTCCAGTTGAACTGCTCGGTGAGCACTGGTGCGAGCAGGCTCAGGACCTGGCGGTCCAGGTAATTGATGGTGGTGGCAAAAAACAGCAGCGCGCAGATCGTCCAGCGATACCTGCCCACCACCGACTGCGCCGGTCTTACGTCGATGACTTGCTGATTCATGGTGATCAGTTCTTTTCAAGTTGGGTGACAGCCGGCGTCTCCTCCGGCTGGTACTGCGTCAGGCGTCGTGTGTTACTTCTCCCCGCCCACTTGCAACGTGCCATCCTGCAGGCGCGCCAGGCCCAGTGGATTGTCGTCACGCAGCGCCTCCGGCAGCAGGCTGCCCGGCACGTTCTGGTAGCACACCGGCCGCAGGAAGCGGTCGATCGCGCTGGCGCCAACCGATGTCGTGCGGCTGTCGCTGGTGGCCGGGAACGGGCCGCCGTGCACCATCGCATGCGCCACTTCGACGCCGGTCGGGAAGCCGTTGAACAGCACCCGGCCCGCCTTGCGCTCGACGATCGGCAGCAGCCTGGCGGCCAGGTCGAGGTCACCTTCGCGCGCGTGGACCGTGACGGTCAGTTGACCGTGCAGGTGCTCGGCTGCCTGCAACAGCTGGGCGGCGTCGGTAAAGCGCACCAGCACCGCGCACGGGCCAAACACTTCATCTTCCAGTGCCGGGTTGCCCATGTAGGTGGCGGCGTCGCACACGTACAGCGCAGCCTGCGCAGCGCATCCGTTGCCTTCGGTCGTGCCTTGCGCAACCAGTTGCAGGCCGTCGACAGCGTCGAATGCGGTCACGCCTTTCGTGTAGGCGTCGTGGATGCCGGCGGTGAGCATCGTGCCGGCGCCCTTGGCGCCCAGTGCCTGCGCGCTCGCGGCGACGAAGGCGTCGAGCTCGGCCCCGGCCAGGGCAAACACCAGGCCCGGGTTTGTGCAGAACTGACCGACGCCCAGCGTCAGCGAATCGACGAAGCCCTGCGCCAGCGTCGCGCCACCGGCCTGCACTGCCGCTGGCAGCAGGAACATGGGATTGACGCTGCTCATTTCGGCGTACACGGGAATCGGTTCAGTGCGCGCAGCAGCCGTGCGCAGCAGCGCCAGGCCGCCCTGGCGCGAACCGGTGAAGCCCACGGCCTTGACCGCCGGATGCGATACCAGTTGCTGGCCGATCGTGCGGCCATCCCCGAACAGCATCGAGAACACGCCTTCCGGCAAGCCGCATGCTTTTACGGCGCGCTGCACGGCGCGTCCGACCAGTTCCGACGTGCCGGGATGGGCGCTGTGCGCCTTGACCACGACCGGGCAACCGGCGGCCAGGGCCGATGCCGTGTCGCCGCCCGCGACCGAGAACGCGAGCGGGAAGTTACTGGCGCCGAACACGACGACCGGACCGAGGCCGATCTTGCGCAGACGCAGATCGGGCCGCGGCGGCGCGCGCTCAGGCAAGGCGCTGTCGATGGTCGCATCCATGAAGTACCCGTCGCGTACGACCTTGGCAAACAGGCGCAGCTGGGTCACGGTGCGCATGCGCTCACCTTCCAGGCGCGCCTGCGGCAGGCCGGTCTCGAGCTGGGCGCGCTCGATCAGCTCGGGGCCGATCGCCAGAATTTCTTCGGCCACCATCTCGAGGAACGCGGCGCGCTGCTCAAGCGGCAGCGCGCGGTACGGGTCGAACGCTTCGCTGGCCAGCTCACAGGCGCGCTCGACGTCGTCACCCGTGGCCTGGCCGAAACCAGGCTGCAGGTCTTCCCGCGTGGCCGGGTTGAAGCCGAAGACTTCCGCGCCGGCGCCGCGCACGCTGTGCGCGCCAATGATCATTTCACCGAGAATCGCCATGATCAGACCACCCCGTTCTTCTTGAGCAGCGCCAGCAGCATCGCGTCTTCTTCAGCCGTCAGGTCGGTCAGCGGTGGACGCACCGGGCCCGCGCCATGGCCGACCAGGCGTGCGCCGGCCTTGACGATGCTGACGGCGTAGCCGGCCTTGCGGTTGCGGATCTCCAGGTACGGCAGGAAGAAATCGTCGATCAGGCGGTTGGTGGTGGCGAAATCGTCAGCGACAGTCGCGTGATAGAAGTCCATCGCCAGTTGCGGCACGAAGTTGAACACGGCCGACGAATACACCGGGGTGCCCAGCGCCTTGTAGGCGCCGGCGTAGACTTCGGCGGTCGGCAGGCCGCCCAGGTAGCTGAAACGGTCGCCCATGCGGCGCCAGATCGAGACCATCAGTTCGATGTCGCCGTTGCCGTCCTTGAAGCCGATCAGGTTCGGGCAGCGATCGGCCAGCTTTTCCAGCGAATCCGGGGTCAGGCGGCAGTTCGCGCGGTTGTAGACCACGACACCGATCTGCACCGAGCGGCACACCGCTTCGACGTGGGCGATCAGGCCGTCCTGGCTGGCTTCGGTCAGGTAGTGCGGCAGCAGCAGCAGGCCCTTGGCGCCCTGGCGTTCGGCTTCCTGGGCATGCGCGATGGCGGTGCGGGTCGGGCCGCCGCAACCGGCCAGGATCGGCACGACGCCGGCGCAGGTGTCAACGGCCGTCTTGATGATCTGGCCGTATTCTTCGCCGTGCAGCGAGAAGTACTCGCCGGTGCCGCCGGCGGCAAACAGCGCGGTGGCGCCGAACGGGGCGAGCCATTCCAGGCGCGCGGCATAGCCTTTCGGATCGAAATCACCCTGCGCATCGAAATCGGTGATCGGGAACGACAGCAAGCCGTGGGAAAGGACTTGCTTGAGTTCGTTTGGTTGCATCGTGCTGTCTCCGCTATCTGGTTGTTGGACGAAATACCTGCCATCGAGCAGGTTGTAAGTCATCGTACAACTGACTACGGTCATCCGCAAGCAGAAAATGCGGGAATTCAGTTCATCGTGCTTTCCAGGCGGCGCTGCGCTTCCACAAGCCGTTCGCGGCTGTTGGACAGATGGGTACGCATCGCCGCGCGCGCGGCTTCCGGATCGCGTCGTTCGATGGCGCGGTAGATATCGTCGTGTTCGCGGCTGACGCGCTCGAGGAAACCGGCGGGCTTGTCCTCGTCGAGCACGGGCGTGTTGAGCCGCGCGCGCGGGATGAAGGCATTGCCCAGGCGGGTCAGGATGTCGACGAAATACCGGTTGCCGGTGGATTGCGCAATCAGCAGGTGGAAACGTTTATCCGCCTCGACCGCCGGCCTGCCCTCGGCCATCGCCTGCTGCATCTCGCGCAGCGCGGCGGCCAGCTCGTCGGCCTGCTCCTGGCTGCGACGGCTGGCCGCCAGGCCTGCGGTCTCGGTCTCGACGCCGATGCGCAACTCCAGCACGGCCAGCACATCGCGCAGTGTCACGATATTCTCGGACTCCAGGCCCAGCCCCGCCTGCACGCGTTCGATCACGAAGGTGCCAATGCCGTGGCGGGTCTGGACCAGCCCGGCTGCCTGAAGATGTGTGATCGCTTCACGCACCACGGTGCGACTCACCCCGTGCTGGGCCATCAACGACGACTCCGTGGGCAATTTGTCGCCCGGCTTGAGCACGCCCTGCCGGATCGTATCGCTGATCTGCTCAACCATTCCCTGGGACAGACTGCGGTGCTTGCGTTGCGGGAGCGTCATGATGGGAAATCGCGATGAATGGGATGGCCTCGATTATACGCGACGATCAGGTTGTACGACATCCTATAACTGCCTGGCGTTGCATCGCTATCTGCGGTATAGCCACGTTGCAAAATTGGTCGGACCAACCTAGAATCGGATGATCATAAAAATATGGAGACACCGTGGCAAACATCCGCCCTTCTGCCCTGACCCTGCTATGCCTGCCGTTATGGTTCATGGGCGGCGCCGCTACGGCCATGCCACCCGTCCACGACCGCGTGATCCTGGTGGGAGACTCCACGATGGCCAGCACCACCGGCTACGGCGACGCGCTGTGCGAACGATTCACGCCCGAGACGGCCTGCCTGAACCTGGCGCGCGGCGGGCGCAGTTCGGGCAGCTTCCGGGCCGAGGGCCGCTGGGACGAGGTAACCGGCCTGCTGCGCGCCGGCGGCTACCGGCGCACCTTCGTGCTGATTCAGTTCGGCCACAACGACCAGCCGGGCAAACCGGGCCGCTCGACCGACTACGTCACCGAATTCCCCGCCAATATGCAGCGCTACGTCATTGAGGCGCGCGCATTGAAAGCGATACCGGTGCTGGTCACGCCGCTCACGCGGCGCAGCTTCAAGGGAGGCTATGTGCAGGATGACCTGGCGCCATGGGCGGCCACCGTGCGCAACATTGCCGCCGCTACGGCCACCCCGCTGATCGAACTGAACGCGCTGTCGCTGGCGGCCGTGCAGGCCATGGGACCGGACGAGGCCGACAAACTGGCGCGCGTCGGCGAGAACTTCGACCGCACGCACGTGGGACCATTGGGCGCCCGGCGCTTCTCGGACATCGTCGCGCGCGAGATCGTGCGCAAGGTGCCGCAACTGGCTGACGACCTGATGACTGCCGACGGCGCCGGAGGTATGCAATGAACGCCACGCTGGCGGCGATCGTACTGGCACTGGCGGCGGTGCAACCCGTCCACGCACAGACCGTGACGCCGGCAAGCGCCGAGCGCCAGCACGCACCGTCCGACGGCTGGGCCGCGCAAGAAGGCGGCACGCGCGGCGGCGCACTGGCGCTGCCTGCCCATGTGTACACGGTGCGCAACCGCGCGGAGCTGGTCGCGGCGCTTACAGCATCTGCGCCTTCGCGTATCGTGCGGGTGGCGGCAACCATCGACATGACCGAAGGCCGGCCGTTTACCGACAGCGCCGATCAGGCGCGGCGCGGCGCGGTGACCATTCCTTCCAATACCACGCTGCTGGGCGTGGCGTCCGGGGCGGGGTTCATCAACGCCAGCTTGACGATCGACGGGGTCGAACAGGTGATCGTGCGTCACCTGGCGATCCGCAATCCGTGCGACATCCAGCCGGAATGGGACCCGCACGACGGCCCCCAAGGCAACTGGAATTCGGATTACGACGGCATCACGGTGCGGGCCGCGCGGCACGTCTGGATCGACCATAACAGCTTCACCGATGCGCCCGACACGGACGACCGGGCGCCGGTCGAGAATGGCAAGATCAAGCAATGCCACGACGGGGCACTGGATATCTCGCAGGGAGCGGACCTGGTCAGCGTCACCTACAACCATTTTGCCGAGCACGAAAAGAACATGCTGATCGGCGCCAGCGACCGCGCCATGGGCGACACGGACCGGCTGCGCATCACGCTCAAGGGCAATCTGTTCGAACACGTCGCCGAGCGCGCGCCGCGCGTACGCTACGGCCAGGTGCACCTTTTCAATAACTATTATGCGGGCGAGCGCAAGCGAGCCGTCTACCGTCACAGCTACAGCATCGGCGTGGGGCACCAGGCACTGGTGCGCTCGGACGCCAATGCCTTCGATGTGACCGGGGCCCGGGGCTGCGCGGACCTGGTGCGCGACCCGGGGTCGAGCCACGGTGTGTTTGCCGACAGCGGCTCGCTGCTCAATGGCCAGCCGCTCGGCGCCTGTCCGTTTGGCGGTCCTGCGCTGTCGCCCCTTCCCTACACCCATACGGCGCTGCCGGCCCAGCTGGTGCCCGAGCACGTGCGCACCAACGCCGGCCCGCGGCCGGTCCAGGGCGCAGACGGCATCGCCGAAGCGCGCCTGTCGTTGGCGCCAGGTGTCCCGTTCGTGCTGCGCGCGCGGCGTCAGGCGAATGGCGACTGGCAGGGCGTGAGCGTGCAACTGGCCGATGAAGGAAAAACCCTGCAGGTCGAACTGCTGGCGTCGCGCAGCGGCAAGGTGGAACGCCTCAAGCAGGTGCGGCGCCGTCTTGCGCCAGCTTTCGTGGCATCCCGCACGCCGCTGACCGTGGGCCTGACATACGAGGGCGGCGTCCTGTTTGCGCTGATCGATGGGGAGCGCGTCACGAGTGCGCTGGAGACGCCGCTGCCGGCAACCCTGCCGCTTGACTGGGAAGCAGGCGCGCACACGGTGCTCGACGTACGAACCGGGCCGGAAGGTACGGTGCTGGCGCGCGTCACCCCGCAGGTCGCCGACAACCGGATCGCGCTGCAGGCTGGCGATCCGGCCGAGACGGTCGGCATCGGCGGCGCGGCCGACCTGGTTGCCGTAGTGGCCGATGCGCGCATCGCGACGGCTGCCGTGGTCGATGGCGCGCTGCGGATCACGCCGCTGGCGCCCGGTCAGACCACGGTTGCACTGACCAGCGCGAGCGACCCGTGGGCGCAGGCGAATCTGGCCGTGATCGTTGGCCCGCGCTTTGCCGAACCGACAGGCGCGCCGGCTGGCGCCGGCCTCGATCCGGCGCGCGGCGCACGCGGCGTACCGCCGGACACGCTGCTCCGCGTGGCGCTGGCACCCGGCGCGCAACTGACCGGCGAAGGCAGCATCCGGATCTGGCGCAAGCGCGATGGCGCTCTGGTCGGCGTGATTCGGCCCGGCGAGACCGTGAGCAGGGTCGGGCCGGCGCCGCGCCAGCGCCTGGTGCGCGAGCATCGGCTGCGGCTGGTCGACGGCCAGTTGCGCGCCCAGTTGCCGCAGGGTCTCGACTACGATACCGAGTATGTCGCGGCGGCCGAAGCACGCCTGGTGCGCGGAGTGGACTTCGCCGGCGCGCGCTGGGCGTTTCGCACGACGCCGCACCGCCCGGTGGGCGACAGCGTGACGGTGGCCGCCACGGGCCGCGCTCACTTCCGCACCGTACAGGGCGCGCTCGACTACGCGATGGGGCTGCCGCGCGCCCTGCCGCTGACGGTCAATGTGAGCGATGGCGTCTATCCCGAACTGCTGTACCTGCGCGACAAGGACCGGCTGACCCTGCGCGGCGCCAGCCGCGAAGCGACGATCATCCGCGCCACCAACAGCGACACCCTCAATCCGGGCTCCGGCAGCGGCCAGGCGCCACAAGAGCCAGGGCTGCTGGGCGGGCGCGCGCTGTTCCTGGCACAGGACAGCGACCTGCTCGAAATACGCGACATCGCCCTGCACAACAGCACGCTGCGCAGCGATGGCCATTCGCCGCAGGCTGAGACGCTGTTCTTCAACAGCCCGGACGGGCACCTGGCGGTGCGCAATGCGCATTTTTCGAGCGAACAGGACACGCTGCAACTCAAAGGCTACGCGTGGATCTACAAATCGCTGGTCGAGGGCAATGTCGACTTCGTCTGGGGGAACAACCGGACGACACTGTTCGAAGACAGCGAAATCCGCACGGTCGGCGACAGTGCGAATCCCGACAGCGGCGGCTACATCGTCCAGGCGCGCACTGTCGGCCCGACCGAGACGGGGTTCGTCTTCCTGCGCTCGCGCCTGACCCGCGGCCCCGGACCGGCGGGCAACCTGCCCCCGGATGGCAGCGCCTACCTGGCGCGCTCGCCGGGAACGGCAAACACCTGGGACCACGTCGCCTTCATCGAGTGCACCATCGGCCCGCACATCGCGGCCGACGGCTGGCTGCGCCGTCCAGCACCCAATCCGCTGCAGGGAGGCTGGCGCGAATACGGCAACCGCGCGCCGGACGGCCAGCCGCGCAGCTATGGCGGCACAGTGCTGGACGCCGCGGAGGCGGCGCGCTACCGCACCCGCGCCGCTGTCTTTGCCGGGAGCGGCTGGGATCCGCAGCCATGAGCGGGTTAGCTGCCACGATAACTATTTGCCGCGCGCCCTTGCCACATCAGGCCGGCCAAACTAAGATTCGCTAGTTTTGGCAGAGCTGCCAATTATCCAGGACAAACCGACCGATGAAGATTACTCCAGCGCCGAATGAACCAGGCACCACCGAGCCGCGGCTGTACCGCGTCGTGGCGGCCAGGATCGAAGAACTGATCCGTGCCGAGAACATCCGCGGTGGCGAGCGCTTGCCGGCAGAGCGCGAGCTGGCGGCCAAGCTCGGGGTCAGCCGCACGTCGCTGCGCGAAGGCCTGATCGCGCTCGAACTGGGCGGCAAGGTCGAAGTGCGTGGCGGCTCCGGTGTGTATGTCAGCGAACAGGCAGCGCCACAGGCAGTGGTGCCGACGGCCGGACCGGGCCCGTTCGAAGTGCTGGCTGCGCGCCGCATGATCGAAGTCGAAGTCGCCGCGCTGGCCGCCAAGCACGCCAATGATTCGGCGATCGACGCCATCCTGCTCGCGGTCGAGGAGATGGAACAGCACCATGAAGACCGCAGCGCCAATGAAATGGCCGACCGCAATTTTCACCTGGCCATCGCGCGCGCGACCGGCAACAGTGCCATGGTCGGCGTGATTGAATACCTGTGGAGCCAGCGCGGCTCACTGTGGCACAAGCTCAAGGAGCACTTCCAGACCGAAGAACTGCGCCAGCAAACCCTGATCGACCACCGCAATATCTTCGCCGCCATCGCATCGCACGATGTCGCCGGCGCACGCCAGGCGATGCGCGCCCACCTCGACCGCGTCACGCGCACTTTCTCGCGCGGCTGACCAGCCTCATCACAACAGCGGGCCGCGCCAGCGCCCGCTTCACAGGCCAGCGCTGCCCGACGCCTGCCCTTCCCCGCCCCTGCGCCCTGCCGCCTTCTCCGTCATCCGACATAAATAAGACAACTTCTGTATAGACCAGAACATATTTCGGCACGTCCAGATTGCCTAAGTGGTCTTACCAAAGTAAAATTGAACATACCAGTCGCCGGTTGCGCACGATTCACAGAAATCACCAACCGCCCGACATGCACGCGATCCCGAGACACATCCGGACGCACTCTCACGATGACAGGCAGGAGACACTCAGTGAAGATCAACCGTACAACCCCATTCCAGGGCTTTCTGCTCTCGGCCGTCGCACTGGCCGCCATGACCCTCGCCAACGGCGCAGCAGCGCAGCAAGCGCAGCCGCAGCGCGTCGAAGTGACGGGCTCATCCATTAAGCGCCTGGCGACCGAGAACGCCCTGCCCCTGACCACCTACAAGGCCGAGGAACTGGTCAACCAGGGCTTGACCACGATGTCGGAAGTGGCCGTGGCCCTGACCGTGGCCGCCACCAACGAACCGGTTGGCGGCGGTGGCGGTGGCACCATGATCAATATGCGCGGCCTGAACACCAACCGCACGCTGGTGCTGCTCAACGGCCGCCGCCTGGCCAACGAAGCGCTGGGCGCGAGCTCGGTCAACGTCGATGTCATCCCGATGGCCGCCATCGAGCGCGTCGAAGTCCTGCGTGACGGCGCCTCGGCCCTGTACGGCACCGACGCGATCGCGGGCGTCGTCAACTTCATCACCAAGCGCACGGTGCAGGAAGTCACGATCCACGCCAGCACGGTGCAGCCGCAGCAGTCCGGCGGCGGCGAACAGAAGCGCGTGACGATCCTTGCCGGCAAGGGCGATATCGCCACCGACGGCTGGAACGTCTACACGGCGTTCAGCGCCCAGCGCCGCAGCTCGCTGCTGCAGCGCGACCGGCCACAGATCTGGGACGCCGACAAGCTCGCCTCGCTGGGCGGCACGCCCTTCACGGCCAACACCTCGGGCGGCTCGGCTTCGCCTGCCAACTTCACCATCTACCGCAACGGGCGCCCGGCCAACATCACCGGCAACCCTTACTTCGCGGCCGGTTGCGTGGCCCCGGGCCTGGCGCAGACCACGGTGCCGTCCACCCGCACCGCTGCCAACGGCGCCCGGACCTGCATCACCGACCCGGGCATCTACCCGGAACTGCTGCCGGAAAACCAGCAGGTGACCTTGTTTACCAAGGGCAGCCTGGCGCACGGTGACGGCAAGATGCTGACCGTGGAACTGAATCTGTCGCGTTCATACATCGACGCGATCAGCCCGCCCCAGCCGTTCGGCAACAACACCGACTACGACCGCCTCACCGCGTCGCGCCGGCCCCTGATGATTACCAGGGCGAGCCCGTATTATCCGGGCGGTCGCGGCGGCGTGCCGGCCGTGGCCGGCCTGAACGGCGAAGACCTGGCCCTGACCTGGAGCCTGGATGAACTGGGCGCGGCCAAGCTGCATGACGTGCAGACCAACCACCGCCTGGTGATTGCCGACGAAGGCGAGTTCAAGGGCTGGGACTACCGCGTCGGCGGCTCGTACGGCTACAGCCACCGCGACTCCGGCTTCAAGGAAAACTTCGTGCGCACCCCGGCCGTATATGCCGGCGTGGCCAACGGCATCCTCAACCCGTTCGGCGCGCAGGATGAAGCGGGCCGCGCCTACCTCGAGGACATCTCGGCCGACGGCCAGCTGTTTCGCCAGGCCGACGTGCGCTACTACGGCGCCGACTTCAACCTGAGCCGCACGCTGATGGCCCTGCCCGGCGGCGACCTCGGGATTGCCATCGGCGGCGACTGGCACCGTGAAACGTATGCCGAAAACGTGCCGATGATCGGCAACGAGGTGGTCTGGCGCGTTAGCGGCTCTCCCGGCAACAACCCGAGCGGCCAGCGCCGCGTGGCCGGTCTGTACGCCGAGCTCGACGCCCCAGTCACGAAGGACCTGAACCTGAACTTTGCTGTGCGTGGCGACCACTTCAGCGACTTCGGCTCGACCTTCAACCCGAAGGCCAGCTTCCGCTACCAGCCGATCAAGGCACTGATGGTGCGCGGCACGGTCAGCACGGGCTTCCGCGCGCCGACCCTGCCGGAGCTGTACGGCGTACCGCGTACGTTGACCCCATCGACGTCGAGCTGGGACGATCCGCTGCTGTGCCCTGGCCCGACCCCGAACGTGGCCGGCTCCGGCACCCTGACCACCGACCCGCGCTTTGCCGGCCTGGGCCTGGACGCCGAGCGCGTCTGCAACACGCGCCTGACCACGCTCGTCGGCGCCAACCCCGATCTGGAGCCGGAGAAATCGAAGACCTACACGGTCGGCTTCGTGATCGAACCGGTCAAGAACTTCGTCGCCACGATCGACTTCTGGAAGATCGACATGAAGCGCACGATCGCCCAGATCAACGAGGATTCGATCTTCGATAATCTGGACCGGTATCAGGACCTGTTCGTGCGCAACCCGGACGGCACGCTGCAGTACATCACCAAGACGCGGCTGAACATGGGCGGGCTCAAGACCCAGGGCATCGACCTGAGCCTGAACTACATGCTCCCGACCGCGCACTGGGGACGCTTCGGGTTCTCGATGGACGGCACCTACACCGACCGCTACGAAGGCCAGAACGATGCGGGCAGCCCATGGGTCGACAGCGTCGGACGCATCGGTGCGCTCTCGACCGGTTCGACCTCGGCCAACACGTACATCTTCAAGTGGAAGCACCAGGCGCGCGTGAACTGGCAGTACGGGGCGTTCTTCGCCCAGCTCACGCAGCAGTACAGCTCGAGCTACGAAGACACCAACGCGCTGCCGACCCAGCAGCCGGGTCAGCCGTTCTACAACGTGATCGAGCCGTACCGCGTCTACAACCTGTCGACGACGTACAAGGTCTCGAAGCAGCTCAAGATCGGCGCCGGCGTGAACAACCTGTTCGACACCGATCCACCGCTGTCGAACCAGCGCCTGTCCTCGCGTGTGGTCTTTGCCCAGAACATCGCCAAGCCGATTGGCCGGGCGTTCACGGTGCGGGCTGATTACACGTTCTGATGGTTGGTGACGTCCGCTGTTTCCGCCTGTGCGGGAGCGGCGGGCGCACGCGCGCTGGCCGGAAGGGGCTATCGGCGAGAAGCAGTCATTGACTCGACATCCTTTTTTTCGGCCTCTGCGGGTGATGCCAGCATTCATTGACCGAGATTAGCCCTCGCCGGCCCCAAAAGCGAGCGCATGCGTC
Organism: Telluria sp. ZT3P25; assembly: GCF_059685895.1. NCBI lineage: Bacteria > Pseudomonadati > Pseudomonadota > Betaproteobacteria > Burkholderiales > Oxalobacteraceae > Telluria > Telluria sp. ZT3P25. Next base: position 2,033,979 of record NZ_JCASIJ010000001.1, read on the forward strand.
CGTCAGCCATTGTGCCAGGCAGCATGCGGAAGATCCCCAAATTTTGACATTGTGACAATCTGTGGATTTTTTCTCAACAATAGAGTGCTATCGTTTTTCGGGAGTTTGATATTGATCCCAATGAGGCTTTCAACTCCTTGCTTGAGGTTTGCAAGGTTCATGAAGCTCAAAAAGGTCAGCCTGCCGCTTTCGATCGTAAAATATTTGTCAGGAGAAAATCGTCGGATGTCCATCCTTTCTATCCTCGGGCTGACTCCCAAGGCAGCCGTCATCGAAGACGTATTGACGCCATCCGCGAGCCAGTTGCTCAAGCATGTTATCGCCGGTAGCTACCAGGAAGCCGAACGGCAGCTGCTCTCCGCGAGCGACGAGGAGCGCGAGCGCCTGCTCCACACATTCTCCCAGCGCGACGATGCGGTCGACCTGGCGCAGCAATGGGTGCGTAGCAGCAGCGACTCGTCCATTGCGCACACGGTGCTGGGCGCCAGCATGATCGGCAAGGCATGGAAGATTCGCGGCAGCGCCTATGGCAAGAACGTCGACCCAGCGGCCGTAGAGCCGTTCTTTGACCTGATCAACAGCGCCCCTCAGTCGCTGCTCAAGGCGGCGAGCCTGGACGCGGGGACGGCCGACCCGTTCGCATGGCTGATCCTGGCGGAAGTGCGAAGAAGCGGCGATCGTGACCTGATCGACCAATACTTTGCCCAGGCCACCGCACGCGTTCCCATGCACTGGCCGACGTATTACCGGTATTTCATGGTCACCACTGAGAAATGGGGCGGCAGCCACGAGAGAATGTTCCGCTTTGCTCAGGACAGCGCGGAGCGGGCGCAGCGCGGCAGTGCGATCCATTTTCTGGTGGCCTTGGCATATTGCGAACATGCTCTGACGTTGGAAGCAAATACGGTCAGGCAACTGCGCAACGCCTCGCATGCCGACCGCGTTAGTACCGCGCTATATGCCTGGCTCAACGCTACGCCTGCCACGCTCGAAGAGAAACTCAATCAGCCTGGCGACGGGTTCCGCGCTGTGGGCTTGAACCACTTTGCCGTAGCGTGCTACCTGTGCGGGGCAAGCAAGGAGGCCAGGGCACTCGTCGCGGCGTTGGAGCGCAAAATCATGCCGATACCCTGGGCATGGATTGCAGACGGAAAGCGCGAAAGCATTCATCTGGGTTTTGTGCATGACCGGGTGCAGCGCGAACTGGCACAAGCTTGAAAAGCGCCGCTAGCACGGTCCAAGTGCTGTTGAGACAACGACGTCAGCCCCAGTCACGCAGCCCCGTTGGCCGGGTTTCTGTCTAACGAGAACGTCGTGCCCGGTACCATCATTCCCGCCATCGAAGGGCGCTTCGGGTGATAGGTGTAGCGTGGAAGTCTGCTTCGGGTCGCCGTGGTAATCGACAGTATTGGCAACCACAGCATCGCGTGACATACCTGCCCACAGGATAGCGCGCGGCGAACGCTATCGTTCGTCCAGACAACTGCGCTTTGGGCACCAGCCAAAGCGGCTCAGCAGTGGTGTCTCTACAAAGTGCGTGACATGCGCCCGAACAACGTGCGCATCAACGACAGGAAGTCCGACACAGCGCTCTCTACCCGCCCCTCAAGGCGTAACGCGCACGTAGTCGACGTCAGCCCATGCGCCCGGCGCGCCGGTCGCAAACAGGCCGACCTGGGCGCCGACCCAGCGCCCCATCGCCGCATCGAATGGCTCGCCCAGCAGCGTGAACACAGTCCCATCCTGGCTATACGAGAACGCCACGCGCGCGCCATGCGTCACCTGCGCGCGCAGCAGTACCTTGTAGCCAGCCAGCGCTGGCCCTGACGTTTCGATACACTCGCCCGCCGCCTCGCAGCGCGCTGCCACCATGCGTGGCTTGCCGTCGACGCGGCGCAGCCCGAACCACTGGCTGGTCAGTCCCAGAACGCCCAACCCAATCTGGTCACCGTCGCGCACCGCGCGCAGTTCGACACTGGCCGTCACGCCAAAGGCCGGCGCCGGGAATTTCTGCGTCAGCACTGACGCCATCGTATGCAGCGGCGCCGCCGGCTGCGCGAACAGGCGCAGCATGCCGGGGCGTGCGTCGAGCGCATACCAGCCTGGTTGCGGGTTGGCCGTCCATTGCCACTGGTGCCCGAGCACAGCGCTGTCGAATTCGTCGCTCGTGGCCGGCTCGCGGCGGGCAAACCGGCCGGGCACCGGCTTGGCATGCTCGATGACCGGCTGGCCCGCGCCCGGCGTGGCGGACGATTCACCGATCAGCGGCCAGTCATCAATCCAGCGCAGCGGCTGCAAATGCACCACCCGGCCATAAGCGCGCCGGTCCTGGAAATGAAAGAACCAGTCCCCGCCCTGCGGCGTCGTGACCCAGGCGCCCTGGTGCGGACCGTTGATATCGGTCGCGCCCTGCGCCATGACGATCCGGTCTTCGTAGGGGCCCTCGATCCGGCGCGAGCGAAACACCGATTGCCAGCCATGCTCGACGCCACCGGCCGGCGCGAACACGTAATACCAGCCATTGCGCTTGTACAGCTTGGGCCCTTCCAGGGTCCGGTAGCCCGGCAGGCGGTTGCCATCGATGATCACCCGGCCCTCGTCCAGCAAACTGCGTCCGTCGGGCGCCATGCGGCGCAGGGTAAGCATGTTGTTGAATCCGGCGCGGCTCTTGGCCCATGCATGAATCAGCCAGGCCTGGCCATCGTCATCCCACAGCGGGGCCGGATCGATGAGGCCTTTACCGGGCAACAGCAGGTGCGGCGCACTCCACGGGCCGGCGAACTCGGTTGCCGTGGTGACGTAAATGCCGTGGTCCGGGTCGGGATAAAAAATCCAGAAGCGTCCGTCGTGATGGCGCAGGCTGGGCGCCCACACGCCCTTGCCGGGCTGGGGTGCAGCGAATGCGGCCGGTGGCGTGAGTTGTGGCAGCACGTGGCCCACCAGCTCCCAGTTCACCATGTCGCTGGAAGCGAGAAGCGGCAGGCCCGGCGCGTTGGCAAAGCTCGATGACACCATGTAGTAGCGCTCGCCGACGCGGATCGCATCGGGGTCGGAATAATCGGCGTGCAGGATCGGGTTGCGATAGCGGCCGTTGCCGAGGTCCGGCGACCACGGCGCGCGTGCGGGCACTGGCCCGAGCGTCTTGCCCAGGAAGCGGTCCATCGCATCGACAGTTGGCGCCAGCCAGGGGTCGAACAGCCAGAAGGAATGCGGCGCCCCGTCCAGCGCCACGGTATCGGTCGGGATGCCGTGGCTGGCCAACGTAGCCGCCAGCGCTTCGCGTCCGCTCGAAAAGCGCGGCGCGGCGCCAACGATGAATTGCACCGGCGGACTGTACTTGCCGGCATGGGTCAGCGGCGACGCGTCGCGCCATAGTGCCGGCTGCTCGGCATAGCGCCCGCCGAACCAGGCGCCCGCCGCCGATGGGCGCTTGGCCGGATCGTCTTCAAAGCGTAGCGCCAGTTCGGACGTGAAATCCGACAGGCCGTCGATATTGACCACGGCGCGCACCGCGTCGGGCCGGGTCATGCCCACCAGCGCCGCGATCTGCCCGCCGGCCGACCCGCCCGCGATGGCGACGCGCGCCGGGTCCAGGCCCAGGCCGGGTGCCTGCGCGCGCAGCCAGTCCAGCGCATCCTTCACGTCATCGATTGCCGCCGGATAGCGCGCCTGGCCCGACAGGCGGTAACTGACGGTGGCCGCCGCATAACCGCGCGCAGCCAGGCGCGCTGCCAGCGGCGCCATGTTCGAGCGCTCGCCGCTGGCCCAGCCACCGCCATGCACCAGCACCACCAGCGGCGCCGGAGCGTCGCCCGCTGGCGGCAGGTACAGATCCAGTGCCAGGGTCAGTGCGCCCCGTTTCGCGTACACGATGTCCTTGCGCACCTGCACCGGCGCCGGCGCATCGGCGCTGGCAATCCGGATGAACGGGTAGTCGCGTACCAGCTTCTTATAGGTGGTGTCGGCGTCGTAGCGTGCCTGCGCCGCTGCCGGCGCCATGACCGAGAGCGTGCCCAGCGCAAGGCAGGCCAGCACGATGCGTTTGCACGCTGCACCCTTTGCAGCCGCGGCCATGGGTCAGGTCACAGGTGCGGGATTGAACAGCGCCAGCGAGTTATGCAGCTTCCAGTGCTCGGCCCAGGTCTTGCGGCCGCTCGCCACATCCAGGATCAGCCGGAACAGTTGCCAGCCGACGTCCTCGATGCTCGCTTCGCCGCTCGCAATCGTCCCGGCGTCCAGGTCCATCAGGTCATGCCAGCGGCGTGCCAGCTCGGTGCGGGTGGCAACCTTGATGACCGGGACCGCGGCCAGGCCGTACGGGGTGCCGCGTCCGGTGGTGAAAATGTGGACGTTCATCCCGGCGGCCATCTGCAGCGTGCCGCAGATGAAGTCGCTAGCTGGCGTCGCTGCATAGATCAGGCCCTTCTGCGTCAGCTTGTCGCCCGGCGAGAGCACACCGGTGATGGCCGTGCTGCCCGACTTGACGATCGAGCCCATCGCCTTTTCAACGATGTTCGACAGTCCACCCTTCTTGTTGCCGGGCGTCGTGTTGGCGCTGCGGTCGACACTGCCGCGCACCAGGTAATCGTCGTACCACTGCATCTCGCGCACCATGGCTGCGGCCACTTCCGGCGTCGCGGCGCGCGCGGTCAGCTGGTCGATGCCGTCACGTACCTCGGTCACTTCGGAAAACATCACGGTGCCGCCAGCGCGCACCAGGAGGTCGGTCGCGTATCCCACGGCCGGATTGGCCGTCACGCCCGAAAACGCATCGCTGCCGCCGCACTGCACGCCCACCACCAGGTCGGACGCGGGACAGGTTTCGCGGCGGCGTGCGTTCAGTTCCTGCAAGTGCCGTTCGGCGGTGACCATCAGCGCGTCGATCATCGACATGAAGCCCACATGCTGCTGGTCCTGCAGCGTGACCACCGACGGCGCACCATTGCCGATCGGGATCGAGCCGGCCGGGAACAGGCGCGCCGGTGGGAGCTTTTCGCAGCCCAGGCTCACGACCATCACGTTGTCCCCGAAGTTCGGATTCTTCGACAGGTTGCGGATGGTCCGGATCGGAATGTCGGCGCCGGGTGCGTCGATCGCCACGCCGCAGCCATACACGTGCTCGAGCGAGACCACGTCTTCGACGTTCGGGTAGCGCGGCAGCAGTTCGTCACGGATGCGCCGCACGGCGTACTCGATCACGCCCGACACGCACTGCACGGTGCTGGTGATGGCCAGCAGGTTGCGCGTGCCAACAGAACCATCCTTGTTGCGGTAGCCCTCGAATGTGTACCCGTCCAGCAGCGGGCCGGCCGCGACGGCGTGGGTACCTACCGGCAGGTCGTCGAGCGAGCGCGCCGCCGGCATGCGCAGCACGCGCTCGGAGACCCAGCTGCCGCGTGCAATCGGACCGCTCGCATAGCCGATCGTCACGCCATAGCGGATCACCGGTTCGCCGTCGGCCAGGTCGCTCAACGCGACCTTGTGGCCCTGGGGAACGCCTTCGAGCAGCACCAGCCCGCCGGGCAGCACGGTGCCGGCGGGCAGGCCGCCATCGTTAACGACGATGGCAACATTGTCGCCTGGCTGCATGCGGATCGTGCGCGGAACGTCGTGGTTCATGTGTCGTGTCTGCCTGTCGGCTGAAGTTGGGAGGATCGTTTTTAGTATGCCATAAAACGCTCCAATGCGGCTAGTCCACATCCCTATTTTGGCCGGACCAAATGAGAATGGCCTGACCAAAGCGACACAAATACGCAACGCTGTGCCCGCGTCGTGGACGCGGCACGCTATCGGATCAGCAGTTGAACAATCAGGGGAATCGTGGGGGTGACAGCGACGGGTGCGGCCTGCGCAAACCGGGAATCAGGCAGGATAATGAAGGCGGTATGGTCTGCTACAACGGCCGGAACATCATTCGTCCGGCGAGGAATCAGGTGCTGGGAACGCTGCAAGCAGCAGCATCCCCAGCGCCGACAGCATCAGTGATGCGCCAGCTTCAACGGTGCCGGGCGGCCACCGCTGATCGACATTGGTGTCGACGTGTCCAGCTTGAACACGGCCAACGCTTCCGACAATTGCGCGGTCTGGTCCGTCAGCGAGGTGGCCGCCGCCGATGCTTCCTCGACCAGGGCCGAATTTTGCTGCGTCATCTGGTCCATGTCGCTGATCGCCAGACCGATCTGCACGATGCCTTCGCTCTGGCGCTGACCGGCGTCGCTGATGTCGCCCATGATCGTCTGCACGCGGCGCACTGCAGCCACGATCTGCTCCATCGTGCTACCGGCCTGATCGACCAGCGCGCTCCCGGCGTCGACCTTGGAGACCGAGTCGCCAATCAGTTCCTTGATTTCCTTGGCGGCGGTGGCGCTGCGCTGCGCCAGGTTGCGCACTTCGGACGCCACGACCGCGAAGCCACGGCCCTGCTCACCTGCCCGCGCCGCCTCGACTGCGGCGTTCAGCGCCAGGATATTGGTCTGGAACGCGATGCCATCGATCACCGAAATGATCTCGACGATCTTGGTGGCCGACGTATTAATGGCGCTCATCGTCAACACCACATTGCCCACCACTTCGCCACCGCGCGTGGCGATGTCGCTGGCCGTCACCACCAGGTCTTTGGCCTGGTTGGCGTTGGCGGCATTGGTACGCACGGTGTCGGTCAAGGCTTCCATCGCACGCGTCGTGTTCTCGAGGCGACCGGCCTGCAGCTCGGTGCGGCTGGCCAGATCGGCATTGCCACTGGCGATATCCCCACTGGCCGACGCGATCGTATCGGCCGAGGTCTTGATGCCGGCCACCATATTGGCCAGGCGATCGCGCATGTCGGACAGCGCGGCCAGCAAGCTGCCGTTGTCGCCCGGTTCGATGCGGATTGCCATCGACAGGTTGCCGTCGGCGACCATGCGAGCAATGTCGCGCGCATACTCGGGTTCACCACCCAGTTGCTGCCAGATCGTGCGCACCATGAACCATGAGACGGCGATCAGCACGGCGATCACGATCAGGCCGGTAACGATGGTGACCGTCACGACGTTCGTCACGCTGGTTTCGCTGCGCGTGATGCCGGCCTTGAATTGCTGCTGCGCTAGTTCATTGACCTTGGCGACGTCGGTGGTCAAGGTTGCGAGCGTCGACTGCATGCGCGTCACGACGGCCTGCGGATCGCCCTGCTCGATCTCGAGCATGATCTTGGCCGCAGAGACGGCCGGGTCGTAATATTGTTCGAATTCCTGGCTCAGCCGGGCGCCGGTTGCCTGCATCCCGTCGATCTTGCCGAATTTGGCCAGCTTGGCCCGTACTTTGTCGGCCTGTTCGCCAACCTGCGTCAGGCGCGCCTTGTCGCCTTCGCTGACGGCGTCGCGCAAGCCATTGGTGACCGACTCGATGTCGCCCGCCAGTTCCTTGCTGATGTCGAGCGCCGGGTAGTCCACGCTTTCAGTCGTGTGGATCGACGTGAGTGCTTTGTTGGCGATGCCGGCACTGACGGCAACTCCGAGGGTAAAAATGATGGCCGAGATGATCGGCAGTGCCCAGATCCTGCGTTTGATACTCATGCTGCCTGCTCCTGAAGTCAAAACCCGCCGCACGCGCGGCGGGGTACCGATAAATGATCAGGAACCGGAATAGACCACTTTGACCGACGCGTCGACCGCGCTCTTGTCGATATAGCCAATCGCTTTCGGGTCGGCTGCAACGGCTTTCTTGACGCCGGCGTTGTCGCCGACTTCCTTCGGCATCGTGGCCTTGCCGGTGAAGACCAGCTTCGACCACAGGGCCTTGATCTGCGAAGGATCCTTGTCCGTCACTTTCTTGTAGAACTCAGCGCGCGCCGGGGCGCTTTCGGCCTGGTCAACCGGGGTCATGGCGGTCGATTTACCCAGGAAGAACTGCGACACCTGGTCCTTGGTCAGCGACGATTCGGCGGCTTTCGCATTGACGACGACGACGACTTCGGCAGCGGCTGGCAGCGCGAGCAGCAGGACGCTCAGGGTCACGCTGGCTTTGAACATTTGATTCATTGGTAAATCCTTAGAACACGAAGTCAAGCGCGACGGCGCCGACGGTCACCGGGCCCTTGAAGCCAGGCTGGACGTTGATGAACTGGCCGTTGGTTTGCGGCTTGATGCGATCGATCTGGACCTTGAGCGCGGCCGACGTCATGAAGTCCCAGCGCACACCGATGCTGTCAGTGGTCTGGCTCGTGCCATCGATGGCCGTGGTCAGCGTGTTCATCAGGCCCGACAGTGCCGCCAGCGTTGGTGCGCATGCGAACGAGGCACCAGCTGGGCAGTTGGCAGGAATGGTGTTGGTCACGCCCTTCGAAATGATCTTGGCGCGGGTGTAGTACGGCAGGAACTTGCCGAAGCGGTAACCACCCATCACGTACCACGACTTGGACGAACCCAGGAACGAATCCGGCATCTTGCGCTTGGCGTATTCGGTCAGGACGACGATATTGTTCCAGTCCATGGAAAGACCAGCCGACGTGAACGTGTACTTGCGGTCCTTGGTGTTGAGAAGCACGCCCATGTCCGCCACTTGCGGGACATTGAACGCGGCAGCCGTGTTGTTGAACGTGACCACGGCGGCGTCCAGCTGCGCGCTTTCTGACGACAGTTTGGTGCCGCTGCGACCCACGCGCACGATGAACGGGCCATGTTCGGCCGTCAGGTTCAGCGCGTACTGGTCGCGGGATTCGGCGGTAGGACCACCCGCAGTCTTGAAATCGCTGCGACCATAGGCAGCCAGCGCCGTGACGGTCGTATCGCCGTACTGCTGTTGCCAGGTGACGTCGGCGCCGTCGATGTTATTGATTGGCATCTGCGAATACAGTTCCTGCGGCGGACGCAGGAAGGTGTTGGCGTAGCCGACATTGCGGTATTCCGAGATCATGAACGCTGGCATGGCCATGCGACCAACGCGCACGCTCAGGTTGTCCGACAGCTTGGCCTTGACGAAGGCCCACGACAGTTCGGCGCCGAAGCTGTCTTCGCCATCCTTGCGTACAAGGCCCTGGCCGGTAACCGACAACCAGGAGTTGACGGTGTAGTCGGCCTGCAGGCCGAGGTTCGAATCGACGCCGGTGCGTGGATCCTTCTTGACACCCGACGACTGGTTCGAACGGGCAAATTCAGCCTGGTCGGTATCGGCAAACGTGAGGGCGCCGGTACCAAAACCGCTGATACGAACAGCATTACTATCTTGAGCAAAGGCGGATGCGACGGCGAATGGCAAAGCGAGTGCCACCACGATGAAACGTGTTTTCATAATTTCCTGGGGAATACAATTGAAATAGTTTATTGAATGCAAAGACGGCGACATGACCTGCGCCGCATCGCATTTGCTGAGGCAATTGTATCCATGCAGAAACTGTTGCCGCAACGAAAATTCACAAAAAGTCACTTTATCTGTTCGATAAGTGTGATTCTGTTGTGAACTTCTAACGCATTATTGCAATTCAATTACTTCAATCGATCCCCAACACGAGAGATGACACCAGGCTGCGACCGGTTACCGCAGCCTGGTATTGCCATGCACTACCGGTCGGTCAGAATGCCGTTCTGACACCCAACACCACACGCCTGCCTGGCAACGGTGCGACGTCCTTGAGCACCGACGTCGACAGGCGAATATCGTCGTTCAGGATATTCTTGGCCAGTGCGAACCAGGTCAGATCCAGGCCCTGCACGCGCTGCGTGTACGACAGGTTGGCGTCGAGCTGGTTGTAAGCCGGCGTGTCCTGGTTTTCGTTGGCGGCCAGGCGATCCTGCCCGCGCGCATGGACCAGCGATAGGCCACCGCGCCAAGCCCCCTCACGGTAGCCGACGCTGGCGCCGATCCGGTCCGCGGGTTGCAGCGGCAGGTTGCCACCGCCATCGCCAAGCTCGCCGCGCGAGGTATCGCCGAACAGCCGCCCCGACCAGCCAGCGCCGGTCTGGTTGTAGGTCAGCTCGGCTTCGGCGCCATGAATGCGGGCACGGCGCTGCTCGAACGTGCGGGTGCGCAGTTCATCACCCGGGTTGCCGTCCTCATCGACGAGGTCGCGGCCAATCCGGCCGAAAATGTAGTTGTCGATATTGTTGCGGAACAGGTTGGTTTTCCAGCGCACCAGGCCCGTGTTCTTCTGCAGCGTGAGTTCGACGTTGCGCGAGGTTTCCTTGTCGAAGTCGGCATTGCCAATATCGAAGGTGGCGGTCGCATCGTGCGGCCCGGCCGAGTACAGTTCTTCGATCGCGGGCGCGCGCTGCGCGTACGACAGCGTTGCACCGACGCTGTAGCCCGGCATGAACGGCCAGGCGGCGCCCAGCGAGCCGGAGCCAAGATCGAAGGTGCGCTGCCTGCCGCCCACCGGCTCGCGCTTGACGTTTTCGTAGCGCGCGCCAGCGCTCATGCGCAGCGGACCGGCCTCCCCCTCTTCCACCATGAACAAGGCCGTCGTTTTGGAGTGGGTCAGCGGCACCGTGTCCGGCCCGCCTTCGGCATTGAGCGCCGAGAAGTGCGTGTTTTCGGTCTGCGCACCGATCGTGCCGCGCAGGCCGGCAATGACCTCATGTGTGAGCTCCAGCCGCGTTTCCAGCGAGCGGTTATTGAAGATCACCTCGGGGCCGTCCTCGCCCAGTTCAGCGTGCTCGTAGTCGGTATAGCCAGCCTTGAAGCGCAGTGATTCGATCCCTTTGAACGGTTGCTTGAGCATGCTGTCAAAGTCATAGCGGTCCTGTTTCTGGTCGATGCGCGAACCTTCGGCGCTCGGAATGCCGTACAGATTGCTCAGGTGCGATGCCGACACACCCGCATAACCCCAATCGTCGACCCACGAGGCGCCGGCGCCAAGGTTCTTTTCGCGCGTGTCCGAATGCGGCAGGCGGCGCATCGCCGAGTCGGCGTCCTGCAGGACCCGGCGGTCGGGAATGCGATAGTCGTCTGTATCGCGCCAGTTGCCATCGACGTGCAGCGCGATCTTGCCGCTGGCGGCGTCCGCGGTGCCGGACACATTCTTGCCGTTGTCACCGGTGCTGTAGCGGGTCTCGACCTGGCCGGTCGGCGTGGCTTCGAGGTGCGTCGGAATGCGCTCGTTGACAACATTGACCAGGCCACCGATCGCGCCCGAGCCGTACAGCAAGGCGGCCGGGCCGCGCAGGATTTCGATCTGGCGCGCGACCGCGCCCTCGGCCGATACCGCGTGATCGTTCGACAAGCCCGACACGTCGGACACGGACATGCCGTTTTCAAGCATTTTCACGCGCGAACCTTCGAGGCCGCGAATGATGGGGCGCGAGGCACCGGCGCCGAAGGCCGAGGCGGACACCCCGAGTTCCTGCGACAGCGTCTCGCCGAGCGAGCTGCCGGCCTTGTCGCGCAATTCATCGCCGGCCAGTACTTTCGCCGGGGTCAGGATCTGGTCGTTTTCACCGTTGCGAAACGGTGACGCAGTGACAATCACCTGCTGGGTATCGGCGTTGCGTACCGACTGGGCCTGTGCCGGCATGTTCCAGGCGAGCAGGATGGCGCTGGCAAGCAGCGTGCGTTGAATATTCATGGTGACAACCTCGAGCAAAATGGGTGCGAACGGCACTGCCATGGCGGCGCCACGGCAGTACATCGATTACTGCAGATCGAATCAGTTCGCCCGAGGGGGACCGCGTGGAAGGCATGCGCGTACAGGCTGCACGTGCGCGCACCCGGCGCCAAGTGCCAGTGGGCCGGATGCGGCCAGTTGCGGTAGATGACCAATGTACTGCGGCAGCGGCAGCGCGACATCGAGCTGGGCGCCGGCTGCGCATTCGGCGCAGAACTCCTGCAGCGCAGGTGCATCCGGCTGGCCACCTGCCTGCTGCACACCCTGGCGTTGCTGCGTGCCATGCCAGTGCGACAGCCCATGCGCCAGCGCCATCTGCTGCGAGACGAGCAATAACAGCGATAGCAGGCAATGAAGAATGGAACGTGGCATGCGCGGCGAATGACGGTTGACCCGCGCATTCTACGTGATGGGAGTCGATTGCGACAGCAACCATCATGGTTGCTGTTCAGTTGCGTTGACATGCCGTCGCCGCGCCGGCCAAAAATGTCCGCCGGCGTCACCCCGAAGCGAACGGTCGTAGCCCCATCCTATACCGGGTCCAAGTCGGATGGAAACCGGCTAGCTTCCTGCCACTCCTTTTGATCAAGGCCAAGGGGTTTATTCCGGCGATGCCAAGCGCGGTTCAAATGAGAGAAGACGTGGCCCAGTTGTATGCGTAGATCGACTTCGTGATAGTCGTCGGTCGCGTTCATTTCAGAAATCAGCGCCGTCAACTGCTCCTGCGCATCTTCAAGCTCATACATGAGCCCAGCCCACTCGACTGGCGCATTTTTTTTGCTTATCAATGGCGCTCCCTGGGTTTAGCCGCCTGCTGATGGGTATTGCGGACGTCTGCTTTGGCCGGAACCGGCAGCTGGGGCAGCTTGGCTGGTTGACGAGCCGGAGAAATCACCGACTGTCCCGACAGGCAGGAGCCGGTCCACAGCGGCACCAAAGTTACAAACGATCGTTTTAGTCGCTCGAAAAATTCCCAGCTGGCTGAAGGCCAAGCAAGAACTCTTCAAACGTATCGGCGAGCACCGTCACTCGGTAGTCAAGTTCTTGATCCACATGAATGACCCGCGGCTCTTCGGAAGGGCCGCCAACCGAATAATCCAGACAGATCATGTCATGCCCATCAGAGGGGCAGTCGGCAAAGTAAACGCCGATTGGCGGATAGCCCCACTCATCAATCCAAACTGGCTACCAAGTGCTCCACACAGCGCGTTTGGCTTGCTCTCGCTAATTCCGTAGATGCCAGTGATGCCTACATGATCGTTCGCCCACGATGTCCGCTGCGTCGTACCGTGGCACGTTCGCGTCGGTAACCCGCCGTTCTGGGTCTGCATCAACGCAACATAGGACAATGGCAGCCGATATCCAAGCGTCGCTTCGACGGCTGAAACAAGGTTATCGGTCACGGGTTCTGCTTCATACTCTTTTCTCGAATATTCGGACTGCTCCCAAACATCCGGCGGCAAATTTCTCATGGTTCTGTCAGATGATGAATGTTACGGAGGGTCCGCTCCAGGCCAGTTCCAGCCAGTCGCCCACGCACAACAGGTTGCTGAGTTGAAAATCTGGCGACGACCGTGAACGCTAGCAGTTGACTCCCGTATTGGACGTCGAGAGGCCAGGCAGGTGGCCGGATTGGGCTATTCGTATAGTTTTCCCATATAAAGGATTTCCGCCGCGCGCTTCCACGGGTTGCTCGGCTTTTCGTAGAATCCAATGCCATCGGACGACGAGTCCCCCCATTGAAATGCTGCATCCAGATAGGCGCCGATCGTATTGTTCTCCCATCCATTAGCCCTAGGGCAATAGGGAGGACTCGGGTTTGCCAATTCCTTTTGCTGCCCGTGTTCCCAGTCTTCTGCAAGCGCTTGCAAGAATCGGAGAAAGGACTGCTCGTCATTTACTGAATCAAGAATTGCTCGAAGCTGTGAACTCATCAGATGGGTAGTCTATCAGGTAGCATGCAGAATGGATTGGGACCCGCGCCTTGGCCCGGCGGCACTCCCTGAAACCAAGCTCCCTCGGGCGTGACCAGCATACGTTGTGTTGTTGTCGGACGGTCTATTTCGACCAGGGTAAAGTTGTCGAGCGTCGCAACAGGCCACTGCTGCCCAGACGCGGTCGTTCATTCTTCAAATAACGATAAACGCGGGGTAGATTTGAAGGCTCTCGTACTGGGTAGAATTGTCGTGGAGGCGCAGCCGCAGTCCATTCTGAAACCTGATCTCCATGGTCTCTTCGCACAGCACGGCGTAACTCTCGATCATCTCGTTCAAGAGCTTTTGAAACGCCGTCGTAGTCCAATTTCGCTCTTCGTCCCAGGTAGCGACTAGCTCATCGCCCTCAAACACCTCAACCAGACTTTGAACGCAGATCTTGGTTCCTGATCCGAACAGAAATTGGACGTCGTACCGCCCGAGACCAATCTGCTGTATTTCTGATCCGACGACACCTTCCAGTTTTATATCTTCCGAGAAGCCGTGCATTTGATTCCTTAGTGTGTCGGTAGCGCGTCGCCAGTGTCCGCTCTTGGCCCTGAATTCAACCGCTCGGTCCTAGCATGGCAGGTCGCCGTGTTGACAGTTTAGCGATTCCCGCGACAGGCGGGTATTGACCAGTTGCGGACATACTTCGACCGGCTATGTCAATTGTTCGATCGATACTGCGGCGTTGTGAATAACAACGTCCCCAAAGTCACCTTCAAGCGTCAAGATATTGTCCACCATAGACACGCCTTCGAGCTCGCCAAGGGTAGGACGGTTGCTTGAGTCCGTGCGTGACGCCAGCAAATCGAGCGCGCCGAACGTGACGTGTAGGCAAGCGCCGGCCGTGTTCCACGCCGACAGCTTATACCGGGCTCCGCCCTCAGCACGGACCACCATCTCGAAGCAGAGATCTTGCTGATCAGGAGAGATCGACAGGACTTCGGATTCTTCAAGATCGCAAAGATTCATGGAAAGGTAAATGAGGTTGAAACCATGTGGAAGTCGGCTTCTGGCCGAAACCCGCAGTTCGTCAGTGCTCTGCTTGCCTGGATAATTTGCCGCTCAGCTAACTTTTTGGAGTCCAGCAACCGGAACGAGAACCGGAACTGCCCTGAAACACTTCTCCATTAACGGGGCGGAAGCCATTTCATCAGACGCTGCTGCTGCTGACCGTATTGCTGTGCGACGCAATCGGCTACCTGCGCCGCCCCGGCGCAGGTGGCGTCCCGGCGTTTCAGCCAGTCTCGCTGGAATGCCCTCACAGCGTCCTGGTCGCTAACGGTGTCGAACCCCTGCCGCAACTGTCTGACTTGCGCGGCCAACTCGAGATCCTGTTTTGACAGGCCTGGATCGTTGCAGATTGCCAGCTCGATCCTGGTTTTCGCCCGCGTGCAATCGAAGGACGGCCCTTGTGGGCGCGGGCGGAAGCGGCCAGCCTGACCGAATTCGGAACGGGCAAGCGGGTGGATCGCTCCATTCGCATTCACGAATTCTACCTTGCCTGGTTCAATGTCGTTGTCGCTCAGCCATGCCGAAAGCGCCTGACGTGCCGTTGCTGGCAGAGCGGTGCTGGAGAGCTCCTTCGATCCGACCAGCAATGCGTTGTCAACCACAGCCGCCCCCAGCGCAGCCCCGCTTTGTACATCGATCCAGAAGAAGCCCTTCATCATGCATGCGTGCGCGACGCAAGCCGAGACGCTCACGTAGCGGTTCTCAACGACGTGCACCGGATCTGGCGGACCGCTCAGCCCATCCATAACGTCTTTCGCAAGTTGCGTCGGAACGCTCGCCCGGATCAGCCCATGTGCGCGTTTATCCCAAATGAACGCGTTGGTCGATTTGCCTTTGTAAGAGAGTACCCAAGCGTTCTTGTTGTCGGAGGCCAGCGCATGATCGCCCCACCAGAACAAGCAGCTGGCAAGGGCGAATAACAGCAAGTCGTGCCAGCGGCAACGAAATTGATGGAAACCGATGTTCATACATCTCCGAAGTTCGGCACAGGGTGTGAAGCGCAGCTGTTACGGGCGATACGCGATCACTCCGGTGGCGGCGTCGACAGCGCAAGGTCGTTCGGGACGACGTAGGTGAAACTCTTCGGATCGAACATCACCTTCCACTTGCGCGCCTCGACCGCCTGCCCGTCCCGGCTGCCCGACAGCGTCACCGTGATTGGCGCCGGAATCGTGCCGTTGACGACGCCGACCCGGTACCGCCAGCGCCGCTTGTCGCAGCGCAGCGGCTCTTCGGGCTCCTCGATATCCATCTCGGCTTCATCGACGCCGTGGCTGCCCAGGTCAGGCGGCGTCGTGCTGTTGTACACATCGTAGGCAGCTTTGGCCTCGGCGCATGGCTGGGCGGGGATGTAGTCGCTCGATCCCGGGAATTCAGCCAGGATCGCAACGCCGCCCTTGTGCGGTGCCAGCACGTTATTGGTGACCGTGACCGGCGAATGGTTCGGATCGCTCCCGGTCTGGGTCTTGATCACCCAGCCCCACAGATTCTCGCTCAATGCCTCGAAATAGACCTGTTCGGGCTGCACAGCAACGCGTGCACTGTACTGCACCTGCAGATTCGCCGCGGTCAGATCGCCATCGCGCGGCTCGGTGGGATGCACGTGGAATGCGCCGTAGCGCGCACGGTCGGTGCCGTCGACGGCGACGCCGCTGGCGACGAAATACATCTCGTCGCCAGCAAGGTTATCGGGAATTTTGACTTGTTGCACTACCCGCATGACGTAGGTGACGTCCTCGTCGTCGACATACACCCAGCCTTTTTTCGCGGCCGAGTATTTGCCGTAGACTTTGCCCATCACATCATCGATGACGGTTGCTTCATCGATGACAACGCGCTCCGGCGCTGGCGGCGTGGTGTTGTGACGGTAGATGGCGTAAGCGAGCGTCAACAGCGCCAGCAAACCAACCACAGCCAACAGATACAGCAGCGCGCGCAGCCAGCGGCGGCGTGGACGCCCGCTCGGGACCGCTGCGGCGCTAACCTCCCCTGCAACCGGCACAGCAGCCGGGTGTTCCTTCAGATCGTCCATCGAGCCACCACGCAAATGAAAAATGTTATCAGTAATTAATCATTGTACGTCCACTGCCGGGGGGGCGAGACCGCATCCGTGCGCCGCTATGCACTGTGCTTGAATGCGTCGTGCAGGGTGCAATGAAGGCCTTGTCAGAACACGCCGGGATCGAGCTCGGATTTCTACCGTAGCGCATCAAAGCGACTCGCCCCGGAAGACCACCGAGCGGCTCACACTGGCGCCGGGCGCCAGCACCGTCAGGCCGGGATAGCCCGGCATATTGTGGGCATTGATCGGATGGTCGACCGGCTCGAAGCAAAAGAAGTCGCGGCCCGGTGGCGCATACAGGATGAAGTAATCCATCGCCGCCTCGATCGAGAGACCCAGGCCCCGCCCCGGCCAGCGCACACGCGCTACGCCGTCCCAGCCGGCGAAGGCATTGTCGACAGCCTCCTTCGGCAGCGGCTCGAATGTGCGGTAGTCCCACACAGGCGGCACAGCGCGCCGGCTCGACGGCAGCTTGTCAGGGCCCGACAACCAGACCGCATCGGCCCGCGCCTGCAGCTGCGCGCCGCCCGGGTCGGGCAACCACGGATGCAGGCCAAGGCCGAATGGCAGCGCCACCGCGCCTGCATTGCGCACCGTGAGTTCCACGATCAGCGCGTCGCCATCGAGCGTGTAGCGCAGCGTGGCGTCATACGCGAGCGGCGCAAACGCGTGACGCGTCAGGCGCAGCAGGATGGAATCGAAGGTCAGCGACTGCACATCCCACGCCTGCTGCCAGCCATCGCCATGAATGGCGACCTTCTCGCCCGGGCGGTTCGGCGTCGGCACATACCGCTGACCGCCGTACTCGAAGCCCGTTGGTGCGATCCGGTTCGACCACGGCACCAGCGGGAAGCAGGCCAGCTGGCCCGGTTGCGGCACGTCCGTAAAATCGGGCGGCAGGCCACGCAGCAGCGGCACCGGTTGCGCGCCACGCAGCCAGTCCAGGCGCGCGAGGCCGCCGCCGATCTGCGGCACGATGACGGCCGCCAGACTGCGGTTTTGCAGCACGAGGCGTTGCAGCATGGGGCGCGCCGCCGGCATCAGTATTGCGGGCCGTCGAGCAGGAACTTGCCGCCCTGGTAGATCGTCGTCACATCGTCCGGCGCCGGGAATTCGGCCGTATCCGGGAACAGATGCGCGAAGGTGCGCGAGCTGTCCTTCGGCTTGAAGCCCAGATGAGCGACCAGGCGGTTGTCCCACCAGACGCTGTCGTTGTCCGACATGCCGTAGACGATCGTGTGGCCCACGCGCGGCGCAAACAGCGCGCAGCGCAACAGCTCGGTCAGGTCGTCATACGACAGATAGGTGCTCATCATGCGCTTGTTGGCCGGCTCCGGGAAGCTCGAACCGATCCGCACGCAGACCGTCTCGATGCCGAAGCGGTCATAGTAATAGCGCGACATCTGCTCGCCGAATACCTTCGACAGGCCGTAGTAGCTGTCCGGGCGCGTCGGCGAATCCGCGTCGAGCATCTCGGTCGTGCGGTGGTAGCCGATCGCGTGGTTCGAGCTGGCGAAGATCACGCGCTTGGTGCCGGCCTTATGCAGCGCCTCGTACAGGTTGGCCACACCGAGGATATTGGCCTGCATGATCGGCTCGAACGGCTTTTCGGTGGACACGCCCCCGAAGTGCAGCACCGCGTCCACGCCCTCGAGCAGCTTGATGACTTCGTCCTTGTCGGCCAGATCGCACTGGACGATCTCTTCACCCTCACGGGCGTCGCCCATGTCGACGACATCCGACAGCCGCACCACGTCGGCCCACGGCTTGATGCGATCGCGCAGCACCTTGCCCAGGCCACCGGCCGCGCCGGTCAGCAGGATGCGTTTGAATGGTTTGCCGACTTTCTGTACTGCTTGGGTCATGCCCGTCTCCTCATGTGTTCTATTAAATTCTGCCGCGACCTTGTTCCGGGAAAGTATGCCATACAACATCGAAAAGTGGCTAGTCCAGCTTGCGATTTTGGTCAGACCAAATTAGAATGAGCCGACCAAAAGAGCGTTACCTGCACTTGAGCAACACAGGTAATACAACAGTGAATATCACGATGCCGATTGGAGACAAATGAAACTGCACTTCGTTGCCGCCCTGCTGGGCTGCGCATTGGTATCCTCGCCCGCGCTGGCCCAGGGTCAATACCGCAATACCGACAACACGAACCTGGGCGACGCCGGCGAAGGCACCTACCCGATCCCGTATAAAAAGCCGGTGGTGGCCGAGGTCACCGCCCAGTTGCAGGCAATCCGCGCTTTCATGGACCGCGCGACGCCAACCCGCATCGTCAGCAAGCGCACCGGGCAGCCGGTCACCGACCTGAACAAGCCGAGTGCGGACGCCGTCTTCGAAAAGAGCGCCGGTGACTATGGGATCCAGGTGTACGAGATGGGTGTGGTCCATTCCGGCCTGCTCAAGGCGGCCCAGGTCACCAAGGACCCCGGCTTTACCGCGATGACCAAGCGCCACTTCGCCTTCTTTGCCGAAACGCTACCGTATTTCCGCGCGCAGGAACAGCAGTTCAAGCTCGAACGCGCCAACAGCTTCTCGCGCTTTCTCGACCCGCGCTCGCTCGACGACGCCGGCTCGATGTGCGCGGCCCTGATGCGCGCGCGCGCCGCCAAGGTCGGGCCGGATCTGAAACCCATGATCGATACCTGCAGCGACTGGGTCGCCAAGCGCCAGTTCCGGCTGGACGACGGTACGATGGCCCGCAAGCGCCCGCAGGAAGTCTCGCTGTGGGCCGACGACATGTACATGAGCATCCCGGCGCTCGCCGAGATGGGCCGCCTGACGGGCGAGCGCGCCTATTTCGACGATGCGGTCAACAACGTGATGGGCATGTCGAGCCGCATGTTCAATCCGCAGCTTGGCCTGTACACGCACGGCTGGCATGCAAACCACCCGGATGCGCCGCGCTTCTACTGGGCGCGCGCCAATGGCTGGGCGGTGCTGGCGATGTCCGACCTGCTCGACGTGCTGCCGAAGGATCATCCTGGCTACCCGAAAGTGCTGGCGCAGCTGCGCGCATCGCTCAAGGGTATCGCCGAACTGCAAAGCGGCAGCGGCCTGTGGCACCAGATGATCGACCGCAACGACTCGTATCTCGAGACGTCCGCCAGCGCGATCTTCACGTATGTGATCGCGCATGCCGTCAACGAGGGCTGGGTCAGCCCGACGACCTACGGCTCGATCGCGCAAACCGGCTGGAACGCGCTGTCGACCCGCATCACGGCGCTGGGCCAGGTCGAAGGCACGTGCGTCGGTACGACGCTGGCGGGCGACATGGCCTACTACTACCACCGCCCGACCAGCGTGGATGCGCTGCACGGCTACGGCCCGATGCTGCTGGCCGGCGCCGAAATCATTCGCCTGGTGACGAACCCCGCGTTCGAAGTGCAGCACAAGGTGCGCACCTACCACTACATGCCCAAGGGTGGGCAGACCGACTACCGCGAACACCACTGACCCTGGAGTGACATAATGAACCGACTCGTACTCGCCGCGCTGCTCATTCCCGCAGTGGCCGCGCCGCTGGCGCACGCCCATGCGGACGGCATCCGCGTGACCGTCCAGCAGGACCTGGCAATCGCCCGCCCCTCCGAAACCATCTCGATCCCGTGGAAGGACGTGAACGCCGCCCTGCCCGGCGCGATGGTGCAGAAGATTGCGGTGAAGGATGCGCGTGGCCGCGTGCTGCCGCATCAGGTCACGAATATCGCACCGCAGGCGAAGGACCCGAAGCACGAAGGCGTCGCCTACGGTGAACTCCTGTTCCAGCACAGCTTCGCTGCTGGCGAGAAGAGCGCGAACTTCACCATCGAACGCATCGACGGCGTCGCCCCGCCGTTCCCGGTCAAGACCTTCGCGCGTCAGGTGCCCGAGCGGCTGGACGACTTCGCGTGGGAAAACGACAAGATCGCCCACCGCACCTACGGGCCGGCGCTGGCAGCGCCCGCGCCGCCCGGCGTCGTCAAGGAAGTCCTGGTGACGAGCGGCCTGGATATCTGGTTCAAGCGTGTCGATTATCCGATCGTCGACCGCTGGTACAACAAGGGCCACGACCATTATCACAAGGATCAGGGCGAAGGCATGGACATGTACAACGTCGGCAAGTCGCGCGGCGCCGGCGGCATCGGTGTCTGGAGCGGCGAGACCTTGTACCCGGGCGTGAACTACGCAACCTTCAGGATCCTGGCCAATGGCCCGATCCGCACGGTGTTCGAACTGCATTACGCGCCGTGGGATGCCGGCGGGCGCGAGGTCAGCGAAGTCAAACGCTTCACGGTCGACGCTGGCCAATGGTTTGACCGTATCGACAGCACCTTCACCGCCAGCGGCGACGGCCAGCTGACGGTGGCCGTGGGCCTGAACAAGACGCCGGCCGACAAGGGCCAGTCCCCGAAAATCGCCACTACCCGCGACGGCAAGGTCCTGCTGCAGTGGGTCGAGCAGTCAACCAACGATGCCTTCGGCACCGCGGTCGTGCTGCCAGCGGCCGAAGGCTTTGCCCAGGATGCGCTTAATGACCTGATCGTGGCCAAAGCCACGCCGGGCACGCCGCTGCGCTACTACGCCGGCGGTGCCTGGCGCCGCGCGGGCGAGATCACCAGCCGCGAACTGTGGCAACGCGAGGCGGCAACCGTCGCAGCGCGCGACGCCAGCCCGGTGCGCGTGACCATCGCACCGACCAAAGGAAACTGACCATGCCATTTCACCCGAAACGCCGCGCGCTGCTGCGCACCGTGCCGGCAGCATCGCTGCTGCTCTCCGGCGTCACCGCGGCTGCCCCCGCCGCCCGCAAAGCGGTAACGCCACCTGACCCGTGGCAGCGCGCCAACGACATCATTGCCCGCTTTGCCACGCCGCTGGTATTTCGCAAGGAAGACTTCGACGTCACGGCCTATGGCGCCAAGCCGGCATCGATGGTACAGGTGCGGGGCCAGATCGCCTCGCTCGTCGATGGCGTGCTCGACACGCCGGCGCCCGGCTCGCCGGACAGCTATCCGGCCATCGCGGCCGCCATCGCCGCCTGCCACGCCAAGGGCGGCGGTCGTGTCGTAATCCCGAAAGGTGACTGGTATTGCGCCGGCCCGATCGTGCTGAGCTCGAACGTCCACGTGCACCTGGCCGCAGGCGCGCGCGTGCATTTTTCGGCCAACCCCGATCACTACGCGCGCCACGGCGCGCATGATTGCGGCGCCAATGGCAAGCTGGTGCTGTCGCGCTGGCAGGGCAACGACTGCCTGAATTATTCGCCGATGGTGTATGCGATCGACCAGCAGAATATCGCGCTGACGGGCGAGGACTGGACCAGCATCCTCAATGGCCAGGGCGGCGTGCCGTTCGAGCCGGGCTTTGCGCAGCAAGCCGAATGCTGGTGGGACTGGAAGGGCCGCGCCCAGCCCGGCCAGCCCAAGCGCAGCCGCACCGAGGTTGCCGCCAATCCGGCCAATGCGCCACTCGACCGCATCGTTCCCGGCATCGACGCGGGCCTGCAGGCAAGCATCCAGGGCGAGGGAAACCGCTGGCAGACCGACTCTCGCTATCTGCCAGCGCTGTCCGAGGCCGGCGTGCCGGTCGAACGGCGCGTGTTCGGCCACGGCCACTTTCTGCGCCCGTGCATGATCGAGCTGATTGGTTGCAGCAAGGTGCTGCTGCAGGGTTACCAGGTCAATGCGGCGCCGTTCTGGCTGCACCACCCGGTCGATTGCAAGGACCTGCTGATCCGCCGCGTGAACATGGAAAGCCTGGGTCCGAACAGCGACGGGTTCGATCCGGAAGCCTGCGACGGCGTGCTGGTCGACGAGTGCCAGTTCAACAATGGCGACGACTGCATCGCGATCAAGGCCGGCAAAAACAGCGACACACAGCATGGTCCGACGCGCAATATCGTCATCCAGAACTGCGTGATGAACAGCGGCCATGGCGGCGTCACGCTTGGCAGCGAGATGGCCGGCGGGATCGAGCACGTCTACGCGCAACAGCTCGATTTTCGCAACACGCACTGGAAGGACGATCCGCTGAACACGGCGATCCGGCTCAAGACGAACATGAACCGCGGCGGTTTTCTGCGCCATCTGTACGTGCGCGACGTGACGCTGCCCAATGGCGTGGCGCTTGAACCTGGCCTGTACAAGCCGCTGGCCGGCGCGCGCGACATCAAGCAACCGGTCGCGTCTGGCGCCGGTGCCATCGTCACGATCGATTGCGATTACGTGCCGGGCGACGACACGATGCGTAATCGCCCGCCGCAGGTATCGGACATCGACATTCGCAACGTCCGCACGAAGAATGTCGATACGGGCAAGGGCCAGTTCTCCTGCTACCAGGCGTTCGTGCTGCTCGGCCCCGTGGCGTCAAGCTTCAACGGCAAGCCAGGCACGACGATCCCGCCGATCGCGCGCGTGCGCATCAGCGACTCGGACTTCGGCACACCCGTCAACACCGCGCAACCGTGGTTCATGCACAACGCCGTGGACATCACGCTGGACAACGTCACCATCGGCGGCAAGCGCTACAAGCAGGTCCTGCATAAAAAGACCTGACTAGCAACAGGTCAGGCCAAATTAAAATATTTTTTAATTGGCCTGACCAAAATTGGAAGTTGTGTCATAGAATCTAAAAACTGGCCTGACCAGATAAACAAATGCAGCGCCGGTGGACCCGTCAGCGTCCACCCCGATAAAAACGCATGGAGACAGCATGAACCAACACCCGCACCGCGCATCGCTGCGCAAACTCACCCTGTGCCTGCTCGGCACGGCCTCGGTATCCGCCATGTCGCTCGGCCCCGCGTTCGCGCAGGAAGTGGCCGCGTCACCGACCGGCACCGGCGCAGCGCAAACGGTGGTCGTCACGGGCCTGCGCGCCTCGCTCGAAAGCGCCCTGAACGCCAAGCGCCAGGAAAACGGCATTGTCGACGTCATCAAGTCGGAAGACATGGGCAAGTTCCCCGATACGAACCTGGCCGAATCGCTGCAGCGGGTGCCTGGCGTCGTCATCGACCGCGATGCGGGTGAAGGCCGCTCGATCACGGTGCGCGGTCTGGGTCAGGACTTTACGCGTGTACGCATCAACGGTATCGAGGGCCTCGCCACCACGGGCGGCACCGACAGCTCGGGCGGCACCAACCGTGGCCGCGGCTTCGACTTCAACGTGTTTGCGTCTGAACTGTTCAGCGCCCTGACAGTGCGCAAGAGTTCATCGGCCGACGTCGACGAAGGCTCGCTTGGTGCCACCGTCGACCTGCAGACACTGCGCCCGTTCGACCTGAAAGGCTTTAACGCCACGGTGGCCCTCAAGGGCAAGTACAACGACGGCTCGGAGAAGACCGATCCGCGCGCAGCCTTCATGATTTCGGACACGTTCTTCGACCGCAAGGTTGGCGTGCTGGTCTCGGGCGCGTTCTCGAAACGGCGCGTGCTGGAAGACGGTTTCAGCACCGTGCGCTGGGACAACGGCCCGTCGTCGGGCGGCTGGTGCGCGCCGCGCGGCGCCGCTGCGAATCCGACCAATTCGACCGCGACGACCTGCGGCCCGGCCGCACAGGGCGTCGCGCGCCTGCCCAACACCCCGGAAAACCTGGCCGCCTACAACGCCGCCAGCAGCCCGGACAACTTCCATCCGCGCCTGCCACGCTACGGCCGCCTGACCCACGACCAGGATCGCCTGGGCCTGACCGCGTCGGTGCAATGGCGGCCGCAGCGCGGCACCCTGCTCACCTTTGACATGCTGTACTCGAAGCTCGACGCCACGCGTCAGGAAGACTTCCTGGAAGCGACCTCGTTCAGCCGCAGCGCCAGTCAGGGCGGCAAGCCGCAAATGAGCGTGGTGCAGGCCGAGTACGCGCCGAACGGCTCTCTGCTGTACGGCAAATACAATGGCGTCGACATCCGCTCCGAGCAGCGCTTCGATGAACTGAAAACCACCTTCACGCAGCCGACGCTGACGCTCGAACACAAGCTTACCGACACGCTGAGCATGAGCGCCCGCTACGGCCGCGCCAACTCGAAGTTCCGCAACCCGGTGCAGACCACCGTGACGCTCGACGCGCTCAATGTCGACGGCTACACGCTCGACTTCCGCAACGACGACCGCCGCCCGGTCATCGGGTATCCATTCGACCCGATGGGCAACCGCCTGGGCCTGGTCGGCGTACCGCAGGTGGCCAGCGGCACCCAGCCGTCGACGGTCGCCAACACGACCACCAGCGAAATCCGCACCCGTCCGCAAGGCACCGACAACGTCAACAACGTCGGCCAGTTCGACCTGGCGTGGGAAGCCAGTGACATCTTCACGATCAAGGGCGGCGTCAACAGCAAGAAGTACAGCTCGGACACCTACGAATTCCGGCGCGTGAACCAGAACGACACGATCTTCGCGCCGCCATCAGGCGCCAGCGGGCTGACGAATAACCTGACCGGCTTTGGCAGCAATCTCGGCCTGCCAGCCGGGAATGCAACCGGCTGGGTGGTGCCGAATCTGCAGGCGATCGCCGCTGCCTACGACATCTACTGCAACTGCATCAAGAGCGGCCCTGCCGGCGGTCCGGGCGACTTCCGGCTGTCGTCGATCGAAAACGGCAATGCGCGCGGCAACAACCGCTCGGTCACCGAAAAAAGCGATGGCCTGTACCTGATGGGCGAGTTCCGCTATGACCTGTGGAATATCCCGGTGCGCGGCAACGTCGGCGTGCGCCACGTGAAGACCGACCTGTCGACGACCGGCTACCAGGCTGCCGGCGGTGGGACCGCCGTCACGGTCGATCACGACTACAAGGACACGCTGCCATCGTTCAACCTGGCCGCGAACATCACCGACGAATTCATCGTGCGCGTCGGCGCCGCCAAGGTCATGACGCGCCCGCAGCTGGGCTTCCTGTCGCCGGGCGGCAGCATCGCGACCACCGGCAACCTGTCGATCAACACGGGTAACCCGTTCCTCAAGCCGTTCCGTGCCAAGACCTTCGACACCAGCTTCGAGTACTACTTCAAGAACAAGGCGTTCGTCGGCGTGGGCCTGTTCCAAAAGAACATCGACACCTACATCCAGAGCCTGCGCACCAACGTGGCGTTCCGCGATTCGGGCCTGCCGCTGTCGCTGCTGCCGGCGAACTTCACGGGTGAAGAAGTGTTTGCGCTGACCACACCGGTCAATACCGACGGCGGCAAGCTGAAAGGCTTCGAGATCAACTACCAGCAGCCGTTCACCTTCCTGCCCGGCTGGGGCAAGAACTTCGGCACGCTGCTGAACTACACCCGGGTCTCGTCGAAGATCGAATACCTGGTCTCGCCGACCAGCGACGCGCGCATCACGGACGACCTGCTGAACCTGTCGCCGAAAGCATGGAACGCCACGCTGTTCTATGACGACGGCAAGTTCAGCGCGCGTGTCTCGGCCGCCCAGCGCTCGGGCTTCGTGACCCGCGTGCCGGGCCAGAACAACAACGACGTCGAAGGCAAGAACGAAACCCTCAACGTCGACCTGTCGTTCTCGTACAAGGTCAATGACAAGCTCGAGTTCACGCTCGAAGGCGTCAACCTGACCAACGAAGAAAGCGACCAGTTCATCAGCCGGGCGCGCAACAGCGTCGTCGTCAACAACGTCACGGGCCGCGAATATCTGTTCGGGCTGCGTTACAAGTTCTGATCGAACGCGTCCTCGCGTCCTTGGGCCCGCGCTTGCGCGGGCTTTTTTTCGTCCGCGTCCGGCATGCCCCGGCGGCACGCGGGGCATCCGCCTGGCCTCAGGTACGCTACAATCTACGGCCCGCGACGCACGCGATTTTCTCCAACCTGCCAGCGAAAGACCCATGAGCACCTCGACCGAGATTGACAACGGCCTCCCCCTCGACATGACCATCTTCGGCGGGATGGGCGACCTTGCCATGCGCAAGCTGCTGCCCGCCCTGTACATGGCCTACCTGCACGGCAACCTGCCGGCATCGACCCGCATCCTGTCGACCGGCCGCCAGGACTATGACCGCGCGGCCTATCTCGCCTTCATCGAAGAGCATTCGCGCTCGTTCATCAGCGGCGACAATTTCAACGAGAAGAGCTGGGCCGGTTTCCTGGATCTGCTGGTCTACGTGAAGGTCGATGTCGCTGAGGCGCCGGTCTTCGACACGCTGCGCGATGTCTCGCGCGATGGCGCCCAGCGCGTGTTCTATCTCGCCACCGCGCCATCGCTGTTCACGATGATCTGCGACAAGCTGGCCGCCACCGGCCTGGTCGACGCCAACGCACGCGTCGTTCTCGAGAAACCATTGGGCCGCGACCTGGCCTCGGCCGTCGAGATCAACGAGGCGGTCGGCAAGCACTTTGCCGAGTCGCAGATCTACCGCATCGACCACTACCTGGGCAAAGAGACCGTGCAAAACCTGATGGTGCTGCGCTTCGGGAACTCGATCCTGGAACCGCTGTGGCGCGCGCCGAACATCGCCAGCGTGCAGATCACGGTGGCCGAAGAAGTCGGCGTGGGCAGCCGCGCGGGCTTCTACGACAGCGCCGGCGCGATGCGCGACATGGTGCAGAACCACCTGATGCAGCTGCTGTGCATCGTGGCGATGGAGCCGCCAACCTCGCTCTCGCCCGACGCCGTGCGCGATGAAAAGCTCAAGGTGCTGCGCTCGCTGCGCCGCATGGGCCTGGCAGATATCGCGCGCGATACCGTGCGTGGCCAGTATTCGCGTGGCGTGAGCGGCAACCAGGAAGCCAAGGGCTATCACGAAGAAAGCAATGTGCCGGCCGACAGCCACACCGAGACCTTCGTCGCCCTGCGCGCCCACATCGATACCTGGCGCTGGTCGAAGGTGCCGTTCTATCTGCGTACCGGCAAGCGCATGGCGCGCCGCTCGTCGAAGATCGTCATCGAGTTCGCCAATCCGCCGTTCCCGCTGTTCCCGGAAACCCCGGGCGGCGTGGCCAATCGCCTCGTCATCGAGCTGCAGCCCGAAGAAGCGATCAAGCTGCAGATCTTCGCCAAGCAGCCGGGTAGCGGCATGCTGATGCAGCAGGTCGCACTGAACCTCGATCTGCAATCGGCATTCGCGCAGCGCCGCGCCGAAGCCTACGAACGCCTGCTGATCGACGTCGTGCGCGGTCGCCTGACGCACTTCATGCGCCGCGATGAACTCGAGGCGGCGTGGGAATGGGTCGAACCGATCATCAACGGCTGGGAGACGCTGGGCGAAAAGCCCCATGCGTATGCGGCCGGTTCGTGGGGGCCGCCGGAATCGTTCGCGCTGCTGGCGCGCGACGGGTTTGGCTGGGTCGAGTAAGCGATTCGACCCACCCGCCGGCGCGGCTTCAAGCCGCGCCGGCTTCCAGGTTGGCGCGCACGCGCGCCAGCAACGCCATCAAGCGGGCCTGCTCGGCCGTGTCCAGCCCTGCCAGGGCAATCTTTCCCAATGCGCCGCTTTGCCGGTGCAGTTCCTCACACACCGCCTGCCCTGCACTGCTCAGTGTCAGCCGGGTACTGCGCCGATCCGCCTCATCGGCTGTCGCATCGAGCATGCCCACGTCGCGCAAGCCCTTGATCAGGCGCGCAACCTGCGCCTTGTCGCGGCCCGAATGCGCGACCAGATCGCTCTGCGTCGCGCCGGGATGACGGCCGAAAAACCGCAGCACCTTGATTTCCATGTGCGCCAGCTCGTGCGAACCTGACTGCACATCGGCGCGCAGGCCGCGCATTTGCTGCGAACGATACAGGTGCACGATCGCGTGCATCACCTCAAGCGCATCTTCGCCGCTTTTTTGGTTGACTCTATCAACTTCTTTTTGCATAATGGTGGACGTTATCAACTAATTGATGGAGTGTAGCATGAGTGAAACCGACATCCCCACGATCGAACGCGTGCGCCACGACCTGAAACTGCGCGAGGTCACCGTGGCACGCATCAAGCGCGTCAGCCCCGGCTTTGCCAGCATCACGTTCCAGGGCGAGGCGCTGGGCGACTTCACGTCGCTGTCGTTCGACGACCACGTCAAGTTCATGTTCAACGATGCCAGTGGCGAACAGGTACGGCGCGACTACACACCGCGCCGGGTCGACACCGACGCCCGCGAAGTCGACATTGAATTCGCACTGCACGGCCATGGCGGCGCGGCCGAGTGGGCGCGCAATGCGACCGTCGGCCAGCGCGCGATCATTGGCGGGCCGCGCGGCTCGATGATCCTGCCGCTGGCGATGGACTGGCACCTCTTGGTCGGCGACGACAGCGCGCTGCCGGCCGTGACGCGCCGGCTCGAAGAATTGCCGGCAGGCGCCCGCGTCGACGCAGTGCTGCTGGTGGATGCAGCAAACCGCCGCACGTTCGTGACCCGCGCCGATGCCCGCATCCACTGGGTCGATAGCGACGATGCGCTGTTGCAGGTGCTGAAGGATTTGCCGTTGCAGCCGGGCGCCGGGCTGGCCTGGGGCGGTGGTGAAGCGGCGCTGATGGCGCGTGTGCGCCAGGTGCTGGTCGAGACGGGCATGCCACGCCAGGCCGCCAAAGTATCGGCCTACTGGAAACGCGGCGTGGCCGACCATCACGAACGCCTGGACTGACAGGGCAGCCGCTCAGCGCGGATACGTGAACCCGGTGGCGATATCCATCGGCACCAGGCGTTTGCCATCGCGCACCATCAGGCGGTCGGGCGGCTCATCGCCGGCCAGCGCGCCCGGTGTGTTCAGCAGGCCTTCGCCCTGGCGCACCAGCGGGTCGCTGCGTTCGTAGACGTTGCGGCAACCGGTGGCCTTCAACAGCGCCTGCACGACCGGCACCTTCCACATGTCGACACCGGCAGCGTTGAACTGGCAGATCAGATAGCCCTCGGCGCCGCCATACTGGTGCACCTGCAGGCCTGGCAAGCCATCCTTCTCGCCATCGATCAAGCCAATCAGCGCCTGCGGATCGGCAGTGCGCAGCGTGGCGGCGCGCTTGTCGACGGCCGCCTGCACGCGGCGCTTGATCATGGCATGATCGACCGGCTCGTCCTCGCGCAACGACCACATGCGCCCGACGATCTGCGACTTGGCGTTGTAGGCGGCGCGGCCGATGAACTGGCGCGTCGATGTTTGCACGATGGCGGTAATGCCCGGCTTGTTGCGTTCGTGGCCTTTGCCGTCGACTTTTTCGACGGCCGACAGGTAGATCCACGGGTCGCCCGCGAGCAGGGCTTTTTCCTTGCCCTGCTTGATGGTGATGATGAGCATGTGTGACTTTCGTTTGCAGGACGGGGATGATACAGCAATCGCGCCCCATCACCGCCCTTGAATAGCGGCCTCAGTCCACCGGCGTCGGCAGCGGCTCACCGTCGAAGTGTGCGACCAGATTGGCCACCGCCAGTGCGCCCATTGCGCGCCGCGCTTCGACCGTAAAACTGCCCACGTGCGGCGTGAGCACGACATTATCCAGCGCCAGCAGCCCTTGCGGCACCTGCGGTTCATTCTTGAACACGTCCAGGCCCGCCGCGCCCAGCCGGCCATCCTGCAGTGCCGCGACCAGCTCCGCTTCGTCGACCACCGTGCCGCGCGCGATGTTGATCAGGGTGCCTTCCGGCCCCAGTGCCTCGATGATGGCGCGGTCGATCATGCCCTGGGTGTCGGCGCCGCCCGGCATGCACAGAACGAGCATGTCACTCTCGTGCGCCAGTGCGAGGAGCGATGCGCTGCGCTGCGCCGGCGCCGGACCGGGGCTGCGCTGGTAGTAACGGACCTGCAGCCCGAAGCCCTGCAGGCGCGCAGCGACCGCTTGCCCGATACGCCCGAACCCGACGATACCCGCGACCTTGCCTTTCAGGGCGTGCGCCTGCAGATGCCCCAGCGGCGCCCTGGCCGGCCAGTCGCCGGCGCGCACGTAACGATCGAGCACCGGCAGGCGGCGCACGGCCGACAGCAGCAGCAACACGGCGAAATCGGCCACGTCATCGGTCAGCACGTCGGGCGTGTTGGTCACGTGGATGCCCTTCTCAGCCAGCAGCGACAGCGGCACCGCGTCGACACCCACGCCATGCACCGTCACGATCTCAAGCTGCGGCAGACTTGCCACCAGCGCTGGCGTGACGCCGACCGTGCCGGTGGTGAGCACGCCGCGGATGCTGCCTGCGATCGCGTCGAACGCGGGGTCACCCGCCTGCGGAATTGCCTTCATGAAGTGACAGTCGAAAGCTTGCGCCACCTGCTCGCGCACGTCGTCCGACCAGACGCTGCCCAATACGAGAATGCTCGGTTTCATCGTTCAACACCCTGCCGTTTCGTCGTGGAAGATGGCCCGAGTATGCCAGAGGCGCGGCTTGCCGGGCGCGGCGCAGGGTAGAATGCCGGGCTTTGCCACTGCATGAACGCCGCCGTGCACAGCCTCCCAGTCACCCCACCTAGCCCGCGTATCGCCTCGATCGACATCGTGCGCGGCCTCGTCATGCTGATCATGACGCTCGACCACGTCCGCGAAACCTTCTACCTGCAGCACCAGGTCAGCGACCCGATGGATGTCGCGAGCACCGACCCGGCCCTGTTCTTTTCGCGCCTGGCGGCGCACTTCTGCGCGCCGATATTCGTGTTCCTGACCGGCCTGTCGGCCTGGTTGTATGCCAATCCGGCGAGCGGTCCGCGCAGTGCGACGGGCTTTCTGGCCAAACGCGGCGCCTTCCTGATCCTGCTCGAAATCGTCGTCATCAACTTCGCCTGGACCGGCACCTTCACGCCGCACACCGTGTATCTGCAGGTGATGTGGGCAATCGGCCTGTCGATGCTGGCGCTGGCCCTGCTGCACCGCCTGCCGCTGCTGCTGCTGGCGGCCATTGGCGCGGCGATCGTAGCCGGCCACAATGCGCTGGCCGGCGTGGCGTTCGCGCCGGATACGTGGGCCGCCAGTGCCTGGACGATCCTCGAGCAGCGCGGCAACCTGATGGACGACCCGGTGCGGGTGCGCATCAGCTATCCGCTGCTGGCGTGGATCGGCGTGATCCTGCTCGGTTACGCCTGCGGCCCGCTGTATGCGCGCGGCATGCCCGCCGCCCAGCGCCAGCGCTGGCTGGTCAACGCCGGCGTGGCGTGCCTGCTGCTGCTGGCGGTGCTGCGCACCTGGAACGTGTATGGCGAGCCGCTGCCGTGGGCGCCGCACGATACCCTTCTGCGCAGCGCGATGTCGTGGCTGAATTTCACGAAGTACCCGCCATCGCTGGACTTCCTGCTGCTCACGCTCGGCGGGGGCGTGCTGGTGCTGGCCTGGATCGAGCGTATCGACGCCGGCTGGGTACGGGTCGCGGCCGTGTTCGGCGGCGCGCCGTTGTTCTTCTATATCGCGCACCTGTATCTGCTGCTGGTGGCGCAGCAGGTTGCCGCGTTCGTGCTGGACCTTCCGCGCGTCGATGTCGGGCACGTCTGGCAGGTCTGGCTCGGCTCGGTCTTGCTGGCGGCGCTGCTGTACTGGCCAACGAAGCGTTTCGGCCGCTACAAGCGCGAGAGCGGCAAGGCCTGGGTCAAGTACCTGTAGCCACCGCTGCAATGTCGGCAGGGCCATTGCTGTCGCGCCCCGGGTGGCAGCGAGCACAAACCCCATGGCGATTCCTGCTTGCCCCGATTGGCGCGGATCGCCAGAGCAGGTAAAGTGCCATGGTCGCCACTTCGATGGGATCGCCATGTACGCCAGCAACTGGACTACCCTGGGGCCGCAGCAGGTACAAGCCCTCAGAAATATGGACCGCAGCCGCCAGGAACGCGGCCGGCAACTCGAGCAGGCCGGTCACGGTCCGCAGGAAACACCGTACACGGTCATCCTGGCCGAAACGGGCCTGCAACTGCGCCGCTACGAACCGGCCGCCGCGGGCGGGCCGGCGGTACTGCTGGTGCCGGCGCCGATCAAGCGCGCCTACATCTGGGATCTGGCGCCCGCCATCAGCGTCGTGCAGCGCTGGCAGGAGCGCGGCTACCGCGTCTACCTGGCCGAATGGCTGCCGATGCCCGATGGCGATCCGGCCGTCGGCCTGGCCGATTACGGCGATCGCATGCTGGCGAGCTGTCAGCGTGCGATCCAGGCCGACTGCGGCGAGGCCAGCTTGACGGTCGTTGGCCATTCGCTGGGCGGCATCCTGGCGGCCATCTACAGTGCCATGCATCCCGAGCGCGTGACGGCCACCGTGCTGCTCGAGTCGCCGCTGCGTTTCGCGCACGGCGCCTCGTGCTTTGCGCCGCTGGTCAAGGCCACGCCCGACGCGCGCCACATCGCCGACACGTTCCACCACGTGCCGGGCGCGTTCCTCAACATGATGAGCGCAATGGCCGAGCCGCAAGCGTTCGGCTGGGAGCGCGCCACCGACCGCTGGCTGTCACTGTTCGATCCGAAGGCGCTGGCCACGCACATGCAGGTCGAGCGCTGGAGCCATGACGAATTCGCGTTGCCCGGCAAGCTGTTCGTCGACATCGTCGAGTCGCTGTATCGCAACGACGATTTCATGGCTGGCCGGCTCGCCATCAACGGCCGCACCATCGGCCCTGCCGACCTGCGCTCGCCATTGATCAGTGTCGTCGACTTTCGCAGCAAGGTCATTCCACCAGCCGCCGTGGTGCCTTTCCACGAGGCGACCTCGAGCGAGCGCAAGCAGGTGCTGCAGTACCATGGCGACATCGGCGTGAACCTGCAGCATGTCGGCGTGCTGGCCGGTCGCAGCGCGCATGCCACGCTGTGGCCCACCATCTTCGACTGGCTCGGCGCGCCGGCAACCTCGGGCGCTTGATCCGCGAGCAGCGGCGCGCCCTGCGCCGCTGCTGCTTCCTGTCCACCGCCACGACTATCACTGGCACCTGTTCCAGTGACGCCATCGGTCATCCCTCGAGCTACCTCCCACCTGGTCTGCATTTCCATTGTTCAATAACAAGTTGACACCCTTAGATGAGAATAGTTATCATTACGGGTAATCAGTCATGTGGCCATGGCTGGCGCAGATCATCCGGATACCGGGTAGTCGCCTTCCGTACCAATCACGAACAACAGGAAACAACGATGGAAAAGCTGGTTCGCCCTGCCGGGCATCTTCACTTGACGACACTGACGGTCTGCGTGGGCCTCGCCCTGCCGCTACTGGCCCAGGCACAGTCCACCGACGCCGGCACCACGTCGATGCCGCAAGTGCAAGTGCAGGCCCAGAAGCTGGGCGACGCCGTCGGCTCGTACACCATCGGTCGCACCCGCACCGCCACGCCACTGGACATGTCGCTGCGCGACACGCCGCAATCGGTGTCCGTCATCACCCAGCAGCGCATTGAAGACCAGGGCCTGCTCACCATCACCGACGTCGCCAATAACGTTACCGGTGTCTCGGTCAACCAGTACGAAACCCACCGCGCCAGCTTTACCGCGCGTGGCTTCGAAGTGACCAATCTGCAGATCGACAATATCCCGACCACCTGGGATGCTGCCTGGAGCGCCGGCGAAGTGCTGGGCAGCCTTGCCCTGTATGACCGTGTCGAAGTCGTGCGCGGCGCCACCGGCCTGATGACCGGCGCCGGCACGCCATCGGCCGCGCTGAATCTGGTGCGCAAGCGCGCCTTCAGCAAAAAGCTCGATGGCACGATCGAGGCCACCGTTGGCCGCTGGGACAAGCGCCGCATCATGGCCGACGTCTCGACGCCGCTGAACGAATCGGGCAGCATCCGTGGCCGCGCCGTAGCGGAATACAGCGCTGGCGACAGCTGGGTGCAGTATCTGGAAAACAAGGATCGCACCATCTACGCCACCGTCGAAGCCGACATCGGCCGCGACGGCACCTTCTCGACCGGCTTCTCGCGCCAGAAAATGAGCCCGCGCGGCTCGATGTGGGGCGGCCTGCCATACCGCTACAGCGATGGCTCGGTCATCGACTGGGACCGCTCAAAAACCACCGCCGCCCCGTGGGCCGGCTACGAAAACCAGTACGACAACTTCTTCGCCGACTACGAGCACCGCTTCGCCAACGGCTGGAAGCTGCGCCTGACCTACACTGACGCAACGCGCGACGGGGACTCGCACCTGCTGTACCTGTCGGGCGTGCCGGATCGCGTGACGGGCTCGGGCCTGAATGCCTTCACGGGTTCGTACGTGATCCAGACCAAGCAGAAAGATTTCGGCGTCCACACGAGCGGCAAGTTCACACTGGGCGAGCGTCAGCATGAAGCTGCCTTCGGCTACCTGCATGCGAAGACCGACTTCAGTTCGAACAACCGGCTGGCGAACTACGGGACCGCAGACCAGACCGTGGCCAACATCAACAACTGGAACCCGGCCTCGTACCCGACGCCCACGTTCGGTTCGCAGGCGTTCTACGAGGGTAGCGAAACCACCCAGCAAGGTCTGTACGGCATGGCGCGCTTCACGTTGACCGACCGCCTGAAGGCCGTCGTTGGCGCACGCGTGACCAAGTATGAAAAACAAGGCGGTGGTCTGTACACACAGGCCTACTCGCTCAATTACGACAACGAGATCACGCCCTACGCCGGCCTGGTGTTCGACCTGAACGACACCTACTCGCTGTACGCCAGCCACACCAGCATCTTCGAGCCGCAGAACCTGAAAGACTTCGCGGGCAATATGCTCGACCCGATCGAGGGCAAGGCCAACGAAGCCGGTATCAAGGGCGAGTTCTTCGACCGCCGCGTGAATGCGTCGCTGGCCGTGTTCCACCTGAAGCAGGATAACCTGGGCCAGGTAGCCGGTCGCATCGATCGCGACGGCGCATCCGGTCCGCTGCTGGAAGAGAATTATTATCGCGCCGCCAGGGGCGCCACCAGCAAGGGGATCGAGCTGGATGTCTCTGGCGAGATCGTCTCGGGCCTGAACGCCAGCATCGGCTACGCAATCTTCCGCGCCAAGGATGCAAGCGGCGTCGATTTCAATTCGATCTACCCGCGCAAGACACTGCGCGCATTTGCGAGCTACCGCCTGCCGGGCGAATGGGACAAGCTGACCGTCGGCGGCGGCGTGAACTGGGAAGGCAGCACCTACACGACCGACGGCACGGTTGCCCCGGGGATCGACGGCCGGATGGAACAGGCATCGTACGCGCTGGTCAACCTGATGGCGCGCTACGAGTTCAACAAGCAGTTGTCGGCCCAGCTGAACGTCAACAACGCAACCGACAAGAAAATGTTCGCGATGTTCTCCGCCTACAACCAGTTCACGTACGGCGCCCCGCGCAACACGTCGCTGACGCTGCGCTACCGCTTCTGATGGCGTGATGCAGTAGCGCGCTTGTCACGGGCGTGGCCATGGTCCCGACGCCGTCAGCGCGTCGCCATGGCCTCGACCGCATGGAGCCAGGCGCAATTCTCGGATGCAGCGAACCCTTTCAGGAAAGCGCGCCGCACCGAGCCTGCCGCGATGCAGGCCGAGACGTGCTTCGAATGGCGTTCGGCCCCGCTCAACTTGCGCACCCAGCCGCGAAACGGGATCAGCCCCTCTGCCGTGCGCTGCAGCGCGCCCACCGCCTGGTCCTGAACCAGCGACGACGCACGGCGCGCCAGGGAAGGATCGGCAGGCGACACCGGCGCGTCGAGGTCGGCGCCGAGCACCTCATCGAGATCGTGGATTTCCAATGAAATCGCCACGCAGTTCTGGCTGGCCGGCACCTGGTACGGGTTCTCCCGAGCGCTCAGCAGTACGGCGGGGATGTCGGCTTGCGCGAGATTCAGATCGGCAAGTGGCACGCTCGCTGCCGACCCGATCCGGGTCGCGGTCGACGACGCGCAACCGGCCAGCACGACGAACGTGGCAATGGCGGCGAGTTTGCGGGGTAAGCGCCTGAGATTCGAGGTCATGGCTAGACTATTTCTGAGAGGAAAGGAAGTCAACTGTAGCCAGCGCAGCGGAGCGCGCCAGCACGCGCGTCAATCGTGCGCTGTAAAATGAATGACAATTGTCAATTCAGGAGCCATACCATGAAACGAACCGCACTCGTCGTCGGCGTCACCGGCATTGGCGGCAACCACGCCGCCCGTGAACTGCTGGCGCAAGGCTGGGATGTGATTGGCCTGTCGCGCCGCGCACCGCGCGACCTGCCGCAGGTGCGCCACATCGCCGCCGACCTGCTCGACCCTGCCGCACTGGGCGCCGCACTGAAGGACGTCGCCCCGACCCACGTCTTCATCACGACCTGGATGCGCCAGGACACCGAAGCCGAGAACATCCGCGTCAACGCCGCACTGGTACGCAACCTGCTGGACGCGCTGTCGTCGCACAAGAGCGTGCGCCACGTCGCGCTGGTCACGGGCCTGAAGCATTATCTGGGACCGTTTGAAGCGTACGCCAGTTCGGGGACGCTGCCCGACACGCCGCTGCGCGAATCGCAGCCGCGCCTGGCGCTCGAGAATTTCTATTACGCGCAGGAAGACGAGGTCTATGCAGCCGCCGAGCGCGACCGCTTCACCTGGACCATTCACCGTCCGCACACCGTCATCGGCCTGGCGGTCGGCAATGCGATGAACCTGGGCACCACGCTGGCCGTGTATGCAACGATCTGCAAGGAGACGGGCCGCCCGTTCCAGTTCCCCGGTTCAGCCGCGCAGTGGAATGGCATGTCCGATGTGACCGATGCCCGCATGCTGGCCAAACAGCTGGTCTGGGCCGCCGATACCGACGCGTCGCGCAACGAAGCTTTTAACATCGTCAATGGCGACGTGTTCCGCTGGAGCTGGTTGTGGCCGAAGCTGGCCGCGTTCTTCGGCGTCGAGGCGGCCGGTTTCAATGGCACCGTGCAGCCACTCGAAGCGGCGATGGCAAACGATGCGCCGCTGTGGCGCGACATCGCGGCGCGCCATGGCCTGGTGGAAGCCGATCTGGATCGCCTGGCCTCGGCCTGGCATACCGACCTCGATCTGGGCCGGCCGCTTGAAGTCATGACCGACATGAGCAACAGCCGCCGCCTTGGCTTCACGGCCTACCAGGCCACCGATGCATCGTTCTTCGACCTGTTTGAACGCCTGCGCGCAGAACGTCTGATCCCGTAATCAACACGGCAGGTGCGACCGCTCGTATTGCGGTCGCACCGTAACGTTATGTTCAAGCAACCGCGGCAAGACGCAGCGGCGCGGCGCCAGGCGCGATGCGCCCTTGCCGGCCTGTCTCGCCACTGCCGTTGGCAAGCCGGAACTGGCCTACCAGGCTGGCCAGACCGGATGCCTGCGCCTGCAGTTCCTGCGATGCGGCGGAGGCTTCTTCAACGAGCGCCGTATTCTGCTGGGTCATGCCATCCATTTCGCCGATCGCGTTGCTCACTTCGCCCAGGCCGACGCTTTGCTCGGCGCTGGCAATTGAGATGTCTCCCATGATTTCGGTCACGCGCTGGACGCTGTCCATGAGCGTCTGCATGGTGCTGCCTGCGCGCTGGACCAGTTCAGAACCCGTGTCCACTTTGCCGACCGAGTCTTCGATCAGGACCTTGATTTCCCTGGCGGCGCTCGCCGAGCGCTGCGCCAGATTACGCACTTCACTGGCCACGACGGCAAACCCGCGCCCTTGTTCCCCTGCCCGCGCCGCTTCCACCGCAGCGTTGAGCGCCAGGATGTTGGTCTGGAACGCGATGCCGTCGATGACCGAAATGATGTCGACGATGCGCTTGGACGACGCATTGATCGACGCCATCGTATCCGTCACCTGCAGCATGACCGCGCCGCCTTCCTGCGAGACCGAGGACGCCGACTGCGCGAACGTGTTGGCCTGCCGTGCATTGTTCGCGTTTTGCTCGACGGTCGTGGTCAGCTCTTCCATGGCAGATGCAATGCGTTCCAGTGACGACGCCTGTATCTCGGTGCGTGCGGCCAGATCGCTGCTGCCTTCGGCGATTTCGGACGAAGCGCTCGCAATCGCATCGGTCCCATGGCGCACCTTGCCGACGATCGACGCGAGGCTGTCGCGCATGGTTTTCACCGAAAACAGCAGGCTCGTGCTGTCGCCCGCACGCACATCCACGTTCGTGGCAAGGTCGCCCGAGGCGATCAGATTGGCAATCTGCGCAGTATACGCAGGCTCGCCACCCAGCTGTTTAAGCAACAGGCGCTTGATGGCGGTCGATATAACGACACTGAGCACGAACGCGGCGATGGTCAGCCCGATCACCCAGTTACGGGCGGCAGCTTCAGCGTGTTCGGCCGAGGCGTCCGCGTCAGCCAGCTCACGTTCGGCGTTGGCGACGAGCACCGCAATGTCTTTCACGATCTGATGGCGCAGTGGGCTGCACTCTTCGACCAGGAATTTTCCGAACGCTTCCATCTGGCCTGCTTCACGGAACTTGCGCGGCTTTTCCAGTGCAGTGGCCATTGCCAGCAATCCTGCGCGCACCTTGTCGAACTGGGGATCGCCGGCAAATGCCGGCGCCATGCCCTCAAGTGCGGCCAGATAGGCCTTCTTTTGCTGATCGACCAGGTTGAGCTCGTTCCTGGCCTGCTCGTCGCTGGTGAATATATAGGCATTGCGCGCTGCCAGCCCGGTCTGGGCCAACGCTTCGCGCGCGATATACAACGGCTTGAGATGTTCTTCGTTGACGCGATGCAAGTCCTTCGTTGCGCCGTGAATGGCCGTCAAGCCAAATATGGAAAATGCACCGAGTAATAGCATCAGCGCGGTGACCAGACCAAACCCCAGTGTGAGCTGAGTGCCGATTTTCATGTTCTTGAACGCGTACATTTTTTTGCCTTGTAAGAATACCTGCTGGTCACCGCGATACGGGTCAGGACTGGCGTCAGTGTAAGCAAAAATCCACATTACAAAGCGATGCAAAGCACATAAAAGAATTTACAGTTGCCGCAAAACAACACATTTATTCGATTCGATCGAGTGCCGCTGAATCAGGCTCGAATTTGCTTAAAGTGATAAAATATTTCCCTTGCACAATAAAGATAATCAAAGAACAATGTCTTTGATGCTTACTCTTTCATGACCGATCTCGCCGATATCGCCCAATGGCGCTTCCGTATTTTTGCCTCCCTCATGTCGACCTTGCGGGTGTTGGCAATCATCGGCGTGGTGCCCAGCGCGGCGCTGGCTGTGTATCGGGGCGCGCTCGCCGTTGCACTGATGGATGCAGTCGCACTGGCCTGGATACTCGTCATATGCCGCGTCAAAAAGCTCGACTACAAGTGGCGTGCCCTTAATTA
Organism: Telluria sp. ZT3P25; assembly: GCF_059685895.1. Taxonomy (NCBI): domain Bacteria; kingdom Pseudomonadati; phylum Pseudomonadota; class Betaproteobacteria; order Burkholderiales; family Oxalobacteraceae; genus Telluria; species Telluria sp. ZT3P25. The sequence goes on from NZ_JCASIJ010000001.1 coordinate 2,073,712, forward strand.
CCTGGTCATGCTGTTCAGCGCCGCGGTATGCACGATGATGACCGTCGGGCCCCTGGGGTTGTTGTACCTTCTGGCGGCGCCGGTCATGTCGGTCATTTTATTGGGCGTGCGCGCGGGGCTGGTCATGGTGGCCCTCGGTGCGGCATCCATGATGGTGCTCGGACTCACCGGCTACAGCCATTTCCCGATAGACAACGCCGATGCCAATTCGTTTGGCACCGTTGCGATCTTTACATTGAACTATGCCTGCGTGGGTGCATTCATCACGCTCACATGCGGCAAGCTATTAAAAGGATTGTCTGCATCGCTGGACGGCCAGCGCTTCGTGGCCGAGGCCCTGGCCGAGCGGCAGGCGGCCTTGAGTGCCTCGAACGACGATTTGCGCCTGACCTCCGCAGCATTGGCCGGACTGAACGATATGGTCTTGATCGCCAAAGTTGCCCCCGAGGGAAGCCCGAAGCACCCGGTCATTTTTGCCAATGCAGCGTTCGAGCGCCGCAGTGGTTACCGTTCAGATGAGATCATCGGGCGCAGCCTGCGCGTACTGCACGGGCGCGATACGGACATGGCGGTCGCCAACAAAATCGCTGAAGCGATGGCCCGCCAGGAGCCGGTCGCGGGCGAACTCCTCCACTACACCAAGTTCGGCGAGCCGTGCTGGATCGAAGTGGAGATGGTGCCATTCGCCAATCAGAGCCGGGAGGTCACCCACTGGGTCGCCGTGGGTCGCGACATTACCGAGCGGCGTCGCTCGGCCGATGCCATCCACCAGCTGGCATTTTTCGACGTACTGACTGGCTTGCCGAACCGGCGCCTGCTGATGGAACGGCTGGATCTGATGGTAGCGCGCATGCATGCGGGCGACGGCATGGGCGCGGTGCTCTACATTGACCTGGACAATTTCAAGCACGTCAACGACGCCCGCGGCCATGCGACCGGTGACGCCGTTCTGCGCCATATCGCCGCATGCCTGTCACGTGCCGTACACCCCAAGGATACGGTGGCGCGCCTCGGTGGCGACGAATTTGTCGTGCTGGCCGAACATCTGGACTGCATGAGCGGCAGTGCCACCAATGCCGCCCTGGCGCTTGCCGGCAGGGTACGCGCGGCCATGACCGAAGGCGTCCTCATCGACGGCCAGTTGTATCAGCTCACTGGCAGTATCGGTATCGCCCTGCCAACGAGGCCAGGCCATACAGTGCCGGATCTGCTGCGCGAAGCGGATACGGCGATGTATCACGCCAAGGACAACGGGCGTGATGGCGTGGCACTGTTCGAGCCTGGCATGCTGGCCGACGCCGAGAACAAACTGATCCTGGAGCGCGACCTCGCCCATGCGATCGTCAACGATGAACTGGCATTGCATCTGCAACTACAGGTAGACCACGATGGGACGCCCATCGGGGCCGAGGCCCTGCTGCGCTGGCGTCGGGCGGACGGTGCGCTGGTGCCGCCGGACGTGTTCATCCCGGTGGCCGAAGCATCCGGCCAGATCGTGGCGCTCGGCGCCTGGGTGTTACGCCAGGCCTGTCTGACCTGGTGCGAGCTTGACCGGGTGGGCCACGCACTGCCGCTGTCGATCAACATCAGCCCGCGCCAGTTCCGGGAGCCGGATTTCGTGTCACAAGTAAAGGCGATCATCGGCGCCTCCGATGTACCGCCACAGCAGTTGATCTTCGAAGTGACCGAAGGCCTGCTGGTCGACGATCTGGACCTGACGATTGCACGCATGAACGAGCTGGCGCAGTTCGGCATCCGCTTCTCAATCGACGATTTCGGGACCGGTTATTCGAACCTGGCGTACCTGCGGCGCATGCCGCTGTATGAACTTAAAATCGACAAGAGTTTCATGCGCGACATGCCGCATGACATCAACGGCACCGCGATTGTCCAGTCAATCCTGGCCATGGCGGGCCATCTCAAGCTGCGCGTCGTTGCCGAAGGTATCGAAACGGCTGAACAGGCGCACTTCCTGACCGAGCATGGCGGCCCTTGCATGCAAGGCTACCTGTTCTGCCGGCCAATGGCGCTGGCCGATCTGATCGAACGCATGATGACTTCCCGGCAGGCCGTCGCCGGGCTGGAAGTCGTCGCCATCCCATAAAAAGTCATTGACGGGCCCGACCGTCAGCCGTCGACCCGCGCGGCCGCGGCCAGCGCAGCGTCTGCAATGGGCGTTTTGCTCTACACTGCCTATCGCCCCTCTGGACCAACCGCGCCGGCGCCTGCTTCGCACGCGCAGGCGACAGGTGCGCACCGTCTCAACAACCTGGCATCAATTCGCGAATGGAGATCTGGAAAACATGAATTCAAGAACGCTCGGCCTCGCCACCACTTTCTCGCTCACCCTGCTCGCGTTCGCCGCCGTCCCGACGGCCGCAAACGCCCAGGCCAGCGCAACCGCGACCGGTCTGCCTTTCGACGTCAAGCCGGTCGGCACATTCAACAACCCATGGGCGATGGCATTCCTGCCTGACGGCAAAGTGCTGGTGACGCAAAAGGAAGGGACGCTGGTCCTGTTCGATCCTGCAACCGGTAGCAAGAAGACCGTGTCCGGCACACCGACCGTCAGCAGCAAGGGCCAGGGTGCACTCATGGACATCGTGCCCGCTCCCGACTTCGCGGCCAGCAAGATGCTCTACTTCAGCTACTCGGAAGCGGGCAACGGTGCCGACACCCGGGTCATGCTCGCTAGAGGGACACTGGATCAGGCAGGCGGCGCACTCAAGGATACAAAGGTCATTTTCCGCGGCCAGGATGCGTCGACCGGCGGGCACTATTCGGGCCGGATCGGCTTTTCGCCGGATGGCAAGTACCTGTTCTTTACCAGTGGCGACCGCCAGCTGTTCGACCCGGCGCAGGACCCGAAATCAACGCTCGGCAAGGTGCTGCGCCTGAACCTCGACGGCACGCCAGCATCTGGCAACCCGCTCGCGACGAAGGGGTTCAACCCAGCCGTCTGGTCGTATGGCCACCGCAATCTGCTGGGCGTGGCATTCGACAGGCAGGGACGTTTGTGGGAAATGGAAATGGGTCCGCGCCATGGCGACGAGATTAACCTGATCAAGCCAGGCCTGAACTATGGCTGGCCGATCGCATCGAATGGCAGTCACTATGACGGCCGGGACATCCCCGACCACAGGCCTGGCGACGGCTTCGAAGCCCCGAAAGTGTTCTGGGATCCGGCCATCTCACCAGGCGGCCTTGCCTACTACGATGCGGACCTGTTCCCGAAGTGGAAAAATTCCCTCTTCATCACCGGCCTTTCGGGCAAGTCGCTGGACCGCATCGCTCTCGACGGCGAGAACGCGAAGAAGGTGGACCATTGGGACTTGGGCGAACGCATTCGCGCCGTTCGCACCGGTCCGGACGGCGCAGTATGGCTCCTGGAAGACGGTCCGCGCGGCAAGCTCCTGATGCTGACACCGAAAAAGTAAGCCAGCGGGCACTGCGTGAGCAGGCCTGCCCGCTTGGCCCTATGGGTTGTTCACGCAGGCCAGCGTGCCACCGGCAACCTGGCTGCGCACGCCGGCCGAGATCGCCGCAGCCAGCTTGGCCAGCGCGGCGCGGTGCCCGGCTACCAGTGCCTCGTAACCCGGTCCCACGTTTTCCTGGAACACGCTGCGGCACGTCTGCACCGAGCCGCCATCGACCTTGCGCACGTTCCACACCGCGTCGATCAGCGCGTAACTGCCCTCCTTCGACTCGAAGCGCTGGACGTTCGCGCCGATGCGGTACAGCGTGCTGCCAGTAGGCGCCGGATTGCGGTACACATCCACACCGCCCAGATCGGCCGCGATCCCCAGTGACAACCCGGTAGTGATTTCATCGGCCAGCGGACCGGCCCAGCGGTGGTGCTCCATCAGCTCGATCTTGCCAGCCTCGCCCGCCACCATCAGCTGGGGCCGGCGCACCTGCGCCGGAATCGTCACCGGGCGCATCTCGAAGAACAGCGGCGCGCTGGCCGCCGTCGACGGCACGACCGTGGCGGCGCCGCCGCTGAGCGTGTAGAACTTGTCGGTCGGCGTACTCGAGCAGCCTGCCAGCAGCAACGGGGCTGCCAGCGCCGCACCAGCCAGTGCGCGGCGCGCTTGGATAAACAGCGTCATTCCTTCTTCTCCTGAGGTTTGCCGCGGATGAGCGACTGCGGGTTGCGTTCGAGGTAATCGGCCAGCGCATCGATCTTGGCCATCGTGTCGGTCACCGACTGCAGCGCCTTGCGCAGGTCGGACTGCAGCGGCGCATCCTGTGCCAGCACGCTCTCGGCGCTGGCGAACGTGGCCTTGGCGGCATTGAGCGTCTGCTGCATTTCAGGCAGCACCTTGCCATCGATCCGTGCCAGTGTCGCATTCGCCTGCTTCAGCGTCAGGTTCAGGTTCACGCCAATCTCGTCGAACGGGATCTTGTCGAGTTTGCCTGCGATGCGCGAAATCTGGCTTTGCAGCTCATCGAGCTGGCCTGGCACTGTCGGCAACACCAGCAGGTCGCCCTGCGCAGCGATCGTTGCCTTGCGCGCGTTCGGGAAGAAGTCCAGCGCAATATACAGCTGGCCCGTCAACAGGTTACCGTTGCGCAGCTGCGCGCGCAGGCCGCGGCCCACCATCGCGGTCAACGCGCGCAGGCCGCCGTCTTCACGCTCCATCGCCGCCATGAAGCCTTTGCCAAGACGGCCGGGATACAGGTCGACCGTGATCGGCATGGTGAATTTCTGGCGTTCGCGATCGAATTCGATGCCGACGGCGCGTACTTCGCCCAGCGCGACGCCACGGAAGTCGACGACAGCGCCCGGCGACAGTCCGCGCAGCGACTGGTCGAAGTACACCACGGCCGTGACGGCCGGCCCATCGGGCGGGCGCAGCGCGGCGCTGCGGTCTTCGGACAGCAGGAAGCGGGTGCCGGCCGGCGCCGGCGTCACCGGCTTGCGGTCGTCGGCCGATTCGAAGGCGATGCCGCCGGTGGCCAGCGCCGCCAGCGATTGGGTATTGAGTTTCAGGCCGCTCGCATCGAGGCGCAAATCGACGCCGCTGGCATGCCACCAGCGCGAATCCGGCCCCACGAGGCCGATATAGGGTTGCTCGACGAAGACCGACATGTCGATACCACGCCCGGCCTTGTCCAGCGCCACCGATGCCACCTGCCCCACGCGCACGCGCTTGAAGTAGACGGGTGAACCGGGCGCCACCGAACCGAGCGTCTCGCCATGCAGCTTGTATTCGCGGCCTTTCAGGCCAATCGGGATCGGCGGCGCCGTTTCCAGGCCCGTAAAACTGTTGGTCGTGTCTTCTTTCACGCCGGGCGCCGCGCCAATATACGGACCGGACAGCAGCGTGCCCAGGCCCGAAACGCCGCTGGCGCCGATCTGCGGCTTCACGACCCAGAAGCGCGAGTCGATGGCGGTAAAGCGGTCGGCCTCCTTGGCCATCTCGATCTTGGCCACGACACGGTTGCCGTCTTCGCCCAGCGTCACCGAGACAACGCGGCCGATGTCGACGTCCTTGTACTTGACCTTGGTCTGGCCCGCCTCGAGCCCTTCACCGCTGGAGAAATACACGTAGACGGTCGAACCCTTGTTGGTGACCCAGCTGACCACCTGCCAGGCGCCAATCAGCGCCGCGAGCACGGGAATCATCCAGATCAGCGATGGCAGCCAGCGGCTCGGGCGGTCGATGGCGGGCGAGGCCGCCAGCGGCGCCGATGGGCCCACGGGCGGGTCCGGTGGAGTCGGCGGGGTCGGCGGCGGGTTGGCCGATGGTGTTGCGCTGTCCTGCTCAGACATGTGGTTCTCCGTTCGATTCAATAGGGTCCCAGATCAGGCGCGGGTCGAACTGGTGGGACGCGACCATCGTCACGATCACCACGCAGCCAAACGCGATCGCGCCCGGTCCGGCCGTGATCACCACCAGCGCATCGAAGCGCACCAGCGCGACGGTCAGGGCAACCACGAAAATATCCAGCATCGACCAGCGGCCGACGAATTCAATGGCGCGGTACGCGCGCGTGCGCGCCATCGGCGCCGTGCGCGAGCGCGCCTGGGCGGTGGCGTTGAGCCAGGCCAGCGCGGCGAGCTTGGACACCGGCACCACGATACTCGCAATGAAGATGATGATCGCCAGGCCCTTCGAACCGGTATTCCAGAACAGCACGACACCGCTCATGATCGTGTCGCCTTCCGTCCCCCCGATCGAGCGGGTATACATCACGGGCAGCATATTGGCGGGAATATAGAGCAGCGTAGCAGCCAGCAGCATGGCCCAGGTCCAGCCGACGCTATTGGGAATCCGGCGATGCAGCGCCGCGCTGCAGCGGGCGCAGCGATCGGTACCGTCGCGCGACGGGCAGGTGTGGTTCACCAGGCCACAGGCGCTGCACGAGACCAGCACCGAATCGGCTTCGGGAATCGTCGTGGTCTGGCGCGCCGGGTCGGATTTGCGCAGCGGCGCCAGGCGATCGGCCAGGGCCCACAGCGCTTTGGGTTCGTAGCGCATGACCAGCGCGCACAGGATCGTGAGTATGCCAAAGGCGAACAGCGCCGGATGCGGCTCCACGCGCGCCAGGCTGGTCATCTTGATCACGGTGATCAGGATGCCGATCATGAGCACTTCGGTCATCGCCCAGTGGCGCGCGCCCCGCACCGTGCGCAGCACGAGATTGAAACCGGGCACGCGCACGCCCCGGGTCAGGCCCAGCGCCACATAGAACAGGGAACCGAGTTCGATGCCTGGAAAGATGATGGCGCAAAAAAAGACCATGGCCGCAATGACCTGGTCTCCCGCGCCCCACAGCACGGCCACCGCCTGGTACAGCGTGGCGCCCGAGAGCATGCCGCCCATTTCGAGCGTGACGATGGGGAACCACTGCGCCAGCAGGAACACGAACACGGCGCCCAGCGTCAGCGCAGCCAGCACCTCGGCCTGGCGCGCCGGGCTATCCTTGTGCCAGCGGTACAACTCGTGCTGGCAGCGGCTGCAGCTGGCACGCTCGCAGGCGGCCAGCGGCCGCCAGTGATACAGGCTGCCACAGTCATGACACGCGACCAGTTGATCCGTTTTCACCCACTCCCCTTACACCAGTGCTTTCACACTAGGTATTATGACCGAGAGCAACTGAACGTGCAGTTCAAACGTGAGCGCAGTACCGATCAGAAGCGGACCTTGACGTAGGCCGATGGGCCGGTCAGCTTGAGGTCGATATCGGCGGTACGGTCGCCATTGCGGTGCAGGTCGATTTTCTGGATGCCGTAGTCCAGGACCAGGCCGATGTTCTTGTGCGGGAAGTATTCCACGCCAAGCGCACCGTTGTAGATATGACCTTCGACGTTGCCGCCGTTTTTCTTCACGCCCGAGGCTTCTGCATAGAAGCGCACCTGATCGTTCAGCGCATGGCGCCATGCCAGTTCGACGGTCGGGGCCCAGACGCTTTCGCTGGCCGATGCCGAGCCGCTCCACGTGTAGTTTTCCACTGGCGCGGTCGAGCTGACATTGGCCGTTGCCGAACCGGAAATCTTCGCGCGCAGGTGAGCCGCGCCCAAGCCGACGCCGAAGACGTTCTTTTCCTTGCCGAACCACATTTTGTACGACAGGCGCGCCAGCTCGATGCGCAGGTTGGCGTCGGCGCGCAGCGCGCCACTGACCGGACGACCCTCGTACACGGTGTCGCCCTTCAGGTCGGCGCCATAACCTTCGTCGAAGCGGAAGTAATCGAACGAGATGCCATGGCTGTCGCCGATCAGGACTTCGCCCTTGACGCGTGGCAGCGTGACGTCGCTGATCTCCTGGTCCGGGGTATCGACGCGACCGTAGCGGGTATCGCCGCCCAGGTGAATTTCAGGCTCGGCGTAGAACGCGCCGGCCGAGATGCTGACGCGGTCGAGCGCTGGCGACTGCTGCGCCTGCGCCATGCCTGCTGCGGCGGCGCCCAGCAGAATGGCGCCCTTGAGTGCGCGAACGAGGGTGGTGTGGATGGACGGGGCAGCAGTGCGTGGTGCAGGGCGGGACATGGATTCTCCGGATAATCAATTGATAGAAGTGCCCGCCAGACTGAGTCTCGACGCGGCAACAATTAATTATCGCAAGATGTTAGTTTGCCAACCCGCACGATTGAAATGACTTTGTGGTCATTAAGCCACACGGCGATTTCATGGCATGCAGGTTGCATACATGTGACATCCGCCCCGCGTCATTACACGAACGCACCCGATGCTATGCAAGGCATGGTTTATCATCCAGAAACATTAACCTTTTCACAAACGCAGCCAATGAAGCAATTTACCCTTCCGCAGAATTCCTTTCTGCTCCTGCTCACGATCGTCACAATCGCGTTCCTCTGGATCCTGTTGCCGTACTCCGGCGCCGTGTTCTGGGGCGTGGTGTTCGCCATCATCTTCGCGCCGTTGCAGTCAAGGCTGCTGCGTGCGACCAAGGGCAAGCCAACCGTCGCCGCCCTGCTCTCGCTGCTGGTCATCGTCCTGATGGTGCTGCTGCCGCTGGCAATGATCACGGCGTCACTGGTCGATCAGGTCGCCGGCATCTACACGATGGTCAGCAGCGGCCAGATCGATTTCGCCGGCTACTTCCAGATCTTGATGCGCGCCTTGCCGAACTGGGCCATTTCGATCCTCGAACGGTTCGAACTGACCAACCTGGCGTCGCTACAGACCAAGATCACCGAATTTGCAGCGCAGATCAGCCAGGCAGCCGCCACGTATGCGCTCAATATCGGACGCAACACGCTCGACTTCGTCGTCAGCATGACGATCATGCTGTACCTGTTGTTCTTCCTGCTGCGCGACGGCCGCATCCTGGCGGCGCGCATCCAGCGCGCCGTGCCACTGAGTGTCGAATACAAAAGCCGCCTGTTCCAGAACTTCACGACGGTGATCCGCGCGACGGTCAAAGGCAATGTGCTGGTGGCAGTCGCGCAAGGCGCATTGGGCGGCCTGATCTTCTGGATGCTCGACGTGTCCGGCCCGCTGCTGTGGGGCGTGGTGATGGCGTTCCTGTCGCTGCTGCCGGCCATCGGGGCGGCACTGGTGTGGGGACCGGTAGCGATCTATTTCCTGGTGACGGGCGATATCTGGCAGGGCGTGGTGCTGGCCGCGTATGGCGTGCTGGTCATCGGTCTGGTCGACAATATCCTGCGTCCGATTCTGGTCGGCAAGGATACCAAGCTGCCTGACTACGTGATCCTGCTCTCCACGCTGGGCGGTATGGCGCTGTTCGGCCTGAACGGCTTCGTGATCGGGCCGGTGATTGCCGCCCTGTTCATTGCAGCGTGGGATCTGTTCTGCCGCTCGGACGAGTTCCAGGAAGAGTAACAGTAAGGGTAAGATACGCGCTTTGCCCCGGCCAGCGTCACGTTGGCCGGGGTGTTGTCGCAACCCGATTCAACGAGACACTCAATGCTTACTACCCTGCTCGACTGGTTCCTCCACCTGGACCGCCACCTCGCCGTACTGGCTGCCGAATATCAGCTGCTCGTCTACGTGCTGCTGTTTGCCGTGATCTTCGTTGAAACGGGCGTGGTGGTGATGCCCTTCCTGCCCGGCGACTCGCTGCTGTTCGTCACCGGCGCGCTGGCGGCCAAAGGCATGCTGTCGCTGGAAATCCTTATCCCGCTGCTGATCGTTGCAGCCGTCACTGGCGACATCGTCAACTTTGCCATTGGCAGTGCGTTTCGTGAACGGGTCAAGCGCGGCTACCGGTTCCGTCTCATCAAGGACGAGCATATCGCGCACACCGAACGCTTCTTCGAGCGTCATGGCCCCAAGACCATCGTGCTGGCGCGTTATGTGCCGATCGTCCGGACACTGGCGCCGTTCGTCGCGGCGCTGGGCAGCATGCGTTACGCCACCTTCCTTGCGTACAACGTTGCTGGCGGAACCTTGTGGGTGGTATCGCTGACGATTGCCGGCTATATCTTTGGCAATATCGAATGGGTCAACAACAATCTGACTGCCGTCATCATGGGCATCATCGTGCTGTCGCTGGTGCCGGGCATCGTGGCCTGGCTGCTGGAACGACAGCGCGGCCGCCGCGCCTGATCTGGCGGCGCCTGCGACCTGCTACAGGGCCTGACTGCAAGGACTCAGGCGGCGCAGACCGCAACCGGCAATGCGAGCGAGACGGTAGTGCCCATCCCTGGCCCCGCACTGCGCACGTAGATCGAACCGCCATGGGCTTCGCACACGCCCTTTGCGATCGTCAGTCCTAGCCCCGCACCGACGGGTGCCCGCCCCGGTGCCAGCGCGCGGCGCTCGAATGGCTCGAAAATATGTTGCAAGTCCTCGGCGGCGATGCCTGCTCCGCAGTCGATCACCTCGGCACGCAGCACATTGCCTTCGATAAATACACGCAAGCAAATCTCTTCGCCGTCCGGCGTGAAGGCACTTGCATTGCACAAGACGTTGCCAAGCGCTTGCGCCACCCGTTCCGGATCGCACATCAGCTCGGCGTCGGCGTTGTCGACTTCCACGATCAGGCGCTGCTTGCGCGAACGGACCAGCGTTTCGACCGCGTCGAGCGAGAGGTTCACGATCTCGCGTTTCGTGCAGATGCGCGGCTCGACCGGCAGCGCGTGGACGCAATCGACGCGTGACGCGTCCAGCAGGTCGGCGATGAAACGTGCGAGCTGCCTCGTCTGCCGCTGAACGACGCCGGCCATTTTTGACACGACCGGGTCATTGTTGGCACGCTGCAGAAGGCCGGCGATACTCATGATTGGCGCCAACGGATTACGCAGTTCGTGCGCCAGCATGGCCAGAAATTCCTCGCGCGAATGGGCAGCATCCCGCTCCCGCTCTTGCAAGCGGCGCTGCTCGCTGATGTCAGTCAGGCAGCACAAGGCGCCAACGACTTCGCCACCGGCATGAAACACGGGCTTGGCGTGAATCACGATGCGGCGAGCCTGGCCATCCCGGCACACGGCGATCAGTTCGGTAGGGCACGGTGAGGCGCCACCAGCGGCAAGCGCGGCCGGACTGGATTTCTTGTCGAGCAACTGGCCATCCAGGGAACGCAGCGTCTCGAACCCATCCCACTGCATATCTTTCACCAGTGGACAGGCGTCGCCCCAGATCCGCCTGGCCGCAGCGTTGACGTGGACCAGTGCGCCCGTCGAAGAGCAACAATATGCCGGACACGGCATTTGCTCGATCGCCCATGCGTACGCTTCGGGCCAGCCATTGTCCAACTCGTTAAATTCGCCCTCGAGGGGCGTGTTTTCATTGTTCATGGTGCAAATGCGGAAAGAGCACCGCTATCAAAGTCTCAATCGACATTATCGAGGTTGCAACATTTGCACTACGTAGGAGACGCACTACCATTTTTGTCGGAGGTTGACGTGCCGGGATACCTGCATGCAAACGATCGTGTGGGAGAACGGGCACGGATTCTCACCACATGCAACCGGAAGCGGGCGTTGTTTTATATGAACAATCAGACTTTATTTCAATAAAGCAACTTTAATTACCGTAGTTTCAACGTACTATTTTTCGGTCGCCGCGGTATTTGACACGGACATGCGACACGGATACGCAAGACGCAAGACGCAGCCTCCCAGGCTGTATCAATTGCGGTGGCGCCTGGCTCGCGTATTCGCAAGTGCTGCTGGATTCGCTGCCAGTACGCAAAGGGGCAGATCGCGTTGGCGTGCATCGCACTACCGCTTTCCGCTGGCGTCACCGCTTCCTGCACTGGAGCAAACTCGACCGGCCCGCATTATTGAATGCATCGTCGAGGCCGACGAGACATTTCTGCTCGAATCACAAAAAGGATCGCGCACACTGGATCGGCCAGCGCGCCGCCATGGCGGCCATGCGACCAGGCGCGGTATCTCCCGCGAACTTGACTGTATCCTGGTCGCGCGTGATCGCGAAGGACGCACGGTCGATGCCGTCACCGGTCGTGGTGCGCTGACGGCAGCGCAACTCGGGCGCGACTTGTTGCCCAGGCTCGATCCCCGAGCGCTGCTGGTGAGCGACATCCATCGCGCCTACCGGGCGTTTGCACGCAAGCACAACATCGCGCATGCAGCGGTCAATCTGCGCGCAGGCGTGCGGGTCAGGCGTCTGGGCAACCGCGCCATCCACGTGCAGAACGTCAACGCTTATCACCAACGTTTCAAGGCCTGGCTACAGGGCTTTCGCGGCGTGGCGTCGCGCTATTTGCCGAATTACCTGGGCTGGCGCTGGGCGCTGGATGGTGCGAGGGTCAGGTCGCCAGAGCACTTGCTTCGGATTGCAATCAGGGTCATCAACAGATGACGCTGACTGCGCCTTGAATACCAGGTATTCATCAGGGCCATCAACAGATAACGCTGTCTCCGCGACGAAAAACGCCCTGCATCAGGCAGGGCGTTAAATCGGTGCCGGGAGTCGTCCCGGCCGTGCAATCAGTGTGACGCGATCAGTTCGACTTGGCGTGCGCTGCCAGGCGGCGCGCGACGGCTGGCGAGACGGCATCGGCGCCGCGGGTCATGCGATACAGCGCCCAGACATCGGCACTGCCAGTGGTGCGGGCTGCAGCGGTTGGAGCAGCCTTGACTTCACGCACGAAATCGAAGGCGGTGCTGACCAGGGCGGACAGTTGGGCAGCGAACGACGGGCGGAGGGACAAGGTGGTCATGATTTTCTTCCTGTGTGTTTGATCTGGTATGAAGCTAGTATGCGCTCTATCAGATAGAAATCAAATTGCGATCCATGATAGTCGTCATTCACAAATCAACTATCTCTGCATGCGATATTTGATCAATAACAGAAAATCAGGCGGTGCCAGCGCAATGCCGGCACCGCCCTTCAGCTGACGCAGGCGGTATCAGGCCCCGGCAAGCGCGAGGCGTCCGGTTGGCGCCTCCTGACTGCGCGCTGGCGCGGGTTGATGGGCTGCGCCTGGGCGAATGTCCGTCTTGAACACGCTGACCACATCGGCCAGATGCGCCGCCTGCTCCTGCATCGAGCCGGCCGCAGCGGCAGCTTGCTCCACCAGGGCGGCATTTTGCTGCGTCGCCTGGTCCATCTCGGTGATGGCAGCATTGACTTGCTCAATACCTGCGCTCTGCTCGTCGCTGGCATGCGAGATCTCGCTCATGATGCCGGTCACGAGCGAAATACTGTGCACGATATTGGTCATCGTCGTACCTGCATTGTCGACCAGGCCGGTACCGGCTTCGACTTTCTGCACCGAGTCGTCGATGAGGCCCTTGATTTCCTTGGCAGCAGCCGCCGAGCGATGCGCCAGGTTGCGCACTTCGCTGGCGACGACGGCAAAGCCACGGCCCTGTTCACCGGCACGCGCTGCTTCCACGGCTGCATTGAGCGCCAGGATATTGGTCTGGAAGGCGATGCTGTCGATGACGCTGATGATGTCGACGATCTTGCGCGACGATGCATTGATTTCGCTCATCGTGCCGACCACTTGTGCAATCACGGCGCCGCCCTGCCCGGCAATGCTGGCCGCTTCGGACGCCATCGTGTTGGCGCGGCGCGCGTTATCGGCGTTCTGGCGCACGGTCGACGTCAGTTCTTCCATCGACGAGGCGGTTTCTTCCAGCGAACCAGCCTGCTGCTCGGTACGGCGCGACAAGTCCAGGTTGCCCGCGGCGATTTCTGCCGATGCGGTCGCGATCGTTTCGGTGCCGGTGCGTACCTGGCTCACGATCCCGAGCAGGTTATCGTTCATTTTTTGCAGTGCTGCCATCAACTGACCGGTCTCGTCACGCGTTGTGACGGTGAATTGGCTGCCCAGGTCGCCCGACGACACGCGGTCGGCAACGTCCACTGCATCCTGGATCGGCCGCACGATCGAACGGGTGATGAAGATGCCGAAGATGATGCCGAGCACAATAGCCAGGCTCCCCAGGCCGATCAGCGTCATACGCGCCGTCGCATAGGCATCGGCCGCATCGGCCACGAATTTTTCTGCCGATTTGCGCTGTGCAGCTGCAAGCTTTTCGATCGATTCGAGATAGGCAAGGCTGGTCGGCTTCATCCGGGTTTCGAAGATGCGGCGTGCACCGTCGGCGTCGCCGGCGGCCTTGGCATCGAGCAGCGCCTTGCGTGCGTCCAGATACGGCGCCCGGGCGGTCACGACCTCCTGGAACTGTGCCTGCGACTTCGGGTTGCGCAAGCCAGCCTTGATTTCGTCCTGCAATGCGGAAGAGCGAACGGATCCCGCTGCGATGCGGTCGGTGATGATCTTGACCTGGTCTGGCTCGACGGTACGGTAGGCCATTTCCATCAGCGTGGTGTTGACTTCAATGATCTTGGACCACTCGGCCACGTTACGCTGGTTTTTCATGCTGGTATTGACCACACGATCGGTCGCATCGTTCATGTCGCCCATGCGACCGAGGGTAATGACGATCACGATCGCCATCAAGAGCAAGACGGCGGCGTAGCTGAACGCCAGGCGCGTGCCTATTTTTAAGTTTTTCATCAACGATTATCCGGAGAGGTATAGAAGAGGTGGGCGCCCTGCGAGTGGCTGGAACGACCAGCGGTAAGGATGCCCAAAAGAAATATCATCGCACATGTACACGTTCAATGTGTTGCACACGGCCAACATCTTCGGTCAATGGTCACGAATTAGCGCGTAGTGCGCGCATATACTTTTAACCTCAAACATGGTCGATTCGGCATGCATATGACGATGTGTCACTACCCTGCGTTGAGGACTCCGTCAGCTGCCTGCTACTGGCGTCATGGCACGGAAAATCTGGATGACTGCCGGCCCTAGCAGTACCACCAGCAGGGCCGGGAAAATGCAGAAGATCAGTGGAAACAGCAGCTTCGTTGCAATTTGCGCCGCCTTTTCTTCAACCAGCTGCCGCCGCCGTGTCCGCAGCTGCTCCGACTGCACCCGCAGCGCCGTGCCGACACTGGTACCGAAGCGTTCGGCCTGGATCAGCATCTTGACCAGCGCATCGACATCTTCCACGCCGGTGCGCAGCGCCAGGTTGCGCAGCGCCTTTTCCTTGGCGCTGCCGGCGCGCAGTTCAAGCGTCACCAGTTGCAATTCGTCGGCCAGCACCGGACTTTTCAGGCCGATCTCGTTGCCCACGCGCGCCAGCGCCGCATCCATGGCCAGGCCCGCTTCGACGCACACCGTCATCAGGTCGAGCGCATCGGGAAAGCCCTCGAAGATATCGCGCTGCCGGTTGGCGACGCGGCGTTTGAGAAGGAAGTCCGGCAGGTAGTAACCAATACTGGCCGCGCTCACCAGAAACAGGAAGGTCAGCGCCAGCGGCCGCGTGCTGTGATGCGGCAGCGCGATCCAGACCACCAGCGGCAAGCCGATCGTCAGTGCCGTCTTGGCGGCGTGGTACAGCCCGGGGGCCGACGGCGCGCGCCAGCCGGCGTTGATGAAGCGCAGCCGCAATGGCGACGATTCCCACCCTTCGGTGGGCACCGACAGCTTGGCCAGCGGCTCGGCGAAATCGGCCAGGCGCTCGCGCCAGCCGTCCCCGCGCCGGGTTTTCGGCACATCGCGTTCGTCAAGCGCCACCAGGCGCGCCTTGACGGGATCACGCGTCAGCAGCAGCAGGGCCGCCACCGCGACGCCGAACACCAGCACGAACATTGCAGCCAGCATCACTATTTTTGCCATGGTCATCGTGTCGTTCTTTCGTTACATCCGGATGCGCACGATCTTGCGGATCGCCAGCACGCCAAAGCCCATCATGCCCAGCGCGGCGCCGCTCAGCTGGCGCCCGATCGGGTCGTGTATGAGCACGCCCATCGTCTCGGGATTGGCCAGCGCCATCATGCCGCCGGCGCCAAACGGCAGCAGGCCCAGCACCCAGGCCGAGATGCGGCCCTCGGCAGACAGCACCCGCACCTGGCCGGCCAGCTTGTGGCGATCGCGGATGATGCTCGAAATCGACGTCAGCAATTCGGTCAGGTTGCCGCCGCTTTCGCGCTGGATCAGCACGGCCACGACGAAGTACTGCAAATCCATGCTCGGCACGCGCTGCGCCAGATTGTTCAGTGCATCGGCCATCGAGACGCCAAAATTGACTTCGTCGAACGCGGTCTTGAATTCTTCCCCCAGCGGCGCCGCCACTTCATCGGCCACAAGCTTCAGAGCCGTCGGAAACGCGTGGCCGGCGCGCATCGCCCGGCTCATCATGTCGAGCGCCTCGGGCAGCTGGCGCTCGAAACGCACCATGCGCGCATCGCGCGCACGCGTCAGGCGCAGCAGCGGCAGCCAGCCGGCAACGAGCATGCAGGCCAACATGCCCAGCAACGGCAAGCGCAGCAGCAACGCCGCCACGAGCCCGCCGAACGCACACGCTGCGCACACGGTCAGCAACGACGCCACCTTCTGCGCACTGCCCGCTTGCAGCAGCATGCGGTCCAGCCGGTACACGCCGGGCAGGCGCTGCAGCAGCAGTTCAAGGTCCGGGTTGTCGGACAGGCGCCGTTCCTTGACGATGGTGACATCGAGTTCGCGCATCTCGCGCCCGATCACGCTGCGCAGCCGGCGCGCGATGCGCTCGGCTTCCGGGTTGTTGTTCGCCTGCCAGGCCGCGTACACGCCCCATACCAGCAGCATGACAGCGGCAAACACCAGCAGGATGAACAGGAGGAAGGTGGTATCCATGCCGGAGGTCCTAGCGCGGCTCGAAGATGTGCGGGGCCAGGTTCACCCCGAACGTGCGCAGGCGCTCGGCGAAGTGCGGCCGCACGCCGGTGGCAGTGGCCTGCCCCATCACCGTGCCGTCATCGGCCACGCCGGTCTGGCGGAACGTGAAGATCTCCTGCATCGTGATGACGTCGCCCTCCATGCCCGTCACTTCCGTGATCGACAGCACCTTGCGCTTGCCGTCGGTCAGGCGCGAGACCTGGACGACGACACCCACGGCCGACGCGATCTGCTGGCGCATGGCCTTGGGTGGCAGGTTCGGCGCGGCCATGCTGATCATGTTTTCCAGGCGCGTGAGCGCTTCGCGCGGCGTGTTGGCGTGCAGGGTCGCCATCGAGCCTTCGTGACCGGTGTTCATTGCGCCCAGCATGTCCATCGCTTCTTCGCCGCGCACCTCACCCAGGATGATGCGGTCGGGGCGCATACGCAGTGCATTCTTGACCAGCGCGCGCTGGGTCACTTCGCCCTTGCCTTCGATGTTCGCAGGCCGCGTTTCCAGGCGCACCACGTGCGGCTGCTGCAGCTGCAGTTCGGCCGCGTCTTCGACCGTCACGATGCGCTCGTTGTGGTTGATGAAGCCCGAAATCACATTGAGCATCGTCGTCTTGCCCGACCCCGTGCCGCCCGAAATCACGATATTGACCTTGGCCTTGCCCAGGCCCTGCAGCACTTCGGCCATGTCGGCCGTCATGCTGCCGTAGGCGACCAGGTCGGCCAGGCGCAGCGGGTCGGCCGAGAAGCGCCGGATCGACATCACCGCGCCATCGATCGCCAGCGGCGGGATGATCGCATTCACGCGCGAGCCGTCCGGCAGGCGCGCATCGACCATCGGGCTCGACTCGTCGATGCGGCGACCCACGCGCGAGACGATCTTGTCGATGATCTTCATCAGGTGGGCTTCATCGGTGAAGGTCACGTCGGTCAGTTCGAGCTTGCCGCGCCGTTCGACGTAGACCTGCTTGTGCGTGTTGACCAGGATGTCCGAGACGGTCGGGTCTTCCAGCAGCGGCTCGAGCGGGCCGAAGCCCAGCATCTCGTTCTGGATGTCGCGCGTGAGCATCTTGCGCTCGGCGTCGTTGATGACAACCATCTCTTCTTCGAGCAGACGCTCGACCAAGAGACGCAGCTCTTGCCGGATCTGGTCACCGTTCAGGCGCTGCATGCTTTCCAGGTCAATGCGGTCGAGCAGCGCCTCGTGGATGCGGGCCTTGAGCTGGTGGTAGGCGCGGTTGTCGATCGGCCCGCCGCGCACGGCGGCGGCGCGCGGCGCCGGGCCGCCGGTGGTCACGCGCGTCGGCGCGCTTGGCGTCGTGCCGGTGCTACTGCTGAGGGCTGCGCCGCCGAGGCGTTCGCGCAGCGAAGCGGATGGGATCATGTTCATGTCGTTGGAATCCTTCACCAGTTCACGGGTCATACGTCAGTCTTGCGGCGCTTGAACAGACGCGCCATCACGCCGGCCGCCGCCTGTGGCGCGGCTTCGCCCGTCTGGCTGCGCGCCATCGTCATCAAGGCTGCGCTCAGCGGGCTCTCGGGCGCCAGGCGCGTGATCGGCACGCCCTGGTTGACCGACTTGGCCGCTGCGTCGTAGTGGTTCGGCATCGTGCGCAGGTGCGTCGTGTCGAACGCCTGCTCGAGGTCCTTGAGCTTGATGTCGCTGTTATTGTCGTGACGGTTCACGACGATTTCGACCTTGTCGTTGCCGTACTCCAGGTTGCGGAACACGTCGAGCAGGCGCTTGCCGTCGCGGATGTATGGCAGCGTCGTTTGCAGCACCGGGTAGATCGTGTCGGCATGGTCCAGCGCGCGGATCGTTACCGGATCCAGGCTGCGCGCGACGTCGAGCACGATGAAATCGTACTGGCGGCGCGCCAGCTTGATGATCGCGTCGATGTGCTCGGGCTTGACGTCACTGGCATGGGCCGGATCGGACGGCGCGGCCAGGACGCTGAAGTTGGGCGTCACGGCGACCATGCTCGACGACAAAAACGACGGGTCGAGCCGGTGGATCTGGGTCGCCACATCCGACAGCGTGGCCAGTGGCTTGCTGTCCGAGACGAACAGCGACGCGTCGCCGAACTGCAGGTTCATGTCGATCATCGCCACGCGTTTCGTGCCGCCGGCCGACAGCGCATACGCAAGGTTCGTGGCCAGGAAGGTCGCGCCGCTGCCGCCCTTGCAGGAAATGAAAGCCAGCACCCTGCCCTGCGCCGCGCCCTGGCTACCGAACTTTTCGGCGATGTGGTCGACGGCCTTGGCCAGGTCGGCTGCGGCGGGCACCGCCGGCAGCACTTCGCGTACGCCGGCGCGCATGGCGCGCAGCAAAAAGTCTTGCGACAGGTCGCCCGACAGCACGATGAACGCCATGCGCGGGAACAGGTGGCCGAGCCGCTCGAGCTGGTCGAGGTCACCCTCGTCGGCGCGCGGCTGGTCGACCACCAGCAGGTCGGGAATGGCGTCGTCGCTCATCGTCGACAGGCGCGCCGGGGTGCCGGCGATCATGTCGACTTCGTCGCTGCCCGGGCGAGCCCGCAATTGGCGCGACAGCTCGATCAGGTGGCGCTCGTCGCGCGAAAGGACTGCAATTTTCATGATGGCCTCTACTTCTTCCCGCCGAACACCGTGATCTCGACCTGCGGCGCGGGCGCGGCAAACGAGCCCTGGTAATTCTTGTAGGCGAGGATCGCGGTGCTGGCGTCGCTGCCCGGCATGGACCGCTTGCCCTGGGGCGCGATGATCTGGCTGGCCATGATGTTGCGCACGGTGTCGCCGGTGCCAGCGGGTGTGTCGGTCGCGCAGCCGCCCAGCAGGAGCGTGCAGGATGCGGCGAGGATGGCGGTGATGGTCGTCTTCATGATCAGTTCTCTTGTGCGACAGGGGCGGCGCGGCCTTCGAGCTGGCCGCCGAGCAGGAATTCGGCGCGGGTCGGCTGCACGTACTCGTCAGTCGGCAACGCGGGCTGCGACTGCATCGGTTTGGCCAGGCGCGGCGTCACGATGAACACCAGTTCGGTGCGGTCATTCTGGAAGTCGCTGCTTCGGAATAAGGTACCGAGCACCGGGACGTCGCCCAGGAACGGGAAGCGCTTGATGGTGCTGGTCACGTTATTGCGGATCAGGCCACCGATGGCGAAACTCTGGCCATCCTGCAGCTGCACCGTGGTCGCCGCGCGCCGCGTGGTAAACGATGGCAGGATCGCGGTCGCGCTGTTGCTGGAACCACCCGTGCTGATGCCGATGCCTTCGCGATTGAGCTCGGACACTTCCGGCGCCACGCGCAGGTTGATGCGCCCGCCCGCCAGCACGGTCGGCGTGAATTTCACCGCCACGCCGTACTCTTTTTCTTCGAGCGTGATCAGGCCCGCGCCGCCGACCGCATTCTGCGCGACGGGGATGAAGATCTTGCCGCCGGCAAGAAAACTTGCCTCCTGTCCGCTGATCGCCATGACGTTCGGCTCGGCCAGAATCTTGACCAGGCCATCGCGCTTTTCGCCGTCGATGGTCAGTTGCTTCACGCCGTTACCCACGGCAGTAACGGCGCCGGCGCCGCCACTGAGCAGGCTCGATACGGCGGCGTAGGTCCAGCTGCCGTTGGTCTTGGAAAAACCCGCCTTGGCGCCCAGCTGGTCGACGAGCGACTTCGAAATCTCGGCGATCTTCACTTCCAGCATGACCTGCTGTGGCGCGGCGATCGACAACATGTTGAGCACTTTCGCGGCGGTTACCGAGCCTGCGGCCGACGCTGCTGCCGGGGCGCCGACGGACAGCGGCGACGGGCTGCCCGCGCCGCTGTCGGCCTGCTGGCCACCGGCGGCAGGCGCGGCGCTTTCCTGGAACGCCGTGGCCAGGTCCACCAGCTGGCTGGCCACGCCGACATCGCTGACCATCCCCGACAGCACCACGGCATTGCCGCTGGCGCCGATGCGGATGCCGCGCTCGCGCGGGAACAGCGCGTCGAACTGCGCGCGCAGCGACGATGTGTCGATGGCAACGTCCAGGTCGATCACGGTCGAGCGCTTGTCGCGGCCAGAGACGATCAGGTTGGTGCTGCCGACGCTGCGCGCAACGATCACGACTTCGCTCACACCCGGCACCACGACGTTGGCCACTTTCGGGTCGCCCACCATGACGGCCCCGGCCGGCGTGCAGAAACGCTTGAGGACGGATTTGCCGCGCATCAGCTGGAGCCGCCCATTGGCGCCGCCGCGCAGGTCGATGCAGTCAGCCGCTGCTGCGCCTGGGACGGGGGCGTCCACCTTGGCGGCGGGGGCAGCATGGGCATCCAGCGTCAATGCAACGGCGCAGGCCAGCAGGGTTTTATGAGTCAATGTGGTCATGACGGATTCTTCAATCAAAAGCTTTGCGAAGCGGCGTCCAGGCCGCGGATCACCAGGACACCGTCGCGCGGCGCGCTGGGCTGACGTGGGGTAACAGGCACAGTGCGTGGCGCCGGGTCACGTACCGGCGCTGGCGCCTGCGCCGACAGTGCCGGCAGGCCGAGCACCGATTCGCGCGTTGCGCCGGTCGTGTTGGCCGGCTGCGCTTCGATCTGGTTGCGCAGCACCAGCGACAGCGAACCGATCGAACGGGCCAGGTCGAGCTTTTCGACTTCATTTGGTGTGAGTTCGAGGGTCACGGCATTGACGACGCGCGGCTTGGTGTCGTCCACGGCCGATTCCTGCGCCACGGCCAGCACCAGAATGCGTTCGAGCACGATCTTCGAGATCGAGCCGGCGTTCTGCGCCAGATCGCTGTTGGTCGGCGCCAGGTTCACGAGGATGTCGACGTAATTGCCAGGCAGTGCAAAACCGGCCACGCCGACGACGTCGTTGACGCGCACGGTCATCGCGCGCTTGCCGCTGGCCACCACTGCCGACAAGCCGCCCAGCGTACCGGCCGGCGCCAGTTTCGATTCGAGCACCGGTTCGCCGCGCGCGATGTCGCCACGGGCGATGCGCCCTTCGAGCAGTTTCATGTCGGTGATGGCGCCAGGCGGCATCGAGCCGGCGGGCCAGTCGGTCAGTTGCAGGCTGGCCGGCAGGATGCGCGCGCCCTGTCCGATCTCGGTGGCAGCGACCACCACGCGGGTGCCCGCCGGGCCCTGCTCGCCCATCCACTTGGCCGCCAGGACCACGGCGCCCAGCGCCAGCACCAGCGCCACGCCGATGATCAGGATCGCTCTCGAATTACGCATGTTCATACTCCGTCGTGCCGCGTTCGCGGCGTTCTTGTGAGGCGGGCCGGCCCGGGGCGCCCGCGGCAAAATAGTTATCCCAGGCCCAGTCCAGGGTGCGGCGCGACAGTTCGGGCGCGCAGTCTTCATAGCGCGCCAGATCGCGCAACTGGCGCATCAGGTCGCGCGGGTAGCAGGCCAGCAGCGGAACGCCGCGCTCGCGGTGACAGGCCAGCAGGTAGTCGAACGCCGCGGCGTCGAACGCCACGCCAACGGACTCGCACGCCTGGAGGAACAGGCGCGTGTACTCGTCGGTTGATGCTTCGGGCACCTCGATCTTGTAGCCGAGACGGCGCAGGAAGGCGCCATCGGACAGGCGCTGCGGCACGAAGTTCGACGAGAACACGACGATCACGTCGAACGGCACCTCGAACGTGTGGCCCGTATGCAGCGTCAGGTAGTCGACGTTGCGGTCCATCGGCACGATCCAGCGGTTCATCAATGCTTCCGGCGTGCAGCGCTGGCGTCCCAGGTCATCGATGATGAAGATGCCATTGTTCGACTTGAGATGCGGCGGCGCCTGGTACAGGCGGGTGTGCGGGTCGAACCGCAGGTCGAGCATGTCGAGCGTCAGTTCGCCACCGGCCAGCGCAGCCGGGCGGCGCACGCCGCGGATCCAGCGCAGGTCCGGCGCGCTGCCGCGGTCCAGGCTAGGCGCTTCCGTCACCGCCGCTTCGGTCACGCAGTGCTGCACGTTGTCGAAGAACGGAATCACTTCGCCATCGACCATCAGCGCGTGCGGCACGGCGATCGTGCCGACCAGCAGGTCGCGCAGGCGTTCGGCCAGATACGTCTTGCCACTGCCGGCCACGCCGTGCAGGAACAGCGCGCGGCCGGAATTCATGCCGGCGCCGATCTGGTCGAGCACGACCGGATTGACGACCACGCCATCGAACACGGCGGCCATCGCACCACGCGTCACCTGCATGTTGGCCACGCTGTGCGCCTTGACCTGGGCGACATAGGTGGCCAGCGTGACGGGCGCCGGGCCGGCATAGGCATTGCGGCCCAGCGCGGCCTGGGCACGCGCGCGGCCAGCCTCGGTGAGGATGTAGCACAGGTCGGCATCGGTGCCGCTGTTGCCGATGCGCGCGACTTCGCACAGTTTTTCGCTGCGCAGGAACGCGATCAACGGATCGATGACGCTGACATTGAGTTTGGTGTGCGCGGCCAGTTCGGCCAGGCGCAGCTGGCCGCGCTGGAACAGGATCTTGCCCAGCAATTCGGCCAGGAACAGGAATGGCAGGCCGGTCTCGTCGACCGTGCGCGGCGCTCTGGCGTCGGCCGGCGCGTTTGCGGGGGCAAGCAGGGCCTGGCTCACAGCGGCAGCTCCCCGTGCACACGCAGCCACAGCACGCAGCCTGCGGTGGCAACGGCAATCGCAACCGCGTACGGCAGGCGGCCGCTGGCTGCTTCGGGTGGCACCGTCGGCGCGGCAACCGTGCCGGCCAGCGCCGAGTAGGTCGTGTGCAGCGCCATGTGATACGCGTTGGCGACCAGGCGGCGCAGATTGCGCTGCCAGGCCGCAAACACCAGCGCCAGCACGCCGCCGGCCACCAGCGTGACCAGGCCGACGACGAGGATCTGGCCGGCGCCGACAAAGGCGCCCACCATCGCCAGCAGCTTGACGTCACCGGCGCCCATCAGGCGCAGCGCGTACATCGGCAGCAGCAGCGCCAGGCCGAGCGCGAAGCCGCCGAGCGCCGACAGCAGTCCGAGCCCGCCGACCGGTGTGCTGAACAACCCTGCCCCTGCCGGCAGCAGCGCATGCAGCGCGAACGCGGCCAGCATGCCCGGAAACACGACGGCATTCGGAATGCGGCGCGCGCGCACGTCGGTGAAGACGGCGGCGCCCAGCAGAGCGAACAGCAGCAGGAGTGGCAGAGTTGACAATGAATTCTCCGGGTAAAAAAAATCCGGCCGCGGGACAGCCCGTGCCGGATCGGGTCCACCTTGTGGCGGACGGGACGTCAATTACTTCGGCGTCTGGTTGATCTTGCCTGCCAGGTTCGTGAACATGGTGCTGATGTTGCCACCCAGCAGGGTCACGGCGGTGATGATGACGCCGGCGATCAGCGATGCGATCAGTGCGTATTCGATGGCGGTGACGCCGTCTTCTTCTTTGATCAGGTTTTTGATGAAGTTCATGGTGGATCCTTTCAAGGGTCGGTAATCAAGGGTTAGCAGGTTGGCTTTTATGCGCTCGTCCATGCAGCCATTGCCGCGATGAAGCAGACGACTGCGAGCAGAACCGAGAGAACGACATACGACATGGCCGGATTGCTGCTGCTTTCATACTGCTGTTCCGGGTTGTCTTCTCTGTCGTGCACCGTTCGCTCCTGTTTGCTTGCCGTCGTACCGCATGTCACGATACGCAGCGCATGAGTTGAATCATACGGAGAGGCAACTTTGTTGCCATCCGTCAAAACTACCTTTTTAAAAGGTACGTTGTGCCACGGCAACCCGGTACATTTGTACCAGGTCGCCCTGTGGAGCATTCAGACGGAGCGAGAAAAGGCGATGCCTCAGGAGAGGCCGTGCTTGATGGCGTAGACGTACAACTCGAGGCGGTTGGCGACGTCCAGCTTCTGGTAGATGGTGGTGAGGTGATTGCGCAGCGTGCGCTCGGAGATGAACGCGCGTTCGGCCAGTTCCTTGTTCAGGGCGCCCTTGCCCTGCACGATCATGCCGATCACATCGCGCTCGCGCGCCGTCAGTGTGCCAATGCGTTCGGCTTCCGGATCGGCTTTTGGCGCCGGCGCGACCAGCTGGCCCAGCAGCGCCTGCATCAGCGACTGGTCGAGCCACAGCTCGCCGCCATGCACCTTGCGCACGGCCAGCAGCACGTCGTCGGTCGGCGCTTCCTTGCTGACCACGCCGCGCGCACCGGCTTTCACGGCAGCCGCCAGCGTGCCCTGGTCGCGGTTCGCGCTCAGGATCACGACGCGCGTGCTGCCATTGGCCACCAGCGCCGGTAAAAAGTCGATGGAACTGCTGCCTTTCAGGTCGAGGTCGAGCAGCACGATGTCCGGGCGCAGCGCGGCGCACAGGGCTGTGGCCTCGGCACCATCGCTGGCGCTGCCGACCAGCGTGAATGACGGGCCTTCGGCCTGGATCAGCCGTTCAAGGCCCCACAGCATGGTCTTGTGGTCATCCACGAGCAGGATGCGGATGGTCATGGTTTCTCCGTTACGTTGTGTCGGTGCTAGACCGGGATGCGGATGCGCAGCAGCGTCTGGCGTGCATCGGCTTCGACGCCCAGCGTGCCGCCGACCGCCGCCACCCGCTCGGCGATCGAGCGTGGCATGAAGGGTCTGGGCGCCGGGGCGCCATCGGACACCGGGTTGAAGATATCGATCGCCAATTGGCCATCGTCGTCCTCGATCACGACGCCGGCCGTGCGCGCCCGCGTGTGCTTGCAGATATTGCTGATGCCTTCGGTAACGATCTGGAACACCTCGGCCGCCATGCGGTCATTGGCCAGGCCCTCACCCTGCACCTCGAGCATCACGTCGACGCCATAAAAATTCTGCACCTGGCGCAACTGGCGGCGCAGCGCCACCAGCAGTTCCGGCTCTTCCTGGCGCCCGCTGCGAAAACGCTGGGCGAAGTCGCGCATGTCGCCGATCACGTCCGAGCACATGGCCAGCAGGCGGTCGAGTTCAGGTGCGACCGCGCTGTCTTCGCCGGCGCCGTTGCGGATCGCCGCCACCGCGTGGCGCAGCCCGATATACGGCTGAATCGTGCTGTCGTGCAGGTCGCGCGCGATGGTCTGGCGTTCACGGAAGGCCGCTTCGGACGCCAGCCGGTCGAGCAGATCGATGGTTTCGATGACGGGAAACGCCTGCTGCACGATGTGCTTCAAAAACGTCGCGTCGCTACGGCGCAGGCGGCTGCCGGTCACGAAAATGCGCCCGCTGCCCTTGCGCAGCGGCAGCGACGCGCTGACGAAGCCGTCGGTGTCGAGCAGGTCGGCCACGTGGCCGCAGGCATCCATGTCGGTCTTGCACCACTCTTTTTCGCCAGTGGCCAGGCGCACCGCGCACACGCCGCCCGGCAGCAGGCGCAGCAGTCCGGCGCCGGGGCCGCGGTACAGGATCGCGCCCGACGCCAGCGCCAGCAACGGCTGCACGTCGGCCGCATCGGGCCGGCTGCGGCTGATCGGGCGACCGGCCCTGGGATGGTGGGCGGTATTGAGTATCCAGCGCTGGTGGCTGTCCTGCATCAAGAGGGTGCAGGTACTGGCGCCGTAATAGCGCAGGATCTTGTCCATCAGCGAATCGAGCGTGTGCTGCACGCCGAAGCGCGGGTTGGATAGCCGGCTGACGTCGCGCAGCAGCGCCAGCCGGCGCCGCTGGTCGACGGACAGGCCGCCCCAGAACGCGATCATGTAGCCCAGCGCCAGCAGGAAGGTCGCGCGCAGCAGCAGGATGTGAAATGACTGGAAGCCCTGCACCAGCACCACCGACAGGGTCACGATGCCTACCGCACCCAGCGTCAGCTTGGCGCCGGCATCGAACCCGTGGCGGAACGACGTGGCCAGGATCGCGAACAGAAAGAACGAAAAGAACGGACTGGCGCCCCCGCCGGTGGCAAGAACGATCAGCCCGTACCAGATGATGTCGATCCAGTAGATATTGGGGCCATGCCAGAAACCCGCCCGATAGCTCGCGATCACGAGCAGTGTCAGGCTGTGCAGCACGTAAGCGCCGAGTACCGGCCAGGTCCAGGCACTGGATGCAACGACGCCACCAGGGCCGATGTACAGGGTCAGCAGCGCAGATACCGACAGCAGCACGCGCATCCCGAACACCATCCAGGCTTCTGCTTCAGGCGCAGCGGCCGATGGCGCGGCGGCGCCGGACGTGCGCCGTGCAGCGGCGATCAAACGACGAATATCAGGGTACCAACTCATGTTGTTGCGCGCCGACAAACGCGTGAACTCCTCGCTAAAACGGTTACAGGGCGTGATTATTGCCCTGTAGAATCCCTGCAGTTTATCGCATACAACCACGCACACGCTCACAGTTGCCCGAATATGTTGTTTAAGAGACTCCACCGTCAATCTGGCGCCACACTCGTCGAGATGGCCATCATCGCGCCCGTGCTCATGCTGGTCCTGGTGGGGATTATCGAAATGAGCATGATGTTCTTCGCCACGCTGACCATGCAGTATGCGGTGCGTGAAGGTGCGCGTTTTGCCATTACCGGCCGCGCGAACGAAGGCGGCACGAGCACCCAGCAGCGTTACGCCACCGTGATCGAGAAGATCCGCGACAACTCGCTGGGCATGTACGAGCGCATGAATTGCGTCGTGTCGGTCAATGGCAAGAGCTATGCGAGCACCAGCTACAGCAACGCCATGTTTGGCGGCGCGGGCGAGATGGTGGTGCTGCAGCTCGACTGCGCCTGGCCCGTAACGACGCCGCTGCTCTCGGCATTCTTTACCGGCGGTCAGAACAACTTCGCCGTCGGCGCCACCATGCGAAACGAGTATTTCTGATGCTGACCATGCCATCTGCCCTCATTCATCCTGCGCGCCGCCAGCGTGGCGTTGCCGCGGTCGAACTGGCCCTGCTGATGCCGATGCTCGTCGTTCTGCTGCTGTGCGCCATCGATGGCGCACGTGCGTTGCAAGCCAATATCATCATCACCAACATCGCGCGCGAAGGCGCGAATATCCTGTCGCGCAGCGGGGCGGATCTGGACGACAGCAGCCAGGACACGATCAATGCGCTGATGGCCAGTGCCCCGCCGCTGAACGTCAATCAGTTAGGCATGATGTACATCACCCGCGTGATGGGCGAAGTCACCAATGGCGTCTCGCGCAGTGTCGTGCTGGACCAGTATCGCTGGGACGATGCCGAGCGCCTGCAAGGATTTCGCCGCAGCGGCTACGCGCCCCAGAGCAAGGTGTATGGCTGCAGCGCCTGGAGCAGTACCGGCAAATGTTCGAGCATCAACAGCGCCTCGCGTCCGGCGACGTCAGTCATGACCGGCAAGCTCGATCCTGGTGAAGTCGTCTTCGTGGTCGAGACGTTCTATCGCTTCGACATGCTGGTCAGCGGTTTCACCACCAACAACAACACCCTGCCCACATTCGGGCCCGACCTGTATTCCATGAGTGTGTTCTGAGATGAATCCGAATCTGCCCCGTCAGCGCGGCGCGGTCGCCATCATGGTGGCCGTGTCGATGTTCGTGCTGCTTGCCGTCGTGGGCCTGTGCATCGATGCCGGTCTGGCATATCTGGTCAAGGCGCGTCTGAATGCGGCGGTGGATTCGGCCGCGCTGGCCGGCGCGCGCGCGGTCACGACCGGCAATAACCAGACGGAGCAGATCGCCAGCGCGCGCGCTGCTGCGGCCGACTTCTTCGCTGCCAATATCCCGAATAATTACCTGCTGTCGTCGCCACGGATCACCAGCACCAACGTGACCTTCAGCGGCGGTCAGGCGACGATCGATGTCGTCGCCGAAGCGCCGATGCCGGTGTCGATCATGCAGATCATGAATTTCACGACGCTGACGCCGGTCGCGGCGGCGCAGACGATCCGGAATGACCTGGATATGGCGCTGGTCGTCGATACGTCGGGCTCGCTGGAAGATTCCGCAGCCACCGTGAGAGCATCCGCCAAGATCTTCCTCAACAAGTTTAATGTGACGCAAGACCGGATAGCACTGATTCACTTCGCCTCTGGTGTCGAAACGGACATTCCCATCAACCCGCTGGCGCGTGGCTTCAATCGTACGTCGATGAACAGCAAGATTACGGGATACAACTTCACGGGAGGAACGTCATCATTCGAAGGCATGTACAGGGCTCGTGAACAGCTCAATACCATACCGTTGGCGAGTCGCTCAACGATGCGCGTCGTCGTCTTTTTCTCCGACGGTGCGCCTACGTCGTTTGGCTCCTATCTCACTTTCAAGAATCAGGTCGATTGCAACCGGCCTGGGTCAGTGGACCGTATTTTGGAATGGGGGGGGCTGGGTGACCTCAACAGCAGTAAGCTCGATTATGTGAGCGAGGGCTGCAAGACTTGGCGAGGCAGCATTAACAGCCGAAATCTTCAGTCAGCAGTGCGCAGCCTGCCTGAATGGTACAACGCACGCCCTGCATCGTCCAATCGCGAGTTTCCGGTTGTGACAGGCACACCGCGCCCAGTCACGGCGGACATCAGCACCCCGGAACTTCTGGAGCGCAACGTCCTGCGAGCATCGCGCAACCTGGCAGAAAGCGTCGCTGAAAAAACCAGATCGGAAGGCATTTATGTCTTCACCCTCGGATTTGGCCCGGGCCTGAAAGAAGCATTTGCATCCGATACGAGTACCAACGGCGAAATGATTATGAAGTGCATGGCCAATACGGCCGACGCGCTGCCACGCTGCAGGAAGCCTGACCAGCCGCTCGGCATGTACTGCTACGCTGCAACCGAAAACGACTTGACGCCCTGCTTCTCACGGCTGGCCTCGGCAATCTTGCGCATCACCAAATAAGTCAACGCCGATTTTCCGGCGTTCATCCGGGAACAGCCGCGTCCATGCGCTAGAATCGCCCCCTTCGGTGCCGCGCGCACCAGCACTTGCAAGGTGGATTCACGTGTTTGCCGTTCTTGCCCTCGACATGGGGGCCGCCATGAAAACGCTGGTGCTCACGCTCGACCTGGTGGGCACCTTTGTGTTTGCGCTGTCCGGCGCCACCGCCGGCGTGCGTCGTCATCTCGACCTGTTCGGCGTGCTGGTGCTGTCGTTCGTGGCCGCCACGTCGGGCGGCATCGTGCGCGACCTCTTGATCGGCGCCACGCCGCCTGCTGCGTTTTCGGACTGGCGCTATCTTGGCGTGTCGCTGCTGGCGGGCGTGACGATCTTTTTCTGGCATCCGTTCATCCACCGCGCCCGCAATCCGGTGCTGCTGTTCGACGGTGCGGGCCTGGCGCTGTTCTGTGTGGCGGGCGCGCAGAAGGCGCTCGTGTTCGGGCTGGAACCCGTGATGGCTGCGCTACTCGGCATGCTGACCGGTATCGGCGGTGGCGTCGCGCGCGACGTGCTGCTGTCGAACGTACCGGCCGTGTTCCGTTCGGATATCTACGCGGTCGCGGCGCTGGCCGGCGCGTCGGTGGTGGTGATTGGCGACGCCTTGCAGTGGCCCACGACGCCGACCGCCTGCGTCGGCGCGGCACTGTGCTTCGGCCTGCGACTGGCCGCGATCCGCTATGGCTGGCACCTGCCGACCGCGCGCGGGATCGAACCGCCGGACGCCAGTGACCACAACCGCGACGGCCGCTGATCCCGGAACGGCAAGTGCATGCACTACAATGGGGGCCAGCCACGCCCCCTATACCGACATGAGCGCCACCGACCTGCCCTACCGTGCCACCCTGCTCGAAGCCTGCACCTGGCTCGAACAACAGACCGCATCGCCCTGGACCCTGGCCCGTCTGCTCGAACTGGGCATCACGCCGTATGTCTGGCTCGATTACGACCCGGCCCACGCCGAGTTGTTTGGCGACGCGAATGGTGGTTACGCAGCGCCGATCTTCTTCCAGGACGACATCGCACGCCTGATCGCCGGCAGCGACGACGTGTTGATGACGATGACCAAGGACGCCTACAAGATCGTCGCGCACCTGCCTGCGCCAGGCTTCAGGCGCCCGCTCGATGCGCTGCGGTTCCAGAAGAAGGACCTGACGCAGCTGGTGGCCACGCTGGAGCGCGAAGCCAAGGCGGCCATCGCTGCAGCGGCCGCGCCACCGCCGGAACCGAAGGCGCCGACCGAATCGGCCTTCGGCATCAACAAGGCCCAGGTGCTGGAAGCGTTTGCCGCCAATGCGCGCATCGATCTTGGCGCGGCGCTCGACAACGCCATCGGCATATTTGGGGACGATGGCGCGCGCGTGAAGGCCAGTGTGCGCAAGTCGAAACGCAATGCCGTGTGGAACCCGGTGACGCTGGCGCTTGGCCTGCATGACCTCCACCGCGTGCCACTTGGCCCGTTACGGCGCGCTTTCAAGACCCACGATTTTCTGCTGGACTGGGAAGACGACTGGGAACAGTCGCTGCGCCTGCTCGGCAAATAAATCAGGTCACGCGCGCGCCAGCAGGCGCCGCAGCTGCGCCGCCTGATACGCGCCGAAGGTATCGCTGAACAGGCAGCGGATCAGTGGATCGTCGACGACGTCGACGTCCAGCAGCTCACGCTCGGCATCGGCGTCGAAGCGGGCATCGTTGATGCGCATGTACATCGTGGTCAGCGACTCACCCTGTTCCAGCGCGCCGTAGAGCCTGGCCGCCGGAACTTCCGTTGCCCAGCCAAGCGGGCCCGCTTGATCCACCGGCGTGGCCACCTCGCCTTCGAGCAGATAATCAAACACCTGCGCCTGACCCAGGTGGTCATACACCGACAACCGCCAGTAGCGTGGCCCGTCGAAGTAGCTTGACGCCGCTTCCACCTCGGCGTATTTGGCGGGCAGAACCGCACGGCAGTAGTCCGTCACGCGCGCCATCTGCGCGTCGCTCAGGGCTGCAAAATGCAGGGCGATCGATGCTGTCGATGGCGGGGCCGCATTGCCTTCATACGCGTAATCGACATCCTGCGGGCCCATGGGCACCAGCCGCGCCAGCGGCGACGCCGGCTGCAGCGCCGCGCTGTCCAACCGTACGGACGTACCTGGATCGAGCCGCACGATCGATGCCGCCGGCAACGCCGCGCCCACTTCGCGCGTGAACTGCGCATAGGTGATCGGGAAGAACGCACGGTTGTACCACGACCACGGCTCCTGCACGAACTGGCATGAACTGGGCACCACGTAGCGCGGTTGCAGCGCCTGCAACTGCGCGATCCACTCGGCCGGCAGCGTGGGCGGCGCGGGCACGGTGCGCGATGGCGTGAGCACCTCGATTTCGCGCATCGTCTGGAACGGCCACAGCACCATGTCCCACGGCCCCAGTTCGACCAGCTGGGCAAGCGTGTCGTCATCGATCCACGAGTCGACCACATTGAGCACATTCTTCCCGGCCGCCTGTACCTGGAACATCGAGTCGACATCGACGTCCATCGCCTCGCGCGGGGTGACGGTGAACGGGCCGACCGTGACCGGCGCATTCAGGCGGAGCAGGTGCACGTGCGTGAAACCCAGCTGGCGCACCATATCGAACAGTTCGTCGAAGATGCAGTAGATGTACAGGGGCGTCGCGCGATCCAGCAGATCGAGGCTGTCGAGCGAGCAATGGTCATCATGGAAGTGCGAGATGAAGACGGCGTCGAAGTGCTGGCGGCGGATCGCCGCGAGATCGAAGCGGACGTCCGGAAACGCATGGCAATTGCGGCTGAACGGGTTCTCGAAGATCGTGTCGAACGCGATCGTCGCGCCCTCGCACGCGAATACGTAACCCGCATGCAGGATGCGCGAAATGGTCAAGCCTGGCGTCGTCATTGGTTCTCCCTGGAGGCGGCATTTTACAGGGCACGCGCCGGGACGGCGCTTGTTGTCGCCAAACCGAACGGCTACACTGCACCACCCCAGCGTTCCCGAAAGTAGCCGATGATCATGAGCCGCCCCGTTCCCCGCGCCCTCCTTGCCGTGTGCGCGCTGCTGGTCACCGCATGGGGCGCGCTGGCGCTGTGGTTTCAGCTTTCGCGGCCCGGCGGCTACGCCGCGATCACGCTCTGGTCGCTCGCCGGCCTGGCCGCCGTCGTCGCCATCGCGCGCGGCCCCGGCAAGTGGCCCGGTACCAAAGCGCTGGTCACCGGCGCCGTGGCGCTGGCCGTGCTGCTGGGGTGGTGGTGGTCGCTGACGCCATCGCACGAACGCATGTGGGCCGACGACGTGTCGCGCATGCTCGTCTCGCGTGTCGACGGCGATCGCCTCGTGCTGCAGAACGTGCGCAATTTCGACTGGCGCACCGAGACCGACTACACGCCGCGCTGGGAGACGCGCGACTATGACCTCTCTGGCATCGTCTCGGCCGACCTGATCCTGTCGTACTGGATGGGGCCACACATCGCCCACACGCTGGTGACGTTCGGCTTCAAGGACGGCAAGCAGCTGGTGTTCTCGCTCGAAATCCGCAAGGAGCGCACCGAGACCTTCTCCGCCATCGGCGGCTTCTTTCGCAAGTTCGAACAGGTGATCATCGCCTCGGACGAGCGTGACCTGATCCGCACGCGCAGCAATGCGCGCGGCGAACAGGTTTACCTGTACCGCCTGCGCGCAACGCCCGGGCAACTGCGCGCCGTGCTGCTGGCGTACCTGGAACGCGCAGAAGCCTTGCGCCGCCAGCCCGAGTTCTACAACACGCTCACCAGCAACTGTACGACGATCCTGTACGAACTGGCACACCGCATCGCACCGGACCTGCCGCTCGACTACCGGCTGCTGGCATCCGGCCACTTCGCCGAATACGCCTACGACCAGAATGCGCTCACGCCGGGCGTGCCGTACGCCGTGCTGCAGCAGCGCGGCCACATCAATGCGCGGGCGCGCCAGGCCGATGTCGACGGCAGCGATTTTTCGCAAGCGATCCGCGTCGGCGTACCCGGCATTCGCTGAGACCATTGCGCCGGCTCTTGCAATAGTTGCCGCAAGTCAAATCAGGACCGGGGGCTTCCACTAGTATCGACCATGGTCGAATGCGACGAGGGAGGCAACTATGGTTGTGCACTGCAAGCGATTGCGCAGATCAGCGAAAGGCAGCGTCGCTGTCGAGATGGCGCTGATCCTTCCCCTGTTCCTGATCCTGCTCGCCGGGCCGCTGTATCTCGCCCGCGCCGCCTGGTTTTACAGCGTGGGGCAGAAAGCCGCGCACGATGCGGCGCGCTATATCGCGACCGCGACGCAGGCCGAGCTGCGCACCCCTGGCGGTGGCTTCAACGAAGCACGCGTTGCCGCAATCGCCCGCTGGATCGTCCAACAGGAGCTGGGCGAAATCGTTCCGTTCACCGATGGTATTCTCATCACGATTCTATGCGATGGCGACGTTTGCGGTGCGGCGACGCCCACCAGGGTACGTACCGGTGTACAAATCACGTTGCACGATGATCTTCTCGGCGACCTGACCGAGCAATACCTCGGCTCTACCGGTATGAAGATGTCCAGCGAAGTCACGATGCGCTATGTCGATCGTTAAGGACACTTGCCCGGCGTGCCAGCGTCTGCACGTCGCGCCACACCACGTAAAAGAAGCCGGCTCGATCAGCGTGATGTTCATTGCCGCCCTGATGATCACCTTTGGCTTTCTCGCACTGGCCCTCGATCTGTCCATGCTCACGCACCGCAAGATGGAACTCCAGAATGTCGCCGACACCGCTGCGTTGGCGGCAGCGCACGAACTTGACGGGTCCGCGGCCGGCCTTAACGGCGCACTGGAAACCGCCGCGAAGCGCTTCCTGGAAAGCGACGGCAGATTCACTTACCACTACGGCAAGGCGACAATGACCTGGTCGAATACGGCCATGGAATTTGCTGCCAGCCCGTCCGGCCCGTGGCTCGCGGTCGGCGAGGCCTTCAAACACCCTAAAGATCTGCTGTACCTGCAAGTCGATACTGCAAAGCTGGACACCGGGTACGGTACCGTCGCCACCCTGTTCCTCTCGACGTTCACAGACATCCTTGACGCCTTCACCAGTGCGCACGCCATCGCCGGCCGCTCTGCCATCAAGGTCACCCCGCTGGGCATCTGCGCCATGCGTGACCAGGCCCACCGCAACCACGCGGGTGAACTGGAGGAATTCGGCTTTCGCCGCGGCGTGGGCTACAACCTGCTGGACCTGAACCTGCCCGGCGACGACGCTGGCCAGACCTTCATCGTCAATCCGGTTGTGCAGTCCACGCCCATCACTGACGCAGCGACGCTGGCACCGTTCGTCTGCACCGGGACGATGGCCATGTCACGGCTGTCCGGCGGCACGGTCAAGGTCTCAGCAACGTTCCCGATCGATTCTCTCTTTCAGCAGCTCAATTCGCGCTTCGGCAGCTACGGGACGGGCGCCACCGCATGCGATGCGCGCACGGCGCCGGCCGACATCAATATCAAGGAATTCACCTTCAACGGCGGTGCCCTATGGATGGGCGCGAAGCCCGCGCAGCAGTCGGCAGCGCTGCTGGCGACGCCCGAACGCAGGTGGACGGTTGCCGGCCCCGACACGGCGCCCGCTGGCACCCTGGCCGTGGAATTCGGCCCGCTCTGGTCGTACGCCAAGGCGGTCACCCACGCATCGTATGCCAGCACGGGCTCGCCGGAACCTGCAACCGGCTATGCAACCTATGGCGTCACCGAATGGAGCACCCTGTACGCGCCGGGAAAGCCGACCACATCAACGTCCACACCCTATCCCGACAGCGCGGACACGCCCACGCCCTACTCCTACACGTCCGGCACCTTTTACAAAGCACCGTCGGCGAGTAACAAGAGCCTGGCCCACCGCCGCGTCCTGCACCTGCCCTTGCTCTCCTGTCCGGTCGCTGGCAGCAATGCCACCGTGGTTGGCATCGGCAAGTTCTTCATGACCGTTCCTGCCACGAAAAATTCTCTGTACGGCGAGTTCGCAGGCCTGGCGACCGAGCAGTCCCTGGGCGCCCGCATCGTTTTGTATCCTTGACGGATGGACGTGCCATGACCCGTACAACGCCAGCGCGGCAACATGGTGTCGCGGCAGTCGAATTTGCCGTGGTTGCCGTGATTTTTTTCATGCTCTTCTTCGGCATTCTCGACATCATCCGGGCGCTCTATATCTGCAATATCCTGCAGGAGGTCACCCGGCGCGCGACGGCGCTGGCCGTCAACAGTGACTTCAACGATGCGAGCGCGATGCTGAACGTACGCACCCATGCGGTGTTTCGCACCGGGCGCGGTCCCCTTCTGTTTGCCGATCCCATCTCCGACGATTACGTCAAGATCGATTACCTGTACATCCCGGCAACAGCCAATCCGGCCCCGATCGGGACATCGTTGCCCGCGAGTCCGCGACAAAACCGGATCAACTGCACGTCCAATCCCAACGCGGCAAACTGCATCCAGCTGGTCAGGGTCCGCATCTGTTTGCCGGGAGGCACAGGCGATGTCTGTGATCCGGTGCCGTACCAGCCCCTGGCGTCGTTCGTCCCGTTTTCATTCAGCCTGCCCACCGCCACCACGATCGCCCGGGCAGAAACCCTGGGCATGCCACCCGGCGTGCCACGTCCAATGGGTGGCATGTAGCGCTTACAGCGCCTCGGGCGAGGTGGCGCCAGCGGCACGGAAAATCGCCACCGTCGCGATGCGGCGATCCTCGACGGCGATGACTTCATAGCGCCAGCCATCGAGTTCGATGCCCTGGCCAGGCGCAGGCATCGACGCGAAACGCGCCAGCAGGAAGCCAGCCAGCGACGTGTAGTCCTCGTCGCCCACCAGCGCATCGGTCTCGAGTACCTGTTGCAGCTGATGCAGATCGGCCGCGCCATCGGCTTCCCATACATCCGGCCCTTGTGGCCGGATCGCCAGTTGCTCGTCTTCGTCCGGGAATTCGCCGGCGATCGCCTCCAGGATGTCCACGGGGGTAAGCAGACCCTGGACGATCCCGAATTCGTCGGTGACCAGCACCAGCTGGCCATGTGCGCGCTTGAGCGTCTCCATCGCGCCCAGCACGCCGGCAGTATCGGGCAGCAGGATCGGCGCGCGCACGACGCCGCCGTCGGGCGATGCGTCGATGCGCCCGTGCAGCATCAGTGCACTGACCAGATCCTTGGTACGCGCAATACCCACCAGCTGGTCCAGCTGGCCGCGACCGACCGGCATGCCGCTGTGCGGCGACGCCTGCAGCTGGCGCAGGATGGTGTCGGCCGCGTCGTCCAGGTTGACCCACGTGAGTTCCGAGCGCGGCGTCATGATCGAGCGGATCGACCGGTCGGCCAGCGCCAGCACGCCGCTGACCATATTGCGTTCTTCCACGCCGAATGCTTCGGGTTCGGCGACCGGTTCGTCCGCCGTCTCGACGTCCGCATCCATGTGCGCCCGCTTCTTGCCCCCCATCAGGCGCAGCACCGAATCGGCGGTACGGTCGCGCAGCGGCACGCGCGCTTCGTGCTTCAGGAAATTACGGCGTGCAAACTGGTTCAGCGCCTCGATCAGGATCGAGAAACCGATCGCAGCGTACAGATAGCCTTTCGGGATATGAAAGCCCAGACCTTCGGCAACCAGCGACAGGCCGATCATCAAAAGGAAGCTCAGGCACAGCACGACAACGGTCGGATGCGCATTGACAAAGCGCGTCAGCGGCTTGGACGCCAGGATCATGACGCCGATCGAGATGATCACCGCGGCCATCATCACGTACAGGTTGTCGACCATGCCCACGGCCGTGATGACCGCGTCGAGCGAGAACACGGCGTCGAGCACGACGATCTGCGCGACCACGGCGCCAAAGCTCGCATACACCCGCGACTGGGTCTGCACGTGCGTGACGCCTTCCATGCGTTCATGCAGTTCGACGGTGGCCTTGAACAGCAGGAACACGCCGCCCAGCAGCAGGATCAGGTCGCGGCCGGAAAACGCCATCGATCCGAGCGCGAACAACGGCGTCGTCAGCGTGACGAGCCACGACACGATGGTGAGCAGGCCAAGGCGCATCAGCATCGCCAGGGACAGGCCGATCAGGCGCGCCTTGTCGCGCTGGTGCGGCGGCAGTTTGTCCGCCAGGATGGCGATGAAAATCAGGTTGTCGATGCCCAGGACGATTTCCAGGACAACGAGGGTGAGCAGACCCGCCCAGATGGTGGGGTCGAAAAGCCATTCCATGTGTTACCTCTTGTTTGAATCAGTGTGAACGTGCAGCTGCATCACGCCGTAAGAGCGCGCAGCAGGGGCGTGCCGCAAAAGCGGCACAGGCAGGCGTCACACCGCGCGCGGTGGCTTGAACAAGGGGTGCCAGGACTGGCTGGGACGGGACAGGGAGGGTGGTGCGAGCACGCCGCCGCGCACATCGGCCAGGCGCAGCGACAGCTCTTCGTTGACGGCGTCGTGCACGTCGGCGCCGGCCGGCGGTTCATCGGGATCGATGTCGCAGCTGGCCTGGCAGTCGTAATTATCCGGCAGGTAGGCGTCGGCGAACACGGGTGCGGATGCCAACTGGACAAGCGGTTCGGATGCAATGACCTGGTGTGCTGGCGCGGGCGGCAGCATCGCGGATGCGGCCATGGCAAGGGCAAACATGTTCAGGGGGAGCAGCAGGATAAGGCAGATGACGAATACTCGTCTCATAGACAACAAAGAAGTCGGCGACGCGGTCATTCTAGCATGTCCCGCACACGTCATTCGTGCGCGCCGCACGCATGACAGCCCTCTTGTACAATGGCCGCCACCTTACCCACCGGCCCCGCCGGGAAGCACCCCGATGCACACATCTGCCCAGCGCATGAGCGCTCTGCTCGACTATCTGGTCGAGCAGGCCAAAGACATAGATCCTTCCGCGTTCACGCTCGCGAAAGTCACCGAATTCAAGAAAACCTTTGCCGACCTGTCAACGCTGCCGTGGATCGAGTTCAACGTCGAGACCGAGCAGGATGATCTGTGGCTGCGCGTGCACCGGCTCGAGTCCACGTCGCCGCCGTTGCTGGCCGATCCGGCGCTGGCACCATACCTGACGATCGGTACCGACCCGTCTGGCAATCCGCCAGCGCTCAATGACGCCACGCTGGCCGATGCGCGCCATGAAGATGCCGCGCAAGCCACCGGCATTGATGCGATGCAGTGTGTCGAAGAACGCGATGGGCAGCGCCGCGCCCGCGCCGCGCAGGCGCTGGCTGCCTATCTGCCACCGTGGCAGGAGTGGGCGGCGCGCGAGCGCCCGCGGCGCCAGGTGATCACGCTGTACGCCGACCTGTTCGCACTGAAAGCCCGACTCGAATCCGAAGAAGCGGCGCGCCCGCTGGAGCTGGTCTGGGGCATGGGCCTGTCATCGTGGCAGATCCGCACCCCGGCGCCCGTCGACTTCCATTACCCGCTCATCACGCAGGCACTGGAAATCGATATCGACCCGGCCTCGCACGCGATCGGCCTGCGCCCCCGTCAGCTCGACGCGCACCTGGAACTGGATGCGTTCGCGGCCTGTGGCGTGCCCGGGATTGGCGACGTGGGACGCGCCGCCCGCAGCCTGCTTTCGGCGCGCGGCGACAGCGCGATCTCGCCCTTCGCACCGGACACGATCGAGCCGATCCTCAAGCTGATCGCCGGCCAGGTCAGCGCCGACGCCCGCTACGACATGGCCGCCACGCAGGCACCACCCCCTGGCGAGCGCCTGGTCGTCACGCATGGCTGGGTGATCTTCGCCCGGCCGCGCGCGACGCACTTCCTGATCGACGACATCGCGCGCCTGAAAGACCGCGTGGACGTTGCCGGGGCACTGCCGGACGGGCCGCTGAGCCTTGTCACGCCGCCCGGCAGCGCGGTGCTCGAACACGAACCGATCGCGTTTCGCGGCCTGTCCGGCGGCGCGGTCAATGCCGGCGAGCCGCGCGAACTGTATTTCCCGCTGCCGTACAACCGCGAGCAGGAAACCATCGTCCAGCAACTGGAACGTTCGCCCGGGGTCACGGTCCAGGGTCCGCCCGGCACCGGCAAGACGCACACGATCGCCAACATCATCAGTCACTACCTGGCCTCGGGCAAACGCATCCTGGTGACGTCCAAGGGCGAGCCGGCGCTGAAGGTCCTGCAGGAGAAGATTCCCGAATCGATCCGGCCCCTTACCGTCGCCCTGCTCTCGGGCGACAAGGAAGGCATGCGCCAGTTCCAGGCGTCGATCGAAGCGATCATCCACACGCTGTCGCATCTGAATCCGCAGGTCGAGACCGAGGCGATCGCCGCGTGCCGCGTCGCGCTCGACCGCGCGCACGCCGAAACTGCCGCCATCGACACCCGTATCGACGAGATCGCACATGCGCAGCTGGCTGCGGTGAGCGTCGACGGCGTCGAGATGCGCGCGCAAAAGATGGCCGAACTGGTCATCGACGGCAACGACCGTTTCGGCTGGTTCGACGACGCGTTGTCGCTGGCGCCGCACCATGTGCCGCCGTTCGGCGACGAACAGGCCATGCAACTGCGCGAGGCGCGGCGCCGGCTGGGTGCTGACCTGGTCTATTGCAATGCGCGGCTGCCTGCAGCCGACGCGCTGCCCTCGCCACCGGCCATCGGCCGCCTGCATGACACGCTGCTGGCGATGCGCGACATCGAGCGCGACGAAGCCAGTGGCGCGCTGCCAGCGCTACGCGCCACGACGCCCGACGTGTTTGCCGCCGCACAGACGCTGCAGACGGCACTGGCCGCCGCGATCGCCACGGCAGCCGAGGTCGAGGCGTCGGGCTTTGACTGGGCGCACGCCGTGCGCCTGAAATCCCGCCAGTCGCAGTTCGTCACCGAGCGCGGCGCGTTCGAGGCGCTGTTGCCCGAAATGGATGCGCTGTTGCGCGCGCGCGCCGAATTCATGCAGCGTCCCGTCACGGCGCCCACCGAAGCGCTGGGCCATCCGAAAGCCATCGAAGCGATCAACCGCGCCGTCGAGACGGGCAAGCCGTTCGGCCTGCTGTCGTTCGGCGCCGGCGACGTCAAGGGGCAGATTGCCGCGATCCGCGTGGCCGGCCTGGCACCAGCCTCCAGCGACGACTGGGCGCACGTGCAGCGATACGCCGCGCTGCAGAATCGCCTGCACTCGTTTGCCGTACGCTGGAATGCGTTTGCGCCCGATCTGTCGCTGCCGGTCCTGGTGGCCGACGTGGCGCAACTGCGCGCCATCGAACAGGTCCTGACCACAGCCCGCGCCGCGCATGCCCAGGCAACCACGCACGACGTGCAGTTGCCGAGCCTGGCCCACGCCGTGTTCAGCCAACCGCCGACGAACGACCTGCTGGGCCGCGAGGCCGACCTGCTGCGCGTGCGCGACTACCTGGCGCGGCACCTGGCGCGGGCCGGTCTCGAACAGGCCCGCAGCGCCATGGCCGCACTGCATGGCTTGCTGGCGGGCGCCGATGGCCCTGTCGGCGTGCGTCTGCGCGACTTCGCCGGGCAGACACTGGGCACGCCGGCCCTGACGGCCGACACGGTCAGCGCCGACTATGCGGCGCTGCTAGCGGAACTGCGCCGCATCGCCGCGCTGGCACCGGACCTGGCCAGCGTGCGCGAGTTTGCCGAGCAAGTCGCTCATCATGGCGCGGCGCGGCTGGCCACCCGCTTGACGACCGTCCCGGTCGACGCACACGGCGACGACCCCGTGTTCCCGGTGCGCTGGCGCGATGCCTGGACCTGGGCGCGCCTGAAAACCTACCTCGACAATATCGATGCGCGCGACGAGATGCTGCGCCTGGCCGCGCGCCGCCGCGAACTCGAACGGGGCCTGGCGCGCCTGTACGAACAACTGGTGTCGAAGTCGTCCTGGCTGGCCACGCGCCGCCTGGCCGGCCAGAACGTCCTGAGCGCACTGGAAACCTACCGCACGTCGATGCGCAAACTGGGCAAGGGCACGGGCGTGAACGCAGGCCGCTACCGTCGCGATGCGCAGGAAGCGATGGTCAATGCGCAGGCCGCCGTGCCGTGCTGGATCATGAGTCATGCACGCGTGTCCGAAACGCTGCCGGCCAATCTTGGTGCGTTCGACCTCGTCATCGTCGACGAGGCCAGCCAGTCCGACCTGTGGGCGCTGCCGGCGGTTCTGCGCGGCAAGCAGCTCCTCGTGGTCGGCGACGACCGCCAGGTCTCGCCAGAAGCCGGCTTTGTCTCGGCGGCCAAGATCACCGACCTGCGCCGGCGCTTTCTGGCGGGCCAGCCATTCGAAGCGGTGCTCACCGCGGACATGTCGCTGTACGATATCGC
This sequence comes from Telluria sp. ZT3P25, assembly GCF_059685895.1. NCBI lineage: Bacteria > Pseudomonadati > Pseudomonadota > Betaproteobacteria > Burkholderiales > Oxalobacteraceae > Telluria > Telluria sp. ZT3P25. The sequence continues at coordinate 2,115,412 of NZ_JCASIJ010000001.1, forward strand.
CTCGACCGTGTTTGCCGCTTCGAAGGTCATGCTGCGCGAGCACTTCCGCAGTGTCGCGCCCATCATCGCCTACAGCAACCGCGTGTTCTACAAGGGGTTCATCCAGCCGCTGCGCATTCCGACCGCGTCCGAACGGCTCGATCCGCCGTTGATCGACGTGTTCGTGGCCAACGGTTACCGCGAGAACAAGGGGCTGAATCGCCCCGAAGCCGAATTCATCGTCGCCGAGATCGACGCCATCCTGCGCGATCCGGCCTATGCCGGCCGCACGCTGGGTGTGGTGTCGCTGCTGGGTCCCGAACAGGCGCAGCTCATCGACAAGATGGTGCGCTCGCGCTGCGACATGGCCGAACTGGTCAAGCGCAACTTCGCCTGCGGTGACGCGCGCCTGTTCCAGGGCAGCGAGCGCGACATCATGTTCCTGTCGATGGTCGCCGACAGCAAGCAGCACCACGCGCTCTCAGGCGTGCAGTTCGACCAGCGTTTCAACGTGGCCGCCTCGCGTGCGCGCGACCGCATGTACCTCGTGCGCTCGGTGCAGCTCGAAGAACTGTCAACGCTCGATTTGCGCCGCACGCTGGTCGAGCACTTTGCCAAACCGCTTGAAGCGAACGAAGAAGCCACGAGCCTGATCGAGCTGTGCGAATCGGGCTTCGAGCGCGACGTGTATACCGAGTTGTTCGAGCGCGGCTACCGCGTCATCCCGCAGGTGCCGGCCGCTGGCTACCGCATCGACATGGTAGTGGAAGGCGCGCACGACCGGCGCCTGGCGATCGAGCTCGATGGCGACGACTTCCATGGGCCGGACCGGTGGCAGGCCGACATGGGCCGCCAGCGCGTGCTCGAACGCGCTGGCTGGACCTTCTGGCGCTGCTTCGCCTCCACCTGGTCGCTGCAGCGCGAGACGATCCTGGCCGAGTTGCTGGCACGCCTGGCAGCGATGGGGATCGAGCCGCTCGGGGCGCTGGCGCGCACGCCGCTGCTGGTCGAGTACCGCGAATGGGGGCGTGATGCGGTGACCAGTATCGATCCGGACGTCAGAACCGATGCTGCATCCCCAGCATGATGCCGGTCTGGTTGTCCGACACGCCGGTCACGCCGCCATCTTCGGTGGAGTCGCGCGTCACCCCGATCGGCACGCCGCCATCTGCCTTTGCATATGACACGGTGGCATACAGGTTGGTGCGCTTGGTCAGCGTGTACCGGGTACGGACCACGAACATCAACGGATCGGCCTCAGTGTCGCTCGCGTTGACGCCGTTCTTGACGTTGATGTAGTAGACCACGCCGGTCACGTCGACCATTGGCGTGAGGTCGACGTTCGCGCCGGCCCACCACGTGTCGGCGCGTACCTGGCTGCCAACCGGCCGCTCGAGCCTGTAATTGCGCAGGCCCAGTTTGAGGTCGGCGCTTTTCGTCAGTTCGTAAGCCAGGCCTGCGTGATACACCCTGGAGACGGAGCGGGCGATTGCCGTGCCAGTCACGCCGTTCACGCGTTCTGCCGTGAGCACGTAGCGCAGGCCGCCAACCTGGTGCGCGGCCGCGACGGCGAGTTTGCGGCCATCGGCATTGCTTTCCTGCGATTCGCCGGCGCCGAACGATGCGCCGATCTTCACGCCACCGAACTCGCCCTGGTATTTCACCATATTGTCGAACGCGGTCGTCATGCCGTACTTGCTGCCCAGCGTGCCGCCACCCGTCGACGCCCACGAGTAGCGCGGCGCGTAGCCCATCGGGTCGAACGGGCTGATGAAGTCGTACACGGTGGTGAACGAGCGGCCGATGATCACGCGGCCGAACTTGCCTTCAAGACCGACGTTGGCCTGGCGGCGAAACAGCGGGCCGTCGATTTCCCCGGTATCCGAGAGCACCGGTGACTCGAACTGGAACACGGCTTTCAGCCCCCCGCCCAGATCTTCACTGCCGCGAAAACCGAAGCGCGAATTGTTCGAGCCGCCCGAGGAGACGCGCAGCGAGTTGCCGCCCGATTCCTTTGCATTCGTCACGTATTCGATGCCGGTATCGAGCAGGCCATAGACCTGCACACTGGTCTGGGCCATGGCGCTGCCACTCACCGCTGCGGCGATGGCCGCTGCGAGCACTGTCTTGTTCATTCTCGTCTCCACTATTTTTGGTATGCGTCCGATATTTTGCATATCGGCGCCCAATAATGCAGTTAGAAGGTTCCAACGTCAACACGTCGTGCCGAATTTATCGCTCCAATTTACTTGCAGTGGCGACAATGCATCAGACCTGCACAAGATTCCTAAAAAACATTGAAATAGAAAAATCTGCACGAATCTGATTGCATTAAGACGCATCCAAATGCAATATAGAGATGCAATCGACAAAAACGCGCGCCCTTCGTGGCGGGCCCAACACCGGAGACACAAGACATGCACACCTTCAAGCAACCTTTGCTGACGGGCGCCCGCGCGCTCGCCATCGGCGCCCTGCTCGCCTGCACCGCGCCAGCCATGGCGCAAGCCCCACTGGAACTCAAGATCATCGCCCCGGCCGGTCCAGGCGGCGGTTGGGACACGGCGTCGCGCTCGCTGCAGCAAGTCATGCTGTCGTCCGGCGCGGCCAAGAACGTTCAGGTGATCAATGTGCCAGGCGCAGGCGGTACCGTCGGCCTGGCGCAGTTCGTCAACGGCGCCAAGGGCGACGGCAAGCAGGTCATGACGATGGGCATCACGATGCTCGGCGCCGTGCTGACCAATCGCTCCCCAGTCGGCCTCGACACCGTGACGCCGATCGCACGCATCACCGCCGATCCGCTCGTCATCGTGGTGCCAGCCAACTCGCCGCACAAGACCATGAAAGACCTGGCCGCGGCCATCAAGGCCGACACGTCGCGTGTCGTCTGGGCCGGCGGTTCTGCCGGCGGCGCCGACCACATCCTGGCCGGGCTGGTCGCACGCACCGTGGGCGGCGATGTGCGCAAGCTGAACTACGTGCCATTCTCGGGCGGCGGCGAAGCGCTGGCCGAGATGCTGGGCGGCCGCGTTACCGCTGGCGTTTCGGGTTACAACGAGTTCGAGAGCATGATCAAGGCGGGCAAGCTGCGCGTACTGGCTGTCGCTTCCGGCCAGCGCGTCCCTGGCATGAACGTGCCGACGCTCAAGGAACAGGGCATCAACGCTGAACTCGTCAACTGGCGCGGCATCGTTGCCGGCCCCGGCATCACGCCGCAGCAGCGCCAGGTGCTCTCGGCAGCGGTCGAAAAGGCCATCAAGTCGCCCGAGTGGAGCAAGATCCTCAAGATGCGTGGCTGGGAAGCGGCCTACCTGCCACCTGACCAGTTTGCGGCATTCATGAAAACCGAACAGGCGCACGTCAAGGGCATCCTGGTCTCGATCGGCCTGGCCAAATGAACCCGGGCGTTCCTCGCAAAGTCGCCGCCTGGCGCGCGCCGCTGCTGGTGGGCGTCGGCTTGCTGGGCCTCGCCAGCCTGACCATGTTCGACGCGATGCGCGTGGCGTCCGGCGTCGGCCCGGGCGTCGGCCCATCCGCCGCGATGCAGCTGATCGCCCTGATGCTGGGCGCCCTGGGCGTGGCGCATCTGGTCCAGGCGATGCGCGCCAAGCGCACGGCTGCCGTGCGTGAAACCGAAGGTACGGCCAATCTGCGTTCGCTGGCCTGGGTACTTGGGGGCCTGGTGCTGCAAATCGTCACGCTTGCAATCGGCGGCGGGTTCATCCTGTCGTCGGCCATCCTGTTTACCGCGACCGCCTGCGGCTTTGGCCGTTCGCTCAAGTCGTGGGGACCGGTGTATGGCCTGCTCATGAGCAGCATCGTCTACCTGTTCTTCACGAAAGCGCTGTCGCTGTCGCTACCGATGGGTCCATTAGAGCAACTGCTGGGATAAAAATTCATGGACACACTTTCACTTCTTGCCGATGGCATCTGGGTGGCAATGCAGCCCGGCAACCTGCTGTTCGCCGCCGTCGGCGTACTGCTCGGGACGCTGGTGGGCATCCTGCCTGGCATCGGACCGGCGCTCACCGTTGCACTGCTGTTGCCCGTCACGTTCAAGCTTGACCCGACCGGCTCGATCATCATGTTCGCCGGCATCTACTTCGGCGGCATGTATGGCAGTTCGACCACCGCCATCCTGATCAACACGCCGGGCGAAGCAGCATCGATTGCCACCGCGATCGAAGGCCACAAGATGGCCCTGGCCGGCCGCGCCGGTCCGGCACTGGCCACGGCCGCCATCGGCTCGTTCGTTGCCGGCACCATCGCCACCATCTGCCTGGCGCTGCTGGCGCCAGGCATCGTCGACCTGGCCGTGCAGTTCGGGCCATGGGATTATTTCGGCCTGATGGTCGTCGCATTCGTGACGGTCTCGGCCACCTTCGGCAGCTCGGTGCTGCGCGGCCTGACGAGCCTTGGCCTTGGCCTGTTCCTCGGACTGGTCGGCATCGACAAGCTCACCGGCCAGGCCCGCCTCACGTTCGATACGCCAACGCTGATGGACGGCGTCTCGGTCACCACACTGGCCGTCGGCCTGTTCGCGATGGGCGAGGCACTGTTCGTCGCATCGCGCTACACGGGCGCGGCGGAGAAAATCCAGGCGCTGCGCGGCTCGCTGTGGATGTCGCGCGCCGACTGGAAAGCGTCTTGGAAGCCATGGCTGCGTGGCACGCTGCTGGGCTTCCCGATCGGCGCGCTGCCGGCCGGCGGCGCCGAAGTGCCGACGCTCCTGTCGTACACACTGGAACGCAAATTCTCGAAAAACCCGGAACAATTCGGCAAAGGCGCGATCGAAGGTGTGGCAGGCCCGGAAGCGGCCAACAACGCGTCGGCCACCGGCACGCTGGTGCCGCTGCTGGCCCTCGGCCTGCCCACGTCGGCCACGGCCGCGATGATGCTGGCGGGCTTCCAGCAATACGGCCTGACGCCGGGCCCGCTGCTGTTTACCACCAACCCCGAAATGGTCTGGGGCCTGATCGCCAGTTTCCTGATCGGTAACCTGATGCTGCTGGTGCTCAATCTGCCGCTGGTGGGCCTGTGGGTCAAGCTCCTGACGATTCCGCAAGCGTGGCTGTACGGCGGCATCCTCGTGTTTGCCGCGATGGGCACGCTGGCCGCCAATCCGTCGACGACAGAGCTGACGATGCTGGTCGTGTTCGGCCTGACCGGCTACCTGATGCGCTGCCTGGATTATCCCGTCGCACCGATGGTGGTGGGCCTGATCCTGGGCCCGATGGCAGAGAACCAGTTCCGCCGCGCGCTGCAGGTGAGCATGGGCGACTACTGGGTCTTCTTCAAGCATCCCGGTTCGGCCACGCTGCTGGCCATCGCCGTGATTGCCCTGCTGGCGCCGCTGCTGTTCAAGAGCCTGCGCAAATTCCGGGCCAGCGAGGATTGAGACCATGACGACACCCGCTGCCACTTCCCCGGCGTATCTCGATCACGCCGGCGAGCGGCTGCGCATGGTCGACCTGCCCGGCGGGTTCGGTGAGCGCCTGCATCAGCTGCCTGTCGTACTACGGCTGCTGCTGGAAAATATCCTGCGCAACAGCGCCGGGGACGAACGCCAGGCCGGTATCGACGCCATTTTCGGCTGGCTCGAACACGGCACGAGCCAGGCCGAGATCGCGTTCCAGCCCGGGCGCGTCCTGATGCACGACACTACCAGCACCCCGGCGCTGGTGGACATCGCCGCCATGCGCAACGCGCTCGATGAAGCGGGCTGGCATCCGGCGCTGCTCAATCCCGGGCTCCCCGTCGACATTTCGGTGGACCACTCGCTGGCCGTGGAATTCTTCGGCCAGCGCGACGCAGTCGAGCGCAATCTGCAACTCGAAATGCGCCGCAACCGCGAGCGCTATACCTTCCTGCGCTGGGCCTCGAACGTCATGCAGGGCGTGCGCATCCACCCGCCCGGCACCGGCATCATGCACACCATCAATCTCGAGCAGCTGGCCACCGTCGTCACGACCGAAGAACGTGGCGGCGAACGCTGGGTGGTGCCGGACGTGATGATCGGCACCGACAGCCACACGCCGATGATCAACGGGATCGGGGTGCTGGGCTGGGGCGTCGGCGGCCTGGAAGCGCAGACGGTCATGTTCGGCATGCCGACCATGTTGCGGGTGCCGGATGTGATCGGCGTGCGCCTGAGCGGACGACTCGGTGCCGGCGCCATGGCCACCGACCTGGCGCTGACCGTCACGCAGCGCCTGCGCCAGATCGGCGTGTCGGGCGAGTTCGTCGAGTTCTTCGGGCCCGGTGTTTCGACACTGAGCGCAGGCGAACGCGCCGTGCTCGCCAATATGGCGCCCGAGTACGGCGCCACGACGGGCTTCTTCCCGGTCGATTCGCAGACGCTGACCTATCTCGCGCAAACGAATCGCTCGCCAGAGCAATGTGCATTGGTCGACGCCTACTGCCGCCGCAATGGCCTGTGGTTCGATCCCGACGCGCAGCCGGTCTACACCCGGACGATCGAGATCGACCTGGACCAGGTCGCGATCCACGTCGCGGGCCCCAAACGGCCGCAAGACCTGCTGGCGTATACGGAGACCGCAGCCGCGCTGGCGGCGCTCGGCTTCACGCCAGCAACCCCGGTCACGGCCGCAGGCGCTGGCATGCCGCGCCATCCGGTGGTCATCGCTGCCATCACCAGCTGCACCAACACATCCGATCCAAGTCTGCTGGTCGCTGCCGGCCTGGTGGCGCGCCGCGCGCGGGCGCTGGGCCTGAAGGTGCCCGCCTGGGTCAAGACCTCGCTCGGCCCCGGCTCCCCTGCCGCTGCCACCTATCTTGAACGGGCCGGACTGCTCGACGACCTGTCGTTCGTCGGCTTCGATATCGTTGGCTACGGCTGCACGACCTGCATCGGCAATTCCGGCGCACTGCCACAGGTGGTGCAGCAGGCGCAGGCGCGCGGCGAGATCAAGCCGGTCGCCGTCTTGTCGGGCAACCGCAATTTCCCGGGCCGCGTGCACCCCGACCTGGACCTGGGCTTTTTGATGTCACCGCCCCTGGTGATCGCCTTCGCGCTGGCCGGCAATGCCGAGATCGACCTCGGGCGCGAGCCGGTACAGATCACGCAGGCTGGCCAGCCGGTCTATCTGAAAGACCTGTGGCCCAGCCGCGCTGAAGTCGATGCGTTGGTGCGCGAGGGTTTGCAGGCTGACGACTTCCCGCGCGCCTTCGCCCGCGCCAGCCTGAACCCGGTCTGGCATGCGCTCAAGGTTCCGGCAACCGCCCTGTATCCGTGGGACCCGGCGTCCACCGCCCTGCGCCGTCCGCCATTCGCGTCGTTCACCGAGCGCAGCCTGCTCGGTCACTACACGGCGTATCCGCTGATGGTGCTGGGCGACGACATCACGACCGACCATATTTCACCGGCCAGCGCGATCCCCAAAGACAGCTTCGTCGCCGACTTTCTGGTGGCGCAAGGCGACGACCGCGATGACCTGAACGTGTTCGCTTCGCGCCGCGGCAACTGGGAAGTGATGGTGCGCGCCGCGTTCTACAGCAAGTCGCTACGCAATCTGCTGTTGCCATCGGCGCCGGTGGGCCAGACGCTCCACGTTCCGAGCGGCGACGTGGCGCCGATCTTCGAGGTGGCCGATCGTTATCGCCAAGCGGGTGACCCGGTGGTGCTGGTGGCCGGTGAACGCTACGGCACCGGTTCGTCGCGCGACTGGGCCGCCAAAGGCCAGCGCCTGCTGGGCGTGCGTGCGGTACTGGCATCGAGCTTTGAGCGCATCCACCGCTCGAACCTGATCGGCATGGGCATCCTGCCGCTGCGCCTGCCGGCTGACCGGTCACCGGCGCTGCTGCAGATCGCACCGGGCGACCGGATCGAGGTCGACGCCGCGTCCGATACGCTGCAGCCGCGCGTTGCCATCGCCGTGCGCATTCACCGCGCCACCGGCAGCGTCGACTCGTTCACCGCCATGGCGGCCGTGGAAACGCGGCTCGAGACCGAGCTGCTGCGCCAGGGCGGGGTCATTCCCTACATTCTCGAGCAAACGATCACGCAGAAGGATCGATCCTGACAGCGGCCATGTCGCCGGCATGGGCCACAAGCCCCAACCGATGGTGAATATGAACGTGGACACTTCCATTCCCAGGCAGATCATCGCCCTGATCAAGAGCGAAGCATGGCCCGTCGGCAGCCATTTGCCGGCGCAGATGCTGGCCGACCGCCTGCGCGTGTCGCGCCAGCCCGTCAACAGCGCTCTGGCGCTGCTGCACGAAAAAGGCGTCTTGATGCGCGAGCGTAACCGCGGTTACTTCGTGGCGCAGGAACTCCTCGCGCCACTCGACGATATCGTGGCTGGGCTGGGCCTGGCCGAATCGGACATCGTCACGAGCGTCTACTTCCAGATCGCCGACGACCTGCTCAAGCACGAATTGCCGCTCGCCTGCCCCGAACAGCTGATCCGCTCGCGCTATGGTCTGACGGCGGCGCAGGCCAACGCCGTGCTGGCTCGCATCGTCAGTGAAGGCTGGGGCGAACGCAAATTCGGCTATGGCTGGACGTTCTCGTCGATGCTGACCACGCCCGACAGCCTGCAGCAGTCGTACCGCCTGCGACTGGCGCTCGAACCGGCCGCGCTGCTGGAACCGGGCTTCAGACTCGAACGCAAGGTGCTCGAACAGTGCCGCGCGACCGAACGTCACCTGCTCGCCGGCGGCATCGATACCGCCACGACGGACGAATTGCACATCCGGGGCGTGCGTTTTCACGAAAGCCTGGTCGAAGCATCGGGCAACCCGTTTTTCATCGACACGATCAAACGCGTCAACCGCGTGCGCCGCCTGATGTCGTACCGCTCGATGAAACAGCGTGACCGTTATCCGGAACACTGCCGGCAGCACCTGTACATCCTCGACCTGCTGGCGCAGGAGAAAAACGAGGATGCATCGAATTTTTTGCGCGAGCATCTTGTGCACACGCTCGACTCGATGGCAAAGATCGAGAATATCCTCCAGACCGGCAATCTTCCATCACCCTGAGCCCCGACCATGAACCTGACCGCTTCCATCCGTTCGGCCTTCACCCCCACCGGCACGCTGCGTGCCTCGATCAATCTGGGCAATCCGATTCTCGCCTGCCGCGACGCCGAGGGCGCCGTGCGCGGCGTCTCGGTCGATCTCGCCACACGCTTTGCGGCGCTGCTTGGTGTGGAACTGGAACTGGTCGTGGTCGATGCTGCCGGCAAATCGGTGGACGTGGTGCTGGCGGAACAGGCCGACATTGGCTTCTTCGCCATCGATCCGCTGCGTGGCGAGCATATCGCCTTCACCGCCCCTTACGTGCTGATCGAAGGCTGCTACCTGGTGCGCAACGATTCACCGTTGGGCGCCAACGACGAGGTTGACGCCGCCGGCCACCGCGTCGTCGTCGGCAAGGGCAGCGCGTATGATCTGTACCTGACACGCACGCTGGAGCGCGCGCGGATCGTGCGCTCGCCAACGTCGCCAACCGTGGTCGACACGTTCATCGAGCAAGGCGCCGACGTGGCGGCCGGCGTACGCCAGCAACTCGAAGCCGATGCGCGGCGCCTGGGCGGCCTGCGTTTGCTCGGCGAACGCTTCATGGTCATCCAGCAGGCAATGGGCACATCAAAGAGCCGGGGCGAGGATGCCGCAGCATTTCTGGCGCACTTCATCGAGACCATGAAAGCCAGCGGTTTCGTGGCCGAGGCACTGGCGCGCCATGGCATCGAAGGTGCGTCGGTCGCAGCGGCGCCATGAGACGCTTACTGTGGAAACGCCACCGTTACCACACAGCCCTGACCATCAGCTTTCCGACCAATCGTGACCGCCGCCCCGTGCTGGTCGGCGATCTGGCGCACGATGCTCAGGCCCAGGCCGGCGCCCGACTTTCCACCGGGCCGCAGCCGGTAATAGGGACGGAACACGTTCTCCGTTTCCTCGTCCGGCACCGGCTCGCCATCGTTCGACACGCGCAGCCGGCAGTGCCCATCGGCGCAGTCGATGGCCACGTCGATGTCGCCGCGCGCCAGGCCATGCCGCGATGCGTTCTCGATCAGGTTGCGCAGCAGCTGCTGCAGCCGGTACGGGTCGCCCTGCACGCTGCAATCGTGCTGCGCCGACAATCCGAGCGACTGGCCGCGACGGTCGAGCAAGGGTTCCTGCAGCGCCATCACATCGCTGCAGACTTCGGCCAGCGACACCTGGCGCTGCAGCTGCATGTCGGTGCCGGACGCGAGGCGGCTGAAGGTCAGCAGCTGTTCTGCCAGTTGCGTCGTGCGCTCGAGCGCGCCCACCGCCTCGCCAAGCGACGCCTCGCACTCGGCGGGATTGGCGGCGCGCAGCGCATTCTGCACGTGCAACTGCACCGCTGCGATGGGCGTGCGGATCTCGTGCGCGGCCGCATCGATGAACTCCTGCTCGCGCTCGAACGCAGCTGACACGCGCTGCAACAGGCTGTTGAGTTCATCGACCACCGGCGCCAGCTCGCGCGGCAGATCGGGCAGTTCGACGGGCGCGAGCGACTCCGGCTCGCGCCGCGCGATCGCGTCAGCCAGCGTACGCAGCGGCGCCAGGTTCGTCGCCAGCACCAGGTTGACCGCCAGCACCAGCAGGATGCCGCCGATGATGACCGGCGCCAGCACCGACGTACCGAGCTGCTCGACCATCTCTTCGCGCACCTCGTCCTTCTCGGCCACGACGACCCACACATGGCCCGATTGCAGCGCGAACACCTGCCATAGTGTCTCGCCCAGCAACTTGCTGGTGTAGCCTGCCGCCAGGGGGCCGAGCGGCGCTTCCGGCGCCGACGCCGAGCGGGCCAGCAGGCGCCCTTCGGCATTGAAGACCTGGAACGCGATCTTGTGTTCGTACGGGTGACCAAACGGTGTCGCACCGCCCGAATACCCGAGCCCCTGTGGAATCGGAATCACGATCGGGGCCCCGATGGTGGCCGTCTCGAGCTGGTGGGCGGCCAGCGTTTCGAGCACGCGCGCCGAACTGGCCAGGCGGGCGCTGAAGAATTCCTCGGACTCGTGACCGGCGAACCAGTGGGCGGCCAGCGAGATGCCCCCCAGGATCAGGAGCATGCACGCCATCGTGCGCGTGATCAGGCGCCGGCGGATCGAGTAGCGGCGCACGCTCATGTGCCCACTCATGCGGCAAGATTCCCGATGCGATAGCCAAGCCCGCGCACCGTCTTGATCAGGTCAGGATCGGTCTTGCGCCGGACATGGTGCACGTAGACGTCGATGGCATTGCTGGCCACGCCCTCGCCCCAGCCGTATAGCGACGCTTCGAGTTCGCTGCGGGTAAACACCTTGTTAGGCTGTTCGACGAGCCGCCGGAGCAGCATGAATTCGCGGTGCTGGAGATCGATCGGCTCGTTTTTCCAGCTGACCGCCATGCCCGCGAGATCCAGCGCCAGGTCGCCAAAGCGCAGCTGGTTGACCGACAGGCCGGCGCGGCGCCGCTCCAGTACCCGCACCCGCGCCAGCAATTCATCGACATCGAAGGGCTTGATCAGGTAATCGTCGGCGCCCAGGTCGAGCGCGACGATCCGGTCGCGCACCGCATCGCGCGCCGACAGCACCAGCACCGGCACCGCATTGCCGGCGCGTCGCACCCGCGCCAGCACGTCGATGCCGTCCAGGCGTGGCAGGCCGAGGTCGAGGATGGCCAGGTCGAACGCGTTGTGTTCCAGCGCCGCGACCGCGGCCAGGCCGTCGCTCACGTGTTCGACCGTGTAACAGGCCCGCCCGAGCGCCAGCTTCAGGCCCGATGCCAGCGATTCGTCATCTTCGACAAGTAATATTCGCATCCTGCACGTCTCCAGCTGATTGCATCACTTGCGCTTGGCCGCGACTTGCGCGAGCAGCGCTTCGACTTCGGCCCGCCGTCCCGAGTCGGCCAGCTTGCGCCCGGGGCGCGCCGGCGCCTGCAGCGCCTTGCGCAGGCAGCGTTCGGCACCAGCCAGGTCACCCTGACGATACAAAAAGTCGCCGAGGAAGAAGTTGGCATCGATACCGTCCGGGTTCAGCGCCAGGCCCTGCTGCAAGTTCTCGCGCGCCTTGTCCTTGTCACCTAAGCCGATCGGCCAGCCCGGCACCTGATAATACAGGCTCCCGAGGCTCGTGTAAGCCGAACCGGCCAACGCCTTCGGGTCGCTCTGCAGCGCGGCTTCGAAGTCTTTTTTCGCCGTCTTGGCCAGGCCAAGCGCGCCCAGGCCACCCTTGGCGCCGGCATGGCTGGCCACGACGATGCCATGCCAGATCAGCACACCGGCGTTGTCGGGATAGCGCGCCAGCACGGTATCTGCCTCGGCGCTCAGTGCCTCGAATGCGCGCTCCTGCCCACCGGCGGGTGCGCCGTATTTCACTTGTTCCCAGCGTTGCTGAAGTGTACTGACGGCGTCGTCGGCCGGTGCGGCCAGGGCGACGTTGAAGGCCGCCATGCAGAACGCGGCGGTGGTGATGGTGCGGTACGACATTTTCATGATGACCTCGATTGTGCGTGCCGGACAGGCGCCGGCATGTGTTTGCGGATGACGGGCAACTGACCCCGTATGGCCCGGTCGGGCAAGGCCGGCAGCAGGTGATTGACGAGCGCCAGCAGCGCTTCTTTCAGCCCCGGCTTGTACTCCCATGCCGACCCCTCGATGAAGGTGCACAACTGGCGCGCCACATCGGCCGGCTCGTCGAGCGCCACGCCCATCTCGGCGTTCATCGTCTCGACCGCGCCGGCGTTGATCGGCGTGCGGGTGGCGCGCGGGATGAAGTGCCGTACCGCGATGCCGGTATCGGCCAGCTCGCGCCGCAGTGCCTGGGTAAAGCCGCGCAGGCCCGACTTGCTGGCGCAATAGCCGGCAAAACCGGGATAGCCCAGATAGCCGAACAGTGAGCCGACATTGATGACCTGCGCGCTTGGCGCCTTGCGCAGCTGCGGCAGCAGGCGCTGCGTGAGCAGCATCGGCGCCAGCAGGTTGACCTCGAGCAGGCTGCGCAGCGCCGCCGGCTCCTGGCTCTGAAACGCATGGAACGCGTTGATGCCAGCATTGTTGATCAGCAGATCGACGCCTCCGAGCTCGGCCGCCGCTGCCGCGATGGCGTCGAGCGTGGCGTCCTGCGTCGCGTCACCGACGACGACCCGCACCAGGTGCGGGCCGAGCCGCTCGCGCAGCGCCTCGAGCACCGCGCCATTGCGCCCGACCAGCACCATCGACGCGCAGTACGGCGCAGGGCGATGGCCAGCGCCTGGCCAATGCCGCCACTCGCGCCGGTCAGTACCAGCCGCCATGTCGTGTGCGCCATGCTAGACCCCGGCCAGGCTGGTGGCGCGCTGCGGCAGGTTGCGGAAAATGTCGCCGTACAGGCGGTACATCATGCGCGCGCCATGGATCACGGCCGCGCGGTCGGCGTCGTTCTTGAGCTGGTTCATCAGGTTCACGAAAAACGCCACATGCTCCAGGTCGAGACTGCCGTGCGAGGTCAGGTAGCTGAACGCGGCATCCGGCAGGTCGAGGCGCAGCTGGATGGTTTGCGCGGCCTGGGTCGCCAGCGCGGTGCTGGTTCCTTCCAGCACGTGCACCATGCCGAAAAAGCCCACCGGATTGCCGCGGTCGATTCCGTGGTAGGCATACGCCACCATCAATTCTGTCGCCGGCGACGGTTGCGAGCGGCGCGCCAGGTCCGGATCGCCGCCACAGGCAGCGATATCGGACAGGATCCACTCCTCGTGGCCGATCTCTTCTTCGACGTATTCGGCGATCGCCTGGCGCAACCAGGCTTGCTCGTTATTCAGACGGCTGCCGCACGCCATCATGAGCGGGACCGTGTGCCTGACGTGATGGTAGGCCTGCGTCAGGAACGCCACGTACTGGTCGAGGTCGATATCGCCCGTCAGCGCCTGCCGGATCAGCGGTATGCCCAGCAGTTGCTGGCGCTGGGGTTCGGTTTGCTGGCACAGGATGTCGTAAAACTGCATACATTGCTCCTTCAGGACTGATAAATTTGTTCGATGTGCGCCGCGCAGCGCGTGCGCGCCGTATCGCGCCGCAAGCGGCCGTTGGCGGTGACGGTGCCGTCGGCCTCGGAAAACGGTGTGGTGCGGAACCAGGCGCCGATGCGTGCGTAGTCGGGCAATTGCTCATTGGCCCGGGCCACGGCAGCGTCGATCACGGCGTCCGGCGCGTCCGCCTGCAGCGGCACGACCGCTGCAGCAAGGTAGGCGCGGGCATCGCCCACCACCATCGCCTGGGCCAGTACGCCGGTGCCGAGCAGCAGCGACTCGGGCCATTCGGGCGAGACGTTGCGCCCGTAAGCGGTGACCAGCACATTGTTCTTGCGCCCGTCGATGTGCAGGTAGCCGTCGGCGTCGAGATGGCCGATGTCGCCGGTGCCCAGCCAGGTTTCCTGGCCTGGCGCCCGATCCGCCGGCGCCTGGCCCAGGTAGCCGGCCATGACGCCACCGCCGACTTCGATCTCGCCGTCCGGCGCGATGCGCACGCTGCGGTTGGGCAGCGGCTTGCCGGCGCTGCCAATCCGCGCCTGCCCCGGCAGGTTCAGCGACACGACCGAGCCGCACTCCGACAGGCCATAGCCTTCGTAGACGGGAAATCCCATGGCCTGCGCCGCCTCGAGCAGCGCCTTGGGCGTTCTGGCCCCGCCGACCGCGATGAACTTCAGGCTGGACAGGCGCGGATCGTTCGGCCGTACGGCGCCGACCAGCGCCTGCAGCATCTGCGGCAACAGGATCACGCTTTCGGCGCGCGTGGCGGCGATGGCGGCAAGACAGACGCCCGGGTCGAACGACGCCGCGCCACGCAGGCCGGTCATGGCCAGCGGCAAGCTGATATTGAGCGCGCCCGACAGCAAGGCCGTGTAGGTGCCGGCGATATTTTCAAGCAGGACCGACAGCGGCAGCAGATTCAGATGGCGCCGGATGTTCAGGCCGGCCAGCGCGTCTGCCAGCACCTGGGCCAGTTCCCACTGCTGGCTGGAACCCAGGCACACGCCCTTTGGCTGCGCGGTCGTGCCGGACGTGAACGTCACTTTCTGCACGCCGGGCGGCACGCTGGCCGGCAGCCTGGCGCCGGCATACAGCGACAAGGCGCCGGGCGTGGCAACCGCCGTGGGGTAGCCCAGCGCGCCGGCCAGCGCCGCATCGACGCAGAACAGGCCATCGACCGCTGCCAGCGTCAGCGCGTGTTGCCACTGGGGCGGCGTGAAGAACGACGGCAGCGGCACCAGCGTCATGCCGGCTTCGTGCACGGCAAGGTCGATGGCAATCCATTCGGGACCGTTGTCGGCCAGGATCGCCAGCGCAGCGCCGGGGCGGAACGTGGCGCGCAACATCCGCGCCAGCACATCGACACGCTCGATGAGCACGCTGGCGCTCCAGCTGCCGTGCGCGCCTTCCAGCACGGCGCCGCTTGCAGGGAGATTAGCGCGCCAGTTGATCATGACCGAATCCAATATTGCCGAACATGACTTGCGGATGGGTCGCGTAATAGCTGCCCCATGCCCCCTGCGCCTGTCCCAGACGCGCCGGATCGGCGTCTGCCAGTACCGACGGCGCCAGCCGCAGCCGCGCGAACGAATTGAGCAGCGCGCGCGTGGCGGTGAACGTGACCCAGACCAGGCCCTGGCAATGCAGCTGGTGCGTCATGGCCACAATCAGCGCGCGCGCGGCGCCCGCATCGGTACTGGCCAGGTTGCCCACTTCGACGATGCTGCCGCGTGCGACCGGCCGGCCGGTGCGCTCGCCGATATCGGTCTCGACGGGGCCGTTTAGATAATGTTCGAGAAACAGCCGGCCTTCGCCCGCCAGCGAATAACCGAGCGCCGCCACCCAGCGCCCGGCGCTGTCGCGACGGCCGGCGAGCGTATGGCAGAAATGCTGCAGGGTGGCGCCGTAGACGCGGGCAAACTCGGCGGCGATGAAGGCTTCGAGCGATGCGCGTTCCGGATGGTCCGGCGCCACGAGTTCAAGAGTGCGCCCGGCCCCGGCTGCGGCGGGTGGCGTGGCGCTGGCGCGGATCGCGCATGGCATGGTGGTCGACACTGGTCACTCCTTTTGTTGTTCCCATGGCGAAACTTATGGGGGTAACATTAAGGCCAGATTAATCGACGCCGGCAGTGCGGAGGGTCAGCGGGACAGCCCGTGGCCGGTGCTTAACGCCAGGCGCTATCGGCACCAGCGTCGAAGACGAGAAAGCGCGACGGCCCGTCCCTGAAATTATTATCCGAGGCGATCACCAGCGAACGATGGCCATTGGCCAGCCTGGGCCCCCACGCCAACGCCTCGTAATTGTCGGACCACCCGGCCGGCAGCTGCGCATTGCCCAGCAACTGGCGCTTGACGGCCGGCCGCACGCCAGCGGCAATCGGCACGTCGGGATTGAGCGCGGTGGCGCCCTGCAGGTCGACGTCGTACACGCGCACATCGAACGTGAAATCCTGCGCCGTCTGGCGGCCGGCGCGCTCGATCACCAGCAGGCGGCGCGGCCCGACGGCCAGGATCTCCGCAATGCCGTTTTCGCTGTAACCGCCCGGGCTGCCCGGCGGCAACACCGGCTCGAGCCGGTACGCGTACTGCGCCAGGATGCGGCCCTGCCGGTCCAGCAGACTCAAGCGCGTGAACGCGCCCTCGCCCGGCGCCGACGCCTGGCCGTCCTGGATCAGCGCGCCTTCCATCGCCAGCCACAGGTGCTGGCCATCGGCACTGAAGCTCAAGCCTTCCGGGCCCGCATTGCTGCGCCCACCGGCTTGCGCATCGGGCTGGATCTGCAGCGTTGGGGGAAATGGCGGCGCGCCCAGAGGCGCGCCATCCATGCCGGTGCGGGCCAGCAGCATCGGCGAGCGCGCGTTGCGATCGCCTTCGCCGGCAAACCAGAGACTGCGCTCAAGCGGATCGATGCGCAGCGTCTCCAGGTCGGCAACCTGCCCGGGCTCGCCGCGCCGCGCATACGGCGCGCCGCCGGCCTGCACCAGCGGCTGCATGCCGGTGATCTGCACCCCGGCGACACGTTGCGCGTCGTAATCGATGCGGGCGCGATAGAAACGCGTCGGGCCATGCACGCCCCGATCGTCGCTGATGATGAGCCATTGCCTGGCCACGCTGTCGTAATCGATGCCGGACAAGCCGCCGACGCGCGTTTCGCCGATGCGCATGTCACTCGCCAGTTGCGCGGTGCCGATCAGGCGCAGGTTGGCGGAAGGCGTGCAGCAGGCAGTGAGCAGCAGCGCAGCAGAAATGGCGAAAAGCCGGCGAATGAAGGTCATGGCGGTCTGCGAAAATTCCGGCGCACCCGCCGGCAAACGGCCATTATCCCTCAAGCGCCGGCCCTGCCGCCAGCCTGCCCTGCCTTACATCCTGAAGCGCAGGCTCACGCCATACGTCGTCGGGTTGTAGCGGATATCGCGCGGCTGGTACTGGCCCAGCGAGCTTTCATACTTCGTGCGCGTCAGGTTGATGGCGTCAAACTGCAGCGACACGTTGTCGTTGATCTCGTAACCGATGCTCAGGTCGACGAAGGTCGCGGCCTTGACCACGCGGTCCTGACCGAACGGCGCTTCTGCGATCTGCTCGACATAATCGCCCCGGCGCGTGGCGGCCAGGCGGCCGGTGAAGCCGCTGCCTTCGTACAGCAGCGCAAAGTTGTAGCTCTGGCGCGAGACGCCGGTGAGCGCCGTTGTCGTGAACTGGTCGCTGTCGAACGCCGTGCGTGACTGGTTGTCGCCATCGATGTAGGTGGCATTGAACTGCGCACCCAGGCCGCTCCAGGCGCCCGACAAGAAGTCGGCGAACTTCTGGATGCCGAATTCGGCGCCGCGCAGGCGGCCCTTGCCCGAATTTTGCGGGCGCGTCACGCGATAGAGCTGGCCGTCGATCGTTTCATCCTGCGTAAAGCTTTGCTGATAGCCGTCGATATCGCGGTGGAACAACGCGAGCTGCGCGTAGCCGTTTTTCTTGAAGTAGTACTCGAGCGTGGCGTCGAGATTGGTCGACTTGGTCGGCTCCAGCAGCGGGTTGCCCGCGCCGCCGCTGCCCGCCACGTTGACCGTCGGCGCAATCAAGGACAGCGACGGATTGAGCGCACCGAATTCGGGCCGGGTGATCGTCTTGCCGACCGACAGGTGCGACTGCAGGTTCTCGCGCCAGCCGATCGTGGCCGTGGCGCTTGGCAGCACATTGGTTTCCGACGTCGACTGGTCGATGTCGGTGATCACGTCGCCAATGCGGCTCTGGCCGCGCAGGTCGCGGTTCACGCGCACGACCCGCACGCCGGCTTCGCTCTTGATGCCCACGCCGGCGATCTCGTGGTCCCAACGCCCCGCCGCATACAGCGTGACGTTTTTTTCCTGCTGGTCGAATGCGCGCGCCGGGTCTTCGGCAATGCGCCCACTCGCCAGCCCATAGCCATTGCGCACGGCATCGGCCCGGTCAATCAGGAAGTCAGCCGACGCGGCGCTCCAGGCGCCGCCCAGGCGATCCAGCCCCGGCACCAGTTGCTGGAACGCCGGGCCGAAGGCGCCGATCGGCGTTGGCCGCGCACCCGTAAAATCGGCGTGGCCTTCGGCGCCGTGGTAGCTCGCCTTGCGCGACGACAGCCGCACGCCGCCCAGCAGCGCCTTGAAGGCGCCGTCGCCCGGCATCCGGTAGACGGCGTCGGAGCGCCACTGCAGCTGGGTGCCGGCCTGTTCGTTCCAGTTCTGCACCATCCCGCGCAGCACATAGGCATTCGGGTCTTGCAGCACGCTGGCGTTGCCGCCCTTCGTGATCGCATTGAAGCCACCATGGCCGTCGGCGCCAAACGCGTACACATTGGCACTGACGCCAGGCGCCTGCTGGTCGACGATCAGCGTGTCGTTGACGAATTTCGAGCGCGTATAGCCCACCTGCGACTCGACCGACAGCGGGCCCTCGAGGTACTTCAGGCCCAGGTTCAGGTAGTGCGTGGCGGTGCGTTCGTTCTGGCCCCAGGTGCTGGTGGCGGTGTATGGCTCCCAGTCGTTGGCGCCGCCGAATTGCGCGGCTGGCGCAGTCGCTGACAGGATCGGGCAGATGACGCCCAGCGACGTAGCGCAGCCATTGGACTGCTGACCCAACGTCACGCCGCTCAGGCGCGGGGCCGAACCGACATTCGAGAACGCATAGTTGACAGCGTTGCGACCCTGGTAGCCCATGCCCAGGTATTGCGCGGTGGCCGTCGTGCGCGGATTGATCTTCCACTGGAAGGCCCCGTGCACGCTCTGGCGTTCGCGCGCGCCCTGGTTATAGGTGCCGCCGATATGCGGCAACTGGCCCAGCACCTCGCCAGGGGCGAGCGGTGCAAATGGCGCCGATTCGCCCAGACGCGTGGCGCTGCCGTCGGGGCGCACCGAGAATACGTTCGATGGCCGGTCGTTGTACTGCACCGGATAAGCCCAGTTGTCGCGATTGACCGCAACGTCGAACAGCGCGCCCATCTCGCCGAAGTCGGTGTCCCAGCGGTTGCTGACCAAAAAGCCACCGCCCGGGCTGTGCTTGTCAGCCGTGTTGCCGCTACCGTTGATCTGGTTGACGCGGTCTTCGACGTAGCCGGTGGCCACGAAGCCCTTGGCGTCGAACGGCGCGCGCAGGCGGATATTCACGGCGCCGGCAATGCCGCCTTCGAACTGGTTGGCGGTGGCCGATTTGTAGACTTCCATGCCGCCGATCGACTGCACCGGCAAATCCTGGTACGCCAGGCGGCGCCCGGCGGCAGTGAATATCTCGTTGCCGTCCAGGGTCGTGGCGACGTCGGGCAAGCCGCGGATGGTGACGTTGCTGGTCTCGCCGCGATCGCGCCCGACCTGCACGCCCGCCACGCGCTGCAGCGCGTCGCCCGCATGGCGGTCGGGGAACTTGCCGATGTCGTCGGCGTTGATCGCATCGACCACCTGCGCTGCATCGCGCTTGATGTCTTCGGCCGTGCGCAGGCTCTGGCGCAGGCCCGTGACCTTGATGACGGTTGGGGCGGCCGGGGCTGCCGGCGCCGCCTGGGCTGCATCAGCAGCTGCTTCGGGTGCCTGGGGGGCCGACGCCTGGGGTGCCGGGGCCGGCGAGTCGGTGACGGCCTGCGCGAAGGCTGGGGCGCCATACGAGGACAGCAGCATGATGGCGGCACATACCGGCGTGAGGTTCAAACGGCTCATTCGTTCTCCTGGAGTCTGCATGGTTCAGCCGCACCACGACCGGCGGCGCCTGAAATGTGTCTTCATAACGCAGCATGATGCCATCCAGTTGACATAAGTACACCAGAAAAATTTTCCCTCGGATTGACTCGTCCGTGAAATGTGAGAATGTGCGAATAAGTAACGCACGGTGCTGACTATACTTGGCGAATATGTACTTACGTCCGCTATCGTTGTCATCTTCCGAGAATCGCGTCCTGGGCATCGGCGTGGCCATGCTGCTGCACGCTGCCTTGCTGGCCGCATGGCAGGCAAGCCGCCAGCCAGCGCCCGGCGACGAGCGACAGGCGGTCTTTACCCAGTGGGTCCAGGTGCCTGACAGCAGGCCGCAGCCTGCCACACGCGATGTCCGCGTTCCCGCGGAACGCAGGCGCGCAACGGTCGCTGCACCAGCCACCCGGACTAACCAAGCGGTAGCGTCGGGCATCGAACAGCCAACCGCCGAGCCGGACGTCGCTGTGCCAGCCGTTGGTCCTGGCGTGACGCCTGTTGAAGGGGGCGCGCGACTCAGCGTCGAGCAAGCCCTGCGCGAAGCGGGCGCCATCGAGCGCACGCTGCGCAAGAGCAGCAAGGCGTATATCGTCGCGCCACCGGACAGCCCGCAGATCCGCATGGCCCGCGGGTTTGCCGAGGCGGCGGCAGTCGCACCGGGCCGCTGGTACGAAGCGCCCAAGATCGTTGAACTCGTCAATGACGGCGGCGACGGCGCGCGACGCACGCGCGTTGTCACAGCTGGCGGCATCTATTGCATCACCGAGCGCTCTCCGGCAACGAGCATCGACATGATCGAAAAATTCGGCAAGCAGAGAATCACGAACTGCGGGCATGAACACGAGCAGCCTGCCAATCCCCAGGAATGGCGTAGTGCGCGCGATTGACGATGACCGTAGCGCGGATCAAGCCGACGTCTTGGCGTCCTCGAGCGACTTGCCGGCGGCGAGCCATGCCTTGACCCAGGCCGGTTGACGGCCACGACCGCTCCACTGCTGGGCAGGATCGTCGGGGTTCGTGTAGCCGGCGGTGGGGGTGCCTGGTTTTGCTGCTGCTGGCGCTTTGATCGCCAGCACCTGTTTCTCGGTCAAGCCAGCATTGCGGGCGATGTGGAGGATCTGTTCGCGTGCCTTGCTGATGCTGAGGTAATGATGGGTTTTGAGTGCATCGTTGACCTCGGCTTCAAGTGCGCGAAGTTTGGCCAACGAGTATTTGGAAAGGTCTTGCATGGTTGCCTGGTGCTTTGAGGTGAGTGAAAACAGCACCCTAACACGCCGGGCAGCCTGTTGGCGACCCGATCGGATGGTGTTTCTTCGTTACTACTGGAGACGAACCGCCACATCGAACAGCCACGTCCGGCGAATCTCGACCACATCGTACTGACGCGCCAGCGCGGGCGGGAACGGTCCATACGGCGCGTGACTGGCAATGATCTGGCGGATCGCCTCGTCGACCGCAGGCACGCCACTCGACGTCACGAACGTCACCCGCTCCACTGAACCGTCGCTGCGCACGGCAACGGTCACGAGCGGCTGCCGGTGCGGCTGCCTGACGACATCGCGCACCGCCTCCAGGCTCATGTTCAGCTCGATCTTGCGGCCCATGGCTTCGGCGTACGCCACAAGATCGGCGTTGGCATCGGCGCGGCCCATCAGCCAGCCGCGGCGCTGTCCACCGGCGGCATCACGCTGCGCGGCTTCCTGGGTCAGTTGCCGGCCGATCGCGCGCAGGCGTTCTTCACGCTGTGCTTCCTGCGCCGTTTGCACGGGCGCCGCTGGCGCTTGCGGCAACTGGGCCAGGCGAGCGGCTTCCTGCCTGAGCGCGTCCTGGCGGGCTGCTTCCTGGCGGGCTGCTTCCTGGCGGGATGCTTCCTGCCTGAGCACGTCCTGGCGGGCTGCTTCCTGTTGCGCCAGTCTCGCTTGCTCCTGCCGGGCCGCTTCGGCGCGCGTGGCCTCAAGCCGTGCCTGCTCCTGGCGCGCTGCGTCACGTTTGGCCTGTTCCTGCCGGGCGGTTTCCGCGCGGGCAAGCTCACGCTGGGCCGCCGCATTGCGGTTCGCTTCTTCCAGGCGCTGTGCATCGGCACGTTCGGCGTCGCGTTGCGCTGCTTCGGCACTGGCCAGCGCTTCGCGGGCGGCTTGCTCGTTTACTTTCGCCTGTGCCTGTGCCTGTGCCGTCAGCTCGGCTAGCCGCTGCTGTTCCGCCGCGGCTGCCGCAGCGGCACGGGCAGTCTCGCGCTGGACAACCTGCTGGCGCACACGCTCTTGTGCGATTGCCGTGTCCCGTTTGTCGTCATCGAGCGCGATGATGCGTGCACCGGCTGCGTCGTCGTTGTGCGGCGTCGGCGCTGGCTGGGTCTTGGCAACCGGTGCTGGCTGCACTGCGGGCGCAGGCGCACTCGGTGCCGGTGCAACGGGCGGCGTCGGCTGGCGCATGACGACCGGCGCTGGTGCTGGTGCTGGTACTGCCATGTCGGGTACGGGTGGCGGTGTTGTCGGTACCGGCGCTGGTGCTGGCGCCCGCGCCAGCCTGACATTCAGTTCCGTCGCTGCCAGGCGCCGTTCTTCCCACGGCATGCGCAATCCTGGAAGCCCGAACACGTCGCCCTCGAGTGGAATGCTCAGCAGCAGAGCGTGGATCGCCAGGGATAGCAGCAGTGCCAGGCGCATTCGCCAGGAAAAGGTACGCGTGTCGGAAGGGGTTCTCACATTGTCAGGTCGGTCGGGGTCGGCGTGATGGTGGCAAGTTGCCAATGGTGCAAGATCAGCGGCGATGCTATCACACCGCTGACGCCGTCGCCATGCGTGCTGAACACGGGCGACCTGTGGCACTATCGTCGGTAACGCCACCGTCGTGCAGAGCAGTCGCCCGGCATCGACCACCAACAGCAAAGGACCGCCGTCCATGCCACAGATTTCCCACCTCGTCGGCGCCAGGACTTACCTGTTCGCCGATCTGCGCGACCTGCTGGCCAAGGCCACGCCCGCGCGCTCGGGCGACCATCTGGCCGGTATCGCCGCCGGCAGCGCCGAAGAGCGCGTTGCCGCGCAGATGGCGCTGGCCGACCTGCCCTTGAGCACCTTTCTGAATGACGCCGTCGTGCCGTACGAAACCGATGAAGTCACGCGCCTGATCATTGACAGCCATGACGCCGCAGCATTCGCGCCGATCCGCCACCTGACCGTGGGCAGTTTCCGGGAGTGGCTGCTGGGCGACGCTGTCGACGGGGCCATGCTGGCGCGCGTCGCCCCTGGCATCACGCCCGAGATGGCGGCGGCGGTATCGAAGATCATGCGCATCCAGGATCTGGTGCTGGTAGCGCGCAAGTGCCGCGTGATCACGCGCTTTCGCAACACGATCGGCCTGGCCGGCACGCTGTCGACGCGCCTGCAGCCGAACCATCCGCTCGACGACCTGTCCGGCATCGCGGCCAGCCTGTTCGATGGCCTGATGTACGGCAGCGGCGATGCGGTCATCGGCATCAATCCGGCCACCGACAATGTCGCGCAGGTCGTCAGGCTTGTCACGATGCTGGACGAGATCATCGGCCGCTACGAGATTCCTACCCAATCTTGCGTGCTGACGCACGTGACCAATACGATCGAGGCAATCGGGCGCGGCGCGCCGGTCGATCTGGTGTTCCAGTCGGTCGCCGGCACGCAGGCGGCCAACGCCAGCTTCGGCATCGATCTGGCGCTGCTCGCCGAAGCCCGCGCCGCTGCCCTGTCGCTGGGCCGCGGCACGGTCGGCAACAACGTCATGTATTTCGAGACCGGTCAGGGCAGCGCGCTGTCGGCCAATGCCAACCACGGCGTCGATCAGCAAACCTGCGAAGCCCGCGCGTACGCCGTGGCGCGCGCGTTCGAGCCGCTGCTGGTCAACACCGTGGTGGGCTTCATGGGGCCGGAATACCTGTACGACGGCAAGCAGATCATCCGCGCCGGCCTGGAAGACCACTTCTGCGCCAAGCTGCTCGGCCTGCCGATGGGCTGCGACGTCTGCTATACCAACCACGCCGAAGCCGACCAGGACGACATGGACGTGCTGCTGACGATGCTGGGCACGGCCGGCTGCACCTTCGTGATGGGCATTCCGGGCGGGGACGACATCATGCTCAATTATCAGACGACGTCGTTCCATGACGCCCTGTATGCGCGCCGCGTGCTCGGCCTGCAGCCGGCGCCCGAGTTCGACGCGTGGTTGCGCGCGCTGGGTATTTTCAAGGGCGCCGGTCAGGCCGAATTGGGGCGGACCGTCCCGCAGGCATTCCAGCACGCACTGCTGCAGTCATCCTGAGGTTGCGTTTATGTCCGATTCGACCGACGACTCCATTGCCGGCGCCGCACCGTGGCAGGCCTTGCGCAAATTCACGGATGCCCGCATCGCGCTGGGCGCCGCCGGCATCAGCCAGCCGACAGGCGCGCAGCTCGACTTTCAGCTCGCGCATGCACGAGCGCGCGACGCCGTGCATCTCCCTCTCGACACTGACGCGCTCATGCCTGCACTGCAGGCAGCGTGGCCTCACGCCGCCCCGGCCCTCCTGCTGCACAGCGCGGCTGCGAATCGCAACGTCTATCTGCAGCGGCCGGATCTGGGGCGGCGGCTCGATGCGCCATCACGCGCACTTCTGAACAATAGTGACGATGGCAACCGCCGCTGCGACCTGGCCATCGTCGTGGCGGATGGTTTGTCCTCGCACTCGATCGCGCAGAATGCCGCGCCCTTCCTCGCAGCGCTGCATCTGCAGCTGGCCGCCGAAGCGTGGACGCTGGCGCCGCTGGCGATCGTCCAGCAAGGCCGCGTCGCCGTGGGTGATGAAGTCGGTGAATTGCTGGGGGCGAAGATCGTCATTGTGCTGATTGGTGAACGCCCGGGCCTGAGCGCACCGGACAGCATGGGCATCTACATGACTTGGGCACCACGCGTCGGCCTGACGGACGAGCGCCGTAACTGCATCTCGAACGTCAGACCGGCGGGGCTGGGTTATGCCCAGGCCGCCGCCAGGCTGCATTATCTGCTCGAACAGGCGCGACTACGGCAGTTGAGCGGCGTGGCACTCAAGGACGAGACGACGCAGGATGGCGCGCTGCTGAGCGGCGGCGGGCCGGCATTCCTGCTGTGACTTTCCGACATGGATGCGACGTTCCGGAAACTACTGGGACTGCTGATCCAGAATGGCGCAGACGACCGTTTCCTGCTGAGTTAAACTAGCCGGGATGAATTTCCGCTCTCGGCCAACAGGGCACATTGCTTTACTCAATGAAATTCAATATTCGCTTGCTTAGGAGAGTTTAATTGTCCGTCGAACAAAACCCAAATCCGGCCGGTACTGCGCCTGTGCAGCGGGAGCGGGTCTCGGGAGAGATAGCTTCTGCCACCCGCCGCTTTTGGACCTTCGTGGCCGATCAAATCGCTATATGGATAGGGTTGCTTGCTGTGCAGATCGTCTACGGCATGGCCTACGGGATATCTGCTCTTGAAGCGCTGGATGGCATCAAGTGGTGGGGTATTTGTATCGCTTTTTACGTTATTTACTACGTGTCCTTTGAGGTGATTTCTGGCAGGACACTTGGAAAATTTCTAACCGGCACGCGCGTTGTGACCGATAAAGGACTAGCGCTTTCCATACCCACGGCATTCGTACGCACGTTGTGTCGCTTCCTTCCTTTTGAGCCGATGTCCTTTTCACTAGGTGAAAGCTGGTGGCACGACTCGTTCAGCCGGACGCAGGTAGTGCGTTCGCGCAGCGCAACCTGATATTTCGCTCAAGCCGATGCCGCCTGGTAGCGCAGCTTTGCTGCAATTTGAATGGCCGCTTTTCAGAATCCTTGACTTTCGCTGCGGGTCGACAACTGCCTGTCGAAACAGTCTGTGACTTTTTCAGCACGACAACCTGCTAAGGTGACCCAAACGGCCGAGTTCGGCAAAAAAGCCACAATCCCTTCATTGCCCAGAACTCTACGATGAACGTAAATTTGATTGCCGACATGAACTGGGAATCAAAGCTCGACCATGTGATGCGGGTTGTAGACTTTAACGAGCTAATCGATGCCAATTACGGGCCCGGCTTATCCCGACTAGTGCTTGTGGCCATTTGCCGCGACCCAGTCCATGAATATAAACACCGCGTGAGATTTTTGACCTCAACAAGAACACTTTACATCGATGTAATGCTGGAACTCTCTTTCTTCATAAAAGCGAAGCACAATGAACGCCGAAATACACTCTATGAACAAATTATGAATCAGGTTCGAACAGTGCTGGAAAAGCGGAGGATAAAGGACTTTGAGTCCCAACACTTCCTCCAGGACCTCGATAATCTTTTAACAGAGCAGCTTACTGGGGAACGTTCCTCGCGATTCGATTCGCTTTGCCTGGAACGCGCCACTGGCTTCTAGGCGAGGACGTTAGAAAGGATTCACATGGCAAAATTCTTGAATACGAGCGGGACCAATTATTTTCTTGAGGAGCTTATCAAGGACGCGAAAGATCGCGTTATTTTGATTAGCCCATTCCTGAAGCTCAACGACCGAATCAAGGAGCTATTAGTCGACAAGGACCGCCTCAAGATCGATGTGCGGATTGTGTACGGCAAAAGCGAGTTGCAGCCCGCGGAGATCGAGTGGCTGCGCAGCCTGGCTTATGTGCGAACGAGCTTCTGCAAAAACCTCCATGCCAAATGTTACTTGAGTGAAGAGCTGTGCATCATCACCAGCCTGAACCTGTATGAGTTCAGCCAGGTCAACAATAATGAAATGGGGATTCTCGTACGACGTTCGGAGGACACCCAGCTTTATAAGGATGCCTACGAAGAAGCGCAGCGCATCATCCGTATCAGCGATGAGGTGCGCATCTCGTTGGAAAGGGTATCGAACGCGCCGGAAGTTGCAGCCTCGGACGAAGATGGGGTGGAGGCTGGCAAGCTCACAACGTCCAAGCTTGGACAGAAACTTGGCCTGAAGACAGCGCAGGTGCTCGAGCGCGCGGCCATTGCCGGATACATCGAAGCAATGGACGACAACAAGTACAATCTTACGACTAAGGGTGAACAGGCCGGCATCGAGTACGTCGCAAAGTCCCGGTTTGGTCCTTACTTCCTCTGGCCGATCGACGTTCAACTAAGCTAGAAAAATCAGTGTGCGCGAACATCCGAGATCGGCTAAAAGCGGATCTCTAACAAATTTAGTCGTGATGAACCGCGTGAAATTAACGCACTGCCAGATCTGTGAACGTGAACTCGACAACCCAGAAAATCCGCTGTCAACTGATTGCGGCGGAGGTTACTGGAGCTGTGTAGGCATGTTCGAAGCAGAAATGGGACATCCAGAGTCACTAGCCCAAGTGCGTAAAGAATTGGCACTTGGGCTACGACCCGGATAATTAGGGTCGGATGCAGCCGGTCGCGATCCCAATCCCTCGCTCTGCCGGCGGCATAACTTCAGTTGCCATGCCAGAGGCGATGTCGGTTGCAGCTATGTCGATATTCCCGTGGGCTAGTTGCCGCTATTCGCAAAATCAGCTAAGCGTGGGCCGGAACCGCATTACCTCGGGTGGCGTCTATTTTCCGCAAATCACACTTGTTGCAGACTGCGACTAGAGCCAACCTGTCACCAGATCAGCGTGCTGCTGCCCTCGCCCGCGCTGCATGCAGTTTCTTGTAGCTGTCAATTAAGCGATGATGGCGATCGAGTCCCTCCAACGCCATGCTGGTCGGCGTCAACCCATGGAAGCGCACGCTGCCATCGACCGAGCCAAGCACCGCGTCCATGCGCTCGTCGCCATACATGCGGCGGAAATTGACGACATAATCGTCCAGTTCCAGATCGTCATCGAGCGAAACTTCCAGCACCACATTCATCGCTTGATAGAACAGGCGACGTTCGACGGTGTTGTCGTTGTACTGCAAGAACGCACCGACCAGTTCATGCGCATCCTCGAGCTGGCCAAGCGCCAGGTGAATCAGCAGCTTGAGTTCGAGCACGGTCAGCTGGCCCCACTCGGTATTCTCGTCAAACTCGATGCCGATCAGCGTGGCGATATCCGAGTACTCGTCGAGCTCACTGTTTTCAAGCCGATCGATCAGCGCTTCGAGGCTGTCGTCGTCCAGGCGATGGAGGTTCAGGATATCGCTGCGAAACAGCAGCGACTTGTTCGTGTTATCCCAGATCAGGTCTTCGACCGGATAGATTTCGGAGTAACCCGGCACCAGAATGCGGCACGCGGTCGCGCCAAGCTGGTCGTACACGGCCGTATAGACTTCCTTGCCCATATCGGCCAGGATCGCCAGTAGCGTCGCTGCTTCTTCGGCATTGGCGTGCTCGCCCTGGCTCGAAAAATCCCATTCCACGAAATCGAAATCGGCCTTGTCGCTGAAGAAGCGCCACGACACGATGCCGCTCGAATCGATGAAGTGTTCGACGAAGTTGTTCGGCTCGGTGACGGCATTGCTGGCAAAGGTCGGCTGCGGCAAATCGTTCAAACCTTCGAAACTGCGGCCTTGCAGGAGTTCGGTCAGGCTGCGCTCCAGCGCCACCTCGAAACTCGGGTGCGCGCCAAACGAGGCAAACACGCCGCCCGTCTTGCGGTTCATCAGCGTCACGCACATGACGGGGTACGTGCCGCCCATCGACGCGTCTTTCACCAGCACCGGGAAACCCTGCTCTTCCAGCGCTGCGATGCCGGCCAGGATACCCGGGTATTTCGCCAGCACTTCTTGCGGCACGTCCGGCAGCGACAATTCGCCTTCCAGGATCTCGCGCTTGACGGCGCGTTCGAAAATCTCGGACAGGCACTGCACCTGCGCTTCGGCCAGCGTGTTACCGGCGCTCATGCCATTGCTGACGTACAGATTCTCGATCAGATTGGTCGGGAAGTAGACGACCTCATTGTCCGACTGGCGCACGTACGGCAGCGCGCAGATGCCGCGCGCTGCATTGCCGGAATTGGTGTCGATCAGATGCGAGCCACGTAATTCGTCGTCCGGGTTATAGATCTCGAGGCTGTAGGCATCGAGTATCTCCGCTGGCAACGCGTCGTTCGGACCTGGCTTGAACCAGCGCTCGTTCGGATAATGGACAAACGGCGCATTGGCGATGTCTTCGCCCCAGAACGCGCCGGCGTAGAAGTGATTGCAATTGAGGCGCTCGATATATTCGCCCAGTGCCGAGGCCAGTGCGCTTTCCTTGGTCGCGCCCTTGCCGTTGGTGAAGCACATCGGCGAATGTGCATCGCGGATATGCAGCGACCACACGTTCGGCACGATATTGCGCCACGACGCGATCTCGATCTTGATGCCCCAGTCAGCCAGCATGCCGGACATATTGGCGATGGTCTGCTCGAGCGGCAGGTCCTTGCCGGTGATGTAAGTGCGCGAGTCGGTCGATGGCTGCAGCGTCAGAAGCGCCTGCGCATCGGCGTCGAGATTCTCGACTTCTTCGATGACGAACTCAGGGCCCGCCTGCACTACCTTCTTGACCGTGCAACGGTCGATCGAGCGCAGGATGCCCTGGCGGTCCTTGTCCGAAATATCGGCAGGCAGCTCGACCTGGATCTTGAAAATCTGCTGATAGCGGTTTTCCGGGTCGACGATATTATTCTGCGACAGGCGGATGTTTTCGGTCGGGATGTTGCGCGTATCGCAGTACAGCTTGACGAAGTACGCCGCGCACAGGGCCGACGAGGCCAGGAAGTAATCGAACGGACCCGGGGCCGATCCGTCGCCCTTGTAGCGAATGGGTTGGTCGGCAATGACCGTGAAGTCATCGAACTTCGCCTCGAGGCGAAGTTTGTCGAGAAAGTTGACCTTAATTTCCATCGCAGATTTCCTCAGTAACGCTCAAAATCGTTCAAAAACATAAAGCCCTGTAAAAACAGGGCTTTATTATTATTCAGACACTCGCACGTGAACTGCCAATCGCCGGCGCCACGCACGCACGCAGCGCGCCATTTTAGCATTATTGCGGCGCCAGATAGTCGATGGTCGGCGCCATCACTCTCTCCGATCACGTTGTAGGAAATGACGTGATCTGGCGGTAGTTTCGTCTGCAGGCAAAATGACCGTCATCGCTAACGCCGGGGTTGGAATTTCGCAGAATTACACGTTGGTTAGTTACATTTAGCACCGGCAGGTTGCCCCTTTCTTCTTCATATGCAGACCATCTTTACTGGCCGTTGCCATGGTCAGGTATCAGATCTCAGCGCGATCAACAGCACCGACCCGAAAGCGCTTGCGGTAATCGGACGGTGATGTGCGCAAGACTGCCTTGAAGTGCTGCCGGAGCGACAGCGCCGTGCCGAACCCTGACGCGTGCGCGACCTGCTCGATCGACGCCTCCCCTGTTTCGAGAAGTCGCTGGGCATGGATCAACCTCTGGTTCTGTAACCACTGCTTGACGGAGGTGCCGGTCGCAAGGCGGAAATGGCGTGTGAAATTGCGCCGGCTCATCGCAGCACGTTCGGCCAGCATGTCGATGCTGTGCTCCTCGTGCAGGTGTGCCCCTACCCAGTCAAGCAACTGGGCGAAGCGACCGGCCGCTGCGTCGTCGGGCACCGGCCGCTCGATGAACTGTGCCTGCCCGCCGTCGCGGTGCGGCGCGATCAGGATATGCTTGGCGACCCGATTGGCGACCTCGGCGCCACAGAGCCGCCGCAACAGATGCAGGCAGCAATCGAGGCCGGCAGCAACACCGGCCGAGCTCAGTATGTCGCCGTCGTCCACGTACAGCACGTGCTGGTCCACGTTCACTCGTGGATAGCGCTTTGCTAGCAGCTCGGCCGATGCCCAGTGCGTCGCCACGGTTCGCCCATCCAGCAGGCCGGCCTGGGCCAGTGGGAAAGCGCCCAGGCACAAGCCGACAATGATGGCCCCACGCGCATGTCCGCGGCGCAGGCTGTCGAGCAGATTGTCCGGCGCACTGCGGCCGTCTGCGTGCCAGGAAGGCATGACGATGATGTCGGCCTCGTCGACTGCCGTCAGATCGGCGGTGGTCTCGATCGAGAATCCGGCCGACGTCGCCATCGGGCCAGCCCGCGGCGCGCAGACCGTGATGTCGAACGCCATCGTATCAAAGCCGGCCACGTGGCTGCCGAACACGAGGCAAGGCACCGACAGATGAAAGGGCGTGATCCCCTCGAAGGCAATCACGGCGACATTACGGCGGCTGGCGACGGGGCTAATTGGACACATGGCCCGATTGTATCGAAAGTTAGCCTTCGGGCCAATGTTCGATCGTCGCCATCTCAAGGATACTCGGTGCACCGGCTTGCCCGACAGGTCAAATGACATCTTCGTCGGGCGCCTGACCTCCATGAAAGGAACACCACCATGAACAAACGTGCTGTCGTCGTCGTCGACCTCCAGAATGAGTATCTGCCTACCGGAAAGCTGGCCCTGACCGGCATCCATGCTGCATTGGCCAATGCGGCCCGCGTGATCGCAGATGCCCGGACCAGGGGCGACCTGATCATCCATATCCGGCACGAGTCCGCCGACCCGGACGCGCCGGTCTTCACACCGGGAACGGCCGCCGTCCAGATTCACGACACCGTGGTGCCAAAGAATGGCGAACAGGTCGTCGTCAAGAATTTTCCGAATGCCTTCCTGAAGACCAATCTCAAAGAACTGCTCGACGACGACGGCGTCGAGGCAGTGACGGTCATCGGCGCCATGAGCCATATGTGCATCGATGCGACGACCCGTGCGGCGTCTGATTTCGGGTACAAGACGACGGTCGTGCACGATGCATGCGCCACGCACGACCTGGAGTTCGGTGGCACGACCGTGCCAGCCGCGCAGGTGCACGCCGCGTTCATGTCGGCACTGGCCTATGCGTATGCGTCGCTACTGTCTACCGACGACTACCTGGCGGGCTGACAAGCCGCTGGTCCCTGACGGGCGCAGGCAAGGGATGGGCTGCTGGCGTGCCCATCCCTTATCCGGTGCCCCGTTCTGCCACGGTTCATTCCCATTTGCTTCACCCCTGCCCCCATCTCGTCGTCGCAGCAGCGTCGGCGATAATCGACACGCCCCGGTCACCAGCTCACGCCCCTCCCCCTCAATGGCCGCGACCACCACACGTCAAGACCATTGACGCTCGCAGCGCCGCAGCACCTTCACCAAACAAAAATCCTCGATACAGCCTACTTTCGAATGAAAGAATTTCCGAGAAATACGTGAACACAACGGAAATTCGAAAAAACGAAAGATGCTTTGTATTCAACCGAATTTCGCTATAGACTTGGCGTCACAGTGATAGTTCGAGCAGTGTCGAACGCTTTCGATATCGACCAACCGAAACCTGTAAGTTGAGAAATTTAGCAATACGAAATAAAACGAAAGAAAGAAGCAGGTCATCCAGCTGGTCCGTATCCCGGCTAGTGGAGGCAGTGATCGCAACTAGACAGCCTTTCCGTTTGCCAGCATTCGCCACGCTGCTCCAACAACTTATACAAGGAAGCGTTTAATGAATTCTCCTTCACAGTGCCGCTCGGGCGCCAATCGTCATGGACGCTTTGTGCTCAATCCGCTGACGTCTGCCACCCTGCTCGCGCTTGCCACGCTCGCGACATCGGCCCGCGCCCAGGATGCCATTGCGGCAGATACCGGCAAGCTGGAGCAAGTTGTTGTGACGGGCACCCGTGCCAGTCTGCAGCAGTCGCTGGAACTCAAACGCAACGCCGCGGTCGTACAGGACAGTATCAGCGCGACGGAACTTGGGCGCTTCCCCGACAACAACGTGGCCGATTCGCTCAGCCATATCACCGGCGTCTCGATTTCCCGCACGGCCGGCGGTGAGGGCCAGCGGGTCAGCATTCGCGGCCTGGGCCCGGACTACACGCTCACCACCTTCAACGGCCGCCTGCTGGGCACCGACAGCGCGGGCCGCTATTTCGCGTTCGACGTGCTGCCGGCCGACGTGATCAGCGGCGCCGACGTCGTCAAGTCCACCCAGGCACAGTTGGTCGAAGGCGCCATTGGCGGCCTGGTGAATCTGCGCTCGGCCAGCCCGTTCGACCAGAAAGGCCAGCGTGGCCTGGTGCGCGCCGAGGCTGACCGCAACGATATGAGCAGCCTGAACGGCAAAAAACTGTCAGCCACCTACAGCAACACCTTCGACAACAAACTCGGCGTGCTGCTTGGCCTCGTCTATGCCAAACGCGACGTGCGCACCGACACCGCCGGCAATGACGGCGGCTGGTCACGCAACCCGATCCCGAGCGATCCGAGCCAGTTCTGGGAATTCGGCAATACCTGGGGCGGCGCCATCGACCCGAACGGCAACGGCGTACTTGACCCCAACGAAGAAGGCCTGATTGGGCCGGGCCAGTTCCGCTTCGGCTCCATCATGGAGAAAAAAGAGCGCATTGCACTCTCGGGCAAGGTGGAGTGGCGGCCGAGCAGCGACGTCAAGGTCATCTTCGACGGCTTCAAGACGCGGCTCGATTCGCCGCAGGTAGGCTACCAGCTGTCGTACTATCCGCTGTACGCGCCGGGCCGCTGGTCTGACGTCAAGGTCAGCAACAATGTCGTGACGGACCTGACCTTGAACAGCAGCGATCCCGAGCTGCGCCTGAATCCCGAAGTGCTGAACCGGACCGAATACCGGGTCGTCGATACCGCGATGTACGGCACCCGGGCCGAATGGCGGATTTCCCCGAACCTGAACGTGGCCGGCGACGTCTATCTGTCCACCTCGAAGCGCGATTCCGGCGGCAAGGACAGCTACGTCGTGCTGCGCATGAACCAACCGAATACCACGCGCATCCGGCTCACCGGCGCCGCCGTGCCCGATGTGACGACCACGCTGGCCGATGGCCGCGACCTGCAAAGCGGCCTGGCCCAGGGCCTGTTCAGCGGCAACGATTGCAACACCCACTTTTATAGCCGGGCGGGCGACAATATCGACGACCGCATCGGCGGCGCGACCGTCAATGCCGACTGGAAGGTGGACCGCTACAGCATCGACAGCCTGAAGTTCGGCCTGAGCCAGACCAACCGCAAGAAATCACGCGACATGATCAACAATGCGTTCAACTCGGGCCAGGATCACTACGCCGGCGAAAACGCGATCAACGTGGGCACGCTGGGCGGCAACGTGATCAACCAGACCCTGAGCCCGAAAGGCTTTCTGTCGGGCGTGAGCGGCAACTTCCCGCGCAGCTTCCTGGGCTTTGACGTCGACCGCTATGCGCAGGCGCTGGCGGGCCTGGACGGCAAGCCACGGCCAGGCGGCGGCGTCTACAGCTCGACCCTGTCAGCGCCAGCGTTCAACCCGCTGGAAAGCTACCGCGTCGAAGAAAAAACCTCGACCGCATTCGTGCAGGCCGACCTGGCCGGTGACCGCTGGTTCGCTGACGTTGGTGTGCGCTTCGTGCGTACCAAGACGGGTGCCCAGGCGTGGGACGCCAAGATCGAAGACATCGTGCAGAACGGCGCCTTCAACTTCACGCCGATCTACGCCGATCCGTCGGTCGTCCGCCAGGATGCCACCTACAGCTTTGCCCTGCCGTCGGGTAACTTCACCTATTCGCTGACCGACAAGCTGCAGTTGCGGGTCGGTGCCGCCAAGACGATGGCGCGCCCGTCCGTCGACAAGCTGGCGCCGTCCAGCACCACCGCCAGCATTTCGTGGGGTGACTTCACGCAGATCTACGGCGGCAATGCCGATCTCAAGCCGTACACGGCGCACCAGGCCGACATCTCGCTGGAGTGGTACTACGCCAAGAGCTCGGCGCTGACGTTTGCTGTCTACCAGAAAAACATCAAGAACCAGATCACCAATCTCTACCTGGCCGGTCAGGACATCGGTGCACCCGGCGGGCGCCTGTTCAATGTGCAGCGGCCGATCAACGGCGACAGCGCCAAGGCGCGCGGCATGGAGATCGGCCTGCAGCACCTGTTCGACAACGGCTTCGGCGTGCGCGCGCAATACACGCGCAATCTGTCGAGCAGCTGGGTCGCCGGCGTCGAACGCCCGCTCGAGGGCATCGCGCCAGCAACCGCATCGCTCGGCATTCTGTACGAACGGGGTCCGTGGAGCATGAGCACGACGGCCGACTTCACCGATTCGTTCGTTACCGCCACCAACGTGATCGGTTCCGGCTTCAACGAAGTGACCAACTCGGTGACATGGCTCACGGCCCAGCTCGCCTATGATGTGAACAAGTCGCTGCGCATCAGCATTGAAGGCAACAACCTGACCGATGCCGAGCAGGCGCCCCGGCTGACCAATGGCACCGTCAGCCTGCCCAACGGTTATTACCGGTACGGGCGCTCCGTGACCCTGGGCGCAAGCCTGCGATTCTGATGAAGGACGTGGCGCCATGACACGTGGCGCCACAAAGCCCATCGCCAGCGCGGGCCGGTCTGGCAGTTCACCGGCCCGCAACACCGAGAACTGGAATCCTGATGCAAACTTCTGTCTTTTCCCTTGCCGTCCTGCTTGCCGGGGCCATCCCTTTCTCCGCGTACGCCGCGGACGAATCCAGCTACACGATGGCGGACTACGCCAGCGTTGCCAAGATCGACGCGCACCTGCACCTGCATAATGCGGCGCCGGCGTTCATGGAAGCGGCCCGGCGCCAGAACTTCAAGATCCTGTCGATCAACGTCGACTACCCCGATTTCCCGCCGCTCGATGACCAGCAGCGCGTCGCCATCGCACTGAAAAAACAATTCCCGCAGGACGTAGCATGGGCAGCGAGCTTCTCCGTCGACGGCTCTGCCCAACCCGCCTGGCTCGCGGCCACGCGCCACCGCATCGCCGCATCGATGCAGGCCGGCGCCGTGGGCGTGAAGGTCTGGAAGAACATCGGCATGAGCCTGCGCGGCGCCGATCAACAGCTGGTGATGATCGACGATGCGCGTTTCGCGCCGCTGTTCGACGACCTGGCCCGCCAGGGCATCCCGCTGCTGGGCCACCAGGGCGAGCCGCACAACTGCTGGCTGCCGTTAAAACGCATGACCGTCAACAACGACCGCACCTACTTCAAGAACCACCCGCAATACCATATGTACCTGCACCCCGAGATGCCAAGCTGGGAAGCGCAGATGGCCGCGCGCGACCGCATGGTGGCGGCGCACCCGACACTGCATTTCGTCGGCGTGCACCTCGCGTCGCTGGAGCGCAATGTGGACGAACTGGCGGCGTTCCTCGACCGGTTCCCGAACGCCGTCGTGGACGCGTCGGCGCGCATCGGCCAGTTGCAGTACCAGAGCCAGCGCGATCGCGAAAAGGTGCGCAACTTCTTCATCAAGTACCAGGACCGCATCCTTTACGGCAGCGACATGGCGCAAGAGCCTGGCCAGGATGGCGCCGCGCTGGGCCGCGAGGCCGAAGGCGTGTGGCGCATGCACTGGCGTTACTTCAATACGGCAGAGTCGTTCAAGGTCGCCGATCTCGACAAGCCCGTCCAGGGTCTCGCACTGCCACGCGACGTCGTGGACAAAATTTACCGTACGAATGCCGAGCGCGCCTTCCCCGGCGCCTGGAAAGGCCGGCCATGACCGCGCGCCGTGCATTCCTCGGGTGGCTCGGCGCGGCGCCGCTGGCCACGCAGATCCCTCTGGCCCAGGCGGCGCCCGCCTCCGCCTCCGTCACCGGCAAGGGCCACGTGCGCGTGCAGGACGCCGCCGTCTCGCTGCAGTTCGACGAGCAGCTGCGTTGCCGTGTCGTCAGCCTGCTGGGCAAGCAGCCCGTCGCGCTGACGGGTTTTGACACCAGCGAGCACCTGGTCGTCGGCGGCAAGCCGCTCGGCCGCTTCACGCTGCAGAAGGCCGAGCCGGCCCCGGCCACGACGCCGTTTGGGGCCGGGCAGGCGCTGCACCTCGTCGGCCGCTCTGCGGAAGGCATCGAGAAGCACGTCACCGTGACGCTGCTCGACGAGCATCCGGGCGTGGCCTTGCTGGACGTGCGCTACGTGAATAACGGCGCCAGGCCGTTGACGATCGACGCCTGGGTGAATGGCGCGCACCGCCTGGCCGCCGCGCCGCGCCACGCGGGCGGCTACTGGACCTATTCCGGCGCCAGCCACGCCGACCGGCGCGACTGGGTGCAGCCCGTCAAGCGTGGTTTCGAGCAAGGCAACTTTTTGGGCATGAACGCGTCGGACTACGGCGGCGGCACGCCGGTTGCCGATGTCTGGCGCCGCGACGCCGGCCTGGCCGTTGGCCACCTGGCGCTGCAGCCGCTGCTGGTGTCAGTCCCCGTCAAGGCGGTCGGCAATGCGGTCGACATCTCGCTGCGCGGCGATGTCCCGCAGACGCTGGCGCCAGGCGCCACGCTGGCCACGCCCCCCACGTTCATGGCCGTGCACCGTGGCGACTTCTACGTGCCACTGGACCGCTACCGCCGCCTGATGGCCGCGCAGGGCCTCGCCGCCCCCGAGCCGCCGCAAAGCGCCTACGATGCGCAGTGGTGCGCGTGGGGCTACGAACGCGATTTTTCGCTCGACTATGTGCGCGCCACGCTGCCGAAGGTGCAGGAACTGGGCTTCAAGTGGGCCGTGCTCGACGACGGCTGGCAGGTCAAGACCGGCGACTGGACACCTGACCTTGCCAAGTTCCCGCGCGGCGGCGAGGACATGAAGGCGCTGGTGGCCGACATCCACGCACGCGGCATGAAGGCGCGGCTCTGGATCGCGCCGCTTGCCGTGGCCCCCGGCAGCGACGAGCTGCACGAGCATACCGACCTGCTGCTGCTCGACGAGACCGGCGCGGCCCAGGACGTGACCTGGTGGAACTGCTTCTACCTGTGCCCCGCCTACGAAAAGACGCAGACGCGCCTGGCCGCGACGCTGCGCATGATCATTGCGGACTGGGGCTTCGACGGCCTCAAGGTCGATGGCCAGCACCTCAACGGTGTGGCGCCGTGCTTCAACCCCAAGCATCAGCACAAGCGCCCCGAGGAATCGGTCGAGGCGGTCGCGGACTTCTACAAGGTCATGCACGACGTGGTGCATGCGGCCAATCCGGAAGCGGTACTCGAGGTCTGCCCGTGCGGGACCAGCTACGCGTTCCACAACATGCCGTACATGGACCAGGCGCCATCGTCCGACCCGCTGTCGAGCTGGCAGGTGCGCCACAAGGGCAAGACGCTCAAGGCGCTGATGGGCCCGTGGTCCGCCTACGCGGGCGACCACGTGGAACTGAGCACGGGCGGACAGGACTTCGCTTCCAGTGTCGGGATCGGCGCGGTCGTTGCCACCAAGTTCACGTGGCCGGTGGACCCGAAACCCAAGGACTCGTTCCTGCTGACACCCGAGCGCGAGGCGCACTGGCGACAGTGGGTGAACCTCTACAACAAGGGGCGCCTGGCCGAAGGCCGTTACCGGGGCGAGCTGTACGACCTGGGGTTCGACAAGCCGGAAACCCACGTCGTGGAGCAGGCCGGCGCGTTGCACTACGCGTTCTACGCCGATCGCTGGGATGGCGTCGTCGCCTTGCGTGGCCTTGGCCCGGGCACCTGGACGGTGCGGGACTCGCTCAGCGGCAGCGTATTGGGCAAGGTGACGGCCGACAAGCCAACGCTGCCCGTGCGCTTCACGCACAGCCTGCTGATCGAAGCACGGCCCGACCTTCCCGACCAGCTGCCCGTTGCGTTTGCCAGCAACGTCAAGGCCGTGGGCGCGGACGGCTTCCCCCACGCATCGCAATGGGCCGATGCACCCACGACGTTCTTCCGCCACGACTGGCAAGGCAAGCCGCTTTCCGGCCCCCAATCGACTCGTGTCCAGCTATTGCAGGGCGCGGGCCACCTGTACCTGCGCTTCATCTGCAAGTACGAGACGCTCACCACCTTCGACCAGGCCGGCCCGGCGAGCGCCATCTGGCCGCTGTGGGAGCGCGACGTCGTCGAAGTGTTCCTGCAGGCGCCCGAGCGCGCCGGACTGAAAAGCTATCGCGAGGTGCAGGTCGCGCCCAACGGACTACTGCAGGAAATCGCGATCGAGGTGTCGGGCAAGCGGCGTGTCGACGGCGGCAGCCGTGCCAGGGCGCACGTCGATACGGGCAACAAGGTCTGGACAGCCGAGCTGGCCATACCGCTGCAGGGTGGAGACGGCTGGCGCCTGAACCTGTTTCGCATCGAAGGCCCTGAAGCTGCCGGTGACAACCGCGTGCATTCGGCGTGGAGTCCGACCCGCACCACGGCGCCCGACTTCCACGTGCCAGGCGCGTTCGGCCGGCTGCTGATCGACGCATGATGCTGCAGCGCCTGCGTCCTTTGGTGCTACTGGTCATATTGTCGGCGCACGCCCACGCCGGGCAGTCGACCGACCGTCCATCAGGCAGCCTCGTCGAGACAACGTTCCAGGCGTCGGCCGACGAGATCGCCAACCCCGAGCGCGGCATGTATGTCTGGGCGGCCGACAACCTGGCGGCGTGGACGCCGGCGCAAGCCGATGCGCAGTTTGCGGCCGGCTACCGGATCGTCTACGCGCCGGTGCGGCTGGACGCGCATGCCGGCCACGCACTGCCCGCGACGCTGCTGCGTGAATTGACCGAAGGTTTTGCGGTCGCACGCCGCGCGGGCCTGAAAGTCATCCCGCGTTTCATGTACAACTTCCCGGCAGGCGAAACGGCTTACCGGGCGGCGCAGGATGCACCGCTCGAACGCGTGCTGGAACATATCGGGCAGCTCAAGCCGGTCCTGGCGGCCAATGCGGATGTCATCGCGTATCTGCAGGCTGGCTTTGTCGGGGCCTGGGGCGAATGGCATACCTCGTCACACGACCTGACCCTGCCGGCGCGGCGCATGCAGATCCGCGACGCGCTGCTGGCCGCCCTGCCGCCCGACCGCTTCCTGCAAGTGCGCTATCCGCCTTACTTGATGGCGTGGGCGCCGCAGGCGCCGCGCTGGCGCGACGGTTCGGCCGCGGCACGCATCGGCGTGCACAACGACTGCTTCCTGGCCTCGAACACGGATGTCGGTACCTACAGTGAGAATGCGGCGATCCGGCAGCGCGAGCGCGCCTACGTGGCGGCGCTGTCGATTACCGCGCCATTCGGCGCCGAGACCTGCAACCCTGCCGATGCAATCAACCCGACGCCACGCACGAGCTGCGAGGACATCCTGCGCGAAGGGCGGCGCTTCGGTCTGACGTACCTGAACGACAGCTATTACCGCGACCTGTTTCACCAGCGCTGGCAGGCGCAGGGTTGCATGGCGCAGGTCAAGCGCAGCATGGGCTACCGGTTCGAGTTGTCGACGTTGCGGCACAGCTCGCAGATCGTGGCTGGCCAGTCGGGCGAGCTAACGCTGGCCATGCGCAACAGCGGCTGGGCGCGGGCCTTCAACCCACGTAGTGTGCAGATGCTGATCCGGCACCGCGCCACTGGCCGGGTCGTGCGGCTGGCCCTGGCGTCGATCGACCCGCGCGCCTGGTTGCCAGGACAGACCAGCACCGCAACCGCACGGATTGCGATCCCGGTCGGTACGCCCACCGGCAACTACGACATGCTGCTGGCCTTGCCGGATGGCGCAGCGTCCCTGGCCGGCGATGTGCGCTACAGCGTGCGGCCTGCCAATGCCGATGATGCCGCAAAAGCGCAGGGATGGGATGCATCGCTGGGCGCGTTTCGTACCGGGACGAGGCTGAACATTCTCTGACGTGCTGCCACGCTATTGGCGCGTGGCCGGCCTAATCGGCAATCAGCAGCTCGATGCCGGCCTCGCGCAGGCCATCCCGGTATTGCGGGCTGATGTCGCCGTCGGTGATGACGGTGTGAACACGATCGAGCTGCACGATACGGTGCAGGCTGATGAAGCCGAACTTCGAGGAATCGGCGAGCACGATGACTTTTCGAGCGCGCTCGACCATCTTGTGGTTCAGGCTTGCTTCCGCCTCGTGGTGGGTCGTCACGCCGAACTGCAGGTCGAGGCCATCGACGCCCAGGAACAGCTTGTCGAAACTGTAGGCCTGCAGGCAGGCTTCGGCCTGCAGGCCCTGGATCGACAGCGCCTGCTTGCGCAGCAGGCCGCCAGTCAGGATCAGGTCGACGCCCGCGGCGTTGACCAGCTCCCAGGCGATATTCAGGCCATTGGTCAGCACCGTCACGTTCTGCACGTCGCGCAGGTGGCGTGCCAGCGACAGCGTTGTGGTGCCCGAATCGATGATGATGTTCTCGCCCGGCTTGACCAGGCGCGCAGCCAGCGCGCCGATGCGCTCTTTCTGCTCGTGATTCAGTGCGTCTTTCTGCGACACCGTGTGTTCGGTCGGCGGCATGCGTGCCAGCGTGGCGCCGCCGTGGCTGCGGATGGCCAGGCCCTGCGCCTCGAGCGCGCTCAGATCGCTGCGGATCGTGACCGCCGACACGTTGAGTTGCTTGACGAGTTCGCTGACCTGGACCGAGGCTTGTTCGGTAAGAGCTTTAAGAATGGTGTCGCGGCGCTGACCGGTTTGACCCATGATTGGATACGCAGATTTAATAAAAAAACAGCTTACCAGATTGGCGCACCGCCGGCACGCCATCTGCTTGACGGCGCATCATTGCGTGCCTGCCAGGCGGTCGAGCGCTGCCGGGTTCAGCGGTATGCCCACCTGGTGCGCCGCATACACGGCGGCGCCGAGCACGGGCGGCAGGCGCGGCGCCATCAAGCGGTAGGCGCCAGCGCTGCTGGCCGCGAGCACGCGCGCAAACGGCGCGCGCAGCGGGCCTTCCACACCGAAGAGGCCGCCCGAATACGAGACCGTGACCTCGGTGCCGGGATCGACCCCGAGCTGGCCCCGCACCGCGTCGACCAGTGCGGCCACCTCCAGCGCAGCCGACTCGATGATCGCTGCTGCCTGCGCATCGCCCAGCGCCGCCGCTTCGGAGACGAGACGCGACAGCGCGGCCACCTTGCTGCGCTCTCCTTTGAGCTCACCATAGACGACCTGGCACAGGTCGAGGTCATCCTGCAGCGCCAGGCGGGTGCGCAGCAACCCATGCAGCGGCCCGCGCTGCGCGCGGCCGTCGCTCATGCGCGAGAACAGCGCGAGTCCGGCCCGAGCGATCCAGTAGGCCGAGCCTTCGTCACTGAACAACTCGCCCCACCCGCCGGCACGCGCACCCTGCCCGCCGATGCGACCATAGGCCATCGAGCCGGTGCCGGCGATGACGCTGATGCCGTCGGCGCAGGCCAGCGAGCCGGCCCAGCTGCACACCATGTCGTTGTCGCACAGGTAGCGCCCATGGCCCAGCACGGCGCGCGGCAGCGCATCCAGTTGCGGTTGCACGACGCGGTCTTCGCCGTACGCGGGCAAGCCGAAGAACGCGAATGCGACGTCGCTCGCGGTCACGCCGGCGGTCGCGAACAACCCGGCGCAACCGCGCGCCAGCACGTCAGCCGCACCCTCCATGCCGACTTCGAGGTAGTACGCGCTGCTCTGCTCATTGCGCGCCAGGACCTGGCCCTGCCGGTCGATCAGCGCGAACGCCGTCTTGGTGCCGCCGCCGTCAACCCCGAGAAACATCGCTGTCCTCCGCCAGTGGATAGATGGTGACGCCCTGCACCACGCGATTGACGGTGCCCGACACGCTCGGCGTATCCGGACGCAAGCCCAGCGCCAGCGACTGCAGCAGCGCGAAGGCCTGGCAGAACACGATGTACGGCAGTGCCAGCGCCAGGTCCGGGGCTTGCCCGACCCCGTCCAGCGTGATGCAGGCGTCACCCAGTGCCGGTTCGTCGCGGCCGCTCAGCGCGAGCACGCGGCCGGCCCGGCCATCACTCCGCAGCTCGCGCAGCAGGTCGAGGTCATAGCGGCGGGCACGGGGATCATTCGACAACAGCACGACGACCAGCGTGTCGGCATTGACGACCGTCTTCGGTCCATGGCGAAAACCCAGCGGCGAGTCGAACAGCGCGACGACCTGGCCGTCGGTCAGTTCGAGCAGCTTGAGCGACGCTTCACGGGCCAGCCCGCGCAGCGCATTGCTGCCGAGGTAGACCACGCGGCTAAAATTCTGGGCTACCAA
This sequence comes from Telluria sp. ZT3P25, assembly GCF_059685895.1. Lineage (NCBI taxonomy): Bacteria > Pseudomonadati > Pseudomonadota > Betaproteobacteria > Burkholderiales > Oxalobacteraceae > Telluria > Telluria sp. ZT3P25. Next base: position 2,158,534 of record NZ_JCASIJ010000001.1, read on the forward strand.
CCCGTCCAGCAGCGGCAGCATCGACGCCAGGACCTGCGCAGCAGCAGACGACGGGCCGGCGGTGGCGCCCGGCACCAGCACGCCGAACGCGCCCGCCGCAGCCAGCAGCATCGAGGTGAAACTGGTGGTCATGGCGAAACCACGATCGTGCGTGGCGTCCGGCAACAGGACTGCATACGCATTGTTGCGGCCCTGCGCCATCCGGCACAAGGCACCATCGGCATTGCAGGTGATGACCAGGTGGTAGATCTCGTCCACCACCCCGTCGGCCAGATCGACGGCAGCCACGCTTTCGGGACTGTTGCCCGAGCGACCGAACGACACCAGCAGCGTCGGCACCTTCGGCTGCAGGAACTGGCGCGGGCCCGAGACCAGGTCGGTGGTGGGCACGGCGTCTGCGCGCCAGCCGCCACCCAGCAACGCCGGCGCCAGGCATTCGCCGATGAAGGCCGAGGTGCCGGCGCCCGTCAGCACGATGCGCAGGTCGGGCCGCGCGAGCAAGGGCCCGAGAAATGCGTCGAGCGCGCTGCGCTGATCGGTGACCAGTGCCTCGATCTCGGGCCAGATGGCCGGTTGCTGCGCGATTTCTCGCGCGGTCGAGCCGGCGCCGGCGGCATCGAGCCGCTCCGTACCAATGCCCAGAATATTCCTGTCAGCGACTAACATGCTTCCAACTCCTTCGTTGCGGCGCCTGCCATGCAGGCCGCCATGTATTGGCGCAGCACTCTGGCCACGCCCTCTTTGAGCAGATCGACCGGCTGGTTGTTCAACCGCCCTTCACGCACGGCGTCATACTGGAACGGCAGGTACTGGCTCAGCAGCGTGAGCGGCGGCGGCGTGCGCTCCAGGCTGGCCAGCAGGCGCGCCTGCGCGGCCTGGATGGCCGGATGCGGCCAGTAGTAGCGAATCCTGTCACTCAGGCTGTATTGCTGGTCGAAGCGGGCGCGGCGCGGCTCGTTGTCGTAGTACTTTTGCCACTGCGCCGGCTCGGCACGCATCACCTCCAGCACCGTGTCCTTGAACCCGGAGCCCTTGCCATCGCCCGCCATCGCGGCCTCGATATCGGCCAGCGCCCACAGCGTTTCACGCAGCGCGAACGTCGCGCCAGGGCCCACCTTGAGAATGGCAAAATGGCCGGCAACGAGCGCCGCCAGGTTGGCCGCCGTCTGGTAGTCGGTCGAATGGGCCTCGTAGACCAGCGTGGGCACGTCTTCGATCATCCGGCCTAGATCCATGGCGCGCTCGGGCCGGAAGTCGATCACCTTGTGGTGGTCGAATTCGACACCCGGCTGCACCACCAGGCCGACCACGCGTGGCCACGCCGCATCCAGTCCGACAGCAGCGAACGCAGCGCGGTGCGCCGCGATCGTCTGCGTCGCCGCAGCGGGCGTCGTGACGCTCAGTTCGGCCAGGTCTTCGTGCGCACCGCCGGGCACCGGCACTTCGGTGCCCACCACATACACGGGCGCTTCGCCGCCAGCGGCCTGCCAGGCCCGCTCGGCCACGGCGCACAGCCGCGCAGCCCGCGCGGCCACCACGTCATCCTGCAGCGGCACCGGGTCGCCAACGCACGACATCGAGCAATCCAGGTGGATCTTGCGAAAGCCCGCCGTCACATACTGTTCGATCAGCACCTCGGCCTTTGCCATGGCCGCATCCGCGTGTTCGCCTTGCCAGGCATTGGGACCCAGGTGGTCGCCACCCAGCAGCACCCGTTCGCGCGCCAGGCCGACGCGGTCGGCGATGGCGTAGACGAAATCACGGAACACGCTCGGGGTCATGCCGGTGTAGCCGCCATCCTGGTTCACCTGATTCGACGTGGCTTCGATCAGCACCGGCTGCGCCGGTCCCGCCGCCAGCGTCACTTCCATCGCCGCCTCGAGCACGATCGGATGCGCCGAGCACACCGCGTGGATCCCAACGGCTTCGCCGGCCTTGTGCCGGCGCACCAGATTCAACATGTAGTCCATTTGTCAGGCTCCTTCGGTTAATTCGGCAGGCGCGACGTCGTCCGCCTGCAGCGCGAGAAACAGCGCGGCCGCCAGCGCCAGGCCGATGCCGGCCAGCCGGTAGCCGCCCGGCACCGCGCCGGCCAGCGCCATCGCGATCACGGTGGTCAACAGCGGCGCGCCGGCATTGACCAGCGGCGACACTGTCAGCGCCTTGCCGTGCCTGAACGCGTACACCAGCGTCAGTGCGCCGATGGCATTGAGCAACTGGGTGGCAGCGGCCAGCAGCGGCCCGGATGGCCCGTAATTGATCGGTTGCGAGAAATCGGTCATCGCCAGCGCGACCGGAATGCACAGCAATGCGCTCGCGGTCATATAGAAGAAGATGCTTTCGGCATCCATGCGCGTATTGGCCAGCTTGATGAAGTACGCCTGCAGGCCCCATGCGACCAGCACGCCGATCGCCAGCACGAACCACAGCCCGTACTGCTGCGGCGCGCCACCCGGGTTGAAGTCGAACAGCGGCAGTGCGCACACGGCCAGCACGATGCCGACGACGCCCATGCGGCCCGTTCGCTCATGCAGGAACAGCAGCGAGAGCACGATCGTGATGACGGGCGAGAGCGAAATCAGCGGGAAAATCAGGTAAGCCGGGCCTGCCTTGACTGCATAGAACAGCACCATCTGGCCACCCGCGCCCAACAGGCCAATGGCCAGCCCGTAGCCCACGGCAGTGCGGTCGCGGCGCACGCGCCAGCCGGAGCGCGCCAGCACGAACAGCGCCGGCGGCACCATCGTCAGCGCCCACACCACATACACCAGCGTTTCAGGGAAGCCATTCTGGGTGGGCAGGCCGGCGAAAGCGCCCCACACGCCCCACAGCAGCGCCGTTGCCAGCGCGTAGCCGAGCCAGCGCGGCCTGCCAGCACCAGCGGTGCCCTGTGCAGACAGCGTCCTCTTTTCCAGGGTGTCTGCCGAATTCACAGTACCACCCATGCTGCCAGCCCGGCCATGCCGTACTCAACGCCATCGCTCGATGTGCTTTTCATCCGAATCCTCTTCGCCAGGTGCGTTAGTTTCAAACGTTTTCGTTGCCACCCATGCGATAGTAAAGAAGTGCCAAACGAAAAGCAAAGTCTTTCCAAATATTTTCGCTTTCGCGTGTTTTGATGTGCAAAATCGCGCCTTTTATTTTCGAATACTTTCGATTACCATCAGGACAACGGATGCATGTGCCGCCCGACCTTTTTCCGCCCGCAGACAAATTCATCGTCAGGAGATTTGCATGAACCATCGCTGGACTGAACCACGTGAACCCAAACCCTGGACCGTTGTGTGCGGCAGCCTGGCTGCTGCCCTGGCCTTGTCGGTGACGCAGGTTCATGCAAAGTCTTTGGACGATCCCCTGGCCCCGGCAGGCCGCTGGGAAGGCAATACGAGTGGCAGCGCCAGCACGCCGCCGATGGGCTGGAACAGCTGGAATGCGTTTCGCACGGAAGTCGACGAAGGCAAGGTGATGGGCGCGGCGCAGGTGCTTGCCGACAGCGGTCTTGCAAAGCTCGGGTACAACCATGTCATTCTCGACGATGGCTGGTGGATGAAACGCCGCACCAGCGATGGCCGCCTGCAGATCCGCACCGGCATCTTTCCTTCTGCCGCTACCGGTGGGCCGGACGGCACCAGCTTCAAGCCGTTTACCGACAAGTTGCACGCAATGGGCTTCAAGGCGGGCATCTACACCGATGTCGGGCGCAATGCCTGCTCACAGGCCTACGACCTGCATTCGCCCAATCTGCCCCAGGGCACGACGGCCGAACGCGAAGTGGGCCTGGACGGCCACGTCACGCAGGACATCAACCTGTACTTCAAGGAGTGGGGCTTCGACTACCTGAAGATCGACGCCTGTGGACTGGCCGACTTCATACCGGGCTCGGACCTGGTCAAGAAGCAGAGCTATCGCGGCATGGCCCCGCTGATCGAACGCGGGTCGATCAACCGCACGGATATCGGCGCCGTGCGTGCCCGCTACGAAACCGTTGCTGCGGCAATCAAGGCGGCGCGCCCGCTAGGTGATTACGTGATGTCGATCTGCGCCTGGGGCATGGCGAACGTGCGCAGCTGGGGCAAGGATGTCGGCAACCTGTGGCGCACCAGCGCCGACATCACGCCGAGCTGGACCAGCATGCTGCACAACTTCGACAGCGCGGCCAAACGTGCGCTGTACGCAGGCCCCGGCCACTGGAACGATCCAGATATTCTGCACATCGGCCATGGCGAATTCGATGCCAGCAACCCGGTCGAAGTGCGCTCGCATTTTTCGCTGTGGGCGATGATCAATGCGCCCTTGCTGATCAGCTATGACTTGCAGCATGGTCCGGCGTCGCTACTCGCCGTGCTTGGCAATGCGGACGTGATTCGTCTGAACCAGGACAAGGCCGGCCACCAGGGCATCGTCGCCTACGATTCGGACGATGCGCAGATCATCGTCAAGACGCTGGGTGACGGGCAGCGCAAGGCAGTGGCACTATTCAACCGCGGCGCGGCGCCCGCACCGGTGACGCTGCTGGCGATGCACTTGAAACTGGCGGATGGCGCCCCGGTCACGCTGCGCAATCTGTGGACGAAGGAAACCTTGACCTTCACCGGCGAGAAGGCCTTCACGCTCGCGCCGCACGAGACGCTCGTGTTCGAAGCACACGGCAAGCGCCAGCTGGAACACGGTGTGTATCTGTCGGAGATCCCCGGGTCGATCAATGTCGCCGTCGACGGGACGCGCCAGCCGCAACTCGATCCGACCGTCCATCGCATGATCGACCCGTGGTCGAGTACCCGCTCCGGTGGCTCGCGGCCCCAGTATGCGGGCTGGGGCGGCGCGCAGCCGGATGCAACGCCGTTTGGGCAGAGCCTGCAGGTGGCCGGACAAGTGTTTACGTCTGGGCTTGGCGTGCTGTCCAATTCGCGCCTTCAAGTGAAGAACGATGCCGGCTACGCGCGCTTGACTGCATCGGTTGGCGTGGATGATTCGACTGAAAACACCAAGGAGCTGGTGCGCTTTTACGTGTATGGCGATGGAAAACTGCTGGCGGAAAGTGCGCCGGCACGGTTCGGATCGAAAGTCCAGGCACTGACCGCCGATGTGCGCGGCGTGAAAGTCATTGAACTGGTGGTGCGGGACGCCAGGACCGGCAACGCGGTGCCTGTCGTGGCGACCTGGGGGGATGTGCAGCTGACGCAGGCTGGTGCCGCTGTGCCGGGCTCGCGAACGTCGGGCAGCGACCGCATCTGAGTGCCGGGACACGACACCATCATGACCTCATTCACCAGCCTCGATACCCTCGTCTTCCTCATCTACTTCGTGGTCATTTCCGCCTACGGCATCTGGATCTACTGGAGCAAGAAACGCTCGTCCGGCAAGGCCACCCATGACTTCTTTCTGGCCGAAGGGTCGCTCACGTGGTGGGCCATCGGCGCCTCGCTGATCGCATCGAACATCTCGGCCGAGCAGTTCATCGGCATGAGCGGGGCGGGCTTTCGTATCGGGATGGCGATCGCGGTGTATGAGCTGATGTCCGCAGCAACCCTGGTCATCGTTGCCGTGTTCTTCATGCCGATCTACCTGAAGAACCGCATCTATACGATGCCGCAATTTCTCGAGCAGCGCTACGGCCCGGCGGTGGCGGCAACGATGGCGGTGTTCTGGCTTGGCCTGTATGTGGTGGTCAACCTTACTGCCATCCTGTACCTGGGCGCGCTGGCGATCAGCAGCATCGCCGGGCTGAACGTGCTGGCCTGCATGCTGTTCCTGGCCGTGTTTGCCACCGTGATCACGCTGGGCGGCATGAAAGTGATCGGCTACACCGACGTGATCCAGGTGCTGTGCCTGGTAATCGGCGGGCTCGTTACGACCTGGATTGCACTCGACCTGGTGGCGGCGCTGGCCGGTGGTCAGGGTGCGGTGCGGGGTCTGAGCGAGCTGTACCTGCGCGCCGGCGAGCATTTCAATATGGTGCTCACGCGCGACGATCCCAACTACATGGACCTGCCTGGCATGTCGACCATCATCGGTGGCATGCTGATCGTGAACCTCAACTACTGGGGCTGCAACCAGTACATCGTCCAGCGCGCCCTGGGCGCCAACCTGCACACGGCGCGCAAGGGCCTGCTGTTCGCGGCCTTCCTCAAGCTGCTGATGCCGGTGATCGTGGTCTTGCCCGGCATTGCGGCCTACGCGCTCGACAAGTCCGGCACACTTGGCGACGCGATGCGGCCCGGTGGCGAACTCAATCCGGACCGGGCTTATCCTACCCTGCTGGCCCTGCTGCCGGCCGGGCTCAAGGGCCTGGCGTTCGCTGCCCTCGTTGCGGCGGTCGTCGCGTCGCTGGCCGGCAAGGCCAATAGCGTGGCGACGATCTTCACGCTCGACGTCTACAACAAGCACGTCAACCGCGGGGCCAGCGAGCAGCGCATGGTCTGGATCGGCCGGATCTCGGTGGTGGCGGCAATGGCCATCGCCGTGCTGCTCGCACCCTTGCTGGGGATCGACAAAAAAGGCGGCTTCCAGTACATCCAGGAATACACCGGCTTCGTTTCGCCCGGCATCCTGGCGATGTTTTTGCTGGGCTTTTACTGGCGCAAGACCACCGCTGCGGCGGCCATGTTTGCCACGATTGGCGGTCTGGTGTTTTCAGTGTTTCTCAAGTTCTTGCCGCTATTGATGGATCTGGGATTTCTGGCGCCGATCGGTTTTGCGATCAATAACGGCGCTGGTGTATATGAGATCCCGTTCCTTGACCGGATGCTGATCGTGTTTGTCATGGTGGTCATAGGTATGGTTTTGTTGAGCACGACGGCGCAGCGCGATGGCAGCCACAAGCAGATGGTGATCGACCGGTCGATGTTCCGCGTGGATCGCGGCTTTGCGGTTGGTTCGGTGGTGATTTTTATCGTGCTGGTGGCGATTTACGGGGGCTGGTAGTTTGAAGGGCCGTCGTCGCGCCAGTCCGGGCACGACGGTCCACCAACCCTTGCAACTGGTTTAGCAACCATGTTTTACTGCAAAAAGCAATTGTCCTTTGACATTATTGCTGCTATAATTGCGGCCCTTTTACAACAAAACCTCCGGTAGCACATCTGCTATCGATCGTTTTCCATGCCGTGCATGGGAATCGAACTCTGGGCCATACGCCCACATCAAGCAACGTTCGCCGCATGGCGGTTGAACGACACTCAGCGTCATTAACACGCACACAGCACCCGGCACGCACTGCGCACATCGCAAGCGCCGGCTCGCCTTTGGCATTGTCGCCGCGTCGACAGGCCAGGCACGCGCTGTCTGCATCACGACCATGTCGCGATCTCCGCCGCGGGCCTCGTTGCCTGCGGCGATTCCATTTCATTCGACAGATCGAGGGAGAACCACACCGTGGCAAAACAAATCATCATCGACCAGGTCTTCAAAGTCTTCGGCGACAAGCCAGAAGCTGCCTTGGACCTGGTTCGCCAAGGCGCCAGCAAGCAGGATATCCTGGCCCAGACTGCCTGCACCATCGGCGTGTTCGACGCCAGCTTCACGATCGAAGCCGGCGAAATTTTCGTCATCATGGGCTTGTCCGGGTCGGGCAAATCGACCATGGTGCGGATGCTCAATCGCCTGATCGAGCCAACCGCCGGGCGCATCCTGATCGACGGCAATGACATCAACACCCTGCCCGATGCCCAGTTGCGCGCGCTGCGCCGCAAGGACATCAGCATGGTGTTCCAGTCGTTCGCGCTGCTGCCGCAACTCACCGTGCTCGACAACACGGCGTTCGGCATGGAGCTGGCCGGCACGCCGAAGGCCGAGCGCCATGCGCTGGCCTTGCAGGCGCTGGACCAGGTGGGCCTGGCCGGGTACGGCGCCAGCTATCCGGACGAATTATCGGGCGGCATGCAGCAACGCGTGGGCCTGGCCCGCGCGCTGGCGTGCGATCCCGCCATCCTGCTGATGGACGAGGCGTTTTCGGCGCTCGATCCGATCATGCGCACCGAGATGCAATCGGAGCTGCTGCGACTGCAGCAGATCAAGCGCCGCACCATCGTGTTCATCTCGCACGATCTCGACGAAGCCATGCGCATCGGCGACCGGGTCGCCATCATGAAGGACGGGCATGTCGTGCAAGTGGGCACGCCCGAAGACATCCTGCGCCAGCCTGCCAACGAGTACGTGCGCAACTTCGTGCGCGGCGTCGATGCCGCGGCCGTGTTCAAGGCCGGCGATATCGCCCGTAAAAGCCAGATCGTGGTGTCGGAGTCGCCTGCGCGCGGTTCGCGCGCTGCGCTGTCGATGCTGGAAGAACAGGATCGGGCCTACGCCTACGTGGTCGACCCGCAGCAGAAATTCCTGGGCGTGGTCTCGGCCGACTCGCTGCGCAGCGCGCTCGACGGTCACGTCGGCCCACTGGGCCTGGCGCACGCCTACCTGCCCGATGTCACGACCATCGACGCCGATGAACCAGTCGCCGGCCTGTTCGGCCAGGTCGCGCAGATGCCGTATGGCGTGCCGGTGGTGACGAGCGACGGCAAGTACCGCGGGGCCATCAGCAAGACCACCCTGCTGAAGTTCCTCGACCGCGATACGCCGCCCATCGCCGCACCAGACAACCCGAAAGGACAAGCATGAATCCCGGCACCGCTACCGCGACCCAACCGGTCGCCCCACAAGCTGAGCAGATCAATCCATGGCTGCCGACGCCGCCGCGCGATACCTCCTGGCTCGACGCCGCGCCGGCCGCCTCGCCCGAGCAGGCGAGCGTCGGGCTGTCCGAGCTGCTGAACGGCTCGCTGTCGCTCCAGTCCGGGATCAACGACGCACTGGGCTGGGTGGTCGAACATTTCCGCCCATTCTTCCAGATCGTGCGCGCCCCGATCGACGCCACGCTCGACACTGTCAGCGCGCTGCTGCTGGCTGCGCCAGCGCTCGCGGTGATCGCCGTCGTCGGCGTGCTGGCCTGGCAATTCACCACCCGGACGCTGGCTATCGGCACCGTGGTGGCGCTATTGATCGTGTCAATGCTGGGCATCTGGTCCGACGCCATGATCACGCTGTCGCTGGTGCTGACGTCGCTCGCGTTCTGCATGGTGATCGGCTTGCCGCTGGGGATTTTCCTGGCCAGCAGCGACCGCGCCCAGAACCTCCTGCGGCCACTGCTCGATGCCATGCAGACCACGCCGGCCTTTGTCTATCTGGTGCCGGTGGTGATGCTGTTTGGTATCGGTAACGCGCCGGGCGTGATCGTGACCATCATCTTTGCCCTGCCGCCGCTGGTACGCCTGACCAATCTCGGCATTCGCCAGGTGCGGCCCGACCTGATCGAGGCGGCGCGCGCCTACGGCGCCTCGCCGTGGCAGTTGCTGAGTCGCGTCCAGTTTCCGCTGGCGATGCCGTCGATCATGGCCGGCATCAACCAGTCGCTGATGCTGTCGCTGTCGATGGTCGTGATCGCTTCGATGATTGCCGTCGGCGGCCTGGGCCAGATGGTCCTGCGCGGCATCGGCCGCCTGGACATGGGTCTGGCAACCGTGGGCGGCCTGGGCATCGTGCTGCTGGCAATTACGCTGGACCGCTTGACGCAATCGATGGGACAGCCGCGCCGTGGCGTACGCCACTGGTACCAGACTGGCCCGGCCGGCCTCATCCTGCGCCTGACGCGCGGCAAGCAACCATCATAAAAAGGAACACGAATGCATCGCATGAAAAAATTTACGATCAAACACCAGTCACGACGCATGTTTCGCTGGATCGCCACCATCGCGCTTGGCGCCCTGGCGCTGACTACCCACCTGGCCATGGCGCAAACGCCGGCAGACACCCTTCCCGGCAAGGGGATCAAGGTGCAAGCGCTGCAAAGCCCGGTTGCCGAAGAGACGTTCCAGACCATGCTGGTCGACCGCGCGCTGGCAGCGCTGGGCTACGCACCGCAACCGATCAAGGAAGTGGAATACCCCACCGCCCACATCGCCATTGCCAATGGCGACGCCACGTTCCTGGCGGTGCACTGGGATCCCTTGCACAAGGATTTCTATGACAACGCCGGTGGCGACGCCAAGCTGCTGCGCATGGGCGAGTACGCCGGGCCAGCCGCCCAGGGCTACCTGATCGACAAGGCCACCGCCGACAAATACGGCATCACCAATATCGGCCAACTGCGCGAACCGCGCCTGGCCAAGCTGTTTGACAACGACGGCGATGGCAAGGCGGACATGGCCGGGTGCAATCCGGGCTGGGGCTGCGAAGCGATGATCGAGCAGCATATGGACGGCTTCAAGCTGCGCAGCACCGTCACGCATGTGCAGGGCAATTACTCCGCACTGATCGCCGATACCATCGGCCGCTTCAAGCGCGGCTCGCCGATCCTGTATTACGCCTGGACGCCTTACTGGGTCAACGGCGTCATGATTCCGGGCAAGGATGTCGTGTGGCTGCAGGCGCCGAAGACGGCGTATCCGGGCAAGCCCGATACACGCCTGCCCGATGGCAGCGACTACGGCTTTGCCATCAACACGACGCGCTTTGTCGTGAACCGTGCCTGGGCCGGGAAGAACCCGGCAGCCGTGAAGCTGTTCCAGGTGATGCGCCTGCCGATCGCCGATATCGATGCGCAGAATGCGCGGATGCGTAGCGGTGAGAATTCCCAGGCCGATATTGCGCGCCATGTGTCGGGGTGGATCAAGTTTCATCAGAAGGAATTTGATGGCTGGATTGCGCAGGCGCGGGCGGCAGCGGCGCCGTGACGATTCCGCGGTTACGGCGCAGTTCCGCCAGGACGCGGTGTCCGCGATTGCCCTAACGGCGGCAGTCTGGCCGTGCCTGAACATTCGGTAAAGGCCCGTGATCGAGACCGGACTGCGAGCAATCTCGAGCCAGGTTCACTGCAACTCAGCGCCTGACCACCTTGGTCGCCGACGTGCCGCGGCTGCGACACCTGCAGCGGGCCCGCGCGACAAACGGGACTTGCCAAACATCGCAAACCTCAGCCTCAATGCCCATGCGACCTGCACGACTGCCCAGTTTGCCGATGTCGCCAATGGCAGTGAGGTTCCGGCCCGGACCCGGTCCGGCATCGGTGACAACGAAGCGATACGCTGCACGGATCGCGTGGTCACACTGTCGGCCCGTTTCGATACCTTCGCGGGCCGAGACCGACAGCCGACTGGAGGCTATACGAACACCGGCTGCCAGGTATCTGATGCATCGCGCACGTTCGTGCTGCCAGCGCAGGTTGATCTCCGGCAACGCATCTATTTCTGACAGCGCGCTGAACAGTGCCAGCGTCCTGCGAAGTTGGTTATCGGCGGTGCTCCCCGTCGCTGCACGCCTGTTTGATTGGCTGATGCGTACTACAATTGTTGGCGCCAAAGTTTTCTGAATTCCACGTTCGTAATGTTGGTTAGTTACTTTTCTATGGCTAGTACCTGCAGTGAAACCGACGATTGCAAGCTCACGTGGCCCTTCATCATAGTGTAAACAGTATAAATCGTTTTTAGATTGACGATCTATCATGTACCGCGCGCAATTGCTGCTCCTGCCCCCAGTTGAGCAGTACGCGTCAGACATGGCCGATGCCCCTATGCCTTTATACCCCTATGCCACGTTTGTCCTCAGACCGCTATCATCGATAGCGACGGCAAGAAATCTGCACTCATGGCTTCCGAAACACGATCGCATGCTGGATCAGCAGCGATACGATCGCTGCGTTCCCTTTTCAGGCCATGCGCCGTGGCTTTATGCCGTGTCTGCAGCTCGCTTATCTTATGTCGACGCGATATTCGACGAAGACGACGCGCCCGCCCGGCTTCAAGGCGCCGACGATGCTGTCGAGCACTCCCGAGGGATAGGCGAGCTCGTGATAGACATCGACCACGATCGCCAGATCGACACTGGCCGGCAGCAGTTTGACGGTGGTTTCGCTGGCAGCGCCGGGACCACGTTGCGCACGCAGCGCTATGCCATCTGTGTGTCGAGCATGTCGATCATTTTCGGCTGCACGTCAACTGCATACACACGTCCGCCTGGCCCGATCTGTCTGGCCAACTGCCAGGTTTGGTAGCCGGTTCCGGCGCCGATGTCAGCTACCGTCATGCCGCGCGCAAGCGCCAATTCCCGCAAAAGCAAATCCGGCCGCTCCTCGCGTGCGAGGCTTTCGCGCTCGAGCCATTGCGCGCCCTCCCACCCCATCACGCCGGAGATCTCGCGGCCCATGTAGCGCTTGCCAATGCCATCCGGGCTGGATATGACGCGTTCATAGCGGGTATCGGCGGCCGCCTGTGCCGCGACATCGACAGCCGCGGATGAAAGCAGCATCAGACCCGCCAGGCAGCCCAGCAGATCGGATTAACTGTGTCTAAGGTGAAACCGGCGTGGAATGCGAGCCCGGCCGGATTGGAAAAGCGAGCCCTTATACCTAACGACATCTGAAAGGCCCGGCAGGGGCAGCTTTGGCTTAGCCCTACTGAGTGCGAGCATCGGCAGCGGAACGGGCCGCCTCCAGCGTTTGCCCGTGTTCTTTCGCCCACGCGATCAGCGCAGTAAATGGTTCCTGCAAGCTGCGCCCAAGCGGCGTGATCGAATATTGAACCGCTACCGGCGAACTCGCAATGACCTCCCGGTGGACCAGTCCGTTCCTTTCCAATCGGCGCAGCGCCTCCGTCAGCGCCTTGTGCGTGATGGGATCGAGGCTCCGTTTGATGGCATTGAAGCGCGTTGGTTGCGTGCACAGCACAGCCAAGATCAGCACCGACCATTTGTTGGCGATTTGCTCCAGCACCGGCTTCGTGCCGTTGATTTGCGCCAGTACGGTGTCGAGTGTCTGCCCGACTGTTTGCACAACTGTTTGCGCCATGGCGGTTTCCTTTCGTATATCTAAGCTATATCTAGTGCGTAATTGACACTAAATATACGAAGTGTACCATCCAAATCTCCAATCATATTGAAAGAAATCCATGTTAAAACTCGAGGGAAAAACGGCCTTGGTCACAGGTGGCAGCAGCGGCATTGGACTGGCGATCGCACGTCGCTTTGTACAGGAGGGAGCCCAGGTCTTCATCACCGGTCGCCGCCAGAGTCAACTTGACGAGGCTACTGTCGCCATCGGCGCGCGGGTGACGGCCATACAGGGCGACGTTACCCGCGCCGCTGACCTGGAACGGCTATTCGCGACGATCGATAAGACCGGTCGAAAGCTCGACATCCTCGTCACCTCTTCCGGCATTGCCGAGTACGCCACCCTGGAAGAAACGACGCAGGAACACGTGAATGCCGCCTTCGCCCTGAACGTCAGCGCCATGGTCTTTACCGTGCAGCACGCCCTGCGCCGGATGAGCACGGGAAGCACCATCGTGCTCGTGGGCTCGATTGCCGGATCGATCGGCAATCCCGGCTACGGGACGTATTCCGCCACCAAGGCGGCGGTACGCTCCTACGCTCGCACGTGGACGCGCGAACTGGCGCCACGCGGAATCCGGGTAAACACCTTGAGTCCGGGACCAACCGATACGCCCATGCTCGACAAGGCGAGCGATGAAGTAAAAACGTCGATGGGAAATCAGATTCCCTTTAAACGCCTGGGCCGTCCCGACGAAATCGCGGACGCGGCGCTGTTTTTGGCCAGTGACGACAGCCGCTATGTCGGCGGGGCCGAGCTGGTGATTGATGGCGGTATGACTGCTTGAGGCTTCAGGCTTGATGTTTGGCTGCCTTGCAGTATGCGCACAGGCCACCAGTATGCGTGATGACGTTCACTTAAGCAGGTTTTCGTAGAATGCGCCTGGCACAGCGCTGAGGTTTTACCTTGACGGCCCACTCGAATTTTCGATCGGGTCGTTCGTCATTCAGGAGGCTAACTCGCCTTTCACGCAGATGTTCAATCGAGGCGGGCAATTTGCTGTACGACCAGCTAGCGGCCGCCCAGTGAAGTGAAAACTGCATCAATGGAAGGTGCGGATGACGCTCACTTCGATCGGTACGGATTTTGACGACCAAGGCGGCTTTGGCGATTTCCAGCCGCATCGAGTTATAGGCGATCAAGGTTCCCGAAATTTCCTGGCACACGCCGCCGATGGCTTTTGAGCGCAGAGCGGGTACTGCGTCGATCAGTTGTTTGGCATACGGCATTTCGTTCGTGCCGTACTGACCAGATGAACGGCTGTGAACAAGATGCATCGACAACGCAGTCATGCCACGCACCTGCGGATAGCGTTTTTATTTCCGGTCAGATCTGCGAGGACAGCATCCGGGCGCGCAGCGGTCCGAAAATGTGCTGCTCGACCAACTCGGGCAACCACTGCACGTACTCGACCACGCTGCCGTCCGCATGCATCATGTACATCATTCGTCCGGTCGGGGTGTCTTTGATGTCGCGTATCACGGATGAGCCGTTCTCGAGTAGCTTGCGCTTTGCGTCATCAATGTCATCTACGATCCAGGGACCCAAGCTGCCGCGGATCGGATCGAGCGCTTCGTCCGTTCCGGCGATCACGAGCACGTCGCCAATACCGACGAGAGTCAAGGGATTGTAGTTAAGCTGGAGATGCGGCTCCGTGCCGTGAACTGCCTTTAGCGTTGCCACGGTGGACTCGAGATCCGTGGTGAAGATGCGCGTGTAAGTTTTGAGGATCATAAAGGTGCTTTTTGTTGTTGGTGAAGGGTGAGAAGACTGCTGGCTTGTCGTTGAAACACTGAGCGATTTCGTAAAAAAAGAGATTGCCCATCCGCCGGATGGGGGCCAGCGAGGGCCCGCACGCCGCTTGCGAGTACTACTAGCAGGTCGAGGCCAAGCAGCTCGCGCCGACTGGGACCAAACGACCCGACTAGTCAAGGCGCCGGGCCGACCATTGCTCGGCGCAACCCGCCAAGGGAAGCCTCGTTCGACAGGTCCGAAAGGTGGCTTATCGGCCTCCTCGACAACAGATGAGTGGCATCACCAGCACCGTCTGGTCGGATCGACGCTAAATGGGGGCACGGGTGAACGCACGATGCCTCGCGCGGAGCAGCCTGATCATGAACTGCGTCGCCATCCAGGCCTCCGATCTTTGGGGCTGAAGCTTGATTGTTCCGAGTTTCAGTATGCCTTGCTTGTCATTGCGAACAGCGCTCCAAATTCCTACACTAGCTCTGTTAGCGCGGTTGCGTCAAAGCCCTTTAAGGCGCTAATGTTGCCGGTCCTCACGTTCTCTGTCCATGCCGGATCGGCGATCAATGCGCGGCCAACGGCGATCAGGTCGAACTCGTCACGTTCCATCCGCTCCACGAGATTGTCCAGTTTGGCAGTAGTCGAGCCTTCGCCGCTGAATGCGCCCATGAAGTCGTCCGCAAGGCCAACAGATCCTACGCTGATCGTTGCCGCGCCAGTGAGCTTCTTGGCCCAGCCGGCGAAATTCAAGCCGTGCTCGCCATCAATGTAGGGGAACTCGGGCTCCCAGAATCGACGCTGCGAGCAGTGCAGTACGTCAACACCGGCCTCTACCAAAGGCATCAGCCAGTCGGCCATGAGATCGGGGGTCTCCGCGAGCCGCACGGAAAAATCCTGTACTTTCCACTGACTCAGACGCATGATGATCGGGAAGTCGGGGCCGACGCTCGCCCGGACTGCCGCGACGACCTCTGCGGCAAAGCGGGAGCGTTCGCCGAGCGTGGCACCGCCGTAGCGGTCAGCGCGCCGGTTGGTGGCGGCCCAGAAGAACTGATCGAACAAGTAACCGTGCGCCCCGTGCAGCTCAATGGTGTCGAAGCCGAGACGCTTCGCGTCGCTGGCTGCGCGAGCAAAGGCGGCGATCGTGTCGGCAATGGCGCCATCGCTCATGGCGACGCCGCGCTCGACGCCCGGTGCCTCCAATCCAGACGGGCTTTCGACTGGCGAGTCCGGCACCCACTCCGTCAGAAAGCTCTTGAGCGCTCCGGTGTGCCAAAGCTGCGGGCCCATCATGCCACCGCCATCATGAACCGCATCGATCACGCCCTTCCAACCCTGAAGCGCTGCGTCGCCATGGAAGAACGGGACGCCCGGGTCGTTCCGCGAAGCTGGCCGGTCAATGACGGTACCCTCAGAAAGGATAAGGCCTACCCCACCCTGCGCCCGACGGCGATAGTAAGCGGCATGCGCAGCGCCGGGGATTCCATCCACGGCAAAGCTGCGGGTCATGGGTGCCATGACGATACGATTCGCCAGCTCCAAGCCGGCGATACGGCATGGACGAAACAAGACATCGGTATTGGTCATCATTGACTCCGTTGAAAGACTTGATGGTAAATAGAAGCAACTAAGTTTGCAATAACGCACTTTTCGGTTGCTAGATATATGCAAGGAAACTGCATGCCCTAGAACGTATCTCAGTAGGGAGATGGAAGCTGATGGTGATTCATGGCAAGCGAGAACAACGCGGCGAACGTCTGTCAGGCTCGCCAGCAGCGACTTCGTACTTGCTACCGACAACAATATCGGTTCGCGGCTCCATGGCGCCGCTGTTAGTCCAGATCTGTACGAGGACGCAGTGCAGACGCTCCAAGCTTTTACAGTGATCTGGAAAGGATGGTCGATTGCCTCGTTGGAACCGGCACCTAGACGGTGGTGCTGGAATCAACAGACATCTGCTGGGTCGCCACCTTTATGCGCCGGAGTCGCGCGGCCTCGATGTGATGCTGGCCACTGCCCCGGGAGCACGCGCCATCCCTGCAAAGTAGAGCGATGTCGACGACGCACAACGGCTGCAGCAACTACATGCGTGCGGGCTGCTACGTCCAGTTTCCGCCCTGGTCGAGATATCGCAGGACCGACGGAGTACCCTGCGTGCACGCGAGCGGCATACCGATTCCACCGCCGCCTGTATTCAGCACATGCACAAGGCGCTTACGTGTATGAACATCCAGCTGCGTCACGTGATTGCTACGATTCGCTAGCGTTACCAGCCGGCGGATCATCCGCGCTATCGTCGATGGCGAGCGTGATCCCGGCAAATTGGCCGCCATGCTCTACGTCCGCTGCAAGGATTGCACCTAGACTATTCGAGCTGCACCCGTTGGCAATTACCAGCCCTAGATCGACCCGGCCGGTGCGGAGGGCGGTGAATGAGAATTGGACTTCTTCGCTCTGCTTTCCGCCAAGACTGCATTTCAGCCCAAATCTGCACTAGCATGCGTGCACTGGCAGTGACCGCCTGACGTTGGTTCATTCGAGCGCCAACTTTGAACACACTCAAAGCCACCGTCCTCGAGTCGATTGAGTTAACAAAAAAGCTCGCCGAAGCGAGCCTTTTCACACTACCAATAAAGAATTTTCCTGCGGAAACTTCACTCCCACTCGATTGTCGCCGGCGGCTTCCCCGAAATATCATAGACAACGCGATTAATCCCCCGCACCTCATTGATGATGCGGTTCGACACCTTGCCCATCAACGCATGCGGCAGATGCGCCCATTGCGCCGTCATGAAGTCCAGCGTCTGCACCGCGCGCAGCGCAACCACATATTCATACGTGCGGCCATCGCCCATCACACCCACCGATTTCACCGGCAGGAACACCGCAAACGCCTGGCTGGTCGCTTCATACCAGTTCAGCGGCGCCTTGCCGGCATCGATGCCCGGCACGTGCGGCACTTCGAATGGCGTGTTGCGCAGCTCTTCGATGAAGATCGCATCGGCTTCACGCAGCAGGTCAGCGAACTCTTTCTTGACTTCGCCGAGGATGCGCACGCCCAGGCCCGGGCCCGGGAACGGATGACGGTAGACCATGTCATGCGGCAGGCCCAGCGCGACGCCCAGCTTACGGACTTCATCCTTGAACAACTCGCGCAGCGGCTCCAGCAGTTTCAGGTTCAGCGTCTCTGGCAGGCCGCCCACATTGTGGTGGCTCTTGATCGTCTGGCCCTTTTTACCTTTACCGGCCGACTCGATCACGTCCGGGTAGATCGTGCCTTGCGCCAGCCATCTCGCATTGGTCAGCTTGCCCGCTTCGACCTGGAACACTTCGACGAACTCGCGGCCGATGATCTTGCGCTTCTGCTCGGGATCGTTCACGCCGGCCAGGTGGCCCATGAACTGGTCTTCAGCATCGATGCGGATCACTTTCACGCCCAGGTTTTTCTCAAACATGCTCATGACCATCTTGCCTTCGTCCTTGCGGAGCAAGCCGTGGTCAACGAACACGCAGGTCAGCTGGTCACCGATCGCGCGGTGGATCAGCGCGGCGGCCACGCTCGAGTCGACGCCGCCCGACAGGCCCAGGATCACGTCGTCGGTGCCGACCTGTGCGCGGATCTTTTCAACGGCTTCGCCGATATAGTCCGGCATGTTCCAGTCCGACTTGCAACCACAGATCTCGTGCACGAAGCGGCCAATGATCGCTTCGCCCTGCGTCGTGTGCGTCACTTCCGGGTGGAATTGCAGCGCGTAGAAACGGCGCTCTTCGTCGGCCATCGCGGCGATCGGGCAGCTGTCGGTGGAACCCATCAGCTTGAAGCCTTCCGGCATTTCGAGGACCTTGTCGCCGTGGCTCATCCAGACCTTGAGCATGCCGTGGCCTTCGTCGGTGACGAAGTCGTTGATGCCATTGAGCAGCGCCGTGTGGCTGCGCGCGCGTACTTCGGCGTAGCCGAATTCACGCTTCAGGCCGTTTTCAACCTTGCCACCCAGCTGGGCCGCCATGGTCTGCATGCCGTAACAGATGCCGAGCACCGGCACGCCGGCTTCGAACACCGCTTGCGGTGCACGCGGCGAGTCGCCTTCAAGCGTCGAATTGTGGCTGCCCGACAGGATGATGCCCGAGGCGCCGTAGTTGCGGACGAACTCGTCGCTGACGTCGTAGGGAAAGACTTCGGAGAAGACGCCTGCATCGCGCACGCGGCGGGCGATCAGCTGGGTGACCTGGGAACCGAAATCGAGGATGAGGATTTTCGAATGCATAGGGAAGCTTAATGTGGTCGGTGGTGAGCGAAACGTATGGTGGCTGGCATTGCCACCCACCATAGAAAACGCGGCCATCAATGGCCGCGTCGAAGGTCGATTACTCCGAACGGTAGTTCGGCGCTTCTTTCGTGATCTGCACATCGTGCACGTGCGATTCGCGCATGCCGGCCGACGTGATCTCGACGAATTCAGCTTTCGAGCGCAGTTCTTCGATGGTGCTGCAACCGCAGTAACCCATCGACTGGCGCACGCCGCCGATCAGCTGGAAGATGATCGCCAGCACGCTGCCCTTGTAGGCCACGCGGCCTTCGATACCTTCAGGCACGAACTTGTCAGCCTTGCTCGACGCTTCCTGGAAGTAGCGGTCGGCTGAACCGTCGGCCATCGCGCCAAGGCTGCCCATGCCGCGGTACGATTTGTAGCTACGGCCCTGGTACAGGATCACTTCACCCGGTGCTTCTTCGGTACCGGCAAACATGCTGCCCATCATGACCGTGTGCGCGCCTGCCGCCAGTGCTTTCGAGATGTCGCCCGAGAAGCGAATGCCGCCGTCGGCGATGCATGGCACGCCCGTGCCTTCGAGTGCTTCGGAAACATTGGAGATCGCGGTGATCTGCGGCACGCCCACGCCGGCGACGATGCGGGTAGTGCAGATCGAGCCAGGGCCGATGCCGACCTTGACCGCATCAGCGCCCGCTTCGACCAGCGCCAACGCGGCCGATGCGGTGGCGATATTGCCGCCGATGACATCCACGTGCGGGTAACGGTCCTTGATCCAGCGAACGCGGTCGAGGATGCCTTGCGAGTGACCATGGGCGGTGTCGACCACCAGCACGTCCACACCAGCAGCGACCAGCAGTTCGATACGCTCTTCATCGCGCTCGCCGACGCCGACAGCGGCGCCCACGAGCAGCTTGCCCTGCGAATCTTTCGAGGCCAGCGGGTGTTCGTGCGACTTCTGGATATCCTTGACGGTGATCAGGCCGCGCAGCTCGAAGTTGTCGTTGATGACGACCACGCGCTCGAGGCGGTGCTTGTTCATCAGGCGCTTGGCTTCGGCGGTGTCCGCGTCTTCCTTAACCGTGACGAGCTTGTCGCGCGGCGTCATCTTGGCGCGCGCTTCGGCGTCCAGGTCTTCCTCGAAACGCAGGTCGCGGTTGGTGATGATGCCAACCACCTGGTTGCCCTCGACCACCGGGAAGCCGCTGATGCCGTGCTGTTGCGACAGCGCCAGCACTTCGCGGATCTTCATGGTCGGAGGGATCGTGATCGGATCGCGCAGCACGCCCGCTTCGAAGCGCTTGACCCGCGCGACTTCGCGCGCCTGGTCGGCTGGACGGAGATTCTTGTGGATGATACCGATGCCGCCCTCTTGCGCCATGGCGATCGCCAGGTTCGCTTCGGTCACGGTGTCCATCGCGGCGGACAGCAGCGGAATGTTCAGCGTGATATTGCGGGTAAGTTTGGTGCGCAGGGAAGTTTGGGCCGGGAGAACGTTGGAGTAGGCCGGGACGAGCAGCACGTCATCGAAGGTGAGTGCTTTTTGGAGGAGACGCATAGTATTTCCTATAGGCGCAAAAGCGAATTATACAGAAACCCGTGATTTCCGTCGCCGGCCTGACCCAAATTTAGTTGGTGCGGTACGGTTTGCGATTGACAGCCGGGCCGAAGCATGGCGAAATCTGTTAATTCTCAGGAGCAATTTCTATGTCGCGTATGCCGTACCGCGCCCTCGGCGCCACCCTGCTCTTCCTTGCTGCCACGGCCGCGCAGGCCCAGTATGTCTGGATCGGCCCTGGCGGTACGCGCCAGTATTCCGATCGCCCGCCACCGCCCGGCACGCCGGCCAGCAAGATCGTCAAGGCGCCGGGCCGCGCCGCCCCCGAACTGGCGCCGGCGCCCGCGCTGTCCCCCATCACGCCAGTCGAACCAGTCGCCACCGATCCAGCCACCAAGCCGCTGCCACCAAAAGGCCCGCCCACGCTTGCCGAGCAGGAAGCCGCCTACCGCGCGCGCACCAAAGCACGCGACGAGGCCAATCTGAAAGCGCAGGAAGAAGCGCAGCGCGCGCGCCAACTGGCCGAGCGCTGCAACGCCGCGCGCGAAACGCAGGCGCAGCTCGCATCCGGCACGCGCATCGCGCGCTACGGCCAGGATGGCCAGAAGAGTTATATGTCGGACGCCGACAGGGCCGCGCGCACCGCGCAGGTCAATCAGGTGCTGCAGGACTGCCGCTAGCGCCTTCGCGCTTGGCCGCGCGCTTGCGGCGCGACTCTTTCGGGTCAGCCACGAGCGGCCGGTAGATTTCGATGCGGTCGCGCTCGCGCAGCACCGTGTCGAGCGTCTTCTTCTTTGCGTAGATGCCCACCGGCTGCGTCGTCAGGTTAATGTCCGGGAACGCTTCCAGCACGCCGCTGCGCTCGATGGCGATGCCGATTGTCGTACCGGGCTCTACCTGCAGATCGCGTAGCCACTCGACCTTGTCGCTGGCATAGCAGACCGAGATGCCGAGCAGTGCAGGCAAGACATCAGCCATACACGACCTCGGCACGCTTACAGAACGAATCGACCATGCTGTTGGCAATCATGCCGAACACGGGGCCAACGATCTGCGCCAGGATCATGCTGGAGAATTCGTACTGCATGTCGAACTCGATCTTGCAGGCATCGGCGCGCAGCGACTTGAAGCTCCAGGTGGCCTCGAGCAGCTTGAACGGGCCGTCGACCAGGTGCATCTTCATCTGGGTCGGGCGCTGGTTGTGGTTCGATGTCGTGAAGCTTTGCTTGACGCCATGAAAATTAATTTGCAGGGCCGCGACGAGCTTGTCATCCGTGCGTTCGACGATGTTCACGCCACTGCACCAGGGAAGAAACTTGGGATAATCTTCGACTTTGGCAACGAGGTCGAACATCTGTTCTGCGCTATAGCCAAGGAAAACTGATTTGTGCACTACTGCCATTGGTCAACCGTTTGTTATGATGGGGGTCGTTTGCAAGTGGCGCCACCGTTGGCGCAATAGCAGTAGTTTAACCGACACGCGAATTTTCGCCTTTTCATGAGCATCGCTGACAATAAAAAAGCATTTTTTGACTACTTCATCGAAGACCGCTACGAGGCAGGTCTCGTGCTGGAGGGTTGGGAAGTCAAAGCCATCCGCGAAGGGCGGGTGCAGATCAAGGAAGCCTACGTGCTCGTCCGTGACAACGAGCTGTACCTGTTCGGTGCGCACGTCAGTGCATTGACGACCACGTCGAGCTTCAGCCACCCCGAGGCGCTGCGCTCGCGCAAGCTGCTGCTGCACCGCGCCGAAATCGATAAGCTGATCGGCAAGGTAGAGCGTTCCGGCTACACGCTGGTGCCGCTGAACCTGCACTTCAAGAAGGGCAATGTGAAGTGCGAGATCGGCCTGGCCAAGGGCAAGAAGCAGCACGACAAGCGCTCGACCGAGAAAGACCGCGACGCCAAGCGCGAGGTCGATGCGGCGATGAAGACCAACCGGCGCTAAGCCGTTCTATGCGTCCCGTGCCGGCAGTGCCAGCACAGAGGCGCCGGTCAGCGCGATCAGTTCGGCGTCATGGGTCGGGAACAGCACCGGGCGTTCGTGCGCCTGCGTCCTGACCTGCTCGGCTCATCCATCGGCACGACCCGCGCTTCCCGCATCGAGCCGCCATGGCAATCGCCGGATATGCCGGAAGTGCAGAACCGGCGCGATCAACAGCGTGGGCCGCACGACCATCAATCAGGCTGCGACGACGGCGGGTTTGACCGCCATGAGCACCGACAGGCGCCAGGCGCCAAAACTCAGCGCCAGCCCGGCCGCCACGCCCAGCGCCAGGTGCAGCGCGCTGTGGAACAAGAGCGGCGCCACCAGGCCCGAGACCAGCGCGAACGACATCATCTGGATGAAGCCGATCATCGACGAGGCCAGGCCGCGGTTGTCCGGGAACAGCCCCAGCGCGGTGATCTGGATCGCCGGCATCGCGACCGACAGACCAAACGTGTAGACGAACAACGGCAGCACGGCCCACGGCACGGCGGCGGTGAACAACGCGTTGTAGCCGACATTGAATGCCGCACCCAGCGCCATCACGCCAAAGCCCAGCCACATCATGCGGGTCGGCGTGCTTTTGTGCGCCTGCTTGCCACCCCAGGCCGAGCCAACCACCATGCCGCCGACGAGCGGGATGAACATCCAGGCAAACGCCGTCTCGGGCAGGCCCAGGATCACCATCACGAAGTTCGAGGCCGAGCCGATGTACAGCGACAGACCG
This sequence comes from Telluria sp. ZT3P25, assembly GCF_059685895.1. Lineage (NCBI taxonomy): Bacteria > Pseudomonadati > Pseudomonadota > Betaproteobacteria > Burkholderiales > Oxalobacteraceae > Telluria > Telluria sp. ZT3P25. The sequence goes on from NZ_JCASIJ010000001.1 coordinate 2,181,688, forward strand.
GAAAACGCCAGGCCCAGCGCAAGCGAGAGCAGCACGAACTGCGGATGGCGCAGCACCTTGACGTAGTTGCGGCCGATGGTCCCGGGGTGGAACACCTGGCGCTTTTCACGCGGCAGGCTCTCGGGTAGAAACTTCAGGCACACCAGGATCAGCAGCGCGCCGAACACCGCCAGGAACACGAACGACGAGCGCCAGCCGAAGGTCACGTGCAGCCAGCCGCCCAGGACCGGGGCGATCGCCGGCGCCAGGCCAAACACCATCATGATGTGCGACATCATGCGCTGCGCCTGCGCGCCCGAGAAGCGGTCCTGCACGATGGCCTGACCGATCACCGAGCCCGCGCCGGCCGACAGCCCCTGCAACGCGCGAAACACGAGCAGCCAGCCGAAGCTCGGTGCCCACGCCGCGCCAATCGAGGCCAGCGTGTAGACCGTCAGCGCGGTCAGGATCACCGGACGGCGGCCGAACGAATCGGACAGCGTCCCGTAGAACAGCATCATGAAGGCAAACGTGAACAGGAACACGCTCAGCGTCTGCTGCACCGCGACCGGGCCGACTGCATATTCGGCGCCGATGGCCGGCATCGACGGCAGATAGGTATCGATGGCCAGGGCCCCGACCATGCCGAGGCAGGCGAGGATGACGGTGAGGAGTTTTTGCATGGACGGCGCTTTCGGAAAACCTGCCGGCGCTGCACGATGCACGATGCATGGGCCGGATGACGGGCATTGGAGGGCTGCGATTGTAATCGATTTCGGCCGCCTCGATTCACCGCCACCCTGTTTTTAGCGGGTGTTTAGCGCCATGCCGAAGCGCCCGAAACGGGGCATCCAGTCGTGTTGATAATCGGCGGAGACCAAGATGCGTTCAGCGCGGCCAAGCAGCTTCGCACGCGGCACCAGGCCGATCACGCGCGAATCAGCGCTGTTGTTGCGGTTATCGCCGAGCATCAGGTACTGGCCGGGCGGTATGCGGAGCGGCGCGATATCACGCAACGCAGGCACGCCCGGCAGCAGTTGCACGCGCTCGTGTGCGCCGCCGACGGATTCACTAAGCCGGACGGCGTCGACCTCGCGCCCGCCGGCCAGCTCGCGTGCGGTCCCGACCAACGCGTAGCCCCCCTCTGCCCCGTTGATGCTCAAGCGGTCATTGCGCATCTCGACCAGGTCGCCCGGCAGCGCAAGCACACGCTTGATCAGGCGCGTACCGTCACGCGGCGAATAAAACACGACGACGTCGCCGCGGACCGGATCGCCAAGGTGCGCCACCTGCCGTTCAGTCAGTGGTATCTTGAGGTCGTATGCCAGCCGGTTGATGAACACGACGTCGCCCTCGAGCAGATTAGGCCGCATCGACCCGGATGGAATCGGACTCCAGTCGGCGACCGCGGTGCGAAATACGCCGAACAGCAGCAGAAACAGCAGAAAGCCCTTGTTGGCGCGGATGAGTTTGGTCACGGACTGCTCCTGATTGGGTGGTGGAGCCATGGATGGTAAATGTCGATCAACGGTCAATGCTTAGCCTTTCGTTAACAACGCAATCCTGACAGCAGTGTCACCACGCTGTCATATTCGACAACTAGACTGATTGCGGGACGACTACGACCGCAGACCATGGATATGAAAAAAAAGGCCACCGAGGCTGACTTGAAACAATTTTCCGACGGCAGCGCTTACTTGAATCGCGAGCTGTCGCTGCTTGAATTCAACCGCCGCGTGCTGGCACAGGCGGAAGACCCCACCGTACCGCTGCTCGAGCGACTGCGCTTTCTGTGCATCGTCGCGAGCAACCTGGACGAGTTCTTCGAAGTGCGCGTGGCCAGCCTGCTCGCCACCTACCAGATCGACCGCAACGACAGCGAACTGCCCGAGACCCTGGCCGCCGACCTCGAGCGCGCGAGCGCCGAGTGCCGCCACCTGATCGCGCGCCAGTACGCGCTGTTCAATCAGGAGATCCTGCCGCAGTTGTCCGAACAAGGTATCCACCTCCTGCACCGCAGCGAGCGCAATGCGGCCCAGCGCGCGTGGGTCAAGCAGTATTTCGACCGCGAAGTGCGCCCGCTGCTCACGCCCATTGGCCTCGATCCGGCCCACCCGTTCCCGCGCGTGATCAACAAGAGCCTGAACTTCATCGTTGAACTCAGTGGCAAGGATGCGTTCGGGCGCGGCTCGGGTATTGCCATCATGAAGGCGCCGCGCGTGCTGCCGCGCGTGATCCGTCTGCCGGACGACCTGTCCGACAAGCCGGGCACGTCGTACTGCCTGCTGTCGTCGGTGATCCAGTCGCATATGGCCGACCTGTTCACGGGCCGCGAAGTGGTGTCGTACTCCCAGTTCCGCGTCACGCGCAACAGCGACCTGTGGGTGGATGAAGAGGAAGTGAAAAACCTGCGCCAGGCGCTCCAGAGCGAGCTGCACGGTCGCCAGTATGGCTTTGCCGTGCGCCTCGAGGTGGGCCGTTCGTGCCCGGCGCACCTGGCCGATTTTTTGCTGAACCAGTTCCACATCGACCGCAGCCGCCTGTTCACCGTCGATGGCCCGGTGAACCTGGGGCGCCTGCTCGAAATCGTCAACCAGCACGACCAGCCAGACCTGAAATTCCCGTCGTATGTGTCGGGCTATCCGGGCAAGCTGTCAGGCGCCGACATGTTCGCCGCACTGAGGAAGCAAGACGTGCTGCTGCACCACCCGTTCGAATCGTTCCAGCCGGTGATCAACTTCATCCAGTGCGCGGCGGCCGATCCCAACGTGGTGGCGATCAAGCAGACCATCTACCGGGCGGGCAGTAATTCCGAACTGGTCGAGGCGCTGATCACGGCTGCGGAGCGAGGCAAGGAAGTCACCGTCATCGTCGAACTGATGGCGCGCTTCGACGAAGAGGCCAATATCAACTGGGCGGAGAAGCTCGAGAAGGCAGGCGCCCAGGTCGTGTATGGCGTCGTCGGATTGAAAACGCACGCCAAGATGGCACTCGTGCTGCGCCGCGAACCGAGTGGCCTGCGCCGTTACGCGCACCTCGGCACCGGCAACTACAACCCCACCACCGCCAGGTTCTACACCGACTTCGGCATCCTCACCTCCGACGACGACCTGACGTCGGATGCGAATGAAGTGTTCATCCACCTGACCAGCATGACGCGGCCCAAGCAGCTGGCCAGCATCTGGCTGGCGCCGTTCTCGCTGCACAAGGAAATCGTGCGCGCGATCCGCAACGAGACCGAGCTGGCGAAACAGGGTAAACCAGGGCGCATCATCGCCAAGATGAATTCCCTGACCGACGAATCGGTGATCAAGGCGCTGTACGACGCCTCGTGCGTGGGCGTGAAGATCGACCTGATCATCCGCGGCGCCTGCGCGCTGCGCCCGGGCGTCGAAGGGCTATCCGAGAATATCAAGGTGCGCTCGATCGTCGGACGCTTCCTGGAACACACGCGGATCTATTACTTCCGCAACGACCTGAAACACGATACGTACCTGAGCAGCGCCGACTGGATGAACCGCAACCTGTTCCGCCGGGTCGAAGTGGCATTCCCGATCCGCGCGCCGCTGCTCAAGCGCCGCATCATGCGCGAAGGCTTGCTGCCCTACCTGAAAGACAACGTGAATGCGTGGGAACTGGGCAGCGATGGGCGCTACCGCCGCCGCCGGCCGCGCGGCAAGCAGGTTGGTTACAGCGCGCAGCAGGCATTGATGGACACGCTGGGCGCCGAGAGCGTCCCGAACAAGGAAATCGACAATGGAACTGATCCTCTGGCGCCACGCTGAAGCCGAGCCAGGCTCGCTTGAACTGGCCGACGAACACCGCGCGCTGACACCGAAAGGCCAGCGCCACGCCGCCCGCATGGGCGCGTGGCTCGAGCGCAAACTGCCGGCCGACTGCCGCATCCTGGTCAGCCCCGCCACGCGCTGCGTGCAGACGGCCGACGCGCTCGGGCGGCGTTACAAGGTGGTGGAAGCATTGAGCACCGCGTCGAGCGCGGAAGCGATCATCGAGGCCTGCGGCTGGCCAACGCACCGGCAGCCGGTGCTGGTCGTGGGTCACCAGCCGCTGCTGGGTGACGTGGCGTCGCTGTTATTGTGCGGGCAAAAGCAGGACTGGCGCATCCGCAAGGGCGGCGTGTTCTGGATCGAGCACAAGGCCAGCGACGGCATGCCGTACATCCGCCTCGTCGCCGGGCCGGACGTGATTGGCAAGCTGCGTTAAACCTGGCGTACCTGGAACGGCACCCCGACCTCGCCCCAGGCCTGCACTTCTTTCTCGAGCCATGGCGCGAGCGTCGGGTGCTTGCGCATCAGCTCCGCCGGCAGATCCAGGTCGATGCGTGAGCGCATGCGCAGGCGCAGGCCGGCGATATCGTCATCGGCGCGTGCGTGCATCAGCACGATCGCCAGGCGCAGCGCCAGCACGGCCTTGGCCAGGTCGGCCTCCACCAGCGTTTCACGGATCTTGCGCAGATTGCCTTTCTGGCCCAGCACCAGCGTGGACAGCATGCGCTGCTCGCGCGTCGTGAAGCCACCCAGATCGGCGTGTTCGACGATGTAGGCGCCATGCTTGTGCGCGCCGCTCATCGAGATCGCCAGGCCGATTTCGTGCAGCATCGCGGCCCAGGCCAGGTACGGCCGGTGCGTCTCGCCCTGCGGCTGCAGGCGTTCGAACAGCTGCGTCGCGATGCCCACGGTGCGCAGTGCGCGCCCGCTGTCGACGCGGAAGCGCCCCATGCAGGCACGGATTGCGGCGTCGCGCCGGTCGCGCCGGTTCGCGCGCAGTTCGAGATCGGACAGCACGCCCAGGCGCAAGCCCGCATTGATGGCGGTGAGCCGCTCGACCTTCAGCTCTTGCATCGCGCCGATCAGCACCGTCAGGCCGCCGACCATCACGGGCACGCGCTCGCGCTTGACGCCCGGGAGCACGAAGGCATCCACGTGACCCAGGTCGAGCAGGATCGCGCGCAGCGCCTGCAGGCTGTGCTGCGAAACCGTGCCGTCGCCGATGGCGTTGCGCGAGATGACTTCGGAAATCGCCCGCATCGTGCCCGACGAGCCGTAGGCGGTATCCCAGCCCTTGGCGTGGTACAGCGAGGCGGCGTCTTCGAAGCGGGCGCGCGCGGCGGTGACGGCGGCGTCGAAATTGTGCGCCGTGATGCGGCCATCCGGGAAGTAGGCCAGCGTTTGCGGCTGGGTGCCGATGCCGAAGGATTCGACCAATTGAATGTCGCCCCCGGTGCCGGCGATGACTTCGGTCGAGCCGCCACCGATGTCGATCACCAGGCGCCGCTCGTCGTGACGCTCGATCGCGCGCGCCACGCCCATGTAGATCAGGCGCCCCTCTTCTTCGCCCGAGATGATGTCGATCGGATGCCCGATCGCGTTCTCGGCCAGCGGCAGCAGCAGGTCGGCGTTCTTCGCCACGCGCATCGTGTTGGTGGCGACCACGCGCATGGCGTCGAGCTGGTATTCGTCGAGGATCTTGCGGAACTCTTGCAGGCAGTGGATCGCGCTGCGCATTGCCGCTTCGCTGAGCATATTGTCGGCATCGAGACCGGCCGCCAGGCGGATCGGATTGCGCGCGGTGCGCACGATGTGGATGCGGCCACCGGCGGGCTCGCCGATGTGAAGGCGGAAGCTGTTGGACCCGAGGTCGACTGCTGCAAACATGAGGCCCTTTCGATGATGACCGGATGCCTGGGCGGGCAAGGCGCCGCCCAGGTATCTTCATGCGACCGAGTATACAGCCTGGGCCGGTGTGCGCCTAGAGCGCGCTGCGCTGCGCCGGCGTACGGCGCATGCCGAACCAGAAGCCCAGCAGGCACGGGATGCCGAGGGCGACGGCCGAGACGGCGTCCCAGATGCCGTCGCCCAGCAGCGCCGAGATCAGGCCGATCGTGGTGAGGATGCCGAGCACGATCGGCGCGCCCCAGACTTGTAATGGTGTGCGGATCATGGTCGTTCTCCGGTGAGAGTGTGCGTTGACGGGATCGGGTGCGGGTGCGGGTGCGCGTGCGCCGCGACCTTGGTGGTGGCGTTGCCCGTCTTGCCGCGCTTGAGCCACAGGTACAGGCCCGTGCCCAGAAGGATGATGGTGGCGATGTCCAGCAGCGCCCACAGCAGCTTCATCGCCTGCCCGCCGTAGTCGCCGAAGTGCAGCGGCTGCGAGACCAGCAGGGCTTTCAGATACCACGGCAGTACCGGGGCGTCGGTCAGCTGGCCCGTGTTCGCATCGATCAGCACGGGCCGGTACATGCGCGAGCTGAACGCCTCGTTGCCGTTCATGTAGATGCCGTAGTGATGCTCGCTGCTGAAGTCAGTGCCCGGGAACGCGACGAAGGCCACGCGCATGCCCGGCAGCGCTGCCTTGGCCGTCTCGATCGCGTCGTGCACCGACGCCGTGTGCGGCAGTGGCTTCTTGCCTTCGTACTGCTTGAGGATCTGCGCCAGTTCGTTCTTCTGGTAGTACTTGTACATCAGGTCGGCCCAGGTATTGATCATCCCGGTGCCACCGACAACAAACAGCCAGACCAGCGTGACGATGCCCAGCATATTGTGCATGTCGAGCCACTTCAGGCGCGCGCTGCGCTCCTTGCGCACGGTGCCGAAATCGAGCTTGCGCATGAACGGCGCATACAGCACGACGCCACTGACGATGGCCACCAGCAGCAGCAAGGCCATGAAGCCCAGGAACAGCATCCCGGGCAGGCCCATGAACAGGTCGACGTGCAGCGCCAGCATCGTCGACATGAACACGCCGCCCTCGAAGGCCGGCTCGGTAATCACCTTCGTGGTACGGGCATCGACCGCGATCGGCTTGTAATCGTGGTCGTGCATGTGATCGGCCAGCGTGACGTTCCAGATCTCGGGCACGTCGGCTTCCTGCGAGATGAACATCGGCTTCTTGGTCGGGTACAGCTCCTTGGCCGACGCGATCACGGCGTCGACGTTCCCCTGCGGCATTGGGCTGGACAGCACGGGCGGCTCGACCTCGGTGCCCAGCAGGTGGCCGATTTCGTGGTGGTAGATCAGCGGCAGACCGGTCAGGCACAGCAGCAGCATGAAGATGGTGCAGATCAGGCTGCTCCACTTGTGGATCCAGCCCCAGCGGCGCAGGGAGACGGGTGACATGATGGTTGCGCGTGCCTATGGCAAGATTCAATGAGTCCAGAATAATAATCGTTCTCATTTACATTAGCAAGACGTGGAGATAGAATGCGCGCTACCCCCTATCCATACAGACTGCATCACATGAACACTCGCCGTTTTGCCCTGACCCCGGCCGCATTCGCCGCCGCCCTCCTCGTTGCAGGTACCGCATTCGCCCAGGACGGCGCGCCGGCCACGGACGACAGCGCCGTTCCGACCGTCGTCATCAGCGCGTCGGCCGACGCATCGGCCCAGGGCCTGCCGGCCGCCTACGCTGGCGGTCAGGTCGCGCGCGGCGGCCGTCTGGGCCTGCTGGGCAACGTCGACATCATGGACACGCCGTTCAACAGCACCAACTACACGCATGCGCTGATCCAGGACCAGCAGGCGCGCAGCGTGGCCGACGTGGTGCAAAACGACCCGTCGGTGCGCGTGGCGCGCGGCTTCGGTAACTACCAGGAGCTGTACATGATCCGCGGCTTCGCGGTCGGCTCGGACGATACCGCGTACAACGGCCTGTATGGCCTGCTGCCACGCCAGTTCGTCGCGACCGAACTGGTCGAACGCGTCGAAGTCCTGCGCGGCGCCCACAGCTTCATCAACGGCGCGGCCCCTGCCGGCGGCAGCATCGGCGGCTCGATCAACCTGCTGCCCAAGCGCGCGCCGAATCAGGACCTGAGCGAAGTCACGCTCGGCGCCGAGACGGGCGGCCAGGGTTACGGCGCCATCGACCTGGGCCGCCGCTTCGGGCCGGAAGGCCGTGCGGGCGTGCGCGTGAACGTTGCGCACCGCAAGGGCGACACCGCAGTCGATCGTGAAGGCCGTGAACTGAGCGTGTATTCGCTGGGCGTCGATTACCGTGGCCGGGGCTTCCGCCTGTCGGCCGACATCGGGGCGCAGGACCACGAACTGACCAATGCACGCCCGAGCGTGACGCTGGGCGCCACCACCCCGATGATCGCGGCACCAAGCGCCGACCGTAACTTCGCGCAGCCATGGACCATTTCTGAAGAGCGTCACACCTTCGGCACCGTGCGCGCCGAAGTCGACCTGGCCGGCGGCGCCGTCGCCTGGGCCGCACTGGGCGCGCGCAGCGGCCAGGAATACAACATCCTGTCCTCGATCACGGTCAACAACGCCAATGGCGACGGCACCATGACCCGCTTCGACAACATCCGCAAGGACCAGGTGCGCACCGGCGAAGTGGGCGTGCGCGGCGCGCTGCGTACCGGCTTCATCAAGCACATGCTCAGCGCCTCGGCCTCGGGCTTCCACAGCGAGTCGCGCAACGCCTATGCCCTCAGTGACTTCACCGGCTTTGCGTCGAACGTCTACATGCCGCGTGACGTGGCAGCGCCATCGTCATCGTTCTTCACGGGCGGCGACATGGGCAATCCGCTCGTGACGTCCAAGGCAATCCTGTCGAGCCTGGCCATTGCCGACACGCTCTCGCTGCTGGACGACACGGTGCTGATCAACCTGGGCCTGCGCCACCAGCGTATCAAGGACTACGGCTACGACTATGGCACCGGCCTGGAAAACTCGGCCTACGAGGCCAGCGAGAACACGCCGTTCGCCGCTGTCGTCTACAAGCTGCGCAAGGATCTGTCGGTGTACGCCAACTACAGCGAAGGCTTGCAGCGCGGCGCGGTTGCCTCCGGCGACCAGATCGTCAACCAGGGCCAGGTTTTCGCGCCGTACGTATCGCGCCAGCGTGAAGCGGGCGTCAAGTTCGACAGCGGCCGCTATGGTTTGAGCGCTGCCGTCTTCTCGACCAGCCAGCCAAGCGCCTATGTGCAGAACCGCGTGTTCGGCGTGTTCGGCGAGCAGCGCAACCGCGGCCTGGAGCTGTCGGTGTTCGGCAATCCGGTGCGTGGCCTGCGCGTGCTGGGTGGCCTGACGCTGATCGACGCCGAACAACGCGTCACGGCGGGCGGCATCAACCAGGGCAAGGATGCGATCGGCGTGCCGGAAACGCAGCTGAACATCGGCGCCGACTGGGACGTGCCGGGCGTGCAGGGCCTGGCACTGAATGCCCGCACCGTCTACACGGCGACCCAGTACGCCGATGGCGCCAACACGCAGAAGCTGCCGTCATGGACCCGCGTCGACCTGGGCGCAACCTACCGCACGAGCTTCATGGACCGTGACCTGACGCTGCGCGCCCGCGTGGACAACGTCGCCGACAAGAACTACTGGGCCTCGGCTGGCGGCTACCCGGGTTCGGGCTACCTGGTGCTGGCGGCGCCGCGCACCGTGGCGGTGTCGGCAACCGTCGGCTTCTAAAGCACGTTCATCGCTGCGCCTTGACGATCTGCAGGGCGCTGGCGATGGCGGTGCTGATGTCGCCCATATTCGCGGGCACGATCAGCGTGTTGTTGGTCTTGGCCAGGTTGGCAAAGGCGTCTACATAATGCTCGGCCACGCGCAGGCTGACGGCGTCCATCCCGCCCGGTGACTGGATGGCATCACCCACCTGGCGCAGAGCCGATGCGCTGGCTTCGGCCAGCGCGACAATCGCCGTCGCCTCGCCCATCGCGCGGTTGATGGCGGCCTGCTTCTCCCCTTCCGAGCGCGCAATCGACGCCTCGCGCTCACCGCTGGCGATATTGATCTGCTCCTGGCGCCGGCCTTCCGACGCGGCGATCAGCGCGCGCTTTTCGCGTTCGGCCGTGATCTGGGCCTGCATCGCATGCAGGATCTCGGCGGGCGGGGTCAGGTCCTTGATCTCGTAGCGCAGCACCTTGACGCCCCAGTTGGCGGCCGATTCATCGATCGCATTGACGATGTGGGTGTTGATATGGTCACGCTCTTCGAACGTTTTATCGAGCTCCATCTTGCCGATCACCGAGCGCAGCGTGGTCTGGGCCAGTTGCGTGATCGCCTGCAGATAGTTCGATGAACCGTACGACGCGCGCATCGCATCGGTCACTTGAAAGTACAGGATGCCGTCGACCTGCAACTGCGTGTTGTCGCGCGTGATGCAGACCTGCGGCGGGACGTCGAGCGGGATTTCCTTGAGGCTGTGCTTGTAGGCGACGCGGTCGACGAACGGCACGACGATGTTCAGGCCCGGCGCCAGCGTGGCGTGGTATTTGCCGAGGCGCTCGACCACCCAGGCGTTCTGCTGCGGCACGACGTTGATGGTCTTGAAGACGAAGACCAGCGCGATGACGAAAATGATCAGTGCGACGAAGCTGAGGGTCGATTCCATGGGGTTCCCTTTGGAGTTGGATTACATCCGGATTGGATGGGACGGTTCTGATCTACTGGCGCGCCACGATGAGGCGATTGCCCTGCACTTCGACGATCTCGTGCTCGCCCGGCTGCGCATCCTGGCCAGGTTGCAGTTCGACGTCCCACAGCGCGCCGCGGTACATCACGCGGGCACGTCCGCCATGCCACTGCGGCACGCTGACGCGCTGGCCGATGTCGAGGTTGATGCTCGGGTCATTCGCCGCCGGGCGCCGCCCGCTGCGGGCAAAGCGCGTGCGGCGCAAGACCAGCGTGGCCGCAATCCCAATCGCCGCCGCAATCAACGTCTGTAACGCGCCGCTCGCGCCCAGCCACGCAGCCAGTGCGCCGAACACGAGGCCCAGCGCGATCATCAACAGGTAGAACGTGCCGATGAACAGTTCCGCGACGATCAATATGCCGGCCCCGATCAGCCAGTAGGTCCAGTCGGCCATGGTGTGTCTCCTTTTTATTCTAATGAAAAAAACCCCCGCTACCCGAAATGGATAGCGGGGGCCTCGCGAGCACCGGGTGCCCGCCCTTGCTTACATTTTTGCCAGCTTCTGCCAGGTGTCGATCACCGAGTCAGGATTGAGCGACATCGACTCGATGCCCTCTTCCACCAGCCACTGTGCGAAATCAGGATTGTCCGATGGACCCTGGCCGCAGATGCCGATGTACTTGCCCTTGGCGCGGCAGGCCTTGATCGCCATCGACAGCAGGGCCTTGACGGCCGGATCGCGCTCGTCGAAGTCCTTGGCCAGCAGCTCCATGCCGGAGTCGCGGTCCAGGCCCAGCGTCAGCTGGGTCAGGTCGTTCGAACCGATCGAGAAGCCGTCGAAGAACTCGAGGAACTGCTCGGCCAGGATGGCGTTGGATGGCACTTCGCACATCATGATCAGGCGCAGGCCGTTCTCGCCGCGCACCAGGCCATTCTTGGCCAGCAGGTTCACGACTGCCTCGGCCTGGCCGAGCGTACGCACGAACGGGATCATCAGCTCGACGTTGGTCAAGCCCATCTCGTTACGCACGCGCTTCATGGCCGTGCACTCCATCGCGAACGATTCGGCGAAATCGTCGGCCAGGTAGCGCGCCGCGCCGCGGAAGCCCAGCATCGGGTTTTCTTCGTCCGGCTCGTAGCGCGAACCGCCGATCAGCTTCTTGTACTCGTTCGACTTGAAGTCGGACAGGCGCACGATGACCGGCTTAGGCCAGAACGCGGCAGCGATCGTCGAGACGCCTTCGACCAGCTTGTCGACGTAGAACGCGCGTGGCGATGCGTGGCCACGGGCGACCGATTCGACGGCCTTTTTCAGGTCGGCGTCGATGTTCGGGTACTCGAGGATCGCCTTCGGGTGCACGCCGATGTTGTTGTTAATGATGAACTCGACGCGCGCCAGGCCCACGCCGCTGTTCGGCACCGACTGGAAGTCGAAGGCCAGCTGCGGGTTGCCGACGTTGAGCATGATCTTGGTCTTGATCGGTGGCAGTTCGCCACGCGCGACCTCGGTCACTTCGGTTTCCAGCAGACCGTCGTAGATCATGCCTTCGTCACCTTCGGCGCACGAGACGGTGACCAGGGTGCCGTCCTTGAGGACGTCGGTCGCGTCGCCGCAGCCGACGACGGCCGGCACGCCCAGTTCACGCGCGATGATCGCCGCGTGGCAGGTACGGCCGCCACGGTTGGTGACGATCGCTGCGGCGCGCTTCATGACCGGTTCCCAGTTCGGATCGGTCATGTCGGCCACCAGCACGTCGCCCGGCTGGACGCGGTCCATTTCGGACGGGTCGGTAATCACGCGCACGCGGCCGGCGCCGATCTTCTGGCCGATCGCGCGGCCGTGGGTCAGCACGGTGCCGGTGCCCTTCAGGTGGAAGCGCTGCTGCGCATCGGTCGACTTCTGCTGCGACTTGACGGTCTCGGGACGCGCCTGCAGGATGTACAGCTTGCCGTCGCGGCCATCCTTGCCCCACTCGATGTCCATCGGACGGCCGTAGTGGTTTTCGATGATGACGGCGTACTTGGCCAGCTCGATGATCTCTTCTTCGACCAGCGAGTAGCGGTTGCGCATTTCGATCGGTACGTCGACAGTCTTGACTGAGCGGCCAGCCTTGGCTTCGGCGGTGAATTCCATCTTGATCAGCTTGGAGCCGATATTGCGGCGGATGACGGCCGACTTGCCCATTTCGAGCATCGGCTTGTGGACATAGAATTCGTCCGGATTCACGGCGCCCTGCACGACGGTCTCGCCCAGGCCGTAGCTCGAGGTGATGAAGACGACGTCCTTGAAGCCCGATTCGGTGTCGATGGTGAACATGACGCCGGCCGCGCCGGTGTCCGAGCGCACCATGCGCTGCACGCCCGCCGACAGCGCGACTTCGGCGTGGGTAAAGCCCTTGTGCACGCGGTACGAGATTGCGCGGTCGTTGTACAGCGACGCGAAGACGTGCTTCATGGCCTCTAACACGTTGTCGATGCCGACGACGTTCAGGAACGACTCCTGCTGACCGGCGAACGACGCATCCGGCAAATCTTCGGCGGTGGCCGACGAACGCACGGCGAACGAGACTTCGGTTTCCGAGTCGGCGAACAGGCGCTCGTAGAAGTTGCGGATCTCTTGTTCGAGGCGCGGCTGGAATGGCGTGGCGACGATCCACTCGCGGATCTCGGCGCCGGCGACGGCCAGCGAGCGCACGTCGTCGATGTCGAGGTTGTCGAGGCGGCGCGCAATGCGCTCGCCCAGCGACGCGCCGCCGTCGATGCTGTGATCGAGGAAGTCGCGGAACGCATCGGCGGTGGTGGCAAAGCCGGTTGGCACGCGCACGCCGGCGCCGGCCAGTTGGCTGATCATTTCGCCGAGGGATGCGTTCTTGCCGCCGACCGACTCGACGTCGGTCATGCGCAAGTCTTCGAACGACGCGACGTAGACGCGGTCGGCCTGCCCCGGTTGGATCGCTGCAGTAGCTGGATTGGTCATGATAAAAAACACCTTACTTGATGATGGAAACCTGTTGGTGCATCGGTGCAGGGCCGGGGCGCGATTCGCGTATTCTTGTTATTCTGGCCCGTGTGCAGCACAATGCAAAATCCGTTGCCGAGCATTCTACCCCGCAAGTCGGGGATGTGCAGCGCACTTTACATGCAACTCTGTCAGCAAAGCTTAACAAACAGACCATGATCGACGATCCCCAGTCCCTGCCCGCACTGGCGCCGGCCCCTTCCCGCACCGTGTTCTTCGTCTCCGACGGCACCGGCATCACCGCGGAGACGTTCGGTCACGCGGTCCTGAGCCAGTTCGAGATGCGCTTCCGGCAGATTCGCCTGCCCTTCATCGACTCCATCGAAAAAGCGCACGACGCCGCGCGCCGCATCAACGACAGCTTCGCGCTGCATGGCCAGCGCCCGATCGTGTTCTCGACCCTGGTGAAGCACGACCTGTCGAGCGTGATCCGCTCGGCCAAGGGCATGCACATGGACCTGTTCCAGACCTTCGTCGCCCCGCTTGAGCAAGAGCTGGACGTCAAGTCGACGCACACGATCGGCCGCATCCACAACGCGGTCGACAGTGAAGAATACAAGAACCGCATCGAAGCCATCAACTTCTCGCTGGCGCACGACGACGGCCAGTCGCACAAGAACCTGGCCGATGCCGATGTCATTCTGGTCGGGGTGTCACGGTCAGGGAAAACGCCAACAAGCCTGTACCTGGCGATGCAATACGGCCTGAAAGCCGCAAACTACCCATTGATCCCGGACGACTTCGAACGCGGCCGCCTGCCGAGCAACCTGCCGCCGTACAAGGCCAAGCTGTTCGGCCTGACGATCACGCCCGAACGCCTCTCGCAAATCCGCAACGAACGCCGCGCCGGCAGCAAATACGCCTCCATCGAAAACTGCCGCTACGAAGTCAACGAAGCCGAACTGCTGATGCGCCGCGAAGGCATCCGCTGGCTCTCGTCAACAACAAAATCCATCGAAGAAATCGCCACAACGATCCTCCAAGAAATCGCCCCCGACCGCCGCGAATATTGAACAATTAGGGTCAGAGTCGAATTATTGAGCAATTTCTTTTCATCCCAGCGAATCCACGCCGGGATAAGCTCTACTTGCCCAAAAACCCTTGAAACCCAATTAGGGTCAGAGTCGAATTGTTTGACAACTTTCGAAAACAGAGCGACCTCAATCAGATGAGGTCGCTTTTTTAATGGGAAATTGCCTAATAATTCTACTCTGACCCTAATTGCAAATAAATTGATTAGAACCCAGGAATTAAGCTGGGAGGGCTTGCGCGATAAATCGGAGGTGCCGCCCGACGATAATTGGCCAAGCGGCCGTCGAAGCATGGCAACTATAGTCCGGCCGACAATTAAAGCGAAGCGGGATGGCACTAAACAATTAGGGTCAGAGTCGAATTGTTTGACAACTTTCTCGAATTAAACACCCTCAATAAGATGGGGCTGCTTATTCGGAGATAAATTGCTCAATAATTCTACTCTGACCCTAATTGTTAGAGCTCAGTAAAAAGGAAATTGCCCAACAATTCTACTCTGACCCTAATTGTTGGGCTATTGCGTGGGGGTTAGAAGTATTGGCGCCAGTCGCTTAGCCAGGCGGGGAAGGCCGTGGCGGGCATGGGGTTGGCGATGTGGTAGCCCTGGGCGTAGGTGCAGCCGAGGGCTTGCAGGAAGTCCCAGTCGCGGCGGGTTTCGACGCCGACGGCGACCGATTTGCGGTCCAGGCTGTGGGCCAGGCTCAGGCAGGAGCGCAGGAGCGTGCTCAGCGGCAGGCGGCGTGAGGCGCCGTCGACGAAGCTGCGGTCGATCTTCAGCTCGGTGAACGGGATGCGCGCCAACAGTTGCAGGTTTGAACGGCCGGTGCCATAGTCGTCGATGGCGAGGCCAAAGCCCATCATCCGCAGCCGGACCAGGCGCTCGATGAAGTCGGGGTCCGTGTTCAGGACGGACGATTCCGAGATTTCGAAGGTCACGTCGGTGGCGGCGACCCCGTGGCGCTCCAGACATGCCGATATCTGGCGCACAAACGCGGGATGGGCCAGCGTCTCGGAGGCGATGTTCAGCGAGATCGGGATCGCGATGTCCTGGTCCTGCAGCCAGCGCTGGCGCTCGACCGACAACTCGATCATGCTCCAGTCGAGAAAGTCGATGCGGCCGCTCTCGCCCAGCGCATCGACGAACGAGGCTGGCCCCAGCACGCCATGCTCCGGGTGGTTCCAGCGTGCGAACACCTCCAGGCCTTTGACCTGCCCCGTCGCCAGCTCGATCTTCGGCTGGAAGTACGGCTCGAACTGACGCTTTTGCAGCCCGATGCCCACTTGCTGGAACGTGAACTGCGGCTCGGCTGGGGTCTGGGCTAAACGCGGCAGCGGCGTGTAGTTTTCCAGCACCGGCTTGAGCGTCACGGCGGTGACCGGGCGGGCGATGGCGCCGAGCAGCTCAATGCCAAACGCTTCGGCCAGCGTCTCGACGGAGAACAGCAATCCTGCAGGCTGCGCACCGGTCATGATCAGACGCGCCGCGCATTGCATCTCGCCCAGCCGCCGCAGCAGCGCCAAGCCATCCATGCCGGGCAGTTCCAGGTCGATCAGCGCGACGTTGACACGGGGCGTTGCGCCAGCTTCCAGTGCCTGCAGCGCCGCCGGACCGTCGGCGACGTCAGTGACCCGGCCGGCGCCGAGTTGCCCCAGCAAGGCGACCAGCGCCCGGCGTTCGGAAGGGTCGGCTTGCGCCACCAGAAAATGCAAATGCGCGATGTCCATCGTTACTCCACGTTACAAGCCGCTAGCGTACTGGATGGCGCAGGCGCCGTCTATGCCTGCGCTGCCTGCTGCTGGCGCAGGCCTTCAAAGAAGCACACGGCGGCGCAGGCGGCGACGTTGAGCGACTCGACCTGCCCCAGATGCGGTACCGCGACGCGGTGCGTGGCCAAGTCCAGCACCTCGGTCGAGACGCCCTGCCCTTCGTGCCCCAGCACCCACGCCACAGGTAGCCGCAGGTCCAGCGTGTACAGGCCTTCGGCCGCATAGCCGCTGGTGGCCAGCACCGGCACCTGCGCCGTGCGCACCAGGTCCGGCAGCTCGACATGCTCGAAAATCTCGAGCACGAAGTGCGCGCCCATCGCCGCGCGCAGCACCTTCGGCGACCAGCAGAAGGCGGTGCCGGGGCTGCAATATACCTGCTTGATGCCGGCAGCAGCGGCGCTGCGCAGGATCGAGCCCACGTTGCCCGGGTCCTGCACGCCGTCGAGCAGCACGCTGGCCATCACCAGCGCCGGCGCAGTCGCCGGTTGCGGCGTGTCGATCACGAACAGCAGATGCACGCCATGCTCGACCTGGCTGACGGCGTTGAACAGCGCATCGGGCAGCGCCGTCACCGGCGCGTTCACGGCGCCGCAGCGTGCGACGATGGCCTGCACTTCGGGGTTGCTTAGCGCGCCCTCGGACACCACGCAGTGGCGCGGTGCGCCGCGCAGGTCGAGCCAGGTCTGGCACAGGTGCACGCCGTCTAACAGGCTGTGGCCGGCCTTGCGGCGCGCCTGCGAGCTGGTGGCCAGCGCCTTGATCTCTTTGTAGAACGCGTTGTCGCGCGAAGTGATGGTCTTCATGGGTTCACCACATCGCCAACCATGGCACCAAACAGGTCGGTCTGCAGCATCCCGCGCACCGGTGCGAACGAGCGCCGGTGCGCCGGCGACGGCCCGTGCGCGCCCAGGCGCTCCAGGTGCAGCGCGGTGCCGTAGCCCTTGTGCTGATCGAAGCCATATTGCGGATACTGTTCATGCAGCCGCACCAGCGCCGCGTCGCGCGCCGTCTTGGCCAGGATCGACGCCGCCGAAATCGCATTGACCTTGTCGTCGCCCTTGACGATCGCGTGCGCGCGCACCGTCAGCTCGGGACAGCGATTGCCGTCGATGAGCGCGATCGTCGGCGCATGCTGCAGCGCCTCCACGGCGCGCCGCATCGCCAGCATGGTGGCCTGCAGGATGTTGATGCTGTCGATTTCTTCGCACGAGCATTCCGCCACCGCCCAGGCCAGCGCCTGCGCGCGGATCAGCGGCGCGAGTTCGTCGCGCCGCGCGGCGGTCAGCTTTTTTGAATCGCGCAGGCCATCGATCGGACGGCGCGGATCGAGGATGACGGCCGCTGCAAACACGGGCCCTGCCAGCGGGCCGCGGCCCGCTTCATCGACGCCGCACACGACGTCCAGTGCGGTAAATGGCCGGCCCCTGGTGGGCAGGCCGGGATACAGATTGATTCTGGTTTTTGTCATCTACGTGGTGCGGGCGCAGTGCGCCCGATAATCTGCAGCACCGCCTGCGCGCTCTCTTCGGCGCTGTTGCGCAGCAAGCTGTGATGCATGTCGAGGAAGCGCTGCGCCAGGCGCTCGCGCCCCGCAGTGTCTTGCAGCTGGCGCCAGACGGCGTCGGCCAGCGCTTCGGGCGTGGCCGCATGCTGCAACAGCTCGGGCACGACGAATTCGCGCGCCAATATGTTCGGCAATCCTATCCACGGCTGGTAACCCATGTGCCGCATGATCTCCCACGAGGCGCGCATGACCTTGTAGGCGATGACCATCGGCTTCTTGAATAGCGCCACTTCGAGCGTGGCCGTGCCCGAGGCGACCAGCACCGCGTCGGCGGCGGCAATCGCCGTGTGCGAACCTTCGGCAGTCACGATCAGCTCCACACCCTGCAGACCGGCTGCGGTGACGATCTGGTCAAAGTACGCCCGCTGGCGCTCGCCGACCATCGGCACGACAAAGCGCAGGCCGGGATCGCGCGCCGCCAGCAGCTGCACGGCGCGCACGAATGGCTCGGCCAGGTATTTCAGTTCGCCCATCCGGCTGCCCGGCATGACGGTGACGACGCGCGCATCATCTGGTAACCCCAGTGCGCGGCGCGCAGCCGCCACGTCGGGCACGAGCGGAATCGTCTCGGCCAGCGGATGCCCGATATACGTCACCGGCACACCCGCAGCGCGGTAGATCGCTTCTTCGAACGGGAAAATCACGAGCATGTGCGACACGGCGCGCTGGATTTTCTTGATGCGGCCACCGCGCCAGGCCCAGATCTGCGGCCCGATGAAGTGCACTGTCGGAATCCCCGCCGCGCGCAACTGCTCTTCCAGGCCCAGATTGAAGCCCGGATAGTCGGCGCCGATGAAGGCAGCCGGCCGTTCGGCGATCAGGCGATCGCGCAGGCGGCTCTGGATGCCTTTGAGTTCACGGTAGCGGGGAATGACTTCGAACAGGCCGCGAACAGTGAGAAGGTCCATCGGGACGTCGCTGACCATGCCCTGCTCGATCATGCGCGGCCCACCGATGCCGTGGAAGCGCGCTTGTGGCAGATGCGGACGCAGCCCGGCCAGCAGGCGCGCTGCGAGCATGTCGCCGGACGCCTCGCCCGCCACCAAGGCCAGCGAAACGTCGCGGGCTGCAGCGGACGGCACGCCGTCAGCGAACGATGCCACGGCTCGCGGTACCGAGGAAATCGCGCAGCAGGCGGATATCGTTTGCCGCTGCCGGCAGGCGTTCTTCTTCGGCCTGCAGCGCCGCTTTGGCTTCTTCGAGCGTCAGTCCGTTCCGGTACAGCAGCTTGTAGGCGCTGCGGATACCGTCGAGCTGTTCGCGCGTGAAGCCGCGGCGCTTGAGGCCTTCGAGGTTGACGCCGCGCGCACCGGCCGGATTGCCCGATACCAGCACGTACGGCGGCACGTCCTGCGTCAGGCTCGTGTACATGCCGATGAACGCATGGGCGCCGATCTTGCAGAACTGGTGCACGCCGACGAAGCCGGACAGGATCGCCCAGTCGCCCACGTGCACGTGGCCCGCCAGTTGCGCGTTGTTCGAGAAGATCGTATTGCTGCCCACCTGGCAGTCGTGCGCCAGGTGGACATACGCAGAAATCCAGTTGTCGTTGCCCAGGCGCGTGACGCCTTCATCCTGCACCGTGCCCAGGTTGAAGCTGACGAATTCACGCACCGTGTTGCGGTCGCCGACTTCCAGCCGGGTCGGCTCGCCCTGCCACTTCTTGTCCTGTGGCGCCGCGCCAATGGAGCAGAACTGGAAGAACCTGTTGTCCTTGCCGATCGTCGTATGGCCGTCGATGACGACGTGCGGCCCGATGACGGTGCCGGCATCGATGCGCACGTTCGGGCCGACGATCGAGTAGGCCCCGACCTCGACCGAGCTGTCGAGCTGCGCCTGCGGATCGACGATCGCGGTTGGATGGATCTTGCTCATCACGTCTCCTTACTCGGGCGTGGACGCAGCCGGTGCAGCCCCGGCGCCTTTCATCGGCGCTTCGGCCGCGCCCCGGATCGTGCACATCAAGTCACCTTCAACAGCCACCTTGCCATCGACCGTGGCCACGGCCTTGTACTTCCAGATGCCGCGCGAGACGCGCACGATTTCCACTTCCATGCGCAGCTGGTCGCCCGGCTCCACCGGCCGCTTGAAGCGCGCATTGTCGATGCCGACGAAGTACACGACCGAGTTCTCGTCGGGCTTGACGCCCATCGTCATGAACGACAGGATCGCGGCAGTCTGCGCCATCGCTTCGATCATCAACACGCCCGGCATCACTGGCTTGTGCGGGAAGTGGCCGTTGAAGAATTCTTCGTTGATGGTGACGTTCTTGATTGCGACGATGCGCTTGCCCAGTTCGACGTCCAGCACGCGGTCGACCAGCAGCAGCGGATAGCGGTGCGGCAGGTATTCCTTGATCTGGTTGATGTCGAGGGTGGTGAGTTCTGGCGTGGTCATTGTTGTTGTTCTGTGAGAGTTTTGATGGTTTTCTCGAGCGCGCGCAGTTTTTCGCGCATCGAGCCCAGGTTGCGCACGATCGCGGCGCTGCGTTCCCATTCGGCGTTCTTGGCCAGCGGGTAAAAGCCCGTGTACTGGCCCGGTTCGAGCACCGAGCGCGATACCATGCTACCCGATGAGATATGCACGTTATCGGCGATCTCGAGGTGGCCCAGCACCATGGCGGCGCCACCGAACGTGCAGCGGCTGCCGATCCTGGCGCTGCCCGCCACGCCGACGCAGCCGGCCATCGCGGTGTGCGCGCCGATGCGGGTGTTGTGGCCGATCTGGATCTGGTTGTCGAGCTTGACGCCGTCTTCGATGATCGTGTCTTCAAGTGCGCCGCGGTCGATCGTCGTGTTGGCGCCGATGTCGACGTCGTCGCCGATCAGCACGCGGCCGGTCTGCGGAATCTTGATGTACACGCCGCCTTCGTTGGCAAACCCGAAGCCGTCGGTGCCGATCACGGCGCCCGAATGCAGGATGCCGCGCTTGCCGATCTCGCAGCCGGCGTGGAACGTCACGTTCGCGAACAGGTGCGTGCCTTCGCCGATGACGGCGTTGCGCCCGACGTAGCAGCCGGCGTCGATGACGGCCTGCGCCTGGATGACGGCGCCTTCGTCGATCGTCACGTGCGGCCCGATATGGGCGCTCGGATCGATCATGGCGCTGTCGGCAACGACGGCGCTCGGGTGCACGCCTGCGGGCGGCACGTGATCCGTCAGCGAAGCGAAATACTGCGCCGCGCGGGCGAAGTATGCGTAAGGGTTGGTGGTGACGATGCGCGCGCCTTCATAGGTCGCGGCCACCGTCGGGTCGTCCAGCGGCGACAGAATCAGGGCCGCGGCCCCGCTTTGCGCCGCCAGTGCGCGCAGCTTGCTGTTGGAAAGGAAGCTGATGTGCGAAGCGCCGGCCGTGTCCAGGGGAGCAATCGCCGTAACCTCAAGGTTCGGGTCGCCCACCAGCTGTCCGCCGAAGCGCTCGACCAAATCGCCTAGTCGAATGCCCATCTCGGTCTTTCAGTGTGAGTCAAAATCGGTAAAGCAGGAAAACACTGCCGACAAGTCTTACTTGTCGAGCAGCTTGAGGATTTTGTCAGTGATGTCCACGCGCGGATTCACCCACGCCGCTTCGACCAGCACCGCGTCGAGCTTTTCGGCTTCGGCGTACTGCTCCACGAGCTTGTAGGCCTTCTGCGCGATTGCGGCGCGTTCTTCGTTCTTGCGCTGCTGCAGGTCTTCCTGGAACTCGCGCTGCATGCGTTCGACGTCTTTCTGCATGTTGAACAGCTCGCGCGCACGGCGTGTACGTTCCAGCTCGGCCAGGCTGCTCCCTTCGGCATCGAATTTTTCCGACGCGCCCTTGAACTTGCCGACCATTTCTTCCATGGCCTTCTGACGCTTGGAGAATTCAGCGGCCAGCTTGGCGTCGGCCGCCTTGGCCATCTTGGAGTCGGTCATCAGGCGTTCGGTGTAGACGAAGCCGATGCGGCCCGTCGCCACCTGCGCCTGCGCCTGTGCCAGTGGCGACGCGCACACCGCTGCCAGCAGCAAGGCTGGCGCCACGGTGGGCTTGAAGCCGTCAGGCAGCGAGGCAATCAGATTTTTCAACATAAAGTCTCTCGCAATCGTTCTTCAGGACGCAGTGGGCCGGTCAGAAGCCGGTACCCATCTGGAACTGGAAGCGCTCCAGGCGGTCACCCGGCAGCGAATTCAGCGGTTTAGCATAACTCAACTTGAGCGGGCCCACCGGGGAAATCCAGGACAGGCCGATACCGGCCGAGTAGCGGAACTCGCCAACGCGGATCTTTGCATCTTCCTGGAACACCTGGCCGCCGTCGGCGAAGGTGAACCAGCGCAGGCTGCGGTCGGTGCCGCTGCCCGGGAACGGGAACTGCAGTTCGGCGTTGACGATGATGCGTTTCGAGCCGCCGATCGCATCGTAGTAACGCTGGTCGACCACGCCCAGCGACGAGCTCTCGTAGCCGCGCACCGAACCGATGCCGCCGGCATAGAAGTTCTTGAAGACCGGGTAGGCGCTGCCGCCGATGCCCTTGCCGTAGTCGAACTCGCCGCGCAGGGCCAGCGTCATCCAGCGCGTGACTGGCTTCCACCACTGGTGTTCGTACACGAGGCGGTAGTACTTGGCGTCGCCGATCGCATCGACTTCGAAGTTGGCGCGCTGGAAGCGGCCGCGGCTCGGGGTCACGGCGCTGTCGCGCGTGTCGCGGCCCCATGCCACCGTCAGTGGAATCGCGTTGGTGGTGGCCGAACCGACACCGCTGGCCGGGCCGCCGTTCTGGCGCACGAACGTCTGGTAGATGGTCGGCGACGATTCGTCGGTTTCCAGTTCGGTGCGTTCCAGACCCGCACCGAAGTAGACGGTATCGGACTCGGAGAACGGCACGCCGAAGGTCATGTTGCCACCGGTCTGACGCACCGTGTACGAACCGACGTTCAGCGCTGGTGGGCGCGACGTGCGCAGGTACAGCGAGAATGCGCGCGAGACGCCATCGTCGGTGAAGTACGGATTGGTCTGCGAGAACGCGATCGTCCGGTTGTACTTGCTGGTATTGAGTTCGATGCCGACCGTGTTGCCGCTGCCGGCGAAGTTGGCCTGCGAGATCGACGCGGTGAACGTGAACTTCTCGGACTGCGAGAAGGCGCCACCGATCATGAAGTTACCGGTCGGTTTTTCTTCGACAGCGATGTTCACGTCGACCTGGTCGGACGTGCCTGGCGACTCGGGCGTTTCAACTTTCACGTCCTTGAAGTAGCCCAGACGGTCGACGCGGTCACGCGAGAGCTTGACGCGGTTGGCGTCGTACCACGAGCTCTCGAACTGGCGGAATTCGCGGCGGATGACTTCATCGCGGGTCACCGTGTTGCCGGAGATGTTCATGTGGCGCACGTAGGCGCGCTTGCCCGGATCGACGAAGAACGTGAAAGCCACTTCGCGCTTTTCGCGGTTCAGTTCCGGGTTGGCCGTGACGTTGGCGAACGCGTAGCCGAAGGTGCCCAGGCGATCGGAGATCAGCTTGTTGGTACCCTCTTGCAGGTCGCCCACGTAGGTCTTGCCCGGCTGGAGCAGGATCAGCTGCTTGAGCTCTTCTTCGCGACCGAACATCTCGCCTTCGAGCTTGACGCTCGAGACGGTGTACTGCTCGCCCTCGGTGATGTTGAGCGTCAGGTAGATGTCGCGTTTGTCCGGCGTGATCGACACTTGCGTCGATTCGACGTTGGCTTCGAGGTAGCCGTGATTCAGGTACCACGACTTGATCTTCTCGAGGTCGCCGGTGAGCTTCTGCTTGGAATACTGGTCGGCCTTGGAGTACCACGTGAACCAGCCCGACGGACGCAGTTCGAGCAACTGGCGCAGCTCTTTGTCGCTGAACGCCTTGTTGCCGATGATGTTGATGCCCTTGATCTTGGCGACATCGCCCTCGTCCACGTTGAACATGATCGTGACGCGGTTGCGTTCGATCGGGGTCACGGTGGTGGTGATCTTGACGCCGTACAGGCCGTGCGACAGGTACTGGCGCTTGAGTTCCTGCTCGGCGCGGTCGACCGACGCCTTGTCGAAGATCTTGGTCTGGGCCACGCCGATTTCGGACAGCGCCTTGACCAGCATGTCTTTTTCGAATTCCTTGGTGCCCGTGAAGTCGACCGAGGAAATCGCCGGACGCTCTTCGACCAGCACGACCAGCACGCCGTTTTCTTCTTCGAGGCGGATGTCCTTGAAGAAGCCCGTCGCGTACAGCGCCTTGATCGCGCTCGAGGCCTTGACGTCGTCGAAGGTCTCGCCCACGCGCACCGGCAGGTAGCTGAACACGGTGCCTGCCTCGGTACGCTGGATGCCCTCGACCCGGATGTCCTTGACGACGAACGGGTTGACGGCCATGGCATTATTTGCGTACAGCGTGGCGCACAGCGCCACGACGGCGGAGCCGATCAGGCTGCGGCGAATGAACGGCAAGGCGAAACGATCTGGTTGTGATTTCATTGGCTGGATCAAAGGGTCACTCATTTGGACAACGATTGCTTGGTGATTTGACTGGGCTCTCGGGGAGCGAACCGCGGGCGGCTAGAGCAGCCGGCCCAGGTCGTTGAAGACGGCGAGCGCCATCAGCATGAACAGCAGGCCGATTCCGGCGCGCTGTGCGAACTCGACGACGCGCACAGAAACAGGACGCCCGGTCAAAACTTCCAGCGAATAATACAGTAAATGGCCACCATCCAGAACGGGAATTGGTAACAAATTCATGACGCCTAAGCTGATACTAATAAAGGCAATAAACTGTAAATAGCTGACGAGGCCAATGCGGGCGGTCTGTCCGGCATAATCGGCGATCGTGATCGGACCGGTCACATTTTTCAATGACGCTTCGCCGGCAATCATCTTCCCGATCATTTTCAGCGTCATCGTGGACGTTTCCCAGGTACGCTCGGCACCGCGCGCGATGGCATCGAACGGGCCTGACGAGACAGTCACCATCTCGGGCGCCTGCGCCACCATGGCCTTGATCACGCCGCGGCCGTTGGCGTCCGCCTCGGGCGTCAGCGACAGCATGACGGGCGCACCGCCACGCTGGACTTCGACCTGCAGCGCGCGGCCAGGCGCGGCGCGCACCGCATCGATAAAGGCGATGCCGTCGACGACCGGCGCGCCGTTCAGGCGCAGCACGAGGTCACCGGCCTGCAGGCCGGCGCGCTTCCCTGCCCCGTCGGCGATCACCTTGTCGATGCGCGGCTGCGGGCGCCACAGGTCCAGGCCCAGCGTGGCCATCACGTCGCTGTCGACATCGAGCTTGCCGATGACGGACGCGGGCAGCACCACGGCGTAGGTTCCGCCACCGGTGCTGCGCAGGTCCAGGCGCGCGTCGGTCTTGTCGACCGCCGCGTGCATGATCTGCCAGCGCAGCTCGGACCACGAGCGCACGGCGCTGCCATTGACGGCAACCACGGTCTCACCGCCGCGCACGCCAGCGCGGTAGGCATCCGTCGATTCGGCCACGGCGCGCAGGCGCGCCGACGGCTCGTCCACGCCGTGCATGAAGAGTGCCGCCATCAGGGCGATCGCCAGCACAAAGTTCGACAGCGGCCCGGCAGCGACGATGGCAATGCGCTTCCAGACATTCTGGCGCGTGAATTCGCGCGACAGCTCGCTCTTATCGATCGGACCGGCGTCGGGATCGCGGCTATCGAGGAACTTGACGTAGCCGCCCAGCGGCAGCAGCGACACCGCCCACTCGGTCTGATCGCGACCGAAGCGGCGCGACCAGACGACGCGGCCCATGCCGATCGAAAAACGCAGCACCTTGACGCCGCAGGCACGCGCCACCAGGTAGTGACCCAGCTCGTGGATCACGATCAGGGGGCCGAGCGCCAGCGCGAACGCCAGCACGGTGTAAAGCAGGGTCATCGGGCTGTATCCGTCAATCAGTGCAGGCTGGCGACCGCATGCGCCGCGGCCTCACGGGCACGCGCATCCTGGGCCAGCACGGCCTCGATCGATGGTGCTGGGCCGTGCTCGACGGTGTCGAGTGCATGGCGGATGACGCGGTCGATGTCGCGAAAACCAATGCGGCGCTCGAGGAACGCGTCCACCGCCACTTCATTGGCGGCGTTGAGCAGTGCCGGGGCGGTGCCGCCGGCGCGCAGCGCGTCGAAGGCCAGTGCCAGACACGGGAAGCGCGTGAAATCGGGCGGGAAGAACTGCAGCGCCGCCATCTGCGTCAGGTCGAGCTGGGCGACGCCCGACGCGATCCGGTCCGGGTACGCCAGTGCGTGCGCGATCGGCGTACGCATGTCGGGGTTGCCCAGTTGCGCCAGCACCGAGCCGTCGACGTACGACACCATCGAGTGGATCACGCTTTGCGGGTGGATCACGACTTCGATCTGATCGGCGGGCGCGCCGAACAGCCAGTGGGCTTCGATCACTTCGAGGCCCTTGTTCATCATGGTCGCCGAGTCCACCGAGATCTTGCGGCCCATGACCCAGTTCGGGTGCTTGCAGGCTTCATCCGGAGTCACGTCGCCAAGGGTCTCGACGGCGCGGTTCAGGAACGGGCCGCCCGATGCGGTGAGCAGGATCTTGGCCACGCCGGCTGCCGCCGGCACACGGCCGAAGGCGGCGGGCAGCGACTGGAAGATGGCATTGTGTTCGCTGTCGATCGGCAGCAGCGTGGCGTTGTGCTCGCGCACGGTGTCCATGAACAGCTGGCCGGACATGACCAGCGCTTCCTTGTTCGCCAGCAGGATCTTCTTGCCGGCGCGGGCTGCGGCCAGCGTCGGGGCCAGGCCGGCGGCGCCGACGATGGCGGCCATCACGGTGTCGGTGTCGGCGTTTGACGCGATATCGCACAGCGCCTGCTCGCCGTATTCGACGCTGGTAGGCAGGTCGGCAATCAACGCTGCCAGGCGTGCGGCCGCGTCGGCGCTACCGACCACGGCGCGTGCGGGACGGCAGCTGCGGCAGGCGGCGGCCAGTTCTTCGACGCGCGTGTGGGCGCTCAGCGCGTAGACCTGATACTGCTCCGGGTGGCGCGCCAGCACGTCGAGGGTCGAGGCGCCGATCGAGCCGGTGGCGCCCAGGATGGTAATGCGTTGCATGTGAACTTCCTTCTAGAGCCAGGTGGCGATCAGCGCCGCCAGTGGCAGGACCGGCACGAGTGCGTCGATCCGGTCCAGCACGCCGCCGTGGCCCGGCAGCAGGTTGCTGCTGTCCTTGGCGCCGGCGCGGCGTTTGAGCTGGGATTCGAACAGGTCGCCAACGACGCTGGCAACCACGATGAGAGCAATCACGGCGAACAGGCCGAGCCAGCCGAGGCCCGCCTGGACGCGCACGGCGAACGTGCCGGCGAAGGCTTCGCCACCGAAGAGCACCGTGCATGCAGCCAGCACCAGCGTGACAAGTCCGCCGCCGATGGCGCCCTCCCACGATTTGCCGGGGGAGATGCTGGGC
Organism: Telluria sp. ZT3P25; assembly: GCF_059685895.1. Lineage (NCBI taxonomy): Bacteria > Pseudomonadati > Pseudomonadota > Betaproteobacteria > Burkholderiales > Oxalobacteraceae > Telluria > Telluria sp. ZT3P25. The sequence continues at coordinate 2,208,837 of NZ_JCASIJ010000001.1, forward strand.
GCCAGCTTGCGCTTGCCGAAGGTCTTGCCGCAGACATAGGCGAAGATGTCGGCCGCCCAGACGATGGCCAGCACCGACAGCAGCAGCACGGCCGAATAATTAAACAGGTAGACAATAGCCACGAAGCAGGCCACCAGCGAGATCGCGTACAGCAAGCTCAGCAAGGTGTTGGGCGTACTCGACAGCGGCGGCAGGCCGAACTTGAGCGTCGGTGCGAAACGCAGCGCCCACAGTAGCACGCCGATACCGAACCAGAAGGTCGGATTACCCTGCTCGCGCACAAAGAACGCGTAGGCAAAGGCCAGCGTCCAGGCGCCTGCGATCAGGATCGCGCTACGGGCGCCGGGATTGAACAGGCGAAAACATTCCCAGATCGCAGCGCCGAAAAAGACGCAGGCCACCACCGCAAACGCCGTGTAATTGTTGGAGTATAAAACCGGCAGCAGGACTGCCAGCAGGACGAGTGCGGTGAGAATCCGGGTCTTGAGCATTTAGTTGGTCTTCTTCGCTACTTGGGCGCCGGTCTGGCCAAAGCGCCGTTCGCGCTCCTGGTAGGAGCCAATCGCCTCGTCCAGCGCCTTTGGCGTGAAGTCAGGCCAGAAGGTGTCGGTAAAGTGCAGCTCGGCATATGCCAACTGCCACAACAGGAAATTCGAAATGCGTTCTTCGCCGCCGGTGCGGATGAACAGGTCGGGCTCAGGCGCATACGCCATCGCCAGGTGCGGCGCCAGCATGTCTTCACTGAACTCGGTGACGCCGGGGTTGGCTTTCACCATCTTGCCGGTTGCCTGCATGATATCCCAGCGCCCGCCATAGTTCGCGCACACGGTGACCGTCAGGCGCGTGTTGCCGGCCGTGCGGCGCTCGGCGTTGGCGATCATGTCCTGCAGCTTGGCGTCGAAACGGCTCAGGTCACCCACCACTTTCAGCCGGATATTATTGGCATGCATCTTGGCGACTTCGCGCTCGAGTGCCGTCACGAACAGGCGCATCAGCAGCGAGACTTCGTCGGCCGGGCGGCGCCAGTTCTCGGACGAGAACGCGAACAGCGTCAGGTATTCGACGCCACGCTCGACGCAGGCCTCGACCACACCGCGTACGGCTTCGACGCCCTTGACGTGGCCGGCCACGCGCGGCAGCAAGCGTTTGGTTGCCCAGCGGCCATTACCATCCATGATGATGGCGATATGACGTGGCACGGCGGACGTGGCGGGAACGGCGGTGGTCGAGCTTTTGAACATCATATTTCCATAAAACTGCGCCATAAAACTGCGCCATAAAACTTCGCCGGAGAACTGCGCCAGAAAACTGCGCTACAGAATTGCACCTGGCATTGCGCAATTGGCCAATCATAAGGCACGCGGACCGGCCGCGGCAAGTTGCCGGGGCCGGTCCGCAGGAAAGCCCGAGGGCTTGCCGATGAAATACCTGCTTACACCGTCAGGATTTCTTTTTCTTTCTCGCCCAGCAGCTTGTCGATGTCGGCCACGGCCTTGTCGGTCAGCTTCTGGATTTCGTCCGACGAACGGCGCTCGTCATCTTCCGAGGCGGTCTTGTCCTTGACCATTTTCTTCAGCGCTTCGTTAGCGTCACGACGGATATTGCGCACGGCAATTTTCGCGTCTTCACCTTCGGACTTGGTCAGCTTGACCATTTCCTTGCGGCGCTCTTCGGTCAGCGGCGGGGTCGGCACGCGGATCATCTCGCCCTGCGACGACGGGTTCAGGCCCAGGTCAGCATCGCGGATGGCTTTTTCGATGGCTGCCAGCATCTTCTTTTCGAATGGCTGGACGCCGATCGTGCGGGCATCGACCAGCGTCAGGTTGGCGACCATCGGCAGCGCCGTTGGCGAACCGTAGTAGTCGACCGTGACGTGATCCAGAATGCCGGTGTGGGCGCGGCCGGTACGGACCTTGGCCAGATCGGCACGCAGGGTTTCGATGGACTTGACCATGCGGTCTTGTGCGTTTTTCTTGACGTCAGCTAAGGACATGCTGCTCTCCTGTTGTTCAGTTAATTTAGACGTGGACCAGTGTACCTTCGTCTTCACCCATGATCACGCGCGTGAGCGCGCCGGGCTTGACGATGGAAAACACCTTGATCGGCAGTTTCTGGTCGCGGCACAGTGCGAACGCGGTGGCGTCCATCACTTGCAGGTGTTTCGAAATCGCTTCGTCGAACGTGATGCTCTCGTAGCGGGTCGCGGTTGGATCCTTGTTAGGATCGGCGCTGTAGACGCCATCGACCTTGGTGGCTTTCAGGACGATCTCGGCCGAGATCTCGGCGCCGCGCAGGGCGGCAGCCGTATCGGTCGTGAAGAACGGATTGCCGGTACCGGCGGCAAACACGACGACCTTGCCTTCTTCCAGGTATTGCAGCGCTTTCGGGCGCACGTAGGGCTCGACGACCTGCTCGATGGCGATCGCCGACATGACGCGGGCGGTGATGCCGACGTGACGCATCGCGTCCGCCAGTGCCAGCGCATTCATGACGGTGGCCAGCATGCCCATGTAGTCGGCGGTCGCGCGGTCCATGCCCTGGGCGCCGGGGGCGACGCCGCGGAAGATGTTGCCACCGCCGATGACGACCGCGATCTGCACACCCAGCTTGGCGACTTCGGCCACGTCGGCCACCATGCGTTCGATGGTGGCGCGGTTGATGCCGAACTGATCGTCGCCCATCAGTGCTTCGCCAGACAGTTTCAGAAGGACACGTTGGTAAGCTGGTTTTGTCATGATGAAGCGGCTCCTTTGAGATATTGCTGTGGATCGAATTCGGGGCTGACCAACGCCTCGTGGGCGGGTCTCATCCGTGCCGGGACGGATGGGATTGTAAAGCGGGTACGGCGTGGGGCGCGCAACGCATGGCGTTTGGCTGCGCAATCATCCGAATCGTAGGGTGGACGGCTGCGCCGTCCACGCGTTGATCGTTGGCGATAAGGTCATCCGGAATGATAGCGGAGCCACAATATCCATCGCGCAAAATTTACGTTCAGACACCAGATAAATACCGGCTCCGCTCGCCGCCTCATCACCGCGCCGCCAACTATCACCGCGTGGGAGGCGCAGCCTCCCACCCTACAAAAACGGGCCTCACGGCCCGTTTGTTTGATTACTGCTTGTTGGCAGCCATCTGTGCTGCGACTTCAGCTGCGAAGTCGTCGACCTTCTTCTCGATGCCCTCGCCCACCACGTACATGGTGAAGCCCTTGACGGTGGTGTTTGCCGCCTTGATCATCTGTTCGATCGACTGCTTGTCGTTCTTGACGAACGCCTGGTTCAGCAGCGAGACTTCTTTCAGGTACTTCTGCACCGAACCGTCGACGCGCTTGGCGACGATGTCAGCCGATTGTGGCTGCTTGCCTTCGGCGACGGCCTTGTCGGCATCTTCCTTGGCTTTCAGTTCAGCGACCGAACGCTCTTTTTCGATCATTTCTGCTGGCACCTGCTCCGACGACAGCGCGACTGGCTTCATGGCAGCGATGTGCATGGCCAGGTCCTTGCCGACTTGCTCGTCCGCACCTTCGAAATCGACGATGACGCCGATACGGGTGCCGTGCAGGTACGACGCCAGCTTGCCGGTGGTTTCGAAACGCTGGAAACGACGCACGGTCATGTTCTCGCCGATCTTGCCGATCAGGCCAGTGCGCACGTCGTCGAAGGTACCGCCTTCGTGCGGCAGGGCTGCCAGTGCAGCGACGTCAGCCGGGTTGTTTTCGGCGACCAGGCGTGCTGCCAGGCTCACCAGCGCCAGGAAATCGTCGTTCTTCGCGACGAAGTCGGTTTCGCTGTTGACTTCGACCAGCGCGCCAACATTGCCCGAAATATAGGTAGCAACAACGCCTTCAGCGGTCACGCGTGCCGATGCCTTCGATGCCTTGCCGCCCAGCTTGACGCGCAGGATTTCTTCAGCACGACCCATGTCGCCGTCAGCTTCGGTCAGTGCTTTTTTGCATTCCATCATTGGTGCATCGGTCTTGGCGCGCAGTTCGCCAACCATTGCTGCAGTAATAGCTGCCATAGTGTGTTCTCCTAAATGTGTATCCAGGGGTGCAGTCCGCTCAAGTTGAGCGTCCTGCAAGTATTTAGCTTAAAAAAAGGGGGGCTCGACAGTCCGGCGCCCCCTTCTATGTGGCAGCAGGCACATGGCCTGCCATCACTTATGCCTGCTCGGAAACTTCGACGAAGTCGTCGCCGCCGGCTGCCTTGACCATGTCAGCCACTTCGTTGGTCGCGCTGGCGCGGCCTTCGATGATCGCATCGGCAACGCCGCGTGCGTACAGGCTGATGGCTTTCGACGAGTCGTCGTTACCCGGGATGATGTGGGTGACGCCTTCTGGCGAGTGGTTGGTGTCGACGATGCCGATGACCGGGATGCCCAGCTTGCCGGCTTCGGTGATCGTACCCTTGTGGTAGCCGACGTCAACAACGAAGATCGCGTCTGGCACGCCGCCCAGATCCTTGATACCGCCGATCGACTTTTGCAGCTTGATCATTTCGCGCGAGAACATCAGCGCTTCTTTTTTCGACATCTTCTCGACCGAGCCGTCTTCGACCAGGACTTCCATTTCCTTCAGGCGCTTGATCGACGTCTTGATGGTCTTGAAGTTGGTCAGCATGCCGCCGAGCCAGCGCTGGTCGACGTATGGGACGCCGGCGCGCTGCGCTTCAGCTGCGATGATGTCGCGAGCCTGACGCTTGGTGCCGACCATCAGGATCGTGCCGCGGTTGGCGGAGATCTGCTTGATGGTTTTCATCGCATCCTGATACATCGCCATGGTTTTTTCCAGGTTGATGATGTGGATCTTGTTGCGATGACCAAAGATGAACGGTGCCATCTTTGGATTCCAGAAACGGGTCTGGTGGCCGAAGTGAATACCGGCTTCCAGCATTTCGCGCATAGTAACGGACATGTAATTCTCCAGGGTTGGGTCTTGAATGTGGCCAGTCACCAAGCAGGCACCCTTTTAGGGCCACATTCGCGATTTCTATCAATTAAAAAACTTTATTTTTACAACGTTGCACGATGTGAATCCGAGCAACCCGAGATTCTAGCGGAATTGTCAGCATTATTCAAGCGTGCAATCGCAGCCCGGCCAGGCAGGCGCCTCCCGCCGCCTTACAGCAGCGGCGCGACATCCCTTATAATGGCGGCCATACTGCCCCGACCATTGCCACCCCGGTCGTCGGGCGCTCACCCGATACCACGCAGGATACGACTCTCCTATGGCCACCATCATCAAGACCCTCGAAGAAATCGACGGCATGCGCGTCGCTTGCCGCCTCGGCTCGGAAGTGCTGGACTATATCACTCCGTTCATCAAGCCCGGCATCACTACTGGCGAGCTCGACCGCCTGGCGTACGAATACATGGTCAACGTGCAAGGCACGATTCCGGCCACGCTCAACTACGCCCCGCCCGGCTATCCGCCGTTCCCGGGCTCGATCTGCGCCTCGCTCAACGACGTGATCTGCCACGGCATCCCGGGCGACCGCGTGCTCAAGAGCGGCGACGCGCTGAACATCGACATCACGCCCATCACCAAGGAAGGCTTCCACGGCGACAACAGCCGCATGTACCTGGTCGGCGAACCGTCGATCATGGCGCGCCGCCTGTCCGAAGTCACCTTCGAGTGCATGTGGCTGGGCATCGCCGCCGTCAAGCCGGGCAAGCACCTGGGCGACATCGGTTACGCGATCCAGCAGCACGCCGAAAAGAACGGCTACAGCGTCGTGCGCGAATTCTGCGGCCACGGCGTGGGCCGCTCGTTCCACGAAGAGCCGCAAGTGCTGCACTACGGCCGCCCGGGCACGCTCGAAGTCCTGCAACCCGGCATGATCTTCACGATCGAGCCGATGATCAATGCCGGCAAGCGCGACATCAAGGAAATGCCGGACGGCTGGACCATCAAGACAAAGGACCGCAGCCTGTCGGCGCAGTGGGAACACACGGTGCTGGTCACCGAGACCGGTGTCGAAGTCTTGACGCTGTCGGCCGGCAGCCCGCCACCGCCGGCGATCGCCCTGCCGCTGCTCGGGCCGGACTTTGTCTGGTCTGCGCCTGCCCCTGCCGCCGCAGCGGCATAAGGAGCCGGCCATGGGTCACGCCGAACACCTGGACACCGTCCGCGCCACGCTGCGCCAGCGCCTCAAGAATGAGCGCCAGCTCGTGTTCCAGGCGTTCCAGGAAGACGGCATGCCCGAAAAGCTACTGCGCAACCTGCGCCAGGTCGTCGACGCGGTGCTGATCGACGCCTGGCAGGCGGCCGGCCTGCCCGCGGGCACCGCGCTGGTGGGCGTGGGCGGCTACGGGCGCGGCGAGCTGTTTCCGTATTCCGACGTCGACCTCCTGATCCTGCTGGCCGCCCCGCCGGATGCGATCACGCAGGCGCGCCTCGAAGGCCTGGTCCAGCTGCTGTGGGACCTGGGTCTGGAGATCGGCCACAGCATCCGCACGGTCGACGAGTGCCTGATTGAATCGGCGGCCGACATCACGGTGCAAACAAGCCTGCTCGAGGCGCGCCTGGTCACCGGCAACGAGCCGCTGTTCGACACGCTTCAGCAGCGCTACCGTGAGGCACTCGACCCGCAGGCGTTCTTCCGGGCCAAGACGGCCGAGATGCGCCTGCGCCACGCCAAGCACGAATACACGGCGTTCGCGCTCGAACCGAATGTCAAGGAAAGCCCGGGCGCGCTGCGCGACCTGCAGGTGATCATGTGGGTGGCCAAGGCCGCGGGCCTGGCCGACAGCTGGGGCCAGCTCGCCACGCGCGAGCTGATCACGCGCATGGAAGCGCGCCAGCTGATGGAAAAGGAAAGCGCCTTCAAGGACATCCGGATCCGCCTGCACCTGCAGACCAAACGGCGCGAGGACCGGCTGGTATTCGACGTGCAGACGGCGATCGCCAACACACTTGGCCTGGTCGAGACGGACGACGGCCCGAACGTGCGCCGTCCGAGCGAGCTGCTGATGCAGCGCTACTACTGGGCCGCCAAGACCGTCACGCAGCTCAACACGATCCTGCTGCAGAATATCGAGGCCCAGCTGTTCCCGCAGCCGGCCGTCGCCTTCCCGATCAGCGCCCACTTCCTGCAGATGGGGAACCTGATCGATATCGCGCAGGACGACACGTTCGAGCAGACGCCTACCGCGATCCTCGAACTGTTCGTCGTGATGACCGAGCGCCACGACATCAAGGGCATGACGGCGCGCGCCACCCGCGCACTGTGGCATGCCCGCACCCGGATCGACGACGCGTACCGCGCCGATCCGGTCAACAAGGCGCTGTTCCTGCGCGTGCTGCAGGCACCGCGCGGCATGGTGCATGCGCTGCGCCGCATGAACGAATTCGGCATCCTGGGCCGCTACCTGCCGGCGTTTCGCAAGATCGTCGGCCAGATGCAGCACGACCTGTTCCACGCTTACACGGTCGACCAGCACATCATGATGGTGGTGCGTAACCTGCGCCGCTTCACGATGCCCGAACACGCGCACGAATACCCGTTCTGCAGCCAGCTGATCGCCGACTTCCGCGACCGCTGGGTGCTGTACGTGGCCGCACTGTTCCACGATATCGCCAAGGGCCGTGGCGGCGACCACTCCAAACTCGGCATGGACGACGCGCGCCAGTTCTGCAGCAGCCATGGCATGACCGAAGCCGATACCGAACTGGTGGTGTTCCTCGTCGAGCAGCACCTGACGATGTCGCAGGTCGCGCAGAAGCAGGACTTGTCCGATCCCGATGTCATCGCGGCGTTTGCCGCGGTGGTCAAGGACGAGCGTCACCTGACGGCGCTGTATCTGCTCACCGTGGCCGACATCCGCGGCACCAGCCCCAAGGTCTGGAATGCGTGGAAGGCCAAGCTGCTCGAAGACCTGTACAAGACGACGCTGCGCGTACTGGGGGGCGAACCGCATTCCGCTGACCGCGAACTGCGCGCGCGCCAGAAAGAGGCGCTGGCCACGCTGCGCCTGTTTGGCCTGCCGGTCGATGCGCACGAGGCGTTGTGGAAGCAGCTGGACGTCGCGTACTTTTTGCGCCACGACGCGTCCGACATCGCCTGGCAGACGCGCGCCCTGCACGACAAGGTCGACAGCGACAAGCCGATCGTGCGGGTGCGCCTGGCGCCGATCGGCGAAGGCCTGCAGGTGGCCGTGTACATCAAGGATCAACCCGACCTGTTCGCGCGCATCTGCAGCTACTTCGACCGCAAGGATTTCTCGATCCTCGACGCCAAGATCCACACCACGCGCCATGGTTATGCACTCGACAGCTTCATGGTGGCCGACGAACACTTCGCCGGCAGCTACCGCGACATCATCAACCTGATCGAGCATGAGCTGAGCGCGCTGCTGGTGTCGCAGGAACCGCTGCCGCCGCCGTGCCGCGGACGCCTGTCGCGCATGTCGCGCACATTCCCAATCACGCCAACGGTCGAAGTGCGGCCCGACGAACGGGGCCAGTTCCACGTGCTGTCGATCGCTGCAAACGATCGTATGGGCCTGCTGTATGCGGTCTCGAGCGTACTGACGCGCTACCGCATCAACCTGCACACCGCCAAGATCATGACGCTGGGCGAGCGCGTCGAAGACGTGTTCCTCGTCGACGGCCCTGCCCTGAACAACCCGCGCATCCAGGTCCAGCTCGAAACCGACCTGCTGGACGCGCTCAAGATCTGATTTACTCCTTCACCGAAAAACTTTGACAATGACCGAACCGCTCCGCCTCTCCAAACGAATGTCCGAACTGGGCCTGTGCTCGCGCCGCGAGGCCGATGAATGGATCGCGCGCGGCTGGGTGCGGGTGGATGGCCAGGTGGTGTCGGAGCTGGGCAGCAAGGTGCTGCCGACGCAGCGCATCACGGTCGAGCGCCAGGCCGCCGCCGAGCAGTCCAAGCGCGTCACGGTGCTGATCCACAAACCGGTCGGCTACGTCAGCGGCCAGGCCGAGGACGGCTACACGCCGGCCGTGGCGCTGATCCGGCCCGAGAACCGCTGGGCCGAGGATCCATCGACGGAGCAGTTCCACCCGACCCAGCTGCGCAGCCTCGTGCCATGCGGCCGCCTGGACATCGACTCCGTGGGCCTGCTGGTGCTGTCGCAGGATGGCCGCATCGCCAAGCAGCTGATCGGCGAGACCACATCCATTGAAAAGGAATACCTGGTGCGCGTGCAGTACACCAAGCCGGGCACGCTGCCGGACAGTGAACTCAAGAAGCTGAAACATGGCCTGTGGATGGATGGCAAACCGCTGCTGCCGGCCAAGGTGCGCTGGCAGAACGAGGATCAACTGAGCTTTACGCTGATGGAAGGCCGCAAACGCCAGATCCGGCGCATGTGCGATATGGTAGGGCTGAAGGTGCTGGGCCTGAAGCGCGTACGGATCGGCCGCGTCAAGCTGGGCGACCTGCCGGTCGGCCAATGGCGTTATCTGACGCCGGAAGAAGGTTTCTAAGCCTTCAGATGTGATCCTGACCGATATTGCGCGACCGGATCACAGCTGCACAGCCGGGGTCAGGTCTGACATTCGGACACGAACTCAGCCTTAGTCATGTCCCATAGTGTCATGACCAGCATTAGCAGCCGGGGTCAGGTCTGACATTCGGACACGAACTCAGCCTTAGTCACGTCCCATAGTGTCATGACCAGCATTAGCATTGCAATGTGACAGCTACTTCCGACTAACCCGGCTACCCGACTGTCGAGGCCGTGTCCGAATGTCAGACCTGACCCCGGCTTTTTGCTGCACGACGGCTGAGATCGTGTCCAAATGTCAGACCTGACCCCGGCTTTTGGGCGGCAGGCAGGTTATGGCAACGGCGCGTCCTCGGCCACCAGGCACTCGGTGCGCAACGCTTCCCAGAACGCCTTCGGAATCGCCATCTCCATCAACACTGCATTGCGCCGCAGGTGCTCGGGGCTGCTTGCGCCCGGGATGGTCGCGGCGACTACCGGATGCGCCAGGCCGAACTGCAGCGCCGCCGCGGCCAGGTCGACGCCGTGGTCGACCGCTACTTTGCGCAAGCGTTCACGTTGTGCCAGCTTGTCCGCATCGGCCGGGCCGTAATCGTAATTCGGCCCGCCGGCCAGGAAGCCCGAGTTGAACGGTCCGCCGATGACGACCTTTGCGCCGCGCTCGGCGCAAAGCGGGAACAACTCTGCCAGCGGCGTCGTTTCCATCAGCGTGTAGCGCCCGGCCAGCAGGAAGATATCGGGATCGGCATCGCGCAGCGCGCGCAGGCATGGTTCGACCGTGTTGACGCCCAGGCCCCAGGCCTTGATGACGCCCTCCTCGCGCAGCTTCGTCAAACCCTCGAAGGCGCCGCCCGGACCGGATGCGATCCGGTAGTAGTGGTCGAACTGGTCGCCGAACATGTCGGGCGACAGGTCGTGCACGTAGACGATGTCGATGGACGCCAGCGCCATGCGATGCAGGCTGTCTTCCACCGAACGGCGCGCGCCGTCGGCCGTGTAGTTGATTACGCGCTTGAATGGCAAGGCGCCGACGAACGGCGCGGCGATCTCGCCCGGGCTGGATGGGGCCAGCAGGCGGCCGACCTTGGTGGAGAGCGTGTAGTCGGCGCGCGGGCGGCGGCGCAATGCATGCCCGAAGCGGTGTTCGGACAGGCCGGCGCCGTAATGCGGTGCGGTATCGAAGTAGCGGATGCCGGCGTCCCATGCGGCATCGGCAGTCGCCTGGGCTGCTTCGTCGCTGGTGGCGTGGTACATGTCGCCAAAGCCCGTGCCGCCCAGGCCAAGGCGGGTGATCGGTTGGTAGCGTTGCGTCATGGTGTGTCCCTTGTGCGTGAATCAGAAACAAATTCTGCCTGACGCACGCGGACCCCGTCGCACAGCAGGCTAGCGCCGGCGCCGTTCGATCTGCACCAGCGCCGCGCCCAGCACCTCGAGGTCGACCGGTTTGGCGAACAGGTCGTGAAAGCCCGCGGCGCGTGCTTCGGCGCGGTCTTTCTCCTGCGCGTAGCCGGTGACCGCGATCAGGATCGCATGGTCGGTCCCGGGCCTGGCGCGCAGCGCCCGTGCCAGCTCGAACCCATTCATCTCGGGCAGGCCGATATCGAGCAGGCACACGTCCGGCTCGAACGCCGGCAGCGCTTCCAGCGCGGCGCGCGCCGAATGGGCAACCGACACCGTGTGCCCCAGCGTCTCGAGCAGCAGCGCCAGCGTCACGGCGGCGTCTTCATTGTCGTCGACCACGCCGATGCGCAGCGCGGCCGGATTGCCCAGCGGTGCATCCGTCCCGATAGCCGGCGCGGCGACGGCCGCGCGCGACGACAGCGGCAGCGTGACCCGGAACGTGCTGCCGCAACCCGGCCCGTCGCTGGCGGCAGTCACTTCGCCGCCATGCAGCTTGAGCAGGCTGCGCACGAGCGCCAGGCCGATGCCCAGGCCACCCTGGCTGCGATCCAGCCCGCGCGTGCCCTGCGAGAACAGGTCGAATGCGCTGGCAATCAGCTCGGGCGACATGCCGATGCCGTCGTCGCGGATCGTCAGGTCGAGCAGCGCGCCGCGCGTGGCCAGGCGCACCTCGATGCGCCCGCCCTCGAGCGTGTACTTGGCGGAGTTGCTGAGCAAATTGGTCATGACCTGCACCAGGCGCTTGCGGTCGCCCACGACCAGCGCCGGCGCCGGCATCGCCTCGAGCACCAGCCGGTGGCCGTGCTTCTCGATCAGCGGCCGTACCTGTTCGACCGCGTCGGCCAGAACATCCTTCAGGTCGAGTTCGACGAATTCGAGCTCCACCTTGCCGCGCGTGACGCGCGACACGTCGAGCAGGTCGTCGATCAGGGAGGTCATGTGGCCCGCCTGGCGCGCGATGATGTCGGCGGCGCGCTGCACCATGCTTGGCTGGAGCTCAAAATTCGACAGCATCGTGGCCGCCGAGACGATCGGCGCCAGCGGGTTGCGCAGCTCGTGCGCCAGCATCGCCAGGAATTCGTCCTTGCGCTGGTCGGCACGGCGCAGCGCTTCGTTCAGCGCTTCCTGGTCCGTCAGCGCCCGGCGCAGTTCGATCTGGCTCATGACCTGATGCGCCATCGTCGTGAGCATGAACTGCTGCTGCTCCGTCAACCCTTCCGGCCGTGGTTTCTTGTCGAGCACGCACAGGGTGCCGAGCGGCACACCGTCGCGCGTGCGCAGCACGGCGCCGGCATAGAAGCGCAGGCCGCCATCGGCCGTGACGAGCGGATTGCAGCTGAAGCGGGGATCATCCTGGGTGTCGGGCACGATCATCTGCTCTTGCTCCAGCAGGGCGTGACGGCAAATCGAATTATCGAGCGGCATTTCGCGCGTGCCCAGGCCGATCTCCGACTTGAACCACTGGCGTCCGCGCGCGATCAGGTTGACGGCGGCAATCGGCGCGTCGAGCAGCTGGCTGACCAGGCGCACCACGTCATCGAACGAGCGTTCCGGCGGCGTATCGAGGATGCCGAAGGAATCGAGGACGGCGAGGCGTGCATCTTCATCGAAATTGGCGGGATTGGACGTCATCGCGGGAAAGCTTCAAGTGGCACGGTAAAAGGTAGCCGCAATCGGCAAAGGGAAAGGCAAAGGGGAAAGCATGATCGGCAGGCCCAGACCTGCCTTTTGGCTACCCATTATAAATACCAAACCGCTCCCCTGCATGTGCATGGCGTCCACGAAACTGTGCATGCCCGCGTGACAGGCCGCTAGTTGCGGTTGCGATCGGCGAGAAACTGGATGGCGCGGGGATGCTGCGGGTTGGCGAAGAAGTCGCCGGGCGCACCCTTCTCGATGATTTTACCTTCGGCCATGAACCAGATGCGGTCGGCCACGTCGCGCGCAAATCCCATCTCGTGGGTCACGCAGACCATTGTCATGCCCTGTTTTGCCAGCGTGCGCATCACCTGCAGCACCTCGCCCACCATCTCGGGATCGAGCGCGCTGGTTGGCTCGTCGAACAGCATGATCGAAGGCCGCATGGCCAGCGCGCGGGCAATCGCCACGCGCTGCTGCTGGCCGCCCGACAGCGCGTCCGGATAGGCGTCGGCCTTGTGGGCCAGCCCCACCTGGTCGAGCAGCAGCATCGATTGCTCGCGCGCTTCGGCCTTGCTGGCACGCTTCAGCTGGACCGGCGCGAGCATGCAGTTCTCGAGCGCCGTCAGATGCGGGAACAGGTTGAATTGCTGGAACACGAAGCCGATGCCGGCGCGCAGCGCGTTCACGTCAAAGCCTTTGGCGTGGATGTCGCGCCCGTCGATGGCGATGCGGCCACCGTCGATGTCTTCGAGCCGGTTGAGGGTGCGGATCAGCGTCGACTTGCCCGAGCCCGATGGCCCGCACACGACCAGCACTTCATTTTTTTCCACGCGCTCGGTGATCCCCACCAGCGCGTGATAGTCACCGTAATACTTGTTGACGTTATCGAGAACGATCATCGTTCGCTTCTTTCAGGAGTTCAGTGTGCGCTGACGGGCCGCCGCTGCAGGCGCCGTTCGAGCAGGAAGGCCAGGCGCGACAGGCCAAAGCACAGCAAAAAATAAGTCAGCGCCAGGATCAGGTACACCTCCACCGACCGGGTGAACACGAGCGTGTTGATCTGGGTGGCGATGAACGAGACTTCCGACAGGCCGATGATGTAACCGAGCGAGGTCGCCTTGATCGTCGAGACCAGCTGGTTCACGATCGACGGCAGGCCGTGACGCAAGGTCTGCGGCAGCACGACGTGGCGCAGCGCCTGGCCGTAGCCCAGGCCCAGCGAGCGGGCGCTTTCGAGCTGCCCTTTCGGCAGCGCGCGGATACCCGCCGCCACGATCTCGGCCAGATACACGCTGTCGAACACCACCAGCACGATCAGCATCGTCATCGCCTGTGACGTCTTCACGCCGGTCACGGCCGGCAAGAAGAAATACACCCAGAACAGCACCAGCAGCAGCGGCACGGCGCGCACGAGCTGCACGAACGCGCCCACTGGCAGGCTGATGGCACGGCGGTGGCTTACGCGCGCGATGCCGAGCATCAGGCCAAGCGGCATGGCCAGCACCAGCGCGGCGCCGGACAGCAGGATGGTCAGCACCAGGCCGCCCAGCGGGCCGTCCGGGTATTGGCCGACCAGGAAGTACAGCCAGTAGGTATCGATCAGTTCCAGCATCGGGACACTTTCATGGTCAGCCCGCCGTGCGCACCGGATAGCGGCGCTGGAACAGGTAGGCCGCCGCCGAAATGAGCAGCGAGACGGTCAGGTAAGCCAGCGTGGCGAAGGTGAACGCTTCCAGGCTGCGAAAGCTCGCCGTCTCGACGCGCGCGGCCTGGTACATCATCTCGGCCGCGCCGATCACGGTGGCCACGCTGGTGTCCTTCCACAGATTGACCGTCTGCGACAGGAGCGGCGGCACGGAAGCGCGCAGCGCCTGCGGCAGCAGCACGAGGCGCACCGCCGCGGCGCGACCCAGGCCCAGCGAACGGGCCGCTTCCAGCTGGGTCGCGGGCACCGCACGGATACCGCTGCGGATGTCCTCGGCCATGTGCACGCCGCTGTAGAGCGTGAGCGCGATGACGGCGCACACCATCTCGGGATTGTTCGCGTACAGGATCTCGCGCAGGCCCTCGGGCAGCAGCTCGGGGAAGGCAAAATACCAGAACAGCAGGTGAGCCAGCAGCGGCACATTGCGGATCGATTCGACGAGCGTGGTGCCGACCGCGCGCAGCAGCCTGGACGTCGAGGTGCGCATCACCGCCACCAGCGCGCCGAACGGCAGCGCGAAGGCAAAGCTGATCACGGTCAGCTGAATCGACAGAATGAAGCCCTGCACCAGCCAGTCGTGGTACTCGCCGGATTGCAGGATGGTCGGATCGAACAGCGCCAAGGTCAGATCTTGTCAGTGCTGATCTTGAAGATCCGCTTGGCGATATTGGCGCGCGTACCGGGGCCATACCACTTGACGAACAGGTCTTCGGCCGCGCCATTGGCTTCGAGCTCGCGCAGTGCCTGGTCGACGACCGTCTTGAGGCCCGCCTCACCCTTGCGCAGACCAAGGGCAATCGGCTCGACGCCGATGGATTGCGGCAGAATCACGAAGTCCTTTGCAGCCGGACCCAGTTTGCCGTAGTCGGCCAGCAGCGACGACTCGTCATTGACGTAGGCCGCCCCCTTGCCCTGGCGCAGTGCCTGGAACGCTTGCTGGGTATTTTCGAAGGTGACGATGCTGGCCGTCGGCACGGCCTTTTTCATATTGGTTTCCTGGGTGCCGCCACGAACGGTGACGACCTTCTTGCCCGCCAGTTGTGGCAGCGCCGTGATGCCGCTGTTCTTGCGCACCATGACCTTCGAACCGGTGACGAAGTGTGTCAGCGCGAAGTCGACCTGCGCTTCGCGTTCCTTGTTGTGCGTCAGCGTGGCGGCCAGGATGTCCACGTGGCCCTGCTGCAGCTCGGGGATGCGGGCCGACACGGCCAACTGCTTGAACACCGGCTTGACGCCAATTTTCTTGGCCACGGCAGTGGCGATGTCGATCTCGTAGCCCACCAGCTGGCGCGTCTTCGGGTCGATGAAGCTGTTCGGCTCGTCGGTGCCAAGCACCCCGAACACGATCTGGCCTTTTTTCTTGATGTCGGCCAGCTGGTCGGCTTTAGCCAGGCCCATGGTGAGCGAACTACCCAGCGCAACGGCGCACAGGATGAGGGAACGGCGGTTGATCATGCAAAAATCTCCAGCAACAATATTCGATGATCG
Organism: Telluria sp. ZT3P25; assembly: GCF_059685895.1. Taxonomy (NCBI): domain Bacteria; kingdom Pseudomonadati; phylum Pseudomonadota; class Betaproteobacteria; order Burkholderiales; family Oxalobacteraceae; genus Telluria; species Telluria sp. ZT3P25. Next base: position 2,224,546 of record NZ_JCASIJ010000001.1, read on the forward strand.
AAGTATAGAACAAACAGTTATATGGAAAAACGAATTATTCGCCATAAGATAATACTGTTTCGCATATATGAACCAATCCAAGCCCGGTGAGGCGTGCGACCGATCCCACGCAATATTGTCATAATGACCCGTCACAAATGCGGAACACCCCATGCTGCTCGCCACCTACAACGTCAACAGTATCAACAGCAGGCTCGACGCCCTCTTGCACTATCTCGAGGAGCGCCAGCCCGACGTCGTGTGCCTGCAAGAACTCAAGGCGCCGCAGGAAAAATTCCCGATCGCGGCGATCGAGGCGGCCGGCTACCACGCGCTGTGGCATGGCCAGAAAAGCTGGAACGGCGTCGCAATCGTCACGCGCGAGCCGGCGCAGGAAGTGCAGCGCGGCTTGCCGGGCGACGACGCCGACGAGCAAAGCCGCTACCTCGAGGTGGCCTACCAGGGCATCCTGATCGCCTGCCTGTACCTGCCAAACGGGAATCCGGCGCCCGGCCCCAAATACGACTACAAGCTGGCCTGGATGGAGCGCCTGCGCCTGCGCGGCCTCGAGCTGCTGGCCGCCGGCGTGCCGGCCGTGCTGGCCGGTGACTTCAACGTGATCCCAACGGAGCGCGATGTCTACAAGCCCGAACGCTGGGTCGACGACGCACTGTTTCGCGACGAGACCCGTGCTGCCTTTGAGCGCCTGATGGAACAGGGCTGGCTCGATTCGCTGCGCGCGCTGCATCCGGACGAGACGATCTACACGTTCTGGGATTACTTCCGCAACGCGTTCGGCCGCGACGCCGGTCTGCGCATCGACCACCTGCTGCTGAGCCCTGCGCTGGCGCCGGCACTCAAGGCGGCCGGCGTCGACAAATTCATGCGCGGGCGCGAAAAACCCAGCGACCACACGCCTACCTGGATTGAGCTCGACCTGAGCAAAATTTCAGACAAATTATCGGGCAAGCCCGCCTGACCCAATTCACGACGGCGCACTCAAAGATGCGCCGCGACCATCACCATAAGGAATCCTCATGAAAAAACTTCTCATTCTCGCCGCCGCCCTCGCCCTGCCGATCGGCGCGCAAGCTGTCTCGATGCCAGGCTTCTGCGCCAAGGGCATCGGCTCGGCCGAAGCCAAGGTCTGCGGCCATCCCGGCTCGGCCGAATCGGAAGGCCTGATCTACGCGATGTACCGCGCAGCGCTGGAAAAAATCGACGCCGGCGCCGGCAAGACGCTGCAGGAACAGCACACCAAGTGGTGGGACGGCGTCAAGCAATGCGCCGATGCCAAGGACATGACCACCTGCATCAACAATGCCTACGGCACCCGCGCCATGCAACTGCAGACCGCCTACAAGGTCACCAAGGCCAAGGGCCCGGTAAAGTACACCTGCAGCGACAAGAGCAAGATCACCGCGTTCTTCCTCGAAACCACGCCAGCGTCGATGGTCGCAGCGCGCAACAAGGAACACGTGCTGCTGCGCGGCGAGCCAAGCGACAACGGCGTCGCCTACGGCAACCGCGGCGAGCAGTTCAAGGAACAGAATGGCAAGATCACCATCAAGTGGGGCGAGAACGCCAAGGAACTGAGCTGCAAGAAGGCGTGATGAGCGCTTGACCCCGCACTGCGGGATGCTTGACGAAGGGCGAACATGCGCTATGCTGTTCGCCCTTTCTTCATCTTGCCGCCACCATGCTTTCGCCCGAACAGCTCTTCGGCTTTCTTGCCGCCGCCATCCTGATCACGCTCTCTCCCGGGCCCGACAATCTGATGGTGCTCAGCACCGGCATCGCCAAGGGGCGCGTGCGCGGCGTGGCCTTCGGGCTTGGCTGCGCCTTCGGCTGCCTGAGTCACACGCTGCTGGCTGTCATTGGCGTGAGTGCGCTGATCGCGGCGTCGCCGACGGCGTTCACGGCGCTCAAGGTCGCGGGTGGTTTGTACCTGATCTGGATGGGCTGGGGCGCGATTCGCAGCCGTGGCGGTGCGCGCGTCTCTGCCGAAGGATTATCGAACGAACCGCCGCGGCGCCTGTTCGCCAAAGGCCTGGTGGCCGCGGCGATCAATCCGAAAGTGGTGCTGTTTTTTCTGTCGTTCCTGCCGCAATTCGTCGTCGCGGCGCGTGGCGACGCCAATCTGCAGATCGGCATGCTGGGACTGGTCTTCACGTTGCAGGCGGCCGTGATCTTTGGCCTGCTCGGCTATTTTTCCGGCACGATCGGCGGTTGGCTGAACCGCACCCCCACGGCCGGCATGTGGCTTGACCGGATCGCGGGGGCGGTGTTCATCGGACTGGGGCTACGCTTGATCGTGGCCCGGTAGTCACAGCATCGTTATGCCGACGGCTCGTGGATCGGGCAGCGGTTGAACTCCGAACGGAATTCGCGCGAGGTGGCCATCACCTGGCGCCGCGCGCGGTTGACTGACCCGAGCGGACGGTGTTCGACGAGGCAGTTCCACTGGTCGTAGGCTATTTCGTCTTCCAGCTTTTCCAGCGACGCATCCCAGCTCGTTTGCGGGGCCAGGCGCACGCGCGCCACGGCGATGAACGGACTCAGTTCCTGCGGCCACTCGACCGAGGCATCCTCGATTGGCATCTTCTCGACGTCGACGTTCAACTGCACGCGCAGTTCCCACTCGCCGCCTTGCGACGCGAAGTGCGAGCCGATCGCGTGGCGCTGCGCGTCGTCTTCCGTTTTGATCGATGCGCCATCGAGCGCCAGCAGTTCAGGCGCGACCGGCGCCAGCGACAGCTTGGCCATGTACTGGCCATACAGGTATGGTGTCTGGCTGAAGTAGGTTTCGCCCAGCGGATGGTGCTGCGGCTCGCCGCCCAGCGCCTTGAGCATGCCGCTCTCGCCACCGACCGCTTCCAGTGCATTTTCGGCGGTGCGCAGCACGGCCGAGATGATCTTCTTGCCGGTTTCCGATGCGTTGGTGGTTGCCGCCAGCATCTTCACGCTTTTGAGGAACCCCTGCGGATCGGGCGCCGAGAACACCGGGCCATTCACCATCAGGAAGTCCTGCGAGTTGCCGCTCTTGGCCGTGTCGAAGCGCTCGCCCGGCACGTTCAGCACCTTCATCGCCACCGCGCGGTGGGTGGAAACGCCGTCCGGCAGCTGCTCGGCCGGTGGCGACGACCATCGCAGCAGCACGTCATAGGTACCGGCCTTGCCGAACAGGCCCTGGGCCAGTTGCGGCGGCAGGTTGTCCAGCACGGTCAGCTTGCCGCGCACCAGGGCGTGGCCCTTGGCGTGCACGGCGCGGCTGGCGTGGCCTTCGGCATCCGCCACCTTCTTGGCCATGTTGGCAAACACAGTTTGCAGCGCGTGGATGGTCTCGGATTCGTCGAGGCCGACGTGTTCGAACTCGCTGCGAAACACGAGGGGATTGGCTGGTGCGGTGGTCGTCATTGGGGGCTCCTGAAATGAAGCCTCCAATGTAGCGAACTTCGACAACCTGCGATGTTCGCCAGACCACCGTCCCGACCATGCGCCGTTACAGCGTGACGACTACCTGCGCCGACTGGCCAGCTTTGGCCGCGACCGGCACTTCCAGCAGGTGCTGCTGGGCGTTGAAGACGAAGCGCACGGCGCGGCCGTCCACCGTCACCGCCCGCGGTTTGGTCGCCACGTTGTGCACCTTCAGCGAAAAGCCCCGTGGGACGGCGGTCATCGCCTTGCCGGTTTCGGTGGCAAAGCCGATCTCGAGCTGCGCCTTGCCATCTGCTTCGCCCAGGCGGCTGGCAAAGCGGACGATTTCGTACTTGCCCGCAGCGAAAGCGCCCGCCGTCTCGCCATCGTCGTCATACAGCTTGCCGCTGGAGGCCTTGACCGACGCATCGTGGTAGTAGTGTAGATCGATCTGACGGCCCGTGTAATCGCGCGTCGTCTGCACCACCTTCGCCATCGGCACGAATGCGCCGGCGCGCACGTAGACGGGGATATTGGCGTCGACCGGCCGCACGGTTTCGAGAATGCCGCCCTTGTGCGCCTGGCCCGTATGGAAGTCGAACCACACGCTGCCCGTCGTCGGGAAGTACACCTCGGCGCGCGTGGCACCTGGCTTGACGATCGGCGTAACGAGGAAATCCGGGCCCCACAGATAGGTCGACGAGCGCTCGATCGGCTGGGCCGGATCGGTTTCGACGAACATCAGGGGGCGCATCAGCGGCATGCCGGTCTGCTGGTTGTCGAAGGCGATCGTGTAGTTATACGGGAGCATCGCGTAGCGCAGCCACACCGCTTCGCGCGCCAGCACCTTGGTGCGCTCCGAGCGCAGCACGGGTTCGGACGCCACCGCCTCTTGCGCATGCGGGCGGAAGATCGGCTGGAACACGCCGTACTGCAGCCAGCGCACGTACAGTTCGTCGTCGAGCACGGCGCCGGCAAAGCCGCCCAGGTCCGAGTGCATGTAGGCCAGGCCCTGCATGCCCATCTGCAGCGAGATTTCCATCTGCGACTGCAGGCCGCCCCAGCTGCGGCTGACGTCACCCGACCACGGGATCATGCCAAAGCGCTGCGAACCCGAGTAACCGGCGCGCATCAGGATGAACGGGCGCTCGGCCGGGAATTCACGCCGGTAGCCTTCCGCGATCAGGCGCGCCCAGTCGTGACCATAGATATTGTGGACCTGGTCGGCCGTTCCCGTGCCGTGCACCAGGTTCGACGGATGCAGTTCCGGCTCGCCCAGATCGCCCCACCAGCCCGTGACGCCGCCCTTTTTCAGGTCGCGGTAGATGTTCCACCACCAGTCGCGCCCTTCCTGTTTGTACAGGTCGATCAGGCCCGTGTTACCGAAGTAGAAGTCATACGTGGCCGGCTTGCCGGCGCCGTCCAGCGCCAGCACGTTCTTGTCGACCGCTTCCTGCCAGCGCTTGGACGTGGTCAGGACGAACGGCTCGGTGATGACGACGGTCTTGACGCCCCTGGCCTTGAAGTCGGCCATCATTTTTTCGGCGTGCGGGAACGTGTCGCGGTCCCAGTCCATATTGCCCATCGTGCCCTGCACCGTCTTGCCGAACCAGTACAGGTCGAGCACGACGGCGTCGAGCGGAATCTTCTCTTGCGCGAACTTGTCGACGATGGCGCGTGTCTCGGCCTCGGTCTTGTAGCCGAAGCGGCTGGCGAAGTTACCAAAAGCCCAGCGCGGTGGCAGTGGCTGGCGGCCCGTCAGGTCGGTGTACCCAGCCATGACGGCGTCCCAGGTGTCGCCCGCGACAACCTGGTAAGTCTTGCGCCCGCCGATGACTTCATAGCGCAGCGTGCCGTCCTTGCGGCTGTCGAAATCGAGCCAGCCGACCTGCGGATTGTCGAAGTGGATCGCGTATTTTTTCGACGACAGCGCCACGGGAATCGTGAAGTTGAGCAGCTCGGAGCGTTCGGCGTAGCCGTAATCGGCCTTGTTGTACAGGCGCAGGCGGTTGCCGCGCCGGTTCATGCCGAGCGCACGCGCCCCGCCGCCGTACAGCGCTTCGCCGTCGTCGAGACCGAATTCGATGGTGTCCATGCCGTCGACGCGGCCGAAGCCGTGCTTTTCGGCCACCAGCGGTTTGCCCTTGTAGGTGTAAGCGATGCGAAACGGCTTGCGCTCGACCGTGACGGCGATACCGTCAGTGGCATACGTGATGCGCGCGCCGTCGTCCTTGAAGGTGGCCGGCGCGTGCACCGGGGCCAGGATCACCGCATGCGACGCCGGCTTGACCTGTTCGCCGTTCGGGATGAAGGTGGTTTCGACGATCGCGCTCGAATACGGCTTGATCAGGTAGCGCCCGTCGGCCGTCGCGATCTCGAGCGTGTTGCCGTTATGCGTGACGCCCTTGAACTGGCGCTCGGCGTTCTGTGCGAACGCGAACGTGCTGGTGGCCAGTGGGAGTGCGGTGATGCACAGGGCAAGGCGGGCGAGCGTGGCGGTTGTCATGTCTTCGATGTCGTGATGTCTGGTTGAGCGGCTGCAGCCGAAGCATGACAGATTTCTACTGCTACCAACAGCCTTGCCCTACATGAAACCTGAAGACCGGTCGCTGCCTGGCGGGTCCCTCGCGCCGGCCACGTGGCAGCAGCGCGCATGCCACCCGATCTGCAAGCTTCATCCAGATGGCATAGAATCCTCGGATTTTGCGCCCCGGCCTGGCCGGGGTGCAGTCGCAGAGGACTTGTATGGACACGACACTCGGGCGCCCGGTCAGCCAGACCCGCTCATTCGCCACGATCGCGCTGATCGAGTTGTGGGAGCGCTTCGGCTACTACGGCATGCAGGCGCTGATCGTCTACTTCATGGTGCAGCGCCTGGGGTTCGACGACACCCGCGCCACGCTGGTGTGGGGCGCAGCCGCCGCCCTGATCTACGTCGCGCCCGCGATCGGTGGCTGGATCGGCGACAAGGTGCTCGGCACGCGCCGCTCGATGGTGATCGGCGCCATCATCCTGTCGCTCGGCTACGCGCTGATGGGCATCCCGACGACCAACACCTGGCTGACGTTTTCGGCGCTGGGCGTGATCGTCGTCGGCAACGGCCTGTTCAAACCCAATACCGCCAACCTGGTGCGCAAGATCTACGAAGGCAACGACTCGAAGATCGACAGCGCCTTCACCATCTACTACATGGCGGTCAACGTCGGCTCGACGGTCTCGATGCTGGCCACGCCGGCGATCAAGGATTATGTCAACGCCAACTACGCCGGTGAACTGGGCTGGCACGTGGCGTTCGCATTCTGCAGCGTCGGCCTGTGGGTCGGCCTCATCACCGTGGGGCTGCTGCGCCGCACGGTCAAGCATATCGGCTCACCGCCGGATAACCTGCCGCTCAACTGGGGCAAACTCGCGCTGGTGCTGGGCGGTGGCGTGCTGGCCGTGATCGCATCGGCGTTCATCCTCGAATACGGCTGGCTCGCGCGCCTGTTCGTGTATCTGGCGGGGCTGGTCGTGCTGGGCATCTTCATCCACCTGATCCGCACCAGCCAGGCCAGCGAACGCTCGGGCCTCGTCGCCGCGCTCGTGCTGACGCTGCAGACGGTGTTCTTCTTCATCTTCTACCAGCAAATGTCGACGTCGCTGTCGCTGTTCGCCCTACGGAATGTCGACCTGGACTTCAGCCTGTTCGGCAGCCACCTGTTTACCTGGTCGCCGGCGCAGTTCCAGGCGCTCAACGCCATCTGGATCATGCTGCTCAGCCCCGTGCTGGCCTGGGTCTACACGCGTGCCAGCAATGCAGGCCGCGACCTGTCGATCGCGGCCAAGTTCGCGTTGGGCTTTGCCGTTGTCGCGGCAGGCTTCTTCACGTATGGCTTCGCCGGCGCCTTTGCGGTCAATGGCCTGACCTCGTCGTGGATCATGATCGCGGGCTACGGCCTGTATTCGCTGGGCGAACTCCTGGTGAGCGGCCTCGGACTGGCGATGATCGCGCGCTACGTGCCGGCGCGGATGGGCGGCTTCATGATGGGCGCCTACTTCGTGGCGGTGGGCATTTCGCAATACCTGGGCGGCCTGGTGGCCACGATGGCCAGCGTGCCGCAAGGGATGACCGACCCGCTACAAACGCTGCCGATCTATACGAGCCTGTTCAACAAGCTGGGCCTGGCCGCCATCGCCTGCACGCTGATCGCGCTGGCCGCACTGCCGCTGATGCGCCGTCTGACGGCCGAGCACCACACGCACCGCTAGGGTTCTTGTAAGATGGCCGGATTGCATTTTTTTCGATCCGGCCATCATGTCTTCCAATTCCCTCGACACCAACCTGCAGGTCGCACAGCGCGTGCACGCCATCGAACCGTTTCGCGTCATGGAGATGGTCAAGGCCGCTGCGCTGCTACGGCGCGCGGGCCACGACATCATCAGCATGAGCGTCGGCGAGCCCGATTTCACGGCGCCCGACATCGTCGCCGATGCGGCCGTCGCCGCCATCCGTGCAGGCGTCACCCAATACACCGAGTCGCTTGGCCTCCCGGAACTGCGCGCCGCCATCTCGGGCCACTACGCCGCGGCGCAGGGCCTGGACATCGACCCGCGCCGTATCGTCATCACCGCCGGCGCATCGGCCGGCCTGCTGCTGGCCTGCGCCGCGCTGGTCGGCCAGGGCGACGAGGTCCTCATGCCCGATCCGTCGTACCCGTGCAACCGCCATTTCGTGACCAGCTTTGGCGGCACGCCGATCCTGGTGCCGGCCTCGTTCGAGGACCGCTACCAGCTCGGCGCGCACCATGTGCACGAGCGCTGGACGGCGCGCACGCGCGGCGTGCTGGTGGCCTCGCCCTCCAATCCCACCGGCACGTCGATGACGCCGGCACAGCTGCGCGACATGCTGGCTGCCGTTCGCGCACGGGGCGGCTTTGCCATCGTCGACGAGATCTACCAGGGCCTGTCGTACGACCACGTGCCGGTCAGCGCTCTGGCACTGGATCCGGATGTGATCACGGTGAACAGCTTCTCGAAATACTTCAACATGACCGGCTGGCGCCTGGGCTGGCTGGTGGTGCCCGACAGCCTGGTGCCCGTGTTCGAAAAGCTCGCCCAGAACCTGTTCATCTGCGCACCGACGATCGCCCAGCACGCGGCCCTGGCCTGCTTCCAGCCCGAAGCGCTGGTGATCTTCGAAGCACGGCGCCAGGAATTCCAGCGCCGTCGCGACTATCTGGTGCCCGCCTTGCGCGCGCTTGGGTTCGGGGTGCCGGTGATGCCCGACGGCGCGTTCTACGTCTACGCCGACATTACCGGGCTGGATCATCCGCTGCGCGGCGACAGCGCGGCGCTGAGCATGGCGCTGCTCAATGACGCGCACGTGGCGATCGTGCCGGGGGATGACTTCGGCGTAGCGGCGCCAGCGCAGCATGTGCGCTTTTCGTATGCGACCAAGTATGAGCGGATCGAGGAAGCGGTTGCGCGGCTGGCGCATCAGCTACAGCGCTGAGCGCCCGGCATGACGGACAGATCGTCGGGAGCTGACTAGCGAATGTTCTTCATGGCGATCAGTCCATTCTGAAACTCCCGCATTATCAAACTGGCTGGCCTTTACTACACTGGGTTCCGCCATTGACGACCGCTCAACACGCGGCGTCCGTCGGCACTGAGTGATCGCTGGACAGAACGTATCAGTCGAAACGCGCTTCCCGTCGATCTTTCTGCGAACGTTTTGAAAGATACCCATGTCAGCATCCAGCGGCACCACCCCAACGAGCCCATTCACCTCATGGCGAGGCGACCATGTCGGGCTGCGCGTACCGGACGTCGAAGCCGCTGCCGCCTGGTACACCGGGACGCTCGATTTTCGCCTGCTCCGCACGATGGCACTGGGTGAAAAGACGCTGGCTTTTCTTGCACCTGCTTCTGATGACAGTTTTTGCATCGAGTTAATTGCCGGTCCCGGCTGCGCACCGCGTCCCGAGCACGACCAGCTGATCGACACCCATGCGATCGCCGGATGGCACCATCTGTGCCTGCGCGTCGAGGATGTCGATGCCGCTACCAGTGAACTGAGACGTCGTGATGTGAGGATTCTCAGCGAACCGCGGGATGCGCCCGGACTCGCGCTGCGTTTCGCGTTTTTCAGCGATCCGTGGGGCAATCTGATTGAACTGACGCAGCCTCTTTTCGAACACCGAAGCTAAGCCTCGACATGTGCAGGAGGCGTCTTCGCCGCAGACTGCTGAGGAACGATAAAACCTGAAAGCAACGCCACCCCCGCAAATGCGGCGAGCGCAACACCGGCGCCCCACCCGCTCAACAATGCGCCAAACAGTGGCGATCCCGCGCTCTGGCCAGATGCGAGAATCAAAAACGGGATACCAAGTCCCAGATCGGGGCGATCCGGAAGCAGCCGGATGCCCTGGATCAGAAACGCGCCGGACGACGTGATATACGAAGCGCCGAACAGCGCCACGCTGATAAAGGCGAATGCCACCGAGATCGACGTGAAGGACAGGCCAATCATTCCCGCCGCCATCCCGGCCAGAGCCACGCAGTGAACCCGCACAAGGCCGAACCGCTGCACGAAGATGCCCGTCATCGCGCCGGCGACGCCAGCCAGACCAAGTGCCACCCAGATCCAGGCGATGTCGCTTTGCGTGAAGTCGAATTCATCGCGCAGCAGGCTGCCGCCGAATGTCCAGATCGCAGTACTCGACAAGCCCATCAGGAAGCTGCCCATGCAGAGCGCGAGCATGCCGGGGCGCCTGAAGATGGCAAACGAGAATGGCGCGCTCGAGGTGCATTCGTGCCCCGTTGGCACGGCATACAACACCCACACCGCGACTGCGCAGCTGATGACAGAAAACAGCATATACAGTTCACGCCAGCCACCGAATGCAATCAGGCTCGCCAGGCCTGAAAATACGATGCCCGCTGCGGTCCCCGCATTGATGATGGCATTGGCCTTCGGCCGGTATGAATCGTCAAATTGCAATGATACCGCCGTCGCCAGTGGTGGCGAGGTCAGGCCGGTACTCAGACCGGCCAGCGCAACACCCAGTCCCAGGACTACCCCGGTCGTGGACAACGTGATGATGACCATGCCGATGGTCGACGCCAATCCCGCGGCAAAGGCAATCGCCCGTGGCGAGCACGCACGGTTCAATGCGAAGGTGATGCACACGCCAATGCAATACGCGACGAACGCGCTGCTGCCAATCCAGCCCGTGATGCCGATATCGAGGGATAGCTCGGTGCGTATCTCCGGCAGCAGCAGCCCGAAGGCAAAGCGCGCGAGCCCATACGAGACAGCAGTGAGCGCAAAAGCCGCCGCCAGCAGGTTGACGTTATGCTTCACTGTGCTTGCCTGCATGCGCCATCAGGGATGCGGCGGCAGCCCTGGCGGCGCCGATTACCGCCGCATTGTCCAGACTGGCGATGGCCGTGGCGCCCTCGAACAGAATCCAGATTTGCGAAGACAGCTGCGGATCGTCATGTCCCAGCGCGTGCTTGACGCGCCTTGTAATCTCCTTGAAAAACGCGGCTTTTTGCCCACGCACCAAGGCCACGATGTCATCGTTGGTGCCCCGGTACTCATTGCCTGCCCGCAGCAGCAAACAACCCGAAGCACCGAACTCATTCGACCATCGTTCGAGCGTATCGAACAGCGATGCAATGCTGCCGATCGATGCATCGTCGTGCTGCAGGAGCGCCATGAACGCCGCATGCCGCGATTCGAGCGCTGCGATGACCAACCCGTCACGCGAACCGAAGTGCTTGTACAGAGTACGGGTGGAGGCGCCGACGCTGGCGCCGATGTGATCGACACCAATGCCGCGCAAGCCTTCGCGCGCGAACAGCTGCGCTGCGGATGCTGCCATATCAGTTTTCTTGTCCATGACCCGAGTGTACAACGATCGTTGTACATGTCAAGCGTGCATGATCCCGACGTGACTTGTGCCGTGATGCAAGGAGGGTTGAGGCTGCTTACGCTGAGGCGGCCGACGGGCCAGCCAGCGCCTCGACCAGCGCCGCCGACGCCACCGGCTTGACCAGATAACGATCGAAGCCGGCAGCCAGCGCCCGCGCGCGGTCGCTCGGTTGGCCATAGCCTGACAGCGCCACCGTCAGCGGGCGCGGGACCGGATGCGCGGCGCGCAGGCGCGTCATTAGCTCCAGGCCATCGATGCCGGGCAGGCCGATGTCGCAGACGATAGCGTCGAAACGCCCTTCGAGTGCGAGTGCCAGGCCGGCATGCCCCTCGGCCGCGATCTCGACCTGGTGGCCCTCGAGCTCAAGCAGCATGCGCAGCACGTCGGCGGCGTCAATATTGTCTTCAATGACCAGGATGCGGCGCGTGGCGCTGGCCGTATGCACTGGCGCAGCGGTCGGTGCACACGGGGCATCGGCCGACGATTGCGGCAGACGCACGATGAACGTGCTGCCCTGCCCCGGGCCGTCGCTGCCGGCAGTCACGCTGCCGCCATGCATGCTCACCAGATTGCGCACGACGTTCAGGCCCACGCCCAGTCCGCCCTCGGAGCGTGCCAGCGTGCGCGGTCCCTGCGTGAACAGCTCGAACGCGCGCCCGATGGTCTCATCCGACATGCCGGCACCGTTGTCGGCAATCGTGACCGCGATGCCGTCGTCGCAGCGCGCACTGACCGTAACCTGGCCACCATCCTGCGTGTACTTCGAGGCGTTGTTGAGTAAGTTGGTGAAGACCTGCGTCAGGCGCACGCGGTCGCCGTCGACGACGGGATCGCGCTCGTCGTGGGCGATCGTCAGGCTTTGACTGCGCTCGCGCACGCGCGGCATGATCGTCTCGGCGGCGTGTTCGAGCACTTCGGCCAGGCGCAGCGGCTCGATCGCCAGCGTGATCTTGCCGCTGCTCAGGCGCGCGGCGTCGAGCAGGTCGTCCAGCAAACGCGCCATGTGATCGACCTGGCGCTGGATGACGGCCGTAAGGCGCCCCAGCGGCAACGACGCGACGGGGCCGCGCTCGAGCAAGCCCGCCGATACGCTGATCGGCACGAGCGGGTTGCGCAGTTCGTGCGCCAGCATGGCCAGGAATTCGTTCTGGCGCCGGTTGGTGTCTTCGGCGTCGTCGCGCGACGTCTGCGCGTCGACCGCCGCCAGCACCAGATGTTCGTTGGCTTCGCGCAGGCTCAAGGCCAGCGTGGTGCTGACATCGAGCTCGCGCCGCAGCCGCGCATTTTCGCGTTCGAGCTGTGCAAGGTGGCCGTCGGGCGTGGCTGGCTCGTTACCTGGAAGCACCGGCATGGACGTCATTCAGGTGGCGCCGCGCGTGGTCGGCAACCCGTGCAGGACGCCCTCGTGCGCGGTACTGATCGCATCGATGTGGATGCCGGCATCGTCGATATGGAATTCGCGCAGATCGTGACTGTGGCTGCTGCCGCGCACCTTGACCACCGAAATGAACCGGCGCAGCTGGCCGGCGCTTTCGCCAAAGCGCATCAGGACGATCGCATCGGTCAGGTAGGCCACTTCGGCCTGGCTGAAGCGCAGGTGGGTGAAGTCATCGTCCATTCCCATCGTGACCAGCACGGTGACGTTGCGCTTGGCCAGCGACGTGAGCATCTGGAACACGGTGGCGCGTAACTGGTTGCGCCCTTCCGGCGCCAGGTACAGCGACAGCTCGGACAGCGAATCGACCACCACCCGGCGCGCGCCGGTACGGTCGATCGCTTCATTGAGCGCCTCGAGCAGCTCGTCGACCGTCAGGTCGATCATGCGGCTTTCGAGCACCACCACGTCGCCCGCATCCACCATCGCAGCCAGTTCGGCATTGCGCAGGCGCGATGTGCCTTTCTCGAACGACAGGGCCACGCCCTTCTCGCCATGGCGCACGCCCTCTTGCAGGAAGCGCGTGGCCAGGACGGTCTTGCCACAGCCGCTTGGCCCGGTGACCATCAGCGAATGCCCCTGCGGCAGGCCGCCATGCAGCAGCACGTCGAGGTCGCGCGTACCGGTTGGAATGCGCCTGTGATGGCGATCGGTCGGCGCGCCGTCGTGGTGGTCCTGCGCCAGTGGCGGCAGCATACGTGGATAGACGCGGATGCCGTCGCTGGTGATACGGAAGGTGTGCGAGCCGTTCATGTGGGCCTGGCCGCGCATCTTCACCACGCGCATCTTGCGCACCACCGAATTGTCGTCATGCACGGGTGTCAGCGAGATCATGCCATCGGCGACCGTCATGATCGGGCTGGCTTCGACATCGCTGTTGGCATATTCGCCGATCAGGAACGTGGTCGCTTGCCAGCTCGTCATGCGCGTGCCGAGATCCTGAATGAAGTGCTGCAGGTCGGCCACGCCTTCGTTGCCGCTGCGCGCCGTCTGCGCGACCGAGCGGAACGAATCGACGAACACGAGGCTCGGCGCGAAGTCTTCGACTTCTTTCATCACGCGCGCCAGCACGGTGCTGAAGTCGCCTGCGCGCAGGTCTTCGGCCAGGTTCACGTAGCGCACCGCAGTGCCGACCTTCTGCATGTCGAAGAAACTGTACTGCTGCTGGTAGCGCAGCATCTTCAGCGGCGGCTCGCCCAGCACGGTGAAGAACAGCGCGCGCCGCTCGGGCGTTGCGATCGAGAACATGATCTGGTGGGCGAGCGTGGTCTTGCCCGAACCTGGTGGCCCGGCGATCAGGTTGAACGAAAACTCGCTCAGCCCGCCTCCGAGCAGGACGTCGAGCCCTTGCACACCAGTGCTCAATTTCCCAAGTGATACTTTGTCGCTCATTACTTGTGCTCCTGTACTTTCTTCTCTTCTCCGTCAACCGTCGCGGCGTCGAGCAGGCGCCGCGCAAGTGCGTGCCCGATCAGCGACGCCAGCAAGTCGGTAAACGTCTGGAGCAGGGCCGCGTGGGCCACTTGTGCGAGGTCGGGTGCGACGCTGGCGAGCATGTCGTCCAGCGCGTCGATTTGGGCGGCGCGGGTCTTGCACGGCGCAGTCGTGGCCAGCCATGTGTAATCGGGGCCGACAAGACGCAGGGCCCGGCCGTACAGCGCGCAGAAACCGTTGTCGCCAATGAGCGGCCCCAACTGGTCGGCAAGGCGCCGCCAGGACTGGATGAGTAACAGGTGCTCGACAGAGCGGCCGGGATCACCCTTACTCGTCATCATGTCTGGATCGAAAAGCAATTGCGGCCGTTATCATCATGAAAGGTCCATGCACGCTGCGGTGCGGAGTCGTCGTACGCTTGCATCGCGCGCTTGCCCGGCGATAGTTGGCAACATTATATCGTGGCCTTTCACAATTTCTCTTGAAAGTGTGAAGTAAATAATGGGTGGAAAGCGACACGAACAGGCAGTCAATATCGCGTGTTTACGCAGGTGCGAGGTGCCTCTCTGGAGTAGGCATGCGCGACAATCCCCGCTAAGATGGCATGCGCCGGGCGAACCTGCTCCCGAGCATCATGCACACTCATGGATTGGGATTCAATGGAAAAGAAGAAGCTCAGCGCCGTCATCTCGACGGCCTTCGTGGTAATGGGATTGGCCATGGCGCCAGCAGCGTCGGTGGCGGCAGCGCCTGCAGCGGGCAAAACCGCGCAGGTCACGCCAGCCGATGCGCGCTTCAAGGACATCTACACGCGGGAATGGACGTGGCGCGTCGCCGAAAAGCTCGAACGCGATGACGACGCGCCGGACGCCAGCCGCGGCTTCGCCCGGGTCGATGCACCGGCGCAGGAAGCGCGCCGCGTCTACTGGGCCGGCATCCTGAAACAGCTCGATGCAATCAAGCCTGCCAGCCTGTCGCCCGCCGAGCGGATCAACTTCGCCGTCTACCGCGCGCAGATCGCTTCGCTGCACGACGCCCAGGTGTTTCGCGAGTTCGAGCAGCCGGTCAATGCCGACAGCGCGTTCTGGACCGGCGTCACCTACGGCGCGCGCCGCCCGCTCAAGACCACGCAGGCCTATCGAAACTACCTCGATCAGCTTGAAGGCATCCCCGCCTACTTCGACGAAGAGATCGGCAATATGCGCGCCGGCCTGGCGCGCGGCTTCACACCGCCGAAGGTCACGCTGGCCGGCCGCGAAAGCACGCTGCTGTCGGTGACCGAGGCCAAAACGCCGCAGGACACCGTGTTCTACGGCCCGTTCAAAGAGATGCCGTCGACCATGCCCGCGGCCGAGCAGGAAGCGCTGCGCCGCCAGGCCGTCGCCATCATCGCCGACAAGGTGCAGCCGGCGCACGCGAAGACGCTCGCGTTCTTCCGCGACGAATACGTGCCGAAGGCGCGCACCACGCTGGCCGCCCAGGACATGCCAGGCGGGAAGGACTACTACCAGTCGAAGATCGTCGAATTCACGACGACCAGCCTGACGGCCGACCAGATCCATGCAATCGGCCTGGCCGAGATGGCCAAGATCCGCGCCGAGATGCACGCCATCATGCAGCAGGTCGGGTTCAAGGGCGACCTGCAGGCCTTCCTGCAGTTCCTGCGCACCGATCCGCAGTTCTACGCCAAGACGCCGGCCGAGCTGCTCAAGAGTGCGGCGTGGACCGCCAAGCGCTTCGACGCCAAGGCCGACCAGTATTTCGGCCACCTGCCGCGCCGGCGCTTTGCGATTGTGCCGGTACCGGACGACCAGGCGCCGTTCTGGACGGCGGGCCGCGGCGGGCCGGGCATGTATTGGGTGAACACCTACAACCTGCCTGCGCGCCCGCTGTACAGCCTGCCGGCACTGACGCTGCACGAATCGGCGCCCGGTCACGCCTTCCAGATTCCGCTGGCGCAGGAACAGAAAGGCGTGCCGCCGTTCCGGCGTGCGTACATCTCGGCCTATGGCGAAGGCTGGGCGCTGTACACCGAGCGCCTGGGCGCCGAAATGGGGATCTACGAGACGCCGTATGAAGTCTTCGGGATGCTCAGCTACCAGGCCTGGCGCGCGTCACGCCTCGTGGTCGACACGGGCGTGCATGCCAAGGGCTGGACGCGCGAACAGGCGCAGGCCTACCTGATGGAGAACACGGCGCTGTCGAAGCACGAAGTCGAGACTGAAGTGGATCGCTACATCTCGTGGCCGGGCCAGGCGCTGTCGTATTACCTGGGCCAGATGGCGATCCAGGAAGCACGCGCGCGGGCCGAAAAGGCACTGGGGCCGAAGTTCGATATCCGCAACTTCCACGACACCGTGCTGCATATGGGATCGGTGCCGCTGCCGGTGCTGCAGCAACGGATCGACGCGTTCATCGCGGAGGGCGGACCGAGTCCGTATCCGAAGGAAGGCTGATTGCTACTGCAGGGTGAGCGGCACAGCTGGGGTCACACAGCCGGGGTCAGGTCTGACATTCGGACACGGCCTCAGCTTCAGCCGATTCCACTGGTATCTTGCCTCGTATTGATACTGCCCAGTGACAGCTACCTGACTGTCGAGATCGTGTCCGAATGTCAGACCTGACCCCGGCTTTTTGTATTTATCGCTGGAACAGCTTGAACTTGAGCTGGAACGAGATCCCGCCGTACAGGCGGTCCTTGTAGTTCGGGATGATCCCGACATTCACGCCCACGCGCTCGTACTCGTAGGTCAGCGTGGGGATTACGCCCGGGAACCAGCCGCCGTCGCGCGTCTTCGGGTAGCCGTCGAACGCCGCCAGCGCCAGACCCACGCGCACCGGTCCCACCGCGTACGGCTGCCAGATCACGCCGGCGTAGTTCGACCAGGCACGGTCGCTGTTATAGAAGCGCCCGCCGGTGGCGGCCAGCGTGCCGCTGAAGCGGTACTCGAGCGCCAGGCCCTTGTTGTTGTTGTTCAGGTCCTTGTCGCCGTCGAAGTGGGCCGTGTAAAAGCCCGTGTCGATCCACAACTCGCTGGTTGGGGCCGGGTCGATCTTCGTGAAGAAGTCGGCGCCATGCGCCAGCGGGGCAGCGCCCAGGAGCGCCAGCAAATACAGGGTGCGCATCAAATGTCCGCTTTCGTCTCAAGGTCAGGGAACATCACGTCGGTGAAACCGAAGCGGTTGAAGTCGCGGATACGCGATGGGTACAGGATCCCCAGCAGGTGATCCACTTCATGCTGCACGACGCGCGCATGGAATCCTTCGGCGTCGACAGCAATGCGCTTGCCGAACTGGTCGAAGCCCTCGTAATGCAGGCGCGTGTAGCGTGGCACGCTGCCGCGCAGGCCGGGTATCGACAGGCAGCCTTCAACGCCTTCTTCCATCGCCTCGCCAATCGGCGTGAGCACGGGATTGATCAACACGGTCTCGGGCACCGGCGGCGCGTCCGGATAGCGCTGGTTGCTGGCGAAGCCGAAGACCACCAGTTGCAGGTCGACGCCGATCTGCGGCGCAGCCAGGCCAACGCCTTTGGCCGCATGCATGGTCTCGAACATGTCCGCCACCAGCATGTGCAGCTCGGGCGTATCAAATTGAGTGACCAGCGGGGCCACGCGCAGCAGGCGCGGATCGCCCATGCGCAGGATGGTTCGGACGGTCATTGTGCCCCCTCTCCGGCCAGCAGCCCGGCCAGCGACGCGCGAAAGCCTTCGGCCGTTTCGGGGTGCTTCAGGCCCATGGCCGTCATCGCCTGCAGGTAGCCGAGTTTGGAGCCGCAGTCGTAGCGCTGGCCAGCGTAGCGGTAGGCCAGCACGCGTTCGGCCTGCATCAGCGCGGCGATGCCGTCGGTGAGCTGGATTTCGCCGCCGGCGCCCTTGCCGATCGTCTCGAGGTAGCCGAAGATCGATGGTGACAGCACGTAGCGGCCAACGACGGCCAGCGTCGACGGCGCATCGGCCGGCTGCGGTTTCTCGATGATGCCAGACACCAGCTCCAGGCCCGGACGATATGGCGTGGCGCTGACGATCCCATACTGGCGCGTCTGCTCGCGCGGCACGTCCTGCACCGCCAGGATGGTGCTGCGTTCATACGTGTAGAGATCGGTCATCTGCGCCAGCACCGGCTTGTGGCCGGCGGCCGTGTCCATGAAGTCGTCGGCCAGCAGGACGGCAAATGGATCGTTGCCTACCACCGGGCGAGCGCACAGCACCGCGTGGCCCAGGCCCAGGGGCGAAGACTGGCGGATGTAGATGCAGTTGACGTTCTTCGGAATGACATTGCGCACCGTCTCGAGCAGCGCCGTCTTGCCAGCCGCTTCCAGTTCGGCTTCGAGCTCGTAGGCGGTGTCGAAATGGTCTTCGATCGCGCGCTTGTTGCGGCCCGTGATGAAGATCAGCTCCGTGATGCCGGCGGCGACCGCCTCTTCGACCGCATACTGGATCAGCGGCTTGTCGACGATCGGCAGCATTTCCTTCGGCTGCGCCTTGGTCGCGGGGAGGAAGCGGCTGCCAAGGCCGGCCACTGGAAATACGGCTTTGCGGATCAGGGGCATCGTATTCAGTCAGGTTGGGGATGATTGTTCGAGCAGTGCCAGCAGCGCCGCTTCGTCCAGGATCGCGACGCCCAGTTCTTCGGCCTTGGCCAGCTTGCTGCCCGCCTCGGCACCGGCCACCACGTACGAGGTCTTCTTCGATACCGAGCCGGCGATCTTGCCACCGGCCGCTTCGATCAGCGCGCCGGCCGCATCACGGCTCATCGTCGGCAGCGTCCCGGTCAGCACGAACGTCTTGCCGGTCAACGGGCCTTCCGGCGCCAGCGCTGCTTCCGGCACCAGGTCGAGCAGTTCGCGCCGCATGGCCGCCAGCGTCGTCAGCAGGTCGCGGTTGGCCGCCTCAAACAGCCATTCTTCGAGCGCGCTCGCCACCGTGGCCGGCAAGCCGAAGATGCCGAAGTCGGTGCGCGCGGCGATGGCGTCGAGCGTCTGGCCCCCAGCGATAATCTGGCGCGCACGCGGCTCGGTCAGTTTCGGGATGTCCAGAGCCGCCAGCAGCTTGATCTCGTCAAGCAGCTCGCGCAGCTGCGCCTTGGGCGGATGCTCGCCCTTGGGCGCCACGCCGGCTGCGAGCAAGGCGTCCAGTGCAGTCTGGTTCTTTTCTTCAGCAAAGAAGTCGGCGATCGACTGCGCCACTGTGCCGCCGATATCGGGCAGCACGCGCAGCAGCGCGGCCGGAGCGCGGCGCACCAGCGCCAGGCTGCCCAGATACTCGGCCAGAGTCTTGGCGGTGGACTCGCCCACATGGCGGATACCCAGTGCGAACAGCAGGCGTTCGAGCGGCGGCGCCTTGCTGGCAGCAATCGCCGCGAGCAGATTGTCGGCCCACTTGGTGGGCACCTTGCCCTGCCGGACGGTTTCCGGCGCCCCATCGTCGGCCTCGTCGGCCAGGCGCTTCATCTTGAGCAGGTCGTCCTGGGTCAGCTTGTACAGGTCGGCCACGCCGGTGACCAGGTCCGCTTCGACCAGACTGTCGATGTAGCGGTCGCCCAGGCCTTCGATGTCCATCATGCGCCGGCCGGCGAAGTGGCGGATCGCCTCTTTGCGCTGCGCCGCGCAGCTCAAGCCACCGGAGCAGCGCGCGACGATCTCGCCTTCTTCGCGCACGACGTGCGAGCCGCACACCGGGCAGGTTGCCGGCAAGGTGTACACCGGAGGTTCCGGCGTCAAGCGGCGTTCGAGCACCACGCCCAGCACTTCGGGGATCACGTCCCCGGCGCGGCGCACGATGACCGTGTCGCCAACGCGCACGTCCTTGCGCCGTACTTCGTCTTCGTTGTGCAGCGTGGCGTTGGTGACGGTGACGCCGCCAACCGATACCGGCACCAGGCGCGCCACCGGCGTGATGGCGCCGGTGCGGCCGACCTGGACCTCGATCGCCTGGACCGTGGTCAAGGCTTCTTCGGCCGGGAATTTATGCGCCAGCGCGAAGCGCGGCGCGCGCGAGACGAAGCCCAGCGTGCGCTGATCCTCCAGCCGGTCGACCTTGTAGACGACACCGTCGATCTCGTACGGCAGCGCTGCGCGGCGCTCGCCGATGTCGCGATAAAACGCCAGCAAACCATCGCGGCCGGTCACCACCTGGCGTTCCTTGGCCACAGGCAGGCCAAGCGCATCGAGCCAGTCGAGCATCGCCGAATGCGATGCGGGCAACGCATCCTGCGCGCCCTCGAGCTGGCCGACGCCATAGGCAAAAAAGCGCAGCCGGCGCGCATTGGTGATGCGCGCATCGAGCTGGCGCAGGCTGCCGGCAGCGGCGTTGCGCGGGTTGGCAAATTCCTTCTGGCCCGCGGCGCGCTGGCGCTCGTTGAGGCTCTCGAAATCACGCTTGAACATCAGGACTTCACCGCGCACTTCAAGCACGTCCGGTACGGCGTCGCCATGCAGGCGCATCGGGATCACACGCACGGTGCGGATATTGGCGGTGACGTCTTCGCCCGTGTAACCGTCGCCGCGGGTTGCAGCCTGCACGAAGCGGCCGTTTTCGTAGCGCAGGCTGATGGCCAGACCGTCGAATTTGAGTTCGGCGTTATAGGCGACGTCGCGCGCTTCGAGTCCCTCGCGCACGCGGCGATCGAAGTTGTCGATATCGTCGTCGGCGAATCCGTTATTCAGTGACAGCATCGGTACTGCATGCGTGACCTGGTTGAATTCGGGGATCGGGGCGTCGCCCACGCGCTGGGTCGGTGAATCGGGCGCGATCGCTTGTGGGTGCAGCGTCTCGAGCGCGGCCAGTTCGTGGTACAGGCGGTCGTACTCGGCGTCCGGAATCGTCGGAGCGTCGAGCACGTGGTAGTTGTAGCTGGCGCGGTTCAATTCCGCGACCAGCCAGGCCATCCGGGCCGGGGCATCGGGTTGCTCGGTCACGGTGCGGTCCTCAGCAGAACAGGCGCAGCGCCCGGGTGGAGCCGGCGGCGATGTCGGCCGCGTCCATCTCGGCGTAGAATTCGACTACCTGGCCCTTGATCTCGTCGAGCACTTCGGCTTCGAGCGGCTGGTTGCCATCGTCGACGATGGTCGCGTCCAGGCGCTGCGTCAGTGCGCGTGCGGTATCGACCATGCGGCCGAAGGCGTCACGGGCCGGCGCCACGCACGGCACGTCCAGCAGCAACGTCAGGCGCGACGTGGTGTCGGCGCCCAGCGTGACATTGGTCGAGAGCGTAAACAGCACGCTGTTGGTGGCACCGTCGCGGTCCGGCATTGCAAAGCGCCCGTCGGGCCGCACGTCGAAGCCCGCGTTCTCGAGTGCGCCGATCAGCGTCGACATCGCCCAAGGCGCGCCGTTGGCTGCCAGGTTGACGCTCAGTTGCGCGTCGTGGCCGGCAACGAAGCGGTGCAGCGTGCGCGCCTCGCTCATCACTTCGATCATGTCCGGCACGTGGGGCTCGGCGCCGATGTCGTCGCCGACGGCGCGCAGGCGCGTGACGAGTTCGGAGTATTCGAGTTCGTTCAGCGCGGTGGTGCGCGTGGCCATCTGGACGCCCGCCTGCAGCTTGGTGTACACGCCGCCATGGACGATCGGTTCCCATTCGCCGCTGACGGCAAAGCCGATGTAGTGGATCGGCTTGTTGCCCACGCGGCGCAGGCCGTGCAGCGTCGGCAGGATCTTGTCGCCACGGACCGGCGCTTCGAGCGCCAGCGGAATCATGCAATCGATCAGCGGGTCGACCAGGCATTCGGCCAGTTCGGCCGGCGGCATGCCGGGACGGGTGCCCGGGAGCGATGCGGCGACGGCGTCCTGCGCGGCGGTGGAGCCGGCAGCGCGGGAAGGTGGCGGCGCGATGGGCGCAGCTGGTACAGCCGGTGCAGCCGGCATGGCTGGCACAGGCATCGGCGTCATTGCAGGGACAGGGGTTTCATCGACCGACGGCGCCGGCGTGTCGGCCAGTACCGGCGCGTCAAGCTGCGGCTCGGGCTTGGTGTCGGTGACGGTGAATGCCGCTGCGTCGAGCGTCGGCTCGTTCACGCGCGTGTAGGTAAACTCGCCCTCCTTCGCAGGCGCAGGAGTGGCAGCAGGAGTCGCAACAGGTGCGTGCTCCGGTACAGCTGGTGGCATGCCGAGATCGAACATCGGCTCGCTGCGTTCAGCTGCCGGCGCGCCTTCGCCGGTGCGCATCAGCACGTCGTCGTGGTCCGATGCGAACGCGCGCTCGACGCTTTTCCTGGCCTTGTATTCCTGCCATTTGTTGTAAGTGACGACACCGACGACGAACACGCCGCCGGCTGCGATCAGGCTCATTTGGAGATCAGTCATGCTGCTTGTGCCTCAATAGCGAAAGTCGCGCCGGACGCACGGTCCTGGTCTTGCCGCGAACTGGGTGATTCAATCGAAATGCCACGTGTGCGGGCAGTCCCCACGCGAAGGCATGCAATGATACCAACTCCCCCGCGTGAATGTCATTTATTAGCATTCTGACACGCGTCGTGCGATTATGCGGCGACGAGGTCAGCGGCCGCTTCCATGTCCACCGCGACAATCCGCGAGACGCCCTGCTCCTGCATCGTCACGCCGATCAACTGGCTGGCCATCTCCATCGCGATCTTGTTGTGCGAGATGAAGAGGAACTGCGTGTGCTCGGACATGCGCTTGACCATGCGGCAGAACCGCTCGGTGTTGGCGTCGTCCAGCGGCGCGTCGACTTCGTCGAGCAGGCAGAATGGGGCCGGGTTCAGGCGGAACATCGAAAACACGAGCGCGGTGGCGGTCAGGGCTTTCTCTCCGCCCGACAGCAGGTGGATCGTCGCGTTCTTCTTGCCCGGCGGCTGGGCCATCACCTGCACGCCGGCGTCGAGGATCTCGTCGCCCGTCATGACCAGGCGCGCATTGCCGCCGCCGAACAGGATGGGGAACAGCTCCGAGAAATGCCCGTTCACGCGGTCGAACGTGTCTTGCAGCAGGTCGCGCGTTTCGCGGTCGATGCGCCCGATCGCGTCTTCCAGCGTGGCGATGGCTTCACTGAGGTCGGCGTTCTGCGAATCGAGGAAGTGCTTGCGCTCGCTCGCCTGCGCCAGTTCGTCCACCGCTGCCAGGTTGACGGCGCCCAGACCGGCGATGGCATTGGTCAGGCGTGTGACTTCGCCCTGCAGGTATTGCGGCTTCAGATCGGGGGCGAGCTTGGCATGCAACTCGGCTTCGTCGGCGCCGGTAGCGGCAAGCGCTTCGGCGAACTGCTCCTGGTTCAGGCGCGCGGCCTGCTCCTTCAGTTGCAGCTCGGTGATGCGGTCACGCTGCGGCTGCAGGCTGCGCTCGGTCTGCATGCGCGATTCTTCGGCCGTGCGCAGCTGCTGCGCGACCTGATCGAGTTCATGGCGGGCGCTTGATAACGCCGCCTCCTGCGTCGTGCGCTGGTCGAGCAGCACTTGCAGGCCCTCGTGGGCACTGCCGCTTTCGAGCGCTTCCAGTTCCAGGCGCGCCTGCGCCAGGCTTGCGCCAACCTGCTCGGCCTGCGTGGCGGCGGTGGCGATCGTGCGGCGTAATTCATCGATGCGGCTGCGCTGGGCGCGCTCGGCGAACTGCGCTTCCTGCGCGCCGCGTTCCAGGTCGCGCAAGTGTTCGCGCGCGCGGGCCAGCGCCTGCTCCTGAAACGCGGCCTGGTCGTCTTCGCTCGCTTCCTGCAGTTCGGCCAGTTGCATCTCGAGTTCTTCGAAGGTTTGCTCGGCCTCAAGCTGCGCCTGGCGCTGTTCGGATTCCTGCGCCGCGATCTCGGTCAGGTCGGCCGCAATCTGGCCACTGCGCTGGTTGAAGCGCGCTTCGATCTCGCTTTGCTTGAGCACCTCGATCTGCAGCGTGTGCACTTCGCGCTGCAGGGTCGCGACGCGGGCACGCGCATCCTGCACGCGCCGCGCCAGATCGAGAACGGCGGCGTCGGCGCGGGCAGCGCGCTCACGCGCCTCACCCGCCAGCAGCGCCTGCGCGCGCACCTGCTTGTCGGTGTTGTCGATCTCGTGCTGGCGCGCCAGCATGCCATCCTGCTCGGCGTCGGGCGCATGAAAGCGCACGCTCGAACGCGTGATCACGTGCCCCTGGCGCGTGACGAAGCTGGCGCCATGCGGCAGGCGGGCGCGCGCGTCAAACGCTTCCGACGCGTCCTGTGCGATATACACACCGTGCAGCCAGTCGTCGAGCACACCGCGCACGCCGGCGTCGTTGATGCGCAGCAGGCTCGCGAACGGCGTCAGACCAGGCGGTGCAGCTTCACGCGCAGCGCCTGGCTGCGGCGCGTACAGCGCCAGGCGCGCCGGTGGCGGGTCGTTGAAAAAGGCCTTGGCCGCGTCAAGGTCCGACACATCGAGCGCGCCGGCGCGTTCGCGCAGCACGGCTTCCAGCGCCGTTTCCCAACCCGACTCCACATCGAGCTGCTGCCACAGACGCGGCAAATCGGCCAGCGCGTGCTTCTGCAGCCAGGGCTGGACCTTGCCTTTCGTCTGCACGCGATCCTGCATCTGGCGCAGCGCCGCCAGGCGCGCTTCCAGCTGCGTGTTGGCGGCGCTCTCGCGCTGGACGTCGCCGTTGGCCTGGCGGCGCTCGGCTTCGACCGTGTCCTGGCGCGACGTGGCATCGTCCAGCGCCAGCGTCTGTTCTTCGAGCGCCAGCTGCTTTTCTTCGAGCTGCAGGCGCAGGTTGTCGAGCGTGGCGCTGTCGGGCAGGTTCAGCGCATTGCGCTCTTGCTGCAGGCGCTCGCGCCGCACGACCAGGTTGGCCAGGATGCCGCCGGCGTTGCGCCCGTGGGCGGCTGCCAGCTCGATGCGCTGCTGCACCGCCATGATGCGCGCGCGCGCCGCATTGGCCGCATCCTGCCCGGCGCGCCAGTCCGCCTCGAGTTCGGGCAGGCGCTCGCCATGCACTTCGACGGCGATCTGGGCGCCTTCCGCGCGCGCGGCCAGTTCCTCGAGCTGCATCTCGGCTTCTTCCTGGCCTTCGCGGTGCTCTTCGGCCTGGGTCGACCAGTCGTCGCGCTGGGCGCTCAGCGTGGCGATCTGGTTTTGCAGGCGCGTGCGCGATTCGACGACAAACTTGATCTGCGCTTCGAGGCTGCCGATCTCCGCGTTCACGCTGTAGAGCGCACCCTGCGCCGTGTGCAGGCGGTCGCCCGCCGCGAAGTGCGCCTGGCGCAGGCGTTCGAGATCGAGCTCCACGCCGCGCAGTTGCGCCGTCTGGGCTTCGAGCCCGGTCTGCGCCTCTTCGACTTCGCGGAAGAACCTGACCTGCTCGGCGTTGGCGTCGTTCTTGCGCAGCAGCCAGAGGAGCTTCTGCTTTTCTTCCTGGTCGGACTGCATCTGCTGGAAGCGCAGCGCGACGGCCGCCTGGGCTTCGAGTTTTTCGAGGTTGGCGTTCAGTTCGCGCAGGATGTCTTCGACCCGCAGCAGGTTCTCGCGCGTGTCGGACAGGCGGTTTTCGGTTTCGCGCCGGCGTTCCTTGTATTTGGAGACGCCAGCTGCCTCTTCGAGGAACACGCGCAGCTCTTCGGGGCGCGACTCGATGATCCGCGAAATCATGCCCTGGCCGATGATGGCGTAGGCGCGCGGACCCAGGCCCGTACCCAGGAAAATATCCTGGATGTCGCGCCGGCGCACCGGCTGGCCATTGATGTAATAGGTGGAGGTGCCGTCGCGCGTGAGGGTGCGCTTGACCGCGATTTCAGCGTACTGGCCCCACTGGCCGGCGGCCTTGCCGGCGTTGTTGTCGAATACCAGTTCGACCGACGAGCGCCCGGCGGGCTTACGATGCGTGGAACCGTTGAAGATCACGTCCTGCATCGACTCGCCGCGCAGCTCGGACGCCTTCGATTCGCCCAGCACCCAGCGCACGGCGTCGATGATGTTCGACTTGCCGCAGCCATTGGGGCCGACTACGCCGACCAGCTGGCCGGGCACCTGAAAATTGGTGGGATCGACGAACGATTTGAATCCCGACAATTTGATGGAAGAGAGGCGCACGTTGCGTGGGTCAGGTAGATAGCGAAGAAGCGAGCATCATACCATCGCCGGGACGGCGACGGCCATGGCCGGGAGGGCGACGGACAGGGGCTTACTCGGCGGCGCGATGGTCCGCCGGCGGGCCTGCATCGTTGACCGCCTCGCTGCCAACGGCTGCGCCGAGAATGCGGCCGACCACCCCTTCGGCCAGCACGACCCGGATCGCGCCGGCGCGCAGCAGATCCGCCAGCCGCCCGGCAGGCAACGAGAACGCTTCCTGACGCGCCGCGCCGGAAAAGATGTACAGCGTGCGCAGCGGACTGACCCAGGCGAGGCGCACCTTGCGGACGCGATCGCCCTCGGCCAGTTCGAGGCGCATGCCGCGCTCGAGGCCCGCCAGCGTGTCGGCTTCCGGTCCCTGGCTGGCGTGCGCTTCATCGTCGGCCTGCGCCTGCTCTTGGGCCACGCGGCGCAGCGCATCCTGCTGCGCCGCCTCGACCGCCAGTTCGAGCTGACGTTCGGGCGCCAGCTCGATCGGCGCGCGCACGATCGACGCGTGGCATTCGGCCAGTTCGGCAAAGAACTGCAGCCGCTCGGCGTCCTGCCAGCGGGTGGCGTCGAGCCATTTGTTCAGGCTTGCCAGCAGCGCAGGCAGGCGCGCGATCAGGGCCTTGCGCTGCTCTTGCGTCGCCTTGGGCTTGACGCTCCAGATCAGGTCTTCCATCGTGCGCGTGGCATTGTCGATCGCGCCGGGGCGGCTCTCTTCGATCGTGTAGGCCAGCGCCAGCGCGGCGCTCCAGCGCTGTTCGAGAAAGCCCGCCACCGCCGGCACGAGCTGCTCGCCGGCCAGGCGCAGGGCGACGGCGCGCTGGGCCGAGCGCTCGGCGGCGACCCGCTTCTCCTGGCGCGTGGCATTGGCGATCGGACCGGCGATGGCAGCCTGTTCGGCACTGTCGCGCGCGGCCAGGCCGGCTTCGAGTTCGGCCACGGCGGCCTCGAACTCGGGCTGCTCGGCATCGCGCACCCGTTCGACGCTGCGGCGCATGGCGCGGTAGACGGGATCATCCTGGTCGGCCGGCTGCTCCCAGCCCGTCTGCGAGAGCAGGTCGAGCAAGCGCCGCGCGGGATGCGCTTCCTCGAAAAAGAAGCTACGGTCGCGTAGCGCCGCCTTGAGCACCGGCACCTGCAGGAACGCGAGCAGCTCGCGCGTCTCGGGCGCGACGCCATCGTCCTGCAGCACGCCCTCGAACACGCGTGACAGCAAGTCGAGCGTGGTGGCGTCGGCGCGCGACAGTGCGCCCGGCGGCAGGCTGGCGCGCAGGCGCGGGAGGTAGAAGGCGCCGTGCGGGACGCTGTTGTCATTACTGTGGCCAGGGGCACCGGCGTTGACGGCAAACCGCGGGATATCCGGCAGACCGGGAATCGCAGCGCCGGCGCCGAGACGGCCGAGCAGGTCGATCAGCGGCAGCGCGCCGGGCATGGCTGCTGCGCCTGCGCCTGCGCCTGCGCCGCCGTGGTTGACGCTGTGACCAAATCCCTGGGCGGGCATCGACATGGCGTGGTCCGGTGTAACTGGGTGGAAGGCAGATTGGGCTTGGGCTGCAGCGCCCATAACGACCGATCCCGGGGTGGCTGGCGTGCTTGTAGCCGGCGCCGCATCCGGTGCCGGTTCAGGCGCCGTGATGGCGAAACCCGAGGCGGTGCTTGGCCGCCAGCCGCCGCTGCCCTGCGGCAGATTCGGAATCTCCGGCACGGCCAGCGCCGGGTCGAAGAGTTGACGCAACTGATCCGACAGCGACGCTTCGCGCCGTGCCCGTTCGGCGCGGCGCGCGGCGCGGTCATCGGTCTTGGCAAAGCGCGTGTCATCGTCCCTGCCCTTGCGCGCGGCCTTGAGCGTCTCGATCAGCGCGTCGTAGAGTGGGCCGAGATCGATCATCAGGCCGGGGCGCAGCAGTGGCGCAAGCAGGCCATGCGCCTCCGCGTCGGGCTCAAATTCGCACCAGGCGGCGTGCAGCGCGCCCAAAAATACGGCAGGCCGAAATGGGTTGTGGGCCGCGCGCACGAGGTCGCGCCCCAGCAGCAATCCAAGACGCACGCCGAGGGTGGCCAGCTGCTCCGAGTATTGCAGGTCGAACGGGCGGCTGACGGCGTCCAGCGCCATTTGCTGATCGATCTGCTCGAGTGGCACGAGACTCAGCGCCACGGGGGCCACCTGCGCAGTCGGGGCGCCGGGCGCCAGCAGTGCGATTTCGGCTTCCAGTGCGGTTTCGAGTGCGCTTGTGGCCAGGTGGACGAAGGCGTAATCGTTGCTCTTGAGGAGGTTGCCGGATTTCACCCGACGCATGACGGCGCGGGGATCGGGACCGGCTGCCGTGAGGTCGAGCAGGACCGAGACGATGCGCCGGACCACATCGCCCAGGTCCGTCCCGGCCTGACGGCACGCGATGGCGACCAGCTCGGCAAGCGTAGCCTGCTGGGCGGCGGCATTGCGCGCGGCGTGAGTCTGGACGGATGGGGTGGCCATGACGATTCGGCGAAGTAAGGCGAGCCTCTATTTTGCCACACTCTTGCCTGTCAGCAATGAGCAAACACAGCGGGGTGGCGCCAGCGCGGCGCTCGCTCTGGTCGATAGTAGCCTTGTACGAAGGAGCATGTCTACAGGTGCCGAGGCCGCTGTCCGATGTCCGTCTGGCGGCAGGCATCGTTTAATGGCGCTTCCCGCAAACGAACCACGTCATTTCGATGACTGGGAGTACGATCTGCCGATACTTTGGAAAGGAACCATGATGATCGAGAAAAACAACGCTGGTCCAGGTTCAGGCAATCAGGGCAGCATACAAGAGCAGCACGTCGAGGCGGGACGCCCGACGCACGGTGAAGATGAGGCTTCTCAATCGGACTCCTTGTCGAATCAGCCATCGGATTCGACGCCCGATGCATCGGAGCAATCGGAGCGCCAGCCCACACCGGTCCAGCAACCGGATACCCGTCTGAATGAATCGCATGAGCCTGGCTCGCTCTCCGCTGCCGAAGTCCAGGACGGCATACCTGGGCAACACGCGACCGCAGGGCGCCAAAGCGACTAGAACAATGCTAGGCGCTCAGTCACGCTGTGGCCAGGCAAGTCGGACGATGGTCAGATATTGCGCAGGATAGCGCCTTTCGGGGGCGCAAAGTCGGTTACTTCATGAATCATCCTGGCCAGCTTGGCATCGCGCGCCGTCATGTGCAGGTCGCCATACTGATGCACGCTCCATTGCTCGGGCGTGAGCTCGATCTCCTTGCGCAGGATCGTCTCGGTGCGCGCATCATCGGCACGCAAGCCCTCGACAATGATATTGAGCGCATCCGGTCGCGAACCTGGCGACGCGGTCGCATGCGACTTGTGGATCATGAACCGCGCCGTCTCGCTGGCGTAGCGGCGCGCCCCTGCCAGATAGACGACAACGGCGATCGAGGCCACCGCACCGGCGTTGTACATGACAAATTTAATGGGCGAATTGGCCATGAAGTTATACAGGCACAGCCCATCGCTGACATAGCCGCCATTGGATTGCAGCAGCACGTGGGCAGTATCGACGCCGTCTTCCGTCATGTTCGCCACCGCCTCGAACATCCGATGGACCATATCACTGTTGACATCGCCTGATAGCGTAAACCACCCCTCTTTCTCCTGCAGCGCTTTCTCTTGATTCATAGTCTGTTCCGCCTACAAAATAAGTGAGCCAAGTGTAGCAAATCCCTCCGCACGCCCTCCATCACCGACCACCAATAGTGCGAAGCAATGCTTCAATGCACTTCTACGCCAAATCACAATCAGGGTCAGAGTAGATTTAATGGGCAATTCCTCAATGTTGTCAAACAATTCGACTCTGACCCTAATTATTATTTGCTAATTTAGCGCTATCAAAATCAGCCTTTAATTCCGGTCCGCACTTAATTTTCTAAACGCATCGTTTTTATTGCCGCGAAGGTCAAAAATAATTAGGGTCGGAGTCGATTTAATGGGCAATTGTCAAAAGTTGTCAAACAATTCGACTCTGACCCTAATTGTGGGTGGGGGTGGGCGGTTGACAGTCGGCAAAGGGTGACATATCCTCCGCAGTCTTGATCGGGAGAGCGCAGCATGCTGCCGCCGAAGGGGCACTCACCCATAAACTCTCAGGCAAAAGGACCGGTCAAGGGACGGCGGCGCGACGCGCGGCGGTTCAACTCTGGAGAGCGGCCGCGGTAGCGGTCCACCGAAGGGGCAAGCGGCGCACAGCCGCTATCTCTCAGGTACCAAGGACAGAGGGGTCGACAGCGCACGACGACCGTGCTGTACCCCTATTTCTGCCTGAGGATTCCATGACGCTCAAAGCGACCCCGCTCAATTCCGCTCACCGCGCCGCCAACGCCAAGATGGTCGATTTCGGCGGCTGGGACATGCCCGTCAACTACGGTTCGCAAATCGAAGAGCACAACGCGGTGCGCAGCGACGCCGGCATGTTCGACGTGTCCCACATGTGCGTCGTCGACGTCAAGGGCGCCAACGTGCGCACGTTCCTGCGTGGCCTCCTGGCCAATAACGTCGACAAGCTGCAGGTACCGGGCAAGGCCCTGTACTCGTGCATGCTCAATCCCGAAGGCGGCGTCATTGATGACCTGATCGTCTATTTCCTGTCCGAAGAATGGTTCCGCATCGTCGTCAACGCCGGCACCGCCGAAAAAGACGTCGCGTGGATGAATCAGCAGAACACCGCCACCAACAGCGGCGTGACGATCACCGCGCGCCGCGACGGCAACGATCCGATCGCGCTGATCGCCGTGCAGGGCCCGAATGCCCGCGCCAAGGTGTGGCAGGTGCTGCCGACCACCCAGGCAGTATCCGAAAACCTCAAGCCGTTCAACGCCGTCATCGTTCCCGATACCGCGTTTGGCGAAGCAATGATCGCCCGCACCGGCTACACCGGTGAAGACGGCTTCGAGATCGGCGTGCCGGCGTCGCAAGCCGAAGCGCTGTGGAATGCCTTTGTCGCCGTCGGCATCAAGCCGGCCGGTCTCGGTGCGCGCGACACGCTGCGCCTGGAAGCCGGCATGAACCTGTACGGCCAGGACATGGACGATTCCGTGAACCCGCTCGACGCCGGCCTGGCCTGGACGATCGACCTGGTCTCGGAGCGCGACTTCATCGGCAAGGCGGCCCTGCAGGCCAAGGGCCAGGGCGCGCAGTTCGTCGGCCTGATCCTGCGCGAAAAAGGCGGCATCCTGCGCGCGCACCAGAAAGTGGTCGCGGCCTCCGGCCTGGAAGGCGAGATCACCAGCGGCACCTTCAGCCCGAGCATGCAGCAGGCGATCGCCCTGGCCCGCGTGCCGATGGACGTGGCCATCGGCGACACCGTCCACGTGATCATCCGCGACAAGCGCCTGGCTGCCAGCGTCGTCAAGCTGCCGTTCGTGCGCAACGGCAAAGTGCTGGCCGCCTGAGCGCTGCCCAGACCCCAGAACACCTATACTGCTATCCACCCAACTACCCGGAGTCCTCATGAACATCCCTACCGACCTGAAATACACCGAATCCCATGAGTGGGTTCGCCGCGAAGAAGACGGCACCCTGACCGTCGGCATTACCGAGTACGCGCAGGACGCGCTGGGCGACATCGTGTTCGTCGAACTGCCGCAGGTTGGCAAGGCCTTCACCGCCGGCAGCGACGCCGCCGTCGTGGAATCGGTGAAAGCCGCCAGCGACATCTATTCGCCAGTCGACGGTACCGTCACCGCCGTGAACCAGCCAGTGGCCGACGCGCCGGACTCGATCAACCAGGATGCCTACGGCAGCTGGCTGTTCAAGCTCGCGCCAAGCGACGCCGGCTCGTACGACAATCTGCTCGACGCTGACGCCTACGGCAAGACCACCGACCACTGATCCGCCTCCAGGTGCGCCGCCGGCCCCGCCGCGGCGCACCGCCCTGCACCACCCGCCATTCTCCTTCAACGTCGCCGCAGACTGTGTCCCCCAACATGACCCGACCAAGCCTCACCCAACTCGAAGCACGTGATTCATTCATCCCGCGCCACATCGGCCCGTCCGACGCCGACCAGGCAGCGATGCTGTCGGCCCTCGGCTACGAGACCCGCGCCGCGCTGATCGACGCCGTCGTGCCAGCCAATATCCGCCGCAAGGACAAGATCGACCTGGGCCAGTTCGCCGAGCCACGCACCGAAGAAGAAGCACTGGCCACCCTCAAGGGCCTGGCCTCGAAGAACAAGGTGCTCAAATCGCTGATCGGCCAGGGCTACTACGGCACCTTCACGCCGAAGGTCATCCTGCGCAACATCTTCGAAAACCCGGCCTGGTACACCGCCTACACGCCTTACCAGCCAGAGATTTCGCAGGGCCGCCTGGAAGCGATCCTGAACTTCCAGCAGGCCGTGACCGACCTGACTGGCATGGGCATCGCCAACTCGTCGATGCTCGACGAAGGCACCGCCGCCGCCGAAGCCATGACGCTGATCCAGCGCGTCGGCAAGTCGGCATCGAAAGTGTTCTACGTCGCAGACGACGTGCTGCCGCAGACCCGCGAAATCATCGAAACGCGCGCGCTGCCGATCGGCGTTGAAGTGCGCACCATCGCAGCGGCCGACATCGAATCGCTCGAGGAAACCTGCTTCGGCGTGCTGCTGCAATACCCGGGCGTGAATGGCGAAGTGCGCGACTACCGCGCCGCCGTCGAGAAACTGCACGCCGCCGGCAGCATGGTGATCGTGGCCGCCGACCTGCTGGCCCTGACCCTGCTGACGCCGCCGGGCGAATGGGGCGCCGACGTCGTCGTCGGTAACAGCCAGCGCTTCGGCGTGCCGCTCGGTTTCGGCGGCCCGCACGCCGGCTACCTGGCCACCCGCGACGAATTCAAGCGCAGCATGTCGGGCCGCCTGGTCGGCGTGACGATTGACGCGCAGGGCAACCAGGCCTACCGCCTGGCGCTGCAGACGCGCGAACAGCACATCCGCCGTGAAAAAGCGACGTCCAACATCTGCACCGCGCAAGTGCTGCTGGCCGTGATGGCGGGCATGTACACGGTCTACCACGGCCCGCAGGGTCTGGAGCGAATTGCCCGCCGCGTGCACCGCCAGACGGCGATCCTGGCAGCCGGCCTGCAGCAACTGGGCTTCGAGCTGGTCAACCAGACCTACTTCGACACGCTGACCGTGCGCGTCAAGGACGCCGGCGCGATCCACGCCGCAGCCACTGAGCACGGCATCAACCTGCGCCAGATCGACGCTACGCAAGTGGGCATCGCGCTGGACGAAACCGTCACCCGCGACGACCTGGCCACGCTGATGGCCATCTTCGGCGACGGCAAACCGGTTGACCTGGATGCACTGGACGCCGACGCCAGCGATGCGCTGCCAACGGCCCTGGCCCGCACCAGCGAATACCTGACTCACCCGACCTTCAACCGTTACCACGCCGAGCACGAAATGCTGCGCTACCTGCGCGCACTGGCCGACAAGGACCTGGCGCTGGACCGCACGATGATCCCGCTCGGTTCGTGCACGATGAAGCTCAATGCAACGTCCGAGATGGTGCCGGTCACCTGGCCCGAGTTCTCGAACATCCACCCGCTGGCGCCAAACGACCAGACCGTCGGCTACCGCGAAATGATCACGCAGCTCGAGGCGATGCTGTGCGCCGCCACCGGTTACGCCGCGATCTCGCTGCAGCCGAACGCCGGCTCGCAGGGCGAGTACGCCGGTTTGCTCGTGATCCAGAAGTACCACCAGGCACGTGGCGAAGGCCACCGCAATATCTGCCTGATCCCGTCGTCGGCCCACGGCACCAACCCGGCGTCGGCCAGCATGGTCGGCATGAAGGTCGTCGTCACTGCGTGCGACGAGAACGGCAACGTCGACCTGACCGACCTGAAGGCCAAGGCCGAGCAGCACAGCGCGAATCTGGCCTGCGTCATGGTCACCTACCCGTCGACCCACGGCGTGTTCGAAGAAGGCATCAAGGAACTGTGCGAGATCGTGCACCAGCACGGCGGCCAGGTGTACGTCGACGGCGCCAACATGAATGCATTGGTGGGCCTGGCCTCGCCGGGCGCGTTCGGCGGCGACGTCAGCCACCTGAACCTGCACAAGACTTTCTGCATTCCGCACGGCGGTGGCGGTCCGGGCGTCGGCCCGATCGGCGTCGGCGCGCACCTGGCGAAGTTCCTGCCAAACCAGCTCTCGACCGGCTACGTCCGTGACGAACAGGGCATCGGCGCGGTCAGCGCTGCAGCCTTCGGCTCGGCCTCGATCCTGCCGATTTCGTGGATGTACATCGCGATGATGGGCGCGGATGGCCTGACGGCAGCGACCGAAGTGGCGATCCTGAATGCCAACTACATCGCACGCCGTCTGGCGCCGCACTACCCGGTGCTGTACGCGGGCCACGACGGCCTGGTGGCGCACGAGTGCATCATCGACCTGCGTCCGCTGCAGGACAAGACCGGCATCTCGAACGAAGACGTGGCCAAGCGCCTGATGGACTTCGGTTTCCATGCGCCGACCATGAGCTTCCCGGTCCCGGGCACCCTGATGATCGAGCCGACCGAATCGGAGTCGAAAGCCGAGATCGACCGCTTCATCGAGGCGATGATCACGATCCACGCCGAGATCGTCAAGGTCGAGCGCGGCGAGTACGACCGCATGGACAATCCACTCAAGGGTGCGCCACACACGGCCGAAGTGGTCACGAGCGACGACTGGGCCCACGCCTACACGCGTGAAGTGGCGGCGTTCCCGGTCGCGAGTCTGCGCAAGAAGAAGTACTGGCCACCGGTCGGCCGTGCCGACAACGTCTACGGCGACCGCAACCTGTTCTGCGGCTGCGCGCCGATCAGCGATTACGAGTAATCACTGACCTGCCTTGGCATAGGTATCACTTGCGGCTCGATGCGAGCCGCAAGTGCGATGCCGGATGACGGCGGCGTTCCCGATTCAATCCGCGCCGTTCGCGCGTGGGTTGGCCGGGAACGCCGCTTTTTTCATTGGGTGGAACCGGTAACGCCGCCCCCGGTGCCTCCGCGCTGCCCTCGCCCTCTTCGAGCCTGAACCCAGCCACGGTGCGCGCCAGCGCAATGGCCTGCATTTGCAGCATGCGCGCGGCGCTGGCGGCTTCTTCGACCAGCGTGCAGTTCTGGCGCGTGACCTGGTCCATTTGCACGATGGCCTGACCGACACCGTCCAGCTGCCTTACCTGGCCATCACCGGCGGTCCCGAGACGGCCGACGATGTCTTCCACATCGCGCACCGAACTGGCGATGCGCTGCATGCTGCTACCGGCCTGCAGCGCCCACTGCGTGCCCCCGTCGATCTGCGCCACCGACTGCGCCACCACGGCGCGGATCTCGCGACTGGCCCCGGCCACCCGCCGCGCCAGCGCCCGCACCTCGGTCGCCACTGCCCCCAGCTCAACAGCGCCCATCGGCGCACGCGAGGCGTCCAGCGCCGCATTCAGGATCAGCGTACCCGTCTCGCTCGCAGCCCGTTCCAGATCATCGACGATTGCCACCACCTGCTGGGCGCTGCAGCGGTTCGACTCGAGCATCGTCAACAGGTGCAGGGCGACACCGTCGCCGTCCTGCGCGACGTCGCCGGCGCCCGCAGCCAGAAGATTGGCGGCGCGCGCATCATCGGCGCCGTGGCGCACGTCGGCTACCAGCACCTGCAGCGCATGTTCGGTCTCGGCCAGCGCACTGGCGCGATAGATCGCGCGGCTGCCCAGACTCAGGCTACCGAGCTTGATGTCGCGCGACGCCGCGCCGATCGTGCGCGCTGCGTCCACGACCGTGCGCAGCATGCCGTTCAGATTGCGGATGCTCGCATCGAGCAGGCGCGAGGTGTCGGCGATTTCGTCGCTGCCATAATCGCGCTGCTGGACCGTGAAGTTGCCGCTGGCCAGGCTGCTGGCGGCCAGGCCGATGCCGCGGATCTCGCCCAGCAGGATACGGCGCACGGCGAACGTGATCGCCAGCGACAGCGCAATTGCCAGCACCAGCAAGGCCGGCATCAGGATCGAGATCAAGCGAAAGTCTGCCTTGGCGCTGCTGGCGGCCTGGCGCGACAAGGCGTTTTCGAGCGCGCCCAGGTCGGCCAGGCGCTGCTCCACCAGCGCGAACGCGGCTTCGGCCTTCTGCATCGCGTTGGCGCTGATCGAACCGTCCAGCGGCGCCAGCTCGATTACATCCTGCACTGCGCGCGCATAGCGGCGCTGCGCTTGCGTGGCCTGCTCGACGTGGCGCCGCTCGGCGCCGGACAGCTGGCCTGCCGACAGCGTCGCCAGGCCAGCGGCGATGCGTGCGTGCTGCGCCAGGATGTCGCGCCGCAGCGGTTCGGTGCGCACCAAGGGAAAGCTGCCGCCCATCCAGCTCAGGTAGCGGTAGATGTCGGCATGCGCCTTGTGCGATTGTGTGCCCAGGCCAGCGGCGGCGCGCATGCTGGCGGCGCGCTGGCCGACGATCGATTCAAGCGAGTCGTTCTGGCGCGCCAGCGCGACATAGGCCGCGCACGCCAGCACCAGCAGCAGCACGAGGACGGTGCCAGGCGCCAGCAGCAGTTTGGGCCCGATACGCAAGCGGCTCAGCATGACGCCCCCGACGGCAGTGCGGCTGAATGCACGGAATGTGGCAGTCGTATCATGGCATCCTCACTCAAGTTTTCTCAGCACCATTTCCCCAGTGCATTCACGAATGTACGTCGCGTACTGCGCACTTCGTTTGTGATGGCGCAAATGCCACCGGGCCACGGGGCACGTTGCAACACCCTCTGCCGTGGGCAATGTCCGCGCAATTGCCGCGCAGATACACCTTGCGGTCAGGGGCACGCTACACTACGGGTATGAGAATGTTCGTTGTCCAGCCGCGCCACCTGCTGTTGCCGGTTCTGTTCGTGCTGTCGCTGCTGCTGCACCTGCTGGCGATCGTATGGCTCGATCCGCGGCCGACACCGCGCATTGCTGCAACAGGGCCGCTGACCGTGACACTCGCCCGCGCCGGCGTGGCCACCGCAGCGACCGCAGCGTTGCCCGTCGCCGCGCCGCCCATGCAGGCGCCCGAGGCGATACCCGCAACCCCTGCCCCCGCGCCATCGGATCCCCCCGCAAGCGAAGAGGCTTCCACCGCAGCGGCTGCCGCTGCCCCGGCACCATCGGCCGCCAGCGCGACACCGCCGCAACAAGACATCGGCCCGCCCCAGCGGCCAAGCCAGTACCGCACCGCGTCGCACGACACGCTACGCATCGATTACTGCGTCAACGGGA
The DNA here is from genome assembly GCF_059685895.1 of Telluria sp. ZT3P25. Lineage (NCBI taxonomy): Bacteria > Pseudomonadati > Pseudomonadota > Betaproteobacteria > Burkholderiales > Oxalobacteraceae > Telluria > Telluria sp. ZT3P25. The sequence goes on from NZ_JCASIJ010000001.1 coordinate 2,261,985, forward strand.
TCGATGGCGGCAGCGCGCATCTGGCGTGGGAAACCGACGGTAGCAGCTACCGCCTGGAGCTCGTCGGGATACTGGGCGACTTCGTCAGCGAAGGTGGACTGGACGACGCCGGCATCTCGCCGCGCACAACGAGCGAGCGCATGGGAACAGGCCGGGCGACCACGATCTTCGACCGCGCACGGGGCCAGATCGTCGATGGCGTCACCAAGCGCAGCGCGCAACTGGTGCCCGGCAGCCAGGATGACGCATCGGTGCTGCTGCAATTGAGTGGTATTGGCCAGGCCGACCCCGATCAGCTGCGCAGCAGGCTGGCGTTCTGGATCGGCGGCGTGAATGGGGCGCGGATGGTGTATTTCGATAATGCCGGACCGGAACGTCTGGACACGGCCATTGGCACGCTCGACACGGTGCGTCTGGTGCGGCTGACCGACGACGGCGCGCCGCAGCTGGAAGTGTGGCTGGCGCCGGCCAAAGCCTGGCTACCGGTGCAGCTACGCCTGACCGGCCCGGACGGCGCAGTACGCACCCAAACCGTCTGCGCACAGACGAATTAACCGCAGCCCGGACAACGTAGCGTGGACGGCTGCGCCGTCCACGCGTTCAACCAACCGCGCCGAGCCGTGACGTCAAGCCAGCTTGACCGCGTGCTCGCGCGTCGCGTGGAAGGTCAGCTTCGGCCACCGTTCCTGCGTCAGGCGCAAATTCACGCCGGACGTGGCCAGGTACGCCATATTGCCGGCTGCATCGTAAGCGACGTTGTGACCGAGCGAGGCCTCGAAGTCGGCCAGGTTCTTCTTGTCTTCGCTCGACACCCAGCGCGCGCTGCTGATGCTGGCGCTTTCAAACACGGCGTCGACGCCGTACTCGTTGAGCAGGCGGCTGGCAACGACTTCGAACTGCAGCACGCCGACCGCGCCCAGGATCAGTTCGCCACCCAGCACCGGCTTGAACACCTGCACCGCGCCCTCTTCGCCCAGCTGCTGCAGCCCCTTGTGCAACTGCTTCATCTTCAGCGGATTACGGATGCGCACGGAGCGGAACAGCTCCGGTGCGAAGTACGGAATGCCGGTGAAGCTGAGCATCTCGCCTTCGGTGAAGCTGTCGCCGATCTGCATATTGCCGTGGTTCGGCAAGCCGATGATGTCGCCGGCAAACGCCTCTTCGACCTGTTCGCGGCTTGACGCCATGAAGGTCACCACCGACGACAGCTTGACGTCACGGCCCAGACGCAGATGCTTGACCTTCATGCCCTTTTCGAAACGCCCCGAGCACACGCGCAGGAACGCGATGCGGTCACGGTGCGCCGGGTCCATATTGGCCTGGATCTTGAAGACGAAGCCGGAGAACGGTTGCTCGTCCGGCTTGACGGCGCGCACCGTGGCATCGCGCTCGCGTGGCGACGGCGCCCAGTCGACCAGCGCCGACAGGATCTCGCGCACGCCGAAGTTGTTGATGGCCGAGCCGAAGAACACCGGCGTCTGCACGCCCGACAGGAAGCGCTCGAGGTCGAACTCGTGCGAGGCGCCGTGCACCAGCTCGACTTCCATCTTGAGCTGCTCGATCTCGAGCGGGAACATCTGGGCCAGGCGCGGATTGTCGATGCCCTTGACGATCTCGAAGGCGCCGTCGGCTTTTTCTTCGCCCGCCTTGAACAGCATGATCTCGTCCTTCAGCAGGTGGTACACACCGCGGAAGTTCTTGCCCATGCCGATTGGCCAGGTCACGGGCGCGCATTCGATCTTGAGCACCGATTCGACTTCGTCGAGCAGTTCGAGCGGATCGCGTGTTTCGCGGTCCATCTTGTTCATGAACGTGACGATCGGCGTGGCGCGCATGCGGCACACCTCGAGCAGCTTGATGGTCTGCGATTCGACGCCCTTGGCCGCATCGATCACCATCAGCGCCGAGTCGACCGCCGTCAGCACGCGGTAGGTGTCTTCCGAGAAGTCCTGGTGGCCCGGGGTGTCGAGCAGGTTGATGACGTGGTCGCGGTAATCGAACTGCATCACCGACGAGGCCACGGAAATGCCGCGCTGCTTTTCAATGTCCATCCAGTCGGACGTCGCATGGCGGCCACTCTTGCGGCCCTTGACGGTACCGGCCAGCTGGATCGCGCCCGAGAACAGCAGCAGCTTTTCGGTCAGCGTCGTTTTACCGGCGTCGGGGTGGGAAATGATGCCGAAGGTGCGGCGGCGCGCGACTTCACGCGCGATCGTGCCGGCCTGGCGGGTGGCGGCGACTTCAAGGTCGGTGCCTGCGCCGGACAGATCGTCGGCGCTGGAAATATCGGTGTCGTTGGCCATAATCGAGCCCAGTTGTGGACCTGTGACGGCCCGTGTCGGAAAACCCTCGATTTTACCGTCTCGGGCACGCGCCGTGTGAACAGAATACGGCGCGCGCCCGGGCAGGCGCAACGTGCGGCGTCAGTCGCGCACGCGGCGCCAGCCGGTGCGGCGGGCATCCTGGCTGGTGGCCGACGTCACCTCGGACGTGATGGTGTCGCCCTTGGCGGTGGTGGTGACCATCTTCAGCGCGCCCGACGGCAGGCGCACGATGATGAAGCCCACTGCCGCCGCATCGCCCGACAGCAGCGAGCCGGCAATGTCACCGGTCTCGGCGCCGGTACCAGTACCGTTACCGGTGCCGGCACCCGCAGCATTGCCGGACACCGCGCGGCCGGTGCAGACATCCAGATGGTAGGCGTAGCTCGAGCCGCCCACGTTGCAGGCCGTCGACGACTGCGGCAGGTTCGTCACCACCGACAAGGTGCCCGCGACGATCTTCGGATCGAGGTTGACCCGCTCGCCCTTGTTGATGTCGAAGTCGATGAACCAGCCCGACTTCGCACCCAGATTGACCGTCGCGCCGCCGACGGTGAAGCGGTTCGAGCGCGCCACCGATGGCGTTGCCGCGTTGTACGGCACGGTCTCGGTGAACTGGCGTTCCGAGAACGTGTCGGTGGCGCGCCATTTGGCATCGGCCACCGGCGTGCCGGTATCGGCCAGCACGTACACGCTCTGCTCGCTGACATCCTTGATGTCGATGTAGTCGAGCATGCGGCCGGTGCCGAAGGTCACGACGCGCCGCGTTGGCGACGCATCGGCCCCCTGCCCGGTCGTATTGACCTGGCACAGCGCCACGTCGGGCCGCGACGTGATCGGCTGGCCGGCGCCGGCACTGCCCATGCGCAGCCGCGCCACCTTGGCGCCGGTGAAATCGAAGCGCCACATCTGGCCGAAGTTGTCGCCCCCGTACAGATACGTCACCAGCGGATCGGTGTTGGGATTGGCGGTGATCGCCGTGATCTTGGCCAGGCCGGACGGATCGGCCACACCGCTGCCCGAGCCGATACCGCCCGATCCGGTCGTCAACAGGCCCGTCTCGGCGTGGCTGATGTCCCGGTCGCCCAGGTTCAGCACCTGCTGGCCGGTGGCGACATCGACCACGAACAGGATCCCCTTGCCGCTGCCGCCGGCCACGCCGTCCGCATCGGGAATATTGTTGTAGCCCGAGGTCAGGAAGGTCACCCAGCGCTGCTTGTCGTTGCCGTTGGCATCCTTGCCGTCCTTGATCGTGCCGAACTGCGGATTGCCGAACGTGAAGCCCATCTCGGGCTGGTGCAGCGGGCCGGCGCAGACGGTGGCATCGGCGCAGACTTCCCACAGCGGCGCCGGTGCATCGGGATCGGTGACGTCCAGTGCGTAGTAGCCCCGGCCGCCGGCATTCAGGCCCGCGACCAGGATCGTGCGCCAGGTGCCGTTGATCTGCACGTCCGCCAGCTCGGGTGAGCCATCGACCGTGAACTGGTGCTCGGTCGCATAACCCACGCTGGCCTGGCGGTACAGCTTCTTCATCGTGATGCGCGGCATGTAGGCCCACATCTCGGTGCCCTTGACGGCATCGAACGCATGCAGCATGCCGTCATTGGCCGCGATGAACACGGTCGGCTTGCGCCCGGCCTGGGCCGTCTTGTAGGCGTCGTAGCCTTCGGCTACGTAGCTCTTGCGCGCGCCGCGCAGATAGGCCGGCTTGGACGAGGCAATGTCGCCCAGCACCACCGGTTGCGCCGGCTTGTCCGGTTCGACCTCGGTCTCACTCGGGGCCGAATAGCCGCGCAGGATCACGTTGTTCGCGTATTGCTGGTGGCCGCGCAGCCAGTTGACGATGGTTTCGCCATTGTTGACGATCGCCTGGTTTGTGCTGTTCAGGTTGGCGCATTGCGACATCAGCGAGCACTTGTTGGCGAACCAGGCGCGGTCGGCGCCCATGTCCGCGTACACCAGATCCTTGCGCGCTCCACTGGCAGGATCGCGGTACCAGATCGTGCGCGTGTCACTGGCCGCGCCCACTTGCTGGCCCACGGTCCAGGACGAGCTCCAGATCACTTTTTTCACGACTTCGCCGGTGACCGGGTCGAGCACCCGCTTGGCCAGGTTGCCGGTCCACTTCACCGTGGTGAACGTCGACGAGAAGATGTCGGCGTCGTCCTGCGTGATGTTTGGCGTCGAGGTGGCTGCCGAAGCAGCGGCGCCGGTCGCCTGACGAATGTCGTTGAGCGCTTCGTTCAGCCCTTCGACCACCTGCTTCGGATCGGACGCAGCAAAGTACTTGCCGCCGCCATTAATCGCCGCGTGCCACAGGTCGTCCACCCGCGACTGGTACGTGTCCGACAGCGCCACCTTGTCGACCACCGGGTCGGGCCAGCGATACACACCGTCAGTCGTCCACGGGCAGCCGGTGCGCACCTTGTCGATGATGTTGTCGAGGTCGCCGCCCGGTTCACGCGCGGTATCGTACTTCGGTTCGTACGTCATGACGCCGTCCACGCCCAGCCCCAGACCGTAGGTGCGCATGTGCAGGCGCTTGTTACGGGTGCCGGCCACGACCCCGACGTCGCCCTCCAGTTCGGGGCGCAGCGAATTGTCCTTGGGGGCCGGGGCGATCGTGTTGCGACCGCCGTTGTACCAGTACAGAGCGACGTCGGCCAGCGACGGCTTGGCTTGCGCGCTGGTGTCGACGCAGCCGGTGTCTTCGGTACAGAAGCGCGCCGGGTCGTCCTTGTTGTCGTTGTTGACGACGTCGGTGACGCTGCCGCCGTTCCAGTAGCCGTCGGTCGTGACGAACGTGAAGTTCTGCTGGCAGGGAAATTCGATCACTTCGGCGCCCTGCGCCTGCTTGAAGATCCCCTTGTTGGCGAACATATTGCCCATTTCGTTCAGCGCCAGCCTCACCGGCGTGCCGCCGGCACTGTTCATTTCATACAGCGCCTTGTACCAGGCGGTGCGATCGCCCCCGGTGAACGACTTCGGATACAGGATCTGGTCGTTACCCATGTATTCGGTCTGGTTGGCGGCGCGCTGCAGACCCACGAGGCCCACCTTGTAATCCTTGTCCAGTGGCTGGAAGGCATGGCCCACGGCCGTCTTCATCATCTGGTTGCGCGACTTGTAGTAGGCATACCAGTTGGCGAAGTTGGTCATTTCTTCGTCGTAGGTGCAGGAGGTCTCGGCCCGGCAATCGGTCCGTGCCTCGGTGCGAGGATAGGCATCGCGCGTGGCCACGATGTCGGTGCGGGTAAACACCCCGGTATCGACGCCGGACACCGACGTCGGCACCTGGTCGGTCACGGCCGCTGTGGCGGTGAACGCAAGCGAAGCGCGGTTGTTGATCGCGCCAATGGTGGCAGCCGTTCCTTTGGCCGACAGCGGACCCACCAGGCACAGTGCCGTCGACGGCGCCGCCGCGCACTGCGGCGTGATGCCGTTGCCGCCGACGTACGCCTTGACGGTGCCGCCAGTGCCGATTTCGGTGACGAGCTGCGTGACGATCTGCGCGGCCGAGCCCCTGCGCGTCAGCTGGATGCCGCGACTGAACCAGGTCTGGTTGGCAAAACTCAGATTGGTCAGCACGCTGCGCGTGCCGTCGCCGGCGGTGCCGCTGAACTGCAGCAGCGCCGTGACGCGGGCACCCGATTCGACGATCAGTTCTTCGGCCGTGCGGCTTCCTTCCCTGATGACCTGGCAGCCGTTCTTGTCGGACGTGCGCGGGCAGGCGATGGGAAACACGGCCAGCATGTTTGCCGCCGGGAGCGTGATGCCAACGTCGGAACAGGCACGCACCGTGCCTGACGCAGCCAGCAAGCAGGCATCGAACGGCCGTGCCAGTCCCATCTTTGCATTGATCGACTTGGCCAGCGCGACCGCCAGCGCAATCTGCTCGGCGGCCGTGTTGGTGCCGCCCGTCACGGTCATGGCGCCGTTGGTGATTTCCTGCAGACCGGCCACGCTCGCCGACGTGACCTTGGTCAGCGTCAGCGTGCTGTCGGACCCGGAATTGTTGATGGTGATCGTGCTGTACCAGTTGACCGGGCGGTTCGGGTCGCCAAAGCGCGGGTATTTGTAGGTGCCCACGTACTTGGCCTGGCAGTTGGTCAGGCTCGTGCTGTCGCACCAGCGCACCGGCGCTGGCTTGCTGTAGGTCGTGTTGGGCGCGACGGCGTTCACGGCGGTCGATACGCAGCTCTGGAGCTTGCTGTCCCTGCAGTATTCGTTGACGTTCAGCCGGTAGTAATAGGCGTTGCCGGTCACGGGGTTCGGGCTGGTGTAGGTGCGGTTCGGATACGTGTAGCCGATCACGTTGCGGCGGCATTCGCCGGTACTGTCACACCATTCCAGATCGGGAAAGCCCGTCACCAGATTGGTCTTTTGCGAGGATGCGCCGGCCAGGTCCCGGTACTCGAGGCTGAAGCCGTCGGTGGTCACGTTGGTCCAGGCGCTCGTCGTGGCCCGGTTCTGCTCCGGGTACGAGGTCTGGTCGGCCTTCACCGGCGGCTTGTAGCGCATGTCCGGGTTGTAGTACTGGCGGTTGAATTGCGGCGTGTGATACGGCACGTCGCCGACCGCGCATTCGCGCAGGCCAAGGGCCAGCGTGCTGCTGGCGCGGCAGGTCGTGTTGTCGTTGACGTAGTCGGGCGTGTACGTGTACGCCATCGAGCCGGAATCGTCGTACAGCAGCATCAGGTTCGGCTTGACCGTCCCGCTGCCGGTCAGGCTCATCAATGGCATGGACGCCAGCGAGGTCGGCCCCGCCAGTGCCGGCGTGGCGCCCAGACCGAGGGACAGGGCCAGCAGCGCCAGGATGGTAGTAAGAGTGTGTTTCATGCGATATCCATTCGAACGGCGATGCCTGGGGCCCGTCAGGCGCCGATCAGCACGACCATCTGGTTGATCACGTTACCGCCGCGCGCACCATCGAGGCGGGCAGTAATGACATAGTGCAGCTGCGGCGAACTGGCGTATGCCGGCGCATCGGACGCCAGGCTCTCGCCGATCGCGACCGTCGTGCCGAGCTTGACGGTGTTGGCGGCGGTCTGGACGCAGCTGTTTTTCGGCTTGGGGTTATTGAACGGACCGGTCGCCTTGCACAGGCGGTGGATCACGTACTTGATCTTGTTGCCGTCGGCATCCTCAAGCTCGACGCTCCCCTTCCAGAATGCGCTGTCGCGCGGACTCAGGGCCGTATCGCTCATGCTGGCGACGTACCCCTTGCCGGCATTGTCGGCGTCCAGGTCGGAACGCTTGGCGATCGCGGTCTCGCGCAGCCACTGGAACCCCGTGTGCAGGCCCAGGTCGACCGCACGGCTGAGCGTGGCGTCATAGGCCAGGTTGGAGGCGGCCAGCGTCGTGGTATTGCTCGAACGCAGCAGGTAGATGCTGGTCACCAGCATGACCAGCATCATGATCAGCATGACCGGCAAGGCAACGCCGCGCTGGCGGCGCGAAACGATTCGGAACTTCATGCGGTAGGCCTCCAGCTCGCGTTACGCAGCGGCACGACGGACTCGAACGCGCGGTAGCGATAGCATTTCCAGTCGATCGGGTCGTCCTTGACACCCAGGTCGAGCGTGACCGGAACAGCATCGATGCCGCTTGGCTGGTCCGTCTTGAACACCTCAAGCGCTTCGGTCGTGGTGGTGCAGGCGCCGCCACTGGCCGGACGCTCGGGGCGCTTGTTGCGCGCCACCACGGCAATGCGCAGCGCGGCAATGCGCTGGTAGTCGCCCGCGCCACCTTTCACGCCATCGCCGTCGGCGTCGATCATGGTGTTGGACCACTCCCGTACCTGCATGCCCAGCTCCGGATCGAAGGCGGCCACGGCGCGCGTGTCGAAGCCGTACTGGGCTTTGAGGGAGACGATATTGTCGGCCACGGCCTGGGCCGTCGCGCCGCTGCTGCCGAGGTTGGTCGCGCGCAGGCGCAGCACGCCGCCCTCCACCAGCCAGGTGTGGAACGGCAGGTTGGTCCCGCGCCCCAGATTGAACACGCGGGTGGCGCTGCCGGGGAAGGTGCGGCCCAGATCGCCCGTGTTGAAGCGATCGGTCGTGCTGGCAAAGCCGATCGATGGCGTATCCTGATTCAGTGTCGAGATCTGCGCCAGCGCGCATTGGCCCACGCTATCCTCGGGCGCCGCCACGATCACGTCGCCGACGGCAAAGCCGTAGGGCGTGCGGTCCAGGGCAATCTGGTTGCCGCCGTTGTAGTTCGTGGTCAGGCGCACGGTGGCGGTGCCGCTGGTCGCGCTGCCAGAGTACAGCGTGAGCTGGTCCGGCCCGGCGTTGCCATGAACGATCACGGCGGCCGCCAGCGGGTAGACGGTCGTGGCGCCGCGCAGGGCCGACGTCATCGTGAACGCCTTGCTGTCATTGAAGATGGTGTCGCACCCGGCCAGAATCGGGTCATTCAGTCCGTAACCGGCCTGTTCGGCATCGGCGCTGATCGAGAACATCGCCATCATCCCGTTCTGCATCGATTCGGAGCCGCCCAGCGCACCATCCTTGTTGCTCTCGGAATCGGTCATCATGCGGGTCGCGAACATCACGGCCAGCAAGCCGATCACGATACTGACCATCAGTTCGACCAGCGAGAATCCGTCTGCCCGTGGCAGTGCGGGATGTGTGCGCATGCTCATGCCGACCTCGACAGGTAGGTGACGATCCGGTGCCGGTTCTGCTGCGCCGTCTCGTTGCGGCGCCAGCGGATTTCCACTGCCACTGCGGTGCGCTTCGTGCCCGCGGCCGGCGTGACGGCCACGATGACGCTGGCATTGGGCAGGTGCTTTGCCAGCGCTGCATGCCAGTCCTGCAAGCGCGCGCCGGGGGTGGCATTTGCGGCGACCGCGTAGTCGCTCAGATGGTCAAGGTCGTTATTCATCACGCCGATCAGTTCATTCGCTGCGATGGTCGCTTCGGCGCGCATGCTCGCTTCGGCCAGCGCGGCCTGCGAATTGACTTGCAGGCCCAGCGTGCCAATCAGGCCGATGGCCAGGATCAGGATCGCGATCAGCGCTTCGAGCAGCGCGACGCCGCGTTGCCCGGCGTGCCCGGGACGGCGCGCCGTTTGACAGATGGAAGGTGGACGGCGCGGCATCATGGGCACTTGCGCGAGTCGCCCGCGTTCGCGTTGGGCCGGCAGGTCACGACGGCCCCGGCCAGCGTCACGACGACGGCGCTGGCAGGAAAGGCGTCGCCGCCACCTGCCGGCTTCAGGTCAAGCCGCGTCACCGACGGCTTGGACGTATCGATCCAGCCCAGCGCGGTGAAATAAGCCGTGTCGGCGTCGCCGTCGGGTGTCACGGTCAGCGCCGAGGCGCGTGGCAGCGACGCTGCGCTGCGAAACACCGAACTGGTCTTGACGGCGCTGCCATCGGGCGCGGCCGCCGGCTTGTCGACGTCCGACCAGCGCGTGCTGGCCGCCGTGCAATCGTCGCCCGCAGTCGGAAAACAGACGTCGGCCTGCCAGTCGCGCTGGCCGCTTTGCGCATTCTCGGTAAATACCAGTCGGCTGCGTGCGTTGTTGGCCAGCGCCAGGCCGCGCGCCAGCGTGTAACCCTCGGCATAGAACTGGGCGGCGCCGGTACTGGTCGTGGCGCCGAGCCAGCTGCGCATGTTCGGCACGCCCACCGCCATCAGGATGGCAAAGATGGCCAGCACGACCATGGTTTCAACCAGTGTGAAACCGGCATGGCGCGCGCAGCCGCCTGAACGGGTCATTGGGTGCACGAGCCATCCTTCCGGTCGACCCAGCAGTTGTCGCTCTTTGTCCAGCCGGCCGGCGCGCCGGTGGTGGCACGCTTGCCGGATTCGTCCAGCGTATAGACAAAGCTGGCAGCGGCAGCCCGGCCGGTGGCCGTCAGCAGGTAGCCGCTGGCGTCAGCGTCCTCAAGCTTGTAGGTAAAATTGGCGGTGGCGGCCGGCACCTGAGCGAACTTGTCATAGGTGCGGTTATTGGACCAGAACTGCTCCAGCTTCGGCTGCGTGGACGCCAGCGCGCTGTGCGCCTCGACCAGGCGTGCGCGCGTCACATAACTGGTGTAGGACGGCATGGCGATCGCACCAAGGATGCCGATGATCGCCACGACGATCATGAGTTCGACGAGAGTAAAGCCGGATGGACGCTGCTGCATGGGAATTCTCCTGGGGGCGACAGTGCGTCGCTGATGTTTCCAGGAGGAATGATAACCCGGCTTCCTGTCATTTCCCTGAGGAAAGGCTGACAAAACCCTGACAAGTGCGCAGATTCGCCCCTTTTTTTAACGGGGCGGGTTCGTTTGCTTGACACCGAAGCGGACGACGACGCGCGTGCCGCCGCCCTCGGCATCGGCATCGGCCAATTGCACCGAGGCTCCGTGCGCCAGTGCGATATCGCGCACGATTGCCAAGCCCAGTCCGCTGCCCGTGGACTTGTCATCGAGCCGCACGAAGCGCTCAAACACGGCAGCGCGCCGCGCGGCGGGAATGCCAGGGCCGGAATCGACCACAGAAAACTGCGTCGCGCCATCAGCCACCCCGCAGCCGACCGTCACCTGCCCGCCGTCAAGCGTGTAGCGCAGCGCATTGTCGACCAGGTTGTCGATCAGATCGCGCAGCTGGAAGGCGTCGCCCGTGACCGGCGCCGGCGCCAGTTCGAAGCCCAGGTCGATCCCCTTGCGCGCCGCCTTGTCGACGAAGAACTGGATCGATTCCTGCACCAGCAGCGCCAGGTCGAGCGGACCGGCATGATCACCGGGCCGCCCTTCCCTCGCGCGCGCCAGTGCCAGCAACTGGTTGACCTGGCGGATCATGCGCTCGTTGGCCACGCCCATCATGCCGAGGGAATGCAGCGTCTCCGCGTCGCCTGCATGGCGCGCGTGCAGCCATTCGAGCTGGAGCTGTACGCCCGCCAGGGGCGTGCGGAGCTGGTGCGCCATATCGGCCAGAAAGTCGCGCTGCGCCCGCGCGCCGGTCTCGACTTTATCGAGCAGGTCGTTGAAGCCACTGACGACCGGCGCGATCTCGAACGGCACGCCGTCGGTGGGAATGGGCGCGAGGTCGCCCGGCCCTCGCCTGGCCAGCTCGGCGCGGATGCGCGCCAGTGGCCGCAAGCCATTACCGACCGATAGCCAGACGACACCGACCAGCGTGATCGTTCCCAGCGAGACCAGCACCACGAGCGAGCGCACGATGGCGGCACGCACGTCGAGGCGCTGGCGCAGCGTGCGCGCCACGCCGACGTGACGCAAGCCCGTCGGCGTGGCCACGGCCAGCGCGACGACGCGTACCGGCTCGCCGTCGACCTCGGCATCGTAGGCCGGCGCGCCGGGGCGCAGGACGGGAAAGTGCGGGCTCCCGGCGAGGTAGCGGCCTTGTACGTCGCGTACCACGAACCAGGCGCGCTCAGCCGTCGCGGCGGCGGCAACCGGTGGCAGGGAGACGGCGCCACCGGCGGCCACGCGCCCGGCGATGGCGCTCGCCGTATCCATCAGGCCGGCGTCGAAGGCAACCTGGGCCGGCGTCCAGGCCAGGCCCGCGACCAGCGCGGCCAGCACGAGATTGACGAGCAGGATCGGCCCGAGCAGCCATTTCAGCAGGCGCAGGCGGATGCTGGTCATCGGCCGGCCCGGGTCATGCGGCCGCTTCGAGCAGGTAGCCGAAGCCGCGGATGGTGCGGATCGCCACGCCGGCGCCGTCGAGCTTCAGACGCAGACGCGATACGTAGACTTCCACGGCGTTGGGCGTCACGTCGTCGCCCCACGGCAGGATGGCGTCGATGATCTGCTGCTTGGAGACGACGCGCCCGGCATGCTGCAGCAGATAGTCAAGTACGCCCCATTCGCGCACCGACAGGTCGATCGCACCCTCGCCGATGCGCGCGCGCCGCGTGGCGCTGTCCAGGCTCAGGCGACCGAGGGTCAGGACCGACGATGGTGGCGCATGGCGGCGCGCCAGCGCGCGGATGCGGGCAACCAGCTCTGCAGTGGCAAAAGGTTTGACCAGATAGTCGTCGGCGCCGGTTTCCAGGCCGCGCACGCGGTCTTCCACAGCGTCGCGCGCCGTCAGCAGAAGAACGGGGATGGCGCCGCCGCGTGCGCGCAGGCGACGCACGACCTCGAAGCCGTCGATACCGGGCAGGCCGATATCGAGTACGGCGACGTCGAAAGGAGGAGGAGAACCGGAGGCAGCGTCGGATCGCTGCAGGGCGGCGTCGGCGGCGAGGCCATCGCGCACCAGGTGCACAGTCATGTCTTGCGCGTTGAGTGCGCGCACAAGGCCGTCGGCGAGTACCGCATCGTCCTCGACAAGCACTATATGTAGCCCGTTACGCAGCCCCATTTGTAGGAATATCCTGTTTTGTGGTCAGTGAACATCACTGCCGGCACCCCGAATTATGCGATATTTTTTGTTTCCATAACAAAATATACCGCCTTTTTGGGGCAAAACAGGCATTTCTCCCAGTAGGACTGGACTGACACGTGATGATGCTTGCAACCTACACCGGGGCGACTACATGTCTTATGTGCGGCAACAGACGGTAGACGTAAAGTACACCCATCGCGACGAGGTAAGCACCATACGCCTCCTGAGTCGCTCCTGACGCACGATTGACCTAAGAGGACATAACATGAACAACACTCAACTTGCTGGTATCACACAAAAAGCAAAAAGCCAGAACCCTGCCACGAGTGAGGCACTGAAGTCCCAGGTCAAACCGATCGTCAGCTACAGCGGCACGCAACAGAATGAGTTGCTGGCAGCACTGCCACGCCAGGATCTGGAAGAAATGTTCGACCATCTCGAACTGGTCGCCATGCCATTCGGTAAAGAACTGTTCGAGTATGGCAGCAAACTGGAATACGTGTATTTCCCGACAACCGCAATCGTGTCGCTGCTGTATGTGATGGAAGACGGCGCTACCACTGAGATCGCTGTTGTCGGTCACGAAGGCGCAGTTGGCGTGTCGCTGTTCATGGGTGAGCGCGCTACCTGCTCGGCCGTGGTGCAAAGCGCCGGTTACGGTTACCGCCTGCGTACCCAGTACCTGCGTGACGCCTTCAACCGCGGCGGCGCCCTGCCACAACTGCTGATGCGCTACACCAACGCCCTGTTCGCCCAGATGGCACAGAACGCCGTCGGTGGCCGTCACAGCTCGATCGAACAGAAGCTGTGCCGCTGGTTGCTGGACCGTCTGGACCGTTCCGCAAGCAACGAACTGAAAGTGACCCAGGAACTGATCTCGATCATGCTGGGTGTGCGCCGCGAGAGCATCACTGCCGCCGCTGGTAAGCTGCAGGACGAAGGCCTGATCCAGTACCGTCGCGGCAACATCACGGTCCTCGATCGTGCTGGCCTCGAAGACTATGCCGGCGAATGCTACAAGGTCGCCAAGTCGGAATACGACCGCCTGCTGTCGGATGTCGCACGCTAAGCTGTCGAACTGGTAGTCAACCCGGATTCGCTGCCCTCTGTGGCAGCGATTCTTGTTTACCGGCTCCTGTTGTCTGCATCAGGGCCGGCGGTGCGAACGAACCTGGCACCATCGCATTACCGTCCGGCGCCGCCGTCGGAATCAAGGCACGAACACATGTTCCGACGCCATTCACGCCCCGCTCCACTACCAGCGTTCCGCCCAACAGCAAAGCACGCTCACGCATGCCAAGTAAGCCATGCGACTTGGTGCCGGCCAGCTTGCTCTGCGGAATGCCGATACCATCATCGGTAATCTCCAGCCCCCACCCTGACGGTTCACGTGTCAGATTGACGATGACATTGCGCGCCTTGGCATACTTGGCGATGTTGTTCAGCGCTTCTTGCGTGATGCGGAACAGCGCGATGGCCTGAGTAGGACCAGCGGCATCGACCTCGGCATCGATCAACGCATCGCAGTCGAGCGACGTCACCCGCGCATAGTCGGCGCAATAGCTCTGCAGCGCCGCCGACAAGCCCATATTATCGAGCAGACTCGGGCGTAGATTCTCGATAATGCGCCGTTTCAGTTGGACGGTATCGACCAGCGTGCGGCGCGCGCGGCCGAGTTTGTCTGCCAGTTCCGGCTCGCTCGTGCGCAAGCGCTCGATGACCGTGGCCAGGTCAATGCCGATTGCCGTCAGGTTCGCGCCCATTTCGTCATGCAGTTCACGCGCCAGCCGAGACTTTTCTTCTTCCGACACACGGATCAGATGGCGCGACAGCACGGACAACTGCGCCGTGCGTTCGGCCACAATGTGTTCCAGACCATCGTTGGTTTGCTGCAGCGCATGTTCGGCATCCAGACGGGCGACGAACGACCGTTGAATCAACTTGTAAAAGAGCAGCAAGACGACGATCGCAGCGACGTTGATCCCGACGCCAAACAGCGCCGCGTGACGGTACTGCTGGTAGAAGCCGGCCGTGCGCGACTTGAGCAGTTCATTCTGTTCGCGCGTCATGATCACCACTTGCAGGCGGATCTCGTCCATTTGGGCGCGGTCATCCGGCGCGGCAGCGATGGCGACGATGTCTTCCAGCCCACCCTGCCGGAACACGTTGAGCGATTCGTGCAACAAGGCGAGCTTGCGCTGGATCAAAGCCTGAAGTTGCGCCAGGTTTTTTGCTTGAGATGGATTGTCTGCGAGCAGCACACCCAGCGAGCGCAACTGGGCGTTGATTTGCTTTGGCGCACCGCGCAGCGGACCGAGATAGACGTCGTCGTTTGACAGGAAATAGCCGCGCAGGCTCGTTTCGGCATCGGTGACAATCAGATTGAGGTGCTGCAGCTCGTCCGACACTTGCGCGGTCCGCGCTTGCAATGCATTGGCGGCGCGCAAATCGTCGAGATTGCGCAGCAAGAATACGCCGTTGACCACAAGCAGCACCACGCACACCAGGCATAGCAACGACTTGTGAAGCGGCAGACTACGGGCCGGGCGTGTGGCCAGGGTGGTTGAAAAGTACATCCAGACATCCTTTCACGCTGACAACGCGGCCTCGCATTTTACCTGCAAGGACGCGTTGCTGCGCCGCAAAATGACCTGACGTAACTATTTGTTGCATATGACGTTCATGCACGCCCTGCATCGGCATGTTGTGATGCACCAATGACAAAACGCGCCGAAGCGCGTTGTGGGACAAATCCGATATGAACAACCGTCGCGCTCTTAGTCGAGCAGATTGTTCTTCATTGCGTAATAGGTCAAGTCCGAATTGGACTGCAGGCCCATTTTTTCCATAATGCGGGTACGGTAGGTCGATACCGTCTTGATTGACAGCGACAACGCATTGCCGATATCGGACACGGTCGCACCCTTTGCCAGACGCAGGAACACCTGGAATTCGCGATCCGACAGCTCGGTGTGCAGCGCCGTGTTCGGGTCGCGATCGAAGCTTTGCGCCAGCAACTCACCCACCGTCGACGACACATAACGCCGGCCCTGGAATACGGTGCGCACGGCTGTCTTGAGTTCATCCGCTTCGCATTCCTTGTTCAGGTAACCGTTCGCACCCATCTTGAACAGGTTCAGCGCATATTGCTGTGCCGGATACCCCGACAGGATCAGCACGGGCAGATTGGGCTGGCCCTGACGGATCGTGCGCAGGATATCGATGCCACTCTGGTCGGGCATGGCGATATCGAGCAACAGCACATCGCAAATTTCGCGGCGTGCGATATCGAGAGCCTCGCGGCCCGTCGCGCCTTCGGCCACGACTTCAAAGTCGCCCGACGACGAAAAAATCTGCTTGAAACCTGCTCGTACTATCTGGTGATCGTCACAAATGGCAACGCGTATCATTGTCTTCCCTTAAATTTTCCTTGCGCAGGAAAGTGCCGGATCTGCTCCGCCCGGTTGATGCGTGTCATTCAGCATCGCGCGAGTGACATTTTAACACTCCCCGGCCTGCCTTCAACAGCGGTACGAATGCCTGAGTGATCAAACGTGGGCGCTTGACCCGGCGACGACCCGCTGCCTGCGGGGTCGCATGCGAACCAGCGCAATCTTGTGCGGCAAACCTGCCGATGGTATGAGGTGATGGCCGGCACTACGGCGCTGGCGGCGATCCGTGCTTGAGCAGGTCGAGAATATCGAGCAAGCCGGCGCGCAACTTGTCGCCGTCGATTGCCGGTGGCGCATCGCGCAGGCGCTCTTCGTCGAGCTCGGCTACCACGACGGCGCGATGGTCGAGACGGTTACGTGCACCGCTGATGGTGAAGCCTTGCTCATACAGCAGTTCGCGGATACGGCGGATCAGCAGCACTTCGTGGTGCTGGTAATAACGGCGGTTGCCACGACGCTTGACAGGCTTGAGCTGGGTAAATTCCTGCTCCCAGTAGCGCAACACGTGCGGTTTGACGCCGCACAGCTCACTAACTTCCCCAATCGTGAAATAACGCTTGGCGGGAATCGGCGGCAGCACGGTCGGTTCGGTCTTGATCGGTCGGTCGTTCATCATCTATTCAGGCTGCGCGTGCCATTGAACCCGAGCCTGCATTACCCGGCCCGGCTTCTTCCACCATGGCCTTGAGTTTCTGGCTGGCGTGGAACGTCACGACGCGGCGCGCTGTAATGGGGATTTCTTCCCCGGTTTTCGGATTGCGGCCGGGCCGCTGCGGCTTGTCGCGCAACTGGAAATTGCCGAAGCCGGAGAGCTTCACGGCTTCGCCGCGCTCGAGTGCATTGCGGATCTCGTCGAAGAAGGTCTCGACCATGTCCTTGGCTTCGCGCTTGTTGAGTCCGACCTGCTCGAAGAGCAGCTCGGCCAGCTCGGCCTTGGTCAGTGTCGGCAATGACTGTTCCGCTTCTTTGCGCACGCGCGCCACCAGCATTGCACGATCCAGGTCGGCCACGAGGGCTTCCTGGAACACGGTCGAATCAACGTCGTTATTGTTAATTTTGAAGCCCTGCCCGTAAGTCTAACGATGCCGCAGCGACAGCAACCCGGTATGTAACCGGTGTGCTGTCAGCCTGGAGATGCATATTATGCACGCAGCTTCGCGTTCAGTTTGGTTGAAGCAGTGGCGAGTACCGCCGCCATGATGGCGTCGACCGCATCGTCCTGCAGTGTCGATTGAGTATCTTGCAAGCTAAAGCGGAAAGCAAGGCTTTTTTCATCCGCTTCCAGACCCTTTCCGCGATATTCATCAAACAAAACAACGGCTTGCACGATCTTGCCCATAGGATTTACTGCAATTTCAGCCGTGAATGCGTCTATCACGGACTGGGCTGGCACGTCCTGTTTCACTACCAGCGCCAGGTCACGCGTGGCGCCCGGGAACTTCGAAATCTCGCTATACACCGGCACGATGCGACCGCGCAGTGCCTCGGCGTCAACTTCAAACACGACCGGTGCTTGTGGCAGATCATATTTTTGCAACCAGCGCGGATGCAGCTCGCCAATCACGCCGATCTGCTGATCGTCCAGCATCACGGTGGCCGAGCGGCCCGGGTGCAGCGCCGGATGTTCCGCCTTCGCGAAACGCAGCTGGCGTGGTGCAAACAGCGCTTCCAGATCTGCTTTCAGGTCGAAGAAATCGACGGCGCGTGTGGCGACGTCCCATTGCTCGTCGAGCGCAGGCCCGTAGGCAATCGCGGCGACGCGCTTTGGCTGGTCGTAACCGGCGACCGTCAGCGGGCCATCCATGACCGATGCATTGCGCTTGAACACACCGCCGACTTCGAACGCGCGCACGCGGCCGGCCTTGCGGTTGATGTTGTAGCGCACGTTCGCGACCAGGCTGCCGATCAGCGACGAACGCATCACGCTGAGCTGGCTCGCGATCGGGTTTTGCAGGCGGATCGGCTCAAGGTTACCGGCGAAATCCTGCTCCCACGTGCTCTCCACGAAGCTCATGTTGACCACTTCCTGAAAGCCCAGGTCGGCCAACTGGTGTCGGATCGCAAACAGCGAGCGGGTGTTTTCCGGCTCGATCAGCATCGCGCTCGGCGCGGTGGGCGGCCGGGTCGGAATGTTCTCGAAGCCATAGACGCGCGCGACTTCTTCGATCAGGTCTTCCTCGATCTCGATGTCGAAGCGGTAGGTTGGCGCCGTCACGTGGAACACGCCCTCTTGCTGCACGAAGCCCAAATGCAGGCGCGTGAAGATGTCCGCGATCACGGCATCGGTCAGCGGCACGCCGATCACTTGCGCGGCGCGCGCCGTGCGCAGCACGACCGGCGTACGCACCGGCAGGTTGACGATCTGGTCGTCAATCGGGCCGACCTTGCTGTCCGGCGTGCCGCAGATGTCGATCAGGAGCGCCGTGATGCGCTCGAGGTGCTCGGGCACGGTCGCGTAGTCGACGCCACGCTCGAAGCGGTGCGCAGCATCGGTCGAGAAATTGAAGCGACGGGCACGGCCCTGGATGGCGTTCGGCCACCAGAATGCTGCTTCCAGATAGATATCGGTGGTGTCGAGCGACACGGCGGTCGAGTCGCCACCCATGATGCCGGCCAGCGATTCAAGCTGCTGTTCATCGGCGATCACGCCGACCCACTCGTCGACGGCAACGGTGTTGCCATTCAGGAGCTTGAGGGACTCGCCAGTCTTGCCCCAGCGCACGTCCAGGCTGCCGTGGATCTTGGCCAGGTCGAACACATGCGATGGACGGCCGACTTCGAGCATCACGTAGTTGGAGATGTCGACCAAGGCCGACACCGAGCGCTGGCCGCTGCGTTCCAGGCGGCGCTTCATCCACTCAGGCGTGGCGGCGCGCGCGTTCAGGCCGCGGATCACGCGGCCGGCGAAACGGCCGCACAGGTCCGGCGCGGATACTTTGACAGGCAGAATTTCATCGCTGTTGACCGCCACCGTGCGGGTCGGCTCGAGCGTCAAAGGTGCGCCGGTCAGCGCTGCCACTTCGCGCGCCACCCCCAGCACGGACAGGCAATCAGCCTTGTTCGGCGTGAGCTTGATCGTGAACTTCAGGTCGTCCAGGCCCAGGTAGTCGCGAATGCTCTGGCCCACCGGCGCATCGGCCGGCAGTTCCATCAAGCCATTGCTTTCTTCGGAGATGCCCAGCTCTTTGCTTGAGCACATCATGCCCTGCGACTCGACGCCGCGCAGCTGGCCAACCTTGATTTCAAACGGCTTGCCATCGGCGCCTGGCGGCAGCACGGCGCCGGCTTTCGCGCAGATCGCTTTCATGCCCGCGCGCACGTTCGGCGCGCCGCACACGATATTGAGCAAGGTGCCGGTGCCGACATCGACCTGGCATACGTTCAGGCGGTCAGCGTTCGGGTGCTTGACCACTTCCTTGACCTCGGCCACGACGACGTTCGAGAACGGCGGCGCGACCGCTTCGACCTCTTCCACTTCGAGGCCCGACATGGTGAGCAGGTGCGACAGCGCGCCGGAGTCGATCTGCGGATTGACGATCGAGCGGAGCCAGTTTTCAGAGAATTGCATAATCTTTGTGCCTCAGCGTCGAATTAATTGAACTGCTTCAGGAAGCGCAGGTCGCCTTCGTAGAACAGGCGCAAATCGCTGATTCCATAACGCAGCATCGTCAGGCGCTCGAGGCCGGAGCCGAACGCGAAGCCGATGAATTTTTCCGGGTCGAGCCCGAAGTTGCGCACCACTGTCGGGTGCACCTGGCCGGCGCCCGAGACTTCGAGCCAGCGGCCCTTGAGCGGCCCGGAGCCGAACGCGATGTCGATCTCGGCCGACGGTTCGGTAAACGGGAAATACGACGGGCGGAAGCGCACTTGCAGGTCGTCGGTCTCGAAAAAGGCCTGGACGAAGTTCAGGTACACGCCCTTCAGATCAGCAAAGCTGATGTTTTCGCCGATCCACAGGCCTTCGACCTGGTGGAACATCGGCGAGTGGGTCGCGTCGCTGTCGACGCGGTAGGTGCGCCCCGGTGCGATGACCTTGATCGGCGGCGTGTGCGTGCGTGCATAGCGCACCTGCATCGGGCTCGTGTGCGTGCGCAGCAGCAGCGGCTTGCCGGTGCTGTCGTTGCCGTCGATGTAGAAAGTGTCCTGCATCGAACGCGCCGGATGGTTCTCGGGGCTGTTCAGTGCAGTAAAGTTGGTCCAGTCATTTTCGATCTCGGGGCCGTCGGCCACGTCGAAACCGATCGAGCGGAAGATCTGCTCGACGCGCTCCCAGGTGCGCATCACCGGGTGGATGCCACCCTTCGAGCGACCACGGCCGGGCAGCGTCACGTCGATGGCTTCCATGGAAAGACGGGCCTGCAGCTGCGCCTCGGCGAGCGCATCGCGGCGCGCGGTCAATGCCTGTTCGATTTGTTCTTTGGCGGCATTGATCAGGGCGCCCTGCGCCTTGCGCGCATCGGGATCGAGCTTGCCGAGACCCTTCATCAGGTCGGTGACCTGGCCGGTCTTGCCCAGGTACTTGGCTTTCGCATTTTCAAGCGCGGCGGCGTCTGGCGCCTCCGCGAAATCGGCACGGGCCGCGACGACGAGTTCTTCCAGGTTCATGCTTGTTCTTTTCCTGTTTTTCGTTGGCGGGAGACGCCAGAATCAAAAACGGGGCACAGGTGTGAACCTTGCCCCGCTTCTTTGTGCGCCACACCCGGTGAGGGGCGCGGCACCAACTTGCTTAGCAGCTTAACGAATCAAGCAGCCAGCTTGGCCTTGACGGCGCTGACAATCGCGGCGAATGCCGGCTTGTCATGCACAGCCATGTCGGCCAGGACTTTACGGTCCAGTTCAATTGCGGACTTCTTCAGGCCGTTCATGAACACGCTGTAGGTCATGCCGTGCGAACGCGATGCCGCGTTGATACGGGTGATCCACAGTGCGCGGAAGACGCGCTTCTTGTTGCGACGGTCACGGTATGCGTATTGGCCAGCGCGCATGACTGCTTGCTTGGCAACACGATATACCTTGCTGCGACGACCGCGGTAACCTTTGGCAAGGTCAAGAACCTTCTTATGACGGGCACGTGCTGTAACCCCACGTTTAACTCTAGGCATAGTAGCTCCTTAGTGTGAGATTAAGCAGATGGCATCATGCGGTAGACGGACGTGACGTCTGCTGCATTGATGTTGCGGGTGCCGCGCAGTTGGCGCTTGTTCTTGGTGGTCTTCTTGGTCAGGATGTGACGCTTGAACGCCATACCCGATTTCACAGTACCACCTGGACGCACGCGAAAACGTTTCTTCGCGCTGCTTTTGGTTTTCATTTTTGGCATAGTCATCTGCCCTCGCGGACAGTCTCATATGTAACAGGATTGCAGGTGGCAGCGACGCTGCTCTTAGATGCCTACTTTCACTTGTTTTGCAGCCGACTCAGAGCCTGCTACAACCTGCTTGTCGCAAACAGGAATCGAAGATTGTAGCACAGCTTCTACGCGCTGCGATAGCCGACAGCAAGAAACACTGCCAGCCAGCGACACCGGGCGTACGGACGCAATAAAGCCGGACCGGGCCGCAGACAATGTCTGCAACGCGGACCCGGCTCTGGATGTTCCCGGCGAAGAATTACTTCTTCTTCCTCGGCGCGACCACCATGATCATCTGGCGACCTTCGAGTTTCGGGAACTGCTCCACCTGACCGACTGCATCGAGATCCGTGCGCAGGCGCTCGAGCACACGCATACCGATATCCTGGTGGGCCATTTCACGACCGCGGAAGCGCAGCGTGATCTTGGCTTTGTCGCCTTCTTCCAGGAACTTGATGAGGTTACGCAACTTGATGTTGTAGTCGCCATCATCGGTACCCGGACGGAATTTGACTTCCTTGACCTGGATGATCTTCTGCTTGAGCTTCGCCTCATGCGCCTTTTTTTGCTCCGAATACTTGAACTTGCCGTAGTCCATCAGGCGGCAGACCGGCGGGACCGCGTTTGGCGCGATCTCGACCAGGTCGACGTTCAGTTCTTCGGCCATACGGAACGCGTCGGCGAGACTAACGATGCCCAATGGCTCGTTCTCTACGCCGTTCAAACGCATTTCGGGATGGGTGATCTCGCCATTGATGCGATTATTCTTGTCAGTAGCTATGTTGTTTCCTTTGAACGTATTGAAATTTGGCCGGGATTACTTGGTCTTGGCGGCGACTTCACCCACCAGACGTTCCACGAGTGCATCGACGGACATCACGCCCAGATCGACATTGCCTCGGGCTCGCACAGCCACGGTATTCGCGTCTTTTTCTTTATCCCCAACAACGAGGATGTACGGCAGTTTTTGGACGGAATGTTCACGTATTTTATAGGTGATCTTCTCATTGCGCAAATCAGCGTGAACACGCAGGCCTGCGGCGCGCAGCTTGGCCTCGACTTCTTTCACGTAATCGCCCTGCGCATCCGAGATGTTGAGCACCGCAACTTGCACCGGCGCCAGCCAGAGCGGCAGCGCGCCGGCATAGTTTTCGATCAGGATGCCGATGAAACGTTCCATCGAACCCACGATCGCACGGTGCAGCATCACCGGCACGCGGCGAGTGTTGTCTTCTGCGACATACTCGGAACCAAGGCGGCCCGGCATCGAGAAGTCGACCTGCACGGTACCGACCTGCCATGGACGGCCGAGGCTATCCTTCAGGTGGTACTCGATCTTCGGACCATAGAACGCGCCCTCACCCGGCAATTCGGTCCAGGTCACGCCGCAGGCACGCAGCGCCGAGCGCAGCGATTCCTCGGCCTGGTCCCAGACCTCGTCCGAACCGATACGGCTGTCGGGACGCAGCGCCAGCTTGACGTCGATATTGGCAAAGCCGAAATCGTCATACACGGCCATCGCCTGAGCATGGAACGAAGTGACTTCGCGCTCGACCTGCTCTTCGGTACAGAAGATGTGGCCGTCATCCTGGGTAAAGCCGCGCACGCGCATCAGGCCATGCAGCGCGCCGGACGGCTCGTTGCGGTGGCACTGACCGAATTCGCCGAAGCGCAGCGGCAGGTCGCGGTATGAGCGCATGCCCGAATTGTAGATCTGCACGTGACCCGGGCAATTCATCGGCTTCAATGCGTACGAACGGTTCTCCGACTCGGTCGTAAACATATTGTCGCGGTAGTTTTCCCAGTGACCGGTCTTTTCCCACAGCGTGCGGTCCAGAATCTGCGGCGCCTTGACTTCGCTGTAGCCGGCGACCTGGTACTTGTGGCGCATGTACTGCTCAACCTGCTGCCAGATCGTCCAGCCTTTCGGATGCCAGAACACGAGGCCCGGGGCTTCTTCCTGGAAGTGGAACAGGTCCAGCGACTTGCCGAGTTTGCGGTGATCGCGCTTTTCGGCTTCTTCGAGCATGTGCAGGTACTGCTCCTGGTCTTCCTTCTTGGTCCAGGCGGTACCGTACACGCGCTGCAGCATCTCGTTCTTGGAGTCGCCGCGCCAGTAGGCGCCTGCCAGCTTCATCAGCTTGAAGACTTTCAGCTTGCCGGACGATGGCACGTGCGGGCCGCGGCACAGGTCGGTGAAGCTGCCTTCGGTGTACAGCGAGACATCCTCGTTCGCCGGGATCGAGGCAATGATTTCCGCCTTGTAGTGCTCGCCGATCGATTTGAAGTAATCGACGGCTTCGTCACGTGGCAGCACCTTGCGGGTGACCGGCTCATCCTTCTTGGCCAGCTCGGTCATCTTCTTTTCGATGGCGGTCAGGTCGTCCGGGGTGAACGGGCGCTTGTACGAGAAATCGTAATAGAAACCGTTTTCGATGACCGGGCCAATCGTCACTTGCGCTTCAGGGAACAGCTCCTTGACCGCGTGCGCGAGCAGGTGGGCGGTCGAGTGACGGATCACGTCCAGCCCTTCCGGATCGCGGTCGGTGACGATCGCGAGATCGGCGTCGGCATCAATCAGAAACGACGTGTCGACCACTTTACCGTTGACCTTGCCGGCCAACGCCGCCTTGCCCAGGCTCGGGGCAATGCTCTGCGCTACCTGCGCCACCGTCACGGGACCGTCAAACTGGCGGCTGGAACCATCGGGAAGTCGGACGTTCAACATGCTGTACTCCAATCGTGGCGCCGCGCGCCGTTAAATAACAAGAATCAAGGATAGTAAAATCTGGACGAAAAAAAACGCGGGCTAGCCGCGTTGATTCGTTGTGTTAAGCAAAAGCACACCCCTTCGCGTCTAGCGATTCCCCCACAACGTCGTTGTAGTTCGCGGTGTCATAACCGTGGTGCCTTTCTCGCTCTTACTAATGTTCTGGTGGGCGGTGCAGAATTCGAATCTGCGACCCCTTGGATGTCGACCAAGTATTCTAACCAGCTGAACTAACCGCCCGATGCCGCCATTATAGGGACCCGATGCGGGAACTGCAACCCTCGCACAAAATTTATTGCTGACCAGCTCACCATGCTGCACGGGCGCCGATGATTTACACTGGTGCCCCATCCGAATATTGATTGCATGGCGATGACGTACAAGCCGCACGACCCCTCCCACCTGCATGCCCACCTCGACGGTGACGCAAGCCATTCCCATTCCATTGAAGCGCGCAGCCAGAAGGCACTGGCGTTCGCGATGGGCCTGACGTTGCTGTTCGCGCTGATCGAGGTGATTACCGGCTTCCTGTCGAACTCGCTGGCCCTGATCTCGGACGCCGGCCATATGGTGACCGACGCCGCCGCCCTGGGCCTGGCCCTGCTCGCGCAGATGATCGCCAAGCGCCCGCCATCGGCGCGCCACTCATTCGGCTTCGTGCGCGCCGAGGCCCTGGCCGCGTTCGTCAATTGCCTGGTGATGCTGGCCCTGGTCGGATGGATCGGCTGGGAAGCCATCCAGCGCCTGATCCATCCGGAGCCCGTCAAGGGCGGCATCGTGCTGGTCGTGGCCGCGCTGGGCGCCTCGATCAATCTGCTCGTCGCATGGATCCTGTCGCGCAACAACGACAGCATCAATACCCGCGCTGCGCTCGTCAATGTGATGGGCGACCTGCTCGGCTCGCTGGCCGCGATCGCATCCGGCGCCATCATCTATTTCACCGGCTGGTTGCGGGCCGATCCAATCCTGTCGATCTTCGTCGCGCTGCTGATCCTGCGCTCGACCAGCGGCATCCTGCGCGAGTCGTACCACTTTCTGATGGAAGCCGTGCCGCACGCGATCGACTTCGTGCAGGTCGGCGCCGACATGGCTGCCGTTGAAGGCGTCCTGGCCGTGCACGACATGCATGTCTGGGACATGTCGCCCGGCCACCCGGCGCTGATCGGCCACATCGAGATACGCAGCCTGGAACAGTGGCCCGCCGTGCTGGAAGCCGTGCGCGCAATGCTGCGCGCGCGCCATGGCATCGACCACGTCACGCTGCAACCGGAAGCGGCCGGCGGCAAATCGCTGTGAAACCGGCCGTGGCAAACGGCAGCCAACCAATCGTGTAAGCGCAGGCCGACTCAGCGTGAGCGCGCGCGCCGATACCCCATCCTGCATTCGGCGACATAATGCTGCCATGGACCTTACACCAAACGTATTCGATACCCTCATCATCGGCGGCGGGCCAGGTGGCCTGACCGCCGCCATCTACCTGCGCCGGTTCACCCGCAATGTCGCCCTGGTCGACAAGGGCAACAGCCGCCTGGCCTGGATTCCCGTCTCGCACAACTACCCCGGCTTCCCGGACGGGATCAATGGGAAGCTGCTGCTCGACCAGCTACGCTGCCAGCTCGGCAAGTACGGCGGCCATGTGATTCCCGGCGAAATCAGCAATCTGCGCATCGACGACGGCCTGTTCATCGCCGACTGCACGAGCCCGGAGGGCGACGTCACAGAAATGCGCGCCTACACGGTGCTGCTGGCCACAGGCGTGGCTGACGTGGGCATGCCGGTCGAACGCTGGGACGAGGCCGTGGCCAGCGGCGCGGTGCGCCTGTGCCCCGTGTGCGACGGCTACGATGTGATCGACAAGCGCATCGCCGTGGCCACGGCCGAAGTCAATCCGGTCGGCCACGCCCTGTTCATGCGCAGCTTCAGCCGCGATGTGCTGCTGTTCGAGCGGGCCGACGAGTCGGTGGTCGACGCCGACCAGCATGCGCAGCTGCAGGCGGCGAACGTGCGGCACATCGCCTCACCGCTGGCCGGGGTCACGCTGACCGACGACCTGAAACCCGTGCTGCACACACGCGACGGGCAATCCTACGAATGCGATGTGTTCTACCCGATGCTGGGCGAGAATGCTCGCTCTGCCCTGGCGGCCAACCTGGGCGCCGAAACGGTCGAATGCGACACGCTGACGGTGGACGACCATTGCCGCACGGCGGTGCCGGGGCTGTACGCCATCGGGGACGTCACGCGCGGGCTGAACCAGATCACGGTGGCCACCGGCCAGGCGGCGATTGCCGCAACGACGATCCACAACATGCTGCCGTGGGCACTGCGCTAGGGCTTTAAGGTCTACTGGCCGCCGGCCAGCTTGCGGCGCCGCTCAATGGCCGCCTGCGCGGCCGTGTCGCCCGCCGCTTCGGCGCGCTGCGCCTGTACCCCCAGCCATGCCAGCAGCGGCCGGCGCCAGCCCTGGTTTGAGGCCGTGTCGACCGCCAGCGTGATTCCTGCCGGCGTGATGCGGCTCGCCTTGAACTGCGCACCAGCCGCAACCAGCCGCGCCAGGGGATCGGCAACAGTCTCCAATGCGCCGCCACTGACAACAGCCCGATGCTGTTCGGGCAGCAGCGCCACGTCCAGTCCATCCCACTGCCCCGCCAGATAGGCGGCGTAGGCACGCTGCGCCGGCGTGGCATCAGGCGCCAGCGCCGCATAACCCGGGCAATCCTCAAACACGAGACTGGCCACCTGCGCCGCGCAGCGCACCAGCTCGACCTGGGCTACATGGTCAGCGCGACCGGTGGCAGTGGTCTCGGCGCGCGCTTCGCGGAACTCGGCGTTCGACGCGGCCGTGTGCCCTTTCAGGTAATCGTCGACCGACGCGTCGAGCGCGCCCTTGGCGTTCGCCTGCCAGTCGGGTGGCAACGGCTTGCTCGCGCAGCCGGCCAGCAAGGCAGCCATCAACAATGGAATGGTCTTCATGGCAGCTTGATCTCCGGATTGGTGCGTGCGAACGGCCATTTGCGGTTGATTTCCTCGACCAGGCGATTCACCTTGCGCAGACTGGCGTCGACATCGCCGCGCAGTGCGCTCAGGTCTTCGGTCGCTTCGCGCGTGTTGGCGCCAACGGCCTGCGCTTCGACCAGCACCGCGTCGACTTTCTTCAAGGTGGCGCTCGCGTCCTTGAGCACGACATCCAGCTGGCGCACGGCCGCCTGGGCGTCGTCCATGACGCCGGCCTGGCCGAACACGCGCTGATCGGCCTTGGCCAGGATCAGGTTGACGCGGTCGAGCGCTTCCATCAGCTTCTTCGCTTCTTCGTCGCCACCCAGCGCGCCACCGAGCACGCCGTAGCGCCCCGACATGCGGCCCGTCACGGCCGACAGGTTCGACAGGCTGGTGTTCACGTCCGAGCCGGACGACGTCATCGTTTCCAGGTTTTCCAGCAGCCCCCTGGCGGTGGCGACGATGCGCGGGATTTCCGCGGTGGCGTCGCCGCGCAGCACGGTGCGGGTCGAGCCGGCCGGCAGCGGCGCATCGGTCAGCACGCCCGTGTAGGCGCGCAGGCGCGTTTCACCGACGATGCTCGACTCCAGCGTGAAGACGCTCGAGGCGCGCAGCCACTTGGCGTCCTTGCTCTGGACGTCGACCAGGATATTCACCTTGCCGGTATCGGCCAGCTCGACCTGGCGCACGCGCCCGATCGGAAAGCCGGCAAACGTCATGTCCATGCCGGGTATGACGCCGGTCGAATCGTCCGCCACGAGCGTCAGGCGCTGGGTCGGCTCGAACACGCCGCGCGCGTACATCACGTAGAACACGAAGCCACAGATCATCAGCCCCAGAAAAACGAGGAGGATCACGGCCTTGGTTTCCACGTGCTTCGGTTCGTCGGGCAGCGCGGTATCGGGAATCTGGTCCGTCATGTGGGTATTGGTCCTGTCAATCAGATGTATTTCAGTGCAAGCGAGGCCGCTTCGATCACGATCAGCACGAACAGCAGGCGCAGTGCGCCCGGCTGCACGGTCGAGACCAGGCGCCGTGGATAGCGCTGCAATTCGAGAATGGCCGCCGTGGGGATCAGCGCCACGGCCAGGCCGAACAGCACCGTCTTGAGCACGAAGCCGGCCGTGACGGTTGGTGCGAACACGCGCCCGACCGTGCGGGTATAGTCGCCCAGGCCCCACGGCGAGACGCCGTACACGTTCAGGTAGGCCAGCAGCAGCACGACGATGGACGTGACCAGAGCGAGGGTC
The DNA here is from genome assembly GCF_059685895.1 of Telluria sp. ZT3P25. Taxonomy (NCBI): domain Bacteria; kingdom Pseudomonadati; phylum Pseudomonadota; class Betaproteobacteria; order Burkholderiales; family Oxalobacteraceae; genus Telluria; species Telluria sp. ZT3P25. The sequence goes on from NZ_JCASIJ010000001.1 coordinate 2,290,474, forward strand.
AGCACCGACACTGCATTCGCGATCAACTGGGGCACCAGGTCGCTGCGCATGCGGCGCAGCGCATCGTCGCTGGCGCCCCGCGCAGGCAGCGCGCGGCGCGCAAGGCCCAGCGCCGACGCGTCGAACGCCATGCTGGCGCGCAGCGCGACGAACAGCGCCGCGCACAGCGGAATCAGTTCGAGCACCAGCACCCGCACCACCATCTCGAGCGCAAAGCCGGACAAGCCGTAGCTCTTGGCCGTGACCAGCACGATGCGAATGATGACCAGGCTCACCAGGCACGCAGCCAGCGTGAACCAGGGCAGCACTTGCCAGGTGCTGGCGTGGATGTGACGCGCGGTGGCGTGGAAGCGCTCGCGCTGCCAGGTGGATGGCGAGAACGCCAGCACGATGGCGACCGCGCCCAGATGGATCATGTACCACCAGCTGCGCAGGTAGCGTTTGGCGTGCGCGAACCAGAGTTCGGGATGGGCGGTGGAAGGGAGCGAGCGCGGCATGGGCTGAATGATACTGCGGTTGCGGCAGGCTGCGCGGCCCGGTGACAAATGATTACGTCACGCCGCCGCGCACGGGGCATCGCCCTACTGCCGCTTTGCCTCCATCACGCCGCCCACTTCCATGATCGCCGCCAGCGCTTTCTGCGCCTGCGCCGTCGACCCGATTTCGGCCGTGAAGATCATGCGCGCCTGGCCCTTGGCACTTTGCGTGTTCACCCCGATTACATTGATCTTCTCGCGCGAGAAGACTTCGGAGATATCGCGCAACAGCCCTTGCCGGTCCTGCGCCAGGATGAACAGGTCGATCGGGTAGACGGTCTCGTTCCCCGCTGAACCCCATTCAGTTTGAATGACCCTTTCCGGCGACTTGGTCTGCATCTCGGAAAAGTTCTTGCAGGTGAGGCGGTGAATCGAGACGCCCTTGCCGCGCGTGACGAAGCCGATGATCGGATCGGGCGGGGCCGGCTTGCAGCACTTGGCGAGCAAGGTCATCAACCCCTCGGTCCCCAGCACCAGCACGCCCGACTTGGCGCCCTGCTCCACGCTTGAAGCGCGGCTCTTGTTGTCGAACTTCGGTTCCTCGACCGGTGGCGGCTCGTCGCCATCGTGCAGCGCGGCTTCGACGTGGCGCAGGCTGAACTTGTCCTTGCCCACTTCGATGAACAGTTCATCGACCTTGGCAAAGCCCAGTTTCTGCGCGAGCAGCTCCAGGTTGACGGCCGTCTTGCCTTCACGCTGGAGCGACTTTTCGACAAGCGCGCGGCCATGGGCCAGCGTTTCGGCCTGGTCCAGCGCGTGGAACCAGGCGCGGATTTTCGAGCGCGTGCGGCTGCTGACCGCGTAGCCGGGACTGAGCCAGTCGCGCGACGGACCCTGGTTGCCGCTGGAGCCCTTGGCCGTGATGATTTCGCAGGTCTGGCCGTTTTTCAGTTGCGTATTGAGCGGCACCATCACGCCATCGATGCGCGCGCCGCGGCAGCGGTGGCCGACATCGCTGTGCAGGTGGTACGCGAAGTCGATCGGCGTGGCGCCCACCGGCAGTTCGAGTACCCGCGCCTGCGGCGTCAACACGAAGATGCGGTCGTTGAGCGTCGTGGCCTTGAGCTTTTCAACCCATTCGCGCTGCAGTTCTTCCTGGCCCGACACTGCATCGGACACGTCGGTCTTCCACGCCAGCAGCTGGCGCAGCCAGGCGATCTTTTCGTCGTATTGCTGGCTCTTGAAGTTGGAACCGCCTTCTTCTTTATAGCGCCAGTGCGCGGCGATGCCGTATTCGGCAAAGTTGTGCATCTCCTGCGTGCGAATCTGCACTTCGAGCGGCCGGCCGTCTTCGGCCATGACCACCGTGTGCAGCGAGCGGTAGCCATTGGGCTTCGGGCGCGAGATATAGTCGTCGAATTCCTTGGGCACCGGCGTCCAGATATTGTGAATCACACCCAGCACCGTGTAGCAGGTCTTGATGTCGGGGACGATCACGCGAAACGCGCGCACATCGTACAGCTCGGTGAAATCGAGCTCCTTGCCGCGCATCTTGCTCCAGATGCTGTAGATGTGCTTGGGCCGGCCAGACACATCGGCCGGAATCGAGGCCGATGCCAGCTCGCGTTGCAGGCGCTCGATCGACGAGGCGACGAAGCTTTCGCGCGACATGCGCTTTTCTTCGAGCATCTTGGCGATGCGCTTGTAGGTATCGGGTTCGATGAAGCGAAACGCCAGGTCTTCGAGTTCCCACTTCAGTTGCCAGATGCCGAGACGGTTGGCCAGCGGCGCATAGAAGTCCAGCACCTCGCGCCCGTACGCGCGCGTGACATCGTCAAAGCGTTTGTGTTCGGCAAAGTGGCGCAGCGTGGCCGCGCACGAGGCAAGACGCATCAGCACCACGCGCATGTCGGTGGCCATCGCCAGCAGCATCTTGCGCAGTGTCTCGTTTTGCGCCGCCGCCTGCTGCGCGGCGTTCTTGCCACTGCCGACGGGCGCCCCACCTGCCGTCAGGTCGCGCAGCCGGATCAGCTGATGCACGCCCTGCACGAGCGCGACGACGCCGGCGCCGAAGCGCTCCTCGAGGTCGGTGAACACGGCCGGGTCCATCAGCGCCAGCTCGAACACCAGGCCGGCGATGCGGGTTTCGGCATCGGTATTCAGGTACGCCAGCGTGCCGGCAGCGCCGAGCGAGAATTCGAACGCGCTCTGGCCCGAGCCGGCCAGGCGCGTGCCGTAGGCGCCGAACGCGTAGTCGAGCGCAGCGTGTACGCGCACGCAGTCCTCAGGGCTCAGCCCCTGTACCAGGCCGGTCTTGGCATCGCCTAACAGTGCGGTGGAGACCATGCGCTCAGCGCAGCGCGGCGATGACGCACACCTCGACCAGGCAGGCCGGGTTGGCCAGCCTGGCTTCGACGGTGGCGCGCGGCGGCGTGTGGCCCTGGGCGACCCACTCGTCCCAGACGTCGTTCATGCCAGGGAAGTTGTCCATGTCCGAGATGAAGATATTGCACGACAGGATGCATGACTTGTCGCTGCCCGCTTCGCCCAACAGGCGGTCGACGTGGCCCAGCACTTCGCGCATCTGGCCATCGATGCCCTGGGCGGTGTCTTCGGCGATCTGGCCGGCCAGGTACACGGTCTCGTTGTGGATGGCGACTTCGGACAGTCGTTTGCCTACGTACAGTCGTTTGATTTCCATGATGTCTTTCTGTTCGATGATGGTTGATTCAGGCCGGATCGTCATGATCCTGTACCGGTTAAAAATGCGCGGGCAAGCGCGATCTGGTCGGCGTGCACGAAGGTCGGCGCATGGCCGACGCCGGGGATTTCGATCAGGCGCGCATGCGGCCCGCGCGTCGTCATCTGCTGCGCCGTAACGCGCGAGAGCAGGTCGGACTGTTCGCCACGTACCAGCAGCGTCGGGCACCTGATCGCATCCCACGCCGCCCACAGCGCCGCTTCGTCGTCGGCCGCACGTTCGACCGTCATGGCGCGAAACGGCTGCGCCAGATTCAGGTCGTAATGGCGGCGCCACTGCCCGTTGTCATCCTGGCGCAGCACATCGCTGGCCAGCTTGTGCCATTCGTCGTCGGCGTGCGGGCCGAATGGCGCCGAGACGGTCTTGATGTAGTCGGCGCCGGCGGCAAAGCTCGGGAAGCGCACATCCTGGCCGATATATTCGCCGATGCGCTGCAGCGCCTCGCCGCCCAGTGCCGGGCCGATATCATTGATCACGAGCCGCGAGATCGGCGAGCCTTCCAGGGCGGCCAGCGTCATGCCGATCAGCCCCCCCATCGAGGTACCGAACCAGGCGACATCCCCGCTGTCGGCGCCGGCAGTCACGCGGGCGATCAGCGTGACCATATCGGCCACGTATTGCGACACCTGGTAGCCGGCCGGATCGCGCAGCCGGTCGGAGCGCCCGCGCCCGACGATATCGGGGCATACGACGCGCCAGGTATCGCACAGCGCGCGCGCCAGATGGTCGAAATCATCCCCGACGCGGGTCACGCCATGCACGCACACGAGCACCTTCGGATTGTCCGCAGCGCCCCATTCCTTGTAGGCGACGCGGTGCAACCCGGCAGGCGAGATGCACTGGACGCTCTTGAATCTGGGCTCGGACATCGCGACTCCGGAATAAGAAAATCATGAAAGGCGCCTGGCTGCTTTCGCACGCGGGAGGCGTTACGGTTAGAATTCTACCAATTCTGAGGGAGTTCCCCCCATCCGCTCGCCAACGGGCATTTACCCATGAGGACACAATGACATCGACCATGCTAAACGGTAAAACGGCTCTCGTCACCGGATCGACCTCGGGCATCGGCCTGGGCATCGCACGCTCGCTGGCCGAACAGGGGGCCAATATCGTGTTCAACGGCTTCGGCGACGCGCAGCAGATCGAAAAACTTTACACCGATATCGGCGCCGAATTCGGTGTGCAAACGGCGTACCACAATGCCGACATGTCCAAGCCGGCTGAGATCGCCGCGCTGATGCAGTATGCCAGCGACAAATTCGGCGGCGTCGACATCCTGGTCAACAATGCGGGGATCCAGCACGTGGCCGCGCTTGAGGATTTTCCGACTGAGCGCTGGGACGCAATCATCGCCATCAACCTGAGTTCGGCCTTCCACACGACGCGCCTGGCCTTGCCCGGCATGAAGCAAAAGAACTGGGGCCGCATCATCAATCTGGCCTCGGTCCATGGCCTGGTGGGCTCGAGCCAGAAGTCGGCGTATGTCGCGGCCAAGCACGGGCTGGTCGGCCTGACCAAGGTCACCGCGCTGGAAACGGCGCAGACGGGCGTGACCTGCAATGCGATCTGCCCGGGCTTTGTGCTGACGCCTCTGGTCCAGAAACAGGTCGACGACCGCGCCGCGCGCGAAGGCATCGACAACGACGCCGCGCGCAAGGCGCTGCTGCTCGAGAAGCAGCCGTCCGGTGAATTCGTCACGCCCGACGAACTGGGCGCGCTGGCCGTGTTCTTCTGCAGTCCGGCGGCAAACCAGGTGCGCGGCGTGGCATGGAATATGGACGGCGGCTGGGCCGCCCAGTAACAATTCTCCCGTCGCGGCCGGGCTTTGCCGCCCGGTCATGCACACTCCGGGTGCGAAAATTTCCACGCTGCACTGCTGCAGTGCAGCATGCGGATTTCCACAATAGCCCGCACCGGCTGAATGCGCCACCATGGCATTACTACCAACCTCGTTGAAGAGTTGCCATGAAGAAGCCGTTTTATAAAATCCTGTACGTCCAGGTATTGTTCGCCATTGTTCTTGGCGTGTTGCTGGGCGTATTTTACCCAGAGGTAGGCACTGCGATGAAGCCTTTGGGAGACGGCTTCATCAAACTGATCAAGATGATCATCGCCCCCGTGATCTTCTGTACCGTCGTCGCAGGTATCGCGGGCATGCAGGACATGAAGAAGATCGGCCGCGTTGGCGGCAAGGCATTGCTGTACTTCGAGGTCGTCTCGACCTTTGCGCTGGCCATCGGCCTGGTCGTGGCCAACGTCGCCAAGCCGGGCGCCGGCTTCAACGTCGATCCGGCCACGCTCGATTCGAGCGCGATTGCGCAATACACGACCAATGCGCATGCCCAGACCACGACCGAGTTCATCATGCACATCATCCCGACGACGTTCGTGGATGCGTTTGCTACGGGTAACATCCTGCAGGTGCTGCTGGTCGCAATCCTGTTCGGTTTCGCACTGTCGATGATGGGCGAGCGCGGCCGTCCAGTAACCAAACTCATCGATGACGTCTCGCACGTGATCTTTGGCATCGTCAACATCATCATGAAGGTCGCGCCACTGGGCGCATTCGGCGCGATGGCGTTCACGATCGGCAAGTACGGCATCGCGTCGCTGCTGCCGCTGGCCAAGCTGATGGGCTCGTTCTACCTGACTTGCGCCCTGTTCATCTTCATCGTGCTGGGCACGATCGCCCGCTTCACCGGCTTCTCGATCTTCAAGTTCATCCGCTACATCAAGGAAGAACTGCTGATCGTGCTGGGTACGTCGTCGTCGGAAAGCGCGCTGCCAAGCCTGATGCGCAAGCTGGAAAGCCTGGGCTGCGCCAAGCCGGTCGTCGGCCTGGTGGTGCCAACCGGTTACTCGTTCAACCTGGACGGCACCAATATCTACATGACGATGGCGGCCCTGTTCGTGGCGCAAGCGACCAACACCGACCTGACGCTGACCCAGGAACTGACCATCCTGCTGGTGGCGATGCTGACCTCGAAAGGCGCGTCGGGCATCACCGGCGCCGGCTTCATCACGCTGGCCGCAACGCTGGCCGTCGTGCCGACGATTCCGGTGGCCGGCATGGCGCTGATCCTGGGCATCGACCGCTTCATGAGCGAAGCGCGCGCGCTGACCAACTTCATCGGCAACGGTGTGGCCACGGTCGTCGTGTCGAAATGGGAAAACGAACTCGACGTCAAGCGCATGGACGACGTGTTGCATGGCCGCGTGATCGTCGAAGATCAGACCACGATGAAGGCCGTGCGCGAAGCGGCGTAATCTTCTGCCATTGCCCGTCCATGAGAGCCGCACCCTTTGGGGTGCGGCTTTTTTTGGCTTGCCTGGTCGTGTGGAGGCCGCCTGGTAGCGTCTGGTATATTCCGAACATCCCGACTGACGACCGGCCGCGCCGGTGCTTCCACGATGCTGATTGCCGCCACCCCCGACAACGAAGCCGCGCGCCTGGCGGCCCTGTACGACCTGCTGATCCTCGATACGCCCGCAGAGGAACGCTATGACCGGATCGTGGCCTTTGCCGCCAGCGAGTTCGATGTGCCCATCGTTACCATCACGCTGGTCGACACCGACCGCCAATGGTTCAAGGCCCGCACCGGCACCGAGCTGTGCGAAACCGGCCGCGACATCTCGCTGTGCTCTCATGCGATCCTCGAGCAAGACATCCTGGTCGTGGGCGACACGCTGCTCGACCCGCGCTTTGCCGACAACCCTCTCGTCACAGGCCCGCCGCACATCCGCTTCTATGCCGGCGCGCCATTGACCTTGCCCTTAAACCTGAGCCTGGGCACCTTGTGCCTGATCGACCGCATCCCACGCACGCTGGACGCGATGGAACTGGGCATCCTGCGCACGCTGCGCGATCTGGTCGTGATGGAACTGCGCAATATCAGTGAGGTGGCCGATGCCTGACGCAACCAAGAACATTCTTTTGGTCGAACCGGAACCCATGCTGCGCCGTACCGTCGCGATGACGGCGCGCAGCCTGAATCTGGGCCAGGTCCATGAAGCGGCAACCAGTGCGGCCGCCCTGCGCCTGTTGAGCGTGCGCACCTTCCAGGGCGCGGTCATCGCCGTCGACTGCGTGGGCAGCGGCAAGGACAGCCGCTACGACCTGGGCCTGATCGACCGCCTGCGCGCCGATGCGGCCGCCAACAAGCAAGGCTTGTCGATCGCGATCATGACCGAGACCGCCACGCCCGAACTCCTGAGCGACCTGCGCGAACGCCGGATCAGCCGCGTGATCCTCAAGCCGTTTCGCGCCAGGGTCGTGCTCGACACGATCGAGACGATGTGCCGCTCAGGCAAAACGTGAACCCCTCTCGCCACAGGAAGCACAAATCTTCGTAGACAACTCGATCTAGACAAGATAATCTAGGATCAACCTGCCTATCCGAGGATGTCATGCCGCTCTCCCCTGACGCGCCCAAGCCCACGCCCGCCGAGCTCGACCTGCTACAAGTGCTGTGGCCGTTGGGTGCTGCCACCGCCAAGCAGGTCCATGAGGCGATGCTGCCACAACGGCCAGATGTGACCTACGCCACGGTGCTGCGGCTGATGCAGGTGATGCATGCCAAAGGCTTGCTGGCGCGGGACGAAAGCGAACGCTCGCACGTCTACAGTCCCGTCCACGCGCGCGATGCGCTGCAGGGCAATTTACTGAACGACCTGATGCAGCGGGCATTTGCCGGCTCGGCCAAGGCGCTCGTGCTGGCGGCGCTCAAGAGCGGCATCTCGAAGAAGGAACGGGCCGAGATCGAACAACTGCTGAAGGACGGGGACGGCCAATGACCGCCGCCCATCTGGTCGCCAGCATCGGCTGGACACTCGTCGAATTCCTCTGGCAAGGCGCGCTGATCGGCTGCGCCGTAGCGCTGGCCATGAGCCTGCTGCGCAATGCGCGCGCCGAGCACCGGTATGCGGTCGCCTGCACCGGGCTGTTGCTGTGCCTGCTCTGGCCGGCTGCCGAACTGGCGGCGCGCCTGGCCGGCACCCAGGATCTGGCAGCCCAGCCGATGGAGACCTTTGCCAGCGGCCTGCTGGCCAGTGGGCTCGACGACAGCTGGCGCGCCATCTTCGAGCGCAGCCTGGGCTGGATTGTCGGCACGTGGGGCGTCTGCGCGCTCGTGCTTGCATTGCGGATGGTCGCAGGCCTGCTGTGGCTGCACCGCGCTGCAACGGTCGAGGCGGGCGAACCGGCCTGGCAAGCCCGGCTCAACCGGATGGCGAAGGCCGCCGGCATTGCGCGCACGGTGCGGCTGCGCATCGTCGCGGGCCTGGCCAGCCCGGTCACCTTCGGCTGGTGGCGCCCGGTGGTGCTGGTGCCGGCATCGCTCGTATCCGGTATGCCGCCCCACTTGCTCGAAGCGCTGCTGGCGCACGAACTGGCCCATATCCGGCGTCACGATTACCTCGTCAACCTGCTGCAGAACGTGGTCGAGGCACTGCTGTTTTATCACCCGGCAATCTGGTGGATCTCGGGACGCATCCGCGCCGAACGGGAACTGGTTGCCGACACCATCGCAGCAAGACAACTGGGCGAACCGCGGCGCCTGGCTCTTGCGCTATCCGAACTGGAACGACTCCAGTTTTCAACCCAGCATCTGGCCCAGGCGGCCAATGGAGGCAATCTCATGCAACGCATCAAACAACTCGTTCGTCCCGACACGCAGGCACTGAACTGGAAAGCCGCGCTTCCGGTGCTCGGCCTGGCTTTGGCTGCCCTGGCCGGCTGCACGAGCACGGCGCCCGTCAATCCGTTCGCCGCCATGCCCGACAACGACACCACGTCGCCGGTCGCGAAATTCAATTCGTGCGCGAAGCCTGTGTACCCGGCCGATGCGCTGGCAGCCAAGGTCGAAGGCACGGTAACGCTGGGGATGCTGGTGAAGGCCGATGGGAAGGTGCGCGAAGCTGTCGTGCGCCAGACCAGCGGCAATGGGTCGCTCGACGAAGCAGCGCGCGCCGCGATTGCCAAATGCAGCTTCCAGCCGGGCACGGTGAATGGCGCGGCGAAGGAACAGTGGACCGAAGTGAAGTACGTGTGGACGACGAGCTAAGGACACGCCATGTGGAAACATCCCCGTACGTCGATCGTCGCCCTGAGCCTGATGGGCGCACTTGGCGGTTGCGCGCAGACGCCGCCTGCCCCCACGGAATTCACGGCCGTCCCGGCCACGAAGGGCGGGCCTGACGCCACGTCGTGCAGCCGGCCGGTTTACCCGCCGCAGGCGCTGGCAAACAAGATCACGGGGACCTCGACCATCGGTTTTCTGATCGGGCCCGACGGCAAGGTGCAGAATACCCGCCTGTACCAGTCGAGCGGCGACGCGTCGCTTGACGAGGCAGCGCGGGCTGCCCTGGCGTTGTGCATCTTCAAGCCGGCAATGGCCAAGGGCAAGCCGGTAGCGGCCTGGGTACCGGTACAGTACGTGTGGACGCTGCCATAGGCGCAGAATGACAAGGGCGCCGACCTGCGGCGCCCTTCATTTCTTGCTGGTTGCGTCTCAGACGGCCGACGTATCGAGCTCGCAACCGGTGGCGGCGACGATCTCATCCACACCCACGCCTGGCGCCAGTTCGACCAGCTTCAAACCGGTGGCCGTCACGTCGAGCACGCCGAGATCGGTGATGATACGGTCGACCACGCCGACACCCGTCAAGGGCAGATCGCACTTTTTCAGCAGCTTGTGGCTGGTAGAGCCATCCTTGGCGGTGGCGACATGTTCCATCACCACGACCACGCGCTTGACGCCGGCCACCAAGTCCATCGCACCGCCCATGCCCTTGACCATTTTCCCCGGGATCATCCAGTTGGCCAGGTCGCCTTCTTCCGAGACTTGCATCGCGCCCAGAATCGCCAGGTTGATTTTGCCACCGCGAATCATGCCAAACGAATCGGCCGAGCTGAAGTAGGCCGAGCCCGGCAGCGCCGTCACGGTCTGCTTGCCGGCGTTGATCAGGTCGGCGTCGACCGCATCCTCTGTCGGGAACGGGCCGATGCCGAGCAGACCGTTTTCGGACTGTAGCGAGACCTCGATATCCTTCGGCACATAGTTTGCCACCAGGGTTGGTAATCCAATGCCCAGGTTCACGTAGAAGCCGTCTTGCAGCTCCAGCGCCGCACGCGCGGCCATTTCATCACGAGTCCATGCCATGTTGTTATCTCCGTTTCTGTCGTCGGGTTAAAGCGCTTAGTTGCCGATGTTGCTCACCGTGCGCACGGTACGCTGCTCGATGCGCTTTTCGGGCGACGCGTTGTGGACGATGCGGTGCACGAAGATGCCCGGGGTATGCACGTGGTCGGGATCGATCTCGCCGACCTCTACCAGCTTCTCGACTTCGACGATGCAGATCTTGCCGGCCGTGGCCACGTTGGGGTTGAAGTTGCGGGCCGTCTTGCGAAACACGAGGTTGCCCGAGCGGTCGGCCATATAGGCCTTGACCAGCGACACATCGGGGAACAGCGCATGTTCCATCACATAATGCTCGCCGTTGAATTCGCGCGTTTCCTTGCCCTCGGCGACGATGGTGCCGTAGCCGGTCTTGGTAAAGAAGGCCGGGATGCCGGCGCCGCCAGCGCGCAGCTTTTCGGCCAGCGTGCCTTGTGGCGTGAATTCGAGTTCGAGTTCGCCGGCCAGGAACTGGCGCGCAAATTCCTTGTTTTCGCCGACGTACGACGCGATCATTTTCTTGATCTGGCGTGTCTCGAGCAACTGGCCCAGGCCGAAGCCATCGACGCCCGCGTTGTTGGAGATGGCGGTGAGTTGCTTGACACCCGAGTCGCGCAATGCCGCGATCAGGGCTTCCGGAATACCGCACAGGCCAAACCCGCCCACGGCGATCGTCTGGCCGTCCTGCACGACGCCTGCAAGTGCCGAGCGCGCGTCTGGATACACTTTATTCATACCTGTCCCTTTTATAAGTTTGAGAACCCGTCTCAGCATAGAATACCGGCAGCCCGTGCACAATACCGTAGAACTACCGCCATGCCGCGCCACCTGCATCCCAACGAACAACGCCCTGATCCGCCTCACATGAACCTGCCGCACACGATTGACTACGAGATGATTTTCCAGCACGCGCCAGTGGGCATGTGCATCTCGCGCGACCGGGTGATCCAGGCCTGCAATGGCGCACTGGCAGCGATGTTCGGCCATCCGGCCGGCCACCTGACCGGCTCGTCGTTCTCGGTGCTGTATCCGACGATGGACGAATTTCTGCGCACAGGCGACCGCATCATCCCGATCATGAACGCGAAGGGGCGCTACTCGGACGAGCGCATCATGCGCCGCGCCAATGGCGAGCTGTTCTGGTGCCACGTGACGGGCCGTGCGCTGTCCCCGCTCGAACCCCTGGGCGCCGGCGTCTGGATCTTCGAGGATGTCAGCGAGAAGCGGCCCGTGACGGCGCAACTGACGCCGCGCGAGCGCGAGATCGCCGCGCTGCTGGTCGAGGGCAAGACCAGCAAGGTGATCGCGCGCGAAACCGACCTCAGTCCGCGCACGGTCGAAATGCACCGCGCCAGCCTGATGCGCAAGTTCGCGGCATCGACGTCGGTGGAGCTGGTGCACAAGCTGGTGGGCGCGGGCTGAGGGGCACCAGCGCCCCGCTGCACCTTCCCGCGATTACAGGTACAGCTCCCAGTGCTGTGCGCGCATGCGCCCGATCATCAGGCGCAAATCCCCATCAAGCCGGCGGTCTTCAAGCACCGGCGCAATATCCCGGCCCAACTGCGCCAGCATCTGCGCCAGCGGCGCCGGCAGTACGCGCTCCGGCTCGAGCCGGCAGCGCAGCCACACGCCCTGGCGCACCGCGATCAAGAGCGCCGCAGCCACCTGCTCGGTCAGTTCCAGCACGCGCAGGCAGTCACGCGCGGCGATCGTGCCCATGCTGACCTTGTCCTGGTTATGGCATTCGGTCGAACGCGAAAAAACCGAGGCCGGCATCGTCAGCTTGAGTGCTTCGGCGGTCCAGGCCGAGGCGCTGATTTGCAGTGCCTTGAGACCGTGGTTGATGGCGGCGCGCTCGCCCTCCATGCCCGACAGGTTGGCGGGCAGTCCGGCGTTGTAGCGCGGGTCGACCAGCAGCGCCAGTTGCCGGTCGAGCAGGTCGGCCAGGTTGGCGACGGCATTCTTCATGCTGTCCATTGCGAAGGCGATATGGCCGCCGTAGAAATGCCCGCCATGCAGTACGCGCTCGCCCTCGGCGTCGATGATCGGATTGTCGTTGGCGCTATTGAGTTCGTTCTCGATGGTGGTACGAAAGAACGGCAACGCGTCAGCCAGCACGCCGATCACATGCGGCGCGCAGCGGATCGAATAGCGGTCCTGCAGGCGCGTGCCATTGCGCTCCTGCTGGCCGGTGTACGCCAGATCGGCGCGCAGCCAGGCAGCCACGTCCTGCATGCCCGCATGCGGCTTGACCGAGAACAGCGTTTGATCGAAGTGATGGGCGTTGCCATCGAGCGCAAACGACGCCATTGCCGTGATGCGCGTGGTCAGGCGCGTCAGGTAGTGGGCGCGGTCCCAGGCCAGGCAGGCCAGGCCCGTCATGACGGCGGTACCGTTCATGATCGCCAGCCCCTCTTTCGGCCGCAGGCGCAGCGGCGCGATGCCGGCCTCGCGCAGCGCATCGGCAGCCGGCATCTGCACGCCGTGGCGCAGCACTTCGCGTTCGCCGCACAGTACGGCCGCGAGATAGGACAGCGGGGTCAGGTCGCCGCTGGCGCCGACCGAGCCTTCGCTCGGGATCAGCGGCAACAGGTCGGCGTCGAACAGTCGCACGATCTGCTCGAGCAGGTCAATGCTGACCCCCGAAAAGCCTTTCGCCAGCGACGCGAGGCGCGTGGCCATCACGGCGCGCGTCTCGGCAGGATCCAGAAAACTGCCCAGGCCGCACCCGTGGTAGGTGTACAGGTGGTGCGGCAGTTCGGTCACGAGCGCCAGAGGTACGGGCACCGTGCATGAATCGCCATAACCGGTGGTCACGCCGTAGATGGCGCCGTCTTCAAGCAGCAGCCGGTCGAGAAAGTCGGCGCCACGCTGAATAAAAGCGCGAAAGGCGGGGTCGGACGAGAGGATCGGCCGCGCTGCGCCACGCGCGATGGCGACGATGTCGTCCAGCGCGAGGCGGTTGCGGTCGAAACAGACCACGGCGATCACGCTGCCGGAAAGACGCTGCGCAGTGCAGCCGGTAACGGGGCCGACTTGCCCACCTTGAAATCGACCCACACCACCTTGGCCATGCCATTGGCGTGCAACTCGCCCGATTCGCCATTGGCGTCCAGCAAACGGATCTCGTGCGAGACCTCGATGCTCGATCGCCCCGGCGGCGCGATGAAGGTACGCACCTCGATCTCGCCCGGATAGGTCAGTTGCTTGAGGAAGTTCATCGACGCGTTGACGATGACGGGGCCCTGGTCGCGCGAGTCGGGCAAGCCGCCGACCTGCTCGAGCCAGGCAATGCGGGCCGACTCGATGTAACGGAAATAATTGGTATTGTTGACGTGCCCCATGGCGTCCATATCGCCCCAGCGGATCGGCATGCGCATGGTGTGCACCAGTATCGGTGCGGTAATCTCACTACTCATTCTGTGGTTCCTGGCGTTTAGTGCGCCATCATGCCGTCGTCGGCCGTGATGATGGCGCCGTTGATGAAATGGGCTTCTTCGGCGGCCAGCAGCAGCAGCAGGCCGTCGAGGTCTTCGGGCCGGCCGGCGCGCTTGCGCGGCAACATCTCGACAAGTTTGCGGCCCTGCTCGGTCTCGAAATAATCTTCGTTCGCGTCGGTAGCGATATAGCCGGGGCAGATGGCATTGACGTTGATGCCGTACTTGCCCCACTCCACCGCCATCGCCTTGGTCATCTGCACCACGCCGGCCTTGCTCATGCAGTACACGCCGATCTGCGGCAGCACCCGCAGGCCTGCCACCGAGGCGATATTGACAATGCGATGCTGCTTGCGCGGGTCGCCCTTGGCGCGCGCGATCATGCGCTTGGCGGTTTGCTGGGCCACGAAGAACGCGCCGCGCAAATTGGTGTCCATGATGTAGTTGTAGTCATCCTCGCTCACGTCGATCAGACGCTGGGTCGACGACACGGACGAGTTGTTGATCAGGATATCGATCGGCCCCGCCTCGGTTTCGGCATGGGCGATGGCCGCCTTGATGCTGCCAAGATCGGTCACGTCGAGCCGCACCACGTGCGCGGCGCCGCCGTCGGCTTCGATCTCGGCGCGCAGCTCCTTGAGCCGCTCGACGCGGCGCGATGCCAGCACAACCTGCGCGCCGGCGCCGGCCAGGGCCTTGGCGAAACGCGCGCCCAGACCGCTCGATGCGCCGGTAACCATGGCGATCTTTCCTTCAAAATTGACTTCAATGCCCACGTCCGCCCCCGATGTAAGTACGATCCCGCGTTGCGAAAGCACCATGATCCCACAAATGTCCGGTATTCGATTGCCCCTTCTAATATTGCCTTTACAATGGCCGCGATATTGCAATGAACAGCAAAAACCCGCACACTCGTGCTATTTTCTGATTCCCGTCATCCCTATCCCAAAAAAACCATGACAGAGACAACGAACCTTCTCGAACAATACGGCCCACGCGAAGCGATGGAATACGACGTCGTGGTCGTCGGCGGCGGCCCTGCCGGCCTGTCGGCGGCGATCCGCCTGAAACAGCTGGCTGCTGAAAAGGGCCAGGAAGTCACGGTCTGCGTGCTGGAAAAAGGCGGCGAGCTGGGCGCACATATCCTGTCCGGCGCGGTGATGGACCCGCGCGCGATCAACGAGCTGATCCCCGACTGGAAAGAAAAAGGTGCGCCGCTCAATACGGCCGTCACCGAAGACCGCGTCCTGTTCCTGACCGAGACCAAGTCGTTTGCCACACCGGCGTTCGCCATTCCGCCAGCGCTGGCCAATCACGGCAATTACGTGATTTCGCTGGCCAACGTGGTGCGCTGGCTGGGCCAGCAAGCCGAAGCGCTTGGCGTGGAAATCTTCCCCGGCTTTCCGGCCGCCGAAATCCTGTACAACGAGGATGGCTCGGTCAAGGGCGTCGCGACCGGTAACATGGGCATGAAACGCGATGGCGAGCCGGGCCCGGAATTCCAGCTTGGCATGGAGCTGCATGCGAAGTACACGTTCTTTGCCGAAGGCTCGCGCGGTAACCTGGGCCGCCAGCTGATGGCCAAATACGAGCTCAACAAGGGCAAGGATCCGCAGACTTACGGTATCGGTATCAAGGAGCTGTGGGAAATCGATCCGGCCAAGCATCAGCCGGGCCTGGTGATCCACACGGCCGGCTGGCCGCTGCCGAACGACACGTATGGTGGCTCGTTCCTGTACCACCTGGAAAACAACCAGGTCGCGGTCGGCTATGTCGTCGGGCTTTCGTACCAGAATCCGTACCTGTCGCCGTACGAAGAGTTCCAGCGCTATAAAACGCATCCGGCCATCCGTGGCTTCTTCGAAGGCGGCAAGCGCATCTCGTACGGCGCGCGTTCGATTACCGCAGGGGGGTTGCAATCCTTGCCCAAGACCGTGTTCCCGGGCGGCGCCCTGATCGGCTGCGATGCGGGCTTTTTGAATACCAGCCGCATCAAGGGCAGCCACGCCGCGATCAAGACCGGTATGCTGGCGGCCGAAGCAGCGTTTGCCGCGCTGGGCGAAGGCCGCACGGGCGACGAGCTGACGAGCTTCCCTGTGGCGTTCGAACAATCGTGGCTGCACGAAGAGCTGCACGTGGCGCGCAACTTCAAACCATGGATGAGCAAGGGACTGGTGCTGGGCACGATCATGACGGGCATCGACCAGATCGTCTTCCGTGGCAAGGCGCCCTGGACGCTGCACCACAAGCACGCCGACCATGAATGCCTCAAGCCCGCCTCGCATTTCAAGCCGATCGTTTATCCGAAGCCGGATGGCAAGCTGACCTTCGATAAGCTGTCGTCGGTGTTCATCTCGAACACCAACCACCGCGAAGACGAGCCGATCCACCTGACGCTGAAGAACCCGAGCGTGCCGGTGGACGTGAACCTGGCCAAGTATGCGGGTCCGGAACAGCGTTACTGTCCGGCCGGCGTGTACGAATACGTCAAGCGTGAAGACGGCGGCGACCGCCTGCAGATCAATGCCCAGAACTGCGTGCACTGCAAGACCTGCGATATCAAGGACCCGACCCAGAACATCGTCTGGGTGACGCCAGAAGGCGGCGGCGGGCCGAATTATCCGAATATGTGATTGCCCGTAGGTTCCGTTTTTACTGCTGACTTTGTAAGAATGATCCTGCAAGATCACCGCCAATCTGCTGATTGGCGGTGAACGCGAACGGCGTAGCATCGGTTGCTCATACACCAGTGGCAGGAGACAGCGATGGGTGATTCCACAGACAATATGGGCAAGCAGCACAACCCCGGCATGGGGCAAAACAGCAATCTGCACAGCGGCAATCTGCAAAGCGGCAATCAGGAAATTGCTGGCGACAAGCATGCCACCGGGCAGCAAGGTGGCCGCACGCAGGAGGGCAAGCAGCATGACAGCGGCAGCCGGCAAGGTGCCGGTGGCCAACAGCAGAACCAGCAACACGGTGGCCAGCATGCATCAGGTGGCACCCCGGCGCTGGACGACCTGAACGCCGACCGCGACAGCCGCGACCAGGGTTCGCCGGGCAGCGGGTCCCGACAGATGGACCAGCAGAGCGACTGGGCCGGCAAGCAGGACAAACAACGCTGACGTGGCACTGTCCACGCAAAAGCGCGGCGCCTTGAACGGGCCGCGCTTTTTTTGTGGGCGCAGTCAGCGTTATCTGTTGATGACCCTGATTGCAATGCGAAGCAAGTGCTCTGGCGAACTGACCCTCGCACCATCCAGCGCCCAGCGCCAGCCCAGGTAATTGGGCAAATAGCGCGATGCCACGCCACGAAAGCCCAGCAGCCAGGCCTTGAACCGCTGGTGATAAGCGTTCACGTTCTGCACGTGGATGGCGTGGTTGCCCAGATGCCTTACCCGCACGCCTGCGCGCAGATTGACCGCTGCATGCGCGATGTTGTGCTTGCGTGCAAGCGCCCGGTAGGCGCGATGGCTGTCGCTCACCAGCAGCGCTCGGGGATCGAGCCTGGGCAGCAAGTCGCGCTCGAGTTGCGCTGCCGTCAGCGCACCACGACCGGTGACGGCATCGACCGTGCGTCCTTCGCGATCACGCGCGATCAGGATACAGTCCAGTTCGCGGGAAATGCCGCGCCTGGTCGCATGCCCGCCATGGCGGCGTGCTGGTCGATCCAGTGTGCGCGAACCTTTTTGTGATTCGAGCAGGAATGTCTCGTCGGCCTCAACGATGCCATTCAATAATGCGGGCCGGTCGAGTTTGCTCCAGTGCAGAAAACGGTGACGCCACCGGAAAGCCGTGTTGCGGTGCACGCCAACGCGATCTGCCGCCTTGCGCACTGGAAGTGAATCCAGCAGCACTTGCGAATACGCGAGCCATTTGGCCTTGAGCCGGAGCCGCGCCAGTGGCGTGCCGGTCAGATCGTTGAACGTGCGTCCGCACGCGCAGCATCGGTAGCGCTGCAGGTCGTTGGCAAAGCCGTGGCGGTAGCATCGCGCGTTGCCGCACCTGGGGCAGCAGCGCCCCGGTGTTCTGATCTCTGCGATCAGCGCGACCACCTGCTCGAGCCCGACTAGAGGCTGCAAAGCGCCGAGCACTTGCTGGCGCTGCGGCTGATTCAGCAACGGCAGTTTTGCGAACCAGTTCTTGAAACGCGGCGCTATCATGATCGACTCCTGACACTGGGGACAGGGGTTGGACCGCCGCACTGCTCATCAGTTCACAGCTCGTCTCTATTTAACGTTGACTGCGCCTTTTGTGCCTGTCAGGCCGGCGCCACGCTGCTGGCGTCCTGACCAAACCACTTGAGCGACAATGCGCGCAGCGTGCCATCCAGGCGTGCCTCGCGCAGTGCCTTGTCGATTGCCAGCCTGAACGCCGGACGGCCCTTGCGCATGGCGATGCCAACGCGCTCGGGTGCACCGATACGGGCGCCGGCCTTGAGCGGCAGTTGCGTCTGCTTGACCAGATAAGCGACCAGCAGGCTGTCGTCCAGCAAGGCGTCGATGCGGCCAAACGCCAGGTCCTGCAAGTTCTCGGGCACAGCCGGATAGCGCTTGATGTCGATGCCCGGCACAGCCATCGCCTGCTGCTCGAACACGCTGTCCTGGCGCACCCCCAGTTTGCGGCGCTTGAGATCGACCAGCGTGCGGTAAGTCGCACGTTCGTTCTCGCGCACGATGAGCTGGGATTGCGAATACAGGTATGGCGCTGAAAAGTCGAACGCCTTCTCGCGCTGCGGCGTGATGATGACCTGGCTGATTGCGACATCCACCCTGCCCGCCCGCAGGGCGGGCAGAATCGCGCGCCACTCGGTCAGCACGAATTGCGGATCGAGGCCCATGCGCATGGCGACCGTCTGCGCCACATCGACATCGTAACCAGCCAGCTGCCCGCTGGCCGGGTCCCTGAAATTGAACGGCGGATAGGTGCCCTCCAGGGCAATGCGCAGCGTGCCCCTTGTGGCGCTTGTGTCTGCGGGTCGTACCAGCTCTGCAAACTCTGGCAGCTCTGGCAGCTCTGTCGCACCTGCCCATGGCGTGCACAGCGCAGCTGACGCGGGCAGCGCCAGCAATTGCACCAGCGCCCGGCGCCGCCCTGCGTTCGCGATCCCTTCGGCCATCGTCTCAGTCTCCACACGGTCAAAGACACGTTATAACCGAAAAGCAGCGCGAATAGTGTGGCTCAGGCCCCCAGTACGATCCGCTTCTGTTCGCGCGCCGAGCGATAGACGGCCTCGATGATGCGAATGTCGCGCAGGCCTTCTTCGCCAGGAACGAGCGGCTCGCGGTTCTGCAGCACGCACTGCGCCATGTGGTCGAGCTGCCCCACCCACTGGTTCGCGTAGGGTCCGGGCGGCGGTTTGATCTCGGTCTTGTCGCTGCGCTCCTGGCCCACCCACATGCGCTGACCGCTGTAGGCAGTGGCCGGCTCCAGTTCGATCCGCCCCTTCTCGCCCATCAGCACGAACTGGTTGCGGTTCGCGCTGTACATCGACATGCACGAGCCGATCGCGCCGGACGGGAACTCGAGCTGGAAGTCGATCATGTCTTCCACTTCACGGAAACGCGGGTCGCTGCGATTGGTGGTTTCTTTCGCGAATACGGCCACCGGCTCTTCGCCGGTCATGTAGCGCGCCGCCTGCAGCGCGTAGATACCGATGTCCATCATCGAGCCGCCGCCCGACTGCGCCTTCTTCATGCGCCAGGTGTTGGCGTCGCCCGCGACAAAGCCGTGCTCGGAGCGGAAGTAGCGGATCGTGCCGATCGCGCCGGCACGCGCCAGGCGGATCGCCTCGACATTGTGCGGCTCGAAGCGCGAGCGGTAGCCGATCATCAGCTTCTTGCCGGCCTTGCGGCAGGCAGCAATCATCTGCTCGCACTCGGCCGGGCTGACCGCCATCGGCTTTTCGCACATGACGTGCTTGCCGGCCTGGGCGGCGCGGATCGTGTACTCGGCATGCATGAACACGGGCAGGCAGATATAGACGATGTCGATGTCCGGGTTATCGCGGATACGGTCGAAGTCGTTGTACGAATAGATGCCGCGTTCGGGCACGCCGTATTCCTGCGCCACCTTCTTCGCCTTGGCGGGGTCGCCGCTGACCAGCGCCACCAGGCGGCTGTGCTGGCAATTCTGGAACTGCGGGATGATGCGGCCCAGGCCATAGCCGCCCAGGCCCACGATCGCGTAGCCCAGCTTGCGGCCAGTGCTGGCCCAGCCCGGGTTCACTGCACTTGCTGCCAGGACGCCACCTGCCGCCATGACCAGGCCGCGCCGTTGTAGATCGATCATGCTTGTCTCCTCCAATAAGATTGCGGGAATGTTATCGTCTTGTAGAGAGAAGGATACAATTGATTCATATGAAATGATAGCGGTATCAGCACGCCTATCCACCGTTCACTTTGCCAGGAGTTGCCCATGTCCGTACCACCCCGTCGTGCTACCCGTCGTGCCATCCGTCGCGTTCCGTTCGTCCGCCTGATGCTGGCCGCCAGCGTCGCTGCCATCCTGTCGCCTGCCGTATTGGCTGCCCCGGCTGCCAGCTGTAGCGGCAAGGCCCCATCGGGTGAATTGAAGGCCGAACGGATTGCCGCCATCGCGCCATCGCGGGGCGAACCGGGCCTGTACGAAGGGGCGGTATGGATGAACGGGGCGCTGTATTTTTCGGACTTCAGCTTCAGCGAGGGCTTCCCGTCACGCGTACGCAAGTACACGCCGGGCGGCGCCGTCACCACGGCCATCGAGGATGCCGGCAGCAACGGCCTGGCGGTCGATGCCAAAGGCGCGCTGGTCGCGGCCACCCACAAGTACAAGGCACTGTCGCGCTACGATCTGGCGGACGGCAAGCGCACGAACATTGCCACGCAGTTTCAGGGGCAGGTCTTCAATTCACCGAACGATATCGCCATCGCCGCCGACGGCACGATCTACTTCACCGATCCGGATTACCAGAAAGCTGCGGCGCCCGGCGGCCAGCCGGTCACCGGCATCTATCGCGTAGGAACGGACGGTGCAGTGACGCTGGTCGATGGTTCGCGCAAGAACCCGAACGGGATTGCCCTGTCACTCGACGGCAAGATGCTGTACGTGAACGCGAGCGATGGCGCGGTGCGCGCCTACCCGATCAGGAATGGCGTGCCGCAGGCCGGACGCGACCTGATCAAGGGCATCGAAAACGGGGACGGGATGACGCTCGATTGCCACGGCAATCTGTATGTGACGGAGCATGCACCCAAGCGCGTGCGGGTGTTCTCACCGCAGGGCCGCGAACTGGCAACGATCCGGGTCGACGCCAATGTCACGAATGTCGCCTTTGGCGGGGTTGACGGCAAAACGCTGTACATCACCGGCGCAGGCGCCGTCTGGCAATTGCCGCTGGAAGTATCGGGCCTTCCCTACTGATCGTGGCTACCAGCTGGGGCGCGAGCCCGGGCCGAAATTGTGGCCCGTGACCAGTGTGGTGCTCTGGACGAGCGTCGACAAGCCCAGGATCAGCTGGACGAGTTTATCGTCCGGCAGCACCCAGATCTGGCCACGCGGCTGTTCGGCGCCGGTGGCGGCCATGATCAGGGGCGCGATCCAGGCGGCGTCGCTGTCGACGTCGAGCAGGATGGCGTCGGCGGTCGTCTGCATGTGCACCAGGCCGCCTTCAGCAATGGCGAAGCAGATGCCGACGCCCGTTTCCTGCGGCGTGATCAGTTCCTGCATGGCGGCGTTGTGCTCGTCGATCCAGAGCTCGACGTCTTGCGGCGTCTCGAGCGCGGTCCAGGGGCGGGGTTTGAAGCGGGGTGGCTGTTCGGGCGGGAGGGTCATGTGCTGCACGCAAAGGGGGACGGGGCGTATCTTACGGCAATTTCCATCGCCGCGGGCCAGGTCCACGCTTGCCAGAATGACGCTTGCCAGGTCCAGGCTTGCATTATGGGATGTCGAGCGTCACGAGCCGCACGCTGACGTGTCCATCGTCGATGATGAGTTCGCCAACCGAGACAGGCAGCGTAAAACGACGGCGCCCTGCCGCGCCGGGATTCACATACAACACGCCGTCCCGCTCGACGCAGGCCGGCTTGTGCGTGTGACCGGTAACGACAACGCGCACGCCGCTTGCTACCGGGTCGATGGCAAGTTCCTTCAGGTCGTGCAGCATGTGGATGGCGACACCGCCAAACGTAATGGTGACGGTCTCAGGCAATGCCCGAGCCCAGGCGCCGCTGTCGTTGTTGCCCCGCACACTCGTAAGGGGAGCGATCTCGGCCAGGCGCTTGAGCGTGGCCGGGTCGACGATGTCGCCGGCATGCAGAATGGCATCGCTGCCCTGCAGGAAGTCGAGCGCCTGCGGACGCAGCAGGCCGTGCGTATCGGAAATCAGGCCAATGCGAATGACCACTTACGGACGCTTGCTGCCGGCCATCTTGGCCATCGTGACGACCGAGTACAGTGCCGCCAGGCCGACGAGCACGTACACGACACGGGTGAGCGTCGAGCCCGGCTCGAACAGGACGCCGACCATGTCGACGTCGAACAGGCCGACCATACCCCAGTTCAGGCCGCCAATAATCAATAGCGCCATCGCGATGTAATCCAGTGCGGACATGGCCGGACGGCCATGCGTGCGCGCCGTGACGCGGCGATCGGGCAACGAACGGCGATCCATGGTTGGTGTATTGATTGTTGACATTAGAGCCTCCTGGAAAAAGACGTGGGCACCACCGGGGCGACGCCCCGGCACGTGCTGTCCATACTAGCCCAGGTTAGCAAACATGCACGCACTGTTGCAGCGAAGGCAGATGCCCGCCACGCCGATGGTGCACGGCCGCGAACTCAGCCTTTCCAGGTACGCGCCAGGCCGGTATCGGCATGGATCCAGCCGCCGCGCGGACCGCTGCGGTAGTAGTAGCCGACGCCGCCGCCGCGGAAGCTCTTGATCAGGCCGCCCAGCACTTCTTCATTCAGGTTGGCGATGCGGATATCGGCCGCCTTGCCGACCAGGTGCAGCGACTGACGCGCTGCTGGAATGCCCTGCTCGCGCAGGCGTGCATTCGATTCCGGCGAGCGGTAGCCCGACAAAATTTCGAGCGGCTTGATGATGCCGAAGCGGGCGATGAAGGCCTGGGTACTCCACAGCATCTCGAACAGTTTCGGGTCGATCGCAGCGGACGCCTTGCCGTTCACGTCGCGCAGCAGATGGCACAGTTCCTGATATGCCGACTCGATGACTTCGCCGTCTTTCCAGTACAGCACATTGGCTGTCTCGCCGCTTTGCGGGCGCGTAACCGACAAGGTGCGCGGCTTGACCCAGAAATCAAGGTCGAGTGCCTGCGAATCGAACAGGTCAGGTGGTGGTTGGAGGTCGGTCGCGGCGGCGGCCAGCGGCGCGCCGATAACACCGATGGCGGCAAGGCGCGCGCCCTGATGGAGGAAGTCTCTGCGGGAAGCCATATATGCGTTGGTGTAACTCGTGAATATCGATGGGCCGTACTATAGCGTATTCGTCATGGATAGCGCTGTGTGGCGTGCTGCGGGCGTGCAGCGCCACGCGCTCAGTCGCTGCAGTTGCAGAAGCGCTTGCGCGCGCTGCCTTCGCCGGCGCCGTCAAGCCGCTTCCACATCAGGTCGCTATCCAGGCCGAAACAGGATTTTTCCTTGCCCGCATTGCTGTAGCCATGACGCTCGAAGAACGCGCTGGCGCCAGTGGGGCTGTGCAGATGAAGCTTGCTGATGTTCCAGGCACGCGCCTGCTCTTCGACCGCCGCCAGCAGCGCCCGGCCCACGCCGCAGCGCAGCGCATCGGGCAGCACGTAGCACAGCGCCACCTTGCCGGCCGGCGTCAACAGCGTCAATCCGACCATGCGCCCTTCGCTCTCGGCGACGACGGCAAAATTGGCCGGTGCGGCAAACCAGGCCGCAACGGTGGCCGGCGTCTTGTTGCCGAGCCAGGCGTCGAGTAATGCCGGCTGGCCATGGTGGTCGGCACGGCAGCCTTCCTCGATCGAGCGGCGCAGCAGGTTGCAGGCTGGCGCAGCATCGGCGGGAACCGCCTTGCGGATTTCAATACGCGTGGACATCGATCATCAACATAAATACGGTACAAAGACGTGAGGTGGCGACAGTTGGCGCCCTCGGCTTAACACGGGCTCGACTATACACTGAAAGCCAACGACCCTGCTGGCGGCAGGGGCAAGCGCATGATCGGCATAACCATATGACGAAAGTATTGTTCCGTTTGACGGCCGCATGCGGGAACATGCACGCTGTCACTCCAACTTCAAGCAAGCGAGACCCACTATGCGCAACACCCCTCCGAACACGCTGCGCCGCTCGATCCTGGCGCTGGTCCTGGCTGCCGGCGGCGCCGTGCCGCTGCACGCCAGCGCTGCCGGGCCCGAGCTGCTGAACGTGTCGTACGACGTCGCCCGTGAATTGTACAAAGAAATCAACCCGGCGTTCATCGCATCCTACAAGCAGCAAAGCGGCCAGACGGTCGAAGTCAAGCAGTCGCACGGCGGCTCGAGCAAGCAGGCGCGCGCCGTGGCCGATGGCCTGGGCGCGTCGGTCGTCACCATGAACCAGGCCAATGACATCGACATGCTGGCCGACCGCGGCCTGGTGGCAAAAGACTGGGCGAAGAAGTTCCCGAACAATGCCGCGCCCTACTACTCGACCATGGTATTCCTGGTCCGCAAGGGCAACCCGAAGCGGGTAGCCGACTGGCAAGACCTGGCGCGCCCCGGCGTGGCCGTGATCATCCCTAACCCGAAGACCGCCGGCAACGGCCGCTACACCTATCTGGGCGCATGGGGTTCCGTGATCAAGAAAGGCGGCAACGAAGCTGCGGCCCGGGACCTGGTCTCGAAGATCTTCAAGAACGTGCCGATCCTGGACGGCGGCGGCCGCGCCGCCACCACCACCTTCACCCAGCGCCAGATCGGCGATGTGCTCGTGACGTTCGAAAACGAAGTGAGCATGGTGCGCAAGGAATTCGGCAACGACTTCGAAGTCGTCTACCCGACCAGCTCGATCCTGGCCGAGTCGCCAGTGGCCGTCGTCGACAAGGTCGTCGATCGCCAGAAGCTGCGTCAGCCGGCAACGGCTTACCTGAACTTCCTGTACAGCCCGGTGGGCCAGGAAATCGGCGCCAAGCACTTCATGCGCGTTCGCTCGGAAGCCGTCATGAAGAAGTACGCGGCCAACTACAAGCCGATCAGCCTGTTTACGGTCGACGAAGTTTTCGGCGGCTGGCGCGCAGCGCAAAAGCGCCACTTCGACGATGGCGGCGAGTTCGACAAGATCTACACGGCGAAGTAATCCGCACCACCTCACAACAGCCCTGCCATGCGCAGGGCTGTTTGCATTCCAGCACGCCGAGCACGTCAGTCGACATTTCTGTGCGACATGCCCTATTAATAATATGCACCTGCAATGCCCTATTTCGATAGAAAATTGGGTTTAGACAGGGGAATTTTCTTGTGCACCATAGACATGCGTAGCCGATGAATGCTATCTTGCCTGCCTTCTAGTTGCCCTAGAAACAGATGTTGATCCGCGCCGCCCGGCGCCCAGCTCCATCAACCTCAACCCAGATTCCAGACAGACATGATCAAACACCTGTTCGCCACGGCCCTGATGACGTTGTCGGCCGCGGCATTCGCCGTGCCGTTCGGCTCCCAGTCCGTGCTCGTCGTTGAAAACGACACCGGCAAAATCCTCCTTGAAAAAAATGCCGACACCGTCGTCCCGATTGCATCGCTGACCAAGCTGATGACGGCGATGGTCGTGCTCGATGCCAAGCTCGACATGAACGAGCAGATCGAGATCGACCGTGATGACGTCGACCGCGTCAAGTTCAGCAGCTCGCGCGTGCCGGTCGGCGCCAGCATCTCGCGCAGCGACGTGCTGCACCTGGCGCTGATGTCCTCGGACAACCGCGCCGCCGCCGCGCTGGCCCGTACCTACCCGGGCGGTAACGAAGCCTTCAAGGCTGCCGTGCGCCGCAAGATCCGCGCGCTGGGCATGACCCAGACCACGATCGAAGAGCCGACCGGCCTGTCGCCGCAGAACCGCTCCACTGCAGGCGATCTGGTCAAGATGGCCGTTGCCTCGGTCCGGTACCCGGATATCGTGCGCATGACCACCGAGACCAGGGAAATGATCGACATCAACGGCCGCGGTGTTGAATACCACAACACCAACCGCCTCGTCGGCGCCAAGGGCTGGGACATCGGCCTGTCGAAAACCGGCTACACGAACGAAGCGGGCCGTTGCCTGATCATGAACATCACGGCAGCCGGCAAGAAGGCAACGCTGGTGCTGCTCAACGCCGGCGCCTCGTCGGCCCGCGTGCTCGACGCATTGAACATCCGCCGCTTCATGACCGGCGATGCGGCGCCGGTGGCCCGTGCTGCGCGCGCCTCACGCGTTGCCACAGGCGGTCCGCGCATCAAGGCCAGCGCCGGTGGCGTGAAAGCAAAAACCCGCACCAAGGTCGTCAAGTCGAAGGTCCAGGCGACCAAGAACCGCAAGGTCGCCAAGGTCAAGACGGCGCGCAAGCGCCGTGACTGAACAAGTCTTTGATACGATCAAGGGGCCGCAAGGCCCCTTTTTTTATGCTCACAACAGAGGTAGGTGGACGGGTTTCCCGTCCACGCGTTCAACCGCCTCTCTGATTCACAGGGACCTACTTTGCCGCAGCCGCTTTGATCACCAGCGCATCCATGACCTGCCCGGTCGCCGCCATGACGTCACCGGCATCCTGGATCCGGTTCGCCTGCTGGACCTGCGAGGGCGACACGAGATAGGTGCCGTCGATCACGACGGTTGGGGTGCCCGTCACCTTGTAGGCGTCGACCATCTGGCTCAGGCGTTTGAGCCTGGTCTGGACGCCGAACGAATTCCACGTATCGGCGAACGCCGCCTTGTCGAGTCCATTCTCGCCGGCCCACGCGATGATGTCGGCATCCTTCATCAGGCGCTTGCGCTCGACGTGCACGGCATTGAACACGCGCCCGTGATACGCCTCGAGCTTGCCCATCGCCTCGAGCGTCAGGAACAGGCGCGCTTCCGGATCGGTCGGGCCCTGGAACGGCAGCGGCACGCGGCGCAGCGCGATTCGGTCGCCCTGCTGCTTGACCCAGTTCTTCAGTGTCGGCTCGAACGCATTGCAGGCGCCGCAGTGATACGCAAAGAATTCGATCACCTCGACCTTCTTGCCCTCGGCCTGGGTTGGCTGCGGCGCAGCCAGTGTCGTGAAGTCTGCACCATCGCGCGGCGCGGTTGGCGAAGCGTTGGCAAGACCGGCCACCAGGGTGGCGGCGATGAGGGCAAGTCGCAGGGCGCGCATGTCAATCCTTCCACATTTGAAAGCCCTATTCTAGCGAACTTCCATCGAGCGAATGCCGCTTGTGTTTCCCAACTGATACGATAGGTTCCCGGATAATCGCAACAGGCGCAGCAACATGACACGATTCATTTCTACCACCGTGGCACATCGCACTGGCACCACCCTGGCATTCGCACTGGCATGCAACCTCATGGTCAGCGTGCCAGGTCAGGCCTGCAGGGTGCCGCCAGTCGAACAAGTCGTTACACCGGAGCAGCAGATTGCGATGGCCACCGATGTCTCTGTTGCCAGGGTGGTCGATGCAATACCGTCGCCGCTACGTTCCGGTGGCGGTCGCCAGTCCGTCGACTACACGTTTGAAGTACAGCAGCGCATCCTGGGTTGGCCGGAGCAACGTTTCACCATCAGCGGCGCGCAGGGCATGACCCGGCCCCCACCGTCATCAAGCAACCATGGCGACGCCACGTTCTGGGAGCGCGGCGGCGGCCGTCTCTACAACGATGCAGACTGCGTACTGCGACCCGACTTCATCGTTGGAGAAAACTATCTGATTTTTCGCGGCAAGCCCGCCACCTGGCGCAGCTTCGAGCACATTGCGACGGTGCGCGGCCGGCCTGACCCGGATGACAAGTGGCTGTCATACGTGAAGGAAAAGCTGTCAGACGCGCAGTCCGGCCCGTCGCTCCGTCCCTAGGCCACCAGGTCGCGCAAGCCACTCGTACGGTGCGTACGGCTGGCAATCGCCTGCTGCAACACGTCGCCGCCTGGCGTGACCAGCGTGAACACCTCGCTGGCGCGCGTGATGCCCGTGTAGACCAGTTCACGCGTGAGCACCGCGTTGCGCTCGCGCGGCAGCGCCAGCACCGTGTGGCGAAACTCCGAGCCCTGCGATTTATGCACGGTCATCGCGAACGCCGTCTCGACATTGCGCAGGCGCGTGGCCAGCACGCTGCGCACGGCGTCGCCTTCGAGGAAGTAGACGCGCAATGCGCCGGCGCGTACCGGATCGGGCAGCGTGACGCCGATATCGCCGTTGAACACGCGCGTCGAGTAGTCGTTGCGCGTGACCATGACCGGCCGGCCGACATACCACTCGGCGCCATGGCGCAGCAAGTGACTGGCTGCGAGCCGCTTTTCGATGGCCTCGTTCAGCCCCGTCACGCCCCACTCGCCATCGCGCACCGCGCACAGGATGCGGAAGGTCTCGAAACTGAGCAGGATCTGGCGTACCCAGTCTTCGTGCGCGCCACTGGCGCCGGCGCGCAGTAGTTGCAGGTACGGCGCATACCCGGCATGCGCCAGTTGCAGGAGCTGCGCCGGCTGCGCATGTTCAAGCCAGCGCACGCTCTCGTCCTCGGCCCGCAGGACCTGTTCGGCGCGCGCGGTGTCGCCGCCATTGACGGCCAGCGCCAGCTGGCCGATCGGCCCGCCGAAGCGGCGGCTGTAGCGCAGCATCACCGTTTGCTGGGCCAGCGCACCGCCATCGCCGCGATAGATGTCCGGGATGGCTTCGCCGCTCGCCGCCTCGATGTAGGCGATCGTCGCTGCGCTGTAGTGGCCTTCGTGCGCCGCATGGCACAGGTCACCCAGCACCGCGCCCGCCTCCACCGACGCCAGCTGGTCCTTGTCACCCAGCAGGATCAGCGTCGCGCCCACGGGCAGCGCATCGAGCAGGCTGGCCATCATTTCCAGGTGCACCATCGATGCCTCGTCGACGATCAGCACATCGACGTCGAGCGGATTGCCCCGGTGGTGCGCGAATGCGCGCGTATCGGGGCGTGCCCCGAGCAGGCTGTGGAGCGTGCGCGCCGCGCCCATGCGCGCCGTCAGTTCGCGTAGTGGCAGTTCAGCGCCGACGCGATCGGCCAGTTCGTTCAGGGCCTTGTCAATCGACTGTTTCAGGCGCGCCGCCGCCTTGCCCGTTGGTGCCGCCAGCGCCACGCGCTGGCGCCCTGCTTCCGGCGCCGTCGCGAACAACAGGGCCAGCAGGCGCGCCACCGTGTAGGTCTTGCCGGTGCCGGGACCGCCCGTGATGATCGCCACCGAACTGCGCAACGCCACGGCGCAGGCGAGCTTTTGCCAGTCGGGTCCCTGCGCGCCAGGCTGCGCCACGAACAGCTTGTCGAGCCAGCTGCGCACGAGCGGTGTATCCACCGAATGCGTGGCCGCCGCGCGCTCGCGCACGGCCTGCGCCACCAGCGTCTCGTCGCGCCAGTAACGCCGCAGGTACAGGCGCTGGCCATCGAGCACCAGCGGCTGGTCGAGATCGAATTCGCCCCGGATCCAGACCTGCTGGCAGTGCGCCAGCAGCTTGCTCCAGCCGGCCACGCCGCGCGGCAGCGGCGCGGCCGCCTGCGCCAGCTGGCGCCAAGTGTCGTCGCTCCAGCCCAGCAGCAGCGCCGGCCCGGCGGCCAGATCGTCCAGTTGCAGGCAGCTGTGGCCATGGCCTTCAAGCTCGGACAGCACCGCCGCCGCCAGGATCAGCGCGGGCGGCGCGTCGCCCAGTTGCGCAATGAAGCGCGCGAACGCGCCCGACAGGCGACGCAGCTCGCCCGCTTCGGTCAGCGCACCGATCTCGCGCCACAGACCGTCGATATCGGCGTCAAGCTTCGCCATGTGCATCCTTGTCCAGCAAGCGTTCCAGTCCATCCAGCAGGTCGAGGTCGGGCGCCAGCACCCAGCAGCCGCGCGTGACCGGGTTCGCAATCCCGCGCAGGAACATGAAGACGGCGCCACCCAGCTGGTATTCGGGCTCGTAGGCGTCTCCCAGGCGCGCGCGCAGCAGGCGGTGCAGGGCCAGCAGGTAGATGCTGCCCTGGATTTCGTAGCGGTGTTCGGCCATCCCGGCAGTCATGGCGGCCTGGCTGTACGACGCGTCGCCCGGCCCCAGCGCATTGGACTTGTAGTCCAGCACCCAGTAGCGGCCTTCGTGCTCGAACACCAGGTCGGCAAAGCCCTTGAGCATCCCGTGCAGCACACGCTCGGGCAGCACGGGCCGCTCAAGTCCGCCCAGCAGATGCGTGCGGCACAGCGCGTCGAGGCGCTGCAGGTCGAGGTGCTCGCTCGGGAACCAGAACTCCATCTCGGGCAGCACGCCGTGCAGATCGCGCAGGCGCGCATTGAGTGGCGGCAATGGCGTATCGACGATCTCGCGCAGCCAGGCCAGCGCATCGGCCAGGCGGTGGCCCCAACCAGCACGCTCGATATGCTGCACCAGGCGCGCCTCGCAGGTCGGATCGTCCAGGCAGGCGAAACCTTCGCGCGCCAGCCATTCGAGCCGCTCGTGCATGAAGTTGCCCGGCACCGAACCGCGCGGGAAGCGATGCCACGGCGCGTCTTCGATGCGGGGCGGCGTGGCCGCCTGGGGCACGTCCTCCATCAGCGTCTGGTCCTGCGCGCGCATCGGCGTGGGCGGCGCGATCGCATGGCGCGTGAGCGACGTGAACGAGCCGACCGACCAGTCGCGCTCGAATTCGGCGCGGTAGCGCGGCGCATCGAGCAGGTCGGGGCGGATGTCCTGGCGCGACAGCATCGTTACCACATCCGGCTCGGCCAGTTCATGCAGCGAGATGCCCTCGGCGGCGGCGGCCACGACATCGAAATGCGCGCGCAGCGCCTCGGCGGCGATCGCGTCGCCGCCGGCCAGCAGATAGCCAAGTGCCGACTCGTGCAGCTTGTTCTCGCCCTTGCGCGTGCCGGAGACGGCCGCCGCGCCGAGCCACAGGAAGTGGCGCGCGCGCGTCAGCGCGACGTACAGCAGGCGCAGGTCTTCCTCGATGCGCGCGCGGTCGACCGCCGCCAGCGCGTCATCGGTCAGGGCCAGGTCGAGATGGCGCAGGCCGGCATCGTCCACGTACTCGAAGAACGCGCGGTTACGGCGGTTGGTGGCGCGCGCCGTCACAGCAAACGGCAGGTACACCAGCGGGTATTCCAGGCCTTTCGACTTGTGCACGGTGACGACCTTGACCAGTTCGGCGTCGCTCTCCAGGCGCAGCACGCGCTCGTCGCCGCTCGAGCCCAGTCCGTCGATCTGTTCGGCGAACCAGCGGATCAGGGCCTGCTCGCCCTCAAGCTGGCTGCTGGCCTCCTGCAGCAGTTCGGCCAGGTGCAGCAGATTGGTCAGGCGCCGCTCGCCGCCCGGTTCGCGCAGCAGGCGCGCCGGCAAGCCCAGTTCGTGGATGAAGCGGCGCAGCATTGCCAGCACGCCCTGGCGCTGCCAGCTACCGTGCAGGGCCTTGAGTTGCTCGACGCGCGCCTCCCAGACCATCTCATCGTGCGAGAACTGCGCCAGTTCCGCCAGGCCCAGGCCCGCAGTCGCGGTGGCAAACGCCGCCCGCGCCAGCGCGCCATCGAGCGGATTGGCCACCGCGTACAACCAGCGCAGCACGTCGGCCGCTTCGTCGCTCTCGACGACCGAATCCTTGTCGGACAGGTAGACGCTGGCCACCTTGCGCCGCATCAGCGCGCGCCGGATGGCGCCGGCTTCGCGCCGGTCGCGCACAAGGATCGCGATATCGGCCGGCATCAGGCGCGTAAACGCGGAACCTGTGCCCGCGTCATCGTCGAAGCCCACGCGCGCATCGTTGAGCAGCCCGACAATGTGCTCGGCGCAGTGATGGGCAAACACATCGCGGTAGTCGTCGGCCTTCAGGTCATCTCGGTCCACGATGTTCACGGACAGCGCGCCAGTGGCATCGCCCAGGCCCACGAGATGGCGGCGGTGACCCTGCGCCTTGACCGCGTCGAACGGCAGCGGGTTGTCCTCGCCGCGCCGGAACCGGAACGCCGCGCCCGGATGCGCGCCCTCGGCATGCAGGAACAGGCCATTGACGGCGCTCACGAGCGGCGCGGTCGAGCGGTAATTGGTGTCGAGCTGGTAGTGGCGGCCCGCCGTCGCGCGGCGCGCCGCCAGGTAGCTGTGGATGTCGGCGCCGCGAAAGCCGTAGATCGACTGCTTCGGGTCGCCAATCAAAAACAACCCATGCTCCGCATCGTTCGCGTCGACCCGGTACAGCAGGTCGAAGATGCGGTACTGGTCGGGCGACGTGTCCTGGAATTCATCGACCAGCGCTACCGGATACTGGCCCACGATACGCGCGCGCAGTGCCGCGCCGTTCTCACCCTCGAGCGCAACCTTCAGGCGTTCGAGCATGTCGGCAAAGCCGAACTGGCGGTTGCGCCGCTTGAGCTCCTGCATGCGCGCGCCGATGTGGCCGGCGGCGTGGCGCAGCAGCGCGTGGGCGATCGGGTCGAGCGCAGCCAGGCTGGCCTGCAGCGCGGCGGTGGCGTCGAAACAGTCCGGCACCTCGGTCGAAAAGTCCTTGCTGAACGCATCGGCGATGCCGTCCGGCGTCAGGCGGCGCCACGCCGTGTCGGTCAGGTCCGGCATGTGGCGCGCCGGGTCCGTGGCCCACGCGCGCAGCGCTTCGAACCACTTGACGAGCGAATCGGCGCGCATTTTGTTGCCGTTGAAGCACTTGGGCTGGCGCTCGCGGTGCCCGGCAATCCAGCGCTCCATCTCGTGGGCGCGCTCGAACCAGCCATCCTTCAGGCGCATCAGCTCTTCGCGCTGCGCCCTGGCCAGCCGCGCGACCAGTTGCTTCAGTGGTTCGGTCGCGAGCGCGCCGAGCAAGGCGTCGCGCCGCACCAGCTCGCGCACGCTCGTCTTGAGCGCCTCGACGTCACGCCAGCTGTCCATCACGATCGCCAGCGAATCGGCGCCCAGCGGATAGACCTGCTGGCGCCAGTAATCGTGCGCGGCGTCCTCGAACAGTTCGCGCTCGTCGCTGACCAGTTCTTCGTCGAACAGGCTGCCGCTGTCGAAGGCGTGCTCGCGCAGCATGCGCTGGCACCAGGCGTCGATCGTGAAGATCGCCGCTTCGTCCATCGTCTCGGCGGCCATGAACAGGCGGTGCCCGGCGATCTGGCGCTCGCTGCCCGCCGTGTAGCTGGCGGCCAGCTCGTGCAGGTACGGGTCGGCGATGTCCAGCTCCCCGCGGAAGTAGCTAGCTGCCTGCACCAGCCGCTCACGTACGCGATTGGCCAGTTCGCGCGTGGCGGCGCGCGTGAACGTCATCACCAGGATTTCGGACGGCAGCAGCGGCCGCACGAACGCATCCTGACCGCCGTGCCCGAGCACCAGGCGCACGTACAGCGCCGCGATGGTCCAGGTCTTGCCGGTGCCGGCCGAGGCCTCGATCAGGCGCGAGCCATGCAGCGGGAAATCGACTGGCTCAAGTTTGGTGCTCATGTGGGCGACTCCTGCAACGGCCTGATCTTGACGCAGTCCTGCATCCAGCGTGCCAGCGGTCCATACAGTTCCTCGGCCAGATCGGGCCAGCCGCCGGCGTTTTTCAACACGTCAAAGTCGGGCCACAGGCGCGCCAGGCACAGGTCATCGACTTCGCCGCGCAGCTCGAAGCCGCCGTCGTAAGTCGCGCGCGGATCGCCCTGCGCCAGGTGACTCAGGGCCGTCTTGCATGCCACCGGCAGCGGGCTGTCCAGATTGGCCCGCCACAGGCGCACCAGGTCGCGCAGCGTTTCCAGCGCCGCATCCTGGGCCAGCGGCGCCATCTCGAGCACCGCGTCGCGCGCCACCAGGTAGCCCGTCACCGGATTGCCCGCAGCGGCGGCCGCCAGCTGGCGCAGCCATGGCGCGATCAGCTTGTCGCCGCGCGGATTGCCGGCCCGGTCCAGCACCTTCGACGAGATCTGCATCAGCCACGCACTGCCCTCGCCGTTTGATCGCAGGCGGTCGATCCAGTCGTCAAGGTGAATGTCACCCAGCAGCAGGCTGACGGCGAATTTGGGCGCCGCTTGCGGGAAGCGCGCGCCCAGACGCAGCCACTCGGTGCGCACGGGCGCCAGGCTCTCGACCAGCTGCTCCTGCCACATGCGGCCCATCAGCCCGATCGGCAGCACGCCTTCGCGCGCCAGGCGCTGGGCGCGCACCGTGAGCGTGGCACGCACATCGCCGATGGCCTCGGCCTCGCCGCTATCGTCCAGCAGGTGGTCTTCGATCTGGTAGCGCTCCAGCGCATCGAGGCCAAACGGCTCTTCGTCGTCGCCCACGTGCGCGGCGTCGGCAAACACGACGCCAAGACGGCGGCGGAAGAAAAAGCGCGCCGGCTGACGGAGAAAACTGGCCAGCTCGCCCAGTTTGAGAATGAAGTCGGGCTCGAGCTCATAGGCCGGCAAGGCATCGTCGACGGGATGCTCGTCGGCGCCGTGCGCCGTGCGCCACTCGCCCGCGTACGTGAGCAGGCCGTCGCGCTGGAAGTAGCGCCGGCTGAACGGCTGCAGCGGGTGCTCGGTCGTGATGTGGTGCAGGTCGTCCATGTCCCAGCCGGCCTTCAGGTAGTCGCGCAACTGCGCCACCAGCACCGATGGCGGCTGCTCGCTGTTGTCGCGCACATTGCGTCCCACCCAGCTCACGTAGAACTTGTCACGCGCGGCCAGCAGGGCCTCGAGCATCAGGTAGCGGTCGTCGTCGCGGCGCGAGCGGTCACCGGGCCGCGCCATGCCGGGCAATGCCAGCAGGTCGAAGTCGGACGGGCGCGCGCGGCGCGGGAAGTCGCCATCGTTCATGCCCAGCAGGCAGACGGCGCGAAACGGCACCGCGCGCATCGGCATCAGGGTGCAGAAGGTCACGCCGCCCGACACGAACTGGTGATTCAGTGTGGGCGCATCGAGTTCGTTCATCCACGCTTCGCGCAGCACCGCCAGCGGTACCGGTTCGTCAAAGCCGGCGCCGGCGCAGGTCTCGAGCCAGCATTGCAGGCCCTCGCCCAGGTTCGACAGCGTCAGGCGGTCGGCTTCGTCACCGGCGGCATAAAAGCACGACAGCATCTCGCGCGCCGCCTCGCCCCATTCGGCCGGCCGCAGCGATGCATCGAGGCGGCCGCGCCAGGTGAGAAGGCATTCGACCAGTTGCGCGAGCGAACCGGCCAGCGCGGCATCGAGGCCACCGACTTCAGCGTACGGCTCGATGTCACCGAAACTGGCGCCGGCGCCGCTGGCGTAGCCGAGCAACATGCGGCGCACGCCGAAGATCCAGGCATTCTGCTCGCCCGTCATCCCCAGCCCCAGGCCGGCGCGGTGGTCCTGGTCAAGCCCCCAGCGCACGCCGGCGCCGTCGATCCAGCGGCCCAGGATCGGCAGATCCTCGCTCGTCACGCCAAAGCGACGCGCGACGGCAGGCACGTCGAGCAGGTCGCGCACTTCGCTCTGGCGGCAGCGCTGCTGCGGCAGGCGCAGCAGCCACTCGAGCGAGACCAGCAGCGGATTGACGCTGCGGTCGCGCACGTCGCCGATCTCGAACGGGATGTGGCGTGGGTCGTGGCGCCGGTGCTGGTCGAATACCGCGTGGATCGCGGGCGAGAACGCATCGATGTCCGGCACCATCACCACCACGTCGCGCGGGCGCAGCGTCGGATCGAGCGCGAACCACGACAGCAACTGGTCGTGCAGTACTTCGATTTCGCGCTGCACACTGTGCGTGACGTGGAATTCGATCGAGCGGTCATCAAGCATCGGCGGCACATGCGGGTGCTCGGACAGCGGCACCAGGTCACGCACCGCGGCCTGGACCTGCGACAGCAGCGTGCCGCCATCGTCATCGGTGAACAGGTCGACGCGCAGCGGCGCCGGCTGGCCTTCGCCGCTTTCACCAGCTTCATGCTGCTGGTCGAATTCATCGAGCATGCGCACGAAATCGCGCCCCTGCCTTCCCCAGCTGGCCAGCAGCGGATGGCTGTGGACATGCATTTCCTCGATCGGGATCGTGCCCAGGTCGACGCCCTCGCGCTGCGGCTGGCGGCGGCGCGCCGCCTTGAGCAACTGGCTGCCTTCGATGATGTCGCCCCAGTAGAACTGGCACGGATTCGGCACGGCGAACAACACCTGCGTGTGGCGTGCCAGAGCCGATATCGCCTGCAGCGTCTGGTACGGCAGCGTCGACATCCCGAACAGCACGACGCGGCGCGGCAGGCGGCTGGCCGGTGCAACGTCTGCTGCGACGGCGGCGAGGAACTGGTCGTGGATGGTGGCGCGGCCGCTCTCGCGCTGCGCCTCGGGCAGGCTCGCGTGCACGGCGCGCCACAGGCAGGCTTGCCAGCGCTGCTCGGGCGCGAGCGGCACCATGTCGCCGCCCGCGCGGCGCAGCACGTCGCGCCCGGCGGCCCAATCGGCCAGCCAGTCGGCGCGATACACCTGGTACTGGTCGTACAGATCGGCCACGCGTTCGGCCAGTTGCAGGCGGCGCTCGGCGTCGCCATCGGCGAGAAAGCGCGCCAGTGGCGCGTAGCCGTCGTCCTGCAGCAGCGTCGGCAACAGGCGCATCAGGCGCCAGGTCAGCGGATCCTTGTCGAACGGCGCGCGCTGCGGCACGCGCTCGCGCCCCAGCATGCCCCGGTAGGCTTCCCACATGAAGCGCGCCGGCAGCGCCACGCGGGTGGCGGCGCAGACCCCGTTTTCTTCGGCCAGCGCGATCTTGAGCCACTCGGCCACGCCGTTCGACTGGACCAGAAAAATCTCTTCTTCGAGTGGCCCCAGAGGATGATTGCGCAGCCAGTCGAAGACGGCGCTGCGCAGCAGCTCCATCTGGTTACCGTGGAGGATCAAGAGACCGGGAGTGATCGGGGCAGACATGCGCTGGGCGTGGGCAATCGGGACCAAAGCATACCGCGTTTGGCCCCCTGGCGGTAGGGCCAAACGGGCCTGTTAACGCCCGTCGCTGGCGCGGCCACCAAACTGCGCCGACACCTCGCGCTCGATGCGGATCAACAGCGCGCGCAGGCGCGCCGTCAATGCCCTTGCCTGCGCCGTGCCACCGGCGCGCAGCTCGCGCACCGGCTGCGCCTCCAGGTCTTCACAGATGGCGGCAAATGCGGTGGCGCCGACGGCGCGCGCTGCGGATTTGAGCTGGTGGGCCAGGCTCGCGGTGTGGGTCAGGTCGCCGCACAACAGTGCCGTGTCGATGCCGGCCAGGTTCTCGCGCGTGGTGTCCAGGAACAGGAACACGTATTTGCGCATCCGCTCGGGGTCGCCCCCGGCAGTGGCAGCCAGTAGCGCCAGGTCGAGCACCGCGCTGCCAGGGGCCATCGCCGCAGGCAAGTTGGCGGCGACATCCGACACGGGCGCCGTGGTGCGCCCCAGGCAGCGTGCGATGGTGGCGGCCAGCAGTTCCGGCACCACCGGCTTGGCAAGGAATTCGTTCATGCCCGCCGCCATGCAGCGCGCGCGGTCATCCACGCCGGCATTGGCCGTCATCGCCACCACCAGCGTGCCCGCCAGGCGCGGATCGCGCCGGATGCGGCGCGTCGCCTCGAGACCATCCATCACCGGCATCTGCACGTCCATCAGTACGCAGTCGAAGCGCGCCTGCGCCATTGCTGCCAGCGCCTCTTCGCCGTTGCCCGCGACGACCACGGCGGCGCCGGCCAGTTCGAGCAGCTCGCGCGCGACCTGCTGGTTAAACGGGTTGTCCTCGACCAGCAGTACCGCGCAGTCGTCCAGCCGCGCCTGGGCTGGCGCGGGCGCTGCGCCCAGGCCGGAGCTGGCGCCCGCGCCCACCCGCGCGCCGGCGCCATCATCCAGCGCCAGGCGCGCCGTGAACCAGAAGATGCTGCCCACGCCAGGGGTACTGGTCACGCCGACCTCGCCGCCCATCAGCTCGGCCAGCTGGCGGCTGATTGCCAGGCCCAGGCCGGTGCCGCCGTGCCGGCGTGTGGCCGACTGGTCGGCCTGCTGGAACGGCGCAAACAAGTGCTGCAGCGCGTTGGGCGTGATGCCGATGCCGCGGTCTTCGACTTCGAAGCGCACCAGGATTTCAGGACCAAACGCATGCGCCAGGCGCGCACGCATCGTGATGCGTCCTCGCTCGGCAAACTTGACCGCGTTGCCGGCAAAGTTGAGCAGCACCTGTTCGAGGCGCAGCGAATCGCCGCACAGGGGCCGCATCAGTTCGGGCGCGATCTCGATGTCGAAGCCCAGACCTTTGACGGCAGCCGCCGTGCTCAGTTGGGCTTCGACGTTGCGCATCAGGGCGTCCGGCATGAAGCGCTCGGTGGCCAGTTCGAGCATCCCGGCCTCGATCTTGGAAAAGTCGAGGATATCGTTGATGATGCCCAGCAGGTGCTGGCCCGAGTGATAGATCTTTTCGAGGTAATCGCGCTGGCGCGGGTCGGGCGCAGCCTGCAGCGCCAGGTGCGTCATGCCGATGATGCTGTTCATCGGCGTGCGGATTTCGTGGCTCATGTTGGACAGGAAGTCGCTCTTGGCCTTGCTGGCCGCGTCGGCGCGCGCCTTCAGGCGATGCAGTTCAGTGACGTCGGTCGACACGCACAGCACGGCGCGCTCTTCGTCGACCTGCAGCGGCACGCGCACGCTCCACAACTGGCGCGTGATGCCATCCGGGCCGGCCTGGGCGACTTGCGCACTGCTCTGGCGGTCGGCCCGCAGCACGGCGCGATCGAGCTCCCAGGCGGCGGCGGCCTGGCCCGCGTCCATGGCCTCGGTATCGGGCCGGCCAATCAGGTCGGTTGCCGGGCGTCCGAGGCGCGCCGCGCCCTTGGCATTGAGATAGCGGATGCGGCGCGCGCCGTCCTTCAGGTAGACCTCGGCGTCAAGATTGTCGAGCACCGTGTCGAGCAGCAGGCGCTGCTCGTCGGCGGCGCGGCGCGAGCGGTACTGCGACAGAAACAAGCCATACATCAGCAGCGTACCGACAAAGCCGGCGACCAGCGCGCCGAACGGCACGAAGCGGTCGACGCCCACCAGCATTTCTTCCCTGGGCGCCGAGAAGTGGGCTTTCCAGCCGTTGCCGACGTAATCCACGCCCAGCACCGACACGAAATGCAGCGCCGGATCGAGCGGGTTGCGGCGCACGTCCACACCATGCAGCAGGATGTCGCCCGCCGCCGGCGCACCTGGCCGGCCGGTGTAGCGGCGCCCGGTACCGTACAGGCTCACGCGCAGCGGCTGCGCCTCGAGCGAGACGAGCGCATTGCGCACCAGTTCCTGCACCGAAAAGAAAATGCCGAACGAGCCCAGATACGCGGCCCGGCGCTCGGCCACGCCCAGCGGTAGCACGCCCCCGATGTACACGGGCAGGCGCATGCCGAGGGCATTGTGCGGCACCGGGTCGGGCAGGAACACAGGCTGCCCCGAGGCGACCATCGTGCCGCTGTCGCGCGCCTGGGACAGCGCGCGCGCGACCAGCGGCCGGGACGCCATGTCGAAGCCGAGCCGCCGGGTGGGCTTGTCGGCCGGGTACTGGTATGTCACGACTTCGTACCACGGGCGGCGCCCGGCCGGGAAGATCTGGAAATCCGGGTAACCGCGCGCATCGACGCTGCGGTCGGCGCGCATGGCGGCGGTGAAGGCGGCGCGCTCGGCATCGGGCACGCGCGTGGCGAAGGTCAGCGCTTCGATCGCCGGATAATTATTGGGCAGGTCGAGCGCCGCTGCATAACGGTGGAACGAGGCGCGGTCGGGCACCGCACTGCCGCCGCCGGCTGCATGCAGTGCCGCCATCGCGCGCACGGCGCGGGCGTACGAGGCGATGGCGTTGTCAAGACGCTCCTGGGCGCCGCGCGCCAGATTGTCGAAGCGGCGCCGGGCGTCGGTCTCGACGGCGGCGCTGGCCACCGCATGCAGCAGCATGCCGATCGCCAGCGCCAGCAACACACCGCCGCCCCACAGCACGATGGGCCGGCCCACGCGCGCCGCGGCTAGTTCGATGGCGCGCGCGCCGCGCAAGGCTGATCGCTTCATGCTTCTTCTTTCGGGCGATGCATGCCCCGCTTGTTGGTAAGAGTCATTGTGAGTATATCGGTGCACCGGCGCGGCGCAGGCCCGTTCACCGCGCCGATGAGGCACGCAAGCAACACATCGCCGCTCACGCGGGCAACCCGTGGGGGCGACGGTTGCGCCGCATCGTCACGATACGAGTCGCGTCGCAAACAATGCGTCCCAGGTCGGCGCGATCTCGACGTACAGGGCCACGGCCTGCTCGATCCCGACCGTCTGCGGCGCGCCGATGCGCGTGATGACCACGCCGGCGCGGCGCAGCATGCGCTCGATCGCCGTGGTCGTGACGGTGATGTAGCGCTTCAGTCCAAGGTCGTGGGCGTCGTCGATGATGGCAGCAATCGACTCCATCGTCATCGCCGAAAAACCGTAGCCGGCCACGCCATCGGTTTCCAGCGCAAAGCGTGACAGCTCCCAGATCTGCGGGTCGCTCGGCGCGGCCTGCCCATCGAGCAGCTGGGGAAACGAATCCTTGAGCATGTACGGCCCTTCGGTGGGCAGCAGGCGCCAGCAGCCGCGCAGCGTGGCGTCGTCGCGCATCAGCATGTAGCGCGGCTCGAGGGCGTCGTAGCCATCGATCTCCATGCCCGACAGGATGGGCACTTCCCATCCGAGGCGCCCGCGAAATACCCGCGCGCGCAGCAGATGCATTTCGCACAATTCGTTCGATGGAATGGCGCGGCGTGGCGCGATCCTGATATGCATGCTCATTTACCCCTCCCCTTGAGTGACGTGCGGTCGATCAGAAAATGCACTGTGCATAGAACCGTCATGCAATTCGGGTAGCGTGGGTACTATCAGCTCTGATAGGTGGCGAGCAATGTCGGGGGTGCAATACTTTTGGGTATGCAGTTTCCGACGTACTGGCTTCACCTTCCTGAAAGGAATCATCATGGCAATCGAACTGATGTCCAACGCCCTGGCCGCCGACCACCACGCCAACCAGGTCATGCAGGCCGCTGGCGCCGTGCGCATGGCGCCGCATGAACTGCGCCGCCTGCGCATCACCAAGCGCGAGAGCCAGGAAAAGTTCTGGGGCCGCTTCGGCGTCACCCAGTCGAGCGGCTCCCGCTTCGAGACCGGCCTGGCTATCC
Source organism: Telluria sp. ZT3P25 (assembly GCF_059685895.1). Lineage (NCBI taxonomy): Bacteria > Pseudomonadati > Pseudomonadota > Betaproteobacteria > Burkholderiales > Oxalobacteraceae > Telluria > Telluria sp. ZT3P25. Next base: position 2,331,560 of record NZ_JCASIJ010000001.1, read on the forward strand.
CGACGCCCGTGTCGATCCTGCTGCGCATGTATGTCAACGGCAAGCTCAGCGATGGTGATCTTCAGGGGTAATCAAACCAAGGCCGATGGCCTTGACCACCGCCTGCTGGCGGGTGTTCACGTCGAACTTCTGACGCACATTCGCCAGGTGGAAGTTCACGGTCGCCTCGGAGCAGTTGGTAATGCGGGCAATCTCCCATGACGACTTGCCCGCCATGACCCACTGCAGCACTTCCAGTTCGCGTTTGGTCAGGCGCGGCGCACCGCCCCGCCCTTCTTCGGGCCGCACGCCCTCGTCGCGAAAGCGCTGCGACGAGGCAAACGCGTAATCGCGCACGAGCGCCAGCATCGGCAGCGCCTCCATCACGGCGCGCTGGGCGGCGATATCCGGCCGCGCATCGGATGCAAAACTGATCACCCCGAACTCGCCCTGCGGACCGTGCACCGGCAGCGTCACGCCACTGCGGATCCCGTGCGCGCTGGCTTCTTCGTACAAGCCCGCCTGCCGGGTGCCGGAAGCAAACAGCGCAGGCTCCCATACCATCGGCAACGTGCTCGTCAGGCAATGGGCAACCGTCGGATCCACGTAGGCAAAACCATTGCGGTCATAGCGCTCGCGCCAGTTATCCGCATAGTTACTGCGCAAAAAAGCTGACTCGAAACGCGCGTGGCGCGAACCGACCAGCCCGAACAGCACCTGATCGAACCCCAATGTCTGTGCGAGCTTGTACAGGGACGCGCTCCACTGGTTCGCGTCTCTGGCCTGCATCAACTCTAGTAGTAAAGCGGTATCAATCATGGGGTCGGAAAAATATGCAACAGCGCTATCCTAGTCCGTTCACCCCCCCTCAAAATCCTCGAAAATTAACAATCAAGATATTTACACGCAGCCATTTCATTGGTTGTCGTGTAATGACAACAACTATTTTCACATCCCCCGTCATGGTGAAATGATTTTCGCCAACGTGCGCCGCGTTAATTAAGGTAAATTTCGCTGTCTTGATTCGCTACTACCGCTTTGTTAGCAAAACATAATTTTGTGTCTTGACGTTGGTCAATGAAATACGTTGTCGCCATGGCACCACATCCCGCCATCCTGCGTCGTTCCGGCACACGCCATTTCTTGCGGTACGAGCCGTTGGACTGGACGGACGTGTCGGGCAAGATCGCCACGACATTGCGCTGCCTGTTGCCCCGGTCAACGATGCGCAGCATGGCAGAGGCGGTGTGTAAAATCGCCGCATGCACAACCGCTCTTTACCGTCCCCGCCTGGCGCCATGGGGGACACGACAACACGCGCCTGGGTCCGCATGCCATCGGGCCGGCGCCTCGATCTGCTGGACCCGACACCATTCGATTGGGACGACGCCGACCTGGCGCTCGGCCTGGCCCGCACCTACCGCTGGGGTGGCCACTCGGCCTGGCCATTGCCGCTGTCGGTCGCGCAGCATTCGATCAGCGTGATGCTGCTGCGGCGCGCGGCCACCCCGACGCTGTCGCCGCTCGACGAATTGCGCGAGCTGCTGCACGATGCCGAAGAAGGCTTGCTGGGATTCGATGCGATTTCGGTCATCAAGCCGTTTCTGGGCGATGCCTTTCGCGCACTGACCCAGCGCCTGGAACACGTGGTGTTCCTGCGCTATGGCTTGCCGGCCTGGGATGCAAAGTCGCACGCGGCGCACAAGAAGGCCGACCGGCTGGCTGCCGCCAGCGAAGCCGTCCATGTAGCAGGCTGGTCGGCCGACGAAGTCCGGCGCACGCTCAAGATCCGCGCGGCGATCCTGCCGGAAGACCCGCTGGCGCACTATTACGACTGCACGCCATGGGAACCGTGGCCGCCGAAGCTGGCCTGCGAACGCTTTTTGCAAGAGCTCGAGCGGCTCAAGGGGGCCGTCAGACAGGTGCCCTGACACCTGCCCCCTCGCCGCTGCGCGTTACGCCTTCGCGCGTGGCGTCAGTTCTTTTTCCAGGTACTTTTCCAGGCTTTCGAGCGAGCGGCCACGCGTTTCCGGCAGGCGCAGCGCAACGAAGATCAGCGAGCCGACATTGATGGCGGCGAACAGGAAGAACGTCGCACTGCCGAACTGGGCCAGCGCCAGCGGGAACAGCAAGGCCACGATCGCGTTGAAGATCCACTGGCATGCGACGGCGGTGCCGGTCAGCACGCCACGCAGGTGCATCGGGAACAGCTCGGACATCAACAGCCAGTACACCGGCGCGATCAGCATCTGCATGCACAGCAGGAAGCACAGGATGCAGGCCAGCGCGGCATAGCTGCGCGTGATGCCATCGGGCATCCACAGCAGCACGGCGCCCAGTGCGAACTGCATGACGACCACACCCGACAAGCCCGACAGCAACATCGAGCGGCGCCCATGCTTGCCGATCAGCCAGATACCGATGAAGGTGGCAATCACGGCCACCACGCCGTTACCGATGGTCGCGGTCAGCGCGGCATTCGTGCCCAGACCGGTCGATTGCAGGATGATCGGGGTGAAGTACATGAATGCGTTCACGCCCGTGAACTGGGCCATGAAGCCCAGGCCGATGCCCAGCCACAGCAACTTCTTGATCCACGGCGTGCCCATGACGGCCGACCAGCCGGCCTGCTCGTGCTCGATCTGGTTCAGCTTGGTCATTTCGGCCATCTCGCGCTCGATCTGCTCGTCGCTGGAACGGATCTGCTGCATCACGGCGCGTGCTTCTTCCATCCGGTTCTTGCTGGCCAGCCAGCGCGGCGATGGCGGCACGAACATCATGCCGACACCCAGCAGCAGCGCCGGCACGGCGGCGATGGCAAGCATGTAACGCCAGACATCCGGTGAATTCGCATAGTGCGCCAGCACCGCATTGAGCACATAGGCAATCAACTGACCGGTAACAATCATCAGTTCGTTTTGCGTGACCAGCCTCGCACGCCTGCTGGGGCCAGCCATTTCGGCGATGAACACCGGTACCGTGGACGACGCGCCACCGACCGCCAGGCCGAGCACGAAGCGCATGGCAACCATGACTTCGACCGATGGTGCCAACGTGGTGCCAAGCGCACCGATCATGAACACCAGCGCCAGCCAGATCAGCGTCATGCGGCGACCGAACCGGTCCGACAGTCTGCCTGCCATCAGCGAACCCACTGCGGCGCCGAACACCAGTGCGGACGTCACGACGCCTTCGGTCAGCGGTGTCAAGCCAAGGCCGCCACTTGACGGCGGCGCGCTCATGAACGGCAGCGCGCCGGAAATCACGCCGGTGTCATAGCCAAACGCCAGTGCGCCCATCGTCGCGACAATGGCGGTCTTGAAAACGAAGCGGCTTTCCTTGGTATCGGGTAGCGCCGGCGCGGCGGCCGGGGGAACTGCTGAAGACATACGGATCCTTTGTTGGAAATGGACGGCCTGGAAAAACCACGGATCCATTTCGTCACCGTCCGGACGACGGCGGAGATCGGCAACGCCATGAAGCGTTGCCGACATCGTTACATTACTTGGCAAAGGATAAAGGAAAGCATGCGCAGCGACTGTTCGATAGCAAACATATTAGTGAATCATGATCGCTAACAAAAAAACAACCGTGTTATCAAGAATGAATCGAGAACCAGCATCACGCGGAACATGCCCGAGAGCATCATAACGAGCTAAGCTGCTGATTTTGCTCAAGGTTTTACGCTATCCACAAGAATTGTGGATAACTGTGTGGACAAGCGCCTCTTGACAAGCCACAAGGCCAGAAGGGATGCGGGTTTCAACAAACTGCCCGTTCGACAGGCAAAAATTTGTTTGAATAAAATCAAGGACTTGCACATGCACCACATGTGGGCAGCAAGTTTATGTGCGGCGCACTCCTACAAAACCGTGACATGGGGGATAAGTTGCCAATTTGCGGCGATCAAACGTCATTTCCACGCACTGCGCGCCCGGTCGCGCACGAGCATGCGGACGCTGTCGGGCATCGGCGTGCGCAGCTCGCGCTTGTCGGCACTGAGCCAGGCGGATTCTTCGAAATGCTTGAGCATCACGGGCGTGACGAAGCGCGAGCGCGTCGCATACACGTGGCGATCGCCCATGCTCGATTGCTGCTTGATGAAGAAGCGGTTCGGCACGATCAGGTGCAGGTTCTCGCGGGCCCGTGTCATGGCCACATACAGCAGGCGCCGCTCTTCCTCGATATCGTCCTGATTACCGGTGGACATATCCGACGGGATGCAGCCGTCGACCACATTGAGCACGTGCACCGACTTCCACTCTTGCCCCTTGCTCGAGTGGATGGTCGACAGGACCACGTAATCGTCGTCGAGCAGTGGCGGGCCGGCGCGGTCGCTCGTCGCCTCGGGCGGGTCGAGCGTGATGTCGGCCAGGAAGCTTTCGCGGTTGGCATGGCCAGCCGACAGCGCGACCAGCTGGTCGAGGTCGAGCGCGCGCACCTGGAAATCGTCGTGCAGACGCTCGAGGTGCGGTGCATACCAGTCGCGCGCCAGCTCGAGGTCTTGCGGCCAGCTCAGGCCGGGCGTGCGCAGGCGCGCATACAGTGCGCAGAACGTTTGCCACTCGACGCTGCAGCGCGCCGGCACGGGAAACGCCGCCAGCGTGGCGGCGACATCGGTGCTCTCGCCCACCGCATCGAGCACGCGCGTGGCGGTGGCCTGACCGATTCCGGGAATCAGTTGCAGCACGCGAAAACCGGCCAGGCGGCCGCTCGGGTTCTGGGCAAACCGCAGCAGCGCCAGCAGATCCTTGATATGCGAAGCCTCGAGGAATTTCAGGCCGCCGAACTTGACGAACGGGACATTGCGCCGCATGAGTTCGAGTTCGAGCGCGGCGCTGTGGCTGGCCGCGCGAAACAGCACTGCCTGCGACTTGAGCGGCACGCCTTCTTCACGCTGCTCGAGGATGCGGCTGCAGACCCAGCGGGCTTGCTCGGCTTCGTCGGGAATCAGGACCAGCTGCGGCTTGATGGTCGATGCCTTGTCGGTCCAGAGTGTCTTGGCGTGGCGCTCGAGCGCGGCGCCGATGACGGCGTTGGACGCGTCCAGGATCGGCTGCGTCGAGCGGTAATTGCGCTCGAGCGTGATCAGGTGCGCCGGCTGCGTGAACTGGCCCGCGAAATCGAGGATGTTGCGCACGGTGGCGCCGCGAAAACTGTAGATGGACTGGGCGTCGTCGCCGACCACCATCACGCCCGTGCCGTCGGGCTTCATGCCGGTGATGATTGCGGCCTGCAGCCGGTTGGTGTCCTGGTACTCGTCGACCAGCACATGGTCGAACCAGCTGCCCAGCTCAAGCCCGAGTACCGGATCGGCCGCCATCTCGGCCCAGAACAGCAGCAGGTCGTCGTAGTCGAGCACGTTCTGCGCCTGCTTGGCATCGACATACGCACCGAACAGTGTCTTGAGCTGGACTTCCCATTCGCTGCACCATGGGAAATACGCCTGTAGAACCTGATCGAGCGGATCGCGGCTGTTGACCACGCGCGAATAGATCGACAGACAGGTGCCTTTCATGGGAAAGCGTTTTTCGGTGCGTGACAGGCCGATCTCGTGGCGCACCATGCCCATCAGGTCTTCGGCATCGCCCCGGTCGTGGATCGTGAACTGCGGATCGAGACCGATGCGCCCGGCAAATTCGCGCAGCAGGCGTGCGCCGATGCTGTGAAAGGTGCCGGCCCACGGCAGCGCCACCGGCGCCTGGGACTGCGCCGACCCGCCGCGACCGAGCAGGCGGTGCAGCACGCCACTGGCGCGCTGGCGCATTTCGCCCGCCGCGCGGCGCGAAAAGGTCAGCAGCAGGATCCGCTGCGGATCGGCGCCGGCCCCGATCAGGCGCGCCACGCGATGCGCCAGTGTATTGGTCTTGCCCGAGCCGGCGCCGGCAACGACCAGCAGCGGGCGCGGCGCATCCACGCCGATATCGTGCTCCACCGCAGCGCGCTGCGCCGGATTCAGGCTGGCGAACGGGTCTTCAATAGCGGGCGCGGCGGTGGCGGTAGTCATGGGCGGGCAGACGGAGAAAGCGATACTGTACATTTGTCCAGTATGGCACCGCAAGCGCTAAATCGCACGACGCTCACGCTTGCGCGCGCATGACATCAGGCCCGACCTGAAGTGCCTTCGGTAAGCCTTGGATAAATAAAACCTTTTCTGGATATCCACAAAGTCTGTGAATAACTATGTGGAAAAGCGGGGGCTTGACAGGCTGAACACGGCCTGCGGGGCGGCTTTCAACAATTTGCCTATTGGGAAGGCAATGACGGTGACAACTGCAAATTGATTGCAAACAAAGGCGGTCGCACGCTTGACAGCGCCATTGCTGCTGTGCCGATCACGCCAGCGTGCGGCGCCGTCCGGGTTCAAGCAAAACGCGCTCGATGACCTTCGGCCGGACACCGTTGGACTTCAGGTATTCGACTGCCGGCACGACGCCGAGCTCGCCCAACGTGGCAATGCCGCGCGTGACGACATCGCGCTGGCCGGCATCGGATCGCAGTTCGGATGCGCTGGCAACGCATGGATGGATGTCTTGCGTGTGCAGTAGGTTCATCGCTGATCTCCGGTGATGGTGGATGTGTCATGCACCACGATTATTGGCCAAGCAGAGGTAAAGTCAATGGCAAACCTGTATCAACACACGAATACATTGCTCGTGGTAAGCGAAAATACGGCGCAACAGCGATAATGGCGGGATGAGTCCTTCGCCCCTTCCCTCCCCGGACGCGCCGCCGGGCACGGCTGCCATCAGCCACCCCGCTCCCGCCTCATGCACCGACCTGTTCGTGTCATTCACACTCATTGCGCTACAGGGCTTCGGCGGCGTACTGGCCGTGATCCAGCGCGAACTGGTCGAACGCAAACGCTGGCTGACCAATGAAGAATTCATCGAAGAATGGTCGGTTGCGCAAATCCTGCCCGGGCCGAACGTGTGCAACCTGGCGATGGTGATCGGCCAGCGCCACTTCGGCCTGGCCGGCGCGATGAGTGCTCTGGGCGGCTTGCTGGCGGCGCCGCTGCTCGTAGTGCTGGCGCTGGCCCTGGTGTACGCCCGCTTCGCCGATGTACCGGCAGTCCAGGGCGCGCTGCGCGGCATGGCGGCCGTCGCCGCCGGACTGGTGGCAGCCACCGGCCTGAAGATGTCGGCCGCGCTGGGCAAGAACGTGCTGCCGCTCGTGGCCTGCGTGCTGATCGCCGCGATCAGCTTCGTGCTGCTGGCCTGGGTGCGGGTGCCGCTGGCGGCCGTCGTGTTCGGTCTGGGCGGTCTGGGCTGCGTACTGGCCTGGCGCAGGCTCAAGCCATGAGCGCGCCGCAGCTGGTATTTACCTGGCACGACTGGCTCAGCCTGTTTACGCACTTCCTGGCGCTGTCGATGATGTCGCTGGGCGGTGCAATCTCGACGACGTCCGAAATGCAGCGTTACCTGGTGGAGCGCCAGGGCTGGCTGACGCCGGCGCAGTTTGGCGACTCGGTCGCGCTGGCGCAGTCGTCCCCCGGCCCCAATGTGCTGTTCGTGGCCCTGCTGGGCTGGAACGTCGGCCTGAACAACGGCAGCACACTGGCCGCGCTCTGCGGTGTGGTCATCGCGATGGTTGGCATCATGCTGCCGTCGACAGTCTTCACTTATCAGGTGGCGCAATGGGCACAGCGCAATCGTGAACGACGGGCCGTGCGCGCCTTCAAGCAGGGCATGGCCCCGCTCGTCATTGCGATGCTGCTGTCGACCGCCTGGCTGCTGGCCACCGGCGGGGGCACCGATCCGGACCGGTGGCCACTGTGGCTGCTGTCGGTGGCAAGCTGCCTCGTCATCTGGCGCACCCGCCTGCATATATTGTGGATGCTAATGGCCGGCGCGTTGCTCGGCGCGATTGGATGGGTGTAGTTGGCATGCCGGCGCAGGACGCGGCATACTGGCCGCACCTTTCACTGCCCACCACATGACGATGTCCGAACTCCTGAACCAACACGCCTGCTTCGGCGGCGAACAGCGTTTTTACCAGCACGATTCCAGCGCCATCGGCTTGCCGATGAAGTTTTCTGTCTATCTGCCGCCCGAGGCCGCCGGCAAGAAACTGCCCGTGCTGTTCTATCTGGCAGGCCTGACCTGTACCGAAGAAACGTTCATGACCAAGGCAGGTGCCCAGCGCGTGGCGAGCGAGCTGGGCATCATCCTGGTGGCGCCCGATACCAGCCCGCGCGGCGCCAACGTGCCGGGCGAGACCGACAGCTGGGACTTTGGCGTCGGCGCCGGCTTCTACCTCGACGCGACCGAAGCGCCATGGTCGACGCATTACCGCATGCACAGCTATCTGCTCGAACTGCACGCACTGGTACTGGACCTGCTGCCGGCCGATCCGGCGCGCGTGGGCATTTTCGGCCACTCGATGGGCGGCCACGGCGCGCTGGTCATGGCGCTGCGTCACCCTGAACTGTTCCGCTCGGTATCGGCGTTTGCGCCGATTGCCGCGCCAAGCCGCTGCCCATGGGGCGTGAAGGCCTTCGGCGGCTACCTGGGCCCTGACGAAAGCACCTGGCAGCAATACGACGCCAGCGCACTGATGGCCAAGCAGGAGACGGCGCCCTTCCCGAACGGCATCCTGATTGACCAGGGGCTGGCCGACAAGTTCCTGCCCGAGCAGCTGCGGCCGGAAGCCTTCGAAGGCGCCTGCGCCCGCATCGGTCAGCCACTGACGCTGCGCCGCCAGCCGGGCTATGACCACGGTTATTATTTCGTCTCGACGTTCGTCGAAGACCATCTGCGTTTCCACGCCAGCCAGCTTGGCTGATACAAGGCGGCTTCAGCGCGGCTGAAGCCGTTTTCCGGCACTCCTGAAAAACGCCAGTTGCAGAAGTAGCATCGCTTATCAATGAATGCTGTCTGCTAACCGCAACAAACATGGCAAGTCATCCACCGATCATGCAGAAAGCGTGAATCGCGTTGTTCAATAAGTTTCTCGGCAGATACAATGCTTGCTCTAATGTCCATGTGCATTACGGGCCAGGCATGCGCCACGTCCTGTCGCCAGGATGGGGCCGATTCTCACCACGCCCCCCTGGCAACGTTCACGAGCTTCACACTTCGTTGAACCATTGCAGGTCCCCGTAATGCCCGTTCCCCCTCTTTCCGTCCGTAGAAACGTCAACAAACGATGAAACTCAGCTTCCGCACCAAACTTTACCTGCCACTCGTTCTCAGCTGGTTGTGCCTGTCAGCGATGGCCATTCTCCATGTCTACGAAAGCAGCGCCCAGCGCCTCGAAGAACGCAAGGTCGCATTGCGATTTGCGACCGATGTCGGCATGTCCACGATCAAGGAATACGCACAACTGGCATCAAGCGGCGCACTGACCGTCGCAGACGCGCAGCAACAAGCCCTGACGCGTCTCAAGTCCATGCGTTACGGGAAGGATGGCTATTACACGGTCGTCGATTCAGCCCCGAAAATGCTGATGCACCCGGTCAAGGCGGAGCTGATCGGCAAGGACCTGAGCGACTTCAAGGATACCAACGGCACCTACTTGTACCGCAACGTGGCGGCCATTGCCAAAGCCAGCGGAGAAGGCTGGGTTGAATACGTCTGGCCCAAGCCAGGCAACCCGGACCAGCAGCAGGTGTTCCCGAAAGGCGCCTATGTGCTCACCTACAAGCCGTGGGACTGGACCTTCATGACGGGTCTCTACATGGATGACCTGCATGACGCGTTCGTTGGCGACTTGTGGCGCGCCGTCGCTTTTCTCGCGATTTGCGGTGTGATCCTGAGCACGATTGTGTTGCTGGTGCTGCGTAATATCACACGCTCGATCCGCCAGGCGGTCAGTGCAGCGGACGCCGTGGCCGGCGGCGACCTGACCCATCACATCACGATCGAAGGCAAGGACGAGATCGCGCAACTGATGTCGTCGCTTGACAGAATGCAGCAAGGCCTTGCCAACGTCGTGAGCGAAGTACGCCAGGGCACGGACGCCATCGCCGCCGCTTCATCGCAGATCGCGCAGGGCAATCTGGATCTGTCGGCGCGTACCGAGCAGCAGGTCGCTTCGCTCGACAAGACCACCGCATCGATGGAAACGCTGGCCGGCACGGTACGCGAGAATGGCGAGTATGCGCGCCAGGCCAACACGCTGGCGCTGTCGGCGTCCGATGTGGCAACCCACGGCGGCACGATTGTTTCTCAAGTTGTCACGACGATGGCGTCGATCAATGCTTCATCGACCAAGATCGTCGACATCATCAGCGTCATCGATGGCATCGCCTTCCAGACCAATATCCTGGCACTGAACGCTGCCGTCGAAGCAGCGCGGGCGGGTGAGCAGGGTCGCGGCTTTGCCGTCGTGGCCGCTGAAGTGCGCAACCTGGCCCAGCGCTCGGCTGCAGCGGCCAGGGACGTCAAGACGCTGATCAGCGACTCGGTTGCGACGGTCGAAGCAGGCAGCAAACTGGTCGGCGAAGCGGGCAGCACGATGGATGACATCGTCGCAAGCGTCAAGCGCGTGACGGATATCATCGGAGAAATCGCGGATGCCGGGCAAGCGCAGCAGGTGGAGCTGAAACAGATCAACGACACCATTCTCGACATGGACAGCACGATGCAGCAAAACGCAGCGCTGGTCGAGGAAGCGGCATCGGCGTCCGCGTCGCTGCACACGCAGGCACATAACCTGACCGGTGCAGTCAGCCTGTTCAAGCTGACAGCAGGCCAACTTCACCCGGGCACGGCGCCTCGCCTTGCATTGACGTCACGCGCCGAGAACTGATCGTCGGCCACGGTCACCGCCCTGCACCTGTGCACAGCGGTGACTGCACATCAGCACCCCGTCACTTCGCCGGCGGCTTGCGCAGCACGAACCGATAGCGTTCGCCATGCGCCAGGAAGGTGACGCGGTCACCCCACCCTGCCGCCTTGACCTCGCGCGCGAAATCGGCGAGTGGCGACTTGAAGACGTCGTAGTCGTTGTAGTGGATGGGGATGGCATGGCGCGGCTGCACGATCTGCAGCAACTGGACGCCGTCCTGTGCGTCCATCGTCACCTTGAACACGCCCAGGATGCGGGTCCCGCCAAGATGCAGCAAGGCCAGGTCGATGCCGGGGAAACGCTGCGGAATGTCCTTGAGATCGTCATGGATCAGCGTATCGCCGGTCACGTACATCCGGTAATCCGGTTGCGCGGGGTCGGCGCCGAAGTCATACACCGCCCCCATGACGCTCGGCAGCAGCGCTTGCGCGCCGAGCTTGCCATGCCTGCCCGGCGCTGACGTGATCCGCACGCGCGTGGCGCCTTTCTCGACGTCGAGCCGGTCCCAGTGCGCCAGGCCGATCGTGCGCACGAAGCCCAGGTTCTTGAGCGCCTTGGCCGCGCCGGGCGTCGTCACAATCGGGATATTCTTGTCGAGCTTTTCCTGCACCCGCTTGTCGAAATGGTCTTCGTGCATGTGCGACAGCACCACCAGATCGATGGGCGGCAAATCCTCGAGCGCGATCGCGGGGTTGGTCAGGCGCTTGGACGTCAGGCCATAGCCAAGGTGGACGTGCTCGCCCTTGTGCAGGAAATTCGGATCGGTCAGGATCGTCAGGCCCCGGTAGCGGATCAGCACCGTCGCCGTGCCGATAAACTGGACGCCGTCCTCCTCGGCGACCGGCGCGGCGGAGGCGGCCGGCAGCGTCAGGGAATAGCCGGCCCCGGTGGCCGGCAGCGCCGTCGGCTGCTGCCCCCCGGCATGCGCGGCGACCGGCGCCATTGCCGGCGCCACGGCCAGCGCCACCATCGTCAACAGGCTGCCCGCGCGCTTCGTCCAGTAGTTCATCATTGCCTTCCTTCACAGGCTACGTTGCGAATTGACCTACAGGGTGCGCCTGAGCGTCGTCACTTGCATCTCGTCGGTCGGCGTCATCATGTCCACCACGCGGCAGTCGCCGCACATCTTGAGGCGATCCAGATTGCCCGTGAAGGCAGGATGCGCCGCAAGCCGGCCCAGCATGTTCTCGACCATGTGCAGCGTGCCGAAGGCCTTGCTGCAGCGGATGCAGTGAAACGGCTGCGACTCGTTGATGACCACCGCCTGCATGCGCTCCGGCGCGAACGACATGCGCGGCGCCAGCGTGATTGCATTCTCGGGACAGGTATTGGCGCACAGCCCGCACTGGACACAGTTCTTCTCGATGAAGCGCAGTTGCGGCGTGCCCTGCCCGTCCTGCAACGCCGCGGACGGACACACGCCCACGCACGACATGCACAGGCTGCACGCCTTGCGGTCGAGCGCCAGCGCGCCGAACGGTGCGCCTGCCGGCAGGCCGATATGCTGCGGCTGCAGCGGCGCGTGCCGGTGAAGGTGGTCGAGCGCGTAATCGAGCGTGGTGCGCTTTTCCGGTGACAGGTGGAACAGGGCCGGCGCGCTTGGTGCATCGCCGCGCGGCGCATGCCGCAGCGCCAGCGCAAGCTCCTGCGCCGTGTCGCCGTTTGCGGCGTCGACACGGATCAGCTGGAAATGCGGCCCGGCGTAACCCAGGCCATCCAGTACGGTCTGGGCGATCTGCATCTGCTGGCTCAAGGCCTCGACGTACTGCGGCGCCTCGTCGCCCGTACAGAGGATCGAGATCCCGGCCGCGCCATAGGCCAGCGCGGCCAGCCAGACGTCGATGCCGGTCGAAGCCACGTGGTGCAGCGGGTACGTGAGCACCCGGCCCGGGATTGCATCGCCCAGCCCATCGAGCGCGGCCTGGCCCGATGCATCGTGCAGTAACAGGACCGGTTGCGCGCCGCCGGCATCGGTATACGCGCGCAGCAGCGCCTGGATCTGCTTGCCGGTTGCCGGCACCGGTGGATACGCGTAGCGCATCGCGCCGGTTGGGCACACGGTCCCGCAGGCGCCGCAGCCGGCGCACAGGTAAGGGTTGACCCGGACCTTGTCGCCAGCACTGACGATGGCGCGCGCCGAGCAGATGTCGACGCAGGCGCTGCAGGCCTTGATGCCGTTGCGCCCGTGCGCGCAGATGCGCTCCTTGTAGCTGAAGTAGGTCGGTTTCTCGAAGTCGCCCACCATCTCGAGCAGTGTCTCGACGGCAGCCAGGCGCGCCGAACCATCCGGCCCCGGCGCCTGGTAGCCGTGCGGCCGCTGGTGGCTGTCGATCAGGCGCACCGGGCACAAATCGAGCACGAGATCGAACCTGCCCTCGCCCACCGGCTGGCCCGGCGCCTGCCAGCGCGCCTCGAATGCGCCCAGCCAGCCGGCCAGCGCCACCGTGCGCGCGGCGTGCACCGGAAATAGACGCGCCACGCCATCGGGTTCATCGAGCAGCAGGACGGTGACCGGCAGCGCCATCGCCAGGCGTTCGGCCAGTGGCAATGCATCGCGGGCGGCGCCGACCACGAGGATGCGGCCCGTCGAGCGGTATTCGACCGTGGCGACCGGTTCGACGTCGGGAAACGCGTGTAGTACCTGCAGCGCGGCGCGGCGCGCCAGCGCGTCATGCTGTTGCTGGACAGGGGCGACGGGCGTACCGTCGCTGAGTCGAATTGTCATCTCGTTCCTTGTGGTGATGCAGGTGCACCTTGCGGCATGTCGGCAAGCTGTACGGGCATGGGCGCGGGCACGGCATCGGCTTCAGCAGCCTGGTGCATGCCGGCGTCCATCGCTGCAGACGATGGCGCAGGCGCCTCGTCGTGTACGGCAAGCGTGTCATCTGGCGGTGTATCGGGGCCTGCGGCCTCATCCGGCTCATCGTTCTTCCCGAACAGGCGGTCGAGCACATTGGGAGCATGCTTGAGCGAAGCGAGCATCGCGTCGGTAAGCGGCGAAGCCTTGGTGTAATCGCTGATATAAATATCCAGGCCGTCCATGACGGCGAAGTTCGGGTCGGCAAACAGTTTTTTGAGTGCCAGGCGCCGCACGGCCGGGTCGACGCCGCCAGCGACGAACGCGGCGTAATCCGACTCGGGCGTGAGAAGTGCCACGTCTTCCAGCGTCGGCGCCGGCCGTTCGGCCGCACCGGCCGGCGCCGCAGAGGGGTGCTGAACCGACTGCGACGCAGGCGGAACAGCGGCGGCCTGGGGCTGCGGCGCATCGACAGGCACCGGCTCGGGGTGCGCTTTCAGGCGCGCCCAGCGGCGCAAAAAGCCTTCTTCGGGCATCGGGGTATCGCTCATCCGTGCTGCCGGCCCTTGCGCGGGCGCGGCGTGAAGTTGTCACGCAGGTAGCTGGCCACCCACTGATAGATCTCGGCCGGCATGGTCACGCCGTCGGCGTCCTCGCCCGAATCGAACATGCGCGTGCCTTCGACATAGCTGACAGAGGCGCGCGCCGGCATGGCGCGCCCGTCCACCATGCGCCACAGCACGAACACCTTCGAGTCGGGCGCCATGATGTTTTCGTAATAGCCTTCGTTTTCGTCGGTGTAGAGTTCGAGCTCGATCCCCGACACCAGGTAATAGTCGCGCTCGGCACTTTCGCTGAGCATCTGCAACGCGGCCAGGCCGCCGCGGTCGGGCACCACGCCGACGGCGCTCCAGCTGTCCATCGCGCCCCATTTGTGCATCACGGCGCGGCGTTGCATGATGAATGCAACGGGCATGCTTCCCATTTTCATGACGGGGTCCAGGCTTTCATTGTTTGTGGGCGTCGTTCGGTACGCCGGGCCGGTTGACGGTGGGCGCGGCGCCACGCGGCAGGCTCGGCGTCGGTGCGCGCTTGACGTCCTCGCTTGGCCGCGCCGTGCCCAGTTTTTCACTCTTGATCGGCACCGTCGCCGCGCGCAGGGCGTACACGCTGCGTGGCGCTGCACCGGTGGCCGGCGCCGCTGCCGCCGTACCGGGCGCAGCATTGGCCGGCGCTGGCGCCGGGATACCGGCCCCGGGCGGCGTGACATCCGACGCTGCCCGTGCCGGCACGGGCGCGGCGCTGGCCAGCGCCGTGGGCGTCACGATCCGGAACCCTTCGCTTGCGGCGCGCTCGCGCCAGTGCTTGCTGACCCTGTCCATCGATGCCGCGAGCCGTTCTTTCTCTTCGGCCGCCTTGGCGGCGGCCTCGGCTTTCTTGGCAGAAGCCGCTTGCGCCTGCTTTGGCGATGGCGGTGGCAGTGCGGCCAGTGCGGTGCCGGCCAGCCCCATGCCGGCCGCAAATTTGAGCTTCAGGATCAGCTTCAGGATGGCATGGTTCGTCATTTCCCCTCCGTCTGGCGGGTTGCCGGTCCCTGCGGCGCCGCATTGCTGGCAGCGGGCGCCGGCTGGTTTGCCGCAGGCGCCGTGGCGCCACCGGTGTCGCCCGACTGCAGATTCGCTCCTGCCCGGCCGGCACTGGTGGGCTGGGTCGTGCCGCTCGATGGTCCCTGGCCCGACTCCTGCGTCGTGCCGCCCGTTTCTGCGCCGCTGGTATTGCCGCCCGATCCGCCGGCGATGCCTGGCGTGCCGCCGGCGTAGGTCGCGTCGGTTTCAGGCCGCGCCGTGCGCGCCATCACCTGGCCGCTGCTGCTGCCGCCCGCAGTCACCTGGCCCGGATAGCCGGTCTGGATGACGCCGTCCGAGGCGGCCGGCCGGTCGCGCTGGCAACCGGTGAGCAAGGCGCAGCATGCGGCCACGCCAGCAAGTATCAAATTAGAACGTTGGTTCATGGCAGTCCTTAATGGGCCGGGCCTGGTTGCGGACGGGGTCCGGGACCAGCGCTGCGGCCCTCCTGTGCCGGCGCGGCGGCGCCAGGAATCACGTTGCCGTCCTTGTCCAGGCCGGGCGGCACGCCGGTTTTCATTTGCTCGTACCACAGCCGGTGATGCGCCTTGGCCCAGTTCTCGTCCACGGTGCCGTGGCGCATCCCTTCGTAGGCGCCGGGCGTGCCGACCGTGCCGATGAATGCGTGTCCCATCGTGAACGCCATGTACAGCGCCGCGCCTGTCACGTGCAGCACGTTTGCCACCTGCATCACGTAGCGCGTCTGGCCGACCGCAAAATCCAGCACCAGGCCGGAGACCGACACGATCAGTCCCAACAGGGCCACACCGCCCCAGAACCAGGCCTTCTCGCCGGCATTGAAGAAACCGGCTGGCACGTGCTCATGGGTAATCAGCCCCCCACCCTTCTTGATCCACAGCCAGTCGGCGCGGTTATAGAAATTGCGCTTCAAGAAGGTAGCAAACATCAGGATCGAGCAAATCACGAACAGCGGGCCGACGAAGTTGTGCAGGTACTTCGAGAGGATCGCGACCCAGGAGAACACGTTGTGGCCCATCCACGGCAGGAAGATGTTCTTGCCATACATGATGATGATGCCCGTGACGCCCAGCGCGACGAAGGCAAACGCCGTGGCCCAGTGCACCTGCCGCTCCCAGCGGTTGAAGCGCTGGAGCTTGCGGCCCGACTCGGGCTGCGGTTCGGCCGGACCGATCGTCTTGTAGAACACGAAGATCGCCAGCGGCACGCCGAGCAGGATGAAGCCCGCGATGGTGGCCAGCGGGCCGTTGCGCAGATGGCGCCAGGTATTGCCGCCGCGCTGGACGATCACATTGCCCTCCTTGGTGCCGTACTGGCCCAGGTAATGGCGGTCCATGTGCACGCGGCCCGAATCGGTCGACAGCAGGCCCGGATCGGGCACGCGTGAGTCGGCCTCGATCTGCAGCATGGTCTGCTCTTCGGCATAGGCGGGCGTGGCGCGTTCATTCTTGCCCTGGGCCCAGGCGCCAGGCGCCATCAGTACGCCCAGTACCAGCAGCCCCAGACAGAGCATGGCGCGCAGCGCATTGGAAGTGGCTCGCATGATGTCTCCTCAGGGATTGGCGCGGTTGTACTCGTTCTGCTTGCCGTTGCGGTTCTCGACCGTGGCCCACCATGCCAGCCGGTCATTGTGGAAGCGGCGCTGGAAATGGCGGTCGTCCGGCTTGCCGGCGTACTCGCCCGCGATCCAGTGCGGGTGCTGGTCCACTTCGAGGCAGCCGGTCAGCAGCAGGGGCGCGGTCAGCGCGCAGACCTTGAGGATGCGGGTGCAATGGGTCATGTCGGGAACCTCCCCGGATCGTTCTGCGAATCGTTGGTCTTCTGGTTCACGCGTGGCAGATTGCCCTTGTTCGTGATCTGGCCACCGCGCTTGGGCTTGCCGTAAGCGATTTTCCAGCCCCACAGTTCAGGACCGTAGCCGCGCGTCTCGACCCGCTGGCGATAGATGTCGGCAATGATGTTGGCTTCGCCGCCGAGCAGCGCCTTGGTGCCGCACTGTTCGGCGCAGGCGGGCAGCTTGCCTTCGGCGATGCGGTTGCGGCCATACTTCTTGAATTCGGCTTCGGACGTGTCGGGCTCGGGACCGCCCGCGCAGAACGTGCACTTGTCCATCTTGCCGCGGTGGTTGAACAGGCCTGTTTCGGGAAACTGCGGCGCGCCGAACGGGCAGGCGTAGTAGCAGTAGCCGCAACCGATGCACTGGTCCTTGCTGTGCAACACGATGCCGTCTTCGGTGTGGTAGATGCAGTTGGTCGGGCACACCGCCAGGCACGGCGCATCGGTGCAGTGCATGCAGGCGACCGACACCGAACGCTCGCCCGGAATGCCATCGTTGATCGTCACCACGCGGCGCCGGTTGATGCCCCAGGCCAGTTCGTGCTCATTCTTGCAGGCGGTCACGCAGCCGTTGCAGTCGATGCAACGCTCGGTGTCGCAAATGAATTTCATTCTTGCGCTCATCGTATTTCTCCTGATGGTCGCGTCAGGCCCGTACCACGCGGCACAGCGACACTTTGGTTTCCTGCATCATCGTCACGGCGTCGTAGCCGTACGTCCAGCCGGTATTGATTGCCTCGCCGCGAACGATCGGCGCGCCGCCCTCCGGGTAGTTGTCTTTCAGGTCGTCGCCCATCCACCAGCCGCCGAAGTGGAACGGCGCCCACACCAGGCCCACCGGCACGCGCTCGGTCACCATCGCCATCATCTTCATCCGCGCCCCGGTCGGGGTTTCGAGCCAGACGTACTCGCCGATCTTGGCGCCGATCTGGACCGCATCGCTCGGGTTGATCTCGACGAACATGTTCTGCTGCAGTTCGGCCAGCCATGGATTCGAGCGCGTCTCTTCACCCCCGCCCTCGTATTCGACCAGCCGGCCGGACGTCATGATCAACGGGAAGTCCTTGGAAAAGTCGACCGCCTGCACCGACTTGTACAGCGTCGGCAGGCGCCAGTGGTTGGCCTTGTCGTCGTAGGTCGGGTATTGCGCGACCAGGTCGCGCCGCGGCGAGGCCAGCGGCTCGCGGTGGACCGGTACCGGATCGGGGAAGTTCCAGACATTGCAGCGGGCGCGCGCATTGCCGTACGGCGCGCAGCCGTGCGCGATGACGACGCGGATGATGCCGCCGGACAGGTCGGTCTTCCAGTTCTTGCCTTCGGCCATGGCCTGTTCTTGCGGCGTGAGCTCGGCCCACCACCCCAGCTTCTTCAGGAACACGTGGTCGAACTCGGGATAGCCAACGTCGAGTTCGCTATCCTTGTTGGCCGAGCCGTCCGCCGCCAGCAGGCTCTCGCCATTGTGCTCGACGCCCCAGTTGGCACGAAACGGCAGGCCGCCCTCGGCCACGCTCTTGCTCAGGTCATACAGGATCGGCGTGCCCGGATGCTTCATTTCCGGGGTGCCCCAGCACGGCCACGGCAGGCCGTAGTAATCGCCCTTGCACGGTCCGGAATCGGCGCGCAGCGTCGTCGGGTTGAACGTGTGCTTGTTTTCCATGTGCAGCTTGAGCCGCTCGGGCGAACAGCCCGAATAGCCGATGGTCCAGCACGAGCGGTTGATCTCGCGCAGGATGTCCTCGACCACCGGCTCGTTGTGCACCACCTTGATGGTCTTGCATAGCTGGTCGGCAAAGCCCAGCTTGCGCGCGAACAGGTACATGATTTCGTGGTCGGTCTTGCACTCGAACAGCGGCATGATCACGCGTTCGCGCCACTGGATCGAGCGGTTCGACGCCGTGCACGAGCCTTGCGTCTCGAACTGCGAGGCCGCCGGCAGCAGGTAGACGCCATCGGTGCGGCCATGCATCGCCGCCGTCATGCTCGGGTACGGGTCGATGACGACCATCATGTCGAGCTTTTGCATCGCCGCCTTCATGTCGGGCAGGCGGGTCTGGCTGTTGGGCGCGTGGCCCCAGTAGAACACGGCGCGCAGATTGCTCGGCCGGTCAATGAACTGGTTCTGCTCGTTGACGGCGTCGAACCAGCGCGACACCGTGATGCCGGGCTTTTCCATCAGCTCTTTCGAGCCGAAGCGCGATTTGATCCACTCGTAGTCGACGCCCCAGACCTCGGCGAAGTGCTTCCAGGCGCCCTCGGCCAGGCCGTAATAGCCAGGCAGCGAATCGCCGTTCGGGCCGACGTCGGTAGCGCCCTGCACATTGTCGTGGCCGCGATAGATGTTGGCGCCGCCACCCGGGACACCAATATTGCCCAGCGCCAGTTGCAGGATCGAGAGTGCGCGCACATTGGCGGTGCCCACGTGGTGCTGGGTAATGCCCATGCACCAGACCACCGATGACGGGCGGTTGAGGGCGAGCATTTCAGCCGTCAGGCGCACCGCCGACTCGGGCACGCCGGTGACGTCGGACACCTTGTCCGGCGTCCATTTAGCCACTTCCTTGCGCACCTCGTCCATGCCGGTGGTGCGCTCGCTGATGTATTTTTTGTCTTCCCAGCCGTTTTCGAAAATGTGCCACAGGATGCCCCAGACCAGCGGGATATCCGTGCCCGGCCGCACCCGCACGTAATGGTGGGCAAAGCGCGCCGTGCGCGTGAAGCGCGGATCGATGACGATCATCTTGGCGCCCAGTTCCTTGGCGTGCAGGAAGTGCAGCATCGAGATCGGATGCGCCTCGGCCGGATTGGAGCCGATGAACAGGACGGCCTTGCTGTGGTGCAGGTCGTTGAACGAGTTGGTCATTGCCCCGTAGCCGAAGGTCTGGGCCACGCCGGCCACCGTCGTCGAGTGGCAGATGCGCGCCTGGTGGTCGCAGTTGTTCGAGCCCCAGAAAGCCATGAACTTGCGCAGCAGGTAGGCTTGCTCGTTATTGTGTTTCGAACTGCCAATGAGCATCAGCGCATCGGGCCCGGCTTCCTCGCGCAGTTTAAGGAGCTTGTCGCCGATCTCGTTGATCGCCTGGTCCCACGACATGCGCACATATTTGCCATTGACCAGCTTCATCGGATAGCGCAGGCGATGCTCGCCAAAGGCATGCTCGCGGACTGAGGCGCCCTTGGCGCAATGCGCGCCCATATTGATCGGCGAATCGAAGGCGGCTTCCTGGCGTACCCAGACGCCATTGGCCACCACGGCGTCGACCGAGCAGCCAACCGAGCAGTGGCTGCACACCGTGCGCTTGACTTCGGTGGGCACGGGCGTATTGGGCAGCGGATCGGCTT
Organism: Telluria sp. ZT3P25; assembly: GCF_059685895.1. Classification (NCBI taxonomy): domain Bacteria; kingdom Pseudomonadati; phylum Pseudomonadota; class Betaproteobacteria; order Burkholderiales; family Oxalobacteraceae; genus Telluria; species Telluria sp. ZT3P25. Next base: position 2,351,909 of record NZ_JCASIJ010000001.1, read on the forward strand.
GCGCCTGCTCGATGACGCCCAGGGGCAGATGGCGCCCCAGTGCGCCGGCGCCGGCGATGACGCCGGCACCAGCGAGGAAGCGGCGCCGTTTCAGGGCGCTGTCGCGCGTTGACTTAACCAGGGACATGGGGTGTTCCTATTGGATAGTGGGTCGTCGCTACCAGTAGGCAGCCGTCTGATAGTAGCGACGGATGTGCTCCGTCTCGTGGTAGCCGCGCTTTTCTGCAGGGTCGGCTGCAACCGGGGCGACCTCGGGCGCGGCCGCGGTCGCCGCGCCAGCCACCACCAGCGCGCCCAGTGGCGCGGCTTTCAGGAAGCTGCGCCGCGCCGGGTCGGGCAGCACGGCAGGCTGTTCTTTATCGTCCATGATTGTTCTGGGCATTGACTTGTTCTCCTACTTCAAAGGCTTGCGCCTCGATGGCCAGGAAGGCAGCGCCAAGGCGCGCTACCAGGCGGTAATAATTGGCGCCTTCGGCGGCGGCGATATCGTCCAGTGCGCGTTCGCACCATGGCGCGATATGGCGCTCGAAAAAGTGTTGTTGCTGCTCGATCGATGCACGCGCGCTGCCCGGCATGCCCAGGATCAGCACACGCATGGTCTCGCACAGCGCGCCCAGGTGGTCTTCGAACTCGCCGACGCCACGCGCACGGCGCAAACCCAGACGCGCCAGGTCGGCGCGCAGTTCGGCCAGCGGCGTGTCATTCATGAAGCCGGCGATGTAGCGCGAACCGTATGGATCGACTGGCGGCGTGCCGATGCTGATGAACAGGGTGTCGAACTCGGCAGCGACGGCGCTCGCATCCATCACGCTCGACGCCAGCGTCAGGTGCTCCCAGCAGCGCTCGAGTGCGGGGTCGCCGCCCTGTGCAACGATCGGGTTGCTACTGGCAAGAGCGTCGAGCAGCGCCATGTCGGGCGGTGCGAGCAACAGGCGCGCCAGGAGCGCGTACAGATCGGCCCGGGCCTGGTCATCTGGGCTGGGCGGCGCGTGGAGCGCGTGGCTGGCAGGGAGCTGGATGGCATGCATTGCAGGGTCGGTCGCCTGTAATTACGAGTAAGTCGCGGTACAAGGTGTAACTGAACGTTACTTGGAGTTTAGTTGTCGGGAAATTATCGGGGCGCACAATTGAGAATATCGATCTACGTTCGCGAGAATGCGCCGGCCACAGCACATGGCAGATCCGTAAAAGTCAGCCGCTCCTTCCGTGCGCGGGCCGGTCGGCTTATACTTTTATAAAATATTCAACACAGGAGGCGCTGCTTGACCATCGATGACCTCACCGTGCACCCCATGCCGGGCTGCCGGCCGGCGCTGTCCGATGCGCGCGCGGTCCTTACCCGCGACATACTGTCGATCGATGAACGCGGGCGCCGCAAGGTGCTGGCGATCCCCGCCGAGCGCCCCCTGACGGTATATGTCGACAAGCGCGAACTCGTCACACTGATGACGCTGGGCAGCGCGCCCGAAATGCTCACGCTCGGCTATCTGCGCAACCAGCGCCTGGTGCGCAAGCTGGCCGACATCGTCTCGATCCAGGTCGACTGGTCAGTCGACGCGGTGGCCGTCGTCACCCGCAGCGGCATTGCCGACATCGAACAGCGCACCGCAAAAAAAGTGGTCACGACCGGTTGCGGCCAGGGCTCGGTGTTCGGCGGCCTGATGGATGAAGTCGACAGCATCGTGCTGCCGCCCGATGCCCGCCTGACCCAGTCGAGCGTGTACCGCATCGTCGAGACCATCCGCACCCAGCAGTCAGTCTACAAGCAGGCCGGCTCGGTGCACGGCTGCGCACTGTTTACGCAGGATGGCGAGTTGCTGTACTTCGTCGAGGACGTGGGCCGCCACAATGCGGTGGACGCGATCGCCGGCCTGATGTGGCTGGACGGCGTGGATGGCGCCGACAAGATTTTTTATACCACCGGCCGCCTGACGTCCGAAATGGTGATCAAGGGTGCCCAGATGGGGATCCCGTTCCTGCTGTCGCGTTCGGGCACCACGCAGATGGGCCAGATGGTGGCCGGGCGTGTCGGCATGAGCCTGCTGACACGCTGCAGCGGCCGTCACTTCCTGCTGGTGGCGGGCCACGAGCGGCTGGTGTTCGAGCCGCAGCTGCTGGATACGCCACAAGTGCGGCCGGCCGGCGAGCCTGTCACCTGAATGGGCCTGCTCGAGGCGACGAGCGGCGCCTTCGCGTTGCTGCTGCGCGGCGATGCGGCGCTGTGGCATATCGTGTGGGTCTCGGTCAAGACCACGTTGTCGGGCCTGATCCTGGCAACGCCCCCGGCGGTGGTGCTCGGTTACCTGATCGCGATGCACCGGTTTCCGGGGCGGCGCATCGCCGTCTGGCTGGCGCAGGCCGCGTTGTCGCTGCCCACCGTGCTCATCGGCCTGCTGCTCTACCTGATGCTGTCGCGGCGCGGCCCGCTGGGCGATCTGGGATGGCTGTTCTCGCAGCCGGGGATCATCGCCGGCCAGTGCCTGATCGGCCTGCCGGTGCTGCTGGCGTTTACGCTGGCGGCCGTGCAGGCGCTCGATCCGCGCTACGCAGAAACCGCACTGGCCCACGGCGCCTCGCGCCTGCGTGTGATGTTCTCGGTCCTGCATGAAGCCCGTTATGGCGTGATGGCGGCCGTGATCAGCGGCTTCGGGCGCGTGATCTCGGAAGTGGGCTGCGCACTGATGGTAGGCGGCAATATCGAAGGCCACACCCGCACCATCACGACTGCCATCGCCCTAGAGACCAGCAAGGGCGACTTCGCCCAGGGCATCGCGCTGGGCATCGTGCTGGTGACGCTGGCGCTGGGCATGAACGGCGTGCTCGTGCTGTTGCAGGGCGACGCGCACAATCCGGGGGCGCGCCTGTGACGCCGCTCCTGTCCGTGCACGCGCTGCACAAGCGCCATGGCGAGCGCCTGCTGTTCGATATCGGGCGCCTCGACATCGCGGCCGGCGCTGCCTACGTGCTGACCGGCGCCAACGGATCGGGCAAGAGCACGCTGCTGCGCATGCTGGGTGGCCTGGAACGCAGCGCTGCCTGCAGCGTCGAGTTCGATGGCCTGCATCTGCCGCTCTACCCTTACCCCCGCCAATTGCGGCATGCGATCGTCTATGTGCACCAGCATCCGATCATGTTTTCCACCAGCGTGGCCCACAATATCGCCTATGGCCTGCTGGCGCGCGGCGGCGACCGGCGTCTGCTGCATGATTTGGTCGACGAAGCGATGGACTGGGCCGGCGTGACCCACCTGCGCGACAACGATCCGGCGCGCCTGTCCGGCGGCGAAAAGCAGCGTGTGGCGCTGGCGCGCGCCCGTGTGCTGCAGCCACGCCTGCTGCTGCTCGACGAGCCCACCGCGAACCTCGATGGCGCGGCGCGCGAACAGGTCATCGCCCTGATCCCGACCCTGATCGACCAGGGCGCCAGTGTGATCGTGGCCTGCCATGACCGCGATCTGATCAACCTGCCCGGCGTGCAGCGCCTCAAGCTGCGCGACGGGTGCCTCGAATCAAGATAATCCCAACCACCACCTGGAGAACCTCATGAAACGCCGCGTCGTCCTTGCCCTCGTGCTCATCCCCACCCTCGCCAGCTCCGCTGCCATGGCGCAGGACGTGATTCGCCTGTCGACCACTACCAGCACCGAAAACTCGGGCCTGCTCAAGCAGGTGCTGCCGGCCTTCGAGGCCGCCACCGGCGCCCGCGTGCAGGTCATCGCGGTCGGCACCGGCAAGGCCCTCGAGCTGGCCAAAAACGGCGACGTCGACGTGGCACTGGTCCACGCCCGCACGCTGGAAGACAAGTTTGTCGCCGAAGGCTGGGGCGTGGACCGGCGCGACGTCATGTACAACGACTTTATCGTGGTAGGACCGGAGGCCGATCCGGCGCGCATCAAGGGTTCAAAAGACGTGATCGACGCCTTCAGGCGCATCACTGCCGCCAACGTGCGCTTCATCTCGCGCGGCGACAATTCGGGGACCGACGTGATGGAGAAAGCCTACTGGCAGCAGGCCGGGACCAAACCGCAGGGAAGCAACTACGTATCGGCCGGGCTGGGCATGGGCGAAGTGCTCAATATGGCCGCCGAGATGCGGGCCTACACGCTGACCGACCGCGCCACTTACGGCGCGTACAAGGCCAGGACGGGCCTGGCGATCGTGGTCGAAGGCGACAAGCGGATGTACAACCCGTACGGGATCATCGCAGTCAACCCTGCGAAGCACCCGGGCGTGAACTACAAGGGCGCACAACAGCTGATCGAATGGATCACGTCGCCGCAAGGGCAGCGTCAGATCACGGGGTTCAAGCCAGCGGGCGAGCAGTTGTTCTTTCCGCCAGCGCGCTGACAGCGGTGTCGCCAGTACCGCATGAAAGCGCTTGAGCTCCCATGCGGTACTGGCCTTGCCGGTGTCAGAAGGTGCTGCTGGCCGCGCCGTGGGCCGGATCGACGTCGATCCCGCCGTGGTGTTCCAGGATGGCGGCAGCCCGTTCGAGCTGGAAGGCTTCTGCCACGGTCACCGTCATCATGCACAGATCGCCTCGAACGGCGGGCTTGAAGACGTCCTCGTAGTCGGTGCCGCCTTTGACAGCGGGCGAGTCGCCCACATAGAAATTGCTTTCGGCAGGACCGGCTTCGTCGGTGGTGACATTGACATTGATGCCCTCGCCGTCGAAACCCTCGGCCAGCAGGCCATTGCGCGCTGCCTCGGCCGCTTCGAAGTTGGGCAGCATGCGAACGATATGGTGATTCATGTTATCTCCTTGTTTCATTTGCAACCACCGTACCAGAATCTCGTGGTGCACGGCGCATGCCACTGACAGTCCGTGACACGCTCGTCGCCAAGCTGAATCCAAGTCAATTGCCACGCGGCAAACGAACGCCGGGAACGCGAAACCGTGGTGTATGCTCAATGCAATGCACGCAGATACCTGCGCGGCTTCACCAGACCGACGGCGTCGCAGGCGCTCTCGCCTCGGTGAAGCTCGAGAACGGCGTACTGCTACTGACCCTGCAAAAAGCAGGCTGACAAAGCACGTCGTCTGACCATTTACTGCGCAACGGGCCTTGCCCGAATCGCATGATGGTTCGCCGGAACGCACTGCAACGCATGACTGCGAAGCGGTGCGTTTTTTTATGCGTGCAAGTGACGCTGCAAAGCGACGCTGCAAAGCACGATGAATCGTCAGTAACAGACCGGTGCTGGACCGGAGATGCCGTGGCACCGCCCGGCTGGCAACAAGGTCCAGCGCAACACAGTACAACTAACCGAGAGGAGTCGACATGAACGAATCGAACGATCAGGGAAACAACGCAGGTAAATGGATTGGCGCCGCAGTGGCTGGCGCCCTGCTGATGTATGCATTCGACCCGGACCGCGGCCCGAAACGCCGTGCACGCGCCAAGGGCGCACTGCGCGACGCGCGTCACCGCGGCGCCGATAAACTCGAACACGCGCTGCACACTGCCGGCGAGCGCTTCGATTCGGCGCGCGAACGTGCCGAATCGGTGTACCTGCGCGCCGGCGCGCGCCTGGCTGGCGCCGCCCACGCTGCCGGTGACCGCCTGGCCGAAGCTTCGCACGAAACGCGCGATCGCCTCGAACGCACGCGCGGCCGCCTGGCCGAAGCCTCGTACGATGCGCGCGACCGCGCCTCGCACGCTGCGGCGCAGGCTGCCGATTATGCCCGTGACCGTGTTTCGCACGCCGCCGACACCGCGCGTGACCGCGTGTCGCACGCCGCCGACTCGGCGCGCAGCACCGCCGCCCGCGCGGCTGACGATGCACGCGACTACGCGGACGACGTCCGCTCGCGTGCGCACCACGTCGCCAACGATGCGCGTGACCGTGCCAGCTACGCTGCCGACAAGGCGCGCAGCAGCGCCAGTGACGCTGCCGACAAGGCCCGCAACAGCGCCGATGATGCCGCCGACCGCGCACGCGAACGTGCCGATATCGCCCGTGAAAACCTGGCGCAGGCCGCGCACAGCGCCGGCAACGGCGCCCGTGCCCGCGCCAGCGAGGTGGGCAACCAGGTACGCGAATGGACCGATCACCTGACGCAGGCCTTCGGCTCGCGCGGCCCGACGCTGACCAACTCGGCGCTGCTGGGCACCAGCGCGCTGAGCATCGTCGGCCTGGCGCGCCGTTCGCCGGCCGTCGCCCTGCTGGGCCTGGGCGCGCTGGCAGTGCTGCTGCGCAGCGACCGTGGCCGCAACCTGGTCGATTCGCTGCGTCACCGCGGCGACGCCAGCCGGGTCGAGGTCGAGAACAGCGTCTTCATCGATGCGTCGCCACGCGAAGTGTTCGATGCCTGGGCCGACGTGGAAAACTTCCCGCGCTTCATGTCGCACGTGACCGAAGTACGTGACCTCGGCCACCGCCGTTCGCACTGGGTCGTGCGCGGCCCGGCCGGCATGGAATACGCATGGAACGCGGTCATGACGGAGCAGTCGCGTCCGGATCGCCTGTCGTGGCGCAGCGAGCCAGGTTCGGAAATCGAACAGGACGGCAGCGTCACGTTCGAGTCGGTGAATGGCGGCACGCGCGCAACGGTGCACATCAGCTATGCGCCACCAGCGGGCGTGCTGGGCCACGGCGTGGCACGTATGCTGGGCGTCGATCCACAGCGTCAGATGGATGACGATCTGGCAGAGATGAAAGCGTTCATCGAACGCGGTGGTGCGCGTGGTGCTGGCCGCCGCTAACCCGTTCCTGCGTCGCCCCGCCTGACGGTAGGCGGCGCGACGGCGCAAGACCATGAATGGCCCCCAAGCGGGGCCATTCGTTCGTCCGGGCAGCGCTCAATCCGGAATGATCGCCGTGACTTCAATCTCCACCCGCGCGCGGTCTTCCATCAGACCCGTCACCTGCACGGCGGTCATGGCCGGATAATGGCGCCCGATGACGTCGCGGTAGGCTGCGCCCAGCGCCGGCCCCGCATCGAGATATTCGCGCTTGTCGAGCACATACCAGGTCATGCGCACGATGTGCTGCGGACCGGCGCCAGCTTCGCGCAGCACAGCCACGATATTGGCCAGCGCCTGACGCGACTGCCCGACGAAATCGTCCGTCTCGAACCGGCCTGCCGGCGTCCACCCAACCATCCCGCTGACATGCACCTGCGTGCCACGCGCAACAACGCCATTGGCGTAACCTTTGGGGCGCGGCCAGCCAGGCGGTTGCAAGAATTCCATCAAATCTCCAGGCATGTGGTCTCAGTGTTGCGGCGCGAGCAGTTCGCGCGCGATGATCAGGAGCTGCACTTCGCTGGCTCCCTCGTAGATGCGCAGGGCGCGGATCTCGCGGTACAGGCCTTCGACGACCTGACCCCGTTGCACGCCCTGCCCGCCAAACAGCTGCACCGCGCTGTCGATCACGCGCTGCGCCGATTCGGTTGCGGCCAGCTTGGCCATCGCCGCTTCTTTTGTCACGCGCTTGCCGCTGTCGCGCAGCCACGCCGCGCGGTAGGTCAGCAACGCGGCGGCGTCGATCTCCAGCGCCATCTGCGCCAGCCGGGCCTGCGTGAGCTGGAAGTCGGCCAGCAGCTTGCCGAACATGGGGCGCGCCTGCACATGCGCCAGTGCTTCTGCCATGGCGCGCCGCGCGAAGCCCAGCGCCGCTGCCGCCACCGATGTGCGAAACACGTCAAGCGTGGCCATCGCGATCTTGAAACCATCGCCTTCGACGCCGACCAGGCAGGCGGCTGGCACCCGGCAACCGTTGAAGCAGAGGCGCGCCAGCGGATGCGGCGCGATCACGTCGAGGCGCTCGGCGACTTCCAGGCCAGGCGTGGCTGCATCGACGATGAAGGCGGAAATACCAAGCGCGCTACGCTCGACCGCTTCGCCCGTGCGCGCGAACACAACATAGAAATCGGCGATGCCACCATTGGAGATCCAGGTTTTTTCGCCATCGAGCACCCAGGCATCACCGTCGCGGCGCGCGGCGCACTGCAAGGCGGCAACGTCGGAGCCAGCCGCGGGCTCGGACAGCGCAAAGGCGGCAATCGCGCTGCCATCGGCCACGCGCGGCAGCCAGGTGCTGCGCTGCGCAGCGCTGCCGAACAGCGAGATCGCACCGCTGCCAAGGCCCTGCATCGCAAACGCGAAGTCGGCCAGGCCGGCATGGCGCGCCAGCGTTTCGCGGATCAGGCAAATGGCGCGGGTGTCGATCGCGGCGTGCGCACCGCCATGCCCGACGCCAGCCACGGCGTGGCGCAGCCAGCCGCCCTGCCCCAGGCGCGCGACCAGCGCGCGGCAGACGGCGTCGACATCGGTTCCGCGCGCGTCGGCCAGGTTCGCCGCGGCCCAGGCGTCGAGTTCACGCGCCAGCACGCCATGGTGCGCATCGAAAAACGGCCAGTCGAGGACATCGGGTTCCATCAATTGCCTTCGAACTGCGGCCGCTGTTTGCCCACGAATGCCTGGTAGGCGCGCTGGAAATCCTGCGTCATCATGCAGATGGCCTGTGCCTGCGCCTCGGCCTCGATGGCTTCATCGACACCCATATTCCACTCCTGCTGCAGCATCTTCTTGGTCATGCCGTGCGCGAACGTCGGACCAGCGGCAAGCTGCGCGGCAAACGCCTGCGCCTGTGCGACTACATCGCCCGGTGCGCACAGGCGATTGAAGAAGCCCCAGCGCTCGCCCTCTTCGCCATCCATCGAGCGGCCCGTGTAGAGCAATTCGGCCGCGCGGCCCTGGCCGATCACGCGCGGCAGCAAGGCGCAGGCGCCCATGTCGCAGCCGGCCAGGCCCACGCGCGTGAACAGGAAGGCGGTGCGGCTGCGCGCCGTGGCGTAGCGGATGTCCGAGGCCAGCGCCAGGATCGCACCGGCGCCGGCGCACACGCCGTCCACCGCCGCGACGACCGGTTGCGGACAGGCGCGCATCGCTTTTACGAGGTCGCCCGTCATGCGCGTGAAGGCCAGCAGGCCCGGCATGTCCAGTTGCGTCAGCGGGCCGATGATCTCGTGCACGTCGCCGCCCGAACAGAAGTTCTCGCCCGCGCCGGTGAGCACGACCGCCTTGACGTCGTCCGCATAAGCCAGCGCGCGAAACAGGTCGCGCAGCTCGGCGTAGGCGGCGAATGTCAGCGGATTCTTGCGCTCGGGCCGGTCGAGCGTCAGGGTCGCTACCCGCGTGGCGGGATCCAGCGACAAGCCGACGTGCTGCGCCGCGTAGCCGGTCAGGCCCGTTCCATTGCCCGCTAGATCATGCATGCAGTGCTCCTGAGGACGCGTTGAAAAATGGACGAACCGGTCACGTAGCCGGCCGCCCGCGCGCCAGATTGCGCTCGAGTTGCTGCTTGCCGGGCGCGTACTGGCGTGGCCACGCGGCGCCAGTGTAGCCGATGCGCGCCGCCTCGTTCAGCGTCCACGCGGGATTGGCCAGGTGCGGACGCCCCACCGCGCACAGGTCGGCGCGACCGGCAGCGATGATGCTGTTGACGTGATCGGCCTCGCTGATGCCACCGACGGCGATCGTCGGGATGCCGGCCTCGTTGCGGATGCGGTCCGAAAACGGCGTCTGGTACATGCGGCCGTAGACTGGTTGTTCGGCCTTGCTGACCTGCCCCGACGAACAGTCGATCATGTCGGCGCCGGCTGCGCGAAACAGCCGCGCGATCTCCACGGCGTCACCCGGGGTGATGCCGCCATCGACCCAGTCATGGCTCGAGATGCGCACGCTGATCGGCAGATGCGCCGGCCAGGCCGCGCGCACGGCGGCAAACACGCGCAGCGGAAAGCGGCAGCGGTTCTCAAGACTGCCGCCGTAAGCATCAAGGCGCCGATTGGTCAGCGGCGAAATGAAACTCGACAGCAGGTAGCCGTGCGCGCAATGCAGTTCGAGCCAGTCGAAGCCTGCCTCGCTGGCAGCCAGCGTAGCGCGCACGAAATCGGCTTCGATCTGCGCCATGTCGGCCTCACTCGCCTCGCGCGCCACCTGCGACACGCCGGCCAGGTATTGCTGGGGCGACGCCGCCACGAGCGGCCAGTTCCCGTGCGCGAGCGGCTGGTCGATGCCTTCCCACATCGGCCGGGTCGAGCCCTTGGCGCCCGCATGCCCCAGCTGGATGCCGATTTTTGCATCGCTCGCCGCATGCACGAAGTCGACGATGCGGGCCCAGGCCTGCGTGTGTTCGGGGAGGTACAGGCCCGGGCAACGCGGGGTGATGCGCGCGTCGGCCGACACGCAGGTCATCTCGGCGATCACCAGGCCGGCCCCGCCCAACGCGCGCGCGCCGAGATGGGCCAGGTGATAGTCGCCCGCCACGCCGTCAACGCACGCGTACTGCGCCATCGGCGAGACGACCACGCGGTTCTTGAGCAGCACGTCGCGTACCCGCAATGGCGTAAACATCGGCGGCGTGGACGCCGTTGGCGCGGCCACGCCGGCCAGCGCTGCCGCCTGCACGGCAAAGCGGCGCTCGAAGCCTTTTATATAGGCGGGGTCGCGCAGGCGCAGGTTTTCATGCGACAGGCGCTGGCTGCGCGTGAGCAGCGAGTAGGCGAACGTGTCGGGCGGCATGGCGCTGTAACGCGTCACGTTCTCGAACCACTCGGTCGAATTGCGCGCCGCGCTTTGCAGCTTGCTCACTTCGGTCACGCGCGCGGCCTGGTAGCGCGCCAGCGCGGCCTCGATGCCGTCGTCCGGCTCGGCCGGCAGTTCGGCGGCCAGCGCGATGGCGTCTTCCAGCGCCAGTTTGGTGCCCGAGCCGATGGAGAAATGCGCCGTGTGCGCGGCGTCGCCCAGAAGCACCAGCGGCACGCGCCGGCCGTCGACGTCGAGCGCACCCACCCACTCGCGGCAGGTCAAACGCGCAAAGCGATGCCACATGGCGGCGCCGCCACGGCTGGCCTGGGTCAGGAGCGGCGCGCCGCCAAGAAGACTGGCGAACAGGCGCTCGCAAAACGCCAGCGTGGCCGCGGCATCCATGTCGGCCAGGCCGCTGGCGTGCCAGGTCGACTCCAGCGTCTCGACGATGAAGGTCGCGTTCTGCTCATCGTATTGGTAGGCGTGGGCCTGGAACCAGCCATGCTCGGTCGGCTCGAACGCGAACGTAAACGCGGCGAAGCGGCGCCGGGTGCCAAGCCACACGTAGCGGCAATTTTGTTCTTGCAAATCGGGCTGGAACACAGCGGCATGGCGCATGCGGATCGCGCTGTGCACGCCGTCGGCCGCCACCACCAGGTCAGCGCCATGGCAGCGCGCCAGCGCCACCTCATCCGTCACGTCGGTGTCGAACACGAGCGCCACGCCGGCTTCTTCGCAGCGCGCCTGCAGGATGCCGAGCAGGCGCTTGCGCGCGATGCCGCAAAAACCATGGCCGTGCGAGGTGACAGTGGCGCCCCCGATCTGCACGTCGATCGCATCCCAGCGGTTGAACGCGTGTTCGATGGCGCGCGCGCTGGGCGCATCGGCCAGCGCCAGATTGCCCAGCGTCTGGTCCGAAAACACGACGCCCCAGCCGAACGTATCGCCGGCCCGGTGGCGCTCGACGACCGTGACGGTGCGGCGCGGGTCGCGCAGTTTCATGAGCAGGCCGGCGTAGAGACCGGCCGGCCCGCCACCGACGCAGACGATGTTCATGGTCTCTCCTGATACTGGCATGGGCCTATCTTACCTGCGCCGATGCCTGACATGTCAACAAGGCGTCGCGCACACGCGACTCATTCCCTGTGGATAAGCCAATTTTTAGTACAATCAGGAAACGTTACCCCTGTATTCCCGCCATCTGTCGCGGGTCCGATCGATCAACCGTCCGCCACACATGTTCTACACCGCCCGCCAGATTGCGCCTTTGATCGTCACCACCACGCCGCAGCCGGCGCCGCAGCGATGAACAGGTCACCTGGGCGCTTTCGCCTGAACAGCCTGCGCAGCCGCCTGATGCTGCTGGTGCTGCTGGCCATCACGCCGATTGCGATCGTCACCGTGCTCGGAGGCCTGCGCGAGCGCGAAGCCGCGATCCGCGCGACGGAAGACAACCTCAAACGCCTGACAGCGCTGGCCGCCGCCAATGAAGCGCAGTCGATCGACCGCGCGCGCCAGATCCTGGTCGACCTGGCCAGCGTGCCGGACCTGATGGGCGACACGGCCGGCTGCAATGCGCTGCTGGCCAATGTCCTCGACCGCAACGAGCTGTATGTCAATTTTGGCCTCATCCAGCTCAATGGCGACGTCAGTTGCAGCGCGGTGCCGATGGTGCACCCGGTGAACCTGGGCGACCGCAGCCACTTCAAGCGCGCCGTCGCCGAACGCCGCTTCATCGCCGGCGACTATATTTTCGGGCGCGTGATCCGCCGCCATACGATCAACCTGACCTATCCGGTCACCGACCGCGACGGTAAGGTGGTGGCGGTCGTGTTTGCCGCAATGGACCTGGCGGGCCTGGACACCTTCGTCAACGACATCAGCCTGCCGGCCGGTTCGATCCTCGAGACGGCCGATGCATCGGGCAAGCTGATTTCGCGCCGCCCCGATCCCGAGCGCTGGTTCGGCAAGCGTGTGCCCGCCCCGCTGTTTGCGGCGATGCGCGGCCCGCACGACAGCGCCCGCGTGATCCAGGGCGAGGATGGCGTCGAGCGCCTGCACGCGTTCGCGCGCGTCGGGCCGCCGACGCTGTCCGACTATACGGTCACGATCGGCGTGCCGACCGAGACCATCACGCGCGTGGCGCGCGAAGCGCAGCTGATGTCGCTGCTCGGCCTGGGCCTGACGACCATCCTGGCCCTGCTGGCGGCCTGGCTGGCGGGCGACAAGCTGATTGTCCGGCGCGTGCGCAAGCTGATGACGGTGGCGCGCCGGATTGCCGCCGGCGAACTCGATGCCCGCACCGGCATCGGGTCGAACAGCGAGGAAATCGGCCGGCTGGCCGCGGCCCTGGACGAGATGGCCGAGCATCTGCAACAGAAAGAAGCCCAGCGCAGCCTGGCCGAGCGCGAACTGCGCGCTGCCGACCAGCGCAAGGACGAATTCCTGGCGATGCTGGCGCACGAACTGCGCAACCCGCTCGCGCCGATCAGCACCGGCGCCCATCTGCTCAAGCTGCTCCATTCGGACAATGCGCAGATCACGCAGACCTGCGCCATCATTGCGCGCCAGGTCGAGCACATGACGAGCCTCGTCGATGACCTGCTGGATGTCTCGCGCGTGACGCGCGGGCTGGTGACGCTGTCGACCCAGATCCTCGACCTGCGCAAGGTGGTCGACGACGCGGCCGAGCAGATCCGGCCCCTGATGCTGGCGCGGCGCCACAAGGTGGTGCTGGACATGCCGCCCGAACCGGCCAGCGTCAAGGGCGACCACAAGCGCCTGGTGCAGGTCGTGGCCAACCTGCTGGGCAACGCGACCAAGTACACGCCCGAGGGCGGCCACATCACGCTGCACCTGGCGCAGCAGGGCGACGCGTGGGTCATCGACGTGACCGACGATGGCATCGGGATGGATGCGCGCCTCGTCGAGCGCGTCTTCGATCTGTTCACCCAGGCCGAGCGCACGCCGGACCGCTCGCAGGGCGGCCTGGGCCTGGGCCTGGCGCTGGCCCGCAGCCTGGTCGAACTGCACGGCGGCAGCGTCGGCGCGATGAGCGCCGGCCCCGGCCTGGGCAGCACGTTCACGGTGCGCCTGCCGTGCTTTGCGCAAGCGGCTCCGGCCGCGCCGGTTGCGTCGCCGCTGGCCGGCAGTGCCAGCGCCACCGGCCCCCTGCGCATCCTCGTGGTGGATGACAATCTGGATGCCGCCCAGACGCTGAGCCTGTTCTTGCGCGCAAGCGGCCACACGGTCGAAGTGGTCTATTGCGCGCTGGACGCGATCGATGTCGCTGCCGTGTTCAAGCCCCAGGTCTGCCTGCTCGACATCGGCCTGCCCGATATCGACGGCAACGAACTGGCGCGGCGCCTGCGCGCGTTGCCGGGCATGGAGGGCGCAACGCTCATCGCGGCGACCGGCTATGGACGCCAGCAGGACCGCGAACAGGCGCGCCAGGCGGGGTTCGACCACTATCTGGTCAAGCCGCTCAACACGCTGCAATTGGGCGATCTCCTGGCGCAGGCAGGCACCTGCTGAAGCCGGTACCGTAACTGAACCGCCCTTTCGGGCGGGGTCGTTTCATTAGTGCAACAAAGCGCCAGATTGTGCGTGACAAGCATCAGTACACCTGCATAGAATTTGCTCCAATAAAATATAATATGCTCCGGAGAAATTCCGTGCGGCGTGCCTAAAAGGATGCTTCATGCCAATTCCTCCAGATGACATCGCGCAGTGGCGCACCAAGGTCTTTACGACCATCCTGCCGATCGTGGTGGCGCTGGGATTTGTTGCGGCTGTTCCCAGCATCCCGTTGCTCATCGCGAAGGGCAACTGGCCGGTCATCGTCATGGATCTGGTGGCAATGGCATGGCTGCTGGCGATCTGGCGACTTGACCGTTTCTCGCACACGGCGCGCGTTCTCAATTTCATTGCGATGCTGTTCCTGGTATCCGTCGGCCTGCTGTTTGCGGTGGGCCCAGTTGGCCTGGTCTACATGACGGCCCTGCCCGCGCTGGCAGTCATCCTGCTCGGCATGCGCCAGGCCCTCATCATCCTGGCCCTGGGCGCCGCCTGCGTGCTGCTGCTTGGCGTGAACGGCAAGGTGCACCTGTATGTCCCCGGCCTGGAGCAGAACGGTCTGGCATCGGCGATCGTGGTCGTCATCAACTTCTGCTGCGTTGGCGTCCTGATCACGATTACCAGCGGCACGCTGCTCAAGGGCCTGGCACGGTCGCTCCTCGAATCCCGCACGGCTGCCGCAGGTCTCGAAGCGGGCCAGTTGCGCCTGCACGCCGTCAATGACGAACTGCGCCTGACAGCAGCCGCAGTCGCGCGCCTGAACGACATGGTGATGATCGCGCGCATGGTCGACGTGCCCGGCGCCGAACAGCCGATCATTTTTGCCAACGACGCCCTGCTGCGCCACACCGGTTACGCGCGCGAAGAAATCATCGGGCGCAGCGTGCGCATGCTCGAAGGGCCCGACACCGACCAGGAGACGGTCAGGCGCGTCATCACCGCCGTAATGCACAAGGAAGCCGCCAGTGCCGAAATGGTCCTGTACACGAAACACGGCACGCCGTACTGGGTAGAGGCCGAGATGGTGCCGTTCTCCGGCGACAGTGGCGCGATCACGCACTGGCTGATTGTCAGCCGCGACGTGACGGAGCGGCGCAACGCTGCCGACGCGATCCACCGCCTTGCGTTCTACGACGTGCTGACCGGCCTGCCGAACCGGCGCCTGCTGATGGAGCGGCTCGATGTGGCGGTGGCCGGCGCCCGCGCGGGCGGATCGATGGCGGCCGTGCTGTACGTCGACATCGACAACTTCAAGACCGTCAACGACGCACGCGGCCATGCCATCGGCGACCAGCTGCTCAAGAACGTGGCCGATCGCCTGGTGGCGATGACGGGCGACGACGGCTGCGTGGCACGCCTGGGCGGGGATGAATTTGTCGTCCTGCTCGACGCGCTGGGCCAGCATGCGGACCGGGCCACCGACCGCGCGCTGGCCGTGGCCGAGCGGATCCGGGCAGCGCTCGCCGACAAGATCGTCATCGACGCCCAGCGCTACTACGCCACCAGCAGCATCGGCGTTGCGCTCACCGCACCCGACAATGCGCAGCACACGGTGCACGACCTGCTGCGCGAAGCCGACACCGCGATGTACCACGCAAAGTCGCGCGGCCGCAATGGCGTGGCGCTGTTTGAACCGGGCATGCTGTCTGACGCCGAAGGCCGCCTGACGCTCGAGCGCGACCTGGGCCAGGCGCTCGACAACGGCGAGCTGTCGCTGCACCTGCAACTGCAGGTCGATGGCGCGCGCATGCCGAGCGGCGCCGAACTGCTGATGCGCTGGCGCCGCAAGGACGGCAGCAGCGTGCCGCCCGACGTGTTCATCCCGGTGGCTGAATCAAGTGGCCTGATCGTGGCGCTGGGTGACTGGGTGCTGCGCGAAGCCTGCCTCGCCTGGCACGTGCTCGACCGCGCCGGCCACCGCTTCCCGCTGTCGGTCAATGTCAGCCCGATGCAGTTCCGCCAGCACGACTTCGTCACGCGCGTCGAAGCGATCCTGCACGAGACCGGCGTGCCGCCCGGGCAGCTGATCTTCGAGATCACCGAAGGCTTGCTGATCGATCGTCTTGACCAGACCATCGAGCGGATGCATGCACTGGCCGCTCTCGGAATCCGCATCTCGATCGACGATTTCGGCACCGGCTATTCGAGCCTGTCGTACCTGACCCGGATGCCGTTGTACGAACTGAAGATCGACAAGAGCTTCATCCGCGACACCCCGCACGACAAGAACGGCACCGCCATCGTGCAGTCGATCCTGGCGATGGCCGGCCACCTGGGCCTGCGCGTCGTGGCCGAAGGCGTCGAGACATCGGCCCAGGCCGAGTACCTGGCCGCGCACGGCAACGCCTGCATGCAGGGTTATCTGTTCCACCGGCCGATGCCGCTCGAGGCGCTGCTGGCCGAACTGCAGGCTGCGCCCCAGGCCAGTTTGTCCGCCGCCTGATCAACAGCGTCGCCACGGGCGGCGCCGATCCATTATCATCTTGTCTCGAACAGGGAGATGTTGATGGATGAAGTGGGAATCGTGCTGGCCATGCTGCTGGCGGTGGTGGCCAGCGGCTACCTGGTGCGCATGCTGCCGTTCGCGGTGCCGCTGCCGCTGATGCAGATCGCGCTTGGCGCGGCCATTGCCGGCAGCACCGGCCATGGGGTGCGGCTCGAACCGCATATCTTCTTCCTCGTGTTCCTGCCGCCGCTGCTGTTTCTCGACGGCTGGCGCATCCCCAAGGTCGGGCTGTTCCGCGACCGCTCCACGATCCTCGAACTGGCCCTGGGCCTGGTGTTGTTTACCGTACTGGGCGCGGGCTTCCTGATCCACTGGCTGATTCCGTCGCTGCCGCTGGCCGTGTGCTTCGCCCTCGCCGCGATCCTGGCGCCCACCGATCCGGTCGCGGTGTCGTCCATCGCCGCGCGCGTGCCGATCCCGCCGCGCCTGATGCATATCCTCGAGGGCGAATCGCTGCTGAACGACGCCAGTGGCCTGGTGTGCTTCCGCTTCGCGGTGGCCGCTGCCCTCACCGGCACCTTTTCGCTGGGCGAAGCCACGCTGACGTTTCTGTGGGTCGCGCTGGCGGGCGTGGCCATCGGCGTGGGCATCACGGTGGGCGTGAGCTGGGCCCAGCGCCAGCTGGCCGCGCGTATCGGCGAGGAAAGCGGCTCGCCGATCCTGATCAACCTGCTGATGCCGTTCGGCGCCTATCTGGCAGCCGAACATCTGGGCGCCTCGGGCATCCTGGCAGCAGTCGCGGCCGGCGTAACGATGAGCTACGTTGAATTGAGCGGGCGCGCGGCAGCCACGACGCGCGTGCGGCGCGCGGTGGTATGGGACACGGTACAGTTCGCGCTCAACGGCATCATGTTCGTGCTGCTGGGCGAGCAGCTCCCCGATATTCTCGAAGCAGCCCTGGTCGCACCTGAACTGCCGCGTGCGAACGATGTGTGGTGGCTGGTCACCAACGCACTGGCCATCAGTTTTGGCCTGATCCTGCTGCGCTTCGTCTGGGTCTGGGTCTCGCTGCGCCTGACGCTGCTCAATGCCCGGCGCCAGAAGCTGCCGGAATACCGCCCGAATCCGCGCCTGATCCTGGCCACTTCGCTGGCCGGCGTGCGCGGCGCGATCACGCTGGCCGGCGTGCTCACGTTGCCGTTGGCGATGCCGGGCGGCGCGCCCTTCCCGGGGCGCGACCTCGTGATTTTTTTGGCCAGCGCCGTGATTGTCGTCTCGCTCGTGCTGGCCAGTGTCGGGCTGCCACGCGTGCTGCGCGGCCTCGAACTGCCGCACGATTCAGCGCATGACAGCGAAGAAGCAAATGCGCGCCATGCCGCCGCGCTGGCCGCACTCGAAGCCATCGCGAATGCACCGCCCCCGCCGCCCACCTCGGGCTGCGATGCGCAAGGCGCGGTCGAGATGCATGCCAGCGCGATCGACCAGGTGCGCAGCCTGTACCAATATCGCCTGGATGGCGGGATTGGCGGCGGCGGGGGCGACGTCGGTCCGGCGCAAGCGCGCGCCGCGGAAGACGCCGAGCGTCATTACCGCCTGGCGGCGCTGGAACACGAACGGGCCGTACTGCTACGCATGGCGCGTAACAACACCCTGTCGGACGAAGTCGCGCGCAAGCTGCTGCGCGAGATCGACCTGGTCGAGGCGCGCTATCGCTGAACCGGGCCTGCTGAAGGCTGTCCCGCACTCCGTTATCTTGCGTACAGTGCGGGCCCCTGCCCGGGCGTAGCATCGACGCGATACCCACCATTCGCGAAACCGCCATGCCCAGCCAGAACACCGATGCCGTCGACGCACTCGACACCAAAGATTCCACCAGCGCCGCGCGCGCGGCCGGCCTGCGCTACGTGCACGATGGCCGCGCCGGCATCCACCGCGAGGCCGTCAAGGACGGCTTTCGCTACCTGGACGCGCACGGCGCGCCGGTGGAGGATGAAACCACGCTAGCGCGCATCAAGGGCCTGGTGATTCCGCCCGCGTGGCAGGACGTCTGGATCTGCGCGCAGGCCAACGGCCACCTGCAGGCGACAGGACGCGATGCGCGCGGGCGCAAGCAATACCGCTATCACCCAAAGTGGCGCACGGCGCGCGATGAAGTGAAGTACGAACGCATGCTCAAGTTCGGCGACGCGCTGCCGGCGATCCGGCACGAAGTGGACCGCGCCCTCAAGCTGCCGGGCCTGCCGCGCGAAAAGGTGCTGGCCACGATTGTTTACCTGCTCGAAGCGACGATGATGCGGGTCGGGAACGAGGAATACGCGCGCACCAACAAATCGTTTGGCCTGACGACGCTGCGTAACCGCCACGTGAAAGTCGACGGCAGCGATGTGCAGTTCAGCTTCCGTGGCAAGAGCGGCGTGTACCACAAGGTCAAGGTGCACGACCGGCGCCTGGCCGGCATCGTCAAGCGCACGCGCGACCTGCCGGGCCAGGAACTGTTCCAGTACATCGACGAAGATGGCGAGACGCACAGTGTTGACTCCAGCGACGTCAACGACTACCTGCGCAACATCACCGGCGAAGAGTACACGGCCAAGGATTTCCGTACCTGGTCAGGCACCGTGCTGGCAGCGCTGGCTCTGCAGGAATTTGAAAAATTCGACTCCGAGACGCAGGCAAAGAAGAACATCGTGCGCGCGATCGAATCGGTGGCCGAAAAGCTTGGCAACACGCCGACGATCTGCCGCAAGTGCTACGTGCACCCGGCCGTGCTGGACGCCTACCTCGAGGGCGCGCCGCTTGACGTGATGCGCGAACGGACCGAAGAAAAGCTGGCCGAAGACCTGCATGCGCTGCAGCCCGAAGAAGCGGCCGTGCTGGCAATGTTGCAGCAGCGGCTCAGGCACGAAGAAGAAAAGCCACGCGCGGCGCCGCGCAAGAAGGCTGCGCCGAAAGCAGCGACGAAAGCAGCAGCAAAGAAGCCGGCACGACGTCGCGAGCCGGTCGCAGCATAAAACCAGGTGGTCAACGACCCGGCTAGACCGGGTGGTTGAACACCTGGCGCAGGTAGGCGATGTAGGTGACGTCGGTGCACTGCGACTTGCCCGGCTCGTCCGACAGCTTGGCCACCGGCTGGCCGTTGCAGCGCACGAGCTTCATGACGATATTGATCGCCGGGAAAGGGGTGTCGTTGGTCAGCTTGGTGCCGATGCCAAAGCCCGTCATTACCCGGTCGGCGAAATGCCGATACAGGTTCAGGGCCTTTGGGATGGTCAGCGCATCCGAGAACACGAGGCGCTTGGTGCGCGCGTTGATGCGCAGGCGCGCGTAATGGGCCAGCGCCTTTTCGCCCCACACGACCGGATCGCCCGAGTCGTGGCGCAGGCCGTCGAACAGCTTGGCGAAGTACAGGTCGAAGTCGGCCAGAAACGCGTCCATGCCGACGACATCGGTCAGCGCCGTGCCCAAATCGCCCCGGTATTCCTGCACCCAGTTCTCGAGCGCGGCGCTCTGGAAGTCGACCAGGCGCGTGCCGAAGGCCTGGTGCGCCTGCAGGTATTCATGCGCCATCGTGCCGATCGGGACCAGGTTGAACTTGTAGGCCAGGTAGACGTTCGAGGTGCCCTTGAAGTAGACCGGCAGCTCGCGCGCCAGCGTCTGCACCACTTCGTCGTGCCACTCGCCCGAAAAGCGGCGGCGCACGCCAAAGTCGAAGAACTCGAACGGGTTGGCGCGCGGGGCTTCTTCGCCAAAGGCGCGCAGCTCGTCGATCTTCTGGCGCAGGCGCGCACGCGCCACGTCCATGGCCTCAGCCTGGTCGAAGCGGCGGAAATACAGCTCGTTGACGATATACAGTACGAAGATTTCATAGCCCATCACGTGCACCAGCGGGCCGCTGGCGCGGATGCGCAGGTGCGGGCCGTCGGTCGTGACCTCGATGAACTTGCGCTGGAAGCGAAACAGCGTGAGGAAATCGGCGAAGTCGCCCTTGATGAAGCGCAGTCCGCGCAGGTAGGCGACTTCGTGCTCGGTAAACATCATCGAGCACAGGTGATCGAGCTCGCGTTCGATGTCTTCCTTGAGCTCCGCCAGCGGATAAGCCGGCTCGTTACGGCAGCGGAATTCGTACTCGCCCGTCGCGCCCGGATGGCTGTGCAGCAAGGCTTGCCACATCGTGAATTTGTACAGATCGGTTTCAAGCAGGCTGCGAACTACTGGTTTCATCGTTGCTCCAGGTCGATGATGGGTCGGGCCGGCCTGACCAGGCCAGCCGGGGGCTTGATTCATTTGCCGGCGGCTGGCGTGCGGGTGCGGCGTTTTGGCGCAAGCATCGTGCCTGTGCAGCCGGGTGTACCGCAGCGGCAGGCGAACAGTTTCTTGAGCTTGGGCGTATGGCGCTCTTCGTAGATCAGGGCGTAATTGTAGTTCAGCTCTTCACCGGCGTCGATGTCGTGCATCGCGTGGATATAGACCTTGCCTTCATCTTCGAACGCTTCGCAGTTGGGCGAGCACGCGTGGTTGATCCAGCGCGCTTCGTTGCCGCGCCGGCCGCCGTCGATCACGCGGCCGTCGGCCAGGCTGAAATAGAAGGTATGGTTGACCGGGCCGCCGGCCTTTTCGGCGCGCTCGGTCGCGAGGTCCCAGCTGATGCGCTCACCGCGGTACTCGATGATGCGCTCGCCCGCGGCGATGGGCTTCCTGGCGAAGACGCCGTTACCGTGGATGGGCGACTGGCGCACTTCGTACGACGGGCCGCTATCTAGCGTGGCAGTGCTGGTGTCAGCGGGCGTGGCTGGGGTTCGCTTGGTGGTCATCTGGGTGGCGCAAGGACGAAAAAAAGAGAGCGTCCATTATGGCCGCATTCGCGCGAAACCCCACGCACTCGCGGCTAGACGGGGAAATCCTCCTCGCGGTATTCGGGCGCATCGCCCGCGTCGCCGCGTCGCCCTGCTTCTTCGCGCCGCAACTCGACGCGCCGGATCTTGCCCGAGATGGTCTTGGGCAGCTCGCGGAACGTGATGCGCCGGATCCGCTGGTACGGCGCCAGCCGCGCGCGGCTGAACGCGAACAGCGCGGCGGCCATCTCGCGGCTCGGTGCAACGCCGGCGCGCAGCGTGACGAACGCCTTTGGCACCGACAGCCGCAGCGGGTCGGGACTCGGTACGATCGCCGCTTCGAGCACGCTCTCGTGTTCGATCAGCACACTCTCGAGCTCGAAGGGGCTGATGCGGTAATCGGCCGACTTGAACACGTCGTCGTTGCGGCCCACATAAAAATAATAGCCGTCGCTGTCGATCGCCGCCGTGTCGCCCGTGTGGTAGTGGCCGGCGCGCATGACGTCGCGCGTCTTGCCGGGATCGCCCTCGTAGCCCGCCATCAGGCCGACCGGATTGGCCGCCAGCACCACCGCGATCTCGCCTTCGGTGGCCGGTGCGTCGTCCATGTCGAGCAGCGCGATGCGGTAGCCCGGCAGCGCGCGGCCCATCGAGCCGGGTTTCAGGGGCTGGCCCGGGGAATTACCGATCTGGCAGGTGGTCTCGGACTGGCCGAAACCGTCGCGGATGCGGATGCCCCAGGCGCGCTCGACCTGCTCGATGACTTCGGGATTGAGCGGCTCGCCCGCACCCACCAGTTCGCGCAGGGCCGGTTTGCAGGCCGCCAGGTCTTCCTTGATCAGCATGCGCCAGACGGTCGGCGGCGCGCACAATGACGTCACGCCGCAGCGCTCGATCACGTTCAGCACGGCGGCGCCGGCGAAGCGTTCGTAGTTGTAGACGAACACGGTAGCGCCCGCGTTCCAGGGCGCGAAGAAGCAGCTCCAGGCATGCTTGGCCCAGCCGGGCGAGCTGATATTCCAGTGGATGTCGCCCGCCTGCAGGCCAATCCAGTACATCGTCGACAGGTGGCCGACGGGATAGCTCTGGTGCGTGTGCAGCACGAGTTTCGGCCGCGCCGTGGTACCCGACGTGAAGTACAGCAGCAGCGGATCGGTGGCCAGCGTCTCGCCCTCGGGCACGAATACGCTCACCACCGCGTGGCTGGCGGCGTAGTCATGCCAGCCTTCATTGCTGCCTTCGTGCACGCCGCCCACCGCGATCCGGGTAAAACAGCCCGGCAGCGCATCGAACTTGTGCGCCTCGGATGCCTGCGTGATCACGTGCTTGATGCCGCCGCGCGCGATCCGGTCGGCCAGGTCGGCGCCGGAAAGCAGCATCGTCGTGGGCACCAGCACGGCGCCCAGCTTGATCCCGGCGAGCATGACTTCCCATAGTTCGACCCGGTTCGGCAGCATCAGCAGCACCCGGTCACCGCGCCGCACGCCGCAGTTGCGCAGGTACTCGGCCACCTGGCTGGAGCGGGCGGCCATGTCGGCGAACGTGATCCTGTGCTCGGCGCCGTCTTCGTCGACGACCCACAGCGCGATGCCGTGGTTGTCCCGGGCCTGGTGGTCGAAAAAGTCGAGCGCCCAGTTGAAGGTGGTCAGTTGCGGGGGCTGGTAGTCGCGGCAGGCGGTGTCGTAGTCGAGCCGGTGCTGCTGGAGGAAGTCGCGCGCCTGCACGAAGCGCTGGGTGGGCGTCATGGTGGTCTCCTGATGGGGTTGCAGGGGCAGGCTGCGCCACGGCGCGCCTGCTGTCGTGCTGCCACGCCATCATGCCACCAAATGCGCGCGGCTTGCCAATTCCCGTTGGCGGCCCGTTTCGAGAGTAGAATTCGGCTCCAACAAACTAAAGGCACGTGATGAAAAAGACTGACATGGCAAAAGGCGACGCCAAGAAGATTCAAGGCCAGATGGCTGCCCGGGGCGCCGTCGTCGGCGCGCCAGCAAAAGATGCGGTGCCGGATCGCCGCGAACAGCGCGAACGCGACCGCGCGCTGGGACTGGTGCCGTTCGCCGTCAAGCTCAATGGCGATCTGGTAGCGCAGCTGCAAACGCTGAGCAAGGAGCGCGGCGTCGAACTCAATGCGCTCGTGGCCGAGCTGCTGCAAAAAGGCCTGGCCGACTAAGCAGGAACCGCCATCTGAGGGCGTTCACAATATCGCTTGACAATACTTTCTGGCAATCCTAGAGTGATATCACTTTGATGTCACACCCACCCAGAAGAGGTTCAAGCATGAACGCATCGCACACCCGCCGCGAAAAGGCATTTTCGTCCGCGAATGGTTACCTGGCCGCCTGCGCCGGCATTGTTTTCCTGCTGGGTGCGGCGTACCTGTTCAAGACCGGCGTCGAAACGCCCGCCGGTCTGCCGCTCCTGGGCGCAGTCGTGCTGGGACTGGCCGGCCTGCTGTGCCTGACAGGCCTGTTCATGCTGCAGCCGAACGAAAGCGCCATCCTCACCCTGTTCGGCAAGTACATCGGCACCGACCGCAGCGAAGGCCTGCGCTGGGCCTTCCCGCTGTACGTCAAGCGGCGCCTGTCGCTACGCGCCCGCAACTTCAATGCGCCCACGCTGAAGGTCAACGACAAGCGCGGCAACCCGGTGGAAATCAGCGCGGCCGTCGTCTGGCGCGTGCGCGATACGGCGCAAGCCGTGTTTGAAGTCGACGATTTCGAGCGTTACGTAGCCATCCAGGCCGAAGCGGCGCTGCGGCACCTGGCCTCGCAATACGCGTATGACGAAGGCGAAGATCTGCCGCAGGGCGAGACCACGCTGCGCGCCGGCATGGACGTCGTTGCCGATGCCCTCAAGACCGAGCTGCAGGCGCGCTTCGAAGCGGCCGGTGTGGAGGTGCTCGACGCCAAGCTGACCCACCTTGCCTACGCCGCCGAAATCGCCCAGGTCATGCTGCGGCGCCAGCAGGCCGAAGCCATCATCAGCGCCCGCAGCAAGATCGTGCATGGCGCCGTGAGCATGGTCGAAGCGGCGCTGAAAGGGTTGTCGGAGCGCGGCATCGTCGAGCTGGACGACGAGCGCAAGGCGGCGATGGTCAGCAATCTGCTCGTGGTACTGTACTCGGACAAGGAAACGCAACCGATCATCAACACGGGCACGCTGTACAACTAGCGGCCGACCAGTATGGCAAGTCCAGGAAAAAAAGCATTCGCGCTACGGATCGACCCGGCGCTGTGGGATGAACTGCAGCGGCTGGCCGCGCGCGACCTGCGCAGCGTGAACGCGGAAATCGAATTCCTGCTGCGCGAAGGCCTGGCCCGGCGCGGCGTGAAACTGGCCGAGCCAAAGGGCCAGAGCGATACTGACGGGGAAAGCTGACAGCGGGACTATAATCGGGGCTGAACCTCTGCCGGCCTATCCCATGATCCCCGCCTCACCCTCCCCGTCCACACCACTCGTCAACATCCAGGCGCTCAAGTCGTGCGCAGCCTGCAGCATGCACCAGCTATGCCTTCCGATGGGCCTGGAAGACGCCGACATCGTGCGCCTCGACCAGATCATCGGGCGGCGCCGGCGGCTGGTGCGCGACGAGCGCCTGTACCAGGTGGGCGAGCCGTTTCGCAACCTGTACGCGGTGCGCTTCGGCCACTTCAAGACCTTCCAGATCAACGCCGCCGGCGAAGCGCAGATCACGGGCTTTCAGATGGCCGGCGAATTACTGGGCATGGACGCGATCAGCGGCACCCACCACTGCGACGCGGTCGCGCTCGAGGACAGCGAAGTCTGCGAAATCCCCTTCGTGCGGCTCGAAGAACTGTTCGGCGAAGTGCCGGCGCTGCTGCGCCACTTCCACCGCATCATGAGCCAGGAAATCACGCGCGAGCAGAACGTCATGCTCCTGCTGGGGAATATGCGCGCCGAGCAGCGCTTCGCCGTCTTCCTGGTCAACCTGTCGGCACGCTACGCGGCGCGCGGCTATTCAAGCACGCAGTTCCAGCTGCGCATGTCGCGCGAAGACATCGGCAATTACCTGGGCCTGACCATCGAGAGCATCAGCCGCCTGATGTCGCGCTTTAAAAAGCAGGGCTGGCTTGGCGTCGACAAGCGCGAGGTCACGCTGCTCGATCCGGCCAAGCTCAAGGCGCTGGCGGCGGGAACGGATGTGTGCAGCCCGATGGAATGATGCGGGGATCGAAGCAGGTAGCGCGCGGCGCCCCCTCGTAGCGCAAGTTGTAATACCCGGTTTCAAAGCCAGCAGGCGCAGCCAGGCGGACGTAAGATCGGCATCGAATCGTCGTGACGATGCATCGACGATGCCCTGACTACCTACCTGACCATTTGCCATGATTCCTGCACGCCCATACCTGCCCTTGCTGTTGTCTGCGCTGATCCTCGCTGCCCCGCCCCCGGCGGCCGCATCGATCCTGCCCGACGTGCCGGACATCAGCGCCGTTACCGACTACCGTCCCAAGATTCCGCTGCGCGTCTACAGCGCCGACAAGGTGCTGATCGGCGAATTCGGTGCCGAGCGGCGCGACTTCGTGCAGATCGCGAAGGTGCCTGCCCTGATGAAGACCGCCGTGCTGGCGATCGAAGACACGCGTTTCTACGAGCATGGCGGCATCGACTGGATCCGGGCACTGGGCGCGGCCAAGGCCAACATCACCGACTTCGGCAGCCAGGGCGCCTCGACGATCACGATGCAGGTGGCGCGCAACTTCTTTCTGTCGCGCGACAAGACGCTGCCACGCAAGCTCACCGAAATCGCGCTGGCCTACAAGATCGAGAAGGCGCTGACCAAGGACCAGATCCTCGAGGTCTACCTGAACCAGATCTATCTCGGCCAGCGCTCGTACGGCTTTTCCAGCGCGGCGCGCACCTACTTCGGCAAATCGCTGAACGACCTGACGCTGGCAGAAACGGCGATGCTGGCCGGCCTGCCACAGAATCCGTCGAGCAGCAATCCGGTCACGAACCCGGCGGCGGCAAAGAAGCGCCAGCAGACGGTCCTGCGCCGCATGTTCGAATTAAAAGCGATCACCGAGCCGCAGTACCGGCGCGCGCTGGCCGAGCCGTTGACACTCAGGCGTGACGGCGCCGGCTACGGCGGGCGCGCCGCCTGGGTCGCCGAGATCGCGCGCCAGGCCGTGCATACCCGCTTCGGCGCAGCGGCCTACGAACGGGGGATCACGGTGACGACGACCGTCATCGCCGCCGAACAGGAAGCCGCCTGGGATGCGGTACGCCGTAACGTGGTCGCCTACGACCGGCGCCACGGCTACCGCGGCCCGGAAGCGCGCATCGCGTTGCCGGCAGCAGGCGACGCGCGCGACGATGCGGTGGCCGCCGCGCTGCAGAAACGCCCGGCCGTGGACGGCTTCGTGCCCGCCGTCATCGTGAGTGCATCGGCCAAACGCGTACGTGCTGCGACGACGAGCGGCGAGACCATCGAGATCACCGGCGCTGGCCTGCGTTTTGCAGCAGGCGCACTGGCACCGGCAGCGAAGGCTGGCGTGAAGCTCGTCCCCGGCGCCGTCATCCGCCTGAGCAAATCGCAAGGCGACTGGGCGATCACGCAACTGCCTGAAGTGGCGGCCGCATTCGTCGCAGTCGATGCCGGGACGGGGGCCTACCGCGCGCTGGTCGGCGGCTTCGACTTCGGGCTGAACAAGTTCAACCACGTGACGCAAGCCTGGCGCCAGCCGGGATCGAGCATCAAGCCGTTCGTCTACTCGGCGGGGCTGGAACGCGGGTTCTTTCCCGGCACGCCGATCCTCGACGCGCCACTCGACCTTGGCGGCGACAACGGCGCTGCCGGCTGGTCGCCGCGCAATGACGACAATACGTTCGAGGGCCCCGTGACGGTGCGCCATGCGCTGACGCGCTCGAGGAATGTGCCCACCGTGCGCATGCTGCAGGCGATCGGCGTCGACGACACGCGTGCACATCTGGCGCAATTCGGCTTCGACCCCGCGCGCCATCCGCGCAACCTGACCATGGCGCTGGGCACCGGCGCCGTCACGCCACTGCAGATGGCAGGCGCCTACACGGTGCTGGCGAACGGCGGCAACCGGGTCGAGCCCTGGCTGATCGCCCGCATCCAGGATGGCGACGGCAAGGTCGTCTACGAACACGCCCGCAAGGAGCCGGTGCGCGTACTCGATGCGCGCAACGCGTTCATCACCGACAGCATGCTGCGCGACGTGGCACGCGTGGGTACGGCGGCAGCCGCGTCACGCCAGCTGGGGCGCAGTGACCTGGCCGGCAAGACTGGCACGACGAGCAATGCAATCGACGGCTGGTTCGCCGGCTACAGCGGTTCGGTGGTGGCGGTGGCGTGGATGGGCTATGACGAACCGCGCTCGCTGGGCGGACGCGAATTCGGCGCGACGCTGGCGCTGCCGATCTGGGTCGACTACATGCGCGTCGCGCTGGCCAACGCCCCAGAACGCGCGCCGATGGTGCCCGATGGCATCGTGAACGTGGCTGGGGACTGGGTGTATGCGGAGTATGCGGATCAGCAGCAGCAGCTGGAAACGCCATCGCCGCCGGTAGACAGCATCGACACGCTGATGGAGAACCTGTTGCAGGAACGCCCGCCGCGCCAGTAGCTACAGCTCGATTACCAGCGCCGGACGATACCCTTCCTGCTCGCCCTTGCTCAGATACCCGAGTGGATTGGCCACGACGCGGCAGCCCCATGACAGCGGGCCGTCGCGCCCCTCCACCACGTAATCGTTCGCGCAGTGCAGGTGCCCATGCATCCACACCTGCGCGCGCTTGAACAACGCGTCCAGCGAATTGCAGAAGCCGGCCGTGCCGGGCGTCTTGCCGTAGCGCGGGTCGGTGCTCTCGAGGCTCGGGGCAAAATGCGTGACGACGACCGTCTTGCCCTCGAACGGCGTGGCCAGCGCGGCGCGCAGCCAGGCCTGGCAATCGAGCGCCAGCGCGCGGATGCCTTCGGCCAGCACCGGCTCGCCATCCTTGATGGTCGTGTTCTTGCTCAGGTAGTAGTTTGCGGCGCGGAAGGCCTTGGTGCGCTGCTGCAGCTGCTTCGTCAGCGGCGCGCCCTCTTCCACCAGTGCGTCAAAGTCGCTCCACAGCGTGGTGCCGATGAAACGCACGTTATCGATCGTGACGATTTCGCGATCGAGCCAGGTGATGCCCAGGCGCGTGCAAGTCTCTTGCAGGCGCGCGTAGGTGGCGTCGTAGTCGAGCGCGTCGAATTCGTGGTTACCGGGGATGAACAGCACCTGCGCCTGCGCCAGGGCGGGCACCAGCAGTGGTGAAAAACGTTCCAGCCCGAAGTCCTGCGTGAGCAGGCGCGAGCCGGGTTGGTACGAGCCGATGTCGCCGGCCAGCACCACGACGTCCGTGCCCGGCAGGATCTGCGGCTGGAAGTCGGGGTACCGTTCGAGGTGGAGGTCGGAAAAAAGCTGTATGCGCATGGCCGGCGAGTATAGCGCAAGCGCCCCTCGCCGGCCCGCAACGCACGGGTTTTTAGAACCCGATATTGGCCGTCAGGCTGGCCGAACGCGCCACGCCGGGCGTGTAGCGGTAGCCGCTCTTGTTGATCGCGACGACATATTTTTCGTCGGTCAGGTTGTAGACGTTCAGGCGCAGGTCGATGTTCTTCGTCAAGCGGTAACCCAGCATCGCATCGACCACCCAGTACGAATCGGTATAGGCCGGGGTGCCGATGGCGCCGTCGGTGCCGCGTTTGAGCTTGTCCGAGAAGCGCGCGCCGCCGCCGACCCGCAGGCCCCACGGCAGGTCGTACGAGGTCCAGGCGGTGAACGATTGCTTCGGGGTGTAGGTCAGGCTGTTCTCGCCCGAGGCAGTCACGTTGCGGCCACGTTCGACGCTGGTGTCCATGTAGACGTAACCGGCGCTGACGAGCCAGTGCGGTGCCAGTTCGCCCGTTGCGCCCAGCTCGATGCCCTGCACGCGCTTCTCGCCCGTCTGGTAATACTGCAGGTTGACCGGATCCTGCTCGACCTCGTTCTTGACATCGGTGCGGAACAGCGCGCCCGACAGCGACAGCTTGGACTTGAGCAGATCGAGCTTGCCGCCAAATTCGGTGGTGGTCGACTCTTGCGGATCGTAGATCGGATTCTGCGCGCTGTTGGCATTGCCCGAGACGGTGAAATTGCCGCCCGGTGGCTGCTTCGAGCTGGCGATCATTGCATACACGCTGCTGTTGGCGGTCGGCTTGTACAGGGCCGACAGCTTGCCGTTGACCAGGTTGTCGCCGACCTTGAAGCGGTTTGCCACGAGGACGTTATTGGTCAGCGCCACGGTCGAATAATCGGCGCGGAAATGATCGAGCCGCACGCCACCATTGATGATCCAGCGCTCGCCAATCTTGGCGGTATCGAACACGTACAGGCTCTGGGTATCGACCTCGCCTTCGTTGTAAGCGCCGGTGCGGTGCACGTTCACGGGCACGGTCGGCGCGTCGTTCGGATTCGGGTTGTAGATGTTCGCGGCCGGCAGCGTGCCCAGGCCCGTCAGGCCCCAGGTGGTCTGGCGCTCGCTGGTCAGTTCCAGACCGCTCACCAGCGTGTGCTTGACCGCGCCGGTGTCGAACTGCGACGTCAGCGTCGTCACGTTGGTCAGGATTTTATTTTCCTGGTCCTTGCCGGTGCGGATGCTGCGCGCCAGCGTCCACGTGTTCGGGTCGGCCGCGTTGGGGGTGCGCAGGTTGGCAGCGCTGGTCAGGAATGCACTGAGCAAGTAGTCCTGCGACGTCTTGCCGTAGCGGCTCGTGTTCTGCAGCTTCATCGTCGGCGAGAAGTCATGCTCGATGCGCACCGTGGCCATGTCGGCCTTGACGTCATCGTAGTCGCCGGTCGAACCGTAGAAGTTCTTCGGATCGACCTTCTTGCCGTCGGTGACGAATGGCCGCGTGCGGTCCGGGCTCGTGTAGCCAGGCAGGCCGATGACATAGACGCCACCGTCAGGGATGTTGTTCTGGTCGACGTGCAGGTAGTCCAGATGCACGCGCGTAGCGCCGTTCAGGCCAAAACCGATGCTCGGCGCGATTGCCCAGCGCTTGTTTTCGACCACGTCACGCGAGGCGCTGCCGGCGTCCTGGGCCAGCACGTTCAGACGCAGCGCAATGCCGCGCTCTTCGTCGAGCACCTGGTTGACGTCGGCCGTGACGCGCTTTTGCGAGCCGCTGCCGCCGGTGATCGCGGTCGACATCGCGTTGGTCATGCTGGCTTTTTTCGACACCAGGTTGACCGAGCCGGTCGGCGAGCCGCGGCCATTGTCGGTGCCCGCCGGGCCCTTGAGCACTTCGATCTGTTCGAGGTTGAAAACGTCGCGCGAGATCGAGCCGATGTCGCGCACGCCGTCGACGAAAATGGAGCTCGACGTGTCGAAGCCGCGCATGAAGATCGCGTCGCCGGTGGTGGTGTTGCCGTTCTCGCCCAGGAAGAACGCGCCCACGCCTGGCGTGTTGCGCAGCGCTTCGGTGAGCGTGAGGGCGCCCTGCTGCTCGAACAATTCTTTCTTGATGACCTGGAGCGTCTGCGCGGTATCGACCAGACGCTCGGTGTACTTGGGTGACGACGCCTGTTCGGCGCGGAACGCGTTTTCGTATTTGCCGACGATCTCGACCTTGGTTTCAGGAACGACGTCGACGGGGGCCGCTGCATCGATGCCGGCAGCCTGCGCGCCGAGCGGCAGCAGGACAGCAGCCAGCGCGGTGCGCATGACCTGGTTGCGGGTGGACGAATGCTTGCGGCTTGTTATTGCTTTCATGGCGAGACGGTCTCTTCGGTGTGAGTGGGTGGAAACACTGCTTGAAAAACAATGATTCTACCGGGAATGTAAGCACATGTAAACGATAATCATTATCATTTGCATTCGTACCACACCGTTTTGACGCTGCTCACACTGGGCTGCAACCCGGCGTTTTGCCACAGGTGCGCGGCGTCGGAACACGCGTGTTGGCGATCGCCTGTGACGCCATCGACGGCAGTTTGGTTGCCTGGCGCAATCGCGTTTTCGGCGATCATTCACCCGATGCTTCGCAGGACCATTGCAACCCGATGGGCAGGTTCAGCGAAGCGAGAAGCATGTGAGTTATTTGCAACACCATAAAAAAAAATGAATCGTGCGCGCAGCAAAAATCTCCTCGTATCTTTAGCATGCACCATTAACATTTTTTTAATAGCCAAGGAAATATCGCAATGAATACTGTCTCAGTCCGCCTCTTGTCCAGCCTGGTCCTGATGGCCGCTTCGTTCTCGGCCTCGGCCGGTCCGACCGTGGTCGGAGCGCTTGAAGTCAAGGGCGTATTCAATGAAAAAATTGGTCCTGCGCCGCAATGTGCGTCCACCCTCGGCGGCAAGCTTGCCGGCCACGGTGAGACGGCCGACGGAACGCCAGTCGCATTCGTCGGTGGAGATTGCTTCGCCCAGTCTGGCACGACGTTCACCTTCAGCAATGGCAAGTTCATCCTGCTGTACCCGAACGGCGACCAGATCTTCGCCAACTACGGTGGCCAGTTCGTCCCCACTGGCGCGGGCACGGCCTATGTCATGAACGGTGGCACCTTCACCATCACTGGCGGCACCGGCACCTACTTTCACGCAACCGGCGGCGGCTCGCTGAGCGGCACCGAAGACTTGTCCAACGGCGCCGGTACGATTGGTTTGTCGGGTCGTGTTTACTACAAGCCGAAGTAATCGCTGAAACAGTACCGAACTGCGTCGTAACGGCCTGAGGAAGAAGAGCGGCATCCATCCCAGTGCCGTTCAATCAGTACAGCCGGTACAGCCGGGGTCAGATCTGACATTCGGACACGACCTCAGCCGTAGCAACCTCCCATAGTGCCTTGTCCAGTGTCGGCATGGCCCGGTCCCAGGTAGTTCCGACGACCCGACTGTCGGGCTCGTGTCCGAATGTCAGACCTGACCCCGGCTATTGCAAAAAAAAATCTCCGCGCGGGCCTTCCCTACGCGGAGATCTGATCATGTAGGCATTGGCCTAGCCCGAAACACAGCAAAAATCAGGGTCACAGCAAAAATCAGGGTCAGGTCTGACATTCAGACACGGCCTCTGCATTAAGCAACCACGGTCTATCCGGTTGGAATAAACGTAGTGTTGAGTTTGTGTCCGAATGCCAGACCTGACACCGTAATTTTCATGTGTCCGAATGCCAGACCTGACACCGTAATTTTCAGACACCGTAATTTTCGTCCCTCAGCAGGTTAGAACGGGTTCCGTCGACGTTGACGTCCGGATCGCAGTAACACGCTTGCGTGCAACCGGGGCGAGCGAGCGTGTGGCAACAGGCTGCGCGTTGCCACTGCGCGTTGTCTGGGCACCGGCGACCAGCTTGAAACTGTCGACCAGCTTGGTCAATTCTCCTGCCTGGCTTTGCATATTCTCGGCAGCTGCTGACGCTTGCTCGACCAGCGCCGCATTTTGCTGCGTCACCTCATCCATTTGCGTGATCGACTGATTGACTTGTTCGATGCCTTCGCTTTGTTCCTGGCTGGCCAAGGTGATGTCGCTCATGTAGCCGGCCACCTGCTGCACCTGTGTGACGATCTCATCCATCGTCTTGCCAGCATCGTCAACCAGCTTGCTGCCCGCCTCGACCTTCTCCACTGAGTCGCCGATCAGGGACTTGATCTCTTTGGCGGCACCTGCAGAGCGCTGCGCAAGATTGCGCACTTCGGCGGCCACCACGGCGAAGCCGCGGCCCTGTTCACCGGCTCGAGCGGCCTCGACTGCTGCGTTCAAGGCCAGGATGTTCGTCTGGAATGCGATGCCGTCGATGACGCCGATGATATCGACGATCCTGCGGGAGCTTTCCCTGATTGACCCCATCGTGCCGACCACCTGGCCGACTGCCTTGCCACCTTTTATCGCCGTTTCGGATGCAGACGCAAC
The DNA here is from genome assembly GCF_059685895.1 of Telluria sp. ZT3P25. Lineage (NCBI taxonomy): Bacteria > Pseudomonadati > Pseudomonadota > Betaproteobacteria > Burkholderiales > Oxalobacteraceae > Telluria > Telluria sp. ZT3P25. Next base: position 2,385,210 of record NZ_JCASIJ010000001.1, read on the forward strand.
CAGGCGGTTCGCCTCGCGTGCACTGTCAGCGTTCTGTTTGACGGTGCTGGTCAGTTCTTCCATCGAGGAGGCGGTTTCCTCCAGTGAGCTCGCCTGCGATTCGGTGCGGGCCGACAGGTTTGCATTGCCAGTGGCGATTTCGGCAGCGCCGATATTGACGACTTCTGTCGCTTCCTTGATCTGGCCAACCAATAGCTTCACATTCGTTTGCAGCACGCGTAGCGTTTGCATCATCTGCGCAAGCTCATCGTCGCCATTGGCGTCAATCCTGGCGCTCAGGTCGCCAGCGCTCATCCGTTCAATATCTTGCTTGACGTTTTGCAGTGGCACGACGACGGCGCGATACAGCAGGAATCCAGACGTCAGGCCCAGCAGGATACCGAGGATAGAAGCAGCGATCGACCATGTGTTGAACTGCTTGTTTTCAGACCCCAAGAAGAGCAGGTTTGCAATGAACAGAAGCGTCAGCAGGCCGGACGACAGCATGATTTTCGATTTGATCGACAGGATTCCCAGCAAGTCAAAGCGCCGGAAGAATGAGCGCGCGACGATCGAGCCGCCGTGCACTTCGAGTTCGTTACTGCCGCTTTTGATCGTGCGATAGGCCTTCTCGGCGGCAGCTACCTGCTCCCGGCTCGGCTTGACGCGAATCGATGTGTACCCGACCATCTTGCCGTTTTCCAGCATGGGCGCGGCGTTGGCCTCGACCCAATAGTAATCGCCATTCTTGCAGCGATTTTTTACCATGCCAGTCCATGCTTTTCCGGCTTTGATGGTGCTCCAGAAGTCCTTGAACGCTTCAGCCGGCATATCCGGGTGCCGCACGATATTCTGCGGAGAACCGATGAGTTCTTCTTCCGAGAAGCCGCTGATTTTGCAGAAATCATGGTTGACGTAGGTGATATTTCCGCTCAAATCAGTTTTAGAAACAACCGTTTCCGTCTCCTTCAGGATGTATTCGGAATTCGTTACCGGCATATTGGTTCGCATTGCTGTCTCCTCGGATGGTACGTTGTAATTTGGTCTTGCTTGATCAGATTTTTATATGCACGATTTTCGTGCCGCTGCGACGTGGTTAATCGAGCACGGCATGTCTTTGAACAGCGAAACAGACGTCGTGTGGCAGCTTTTTTAATCGCGCCATTTCAGTCATGAATATCAACCCGTCGACATCGGCCGGCATCAGTTTTCGGCGCCTGACCACAGCCCATCTGGTGGCTGCCTTGCCCGCTGCGAATATTTTTCCCGGCCATAGTTACGCACTGCATCAATCACATCGTGCAAGGTCAGTAGTAACCTGATTCGTCTCGGCGAACGGTCGAGTCCTGCCGCACCCGCGCCGCCTATCCAGATTTCCATGTCCTGCGGTATTACGCTGCGCAGTTCCTTTAAATAGGGAAGAATCCGGCGCTTTGGAAATGCTGCGCTAAAGCATAGACAGACGATATCCGCGCGATAGTCGGCGGCAGCAATTGGTAATTCCTGAATGGGCGTCTGAGGGCCCAGCGAAATACAGGAGGCACCGTGTAGCGATGCCACCGCAGTCACCATGAGGATGCCCAGCGTATGCAGCTCGCCGGATGGCGTCGTTATCAGCATGCGGGGCCGGCCGTCGGGCGGGGTCACTCGCGATATTTCCTCTCGGATCAAGCTTTGTATTATTTCTGAATACACATGCTCATCTCGAATCCCAATTTTCTCCTGCTCCCAGGCGGTTCCCACAGCGCTGTTTAGCGGACACATTACTTCCATGACAAATTTTTCCAAGCCATGGCGTTTGACTCCCTGCTTCAATTGGTTGTCCAGAGCGCTGTGGTCGCGCAATTGAAGCAGTGCCATCAACTCGTGCACCACGTGCGAGTCCGTATCGGATCCTGAGTTCCCGATGCTCTGTTGATGCAGCAGCGATTGCAATGCGTCCTCGCTCAAAGAGGCCAGCAGGGAAACACGCATGCCGTTGTCGATCAGACGCTTGATCAGCTTGAGGCGTACCATTTGGTGCACCGCATAAACCCGATGGCCACTTGCGTCCCGCTCTGGCACGGGAAACCCATAGCGCTCCTCCCACTTGCGGAGCACTTCCTTTGAAATACCGGTATGCAAAGATATTGCTGCAATTGTGCAAACGTCCGACATGGAAGCCTCGGCTTTTATCTAAATGTCTTAGACAAAAGTATGATTTATTCCTTGGCCTCTTGCAACATGTATTTACGTTTGCAATTTATAATTGCGAACACGTAACTTATTAAAAGTACGTGTTTGTTCAATCACATTATCAATGTTTTTTATCGGGTCTAAAAAGCGGTGGAACGAGAAACCCGTCAGGTGTACTGTCAATCGTGGCCAGGTCCGTTTCAAGCTGCCGTCTCCGCTTTGTTGAACTTCTCGGCAAATAAGACTGCTGATACGCACCCAGAGCGCGCATGTCGCCGCTGACCGCGCCGTCTGCACATCGGAAAAAGACCGGTACATCATGCGCATGCACAGAATTCTGGATATTGCCGCACTCATCGGGTTTCCGGCAGCGCGCGCCGATGTCATCGTGGACTGGAACGTACGCGCAAACGCGACGATGGTTGCCGAAGGGCCGAAGGCGGCCGGAAATCCATTTGCCATGGCGCGCACGCTCACAATCATGCATGTCGCGATGTCGGACGCGATCAATGCATGCGATCCGACCATGACCAGCTATCTGGCAGATTTGCCCAAACAGCCAGACGCTTCAGTCCTGGCAGCGGCGCACGCCGCTGCCAGGACTGTCCTCGTCGCGCTTTACCCGCGACAGGTTGACCAGATCGATCCGCTGTATCTGTCTGCCCTGGCAGCGCTTCCCGATGATGTGGCCAAGGTGTCAGGTGTCCGGATCGGGATCCAGATTGCCCGCATGATGCTTGCCAAACGCGAAGACGATGGCGTCTTTGACAGCACGGATACCTACCGGCCCGCGACATCGCCCGGTACGTATGTCCCAACCGGCCTGCCAGTTGCCAGCAATGTGGCTATCCGAAAACCGTTTTCGATGCGTGAGCATTCCCAGTTCCGGCCTGGACCACCGCCATCACTGCACAGCGCACTCTGGGCGCGGGATGTCAACGAAACCAATGAATGGGGCGCGGCAAACAGCGCACGCCGCGATGCGGTGCAGACCGAAACCGCGCGGTTCTGGGAACAGCTCGGGCCGCCAGCGTGGAACCAGGTCGCCCGCGCTCTGTCGACGAACAAGCCCCTGTCGCTGGCAGAGAGTGCACGCGGATTCGCGCTGCTGAACCTGGCGATGTTCGACAGCTATGTGGCAGTGTTCGATGCCAAGTATCTCTACCATTTCTGGCGTCCCATCACTGCGATCCGCAATGGAGACCTCGACGATAACCCTTTGACGCAACGCGACGCGAACTGGAAGCCCCTGATCGACACCCCGCCCCATCCGGAATACCCTTGCGCGCACTGCGCAGCCGATGGCGCTGCCGGCATCGTTCTCCGATCGGTCTATGGCGCCGGACCTGTTCCCTTCACGGTCACCTTCGCCGCCATGCCCGGTGTGGAACGCAACTACACGAGTATCCAGCAGATGCAAAACGACATTTCCATGGCCCGTATATGGGGTGGCGTCCACTATCGCAACAGCAATGAGGTCGGTACTGCGCTGGGCACAAAGGTAGGCACCTATGTGCTGGGAACGACCTTGCTTCGCGGTGATGCGCACCAGCCGCGATCACTGCGTCCGGCACATTGACTGATTGTTGGGGACAAGTTCCCCTGACCCGCAAAAGCATCCCAAGACCAGCGCATACCACCTTCATGAAACACCTTGCGCTAGCCGCGACGCGCATTTTCTGGTCAGTTCAGGCTGTCGCATGCTTGCGTCATACAAGCCTCATCAATACACGAACGAAAAAAAGACTGGGGTCCTTCGCACTGGAGCGTCGCAAGCGTTCACGACTGGCTTGGCCCAGTCGATGCGCATGATCTCCCGGTCCAGCATTGCAGATCGAAATTCACGCCTTCTTCTGCCCCGCAATCCAGTTGTCCACCAGATTACCCAGCACATCCAGCGGCACTGAGCCGGCGCCCAGCACCAGGTCATGGAACGCCGGCAGCGAGAACTTGTCGCCCAGTTCGGTCTGCGCCTTCTGGCGCAGTTCCAGGATGCGCAGCATGCCGATCATGTAGGCATTGGCCTGGCCGGGCCAGACGATGTAGCGCTCGGTTTCCTGCACGCCCATGCCGTAGTCGATCGCCTGCTGGCGCGTCCAGTTCTTGGTGTGCAGGCCCGTGTCGGCCACGAGGCGGCGGGCGCGGAACAGTTCCGAACCCAGCGCGCCAAGCAGGCCCGGCACGTCGCCTTCATACCAGCCCTGCTCGACCGCCAGGCGCTCGGTGTACAGCGCCCAGCCTTCCGAGTGCGCGCTGCCGCCGCTGAAGATGCGCTGACTGCGGAATTTCGGCAGGTCCTTCATCTCTTGCTGGATCGCGAGCTGGAAGTGGTGGCCCGGCACGGCTTCGTGGTACGACAGGCTGCGCATGCGGATCATCTGGAAGGTCGGGCCGACCAGCGGCACCCAGAAGATGCCCGGGCGCGTGCCATCCGGCGCCGGCATGCTGTAGTGGGCAGCGGCCGATGGCTCCGTCATCGGCGGCACGCGGCGTACATCCACCGGTGCGCGTGGCTTGAGGTTGAACAGCGGCGCGCTACGACGCTCGGCGTCGCGCACCATCTCGTTGTAGCTGGCGATGATGCCCGGGCGCGGATCGCCCTCGCCTTTCGGCTGGAAGCGCGCGTCGAGCTGCTTCATGCGCGCTTCTATGCCGCCTTCGCTCAGGCCCAGCGACTTCAAATGCTTGTCCATTTCCGCTTCGATGCGCGCCACTTCGCGCAAGCCGATCGTGTGGATTTCGTCAGCGGTGAGCTTGGTGCTGGTGAAGTTTTCCAGTGCGCGCGCATACGCGGCGGCGCCGTTCGGCAGGCGCGAGATGCCGGCCACGTCGGTGGTCGCCGGATGGATCTCGGCCATGAAGGCCTGCACGCGCGCATAGGCCGGGCGTATCTTCGTTTCGACGATCCTGGTGGCGCGGGCAATGGCGGCGCTGCGCGCTTGCGGCGTCAGGTCTTTCAGCTCGGCGCTGCGCTCGGTCAGCGACGTCACGAACACGTTCTCGGCCGCCGAGGGCTTCAGGAAGTGATCGACCTGGAACTGCGCGCGCTCGAGAATGAAGCGCGGCGGGATCAGCTTCTTCGCCGCGGCGCCCCGTGCGCGCACCAGGGCTTCGTCCATGCGCGTTCCCACCTGGTCCAGACGCGCCAGATAGCTATCGACGTCCTGCTGGTTGCGCATCGGGTGCGTATTGGTCATGAAATTGACCAGGCCATTCTGCACGCCGCTGAACTGCGAGAACACGAAGTTGTAGTCCTCGAACGGCTCGTTCGCGATCACATTGTCGAGCGACCAGCGGATTACCGATGCCGAGATTTTCTGGGTCGCATCCAGCGGGGCATTCTTGAAGCCGTCGAGGCGCTTGAGGCCTTCGCGGGCCAGCGTTACGGCCTTCTGGCGATGCGCGGCGGTCAGCGGCGTCAGTTCGCGATCGAGGCGCGCCTGCTCGGCGCCGCTGAAGTACTGGGTCGACGTGGCCGACTGCGGCGACAGGCGCACCCAGTCTTCGGCGAAGCGGTCGGCCCAGACGTTGAACGCGGCGTCTGGTTTACTCGCGCTGGCCTGCGCCACAGGCGCTGGCGCAGCGGCTGCCGGCAAGGCCACCCCGGCAAGCATGGCGGGAACGAACAGGGCGGCGATGATGGCGCGCGTGCTGCGCTGGCGGGTCAATGGCATGTCGTGGGCTTCCTTGTGATTGTCTGTCGGCGGCGGTGGCTGCTTTTTGCCGTGAAGAATCTAACATGGAAGTAAACAAATCGACAACATGGGTGTTGCGGTGCGGCGTAAGTACTGCGCGACCAACAACGACCCTCGGTCAGTCCGTATAGCCGCGCGCGGCTGTGAACATCCGGTCCTTGAAGACACTCTCACCGCAGTAACACAGTAGCGCGGCCGCGATGCAGGCCAGCACCTTCCAGCCCAGCAGCAGGCTGCCGATGCACACGACGGCCGCGCCGATGGCCAGGCGAATCGCGAACGTGCGCCGGGTCATGCCGAACACGAGGCGGCTGCGCGGGCGCGTGTGCAGGAACACGACGAACATCAGCCAGTAGCCAATCGCGTAGACGAAATACAGCAGCGCGCCGATGCCCAGCGCAAAGCCGACACCGGGCACGCGAAAGGCCAGCAGCCCGCCAAGGCCGAGGCCCAGCCAGTACAACATGAGGTTCCGGTACTGCACATGCTCTCCTGATCGATCGACAGCGGCATCTTACAATACGCGCACCATTCATCCGACGAGGCGACACACCCATGCAGGCACTGCGCGACAAGCTTGAACACCGGCAGATCGCCATCTACTTCGCCTCTGTCGTGCTGGCGCTGATCGTGGCCGGCCTGACGCCGGCAACGGCGGGCCTGGGCGCGGTCGTCAACCCGGCCCTGGCCCTCATGCTGTTCGTGACCTTTCTGCAGGTGCCACTGGCCCAGCTGGGCCGCGCGTTCACACAATTGCGTTTTATGGCTGCGCTCCTGGTCACCAACTTTCTCGTCATTCCCCTGCTGGTCGCGTGCCTGCTGCCGCTGGCGCCGGCCGATCCAATGATCCGGCTCGGCGTCCTGCTCGTGCTGCTCGCGCCCTGCATCGACTATGTGGTCACGTTCTCGCACCTGGGCCGCGCCGATGCGCGCGCCCTGCTGGCGGCAACGCCCGTGCTGCTGGTGGCGCAGATGGCGCTGCTGCCGGTCTACCTGCGCATCCTGCTGGGCGAGGATGCCGCCGCCCTGATCCAGCCGGCGCCCTTCATCGATGCCTTCATCTGGCTGATCGCAGCGCCCCTGGTACTGGCGGGCGCGGTGCAATGTTGGGCGGCGCGCACACACGCCGGTGCACAGGCCGCCTCAGTGCTTGGCCTGTTGCCGGTGCCGGCCACGGCGTTCGTGCTGTTCGTCGTGGCGGCGTCCGTGCTGCCGCAGCTGGGCCTGTCGCGTGATGCGGCGCTGGCCGTCATCCCCGTCTACGTCGCCTTCGCGCTGCTGGCGCCGCTGGCCGGCTGGTTTGTGGCGCGGCTGTGCCGGTTGGCGGCGCCGGCCGCGCGCGCAGTCGCCTTCAGTGGCGCCACCCGCAATTCGCTGGTGGTCCTGCCGCTGGCGCTGGCCGTGCCCGGTGCGCTGCCGCTGCTGCCGGCGATCATCGTGACGCAGACGCTGGTCGAGCTTCTCGCCGAGCTGGTCTACGTGCGCACCATCGCGCGCCTGGGCGCCGGCGACGACAACTGACGCTTGGCGCAGCGCAGACGCCGGTGTGGCGTCTTGACCCGACCTGCCCGGCATCAAGGGTGACCAATCGGTGCACGGCCATGATGTTTCCATTTGGAAACCAATGGAGACTGCCGTGGAAACCCTTCTCGAGGTCGCACCGGACGCGCGCCCGATCACGCCCAGCAAAGCCTGCACCCTGGACGCCAGCCTGCCCCTGTGGAATCCGCGTGCGGCGACGTATTTGGGCGTCCTGCTCTCGCCCGCCTTCAGCGCCTATATCCACATGTGCAACTGGGATACGCTGGGCGAAGACGACCAGTCCCTCGAAGCGCGGGCCTGGTGCTGCATGTTGCTCGGCTATTTCGTCACGTTCGGCGTCCTGCTCGGCGTGAGCGACGTCATCGGGCGCAATCTGGCCCCGCCCGTCTCGGCGACCATCGGACTGCTGGCTGGCTGGCATGTCTGGGGCGGCCGCGCGCAGGAACGCTACGTCGCGGTCATCACGGGCGGTGCCTACACGCGCCGCCCGTGGCACGGCGTCATCCTGGCGGCGCTGGGTGTGCTTGCACTGATGGTCGTGGCGGTGGCAATCGTAGCGCGGGTCGTTCAGACCTGATGCAGCGCACTAGATCGTCCGCGAAAAGCGTGGCCCGTCAGCGTGCTGCCCGAGGTAGCGATCGAACACCATGCACAGGTTGCGGATCAACAGGCGGCCCTTGGGCGTGACGCTGATCCACGCGTCGTCCACAAGCACCAGGCCATCGGCCTGCAGCGCGCGCAGGGCTGCCAGTTCGGCCGCGAAGTAGTCGCCGAACACGATGGGAAACGCCTGTTCGATGGCGGCGACCGACAGCTCGAACTGGCACATCAGCTTCTGGATGATCGCGCGCCGCAGCAGGTCGTCCATCTCGAGCCGGATGCCGCGCTGGAGCGGTAGCGTTTCCTCGTCGAGCAGCGCGTAATACTCGTCGAGCGTCTTGGCATTCTGGCTGTAAGTCGCGCCCACGGCGCCGATGCTCGACACGCCACATGCGACCAGATCGGCATCGGCATGGGTCGAATAACCCTGGAAGTTGCGATGCAGCCGGCCCTGGCGCTGGGCCACGGCAAGGTCGTCGCCCGGCTTGGCAAAATGGTCCATGCCGATATACACGTAGCCGGCCGCGCCCAGACGCTCGATGCACAGCTGGAGCATGCCGAGCTTGGTGTCGGCGCCCGGCATGTCGACCTCCAGGATGCGCCGCTGCGGCTTGAACAGGTGCGGCATGTGCGCGTAGTGATACACCGAGATGCGGTCCGGACTGGCCTGGATGACTTTTTGCAGCGTCTGCGCCATGCTGGCCAGCGTCTGCTTGGGCAAGCCGTAGATCAGGTCAATGCTCACCGAGCGAAAGCCCGCGGCGCGCGCGGCATCGATGATGGCCACCGTCTCGGCTTCGGCCTGGACGCGGTTCACGGCGCGCTGCACGTCCGGATCAAAATCCTGCACCCCCAGGCTGATGCGATTGAACCCCTGCTGGCGCAGGCTGTGCACCCGCTCGGGCGATACGGTGCGCGGGTCGACTTCGATCCCGTACTCGCCGATCGCATCGGGCGCAAACCGGAAGCTGGTCTGCAGATGCGCCATCAGGTCGTCCATCTGCGCGTCGAGCAGATAGGTCGGCGTGCCGCCGCCAAAATGCAGTTGCTCCACCTCGTTCATGCCCGCAAAGAGCCGGCTCTGCATCGTGATCTCACGCTTGAGGTAGTCGAGATAGGTGGCCGCCCGCTCGCGCTTGCGCGTCACGATCTTGTTGCAGGCGCAGTAGTAGCAGATGCTGTCGCAGAACGGAATGTGCACGTACAGTGACAGCGGGCGCCCGCCGCGCTGGCGCCGTGCTGCCACCGCGGCCAGATAGTCGTCGGCGCCGAACCCGGCATCGAAGCGATCGGCAGTGGGATACGAGGTATAGCGCGGCCCGGACTTGCCCATCCGGGCCAGCAATGCACCGTCAAACTGGGCGGCGGGAAAGGACAGCGCTGAACGTACAGCGGCAGGGATGTCGGCGTGACCGGGCATGATGAATAACTCCAGCAAAAAGAAAGCAAACTGCGGCAATAACCGCGTTGCAAAAGGCAACGCGGTGCCAACAGCGGTCAGCTTATTGAGCCATGCCGGATGAATCCATGCGGTGCATCAAACGCGGCCAAACCCGCTGGCGCGGACCTGGTTGTAGTGCGGAATTTGAAGACCGACAGTGCCAGCGACAAGCGCGCCGCTTCATCGGCCACGTTGCCCGACGCCGCTGCCGATTCCTCGACCTGCGCCGCGTTGCGCCGGGTGATCGCGTCGAGTTCCACCATGGCGGCATTGACGCCATCGATTTCCAGCGCCTGCTCGCGGCTCGCCGCCGTGATCGCACTCATGATCGCGGCCGCGTCGGCCACCTTGCCGACCACGTCGCGCATCGTCTGGCCGGCGGCGCCGACCAGTTGGCCACCCTGGCCGACGTGGGCGCGTGACGCCTCGATCAGCCCTGTGATTTCGCGGGCGGCGCCGGCGGTGCGCTGGGCCAGGCTGCGCACCTCGCCCGCCACGACCGCGAAGCCCCGTCCCTGTTCGCCGGCGCGGGCCGCTTCCACCGCGGCATTCAGCGCCAGCAGATTGGTCTGGAACGCGATGCCATCGATCAGGCCGATGATGTCGCCTATCCGGCTCGACGACGCGCTGATTTCCTGCATCGTCGCCCCGACCCGTTCGACCGCCTGGCCACCGTGCCCGGCGACCGTGGTCGCGGCCAGCACCATGCCATCGGCGCGCACGGCGCTGTCCGTGTTGCGGCTTGCCGCCTCGGCAATCGTGCCCAGGCTGCCCGCGGTCTGCTCCAGGCTCGCGGCCTGCGCTTCGGTGCGGCTGGCCAGGTCGGCATTGCCGGCGGCGATCGCGCGGGTGGCGTGCTCGATCGAGCTGACGTTGTCGCGCACGTCGCCGATCACGGCCGTCAGATTCACGGTCAACTGGCGCAGCGCCAGTTGCAGCCGGCCCATTTCGCCGCTGCCAGCCGCCGACGCGGGTGCCGGATGCGCCAGGTCACCACCCGCCAGCGCATGGACAGTGGCGATCGCGTCGTGCAGCGGCCGTACGATGCTGCTTTGCAGTCCGTACCAGGCGGCCAGCGTGGCCAGCGCGCCGGCGCCGGCGACCGCGCGCCAGATGCTGTCCCCGGCCGCCAGGCCCAGCACCGCCAGCAACAGCGCCTGGCCGCCCATCAGCCAGCCAAGCCGCTGGCCGAGCGGCGCATCGCCCAGCAGGCGCAGCAGGCGATCCGGCCCCAGACCGGTACGCACGACGCGCCCGCGCACGATGGCCAGTCCGCGCGCGTCGTGGTCTGTGAACTTGCGGTACAGCGCGTCTGCCGTCTCGACCTGTTCGCGCGTGGGCGCGGTGCGCACCGACATATAGCCCGTCACCTGGCCGTGTTCGCGGATCGGCGCCACATTGGCCACCACCCAGTAAAAATCGCCGTTCTTGCAGCGGTTCTTGACCAGGCCGGTCCATGGTTCACCGCCCTGCAGCGTGCGCCACATGTCGGCGAACGCCTCGGGCGGCATGGCCGGATGGCGTACCAGATTATGGGCCTTGCCCAGGAGCTCGGCTTCGGAAAAACCGCTGACCTCGACGAAGCTGGGGTTCACGTACGTGATGCGGCCCTTGGTGTCAGTCTTCGAGACGATCGACTGCCCTGGTTGCAACCGGTATTCGGTCGTGGTGACGGGCTGGTTGTGACGCACTGCGCTCTCCTTGAAGTTTCCTTGATGCAATTTTTAAATTGTACGGACAGCTTTCACAAAAAAATTTGATGTGGATCAAAAATGGACAGGTCACTCCGAGGTAGCGCGTGCGAGCCACTTGGCTGGGGTCAACATGTTGCTTTTCAGGATAAACTTTGGTCATGGATAACCTGACCCACTCCCTGGTCGGCCTGGCCCTCGGCGAACTCGTCGATCGCGCCCTGCCTACCCACCCTGACCCGCAGCGCGGGCGCACCCGTCGCCGCGTCCTGCTCGCCACCGGCGCGCTGGCCAGTAATTTTCCCGACCTCGACCTGGTACTCACGCCGCTGCTGGCGCCGCCGCTGGGTTATCTGCTGCACCACCGGGGCCACACGCACACGCTGCTGTTCGCGCTGCCACAGATCGCGCTGCTGCTGGGCCTGATGTGGCTGCTGTGGCCGGGTGCGCGGCGGCTCATGCAGGGCGACCGGACGGCGCGCAACGCGATCCTCGCCACGGCGGCGCTCGGCATGGTGCTGCATCTGTCATTCGATTTCCTGAACGTGTACGGGGTCCACCCGTTCTATCCGCTTGATTCCCGCTGGCTGTTTGGCGATGTCGTGTTCATCGTCGAACCCGTGTTCTGGACTGCGTTGGGCGTGGCGCTTGCGCTGCGGGTGCCGGGGCGCGTGCTGCGCCCGCTGCTCACCGGCCTGATGCTCGCCGCACCGGTACTCTTTTTCAGCATGGGCTTCCTGCAATGGGGCTCGCTGCTTGGACTGATGCTGCTGGCCGGCGTAGTCGCACTGGCCTCGCGCCGGGCCGGCGTGACGGGCCTGGTCACGGCGATCGTTGCCTGCCTCGGCTTCATCGCCATCCAGGGCGTCGCAGGGCATCTGGCACGCGAACAGATCCGCAGCGCACTGGCCGGAGTGGAACCGGGCAGCCGCGTGCTTGACATGCCGCTGTCGGCGTTCCCGTCCAACCCGCTGTGCTGGTCGTTTGCGACCGTGACCGACAATGGCGGCGCCGGCAGTTATGCGATCCGCCTTGGCGTGCTGAGCCTGGCGCCGGGCGTGACCGGGGTGGAGGCCTGCCCCGTGCGCTTTGGCGGCATGCCGGGCAGCGCGCCCGCCGAATTCGCCTGGAAGTATCGCGAAGACGGCAGCCTGGCCGGCTTGCGCGGCCTGCAGCGCGACAATTGCCAGTTCGACGCGTGGCTGCGCTTTGCGCGCGTGCCGTCGCTCGTTGGCGGCAAGGCCACCGACATCCGCTTCTCGGCACCCGGCGAAGACAATTTCTCGACGCTGCCGTATAAGGCAATGGCCGGCCAGCCATGTCCGGCGCCCGTGCCCCAGTGGGGGCGTCCACGGGGCGACCTGCTCGGCGAGGGGCAGGTTCGCCCTTGAGCTTCCAGCCGGGCCGGTCAGCAGTGCGCGCCTGAACACGCGAAAGGCGCGACACTGCTCCCGTCTACCCACATAATAAGGAAACAACAATGACGACCGAACTGACCCTGCTGGCCTGGACCCTCGTGCTGGCGCTGGTCCAGATCATGCTGACGGCCAACTTGCGCACCGCCGAGACCGGCATACAGTACAACGCCAGCGCCCGCGACGGCGAAGCCCCGCCACCGCGGCCCGTCACGGCGCGCCTGCAACGCGCCCAGGCCAACCTGTTCGAGACGCTGCCGCTGTTCATCGGCGCAGTCCTGATCGCGCACGTGTCGGGCAGCGAAGGCGACCTGACGCTGTGGGGTTGCTGGATGTATCTGGTCGCGCGCATCGTCTATATCCCGCTGTATGCGGCCGGGATTCCCTACGTGCGCTCGCTGGTATGGCTCGTGTCGCTGGCCGGCCTGGTGATGGTGCTGGCCGCCGTGCTGACTGCTTGACCTGCATCAAACGCGCGCCTGACATGGGCGCGTGCCGGGCGTATGCTTTTCGTGTCGTGCAGCGTTGCACGCCCCATACGAACGGAGTCAACCATGTTCAAGACTATCCTGCTGCAGATCGACGGCGGTGCGGGCCAGGCCAGCCGGTTGCGCGCGGCGGCAGTGCTGGCCGAGATGCACGGCGCCCACCTCGTCGGCGCCGGCGCCACCGGCATCTCGCTGGCCAACTATGCGGTGCTCAATGGCGGCATGGCCGTGCCACTGTCCGACCGCGCATTCGAGGCGCTGCGCGACGACGTCCGCAGCCGGCTCGACGCGTTCATCGAGCAGGCGCAGCGCCTCGGCATCGTCGGCGCCGAAGCGCGCCTGTTCGAGGGCAGCACGCACGACGGCCTGCTGCTGCAGTCGCGCTATGCCGACCTGATCGTCGTCAGTCAGCCGGATCCCAACGATCGTTTCGGCGTCGAACACGGCCTGCCGCAAACGCTGGCACTGGGCGGTACACGTCCCGTGCTGGTGGTGCCCACCGCCTACGATGGCGCGCCAATCGGCAGTAACGTGCTGGTTTGCTGGGATGGCTCGATGCCGGCCCAGCGCGCCATCTGCGCCGCCCTGCCCCTGCTCGCACGCGCCGGCAGCGTCACGCTCGGGCTGATCAACCCCGAACGCCAGTCCGGGCTGCACGGCGAAGAACCGGGTGCGGATATGGCGCTGTACCTGGCGCGTCACGGCGTGATGGTCAATGTCGCCGTCGCGCATACCCGTGCACGGGAGAGCGACGCGCTGATCGACATGGCGCGCGAGGTCCACGCAGGCCTGATCGTTGCGGGTGCCTTTGGCCACAGCCGTTACCGCGAATGGTTCCTGGGCGGCGTGACGCGCGACCTGCTCGGTAGCGCGCCGGGCCCGCTGCTGATCGCGCACTGATCACACCATGGGCTTTCGCCATTATCCGGGCGGCGGGGCGGGCGCCATCGGCGCCGCCATTCGCCATGCCCGGCGCCGCCTGTGCGAGCGCCTGGCGTGTGCACTCGATCCTGTCCGCACGCCGGACGCGTGTTTCGTGCGCGAGTTTCCCGTACTGGTGGCCCGGGTCGAAGCGGGATTCCGGCACGAAGAAACGGTGATGGAATTGCTCGACTATCACCGCCTGCACGATCACCTGGCTGACAACGCCGTCATCCTGGCAGCGCTGCACCGCGCCTTGCCGCTGATCGAAGAAGGCGACATCGCGCTCGGCCGACGGCTCGTTGCGGCGCTGCTCGACCTGCTCTCGCTCCATCGCATTTCCACCGACCTCGCGCTGGTGATGATGCCCGGCGCGCCCCCGGGCCGCCAGAGCAGCCATTTATCTGGCGCACTGAAGCGCCGCGACTACTTCAAACCGTCACGCTGACGCCGGATCACCTTGCCCGCCACCATGAACGTACCGTCGCCCTTGTAATGCAGCGTCTCCGGATGCCGCGGCCGCGCCGCCGCGCGCGCCGCCACAACTTCCCAGATGAAAAAGTCATAGCGTTCAACGAGGCTGTCGTCATGCAGCCGGCACTCGAACTGGGCATGGCATTCGCGGATCGACGGCGCCGCCACCAGTTCGCTGGGCTCCGGCGTCAGGCCGAACGCGGCGAACTTGTCGGTGTCCACGCCGGACGTCGAGCCCACGCCCAGCACCGCCTCGAGCTGGCTGCAGGTCGGCAGGTTGATCACGCATTCGCCGCTGGCGCGGATCAGGCCGTGGCTGTGGTTGGCGGACGAGATCACGCAGCCGATCAGGGACGGGCTAAATTCCATCACCGTGTGCCAGCCCATCACCATCACGTCGCGCTCACCAGCGTGGGCGGACGTGACCAGCACCACCGGTCCCGGCTCCAGGAAACGGCGCACTTCGTGCAGCGGCAGGTCGGGTTTGCGCGCCATCTTATGCTTCGTGCGCAGTGCGCAGTTCTTCGACCAGCAGCGCCACGAGCTGCGCCGCCGGCATCGGCCGCGCCAGCGCATATGCCTGCCCGGCCCAGTTCACTGAATAGTCGTCGAGCCCCTGGCTGCTGGCGGCGGCATGCAGCGCCTTGGCGGCGTCGTAGGCGATCGGATAATCGGGCACCGGCGGATGGCCGGGCGCACCGATCTCGCTGAAGAACCGATTGACGATGCCGCGCGCCGGCCGGCCTGAAATCGTCGCCGTCACCGCCGTGCCAAGATCGGGCTGCGCGAGCAGCGCGCGGTGGTGCTCGGATGTATTCGCCTCGGGGCAGGCCAGGAACGCCGTTCCCATCTGCACGCCACTCGCGCCCAGGCGCAGGCTGGCGGCAATCCCCTGCCCGTCCATGATGCCGCCCGCAGCAACTACCGGAATGCGCACGGCCTGCGCCAGCAGGCGCACCAGCGCGAACGTGCCGAGCGCCGGATCGGGCACCGATGGATCGAAGATACCGCGATGCCCGCCGGCCTCGTAGCCTTGCGCGACGACGATGTCGATGCCGGCCCCCTCGATGGCGCGCGCTTCGGCCGGGTTGGTGGCGGTGGCCATCAGCACGCAGCCGGCGCCGTGCAGCGCGTCGATCTGCTGCGCGGTCGGCAAGCCAAAATGAAAGCTGACCACGGCCGGGCGCGTGCGCACCAGCACCTCGAGCATGTCGGGGTCGGCCAGGAAGCTGCGGTAGATTTCACGCAGCGCCGTCGGTGGCGCCTGGCCCGTGCGCGCGAAGTGCGGCGCAAGATGATCGAGCCAGCGCGCCTCGCGCGCGGCGTCAAGCTGCGCCGGCGCATGCGTAAACAGATTGACGTTGAACGGGCCGCCCGTCAGCGCCTGCAGCGCCGTGATCGCGCCTTCGGCCTGCGCGGCCGTGCCGGCGCCCAGCGCGAGCGAGCCCAGACCGCCGGCATCGGTCACGGCCGCAGCCAGCCGCGGCGTGCCGAAACCGGCCATCGGCGCCTGGATGATCGGATGGCGGATGCCGAGCAGCGAAGTCAGGGTGTTCACGGGCACTCCATGGGCGGTTGAGATTGGTCCACCAGTATAGAGCGTCACCCGGTGCGTCGCCTGCTGCCCTGCGCTAGCGCGGAATCGACAGCGCCAGCGTTTCCTTCAGTTCTTCCATCACCACATAGCTTTTCGACTGGCCGGCATCGGCCACGTGCAGGATGTCGCCCAGCAGGCGCCGGTACTCGGACATCTCGGGGATGCGCGCCTTGATCAGATAATCGAAGTCGCCCGACACGAGGTGGCATTCGAGCACCTCGGGAATGGCCAGCATCGCGCGCCGGAAGCGCTCGAAGGCCTTGTCCGATTTCTGGTGCAGGTTGATCTCGACGAACACCAGGATCTGCATGCCCAGCGCCTGCGGATTGACGCGCGCGTAGTAGCCCATGATCACGCCGTCGCGTTCCATGCGCTTGACGCGCTCGATGCAGGGCGTCAGCGACAGCCCGACCTGCTCGGCCAGGTCTTTCATGACGATCCGCGCATCCTGCTGCAGCACCGCCAGGATGTGCAGGTCGATGCGGTCGAGGATGCGGTTCGAGGCCTTTTGTACGCGCATGGAGAAACTCCGTAATTTTTTCTGAAAACTTCCGTATTAACAGAAACAATTATCAGCCTTCTGGCGGTACGATGGCAAGCTTTACCAAAT
This sequence comes from Telluria sp. ZT3P25, assembly GCF_059685895.1. NCBI lineage: Bacteria > Pseudomonadati > Pseudomonadota > Betaproteobacteria > Burkholderiales > Oxalobacteraceae > Telluria > Telluria sp. ZT3P25. The sequence continues at coordinate 2,401,838 of NZ_JCASIJ010000001.1, forward strand.
CCTGATTCTTTTCGAGGAAATTATGCGTGTCATCGTATTGGGCAGTGGCGTGGTCGGCGTCACCACCGCGTATTACCTGGCCCTGGCCGGGCATGAAGTCACCGTGATCGACCGCCAGCCCGGTCCTGCCCTCGAAACCAGTTTCGCCAATGCCGGTCAGATCTCGCCCGGTTACGCCTCGCCATGGGCCGCGCCCGGGATTCCGCTGAAAGCGGCCAAGTGGCTGTTCCAGCGCCACGCGCCGCTGTCGATCAAGCCCGACGGCACGCTGTTCCAGCTGCAGTGGATGTGGGAGATGTACCGCAACTGCGACCCGGCGCGCTACGCCGTCAACAAGGAGCGCATGGTGCGCCTGGCCGAATACAGCCGCGATTGCATGCGCCAGCTGCGGCGCGACACCGGCATCGCCTACGAAGGCCGCCAGCAAGGCACCGTGCAGCTGTTTCGCACGCAGCAGCAGTTCGACAGCGCCGCCAAGGACATCAACGTGCTGCGCGACGCCGGCGTGGCCTATGAAGTGCTGCAAGGCGCGCAACTGGCCGCAGCCGAACCGGCGCTGGCCAATGTCGCCCACAAGCTGGTGGGCGGCCTGCGCCTGCCGAACGATGAAACGGGCGACTGCCAGCTGTTTACGACCCGCCTGACCGCGATGGCGCGCGACCTGGGCGTGCGCTTCGAATTCGACACCACCGTGCGCCGCCTGGAACAAGCCGGCGGCGAGATCGCCGGCATCGTCACCGACAAGGGCGTATTGACGGCCGACCGCTATGTGCTGGCCACGGGCAGCCATACGCGCGCCCTGTTGCAGCGCTGGTTCCCGGTTCCCGTGTATCCGATGAAGGGCTATTCGCTGACCGTGCCGATCGTTGATGCGGCGCGCGCGCCCGTCTCGACGATCCTCGACGAAACCTACAAGATCGCCGTGACGCGCTTTGACGATCGCATCCGCGTGGGCGGCATGGCCGAGCTGTCGGGCTTTAACCTCGACCTCAACCCGCGCCGCCGCGAAACGCTCGAACTGGTGGTCAACGACCTGTTCCCCGGCGCGGGTGATACCGCGCAGGCCAGCTTCTGGACCGGCCTGCGGCCGATGACGCCGGACAGCACGCCGATCGTCGGCCCCACGCCACTGCGCAACCTGTTCCTGAACACGGGCCACGGCACGCTGGGCTGGACAATGGCGGCCGGTTCGGCGACGGTCATCGCCGACCTGGTTGGCGGCAAGACGCCGGCGATCCGCGCCGACGACCTGGCCGTGTTCCGCTATGCCGGCGCGCGCGACGTCTCTCCTGATGCCGAACTGGCGCGGAACTGAGGCAATGCCGTCCGCAACGCGCGCTGGCGCGTATCTCACCGTCGACCTGCACGCGGTGCGGGCCAACTACCGCCATCTCCGTCGCCTTGGCGGCGGCGTCGAATGCGGCGCGGTGCTCAAGGCCGATGCGTATGGCCTGGGCATGGCGCCGGTGGCTGCTGCGCTGGTGGCCGAGGGCTGCCGCACGTTCTTCACGGCGCACCTGGATGAAGGCATCCGCCTGCGCACGCTCCTGCCGGCCGGGACCACCATCTATGTGATGCACGGCGCGATGCCCGGCGCGGCGCGCGATTGCCTGGCGCACGACCTGGTGCCGGTGCTGAACGATCCGGGCCAGCTCGACGAGTGGCGCGCACTGGCGCGGGAAACCGGCCGCGTGCTGCCGGCCGCACTGCAGTTCGACACGGGCATGGCGCGCATGGGCCTGGCGGGCGCGGATGTCGAGCGCCTGCGCCAGGACCCGGCCTGGCTGGATGGCCTGCGCCCGCAACTGGTCATGAGCCACCTGGCCTGCGCTGACGAAGCGAAGCACCCGCTCAATGCGCACCAGTGCCAGCGTTTCGACGCTGTGCGCGCGCTGTTTCCCGGCGTGCCGGGCAGCCTGGCCAATTCGTCCGGCGTGTTCCTCGGCCCGGCCTTTCATCACGACCTGCTGCGCCCGGGCGCGGCGCTGTACGGCATCCACCCGCAGCCAGGTGGCGTCAATCCGCTGACGCAGGCGGTGTCACTCGCTGCGCGCGTGGTGCAGCTGCGCAGCATCGACGCGGGCGACATCGTCGGCTACGGCGCGCGCTACGTGGCGCCCGGCCCGCGCCGTATCGCCACGATCGCCATCGGCTATGCCGACGGCTGGCTGCGCGCGCTGAGCGGCCGCTCGTACGCGTACATCGACGGCGTCGCCGTGCCCTTCGTCGGCACCGTATCGATGGACAGCATCACGCTTGACGTGACCGGCGTGCCGGAAGCGCGCATTGCGCCGGGCCAGAGCGTCGACCTGCTGTGCGCGCAGCAGACGGTGGACGATGTCGCGGCGCAGGCCGGCACGATCGGGTACGAGGTGCTCACGCGCCTGGGCAGCCGTTTCCACCGAAACTACGCGGGCGCGTAATTCTTCACCGGTTACACTATTCGCCCGGCGACCCGCCGTATTCTGGTGAAGAGGTAACCCTTGTTTGAAATCAGCCAGCTGCGCTGCTTCGTTGCGGTCGCCGAAGAGCTGCACTTCAGCCGCGCAGCCGAGCGCCTGAACATGACGCAGCCGCCCCTGAGCCGCCAGATCCGGCTGCTCGAACACAGCGTGGGCGTGGCGCTCCTCGAGCGCACCAGCCGCTCCGTCACGCTGACCGCTGCCGGCGCGGCCTTCCTGCCCGAAGCGACACGGATCCTGCGCCTGGCGCAGGAAGCCGCAGTCAAGGCGCGCCGTACCGCCAGCGGCGAACAGGGTTCGCTGACCATCGGCTTCAGCGCCGCATCCGGCTACAGCCTGCTCCCGGAGGTCGTACGCGGCATCCGCCAGGCCTGTCCCCAGGTCGCCCTCAATCTCAAGGAGCTGGTCAGCACGGCGCAGGTCGAAGCGCTGAACGCCGGTGAAATCGACCTTGGCCTGATGCGCCCCCACACCATCAACAGCGAACTGGAAAGCATCCTGATGGTGACCGAGTCGCTGATGCTGGCGATCCAGGAAAGCGACGCCCACCTGTGGCCCGAGGCCCCGACGCTGGCCTGCGTTCACGGCAAGCCGTTCGTCATGTACTCGCCCTACGAGGCGCGGCCGTTCTACCAGATGCTGAGCGAGCGGTTTGCCAGAGCCGGGGTGATGCCCGACATCGTCGAGCACATCGGCCAGGTGCACACGATGCTGGCCCTCGTCGGCGCGGGCATGGGCGCGGCGCTGATCGCGGAAGGCGCGGCGCGGCTGAAATTCGAAGGCATTGTCCTGCGCAAGGTGGCCACCGACCCGGTCCACCTGGTGGCCACCTACCGGCGCGACAATGACAATCCCGTGCTGGCACTGCTCAAGCAGCAAGTGCTGGCGTCGTTCCACCCTTCCTGACGCCGGCATTGATTCAATTCCTGTATTGGTGGCGACAGTCTTTGGATTGATTCGGCATTGATCTCCGCTCTATGATGGACCCAGCCCCAGGCATGCGACTGCCAAAGGCTGCGTACGGATCGCATAAGGTCCGACCACATAACAAAGGAGACAGTCTTGAAAACAGCAGCAGCGCTTGTCCTGTTACTGGGCGCCGGCACGGCCCATGCCCAAACGTCCGTCGCGTTCTACGGCCTTGTGGACGCCGCCATCGTCGTCGAGGATGGCGGTACCGCCGGCCGCGTCACCAAGGTCACCAGCGGCGCCGCCGCCGCCTCGCGTTTCGGGCTGCGCGGCGTGGAAGAACTGGGCGACGGCATGGCTGCCTTCTTTACGCTCGAAGGCGGCACCAAGATCGACACCGGCGAAATCGACGCCGCCGGCACCATCTTCAATCGCCAGGCCTACGTCGGCTTGCGCACCAGGTTAGGATCGGTAGCGCTCGGGCGCCAGTACACGCCGTATCACACGGCGATGGTCTCGATCGTCGATCCGTTCAACACCGGCTATGCGGGCAGCGCCAAGAGCCTGTTCCCCCACAACGGCACCAATATCCGCACCAGCAACACGATCACCTACGCCACGCCAAAGAAGAACGGCTTCGACGGTGAACTGGCCTACAGCGTGGGCGAGCAAAGCCGCTCGGCCGCGGGCCGCCAGTTCGGCGGCGCGATTGGCTACGCGGCCGGCCCGCTGGCCGTGCGCCTCGTCTACAACAACAAGAACACCGATGTCGCCGCCACTGGCGCGACGCCTGCGGTGGATCGGTCGATCGGCCGCAACATCCTGCTCGCGGCTTCGTACAACGCCGGCTGGATCAAGCTGCACTCGGGGATCAGCAGCGACAAGGGCGACAACGCCGCGCCCCTGATCAACCCCAACAACCCGTACGGCGGCGTGCGGCCAACGCCGTCGACGGACGGGCGCAGCTACCTGCTCGGCATCTCGGCGCCGGTCATGGGCGGCACGCTGCTGGCGTCGGTCCTGCACAAGGATGACCGCACCCGTTTCAACCAGGACGCCAATGCCTGGGGCATCGGCTACCTGTACGCGCTGTCCAAGCGCACCGGCCTGTACGCCGCCTATGGCCAGGTCGACAACCGCAACGGCGCCGGCTACACGGTGGCGAACAATACCGAATCGGGCAGCGGCGACACCGCCTGGAACCTGGGCGTGCGCCACAGCTTCTGAGTCCTGACACCATAACAACGAGGAGACACAATGACGATCCGTACCAAGGTTTCATCCCTGTTCATCGGACTGGCAATTCTAGGTGGCGTGCAGGCAGCAGGTTTTCCTGACAAGGCAATCAATGTCGTCGTGCCGTTCCCGGCGGGCGGCTCCACCGACGCCATCGCGCGCGCCATCGGTCCGAAGGTCAGCGCCAAACTGGGCCAGCCGTGGGTGGTCGACAACCGTCCGGGCGCCACGGGCGCGCTGGGCGGCGGCTACGTCAAGCGCGCGGCGCCCGATGGCTACACGCTGATGGTCGCCTCCATCGGCGTGTATTCGGTCAATCCGCTGCTGCAAAAGACACTGCCCTACGATCCGTCGAAGGACTTCGATTTGCTGACCGTGGCCGTGCAGGCCCCGAACGTGCTGGTGACGAATGCCACGGTGCCGGCCACCACGGTCGCGGACTTCGTCGCCTACCTGAAGAAAAATCCCGACAAGATCACGTTCGCCACGTCCGGCGCTGGCAGCTCCGACCACCTGACGACGGCGCTGTTCTGGCAAAAGACCGGCACTTCGGGCCTGCACGTGCCCTACAAGGGCGGCGCACCGGCGATCACCGACCTGCTGGGCGGCCATGCCAACGCGTCCTTCCAGAACATCAACGTCGTGCTCAGCCATATCAAGGCCGGTAAACTCAAGGCCCTGGCCGTCACGGGCAGCAAGCGCTCGGCGGTGCTGCCGAACGTGCCGACGCTGGGCGAAGCCGGCGTCAAGGAAGTCGACGTCTATTCGTGGCAGGCCATCGCGGCGCCCAAGGGCTTGCCGAAAGATGTGAAGGCCACGCTGCACGCGACCATCACGGGCGCGCTGCACGATCCGCAGATTGCGGCCAAACTGACCGAACAGGGCTTCGAGATTGTCGCCTCGACGCCCGAGCAATTCGCGAAGTTCCAGGCGCAGGAGCTGGCGCGCTGGCGCGAGGTGATCACCAACGGCAAGATTACGCTGGACTGACGCCAGACCCGTTCAACACTTTTTTCAAGCAGCCCATCATGTCCCCTACTTCGGCAAATGCCCCCGTCATCACCAGCCTGCGCGTCGTCCCCGTCGCGGGTCAGGACAGCATGCTCCTGAACCTGAGCGGCGCGCACGGCCCCTGGTTCACCCGCAATATCGTGATCCTGACCGACAGCGCCGGCAATACCGGCCTGGGCGAAGTGCCCGGCGGCGAAAAGATTCGCCAGACCATCGAGGATGCGAGCCCGTTCGTCATCGGCGCCACACTGGGCGACTACAACAAGGTGCTGAACGCGATGCGCAGCGCGTTCGCCGACCGCGACCTTGGCGGCCGCGGCCTGCAGACGTTCGACCTGCGCACGACCATTCACGCCGTCACGGCCGTCGAATCGGCGATGCTCGACCTGCTTGGCCAGTTCATGGGCGTGCCGGTGGCGGCGCTGCTGGGTGAAGGCCAGCAGCGCACGGCGGTCGAGATGCTGGGCTACCTGTTCTATGTCGGCGACAGCGGCAAGACGCCGCTGGGCTACCGCAGCGAGGCCGATGCGGTCGATCCCTGGCTGCGCCTGCGCAACGAGCAAGCGCTCACGCCGGAAGCCATCGTGCGCCTGGCCGAAGCGGCACGCGCGCGCTACGGCTTCAATGACTTCAAGCTCAAGGGCGGCGTGCTGGGCGCCGATGAAGAAATGGAGGCGATCGTCGCCCTGCACGAACGCTTCCCGCAGGCGCGCGTGACGCTCGACCCGAATGGCGGCTGGCTGCTGGCCGACGCCATCCGCGTGTGCCGCGACAAGCACGACATCCTGGCCTATGCCGAAGACCCGTGCGGCGCCGAGAACGGGTACTCGGGCCGCGAAGTGATGGCCGAATTCCGCCGCGCCACGGGCCTGCGCACGGCCACCAACATGATCGCGACCGACTGGCGCCAGATGGCCCACGCAATCCAGCTGCAGTCGGTCGACATCCCGCTGGCCGACCCGCATTTCTGGACCATGCAGGGTTCGGTGCGGGTGGCCCAGTTGTGCGAGATGTTCGGCCTGACCTGGGGCTCGCATTCGAACAACCACTTCGATATTTCGCTGGCGATGTTCACGCATGTGGGCGCCGCCGCGCCGGGGCGTGTCACGGCCATCGACACCCACTGGATCTGGCAGGATGGCCAGCACCTGACCAAAGAACCGCTGCGCATCGAAGGTGGCATGGTGCAGGTGCCGGCGCGCCCGGGCCTGGGTATCGAGCTCGATGCCGACAAGCTCGAAGCAGCGCACCAGGCCTACAAAAACCTGGGCCTGGGGGCGCGCGACGATGCGGTGGCGATGCAATACCTGATCCGCGACTGGAAGTTCGACAACAAGCGCCCTTGCCTGCTGCGCTGATCAGAACAGCTCACCGTTGACAGGCATCGGCGCCGAGGTCGGCGCCGAGGCTGACGGCGCTGCGCGCCTGGGCGCCAGCGGCGCCGGCCACGCCGTCATCGCCTCGGCCGGAAAATGGCGCAGAAAACTGTGCGCCACGTCGAGGTCGCGGCTACCCAGCCAGTCGCGCACCTCGTCGTCGCCCAGCAGCACGAGCGAGCGCTTTTCGTCGCCCGGCCGGTGCATGCGGCGCATCAAGGGATGCGTGTCGGCGTTGATCGTGATCTGGGTAAAGGCGCTGGTCATGCTGCCGTCGATTTCCTGCCATTCGCGCCACAGCCCCGCCACCCAGAACAGCGATTTGTCGCGCATGCCGATCGCCGTACGTTCAGCGCGGCCGCTTTCGTAGCACGGTTCGTAAAACCACAGCATCGGCACCGCGCACAGTTGCAGGCGGCGCCAAGCGGACGCGAACGAACGGCGCGCAACGAGCGATTCGGCGCGCGCGTTCATCGTGTCGAACGGTTTCACGTCGGGCGGGATATGGCGGCGCGGGACCATGCCATAGCTCGCCACGCGGGCCTGCGGCGCCAGCCCGGGCGCGGCGCACAGGATCGGCGCATCGTAATCCTTCCACGTTTCTTCGGGCCACTGCCAGTCGTGCGGCAACTGGCTGAACGCGCCGATGCGGCCATTGAACATCTCGGGCGTCGGGGGATGGTAGTTCACGCACATGACGCAGCTCCTGAAATATTTCCTGAAGGTAAAGGCGCGGCACTGCTCGGCAGTACAAGTGTAAAATACCAGCGTCTTTTTTTAGCATTCTACCCACGATGCCCGTCAGTCTGCCCTTCCTGCCCGAAAACGACGAAACCTCGCGCCTGGTCCTGGCCTATCCGTGGCAGAGCACCGCTCTCGGCCCGATCGACGCCTGGCCAACCGTGCTCAAAACGACCGTCGCACTGATCATGGCCACGCCGACGCCGATCGTCACGCTGTGGGGCCCGGACGGCTACATGATCTACAACGACGCCTACCGGGTGTTCGCGGGCGGGCGCCACCCGACACTGCTGGGCTCGAAAGTACGCGAAGGCTGGCCCGAAGTGGCCGAATTCAACGACAACGTGATGCGGGTCGGGCTGGCGGGCGGTACCCTAAGCTACCAGGACCAGGAACTCACGCTGCACCGCAGCGGCGCGCCCGAGCAGGTCTGGATGAACCTCGACTATTCGCCGATCCGCGACCAGGATGGCGTCATTGCCGGCGTCATGGCGGTCGTGGTCGAGACCTCGAGCAAGGTGAAGGCCGAACGCCATATCCAGGCCGAGCGCGCGCGCCTGCACACGATGTTCGAGCAGGCGCCAGGGTTCATCTGCCTGCTCGACGGCCCCGAACATCACTACGCGCTGGCCAACGACGCCTACCGCACGCTGACGGGCAGGCGGCCCCTGCTCGGCATGCCGGTGGCGCAGGCCTTGCCCGAACTGGCCGCGCATGGCCTCGTCGAACAGCTCGATCGGAGTTTCGCCGATGGCACGGCATTTCGCGCCGAGGGAGTCGAGCTGGCACTGAACAATCCCGGCCAGGACGGGCCGACCCGCACCTTCATCGATGTCGTGCTGCAACCGCTGCGCGACGCCGATGGCGCCGTGTTCGCCACCTTCGTGCTCGGCAACGACGTCACCGAGCGGGTCCACGCCGAGCGCGCGCTGCGCGCGAGCGAGGCGCGCTTTCGCACCTTCGCCCAGGCGATGCCCAACCATGTGTGGGCTGCGCACGATGACGTCAGCGTCGAGTGGATCAACGACCGTGTGCGTGAATACGCCGGCTGCAGCACCTCCCCCGACGAGGCGCTTGGCCTGGGTTGGCAGGCGATCGTGCATCCCGACGACCTGGCGCGCTACCGCGCGGTGTGGCAGTCCAGCGTGGCGACGGGCGCGCCGATCGACGCCGAAATCCGCCTGCGGCGCCACGACGGCCAGTACCGCTGGCATCTGGTGCGCGCCCACCGCTCCCCTGGCGAGGCTGGCGAAGCATCGCTCTGGATCGGCAGCAGCATCGACATCGAAGACCAGAAACGCGCATCCGAGGCGCTGGCCTTGTCCAATGCCAGCCTGGAAGAACGGGTCGAACGCCGCACCGCCGAACGTGACCGCATGTGGCGCCTGTCGAAGGACATCATGCTGGTGGCCGATCTGCATGCCACGCTGTTCGCCGTCAATCCGGCCTTCACGGCCATCCTGGGCTGGACCGAGGCCGAGGTGCTGGGCACGCCGATGCTGGCGCTCGTACACCCCGACGACCGCGCCGTGACGGCCCAGCAGATGGAGGCGCTGCGGGCCGGTGGCCAGGTGTACCGCTTCGAGAACCGCTGGCAGCGCAAGAATGGCTCGTGGTGCAACCTGTCGTGGACCGCGTCGCCCGACCTGCAGTACGTGCACGCCGTGGGCCGCGACATCAGCGCCGACCTGGCGCAGATGGACGTCATGCGGCGTACCGAGGCGGCATTGCAGCAGGCGCAGAAGATGGAGACGATCGGCAAGCTCACCGGCGGCGTGGCACACGACTTCAACAACCTGTTGCAGGTCATCGGCGGCAACCTGCAACTGATCGCGCGCCGCGCCGACGGCCTGCCCGAGATCCAGAAGCGCGTCCAGAACGCGATGAGCGGCGTCGAACGGGGCGCCAAGCTGGCCAGCTCGCTGCTGTCGTTCGCACGGCGCCAGCCGCTCGAACCCAAGGCGGTCAAGATCGGGCGCCTGCTGGGCAATATGGACGACATGATGCGGCGCGCGCTGGGCGAAGAGATCGACATCGAGATGGTGATCTCGGGCGGCCTCTGGACCACCGAGGTCGATCCGGCGCAACTCGAGAACGCGATCCTGAACCTGGCGATCAATGCACGCGACGCCATGGAAGGCGCCGGGCGCCTGACGCTCGAAGTGACCAATGCAGCGCTGGACGCCACCTATTGCCTGGCGCACCCGGAGGTCACGCCAGGCCAGTACGTGATGCTGGCCGTGAGCGACACTGGCAGCGGCATGCCGCAGGACGTCATCGACCAGGCCTTCGAGCCGTTCTTCTCGACCAAACCCGAAGGCAAAGGCACGGGCCTGGGGCTGTCGATGGTGTATGGCCTGGTCAAGCAATCGGGCGGCCACGTCAAGATCTACAGCGAGGTCGATGAAGGCACCACGATCAAGATCTACCTGCCCCGCTCCCTGCAGGTCGAGGACCATGCGGGCGAGCCGCTGCTGCAACCCGTCACCGGCGGCCACGAGACGGTGCTGGTGGTCGAGGACGACGAACAGGTGCGCCTGACGGTGGTCGACATGCTGACCGACCTGGGTTACCGCGTCCTGCGCGCCAACGACGCCAGCGCGGCGCTGACCGTGGTCGACAGCGGCATCCACATCGACCTGCTGTTTACCGACGTCGTGATGCCCGGGCCGCTGCGCAGCCCCGAGCTGGCCAAAAAGACGCGCGAACGCCTGCCGAACGTGGCGGTGCTGTTCACATCGGGCTATACCGAGAATGCGATCGTGCACGGCGGGCGGCTCGACGCCGGCGTCGAACTGCTCGGCAAGCCGTACACGCGCGACAACCTGGCGCGCAAGGTGCGGCACGTGCTGTCGAACCAGCAGCAGAAGAATGCGTTGCTGGCGGCAAGCTTGCCACCGGCGTCAGTGCCGACAACCTCGAAGGCGCGCGTGCTGCTGGTGGAGGACGACGACGCCATCCGCGAGAATACGGCCGAACTGATGCGTTTTCTGGGGTACGAGGTGCTGGAAGCAGCCGATGCCGAAGCCGCGCTGGACTTGCTGGACCGGGCGCCCGACATCGTGCTGACCGACCTGCACCTGCCGAAGATGCAAGGCGATGAACTGGCCCTGAAGGTCAAGGCGCGCCTGCCGCAGACGCGCATCGCATTTGCCAGCGGGGCCAGTCAGGCGTCCAGCGTTGCCGATGCGATTCTGGGCAAGCCGTATGATGCGCAGCAGCTTGAGGCGTTGCTGGTGCGGCTGGCGTAGCTTGAAACGGCCGCGGGTCAAAGCGATGCAATCAGCTTTGCACCGCAGGCCGTGAGGTCGTTGTCGTAGGCGTAGGCCCGACCCATATGCCGGGCACCTTCACCGTCCGGGATGATCGCAAACCGGCCCTTGCATTTCGGGCAAAAGGTGGTATCGCCTGCAAGGGCCGCTTCGGTGCCCATGACAACGGTGCCGGAAGACACCAGAATGACCTGGCCGCCATGATCGGTCTTGTCGTTGAGACGAATGACACTGCCGCCTGCGTGTTTCATTTGTCCTCCTTCGTATGCCCGCGATCGACCTGTTCAGCTTCGATCAGATGCCAGGCAAGTTCGCTCGCATCAAGGGGCAGCATCCAGTCGCGCTTCGGATCGGGAAATGACTGCCCTGCCGTCAGCCAGCGCTGGCGCCACGCTTGATTGACTTCGTATTCCAGCGGATGCCCGGGCGCGAGCCATGGCTGCCAGGTGCCCGTGCGCGCGCATGCCTTGTCACCCGCACAGCTTACTGGAGGATCCAGCCGTGGGACTTGTCGCGACAGCCTGAGCGCCGTGCGCGGTGCGACCGCGCCGCCATCGTTATGCATCGTCAGTACCCGCTGCCAGAGCAGACCGGTGATCGCCCTGGATCCGGTGCCGTTCGTGTAGCGCGGCTGCTCGAACGTCTCTGCTTTGCCGTACAGCCCCGGAGGAATCGTAGCCAGGAAAGCGCGCACCTCGCCCGCTTCCTGCGGTGCCTTTGGTTGCCAGTAGCCAGCGACGGGGGCCTGGACGGCATCGGTATTTTCGGCGAGTGGCCGGAACGTGTAGGCGCTGTCGAGGAAGTACCGACCTTTCCTCAGCGAGGCTTCTGTCGGTGACGGGATTACCGGGGCAGGCACGACGGGCATAGCGGCAGCGAGCAGGCTCTCGCGCGTGCCGTCCCAGGGCGGAAGCACGGCCGCCGGCAGGGGCACGATCTTGTCCAGGTTCGGGAAGCGGCGGTCAGGATTGAAACGGAGCGCTTTCCCCAGCATCTCGTAACGCTCACCTCGCGCCTTGTCGATGAAGGGCACGAACATGGTTGCCAGATTGCTCGGACGGTCGAACTCGCTGCCAATGTTGTCCGAACAAAACTCGCAGCCGCCCTTCACGCCCTCGTGCATCGCCCGCATTACGCGGTCGAAGGTTGCTCGGGATCGCTCACCCACTTGTGTGCCGTCCAGGGCCCGAGGAACAATATACATGGGTTGCATCTCTATCGCTCCTGGGCCATATCCCTGAGCCAGCGCGCATTCGAACATCTTGATCGCAATCGGGATATTGCCCCAATAACCAGGTACAAGGCCATCGGCTCCCGCATCGATCTTTTCACCGAGAAAGACCATCGCCTGCGGGTTGCCCATCTGCGCCGCCTTCTGGAAAAAAGCGTAAGCACGGTCCGTATTTCCGAACACACCCGTTCCATTCAGATAATAAGTGCCCATCCGGTCATAAGCAGCCGGAATGCCCAGTTCCACGGCCTGCGACACCAGCCTCATCGCCGCATCCTCGCCATTTGGCGGATCCAGGCCTTCCACATACAGGCTGGCCAGGTTTAGCATCGCCTTCCAGTGATGCCGCTCGGCCGCCTGGCGCGTCAGCTGAACAATTTTCTTGTAGTCGCGGTCATCGATGAAGGTCGTACGATCCTCCAGCGCGCGTGCCTCAAGGAACCAGTCGTCGGCCTGGGCGTCGATCGGCGGCACCTTGCTCGCTTCGGTCTGGCACTCGAACGATGCGATATGCGGATCGAACGGCGGCAACGGTTGCATGTGTGGCGGAACCTTGGCTTTGTCCATATGGCAGCCCGTCATGAAAGTAAGAACGATGATCACGGTCGCCGCATTGCGGCGACCACGAGGAAGATCGATGGAACGCGCCCACATGATCAGGCGACTCGCACGATTGAGCATCGCCCATCATCGAGCGGGACGATGAACCCTTCCATCTGCTTGTCAACTGGCTTGTTTGATCGCGCCTTCTGCCTGTCTTTGTTGACTTTCATCAGCTTTACCCAGTCACTGAAGGTCTTTTCAATCTCTTTCGGTGTCGCGTTACCGCCGTTATTTTCTTCAGTCGCCAGCGTCGACCAGATCCGCTTTCGCAACGCGGTTGCATGGCGCTGATCATTCGTGGCGAGGTTAATCTCGCTGTCGACCGCCATGCTGCGCTGATTCAAATTCGCACTGCCTAGCGTGAAAAAGGAGTCATCGACCAGCAGCAACTTGGAGTGAATATAGATTTCGCGGTAACGCCATGCGCGCCGTGCCTGGTTGAATTCGCAGGCGTTGAGCACGGCTACGCAGACCCTCAGACCGAATTTGTCTTCGAGAATGAGGGCGGACGGCTTGTCGATCCTGTTAGCAGCCACGACGACTTCCGGCAATGGCCTTGGCGCACTCGCCCGCCTGTCTACGGCATCCCCGAAAAAAGGCTTCGGCATCGTTCGATCAAGCCTGGCTTGTTCATTGGTCTTGTCGATCATGTCGACCTGTTGCGTCAAGCCGCCCTGTTGCCCCAGCGGCGCCAACGTCTCGTAGGTACGCGGGATCATCCCTGCCGACTCCGGCGCCGGGATGACGACAAACACGTGCATCACGGGCACATCTTCACTGCCCTTGCCGATCTTGGCGCAGTTACGATTCCACCCGGCGAGCACCTCTTTGCGGATTGCGAGCAAATGCTCGGCCCATTCCTGATACTGGAAATACTGGTTTTCCAGATAAAGATAGCCGCCCCCGCCAGCCGCGACGCGGGTCGCATTGAAGTAAATCTCCTTGATCGTGAAATCGTCTTCCTCGGGCTGGGTGCGGACAATCTGCACCGTCGAGTCGCCGCCGGTCGCCTTACGCAGCAGGGCCGAGGGCGGTGTACTGCATACGTAGGACGCTGTCTTGGCGTGAGGATTGTCTCCGTTACCGGCACGCGCCCACGCCCGCTCAAAATTCTCGTGCAATGGTATGAGCGCCCTGCCACCCTCGATCCGGCAGGCATAATCGCGCAATGGCTTGAGCGTTTCAAAATCGTGTTGGCCGCCCACGCCCTGCGTTTTCTCTTTCAGCGTACTGGCCTGGCCCTCCTCGCGCAATAAATTGTCGACGCAATGCTCCTCGGTATCCCAATAGCCGGTCATGGAATTGAGTCCCATGACATAACCGACGGCCTTTTCGCCCTGCTTGTAGTTGAAATCGATCAGTACCGGCTTCTGATGGTGGGTTCCATGATGCTCCAGCAAATAACTCTCGCTGAAATCGGGTCGCCCCCGCTCATGGCCGAGCGATTTTTCGTTGCTGTTGCAGTCCCCATCGCGCAGGCGAATGCTGATGCCGGTGAGCAGATTCTTGAATGCCGCGCGATACCAGCTGCAGCAGTACTCCTCCTTCGCCATGGCGCCCAACTCGTCGCCCGAAATATTCCATTTTTTTTGATGGCGATGCTCACGCGCATGCTCACGAATCATTTCAAGACTGGCCTTGGCATGCAGTTGTTGGCCGACCAGATCGCTTTTCTGCGTATACCAGGGTGAAGTGCCATGGGTATGGCCCGGCATGTGTTTCTGTTTTTTTCCGCCGACCCAGCTATACCAGATCAACAAGCGAACACTTACGCCCCGCCGTCCGGCCGCGATCAACAGATCGCCATAGGTGTCGGCCCGTGGCCAGATGTACCCATTTCGGTTCAGCTCCATTCCGGGATCGAAGCCCCAGCACACCAGATCGATGCTTTCCTTGGCCTCGGCGATGTCTTTGGCGATGGCGGCGAAACCCTCCTTGCCGCAGACCAGGAGCCTTAGCCGATTGTTGTGGGTGATCGGATGGGTGGCGCTTCCCTTCTTGTTCCTGACTTCCGCGAACCACTGAACGGTCGAATTCGCATGGCAGCTGACTTCGTTGATGTGCACCTGCTCGGTTCGCAGATAAGTTTCGGCGCTCATGTCGTTTCCTGTTCTGTTCATGAAAAGTCAGGTTGGGGTGCGGCCATCTGCCGAACCATCAAGCGCGCGTGCGCCCTGACTCGACAAGGACTGTTCGGTGTACAAAGCGTGGTTCGTCGAATCGAACTTCTCCGAGGCTGCCAGATCGTAGCGATCACCATTGGCCAGCTCGACCGAGTAAGCCTGCGTTCCTTTTGTATGCTTGATGGCGATACGACCGAGGTCATCGGTGATGCCTTCGTCGAACCGGCTGCCGTTCTTGAACAGCTTGTACGGCATGTTGGCGATTGGGCGGCCGCTGTCACGATGCGTTTGCAGCGTCAACACGAGCTGTTTCGGATCTTCGGGCGTGGCCGCCTCGTCGATGGTGATCTTGTGCTCCTGCGATGGCTGCGGCCGGTTCTGGGGCGCGAGCGTTTCCAGGTTGCCGTGAAAGAGCGTCGGCTTCGGCGCGAATACCTGCATGCGGTCGGTGATTTCAACCATGGCGCCGGGGCCGTGCAGCCGTACCCCCTTCCTTCCCCGGATATCGACCCAGTCGGATTGGCTGATCAGCGCCAGCACCTTGTCGGCGATCACCTGAATGTCGTCGTCATGCGCCTGCACGGTGATCTTTCCGGCGGCGGCAATGAACTTCATGCCCGCTTTATGCACGAACAAACGCAGTGTCTGCCTTATGCTCGCGTAGAGGCTGTCACCAGCTGCGATCGACAGGTTGTGGCCGGCCGTCAGCGCGATGTGCTCGCCGCTGGCAATATGGGCCGACCTGGTCGAGGCCAATTCGATTCCGGCCGGGCTGGACAAAACAAGATGTGGCTCAGCAAGCTCCGGGAACTGTTCGCCTGCGCCCCGTATCGCATCGTTTTGCGCTTTGAGCACATCGGCGACGCTGTGCTGCTGTCCATTGTCCTGCGCAAATCCCTTCAATGCGGACGTTGCCTGCGCGTCGTGCAATGCCTGTGCGGCATCCAGCTGCCTCACCGTTTCACCCATTTCCTTGACAGTCCCGCAGGCAGCCTGCCGCACCTCGGTCGTGATCAACAGGCCCTTGGCCGCGCGCGCCACACCGTGCCCGTCGGTACGCAGTTCCCACCCTTCCCCACGCCTGTCCCTGCGACCACGATGGTCTTCGATGCGCGTGATGAGGCCCAGTGAAAGCTGGCTATGCTGATGATCGCTTCTGAGCTGCGCCTGGATCTCTCCGCTCGTGTCGTCAAGGATCAGGTGATTGCCGCGCCCGTCCGCAGAACTGCCCCCGGATCCCAGCTCGCGGCTGCGCAGGCCCGTCAACGCGCGCTGCCCGGGCACATCCCACGGCGGCATGTTACTGCCGTTAAAGACCGCCCCTGTGATGATCGGGCGGTCCGGACAACCGTCCAGCCACTGGACGACAACCTCCGTACCCACCCTGGGAATCGCTGCCGCGCCAAACTCTGCGCCCGCCCAGGCGCTTGACACACGGATCCAGGCGGAACTACGGTCATCGTTGCTGCCCTTGCGATCCCAATGAAATTGCACGCGTACCCTGCCGTATTCATCGGTGCAGATACTGTCCTGGCCAGGGTCACCCACGACGATCGCCGTCTGCGGCGCGAGAATCCGTGTCTCCGTGCTGTTGAAATGCCGCCCCGGTCGCCAGGGGACGGATCTGGCGGAGCATGTCGCCCAGTTACGATAGGAGACCTTTTCTCCCACCGTTTGCAGATAGTTGTTCGTCGCAGTATGGCGTACCGAAATAATCAGAAACTCGTCCTTCCCGGGCCTGCTCGCCTCGCGCGTTATACCGTAATTGAAATGGCCCAGCAGACGGAACCAGCGACCCGGCATCAGGAAGCGATTGTTGCCCCTGGCATCGATATGCTTGGCGATGGCTTCTACTTCTTCCATGCGAACGAGGCTGAGCGCATTTCCGTGATTTCAGTCCTTGAAACCGTAGGCGCCAGCATATCCATAGGATTCGATCAATGGCACCAGGCCCTGCTTGCTCACCGTTGGCGTCGTGACGCTGCGCGGTCTCGCATTTTTGAAATTAACACTGTTCAGCGCGACGCTTGATACCGCAAGATGCCTTACCTGCGACCAGTAATCGATGGCATCTTCTTCCAGTGCATTACCTTCTCCGTGAAAGCGCACGTCGGCACCACCGTCGATCGGCGACGCCAATGTGGAATTGCAGCCAATGATCAGCGTGTGACCAGCAGCGTCGTGCTCATACCAGTAGTACCACCCAGCGTCTTCCCAGCGCCGGCTCAGGTAATTGAAGTCGCTTTCGTTGAACTGGCAGGCATCGTGCATCACCGGATCCTGCGCCGTCACGCGCCATTCCCAGCGCGACAACACGCCATAGTCGCGAAAGATGTCATCGGCCTGCGCTCGCAAGCGCATGCCATGAAACAGATAACTGTCATTGCGCAATGCCAGGAATTTCAGCCACGGGCCAAGGATGGCTTCATAGAAAGTGACGCCACCATCGCATCGGCAACGACGGAAGCTGAACACGTAGCCAGAAAAATAGCGCAGGCTGCCATCCTGGCGCACGAGTTCGATATTCAGCAATTTTGCCAACATATCCTTGAGCGCGATATTGGGATCATCGGCCAGCAACTCGACCGTGAAAATGAAATCCCGCGACAGGTATTCCTCTGCATCGATCCGGTTCACCAGGAATTGGGCGCGCGGTGCATCGTCGTTCGGAAACGAAAGGCGCAGGATTCGATTGTGCTGCTGATCGTGCAAGAGGTCTTGAAACGCGCGGCGATCGATAGCCATGTGTGATCCTGGGGTAGGAGGAATGAACTCCCTGCAGCGAACGCGACAGAAAAAGTTCAGCCGCTACACTACGCTGATGCCGCCAGATCAAAGTTGACCAACGTCAATGTGCTGTTTTGCGTTTGCTCCACAGCGCCACAATGCGTTATTGATCAACTTGATTGACCAAAAGCGTCGCTGGGCATCACGGCAAGCTGCGAGGTTGCTTTTGCGTGCACAAAAAAAAAGGCCCCGCAGGGCCATTGAATCCGTTGGAGGGCGTGCAGTTCAATGCACCGCGCCCAACTGCTGGCGCAGCGTGACGATGAACTTCTCCTTGTCGAACAGCGTCAGCACGTCCTCGCGCCCGTCGATGCCCGGTACTTCGAGCACTTCGGCGCTGTCCTGGCGCATGTCTTGCGGGCCGTTCACGCGCAGCAGTTGCGGCGATGGGCGGCGCTGGGTGTCCGGCAGCGACAGGATGGTGTCGACGCGGTCGACGATCAGGCCGAACCGCTCGCCGTCGTGCTCGAGCACCAGGATGCGGCGCGCCGCATCGGCCGCCGGCGCTGCGGCTAGCGGCGCCATGCCGTACAACAGGCGCAGGTCGATCACGCACACCATCTGCTGGCGTACCTGAAGCATGCCGTGCACGCAGGCCGGCATGCCGGGCGGACGGGTGACGGCACCGTCGAAGTCGACGATTTCGCGTACCTGGCTGATGTCGGCGGCCCAGCCGGTATCGAGCGAAAACGCCAGGTACACCTGGCGCGCGCCGGTGATCTTGCGGGCAGCGCACGCGGCGCCGGCTTCTTGTGCATACAGGCGGCGATGGCCTGCGCAGATGTCGCTCACTTCCGACTCCGAGAAAAGATGGTCATGGTCCAGGAACAGGCTGTCGCCCAGTTCCCCGTTAGGCAGGCAGCCGCGGTACATCGCGCCGCGCGCGGTGCCCAGCAGCGGGATGGGCAGGATGTCGGTGTCGAAGTACGGGCGGATATCGTCGACCGCGTCGACCAGCAGGCCCAGTTGTTCGTCGCCGATGCGCACGATCAGCACCCGCGCATCAAGCGGCTCCGACTGCGACGGGCCGCAACCGAGCAGCGCGCCGAAATCGACCACGCCGACCGGCACGCCGCGCAGGTTCAGCCAGCCCTTGCACAGACGGCCCACCATCACCGATGGCAGCAGTTCGGGCACGCGCATGATTTCCTGGATCGCTTCCATCGCCAGCGCGAAGCGCAGGCCGCCAACGGTAAACGAGATGCACTTGCGGCCCTGCGCCTGGCGCAAAAAACGCATGCGCCAGGCGTCGCGCGCCACGCTGGCGTGGGCGCGCACCTGGGGCACGTTGTCGATCCGCACCAGCGCATCGGCGTCGAGCAGTTGCAGCACGCGCGCGCCATCGGCCAGCGTGATCGTGCCGGCGACGACGCCGCGCGCAGCGCCCTGTTGCCAGTACAGGCCGGCGCGCTGCTCGGGCCGCACGCGCAGCACTTCGCCGGTGGCGTCAAACACGAGGCCCACCTGGATGTCGTCGACATCGATGATCACCACGCGCTGCTCGCCCGTCACGCCGGGTGCGGCCGCGTCAAAGATGCGGCCCAGGTTCAGCAGCGGGATCGCCGTGCCGCGCAGCGTAAAGATGCCCTCCAGGCAGCATGGCGACAATGGGATCGGCGTGATCCGCGCCGGCATGCCCACTACTTCGCGCACGTTCAACGCCGGCAGTGCAAACTCCTGGCCGGCCAGGAAGAACGTCCCTATCACTTCCATGCCGGCTGCTTCGCGCAGCACGCGCGCGGCACCGGCCATCTGTCGTTCGATGGCCGTCACGGCCGCGTGAACATCCGTCATCGTTGCAGTCTCCATGTTCATGCCGCCAGCGCCTCCTGTTCGCGCGCGATGCGCACCACGCTGAACGTCTGCTGATCGCAATCGATCGACAGGCGCCGGCCCTGCGAGCCGCCCACGTCCTGGAAACTCACCTGCAGACCGCGCAGCGACAAATGCGAACGGGCCGCTTCGATATTGCGCGTGCCGACCGCGCCGCCCACCGGGCGCAGGTTCAGCATGCGCGCGCCGCCGGCGATGACGACGTCGACTTCGTCGTACTGCTCGCGCCGCACGCCCATCATCGCCAGCAGGCGCGGCACGGCGGCGCTCACGTAACGGGCCGAGCCCTCACCGGCTTCGACGCCATCGGGCAGGAAGCAGTGCGCCAGGCCGCAGCGGCCCTGCTTGCGCCAGATCATGCCGATCCCGACGCAGGAGCCCAGCAGCGCGGTCAGGACCTGGTGGCCGTGGCCGATCTGCATCTGGCCGGACAGGACATGCGACATCTGGCTCAGGCTTTGCATACTCATGATGGTTCTCCGCCGATACGATAAACATGGGCCTGCTCGAACGCGAACGCGGTCTGCAGGCGGGTGATGGATTCCTGTTCGCCCAGGACCAGGCGGGCGCTTGGTCCCATCGCGGCCCGGGCGCCGGCCAGCACCTGCTGCTGGTGCTCGGCGTCGAAATAGATCAGCACATTGCGCAGCATGACGAGGTCGAACGCGGCGCCCCGTGGCGGGCGGCCCAGCAGGTTGTGCTGGTCGAAGCGCACGTGCTGCGCGACGGCCGGATCGACTTGCACGCCATCGCCATGCGCGATCAGGTACTTGCGAAACAGGGCCGGACGATCGGCCTCGAAGCGTGCCACGCTGCGGCCGCGGTAGGCGCCGGCGCGGGCCGTGGCCAGCGCCGCATGCGAGATGTCGGTGCCGAGGATCTCGAAGCGCAGGCCGGGTGCGTGCGCCTGGTATTCGAGGCAGCTCATGGCCAGCGAATAGGCTTCTTCGCCGGTGGCGGCGGCGGCCGACCAGATGCGCAGCGGCGCCGCGCGGTGTTGCGCCGCGAACGCTGGCAGGAACGTCTCCGACAGCCAGGCCCAGACGGCCGGCGTGCGGAAGAACACCGTGTCGTTGGTGGTGACCGAGTCGATGAACGACGTGACCTCGGTCCGGTCGCTGGCCAGGCGCTCGATATAGCCGGCCCACGAGGCGATACCCAGCGCGCGCAGGCGCGGCAGCAGGCGCCCCTGCAGCAGCACGCGCTTGTGCTCGTTCATCGCGATGCCCGTGTGCTGGCGCACCAGGGCGATCAGGGCAAAGAGATGGTCGTCGCGCAGTTCCATGGCCGTTTCCCCGTGCTTCAGACCACGAAGCGGGCGACAGTGTTGTTCAGGTGGGTCGCGTGCTCGTTCAGGCCTTCGGTCGAACGGGCGATGCTGTCGCACGAACCGGCCGACCGCTCGGTTTCCTGGGCGATGTAGAGGATCGCGGCCGAAACTTCCTTGGCCGTGAGCGACTGCTCGCTGGCGCTGTCGGAGATGTCGGCGATCGCCAGCGAGGTCTTGCCGACGCCACTGGTGATGCGGTCGAACGCTTCGCTGGCCTGGCGCGAGATTTCGCTGCCCTGCGCCACGCGGCGCACCGACTCATTGATCAGCTTCGAGATTTCCTTGGTCGCCTGCGACGAACGCTCGGCCAGCTTGCGCACTTCGTCGGCCACGACCGAGAAGCCCAGGCCGTGCTCGCCGGCGCGCGCCGCTTCGATGGCGGCGTTGAAGGCGAGCATATTGGTCTGGCCGGCGATCTCGCCGATGACCTTGACGATCTCGCCAATGTCTTCGGACGACTGGTTGATCATCGCCATCGCTTCGATCGAGCGGGCAATCGCCTTGGCGCCGATCTCCGCTTCGTCGCGGGTCGACTGGGCCAGGCTGTTGGCTTCCTGCGTGCTGCGGGCGATCGTGTTGATCGACGCGGTCAGGCCATCGACCGACGCATTCATCTGTTCCACCGTCGCGCCCAGTGCCTGGGCACTGGCGGCGACCGTGTTGGAGCGGTCGGCGATGCTGCGCGACGAGACATTGAGCTTGCCGGCGGCCGAGACGGCGTCGCCGATCACGCCGCGCAGGTCGCCGATCATCTTCATGACGCCGCGGCCCAGTTCATCGAGCGGTTCGGTGCCGCCCGTGTCGATCGTGCCGGTCAGGTCGCCGGCCGAGGCGCGCGCGACCTGCTCGAGCAGCAGACCGACCTTGCGGCGCTCGTCTTCGGCGCGCTGCACGGCAGCTTCTTCGAGCATGACCTGGGCGGTGATGTCGGTGGCGAACTTGACGACTTTGACCGGCTTGCCGTTGGCGTCGAAGATCGGGTTGTAGGTCGCCTGGATCCAGACGGTCTTGCCGTTGTTGCCGTGGCGCTTGTAGCGGCCGGCGTCGAATTCACCGCGGTTGAGCTTGCCCCAGAAGCGGCGATACGCTGCGCTGGACGCATATTCGTCATCGCAGAACACACGGTGGTGCTCGCCGCGCACGTCTTCCAGCGCGTAGTCGAGCAGGTCGAGGAAATTGGCGTTGGCGTCGAGCAGGATGCCGCTCATGTCGAATTCGACCACGGCCTGGGCGCGGCCGATGGCCGACACTAGGCCGGTCGTCTCGGCGGCGCGGATTTTCTCGGCCGTGATGTCGGTGGCGAACTTGATGATCTTGGAGACGCGGCCCGAGCTGTCCTTGACCGGATTGTAGGACGCGTTGATCCAGAATTCACGCCCGCCCTTGGCGATGCGCTTGTACTCGGCGCGGTCGGACTTGCCAAGGCCAAGGTCTTGCCAGAAACGCGCATAGGCGGGCGAATCGATCAGCTCGCGCTCGCAGAACATCGAGTGATGACGTCCCGCCAGCTCGGCGTCCGTGTACCCCGTCACGCTCAGGAAGTTGTCATTGGCACGCAGGATGTTGCCGTTCAAATCGAACTCGACAATGGCTTGGGCGCCGTCGAGCGCCGAATAGATCGCACGCAGGTCTTGCAGCGCATCAGGCGATTCCAGATAGATCGTTTCCATAAATTCAATGAATGAGGTGGGGAGGAGCGCCGGGGCCACACGACGCAGAGGCATGCGTGAATAATGCACCATTTGGCAAACACAGTAAATCCAGCAAATCCAATGTATTGATTCCCCATGGATATTTGTTGCTTTGAAACAACATCATGACCTTCGTAGCGGCCTTGCTGGCCGTTGTGCGGCTTATTCATCCACTAATCAGGTCAATACAGTGTTTACGTGAAACAACTAAATCGATCAAAACGAAATATTTTTCTTGAGAAAGTCGGCAAAGTCGATAAAATTCGCTGCATCAACAATCCAGTAAAACCGATACCATGACGAACTCGACAAACAACCGTACGACCCACACCGACCCGCTGTTCATGCGCTGGCTGACGGTCCTGCTGTTCTGGACGGTGCTGCTCACCGGCACCAAAGCGTTTGCTGCCGATTCCCAGACCGTTGACGTGCGCCTGCAAGCCTTCCAGGTCGTCACCCAGGACAAGGGCGGCGAAAAGCTGGTCCCTGCAACTGAAGCCAATCCTGGCGACACGATCGAATACCAGGTCACCTACCAGAACAACGGCAAGTTGGCCGCGAAGGCAGTCGCAGCGACGCTGCCGGTGCCTGAAGGCGCGATGGTCTACCTCGACGGCAGCGCAGCGCCGAAAGCCGTTCAGGCCAGTCTCGATGGCAAACAGTTCAGTCCCCTGCCCCTGACCCGTGAGGTCATCCGCAACGGTCGCCGGACCGTCGAGCCGGTCCCGCCTGAGCAATATCGCTTTTTGCGCTGGGAACTGGGCGATCTCGCGCCCGGCAAAGCCGCCACCGTGACCTCGCGCATGCGTGTCGCTGCGCCGCCGTCGTCCAGACTGGCCCGCTCATAACCCCTTGACCTGCCTGACGCTTCGGCGTCGCGCTCGAATACCGCAGAAATAGTTGTCATTTTATTAACTACCTGGTACCGCAAGAACCCGGTTCAACCCTGACGCACCAACGTCTCCTTACAAGGAAGCAGCCATGAAAACCCATCTCAAGCTCGTCGCCGCAGCAGCGCTGCTGGCAACCGCCAACGGCGCCTACGCCGCCACTGCGGCCGGCACCCAGATCACCAACCAGGCCACCGCCACCTATAACGATTCCACCGGCACCAGGACGGTCCAGTCGAACACCGTGATCACGACCGTGCAGCAAGTCGCCAGCCTGACCATGCCGGCCGGTACCGCCAAGAGCGCCGGCGCCGGCACCTCGGTCACCTACGCCCACAGCGTGACCAACACCGGTAACGGCAGCGACACCTTCGCCCTGTCGCAAACCAGTACCGGCGCGCTGAACCTGACGGGCGTCGTGTTCTACGCGGACGCCAACGGCGACGGCGTGGCCGACAATGCAACCCCGATCGCCACCACCGGCGCGCTGGCTGCCGGCACCACCTTCCGCTTCGTGGCCGTCGCCACCCTGCCGGCCGGCGCCGTCAACGGCAACACCAACGTGCTGACCGTCCGCGCCACCAGTGGCTTCAACGGCGCGATCGCCGCCACCAGCATCGACACCACCACGGTCGCCGCCGGCGCCGTGATCGACATCACCGCCAACTCGGCCGGCGCCGGTGCACCGGGCGCAGGGCCTGGCGTCGAAGCCGCTGCCGTGGAAACCAAGACCACGACGGCCGGCACGATGACCTCGTTCGTGCTTTTCCTGAATAACACCGGCGGCAGCCCGGACACCTTCAATCTGCAGGCCAGCACCGACGGCACGTTCGGCACGCAAATCCTGCCAACGGGCTGGACCGTGGTCTTCAAGGACGCCAACGGCGCGGTCATCACCAACGCCACCGTCGCCGCCGGCGCCAACGTGCGCGTGACCGCCGAAGTGACCCCGCCAGCCGGCACTGCGCCAGGCACGACCGACCTGTACTTCCGCGCCATCTCGGGCACCACCGGCGTGGCCGACCGCATCCACGAAGCCGTCACGGTTGCCGCGGCCGATTCGCTCGTCGAGCTGGTCAAGACCCAGGCCCTGGATGCCAACTGCGACGGCGCCGCCGATACCGCGTTCAGCAGCGCACCGATCGTGTCCGGCGCCGTGCCGGGCGCCTGCATCCGCTACCAGATCGTCGGCACCAACAAGGGCGTGACCACCATCAACTCCATGGTCATGACCGACACGATCCCGGCCAACACCACCTACCACGCCGGCGCCCCGGCCAACACGCTGCTGGGCTCGATCCTTGCGCCGGCCGCCGGCCTGGTCGGCAGCGTCTCGGCCAATGTCGGCATCCTGCTTCCGGGTCAGTCGAACACGATGGCCTTCGGCGTGAAGATCGACTGAGTGAACCGGCGTAATCCATAGCAAAACCAACGCAGCGCCGCTCCGGCGGCGCTGCCTTCGAATTCCCAGACTCTCGCGCGCCATGACGACCCTCCTCCGACACCTCGTATTTCTCTGCATGAGCCTTGTCCTGTGGTCGTCCTGTGACGCGGGCGCCGCCATCAACAACCGTGCCAGCGCAACCTTCGTCGGCGCGGCTGGCACCAGCATCACCATCGAATCGAATACCGTGCGCGCCGTGCGCCCCGATTCGATCACGTATTTCACCTCGGCCGCCTACAGCCGCGTGGCGCGCGCAACCGAACTCAACGGCAATCTGTTCCTCCAGGTCGATGCTGCCGAGTGCAACATCGACAAAAATGTTGCCGAGCAGGTCAGCGTGACGCTGATCTCCACCCTGACGGGCGAC
The DNA here is from genome assembly GCF_059685895.1 of Telluria sp. ZT3P25. Lineage (NCBI taxonomy): Bacteria > Pseudomonadati > Pseudomonadota > Betaproteobacteria > Burkholderiales > Oxalobacteraceae > Telluria > Telluria sp. ZT3P25. Next base: position 2,427,144 of record NZ_JCASIJ010000001.1, read on the forward strand.
CGGCAAGCGTTCCCGGCGCGCGAGACGGGCGCCGACACCGGCGAATACCGCTTCAGCGCCATCGCCGCGAGCCACAACGAAGACGACGACCACGAGGACGACGATGGCGACGGCACCATCGAAGTCATGAAGAACGATACCCTGCTGGCCAGCGTCGAAGGCTGCGGCAGCGGCATGATCCAGACCGCGATCCTGGTCGACCCGATCGGCATTGTCTACGACAGCCGCAGCAACCTGCCGCTGCCGGGCGTGAGCGTAACCCTGATCGACGTCAGCGGCGCCGGCAATGGCGGCGCGCCAGGCGCGCCGGCCCGGGTATTTGGCGTGGATGGCGTCACACCGGCGCCAAGCACCGTCATCACCGATCGCGGCGGCATGTACCAATTTCCGCTGGTGGCACCAAGCCTGTACCGTCTGCAAGTGACCGCGCCGTCGAACTACGGTTTCCCGTCGAAGCGCGCCATCGGCGAACTGCCCGCGGGCCGCAGCACCAACCTGTACGGTTCGTTCGGCGGCGAATTCACCGTCAGCGAGACCTCGGGCGTCGTCACGATCGACGTGCCGCTCGACCCGATCCCGGGCGTGCTGTACGTCGAAAAGAACGCGTCGCGCGCCATGGTCGAAGTGGGCGACGTGCTCGATTACACGGTGCGTGTCCACAACACCGCTGAACAGCCGCTGGTGGACGTGATGGTCGAAGACCGCCTGCCAGCCGGCTTTTCGTTCGTGCCGGGCACGCTGCGCATCGATGGCGCTCTGGTGACCGACCGGTTCGAAAACCGCGGCCCGACGCTGCGCATCCCGCTCGATACGCTGGCCGCCAGGTCGAACCGCGTGCTGCGCTACCGCGTGCGCATCGGCGGCGGCGCGCTGCAGGGCGACGGCATCAACCGCGCCCAGGCCACCAGCGGCGCCCCGCTGGCGCTGGTCTCGTCGGTGGCCGCGGCCAAGGTCAAGGTCGAAGCCGGCGTCTTCAGCAGCAAAGGCTTCATCCTGGGCGACGTATTCGCCGACTGCAATGTCAACGGTCAGCGTGACCTGGGCGAGCCGGGCATTCCCGACGTGCGCATCTACCTCGAAGACGGCAGCTTCTCGCAGACCGACGCCGATGGCCGCTACAGCTTTGCCGATGTGGCCCCGCGCACCCACGTGGCGAAGGTCGACCTGAGCACGATGCTCGCCGGCCGGCTGGCCGTTCTGTCGAACCGCAATGCGGGCGACGCCGGCAGCCGCTTCGTCGACCTGAAGGACGGTGAACTGGCGCGCGCCGATTTCGCGCTGAGCGGCTGCAATCCCGACGTGCTCGAGGCGATCAAGGCCCGGGCCGCCCGCCTGCGCGCCGTGCTGGCCTCGGCCGCCGTGCTGACCGCCCCGCCCCCGGCCGCTGCCAAGGCCGCGCCCGCGCTGGACCTGGCCACGGTCACCAACCGTCTGGGCTTCATCGGCCTGACCGATGGCGCGGTGCTGCCGCACGCCCAGCCCACGATCCGCGTCAAGGGCGGCGCCGGTTCGGGCTTCACGCTGCTCGTCAATGGCGTGGCCGTGGACGACAGCCATATCGGCAAGCAGGACACGGTCGCGGCGCAGGCGCTCGAGCTGCGTGACTATGTCGGCGTGACCCTGAAACCCGGCCACAACCTGATCGAAGTGCGCGAAACCGACAGCTTCGGCAACCCGCGCGGCAGCAGCGTCGTGGACGTGGTCGTGCCGGGCGCCCTGGCACGCGTGTCGGTGGCCCCGCTTGTCGAATCGGCCCCGGCCGACGGCCGCTCGCTGGCGATGGTCGCCGTGCGCCTCGAAGACGCACATGGCGTGCTGATCGCCGAACGTACCCCGGTCACGCTGGAAGCCAGCGCCGGCCAGTGGGACCAGCCCGACCTCGATCCGCGCGAGCCTGGCCACCAGGTCTTCGTCGAAGGCGGCAGCGCCGAATTCGCGCTGCGCACGGCGCCTGACGCCGGTGAAGCCCGCCTGCAAGCCACCAGCGGCCTGCTGCGCGCGAAGAACACGCTGCGCTTCCTGCCGGCCCTGCGCCCGATGGTGGCGGCCGGCGTGGTTGAAGGCGCCTTCAGCCTGAACCGCAGCCGCGGCAATACCGCGACCCCGCTGCGCGATTTCGACGGCTTCGAAGACCGCCTGCGCCACGTGGCGGGGGGCGAAACCGTCAACGCCGGCGCCCGCGCCGCGATGTTCGCCAAGGGCCAGATCGGCACCGATACGCTGCTGACGATGTCGTATGACTCGGACAAGGACACCGAACCGAAGATGTTCCGCGACATCAACCCGTTTGCGTTTTACCCGACTTACGGCGACGACGCACGCCGCGGTTTTGAGGCGCAATCGGCCGGCCGCCTGTACGTCAAGGCCGAGCGCAACCGCTCGTACGTGATGTTCGGCGACTTCGTGCCACCAGGCGTGACCCCGGCGCGCAACCTGGGCGCCTACAACCGCAACCTGACGGGCCTGCGCCAGCACGCCGAACTGGACGGTCTGACGGTTGACTCGTTCCTCAGCTACGACAGCACGCGCCAGATGGTCGAAGAATTCGCCGCCAACGGCACCTCGGGCCCGTTCCTCACCGGCGGCGGCCTGATGGTCATCAACAGCGAGCGCATCGAAATCATCGTGCGTGACCGCGACCAGACCGGCGTGATCCTGTCGCGCCGCGCCCTGGTGCGCTACGTCGACTACGACATCGATCCGCTCAGCGGCCGCATCCTGCTGCGCGCCCCGGTGCCGAGCCTGGACGAGAACCTGAACCCGGTCAGCCTGCGCCTGGCGTACGAAGTCGATCAGAACGGCGCGCGCTTCCTGGTCGGCGGTGTCGCCGCCCAGTACCAGATCGGCAGCCACGTCGACCTCGGCGCCAGCGTCGTCGAAGACCGCAATCCGGCCGCCCCGACCCGCCTGGTGAGCGTCAACGCCAGCGTCAAGCCGGACGAAAAAACCGTCGTCATCGTCGAAGCGGCGCAGATGGAAAAAGCCGGCCTGTCGGGTCGCGCCGCACGCTTTGACGCCAACCGCACCGACGGCAAGCTCGAAAGCCACCTGTTCCTGGGCCGCGCCGACGCCAACTTCGACAATCCATCGGCCAACCTGCCGAAGGGCCGCACCGAAGGCGGCGCCAATGCGCGCTACCGCTTCAGCGAGCGCACCAGCGTCGGCCTGGAAGGCCTGCACACGGCCGACCTGACCACCGACGCCACCCGCAACGGCGTGCAGCTCTTCGCCGGCTACGCGTTCGAAAATGGCCTGCAAGCGGAAGTGGGCATGCGCCATTCACGTGAAGAAGGCGGCGCCGGGGTCATCGTGGCCCAACCCGACCTGACCAGCGTGCGCGCCAAGCTGGGCATGCAGATTCCTGGCCTGCCGCAGGCCGGCGTGTTCGTCGAAGGCGAACAGGATATCCACGACAATGGCCGCCGCATGGTGGCGCTGGGCGGCGACTACCGCTTCGCCGGCGGCAGCCGCGTGTACGGCCGTCACGAACTGATCAGCAGCCTGGGTTCAACCTATGCGCTGAACAAGGGCCAGCAGCGCCACGCCACCGTGTTCGGCGTCGACACCGACTACATGCACGACGGCCGCGTGTTCTCGGAATACCGCGCCGGCGGCACCTCGCCAGCGGGCACCGTGACCGGCGAGCGCCAGGCCGAAGCAGCCCTGGGCTTGCGCAACCTGTGGACGCTGGGCGACGGCGTGCGCGCCAACACCAGCTTCGAACGCGTCAAGGTGCTCTCGGGCGCCAACAACAACGAAGCGATCGCGCTGACCGGCGCCATCGAAGTGAGCCGCCATCCGACCTGGACCGGCAACGCCCGTCTCGAACTGCGCCACGGCGCCGACAGCGACGGTCTGCTCTCGACGCTGGGCCTGGCCTACAAGATCGACGACAGCTGGACCTTCCTGGGCAAGAACACGCTGGCCGCCACCCGCTCGAATGCCAGCAAGACCATGCGCGTGACCGAACTGCTGCAAAGCGGCGTGGCCTACCGCGCGCTGCAGTCGATCGGCGTGAACGGCCTGGCCAAGTACGAGTACAGGCTCGAACGCGACGATGGCCTGGCTGACCTCAAGCGCGCCGTGCACGCCGTCTCGGTCGGCGCCAACTGGCAGCTGCGCCTTGATACCACCGTCAGCGCGCGCTACGCCGCCAAGATGGCGATGGACCAGTCGAGCGGTTTGTCGAACCGCACGGTCAGCCACCTGGTGGCCGGCCGCGTGACCCATGAGATCAATGCCGACTGGGACATCGGCGCCACGGCGCAGATGCTGATGGACCGCGACACGCGCGGCCGCCAGTACGCTGCCGGCATCGAGGCGGGCTACCAGCTGCAACGCAATATGTGGGTCTCGGCCGGCTACAACCTGCTCGGCTTCAAGGAACGCGATCTGGCCGGCGCCGACGCCACCGCCAAGGGCGTGTACTTCCGGGTACGCATGAAGTTCGACGAGAACACGCTGCAAGGCCTGCTCTCGGGCGACCTGCTCAAGTAATCAAGGATACCGACATGACTTTCGCACTGCTCTCGTCCCGCCTTCGCCATGCCTGGCTGCGCGTCTTCGTTGCCCTCGCCTGCCTGCTCGGCGCCCTGCCGGCCAAGGCCGACTGTACGGTGACCGGCGCCTGCATTACCGCCGGCCCGCGCCTGGCCAGCGTCGACACCGGCAAAAGCGCCCTGCTCGGCCCGCTGCTGGGCGGCATGCTCGGCACCGGTACCTCGCTCAATGCAGTGGACTGGAATGCGCTGGCCGGCGGCAACCTGAACCTGCTCGGTTTCCTGAACGTGCTCAAGACGGATCTGGGTGTATCGACCCCGGCGCAGGCGCTGAGCGCCAACGTCACGCTGGCGCAGGTCGCCAACGCGCTGGCGGTCCAGGCGCAGGCCGAGGCCAGGCCCCAGCTGGCAGGGGCGTTATCGGGCCTGGCCTCGCAACTCAATGGCGTGGGCGGCACCGTGCGCCTGGACGACCTGCTCAAGGTTACGGCCGACACCGGGTCGCTCGGCACCAGCACGGTCAATGCGCTCGACATGTTCACCGGCCTGGTCCAGCTTTATAACCGGCGCAACGTGCTGACCACACCGCAGCCGGTCGGCATCTCGGGCGGCCTGCTGGGCGCAACCGGCGTGGTCAACAGCCTGCAACTGTATGCGCAGGTGATCGAGCCGCCGGTGTACGTGTGCGGGCCGACCGGCTCGACCTTCCATTCGGCCGCGATCCGCCTCAAGCTCAAGATGGACCTGGTGTCGCTGGCGCCGGCCACCAATTCTCTGGTGGGCGTGGGCCTGCTGCAAAGCGCGTCGGTCGGCATCGGCAAGCTTGACGTGTACGTGGAAGTCGCGCGCGGCCAGGGCAGCTTGACCGCCGTGGACGCCACCACCAGGGCCGTCACGCTGCAGGTGGCGCCGGGCGTGTCCGACATCTTCATCGGCAAGATCGATGACAGCGTGTTTTTCAACCGCACCCGTGCGATTCTGGACTCGGACGTCGACTTCGGCACGATCGGATCGCTGCGGGCCGCCGCGCTGGGGCTGTTGCCGGTCGATATTGCACTCGACATCAAGAGCATCGTGCGTGGCCAGGCGCCGTTCGCGACGAGCGTGACGATGTCGGGCACGTTCCCGCAAACGCGCACCGTGACCTCGAGCACGACCTTCATCACGAACGCAGCCAACAGCCTGGTGACAAACCTGCAGGTGCGCAGCATGCCGGCCCTGGGTCTCGTGCAGGGCGCCGTCGAACCGCTCGTCAGGACACTGGTGAAGAACGTGGTGAGCCCGCTGATTGCGCCGGTGCTGAGTGGCGTGGCCGATCCGCTGCTCAAGCTGCTGGGCATTGGCCTGGGCGAAATCGTGGTGACGGTCGAAGGCATTTGCCAGACCTGTGACGACTTCAAGCTGACCAAGGCGGTCGACAAGAGTAACGCCACGCCCGGCAGCACGATCCTGTACACGATCACGTTCCAGAACAGCGGCACCACGACACTGACGCAACTGAAGATCGAAGACACCACGCCGGCCTTTACGACCTACGCCGACAGCAGCTGCGGGACGCTGCCCGCCAGCCTGGCCTGCACGGTGGCGGTCAAGCCCGACGTGGGCGCAAACGGCAAGGTCGAATGGGGGATTACGGGCACCCTGGCACCGGGGGCGAGCGGCACGGTCACGGTGACGGTAAAAGTGCAATAATGCACCATCATCCAACACCACAAGTTACAATAAAGAAACGAGTTATCGCGTTTCACTATCGTAATTTGTGATAATTTGATAGATTGTTGACTTGCCTATGCGTATTAGTTGCGCATCCAGGTGGCTGCATCCGGCTTTTCCCGACACGCGCTCACCACGAGAATGCGGGTCGGGGCCGATGATCAGCCCCCTGGTCGGGAGGCTTTTAATCACCTGCACAATTCTATTACATGATATCGCACAGCAGCCCAGCGCCGGCGCCGACCGACCCCGCTTCCGCAGAAGTCTGCTCCACAAAAGAGGCCGCGAGCCTGCTCGGCGTGTCGCACCGGACCGTGCAACTCTGGGTCGAAAGCGGCGTGCTGCAAGCCTGGAAAACTGCCGGCGGCCACCGCCGTATTCTGCTGACATCGGTGCACCGTCTGGTCGCGCAGCGCAATCATGCAGTAACTGGCGGTCACCCTGCGCCATCGCCCAGTGCCAGGTCGGCGCCCGCCGGCCGGCGCATCGTGATGGCCGACGACGACGCCACCCTGCTGCGCCTGTACGAGCTGGAAATCTCCGGCTGGGGCCTGGCTGCGCAGCTGATCAAGGCGCGCGACGGTTTCGACGCGCTGATCCGGATCGGCGAAGCCCGGCCCGACCTCTTGATCAGCGACCTGAACATGCCGGGCATGGATGGCTTCCGAATGGTGCGTACGCTGCGCGCCGACCCGCGCTACCGCGGCATGGCCATCATCGTCATCAGCGGCCTGGATCGTGCGACGATCACGTCGATGGGTCTACCTGATGACATTCCGGTATTTTCCAAGCCGGTACGCTTCGCCGATCTGCGCACCCGGATCGAACACATCTTCAGTGACATGGACGCGGCGGCGACGCCGGACTGACAGGACCCACATCATGCACACCAAGCCGGACCGACACCCACTGGTTGCCCCGACTTCGCCTGCCCTGCATGCCGTTCCCCAATCCGACCAGGCACGTGTCCTCGCGCTGCACGAACTGGCCCTGCTCGACACCCCGCCCGAAGAACGCTTCGACCGCATCACGCGCCTGGCCTGCCGCCTCCTCGGCGTGCCCATCTCGCTGATCGCCCTGGTCGACGCCGACCGCCAGTGGTTCAAATCACGCGTGGGTATCGACCTGCACGAAACCACGCGCGTGACCTCGTTCTGCACCCACACGATCCACCATGAAGACGGCCTGGTGGTCGATGACGCGCGCCTCGATCCCCGTTTTGCCAACAACCCGTTCGTCACCGGTGCACCCGACGTGCGCTTTTATGCCGGCATTCCGCTGGCTGCGCCGGATGGCAGCCCGGTCGGCGCCCTGTGCGTGATCGACACCCAGGTCCGCCATTTCGATGACGAGCAGATGGCCACGCTGCGCGACCTGGCCGCCATTGCCGGCGACGAACTGCGTGCGCGGCCGGCAGGTCGCCCGGCGCCGGAAGGCTGGGAAAAAGCGCTGGTGGCCCACCTGCCCGACGGCGTCCTGATGCTCAATGCACAAGGCAATATCGTGGCCGCCAACCCGGCAGCCGAATCGCTGTTCGGCGCCAGCGGCCCGATGCTCACCGGCCGGCCGCTGCGCGAACTGATGGACGAAGACCTGTTGCGCCGGCGCCGCACGGGCCAGTTGCGCGAAGGTACGCGCTACGAGGCGCTGGCGCGGCGCCTGGATGGCAGCCGCTTCCCGATCGAGTTTTCCTACTGCCGCATGACGTGGGCAGCGCGCCCGAAGTTTGCCGTGACGGTGCGCGATATTTCGCAGCGGCGCGCCGCCGAAGAGCGCAACCGCGCCACCGACGAGCGGCGCCGGCGCCACTTCGCCACTGCCACCCACGAACTGCGTACGCCGATGTCGAGCGTGCTGGGCTTTTCGGAATTGCTGCTCAAACGCGAGTTCGATCCTGTCGTCAGCCGCGAACTGGTCGAGATCATCCACCGCGAATCGGCCCGTCTGGTCAGCCTGGTGAACCAGCTGCTCGATCTGGCGCGCATCGAAGCGGGCGGCATCGACGAGCTGCGGATCGACGCCGTCCCGGTGGCCGATCTGGTGACGCGGACGCTGGCGTGCCTCGACGGCCTCGGCCAGGCACACCGCGTCAGCACCGACATCGTGCCCGACCTGCCACCGCTGGCGGCCGACGCCCAGAAGATGCAGCAGGCGCTGACCAACATCGTCAGCAACAGCATCAAGTATTCTGCGCCCGGCACACCGATTTTGCTGAGCGCCGCGCCCGAACAATGGGGCGAGCGGCCGATGGTGGCGATCCGCGTGCGCGACCGCGGTATCGGGATGACACCCCAGCAGCAGGCCCAGGTCTTCGAGGCTTTCTATCGGGTGGACGGCGATTCGGCGGCACCAGGCAGTGGCCTGGGGCTGACGATCCTGAAAGAGATCGTCGATCTGCACGGCGGACGTATCGCGCTCGAATCCGAGCTGGGCGTGGGCACCGACGTCACGCTCTATCTGCCCGTGGCGGGTGGGCCGGACGGCGCAGCCTAGGCGCCCCGGTGACGCATCTGTTGCAAGGGGTCACCGCTTGTTAGCGTACACGGCGGTTTGTCTTGACACGCCAATGCTAACCGGTAAAATCAGCAACCATGAAAATTGCCACTTATTAAGGCATCGGCGCACCTGAGCAAGCCGGCGCTGCCCTGCCTGCTGCAGTGACATCGGCAGCCCCCGGCTCCCGAGACGATCCCTTCCCCCATGATGAACGAGACGCCGCAACGCACCCACGATACCGCCGCGCCCCTGCCGCCGGACGAAGCCCGCCGTCACGAGGTGCTGCTCGACCTGAACCTGCTCGACACGCCGCCGCAGGCGTCGTTCGACCGCATCACGCGCATGGCGGCGCACCTGTTCAAGGTGCCCATCGCGCTCGTGAGCCTGATCGACACCGACCGCCAGTGGTTCAAGTCGCGCGTCGGCCTGGCGCTGACCGAAACACCCCGCTCGGTGTCGTTCTGCGCCCATGCCATCCTGCAGGACGACGTGATGGTCGTGCAGGATGCCAGTGCCGATCCGCGTTTCGCCGACACTCCGCTGGTGCGCGGCGAAACGGCGGCGCGCTTTTATGCAGGTTCGCCGATCGACGTCGGCGACGGCGTTCGCATCGGCACGCTATGCATCATCGACAGCGTGCCGCGCGACTTTTCGGATGCCGACCGCGCGATGCTGCGCGACCTGGCAGGCATGGTGGCCGGCGAAATCGCCACGCTCGAACTGCGCGCTGCCTGCGACCGTGAACGCAGCAGCGCACGCGCGCTGCGCACGCTGCTCGAACACCTGCCCGACGCCGTGCTGCTGCTCGACGCCGGCGGCCGCATCCAGTCGTGCAATCCGGCCGCCGAGGCGTTGTTCGGCTCACCCTGCGCCGTCCTGACCGGCCAGTCGTCGGCCGTCCTGATCGGCATGGCGCCGCAGGTAGTCACGCGTCATGAGGGCAATGCGCGGCGTGTGGACGGCAGCAGTTTTGCCGCCGAGATCTCGATCGCCGCGATGACGCTCGACGACCATGTGCATCTGGTGGCAACGGTACGCGACATGGACAGCCTGCGCGCGGAACGCGAACGGGTGCGCGCCGCGAACCAGCGGCGCCACGATTACTTTCGCACCGCCAGCCACGAACTGCGCACGCCGATGGCCAGCATCCTCGGGTTTTCCGAGTTGCTCCTCAAGCGCGAGTTCGACCCCGCCACCGGGCGCGAGCTGATCGACATCATCCACCGCCAGGCCACGCGCCTGATCGCCCTGGTCAACCAGATGCTCGACCTGGCCCGTATCGATGCGGGCGGCGCGGCCCAGCTGCAGCCAACCTTGCTGGACCTGGCCGACCTGATGGGCAAGATCAAGGGCGGGCTTGCCGATGACGCGCAAGCCGGACGGATCGCACTGAGCGCGGCGCCCGACCTGCCGCCCGTGACGGCCGATGCCGCGCGCGTGCAGCAGGCGCTGGGCCATATCGTGAACAATGCGCTGGCCTACTCGGCGCAAGACAGCGTCGTCGACGTGCGCATTTCACAGCAGGAACGTGCCGGCCAGGCGGGCGCCGCAGTGCGGGTACGCGACCAGGGGGTGGGCATGACGCCGGAACAGCGCAAGCGGGTCTGCGACGCGTTCTGGCGCGCCAACGCGCTGCCCGACGTGCCGGGCAACGGCCTGGGCATGACCATCGTGCGCGAGATCGTCAGCGCGCATGGCGGCGTGATCGACATCGTGTCGGCGCCAGGGGATGGTACCGAGGTTGCGCTGTGGCTGCCTGCGCATGCAGGGGCCGGGACTGGCGTGGCCATATAGGGCGCGCGATGGTCGCAGGATGATGCTGGTGGCGTTTGCAATCAGTATGGAACTGCCAGACATTTGCGGACCGGAACCGCAGTTGACGCGTCCACCTGGCCACATTAACTAAATTTAATGAATCGCCAAGCGTGTCTTGAGCCTGGGCCGGGCATAGTGCAGCCTAGGGACACCATTCGCTCAACCTCGCCTTCCGGATTCGATACCCATGCCTTCGACCTTTCTCCTGCAGCGCCGCGCCGTTGCCACTGCCATCGCGGCCACGGTGCTGCTGTCCGCCTGCGGCAAAGACCCCAAGCCTGCCGCGCCTGCAGTGCCGGAAGTCGCCGTTCTGACCATGGCCACCACCAACGTGGCGCTGAACATCGCCCTGCCCGGCCGTACGGCGCCGTTCCTGCTGGCCGAGGTCCGGGCCCGGGTCGACGGCATCGTGCAGGAGCGCCGCTTTACCGAGGGCGCCGACGTGCGCAAGGGCGAGCCGCTGTACCTGATCGATGCGGCGCCCTACCGCGCCGCCGTCAAGAGCGCCGAAGCCGAGCTGCAACGGGCGCAGGCCACGCTGGCCAGCAATGTGTCGCAACTGAATCGCAACCGCGTGCTGGTGAAGGAAAACGCGGTCAGCAAGCAGGAATTCGAAACCGCCGAAGCAGCGCAGCTGGAAGCTGCGGCCGATGTCGCAGCGGCCAAGGCCGCCCTGGAAGTGGCCCGCATCAACCTTGGCTACACCACAGTGACGGCGCCGATCGCGGGCCGCAGCAGTGTATCGGCCGTGACCCAGGGCGCGTATGTGCAAGGCAGCGCCGCCACCCTGATGACGACGATCCAGCAGATCGACCCGATGTACGTCGACCTGCAGCAATCGAGCAGCGAAGGTCTGGCGCTGCGGCGCGAGATCGCCGCCGGTCGCGTGCGCATGGAAGGCGTTGACGCCGCCAAGGTCAGCCTGCAACTGGAAGACGGCAGCACTTACACCCGCAGCGGCACGCTGGCATTCTCGGGCGTGACGGTCGACCAGGCCACCGGCTCGGTCACGCTGCGCGCGCGCTTCCCGAACCCCGACAAGCTGCTGTTACCGGGCATGTTCGTGCGCGCGAGCGTCAGCCAGGGTGTACGTCAGGCGGTCATGCGTGTGCCCGCGACCGCCGTGACGCGCACGCCGCAGGGCACGGCCACCGTGATGGTGGTCGGCCAGGACAACAAGGCGGCCCTGCGCACCGTGCGCACCGGCGCGCTGGTCGATGGTTTCTGGCTCGTCGACGACGGCTTGACAACCGGCGAACGCGTGATCGTCAGCGGCGTGCAGAAGCTTCGGCCGGGCACCGTGGTCAGGGTTGCCGCGGGGCCGGCAGCAGCAGCAGCGGCAGCGACACCGGCGGCACCTGCCGCAGCCACCGCCGCGCGCAAGGAATAATCCACGATGCCAAAGTATTTCATCAACCGGCCGATCTTCGCGATCGTCATTTCGCTGCTGATCATGCTGATCGGCGGCATCGCACTGCTCAAGATGCCGATCGAGCAATACCCGCCCGTCTCGCCGCCATCGGTGCAGATCCAGGCGAGCTTCCCCGGCGCGTCGGCCGAGACCATGCAGAACACCGTGATCCAGGTGATCGAGCAGCAGATGACGGCGATTGATAACCTGCTGTATATGCAGTCGACCAGCGACGACACGGGCCAGTCGACGACGTCGCTGACGTTTGCCGCCGGGACCGACCCCGATATTGCCCAGGTCCAGGTGCAGAACAAGCTGCAGGCGGCGGTGCCGCGCCTGCCGAGCGAAGTCCAGCAAGCGGGCCTGCGCGTGACCAAGTCGACCTCGGACTTCCTGATGGTGGCGGCGTTCGTGTCAGACGACGACAGCATGACCAAGTTCGACATCGCCAACTACGTGGCCTCGAACATCCAGGATCCGCTCTCGCGCATGCCGGGCGTGGGCAGCATGAACCTGTTCGGCACCCAGTACGCGATGCGCATCTGGCTCGACCCGGTCAAGCTGACGAGTTTTGCACTGACGCCGCTCGACGTGACCGATGCGATCCGCGCGCAGAACGTGCAGATCTCGGGCGGCCAGCTGGGCGGCACGCCGGCGGTCCAGGGCCAGACCCTGAGCGCCACCATCAACCAGGCGACGATGTTGCGCACGCCCGAGGAATTCAAGCGCATCCTGGTCAAGGTCCAGCCGGACGGCTCGTCGGTACGCATCGGCGACGTCGCGCGTGTGGCGCTGGGGCCCGAAAACTACAACGTCGACGTGCGCTACAACGGCAAGTCGGCGTCTGGCCTGGGTATCCAGCTCGCGCCGAACGCCAATGCCCTTGACACCGCAGAAGCGGTGCGCGCCCGCTTGAAAGAGCTGGGCGAATTCTTCCCGCCCGGCCTGCGCACCGTGTACCCGAACGACGTCACGCCCTTCATCGAAACGTCGATCAAGGGCGTGACCCACACGCTGATCGAGGGCATCGTGCTGGTGTTCCTGGTGATGTACCTGTTCCTGCAAAACTTCCGCGCCACCCTGATCCCGTCGATCACGGTGCCGGTGGTGTTGCTTGGCACGTTCGGCATCATGTCGGCACTGGGCTTTACCATCAATACGCTGTCGATGTTCGGCCTCGTGCTGTCCATTGGCCTGCTGGTCGACGATGCGATCGTGGTGGTGGAAAACGTCGAGCGCGTGATGCACGAAGACGGCTTGCCGCCCAAAGAAGCGACGATCAAGGCCATGGGCCAGATCACCAGTGCGCTGATCGGCGTGGCCCTCGTGCTGTCGGCCGTGTTCGTGCCGGTGGCCTTCTCCAGCGGCACGGTCGGCGCGATCTACCGCGAATTCTCGCTGACGGTCGTGGCCTCGATGCTGCTGTCGGCATTCATCGCGCTGACGCTCACGCCGGCGCTGTGCGCGACGATGCTCAAGCCGGTCGACCCGGAACACCATGAAAAGAAGGGGTTCTTCGGCTGGTTCAACCGCTCGTTCGATGCGACCCGCGACCGCTACCTGGGCGGCGTGACGCGTATCCTGGGCCGGCGCGCGCTGTGGATGGTGGTATACCTGGTGCTGATCGGCGCCGTCATTGCCCTCTTCATGCGCCTGCCGGGCGGCTTCCTGCCGAAGGAAGACCAGGGCTATATGTTCGTCCAGGTGCAGACGCCGGCCGGCAGTACCCAGGAAACGACGGGCCGCGTGCTGGAAGAAATCAGCCAGTATCTGTTGAAGGAAGAATCGGCAGTGGTCGAAGCCACCTTCATGACGAATGGCGCGAGCCAGCCGCAGCGCGGCCAGAACCAGGGCCGCCTGTTCGTGCGCCTGAAGACCTGGGACGAGCGCAAGGACGAAGCGCTGGGTGTGTCGGCGCTGGCCAACCGCATCGCGGCGCGCTACGCCAACTTCCAGGGCGCGACCATCAACACGGTCGAACCGCCATCGATCCGCGGCCTGGGCTCGGCCAACGGCTTCTCGCTGCAGCTGCAGGATCGCGGTGGCCTGGGGCACGACGCGCTGGCCAAGGCGCGCGACCAGCTGCTCGAGCTGGCGCGCAAGGAACCGAACCTGCAGCGCGTGCGCTTCACGGGCCAGGCCGACAATGCCACCTACAAGATCGACATCGACCGCGAAAAGGCCGCCGCGCTGGGCGTGAACCTGACCGAAGTCGACCAGACCTTCTCGACGGCCTGGGGCTCGCGCTACATCAACAACTTCCTCGACACGGACAACCGCATCAAGCGTGTGTACGTGCAGGCCGATGCCCAGTTCCGCATGAATCCGGACGACATCAAGCTGCTCTATGCGCGTAACGGCGCTGGCGAGATGGTGCCGTTTTCGAGCTTTGCCAGTGCGCGCTGGGCCTGGGGTTCGCCAGCAATGGCGCGCTACAACGGCATCGAGTCGGCCGAAATCCTGGGCCAGCCGGCGCCAGGCTTCAGCAGCGGCGAAGCGATGGCGATCATGGAGCGCCTGGTGGGCGAACTCCCGCAAGGCATCGGCTTCGAATGGAGCGGCATCTCGCTGCAGGAATCGCAGGCCGGCTCGCAGGCCCCGCTCTTGTACGCGCTGTCGATCCTGGTCGTGTTTCTGTGTCTGGCCGCGCTGTATGAAAGCTGGGCGATCCCGATCTCGGTCATCATGGTGGTGCCGATCGGTATCCTGGGGGCCCTGAGCGCAGCGACGGCCTTCGGCATGGAAAACGACGTGTTCTTCCAGGTGGGCCTGTTGACGACCATCGGCCTGTCGGCCAAGAACGCGATCCTGATTGTCGAATTCGCGCGCGAACTGCAGATGCAGGGGATGGGCATTGTCGAAGCGGCGCTCGAATCTGCGAAGGTGCGACTGCGCCCGATCATCATGACGTCGATGGCGTTCATCCTGGGCGTGCTGCCGCTGGCGTTGTCGAGCGGCGCCGGTTCGGGCAGCCAGAATGCGCTGGGCATCGGCGTCATTGGCGGCATGCTGACGGCGACGTTCCTGGCCACGTTCCTGATTCCGCTGTTCTACGTGATCATCGCGTCGCGCTCGAAAACGCCGCCCCATGTCGATGACACGCCGGACGACGGGCAGGCGCCGGTGGAAACGACCACGCCGCAGCCGCAGCCGCAGGCGCATTGAGGTTGCCGTGAAACTGCTCCTCATCGAAGACAACGAGCGCGTTGCGCGCTTCGTCAACAAGGGCTTGAGCGAAGCCGGGCACACGGTCGACCATGCCGACAACGGCCGCGACGGCATGGTCTACGCCGTCAGCGAACCGTATGATGCGATCGTCATGGACCGCATGCTGCCCGGCGGGATCGACGGCCTGGCGCTCATCGAGACACTGCGCCAGCAAGGCAACCGGGTGCCGATCCTGATCCTGAGTGCCCTGGATGGCGTGGACGACCGCATCCGCGGCCTGCGCGCCGGCGGCGACGACTATCTGACCAAGCCGTTCGCATTCGGCGAACTGCTCGCACGCCTGGACGCGCTGCTGCGCCGCTCGCAAAGCCAGGCCGTGGAAACCGTCATGACGCTGGGCGACCTGCGTGTGGATATGCTGGCGCACCGCGTCACGCGCGCCGGCAAGCCGTTGGCGCTGCAGCCGCGCGAATTCAAGCTGCTGACCTATCTGCTGCGCCATGCGAACCAGGTCGTCACGCGCACGATGCTGCTCGAGAACGTGTGGGATTACCACTTCGACCCGCAGACCAATGTCATCGATGTCCACATCAGCAAGCTGCGGCAGAAGATCGACGCCGGCTTTCCAACGGCCCTGCTGCGCACGGTGCGCAATGCCGGCTACATGCTGACCGACCAGCCTTGAACAAGGCGTACACGATGCTCAGGCTTCCCAGTTTTTCTGCCCGCACGATCGCCATCGGTTATGGCGTCGTGACGCTGCTGGTGCTGGCCATGTTCGCCGGTCCGCTGTGGTACGCGTGGCATACCAATATTGGCGAGGTGCGCAGCCAGCTGCTCAAATCCGATGCCCAGCACCTGAGCAACCTGTTCATCCGCCAGGGCCCGCCCGCACTGGCCGCCGCGATCGACAGCCAGGTCCACGGAGTGAACGACGGCGTGCGCAAGATCATGCTGTTCGTCGCGCCCGACGGCGCCAAGCTGGCGGGTAATCTGCAGGCGTGGCCCGAGGGCGTGCCGGACCGCGATGGCCTGTGCCGGGTGACGATCGTGGTCGACGACGTGCCGCGCAACGTGGAGCTGGTGCGCGTGACGCTGGAAGACGGCTACCGGCTGCTCGTGGCCAGCAACCTGAATCGCTTCCAGAAGCTCGAACGCCTGTTCGCGTATGGCTTGCTGGGCTGCGCGATCACTGTGCTGCTCAGCGCCGCGCTGGGTGGTCTCATGATCCGCCGCGCGCTGCTGGGCCGCATGCAGGGCATCAGCGACACCACCGCTTCGATCATCGAGGGCAAGCTGTCGCACCGGCTGGTCGAACCGGGCGATGGCGACGAGCTGCAGCAACTGACGCGCACCGTGAACCGCATGCTCGACCAGATCGAGCATCTGGTGACCGGCGTACAGGATGTCTCGAACGCGATCGCGCACGACCTGCGCACGCCGCTGTCCGAGCTGCGTGCACGGCTCGAGGAACTGTCAGTGGCGCGGCCGGCGCCGGACGAAACCTTCGTCGAAATTGACGCGGCGATCGATGATGTCGACCGCGTGATGGGCATCTTCAACGCCTTGCTGCGGCTGGCCGAAATCGACAGCGGCAGCCGGCGCGCCGGTTTCGTTGATGTCGACCTGGCGGCGCTGGGCGCCGAAGTGACCGAGTTCTACGCGCCGGTCGCCGAACTGAAGGACATCGCGCTGGGCTTTGACGGCCCGGACGACCTGCACGTGGTGGGCGACCCCGTGCTGCTGGCGCAGGCGCTGGGCAATATGGTCGACAATGCGCTCAAGTATGCGCCGGTGCGCGGCGCGATCGCGATCTCCGCGCAGCGCATCGATGCCGACACGGTGCAGATCGTCGTGGCCGACAACGGCCCCGGCATTCCCGTGCACGAACGCACGCGCGTCATCGAGCGCTTCTACCGGGTGGACGCGAGCCGCGGCACGCCGGGCGTGGGCCTCGGCCTGAGCGTGGTCTCGGCGGTGGCGCGGCTGCATGGCGGCACGCTGACACTGGACGACAACCATCCGGGCCTGCGGGCCACGCTGCGCATCGGCGCCATGACGTTGGCGGCATCGAGCTCCACTTAAGCTTCGGCTTCGGCTTTGGCTCCTGGCGCCTGACCGGCTGGCCGCATTTGCGCTACAGTGTGGCCTTTATTGGCGCCCCACTCTGTCGGGCCGCATTCACGGGAGAGCCCCATGCCTGAACCAGTTCCACCCAACGGCGACCTGACAAGGCGCGCCGACGACCACTTCCTGCGCCACCTCGGCATCACCCTGGAGGCGCTGGCAGCGCCGGTGGATCCCGCCAATCCGACAGGCCTGCCGGCCCGCGCAACGAGCGTCTACCGCGCCATCATCGAAGCGCGCCAGGGCGATGAAGATATCCAGCCGCGCGGGGTCTGGCAGCGGCAACCAAAGCGCTCGGACTGGCCGCACGTCAGCAACCTGGCCGCCGGCGCCTTGCGCACCCAGGGCAAGGACCTGCAACTGGCCGCGTGGCTGTGCGAGTCCCAGGTCCACGAACATGGCCTGGGCGCGCTGGCTCCCTGCCTGCTGCTGGCGCACACGCTGTGCGAGCGTTACACAACCGCCCTGCATCCGCAACTGGAACACGACGACACCGAAGCCCGCGCTAACATCCTGCGCTGGCTGGACCAGAAGCTGGCCCCGACCCTGCGCCAGTCACCACTGTTCACAACGGAAGACGGCCGCGCCACGACGTGGGCCGACTGCGAACAAACCGCGCACGAGCGTGATGGCGACGCCACGACCCGCAGCATACTGGCAGCCATGCCACCAGCAATCCTGACCGAGCGCATCACCGCACTGGAAGACGCGCACGCCACCATCGCCCAGCTCCAAGGCACCTTCAACACTCCCCAAAGCGCCACCGCACCGTGTCTGACGGCCATGGCAAACCAGGTACAGGCGATCCTCACGGCGCTCCACAACGAACGCACCGCACGAGTCCCAGCACCAGCGCTAGCGGACGTGCCAACCGAAGCACCGTCAGAACAGACTGAAACACCAGCCACCGCGCGCGCGACAAATACAACCGAGCCCCACCAATTCCGCGACCGCGCCGACGCCTACGCCTGCCTGGCCGCCGCCGCCACCTACCTCGCCCACCTCGAGCCGCACAGCCCCACGCCCTACCTGATCAAGCGCGCCGTCGAATGGGGCAATATGAACACCGGCGCCCTCTACCAGGAACTCTTCATCCGCCTGGGCGGCCAACTGAGCATCTTCGACATGGTCGGCACCGACATGCTCCCCACCCCGCAAAACCCACCCCACCCCAGTAACCCCAATCAAAATTAGGGTCAGAGTCGAATTGTTTGCCAACTTCAATAAATCAATTGTTTATTAATTCGACTCTGACCCCAATTGATTTGCAAGATTAACTGCCGAGCTTAGGGTCGGAGTCGATTTGTTTGACAACTTTGGGTAATTGCCCATTAATTCGACTCTGACCCTAATTGTTCAGAATGATTTTTTGGAGTCTGCCGATGCTCTTGTACCATTAATTGCACAAGCGGATTTGCCGGATACCAGATAGCGCTAACAATCGCAAAAAACAATAAGGGTCAGAGTCGAATTGTTTGTCAATTTTTATAAATCAATTGAAAAACAATTCGACTCTGACCCTAATTATTATGCAATGTTTGACGAGCTCATCTGCAAGAGCCCGAATATGGCCGTTTGCTAAAGGCTATTACCCAACAATTCTACTCTGACCCTAATTGTGGGGGTTAGCTGCCGAAGTACCGGCCGGCGCGGTGCCAGGCCATGACCATGCCGCTCATGGCGACGGCGCTCAGGGCGGACCACGCGACCAGGTGGGGGGCGACCAGCAGCAAGGCCATCGCCAGGATGACGCTGTCGATCATGATCTGGGTGCGGCCGGCGTTGATGTTGTATTGCTTTTGCAGCCACAGCGTGACGATGCCGGTGCCGCCGACACCGGCGCCGTGGCGCGCGAGTGCCAGGATGCCCATGCCACAGAAGGTGCCGCCGCCCAAGGCTGCCACGGCCGGATGCACGCGGTCGATGACCAGCACGAACGGCATGATCTTGAGCAGGCCCATGATCATCGCGCTGCCGGCCAGCGACTTGATCGTGAAGCGCGCGCCCATGAAGAAGTAACCAAACAGGAAGAACGGCACGTTGATCATCATGAACAGCGTACCGACCGGCACGCCGGTCGAGTACGACGTCAACAAGGCGATGCCGGCGACACCACCGGTGAGCAGGCCCGCCGCATGCAGCAGCACGATGCCGATCACGACGAACAGCACGCCGACGATGATGCCGTAGACGTCATCGAGCGTCGAATGCGGCTTGACCTCGATGATCGGACGCGATGGCTTGCTGGGAGAGCCTGGATACATGACGGACTGACTCACGCGCGCACCATCGCGCATGCAGAACCAGACCGCGATGCGCACATCGGCGCGAGCGATATCACCACGCGAGCGGGAAAGTGGCGGCGCTGGGCTGCGCACACGGAATCGGCAAGCGTCGGGCTAGAGTTCATGGTCCTCGGATGATCGGATGGGTAAGAGAAGCTGCAGGCGGCGCAGGTCTGGTCAAAAGACGCAAACACGCAAGTTACGGCGCGCTACAGCCCGCCATTATCGCCCATGTTGCGGCGCAGTGTCGAGCCGCACGAACTGGCCATGTCGCGAATGAGCGAATGGATGGTGCGCTGCACCTTGCCGGTGCACGAACAGCGCCCATTGCGCCGCTGCGGTGCGCTATGTGCCAGCATCCGGTGCCCCACCCACCGCCAGTTCGCGCTCGAGGAATTCAACGCACACCCGTACCTTCGCCGAATTCCCCAGCCGCTGCGGATACACGGCCCACACATTGGCTTCTTGCGCGTACTCCGGCAGGATCTGCACCAGCTGCCCGGACGCCAGCAGCGGCTGCGCGTGCCAGCGCGAGCGCAGCACGATCCCGGCGCCGTCCAGCGCCCAGCGCAGCGCGATCTCGCCATGGTTGGTCGACAGCGCGCCCGACACCTTCACCGTCTCCTCACCGCCTTTCGCGCGCAGCCGCCACACGCCAAACGGATGATCGCGCTCCTTGATCACCAGGCACTGGTGCGCCGCCAGATCCTGCAGCGTGCGCGGCGTCCCGTGCTGCGCCAGATATCCGGGCGCCGCGCACAGGATGCGGTGATTGACCATCAGGCGCCGCGCGATCAGCTGTGGCGCGATCTCGTCGCCAATCCGCACGTCCAGATCGAACCCTTCAGCCACCGGATCGACCAGCCGGTCGAACACCTCGAACCGGATCTGCAGCGCCGGATACGCGCGCGCAAGCCGGGCAATCGCCGGTGCGACGACCTGGCGACCGAAGCCGAAGCTGCTGCACACGCGCAGCAGGCCGCTGGGCGCCCGGCGCCGCTCGGACGCTTCCTCGATCAGATCGTCCAGACTCTCGAGAATGGCCTGCGCACGCGCGAACGCCTGCGCGCCATCCTCCGTGATGACGATGCGGCGCGTCGTGCGCTGGAACAGCCGCACGCCCAGCGCGGCCTCGAGCACCCCGATCCGTTTGCTGACATACGCGGCCGACATGCCGAGCGCCTGCGCCGCGCCCGCAAACGATCCCTGACGCGCCACGGTCACGAACACCCGCAAATCAGCATTCTCCAACAGATTATTCACGCTCCGTGTTCCTTAACACCACAAGAACCAGCATTATAAACATACCGTTTTGCATTATTCTTGGAGCATTCAGATCAGCTAACAGGAGACACCCATGAAAACCCACAAGATCGCCGTGATCGCCGGCGACGGCATCGGCAAGGAAGTCATGCCCGAAGGCCTGCGCGCCCTGGACGCCACCGCCAAACGCTTCGGCATCCACCTCGAATTCACCACGTTTGAATGGGCCGACTGCGACTACTACGTCAAGCACGGCAAGATGATGCCGGACGACTGGCGCGCGCAGCTCTCGGGCTTCGAAGCCATTTTCTTCGGCGCCGTCGGCATGCCCGACATCGTCCCCGACCATATCTCGCTGTGGGGCTCCCTGCTCAAGTTCCGGCGCGAGTTCGACCAGTACGTGAATCTGCGCCCGGTGCGCCTGATGCCCGGCGTGCCCTGCCCGCTCGCCAACAAGAAGCCGGGCGACATCGACTTCTACGTCGTGCGCGAAAACACCGAGGGCGAATACTCGTCGGTCGGCGGCAAGATGTTCGAAGGGACCGACCGCGAATTCGTGCTGCAGGAATCGGTCTTCACGCGCCACGGCACCGACCGCATCCTCAAGTATGCGTTCGACCTGGCCCAGAGCCGTCCTAAAAAACATCTGACCGCCGCCACCAAATCGAACGGCATCTCCATCTCGATGCCGTACTGGGACGAGCGCGTGGCCGCCATGGGCGAACAGTACGCCGACGTCAAATGGGACAAGTACCACATCGACATCCTGTGCGCGCGCTTCGTGATTTCGCCCGAACGCTTCGACGTCGTCGTGGCGTCGAACCTGTTCGGCGACATCCTGTCGGACCTCGGCCCGGCCTGCACCGGCACGATCGGCATCGCACCGTCGGCCAACCTTAACCCGGACCGCACCTTCCCGTCGCTGTTCGAGCCCGTACACGGCTCGGCTCCCGACATCTACGGCAAGAACATCGCCAACCCGATCGCGATGATCTGGTCGGGCGCGATGATGCTCGAGTTCCTGGGCCAGGGCGACGCCAACTACACGGCCGCGCATGACGCCATGCTGGCCGCGATCGAGCGCTGCCTGGTCGAAGGCCCGCGCACTCCCGACATGGGTGGCACAGCCAACACCACCGAAGTCGGCGAGGCTGTCACGCGCTACCTCGAGACTTAAGCCACGCCGCCGGTTGGCAGTGCTATTGTGAAGGTCCTTACAGCACAACCAACCGGGGCCACCATGCAGCCGCACGAATCGACCGAACTGGAATACGTTGGCTTCTGGGCACGCACCGGCGCAGCGCTCATCGACAGCATTTTGGTGATGATCGTCGTGCTGCCGCTGCTCACTGCCATCTACGGCGCCGCATATTGGGACAGCTCCGCGATGGTCATGGGCCCGGCGGACTTTGTCATCAACTGGCTCCTGCCGGCCGCTTTCGTACTCGCGTTGTGGATCAAGCTCTCGGCCACGCCGGGCAAGATGGCCGTCCGCGCCATCATTGTCGATGCGCGTACGGGCGGCAAGCCAAGCACGCGCCAGTTCATCATCCGCTATCTTGGCTACTACGTGTCGATGATCCCGCTGTTCCTGGGCATTCTCTGGGTCGGCTTCGACGCGCGCAAGCAGGGCTGGCACGACAAGATGGCCGGCACCGTCGTCGTGCGGCGCAAGGGCGACGCGACGCAGCCAGTCAAATTCGACGCGTCGAACCGCGCCTGATCATTCAGTCAGGCGCCGCATCTGCGCAATCAGAGCGGCCTTGCCTTCGAAGCCGATCCCCGGCAGATCGGGCATCGTGATGTGCCCACTCTCGACCTTCACGCCATCCGGGAAGCCGCCGTAGGGCTGGAACAGGTCGGGATACGATTCATTCCCGCCCAGTCCCAGGCCGGCGGCGATATTCAATGACATCTGGTGCCCGCCGTGCGGGATGCAGCGCCTGGCCGACCAGCCGTGCTCCTTCAGCATGTCGAGCGTGCGCAGATACTCCACCAGGCCGTAACTGAGCGCGCAATCGAATTGCAGCCAGTCGCGGTCGGCGCGCATGCCGCCGTGGCGGATCAGGTTGCGCGCATCCTGCATCGAAAACAGGTTCTCGCCCGTGGCCATCGGATTGGCGTAGTAGTTGCGCAGCGTCGCCTGCAGCTCGTAGTCGAGCGGGTCCCCCGCTTCTTCATACCAGAACAGATTGTATTGCGACAGCGCCTTGGCGTAGCGGATCGCCGTATCCAGGTCGAAGCGGCCGTTGGCATCGACGGCCAGCTTCTGCCCGTCACCCAGCACACTCAGGATCGAGTCGATGCGGCGCAGGTCTTCGTCCAGCGAGTCGCCGCCGATCTTCTTCTTGACCACCGTGTAGCCGCGATCGAGATAGCTGCGCATCTCGTCTTTCAGCTTGCCGTGATCCTGTCCTGGATAGTAATAACCACCGGCCGCATACACGAACACGCGGCGCTCCGGCTGGCCATTGCCATAGCGGTCCGCCAGTAGCTGGAACAGCGGCACGCCCGCGATCTTGGCCGTTGCATCCCACACGGCCATGTCGATGGTGCCGATGGCCACCGAGCGCTCGCCATGCCCGCCCGGCTTTTCGTTGGTGAACATCGTCTGCCAGATCTTGTGCGGGTCGAGGTTCGCGCCCGTGTCGTCCTGCAGCGCGGCCGGATCTGCCTCGAGGATGCGCGGGATGAAGCGCTCGCGCATCAGCGTGCCCTGGCCATAACGGCCGTTGGAGTTGAAGCCGTAGCCGATGACCGGCTTGCCGTCGCGGATCACGTCGGTCACCACGGCGACCACGCTCAGCGTCATCTTGCTGAAATCAATGTAGGCGTTACGGATCGGGGAGCTGATTGGAACGGTCTGCTCGCGGATGTCGACGATTCTCATGGCGGTGTCTCTCATGTGCTGGTTGAACGAGGCACCAGATTATTCGCTGCGAAGGCGGTTATGATTGAATCTCTTTCACAGGATTCTTCACCCAAAGTGAACAATGACCTTGCCTCGCATCTCGAATTCTTTGTGCTGCTGGCCCGCCACGGCAGTCTGAGCGCCGCTGCGCGCGCGCTCGACATCACCCCGCCGGCTGCCACCAAGCGCCTGGCGCAGCTCGAAGAGCGTCTCGGCGTGCGGCTCGTGAATCGCACCACGCGTACCAGCAGCCTCACGCCCGAGGGCGAAACCTATCTGCACTACGCGACCCGCATCCTGGCCGACCTGCACGAGATGGAAGAAGCGGTATCGAGCACGCGCGGCGTACCGCGTGGCCTGCTGCGGGTGAATGCATCGCTCGGCTTCGGGCGCACGGCGATCGCACCGCTGGTGTCCACGTTCGCGCAGCGCTACCCGCAGGTGGAGGTGCAGCTCGACGTCACCGACCGGCCGGTGGACCTCGTCGCGGACGGTATCGACCTGGCGATCCGCTTCGGCGACCTGCCCGACCAGCGCCTGGTCGCGCGCCGCATCATGTCGAACCGGCGCCTGCTGTGCGCATCGCCGCGCTATCTGGAACGGCATGGCATGCCGGCCAGCCTGGCCGATCTGGCCAGCCACCGCTGCATCGTGCATCGGCAGAACGACGAGGCGCACGGGGTCTGGCGCCTGGAACATGAAGGCCGCGCCGTATCGGTCAAGGTCCAGGGTGCGCTGTCGAGCAACGATGGCGACATCGTGCTGGGCTGGGCGCTCGATGGCCACGGCATCCTGGTGCGCTCGGAGTGGGATCTGGCGAAGTACGTCGACAGCGGCCGGCTGCGCATCGTGCTGCCCGGGTACGCGCAGCCCGAGGCCGACCTGTTCGTCGTCTATCCGAACAAGCGCCGGCAATCGGCGCGGGCACGCGCCTTCATCGATTTTCTGGTGGCGCACTTCGGCGCCTGACGTCGCGCTGAGCGAACGCAAAAACGGCCCCGATCGGGGCCGTTTTGCTAACCAAACGCCGGGAGCGGGTCCCGGTGATCGCCCTTACTTCACGCCCGCCGCTGCCAGCGCCGTCATGTTGACGATGCGGCGCACGGTGGCGCTCGGGCTCAGGATGTGCACCGGCTTGGCCGCGCCCAGCAGGATCGGGCCCACGGTCACGCCCTTGCCTGCTGCGACCTTGAGCACGTTGAACAGGATGTTGGCGGCGTCCAGCGACGGCATCACCAGCAGGTTCGCGCTGCCCGAGTAGCCGGCGTCGATCTTGTACAGGTCACGGATTTCTTCCGACAGCGCAGCGTCGCCATGGATCTCGCCGACCACGGCCAGTTCAGGCGACTGCTCGGCCAGCAGCGCGCGTGCTTCGCGCATGCGCTTGGCGGACGGGCGCTCTGACGAACCTTGCGACGAGTGCGACAGCAGCGCGGCCTTCGGCTCGAGGCCGAAGTGCTGCAGCGTCTCGGCCGCCAGGCGCGTGATGGCGGCCAGTTCCTGGGCGCTCGGCTGCTCGTTCACATACGTGTCGGTGATAAACAGCGTGAACTTGTCGAGCACCAGCGCATTCATCGCGGCCAGCACTTCGGCGCCCGGCGCCACGCCGATCTCGCTCCGCACATGCTCCAGATGGTCGTCGTAGCAGCCGGTCATGCCGCAGATCAGCGCGTCGACCGTGCCCGCCGCCAGCAGGCGCGTGCCCTGCAGCGTCGTATCGGCTTCGGCCGCAATGACGGTGTAATCGGTGCCTTCACGCAGGCGCAGGCCCGCGTCCTTGATGGCGCGCTGCAGGACCGACGTGTCGCCGATCAGCACCGGATGCGCGATGCCCTCGTCGACCACGGCCTGCACCGCGCGCAGCACGCGCGGCTCGGTCGCTTCGGCGTACGCTACCTTGCGCACATCGGCGCGTGCCTTGTCGAACACCGGCTTCATGAAGAACCCGGTGTGATAGATCATCTGGCCCAGCTTGTCGCGGTAGGCGTCCATGTCGGTGATCGGGCGCGTCGCCACGCCCGATGCGGCGGCGGCTTCGGCCACGCGCGGTGCGATCGCGCCGAGCAGGCGCGGATCGAACGGCTTCGGAATGATGTACTCGGGCCCAAAAGTCAGGTCCTGGCCTTCATAGGCCAGCGCCACGACGTCGCTCGCCTCGGCTTCGGCCAGTTCGGCAATCGCCGTCACGCAGGCGAGCTTCATTTCGTCCGTGATGCGCGTGGCGCCGCAATCGAGCGCGCCGCGGAAGATGTACGGGAAGCACAGCACGTTGTTGACCTGGTTCGGGTAGTCCGAACGGCCGGTGGCGATGATGACGTCCGGGCGCGCGGCCTTGGCCACTTCAGGACGGATCTCCGGTTCGGGATTGGCCAGCGCCAGGATGACCGGCTTGTCCGCCATCGTCTTGACCATCTCGCCCGTCAGCACGCCGGCGGTCGAGCAGCCCAGGAACACGTCGGCGTCCTTGACCACATCGGCCAGCACGCGCGCATCGGTCGCCTGCGCATAGCGCGCCTTGTTTTCTTCCATATTGGCGTCGCGGCCCTGCCAGATCACGCCGCGCGAGTCGACAACGTAGATGTTCTCCTGCTTCACACCCAGCAGCACCATCATGTCCAGGCAGGCAATCGCCGCCGCACCGGCGCCGGAGGCGACCAGCTTGATCTGACCAATGTCCTTGCCGACGACTTTCATCGCATTGAGCAGCGCAGCGGTCGAGATGATCGCGGTACCGTGCTGGTCGTCGTGGAAGACCGGGATGTTCATGCGCTCGCGCAGCTTCTTCTCGATGTAGAAGCATTCCGGCGCCTTGATGTCTTCGAGGTTGATGCCGCCGACGGTCGGCTCGAGCATCGCGATCGCATCGATCAGCTTGTCCGGATCGAGTTCGTCCAGTTCCAGGTCGAACACGTCGACACCGGCAAATTTCTTGAACAGGCAGCCCTTGCCTTCCATGACCGGCTTGGCGGCCAGCGGACCGATATTGCCCAGGCCTAGCACCGCGGTACCGTTGGTGATCACAGCCACCAGGTTGCCACGCGAGGTGTAATCGAACGCGGTGGCCGGATCGGCGGCGATTTCTTCGCAGGCGTAGGCCACGCCCGGCGAATACGCGAGCGACAGATCGCGCTGGTTCGACAGCGGTTTGGTGGCGATCACTTCGATCTTGCCGCGGGTCGGGCTGCGGTGGTATTCCAGCGCGTCGATCCGCAACTGGGTGTTCTGTGCTTCGTTCAGCGTACTGTCGGTGCTCATGTTCTTCCTATGCTTATTGGGTGATGCGGCGTGGGAGGCGGGGCCGCCACAAGGCGTGCGCGCAACGATCCTCCCATTGTTGGGCAAACATTCTAGCCGAACCGACACCATCGCGTGCGCGACCGGTTCCCGCACGATCGTTCACATTTTCTGCGCGTTCAGCAGTTCGATGAAGCGCGTTGCCGCCATACCCAGCGGCCGTTCTTCGGTCCACACGATGTCGACGAAGAAGCGCAGCACGTTGGTCAGATTGGCGGTCGGGATCTCGACCAGATCGTCGTCCAGCACTGCCGCGCGCACCAGGCTCGCTGGCAGCCACGCCCAGCCCAGCCCCGCCTTGACCAGCGCCAGCGCGGCGATCGGGCTGTCGGTCTTCCACTGGAGCGACGACATCGCGATGCGCTGGTCGACACCGTCGGTATCACGGCCCGCCACGACGACCTGCCGCTGCAGCATGAGATCGGTGTCGCGCACCTGCCTGGTCCCCTTAAACATCGGATGCGAGCGCGCGGCCACCGCCACCAGCCGCTCCTCGGCCACTTCCTGGAACGCCTGATACGGCGCCGCGCCGTACCGTTCGAAGACCAGGGCGAGATCGGCGCGCCCGCTGCGCACCATGGCCAGTGCATCGGCCTGTGGCGCGGTCAGCACCTCGACCTGCAGCAGCGGATGCTCGACGGCCAGCGCGTGCAGCGCGGCGCTCCACGGCACGGTATCGAGCAGCTCGGGCACGAGCGCCAGCGTCAGCGACGCTTCCAGGCCCCGGCTCAGTGACAGCGCATGCACGTTCAGGCGCTGCAATCCCTCGGCCAGCAGGCGCGCCTGCGGCAGCAGCGCCAGCGCCTGCGCTGTCGGTACCGGATTGCGGCCCGTACGGTCGAACAGCTGCACATCGAGCTGCGCTTCGAGATTTGCGATCGCCATGCTGATGGCGGACGGCACGCGGTCAAGCGCGCGCGCGGCCGCGGAAAACGAGCCGTGGTCGATCGCTGCCAGCAAGGCTTTTACATTGTCGAGGTCAAACGCCATCATTCAATTCCATTGACAGGTACTGACTTTTTTCATCACCAGATTCGACATAGTATCGGGCCTCACACAATCGGAGGCGATATGGTCTGGATACTGCTGGTCCTTGCAGGACTGTTTGAAATTGTCTGGGCCGTTGGCCTGAAATACACGGAAGGCTTCACGCGCCTGTGGCCCACGGTGGGCACGGTCGCCGCCATGGTCGTCAGCTTCGGCCTGCTGGCCCACGTGCTCAAGACGCTGCCGATCGGCACTGCCTACGCGATCTGGACGGGAATCGGCGCCGTCGGTACGGCACTGGTGGGCATCATCGTGCTCGGTGAATCGGCGTCACCGGCGCGGCTGACATGCATCGGCATGATCGCGGCGGGCACCGTCGGGCTCAAGCTCGTTTCTGCGCACTGAGATCGATTCGGGGAATCAATCAAGAAATGACTAGGACATTCTTGAAAAGCCGTGTATCTTCAACGATGCACCACATCAAGTCGTTGTTATTGTTGGCTTTTCTCTCCCGCCTCGCCTCTTCCGGCAGTCCAGTTTGATTCCCCCGCTTTTATCTTCTCTTGGTTGAACGTGCGTATTGGGCGATTTTGCCCATGTCACTGCAAAGGAATTCAACATGACTACCCAAACCGGCACCGTAAAATGGTTCAACGACGCAAAAGGCTTCGGCTTCATCACGCCTGATGGCGGCGGCGAAGATCTGTTCGCGCACTTCCAGGATATTCAATCGGAAGGCTTCAAGAGCCTGGCCGAGAATCAGCGCGTGTCGTTCGAGCGCTCGACCGGCCCTAAAGGCGAAAAAGCCGGCAACATCCGCGCGATCTGATGCTGCCCTCGTGACGCCGCAGCGCGCACCACGCAGATAGCGTGGGCGCAGCCGCAGCGCACATTGAAAGCCCGCCTGTTGGCGGGCTTTTTGCTGTCTGGGCGTTCAACGCAAATTTACAAACTGCTCAAGAATTGGCTCACATCCGCCCGTGCACGCGGCGCCTTCACGGTCGACGCCGTACCAAGGCCAATGAAACAAATAGCACGCTCATGCGCCTCGAGCTGCAGTAAAGTGCGCATGCCCGCAAAATCCATCGCGGCGCCACTGGCCAGGCCACTCGCATAGCCCAGCAACTGACCTGCCACCAGCATGTTCTGGATCGCGCAGCCGAGCGATACGAGTTTTTCGTGCGCCGGGATGATGGTGCCCGGTTCATCGCGCAGCACCGCCACCAGCAGGCATGGCGCGCGCAGCGCCTTGTCGTGCGCCGTGGCGAGCGCCTCGTCGCCGCAGGCCGGATCGCGCGCCTGCACAGCGGCGGCGAACACGTCGCCCAGCAAATGCCGCTTGGGTTGCGGGATCACGATGAAGCGCCACGGCCGCAGCAGCCCATGATCGGGTGCCTGGGCGCCGGCTTCGACGATGCGCAGCAGGGCCGCGTCGTCCGGGCCGGGCGCGATGAGGCGGCGCAGCGTGTAGTTGCGCCGCGTGGCCAGGATGGTCAGGAAGTCGTCGGCGCCAGCCGGATACTCGGTATGCATGGCGCCAGTATAGCGAGAGCGCCGCCGATCCGCCGGGATGGCGCGAACTGGCGGTGTATGGCAAATATATGCTCAGTACACGTCGCGCCGGTAGCGCCCCGCGTCCAGCAGCCGATCGCGTTCGGCCTCGCCGAGAATCGCCGCCAGCGCCGCATCGACTTCCCCGGCCATGCCCTGCAGGCTGCCGCAGACATGGATGACCGCGTCGCGTTCGACCCATTCGTGCAATGTGTCAGCGCGGGCACGCAGGCGGTCCTGCACATACTCGGGCGCGTCGTCGCGCGAAAACACCAGATCGCATTCCGGCAGCGCACCGGCATCGCGCCACGCGGCGATCTCGCCCGCGCACAGGCTGTCGAAGGCGCGCTGGCGCTCGCCGAACAGCAGCCAGTTTCGGTACTGCCCGGCCAGCACGCGGCTGCGCAAATGCGCACGCAGGCCGGCCATGCCCGAGCCATTACCGATATAGATGCAGGGCCGCGCATCCTGCGGACCGTGGAACCCCGGGTTCGTCGCCAGCCGTGCACGGACCATCGCGCCGACGTCGAGATGCGCAGTCAGCCAGCCCGATGCCAGACCCATGCCCTGCTCGTGGCGCAGCTGGCGCACGAGCAGCGTCAGCGCGCCGTCCTGCGGAATGCCGGCAATCGAATAACGGCGCGGCGCCAGCGGTTTGAGTGCATCGGCGCATTCCTGGGTCGATGCGAACGGATGCCCGGCGCCGGGCAGTTCGCTCCAGGCCAGCGCGTCGCGCAGCGGCTGGGGTTCGCCATGCCAGGTAACCCGCGCCGCGCCATCCAGCCCGCTGACCGCCAGCCAGGCGTCGACGGTCGCCACCGTGTGGCGCGCCGCGACGTCAAGCAGGTCGCCGGCCTGCCACTGCTGATCTGCCGTCGCCTGCAGCACCAGTTCATACAATGGCGCGCCCAGACTGCCGGGATTCAACAGCGTACGTGCGACGAGGCGCCAGTCGGTCATCGGTGCAGCGTCATTGGCAGCGGCGGGGGGCGTGCCGGAGGCCGCACCCAGTGTGCCCAGCGCATGCATCCAGCGGCCCAGCGCCGCGGCGTCGCCCTGGTCGACGTCGATCCTTGGGAACAGCGCCGTGGCGCCCAGCGCACCGAGGCGCTCGTCAAGCGCGATGCCGTAGCCGCAGTAGCGGGCGTAATTGCGGTCGCCCAGCGCCAGCACC
Source organism: Telluria sp. ZT3P25 (assembly GCF_059685895.1). Classification (NCBI taxonomy): domain Bacteria; kingdom Pseudomonadati; phylum Pseudomonadota; class Betaproteobacteria; order Burkholderiales; family Oxalobacteraceae; genus Telluria; species Telluria sp. ZT3P25. Next base: position 2,457,838 of record NZ_JCASIJ010000001.1, read on the forward strand.
GCGTACTTGCAGCCGGCCAGCGCCAGTGGCACTGCATGCAGCTCGCGCGTGAAGCGGCGCGCTGCATCCGGCGCTTCGCCGTCGCCGAAGGTCGCCGCCACGAACAGCGCGTGGTCGTAGCCGGCCAGTTCGCCCGGGCTGAGCGCCGACACCGCGCGCAGATCGACCGCGCGGCCACCGGCGCGCAGCGCGACGGCACTGTGCAGCGCAATCCGCTCGGCCTGGCCGCCCTGGCTTGCAAAGGCCAGCAGGATCGGCGCACCGATGCCGTGCGTGGTGGATTTGTCCGTCATGGCCAGCGCCCGTTCGCGCGCCAGTGCGCGCTGTTGGCGCCGCCGGCCCAGGTACAGCAGCCAGCCGGTAATGGCAAAGCCGGGCAAGGCCAGGCTGGCGAGCATCATGATGACCCGCCCCGGCAGGCCGAAGTAGCTGCCCGTGTGGAGCGGCCGGATCGTGGTCAGGGCGCGCTGGCCAAGGGTTTGCGCGCCGTAGGGTTCGTTCTTGAGCAATGCGCCGTCGCTGGCGCGCAGCGACATGCGGTTGCGGGCGCGCTCGTGCGGGCCGTCCTGCGCAATCCACGTCAGCTGATAGGCGCCGCTGCCGCGTTCGGGCAGGCGAATGGTCGCGCTGGCCCAGTTCGGGGCATGCGCGAGGAAGGTGTTCCAGGCCGGATCGAGTGCGGCCGGGCCATCCGGGGTTGCTGCGCGCTTGCGTTCGCGTGGCTTCGCCATCGTCCCGGTTGCGGCGCGGCGCTCGTTACCGGCCCAGCCCTGCACCGTGTCGCGCACGACGTCGAAGCTCCAGTAGATGCCAGTGCCACCGACGATCAGGTAAGCCACCAGCGCCCAGGTGCCGGCAATCGCGTGCAGCGCCCACAGGAACGAGCGGCCCCGCAGGCTGGTATTGAAGGTCAGCCACGCGCGCCAGTTGGCGGGTTTGCGCGGCCAGCGCAGATACAGGCCGCTGAGCGCGAGCCCCACGAGGCACAGCGCCAGGATACCCAGCACGAGGCGGCCCGGCGCGCGCGGCAGCAGCAGCCAGCGATGCAGCTCCTCGACCCAGTTGAACGCGGCCTCGAAGCGCAGCGCCGGCAACACGGCGCCGCTGTACGGGTGAACCCGCACGTCCGGACCGCGCCGCTCGCCCGGCGGCGCGGCAAAGCGCACCAGCGCCGTGCTGCCCGGATCGGATTCGAGCACGATGCTCACCACGCGCTCACCTGGGCGTTCGCGCTGCGCCGCCTGCAGCAGTTGTTCTGGCTCTAGGGGCGGACGCGCTTCGACGTCGACCGTCATGACGCCAGGATTGAGCACGTCCAGCAGTTCGTCCTCGAACGCTATGATGGCGCCGGTCAGGCCGATGACGGCCAGCAGCGTGCCGGCCGTGATGCCGACGAACCAGTGCAGCTGGAACCAGACCGCGCGCAGCGACGGCAGGCGCCAGCGACTCACAGCGCGACCTTCACCGACAGCTTGATCAGGCGCGGCAAGCCGGCGCTCAGGCGCGTGCCGGCGCCGGCCCAGTACCCCTTGTCGGCGGCATTGTCGACGTTGAGCTGCCACGTCGTGCGCTTGCCCGCGAACTGGCCGATGTAGCGTGCGCCCACGCTGAACAGGGTGGTGCCACCCAGCCAGGCCTGGTTCAGGTCATTCACGGGCCGCCGGCCCGTGTAGTACGCGCCGGCTGTCAGCGCCAGGCCGGGCATTGCATCCAGGTCCCACGCCACGAACGTGCTGGCGGTACGCCGCGCTGCGTTCTCGGGCAGCTTGCCGTCATACGTCGCGTTGATGTTGCGAAATGCCGGATCGAGCCACTGGGCCGACGCCTGCCAGGCCACACTGCGCAGGATGCGGCCCTGCGACGACAGCTCCAGCCCGCGATAGCGTTGCTCACCGTCGGCGGTGAAGACATTGCCGGCGTTGGTGTAGTAACCGGGCCGCTCGATCTCGAAGAGTGCCGCCTGCGTCAGCAGGCCGCCGGCCGTGCGCCAGCGCGCGCCGACTTCGCGCTGCTTGCTCACGCCGGGCGCCAGGCGCGTGCCTTCGTTCGCACTGCCGGCCGGCGCAGCCTCGCCCTCTTCCAGGCCTTCGGCGGCTGACGCATACACGGAGAGATCGTCACGCAGGCGGTAGACGACGGCTGCCATCGGCGTCGTTTCGCTCGCGTCGTAGTCGTTCACGCCCTGCGTGCTGCGGCGCACGCCGCCAATGAATTGCCAGGCGCCCAGGCTGACGCGATCGACCACGTACAGGCCCTGGTCGCGCGAATCGAGGGCCGCGGTCGTGGGCGTCGTCGGCCGCGCACCGATCGAGAAATTCGTCATCGGCAGCGGCGCATACAGGTTCTGCGCGGGAATCGTGTAGTTCGCCTGGTAGATCGGGGCCTGGCCCTTGTCGGTATCGCTCGCGCCGATCGTCACCTCGTGCGTCAGGGAACCCGTGCGCAACTGGCCGGCCAGTTCGGCACGCAGCATGCGCGAATCGACGTCGGCATGCTGCAGATTGCCGGTGATGCGCCCGGCCCCGGTCGCGACGCTCGCCGCATTATTGAAGCGGAAGATCGGCAGCGAGCGGTCGCGCTTCGTTTCAGCGTGCCCCGCTTCGAGCGTCAAGGCCCAGGCGTCGTTCAGTGCGATGTCTGCGCGAAGCTGCGCGTTGCGTGAATGCGTTTCAAACCTGGCCCAATCAGGGCCGACAAGACGGCGCGGATCGACCGCGCGCGGTAGCGTGATCACGCCGCCCACTGCCGGTGGCAGGTTGATCCCGGCCTGCTCGGTCACGCGGCGCTTGTCGTATTCAAGGTCGGCGCGCAGGCGCACGCGCGCGTTGACGCGCCAGTCGAATGCGCCGGAGGCGAAGCCGCGGTTGCCATTGCCGACGCCATCGAGGTGCGAACCGAGCGTGCCACCGGCCGCATTGATGCGCACGCCGACTGCATCATCAACGCCGAAGCGCCGCGCAGCGTCGAGCGTGGCGACGACCGTGCCGTGGCTGTCGACCTGGGCGCCGACGGTCGTCAGCGGCGTGCTGCCGGCGCGCTTGGTGACGAAGTTCACGACGCCGGCCGGCGACGTGAAGCCGTAATACAGTGCGGTCGCGCCCTTGAGCACCTCGACGCGCTCCTTGTTCTCCATCGATACCTGGCCGAAGTTCATGATCGGCAGCGAACCATTGAGGCGGTAATTGGTGCGGTTCTCAACGGCGATGCCACGGATGACCAGCTGGTCCCACGTGTCGCCACCGTTCTGCTGACGCGTTACGCCGGCCGTATTGCGCACTGCGTCATACAGGCCGGCGACACCCTGCAGCTCAAGTACGTCACGCGTGATGACGTTGACAGTCGACGGCACGTCCATCACATCGCTGCCGCGAAAGCTCCCGGCTTCCACCGTATTGGGCATGAAGCCCTGCGCCTTCACAGCCGTCACGCGCACTGCCGGCATCGCGCCACCATTGGCTTCCTGCGCCATTGCTGATGCCGGAAACGCGTGGGGAAACACCAGGGACAGCGCAAGAACGAGACGCGACGGACGCAGGGAAACGGACAGGGACATGAGAAGAAGCAGTGATCAGGAGCAAACCGTGATTCTATCGTGAATGAGAATCATTTTCAATGACGGCTGCAGGTACACCTGGACTTGCTGCAGATGCACACCGTGTAGTGGTCGTACCTATCGCCTTTTTTGATGGAGGCATCAGAAAACGCTATTTACATGTGAATGTCATTCAATTCTATGATGACTTGACTGCATCAAACGCCACGCGCGGGGCAGCTTCGAGCACAAAAGCCTATAACAGGAGACACGCATGCCGACACACGCAATCACACGCCGGGCACTGACCGCCGCCATCGCCCTGCTCGCTTCCAGCGCCGCCCTGGCCGCTGACTATCCGGAAAAGACCATCACCCTCGTCGTCCCGTTCTCGGCCGGCGGCCCCACCGACGTGGTGGCCCGGATTCTCGGGCAAACGATGGCGAAGTCGCTCAAGCAATCGATCATCGTGGAAAACGCCCTCGGCGCGGGCGGCACGCTGGCCGCCGGCCGCATCGCGCGCGCCACGCCGGATGGCTACACGCTGCTGCTGCACCATAACGGCATGGCCACCAGCACCACGCTGTACCGCAAGCTCGCCTTCAACCCCATGACCGACTTCGAGTACATCGGCCAGGTGGCCGACGTGCCGATGGTGCTCATGGCGCGCAAGGACCTGGCAGCCAATACGCTGCCCGAGCTGATCGCGATGATCAAGTCGAAAAAGGACGCAATGACAATGGGCCATGCTGGCCTGGGCGCCGTGTCGCACCAGTGCGGCATGCTGTTCCTGAGCGCGATCGGCGTGCCACTGACGACCGTTCCCTACAAGGGCACGGCGCCGGCACTGAGCGATATGCTGGGCGGCCAGATCGACCTGCTGTGCGACCAGACGACGCAGACGACGTCCTACATCCGCGCCAACCGCGTCAAGGTGTACGGTGCGACGACGAAGACGCGCATCCCGTCGCTGCCGGCCCTGCCGACGCTGGCCGAACAGGGCATGGCCGGTTTCGAGATGTATGTGTGGCACGGCATGTACGCGCCGAAAGGCACGCCGCCAGCGGTGGTGGCGCGCATCGGCACCGCGCTGCGCGAGGCGCTTAACGATCCGAACGTGAAGGCGCGCTTTGCCGAACTGGGCGCCGAGCCGGTGTCGGATGCGAAGGCCACGCCGGAAGGCTTGCGGACGCACCTGAAGGCCGAGATCGACAAGTGGGGCCCGATCTACAAGAAGAACGGCGCGTTCGCCGACTGATACGCGCCACACAAAAAGCCCGCGCTGCCATCAAGGCGGCGCGGGCTTTTTTCATCGACGGTTGCTAAACGGCGCCTTGTACGTGCATGGCCACAATGGCCGCTGCGTCGTAGCCCAGCTCCGCCAGGATTGCATCCGTATGCTGGCCCAGCGCCGGCACGGCGTCCATGCGCGGCGTGACGTTGTGCGGCAACCCGGGCGGCAGCATCGCGGGCACGCGGCCGTTGGCGGTGTCCACCTCAGTCCAGCGGCCGCGCGCCTTCAGTTGCGGATGGTCCCAGACTTCGTGCATGTCGTTGACCTGGGCATTGGCGATATGCGCCAGCTCCAGCCGCTCGCGCACCTGCTGCGCCGTCAACGTCGAAAACGCCGCCACGATCAGCGCGGCCAGTTCGTCGCGCGCTGCGACCCGGCGTGCGTTGGCATTGAAGCGCGGATCGGTCGCCAGGTCGGGCGCCTGCAGCACGATCGCGCAAAAGGCCGCCCACTCACGCTCGTTCTGAATGCCCAGCATGACCGATTTGCCATCGCCGGCCAGGAACGGCCCGTACGGGAAGATGGTCGCGTGCGAGGCGCCCGTGCGCGCTGGCGGCGCCGCGCCGTCATACGCGTAGTACAGCGGATAACTCATCCACTCGGCCATGCTCTCCAACATCGACACATCGATGCGGCAGCCCTCACCCGTGCGGCCCCGCTGCAGCAGCGCGGCCAGGATGTTCGTGTACGCGTACATGCCGGCCGCGATATCGGCAATCGAGCAGCCGGCCTTGGACGGGTCGTCCGGCGTGCCGGTGATCGACAGGAAGCCCGATTCGCTCTGGATCAGCAGGTCGTAGGCCTTGCGGTCGCGGTACGGGCCGTCGCTGCCATAGCCCGAAATGTCGCAGACGATCAGGCGCGGATGGCGCTCCTTGAGCGCCTCGTACGACAAGCCAAGGCGCTCGGCCGCGCCGGGCGCGAGATTCTGCACCAGCACATCGGCGCGCTCCAGCAGGCCCGCCAGCACGGCGTCGGCCTGCTCGTGCTTGACGTCGAGCGTGAGACTCTCTTTCGAGCGGTTGGTCCAGACGAAGTGTGAGGCCAGGCCATTGACGCGTTCATCGTAACCACGCGCGAAGTCGCCGCTGCCAGGCCGCTCGACCTTGATGACGCGCGCGCCCAGGTCGGCCAGCTGGCGCGTGCAGAACGGCGCCGCGATCGCGTGTTCGAGCGTGACGACGGTGATGCCGTCGAGAGGTCGCAGGGGTTTCATGGGTGTCATGTGCCTGCCTCCTCAGAACGAGCGTGGCAGGCCGAGCACGTGCTCGGCGACGTACGACAAAATCAGGTTCGTCGAGATCGGCGCCACCTGGTACAGGCGCGTCTCGCGGAACTTGCGCTCGACGTCGTACTCGGACGCGAAGCCGAAGCCGCCGTGGAACTGCAGGCAGGCGTTGGCCGCTTCCCACGACGCTTCAGCGGCCAGCATCTTGGCCATATTGGCTTCGGCGCCGCACGGCTTGTGCGCATCGAACAGCGCGCAGGCTTTAAAGCGCATCAGGTTCGCCGCTTCGACGTTGATGTAAGCGCGCGCAATCGGAAACTGCACGCCCTGGTTCTGGCCGATGGGCCGCCCGAACACGACGCGCTCATTGACGTACTTGCTGATCTTGTCGATGAACCAGTAGCCATCGCCGATGCATTCGGCGGCGATCAGCGTGCGCTCGGCGTTCAGGCCATCGAGGATGTACTTGAAGCCCTTGCCTTCTTCGCCGATCAGATTCTCGGCCGGGATTTCGAGGTTCTCGAAGAACAGCTCATTGGTCTCGTGGTTGACCATGTTCTGGATCGGCTGCACGACCATGCCCTGCGCAATCGCGTCCTTGATGTCGACCAGGAAAATCGACATGCCCTCGGATTTCTTCGTGACCTCGGCAAGGGGCGTGGTGCGCGCCAGCAGGATCATCAGGTCGGAGTGCTGCACGCGCGAGATCCATACCTTCTGCCCGTTGATCACGTAGCGGTCGCCCTTGCGCACGGCCGTCGTCTTGATCTTGGTGGTGTCGGTGCCGGTGGTCGGTTCGGTCACGGCCATCGACTGCAGGCGCAGCTCGCCGCTGGCGATGCGCGGCAGGTAGTGGCGCTTCTGCGCTTCGGAGCCGTGGCGCAGCAGCGTGCCCATATTGTACATCTGGCCGTGGCAGGCGCCGGCGTTGCCGCCCGAGCGGTTGATCTCTTCCATGATGACCGAGGCTTCCGTCAGGCCCAGGCCCGAGCCGCCGTATTCCTGCGGGATCAGCGCAGCGAGCCAGCCCGCTTGCGTCAGCGCGTTGACGAAGGCTTCGGGGTAGCCCCGCTCGTCGTCGACCTTGCGGAAGTACTCGGCCGGGAATTCGGCGCACAGGGCGCGCAGCGCGTCGCGGATGTCTTCAAAATCGTGGTCGGTGTGCATGGCGGTCTCCTAATATTTACTGGGTGGCTTAGACCAGCAGCGCCTCGGCGCGCATGGCCAGCTGGCCGTCGTGGGTCTTGGCCCACAGCGTGATCGTGTGGCCGTCCGGCTCGACGCGGCCGCAGACGCTGAAGCGGTGGATGTCGAACAGCGGCTGCACGGCGCGGAATGAAAACGCGGTGACGACAGCGGCCGGCCGTTCGCGCCGCACGAGGTCGAGCAGCAGGCTCGCGATCAGCGGGCCATGCACGATCAGGCCGGGGTAGCCTTCGACCTGCGTCACGTAGGGCTGGTCGTAATGGATGCGGTGGCCGTTGAAGGTCAGCGCCGAATAGCGAAACAGCAGCACCGGGTCGGGCGTGATGTCGCGGATCCAGTCGTGGTCAAGGTCCGCCGCCACCGGCGATGGCGCCGGATCGCCCGGCTGCGGATTGGCGCGGTAGACGATGTCGTGTTCTTCCTCGATCGCCACACCGGCCGCGCCTTCGATCACGTGGCGCACCAGCACGAACACCAGCTTGCCACTGCGGCCTTCCTTGCTCGTGATGTCGGCGATGGTTGACACACGCCGCGCCTGATCACCGACCTGCAGCGGCGCGATGAAGCGCAGGCGCCCGCCGGCCCACATGCGGCGCGGCAGGTCCACTGGCGGCAGAAAGCCCCCGCGCAGCGCGTGTCCGTCCGGACCGATTTGCGATTGCCGGTGCACGGGCAAAAAGTACAGCCAGTGCCACAGCGGCGGCACGGCGCTGCCGGGATGTGGCGCCGGGTCGTCGCGGTCGAGCAGCGCGGCCATCGCCGCGATCGGCGCCACAGTGATGGTGTCCAGCCGTTCTTCGGTGCGGCCCTGCCAGTCGGTCAGATGTTCCATGGGGTGTCTCCTGTCATTGTCTTGTTCTAATGGGCAGCATCGTCGACGATGCGCTCGGCCCGGAGGATCACGGGCCGGTCGACCATCTTGCCGTCCACGGCGACGGCGGCGCCGTTGGCCTCGCGCGCTGCGGCCAGCACGCGTGTGGCCCATGCCACCTCGGCGTGCGTGGGCCGAAACCCTGCATTGATGGGCGCTACCTGGCGCGGATGAATGCACAGCTTGGCGCCGAAGCCGAAGCGACGGGCGCGCAGGGTGTCCGCGTGCAGTTGGGCCTCATCGTCCAGGGCCACGGTCACACCATCGATCGGGGGCGCAAGACCCGCCACACGCGAGGCCAGCACCAGCATCGAGCGAAAGTGCAGCAGTTCCTCGTCATCACCCTCAATGCCCAGGTCGAACTGGAAATCGATCGAGCCGAACGCCAGGCGCGCGACGCCCTTGACACGCGCCAGCGCATTGATCGCCGCCATGCCGCAGGCGGTCTCGATCAGCGGCAGCACGGGCAACCCGAGCTGCGCGACGCGCTGGAGGTTTTCTACCGACTCAGCCTTCGGCAGCATGATGGCGGCCACGCCAGCATGGCGGCACAGCGCCAGGTCATCCTCGAACCAGGGCGTGTCTTCGGCGTTGATGCGCACGACGACGGGCATGGATGGGTCGAGCGCCGCCGCCACCTGCATGCGCGCCGCGTCCTTATCTGCGGGCGGGACAGCATCTTCGAGGTCCACGATAACGGCGTCGGCTCCGCTATCCAACGCGCGGACAAAACGCTCGGGGCGGTTACCGGGGACGAACAGATAGGAACGGGGGATGGCTGCCATGACGAACCAGTCGCGTGGTGGGATTGAGGCCCATCATAAATTTGAATGCAGGCGACTCAGAAATAGAAAAACGTGATTCGACGATCACGTGAGCGCATGGCTGGTAGGGATCACGATCCGGTATTGCAGGCCGAGGAGGAATAGCTTATGTTGATGGCACGACCACTTGAAGGACAAGCATGGACATCAAGCAGATCCGCACGCTCATCGCCATTGCCGAAACGGGAAGCGCCACGAAGGCCGCGGAACTGCTGCACCTGGTGCAGCCGGCGGTATCGCGCCATATCCGGATGCTGGAAGAAGAATGCGGCGCCCTGCTGTTCGAGCGCGAGCGCCATGGCATGGTGCTGACCGACGCCGGCCGCACGCTGGCCGAATACGGCCGGCGCGCATTGCGTGAACTGGACAAGGCGCGCGCCGAAATCGGCCCGGCCGCCAATGCGATCTCGGGCCGGTTGATGATCGGCCTTCTAGCCAGCACCAGCAATCTGCTGGCAACCGAGCTGGTGGCGCGTGTGCGTGCCAAACACCCTGCTGTCACGGTCGGCATCAATGTCGGGTATGCGGGCAATGTGGTGCAGTGGCTGGAAGCCGGTGAAGTCGAGCTGGCGCTGCTGTACGACACGCGCGCCTCGAATGGCATGCAGGTCGAAGCGCTGCTCGATGAACGCCTGTATGTGATCGGGCGGCCGGGCGACATCGATGCATCAAAACCGTTCCCGTTGAAGCAGCTGCGCGACCGGCCGATGATCCTGCCGAACGCCCCGCATGGCCTGCGCAGCATCATCGAGCACGCGCTGGCGGTGGCCGGCATCAGTGTCGACGTGGTGGCCGAAACCAACGCGCTCGACCTGCAAAAATCGCTGGTCAACAAAGGCTTCGGCTACAGCATCCTGCCCAGCTCCGCGATCCTCGACGAACTGCGCGACGGCACGCTGTCCGGCGCCCCGGTCGGCACCCCCGACCTGTCACGCCGCATCGTGCTGGCCCGCGCCGCGACCCGCCGCGCGTCTCCGGTCAGCGTGGCTGCCGCCCCCGAACTGGTCGGCCTGATGAAAGAAATGGTCCTGAGCGGCGCCTGGCCCGGCGCCGCCTGGATCGGCCGCTAACTGCACCTGCAGCAGCCACTGGCTAGCAGCCAAAGAAATTGCTCAATAATTCGACTCTGACCCTAATTGTCAGGCAATCTCAGCAGCCATGTAACAATTAGGGTCAGAGTCGAATTGTTTGACAACTTTTGGGAATTGCCCAATAAATCGACTCTGACCCTATTTGTTGGCGGTGCCGAGCAATTGCCCAATAATTCGACTCTGACCCTCATTGCGGGGAAATCGGAGCAATTGCCCAATAATTCGACTCTGACCCTAATTGTGAGTTGGGGTGGTGAGTGATTGGCCGAGTTTGAGCGTAGCGGCGACGTTGCGGGCGGTGGTGCGCAGGTTGAAGTCGGCGTTGGCGAGGGCTTCGGCGACCGTGCCGGCTTTCATGATCGTGCTGAAGGTCGCGTCGATGCCGTGCGCGTGAACGGCGCTGGCGTCGTGGCCCAGGCAGCCGCCGATGGCGATGACCGGTTTGCCGTGGCGGGCGGCCACGCGGGCCACGCCGATCGGGGTTTTGCCGTTGACGGTCTGGCTGTCGATGCGGCCTTCGCCTGTGATGACCAGGTCGGCCAACTCCACGGCGGCGTCCAGTCCGACCGCGTCGGCGACGATTTCGCTGCCCGGGCGCAGGCGGCCTTTCAGGAAGACCAGCATTGCAGCGGCGATGCCGCCACCGGCGCCGGCGCCCGGCACGTCGGCCACGTTCTGGCCCAGGTCGCGCCCGATGACGTTGGCGTAGTGGCGCAGGTTGGCGTCGAGCTGGGCGACCATTGCCGGCGTGGCGCCCTTTTGCGGGCCGAAGATGGCCGAGGCGCCATTCACGCCAACCAGCGGGTTGCTGACGTCGCACGCTACCTCGAATACCGAATCGAGCACGCGTGCGTCGAGCTGCGTGATGTCGATCCGCGCCAGGTTCGCCAGCGCTGCGCCGCCCGGCGCCAGTGGTGCATCCTGCGCGTCGAGCAGCCGTACGCCCAGTGCTTGCAGCATCCCGGCGCCGCCGTCGTTGGTGGCGCTGCCGCCCACGCCGAGGATGAAGCGGCGTGCGCCGGCGTCGAGCGCGGCCAGGATCAATTCGCCCGTGCCGCGGCTGGTCGCGCGCAGTGGATCGCGCTGCGCAGGCGGAACCAGTTCCAGGCCGCTGGCGGCCGCCATCTCGATCACGGCGATGACGTCGCCGCCCGTCAGGCCGTAGAAGGCGTCGACGGGCGTACCCAGCGGCCCGGTGGCGCGCAGGTCGACGCGGCGGCCGGCCGTCGCGGCGATCATTGCGTCGACGGTGCCTTCGCCGCCATCGGCGACGGGGATCTTGACGTAGCTGGCGTCAGGGAAGATTTCGCGGAAACCCGCCTCGATGGCGCTGGCTGCTTCCAGTGCCGACAGGCTTTCCTTGAACGAATCGGGTGCGATCACGATGTGCATGCTGCGCTCCGATCAACGATTGACGAGGCGCGCAGGCACCACCAGCACCAGCATCGCACCGATGAACAGCACGGTCGACAGGATGTACAGCGCCATGTCGGTGCTGCCGGTGGCGTCCTTGATCCAGCCCACCAGAAACGGGCTGAGGAAACCGGCGATCTGGCCCATCGAATTGATCAGCGCCAGACCCGCGGCGGCCGCCGCGCTGCCCAGGAATGCCGCCGGCAGCGGCCAGAACATCGGCAAGCCGGTCAGCGCACCCATCGTGGCCAGACTCAGGCCGATCATCACCAGCACCACGTTATCCGAGAAATTCGCGGCCAGCAGCAGGCCGGCCAGCGCCATCAGCAAGGGCGCCGACAGGTGCCAGCGACGCTCGCGGCGGCGGTCGGCCGAGCGGCCCACCAGCACCATGAAGACACCGGCGAACAGGTAAGGAATCGCGCTGAGCCAGCCCACCGTGGTGGCGCTCTCGAAGCCGAGCGACTTGATGATCGACGGCAGCCAGAAGTTGATCGCATACACGCCCATCTGGATGCTGAAGTAGATGAAGCCGAGCATCCACACATGCCAGTCGCGCAGCACGGCGCCGAACGAATGCACCGCGTGCGTGCCGCTCGAGCGCTGCGCTTCGTCCTCGTCGAGCGCCGTCTGCATCGCTGTTTTTTCTTCGGCCGTCAGCCAAGGCGCCTGCGCCAGGCTGTCGTTCAGGTAGAACAGCACCGCGACGCCCAGCAGCACGGTCGGAATGCCCTGCAGCAGGAACAGCCACTGCCAGCCAGCCATGCCGCCCTGGCCGGCCGAGAAGTGACTGAGCATCCAGCCCGACAGCGGGCCGCCGATCAGACCCGAGACGGGAATGGCCGACATGAACAGCGCCATCACCTGGCCGCGCTTGTGCGCCGGGAACCACTTGGTGAAGTACAGGACCATGCCCGGGAAGAAGCCCGCTTCGGCCACACCGGTAAAGAAGCGCAGCACATAGAATTCGACGGGCGTGCTCACGAACAGCATGCAGGCCGACAGCGCGCCCCAGGTCATCATCATCACCGCGATCCAGCGCCGCGCGCCGAGCTTGTGCAGGATGAGGTTACTCGGCACGCCGAAGGTCACGTAGCCGATGAAGAAGATGCCGGCCCCCAGGCCATACACGGTCTCGCTCAGTTGCAGCGCATCGAGCATCTCGAGCTTGGCGAAACCGACATTGACCCGGTCGAGATAATTGAAGAAGTAGCAGACAAAGATGAAGGGGATCAGGCGCCACGTGGCCTTGCGGTAGGCGCCGTCGAGCAGGCTCGGGCCGGGGGTGCTGGCAATGGTACTCATGCTGTCTCCGAATATATGGTCATGTAATCATCAAGATTATCAACCAAACAAGGGGCGCACAGCGTCGGCGACACGCACTAAAATCAGTACCCCGCGCATGCCTTTTTTCAGGCATATGCACAAGTTGGCGTCTACCTAACAAGACACCGCCTGCTGTCGAAGCCAGTCAACACCCGCCCGACGTGGGCGGCACGCCAACAAATTGTGCATAATCACAAACGATTCCTTCCACCCAGATATCGCCATGCACATCCTCGACGCCAGCCTCGCGCAGGAGATCGTCTCGCGCACCATGCGCATCATCCCGTTCAATGTCAACGTGATGGACGCCCATGGCGTGATCCTCGCCAGCGGCAACCCGGCGCGGGTCGGCGAGCTGCATGCCGGCGCCCTGCTGGCGCTGGCCAAGAAGCTCACGATGGAAATCGATGCAGCCGCGGCGCACAAGCTGCATGGCGCCCAGCCGGGCATCAACCTGCCGCTGTGCGTCGGTGGCCAGGTGTGCGGGGCGGTCGGCCTGTCCGGCGCGCCCGACGCCGTGCGCCAGTTCGGCGAACTGGTGCGCCTGGGCGCCGAGATGATCCTCGAGCAGGCCGCCCTGACCCAGGCGCTGCAGAGTCATTCGCGCTACCGTGAAGCCTTCGTGCTCAACCTGATCCGCTACGAGCCGGGCGCACGCGCCGAACTCGAAGGCTGGGCGCAGCGCCTCGGGATCGACGTCGAGCGCATGCAACTCGTGTTCCTCGTCGAGCTGCAGGGCGTGCCTGCGTCGGTCGACCATTCCCCCAGCGCCGTGCAACTGCTGCAGATGCGGATCCTGGCACGGCGCGACGACGCCCTCACCGCCACCGTCGGGCCGGCCGAGCTGGTGCTGCTCGATGCATGGGAGCCGTCACGCAAGGGGCTCGAGACGCCGCCGCAGCGCCGCCTCGACGCCCTGACCCAGCTGCTGCGCGAAGAATGCCCGCTGCCGTTCACGCTGTCGATGGGAATCGCCCTGCCCGGCATCGACGGCGCTGCCATCTCGTATGGCAGCGCGCGCACCGCCAGCCGGTTGGGGCGTGCCCGAGATCCGCAGCAGCAGGTCTTCAGTTATTACGAGATGGCCTTGCCGGTACTGCTGTCCGGGCTGGACAGTGGCTGGCAGGCGCACCAGCTGCGCATGCCGATCGCGCGGCTCGCGCACGACAAGAGCCGCGCCATGCTGCGCGCGACGCTGTCCGCGTGGTTCGCGCAGAACGAGAATTCGGCCGCCACTGCAAAAGCGCTGGGCATCCACCGCAACACGCTCGACTACCGGCTGCGCCGCATCGGTGAACTCACGGGCCTGGACCTCGGATCGAGCGAAGACAAGCTGCTGCTGTATGTCTCGTCGCTGTTAAGTCCGACGTTGAGCAGGACGGTAAGCCCACCCGTCAGCCCCGCCGACCCGGCGGCGTAGCCGACAACGCGCCGGTCGGCATCGATGCCGGCGTCACGCCCGACTGCTTGTCGTCCCGCTCACGCCGGGCCTTCGCAGCCGCAGCAATACGGCGCGCTTCGGCCAGGGCGGCCGCGCGCTGCGCCGGCGTCAGCTGGCCACCCAGCGCCGTCAGCAAGCCGCTGCCTTCGGCAAACATCTGCGGTGATGGGTCGCCAGGCTGCGCGACGTCTGCCTCGATCAGGCCAACGGCGAGCAGGTAGCCGTACCCCTGCACGGGATGCTTGTCCGTCAGGTTTGAACCGCCCAGCTTCTGCATCCCCCACAGCATGAGTGCAGTCGCGTCGCCCGTTTCGGCCGCCGCGTCGAGCTGGCTGGCCGCCGTCGCTTTCCACTCACGCACCAGAGGGTCGTCCGGTCGCGTCGTCAGCGCACTCGGGTCGCCGAACGGGCCTTCGGCAGCGTACATCCAGGCCGCGCCGGGTACGCCGGCCTTCACAGCCGTGGTCAGGTAATCGAGCCGGGCCAGCCGCTCGCGCTCGGTCATCGCGCCGCACATTCGCGTCATGTTGCGTCGCTCATCGGCATTCAATGCACGTGTGGTGCCCGGTTTGCCATCGTGGACCTCGAGATCGTGCCGCCGGTTGAACCACGCGCAGCTCGAGACGAGCATGTACGCCGCGTAGGCAGCGTGCGGGTCGTGCGAGGCCAGGAGGCTGGCCACATGCGCGCTCAGGCTCTGGTCGGCGGCGGTCGCCAACACGGACGCCGGTATCGACGCAGCCGCTGCGCCCTGCAGCGGCGGCTTGAAGGCCGGCACGGCAGGAGGTGGTACGTCCAGCGGAGGGGCGCCCGCCACCTGGGCCGTCGTTTCATTCGCAGCATCGCGCCACAAGAATCCTGCCCCTGCAACGCAGGCCACCACGAACGCGCCTGCCAGCCATTGTTGCGAACGTCTTTCCATTACAGCGCCCCTGTTGAATGCGTCGACCGCATCGAGTATAGCGAGCGCCAGGACGCTATTTCTCACAGATTATGACGAGCGCTGGCGCAGACACACTTTGTAGCATTGCTTACTGGAATTCTTAACATGTTAGGCGGTGCCCGTAGTCTAATGAATGCATCGATTCATCGGATCGGCCACCAGGAGAAATAAAAATGAAAACCAAGTTCATCGCAGCATTGATTGCATTGACCTTTACTGCGAGTGGCAGCGCTTTTGCACAACGCGGTGATCACGGAAACGATCGCGATCACGATCGCAATGGCTATTCACAGCAGCGCGATGACCGCCGCGACGATGACCGTCGCGACGATGATCGCCGGCACAACGGCGGCCCACGTGCCCACGACAACCAGCATCGCAACGACAGCGCCCAGTATTATCGCCGTGACGATACGCGCGGCGGCGGTCCACGCCACGACCTGCGCCGTGGGGGCAAGCTGCACAAGGAATACCGCAATAACCGTTACGTGGTGAATGACTGGCGTGGTCGCCACCTGAGCGCGCCACCGCGTGGTTATCACTGGGTCCAGACCGGCAACGATTATGTGCTGGCGGCGATCGCCAGCGGGATTATTGCCCAGGTACTGTTCGCGAATTAAACGCCAGTGAATGCCTCTATAAACCGCCCGTCGAACGACGTGGCGGTTTTTTTACGCGTACGCGTACCATATTTACAACATCCATTCATCCCTCGCCGATAGTTGCATCCATTCAACCCGGTGCACGTTTAATATCAATCAATATGCTTGATGTAATAACGGAGAATTGATGAATACGAATCTGAAACCAGGCGCACGCGCCGTGCGCGGCGTCTTCCTGGCCATTGCCGGGACGACCATTGCCCTGGCCAGCCTGCCCCTCGCCGCGCAAACGCTGCCAGCGACGTCGGCAACCGAGTTACCGCGCGTCGAAGTCACGGGCTCGGCGATCCGCCGCGTGCAGTCCGAAACCGCGCTGCCAGTGCAAACGATTTCACGTGCCGAGATCGAGAAAACAGGCGTGACCACCGCCGCCGAACTGATGGGGCGCGTGTCGGCCAACAGCAACGGCCTGACCGATGGCGCCAGCATCAATGTCGGCGGCGACCAACGCGGCTTCAACAGCGCCAACCTGCGCGGCATCGGCACCTCGTCCACGCTGGTACTGCTCAATGGCCGGCGCATGGCCAACTTCGCGTCGCCCGGCGACGACAGCGGCGTTGACCTGAACAATATCCCGGCCGCGGCGCTCGAGCGCGTCGAAGTGCTGCTCGACGGTGCATCGGCGCTGTATGGCACCGATGCCATCGGTGGCGTCATCAACTTCATCACCCGCAAGGATTTCCAGGGACTGGAAGCCAACTTGTACGTCGGCACGACCGACGAAGGCGGCGCCGGCAAGCGCACCGCCAGCCTGAGCGCCGGCAAGGGCGTGCTCGAGCGCGACGGTTACAACGTGTTCGCTGTGGCCGACTTCCAGCGCACCAATCCGTTGAATACATCGCAGCGCAGTTTTATTCCCGGCCTGCAGGTCGAGCAGCGCCTGGGTCACCTGCTCTCCAGCTACACCAGTCCGGCCAATATCCGCTTGAGCTCGGCCCAGCGCGACCACCTGCAGGAGATCGGCTTCACACTCAATGGGCGGCCGATCACGAACCGCCTGATCAACCTGTCGGTCCCGGGCTGCGCGCCACCGGCCAACGTCTACCTGCCGGACGGCACGGGCGGCGTCGATGCGTGCACCTATAACTACATGGGCGACACCGAGCTGTATCCGAAGTCCGAAAAGGCCAGCCTGCTCAGCCGCGCCGTGATCAAGCTGGGCGGGTCGCACCAGGCATACGCCGAAATGGCGCTCAGCCGCGCCAAGACCGACTACACCGGCTCGTCGGCGCGCGTGGCCGGCTACGTCGATTATTCGCGGGTGCCGCAACTGGCTGGCACCGGCCTGGACCAATTGGATGACGACATCCCGGGCGAGCTGGAATTGCGCATGCGCCTGAACGAAGCAGGCCAGCGCACCAGCACGCTCACCAGCGAAGGCGTGCGTTTCGTCGTTGGCGTGACGGGCACCGTGGGCGGCTGGGATTACGACACCGCGTTCAACCACAGCGTCAACACGGTCAAGGACCGCGACACCCACGGCTACCTGCTCTACAACGAGCTGCTCGAGGGAATCGCCGACGGCCGCATCAACCCGTTCGGTGCATCGAGCGCCGAAGGCCAGGCGCTGATCGACAGCATCCAGGTCGATGACGTCGTGCGCCGCGCGCGCGGCACGCTCGACGCCCTCGACGTCAAGTTCTCACGCGCCCTGATGCCGATGGCGGGCGGCGATCTGGCGGTGGCGATTGGCGGCGAAGCACGGCGCGAGAAAAACCGCTTCACGCCATCGGCCCTGCTATTGAGCGACAACATCAACAATGACGCGGCGCCGGAAGGTGGCCGCGCCACCAGCGACAGCCGCGATGTGGCCGCAATCTATGGCGAAGTGCTGGTACCGTTCGCAAAGCAGTGGGAAGCGCAACTGTCGGCGCGCTACGACCATTACGAAAACGTGGGCGGCGCGGCCAGTCCGAAAATCGGCCTGACCTACCGGCCAAGCGAGGCGCTGCTGCTGCGCGGCTCGGCCGGCCGGGGCTTTCGCGCGCCGTCGATGACGGAGCTGTACCGCCCGACCGTCTACAGCAGCACGGCCACCCTGCCCGATCCGGTCTACTGCGCCACGGTCGAGAACAATTACTCGGACTGCGCCGACAACTGGGACACGCGCCGCTACAGCAACGAGAACCTGAAACCAGAGCGCAGCCGCCAGTTCTCGCTGGGCGCCGTGTTCGCCGCCGGCAAGCATGTCAGCGCGTCGATTGACTACTGGAACATCAAGCGCACGAACCTCATCAGCGAAATCGGTGACGACATCATCCTCGGCAATCTCGCCAAATATGGCGATCTCGTGTACCGGGATGAGGACGGCCTGATCGACTATATCGAGCTGCGCAAGGACAACCGCGGCGCGCAACTGGCACGCGGCATCGACCTGGCGCTCACGGTACGCGGCGTCGACACGGCCATCGGCCGCTTTGGCGGGCGCCTGAACGGCACCTATGTGCTGACGTCGGACATCCAGAATGCACCCGGGGACGAATTCGTGAGCAACCTGAACCGCTTCGTGACCGATGGCGTGGTCCAGCGCTGGCGTCACACGGTGAGCTTCGACTGGGATCGCGGACCGCTGTCGGCCAGCCTGCAAAACACGTTCTCGAGCGGCTATGAAGACCAGAATACGGCGATCAATATCGACAACGGCAGCGTGGTGGCAGCCAACCGGGTCAAGCGCTATTCGTTGTGGGATTTGTCGGGCGCGTATGCAATCGATGCGCACCTGAAGCTGCGCGTGGGCATCCAGAATCTGTTCGACAAGAGCCCGCCGTATTCGAACCAGGCCTATTACTTCTTGTCGGGATATGACCCAAGCTATACGGACCCTCGCGGGCGCCGTTTCTATGCCAGTGCCAATTATTCGTTCAGATAAAGCCTGGCGGGATACCGCCGTGTCGGGAAAGCTTACAGACGTAAATACACCCGACCGGCGCTGATTAAAACTCTTATTGGAATCAGACACTTGAAACCAATATGACGGATGGCATGGTTACTGCTAGTTACAAGACTCACACTAACTGGAGAAAACCATGTCCCTGCGTATCCTGAAAAAGCTGCTTGTCGGGTTGTCATTACTGGCTTGCACGTCCGCATTCGCTGTACCGCTGGTGGTCAATATCGCTGGTGCCCAGAGCTTTGGCGAAGTGGGAGAAGCAGGCAATACGGTATTCACGTTCAATGTGGGCGCAGGGTCCCAGATCACCAGTGTCGCCTTCAACGTCAACATTACCGCTTTCACACCGAGCTATCTGTCCGAGGTCGGCTTGTATTTCAGCGATTCAGCGCAGTCGACGGGCGTGTATTTCAACCCGGGCTTTGAAAACCCGGACCCTGGCACCGCCACCTACGCCGGTTCGGCCAGCCTGATCGACCTCGGATTTGACTTCCTGGTCGGCGCGGATGGCATCCTGCGTCTGGAGTTCTACGAGGATTTCGATGATGGATTGGTGTCGCCAGACGGCATCTGGAACTTCGGCACGATCACCTTTGGTGTGACGGAAGTGGGCGGTCCTGTGGATCCGGGCACGGACATTCCTGAGCCGGCAACCGGCATGCTGCTCGGCGCCGGCCTGGCCTTGATGGGCTTTACGGCGCAGCGCCGTCGCACCGGCGCCAACAGGGTTTAAGCCGCAACCTGGCGCAGTTGCCTGGCAGCTGCGTCACAGGGACTGGTTCTCGATACGAACCAGTCTCCAGCAGTCGTCCATCTTGAAGTAATACGACACCAGGTAATTGGTGTCGGCCTTGGCCAGATTGACGCGCGCCGTCGATACGGTGACGTCTTCCAGTTGCATGACAAGTGCGTTGTCCTTGCGCTCTTGCACCAATGGCATGACGGGAAATTCAACCGGCTCGACCGTCGTGTAGCTGCGTTGCACCGCCTCGTCACTGGAGAATCGCTGGATGAAAAACGAAATATCCTGCGCCGGACAAACGGACGCCGATGTGGTCGCGGGCGCATCCGACTGCGTGGTCAACTGAGCCGCCTGGCAATAGCCTGCTGACGTCAGCAGCAGCGCGAAGAATAGCTTGTCCAAACCGCCCAAAATAACCTCCCCGATCGATTCCCTCAGAAATGGCGCGCTGCGATCAAAGCGCAGCCTGCGCCCCAGTTTACCAGAAGAGCCACAGCGCCCTGAACACGGTCAGCCTGCTTGCTTGACAGGTCGTCATCACGAAAATGGGAACGTGCGTCAGCTGTTCTGTCGCCATACAGGAACGAAAAGCCTCTGACACCCGACATTTCTGCACACGATTGCATTGTCATGCCTCAAATGCAACGGATAAGCTGGCATTATGTAGCAGATAAAACATGAACGACTGCAACCCTCACGGGCGCCAGGCACAGAAAATCGCACGGCTCTGACAGAATGACGATGAATCGATTTCGAACTACCGGACTCCCGGCCAGCATCCGGGGCACGTTGCCCACTCATCTTGACGCTTCCGCCACCACCCCTCTCCACCGCCCCCGCCTGCTGCTGGTCGACGACGAGCCGCGAGTATTGGCCTCACTGCAGGAAATGCTTAAAGGCAGCGGCTACGCCATCACGACGGCCGACAGCGGCACTGCCGCGCTGGCGTGCCTGGCAGAGATGCGCTTCGACCTGGTGCTGCTCGACCTCTTGATGATGGATGTCGATGGGCATCAGGTCATGGACTTTATCAATCAGCACGACATCAAGGCCGACGTCATCGTTGTCAGCGGCACCGTCGGCATCGATTCGGCCATCGGGGCCTTGAAGCGCGGTGCCCACGATTA
The DNA here is from genome assembly GCF_059685895.1 of Telluria sp. ZT3P25. Classification (NCBI taxonomy): domain Bacteria; kingdom Pseudomonadati; phylum Pseudomonadota; class Betaproteobacteria; order Burkholderiales; family Oxalobacteraceae; genus Telluria; species Telluria sp. ZT3P25. The sequence continues at coordinate 2,478,428 of NZ_JCASIJ010000001.1, forward strand.
CCTGCGCAAGCCGTTCAGCCGCGAAGAATTGCTGCGCACGGTGGAAAACGCGCTCAAGCAGCGCGACCTGCAGCAGATCAACCGTCGCATGGTAGCAGCGCTCGCGCTGTCCGAAAAAAAATACCGTTATTTGGTCGATGCCTCGCCCGACATGATCTACATGCTCGGTCATGAAGGCCGCTTTACCTACGTGAACGACCGCGCGTGCCAGATGCTGGGCTATGAACGCGAGGAGCTGCTGGGCCAGCACTACACGGCGCTGCTGTATCCCGAAGACCACGAGCGCGCACTCTACGTCTTCAACGAGCGGCGCGTCGGCGAGCGGGCCTCGCGCGATGTCGAACTGCGCGTGACGTGCCGGGCAAGCCCGATGCACGGACACGCCACCGTCGCCGACACATCGGTGATGACGATCTCGCTCAACGCGATCGGCATGCACCGCGAAAAACGCGATCCGCACACGCCGACCTATGTCGGCACCTACGGCATCGCACGCGACGTCAGCGCACGCAAGCGTGCCGAGGCAGTCATCCATCACCAGGCCTACCACGACATCCTGACCGACCTGCCCAACCGCGTGCTGTTCAAGGACCGGCTCGGCCTGGCGATGCTGCAGGCGCGCCGCAAGCGCGCTGAACTGGCGGTGATGTTCATCGACCTGGACCGCTTCAAGCTGGTCAACGACACACTCGGCCACGGCCACGGCGACAAGTTACTGCAGCAAGTGGCGCAGCGCCTGAAGGACTGCCTGCGCAAGGGTGACACGCTGGCACGCCAGGGTGGCGACGAGTTCACGATCGTGCTGCCCGACCTGCGCTCGCGCGACGACGCTCGCGTGGTTGCCGACAAGTTCATCGAGCAGCTGCATCAGCCATTCGACCTGGCCGGCACCGAGGTGCATATTTCGGCGTCGATCGGCGTGGCCATCTACCCCGAGCACGGTGAGTCGATCGACGAACTGCTGCGCAATGCCGACATCGCGATGTACCGCGTCAAGGACCTGGGCAAGAACGGCCATGCGTTCTACGATCCGTCGATGCACGACGCGCTGCACCAGAACGTCGCGCTGGAACAGCATCTGCGCCGCGCACTCGAGCGCAACGAACTCGAGATGTACTACCAGCCACAGATCGACGCTGCCAGTGGCCGCATCATCGGCGCCGAGGCACTGATGCGCTGGAACCATCCGGTGCGCGGCCTGATCATGCCTGCAGAATTCCTGCCGTTCGCCGAAGAAAGCGGCCTGATCGTCCCGATCTCGGAGTGGATGATCGACACCCTGTGCCGCGACATGGCGCAATGGGGCACGGACTGTGCGAACCCGTTGACGCTGTCGCTGAATCTGTCGCCGCATTATCTCGACCACAGCAAATTTTTCGAAACGATGCGCAATGCCCTGGAGCGCTACGACATCGGCCCTGGGCGGATCGCCGTCGAAATCACCGAAAACATCTGCATCCGCAATCCGCAGTACGCGATCGAGCAGCTCAGGAAACTCGGGCAGCTGGGTGTCTCGGTGGCCATCGACGATTTCGGTACCGGCTATTCGTCGCTCGCGTATCTGCACCGGTTTCCGATCCAGACCATCAAGATCGACCAGTCGTTCGTACAGCAGATCAGCGACGAGGATGGGCATTACCCGGTGGTGCTGGCGATTATCTCGATTTCACGCGGGCTGAATCTGGATCTGGTGGCCGAGGGCGTCGAAACGGAAGCGCAGGCGCGCTATCTGCGCGCGCATGGGTGTTCGACGATGCAGGGCTTTTTGTTTCACCGGCCGATGCCGTTGGGGGGCTTTGTCAACGTGCTCAATTCGTAAGTCGCTGCGGGGGCACATCGTGGTTGCCCCTCTTGGCTGGATTTGTAGGGACGTTGGCCGTAGAGATCATTGACCACCCGCACCATCGCGCGCCATGGCAATACCGCGCTGCGTCCGGTCAGGTACCCCCTTCGAGGTTGTCAACTCGACGCTGTCATCCGGATAGATATGCACACCGAGAAATTTTGCCCCCAGCACGACGGTGTCAAGGCGCAGGGTATTCCGATTAGCGACTGTCTCGCCATTGCGTGGTGTGCCCTTCGGACCATCAAGCCGCCAGGTGACGGTTTTCTGTCCTAACGCGAAGGAGATGCCGGTGAAGATCCCTCCACCGGTAGCCGGATACGCCTCGCTGGTTTCGCCGACCTTACCGTCGATGTAGACATCGAAGATGGGCCGGTCAAGATAATTGAACAGCACAACATCCAATACGACTTTCATTGATTTCGCCTCACAAATATGTGCAACAGGCAGGAACGCAATAGCCCTGAGAAGATGGCGCCGATTCATCGCTGCAACAAGAAGTTTGCCGATTCTGATTTCAACATTTGATTCTCAAAAAAGTTTTTTGAACTTGCCAGACTCGAGCAACCGATAGCGCTTCTTCCCATCGTCGTCTGTGCATACATGGCGTTCGTCGATCGTAAAGCCATCATTGAGCTCATCAGAAACTTTCCCTTCTTTGATCACGAGGTAGACACCTGACATCATATCGCGATCTTCCGGGCTGCCCTCCAGATCTTCCACGCGGACCACCAGCGCCTCTTTTAGCGGAGGAAGCAGGATAAACGTGGGGTGAAGCACGTTCGCGAATGGCGGCGCATAATCGTCAGCATAACTGGCGCCGCCCTTCCTGTAGTCATGGATGCCGATCAGTCTGGCAAGGAGATCGCTATTTTTTGCGTGGCAATGTAGGGGTAGTAAACAGGTGCGCACCGATCGGTCTTATGTTGCCCCCCGCGCACACGCGGAAGCAACCCGTGGCAAATGCTGATGAAAGTGGCGGGATCAAAAGGAAGTTGACTCAGCCTTCGGCCACCCAGAGCGAGTTTCGCTTCCACTCGTCGCAAGGCGCCATCGTCAACGCGCGCATAGCTATGGAAAGCCGAGCCTGCAAACGGTGTCAGCAGTTTATCGCCACTGACCAAAAAATCAAGCACGGGCCCGTTGCAGGTTTCGTCAATGTCGGCTTTAAGATAGTCCTTGGCGCCCATGACAGAAAATGAAAAATTCTTCTTAAGATATTCTCAAGCATCTACTCGGTGACGCCTTCCTTTAGCAGCGACTGAAACGGACTGGAGTAGAGATAGCGGCTCTTGGTTAATGCGACATTGCAGTTTGGCGACATTTTCGCCACATTATTGATAATTTGAAGAATCGGATTTTTCGTTGACGGCGGCGTCATCTGACCAAAATAGTCCATGCTCTTCTCGTATCGCCATGTACCATTGATATTTTCAGCATGAGCAGTTTGACATATCAAAACAGTTATAAGCGCCACCGATTTCACTAGTGCTCGCATTGCGTTCCTCTGTTGCGATAAATCACGAATTATATCCCTATAACTGTTTATTATTGCTGACACTCTTCAATTTAACAACACAGGCAATGTATGCATGATATCGCCAGTCAATATCCCCTTGGCTTATTCCATTTCGATCTGTCCACGTGCGCTAAATCCTGGATTATGAGTCGTTAGAATGAGCTTTACAGGTCGTCAGAGTAAATGTGATTGCCAAATATTTTTTTATTATCTGTTTTTAAGCCAGGTTAATTTTTACTTATCACAGTTTCGCCGTTTTGCGACATTGCTGGTTTCGCCGAAAAACAGCGACAGGCCTTTTAGGTTAGTTCGACAACACGCTTCTGTCATCGGGAAGATATTGTCAGCCACGATCTCTTCCTGCCTCTGAAATCTCCAATTGGCCACGCTCGCTAACCTGAGGAAAACCAACTGATGGAATAAGGTCGACTGTGTAGTCGGAATAAACGTGTATGCCCAAATACTTTCCACCTCGGATGGAAACAAGTTCCGGACTGTTTTTACTGGCGACCGTGTCACCGTTATTTTTCATTCCAGCAGGCCCACCCAAACGCCATATCACCTTTTTCTCACCCAACATAAGACTTATTCCCATCATCACACCACTGCCGGTACCGGGATATTTATCTGAACTACCATCGATAGTTCCATCGATTAGCAGCTCAAAAATCGGGCGGTTCAGATAATTAAATAAAACAACGTCAAAGCTGGCTTTTATCGATTTAGCTTTGCATGCATTAACAAACGCGAAACATATCCCTGCGCCCATCAAGGTGCGACGATCAATTCTTGAAAGAACCTTATAATCAAACATTGGAAGTAACCTTCGAAAAAAAAATTAACTTCACTGGAAAAATCGATAGCTTCCGCATTTATTCTGTGCAGCATAGCGGCAATCTGACTGCTCATTCCCTGTGAGGTGCACGAGGAATCCCGAAGAATGGATTATCGATTTCATTTTTACAAAATTGACCTTCAGGGAGCACAACTGTATGTTGCTCTACCAGACTAGATGAAAGCGGTTTTTCTGTTTGAAAAGTTGCAAGCGTTGCTTTAACAGTTCCGTCAACAAGAAAATGTAATATAACCCTGTCCGCTTTGAGATCACTTTCGGCAGGTTGCACATCTACAATAGCTTCGCACCAAGCACTACCACGCCCGCGCCCTTTAAGGCTACGTTTGTCGCGCTGATCACTCAATTTTCCGTCAAACGAATCAAGATCGTAAATCACGCTCAATACCACTTTTATTTTTAATGGCTTGTCAGTTGCTTTATTCCAAATCAAACAACAGGTATCGCCACCACCAGCTACCTCCTGGCCATTATCGAGCAGTGCCTTACCAGAATTTCGGAAAAATACCGACCCTCCATTAGTTGCATTTTCCACATCGAAAGGGATTGAAGCCTCCTTGTATAAAATACTGAAAATGTCATATTTTGTGTAGTTAATGCAGTTGTAGTAAAGGTCGTCTCATTATGCTTTTCCAGTCTACGCGCTTCCTCTTCCTTTGAAATGCAACCCGAAAGAAAGAAAATAACTCCTAATGCACATATAAAATTTCTCATCGATTCATCACCCAGGTAGCTAATGGCATCGCTTCATCAATCGATTTGATACGCTTTTTTAGATGTTGAGAATACGTACTTCTTCCGTTGCAACATCACCGTTAATCATGATCTCTTCCTGCCTCTTCCATTTCTTTTTGACCACGCTGACTAACCCGTGGAATACCAACTGATGGGATCAGATCTACTGTATAGTCAGGATAAACGTGTATGCCCAAATAACGTCCATCTGGAATAGAGACAAGTTCAGGACTGTTTTTACTGGTAATAGTTTCACCGTTGCTTTTCATTCCAGGCGGCCCATCCAGCCGCCAAGTCACTTTTTTTTGACCCAAGGAAATTCCGACTCCGATCATAATACCGCTTCCGGTGCGGGGGTATGCATCGGAACTCGCATCAACAGTTCCATCGATCAGCAATTCAAAAATTGGACGATTTAAATAATTAAACAAAACGACGTTGAAACTGGGTTTCGTCAACTTAGCATCGCATGCGTTTGTCAACATAACACATACCCCTGCACCCAGTAATCTTCGGCGGTTGACCCTCGGAACGTCTTCACAATTTTTCATTGGCTTCAACTTTTGGCAAAAGTTCAACTGCATCGGAAAATCGACCACGAAATTTACAATATCAACGTCATTCATGCATCGTTCACCACATCTCGCATCGACATGGGGCTAAAATTACGTGTACACGCAACGAACTTTTCACTAAGGCGTAGCATGCAACAGCGCGAATCTTGTAAAATTCTTTCTTATTCGCGGCCCTGCCGTACCTATCAGGCAAAACTGTACAAAGCTGAGCACTCATGGCTTATCCTTCATGATTTGCTTAAGGCGCGCCTCAGAGAAGCGTAATCGGTCTGTATAGCGCTTCTTTAAGTTCTGATGATAAGCAGGATCTTCAGGGCCGGTAAATTTCGCTATCGTGTCCTTTGAATATTTTTCGTCTAGATCCCATGCCTCACGAAACAAGGATTCTGATGATCTCTCTACTTCCGCAATAAGATACTGACTATTCTTTACGGCCTGCTCGGCATTGTCTCGAACCAACTCCCACCCTTCAGCATAAAATCTCGCACGTGATGGTCTCGCCATTGGCCAGTTGCAGATCATTCGCTGCAACCACACCAAGGCCGGCCTTGGCGGCAATGGCAATCATCGCCGAACTGCTGTTGGGCAGCTTGCCATCGTCCGGCGCGACCGGCTTGGCAGGCATCTCGCCGCGCGCCGCGTCCACGCTCTCGTTGCTGAGCATGCCCGAGACCGCCGTCAGCATTGCCGGCAGCGGCGCTTCCTTTTCGTCGAGCTTGCTGGCATTGGTTTTCGCAGCGCCGAGATGGCCGGCGAACGCCACCGTCTGATGCGTCGTGGCGGCATCGCTGAACGTTTCGCCCAGCTTGACCGCCTGCTTCAGCATGGCAATCCCGGCCACGTTGTCGCCGGCCGGCTCGCGCGCATCGGCACCATGGGTGATCTTGTAACTCGTCACCAGCAAGCCCGTGGCGGCGCGCACCGCGCCATAGCCGTCCGTGCGCAATTCGGCGCCCAGCCCGCGCAGGCTGCCGCGGTAATTGTCGGCCGTGTGAATCAGGTGGCCCAGGTTCAGTTCACTGGCCGCGTGGCTGCTCTTGAGCTGGATACGGCCCTGACTGTCGGTGTCGTCGAACACGAGCTGGTTGTAGCCATTGCCGCCGAATTCCTTGCTGCGAATGCCCCACTGCGCTGCGCTGTTGCGGTGACCGGCGCTGGCCGCGGCTGCACCGTGCCACAGCGGCCCGTTGCCACCCGCCAGGTTGCCCTGCGCCGAGATGGCGTGATCGTTCGCGGCGCCGAAGATCGCCGTGTCGCTCTCTTGTTCACTCTTGCCGCCCGGCGTCGGCAGCGTGCCGCCTTCGCCCTGGCCGTTGTACAGCGCGCCGACGATCAGCGGCCGGTCGATATCGTTTTCGAGAAACTGCACCAGTACTTCCTGGCCGATGCGCGGCAGGAACTGGCTACCCATGCCACCGCCGGTCGAACGCTGTGCGACGCGTACCCAGCAGGTCGCGTTGGCGTCTTCCTGCCAGTGGAAGCGAATGCGCACGCGCCCCAAACGGTCGCAATGGATTTCATCGGCGCCGCTCTCACTGGCGCCACCGCCAGGCCCGACCACGATCGCGCTCTGGCTGCCGTGGGCGGTTGGCTTCGGGTGGTGGCGCAAGCCGTTTTCGCCGACCACCGGACGCCACGGGGTAGCGGCCGCGATGGCATCGATCAGGTTGGCGTAGCCGCTGGTGCTGGCCTGGGCGATGACGGCGGCCAGTTCGGGATCCTGCTCGGGCAGTGTCTGTTCGAGCAATTCCGGGATCGGCCCGAACAGTTCAGCCAATCCCTCACTGGCCGGCTTGGGCAGATTGTTGACGCCCACGCTCACGACGCGCAGCGTGACATACGCCGGATCGGCATCGTCGCCCGCCCCGGCGCCGGCTTGCAGCGGCCCCTGCGTCAGAGTGAAACGGGTGCCGGCGCGCAGCGTGCGCACCGTCGAGCGGGCCTGCCACAGGTGGCGGCGCGCTTCGTTGGCCTGCATCTGCAACAGCGCGTAACGGCGCGCCTGGGCGCCGTCGGCGTAGAAGTACTGGCCGGGCGTGTCGAAGCTTTCCAGCAGCGGCGCGTTGGGACCGCCCACGGCGCCCGCGGTCGGTACGCTGGCGGCCACGGCTTTCTTGGCCTTGTAGTCGTAACTGAGCACGGTGGAGAGACCCACGCGCAGGCTGCGCCGCGCACGCAGCGATTGCACGCTGTCGTGCACTTCGCCGGCGCGCGCGCCATGGAAGCGAATGCCGCCGCCGGCGCTGCTGGCGTCTTCGGGCGTCGCGCTGGCCTGGCTGCTGTCGCCGAACAGCACCACACCGTGGCCCTCGTCCGTCTCTTCGATGCGCCAGCTCAGGCCTTCTTCGGTCAGCAGTCGCGTGACGAAATCGAGGTCGGATTCGCGGTACTGGCAGCAATAGCTGCGCGCGCCGGCATCAGCCATGAATGCCGATGTTTCGTCACTCCAGCGCCAGACGGCGTGCGGTGCGTGTTCCTGGAACACGATGTCGACGATTTCCATCACCGTAATGTCTTGCCAAACGCGGCTGTTGCGCACCTGGCCAAGGCGCCACAGCCAAGGCTGCAAGCGCAGCCGGTAACGCGCCAGGCCACCAAAGCTGCCCAGCATTGCCGCTTCGCTGACCAGGCCGTTAAATCGGGTGCAGGTGCCGTCGGCCAGGCTCGTCTCCAGTGCAGCCAGCCGGCCCAGCACCGGTTGAGGACCAGGCACTTATGCCGCTCGCGGTGACACATCGGTAAACCTTTCATGAAATCGCGATAATCTCCTAAACTTTTCGCCGCACATTACTTACCGAGTCGTCTACTGCCTTAATATCGGCCAGATTGTTGATCGACTTTCCACTATGTTCACCATCTGACTGAGATAGAAGTACATCGTCCGAACCGCCATAAATCTTTCTAAATCGAAAATATCCAGCTTCGGCCAGAAACGATGGCTCACGCCCTTCGTTAATGTAACGAGGGATTAGCTTTGTCAGATCCCGCTCGTTGGGATTTGCTTTTCTTTCCCGGTCAAACGCCTCTGCAGCCATACGCTCATTTCGATCCATACCGTAATCTGGCGGCCCTGCTCGAGACATTCGCACTACTGGCATAGGATTGGAATACAAAGACTTACGAACAGCTAATATTCTTGACCATTCTTGAAGCGAATTGACAGCATCCGTAGGATTATCCGCACCACTCAACTTGAAAGCCGCACGAGAATCGTGCACGTACTCATCAAAAAAATTTACAATTTCTGGGGTCTGTACTGTTATAGGCCAATATCGCGCGATTTCTTGCCACTCACGAACGAAAGAGTTTCCAAAGCCAGGCGACTGCTTCGGTAGTTTTTGTTTTTTCCATTTCTGCAGTTGCTTTTCGAACTCATTCAATTCATCGCTAAATTCTCGAGACGATGAATCCAAGTCATTCTTGTCAAAGTTGCTAGCTCTTTTAAAGCTGTTAGTTCTATTGATTTCGTTACCACCACCGGCACGCCGAAAATATCTCCATCCCATTTGAAAAATTTGCTGTTCGCGCATGATATCAGTCAGCGATCCCTTCGATCGCTTGCATTGCGATAAATAAGCATTGAAATCGTTAATGACTTTTGCATCGACTTCAAACTTTTTTTGCACATCCTTATCGGCCAACTCAAGCTTAAAAGGCACTCCTGCCAACCTTGCTACCTTATACATATACAGTAATGGCAAGCGTGAAAGCATATCATTACCACTGGCATTAACACCTTTTCCATGATCCATCGGCGCGTAACCGCCGCCAACGTCTGAATGCACGCCAGGAAACACGATCTCTTCTGCGTTTGATGGGTATGCAAATCCTAATGCAACTGAATCTAGCGGGAAACTGCGCCGCTGCTCATGTGAGGCGACGAGATGCACACATCGCTTTATACTGCCGGGTATTCTTAAGCTATCTTCGGCATCAGCCCAGCCACTATGTCCATCTACTAATCGTGAAATAATCCAGTCCCCGAACGTGTTTCCCGGACCGACAGATGCTACAGTATCGAACAGACCCAAAAAGTCGAAGCTTACAGGGAAGCCGCCTAAAGTAGTACCTTTTTTTCCCAAAATCTGCGCATCGAGCCTGCATAAGGAATCTAGCCAGTTGGCAAAGGCACGAGCTTGAGTTGCTCCTCGAGAAAAGCCTAATGTCGATATAAAAATCGTTTGAACAATTGCAGGGTCAATCTTTTTTGGGCGAGATCCATTTATTGACCAGTGCTGTGCGACTCGCGCGTGCAAACGTCTCAAAAGACTTTCAAATTCAGCCCGAGGACGCACTGTTTCCACATCCCGATATTCCCGATATGGACGTGCTACATTCCTGCTCATTAATGCCCGTGCCTCTTTAGAAAGATAAAGACGACTTACCAACGAGATAGCTTCTTCGGACGATAACAAAGGTTGCTTGTAGAAAAAACGATGAACATTGTTAACTGCCTGAATTAATGCCCACACAATGCGGTCATTGACTTTTCTGCCCACAGCCCCGCCGAGAACCTTAGTCCAGCCATCACCGCTATCATTGATGTCCGGGAAAGGTGACGCTACACCCGGCACATAAACTCGAAAGAAATTCAAAAACCTTGAATCTTTCTGAAGCTTCCAGTCTACTCCCTTCGGCAATACTCCCGGCACACTCTGACCAGGGAAAGCGTCATATAATCGAGCAACATTGGAGTATTCATTCGCTTTTGCAGCCAACCTATAGTTATTTTTCGTACCGTCAAAAAAGAAGCCAAAGAAAAGGTTGGTGTTGCAGGATTTACCAGAGAGGTTATTTGGTATATATTCGCGTTCCTCATAGGCCTCTAGTATGTCCCGTTCAGCATCGTCGAAAAATTCTTTCTTATTCGCGGCCCTGCCATACCTATCAGGTAAAACTGTACAAAGCTGAGCACTCATGGCTTATCCTCCATGATTTGCTTAAGGCGCGCCTCAGAGAAGCGTAATCGGTCTGTATAGCGCTTCTTTAAGCTCTGATGATAAGCAGGATCTTCAGGGCCGGTAAATTTCGCTATCGTGTCCTTTGAATAGCTTTCGTCTAAAGCCCATGCCTTTCGAAACAAGGATTCTGATGATCTCTCTACTTCCGCAATAAGATGCTTACCGTTCTTTACGGCGTCCTCGGCATCGTCCCTAACCAACTCCCACCGCTTCAGCATAAAATCTCGAGAAGGAACTGGCCAACCCTTGATTTTTCCAGGCCATTGGGGGTGATCCGGTTGCAGGTCGCTTGAAACAATATCAAAGCCACCATCCGACCTGCGCAGCACCCATAATTCTCCAGCTTTTCCATTCGCGTAGGCTGGTAGTTCGACTGTATGCTTCTTTTCGATAGCGGAAATTTCTTCTCCATTCCCTGTCGACAACCAATGTCTGGATTCAACTTCAATGACTGTTCCTGGCGACCACTTGGCGGGGAGCTTGAAACAGCAAACGATGCCTCCGGCGGCATATGGCCCAATGTGTTCTCCACCACCATTGTTCTTTTCATCGCGTGGATCAACAACAGAAAACTCGAATGGGTCCGCAGTATAGTTAACACCATGAATACTTACTGAAACTCGATCACCTGACCTTGACGCTCCAGATTCTCCTCGCGCACTGCAGCCGCATAGCAAAAGCACAAATGTGCTAAACAGTATTTTGTAGATCGTCATTGAATCGCCCTGTAAACTCTTTCTGAAAATTCAAAAATACATGTGGCACGTTGACGTGACTTCCCGTCGCAACCGTGGCCATTAACTTAGCACACCATCTCAATGTTCCAGTGTGGTCGAGATTATGTTGGCGGGCAACCTGCACCGCTTCCTTGAGCAGATCATGCCGCTCTGACGGCAAGCCATCCCAAGTGTCGCCGCCATACTGCAGCCGAACCCATATCTCGTCCGATTCACTATCCTCGATCAGCCTTGCAAACTGCGCTTCACTTAGCCTTGCATTCACTGTAGTCCCGATCGCTGGTCCAGAGTAATCAATCGGCAGCGCTGCCCAAGCCCCGTTCCTGGCCATGTAATGCCAGCTTAGGGCATTGCCGGCAAGCTCACGCTGCTGCTCAGGCATGAGAACGGCAAAGATAGCAGGCAGTCTCCGCGTGTCGGGAAACCTGAAATTGAAATAGTTTCCCCCGGTCGCGACAGTGCACCAAGCGGCGAGTCGTTCAGCAAGTACATCGATACTGTCGCTAGTAACAATCGCGCTCAACATGGGCAGTCCTTCGCATCGCTCCAGGACGCGATGTAGTGCCTGGTTGTCCGAAACGAAAGGCACCAGGAATGGCGATACGTCTTTCACTTTGTCGTTGCAGCCCGGAAGCCGCTCGAACAACAAGGCTGGCTCGCTGGTTTTGCTCAGGTGTCGAAACAGGCCAGGTACGAACGCGCCGTCGATCAACAGTACAAGCTGTGCTCCGTCAGGCAGTTGCCGAGATTGTGCCAGCAGTTCAGCATGCCAATTGGTCTGGTGTGGATCGATCAACATGCGTTATTCCAGCAACGTGAAAGCGGGCGCAGCCGCCAAAGATTTTTTCAGACATTCGACACACACCGTGCCGGGGATGGCCGGTAGCGGATAGGGCTGGTCAACCGGACCCACGAAGCTTTTTTTCGCGGCGTGAATCGTAATCTTCCCCGGACACTGCACCGTAATATTTCCACCTTCGATCGTGATATTCGCCCCGCCTGCCGTCGACAGGCTGATGCTCTTGGCCGCCGCCCAGTCGACATGCGCATTAACGCTGATGATGTCGACCTGATCGCGCGCCTGCACATTGAGCACATCACCCTGCGCCTGAAGATCCACCGCGCCCTTCGCTGCAACCAGTTGCAGGCCGATATTCTCCGCACCCGCCTTGACCGCCCCGCCCAGCATGCCGATCGCCTGCCCGCTATGCATGCGCAATTGGCCCCCGGTGACGAACTGCGTATCCTGCCCGCTCATTAACGTGATGGTCTCGCCATTGGCCAGTTGCAGATCATTCGCTGCAACCACACCCATGCCGGCCTTGGCGGCAATCGCAATCACCGCCGAACTGCTGTTGGGCAGCTTGCCATCGGCCGGCGCGACCGGCTTGGCAGGCATCTCACCGCGCGCCGCGTCCACGCTCTCGTTGCTGAGCATGCCCGAGACCGCCGTCAGCATTGCCGGCAGCGGGGCTTCCTTGTCGTCGAGCTTGCTGGCATTGGTTTTCGCAGCGCCGAGATGACCGGCGAACGCCACCGTCTGATGCGTCATGGCGGCATCGCTGAAGGTTTCGCCCAGCTTGACCGCCTGTTTCAGCATGGCGATCCCGGCCACATTGTCGCCGGCCGGCTCACGTGCGTCCGCGCCATGGGTGGTCTTGTAGCTCGTCACCAGCAAGCCCGTGGCGGCGCGCACCGCGCCATAGCCGTCCGTACGGAGTTCCGCGCCCAGCCCGCGCAGGCTGCCGCGGTAATTGTCGGCCGTGTGAATCAGGTGGCCCAGATTCAGTTCGCTGGCGGCATGACTGCTCTTGAGCTGGATACGGCCCTGGCTGTCGGTGTCGTCGAACACGAGCTGGTTGTAGCCATTGCCGCCGAATTCCTTGCTGCGAATGCCCCACTGCGCGGCGCTGTTGCGATGACCGGCGCTGGCCGCGGCTGCACCGTGCCACAGCGGCCCGTTGCCACCCGCCAGGTTGCCCTGCGCCGAGATGGCGTGATCGTTCGCGGCGCCGAAGATCGCCGTGTCGCTCTCTTGTTCACTCTTGCCCCCCGGCGTCGGCAGCGTGCCGCCTTCGCCCTGGCCGTTGTACAGCGCGCCGACGATCAGCGGCCGGTCGATATCGTTTTCGAGAAACTGCACCAGTACTTCCTGGCCGATGCGCGGCAGGAACTGGCTGCCCATGCCGCCGCCGGTCGAGCGCTGTGCGACGCGCACCCAGCAGGTCGCGTTGGCGTCTTCCTGCCAGTGGAAGCGAATGCGTACTCGGCCGAGGCGGTCGCAGTGGATTTCATCGGCGCCGCTCGCGCACGACCCACCATCAGTGCCCATTATGATCGCGCTGTTGCTGTCAGGTGTAGTAGGCTTAAATTAGCGGTTGTTTATCCAGTCTGCGATCGCTAAATTAAAATCGTATGGGGCTGCACACTGCCATTTGGCTCGAGATTGCATTCGCCGCGGAATACACTATATAGCCAGAATTTTCACGAGCTCAGTCGTCGCCGATGGTGTGCTTAATCCAATTGATACCGCGATCGTAAAGCCTGGTAGCGTCATTTCCAACTTCAACAATTTTCTTGCCTCCTTCTGCGACCGCCCTTTTCCCAGCGTTCGCCGTCGCATCATATGCGTCCGAGACTGCTTTGGTTGCAGTGTCGGCTTGTCGGCGCGCATATGCGGCAGTCTCCTGTGCTTTACGGTACGCAGCATCTGCCGTGTCACTCGCGGCTTGACTAGCGGTGTCGTAAGCACTTTTTGCTGCCGACGCGGCTTCTCTTGCCTTTTGCTGAGCTAACAGTGCAGTTTCATGAGCCTTACGCCGCGCCGCTGCAGCCAATGCCTCTGCATTGCGCCGCGTCGCTTCAGCGGCTTCGCGAGCCGCTACCGCTGTTGCTTCGGCAGCATCGTCAACTTTTTTCTTACCGACGTCGTAAGCATCACTCGTGGCCTGTTTCGCCGCCTCAGCCTTGTGACTTATCCAGTTTCCCCACTCCACTGTTATGTTTGCGGTAGATTCCTGTACACCGCGCGGCTTAAAATAACTGAAAGGCTCGATGAGATTTCCAATAAAATCCACCTTTGAATCGTGAATATACCGTGAAACAAACTCGATTACGCCATCAGTTGCGTTATGATCCCATGCTGAGATCTGCCAATCTTCGGGCTTCACATACTGCGCATATCCATTAATAGCGCCACCACCATAGCGCAACCATTGCCCGGTTTTTGCAGCCAGTCGATACTTGCTGATTTCCCAAGCCATGCCCTTTGGGCCGAGATATTTATACTTGTCTTCGTTTCGTCGACGCGACCCGGGGGTCTCTATACCTCGCCGATGCATGGTTCCATTTGCACTGTAGAATATTTGCATATGCCGCTTGATCTGATTTTCGACAGAACCAGCGCCGGCACCACACGCAGACAAATATTTTTTATATGCATCCCATGTTGAATCTTGGACCTTAAATAACTCATTAAAAATTGCTTCTCTGGTAGTTGCGATCTCCTCGTACGACGCCATCCTTACACCGCTAATAACGGATTGTCGCATCATGTCATGCATGGGAATACGTGCAAAATTATTATCAATTCCTTGATCGTTCGGTCCATAGCCGCCTCCAACATCCGAGTGAACGCCGGGGTAAACGCTTTCAACCCAATCACCAGCCAGCTTGCCGTTTTTCCTAATTAGATCAACAGGAAACGCGACTCGCACTTCGTTGGCTGCAACGTAGTGTACACAGCGCTCGACATGAGGCGACACAACCAGTTCACGTTCTTCAAAAGGCAGTCTAACGTTCATAGAGGGAACACCGAACGAGGCCACGGTGTCGAACAAACCAAGAAAATGGAAACGGATCTGATAGCCCTCATACTCCAGATTTGAAGGACCTTGCTTGCATCGCCTAATGACTCTATTGGAAAACGCGCGAGCTAATGAGGCACCTCGCGAAAACCCAAAAAAAGACATGTTTATTATTTTAATTAGCCGGTGTTTGCCAAGCACCTTATTGACTGCCGAAAAACCTTCAGCACTTGCGCTCGTCGCATACGCAGCAGTTTCCTTCCCTAATCGACGAGCATTTTCAACCAAAATATCTCGGAGATTATCATTAACAGCATCACGCCCCTGATCAAGCCGCCGCGTGCCCCCCCCGCCGAAGCCCGCACCCCACATATTGTCCTCCCGCCAGACATCAACGGATCGGATCCAATTAACCGCCTTCCCATTGTAGGGCGTTCCGACACCAGAAACGTAAATAGGAATGATTGCCCTGCCCTCGTCCTGCAAGGCTGCTCTATACATCCTGCCAACGTTGCTCCAACTTTTGCTAGCAGCGTCTTCTTCCAGATTATTGCCAGTACCATCAAAGAAAATAGATATATGAACAACATCACGGCAATCTTGAAAAGGTGTGGGAGCCTTTTTCGAAACGTCGCGATTACACGCTCTTGCCGTCGCGGCATCGTCGTTAGCCACGGTCCCGCCCTGCCTCTGCCATTTCCATTTGGCCACGCTGACTGACTTGTGGCAGGCCAACCGTTGGGATAAGCTCTACTGTATAGTCAGGATAAACGTGTATTCCCAAATAACGCCCGCCCGGTATCGAAACCAGTTCTGGACTGTTTTTACTGGTGATCGTGTCACCGTTATTTTTCATCCCAGGTGGCCCGTCTAGCCGCCATGTCACTTTTTTCGGGCCCAATGACAGACTTATTCCCGTCATGATCCCACTTCCTGTACCAGGATATTTATCCGAAGCGGCGTCGATAGTCCTATCAATTAGCAACCCGAAAATTGGACGATTCAGATAATTGAATAAGACAACGTCGAATCGGGCTTTCATTGGCTTAGCCTCACATGCATTAACAAAAATAAAACATATCCCTGCACCTAACAGGGTACGGCGATCTATCTTTCCAACAGGTTTATAATCTTTCATTGGCTTTAACTTTCGGCAACATGTCAATTGCATCAGAAAAATCAATAGCTTCTGCTTTTACTTTGCGCATCAGATCGGCAATGTCGGCGTCTTCATGCCACTGGTCTCCATATATTAACGTCATGCATACATAGTTCACCAAATCTTGCATCGAAATGAGCCCAATACCACGTGCACCGGCAAGTGAATTTTTTACATAGCCGTAGCGTGCAGCTACAGGAATTTTCCGCAGCAGATTGGGCTGGTTCAGATCAACAAAGTACAACACATGATCGGGCACGCCAGCTTCGACCAGCTGATCGACCTGATTCTGCGTCAGCAGCAGCGGCGCCGGCAAGCGCACCGGAGGCGTGGCACCGACATCGACCGCGTGCTGCTGGCCGTCACGGTCCCAGTACCACCACCCGGCCAGTCCGCCAAACAGCTGTGCGCGCTGGCCCGCATTGAGCACCGGTCCCTTGACGTGCAATGTGGCGTCGTCCGGCTGCCCGATCAGCGTGCCGAGGATTGCGGGATCCCAGAATCCAAAGAACATGTCGTAGTTATCCGGCAGGCGGATTTCGGTAAACTGCTTGAGCTGTGCGAATAAGGCATCAAACGACAAGGTACTGGCGACGACGGTTAGGCTCGGCTCGAGCGGTGCTTGACGGCCGAGCCAGCGGGCAATCCATTTCCAGGCGACGCCGCCCTGCCCCGGTGGCGCCAGTTGCACGAGGTGCGGCGACTGCGCCGCCAGCGGGCTGCCCTGCGTCGCGCCCAGCAGGCAGCGCACTGTGGCGCCGGGGCCATCGATGGCGCCGGGCAGCGTGGCGTCTTGCGCGCTGTCGGCAATCGCGTACCAGCGCCAGTCGGGATGCTGCGCAGCCAGCGCTGCCAGCGCGGCGATCGTGGGTTGCGCGACCATCGTCAGACCCATTTACTGATGAACGCGGTGCGCTGTTTGGCACGCTTGGCCAGGCACTCGACGCACAATGGCTTGGCCGGCGCAGCCGAAGTACGGCCTGCGGCGACCAGCACGGACGCGCTGCCCAGCGCGCCCAGCAGCCAGCGCCGGGTAATCCGCGTGGTGTTTTTTAACGATATCTTCATTGCAAAAGCCTATGTACCTTTATTGATGAATGCCGTGCGCTGCGCCGCCCGCTTGGCCAGGCACTCCACGCACACGCCCTGCGGCAGGAACGGCAGCTTGTAGTTCACTTCCTGGCTGGCCATAAAGCTTTTCTTTGCGGCGTGAATGGTGATCTTCCCCGGACACTGCACCGTGATATTGCCGCCTTCGATCGTGATATTCGCCCCGCCCGCCGTAGACAGGCTGATGCTCTTGGCCGCCGCCCAGTCGACATGCGCATTGGCGCTGATGATGTCGACCTGATCGCGCGCCTGCACATTGAGCACATCACCCTGCGCCTGAAGATCCACCGCGCCCTTCGCTGCAACCAGTTGCAGGCCGATATTCTCCGCACCCGCCTTGACCGCCCCGCCCAGCATGCCGATCGCCTGCCCGCTATGCATGCGCAATTGGCCCCCGGTGACGAACTGCGTATCCTGCCCGCTCATTAACGTGATGGTCTCGCCATTGGCCAGTTGCAGATCATTCGCTGCAACCACACCAAGGCCGGCCTTGGCGGCAATCGCAATCACCGCCGAACTGCTGTTGGGCAGCTTGCCATCGTCCGGCGCAACCGGCTTGGCAGGCATCTCGCCGCGCGCCGCATCAATGCTCTCACCGCTGAGCATGCCCGAGACCGCCGTCAGCATTGCCGGCAACGGCGCTTCCTTGTTGTCGAGCTTGCTGGCATTGGCTTTTGCAGCGCCGAGATGGCTGGCGAACGCCACTGTCTGATGCGTCGTCGCCGCCGCGCTGAAGGTTTCGCCAAGCTTGACCGCCTGCTTCAGCATGGCAATCCCGGCCACATTGTCGCCGGCCGGCTCACGTGCGTCCGCGCCATGGGTGGTCTTGTAGCTCGTCACCAGCAAGCCCGTGGCGGCGCGCACCGCGCCATAGCCGTCCGTACGGAGTTCCGCGCCCAGCCCGCGCAGGCTGCCGCGGTAATTGTCGGCCGTGTGAATCAGGTGGCCCAGATTCAGTTCGCTGGCGGCATAACTGCTCTTGAGCTGGATACGGCCCTGGCTGTCGGTGTCGTCGAACACGAGCTGGTTGTAGCCATTGCCGCCGAATTCCTTGCTGCGAATGCCCCACTGCGCTGCGCTGTTGCGGTGACCGGCGCTGGCCGCGGCTGCACCGTGCCACAGCGGCCCGTTGCCACCCGCCAGGTTGCCCTGCGCTGAGACGGCGTGATCGTTCGCGGCGCCGAAGATCGCCGTGTCGCTCTCTTGTTCACTCTTGCCCCCCGGCGTCGGCAGCGTGCCGCCTTCACCCTGGCCGTTGTACAGCGCGCCGACGATCAGCGGCCGGTCGATATCGTTTTCGAGAAACTGCACCAGTACTTCCTGGCCGATGCGCGGCAGGAACTGGCTGCCCATGCCGCCACCGGTCGAGCGCTGCGCGACGCGTACCCAGCAGGTCGCGTTGGCGTCTTCCTGCCAGTGAAAGCGGATGCGCACGCGGCCCAGGCGGTCGCAATGGATTTCATCGGCGCCACTCGCGCTCGCGCCGCCCCCTGGTCCGACCACGATCGCGCTCTGGCTGCCGTGGGCGGTCGGCTTGGGATGGTGGCGCAAGCCGTTTTCACCGACCACCGGGCGCCACGGGGTATCGGCCGCGATGGCATCGATCAGGTTGGCGTAGCCGCTGGTGCTGGCCTGGGCGATGACGGCGGCCAGTTCGGGATCCTGCTCGGGCAGTGTCTGTTCGAGCAACTCCGGGATCGGCCCGAACAGTTCGGCCAGTCCCTCGCTGGCCGGCTTGGGCAGATTGTTGACGCCCACGCTCACGACGCGCAGCGCGACATACGCCGGATCGGCATCGGCGCCGACGCCCGCTTGCAGCGGCCCCTGCGTCAGGCTGAAACGGGTACCGGCGCGCAGCGTGCGCACCGTCGAGTGGGCCTGCCACAGGTGGCGGCGCGCTTCGTTGGCCTGCATCTGCAACAGCGCGTAACGGCGCGCCTGGGCGCCGTCGGCGTAGAAGTACTGGCCGGGCGTGTCGAAGCTTTCCAGCAGCGGCGCGTTGGGACCGCCCACGGCGCCCGCGGTCGGTATGCTGGCGGCTACGGCTTTCTTGGCCTTGTAGTCGTAACTGAGCACGGTGGAGAGACCCACGCGCAGGCTGCGCCGCGCACGCAGCGATTGCACGCTGTCGTGCGCTTCGCCGGCGCGCGCGCCATGAAAGCGAATGCCGCCGCAGGCGCTGCTGCTGGCGTCTTCGGGCGTCGCGCTGGCCTGGCTGCTGTCGCCGAACAGCACCACACCGTGGCCCTCGTCCG
The DNA here is from genome assembly GCF_059685895.1 of Telluria sp. ZT3P25. Lineage (NCBI taxonomy): Bacteria > Pseudomonadati > Pseudomonadota > Betaproteobacteria > Burkholderiales > Oxalobacteraceae > Telluria > Telluria sp. ZT3P25. Next base: position 2,497,981 of record NZ_JCASIJ010000001.1, read on the forward strand.
TTTCTTCGATCCGCCAGCTCAGGCCTTCTTCGGTCAGCAGCCGCGTGACGAAATCGAGGTCGGATTCGCGGTACTGGCAGCAATAGCTCCGCGCGCCGGCATCGGCCATGAAGACCGATGTTTCTTCACTCCAGCGCCAGACGGCGTGCGGTGCGTGTTCCTGGAACACGATGTCGACGATTTCCATCACCGTCTTGTCTTGCCAAACGCGGCTGTTGCGCACCTGGCCAAGGCGCCACAGCCACGGCTGCAAGCGCAGCCGGTAACGCGCCAGGCCACCAAAGCTGCCCAGCATCGCTGCCTCGCTGACCAGGCCCGTGAAGCGCGTGCGCGTGCCGTCGGCCAGACTGGTTTCGAGCGTGGCGGCCTGGCCCAGTAATGACGCAAGGTCGAGCGCGGCATCGGTGCCGAGCACGATCACGTCGCGCATGCCGATTGTCTGTACGCCGTCATCGGCGGCAAACGCTTCCACCATCAGGCTTGCGTCTTCACCCAGTTGCAAAGCGTATAAGCGGGTGCGGCTGGAAAAGCCGTCCAGTGCGGCGAGCACATCGTCGACCACCGCCACACTCATCGTTTCACCTTGCAGGCGGCGGCTGTGGCGCGACCATCGCAGGCGCGCTTGCGGCATGCCGCCAGCTCGGCTTTCGGCTGCTTCTTGCAATAGGCAAGTTCTTGCTCGAGGCTGGCGCGGGTCCTGGACTGCACGGCCGGCTCGGACGCCTGGGCGTGCGCGATCAGGGCCGAGAGCAGCATCACGTCGCCGTCAGCAGCGGGTGCAGGCGCGGCTTTCGGGGCGGCTTTCGCTGCAGGTTTCGGCGCAGGTTTTACGGCTGCCACGCGTTTGACAGGTGGCTTCGGCTTGGCCGGTGCACCTGCACGCTCGGTGTTGTTCGCAGCAGCTTTGGCGGCGACCGGCGCAGCTGCGGCGGCTGCAAGCGCAGCGCCGGACGGTGCTTCCAGCGCCTGACTGAGGACGTCGCCGGTGGCGCCGGCAGCAGGTGGCGCTGATGGTTCGGCAGCGAGCATCTCGCTCAGGCTCGGTTGCGCGTCCGGCAAGGGTGCCGAGCGCGCCTGGTGGTCGTCTTCGATGATCGCCGTGGCTGGCTCATCCGCCGCCGGCGCGACGGTGCTGGTGCCGGTCACGTCGGCGTGCGTGGCATTCTCTGGCGCGGCCGCAGCAACAATCAGGGGTGCCGACGGTTCGCGCTGCTGGCCATACCACAGCCCTGCACCACCAGCCACGGCGGCCACCAGCACGCCCGAGAATGCCCAGATCCATGGCGCGCGCGAAGCACGCGCCGCATTCGGGGACGGCGATGTCCGCTTGCCGCCAGACGCCTCCAGCGTCGACAGTATGCGGTTACGTTCGGCTTCGGCCTGCTGTGCAGGGGTCAGCAAACTAGGTGGTCCATTGCTGGAAATCTTGTCTTTTCGTTGCAAAATTCAAGCTCCTGATCGTTGTTGCAACACTTTACGCTAATAAATTGACTAGCGCGATACCCCACACAATTGCCGACAGTCAGTTGCGCATAAGACTCCACAGTTGGGTAGAATGAGCCGTTCTTATCAGACTAGTAAGTTGTACTTGAAGGAAATACCGATCGTCGGTCATCTGGCGCACCCTTTTCACACCAGGTAGCCGAATAGTGTCAAACGCGGAGTCAATGTGTTGTTAATGGCGATTGCCCTGTTTTTCATTCTGGCCTGCCTGATCGGCTGGCTGGTGTTCTTCCCGGCAGGGAGAAGCCTGGCAGTACAGGCGGCAGCGCGCATGGAATCACGCTTGGGCGCGTGGTTCGGTGCCATCCGGCGCTCGCGCGTGACTAGCTCCGGCGCCGTCGGTAACACCATGCCCCGCATGCAGTGCAGCTCCACCGGGGCTGCGGTTCGATACTGGCCGTGGCTGTTGGCTGCGGCGCTGCTGGCCGTGCCACCGGCGCTGGTGTTCCTGTCCGGCGGCAGCCATATGCTGGACGGCTACGAGGTATCGACCCGCGAAGTCAATACCCAGGTGGCGTCGCTGCTGCAGGGCGAACAACTGGCGCCGCCGGCGACCCTGCCGCCAGCCGTGTTTGCCACAGCCGACGTGGCCGTGGAGCGGCCGCTGCTACGCACGGCCAGCCGCAACTGGGCATTGCTGGACCCCGAATTCACGCAGCGCCTGCTGCTGGTGTTCAAGATCATGAAAGAGCAGCACGGTTACGACATGGCGATCCTCGAAGGCTATCGCAGCCCCGAGCGCCAGAATGCACTGGCGTCGATGGGCACCAGTGTCACCAATGCCGGCGCCTGGCAAAGCTGGCACCAGCATGGCCTGGCCGCCGACTGCGCCTTTCTGCGCGACGGCAAGCTGGTGATCACCGAAAAGGATCCGTGGGCCATGCGTGGCTACGAGTTGTACGGTCAGGTGGCCGAGTCGGTTGGCCTTACCTGGGGCGGCCGCTGGAAGATGATGGATTTCGGGCACACGGAGTTGCGGGTGCCCGGCGTGATGAAACGAAAGTCTTAGGGAGACGTGATGGCAGGTCCCGTAATTCGTTTGGGCGACAAGACCTCGCATGGCGGGGTCGTGGCGACCGCATCGATGGTCAGCGACAGCGGTGGCGTGCCCATCGCGCGCGTCGGCGATACCGTCGTCTGTCCGCTGCACGGCAGCACCCCATGCGTGATCGTCAGCGGCGATCCGACCATGATCGTCGATGGCAAGCCAGTGGCCCGCCACGGCGACCTGACCAGCTGCGGTGCGACGCTGATCGCCAGCCAGCAAAGCACCGTGGACCAGGTCTGACCATGCCACCTTATTACTTGCAAAGGCAGAACCGATGCGTCCCTGGCTGAGCCGAACCCTGATCGTTGCCGCTGCATTCAGCGCCTGCTGGCTCGGCGCCCTGTGGTACTGGCGCTCCACCACTCGCATGCCGGACACCGGGGATATCGTCATCTGGCTGGTGCTGATGCCGCTGTTCCTGCTGCTCGTGCTGTGGGCAGGCCGCAAGATCATCGCCGCTGTCAGTGCGCGTTCGGCTGCTGCCGCTGCCGTGGCCGCCGCGACGGCGTCGCAGGTTGCGGCAGTGCCTGCACCCGACGCCGCGCAGCCGACCGCGCTGGTGGTCCTGGCTGGTGCACTGAACATGCCGCACGGCGACAACGTCGACTCGCTGAGCGAGGCGTTACGGTCGCGCCAGGCCAATCTGCAGCTCGATCCGTCGCTGCTGGACGAGCGCGGCTACCCGATCCTCAGTGGCCGCGTGGCCAGCGTCGATAGCCTGGCGCAGCAAGAAACCATGGATGAGTGGCTGCAACTGCACCATCCCGACCATGTGCTGGACGACGAACAGTGGCGTGCGCTGGCCCTGGGCACCGTCGTCGCTAGCGAACTGGCGTTTGGGCTCGGGCCGCACCCGGCGCTGCCGGCCTATCTCGATGCGCTTCAGGCCGGCAAGGCGACACCACCGCTCCCCACGCTGCAACTGGTGCTGCTCCTGCCCGCCGAATGGAACCCACCACAACGCGCCGTCGCTGCTGATTGGCTGCGCAACATCATTGAACTGCATGGCTGGCCGCAAGCCCACGTGGCAACCGTACTGGCCGATGCCGGCGCAAACGTCGCAGCGGGGTCGCTCGCGCTGGTGGACTCGCTGTCCAAACGCGCGCAGCAGGCCGCACAACCGTTCCTGTGCATGCTGCTGGCCTGCGGGTCGCGCATCGGCGAAGGGAGCGTGCAGGCCTGGGCCGATCAATTCATCCTGCTCGACAGCCGCCACCCGGACGGGCGCGTACCCGGCGAAGGCGCAGCCGGCCTGCTGCTGGCCGACCGCGCCCAGGGCGCCCTGTTCGACGCGCCCGACGCGGCGCTGCTGTACCCGGCCGCCAGTGGCGCGCGCGCCAGCTCGGCTGACGGCCGTGGCCGCATCGACAGCACCCTGATCACGCAGCAGGCGACCGACCTGCTGGCCAGCGCCGGCCTTGCTGCGAGCAGCGTCACGCTGGTCAGCGCCGACAGCGACGCCCGCGCCAGCCGCGTCGGCGAAACCCTCGGTATGGCAACCAACCTGCTGCCCGACCTCGATCCGGCCAGCCAGGTCGTGACCGTGGCGGGTGCGTGCGGCGATGCCGGCGACGCCACGCTGCTTGCGGCGCTGGTGCTGGCCCAGCATCACGTGCGCAGCGGCGCCGGCGCCGCGCTGTGCGTCAGCAACCTCGACCCGGTCCAGCGCAGCGTTGCGCTGCTGGGGCCGCAACCAGCGCCGCAACTGTCGCCGCAATCTGCCGCACTCGCCGCATGAGCCAATTTTTCCTTTCCCTTCAACTGACGTCCGTCGCGCCCATTCTATGATGCAACGATTCTGGCATTCCCTTACCGCTCGCTTCAGCCTGGCCGTCATCGGCTTCGCCGCCTTCGCCCTGGCGCTGTTGATCGCCGCCGCCGTGTTCGACGTGTCGTACGTCTGGGTCGGCGCCGCACTGCTCGCGGCGCTGCTGCTGTACGGCGCCGTCTGGTTCTACAAGCGCCAGATGCGCCTGCGCTCCGGCGCGGCCTTCGGTGGCATGCTCGAACAGCAGGCGGCCGCGCCAGTGGCCAGTGCGGCGCAGCGCGAAGAGAACGAAGCGATCCGCCAGCGCATGGTCGAGGCGATCGGCACGATCAAGACCTCGAAGCTGGGCCAGCTCTCGGGCGATGCGGCCCTGTACGAGCTGCCCTGGTATATGGTGATCGGCAACCCGGCAGCCGGCAAGAGCACGGCGATTGCCAGCTCGGGCCTGCAGTTCCCGTTCGCCGACAGCAAGATCGTGCAGGGCGTGGGCGGCACCCGTAACTGCGACTGGTTCTTCACGACCGACGGCATCCTGCTCGACACGGCCGGGCGCTACTCGGTCAATGAAGAAGACCGCGGCGAGTGGATGGGCTTTCTCGACCTGCTGAAAAAATACCGCAAGCGCGCGCCGATCAACGGCATCATCATCGCCGTCAGCATCGCCGAGCTGACCGGCAACCGGCCCGAGTTCGCGATCAACCTGGCCAAGAACCTGCGCCAGCGCGTGCAGGAACTGACCGAGCGGCTCGAAGTGCATGCGCCGGTCTACGTGATGTTTACCAAGGCCGACCTGATCACGGGCTTCAACGAATTCTTCCAGGACGCCGAACGGGGCGACCGCGACAAGGTCTGGGGCGCCACCCTGCCCTACAGCCAGACGAGCTCGAAAGCCGATGTGCTGGAGCAGTTCGATGCCCGCTTCGACGAACTGTATGACGGCCTGAAAGAGCTGAGCATGGCCAATATGGCCCTGCAATGGCGCGAGCAGATGCCGCCGGGCGTGTTCACGTTCCCGCTCGAGTTCAGTTCGATCAAGGGCCCGCTGCGCACCTTCATCGCCACGCTGTTCGAAGAAAACCCGTTCCAGTTCAAACCCGTGTTCCGCGGCTTTTACTTCACCAGCGCAGTGCAGGAAGGCGAAACCGTGTCCGCGTCATCCGAACGCGTCGCGCATCGCTTCGACCTGCAGATGATGCCGGCGACGCGCTCCGACGTGCAGGAACAGCACGGTTACTTCCTGCTCAACCTGTTCCGCAAGGTGATCTTCGCCGACAAGGACCTGGTGGCGCAGTACGCCAGCCCGGCCAAGACCCGTGCGCGCTATGTGACGTTCTTCGCCGTTGTCGCACTGTCCGGCCTGGCGCTGGGCGGCTGGTCGTGGTCGTACCTGGCCAACCGCCAGTTGGTGGCCAATGTCCAGGCCGACCTGGACCAGGCCATTAAAGTGCAGGAGAAACGACTGGATCTGGCGTCGCGTTTCGAGGCGCTGGAAATCCTGCAGGACCGCATCGAGCAGCTCGACGCCTACCGCGACCAGCGCCCGCTGGCGCTGAGCCTGGGCTTGTATCAGGGCGAGATTCTCGAGCAGAAGCTGCGCCAGGAATACTTCGCGGGCATGAAGGAAGTGATGCTCAAACCGGTGGGCCAGTCGCTCGAAGCCTTCCTTGGTGAAGTCAACAGCGGCGCGGCGCAGTTGCAGCCGATGTCGGCGCCGCCGCAGTCCGGCGCCGTGGGCGGCATTGCGCCAGCCGCAGCGACCGGCTCCGCGGCTGGTACGGGCGCAGCCCCCGGCGCCCTGCCTGCCGCGTTGCCAGGTTCGCCGCTGGCCCCCGCCGCCGCTGTCAACTTCGGCGCGCTGCAGTTCAAGGATGCTAATCCGGCCAACGTCGAGGATGCCTACAACGCATTGAAAACTTACCTGATGCTGAGCGACAAATCGCGCGCCGAAGCCAGCCACCTGAACGACCAGCTGACCCGCTTCTGGCGCGTCTGGCTCGACAGCAACCGTGGCACGATGACGCGCGAACAGATGATCCGCAGCGCCGAGCGCATGATTTCGTTCTACCTGAGCCAGCTGAACGATCCGGCCTGGCCGACCATCGAAGGCAAGCTCGCGCTGGTCGACCAGACCCGCGACAACCTGCGCCGCGTGGTGCGCGGCATGCCGGCGCGCGAGCGCGTGTATGCCGACGTCAAGGCCCGCGCCGCGACCCGTTTCCCGTCGATGACGGTGGCGCGCGTGGTCGGCGACGGCGACAAGGAACTGGTCGTCGGCAGCTATGCGATTCCCGGCACCTTCACCCGCGACGCCTGGGACAACTACATCCAGGGCGCGTTCCGCGACGCCGCCAACCGCGAACTGCAAAGCACCGACTGGGTGCTCAAGACGGCCGCCAAGGACGACCTGACACTCGAAGGCAGCCCGGAGCAGATCCAGAAAGCCCTGCTCGCGTTGTACAAGAACGAGTATGCGCAGCAGTGGCAGAAGTTCATCCAGGGCGTGAGCATTCGCGAACTCAATGGCTTCGACCAGGCTGCGACCGCCATGAACCGCCTGGGCGATCCGGAATCCTCGCCGATCGATAAACTGATCAAGACGGTGTATGCCGAAACGTCGTGGGACAACCCGTCGCTGATCGACGCCGGCCTGCAACGCGCCCAGCGCGGCGCCATGGGCTGGTTCAAGGAAACGATCCTGCGCCAGAAGCCGTCAGCGATCAACGTGAATCTGGACACGAGCAGCAAGCCGGGCGCCGCCCCGATCCCGATGGGCCCGGTCGGTCGCGAGTTCTCGGGCGTGGCCCGCCTGGTGGTCAGCAAGGATAACGGCGCGACGCTGATGAAGGGCTATATGGACATGCTGTCCAAGCTGCGCGCGCGTTTCAACCAGATCAAGAACCAGGGCGACACCGGCCCTGGCGCCAAGCAATTCATGCAGCAGACGCTCGATGGTTCCGGCTCCGAACTGGCTGAAGCATTGAAGTATGTCGATGAGCAGATGCTGATCGGGATGACGGATGCGCAGAAAAGCGCCATCCGGCCGCTGCTGGTGCGTCCGCTGATGCAGACCTTCGCCGTGATCGTGCGCCCGACCGAGGCCGAGATCAACAAGGTCTGGGCTGCGCAGGTACTCGAGCCGTTCAACCGCACGCTGGCCGTGAAATACCCGTTCGCGCAGAATGCGGCCGTGGAAGCCAGCGATGCTGAAATCGGCCAGGTATTCGGTCCGGAAGGGTCGATCGCCAAGTACTTCAACACCACCATCGGCCCGCTCGTCGTGCGCCGTGGCGACGTGATCAGCGCCAAGACCTGGGCCAATATGGGCATCAACCTGGCACCGGGCGTGGTGAGCAGCTTCCCGAGCTGGATCGCTCCGCTGTCGGCCGGCGGCGTGGCTGCCAGTGCCGGCGCCGGCGAAGCCCAGACGCGCTTTGAAGTCCAGGCGCTGGGCGCGGCAGGCGCAACCGAGTTCACGGTCGAGATCGACGGCCAGTCGCTGCGCTGGCGTGGTCAGCCGCAACCGTTCGTGCAGATGGTGTGGCCGAACCCGCGCGGCGTGCCGGGCTCGCGCATCACGGCCATGACGCCCGAAGGCCGTACCGTCGTGCTGCTGAACGAGCCGGGCCACTTCGGCCTGAAGAAAATGATCGATGCCGCCAAGCGCCAGCGGCGCGACAACGGCGTGTTCGAGCTGAGCTGGGAAAACAGTGGCGTCATTGTGCGCGCCAACCTGAAAATCGTCGCCACCACCCAGGCGGCAGCGCCAGCACCTGGTGCGGCAGCGGGCTTCCGCCGCATGCGCCTGCCGGACACGATCGCGGTCTCGGCGCCGCTCGCGCCGACGAGCGCTGCTGCCCCGGTTGGCGCGCCGGTCACCGGTGCAGTAGCGGCAGCGGGCGGGAGCAAGCCATGAGTCGTCCGGTCGCGATTCCGGTCGGGTACTTCGGGAAGATCCCGACCCGGGCCGACTTCGTCAAGGCGAGCGAGAATGCGGCGCTGAGCAGCATGCTCGACGCCTGGCTGGCGCAGGCGATCGACCTGCTCAGCGCCGACGCGCGCTGGAAGCGCAACTACGATGCGCTCGCGCCGATCAACTTTGCGTTCATCGGGCCCCGGCGCGGGCGCGCGGTGGCCGGCCATCTGGTGGCCAGTACCGACCAGTCGGGCCGGCGCTTTCCGTTTCTGTTGATGAGCACCATGGCGATCACCACGCCGGCCACCTTCGTGGCCAGCAGCCCGCTCATGCTGGCGCGGCTGTGGAACCGGCTCGAAACGATCAGTGCCGACGTGATGCGCGCCCAGGAACCGGCACCTGCGCTGCAGACCGCCGCGACGACCACGGTCGAATTCGACCCCGACAGCGCTGCCAGTACCGCCGAACTGAACACGTTCCTGGAACAGCAGACGGTCGGCTCACTCGACACGATGCTGGAGCGCGCCGGCTTTCACGTCTCGACGCGCCAGATCCTGCTGGCGCTTGGCCTGCTGCTGCAACCGGTGATGGCCACCAGCTCGAGCCGCCTCGAGAAAAGCCTGGTATTGCCGCTGCCCGTGGAAGCGCTGCAGCGCCAGCAGGTGGCGGCGTTCTGGATGCACCTGATTACGCCGTTCCTGCTGCGCGCCGACTTCGAACTGTCGGTGTTCGTCACGCGCCAGGACGAGCGGCCGGTGCTGGTGCTGGGGTTTTCCGGCGCTTCGGCGCAGACGCTGCAAGCCATCATGGATCCGCAGGTCGGCCTGGAACACCACATCGGCTTCGACCAGCTCGACTGGGTCGAAGACCAGGTCGGCGCAGACTATGCGATCAAGAAGGTCTCGACTTATCTGGCGCAACGCGCCCTCTCACTCAAATCGGCCGGCGAATCGCTGCACGCCGCCTTTATCGGAACCTGACCATGCGTGTTGTAACGTCCCTCCTGTTCGTCCTTGGCACCGCCCTCCTGAACCCGGCTTCGGCCCAGACGGCGGTGCCCGCAGGCGTCACGCCACAGCCCGGCCAGGTGCTGGCCAGCGGCACCGTGCCGGATGAATCGACCAAGGCCGCCGTGCTGGCGCGCCTGTACGAAGTGTATGGCGCCGACAAGGTGGTCGACCAGATCGCCGTCGGCCAGGTGGCGCAGCCGGCCAACTGGAACAACTACGTGCAAAAGCTGATCACGCCGCAACTCAAGCAGATCACGCGCGGCCAGCTCAAGATCGACGGCAGCACGGTAAGCGTGCGCGGCGAAGTGGCCAACGAGGCGCAGCGCCAGCGCATCGCCAGCGACTTCGCCACCAGCCTGAACCCGACCTATGTCGTCAACAACGGGCTGCGCGTGGCCGCGGCCGAACAGAACATCCTCGACGGCGCGCTGGCCAACCGCATCGTCGAATTCGACAGCGGCAAGGCCACCCTGACCCCGGCCGGTCAGGCAATTCTGGATCAGATGGCCGTCGCCATCCAGAAGCTGCAGGGCCGCAAGATCGAGATCATCGGCCACACCGACAACCAGGGCCTGAAGGCAGCGAACCAGAGCCTGAGCCAGGCGCGCGCCGACGCGGTCAAGACCTACTTCACCGGCAAAGGCATGGCCGCCGACATGTTCACGACGCTGGGCCAGGGCTCGGACCGGCCCGTGGCCAACAACGCGACGCCCGATGGACGCGCACGCAACCGCCGCATCGAATTCCGTATCGCGCAATAATTGACAGGGTCATCCATGACGTTTACAGCAGAACAACTACTCGAACCGATCAGCCCCGAATCGCCCAGCGGCGAAGACTTGTCCTTCTCGCCGGAGCTCGACGCCATCTCGCAGGCGCGCCGCTTCGACGACCCGTCGCTCGCCCAGGGCGAGTGGATCACCGACCTGAAGGAAGCCGACTGGCCATTCGTCGTGCGCCGCTGCTCTACCCTCTTGAAGGACACGAGCAAAGACTTGCGCCTGGCAGTCTGGCTGGCAGAAGCGGCCGTCAAGACCGATGGCTTGCGTGGCCTGGGTGAAGCGCTGCGCACACTGGCTGGCCTGTGCCAGGACTACTGGGACGTGGGCCTGTATCCGGAATCGGATGGCGATGACCATGACCAGCGCATCGGCAACCTGAGCTGGATCCTGGCACGCATGCCTGCACTGCTGCGCGAAGTGCCGGTGACCGATGGCCGGCAAGGCAGTTATTCGACGATCGACTTCGAGACGGCGCGCAAAGCGGCCGCGGCGGCCAGCAATGGCGGCGCGGTGACCGGACCCAAGCTGGCCGACCTGGAAGCGGCGCGGCGCAACAACTCGGCGGCGTTCGTAACAGCGTTTAACGCGGACATTCAACTGTGCCTGGATGCGTTGACGGAGCTGGAAGCCGTGGCCGATGAGCGGCTGGGTCCGGACAGCCCCGGGTTTTCGGCGGCGCGCAATGCCGTGGTCGATCTGCAGCGGATGGTGCCGGCGGCCGGCGGGGCTGCTGCACCGGTGCCGGGCGACGCAGATGCTGCGGCGTTGGCAGATGCGCCGATTGGCGCTGCGGACCATGCAGGCGGCATCGCCATGCCAGTGGCGCCGGCTGGGCCGCCCGGACCGATCCAGACCCGCGCGCAGGCGCTGGCGCAACTACGCGCGGTGGCGCAGTTCTTCCGGCACACGGAACCACACAGCCCGGTGTCGTACTACGCGGACAAGGCGGCCGATGCGGGCGAGCAGAATCTGCACGACTGGCTCAAGTCGGTGGTCAAGGATAGCGCAACCATGGCGCATATCGAGGAGTTGCTGGGCGTGCAGCCGCGTAACGATTGAACAGGGTCGGGTTTTACCGGCCTATGGGATGGGTTCTGTGGGGATCAATCGCGCAATGGCGGTCAATTCGTCCACGGCGCGCTTGACCGCAACGAAGAAATCCCAGTCGCTCAAATCTTCGTCGGGTGTGAAGGTAACATTGCTTTGGTACGCCTGCAGATAACGCGCCGAGTCGTAGGTGATTGCGAACAGTGTTTCCCCGTCGGCGCCTGTCAGTGTGAAGGTACTCATGGTTGGCAGCGCGTGGCAGCCATTGACTAGCGCTGGCTGTAAATCGACCGAGATGCCCGGTATGAGTTCGATGAGCTTGCCGTCGTTCTCGCGCCGGAACAGCCCAAAACGCCGCTCGTCGGGCGTCCTGAATACCAGTTCATTGTCATACGTCCAATAAAAAAAACACCGTTTTTCATATTCGACGGTGTAGCTGCCGCGCACGGAAAAGTCGGCGCGCTGCAACATGGACATTTGGCCGACCATGAGCGGCTCATCGTCGTCGTCAAGGATTGGCGCCCAGTTGCCTGTCAAATCGTCGAGGTCGATCACATCGGCTGCAGTGTAGTGCGCAAATAGATACATGCGTGGCGTTCGCCAAAGATTAATAATTGTAGATGCCCATTGGCAGCTCGAGGCGTCTTTCTCTCGGCGCTGCCCTCGTCGATGTTGCAAGAATGATGTTGTCAGGCGATTGCATGCCGGGTGCCGTCGCAACTTGCGTCATACGCTTGGCAAACGTCATCAAGTCTTTCCAACTCAAGATCACAGTGAAGAACAAAATAGTAATCGACGAAGATGCGGCGCATACCAGATAGAACCAGAGCTCCATTGCGCCGCCTGTGAGGGGTTGAAAGCATTCGTCATGAAGCCACCGTCATGGAAATTCCGATCCGGGTCAAGTCGGGCCGGCTTTCACACCGGCCCGCTTACTTGCTTACTTTCTTACTTGCTTACTTCGTTACTTCACGCTGTACTTGAACTGCCCCTTCTTGTCCGCGCCCACCTTGATCTTCGAGATCGTCTTGCCCTCGGCCATATTGGCCAGGACCGATTCGGCAACCTCCGGCAGCAGGCTGCCGTTCAGGATATTGTCGACGTTGCGCGCGCCCGAATCGACTTCGGTGCAGCGTGCCAGCACGGCTTCGACGAGCGCCGCATCCCAGGTCAGCTCGGCCTTGTGATTGACAGCGATGCGGCGCGCGATCTTGGCCAGTTTCAGCTCGATGATGCGCACCAGGACGTCGTCGGGGATCGGGTAGTACGGCACGACCTTCAGGCGCCCCAGGAAGGCAGGCTTGAAGGCCTTCATCAACTGCGGGCGGATCTGCTGTTCCAGCGCTTCGGGGCTCGGTAGCTCTTCCTCCGTCTTGTTCAGGCACGCGGCCATCATCGTGCTCGACGCCACGTTCGAGGTCAGGATGATGATCGTGTTGCGGAAGTCGATTTCGCGGCCCTCGGCGTCGTCCATCACCCCCTTGTCGAACACCTGGAAGAACAGTTCGAGCACGTCCGGGTGGGCCTTCTCGACTTCGTCGAGCAGCACGACGCTGTACGGGTTGCGCCGCACAGCTTCGGTCAGCACGCCCCCTTCGCCATACCCCACGTAGCCTGGCGGCGAGCCTTTCAGGCCTGATACGCTGTGCGCTTCCTGGTACTCGCTCATATTGATCGTGACCAGCTTGCGCTCGCCGCCATACAGCACGTCGGCCAGCGCCAGCGCCGTCTCGGTCTTGCCGATGCCGGACGGGCCGACGAACAGGAACACGCCCTTCGGCTTGTCCGGATCATCCAGGTTGGCGCGCGACGTGCGCACGCGCTGCGCCACTGCTTCGATTGCATGCGACTGGCCCAGCACCCGCTCTTCCAGCAAGTCCTTCAATTTGAGGACCGTCTTGATTTCATCCTTGACCATCTTGCCAAGCGGGATACCGGTCCAGCCAGCGACAATCTCGGCCACCACGTGGCCGTCGACCTGCACCGGTACCATCGGCGTCTCGCCCTGCAGCGCGCGCAGCTCGGTCATCAGAGCCTGTACGCCGGCGGCGTCGCCCGGTTTGCCACCTTCCTTCGCACCCGCTTCCAGTTCACCGCGGGCGGCCTGAATTTTCTCGGTCAGCCCTTTTTCGATCTCCCAGCGCGCTGCCAGCGTGCCGTGTTCGTCGTTGGCCGCGCCGCGCGCTGCGCGCAATTCGGCCAGGCGCGCGGTGTGACTGGCGCCGCCGCTCTCTTCGCGTGCCAGCGACGCGATCTCGGCATCGATCCGGTCCAGGCGCTTGGCCAGGTTGTCGAGCAGCGCGGGCGTGGCGTTCTGGCCCAGCGCCACCTTGGCGCAGGCGGTATCGAGCACGCTGATCGCCTTGTCGGGCAGCTGACGACCGCTGATATAACGGTGCGACAGGCGCACCGCTTCCGTGATCGCCTCATCATAGACGCGCACATTGAAGTGCTTTTCCATCAGCGGCGCCATCGCGCGCAGCATGGCGCAGGCCAGTTCCTCGCTCGGCTCTTCTACCTTGATCACCTGGAAGCGCCGTGCCAGTGCCGGGTCTTTTTCAAAATACTTTTTGTATTCGCCCCAGGTGGTCGCGGCGATCGTGCGCAGTTCGCCCCTTGCCAGCGCGGGTTTGAGCAGGTTGGCGGCGTCGTTCTGGCCGGCCGTACCGCCAGCGCCGATCATCGTGTGCGCTTCATCGATGAACAGGATGATCGCGTGCGGGCTCTTTTTGACCTCGTCGATCACGTTCTTCAGACGGTTCTCAAATTCCCCTTTCACGCTGGCACCGGCCTGCAGCAGACCCATGTCGAGCGTGTGGATCTCGACGCCCTTGAGCACATCGGGCACATCGCCTTCGACGATGCGCAGCGCCAGGCCTTCTACAACAGCCGTTTTACCGACGCCTGCTTCACCCGTCAGGATCGGGTTGTTCTGGCGCCGGCGCATCAGGATGTCGACCGCCTGGCGGATCTCCATATCGCGGCCGATCACCGGATCGACCTTGCCATCGCGCGCGCGTGCGGTCAGGTTGGTCGTGAACTGGTCCAGCGCCGGGGTCTTGCCGGCGCCCTGCCCTTCAAGTTCGCCGACCGGATCGGCGCCAGCAGCAGCATCGTCTTCGCCGTCCGCTGCCGGGCCCACCGCTTCCTGCGAGCCCTCGGTCATCGCATCGAATTTGTGCTTGAGTTCATCGACGTTGAATTTGTTGAACAGCGCCGAGCTGCGGTATGCCAGCTGCGCCAGTTCGCTGTCGGTGAGCAGCGCCTGCAGCAGGTGGCCGCTGCGGATGCTGCTCTCGCGGCCGGCGCGCACGTCGAGCGAGGCGATCAGCCATGCGTTCTCGAACAGCTTCGGCAGGCGCGCCGAAAATACGGGCGTGCGCGTGTTACCGGTTTTCAGACGCGCGACTTCGGCGTGCAGGTCGGCCTCCAGCATCGGCAGGCTGATGCCGCTCTTGCGCGCGATGACGGCTAAATCGCTGCGCGGCTGCTCCAGCAGCGCCAGGAACACGTGTTCGAGGTCCACCTCGAACTGGCCAAGGCCCACGCAGATGCTGGCGGCGCGTGTGGCGGCAGTGCGGCTGGTGTCATTGAGCTTGCCGATCAGCGTCTTCAGGTTGATGCTCATTGCGCGCGAGTCCTTCTGTAATGTGATGGTGTGGTTGAGGTGAGTGAATCGGTGTGTGTCTAGACGGTTGCCAGTTCGTAGCGCAGGTCGTCGCGATCGCGCGTTTCCGGCGCAGTGCAGAGAAAACTGTCCCAGCCCAGGCGCCCGCCATGGCGTTCTTCGCTGAGCGTGACGCCATCGACGTCCGGCGCGCGCAGCACGATGTGCACTTCGTACTCCAGCGTCAGGCCGGTGAACATGGTGAGCATCTTTGCCAGCGCGCGCGCGGCCAGGCCGCCGGGCAAGAAGGCATCGAAGCCGGCGCGATCGAGCGGCCCGACCGTCAGGCGCATGCGCAGGTCGCGCTGCCACACGCGCCCGCCGACCAATGCGCTCATGCCCAGCTGCGCATTGGTGCCGCCCAGCATCGTTTGCTGCGTGGGCGGGACGTCGTACCAGGCGCCGATGAATTGCGTGACGTTGATCGGCTCGCCGAAATAGTCGCTCAAGACCTTGCCGATCATGGCGGCCGATGCAGGCCGGTGACGCATCGCGGCGGCAAAGTAGCCAACCGACTCGTCCAGCACGCCCTCGCCGCCATCGGACAGGCGATGGCGCAGCGCGTGGTTGCCCAGGCCGGCCATTGAGAGCAGCAGCGGCAAAAAGCGGTCCTTGCCGTCGATTTCGTATTGCAGCTCGAGCCGGTACTTGCGCCAGGCTTCGTAGAACAGCGCCAGCGTACGGTTAGAGAAAGTGTCGAGAAATGCGCGCGGGCCGTCGTCGCGTTCGTACAGCGCGTGCGCCGCAATGCGTTCGGTGTAATGCGCGGGCAAGGCGCCGGCGGTACCAAGAAAGCCCATGAACGCGGGCGTGATGCGGATGTATTTCAGCTCGCCGCGCCGGAGCGCCTCGCCCAGGGCAGCGCTGTCCCTGGCCAGCGCGCGCGGCTCGGTGTCCATCGCCTCGAGCTGGCTGGCCGGGAAGTTAAGCGACAGTGAATTCTGGAAGCGCAAGAAGCTGGCCACCGCGCCTTCACGCGGCAGGCCATTCTTCTTGAGCCAAAGCTCGAGCATCCGCACCGCCTGGAAGAACTGGAAGCGGTACGGTTGCTCGAACAGGCGCTCGATTACACTAGGTTCAAATCGCCGCTGCGGGGTGCGCATCGCCAAATGTCTTCTCCGGTTTTCTTGGAAACGATCGCCAGCTGCACGAAGCTGTTGGCGTGCACATACAGGCCGAAGAAGCATTCGATGACGTGGGCAAACGCGTGAATGCCGCTGCCAATGAAGGCTTCTTCGTCGATCGTCAGGCGCACTTCGATCCCGCGCACCAGGCTGGCGAACGGATTGCCCGGCAACCAGGCGTTGGCAGCTTTTGAGTCGATGGCGGCGATGCCGCGGATCTGGCGCTGCGAGATCGCCGAGCGCGGCAAGTCGTACAGCGTCAGCATTTCGCGAAACGCGTCGACGCCAGCGCCGGCCAGCGACAGGTGGTTCAAGGCCAGGTGCGACACCAGGCGCCAGTGGGCGCCGCGCCCGCGCTCGAAGCGCTGCGCCGGCGTTGGCCGCCGCAGGAACGCGATGCTGCGCACGCTCGATCCGCCCTCCAGGAACAGGTCACCGCCCGGCAGCCCGTAGCTGAGTGACGCCGGGATGTCGCGGTTGGTGCAGGTCAGCTCCAGACTCAGCGTGTCGGTCTCGATGGCGGCCGGATCGAAGTCGATGTCGACAATGGAAATCTCGGTTTCGTAGCCGGGGCTTTTCAGCGCCACCAGTTCGTCACGCCGCATGACCCAGTAGTGGCCATGCTTGCTCGGCGATTCGCCGTGGCGCAGCGAATAGAACGGACGGAACTCGGTGACCGACTCGCCCTGCGGCGTCTGGCGCACGAGCTTGACCGAATCGATCGATTGCACCTCGTACGCGTACGCGCGGCGCGCTTCGGGTAGCACCGGGTAGCTGGCGCTCGCGTGCGTCAGGCGAATCGGCTCGCCGCGCTGGCGGAACAGGTTCACGACCGGCGTGCAGCCGAGCAGCAGGTTATTCGTCGACATCGTGCCCAGCATGCGGGCCGTGTTCGAATCGGTGCGCAGGCCCGACAGGCCCAGATGCAGCGTGAAGCGCTTGCAGCCGGCTGGCAGCGCCGCCACGATGGCGGCCAGGTCGATATCAAAAAAGTTGAATTTCTCGGGAAAGCAGAAGTACTCGGTCAGCAGGCGGTACGCCGGATGCGAGCGCGCCGAGAACGGGATCAGCGATTCGTCTTCGCGAAAACCGGCTGGCGCCAGCGGGATCGCGCCAAGCGGCGTCCAGCGCCCGCTGCCATCCGGCTCGACCCAGGCTTTCACGGTGCGCATGAACAGCGTGTCGCGCAGCGCGGCGCAGAACGATGGCTCGCCATCGATGAACACGCGCAGTGCGCCCACGCCCAACTGGCCCAATGTCACCTGGGCCGCCGTGGTCTCGATGCCGATGGCGATGCTCGCGCTCACGCCAGGCGGCAGCATCACGGCTTCCGGCGCGTCGAGAATCGGATGAAATGCCGCGTGGCTCAGCGCCAGCGGCGCGATGGTGACGGGATAGGCCGTGCGGAAGGTACAGGCCACGCCCTTGACGGCGCGGGTATCGAGCTCGGTGCCGCGCGCCATCGTGCTGGCGGTAGTGAGCTGCGCGGCGCTCGCACTGTAATCCATGCGCGCGATCGAGCACGATGGAAACGGCCGCAGGTAGTGCGGATAAAGCACTTCGAACAGTGCTTCGGTCAGTTCGGGATAATCGTCGTCGAGGCGTTTGGCCACGCGCGAATTGAGCAGCGCGAACGACTGGATCATGCGCTCGATATGCGGGTCTTCGCAGACCTCGCCGCCCATCAGCAGGTTCCCGGCGATCTTCGGATAGCGCTCGGAAAATTCACGCGAATAGCGGCGCAGGAATCCCAGCTCGCGTTCGTAATACGGTAATAGTTCTTCCACTTCAGGTTCCTTGCGCCAGGCGGCGCGCCTTGCTGATCGTGTAATGCAGGCTCGATGGCTGCAGTACGGCGTCGAAATTGACCGGTTCCTGCTCGGCATGCAGCACGAGCAGCGCCGTGATGGCGAAATTGAGGCGATTGATCGTGCCCTCCTGCACCACCAGCGCGGCGCGCACATTACGCAGCCGTGGTTCGTGGCGGCCGATCGTCTTTTCGATACAGGCGCAGATATAGGCGCGATCGTCGCTGCTCGACAGGCTCAGGCCAGCAAAATCCTTCAGCCCATAGGTGAGGATCGAGCGCGCGCATTCCGGAAAGGCGCGGATGCGGTCGTCGCCGATGGCAGCGCGGGTATTCAATAGTGCTTCCAGGTCGCGGGCAACGCTGTCCTTCAGTTCCTCGATCGACAGGCGGGTGACGGCTGCCGGCGCGCCCTGCGGTGCGCTGCGAGTGCTGCCTTCCATCAAGCGGTCAAACAGTCCCGGCGAAAAACCCTTCATGTGGCTCCTGGATAGCGTGGGTATGACGACGATATCAACTGCACGGCGCACCCGGGCGGCAAGCCTGCCGCGCGGGTGCGCCGAAAGTGCACTACCGGATCATCAAGCCGTTTTGTTGGCCGACAGATCCCAACCGCCCGAGGTATTGCCGCCCGAACCGCCGCCCACTTTTTGCTGGGTGTACTTCCACTTTACTTTCGAGTATTTCAGCGACAGGTTTTCCGACAGGATGTCGCCGGCTTCAACGCGTGGCGAGACATTGCTGATCAGGACGTTCTCGAGTTCGATCTCGAAATACTTGATGCGCTCGCCCTGGCCATCGGCGCGCAGGAATTCGATCTTTGCTTTCGGGATCGTTTTGCCCGACGAGCAATTTTGCAGCAGCAGCGGAGTCGCCAGATCGGCCAGTTTGGCGATCACGATGTCCTTGTGCTCGGTGCGCTCGGCCGTGTGGCCGCCGCCGGTCGATGCGGTCGCCGATTTCGGCTGCAGCACTTCCCACTGAACGGAACGGCATTCGATCCAGTCCTTGTGGGAGGTGTCGGTGGATTCGCCTTTGATGCCGTCGATTTGCAGGTATACGTCAATAGCCATGCTAGTTCCTTCGCAGAATGTTCGTGATTAAGATTTGGTCGATTGCGGCAGCTCCGCCACCAGGCGGAGCGACACGGACAGCTCATCGAGCTGGAAATGCGGGCGCAGGAACGACACCGCGCGGTACACGCCGGGACGGCCGGGTACCTCGGATACCTGCACCGATGCTTCACGCAGCGGAAACTGCGCTTTCTGTTCCTGGCTGGCGTTGTCGTCCAGAAGGACGTACTGGGTCAGCCAGCGATTCAGAAAATCTTCGACATTGGCAGCCGATGCAAAGCTGCCGATCTTGTCGCGCATCATCGCCTTCATGTAGTGGGCGATGCGCGAGACGGCAAAAATGTATTGCAGCTGGGCCGACAGCACCGCATTGGCATTGGCCGCGTCGCTGTTGTATTTCTTGGCTTTCTGCGCCGACTGCGCGCCGAAGAACGCCGCGTAATCGGTATTCTTGCAGTGCACGAGCGAGATGAAGCCCAGGTCGCTGAGCTCTTTCTCGCGACGGTCGGTGATGGCGATTTCGGTCGGGCACTTCAGGGCCACTTCGCCTTCGTCGGTCTTGAAGGTGTGGGTCGGCAGGTCTTCGACCAGGCCGCCGCCTTCGACGCCGCGGATCGCCGCGCACCAGCCGAAGTCCTCGAACGCCGTCGTCAGGCGTGCACCGAACGCGTACGAGGCATTGCACCACAGGTACTTTTCGTGGTCGGTACCGTCGACGTCCTCGACAAAATTGAAGCCTTCGACAGTGGCGCCGTCGGCCGGATGGAACGGCAGGCGGCCCAGGAAGCGCGGCAGCGTCAGGCCGACGTAGCGTGCGTCTTCCGACTCACGGAACGATTTCCATTTGGCGTATTCGACGGTGTCGAACACCTTCGACAGGTCGCGTGGTTTACCCAGGTCGCTGTAGGTTTCCAGGCCAAACAGCTCGGGCGAGGCCGACGAGATGAAGGGTGCATGCGAGGCAGCGGCCACGTGCGACATCTGCTCGATGAAGTACATGTCTTCGGGCTGGCGGGTGATTTCATAATCGCCCAGCAGCGCACCGAACGGGGCGCCGCCGAAGGTGCCGAATTCTTCTTCGTAGACCTTCTTGAACATCGTCGACTGATCGAATTCAAGCGCACTCTGGAAATCCTTGACCAGTTCTTTCTTGGTCGCGTTGAGCATCTTGATCTTGAGGTTCTGGCCCGTGGCCGTGTTCTTGACCAGGTAGTTCAGGCCGGTCCAGCTGCCTTCGAGCTTCTGGAACTCGGGCGCGTGCATGATGGCGCTGAGCTGGCGCGAAATCATCGCGTCGAGTTCGGCCACACGGGCATCGATGGTGGCCGCCAGGTTGTTCGACACCACGACAGTGCCTTCCATGACCTGGGACACCAGCTCGGAAATGATGTCCTTGGCGCGCGCATGCTCGGTGCTGGACTTGGCCACCTTGCTCTGCTCGACGATCTGGTCGAGCAGCGCGAGTTCGGTGGTGGCCGCGCCAGCGGCCTGGGACGAGGTTTGGAGAGACATGGTTCAGTCTTTCTTGGCAGGGGTTTGCTGGCCCAGTTCGGCCAGCTTTTCGGTACTGCTCAGCACGTCGCTGAGGATGTCTTCCAGCTTGTCGTTGCCGGCCATCTTGTTGCGCAGATCGGCCAGCTTGGTGCGCGCTTCGAGCAGCTTGCGCAGCGGCTCAACCTGCTCGACCACGGCTTCCGGGCGGAAGTCGGCCATCGACTTGAACTTGAGGTCGACCGAGAACTGCCCCGTGCCGTCGCCCAGCTCATCGGACACGCGGTAGGCTGCGCGCGGCTCGACACCCTTCATGACTTCATCGAAATTATCGCGGTCGATGTTGACGAACTTGCGTTCCTTGAGGCGCTTCTGCTCGATCTCGGACTGGCCGCCAAAGTCACCCACGACACCCATCACGAACGGCAGTTCCTTGTTCTCGATCGCATCACCGATCTCGACGTCGTACGTCATCTGGACCCGTGGTGGACGCACTTTTTGCAGGCGCTTCTGAACACTTTCTTTTTTTGACATGACCTTCCCCATTTCACATGAACGGCGGCGCGTTGGCGGCGCCGATGGCTTGAGACGACAGCTGGATTACTTCAATGCATCGAACGGATTGGCACTCGTATCCGTGGTTGGCTTGGCGCCCTTGCGCGCCGGTGTGCGGGTGGCCGGCGCGGCAGCGCGGGCACGCGGTGCAGGCGGCACGAGCACTTGCTCGCCCAGGCTTTCGCGCAGCAGCTTGGCCAGATCCTGCGACTCGGTGCGCAGCGAACCGGACAGATTGTTCTGGCGGCTCAGGTCAGCCAGCGCCCGCGTCGACAGGCGCAGCCCGCTGACGGCGATGATGCTGTTGGCGACCTGGTCGTTGGGATCGCGCACCAGGATTTCTTCGGCATTGACGATGGCTTCGCCATAGCGGCCGGCGTCGTAGCGCGTTTGCGCCATGCGGGTCCATGGCGTCTTGTCAGTCGGGTATGCGGTGGCGGCTTCGCGCCACAAGGCGATGGCGGCTTCCTTCTGGCCAGCCGCATCGGCGGCAGCGGCCTTGCCCATCACGTCGGCCAGCGATGGCTTGACTGGCTTGACTGGCGCGGTGCTGCAGGCACCCAGTGCCATGACACAAAGGGCGCTGCCCAACAGGCGGCGAAGGCGTACGGATGATGTCATGCGGTCCTCAAAAAAAAGGGTTAATGCAGGTTGTATCGAACAATTGCTCTACTGTCATTTCCAAAAAAATACCATAAATTATGGAAATGGCGCTCACAACAGGAAATGGAACACCGTTTATGCACCGTAGGTAAAGGGGGTGCAGCACGGTACAAAGTGGAAATAGCAATTTCCTGATATTCAATGTTATTGTCCTGTCAGTTGTAACCGAGCATTGGTTTTGTCTATAGGATGTGCGATGAGTAATTCTGGAAAACTTCTTTGGGGCGAAGGACTTTTTCTGCGTCCCCAGCACTTTCAGCAGCAGGATCGCTACCACGAGGCGCGCCTGCGCGACAGCGTGCGGGCACTGCATCCGTACTGCTGGGGTGTAAATGGCTTGCAGGTCGACCGCGACGCGCTGCAGAACGACACGCTACGCCTGCTGGAGCTGACGGTGTTCTTCCCAGACGGCGAAATTTACGCGGCGCCGGGTGACGACGACCTGCCGCCCGAGATCGACCTGGCCGCCATCCCGCGCAACCAGCAGGAGCTGACCTTCTACGCCGCCCTGCCCGCCTTCAAACACTTTGGCGCCAACTTCGCGCCCGACGGCCAGCCCAGCAACGCGGCGCGCTTCGCCCAGCACAATGCCGACACGCCGGACCTGTACACGCAGGCCGCGAGCGCGCAACTGGCCTACCTGAAAAAATCGCTGCGCCTGATCTCGGAAGCCGAACCGCGCGACTCGTACGTGAGCATCCCGCTGCTGCGCCTGCGCCGCCTGTCCACCGGCGGCTTCGAGCAGGATCCGACCTTCATCCCGCCAAGCCTGTCGATCCGCAGCGCGCCGCTGATGTTCCTGCAGCTGCGCCGCCTGCTCGATGCGCTGCAGGCCAAGGTCGACGCGCTGTACGGCCATCACCGTGAGCCAAGCAAGAACGTCATTGAATTTCGCTCGGGCGACATGTCGTCGTTCTGGCTGCTGCACACGGCCAGCTCGGCGCACGCGTCGCTGAGTCATTACTTCCATCATCCGACACTGCACCCGGAGCGCCTGTACGAGGCGCTGCTCAGCCTTGCCGGCGCCCTGATGACGTTCTCGAAAGGCCTGTCGCTGAGCGACCTGCCGCCCTACGAGCACGTCAACCCGGGCCCGGGCTTTGCGCGCCTGCACGCGATCATCCGCGAGCTGCTCGATACCGTGATCTCGTCGAAGTACTTCGCGATCGCCCTCAACGAAGTCAAGCCGTCGTACCACCACGGGATGCTGGACTCGGGCAAGATCGACGCCCAGACCAGTTTTTATCTGGGTGTCTCGGCCGATCTGCCGGGCGTGGAACTGGTGGACATCGTCCCGCTGCGCTTCAAGGTCGGCGCGCCGGATGACGTGGAAAAATTCGTCCTCTCGGCCATGCCCGGCGTACGCCTGGCGCATGCGCCGCAAGTGCCGGCCGCCGTGCCGGTGCGCCCGGACACCTATTACTTCGCCCTGGATGCAAAAGGTCAGATGTATGACCGCATGCTGCAGGCGCAATCGATATCGATCTATGTCCCATCCGGACTGCGCGACCTGAAGCTCGACCTCGTCGCCGTTACCTCATGAAGACCCCGTTATGACAACCAGCGCACCATCCCTTATCCCCGGCGGCCAGCCCTCGTTCACGCCCAGCGTGGCCGCCGGCCCCGGTACCGAACACACGCTGATGGACCTGATGTACGACGGGTTCTACGCACTGTTCATGCTCAAGAACGGCCATGGCCCACAGTCCGATGCGGACTTTCGCAGCAAGCTGACGCAGTTCCTCGACGATTTCACGCGCGGTGCGAAGAAGCAGAACGCCACGCCGGACGACATCGACAACGCCAAATACGCTTTCTGCGCGGCGGTCGATGAAATCATCCTGCGCTCACCGTTTTCGATCCGCGACGACTGGGCCCGGCGCCCGCTGCAACTGGTGCTGTTCGGCGACCAGCTGGCCGGCGAGAACTTCTTCATCCGCCTCGAGGGCCTGCGCGCCCGTGGCAGCGCGCACCTGCAGGCGCTCGAGGTATTCCATATGTGCCTGCTGCTGGGATTCCAGGGCCGCTACATGATCGAGGGCGAAGAAAAGCTCAATTACCTGACCTCGCGACTGGGCGACGAAATCGCCCACATGAAAGGCCGCACGGGCGGCTTCGCGCCGCGCGCCGAGCGCCCCGACCAGATCATCCACAAGCTGCGCAACGACGTGCCGTTGTGGGTGCTGTGCTCGGTGTTTGCGCTGATCTGCGCGCTGGGCTACCTGGCCCTGCGCGGCACGCTGGGCAGCACCACCGAGACGACCTTGAGCGCCTATAACGACGTCGTCAAACTGGCGCCCAAGCAGGCCAACCTGACCATCACGCTGCCGTGAACTCCCCGTCCGACCTGGCAGGCGCATCGCTGATCGATGCGCTGTTTGGCGTGAAACTGAGCCAGCACGCACGTCTGATCACAATCGCCTCAGCGCAGGATTCGACCCTGCCGCAGGCACTGGTGGCCGAGCGCTTCACGGGGCGCGAGGCGGTCAATGAACTGTTCAGTTTTGATGTCGATGCGTTATCGACGTCGACCGATCTGGATCTGGCCGACTTCATCGGCGAAGAACTGACGATCACCTTGCTGCAACCGGATGGCAGCCGCCGCGCCTGGCACGGCCTGTGCACCGACGCCGCCTGGCTCGGCGCCGACGGCGGCCTGGCGCGCTATCGGCTGCATCTGCAACCGGCGCTGGCCCTGCTCGGACTGCGGCGCGACAGCTATATTTTTCAGGACAAGGATGCGCGCGACCTGATTGGCGAACTGCTGGCCGATTACCCGCAGGTGCGCCATTCGTTCGACGTGGCGCAGGCCCTGGCCGTGCGGCCGATCTGGACCCAGTACCGCGAAAGCGACCTGGAATTTCTGCAGCGGGTACTGGCGGCCGAGGGCCTCAGCTGGCGTTTCGAGCACGATCAGGAAGGCGACGAGCTGCCCGAGGGCGGCGCGGCGCAAGCGCGGCACCGCATCGTGTTCTTCGACAGCCAGGCCGCCCTGCCCGCTACGCCGGGCGGCGACACGCTGCGCTTTCATGGTGTGCGCGCCAGCGACACCGATGACGCGATCGACCGGTTCGCCGCGCAGCGACGCGTGGCGGCCAACGCCGTCTCCATCAGCAGCTGGGATCCGGCACAACTGATGGCGCCCGCAGCCGAGCAGTTGACCAGCCTGGATATCGGCGAGATGCCGTCGCTGTCGATTTACGACGGCAGCGCCGAGCGCCGCCACGACAACAAAGCAGGCGCTGACGCGCACAGCCGCGTCATGCTGCAGGCGCTGGAGCTGGACAACAAACAGTTCGAAGGCGCCGGCGCAGTACGCCGCATGGCAGCCGGGCACGGTTTTACGTTGACGCAGCACGATGGCTATGCGGACGGCGACAACAGCTTCAAGACGCTGTGGGTCGAGCACGAGGCGCGCAACAATCTCGAGCCGGCACTGGGTGAGGCGCTGTCGCGGCTGACCGGGCTGGCCGAAGCCGGCGCGGCAACCCTGCTGCAGTTTTCCGATGAAGCGCTCGAACCCGGCACCTACCGTAATCGCTTTGGGTGCGTGCGCGAAGCCGTTGCGATCGTGCCGCGCGCGGCGGCTGCACGCTTTGCCGGGGCGTCGCTCGGACCGCAGACGGCCATCGTGGTCGGGTTGCCCGAGACGATCAATACGACCACGCGCGAGCACCAGGTGCGCATTCAGTTTGCCTGGCAGCGCGGGGTTGGCGCGATCTCGGGCGGGTTGACGCACGACACCGACGAAAAAGGCAATGCACCGGGCAACGATGCATCCGGTACCTGGGTGCGCGTGGCGGAGGCACTTGCCGGACCGAACTGGGGTTCGCAGTTCACGCCGCGCCTTGGTACCGAAGTGCTGGTCGATTTCATCGAAGGCGACATGGACCGGCCCCTGGTGGTCGCGCAGTTGTATACCGGATCGGATACGCCGCCCTTCTCGGCTGGCGTCGACACCGACATCAATCATGCCGGTGTGATTTCCGGCATGCACAGCAATAACTTCGACGGCGGCGGATTCAACCAGTGGGTGCTCGACGATACGAGCGGGCAGTTACGCACGCGTCTGGCGACCAGCAGTGCGGGCACGCAGCTCAATCTCGGGTATCTGGTGCAGCAGGCGGCCGGCTCGGCGCAGCGCGGCGCGTATCGTGGGAGCGGGTTTGAATTGCGCACTGATGCGTGGGCTGTTGTTCGTGGCGGCGAAGGTGTGCTGATGTCGGCGACGGCGCGCGCGCAGCAAGGCAGCAGTGTGACGTCGACGCAGCTGGATAGTAGTGAGGCGATCGGGTTGCTGCGTGGTGCGGGCGAATTGGGGACCACCCTTCTCAATGCGGCGACCGGGCAAAAGGCCCTGTCGAGCAAAGAAGCGTTGCAGGCGCAGGTTGAATTGATCGAGCATGTTGATCCGAAGCAGAAAGGCAAGTTTGCCGGCGGCGTGGGTGGGCAGGATGCGCTGAAGGCGGCGGCTGGTTCGCGTGATGCGGATGCCGCAGCGCCGGTGGAAAAATTTGGTGCGCCACTTGTGCTGATGGAAGCGCCGAGCAGCATCAATTGGGCGACGCCGGCATCGACCGTGATGTTTGCGGGTGGGCAGTTGCAATGGACGACGCAGGCGGATTTGCATATGGCGGCGGCGTACACGGTGGCCTCAGTGTCGGCGAATGCGACCGGCTTGTTTACGCATGATGGCGGAATTCAGGCGGTGGCGGCGAATGGGCCGGTGTCGCTGCAGGCGCATACGGATCAGCTGGAAATTCTCGCCGACAAGGCTGTCACCATTGTGTCGGTCAATGATGTTATTGAGATCAAGGCCAAGGAAAAGATCGTGCTGCAGGCGGGGCAATCGTCGGTGACGCTGGAGGGCGGGAATATTACGTTTGCTTGTCCGGGGAATTTCAGCGTCAAGGGGGGGCAGCATGTTTTCGAGGGCGGCTCAAACCGGAATACCGACTTCGTCAAACTGCCAGACACCCGAATCAAGATTTTTGATGAAGCATTTGTTTTAAAAGATCCAAGCGGCGCACCTATTCCCTACATCGATTATATCGTTGAAAATCGCGATGGCAAGCATATGGCAAAAACTGCTGCTGAAGGCCATAGTGATAGAATTTCCACCGTTGCAATTGACAAACTGAATTTCTCTATTAAGTGGTTCACAATTGAGCCGGAATGATAACTAGCAACTTACCCTTATTAGGTGATCAGTGAACGACCCCACTAATATTACAGCGACAACAAACACAACACCAAAGTCATATGTCGACGTCAATTGCGACTGCAATACTATGTGGTCATTTGCCCAGCAGTTTAGCAATAAACGCTTATGCACGCTAAGTGGAGAACACAAGGGAAAACTGATTCGCAACTATTCCGTAAGAGCTAGACGAATAGCTGCCACCTATGCAAGATTTTACCTGGAAAATGAAGACGGCGGAAACAAAAAATATAAAGGGAGATATTATTGGATGGCACTAGGTGCTTTCGCCAGCAAGACAGTCGCATGTACGTTTGATGCGTGGCAGGTCAGAGGCATGACTCCTTTTGACAGTACAGTATGGGATGGGTTGGGGAAGGGGAATTTTTGGCTATTTTGCGACATTAGCGGCTGGCACTGGTATCACAACATGCATCGCATGACATTCGACCAATGCGCACCATCTAGAGACGCAAAAAAATATGTTGGTCCGGTAAAAGAGCAAATAAAAAATCTACCTTGGCAATCAGAGGCACTGCCGGTAATAAAAAATTTTTCACCGTCCAAGTACGTGTTGTCGGCTTTCAAGAAAGTGGCAGAGTACGAACGAGCTATGCCGAGAGAACGTCCAAGGATCCAGCTTGCCCATCTAATTGATATCGCAAACCATGAACAAGGCGTCATATTACAACCGCTAATTTATAAAAATCATTCATTCTCTAATCGGATAAAACTGCAGAGGGCATGGTATGCGAACTGGGCTAGCCCAACAGTTGAATTGATTTTTACTCACTTATGCTCAAGTAACGAGGCTAGCTTAAAATCCGTTGCTCCGGATGAAACAGAGTTAGAAAACTTGGCAAGCAGGATGAGTTGGATTTTATTAGCTGCGGAAAAATTTCATCAACTGATGTTAAACAAGCGGTCCTTTATGGAAGCAGAGTTGAAAATTATGGCAGATTGGAAAGACTTACCAGATACTCCTACCAATATGGAAATCATAAAAAACAAATCACGTGAACTTGGAAGGTTCGCAAAAGATTTGATTAAATAATGCGATATGAAACGTATAACTTTAGTTGCAATATTTTGCTTGGCACTCTGCAGCTGCGATAAAAAATTTACCGGAGAAAACATGGTTGATAAAAAAAATCTAATAACAGTTAAAATTAATCAACCGGGAGCAGATTTTAAAAATCAGTATCCGGGAATTGTAAGAGTTGAGCGACAACCTGCTGGCATTACATTTTATCAAATCAATTGGAAAGCAAACGCGAAGGGAATAGTCAAGCTAGATATGAATGACAGTAGTTTCGCGTTCGACAGAGTACTAGGGCTGATCGGAAGCGAAAACAATGAGGAAGAAAATTTGGGCATCTATCAGATAGTTATTACATCAAGCATTACTGATGCTGATAAAATTTCTCACGAGGATGCGAGAAAAGAATTCTTTTCAATACTCAAGCAAATAAAAAATTCAGGTTGGTCACCTATAATTCCTTTTACTGCCCCTCGATTAAGGGGGAGGGATATGCTGAACTATCTGTTAGAGTCCGGAAATCCAACAACGCTAGATGCAGATTATGAATTAAATATTGATGAATGGATGAAAATAGAAAACCTTACATCATGGGAATTTGAAAAAGGAAAAGTTTTTCTTGATGTGAGTTTTGTTAGAAGTGCAGCAGAATTAGAAGACCAAAAATCCATGACTTATATAGTACGATACTCAATTAAATCGGACGTTGCATATTTTAAAGAATTTATTGACCCCGGCGCGACTGATCCATGGAAATTACTGCTACCCGGCGAACTCAAAAACTCTGCTGAGCGCCGCAGACATCTAGAAAATTCGCTAGAAAAAACCGGTATAAAAATTGACAAGACATATACGAACCCAAAACCCCCAATAGTTTCTGGCGATGACTGATCTGTCTGTCTAACTATGAAAAATCTGGAATAAATGCTGGAGTATTTCCATTAATCGGAGAGGCCCTCGCTTGCATTGGAAATCAATCCTAATCTCATCTTGTTTGAATTATTACATGAGGGCATAGATGTCGATCATGATGCCACACTCACTTACAGGATAAAGACGCCTAACAGTGGACATAGAGATTTCTATATCTCAGTCTAGCATTCATTCGGGAGTGAAATTTGTTGCGTTTCTTGTGCTAATGGAAGGGCCAGCAGCATCAATTGGGCGACGCCGGTATCGACCGTGGTGTTCGCGGTTGGGCAATTTCAGTGGACGACACAGGCGGATTTACATATGACGGCGTACATAGTTGCCTCGGTGTCCGCGAATGCGACCGGGTTGTTGACGCATTATTGCTGGATTCAGGCGGTGGCGGCGAATGGGCCGGTATCGCTGCAGGCACATATGGACCAGCTAGAAATTCTGGCGGACGAGGCGTTGACCATAGTGTCGGTCAATGACGTTATCGAGATCAAGGCCGAAGAAAAAATCGTGCTGCATGCAGGGCAATAGTCAGAACATCCTTGATCTCTTATCGAATCTTTCGGGTTTGTGCGCGCTTGCGAGTTATCCGCAGCTGCACTGTTCGTTCGATGTGACAAAGGCCCTTGTCATGCGGCCGATCTGGACCCATTACCACGAAAGCGCCCTGGAATTTCTGCAGCGCGCATTGGCGGCTGAAGGCCTCAACTGCCGTTTCGAGCATGATCAGGGGCAACTGAAGAAACTCTGGAAACTATCTTAACTAATAAGTATATCTATTCTTAACTAGGAAGATTTGCATGTTGGCCAACTCAAAACTGGCCCAGTGAGTGTATCCAAAGAAAATATAACTGCAATTTCAAAAGATGCCGAATTAGTCAAACGTGGCTGGGCTGTCGAGCACATGTTAGAAAAAGGCGGATCAAATCCTTATCTGGAGGCGCTTGGAAAATCCGATATTGACTATGTGAAAAAACCTAAATTTTAAATTGAGAAAGTTATGATCACAACTGAAGATAGAGATAACTTTGAAAAATTTTTTATTTTGATGGATGATCAACTGGAAGCTGTGGAAAATGAGGCCAATAAGAGAGGTTCACCAATAGATCTCGTAATGGATTCGTTAGAGAACTTAGAGAAAACATTCTTAAGTGCAATCAATGATTGTACTGAAGAAGAAAAGAATGGGTGGATTGTAGCTTTTGCAAGGTACATTGGTGAAATAGTGAGAATCTGTTTTAATGGACAATGGCACTTATCATCTGATGATCCGAAAAACATCTACTACAATACGCCTGTGATTGTGAATCACACCCAAGTAGAGGGGCTTAAATTCTCTCCGATTTTCGCAATTCGCGCGTTATCTATTCGAAAACGGATAGGACTTCTGCGTCAAATTATTATGGCAGACGTAGCACCAGTTCCGCTCAACATCGAATATCTGCGCGAGGACTAATATTGCACGAGGTCAATGATCTGGGTAACGCGCTCAATTCATTCACGTTTGTTGCCAAAATATCAGGCATTGATTCGAACGCGACTGGCCCGAAGCCTAAAACGCTGAATGCAGCTAGTCGTAGATGCAACACGGCATCGTGTTCTTCGACAGCCAAGCCGCCCTGCCCGCTACGCCGGGCGGCGACACGTTGCGCTTTCATGGCGTGCGCGCCAGCGATACCGATGATGCAATCGACCGGTTCGCCGCGCAGCGACGCGTGGCGGCCAACGCCGTCTCCATCAGCAGCTGGGATCCGGCGCAGCTGATGGCGCCCGCAGCCGAGCAGTTGACCAGCCTGGATATCGGCGAGATGCCGTCGCTGTCGATTTACGATGGCAGCGCCGAGCGCCGTCATGACAACAAGGCCTTCGCCGACGCCCACAGCCGCGTCATGCTGCAGGCGCTGGAGCTGGACAACAAACAGTTCGAAGGCGCCGGCGCCGTACGCCGCATGGCAGCTGCACACGGTTTTACATTGACCCAGCACGACGGCTATGCCGACGGCGACAACAGCTTCAAGACACTGTGGGTCGAACACGAGGCGCGCAACAATCTGGAGCCAGCGCTGGGTGAGGCCTTGTCGCGGCTGACCGGGCTGGCCGAAGCGGGCGCGGCGACGCTGCTGCAGTTCTCCGATGAAGCACTCGAACCTGGCACCTACCGCAATCGGTTCGGGTGCGTGCGCGAAGCCGTTGCAATCGTGCCGCGCGCGGCGGCTGCACGCTTTGCGGGGGCGTCGCTCGGGCCGCAGACGGCCATCGTGGTCGGGTTGCCGGAAACGATCAATACGACCACGCGCGAGCACCAGGTGCGCATTCAGTTTGCCTGGCAGCGCGGGGTTGGCGCGATCTCGGGTGGGTTGACGCACGACACCGACGAAAAAGGCAATGCACCGGGCAACGATGCATCCGGTACCTGGGTGCGCGTGGCCGAGGCACTTGCCGGACCGAACTGGGGCTCGCAGTTCACGCCGCGCCTTGGTACCGAAGTGCTGGTCGATTTCATCGAAGGCGACATGGACCGGCCGCTGGTGGTCGCGCAGTTATATACCGGATCGGATACGCCACCCTTCTCGGCTGGCGTCGACACCGAGATCAATCATGCCGGGGTGATCTCCGGCATGCACAGCAATAACTTCGACGGCGGCGGTTTCAACCAGTGGGTGCTCGACGATACGAGCGGACAGTTGCGCACGCGGTTGGCGACCAGCAGCGCGGGCACGCAGCTCAATCTCGGGTATCTGGTGCAGCAGGCGGCCGGCTCGGCGCAGCGCGGCGCGTATCGTGGGACCGGGTTTGAATTGCGCACTGACGCTTGGGCTGTTGTTCGCGGCGGCGAAGGTGTGTTGATGTCGGCGACGGCACGCGCGCAGCAAGGCAGCAGTGTGACGTCGACGCAGCTGGATAGTAGTGAGGCGATCGGCTTGCTGCGTGGTGCGAGCGAGCTGGGGACCACACTGCTCAATGCGGCGACCGGGCAAAAGGCCCTGTCGAGCAAAGAAGCGTTGCAGGCGCAGGTTGAATTGATCGAGCATGTTGATCCGAAGCAGAAAGGCAAGTTTGCCGGCGGCGTGGGTGGGCAGGATGCGCTGAAGGCGGCGGCTGGTTCGCGTGATGCGGATGCTGCAGCGCCGGTGGAAAAATTTGGTGCGCCACTTGTGCTGATGGAAGCGCCGAGCAGCATCAATTGGGCGACGCCGGCATCGACCGTGATGTTTGCGGGTGGGCAGTTGCAATGGACGACGCAGGCGGATTTGCATATGGCGGCGGCGTACACGGTGGCCTCAGTGTCGGCGAATGCGACCGGGTTGTTTACGCATGATGGCGGGATTCAGGCGGTGGCGGCGAATGGGCCGGTGTCGTTGCAGGCGCATACCGATCAACTGGAGATTCTGGCGGATAAGGCTGTCACCATTGTGTCGGTCAATGATGTTATCGAGATTAAGGCCAGCGAGAAGATTGTGCTGCAGGCCGGGCAGTCGTCGGTAACGCTGGAGAGCGGAAATATTACGTTTGCTTGCCCGGGGAATTTTTCGGTTAAGGGGGGGCAGCATGTGTTTGATGGCGGTGGCAGCGTCGCGCGGGAGTTCCCTGCCCTGCCTGACACCAAGGTCAAATTTTTTAATGAAGCATTTGTCGTGAAAGACCCCAACGGCAACCCGATCTCAGATATTCCCTATCGAATCAAGAGTTCAGCGGGCGAAGTGTTTTCCTCAACCCTCAAAGACGGCTTATCGGAACGCGTATCGACAGAATCCAGTGAAAACATCGAATTCACCATAGATTGGTTCAAGGTTGTACCAGGCACGAATATGAAATAATGTAACGATCAAAAGGAGAAACAATGGACGGATCCAACAAAGTCCAGGCAACAACCAACACGGTTGCAAATTCGCGCAAGGAAATCCACTGCGACTGCAATCTGATGTGGTCCATCATTCAGCAGATGAGCACAAAGCGATTGTGTTCACAAAGTGGTCGCAATGAAGGCTCGATCATTCCCGCCTATAGCGACAGAGCGCGACGCATCGCCGCGACCTACGCGCGCTTCTATCTTGAGACAGAAGAATATGGGGACGTATCGAAGAAAGGCCGCTTCTACTGGATGGCCTTGGG
The DNA here is from genome assembly GCF_059685895.1 of Telluria sp. ZT3P25. Lineage (NCBI taxonomy): Bacteria > Pseudomonadati > Pseudomonadota > Betaproteobacteria > Burkholderiales > Oxalobacteraceae > Telluria > Telluria sp. ZT3P25. The sequence goes on from NZ_JCASIJ010000001.1 coordinate 2,530,705, forward strand.
CGCATTTGCGAGCAAGACAGTCGCATGTTCGTTAGATGATCCGCGAGTCATGATGATAGATACCGTTTTCAAAGGTTTGGCGAAAGGAAACCTCTGGTTATTCTACGATATCAGTGGATGGCATTGGTATTACACACGTTTTCGCGACAGCTTCGATCAGTGTGTTTCTTGCCGCGACGCATCAGCGTATATCAAGCCGGTCAAGGACCAAGTGGCCAATTACCCGTGGAAGGACGATGCTCTGCTGAAGATAAAAAACATGCATGAGCACGGCTATATCGTCAGCGGATTTGCTCTCGCAAAAAAAATTGAGGCTGAAGGACGCCCAACTCAGCGCGCAGCGCAACAGTTACTGCATCTGCTTGATATCGCACAACATGAGCAAGGTGTAATTCTCCAGCCGCTGATCTACGACGATCCAGATTTTTCTGCATGGGTTGGTCGCCAACGTGCTTGGTATGCGAATTGGGCAAGTCCAGATTTGGAATTGGTGTTTAATAGCGCTTGTGATACAAAGGAGGCGGAACTCAAATCTATAGCAAAAAATACGACAATTCTTGAAAGTTATATAAGCCGGATGGACTGGATCAATACTGCGGCCATTCAGTTTCACGATCTTATGCAAAATAAAACGGACTATATGGAAAATCAACTCAAAACTATTTCAGGATGGGTCGATTCCTCGCATGAACCATATCCTTACCGATATTATCAACCGATTTAACGCAGCATGAAAAATATCCTATTAATAACAGCGGCACTAGTATTGTTATCAGGCTGCCGAGAATCAAATGAGGAAGGGGTAACTATGGATTCAAGAGTTATTTTAAAAATTAACGAACCTGCGGCCGAATACGTTGAAAGAAACAAAGATCTAATCAAAATTGTAAATCGACCTCCCGGAGTAAAATTTTATACGGCGCGTTGGGACCAAAAAAAATCAGGCACTGCCATCTTTGAGCACAAGGATAATACGCTGTCTGTAGACAATGTAATTAGTATCACAGCTATGAATAATTCATCCCCGTCTGAAGAAGGATTGACAAAATTTCATATAAATTCTGGCCTCACACCAACAGACCTAATAGACCACGACCAAGCTCGAAAGGAATTTATATTAATCCTGAAGAATGTTCGAAAAACCGGCTGGAATATTTTCATTAATGAGGGAGATCCACGATTGCGCGGGAAGGCGATGTTGGATTTCGTCTTGTCCGAATCTCCCGTAAGCAGTATGGACGCAGACTATGAACCGACGTTTGCAGAGTGGATGAATATACCTAGCAATAGGCCATGGCATTTCTACGCAAATCACGTATACTTAACTATCTCATTCACTCGCGAACCGACATTACTCGATCCGCAAAAACCAGGCTCATATCTTATCTCGTACACGATTGAGAGCGAAAATGAACACTACCGTAGTTATGTAACACCGAAGCAGAAAGCGCAGTGGAAAAGCGCATTGCCATCACATTTGGAATATTTGCCTGAAATGCGTACAAAAAAAGAATCAGAGTTGCGTGCACGAGGCATAAAAATCGATGAAACCTATCAAGATCCTCCGATTCCTAACCTTACCGAATAGCTACGGAAAGCGACCAGCTGGCCGGCGAAAATTTCTTCATCCGTCTCAAAGACCTGCGCGAACGCGGCAGCGCGCACCTGCAGGCGCTCGTCTGGACGCAGAGCATCAGTACTGGATTGGGAATTTGTATCCTGCTTGCTCCCGCCATCCAAGCATGTAAGGCCGACAATGTTGTGAGCAAGCCCTCGACCGTCCATGCGAAACGGTTACCCGCTGAGAATATCCGGACAAATGGAGTGCTAGCCGGTGCCCACCAAATTTCCGACCGCAATGGAGAGCATATCTTAGTGCTTACTCGCAAGGCGAGCTCTTCGCTAGCTGCCCCACAGTCCGGTCGAATCGAGCGTATTGATTTGGTTGCCGCATACTACCTGCGTGTAACAAAGGCTCAATAGAAAGAAGAATGGGTAATTCGCGACGTAAGCGACTGCCCAGGTTTGGACGTCGATGGCGATTTCTTCATGCCCAATGTCACATTCACCGACCTGAACAAAGACGGGACTAGAGAGGTCACCGTACCATACCGGCTGCTGTGTGCTGGGGCAATCGAGCCTTCAACGATCAAATTCGTTCTGCGAGAGGGATAGACAAAACTGGCCATTCGAGGGGAGTCATTGGTGCAAATTCAACATCCGGGTGTCGCCCCTTTTGGAGGCGAGCACACGCATGACGCGCCACTGCTGAAGCCGGAAAGAGCCGCATATAAGCGACACTTGGATGCGGTCTGGAAGAAAGTATCTGTCGAAAAACGGGAATAACTCGCGCTATTACCTCCCTGCAGTTTTTCGACGACACGCTGGAGCCGGGCACGTACCGCAACCGCTTCGGCTGCGTGCGCGACACGGTCGCCATCGTCCCGCGCGCCAGTGCCGCGCGTTTTTCGGGGGCATCGCTCGGGCCGCAAACAGCGCTCGTCGTTGGACTGCCCGAGACCGTCATCACCACCGCGCGCGAGCACCAGGTGCGCATTCAGTTTGCTTGGCAGCGTGGGACAGGCGCGATTTCGGGCGGGTTGACGCACGACACCGACGAAAAAGGCAATGCACCGGGCAACGATGCATCCGGTACCTGGGTGCGCGTGGCCGAGGCACTTGCCGGACCGAACTGGGGCTCGCAGTTCACGCCGCGCCTTGGTACCGAAGTGCTGGTCGATTTCATTGAAGGCGACATGGACCGGCCGCTGGTTGTCGCGCAGTTGTATACCGGATCGGATACGCCGCCCTTCTCGGCTGGCGTCGACACCGGGATCAATCATGCCGGCGTGATTTCCGGCATGCACAGCAATAATTTCGACGGCGGCGGATTCAACCAGTGGGTGCTCGACGATACGAGCGGGCAGTTACGCACGCGTCTGGCGACCAGCAGCGCGGGGACGCAGCTCAATCTCGGGTATTTGGTGCAGCAGGCGGCCGGCTCGGCGCAGCGCGGCGCGTATCGCGGGACCGGGTTTGAATTGCGCACCGATGCGTGGGCGGTTGTTCGCGGCGGTGAAGGCGTGTTGATGTCGGCGACAGCGCGCGCGCAGCAAGGCAGCAGTGTGACGTCGACGCAGCTGGATAGTAATGAGGCGGTCAGCTTGCTGGGCGGCGCGGGCGAGCTCGGAACGACCCTGCTCGATGCGGCGAACGGGCAAAAGGCCCTGTCGAGCAAAGATGCGTTGCAGGCGCAGGTTGACTTGATCGAGCAAGTTGATCCGAAGCAGAAAGGCAAGTTCGCCGGCGGCGTTGGTGGGCAGGATGCGCTGAAGGCGGCGGCTGGTTCGCGTGATGCGGATGCGGATGCGGCGGTCGAAAAATTTGGTGCGCCTCTTGTGCTGATGGAAGCGCCGAGCAGCATCAATTGGGCGACGCCGGCATCGACCGTGGTGTTCGCGGGTGGGCAGTTGCAGTGGACGACGCAGGCGGATTTGCATATGGCGGCGGCGTACACGGTCGCCTCAGTGTCGGCGAATGCGACCGGGTTGTTTACGCATGATGGCGGGATTCAGGCGGTGGCGGCGAATGGGCCGGTGTCGCTGCAGGCGCATACGGATCAGCTGGAAATTCTCGCCGATAAGGCTGTCACGATTGTGTCGGTCAATGATGTTATTGAAATCAAGGCCAGTGAGAAGATTGTGCTGCAGGCGGGGCAGTCGTCGGTGACGCTGGAGGGCGGGAATATTACGTTTGCTTGCCCGGGCAATTTCAGCGTCAAAGGAGGGCAGCATGTTTTCCAGGGTGGCGGGAACGAAGCCGCGGCACTCTCGACTCTGCCCACCGGCAGCACCATTTGCGTCGAGTGCCTGAAGAATGCAGCAGCCAAGGCCAGCAGCTTCCTGGTCCGCTAACAAAAGCAATATATGGAACAGCCAACCAACACCTATACCTACGCCCTGCTCGATTGCTCTGCACATGAACACGCCCATCACGAACTGATCACCCGTTTTGCTGAAACTCAGTGGCGGTCGCTATTCGATGGCACGCCGGAAGCGCACTTGGTGTCAGCAGCACCAATTCTGATTGCGGCATCACGCGAACACACGTCTCTGCTCGAATGGCTCGAGAAGCTGGAACAGACGTCGCCAAGCGTCAGCTGGATCTCCAGCCTTTACGCCTTGCCGGCACTCGCGCCAATGCTTACGCGGCGCATGCAGTGTGAGATCAACGACGGCCAGAAAGTCGTGTTGCGGTTCTACGACCCACGTATTTTGCTCGGGCTGCCGTCGGCGCTCACCGCGCAGCAAAAGCGGTTTTTCTTTGCGCCAGTGCGCAGTTGGATTGCCTTGGAGCCGCGGCGACAAGAACGCTATGCAGTCGATATCGAACCGGCCAATGCATCCGACATCAGTCGTTACGCTTTCACGCCGATCAGTCTCACATTGGCACAACGCGATCAGCTTATGTACTTCGATAAGGAAAACCTGTACGACAGTATTGTTTCGCACTGGCGCGAAACCTGCCCCTCTGACATCGCAGGCATCAGGCCCAACATGTTGCGCGAAGTTGCCATCGCGGCAGTCGCGCGCGCGAACAGCTATGGCCTCACGGACGCCACCGCACAGCACCTGTTCGCCGGCCTGATGACGGTGTCACCATCCTTCGATGACAACCTCGACGTCAAGCGCTACCTCACTGCGAGTGACGTGCCCCCAGCGGAACGCTTGAGCATAATGATTCGCGAACTTCCCAGCGAAGCCTGGGAGCAGATCACGGCAAACAAGCGCATGGATGCGCTCTTTGAGCTACTCGCCGCGCAAGAAAGCAGGCTGGCATAATGGATCTGACAAGCATTGGCAAAAAACTGACCGACGCCACGACGGCGCTTGCAAAGGCCGACAAGGACCTTAAACTGGAAATGGCCGGTGCTGCTGCGGATGCGGCTGGCATTATCGATCCAAGCCCGGCCTCGGACATTGTTGGCGCCGGCATCTCGATTGCACGGGGTGACTATTGGGGTGCGGCGGTCAGCACGGCAAGCATGGTCCCGTACGTGGGCGACCTCCTCGCCAAGCCTGCAAAGGCAGCGCGTGCAACCAAGGCGATTGCCGGCCTCGAGAAGAAAGTGGCGGCGCTTACCAAAACGGTCACCGATCTGAAGAAGGCGAAAAAAGAAGCGGAGGCGGTGGAAGCGGCGGCAAAGGAGGTAAAACTTGCGAGAGAGGCAGATGGAGCCAAGGATGCGGCGATTAAGCAAGAAAAGTCCGCTGCGAAAAAAGAGAAAGACTGTGAAGATTGTGGGGCGTCGGAGACAAAAACCTCTAAGCAGGTTTCGTCGGGAATTGATTCTCTGGCAGCAAGATATGCACAGGCAAGAAATAGTGGAGAAGTATTCACTTGGGAAAGATTCGCGAATCAGGCTGGAGTCGATCCCTCTACGCTCAATAGGGCCACTCAGTCTGCTATTCGCAATCGTGCCAAGGAAATGGATCTCGTTCCAAAAGCATTGGTCGACGATAACGGCATAGCCGACTTTAGCCATTGGACCGCAGAAATTGTGGAGAAAGGCACCGGATTTTCTCGAGGAAAAAATATAAATTTACCGGAAACAACTACTATGCCTTACGGTCGACACTTTGACTGTTTGGACTCGTTATTTGAGAAGCCTGAAGGATATCTTTGGGATCATATGGCATCGGACGGACAGTTCCAAGCTGTTCAGCGCGGCGTACATGCAACAACTCCGCACAGGGGATTTGCTCTTTGGCTTGATAAGGTTGAATGACATGAATATTAAATACATATCAACATCATTCATTCCGAATTTTTCGGAACATGAAATGGATTCGATGAGGCGAATGTTGCGTTTAGACCTACCGAGCTTCGAATTCGACCCGGAATATACCCAACATATTAAGAATTTTCACGGTGGCAAACCGATTGACAAATTTTTTAAAACCGAGACCGGGAAGTGCCTCCCTATTGACCGATTTTTGAACTACGGGGATCTAGATTTATTACTAGAGCGCTGGCAAAAAGATCTGAACGGTAACGTCGTATTAGCCCTGATCTCTGACAGATTAAATATCTATTTGCTTCCGTTTGCTGCTGTAGCGAATGGAGATTTCCTGTGTTTTGACTATAAAAACGGAGTTCCTCCCACTGTCGTTCTCTGGGTACAAGAATTTTCCGAAGAAGATGATCCACATATTGAGCCGGTAGCTGAGACGTTTAATCAATTTATGTCTGGGCTGAAGCAAAACTACCAAGAGACATAAATTTTGGGCTGGAAGCGCTGGCTTCCATCGGACGGAATGATTTATGGATCAACAAAAGCCGCATGCTCGAGTTTGCCCGACGTCACGCGAACGACCCAAGATTAACGCAAGACCCATTTTTTGACGACAGCATCTCTGATGAAGATCTTGCTCCAAGTCTCGTGGCGCGAAACGCATTTACCACTCGACCGTGCCGCTGGATGTACGTCGAACAGATCCATGGTGCGCTGAAAAACTGAACTGAAGTAAAAAGCTGAAGAAATCTCAGCCAAGGTGCAAATACTGGACTGTATAGTTCTCGGCTTAAAATATTCGACCCATCAAACGAAAAACGCTGTTACATGACAACATTCTTCACTGGCTTTCTCTGCTCAACGCTTTCACTTGGCTGCCTTGCAACCGAGTTTCCTGCTTTGGGGTTGCTTGAACAAATTCCCGTGATGGGAGCAGACTACAAGGTGATAGCACGGCCCATCTATATCTTTACAAACAAGAAGTTAACTGCCCCTACCGTTTTTACTGGCATGGCCGGAACGGAACAGCCTTATATTCCAGTATGTTGCTATCAAGTCAGAAACCTGTCCCTTCTTGATCTCACGCGGGAAGTCAAAAAGTATCACCAGGATGAGGAGTTTGGTTCGCATATGAAGGGTATTCGGGGATATGCTTACCTATACGCAGCCGAACCTGTCCGCGACAAATCCAAATGGACATCAATCATGTCTGCTCTGATAAAAAAATCCTCGAACCCTGACGATGGGTCGCCTTTCAGTGTGCCGGTGTTAGCTGCAATGATCACTGCAGAAACAATTCCGCTAAAGATGGGAACACCTCCCAATCAAACAACGCTTCACACGCGATATGACAAGAAATCTGATCGCCTGATCTTTACCTTTCAGCAGGGGAAGCAAAAAATCGAGTTTTCGGAACCGACGGTTGCGCACTAGCTACCTGAAACAGGTTGCTTGCGATTTCCCGACTGTGATGTAAGCATCATGGAAATCGCGCTGATGGTTCTCCCAACGTGGAAAGCCGACGGTCCTCACTCCCCCGTGATCTTTGCATCCTTCACAAACTTGCCCCACGTCTGATATTCCTTGCTCGTATGCGCTGCCAATTCCTGCGGCGTCATATAGACCGCATACGCACCCTGCTCCTGCGCCTTGCGCTTGAATGCGTCGGTCGCCATGATTTTCTTGATTTCGCCAGTCAGCTTGTCCACGATCGGCTTGGGCGTGTTGGCGGGCGCGTACACGGCAAACCACGAGCTCACGTCCAGCTTCTCGTACCCTTTGATCGTCGCCGTCGTCGGCACGTTGGGCAGACTCGGCAGCGCAACGTTGCCGGTCACAGCAATGGCGCGCAGCTTGCCGGACCGGATGTGAGCCAGCAGCGGCGGCGCTGTTGTAAAGGTCATCTCGACGTTACCACCCAGCAGATCGGTAATCGCCGGACCCGTACCTTTGTACGGTACGTGAGCGATATTCGTGCCGCTCATCTGATTGAGCATTTCGCCCGTCACGTGCTGCAACGAGCCATTGCCGGACGACGCGTAATTGAGTTTGCCGGGGTGTGCCTTGGCATAGCTGACCAGCTCGGGCAACGTCTTGATTGGCAGATCAGGCCGCACAACGAACACTTGCGGCGCCACGATCAGGTTCGCAACAGGGGTGAAATCCTTGATCGGATCGAACCCGGCCTTGACCACGTGCGGCGTGATGACGTGAAAGCCCGAGTACTGCACCAGCAAGGTATAGCCGTCCGGCTTGGCCCGCTTGACGGCCGAGGCAGCGATCGCGCCCGCCCCGCCCGGCCGGTTCTCGACGACGACCGGTTTGCCCAATGCCTTGGACAGCGGATCGGAGATCATGCGCGCGGCCAGGTCGGTGGTGCCACCCGGCGCGGCCGAGACCATCAGGGTGATGGCGCGCGCTGGATAGTTATCCTGTGCGTGCGCGCCGATGCTGACAAGTGCTGCGCCGACGGCGAGCATACTGGCGCGCATGCGCAGGGAGTGGATCGATTTCATGGTGTCTCCTGAATTATTAGAATAGTTTTTTACAAACCGGCGATGGCCTGGGTTCAAGCTGGGCGCGCTTCTGCGCGTTCCCTGATCGCGTCGAAATCCCCGGGGGGCCGATGCAGATCGAGCCGCCGGCCCGCCTTGACGATCTGGCTCGGCGTCTCGTGCCCGATCAGTGCCGGCAGCCGTGTCGATGCGTCCAGCAAGCGGCGCAGATCGACACCCGTGTCGTAGCCCATCAATTGCAGCGCGTGCACCACCTCTTCGGTGCAGACATTGCCCGAGGCGCCGGGTGCATAGGGGCAGCCGCCAATGCCGCCAAGCGACGCGTCGAAGCGGTCGGCGCCCGCATCGATCCCGGCCAGCACATTGGCCAGCCCCATGCCGCGGGTATTGTGAAAGTGCAGGCTCAGTTCGGTATCCGGCCAGGCTGCGCGAAAACGCGCCGTCAGCGACGCGACCTGGCTCGGATACGCCATGCCGGTCGTGTCGCACAGGGTGATGCCGCCGGCGCCCGCCTCGTCGATGAAGCGCGCGCACCAGGCTAGCACCGTGTCTTCCGGCACGTCGCCTTCCATCGGGCAGCCGAACGAACACGACAGCGAGATATTGACGGTTAGCGCCGCTTGCCGCGCCAATGCGGCCACTTCGCACAAGCCCTGGAACGATTGCGCCTGCGTCATGCGCAGATTGGCCAGATTGTGCGTTTCGCTGGCCGACATCACCAGATTCAGTTCGTCGGTGCGGCTTTCGATTGCACGCTCGGCGCCACGCACGTTCGGCACCAGCGCGCTGTAGATCACGCCCGGCATCCGCTCGATGCCAAGCATCACCTGCTGCGCATCGGCCAGCGCCGGAATCGCTTTGGGCGAAACAAAGGCGGTCACTTCGATCTTGGCCATGCCGGCCCGCGACAGGCTGTTGACCAAGGCGATCTTGTCGGCGGTCGGCACGAACACCGACTCGGCCTGCAAGCCATCGCGCGTGCCGACTTCCTGCATGTGGATGCGGCGGCCAGCGCCGTTCCACCGGTTCATGCGACCACTCCCTTGTCGCGCAAGGCGGCGATGTCCGGCTCACTCAAGCCCAGTTCGCGCAGCACGCCATCGGTATCGTCGCCAAGACCAGGGGCGGAGGTGCGTACGCTGCCCGGGGTGCCCAGCAACTTGGGAACGACGCCCGGCACCTCGAGGTCGTAACCGTCGCGCGTGGACTGGGCCAGGATCATGTCGCGCGCCCGGTAATGGGGATCCTCCGCGATGTCTTTGGCCGTATAGACCTTGCCGGCCGGGACGCGGGCGCCGCCCAGCAAGTCGAGGACCTCGGTGATCGGGCGCGTTGCCGTCCAGACGCTGATGGCGGCGTCGATTTCGGCCACGCGCACGACGCGGCCGGCATTGTCGGCCAGCGCCGGGTCGTGGGCCAGGTCGTCGCGTCCGATCACGGCCATCAGGCGCTTGAAGATGCTGTCGCCGTTGCCAGCGATGAGCACGTAGCCATCGTTGCAGCGGTAGGCGTTGGAAGGCGCGATACCGGGCAGCGCGCTGCCGGCGGCTTCGCGCACGGCGCCAAAGGCGCTGTATTCGGGCAGCAGGCTTTCCATCACATTGAACACCGCTTCGTGCAGAGCGACGTCGATCACCTGGCCCTTGCCGCCATTGACCTTGCGGTGGTACAGCGCGGTCAGTACGCCAATCGTGCCGTGCAGCGCGGCCAGCGTATCGCCAATGGACACGCCGCAGCGCACCGGCACGCGGTCGGGTTCGCCCGTCAGGTGGCGCAGGCCACCCATCGCTTCGCCGATGGCGCCGAAGCCTGGCAGGTCGCGGTACGGACCGGTCTGGCCGTAACCCGAGATGCGCAGCATCACAAGGCCCGGATTGATGGCGGATAACGCATCCCAACCCATGCCCCAGCCTTCGAGCGTGCCGGGGCGGAAGTTCTCGATCAGCACATCGGCCTCGGCGATCAGTTTGCGGGCGATGTCCTGGCCTTCGGCGCTTCGCAGGTCGAGCGCGATCGAGCGTTTGTTACGCGACTGCACCTGCCACCAGACCGACGTGCCTTCCTTGATCATGCGCCAGTTGCGCAGCGGATCGCCACTGCCGGGCGCCTCGATCTTGATGACATCGGCGCCGAATTCGCCCAGGGTCTTGCCGGCGAACGGGCCGGCAATCAGTTGGCCCATTTCGATGACGCGCACGCCGCGCAGGGCGCCGTCGGGAATGCTGCTGTTGAGGTTCATGCTGGTCTCGTCGATGGTTGTAGCTTGTCGACCCAGCATAGAGACAACGGGCCCTGCCCGTCCAACCGTTTCTTTTCAACGAGCCTTCGTCAACCGCGAACGCTCTTCGGCGGCCCCGAGATGCGCCAGCAGTGCCCGTGTCACCGGCGACAAGCCCTTTTCTTCCCGGACAACGATGCGCAGCTCGCGCTCGGCCCACGGCTCGTCGATCTCGACAGCTACCAGCCCCAGCGGCTGGCCGATGGCGGTGAAGACTTCGTGGGGAATCACGCCCAGGCCCATGCCCACCTGCGCCATGCGGCACACGGCGTCGAAGCCGGGCACGTGGATGCGGGTTTTCAATGGCCGGCCGGAGGCGCGCGACGCCAGGTGCGTGCGCTTGTTGATCGAACTGTCCGCGTGCAGGCCGACGTGATCGAAGTCGAGCGTCTCGGCGAACGGCACGCGGCCACGCCCGGCCAGCGCATGGTCGTGGCGCATGACGAGCACAATGCGGTCGCGCCGGTACAACCGGCTGTGCAGCTCGCGGGTATCGGTGTCGCCCGAGCAGATGCCGATCTCGGCAAAGCCATCTTCGACGCCCTTGACGACATCGCCGCTGGGACGTTCTTCCAGGTCGAGCCGGATCTGCTCGTGCAGGTTCAGGAACGCGCGCAGATCCTCCGGCAAGAATTCCACGATGGCCGACAGGTTCGCCACCATGCGCACGTAGCCGCGCAAGCCCTGGGCGTGCTCGGCCAGTTCCTGGCCAATCTTGTCGACGCTGAGCAGGATGCGGCGCGCATGGGTCAGCAGCGATTCACCGGCCGGTGTCAAGGTCATGCCGCGCGCGGTGCGCACCATCAGCGCCACGCCCAGCGCCCCCTCCATGTCGGCCAGCCGCTTGCTGGCGGCCGAGACGGCAATGGCTTCGCGCTCGGCGGCGCGGGTGAGTGAACCTTCTTCGTGGATTGCCAGGAAAAGCTGCAGGCTGGTGAGGTCCAGCCTTCTGAGGATATTGTTCAGTGCCATCGAAAAAGCTGATACAGCGGGAGACAAGAGTGTCACGACTGTATCAGGTCTGCTCAGGCAAAGAAGTTTCCAACCTTTGCGGCGTCCGCCAGGTTCCAGACGCGCCCGGCCAGTGCGTGCATCTCGGCCTCGCTTGCGGCTTCGCCAAACAGCGCCAGCCGCAGTGCTTTCTGTTCGAGTTCAGCGCGCGACAAGGTGTTGCCGGGGTCGCCCTTCGGTTCGTCGACCCGGCCAGCCAGGCGCCGGCCATCGGTGGTCTCGACCGTGACCTTGCCGATCCAGCGCGCCGGATAGGCGGTGTCGACTTCGTCGTCGAACTCCATGCCCACCTTGCCACGAAACGCCGCGATTGGCGCCGCATTGAAACTCTCCTCGAACTGGCTCAGGCCGGCCACATCGTAATGCGCGATCAGCGCCAGCACCGTCCCCATCGAGAATTTGGCCTGGTGCACCGTGTGCGGATCGACGACCGCGCCCAGCACGTCGATTGCGCCCTGGTGCACGTGCGCGACGACGCGCGCGATCTGCTCGGGTTGCAGGCCGTGGGTTCGCATTACCTGCTGCAAGGCGTCGGCGGCCGGATGCGTGTGTCGGCACGAAGCATGAAACTTGAACGAGGTCTCGGCCAGCGCCCAGCGTTCGCCCAGGCGGTCGGTCAATCTGGCCGGATCGGCGTCGCTCGACATGCCCGCTGCCATGCCCTGCGCGCCCTCGAGAATGCGGCGCGCACCGGTAAAGCCATCCTGCGCCAGGTAAGCCGACGTCAAGCCGTTCGCGGCTGCGGCGGCCGTGTGCAACTGCTTCGAGTCGGCCGCATCGCGCAGGAATTCCCACAGCCCCGCCGCCTGCGTGCCGGCCGAGCCAAACGCGTGCAGCATCTGCTCGGGCGTGAGCTTGAGCAAGTGGCCCGCCGCCGCAGCAGCGGCCAGCGTACCGGCGGTGCCCGTCGTATGGAAGATGCGGTAATGCGAGCGACCGAGAAATTCGCCGACGCGGATGCCGACCTCGTAGCCAGCCACAGCCGCCGTCAGCAGATCGCGCCCGCTGGCGCCGATCGACTGGGCAACGGCCAATGCTGCCGGAAACACGACCGCGCCGGGATGGAAGACTGAGCCGTTGTGCACGTCGTCCTGCTCGGCGACGTGCGAGGCGGCGGCGTTGACCATTGCCGCGAACATCGGCGTGGTCGTGCGGCGCGAGATCAGCACCTCGCAGGGGCCGCCCCCTGGCCCCATCGTCTGCGCGTAGCGATCGATGGTTTGCACGGCGCGTGACGTGCGGCCAGCCAGCGCGGAACCGATCCAGTCAAGGAACAGGTCCTCGGTGCGCATGCGCACGGCGTCGGGAATCTGCTCATAACGCAGGGACGCTGCGAAGGTGGCCAGCAACTGGCTCGGGTGTGCGTGATCGACCATGGGTCTCCTTGTTTCTCGTTTTATGGGTCGCGACGATGCGACGTCGCCTGCGCGCTCTGGCCATCATAGACAGTAATAAACCATCGATAGAAATAGAAATAGGTGATACCAGCATCACGTCGTTGCATGCGATCGGTGGTACCCCGCGATCCGGCACGTGGCATGCAGCACGCCGTCGTGCCTGGAAGATAGAACAGGGCAAACCCGATCTGCATATCGCTCGATCCGATCACTGCCAGTAACCTGATTCGCGACATGGAACACTTGTGCGCATGAAACTTCACACTCACAATACAGCGCTCTGTGCCATGGAAGGAATCACCAATGCGCCGTTTTGAGTTCACCGACGACAAGTCGGCCAAGTTCTGGGAAGTCGAGCAGTCCGGGCTCGACCTGAATATCCGTTGGGGTCGCATCGGCACCGCCGGGCAGAGCCAGACCAAGTCCTTTGCCGATGGCGCCAGCGCCGGTGCGGCCATGCTCAAGCTGATCAAGGAAAAAACGGGCAAGGGCTATGCCGAACAGGCTGCCACGCCAGGCGCGGTCATTGGCACTGCCCCGGTCAAGGCAGCGCCCGCCGAGGCGGCGGTTGACGCGGCGACGCTGCAAGACGACACCGCGTCGAGCGCGCCGGCCCCGGCCGCCCCGGCCGCCCCGACTACCCCGACTGCCACAGGGGCGGATCAGGTCGCGCCCTGGCTGGCAAATGGCGAACCGATTCTGCTCGACGATGCCGACGACATCACCCGTTCACGGGCGAAGGCAACCCGCCGCAACCCGCAGCCGGTCGTCATGCCAGACCAGCAGGCCACTTGGGACAAGGTGCGCAAACTGATCGGCGCGCAGATCAGGCCGGACTTCGACGGCGCCGATCCTGGCTTTCGCGCGCATTTCGAGGCAGCGTGGAACGGCATGGCCGATCCAGTGCCGGGCGGCTCGCCCCAGTCCGACGCCATCCTGCTGGCGCTGGCCGGCAGCCAGCACAGATACAGCCACGAGATCATCCCCGAACTGCTGGTCGACTACCTGGTGGCGCGCCATGGCCTGCCGTATGCGATCGACGTCCAGCTCGACGCCATGCAGTATCGTGTGCACCAGACATATTCCCACAGCGATGACAGAAAGCGCACCGTGAGCATTGTCTACCGTGCGTCGTCACCCATGCACAGTATGGTCTGCGAGCCGCTGCACGACGGCCAGTGGCGCCTGCGCGCCCATCTGGCGGCCGCGCCGCAGGCGCTCTACGACGCCTGCGCCGCCAGGGTCCGCGACGTGATGGGGACGCTGGACCTCGAATGCCAGGCCGTGCTGGCGCTGCTGTTTCCCGACTTGCCGGACATGACGCACGGCGTGCTCGACCAGTTGAGCATCAAGGGCGTCGAGCCGGTGCCGGCCATGCACTGGCTGCAACTGACCGCGACCGACGACGCCGCACTGGCGCAGGCGCGCAAGATCAAGGTCGACAGCTATTTCACGTTCTGGGGCAATGCCAGCATGGTGCGCACGCTCCTGCTCGAGCATCGCACCGACGCTGTGCGCTGGCTCGCGCCGGGCGCGGCGTTTGACGAAACGGGCGACGTGCTCACGCGCATCGGTACACCCGAAGCGCTCGATGCACTGGCTCGCGTCGCCAGCAGCAGCAAGCCGGCGCTGGCCCGCTTCGTCCTGGCCGCTGGGCGCTGGCCGGTCGCTGCGACGGTTGCGCTGGCGCGCCACCTTGGCGGCAACAGCAAGGATGGCGGCCTGTTGCTGCCGACGCTGATCGACCTGGTGCGCAATCAGCCTGGATTGCCGGCGCTGTTGCAACCCTGGCTCGAGCCGGCTGCCAATGCGCTGCTCGATCGTGTCACGGCGCGCCTGGCGGGCCCGGTCGATGTTGCCGGCGCCGCCGATCTGCCAGACGTACTGGCCAGCGTGCCGTGGCTGCAGGCGAAGAAAAAGACCATCGGCGTGCTGCAACTGGCTGCCCTGCCCTGCGCCCCGATCGAGCACTGGGATGACGGCGAGAAGGATGCGATCCTGACCCGCATGACCTGGCAATCAAGCCGCTACGAAGACGCCGCCCGCTCGCCCGAGATGATGGTCGACCTGTTGGGGTTCAAGCACGACAAGCAGACACCGGGTCGAGTCGCCGCGCTCGCTGCAGGACTTCAGGCAGTCGTCGCGGGCGACGCATCCGCGTTGCTCGCCGCCTGGCGCGCCCTGCTCGTCGAAAAGAAAAAAGAGCGCTGGTTTTACTATTTTCTCGACGGCCGTGCGGTGGCACGGATGGCGCCCGCGCTGGGCATCCCGTTCTGGAACGCCGCTGCATCGGAAGCCTCATGCACGGACGTCGATGTGGTTGCCGCGACCTGGGGCTTGCCGGCGTTGCCAGGGCTACTGGCGCGGATCAGCAGCGCGCCGACCGAGAACCTCGGCATCGCCCTGCACTTCGGCGCAGTCGAACTGGCGTCCATCGCGGCGCGCGCCTACGCCAAGCTCAAGTCGCTGCGCGGTACCGGCCGCGAATGGCTGCGCCGTTTCCCCGAGCATGCGGCCTGCGCGCTGATCGCGCCGGCGCTGGGCAAGCGGAACGAGGCGCGTGATTGCGCCGCGGCCAGCCTGCGCTACCTCGCCAGTATCGGCAAGCTGGCCTTGATCGAAGAAGTCGCGGCCCGCTATGACCTGCCCGAGGTGCTCACCGCCCTGCACGCCATGCTCGACGAAAGCCCGCTCGACCGCTACCCGGCCAAGCGCGCCGCACTGCCCGGATTCTGGAAGCCCGGCGGCTGGCACCGTCCGCTTCTGCACAACGGCAAAGCCTTGCCCGACGCCGCGCTCGATGCACTGGGTACGATGATGATGTTCCCGACCAATGAAGAAGTGTATGCGGGCTTGCATCAAGTAAAAGCTGCCTGCACGCCGCAGAGCCTGGCCGATTTCGCGTGGGACTGTTTTTCGGGCTGGCTCAATGCGTCGGCACCGTCGAAGGACAGTTGGGCGCTGTCGAACCTGGGCCTGTTTGGCCAGGACGACACGGCGCGCAAGCTCACCCCGTTCATCCGCGCCTGGCCCGGCGAAGCGGCCCATGCCCGCGCCGTAATGGGCCTGGACGTGCTGGCCGCGATCGGCAGCGACGTGGCCCTGATGCTGTTGAACGGGATCGCGCAAAAGGTCAAGTTCAAGGGCTTGCAGGACAAGGCCCGCGAAAAGATCGACCAGGTCGCCGAAGCGCGGGGCCTGAGCCCGGAAGAACTGGCAGACCGCCTCGCACCCGACCTGGGTCTGGACGCACAAGGCAGCATGCTGCTGGACTTCGGCCCGCGCGCCTACAAGGTCGGATTCGACGAGTCGCTCAAGCCCTATGTGCGCGAATGGCAGGATGGCAAGCCGGGCGCGCGCCTGCCCGATTTGCCCAAGCCGAAAAAGACCGACGACGCCGCCATGGCCGCCGACGCCGTCGAGCGTTTCAAGCTGCTGAAAAAGGATGCGCGCAC
Source organism: Telluria sp. ZT3P25 (assembly GCF_059685895.1). Taxonomy (NCBI): domain Bacteria; kingdom Pseudomonadati; phylum Pseudomonadota; class Betaproteobacteria; order Burkholderiales; family Oxalobacteraceae; genus Telluria; species Telluria sp. ZT3P25. The sequence continues at coordinate 2,547,156 of NZ_JCASIJ010000001.1, forward strand.
GATCGCCAGTCAGCAGGTGCTGCGGCTTGAGCTGGCGATGTGCGCGCGGCGCCGCTGGAGCGCGGACGTGTTCGCGCAGTTCATCGCCGGCCATCCGCTGGTGCGCCACTTGGTGCGACGCCTGGTGTGGGGCGTGTATGCGATGCCGCTCGAGACCGTCGGCGAGGGCGAGGATGCACATGAGCAGGTGGCAAGTTACGGCGGCGAGCTGCTGGGCTGCTTCCGGGTGGCCGAGGATGGCGACTTCACCACCGCTGACGACGATCCGTTCACGCTGCCCGAGGGCGCGCAGATCCGGATCGGCCTGCCGCATGCGCTGGAGCTGCCGGCCGACCAGTCGGCCGGGTTCGGCCAGCTGCTGGCCGACTACGAGTTGCTGCAGCCATTTGCGCAACTGGGCCGCGACACGTATGCGCTGGGTGACGCGGAGCGCAGCGCCGACAAGCTGCTGCGCTGGAAGGATCTCGTGGTCCCGACTGGCAAGATCCTGGGGCTGGCCAATATCGGCTGGCGCCGCGGCCCGGCCCAGGACGGCGGGTGCATCTGGACATTCGACAAGGCGGTCGACGGCGGGCGCACGCTCGAACTGACGCTCGACCCCGGTATCATTGTCGGGATGATCGACGAGTATCCCGAGCAGACGCTGGTCGACATCACGCTGGGCCGCGCCGGGCGCGGGGGCTGGGGCCAGAACGACACGCTCTCTGTCATGGGCACGCTCGATCCGATCGCCGCCAGCGAATTGATCCGCGATATGGAACGCCTGCGTTCCTGAGACACACGATGACCATCAAAGACACCAAACAACCGAAGACCAGCGCCAGCGCGCTCCTCCAACGCCCACCGGCCGAACTGCTGTACGCGGACCAGCTCGCGCAACTGGCCGCGCGCGATGGCGACGTCAAGCCGCCCGGCTGGGGCTTGAGCATGCGCGCGGCCCGCAGTTTCATCCTGGGCGACGCGTCGCTCGGCATTCCTGCCAAGATCGTCGCGCCCGTCTCGAGCATCGAGCGCATGCTCGTCACGCTCGCCACCGGGCGCGGCCTGATGCTGGTGGGCGAACCGGGCACGGCCAAATCGCTGCTGTCCGAGCTGCTCGCCTGCGCCGTCTCCGGCGTGTCGACGCTGACGATCCAGGGCGGCGCGTCGATCACCGAAGACCAGATCAAGTATGGCTGGAACTACGCGCTCTTGATCAACGAAGGGCCGTCGCCACGGGCGCTGGTGCCGGCGCCGCTGTACCTCGGCATGCAGCAGGGCCGGATCGTGCGCTTCGAAGAGATCACGCGCGCGCCGCTCGAGGTGCAGGACTGCCTGCTGGGCATGCTGTCCGACCGCGTCATGGCGGTGCCCGAACTGGCCGGCGCCGACGGCATGCTGTACGCCCGCGAGGGCTTCAACATCATCGCCACGGCCAATACGCGTGACCGGGGCGTGAATGAAATGAGTGCAGCGCTCAAGCGCCGCTTCGATTTCGAGACCGTGTTCCCGATCCTCGACTTCGAGCGCGAGCTGACCCTGGTGGCCGATTCGGCCGCCCTGCTGCTGGCCCGCAGCGGCATCCCCACGACGCTGCCGCCGCAGGTGCTCGAACTGCTGGTGAGCACCTTCCGCGACCTGCGCGGCGCGCAGGATGGCCACGCGGCGCCAGGCAGCGGACCGGCGATGGACCGGCTCAGCGCCGTCATGTCGACGGCCGAAGCGGTCAATGTGGCGCATGCGGTGGGCATCCGCGCCTGGTATCTCGAGGGGCGCGAGGGCAACCCGGCCGACGTGGTCGACTGCATTGCCGGCACGGTGGTCAAGGACAATGCCGACGACCATGCCAAGCTGCGCCGCTACTTCGAGCAAAAGGTCGCCAAGCGCTCGGGCGAACACTGGCGCGCGTACTACGACGCCCGGCACCGCCTGCCGTGATCCGGCAAGCCGACGCCACAGCCGACGCACCGTCGATCATCGGCGTGCGCCATCACAGCCCGGCCTGCGCCAGGCTGGTGGCGGCGCGCATCCGCGCCGTCCGGCCCGCGTATGTGCTGATCGAGGGCCCGGCCGACTTCAACCTGCGGCTCGATGAACTGGCGCTGCCGCACCGGCTGCCCATCGCCATCTACAGCTATCTGTCGGACGGCGAGACCCAGCATGGCTCGTGGTCGCCGTTTGCGGAACACTCGCCCGAATGGCAGGCACTGTCGGTCGGCCGCGAACTGGGTGCGCAGGTGCGCTTCATCGACCTGCCGGCCTGGCACGATGCGTTTTCCGAGACGCTCAACCGCTACGCCGACATCGACGGCGCCGACCAGGAAGCGCGCGCGCACGCCTACCTCGATGGCCTGGCCGAGGCGCTGGGCACCGAGGGCCGCGATGCGCTGTGGGACCAGCTGTTCGAGGACCACGCCGACCTGGACCTGCTCGACGCCAGCCTGACGCAGTATTTCGCGCATCTGCGCAACGACGATCCCGGCTCGATCGGCAACGCCGCGCGCGAAGCGATGATGGCGCAGTGGATCGGCTGGGCGATGGCGCAGGGACACGGCCCGGTGCTGGTCGTGTGTGGCGGCTACCATGCGCCGGCGCTGGCGCGCCTGTGGCCGGCGGCGCATGCGGGCTATCGGCCGGGCGACCCTGAACCGGGCACCCCGGCGCCCGGCGGCGCGACGCCGATTGATGTTCGACACGGGTCGTTTCTCGTGCCCTACACCTTCAAGCGGCTGGACGCGTTTTCGGGCTACGCCTCGGGCATGCCGTCGCCGGCGTATTACGACTGGGTGTGGCAGCACGGCCTCGAAGGCGCGGGACGCCAGTTGCTGCAACGGGTGCTGGAACGCCTGCGCGCGAAAAAGTTGCCGGCGTCGACCGCCGACCTGATGGCCGTGCACCTGCGCGCCCATGGCCTGGCCATGTTGCGCGGCCACCGCACCCCGCTGCGGAGCGACTGGCTCGATGCGCTGGCCGGCACGCTGGTGGCCGATGCCCTCGATGTGCCCCTGCCGTGGACCTACCGCGGGCCCATCCGCGCCGGCACCGATCCGGTGCTCGTGCAGACGATGGATGTGCTGGCTGGCGACGGCGCCGGTGCGCTGGCGCCGGGCACGCCGCAGCCGCCGCTGGTTGCCTCGTTCCTCGCCGAGCTGGCCGCTGCCGGCTTGCCGCTGCAACGTCAACCGGTCGACGTAGACCTGGACCTGCACACACCGGAGGGCCGGCGGCGCAGCCAGGTGCTGCACCGGATCGCCCTGCTCGACCTGCCGGGCTTCGTGCGCAAGAGCGGGCCGGGCTGGGCGCTCGCAGGGCAATCGACAGAATGCTGGACCATCAGTCAGCCGTTCGCGCAGACGGCCGCGCTGATCGAGGCCGGCGCCTGGGGCGCGACGCTGCTGGACGCCGCCCGCGCAAGGCTGGAAGACCGCCTGCGCAGCGCCGGCCGGCAGATCGATGCACTGGCGCGCCTGCTCGACCGCGCCGCCTTTGCCGGCCTGCCCGGGCTGAGTACGGCGGTGCTGGCCGAACTGCAGGCAGCCGTGGCCGAGGAAGCGCGCTTCGAGCCGCTGGGCACGGCCGTCGGCACGCTGTTCATGCTGCTGCGTCATGGGCACATGCTCGGCATGGCCGATGCGCCGGTGCTGCGGGTGGTGATCGAGGCCGGGGTCGACCGCGCCCTGTGGCTGCTCGAGCCGCCTGCCGCCGTGCCCGCGGGCCAGGTGGACGAGCACATCGCGGCGCTGGTGGCGCTACGCCAGATCGCGCTCGACGTGATCAGCAGCCGGCGCGAAGAGGCAGGCAGCGTGCTGTCGATCGACGTGCCGCGCATGCTGGCGGTGTTCGAACGCAAGGCCGCCAGCGTGGCGTCCGCCCCGCTCAGCCGTGGCGGCGCACTGGGCGCGGTGATCGGCCTGCGCGCCCACGACGGTGAAACCGCCGCGCCGCTCGCAGCACTGGCGCTCAACGTGCTCGACAGCCTGACACCGGCGCAACTGGGTGACGCTGTCAGCGGCTTGCTGGCACTGGCGCGCGACGCGCTGCTGCACGAGACGCACTTTGTCGCCGGCCTGGACGCCCGCATCCAGCGCCTGGCCGACGACGAATTCGTCAGCGCCCTGCCCGCCCTGCGCGCCGCGTTCGGCTGGCTGCCCACGCGTGAACGGGGCGACCTGGCGTCGCAGGTGCTCGGCCTGCACGACGCGTCGCACCTGTCCCGCCACGACCTGACCGCGCGCCATGGCGCCTGGGCCGCCGAGGATGTCGCGGCTCACCGCCTGGCCGAGCAACAGGCGCTGGCTGCCCTGGCCGCATGGGGCATCGCGTTTGCGCCCGGAGCACCAGCATGACCCTCCAGATTCCCCTGCCCCTCGAACGCTGGCGCCTGATACTGGGCGAAGCGGCCGAATCCGCATGCGGCGCGCTGGGCGCGCAAGCCGCCCAGGCCGACGCTGCGCTCGAATGGTTGTACGGGCGCGATCCCGCTCGCGGCGAGCGCGATGAACGCGGCGCTGGCCTTGGCCCGTCGAGCCTGAGCACGCCCGACTGGATCAACAGCATCCAGACGCTGTTTCCGAAAGAAGTGATCGAGCGGCTGGAGACCGACGCCGTTGAGCGCTTCGGCATCGACGAGGTCGTGACCAACCTGGAGGTGCTGGACCGCATCACGCCTTCCGAATCCCTGCTGCGCGCCGTCCTGCACACCAAGCACCTGATGAATCCCGAGGTGCTTGGCGCAGCGCGCAAGCTCGTGGCCGAGGTCGTGCGCCGCATCATGGAACAGCTCGACACGGAGGTGCGCCGGGCATTCAGCGGTACGCGCGACCGGCGCCAGCGCAGCCAGCTCAAGATCGCCAGCAACTTCGACTTCAAGCGCACCGTCGCCGACAACCTGCAGCGCTGGGATCCGGCACGCCAGCGCCTGTATGTCGAGCGGCCCGTGTTCATGAGCCGCAGCCGGCGTCACGCGCAGCCGTGGGACATCATCCTGCTGATCGACCAGAGCGGCTCGATGGTGAGCTCGGTGATCCACAGCGCCGTGATGGCGGCCTGCCTGTGGAACCTGCCCGGCATGCGCACACGCCTGGTCGCGTTCGACACGGCCGTGGTCGACCTGACGTCGAGCGTCGCCGACCCGGTCGAACTGTTGATGAAGGTCCAGCTGGGCGGCGGCACCGACATCGCCCATGCCGTGGCCTACGCTCAAGGCCTGATCAGCAATCCGACCCGCAGCGTGGTCGTGCTGGTGAGCGACTTCTACGAAGGCGGCAGCGAGTTCGATCTGGTGCGGCGGGTCAAGGCGCTGGTTGCGGGCGGCACCAGGGTGCTGGGTCTGGCGGCGCTCGACAGCGGGGCCGATCCTGCCTTCGACCGGGCGATGGCCGGGCGGCTGGTCGATGCCGGCGCCCAGGTCGGCGCCATGACGCCCGGCGAGCTGGCGACCTGGCTGGCGGAGAAACTGAAAGCATGACGATGGTGCGCACCGATCTGATGGAGCTGGGCCCGGACGCCCTGACGGCGCTGGCCAACCCGGGGTTTGTCAAGCGCGCGCAGAAGGATGTCGCCGCCGGCGCATTGCCGGCCCTGCGCCAGGATCCCGACGGCACCGTGCACGCGCTGTTTGCCGATGCGGTGCAGACCAGCATGCCGCCCGGGGTCGCGCTGCGCGATGCCGCCTGCAATTGCAGCGCCAGCGGCATGTGCCGGCATCGCGTGATGCTGGTGCTGGCCTACCAGGCCGAGCATGCCGGTGCCCCGGGTGCTGCAGGCGATGCGGCCGAGGCGCAGCCTGACCACTGGAATCCGGCCGACTTCGACGACGAAGCGCTCACCGCCGCCTGCACGCCCAAGGTGCTCGAGCAGGCGCGCAAGCTGGCCCTGGAGCGGCCTGCCGCCACCGTCGTGCTGGGCGGCGCTGCCGGGAGCGTGCCTGCGGCCCACCTGCCCATGAGCCAGGTGCGCTTCTTTTCCAGTACCAGCCTGGCGCTGGCGCGCTGCGACTGCCAGCAGGGCACGGCCTGTGCTCACGTCGTCCTGGCCTGCTGGGCCTTCCGGCAAGCGCGGCAGTCTCATCCCGGCATGAGCGAGGTGACGCTGGTGGTCGCGCCGTCTGGCGTGGCGTCGCCCGAGGTTGCTGGCGGCATCATGGACACGGCGGCAGCGCACCACGCCCGCGAACTGGTGCTCGACTGGCTGTGGTCGCTATGGCGCGAGGGTGCGGCCCAGCCCCTGCCGGGCCTGGAAGCACGTTACGAAGCCATCATGGCCGCGCTGACGCAGCTGGGCTGGACCTGGGTGCGCGAGGATGTCGATGCCGTCTGGCGCATCGTGCAAGCGCTGGCGCAGCGCTCGAATCGCTTCGGCATGGCCGACCTGGTCGACGCCAGCACCGGCCTGCACGCGCGCCTGCAGGGCGCCGCCCATGCGGACGCGACACCGGGCGCGCGCATGCCGGCCAGCCAGATCCTGGGCATCGGCCAGCAGGGCGAAGTGGCGCTCGATCTGCTGCGCCTGGTGTCGCTGGGCGTGACGTGCTGGCGCGATGACGCGGGCGTCGGTGCGAGTATCGTGTTCGCCGATCCCGATACCCAGGCGGCCTGCACCCTGGAACGCACCTGGGCGCGTGGCGACGATGCGCAGGACGACGCCGGGCTGCTGCTGAACCGGCGCATTGCGGGCCATCCGCTCAGGCTGCTTGGCGCTGGCCAAGTCGTGACCCGGGCCGCGAAACGGCGCGCCAACGCCAGCGTCGAACTGGGTTCGCAGGCCCGGCAAACAAGCGTGCTGGCGCTGTCGCCAAAGGCGTGGGATGACCTGCGCGCACCGCTGCGCTTCGCCAGTCTGGGCCCCCTGCAGCAGCACCTGCGCAGCCGCCCGCCGGCTGGCATCCGGTCGAGCCAGGCGGGCAGCAACTGGCATGTGATCGACGTACGCGACATGACGCTTGCGCACTGGGCCTGGGATGGCGTGCAGCAGACGCTGTTTGCGCAGTGGGAAGAAGCCGATGGCCCGTGCTGCGCGCCAGGCTCGGTTATCAGAGTGTGACCCCGGGCGCCGTCGATGCGCTGGCACGGGCACTGGCTGGCGAGTGGGGCGCCGTGCACGCCATCGCCGGGCCCGTGTCGTGCGAGGGCGGCGGCGTGGCCATCCAGCCGACCGGCGTGCTGACCGACCAGCGCGCGGTCGTCCTGGCGCTCGAACCCAGGGCGCCACACCCGATGCCGGTGCGCGAAATGCCGGTCGGGGCCGATCCCGGCCAGGCCTTGCTGCGCATGACGTTCACGTTACTGGAGCAGGTTGCGCGCCAGGGGTTGCGGCATATGCCGCCGTCGCTGCAGCGGCGCGCGCTGACACAGGCGACAGAGCTCGACGAGGCGGGCTACGCCGAAGTGGCCCGCCTGCTGCGCGCCGCGCTGGCCGACCAGCGCGATGCCGACCGGTTGGCGACGCTGTCGGCACTGGGTAGTTTGCTGCGCGCACTGCTGAACCAGGGCGCGTGACACGAGCGCACCTGATGTGCGTTCGCCACTGACGAGACCAGCAAGCCACCGGCGTTGCTGACGCACTCCAGCGACCATGCTCCACCATCCAACTGCATTGCCGAGCCAGCTGGCAGCCGAGAGGCCGCATCAGCGGTCTCCTTCGCCCGCTCGCAGCGACATTCTTTGCTATTCCCACTCTATCGGTAATGAGATATCATTCTCAATAATAAAATACACTGTCGAGCCGACGGGCCTCTCCGCGCGCGCCCGTTTTACAAGAGATCCCATGATCAAAATCGACCACCTGACCAAGCGCTACGGCGAACGCGTCGTCGTCAACGACCTCAACCTGCACGTCGAAGCCGGCCAGGTCTATGCATTGCTTGGCCCGAATGGCGCCGGCAAATCCACGACGATCGGCTGCCTGCTCGGCTTCGTCAAACCCGACGCCGGCCGGATCACGCTGGCCGGTTCGCCGTTGATGCCGGCCGAGGCTGCGATCCGGCACGCCGCCTACATCGCCGAAAACGTGGCCCTCTACGAGCGCCTGACCGGCGTCGAGAATGTCGACTTCTTCATGCGCCTGCTGGGGCGCCGGCTTGCCACGGCCGAGATCGAAGCCTTGCTGGAGCGGGTCGGCCTGCCCCGCCACGCCTGGCACCGCCAGGCGCACGGCTATTCGAAAGGCATGCGCCAGAAGGTCGGCATCGTCATGGCGCTGGCCAAGGGCGCGCGCGTACTGGTGCTCGACGAGCCAACCTCGGGCCTGGATCCGGAAGCAAGCGTCGCCTTCGGCCACCTGATCCGCACCGTCGCCGACGACGGGGCAGCCGTGATCATGGCCACGCACGACCTGCTGCGCGCGCAGGAACTGGCGGACCGCTGTGGCGTCCTGGTGGGCGGCCACCTGGTCAGCGAATGGCAACTTGGAGAACTGCATGCCGGCGAACTCGAACGCAATTACCTCGACAGTCTCGCTGCCCGTGCTTGATGCCGTGTGGCGACAAGCCTTCATCGGCGCCTGGCAGGCCGACTGGCACGAGCGCCGGCGCGACTGGCGCGTGGCGCTGGTGCTGGCCCTCGGGCTGGCGCTGGCCGCAGGCGCGGCGCTGCTGGCCTCGCTCGACCTGGAGCGCACCCGCGCCGCGCGCGCCGTCGCGGCTGCGGCGGAGGCCGAACGCTGGGTGCACCAGGGCAGCAAGAATCCCCATTCCGCCGCGCACTACGGCGTGTACGCGTTCAAGCCGCTGCCGACACTGGCGGCGATCGATCCCGGCATCGAACAATATGTGGGGTCCAGCATCTGGCTCGAAGCGCACAAGCAGAACGACATGGTGTACCGCCCCGCCGCCGACAGCGCGGGCGCCGACCGCCAGTTTCGCCTGAGCCCCGCGCTGGTGCTGCAAGTGCTGGCGCCGGCGGCGATGATCTTTCTGGGCTTCGGCATGTTTGCCGGCGAGCGCGAACGCGGGATGCTGCCAGCGCTGCGCCTGAACGGCGCGCCACTGGGCGCAATCGCGGTCGCACGTGGCGCGGTCCTGCTGTGCCTGGCCATGACGCTGTCGCTGCCCGCCATCGTCGCCATCGTCGCCTTGAAGTGGCAGGCCGGCGGCGGCGAGCCGGTTGCCGATCCGGGCCTGCGCGCGCTGCTCTTCGGTGGCGGCTACCTCGTCTACCTGACTGTCTGGGCCGCCATCATCACGGCCGCGTCGGCGTATGCGGCCACGCTGCGCGCCAGCCTGGCCCTGCTCGTTACCCTGTGGACTGCGCTCACGCTGGTGCTGCCGCGCGCCGCCGCCGAGCTGGCGCAATCGGCCGCGCCGCTGCCGTCCGCGCAGGCATTCCGGCAAGCCGTCGACGACGACCTCGGCATGCCGGACGATCCGCAGGAGGCGGAACGCCACAAGCAGCAACTGCTCAAGCAGTATGGCGTCGATAAGGTCGCCGACCTGCCGGTCAACTGGGCTGGCATCAGCCAGCTGCGCAGTGAAGCGCATGGCAATGTCGTCTTCGACCGCCATTACGGCCCGCTGTTCGCGGCGCTGGCAAGCCAGGACCGGGCGATGGCGCTGGCGGGCTGGTTCTCGCCGGCCGCCGCGATCGCAGGGCTGTCGAGCCGGCTGGCCGCCAGCGACAGCGCCAGCCACGTCGAATTCATCCGCGCTGCCGAAACCCACCGCCGCCTGATGCAGAACCTGCTCAACAGCGACCTGGCGCGCCATCCGGACCGCGATGGTGTCAAGTACCAGGCCGATGAGGCGCTGTGGCGCAGCATTCCCCTGCTCACGTTTGGCTACGCGGCGCTCGATCTGCGTGAAGTGGCCGTGCGCTGGTTGTTGCCGCTCTTCACGCTGCTTGTCGCCAGCATTGGCTTTGCTTGGGCCGCGCTGCGGCGCCTGCGTGTCGGAAGCGTTGGGAAAGTCAAATGACCCGCACCCTGGCACTGATTCGCTTCGATCTGCGCGCACTGCTGCGCGAGCGCGGCACGCTGCTGCTGCTCGCGGCGGCGCTGTTGCTGGCCTGGTATGGCCTGTTTGAAGGCGCCCGCTTCCAGCAGCACGCGCAGGCCGCGAGCCAGGCGGCAGTTGCGCAGGAAGCCACGGCGCGCGCAGCGGCCAGGGATCTGGCGGCGCGCTACTTCGCGCAGCCGGACGCGCCCGAATTTGCCGGCCTGCTGTATTACCGCACGCCAGTGGACGTGCGCGGCTACGCGTTTCGCGAGCACGTGGGCTTTGCCGTCATGCCGGCGCTGCCGGGTGCGGCGCTGGCGATCGGCCTGGCCGACATCCAGCCGTCCTATGTGCGGGTGCGGGCCGAATCGATGGCGTCGGTGCGCACTGCCACCGACATCGACCACCCTGCCCGCCTGGCATCGGGCCGTTACGACCTGATGTTCTTCGTGGTCTACCTGTGGCCTTTGATCCTGTTGACGCTGTCGGCGTCGGTGCTGACGCAAGACCGCGAGAGCCTGCGGCTGCGCAGCCTGCTGCTGCAGGGCGTCGGCACGGCGCGCATCCTGTTTGTCCAGGCCGGCATGCGCGTCCTGCTAGCGACGACGTTGCTGATCCTGGGCGTCGCTGGCCCCGCGCTGCTGTCCGGCGCCGTGCCATTCGATGGCGCCGGGGCAGGCGCGCTTGCCCAGTGGGCCGGTCTGGTGCTGCTGTACTCGGCGTTCTGGAGCGGCGTCGGCATCGCCGTCTGCGCCTGCTGCGCGAACCGCATGAGCGCCGCCTTTGCCGGCTTCGGCCTGTGGCTGCTGTTCGCGATCGTGCTGCCGGCCGCCCTCGACGCTGTCACTCGCATCGCGGCACCGGTGCCGCCCCGCGAACGCTATGTGCAAGCCATGCGCGATGCCCTTGATCAGGTCAATGCCGACCAGGCCGGCAGCCTGGCGCGTTTCTATGACAGCCATCCCGAATGGAAACCCAGGCACACCGCGCCGGGCGAGGTCGCTTCGAGCGTGTCACGCCTGCACCGGGCCCAGGAAACCGAACGTCTCATGGCAGGCGTCGAACGCGAGTTCGCGTTGGCCGAACATGCGCGCGCTGCGTTCTTTACCCGCATGAGCGTGCTCAGTCCCGTCAGTCTTGCCAATGCCGCCTTCACCGACGCCGCCGGCACCGACCGCGCCCGCCATCGCCGCTTCATCGAGGACGTCGCGCGCCACCAGGCCCGCTTGCGCGACTGGTTCCAGGCCGCCATTCAGCGCGCAGCACTGGGCGACGAACAGGCGCCGTGCGCCCGCACCTGTCTGGGCGGCTATGGGTTCCGCGACTTCGATGCGGTGCCCCGCTACGCCGCGTCGCCTGCACTGGCGCGCCCGGCGCCCATGCCGGCGCGCACCTGGATGCTGCCGGCCTGGGCCTGCGCCTTCGCCGTGCTGGCCTGCATCGCCCTGTGGCGCGAGCGCCGCCGGCAGCGCTGCTGACATCCGTTTCCCTCACACAGAACCTGCCACCCACTGGAGTATTGATCTTGCAATCCGCTACCCGTTTCACCCGCCTGCGTGCGATTCCCCGCGCCGTCATGCTCACCTGCCTGTTTGGCGGCGTTGCCGTGGCTGATGACGAGACGCCCGACCTCGCGCCGCTGGCCGAATCCGCGGCGCAGGTCGTCGAAGTCCGGGGCCAGCGCGGCGACGACGAACGGCTCGCGCCTGGCCTGGGCGCCAGGTCGCTGCCGGGCAGCGTGACCACCGTGACGGCCGAGGACCTCGCCACACTCGACATCGGGCGCGACATCTCGAATGTGTTTCGCCGCGTGCCGGGCGTGGTGGCCAACAATATCGACCAGGGTGACACCGGCAATGGATTTCGCATGCGCGGCTTCGCCACCCAGGGCACGCACGGCGCCGACACCGCCATCTATATCGATGGCGTGCCGCAGAACATTCCATCGAGCCAGGGCGGCGCGGGCCACGGCCCGGCGTTCCTCGAATGGATGACCGGCGACATGATCGACACGTTCGACGTCATCAAGGGCCCGGTCTCGGCCCTGTACGGCGACCAGAACCGCGCCGGCGCGGTGGCGATCCGCACCCGCGAAGGCGGCGCGGCCACGCCGTCAAGCGCCACGGTGACCGTGGAAAGCTATGGCGGGCGGCGCGGCTCGCTCGTGCTGTCGAATGACTTCGGGCGCATCCGTTCGCTGGTGGTGGCCGACCGCTACAGCCTCGACGGTTTCCGCCACGGCGCCAGCCTTGACCGCAACAACCTGTTCTGGAAACTCTCGACCAATATCGGTGACGGTGTCTACAGCCTGCGCGCCACCTATTACAAGTCGGACTATGCCGGCGCCGGCTACCTGTCGCTGCCGGCCATGGAAGCCGGCCTCGTCGATCCGCACGACACCATGTTCAACCTGCCGGGCTTTGGCGATGCACACCGCAAGACGCTCGTGTTCAACCGCAGTCTGGCATCGGGCGACGCGGGCTGGTTCGCCACCGCCTATGCGGAAGACTTTGCGCGCAGCCGCGCGATCCAGACCAGCACCACGCTGCATACCTATGGCTATGACGAGCGCGACATCTTTGGCGCGCGCGGCGGCAATACCTGGGTCTTCGGCTCAGCCGGCGTGCTGACGGCCGGCTTTGAGGCGCGCCAGGACAAGGGCGATGCGTTCCGCCAGCAATACCGCAACCGGCAACCGACCGCCAGCTACGTCAACAACCAGGACCTCGACCTGCTGACCTATGGCGCGTTCATCCAGGGCCAGTACCGCATCCTGCCCACGCTCAAGCTGCACGGCGGCGCGCGCTACGACCGCTTCGACTACGACCTCGTCAACCGCAAGCTGCCCGCCGCATCGACCGGCTACGAAGCCTCGGTGGTCACGCCAAAATACGGCGCGATCTGGAATGTCCTGCCGACCGTCGAGCTGTACGCGAACATCGCCCAGGGCTTCCGCTCGCCGGCAGCCGAGCAGATCAGCACCAGCGGCAGTCTGGGTCCGCTGGGCGCGCTTGGCGGGCGCAGCAATCCCGGCATCGATCCGAGCCGGGTGCGCTCGCACGACCTCGGTTTCAAGGCGGCGCCACTGGACGGCCTGAGCGTGTCCGGTGCGTTCTACTATATCCAGAATGACGACGAGATCATCAACACGGCGCCGGACGTGTTCGTGGCGTCCGGCCAGACCACGCGCCGCGGTCTCGAACTTGATCTGCACTACCAGCTCAGCAGCGCGCTGAACACCTACCTGAGCTACGGCCGCATCCTGCGCGCGCAGCTGGACAATCCGGCGCCTGGCGCCGGCCCGCGCCTGTCGGTGCCGGAACACACGTGGAAAGCCGGCGTCCAGTACCGCACGGCGATGGGCCCGGGCCGGCTGTCACTGAGCGGCGACGTGTACGTCACGGCCGGCAATCCCTACTACATGGGCACGCCGCTGTACGAGCGCGACATGCCGACCTATGTACGCTACGACATCAAGGCGACCTACGATCTGGGCAAGTTCCAGGGTTCGCTGTTTGCCACGCTGCAGCCGCATGAGTTCGCCAGCGACATCGCGTATGGCACAGCCGGTGGCTTGCTGATAACGACCGTGCCGCAGGCCACGGCGGGAGCGTCGCTACGTTACTACTTCTGATCGGGAGAGACCGCGTCCATCGTGGCGCGGTCCCTTGCACCGGCGACCCATTCGATTGATGCAGATCAACGACTGCCAGGCGCCGCAGGGTGTAATTTTGATGCCTGTCACATTACCCCTCCATCACAGCGCATGCACCACACCTCATGGTAGTTCCCCGTCTGACCTGGCCCGCCAAAGCACATGGCGGCGCCGCGCATCTCTTTCTGCTGTTGCTGCTCCAGGCTGCCACGAGTGCCGCCGCATTCGCCCATGATGCCGTCGCGGGCGCCGACGTCCCGGCTCTGCCCCCCATGGTCAATTCGTGCGACACGCCGGCGCATGCGCCGCCTGCCGCCGCACCTGCGGCATCCTGGCTGTCCGGCGCGCAGGGACTGGCGCCGCTGGCACTGCAATTGCTGCGCGCGGCACCCGCGCACGGCCTCGACATGCGCCGCTATGAGGTCGACGAGCTGAACCGGCGAATGGCCGGCCCGGAGGGCGCATCGACGGCATTCGTGCGCGACCTCGACCGTGCAATGGTCCAGTACCTGTGCGATCTGCACGGCGGCCGTGCGGCCTGGGCCAGCCGGGTGTCCGCAGCGCCCGACACAGGTTTCGATCCGCGCCAGCGCCTGGCCACCGTGCGCGACGCGCAAGGGCTGGCACAGGCCATCGATGCAGCCGTGCCCGCCATTCCGCTGTATGGCCGGGTCAAGGCGACGCTGGCACAGTACCGCGCCCTGTCCCTGGCGACACCGGACTGGCCCGCGCTGCCGGCGGTCTCACGGGCCGCCATCCACGCCGGCGAGCCGTACGCGGGCGCGGCCATGCTGCAGGCGCGGCTGCAGTTGCTGGGTGATCTGGACGCGCAGGCGCCCATGGGCAGCGACGGCATCTATACGCCGGCGCTGGCTGGCGCAGTGCGGCGTTTCCAGGCGCGGCACGGGCTGGACGAAGACGGCGTACTGGGCGCCGCGACGGTCACGGCGCTGTCGGTGCCGCCCGCGCACCGTATCGCCCAGCTGGCGCTGACGCTCGAACGGCTGCGCTGGCTGCCCCCTCCCCCGGTGCACGGGCGCGTCGTCGTCGTGAACGTGCCCACCTACCGCTTGTGGGCCTTCGATGCCAGGGACAATTTTGCCGCGCCAGCGCTGGAAATGCGCGTGATCGTCGGCGCGCGCGGTCGCACGCCCACGCCCCTGTTCATCGGAGAAATGCGCTACCTCGAATTCGCGCCTTACTGGAATGTTCCTGCCAGCATCCAGAAGAATGAAATCGTCCCGAAGCTGGCGCGCAATCCTGCCTACCTGCAGCAAAATGACATGGAACTGGTGGGATCGGACGGACGCGTGCTGCAGGTTGGCGCCGGCGATGCGGCAAGCCGCCTGCAGGTCGGCGGCGCCAGGGTCAGGCAGCGCCCCGGCCCGCGCAATGTGCTGGGCGACGTCAAGTTCGCGCTGCCCAACCCGATGAATATCTACCTGCATTCGACGTCGGCCAGGGAACTGTTCAAGCGCACGCACCGTGACCTGAGCCATGGCTGCATCCGCGTCGAACAACCGGCCGAGCTCGCGCAATTCGTGCTGGCCGATCCGCAGCAGTGGAGCGGTGCGCAGGTGGCTGCCGCCATGAGCGCGGGCAAGAACCGTTTTGTCAGGCTGGCCGAACCGGTGCCTGTGGTGCTGTTCTATGCAACGGCCCTGGTCGATCGTGACGGCCGGGCCTTGTTCGCCCCCGATATCTACGGGCGCGACGCTGCGCTGATCGCCGCGCTGCAGCTGGAATGAATGCGATGCCGCCGTCGCGCGGCGCCGGCGGCGCCCTGCGTCACGCCACGGCGACTGCGTTACTCACGTGTTCGCTGTCGATGGTCTCCTGCTTGACGGACGACGACGTGGTGTCCGCCGGCGCCTGCGCCGCAGCACCGTGGACGGCGGCGGCCTGCGCCAGCAGCGCGTAGAAGATCGAGTTCATGCGGCGCATTTGTTTGGTGTTCATGGGGGCTCCCTGGTTGACGGATGAGCGCCATGCATATGGCAGTCACGGCATGCAGTGTGCAGAGACAAGGCCGCAATTTCAATGATGCAAGTCAAAGACTGCCGTCACCGTCGTCCATCCGTGGAATATGCCTGCTGCTGACGCCACGCCTACTGCACCAGCACGTAGCGGCCCGGCGCAGCGTCCGGCACCACGTGCGGATCGACCGCCGTCACAGCGGTGGCGGCGATCTGCGCGGTGGCATGGCTGCGCAACCAGTGCTCCCAGGCCGGCCACCATGAGCCGGCATGCTGCGGCGCCGCGGCGCACCAGGCGTCGGGATCGAGATAGCGGCCGTCGTGGGCGCGCGTGGCGATCTGGTAACCGTGCCCGCCGCTTGCCAGCGGCGGGTTGACGACACCGGCATTGTGACCGCCGCCCGTCAGGCAGAACGTGATTTCGGCGTCGGCCAGCAGGTGCAGCTTGTAGACCGACAGCCAGGGCGCGACCGTGTCGCGCACGGTGCCGAGCACGAACATCGGCACCCGCAGGTCGGACAGCGCGACCGGACTGCCGCCCACGCGGTAGCGGCCCTGCGCCAGATCGTTGTCGAGGTACAGGCTGCGCAGGTACTCGCTTTGCTGGCGGTACGGCATCCGGGTGGCATCGGCGTTCCAGGCCGCCAGGTCGCTGGTGACGCGCCGGCCCTTGCCCAGCAGGTAATTCTGCACCATGCGCGACCAGACCATGTCTTTCGAGTTGAGCAGCGCAAACGCGCCTTCCATCTGCGTGCCGTCGAGATAGCCTTTACCGGCCATGACGTTGTCGAGAAAGTTCAGCTGGCTCTCGTCGATGAACAGGCCCAGTTCGCCGGGCTCGCTGAAGTCGACCTGCGCCGCGAGCAGCGTCAGGCTGGCCAGACGCCCGTCGCCGTCACGCGCCATGGCGGCGGCGGCAATCGCCAGCAGCGTGCCGCCCAGGCAGTAGCCGAGCGCCTGGATGGCGTGCCCGGGCCGCAGCGCGGCGACCTGGTCGATGGCCGCCATCACACCCAGCTGCAGGTAATCATCCATCCCGAGATCACGGTCGGTCGCGTCCGGATTTTTCCATGACATCATGAAGACGGTATGCCCCCGGTCGACCAGGTAACGCACCAGTGAATTGGCGGGGGACAGGTCGAGAATGTAGTACTTCATGATCCATGGCGGCACCATCAGGACCGGCTCGGCGCAGACGGTGGACGTCGCCGGCTCGTACTGGATCAGTTCGATAAGGCGGTTGCGGTACACGACCTTGCCCGGCGTCAGGGCCACGCCCCGGCCAGGCTCAAATCCCGTTGGCGCCGTCGCCGCGGCGCCGCTCGCATCGTCGATCGCGTTGCGCCACCCCATGGCCAGATTCATGCCGCCGGAACGCCAGGTTTCATTGAGCACGACCGGATTCGTCATCAAGAAATTGGATGGTGAAAACATGTCCAGGACCTGGCGCACGGCAAAGGTCCACAATTGCTCGTGATGCCGCGTTACCCCGGGCACGCCGGTGGTGGCGTTGTACCACCATTGCTGCTCGAGCAGGAACGTCTGATAGATCAGGTTGAACGGCCACGTCTGCCACTCGGGCGCAGCGAAGCGGCGGTCTTGCGGCAAGGGAACGATGCAGGGGGCGGACTTCTGGCCGGCAGCGGCTGCGGCGCTTGCTGCCAGGCGCAGCATCTTGCGCTGCGCCTTGCTGACCAGTTCGCACTGCTTGTCGGGAGAACCGGCCAGATGCACCAGCCAGTCGGTGGCGGCCGCCGCAAGCGAAGCGGGGGACAGGCCCTGGGTCCACCAGGCGATCTGGGCGTGCAGTGCACGGTCGAGTTCGCGCACCGGCGCCTCACCAGGGATGGCGGATCCGGTTGCAGGCAGCGATGACAGATCTGCGATGCGCCTACCCTCCTCTCAGCGAAACAGCAAAACAGGCAGATGCGCGTGCTCGATCACCCGGGCGGTCTGGCTCGCAAGAATGTGCTCACTGGCGCCGTGACGGCCGTGCGAGCTCATGCAAATCAGGTCAGTGTGATGCTCGAGTGCGGCGCGCACGATTTCCTGCCACGGCTCGGTGCCGGTCAAGACCTTGCACTCGCACGGCACGCCCAGCGTGCGCGCGGTGTCGGCCACCTGCTGCAGGATGCGCCCGGCGTGCGCCGGCGTGGTCAGCGCCGACGCGGTATCAGCGGCGTCGGGAGGCGGGACGACGTGCACGGCGACCACGGCCGCGCCAAGACCAGCGGCAAACGCCAGGCAGGTGGCCACCAGCGGCGTCATCGACAACGACCCGTCGACGGGCAACAGGATGCGCTGGAACATGGGTCATTCTCCGAAAAAAGGGTGTCAGCGCCTGCCGCCGGGCAATCCTCTAGCATCGGATTGATCCTAATCGTCCCGCTGCAAACACCGATATGACATGCATCAAAAATCGCGGGAATGCGCAGCATGGCGGGCAAGTTTGATGCAAGTCAAATTCGTTCAAACGGGATGCACCAGCCGCGAACATCGCGCTGGACTGACCGCATCGACGCGCCGTACGCTGGCCAGTCACGGCCATCCGGAGGTGCAGCATGTGCTACAAGACCATCGTCGTCCACGTCGACCATTCCCTGCATGCCGAGGCGCGCATACGGTACGCGGCGCAACTGGCCGCGCGCTGCGGTGCGCACCTCGTCGGCAGCGCCTTCTCGGGCATTTCGCGCTATGCCGAGGCCGGCATCACGATGGTGCTGGCGCAGCAGCACGAACGCCGGGGCGACCACGACAGCGCACTGGCACGCTTCGATGCCATTGCCGCTGCCGAGGGCGTACTCAGTCATGAGCGGCGCTATGCCGACGATGACCCGGCCGGCGGACTGGCGCTGCAAGGCCGCTACGCCGATCTCGTCATTGTCAGCCAGACCGACCTCGACGATCCGGCGGCGGCGCACCTGGCCGGGCCAGTGCCGGCCCATGTCGTCCAGGGCAGCGCGCGTCCGGTGCTGGTGCTCCCGCATGCCCTCCGGCACGCGACGATCGGCGGACGCATCATGCTGGCATGGGACGGCAGCCAGCAGGCCACGCGCGCCGTCGCCGGCGCCCTGCCGCTGCTGCGCGATGCCGGTCTGGTGGCGATCGTCATGTTCCAGCCGTCCGAGGCCAGCGGGCGCGAACCGGGCACCGATCTCGCGTTGTATTTGGCACGCCAGGGCGTGCGCTGCGAGGTGCACGTCGAACCATCGGCGATCGACGACGGCGCCGCCTTGCTGGCTTGCACGGATTGCCTGGATGCCGACCTGATCGTGATGGGCGCGTACGGGCGCCCACGCCTGCGCGAACTGGTCCTGGGAGGCGTCACGGAAACGCTTCTTGACCGGATGACCGTGCCGGTACTGATGGCGCACTGATGGCCACCGTCCCGACCGCCGATGGCTTGAGCGCCGCCGAGGCCGCGCAGCGCATTGCCACGGACGGGCCGAACACGCTGGCCGCGACCGAACGCCGCACCTGGCGCCGCATCGTTGCCGATGCGGCGCGCGAGCCGATGTTTTTGCTGCTCGTGGGCGCGGCCCTGCTGTATCTGGTCCTGGGGCAGCTCGATGAAGGGCTGCTGCTGTGCGTGATGGTCGCCGTCAGCCTCGGCCTGGGCCTGTACCAGGAAGGCAAGACCGAGCGCGCACTGGCCGCGCTGCGCGACCTGGCCAGTCCGCGCGCGCACGTCCTGCGCGACGGCTGCTGGCACGTCATCGACAGCGCCGGCATCGTGGCCGGTGATCTCGTCGCCGTCAATGAAGGGGACCGCGTGCCGGCCGATGCTCATGTGATCAGCAGCACCGGACTGCAGGCCGACGAGTCGCTGCTGACAGGCGAATCGATGCCGGTCGACAAGGATGCAACAACGATGCTGTATGCCGGGTCGCTGGTGCTGCAGGGCCACGCGACTGCCCGCGTGGCCGCCACCGGTGCGCGCAGCGAGCTGGGCCGGATTGCCGCGTCACTGCAATGGCTTAGGCCCGCGCCATCGCCCTTGCAACGCCAGAGTGCTGCGCTGGCACGCGCGTTTGCCGTGCTGGGCATCACGTTCAGCGCCGTCCTGGTGCTGGCATATGGTTTGATCCGCGGCGACTGGCTGCAAGCCGTGCTGGCCGGCATCGCACTGGCCATGTCGATGCTGCCGGAGGAACTCGCGATCGTGATGACCGTGTTTCCCGCGATCGGCGCCTGGCGCCTGGCGCGGCAGCAGGTGCTCGTGCGGCGCCTGCCAGCGATCGAGACGCTGGGCGCCATCTCGGTCCTGTGCGTCGACAAGACCGGCACGCTGACAGCCAACCGCATGGACATCGTGGCACTGTACGCGCACGGCGCGCGTTATCCGGTGATGGAGGAAGCGCTGCCGGCCGCGCTGGCACCGCTGCTTGAAGCGGCCGTGCTGGCCAGCACCGCGACGGGCCCCGACCCGATCGACCGGGCCGTCCAGCGACTTGGCGCAGCGTGCCTGCCACCGGCGCAGCACCATCCGGACTGGTCGCTGGTGCACGAGTACGGCGTGAGCGCACAGCAGCGTGCGCTGGTGCAGGTGTGGCGGCGGCCCGACGGTGTTCTGATCGCTGCTGCCAAAGGCGCGCCGGAAACCGTGCTGGGATGGTGCAACCTTGATCCCAATGCCGATGTCAGCGCCGGACTGCTGGTCGCGGCGTCATCCATGGCACAGGACGGCCTGCGCATGCTGGCGGTGGCGCAGGCCGTCCTGCCCGGCGCCAGCTGGCCGGGCCAACCAGCCGATATCCGGTTCACGCCGGCGGGTCTCCTGGCCCTGGCCGACCCGCTGCGCCCCGAGATCCCCGCTTGCGTCACGCGCTGTGCCGGGGCCGGCATCCGGGTCGTGATGATCACGGGCGACCATCCGGACACGGCACGCGCCATCGCACGACAGGCGGGGCTTGCCGACACGCCAGTGCTCACCGGCGCGGCGCTCGATGCGCTCGATGAGGCTGCGCTGGACGCACGCATCCGCGAACTCGACATCTGCGCGCGCATTGCCCCGACGCAGAAACTGCGCCTGGTACAGGCGTTCGCACGGAGTGGCGCCACGGTCGCCATGACGGGCGATGGGGTCAACGATGCCCCGGCGCTCAAGGCTGCCCACGTGGGCATCGCAATGGGCGGCCGCGGTACCGACGTGGCGCGCGAGGCGGCGGCGCTGGTGCTGCTGGACGACCGCTTCGCGTCGATCGTCGATGCCATCGGCGCCGGCCGCCGGATCCACGACAACCTGCGCAAGTCGATCCGCTACGTCATTTCGATGCACGCGCCGATCGCCGGCATGGCCATCCTGCCGATCCTCGCCGGCTGGCCGCCGCTGCTGTATCCGATGCACATCGTGTTCATGGAATTGATCATCGATCCCGCCTGCACGCTCGTGTTCGAGAACGAGCCGGCGGCGCCCGGTGCGATGCAGCGCCCGCCGCGCGATCCGCACGCGCCGCTGTTTACGCCCGGCGCCCTGGCCCGGACACTGGCCATGGGCCTGGGTCCTCTGGTGGCAGTGGCCGGCGCGTATGGCTGGGCCCTGGGCGCATTGGCGCCGGAGCAGGCCCGCGCGTTTGGATTCACGACGCTGGTGTTTGCCAACCTGTCGCTGATCCTGGTCAACCGCGCAGCGGGCACCAGCCTGTCCGGTTCGCTGCGCCAGGCGAACCGGATCCTCTGGCTGGTCGTGGCGGCGGCCCTGGGCCTGCTGGCCCTGACGCTGTACGTGCCGTGGCTGGCGGCGGTGTTCCAGTTCGACATGCTTGCACCGGTGCTGGTCGCTGGTGCAAGCGTCATCGGCCTGGCCGGCGCGCTGCTGCCGGCGCTGCTGTTGCGGCAATTTCGACACTGAACAGCTCGCTGCGCGTAAAGATCAGCGTCAATAGCTAGTTGGTATCTTTTTGATGCAAATCAAAAAGCACGCCAAGATATGACTCATCGGATAGCTTGGCCTCGACCTGGAGCGCCAGCTGGCTTATTGTCAATACATTCAGCACATCACGCCAGACCGTCATGACACCCACGCCAGCCACGCAAGCAGCCTGCGCCAGTACCGCAGGGGAGCTGGCGGCGTCCGTGTTCCATCACAGCCGCGACGCGATCATGATCACGGCCCTGGATGGCGCGATCCTGGCGGTCAACCAGGCATTCTGCGCCATCACCGGGTACACCGAAGACGACGTACGCGGCAAGAATCCGCGCATCCTCAAATCGGGGCTGCAAGACCGGGCGTTCTATGCACGCATGTGGCAGGCCATCACCAGCCAGGGCTACTGGCAGGGCGAAGCCTGGAACCGGCGCAAGGATGGCACGCTGTTTGCCGAGCGCTTGACGATCGTCGCGGTCCCGGGCGCCGATGGCACGCCACATCACTACCTTGCCATGTTCGCCGATGTCACCAGCGCCAGCATCCAGCGCCAGCGTCTCGAAGAGCGTGCCAACTACGATGCGCTGACCGGCCTGCCCAACCGTGTCCTGCTTGGCGAGCGGCTCGAACAGCTGCTCGCATGCGCGCGCGACACGGCATCCGGCGTGGCGCTCGCCTTTATCGACCTCGACGGGTTCAAGCAGGTCAACGACAACCTGGGCCATCCGGCCGGCGACCGCCTGCTGGCCATCATCGCGCAGCGCTTGCGCGCCGCACTGCGCGGGTCGGACACGCTGGCACGTTTTGGCGGTGACGAGTTTGTCGCCGCCCTGCCCGGCATGCACGACGACGCGGTACTGGCCGCGTTGCTCGCACGCGTGGCCGCTGCCGCCCGCGCGCCGATCCTCGTCGATGGCAAGGCAATCTGCCTGTCAGCCAGCATCGGGGTGGCACTGTTTCCACGCGACGGCACCAGCACGGCGCAACTGATTTCCCATGCCGACGCCGCCATGTATGCCGCCAAGCGCGCCGCGCACGGCGGCGCGCGCCCCGTCCATGATGCCGCAGCTGTCGCGGCAGGCGGTCAACGTCATCCACAAGAGGTATCGCAGCCATGAATGCTCCGCATCGCGCCCCCTTCGGTCCGGCCCCGCCCCATCTGACGGCGGTCCTCAAAAACCATTGTGGCGACTGCAACACCGGTGGCCTCTGTCTGTCCACCGGCCTGGACGCTGGCAACAAGGTGCGCTTTGATCGTCTGGTTGGCCAGCATCGCCGCATCGCGGGCGGCGACACCCTGTACCGTACCGGCCAGCCACTACGCAGCCTGTATGCGCTGCGCTGCGGCTTTTTCAAGATCCGCCGGCGGGGTTCCGCGGGGGATCAGATCATCGCTTTCCCGATGGCCGGCGAACTGCTGGGCCTGGAAGCGATCGGCACGGGCATCCACCAGGCCGACGCGATCGCGCTCGAGGACAGCATCGTCTGCGAACTGCCGTTCGCGGCGCTCGAACGCCTGTTCGAGGACATTCCCGGCCTGCACCGCCGCTTTTACCGGCTCATGAGCGGCGAAATCAACCGCGAGCAGCATCTGATGCTCATGCTCGGCAATATGCGGGCAGAGCAGCGGATGGCGACTTTTCTGGTCGACATGGGGGCATCGTACGCGGCGCGCGGCTATTCTCCCACGCAATTTCAGCTGCGCATGTCGCGTGAAGACATCGGCAGCTATCTCGGCCTGACCATCGAAAGCATCAGCCGCCTGCTGGCCCGCTTTACCAAGCTGGGACTGATCACGGTCGACAAGCGCGCCATCGTGCTGAACGATCCGCAGCGGATTGCCGAGATGGCGAGCGGCTTCTCGCCCTGCAGTCCGATGGTTTGACCGGCCGTGCGGCCGCCAGGGCAAGCTGGCGGGTTTGATGCACGTCATGGATTTTGCGGCCCCTCCCGGTCATCGTTGCCAAGCACGCCATAACAGCGCCAGACAGCGCCAACCAACGGCGGCCAGCGCGACAGCAAGCACGACGACCTTGGAGGTTTTCATGAACATGATGAACGCAGCAGTCTTCACCGGGCCCGGCCGCATCATCCTGGACCGCAAGCCCGTTCCGGTCGCCGGCCCCGGCGAAGCCGTCATCAGGATCACGCTGACGACGATCTGCGGCACCGACGTGCACATCCTGAAAGGCGAGTATCCGGTCAAGGCCGGGCTGACGATCGGGCACGAGCCGGTAGGCACGATCCACGAACTGGGCCCCGGCGTGACGGGCTACCACATCGGCCAGCGGGTGGTCGTGGGCGCCATCACGCCGTGCGGCCAGTGCCATACCTGCCTCGACGGCCACCCGTCGCAGTGCGGCGGCCACGCCATCGGCGGCTGGCGCTTCGGCAACACGATCGACGGTTGCCAGGCCGAGTACCTGAAGGTGCCGTTCGCGATGGCGAACCTGGCGCCAATCCCCGACGGCCTGACCGATGAACAGGTACTGATGTGCCCCGACATCATGAGCACCGGCTTTGGCGGCGCCGAGCATGGGGGCATCCGGCTGGGCGATACGGTCGCCATCTTCGCCCAGGGCCCCATCGGCCTGTGCGCCACCGCTGGCGCACGGCTGCGCGGCGCCAGTTGCATCATCGCCGTCGACAGCGTCCCGGAGCGCCTGAAGATGGCCCGCCAACTCGGCGCGGATCACACGGTCGATTACCGTGCCACCAACCCGGTCGAAGAGATCATGCGGCTGACCGGGGGCCAGGGCGTCGACGTTGCGATCGAGGCGCTCGGCACCCAGCAGACGTTCGAACATTGCCTGCGCGCGCTCAAGCCGGGCGGCACCCTGTCGAGCCTGGGCGTGTATTCCGGCAAGCTGTCGCTGCCGGTCGATGCCTTCGCGGCCGGACTGGGCGACCAGTCGCTGGTCACCACGCTGTGCCCCGGCGGCAAGGAGCGCATGCGCCGTTTGATGGCCATCGTCGCCTCCGGCCGGCTCGACCTGCAACCGCTGATCACGCACCGCTTTCGTCTGGAACAGATCGAACAAGCGTACGACCTGTTTGCGAATCAGCGCGACGGCGTGCTGAAAGTCGCGATCACGCCCTGACGGCCGGCTCGCTCAATCAGGTTCGCCACGTGACCCACCGAAGGGGAAAACCATGTCCTACCAATCCATTCTCGTCCACGCCTGCCAGCCGGAACTGGCGCAGGCACGTTACCGTCTGGCAGCGGCCATCGCACTGGCTGAAGACACGCGCCTGACCGGCATCGCTCTCTCGGGCGCGATCGAATTCATTGTCCGTTGCAGCGCCGCTGCCGGCGTGGCGCCCATCGGCCCGGACGACTACAACTTCCTGACCGACAATGCGAAACGCACGTTGACGGACTTCGAAACTGCCGTGCGCGCTGCCGGCGTCGTGCCACTGGAAAGTAAGCTCAGCGATGAATCGGCCATCCGCGCCTTGCCGCTGGAAGCGCGCTACTGCGACCTGCTGCTGATCGGCCAGGTCACCCACCCCGACGCGATCCTGGCAGACGATTACTCGCTGGCGCGCACTATTCTCATCCATTCGCCCTGCCCGGTCATGGTGGTGCCGTCCACGACCGCCGTTACCAGAGTGCCCGTCCGGCCCCTGATCGCCTGGGACGGCAGCATGGAGGCGAGCCGGGCCGTACGCGCCGCCCTGCCGCTGCTGCGCCGCGCGGGCAGCGTGACGGCGGCATGCTTTCACCCGCAGAAATACAGTGGCTCTCAAGTCCAGGCGGGCAACCAGCTTGCCACCTACCTGGCCAGTCACGGCATCGACGTCGAGATTCTGGTGCCAGCGCCGGCACCAACCGGCAACATCGGCGAGGCGCTGCTCGGGCTGGCCGCCACAGGGGCGCACGACCTGATCGTCATGGGCAACTTCGGCCATTCGCGCTTTCGCGAGCTGGTGCTGGGCGGCGTCACTGAAACCGTGCTGGCCGGTACGGTCGTGCCGGTGCTGACGAGCCACTAGGCGCATGGGGTTTCCGCCGGCAGCGTCGGCGCCAGCCGGGGTACTGGCTGATGTTTGCGCCCGCAGCAGGCTTTTTCGTACTCCCACCCGGCCAGGGAGCCAACATGCACAGCCACACTGTCGCCGAAGCGACACACGCCCTTAGTACCGCCCTAAGGCGCATGCACATGCAATTGTGTCGTCAGATCAATGTGCTGGCAGCGCAGAAGGGGCAACCTTCGCGGCCGGATGGATGCATCTGGTGGCACGGAGCGTGGCAGCATTCCGGGACGAAGAGCGCGTGATGGAGCAGGTGCGGTATGCCGGGCTCGCAGAGCATGGCCCGAGAATGCCTGCATCCTCAGCGCACCGCACGTGTCGCCCCGTGTCGATGAAGGCGACTACGGCATCGGACGCAAAGTATCGTCGACTCTGGCGGCCATCGTCTCATCGCACCGATGCGGCGCCAGGATCTGGCCCCTCGCCGCAGCGCATCCGCGCCAATACCGACCGTCGCCCTGCATCTGAAGTGCCGGGCTGCGACAATATCGTCAACAGCGCCTGTGCCAATGTACATGAATCCCGAGAGAGTCTGCGCGATCCGGTCTGGAGGCCCGAACGTGCATCGAGCGCGAAGCAGCGCTGCTTTCCTGACATTGTTGAGCCTTCCCGACCAGCCGGCAAACAAGGTCAATTCTGATCGCGAGGACAAATCTCGCGCATAGGAATGCGTGTATACAAAGAAAAAATGCCGGCATTTGGTTTCGTTTTTCGTGGTTTAAATCCGACTTTCTCGAAATATTTTTTAATCGCTAGCGTTTTTACCGGGAAAAGCAGCGCATTGCCGTTGAGCCCCCATGATGCTGGACGGGGCCATGGTCGTGGATGCTATTAGCGTAGTGACGAAGCAGGCGAACCGCCCGAAAATTGATGCCCAACAGGATGCGTCGTCGCAATCTGAACCGCACGCTGACCCGGCAATGGACGCCCAGGCCGGACCCTTCTCGAGCGCACCCGCTGCGCCAGGGCAAACGGCTTGGGCGTTTATTGATGGAACCCTGCCCGGATTCTCCGACCTGCTGGCCCAGGCAGCGCGTTCAGTACCTACCTGAGCTATGGCCGCATCCTGCGCGCGCGCCTGAACGACCCGGAGCCGGACGCGGGCTGGAAAGACGGCGCGCTGTACCGCAGCGCTGTTAGCCCGGGCCGGCTGAAGCTCAGCGGCGACGTATACATCACCTCGGGCAATCGCTATTACATGGTCACGCCGCTATACGAACGCTATATGCCAACCTTCGTGCGCTATAACCTGAAGGCGACTTACGATCTCAGTAAATTCCAGAGTGCGCTGTTCGCCACGCTACAGCGGCACGAGTTCGCCAGCGACATCGCGTGTCGCACGGAGGGCAGCTTGCTGGTCGTGCCGGTACCGCGGGCGACGGCCGGGGGCGACGCTGCGCTATCTCTTTTGTTGGGATGCCGTCGCGCCCCCACCGGCGCGACGGCGGGCCAGGCAGGCCTACACCAGCAACGGCTGACCGATCAGCGTCACCTCCATATCTGTCCCTTGCAATGCGGTGCCGAAGCCGGCTGCGCCGATGACGGCCAGGGCATCCGTTAGACCGATACCCGACAACGCGGCCTCGGTCGCATACTGGTAAGCCAGGCCGCCCCCGTACGCAAGCTCGTCGCTACCACCCAGGCGGTACTTCGACAGCGAAGACGACAATGCCCAGGTAGTGATCGAGCCGTTGCCCGCGCGCGCCGTGTCGAAGGCGCCCACCAATCCACTGAAATCGAATTCCTGGATCTTGCGGCTCTGCAGCGCGTTGCCGTTACTGTTGTAGTCGGCCGTGCCTTCGATAACCACTTGCAGCGTCGCGACGCTGCGGTTGGCCGTATCGGCATACCAGTTCTTGAACGTCATCTGGTCGCCCGAGCCGAGCGACATCAACAGGTCACTGCCGCTCTTCTGGAGCGCCAGGCTGCCATAGCCGATCCCGCCCAGCGACACGGTGTTGTCCTTGCCGGTGCTGGCGGCGATGACATCCTGACCGTCGCCACGATTGAACAGAATCAGATCGGCGCCGGTCGACGTGGTGATGGTGTCGTTGCCTTTGCCCCCGATGAACAGGTCGTTGCCCACACCGCTGGTGAGGCTGTCGGCGCCGATGCCGCCGTCGAACAGCGCTTTTCCGGCCGTGTCGCTCAAGATGTCGTTGCCGGCGCCGCCTTGCAGCACATCGTTGCCGGCGCCACCGGCGAGGGTGTTGATGGCTGAATTTCCGACGATAAGATTGTCAGACGCATTTCCGGTCCCGTTGATCGCCCCGCTGCCGGTCAAGAGCAATGCCTCCAGGTTCGTGCCCAGCGTGTAGGTCAGGCTCGACTGCACCTGGTCGATGCCCTCGCCACTGTTTTCCGTCACGCTATCGCTGGCATTGTCGACGACGTAGACGTCATTGCCGGCGCCGCCACCGAGCCTGTCGGCACCGGCGCCGCCGTCTAGGAAGTCATTGCCGTCGCCACCCTGCAGCGTATTGCCGGCACTATTGCCGACCAGTCGATTGTCGAGGGCATTGCCAGTGCCATTAATGCCGGCGTTCCCGGTCAGCGTCAGGTTCTCGACATTCGCGCCCAATGCGTGCGTGATGCTGGCCTCGACGCCGTCCACACCTTCGCCCACATTTTCTATGACCGCGTCCCCGCTATTGTCGACGACATAGGTATCGTTACCGGCGCCGCCGGAGAGCATGTCCGCGCCACTGCCGCCATTGAGCACGTTGGCAGCGCTATTGCCGTCGATGGTATTGGCAAGTGCGTTGCCGGTGCCGTTGATCGCTGCATTGCCGGTCAGGGCCAGGGCCTCGACGTTTGCCGCCAACGCCAGCGAGACACTGCTGCGCACAGTGTCGTAGCCGGCGTTCGCGGATTCGACAACGGTGTCGCCGCTATTGTCCACGATGTACGTGTCATTTCCGGCGCCGCCGCGCAACTGGTCGGCGCCTGCGCCGCCATCGAGCGTGTCGTTGCCGGCATTGCCGCTCAAGGTGTCGTTGCCGGCCAGGCCATTCATGGCATCGTCGCGCGACGTGCCACTCAAGGTATCGGCGCCGGCCGTACCGTTGATGACAGACGGCAGGTGATCGGCGATATCTTCCGGATACCAGGAGTAGTCGTTGGGGAATTCCACGATCAGCGCCAGTCCGAGCGTGAAGTAATTGACGATGCGCACGCCATCATTACCTGTCATCACCAGCAGGTCGTCGCCCACGCGACTCAGGCGTGCAGCACTGGCGGCGGACTCGGCCAGATAGACTCTCAGCGTGTCACCTGCGTCGTCGATGACCGTGTCGACGCCATCGCCACTGCGTACGGTGTAGTAATCTTCCCCAGTGCCACCGACGAGCGTATCGCTGCCGCGATCCCCGTCGAGACGATCGTCGCCGTCCCCCCCGGTGATAACATCGTCGCCATCGCCGCCCAGGATCTTATCGCTGCCCATGCCCCCGCCCAGAGTATCTGCGCCTTCATAACCGTAGATCAGGTCATCGCCGCCCAGTCCGTCCACGATATCGCTACCGACGCCACCGTATAAGACATCCATGTCGTCAGTGGCGCTGGCGAAGCGGACCCAAGACGCGAGTTCGGCGGCACTCCATACCACGCCGTCGTCGAATACCACCTGTTTGTTGCGATAGGCCTGCTCAATGAACCAGTTTGCAAGCGTTACCCGGCTGGCGCCGTCGTCGCTCGCCAAGTACAGATTGTCCTGGTCGCGGGTTACTTTCAGCATTTCCCGGGCCACGCCGCGCAGGATCACGGCATCGACCTCGTTGGCGGCATGGGCCTTGTCGTCGATGAAATCATGACCGGTGCCGGTGCCTGCCACATAAGTGTCCGCGCCCGCCCCGCCTTCTAGATAATCGTCACCCGCACCGCTGGTAATACGGTTTGCCATGGCATTGCCGCGCACGTAGTACCCGTTACCGCTCACGACGACGGCATTCTCGACATGATCGCCGAGTTGATAGCTGGCGCGACGACTTGCGTGCAGAAGCAGCGTATCCATGCCACCGCCCTCGGCTTCCACCACCATATCGAACTCGTTGTCCACGACATAGACATCGTCACCGCTGCCACCATGGAGGATATCGCCTATCTCGGCGTAGACCGGATCGCTGCCACCGTCGAGGGTGTCGTTGCCGGCGTCGCCGTACAAGATGTCAGGGTTGGCCGTGCCGAGCAGTACGTCGTCGCCGGCGGTCCCGCGCACAATCAGAACAAGACGAGATGCGATCTGATCGGTACCCCAGGTTTCGCCGCCTGCGAACGCAATCTCGTCGAGATGGCGCCCGCCGGTTTCGTTGAAGTAGCCGCGCACGGTGACGCTGCCGCCGGGCACGCTAACGATCAGATCCAGGCCGCTGCGAAGCACTGCAGTACCTGCTGCGCTGATGCCATTGAGCACCAAGCGGTCGGTGGTCGTCGCGTTGTCGGGCGCAGCATTGTCGATGATGTCGTCGCCGTCGCCGGACCAGTACACATAGGTGTCGCTGCCCGCCTCGCCCAACAGCAGATCGGCGCCGTTGCCGCCTTCGATTAGATCGTCGCCGGCCCTGCCAGAGATCGTGTCGGCGCCGCCAAGGCCGTTGAGCGCGTCGGCGCGTGCCGAACCGGTCAAGACATCGGCTGCCTCCGTCCCGTCCATGCTCGGCTTCAACCGAATCTCGATTTCGGCCCTGCTCCAGCTGCTGTCGTCGCCAAACCACAAGCGGTCGATCTTGCGGTCTTCGGAAGCATCGAAATAGCCGACGACGGTCAATGTGTCGGTGTCGTTCAGGCGCAGCACCAGGTCGTCGCCGGACTGCGAGAGCTTGACGGCACGTTGCGTGATCCCTGCCGCCAGGCTGATTTGATCGATGCTCGTGGCGTTGTCGGAGGCGCGATTGTCGATCAGGTCGTGGCCCGCGCCTACATCGAATACATAGCTGTCGCTGCCAAGGCCGCCGCTTAGCAGATTGGCGGCCGTGTTCTCGGAGCCGTCAAGGACATTATCCAGCGCATTGCCGACGCCATCGATGGCGTCGGCACCGGTCAACACCAGGC
Organism: Telluria sp. ZT3P25; assembly: GCF_059685895.1. Classification (NCBI taxonomy): domain Bacteria; kingdom Pseudomonadati; phylum Pseudomonadota; class Betaproteobacteria; order Burkholderiales; family Oxalobacteraceae; genus Telluria; species Telluria sp. ZT3P25. The sequence continues at coordinate 2,577,644 of NZ_JCASIJ010000001.1, forward strand.
GCTCGAGATTGGCGCCGAGCTGATAGCTGATGCTGCTGCGGACGGTATCGGACCAGCCTTCCCACTGGCGTTGCTCGTCAACGCGGTCGCCGGTATTATCGACAACATAGGTGGTGGAATCGGCTCCTCCCAACATGTAATCGGCACCTTCTCCGCCGTCGAGTAGTTGACCCTCGCCGTCTCCACCATACATCGTGTCGTTGCCTGCGCCGCCAAAGAAGCTTCCGCCGCCGTCAGACAACCACATGGTATTGTCGCGCGCATTGCCGATCAAAGTCCAGGTCGCCCTCATGCTGTAGATATTGATATCCTCGACGTTTTCATCCATGACATAGGTAACCGGCGCGAGGTGGTCGATCTCCCATCTGAGGTTCACCATATCGAGCCCCTCGTCCGCATTTTCCACGATCGTGTCACCCAGCCCCAGCACATAAGTGTCATCGCCTTTGCCGCCGGCGAGTACGTTGGCGACACGATTGCCGGTATCGCCTTCCACCTGCAAATTGAAAAACGGATCCATGTCTGCGCTGCCGTTGAGGATGTTGTCGCGATCATTGCCGTTGCCACGTGTGGCGACATTTCCCATCATGGTCAGGTTATCGAGGTGCGCGGCAAGCGTGTAGTTGCCCGTCGCAAACACCTGCATGGTCCCCGCTTCCATCGGAACGCCCGGCGCGAACACGATAGTGTCTTGCGCATTGTCGACATAGAAATATCCGCCAGTACCACGACTGATGATGGTGTCGATGCCCGCACCGCCATCATAGATAACTGCGTTATTGTCCTCCTCGGTCCAGATAATGTTGTCGAGCGCGTTTCCGCGGACGGTTGTTTGCTGCCAGCCGTCGGTATGAAACTCGAGCTGTTCGACATTCGCGGCCAGCGTGTAGGTGCGGGCCGTGTAGGCATACTCGATAGCCTTGTCGATGCCAGCATTGACGCCCTCTTGGATCGTGCCCAAACCGCCATACCGGATATAGGTATCGTTGCCGAGACCGCCGATCAGGGTGTCGCGCGAGCTTGCATCGCCGCTCAGGATATTGTCACTGGCATTACCGGTGATCACGTTATTCAGGTTATTGCCACTGCCATCGATATGCAATGTCCCGGTCAGGGTCAGGTTCTCGACGTTGGCTGGAAGGATGTAGCTGACCGACGCATCGATCCGGTCGGTTCCCTGATTGGCGCCCTCGACGACGACGTCGAGCGGATTGTCGACGCCGAACACGTCATTTCCCGAGGTACCAGTCATGGTATTGGGACTGCCGCCGGTAATGATATTGGAAGCAATCGCGGACACATCCCACAGCGTGCCATCGGCAAATTCGACGCGTTCGAGCGCATGATCGGCTGCCTTGCCGTCGACCGTCGTGACAAACCAAGACTGCACCGTCACCTGATCAGGGCCGCCACGCACGACGAACACCAGATCGTTGCCCATGCGGTAAAGCTTGACGTCGTCGGCGGCAATGCCGTCGGTGAAGCGCAGGACGTCGGTTTCCGTCGTGGCCGCGCCCGACTCCAGGACGATGTCGCGACCGTCGCCGCTTGTGAACACATAGACGTCTGCACCGGCGCCCCCGACCAATGTGTCGGCGCCGGCGCCGCCGGTCATGATATCGTCGCCCGCCCCGCCGTCGAGCGTATCGTCACCCTCGCCGCCCTTGATGCGATCGGTGCCGCCGAGGCCCACAATGCTGTCGTCGCCATGGCCGGCATCGATGTCGTCGGCGGTCTCAAACCCCAGCACGTCGTCGCCGCGGTCGCTGACCGATGCGGCGATGAGCATCAGTTTGACCGCATCGGCGGTCCAGACGGTGCCGTCGGCAAAGCGGATCTCCTCAACCTGCTGGCTGTCGTCCGCACCGGCGAACTGGTTCTCGATGGAGGCGGTCTCCCAGCCGAGTTGCACCTTGAGTACCGTGCCCTCGCGTGCCAGCACGATTTGCGAAGGTAGTATGCCGATACCCAACTGCAGCACATCGACATCGCCCGGCTTGCCCTCGGACTCGACGATGGAATCCAGGCGCGAGTTAGTGCCGAACACATAGATGTCGCTGCCTTCGCCCCCGACCAACGTGTCATTGTCTTCGTAGGTGAAGTCGTTGGTACTACCGATGAGGGTGTCGTTGCCTGCGCCGCCGTACAGGATGTCGTGACCCATCCCGCCGTACAGGATGTCGTCGCCCCCCAGCCCCGAAATCGTGTCGTCCCCACTCAGGCCTTGCATGGTGTCTGCACGTTCCGATCCAGTCAGGATATCGTCGCCGAAGGTCGGAGGTGCCATGTAAATCAGGTCATCGAAGTCGCTCTGCTGCAACACACTGCCGTCGGAAAACACGACCATGTCGATTTTCGCGCTGTTCTCCAGGTAGTAACCCGACACCCGCACCCTGCCGTTGCCGACCATGAAATCCAGGTCGCCAGACTGAGAGCGGCTCACGGCAACGTCGCCTGCGGCGATGCCGTCGGCGAAACGGATTGTGTCGACGGCGCCAATATGGTCGTCCGCCCGGTTGTCGATGGTGTCGTAATCGTCCTTGCGCGCGAACCAGTAGGTATCGTTACCCCGACCGCCCACGAGCATGTCGGAATCGGTACCGCCGATCAGGCTATCATCGCCATCGTTGCCAGACAGCGTATCAGAGCCGCCCAGCCCGTACAGGATATCGGCCCCGGCACCGCCACTGAGTGTGTTGTTGCCGTCGGTACCACGTTGGGTGACGACCATTGATGCGATCTGCTCTTGCCGCCACGTAGTGCCGTCGGCAAACAGCAACTCGTCGATACGATGATCGGCGTCGGCGGCGAAGTAGTTGGTGACAGTGATCTTGCCCGATGCCACCGTCACTACCAGATCGTTGCCGGCACCACGCGCCAAGCTCACGTCCGTCGTCTTGATGTCTTGCGCAAAAACGATGCGATCGGTCGCGGTGGCGTTGTCGCTCGCTCCATTATTGATGGTGTCGTTGCCATCGCCCCGGCTGTATACATAACTGTCGTCGCCTTCGCCGCCGCTGAGAATATCCGCACCGCGCTCGCCACCCAGGATGTCGTTGCCGGCGTCGCCGGCAACGACATCGTCGCCGGCGGCCCCATGCACGAGATCGTCGCCTGCTCCACCCTCGATCGTGTCCGCAGCGTTACTGCCGAGGACATCGTCGGCGCCGACCGAGCCTGTAATGCTCAGTGCCGGCGAAAGCGCCATCAACGCGGCACGCGTCATGGTCGCGCCGCCCGATATGCCGAGGGCGCCAACGCTGTCGTGCAGCAAACCGTTCTCGATGCGCAATGTGGAGGTGCCGTACTGGACCACCAGATCGTTGGGATTGGCGGCGTCCGCGATCACCGTGATCTTGGCATTCTTGATCGTTTCCTTGAACAGATAGGTGTTGATGCCCTGGTTGTCACGGATGGCAGGCGCCGTAGAGGCGCCGCGGGCGCCAGCGCTGGCGGGCGTACCGCCAACGAGGTACACGTCGTCGCCAGCGCCACCGTCGAGGATGTCGTTGCCGCCGCCCTCCAGGATGTCATTGCCTTCTCCGCCATAGAGGATATCGTCGCCGCTGCCGCCGTAAAGGTAGTCATCGTGGGCGCCGCCGTAAAGCGTGTCGTCGCCGTCGCCACCTACGAGCGCATCGATACCGTCATCGCCGTAGAGCAAATCGTCGCCACCGCCGCCAATGAGTGTATCCTTGCCGGCGCCGCCATGGAGCTGGTCGTCGCCATGGAACGTGGTGGCCAGCGAATCGAGATCGCCATTGAGAACGTCGTCCCCAGCGTCGCCGAACAGCGCGTCTTTCCCGCCACCGCCGAAGAGCTTGTCGTCGCCTTCGCCACCATGCAGCACGTCGTCGCCGTGGAATTGCCCATCGACGTCGCCCGCGTCGCCCTGCACGTCATCGTTGCCGAGCCCGCCATACAGCGTGTCGTTGCCTCCGTCGCCCAGCATGATGTCGTCGCCAGCGCCACCGTCGAGCAGATCCTCGCCGTGCTCATTGCCGGGCGTGACCGACAGGTCGGCATCGCCGCGCATGCCGTCGTTTCCGGCGCCACCGATCAGCGTGTCGTCGTTGCCGCCCCCGGCCATATTGTCGTTGCCAGCCCCGCCGTCGAGCAGATCGCGTCCCTGCATGGCGGCGGTAAGGCCAGCCTCCGACGCGTCGCCATGCAGATGATCGTCGCCGTCGCCGCCGAGCAGGCGGTCGTCGGCGCCGCCACCCTCGAGATAATCGTCGTCAGTGCCGCCATCGAGCACGTCGCTGCCGTGGAACTCGCCGGGCAGCTTGCCGATGTTAGCGTCGCCAAACAGCTTGTCCTTGCCATTTCCACCGAGCAGACGGTCTTCGCCGCCATGCCCGACTAGCTGGTCGTCGCCTTCGCCGCCGTCCAGGAAATCGTTACCGCCAATCGCGAAAGGCGTGATGAACGGATTGTCATGGTCGCCGGCCAGGCTGTCGTTGCCATCGCCGCCGTACAACTGGTCATCGTTGCCGTTACCCGAAAGCCAGTCATTGCCATTTCCGCCGTACAAGATGTCGGCGCCGTGGTCTTCGGCAGCGGTGTACGCGATGTACATCGGCTTGCCTGTGGCATCGAGCACGACCGGCCCGTCTCCGGAGAGCGTGTCGTCGCCATCGTCGCCGAACAGCACGTCGGCCCCCGCCATACCCGAAATATCGTCCTTGCCGGTTCCGCCGTGGACCAGGTCGTCCCCGGTGCCGCTGTCGATGCGATCGTTGCCGGCGCCACCGTCGATGATGCTGGCGCCGTCGTTGGCGATCGTACGCACGTCGTCTCCATAGATGTGCAGGTCGGTGATGCCGTAAGCATTTTCCGTTGGCATGATTGAAGTGACCCAGCCAAAGCCTCGCGACAGCTCATTCCCTTCAGGATCGATATTTTGATCGACCTGGGGGCTGCGTCCGCTGTTCGGGGTGCCGAGCGAAGAGCCGAACAGGTAGTCGTCGCCGTCACCGCCGAAAAGGGTATCAGCGCCGTGACCGCCAGTGATCAGGTCGTCACCAGCGCCGCCATCGAGAATGTCGTCGCCTTCGTGGCCATCGATCAGGTCGTTGCCACCAAGCCCGAACATCTCGTCCGCCGCGCCGGTGCCGCGCAGCAGGTCCTGGCTGTCAACGGCTGCACCGGCAGACACGTAGTTGTGATTGGCATCGGTGACGTAGTTGCCGTTGGCGTCGGTCTTCTTGATGAAGTCCCCCCGAATGATGCTCGTGGATGGGGCTGGTTCTTCCGGCGCAGCGTCGGGCAGATCGATCTCAGTGCTACCACGCCGCCAGTTCTGCACCGTGATCGTGTTGTCGGTTCCGGCCTGCCGGATCACCAGATCGATATCGCCGCCGGCATTTTCGACCAGCACATAGATGTAATGAACGCCGCCAGCCTCGCCTTCCCAGCGATCGTCGCCTGTCTTCTTGCCACCCGTGAGTGCGACGCTGTCGACCATGATGACGCCAAGGTCGTCCTGGTCATAAATGATATCGTGGCCGAAGTTGCCAGAAAGGAGGTATTGATCCCTGCCCGAACCGCCATACAACAAATTGTCGCCGTCACCGCCGTACATGATGTCAGCTCCCTTGCCGCCAACGAGCAAATCTTTGCCGCTGCCTGCAACCAGCACATCGTCGCCGTCTCCGCCATACAGGCTATCGTCGCCTGCGCCGCCGTCAAGAGCATCGGTGCCGGCATTGCCTTCCAGATGATCGTTGCCGTCCAGGCCGCGAAGCATGTCGTCGCCGGCCCCGCCGAACAAGGTATCGTCAAGGCGCCCGCCAACCAGCGAGTCAGCCTTGCTGGCGCCAAAGGTCACATACGGACTAAAATCACTCAGCAATGTACGTCGGATTAATAATCCGGTTTCCAGGTCACTATAAACAGTCCGGTCCTGGTAGGGGTGCAAGCCCACTTCATCAGGAACAAATTCTCCAACGGTTACGTCGTACCGCAAGTCAACCTTGTTGTAGTACGTAACCCGTTGCTCCAGACTGATTCGAGCATTTAGATAAGTGTCTGTGAAATAATAATCGCCATCGATCTTGCCTGTCGTACGGTCGGCGTTCCAAGCACTATAAATATTCTTCTGAAGTTCGCTCAATGCTTGCTCGACATCGGCTTTGAAAATTCCGACGCCAGTGACAGCGAATGGACTTAGATTGATCAAACTGAGAAGCATACCAAAGTCCCCGCGAGCAGCGTCTGCAGAGCCTGGCGATGCTGTCAAGGTCGTCTTGCCGAGCAAATCTTGATACGCAACCACGATAGCATCAGCGATTTTGTAGAACGAATCGCGACCGGTATAACTGCCCATATTCTTGATGGATGCCCAAGTATTGCTGGATGGACTACCCTTCAAACGAATAGGTTCGTTGGTCAGAGGATCAATGACGTGCACGCCCAACATACCTGCCAGCGAATTTAAAACATTTTCCAGAACATCGCCGACTGCCTTCCCCTGTCCGTCTCCGATAAATAGGGAGCCATCGGCCTTTACCAAGTTCGATGAAATCCTGAATACCTCATGGAGAAAACCGGAAATTTCCGCATCACTGGTTTGCTCGGATACCAGGTTAGCTATCATATTTTGAACGAGCAACGAATCTTGCAAGAGGACCAGGCTGTGGGTATCACCGAAGTCCTTGACGTGATAATTATCGTGCAATAACTTGATTCCAAATTCGACCAGGTTCTTCACCACGGAATATCCGATCCCACCACGAAACAGGGGCTGGTCTTCGATGAATACTGAAATATCTTTACCAGCATGCCACTGACTATTTGCAACCGCCGATCCGTAGGAATCACCCTGTATATCAAACTGGTTCTTCATTTGGTCCGCAGTAAAAACCTTCTTCACGAATGTCCGCCAGATATCCCCGGCGAGATTCGTCGCTCCTGTATCCTGAGAGGCGAATCTGACTGCCATTTGGTAATCCAGCTTTAGTGCGTCAACTTGCTCAGTCGAAACGGGGAGCGGACTCGCTGCAGGATCGTCACCTCCCCCAGCGACCAATCCTCGGATTCGAATACCTTCGACAAAAATGGTATTTATATTGTCGAGAGACTTTTTCAGTTTAAGGAAATCTGCCAAAAAAACCATCGATTCGAGAGGTGACAAGATCTTGATAGCTAATTCTTCCTGAGCATTCAAGTAATCCTTCGCATGCTCGATCGTCCATGTATTTGCATTCAGCGTTTCACGCAGCGTTTCATACGTTTTTTGTCCCAACTTCGAACCGAATTGGCTTGCAATCTTTGCTGAGCCGGTTTCCTTATCCGTCATTTGGGCGAACAATGCCAGATTTGCCGCGGGCACCGAGCCGGTCTTTGCCAACCCGACGCCTGCACCGTTGAACGTCACGACTTCTTTGACCAAGCCTGGATGCAACAGATTGAATGCGGTTGCCAGATGACCGCCAAGACTGTATCCAGTCAGGCTGAAATTTCCGGCCTGACCATTGAGCGGCGCACCTGCCTGGGACAGTTCAGCATACCAAGCCTCCATGTCGCGCATCTGGCCCCACGCCCAACCAGTCTCCTTGACTTCGAGCGTATTCGTGGCCATGTTGTCGCGCACGGAGTCGTCGATGAACTCGGTGCTGCGGAAAGACATGACGTACTCGTCCTTGGTTGCTCCGGTTGCAGGATCAGTCTGGATGCACTTAAAAAGGGTTCCGGAAAAGCCGGTACCAGTATTGTCTCGGTGCGCAATCACTTCCCAGTGTTGGGAAAAATTCTCGGCTTCGTCTTGCGTGAATTTACTTGAGTGTCCGTTACCCTGGACGAGCACCTTTACCAGCAAGTCGCCAGCAAAATTTTTAGAGCCTGCCTTATCGATAAAAAAGGCCTCGGCAGCCATTTGAAGAGATGCATACTTATACTCAGAAGCGATGGTGATCATTTTTTACCCAAATCTCGTCAGAAGAATTAATGAGTGCAACCTGCGCAAATCCAAACCAGCATCAAGGATGTTTGACTCCTGCTGGACGCAACACTTTTTCGACAAACCGATCTGTCTGGCTGAGTTGATGCGTCGACGCTGAAGGAAGCAGGAATTGGGGGCAAGAAGTTCTCGCTGCCATCAACCACGGAGATCGACCTCCGCTTTTATTTCCCTGACCTCGATCCATCATGTAGCCAATTCGCTCCGCAATAATTTTATTTTCTTTCATATCAATCACTTTGAGCGAGCTTCCCGCGATCCAATGCAAGCGATCCTCATGTGTCGAAATATCCTCGAATGTGACGCCATATCGCGGCAAAGGATTAGACGTTGGTTCAGATTTCAGAACAAATCTGAGATAGTCCTTGGAATAATTCGACTCAGTCAGTCCCGGTTGCTCGATACGACCTGTAAAACGGTAGCGCAGACCATCGACCGGATTCACAGCATCGACGTAAGCATAACCAACTTCCAAGCGCCGTATAGCATTTTCTCTAAGCATAGGGTAGCGCAACCTTTGCCGCTCCATAATCTGATATGACTCACGGAGAAATGTTTGGATATAACCATTATTGATTGCGTCGTTACCATAAGGATCATCCATCGCAAACTGGTCATCGAAGTTTTCCGTCGTCCGAATTTTTATCAGATATATGCCTTCTACATCCTTTACAGTACGCACTATTTTCTCTCCCGCTTTTTTGCAGTGCGCCTGAAACATTCGCTCCGCCCTAGCTATTTTTGTCTCGGATGCATTTGCATAAAAAGATGAAAGTAAATAAAATATGCCTGCAGAAAACAGAACATAGGTCAGCACCAGTCTTTTAATTGGCGCGATTTCTCGAATGCCTCCATAGAGGTCATTGTCAAATTTAGTATTACAGTCGAATGACATATAGGCTCACCTAGAGGGCCAATGAAATTTCCGCTCGTTGATGCTGCGAAAGAAAAACAAACTGAGGCCGACCTCATGGTCAGCTAATGACAAAAATTCAATGATGTTGTTAAGAAAAAACCGATTGTTTCACTCTCAACCATGCCGGCCGCAGTGTGCCTCTTATTATCTATATCTTTCCCCGTTAAAGACTCACAGTTTTCCACTTGGAAAAACTATTTTTCAGATATATACAATTTTTATATGAATCGGGTAAAATTATATAATGTCAAAGTTTCAAGTATACTAACGATATGTTCTATTATTGCAACGTTTTAAGCTCGATGATTTTCGTGCATTGCGGATGTCTAAAAATTGCCGATCGGAACGCGGTCCACACTCCCAAGCAGTTAGTGCTCAAGTTTGACTCTTGATGATCGGCGAGATGTCGGGCAACGCTTATCCATCCGAATCCATTGCTGCGTGCTGGGTTGATGACATTCGTAGATGAGCTCATTCACTCCCTTCCATCCGAGTGGAGCTAGGATGAATGGCCAGCGGCCCACCAGCCCGCTCGCATAGTTGGGCCGCTTGAGCGAGTCGTGTCAGCGCTTCCAAAGAAAATCGCCGGTAGAGGCCGGCCACAGGTTCAGTTCAATTTGCGTCAATGTCAAATGCAGACATGTGAGGCGCTGGCAGTGAGAAACAGGTCGAGCGCCAATCTCGATAAAGCAGATGCTCAGGCGCGCCGGCCGCCAGCCCGCGCCCTTCCGTCGCCGCTGCCGGGCCGAGCTGCAAACCACCGGGCCAACTGCTCACCAACGGCAGCCAGCGCCTTGTCGGCGATTCGTTCGGCGAGATCACGGAGCGTGTGGCGTTTGAGCTCTGCGCATCGCCGTCTCGGCCAGCTGCATCACGGGATGGATCGAGCAAACGGGGCGCGTTGCCCACGCTGGCGGCGCCTCCGTGTCGGACAATGCAAAGCGGCTGCGGATCTCAAAGCAATCGAACAGGGACTTGTCGCGATCGATGGAGACGACGTGGTCGTGGACCGAAATGCGCTTTTCCGGCCGGGCGAGGTGAAACCCACCTTTTACCCCTCGTTCGCGACCACCACCTTTGCCCTGGCCAGCTTGGTAAATAGCTTGGCGAGTAACTCGATTGGCACACCTTGTAGCTCGGTGAGGTCGCGCGCACCGGTGCCTCTACCTGGCGAATTGGGGTTGGCGCAGCACCATGCAGTTCAGTCCGTATTCAGCGGCGCTGATAGCGGACATGATGAACTGATACGAACGAATAAGCGCTAGGAGGTGATCCAAGTTCAGACATGGCCCGCAAGCGCATGTGTTCAATCGATGCCGCATGCGTGTTCTGAAAATGCGCCGATCATACGCGCCAGCCTGAAGCGGCGTTGAATCGACGGGAACGCGTGCACACCAGGCGGCGTCAAGATCGAAGCGCTCCGAATTACCAACGCACTCGGCTCGACGCCACACGCATGGCGGTATTGGTCGATAAATGCCCTCAAGGCTTGAAGTGGGACCTAGATCCACCTGGGCGAAAAATGCACTCGCCAGACGCAGGAACCCGTTTACCTTGCGCAACTCACGCACTTATCGCCCCAGCGCCTTGATACGCTTCTATTCGGCTGTCGTCGATCCTGGGCGCTGGCCAATATCACTCTCTTGCCGGCGTGCCTCGCGGGGAAGCATTTTAGATGTGCTCCGATCTTGACGGCGATCGACGTGATCGACGCCCACTACGATTCTTACTCGCTGGCAGCCTCGCTAGCCATGCGCCTAGCGCGCTGAATGACTTCGGGGAATTACTTGGGTTGCTTCTTCATGACTCCATTTTCTCAAACAATGGAGCCTCTACAATATCTGGGGTAGTTCACCTGTGGGTAACACATAGTTGATAGCCGGAAGGCCGCTTGATGTTGTTCACCATGATGCATAGATCACAGAATTTGAGGGCGAAAAATAAATGGCCACGTGACGGCCATTTGGCCGTTATCAGGTCCGGTGCACCGCTCAAAATGAATGTGTTGAACCCAAAGCAAACGGGCCCCAATGGGGCCCGTACTATGACGATCTGGAGGCGAGGATCGGAGTCGAACCGACCTAGACGGCTTTGCAGGCCGCTGCATAACCGCTTTGCTACCTCGCCAGAGGATTTGATGCGCTTGGGATGCGGGCGGTTATGCACCGCATCGACAAGGGAAGAATGGATCTTCCTGAAATTCTGGAGCGGGAGAAGAGGCTCGAACTCTCGACCTCAACCTTGGCAAGGTTGCGCTCTACCAACTGAGCTACTCCCGCTGGGGAGTACTACGTTACTACGCCATTTGCAGGACACTGGAGCGGGAGAAGAGGCTCGAACTCTCGACCTCAACCTTGGCAAGGTTGCGCTCTACCAACTGAGCTACTCCCGCTTAGAGCCATGCAATTACTGATCACATCTACTGCCTTACTACGCCAATGCTACGTTCTGCAACAACCAGCCGAAACTGGAGCGGGAGAAGAGGCTCGAACTCTCGACCTCAACCTTGGCAAGGTTGCGCTCTACCAACTGAGCTACTCCCGCGTACAGAACAACGATTATGACAGGTTTCAGACGTTTTTCCAAGATCGCGTGCCAACTTTGCAATCTTTGGAGCGGGAGAAGAGGCTCGAACTCTCGACCTCAACCTTGGCAAGGTTGCGCTCTACCAACTGAGCTACTCCCGCTTCGTCTTTCAATCTGTCGCGTTGTTGTCGCAACAGGCAGGCATTATAGAGATTCTATTCCGTACGTCAAGGATGCCCGGAAACTAATTAAATCGGGCCCGCTTTTTCCTTGATCAGGGGCCAGGCGCGGCGCAGGTAATAGAACATCGACCACACGGTCAGCACGCCCGCGACCCACAGCAGGTACTCGCCCCAGAACTGGAAATCGATGCCGAACAGCGTGTCATGAAGCAGCAGCATCGGGATGGCCGTCATCTGGGCGGCGGTCTTGATCTTGCCGATCGAGCTGACCGCGACCGAACGCGTCGCGCCAATCTGGGCCATCCATTCGCGCAGCGCCGAGATCGTGATCTCACGGCCGATGATGATGCCGGCGATGATCGCGTCGACGCGGTCGAGCTGGACCAGCATCAGCAGCGCCACGGCCACCATCAGCTTGTCGGCAACCGGGTCGAGAAAGGCGCCGAAGGCCGAGGTTTCGTTCCAGCGGCGGGCCAGGAAACCGTCGAACCAGTCGGTGATGGCGGCGACGATGAAGACCAGTGTGGCAGCCAGATTTTGGTCCGGCTCGCTCAGCCAGTGGGTGGGAAGATAGAACAATCCGACTACCAGCGGAATCAGGGCGACGCGTAACCAAGTCAGGAGAATCGGGATATTTAAAGGCATGGGGGAGCTGATTACCGTGGAAAAATGCTTGGCCGTAAGTCTACATGGCTAAGGGAGTTTGGGCCAGTTGACTCGTCTGTACGGCGGACGATCAGCGGGGGCTGCAGTGCGTGCAAGCTCAACGGCTTGAACGCAGTGCCGGTTGACACCGGGTAGAGAGATTGGCGACGCTGCCGGGCGCCGCAGGGGTGCTACCAACGATCAGTGCAATTGCCGGTAAATCTCTTCAGCGAGCGCGCTCGAAATACCCTCGACCGTCATCAGGTCTTCGACACTCGCGTCAATGACCCCGCGCAGGCCGCCAAAGCGCGCCAGAAGGCGCTGGCGGCGTTTGGCGCCGATACCCTCGATCTCTTCCAGGCGCGACGCCTGGCGCGTCTTGGCGCGCTTGGCACGCATGCCGGTGATGGCGAAGCGGTGCGCCTCGTCGCGGATCAGCGCGACCAGCATCAGCGCCGCCGATTCCTTGCCCAGTTCCTGGGCCGGGCGGCCGTCGGCGAAGATCAGGGTTTCCAGGCCCACGCGGCGCCCTTCCCCCTTGGCCACGCCGACGATCATCGACAGGTCCAGGCCCAGCTCGGTAAACACCTGGCGCGCCATCTCGACCTGGCCCTTGCCACCGTCGACCAGCACGATGTCGGGCATCACGCCGGCGCCGGCCAGCACCTCGGCCGCCACTTTTTCGTAGCGGCGCATCAGCACCTGCCGCATCGCTGCATAATCGTCGCCCGGCGTGATGCCGTTGATGTTGAAGCGGCGATACTCGCCGTTCTGCATCGCGTGGTGGTGGAACACGACACACGACGCCTGCGTCGCCTCGCCCGCCGTGTGGCTGATGTCGAAACATTCGATCCTTAATGAATCAAGATCTTCTGTCTCCAGCCCCAGCGTGTCGGCCAGCGCGCGCGTGCGCAATTGCTGCGAGCCCTGCTCGGACAGCAGGCGCGCCAGCGCGATCTCGCCGCCCTTCTGCGCCATCTCGAGCCACTGGCGGCGCTGGCCGCCCGGCTGCAGCACGAGGTTGATGCGGTGGCCGCATTGCTCGCTGAGCGCCAGGATCAGCTCGGGCTGGTCGAATTCCACGTTCAGGATCAGCGTGCCCGGGATGAACTGGCCCGCGTAATGCTGCGCCAGGAACGCACACAGCACCTCGACGTCGAGCGGACATTCGCCCAGCGACTCGCCGACATGGCTCGGGAAGTAGGCGCGGTCGCCCAGGTGGCGTCCGCCCCGCACCATCGCCAGGTTGACGCAGGCGCGTCCGCCCTGCAGCACGACCGCGATGACGTCAACATCGGCGTCGCCCACGGTTTCCATGCTTTGCGCGTGCAGCACTTTCGACAGCGCCTGGATCTGGTTGCGCACGCCGGCCGCCTGCTCGAACTTCAGGTCCATCGCGTAGGTCTGCATCTTGTTCTGCAGGTCGGCCATGACCTCGCTCTGGCGCCCGCGCAGGAAGCGCGCGGCGTTCTCGACGTCGAGCTTGTATTGCTCCGGTTCGATCAGCTTGACGCACGGGGCGCTGCAGCGACCGATCTGGTGCAGCAGGCACGGCCGCGTGCGGTTGGCGTACACGCTGTCTTCGCAGGTGCGCAGCATGAACACGCGCTGCAGCAACTGGATCGATTCCTTTGCGGCCCAGGCGCTCGGGAACGGGCCGAAGTACTGGTTGCGCTTGTCGAGCGCGCCGCGGTAATACGCCATGCGCGGCGCCTCGCCACCCGTAATCTTGATGTACGGGTACGATTTATCGTCGCGAAACAGGATGTTGTAGCGCGGCTTGAGCGACTTGATCAGGTTGTTTTCGAGGATCAGCGCTTCGGCCTCGCTGCTGACGATCGTCGTTTCCAGGCGCGCGATCTGCGACACCATCATCGCAATGCGCGGACTCGACAGATTCTTCTGGAAATAGCTCGAGACGCGGTTCTTCAGGTTGCGCGCTTTGCCGACGTACAGGACGTTCTCGGCCGCGTCGAAATAACGGTAGACGCCAGGCAGGCCCGGCAGGCGATTGACGGTCGCGAGCACCTGCGCGCGCACGTCCGGCTCGACCTTCGGGCTCAGTTCGCGGTTGGCCTCGGCGCGGGACTGATCACGCGCCTCCGCCAAACGTTCGCGCCCCAGGCGCGCCGTCAGTTCGGGCGTGAGTTCGACACCGCTGTCGGTCAGCGTGGTGGGTACGACGGGCTTTGCTTCGGACATGAATCTCTTGAAAAGGGGTCAGGCTGTTGGCGCGGGGGCCTGGGTAACGATGACAAATGCGACGCCGTAATCGGCCTCGTCGCTGATCGACACCTGGGCGCTGAGCCGGTTCTGTTGCATGAATTCTTCGAGCGCACCGCTGCAGACGATCATCGGCTTGCCGCTGGGAGCATTGAGCATCTGCATCGAGCGCCACGTCATCGGCATGCGGATCCCGGTACCGATGGCTTTCGAGAACGCTTCCTTGGCCGAAAAACGGGTGGCCAGGAAACGCAGGCCGCGCACCGCGTTCTTGGCGCTGCGGGCGTGGTACTTGGCCAGCTCTTGCGGGCCGAGGACTTTTTCGGCGAAGCGCGGACCGCTGCGCGCGAGCGCCGCTTCCACGCGCGAGATCTGGACGATGTCGGTGCCGATGCCGTAGATCATGCCGGCTCGGTCCCGCTCGGGTAGGCCGTGCCCAGGCGCGCCGCGACCATGATCGCCTTCATCTCGCGCACAGCGTTTTCAAAGCCAACAAACAAGGCGTGGCCAACGATGGCATGGCCGATGTTCAGCTCGTGCAAGTCCTTGATGGCCGCGATCGGCTGGACATTCGTGTAATGCAGGCCGTGGCCCGCGTTCACGCGCAGGCCGCGCTGGACGCCTTCGCGCGCGCCGAAACGGATGCGTTCGAGCTCGTGCTCGAGCTCACCCGGCGTCGCCTCGGCGTAGCGCCCCGTGTGCAGCTCGATGACGGTTGCGCCGACAGCGGCGGCCGCTTCGATCTGGCGCGCGTCGGCATCGATGAACAGCGAGACGCGGATGCCCTCGTCCTTCAGTTGCTTCACCGCCGCCTCGACCTCGTTGTAGTAGCGCACGACATCCAGGCCGCCCTCGGTCGTGACTTCTTCGCGCCGCTCGGGCACCAGGCATACGTCCTGTGGCTTGACGCGACAGGCGAAATCGATCATTTCGCGCGTGACGGCCGCTTCCAGGTTCATGCGCGTGGCCAGCAGCGGGCGCAGCGCGATCACGTCGGCGTCGCGGATGTGGCGGCGGTCTTCACGCAGGTGCAGCGTGATCAGGTCGGCGCCGGCCTGCTCGGCCAGCAGCGCGCCGCGCAGCGGGTCCGGGTAGGTCGTGCCGCGCGCATTACGCACGGTGGCGATGTGGTCGATGTTCACGCCCAGGTCGATCACCTGGCCAACGGGATTCAGGAAGCTCATGGTGTTTGGTCTGCTTTACAGTTGCATCAAGTCGATCAGGATCTGGCGCGTATTGAGCGGCTGGCCACCCAGGTGGTGCGCCAGCAGGAAGCGCATCAATTGCTTGCTCTGCGCTTGCGTAGCCGGGTCAGTATAGTCTTCGCGCTCCATGTCCAGCAGCGTTTTGCCCAGCACCACCGGCCAGACTTCGCCGGCACCGGCTTCACGGGCGCCACGCTCAGGGTCCACCACATAGTCACCGCCAGCCTCCACGCGGCTGCGCGTCGTCGTGCAGCGACTCAGGTCGGCAGCGACCCCTGTCTCCTTAAGTAAGGCCCGTTCGAATTTTCGCAAGACAATTTGTGCAGGTTCGCCGTGCGCCAACTGGTTCAAGGTCGAGACATAGTGGTCGAACAGGGCCGGATGGCGGTCGTCGCGCGCCAGCAGTTTGACAAGGAGTTCGTTGAGGTAAAAGCCGCACAGCAGCGCCGTGCGTTCCAGTGGGAGCATGCCGCCAACCCACTCGGCGTCGATCAGCGTGCGCAGCTCGGACTTGCCGCTCCATGAGACGGACAGCGGCTGGAAGGTTTGCAGCACGCCACGCAGCTTGGAGAACGGGCGCTTGGCGCCTTTGGCGACGAGTCCCACGCGACCGTGGTCGCGCGTGAACATGTCGATGATGAGGCTGGTTTCTTTGTAGGGATAGCTGTGCAGCACGAACCCGGGCTGGCCAAGTACACGGCCGTCACGCGCCGAGGTCCTGGGAGATGCGCTGGCCGATGCGCCGGCCGACGCGCGGGTCCGCTTGGCGGCCGGTGGGGTCGCCTGCTCGGGCGCGTCGTCGATCAGGTCATCGTGGCTCGGCATGCTATGTGGGCGCGCTCCGGAAGTTACTCGTAACCGTAGGCGCGCAGGCCCATTTCGTTGTCGGCCCAGCCCGATTTGACCTTGACCCAGATTTCCAGGTACACGGGGCCGCCGAACAGTTTTTCCATATCGAGGCGCGACTGCGTCGAGATTTCTTTCAGGCGCGCACCCTTATTACCGATGATCATCGATTTATGGGTATCGCGCTCGACCAGGATGGCGGCGAACACCCGGCGCAGATTGCCCTCTTGCAGGAACTGCTCGATCAGCACGGTGCTGGTGTACGGCAATTCGTCACCCGACAGGCGGAACACTTTTTCGCGGACGATTTCAGCCGCGAGGAATTTCTCGCTGCGGTCGGTGATGTCGTCCGGACCAAACACGGGCGCATTCTGTGGCAGGTGGTTCTTGATCTCGTTTTCCAGCGCATCGGTCTGGAAGCGCAGCTTGGCCGAGACTGGCACGACAGCGGCAAATTCGCGCATCGCGGCGATCTTTTGCGCGAACGGCATCAGGACGGCCTTGTCCTTGACGTGGTCGGACTTGTTCAGCACCAGAATCACCGGCACGTTCTTTGGCAACAGATTGAGGACCTGTTCATCCGCCGGACCGAACGTGCCGGCTTCGAGCAAAAACAAAACCACGTCGGCCGAGATCAGCGTGTTCGAGACGGTCTTGTTGAGCGTCTTGTTCAGCGCATTGGCGTGCCGGGTCTGGAAGCCCGGGGTGTCGACGTAGATGAACTGGGCGTCGTCGCGGGTCTGGATGCCGGTGATCCGGTGGCGGGTGGTCTGCGCCTTGCGCGACGTGATCGACACTTTGGCGCCGATCAGGACGTTCATCAGCGTCGACTTGCCGACGTTCGGGCGGCCAACGATGGCGATATAACCGCAGCGGAAATTGTCGGGGATGGCGTTCATGCTTTTTTGATTCCTGGTTGTTCTGGCTTTGCCGCAGCCGGCGCCAAGGATTGGTCTGGGGCGCCACTCTGGGTGGTGGCGATGCCGGCCAGCTTGAGCTGGGCCGTGCGCGGCTTCGCCTTGCGGCTCACTGGCGACTTGGCCAGCGCCTTCTGGGCTGCGCCCAAGGCCAGGCTGGCTGCGGCCTGCTCGGCGGCGCGGCGGCTGCCACCGCGCCCGAACACTTGCACACTCAATTTGGGCACCAGGCATTCGACTTCGAATTCCTGGCTGTGCGCGGCGCCGTGCGTGGCCACCACATTATACGTCGGCAGCGCGATCCGCTTGGCCTGCAAAAATTCCTGCAGCAGCGTCTTGGCATCCTTGCCCAGCGTGCTGGGGTCGACCGTGTCGAGCAGCGGGATGTAGAAGGCGCGGATCACGTCACGCGCGCTGTCGAACCCCGCATCGAGGAAAATTGCGCCCAGCAAGGCTTCGAGCGTGTCGGCCAGGATTGATGGTCGGCGGAAGCCCCCCGATTTGAGCTCGCCCTCGCCCAGACGCAAAAACTGCGACAGGTCGAGTTTCTGGGCGATCTCGAACAGCGCCTGCTGCTTGACGAGATTGGCGCGCAGACGCGACAGGTCGCCCTCGTCCAGCCCACGGTAACGCTCGTACAGGATCGAGGCGACGACGCAGTTCAGGATCGAGTCGCCCAGAAATTCGAGGCGCTCGTTATGCAGCGCGCTATGGCTACGGTGGGTCAGGGCTTGCTGAAGCAGCCCGGCATCCCGGAATGTGTAGCCCAAGCGCGTCTGCAATAACTGATGATTCATTGTCGGTGTCGTGTGCGTGGCCGGCGTCAGGCGCCCTGCCAAGAAATCCATGAAGTGTGAAAACTGCGGTTACGGTGCGGCGGTGCTGGCCTCTGCGACGATGCCGCTCGGGTCGGTGGTGCCGGAAAAGTCGATCAGGATGCTGACATTACCGGCCAGCGGCAGGCGTTTTTCGTAGGCGAAGCTGATCTCCAGATCGCCGTCGTCGCGTGTAAATACCAGGTCAGCGCCGCGAATTGCCTCGACGTCATTGACGCTGGTATTGCGGTCAAACGCCGCCTGCATCGCCCGCACGGTGCCGCCTTCGGCCTTGGTCTTGACGATGGCGGTCTTGATCGCGTTGTACTCGATATAGGCCGGAATCATGCGCATCGCAAAGACCAGCACGAGGCCGATCACGGCGAGGGCCACGATCAGGCCGGTCAAGGTGACGCCCTGCTGTTTGCTCCGGACCATATGCACCTCTTTAATGAATGCCGCCAACGCGCTTGAAGTTGCCAAAGTTCATCCAGACGACGAATGCCTTGCCCACGATATTACGATCCGGCACGAAGCCCCAGTAGCGGCTGTCGGCGCTGTTATCGCGGTTATCGCCCATCATGAAATACTGGCCAGCTGGCACGACGCAGGTGAATTTGTCTTCCGTATAGTCGCAGGCCTCGCGCAGCGGGAACTGCTCGACGCTGGGGAAGTCAAAGTTGCGGCGATCGGCCGTGTTCAGAATGCGGTGCTGCGTGAAGCCGCCCGGGCTCGGCAGTTTTTCTTCGAGCTGCTTGTGGTAGACCGGATGCTGGTCATCCAGGTAATCGTCCAGCGGCATGTACTCGACCGCCTTGCCATTGACGGTCAGGCGCTTGTCTTCGTAGGTGATGGTATCACCAGGCACGCCGACGACGCGCTTGATGTAATCCTGGCTCATGTCCTTCGGATATTTAAACACCATCACGTCGCCCCGCTGCGGGTCGTTGATCTGGATAATTTTCTTGTTGATGATCGGCAGGCGAATACCGTAGGTGTACTTGTTCACCAGGATGAAGTCACCCACCAGCAGCGTCGGCACCATCGATGACGACGGGATCTTGAACGGCTCCCACAGGAACGAGCGCAGGATGAACACCATCGCAATCACCGGGAAGAAACTGCCCGAATACTCGACCCAGGTCGGCTGGCGCACGTGCGCCGCTTCGATGGCGGCGCGGTTGCCGTTGTGGTCGACCTTGATGCCCTCGGCCACCAGCTTGGCATTGCGCGCATCGTACTCGCGCAATGCAGCATCGGCGGCGCGCCGGCGTTGCTTTGCCAACACAAACCGGTCCAGGCACCAGATGATGCCCGTGATGACCATCAGCACGAACAGGATCAGGGCAAAATTGCTCAACACGGGTTGCAGGTTCATTATTTGTCTTCCACCTGGAGAATCGCCAGGAATGCTTCTTGTGGAATCTCCACCGAGCCGACCTGCTTCATGCGTTTTTTACCTGCTTTTTGTTTCTCGAGCAGTTTCTTTTTACGGGAAATGTCGCCGCCATAGCACTTGGCCAGCACGTTCTTGCGCAGCGCCTTCACGTTTTCACGCGAAATGATCGTCGCGCCAATCGCCGCCTGAATCGCCACGTCGAACATCTGGCGTGGGATCAGTTCGCGCATTTTTGCGGCGACCTGGCGGCCACGGTACGGCGCGTTGGCGCGGTGGACGATGATCGCCAGCGCATCGACCTTCTCGCTGTTGATCAGCATATCGACCTTGACGACGTCGGCGGCGCGGTTTTCCTTGAACTCGTAATCCATCGACGCGTAACCGCGCGAGGTCGACTTCAGGCGATCGAAGAAGTCCAGCACGATCTCGGCCATCGGGATTTCGTAGTGCAATTTCACCTGGCGGCCGTGGTAGGCCATGTCCATCTGGATGCCGCGCTTGCCGTTACACAGCGTCATGACGGCGCCCACGTATTCCTGTGGCATGTACAGGTTGACGTCGACGATCGGCTCGCGCACTTCGTTGATCTTTGACGGCTCCGGCATCTTCGACGGATTGTCGACGCGGATCATGGTGCCGTCGCGCATTTCGACTTCGTACACCACGGTCGGGGCCGTCGTGATCAGGTCCATGTCGAATTCGCGCTCGAGGCGCTCCTGCACGATTTCCATGTGCAAGAGGCCCAGGAAGCCGCAGCGGAAGCCGAAGCCCAGCGCCTGCGAGACTTCCGGCTCGTACATCAGGGCCGCATCGTTGAGCTTGAGCTTTTCGAGGGAATCGCGCAGCGCGTCGTACTGGTTGGCTTCGACCGGGAACAGGCCGGCGAACACTTGCGGCTGCACTTCCTTGAAGCCCGGCAGCGGTTCGGCAGCCGGCTTGTTGACCAGGGTGACGGTATCGCCGACCTTCGCTGCAGTCAGTTCCTTGATGCCGGCGATGATGAAGCCCACCTGACCGGCCGACAGCGTCGGCAGCGAGACCGAGCGCGGCGTGAACACACCGATGCTTTCGACCAGGTTCACCGAACCGGTTGCCATCAGGAGAATCTTGTCTTTCGGGCGCAGCGTGCCATTGATCACGCGCACCAGCATCACGACGCCGACGTACGGGTCGTACCACGAGTCGACGATCAGCGCCTGCAGCGGCGCATCGGCATCGCCCTTCGGTGGTGGCACGCGGGCAATCAGCGTTTCCAGCACGTCTTCGATGCCCAGGCCGGTCTTGGCCGAGCACATGGTCGCGTCGCTGGCGTCGATGCCGATGACGTCTTCGATTTCCTTGCGCGCGTTGTCCGGGTCGGCGTGCGGCAAGTCGATCTTGTTCAGGATTGGCACCACTTCGACGCCCAGGTCGAGCGCGGTGTAGCAGTTGGCGACCGTCTGGGCTTCCACGCCCTGCGATGCGTCGACCACCAGCAGCGCGCCTTCGCAGGCGGACAGCGAACGGCTCACTTCGTACGAGAAGTCGACGTGGCCCGGGGTGTCGATCAGGTTCAGGTTATAGACCTGGCCATCGCGCGCCTTGTAATGCAGGGCCGCGGTCTGGGCCTTGATGGTGATGCCGCGCTCGCGTTCCAGGTCCATCGAATCGAGCACCTGGGCATCCATTTCACGGTCCGACAAGCCGCCGCACAGCTGAATGATGCGGTCAGCGAGGGTCGATTTACCGTGGTCGATGTGGGCGATGATGGAGAAGTTACGTATGTTGTTCATTAACAGAGCTCAAAACCAAATAGACCGCGGATGCGGCGGATACGACTGAATCAGGGTGCACGTGCCGCGCGCGGCAAACAGAAAAAGCGCCGCGCCGGGGCCGTGCCGGTCCCCAGGCGAGCGCCATGGCAAAGCAAACAATTCTGGGGAGGGCCGTCTTGAAACACGCCAACCCGGCATTTTACCGGATTTCGGGACGCCCAACGGGATTTCCGGCCTGCCCCTCGAGGTAGGCGAGCACCGCAGCGCGGTCGAGGAAGTAATGGCACAGCTCGGGCTGGTCGAGGGCGCCATACAGCACCGGCACCAGTTCATCGAAGCGCGCCACCAGCGCCGGATCGGCGTCGACGTCCAGCACGGTGATCGCGAACGGCTGCGCCGGGGTTTGCAGGGCCCGCAGCGCTGCCAGCATGTCGTCGCACAGGTGGCAATACCCGCGCGCGTACAGCGTGAACGGCATGGGCGGCGCGGCGAACACTGCGCGCATCAGGGACGTGGCTTGATGGTCAGGTATTGCGTGGCGCCGTCGCGCTGCACCAGCAGCGCCACCGGCTTCGCCTTGTCATGCTTGGCCAGCAAACCCGCGAACTGTTCGACGCTCGTGAGCGGCGTATTGTTCCACTGCAGGAGCACATCGCCCGGCTCGATGCCGGCGCTGGCCGCAGCGCCCGTCGCGCTGTCGACCAGCACGCCGCCCTCCACGCCCAGCTGACGGCGGTCAGCCTGCGGAATGGCCGACAAGGTCAAGCCGAGCGCATTGGCGGTCGCCCCCTGCGCCGGTTTTTTCGCTGCGGGCTTGCCCGGCGTGGATTTCTCGTCCTGCAGCTCGACGATCGTAACCGGCACCTCGAGCTGCGCGCCGCGGCGCCAGACGGTCACGCTGGCGCGGCTGCCAACCTTGGCTGCGCCGACCAGGCGTGGGAGGTCGCGCGTGGTCTCGACCGGCTGCTTGTTGAAGGCCAGGATGATGTCGCCGACCTTGATGCCGCCCTTCTCGGCCGGCCCACCTGCCTCGACCATCGACACTTCGGCGCCGCGCGCCTTGCCCAGACCCAGCGATTCGGCCACGTCGCGCGTGACTTCGCTGATCTGCACGCCGATACGCCCACGTGTGACCTTGCCGCTGGACTTGAGCTGTTCGGACACGCGCGTGACTTCATCGATCGGCACCGCGAACGAGATACCGTTGTAGGCGCCGGACAAGGTGGCGATCTGCGAATTGATGCCGATGACTTCACCGCGCATATTGATCAACGGGCCGCCCGAATTGCCCGGGTTGACGGCCACGTCGCTCTGGATCAGCGGCAAGTATTCACCCGTGTCGCGCGACTTGGCCGAAATGATGCCGGCCGTGACCGTGTTTTCGAGGCCGAATGGCGAGCCAATTGCCAGCACCCATTCGCCGACGCGGATCTTGCTCGAGTCGCCGGTACGCAGGTACGGCAGGTTGGTAGCGGTCAGCTTGAGGAGAGCCACGTCCGAGCGGCGGTCGGCACCCAGCACCTTGGCCTTGAATTCGCGGCGGTCGGTCAGCGTGACCGTGACTTCGTCGGCGCCTTCGACGACGTGGGCATTGGTCAGTACGTAACCATCGCCCGAAATGATGAAGCCGGAGCCGACGCCACGCTGGACTTCACGTTCTTCTTCGGCTTGCGGCGGGCCGCGCCGGCCGCCGCGCGGCGGCATCTGGCCACCGAAGAAGCGGCGCAGGAATTCCTGCATTTCTTCTTCGCCGGGCGCGCCGCCGCGTGTGCTGACGCGCTCGGTGGTACGGATGTTCACGACGGCTGGACCGACCTTGTCGATCACATCGGTGAAGTCAGGCAAGCCGGTGACGGTGGGTGCGGACACCGGGGCGGCGCCGGCGGCGTGGGCCGGCGACAGGGAGAGTACGGAGGTGCCGGACACGAGCAGTGCCGACAAGAGCAGACTGGCAGTTTTACTGGTCATGGATTCGCTGTTGAATGGCTAAGATTGACCAAATGGTAAGCCAAAACGCGCGCTTTGTCGCGTCGGCCCACGTCGCGTGCAGGACGTTCGGGGCTGCACTGCCTGGCAACTCCACCCGTGCAGCGAGCGACTTATGACGCGGCGGGGTTGGCCAGGCTGGCCGTCAGGCTGGCCGGCTCGGTGACATCATGGCCGCTGCCACTGCCACTGATGCCACCTTCGGCGATGTCGCCACGACCGGACGGTAATTGCGCCTGTTCCCGCGCCAGCGCTGTGGCCAGCCGTTCGGCGAAGCCGGGCGACAGATCGGGCGCCGGCGTGGCGCGCAGGGTATCCCGGATCAGGTGATACCGGTCCCACGCCTGTTTACCATCCTCCTCTTGCAGTGCGGCCAGTGCCAGCTCGGCATCGGCCTGCGGCAATTCGCCGTCGACCAGGGCCGAAATATGCGCGCGGAGTGTTTCGTTGGTGTCCATCGGGGTGTCCGTCGACGTCGGTGTGTTCACGGTGAGTTCAATGTTAATGCTGTGTTCGTACGATCCCGCTACCTACCGTCGTTTGTCAACCGGAAATTCAAGCAAGGGCCGCAATTTATCGGCGATGACTTCGCGCGCCCGAAAAATACGGCTGCGCACCGTACCGATGGGACAGGCCATGACTTCGGATATTTCTTCGTAGCTGAGTCCTTCAATTTCACGCAAGACAATGGCCGTGCGTAGTTCAAGGGGCAGTGCTTCCATGGCCGCATTCACCGTGTGGGCAATCTGCTTACTGGCAAGCATTGACTCCGGCGTATTAATGTCACGCAGACTATCTGCCTCATCAAAGCCTTCGGCGCCTTCGGCATCGGTCTCCGTCGAGGTCGGCGCACGCCTGCCCTGGGTTACCAGGTAATTCTTGGCCGTGTTGATGCCTATCCGATAAAGCCATGTATAAAATGCGGAATCACCGCGAAAATGGCGCAGTGCCCGGTACGCCTTGATGAACGTTTCCTGCACGACGTCTTCGGCCTCGGCCGGATCGTAAACAAGACGCGACACCAGACGCATCAGGCGGCGCTGGTACTTGGAGACGAGCAGATCGAACGCCTTCTGGTCCCCTGCCTGCACGCGCTCCACCAGCAACTGATCACTCTCGCGTTCTGTCGTCACGGACCATGCCCCATTGGCGACCCTCTCCTAAGAGTTGATCCCCTGCAATAAGTTCAAAGTATTTTTGTCGCTGCGTTGCGCGCACCCTGCGCCAATGACCGCACTGCCACGGACAGCGCACGAAAGTCACCTGGCGACACGCTGTCGGGCAACACGGCGAGCGCGATGGTGTCGCCGGCCGCCGTGCGCAGACGCAGCAGCATGCAGACAGGACAGACCGTGGCGCCAGGCAGCAGCGTCACCGCAACCCCCTCGGACAGGGGATCGGATGAACCTGCCGCTAGCGACGCGCCCGCCGAATCCACTGCGCCCATCTCTTGTTGTACCGTCAGGCGTAGCTGCCCAAGTCCAGAAATATCAAGACGGTGCGCCGTTCTAAATCCGTGCAAAAGCGCCTGGGAATGGGCCTTTGGGAAAGCCTGGAACAGACGGCGCGCGCGGGCCAAAGGCCATGCCAACGCTGCTGCACCGACCAGCGGCGCGACAGCGGTCAGCCGGCCAAATGCGAAGCGTTCAGGCGTGCCGAGGCCGACGACCAGAGCGGTCGCGATGAGGGCGCCGCTGAACCCGGCGCACAGCCAGACCAGGCAACGCGACGGCCGGACGATGACAGACACCGCACAGTGCATACAACGAGGGAAACAGAAATCGGCAGAACAGGCAGAGTAAGCTGGCCCGGCGGGCTAGCCGCGGGCAGTTGCCGCCAGCACCGGAGCATCACCGCTGTAGAACAACAAGCGGGCATGCACCGGGCTGCAGAAAGCGCCCATCCCGTTGGACCGGGATGGGGCTGGTCAAGTTCAGAGTTTCGCGAAAACGAGCGTACCGTTGGTACCGCCGAAACCGAACGAGTTCTTCACCGCGTAATCGATCTTCATCTCACGCGCCGTGTTGGCGCAGAAGTCCAGGTCGCACTCGGGATCCTGGTTGAAGATGTTGATCGTCGGCGGCGAGATCTGGTTATGGATCGCCAGTACCGTAAATACCGATTCCAGGCCGCCGGCGCCACCGAGCAGGTGACCGGTCATCGACTTGGTCGAATTCACGACAATCTTCCTGGCATGGTCGCCAAACACGCGCTTGATGCCGCGCACTTCTGCGGCATCGCCCAATGGCGTCGAGGTGCCGTGCGCATTCACGTACTGCACCTGGTCGGCATTGATGCCGGCGTTGTTGAGGGCATTGACCATGCAACGTGCCGCGCCACTACCATCCTCGACCGGCGAGGTGATGTGGTTGGCGTCCGCGCTCATGCCAAAGCCGATGACTTCAGCATAGATGCGGGCGCCGCGCGCGACAGCGTGTTCATACTCTTCGACGACCATGACACCGGCTCCCTCGCCCAGCACGAAGCCGTCGCGGTCGCGGTCCCATGGACGCGAGGCCGTGGCCGGATCATCGTTGCGGGTCGACAGCGCGCGTGCCGAGGCGAAGCCGCCCAGGCCCAGTGGCGACACGGTCGACTCGGCGCCGCCCGCGATCATCACGTCGGCGTCGCCGTACTCGATCAGGCGCGCTGCCGCGCCGATGCTGTGCAGGCCGGTGGTGCAAGCGGTGACGATGGCCAGGTTCGGACCACGCAGGCCGAACTTGATCGAGAGATCGCCCGAGATCATGTTGATGATCGACGCTGGCACGAAGAATGGCGAAATACGGCGTGCGCCGCGGTTCGTGTATTCCTCTTTGGTGGCTTCGATCAGCGGCAAGCCGCCAATACCCGAGCCGATCACCACGCCAATGCGGTCCGCATTTTCTTCGGTGACAACCAGACCCGAATCCTGCAGGGCCTGGATACCGGCTGCCATACCGTAATGGATAAAGCTATCCATATGGCGGCCTTCTTTGCCCGGCAGGTAATCCTCGACGACGAAGTTCTTTACTTCACCAGCGAAGTGGGTCGTGAATTGCGACGCATCAAACTTGGTGATGGCGGCAATCCCCGACTTGCCAGCCAGCGCTGCATCCCACGCTTCGGTAACGGTGTTACCGATTGGTGAAATGCAGCCCAGGCCAGTGACGACGACACGGCGGTTGCGTGAACGACTCAAGCGATTCTCCCAAAAACTGTAAAGCGACTACCTCGATCCCGACTCAGGCTTTGACGTGCGCGGTAGCGTAGTCGATGGCTTGCTTGACGGTGGTGATCTTCTCAGCCTGTTCGTCAGGGATTTCCATTTCGAACTCATCTTCCAGAGCCATCACCAGCTCGACGGTGTCGAGCGAGTCAGCACCCAGGTCGTCAACGAACGAGGATTCGATTTTGATGTCTGCTTCAGCAACACCCAGTTGCTCAGCGACGATTTTTTTAACGCGTTGTTCGATATCCGACATGTTGTAGCTCCATTAAGGTATGTGTTGCGGAAAGTGCGCGCATTTTATCAGGTTTGCGACCTGAAAAACTATTTTCGGCGACTGCGCCTAACTCGCCGGAAAGTCCTGCTAAAAGTCTTGATTGCACCGATATCGTCCTGTTCAAACGGGGCCAATTACCGTGCAATCCTTCCCTTTATTGCTACTGAATTCTTACTTGATGCCTAATATACTTAATTCATGTACATGCCGCCGTTCACGTGCAGCTCGGTGCCCGTGATGTAGGCCGCTTGCGGGCCGGCCAGGAACGCCACCGCATGCGCGATGTCTTCCGGCTGGCCCAGGCGGCCCAGCGGAATCTGGGTCAGCAGCGCAGCGTGCTGGTCGTCGCCCAGCGACTTGGTCATGTCGGTATCGATGAAGCCCGGCGCGACGCAATTGACGGTGATGTTGCGGCTGCCGATCTCGCGCGCCAGTGCGCGGGTCATGCCGGCCACGCCGGCCTTGGCCGCCGCGTAGTTCATCTGGCCCGGGTTGCCCGAAGCGCCCACCACCGACGTGATGTTGATGATGCGGCCCGCCTTGGCCTTCATCATCCCGCGCAGCACCAGGCGCGACAGGCGGCCGACGGCGGTCAGATTGGTGGCGATCACGCCGTCCCACTCTTCGTCTTTCATGCGCATGGCCAGGTTATCCTGGGTGATGCCGGCATTGTTCACGAGGATCGACAGGCTGCCGAACTCCTTCTGCACATCCGCCACGACGGCCGTGCAGCGTTCGCTGTCGAGCACGTTCAGGACGACGCCCTTGCCGCCGAACGGCGCCAGGTAGTCCGAGATCGCCTGTGCGCCGGCATCGCTGGTGGCAGTGCCGACGACTTTCGCGCCCTGGCGGGCCAGTTCGAGAGCGATGGCCTTGCCGATGCCGCGCGATGCGCCGCTGATCAGGGCGACTTGGTTTTCCAGATTCATGGTGGTCCTCTTGTTGGGGTTAGTGGTGCAGCGCAGCCGTCACGCGTTGAACGTGGCCAGCACGCGCTCGAGCGCAGCCTGATCGACCAGCGCGTCGCCGACCAGCGCCGGATCGATACGTTTGGCCATGCCCACGAGCGTCTTGCTCGGTGCGCATTCGATGACCTGCGTGACGCCGTCCTGCGCCATCTTCTGCATCGTCTCGACCCAGCGCACCGGACCGGCGGCCTGGCGCACCAGCGCATCCTTGATCTGCTCCGGATCATTCAACACGACGACATCGACGTTGTTGATGACGGGGATCTGTGGCACGGCAAAGGTCAGCGTGCGCATGTACTCGCGCAGACGATCCGATGCGGGCTTCAGCAGCGACGAGTGGAACGGCGCCGACACCGACAGCTTCATGGCGCGCTTGGCGCCCTTCGCCTTGGCGATCTCGCAGGCGCGCTCGACCGCGGCCGTGTGGCCGGCGATCACGATCTGGGTCGGCTCATTGAAGTTGACCGCTTCGACGACCTCGCCCTGTGCGGCTTCGGCGCACACGGCACGCACGTCGTCGGCTTGCAGGCCGAGGATGACCGCCATGCCGCCCTGCCCGACCGGCACCGCGTCCTGCATCGACTGCGCGCGAAAGCGCACCAGCGGCACGGCGTCGGCAAACGGGATCACGCCAGCGGCGACCAGCGCCGAGTATTCGCCCAGGCTGTGACCGGCAACGACGGACGGTAGCGGGCCACCGGCGGCGATCCAGGCGCGGTACACGGCCACGGCGGCGGTCAGCATGACCGGCTGGGTGTTGGTGGTGAGGTCGAGGTCTTCTTTCGGGCCGTCGGCGATCAGGCGCTGCAGATCGAAGCCGAGGGCATCGGAGGCTTCCTGCACGGTCTGGTCGACAACCGGGTTGCCGGCGAAACCGTTCAACATGCCCACTGCCTGGGCGCCTTGTCCGGTAAACAGGAATGCGAATTGGCTCATCGTGATATGTCCGTAGTAATTGGTTCTTGGGAGTGCCGTCGGTGAGTGCGACGCGGTGTGCGACTCGTTACATGCGCGCCAGCACGGCGCCCCAGGTAAAGCCGCCGCCGACACCTTCCATCAGTACGTTCTGGCCCGGCTTGATGCGGCCATCGCGCACCGCCTGGTCGAGCGCCAGCGGGATCGAGGCGGCCGAGGTATTGCCGTGCTCATTGACGGTGACGACCATTTTTTCGAGCGGCAGGCCAAGTTTCTTGGCAGTGCCATTCATGATGCGGATATTGGCCTGGTGCGGCACCAGCCAGTCGATCTGGTCCGGCGTGACGCCGGCGGTATCGAGCACTTCGTGCGCAACTTTTTCGAGCACCGACACGGCCAGCTTGAACACGGCCGGGCCGTCCATGTGCAAGAAACCGCTGCCGGCAACGGCGCCGCCCGCCAGGTTGCCCGGGATCGACAGGATGTCGGCGTGACTGCCGTCGGCGTGCAGCTTGGTTGCCAGGATGCCCGGCTCGTTCGACACTTCCAGCAGCACGGCGCCGGCGCCATCGCCGAACAGCACGCAGGTGCCGCGGTCATTGAAGTCGACGATGCGCGAGAAAATCTCGGAACCGATCACGAGCACGCGCTTGTGGTTACCGGCGCGAATGAACGCGTCGGCCGTCGACAGCGCGTAGACGAAGCCGCTGCAGACCGCCTGCACGTCGAAGGCGGCGCTGCCATTGGCCATCCCCAGCTTTTGCTGGACGATGCAGGCCGTGCTCGGGAAACTGCCGTGGAAGTCGGGGGTGGAACTGGCGACGATGACGAGGTCGATATCGCCCGCCTCGCGGCCGGCCATCTCGAGCGCGCGGCGCGCGGCGTGCACGGCCAGGTCGGATGAAAGCTCATCGGCGGCGGCGAAGTGACGGGCCTCGATGCCGCTGCGCGTAACAATCCATTCGTGCGACGTTTCGACACCTTGCGCAGCCAGCCGCGTGGCCAGCGCTTCGTTGGTGACACGGTTGGCCGGCAGGTAGCTGCCGGTGCCGGTGATTTTGCTGTACAGGGTCATTGCTTCACCATCCGCTCGGTTATTGCGCCTGGCGCTCGATCGTGGACACGGGCTCGAGCACCGGCATGGGCGCTTCGGCAGCGCCCGTTGAATTCGGCATCAGCTCGGTAATTAGTGCCGACAACTGTTCTTGCACATTATTGTGCGCAGCCTCGTAGGCCCGCTTGAGCGCCCATTCGAACGAATAGGCGTTGGCGCCGCCGTGGCTCTTGAACACCAGGCCCTTCAGGCCCAGCAGACCGGCGCCATTGTAGCGCTCGGGATTGAGTTTCTTCATGGCCTTGCGTGCGAACACGGCGCCGACCATCGACATGATGTCGGACTTGAACGTCGTTTTCATGAAGCGCGACAGGCCTTCGATCGCCTTGAGCATCACGTTGCCGACAAAACCGTCGCAGACGACGACGTCGACGGTGCCCTTGAAGATGTCATTGCCTTCGACGTTGCCGTAGAAATTGAGCTTGCCGCGGGCAGCATCGTCGCGCAGCAGCACGCCGGTGGCCTTGACCACTTCGTTGCCCTTGATGTCTTCGGTGCCCACGTTCAACAGGCCAATGGTCGGACGGGGAATGCCTTCGATTGCCGAGCACAGCACCGAGCCCATGATGGCAAACTGGTGCAGGTGATGCGGTTCGCAATCGACGTTCGCGCCCAGATCCAGGATGTAGGTCGGGCCGTTCTTCTGGTTCGGCATGATCGAGCAGATCGCCGGACGGTCGACGCCGGGCATCGTCTTGAGCACGTAGCGCGAGACGGCCATCAGGGCGCCGGTATTGCCGGCCGAGACGCAGGCATTGGCGCTGCCGTCTTTCACCAGCTCGATCGCCACGCGCATCGACGAATCCTTCTTGCGGCGCAGGGCTACTTCGATCGGATCGTCCATCGCGACGACTTCGGACGCGTGCTTGATCGTCAGACGCGGCAATTTTTCGCCGTGGTGTTTCTTGAGTTCTGCGCGCAGCACCTCTTCGACGCCCACGAGCACGAGCTCGGCGTCATCCTGCTTCTTGAGGAACGAGATTGCTGCCGGAATGGTTACTGACGGGCCGTGATCGCCACCCATGCAGTCAATGGAAATTT
Organism: Telluria sp. ZT3P25; assembly: GCF_059685895.1. Lineage (NCBI taxonomy): Bacteria > Pseudomonadati > Pseudomonadota > Betaproteobacteria > Burkholderiales > Oxalobacteraceae > Telluria > Telluria sp. ZT3P25. The sequence goes on from NZ_JCASIJ010000001.1 coordinate 2,608,541, forward strand.
TTATGGTCATGTATTGGGAATGCCGCGGCTCACACAGGACTGGCGGCCAGATGGGATCGATTCGTCGCCAGGAGGCGCACAGGATCCGCGCTGCTCAACATGACGGGGCGAAATGCATGCCCGTGATGCCAACAATGCCTGAGCAGATGCCAAAGAAAAAGCGGCGCCACGCAGATAACATACGTTGCGCCGCTTTCATGGTTCTAAAAGCCAGGACGTCGATTACTCGTCGTTTTTGGTCTTCAGAACTTTGCGACCACGGTAGAAACCGTTAGGGCTGATGTGGTGACGCAGGTGCGTTTCGCCGGTGGTTGGCTCGACTGCCAGGTTTGGTGCAACCAGGAAGTCGTGCGAACGGTGCATACCGCGCTTCGATGGGGATTTTTTATTCTGCTGAACAGCCATGATAACTCCTAATACTAAGTTCTAAAATTTTAACACATTCGACGTGCAACGATTTGCGCATCGAGTATCCCAGCAGCAATCTTCAAGGATGTCCCCCGGGATTGCCGACACGTTTCCGTCTACTTCTACTACCAATGCCATACTCGAGCGCTGCACGCGTCTGACACATTCTTTGCAAATTTTGGGCGACATTCTTTCTACGCTGCCGCCACCGTACTGCGAAACCGATCCTGCTGTATTTGGTACTACATCATTCTGTCTTGAGATTCTTGAGGCCGGCAAATGGCGACGGCTTCTCGTTCTTCAGACTGTCCAGCAACTTGTTTTCGGGGCAGACATCGTGCTTTGGCGACTGCGGCAACGCCAGCAGCGCTTCGTCTTCGAGCAACTGACGAATATCGCACGTATGGCTGCCAACGATCACATCGATGCTGTCGTCGTCGAGAACAATCTCGATGGCATCGGCTTCTTCATCATCCTTGCCCAGCACCAGCATGGTCGACGAATCGATCTCGTAGTCCATGGGTTGCAGGCAACGCTGACATTCCAGCTTCACGTGACCGGCGACCTCGAGGGTCAGCGACGGATAACCGTGACGGGTTTGACCACCTTGCATCGTCCAGCGGATGTCGCCGCCTTTTTCGGAACTCTCTGCGGCCAGCCGGGTCATCTCGACCAGGGGCGTGCTGCCTTCACGAAAACCATCGCTCTTGCAAAACTCGAAGGCATCAATAATGAAAGCGCTCATTTAGAAAGTCGTCCCGGAAAACCTGCGATAATAGCAGGCTTTTCACCGCAGCGCCATGAAACTGTGGCTTCGCTGCCGATTTATCCCGAGGGCCGCATGCTACCAAGTTCCACCCCGCCCCGCCTGATCCTTGCCTCGAGCTCCGCCTACCGGCGCGAATTGCTGGGCCGGCTCGGCCTGCCGTTCGAGGCCATCGCACCCGATCTCGATGAGACGCCGCTGCCGGGTGAAACACCGCCGGCGACCGCGCTGCGCCTGGCGCGTGCCAAGGCCGAGGCCGTAGCGCGCCTGCATCCGGGCACGCTCGTGATCGGCTCGGATCAGGTTGCCACGCTCGACGATCTGCAGATCGGCAAGCCGGGTGACCATGCGCGCGCGTTGGCGCAGCTGCAATTGATGCGGGGGCGTGAAGTCGTGTTCCATACGGCCTTGTGCCTGTGGGACGGGCGCGCTGCCGACCCCGCCGCCGTTGTCCAGGTCGACAATGTGCAGGTCCGCGTGCGCTTTCGCGACCTGCCGGATGCGGAACTGGACGCCTATCTGCGCATCGAACAGCCGTACGACTGCGCCGGCAGCGCCAAGAACGAAGGCCTGGGAATTGCCCTGATCGACCACATCCACTCGCTTGATCCGACCGCCCTCACCGGCTTGCCGCTCATCGCCCTGACCGGCATGCTGCGGCGCGCCGGCGTGCGCTTCTTCGGCACCTGACCACTTACCTGAAACGACCCATGCCCGGCACCCTGTACCTGATTCCCAATACCCTCGGCCCACTCGATGCTGCGTCCGGCTGCCTGAACGGCCTGCTGCCGACGCAAGTGCAGGCACTGACCAGCTCGCTCGATTATTTTGTGGCCGAAAACGCCAAGACGGCGCGTGCGTTCCTGAAGCTGATCGCCATCGACCATCCATTGGCCAAGCCGCTGCAGGAAATCGAGATCGCCGAACTGAACGTGAACACGCCGGCCGCGGCGCTGACGCAATTGCTGGCGCCACTGCTGGCGGGGCGCGATGCGGGCCTGGTGTCAGAGGCAGGTGTGCCAGCGGTTGCCGATCCCGGCGCCGACCTCGTGCGCCTGGCACATCAGCACGGGATTGACGTGCGGCCGCTGGTGGGCCCGTCGTCGCTGCTGCTGGCCGTCATGGCCAGCGGCTTGAACGGCCAGAGCTTCGCTTTCAACGGCTACCTGCCAACCGACGCGGCGCTGCGCACGAAGCGCATCCGCGAGCTGGAAACCCGTTCCCGCGGCGAACGCCAGACGCAGTTGTTCATCGAGACGCCGTATCGCAACGGCGCGATGCTCGATGCACTGGTGGCGGGGTGCCAGCCGGGCACGCTGGTGTGCGTGGCGACCGACCTGTCGCTGCCGAGCGAATCGGTGCGCACCATGACGGCGGCAAAATGGAAAGCAGCACTGGGGGCGGACAAGGGGCCGGACTTCCACAAGAAGCCGACCGTATTCCTGCTGCTGGGGCAATAAGGGAAAGGTCGGACTCAGCGCACGTCGTGGGTCAGCTCGCGGACCCAGTCGAACGCGGCCAGTTCGATCTCCCGTACCTCGGGCACCGTCAGCCCGATCTTCTTGAGTTCGGCATTGAGCTTGCGGCCCCCGACGGCCGTCTCCAACAGCTCGGCGATGCGCAGCATGGTGCCAAAGTCACCATCGCGGTCGATCAGCGCGTCGCGCACGTCATGCGCGATTTCGACGTGCACGAGGATGTCGGCCATCCGCACTGAAAACAGCGCTTCCGCCAGCGACATGATGCCGACGGTAAAGGCACGGTCAGCGCTGGCCGTGTCGCCGGGGCGCACGCGCAGCGTCATCAATTCGAGCAGCTTGCCGCGTGTGGTGGCCAGTTGCAGCAACGGCGAGTGAAGCGAGACTTGCGCGCCTGCGGCCGTGTAGAGCAGGATCTGCAGCCAGCGGCCCAGCTGGCGCCGGCCCAGCACCGCGAGTGCCTGTGACAGCGACTCGATGCGCGGACCCGGCACCGCGCGGCTGTTGACCAGGCGCAGCAGGTTCAGACTGACCAGCGCATCGCGCTTGACGGCCGTCTCGATGGTCTGGTTATCGGCGTTGGAATTAACCAGCTCCAGCAAGCGCAGCAACACCACTTCGGTTGGGGCAATCTTGCGGCCGCTGAGGATCACGGGCCGCGCAAAGTAATAACCCTGGAAGTATTCGAAACCGAGTGCCATGCACAGCTCGAACTCTTCGATCGTCTCGACTTTTTCGGCCAGCAGGCGCTTGCCGGTTTTCTGCAGCGACGCGACCAGATCGCCCAGCGCGTCCGGGGCCACACCCTTGATATCGACCTTGATGATGTCGATCAGCGAAATCAGCTGATCGAGTTCGCGCGAATGCTCGATGACGTCGTCGACGGCGAACTTGAAGCCGAGGTTTTTCAGTTCGTCCACCCGCGCCAGCAACTCGGGCGTGGGCTTCACGGTTTCCAGGATTTCGAGAATGACTTTATGCGGCTGCAGGAAGCGCACGAAGTCGCTCATCAGGACGACAGCGTCGACATTCACAAAAGCGAGCTGATCGCCCACCACCTGCTCCATGCCAAGCTGGGACGCATGCGAAATGACGGCCGCCGTCGCGGCGGCGCCGTCGGTCAGCTTGGCGTCTTCGTCCTCGCCGGCGGCGCGAAACAGCAGCTCGAATGCCAGCAATTGCTGGTCACGCCCGAGAATGGGTTGCCGTGCGAGGAAAAAATCGTCAGACGGCACCAAGACCGCTGCCGTTGCATCAGCATGCATTGAAATATTACTCCTGGAAACTGTCGCGGCGCATAGTGGCGCGCCGGCAGCGCGCACACGCGCACCACCTGTACCGACTATACTACAAAAATGCCAATCTTAGCATTTCGACATCGAAACGAATGCTAGCTGCGACCGCCACCCTGACGGGTGCGACCGGTGCGCGGTGCGCCCGGCGCTGCTGGACGATCGCCACCGGTGCGGGGCGCACGCGGGGCGGCTGGCGCCCCGTCGCGCGGGGCAGCGGCACGTGGCGCCGCGCTCCTTGGCGTCGTCGAGCGCGGTGCAGCGCCCGGTCGGCCCGCATCCTGCGTCGGACGGCCCGTGCCCTGCGTCGGACGGCCCGCGCCGGCGCTTTTAACCGTGCCCGTACCGGTGCGCGATGGCTTGACCGGTGCTGCCGGCTCCTCGCCTTCGCGTGGCATCACCTGGCCCGGCAGGCGCAGACTACCCTTGCCCGACAGCGGACTGGCGCGGCGCGCATTGCCGATCGGCTGGCGCGGCATGCCGGCGGCCCCGTCGGTGCGGCTGGCGCTGCGGCCGAGCGCCGTACCCGTGACCTGGGTGCCCTTCTCGATCGTGAAGCGTGCGCCGGCGTCCTTGCCCAGCACGCGCACCAGATATGGCAGCACTTCGCGCAAGATCGGCTCGAGCGTGTACGGCGGGTTCAGGATGAACATGCCGGAGCTGTGCAGGCCGGTACCGTCCGGCGTCGGGGTCTGGATCGTCAGCGTGACGTTCAGCCATTCCTTGGCCGGCACGCGCTTCAGGCGATCGGCAAACTGGCGCGATTCCATGCGCTGGAGTACCGGATACCAGACAGCGTAGATGCCGCTCGGGAAGCGCAGCAGCGCATCGTCGAGTGCTTCTTTCACACGCTTGTAGTCATCCTTGACTTCGTATGGCGGGTCGATCAGCACCAGCGCGCGGCGCGACGGTGGCGGCAGCAACGCCTTCATGCTGTCGAAACCGTCGCCACGGTCGATCATCACGCGCCGGCCGCGGGAGCGCTCGCCCTGCTCGGCCTTGTGGGCGTCGAGCTTGCGGAAGTTATCGGCCAGGATCTTGCAATCGGCCGGGTGCAGCTCGAACAGGCGCAGGCGGTCCTGCTCGCGCGCCATTTGCTCGGCGACATACGGCGAGCCCGGGTAATAGCGCATCTTGCCGCTCGGGTTCATGCCCTTGATCAGATCGAGGTATTCCTTCAGCGGTGCCGGAACGTCAGTGAGCGCCCACAGCGGGCCGATGCCGGTATCGAATTCGGCGGTCTTGGTCGACTGGAAACTGTCGAGTGCATACACGCCGGCGCCCGAGTGGGTATCGATATAGGTATAGGCGGCATCCTTCTGGTTCATGTACTGGTGCAGTTGCACCTGGATGAAGTGCTTGAGGACATCGGCGTGGTTACCCGCGTGGAAGGCGTGGCGGTAGCTCAACATAAGCTGGAATTCCTAAAAGTGACGTTGCCGCGCGAAACTGGCGGCGATATTAGGCGCCATTATCCACTACAACCGGGCCCGGCTGGGAATCGGTGCGATCTGCCGTCGACATAAAAGGCGCAGCCAGCGTTATCTGTTGATGACTGTGATAGCGATACTAAGCAATTGTTCTGGCGAAGTAAGCCGCTCACCATCCAGCGCCCAGCGCCAGCCCAGGTAATTAGACAGGTAGCGCGACGCCACGCCATGAAAGCCCTGCAGCCAGGCCTTAAAGCGCTGGTGGTAGGCGTTCACGTTCTGCACGTGGATGGCAAGGCTGCCCAGTCGCCTTACACGCACACCGGCGCGCACAATGACCGCCGCGTGCGCGATCCTGTGCTTGCGGGCAAAGGCGCGGTAAGCGGGATGGCCGTCACTGACCAGCAAGGCCTGCCGATCCAGCCTGGGCAGCAAGTCACGGTCGAGTTGCGCAGCCGTGAGCGCTCCGCGGCCGGTCACGGCATCGATGGTGCGCCCCTCGCGGTCGCGCGCAACCAGGATGCAGTCAAGTTCATTGGAAATGCCCCGCTTGGCAGCGCGGCCGCCCCGGCGGCGCGGTGGCCGATCGATCGTGCGCGAACCTTTTTGTGACTCGAGCAGAAATGTTTCGTCAGCTTCGACGATGCCGTTGAGCGCTGCGGGTCGATCGAGTTTGACCCAGTGCAGAAAGCGGTGGCGCCATCGAAAGGCCGTGTTGCGGTGTACCTCGATGCGGTCTGCCGCCTTGCGCACGGGCAGTGAATCGAGCAGTGCCTGCGAATACGCGAGCCATTTGGCCTTGAGCCTGAGCCGCGCCAGTGGCGTGCCGGTGAGGTCGTTAAAGGTGCGCCCACAAGCGCAGCATCGGTAGCGCTGCAAGTCGTTGGCGAACCCGTGCCGATAGCAGCGATCGTTGCCGCATCTGGGGCAGCAGCGGCTTGGCGCTCTGGCCTCGGTAATCAGCGCAACCACCTGATCGAGCCCGGCGGCAGGATGCAGTGCATCGAGCACTTGCCGCCGCTGCCTGCGGCCCGTTCAGCGAAGGCAGTTTTGCGAACCAACCCTTGAAACGTGGCGCTTTCATGATCGACTCCTGACGCTGGCGACAGGGGTTGGACCACTGGACTGCTCGTCAGTTCAAAGCTAGTCTCTATTTAACGCTGACTGCGCCACATAAAAAAGGCCGCAACCCTCGTGAGGTTGCGGCCGGCGCCCTATCAATGTGCTTGTCAGGCGACTTTCTTTTCTTCGAAGAACTGTTCATCTTCGGTCGAGCCATGTAGCGCCGTGGTCGAGCTCTGACCCTGCTGGATGGCCTGGGTCACGGCGTCGAAGTAGCCGGTGCCCACTTCGCGCTGGTGCTTGACCGCCGTGAACCCTTTTTCGGCCGCGGCGAACTCGGCTTCTTGCAGCTCGACGAAGGCCGACATACCGGTACGCGCATAGCCGTGGGCCAGGTTGAACATGCCGTAATTGAGCGAGTGGAAACCGGCCAGCGTGATGAACTGGAACTTGTAGCCCATAGCGCCCAGCTCACGCTGGAACTTGGCGATGGTCGCGTCGTCCAGATTCTTTTTCCAATTGAAGGACGGCGAGCAGTTATACGCCAGCATCTTGCCCGGGAACTTGGCGTGGATCGCATCGGCAAAGCGACGCGCAAACTCGAGGTCGGGCTTGCCGGTTTCGCACCAGACCAGGTCGGCAAACGGCGCATAGGCCAGGCCGCGCGAAATCGCTTGCTCAACGCCCGGCTGGACGCGGAAGAAACCCTCGACCGTGCGTTCACCGGTGCAGAATTCCTTGTCATTGGCGTCGACATCCGACGTGAGCAGGTCGGCCGCTTCGGCGTCGGTGCGGGCGATCACGAGCGTCGTGGTGCCCATCACGTCGGCTGCCAGGCGGGCCGCGTTGAGTTTTTCGATGGCTTCGCGGGTCGGCACCAGCACCTTGCCGCCCATGTGGCCGCACTTCTTGACCGAGGCCAATTGATCTTCGAAGTGCACGCCCGATGCGCCGGCTTCGATCATCGACTTCATCAGTTCGTAGGCATTGAGCACGCCGCCGAACCCGGCTTCGGCGTCGGCCACGATCGGTGCGAAGTAATCGATGTCGTCCTTGCCTTCCGACCATTGGATCTGGTCGGCGCGCTGGAACGTGTTGTTGATGCGGCGCACGACCAGCGGCACCGAGTTGGCCGGATACAGCGACTGGTCCGGGTACATTTCGCCAGCGGCGTTGGCATCGCCCGCCACTTGCCAGCCCGACAGGTAGATCGCCTTCAGGCCCGCTTTCACCTGCTGCATGGCCTGGTTGCCGGTCAGCGCGCCCAGGGCGTTCACATACGGCTCATCATTAACCAGGTTCCACAGCTTCTCGGCGCCGCGCTTGGCCAGCGTGTGCTCGATGCGCACCGAGCCACGCAGACGGACGACATCAGCGGCGGTGTAATTGCGCACAACGCCTTTCCAGCGTGGATTGGTGTCCCAGTCTTGCTGCAGTTCGGCGATTTGCTGTTCACGGGTAGTCATGGTGTGTTCTCCTAAAGGGTGGTAAGACGTTTGATCAAGCCTGCGAATCCGTTGAGACAATCATAAAGCCGTTTGTGCACGGCACCATCAGTCTTCTATAAGACATACGACTAAAATAATTTCCAACAATATCAATGGCTTGTATCTCCCATATCATGATGCGGAATGAAATTTCTCACGATGGTAAGGAATCGCATCGCTGGCATGCTGCGCATTTCGCATTGCACGACGATCATTTCGCATCCTGAAATATGGCGTCTTATTTCCCGTCAAGAAACGACAAAGGGCGCGGCAATTGCCGCGCCCTTTTCATTTCGACCGAACCGGCTTACTTCGCCAGCTCGACCGTCTGCTCGTCAAAGGTCAGCTCGCCACCCCGCACCCGGACTGGAATCACATCCTTCGGTCCGAAGCGGCCCGACAGGATCGCTTTCGACAGCGGATTCTCGATCTGTTGCTGGATCGCCCGCTTGAGCGGCCTTGCGCCATACACCGGGTCATATCCTGCTTCGGCAATCTTCTGCAGCGCCTCTTCGTCGATGTCGAGCGTCATGTCCATCTTGGCCAGGCGCGCTTCCAGGATCTGCAGCTGAATGCGGGCAATGGCGCCGATGTTCTTCTCGTCGAGCGCATGGAACACGACGATCTCGTCGATACGGTTGATGAACTCGGGCCGGAAGTGGCCGCGCACCTCGGCCATGACCGCCATCTTCACGACGGCCGGCTCATCGCTTTCCATCGCCTGGATCCGGTGCGAACCGAGGTTCGACGTCATCACGATCACCGTGTTCTTGAAGTCGACCGTGCGGCCCTGGCCATCGGTCATGCGGCCATCGTCCAGCACCTGCAACAGCACATTGAACACGTCCGGGTGCGCCTTTTCGATCTCGTCGAGCAGGATCACGCTGTACGGCTTGCGCCGCACGGCTTCGGTCAGGTAACCGCCCTCTTCATAGCCAACGTAACCTGGCGGCGCACCGATCAGACGGGCCACCGAATGCTTCTCCATGAATTCACTCATGTCGATGCGGATCATCGCGTCCTGCGTATCGAACAGGAAGCCGGCCAGCGCCTTGCACAGCTCGGTTTTACCGACACCGGTCGGGCCCAGGAACATGAACGAACCATATGGGCGATCGGGGTCGGACAGGCCGGCGCGCGAGCGGCGGATGGCGTCCGACACCGCTTCGATGGCCTCATTCTGGCCCACGACGCGCTTGTGCAGCTCGTCCTCGATGTGCAGCAGCTTGTCGCGCTCGCCCTGCAGCATGCGGGTGACAGGAATGCCCGTCGCGCGCGAGACCACTTCGGCGATTTCCTCGGCCCCGACCTGCGTGCGCAGCAGCTTGGGCTTCTGGCCGTCCGCTTCGGCGCGCGCGGTACTCGCTTCGGCGTCACGCAGTTGCGCTTCGAGTTCCGGCAAGCGGCCATATTGCAGTTCGGAGGCCTGCTGCCAGTTGCTCTGGCGGCGCGCTTCTTCCATCTGGTAGCGGATGCGCTCGATCTCTTCCTTGATGTGCGTGGTGCCCTGCACTGCGGCCTTCTCGGCCTTCAGGATTTCTTCGAAGTCGTTGTACTCACGCTCCAGGCGCGTGATCTCGTCGCCCAGCAACTCGAGGCGGCGCTGTGACGCTTCATCGGTTTCGCGGCGCACGGCTTCGCGCTCGATCTTCAGCTGGATCATGCGGCGCTCGAGGCGGTCCATGACTTCGGGCTTGGAATCGATCTCGATCTTGATCTTGGCCGCCGCTTCGTCGATCAGGTCGATCGCCTTGTCGGGCAGGAAGCGGTCGGTGATGTAGCGGTGCGACAGCTCGGCCGCCGCGATGATTGCCGCGTCGGTGATATCGACCTGGTGGTGCAGCTCGTATTTCTCCTGCAGCCCGCGCAGGATGGCGATCGTCGCCTCGACACTGGGCTCGTCGACGATGATCTTCTGGAAGCGGCGCTCGAGCGCGGCATCCTTTTCGACGTACTTGCGGTACTCATCGAGGGTGGTCGCGCCAACGCAGTGCAGCTCGCCGCGTGCCAGGGCCGGCTTGAGCATATTACCGGCGTCCATCGCGCCTTCGGCCTTGCCGGCGCCAACCATCGTGTGCAGCTCGTCAATGAAGACGATCGTCTGGCCTTCGTCCTGCGCAAGCTCCTTCAGCACGCTCTTCAGCCGCTCTTCGAATTCACCGCGGAACTTCGCGCCGGCCAGCAGTGACGCCATGTCGAGCGACAGCACGCGCTTGCCCTTGAGCGAATCCGGCACTTCGCCATTGACGATGCGCTGGGCCAGGCCTTCGACGATGGCCGTCTTGCCCACGCCCGGCTCCCCGATCAGCACCGGATTGTTCTTGCTGCGACGCTGCAGCACCTGGATCGCGCGGCGGATTTCATCGTCGCGGCCGATCACCGGATCGAGCTTGCCGGCACGGGCGCGCTCGGTCAGGTCGAGCGTGTATTTCTTGAGCGATTCGCGCTGGCCCTCGGCTTCAGGCGAATTGACGCCTTCGCCACCGCGCACAGCCTGGATCGCCGACTCGAGCGACTTCTTCGCCAGCCCGTTTTCACGTGCCAGGCGGCCGGCGTCCGACTTGTCTTCCAGCAGCGCCAGCAGGATCATCTCGGACGAGACGAAACCGTCGCCGCGCTTTTGCGCTTCGCGATCGGCCAGGTTCAACAGGCCCATCAGGTCGCGCCCGACCTGGACGTTGCCGCCGGTACCGGTGACCTTCGGCTGGCGTTCGAGCGAGGCCTTCAGCGCATTGGACAGCGCGCCGACGTTCACGCCGGCGCGCTGCAGCAGCGAGCGCGCACTGCCGTCGTCCTGGTTCAACAGTGCCACCAGCAGGTGGACCGTTTCAATGTATTGGTTGTCGTTGCCGACCGCCAGGCTCTGGGCATCCGCCAGCGCTTCCTGGAGCTTGGTCGTCAGTTTATCTTGTCGCATGGTGTGACTCCTGAGTTGGTTCTTGGTTGCGATACAAGATTGGGATGACGAGGTGCTTTTCAAGCGCGCTGTCGCGCCTGGCGTAAGAAAAACACCTACAAAACTGAAAGCGCTTAACTGTCAGACAACTTGGACTCCGGCAAGGGGCCAGCCGCCTGCAGATCGCGCACGTTCTTTTGCACGGCGACCACGGCGAACAGCGACAGCGCGAACGACATTGCATAAAAGCCTTTTTCGCTTAGTGCCAGCGTGGCGTTGACCAGGCCAACGCCCAGTAGTCCGATGGATGCTGCCAGCGAGAACCAGCACAGTGACGAATACAGTCCCGTGACCGGCAAGCCTTCTGAGCGGTCGCGCACGGTCTTTTGCAGCGAGATGGCAGCGAACAGGCCGTACAGCAGCAGCACGAGGTAATAACCTTTTTCATTCAGCTGCATCTGGGCGTTCCAGAGGCCAATGAGATAGGCCGCCATGCCGATGATGAGTGCGCCCCAGGAGGCGCCGACGAAGGCCGCAGTTGGCCGGTAATTGGTGTTCATGCTCGATCTCCCGTTCATTTACTGGACGGAAACTCTAGCATGCTTCAACCGGGCTATTCGTGCGTTGTCAGGAAAATCGCCCTGCCCTGCGGACTTTACCCGCGCAGGGTACGCAGCAGGGCGAAGCCGGCCATGCAGCACAGCAGCGCGCCGATCAGGTGCAAGGCCGTGTGGGCGAGCGCCCAGCCGATCTCGCCACGCTGCAGCAGCGTCATCGATTCGCCACTAAAACTGGAGAAGGTCGTCAAGCCACCGAGAAAGCCGGTAATGATGAACAGGCGCCAGTGCGGCGCCAGCCCGGGCTGATCGGCAAAGAACGCGAGCGCGCAGCCGATCAGAAAGCCGCCGACCAGATTGGCCGCGAGCGTGCCGATCTGGACAAAGCCGTGCAGGCTGCCCAGCCACAGACCCAGGCCCCAGCGCAGCCAGGCGCCAATGGCGGCGCCGAGCCCGACCGCGAGAAAATTCAGCGGGCTTGCCACCGCGCCCGCGCTGTATCGTCCGTGACGCGCGCATCGACCCAGCGCGCGCCGTCCGGCGTGTCTTCCTTCTTCCAGAACGGCGCTTCCGTCTTCAGGTAATCCATGATGAATTCGCAGGCCGCGAACGCATCGCCCCGGTGCGCGGCGGTAACCGCCACGAGCACGATCTGATCGAGCGGCAGCAGCGGCCCCACGCGGTGGATGACCAGCGTGGCGAACAGGGGCCAGCGCGCGGCGGCCTGGGCAGCGATGTCGTCGAGCGCTTTCTCGGTCATGCCGGGATAGTGTTCGAGCTCCATCGCGGCGACCTGCGCGCCATCGTTCAGGTCGCGCACGGTGCCGACGAACGTCACGACGGCGCCCACGCGGGCATCACCCTCGCGCAGGCGCGCGACCTCGAGGCCCAGGTCGAAGTCGCCGGTTTGTACACGCACGTGGTTCATGATCCCGCCTTTGGCTGCCGCAGCATCAGGCATTCGATGCGCGTTTCGGTGCGCACGTCGGCCAGCGCCGGCAGCGCCAGCAACGCATGCAGTTCGGTTGTGTTGCCGCCAGGCTTCTGGCCTGACTTCAACGAGCTTTGCAGCACCTCGACCTGCAGGCGCAGGCGGTCACGGGCAAATTCGGCGCCGCTGTCGATGCCGGCGGCGATCTCCAGGCGCAGCAGATCATTCAGCATGCGCGGCCGGTTTTCTTCGAGCTGGCGCGCATACGCGGCGCGATCGCCTTCGAGCGCCGCCAGCGCCGCATCGAAGCGCTTCTGCAGGATCGGCTCGTAACCGCCGTCGACCGGCGCCAGTGCCGCCCAGCGGGTACGCCAGTCGTCACCCTGCGTGTGGGTGCCGGCATTGCTGTCCGGATCGGCTAACGCCGTTTCGAGCGCCTGGATCAGGCGCAACTTGTCGCGCACGACGCCGGCCAGGACCGTGTCGGCGGCGCGCCGCACCTGCGCGACCTGGGCCTGCACCTGAGCCACGGCGGCCTGGTAGCGCCCTTCGATGCGTGCCTCGTGGGCACGCGGTACCGGGCCGATCGCCTGCCATTCGGCGGCCGCTTCACGCAGCATTCTGGCGACGTTGGACGGCGTGGCGTCAAGCGCCGCCGCTTCGAGACGTGCGCACAGCGCTTCCTTGGCCGCTTCGTGGGTACGGCGTTCGCTGTCGGCCGCGTGCGCGTGCTCCTTGCGGGCCGCAAACAGCGCGTCACAGGCGGCGCGGAAACGTTGCCACAACGCCTGCTCGGCCTTGCGTTCGAGCGGCAATGCGCGCGCATGCTCTTGCCAGCGGCTCTGCAACTCGCGCAGCATGTCGACCGCGTGCCGTTCGTTCGGATCGAGCTTGTGAACTTCTTCGATCAGTTGCTCGCGCACGGCCACTTCGACCTTGCGCTGGTTTTCAAGCGGGCGCTGCAGCGTGGTCAGCGCCTCGGCGAACAGGCCGTCGAGACGTTTCTTTTCCTTGCGATCGACCGCGCCCAGATGGCTCCAGGCCGTACGCAGGCGTTGCACGGTGGCGGACACGTGCTTCCAGTCGGCATTGTCCTGCTGCAAGTTTGCGATCTCGGCCTGGGCTTCGTCGACCAGCGCCTGGCCGCGCGCGGCATTCGCGTGGCGCTCGTCGGCCAGCTGGCGGAAATGCGCGGCGGCCGGCGCGTAAGCAGCGCTGCAGGCGGCGTCGAAGCGCTCCCACAGACTGCGCGGCGCCGGGCCGGACAAGGTATCAAGTGCCTTCCAGCGCTCGCGCATGCTGCCGACCTTCTTGGCCAGCTCGCCCATCGCCAGGTTCTGCGTGGCCAGCGTCTCGACCGTCTTGATCAATTCTTCGCGCGACACGTTACCGCCCCAGCGCGCCCAGTCCGACAAGCGCTTCAGGTCGGCGCGCAGATGGTTCAGCTGCTCGAGCTGGGCGCCCGTCAGGCGTACACCTTTGTCCTTGGCTTCCTTCAGTGACTTGTCGATTTCGGCGGCGGTGCCGAGCGAGCCCTGCTGCAGGGCGGCTTCAAGCGCCTCCAACTGGTCGAGGAAGGCCTGGTCGGCACCCTTGGCGTTGACGGGCGAGCTGCCGTTGTCGGCTGGCGCTGCAGCCGGGACTGCTTTCGGCTTGCGAACCGCTTGCGGGAACGACGCGAGCAAGGCGTCGAAACGCACTTGCAGCGCTTCAGCAGCGGTTGCATCAGCAGCGTTCGCAGGCATGGCCGGCAGGCGCTGCCAGTCGCGGCGTAGTGCATCCGGTGTCAAATCTGCCTGTGGCTGGGCTTCCCATGCGGTGAGTGCCGCGTCACGGGCGGCCAGCGCTGCGGCATCCTTCTCGGCGGTGGCCAGACTGGCTGTCAGGCGTGCCAGTTCATTGCTCACCTCGCCGACCAGTGCGCGCGGCAGCGATGCGTGGCCGGGGTCGGCCAGTGCCGCTGCCTGTTCCTGCTGCAGGCGGGCCAGCGCCTCGCCGAGCGCAGCAGCGTCAAGCCCCTGCCCGTCGAGCTGGCGCAATGCGGTCAGGCGATCGATCATGGCGCGCTGCAACTGCACCTGCGCTTCGAGACGCGCGCCAAGCTGGGCGCGCACGGCCTCGAAGTCGGCTGCAAGTTCGGGCGCGCGGATGACCGACCATTTGCGGTCGAGTTCGCCAACGTGGTTGGGCGTGAGCAACGCATCGGCCAGCATGGCGCGCGCCTGCGCCAGGGTGTCTTCACCACGGCGCAATTCAGCTTCATGATGGCGGATCGCGTCGAGTCGGCCATGCACGAGCTTGGCAACGCGGCGATCGACATTGCGCATCGCGCCGTACACGCGCTCGAGGTGCTCGCGCCTCTGGAGCAACTCGGCAGCGGCCAGGCGCAGTTCGGAAAACGGGGATTGCAGGATGAACTCGGCAGCAGCGGCTTCGTCGCTGCCAAGCGCCCTGAGCTGCGCCGACTGGCGCTCGCGGGCGCTGGCCACGGCGGCGCGCGCCTCGGCGGCCTGGGCTGCAGCCTGGTTTGCGGCCTGCTCTGCAGCGGCAGCCGCTGCTGCCTTGGCCTTGTTATTGGCCTTGCTACCAACCTTGCCAGCGACCGGCTGGGCTGCGCCCGATTTCGCCGGGGCCGGCTTGGCGGCGCCCTGCTGCTCGCCGGACGCGGCCGGCTTGCTGCCCTGCCGTTTGAAGAGAAAATCGAACATAGGAAATTCGCACCGCTAAAACTGCCATCATAGCAAAGAACATGGCGTCAACCGGTGCGCACGGCCCGCTGCTGCGGCTAATTCACGATGGGCGCGACGGGCGGCGAGACCGCCGATTTCCTGACTGAAACTTCTGGGGCTGCGACGGCCCGCACTGCGCTGCGCCCCGCGTCACGGTGTTCGTTCTGCACCGTGTCATGGGCCAGCATCTGGTTGGCAATCGTGAACCAGTGGTCCCCCGGAATCACCGTGCGTGCCAGTGGCAGCAGTTCGCGCTCTTCGCGGTCCAGGCGCTCAAGCAGCAGTTCGCAGCATTCTTCGAGTGCCGCCAGGCAGCCGGGATCGCCGGCGGCGGCGGCGGCCTGGGCCACCATGCGCGCCGCATGCGCGCGCCGGCTCAGCGCATCGAGCTCGGCCAGCAGCGCGACCGCATCGACGCCGCGCCGGCGCAGCGCCGGCAGCACGAACTTGTCGAGCTTGCGCCACTGGCACGCGTCGCTGACCTGGCGCAGTGCCTCGCAGGCCGCGTCGTACTGGTGCGCCGTCGGCGGTTCGCCCCACCAGGCGGCGGGCCGCCAGCGCTCGAGCAGTGCCTGCAGCTCGACGCGTGCCCGAGCCTGTTCGACGGACAGCGCCACCAGCGTGTAGGTGGAAGTCAGCATGATGTCTCCTCTCAATGCGCCGCCAGCGCGCATGGGAGGCCATGCCGGATTGGCTGGGGGTGCGGGTATCGGGGTAGCCGGCGCTGGATGTTGTAGTAGTAGCCGGCGACAAGAACTAGCTAGTGTAGAGACAAGGTCCTGGTCAGGTTTGATGTTCGTCAAATGCGATTTGACAACAAGAGCGGGGTCAGGCACGACGAATTTCCGTACACAACATGCTTGCGAGATGGTATTGCACAGCGCGCCACGACGGGTCGCCGGCTGCGTTATAGTAGGCCCCGATTTCGGCTTTCCCAACGGTAGAACTCTCCATGCGGCTGCTGCACACCTCCGACTGGCATCTTGGCCAGACCCTGCACAATTTCGACCGGATCCACGAACACGGGTGCTTCCTCGACTGGCTGGTCGAAACGCTGGACGAAGAGCGCGTCGATGTGCTGCTGATCGCGGGCGATATTTTCGACAACGCCAATCCGTCGTCGGCCGCCCACCGCCAGCTGTATCGCTTCCTGCAGCAGGCCCGCAGCCGCGTGCCCCATCTGCAGGTGGTGGTCATCGCGGGCAACCACGATTCCGCCGGCCGCCTGGAAGCGCCTGCACCGCTGCTCGAAGCCTATGGCACGATCGTCGTCGGCAATGTGCTGCGCAGCAGCGATGGCGAGGTCGACCTCGAGCGTCTGCTGGTGCCGCTGCATGACCGCGCGGGCAATGTTGTGGCCTGGTGCCTGGCCGTGCCATTCCTGCGCCCCGGCGATGTGCCGCGCCTGCGCGCTGCGGCGGGCGATGTACCCGCCGCCGAGACAGGGCTCGATCCGTATCTGCAGGGCACGACCCTGCTCTACCGCCAGGCGTATGCGCTGGCGCGCGCCCGCGCTACCGACGGCCAGGCCATCATCGCCATGGGCCACTGCCATATGGTCGATGGCCAGGCGTCGCTCGACTCCGAGCGCCGCATCGTCATCGGCGGCACCGAGGCGCTACCCAGCAGCATGTTCGATCCCGGCATCGCCTACGCAGCGCTAGGCCACCTGCACCTGGCCCAGAAGGTCGGCGGGCGCGAGAACGTGCGCTACAGCGGCAGCCCGCTGCCGCTGTCGTTTTCCGAAGTCAATTACCAGCACCAGGTGCTGCGGATCGACCTGGAAGGCGATCATGCCGTGGAAATCACGCCGCTGTTCGTGCCCCGCGCGGTGGCCTTGCTGCGCGTGCCGGCCAAACCCGCGCCGCTCGACGAAGCACTCGCGGCCCTGGAGGCACTTGAACTCGATCCCGACCTGCCGCAGCATGCCTGGCCCTTTCTCGAAGTCAGGGTGCTGCTCGATGGCCCCGAACCGGGCCTGCGTTCGCGCATCGAGGCGGTGCTGGCCGGCAAACCCGTGCGCCTGGCCAAGATCGAACCGACACGCAAGCACGTGGCCACCGACGATACGGAACTCGCGCTGAGCCTGGACCAGTTGGCGCAACTGCAACCGGACGATGTGTTCCGCCGCCTGTGGCTGCAGAAATACGGCGCCGAAGCACCGCCCGAGCAGATTGCGTCGTTTGCCGAACTGTTTCACGCGGTGGAAGGCGAGCCGCGATGAAGATCCTGCGTATCAGCGGCAAGAACCTGGCTTCGCTGGCGGGCGAGTTCGCCATCGATTTTGAATCCGAACCGCTTGCCTCCGCCGGCCTGTTTGCCATCAGCGGCCCGACCGGCGCCGGCAAGAGCACCCTGCTCGACGCGCTGTGCCTAGCGCTGTATGGCGACACGCCACGCCTGCTCAAGCGTTCGAGCACGCGCCTGCCGGATGTCGGCGAAGAAACGGTCACCGCCCAGGATGCCCGCACGCTGCTGCGCCGGGGCGCGGCCGAAGGCTGGGCCGAAGTCGACTTCGTGGGCAGCGACGACCGGCGTTATCGCGCCCGCTGGGCCGTGCGGCGCTCGCGCAAC
Source organism: Telluria sp. ZT3P25 (assembly GCF_059685895.1). Taxonomy (NCBI): domain Bacteria; kingdom Pseudomonadati; phylum Pseudomonadota; class Betaproteobacteria; order Burkholderiales; family Oxalobacteraceae; genus Telluria; species Telluria sp. ZT3P25. Next base: position 2,626,151 of record NZ_JCASIJ010000001.1, read on the forward strand.
AAGCCGAACGGCGCGCTGCAACCGGTCAAGATTTCGCTAAACCGGCTGCCCGAACTGATTCCCGTGGGCGGCACCAATACGGAAGCCGCGGCAGAGATCGTGCAACGCATCGGCCTGTCGTTCGAACAGTTCACGCGCGCCGTGCTGCTGGCCCAGAACGAATTCTCGGCGTTCCTCAAGACTGACGAAAACGAGCGCGGCGAACTGCTCGAAACGCTCACCGGCACGACGATCTACAGCGACATCTCGCGCCGGGCGTTCGAGCGCTACAAGGCCGAACAGGTCCGCACGCAAGTCCTGCAATCGAAACTGGCCAATGCCGCGCCGCTGTCGCCAGAGGACCGCGCGCTGCTGGAGGGCGAGCGCACGAACGCCGACCTGGCCCGGCAGGCGCTGGACGATCGCCACGCCCTGCTCGAAGGGCAACTGCGCTGGCACCAGGAACTGGACAAGCTCACGCGCGGCGAAGCGCAGGCCGAGCAGGTACTGGCGACGGCCAACGCGCAAAGCGCGGACGCCGGCGAGCGGCGCCAGCGTCTGGCCACGCTCGACGCGGTGCAGGCGGCGCGCCCCTTGAGCCTGGAAGTACAGCGCCTGGAAGCCGAGCGCCGGCAAGCCCATTCAGCCATCGAGACGACGCAGGCCCAGCTCGCGGCCGCGCTCGAGGTACGGCGCACCAGCGTGGCCGAGACCGATGCCGCCACCGCGCAGCTGGACGCTGCTGAAGCAGCATTGCGCGCGGCCACGCCGCAACTGGATGACGCCAAGGCGCTCGATGCCGCGCTGGCGGCATTGGCGCCCAACCACATGCAGGCGCAGTCAGCACTCGACGCCGCGCGCACGCACGCGAGCCAGATCCGCGACCAGCGCCAGGCCAGGTCCGATGCACTGGCACGCGCGCAGCAGGCGCGCGATGGCGCTGCCGCCTGGCTGGCGGCCCAATCGCGGCTGGACGCGGTGGCCGGCGCCTGGAGCCAATGGGAACGCCTGCTGCGCCAGGGCGAAGATACGCTTGTCACGCTGGCCGCCAGCAAGGCGGCGGCAGAGACAATCCAGGCCCAGGCACTGGGCGCTGCCGAGCGCGAAGCGCAGGCCACGAGCGCGCTCGCGGCCAGCACCGAGCGCCTCGACGCGCTGGAGACGACGCGCCGCGCGGCGATGGCGGCGCTGGCCGGCTTCGATGCCGAGGCCATCGGCGCCGGGCGCCAGGCACTCGACATGCAACGCGAACGCCTGACGCAGGCCGAGCGCACCTGGACCGATCTGTCGGCTGCACGCGCCACACTGGCCGGCCTCGCGCGCGACGTCGACCGCGTCGAGACGGCACGCTCAGGCGCCGAACAGGGACTGGCCGAAGCGCGCGCTGGCGCAGCAGCGCTGGAAGCAGCCATGGCGCAGGCCGAGCGCTCGCTGGCGGCAGCGGAACTTGCGTGCGCGGCCGATGTCGAACAGATGCGCGCAAACCTGGAGGACGACGCGCCGTGCCCGGTCTGCGGCGCCCACGAGCACCCGTATGCGCATCAGGCCGCGCCACTGCAGACCATGCTAGCCAGCCTGCGCGCCGAGGTTGCCGGCTGCCGTCTGCGCGTGCGCGTGAACAACACGCTGCAGGCACAGCACGCTGCGGCGGCCGGCGCGGCGCACGAGCGTCTGGCGGCGCTGGTGCACGAGCGCAGCACGCTGGACGAGCGCGTCGCCAGCCTCGAGCAGACCTGGCATGCCGACCCGCTGGCTACCGGCGCGCCGCCGGCCGACGAATGCGCCGACTGGTTTGCCGCGCAACGCAGCGCGCTGCGCGCCGCGTTTGACGGGCTCGCACTGCAAGAACAACAGTGGCGCGCCGCTGCTGCCGCCCGCGACGCGGCCCAGCGCGATGTCGACACCGCCCAGTCCGAGCTGGCGCGCAGGCGCCAGGCGGCGGAGGCCGAACGCGAGGCGACTACCCAGTTACAAGCCGCGCTCAGGACGCACGCGCTGCGCCACGAGGCTGCCGACACGCAACTGGCCGCGCTGCTGGCCGAACTCGACGGCCCTCTGGCCGACGCGCATGGCGACGGCTGGCAAGCGGCATGGCGCCGCGATCCGGCCACCTGGCGTGGGGCGCGCGCACAGGAAGCCGCCGCGTGGCGCGAGCAGACCGACGCACTGGCCCGCGCCAGCGCGGCAATCGCAACGCTGGCCGTGGAAACGACGGCCCTGGCCACGCGCATTCTGGAACTCGACACCGCCGGCGCGCGCAGTGCGCTCGACTTCGAGCGCATCGACGCCGAATTCACGCAGAAGCGCACGGCGCGCGCCGCGCTGTGGGCAGGCCGCCCGGCGCGCGACGTCGAGCGCGAACTGAACGCCGCCGTCACCGGCGCGCGCGAAGCGCTCGCAGCCCGCCAGCTGGTGGCGCAGCACGCGGCACAAGGCGAAACGACAGCGCGCACCGCACTGGCCGGCCTGGTCGAGCGCGTGGCGCAACTCGACAGCGCCGGCGCGGCAGCAGCCACTGCGCTGGCCGACTGGCTGGAGGACTACCGCAAGGACCCCGACGGCGTGGACGACATCGCCAGCCTGGATGCACTGGCCCGCCTGCTGCAAGTGGGCGCGGCCTGGCTGGCGCAGGAACGCACCGCCTTGACTGCGATCGACACCGCCATCGGCCAGGCCACGGCAATCCTGAACGAGCGGCGCGCCCAGCGTCTGGCACATCTGGCGTCGGCCCCGCCGGACGGCCAGGCAGTCGAGGTCGTCACTGCGGCGTTCGAGGCGATCCAGGCCGAGCGCCATGCGGCCATCGAAGCGTCGACCTCGGCGCGCCTGCGCGTCATGCAGGACGACGAGCGGCGCGTGGCCGCCGCATCCAGCCTGCGCGAAATCGAGCAGCAGCAGGTGCAGGAACAGCGCTGGGGCAAGCTGTCGGAACTGATCGGTTCGAGCGACGGCAAGAAATTCCGCAACTACGCCCAGCAGTTCACGCTCGACGTGCTGCTTGGCTATGCGAATGCGCACCTGGCGCAGCTGGCCAAGCGCTATCGCCTCGAGCGCGTCAGTTACCAGGGCATGCCGTCGCTGGCGCTGATGGTGCGCGACCAGGACATGGGGGGCGAAGTGCGCTCGGTCAATTCGCTGTCCGGTGGCGAATCGTTCCTGGTCTCGCTCGCGCTGGCGTTGGGGCTGGCCTCGCTGTCGTCGAACCGGGTGCGGGTCGAGTCGCTGTTCATCGACGAAGGCTTCGGCAGCCTCGACAGCGAAACGCTGGGCGTGGCGATGGATGCCCTGGATGCGCTGCAATCGCTGGGCCGCAAGGTGGGCGTGATTTCGCACGTGCAGGAGATGACCGAGCGCATTGCAACCAAGGTGCTGGTGCGTCCGGCAGGTGGTGGCAGCAGCGCCGTGGTGGTCGAATGAGTGCGGGCCGGGCGGTGTAGAATGCCGCCCTCCTTCCCTTTCCCAGCTCCGTGATCATGAAACCAGCCCGTACCCTCACGTTCAAGTGCGCGAAATGCGCCAAGCCAGTCACCGTCTATCTGCAAAAAGTCTCCGCCTGCTCGCATATCCAGCCTTACCAGGGCATCTGCAGCTGCGGCGAAGTCAAGCGCCACGCCACCGGCAATGCCGACGCTGTTGCGTCCTACCTCGCCTCGAGCGATGGCAACTGGAACCATCACCATTAATATCACCAATAAGATGGATCAAGCGATGGCACGCATCGAATGGATCGAGGACGGCGTCGAACGCTCGGCCGTCTGGCGCTCGGAAAGTGGCTGGCCCGCGCCAAAGAAAGTGGTGCTGGCCGACGACACCATGAGCGCCGACGCCGCCTACCGGCTGGCGCTGGACGGCACGGCGCTGCTGTGGCGCGGCGACTTCCAGAACGCGCGCCAGCTGGTGCAGGCGCTGGCGCGCCGGATCGACCACAAGGGCGAGCGGCCACGCCGCGCCAAGGCCGGCAAGGCCGCGCCCACGCCGCTTGAAGCCTTCCACCGCCATCGCCTGTCCCAGTTGCAGCGTGCCCGCACGCTGGCGATGCTGGTGCTGCCATTTGAGGCCGACCATAGCATCCCCCTGCACCGCGCACCCGATGCGCAGCAGGCCTGCCTGGAAGCGTATGGCCCGGTCGACGCGCCGTATGTCGCCTCGCTGCGCGAGTTGCTGGGCGTGATCGGCGCCCACGAATGGCGCAGCAAGGGCGTCATGATTCCGGCGCTGAACGACCGCATCCATCCGTGGTACGGCGTGTTCTCGCCCGTGCGCGGCGAATACGTCGAGCTGGTCGCGCAGGCGCCACTACCTGCCGGTGCACAGCGCGCATTCGATATCGGCGCCGGCACCGGCGTGCTGTCGGCTATGCTGGCGCGGCGGGGCCTGGAGGTGCTGGCCACCGAAGTCGATCCGCGGGCGCTGGGCTGCGCGCGAGAAAACATCGAGCGCCTGGGTCTGGCGTCGCAGGTCGAGATCGCGCAGACCGACCTGTTCCCGGAAGGCCGCGCGCCGCTGGTGGTCTGCAATCCACCATGGCTCCCGGGCAAGCCGAGTTCGGCGATCGAATATGCGATCTACGATCCGGACAGCCGCATGCTGCGCGCGTTCCTGGCGGGCCTCGGTGCCCATCTGGAGGCCGGTGGCGAAGGCTGGCTGATCATGTCGGACTTCGCCGAGCACCTGGGCCTGCGCAGCCGTGATCAGTTGCTTGGATGGATTGCGGCGGGCGGCCTGGAAGTGATCGAGCGCCACGACACGCGGCCCGTGCACCCGCGCGCGACCGATGCCGACGATCCGCTGCACGCGGCGCGCTCGCAGGAAGTCACGTCGCTGTGGCGCCTGCGCAGCAGCCCCATTTGAGGGATTTGCCCCCAATGCAAGTCGCGCATTGCATATTGCTGCGCAGCGCGCTATAATTGCGCTGCGGGGTGGAGCAGTCTGGCAGCTCGTCGGGCTCATAACCCGAAGGTCACAGGTTCAAATCCTGTCCCCGCAACCAATTCAATACAAAAGCCCGACTCACAGAGCCGGGCTTTTGTTTTCTATGGCAACAAAATGCAACCTCGAAGGCAGAGGATGAGAGACAAGAAAGACCACGCAACGTTCGACCTGCCTGGTTTCGAGCCGGCAGCGCCGCTCGATACGGTCACCGAACCCAAACGCACCGGCCCTCGTCCCCGCCGCAGCTCGCTCAAGCAAGAACAACTCTGCCTGATCGACGAAACCGACAACTCCGGCCTGCCTGTCTGGCGCCGCGACGACAAGCTCGACCTGACCGGCCTGCCGGTCTGGGCGCCCGATCCCCAATAGCGTCGGCCCTGCCGGCTGGAGGCTTCCATGCAATCCGATTCGTTTACCTCGCTGGCCCTCACGCCGCAATTTCTCGCCAACCTGACCACCCTCGGTTACGACCACATGACGCAGGTGCAGGCGGAAACGCTGCCGTCCGTCCTGGCTGGCAGCGACCTGATCGCCCAGGCCAAGACCGGCAGCGGCAAGACCGCGGCATTTGGCATCGGCATCCTGCACAAGCTCAATCCGGCCTGGTTCGCGATCCAGGGCCTGGTGCTGTGCCCGACGCGTGAACTGGCCGACCAGGTCGCCGGCGAACTGCGCCGGCTGGCGCGCGGCGTGGGCAACGTCAAGATCCTGACGCTGACCGGTGGCGTGTCGATGCGCCCGCAGATCGCCTCACTGGAGCATGGCGCGCACATTGTCGTGGGCACGCCGGGCCGCATTCGCGACCACCTGGGCCGCGCGACGCTCGACCTGGCCAACGTGCAGACGCTGGTGCTGGACGAAGCGGACCGCATGACCGACATGGGCTTTTACGACGAGATCGCGGGCATCGTGTCGGCCACGCCGAAACATCGCCAGACGCTGCTGTTCTCGGCCACCTACCCGGACGATATCCGCTTTGCCACGCAAGGCTTCCTGCGCGATCCGCTGGAAGTGAAGGTCGAAGGCAAGCACAGCTTCGAGCAGATCGACCAGCGTTTTTATGAGATCGGCTTCGAAGGCCGCGAAGATGCGGTCGGCCGCCTGCTGCGGCATCACCGTCCGGTGTCGGCACTGGCCTTCTGCAACACCAAGGCGCGTTGCCGCGAACTGGCCGATGCCCTGCAGGCGCAAGGCTTTTCGGCGCGCGCGCTGTACGGCGAACTCGAACAGAGCGAGCGCGATGAAATCCTGGTGCTGTTTGCCAACCGCAGCTGCTCGGTACTGGTGGCCACTGACGTCGCTGCGCGCGGCCTGGATATCGCCGACCTCGGCACCGTGATCAATGTGGACGTGTCGAAAGACCCCGAAGTCCACGTGCACCGCATCGGCCGCACCGGCCGTGCCGGCGGCAGCGGCATGGCGCACACCCTGTGCGCGCCAAATGAAAAGAAATGGGTTGGCCTGATCGAGCAGTACCAGGACCAGCCGGCCGTCTGGGAAAGCCTGGCTGCGCTGGGTGACGACGCCGAACCGGCCGCGCCGGCACCGATGGTCACGCTGGTCATCGCTGGCGGCAAAAAAGCCAAGCTGCGTCCGGGCGACCTGCTGGGCGCGCTGACGGGCGACGCCGGCCTGACGAAAGACCAAGTCGGCAAGATCAATATCGGCGAATTCAACAGCTATGTCGCGCTCGAGCGCAGCGTGGCGCAGGCCGCGGTCAAGCGCCTGGGCGAAGGCGACGCGCCGGGACCGGGCTTTGGCGTCATCAAGGGCCGCTGGTTCAAGATGCGTTTTCTCGACGCCTGAACGGTTGCGCGGCAGCGCGTTTGCCGCGCATCTGCCACCCCATCTGCCGCGCACGCTTAAGTTGGGGGTACCGTCTTCCCCACAAATCTGGCATTATTTGCAATAAATAAACATTCGTTCGGCCCGCGCAAGCGGCGACCGGCAAGATGCCATGAACCCCAGCACACCCCCGCAGCAACTCGACGGCCGCACGGTCCGCGATATCGTCGAGTACAACCACGAGATGGTCAGCGAGCCATGGTGCCGCCGCATCATCCGCCAGGTGCTGCAATCGCTCGAAGTCCAGTACGGCATGAACGTGCCGCACCGCCGCATCACGCCCGACAGCCTGCACATCCTCGACGCCGGCGACCCGATGCTGGTGCCGGGCTACAGCGAGTTGCCCGACACCGCCGTGCCGGCCGACTACGAAGCACGCGACCTGTACGACCTGGCCGCCGTGATGCATTACGCGATTTCGCAGGAACTGGCACCGGTCACGTTATTGCGCACGCTGGGCCTGCCCGACTACAGCGAAGGTTTCCTGGCGGCGCTCGACCGCTGCCTGTCACCCGATCCCGCCGTACGTCCGCAAACCATCGAGCAGATGCGCGGCCTGCTGGGCATTGCCGTCATCGCACCGAAGCCCGCCATGTCGCTGCCGCCGATCGACGACGAGCCGGTGACGCCAGTGGTGCCGCTGCCAATGCCAACGCCAGCACCAGCACCGCCGCCAGCCCCTCAGCCGACGCCCGAACCTGTCCGCGCGCCTGAACCGGTGGCGGCGCCTAAGCCAGCGCCGGCAGCGCCCGCCCCTACCCCCGCCCCCGGCCCGCTCCCGATGCGCGCCGCCGCCAATGCATCGACGCCGATGGCGCCCGCGCCAACGCCGGTCGCTGCCCGCCGCAACAAGACACGCTGGCCGCTGATCATCGGCGCCATCATCCTGATCCTGGTCGCGCTGGCCGCCTTGTTCGCACTGATGCGCCAGGCCGACCTGAGCGGCATGAAAGACATGTCCGCGCTGCCGGCAACGCCCGAGGCACCCGTGCCGGCGGCCGCCCCGGCGCCGCTGGTCACGCTCGCCGAAGAGCCGGCGCAACTCGACGCGCCGGTCATCGACGAGACCGAACCGCGCGCAGCCACGACCACCCCGCTGCCGGCCAAACCCGACGTCGCCGTGCCACCCACAGCAGTGCGTCTGGCGCCGCAAGGCACGCCGCCCGAAGCGGCCATCGCCGGCACCACCTACAAACTGCTGATCCAGCCGTGGGGCACGATCGTCGTCGATGGCGTCGAGCGTGGCGCCACGCCACCGCTGAAGCACATCACGCTGCCGCCGGGCGAGCACACGATCCGCATCGTCAACCCGGGCTTTCCGGAGCACACCGTGACCGTGCAATCCGTGGAAGGCCAGAGCGGCACGATCGAACTTGATTTCACCGAGGAGAAAACGCCTTGAGTATCCGTTTCATGAAACACCTGCCTGCGTCGGCGCTGATCGCCGTGATGGCAACTGGCTGCGCCGAATTCGGTCCGGCACTGGGCGGCAAGGAAGCCGCGCGCGCCCATCCCCGCGCCGACGATGCGCGCCCGCGCGCCGAACGTGCCCAGCGTGCCGACCGCACGAGCCGCCCCGCAGCGGGCACGGTCGACCGCAGCGACGTCGCGCTGCGCGAAGGCATTGCGCTCTACAACGATGGCGATTACAACGGCGCGATCCGGCGCTTGAGCAGTGCCGACATGAGAAGCGGCACCCCGCGCGAACGTCTGTCGGCCGCCAAGTACACGGCGTTCAGCTATTGCGTGAGCGGGCGCCAGGCGCTGTGCCGCGAGACGTTCGACGGCGCGTTCCGTCTCGATCCGGCCTTCGACCTGAGCCCCGGCGAGCATGGCCACCCGCTGTGGGGCCCGGTCTTCAGCCAGGCCAAGCAGGCCGCGCGCCGCTAGTGGTTCAGGCGCCCACGCGGGCCCGGTAGGTCGGCGCGCGACGGCGCCGGCTGGCCTGCTCGTAGGCGTATGCCATCCCGATCAGCGCCGGCTCGCTCCACGCCGTACCGACGAACGACAGCCCGACCGGCAAACCGTGGATGAACCCCGCGGGCACCGTGATGTGGGGATAGCCGGCCACCGCCGCAGGCGATGAAAAACTCGCGCCGTAATGGTCGCCGTTGACGGTGTCGGTCAGCCAGGCTGGCCCGCCGGTCGGCGCCACCAGCGCGTCGAGCTTGTAGGCGCGCAGCACCTGGTCGATCCCCTTGTCGCGTGAATAGCGCTGGTTGTTGGCCAGCGCCTTCACATAGTCGCGCGCCTGCAGGCCGCCCGCCGCCTGCGCCGCAATCAAATGCTCCTGACCGAAGAACGGCATCTCGCGCGCCGCGTTGCGCAGGTTGAACGCAATGATGTCAGCCATGCTCTTGACCGGCGCGTGCGGCGCGTACGCCGCCAGCCACGCTTCGAGATCGGGGCGGAATTCGTGCAGCAGCACGGTCAGCTCGGACGCGCCGTATTTGTCGGTATTGGGCACCGTGACATCCACCAGCACCGCCCCCTGCGCCCTGAGCACGCCCAGCTCCTTCTCGATCAGCGCATTCACGCCGTCGTGCCCGCCAAAAAAATCACGCGCGACGCCGATGCGCTTGCCGCGCAAGCCATCCTTGTTCAGCGCGTTCGCATAGTTGACGGCCGGTGCGCGCGCCGTCGCGCCGTCCTGCGGATCGGCGCCGGCCAGCGCCGCCAGCAGCAGCGCCGCGTCGGCGACGCTGCGCGTCATCGGGCCGGCTGTGTCCTGCGAATGCGCGATGGGAATGATGCCGCTGCGACTAACGAGGCCCAGGGTGGGCTTGATGCCGACGATGCCGCAGGTCGACGCCGGCGAGACAATCGAGCCATCGGTTTCGGTGCCGACGGCCAGTGTGGCCAGGCTGGCGGCCATTGCCGAGGCCGAGCCGGAACTCGAGCCGCTCGTGTTGCGATCGAGCGCATACGGATTGCGGGTCAGTCCACCGCGCCCGCTCCAGCCGCTGGTCGAGCGGGTCGAGCGCATGTTCGCCCATTCCGACAGATTGGTCTTGCCCAGGATGACAGCGCCGGCACTACGCAGGCGGGCCACGATGTGGGCGTCGCGCCGGGCCTTGATGCCGTCCAGCGCCAGCGAACCGGCCGTCGTGCTCATCTTGTCGGCGGTGGCGATATTGTCCTTGAGCAGGACCGGAATGCCGTGCAGCGGGCCGCGCAGCTTGCCCGCCTTGCGTTCGCGGTCACGCTCGCGGGCGATCTCGAGCGCATCGGGATTGATTTCGATAACCGAGCGCAGGCGCGGGCCGGCGCGGTCGACAGCCGCGATGCGGGCCAGGTAACGCGAGGCCAGCTCGTGCGCCGTCAGCTTGCCGGCGCGCATGGCCTGCCCCTGTGCGTGGACGCCGGCTTCGAGGATGGCGGCTGGCGCCGTTTTCGATGGTGCGGCCTGTGCCAGCAAGCTCGTGCCAGCAACTGTGCCGGACACCGTGCCGGCCACGCCCATTCGTACAAAATCCCTGCGCTCCATGCCTGTGTGCTCCGTGAAATGGCCAAGCAATAGAATAGCAGCAACGTGCCAGGCCGACTGTCCGGCTGTGATAGGCGAAACGACTCACAGACTGGCCGATCATATATTGGACAAATCCAGCGCCAGCCGTCACCCTGATCCAATCATTGTTTTGCATTATTCTGGGAGATTGCCATGCCGACTTACCGTTCACACACCACGACCCAGGGTCGCAATATGGCAGGCGCCCGTGCCCTGTGGCGCGCCACCGGCATGAAAGACGGCGATTTCGACAAGCCGATCATTGCCGTGGTCAACTCGTTCACCCAGTTCGTGCCGGGCCACGTCCACCTGAAAGACCTGGGGCAGCTGGTCGCGCGCGAAATCGAAGCGGCCGGCGGCGTGGCCAAGGAATTCAACACCATCGCCGTCGATGACGGCATCGCGATGGGCCACGGCGGCATGCTGTACTCGCTGCCCTCACGCGACCTGATCGCCGACTCGGTCGAATACATGGTCAACGCGCACTGCGCCGACGCGATGGTCTGCATCTCGAACTGCGACAAGATCACGCCCGGCATGCTGATGGCCGCGATGCGCCTGAATATTCCGACCGTATTCGTCTCGGGCGGCCCGATGGAAGCGGGCAAGGTCATCAAGGTCGTCAACAACGAGCGCAAGGTCATCAAGCTCGACCTGATCGACGCGATGATCAAGGCCGGCGACGCCTCCGTGTCGGACGCCGATGTGGTCGAGATCGAGCGCTCGGCCTGTCCGACCTGCGGGTCGTGCTCGGGCATGTTCACGGCCAACTCGATGAATTGTCTGACCGAGGCGCTGGGCCTGGCGCTGCCGGGCAACGGCACGATCGTCGCCACCCACGCCGACCGCAAGGAGCTGTTCCTGCGCGCCGGCCGCCTGATCGTCGAGACCGCCAAGCGCCACTACGAGGAAGACGATTACTCGGTGCTGCCGCGCTCGATCGCGACCAAGACGGCGTTCGAGAACGCGATGGCGCTCGACGTGTCGATGGGCGGCTCGACCAACACCGTGCTGCACCTGCTGGCCGCCGCGCACGAAGCCGAAGTCGACTTCACGATGGCCGACATCGACCGCATCTCGCGCCTGGTGCCCTGCCTGTGCAAGGTCGCGCCGATGACCGACAAATACCATATCGAAGACGTGCACCGCGCCGGCGGCATCTTCTCGATCCTGGGCGAACTGGCGCGCGCCGGCCTGTTCGACACGTCGCTGCCGACGATTCACAGCCCGACCATGGCTGCAGCCATCGAAAAATACGACATCGCGGTCAGTACCGACGAAGCCGTGCATCAGTGGTTCCGCGCGGCCCCGGGCGGCGTGCCGACCCAGGTGGCGTTCTCGCAATCCGAGCGCTACGAAAAGAACGACCTCGACCGCGCCATGGGTTGTATCCGCGACCGCGAACACGCGTATTCGAAGGATGGTGGCCTGGCGGTCTTGTACGGCAACATCGCCGAAAAGGGCTGCATCGTCAAAACGGCCGGCGTGGACGAGAGCATCCTCAAGTTCTCGGGCAAGGCGCGCGTGTTCGAGAGCCAGGACGCAGCGGTCGAAGCGATTTTGGGCGACAACGTGGTAGCGGGCGACGTTGTCATCATTCGCTATGAAGGCCCGAAAGGCGGACCGGGCATGCAGGAGATGCTGTACCCGACCTCGTATATCAAGTCCAAGGGCCTGGGCAAAGCCTGCGCCCTGTTTACCGATGGCCGGTTCTCGGGTGGCTCGTCGGGCCTGGTGATCGGACATGCGTCGCCGGAAGCGGCCGAAGGCGGCGCGATCGGTCTGGTGCAGGAAGGCGACATGGTCGACATCGACATCCCCGAGCGCACCATCAACCTGCGCGTGACGACCGAGGAACTGGCGCACCGCCGCGCAGCAATGGACGCACTGGGCGCGGATGCATGGCTGCCGCTGGGACGCGAACGTTATGTGTCGCAGGCGCTGCAGGCCTATGCGGCGCTGACCACGTCGGCCGATCGCGGCGCGGTGCGGGATCTGGCGCAGTTGCGCCGCAAATAACAGCCTCCCGGGACATAAAAAAACGCTGCCGAGGCAGCGTTTTTTTATGGAGAAACCCGTGCTTAGTTACGCACGACTTTCTTGTACTCGTTGGTACGGGTGTCGATTTCGATCATGTCGTCGCCGCTGACGAACAACGGCACCATCACGGTGTGCTGCTTGCCTTCGATGGCGTTTTCGATCTTGGCTTCTTTCAGGACGTTGCCCGACGTGTTGCCCTTGACTGCTGGCTCCGAGTACACGATCTGGCGTGCGATCGTGGTTGGCAGTTCGACCGAGATGGCCTTGCCGTCATAGAACACGGCTTCGCATTCCATACCGTCTTTCAGGTAGTGCAGCGCGTCGCCCAGGTTCTCTTCTTCGATTTCGAACTGTTCGTAATCGGCGTCCATGAAGACGTACAGCGGATCGGCGAAGTACGAGTAGGTCACTGGCTTCTTGTCCAGAACAACGACGTCGAACTTGTCATCGCCACGGAACACGTTTTCCAGTGGTGCATTGGTCAGAAGATTCTTCATCTTCCACTTGTAGGTGAAGCCCGTGCGGCTCGAGCCGTTGACGTCGGAACGCAGCACGATGAACGGCTTTTCATCAACCATGATGATGTTGCCAACACGAATTTCTTTTGCGGGTTTCATAGATATTTTACGTAAAAAGATAGTTGCATTAAATCATCGCCGGCTGGTGGGCCGAAGGCCCCGGACCTGCATTTGATCGTCGGAATCCGTTAGAAACTAACCGGGCATTATACGCTGTTTTCCTGTGCCAACCGCAGATCGCGCACGAAATCGAGCAGTTGCGTGACCAGATCGCCCTGCGCAAGTACTGACTCGCGCCAGGCGCCGGCCTGCGCCGCGATGTCCGGCAACGCAGTCTCCAGTGCGCTCCAGGCGGCTTGATGGTCGTCCATAAGCTGCGCGCCGTTCCAGCCAAGCATGTAGGCCGACAGTGCTGGCGCCTGTTGCGCATAGACCGCCAGGAACGCGCGCAGCTTCTTGTGGTGCAGGTTGTCGTCCTGCGGATAGATGTGCCAGACGAACGGGCGAGCGGCCCATTGCGCCCGCACCCATGAATCTTCGCCACGCACGAAATTGACGTCGCAGGCCCACAGCAGCAGGTCATAATCGGCCTGGGGCAGGAATGGCAGCACCCGCACGGTCAGCTGGCCGTGGGTCGCGCTCGCGCCAGCCACCGGTGCGGCGCCCAGGAAAGCGGCGACCTGTTCCGGCACCACACCTTCCGGCACCAGGCACAGCGTGGGCGTGGCGCCGCTGCACCACGTTTCAAACAGTGCGGCGACCGGCGCGCCCGGGTAGCAGAACAGCGACACCTTGCGCCCCGCCGCCTCGGCCACAGTCACGCCCAGGCGCCCCAGGAACGCCGTCACTGCGGCCGGGTCATCCTGGAACGCGTCACGGCGCGCCTCGAGCCCCGCTTCGTGCAGCAACCCACCCGTGTGCGCATTGAAACCGGGGAAATAGAAATGCTTGGTCAGCCGCAGGCGCGGGTGCATCGATGGCAGGCGATGGCAACCCTCCACCCAGTCCTCGGCCGTCAAGCCTTCGTAGTTCAGCCATACCGGGCGTGGCGTGCGCGCGGCCATTGCCCGTTGATAATCCGGCGGCAGCTCGCAACCGAAGAACTCGATGACGACGTCAGGAATGTCATGCGCGTGGAATTGGCCATCCTGATCCTGCCAGTGGCGCACCGTCACGCCAAAAATCAGTTGCTGCGCGGCCGCCGGATCGACCTCGGGGCAGATGCGCCGGAAACTGACCAGGTCGTCGACCCATAGCGTGACCCCTACCGCGTGCTCGTGACACAGCTGGCGCGCCAGGCGCCAGCAGATGCCGATATCGCCATAGTTATCGATTACCTTGCAGAAAATTGCCAGCGACGGTGTAAAGGAAGACAGGGACATGAAGGCGGGCGACGTCGTGACGCGCGAATGCGGGGGCCGTCATTCTACCGCGAATTGATATGGTGATTTTTCTCAAGCCCCAGTGCGCTTTGCAAAGAAAATCGGGGCTTTCTGACGCGCGTCTGCGCTAGCGCAAGGTGCGATTTTAACCTTGGCGACATCGCCATTACGCCAAAACTTCACCGCCAGGCACCGGTCGAACGCCTACCTGCAGGAAAAGCAGCCTCGAAAGGCGGCCTTCCTGCCCTTCCCTCGCGCTACCGGTCACACCGGGGCACGAATCATATGAACACGGTCGTGTAGGCGGGCCCTTGCTGTTTCAGCCGGCCTCAGCGCGACCGAATAACCGGAGGCTCGTATCATGAATGAATTTCAACAACCATTTGCGCAACCACAGTTTGCACCACAGGGTCTGGGCAGCATGTTCGGCGGCGCGCTCGGCGGTGTCATCGGGCGCGGCATTGGGGGCTGGGTCGGCCACAGCGGCGCGGGCGGGCGCATTGGTGAGGTAGCCGGCAACTTCCTCGGCCACCTGTCGCCATTTGCGGCCGATCCCTCCGGCGGCATGGGCATGCAACAGCAGGTCGATCCGCAACAGCTGCAACTGCTGCAGCAGCTGCAGCAGTTACAACAACTCCAGCAACTTCAGCAACTGCAAGAACTTCAGCAGCAACAGCAACTGCAACAGATGCAGCAGCTGCAACAGCAGGGTCAGCTGACCCCGCAAGGTGGCTTCTTCGGCAATCTGATCAGCAAGATCGGCAAGCCCGCCGGCGCCCTGATCGGGCACGCCACCGGCAATCGCCACCTTGGCAACATGATCAGCGACTATTCCGGGTATGGCCGGATGCTGCCGCTCGGCGCCGATCCGCAAGCGCAACAGCAGGCACAGCCGCAAATACCACAGCAACATCCGCTGGTCCAGTTGCAGCAACTGCAGGCCGAGCAACAACAACTGCAGCAACTGCTGCTGCAAGTGCAGCAACAGGCCGCGATGCTGCAACAGCAGATCGTACAGCAAGGCGGTCAACTGGCGCCGCAGGGCTGGCTCAGCAATGCAATCACCCAGTATGCGCGGCCGGTCGGCAGCTTCCTCGGCGAACACTTTGGCAACCAGGGCCTGGGCACTGCGATCGGCGGCGTGGCCGCACAGCTAGGCCGTTATGTGCCGGCGACGGCTGACCCGTTTGGGCAGCAGTTTGGTGGCCAACTTAGTGGCCAAATCAGCGGCCAGCCCATCGGCCAACCCGGCGGTCAATTCAGTGGTCAATTCGGTGGTCAATTCCCCGGTCAGCAAGCGCAGTATGGCCAGGCAAGCCAGTTCGGCCAGCAGACCGTCCACTAAAGCCTGAAGCACACGACACCACGACCCACCCGCCAGGTCATTGCCGCCAGACGCCGGCCATGACCTGGCATTGAGGAGTCCCTGCCATGCCGGCGTCCCTACCCCCTGTCCCGATCAATCGCTACATCGTGCGCGCCACGCGCGACGATGACGAACTCGTCAGGTTCCTGGCGACCCTGGGCACCGAACCGGGCGTGCAGGTTGTCGACCTGATCGGCCCATCGTCCGGCCCGCCGCACACGGCGGTCGTTGAAACCGACGCGCCCACGGCCGAACGGCTGCGGCAACAGACTCTTGACCAGTTAACGATCGAACCCGACCAACCGCTCTCGCTATACGATTGAGCGGCGCCGGCAAAGGACACACTATGGCCAAACACGTAAAAAGCGGCGCTGCCGATGCGCCGCCCACACCAGCGGCGTCGCAGGACGGCGCAGCAGACACCGGTACCGATTCCACTGGCGGCGCCGCCCCGATGCTGGGGCGCCTGGTCACCGAGCGCAAGAAAAAATACCTGGTGGCGCCCCGCGCGGTGCTGGGCAGCTTCGGCATCAGCAGCTGGGGGGCGCCACTGGGCCTGTCAACAGTGCAGCAGGCGCTCACTGCCATGCCCGATATCGAGGTGGTCGACACCATCAT
This sequence comes from Telluria sp. ZT3P25, assembly GCF_059685895.1. Taxonomy (NCBI): domain Bacteria; kingdom Pseudomonadati; phylum Pseudomonadota; class Betaproteobacteria; order Burkholderiales; family Oxalobacteraceae; genus Telluria; species Telluria sp. ZT3P25. The sequence continues at coordinate 2,642,339 of NZ_JCASIJ010000001.1, forward strand.
GCCCCGCGCCGGGCTGGCGACGGCCGGCTTCGGTCCATCTTCGATGGGCGACGGCGCAGAAGGCGTGATGGTTGCGCGCATGACCGACCAGAAGGCCGGCGAACTGCTGCAGCGCGGCCAGGGTCAGTTGATCGTCGAACGCGATCAGCACCTCGCACTGCTCGACCCCATGCTGCGCCGTCCCGACCTGGTCAGCTCGCTCACGCCCTACCAGGGCCCGCAGTGCGACCTGCTGCTGGCGGTGGTGGGCGCCGACGGCGCGCCCCTGCCCGAGGTCGAGGTCTCGCTGTTCGGCGGCGTGCTGCCCAGCACTGCCGTCACGGGCGCCGACGGCGTGGCGCGCCTGCGCCTGTATGGCGACGATACGCACACGATCAGCGGGTTGTATGTGAAACCACGCGCCGATTACTGGAGCTTCTACCAGCGCGATCCCGACCTGAGCCTGCAAGAGGCCAACGTCGTCATGCTGCGCCCGCTGGCCGACTGGTCGGCGCTGCGCGGCCTGCCGCAGCAAAACGCCATGGGCTGGGGCGCACGGGCCATGCGCCTCGACGGGGTACCGCAGCATTATCGCGGGCGTGGGATCAAGGTGGCCGTCATCGATTCCGGCGCCGCCACCACGCATGGCAACCTGAACGCCATCCACGACGGCTTCGACGTCATCAACAAGCGCACCGACCGCAGCACCTGGAACGTCGACACACTTGGCCATGGCTCGCACTGCACCGGCGTGATTGCCGCCACCGATCCGGCCTGGGGCATCCGCGGCTTCGCACCCGAAGCCGAAATCCACGTCTGCAAACTGTTCCCCGGCGGCCAGGTCAGCCAATTGATCGACGCGCTCGAATACTGCATCGAACAGGGCATCGACATTGTCAACATGAGCCTGGGCGGCTCGGCGCCCTCCGAAGCGCTCGAGCGCCAGATCGTGCGCGCCAAACAGGCCGGCATCGCCTGCATCGCCGCTGCCGGCAATTCCGCCGCTGCCGTGCAATACCCGGCCTCGTCACCGCATGTACTGGCCGTCGCGGCCATTGGCAAGCTCGGTGAGTTCCCGCCCGACAGCTACCACGCCGAGACCATCGGCACCGACATCGACATGTATGGCTACTTCACGGCGCGCTTCAGCTGCTTCGGGCCGCAGGTCGACGTGTGCGCGCCAGGTGTGGCCGTCGTGTCGTCGGTGCCGCCAAATAATTTCGCCGCATGGGACGGGACCTCGATGGCGGCGCCGCACGTGACGGGCCTGGCTACGCTCGTGCTGGCACACAGGCCGGAATTCGGATCGATGGTGCAAGCACGTTCACCGGAGCGGGTCGAACGGCTGTTCCAGGTTCTGCGGATGAGCGCGCGCCCTGTCACGCTGAACGATCCCAATCATATCGGCTACGGCTTGCCCGATGCGCTGGTGGCGCTGGGCTTGCCCACCGCGCAGCAGACCATGCCATGGCAAAGCACGGCAGCAGGGTACGGTGCACCGGGTGGCATGCATGCGATGTCGCCGCATGACGGTGGATGGCCCAGCATGGCCGGGGCCGGGATGCAGTACCAGGGGGTGCCATATCAGGGCATGCAGCATCAGGCTATGCAACATCCGGGCATCCAGCAACAAGGGCCGGGGTTGCCATATCCATTCGGCACCGTGCGGGTGTCGGGTTGGTGAACTGCGGGGGCGCCGCGCGACGCTGTCGCAGACGAAAAAAAACCGGAGCCCCACTATCGTGGCCGGCTCCGGCTTTCTGTCTGGCGTCCCCACGGGGATTCGAACCCCGGTACTCACCGTGAAAGGGTGATGTCCTAGGCCTCTAGACGATGGGGACCTAAAACTGGTGCTGCGTGCTACTGGCTGTGCGTCGCCCGCTATTGCTGACTGCAACCCGGACCGCGAAGAACTTTCGCACATCATCACAACGACAATGTTGCGACCCTACTTTACTACCAAACCATTGTGCACACAATTCTGCGACCACAATAGAAAAACCGGAGCACCTCTCCGCGCAAGCGCGTTGGTCTACCCCGGTTTTAAACTGGCGTCCCCACGGGGATTCGAACCCCGGTACTCACCGTGAAAGGGTGATGTCCTAGGCCTCTAGACGATGGGGACCTAAAACTGTTGTGCTCTGACGAGCGTACTGCAACTGCATGATACGACTGACGTCGATGTACCACCGCTGGCGCGGCACATCTGCCAAATTCTTGGCGTCCCCACGGGGATTCGAACCCCGGTACTCACCGTGAAAGGGTGATGTCCTAGGCCTCTAGACGATGGGGACCCTGGACTTGCTCAATTACTCTTGTACTGCTGTTATTGCCTGCTGCCTGAATGTCGTTTTCTTTTACGTGGTGGAGGTAAGCGGGATCGAACCGCTGACCTCTTGCATGCCATGCAAGCGCTCTCCCAGCTGAGCTATACCCCCCACGGGAAAACAACATTTTACTACACTGCACCTGCTTCGACCAGTAGCGCATGCTGCTCGCATACTGTGTCAGGCCATTCTAACCAGCACGCTGGCGTCCCCACGGGGATTCGAACCCCGGTACTCACCGTGAAAGGGTGATGTCCTAGGCCTCTAGACGATGGGGACCGTGAACAACCGATTACTGCAGAACTACTTTGCTGCTGGCTACACAGCATCACATTACGACTAAGGCAAAACCACTGCCACACTTCAGAGTTGGTGGAGGTAAGCGGGATCGAACCGCTGACCTCTTGCATGCCATGCAAGCGCTCTCCCAGCTGAGCTATACCCCCGCAGCGCTGAAGTGCGAGCATTATATAGGACACCCTTGCATTTCGCAAACAACGTTTTGCGACGTTGAAGCGGGGTGCCCACCGGCGGCTTTTACAGCCCCTTCTGCACGCGCGCCAGGACGACGTCGCGGCCAAACAACTCGAGCACCACATCGATCGCCGGCGTCTGCAACTGCCCCGTCAACAGCAGGCGCAGCGGCATAGCCAGTTGCGGCATCTTGAGACTATGTGCCGCCAGCACTTCCTTGATCATGGCCGCCAGCGACGCCTTGTCCCACGCCACCGTGGCGCAGCGCTCGGCAAACAGCGCCAGCGCGCCACGCACTGCTTCGGTCAGGTGCAGCGCCAGTTGCTCGGCATCCGGTTGCGGATCGCGGTAGAACAGCATGGCGGCATCGGCCAGTTCGTTGATCGTGTTTGCGCGTTCCTTCATCAGGCCCAGCACGGTTGGCAGCGCCGGCGCGCCATCGAAGCGTGCACCGTCGCGCTCGAGTTTTGGCAGCGCCAGCGTGGCCAGGCGTTCGTTGTCCGCCGCCTTGATGTAGTGGTTGTTCAGCCAGTTCAGTTTTTCAGGATTGAACTGGGCCGCCGATGCGGTCAGGTGCTCCAGGTTGAACCACTCGGTGAACTGCGCCATCGTGAACACTTCATCGTCGCCGTGGCTCCAGCCCAGGCGCGCCAGGTAATTGAGCATCGCTTCGGGCAGATAGCCCTGCTCCGGATAATCCATGACGCTCACGGCGCCATGGCGCTTGGACAGCTTCGCGCCATCGGTACCCAGAATCATCGGCAGATGGCCGTACAGCGGCAGCTCGGCGCCGAGCGCGCGCAGGATGTTGATCTGGCGCGGCGTGTTGTTGACGTGATCGTCGCCGCGCAGCACGTGCGTGATTTTCATGTCCCAGTCGTCGACCGCGACACAGAAGTTATAGGTCGGCGTGCCGTCCGGGCGCGCGATGACCAGGTCGTCGAGCTCCTTGTTGCCGATCGTGATCGTGCCCTTGACCACGTCAGTCCATGTGACGTCGCCATCGAGCGGATTCTTGAAACGCACGACTGGCTTGACGCCGTCCGGCACGGCCGGCAGGGTCTTGCCGGCTTCCGGACGCCAGGTACCGTCGTAGCGCGGCTTCTCGCCTGCTGCGCGCATGCGCTCGCGCATCGCCTCGACTTCATCGGGCGACGAGTAGCACAGGTAGGCGGTGCCGGCGTCGAGCATGCCGGCGACCACTTCGCGGTAGCGGTCCATGCGCTGCATCTGGTAGAACGGGCCTTCGTCGTGCTCCAGCCCCAGCCACTTCATGCCATCGAGGATGGCCTGTACGGCTTCCGGCGTCGAGCGTTCGAGGTCGGTGTCTTCGATGCGCAGGATGAACGTGCCGCCAAAATGGCGGGCATAGGCCCACGAATACAGCGCGGTGCGCGCGCCGCCAACGTGGAGGTAGCCGGTCGGGCTGGGAGCAAAACGGGTGCGGACGGTCATGGCAGAAAGCAATCAGGTAAAAGGCGTATTCTACCCCGATGCCCGCCCGGCCAGCACCGGCGGTGAGCCTGGCCACAACACGCCTTCAGCCACGATAACGCTGCTGGCCGACAGTACGGGGCGCACGCCCGGCGCCGGCGCGCGCGCAGGCGCTTGCCACGAGGTGCGCGCCGCGTTGCAATGGGGCCGGCGCATGCTGCGCCATCACGTGCAGACACAGGCGCGCGGCGCCCGCTGGCACCGCGGGAAACTCCACCGGCTGAACAAGCACCGCGTCATGCGCAAGCCAGGCAGCGGCCACACGCGCCGAGGCTTCCGAGCCAGTCCAGACCGGCACGATCGGCGCTGGCGCACCCAGGCAATCCTGGCCCGCCGCCTGCAGCGCCGCGCGCAGTCCCATGACGTTGCGCAGCAGGGCGGCGCGCAAGGCCTCGCCCTCGGCCGAAACGGCAATTTCCAGACTCGCGGTGGCCACCGCCAGCTGTACCGGCGAAAGTGCATCGAAGCGCATGTGCTGCCCGGCGTACCGCTGCAAGCGATCCCTGGCCGAACGATCGGCACAGGCGACAAAGCCACCCTCGGTGGCGAAGGTCGGGGAAAAACTGCCCGCCACGATATCGACCCGTCCCGTCATGCCCTGGCTGGCCAGAACGCCCCCGCCGCCCGCACCCAGCGCGCCCAGATCGTGCGTGACATCGACCAGCAGCGTCGCCCGGTATTCGCGGCACAGGTGCTGCAACAGCGGCAGGTCGGGACTGTGCGCATCCATGGCAAACAGCCCTTCGGTCACCACCAGGATGGTGTTGACCGCGTCCACCGCGCGGATCCGGTCAAGCAGCTCGCGCACGTGGTCACAATCGAGATGCCGGTGCAGCAGGACCCGACGGGTGGCGCCGGCCACGCCATGGCGCAGCCAGTCGTGGGCCTGGGCATCGATCACGACATGGTCCGCCCCGCGCACGAGCGCCGCAATGGCCACGAGAGCGGCTGCCCAGCCCGTCGGGAACAGCGCCACGTGCTCCAGGCCCACCAGCGCGCCCAACGCTTCTTCAAGCGCTCGCGCAGAACGGGCACGCCCTGCCAGGACGGTCGAACCGGCGCCGTGCAGACCGGCATCGCACAACGCGCGACGCGCGGCCGCATGCACGGCCGGATGGGCGGCCAGCGCCAGGTAATCCTGCGATGCGAAATCGATGCCGTGCGCTTCCTGGCCGCCATGACCGGCAACTGCGGCAACCACGTGCTGCGCTGGATCGAAGGGAATGAATTCGTTGTGCACGGCGCCTCCTGGACGGGTCAACAATCGAAAAAGAGCAGGTATGTCTGTTGCCGGGCGCATCATGCCGGCATCGTGGCGGGTCACGTGCGTGCCGGGCCCCGCGAACTGGCAGTGTAGGTAGGGAGTTTGCGAGAGGGTTTATCTTCAAACAGATTGTCAGCAGGAAAAACCTGACCTGCCCGCACGGCATGGGGACACACAATGCACAAAGCCCATGCACAACAGCGTTGCGCATGGGCTTTGCGGGAACCAGCCAGGCCTGGTGCCTGGCCCGTATGACGTCAGTCGTTCTTGACGACGATGCTCGGGAACCTGCTGCTCATGTCCTTGGCCTTGTCGGCGATCTTGATCGCGACCTTGCGTGCAATCTGCTTGTAGACCGCGGCCACAGCACCATCCGGATCGGCGACGACGGTCGGACGACCGGCATCGGCCTGCTCGCGGATCGACATCGTCAGCGGCAGCGCGCCCAGGAACTCGATGCCGAAATCGGCGCACATCTTTTCACCACCGCCGTGACCGAAGATTGCTTCGGTGTGACCGCAGTTGGTGCAGGTGTGGGTGCTCATGTTCTCGACCACGCCCAGAATCGGGATCCCGACTTTTTCGAACATCTTCAGGCCCTTGCGTGCATCAAGCAAGGCGATGTCCTGCGGCGTGGTGACGATCACGGCGCCCGTGACCGGCACTTTCTGCGACAGCGTCAGCTGGATGTCGCCCGTGCCTGGGGGCATGTCGACGATCAGATAATCGAGGTCGCGCCAGTTGGTCTGCTCGAGCAGCTGCTGGAGCGCGCCGCTGGCCATCGGGCCGCGCCACACCATCGGCTCATCCGGGTCGATCATGAAGCCGACCGACGACACCTGGATGCCGTGGTTTTCCAGCGGCTCCATGCTCTTGCCGTCGTTGGTCAGCGGACGACCGCTCACGCCCAGCATCATCGGCTGCGACGGACCATAGATGTCTGCATCCAGGATACCGACGCTGGCGCCCTCGGCATGCAGCGCCAGGGCCAGGTTGACCGCCGTCGTCGATTTGCCGACACCGCCCTTGCCCGAGGCAACGGCGATGATGTTCTTCACATTCGGCATGACCTTCATGCCGCGCTGGACCGTGTGCGAGACGATCTTGCTGTAGGCGCGGATGGCCACGCCTTCGACGCCGGGCAGGGCCAGCACGGCGCTGGCCGCCATCTGGCGCAGCATCTCGACCTGACTGGCGGCCGGGTAGCCCAGTTCCAGCTCGAACGTGACCTGACCGTTGTCGATCTGGATGTTCTTGATCGACTTGGTGGTGATGAAATCCTTGGTGGTATTGGGGTCGATCACGCTCGCCAATGCCGTCTTGATATCGCTTTCAGTAATGCTCATGGTGCTCTCCGGGTGTTCTCCGATTGATATTGGGGCGAAGTGTAGCGCAAAACGGCTGGGCGGCCAGCCTGTTGGTAGTAAACCACGGCCAATACCCCCTGCGCGCACAGGGCCATCCGCTGTTAAAATGCTTCTTTTCATATAACCGAAGCGTTTCAACCATGACCCGCAAGCTGTTCGTCACCACCGCACTGCCCTACGCCAATGCTGCCTTCCATATCGGCCACATGATGGAGTACATCCAGGCCGACATCTGGGTCCGCTTCCAGCGAATGCAGCGCGAAGGCAATGCACAGGGCGGCCAGAAACGCGAAGTGCATTTCGTCTGCGCCGACGATACCCACGGCACGCCGATCATGATCGCGGCCGAAAAAGAAAACATCACGCCACAGGAATTCGTGGCCAAGATCGCCGCCGGCCGCGCGCAGTATCTCGATGGCTTCCACATCGCCTTCGACAACTGGTACTCCACCGATTCGCCCGAGAACGTCGAACTCTCGCAAGGCATCTACCGCAAGCTGCGCGATGCCGGCCTGATCGTCACCAAGACCGTCGATCGCTTCTACGATCCGGTCAAGGGCATGTTCCTGGCCGACCGCAACATCAAGGGCGAGTGCCCGGTGTGCCACGCCAAGGACCAGTACGGCGACAACTGCGAAGTCTGCGGCGCCGCCTACCAGCCGACCGAACTGATCAACCCGTTCTCGGTCTTTACCGGCTCCACGCCCGTGCTCAAGCCGTCGGAGCAGTACTTCTTCAAGCTGTCCGACCCGCGCTGCTTCGCCTTCCTCAAGGAATGGCTGAACACTCCGGGCCGCCTGCAGCCGGAAATGGTCAACAAGGTGTCCGAGTGGCTGGGCGAAGCCGGTGAAAAGCTGGCTGACTGGGACATCTCGCGCGATGCGCCCTACTTCGGCATCCCGATTCCGGATGCGCCGGGCAAGTTCTTCTATGTGTGGCTGGATGCGCCGGTCGGCTACCTGGCCAGCCTGAAGAATTATTTCGACAAGCAGGGCCTGGATGTCGAAGCGTTCCTGAACGACCCGGCCGCCGAGCAGCTGCACTTCATCGGCAAAGACATCGTCTCGTTCCACTTGCTGTTCTGGCCGGCAATGCTCAATTTCTCGGGCCACCCGATCATCGACAACCTGAAGGTCGCCGTCCACGGCCACCTGACGGTGAACAATGAAAAAATGTCCAAGTCGCGCGGCACCGGCATTTCGCCGCTGCGCTACCTGGAACTGGGCATGAATCCGGAGTGGCTGCGCTACTACCTGGCCTTCAAGCTCAACGCCAGGGTGGAAGACCTGGACTTCAACGGCGACGACTTCGTGGCCCGCGTCAACAGCGACCTGATCGGCAAGTACGTGAATATCGCCAGCCGCTGCGCCGGCTTCATCGCCAAGCGCTTTGATGGCAAGCTGGCCGACAGCGTCTCGCCGCTGGGCCGCGACTGGATCTGCAAGGCGCTGATGCACGACGGCGCAGAGCGCCAGGCATCGGTGGCCGCCAGCTTCGAGGCACGCGAGTATGGCCGCGCACTGCGCGAAATCATGGAAATCGCCGACGTCATCAACCAGTACGTCGACGAGCACAAGCCATGGATCCTGGCCAAGGACGAGACCAAAACGGCCGAACTGCACGACGTCTGCACGACCGCGCTGATCCTGTTCCGTCAACTGACCATCATGCTGCAACCGGTGCTGCCGCAAGTGGCCGCGCGCGTCGCCGAATTCCTGGGCGACGCTGAATTGAGCTGGGCCGACACCCATGGCGCCGCCGTCTACGAATCGATGCTCGGACGCACCATCGGCACCTACACGCACCTGATGCAGCGCGTCGACGCCAAGATGGTCGAGAACCTGTTCGACAAGCCGGTCTTGGCAGCACCTGCTCCGGCGGTCGCCGCCGCGGCTACTCCTACCCCGGCGGCAGCGCCGACGACCGATGCCGTCGAAGGCGAAGGCGAAGGCGACATCGAAGCCCTGGCCCCGACCATCACGATCGACGATTTCGCCAAGATCGACCTGCGCGTCGCGAAAATCATCAACTGCGAACACGTCGAAGGCTCGACCAAATTGCTGCGCCTGACGCTCGACGTCGGCGAAGGCCGTCACCGCAATGTGTTCTCGGGCATCAAGTCGGCGTACCAGCCGGAAGACCTGATCGGCAAGCTGACGGTGCTGGTGGCCAATCTGGCCCCGCGCAAGATGAAGTTCGGCGTGTCCGAAGGCATGGTGCTGTGCGCCTCCGCCGCTGACGAGAAAACCAATCCGGGCCTGTACCTGCTCGACCCGATGCCGGGCGCGACGCCAGGCATGCGCATCCGCTGATGCTTCACGCCGGCGCCTGGCCTGGCGTGCCACGATGATGTGGCCGCCAGCCAGCCGCCGGACGGCCCCGTACGCCATTTCCGGGGCCAGTACCGGGTGTACAATGCCATGTTTAAACTATGACAAGACGCCCTACAAACTCTTTTGATAGGTAGCCAAGAACCATGACCGATTTGACTCCCCTGCGCCATATTCCGACCGCCAACGTGTTCCGCAAAGGCGACGTGTTCGTCCTGTTCGGTGAACTGTTCGGCCGCGGCTACGTGAATGGCCTGATCGACGAAGCGCGCGCTGCCGGCATGACGATCGTCGGCATCACCGTGGGCCGCCGTGACGAGACCGGCGCGCTGCGTCCGCTGGACGCGGCCGAACTGGCTGAAGCCGAAGAAAAACTGGGCGGCCGCATCATCAATGTGCCGCTGATGGCGGGCTTCGACATGGATGCACCGGAGGGCGAAAAGAACCCGACCGAGATGCTGTCCGGGATCACGCTTAAAACCTGGCAGGAAGAAACGCTGGATTGGGAACACATCGAGCGTTGCCGCGAAGCCGGCGTGCGCCGCTTCACGACCTCGGCCGCTCAGGTCATGCAGGAGATCGACAAGCTGGTGCCACAGGGCGCGAATGTGTTCTTCGCCCACACGATGGCAGGCGGCATCCCGAAGATCAAGGCCTTCCTGGCCATTGCCAATCGCATCTACAAAGGCCGTGGCGAGCGCTTCATGTCCTCGCGCGCCCTGCTCGAGAGCGATCTGGGCAAGTTGATCCTGATGAACTTCGACGAAGTCTCGGCCAACACGCTCAAGTACCTGATCGACGCCTCGGCCAGCATCCGCGACCGCGTCACGCAAGGCGGCGGCGAAGTGCGCTACACGGCCTATGGTTACCACGGCACCGAGATTTTGATCGGCGGCGAGTACCACTGGCAGACCTACACCAACTACACGCAGGGCTACGCCAAGATGCGCCTGGAGTCGGTGGCCGAAGCAGCGTGGAAGAGCGGCATCACCGCCACCGTGTTCAACTGCCCGGAGATCCGCACGAATTCGTCGGACATCTTCGTCGGCGTCGAACTGTCACTGTTCCCGCTCCTGGTCGCGCTCAAGCGCGAAGGCGGCGGCGCCTGGGCCGACGAGCAATGGCGCATCTGCGAAGAACTGCTGGGTGAAGGCACGTCGCTGCAGCAGCTGCTCGATACCATCGAGGGCTACAACAACGACGCCACCAGCGCCGAGTTCCGCAATTTCGAGGCCTGGCCGATGGACAACACGCCGGCCCTGGCCGATGTGATGATCGGCACCTCGGAAGCCATCACGGCACTGCACAAGGACAAGAAAGCGCTGATCACCGATCACCTGTCCAGCCTCGTGCTGGAAGGCGCCGGCCCGCTGATGTTCCATGGCGCGTCGGAAAAGATCGCGCCGGTGCTGTGGCTGAACCACGACATCATCGCACGCCAGTTGAACGCACTGCACAAGTAAGCGCAACATCGTCATACTTGACGACACCTGGGGGGACGCAAGAATCTGCCCCGCCCCAGGTGTCATCAAGCCGCTGTTCCATTGCACCCACGAAGCCAATCATGATCTTCTCGAAAAAACACGTGAACTACGAATCCGAGCACACCAAGTTCATCTCGGAACTGAAGAAACAGCATCCCGAGATGGATGCAGGCCAGGTGGCCGGTCGCGCGCTGCTGTGGGACAAAGCCCCCGTCTCGCTCGACGAACAGGCACGCACTGAAGAGTCGCGCCTGCGTCAGCGCGCCTATCCGTACCAGAACAAGGTCTGAGGACGGTCGCGCGCATGATGCCCGAAGGGGCGGCTGACGGGCACGAGGTGCATCCTCAGCCCGTCCAGCCCGCCAACGACACACCGCATCCTGCGCCGGTCGACGCCACCCTGGCACGCCTGTACGGCGAACCGCTCACGCGCTTGCCGAACGACCTGTACATCCCGCCCGACGCGCTCGAGATCTTTCTTGACGCCTTTGAAGGACCGCTCGATCTGCTGCTGTACCTGATCCGGCGGCAAAACTTCAATATCCTCGATATTCCGATGGCGCAGGTCACCCTGCAATACCTCGTCTATGTCGAGCAGATCCGCAAGAGCAATCTCGAGCTGGCCGCGGAGTACCTGTTGATGGCGGCAATGCTGATCGAAATCAAGTCGCGCATGCTGCTGCCCAAACGCCAGGACGAATTGATCGAGGATGCGGGCGACCCGCGCGCCGAACTGGTGCGCCGTTTGCTGGACTATGAGCAGATCAAGACCGCTGCTGTCGCGCTGGGCAATGTGCCGCAAGAAGGCCGTGATTTTGTCCGGCCCGAGCTGTTCGTGGAACAGGGCCTGGTCCAGCCGCTGCCGGATGTCGATCCCTGGGACTTGCAGCGCGCGTGGCTCGATGTACTGCGCCGCGCCAAGCTGACCCAGCATCACCGGATCGGGCGCCAGGAACTGTCGGTACGCGAGCACATGTCGGCCATCCTGCGCACGCTGCAGTCGCAGCGCTTCGTAGAATTCGGCGACCTGTTTGCGGGCCAGCACACGGTGCCGATCGTCGTCGTCCACTTCGTGGCCATGCTCGAACTTGCCAAAGAAACCTTGATTGAAATTACCCAGGCCGAACCGTTCGCACCGATTTACGTGCGCCTGGCCTATTCACCGGCTTGAAGCCGGCCTTTCCTGAACCGATCCAACATGAAAATCATCTCTTCCATTGACGAGCTGCGCGACCAGCTCAGCGGCCAGCTGCGCACGGCGTTCGTGCCGACGATGGGCAATCTGCACGAAGGCCACCTGTCGCTGATGCGCCTGGCGCGCCGCCACGGCGACCCGGTGGTTGCCTCGATCTTCGTCAACCGCCTGCAATTCGGCCCCAACGAAGACTTCGACAAGTACCCGCGCACGTTCCACGAAGACGTGGCCAAGCTGGAAAAAGAAGGCGTCTACGTGCTGTTTGCGCCGACCGAGAAAGACCTGTACCCGGAGCCGCAAGAGTACCGTGTGCGCCCGCCCGATGGCCTGGGCAGCACGCTGGAAGGCGAATTCCGTCCCGGCTTCTTTGAAGGTGTCTGCACGGTCGTCACCAAGCTGTTCTCATGCGTGCAGCCGCGCGTGGCCGTGTTCGGCAAGAAGGATTATCAGCAGCTGATGATCGTGCGGAACATGGCGCGCCAGTTCGCAATGCCAACCCAGATCATCGGCGCCGAAACCTACCGCGCCGAAGATGGTCTGGCGCTGTCGTCGCGCAATGGCTATCTGTCGGAGACCGAGCGGGCTGAAGCGCCGGTGCTGTACCAGAACCTGAATGCAGTGGCTGACAGCGTGCGTGGCGGCGAGCGGGATATTGCGCAAGTCGAAGCGCGCGCGATGGCGGCGCTGGCCGAGCGCGGCTGGAAGCCCGACTACATCTCGGTGCGCAAGCGCGGCGACCTGCAGGCGCCGGACGCGGCCGACCTGACCAATGGCGAACCGCTGGTCGTGCTTGCCGCAGCCAAGCTGGGCAACACGCGCCTGATCGACAATCTGGAAATCTGATCGTTCGGGCCGCCCCGCGTGCCTCAGCCCGCCGGGCAGCCCTGGCGCACCAGCGCTGCCCGTAACTCGCGCTTGAAACCGGTGTAATCGACGGCTTTCTGCACATAGTCGTCGACACCGAGTGCTTCGGCACGGGCGCGGTCGGCCGCGAGGCCAGACCCAGACACGATGATGACGGGCATCGCGGCCAGGGCCTCGGCGCGCAGGCGCGCCAGCAGCTCGAAGCCGTCGACCTGTGGCATCTTGATATCGAGGAGTAACAGATCGATGTGCTGCTGGCGGATGATCTCATACGCTTGTGCGCCATCGCTTGCCACGACCAGCTGATGGTCGAACGCGAACTCTTGCAGGGCCAGCTGCGTCAGCATGACATCGATGCCCAGGTCGTCGACCAGCAGAATATTTTTCATCCGACATGCTAGCAGAGCCGCCAAACGGACGCCGCCACGTATGCACAGGCGGCGGCAGGTCGGCGCCCTATCCGTCCAGCCCCACGCTTTGCGCCCACGCCAGCGCGGACAGATGCGCTTCGTTGACGTCGGCCGGGCTCAGGGAAACCGCTGCCGCCAGCGACGCTACCAGGTTCGAATTGAGCTCGCAGGCTTCGGCCAGCGCGAGATACGGCCCGTAACTGCCTTCGCGTTTCGTCAATGCCTTGACGACTTCGTCGGGCAATTGAATTGCATCGAGCACTTCCTGCATGGACAGGCCCAGCAGGCGGTCGAGCAGCGAGAACATGCCGGCCACGAACAGGTGTTCGGCCGCGCCCCGGCCCAGGGTCTTTTGCCCCAGCAATTCGGCCAGGCGGCCGCGCACGACGGCCGTTTCCATCAGCACCGGCGAATAGCCGCTGGCGCTGGCCGTGGCCAGCAACAGCACCAGCCAGCGGTACAACGGCGCGTAGCCGAGCAGCGAGATGGCCTGACGCAGCGATTGCACTTCGCGCCCTGCACCAAAGCCGGCGGTATTGATGTAGCGCAGCAGCTTGTAGGTCAGTGCCGGATCGCGTTTGAGCACGCTTTCGAGGCGCCCCACGTCGTCATTGGCCTGCACCATCTGCATCAGTTGCAGGATGATTTGCTGGCTCGGGTTCATGCCCTTGACGGGATTACCCGGCCGGGGCGTCAGGTGCAGCTTGCCGACAAAGGCATCCAGGCCAAGTGCGGCGCAGGCATCGAAATCGGCCCATGTGCCCACCGGCCGCCCAACCATGCGCAGCGCCGAATGCTTGGCGCTGGCGTAGGTCCGGGCCTGGTCGGCCACGTCGCTACCCGTAAAACGCACCTCGACATACGAGGCATACGGCGCCAGGTTGCGCCCCAGCAGAGTAAGGTCGCAGCCACGGATGGCCACGCCCACGCCACCGGCGCGCACCGCCTGCACGGCCGAGCGCACGTCGACGTCGGTCAACTGGCGGATATCGAAGGCGAGGACCGTGTGTTCCGGTGGCAGCGCATGGAGCGCATCGGTCGACAGCATGGCCGGCACGGCGTCCAGGAACAGGATCTTGTCGCGCAGCAGCCAACCCTGGTCGACATGGTTGACGTGCTCGGCAACGAAGCCGACCAGGCCTTCGAGATCGAGGCCGGTCGGGATACGGCCATCGTGCTGTTGCCACGACAGCTCGTAACCGAGAACGCGCTGCCGGGGATCGAGCAGCGGTTCACGGACAATGAAGTTGGTGCGATGCATGGAGGCGCCGTTTTAAATTGCTCGGCGCAAGCTCAGAACCCGAGACTGTCGAGCAGGTCGTCGACCTGCCCCTGGTTTGCCACGACCTCAGTGCCAATCGGCTTGATTTGTGGACCGTTCATCAGGCCATTGTCCAGTTCGCGCTTGATCTCGCTTGGTGCGAAATCGATCAGGACCTGGACCAGCTGCTTTTCAAGATTCTGCGCAATACCCGTGATGCGGCCGATGACCTGGCCGGTGAGGTCCTGGAAATCCTGCGCCATCATGATGCTCATCAGTTCGCCGCGGGTGGCAACCGCCCCCGCACGTGACTCGTCCAGGCCGGCAATCGTGCGCTGCGCCAGCGCGCGCCATTGGGCATCCGTTGTCTCAGATGCAGGCGCATCCAGAAGCGCCTGCCAACCGGCCTTGAGGTCGGTCGAACGCGTTTCGATGGCATCCTGCAGCGGGCCGGCTGCGTCAGTTGCGTCCAGCACCTTCTTGGCAGCCTGTTCGGACAGCTGCGCCACGTAATCGAGCCGGTCGCGCGCATCGGGGATGTCGCTCGCGGCTTTCTCGATCAACTTGTCGAGACCCAGGCCGCGCAGATTCTCGTGCAGCGCACGGGTCATATGACCGACCCGGCTCAGCACCTCATCGTGCGAGGACGCGCCTGCAACAGGCGCGGTGTTCTGCTCAACCATTTCAGGCTCCGGCTTTGTCCAGTTTCTCGAAAATCTTGTTCAGCTTTTCGTCCAGCGTCGCAGCCGTGAATGGCTTGACGACGTAGCCGCTGGCGCCTGCCTGTGCTGCTGCGATGATGTTTTCTTTCTTCGCTTCGGCGGTCACCATCAGCACTGGCAGCTTGGCCAGTGCCGGGTCGGCACGAATATTCTGCAGCATGGTCAAGCCGTCCATATTCGGCATATTCCAGTCCGACACGACGAAGTCGAACGATTCACTGCGCAGTTTTGCCAGCGCCATGACGCCATCTTCTGCTTCGTCGACGTTGGCATAACCCAGTTCTTTCAACAGATTCCGGACGATGCGGCGCATCGTCGAGAAATCGTCAACAACCAGAAAACGCATCTTTGGATCAGCCATGAATTACTCCGTTTGAATCTACTAATTTGGTTTGTTGGGTAAGCTACTTTTACAGACGCAAGAATAGCATTTTTGTTGCTCTGCGGCGATAAAATAGCCCACAAAGCATGGAAGGATGATGAATTCAGTTCAAACGCGCAACGCCCGGCTGCCTTGGGCGGCCAGATGATCGAGTACGAGGCGCGGTAAAGCCTGCAATGGACCGACTTCGTGGGCAGCGCCGATGGCAATGGCTTCACGCGGCATGCCGAACACCACACAGCTCGCTTCGTCCTGAGCGAAGTTGTGGGCACCCGCTTCCCGCATCTCGAGCATGCCCGCCGCGCCGTCCTTGCCCATCCCGGTCAGGATAACACCAACGGCGTTTTTACCGGCCGCCTGCGCAGCGGAACGAAACAACACATCGACCGATGGACGATGGCGATTGACAGGCGGACTCTGCTCGATGCGCGTCATGTAGTTGGCACCGGAGCGCACCAGCAACAGATGCGAGTGACCGGGCGCGATGTAGGCGTGGCCGGGCAGCACCCGCTCGTTGCCGGCCGACTCGACCACGCTGATCTTGCACAGCGAATCGAGGCGCTTGGCGAACGACGTGGTGAAGCCTTCCGGCATGTGCTGGGCAATCAGGATGCCCGGGCAGTCGGACGGCATCTGCATCAAAAATTCGCGGATCGCTTCGGTACCACCGGTCGAGGCGCCGATGATGATCAGTTTTTCGGACGAAATGAGTGGGCTCCTCAGCGCCGACAGCTGCGTACTGGCCACCTGGGGCGTGCGGCTGCGCGGGGCAATGCGTGCGCGCGCGGCGCCGCGGATCTTGTCAGCGATCATGTCGGCGTACTCGCGCATGCCGCTCTGGATCGATATCTTGGGCTTGGTGACGAAGTCGACCGCGCCAAGCTCGAGGGCGCGCATCGTGATTTCCGAGCCGCGCTCGGTCAGCGACGACACCATCAGCACCGGCATCGGGCGCAGACGCATCAGCTTTTCCAGAAAGTCGAGGCCATCCATCTTGGGCATCTCGACGTCGAGCGTCAGCACGTCCGGATTGTGTTTCTTGATCAGCTCGCGCGCGACAAGGGGATCGGGCGCCGTGGCGACCACTTCCATATCGGGTTGCGAATTGACGATCTCGCTCATCACGCTGCGGATCAGTGCCGAGTCGTCGACGATCAGGACCTTGATTTTCATGGTGTCTCCGTAGTTGCTCAGAACAGGTCGATCGCGCCGCCGACGGGTTCGACCTTCAGGCGTTTGGCGTAATCGAGTTCGCGCTTGGCCAGCGTGTCGTTATGGGTCTGCATCAGCTTCTTGACCAGGACCTTGCCCGTGCGCGGGAAGAAGAACACCTTGCGCGGGTAAATGTCGTTCAGGTCTTCGGCCAGCACCGGAATCCGCTCGGTCTTCAGGAACTGCATGACGAACGCGGCATTGCGCTCGCCCACGTTCATCGCGGTAAAGCCGCGCAGCACGGCGCCGCCGCCGAATACCTTGGCCTCAAGGTGTTCGCGACGCGCGCCGGCCTTGAGCAGATCGTTGATCAGGATCTCCATGGCGAAGGTGCCGTAGCGCATCGAGGCCGATACCGGATTGTTGGGTTCGGCTGCGCCGTCGGGCAGCATGAAGTGGTTCATGCCGCCCAGTCCCGTGACGCGGTCACGGATGCAGGCCGACACGCACGAACCGAGCACGGTCGAGATCAGCATGTTCTCCTTGGTGTAAAAATACTCACCGGGGAGGATCTTGGCGGCATCGATCGCGAACGTGCGATCGTGGTAGAGATTGGTAGCGAATTGGCTGTTCATGGTCGCCCTTCGTTCTTACGCCGTGCGCGCGTCGAGTTCGTACACGGTCTTGCCGCGCAGGCGCAGGGAATCGGACACGTACAAAAAGTTCTCGGAATGGCCGGCAAACAGCAGCCCGTGGCCCTTCATCAGCGGCACGAAGCGGCTCAGGATCGTGCGCTGGGTCGGCTTGTCGAAATAGATCATCACGTTGCGGCAAAAGATCGCATCGAACTGTCCATCCAGCGGCCAGCCATCGGCCAGCAGGTTGAGCGGTTTGAACGTGACGAGCGAGCGCAGCTCGGGGCGGATGCGCACCATGCCCTCATGGGCCCCCTTGCCGCGCAAGAAGAAGCGGCGCAGGCGTTCCGGCGAGACCTTCTCGATGCGCTCCATCGGGTACACGCCATTGGACGCCGTGGCCAGCACATTGGTGTCGATGTCGGTCGCGATGATCTCGACTTTCGGTGTGAGCGTGTTGAACGCTTCGCAGGCCGTCATCGCGATCGAGTACGGCTCTTCGCCGGTGGACGCGGCCGAGCACCAGATGCGCAGTGGCCGCGGATCCTTCTTGTGCAGCGCCACCAGGTGCTCGAGCAGCAGCGGGAAGTGATGCGCCTCGCGGAAGAACGACGTCAGGTTGGTGGTCAGCGCATTGGTAAACGACTCCCACTCGCGGTCCATGCGCCCTGCTTCCAGGTCGTCCAGATAGCGCGTGAACGACTGGATGCCGGTCGCGCGCAGGCGCCGGGCCAGGCGGCTGTAGACCATTTCCTGCTTGCTGTCGGCCAGGGAAATGCCGGCGCGCTGGTGAATCAGCGCGCGCACGCGTTCGAAATCACGGCGTGTGAAATCGAACTCTTTGTTGGTTTCTGTTTTCTGCTGCGGCACTGTGCGTGACTTTCTTGAATACGATGGCGGGCTCCAAGAGCCGGCCGGATTGTTGTGCTTGGTGCCGACGCAGACGGTGGCTTACGCCGCCAGCTTGTCGATCAGGCCCATTTCGCTCGACGACATCAGCTTGTCGATGTCGACCAGGATCAGCATGCGCTCGTCGACGGTGCCCAGGCCGATCATGTAGTCCGAATTGAAGGCGCTGCCCATTTCCGGAGCCGGCTTGATCTGGTCTGGCGTGAGCGTGGTGACGTCCGAGACGCTGTCGACGACCATGCCCATGATGCGGCCACCGATGTTCAGGATGATCACGACCGTGAACTGGTCGTACACCGGGGTGCCCAGCTTGAACTTGATGCGCATGTCGACCACCGGAATGATGATGCCGCGCAGGTTGATCACGCCCTTGATGAATTCAGGGGCGTTGGCAATGCGGGTCACGGCTTCGTAGCCGCGAATTTCCTGCACCTTCAGGATGTCGATGCCGTATTCTTCCGAACCCAGGGTGAAGGCAAGGAATTCGCTGCCGGCGCCGTCGTGCGCGGTGCCGTCGGTCGAGAGGGTGTTTGCCAGGTTGGACATGGTATTCCTTTGTTTGCAGTGAAAATAAAATTTATTGAACGACGGGATCGTCGGCCAGCTGGCGCGACGAGCGCACCAGCGCTGCCACGTCGAGGATCAGGGCGACACCACCGTCGCCCATGATGGTTGCGCCGGATATGCCGGCGACTTTGCGGTAATTCGCTTCCAGGTTCTTGACCACCACCTGCTGCTGTCCGACCAGTTCGTCGACGAACAGCGCGGCCTTCTTGCCCTCGGTTTCGAGGATGACGACGATGCCATCGGACGGGTCGCGGTGCACCGGTTCGATATCGAACATCTGGTACAGCGGGATCATCGGCAGGTATTCGCCGCGCACTTTCAGCACGCGCCCGCGGCCGGCGATCTCGCGCACGTCCTGTGGCGTCGGCTGCAGCGATTCGACGACGAACGACAGCGGCAGGATGTAGATCTCTTCGCCGCTACGGATCGACATGCCGTCCAGGATCGCCAGCGTCAGCGGCAGCGAAATCGAGATCGTCGTGCCGAAACCGGCTGCCGAACGGATGTCGACCGTGCCGCCCATCGCGGTGATATTGCGCTTGACCACGTCCATGCCCACGCCGCGGCCCGAGACATCGGTGACGGTATCGGCGGTCGAGAAGCCCGGCGCGAAAATCAGTTGCCAGACTTCGGCGTCGGTCATCGTGTCGGATACTGCCAGCCCGTTCTGCGCGGCCTTGGCCAGGATTTTTTCGCGGTTCAGGCCGGCGCCGTCGTCGGCCACTTCGATGACGATATGGCCGCCCTGGTGCCCGGCCGACAGGAACAGGCGCCCGGCTTCGCTCTTGCCCGCAGCAATGCGCGCCGCCGGCATTTCGACGCCATGGTCGATCGAGTTGCGCACCAGGTGCGTCAGCGGATCGACGATCCGCTCGATCAGTCCTTTATCGAGTTCGGTGGCCGCGCCATTGGTGATGAAGTCGACCTTCTTGCCGAGCTTGCCGGCCAGGTCGCGCACCATGCGCGGGAAGCGCGAAAACACGAAGTCCATCGGCATCATGCGAATCGACATCACCGCCTCTTGCAGCTCGCGCGTATTGCGGTCGAGCTGGCTGACCGACGACAGCAGGCGCTCATGCAGGATCGGATCGAGCACGGCGCTGCGCTGCTCGAGCATCGCATTGGTGATGACGAGTTCGCCGATCAGGTTGATCAGCTGGTCGACCTTCTCGACCGATACGCGGATGGACGACGATTCGTTCTTGTCGTCCTTGCGCGCAGCTTTCTTTTCCAGCGCCAGTTCGGCCAGATGCTCCACCACGTTCTGGGCCTGCGCGGCGAGCGCCACGACCGGTTCCGGCGTGCTGTCGACGATGCCGGCGGCAGCGCGGATCTGCTCGATCGGCTGGAAGAAACCGTAGCCGAGTTCGTCTTCGGACGGTTCGCCTGCGGCAGGCGCCACGTCGTCGTCCGGACCGAAGAAGCCGTAGCCCTGGTCGTCTTCGACCCGCTTGCGCTCGGCCGCTTCGATCAGCCGCTGCTCGGGCGTGAGCGCCGGCGCCTCGAAGATCTTCAGGTCATCGGGATCGAGCACGAACGAGCAGATCGCGATGATGTCGTCCAGGCTTTCCAGCGTCGTGATGATGACGGCGGTGCGCCCGCCGTCGAGCGGCGCGACCGAGATCCGGCCCATCAGGCCAAGCTCGTCGACCAGCGCATCGATGTCGCGCTGCGCTACTTGCGGCAGTTCGATCTTGTAGCGGTGCGCGCCTTCGGTGGGCAGTTCGACGCGCGCCGGCGCCGACAGATACGACGGTGCCACGACCGGCGCTACCGGCACGACGCCTTCGGCCAGGTCATGCAGTGCCATGCGCACGTTGGCGACGACTTCCTGGTCGACGTGCTTGCCATGGCGATGGCCGTCCAGCTGCATCTTGAGCGCGTCCTTGGCCGCCAAAAACGCGTCCACGTGATTCGAGGTCAGCGCCATCTCGCCCTTGCGGATACGGTCGAGCAGCGACTCGAGCACGTGCGTCACGTCGCACATGTCGGTCAGGCCAAACGTGGATGCGCCGCCCTTGACCGAATGCGCGGTGCGGAAGATCGCGTTCAGGTCCTCGGCGTCGGGCGCTGCCAGATCGACGCCCAGCAGCAGGCGTTCCATTTCGGCGAGCAGTTCTTCTGCTTCGTCGAAAAAGACCTGGTAAAACTGGCTGATGTCGATGCTCATGGGGATGTCCGCTCGTGGTTGCCTAAGCCAAAATTCATGGCTTAACCGATCACTTTTTTGACCACCTCGATCAGGCGCTGCGGATCGAACGGCTTGACCAGCCAGCCATTGGCGCCGGCAGCGCGGCCCTTCGATTTCATCTCGTCCGACGACTCGGTGGTCAGCATCAGGATCGGCGTCTTGGCGTAGCCAGGCAGCGTGCGCAGCGACTTGATCAGCGCCAGGCCATCCATCTTCGGCATGTTCTGGTCGGTCAGCACCAGGTCGACAGCCTGCAGCTTCGCCTTGTCGAGGCCATCCTGGCCGTCCACGGCTTCCACCACATGGTAGCCGGCGGCCTTCAGACTGAAAGCCACCATCTGGCGTAGTGAACTGGAATCGTCGACTGCGAGAATCGTTTTTGCCATCTTGTGCTCCTGCTGTTTTACACCGGGCGGACCCGGGTTGAATTGGTTGTTAGGTGACTACGGGGCTGCGGCGGCGCGGTCAGAACAGCTCGACGTCGCCGCTTTCCAGGTGTTTCTGTTCGACCGACCTGCGCAGCGTGCTGCGCAGTTGCAGCGACTGGATTGCCAGCGCCACACTGACCTGGCCCAGGCGGTCGACGATTTCGTCGCTGCCGGTATCCGGGGCGATCTCCGCGCCATGATCGTTCAGCGTGCCCAGAAAGTCACGCAAGCCCGACACGCGGCGCAGCGTCCGTTCGATCAGCTGCGCCGTCAGATCCTGGAACTGCATGCTCGTGATCGCCGTATTCACGTGTTCGCTGACATCGTCCGACATCGAGCCAAGCAAAGCACGATCCTCAAGCGACAGTTCGCCCCCGGCGAGCATGCGGTCGATCGCTTCCTGGCGCGCACCGACGACGGCGTGCACCGCCACAAAACTGCCGGTGAGCTTGTCGATGGCTTCTTCGAGCAGCAATTCAGTCTGGAGCAGGTCGGCTTCCACCTCGGTCAGGTGGCGCCGGCCATGCACCGACACGCCCGACAGCAGGCGTTTGACGTGCGATCCGAGTATCTTTTTTCTTGTCATCGTGTTCTCTCCAAACCTGCCCGCACGGCGTCGGTCATCACGGTTTCACCGCATTCAGTGTTGCCGTTGCTGCCGCCTCGGCGTCTTCGGCCGGCACGTCCAGCGTGGACGCATCGCGCCGCACTGCGTCTTCGGTGCGCTTGTTCATGACGATGATGCTGATGCGCCGGTTGATCGGGCTGAACGGGTCCTTGGCATCCAGGTTCGCGGCCGAGGCCAGTCCCACCACGCGCAGCACCTTGTCGTCCTGCAGGCCGCCCAGCACCATTTCGCGCCGCGAGGCGTTGGCGCGGTCGGCCGAGAGTTCCCAGTTGCTGTAACCGGCGTCGCTGTGGTACGGCGTCGAATCGGTGTGGCCCGAGATCCCCAGCTTGTTCGGCACCTCGTTGAGCACCATGCCGATGATGTGCAGGATTTCCTTCGTGTACGGCTGCAGCTCGGCTTTGGCCATCGCGAACATCGGCCGGTTCTTTTCGTCGACGATCTGGATGCGCAAGCCTTCGCTGGTGATGTCGAGCAGCAGCTGGTTCTGGTACTTCTTGAGCATCGGATTGACTTCGATGGCCGACTCGATGCGCGCCTTCAACGTCTTCAGGCGCTCGCCCTCTTCGCGCGCCAGCGCCGCCTTGGCCGCCTGCAGGTCGTAGCTCTTGTTGGCCGGCGCCGAGTCGCCGCGCTTGACCTGCCCGGCGGTGCGCGTCAGGTCTTCACCGCCGCCCTGGATCACCGACGACGAATCGCCCGAGCCCGAGCCGCCCTGCATCGCCACCTTCAGCGGGGTCTTGAAGTATTCCGAGATGCCCACCAGGTCGCCCTTGGCGGTCGAGCCCAGCAGCCACATGAGCAGGAAGAACGCCATCATCGCGGTCACGAAGTCGGCGTACGCGATTTTCCAGGCGCCGCCGTGGTGGCCGGCGGCCACCTTCTTGATGCGCTTGATGACAATGGGACGTGCGTTGTCGTCAGCCACGCTCATGCTCCCTGGTGTACGCCGGCGAAAGATCGAATGCGGTCATCGCGGCTTACTTCTTCTTCTTGATGTGTTCTTCGAGCTCGGCGAAGGTCGGGCGCTCGGTCGAGTACAGCACCTTGCGGCCGAATTCCACGGCCAGCGCCGGCGCATAGCCGTTCAGACTCGCCAGCAGCGTCACCTTCACGCACTGGAACATCTTGGTCGACTCTTCGAGCTTCTGCTCCAGCACGGTGGACAGCGGGCTGACGAACGCATACGCCAGCAGGATGCCCAGGAACGTACCGACCAGCGCCTTGGCGATCAGGATGCCCAGCTCGGCCGGCGGCAAGCCGACCGATTCCATCGTGTGGACCACGCCCATCACCGCCGCCACGATACCGAAGGCCGGCAGGCCGTCACCGATCTTGGCGATCACGTGGGCCGGAATGGCGCCTTCGTGGTGGTGGGTTTCGATCTCGTTGTCCATCAGGTTTTCGATCTGCATCGCGTCCATGTTCCCGGACACCATCAGGCGCAGGTAATCGGTCATGAATTCGACGATGTGATGGTCGGACACGACGGCCGGGTACTTGGAAAACAGCGGCGAGGCGTCCGGGGCTTCGATATCGCCCTCGATCGACATCAGGCCTTCCTTGCGCACCTTGGACAGCACGTCGAATTGCAGCGCCATGAGTTCCATGTACATGTCCTTCGTGTACTTCGAGCCCTTGAAAATGCTGGGAAACGCCTTGAGCGTGGCCTTGATGGCCTTGCCGCTGTTACCGACGAACAAAGCGCCGAACGCGGCGCCGCCAATCATCAACAGCTCGATCGGCTGCCACAGCGACGCAAGGTGACCACCCGCCAGGGCAAAGCCGCCGAACACGCAGGCACAGACGATGATGTAACCAACAATAACTAGCAAAGGATGTCGCTCCAGAAAACCCGTAACGTGTCGCGACATGACGACTCGGAACCGGTAATGTCAGAAAATGTTTATTCAGGGAATTACTTTAGCTGGAGAAGTGCTGTCCGGCAAGCAAAACCACCCCGGAAACTCACCGTTTGTCTCTTAAAAGTCCCATATATACAATGCGGGCCCATTTGTGTATGGATGCACAACACGTGTCGGTGTTTGTCCGACAACGATAAATTCGTAACTGAAAAGCATCGAACCGGGACGCATCTCGCGCGCTGCCTTGCGCCACAGCGCGCTCATCGCGGCCGGGGACAGGTAAGCGAACACGGCGTCGTAGTCGCCGAGGTCGAGTCGTTCATAGTCGCCACGGATGAAGGCGGCCGGGCTGCGTGCCAGCCGGGCACGCGCAAAGCTTGCCAGCCACGGTAGCGGTGCAAGCTCGATGCCTTCGATGCGCGCGTCTGGCCGGCGGCGCTGCAGTGCCAGCACCAGTCCGCCGATGCCGCTGCCGATATCGATTACCCGCACCGCCCTGCCCTGTGGCAGCGCGGCGTCAACTGCCTCCCACACCTTGCGTCCGGACGGGTAATACGGCACCTGCGTGCGGTAGGTCGACCAGTACAGCAGCAGCAGGAACAAGAAAACGAACAAAAACGCCAGCGGCGGAATCGCCAGCGTGCTGGTCGCCAGCAGCGCCAGCGGAAAACCGAACTGGATCGCGCGCCACCAGATCGCCAGGCCGCGCCACCAGGTCAGGCCGGCCGCTACAAGGCCCTGGACCAGGGCCACGTGCCAGTACGAGACGACCAGGCCGCCCGTGGCGAGCAGGTAGATGATGGCGAGCGTGAGGGGAAAGGCGGCGAGCTGGAGCAGCAGCGCCCGGATCGCGGGCGCGCCCAGCAGACGCCGGGGCGACGGGGAAGAAGGTGATGCTGGCAAGGGTATATGCCGGCGCGCTGGATCAGGCCGGGTCGAGGCCGGCAGCCTTGCCTTCGGCCTGCCCGGCCTGCTCGGCTTGTTCATCGGCCCTCGCCTGGTCGAGCGCTTCCTTGGCCTTGCGGGTCTTGCCCGCGCGCGAAGGCATGTGGCACAAGCCGCACAGGTAGTCGCTGTTGAGGTCGAGCGCGTTGACGATGAACTTGCCCTGGCACTTGCTGCATGGCGCCAGTTGCAGCATGCCGCCATTGAAAAAGCGCACCAGCGTCCAGGCGCGCGTGAGCGAGAGCAACGGCTCTTCGTTCGGTGCCGGCGGCATTTGTTCGAGGTAGAGTTTGTAGGCCTTCATGACGGCCTGGATGCCGGTGGCGCCGGCATGCTCCACCAGGAACTGGTGGATATTGATGAACAACGACGAATGGATATTCGGTTGCCAGGTCAGGAACCAGTCGGTCGAAAACGGCAGCATGCCCTTGGGTGGAGAGACACCCTTGAGCTCCTTGTACAGCTTGAGCAGGCGTTCGCGCGACAGCGAGACTTCGGTCTCGAGCAGTTGCAGGCGTGCGCCAAGGTTGATCAGTTCAATGGCGAGCTGGATTTCCTGCGCCTCGGTGACAACGCTCTTTTTACTCATGGCGATACGGCTCCCGGCTCTGTCGGCCTTACAGCAAGGCCGCTGGCAGCGATTATACGATCTCTTCGACTGGCTGACCGGCCATCAGGATGGCGGCGTGTGACTGGGCCAGGCTGCGTTCCTTCGTGTGGCTGGTCAGCATCGACAGGATCGCGCTGTCGTCGAAGCGGAAGCGGGCCAGCATCATGTTACCGCCGGCGAGCTTCAGGATCTGCGCATTGCTCATGCCTTCGATCAGGTCGGCGATGTCGGCCGAGACGCCCAGGCGGAAAATGGCGGTGACCTTGTCGGCACGGATCATTTGCTGGGCCAGCATCAGGTAGCTCAGGTTAGCGTCGCGAATTTCAGCCATCATGTCGTTCATCGTCATTTTCTCTCTCCGGTCGTTGTGTCGGCTGCCGTTGTGTTGCCGATGAGATAGATTCTGACCGTGGGGAAACTATTCTCAAATTGGAGAAAGTCTGTATTTTCAGTCAGTGAACGACGAGACGGACCCATAGGAGTTTGTCTTACAAACCCATCTGGTTCCCTATGAAACCCTGGCTAAAACCAGGGCTGTACAGCGCAGGAAAGCGCCTTGATGATTCGCAGCAACAAACCGCGTTTGTCGCAATTTTGCCACTCGGCAATAGCCACTTATCTCTTTAACGGCGGCTGGCGGAGGAACTTTAGGGTCAGTTTGAAGAAATTCTCGACATTTTTTCTGACCTGACAACCTGCCTGCCCCCGTCTGTCCATCCATTAACGGCAACCTTGCTGCCGACTTTAGGGTGATCCGACAAAATTTTTCACTAACTTTTTTGACGGGTTACTGCCTATCTGGGACTGTTATCGGACGGCCCCGCAGAAACTTTAGGTTCGCTGCAAAATAATTTGAACTTTTTTTCAGGGGCCTTACCCTGACCAAAAATTGTGTAAACGATGTTTTGCTTTACTATTAACAGAATGCGCACTACCCCTACTCCCCTCAACCAGCCGTTCTCGGTGTACCTCGACCTGGTCCGCTTCCTGGCTGCGCTGGCCGTGGTGCTGATGCACATGCGCATGTTCAGGCTGGTCGATATTCCCGGCTCACAGCACTGGACGCTGCTGGGCCGCGAATCCGTGATGGCGTTCTTTGTCCTGTCCGGCTTCGTCATTGCCTACACCACGCAGATGCGCCGCCCTGACGCGATCGACTTCACCGTAGCGCGCGCCGCCCGCATCTATTCGGTCGCCCTGCCCGTCCTGCTGCTGGGCTTCCTGTGCGCCTGGGTGAGCCAGGGCCCGCATGTGCCCGGCATGGATGCGAGCTACCAGGTGGCCAAACCCTGGTTCTATATTCCGTTTCACCTGCTGTTCATGGGCGACCTGTGGCGACTGTCGGAGCACCCGCCCTGGCTCGGCCCCTGGTGGTCCCTCAATTACGAGGTCTGGTTCTACGTGCTGTTTGGCGTCGCCTGTTATGTACGCCGGCCATGGCGCCTGCCGGCAATCGGCCTGCTGCTGGCCTTCATGGGCTACAAGCTGTGGCTGCTGCTACCCGTCTGGCTGGCCGGCGTTGCGCTGTACCACTGGCAGGCCCGCTACACCCTGAGCCGCACCGCAGCGCGCGCCGGCTGGGTGCTGAGCATGGTCTTGCTGATCGCGTACGAGGCATACGGCGTCGAGGAACTGCTGCGCGCTGCGGGCCGCGCCAGCTGGCTCGGCCAGCACGTCGCACTCGGCAATGCTGATCGTTTCCTGGCCGACTATGCCTTTGGCATGATCGTCGTCCTCAACTTTGCCTGCGCCCGCTTCGCCGGATTTACCGCCCTGCTGCGCGTGGCGCGCCCCATCCGGCTGTTCGCCGCCTACACGCTGACGCTGTACCTGGCACATGCGCTGGTGCTGATCGGCTGGCCCGAGCTGTATCCGCATGATCCCGCCAGCATCACCGACGTGCTGGCCTTGTCGGCCGCCGTCGCCCTCGCTACCGCATTGCTGGGCATGCTGACCGAGCAGCGCAAGGATGCGTTCAAGCGCCTGTTCGAGCACGCGCTGCGCCCGCTCCGGCGCCCTGCGCAACGGGCAGCACTGGCGCCGGCGCCGTTCAACCCCATCAAGGAGAAACACGATGACATGTGACGTATTGATTTTGCCCGGCCTGTTCAACTCCGGTCCCCAGCACTGGCAATCGCTGTGGCACGAGCGTCATCCACAATGGCGCCGCGCGGCCCATCGTGACTGGACGAATCCCGACCGTGACGAGTGGGTGGCCGAGATGGAAGAAGCCATCGCCGGCTGCAGCGGCGCGCCGGTGCTGGTCGCGCACAGCCTGGCCTGCATGCTGGTGGCGCATTGGGCGCTGTCCGGCTCGCCCCTGAAAGTGGCGGGCGCCTTTCTGGTAGCGCCCAGCGACGTCGAACGGCCATCGTTCCCGATCCCCGCCGGTAACTGGGCGCCCGTCCCCCGCACGCCGCTGCCGTTTCCCAGCATGATCGTGGCCAGTACGAACGATCCCTATGCCAGCATCGAGCGCACCCAGTCGTTTGCCGACGCCTGGGGCAGCAAACTGGTCGAGATCGGCGACGCCGGCCACGTCACCACCGACGCGGGGTATGGCGACTGGCCCGAAGGCTTGCGTTTGCTGGATGCGTTTTGCTCTGACATCACGAAATAAACGATGACTGTCCTGGACAGCGCGCGGCTGCGCTTCGAGCCAATGCAGGATGCGCATTACGACGGCCTGCGCCGGCTTAACAGTGACCCGCTCGTTATGCGCTTCATTTCAGGCCAGCCTGAAACACCTGACGACACGCACGCTGTGATCGCCCGCGTCAAGGCACGCTGGGAAACGCTCGGCTACGCGTGGTGGAGCCTCATCGAGCGCGACTCGGGAGAGTTGATCGGCGCCGGCTGCATCCAGCATCTTGAGCACAACACATCCAACCCGCACGAAATCGGCTGGCGCCTGCGGCCCGATTGCTGGGGCCAAGGTTACGCGATCGAAGCAGCCGAGCGGATGGCACGCTTCGCCTTCGACGATCTGGGCGTGCCGCTGCTATGCGCGATCTGCGACCCGGAGAACGCCGCCTCGCGGCGCGTGATGGACAAATTGGGCATGACGTATCGCGGCGTGGAAACGTGGCATGGCACGTCCGTCACGGCGTACGGCATCGACCGCGCTACCTGGGCGCTTCGCCATGGCCATGACATGGCGACCTGAATGACCACCTTTCACGGCAGTTGCCACTGCGGTTTGGTTCGCTATGAGGCCGACATCGACCTGGCCGCCGGCACGGTCAAGTGCAATTGCTCGATCTGCACCAAGCTGCGGTTCTGGGCATGCGTGATCGCGCCGACGACATTTCGCCTGTTGCAGGGCCACGAGACGCTGCGCGACTACCGCTTCGGCGCGCAACGTGACGGCCACGCGTTCTGCAGCGTGTGCGGCGTCCATGTCTTCACCACCGTCGCTGCGGGCCCGTTCATTGCGGTAACGGTCGCCAGCCTGGACAATCTGCCGGTCGATGCGCTGATGGCGGCGCCGGTGCGCTACATCGATGGCCGCAACGACAACTGGCATACAGCGCCAGCCGAGGTGCGTCACCTGTAGGTGGACCAGCAGCGCCGATGCGCGCTCATAAAAAAGCCGCCGCTCCCGGTAACGGGAACGGCGGCTTTCACACTAACGGATCAAGCGCTTACTTCGCGCCAGACAGCAGCATCTCGTTCAGGCGCTTCACGAACGACGCCGGATCGCTCAGGCTGCCGCCTTCGGCCAGCATCGCCTGGTCGAACAGGATGTGCGACCAGTCGGCAAAGCGCGGGCTCGTCGTGTCTTCGTACTTCAGGCGCTGCACCAGCGGGTGGTCCGGGTTGATCTCGAGGATCGGCTTGGATTCCGGCGCGTCCTGGCCTGCGGCCTTGAGCATGCGCAGCAGGTTGCCCGACAGCTCGTTGTCGTCCGCCACCAGGCAGGCCGGCGAATCGGTCAGGCGGAACGTCACGCGCACTTCCTTGGCCTTCTCGCCCAGCGCACCCTTCATGCTCTCGACCAGTTCCTTGTAGCCAGCCTCGGTCTCGGCATGTTCCTTCTTCTCGGTCTCGTCTTCCAGCGCGCCCAGATCCAGGCCGCCCTTGGCGACCGATACCAGTTCCTTGCCTTCGAACTCGGTAAAGAACGACAGCATCCACTCGTCGACGCGGTCGGTCATCAGGATGACTTCGACGCCCTTCTTGCGGAAGATTTCCAGGTGCGGGCTGTTCTTGCCGGCGTTGTAGTTGTCGGCTGTGACGTAATAGATCTTGTCCTGGCCTTCTTTCATGCGGCCGATATAGTCGGCGAACGAGACCGTCTGGGCGTCCGAGTCATTGGCGGTCGAGGCAAAGCGCAGCAGCTTGGCGATGCGGTCCTTGTTGGTCGCATCCTCGCCCACGCCTTCCTTGAGCACCTGGCCGAATTCCTTCCAGAAGGTCGCGTACTTGTCCTTGCCGGCCTGCTCGTCCGAGTTCGCCATTTCTTCCAGCATGCCCAGCACGCGCTTGGTCGAGCCTTCGCGGATCACGCGCACGTCGCGCGACTCTTGCAGGATTTCGCGCGAGACGTTCAGTGGCAGGTCGCTCGAGTCGATCACGCCCTTGATGAAGCGCAGATAGGTCGGCATCAGCTGCTCGGCGTCGTCCATGATGAAGACGCGCTTGACGTACAGCTTGATGCCGCCGCGCTTGTTGCGGTCCCACAGGTCGAACGGCGCGTGCGCTGGCACGTACAGCAGCTGCGTGTATTCGCTGCGGCCCTCGACCCGGTTATGGGTGTAGGTCAGCGGTTCCTGGAAGTCGTGCGAGACGTGCTTGTAGAACTCGTTGTACTGTTCTTCGGTGATCTCGTTCTTCGAGCGTGCCCACAGCGCGCTGGCCTGGTTCACGGTCTCGACGTCGTCCTTCAGGACGGTTTCTTTCTTTTCTTCGTCCCACTCTTCTTTCTGCATCACGATCGGCAGCGAGATGTGGTCGGAATATTTACGGATGATCGACTTGAGCTTCCATGCCGACAGCAGTTCTTCTTCGCCGTCGCGCAGGTGCAGGATCACGTCGGTGCCGCGACCGGCCTTTTCGATCTGTTCGATGCTGTAGTCGCCTTCGCCAGCGGACTCCCAGCGCACGCCTTCGGATGCATCGGCACCCGCGCGGCGGGTCTCGACGGTGATTTTCGAAGCGACGATGAAGCCCGAATAGAAGCCCACGCCGAACTGGCCGATGAGTGCCGCGTCCTGCTGCTGGTCGCCGGAGAGCTTGCTGAAGAATTCCTTGGTGCCCGACTTGGCGATGGTGCCCAGGTGCGAGATCACTTCGTCACGGTTCATGCCGATACCGTTGTCCGAGATCGTGATCGTCTTGGCGGCGGCGTCGAACGCCACCTTGATTTTCAGTTCGTGGTCGTTGCCGTACAGGGCGTCATTGTTGATCGCCTCGAAGCGCAGCTTGTCGGACGCATCCGACGCGTTCGAGATCAATTCGCGCAGGAAGATTTCCTTGTTGGAGTACAAGGAGTGAATCATCAGTTGCAGCAGCTGTTTTACTTCAGCCTGAAATCCAAGGGTTTCTTTTTCGGCGTGGGCCATCTTGTTCCTCGTTAAAGACAAATAGGGGTTGGTCAGACCCGGACGCATATGTGGCCCTGCCGGGGGATTTCAAGAGATATTTTTGATAAGCAATATCCAGACATCCCGACGTCAAGCGCCGCGGGTCTCTAAAAAGCGCCAGACGGCCGGATCCTGCAGCGCCGCCAGGTTCAGGCGCATGCGGGTCGACGGCTGCTGATCGGGCGAGAACAGGCTGCCCGGCGCCAGCAAGAGGTCCAACCCAAGTGCGCGCGCCGTCAGCGCGTTGGTGTCGCAGCCGGCATCGACCCAGACGAACATGCCGGCAGCCGGTGCCGACTCGACCGCCAGGCCCAGCGTTTCAAGCCGGCGCAGCGCCCCGGGCCGCGCCCCGTCCAGGCGCGCCCGGATGCGGTCGAGATGCTTGCGGTAATGGCCTTCGCTCAGGATCTTGTAGACGATCCGCTCGCCAAGGTCGCTCGTGCTGAGTGTGGCGAGCATCTTGCGGTCCGACAATCGCAGCGCGCGCTCGCGCGAGGTGGCGATGAAGCCCACCCGCAGATTGGCCGCCATCGACTTCGAAAATCCGCCCAGGTAGATCACGCGCTGCAAGCCGTCCAGCGCAGCCAGGCGCGTGGCGCCACCCGGGTGCAAGTCGCAGTAGATATCGTCTTCGACGACCAGAAACTCGTGCTGCTCGGCCAGGCGCAGCACCTGGAATGCCTTGGCCGCCGATATCGACGACGACGTCGGATTGTGCAAGACCGAATTGATGACGAACAAGCGCGGCCGGTGCAGTGCAGCCAGGTGCTCGAGCTGCGCCAGATCCGGCCCATCGGCCCGGCGCGGCACGCCGACCACTTTCAGGCCCAGGGCCGCGAACGATCCGAACATCAGGAACCAGGCCGGATCGTCGACCAGCACCGTGTCGCCCGGCTGGCAGAATTCGCGTGCCACCAGGTCGAGCGCCTGGGTCACGCCGAGCGTGGTCACGAGTTGCTCCGGCGCGGCCTCGATCTCCATCTCGGCCAGCTTCAGCTGGAGTTGCTGGCGCAGCGGCAAAAAGCCGTGCGGCGGGCCATAGCCCAGCAGGCCATCACAATTCTGGCGACTCAGCGCGCGCAGCGCATTGGCCACCGCCGGGCCATCCAGCCAGCCGGCCGGCAACACCCCGGAACCGGGTTGAAAACCGAGCGGGGCCTGGCGGAACATGCTGCGCACCAGCCAGGCGATGTCGAGCGAATCCGGCACGGCGGCTGGTTGCGTTGCCAGCCGCGCCGGCACCGGCTGCCGCTCTCGTACAAAGAAGCCGGCGCCACGACGCGATTCCAGATAACCCTGCGCCACCAGCCGGTCGTAGCTTGCCACCACGGTAAACGGCGAGACGCCGTGACTGGCAGCGAACTGGCGAATCGACGGCATGCGCGCGCCAGGCCTGAGCAGGCGCTCGTCGACGTGCGCGGCCACCGCGCGCACGATTTGCTCGGCGAGGGGCCCCTCGGCACGGGTGAAGTCAAACGCGGGTGTATTGGTCATCGCTCCACCACAGTGGGTAAATTATCGGGACAACTGTACTGGGACTGTATTGGTCAGTGGTCGTAGGATAGTCCCAAGTACTTCAATGACACAACCCCTGCCGAAGGAACCGCATGACCGCCATCGCCCACCCCGCGTCGTCCACCAGCCACGACGAAACCCGCGGCATGCTGCTCGGGCTGGCAGGCGTGGCCATGTTCAGCCTGACCATGCCGTTCACCCGCATGGCAGTCATGGATCTCGATCCGCTGTTCGCGGCGCTGGCCCGGGCGCTGGGCGCGGCCGCGCTGGCTGCCGGCTGGCTTGTCTGGCGCCGGGCCCCGCTGCCGCCACGGGGCGCCTGGTTGCCTCTTGGCCTTGTGATGCTGGGCGTGGTGATCGGCTTTCCCCTGCTCAGTTCAATGGCGTTGCGCGTCCTGCCCGCTGCGCACGGCGCCGTTCTGGCCGGCCTGCTGCCGCTGATGACAACGATCTATGCAGCGCTGCGCGGCGACGAGCGGCCTTCGCTGGCCTTCTGGCTCATGGCCGTGCTCGGCGCGGCGATCGTGGTGGCGTTCGCGCTGTTCCAGGGTGGCGGCGCGCTGCACCCGGCCGACCTCCTGATGTTTGCGGCGCTTGCCGCCGGCGCGATGGGCTATGCCGAAGGCGGCAAATTGGCTCGCACGCTGGGTGGACCCGAGACGATTTGCTGGGCGCTGCTGCTGGCCATACCATTCGCTGCGTCGACGCTGGCCTGGCATCTTGCGCGCCACCCGGTCGACTTCGCCGCCGTCGGACCCGCCGCCTGGGTCGGGCTGGCGTATGTCACGGCGATCTCGATGTTCGTCGGCTTCTTTTTCTGGTATCGCGGCCTGGCGTTGGGCGGAATCGCGCGAGTCGGCCAGGTGCAGCTGCTGCAGCCGTTCATGAGCCTGCTCGGCGCGGCGGTGCTGCTCGGCGAGCGGCTGGCACTGAACAACTGCCTGTTCGCACTGGCCGTGATCGGGGTCGTATGCGCCGGCCGTCGACTGCAGGTACGCCGTCAGGCCTCATGATTGGCCGCACAACGGGCCGCACGACGGGCAGCATGGTTCGCTCGCCTACCTGCGCTCGACGTACAATATCGGATTCATTCACGCACCCTGGAAATTCCATGACCGTCTACGACAAACTCAAAGAACTGAACATCACGCTGGAAGCGCCAGCCACCCCGGCCGCGGCCTATGTCATGTACGTCCAGACCGGCAACCTCGTGTTCATCTCGGGCCACATCGCCAAGAATGCCGACGGTTCGCCGAATGCCGGCATCCTGGGCCGCGACAAGACCACCGCCGACGGCCAGGCGGCTGCGCGCTCGGTCGCCATCGACCTGATCGGCACGCTGCAGGAAGCGGTCGGCGGCGACCTGACCCGCGTCAAGCGCATCGTCAAGCTCATGAGCCTGGTCGCATCGACCCCGGACTACAACGAACAGCACCTGGTCACGAATGGCGCGTCGGAACTGATCGGTGAAGTGTTCGGCGACGCCGGCAAGCACGCGCGTTCGGCCTTTGGCGTTGCCTCGCTGCCGCGCGGTACCTGCGTCGAGATCGAAATGATCGTCGAAGTGGCATAAACACAGCGTTTGCGTGGCAATAACCGGCGCACATTCGCCGGTGTTTCCTTTACTGTCATTACGGGTGGCGCTGACCCGGCGCCGTCCGCCGACAAGAGATCGCCTACCCGGCGTGTTCTATATAATGGCCCGGCACGACCGTGCCCCTTCCTGCGAGACAAGTATGAAAATCGAAAACCCCAATCCTATCCAGTGGCAGTTCTCGGAACGCGCCGCGCAGCTGCAAAGCTCGTTCATCCGCGAAATCCTGAAGATCACCCAGCGTCCGGACATCATTTCGTTCGCCGGCGGCCTGCCATCGCCTGCGACCTTCCCGGTCGAGCGCATGAAAGCGGCCTATGACAAGGTGCTGAGCGAAGCCGGCAAAGTGGCGCTGCAATACGGCCCGACCGACGGTTATGCGCCACTGCGCGAATGGATTGCCAATTCGTTGTCGACCGAAGGCTCGACCATCCTGCCGGAACAGATCCTGATGACGTCCGGCTCGCAACAGGCGCTCGACCTGCTCGGCAAGGTGCTGGTCGACGAAGGCAGCCGCGTGCTGGTCGAAACCCCGAGCTACCTGGGCGCGCTGCAGGCGTTCTCGGTGTACCGCCCCGAATTCAAATCGGTCGACACCGACGAACATGGCCTGGTGCCGTCGTCGATCGATGCCGTCGCCAAGGACGCGCGCATGCTGTACTCGCTGCCGAACTTCCAGAACCCGACCGGCCGCAGCCTGTCGCTCGAGCGCCGCCGCGAACTCGTGGAAACCTGCGCGCGCCTGGCCATCCCGCTGATCGAGGACGATCCGTACGGTTCGCTGTCGTACCGCGGCGAGCCGATGCCGAAGATGGTCGCGATGAACCCGGACGGCGTCATCTACATGGGCTCGTTCTCGAAGGTGCTCACGCCAGGCATTCGCCTCGGCTACGTGTGCGCCCCGCTGCCGCTGGTGCGCCGCCTCGAGCTGGCCAAGCAGGCCGCCGACCTGCACACTGCGCAGCTGACGCAGATGGTCGTGCATGAAGTCGTCAAGGACGGTTTCCTCGACCAGCACATCCCGACCATCCGCCAGTTGTACAGCGATCAGTGCCAGTGCATGCTCGACGCGATGAAAGAACACTTTCCAACGAGCGTCAGCTGGACCGAACCGGAAGGCGGCATGTTCATCTGGGTCACGCTGCCGCAGCAGATCGACGCCATGAAACTGCTCGAGCAGTCGCTGGCCGCCAAAGTGGCATTCGTGCCGGGCGCGCCGTTCTACGCCAACGATCCGGCGTCGAACACGCTGCGCCTGTCGTTCGTGACGGTGCCGCCGGAACGCATCCGCGAAGGCATCGCCATCCTCGGTAAGCTCATTGCCGGCATGCTGTAATTGCCCATCGGCCCGCGTGCAAGGCGCGGGCCCATGACAATTTGGTTGCATTATTGCAACAACATCATCAGGTGCTGAGTTTCTGGCAAGATCAGTTGTCTGATTGCCTCGGATTGCGGGTATGATTTCGTCACATTGATGAGGTCTTACTGCAACTGATGATGCACCCTGCTCTAGCGCTTGCAGCCCCGGCGCGCCAATCCGCCATTCTGATCGTTGATGACGCCCCCGACAGCGTCGGCCTGTTGCAGGACATGATGCGACAGCAGGGTTACCAGACCTTCGTCGCCAGTACCGGAAAACGCGCGCTCGACATCGCGCTGCGCGTGCAGCCCGACCTGATCCTGCTCGACGTCCGCATGCCCGACCTCGACGGCCTGGAAATCTGCCGCCGCCTCAAGCGCGCGACCGACACCGCCCATATTCCCGTCATTTTCGTCAGCGAATGCGGCGAGACCGAAGACGTCGTCGCCGGCTTTGACACGGGTGCAGCGGATTACATCGCCAAGCCGGTGCGCATGGCCGAAGTCTGCGTGCGCGTGCGCGCCCAGCTGCGCCTGCGCAGCAGCAGCGACAGCCAGAAGCAGCAGGCTGAACGCCTCCAGCTAATCGTCGATGGCATGGACGAAGGCCTGATGCTCGTCGATGCCGACGGCTGCATCGCCTTCGCCAACCCGGCCAGCGAAGGCTTCCTGGCGCAGCCGCGCAGCCTGCTTGCCGGCCGGCCGCTGTGCGATCTGATCGAGCCGCCGGCAGACCGGGACTACGCTGCCTTCTTCGCCAACCCGGCCGATGAGCAGGCCGCTGCGCGTTGCCGCGGCACGCGTGAAGTGCGGCTGCGCCAGCCCGATGGGACGCTGCGCGCGATCGACCTGGGCCTGTCGCCGATGGCCGGCGACGAAGGCCTGTTCGTCATCCTGCTGCACGACATCACGCACCACAAGCAATCCGAGACGGCGCTGCAGCATGCGGCGCTGGTCGACCCGCTCACGCGCATCGCCAACCGCCGCCACTTCGACGCGTTTCTCGACAAAGAATGGCAGCGCGCGATCAGAAGCAGCCAGCCGCTGTCGCTGATCGTGATCGACGTCGACCACTTCAAGGGCTACAACGACAGCCTGGGCCACGCCGCCGGCGACACCTGCCTGCAGGCGATCGCCGAGGCGCTGCAAACGCATGCGATGCGCCCGACCGATCTGGCGGCGCGCTATGGCGGCGAAGAATTCGTCGTACTGCTGGCCGATACCAGCTGCCCGAGCGCGGCCCGCCTGGGTGAATCGATCCGTGCCCATATCGAGCAGCTGGCCATGCCAAATCCGCGTGCTGACGGCGCCGGCGTGGTCACGGCCAGCGTGGGCGTGGCCTGCATCGTGCCGACATTGTTCGACGATATCCGCTCGCTGTTCGTCTCGGCCGACCGTGCCATGTACGAAGCCAAGGCGCGCGGGCGCAATCAGGTCGTCATGCTGCAGGCAGGGACGATGCTGGACACCGTGCGCGGCCAACGCGCGCCCTGAGCCTGCCCGTCACGTGGCAGGCGGCACCGCGTGCTGCAGGCGCCACGCAGCCATATAGCGTTTTTCCTGCGCGTCCCATTGCGCATCGTCCCATCCCAGCTCTTTCTGGCAGATCGCGCGCACCCGGCCCATCAGCGCCGCGCCACCATCGGTCAGCTGGATGCCCAGGCGCGTGCGGCGCAGCAGCAGGTCGTCGAGCCGGTACACCTGTTCGGCGCGTGCCGCCCAGCGCAGCTCGGCCCACAGCGTGTGCGTGCCCGGAATGCATTCGAGCTCTCCTGCCTGCGCGGCGGACAGGAGTGCCTTGACGTGCGCGCCGTAACGGCCCGTGAGCCGGCGCAGCACGTTGGGCGGCAGGTCGCGCCGCGCCGGGACGCTGGCCCGTGCAAACACGGCCCCGCGCTCGGTGCGCAGGGGCGCGCCCGACAACTGGCGCGCCGCCTCGCGCAGCACGTCGCGCGCGGCCAGGCGGAAGGTTGTCAGCGTGCCACCCGCGACCGAGACCAGACCGGGTTCGGACCACACCAGGTGCTCACGCTTGTCACTGATTGACAGGCCGTCGCTGCCGCTGTCGAATACCAGGCGCGCACCGGCAAAGGTGGCCAGCACGTCGGCATCGACCAGCGCCAGTGGTGCGAACTGGGCTTGCACGGCCGCCATCAGGTAATCGAATTCGCGCCGCGTGATGCTCGGCTGGGCATTGACGTCGTCGGTCTGGTCGACGTCGGCCGTACCGACCAGCGTCACGCCTTCCCACGGAAACGCAAACACCGGGCGGCCATCGGCCGGATGCAGCAGGCTGACGGCGTCGGTCAGTGGCAGGCGGTCGGCCGGCAACAGCAGGTGGCTGCCGCGCAGCCAGCGCAGGCGCGGCTGCCCGTCGTTAACGCCGGCGCCGGCGAGCGCAGGCGGTGCGCCGGTGGCGTCGATTACCACGCGCGCGCGCACTGCCGTCTCGGCGCCGGTGCGTTCATCGCGCAGCAAGGCGCCATGCACCTTGCCGCCATCGCGCACGAGCGACTGCACGGTGACGTAATTGCAGGCCACCGCGCCATGGGCACGCGCCTCGCCCAGCACGCGCAGCACGAGGCGCGCATCGTCGGTCTTGGCGTCGGTATAGCGGATGCTGCCGGCGCTGCGCGGATCGGGCGCATCCGGGGCCGGTTTGCGCAGGGCGTCCTGGCGCTGCCATTGCGGTTCGCGCCGGCCCGTGAGCAGGTCGACCACGCGCAGCATCGACAGCAAGCCAAGGCGGCGCGTGAGGTCGGCGCCATGGTTCGCGAACGCGAACGGCTGCGCATCGACCAGGCCGGGAACGGCGCGCAGCAGCGCTTCGCGCTCGGCCACCGCGTCACGAGTGCGGCGCAGGCTGCCGGCGGCCACATTGCGCAGGCCGTCGTGCATCAGTTTGGACGAGCGGCTCGAGGTGCCGCAGCCGAAGTCGGCCTGCTCGACCAGCAGTGCCTTCAGACCGCGCCGCGCTGCCTCGAGCAGGATGCCGGCACCGGTGATGCCGCCGCCGATGACGAGCACGTCCCAGTCGCGTGGTGGTGGAAAGGTCATCATGGCGTCACCCGCCGGGCCGGACAGGTGGCGCCACCGGGCCAGCGCCAGCGGGCGTTCTGCTGGCACAGTTGCATGTCGTTTGCCTCGTCACCCCAGCCATTACAACACCGCATCAAACCGCCTTCTTCGTTATACTTGGGCACAAGTTGCCCTTTTTGCCAGATTAGTCAGGGCCTTGCCAACTGTATTGCGCATTCATGACACTGCCTTGCTCGATCACGCCACGCCTGCCGGATACCGCCCGCGTGACCGGCCCCTATCTCCAGACCTTGCTCGATACTGCCCTCGAACGCGGCGTGACACCCCACGCGCTTGCGAACGCCACCGGCCTGGCTGGCGGCGCACTCTCTCCGCTTCCCGACACGTTGTCGACAACACGCTACATCGCCCTCCTCGATACCGGCGCGCGGCTGGCGAACGATCCGTTTTTCGGTTTGCATGTCGGTGAAAAAGTGCGCCCTGCCACGTACAGCGCATATGGCCTGATGCTGCTGGCCAGCAGCAGTTTCGGCCACGCGCTGGCGCTGGCCCAGCGCTATGAACCGCTGGCGCACGACCTGGGTCGCAGCCGGCTTGCCATCGAAGGCCCGCACGCATTGTATGAATGGATCAGCCGCTATCCGGACGCCACGCGGCACCTGGCCGAGAGTGTGTACGCCGGCATTCGCGTGTTCGGCAGCTGGATGGCGGGGCGAGCCTTGACGCCGCAGGCGATGCACTTCAGGCATGCCGATCCCCGCCTTGGCCACGATGAATACCGGCGCGTGCTGGGCGTCGTGCCGACGTTCGATGCGCCGTGCCATGGCGCCGCTTTTGACGTGGCGCTGCTGGCCATGCCGGTGCCGAATGCCGACACCAGCCTGTTTCCCGTGCTGCACCAGCATGCCGAACGGCTGCTGGCGCAGCGCACGATGACCGCCGACGGCATCGTGGCGCAGGTGACGACGGTCCTCACCCCGCGCCTGCCCGACGGCCGGGCCCGCCTGGCACCGGTCGCGGCCGAACTGGGATTGTCGGCGCGCACGCTGCAGCGCAAGCTGGCCGACGCCGGATCGAGCTTTCAGCAGGTCCTCGATGCGGTGCGCTTTGCGCTGGCGCAGGATTATCTGCGGCGGCGCGAGCTGGGGCTGGCCGATATCGCTTTCCTGCTGGGCTTCCAGGACCAGAGCGCGTTCACCCATGCGTTCCGTGAGTGGAGCGGCATCAATCCGGGGGCCTGGCGCGAACAGGCCGCCTGAGCGGTCAGGCGTCGTGCCCGGCCCGCCGCCCGCGCCCCAGCACGTGCAGCGCATCGTCGACCACCGGCACGATCCCCAGCACGCACAGGAACGCGGCCAACGGAATCGTCGACAGATAACCCAGGTGCTTGAAGCCCAGGGCTCCGACCACGCCTCCGATGCAGAAGGCAGCCAGGAGCGCCATCATCAGGCCCAGGCGCCCCAGGTTGGCCGTCACTTTGGGCTGGTGCCGGCCGCCATCCATATTCCAGTACGCCAGCTTGCCCAGTTCGATGCCGATGTCGGTCACGATGCCGGTCATGTGGGTGGTGCGGATTTCGGCGTGCGAGACCTTGGTGATGACGGCGTTCTGCAAACCCATCATGAAACACAGCAGCATCACCGTCAGCGGGATGAACAGCGCATCGATGTCGTTCAGGCGTGCGCCCAGGATGCCGAATACCAGCAGCAGGATCGCTTCGAACACCAGCGGCAGTGCATAGCCGCTGTAAAGGCCCTGGCGCCGCACGAGATTGACGAGGATCGCGGTGCAGGACGCGCCCAGCATGAAGCTGACCAAGGCGCCCAATGCCGCGAGCACCAGGTCGGTCTGGCCGAGCACCAGATGGTCGGCCGCGCTCGAGATGATGCCGGTCATGTGCGACGTGTACTCGCGCACCGCCAGGTAACCACCGGCATTGATGGCCCCGGCGACAAAGGCCAGCGCCACGCCCAGGTGGCGGTTGGCGCCCGGCGTGCGGGCGTGTCCGGTCAGGCTACGCGCGTAATTGATCGGCACGGAAAATCGGCTTTCGACGTGAACATTGAAGGTGGGTATTGACGTCAGATGTTACCGCAAATCACTTAAAGCGTATGCGCCGTGGCGGCGATTCCTGGCGCTATAATGAAAAATTAGCCAAAAGCGCACACTGGTATCGCCGTGAACCCCCATCTCGACAAACTCCATTCCTACCCGTTCGAAAAACTGCGCCAGTTGTTTGCCGGCGTCACACCGAACCCGGACTATTCGCCCATCAGTCTTGGCATCGGCGAGCCGAAGCATCCGACGCCCCCGTTCATCGAGAAAGCGCTGATGCATGCGGTATCGGGCCTGGCCAGTTATCCGAGCACGATCGGCAGCGAGCCGCTGCGCACCGCGATCGCTGGCTGGCTCGAACGGCGCTACGGCTTGCCGGCGCTCGACGCGGCCACGATGGTGCTGCCAGTGAACGGCTCGCGCGAGGCGCTGTTTGCCATCGCGCAGTGCGTGATCGACGCGTCCAGGCCCGATCCGCTGGTGGTATGCCCGAACCCGTTCTACCAGATCTACGAGGGCGCGGCCTACCTGGCCGGCGCCGCGCCGTGGTTTGTCAACTCCGAGCCGGGGCGCAATTTCGCGCCCGACTATGCCAGCGTGCCAGATGACGTGTGGCCGCGCGTGCAGCTGATGTATGTCTGCTCGCCCGGCAACCCGACCGGCGCCACGCTGACGCTGGACGACTGGCGCGACCTGTTCGCGCTGTCGGACCGCTGGGGCTTCCTGATCGCGGCCGACGAATGCTATTCCGAGATCTACACGGGCAGCACCCCGCCGCTGGGGGCGCTCGAAGCGGCGCACCAGCTTGGCCGCAGCAGCGGCGAGCAGCCTTACCGCAACCTGATCGTGTTCTCGAGCCTGTCGAAGCGCTCGAACGTGCCGGGCATGCGCTCGGGCTTCGTGGCAGGCGACCCGGTGGCGATGAAGCGTTTTCTGTTGTACCGCACTTACTGCGGCGGCGCGATGTCGCCACCGGTGCAGGCGGCGTCGATTGCGGCCTGGAACGACGAGCAGCACGTGCAGGACAACCGCACGCTGTACAAAGAGAAGTTCAATCTCATCACGCCGCTGCTCAAGAACGTGATGGACGTCGAACTGCCCGACGCCGGCTTCTATCTGTGGGCCGACGTGCGCCGCACCGGCCTGTCGGATGTCGACTTCGCACGGCGCCTGTACGCCGACTATAATGTCACGGTCCTTCCGGGCAGCTACCTGGCGCGCGATGCGCACGGGCAGAACCCGGGCCAGGACCGCATCCGCATGGCCCTCG
Organism: Telluria sp. ZT3P25; assembly: GCF_059685895.1. Classification (NCBI taxonomy): domain Bacteria; kingdom Pseudomonadati; phylum Pseudomonadota; class Betaproteobacteria; order Burkholderiales; family Oxalobacteraceae; genus Telluria; species Telluria sp. ZT3P25. The sequence goes on from NZ_JCASIJ010000001.1 coordinate 2,684,239, forward strand.
TGGCCAGCGTCGACGAAGGACTGGAAGCGGCCAACCGCATCGTCCAGTTCTGCCAGGGCCTCACCTGACGCCTCTGCACCCTTGAATTCATTCCAACCAAGAACAGCACCATGACCCAACAACTCCAGAACATCATCGACACCGCCTGGGAACAGCGCGCCGACATCAGCCCGAACAGCGCCAGCGCCGAACTGCGTGACGCAGTCGCCCATGTGCTCGCGGGCCTCGACGACGGCAGCCTGCGCGTCGCGCAGAAGGACACCGGCACCTGGGTCGTGAACCAGTGGATCAAGAAAGCCGTGCTGCTGTCGTTCCGCCTCGAGAACAACGTGCCGGTCGCCTCGGGCGACATCCAGTTCTACGACAAGGTCCCGACCAAGTTCGCCGACTACACGCCAGAAGACTTCGCACGCGGCGGTTTCCGTGTCGTGCCGCCGGCAGTGGCCCGTCGTGGCAGCTTCATCGGCAAGAACGTGGTCCTGATGCCGTCGTACGTCAACATCGGCGCCTACGTCGATGAAGGCACGATGGTCGACACCTGGGCCACGGTAGGTTCGTGCGCGCAGATCGGCAAGAACGTTCACCTGTCGGGCGGCGTGGGCATCGGCGGCGTGCTCGAACCGATGCAGGCCAACCCGACCATCATCGAAGACAACTGCTTCATCGGCGCGCGTTCCGAAATCGTCGAAGGCGTGATCGTCGAAGAGAACTCGGTGATCTCGATGGGCGTGTACATCGGCCAGTCGACCAAGATCTATGACCGCGCCACCGGCGAAGTATCGTATGGCCGCGTGCCGTCGGGCTCGGTCGTCGTGTCGGGCAGCCTGCCATCCGCCGACGGCAAGTACAGCCTGTACTGCGCCGTCATCGTCAAGCGCGTCGATGCACAGACCCGCTCGAAGACGGCCATCAACGATCTGCTGCGCGGCGACTGATTGCGCACGTAGTCAGTACGGCCGGTTGAACGGGGCGGCATGCCTGCCCTGCCCAACCGGCTCTTGTAACTCCCCCGATTGACGGAGACGATGCCATGGCCATGGACCGCCTGTTCCAGCTGATGAAAGAGAAGAACGCGTCCGACATGTTCTTCGCCGTGAACTCCCCGGTGCATATCAAGATCAACGGCGCGCTCATCCCCATCAACCAGCATCGCCTCGAACCCGAGAACATCCTGTCGCTGCTGTCCGAGATCGCCACGCCAGAACAGATCGACGAACTCCAGCGCGACAACGAATTGAACATGGGCGTGTCGGTCGCCAACGTAGGCCGGTTTCGCCTGTCGGCGTTCCGCCAGCGCGGCTCGATCTCGGCCGTATTCCGTTACATCCCCGCGACCATCCCGCCGCTGGCCGAACTGGGCCTGCCGCCCGTGCTGGCCGAACTGATCATGGAAAAGCGCGGCCTGATGCTGGTCGTGGGTGCCACCGGTTCGGGCAAGTCGACCACCATCGCGTCGATGCTCGACCATCGCAACGACCTGCGCACCGGGCATATCCTGACGCTGGAAGACCCGATCGAATATCTTTTCAAAAACAAGAAATCGATCGTCAACCAGCGCGAGATCGGCAGCGACACGCACGACTTCGGCATCGCGCTGAAAAACTCGATGCGCCAGGCGCCCGACTGCATCCTGATCGGCGAAATCCGCGACCGCGAAACGATGCAGGCGGCGCTGGCCTACGCGCAGTCCGGCCACCTGGTGCTGGCCACGCTGCACGCCAACAACAGCTACAACGCACTGAACCGTATCATCAGCTTCTACCCGCTGGAAAACCGCAACGCACTGCTGCAGGACCTGGCGTCGAGCATCAAGGCCATCGTGTCGCAGCGCCTGGTCAAGGCCGCTGCCGGCGGCGCGCGCCGCGCGGCAGTCGAAGTCATGCTCAACACCCGCTACATCGCCGACCTGATCGAACAGGGCGAAATCAGCCAGATCAAGGAAGCGATGGACAAGAGCCTGTCGGCCGGTTCGCAATCGTTCGAAGGCGCCCTGTTCCACCTGATCAAGGAAGGACACGTGACGCAGGACGAAGGCCTGGCCAACGCCGACTCGGCTACCAACCTGCTCTGGCTGCTCAACAACGGGCCCGATAGTCAGGTCCAGCAGCAGCTGGACGACAAGGCCAATGAGCCCAAGGGCGGCGCGTCGTTTACCGAGTTCACGCTCAATTCCTGATCTTCCGGGGCGGCGCTGCCGCCCTCTTTCCCGCATATCCCATGACGACTACCCTCTACGGCATCCCCAATTGCGACACCGTCAAGAAAGCCCGCACCTGGCTGCAAGACCACGGCATCGACTTCACCTTCCACGATTTCAAGAAGCAAGGACTTGCCCCTGAAGTGGTGACAACCTGGCTGCAAGACCTCGACTGGACGACCCTGGTCAACCGCAAGGGCACCACCTGGCGCAACCTGCCGGACGAACGCAAGGTGGCCATCGTCGATGCCGACAGCGCGCTCGCGCTGATGCTCGAAAATCCGTCGGTCATCAAGCGCCCGGTCGTGCAAGGCGCCGGGCCTGTGACGGTCGGTTTTTCGCCGGCTGCATTTGAAGAAAAATTCGGGGCGGCAGCATGAGACCATCACGCACCCTGCTGCTCACCGAAGAGCTGATCGCGCTCGACTCGATCACGCCCCAGGACAAGGGCTGCCAGCAGCGCCTGATCGAACTGCTGGCGCCGCTGGGCTTCGTGTGCGAGACGATCGTCTCGAATGGCGTGACCAATCTGTGGGCGCGCAAGGGCGAGAATGCGCCGCTGTTCGTGTTTGCCGGCCATACCGACGTGGTGCCGGCCGGTCCGCTGCACCAGTGGACATCCGAACCATTCATGCCGACGCAGCGCGACGGCAAGCTGTACGGGCGCGGCGCCTCTGACATGAAGACCTCGATCGCGGCGATGGTCATCGCCTGCGAAGAGTTCATCGGCGCGCATCCTGACCACCAGGGCTCGATCGCGTTGTTGATCACGAGCGACGAAGAAGGCCCGGCAGTCGACGGCACCGCCATCGTCTGCGACCTGCTCGAAGAACGGGGCGTTGCGCCAGACTATTGCCTGGTGGGCGAGCCGACCTCGAACCACGTGCTGGGCGACACGATCAAGAATGGCCGGCGCGGTTCGCTGTCGGGCCACCTGATCGTCAACGGCGTCCAGGGCCACATCGCCTACCCGCAACTGGCGCGCAATCCGATCCACCAGATGGCCCCGGCACTGGCCGAGCTGACGCTCGAAGTCTGGGACGAAGGCAACGAGTACTACGCGCCCACCAGCTGGCAGGTGTCGAACATCGCCGCCGGAACCGGCGCCAACAACGTGATCCCGGGGAGCGTGAGCCTGGACTTCAATTTCCGTTTCTCGACCGCCAGCACGGCCGAAGGCCTGCAGGCGCGCGTGCATGCGATCCTCGACCGCCATGGCCTGGATTACGATCTCGACTGGACCTTGTCGGGTCTGCCCTTCCTGACCGAGAAAGGCACGCTGTCGGACGCCGTCTGCACCGCGATCAGCGACGAACTGGGCGTCCAGACCGAATTATCGACCTCGGGCGGGACCTCGGATGGCCGCTTCATCGCCCGCATCTGCCCTCAGGTGATAGAATTCGGCCCACCGAACGCCAGCATTCACAAAATCGACGAGCACATCGAACTGCGCTACATCGATCCCCTGAAGAATATCTATCGCCGTACGCTCCAGCGCCTGCTGGCCGCTTGAAGCCTTACAACCCATCATCCAGGCCATGACCACCACCTCATTTTCCACGCCGCGCGACCTGCTGCGCTATGCGATCACCCGTTTCAACGGCGCCAAGCTGTTCTTCGGCCACGGTAGCATCGAAGCCTTCGACGAAGCCGCCTACCTGATCCTGCACACCCTGAAGCTGCCGCTCGACCGCCTGGAGCCGTTCCTCGACGCCAAGCTGCTGGACGACGAAGTGCTGCAGGTGCTGGCCGTGATCGAGCGCCGCGTGACCGAGCGCGTGCCGGCCGCCTACATCACCAAAGAAGCCTGGCTGGGCGAATACCGCTTCTATGTCGACGAACGCGTACTGGTGCCGCGCTCGTTCATTGCCGAGCTGATCCCGCAGCAGTTCAGCCCGTGGCTGGTGGACCCGGATGGCGTGGAAAACGTGCTCGAGCTGTGCACCGGCAGCGGGTGCCTGGCAATCATGATGGCCGATACGTTTGCCAACGCGGTGGTCGATGCGATCGACATCTCGAAGGATGCGTTGGCCGTGGCCGAAACGAATATCCGCGAATACAAACTCGAAGGACGCGTGAACCCGATCGAGTCCGACCTGTACGAAAACGTGCCGTTCAAGAAATACGACCTGATCATCACCAACCCGCCGTACGTGAACGCTGAATCGATGCGCACGCTGCCGCAGGAATACATGGTCGAGCCGCAGATCGCGCTGGCCGGCGGCGAAGACGGCATGGACCTGGTGCGCAAGATCATCGCCGGCGCCGCCGAGCGCCTGACGCCGGAAGGCATCCTGGTGGTTGAAATCGGCAACGAGCGCGAGTACGCCGAAGCCGCGTTCGGCCACCTGGGCCTGACCTGGCTGACCACGAGCATCGGCGACGATGCGGTGTTCCTGCTGACGGCTGAACAGCTGCAAAACACGTAATAATCCGCATCCTTCTTTTATCCGTGGGGTGGGCGACTCGGTTGCCCACCCCACGCTGCACGTCAACTTTCAAGCGTCCCACACCATGATCCGTATCCAGAACGTCAGCCTGATGCGCGGCACCAAGCCGCTGCTCGTCGATGCCGACCTGACCCTCAACCCGGGCGACAAGATCGGCCTGATCGGCGCCAACGGCGCCGGCAAATCGAGCCTGTTCGGCATGCTCCGTAACGAGCTGCACCCGGACCAGGGCCAGATCGACTTCCCGGCCAAATGGCGCATGGCGTACGTGGCGCAAGAGACACCAGCGCTGGACCGCGCGGCGCTCGATTACGCCATCGACGGCGACGTCGGCCTGCGCAAGCTCCAGGCCGAGCTGGAAGAACTGGAATCGCACCCGGACGTCGATGCCCACGGCATGCGTCTGGGCGAGCTGCACGGCATGCTGGCCGATGCCGATGGCTACACGGTGCAGTCGCGCGGCGAACAGCTGCTGCTGGGCCTGGGCTTTTCGCTGGCGCAGATGAACCAGCCGGTGGCGAGCTTCTCGGGTGGCTGGCGCATGCGCCTGAACCTGGCGCAGGCGCTGATGTGCCCGTCCGACCTGCTGCTGCTCGATGAACCGACCAACCACCTGGATCTGGATGCGATCATCTGGCTCGAAGACTGGCTCAAGCGCTACACGGGTACCCTGATCATCATTTCCCACGATCGCGACTTCCTTGACGAAGTGGTCAACGTGATCGTGCACATCGACGAGCGCAAGCTGAAACGCTACACGGCCAACTACTCGGGTTTCGAGCGCCAGCGCGCCGCCCAGATGATCCTGGCCGCCGGCGCACTCGAGAAGCAGCAGCGCCAGCGCGCGCACCTGGAGTCGTTCGTCAACCGCTTCAAGGCGCAGGCCTCCAAGGCGCGCCAGGCGCAGAGCCGCATGAAGGCCCTGGCCAAGATGGAAGAGCTGGCGCCGCTGCGCGCTGCGGCCGAATTCTCGTTCGACTTCCGCGAGCCGCTGTCGGCCCCGAATCCGCTGCTGGTGCTGGACAAGGTCGATGCCGGCTACTTCCTGCTCGACGAGCATGGCGACAAGGTTGGCAAGAAAACCATCGTCAACCACATCGACTTTTCGCTGACCATCGGCCAGCGCATTGGCCTGCTGGGCGTGAACGGCGCCGGTAAATCGACGCTGATCAAGACCATCGCCGGCGAGCTGATGCCGCTGACCGGCGAAGCGACGATCGGCAAGGGCCTGTCGATCGGCTACTTCGCCCAGCACCAGGTCGAGATGCTGCGCCATGACGAGTCGCCCCTGTGGCACCTGGCCAAGATCGCGCCGACGGTGCGCGAGCAGGAACTGCGCAACTTCCTGGGCAGCTTCAACTTCCCGGGCGACATGGTGACCAGCTCGATCAAGCCGTTCTCGGGCGGCGAAAAGGCGCGCCTGGCGCTGGCCCTGATCGTCTGGCAGCGCCCTAACCTGCTGCTGCTCGATGAACCGACCAACCACCTGGACCTGGAAACGCGCGAAGCGCTGACGATGGCGCTGGCGCAGTTCGAAGGCACGCTGATCGTGGTGTCCCACGATCGCCACCTGCTGCGCGCGACGACCGATGAATTCATCATCGTTGCCGACGGCCGCCTGCAACCGTTCGATGGCGACCTGGACGACTACAAGGACTGGCTGTTCAAGACCAAGCTGGGCAAAGGCACCGACATCCTGCCATTGGCCAAGGCCGCCGCGCCCGTCGCGCCGGTGCCGAGCGCCACGCCGGCCGAGCGCAAGGAACAAAAGCGCCTGGGCGCCGAAGAGCGCCAGCGCAACGCCGCGCAGCGCAAGCCGATCGAAAGCAAGGTCAAGCGCCTGGACGAGCAGATGGCCAAGCTGCAGGCAAAGAAGGCCACGATCGATGCCGCCTTGCTCGACCCGACGATCTACGATGCGCACAACAAGGATCGCCTCAAGACGCTGGTGGCCGACCAGGCGTTCGTGGCACGGGATCTGGAAACGCTCGAGTTGGAATGGTTGACGCTGCAGGAACAGCTGGAAGCGCTGGCGTAAACCAGCTGGATAAGCAGTACGACGCCGTCAGGCGGCCCTGAGCGGCCGCCGCGGCGACAACGACACGAGGCCATCGATGTCGATCAACACGACGCACCGGCCATCGATGCGGGCAATGCCGATCAGGTAACTCGCACCGGCCTCGCCCGGGACGGCCTGTACGGCTTCCGGGCGCACGTGCACGATGCCCGTTACCCCTTCCACGACCATGCCCACCAGACCGCTCGACAGGCGCAGGATGATCACGTCGGTATCGGGGTGCACGATACCCGCACCCGCGCCTGCACCTGTGCCTTGAGTGGCGGTGGTGCGCATGTCGATCACCGGCAGGATCACGCCATGCGACAGTGCGACGCCGCCGATGATGTCGCCGTCTTCCGCGAAGCGTTCGAGGGACTTGAGCAATTTGAGTTCCTGCACCCGCGCGCAATCGAGTCCGTACTCCTGCCCATCGAGCATGAAGCTGAGGTAATCCGTTGGTGCGCCAGACCGTGGCGCGCGCGATGTGGTGTGCATGGCAGATCCTTGATCAGTCCGACCACCATCGTAAGCCTGCCGGACCCGGTGATCTTGACTGCAATCAATTCGCACTGCCCGCCTGCGGGGCTGCGGTGGCTCAACCCAGCGGTGTGGGTGACGCGGAATCCCAGGCCCAGGCGCCCTCGCGCCCGGCGTGCAGTAGCTCGGTGCCCATCGCGTCGCGCAGGCGCAGGCGGATGTCGCGCGGCCCCTGGTCCCAGATGCAGCCCAGATCCGGCTCGTACGGCAAGGCGCGCACCTGCACCTCGCCGGCAATGGTCTCCAGCGCGATCTGCGCCGCGCCGACGCGGTCGTAGCGCTGCGCCTCCAGCCGGCCCAGTACTTCCATCCCCGACTGCCGTTCGGCGTCGAGCTTTTTCGCTTCGTCCGACAGGCGGCCAAGCTCCTTGAGCGCCGGCCCGGCGGTGTCGGTCATGCGCTGGAACTGGGGCACCTGCTCGGGCTTGAGCACCAGATCGCCGCTACGGATGCGCGGTGCGATTTTCAGGTACTTGCTCAGGTGCGGCTGCGCCGCGAGCGTGTCGATCGATGCGCGGTGACGCGCCGCGAGCTGACCGAACTGCCCGATCCGCTCACGCACCTGGGCCATCGCATCGTCGATGCGGGCACAGTCGGGCCGCAGCAGATACACCAGCATCTCGCCCTGTTTCCAGGGGGCGGCGCTGCCGATCTTCACGCGCCGGCCCGCGATGGCGCTGCCTTCGGCGTGCGTGACCTCGACATCGTCGCCCATGATCTCGCAGTTGATTGCCGTATCGATGCGGATGCGCGCACCGGAAATCACGCAGTTCTCGGCCCGCCCCAGGATCACGTCGCCCCTGGCGGCCTGGATCGTGGCGCTGGAGGCCACGCCCAGCACGCGCACGCCGCCGTTCAGGTTGCGCGCACTGCCGCCGACCAGGTTGCGCTCGAGCCGGACCGCCCCGCCGCGCGAGAGCACGTGGCCATACACGTCCGCGTGCACGGTGATGCTGTCGCCTTCGATGATGCGTTGCTCCTGCACCTCGCCGAACTCTTCGTAGTCGCCGCTCAGGTGCAGGTTGCCCGTGGTCCGGGCGCTGACGCCGTCGTGACTGACGATCTTGTCGGAGATGGCGATGCGGCTGCTCTTGGGGTCGACATTCAGGAACCCGTCGCGGCGCGCAATCAGGAACTCGCCGGCAGGCACGATATCGATGCCAGTGCCGTCGGCGGCGTAGACGCCCAGGTCGAGATCCTTGCCGATCTCGGCCAGGATGGGGATGCCGGTCAGCTCGAAACCCGGACTGCCCACCGTGCGTGGCACCTTGCGCAAGAGGCGCGTGCCGATCTGCACCTGCGGGAAGCGGTTCTGGAAGCTCATGAGATCGAGCTTGCCATTGGCCAGCTGGAGCGGCGCATCGCTGCGGTGCAGTTCGCTCGTGACCTCTTCGACACGCGCCGCGTCGCCGTCGATCGGCGCCAGGCGGCGCGCCACAATGCAGCGCCCGGTCGCGCCCTTGCCGATGGCGTCGCGGATGGCATCGACCTCGGCGCCGAAGCGGATCCCCTTGATCCACATGTCGGCAACGAATTCATCGGCATCGAGCGCGGTTGGCCGCTCGCCGCCATCGGGGTCGGGCTCAAGCACCGGCTCGAAATAGTATTCGGCTTGGCCGTCCGTGATTTTTACCGAACGGTACAACGCCTGCCGTGCCGGGGTGAACGGAAGAATGTCATCGGCGATGCGCACCTGTACCTGACCGGCTGCATCGCGCGGCAGTGCCGGGCCGTGGCCGTACAGCGCCTTGATCAGAACGGCATAATCGAGCCCAGCCAGGTAGTTCCCGGAGCGCAAAATGCTGTCGAGCGCCCCCACCAGCGTCGTGCCGAGCAACGCGGGATCGGCATACACGCCGTCAGCGCGCCGGGCGATGCAGTGTTCCGGGCCGTCAGAGACAAAACGCGCGGCAGAGGGGATGGCGAGGTAGGGCACGTTCACGCTCCAGGTTGCTTATATTGTCGACACATGCCCTACCAAGAGTAAGGCGCCCGAGAACATAGCATGTTGCGCAAATTAAATAAACATATAGCAATGAGGTTTGCAAAAAAGAAAATTTACAGTCCTGGTGAAGGTGTGGGGCAAGGCCCGGAAATGGTCGTCATGCATTCCCCAGACGTGACAACGGCGCCATCGGCGCCGTTGTGTTTACTGAAGCAGCCGCTTGTCAGCGGCGGCGCGAACTGGGATACAGATCCGCGCCTTCCTTGATCTGGCGCCGCAGATCGCGCCGCTCGTCCGGCGACAGCCGGCCGCGGGGACGCTCTTCACGTGCCGAATCCTGCTGGACGTCGGCATTGCGGCGCCCCTGCTCGCGTACTTCGAATGCTCTCGCATCGCGCTGCGCCTGCATTTCGTAACGCTCGCGTGCCTGAGCGTCGTCGGTGCGACGGTTGCGATCCTGGTCCTGGGCCAATGCACCGGCGCCGGTCGCCGCCAGGGCGCAGGCGAGAACACCGAGGCGCACAAGCCGGGCGAACCGGCCGCAAGCGGTACCGGGTGCTGCTGGATTGTCGTTGAGCGCGTGGTTCATGGTGTTCCTCTTCCGTGATGCCTGATAAACGGATAAGCTGTGTTGATCACTTGACGCCAGTGTAGGTTGATACCGAATACGGGGTAAGACTAATTGGGTAAAGTTTGTAACACATTGTAATGGCTGAGCTGAGTCATACCTGCGGTCAAGCCATAAGAAGTTACCATAGCGACATTCATCTGACAATCTGGACAGCTCCATGACTTCAACGACTCCGAACATTAACGTGGGTACCGGTACGCAAGGCGGCCATTCCGCCAAGATCATGGTCGTGGACGACGACGTGCGCCTGCGCGATCTGCTGCGCCGCTATCTCACCGAACAGGGTTTCCAGGTCGTGACCGCTGAAAGCGCGCCGGCCATGAACAAGCTGTGGCTGCGCGAACGCTACGACCTGCTCGTGCTCGACCTGATGCTGCCGGGCGAAGACGGCCTGTCGATCTGCCGCCGCCTGCGCGGCGCCGGCGACCAGACCCCGATCATCATGCTCACCGCCAAGGGCGAAGATGTCGACCGCATTGTCGGCCTCGAAATGGGCGCCGACGACTACCTGCCCAAGCCATTCAACCCGCGTGAACTGGTGGCCCGTATCGGCGCCGTGCTGCGCCGCAAGGGCCCGGACGAGATCCCGGGTGCGCCATCGGAAACCCCGCAGACCTTCGAGTTTGGCGACTTCATTCTCGACCTGGGCACGCGCACGCTGAAGAAAAACGGCGACACGGTGCCGTTGACCACCGGCGAATTCTCGGTACTCAAGGTGTTTGCGCGTCACGCACGCCAGCCGCTGTCGCGCGAGAAGCTGATGGAACTGGCCCGCGGCCGCGAATACGAAGTGTTCGACCGCTCGCTCGACGTCCAGATCTCGCGCCTGCGCAAGCTGATCGAACCCGATCCGTCCAGCCCGCTGTACATCCAGACCGTCTGGGGCCTGGGCTATGTGTTCATCCCAGAGGGTCAGCCACGCTAGTGAAGCCTCCTGCATTCACGTCGCTCGCGGCGGCGCACCGCGCCGTGCGCTTCGCCTGGTTCAAGAGCGGCCTGTTCTGGCGCACGTTCTTTTTGATGTCGGTGCTCACGGCTGTCTCGATGGGCGCCTGGATCGGCATGATCAACGTCTACCAGCGCGGCCCGCAAGTGCAGCAGACGGCCGAAACCGTGGTGTCCGTGGTGACCATCACCAAGGCCGCGCTGACGCACTCGGCACCCGACCTGCGGCTCGAACTGCTGCTCGAACTGGCCTCGAACGAAGGCATCCGCATCTTCACGCTCGAAGACAGCGACGTCATCGACCCGCCGCCGCACAATCCCCTGATGCCCGAAATCGCCGCCATCGTGCGCGAACGACTGGGCGCCGACACGCGTTTTTCCAGCGGTGTGAACGGCGTGCCAGGCTTTTACATCAGCTTCGATATCGAAGACGACAAATACTGGCTGATGCTCGAGCGCGAGCGCCTGGCGGGCCTGACACGCGTGCAGTGGCTCGGCTGGGCGGTCGTCGTCGGCCTGCTGTCGGTGCTGGGCGCAGCGCTGATCTCGAGCCTCGTCAATCGCCCGCTGGCGCGCCTGACGTCGGCTGCACGCGCCATTGCCAAGGGCGAGCGGCCCGCGCCGCTGCCCGAAAAAGGTTCGCAAGAGATCATCGAGGCCAATCGCAGCTTCAACCAGATGGTCGAAGACCTGGCCCAGGTCGAGAAAGATCGCGCCGTGATCCTGGCCGGCATCTCGCACGACCTGCGCACGCCGCTGGCGCGCATGGGTCTTGAAGTGGAAATGGCCAACCTGTCACAGGAAGCGCGCGACGGCATGCAGTCGGACATCGCGCAGATGGACGCCATCATCGGCCAGTTCCTCGACTACGCCAAGCCGACCGAAGCAGCCACCTTTGTGCCGGTGAATCTGTCCGAGCTGCTGGCGGACATCGGCCGCGATGCCGGCCGCATCCCGAGCCTGCGCATCAGGACCGACCTGATGCCGGACGTGCACGTGCAGGGCAACGCGACCGACCTGCGGCGCGTGATCAACAATATCATCGAGAACGGCCGCCGCTATGGCATCACGCCGGGGCAGGATTACACCGAGATCGATATCGTGCTGCGCGTCAAAGCGACGGGTCACGGCCGGCGCGCCGTGATCGAGATCGGCGACCATGGCGTGGGCGTGCCGCCGGACCAGATTGCGCAATTGATGAAACCCTTCACGCGGCTGGACAGCGCGCGGGGCCAGGCCAATGGCGCCGGGCTGGGCCTGGCAATCGTCGAGCGGGTACTCACGCGCCACAATGCAGGGCTCGAGGTGAGCAACCGCGAAGGTGGCGGGTTCCTGCTGCAGGTGGCGTTGCCGCTGGCGGACTGAGAGCGTAAAGGGATTACGCCCCGATCAGGCTCGCAAACCGGGCCAGATCGATATTCCCGCCACTGACCAGCACGCCAATCCGCTTGCCGCGCAGGCTGTCCTTCATCTTGCGCGCCGCCGCAAAGCCCAGGCAGCCGGTTGGCTCGACGACGATCTTCATGCGCTCGGCAAAGAACTGCATGCACGCCACCAGTTCGTCGTCGCTGACGGTCAGGATGTCGTCCACATCGCGCTGGATGATCGGGAACGTCAGCTGCCCCAGGTGCTGCGTCTGCGCGCCATCGGCGATCGTGCGCGGCGTGTCGATGTGCACGATCTGCCCGCTGCGAAACGACTGCTGGCCATCGTTGCCCGCTTCCGGCTCGACGCCGTACAGCAGGCACCCCGGCGACAATGCGCGCGTTGCCAGTGCCGAGCCTGACAGCAGACCGCCGCCGCCCAGGCAGACGAAGAACGCGTCGAGCGGGCCGACCTCGTCGAACAACTCCTTGGCCGCCGTGCCCTGCCCTGCAATCACGTCCGCGTGGTCGTATGGCGGGATCAAGGTCAAGCCATCGCGCTCGGCCAGCGCGCGGCCGATCTGCTCGCGGTCTTCGGTATAGCGGTCATAGGTGACGACGGTGGCGCCATAGCCGCGCGTGGCGGCGACCTTCGCGGCCGGCGCATCCTCCGGCATGATGATCGTGGCGGGTATGTCGAGCAGCCGCGCCGACAGCGCGATCGCCTGCGCGTGGTTGCCTGACGAGAACGCCACGACACCGGCACGCCGCTGTTCCGGACTGAACCTGGCCAGCGCGTTGTAGCCGCCCCGGAACTTGAAAGCGCCCATGCGCTGCATGTTTTCGCACTTGAAGAACACCTCGGCACCGAACTCCTCGTTGACGGTGCGCGACGTCAGCACCGGCGTGCGGTGCGCGGCGCCGGCAATGCGTTCGGCGGCCTGGACGACGTCGTCATACGTGGGAAGCTGGAGCATGGTCATGCGGGTGGTCCTTTCAGGAGCAACGGATAAGGGAGACGTTGGCGCAGTCTATCGGCGACCCGCAGGATCGTCAAACCCGACAGGACAGTTGCTGTGCATTGCGCGCTTCGTGCTCGATCCGCCGCCTGGCGCAGAGGGGGTAGCACTGCTCAATGTGCAGGCGCCGTCGGATCGGCGCGCCGCGCCAGCATGTCGGTCCCTGTCACTGCGCGGGGCGGTGATGGGCAAACGGCCAGCAGCGCCCGCTCGATCTGGCGGTTGTGCCTGGCCGCGCCCACGACCATGGCGCAGGCGCCCAGTACCATCAGACCAAACGCCGCCAGTGCCGCCCACGGGCCGCCCAACACCAGCGCCAACACGGGAATCGGGAGGAGTACGAAATAAAAATCGAACAGCAGGTCGATTGCAATGGCCCAGGCGCTACGCTTGAGCCCAACGGAGAGCATGGAAAGATCGCGCCAGCCGGCCACCGTCTGCCAGTTGCCCGGTTCGTCAAGGACAACGGCAAAGGTCGAGCCTGCATCAGGCACGCTCTTGTGATCGAAGATCACGCTGAACTCGCGCTTGCCATCCGCTTCAAAACTGAATGCCCCGGACTGGACGTCGAATATCCGCTCGAAACGGACCGTCTCGATGTGCATGTGCTCTGCTCCGTGGCTGGTCTGATCCCTGCACCGTAGCGCAGGCTCGGCGACCTGTCCAGCAAGCGGAGCGATTCATGCACCCTGCATCAGCCAGGAATCCGGTTGACGAGCGGTTCGCCGCGCTCGAATGCGCTGATGCTGTCGATGGTCGTGCGCATGATCTGGCCGATCGCTTCGACCGTGAAGAAGGCCTGATGGCCGGTGACGATCACGTTCGGGAACGACACCAGACGCTGGATCACGTCGTCCAGGATGATCGTCGACGACAGGTCCTGGAAGAACAGGCTCGCTTCCTGTTCATAGACGTCGATGGCCAGCCCGCCCAGCTGGCCGGTCTTGAGCGCCTGCACCACGGCGTCGGTATCGACCAGGCCACCGCGGCTGGTGTTGATCAGCACGCAGCCACGCTTGACGCGCGCCAGGGCGGCCGCATCGACGATGTGGTGCGTCGTCTCCAGCAGCGGGCAATGCAGCGAGACGACATCGCTGCAGGCGAGCAGCTCGTCCACGCTGGCATAGCGGCCGCCGAGCGCTTCGAATGCCGGCGTCGGATACAGGTCATGGCCCACCAGCGTGCAGCCGAAACCGGCCATGATGCGGGCAAAGATCAGCCCGATCTTGCCGGTGCCGATCACGCCGACCGTCTTGCCGTGCAGGTCAAAACCCATCAGGCCGTCGAGATCGAAGTTGCCTTCACGCGTGCGCACGCTGGCGCGCGCAATCTTGCGGTTCACAGCCAGCAACAGGCCAACCGCAAATTCAGCGACCGAATTCGGCGAATAGTCGGTGACGCGCACGACCTCGATGCCGAGCCGGCGTGCGGCCGCGGCATCGATGTGGTTATAACCGGTCGAGCGCGTGGCCACCAGGCGTGTTCCTTGGCGCGCCAGGATGTCCAGCACGCCCGCGTCGACGGTGTCATTGACGAATACGCACACGGCAACACACCCCGCCGCCTGGCTCGCCGTCTCGACGCTGAGCCGCTCTTCGATGAACAGCAGCGCATGGCCGACACCATCGTTGGCCTGCGCCAGCATGGTCTTGTCATAGCGGCGTGCACTGAATACGGCTGTTTTCAAGCGTTTCTCCTGGCTGGGTGATGGTCAAGCCGTTATACGCCCTTGACCGCGATAAGCACAGACTTACCGTCGCACGCTTGCAAATGAACGGCGCGCAGACCTACAAATGAATGTGAAATGGCGCACAGAACCGGAATGATGCAAATAAGACAATTAAGTTGTTAAATTTATACCCGAACCGAGGAGTCGATCATGAAGCGTCATATTTGCCAACTGGCCCTGCTGGCCGTCACCACGATGGCTGCGCCAGTCGCATTTTCCGAGACCAGCATCGTCAAGTGTGTGGATGACGCGGGCCGCGTGACCCTGACCGATCGCCCTTGCGAAGCCGGCGCCACCACCGTGCGCATGGCGGGCGAACTCGCCAACGATGGTGTGACGCGCGTTCATGCCCACCCATTGGCGGCCGAAGCGAACGTACTGCCGCTGCCGCGCGTATCTCAGCGCGAGTCGCAGCGCGAGTCTCCGCGTATATCGCAGCGCATCCGGGTGCCGATGACGCATGTCGCGGCCAGGGCCCTGGCCAGTGACATCGCGACCCTCAAGGCAGCGCGCGCGCAGTTCATGTTGAGTGACGTACGGTCGACAACAGCGTTGGCCCGCCTTGATTGAGTGTGCCCTGTCCATTCAATGAAAACTGTCGATACAATTTACACTAAATCATTGACCGGCTTGAGCATGCTCAAAATAGCCAGTTAAATCAATAACCTATTCATTATTGGAAGATTGGCATGCTAATTGCATAACTGATAAGCATATACTTATCGGAGGTTATCTTGCCAGTGCGCTCATTCAAACAATTATTGGTCGGTCTGTCGCTTCTCGCCTGCACCTCTGCGTTCGCCACGCCGTTTACGTTCAACGTTGCAGGTGTCCAGAGTACGGGGGAAATCGGCGACGCGGGTAACGACGTCTACGAAATCAATGTCGGCGCCAATGCGACCATCACCAGCGTCAGCTACAACTTCAACGTGACCGCATTCACGCCCAGCTGGTTGTCGGAGATTGGTTTCGCATTTACCAATTTTGCGAATACCGATGGCGTCATTCTGAACCCCAGCGATGATCTCGACGAGCCGGGTACGGAAACATTCGTGGACCTGGTTGATCTGGTTGCCGAAGGCTTGAGCTTCAGCGTGGATGCCGACGGCATCCTGCGCCTCGAGTTTTTCGAAGATTTCAATGATGAATCGATTTCGCCGGACGGCTTCTGGAATTTCGGCACGATCACGTTCAATACCGCTGATGTGGACGTTCCGCCAGGCGGCGAAGTGCCGGAGCCCGCAACTGGCCTACTGATCGGTGCTGGCCTGGCGCTGATGGGCTATACGACCCGCCGCCGTCGCAACGCCGTCAAGTCCGCAGCCTGAGCGGCCCTGCATCGACACAGTCGTTGCCGGCTAATGCAAGCGCGTGACGCTGGCCAGATGGGACGTTGGCGGCTTGTCCCACTCGCCGAGCATTGCCAGCAAGGTGGCGTCCTGGGTAAAGCTGGCGCTGGAGCGCCCTTCCAGCAGGCGCTCGGGCGGCATCGAGCGCGCCACGACGAATCCCTGCACATAATCGACGCCTATTTCCTGCAGCGTCTGGACCGTGGCCGCATCCTCGGCCCATTCCGCGATCGTCTTCATGCCCAGATTGACCGCCAGGCTGACGATCGCCTCGACAATCGCCACGTTGGCCGGGTGCGCATTGATATTGACGATGAAGTTGCCATCGATCTTGAGCACGTCGGCCGGCAATTCTTTGAGGTACGAGAACGATGTGTAGCCGGCGCCGAAGTCGTCCAGCGCCACTTTCACACCGAAGCTGCGCACCTGGTCAATGAAGCGGCGCGTGTTGTCAAGGTCGTGCAAGGCCACGCTCTCGGTGATCTCCAGGCACAGGCGGCTGGCCACATGCACGTAGCGGCCCAGGATGTCGAACGTGTCCTGCACGAAGCGCTCGTCGTTCAGCGACGCGCCCGACAGGTTCATGCAGACGAAGCGCGTATTGACCAGCTCATCGTTGTGCTCGGCGATCCAGGCCAGGGTGCTCGTGAGCACCCAGCGGTCGATCACGCTCGCGCGCCCGCTTTTTTCAGCAGCGGCGATCACGGCGCCGGCCGGCACGACACGGCCATCGGGCTCGCGCATGCGCAGCAGCACCTCGAAATTGAGCGATTCGAACGGCGTGCGCAGCGACATGATCGGCTGCATCTCAAGTAGCAGGCCATCGGTGGCGGCCGGGCCCGACAGGCGCTCGACCAGGTCGAGTTCGGCGGCGCGCTGGCGGAATGCATCGGCGCCGCGCTCGTACACGACCATGCCATCGCCCGTGCCGGTCTTGGCTTCGCGGCAGGCACGGTCGGCGGTGGACACGGCATCCTTCATCGGCATGCCCGGCACCACCTCGATCAGGCCGACCGATGCGCGCACGTGGAAGGCCTTGTCACCCACGCGGTACGGTGTGCTGCCCAGCCGGTCGACAATGCCGCGGATGATGATCGAGGCCAGCGGAATGGCGGTTTCCGGCATCACGATCACGAATTCGTCACCCCCTACCCGGCCCAGCTGCTGGCCGCCGGCCAGCATTGCGCCCATCCGTTCGCAGACCTGCTTGAGCACTTCGTCGCCGGCGGCATGCCCGAACAGGTCGTTGATCAGCTTGAAGCGATCGAGATCGACATACGCCATGGCCATCGGCCGACCGGCAGCCAGGCTCGCAATGGCATTGCTGAACTCGCGCTCGATGCCGCGCCGGTTGAAGACCTTGGTCAGTGGGTCATTGTTGGCCATGAAGCGCAACTGCTCGGTGGCCTTGTGTTTTTCGGTGGTGTCCTGCAGCACGCCCTCGATGCGGGATCGGGCCAGCGTGGCGCTGACCTGGAAGCGCTGCGTGCCGTCGCGGCTCGTGAGTTCCATCTCGGCCTCGACCTTCGCATGGACCTGCTCGTGTAGCGCGACCCAGCTCGCCTCGGTGAAGAACTGGCGCCACGCGGTACGGCCTGCCGCGAAGTCCGTGATGCCGAGCATTTTTTGCAGCGCCGGATTCACGCTCAGGAAGTGTCCGTAGAGATCGAGCGTGAACAGGCCGACGGGCATCGCCTTGTACGCGTGTTCGAGTTCCTCCTGGGCTTCCTGGCGCTTCTCGGTTTCCATGCGCATCTGTTCGGCCACGGCCAGCGCCGCCAGCAGGCTCGAGGCGAGCGCGGCGGTGACGCTGTTGATCACGCCCAGCAACTCGCGCATGCCGAACGCGGCCGAGGCCACTTCGGCCAGCGAGGCCATGAAGGTGACGGCGAACGACGCCGCAAACCAGCCTGCGACGCGCGTGCGCGATTCGACGATGATCTTGAACAGGCCAATCGTCATCAACGAGAAGCAGCACGCGAGGATGCCCCACATCAGCGGCAGGTACATGCCGTACGGGACCAGGATGGCAGCGGCCAGCATCGGCATGCACAGCCACTGCATGACGCGCATCGGCACCACGTAGCGCATCTCGGCCAGATGGTCCTTGAGCAGCGCCTGGTACAGCGTCAGCGTCGCGATGCCGTACATGGTGAACGTGACGGCGCGGCTGCGCAGCAGCCAGTCGGACGGCACCGCCTGGCCGAGCCACTGGATGTCCCAGCCGGCCGACAGCGCGCCCACGCGCAGGTTCAGGATCAGCCAGCCGGCGAACATCACGTACACGGGCTGGCGGTTGATCAGCGCCGTGATCAGGATAAACAGCGCCAGCACGATCATGCCGCCGTCGAGCAGCCCTGACTTGCGATGGTATTGCTTGACCGATAGCGCGTACTGCTCAAGCGGCCATTGCACGACCGTCAGGCGCGCCGGGCCCGCGAACGTGCCACGGCACAGCAACTGGCGCGGCAGCGGCGCGACGCTCAGCGCGAAGCCGGCCTTGTCAGCGCGCATCAGGCCACTGCTGTCGCTGCGGCTGGCACTGCCCATGGGCGCCAGCGAAGCGGCGTTCCAGCAGGCGATGTCGAGTGCATGACGCGACGGGAATTCGAGCACCTGGTCGCCCGGGCGCGGCATCGGCTCGACGATGAACCAGACCGGCGCTTCGGACAGATGGGTGTCATGGGTGTTGGTCAGCGGACGCTCGCGCGTTGGCCCGAGTGCGCTGGCCGGATCGAGCGTACCGGCCGCATCGGTCATGACATGCATTGTCAGTGGCACGTCGCCGCTGGTGCGGTATTCGTCGTGCCAGAAAACGAGCGCGATCAGTGAGACAACCGCGATCCCGATCGGGATGAGGTAATACGAAAACGTCTTCAGAACCAGTTCGACAGCCGCTTGCAACGCGGCTGGTAACGACGCACGGAACTGATGAGAAAGCTTGGGCATGAGCGGCCTTGGTAATGCGCGTGACCACCGTGCGGACAACGACGGCTCCTAAAGCGCAAGGATACAGCTTTAGCGTAGCGCCGTCATGCCCTTCGTAGTTGAACAAACGTCGATCGCGCGCAGTGAAATCGGTCTCAGGCGACGGCCAGTTCTTCCCGCGCTGACCAGTCCGTTACGGCCGGGCGCACGACCGGGCCGATGTCGATGTCCGGGTGCACCGTGTTGAAGAAGAAGTCGAGCATCGGATGACGCGCTTCGGTCCAGCGCTGCTGGAAGGTCGCGATCTCGAATGCCATCACGCGGTGCGGGATATTTCCGACATGCCGCAGCGGCACCAGGCCGTCTTCCGGGAACACATCGACGAACAGCATCTGCTCGTACTGACGGTCGACCGGCGGGCGCCCCGTCGCTACCGAGTAGTCGATGGCGTTGTCCTGGCAATACATGAAACAGGCCTTGACCAATGCAATTTTTACCATGCGACCGGTGCGCCCTTCATCGACCGCCAGCCGGGTCGCTTCGACCAGCCGCTTGCCCTGCAGCCAGTCGGGCAGCACCACCGATTCTTCGACGCCCAGCGGCCGGTGCAGGTTGGTACGGATACGCGTACTGCCGATCGCCGTGCCATCGAGTTTCGACTCGGCCAGCAGCACGATGGTGTCGGCGTCGTAATCAGCCGCTTCAGGCTGTGACAGGCTCCGTGCGAAATCGGGCACGTGGCGCGCATAGGCGGCATGGCGGATCCGCACGGCCTTGAGCAGGTCGGCCTCGGTCTCTACCCGGCGAATGGTGAACGGCAATCGCTCAGTCGCGCTGCCGGCGACCTGAGGACGCACGGGACGTGGTCGCGACAGCGTGGCTGGGGTGATGACGGCGGCGGCGAACTGCTCCATGACGAAACTCCTTGATTGATTAATTGAAACAGAAATTGACTGGATTCAATTATCAAGCGACGTATGGACAATCTAATTGCTGAGTAGACCTACTTTTCACCTTCAGTTTCAATGAGCGGAAAACCGCGTCAACTGGCCGCATTTCAGGCGCCATGCGCCCTGCATTCTGGCCGCCGCTGTCAGAGCATCCGCGCGCTGCCCGAGACCCGCACCGGGCCGCCTGTTTCAGAGCCGAATTGGGCCGAAATGAGCGAGCGCATGCCCATGTCCTCACCCTGTACGACGTCGATCCGGCCGCCGTGCGGCCAGTGAATATCGCGCAGGTAGCCCGCCAGCGCCGCCGTGGCAGCACCCGTGGCCGGATCTTCCAGCACGCCACCGGATGCAAAAGCGTTGCGTGCATGAAACAGCCGATCATGTTCGGCCCAGGCCAGCACGATCGTCACGAGGCCATGCGCCTGCATCAGTGCCCGGCCTGCATCGAGCACATAATCCATCCGTGCCAGCGCGGCGCGACTGGTCAACGCCAGCAGCAGATGGTCGGCGCCGGCATGGATGCATGCAGGAGCCATGCGCACATCGAGGTCAGCGCGCCCGTATCCGAACAGCGCAAGCGCCCCATCGACCAGCGCGTCCGGTGCGGGGCTGCTGCGGGTGGGTGGGGACTGCAGCGCTGCCTGCATCTGCGCGCCATCGTGCCGGCCCTCGACGGTGATCGCGGCGGCGTTCAGGGTCAGCGCAAAACGGCCGTCACCCTGCCGGCGCGCCAGCGCGGCGCCGAGGGCGATCGTCGCATGGCCGCAGAACGGCACTTCCGAGGCGGGGGAAAAATACCGCACGCGCCAGCCCTCGCCTTCGGGCGCCGCGAAGACGGTTTCCGAGAACCCGACCTCGCGTGCGATGGCGGCCATCTCGACCGCTGGCGGCAAGGCCGCGCCGATCCAGACGCCGGCCGGATTGCCGCCCTCGCCGTGGTCGTCGAAGGCGGCGATACGTTCAATGTCCTGGCGCATGGATGCTTCCTCAGTGATTGGAAACACCCATCATAGCGCCGGGCCGCTAGAGCCGGGTGTCGATGCGCGGCAGCAGCACGGCCAAGATGCCCAGCAGCGGCAGGAACGAGGCGATCTGGTACACCTGCGCGATGCCGTGCACGTCGGCGATGCTGCCCATCGCAGCCGCGCCCACGCCGCTGATACCGAACATCAGGCCGAAGAAGATGCCCGAGATCAGGCCGACCTTGCCTGGCACCAGCTCCTGCGCGAACACGACGATGGCCGAGAACGCCGACGACATCACCAGCCCGATGATGACCGACAGCACGCCGGTCCAGAACAGGTCGGCGTACGGCAGCGCGATGGTGAATGGCGCCGCGCCCAGGATCGAGAACCAGATCACGCGCTTGCGCCCGATCTTGTCGCCGATCGGCCCACCCGCAAACGTGCCCAGCGCGACCGATGCCAGGAACAGGAACAGGTACATCTGCGCGGTGCCCACCGGCAGCTTGAATTTTTCGATCAGGAAGAAGGTGTAATAGGTCTGCAGGCTCGCCATGTAGATGTACTTGGAAAACACCAGCAGCGCCAGCACGGCCAGCGCCTGGATCACCTTCTTGCGCGGCAGCGCCGGACCGGCATGCAGCGCGGCCTTTTTGACCATGTTCATCAGGTGATGGCTGTACCAGCGGCTCACGCCCACCAGTACCGCCACCGCAACGAGCACGAGCAGCATGAACCAGGCAATCTCGGCCTGCCCGCGCCCGACGACGATCGCCGCGGCCAGCAGCGGCCCCAGGGCCGAGCCGGCATTGCCGCCGACCTGGAACACCGACTGTGCAAACCCGAAGCGCCCGCCCGACGCCAGGCGCGCCACGCGCGATGCTTCCGGGTGGAAGGTCGACGAGCCCACGCCGATCATGCCGGCAGCAACCAGCAGCATCGGATAGCTGTTGGCCCACGCCAGTAACCCCACGCCGAGCAGCGTTACGCACATCCCGGCCGGCAGTAGGAACGGAATCGGCCGCTTGTCGGTGTACAGGCCGATCCACGGCTGCAGCAGCGAGGCGGTGCACTGGAACGTCAGCGTGATCAGGCCGACCTGGGTGAAGGTCAGGTTGAATTCGTGCTTCAGGAGCGGGTAGATCGACGGCAGCACCGCCTGCACACAATCGTTAAGCAGGTGGACAAAGGCAACCGAGAGAAGGATCTGCATCACGGCGCCGGAGGCGGCCGGGGTGACTGGGGCGGTGGTGGACGGCGAGGGAGATGTGGACATGGACGACGCGTGTGGACAGAACAGTCCGACAGGATATGCGAAAACCGGCGCCCACGGGCGCCGGTTCTTTTACTAATGGTCGGTCAGCCAGCCGGCACCAGCCGGATGGCCTGCCCGCCGCCCGGCGCCAGCACCATCTTGATGGTGTCGGTGCTCTTCACGGTGCGCTTCTCGATCACCAGGTCGAAGCGCCGCTCGCTGCGGTAATCCGCTTTGTCGCCATCGCGGTAGATTTCTGCCACATACGATTTGCCTGCATCAAGGAACGACAATGGCAGATCCAGCGTGCGCGCATTGCCATCGGTGACCGAGCCGACGTACCAGGCGCTCGAGTTGCGGTCCTTGCGTGCAATCGTCGCGTATTCACCCACGGCGCCATGCAGCACGCGCGTATCGTCCCAGTCGGTCGGCACGTCGCGGATGAACTTGAACGCGCCCGGATAGCGGTCGTAATGCTCGATCAGGTCAGCCGCCATCACCACTGGCGAGTAGATCACGACGAAGTTGGCCAGCTGCTTGGCCTGGGTCGAGTTGAACGGCTTCTTGTCCTTGCCCTCCAGGCTCAGGATGCCCGGCGTGTAATCGAGCGGGCCGCTGAGCATGCGGGTAAACACCAGATTCGCTTCGTGCTCGACGCTGTTGACCGGATTGCCCCAGGCGTTGTATTCCACGCCGCGCGCACCTTCACGCGAGATCCAGTTCGGATAGGTGCGGCGCAGGCCCGTGTCCTTCACCGGCTCGTGCGTGTTGATCGCGATCTTGTAGCGCGCCGCATCCTCGACCACCTTCTGGTAGTGGCGCACGCCCTCTTGCGAATCGGTGTAGCCAAAATGGACCTTGCCGTTCTTGCCCATGAACTGCGCGGCGCCGCCATCGGTCACGTAGCCGGTCTTGATGCTGTCCACGCCGTTCTTTGCGTACAGGCGCAGCGCCGCATCCAGCTGCTTTTCGTAGTGCGCGATATTGCCACCGGTTTCGTGGTGGCCGATGATGTGCACGCCCCGCTGCTTGCCGTACGCCGCCAGTGCCGGCAGGTCGAAACGCGGATTGGCGCGGGTGAAGTCCATGTCCGCGCCGTTACCGGCCCAGTCGCTGTCCCAGCCCGGATTCCAGCCTTCGACCAGCACGCCCCGGAAGCCGTTCTTTGCCGCGAAGTCGATGTAGCGCTTGGTGTAGTCGGTCGTTGCACCGAGCCGGTCGCCCGCGGCCCAGGTTTTGGTTTCCAGGTGCATGTCCCACCAGACGCCGACATACTTCGATGGCTTGACCCACGAGACGTCGCCCAGTTTGTTCGGTTCATTCAGGTTCAGCACCAGATCCGACATGTACAGGCCCGCCGCGTCACCCGCGATCTGCATCGTGCGCCACGGCGTCGTGAAGCTCCCGGTGCGCACAACCGGCGCGCCATTGGCGGACGGCGTCAGGTGCGCGCGCAGGCGCTGGCCTTCGACCCGGCGCAGCCACATCGACGCGTAGTCGACCAGCGCCGCTTCGTGGAACGCGATGTGCGTGCCGTTTTCCATCTTGATCGTCATCGGCGTATTGGCCATGCCCACTTCACGCAGTGGCGTCTTCTGGATCGGATATTCGAGTGCCCAGACTTCGCCGGCCTGCTGCCACCAGGCGGTGGCCGGCTGCGCCACGACGAATTCGGTCAGCTCGTCGGCGATGTGCACGGCGCGGTTGTTGGCCTGCTTCGGGAATTCGTAGCGGAAGCCCACGCCATCGTCGAACACGCGAAACACGATCGCGAGGCGTCGGCCATCCTTCTTCTGGTGCACATCCACGCGCAGCTGGCTGTAGTGATTACGCACCGTGCGGCGCTCGCCCCACGGCTGCTCCCAGGTGCTGTCATGGGCCGTGACGAGATGGCGCTCCATCGCAAAGCCGGCATCGAGCGGCTTGTCGCTGGCCAGCACGAAGCCCAGGCGCGACGGCGCAATCACCGGCTGGCCATTGCGCTCGACCTGGTACGACAGGCGCCCGTCCGGCGCGACCTGCAGCGACACCTTGAGCACCTTGCCGGGCGACTCGACGCTGGCCATCAGGTCTTCGGCGGCAAACGCGCCGGTACTGATCACCATGCCCAGCGCCACGAGGCTCATCTTCAATAAACTGGTATGCATCCTACGTCTCCTGTCTCGTCTTGTTTTCTGTTGCATTTTCAACCTGAAAGCGGTCGCCCCGGATAGTCCGGCATCGGGGATGCGCGGTCAACGTATGGCTAAAGCGAATCTGAAGATTCGCTGCGGCGCCCGAAGCGCGGCGCACTGATACACTCGCGGCATGAAAATTCTGATGATCGAAGACGATCTGGCGATCGGCCAGGCACTGTTGTCGGTGTTCCAGGACGAAGGCCACACGGCAGTCTGGCTGCGCCTGGCCCAGGGCGCGGCCGCGCGCATGCGCAGCGAATCGTTTGACGCGGTGGTGCTCGACCTGGGCCTGCCCGACGGCGACGGCACCGACGTGCTGCGCGCGCTGCGCGAGGAAGGCGTGCGCCTGCCGGTGTTGATCATCAGCGCGCGCGACAGCCTGCAGGACCGCCTGAAAGGGTTCGACCTGGGTGCGGACGACTACCTGATCAAGCCCTTCGAGATTCCCGAGCTGCTGGTGCGCCTGCGCGCGATCGTGCGCCGCAGCCACGGCGCGCTGGAAGAAAATCTGTGGGTGGCGGGCGACATCGAACTGGATGAAAACCGCATGCTCGTCACGCGCGCCGGCCAGAGCGTCACGCTCTCAAAAACCGAATTCGCGCTGCTGCTCACCTTGATGAAACAGGCCAACCGCGTACTCACGCGCGTCGAACTCGAACGACGCGCCCTGCCCTCCGGCGAAGGCCAGAGCCAGACGCTCGACGTCCACATCTTCAATCTACGCAAGAAAGTGGGCGAAGGCGTGATTCGCACCGTGCGCGGCGTCGGCTACATGGTGCAGCGTGACGTTTAGACAGTCTTCGCTGTTTCGGCGCCTGATGTTCAGCTTTGCCGGCGTGATCGTCAGCGTCGCGATCATCGGCGTGCTGTGGATGTTTTATGAGGCCAAGGTCACGCAGCGCACGCGCACCTTCAGCGAAAACAAGGCGCATACGCTCAACATCCTGTCGCACCTGGTGGACACCGGCGCCCGGCCCGAGCGCATGCTGCCGGCCCTTGCCGCGGTCGAAGTGAACCGCGAGCGCATGTTCAGGGAACTCGATTACCACTCGCGCGTGCGCGTGCGCGTCTGGCTCGATGGCCGCCTGCTCTACAACTCGATGCCGCAGCTGCCGGACGTGCTGCCAGAAGTGGCCGCGCGTGGCGCCTACGCGTGGGTGGGCTGGACGGCGCACGACGCCGATAACCGCATCGTCGTCGAGCGCCGCCACGAAGTCGACGACGAGTGGATGCTGACCATCTGGGGCGTGAGCTTCCTGCTGTCGTCGACCTTTTTCAGCCTGCCGCTGCTGTTGATCCCGGCGTGGCTGATCGTCGGCATCGGCCTGCGCCCGCTGCGCTCGATCGCGTCGAGCATCGCCCAGCGCACGGATGCCGACCTGACGCCGCTGCCCGACTCGAAGTACAAGGAACTCTCGCCGCTGGTGGTGGCGATCAACGGCCTGATGCATCGCCTCTCTCAGCGCATCGAACACGAACACGAGTTCCTGACCGACGCCGCGCACGAGCTCAAGACGCCGCTGGCGGCCATCCAGATCAACGCCCACGTCTTGATGAGCCGCGCCGGCGCCGAGATGGCCGAGCGCTGCGCCGAGCCGGCGGCCGGTCTGCGCAGCGGCGTCGCGCGCGCCACGCACACGGTGCACCAGTTGCTGGCGCTCGAACGTGCCCGGGCCGAACCGCAGGTGGCGCAGGCGTGTCCGCTGACGGATGTGGCTGACTTCGTGCGCGAGCGCGTGGCGACGGCTGCGCACCTGGCGGTGCAGCGCAATATCGAGATTGAATTCGATGCCTCCCCGGACGCCGGTGGCGCGCTGCCGCTGCATCTGGAAAGCATGGCGTCGGCGGTCGATAACCTGATCAGCAATGCAATCAAGTATTCACCGACGGATGGCCGCATCATGGTGCACCTGACCCGCGCTTCGCACGGCTACCGGCTGGCGATCTGCGATGGGGGACCGGGCATTGCACCGGATTTGCGCGACAAGGTCTTCGAGCGGTTCTACAGGGTGCCGGGGCAGGAGCAACTGGGTTCAGGCCTGGGGCTGGCGATTGCAGAACGGGGCGCGGCAAGGAACGGCGGCACGATCTCGCTGGAGGCTGGCGAGCATGGGCGCGGCGTGTGCGCGACCATCACGTTCACTGGGGCCGTTGGGTAGCTTTCCGGGCGGTGCCTACAGCCAGCCGACGCGCTTCAGCCGCCGGTGCAGCAGCGCGCAACCGGCAACGATCCCGAACATCACCGCCGGATAACTCCAGCGCCAGGCCAGCTCCGGCATGTGCTGGAAGTTCATGCCGTACAGGCTGAACACCATCGTCGGCACCGCCAGGATCGCGCCCCAGCCGGCGAGGCGCTTGACGACGTCATTCTGGCGAATCGTCACCTGCGCCAGCGAGACCTGCATGGCGGCATTGATCATCTCGCCGATCCGGTCTGCCGTCTGCGTCACGCGCGCGACATGGTCGAGAATGTCCCGGTAATAGATGCGGTTTCCGGCCGGGATGATGTCGCTGTGAAAACGCAGCAGTTCGTTGCAGATGTCGATCAACGGCGCCGCCGCTCCATGCACCGATAGCAGCTCGTTTTTCAGGTTGTAGAACTCTTCCAGGTTATCCGACGATGGATTCGGCAGAAACAGCGCCTTCTCCACTTCGCGGAACCGGTCCTGCAGCATATCCATGCATGGCTGGTAATGGTCGACGATGAAATCGATGATCGTGTAGAGCACGTACCCGGGGCCGGTCGCGAGTTTGGCGGGCACGCTCTCGGCGCGTTCGCGTACCGCGCGGTACCCGTTCGACTTGCCATGCCGGATCGTCATCACGAAGCGCGGCCCGACGAACACGTGCGTCTCGCCAAAGTGCAGCGCCTGCTCGACCAGCGACACCGTATGCAGCACGACGAACAGGTTCTCGCCATACTCTTCGATCTTGGGCCGCTGGTGCGCCTTGCGCGCGTCTTCCACCGCCAGGTCGTGCAGGTCGAATTCGTCCTGCACCATGTCCATCAATTCCTTGTCCGGCTCGAACAGGCCGAGCCAGACAAAGGTGTCCTCGTCTTCCAGCGCAACGCTGATGTCCTCGATCCGGATCTCTTCCAGCTTGACGCCCTTCCGGTACACGGTGCAGTTGATGCGCGCCGCTACTTCATTCACGGATGGGCTCCTTCAATGCGTGCTGGCCAGGGTTGCGGCCCCTGGCGATGTCTCGGCGGATAGTCATGCGGTGTCTCGTGCAATATTGATCGTGGCCGCGATTCTACGCAGCGCCGCGTAAAAATTTTGTCAAAAATGCGGCAAAACTGTCAGCACGGCGCGCCCGGCGCCGCGCGGTGCAGCAGGTCCAGCCGGCGCACGAATTCGCGCAGCACGATCCGGTACAGCTCGTCCCCGAGTACGCTGTCTTCGGCGCCGGCATCGATATTCGGGTTGTCGTTCACTTCGATCACCACCGGGCCACGCGACGTCATCTTCATGTCCACGCCGTACAGGCCGTCGCCGATCAGGTTCGCCGCGTGCAGTGCGTGGGCCAGCAAGTCGGCCGGCGCTTCGTGCAGCGGCACGGCGCTTGCCATGCCGAACTCGGCCTTGCCATTGGCGTCGCGCTTGGCGACCTGCCAGTGGCCCTTGGACATCCAGTACTTGCTGGCGAAGATCACCTGGCGATTGAGCACGCCAATGCGCCAGTCGAATTCGGTGAACATGTATTCCTGCACCAGGATCAGCGCAGATTGCTGCAGCAGTTCTTCGGCCACGCGGGTGAACTCGGCCGCATCTTTTACCTTCATCACGCCGCGCGAAAACGCGCCATCCGGGATTTTCACCACCATCGGATAATCGATCTGCGCCTTGATCGCGGCCAGCGCTTGGGCGTCGGCGTGCTGCAGCGTGAAGGTGCGCGGTGTCGGCACGCCGTGCAGGCGCAGCAGGTCGGCCAGGTACACCTTGTTGGTGCAGCGCAGGATCGAGCCGGCGTCGTCGATGACCACCAGCCCTTCGCTCTCGGCCTTCTTGGCGAACAGGTAGGTGTGATGGTTGACGGCCGTGGTCTCGCGGATGAACAGCGCGTCGAACTCGGCCAGGCGTGCAAAGTCCTGGCGCCCGATCAGTTCAACCGTCAGGCCTAGTTCGCGCCCCACCGCGCCAAGGCGCGCCAGCGCCCCGGTGTTACTTGGCGCCAGCTCTTCATGGGGATCGTGCAGCACCGCGATGCGGTAGCGGTAGCGCCGCGCGCCGGGCGCCGGCTGTGGCAAGCCCGCGAAGGCACCGAGGGCCGCCTCGCAGGCCGCGCGGCCATGCTCGCTCAGCGCCTTGAGCCCATGGGTGCGGATCGCCGCGATATGCCATTCTTCGCCACGCTCGTCGCCGCGTGCAAATTCGACCCGCATCAGCGGCGCCGGAAAGGTCTCGAAAATGCTGCGTGCCACCGCTGCCAACGGCGTGTAGTCGGTGCGGCCGAACCGGATGTCCATCGAAAACTCGACCGGCATCGGGGCGCTGCCGTCGGCGCCCAGCACATCATTCAGGGCGCGATCGAGTTCGGCCGTGTCGAGTGAATAGATCGCCTTGCGCGACAAGTCATTGATCGTCTTCACCGACGGCAGCACCTGCTGGCCGCGTGCCTGTGCCATCAGCGAGCAGTAGTAGCCGGCCGACAGGTATTTGTAGCTGCGGCACAGGTTGATGACCAGGGTGTCTGCGTCCGGCACAGGGTTGGCCAGGAAGGCGTCGGCTTCGATGACGGTGCAACCAGTGCGCGCGGCGCGCCAGTCGCCGGCACGGTCGACGATGATCAGGAAGGCGGGGGCGTGAGGCTCGGGTTCGGGAGGCGCTGCCTGGGTCGCCGTGACGGCGGGGGAAATCATGCGAAGCGTGGTCATTGGAGGTATCGGAGTTGATCGGGGGTGGATCGAAACGGGCGCCCGGCACGATGGCCGGCGCTGTCCAGACTCTAGCGACTGGTCCGTAAAAACCGCGTAAAGAAAACGGCGCAGCGCGGCAAGCCCGCGTAAATGAGGCGCTCATCACCTCGCGCAGGTTTCATGCAGACCGGTCGGGGCGCAGCAAGGCCCACAACTGAACGTCGATCGCTTTTTCATCGACACGCCAGCGCGCGCGCAGCAACCCTTCGCAGCGAAATCCGAGACGAGCCAGGAGCGCCGTCGATGCGCCGTTGCCGGGAATGACTTCAGCTTCGATGCGGACCAGGTCGAGCGCATCAAAGCCGTACGTTAGCAGCGCGCGCACGGCTTCGCCGGCCAGGCCCTGCCCCCAGTACGGCCGCGCCAACAGATAGCCGAGCGTGGCGCGACGATGCTGCGGATGGATATCGAACAGCGCGCAACTGCCCGCCAGGCCGCCATCGATGCGGCTGACAATGACCAGGTGCAGCCCGCTTCCCCGTGCACGGTCGGTCTGCGCTTCGGCGATCGCTGCGCGCGCCTGCGCGGGACATGTCCACACCGGGTGACTCCAGTGGCGCATCACCTCGCGGTCACCATACAGCGCCAGCAAGCCGTGGGTGTCGGCGTCCGTTGGCACGCGCAGGTAGAGGCGTGGGGTCACCAGTCTGACAGGGTCGATCGGGGTCATGACGTGGCTCGCTTCGCAGTGGAAAAGTGCGCAGCTTAGCCCTGCCCCGCAGGCCGCGACAGGGCGCGTTTACACGGCATTGACGGAGGCGCCCGTCCCTTTTGTCCTGTTTTTACGGGCGCCCCGCTACGCTGGCGAACATCGCATCAACTTCGGAAGGGTTTCAATGATCATCGCCATCGTCAACCAGCACGGCACCCCGGAACGCACCGTCGTGGCGCGCAACCTGGCGGTTCTGCGCGCACGCAGCGGCAGACGCGTATGCCTGATGACCACCGCCGCAGGTGCGGACAGCGACTGGTGCAATGACCGCAGCAGCGCAGGCGTGCGGCCCTGGATCGACACGCGCCACGTGGGCAGTCGCGCTGTCGAAACGCGCCTGGCCGCGCTGCGCCCGCTGTTCAACGATATCCTGATCGACGCCGGTGCGCGCGACACCGACGGTTGCCGCTGCGTGCTGGCAGCCAGCCGCCTGGTGGTGGTGCCAGTGCGCGGCGGCGCGCTCGACCTCGACCTGCAATACCGCCTGCTGGCCCGGTTGAACGGTGCGCGCGTATTGAATCCTGGCCTGCGGGTGCTGTTCGTCGCCGTCAGTGGACCGGCCGGGCCGGACGCCAACGAGCGCGCCGCCGTGCTCGCGCACGTGAGCCGGGTGCAGAACGCCACGCTGGCCTCGACCGTCCTGCATGCGCCGGCAGCCTTCAACTACGGCCTGGGGCGCTGCGTGTCGGATGCGGCGGCCTGTGACCCGGACGCCGCCGCCGAGATGCAGGCGCTGTACGACGAGGTGTACGCCGCGCTGCCGACCATGGCGCATTCGATGGAAGCGCAGATGGGCGCGGGGCATGCGCTCTGGCGCTGAAGCTGCTGACGCCGTTTTTACGCGCGGTGCGCCACTATTTGCAATTCATTTATACGTAACACTGCAACGCGAAGGGAGTGACCGTGCGGCACGCAACACCTGATGGTCCAACCGCGCGACGCGCAGCAGAGGTGTCCACGAACGCCTTCGCGAACAGCGGCATCAGGCCAGCAACACCGGGCGACATCGCCGCGCTGGTTGCCATTGAAAACGCCAGCTTTCCCGGCGACCGGCTCGACCGGCGCCGCTTTCGCTACCTGCTCAGAGAAGCCAACAGCGTGACATTCGTCGACGTGGACGGCGCCGCCGTGCGGGGCTATATCCTGCTGTTGCTACGGACTGGCTGGCGGGGTGCGCGGGTGTATTCCATCGCCACGCATCCGGCCCATTTGGGCTGCGGCGTGGCCGCACGCCTGCTGACTGCGGCCGAGCGCTGGGCTGCGGCCCACGGCTGCGTGGAAGTGCGTCTCGAAGTGCGGGCCGACAACGCCGCCTCGCTCGCGCTATTCCGCGGGCGCGGCTATGTTGCGTTCGGAAGCCATGCTGCGTATTACCACGATGGCATGGATGCGCAGCGGCTGCGCAGGACGCTGGGTCTGTAACCGATTTGCCGGGCCCGGCGCTGGCGTCAATGGCTGTCGAGCCGCTGGTGCAGCTCGAACTCGTGATCAATGTGCGGAGATCACGCTTGCGTTCAGGGTTTAGCCGCCAGACATGGAAGCCTTTCAAATGCGCTTCGAGGACTTTGCACGGTCGCCGAACCGAGAGTTGGTCGCGTAGCTCAGCAATTAAGTTGTACCTTATCCAGACGTTCTGGCGAAGTACACCGACCTTCAAGCGTCGCATCTCGGCGGACTGGAGTCCGAGCAACAACGCGGACTACCTTGTGGCACGCCAAATTGCGCTGCAAGGGATGAGTTCAAAATTGGCTATCTCCCCATTTCTTGAAAGCTCAACATGGCGATCGACGTCTATTTGCATATCGAGGGGACCGAGGGGATGCTTCTGATTGACCACGTCTCCCTGCAATTTAGCAAAGTGAAATGGAAAAACCCGCAGCAGAGAATCGGCGGCGTCGTTGGCCAAACCGCTGATGGATGGGGTCTGTCCTGCAACAAATCGTGTGCTTACCCGGAGTGATCATGACTGACCCGAAACCTGATCCGCTGCGGCCCACCCAAGATTCGCGCGGGTTCTTCATGCTGCCGCGAGCGGCTCGTGATGCTGGTTATTACACCTACGGCACGATGGATAAAAGACCTGATCGTGGCGGGTACCAATACGCCCACCCGATCATGATGACCGCCATCCTGCGTGTAGCGCACGAATGGCAGAAGATAGATCCGCGCCGCGTTGGTGTTGGCAATATCAGCCGAGCCGACATGCGCGACGATGGCGAGCATGCTACTCATTTGGATGGGCTACAAGTTGACTTGCGGCCTATTCGCAAAGACGGCGTCGAATGTCCGGTAAGCTGCTTCTCTCCAGAGTATGACCGAGCAGCAACCACCAAAATTATCGAGTTGTTTCGTGCGTTCACACCAGTCCAAGTGGTCTGGTTCAACGACATGTCGATACCGTTCGTTCGCCCTATGCGGGGCCATCACGACCACTTTCATGTCGGACTAAGGGGATGATATGCGACGCGCTATCTCAGCAATCGCCGTATGCGGATTGGCCACGCTGTCTGCGCTGGCGTCCGATACGCTAGGCGGGTGGACTCCGATACCCGGGGCAAATTATCGAATATTTTCCGGTGAAACTGTCGTGTACAGTGAGGCCCCTACGGCTAAAGATCGCAAATTGAGCATCCTGATCAGGGGGCAGGCAGCCAAGGAAATTTTTGACTCGATTGGTCCCGACGCACGCGCGCAAGATATGTGCAGCACGTCGAACGGCGACCGTGAGCGGGCGAAAGGGGCAGTTCAGTGTACCTTCACAGCGCTCAAGGCTTCGGAGACAGGCATGGGCTATCGGTGCTGGGTCGGTGTCGATCTAATCAGTGGAAAGGGGATTCCTAGCGTGCCCTGTTAGAACAACGCCGACATGGTCAACGTTATCTCCCACGTAACCCGGACCCGGACTATGCGGTCTCGGGAGAACACGTAGGTGCACTTTAGCAGGCCTCTATGTCGTCAGCGCTACCGTCATCGTTGGCGGTGAGCTGAGCCACGTCGACCTGGTGCGCGCAAAGCAAGGGGTCGACGGCGGCCTGGCCGGTCAGGTTTCCACCGACGGATCTACTGGCCAACAAGGCGCTCGCACAGAATCGCATGCTAGCTGTCGTTTTTTATTCAAGCAGACAGCAAGCGTGTTTTCGCGAATACCATTCGTGATCGCGAAATGCCAGGGCGATCGCGCAAGTTTTTCGTGCTCGCCGACAAGCCGCTCCGCCTCGCATTCGGTGAGAGTCACTACTGCGCAGATATCGACTGCCTATCTCGATGCTGTTTATCCTCCGGTTCAGCGTTGCGCGAGGAACGGTAGCACCCGTTCAAGCAGCGTATCCGGCGCTTCCTCGGCAATATAGTGCCCACACGGCAGCGCCCCACCCTGCACATCAGCCGCCACCCGTTGCCACTCCTGGAGCGGATCGA
Source organism: Telluria sp. ZT3P25 (assembly GCF_059685895.1). NCBI lineage: Bacteria > Pseudomonadati > Pseudomonadota > Betaproteobacteria > Burkholderiales > Oxalobacteraceae > Telluria > Telluria sp. ZT3P25. Next base: position 2,717,786 of record NZ_JCASIJ010000001.1, read on the forward strand.
AGCAGCGCCCCACCACGCCCTGCTCACCCCACAACACAATCAGCGGCAGCGCCAAGCGGTTCCCGGCATCGCGGTCGAGCCGATCGTGCTCGAGGTCGATCGTCGCAGCAGCGCGGTAGTCTTCGCAGATACCATGCGCGGCGCCCGGTAACGCCAGGCAGCGCTGGTACTCGGCCAGCGCGCGCGGGTCGAACGGCGCCAGGCCTGCACTGCGTTTTCCCATCACGTCCCGTACATAGGCGGCGGGATCGGCCTCGATCAGGCGCTCGGGCAGCGGCGCCGGCTGGATCAGGAAGAACCAGTGCCAGTAAGCGCGCGCGAACGCGTCGGACGTTTGCTCGTACATCGCGAGCGTGGGCGCGATGTCCAGCAGCGCCATGCGCTCGACGGCCTGCGGATGGTCCAGCGCCAGCCGGTGCGAAACGCGCGCGCCGCGGTCATGGGCCAGCACGCGAAACGTGGCAAATCCCAGTGACTGCATCACTGCCACCATGTCGGCCGCCATCGCACGCTTGCTGTAGTTGGCGTGGTCCGGCGCGCCCTGCGGTTTGGATGAATCGCCGTAGCCACGCAGGTCGCAGGCCACGACCGTGAAGTGCTCGGCCAGGCGCGGTGCGACGCGGTGCCAGATGGTGTGCGTTTGGGGGTGACCGTGCAGCAGCAGGAGCGGCGGGCCGGAGCCACCGACGATGGCGTTGATGGTGACGGTCGGATCGACCTCGACTTGCAGGGCGCGGAAATGGGGGAACAGGTCTGTCATGGTGTCTCGTGATTGGTCTCGTTATTCGTCTCGTTATTCGTCTCGTTGCCGGCGTGTCGATATGCAGGCTTGATGGGTCTCGTAGCGCCACCACTATACAAGCCGATGCCCCTGCAGTGCGGCGGCACGCTGCATCCTTGCCGTGCGCTCTGCTGCGCGCGCCAGCGCATCGCGTCGCAGCCGGGCCGCGGCGCGCAGCGTCCCGATGCCTCCTGCAACCAGCAGGATCGCCAGCGCCACAAAAATCCACTCTGCGGGACTAATCCCATCCGCGTAGACAACGGCGCGTCCGGGCTGGCCGGGCCGATAGCGGACCGTGATCGGATCACCCGGCTGCTGGTGGGCGAAGCGCGCCTGCATGACGGCGTGCGAGCGATCGCACGGTACGTTGCTCAGCCAGGATGTGGCCTGGCGCCTGCCGGTAAATTCGCGGCCACCCACAGTGTAGCGATAGCGCAGCTGTATGCACCATCGGGTCGAGCGGCCTGTGGATTTGTAGAGCGTGCTGCTGGTGATCTGCGCCTGCGCCTTTGGCCAGTCCCAGGCCGCGTACTTGTCGAACAGGGTCACGCACATGAACACGCTGATCACCATGCCGACGAGCAGAAACCCCCATCCGAGGAGTGAATGAAGCTGGGGGTCCGGTGGAAAGGTGGGCTCGGCCCGAGGCGCTGACGTTGGCTGGCTCATTGCTTGGATGGGCTGGATCGTGGTGCCATCGTGCCGTGAATCCGGCGCGCTGGCAATCATGGTGCATCACCTTATGCGGCAGGCATCGGCATGTGCTCGCTCGCGCGTTGCGTACCGCACTTACATGAACCTGACATCTCGCCATTGTTGTAATTACGTCATTCGCGATTAGCACGAATTGACACCATGGCAAGCGCTGAGCAGTATGGAATCGAGGTCCCGGCCTCGCCCTTCCCAGTGGAACACCCGCGTTTGAATATCAAAGGATTGCACCATGCAGAGAGCCAAGACGGAAAAGACAGCAGTTGCCCTTGCCATTGCCGCGCTGTGCGCAGGCTTTGCCCACGCCCAGGAGGCGCCGCAAGCCGAGACCACCGCAGCGTCCGCGACCGTGGTCGTCACCGGCACCCGGGTGGCCAATCGCACCGTGCTCGATACCACCGCACCTGTCGACGTGATCTCGGCCGAGACCCTGAAGAACTCGGGCAGCACCGAACTGACTCAGGCGCTGTCGATGGCCCTGCCTTCGCTGAACTTCCCGCGGCCGGCGCTGACCGACGGCACCGACACCATCCGCCCTGCCACGCTGCGCGGCATGTCGCCCGACCAGACCCTGGTGCTGGTGAACTCCAAGCGCCGCCATGCGTCGTCGCTGGTGAACGTGAACGGCTCGATTGGCCGCGGTTCGGCAGCGGTCGACCTGAACACCATCCCGACCGCGATCGTCAAAACGGTCGAGGTGCTGCGTGACGGCGCTGCGGCCCAATACGGCTCGGACGCGATCTCGGGCGTCGTCAACATGCGCCTGCGCACCGACCGCACGGGCGGCGAAGCGACCGTCAACTATGGCGCCAACAAGACCGAATACGACCTGTATAACGCAGCGCCACCGGCCGGCGGCACCTGGACCGCCCCGGCCTCGCGCAAGCGCACCGATGGCCAGACTGCCACGGTCAGCATCTGGAAAGGCCTGGCCCTGGGCGAGACCGGCTACCTGACGATCGCCGGCGAATTCCGCGACCAGAACCGCACCGAGCGTACCGGCTACGACATGCGCCAGCAGTACGCGCTGGTCAACGGCGCATTCGATCCGCGCGAGAACACGATCAACCGTTTCAATGCGTGGACGGGCGAGCCCGACATGAAGCAGTCAACGCTGTTTGCCAATGCGGGCAATGACATGGGCGGCGGCGTCAAGGTGTATGGCTGGGCGAGCTACCAGGACCGCGATGCCACGTCGGCCGGCTACGCCCGCATCCCGCAGGACGCGCGCAACATCCAGTCGATCTACCCGGACGGTTTCCTGCCGCAGATCTCGCCGACCGTGAAGGACTTTTCGGCCACCGGCGGCGTGACCTGGGTTGCCGGCGCATGGGACATGGACGCCTCGCTCGGCTACGGCAAGAACAAGATGGAGTACACCATCGAGAACACGCTGAACCGCTCCCTTGGCCCGACCAGCAAGACCGCGTTCTATGCGGGTGGCTATTCGTACGACCAGGCGGTGCTGAACCTGACCGGTGTGCGCAGCGTCGAGATGGCGTCGTTCTCGTCGCCGCTGAACGTGGCGGTTGGGATTGAAGCGCGCCGCGAAGGCTATGAGCTGTTTGCCGGCGAAGAGCAGTCGTACAGCTTCGGCGGCGCGCTGCTGCCCAACGGTACGCCAACGGCGCCGGGCGCCCAGGTGTTCCCCGGCTTCCGGCCATCGAACGAAGTCGACGCGCACCGCAACGCCATTGGCGCCTTTGTCGATCTGGAAGCGAACCTGACGCCCGAGCTGCTGGCATCGGTGGCCGTGCGCGGCGAGCGCTATTCGGACTTCGGCAACAGCCTGGCCGGCAAGCTCGCGCTGCGCTATGACTTCAACCCGAACTTCGCCGTGCGCGGCGCGATCCAGAACGGCTTCCGCGCGCCCTCGCCGCAGCAGCAGAACTTCACCGCGACCTCGACCAACTTCATCAACGGCGTGCCGTTCGAGATCACGACCTTCCGCCCGGACGATCCGGTCGCCGTTGCGCTGGGCGCCAAACCGCTCGACGCCGAGAAATCGATCAACGCGTCGCTCGGCGCCGTGATGCGTCTGGGCGCCGTGAGCCTGACGGTGGACGCCTACCGCATCGACATCGACGACCGTATCATCCTGTCCGAGAACCTGACGCAGACGAACGTGCGCAACTACATCGCGAGCCAGGGCTTCATCGGCGTGGGCGGCGGGCGCTTCTTCATCAATGGCGTGGACACCACCACCAAGGGCGTCGACATCGTGCTGAGCATGCCGTACAACGCCGGCGATGCGGGCAAGCTGGACTTCACGCTGGCGGCCAACTTCACCGACACCAAGGTGACCAAGACGCCGACGACGACGCAGCTCTCGAACCTGAGCCCGGCGCCGGTGCTGTTCGATCGCCTCAATGTGCTGTCGCTTGAAAAAGGCCAGCCGAAAAACAAGGTCAGCGCCAATGTGAACTGGCGCCTGGGCCAGTGGGGCGCGACGCTGCGCGCCACGCGCTACGGCGAAGTGCTCTCGCCAGGCACCACGGCGGCGTTCGACTTCGAGATGGGCGCCAAGACCACGGTCGACCTGGAAGGCCGCCTGGCGGTCACGCCGAAGCTGACCCTGGCGCTGGGCGCGGACAACGTGTTCGACCAGTATCCCGAGACGCAGCCGCCATCCATCAACACCACCGGCAACACGCCGTTCTCGTCGTACGCGCCGTTCGGTCGTGCGGGCCGCTATATCTACGGCCGCGCCACCTACGCGTTCTGACCTAGCGTTCCAGCACCTCGCCCAGCCTGTGGGCGAGGAACTCCACCAGCGCCGCCACCCGCGGCGCGAGCGCACCCTGCTTGTAGAACACAGCCCAAACGGGCTGTGTCCACGGCAGGGTGTGTTCTTCCAGCACCGGTACCAGCCGCCCCGCCGCGACATCCGCGCGCGTCAGAAAATCCGACAGCGATGCGATCCCCGCGCCATGCAGCGCCAGCTGCCGCAGCGTCTCGCCGCTCGACGCCACCACTTGCGGCGTGATCGTCCAGCCTTCACCGCCGCCATGACGCAGTGGCCAGGTATTCAACAGCGCCGGCGCCGTGAAGCCCAGCGTGCGATGCCCTGCCAGCGCCGCAGTGTCGCGCGGCGCGCCGTGGCGTTCGAGATACGCGGGTGAGGCCAGCACGCGCAGCCGCGCCGCGCCCAGGCGGCGTGCATTGAGCGTCGAATCGGGCAGCGCGCCGATGCGGATCGCCAGGTCGGCCCGCTCTTCGATCAGGTCGACATAGGTTTCGCCACTGACCAGCTCCAGCCCGATTAGCGGATACGCATCCAGAAATTCGGCGACCAGTGGCGCGAGCAGGTGGCCCAGCGCCGGCGTGGCGGCATTCACGCGCACCAGGCCCGCCGGCTGCGAGCGGCGCGCAGCCGCTTCGGCTTCGGTGTTGGCCAGGTCGGCCAGAATTGTCCGTGCCCGGCCCAGCAGCCAGGTGCCCTCCTCGGTCAGTTGCAGGCGCCGCGTCGTGCGCTGGATCAGTGTCATGCCCAGGCTGCCCTCGAGGCGCGAGATCGTGCGTGAGACGCCCGACGGTGTCTGTCCCAGGCGCTCGGCAGCGCGCGAAAACGAGCCCGTATCCATGACTGCCGAAAACACAATCAGCGCATCCACGTCGATCATTGATGACTCCGAATCAAAAGTCCATTGTAGCCGGACCTGTTTTTCCGGGCTGGCAAAGACGGCACACTGCACGTCTGCCATCTCTGAGAAAGAACACCATGCCACTCGCACTCTGGGCGCTCGCATTGAGCGCTTTTGCCATCGGGACGACCGAATTCGTCATCGTCGGCCTGATTCCCACCATCGCCGCCAGTCTGCAGGTGTCGGTGCCCTCGGCAGGCCTCCTGGTCAGCCTGTACGCGCTGGGCGTGGCCATCGGCGCGCCCCTGCTCACGGCCATGACGGGCCGCATGCCGCGCAAGCAACTGCTGCTTGGCCTGATGGTCCTGTTTACGATCGGGAATCTGGTAGCCTGGATGGCGCCGGACTACACGGCATTGATGGCCGCGCGCGTGCTCACGGGCCTGGCGCACGGCGTGTTCTTCTCGATCGGCTCCACCATCGCCACGAGCCTGGTGCCGAAGGAAAAAGCAGCCAGCGCGATCGCGCTGATGTTCACCGGCCTGACTGTGGCGCTGGTCACCGGTGTGCCACTCGGGACCTTCATCGGCCAGCACTTCGGCTGGCAGGCGACGTTCCTGGCGGTGTCGCTGCTGGGCGTGATTGCCGTCATCGGCAGCGCTATCCTGGTGCCATCCGATATTGCCGGCAGCAAGCCAGCGCCGCTCTTGATGCAACTGGCGGTGCTGAAGAAGCCGCGCCTGCTGCTGGTATACGCAATCACGACGCTTGGCTACGGCGGCAGCTTCATCGCCTTCACCTACCTGGCGCCGATCCTGCAGCAAGTGGCCGGCTTCGCCGCGTCGACCGTCAGCCTCGTGATGCTGGTGTACGGCGTGTCAGTCGCGGCCGGGAATATCTGGGGCGGCAAGCTGGCCGACCGCCTCGGACCGGTGCGCGCGCTGCAGATCGTGTTCGCGTTGCTGGCGCTGGTGCTGTTGGTGCTGGCCTTCACGGCGCCGAGCAAACCGCTGGTGTTGATGACGGTATTGGCCTGGGGCGCGGTCGCTTTCGGCAACGTGCCCGGCCTGCAGGTGTATGTGGTGCGGCGCGCCGAACGCGATGCGCCGCAGGCCGTCGATGTCGCCTCTGGCCTGAACATCGCCGCCTTCAATGTCGGCATCGCGCTGGGCGCCTGGGGCGGTGGCCTGATTGTCGCGCACCTCGGCCTGATGGCCACGCCATGGATCGGTGCGCTGGTGGTCGTGGGCGCCCTGCTACTCACCACGCTGGCCGGGTGGCTCGATCGCCGCGACGGCGTGCCGGTCAAAGATATGACCACCACAACGGTCGCGCTGCACTGACCTGCTTACGCGTCCAGTTCGGGATAGCGGCGGAAGATGCCGTCCTGGTTGAACGGAATGCGGCGCGGCGATGCCAGGTAGGCCGCGATCTTCGGCCGCGCCGCCACCCGGTCGCGCAGGCCGGTGAGCTCGGGATGCTCCTGCTCGATCTTCTTCATCGCGTTGGGGAATGCGTAGCGCAGACCCTCGATCACCTGGAACAGCGACAGGTCGGCGTAGCTCACGCGCTCGCCCAGCAGGTAGTCGCGTGGCTCGGGATTGGCCAGCAGCCGCGCAAAATAGGCCATGAACTTGGGGATGCGCGTCTCGACAAAATCGGCCGCGCGGCGCTTGGCTTCGGGCTTCTGGTCTTCGTAGTACAGCATCGCAGCGATCGGGTGATGCGTGTCGTGCGCCTCGGTGACCAGGTCAGCGATCGTCAGTTGCAGCTGATGGACCCAGAGCCGGCCAGGTTCGGTGCGTGGCGCCAGGCCATGCTGTTCGCCCAGATACAGCAGGATGTTGGCTACCTGGCCGATGGTCTGCTCACCGGCTTTCAGGAACGGCGGGGCAAAGGAAGGATGGTCGCCGACTTCGAGCGCGGCCATCAGCAGGTCGACGCCGCCATCGCGCCGCGCTACATCGACGTAATCGGCGCCCGCTTCTTCCAGCGCCAGTCGTACGAATTCGCCGCGGCCCTGGATCGACGGCCAGTAATACAGTTCGTAGGGATGCACCATGATTGTTTTCCTGTTGATGGAGAAAAGTCATGGTAGACCGAACAGGAAGGCCGGGAAGCACGGTACGCCGGGCCTGCAGACCGTCCCTGTTATTCAGGCGACTGCGCACCACCGTTTGGCGATCGTCGGAGGCAGGTTGAAATGCTTCGCCGTTTCTGCAATCGAGGCCTTGTTTTCTTTCTTCCATGCCGAGACCTGGCTGGCATTCGGCCTTTGCGGAATGCCCGTGCTGTCCTTGTCCTTGCCCTTGGCCGACTTGGCGGTCGCAGCGCGCGATGCCTGGCCCACGACGCGACTGGACGCCGTGCGGTGCATGCTGCGGGACTGCGTGTCATTCACAGATTCGTGCCCGGTCACAGGGCCCTGCGCGAGGGGGCCTTCCGGCGGCTGGTTGTGCGTCATAAAAGTTCTTCCGTGCTGATAAATAAGTGCCGCCATTATGACCTGCTCCCGATGGCAAGCGGGCATTCGCGGCCGTCAACGTGACGCGACTAGCGTGGCGCGCCACAGACATGGACCGATTGTGGCTATTGAGCAACGCCTTGTAAGGGGCCGAACCCCGCCAGCAGGGCCACTGCCCCTGATCGTGTTGGTTCCTGACGAATCATTACACTTTCTCCAAGCACACGTTGGCAATCGGGAACATAATTTCACTGAGGAACTAATTTAATAAAGTTCACCCGCCACTTCTTTGTCCAATGGAGCGCCCATGATCATCGCGCGATTGACCCAACGCTGGCACGCCCTGCGCCGCTGGCGCGCGCACCAGTCCCCCGATTCCCACGCCCGCTTCGAGGAGACGACCTTCAATCGGGCGTACCGCGATGCGGTGCATGGCAGCGCCGGCCTGATCCTGTGGCAGCACGATGGCGAGCATGGGCGCTTTGCGCTGCAACTGCGCACGGCGCAGCGTGACGATTCGCAGCATGGGTTGACCTTGACGCTGCTCGCCAATGACGCGGTGCTGCATCGCCTGTCCTGGACCTGGGCCGACGGTGCGCAGCTGGCGCTTCCGGTGGCGAGCGTACCGCTGGTGACCCACAACGCCGGCCTGTGGCGCAATGCCGGTCCGGCCTTCGATGCGTTCGAGCGCGCCTTCCCGAACAACTCGCCCAGCTTCTTCGCGTTTGCCGCCCTGCAGGGCGCAGCGCAGGCGCTGGGCATCGACCGCGTGCTCGCGCTGCGCGCCACCGCGCATCCGGCCTACCAGCCAGACCAGCACGCGACCTTCGAGAGCGGCTACGATGGTTTCTGGCGCATTCTCGGCGGCGCCGAATACGATGCGCGCCACTACCAGATCACGCTGCCGTTCTACCTCAAGCCGCTGGCCGACATGCCATCGAAGCACCGCAAGCGCGCCGCCCAGCGCCGCGATCAGTGGCGCGCAATTGGCGAGGCAGCGCGCACGACGCTACTGCACTATATGGCCCCTGTCGCCACGACCGCTGCCGCGGCCAGAGCGCCCACCACCGCACAAGCCTGAACCTTCTCGACGCTTGCCAGATTCACCACGGCCGTCAAGCGCCGTGCTACACTCGCGCCTTCGCTAGGGGTCCTGGGACGTTGTTCCGGGTGAGACATACCCTTCGTACCTGATCTGGATAATGCCAGCGAAGGAAAGCGCAAAGCAGCCCTCCCGTTCGTTTGCCCTTCCCCCACGTTGGCTCCGGCTTGAATTTAAGCGGCGCGCCCTCGTGGCGCGCAAACACGAGCACACCATGACCTTCACTCTGAAGCACCCAGTCCTTGCCTGCGCCATCGTGCAGGCCTTCGTTGTCACGCCTGCGGCAGTCGCGCAGGACGCCATTCCCTCGGTCGTCGTCACCAGCAGCAAATGGATCGCGCTCGACCGCGCCAGCGTCGGCGGCTTCGCCGAAACGCAGCTGCTCGACGCGCCGGCATCCATCACGTCGATCGGCCAGGGCCAGATGCAGGACCTGTCGATCCGCAGCGTCACCGATGCGAGCCGCTACGATGCGTCGATCGGCGACGCCTACAACGCCATCGGCTACGCCGAACAGTTTTCGGTACGCGGCTTCACGCTCGACAACGCGACCAGCTACCGCAAGGACATGATCGCGATTTCGGGCGACACGCAGATCCCGCTCGAGAACAAGGAACGTATCGAAATCCTGCGCGGCCTGGCCGGCCTGCAGGCTGGCGTCGCAGCGCCCGGCGGCATGCTCAACTTCGTCACCAAGCGGCCGACCAATGCGCCGCTGCGTTCGGCCACAGTTGAAGTGCGCGAACGCGGCACCGTGTACGGCGCGGTCGACCTGGGTGGCCGCTTCACCGACCGCCGTTTCGGCTACCGCATCAATGCCGCTGCCGAAGACCTGAAGTCGTACGTGCGCGGCGCCGACGGCAAGCGCCAGTTCATTTCGGCCGCCTTCGACTGGCAAATGTCACCGGACGCGCTGTTCCAGATCGACGTCGACCACCAGCACAAGGAGCAGATCACCGCCCCCGGCTACCAGCTGCTGCGCAATGAAACCCTGCCTACCGGGATCTCGGCGAAAACGCTGCTCAACGACCAGCCATGGACGCGCCCCGTCGACACCGACAGCAGCAATCTCGGCCTGCGCTTCGAGTACCGCATCAACGATACCTGGACCGCGACCGTCAACGCCAACAGGCACTGGTTCAAGCGCGACGACTTCACCGCCTTCCCGTACGGCTGCAGCAACGAGGGCGACGGCTACTACCCTGGCTACTGCTCGAACGGCGACTATGACGTGTATGACTTCCAGAGCACCGGCGAGCGCAAGACGCCGTGGGGCGCGCAAGCGATGCTGCAGGGCCGCTTCGACACGGGCGCGGTGCGCCACGCGCTGACGATCGGCAGTGCCTACGCCGAACGCCACGACAGCTTCGGCGAATACGTCTACGACTACGTCGGCTCGAGCAATATCTGGCAGAACCAGATCGTGCCGCCGGTCGACAGCAGCCGCGTCACCGGCCCCGTGATGGAACGCCGCGCAACCGAAGAGCGTTCGCTGTTCGTGCAGGATGTCGTGACCCTGGCCCCGGCCTGGACGCTGCACGCCGGTGTGCGCTACGTCCAGCTCAAGCTCGATGCGCTGGAAGAAATCGACCAGGCTCGCGTGAAGTCAAAAGACTCGTTCGCACTGCCGAACGTGGCGCTGGTGTATGCGCCGGCGCCGGACTGGCGCGTGTACGGCTCGATCAGCCATGGCCTGCAATACGGCGGCATCGCGCCGATGGAGACGGTCAATCAAAACACGGTGCTCTTGCCAAGCCGCTCGAAGCAGTTCGAGTTTGGCGTCAAGCGCAATGTGAACGAGCAGCTGGCATTGTCCGGCGCCGTATTTGAAATCACCCAGGGCCTCGAATACACGAATGCCGCCAACGTCTTCGTGCGTGCGGGCGAGCAGACGCACCGTGGCGTCGAACTGTCGGCGCAGGGCCGCGCCCTGCCCGGCCTGAACTACAACCTGTCGCTGATGGCGCTCGATACAGACCAGAAGGACACGGGCGACGCCAGCACCGAAGGCAAGCGCGTGACCAATGTGCCGGAACTGCGCACGGCCGCGTGGGTCGAGTATGCGGTGCCGCAGGTGGCGGGGCTGAAGCTGGACGCGCAGTGGCAGTACTCGGGCAACAAGGTGTTCGATCCGGCCAACCGGGTCAAGGTGCCGGGGTACCACGTGGCCGGGTTCGGTGCGTCGTACCTGCTGCGCGCGGGTGGTTTGAACACGATTATCCGGGCGCGGATGGACAATGCGTTCGACAAGTTCTACTGGCGCGACGTGACGCAGTCGCTGGGTGGGTATTTGCTGCCGGGGGCGCCGAGGACGTTCAGGGTGTCGGCGCAGATTGATTTTTAATGGTAAAGAATCGATCACCGTTTATTTGATGCCAGCATAGTTGCTTTCTAAGCAGCTGCATGGCCTTGGCTAGCACGGGGCCCGCTGCAATACTGCTGCGGGCTCTTTTACGGCCGGGATTGATTCCACTGCCGGAATGAGGAAACGATAGTCATCTACCTGTACGCCCAAGGTCTGGGCCACTAGGTGAAGCCCATGCTGATCCACCAGCGAATCGCGTTTACATCCGGGTTCGCCGCGATCAGTAGGGTTTCGACCATTATGCTCGCCTGAATAGACGCCAGTAACCGCTGCCCACCGATTACTTCGCCGATCGTTTCGACGCTTCCACTCCGATTTTCACCCAGCGGGCCATCTCTTCAGCATCGTGGTAGGCGCTGTCGGGAACCGACCAGTAGGGCAAGTAAATCTTCTGGCGGTGGCCTCTACGACTGCGGTAGAACATGCGCGTGCCGCCTGCCTTCTCGATCTTCGCAGCGACCTTTTTGTCGCCTTTCACCAGCAGCTCGTCCTTACGCTGGAAGGCGATGATCTTGCCATGAAGGTAGATGCCCTTCCCGCCAAAAACGGGTTTGATCGATACTTTGCCAACCGAGACGAAGAAGTCGGAGATACGTGTATCGTCCATTACGCCGCCGCTTCTACGTCAAGCAGTACACGGCCAACCGGACGCTCGTTTTCGGCGTAGGCGTGAGCATCACCTGCATCCGCCAATTTGAAGGATCGTTCGATAGGCATGGTCAGCTCATCCGCTGCAGCACGCGTCATCAGGTCAGCGATCAGGGCACGCACACGTGGCGTGCCCATTTCTTTGCCGAACATGAAGCTGAACACGGTGAGACTTTTCGGTAGCAATTCCTCGAAGCCGAACTTGGCAGACGTGCCCCCCGATGCTCCAATAAGGCCGTAACGGCCTTTAAACGCGCAGGCGCCAAATAGTGGAATTCCGCCCGCCATATCGAGCACGAGATCGACGCCACGACCGTTGGTCAGTGCCTTCACGCGCTCTACCACATCCTCGACCTGATAGTCGATCAGGTAGTCGGCGCCCATCGTTGCGATGCGTTCCAATCGTTCCCGCGTTCCTGCGACCGCGATCACCTTGGCGCCGGCTTGATGTGCGAGCTGCACTGCAGCGACGCCGACACCGCCTGCAGCACCTCGCACCAGCACCGTTTCGCCCGGCTTCAGCCGGCCATACTCGAATAGCCCGTCATGTGCGGTCCCGAACTCGACCGGTACAGCGGCGGCAATCGAGAGATCCAGCCCATCGGGCACTGCATAGGCATGGTCGCGCTCGACCGCAAACAGTTCAGCATGACTCCCAGAAAAGGCAAAGCCCGCTACACGGTCGCCCGGCCGTAGGTCGGTTACCTCTGCACCGACTTTCTCGATTACACCTGCTGCCTGATAGCCGACGACATGCGGGGCGTCGCCTGGCGGAGGCGTGTTGCGGCGGTTGAGCAGGTCGCCGCCCTGGAGCGCTGCGTGCACGACGCGAATCAATACGGTGCTCGGGCTGATTTCAGGGTCCGTAACGTCCTGGTAGGCCAGCACGTCTGGCTCGCCATTGCGGTGATAAGCTGCAGCTTTCATATTCGTGTTCTCACTCTTCTTTCAGGTTATCAGCAGAAAAGTTCGCAGCCAAATAATCGGCAAAACGCTGTGGAGCACGGCCGGTAATGGTCTCTACTGCGTCACTGACAGGCGCCTCGCGGCGGTCAGCGAAAGGCATTAAGGTTGCCGTGGTAACTTCCGCTTCCATCTTCGTCATCGGTGTGTGCTCGGTCAGCCAGTCAGCATAGCTCTCGGGTGTCAGGTCGGGCACGTCGACCGGGCAGTCAAGGGCGGAGGCATAGTGGCTTGCGATTTGGTCGATGGTCAGTGTCTCCGGTCCAGTCAGCGACAGGATGCGCTTTTCGGGCATCGGATTGAGCAGCAGCGCAGCAATCGTCGCCGCAACGTCGTCGGGCGCGATCGGCGCGAGCGACGTATCCCGGCGTGGCCAAGCGAATACGTGTTGCGCCAGCCCCGCCTTGACTGAGGGCAGCTGGTCCAGACTTGCCCACCAAGTTGGTCGCACGATGGCGTAGGAGTTGAACAGGCGTCGTACATCCGCCTCGTTAGCAGTATGGCGCGCGGCGACTGGATCGGGTTCGCCAGGTCGTCCCTCTGTCAGCGGCACTGACTCACTGGACAGCTTCACTGCATAGCTGACACCGGCCTTTGCGGCGGCCTCCAACGCATTGCGCTCACGATCGGGCTTAGCGTCCCCAGCGGTAATGACACACACCGCGTCCGCGCCGACGAACAGGTCTGCAAGGCCATCAGGCTGGTCGAGGTCGACGACGTGCGTCTCAGCCGCGCCCTGCGCTTTTTCTCGGCCTTCCTCCGAGCCAACTAGTGCAATGACATGCGCTTTGTTAGCGATTAGATTACAGACTCGCGCACCGATATGGCCGCTCGCTCCGGTGATGACGATTTTCAGGCTCATGGTTCATCCTTTTGCTGTGATTGCTGATTCTAGTGAGGAGAGAATTAGAACTTCAGAACGCTGCTTAGAGTGCTAAGGCCAACAGTGGCGCATCGACGAGAGACTGAATAACCACGGGCGACAACGCAGATTCCAAGACATTTGCGAGGGCATTTCTCATAAAAGCATATTACCTGACATGCAAGTCTCTTGCTAGCAAGGTAAATGAGTCTAGAAAATGTGTCAAGGCGCGCACGAATGCAAAACGGCTTCACACGAAATTTCTTGTGAGTTAGGCCCTAGTACAATAGAGAGTATGACTACGAGACAAAATCGCCTTCGCAAGCAACTGTCGTTCGCCCTGTACAGCGCGGCGAATCGCATGGTGCGTATGCATAGACCTCTACTGGAACCATTGGGTCTTACATTTTCGCAATACTTAGTAATTCTCGAATTGCTGGATAGTGCGCCGGTTCCTGTTGGTGAATTGGGAAACCGGCTGGGAATGGATACAAGCACTATTACACCGCTGGTCAAACGTATCGAGCTAGCTGGTTTCGTCACTAGAACCAGAGACGTAAACGACGAGCGTCGTGTAATGGTGGACTTGACGGTAGCAGGGCGTGCCCTTGAATCGGACGTTCGTGGTATTCCAGATAAGATCGAATCGGTCTGTCGGCTTACCGAAGACGATGTCGAGCGCCTGCATGCAGACCTCGATGAGCTTGGGCATCCGACAACTAAATAATTGCTATCTACCTTCACGGGCGGTTGTGGAAGGCTTAGGAGACGGATTAATGTCGGCTCCCGGCCGAACCAGGCCATGTACACTTTGATGAAGGACTCACCCATCCGCGGCCAAGGTTAAAGGACCTTAATGACCAGTTGCAGGCAGTTGGCAGAGCTCAATCTACTCGGCTGTAGTTTACTGACCAACTAGATGGTTTGTCAGGCGCACTTAATCGGACAACTCCTGCAATTTGCCCAAACACCGCCGCTCAAACCCATTCAACCCCTGCATCACGAGCGGATCATCATCACCAATCACACCTGCATCCAGCAGCAGGCGCAACGTGGCGATGCGGTCCCCCAGCGCCAGCGCCTGCGCCGGATGCGAACCTTCCGGCTCATGCGCATGCGCGATGGCCTTGACGACATCCGGCGGAAAATCCCAGTGGCTGGCGATCACGGCCGACAGCTCGCGGCTGGCGGCAAAGAACGCAATGCCAAATTCGCCGGAGCCCGGCACCTTGCCTTCGCAGACGCGGTCGGCGATCTGGAACGCCACCTGCAATCCCAGGTTGTGCATCAGGCCCGCGAGATAGGACTCGAACACGCCGGCCGAGAGCCCCGGCGCCATGACGCTGGCAGCGAATGCGCAGCGTTCGGCATGCTTCCAGACGACGGGGGCCACCTTGCGCGCCACGCCCTGCGTCGTCACGCGCAGCAGCGGGCGAAACGCGATGCGTGCGAGCAGCATGCGCAAGCCGTTCAGGCCCAGCATCGTGACGGCGCCTTCGAGCGTTTCGATGGGCGTCACCGGGCGGTAATAGGCGCTGTTCGCTTCGCGGATCACTTCGGCAACCAGCACCAGGTCGCGCCCCACTTGGGCCGACAGCGCGCCCGTCGAGATGTTCTCGTCCGATAGCGCAGTCAGGAGCTGCGAGATCAGTTCGGGGATGCGTGGCACCAAGCCGGAGGCGCAGACAGGATCGGCGGCGAGCGAGCGCACTTCGTCCAGGATCTGCGCCTCCTGTTCGGGCGACGCCGCGCAGCGGCTGCTGGCCGTCAGCCAGCGGTAATAAGTGGCATGAACCTCGGTCGCCATGGCTTGACTGTCTTCGCCTGTCAGTGCCGCGCCGATGGCTGCGGGCACGACGGTTTCTTTCTCCGCGCCGCCCAGCAAGCGACCAATCCAATTTTTCATCGCGTTCCGCCCCGTGTTCAGAAAGTGGCATATTGTAATGCCACAAAGAAACAAATAGTCAGGTCGAGCGAACTATTTGCCGCCGATCGGCCGTGTCTCTGCATAACGGCGCAGCGCTGAACGTAAGCATGACGGGAATCAATGGGACGGCACGCGTGCCGCAAGCATCATTCAGGGCGCAGCGAGCAGCTGTTCCACTTGCGCCATGCGCTGCGGCAGGTCGCCTGCCAGGATGGTGTAGGCGATGCCGCGCGCGGCGAGCGTCTCGAGCAGCATCCGGTGCACCATCTGGCGCACCTCCTCCGATTCGCGCTGCAGGCCGTCCGGCTCCCATGGGCCGTCGGGCGCCGTCACCAATGTGACGGTGTAGGCATGGCGCGCGGCGAGGTGCGCGAGTTGGGCATCCACCCTGCCCCAGTACACCTGGCTGTACAACGCCGTCATCAGGGCTGTCGTGTCGCAGAACAGGTAGCGCCGTGCGACGCGAGCTGCTGCATCCTCGCGTGCCAGTTGCGTGCGCGCGATGCCGAACTGGTCCTGCTCGCGCGGCACGCGGGCCTGAACCTCGACGAATTCGCGCAGGTATTCCGGCACCCAGACCGTGTCATAGCGGCGCGCCAGCGCTTCGGACAGCGTGGACTTGCCCGACGATTCGGCGCCCAGGATCGCAATCCGGGCTACATCATCCACACCGGCAACGGGCATCTTCATGCCCGCTTCTCCGCATGCGCCGCCCAGGCGCGCAGGCCAGCGATGGCCAGCAATACGAACACGCCATACAGCACGGCCGTGAGCATCAGGCCCTTGTAGACATACAGGCCGACATACAGGATGTCGACGGCAATCCAGATGTGCCAGTTCTCGAGCTTCTTGCGCGCCAGGAGCAGTTGTCCAAGCAGGCTGCCAGCGGTCAGGAAGCCATCGGCGTGCGGCACATCGGTGTCGGTGAAATGATCGAGGAAGGTCGAAATCAGCACGAAGCCGGCGACCCACGCGACGAGTACCCAGGCGCGGGTACCGGGCCGCAGTCGCGTGACGACCAGCGGCGCATTGCCGGCGCCGCGCAGCCACATGCTCCAGCCCCAGATCGAGGCGCCGATGAACACGAACTGCAGCCCCATGTCGCCGTACAGCCGCGCCTCGAAGAACACCACCGCGTAAGTGGCCGACGATACGATCGAGAACAGCCAGGCCCAGTGCTTCTGGCGGATGTTGAGCACGACCGTGATGACAGCCAGCAGGAACGAGATCAGTTCGAGCGGTGACGTCACCAGGCCGGCGAGGACAAGGGGTTCGTTCATGCGTGGATGTATCCGGCTTACTTCTTCGCTTATTTCTTCGGATACTTGATCGTCATTTCCTTGAGCAGGTTGTCGGCATGATCGACCTCTTTCATCACCCACAGCATGTAGCGGATATCCACGTGGATCGCGCGCGTGATGGCGGTGTCGAAATACCAGTCCTTGGTGATCGATTCATAGGTCGAATCGAAATTCAGGCCCACCAGCTCGCCCCGCCCGTTCATCACGGCCGAACCCGAATTGCCGCCCGTGGTATCGGCGCTCGACAGGAAGTTGACCGGCACGGTGCCCAGTGCCTTGTCCTTGAACACGCCGTAGCGCTTCCCCTGGATGGCTTGCTTGAGCGCGGCCGGGACGATGAACGGGTCCTTGTCGGTTTCTTTTTCAAGAATGCCTTCGACGGTCGTGAATGGCCCTTTCAGCAGGCCATCGCGCGGCGCGTATGGCGACACCGTGCCATAGGTCACGCGCAGCGTCGAGTTGGCGTCCGGGTAGACCGGCTTGCCCTGCGACGTCTTGAATGCGATCACGGCCGCCATGTATTGTGGGATCACGCGTTCGAGATTGCCGTCGATCTCATTGCGCTGATTTTCCAGCGCCATGCCGGCGTCGTGCAGGCGCACGGCCAGCGCGATGAAGGGGTCGTTCGAGGCGCGGAAGGCCTGCGGGTCCTTGCCGATCCAGGCCAGGCGCCTGGCGGTGTCGGCCAGCTCGCTGCTGCGGTACAGCGCCGGCAGCGCCGCTTCGGTTGGCAGCAGCGCGTCGATGCCTTGCGGGCGCACGGCGCCATCGATGCGCGCGTAGCGGCCCAGCGCCGCCTTGTAGCGCGCTTCGTCCACGCCTGGCACGAACGACTGCTCGAGCCGCGTCAGGCGCGCCTTGATGAACGACAGGTCGCGTTCCTGGTAGCCGCCCTCGCGCTCTGCGTCCGGCTTCTGGCGCTCAAGGGCCAGGCGGTACAGCGTGCGCGCGCTCTTGAGCAGGTCGCTGTGGGTCGCTTCGTTCCAGGCGGCTTCCTGGCGTTGCAGCGCCATGTCGCGGGCAATCACGGCATCGAGTTCGGTCAGCAGGTTCTTGTTGGCGCCGGCGTGACTTTGCTGCCAGGTGCGGAACTCGGCGTCCTGCACGTCCTTGATGGCGGCGATGTCCTTGCGCGCGAAGCCGTCCATCAGGCCCTGCGTCTTTTTCAGCACGTTGTTCAGGCTCTTGGCTACGCTCGCGTAGCGCACGTCCCAGGCGGGATTGTCCCTGGTTGCGGCGGCGATGGTGGCCAGGTCGGCCGTGATCGTGGCTGCCTTGGCCGGGAAATCGACGTCGCGCGCGAAGCGGATCTCGCTTGGCAGCTTGTAGCGGCTGGTGCGGCCCGGGTAGCCGGCCAGCAGGATCGGATCGCCGTTCTTCAGGCCTTCGGCCGACACCACCAGGAAGTCCTTCGAGCGGTATGGCACGTTGTCCGGCGACGGATCGGCCGGGCGGCCGTCCTTGCCAACGTAAGCGCGCAGGAACGAGTAATCGCCCGTCTGGCGCGGCCACTCGTAGTTGTCGATGTCACCGCCGAAGTTGCCGATGCGGTCCGACGGCGAATGCACCAGGCGCACGTCGCGGATCATCAGCTGCTTGATGCGGTAGTACTCCAGGCCGCGGTGAAACGCCGGCACCGAGCAGCGCGTCGATTTGTCGGTTTCGCATTCGGCGATCAAGGCCTTCACGCGCGCGGCAACCAGCGCATGACGCTCGCTGCCCGACAGCGTGGGGCTCAGGCCATCCAGAACGCGCTTGGTGACGTTCTCGACCTTTTCGGTCACGTAGATCAGCGTGTTCGGGCCGCCCGGCAGTTCTTCAGCGCGGGTCCTAGCCAGGAAGCCATTGACGATGTAGTTCTGTTCCGGGGTCGAATTGCGCTGGATCGCGCCGTAGGCGCAGTGGTGGTTCGTGACCACCAGACCATCGGGCGACACGAACGAGGCCGAGCAGCCACCGAGCGACACCATCGCGCTCATCGGATGCTTGCGCAGATCGGCCAGCTTCGCGGCCGGCATCGTGATACCGATACGTTTCAGTTCGGACGAGAGCTGCGGCAGCTGGTGCGGTTGCCACTGGCCTTCGTCGGCAAAGGCGGCGGTCGCGGCGCCCAGGAGGGCGACAGGCAGGAAAATCGATTTGAACAAGACAACACCCTGGATGAAAAATGCAATGCGGGAGTATATCGCCGTTGTGTCAAAACGGTGTCGGAATGTTGGCCACGCGACGGCCGGTTCGGCCGCGTCAACACCGCGTCATATTGGTCTGGCAGGATGTAATATTGTCGTTTTGCAAGACAGGCATTCAGGGGAGGCATGCAAACATGACAAGCGAGTCGCCACTGTACCGACATACTGTCCTGTATCTGTGCCAGAGTTTCTTCATCAAGGACAACCGGGCAGAGTTGCTGCTGCACGCGCACAAATACGATTTCGATATCCGCTTCTTCAGCGAGCTGGCGCAATATGTCGCGGCCGTCGACGCCGATCGCGGCGCCAGCCTGTTCGTGATCGACCTCGATACCCTGCACAATATGCAGGCCGACCTGCAGGATGCGCGCAAGACGCTGATGCTGGGTGAATTGCTGGCGCGCCTGCCGCCCGGTCACAGCTACGTATACCTGCAATCGAGCCGCCAGGGCAGCCGCTTCCTGCTGCAGCAGCGGCTGGTCGACAGCCATTGCCTGGCGTATGCCGAAAAACCGATCGCCAACGATGTGCTGGTCGACAAACTGTTCAACCTGTTCGTCCAGAGCAAACGGGGCGATGCCGTCACACTGGTCACGCTCGGCCTGCCCGGCAGCCTCGATGATGCGGCGCTGCGCGATCAGCGCATCGACATCAGTTACCACGCCGAGCCATCGACACTGCACCTGCGCGTCAAGGAATTGCAACCGGATCTGGTCTTGATCCCCGACAGCGACTATCTGCGGGTGGACGCCCTGGCGCGCGTGATCCAAAAGAATATCGAGGCCGATCCGGTGCGCGAAATCGTACTGCTGCAGCGTCGCCCGGACGACGCCCTGGCCCGGCGCGCACTGGGCGATGGCTTCGATGCGGTGTTGCCCGACACCGGCTCGGGCATGCTCGAAGCGCAACTGGCCAACCGCGCAGCCAAGATCCGCGTCAACAAGGATTTGATCGGCAAGGACCGCGCCACGGGCCTGCTCAACAAGATCGGGCTGCGGCGTAAAACACAGGACCTGATCCGCCAGGCCACGCTGGAAGACAAGCCATTGGCATTCGGCGTCATCGACATTGACAAGTTCAAGACCATCAACGACACCTGGGGCCACCATTTCGGCGACATCGTCATCAAGCGGCTATGCCTGTGCCTGGCGCCACAGATGGACGAGCGCGATCTGCTCAGTCGCTTTGGTGGCGAAGAATTCGTGGTGGTGTTCTGGGATTGCACGCTGGCGCAGGCCTGGGCCCGCCTCGATGCGCTGCGCGCGGCCTTCGGCGCCATCGCGTTCCAGGTTGCGCCGGGCGATGAACGGCACTTTTCGTTCAGCGGCGGCCTGGCGGCGTTTCCGGCGCAGCGCAGCGAAAACGAACTGTTCGTGCAGGCCGATGCGATGCTCTACACGGCCAAACAGGGTGGGCGCAACCGGATTTGCCCGGCGCCCTGAGTTAGCTTCTGACGTCGGCCAGCTTGCCCAGACAGCGCCGTTCGAAGCTGTTCAGGCCATCGGTGACGAGATTGTCGTCCTCCGCCACGACGTGGGCATCGATCAGCACGTGCAGCTTGGCGATCTGGTCGCCCCGCTCCAGCGCCCGGCCCAGCGCCGATGCAGCCGGCGTGCCGGTACTGGCGATGGCATGCACGACATCCGGCGGGAACTCCCAATGCGCTGCGATCGACGCCGACAGACCGCGGCTGACGGCAAACAAACGGGCACCGAATTCGCTCGAGCCGGGAATCTTGCCCGCTTCGGCTGCGCGCTCGGCCAGGCGAAACGCCACCAGCAAGCCCAGGTTCTGCATCAGGCCGGCCAGGTAAGCTTCAAACACGCCGGCAGCCATGCCCGGCGCCATCAGGCTCGACGCCAGCGCGCACTTCTCGGCCTGATGCCAGACTAGCGGCGCAGCGTGGCGCGCAAAGCCGGTGTCGGCCATGCGCAACAGCGGGCGGAACGCGATCCGCGCCAGCAACATGCGCAAGCCGTTCTGGCCGAGCATCAACAGCGCGGCATCGAGCGACTTGATGGGCTGCAGCGGGCGGTAATACGCGCTGTTGGCTTCACGGATCACTTCGGCCACCAGCACTGTGTCGCGTTCGACCGAGCGCGCGAGCGCGCCCTGCGATACAGCGTCGTCGGCCAGGTCGCGCAGCAGTTCAGGGATCAGTTCGGGGATACGCGGCACCAGGCCGCTGGCCGCGTTCGGA
Organism: Telluria sp. ZT3P25; assembly: GCF_059685895.1. Classification (NCBI taxonomy): domain Bacteria; kingdom Pseudomonadati; phylum Pseudomonadota; class Betaproteobacteria; order Burkholderiales; family Oxalobacteraceae; genus Telluria; species Telluria sp. ZT3P25. Next base: position 2,738,883 of record NZ_JCASIJ010000001.1, read on the forward strand.
TCGAGCGCCAGCGTACGCACCAGGTCCAGCAGGTGTTCTTCGACGTCAGGCGTGGCTTCGTAACCGGCCGATGCGGTCAGCCAGCGGTAATACGCACCGTCGACCTGCACGGCCAGATCGGCCGCAGGTTCACCGGCCGGCGATTCGCTCGCGTCCACGGCTGGCGTCTTGTCGGCGCCCAGCATACGGTCAATCCATTTTTTCATAAAGTCGCTCGAGCCTCGGATGCGTCATTGTAAGCCCAGACGCGGCTCAATTGACAATTGCCGGTGCGTTGTCGATGCTGCCCTCGACCCAGCCGCCGCCCAGCGCCTGGATCAGCGACACGGCGGCGGTCTGGCGGTCGGCCTGCACCTGCACCAGCTGGCGCCGCGCATTGAGCGCCGTGACCTGCGCCTGCACCACCTCGGTATAGCTCACCTGCCCCGACTTGTAGCGGTTCAGGATCTGCTCTTCGACCAGGCCCGCCGCTTCGGCGGCCTCGACGCGCAACTGCTGCTGCTGCTCGAGCACGCGGGTGGCGGCCAGGCCATTCTCGACATCGGCGAACGCCGTCAGGACCACCTGACGGTAGCTGGCGACGGTGGCTTGATGGCGCGCCTCGGCGCCTTCGACGCTGGCACGCGTGGCGCCGGCATTGAACAGCGTCTGCGCCGCCGACAGGCCGAACGACCAGGCCGCGTTCGACAGCGAGAACAGGTCGCCCACGCGGCTCGTGTTGTTGCCGTACGAAGCCGACAGCCCGAAGGTCGGGAAGTAGGCCGAGCGCGCGATGCCGATGTCGGCATTGGCCACAGCCACATCGCGCTCGGCGGCGGCGATGTCGGGCCGGCGCTGCAGCAGCGTGGATGGCACGCCCACCGGTACGGCCGGCACCACCACCTGCCACGGCGTGCTGGCCAGCGCGAAGCTCGACGGGCTCTGGCCGACCAGCACCGCAATTGCATGTTCGAGTTCGGCGCGCGAGCGCGCAAGGCCAAGCGCGTCGCTGCGCGCCGTGGCCAGTTGCGTCTGGGCCTGCAGCACGTCCGAACGCGCAGAGACACCGGCCGCGAAGCGGTTCGACGTGATCTGGAGTACGCGTTCATAGCCCTCGATGGTGGCCGTGAGCATGCCGATCTGGGCATCCGTCTGGCGCAGCGAGAAGTAGTTGATGGCCAGCTCGCCAAGCGCCGCGAGGCGCACGCTGGCCAGGTCGGCGGCGCTGGCCTGGGCGCTGGCTTCGGCCGCATCGACCGCCGTGCGCAGGCGGCCGAACACGTCCGGCTCCCAGCTCGCGCCGATCTGCAGGCGGTAGGCGCTGGCGGCGCCGCGGTTAGTGTCGCCGCTGCCGCTACTACGACCACCGCCGGCGCGATCGCCCCCGGCGCCAAGCGACACCACCGGGAACAGTGACGCGCGCTGCTGCGCGACGATCGCACGCGCCTGCGCGTAGTTGGCCACGGCCACGGCGATGTTCTGGTTGGCCACCTCGACCTGACGGCTGAGGCGATCGAGTTCCGGATCGTTGAACAGCTGCCACCAGGGACCGCGCTCGAGCGCGTCGGCGGGTGCGGCAGGCGCCCAGCCCGGCAAGGGCGCGTTGACGCCCTTGTAGATTGCCGGTACCGGACCGGCCGGCAGCGCGGCAGGCCGTTCATAGGCCGGCCCGACGGCGCAGCCGCCAAGGCCGAGGGCCAGTGCGAGAACGGTCAGGCGCAGGGAAGCAGAGATTTGCATGGGCATCATGGTTTGGCGAGCGATGGACCGGTACCCGGCGTCGGGTCGACGTCGTGCGGGTGGCGGGTCAGCGCGTGTTCATCGGGTTTGCGGGTGCGCAGCTTGTCGAGCAGGACATACACGACCGGCGTGGTAAGCAGTGTCAGGAGCTGGCTGGCGACCAGGCCGCCGATGATGGCGATGCCCAGCGGCCGGCGCAGCTCGGAGCCTTCGCCGAAGCCGATCGCCAGCGGCAACGCCCCCAGCGCGGCGGCCAGCGTCGTCATCAGGATCGGGCGGAAGCGCAGCATGCAGGCTTCGCGCACCGCTTCCATTGCGGTAAGGCCCCGTGCGCGCTCGGCCTCCAGCGCGAAGTCGATGATCAGGATCGCATTTTTCTTCACGATGCCGATCAACAGGAACACGCCGATCAGCGCGATGATCGAGAACTCCATCTTGAACATCAACAGCGCCAGCACCGCGCCCACACCCGCCGACGGCAGCGTCGAGAGCACGGTGATCGGATGGATCAGGCTTTCGTACAGGATGCCGAGCACGATGTAGATGACGATAATGGCAGCCAGAATCAGCAGCGGCTGCTCCTGGCTCGATGCCTGCGCCGCCGCAGCGGTGCCCTGGGAACTGCCGCGCACATTGGTCGGCATGCCGATGTCGGCTTCGGCCTGGCGCACGGCGGCTTCACCGTCGGTCAGCGTGAAGCCTTCGTTCAGGTTGTACGACACCGTGGTGGCCAGTTCGCCATCCTGGTGGCTGACCGAGGTGGCGGTCGCGCTTTCGGCGAAGCTGGCGATCGCCGACAGCGGCACCATCGTCGCGGCGCTGTCGGCCAGCGCCTGGCCGCCGGACGGATCGCGCGCCGCCGTCAGGCTCGCTGTCGCCGAGGTCGCCGCGCCTGCAGCGCCGGCGGCGGCAGCCGTGCCGGTGCTGGACGAGACCACATTCTGGCTCCCGCCAGCGGCCCGCGCCGGCACGTACACGTCCTTCAGCGCTTCGGGCGACTGCGCATACTTCTGCGCCACACCCATCACGACGTGGTACTGGTTCAGCTCATCATAGATGTTTGCTACCTGGCGCTGGCCGAACGCGTTGTACAGCGCATTGGTGACGTCGCGCGTGGTGATGCCCATGCGCGCCGCACTCTCCTTGTCGATGGTGACATAGGTTTCCACGCCGTTTTCGGCCTGGTCGGTGTCGACGTCGACCAGCGCGGGCTGCCCTTTCATGGCCTCGGCCAGTCTGGCAGCCCACAGCTTGAGGTCTTCGGCATTGTCGCTCTTGAGCGTGTACTGGTAGGTGGAGTTGCTCGAACGCCCGCCCATGCGCAAATCCTGCACTGGGTTCAGGAAGATCGAGATGCCCGTGACCTTGGCCAGTTGCGGACGCAGGCGCGCGATTACGGCCTGCGCTGCGACATCGCGCTCGCTCACCGGTTTGAGATTGACGAACATGAAGCCGCCGCCGGCGCGCCCGCCGCCCGTGAACGCCACCACCGTTTCAACCGCCGGATCCTTGCGGATGATCTCGACCAGCTGATAAATCTTCTTCTGCATGGCCTGCGACGAAATGCTCTGGTCGGCGCGGATGCCGCCATTCATCTGGCCCGAATCCTGTTGCGGGAAGAAGCCCTTCGGTGCATTGGTAAACAGGTAGATGTTGAGACCAACCGTAAACAACAGGATGATCATGACCAGCACCTTGCTGGCCAGCGCCCAGTCCAGCGCATGCTCGTAGACGCGCAGCACGCGCGCAAAGCCGCCTTCGGACCAGCGCGCGAGGCGCCCCGGCTTCTTGTCCTTGTCTTCGGGACGCAGCAGCCAGGCGCACATCATCGGCGTGGTGGTCAGCGAAATCACGAGCGAAATCATGACCGCCGCTGACAGCGTGACGGCGAATTCGCGGAACAGACGCCCCACCTGCCCGCCCATGAACAGCAGCGGGATGAACACGGCCACCAGCGACAGTGAAATCGACAGCACCGTGAAGCCCACTTCGCGCGCACCGAGCAATGCCGCCGCCATGCGGTCCATGCCGTTCTCGATATGGCGCGCCGTATTTTCCAGCACCACGATGGCATCGTCGACGACAAAGCCGGCGGCCACCGTCAGCGCCATCAGCGACAGGTTGTTGAGCGAAAAGCCCAGCGCATACATGACGCCGAAAGTGCCCAGCAGCGAGACCACCGTGGCCACTGCGGGAATCACGGTCGCGCGCAGGCTGCGCAGGAACACGCTGACCACGGCCACCACCAGCACGATCGACAGCACGAGCGTGAATTCGATTTCGTGCAGCGAGGCGCGGATCGAATTGGTGCGGTCCGACGCGATCGCCAGCTGGATGTCGCCGGGCAGCTGCGCCTGCAGCGACGGCAGCAGGTCGCGGATGCCGTCGACGGTCTCGATGACGTTCGCGTCGGGCTGGCGCGTGACCAGCACGATGACGGCGGGCCGCCCGTTGAACAGGCCCAGCGTGTAGATGTTTTCTGGGCCATCGAACACGGTGGCCACGTCGGACAGGCGCACGGCGGCGCCATTGCGCCACGCGACCACGAGGTCCTTGTAATCGGCGGCGCTGCGTCCATCGCCGCCGGCCGGCTGCGAATAGATCTGCAGGCGGTTGCCGTTGCCTTCGATCTCGCCCTTGGGGCGGTTCGGGTTGGTGGCCTGGATCGCGGCGCGCACGTCTTCGGCCGAGACGCCATAGCGGTTCAGCGAATACGGCACCAGCTCGACGCGTACGGCCGGCAGCGAGCCGCCGCCGATTTCGACTTCGCCGACGCCCTTGACCTGCGCCAGGCGCTGCTGCACGAGGTTCGAGACCGACTCGAAAATCTCGGCCGGCTCTTTGGTCTTGGACGTCAGCGCCAGGATCAGCACCGGCGCATCTGAAGGGTTGGCTTTACGGTAGGTCGGATTGCTGCGCAGCGTGGCCGGCAGGTCGGCGCGCGAGGCGCTGATCGCCGCCTGCACTTCGCGCGCGGCGGAATCGATCTGGCGATTCAGTTCGAATTGCAGGTTGATCCGGCTCGATCCGGTGCCGCTGCTGGATGTCATTTCATTGACGCCGGCAATCGCGCCAAGGCGCCGCTCGAGCGGCGTGGCCACGCTCGACGCCATCGTTTCCGGACTGGCGCCCGGCAGCGACGCCGACACCGAAATGGTCGGGTAGTCGACCTGCGGCAGCGGCGCCACCGGCAGCACGAAGTAGGCGGCGATGCCGGCCAGCGCGAGGCCGATGGTCAGCAGCACCGTGGCGATCGGCCGCTCGACGAAGGGGCGCGACAGGTTCATGCGCCCGCCCCCTCGGTTTTGCTTTCAGCGTCACCTTGGGCTTTACCCGTCAGGCGCCGTGCGGTACGGTCGAACGCCAGGTAGATCACCGGCGTCGTAAACAACGTCAGCAGCTGGCTCAGGACCAGGCCACCGAACATCGCCAGGCCCAGTGGGCGGCGCAGCTCGGCGCCCTCGCCCGTGCCCAGCATCAGCGGCACGGCCGCAAACAGCGCCGCCAGCGTCGTCATCAGGATCGGACGGAAACGCAGCAAGGCCGCCTGGCGGATCGCGTCGAGCGGCGACTTGCCTTCTTCGCGCTCGGCCTCGATCGCAAAGTCGATCATCATGATCGCGTTCTTTTTGACGATGCCGATCAACAGGATCATACCGATGATGCCGATCACGCCCAGCCCCTGGCCACTGACCCACAAGGCCAGCAGCGCGCCCACGCCGGCCGACGGCAGCGTCGACAGGATGGTCAGCGGGTGGATATAACTTTCATACAGCACGCCCAGCACGATGTAGACGCAGACGACGGCCGCCATGATCAGCCACAGCTGGTTTGACAGCGACGACTCGTAGGCACCGGATGCGCCCAGGAACGTCATGCTGACCGAGGCCGGCATGCCAAGGTCGACGGCAGCGGCGCGAATCGCGGCCACCGCATCGCCCAGCGACGCGCCGGCCGCGGTATCGAAACCGACTGTGGCCGCCGGGTACTGCGCCACGTGGATCACCTGCAGCGGCGCCTGGCGCTCGCTGATCGTGGCCACCGCCGACAGCGGGGTCGACTGGCCCGAGCCGGTGCGCAGTTGCAGCCGGCCCAGCGCGGCAATCGACATCGCCTTGTCCTGCTGCGCCTCGAGAATCACGCGGTACTGGTTGGTCTCGGTGAAAATCGTCGAGACGATCCGCTGGCCATAGGCGCTATAGAGCGCATCGTCAATCGACGCGGCCGTGATCGACAGGCGCGAGGCCGTGTCGCGGTCAATGTCGATGAAGGCGGCAGCGCCGGTCGCGCCGGCATCGGTGACGGCCGTGCGCAGCTCGGGCAAGGTGCCGATTCTGGTCGTCAGCTTGCGTGCCCACTCGTTGACCAGGTCAGTGTCGGCGCCTTCGACCGAGAAGCGGTACTGGGTCGGGCCGCTTTCGGCGTCGATCGTCAGGTCCTGGGTCGGCTGCAGGAACAGCTGCAGACCTGCCACACCCGCCACGCGCTCGCGCAGACGCACCATCGTTTCGGCCTGGTCGCCACGATCGGCCTTCAGGTTGATCAGCATGGTGCCGGTATGGAGCATCGTGTTGTTGGCCGCGTCGACGCCGACGTACGACGCGACCGATTCGACCGCCGCATCCTGCATGATGCGGCGCGCCGCTTCCTGCTGCAGCTTGGCCATATCAAGGTACGAGATCGACTGGCGTGCCTGCACGCGCGCCTGCAGCTGGCCGGTGTCCTGGGTCGGGAACAGGCCTTTCGGAATGATTGTCCACATCACGGCAGTCAGCACCACGGTGGCCAGGGCGACGAGCAGCGTCAGGCCCTGGCGCTTCAGCACCCAGCCCAGCATCACGTCGTAGCGCGCGATCACGCGGTCGAAGAAGGCCTGGAACTTGACGGCGAAGCGGCTTGGCTTTTCGTTCTCATGGCTGCGCAGCCAGCGCCCGGCCATCATCGGCACGAGCGTGAGCGACACCACGCCCGAGATCAGGATCGTGATGGCCAGCGTGACGGCAAATTCGCGGAACAGGCGGCCGACCACGTCGCCCATGAACAGCAGCGGGATCAGCACGGCGATCAGCGAGACGGTCAGCGAAATGATCGTAAAGCCAATCTGCGTGGCGCCCTTGATTGCGGCGGCCATCGGCGCTTCGCCTTTTTCGATATAGCGCGCGATGTTCTCGATCATCACGATCGCATCGTCGACGACAAAGCCGGTGGCAATCGTCAGCGCCATCAGCGACAGGTTGTTCAGGCTGTAGCCAAGCAGGTACATGACACCGAAGCTGCCGATCAGCGAGATCGGCACGGCCAGGCTGGCAATCACGGTTGCGCGCAGGTCGTGCAGGAACGCGAAGATCACCAGCACCACCATGATCACGGCCAGCACCAGCTCGATCTGCACGTGCTTGACCGAGGCGCGAATGCCTGTGGTGCGGTCGCTCAGCACATCCATGCGCAGCGCGCTTGGCAAACCGGCCTGCAGTTCGGGCAGGCGCGCCTTGATTGCGTCAACGGTGGCGATGACGTTCGCACCCGGCTGGCGCTGCACGTTCAGGATGATCGCAGGCTTCATATTGGCCCAGGCGCCCAGGCGCACGTTCTCGGCGCTGTCGACGACCTTGGCCACTTCGAGCAGCTTGACCGGCGCGCCGTTGCGGTAGGCGACGATCAGGTTCTGGTAGTCGGGCACCGTGACCAGCTGGTCGTTGGCATTGATCGCGTACGAACGCGTCGGGCCGTCGAAGCTACCCTTGGCGCTATTGGCGTTGGCGGCGGTGATCGCGGTGCGCAGCGTGTCGAGGCCCAGGCCATACGATGCGAGGGCGGCAGTATCGGCCTGGATGCGTACGGCCGGGCGCTGGCCGCCGGACAGCGACACCTGGCCCACGCCGGACACCTGGCTGATCTTCAGGGCCAGGCGCGTGTTGACGAGGTTCTGGACTTCAGTCAGCGGCAGCGTGTCGGACGTGATCGCGAGCGTGAGCACCGGCGCGTCGGCCGGATTGACCTTGGCGTAGACGGGCGGCGCCGGCAGGTCGGTCGGCAGCAGCGAGCCACCGGCATTGATCGCGGCCTGCACTTCCTGCTCGGCCACGTCGAGCGTCTCGCCCAGCGCGAACTGCAGCGTGACCATCGACACGCCGGCAGCGCTGGTGGAACTCATGCGGGTCAAACCGGCCATCTGGCCAAACTGGCGTTCGAGGGGTGCGGTGACGGTACGCGCCATGACTTCGGGACTGGCGCCCGGGTACAGCGTCTGCACCTGGATGGTCGGGAAGTCGACCTGCGGCAGCGCCGCCAGCGGCAGGAAGCGGTAGCCGACCAGGCCCGAGAGCACGATCGCCAGCATCAGTAATGCGGTGGCGACCGGACGCTGGATAAAGGGGGTGGAGGGGCTCACGCGTTGCTCCCGTGCGCGCAATGCCGCACCATCATCGCTGCGCTCCCTGCGCCGGCCGGCCTGCGCCCTGGCGTGCGCCCTGCCCCGCGCCACGCGCGCCGCCCGGTTTATCGCCCGGCAGCACCACGCTCGCGCCATCGCGCAGACGGTCGGCGCCTTCCGTAATCACCTGCTCACCGGCTTTCAGGCCGCTGGCGATCTGCACCTTGTCCACCGTCGCCTGGCCGCGCGTGACGGTGCGCAGCGACACGGTGCGCTTGGCAGCGTCGAGGACGTAGACGAAGTCGCCGTCGGTACCGTGGCGCAGCGCCGTGACCGGCACCTGCACCGCATTCTGGATCGTGTTGACCGTCAGACGCAGGTTGACGAACTGGCTCGGGAACAGCTTGCCATCCGTGTTGGTAAAGCGGGCCTTGGCGCGCACGGTGCCGGTCGACGTGTCGACCTGGTTGTCCAGCGCGATGAAGCTGCCCGTGGCCAGCGCATCGGTGCGGGTGCGGTCCAGCGCCGTGGCCGGCAGCTTCGCGCCTTGCGTGATGCGCTGCTGAAGCACCGGCAAGCCGTCCTGCGGCACCGCGAATTCGACGTCGATCGGCGCCAGCTGCGTGATCACGGCGATGCCGGCAGTGTCGCCACTGCCCACCAGGTTGCCCACGTCGACCGTGCGCAGGCCGACGCGTCCGCCAATCGGTGCGCGCACCGTGGCGTAATCGAGATTGAGCTGGGCCGTGCCTTCGGCGGCGCGGTCGATCGTCGCCGTGCCTTCGAGCTGTTTGACCAGCGCGGCCTGGGTATCGACTTCCTGGCGCGCGATCGAATCCTGTTCGAGCAGGGTCTGGAAGCGTTTGAGCGTGACGCGCGCGCTGTCGAGCTGCGCTTCGTCGCGCTGACGCTGTCCACGTGCCTGCAGCAGCGCCATCTGGAACGGGCGCGGGTCGATCGTCGCCAGCACCTGGCCCGGCTTGACCAGCTCGCCCTCGGTAAAGTGGATCTTCTGGACCACGCCCGAGACCTGCGGGCGCACGGTCACGATGGCAGCCGGCACCACGGTACCCAGCGCTTCGAGCGTGACGGGAATGTTGGCCAGCGTTGCGGTCGCGACACCGACCGTCGTCGCCGGGCCGCCCCGTCCGCCGCCAGGGCCACGACCACCGCCACCGCCCCCACCAGGCCCGCCTGCCGACATGCCCGGTCCGCCCGGGCCGCTAGCAGGCGCCGGATTGATCAGCGTCCAGGCCAGGTAACCCAGGGCGGCCATCGACAGCACGGCGATGGTGCCGCCGATGACACGGGTGCGCTTTTTACGCGGCGGGCGGCTGGTGGCGGGAGGGATCGGAGAATGCTGGTCCATGCTTGTCCTTGTCGATTTTTTTGTCAATGCGCGCTACGCACTACTACTCACGACGACTGTAGCATGCGAGTTTCACATGGAATGTTTCGTAACGTACATAGAATACCGGGCGAACCGGCCTTGAAACGCCGCCCGGTTACCCCCGCTTGACACCGATTTACACCGATTTACACGGTTAGCCCCTGGATGACGGCAGTAAACGGCAAACGGGCGCGACACCAAGGTGTTGCGCCCGTCCCGCCTTTGTCTCAATCAGTTACAAAGTCGCTACATGTGAAGCGTGTACGCGCTTGCGTACTTCACCAGTTGCCGCAGAAGCAGTGCGTGACGGCAGCAAACGGCTTGCGCTCGGTGGTCAGCTCCGACAGGAACGCCATGTCGGCGGCAACCTGGTTTACCGGTCCGGCAGGAATCGCGTTCTCGATCAGGCCCAGCTTGACCTGAATGGTCATCGCCTGGACCGCCGAGGCGCCCGCCATTTGCAGGAAACGCTCGACGCGCGTGACTGGCCGCTCGACATACACAACGCGGTAATCCTTGCCCAGCTTGGCGCGGCCGGCAGCCGAGGCCAGCGCATCGTTGTAGCCGCCCAGGCGATCGACCAGGCCGCGCTCCTTGGCCTGGACACCGGTCCAGACACGGCCCTGCCCGACTTCATCGATCTTGGCCGGCGTGGTCTTGCGCGCCGCCGCGGCTTTGGTGGTGAAGTCGCTGTAGACGTTGTTGATGCTCGACTGGACCAGCTGCTGGAAGCGCGGATCGAGTGGACGCAGCGGATTGTAGGCATCGGCCAGCCAGGTCGTGGTCACGCCATCGGTGTGGATGCCCAGCTTGGCGGCAACCTTGTCGGCCGTCGGCAGCAGTGCGAACACGCCGATCGACCCGGTGATGGTGGCCGGGTCGGCAATCACTTCATCGGACGCCATCGAGATCCAGTAGCCGCCGGACGCCGCCACGCTGCCCATCGACACGACCACCGGCTTGCCGGCGGCGCGCGTCAGTTCGAGCTCACGGCGGATCAGTTCAGACCCGTAAGCGCTGCCGCCGGGCGAATCGACACGCAGCACCAGCGCCTTGATGTTGTCGTCCTCGCGCGCCTGACGAATCAGGTTGGCCATGCTGCGCCCGCCGATCACGCCGGGGCCGCCGTCGCCATCGGTGATCGAGCCGGATGCCACCACCACGCCGACCGCATCGCCGAACTGCTTCTGCGGGTTGCGCGACAAGTAATCATAGAAACCGATCTGGCGGAACGATTTGTTGTCGTCATCCGGCGCGCCGCGCTTGATCATCAGGTCGCGCAGTTCGTCGCGGGTTTTCAGGCCATCGACCAGTTTTGCCTGCAGCGCCACTTTCGCAGCGCTGCCGCCGGCATTTTCCATGCGCTCGGGGAGCGATTCGATCATGCCCGCAATCGCACCATCGGGCAGCTTGCGGTTTTTTTCGACCAGGCCCGTGTAGCCGGACCACAGCGCGTTGTACAGATACGCGTCGGCTTCGCGCGCGGCGTCGGACGGGCCGTTGGCGATATACGGCTCGGCAGCGCTCTTGTAGGTGCCGACCTTGATCAGGTTGACCGTGACGCCGACCTTGTCGAGCGCATCGCGGTAATAGTTGCGGCGCCCGCCGAAGCCTTCGATCATGACCATGCCCATCGGATGGACATAGACTTCGCTGGCATGCGATGCAACCAGGTAGCGCTTCTGGTCGTAGCTGCCGCTCCAGGCCACGACCGTCTTGCCGCTCTTCTTGACGCGATCGACCGCAGCGCCGATCTCGCGCAGCATGGCCATGCCGCCGCCCTGCATCTCGTCGAGCAGCAGCACGACGCTCGAGATGTTCGGATCGCGCGCAGCCGCATCGAGCACGACGATCACGTCGCGCAGGCGCACGGTACGCTTGGAATCGCCACCGACATTGTCGAGCACCGTGTCGCGCAGCGTGGTTTCATACTGCTCGACCAGGTCGCCCCGGATCTCGAGCACCAGCGCCGTCTTGTTCGCGATCGGCTTGACGCCGCCGCTGAAGAACAGCGAGACCACGAGGATCACGATCAGCAGGAACAGCAGATTGACGAAGGTGCGGCGGGTCACGTCGAGCGCGGTCCACAGCATGACGAACCCGCGCCGCAGGGCGCTCAGGGGCTTGAAGGCCATCGAAACTCCATAAAAGATTGATGCAAAGGTTAAGCGGACTGCATGGAAGGACGGCTGCCGGTGCGCAGCGAGATCGCGTACAGCCCCGCGAACACCAGCATGCCGTTGATCATCAAGAGTTCCAGCCCGAGCCGGTACGAGCCGAGCAAATATGCCTGATTGTACTCAAGGATCGCGCACAGGACCGGCGCGCCGATCGTGACCAGCGGGACAAGGCGATTGCGTGGCATGCGCGCCGTGAACATGCCGAACGCGAACAGGCCAAGCAGCGGGCCATAGGTGTACGCCGCGAGCTTGAGGATCACGCCGATCATGCTGGGATTGTCGGCGGCCTTGAAGCCCATCACGAGCAGCAGGAACAGGAACGCGTAGCCCAGGTGCACGCGGCGACGCAGGCCCTCAGCCTGCATTTGGGTCAAATCCTTCCTGCGCTTGATGCCCAGCAGGTCGATGCAGGTGGACGAGGTCAGCGCCGTGATCGCGCCATCGGCACTGGGAAACAGCGCCGAGATCAGCGCGATCAAAAAGACGATCTGCAGCGCGGGCGGCAGGTGGCCCATGACCACAGCCGGGAAGATCTTGTCGCCGGTGGCCGTCACGCCCACGGTCGGCGCGTACAGGTACAGCAGGCCGCCCAGGAACAGGAACGACAGCAGCACGACCACCAGCACGGCGGTCAGCGCCAGCAGGTTCTTTTGCGAGTCGGCCAGCGTCTTGACCGAGATGGTCTTCTGCATCATTTCCTGGTCCATCCCCGTCATGGTGATGGTGATCAGCGCGCCGGCCACGATCTGCTTGAGCCAGAAATTCGGGCTGTTCACGTCATGCGTGAAGACACTGGCCAGGCCGCTCGAGCGCATCTGCTCCAGGCTGTCCGGCACCGACAGGTTCAGTTCGCCCAGCAGGAACCAGGCGCACGCGAACAGGCCGAACAGCATGCCGGTCGTTTGCAGCGTGTCGGTCCAGACAATGGTCTTGACGCCACCCTGGTAGGTGTACAGCAGGATCATCCCCAGCACGACGAGGGTGCTGAGCCAGAACGGCACGCCCAGGCTGTCGAGGATGACCGCCTGCAGGATGTTGACCACCAGGTACAGGCGCGCGGTGGCGCCCAGCAGGCGCGAGATGATGAAGAACCCGGCCCCGCTCTGATAGGCGCGCCGGCCGAGGCGCACATCGAGGTAATGGTAGATGGAGGTCAGCTGCAGCCGGTAGTACAGCGGGAGCAGGAGCCAGGTGACGACGAGGTAGCCGATCACGTAGCCGATCAGGATCTGCGCATAGCCAAAGCCATCGACGCCAACCGCGCCCGGCACGCTGACGAAGGTCACGCCCGAGAGCGTGGTGCCGACCATGCCGAAGGCGACCAGCACCCAGTTGCTGCTCTTGTTACCGATGAAGAAGCTGTCGTTGTTGGCGCCGCGCGAGGTGGCCCAGGCGACGGCCAGCAACAAGGCGAAGTAGCCGATGAGGATGCAAAACAGGAGTAACGGGGACATGAAAAGCCGGGGATGATCGTTTTGCCCAGCAATATACACTGCCGGGCAACCGGCGTTCAAACCTCTTCGCTGCGCACGCGCCGGAATGGCCCGATACAGGTTTGCATGGTCTGGTCGGCGCACATCAGAAAAATTGTGCGTGACGGGTGGAACTGGATGAAGTTGATGACCTGCGCGCCCGGCTTCATGACGTTGCCCGAACAATCGGGCTTGCCGTTGTCTTTGACGATGCGGTCCTGCAGGCGGTAAAAGCCCTGCTTGTCGGGCTGGGCGGAAACGGTATACACGCTTTCGGAGACCTCGGCAGCGCTGGTGACGAACGTGGTGCCGTCGGCGCGAAAGCGGTAGGTCTCGGCGCATTCGGTGCCCGGCACCGTCAGTCGCCAGATGCCGAGGATCGGATGACCGGTGGCGACACCCGCCGGCGCGGCGGCCAGCGCGGGCGCGCCCAGACAGGACAGCAGCAACAGGACGGCACGTGCGCGCATGCGAGGCTCCATCAAACGACAACGCCTGCCCGAAAACCGGACAGGCGTGGTGATTATGGCATCGCGCAGCGGCGCGCGGCGCGCGGCGCGCGGCAGTCTGTGATTAGCCGTTGTCGGAACCGGCCTTTGGCTTGGCCGGGCGACGGCTGCGCGGCGCGGCCTTGCGCGCCGGACGGGCGCCCTTGGTGCGTGCCGGTTTGGTGTCTTCAGCTTCTGCTTCTGCTTCTGCTTCCACCTCTGGCTCAGGCGCGACCTCTTCCTGCGCCGCAGCAGCCTGTGCTTCGGCTTCAGCGGCAGCAGCAGCTTCGGCCGCAGCCTGCTCCGCCAGCTTCTTGGCCGATGGCTTGCGTGGCGCGCGGCGACGTTCCTTCCCGACCGGCGCCGGCGCCTCCTCGACCTCCACCGGCTCGGCATCGCTCACGACCAGCGTCGGCTGCGATGCCGGTTCGTCGAAGGTCTCGTCCTGTGCTTCTGGCTCGAAAGCGACCGGCTCCAGCAGCGCCGGCACGTTGGACGCGTCGTTGCGGTTGCCGCCCTTGCGCCCGCCTTGGCCACGGCCACGACGGCCATCGGTCCGGGCCGGTTGCGATTCCAGTTGCGATTCCGGTTGTGCTGCCGGCTCTTCGAACAGTTCTTCCTGCGGTTCCGCCTCGACCGCCACCGGCTCCGGCAGCGCTTGTACGTTCGGCGAGTCGTTGCGGTTACCGCCCTTGCGGCCGCCGCGGCCACGGCCGCGACGGCCATCGTTCTTGCCCGGCTCGTCATTGCCCTCGACCGGCGCTGCTGCATCGAGCATGTCCTGCACCACGGCGTCCGGCGCCTGCGTGCCGTCCTGCTGGGCTTCCTGGCCCGCGGCTACGTTGCCTGCATGCGCGCTGCGGAATACATAGGTGCCGGATTTTTCGTCACGACCGAATTCGAACAGGCCGCGCGTCTGCGCTTCTTCGAGCAGGTTGCCGAAGGTGCGGAAGCCGTAGTAGGTTTCCGAGAAATCGGGACGGCGGCGCTTGAGCGTGTCCTTGAGCAATGAAGCCCAAATTTTGCCGGTGTCGCCGCGCTCGGACGTGAGCGCATCGAACGTCTCGACCACCATGTCGAGCGCCTGCACCTTGCGCGCTTCGAGTTCTTCCTTACGCTTGTCGTCGCCGACATTGGTGTTGGTGTTGTTGCTGGCGTTCGAGCGGCGCGTTTGCGGCGCGGCCTTGCGCTCGTCGCGCTTGGCCGCGGTGCGGCGCTGTTCGCGCACCAGGTCATCGTAAAAGATGAATTCGTCGCAGTTCGCCACCAGCAGGTCGGAGGTCGACTGCTTGACGCCGACGCCGATCACCTGCTTGTTATTTTCACGCAGCTTCGAGACCAGCGGCGAGAAGTCGGAGTCGCCGCTGATGATGACGAAGGTGTTGACATGCGACTTCGTGTAGCACAGATCGAGTGCATCGACGACGAGGCGGATGTCGGCCGAATTCTTGCCCGACTGGCGCACGTGCGGGATCTCGATCAGCTCGAAGTTCGCTTCATGCATCGCTGCCTTGAAGCCCTTGTAGCGGTCCCAGTCGCAATACGACTTCTTGACCACGATGCTGCCCTTGAGCAGCAGGCGTTCCAGCACTGGCTTGATGTCGAATTTTTCGTAATTGGCGTCGCGAACGCCCAGTGCGACGTTTTCAAAGTCGCAGAACACCGCCATGCTGATGTTGTCGGAAGAAGAGGCCATGAGTTGTTTTTTCTGTAGTGATAGGGCAAACGTATGGCGATTATACGCACGCCATTTCGATTCGCGCCGTATGACATTGCCATAAAGCCAGTTTCGACGATTGTCTGTGGCGCGTGGGCACCATCGGCGAACACTCTTTATGCTGTCACATCCGATCCACTTCATGGAGCTCCAAACATGACTGCAACAACCAACCGCCGCATCCTCCTGGCCTCGCACCCTAAGGGCAAGCCAACCGAAGAGAACTTCCGCATCGAGGATGCGCCGATCCCTACCCCGGGCGATGGCGAACTGCTGCTCGAAACGCTGTTCCTGTCGCTCGACCCGTACATGCGCACGCGCATGAACGGCACCGCCACCTACGCCGCCGCGCTGGAACTGGGCGAGGTGATGGTGGGCGGCACCGTCGCGCGCGTCAAGCAATCGAACCACCCGGACTGGAAAGAAGGCGACGTCGTCGTGGCCTACTCCGGCTGGCAATCGTTTGCCATCTCGGACGGCAGCAACCTGCGCCGCGTCGATCCGGACAGCGCGCCCGTGTCCACCGCCGTCGGCGTGCTCGGCATGCCGGGCTTCACCGCGTATGCCGGCCTGCTGGAAATCGGCCAGCCGAAGGCAGGCGAAACCGTCGTCGTGGCCGCAGCCAGTGGCGCCGTCGGCTCGGTCGTCGGCCAGATCGCCCGTATCAAGGGTGCGCGCGCCGTTGGCATCGCTGGCGGGCCGGAGAAATGCGCGTTCATCAGGGATGAGCTGAAATTCGACGCCGTGGTTGACCACCGCGCACCGGACTTTGCCGAGCAACTGGCCAAGGCGTGCCCGGATGGCATCGACGTGTATTTCGAGAACGTCGGCGGCCAGGTACTCGAAGCGGTCAAGCCACTGCTCAACAACTTCGCGCGCATTCCCGTGTGCGGCCTGGTCTCGCATTACAACGATGCCGGCGCAGGCGCCGCGATCGACCTGAGCCTCACGCTGTTCAAGAGCCTGACCGTGCGCGGCTTCCTGCAGAACGAATTTGTCGAGCGGCTCGAGCCAACCTTCCTGAAAGAAGCCGCAGGCTGGATCAAGGATGGGTCGCTGCGCTACCGCGAAGACATCGTCGAGGGACTGGATAAAGCGCCGGAAGCCTTCATCGGCCTGCTCGACGGTAAGAATTTCGGCAAGCTGGTGGTGCGCGTCGCAAAATAATTACACGCCACAAGTGACTTTTGGCAAGGCGCAGTGGACGTCCAACAAGACTGCGCCGTCCGGTGTTCACCCGTCATCCGTCAAATGTGGCCTATAATTATTTAACCTTTGCAACCGTTAGTCGAACATCGATGCTGCCCAACAACCTGTTCGAGTCTGTCTTCAACCGATCGCCCTTTGGGCATTACCTGCTGTCGCCGACCCCGGAAGCAACCATCCTTGCCGTCAACGATGCGTTCCTGAAAGCGTCGGCGCGTACGCGAACAGAATTGGTGGGCCTTAGTCTGTTCACGGCATTTCCCGGCAATCCGGCCGACCCCAACGATTCCGGCGAGGTGCTTCTGCGCGACTCGCTGGCGCGGGTGCGCGCCAGCAGCCGCCCCGACACCCTGCCCGCCATCCGCTATCCGATTCCGGTCGTGTTGCCCAATGGCGAGACGGGGTTCGAAGAACGCTTCTGGACCGCGACCAGCACGCCGATCTTCGGCACCGATGGTCAACTCTTGTGCATCTCGCACAGCAATATCGACGTCACCGACCAGATCAACTCCGAAGCCGCCGTACGCGAAAGCGAAAAGCGCTTCCGGGCGCTGACCAATGCAACGGCCGACGTCATCTACCGCATGAGCGCCGACTGGTCCGAGATGCGCCGCCTCGAAGGACGCGGTTTCATGAAGGACACGGACTCCCCCACCGGCAACTGGCTCGACGACTACATTCCGCCGGGCGACCATGCGCTGGTCCGGGCCGGGATCGCGCGCGCGATGCAGGACAGCGCGGTGCTCGAACTGGAGCACCGGGTCTGGCGCAGCGACGGCAGTTGCGGCTGGACGCTGTCGCGCGCCGTGCCGATGTTCGACGCGGTCGGCAAGCTGTATGAATGGATCGGCGCGGCCAGCGATATCAGCGAGCGCAAAGCGTGGGAAGACAAGCTGCGCGAAGCCGACCGCCGCAAGGATGAATTTCTCGCGATGCTCTCGCACGAGCTGCGCAACCCGCTGGCGCCGATCGGCGCCGCGGCCGAACTGCTGCAGCGCGCGAAGCTCGACGATGGCATGCTCAAGCGCACCAGCCAGATCATCGGGCGCCAGGTCAAACACATGACGGCGCTGATCGACGACCTGCTCGACGTCTCGCGCGTCACGCGCGGCCTGGTGGAGCTGGACCAGACCGTGCTGGACGTGGGCGCCGTGCTGCACGAAGCAGTCGAACAGGTCACGCCGCTGATCGCGTCGCGCGGCCATGTGCTGACGCTGACGCTGCCCCCGCCCGGCACGCAAGTGCTGGGCGACCGCAAGCGCCTGGTCCAGGTGGTGGCGAACCTGCTGGGCAACGCCGCCAAGTACACACCCGAAGGCGGTCGCCTCGCCGTGAGCGCCTTCGAGCGCGACGGCAGGCTGTGCATCGATGTCCTCGACAACGGGATCGGCATGGCGCACGAGCTGGTGGCGCGCGCCTTCGACCTGTTCACGCAGGCCGAGCGCAGTTCGGACCGGTCATCGGGCGGCCTCGGACTGGGCCTGTCGCTGGTGAAAAGCCTGATCGAGCTGCACGGCGGCGAGGTCGCCTGCGACAGCGCGGGGCCAGGCCAGGGCAGCCGCTTCTCGGTCTGCCTGCCGCTGCTGCCTGCGGCGGCTGCGCCGATGCCGGATGCGCAGGAGCAGCCGCACGCCGGTGCGGCGTCGCTGCGCGTGCTGGTCGTCGATGACAATGTGGACGCGGCCGTCACGCTGGCGATGCTGCTGGAAGCGAACGGCCACGAGGTGCAGGTCGAACACGATCCGCTTGTGGCACTCGCCGCCACGCTGGACACGCCGCCGCAGGTATGCCTGCTCGATATCGGCCTGCCCGGGATCGACGGCCTGGAACTGGCACGCCGCCTGCGCGCCCGCCCCGGCACCGCGAACGCGCTGCTGATCGCCATCACCGGCTACGGCCAGGACAGCGACCGCCAGCAAATCCTGCAGGCCGGGTTTGACCATCACCTGGTCAAACCGATCGATATCGCGCAGCTGTACACGCTGCTGGACGGCGCCGGCTAGCGCACTGCCGCGATCGGCTGTCTAGCTGAGCAAGAAGCGGTGGACTTCGCTACTTCACACCCTGCCGTGACCGTAATTTCAAAAATGTCGCATCTATTTCGGAAAGTGCCCCCCAAAGCTAAGCTCAGCAGAGGTAAACCAGTCATATTTACAATTTGCACAAATAAAAACCCCCGCAGCGCGTCAACGCTGCGGGGTTTTTATTTGCATGCTGCTGATTATTTCAGGTTGACCGCAACCAGCCCATCGGTACTTTGAATGTACAGGATGCCGTTCTGGCTGATGGCCAGGTAGCCGGGCGCCGGGTAGCTCCAGACGACTTTATGGCTTTTCAGGTCGATCGCATAGGTGTTCAGGTTGGTGCTGGTGATCAGCAGGTTTTTTGTCACGACAGGCGACGCAAAAAACGATGTCTCGCCGCTCAGCGGTGGAATCCACGACCACAGCAGCGCACCAGTGGCCTCGGCGCGCGCTTCGATGCGGTACGGATTGGCGTTGGGCGCATACAGCACGCCGTCAGCGTAGGCCGGCGTGACCCGGTACACGCCAGGCACGCGCCAGTCCACGAAACCCTTGAGCGTATCGAAGCGGGTCAGTGCATTGCCGATGTTGCCGCCGTTAAGGTAGCCGTTGGCATAGGCAGCCGCATACACGCCGCCGTTGGCGCCGATGACGGCGGAACCGCCGACCTCATAGACGTAGTTGGAAAAACCGGTGTCCTTGATCGAGGACAGCACGGTACCCGTTTTCGGTTCAAACAATGTCAGTGCATCGCCAGTATAGGCATAGATGGCGCGTGCATCCCCCGCTGGCGACCACCCCGCAGTTTGGGACAATCTGCTAAAGAACAATTGCTCGCCGGCCGTGGCGAAGCCGTAGATGCCGCCATACGTCCCGGCGTTGGTATACACCGCGCCGTTCTGCACGATTGGCGACAGGTAGTTCTCCCACTGCGAGGTCATCGCCGACTTCATGCGCAAGCTGCCGTCGGCGGCATCGAACGCCATCATGTAGGTCGATTGTTGCTGGCCGGCTGCCATGTAGACCACGCCACCATTGACCGCTGGCGGATTGACCGAGGCGTACGTCAAGCCGGTGGTATCGTAACTCCAGAGCGGCGCGCCATCGCTTTCCTGGTAGGCCGTGAGTTTTTTATCCCCGCTGGCAAAGAAGCGTCCATTTGACGTCACCAGTGGGGAGATGGCGCTGTAGTTGCTTCCGCTGTTATTGACTGCGCCGCGCTTCCAGCGCAGCACCATCTTGTCGGCGTTGACTTCGATTGGCACATAGCCAGTGTGGGCATTGTTCCCCTGAAACGTCGCCCAGTCGGCCACGCCGCTCAATGCGGACAAGGCAGTGAGCTTGTCGCCAGGCCAGGCGCTGAGGTTCGACTGCACGGTCACATCGTAAGGGACGGTGATCGATGGAACAGCCTGCGCAACGGTACAAGGCGCGTCGCTGCACAGTTTGATGGTCACATTGCCGGTGTAACGGCTGGCCGGTTGGGATGCGAGGGTCGTGAGCGTAAAGGTGTAGCTGCCGGCGCCGTTGGCTGTCACCGTGACGGCAGGCTGCACCAGGCCGGCGCTGTCGCTGGCGCTCGCAAACAGCGTGCCGGCTGGCGTAAAGTTCGCAGCTTGCGCCGTCACGTCGATCTGAATGCCGGTGTCCCTGGCAATTACCCGGGCAATGGCGCCTGACTGCACGGTCATTGTGGCGACAGGAATGGGTTCCGGGACAGGGGTCGGTAAGGGCGTGGGAACCGGGGACGGCACAGCGACAGGCGCCGGCTGCGTCGTACTGGCGCCACCGCCATCACTGCCACCACCCCCGCATCCAGCCATCGCCATGGCAACGAGCAGCAGGCTCGGCAAATTATTCCTCTTCATCCCGTGCTCCACCGTTGTTAAAAAGAAAATTATACGGAGGAGGCGATCATAACTACAAGTAATAATGCCGTTCGATATGTACGTTGTGGTTTTTTTCAGCGCGTTCTGTGACTTTCTAGAATAGATGTGACGAAAGGTATTGCGGCACAGGGCTGCGTCCAACAGATTTTGCCAATAGCTGCGACGAATTTTCGCTGAATAACTGCGACTGACCTGTAGGGATATCGAAATAGCTGCGACACACTTCGTCCCTGACCTGACAACGTCGTAACGCCACCCACAGAGGCAGGGGTCGGGACCGGCTGTTTCCGACCCATTGCAGCCGTTCATGCAGCTGTGGTCGGCATTGAAATGGCGACAGTCAGCGGGGCTTTGCAGCGTCCTCTTCATTCCAAATATTTGTTTTGATATTCGATCCGTACATTTCCTTGATCTGCTTGCTAGCATCGTCAAGGCTGCAGGCCTGGACTGTAAGACGCTCACGACGCTCACGAGGGCGCGCACAATCCTCTGTCCACCAGATCACTTGATATTCCCGGAGTTTTTCATTTTCCATCTTTACCTCTGAACTAATGCACACCTTTACTGGGAACCCCAGCGGGCCAATAGGCCCTAACCTCCTCGGGTCCGCTGTTCGCACGAACGACCGCTCTTGGCCGAACGCGGCCGTTGGCTTCAGCTTGGCAACTTGTCGAGCTGAAAAGTCACCGGCTGTCTTGAGATGCCGATGTCGCCCCCGGAGCTGGCTTACGGGCAGATAAATGGTCGATATGAACGTTGCCGTTTGAAGCTCAGTTGCACCATTGCTGCTCGCACGGAATTCCATCGCGATCACCGTCCATATCAGGAACGTTGCATTTTTCCTGGTGAAATAGCGCATCGGTACAAGATGCCATTTTCGAACACGAGTTCTTCTCTGGCTTGCACTGAAACTCCGGTTGCGACTTGAGTGCATCCCTCGCCGAAACGATCTTGTATACGCTCGCGGAGATTGTGCTATTCGGATGAGAGAGTCGAACATAGCCTACATAACCAAGCATAAGCAGAAGTGCCAGGCCAGCTATTGCAGATAAAAATGCTTCGGCAGAACTTTGCGTGGATAACCTGGTGCCGACGAGCTCAGCACTTGCGGCCCGGAATCGACCTTTCTCATCTCGCCGAATTTCATAGGTGATCAAGCTCCCCAAAAGTGGACGACTTCCCCCCTTGCGAAATGCAGATACGTGCAGGAACATCCGCGCGCTTGCCCCGTTCTGGACTACGAAACCAAAGCCGCGTTCATCATTCCACTCGATGATTCTTCCTTGAAGTCGCATATTTTATGAGCCAGATTGAATAAACAGGGCCATCCCGATCTCGGTGGTCCCAGTAACAGATCCGGATCGACCTCGCGCGTTACTCCACCAGATCCAGACGGCTGCTCTTGCTTAAATGCACAAGTTCCCCGGAGCATGTCCGTCTCGGCCTCTTGTGTCAAACATTATCATCCAGTGTCGAACTCGATCGTTTTGTGTCCGACTTTATTGTTTGTCCGCATCAGCTGAAGGCTGCCGCATGTTGCGGCCTGGAGCCTGCGATAATGACGCCTTTGAACCACCGATCCGGCACCGACACCATGCAAGCCAAAGCCCATTACCTGCAACTACGCCCACACGACGCCCTGCCCGACCTGACCCACCTGGCGCCGTTCATGGCCATCGTCGTCATCGACGACGACAGCGACGAGATGTGGCGCTGGGACGTGGCGCGCTGGCTGGTCGCGTCCGGCTGCCGCAGCATGCTGGCGTGGGGCAAGGAGTGCGAAAGCTGGCACGACGCCGTCGAAGACGCTGCGCTCGAAGCGTTCGACTACGACGACATTCCGCCCGAACAGATCGTGACGGTGTCGCAGCATGCCGACGAAGACCTCGACGAGGTGTTCTGGTTCGCGCGCCACCGCGCCAGCCATCCGGCACTGCGCCTGAGTACGGCGGTCATCCTGCACGTGGCTGTGCGCGGGCGGCCGGACGAACTGCTGGCGCAGCTGGCCGAGGCCTGAGCGCATTTGCAGTACCACCATCAGAGCCGGGCCAGCGTCTCCGGGTCGGCCTGACCGTCGAAGTATTTGTCGATGCAGGCCTGGAACACGGCTTCATCGGGCGCGACGTCGGCAAACAGCGTCATCGACGAGTGAAATTTCAGCTCGTCCGGATGGCTGAAGATGGCGCCGGCCGACCCGGCATCGAGCGCGGCGACAATGCCGGCGCACTCGCGCAGACGTGTTCCCAGCACCGGATGCGCCAGATACGCGGCCGCCTCGTCGCCGGACGCAATCGCGTACCGCTGCGCCATGGCGCTGGTGCCCAGGCCGGCGATCTGCGGAAACACGAACCACATCCAGTGCGTGCGCTTGTGGCCGGCGCGCAGCTCGGTCAACACGGCGGCGTACACCGGGTCCTGTGCCTGCACGAAGCGGTCGAGATCGAATTGATTGTCCATGGTGGCCTCCCTTGTCTCCGGAATCCTACAACGTCGCCGTTGTTTGCTAAAGTGCCGCACAATGAATGCTGACCATTTAGCCCTCCTGCTGGTTCGAGAAATGCCCTACGGCAAATACAAGGGCCGCAAGATTGCCGATATGCCCGGCCACTATCTCGGCTGGCTTGCGCGCGAGGGCTTTCCACGCGGCGAGCTGGGCCAGTTGCTGGCCCTGATGTACGAGCTCGATCACAACGATCTGCGCGGCTTGCTCGATCCACTGCGCGGCCCGCCAGGCCGGCGCCGGTAATTGATACTTTCTGGCAATTAAAGCCACATACCGGCGATGCGCATCGGTATAATCGGACATTCATTGACGAGTTCATCATGCCGAACGAACAAGCATCATCGCCACTGGTCCTGGTTGTCGAAGACGACGATCACATCGCACAGGTACTGCGCTTCATGCTCGAGCGCCAGGGCTACCGTGTCACCCATCTGGCCGACGGCCGCGCCGCGAGCGCGCATATCGCCGCCGCCGCCGACATGCCGGCCCTGATCCTGATGGACGTCATGCTGCCCTACCTCGACGGCTTCGAACTGGTTGCGCTGGTGCGTGCACGGCCTGACTGGCACGCGGTACCCATCCTGATGCTCACGGCAAAAAATACCGAACGCGATACGGTGCGCGCGCTCGATGCCGGTGCCAACGATTTCGTCAGCAAGCCGTTCGAGCCCAACGCATTGCTGGCGCGTGTGCGGCGCCTGATCCAGACCCAGAGCGCCTGACGGGGCCGAACCGTACGCGCCGATTCGGGCTCTTGACTTAAAATCAAGTCATGTCACGCTCTCTTCCACTCCTGTTTGTTCTTTCGCTGTCGACCACACCCGCGCTTGCTGCCAGTCTGCAGCTGTGTCCGGGTCCGCTGGTCGTGTCCCCCGGCGCCATCACCGCGCAGACCACCGCGCGCGATGGCACGATCCTGCATGCCATCGTCACGGAAGAACCCGGCAAACAGCAGGCCAATTGCAGCGTGCTGCCGTTGCCGACGGCAGTGATGGGTGTGCAGGCGCTGCACTTTCTGCCGCCGGACGCCAGTCCTGGCAAGACCATCCTGCTGCGCGGGATCGAGGCCGACAAGGGCAAGTCGTTCAGCGTCAGCGAACACACGCTGGTCAGCGACCAGCCAGCGCCACGGCCCCAGGCCCCGATGCCGTTCGGCGCCAGCCTGCTGGGCGCGATGCAGGCGCGCACTCATGGCGATACGACGCGCGTGGGTGCCGACATCAAGGACGGGCGCCTGTACCTGACCTGCCGCGCCGGCGCCAAACCGGCCGGCGTCACGTTGCTTGGTCCGTGGTTCCTGCCGCGCGCACGCGCCGTCATGCAGGCGGCGTTCGCAGGCGAAGGCCGCTTTGCGCTGCAAGTCACAAGCGGCGCATCGGGCAAGCCCGAGCAGTCGTTCGATCTCGGCACATTGAGCGGCGAGCAGCGCGTGCAGACGGCGCGCTTCGACCTGCCCGAAAAGCTCGACCGTGCGCATTGGCGCGAGCTGTCGGTGGCCTGTCCGCAAGGCGCGGCAACCTTGCGGCTCGACGCACTGACGCTTCAGGGCGCCGCTGAGGCCGATCCGGCCGCTGCCTCCCGCGCGACCTGGACCTGGAGCCCCAACGAATGGCGCGAACGCGGCGCAGCGCTGCTGGACTGGGCGTTTCAACAAAAGATCGGTGCGGTCTTCATCACGGTCCCGATCAAGGATGGCAGTGTCGACGACGCGGCGCAACTGGGTGCGTTCGTGCGCCAGGCCGGCAGCCGGGGCATCTCGGTCAGCGCCATGGAAGGCACGCCCGAGATGGTCCTGCCTGCTGCGCAAGGCGCGGCCATCGCACGCCTGCGCGCCTACGCCGCCTACAATGCGGCCGCCGCCGACGGAGCGCGCCTGAAGGGTGTGCAGTACCACATCGAACCGTATCTGCTGCCGGCCCATGTGCTGCCGCAGGCACAGCGCGACCGGCGTTATCTTGAACTGGCGGCCAGGCTGCGCCAGGCGGCCGGCCCGCTGACGCTGGACTTCGTGGTGCCGCACTGGTGGGCCGACAAGAACGCGCTGCTGAGCGGCATGGCGAAACACGCCGACATCCTGACGGTCAAGAGTCCGCGCACCGATCCGGCGCAGATCTACCGCCTGGCCGTGCCGTTCCTGGACTGGGGCGTCGAGCATGGCAAGACGGTGCGCGTAGCGCTCGACGCTGGCCCGATCGGCGCCGGCGTGCAGCGCCGCTACGAGCGCCGTCCACCCGGTGCGCGCGGCGACCTGCTCGTGTTCACACTGGGTGGCCAGAAGATCCTGCTGCTGCAGCAGGTGCCGGCAGCGCACGACAAGGCGCAGGCCTACGCGCTGGCCGCCAGCCAGGAGATCGATGCCGCCGACGCCAGCTTCCATGCCGACAAGGACGCACTCATGCGCGTGCTGCCGCAGCTCGAAAGCACGTTCGGGGCCTGGGAAAGCTTCGGCGGGATGGCGCTGCACGACCTGCGCTGACCACTTGCGCTGACCAGGGTCACGCCAACGGCAACTCCACCGTAAACCGCGTCCCTGCGCCGGCCCGGGTCTCGAACCCGATCGAGCCGCCGTGCTCTTCGACGATCGCCTTGCTGATGGAGAGGCCCAGGCCCGAGCCGCTGCGCTGGCGCGAGTCGGCCGCGTCGGCCTGCGCGAACCGTTCGAACACGCGGCTCTGGAATTGCGGCGGGATGCCGGGCCCTTCATCGGTCACGCTCAGGCGCGCCCAACCCGGGCGCTGCGCCAGGCCCAGCGTGATGGCCTTGCCGGCTGGCGTAAACTTGATTGCGTTCGACACCAGGTTGGTCAGCACCTGCACCATGCGGTCATGGTCGATCTCGGACTGGACCCACTCGGCGCCCTGCGGCATATCGAGGCGCAGCGTGACGTCCGCCTGACGCGCCTGCCCCTCCATCGCATCGGCCACATGCCGGATCAGCGGCGCGAGCAACTGGGCGGTGCGCTGGTATTCCATGTGACCCGCTTCGATCTTCTGGATGTCGAGCAGGTCGTTCACCATCCGCATCAGGCGATCGCAGCTCTGGCTGGCAATCGCAATCAGCCTGGCGACGTCTGGCGGCAGGTTGCCCGCCATGCCACCGTCGAGCATCGACAACGACGCGTGGATCGACGTGAGCGGCGTGCGCAGCTCGTGCGAGACGGTCGAGACGAATTCGTTCTTCATGCGCTCGACCTTCTTGCGCTCGGAAATATCGTGCAGGAAGATCGAGAAGAACGCGTCTTCGCCCTCGCCGGCCAGCGTCACCGTGCTCTCGACCGTGAACTCGAAGCCCTGGCGGTTGATCACGGTGCGCTCCATACGGCGGGCGAGCATGAACTGGCCGTTGTGGCGGAACGACTGCAAGGCCTTGCCGATGCTGTCACGGTAGCGTTCGGGCAGGATCATTTCCGCCAGCGGCCAACTGACGGCCTCGTGGCGGGTCCAGCCGAACATGCGCTCGGCGGCCGGGTTCCAGTCCACGATCATGCCGCGCAGGTCGACCGCGATGAACGCATCCTGCGCCGCTTCGACGATGGCGATGATGCGGCCCTCGCTGGCGCGCACTGCAACCAGCGCACGTTCCAGCTCCTGGGTGCGGCGATCGACCCGCTGTTCCAGCGTGTCGTTCAGGGTCTGCAGGTCGGCGCGGCGCTGTACCAGCGCCGTCACCAGCGCATTGAGCGCGCCCGACAGCTGATGCACTTCGGTATAGCTGCTCCCGGTCGGCACCAGTTCATGCGTGTCGCCGCGGCGCAGGCCGTCGGCCGAACTGGCCAGCGCCGCGAGCGGGCGCGTGATGCGGCGTGCCAGCAGCCAGCCACCCAGCGAGAACAGCAGCGCCAGCACGCCACCGCTCCACAGGGCGCGTGCGCGCAACTGCCGCACCGGCGCATAGGCATCGTCGAGATCCTGACGTACCAGCACGTGCCAGCCCAGGCCAGTGTAGTCGCCCACGGCCTTGGTCGACGCATAGCCGACCAGGTAGTCGCGCCCATCCGGCCAGTGCTCGACCGCGTACCCGGTATGGCCTTCGCGCGCCGCGCTCAGGCTGCCGAGTTTGATGTTGGTGTCGAGCAGGTCCTGCGGCCCGAGCAGCACGACCCCTTCGGCACTGACGATCAGCGCCTGCACCTTGTTGCGGGTCTGGACCGGCGCGATGATCGAGCGTTCGACCTCACGCGCCCACTCCCATGACAGGTGCGTGCCCATCACGCCAGCCGGCTGGCCGTCGGCGCCCAGGTAAGGAAAAGCAACGTCGACGAAACGGCGCGGCTCGCCTTCCTGCACCGGCAGCAGCTTGGCCAGCAGGACCGCCTCGTGCACGTCGCCGACATACTTGCCTGCCAGCGCGTTGCTGAACCAGGGCCGCTTGGACACGTTCTTGCCTTCGAGCAGGCCGCGCGCCTCCACCAGCACGGTGCCGTCGAGGTCAGCCAGGCCAATCCATTCGTAATAGCCATAGGTCGACTGCATGTCGGCCAGGATGCGGCGCCGCTCGGCCTGGCTGGTCGCCGGCGAGATCAGATCGTTGCGGCGCGCCATCAGGCGCACTTCGCGGAACCGTTCATACATGCCGCGATCGAGCTTGTCGGCGGTCTGCATCGCCATCTCGCCCAGCCCCCCGCCGATGCTGCTCTTGACCTGCGCCGTCGCCGAGCGTTCGACCACTTCGACCAGCAACAGCGTGAGAACGCCGCTCATCAGCGTAAACGCGAGAGCAAGCCGTGCGCCCAGTCCGCGAGGGATCAGGCGCTGCCAGAACGATGGGGAATTCGGCATGGAAAACATCAGAGTGTCGATGGTTCCAGCGTAGCATGCAGATGATGGCTCAGGGCAATACTACACTTGGTAATCGACCGATAATTACAGGAAAAGCCGGGAGATTTACCCAAGTTGCTTAAATGTGTTGCGAGAGCGCCTTGTCAGAACAACCCTGCAGGTCGTGGCGTTGCAGCAGCCATCGGGGTGATTCCGCACGGCCACGCCGGATTTCCGATAAACTTGCGCCCTACAAGTCTATCGTCATCGATTGGAAATACCGTCATGCAAGCCGCCGCCATTCCCGCCAACCTTCCGCCAGCCCTGCTCGACTACGCGACCTCGTGCGCGCTGCCGACGCCGTGGGCCGAGTTCACGCTGCATGCCTGGGTCGAGGCAGCCACCGGCAAGGAGCACCTGGCGATGGCACTTGGCGACCTGGGCAACGGCGAACCGGTGCTGACGCGCGTGCATTCCGAATGCCTCACCGGCGACGTGATGTTCTCGCAGCGCTGCGACTGCGGCGCCCAGCTCGAAGGGGCGCTGCGCCGCATCGCCGAAGAAGGCCGCGGCGTCGTGCTGTACCTGCGCCAGGAAGGCCGCGGCATTGGCCTGCTCAACAAGATCCGCGCCTACCGCCTGCAGGAAGCCGGTGCCGACACCGTCGAAGCCAATCTTCAACTGGGCTTTCACGCCGACGCCCGCAACTATGAACTGTGCCGGCCGATGCTGGCGCAGTTCGGCATCAAGGCGGTGCGCCTGATGACCAACAACCCGCGCAAGATCGACGCCCTCACCCGCCTGGGGATCACGGTCACCGAGCGCGTGCCGCTGCTGGTCAACCGCAACGCCCACAACAACAGCTACCTCAATACCAAAGAGGCCAAGCTGGGCCACATGATGGCGCCCCTGACGTCCGTCGAGCAGGGCGAGCCGGTAGCCCCGGCAGCGGTCACGCCGTTTGCCTAGCCAATGGCGCGCTAACGCGCGCAAGTCCGGCCGCTGCGATGGCAAGATAGCGGTTTCTACCTGTTCCCTGGCAACCGCATGAACCGGGTCACCCTTGCACGTTCGTTCGCACTCCTGCTGACCGGCCTGGCGCTGGTCGCAGCGCCCGCCATCTTCACGCCGCCGGCGGTTGCACAGACGGGTGCCGGCGCCGTCGCGCGCGCCTCACTGGCTGCACCGGCAGCCGCGCATGTCGCCGCGCCAGTCCCGCAGATCGCGGTCGACACGCCGCCGGCCGCCACGCCCACCGAGCTGATTCCCGGCGAAGTCGATACGCAGGATGCCCTGCCCCAGCCATCGTCGGCGGCGCAGGACCTGTACGAATCGGCGCGCAGCGACCTGCTGCAGATCCGCATGCTGCTCAAGAACGGGCGCACCCAGTCCACCGTGGGTTCGGGCTTTTTGGTCGGCACCAGCAATCTGGCGCTGACCAATTACCATGTGGTCTCGCAGATGGCGCTCGACCCGGCCATCTACACGGCAGAATACATCGACACCGATGGCAATACCGGCCCGGTCGAACTGCTGGCGGTGGACGTGCTGCACGATCTGGCGGTGGTGCGCATCAACCGCAATGGCAGCGGCTTCTTCAAGGTGCCCGAGCAAAAAGTGAAGCTGCGCCAGGGCCAGCCGCTGTACTCGCTGGGCAATCCGCTCGACCTGGGGTTCGCGATTTCCGAGGGCGCCTACAACGGCGTGCTCAAGCGCAGCTTCTATGACCGCCTGATCTTCAGCGGCCCGATCAACTCGGGCATGAGCGGCGGCCCGAGCGTGACCGCCAGCGGCACCGTGGCCGGCATCAACGTCTCGCGCCGGCGCGACGGCGAATCGGTCAGCTTCCTGGTGCCCGTGATGTACGCGCAGGAGCTGCTGCGCAAGGTGGCCGAGCAGGCCGCGCCGCCGCCCGACTTCAATCCGCTCATCGGCAAGCAGCTGCTGGCGCACCAGGGCGGCATGGTCGACCGCCTGCTTGAAGAACCGTTGACGCTCAAGGGCATGGGACCGTATCTGGTGCCGGTGCGCGAGTCCGGCCAGGTACGTTGCTGGGGCCGCTCCAATTCGCGCGGCGCCGCGTACGCGGTCGACGCCATGAGCTGCGTGATGCAGTCGGCGGTATTCGTCTCGGACGTCCAGCAGACCGGCAACGTGTCGATGACGCACCGCTACATCCGTTCGGGGACGATGGACCCGATGCGCTTTGCCGCGCTGGCCAGCGATATCTTCCAGGTCGATAACCTGGGCAGCACGGGCGATCCGCGCCTGACCAAGCCATTCTGCACCGAGCGCTTCGTGCACACCCGCACGCTGCCGCTGCGCGCCGTGACCTGCGTGCGCGCCTACCGCAAGTTCGAAGGGCTGTACAACTTCACGCTGCTCACGGCCAGTACCGACGCCTCGCAGGCCAGCCTGCAAAGCCGGCTCGATGTCTCGGGTGTGTCGTACGAAAACGGCATGCGCGTCACGCGCGCCTATCTCGGCGCATTCGGACGCACGGTGCGCAAATGAGCGGCCCCTGGACCATCGAGACGCTGGCGCGCAATGGCGAGGTGCTGCACCGGCACCGCGTGACCACGCTGCCGATCCGCCTTGGCCGCGCCTATGACAACGACTTCATCGTCGACGACGACTACGCCGCGGCGCACCACGCGCTGGTCGAGTTGGGTCCCGACGACGGATTGCTGATGCGCGACCTCGATACGAGGAACGGCATCAACCACAAGGGCCGGCGCGTCAAGGAACTGACGCTGGGCGGCGACACCGTCGTGCGCATGGGGCACACGTCGCTGCGCATCCGCCCGGCCGCGCACCCGGTGCCGCCCGAACTGGTCGACCGCACGATGCACGGCTGGGAAGGCATGCTGCCGGGCGGCGCCGGCATCGTGCTGTGCGTGCTGACTGCGCTGCTGGTCGCCTGGCTGCTCGACGCCGGCGCCGACCCCGAACGCTACGCGCTGTACCCGGCGCTGGCCGTGGGCGCGGGCCTGGCCTGGAGCGGCATGTGGGCGTTTTCCAACCGCTTGTTCGGTCGCCGCGCGCGCCTCGGGCGGCACCTGTTCATTGTCGGCTTCGGGCTGGCCGCGCTGGTCGGCGTGCGCCTGCTGGCCAGCGTGGTGGCCTATGCGTGGTCGCTCGAATGGCTGACCGGCTACGGCTCGCACGCGGTCGTGGTGACGGTGGCATTGATGATCTACTTCCACCTGGCCACCGTCACGCCGCAGTTCCGGCGGCGTCTGCGCATTTCGTGCGCCGGGATCGCGGTCCTGGTGTCGCTGCTGATCCTGGCCGGGAACATGCAGCGCAATGGCCGCACCGCCGACGAGCTGTACATGCCGGTGCTGCTGCCGCCCGAGCTGCGCGCCAGTCCCGATGTGCCGGTGGCCGAGTACATGGGCAGCGTGGGCGCGATGAAGCGCGAGATCGACGCCGAGCGCCGCGGCAACGGCGCCGAATAAGGCGGGCGCTCAGGACGCTCAGTCCAGCGCCGCCAGCAGGCGGCTCACCGTCTCGGCCGCGATCGGCTTGGTGAAGTGCTGGTCGAACCCGGCCTCGCGCGAGCGTGCCTGGTCTTCTTCCGAACCCCAGCCGGTCACGGCGACGATGGTCATCCGTGCCAGTTCTGGCATGGCCCGCAGGCGCGTGGCCAGCTCGAAGCCCGTCATGCCGGGCATGCCGATATCCAGGAACGCGACGTCCGGCACGAACTCCCGGGCCAGGGTCAACGCATCGCGCCCGTTGGTCGCGGTGCGGATCTCGTGCGAGTTCAGTTGCAGCAGCAGCGACAGGCTTTCGGCCGCGTCGATATTGTCGTCCACCACCAGGATGCGGTAAGTGCGGCGCTGCGCCGTGCGGCGGTCCTGGCGCGCGGTGTCCTCGCCCGGCACCGCCATGCGCGCGCCCAGTGGCAGGCGCACGGTGAACGTGCTGCCAAGGCCGGCGCCGGGACTCTCGGCGCTGACGCTGCCGCCATGCAGCGCCACCAGCTGGCGCACCAGCGACAGGCCAATGCCCAGCCCGCCCTGCGCCAGGCCCATGTTGCGGCCGACCTGGTTGAACATCTCGAAGATCGTGTCCTGGTGCTCGGGCGGGATGCCCACGCCGCTGTCGGTCACCGATACCACGGCCTGCCCGCCGCGGCTGCCGTCGCTGCGTTCCTTGTGCACCGTGAGGCGGATGCTGCCGCCGGGCGGCGTGTACTTGGCCGCGTTGGTCAACAGGTTGTTGATCACCTGCGCGACGCGGGTCGGGTCGATGTCGAGCAGCAGCGGCTCGCCCCACATGGCGACATCGAGCACGTGCCGCGCGCCCTGGATCATCGGGGTGCTGGTCTCGACCGCGCTTGCCACCACGCGGTTCAGGTCGACCAGCTGCTTGCGGATATCGATCTTGCCGCTGGTGACGCGGGCGACGTCGAGCAGGTCGTCGATCAGGTGCGTCATCTGGCGCGTCTGACGCTCGAGCATTTCGCGTACGCGCTCGATCGTTTCGGGACTGTCGGCGCGCAGGCGCATGATTTCCAGGCCAGTGCGGATCGGCGCCATCGGGTTGCGCAGCTCATGCGCCAGCACGGCCAGGAATTCGCTGCGGTGGCGGGTGGCCTCGGCCGACTCGTGCGCCTGGCGTTGCAGCGCCGCCTCGACACGGTGGTGCTCGCCAGCGTCGATCTCGAAGGCCGTATGGAAGAAACCGTGCACGGTGCCGGCGGCCTCGCGCAGTGGCGAGAAGGCGGCGCTGAAGTGGCGCGTGCCAGGGGTGTGCGTCGATGCGGGCAGCAGCAGCACGTCGTCGAGCCAGGCCGGCGCGCCGGCAAGCGCACTGTCGACCAGCGGCGCCAGGCGCGGCCAGGCCGCGGGGAGCATACCGGACAGCGGCTGGCCCAACGCTTGTCGGTACTCTGCCCCCAGCAGCCTGGCATAGGCATCATTGAACAGCACCGGCATGGCGGGCGATGCAGATGTGCCCCAACCGACCAGCGCCAGGTGCCGCGCGTCGAGCATCAGGTCGACGGCGACCCGCAATTCGGGTGGCCAACTGGCCACGTCACCCAGTGCGGTGGCTGCCCAATCGTGGTGGCGCACCAGCGCGCGCATGCCGCCATCGTCGGAGGAAATGGAAGAAGGTCGGACTGGATCGCTCATGGCCGAATTGTCGCATGAACTCCAATTGACGGTCGGCAATTGGCCCTCGGGTGATGCGATGTCGTCGCAGCGGCAGTCACCATGCATGCCGCTTTGACACGCGCCCGGGAATGCTGGAAGATCGACCGTCTTCCTTCCAGCCTGCCCCATGCCCTCACGCCGCACCCTGCTCGTCGCCGGTATCGCCTGGCTCCTGTTCTGGACGCTGATGGTGCTCGTCGCCGTCGAAGACTACCGGCGCGACGGGGGCGCCGCGCTCTGGCAGCCAGTTTTGTGGGAAACGTCATCGGCACTGGTGGCCACCTGTCTGTTCGTGATCCAGCGCCGCTTCAGCGCGCAGCACGACGTGCTGGTTGCCACGCCCCGGCGCTGGTTCGGCCAGCAGGCACGCTGGCTGCCGCTGTACTGGTTCGGCTTCACGCCGGTCGTGTTCGCGCTGCGCCACGCCGTCTATGCATTGGCCGGCACGCGTTACGAACACGAGGCCTGGGCCGGGGTGTTCGTCTACGAGGCGCTCAAGATTTCGCTGTTCTTCGGCCTGTTCACGACGATCGGCTTCGGCCTGCTGTCGTACCGTGAAATGATGAAGGAGCGCGTGCGCGCCGAGCAGGCCGGCGCCCTGCTGCGCGAAGCCCAGCTCGAGCGCCTGACGCGCCAGATGCAGCCGCACTTCCTGTTCAATGCGCTCAATACGATTTCCTCGCTGATGCACACCGATGTGGCACGCGCCGATGCGACCCTGGTGCGGCTGGCCGACGTACTGCGTGCGACGCTGGCGCTGGGTGAAAAACCGCAGGCGAGTCTGGGTGACGAATTGCGTCTGGCCCAGGGCTACGCCGCCGTGATGCAGGAACGTTTCGACGGGCGCGTGACGCTGGCCTGGGACATCGAGCCGGCAGCCCTGCCAGTGCTGCTGCCCGCGATCAGCCTGCAGCCACTGCTCGAGAACGTGTTCAAGCACACGGTGGCGCACCGGCGCGCACCGACGGCGATCCGGGTCGAAGC
Source organism: Telluria sp. ZT3P25 (assembly GCF_059685895.1). Classification (NCBI taxonomy): domain Bacteria; kingdom Pseudomonadati; phylum Pseudomonadota; class Betaproteobacteria; order Burkholderiales; family Oxalobacteraceae; genus Telluria; species Telluria sp. ZT3P25. Next base: position 2,772,750 of record NZ_JCASIJ010000001.1, read on the forward strand.
CAGGCTTGTGGACGGCGCGCTGCGCTTGTGCATCGAAGACGATGGCGGCGTGCTGGCACCGTCAGGCACGCCGGGCATCACGGTAATCAACCTGCGCACCCGCCTGGCCGCGTTGCACGGCGAGCGCGCGAACTTGGCCCTGCATGCGCTGCTGCCGGCCGGCGTGCGCGCCGAACTGAGGGTGCCATGCGCCTCCTGATCGTCGACGACGAACGGCCGGCGCGCGAGCGCCTGCGCCGCATGCTCGCGCATGAACCAGATGTCACGTCGGTGATGGAAGCAGCCGATGGCGTCGAAGCACTGACGCTGGTCGCGCGCGACGCACCCGACGCACTGCTGCTCGATATCGAGATGCCAGAACTGTCGGGCATCGACGTGGCCGCTTCGCTGCCGGCGCCGGCCCCACTGGTCGTGTTCGTGACGGCGTATGACGACTACGCACTGCGCGCGTTCGATGCCGAGGCGGTCGATTATCTGCTCAAGCCGTTCGATGGCGCGCGGCTGCGGCGCACACTGGATCGCCTGCAGAGCCGGCTGACCACAGTGGCACGCGCGCCGGCAAGCACCGGAGCACCACCGCGCCAGTTGCTGGTAACCGAGCGTGGCGCCACCCGCGTCGTGCAGGTGGCCGATATCGAGTGGCTCGAAACGGCCGACAACTACGTCGCGCTGCACACCCGCGACGGCGCGCCGCTGCTGCGCCAGTCCCTCGGCACGCTGCTCCGGCAGCTCGGCCCCGCGTTCGTGCGCTGCCATCGTTGCGCGGCAGTGCGGCTGACCGCTGTCAACCGCATCGTCCCGCACAGCAGGGGCGATTGCACGCTGGTGCTGCATAGCGGCGCCGTCGTTCCATGCAGCCGGCAATACCGGGCGGCCCTGCTCGATCCGCTTCGCCCCGCCTGAGGTCCGGTTCGCCCCATGGCGCTGGCGCCGCCACGCGAGGCTGCGCGATGCTGGGGTCTTCAAACTCCGAGGACACACCATGCAGCCATCTGTTCCTGCCACCAGCGAGCGCCTGTACTTTCTCGACTGGGTACGCATCCTGGCGTTTTTCGTGCTGATCGCCTATCACGTGGGTATGTATTACGTGAGCTGGGACTGGCACGTGAAGAGTCCGCACGCCAGCGAAGCGGCCGAACCCTTCATGCTGCTGTCGTCGCCCTGGCGCCTGACGCTGCTGTTCTTCGTGGCTGGGGTTGCCTCGCATTTCCTGCTGGCGCGCCTGGGCCCGCAGATCTTCGTGCGCCGGCGCAGCCTGCGCCTTCTGGTGCCGATGCTGTTCGGGATGCTCGTGATCGTGCCGCCGCAACCCTATCTCGAAGTGGTTGAAAAACTCGGCTACACGGGCGATTACCTGGCGTTCATGCGGCTGTACCTGGCCGGCTACGACGGCTTCTGCCGCGAAGATTGCCTGTCGCTGCCCACCTGGAACCACCTGTGGTTCGTGCTGTACCTGTGGTGCTACACGATGGTGCTTGCCGCCGGCGCGGCGCTGCTGGGCGAACCGCGCGTTGCCGCGCTTGCGCGCCGGGTTGGCGCCCTGCTGGACGGGTGGCGCCTGATCGTGTTGCCGGTCGTGTTTCTGGGCCTGGTGCGCATCCTGTTGCTCGACCGTTTTCCGCAAGACCATTCGCTGACAAACGACTGGTACAACCATGCCACCTACCTGCCCGTCTTCGTGCTCGGTGCACTGCTGGCGCGCACGCCACGGATCTGGGCCACGATGATGGCGCAGCGCTGGCCTGCGCTGTGTCTTGCCCTGGCGGCCTGGGCGGGAATCGTGCTGTGGCTGCTGGGGTCGCATGAGACCATGGCGCCGCACGACATCGAACGCTGGCGCACCGGCATGCGGTTCGTGTACGCGCTGTGCGCCTGGAGCGCCATCATCGCGGCCTGCGGTTTCGCCCGCTGTCACCTGAACTGCGACGGGCCGGCCCGGCGCTACCTGACCGACGCCGTGTTCCCCGTCTACATCGCGCACCAGACGCTGATCGTCACGATGGCGCACGCCTTCAAGCCGCTGCAACTGGCGCCCGGTCTCGAAGCGGTGCTGTTGATGATCCTGACCGCCTGCGGCAGCTTCGCGCTGTACGAGATGGTGCGGCGCGTGCCGCTCATGCGGCCGTTGTTCGGTCTGGCGTGGCAAGCGCGCATGCCACGGACGACCGAATCCCTGACTGCCACAGCGTTGCGGCAGTAAGCGTCATCCGCACGTTCGGGGTGCACCATATGAGTACGCCTTGGTGAGCGCCAGCGGTCAACCGCGCTGGCCCGATCCTTGCATATACATAATCACACTGAACTGCGGGAGAAGTCGATGTTGACCCAAAACGATGTGCTCGAATACACGGGCATGCATGGCCATATGATCCGCGTGCTGTGGATCGACCGCGCCCAGGCGCTGGCCTGGACCTACCGGCTGGCAAGCCCTTCGGCCCTGCCCGAGCCGACACCCTTGCACGACCTCGAGGACCTGCTGCGCGGTGGCGGAGCGCGCCGGCTGCTGGTCGATCCGTTCGCGGCCGCGCCGCCACAAGAGCCGGTACCGCAAGGCTACCTGGCCCTGCAGGCCAAGGCCTGGTCGGCCGTGCGCACCCTGCACACCGACCGCCAGGCGCTGTACCAGCCGCGCGAGCGCGCCATCCTGATCGCTGGCTACGCTGCGACCCATGGCATCTCGAAGTCCAGCATCCTGCGCTACCTGCGCCGCTACTGGGAACGGGGCCAGACGCCGGACGCGCTGCTGCCGGACTACGGCAACTCGGGCGCACCGGGGCGCACGCGCGCCGTCACTGCCGGCATCAAGCGCGGCCGGCCGCGCAAGGGCGAGGCCACCGGCACCAATGCCGACGAACGGATGCGCGCGATCTTCCGCGCCGCTGCAGCGCGCTACGCTGCCAGCCACGACGACTTTTCGCGCCGCGCGGCGTACCGCCAGATGCTGGGCGACTTCTTCCAGGGCCAGGATGCAGGTGGTTTGCCGAGCTTCGGCCAGTTCAACTACTGGCTCGAACGCGACGCTGCTGCCCCGCCAGCGGTCACGCTGACGCGCCCGTCTGCACCATTGCCGGGCCGCGCTGCACCACGCTTTGCCCACCACGCGGCCATGCCGTAACCCACCAATCCGGTGCGCTGCACGCCACCGTGGTGCGCACCGGATGATCGTCTAGCGCGGCCGGTGCATCTGGAACAGCTGTTCGGGCCCGACCGAAAAGTAATCGGCTGGCCCGCCCGCGCGCAGGATATGGCCGGCGTTGGCGGTGTCGTAGACGCCGTCCTTGAGCGACGCTGCGGCGATGTGCACGCCCACCACTTCGCCCAATACGAGCCAGGTCGGCACCGTCTCGCCGCTGGCCTGCTGCAGCTGGATGATCTGCGTGACCTTGCATTCGAACGCCACCGGGCTTTCGGCCACGCGCGGCGCCGCCACCAGGCGCGACGATACCGGCGTCAGCCCGGCCAGCGCGAATTCGTCGACCTCGGGGCCGACGGCGGCGCATGACGCGTTCATCGCCTCGGCCAGCGGGCGGGTCGCAAGATTCCACACGAATTCGCCCGTCTCCTGCACATTGCGCAGCGTGTCCTTGGCGCCGATGCTGGCAAACCCGACGATCGGCGGCACGTAATTGAAGGCGTTGAAGAAGCTGTACGGGGCCAGGTTGCGCACGCCGGATGCGCTCAGCGACGAGATCCAGCCGATGGGCCGTGGGCCGACGATGGCATTGAAGGGATCATGGGGCAGCCCGTGGCCTTGACGGGGTTCGTAGAAATGGATCGACATGGATTGGTTTTTTCTTGAATGGGTTGGAATGGTGTGCGCTCAGGGCCCGTTGATCGCGCGGGCCGCATCGGCGCTCAGGCAACTGGCCAGCAACCTGACCGGGGCCGGCAGCGCCAGCGTACTGCGCAGCGCGAGCAGCAGCGTGCGCTCGGCCCAGTCGTCGGTCAGCGTGATCAGCTTCAGGCCCATCGAGCGCACGTGCGGTTCGGCGGCCAGGCGCGGCAGCACGCCGATGCCCAGGCCCACCATCACCATGCGGCAGACGGCGTCGAAGCTGCGCACCTGGATACTGAGCTTCAGTGGCTTTTCAAGGCGGCTGCATTCGGTGCGCAAGCGTTCGGCCAGCGACGTCGCTTCGGACAGGCTGACGAATTCATAGTCGAGCGCATCGGCCAGCCGCACGCTGTCGTGCGTGGCCAGCGGATGATCGAGCGACACGATCAATACCAGCCGGTCCTGGCGGTAATCGAAGACATCGATGTCGCCCACGGCGGTGCGGTCGGCAAACAGGCCAATGTCGGCGCGGTTCTCGCGCACCGCCGCCACGACGTCGCCGCTGTTGCGCTCTTCCAGGCTGACGCGGATGCCCGGATGCTCGCGCCGAAAGCGCGTCAGGTCGTCCGGCAGAAACTGCGTCACTGCCGAGGTGTTGGCCCAGATGCGCACCTGGCCCCGGCCACCGGCAGCGAAGTCGGACAGGTCGCCGGACATCCTGTCGACATCCTGCAGGATGCCGAGCGCGTGCTGGAAACACGAGCGGCCCGCCTCGGTCAGCGTGACGCCATTGGCGTGGCGGTACAGCAGCCGGGTGCCCAGATGCGCTTCGAGGTCCGATACGCGCTTGCTCGCCGCAGCGACGGCGAGATTGGATTGCTGGGCGCCGCGCGTGATGCTGCCGGTGCGCGCAATCTCGATGAACAAGTTGAGCGTGACCAGATCAAAACGCGCGTAGTTCAACAGCACTCTCCTCGGATGGGCGACAGGGTAGACAGCGTGCATCTTGCCACAAGCACGTGGCGGCGTTGCGCGCAGCTTCAGAATACCCAGTCTTCTTCCTTCCTGCGCCATGCTTCATAGGCCCGGATCTTGTCCGCGTGGCCGATCGTCAGCGCGATATCGTCGAGGCCGTGCAGCAGCCGATCCTTGCGGGCCGGGTCCACCTCGAACCGGCTGACGCGTTCAGCGCCGGGCCAGGTAACGGCCTGCGCCGGCAGATCGACCTTCAACGAAAACCCGGGCGCGGCGTCGCATGCCGTGAACAGCGCATCGACCTCGTGGTCCGCCAGCACGATCGGCAGCAATCCGTTCTTGAAGCAGTTGTTATAAAAAATCTCGGCAAACGATGGCGCGATGAGGACGCGAATGCCAAAGTCGGCCAGCGCCCACGGCGCATGTTCGCGCGAACTGCCGCAGCCGAAGTTGTCGCGCGCGAGCAGGATGCTGGCGCCCTGGTAGCGCGGCTGGTTCAGCACGAAATCCGGGTTCAGCGGCCGGCCGCTGCAGTCCTGGTCGGGTTCGCCGGTATCGAGATAGCGCCAGGCATCGAACAGGTTCACGCCAAAGCCGGCGCGGCGGATCGATTTGAGAAACTGCTTGGGGACGATGGCATCGGTATCGACGTTGCCGCGATCGAGCGGCACGACCAGTCCTTCGTGTACGGTAAATTGCTCCATCAGCACCACTCCCGGATATCGACGAAATGCCCCATGACGGCAGCGGCCGCTGCCATTTCCGGACTGACCAGATGCGTGCGTCCGCCCGCGCCCTGGCGCCCTTCGAAATTGCGGTTCGAGGTCGAGGCCGCGCGCTGGCCTGGCCGCAGCTGGTCGGCGTTCATCCCCAGGCACATCGAGCAGCCCGGCTCGCGCCATTCGAAGCCCGCTTGCCGGAAGACCGCGTCGAGCCCTTCGGCCTCGGCCTGCTGCTTGACCAGCCCCGAGCCCGGCACCACCATGGCCAGTTGCACGTTGTGCGCGACCTGCCGACCGCGCACGATGGCGGCTGCGGCGCGCAAATCCTCGATCCGCGAGTTGGTGCACGACCCGATGAAGACGACGTCGACATGGATGTCGGTGATGCGCGTGCCGGGCGCCAGGCCCATATACGACAACGCGTGCACAATGCCGGCGCGCCGGGTCGGGTCCGGCTCGTGCGCGGGATCGGGCACCATGCCGTCGACGGTCGTGACCATCTCTGGCGATGTGCCCCACGTTACCTGCGGCTTGATCGTGGCCACGTCGATCGTCACCAGCGCGTCGAACACGGCGCCAGGGTCGCTCGCGAGGGTGCGCCAGTACGCGACGGCCCGCTCCCATTGCGCGCCGCGCGGCGCTTCCGGGCGCCCATCCAGATAGGCGATGGTTTTTTCGTCCACCGCGATCATGCCGCAGCGCGCGCCGGCCTCCACGGTCATATTGCACAAGGTCATGCGGCCTTCCATCGACAAGGCGGTGACCGCCGCGCCGGCATACTCGATCGCATAGCCTGTCGCACCTGCGGTGCCGATCTTGCCGATCATCGCCAGCGCCATGTCCTTGGCCGTCACGCCAGGCGGCAGCACGCCGTCGTAGCGCACCAACAGGTTCTTCGACTTTTTGCCGAGCAGGCACTGGGTCGCCAGCACATGTTCGACCTCGGACGTGCCGATGCCAAATGCCAGGCAGGCAAACGCGCCGTGGGTGCTCGTGTGGCTGTCGCCGCAGACGACGGAGAGGCCCGGCAACGTCACGCCCTGCTCCGGACCGATCACGTGCACGATGCCTTGCCGCCGGTCTGTCATGCCGATTTCGTCGATTCCGAACTCGCCGCAATTTTTCGTCAGCGTTTCCACCTGCAGGCGCGAGACGGGATCGTCGATGCCGGCCGCGCGGTCGGTGGTGGGAATATTGTGGTCGGCCACGGCCAGGTTCGACGCGATGCGCCATACCTTGCGCCGGTGCGTGCGCAAGCCTTCGAAGGCCTGCGGGCTCATGACTTCATTGAGCAAGTGGCGGTCGACGTACAGCAGCGTCGTGCCGTCGTCCTCGACGTGCACTTCGTGCCGTGACCACAACTTATCGTATAGCGTATCTGCCATGATCTGTCGTCTCCATCGCGATCGTTCGATTGCCGGCACTGCGCGCTCTGCGGCGGCGTTGCCGGTGGACCGAGTGTGGCCCGAAAAGGCGTGACCGGGGAATCCCTGAATCGGCAATTCCCGTTTCGCGGATGGCGAAGGCTTCGCGGAATGCGAAACCTGCACGACCGATAATACGAATGCCGGGCGCGCGAGAAATCAGTACATTGGCTTGTACCTTGCTGCACCCAAAGCCCGCCCCAGAGAGCGGGTCATGACATACACATTCACAGGAGACGTACGATGCTTCGCACCCTTGCCGGCAGCATGCTGCTGCTTGCCTCAGCTGCAGCCCTTGCCCAGACGCTGCCATCCAAGCCGATCACGCTGATCGTTCCCAATCCACCCGGCGGCGTCGTCGACACGGCCGCGCGCGTGGTCGCGCAACCGCTCGGGCAGTTGCTCAAGCACACGGTCGTCGTCGACAACCGGCCCGGTGGCAGCGGGAATATTGCCTACCAGACGGTGGCGCGTTCGGCACCGGACGGCGCCACGCTGCTGGTGTCGTATTCGGCGTATCACACAGCCAATCCATCCTTGATGAAAAAGCTGCCGTGGGCGCCGAAGGATTTCACGCCCGTCGCGCTGCTGGTCACTGCGACCAATGTCGTGGCCGTGCACCCGTCCCTGCCGGTGGGCACGCTCGGCGAACTGGTGGCCTACCTGAAAAAGAATCCCGGCAAATTCAGTTACGCATCGCAGGGCAACGGTTCGCTGTCGCATATCGGGACCGAGCTGTTCAAGCAGCAGACCGGCACCAATATGCTGCACGTTCCGTACAAGGGTTCCGGCCAAGCGGTCGCGGACGTGCTGTCGGGACGCGTGCACGTGTTCATCACGACGCCGCCGTCGGTGATGCAGCATGTCCAGTCCGGCAAGCTGAAGGCGCTGGCCATCGCCGGCAAGACGCGTCATCCGATGCTGCCGCAGGTACCGACGACGGCCGAAGCGGGCTTCCCCGACTTCACGCTCGAAGCCTGGGTGGGGTTGTTCGCGCCGGCGGGCACGCCGCCTGCCCTCGTCACGCAACTGACCAATGGCGTGAAGGGCGCGCTGGACACGCCGGAAGCGAAAAAACAGGCCGATGCGCAGGGCGTCGAGATCCACTACCTGAATCCCCCTGCCGTCGCCAGCCTCGTGACGGGCGAGCTTGATTACTGGAACAAGGTCATCAAGAAGGCGAACATCACGCTCGACTGAGGCACTGTCGTCAGGCCTGGTCTGCGGCCAGGCCGGCGCCGCAATCCTTGCAGAACTGCGCGCGCGGATCGTGGCCCGTGCTGCCGCAGTTGCTGCAGCTGCGTGGTTCGCCGCGCGGCGCATGGCGCGCCAGCTTTTGCGACGTCATCTCGGCGCTGACGATCCCCGTCGGCACCGCCAGGATGCCCCAGCCGAGCAGCATCATGAACGACGCGATTGCCTTGCCCAGATGTGTGTGCGGCGTGATGTCGCCATAGCCGACCGTGGTGATCGTCACCGTGGCCCAGTACATCGCCATCGGGATGCTGGTAAAGCCGCTCTCGGGGCCCTCGACCACGTACATCACGGTGCCGAGAATCAGGATCAGCATCAGCACGACCGACAGGAACACCATGATCTTGCGCTTGCTGGCCACCAGCGCCTCACCGAGGCGCGTGTACTCGTCGACATAACGCGTGAGCTTGAGGATGCGGAAGATGCGCAGCAGGCGCAGGATGCGCACGTCGAGAAACACCTGGCTGCCCGGCACCAGCAGCGAAATCCAGGTCGGCAGCACCGACACCAGATCGATCACGCCATAGAAGCTGCGTGCATAGCGCACCGGGCGCTGGACGCAGACCAGGCGCGCGATGTACTCGAGCGTGAAGAAGATCGTGAACGTCCATTCGAGCACCGACATCTGCGCCGCATAACGCCGGCCGATGGCCGGCACACTGTCGAGCACCACGGTGAGGATGCTGAGCAGGATGATCGCCACCAGCGCGAGGTCGAAACGGCGCCCGGCCGGCGTGTCGGTGCCGAAGATGACATCGAACATGCGCGCACGCCAGCCGTCCGCCGGGCGCCCCAGCAGGGTTGGCATATCGCGCGGCGCAGTCGGGACAGGTTGGTTGTCGGTCGCCCGGCTCATCGGGCGTGCTGCGTGACCCAGGCGCCAAAGGCGGCCATGAATTTTTCGAAGAAGGCACGCGTGCTGTCATCGATCAGCCGGTCGCCTTCGTATTTGGCAGCGACGCCTCCGATATACGCTTCCGGCGCCGGCATCGTTGGCATGTTCAGGAACGGCAGCATCTGGCGCAGGTGGTGGTTGGCGCCGAAGCCGCCCAGGACGCCGGGCGAGACGCTGACCACGGCGCATGGCTTGTCGACGAATGCCGCCTTGCCATAGGGGCGCGAGCCGACGTCGATGGCATTCTTGAGCGAACCCGGTACCGAGCGATTGTATTCGGGCGTGCAGAACAGGATGGCGTCGGCAGCGCCAATCGCCTCGCGAAACACCGTGAACGCGGGCGGTGGCGTGGCGGTTTCATCGTCCTCGTTGTACAGCGGCAGGTCGCGCAGTTCGACAATCGTCAGCTCAAAGCCGTCCGGTGCCACGTCGATGAGGCTGTTGGCAACGCGGCGGGTGAACGATTCCTTCCGCAGGCTGCCGACGAGGACGGCGATTTTCTTGGTGGTCATGGGGATCCTTTGAGTGTTCTTGATGCGTTATCGATCTCTCATGATAACCAGTTTCACCCCGATGCTGGGCAGCTACAGGCGCAGCCGCCGGTACATCTGCAGGAAGCGCTTGCGCCCTGCCTTGCTCAAGACCACGACCGGATCGCCATGCCACGCATACAGGAACGGGGCGCCACCCTGGCGGTCGCTGATGCGCACCGACAGCAGAAAGCACGTGCCCAGCGGGTACTGCGCCAGATCGAGCAGGCGACGCGAACACTGCACGCGCATGCCCGTCGAAAATGCCTGCCCCGAGACGGGCGAAATGCACGGCCGGCCACGCCAGTCCAGGCTGGATTCCACCGCAACCTCGCGGTATGCCCAGGCATCGCGCGCCATCGTTACGCCTTCGCCAGCGCGGGTGCGCGAACCACGTGCGCCTCGCGGATCGGCAGATTGATCAGCGCGGCGGCTGCAGCCAGGGCCATGTCGGCATACCACATCCAGCTGTAGTCACCCGTGTGGACGACGGCCAGCCCGCCCAGCCAGGCGCCGAAGAAGCCGCCGATCTGGTGCGACAGCAGGGTCATGCCGAACAGCGTGGCCAGGTAGCGCACGCCGAACAGCTTGCCTACCAGGCCTGCCGTTGGCGGCACCGTCGCCAGCCAGGTAAAGCCCAGCGCGCCGGCAAACATATAAAAGGTCCACGCCGTCTTGGGCGCCAGCAGATACACGGCGACGATGACGACGCGGCTCGCGTAGATCCAGAACAGCAGCGACTTCATGCGGTAACGCGAGGCCAGCATCCCGGCCGACAGGCTGCCCGCGATGTTGAACAGGCCGATCAGCGCGAGCGCCGTGGCCGACACCGTCGTCGGCAAACCGCACATGGCGACTTCGCCCGGCAAGTGCGTGACGAGAAAGGCGATGTGAAAGCCGCAGGTAAAGAAGCCCGCATGCAGGCACAGGTAGCTGCGGTCGCGCAGTGCCTGGCGCAGTTGCTGGCCGAGGGCGATGGTGGGTGCTGCCGGTGCGGCCGCCGTCAATGCGGGTGTGACAGCAGCGCGCTTGCGCCTCAGCGGCCAGGCCAGCGGAATGGTAAGCAGAGCAGTCCCCGCCAGCGTCAGCATAGCGACGATCCAGCCGGCGCCGGCGATGATCGCGCCCATCAGCGGCGCCAGCGCGAACTGGCCGAACGAGCCACCGGCATTGATGAAACCGGACGCGAACGCGCGGCGCTCGGGCGGCAGGCGCTGCGCCGTGGCGCCGATCAGGATCGAGAAGCTGCCCGCCCCTGCCCCGGCCGCTGACAGGAAGCCCATCGTCAGCAACAGCGCCCATTCGGAGCCGACGAACGGCGTCGCCGCCGTGCCGACCGCCAGCATCACGCCGCCCAGGGCGATGACGCGGCCTGGGCCGTACTTGTCGGCCACAGCGCCAAAGACCGGCTGCGCCACGCCCCACATCAGCTGCGCCACCGCCATCACGAAGCTGATCGTGGCGACACCCAGGCCGGTGGCCGTGTTGAGCGGTGACAGGAACAGGCCGCTGGTCAGGCGCGTCCCCGTCGTGATCATCATGACGGCGCTCGCAACCAGGATCAGGGTCCAGGCCGCGCGGGGCGACAGGTGGGCGGGGGAGTTTGTCATTTGGCAATTATAGAGCCGCCGCCCCGCCCTGGGCGACGATCAGTCGACAGATTAGTCGGCTGGCATGCGAATCAGCAATGCGGTCGATTGCGCGGCCATGCCCTCTTCGCGCCCGAGGTAGCCGAGCTTCTCGTTGGTCTTGGCCTTGATATTGACCTGCTGCGGCGACACACCCAGGTCTTCGGCAATACGGGTGACCATCAGCGGGATGTGCGGCGCCATCTTCGGCTGCTGCGCGATGATGGTCGCGTCGATGTTGCCGATCGTGTAGCCGGCGTGCAGCACGCGGTTCGCCACTTCGCGCAGCAGCGTGCGCGAGTCGGCGCCGGCGAACATCGGGTCGGTGTCCGGGAAGTGCTTGCCGATGTCACCCAGCGCGGCCGCGCCCAGCAGCGAATCGATGATCGCATGCAGCAGCACGTCGGCATCCGAATGGCCTTGCAGACCAAGGCGGTGCGGGATCGTCACGCCGCCGACGATGAGCTTGCGCCCTTCGACGAGCGCATGGTTGTCGTAGCCGGTGCCGATACGAAACGGTGGAGTGGGATTGTAGGATGCGAGTGCCATGATGATGGGTTCTTGTCTTGGTCAGATGGAGGCGTCGGCGGCCAGGTACATCTCGGCGATGCGGATGTCCGATGGCAGCGTGACTTTGAGGTTGCGCGGGTGCCCTTCCACCAGCCTGGGAGCCAGGCCGAGGGCTTCGACCGCGCTGGCGTCGTCGGTGATGGCGGCAGGATCGGTCGCCGCGTCGAGCGCGCGGCACAGCAGCGCGTAGGTGAACATCTGCGGCGTCTGGGCCAGCCACAGGTTGGCGCGGTCCACGGTGGCGATGCCGCCATCGCTACGCCGCTTGACGGTGTCGACCACCGGCAGGGCCAGCAGGCCGCCGGCCGGATAGTCGCCCGTCCCGGTGATCAGGCGTTCGATCAGCGCCGCGTTCAGGCCGGGGCGCGCGGCGTCATGCACCAGCACGTGGTCGGTATCGGCAAGCGTGGCGCGTACGGCGTGCAGGCCGTTGCGGATCGATTCCATGCGCGTCGCGCCGCCACAGCGCAACACGGTGACGCGGCTCATGTCATCGTTGGCGTCGGGCAGGACGGCGTCGATGAACGGGTCGTCCGCACTGACAACGACGTAGGTGTGGGCGATCAGCGGACTGGACAGAAAGGCGTCGACCGTGTGGCGCAGCATCGGCTTGGCGCCGATCGCGAGGTACTGCTTGGGGCTGCCGGCAGCCATGCGTGCGCCGACGCCGGCGGCCGGAATCAGGGCTACGTGGCGACGGCTTGCGTCGGGTTGTTCGTTCATTGTCATCAACAGCTGGTTGTCATCCATTGCGGCGTGCAGTTCTCAGCAATGACTGTACCTCACCTGCACAAACCTTGCCCAGGCGGGCGTACTCCTGCGGCGTGTCGATGGCCGCCTGCAGCCCTTCGACCCTGGCCATCTCGCCCTTGATATAAGGCATCCAGCTGCGGTCGATCTCGCGCTGCAGCAACGCCTGCGCCTGGCCGATGGGCGCGTACAGCGGCTTGCCGGCAAAGCGCCCCGCCAGCCGTGCGCGCACGGCCGCTTCGGCCTTCGGCATGAAGGTCTGGTACGTGGTCAGGTGACGCATTTCGTGGGCCAGCACTTCGCGGTAGGCGCACGACGCGGGCGGGAACTCGCGGCTGACATACACGACGATGGGCGCGTAATCGAGACTGACGTCGATGCGCGGCGCCACGCATTCGTAGCCGGTGGCCGGGTCAGCCAGCATGCGGCCGCCGACATTGATGCGCACCCGTGCTTCGGTGTGGGTCAGGCCCAGCACCCACGAGCCGCGCCGCACACTGGGCATCAGGCGCGTGAGGTCGTAATACGAGCGCGTGTTGTCGATGCGGTAGCCCTGCTCGCGCGTCGACAGCACCGAGATGCTTTCGCCGATCGTGTCTTCGCAGCGCGCCTGCAGCGGCGTGCGGGTCTGGGCCGACGCCGCCGAGATCACTAACGACAGCAGTGCTGCCAACAACAGGTGCTGCATCGTGATCAGGCAGGCGTCCAGTCGCCAGCCAGGATCTTCTCGAGCCAGAACGTGCCGATGATCGTCTTGACGTCGGTGATCTCGCCACGGCGGACGAGCTCCAGCAGTTCGGGCAGCGTGACACTGAACAGTTCGAGGAATTCGCCGGCATCGAGCTGTTGCTCGCCGTGCGTCAGGTCTTCGGCCAGGAAGATCTCGAGGTGTTCGTCCGAGTAGGCGATGGCATTGTGGATGGTGCAGACGAAGCGCCATTTGGCCGCCGTGTAGCCGGTTTCCTCGACCAGCTCGCGCTTGGCGCAGTCGAGATGATCTTCGCCCGGGTCGATTTTACCGGCCGGGAATTCGATGAAGACCTTGCCATTCGGGTAGCGGAACTGGCGTTCCAGCAGGATGCGCCCATCGGGCAACAACGGCAGGATGACAACGGCGCCAGGATGGCGGATGAATTCGCGGTGGCTTTCCTTGCCATCCGGCAGGCGGATGCGGTCACGTTCGACCTTCAGGAAGTGACCATCGTAGACGACGCCGCCGTCGAGGCGGGTTTCTTTCAGTTCCGACACTATGTGCTCCTTATCGTTGAGGCTGCGATACGGAGCATCATAAGCGAACCGCTCGATCTCTACCTGCGTGGTTTGTGCAGATACCGCATGACGAAGCCGGGAAATGCCAGCACCAGGAACAGGCACCCGGTCACAGCGTGAAACTCCCAGGTCTGCACGGCCACCGACCCGATGCGCGATTCAAGCAGGCGGGCAATGAAGCCCACCACGAAGTACAGGACGATCAGCTCGAGCAGCCGTACCGGGAACGGCTTGATGCGCCGCTCCCCGGCCGGCTTGCGGCTGGGGAGCACCACGAGCCCGAACAGGCGCTCGTTGATGAACGGCAGGTTGGCAGCGGCCAGTGCGAGCAGCACCACCAGCCAGGTGGCCAGATTCAGATCCACGCCTTACTTGGCCAGCGTGGCCTGCATGGCGGTGTAGCAGACAGCCAGCAGGCTGCCCGGGATCACACCCATCACCACGATTGCCACGCCGTTGAGCGACATGACGATGCGCATATCCAGCGGGGTCGAAATGGCCGAGGTGTCGGCGGCTTCATCGAACCAGATGGTCTTGACGATGCGCAGGTAGTAGAACGCACCGATCAGCGAGAACATGACAGCCACGACCGCCAGCCACACCATGCCGGTATTGGCAACGGCCTGCAGCACGGCGTACTTGGCGATGAAGCCCACCATCGGCGGCACACCGGCCAGCGAGAACATCAGGATGGTCATGACAATCGCAAACCATGGGCTGCGCTTGCCGAGACCCTTGAAGTCGCTGATCAGTTCAGCTTCATGGCCGGCGCGTGCCAGCATCATGATCAGGCCGAAGGTACCGACCGTCGTCAACACGTAGATGATCGTGTAGTACATACCGGCGCTGTAGGCGGCGGCCGAATCGGTCAGGCTGCTACCCGTATTGCCCACCACAAGCGCGAGCACGACAAAGCCCATCTGGGCAATGGTCGAGTAAGCCAGCATGCGCTTGATGTTGGTCTGCGCGATCGCGGTGATGTTACCGAACGCCAGCGACAGCACGGCCACGACCATCAGCATCTGCTGCCAGTCGAACGCCATCGATGGCAATGCTTCGACCAGCAGGCGAATGACGATCGCGAACGTTGCCAGCTTCGGCGCGCCACCCAGCAGCAGCGTGACGGCCGTCGGGGCGCCCTGCACCACGTCCGGCACCCACATGTGGAATGGCACAACGCCGAGCTTGAACGCCAGGCCAGCTACCAGGAACACCAGGCCGAAGACCAGGATCATGCGGTCGGCTTCGCCGGCGCTCGTGACACGACCGATGGTGTCGATGTCGATCGAACCGGTCGCGCCATAGATCATCGACATGCCGTACAGCAGGAAGCCCGATGCCAGTGCGCCAAGGACGAAGTACTTCATCGCCGCTTCGGTCGAGATTGCATGATCGCGGCGCAGTGCCACCAGCGCGTACAGCGACAGCGACATCAGTTCCAGACCGAGGTAGATCGACAGCATGCTGTTACCGGAGATCATGATCATCTGGCCCAGCATCGAGAACAGCGCGAGCACATAGAACTCGCCGCCCAGGTTGCCCGACATCATGTCGCGCGCACCGACATACTGGCGCGAATAGACCAGGGTCATGGCCGTGGCCAGGTAAGTGAACAGCTTGAGCAGGTTCGACATCGGATCGGACACGTACATATTGCTGAACGTGAAGACGGTCGTGCCGGCATTGAAATCGACGAACGAGAACACGGCGCAACCGGCGATTGCCAGCAGCGACAGCGCATACGTCAGATTGCGCTTGCCGGCCTTCAGGTACATATCGATCAGCAGGATCGCCGATGTCGCGATCAGGAGGAATATCTCGGCATACACCGGCACCAGATTGGTGTCGGCTGCCGATAACAGGGTTGGGGTCATCTCATTCATGGCGTTTTATTAAGGCACTTTGCTGACTGCGACATGTTGCAGGAGATCGGTGACCGACACCTGCAAGGTCTCGGCGATCGGCGCCGGGTACAGGCCCATGGCCAGGGTGGCAATGGCCAGCACCGACAGGATGGCGAACTCGCGGCCGTTCAGGTCGACCAGTTCGGCCACATGCTTGTTGGCGACCGGGCCGAAGATGACGCGCTTGACCATCCACAGCGAATAGGCAGCGCCCAGGATCAGCGCGGTACCCGAAGCAAGGCCCGTCCAGAAGTTGAACTCGACCGCGCCCAGGATGACCATGAATTCGCCGATGAAGCCCGACGTGGCCGGCAGGCCGGCATTGGCCATCGAGAACAGCACGGCGAAGGCAGCGAACTTCGGCATCGTGTTGACGACACCGCCGTAGGCAGCGATTTCACGCGAGTGGACACGGTCGTACAGCACGCCGATACACAGGAACATCGCGCCCGACACGAAGCCGTGCGAGATTGCCTGCATCAGGCCGCCCTGCACGCCCAGGTCGTTGAACATGAAGAAGCCCAGCGTGACGAAGCCCATGTGGGCAATCGACGAGTACGCCACCAGTTTCTTCATGTCCTTCTGGACCAGTGCGACCAGGCCGATGTAGATCACGGCGATCAGCGACAGCACGATGACGACCGGCGCCAGGTACTGGCTTGCGTCCGGGGTGATCGGCAGCGAGAAGCGCAGGAAACCGTAGGCGCCCAGCTTGAGCATGATCGCAGCCAGCACGACCGAACCACCGGTTGGCGCTTCGACGTGGGCATCCGGCAGCCACGTGTGCACCGGCCACATTGGCACCTTGACGGCAAATGCCATGAAGAACGCGCAGAAGATCAGGATCTGCTCTTTCATCGTCAGTGGCAGCAGGTGCCAGTCGAGGATGTTGAACGAGCCCGACGCGTTGTACAGGTAGATGATCGCGACCAGCGTCAGCAGCGAACCAAAGAACGTGTACAGGAAGAACTTGAACGCTGCATACACGCGATTCGGGCCGCCGAACACGCCGATGATGATGAACATCGGGATCAGCGTCGCTTCGAAGAAGAAGTAGAACAGCAGGCCGTCCAGCGCGCAGAACACGCCGATCATCAGGCCCGACAGGATCAGGAACGAACCCATGTACTGGGCGACACGTTCCTGGATCACTTCCCAGGCCGCCAGCACGACGATGATCGTGATGAAGGCGGTCAGCGGCACGAACCACAGCGACAGGCCATCCACACCCAGGCGGTAGAAGATGTTGAAGCGATCGATCCAGGCCGCTTCTTCAAAGAACTGCATGCCGTGGGCAGCGTTGTCGAAGTTCGTGATCAGGGGAATCGTCGGCAACAGGCTGACGATGGCGCCCACGAGCGAGAGCATGCGTACCATGCCGGCGTTCTTGTCGCGGCCGACGGCCAGGACCAGCACGCCGAACAGGATCGGGAGCCAGATGGCGAGGCTCAGGTACGGTGGAAATGTTGAAATTGTAGACTGCATCATTTTTCGTTATCTCTGCCTGTGATTAACCGCGCCAGAACGGGAAGAAGTACAGCATGGCCGCCAGCACGCCAACGATCATCACGAACGCATAGTGGTAGATGTAACCGGTCTGTGCTTTACGGGTGATGGTCGAGAACCAGCCGACTGCCTTGGCGCTGCCGTTGACGACCAGGCCGTCGATCAGGCCGCGATCGCCCACTTTCCACAGACCGCCGCCCAGCAGGAGCGAGCCGCCGGCGAAGACTTTCTGGTTGAACGCATCCATGTAGTACTTGTTGTCCAGCAGGGTGTGCAGCGGCTTGAACTTGGCATAGAACCAGGCCGGCACGCGTGGGTTGATCATGTAGCAGTAGTAGGCAGCAACAACGCCAGCCAGTGCCAGCCAGAACGGTGCAGTCTGCAGACCGTGCAGGGCCATCGCGGCAGCGCCGTGGAACATCTCGCCCAGTTCGGCCATGGCCGGGTGGTTCGGGTTCACGGTGATGACGCCATCGAAGAACGTGCCATGCAGCATTGGCTGGATCGTGAAGAAACCGATCAGCATCGATGGAATCGCCAGCAGGACCAGCGGCACCGTCACGACCCATGGGGACTCGTGCGGCTTCTGGCCCGGGGCCAGGCCGTGGTGGCCGTGGTCGTCGTGCGCGTCTTCTTCGTGGTGCGAACCCGAATCGTGCAGTGCGTGCGGATCCGAATGATCGTTAGCGGCTGCCTTGTGATGCGCGTGATCGTCATGATGATCATGCGCGTGGGCTTTGCCGAAACGCTCTTCGCCGTGGAACACGAGGAAGTACATGCGGAACGAGTAGAACGCCGTGACGAACACACCGGCCAGCACTGCGAAGTTGGCAAAGCCGGTGCCTGGCAGATTACTTGCGTGCACTGCCTCGATGATCGAATCCTTCGAGTAGAAGCCCGAGAAGAACGGCGTACCGATCAGGGCCAGCGAACCGATCAGCGAAGTGATCCAGGTGATCGGCATGTACTTGCGCAGGCCGCCCATGTTGCGCATGTCCTGGTCGTGGTGCATGCCCATGATGACCGAGCCGGCGCCAAGGAACAGCAGTGCCTTGAAGAACGCGTGCGTCATCAGGTGGAATGCGGCGACCGAGTAGGCCGACACACCCAGTGCGACGGTCATGTAGCCCAGCTGCGACAGCGTCGAGTACGCGACCACGCGCTTGATGTCATTTTGAATGATGCCCAGGAAGCCCATGAACAGCGCGGTGATCGAACCGATGACGATGATGAACGACAGCGCGCCATCGGACAGCTCGAACAACGGCGACATGCGCGACACCATGAAGATACCGGCGGTAACCATCGTTGCGGCGTGGATCAGTGCCGAGATCGGGGTCGGGCCTTCCATCGAGTCAGGCAGCCAGACGTGCAGCGGGAACTGCGCCGACTTGCCCATCGCGCCGATGAACAGGCAGATGCAGGCGGCGGTCAGCAGCGGCCAGTCGGTGCCCGGCACCGTCATTAGGGCCAGCTGGTCGGCCTGTGCGAAGACTTCAGCGTAGTTCATCGTGCCGGCGGCGGCCAGGATCAGGCCGATACCGAGGATGAAGCCGAAGTCGCCGACGCGGTTGACCAGGAACGCCTTCATGTTGGCGAAGATCGCCGTTGGACGCGTGTACCAGAAGCCGATCAGGAGATACGAGACCAGGCCCACTGCTTCCCAGCCGAAGAACAGCTGCAGGAAGTTGTTGGACATGACCAGCATCAGCATGGCGAACGTGAACAGCGAGATGTACGAGAAGAAGCGGTTGTAGCCGTCATCCTCGGCCATGTAGCCGATCGTGTAGATGTGGACCATCAGCGACACCGACGTGACGACGCACATCATCATCGCGGTCAGGGTGTCGATCTGGAAGCCGACGGCCAGCTTGAGCGTGCCGACGGTCATCCAGGTGTACAGGTCCTGATTGAGCGTGAAGCCGTCGAGCGCGGCCATCAGGGTCATGACCGAGATGACCAGCGCGATCGCCACGCCGAGGATGGTCGCGGTATGCGACACCTTGCGGCCGACGACATTGCCCAGGAACTTGGTACCCAGCAGACCGGCAATTGCCGAGCCTGCGAGCGGTGCCAGTGGCACTGCCAGTAAGAGTGAGGTTGAAATTTGCCCCGCCATGTTGAACCTTATTCGTTATAAGTTATCGAGCGAGACCGATCAGCCCTTGAGGCTGTCGAGGTCTTCCACGTTGATCGTGTCCAGATTGCGGAACAGGACCACCAGGATCGCCAGGCCGATTGCGCTTTCGGCGGCCGCGACGGTCAAAATGAAGAACACGAAGATCTGCCCCGCCGCGTCGCCCAGGTAGTGGGAAAACGCGATGAAGTTCAGGTTCACCGCCAGCAGCATCAATTCGATGGCCATCAGCAAGATGATGATGTTCTTCCGGTTCAGGAAGATACCGACCACCGAGATCGCGAACAGGATCGCGCCCAGGATCAGATAGTGTGCGAGGGAGACGGTCATTTGCTTTCCTTCGGTTCGGCAGCAGCTGGCGCGGCAGCAGCAGCGGCTGCAGCGGCCTTGGCCACGTTCGCGGCGTCGATGGCCGGCTGGTTCACGGTGGCGACCTTGATGATCTTCAGGCGGTCGTTGCGTTTCACACGCACGGCGTCGGCCGGATCGATGGCCTTGCTGTCCTTGCGGCGGCGCAGCGTCAGGGCGACAGCAGCGATGATGGCCACCAGCAGCACCACGGCGGCAATTTCAAAGCCGTAGATGTAGCGGGTATAGATCTGCATGCCCAATTCCTTTGTGCCGCCGATGTTCAGGGCAGCCGCTTCCGGCGTTTGCTGGAAGTTGCTGTACCCGTGCCACAGCACTGCGCCCATCTCGAGCACGATCAGGGCGCCGACGCCGGCTGCCAGTGGCAGGAAGCCCCAGAAACCTTCACGCATGCGGTCGATATTAATATCGAGCATCATGACGACGAACAGGAATAGCACCATGACGGCGCCGACATAGACCAGCACCAGCACGATGGCGAGGAATTCGGCCTTCAGCAGCAGCCAGATACCGGCGGCATTGAAGAAAGCCAGCACCAGGAACAGCGCGGCGTGAACCGGGTTCTTGGCGGTGATGACGCGCAGGCCGGCCAGCACCATCACGGCCGCGAACACGTAGAACAAAATATCAGTAAATGTCATGACTAACCCAGGAGCCTCTTGTAATTAACACTTAGCGGAACTTGGCGTCCGCCTCGCGGGCAGCGGCAATCTCGGTTTCGTAGCGGTCACCCACGGCCAGCAGCATCTCTTTGGTGTAATAGAGGTCGCCGCGTTTTTCGCCGTGGTATTCCAGCACGTGCGTCTCGACGATCGAATCGACCGGGCACGATTCTTCGCAGAAGCCGCAGAAGATGCACTTGGTCAGGTCGATGTCGTAGCGCGAGGTGCGGCGGGTGCCGTCTTCGCGCTGGGTCGACTCGATCGTGATCGCCATGGCCGGGCAGACTGCTTCGCACAGTTTGCAGGCGATGCAGCGCTCTTCCCCGTTGGGGTAGCGACGCAGCGCATGCAGACCGCGGAAGCGGTTCGACATCGGGGTCTTTTCTTCCGGGTACTGGACCGTGATCGAGCGCGACAAAGCGTAGCGGCCGGTCAGGGCCAGGCCCTTGATCAACTCGGTCAGCATCAGGCTGCCGAGGATTTCTTTCATACGTGACATGTGCGTCCCCTTACTTCCAAATATTCCACGACGTCTGCATCCAGGCGGCGATGAACACTAGCCAGATCAGCGTGATCGGAATGAACACTTTCCAGCCCAGACGCATGATCTGGTCGTAACGGTAACGTGGGAACGTACCGCGCACCCAGATGAAGAACGTAACCAGGCAGAACGTTTTCAGGAACAGCCAGAAGAAGCCGATGAAGCCACCCAGGGTGCCGCCCACTTCGAGGAAGCTGAATGGTGCCGACCAGCCGCCGAGGAAGAACAGCGAAGCCAGGCAGGCGATCAGGATCATGTTGCCGTACTCGGCCAGCATGAACATCGCGTACGACATGCCCGAGTACTCGACCATGTGACCGGCAACGATCTCGGATTCACCTTCGATCACGTCGAACGGGTGACGGCCGCACTCGGCCAGACCCGAAATCAGGTAGATGATGAACAGCGGGAACAGCGGCAGCCAGTTCCACGACAGGAAGTTCACGCCCCAGCCGGCGAACGTGCCCATCTGCTGACCGGCGACGATGTCCGACAGGTTCAGGCTGCCCGTCACCATCAGCACGACCACCAGCACGAAGCCCATCGGGATTTCGTACGAGATCATCTGGGCCGATGCGCGCATGGCGCCCATGAACGAGTACTTCGAGTTCGACGCCCAGCCGGCGATGATGATACCGTACACCTCGACCGAGGTGATCGCCATCAGCAGCAGCACGCCGGCGTTCACGTTGGCCAGCGCAAACTGCGGACCGAACGGAATGACCGACCAGGCAGCCAGTGCCGGCATGATCGTCATGACCGGACCGATCACGAACAGGCTCTTGCTGGCCTTGGCCGGGATCACGATCTCTTTGATCAGGAGCTTCAGGCCGTCGGCCATTGGCTGCAGCAGGCCACCAGGACCGACGCGGTTCGGACCGACGCGGATCTGGATCCAGCCGATGAACTTGCGTTCCCACAGCGTGGCGTAGGCGATCGCGATCATCAACGGTGCCAGCACCGCGATGATCTTGATCAGGGTCCAGGCGATCGGCCAGACCGGGCCGAGCAGGTCTGCACCGCCGGCGTTGAATGAATCAATGTAACCGGGCGCGGCCATTACTTGCTCTCCCCTGCTTTTGCAACTTGGATGGAACCGAACATGGCGCCCAGGCCAGCCACGGCCGGATGGCCGGCGGCGACACGCACTGCGTTCGATGGCAGCGTGGCGTCGACATCGGCGACCAGCACGGCCGAACCACTGCCTTGCGTGACGGTGACGCTGTCGCCGGCCTTGACGCCGATCGATTCAGCCACCGCTTTCGACAGTGTGACCAGCGGCGCGTTCGCGTCGGCGGTGCGCTGCAGCGGCTCGGCGCGGCGTGCCAGCGCATCGGTGAAGTACACCGGCACGTCGGTCACGCGCTCGAGCTGACCGGCTGGCGCATAGGCGCCGACGGTCGGTGCCAGCGTGGCTTTGTTGTTCAGCTTGCCCGACAGATCGGTGACACCCTTGCCGAACAGCTCGTCGCGGATCGATTCGGACGTGTCGTAGTCGAAGCCTTGCAGGCCCAGCAGGTTACCCAGCACGCGCAGCACTTTCCAGGCTGGACGGGTGTCGCCCAGCGGACGCACGGTGCCGTTGAAGCTTTGTGCGCGGCCTTCGCAATTGACGAACGTGCCCGAGGTTTCCGAGAACGGTGCGATCGGCAGCAGCACGTCGGCGTAGTCCAGGCCATGCTTGAAGGCCGACATGACGACGACCATCTCGGCAGCAGCCAGCGCAGCCGTGGCTTGCTGCGGATTGGCAGCGTCCAGTTGCGGCTCGGCGTTCAGCAGCACATAGGCTTTTTTCGGCGTGGCGAACGGTGCTTCGTTCTTGCCCGACGTGGCGCCCACCAGGTGGCCGCCGATCGTGTTGGCCGATTCGACCAGATAACCGAACGAGCAACCGGTCTGCTCGGCGATCCACTGCGCGGCGGCATGGATTTTCGACGCTTGCGGATGTTGCGCAGCAGCGTTGCCCAGCAGGATCGCGCCTGGCAGTTCAACGTCGCCGACGACGACCAGCGAGGCGGCAATGGCTTTGGCGATGTCCGACGCTTCGATCTGTTCGAAACCGGCTGGCGCCGCGATGCCCTTGTCGGCAGCGATGGCAACGACGATTTCCGACAGCGCGACCAGCCAGTCGCTTGGTGCGGCGATCAGTTTATGCGCGACCTTCATCAAGAGTTCGTCGTCCGCGCCAGCCACCAGCGACAGGCGCAGGCCCGACTTGGTGGCGGCGCGCAGGCGGGTCGCGACCAGCGGATGATCCTTGCGCAGGAACGAGCCGATGACCAGTGCGCGCTTGAGCGTGCTCAGCTGGGCGATCGGCATGCCGAGCCATGGCGTGACCTGGCCGTCGAGCGAAAAGTCGCTCTGGCGCAGGCGGAACTCGACGTTGTCCGAACCCATGCCACGCATGGCCTTGTTCAGCAGGTGCAGTTCTTCGACGGTCGAGTGCGCAGTCGCGACGGCGGCGATCGCATCGGCGCCGTGTTCGTGACGGATATTGCGCAGGCCGTGGGCGACGTATTCGAGGGCGGTCTGCCACTCGGCTTCCTGCCACATGCCGCCCTGCTTGATCATTGGCTTGGTCAGGCGGTCGGTGTTGTTCAGCGCTTCGTACGAGAAACGCTCTTTGTCCGACAGCCAGCACTCGTTGACCGCTTCGTTTTCGAGCGGCAGCACGCGCATGACACGGCCACCCTTGACCTGGACGATCAGGTTCGCGCCCAGCGAATCGTGCGGCGAGACCGACTTGCGGCGCTGCAGTTCCCATGGACGTGCCGAATAACGGAATGGCTTGCTGGTGAGCGCGCCGACCGGGCACAGGTCGATCATGTTGCCCGAGACTTCCGAGTCGACGGTCTTGCCGACGAACGTCGTGATCTCGGAATGCTCGCCGCGGCCCAGCATGCCGAATTCCATGACGCCGGCCACTTCCTGGCCGAAACGCACGCAACGGGTGCACTGGATGCAACGCGCCATCTCTTCCATCGAGATCAGCGGACCTGCTTCTTTCGGGGCCACCACGCGCTTTTCTTCTTCGTAGCGCGAACCGCTCTTGCCGTAGCCGACTGCCAGATCCTGCAACTGGCATTCGCCGCCCTGATCGCAGATCGGGCAGTCGAGCGGGTGGTTAATGAGCAAAAATTCCATCACCGACTTCTGGGCCTGCACGGCCTTGTCGCTGTGGCTGCGCACGATCATGCCCGGCGAGACCGGAGTCGCGCACGCTGGCAAAGGCTTCGGCGCCTTTTCCACTTCGACGAGGCACATGCGGCAGTTCGCAGCGATCGACAATTTCTTGTGATAGCAGAAGTGCGGAATGTACGTTCCGAGCTTGTTTGCGGCGTCCATCACCATCGAACCCGGTGGGACTTCAACTTTCTTGCCGTCTAATTCAATTTCAACCATGGGATCGTTACCTGACCTGGTTTAAAGGTATGAGGGCACGAGGCAGTGCTTGTGCTCAATGTGATATTCAAATTCTTCGCGGAAGTGCTTGATCATGGCCTGCACTGGCATCGCGGCCGCATCCCCGAGCGCGCAAATCGTGCGGCCCTTGATGTTGTCAGCGATGTTGTTCAGCAGATCCATGTCGTCCGGTCGGCCCTGGCCATGCTCGATGCGGTGAACCATGCGGTACATCCAGCCCGTGCCTTCGCGGCATGGCGTGCACTGGCCGCACGATTCTTCGTAATAGAAGTACGACAGGCGCAGCAGCGACTTGACCATGCAGCGCGTCTCGTCCATGACGATCACGGCGCCCGAACCCAGCATCGAGCCGGCCTTGGCGATCGAATCGTAGTCGAGATCGGTTTGCATCATCTGCTCGCCCGGCACGACTGGCGCCGACGAACCGCCAGGAATCACGGCCTTGATCTTCTTGCCACCGCGCATGCCACCGGCCAGTTCCATCAGGGTCGCAAATGGCGTACCCAGCGGAACTTCGTAGTTGCCTGGCCGCTCGACGTCGCCCGAGATCGAGAAGATCTTGGTGCCGCCGTTGTTCGGCTTGCCCAGCGCCATGTAGTTCTCGGCGCCGATGTTCAGGATGAACGGGACCGCAGCGAAGGTCTCGGTGTTGTTGATCGTTGTCGGCTTGCCGTACAGGCCGAACGAGGCTGGGAACGGCGGCTTGAAGCGCGGCTGGCCCTTCTTGCCTTCGAGCGACTCGAGCAGCGCGGTTTCTTCGCCGCAGATGTAGGCGCCGTAACCGTGGTGCGCGTGCAGCTGGAACGAGAACGTGCTGCCCAGGATGTTGTCACCCAAAAAGCCCGCGGCGCGCGCTTCTTCCAGCGCTTCTTCAAAGCGCAGGTAGTCTTCGAAGATCTCGCCGTGGATGTAGTTGTAACCCACGGTGATGCCCATCGCGTAGGCGCCGATGGCCATGCCTTCGATCAGCGCATGCGGGTTGTAGCGAATGATGTCGCGGTCCTTGAACGTGCCCGGCTCGCCTTCGTCGGTATTGCAGACGAGGTATTTCTGGCCCGGGAACTGGCGCGGCATGAAGCTCCACTTCAGGCCGGTCGGGAAACCGGCGCCGCCACGGCCGCGCAGGCCCGACGCCTTCATGTCGGCAATGATCTGCTCAGGCGTGATCTTTTCTTCGATGATGCGGCGCAGCGCCGAGTAGCCGCCACGATTGACGTAGTCGGACAGGTGCCAGTTGGTGCCGTTCAGATCCTTCAGGATCAGCGGCTTGATGTGACGATCGTGCAGGCTGGTCATTTGTTCAGTTCCTCAAGCAGGGCGTCGATCTTGGCGTCGCTCATGAACGAACACATGCGGTGGTTGTTCACCAGCATGACGGGCGCATCGCCGCACGCGCCCATGCACTCGCCTTCCATCAGCGTGAACTTGCCGTCCGCCGTGGTGTCACGGAAGTCGATGTTCAGGGCGTCCTTGATGCGCTGGGCCGCGCGTTCGCCGCCCGACAGGGCGCATGGCAGATTGGTGCACACGGTGATCTTGTGCTGGCCAACCGGCTTGACGTTGAACATATTGTAGAAAGTCGCCACCTCTTGCACGGCAATCGCCGGCATCTCGATGTAGTCGGCGATTTCCTGCATCGTCTCTGGCGACAGCCAGCCCAGTTCGACCTGGGCGTGGGCGAGCGAGGCCATCACGGCCGACTGGCGTTGATCGGCTGGGTACTTGGCCAGCTCCCGATCGATTTTTTGATAGCACTGCGGGGATAACATATTCTTCTCTGCCTTTCGGACTAGCGATCAATACTGCCGAACACGATGTCTTGCGTACCGATGATGGCGACGGCATCGGCGATCATGTGTCCGCGTGCCATTTCGTCGAGGCTCTGCAGGTGGACATAGTCCGGCGTGCGGATTTTCAGGCGGTATGGCTTGTTGGCGCCGTCGGAGACGATATAGATGCCGAACTCGCCCTTCGGATGTTCGACCGCAGCATACGCCTCGCCCTCTGGGACGTGGAAGCCTTCGGTGAACAGCTTGAAGTGGTGAATCAGCGATTCCATATTGGACTTCATGTCCATCCGGTTCGGCGGCGCAATCTTGTTATTGTCGATCATGACCGGGCCCGGATTCGCGCGCAGCCAGGTGATGCATTGCTTGATGATGCGGTTCGACTGGCGCATCTCTTCCACGCGCACCAGGTAGCGGTCGTACGAGTCGCCGTTGGTACCCACCGGAATATCGAACTCGACCTTGTCGTACGCTGCATACGGCTGCGTCTTGCGCAGGTCCCAGGCGATGCCCGAACCGCGCAGCATGGCGCCGGTGAAGCCCATCGCTTTAGCATCTTCCGGCGTCACGACACCGATGCCGACCGTACGCTGTTTCCAGATACGGTTATCGGTCAGCAGGGTTTCGTATTCGTCGACGTAACCATCGAAGCGCTTCGTGAACGCGTCGAGGAAGTCGAGCACGGAGCCCTGACGGTGTTCGTTCAGTGCGTCGATCGCCTTGGCGCTGCGGATTGGCGAAGCCTTGTGCTGTGGCATCGTGTCCGGCAGGTCGCGGTACACGCCGCCCGGGCGGTAGTAGGCCGCGTGCATGCGCGCGCCGGAGACGGCTTCGTAGACGTCGAACAGGTCTTCGCGGTCGCGGAAGCAGTACAGGAACGGGCCCATGGCGCCGATGTCCAGCGCGTGCGCGCCCAGCCACATCAGGTGGTTCAGGATGCGGGTGACTTCGTCGAACATCGTGCGGATGTACTGGGCGCGGATCGGCGCCTGGATGCCGAGCAGCTTTTCGATCGCCAGCACGTAGCCGTGTTCGTTGCACATCATCGACACGTAGTCGAGACGGTCCATGTACGGCACCGACTGCAGGTAGGTGCGGGTCTCGGCCAGCTTCTCGGTGCCGCGGTGCAGCAGGCCGATGTGCGGGTCGGCGCGCTGGATCACCTCGCCGTCGAGTTCGAGCACGAGGCGCAGCACGCCGTGCGCTGCCGGGTGCTGCGGACCAAAGTTCAGGGTGTAGTTCTTAAGCTCAGCCATTATTTCGTCCCGTAAGTCTCTTCGCGAATCACGCGGGGAATGTTCTCGCGCGGTTCGATCGTGACGGGTTGATAGATCACGCGTTTCTGCTCGGGGTCGTAGCGCATCTCGACATAGCCCGAGACCGGGAAGTCCTTGCGGAACGGGTGGCCGATGAAACCGTAGTCGGTCAGGATGCGGCGCAGGTCGCCGTGGCCATCGAACAGGATGCCGAACAGATCGAACGCTTCGCGCTCGAACCAGTTGGCGGCGCGCCAGATCGGCGTGATCGACTCGACCAGCGGCATGTCGTCGTCCGGGCAGAACACCCGCACGCGCACGCGCCAGTTGTGGGTCAGCGAGAGCAGGTGCACGACGACCGCAAAGCGCGGTCCTTCGTAGGTGCCTTCGCCGTATTCCGAATAGTCGACGCCGCACAGGTCGATCATCTGCTCGAAGGCCAGCGCAGGGGTATCGCGCAGGGCCATCATCGAGCGGATGTAGTCGGCGGCCTTGACCACCACCGTGACTTCACCCAGCGCGCTGGAAATAGCGACGCCCTCACCCAATGCAGTCTGCAGGGCGAGTTGAAGGGTTTCGAGTTTTGTCGTCATGGAGTACGCCGTCCGTTTTTAGCGCGCGATGGTATTGGTGCGCTTGATCTTGTTCTGGAGCTGCATGATGCCGTACAGCAGAGCTTCGGCGGTCGGTGGACAGCCTGGCACGTAGACATCGACCGGGACGATGCGATCGCAGCCACGCACGACCGAATACGAATAGTGGTAGTAGCCGCCACCGTTGGCGCAGGAGCCCATCGAGATGACCCAGCGCGGCTCGGCCATCTGGTCGTAGACCTTGCGCAGCGCCGGCGCCATCTTGTTGCACAGCGTGCCGGCAACGATCATGACGTCGGACTGGCGTGGCGACGGGCGGAACACGATACCGAAACGGTCCATGTCGTAGCGGGCCGCGCCCACGTGCATCATCTCGACCGCGCAGCAGGCCAGACCGAACGTCATCGGGAACATCGACCCGGTACGTGCCCAGTTGACCAGCTTGTCGGCTGTGGTGGTGATGAAACCTTCGTTTAGTACGCCTTCAATAGCCATGGCTTATTCCCAATCAAGGGCACCTTTCTTCCAGATGTACCAGAAGCCCACGACGAATTCGGCGATGAACACCATCATCGTGATGAAACCGGTGAACCCCAGTTCGCGCATCGAGACGCCCCATGGGAAGAAGAATGCCGTTTCAAGATCAAACAAAATAAACAGGATCGCGACCAGGTAGTACCGGACGTCGAACTTCATGCGCGCGTCTTCGAAGGCTTCGAAGCCGCATTCATACGGAGACAGTTTGGCATCGTCGGGTTTGTGCGGCCCGAGCAGGCGACCAAGCACCTGCGGGGCAACACCGACACCGATGCCAACCAGGATAAAGAGAAGAACGGGGAGATAACTTTCGAGGTTCACGATGAAGCCTTCTGAACGATCGGTTAATGGAACGCTGCAGAGATGCAGCACCGAATCGTGCGAACCTGGCTTCGAGCCTGCCGCCAGGATCGTACGACAGATCCTCGTAAAAAAGCCAGCTCAGGCATGAGGTAAAGACTCGTGCGCCCTTGCTGGCTTTCTTTCTAAATTTTGGTGCCGACGGCGAGACTCGAACTCGCACAGCTTGCGCCACTACCCCCTCAAGATAGCGTGTCTACCAATTTCACCACGTCGGCTGGAGAACAGTATTTTAACCTGCTTTAGCACTATCTTTCAATGCTCAAATTGCGCAATCACAAAGATATTTGCCATTTATTTGAATCATATCGCCGAACAATCTATTGGACGCTCTTTTACTGACATGAGCATGACAAAGTTCGTTGCGACACGATCGTTCATATTGCAAGGCTACACATGCAGGTTGCCTAACCCTGTCACGCGCCGCGGTATTCTACGCCTAAAAACAACAATGCGCCCGATAAAAGACGCATTGTTTTTGAACCACAACGGCGCGCATGGCACCGGGACAGCGTGACCTGGTTTTACGCCTGCGACGGCGCTGACCAGGTCGCCTAGCTGGTTGCTTACTTGGTCGCTGGTGCAGGCACTGCCGGCGCTGGTGCCGGGACTGCCGGGACCGCACTGCCGGCTGGCAGCGTCGGCACATCGGCCGGGGCCGTCTGCACCGGCGCCGTGACCGGAATACCGGCTGCAGGCGCCTGGGCGCGGCCCATCACGCCGGCGTTGTCGCTACCGGTACGGGTGTTGCCGATGTAGGCCAGCGTCAGCGTGGTGCCGAAGAACACGGCGGCAGCCACTGCCGTTGCCTTGGACAGGAAATTCGACGATCCGGATGCACCGAACAGGCTGCCCGAGGCGCCGGAACCGAAGGCCGCACCCATATCAGCGCCCTTGCCGTGCTGCATCAGGACCAGGCCAATAATGGACAGGGCCGAGATAACCTGCACGACGATAATAAGATTAGACCAGATCATTGCAATTCCATTCCAAGGTTTAACAGCGTTTCAAATTTTTTGTAATTCCAAAATCTTCGCAAAACTAAATGCGCAAGATTAAGTCTTTATGCGGCGCGCAGAATGGCAAGGAAATCGTCGGCTTTCAGTGCCGCCCCGCCGATCAGGCCGCCATCGATATCCGGTTGTGCCAGCAGCTCGCGTGCATTCTCCGGCTTCATGCTGCCGCCGTAAAGGATTTGTACGGTTTCTGCGGCATCAACGTTGCACTTGCGCACTAACGCGCGCATGTCGGCGTGGACTTGCTGCGCCATCTCGGGCGTGGCAGTCTTGCCGGTACCGATTGCCCACACCGGCTCGTAGGCCAGGACCAGGCGCGACACATCCTCGAAGCCCACCAGTTCCAGCACGGCGTGCAGCTGACCACCGACAACGTCGTTGGTCTCGCCAGCTTCACGCTGCTCGAGCGTTTCACCGATGCACACGATCGGGGTCAGGCCGGCATCCAGCGCCGCTTTTGCCTTGCGCGCGACCAGCTCATTCGACTCGCCGTGGTAGCCGCGGCGCTCGGAGTGCCCGACGATCACGTAACGGCAGCCGAAATCGTGCAGCATCGACACGCACACTTCGCCGGTGAAGGCGCCACATGGCTCGGTCGCGACATCCTGCGCGCCCCAGGCCACGCTGCTACCAGCCAACAACTGCTCGCACTGAAACAGGTAGGGCGCGGGGACGCACACCGCGCACGCTGCCTGAATATCAGGGCTCAAACCCGCCAGAATGCCTTGCAGCAGCTCGGCATTGACTGCCCGGCTGCCGTTCATTTTCCAGTTACCTACTACGAGTGTGGGACGCATACTACCCCATGTCAAATAACCCGCTATTCTAGCGGTCGATATTGTGGCGGTCAAACAATGGCTGACAGCATCAACCGGCCTGAAACCGCCCGTGGATGCGCCGCGCAGGGCCCGTGGAACCCGCCGGCGCCCTGTTGTTTTTGTGGTCAGTCGGCCAGTACCTGCAGCACGATCTTGCCCACGTGGGCGCTCGATTCCATCATCGTGTGCGCCGCCGCAGCTTCCGCCAGTGGGAACACATGATGAATCACCGGCTTGATCTTCTTCTGCGCAAACAGTGGCCAGACCTGCTCACGCAACTGGCGCGCAATGGCTGCCTTGAACGCGACCGGACGGGGACGCAGCGTCGAACCGGTGATCGTCAGGCGACGGCGCAGCACGTGATTCATGTCCAGGTTGGCTTGCGGCCCGCCCAGCAGCGCGATGACGACCAGGCGGCCATCGTCGGCCAGGCACTCGATCTCGCGCGCCACGTAGTCGCCCGCAACCATGTCCAGAATTACGTCGACACCACGGCCGTCCGTGAGTTCCTTGACCACAGCGACAAAGTCTTCATCACGGTAATTGATGCCCCGCTCCGCGCCCAGTGCTTCGACAGCGCGGCATTTGTCTTCGCTGCCAGCCGTGATGAACACGCGG
Organism: Telluria sp. ZT3P25; assembly: GCF_059685895.1. Taxonomy (NCBI): domain Bacteria; kingdom Pseudomonadati; phylum Pseudomonadota; class Betaproteobacteria; order Burkholderiales; family Oxalobacteraceae; genus Telluria; species Telluria sp. ZT3P25. Next base: position 2,804,069 of record NZ_JCASIJ010000001.1, read on the forward strand.
TGACCCAGCGCGCTGGCGACCTGGGTCGCGGTCACGCCGATACCCGAGCTGCCGCCCTGCACCAGCAGGCTTTCGCCTTCGCTCAGGCGGGCGCGGTCGAAGACATTGCTCCAGACCGTGAAATAGGTTTCCGGCAAAGTGGCCGCTTCCAGCGGGGTCAGCCCTTCTGGAACCGGCAGGCATTGCTCGAGTGGCGCGGCGCAGTATTCGGCGTAACCGCCACCCTGCACCAGTGCGCAGACGAGGTCGCCCTTGGCAAAACCGCTGTCACCCAGGTCGCCGTCGACGATTTCGCCGGCCACTTCAAGGCCCGGCAGGTCGGAAGCGCCCGGTGGGACCGGGTATTTGCCCAGACGCTGGAACACGTCCGGGCGGTTGATACCGGCAGCATGAACCTTGATCAGGACTTCGCCGCTTTTCAGGACCGGCATTGGCCGTTCACACAGTTGCAAGACGTCGGGTTCCCCCGGCTTGGTAATCTCGATGGCGCGCATGGAAAGCTCCCGCATTAGCAAAACCGCAATTGTACGGGAGTCGGCGGCGGCTTGCCGGCCACCCAGGCGATCGTGCGCGCCGTGAATGATGCCTATGAATAGGTCGTGACCGTCACGCCCTGCTCGACCGCATCGAGCGCCTGGCGCGCCATGGTGCGGATACCGTCGTAGCTGCGCGCGGCGGCGATGAAGCGGCCCGTGTGGCAGAACACGGCATCCGGCACGCCCGTCACGGCAGCCAGGTCCGCTTCGCGCAGGCCAGCCCAGGTTTCAGGCAGATCGGCGCGCGCATCGAAGCTTTCCGTGTCGACCGACACCGTGTGCAGGATATAGCGGTTCTCGGTCAGGCTGTGGCTGATGACGAACAGGATCTTCGGCATTTCCTTGCGCACGATACTGCTCCACGGCAGCGCAGCATTCTTCAGGAACAGCAGCTTGCCGCCCTCGAGTACCTCGGCCTGGCGCACTTGCGTGACGGCCAGCATGGCACCCACGCGGTAACGCACGGCATTGCCCATGATGTCGGTCAGAAATTCCACGGCGCGCATGAACTGGCCCATGCGGTACTCGTCGACCGCTTCGCCGTAGCCCAGGCGCTGCTCGTCGAGCCAGCCCGGATTGAAGCCTGAAACCACGGCCGACAAGCCATAGCTGCCCGGCGCGTTCTTGGCCACGCCGACGTCCGACAGATCCAGGTACTGGACGATATCGACGTCGATGGCATACGCGATCTGCTGGGCCGTATCGTCGGATAGCGTCTCGCCCGTGTGACGCAGCGCCAGCGCCGCGACGCACTGCGCACCGTGATCGCGCCAGACCAGGCCGGCGCTGGCATACGGTACGCCGGACGGCCGGGTGGCATTGAATTCCTTCTGGTGGTGGTCGAACCGGCCCGTGGCCGGGTCCCACACTCCGCCGACGTCGATCGCGAAGTCGGCGGCATCGATTTTGGCCTGCTCGCGCGTGCGGATGACGTCGGCGTCGGGGAACAGCACTTTCAGGACGGCGACTGCCCACGCATCGTCTGCGTGGAATTTGCCGCCGTGAGTGGCAATCAACATACAAGCTCCAAATTGCCGCTACGCCGCGAATGCATCGGGCGCGCGAATGAGTCAAAGCCGAAGCCTACCATGCGAGGACACATTTCAGCCGATCTCAGCGCGCCTGACCGGCTTCGCCGCGGCGTTGAACGGTCGCCGCACCGGCACCCAGTGCCTGCGTCAGCTTCTTGTGGCGGTGCGCGAAAAACAGCTTGACCAGATAGCGCACGACGGGCGTGGCCAGGCGCGGCGTGAACGCCAGATGGTCGGTGATCTGGGCGCCCCGGCCATCTGCCGATGGCGTGATCACGCGCTCATGGCGCCACGAACGCATCGACAGCAGGTCAGATTCCTCGACGAAGCGGTGCCCTGGCTCCATCTCGGTAAAGCGCAGTTTGGACATATCGATCGGAAACAGACCGAACAACAGAAACTGGCAGCGACCCAGCACTGTGTTGAGCGCGGTATCGGGGCCGATATGCGTCATCGCGCGGGGAAAGACGACCTTGAGCAGCGGCCGCATTTCGGTACGCACGCCTTCGAGGGATGTCGACCAGGCCCAGGCTTCGCCGGTCGAGACCGGCACGTGCGTCGTCATCGTCAGTGTGACCTTGGCCATTGAGTGCTCCATGAATTGATTTTCCTTATCATGGACTGCCCTGCACTCCGACTCAGTTCGCCAGCCCGCATAACGGGTTGATTGTGACCTACCCATGAACAACCTACACCTCATGCACAATTCAGTGCGGACCAGACGCGAAAGCGCTCACGTTCCGCACCCGTTCGAGCAGGGCTTTTACGGTCACCATGCGGTCGAACGGACTATCAGGCAATACGATGTCGGGATATACCAGCGCGGGCTCCCGAATTCCTGAGGGACGGTCGAGCACGAAAAACGGGATGGTAAATTCCAGTCCGGTGTTCGGCAATGTAATGTTGCGCACGCCGCCGGTCTGACGGGCGCGCGCATACCCGCCGGCTCCTACCAGCTGGGCAAAACCGAAGTCTTGTACGACATTCGAGAACAGCACTGCAGATGAGTAGGTAATCCGGCCCACCAGCACATAGGTTTTCCCGGAAAAGTGCAGCGGGCTGCTCAAGTCGGGCTCAACCCAGGTATCGCCGAACCCGTGCACGATATCGCCAACTTTTTCCGCCCCTCTCGCCCGCCCTTCGATGACTTTTTTGACATAGCTCGAGCCATTACGAAAGGGCTTGTCGGCGATGTAAGGTACGACACCGGCTTTCCACATGTCGTCATTGCCGCCCGTATTCTCGCGAACATCGATCATGAGGGTCGTTACCTTTGCATCGCGGATTCTGGTGAATGCATCCTTGGTGAATGCATTGAAGGCCTGTTGGTCGGGCCATTGAAACTGGTTGATCGTCAGCAGCGCCGCGTTCCCGGGGAGCAGTTCGAACTGGAAGGTTTTTTTGAAACCGGAATCCCCTTCCATGTCCAGCGAAGGGGGAATCTTGCTGGTGCCTGCCATGCGTAGGTGTTTCGGTCCATCAGGGCTGGTCACGACCAGGTCAAATTGCCGCGGCGCCCCAAACACTCGCCAGTAATAGAACCACATGCGGCGTGACAGAAGATTGGCCCGCAATCCCGGCGTTTCGCCTCCCATGAGCGAGAGGAGTTCCTGCGCGACGCGGGCCGCAGGCACGCCGTTGATGTGCTCGATGCGCACGCCGGTCAGCGGACTCGTGCTGCCGTCGAGCTCGGCGCGGATGATGATGTCGCCGTCGGCACTGACCTGGACCTCATAAGGAAACAGCACACCGCCTGCTTCGAGGTGTGTCCTGGTGAGATCTGTCCATTTGGGTGGCGCAACGAGCATGTGAGCATCCGCGAACAGCGGATTAAGACTGGCAAGTACCCGCCATGCCTGGTCGCGGGTCATCGGCTTCTGTAACTGCGCATCGACTTGCTCGTAGGCCTTTCGGAGCGTTTCCCGGCTCGTAAACAGGCCGGGGTCTGGGTGGATCCTGTCGATTTCCTCTCGCATGAAGCGCAGGTCCGCTCGCAGGTCCTGCGCAGAAAATACAGACTCGTTCTGGGCGGTGCCCGGCGCTGGTCGTCCATTGTTTTCCAGGGCTGTGCTGTCGGCGGCAGCAAACATCGGAAGGCCAAGTGGCAGCAACATCAGACAACCTAGGGAATGACGAAAATATCTGTTCATTGCGAGTCCAGTTGATTGCCTTCCAGTGTGCGGCAGCCAGGCAAGCCAGCGCCGCCCGATGCATCAAGCGTCGCCGCCCGTCTTCGATGTGGTCGGCAGCGGCGTGCCCGGCTTCCAGGTACGCGACAGTGCCTGCGCTTCTTCGATCTGCTCCTGCGTCATGCGCTTGGCGATGGCGGCGCGCTGGTCGACGGCGTTGCGGTTGCCGCCGGCCGCAGCCAGGTTGTAGAGCATGTAGGCCAGCACGACATCCTGCGGCACGCCGGCCACGTGGTAGCGGTACATCAGCCCGAGGGCATTCTGCGCCTCGGCGTGGCCCTGCTCGGCGGCCTTGCGGAACCAGGTCACTGCGTGCTTCTGGTCTTGCGGCACCGAATTGCCCGTATAAAACATCGCGCCGACCACGTACTGCGCATCGGCCTTGCCCTGCAGGGCCGCTTTCTGGTGCCAGGCAAACGCCTGCTTGTAATCGCGCGGCACGCCCCGCCCCATGTAATACATGAGACCCAGCAGATGCTGCGCCTCGGCATTGCCGGCCTTGGCCAGCGGCGTGACTTCCTTGAGCGCGAGCGCATAGTTGCGCGCATTGTAGGCACTGGCGCCTTCGGGGAAGCCGGCCTGGGCGCTGCCCTGCAGACCGAACTGCAGGCACAGCGCCAGGAGGATTGCAAAGAATGGTGTCGTCATGGTTCGCCCACAGAATCCAGGTCGTTGCCGATGGCGCCGGGATACCCCCGGCCGGCGTGGTGGTGGCGCGCCCGTCATTTCCAGTTGACCTTGCCCAGCCCATCGAGCGCCACCTTGCGATTGACCGGCTTGCCCAGTACCGTCACCGACCCCATCCCCGACAGCGAGACGTTGATGCTCTGGCGCACATTGACGGTGGCATTGCCCAACCCCGACAGATCGAGCGCCACCGAGTCGACGCTGCAGCCCTGCGCATCAAGCCCACCCAGCCCGCCCAGCTCGGCCTTCAGGCGTTTGCTGCGACCGGTCAGGGTCACGAACCCCGCGCCGCCCAGGTTCAGGTCGATGCCCTCGCTGTCGATCCCGTTGATCTTGAGGTTGCCCACGCCGCCCAGGTTGGCGGTAATAAAACGATAATTCGATGATGATACCGACATTGACCCGGCGCCATCGAGATTGATGTCCAGTGACTGGCCGGCAAAGCCGCTGACCGTGGTGGCGCCGATACTTTCGGACGAGACTGCGCGCAGGTTCGGCAACACGAGTTCGGCCTGGATGCCGGACGAGCGGCCGAAGTTGAAGCCCCCGCGGCGGCCTTCGGTCTCGATATTGAGCGTGTCGCCGCGCTGCGTCGTCGTGGTGCGCGCCAGCAGGCGCGCGTCGCCCGTCAGTACCAGCGTGGCCGTTGCACCCTGGCGGATCACCAGGTCCCCGACCCCTTCGAGCGTTACGCGCACGACTTGCGCATCGACGGGCCGCGTTTCACTGGCCGTGTCCGGTGCGGCGCGCACGAGGCCCGCCGTGGCGCCCAACAAGGCAGCCACGGCGCCCAGCTTGAAAAAGTGATTCATCGCGGTTCTCCAGTCTGTTGCAGCCCGGGCCAATGCCGGGACTTGTCATGATGAAACTATAGCCCGAAACGCAGGTACCCCCGCCCGGTGTGCGATGAACTGCAAAAAACGGCGTCCGAACTGCGCAGCGGTGGCGGTTTGGGGCAGAACGACCGGGAGCCGATGCAGCACGCATGACCCCACGTCACCCTGCGCTGGGACAACAAAAACATTCTTTTTAAGCATGCCATTGCGCTAAGATGTTTCGCCGGTGGCGCACCCCGCCCCGGTCACACCCATTTGATTGCGATCCATTTCGAGGTCCCCATGCGCATGCGCCACTACCCCGCCCTGCTGGCCGGGTTCACCCTGTCGATGTCGGCATTTGCCGCACCGGCCGACGGGTGGACCTTGCCGGTCACCATGAAAAAACTCGACAACGGCCTGACCGTGATCGTGTCGGAAGACCGCACCTCGCCCACCGTCGGCGTCTCGGTCGTCTACCACGTCGGCATGCGCCTCGAGCCGAAGAACCGCACCGGCTTTGCGCACCTGTTCGAACACCTGATGTTCCAGGGCACGCTAAACGCGCCGAAGGGCGTCTTCGATACGACGATCACGGGCGGCGGCGGCTGGAACAATGGCTCGACTCGCCCCGACTTCACCAACTACATCGAGACCGTGCCAAGTTCGGCGCTCGAACCGATCCTGTGGCTGGAAGCGGACCGCATGAAGACGCTCGACTTCAGCGCCACCACGCTGAAGAACCAGCAGGACGTCGTCAAGGAAGAAATCCGCGTCAACGTGAAGAACCAGCCGTATGGCGGCTTCATGTGGATCGACATCAGCCAGCACGCCTTCCAGAAATGGGAAAACAACCACGATGGCTACGGCAGCTTCGAAGACCTGGAAAACGCCAGCCTGGACGACGTGCGCGCGTTCCACCGCGACTACTACGGCCCGAACAATGCAGTGCTGGCCATCGCCGGCGACATCACGCCGCAGCAGGGTTTTGCGCTGGCGCAGAAGTACTTCGGCGCCATTCCTGCGCGGCCGGTACCAAAAGGCACGGATTTCAGCGAGCCCCTGAACACGGCCGAAAAGCGTCTGCAGCAAAGCGACGCACTGGCGCAGGTGCCGGCGATTGCAGCGGCCTGGAAGGTGCCGGAACGCGGCAGCCGCGACCAGGCGCCGGTCGCCGTGCTGGCCGAACTGCTGGGCGGCGGCGATGCATCGCTGTTCTACCAGGGCCTGGTCAAGGGCCGCGAGATTGCACTGAACGTCGACATTCTGTTTGGCCTGACCAGCCCGTGGGAATACAACGGCCCTACGCTGATGACCGTCCATGCGCTGTACAAGCCCGACAGCAGCGCGGACGCCATCCTCAAGGCGATGGACGAAGAGATCGCCAAGGTGGCAAAAGACGGTGTCGACGATGCTACGCTGAAGCGCGTCAAGACGCGCATGCTGGCCGACTGGAACAACAAGCTGGAAAGCTTCGTCAACCGTGCCGACACGATGGCCAAGCTGCAGGTGCTGTGGGGCGACGCGAATGTCGTCAACAAGATTCCGGGCTGGATCGATGGCGTGACCTCAAGCGACATCCAGCGCGTCGTCAAGACCTATCTCGTGCCGACCAACCGCACCGTCATCGACCGCAAACCGGCCGCGATGATCGATGCCGCCAAGACCGCCGCGACGCCTGCCCCCACCACCACTGCGCCTGCCGGCGTGAACCAATAAGGAGCGCATCATGAACAAATTGATGCTCGCACTTGCCGTCTCGCTGGCATTCGCGCCGACGCTGCATGCACAAACCAAAGCACCGAACGGCATGCCTGCCTACGGCCAGGAAAAATCGATTCCCGCGCCGAAGATCGCGAAGCAGACGCTGGCCAACGGCTTGAACGTGTGGGTCGTGCCGCGCCAGGGCTTGCCGCGCGTGGACTTCGTGCTGGCGCTGCGTGGTGCCGGCTTTGCGGCCGACGCGCCGGCCCAGGGCGGCTTCGCAGCGATGCTTGCCGGGATGCTCAACGAAGGCACGACCAAACGTGATTCGCGCGCCATCGCCGAAGCGGCGCAAGGCATGGGCGGTGAAGTGGCTGCCAGCCCGGCCGCCGACGGCATCATCCTGTCAGCCAACGCCGTCGCCTCGCAGGCGGGCGGCATGCTGGACCTGATGGCCGAGATCGCGCGCCAGCCGTCGTTCCCCGAGAACGAAGTGGCGCTGGCCAAGGCCAATGCGCTGCAGGCGCTGCGCGTGGCCGAAACCCAGCCGGGTTTCCGGGCCGAGCGCGCGATCAAGAAAGCCGTCTACCTCGATCACCCTTACAGCCGCACCGATCCGACCGCCGAGTCGATCAATGCCGTGAATGCCGCACTGCTGCGCACCGAGCACGCGAAGCGCTTCCGTCCGGACCGCGCGCTGCTGGTCATCACCGGCCGCATCAGCGAAGCGGACGCGATGAAGCTGGCGCAAGCCGCGTTTGGCGACTGGAAAGCCAGCGGCGCCGCATTGCCGGACACGCCTGCCGTCGCCGCCAACGTGAAGCCGGCGCGCATCGTGCTCAAGCGCGACGGCAGCGTGCAGTCGACGCTGCGCCTGGGCAGCCCCGGCATCGCGGCCAGCGCTGCCGACCAGATCCCGCTGCGCCTGACCAGCACCATCATCGGCGGCGGCTTCTCGAGCCGGATCAACACCAATCTGCGCGAAGAAAAGGGCTACACCTATGGCGCCTCGGCCGGCGCGCGCATGAGCCGCGCGGGCGGCATGATGGTCGGCGGGGCCGACGTGCGCAATGAAGTGACCGGCGCGGCGCTGGCCGAATACTTCAAGGAGTACAAGCGCCTGGGCAGCGAACTGGTCCCGGCGGCAGAAATGGAGATGAACAAGCGCTACGTTGCGGGCGGCTATCTGCTCAGCAACCAGTTGCAGCGTTCGGTCGCCAACACGCTGGCCGCCAACTGGCTGGTGGGCCTGCCGCCCGAGTTCCTGGGCGACTACGTGCCGCTGATGCGCAAGGTCACGCCGCAGCAGGTGCGCACGGTGGCGCAGAAATATTTTGCGCCCGAGAAGCAGTCGATCGTGATCGTCGGCGACCCGTCCAAGCTCGATGCGCAACTGGCGCCTTATGGTGAATTTACGGTGAACGACAAGTAATCTATTCACCGCAATACCGGTGCATGCCCCGCGGAGTTTGCGGGGCATTTTTTTGCCTCAACCTTTATCTATCAACAAGTATGCAGCAGGAATAAGCGTGCATATTTAGCATGATAAAACGCCATGCACCAGCGTCATTATTCGTCAAACCAATTATTTCAACAGGATTACAACAAGAAAGTATTTACTTGCCTTGAATATCAATGCAGCAATAATATCAATGCGCTCGCATTGCATTCTTTGCATCGTGAAGTTCGGTGTGCAACGCATCGCTGGCACCACAAGGAAGCTCCGGAAGACCCATCAACGCTTACCACAACCTCACACTTCTACCAGTCGCGAAAGGACTACGCATGAGAACGAAGCCTTTGAGCTCGCCGTACCACGGCAAGCCACGCCAGTCGCACGCTGCACCACTGAAAAAAGGCTCGCTCGCGCTCTGCGTCGCGCTGGCCCTGGTTGCCGGCACCCCATCCGTGCTGGCGGCGCAAGTCGGCCCGGTCCAGGTGCAGAACCAGCGCGCAGCCGCATTCTGGCAAGACGTGACGGTGCCGGCTGCATCGCCGACCGCGCGTACCAGCGGCGCCAAAACACCGGCGCTGCAACTGCGCCGGGTACGCGCCGCCAGTCTCGACCTGGCCGGCATCCGGGGCGTTGCCCGTGAAGCGCCGATGGCGCGCAGCGGCGACCTGTCGGCCAGCAGCCTGACCATCTCGCTGCCGCATCCCGACGGCGGCTATCAGCGCTTCACGCTCGAAGAGTCGCCCATCATGGAGCCGGGCCTGGCTGCCAAGCACCCCGACATCAAGACCTACCGCGGCAAGGGCGTCGACGATCCGCGCGCCACGCTGCGCATGGACATCACGCAGCTCGGCCTGCACGCATCGGTCCGTTCGCCGGACGGCGGCTGGTATGTCGATCCGTACTACCGCAATGACACCAGCGTCTACGCCAGCTACACACGCGCCGACCTGATCAACCCACGCGCGCCGCTGGTCGAAGGCGCCATCGAGCCGCAACTGAGCCTGTCGCGTTCGTTCTACCAGGAAGGCGACAGCGTCGTGGTCAACGGCGCGGGCTTTGCCCCTGGCTCCAGCGTCAGCCTGAACATCGCAGCCGATGGCGATGGCGTGGCGCTGCAGAGCGTCACAGCCACTGCCGACAAGAACGGCGCGATCAGCGTGACGCTGCCGGCCGCCGCAGCACGTCAGGGCGCATTCGACATCACCGCCACCGACGGCCGCAACAGCACCAGCGCGCCCTACCGCGTGGTCGATGCCAGCATGGCGGCCAATGCCGTCGTCGGCAGCGCGCTGCGCACCTACCGCCTGGCACTGGTGACCGATCCGAGCTACGCAACCTACTTCGGCCCTGCCAACGTCACCGCCGCCAAGGTCACGCTGATCAACCGCGTAACCCAGGTCTATGAAGACGAAACCTCGATCAGCCTGGTGCTGATCGACGGCACCGATGCGCTCAACCTGAACACGTCGGCCCAGATGACCACCACCAACGGCCCCTGCGGCGGCGCAGCTTGCTTCACGCCGGCCCAGGCAGCCAGTTGCACGAGCGGCACCCTGACCCGCAACCGCATCGTCACCGGCCTGCTGGTGGGCGCCAGCAGCTTCGACGTGGGCCACATCGCCCTCGGCCTGAATGGCGGCGGCGTCGCCAGCCTGGGGGTCGTGGGCGGCAACGCCAAGGCCCAGGGTTGCACCGGCATCCCGACCCCAGTCGGCGACTTCTTCGCAGTCGATTACGTCGCGCACGAACTCGGTCACCAGTTCTCGGGCAACCACACGTTCAATGGCACGGTGGGCAGCTGCAGTGGCGGCAACCGCAGCGGCACCACCTCGGTCGAACCAGGCAGTGGCTCGTCGATCATGGCGTATGCCGGCATCTGCGGCACCGACAACCTGCAGCCGCACAGCGATCCGTACTGGTCGCAACGCAGCTTCGACGAGATCGTGGCCTACACCTCGGGTGCCGAAACCAGCCTCAACGAAGTGCAGGTAGGCGCCCTGACCAACTTCACCACCGACGGCCAGCAGTTCCAGCTGAGCTATAACGGTAACCTGTCGGCCCCGATCGTGCGCGGCGTCAACTACACGACAGCCGGCGTCAAGGCGGCCATCGAAGGCATTGCCGGCTGGCCAAGCGGCGGCGTGGTCACGGTCAGCGCGCTGTCCGATACGGCCTTCACCGTCACCTTCAGCGGCGCGCTCGCAGGCACCAACGTGCCTTCACTGGTGCTGAGCAATGGCACCGGCGGTGGCAGCGGCTTCATCGGTGAAATCGCACGCGGCGGCCCGACCACCCGTGGCGGCAACGTGACCGGCACGACGAATGCGGCGCCAAGCGTTACCGTGGCCCCGAGCTTCACGATCCCGGTACGCACGCCATTTGCCCTGACCGGCAGCGCCGTCGACGGCGACGACGACACCGTGACGTATATGTGGGAGCAGAACGACCGCGGCGGCAGCACCGGTACCTCGCTGATCAATAACGTCAAGCTCAACGGTCCGCTGTTCCGCCAGTTTGGCACGCGTGCCATCGTGACCAGCGCCGGGACGCTCGAGTACTCGTCGCCAGGCCAGAACCAGGTGACCACCGATCCAACCCGTGTCTTCCCCGACATGGCGCAGATCCTGGCGAACAACACCAACGCCGTCACCGGTGCCTGCCCGACTGCCAGCGCCACGCCAACGGCGACCGAGATCGACTGTTTCTCTGAGTTCCTGCCAACGGCCGCCTACGTGGGCTTCGGGACCAACGCCGCGCCGGCGTCGCTGAACTTCAAGCTGACGGCGCGTGACGGCCGTGGCGGCGTCAACAGCGCTACCACGACGCTGGTGCTGGCGCCTGCGGCCGGTCCGTTCCTGGTCACGTCGCCCAACACGGCGGCCACCATCAACGCCGGCCCGCAGACCGTGACCTGGAGCGTGGCCAACACCGACGCGGCGCCAGTGAGCACCGCGAACGTCAAGATCACGCTGTCGACCGACGGCGGCGTGACCTGGCCCCACCTGCTGGCGGCCAGCGTGCCGAACACGGGCAGCGCCAACGTCACGTTCCCGGCACTGCCAACCACGCAGGGCCGCATCAAGATCGAGGCGGTGGGCAATGTGTTCTTCGACGTCTCGGATGCCAACTTCACGCTGGCGAACGCGCCGGTCGTGGGTGACGTGACCGGTGACGGCGTGGTCGATTGCGCCGACGTGGCAGTGGTGCGTGCATCGCTGAACAAGCGCACCGGCCAGGCCGGGTTCGATCCGCGCGCCGACGTCAACAGCGACGGTATCGTCAATATCCGCGACCTGAACGTCGTCACGCAGCGCGTGCCAGCCGGCACAACCTGCAACTGATCCAGGCGGCGGGCCGGATCAACGTATCCGGCCCGCCAGAACCATTGATTGCATACTCAACTTTAGGATCACACCATGAGCAAATGGAAGCACTTCATCGCCGCCGTCCTGCTGGGCGCCAGCACCCAGGCCTGGGCCGCCCCCATCCTGTCGTTTTCCACCGGTCCGGCCGCGCAAGTCGGCTCCACCGTGACCTATAACATCGCGATCGACGATATCGCCGACCTGTATTCGTACCAGTTCTCGATCAACTACGATGCGCGCTACCTGCGCGCACTCAACGTGACCGAAGGCGCCTTCCTGGGCACGGCGGGCAGCACGGTCAGCGGTGTTCTGGGCATGGAAACGGGTCTCATCGACTTCGTCTACGGCAGCCTGTTCGGGCCAATCCAGGGCGCATCCGGCAGCGGCCTGCTGGCCAGCATCACCTTTGAAGCGATCGGTGCGGGGACGTCCGCGCTGTCGTTCGCTGACGTAATCTTCCTTGATTCGGTTGGCGACGACATTGCCGGCTTGACTGCGCTGTCGGGTCAAGGCGTCGTGCTTGCCGAACCGGGTGGACCGGTCGATGTGCCGGAACCGGCCAGCGCCCTGCTGTTCGGCGCCGGCCTGGCGGGCGCCGCGGCACTGCGTCGCCGCCGCACGGGCGTCCGCGCATAATCGGTAACGAACAACGAGCAACGAGCACAAGCAAACAGGCCTGCACCGCGGTTACGCGGTGCAGGCCTGTTTTCATTGAGAGCACTGTTGTTACGCCAATGCTTCCTTGGCCGCCTCTTCAGGCGTGAGCGAATCGTAGAACTGGTCGGTGAACCATTCGATTTCTTCCTCGATATGGTCTTGCGCCTGCCGTACGGTAGCACCGCCCGCGACTAAAAACCCCTCGACCTCGATACACCAGTTGACGAACGCCAGCGTTTCTTCGTCGAGTTCTTCTTCCTTCTTGGCCATGGCAAATCCCCGTATCACGTTACCGCCGGTCGGCGCGACCGGCGTTGGCGTGATTCTACCGTAGCCGGTCAGCGCTCGGTGGCCACTTCCGGCATCAGGCGATTCATGACGCTGTAGTTGATCGCCGTCCACCACTCCGAGCCTTCGCCGGTCAGTGCCGCTTCGGACTGTGCAATCGCCTCATGGTCACTGCTGACCAGGTAATCCTCGACATCGTTCAGTGACGCGAACGACAGGATCGAGACGGCATCGATCTTGCTGCCTTCCGGGTCCTTCTGGGTCGAGCCGATATTGAGCAGCACCGCGTAGCGCTTCACAAACTCGGTCGTCGCCGACTGGCCCATGACCAGCGGCGCGTGCTCGTCCAGCAGGCGGCGCTGGAACTCTTCGCGCGACAGGTCGGGGTTGCGCATGTGGATCTTGACCAGGCTGATCGGATCGCGGTGACGCGCGCTCGGGATCAGGATGTATTCGCGCGTGATTTCACGCGTGACCATGCGAAACGCCACCTGCTCGTCGGCGATGATCCGCTCGGCAAATTTCTCCTGCCCCAGCACGCGCTCGATATCGTCCTGCTCGGCATACGTGATGTAGGCCAGGCCATCCCAGCGCGGACGCCCGTATGGCGGCACGCATTTTTCTGGCTCGGCCGGCAGCTTGCCGTCCTCGCCGATCATCGCGCGGTACGGTGGCGGGAAGAACGACGACGGGCCCGACGCGATACGGTGCACCTGGTCGTAGCGCAGCACGCGCTCGGACGAACTGCCCGGCTCATCCCACGCGAATTTCGGGCCGTGCACCTTGCGCCAGTATTCGTCCCAGTGCTCGAACGCCAGGTTTTCATTGCCTTCCAGCGCCAGCGCGCCGGGACGCCAGTTCGGCAGATGCACCTCATTGCCGTGCTTGCTTTTGGCCGAGCCGGCATCTTGCGGCCGCTCGCTGCGCGGCGTGCTGTCGACGCGGCTGACAAAGGTCGCCGTGACAATCAGTGGATGCGTAATCGGATCGCGGGTCTGGCCCATCGGTGGGCGCTGCAGGTTGTCGCTACGGTCGAAATCAATGGTCATGACATTCCTTTTTCTTGATCGTGCGTTAAAAGACAATGGTAAAAAATTAGTCAGCGTTAAACAGCGGCAGCACGTGCTCCGCCAGTTCGGCCAGCGCATCCTGCGCCGGCCGGCGCAGCGGTTTCAGGTTCAGCGCCACGTGGCTCACGCCTTGTTCCTGCTGATGGTAAAACAGCTCGACCAATGCATGGCGGCCGCTACGAATGCCATTGCGCACGAAGCGCATCGGCTCATCCGGGTCTTCCGCCAGGTCGAACATCGTGCCGTAGCCGTACGGACGCACCCACTGCCCCGGCTCGTGGCTGGCGCGCCATGCCTCGATCAGTTGCGGCAGGCGGGTAAAGTCGCTCAGGTGCCAGATCCAGCCGTCGCTGTACCGGGCAATCCACGCCATGTCCTGGCGTGCGCGGCCGACAACGATCATCGGCAGGCGCGGCGCCGACGGCTTGGGCACCAGGTCGATGCCGCCATCGAGGTTGCCATAGTGCGCCGTGCGCGCGTGCGGGAAGTCCTGTTCGGTGACGGTCTTGATCAGCCCAAACGCTTCGCGAAAACGCTCGCCGCGATTATCGAAATCCAGGCCAAACGCCGGATACTCCACCGGCCGGTCACCGGTCGACAGACCCAGCACCAAGCGTCCACCGAGCAACTGGTCGACCGACACCGCCTGCTTGGCCACGATCAATGGCTCGCGCAGTGTTGCCACAATGCCAGCCGTGCCCAGCGCGATGCGGCTCGTGTGCGCTGCCAGAAAGCCCATGTACACCATCGGATCGAGCACCTGGCCGGTGTCGCCGAAGTTGGGATCGTAGAACGGCACGTCGCGCAGCCACAGGGTCGAGAAACCGGCCTCGTCGGCCATGCGCGCCATCGTCTGGTGATTGGCCAGCGTCGGAAACGGCGAATCCGGATAGCCCTCAAGCGGCATGATGAAGCCGAAGGTCAGCTTGCCCGGCTTGAAAATCCGCTGGTAGCCGGCGTGGCTTGCCAGTTCGGCCGGCAACGGGCCAATGGGTGCAAGTGCCATGATCGTTACGCCTTGACTGCCGGGGTCATACGCCCGACCAGACTGGTCGCCAGTGCAGCCAGCACGGCAATACCCGCAGCCACATAACCGACATTGCCCGCGCCCCAGTTGGCCACTGCAAGGCCACCGATCACGGCGCCCAGCGCGATGCCGCCGTTGGCCGCCGACACATTGATGGTACCGGCCAGCGCCTGGGCACCGGTTGCCGCCTTCATCACGCGGATCTGGCAAATCGGATACAGCGCGGTATTGGCGATACCCCACACGCCCAGCGCAATGGCAAAGCCGATGCTCAAGCCCGCGAACAGCATCGACGCGGCCATGCCGGCTGCCAGCACGAGGCTGAAGATGGCGGTGGTGGCCAGCGGTTTCTGGTCGACCCAGAGACCACCCAGCCAGTTACCGATGAGGCCCACTGCGCCAAAGCCCATCAGCCACCAGCCGACCTGCGCGGGTGCTACGCCAGCCGATTTCTCCAGCATCTCGGCCAGGTAGGTGTAGCCGGTGAACATGGCGGTGAACACCAGGATCGACAGCGCCACGTTGGCCATGAAGAACGGGCTTTTCAGAATCTTGGCCTGTTCGCGCATGGCAACCGGTTGCGACGCACGCACCGTCGGCATGCTGAAGAACATCAGCACGGCCACCAGCAGCGACAGCGCAGCCAGCAAGCCGAACGCGCCGCGCCAGCCGATCGCATCCGCCGCCAGCGTACCGAGCGGAATACCAAACAGCATCGCGGCCGAAATGCCGAGATACACGGTCGAGACAGCGCGACCGGCTTTTTCAGGACCGGCGATCTGGGCCGCGGTATCGCTCGCGGTGCCCCAGAACACGGGCAGCGCCAGCGCCGGCAGCAGGCGCGCCAGCGCCAGCACCCAGATGTTTTGCGCGACGGCGGCCAGTGCATTGGTTGCTGCAAACAGCACCAGCACGGCGACGAACAGCTTCTTGCGGTCGACGTTGGCCAGCCACGCCGTCAGAAACGGGCCGCACACCATGACGACCACGGCGAACAGCGTGACGAGCTGGCCGGCCGTGGCCACCGTGATGGACAGGTCACGTGCCAGCGCCGGCAGCAAGCCGACGATCAGGAACTCGGTGGTGACGATGACGAACGCCGCGATGGCCAGAATCGTGATGGAGAGTGTGCCGCCAGTCGCCTGAGGCTTGTCCGCCATCGTATCGACGGTGGTTGTAGATGAATTGGGCATTGCGGAAAACTCCTGTAATTATCTGACTGTCATGATATAAGAGATAAAAATTCCCATGTTGGATAAGAATTCCTGCATTAGGTGGAATAAATTTCCAGGATCTAGTCAATGACACCCGCAGAACGCCTGAAAGGCCTTGAAACTTTTGTCGCCGTGGCCGATGCCGGCAGTTTTACAGCAGCCGCTGACCGGCTGAACCTGACCAACTCCGCGGTCGGCAAGGCCATTGCCCGGCTCGAAGGGCGATTGAAACGGCCGCTGTTCGACCGCACTGCGCGCAAGCTCGAGATGACGGACGCTGGCAACGTTTTCTACAAGGTCTGTGTGCGTGTGCTGGACGAACTTGAAGCGGCCGAGCGCCTGCTGGCGCACGACCATATCGCCCCGTCGGGCCGGCTGCGCGTGGACATGCCTGCCACCTTCGGCCGCATGCACGCCGTGCGGTCGCTGCTGGCGTTTGCCGAGCAGTATCCGCAGGTGCAGCCGCACGTGTCATTCACCGACCGCTTCGTCGATCCGGTCGAAGACGGCCTGGACGTGGTCGTGCGCATCGGCGGCTCGGACACCTGGCCAGCGGCGCTGTGCTACCAGCACCTGGGTGACGAAGAACTGGTCTTCTGCGCCTCACCCGCCTACGTGGCGCGGCACGGCGCGCCAGCGACGCTGGACGCGTTACTGGGCCACGACGCCATTCTGTACGGTCGCGCGGACGGCAGCACGAGTCCTTGGCTGATCAAGGATGGCGCCCTGCCGCTGGCGCGCCAGCACGTGAACGGGCGCATCGTATTGGGGCAGGCCGAGGCCGAGGTCACGGCGGTGGAGATGGGGTTGGGAATCGCGCAGTTGGCGACCTGGCTCGTCGAGCAGCAGCTGCGCGATGGCAGCCTGGTGAAAATCCTGCCGGAGCTGGCCACGTCCGGCCTGCCGCTGTATCTGGTGTGGCAGCGCAGCCGTCAGCATGCTCCCAAGGTAACGGCGCTGATTGCGCACTTTGCGAAGACGCTGACGATCCGGCCTGTGGCGGCCGACGCAGCGGGCGCACTAGCGGCGCAGCCTGTCGCGCCAGCCTGACGGGGTCACGCCGACACAGCCCTTGAAGCGCCTGGTCAGGTGACTCTGGTCGGCAAAGCCGCATTCCAGCGCCACCGCCGCGAGCGGCATGCCGCCCCGGATCAGCGTGCAGGCATGGGCGACGCGCACCGAATTGAGGTAGACATGCGGCGGCGTGTGGTACGCCGCGCTGAACGCGCGCGTGAGATGCGTACGCGACATACCGGCCACGACGGCCAGCTCGGCCACCGTGAGATCGCGCTGGAAGTACGTGCGGATGTAATCCCTGACCTGCGCCATGCGCGCATCGGCGACATGGGTACTCGCCCGTTCCAGAAGCACGCCAGGACGCTCGCCATGACGCGTCAGCATCGTGCCCAGGAACGCACGCAGCATGGTTTCGGCCCGCAGCGACTCGGCGGGCATCGCCGACAGGCTGCTGGACAGCCGCGCAAACGTCGCGGCCATCCGGTGATCGGTCACGCATGGCCGGGCGAAATACCGGCCATCGGCACGTTCGCCCTCGGGCGCGATGCAGCTCGCCACGAACGCATCCGGCACATACCAGATCGCATAGCGGAACCCGTCGGCGGTGCCGGCGCTGCCATCATGGTCTTCATCCGGATTGAACAGAACCAGGTCGCCCACCTGGCTGTCGTACTGCGCGCCCTTGCAGCGAAACCGCTGTATCCCGGCGGTGGTCATGCCGATCGCAAAACCATCGTGGCTGTGGCGCTCGAACGCGTGATCCGTGAAGCTTGCCTGCATCAGCGTGACGCCGCTGGCCAGCGCCGAAAAGGTGGCGTCGTTGACTCGCCGGGCGGGTGCAGTATGCATGCAACAATTGTACAAGACTCTTGACCACCCGCAGGCGCACCATGATGGTTTCATTCACGGAGAACACATGAACGCTGCAATCGACCTGGCCGGCAAACTGGCCACCTTTACCGAAGCCTGGCAACCGCGCACGGTCAGCCTGTTCAACGGCCACGACGTCATGGTTGCCAAGTTGCGTGGCGAATACCACTGGCATGTGCACGACGATTCGGACGACTTTTTCCTGGTGCTGGCCGGCAGTCTGGAGATCGATCTCGACGACGGCACGACCGTGACGCTGGGGCCGGGCCAGCTGTACGTCGTGCCGCAAGGCGTGCGGCACCGGCCCCGCGCTCCCCACGAAGCGCAGATCATGCTGATCGAGCGCACTGGTACACCCAATAGCGGCGATCTGGCCACGGCAGCCCCGCGCCGGGTCATCTAGCGTCCTTACAGAACAGGCTGATTTTCGATTTTGTGTTAAAAATAAGGCAACTGAATCAATCTTGTATTCGGTTGAACAACGTATCGAACAACACTACTACCTTAGGAATTACCATGAAATCTACCAGCCTGCTTTCTTCTGCCCTGATCGGCGCCGTCGCCAGCGCCCGCTCGATGACCCCGATGGCCACCCTTGCCGCCGCACGCCTGGCCGGCCGTCACACATCGGGCAACCTCGTCCTGCTGGACCGCCCATTGTTCAAGTACGGCGCACTGGCGATGGGCGCTGGTGAACTGTACGGCGACAAGATGAAGTCGGCGCCGGACCGCACCGTGTTCCTGGGCTTGCTGGCGCGCATTGCGAGCGCCGGCATTGCCGGTGCAGCGCTGGCGCCAGAGGGTCGTGAAAAGGCAGGCGCCGCAGTCGCGGTCGCGACCGCCGTACCGCTGGCGTATGCGACGCTGGCCGCCCGCAAGCAGGCGATGGCAAAGATCGGTCAGACCCGCAGCGGCCTGATCGAAGACGCGCTGATCGTCGCGGCTGGCGTTGCCGTCGTGGCGCTGGCAACGCGCGCTGCACGCGACTACTGATATACCTGGGCCGGCGTCAGCCGCCGGCCCGCTTTGCCCGATGCCCCAGCTTTATCAGCGCCTGCAGAACGGTGTCGCAGTGGTCACCCTGCACTTCGATCACACCGTCCTTGACGGTGCCGCCGGCACCGCAGGCCGTGCGTAACTGCTTGCCAAGCACAGCCAAGGCCATTGGGTCGAGTGCCACGCTTTTGACGAGCGTGACGCTCTTGCCCCCCCGCCCCTTGCTCTGTAGCGACACGCGCACATTGCCATCGCCAATCGGTGCAGCGCTCGCAGCCGTCTTGCACGTGCACTGCGCGGCAGGCTGGCGGCAAGTCGGGCACATGCGGCCCGTTTCCGTGGAATAGACGAGACCGCCGTTCGAACTGCGCATGGTGGTCAGTCCAGCCGCTTGAGGCGCTGCCCCATGATGCCCCAACGGCAATCCACGCCATCGACCCGGCCCACGAGCGCCCAGCCGGTGCCGATCTTTTCGACGGTGACGCGGCTCTCGATTTCCTTGGCAAGCTTTTCGGCCCAGCCAGTAGCGGCGCCCTGCCCCTTGAACAGTTCCTTGCCGTCGTAAATCACGGTTGCATCGAAGACGGACATGGCGAATATGGTCATTGCTTCCTCTGGACTTCTGAACGAAAGCAGCATCCTACCACCGGTCACCGTCGCGTAACCTCGCCATGCATGACACATCGCAGGCACGCTGCCTGAACATCGATTGATCCTCGTCGCATGGCAATCGACTTATTTGGCGGCATCGATCAATTTGAGAAGATTTGCCTTGCCGTTGTCTGACCAGCCGGTGCGCCGGTCGATGACCTTGCCGTTCCTGAGCAGATAAAAGGACGGTATGCCTGTCACGCCGATGCTCTCCCATTGCGCGGCACTATACGGCGCGTGGATTGGCATCGACGGATTGGCGCCGTTCCACTCGCTGATCAGATGCGTGTCGATGGGTGCGTTGGGGGCGGTGACCAACACGAGATGTACCTGTCGCAAACGCCGCTGGAGTTCGGGGTCGGCCTGTAGCGCTTGTAGCGCGTTGGCGGAATGATGGCAGCCAGCGCCGACGACCATCACGAGTTCCGTACCGGGCCGACTCAGCATGGCAACGCGGGTCAGGGTATTGTGCTTGGCGTCGTAAGCGAACGCGCTGCGACCTGCGAAGGCCGGGCCAAGTGAATCCACCACCTGAGGAATGGCAATCGCCGCAAGATCGGGACGCATGGCAGCAAACGCCTGCGCCTTCGCGAAACGACGTGCAGCGAGCAAGGCGTACAGCATGGCGTCATCCAGCGTGCGCCGGGTATCGATGGCGCGTGCCGTGAGTTCGTGATGCAGCCGCAGCATGTCGTCGGTTGCTGACGATGCCGGGTTGTCGTTAGCGGCCAGGCTGGCGGCGTCGAACAGGGCCACGAGATTGCCTGACGGCTCGGCGCCCAGCGTTGCCGGGTTCAGACGGTTTGCGAATAGCTGCTGGTAGCGCCGGAGGACAGCCGGCGCGCCGATCTCGGTCGCGGTCACTGAAGCTGAAGCTGCAGCGCGTCGTGTCGCGTCTGCATCCGCGAATTGACGGAGACCTTGAAGATCCTGCGCCGTCTGGCTGGACAGCGCCGACAGGCGCAGTGGTTGGCCGACCAGCTTTTTTTCCAGCATGGGCAGATACGCGCTGGCGTCGAGGAAACTGAGCACTGCTGCAAGTTGTCCGTGGTCGAGTTCACGGACCAGGGGCGTAGTACTAAAACCGGCTAACCCGTTTTCGTTCCAGCGAAGTTGTCGAACGACCTGGCGCTTGCCATCGGGTGTGAGGACATCCAAGGGCGTCGGCTTGCCTGAGGCAAGTGCTGCGCGCAGCGCCTCCTGCGTGTGCACAATCAGCGGTGCCGACGCCGTCGTAAGCGGTTCGGTTGAAGTACAGCCGGCCAGCTGGCAACACAGGCAGAAAAGCAGATGCTGTGCTGGAAAATTCATCGACACTGCGTCTCTGGCTTACTTTTCCCGATTTTTGCCAGGCCATATAGCAAAGCATATTCCACAGAAAATCCCCACGAATGCAGCACGGCCCCAATCAAGCTCGTCCGTACTGCTCAGGAAACCGGTGTAAAGAAGTGTGCCAACGGCAACTCCTGACGCATTAAGAAAAAAGTTTTTCATCTTTTGCGAAAGTCATCTTGATCTGAATATCGTACCGCAGCCAACCATCCAGCAACAGCCACTGAGTCACTCGACCGGCAGTAAGCACCCCGGGAGCAGATATTCAAAATCTTTTTCTATTTCCAAGTATCAAAAAAGTGACCGATCCAAAACCGCAAAGTATTCCTATACCGATACCTCGCACCAAAAAATTGGCAGATATCGGTCCAGCCATGTACTCATAGACGAGAACGAGCAGCCCAACAAGCAATCCAGCAAGCACGCTCTGGACTATCAATTTTTTTGTAATATTCAAGGCCTGTTTTCTTTAATGAATCTGCGTTGCTTCTTGTTTCAGAAATGAGCGCTAGCGTCATCCGACTTTATCCAGCATAGCAGACGCACAAGTTCCATAAGTCACAGAATGTCACAATAACTGCCTTCGGCCCTGCATTAGAATTTCGATCAGCAGCAAATTGCTGGCCGCGACAGGCAATGGCCACCAGCACCTGCGTCTGGTACAGCCAAACATGGAGAACGCGATGCTCACAACAGCCATTGTCGGCATGGCTATCGTTTAATTTCTCCGCGTCAGCGCAGCACGGCCAGCCTGACTTTCTTGCCCTTGCGGAAGGTATAGATCGTCATCGCTGCGTCGCGCAAATCGCCCTTCTGATCGAAGGCGATACTGCCGGTAACGCCCTCGTGCCTGACGGCGGCCAACGCCGGCAGGAATCTGGCTGGGTCGCTCGAATTTGCAGTCTGCATTGCTTTTGCAAACACCATCACCGCATCGTAGGCATAGGGCGCATAAGACTGTAGCGGAATCTTGTAGCGCTGCTGATAACGCTGTGTGAACGCATTCAGGCCCGCTTCCTGCCCAGCGCCAACGCCCCCCGCCACGACGCAGTACACCTTGTCGTCGACCAGCGCATCGCCGGCCAGCAGCGGCATTTTTTCCGAGCAGACGCCGTCGCCCGAGATGAGTTTGGCGCGCAGACCGAGCGCCTTCATCTGTTTGAGCATCGGGCCGGCCACCGCGTCCATGCCGCCATAAAAAATCACGTCCGGATCGCGTGCGCGGATCTGGGTCAGGATGGCGCTGAAGTCGGTTGCCTTGTCGGTCGTGAACTGGCGGCTGATGACGCTCCCGCCCGCCCCCGCCTTCTTGACGCCCTTGACGAATTCGTCGGCCAGCCCCTGGCCGAAGGCGGTGCGGTCGTCGATCACGGCAATCTTTTTGGCTTTCAGGGTGCCAATCGTATACGTGGCCAGCGTGCGGCCGATCAGGTTATCGTTGGCGACCACGCGAAACGCCGTCCTGAAACCCTGGTTGGTGTAGACGGGCGTCGTGGCCGCTGGCGAAATCTGCGGAATCCCCGCATTGGCGTAGATTTTCGAGGCCGGCACGGTCGTGCCCGAATTCAAATGCCCCACGACGGCCGCCACCTTCGCATCGACCAGCTTTTGCGCGACCGTCGTGCCGGTGCGCGGATCGGCGCCGTCGTCCTCGGGCTGCAAGACCCATTGGACCTTGCTGCCGCCCAGCACGATGCCCTTCGTGTTGAGGTCATCGATCGCCATGCGGGCACCGTTTTCGATGTCCTTGCCCGCATGGGCGCTGGGGCCGGACAGCGGAGAGACCGTACCGATTCTGACTTGCAACACCTTGGCTGCAGGCTGGGCATGGGCAAACGGTACGGCCGCAAGGACGAGCGAGGACGCAGCGGCGAAGACAAGAAAATGCATGACGGGCCTTATGGTGGTGCGCCTAGCGCTGTGACGCCATCAGGTCGAGCAGGATCGCCGTCTCGGCCTTGATGGTATTGGTGAGCGTCGGCTTCAGATCCGGCGCCCATTGCGGCGAATGGGTTCCTGGCAAGGGCTTGCCCGCTTTCTTCGCCGCTTCCAGACGGCCGGCATCGACCGCGCCCACGTGCAGCAGCAGCGCCTTCACGCCGGGCTGCTGACCGTACATGGCGAAGTCTTCGGACGTCATCTTGGCCGGCATCTCTTTTACAAAATCGGGGCCGACGGCCTGCTCGACCGCCTTGACTGCGCGCGCCACCAGCTGCGGATCGTTGACCACCGAGTCGGTGCCGGTCTTGACTTCTACCAGCGGCTCCTTCGGCGCGCCAGCGGCGAGTGCCTCGCCCTTGGCTTCACGGGCGATGCTGGCCAGCACGCGCTGGCGCACTTCGGGCCGGAAGGTGCGCACTGTCAGCGCCAGCTTGACCTGATCCGGCACGATATTGGCCTGCGTGCCGCCCTGGATGCTGCCGACCGTGATCACGACCGGGTCGAGCGGATTGTTTTCACGCGAGATCAGCGTCTGCAGCGCCATCACAAGCCGCGCCGCCATCACCACCGGGTCGCGCGTTTCATGCGGCACGGCGCCATGGCCGCCCTGCCCGAACATCGTGATCGTGACGGTGTCGGCCGACGCGCGGAATGGTCCGGCATGCCACATGACGGTGCCCGATGCCATCGACGCGTCGTCATGCATCGACAGCGCATAATCCGGTTTTGGGAAGCGCGTGAAGAGGCCGTCCTTGAGCATGGCAGCCGCGCCAGTCAAGGCTTCTTCGGATGGCTGGCCGATCAGCATCAGCGTGCCGCTCCAGGCCTTGCGGTTCTCCGCCATCAGCTTTGCGGTGCCATACCAGGCAGCCATGTGCAGGTCGTGGCCGCAGGCATGCGCCACCGGCACGGTGTCGCCAGCGGCATTTTTCGTCGTGACCTTGCTGGCAAACGGCAGACCGGTCTTTTCCAGCACCGGCAGCGCATCCATCTCGGTGCGCAGCATCACGGTCGGCCCCGGACCATTCTTGAGGATCGCCACCACGCCGGTGCCGCCGACGCCGGTGGTCACCTCGAACCCGAGCGCCTTGGCCCGTTCGGCCAGCTTGGCGGCAGTCTTGTGCTCTGCAAAACCGAGTTCGGGATTAGCGTGCAGGTCACGGTAGAAGGCTTCGAGCTTGGGAAAGTCGGCGGCCAGCTGGGTGTCGAATGGCGCCGGAAGCGACGCGGCATTCGCGCCGGCCTGGGACAGGCCAGCGAGCAGGCTGGCTGCGAGGATGGTGCGGCGGAAGGTGCGTGAAAATGACATCGTGACTCGCTTCAAGAGTTGGGAAGGTGCAGTTCCGATTTATTCTACCTGCATGCTGCCGCGCACGATTACCTGGCAAATCGGGGGCAATTCAACACCAAGCGGCGTGAAACCTATGCCTGCTCCTGCTGGAACTGGTCGCGCTGCATCGCGATTTCCTGCATATACCCCTCGAACTCGGCTGACGTTTCGACGCGCCGCACGACCTGGTCGTTGCTGTCTTCGACCGTGAAGGTGCCGCCGCTTTCCAGTACGCCGAGAATCGCGGCCCGCACGTTGTCCAGCGATGCATCACTGCCTGTCGTCGCCAATGCGGTCCAGGTGTCCTGGTCGATCGCGACGTTATTCTCAAGAAATTTAAGGTTGAACATCATGGTGTTTGTACTCCGGAAGGAAATGGAAACCCAACATAGCATGGACACGCCAGCCGCACGCTTGCAGACGGCCGTACCGAATCGGGGGCCGCCCCCATACACGGGAAGCGGCTGCTGACCAGCTCAATCAAACGATCTGGTGGTACCGACGTCGCTATCTGCCCGGACCACAAAACGCAAACTGTAATTGTCCAGCGTCCCCGGCAAGCGCGCCGGGTCCAACCTCCCCTGTTGCGACGGCGTCAGCGCGTGGATACCGTCATCTTCGCGAATCAACGCGCCCAGCATCACGCTGGTCAGCATCAGCACCAGATTGCGCGCCGGGCACATCACCGGCCCGCTACTGAACGGCACCAGCGGCCAGTCGCGGTCCTGCACATCGCGTACCTTGTCATCCTTCAGCCACAACTCCGGCGCAAAGCGGTCGGCGCAGTCCATGCGCTGATCATCGCGGTGGAAGAACGGCGTGAACAGCAGGATGCCGGTGCCCTCGGGCATCGTGCCCCCTTCCCACTGCGTTGCGCGCGTGCTCTGGCGCAGGATCGCCGGCGTCGTCGGCCACAGGCGCAGCGATTCGAGAACGGTCGAGCGAAGGAATGGCAGGTACTGGCGTTCGATGCCGGGATGGCTGCGCAGCTCGGCGCGGGCGCGCGCCGCTTGTTCCGGATGCGCCGCCAGCAGCGCCAGCGCGCGGAAGGTCGCCATGCCGGCAGCGTCGAACGCGAACAGCCATTGTGGCACCTGATGGTTGGCCATCGTGTCGGCGCTCTGAGGCACGCTGGCCGCGACCGCTGCCAGGCTGCCCGGCTCGGCGCGGTCGAGATAACCCTGGATGCGCGCCAGGAAGCGCGACCGCAGGCCGGTCTTCTTGGGGTGCATGAAGGCCCAGTTGGCCGCCTTGCGCAGCTCGATGATCATGTCGCTGATGGTCTGGTCGCCGGCAGCAGCGTCGCCGAACACGACGCGGCGCACCATGCGCGTCCAGCCGGCATTGAAGGTGTCCCAGTCGAGCTCGCCCTGGGTACGCGCCTTGGCCAGCAGGCGCCCTGCTTCGTCGTCGACCACCGGCAGGAATTTGTCGACCATGTGGTGCACCGCGCGTTCATGCTCGAGCACGTCTTCGTTGAAACGGCGCCGTGCAGTCCGCTCGGGACATTGCGAGATCAGCGAACCGTGCGGTTCAAAATGCGACAACGCCGCGCGCTTCTCGCTGCTGGCGGCGGAAAACGGTTCGGGCGACTCGTCCAGCACGCGCCGCGCGTGTTCGGGCGTCAGGATGACCGCCTGCTTGCGGATCGGCAGTGGCAGCATCAGCGGGCCGCTGCCATATTTTTTGCGCAGCTTTTGCATGCGCCCGATCGCGCGCCGGTCGAGCTCCAACCGTTCGGCCAGCGCCACCACGCCCGGGCGGCGGATAATCACGCCCTTGGCAAACGTCGGGGCCAGCACGTCCACGGCCAGGGCCAGCGTGTCGAGCACACCGGCAGTCGGCAGCTCGCCCTCGCGGACGCCTGAGGCGCCGCGCGAGCGCGTCATCAATCTGGTGGCAACCAGGCCGCCAGCCAGGCCAAGGGCACCTGCGAGCAGCAGGTTACGATGGTGTTTGTTCATCTCAGCATCTCTTTCAAAACAGCGTGTTAATCGGCGCTCTCCGGCTCCGGTCCGCGCGTCTTGCCCGTCGGCGGCTTGAGCTTGACCACCCGGCCGCTACGCGCCGATTCGTAGATCGCATCCATGATGCGCTGGTCCTGCAACCCCTCCTCGCCCGGTGTGTGCACGTCCTTGTTTTGCTGGATGCAGCTGGCAAAGTGGTCGATCATCAGCGTGAATTGGTTGGTCTTGCCGGCCGGGATCTCGGTGGTCTGGTCCTTGCCGTCGACCACGCGCGTGATCCGCAGCTTGTTGCCGTGGTAGGCGTAAGCAGGATCCATGTCGGCCCACGCCTCAAATCCATTCAGGCGGAACATCTGCGACTTGTGCGCCGAATAGTTGGTGCTGCAGGTGGCCGAAAAGCCGCTTGGAAAGCGCAGGACGAACTGGCACGATTCTTCGACTTCGCGAAAGCGCGCGTCGCCTGGCGTCGACCAGATGCTGCCGAATACCTCGGTCGGTTCTTCGCCGCTGAGAAAGCGCGCGGCATTGATGCAATAGATGCCGATGTCCGGCAGCGCGCCACCGCCCGCCATCGCCTTCTTGAGGCGCCAGTGCTGCGGGTCGCCCATATTCTGCGAATTGGCCGAGTTGAATTCCTTCAGCGCGCCCAGCTTTTTCTCGCGGACCATTTTAATCAGCGTGCGATCGAGCGCTTCGTACTGGCTGCGGTAGGCGATCATCAACTGGCGCCCGGCCTTGCGGCAAGCCTCGATCATCTGGCGGCACTCGGCGGCGCTGTTGGCCATCGGCTTTTCGCACAGCACGTGTTTGCCGGCACGCGCCGCGCGCACGGTGTACTCCAGGTGCATATTGTTGGGCAGTGCGATGTAGACGCTTTTCACGTCGGCCATCTGGGCCAGCTTGTCGTAATCCTTGTAGTCGAGCACTGCGCTCTCGGGGATGTTGTACTGGCGGGCGACCTTCAGCCCTTTGTCACGGTCCCCTGTGACCAGCGCCACGACTTTTGCATGCTTGCTTCGCTGGAAAGCCGGCAGCATCTCGTCGATGGCGATGCGGCCCAGGCCCACCACGGCAACGCCCACCCGCTCATTCCACGAGTCGCCCGGCGGTTCGGTCTTCTCGGGCTTTTCGGACTTGTCGAAGATGGGCGGAAAGCTGACCCGGTTCTGTTCGCTGGCCGCGGCCTGCAGCGCTGGCGTGGACAGGGCGGCCATGGTACCGACATAGCGCAGAAAATCGCGGCGCGGCGGCTGATCGTGCTTCATGAGGATTCCTTTCGCGTAGAGGGAATGGATCCTCGCATGCGATTCGGAACAGCAGCGCTCGCTTGCCGGGAAGAAAACCGATCGCGGCTGGATGAGCGCTTGTCAGCGCACACCGGCGTCAGTTATCGGATGGCGCGCCAACGATGAATATCTTTTGCAATGTCGCTTCGAGTGACAGCAGTGAAAATGGTTTTTGAATGAACGCGTCGATTGGCGGCGCAGAATATTCGGGCAGCTCGACTGCGGCGGCCATGATCACTTTCAAGCGCGGCTGGATCTTTTTTGCATCGATCGCATAGCTCGGCTCTCCGAGCAATGTGGCGCCCGGGCTGATCATCATTGCGTCAAACACCATCACCTCAAGCATTTTGAGGCCTCGTAGGGGTGACGATGCACCCAGGCCCGAGTGGCCCAGTGCCTTCAGCAGATCGAGAATGGTCTCGCGCATGAGAAGGTCTCGTTCGACTATCAAGACATAGCATCGCATGAATCGGCTTTCTTGATGAGTAGTGGTCGAGCTTACTCTCATGGCGCGCACAAAACGGTCGATCTCAGAATATCAGCAAGTTTTTCTTTCTGGCCGCATCATGCGGCCGGCAATAACCTGTGTCGTGTGCGATACCCGCTGCACGCCCGTCGGCCTCGATGGTAACGGTCACCGTAAACTGATCACCCCATTGCAGCTTGTAATAGCTGGCCCTGGGCCAGGGTGGCGGAGCAAAATCAACGACGATACGTGCGACGGTGATGTCCGTTACCCGGATACGCGAGCGCTCCGCCAGCGTTGCAAGGAGCCGGCAATAGCGCTAGAACACATCTGAACATTGCGCAGACGAAGGCTGCGCGGATGACGTCAGCAAGTCCAGTATGACCGTGGTCTGACCATGCTGATCGGCCAATGAACGCAGTTTGCCAATCGCCCAATGGCCATCCAGGTCATTGTTCCGGCTAATGAATGAACCGCACAGGCCATTGTCGATACTCGTCAGGCGTTTCTTTGCTGGCATCCGTGCACCCTCTCAGTTGGATTGAAAGGGCGTCAGCCCCTGATCAGTTGTGAATGTACTTGGTGTACACGTCGCTGAAATCGCGCTTGGTATAAGTATCGAGCATCGCGGTATTCAACGCCGTCAGCAATTCATCGAACTGGCTGACGAGTCCGCCGGCGCCCGGCGCGATATTGAGCTTGTGCACCGATGCGGTGGCGTCCAGCGTACGCAGCGCGTTGTTGCGGCATACCGCATCGCGTTGCTGCTGCTTGCCGATTGAGATCAGGGCTTTATAAATGTCCTTGAGCTGTTCGATGAACGCTTTCTTGACGTCGATGGAGAACTTTGTATCGTCCAGATTGAATTTGAGCTCGATATCCATATCGAGCGTGCCGGCTGTTTCAATGGTCACGTCGGTAATCTGGTGCGATGCGTAATCGTAGCGCTTGATCGCGCGTTTCGACGAAATGGCCGAGTCGCCGTCCACATGGATCAGGCCAAGATTGGTGAAGCAGTATTCGTCCTTCTTGCTTTTGATGAGAAAGAAGATCTGCTCGCCGTCTTCGGTGAACAGGTAGTCATCCGCATCGACATTGCCGTAGTCCGCTGGGCCGACAATGACGCCGATATCGCTGATGCCGAGTGCTTCTGCCGCCATACGCTTGAACATGATCGCCTTCCTGTGTGGTGAGAAAAAAAAAGATACATTACCACCGTTTATTCGGGCACCCCGAGAATCACGCTCGACGCCTTGAACAAGGCGGTTGCAGCTAGCCCTTCCGCCAGCCCCAGCGTATCGACACTCTCGTTGGTCACGGTCGCAGCAACCGTGCCGCCACCGCCCAGTGCAATCACGACCTCGGCATTGACGGCGCCGCGCGTCAGGCGCGCGACGGTGCCGGCCAGCTGATTGCGCGCCGACAGCCGCACGCCCTCGCCGGCCGTCATGACGATCACCGAGGATGACTTGATCAGTGCAAACACTTGCCGGCCCCGCGCCAGCGCCAGGTTGTCGGTGCTTTCGCGCGTGACGATGGCGACGATCTTCTGCCCGCCGGCGATGGCAAGTTCGATCTCGTCATTGACCGCGCCCGGCACCACGCGCGTCACGGTGCCGAAGAACTGATTGCGCGCGCTCGTTCGCATCTTGAACCTCGTGAATAAGGCGACATCGTCGGCCACGCCCTCTGCCTGCCGATTGAGTCGTTCCAGAAAATCATGGTGCAGTTGCTCGACCATGGTGAAGTTCTCGACCAGTTGCGCGCCGCGCGCCGTCAGCCGCGTGCCGCCGCCGCCCTTGCCGCCCGTCGAACGCTGCACGAGCGGTTCGCCGGCCAGGTTGTTCATCGTGTCGATCGCTTCCCACGCCGCCTTGTAGCTCAGGCCAACCTGTTTTGCGGCCGCCGTGATCGAACCGCATTGCGCGAGCGCCGCCAGCAAGCCGACCCGGTTCGTGCCGCCGAGCTGCTCGCCACCCACCGTCATCCAGACGGTGCCCTCGAGGGCGATGTGCCTGTCATCCATGTGCGCTCCAGAATCCGTTATATACTTGCGACTATAGCGCTTTTTACGATGCGGAGACGACATGAAACAACTCGCCAGTGTGCTTGCCGTTGTGACCTGCCTGGGAACGGCCCATGCTGGCGAAGTCCAGGTGGCGGTGGCCGCCAATTTCGCCGGCCCGATGGAAAAGCTGGCCCCGCAATTTCAGAAAGACACGGGCCACAAAGCCGTCGTCGCCAGTGGCGCCACCGGCAAATTCTATGCGCAGATCCGCAACGGTGCGCCGTTCGAAGTGCTGCTGTCGGCCGATGATGAAACGCCGGCGCGGCTGGAAGCCGAAGGCCAGGTCGTCCCCAAAAGCCGCTTTACCTACGCAATTGGCCGCCTCGTGCTGTGGTCGGCCAAGGCCAACTACGTTGACGCAACCGGCGCCGTGCTCAAGACCGGCGACTTCGAACACCTGGCGATCGCCAATCCGAAGACGGCGCCATACGGCGCGGCGGCAAGCGCCGTCATCGACAAGCTGGGCTTGACCGCGCGTTTGCAACCACGCCTGGTCCAGGGCGAAAACATCGCGCAGGCCTTCCAGTTTGCCAGCACGGGCAACGCCGAACTGGGCTTCGTGGCGCAGGCACAGGTCTGGCGCGACGGAAAATTTACGGCCGGTTCGGGCTGGATCGTCCCGGCGACCATGCACGCGCCGATCCGCCAGGATGCCGCGCTGCTGACCCGCGGCGCGAAGAACCCGGCTGCGCAGGCGCTGCTGGACTACCTGCGCACCGACAAGGCCAAGGCGCTGATCCGCGCTTACGGCTACGAAGTCTAGGCACATGCTGGACGCGTCCGACTTCGCCGCGATCTGGCTGACGCTCAAGCTCGCGGCGCTCGTCACGCTGCTGCTGCTGCTGTTCGGCACGCCGCTGGCATGGTGGCTCGCGCGCACCCGCTCGCGTGCCAGGCGCGTCGTCGGCGCGCTCGTCGCCCTGCCCCTCGTGCTGCCGCCCACCGTGATCGGCTTTTACCTGCTGCTGGCGATGGGGCCGAACGGCCCGCTTGGGCAACTCACTGGCGCGCTGGGCCTGGGCACGCTTGCCTTCACCTTCACGGGCCTCGTGATTGCCTCGGTGTTCTATTCGCTGCCCTTTGTCGTGCAGCCCTTGCAGAACGCGTTCGAGGCCATCGGTGAACGCCCGCTTGAAGTGGCCGCCACGCTGCGCGCCGGGCCGTGGGACACCTTCTGGTCGGTGGTCGTGCCGCTGGCGCGACCCGGCTTCGTCACCGGCGCGATCCTGGGCTTTGCGCACACGATCGGCGAATTCGGTGTCGTGCTCATGATCGGCGGGAACATCCCGGACAAGACGCGCGTCGTCTCCACGCAAATCTACGATCATGTCGAAGCGATGGAATATGCACAGGCCCACTGGCTGGCCGGCGGCATGCTGGTGTTCAGCTTTGTCGTGCTGCTTACCTTGTACACGCTGTATCCGCAGTCGATGCGGGGGGCGCAGCGATGACGCCCATCTCGCTCGCATGCCGCATCGACCGCGGCGCGTTCAAGCTCGACGTCGATCTGGCCCTGCCCGGGCGCGGCGTGACGGCGCTGTTCGGGCACTCGGGCTCCGGCAAGACCACGTTGCTGCGCGTGCTGGCAGGCCTGGAGCGCGTGGCCGGCGCCCGCGTCGCACTGGGCGACGAGGTGTGGCAGGACGATGCGCGCAAGGTGTTTGTGCCGACCCACGCGCGCGGCATCGGCTACGTGTTCCAGGAAGCGAGCCTGTTCCCGCACCTCTCCGTGCGCGCCAATCTCGAGTTCGGGCGCAAGCGCCTGAAACCGGCCGAGCGCCACTTCGATCTGATGACGGTGGCCGAACTGCTCGGCATCGAACGCCTGCTCGATGCCAATCCCACGACGCTGTCAGGCGGCGAGCGCCAGCGCGCGGCCATTGCGCGCACGCTGCTCGCGTCACCCCGCCTGCTGTTGATGGACGAGCCGCTCGCGGCACTCGACATGCGGCGCAAACTCGAGATCCTGCCCTACCTCGAGCGTTTGCATGACGAACTGGCGCTGCCGGTCGTGTATGTCAGCCACGCGGCCGACGAAGTGGCGCGTCTGGCCGATCACCTGGTGGTGCTGGAAGAAGGCCGCGTGCTGGCCAGCGGCCCGTTGGGCGCGATGCTCGCGCGGCTGGACCTGGCGACGAATTTTCAGGACGATGCCGGCGTGATGATCGAAACGCAGCTGCAAGCGCACGACGCCGATGGCCTGTCGCACCTGGCATTTGCCGGCGGTGTGCTGCTGGTCGGCCAGCGCGACGTCGCCATCGGCACCAGCGTGCGGTGCCGCATCCATGCGCGCGATGTGAGCCTGGCGCTGGAACGGCCACGCGGCAGCAGCATCACGAACATCCTGCCGGCGCGGGTCGATGCGGTCGGCCCGAGCGGCACGCCCGGCCAGGTGCTGGTGCGCCTGCTGGTCGGTGACACGGCGCTGCTGGCGCGGATCACCGAGCGTTCGCGGCGCGAACTGGCGATCGCGCCGGGCGGCGCCGTGTGGGCGCAGGTGAAAGCCGTGGCGCTGCTGGCCTGACCCTGGATCAGCCCCGCAACGCCGCTTCCAGATCGGACAACTCGGCCGGCTTGACCAGGTGTGCATCGAACCCGGCCTCGTGAGCGCGGCGCCGGTCTTCCGGCGAGCCATAGCCCGTATGCGCCACCAGCCGGATATGCGCCAGTTGCGGATTGCTCTTGATCCGGCGCGCGACCTGATAGCCATCCACGCCGGGCAAGCCGATATCGAGCACGATCACCTGCGGATCGTGGCGCGCGGCCAGATCTTCGATCTCGTTGGCGTCGGCGGTGGTGTGCGCCTCGTAACCCATTTCGGCCAGCAGGAAACCCATCATCTCCATCGCATCGACATTGTCATCCACCAGCAGCACGCGCATGCCGCCACTTTGCGTTTCGGGCGTTGCCTGCGTCGCCGTCGCGTCTTCCGCACCGGCGCCGACATGCAGCAGTGGCAGGTCGACGGTGAACGTGCTGCCAAGGCCGATACCTTCGCTGGTGGCCGACAGGTGGCCGCCATGCAGTTCGAGCAGGTGCGACACCAGCGACAGGCCGATGCCCAGGCCTTCCGGCGCGCGGTCCGGTGGCACCTCGACCTGCGTGAACATGCCGAAGATGCGCGGCAGGTTGTCCCTGGCGATGCCGATGCCGTTGTCGCGCACCGAAATGCACACGCGCGCAGGTCCGTTTTCACCTCCGGTCACGTGCACGGCCAGGTGGATCTCGCCACCGGTCGGCGTGAACTTGGCGGCGTTATGCAGCAGGTTGCCGACCGACTGGGCCAGGCGCACCGGATCGCCCGAGACCCAGATCTGGTGGTCCGGCTGTTCCACGCTCAGGCGGTGCCCGCGCGCATTGATCAGCGGCGCCGCCGTCTCGATGGCCTGCGCGATCACGCCCTTGATTTCCACCTCTTCGTTGCGCAGCACGATCTTGCCTTCGGAGATGCGGGCGACGTCAAGCAGGTCGTCGACCAGGTGCGCAAGGTGGTCGACCTGGCGCGTGATCACGTCACGCGCATGCGCCTGGCGCTCGGCCGACCCTTCGCCGATGGCGCCCAGCAGCGCGGCCGCGTTGCGGATCGGGCTCAGGGGATTGCGCAGCTCGTGCGCCAGCGTCGCCAGGAACTGGTTCTTGTTACTGTCGGCGGCGCGCAGCAGCGCTTCCATTTCGCGCCGGCCCGTGATGTCGCTGGTCACGCGCGCTACCCGCACCACCTGGCCGCGCGCATCGCGCACCGGGAACACGCGGTCGCGCACCCAGCGCACCTGACCGTCGGCACCGGCAATGCGGAACTCGTCGTCGTAATGGGCTTCGAACGCCACGCGTTCCCAGCGCGCCGCCATGCGTGCGCGGTCGTCCTGGTGCACGGCGGCCAGCCAGTCGTCGGGCTGCTGGCCCAGCGCCTCGGCGCTGCGGCCCCACACGGTGGCGTAGGCCGGGCTGACATAGACCACCTCGCGCGCCGGCACCGAGAACATCCAGAACACGTCGTCGATATTGTCGGTCAGCTGGCGGAAGCGCTCTTCGCTGTCGCGCAGATCGACCTGGATCTGGCGCATGCGCAGCAGCGCGTTGACGTTGGCAATCAGCTCATCGGCCTCGATCGGCGCGGCAAGATAGTTGTCGGCGCCGCCTTCCAGGCCGCGGATCTTGTCGGCCCGGCCCGTCAGTGCGGCCGATGTCTGCAGCACCAGGACCGTGCTGATGTCCGACTCGGCCTTGATGCGGCGGCACACTTCGATGCCGTTGATGTCGGGCAGCTTCACATCGAGCAGCACCAGCGCCGGCAAGGTCTTGCGCACGATCTCCAGCGCGTCGGTGCCGTTGGCCGCTTCCAGCACCTCGAAGCCTGCGCTTTGCAGGATGCGGGTCTTGGCGTAGCGGGCGCCGTCGTTGTCGTCAACGTTGAGAATCTGGGTAGGATGGGGGTTCATGATCCTGTGGTGTCAAATGCTGATGGCGTCGGCGCCAGGCTGCGCGGCAGGGTCAGGGTGAAAGTCGAACCGACACCGACGGTGCTGGCCACATCGACCCGCCCGCCGAGCAGTTCGGCCAGCTTGCGGCACAGGGGCAGACCGAGACCGGTGCCCTTGCTGCGCCGTTGCAGCGGATGCTCGATCTGGCTGAATTCTTCGAAGATAAGTTGCAGGTTCTCGTGGCTGATGCCGATGCCCGTGTCGGCCACGGCAAACGCGATCGTGTCGGCTTCGGGATCGTGCGCGGCGTACACCAGCACTGACCCCTGCTCGGTAAATTTCAGGGCGTTCGAAATGAAGTTGCGCAGGATCTGCGAAATCTTGCCTTCGTCCGAGAGCAAGGGCACTTGCACGCCGGACGGCTCGAACACCAGTTCGACGCGGCCCTCGTCCACCAACGGGCGCAGCATGCCCTTGAGCGCGCGGAACAGGTTCTCGACCACCACCGGCTCGACCTGTACCTGCACCCGCCCTGCCTCGATCTTGGCCAGGTCGAGCAAGTCATTCACCAGCTCGGACAAGTCATTGGCCGCGGTGGCGATGAAGCTCACCTGGCGCTCCTGTTCTTCGGTCAGATCGCCATCCATCCGGTTGAGAAGCAACTGGGCCAGCGCGCGGATCGACGACAGCGGCGTGCGCAGTTCGTGGCTCGTGTTGGACAGGAAGCGCGACTTCATCTCGTCGGCGCGGCGCAGGCGCTCGGCCTTGTCTTCGATCTCGGCGTACAGCGCGACGATGCCGCGGTTGGTGTCCTCTAACTCGCGCGTGAGCGAGATCAGGTCTTCCTGGCGCTCGCGCAGCTCGGCCAGTGTCGAGAGCAGCTCCTGGTTCTGCAACTGCAGTTCGTGCACCGCATTGGCGTCCGGGCTATCGGCCAGGCGCGCGCCGATTTCAGCCAGGCGCGCCGGCGTGATGCGCTCGTGCGCCGGCAGCGCCTTGCGCACCGTGACCCTGGTCGCGCCGGTTTCGCCCGGATCGACTTCGCACGCGTCCATCAGGCGATGGGCGGTGACGATCGCCAGGTCGCGCAGCGACTCGGTCCCGATCTCGCGGCCAGCCGGGTCGCCGGCATCGGCGCTGCGGGGCTGCCCGGCGCTGATCAGGATTTCGAGATGCTGGCGTCCGTCGCGTTCGCATAGCTGGAACACGGCGCGCCCGCCGGGCCCCTGGTAGCTGGCGCCGCGCGCGACTTCGGACACCGCCGTGCCAACCCGTACCTGGTCCTGCTGCGACAATCCCAGCATGGCCGAAATCTGGCGCGCGCGCTGGCGCACCAGCACCACATCCTGCTCGCGGTCCAGGCCGACGCTGAGGATGCGCAGGGCAGTCATGCGAAGCCTGCTACCCGGCGCACGACGACGACCATCGCGTCGTCGCGCCCGCGCATGAAGTCGCGCATCAGCACAGCCGCAATCAGCGCCGGTGCGCGCCCGTGCAAGCCCGGATACTTTTGCAGATCCCATTGGGTCTGGATGCCGTCCGAGCACAGGATGCACAGCGCGCCGGCCGGAAACGGCACGGCAAACTCCTGCACCTTGCGGATGTTGGCGCCAACGATGCCGTTGTGCGAGACCAGCGCGCGCCGGTCGTCGTCGATCACGATGCCGGCGATATTGCCCACACCGGCAAACGTCAGTTCATCGTTGAAGAAATCGATGCGCGCCGCCGCCAGCGCCGCGCCGCGCGTGCCGCGCAGCGCCTCGTGCGCCGCGTGCACCATTTCGCCGGCGCCGACCGGACCGCGCCCGGCCAGTGCATCGATCGCCGCGTTCGTGGCGGCCGCCGCATTCGGGCCGTGGCCCAGGCCATCGCACGCCAGGATGGTGGCGCCGTCGTCGCCGCACGAAACGGCCCAGCCGTCGCCGCATTCGTCTTCGCCGGCAATCGGTGCCCACAGCGCGCCGACTTCCACGCCGCTGGGGTGCGGGGCCGGTTCGTCGCGCCACAGGCGCATGAAGAACGCAGCGCCCTCGCCGCGCTTTGTGTAGACGTCGAATTCGTCGGACAGGCGCACCAGCGCGCCCAGGCCGGTGCCGGCGGTACCGGCGCTCGAGACGCCGTCGAGCAGGCAGTTGTCGATGTCGGCGATGCCGGGGCCCTTGTCGAGCGCCAGCACGTCCACGCCGATGCCGGCCGGCGACTGCGCCGGCCCGACGTGCATCGCGCCTTCGCCGGCGTGCTTGAGGATGTTGGTGGCCGCTTCGGTGATGATCAGGGCCAGTTGGCCGGCCTTGACTTCATTGAAGCCCAGCGAGTCGGCCACCTTCTGGCCGGCGCGGCGCACGGCCGCGACATCGCTGGCATGGGTCAGGTTGAAGACGAAGTGCGACGACTGAGAACTGATCAGCGTTTCCATTTAATAATCAGCACCGCGGTGCCCTCCTTCGGACGGCTGTCGATGTCGAACTCGTCGACCAGCCGCTTGGAGCCGCCCAGGCCGAGGCCCAGGCCGCCGCCGGTGGTAAAACCGTCACGCAGTGCGCTCTCGATGTTCGGGATGCCCTGGCCGTCGTCGACGAACAACAGACCGATGCCAGGGCGTGCGCCGTCGTCGAAAGCATCGAGATGCACCTCGCCGCCGCCGCCGTATTTGATGGTATTGCGTGCCAGTTCGCTTGCCGCCGTCACCAGCTTGGTCTGGTCGATCAGCGACAGGCCGATCGCCACCGCGCGCTCGCGCACCTGCTTGCGCACGCCCACCACGTCTTCATCCGTACGCAGGCGCAAGGTCACGCGGGCGGTGCGCTGCGCGCAGCGGTGCTCCAGCAACGGCGTTTCAAACAGCACCGTCCGGGTTTGCGCGTCGACCATTATCGATAGCTCTTTCCGAGCAGCGCCATGCCCTTCTCGACATTGAGCGCCGTCTGCACGCCATGCAGGGTCAAGCCGAGTTCGACGAGCGTGATCGCTACCGCCGGCTGCATGCCCACCACCACGGTGCGCGCGTCGAGCACGCGCGCCATGGCGGCGGTGTTGCTGATCATGCGGCCGATAAACGAGTCGACCAGGTCGAGCGCCGAGATGTCGATCAGGACGCCCTTGGCGCTGTCGCTGACAATGCGCTGGGTCAGGTCATCCTGCAGCTGCATCGCCAGGCGATCGTGCATGTCGACCTGGATCGTCACGAGCAGCAGGTCACCCATGCGCAGGATCGGGATACGTTCCATAGCGATCGCCTCAGGCTGCGTTCTTGATCATGATCGACGCGCCGGTGCGCTCGAGCGCGACCAAGAAGGCATCGGCCAGCGTGGCCTTGGTGATCACGTCTTCCAGGTTCACGCCCAGATGCACGATGGTTTGCGCGATCTGCGGACGGATGCCGCTGATGATGCAGTCGGCGCCCATCAGGCGCGCTGCGGCGATCGTTTTCATCAGGTGCTGCGCGACCAGCGTGTCGACCGTCGGCACGCCGGTGATGTCGATGATGGCGATCATGGCGCCCGTAT
Source organism: Telluria sp. ZT3P25 (assembly GCF_059685895.1). Taxonomy (NCBI): domain Bacteria; kingdom Pseudomonadati; phylum Pseudomonadota; class Betaproteobacteria; order Burkholderiales; family Oxalobacteraceae; genus Telluria; species Telluria sp. ZT3P25. The sequence goes on from NZ_JCASIJ010000001.1 coordinate 2,841,959, forward strand.
CAACGATCTTTTGCAGGATGTTTTCCATCACCACCTGGGTGCGGGCCGAATCAAGGGTACCGATCAGCGGCAGCGCCAGGATGCCGTTCCACAGCTTGACCACCGGCGTGGAGAGCTCGAGCAGCTCCTGCTGCTGGCGCACGATGATCTGGTCCTTCGTTTTCTGGAACACTTCGATCGTAAACAGACCCAGCTTGTCGATCAGCGTATTGACGGTCCAGGAGGCCGTCGCCAGGCCATCGGCATCGGTCTCGAACACGTCGCGCAGACGCGCGAACAGCGGCTGCTTGAGCGAGAACACGAGCGTTGCCGTCTCGGCCGGGGTGGAGCCGGCCTTGGCGCGGGTGGCCGAGATTTCACTCAGCAGGTCGCGCACCTCGTCCCAGGAACGGTGCTCGATGTTCTCGAGTTCACCGCTGCGGGTCGCGACAGCGAACGCTTTGAGCAGCTGCTGGCAATGCGCGCGCAACTGCTCGCGCGCCGCGCCGCTGCTGCGCACCGTGATTGACTCCAGCTGGGCGAGCCATTCTGCGCCAATCCCCGATTCTTCTGCAAGAATCGCCTGGCTGATTCGGTCCGCATAATCGTTCATGCTCATCTGTCGTATCCTCAAATAGTAAGTGGCGCAGCACAATGTTGCATCAAACTTGGACTGATTTGGCAGGGTGCTCGTAAGTATCCAACTATACCATTTCCGATGTAGACAATCGGCATTGTTCTGTTGACTAGAGGATATTTTTGCATCCCCTGCGCAGACCTGCGCGATGGGCCCATTCATACAGCACCGGCAGCAATAACAGGGTCAGCACGGTCGACGACAGCACCCCGCCGATGACCACCGTGGCGAGCGGGCGCTGGACCTCGGCGCCGGTGCCGGTTGCCAGCGCCATCGGCACGAACCCGAGCGAAGCGACCAGCGCCGTCATCAGCACCGGGCGCAGGCGCGCCAGGGCGCCATGGCGCACCGCCTCGGGCAGCAGCATGCCCTCCTCGCGCAGGCTGCGAATGAAGGCGATCAGCACTAGGCCATTGAGCACCGCCACCCCCGACAGCGCGATGAAGCCTACCGCCGCCGACATCGACAGCGGAATGCCGCGCGCCCACAGCGCCGCGACGCCGCCGGCCAGTGCGAACGGGATCCCGGTGAAGACCAGCAGCCCGTCGCGCAGATTGTTGAAGACCAGGTACAGCAGCACGAACACGAGCAGCAGCGAGGCAGGCACGATCAGGCGCAGGCGCTCGGCGGCCGTCGTCAGGTGCTCGAACTGGCCACCCCAGGCCGTCCAGTAGCCGGGCGGGATGCGTACATCCTGCGCGATGCGCGCCTGCGCCGCCGCGACGAACGAGCCGATGTCGCGCCCGCGCACGTTGGCAGTGATGACCACGCGGCGCTTGCCTTCTTCGCGACTGAGCTGGTTTGGGCTAGGCGAGACGTCGAAGGTGGCGATTTCGCCCAGCGTGATGAAGCTGTGCCCGCCCTCCTTCGTGCCGGGCAAGGCCACCGGCAGCCGGCGCAGCGCGTCGATGTCAGAGCGCATGTCTTCCGGCAGGCGCACGACGATGTCGAAGCGGCGGTCGCCCTCGAACAGCGTGCCGGCCACGCGTCCGGCGGTGGCGGTCGCGATCATTTCCTGCACGTCGCCGATGTTCAGGCCCATGCGCGCGGCGCGCTCGCGGTCGACCCGGATCTGCAGGATCGGCAGGCCGGATGTCGCCTCGACCTGCACCTCGGCCGCGCCGGCGACCGTGCGCAGGCTGGCCGCGATCTGGCTGGCAGTCGCTTCGAGTACCGCCAGGTCGTCGCCGAACAGCTTGACGGCGACGTCGCTGCGTACCCCCGAAATCAACTCGTTCACACGCAGCTGGATCGGCTGGCTGAATTCGTAGCTGTTGCCGGGCAGGCGTTCGAGCGCCTTGCGGATCGCCTCTTGCACGGCGGCGCGCGAGCGCTTCGGCCTGGGCCACGCGGATTCGGGCTTGAAAATGATGTAGCTGTCGGCCACGCTGGGCGGCATCGGGTCGGACGCAATTTCAGCGGTGCCGATGCGGGCGAACACGCGCGCAATTTCGGGCACCTCGCGCATCAGGGTCGTCTCGATCTGCTGCTGCATCCTGACCGACTGGGTCAGGCTCGTGCCCGGCACGCGCACCGTCAGCACGGCCATGTCGCCTTCGTCGAGATTCGGCGCGAACTCCAGGCCCAGGCGCGTGGCCATCAGCACCGCCAGAGCGATCACCAGGCCGGCGAACACCATCACCACGATGCGGTTGGCCAGTGCGTAGTCGAGCGCCGGCGCATACCAGCGGCGCGCGGCCAGCATGACGCGGCTGTCCTTTTCGTCGACCTTGCGGCCGATGAACAGCGCCACGGCGGCCGGCACGAACGTCACCGACAGGATCATCGCGCCCAGCAGCGCGAACACCACCGTAAACGCCATCGGGTGGAACATCTTGCCCTCGATGCCGGTGAGCGCAAAGATCGGCAGGTACACGATCATGATGATCAGCTGCCCGTAGATCAGGGGCCGCCTGGCTTCGCGCGCGGCGGCGAAGACTTCGGCAAAGCGTTCTTCGCGCGTGAGCAGGCGCCCGAGCCGGTACTGGGCGCCGGCCAGCCGGCGCACGCAGTTCTCGACGATGACGACGGCGCCGTCGACGATGATGCCGAAGTCCAGCGCCCCCAGGCTGAGCAGGTTGGCACTGACGCCGCCGGCCACCATGCCGGAGAACGTAAACAGCATCGCCAGCGGAATCACCAGCGCGGTCAGCAGCGCCGCGCGCAGGTTCCCCAGAAAGAAAAACAGCACGGCGATGACCAGGATCGCACCCTCGACGAGGTTCTTGCGCACGGTGGCAATCGCCTTTTCGACCAGCACCGTGCGGTCGTACACGGTCACCGCCTTGACGCCCTTGGGCAGGCTGCGATTGATCTCGAGCATGCGCGCATCGACTGCCTGCGCCACCTTGCGGCTGTTCTCGCCGATCAGCATGACCACGGTGCCCAGCACCACCTCGACGCCGTTTTCGGTGGCCGCACCGGTGCGCAATTCGCGCCCGATGCCCACTTCGGCCACGTCGCGCACGCGCACCGGGATGCCATTGACACTGGTGACGACGATGTTGCCGATGTCGTCGATGGACGCGGCCTGGCCCGGTGCGCGCACCAGGTACTGCTCGCCCTCGCGCTCGATGTAGCCGGCGCCGACATTGCTGTTGTTGCGCTCGAGCGCATGCACGATGTCGATCAGTTCCAGCCCGTACGACGACAGCGTGGCCGTGTTCGGGGCCACCAGGTATTCCTTGTCGAAGCCGCCGATGGAGTTGATGTCGGTGACACCCGGCACCGTGCGCAGTTGCGGCTTGATGATCCAGTCCTGGATCTCGCGCAGGTCGGTCGGCGTGTAAGGCGTGCCATCGGGCTTTTTCGCACCCGGCTCGGTCTCAACGGTCCATTGGTAGATTTCACTCAGGCCCGTCGCGATCGGGCCCAGCGCCGGCACCACGCCGGCCGGCAGGTTTTCGCGCGCATCCTGCAGGCGCTGGCTCACGAGCTGGCGCGCGAAGTGGATGTCGGTGCCCTCGTCGAACACCACCGTCACCTGCGACAGGCCGTAGCGCGACAGCGAGCGGTAGGTTTCCAGGTGCGGCAGACCGGCCAGCACCGCCTCGACCGGATAGGTGATGCGCTGCTCGACCTCGAGTGGCGAGTAGCCCGGCGCCGCCGTGTTGATCTGCACCTGGACGTTGGTCACGTCGGGCACGGCGTCGATCGGCAGGCGCCCATAATTGTAGATGCCGATGGCCGCCATCGCCAGCACGGCCAGCAGCACGAGCCAGCGCCGCTCGATACTGAGCGTAATGAGGCGGTCGAACCAGGTGACGGGGTGCAGGTCAGTGTTCATGACTGGCCTCGCCCTTGCCCTGTTCGGCCTTGATCGTGAAGCTGCCGCTGGCAGCGTAGGTGTCGCCCGGATTCAGGCCGGCCGTGATCTCGATGAAGCGTGCATCCGCGCGCCCGGTGCTGACGGGTTGCGCGATGAAGCCTTCCTTGACGCGCTTGTAGACCACCTGGCGCGTATCGACGGTCTGGATCGCTTCGCGCGCAACGGCCACCGGCACGTCGCTCGAGCCGGTCACGATGTCGACGTTTACGGCCAGGCCAGGCCGCCAGGCGGTGCCCGGATTGGCCAGCACCACGCGTGCCTTGGCCGAGCGCGATGCCTCGCCCACCAGCGAACTGACGAAACTCACCTTGCCGGGCGCGGTCGTGCTTGATGCAATCGAACGGATCACTGCGGTCGTGCCGACGCGCACGATGTCCAGGTCGCGAGCCGGCACCACGACGTCGGCCCACACGGTCGACAGGTCGGTCAGCGTGAACACGCGCGTATCGGCGCCCACTACTTCGCCGAGCGTGATGTGCTTTTCGACGATGATGCCGTCAAACGGCGCGCGGATGGCGAGCAGACTCGAGCCGCCACCACCGGCGGCGCCGAGCGCCTGCAACTGCTGGCGCACGGTGTCGCGCGCGACTTCGGCCTCGGTCAGTTCCTGCTCGGCTTTCAGCAGATCCTGACGCGCCGTGATCTTTTCTTCCCATAGCGTGCGCTCGGTCGCCACAATCCTGCGCGCATAGTCGACCCGTTTCTGCGCCGCCGTCAGCGCGCCGCGCTGGCCGGCGATGTCGGCGCTGGCGATGCTGGCAAGGATCTGATCCTTGCGTACCTGCTGGCCCAGGTCGGCGCTGACGTCGCGCACCGAGCCGGCCGCGCGCGGCGTGACGTGGGCAGTGCGGTCTTCGTTCAGCGCGATCTGGCCCGGCATGCGGATGAAGGTGTCCAGGTGCTTCGGGCCGGCCGTGGCAACCGTGATGTCGGCCACCGTGATCTGGTTGGGCGTGAAGTGAATGACGCCGTCGTCGGCGTGCGTTTCTTCTTTTTCTTCGGCGTGTTCGACCTGTTCAGCGTGCTCCTCGCCCGCCTGCTGCGCGCGGTCGCGCAGCAGGACAAAGGCGGCAAGTGCCAGCGCGATGGCCAGCATGATGACGATGATGCGTGTTTGCTGCTTGTTCATGGGTTCTCCTGCACCGCTGCTTGTCCCAGCAGGCGTGCGATATCGGCGTGCGCGCGATGGCTTTCGGCGACGGCATTGAGGTATTGTTGGGTGGATTGCGCCAGCACGCGCTGGGCGTCGAGCACGTCGATCAGGCCGAACTTGCCGAGCGCGAAACCGCGGCTGGCGGCGCGCTGCGCATCCTGCGCACCGGGCAAAATCTCGGTGGCGATCAGCGCGCATTCGGCCAGCGCCGTGCCAAGGCGCGCATGGGCCTGGCCCAGTTCGGCGCGCAGACGGGCGCCTTGCGCAGCCTGTTCGTCCTGCGCCTTGTCGACGCGGCGCAGCGCATCGAGGACGGCGCCGTCGTTGCGGTTGAACAGCGGCAGCGGCACCGACAGACCCAGCACAGTGCGGTTTCGAGCATCTGGCCCTTCCCGCTGTGCGCCGACGATCACGTTGACGTCCGGCGTACGGCGCGCCTGTTCGAGCCTGGCCAGCGCCTGTCTGTGCTTCAGATGTGCGCCAGCCTGGCGCATGCCGGGTGCAGTGTCCAGTTGCGCCAGCAAGCCGTCCAGCGGCGGCAGCGCGGGCAGCGTGACGGCGTCCGGCTCGACGACGACGAGCCCGCGCGCCTCACCCGCCCACAGGGCCGCGAGCTGGAACCGCGCGGCTTCCAGCGTGCGCGCCGCCTGCAGCGCCTCGATGCGCGCTCCCCCCTGCGCCACGCGGGCGCGGGTTTGCTCGACGGGCGACAAGGTACCGGCATCGACCCGCTTGCCGGCGGCGTCCAGTGCGCGGCCCGCGAGATGCACCAGTTCCTGCGCCATGCGTTCACGCGCCAGCGCCGCCACGACGTCGTAAAACGCGGCAATCACATCGGCGCGCACGCGCGCCTGTTCGGCGTTCAGCGCCAGCGCCGCCAGCTGGCTTTCCTGGCGCGCCACATCCATGCGCGCAGCGCGCTTGCCACCCAGTTCCACCGGAATGGTCAGGAGCGCCGTGAGCGTGCGGTTGTCGCTGCGTTCGCCCTCGCGCAGCAGCTCGAGTTCGGGATTGGGTCGCGCCCCGGCCTGGGCCAGAGCGCCCTGTTGCGCGGCGACTTCCTGACCGGCCGCGCGCAGCGTCGGATTCAAACGCAGGGCCAGCGCGATGGCGGCGTCGAGCGTCAAGGGCTGCGTGGGGGCGGCCACGGCGGCCATGGGCGCAGCCTGGGCTGCCAGCGGCAGGCCAATGGAGGCCAGCGCGCACGCAAGAGCGAGCGCCGCCAGCGGCGGTGTCAAACGGTGTTTCATGATGGTGCTCCGAACGGGTGAATGTCCGGCGAAGGCAATCGGGCGGCCGCGCGTGGCGGGCCGGCGATGGAGGTTCGCCGCGCTAGATGCGCAGCAGGCGGTCGGGTGGCGGAATCAGGTCGGGCACGTGCGAGACGTAGCGCCGGGTTTCGCCGCGCAGGTGCGGCGCACCCTTGGGCAGGGGCAGATTGGGTTGTGACGACAGCACCGCACTGGCCGACAGGTGGTGGCAGGCGTCGCAGTCGTTGCAGGGGTCGGACGGGCTGGCGTCATCCTGGCTTGACGCCGGGGACGACGACGCGGTCGAGGACGAATGCTTGTGGGTGTGGTGGCCCGGGTGCATCGTTTTTTCATTGTGCGTGCAATAGGCAGCACCCGCCGCCCAGGCAGCCTGGAAGGGCATGGCGAACAGCAGCAGGATGAGGAAAAGACGGCGCATCGGATCGGTCATTGTCGAATGGCACGCGACCGGATGATCGCGCGCCAGATGCCATTAAATACCCTGTAGCGGCTGGAGGGTCAAGGATTATCGTCCCGCCGCGCCATACGCGTTGCTGGCAGGCCCCGCTTAACCGACCAGCACGCTCGCACGCGACTGCAACCCAGACTGCACTTCCTGGGCGCTGCTGCGCGCAGGCACCGGCACATCGAACTGATAATCGGCCGCAGCATGCACTTCCCAGCCGCCGTCGCCCGTCAGCCACAGCACATGGGTATGGTGGCGCAGCACGCCGGCGCGGTGCGCGACGCTGACCAGCGTCGTGCCCTTGTCGCGCAGGCGCTTGTACAGCGACGATTCGTTGGCAGAGTCTAACGCGCTGGTGGCTTCGTCCAGGATCACGATGGCCGGCTCGTGCACCAGTACGCGGCCGAATGCCAGGCGCTGCTGCTCGCCGATCGACAGCAGCTTTTCCCAGTCGAGGATGGCGTCGAGACCTCCGACGCGCCCGGCCAGGTACGGCAGGTGCACCTGCTCGAGGATGTCGGTCAGCTGCGCGTCGCTCAGCGTCGTGCGGGTGCTTGGATAGATGAGCTGGCTGCGCAAGGTGCCCGGCTGCAGATACGGCTGCTGCGGCAGGAAGAAGAAATCTTCGCGCGGCGGATGATGAATCACCCCGCTGCCCTTGTTCCAGAGCCCCGCAATGGCGCGCAGCAGCGAGCTCTTGCCGCACCCGCTGTCGCCGTTGATCAGCAACGCGTCGCCCGGCTTCAGCGACAGCGTCAAATCCTTGATCAGCACGCGGTCGGACTGCGGCGGGCACAGCGTCAGTGACTCGAGTGCCAGATGGTCGCCAGGCGTGCGTGTGATGCGCGCCTGCGTGTCGCACGGATTGCCGGCCGGCGGCTCGGGCATCACATGCATGGACAAAGTCTGCAGGCGGCCGATGCCCGCAACGAAACGGCTCAGGCTTTCGAAGTTGTCGACGATGACGCCGACCGCCGCCAGCACCGCCGTGAACGCGCCAGCTGCCTGCACCGCGCGCCCCACTTCGAGCTCGCCCGAGAGAACGGCATCGGCCAAGATCACGAACGGCAGCACCAGCGTGAGCTGGCTGAAGGTGCGCTGGAACAGGTTGAGCGCGCGCTGCTTCTTGATCAGGCGCGAAAAGTTATGGATGACCTTGTTGAACTTGCTGTCGATGTGCGCGCGCTCCTGCGCTTCGCCGCCATAGAACGCGATCGATTCGGCATTCTCCCGCAGGCGAATCAGGCTAAAGCGGAAATCGGCTTCGCGCCGCAACTGCCAGAAATTCAGGTGAATGAGCGGATTGCCGAAAACGACCAGCGCAGTCATCGTGCCCAGAAGCGCATACCCCACCAGCACGGCCACCAGCACGTGCGAGATCGACCACAGCACCGCGCTGAAGGCCACCAGCTGCATCAGCGAACCCAGGAAGATCAGCATGAAGTGAACGGAGCGGCCGGTGAACGTGTTCACATCCTCGCAGATACGCTGGTCAGGATTGTCGATCTCCTGGTTCGAGCCCAGCTCGTAGTATTTGCGGCCGCCCACGTAACCATCGAGAAAGCGCCGCGTCAGCCAGCGGCGCCACTTGTTGGCGAACAGATCGCGCATGTAGTAGTAGAACGCGTAGATCGGCACGGCGAACGCGAGCACGATCAGGCAGGCCTGGACCGCGCCCCAGAAGCGGTTGCGGTCCTTGCCGGCCAGCGCCGAGGTCAGCTCGCCGGCCTGGTCGTTGAGCATCACGGCGAGCTTGGTTTCGACCAGCATCAGCACGATCAACAGCGCGAGCAGCAGCCAGGCCCGCTTGCGCTCATCACCTAGCCAGTACGGCTTGGCGACGCTGACGAACTGCTTCCACGCTGCTACCGACAAGGGCGGGCCTCTGCGCTTTTTCTTCGTGTTGCCAGGAATGCCGCGTGGCGTTCCCTCGTCAAGCGTCTGTGTATGGTCCGTCATGATTCTGCAATGCCTGTTCCCGGCGCGTCCGACCACGAAAACGCGTCCGGTAGTACGTTGATTCGTGCTGGCATCGGCAGCGATTGACGCCGATGTCGGCAAACCTGCGAACTGTATTTACCCAGTTCACGTACGCAGCATACGGTCGTGTCAGCAAATAATCCGTGCGGAAACAGACATAACTACACTATCTTGATGGAATCCTTATGGGAAGCAACATCGAAGGCGACCGGCCAATTGACGGATGTGCCGTCAATGCGCTTCCAGCAGGGCCAGGTCGGGAAACTGCGTCACGCGGTAGCGGATCGGGTAGGTGTCGGGCTGTGGTGTCATCAAGTGCCCCGCGACCGCGCTCACCGTATTCCAGTCATAGGTGCCGGCACGCTGCGCCTCCCCCTGCTCATTGAAGCGTACCAGGGCGATCCTGTCTGCTTTGGGAAGCAGCGCATCGACACCCTCTGACCAGGTACAGAGGCTGAATTCCTGGCGCGCATGGTTGTCTTGTGCCAGCATGAAGCTCGCGACAAACAAGTCGAGGTCGTGCTTTTCATGCAGATCGTCGAGAAGTGTTTTCTGGGCCGCATAGTCTTCGGCCAGATAGCGTTGGCGCAATTGGGCCAGGCCGCGTGCAACTTCCTCGTCTTCAGGCATATAGGTTTGTGCGCTGCCGTTCCGAAAATGGTACATCGCCGCCGATACCGTGCGGCCCTGCTCTTCACTGGCAGTGTGGGCCAGGGCAAGCATGGCCAGTAACGCACGGCGATCTCCAGCCGGGGCCAGCAAGATGCTGTCGCGCGTGGGAATCATCACGACCGGGTCGCTGATGCCGGCGCGGTGGATCACGTCTGGCAGCAGAAGGCGCGACGAGTCGTAGGCATCGTTCCAGTCGCCGACCATCACGCCATCGGGGTTGCGTACGAATCCGCCACCCGGCATGCCACGCAGATGATCGAGCGCCATATCCAATGCCACCGCAAACGACACCCCCCATGCATCGAGCTGCGTTGCAGTCACGATACTCATCGAATCGGCGTCATCGACGACAATCACGGTCACGACATCCTCGCCAAGTGGCGCCGCGGACGTACCAGGCAATGCCGTTCCCGCAAAACGTGCCGACAGACGTAGCGACTCGGCGTACGAGCGCGCCCGAACGGCCGGCAGCAGGTTGGCCCTGACATCCTCGAAACGCTGCGGAAGCGAGGTGTCGCGCAAGATGGCCATGCACATCTCGAGAAAGCGCGGGCGATCGGCGCGCGCAGCATCTCGGTATTGTTTGTGCAGGTTGGCGAGATTGACGATCTGGTCGCCGTTTGCACCGGTGAGGATGCGTGCCCGGTCCGCATCAAAATGCATCGGATGTGCAAAGCTGCTGCGCTGCGCATGCGCCATCAGCGCCTGTGCGAACTTTTTCAGGGATGGCTTGAACTGGAAGAGTGTCAGCATGGCGCGCCTTGATCGTGGTGATCCACGAATGTAGCGTATCGGATTGCCGGCGTCGAATCGCCTTGCATAGCACATCGATCCCTTTCGTCAAGAAGGCGGCGCCGCCCGATTTTCTCGCGCATACGGGCGTAAAAAAACCGCCAGGCTCACGCGCTGGCGGTTTTTTCAGATTGCAGCGTGATTACACTGCTGCGCCTTCGACCGGATCAGCGGCCTTCATCGACAGCTTCAGACGACCGCGCTCGTCGGTCTCGAGGACCTTGACGCGCACTTGCTGGCCTTCTTTCAGGTAGTCGGCAACAGCGTTGACACGCTCGTTGGCGATCTGCGAGATGTGCAGCAGGCCATCCTTGCCTGGCATGACCTGGACGATCGCGCCGAAGTCCAGCAGTTTCAGCACGGTGCCGTCGTAGGTCTTGCCCACTTCGACCGATGCGGTCAGCTCTTCGATGCGGCGCTTGGCTTCCTGGCCGGCGGCAGCGTCGACCGACGCGATCGTGACCACGCCTTCGTCGCTGATGTCGATCTGGGTGCCGGTCTCTTCGGTCAGCGCGCGGATGACGGCGCCGCCCTTGCCGATGACGTCACGGATCTTCTCCGGATTGATGCGGATGGTGATCAGGCGTGGCGCGAAGTCCGACAGTTCGGTCTTCACGGTTGGCATGGCCTTCTGCATTTCGCCCAGGATGTGGTGACGGCCTTCTTTGGCTTGCGCCAGTGCCACCTGCATGATTTCCTTGGTGATGCCCTGGATCTTGATGTCCATCTGCAGCGCGGTGATGCCTGCTGCGGTACCGGCCACCTTGAAGTCCATGTCGCCCAGGTGATCTTCATCGCCCAGGATGTCCGACAGCACGGCGAACTTGCCGCCTTCCTTGATCAGGCCCATGGCGATACCGGCCACGTGCGATTTCATCGGCACGCCAGCGTCCATCAGTGCCAGGCAGCCGCCGCAGACCGAGGCCATCGACGACGAACCGTTCGACTCGGTGATTTCCGAGACCAGGCGCACCGAGTAGCTGAAGTCTTCCGGATCCGGCAGCGCAGCGATCAGCGCGCGCTTGGCCAGACGGCCGTGACCGACTTCGCGGCGCTTCGGCGTGCCGACGCGACCGGTTTCGCCGGTGGCGAACGGAGGCATGTTGTAGTGCATCATGAACGAGTCGGTGTACTCGCCCATCAGCGCGTCGATCTTCTGGCTGTCGCGTGCAGTGCCCAGCGTGGCAACGACCAGCGCCTGCGTTTCACCGCGGGTAAACAGGGCCGAACCGTGGGTGCGTGGCAGGACGCTCGAACGGATCGAGATCGGACGCACGGTGCGGGTGTCGCGACCGTCGATGCGTGGCTCGCCTTCGAGAATCTGCGAACGCACGACCTTGGCTTCCATGTCGAACAGGATGTTGCCGACGTCGCCCGAATCGGCCGTCACGCCAGCGGCGCTCAGCTCAGCCATGACTTCCGACGACAGCGACTTCAGCTTTTGCTGACGCGCCGATTTTTCGCGGGTCTGGTATGCATCGCGCACTTTCGCGCCGGCCAGTTCGCCGATACGGGCGATCAGTTCTTCGTTCTTTGGCGCCGGCGCCCATTCGACTTCCGGCTTGCCGCCTTCGGCGACCAGGTCGTGGATCGCATCGATCACGACTTTCATCTGGTCATGGCCGAACACGACGGCGCCCAGCATGATTTCTTCGGACAGTTGCTTGGCTTCCGACTCGACCATCAGGACGGCGGTTTCGGTGCCGGCCACGACCAGGTCCATCTGCGAAGTCTTCAGCTCGGTGGTGGTCGGGTTCAGGATGTACTGGCCATTCGCGTAGCCGACGCGCGCGGCACCGATAGGGCCGCTGAACGGGATACCGGCGATGCACAGGGCGGCCGAAGCGCCGATCATCGCAGGGATGTCCGGATCGATTTCAGGGTTGACCGACAGCACGTGGATGATGACCTGGACTTCGTTCAGGTAGCCTTCCGGGAACAGCGGACGGATTGGACGGTCGATCAGACGCGAGGTGAGCGTTTCTTTTTCGGAAGGACGGCCTTCGCGCTTGAAGAAACCGCCCGGGATTTTACCCGCAGCATACGTTTTCTCGAGGTAGTCGACGGTCAGCGGGAAGAAGTCCTGACCCGGCTTGGCATCCTTGCGTGCGACCACGGTTGCCAGCACGACGGTATCTTCGACCGACACCACGACGGCGCCGCTTGCCTGGCGCGCGATTTCGCCCGTCTCCAGGGTGACAGTGTGTTGACCGTACTGGAAGGTTTTCGTAACTTTGTTAAACATGGGGTATCCCTTTCATTTTGCCGACAGATTTTCAGGTGCTGTCGTTCACCTCTCACCACGGGCCGTTCACGAGCAGAACAGCCTTGCAACAACAAACAAACCGCTCAAAAACGAAAAATGCCCGCGACAGAGAACTGGCGCAGGCATCTTCAGACTTAAACCGTCTGGCGCAAACGAATTACTTACGCAGGCCCAGTTTGGCGATCAGGTCGCGGTAACGGTTCAGATCCTTGTTCTTCAGGTACGACAGCAGGCTCTTACGACGGTTGACCATCATGATCAGACCACGACGCGAGTGGTGATCTTTCTGGTGGGCCTTGAAGTGGCCGTTCAGGTCGTTGATGCGTGCGGTCAGCAGTGCAACTTGCACTTCTGGCGAACCGGTGTCTTTTTCGCCGCGTGCGTTGTCCGCGATAATCGCGGCTTTGTTCAGAGTTTCTACGGTCATGATGTTACCTTTCACATGCGGTGCAAGAGTCGCAACCCAGCGCACCGTGATTGATTAAAATGCCTGCCCGGATTCGGACAGACCGGCAAGTATAGTGCAAAACGCGGGTGCCCACCAGCATTTGCCCGCCCTGCCGCCATGTAAAGGACAAAATAATGCACCCAATGATGAAAATAACAACGCTGGCCGCCACGCTGCTGCTGGCGGCGTGCGCCACGCGCCCTGCCCCGCTGCCCGGCGAAACAGCCGATGTGGTCCAGGCCAAGCTCGGCAAGCCGACGTCCGTCTATGTCGACGGCGATGGCGCGGCGCGCTCGCTCGAGTACGCGACGGGGCCGATGGGCCAGTACACGTGGATGGCACGCATCGGGCCCGATGGCCGCCTGACGGCCTACGAGCAGGTGCTGACGGGTGAAAAGTTCGCCACGCTCAAGGTCGACCAGGCCACCAAGGAGCAGGTCTTGCGCACGATCGGACGCCCTGCCGAACGCTCGCGCGTGGCGATGCAGAACTACGAGGTCTGGTCGTACCGCTACAAGGAGGCTGGCGTCTGGAACTCGCTGATGCACGTGCACTTCGACGAGGGAGGCGTCGTGCGCCAGATGATGAACGGGCCGGACCCGATGTACGAGCCAAGAGACCGCAGCTCCTGGTAGGGGCTGCGGTATGAGGCGGCTTAGCGCGCCGGCGGCAGCTTGCGCCCGCCGTCGCTGTGCACGAAGTCTTCGATCGCATCGAGCGACGGCGCCAGGCGGCGCAGCGAGCTCGATAGCGTTGCGAGCAGCGTGACATGGTTCACGCCGGTGAAGCTGACCTCACGCACCGGCACACCCGTCGCGCGCAGCCGGTCCGCCAGCGCGCCCGTGTTGCGCTCGGGATCGACCGTCGAATCGTTACGCGCCGCGATCAACAGCGCGGGCGGCGCATTGACCGTCACGTGGTTGATCGGCTGCGAATCGCGCGGCGTATTCGGGTACAGGAACACCGGGCGCGTCGTTTCATTTTCCACGGGCAGGAAGTTGTAGGGACCGGCCATGCCGATCCAGCCACGCAGGATGCTCGGGGCCGTGCCCTGCGCGCGCAGCCAGCGCGGGTCGAGTGCCAGCATCGCGGCGTTGTAGGCGCCGGCACTGTGGCCCATCGCATAGATGCGCTTCGGATCGCCGCCATATGCCTTGATCCGGCGCGATGTCCAGGCCAGTGCTTCGGCGCTGTCGGTCAGGAAGTCGGGATAGCGCACCTGCGGATACAGGCGATAGTCGGGAATGACCACCACGAAACCACGCGCCGCCAGTGCGCGGCCGACGAAGGCATAGTCGGCGCGCTCGCCGTCGACCCAGTTGCCACCGTAGTAGAACACGATGACGGGCGCCGGGCCGGTCCAGTTTTCGGGCCGGTAGATATCCAGCACGTGGCGCGGATTGGTGCCGTAGGCGGCCGAGGCCACCGTGCGCGTGGCGCCGCTCGGCGAGACCGCATTGACCAGCGACAGCGGTGAGCAGGCAGCAAGCAGCCCCGACAGGAGCAGGACGGTGGCGGCGCAGGCCGCGAAGTAAGGAGCTCTCATGGTTGCGGGCGCCCGGTGATCAGCGATGGAGGTCGTCGTCGGCGTCGTCGAGCGGGATAATGCTGACCCGCTTGCCCTTCGCACGCTGCCACACATACACGGCGTAACCCGACAGGCCGTAGATCACGAAGATCGGCCACAGGACCTTGGGCGGATCGATTGCCAGCAGCGCCAGCACCAGCGCGATCAGGAACACCGCGATGAATGGCACCGACTTGCGGAAGTTGATGTCCTTGAAGCTGTAGAACGGCACGTTCGACACCATCGTCAGGCCGGCGAAGACCGTAATGCCCCACGACACCCACTCAACCTTGCGCGGGATGACGCTGATATCGGGATCGATCATCATCATGATAAAGCCGATCACGAGCGCCGCTGCAGCCGGGCTGGGCAAGCCCTGGAAGAAACGCTTGTCGACCACTTCGATATTGGTATTGAAGCGTGCAAGGCGCAAGGCGGCGCAGGCGCAGTAGATGAAGGCCGCGACCCAGCCGACCTTGCCAAGGCCGTTGAGCGACCATTCGTACATCACCAGCGCCGGTGCAGCGCCGAACGAGACCATGTCGGCGAGGCTGTCGTATTGCGCGCCGAATTCACTCTGGGTATTGGTGAGGCGCGCGATGCGCCCGTCCAGGCCGTCGAGGATCATCGCGATGAACACGGCCCAGCACGCCTGGTCGAAACGCTGATTCATTGCCATGACGATGGCGTAGAACCCACAGAACAGCGCGGCCGTGGTGAAGGCATTGGGCAGCAGGTAGATGCCGCGGCTGCGCTCACCGGCAGCCCGTCCTTGCGTACGGGGCGCGAAACGCTTTTTCAGGCGGGAGAATCGTGGACCCTTGGGCGGGGTCCCTGGCTTTCTTCTTCGTGGAAAAGTTGGCATAAGCAATCGTATTCAAGTGAGCCGCCGAGCGACTGTTCCCACCCATTATAGAGGCGGGACCCGTGTTAGCGAAACACTACGCTAACCCGGCTGGCAATTGCATGTCGCCTACTTGAACACGACCGTGCCGGATGGCGCCTATTTGAAGGCGCAGTCAACGTTAAATAGAGCCGAGCCATGAACTGATGAGCGATTTCGTGGTCCAACGCCTGTCGCCAGCATCAGGAATCGCCCATGAAAGCGCCCCGTTTCAAGAACTGGTTTGCCAGGTTGTCAGCGCTGAATCCGCCACAGCGCCGGCAAGTGCTCGACGCCCTGCATCCCGCAGCTGGCCTCGCTCAGGTGGTCGCACTGATCGCGCAGGCAAGAGCGCCAGCGCGCTGCTGCCCCAGCTGTGGCAACGAACGCTGCAATCGGCACGGGTTCGCCAACGACCTGCAGCGCTTTCGCTGCTGCGCCTGTGGCCGCACATTCAACGACCTGAGCGGCACGCCATTGGCGCGGCTCAGGCACAAGGCCAAATGGCTCGCGTATTCACAGGTGCTGCTCGATTCACTGTCCGTGCGCAAGGGCGCAGACCAGGTCGGCGTGCACCGCAACACGGCTTTCCGATGGCGCCACCGCTTTCTCAAATGGGTCAAGCTCGACCGGCCTGCATCGCTCAACGGCATCGTGGAGGCCGATGAGACATTCCTGCTCGAATCGCAAAAAGGATCACGCACGCTCGACCGCCCGCCACGCCGACGGGGCGGCTGCGCGCCCAAGCGTGGCATTTCCCGCCATCTCGATTGCATCCTGGTGGCGCGCGACCGGAATGGCCGCACCATCGATGCCGTCACTGGCCGTGGCGCACTGACAGCCGCGCAACTCGAACGCGATTTGCTGCCCAGCCTCGATCCGCAGGCGCTCCTGGTCAGCGACAGCCACGCCGCGTACCGGGCCTTTGCACGCAAGCACAGGATTGCGCACGAGACAGTCAATCTGCGCGCCGGCGTGCGCGTCAGGCATTCGGGTAGCCGCGCCATCCACGTACAAAACGTGAACGCCTACCACGGGCGCTTCAAGGCCTGGCTACTGGGCTTTCGCGGGGTGGCATCGCGCTACCTGCCCAATTACCTGGGGTGGCGCTGGGCACTGGATGGCGGGCGGGTCAGTTCGGCAGAACAATTGTTTTGCATCGCAATCGGCGTCATCAACAGACAACGCTGACTGCGCCTATTTGAACTTGACCTTGCCCACCAGGCGCATCTGCAGCGTGGTTTCGCCTGGTTCGAAGCTCGGTTCAGCCATGCCATCATCCATCTCGCGCTTGGCGCTCGAACGCATCATCATGGCCGGCGCGGCCTGGGCGTCGCCCGCATAATTGCCCGAGCCCTCGAAGTCGACCGTATCGAGCACGGCGTCGCCAGGCTGACGGCCCATCGCCTTGGCGATCGAGACGATGCGCTCGTTCAGGTTCTGGTACGTCGCAGCGATGCGCTGGTCGTCGAGGCGCTTCTCGGTCGCCGGGGTCAGGCCGAAGTTGATGTTATTGATCTGCAGGACCTTCTGCGCGGCGGCGGCCGTTTTCGGCAGCGCGGCCAGATTCGTGGTCTTGACTTCCAGGTACTGGCCAACGCGCCAGGCGATCGGCACCGGCTTGACCGGCGCGACCACGCGGCCGACCGGCTGTGGCTGCACTTCCGGGTACACCGGGTACGTGTAATAGCCCTGGGTTTTCAGTTCGGCTTTCGGATCGGCTCGGCGCACGATCTCGGTGCCCTCTTTCATCTTGCGGTTGACGCGGTCGGCGGCGGCGTTCTTGTCCTTGTCGTGCTCTTCGACGGCGAACGTGATCGTCGCTTCGTCATTGACATGCTTGACTTCGCCGAAGGCCGGAACGATGACCATGGTGCCGGTGGTCGCGGTCGACGGCGCGGTCTGCGCCTGGGCAGCGCTGAAGGCCAGCACGAGGGCGGCAGCGACGAGGGATTTGGTGAATGCCATTGTTGTTCTCCTGTGAGTTGCGACGTATGTCCGACTTGGTTATACGATACCTTGCACAGGGAAAACATCGGTACTTTGTAATGGACAGTTGCAAATGAGTAGCTTTTGACGTGCTTTGTAACAACCGGCGCCCCATGAAAAACGGCGCCCGAAGGCGCCGTTCCTGTCCACTACATCGACATTAATTCTTCGACTGATCCACCAGCTTGTTCTTCGCAATCCACGGCATCATCGCGCGCAGCTTCGCGCCGACTTCTTCGATCGGATGCTCGGCGGTCAGGCGACGACGCGAGATCAAGGTCGGTGCGCCAGCCTTGTTTTCCAGGATGAAGCTCTTGGCGTATTCGCCGGTCTGGATGTCCTTCAGGCACTGGCGCATCGCATTCTTGGTGTCTTCGGTCACGACGCGCGGGCCGGTCACGTATTCGCCGTATTCCGCGTTGTTGGAGATCGAGTAGTTCATGTTGGCGATGCCGCCTTCATAGATCAGGTCGACGATCAGCTTGAGTTCGTGCAGGCACTCGAAGTACGCCATCTCCGGCGCGTAACCGGCTTCGGTCAGCGTCTCGAAGCCCGCCTTGATCAGTTCGACCGCGCCGCCGCACAGCACGGCCTGCTCGCCGAACAGGTCGGTCTCGGTTTCTTCGCGGAAGTTGGTTTCGATGATGCCAGCGCGGCCGCCACCGTTGGCCATCGCGTACGACATGGCGATATCGCGGGCAGCGCCCGATTTGTCCTGGTACACGGCGATCAGGTGCGGCACGCCGCCACCTTGCGTGTAGGTGCCGCGCACCGTATGGCCCGGCGCTTTCGGCGCGACCATGATCACGTCGAGGTCGGCGCGTGGGACGACCTGGCCGTAGTGCACGTTGAAGCCGTGGGCGAAGGCCAGCACGGCGCCCTGCTTGGCGTTCGGCTCGATATTCTGCTTGTAGACTTCGGCGATGTTTTCGTCCGGCAGCAGGATCATGATGACGTCGGCGTTTTTCACTGCTTCATCGACTTCCGCCACTTTCAGGCCGGCTTGCTCGACCTTGCCCCACGAGGCGCCGCCGCGACGCAGGCCGACGGTGACATTGACGCCTGATTCGCTCAGATTCTGTGCGTGCGCGTGGCCTTGCGAGCCGTAACCGATGATGGCAACGTTCTTGCCCTTGATGAGGGAGAGGTCGCAGTCCTTGTCGTAGAAAACGTTCATTTTTTTATCCTGTTATTTGATTTGAATTGTGTGATGTTGAGCGTCGCTCAAACTTTCAGAATGCGTTCGCCGCGGCCGATGCCCGAACCACCGGTGCGCACCGTCTCGAGGATCGAGGCGCGGTCGATGGCGTCGATGAAGGCGTCCAGCTTCGATTTGGCGCCGGTCAGCTCGATCGTGTAGGTCTTTTCGGTGACGTCGATGACGCGGCCACGGAAAATATCGGCGGTGCGCTTCATTTCTTCGCGCTCCTTGCCAACCGCCCGCACCTTGATCAGCATGAGCTCGCGCTCGATGTGCTGGCCTTCGGTCAGGTCGACCACCTTCACCACCTCGATCAGGCGGTTCAGGTGCTTCGTGATCTGCTCGATGATGTCATCCGAGCCGGACGTGACAATCGTCATGCGCGACAGCGTCGCGTCTTCGGTCGGCGCGACGGTCAGCGTTTCGATGTTGTAGCCGCGCGCCGAGAACAGGCCAACCACGCGCGACAGTGCACCGGCTTCGTTCTCCAGCAGGACAGAAATAATATGGCGCATTTACAGGTCCTCCGAGCCAAGCAGCATTTCGTTCAGGCCGCGGCCCGCCTTGACCATCGGCCACACGTTTTCACTCTGGTCGGTAATGAAGTTCATGAACACCAGCCGGTCTTTCATGGCGAATGCATCGCGCAACGCGCCGTCGACATCGCCCGGTTTCTCGATCTTCATGCCGACGTGACCATAGGCCTCGGCCAGCTTTTCGAAGTCGGGCAGCGAATCCATGTATGACTCGGAATAGCGCGAGCCGTAATCGATCTGCTGCCACTGGCGGACCATGCCCAGGAAGCGGTTGTTGAGCAGAATGATCTTCGGCGTCAGGTGGTATTGCTTGCAGGTGGCAAGCTCCTGGATGCACATCTGGATCGAGCCTTCGCCGGTGACACAGGCCACGGTGGCGTCCGGATTGGCCATCTGCACGCCCATCGCGAACGGCAGGCCCACACCCATCGTGCCCAGGCCACCGGAATTGATCCAGCGGCGCGGCTTGTCGAACGGGTAGTACTGCGCGGCCCACATCTGGTGCTGGCCGACGTCGGACGTGATGAACGCGTCGCCACCGGTGACCTTGTGCAGCTGCTGGATCACGGACTGCGGCTTGATCAGCGTGTCGGAGCTTGCATATGCCAGGCAGTCGCGGCCACGCCATTCGGCGATCTGCTTCCACCAGCTTTGCAGCGCAGGCGCATTGGCGTGGCCATTGCCGGCGTCGAGCTGCGAGAGCAGTTCGATCAGCACGTCCTTGACGTTGCCGACAATCGGAATATCCACTTTCACGCGCTTGGAAATCGACGACGGATCGATGTCGATATGGATGATCTTGCGCGGATGCGAGGCGAAATGCTTCGGGTTGCCGATCACGCGGTCGTCGAAGCGCGCGCCGATGGCGATCAACACGTCGCAGTGCTGCATTGCCATGTTCGCTTCATAGGTGCCGTGCATGCCCGGCATGCCGACGAAGTGCGGATCGGACGAACGCGATCCGCCCAGGCCCATCAGCGTGTTCGTGATCGGAAAGCCGGTGGTCTCGACCATGCGGTTGAGCTCGTTCGAGGCATTGGCCAGGATGACGCCGCCGCCCGCATAGATCATCGGCCGCTCGGCATTCTGCAGCAGCGCGACCGCTTTGCGGATCTGGCCGGCATGGCCCTTGTCGACCGGACGGTACGAGCGCATCTCGATCTCGCGCGGGTACTCGAACAGGCATTTGTTGACCGTGATGTCCTTCGGGATATCGACCAGCACCGGACCGGGCCGGCCGGTACGGGCGATGAAGAAGGCTTTCTTGATCGTCGACGCCAGATCACGCACGTCCTTGACCAGGAAATTGTGCTTGACCACCGGGCGGGTGATGCCGACGGTGTCGCATTCCTGGAACGCATCCTGGCCGATCGCGTGACTCGGCACCTGGCCCGAAATCACGACCATCGGAATCGAATCCATATAGGCGGTCGACAGGCCGGTAACGGCATTGGTGACGCCCGGACCGGACGTGACGAGAGCGACGCCCACGGTGTTCGAGCTGCGCGAATAGGCATCGGCGGCATGCACCGCGGCTTGTTCGTGGCGAACGAGAACGTGCTGGAATTTATCTTGCTGGAAGATCGCGTCGTAGATATACAGAACCGCGCCGCCCGGATAACCGAAAACGTGCTTGACGCCCTCTTCTGCCAGACAACGGACAACGATTTCAGCGCCCGTGATGGGGACTGTTGGATCGAAACTCATAACCATTCCTTTCAAAACCCATAGGGTTGATTGATCGGATGCTCGTTCCTGGCGATATGCGTGCTGCGCTTACAACCCTCAGGCTCCACTTCTTTCTGCGTGCACGTCGATGGTTCGGGTCGCCGTAGGGACCGTACGCATTGACGCTGGGCGCAACTCGTTAGGCTTGAGTGTTTGTAGCGGTTGGACGCATCTCTCGCGCTTGTGGCACGGGTCGGAGCAAACTGCCTACAAATGAAAGCGTGCCATGGCGGACGGGGCGTTGTGGGCGACTCCCGCATGACGTTGATGCTTTGAGGGTGCAAAGCGTGAGGAACACCATACCGCGCCGCACCATTCTGGTCAAGCTTTGTCTTTCGACAAGATGAGACCTTTGTTGGCGCAAATAGCAGGCAGGGCGCGCCTGCCGGGTAAGCGCTGGAGGCAAGCACCGCACTGCGGCGCAGCGCGCGGGATCTGACCCGCTCGTTTTTGGTGCACGTAGAGTGCGCGTGTTGTAAATAGGGTGCACCGCATTAGAATACGTCTTATTGCTACATGGAAATCATACTTCGAAGAAAAAACCGCTTAAGATGATTTCATCGTAAGTACGGTTTTTTACCCACCTTCTGCCCCGGATTCAGCTATGCAAGCGCTCAACGAAACTCTCCAGGAAATGGCCATGGCCGCGATGACGGCCATCGACCGCGCACAGGCGGTAATCGAGTTCGATCTCGAAGGCCGCATCCTGCACGCCAACCGCAATTTCCTGCTCACCCTCGGTTACGAGCAGGATCAGGTCATCGGGCGCCAGCATGCGATGTTCTGCGAGCCCGCCTACCAGCGCTCGCCTGAATACCAGATGTTCTGGCACAGCCTGGCCAAGGGCGAGTTCCATAGCGGCGAATTCAAGCGCATCCGCAGCGACGGCACGCCGGTCTGGATCCAGGCCACCTACAGCCCGATCTTCGACGCCGATGGCAAGCCGGTCAAGGTGGTCAAGTTCGCCACCGACATCACCGAGCAGAAGCTGCTGGCAGCCGAGTCGCGCGGCAAGCTCGATGCGATCGGACGCTCGCAGGCGGTGATCGAATTCGATATGCGCGGCAACGTCTTGTCTGCCAACGAAAATTTTTTGCGCACGATGGGCTATACCGCAGACGAGATCGTCGGGCGCCATCACACCATGTTCTGCGACCCGGAACTGGCCAAAAGCGCCGAATACCGGCACTTCTGGGCCGACCTGGGCCAGGGCCGGTTCCAGGCTGGACGCTTCCAGCGCCGTGGCAAGCACGACGCCGACATCTGGATCCAGGCCACCTACAATCCAATCCTCGATGCCACCGGTAAACCGTACAAGGTCGTCAAGTTCGCGATGGACGTGACGGCCCAGGTGCGGCGCGAAGAACTGGTGAGCGCCAAGATCGACGCCATCGGTACGGCTCTCGACGGCCTGGGCCGCTCGATCACCACGATCGCCGACGGCGCGCGCGAGTCCGCCGCGATGGCGGCGCGTACCCAGGACGGTGCGGCCAGCGGCAGCCGCTTGCTGGAACGCTCCAAGGGCGCCATGCAAGCCATCCAGACCTCGTCCGGCGACGTGCGCGAAATCATCGACACCATCACCAGCATCGCCGGCCAGACCCATTTACTCGCCTTCAATGCTGCGATCGAGGCGGCGCGCGCGGGCGAGCATGGGCGCGGCTTTTCAGTGGTGGCCAACGAGGTGCGCAAGCTGGCCGAAAAGTCGGCCCTGGCGGCACGCGAGATTTCCAAGCTGATCAACGAGACGGTCAGCCGCGTCGACGAAGGCACCCGCCTGGCCGGCGATGTGGAAGATGCGTTCGAGCGCATCCTCGAATCGGTCGCCACCAGCAGTTCGATAGCCGGCATCGGCAGCGCCACCCACCACCAGGCCGACTCCACCCGCGACGCTTCGCGCCTGCTGGCAGAGCTCGAGGCCGTAGCGCGAGAGCGCTAGGCCATGCCGGCCACCTGCAGCGCGCAGCTGACGCTGGCGCGCATCCGGATCGGCGAAGTCGGGATCGGCATACGGATCGAGGCCGTGCTCCAGGCGCTGCCGTTGCCAGAGACGTTCAGTCGCCTGCCCCTGCGCACCCACGCCCTGCTCGGCATGGTCGACCACGAAGGCATGGCCGTGCCGGTGGTCGACCTGGCGCGCTGGCTCGACGTCGGCGCAGCGCCGGCGGGGGCCGTCCCGCAACTGCTGTTGCTGCGCGACGGTGACCGTACCGTCGGCCTGCGCGTCGATGCGCTCGAGGAGCTGGTCGAGGTCGAGGCAGCGGCGCTGCAGCGCCTGCATCACGGCGACGACCCGGACGACGTGTTCCACAGCGCCGTGCCGGCCGGGAACGGCGTGCTTCTGAGCCTGCTGGAAGTGACCCGGCTGGCCGATCTGGCACAGTGCTGGAGCACGGCCCCGACGGCCGCCACGGCCGCTGCGTCTGCAGCACTGCCCGTGGCCGACACGCTGCCGTGCACCTGTTATGCGCTGCTCGACACCGGCCACGGTCTGATCGGCGTGCCACCGGCCGCGCTGGCCGAAGTGCTTGCCTTGCCGCCGCTGACGCATATCGGCAGCAGCGCCTGGTGCTGCTGGCACGACAGCCAGCTTGCGCTGATTGCCAGCACCGCGTTGTTCCAGGCACCTGGCGCCGACACGCGCGTCGCTGCTGCGCCACTGCTCGCCGTGCTGCAACATGCCGACCTGGCGCTGGGTGTGCCGGTGCAGGCCGTGCTGCGGCTCGAGGAATTTGGTCCCGGCGTACCCAGCACGGACGGGCTTGGCGAAAATGTCATCGACGCCAGCGGTGCCACGGTGCTGCTGGTCGACGTCACGCGTTTGCTGGCGCGGCATCCCGAGGCGGCCCTGGCGCGCGGCGACAGCGTCACGTCCATTGCATCCGCCAGCGTCGGTGCGGGCACCAGCAATGCCGAAGCCTATATCGTGTTCGATGCCGCCGGCCTGCAGGCGCTGCCGCTCTCCGCAATCGAACAGATCGTGCCGCTGGACCTACCGCTCAGCGCCACCATGGCCTGGCAGGGGGCGGCGATCCCGCTGATCGACCTGCGTGGGGAGGCACCCGGCGCGGATGGCACGGATGGCACGGTGCTGGTGGCGCAGGGTGCGCACGGGCTGGCCGGTCACGTCGTGCGCCGCGTGCAGTCGCTGATTCCGGCCGGGGCCGGTCGCATGTTCAACATGGGTGCCAACGGCACAGAGTTCATCACGACAGACGATGGCGGACAGGAAGCCACGTATCGCATTGCGACTCTAAGCGCGCTGCAAGCGGCGAACTGACCCCGGCCACCTTGCACTTCAGCGTTGCATGCCCCAGCGCCGCACTGTCACGTGCTCCAGCGTCCGAAACACGCAGCGCTCGATCGCCAGGCCAATCATGATCACCGTGGCCAGGCCCGCGAACACTTTATCGGTGAACAGCTCGTTGCGGTTCTGGAAGATGTACCAGCCCAGGCCGCCCTGCCCCGACGTGCTGCCAAAGACCAGCTCCGCCGCGATCAGCGTGCGCCAGGCAAAGGCCCAGCCGATCTTCAGGCCCGACAGGATCGACGGCAGCGCCGCCGGCACCAGGATTTGCAGCACCATGCGCAAGCCGCCCAGGCCATAGTTACGCCCGGCCATGCGCAGCGTTTCGGGTACGGCGCGAAAGCCCGCGCTGGCATTGAGCGTCAGCGGCCACACGACCGAATGAACCAGCACCATCAGCAGGCTGCCCTTGCCCAGGCCGAACCACAGCAGCGCCAGCGGCAGCAGCGCAATGGCCGGGAGCGGATTGAACATCGACGTCAGGGTGTCGATCAACTCGCGTCCAAAACGGTTCGACACGGCCAGCCAGATCAGCAGGAACGCGATCGCCACACCCAACAGGAATCCCTGCACGAGGATGGCCAGCGACACCATCACATAACCGATCAGCTCGCCCGACGCGATGCCATCGATGAAAGCGCGCGCCGTCTGCAGCGCGCCCGGCAACAGCAGATCATTGTCGACCCAGCGTGCCAGCAACTCCCACAGGATGACCAGCGCCAGCAGGATCGCGGGCTTGCTCAACCAGCCCCAGCGGTTGACCGGCCCAGTGTTGACCACGGCGGGCGCCGGCGCTGCACGCTGCGGCGCGACGTATTCGGGCCGGACCGGCGGTTCGTGCACGGCACTCATGGTTGCGCCTGCGCGGGTTGTGGTTGAACGGCGGGCGCCTCAGCATCAGCGCCGAACAACAGCGCGTGGATACGCTGCGTGGCGGCCTGGAACTCGTGGCTGCCCGCACTGGCCAGGCTGAACTGATGACTATTGAGTTCGG
Organism: Telluria sp. ZT3P25; assembly: GCF_059685895.1. Classification (NCBI taxonomy): domain Bacteria; kingdom Pseudomonadati; phylum Pseudomonadota; class Betaproteobacteria; order Burkholderiales; family Oxalobacteraceae; genus Telluria; species Telluria sp. ZT3P25. The sequence goes on from NZ_JCASIJ010000001.1 coordinate 2,867,135, forward strand.
CGCGCACGCGCCCCGGGTGCGGCGACAGTAGCAGGATGCGGTTGCCCACCACCAGCGCCTCTTCGATCGAGTGGGTCACGAACAGCATCGTGAAGCCGATCTCGTCCCAAAGCGCCTGCAGCTCTTCCTGCATGCTGCGCCGGGTCAGCGCATCGAGCGCGGCAAACGGCTCGTCCATCAGCAGCACGGCCGGCTGCATCGCCAGCGCGCGGGCAATCGCCACCCGTGCCTTCATGCCGCCCGACAGCGTGTGCGGATAGGCATCGGCAAACCGCGCCAGCCCGACCTTGCCGAGCCAGTGGCGGGCGCGCACCTCGGCCTCGGCCCGCGCAACGCCACCGGCCAGCATCGGGAACAGGACGTTCTGCTTCACCGTCTTCCATGGCGGCAGTTGATCGAATTCCTGGAATACGACGATGCGGTCCGGGCCCGGCCCCGTGACGGGCTTGCCGCCAAGGTGCAGGCTGCCCGCGCGCGGCGCGATGAAGCCGCCGATGGCTTTGAGCAGCGTCGACTTGCCGCAGCCCGACGGCCCCAGCAGCACGAAGCGGTCGCCCCGGTAGACGTCGAAGCTCACGTCGTCGGTCGCGCGCACGACGCCGCGCTCGCTGGCGTATTCCAGCGTGACATGTTGGGCGCGCAGCAGCGGTTCCGGCGGCACCAGGTTGAAGGGGACAATGGCGCGCATATCAGCTTCCGTTGGCGATGGCCGGATGCGCGAAGAAGTAATCGCGCCACGACGCCGGCTTGTTCCTGATGGCACCGACCTGGTGCAGAAACTGCGCCAGGCCCAGCGTGTTTTGCGGCGCCACGCCGAACTGCGTCTTCGGATCCTTGATGACCTTGAGCAGCAGCGCCCGGTCGACGCTGCCCTTGTTCACGCGCAGATAGGCATCGGCCGCGCCTTCGGGATTGGCCGCAATATACTGGGCCGCCTCGGCCAGCGCATCGATGAAGGCGCGGTAGGTCTTCGGATTGTCTTTCACGTACTTCTCGGTGGCATACAGCACCGTGGCCGACGACGGCCCGCCCAGCACCTGGTACGAGTCGAGCACGACGTGCGCATTGGGATTACCGGCCAGCTCGAGTTGCTGGAACGGCGGCGCGGCGAAGTGCCCGTTGAGCTCGGTCTTGCCGGCGATGAGGGCAGCGGCCGCATCCGGATGCGGCACCGTCTGCGTGAGCGGATCGAGCTTCTTGAACTCGGCCAGGCCCCACTGTTTTGCCGCCGCCATCTGCAGGATGCGCGCCTGCACCGACACCGTCACGGCCGGCAACGCAATCCGGTCCTTCGCGCTGAAGTCGGCAATCGTCTTCACGGCCGGATTGGTGCTGACGAGGTAATACGGAAAGCTCCCCAGCGACGCGATGCCGCGCACGTTCTGGCGCCCCTTCGTGCGATCCCAGATCGTCATCAACGGGCCGACGCCGGCGCCGGCCACGTCGATCGAGCCGGACAGCAGCGCATCGTTGACGACCGCGCCGCCCGACAGCTTGACCCAGTCCACGTCGACATCGATCCCCTGCTTCCTGCCATGCTTTTCGATGAGCTTCTGGTCCTGCGCCACGTTCAGCAGCAGATACACAACACCGAACTGCTCGGCCACGCGGATCTTGCCTTCAGCCTGCGCCGTTGACGGCAGCGCCAGCGTCAGCGCTGCAGCCAGTGCCAACAATTTTTTATTGAGATTCATGGGTGTCCTGGAATGAGGTCAGAAAGGCACGTCGCCTTCGATCGTCGTGCGGTACAGCTTGCGGCGCAGGTGGTCCGGGCAACCGCCAGCCAGGTGCATCAGCGAACGGTTGTCCCAGAACACCATGTCGTGCGGCTGCCATTGATGGCGGTAGACATGCTCGGCGCGGGTGCCGTAATCAAACAGCAAGTCGAGCAGCTCACGGCTGCGCTGTTCGGACACGCCCAGGATGCGGGTCGTGAAATGCTCGCTGACGAACAGCGCGCGCCGGCCCGTCTCGGGATGCGTGCGCACGACCGGGTGGCTGACCGGCCTGACTTCGTCGATCTGCGCCTGCGTCAGCTGCGGGCGATACGGGTTGCGCTGGCGCAGTTCGTCATAGCGCGCCAGGTACCAGTGCTCGGCCTGCAGGCCTTCGACCTCGCGTTTGAGGTCATCGGGCAAGCCATCCCATGCCGCGTGCTGGTTGGCGAACAGCGTGTCGCCGCCCTCGGCCGGCAACTCCTGCGCATGCAGCATTGAGCCCAGGCTGGGCGTCTCTTTATACGACAGGTCGGAATGCCAGAAATGACCGGCGTCGCCCAGTCCGACCGGCTTGCCGTCCTGCTGGATATTCGAGATAACGAGCACCTCCGGCTGTTCGGGCAGCTGGAAATTGCGCAGTACGTGGATCTGCAGGGCGCCGAAGTGGCGGCTGAAGTCCACCTGCTGCGCGGGCGTGATGTGCTGGTCGCGAAACACCAGCACGTGATAATCGAGATGCGCGCGGTGCAGCCGCGCAAGATCGGACGTGGCCAGCGGCAGCGACAGGTCGAGGCCGAGGACTTCGGCGCCCAGCGGCGCGTCGGTGAAGGGATGGATGGCAAAGGACTGGCTTGCAGAATCGAGTGGCATGGCGATGGCATGGCTGAATGATCGTGTTGTTACGATAGCCACGCCCACCGGCACCAACAACGAATGATTTCAGCTATCGTCATGCGGTTTTCGCGTCCCATGCACCGGGCATGGCGGGAACCCGCCCTGAGCGATTCCGATGCAGGCCGGGTGGTTTTTTGCTAGGATGCGACAGTTTTCCCTAAAGCACGACCCACTTGCGCGCCTCCCCCTGAACCTGCATGGCCACAGACAAAGAACTTAACGACTTTCTGCAGAATGTCGAACGGCGCGCGTTCAAGCAGGCGGTCTATGCAGTCCGCAAGGACGAATCGGCGCTGGACATCGTGCAGGACGCGATGATCAAGCTCGCCGAGAAATACGGCGACAAGCCGGCGGCCGAGCTGCCGATGCTGTTCCAGCGCATCCTCCAGACCACGATCCTCGACTACTTCCGCCGCGAAAAAGTGCGCAATACCTGGGTTAGCCTGTTCTCCGGCTTCGGGCGGGGCGAGGGAAACGACGATGATGACTTCGACATACTTGCCTCACTCGAAGCCGAGCAGGGTTCGGCGGCCGCAGAGTCGAGCGCGGACCAGGTCGAGCGTGCCCAGACCTTGCGCCTGATCGATGACGAAGTACAAAAACTCCCCACGCGTCAACGGGAAGCCTTCCTCATGCGTTACTGGCAAGATATGGACGTCGCCGAAACGGCGGCAGCAATGGGATGCTCGGAGGGCAGCGTCAAAACGCATTGCTCGCGCGCCACCCACGCCCTCGCGGCAGCGCTCCAGGCCAAGGGAATCACACTATGAATACCGACGACATCAATCTGGCGTACAAGATACGCCACGCGCTGGACGAACAGCTCGACCACTTGCCGGCTTCGACCGTTGACCGGCTGGCCGTTGCACGCGCTGCCGCCATGAAGCGCAAGAAGCCCGACGCCCGGGCCGGCTTCGGCTGGCGCGGGGTCGGCGCATTCCTTGCCGGGCCGACCGTGTCGCGCCTGGCCATTGCCGTGCCACTGCTGGCGCTGGTGATTGGCATGGGCGGCTTTTACCAGCACGAACAACAGCAGCAACTGGCAGCACTGGCCGACATCGACGCCGCCGTGCTGGCCGACGAATTGCCGCTGACCGCCTACCTCGATCCGGGTTTCAACGCCTATCTGGAGTCGCAGCAGCGCCAGCAATGACCAAGAAGAACGTCTCGACATCGCGCTCTCCCGTGCTGAAGATCGTCATCGGCGTCGTGGCCGCTGCTGCGCTGGCCTGGATCATCGTCGATCGCTTCGAGAAGCCGTCCATCGTACCTGTGGCGACCGAGACCATCGCCAGCGCGCGCCCGCTGCGCAAGGCCCCAGACAAGCCGCTGTGGCGCGACCTGAGCAATGCACAACGCGTGGCGCTGGCACCACTCGAATCTGAATGGGACCGCATGGAAGGCCCGCGCAAGCGCCGCTGGATCGAGGTATCGGCCCGCTTCGGCTCGCTGGACGCGGCCGAGCAGCAACGCGTGCACGAGCGCATGCGCCAGTGGATGAAGCTCACGCCGAAGCAGCGTGACCTTGCGCGCGAAAACTTCAGCAAGACCAACAAGCTGGCGCAGGGCGACAAGGCTGCCAACTGGGAAAACTACAAGCAGCTGTCGGCCGAACAAAAGCGCAAGCTGGCCAGCAAGCCGCCCGGCATTCGTAACAGTGCGCCGGTCGCGCTGCCGGACACGCCGCTGCTGGTCGTGCCAATGCCATGCGCATCGAACACCACGCGCCGTGGCGCCGAGTGCGTGCTGATCGGCACGCCCGACGCAGCGGCGCCGTCGGCGATTGCCGGGACACCAGCGCCTGCCGGCGTGACGCCGCCGGTTGCGCCAGCCCCTGCCCCGGTGGCACCCGGCAATGGCGGTGCAGTCGTCACACCCGGCACCCCGTCAGGCACCGCCCAGGCCACAAATGCAGGCAACTGAGCCGCCGGTCATCGTGGCCGAGGCAGCCTCGCCACTTACCGGCACGCCCACGATCAAGCGGCGCCTGGCCGTGATGGTCTACGAATTTTTTCTGCTGTTCGCGGTCGAGATGCTGGCCGTCCTGCTGTATCTGTTCATGACCGGTAACCGTCAGGACGCGCCCTTCCAGCACGGGCTGAAGGTGTACCTGTTCGTGATCACGGGCCTGTACTTCACCTGGTGCTGGCGCGACAGCGGCCACACGCTGGCGATGAAGACCTGGCGCATCAAGCTCGTGATGCCGGGGCATGCCCGCCTGCCCTGGCGCGTCGCCATCGTGCGCTACCTGGCAGCCTGGGGCTGGTTCGCGCCCGCGCTGATCGTCTGCGCTGTTTTCGGGCTGCATGCCAAAGCCGGTATCGTCAGCGCGCTCGCGCTCGGTATTGCGGTCTGGGCCGCGACCGCCTGGTTCGACCGCGACCGCCAGTTCCTGCATGACCGCCTGGCCGGCACCCGCCAGATCAGCCTGCCCAAACCGGTACGACGCGAGGGCAAAGCGCCCGGGCTGTGACATCATGCGGGTCGCGACGTCACAATCGGCGCGAGCTTGCTTTGTTTTCCACCGCAGACGTCACGTTTTCAGAATCAGAAATAGAAGCAGCAAGCATGCCCGACACCCGTTTCCAGGCCCTGTTCGAACAGGCGCCAATCAGCATCCAGATCCTCGCGCCATCGGGCCACACCACGCGTGTCAACAAGGCATGGGAAAACCTGTGGCAGATCCACGAAGGCACGCCGCTGATGGCCTACGTTCTCAGCGACTACAACGTGCTGCACGATCCGCAACTGGCCGACAACGGCATCGCCGCGCTGCTGGCGCGGGCACTGCAGGGGGAGCGGGTTGAATTGCCGGCCGCGCTGTACGACGTCAGCGCGCTCGATGGCCACGGTCCGAAGCGATGGGTCACCGCGAAGGCGCGGCCGATCAAGGACAAGGCCGGCAACATCCTCGAAGTGATGCTCATGCACGAGGACATCACCGAGCGCATGGCGGCCGACAGTGCGCTGCGCCTGCGCGAACAGCGCTTTCGCTCGCTCGTGATGGCCACGTCGCAGATCGTCTGGTCGAATACCCCGGATGGCCGGGTGCTGGAAGACTCGCCGTCCTGGCGTGCCTATACCGGCCAGACCTACGACGAGTGGAAGGATTTCGGCTGGGTCGATGCCTTGCATCCCGATGACCGCGCACCGGCCCAGACCCTGTGGCTGGCCTGCGTTGCCGCGCGCTCGGTGTTCGAGACGAAGTACCGGCTGCGCAGTGCCGACGGCAGCTACCGCTGGACGGCGGTCAAGGGCATCCCGATCCTGGCGGACGACGGCACGATCCGCGAGTGGATCGGCGCCAACACCGACATCCACGACATGATCGCGGCCGAGCTCGAACTGGCCCAGCGGCTCGAACGCGAAAAACGCAACAGCGCCCTGCTGACCAAGGTCGCGCAGGCGGCGCGCACGCTGCACACGGTGCTGGCAGCCGAAGACATCGCGCAGGCGCTGGTGACGGCCGTACGCGACATCCTGCAGACCCACCAGGCGGTCGTTTCGCTGACCGAAGCGGGCGGCTGGACGCAGGCGATCAATGCCGTCTCGCTGTCGGACAAGTACGCCGCTTACCGTGGCTACGACGCCAGGACGGACGGCTCCGGGATCTACGCGCAGGTATGCCGCGACAACCGCGTCATGCGCCTGACCCAGGCGCAGCTCGAGGCGCATCCCGCCTGGCGCGGCTTTGGCGAGCATGCCGGTGCACATCCGGTGCTGCGTGGCTGGCTGGCCGTGCCGCTGATCGACCGCATGGGCAAGAACATCGGCCTGATCCAGGCGTCGGACCGGTTCGAGGGCGACTTCACGGACGAGGACGAAGCCATCCTCGTGCAACTGGCGTCGATCGCGGCCACCGGTTTCGAGAACGCACGGCTGTACGGTTCGCTACAGGATCAGGACCGCCGCAAGGACGAGTTCCTGGCCATGCTGGCGCACGAACTGCGCAACCCGCTGGCACCGATCTCCGCAGCGGCAGAGATGCTCAAGTTCGGCACCGCGAACGAAGAACGGGTACGGCGCTCGAGCGAAGTGATCAGCCGCCAGGTGCGCCACATGACGTCGCTGGTCGACGACTTGCTCGACGTGTCGCGCGTGACCCGGGGCCTGATCAAGCTGGACCGCGCGCTGCTCGACCCGATGCAGCTCGTGGCCAATGCCGTCGAGCAGTCGCAGCCGTTGATCACGGCGCGCGGCCATACCTTGACCATGACGGGCGACGCTGCCGGCGCGCACATTGCCGGCGACGCGCACCGCCTGGTCCAGGTGCTGGCCAACCTGCTCAACAACGCAGCGAAGTACACATCCCATGGCGGACGCATCGAGGTAACGGTGACGCGCGAACCGGACACGGTGGCCATCACCGTGCGCGACAACGGCGTCGGCATCGATGCGTCGCTGTTGCCGCGCATGTTCGACCTGTTCACCCAGGCCGAACGCTCGCCGGACCGGGCCCAGGGCGGCCTGGGTATCGGACTGGCGCTGGTCAGGAGCATCATCGACCTGCATGGCGGCGACGTCATCGCCGCCAGCGACGGTATCGGCCGCGGTAGCACGTTCACGGTCCGGCTTGCCATTGCGGATACGGTCACCGGCGCCGTCGATGCGACGGATGCGCTGCGCTTGCAACAGCGTTAACTTGTCACGCGGAATTCGAAATACGTCGTCGCGGAAATACCCCAATAATTGAACGGTCTACGAACTCGTCAATCATTGAATAAGGGTATTCCATGAAGCAATCACATCTTCGCGTCGTCATCATGGGCGGCTCCAGCGGCATCGGCGCCGCCACTGCCATCGCCTTCGCCCGCCAGGGCGCCCACCTCGTGCTCGGCGCCCGCGGCAAGGCCGGCCTGGACGACATCGCCCGGCGCTGCCGCCAGGCCGGCGGCCATGCCGACGTGCTGGTCGTCGACGCCACCGATGCCGACGCGGTAGCCGCGTTCGCACAGGATGCCCGCGGCCTTCTCGGCCAGATCGACCTCTGGTTCAGCAATGTGGGCAGCGGCGTCGTCGGCAGGTTCGCCGACGTGCCGATCGCGCACCATCGCCAGGTCATCGAGACCAACCTGATCACGCACATGAACGATGCGCACGCCGTGATCCCGATTTTCCTGGAGCAGGATTACGGTATCTGGGTCAACATGATTTCGTCGGGCGGCTTCGTCGCCACGCCGTACGCGGCGGCCTACGGCGCCAGCAAATTCGGGCTGCGCGGCTTCAGTGAGGCGCTGCGCGCCGAACTGGGCAAGAAGCGCAACATCCACGTGTGCGACATCTACCCCTCCTTCGTCGATACGCCGGGCTTCAGGCACGCCGCCAACTACACGGGCGCCAAGCTGTCGTTCCCGCCGGGCGTGCTGACGCCTGAGAAAGTGGCCGACGCCGTCGTCGCCCTGGTGCGCAAGCCGCGCTCCGTCACGCTACTGGGCGCGCCCGACGTGACCAAGAAACTGACGCAACTGGCGCCCGACCTGATCGCATCGGGCGTGAACCGCTTCATGGAAACCTGGGCCAGGCGGGCCGACCCGACCGAAGACACGGTGGGCGCCCTGTACGAGCCGCAGCAAGGCGCCAGCGGCGTGCACAGCGGCCAGGTGAAGCGCCCTGCCCCTGCCCCTGTCCCTGCCAGAGTGCGGCGCGACGCTCAGCCTGCTGCGCCGTCGAATGACCGCACGCTTGCCGTGGGCGCCGTGCTGATCGCGACCGCCATCGGCCTCTCCTTGCTGGGCAAACGCTCTGACAATTAATACGTCAGATTAACCTGCATGACGGCAGTCGTTCCGCTGACCTCGTTACCGACGATCAGCAACGGCTTGCCGTTGGGCGACTTGTGCGCCGGGATGAACGTCAAACCTTCCGGTCCCAGGTCGCCCTTGTCGCCATCGCGCGTGTTCAGGTAGGTCACGAACGACGCTGCTGCCGGTTTCGTGATGTCGTAGACCATCACGCCGCCGATGCGCTCCAGGCCGACGAACGCATACTGCTTGTCACCGAACTTGCCGACCACGACGCCTTCCGGCTCCGGGCCTTTCGAGCCACTGCGGTCTTCCAGATTGTTGTTGTCGTTGCTGGCGTTAAAGCGCGCGTTCGGCAGAGTGCTGGTGCGGCGTTCGAATTCGTCACCCGAGTCGTAGACGCGCTTGATGTCCGTGTCCCAGATCGAGAACGAACGACCGCCAAACGTGTACAGCTCGGTGCACTGGCCGGCGGCGTTCTTGCCGGTCATGCCACCGCCATTCGGCGTCGTCGTCACGCGCAGCCGGCCCAGGTTCGAGTCAAACGTCGCGTTGCCGGCGTTCGGGAACACGCTCGGATCCAGCCCTGCCGTGCAATAGGCGCGGATGCGCGTCTCTTCATTGAAGCCCGGCCAGTCGGCGCGGGCATCGCCCTCGTTTGCGGTCAGCAGGTAATGCTTGCCGTCGACCGTGTAGCCGGCAATCGCGTCCGGCAGGTACATGCCCTTGACGGGCTGCGGGCCGATCTTCGTGGCCGGCGTGCCGCTGTTGGTATTGGTGCCGCCATCTTCGTCCGACGCGTCCAGGCCGAAGCCGGCGACATTGTGGTCCTTGAAGCCGAGCGGCTTGATCGCTGTGACCTTCGCACTCGCGACGTCAACGATGGCAATGGCATTGTTTTCCTGCAGCGTGACCCAGGCCGTCTTGCCGTCTTCGCTGACGGTGATGTATTCCGGCTCGAAGTCCTGCGCCGCGCTGGCGTTGGGGCCAAAGATGCGGATACCCTGCGCGCGCAGCGCCGTTTCCTGGCCGTTGAAGCTGCGGAAGTCGGCGGTGGCGACGCTCGGTGCACCGCCGCGATTCACGGTGATGATGCTGACCGCGCCTTCCGGATCGCTCGTCCCGGCCACGCCGTAGCCGCTTGGCTCGCCTTCGTTCGCGACCAGCACCATGCTGCCGTCCGGCGTGAACACCAGCATGTCGGGCAGCGAGCCGACCTTCACGCTGTTGATCAGCTTGAGGTCGGCCGCATTGTAGAACGCCACGGTGCCGGGGTCAGTCTTGACCGCCGCTTCGATCGCCAGCGCCACCAGACCGTCGTGCACGGCGACGCTGTTGACGGCCTTGCCAAGGCCCGCGACGCTGATCGTGCCAAGCAGCTTGGGCGCATTCGGTGCGCTCAGGTCCAGCACGTCGACGGTGCCATTGGCGCCATTGACGACGAACAGGCGCTTGCTGGCTGCATCGTAAGCGGTGATCTCGGCCGCGCCGACGGCGCCGCCGTTGTAGCTGCCGATTTTTTCCAGCGTCAGTGTGGTGGGCGTCGGTTCGTCGTCATGGTCGCCGCCGCAGGCAGCGAGCGTGCAGGCCAGTGCAATCGTGGCAATCATCGGAAGGTAACGGGTGGTAGCACGGGAGCGATGCAGCATGATGGTCGGTTTTCCAGGGAAGAAAAACCGCCAGCATAGGACGCGTCGATGACAGCAGCATGACATGTCATCAACACGATCCTTATATCAGAATCAGAACTGGTCGGTGTCGCGCAGGAAGCGCCAGCCACCGGCCGGCATCGGGCCCATCGAGATGCGGCCGATGCGCAGGCGGCGCAATGCGGTCACGCGCAGGCCCACGTCGCCGCACAGGCGCTCGATCTGGCCGCGCTGGATGTTCTTGCCGGCGATGCGCAGGCGCTGTTCGCTTTGCCAGCTGGCCTTGAACATGCGGCCAAGCTTGGCCATGCCATTGTCGGCGATCTGGCCGTCGACCTCGACGACGTACTCGGACTCGTTGCGCGATGCATCGTCGACCAGCTTGCGGATCACCCGAAAATCCTGGCTGAACACGATCAGACCCGAGGCCATGGTTTCCAGCGGCGTGGCGGCCGTCGTCTTGAACAGGTGCCGGCGCAGGAACGGCTTGCCGCGCCCGTGTTCCAGCACCTGGTTCTCGGCGGTGATGCTCGCGAGCGCCGCCTCGATTTCCATGCCGGCCGGCTTGTGCATCAGGATCGTCACCGGGTCCGGTTCGACCGGCGTCGCGCCCGGCAGCATCTCGACCTTTTGCTCTGGCGTGACGCGGGTGGCGGGATCTTCGGCCACGGCGCCGTCGACGCTGACCCAGCCGCCGGCGATATAACGCTCGGCATCGGCGCGCGAGCACCCTGCCACGTCGGCCACGCGCTTGGCCAGGCGGATTGCTTCTTCAGTTGTCATGCACGCCAATCAGTAAAAAATGTGGTGAAGACGTCGACCGTGCGCTGGACATCGCGCGCGGAGACATCGAGGTGTGTCACGAGACGCATTCTGGGGCCGACCGTGGCGCGGATCTGCGCCCGTTCGAGCGCCCCGCGCAGCGGTGCGCAGGCGCCAGCCGGCACGTCGATCCAAAAGATATTCGTTTGCGGGGTGCTGACGGTGAGCGCCGGGATCAGGGCCAGGCCGCGTGCCAGTTCGGCCGCGTTGTCATGGTCCTGCGCCAGTAGCGCGACATTGTGTTCGAGCGCGTAGTGCGCGGCAGCGGCGATCACGCCGGCCTGGCGCATGCCGCCGCCCAGCATCTTGCGCCAGCGCTTGCCCTGCTCGATGAAGGCCTTCGGGCCAAGCAGCACCGAGCCGACCGGTGCGCCCAGGCCCTTGGACAGGCAGACCGACACGGTGTCGAAGCCCTTGACGGCGTCCGCCAGGCTGATGCCCTGCTTGACGGCTGCGTTGCAGATGCGCGCGCCGTCCAGGTGCGTGGCCAGGCCCTTCTCGTGTGCCAGCGTCGTTGCCGCAGCCACGTACTCCTGGCTCAGGACACGCCCGCCGATCGTGTTTTCCAGCGCCAGCAGGCGCGTGCGCGCGAAGTGCATGTCGTCGGGCTTGATGTAGGCCTCGATGTCGGCAAGCGAGATCGAGCCGTCCGGCTGATTGATGATCGGCTGCGGCTGGATGCTGCCCAGCACCGCAGCGCCGCCGCCTTCGTACTTGTAGGTGTGCGCCTCCTGGCCGACCAGGTATTCATCGCCGCGACCGCAGTGCGTCATCAGGGCGATCAGGTTGGTCTGCGTGCCGCTCGGGGCGAACATGCCGGCCTCGTAACCGAACAGCTCCGCCGCGTAATCCTGCAGGCGGTTGACAGTGGGGTCGTCGCCATACACATCGTCGCCGACGTGGGCAGCCACCATCGTGGCGCGCATCGCGGCGCTTGGCTGCGTCACGGTATCGCTGCGCAGGTCGATCCAGCCTTGCGTGTTGTCGCTCATGCTTGTTGTCACTCCGTGGTGGCGGCTTGTGGGGCGTAGAAACGTTCGGTCATCTCAGCCAGGCCCAGTTCGCCCAGCACCTCGTGCAGGCGTTCGGTCGGGCGGCGGCGCGGCAGGTTCTTGTAGGTGGCGATGATCAGTTCATTCTTCATCGAGTGCTCCCAGCCCACCAGCTCGGTCACGGTGACCTGATAGCCATGCGCTTCGAGCTGCAGGCAGCGCAGCACATTGGTGATCTGGCTGCCGAATTCGCGCGTGTGGATCGGATGGCGCCAGATTTCGGTCAGCGCGCTGCGTTTCACGTCCTTGCCTTTGTTCTTGCGCAGGACAGTGGCGACTTCGGCCTGGCAGCACGGCACCAGCACCATGTGCTTCGCGTTCTTCTTGAGCGCGAAGTCGATGGCGTCATCGGTGGCGGTATTGCAGGCGTGCAGTGCGGTGACGATGTCGATCGATTCAGGGAGCGCGCTCGAGGTGGTCGATTCGGCCACCGACAGCGGCAGGAACGACATGCCCTTGAAACCCAGACGCGCAGCCAGCTCGGTCGATTTAGTGACCAGCTCTTCGCGCGTCTCGATACCGTAGATGTGCGAACCCTCGGTTTGGGCTTTCACGAACAGGTCGTACAGGATGAAGCCAAGGTAGGATTTGCCGGCGCCATGGTCGACCAGCGACACGCTGCCTTTTGCTCCCTGCACATCGCGCAGCAGCGGCTCGATGAAGTTGTACAGGTGGTAGACCTGCTTGAGCTTGCGGCGGCTGTCCTGGTTCAACTTGCCGTCGCGGGTCAGGATGTGCAGCTCTTTGAGCAGCTCAATCGACTGGCCCGGGCGAACCTCGGGTGGCAGCTCCGGCACAGCGGGGGCTTTCTTGACGTTCTCGACACGCTTCATGAAGATCAGTGGTTCTTTTCGGCAGCGTGGTTGATCGTGTACTTCGGGATCTCGACGACGAGGTCTTCATCAGCGACGATCGCCTGGCACGACAGGCGCGAATTGGGCTCCAGGCCCCATGCCTTGTCGAGCATGTCTTCTTCCTGCTCTTGCTGTTCGTTCAGCGAATTGAAGCCTTCGCGCACGATCACGTGGCAGGTGGTGCAGGCGCAGACGCGGTCGCACGCGTGTTCGATGTCGATGTCGTTTTCGAGCAGGACGTCGCAGACCGATTTGCCGCTAGGCGCCTCAAGCACGGCGCCTTCTGGGCACAGCACGGGATGGGGAAGGATGACGATTTGTGGCACTTGGATTACCTCGGTTGATTGTTGTATTTGTGCGGGTGTGCAGATCAGATTTCGTCCAGCGACTTGCCCGACAATGCCTTGCGCACGCTCTTGTCCATGCGGCGCGCCGCGAATTCTTCGGTGCCGTGCGCCAGCGCCTGGACTGCGTCGTGCACCGCGTTCTGGCGCAGGCCCGGTTCGAGCGCAGTATCGTTCGACATCGCCACCGCGTCGCGCACCAGTTGCAATTGCGCGGCAATCGTGGCCTGCTCGTCGGGCGAGAGCAGATCGGTATCGCTGTCCAGCGCCGACTGCGTCGCCAGCAGGATGCGCTCGGCCTCGACCTGCTCTTCGCGCAGCGCGCGCATCTGCATGTCGCTCGAGGCCGACGTGTACGACTCCTGCAGCATGCGCGCCACCTGATCGTCGGCCAGGCCGTACGACGGCTTGACCGTGATCGATGCCTCGACGCCCGAGCGCATTTCGCGCGCGGCCACTGCCAGCAAGCCATCGGCGTCGACCTGGTAGGTCACGCGGATGCGCGCGGCGCCCGCCGCCATTGGCGGGATGCCGCGCAGCTCGAAGCGCGCCAGCGAACGGCAGTCCGATACCAGCTCGCGCTCGCCCTGCACCACGTGCACTGCCAGCGCCGTCTGGCCATCCTTGAAGGTCGTGAATTCCTGCGCGCGCGCGACCGGAATCGTCGAGTTGCGCGGAATGATTTTTTCGACCAGGCCGCCCATCGTCTCAATGCCGAGCGACAGCGGGGTCACATCCAGCAGCAGCCAGTCTTCGCCGTCGGCGCGGTTGCCGGCCAGCAGATTGGCCTGAATCGCCGCGCCCAGCGCCACGACGCGGTCCGGATCGATATTGGCGTGCGGAATGGTCTGGAAGAAGTCCGATACGGCCAGGCGCACGTGCGGCATGCGCGTCGCGCCGCCGACCATGACCACGCCATCGACGTCTTCCACGCTGGCGTCGGCATCGCGCATCGCCTTGCGGATTGCATTCATCGTCTTGCCGACCAGGTGCTTGGTGATTTCGACGAATTCGCGCGCCGTGATCGTCACCTGCACCAGCTCACCCGATTTCAGGATCGCCTCGATCGTCGTTTCTTCGTTCGTCGACAGCAGTTCCTTGGCCTGGCGGGCCTTGACCATCAGCGTCGCGGTGTCCTGGTCGGACAATGGCGCCAAGCGCGCCTTTTCCATGATCCAGCAGAACAGGCGATGGTCGAAATCGTCGCCACCCAGGGCCGAGTCGCCGCCGGTCGACAGCACTTCGAACACGCCTTTTGACAGCTTGAGGATCGAGATGTCGAACGTGCCGCCGCCCAGGTCGTAGACGGCGTACACGCCTTCCTTGCCCTGGTCGAGGCCATACGCGATGGCGGCGGCGGTCGGCTCGGACAGCAGGCGCAGGACGTTCAGGCCGGCCAGCTGGGCCGCATCCTTGGTGGCCTGACGCTGTGCATCGTCGAAGTACGCCGGCACCGTGATGACGGCGCCCACCAGGTCGTCGCCGAGCGAATCCTCGGCGCGCTGGCGCAGCGTGGCCAGGATCTGGGCCGAGATTTCGACGGGGCTCTTCACGCCCGCGACGGTGTTCAGCTGGACCATGCCCTCGCCTTCGACGAAGTCGTACGGCAGGTTTTCCGCGTGCGCGATGTCTTTCAGACCGCGGCCCATGAAGCGCTTGACCGAAACGATCGTGTTCTTCGGGTCGGTGGTCTGGTGCGCGCGCGCCTTGTGGCCGATATGCGCGTGGCCGTTATCCAGGTAGCGCACGATCGACGGCAGCAGTGAGCGGCCCTCCTCGTCGCTGAGCACTTCTGGGCTGCCGCTGCGAACGGTGGCAACGAGCGAATTGGTGGTGCCCAGATCGATGCCGACGGCCAGACGGTGCTGGTGCGGGGCGGTGGACATGCCGGGTTCGGCGATTTGGAGGAGTGCCATAGTCGTGATACCAGTGTTATTTTTGCGTGCCGGGGACGGTGCGGACGCTATTTTACGCGTCCGACCGGCATAGCGGGGCGTGGACGACGCTGCCGCCCACGATGAAGTGCGGGAAGGTTATGCCTCGATCGCTTCGAAGGCGTACTGCACTTCGTCGCCGAACTTGTCGAGGAACATCAGCGAGCGCACGCCCTGCGCGGCAGCGGCGTAGTCGCCCGCATCGAGCTGCTGGCCAACGGTGACCAGCATCTGCTTGCGTTCGGCGCGCACCTGCGCATCGAGGGCGTCAAGCGCAGCGGCATCCTTGCCAGCACGCGCATCGCCGAGCTCTTCGCGCCATTCCATCTGCTGCATCAGAAACGCAGCAGGCATCGCGGTGTTCGATTCGGTCTGCAGGTCAACGCCGTTCAGTTCGCACAGATACTGCGCGCGCTTTTGCGGATTGCGCAGGGTCTGGTAGGCGTCGTTGGCGCGCGTCGCCCATTGCATCGCAACGCGTTTTTCGCCATCGCTGCTGCCGACGAACCGGTCAGGATGGACGCGGCCCTGGATTTCGCGGTAGGCGGTATCCAGGGCGCTCTGGTCGACCTCGAAACGGGCCGGCAGTTGAAACAGTTCGAAATGATTCTGCATGCGCGATCAGATGCGGAAGCTCTCGCCGCAGCCGCAATTGTCCTTGACGTTCGGATTATTGAAGCGGAAGCCCTCATTGAGGCCTTCACGGGCGAAATCGAGCTCGGTGCCGTCGATGTACGGCAGGCTTTTCGGATCAACGAACACCTGCACGCCATGCGATTCGAAGACGCTGTCTTCGTTTGCACTTTCATCGACGTACTCGAGCTTGTAGGCCAGGCCGGAGCAGCCGGTGGTGCGCACACCGAAACGCAAGCCAATGCCCTTGCCCCGGCGTTCGAGGTAACGGTTGACGTGCTTTGCAGCTTTTTCGGTCAGGGTGATTGCCATGTTGTGCTTCTCCAGCTCTGTTCTATTACAGGAATTACGCTGCTACCAGGGATTACGCTGCAGCAACTGCTTTGTCGGCGTGCTTTGCCTTGTAGTCGGCCACAGCGGCCTTGATCGCGTCTTCTGCCAAGATCGAGCAGTGGATCTTGACTGGCGGCAGTGCCAGCTCTTCGGCGATCTGCGTGTTCTTGATCGCGAGTGCTTCGTCCAGGCTCTTGCCCTTGACCCACTCGGTGATCAGCGAGCTCGATGCGATGGCCGAACCGCAACCATACGTCTTGAACTTTGCGTCTTCGATAAGACCCTGGTCGTTGACCTTGATCTGCAGCTTCATGACGTCGCCGCAGGCCGGCGCGCCGACCATGCCGGTGCCGATGTCATCGTCGCCCTTGTCGAACGCGCCGACGTTGCGTGGGTTTTCGTAGTGGTCCAGTACTTTGTCCGAATATGCCATGGTGATGCTCCAGTATGTTAGAAAATGCGCGCTCGGTATGAGCAGATCAGTGTGCAGCCCACTGGATCGAGCTGATGTCGATCCCGTCCTTGAACATGTCCCACAGCGGCGACAGTTCACGCAGCTTGCCAACTTTGCTCTTGAGCAGGTTGACGGCAAAATCAATTTCTTCTTCGGTCGTGAAGCGGCCAATCGAGAAGCGGATCGAGCTGTGCGCCAGCTCGTCGCTGCGGCCCAGGGCGCGCAGCACGTACGACGGTTCCAGGCTGGCCGAGGTGCAGGCCGAACCGGACGACACGGCCAGATCCTTGATCGCCATGATCAGGGACTCGCCTTCGACATAGTTGAACGAGACGTTCAGGTTATGCGGCACGCGGTGGTCCATGTCGCCGTTGATATAGACTTCTTCGATCTCCATCAGGCCACGGGCCAGGCGATCGCGCAGTGCGCGCACGCGCGCCAGCTCGCTGTCCATCTCGACCTTGGCCAGGCGGAATGCTTCGCCCATGCCGACGATCTGGTGCGTCGGCAGCGTGCCCGAACGCATGCCGCGCTCGTGACCGCCACCGTGCATCTGCGCTTCGAGGCGAACGCGCGGCTTGCGACGCACGTACAGGGCGCCGATGCCTTTCGGGCCATAGGCCTTGTGCGCGGTGAAGGTCATCAGGTCGACCTTCAGCACTTCAAGGTTGATCTCGACCTTGCCAACAGCCTGGGCCGCGTCGCAGTGGAAGATGATGCCCTTCGAGCGCAGCAGTTCGCCGATTTCGGCGATCGGCTGCACGACGCCGATTTCGTTATTCACGAACATAACCGACACGAGGATCGTGTCAGGGCGGATCGCCGCTGTCAGCTGCTCGACGGTGATCAGGCCATTGGCTTGCGGCTCGAGGTAAGTCGCTTCGAAGCCGACACGTTCGAGTTCGCGCACGGTGTCCAGCACGGCCTTGTGCTCGGTTTTCACCGTGATGATGTGCTTGCCCTTGGTCTTGTAGAACTGGGCCGCGCCTTTAATCGCCAGGTTGTTGCTTTCGGTCGCGCCGGAGGTCCAGACGATTTCGCGCGGGTCGGCGCCGATGATCGCGGCAACGTGGCCGCGCGCTTCTTCGACGGCCGCTTCGGCGTTCCAGCCGTAGGCGTGGCTGCGCGACGCAGGATTACCGAACTGCTCGCGCAGGAACGGGATCATCTTGTCGGCGACGCGTGGATCGACCGGCGTCGTGGCCGAGTAATCCATGTAGATCGGGAAATGTGGAGCTGGCGCGAAGCTCTGCTCGGTGGTCTTGTCCATTGGCGCGTTCATCTGATTTACTCCGGTAACTTAGTTTTGTCCGACTGCGGCGGGGGCGCCGCGGTGCACGTGCACGACGTTCTGTTCTTTCTGGCGCTGCTGGTCGACGAGGTCTTGCAACGATACCGAATCGAGATAGTCGACCATTTTTTCGTTCAGCGTGGTCCACAGTTCGTGGGTCATGCAGCGGGCGCCGTCGGTGTGGGCGCCATGGCAGTTCTCTTTACCGCCGCACTGGGTTGCATCGAGCGGCTCGTCGACGGCGATAATGATATCCGCCACCGTCACCTTGCCCGCCGCGCGCGCCAGGCTGTAGCCGCCGCCCGGACCACGAATCGATTCGACGATCTCGTGGCGGCGCAGCTTGCCAAACAGCTGCTCGAGGTACGACAGCGAAATGGCCTGGCGCTGGCTGATGCCCGACAGCGTGACCGGGCCATTGCCTTGACGCATGGCAAGGTCGATCATCGCAGTGACAGCAAAACGGCCTTTGGTGGTCAGACGCATTTCAACCCCGGTTAATGATAAAATATTTCTCTTGTTCAAGTACCAAGTCGGCACCGCAGTCTGCAGCACGTTTCCCTCTGAGAGCGGGGAAAGACCTGATTAGTTGAACGATTTAGTCAAGTATAGCAAATCGCAATGATCTTGTCTTGGACCACCCCAAAAACGGCGAGTCACGTTCTTACTAAATAAGTCGTCCGCACGACTATCAACGGGCCCGTAACAATGCCATCGGCCCGAACAGCGCCTGCATGCCCGGATGCCCGATGAAGCTGAGGTTATAGGGATGCTCGGCCACCGCCTGCGGGAACGCGGCCGTCTCTGGCAGCTTCTGCAGTTGCTCGGCGATCTTGCCCCACAGGACCAGCGTCGGCACTTGCGGCTGGGCGGCCAGCGCCGCCAGCACCGTCTGCAGGAACGGCAACCAGGCGCGTGCATCGATGACCGGCTTGACATGCTTGCGAAACACCAGCGCGGCATTCAGAAGCAGGAAGCCCTCGTGCATGAGATTGTCCTGCAACTGGGCCAGCGTCTGGATCGAGCCGTCAGCGCGCGCCGCCTGCGCGACCGGCGCCAGCGCTTCCCCGCTCGTCGCATCGGCCTGCAACCGGCCGCTTGCCACCAGCAGCATTTTCATGAAGTTGCGCAGTGACGTGGCCCGGTTCACCGGCTTGGACAGGCCAGCATCGCTCCACAGATCGCCGACGGCGCCGTCCATGAAGCTCACGCCGGTGGCGCTTGCAGCGCGCGGGTACGGCCCCTCCCCCACCAGCACGTAACGCACCTTGTCCAGCGGCTGGGCAAAGGCGGCGAACATGCGGTGTTCGGTGGGGACGTAATCGTCCTGCGCCAGCGCAGGCAAATAATCAGGATCAGCGCGGGCCACTGCCTGCAGCCCCGCTTCGAGGATCGGACGCCACGAGGCATCGGCCAGGTCAAGGGCCTGGAGGATCGGTGCAGGGATCGCAGCAGAAAAAGCGGTATCGGTCATGGCGAAATGGCAATGGAAAGAGGCGGCGATTGTAGCGCGCCGCCCTCATGTCCTGCCACCCGCGCGCTATTCGGAATCGGGCTGGCGCGATGGGTGCGCGGCCTGGAACGCAGGCAACGCGATGCACAACGCATTGATGCGGTCGATATTCGGATAGGCCGAAACATCGATATTGAAGCGCTGCGCATTGAATACCTGCGGCACCAGGTAGCAATCGGCAATGGTCGGCTGGGCGCCATGGCAGAACGGCCCCGCGCCCGGATCGCGCGCCAGATGGGCTTCGAGCGATTGCAGCCCCTCGATCACCCAGTGACGGTACCATTCGCTCTTTGCCTGGTCGGGCACACCGATCTCGCGCGCCAGGTAATTGAGCACGCGCAGATTGGTGATCGGGTGGATATCGCAGCCGATGATCTGGGCCAGCTCGCGCACGCGCGCCCGGCCCGGTGCATCCTTCGGCAGCAGCGGCACGTCCGGATACACTTCTTCGAGATACTCGATGATGGCGAGCGACTGCGACAGCGTGATGCGGTCATCCTGGAACGCCGGCACCAGGCCGCTCGGGTTGATCTGGCGATAGTCGTCCTGCAGGTGCTGCCCGCCATCCTTGAGCAGGTGCACCGGCACCGCGTCATACGCCAGTCCTTTCAGGTTCAGCGCGATGCGCACCCGGTAGGCGGCCGAGCTGCGAAAGTAGGTATACAGTTTCATGGTTGTCTCTCGTGGTAAGGGACGACTTCCTGATCAATGGCGCCAAAGATGCTGGCCCCGCTCGCATCCAGCATCTCGATGCGCACCGTGTCGCCAAATGACAGGTACGGCGTTTTGGGGGCGCCGCCTTCGATGGTTTCGTACATGCGCACTTCGGCCAGGCAGCAATAGCCCACGCCGCCATGCTCGACGCTCGAGCCATACAGCCCGCCCTGCTTGTTCGACACGGTGCCCGAGCCGATGATGCTGCCCGCGCACAGTTCGCGCGTGGTCGCCGCGTGCGCGATCAGCTGGGCAAAGCTGAAGGTCATGTCTTCGCCGGCATTCGGCTTGCCGAACGCGGCGCCATTGAGCGTGACCAGGATCGGCAGATGCAGCTTGTTGCCCTGCCAGGCGTCGCCCAGCTCGTCCGGCGTGACCGCCACCGGCGAGAACGCACTGGCCGGCTTGGACTGGTAGAACCCGAACCCCTTGGCCAGTTCGTTCGGGATCAGGTTGCGCAGCGACACGTCGTTGACGAGCATGACGAGGCGGATGGCACTGGCGGCCTCGGCCGCATCAGCGCCCATCGGCACGTCGCCCGTGACCACGGCCACCTCGGCTTCGAGATCGATGCCCCAGTCTTCGGACAGGGCCGCAATCGGGTCGGTCGGACCGACGAACGAATCGCCACCGCCCTGGTACATCAGCGGATCGGTATAGAACGACGCCGGCACCTCGGCGCCACGCGCCTTGCGCACCAGCTCGACGTGGTTGATGTAGGCCGAGCCGTCGGCCCACTGGTAGGCGCGCGGCAGCGGCGAGTGGCAGGCAGCCTCGATGAACGACTCGGCGCTGTCGGCATTGCCGTCGTTGAGCTGGGCGTAGACGTCTTCGAGCTGTGGCTTGCAGGCGTCCCAGTTATCGAGCGCAGCCTGCAGCGTGCGCGCAATGGTCGGGACTTGCTGGCAAGTGACCAGGTCGCGGCTGACGACGACCAGGGTGCCGTCGCGGCCGCCGGCTTTGAGGGTGGCGAGTTTCATGGACTGTCCTTTTGTTATTGCTGAGTAGCCGCCATTACAAGGTAAAACGCACTATCATACAAACGATATTTTCAGCTCGATATATCACCCTATCTGATGAATCCAACATTACGACAAATGCGTGCCTTCGTTGCGCTGGCCCGCACCGGCAACTTCACGCTGGCCGCGCAGACACTGCACGTGACGCAATCGGCACTCTCGGGCCTGATCAAGGAGCTCGAGCAGACGCTGGACGCCCGGGTCGTCGACCGCAGCACGCGCCGGATCGGCCTGACCGACATCGGTCGCGAATTGTTGCCCTTATTTAGCCAGATCATCGACGACCTGGACGGTGCGCTGGCTAACGTGGCCGACCATACGCGCCTGAAGAAAGGCGTCGTGCGCATCGCGGCGCCACAGTTGATGGCGTGCACGCTGCTACCACCCAGCATTGCCGCCTACCGCGCGGAGCACCCGGAGATCGTCGTGCGCCTGGCCGATACTGAGGTTGAGGGTGTCATTACGCGCGTACTGTCGGGCGAGGCCGATGTGGGGATCGGCCCGGAGCGCACGCCAGCGCCACCGCTGCTGGCGCGCGAACTGTTTACCATGCCGTTCGCGCTCGTGTTTCCACACCAGCATCCGCTGGCCGCGCTCGAGCGGGTGACGTGGCAGGATGCGGCGGCCTACCCGTTCATTTCGCTGCAGGGCCAGTTCACCGAATTGCTGCTCGACGCGGTGCAGCCCTCGCGCACGGGCATTGCGCTCACGCCGGCGCACGAGGTGACGTTCATGACGACGGCGTTGGCCATGGTCAGCGCCGGCCTGGGCGTGACGGTGTGCCTGCCCTATGCGGCGCCGCTGGCCACGCTGTACGGATTGACGATGCGCCCGCTCGATGCGCCGACGCTGCAGCGGCGCTTTTTCGTCTACACGCGGCCTGGCAGGTCGCTGTCGCCGGCCGCCGAGAGTTATGTGGAATTCCTCTTTGGATATGTAAAACGGGCGCAAGTGAAAGGCTGATTCTCACAAAAAGGCACGCTACAATGGGTCGTGTCTTTTTTAATCGGACCCACGATGTCCCACGATACCATCGCGATCAACCGCCAGATGAACAAGTTCGATGGCCATGCCAGCGTCTGGCTGTTTGGCTACGGCTCCCTGATCTTCAAGCCCGATTTCCCGTTTCTTCAGCAGCGCGCTGCGTCCATCCGCGGCTGGACGCGTCGCTTCTGGCAAGGCTCGCACGATCACCGCGGCACCGAGACGGCGCCGGGGCGCGTGGTGACGCTAGTGCCGGACCCGGACGCTGTCTGCCATGGTATGGCGTTTCTCGTCACGCCCGAAGAATTCGCGCATCTCGACCATCGCGAAAAGAACGGCTACCTGCGCCTGGCCACACAAATGCGTTTTGACGACGGCAGCAGCGACGAAGGCATCGTGTACATCGCCACGCATGACAACGCAGCCTACCTGGGCCCGGCCGACGAGCACGCCATTGCGCGCCAGATTGCCACGGCGCGTGGTCCGAGCGGCCCGAACAGCGATTACCTCCTCCGCCTGGCCCAGTCGTTGCGCGCACTGGGCAAACCCGATCCGCACGTGTTCGAGATCGAGCGGCATTTGGCGGCCATGGGGGTTACGCAGCAGTACGCTTGATGGTGTCAGCGTTTGAGTCGGCCCGCTGCGCGATGGCCGCAAGCGTGGCCAGCACGCGCGCAGCACGCTGCTCGAGCGAGCCCGTCAGGATCGTATAGACGATGCCGCGTCGGTCCAGGTCTTCCAGTACCATTTGCTGGATCTGCGTGCGCCATGCCACGTTTTCGCGCACGCCCGGCTCTTCTTCATACGGGATGTCGTCAGCGCACACGAAATGGTGCAAGTAGCGCGTGCGGCATTCGAGCGCGTAGCGCAGCAAGGCCGGTGGCACCGGCTCGGTGACCTGACCAAAACGCAGGCCGAGCAGCAGCGTGGTCAGTGCATTGGTGTCGACGAAGATGTAGTCGCCGCCCGCGATGGCAACAGCGGCGTCTTCGGCAGCGCGGTGCCGTTCGGCGATCTCGACATAATCCGCGGCCACCAGCTGGCCCTGCTTTTCTTCCCAGATGACGCGACCGATTTCGGGCACGAACTGCGCGCCGTGCTCACGCGCCAGCATGCTGGCCAATGTCGATTTCCCCGTCGACTCGGCGCCGACAAACACCACCAGCCGACTATCTGCCCCCTGCTCACCCATGCCTGCATCCTGTAACGATCGATGCGACATCCTAGCCGAGCCGCCGTGACAACTCAACGGTTCAGTCGAGCGCGCGCTGGCGCGACTCGGTGTCCACGCACAGGATGGCAATCGCGCCCATGAGCAGGAAGCCGGAGAGCATGATCAGCGCCAGCGTGAAATGCGTCGCCATCACCGGGGCGACGATCGCCGGCGCGAACAGGCCGCCGAACCGGGCAACTGCCCCGGCCATGCCCATGCCGCTGGCGCGCAGGCGGGTCGGGTACACCTCGGGCGTGAACGCATACAGCGCGCCCCACGTGCCCAGCAGTGCAAAGCTCATCAGCAGCGTCGAACCGACGACCAGTGCGGTCGAGCTGCCCAGGCTGTAGCCGAGGCATCCGACACTGCTCAGCAGCAGAAAACCGACCAGTGTCGGCTTGCGGCCCCAGCGTTCGACGCCATACGCCGCCAGCGCGAAGCCGGGCAACTGGACCAGCGCCAGCACGATCAGAAACTCCTGACCGCGCATGAAGCCGAAGCCTTCCGCGCTCAGCCGGATCGGCAGATAGACGAACACGCCGTAGTAGGCAATCGAAATCAGGCCCCAGGCGACGAACAGCGCCACGCTGCGCCGGCGCAGCCCGCCCGAGAACAGCGATAACAGCGTCGTTTTGACTTGCGGCTCGGGCAGCAACGGCGGCATCGTCAGCGTACGGCCGTTCGTCCTGGCCACGCGTTCCAGTACGGCGCGCGCCTCGTCCGGTTTGCCGCTGCGATGCAGGTACATCGGCGACTCGGGGATGTACCAGCGCAGCACGATGCCGATCAGCGCTGGAATCCCGGTAACCAAGAAAATCACGCGCCACGCATCGTCTCCCCAACCGACCGCGCACAGGGCCAGCACGGCCAGGGCGATCGTGCCCAATGCCCAGAACGATTCGAGCAGCACCAGCCAGCGGCCGCGCCGGTCGCTGGGCAGGAATTCGGCCATCATCGT
Source organism: Telluria sp. ZT3P25 (assembly GCF_059685895.1). Lineage (NCBI taxonomy): Bacteria > Pseudomonadati > Pseudomonadota > Betaproteobacteria > Burkholderiales > Oxalobacteraceae > Telluria > Telluria sp. ZT3P25. The sequence goes on from NZ_JCASIJ010000001.1 coordinate 2,891,255, forward strand.
GTAATCGACGGGCAACGTTGCGCCCACGCCGATGCCCGTCATCAGGCGCAGCACGAGCAGCCAAGTGAAATCAGGCGCGAACGCCGACGCCACACCGAAGCAGGCGTCGATCACGACTGCCATCAGCAGCACGGGCCGGCGACCGATGCGATCCGCCAGGCGCCCGAAGACAAAGGCGCCGATCAGCATGCCGACAAAGAACACGGTCCCCGTCTGCAAGGCCTGCGGCATCGACAGCCCGAAGGTCTTCGCGATCGACGGTGCAGAAAAGCCGATCGACAGTACCTGCATCGCGTCGGCCAGCCAGACCAGGCCGAAGATCAGGAAGATTCGGTATTGGAACTTGCCGACGCCGGCGGCCTGCAAGCCCTGCTCCATCGTCACGGCGGCAGCGCCGGCCTCGTTCGGGCCGTTGCCGGAAAGGCCGGGCTGCCCTGGTGTCACTGGTGTGGTCATGGATTCTTATCGAGGCGACTGGACGGCGCGCGGAGCGGCGCGCCTGTCAATGCCGCATCTTAGAATAAAACGAGCTCTTCAGTGACGTTTTACCAAGGGTATTCGGGCCGAGCGATTTGCGCTGGACCGATGTCCCTGGTGCACCATCAGCGACCGAAGTTCATCGACGCCCCGCCTGGCGCCCATGCCACCCATATTGCCGATGGCGCCCAGGCTCAATCACAGACCACACCCGTTGCCGGTTCCGTCGCCCTGCCCGCCCCGCCGGTTCTGCTCGTTACGTTGTCCACCTGGGCGCCACCGCGCTGACCGTGTTCCGACACCAAGCGCATCAGTTGCCCGCCCAGCTGGCCTAAAACCTGGATGCGCTGGTTGTCGGCCAGCCCGTCGTTTACGTCGAACGACACGGCGCGCAGTTACCAGTCCCCGGCGTTCGCGGTCGCGTTTTCCGCGTAGACGGCTGCATCGAGCTTGCGCAGGTCGGCAGCCGGGCTGGTCAGCAACGTCCTGGGCTATTCCTGCATTCTCAAAACAGGTCCAGCTGCCCTGCCCCCTGAGTACTACCGCGGCGTGTCGTTGCAGGCACCACCACTGGTCGCCGGAATTGCGAGCGATCGAGCCGCCCGAAACGCCCGCGCAATGACTTGTAGCCAAGGCGCTCGACTGCTTTTTCAAAGCGTTGCCGGATCAGGTCGGCCCACACGCCGTCACCATGCATGCGCTGTGCAAAGTCGGCATCGTAATCCTTGCCGCCGCGCATCTCGCGGATGCGGTTCATTACTCGCTGCGCGCGGTCCGGGAAATGCGCCTGCAACCACTCTTGAAACAGCGGATTGACTTCGTGCGGCAGGCGCAGCACCGTGTAGTGCGCGCCGACCGCGCCGGCATCGCGCGCCGCTTCAAGGATGCGTTCAATCTCGGGCTCGGTCACGAACGGGATGATCGGCGCGACGCTCACACTGACCGGAATGCCGGCGTCGGTCAGCGTACGGATCGTGCGCAGACGGCGCATCGGCGCGGCCGAGCGCGGCTCGAGCGTGCGCGAAATCTGTGCATCGAGTGTCGTGAGCGTCACCGCCGCGCACGCCAGGTTGTTGGCCGCCATCGGCGCAAGCAGGTCGATGTCGCGCTCGATCAGCGACGACTTGGTGATCAGGCCAAGCGGGTGGCGGCATTCGGACAATACCTCCAATACTTGCCGCGTGATCTGGCGCTCACGCTCGCAAGGCTGGTAGGCGTCGGTGTTCACGCCAATGGCGATGTGTTCGGGGACGTAGCCGGGCTTGGCGAGTTCGCGCCGCAGCAGTTCGGGAGCATTCACCTTGGCGAAGAGCCGGGATTCAAAATCAAGGCCCGGCGACAGGCCAAGATAGCTGTGCGTGGGCCGTGCGAAGCAATAAATGCAGCCGTGTTCGCAGCCCCGGTACGGATTGAGCGACACGCTGAATGGAATATCGGGTGACGTGTTGCGCGACAGGATCGTCTTGGCGAACTCGTCGGTGACCACGGTCTTGAACGCGGCCGATTCACCGGCAGCCCCGGTAGTCGACTCAGAATCGGCATCAGACCAGCCGTCGTCAAAACGCTCGCGACCGTTGACCTCATAGCGTCCTTGCAGGTTCGACACCGCACCACGCCCCTTGCGTGCAACGCGCGGCGGCGCCAGCATGATGTGTTCTTCTACCCGCTCGCGGCGGATGGGCTCATCGGTGTCGATCATGGCCGCTGCTCCATACTGTATGTTTATACAGTATATTACGCCGCTACCCCGTCAAATTCAAGCGCCAGCTGCCCGATGAGCATCGGATTACTTTTCCCAGCTGCTCCGGTCAGGCCGGACGGGCAAACGTTGCCAGATAGTTCACGCTCGTATCGCTGCACCATGAGGCGCGATGCAACACCGGCAGGTAACGCATGCCGCGCAGATCGATCCGCTGCAGCCCGGCCCCGGTGGCTGCAGCCAGCATCTCGGCGGGTTTCACGAAGCGGCGCCACTGGTGCGTGCCACGCGGCAGCACGCGCAACACGTACTCCGCCGCCACGACGGCCAACAGATAGCTCTTCCAGCTGCGGTCGATCGTCGACGCCAGCAGCAAACCACCAGGCGCAACGCGCCGAGCTGCCTCTTCGATGAAGGCGTCGGGGTCGGCCACATGCTCGGCCACCTCGAGCGCCAATACGACGTCGAAGCATTCATCGGGCTGCAGAACAGTCTCCAGTTCGCCCAGGCGATAATCGACTACCGCGCCGCTGGCGTCGGCGTGGCGTTGCGCCGCCGCCAGGTTGCCAGGCGAGGCGTCGATGCCAACCACGTGTGCGCCACGCAGCGCCAGCGGTTCGGACAGCAGCCCGCCGCCGCAGCCGACGTCGAGGATGCGCAGACCCGCCAGCGACGTATCGGGGCGACCGAAATGCGACGCCATGCATGCCAGCAGATAAGCCTGGCGCAGTGCGTTCGTCACATGCAGCGGCCGCATCGGGCCGTTCGGGTCCCACCAGGTGGCGCCGAGTCGGTCGAAGCGGGCGATTTCGTCTGCAAGCGCGCTCATGTCTGATCTCCGCTCGCAGCAGCGGTCATTAGCGCTGCCAATGCGCGGCCGGAGCGCCAGGCGCCTTCCACACCGCCGCCGGCAAGGGCATCGCCGCACACGCCAAGCCCCATGCCCGCGTCCCACCAGGCACCAGCGGCCCGCTCGTCATCGGGCGCCGCTGCCAGCGTTGCATACAGCCAGCGATGCACGGCCGCGAAGCGCCAGACCAGAGCGCCGCCGATACAATCGGCAAGCGCCGCCTGCAGCATCGCCTGCACCTGATCGTGCGGCGTGTCCAGATGTGCGCCAGTCCAGTCGGGCGTTGCATGCGCAACCCATTGGGCCTGCCCCGCCAGCGCTGTGCGCGCCGGCTTCGCATCGTTGCGCAGCACCAGCGCCAATGGGCCGGATGCGGGCAGTGCCAGCTCCCAGTCGCTGCCGCTTGCGGGCGCGTCGGTCATGCCCATCAAGACCCAGACGGGCAACATCGGCACGGCCTGCGCGCACGCGGCCCAGTCCGGACGATGCGCGCCCAGCAGCGCGGCCGCCTGTTGCGGCGGAATCGCCAACACCACGGCATCGAAGCCATCGGCCACGCACACACCGGCGCTCTCCAGAGACCACGTTGCGCCGCTGCGACGCACGCCATCGACCGTGCACAACGTATGCAACGGCAGGTCCTTCAACAAGGCGCGGCACAGGGCCGGCATGTCGGGCGTGGCAACCCACATCGCGCCGCCAGGCAGGGCTTCGCCGTGTGGGGCCAGGCGCGGCGTCCAGCGCGCCAGCAGCCCGGCGCGCTGCCCCTGCTCGACGAAACCCAGGAAGTCGGCCCCCAGGGCAGCAAAGGCCGGCGTCCCGTGATCGAGACCCAGCATGGCGTTGGCGCCAGCAACCGACGTCACACGCCTGGTGGACATGCGCCCGCCAACCCCGCGCGACTTGTCGAACACCTGCACCGCATGCCCGGCATCGGCCAGCGCACGCGCGCAGGTGGCCCCGGCAATGCCCGCCCCCACCACTGCCACCCGCAGGCTCATGCCACTCATCGCTTGCTGCCGCGGCCGCGCCACAGCGGCCGCATGACGAGGAACAGGCGGTAGGCCGGCTCCAGCACCGCCAATGCGAGCCTGGACCCCAGCAGCCGTCCAAGCCAGGCCCAGCGCGGCAAGGACCGCCACAGCAGGGTGAATGCCTCCGCACCGCTGGCCAGGGTCCCGTCGGGACGGCGCATGTGCAGGCGTGCCATGGCCGCCTCGCGGTTCAGTCCCGGGCCAAGCGCTTCGGGCGCGCAGTGGGCGACGTCGACCCAGCAAACCTGGTCTGCGCCGTCCTGACGCTGATAGAGGGCGATCTCGCGGGTGCATACCGGGCAGCCGCCGTCGTAGTACACCGTGGGGGAGGTAGAGGATTGTTCTTGCATGATTTGATCATACAGGAAACAGGTCAAAATGCGGTTCACCGTCACGGGTGTTTCAGTTTAATGCCCCGCTAAACGGTTCACGCCCTGTTCATCAGATTGACTTGCGTTGTCTGCGCGTGATCCGGCAGCGCAAGCGCGTACATAGGCCGCTTGTTGTGCGACAAACCCGTCGAAGGCATCAAGCAGCGGGCTGAAGCGCCCGGGCGCGCCTTCCAGCTGACCCAACGCCAGCGCAGCCGCTTCCAGGCTCGACAGCTGATGCGGCGCGTGCGCCTTGCGGATGCGGTAGTTCGATGGCGCCACGTCCGTCAGGCCCAGGCGCGCCAGCCGTTGCAGCGCCGGGTTGAGGTACAACATCTTGCGGCTCTTGCGCCAGGTGGCGTCGAGCAGCACCAGCCGCAGGGCCTCGACAGGCAGCGCCGGTATCGGCGGCGGTGCGGGCAGGCCGGCATCATCTGGTGTGGCCGGATACAGCAGCACGGGCGTGCGCCCATCCGCATGCAACAGTCCATCGAGCACCCCGGCATCGAAGGCTTCGCCGGTCGCCATCACGCTGCCATTCACGCACAGGTGCAGCAAGCGCGCGCTGTTCTTGGCGTTGCCCACCTCAAGCGGATGCTGCAGGATCAGCAGGTTCGCCTGCGCTTGCACAGGCGTGATCCAGCGACAGATGCAGGCCGATTGCGCCCGCAGGCACGTCGTGCAGACAGCACGTTTCAAGCCAGCCGCACCGCTCACGGCGCCGGCGTCCAGCCACCGCCCAGTGCCCGGTACAGATCGACGTGCGCCGCCAGCAAACTCGTGCGCAGTTGCAGCGCCGCGAGATCGGCACTGAACGCCGTACGCTGCGCGTCTAGCTCTTCCAGGTACGACGCGTAGCCGTTCGTGTAACGGTTGTGGGCCACACGCAGCACTTCACCGGCCGCCGCGCGGCGCGCCTCGGCTTCTACGAGTTGCCGCTGCAAGCCATCGATCGACGCCAGGGCATTCTCGGTCTCGGCAAACGCCGTGCGCACCACGGTCTCATAGCCGTAGATGGCGCGATCGCGCACCGTACCGGCGATCTCCGCCTGCGCACGCAGCCTGCCCGCGTCGAACAATGGCGCAAGCACGCTGCCGCCGATGCTCCACAGTTCCGTCGGCGAGCGCAGCAATTGCGAGATCCCGCCCGCCCCTGCCCCGAGCGACGCCGTCAACCGGATCGACGGCAGCAGCGCGTCGCGCGCCACGGCCAGGCTGGCGTCGGCCGCAGCGATGGCCTGCTCGGCCTGGGCGATGTCGGGCCGGCGCCGCAGCAGTTCGGACGGCAAGCCGGCGCCCGGGGTCGGCTCGCGCAGCGACAGCAGATCGGTACCGCGCGCAATCGCCCCTGGACTTGCACCCAGCAGCAGATTGAGCGCCTGCTCCTGCTGCGCCACCTGCCGTTCCAGCTGCGGCACGGTGCCGGCCGTCGCGTGCAATTCGGCCTCAGCCTGCGACATTTCCAGGCGCGAGCTGTAACCCACTTCGAACTGATGCCGCGCCAGGTTGTACGAGCGCTCGCGCGAGGCCAGCGTGGCCTTGGCCAGCGCCAGCTGGGCGTCCAGGCCCAGCAGGTTCAGGTAGCCCGACGCCGTATTGGCCGCCACCGCCAGCGCCGCTGCTTCCAGCGCTGCCTCTTGCGACAGCGCCTCGAAGCGCGCCGCCTCGACGGTGTTGGCCACGCGGCCGAACAGGTCCAGCTCGTAGCTAGCCTGCACGGCGCCTACGAGCGACGTCGATTCGACCGGCGTGCCTTGCGGGCCGATGGCGCGCGCCCGGGTCGGCGCCAGCGACAGGTTCAGTGCCGGCAGACGCGCGCTGTCGGCCACGCGAATGCGCGCCTGGTATTCCTGCAGCCGCGCGCGGGCGATCTTGAGGTCGCCATTGTTCGCCTGCGCCTGTTGCACGAGGGCGTCCAGCGCCGGATCGCCGAACGCGCGCCACCAGTCACGCTCGACGCTGGCATTCGCGCCGGGCAAGGTCGTGCGCCACGCCACCGGCACGGTCACCGAGGACGGCGGCGCCGGCTGCGGCGCCATCGCGCAGGCGGCCAACAGGAGTGGCGCCGCCAGAACCACTAACCGCCGCTTCACCGCTGCCCCGCGTTCGCCGTCGTGGCAGCAGCCGTATCGATCGTCGTCACCACCGACATCCCGGGCCGCAGGCGATTGGCCAGCGACTGGTTGGGATCGATACTGATGCGTACCGGAATGCGCTGAGCGATCTTGACGTAGTTACCGGTGGCGTTGTCCGGTGCGATCACCGAAAACTCCGAACCGGTGGCCGGCGCGATGCGCTCGACGTGGCCGCGCAGCTTTGCGCCGCCCAGCGCATCGACACTAAAGCTGACCGGCTGGCCGACGGCCACGCCCGCCATCTGCGTTTCCTTCAGGTTGGCGATGATCCACATCTGGTTCGGCACCAGTGCAGTCAGCTGCGCACCCGCATTGACGAAGGCACCCTGGCGCACGGTCACCTGCCCCAACTGGCCGTCGCGCGGCGCGGTGATGTTGGTGTTGGCCAGGTCGATCTCGGCCAGCTTGACGGCCGCTTCGGCGCTGGCGACCGCCGCTTCAAGGGCAGCGCGGTTGACGCCGACCGACGCCAGGTTCTGGCGGGCGATCTCGACCGAGGCGCGGGCCTGGTCGCGGCTGGCCGCTGACTGGGCGCGGGTAGCGCGCGCAGCGTCGAGTTCACGCGCCGACAGCGAACCGTCGGCCGCCAGCTCTTCCACGCGGCGCAAATCAGCACTGCTGCGCCGGGCCTGGGCTTCGTTCGAGGCCAGCAGCGCCTGGTTCTGGGCAATGGTGGCGCGGGCGCTGGCGTTCGTCTGCGCGAAGTTGGCCAGCGCCGCCTTGCGGTTGGCCAATTCGGCCCGTGCCTGCGCCAGGCGCTGGATCGGAATCCGGTCATCGATGCGCAGCAGCAGCTCGCCCTTCTTGACGGTCTGGAAATCCTGCACGCGGACCTCGCTCACGTAGCCGCTCAGTTGGGGACTTATGATCGTCACCTGGCCGCGTACCAGCGCGTTCTCGGTCGCCTGCAACGTGCTGCGAAACGGCGGCAGGTTCCAGGCGTACAGCACGATCAGGATGCCGGCGAGCGCGATGGCGGCAAAGGCCAGCGCACTGAGGATGATCTTGCGCGTCGGGCGCGCGGGGGTAGGAACAGGTTCTGACATATCAATCGGTCACAGTGATGGGTGCGGGAATGTTATTGACAGGTGCGGCGGGTGTGGGTGCAGCAGCCGGCGCGGTAGCCGGAGGGTTGTAATGCATCCAGACAGCGTGCAGGAAGATCCAGGTCGCGCTCACGGCGGCGATCAGGGCGATCATCAGGAACACGTCGTTGTAGGCCAGGATGTTGGCTTCGCGCGTGGCGCTGGCGGCCAGCGACGCCAGGCTCTGGCGCGTGCGCGCCGCCGGGTCGGCCAGCAATTGCCCGGCCGCCGCCGCGCCGGACTGGATGCGCCCGGCCACCAGCGGATCGAGCAAGCTCAGGCCCTCGACGATCGACGAGGAGTGGAATTTCTCGCGCATGATCTGGAACGTGCCGACCAGCGCCGAGCCGATCAGGCCGCCCAGATTCTGGGTCAGGCCGAACAGCACCGAGAAACTGATCAGGGCGCCGGGATTGCCGATCACGGTGACGATCATCGAAATCAGCGACGGCCCGATGAACAGCGTGCCGCCAAATGCCAGCAGACTCTGGCTCAGGTACATCTGCTCGACGCGTGTCTGGTTATTGGCATGCGCATCCATCCAGGCGCCCAGCGCCATCAGCACCAGCGCGATGACCTGCGGCGCCATCAGGTGCTTCACGTTGACGGTCAGGGCCGACACCACGATGCCGGCGACCGTGGCCGCCAGCACGCACAGGAACAGCGACTGCATCTGGTTATTGTCCAGTCCCACGGCGCGCAGGAAGCCCACTGCCCCCACACTCTGCTCGGAGAGCACGATGCGCACCAGCAGCAGCGACAGCGCCACGCGCAGGATGCTGCGGTTGGTCAGCCAGCGCAGGTTGAGCAGCGGGTTGGCCCGGTTGTGCTCGACGCACATCGCGGCCGCGAGCAGGAAGATCGACACCGCCAGCGCCACGCCGATCCACGCCTGCTCGGTCCACCAGAAGATGCGCCCGAACGTGAGCACCATGCACAGCAGCGCCATGCCCGGCGCAAACAGTGCGAACGTGACGAAGTCGGTGGGGCGGAACGCCTTGATCCGGTCGCCCGGTGGCAACTTGAGCAGCAGCACGGCGCCCAACGACACCAGCGCCAGGCCCAGCTCGAACATGTACAGGCCGCGCCACTCGGCAATGCGCAGCAGGTCACCCGAGAAAATATAGGCCAGCGGCAGCGCCAGCTGAGCCGTGCCAAGCGAGATCGCGATGCCTTTCAGGCGCCACTCCTTCTTGAACCCCTGCAACGTGTAATACAGGCCAAGCGGACTGACGGCGGCGGCCAGCATGCCGTGGGCGGCGCGCACGGCGATAGCCGAGCCGAGATCGTTGACGAACAGGTGGGCCAGCGTGACCAGCGCGTACAACACCAGGAAACACTCGGTGAACAGGCGCAGGCCGAACTGTTGCCGGAATTTCACCAGCAGCAGGTTCATCGACGCGTTGGCCATCACGTAGGCGGCCGGCAGCCAGGCCGTTTCGGTCTGGTACGCGCCCAGGACACCTTGCAGATTGATGAGATTGACGGCAACCAGTGCATTGCCCAGGCCGCCCGTGATCGTGACGAGGATGCCGACCGCCAGGTAGGCCAGTCGCAGCTTTGTCGTGTGCGCCGGCGTGGACGGGGAGCCGGGAAGCATCGGCTTTTCGTCGGGTGCCCATTCGCGTGGCGCGTACTTGCTCATCCTGCTATTTCACCATAATTGTCAGGCTTGCTATCTTACGCCTTTGCTCGACATCGCGTCGGATGGCGCTTTCGCCACACCCCGGACACTTTCTACGAAAGTTGGCTAACCAGATATTGCCGTACGGATTTATTGGCTCTAGACTCGGATTTGTTCTTTGCGGAAATTGTTCCGTGAAGCAGCACTTCCAGAGTCAGCCATGTCGAGAATCCAGTCCATTCGCACCCTGATCTCCGCTTCGATTGCCGGGCTGGCCATGCTGCCCGCATTTGCCCAGTCGCAGGACCTGCCGGCATCGACGCCCCTCGCCAGCACGCTTGACTACCGGATGAACGAGCACGTCATCCAGGTGCCGGCCGGCCCTGACGATGTGCTGCTCGAGACCACAGTGTTCCAGCCCGATGGCGCTGGCCCGTTTCCCCTGATCGTCATCAACCATGGCAAGGACCCGGGCCGCCCGAGCCTGCAGACACGGGACCGCTTCTATCATATGGCGTCGGTATTCGTGAAGCGCGGCTACGCGGTCATGGTGCCGATGCGCCAGGGTTTTTCGAAATCGGGCGGACGCTACCGCGATCGCGGCTGCGACATGGCGGCCAATGGCTACACGCAGGCCGAAGACATCCGCGCCACCCTCGACTATGCACGCCAGCAGCCGTGGATCGACGGCGCGCGCATGATTGTGGCCGGCCAGTCCTATGGCGGGCTGGCGGCCATCGCGCTGGGCGCCGAGGCGCTGCCCGGTGTGCGCGGCCTGATCAATGTCGCGGGGGGCTTGCGCGACGACAGCAACCGCTGCGCCTGGCGCTCGCAACTGGTGGCGGCCTTTGCCGACTATGGCGCCAAAGCGAAGGTCCCGAGCCTGTGGCTGTATGGCCAGAACGATTCGCTGTTCGGCCCGGAACTGGCCGCGCGCATGCACGCCGCCTATGTCGGAGCCGGGGGCCGTGGCCGGCTGGTCGAGTTTCCCGCTTTCAAGCGCGATGCCCACGGCATGCTGGCCAGCCGCGACGGCGAGAAAGTGTGGTTGCGAGATACTGAACAATTCCTGCGCGAGATCGGCATGCCGACCGCGATCGTGGTCGACGTCCCTGCCCCGCCCAGCCCGGCGCGCACCGATTACGCGCAGGTCGACGATATCGCCGCGGTGCCGTTCCTGTCCGAGACCGGCCGCCGCGCCTACCGCGACTACCTGACCAAGCTGACGCCACGCGCATTTGCCGTGTCGGCCAGCGGCGGCTGGACCTGGGCCGAGGAAGGCGAAGATCCGGACGGGCGCGCACTGGCGACCTGTTCGGCAAAAAGCAAGGAGCCGTGCCGGCTGTATTCCGTCGACGACTATGTCGTCTGGCATGACGAGCGCATCGACAGGGCCGAAAAAGCCGCAGCCACGGCGGCGCTGATACCGGCGCCGAACCCGATGGCCGAATCCGACCCGACGACGTCGGTGGGCAGCACGACCGCGCGCTGATCGCGCGGGCTTGTCAAGCGGCCTGCGCAGTTGTTTCTGCACGAGTTCGCTTTATCGCGCATCCGGTCGATCCAGCGCAAACCGTCGCCTGGCGATGCGCCTGACAATGCGGCTGTCGCATTGTCAGGAGCATACCGATGGTTCGCCTCGCCCACGTCTGCGCTGCCGCGCTTCTTGTTCTCGGCCTGCTGGCAGCCCCTGTCGCGCCTGCTGCGAACAACGATCCTGTCGTGCTGGTGCACGGTTTTCTGGGTTTCGGCCCCGACGAGTTCCAGGGGAGCGGCTTCAATTACTGGGGCGGCTACGGCGACATCGCGGCGCACATGCAGGCCTACCGCGGCCCGCACACGGTGGTTGCCGCCGCCGTCAGCCCGATCGCGTCCAACTGGGACCGCGCCGCCGAGCTGTATGCGCAGATCAAGGGTGGCTGTGTCGACTATGGCAAGGCGCACGTTGCCGCGCAGGGCGTGCCCGGCCAGGTGCAAAAGCCGCCCGATAAATGCTGGGCCACCGATCCACGCGACAACCCGCAAGCCTATCCGCTCGCGCTGTACCCGCGGTGGGGCCGTGAGCATCCGATCCACATGATCGGCCACAGCCAGGGCGGCACGACCATCCGCGCCCTGATCCAGCTGCTGGAGCACGGCGCAATGACCGACGAAGGTGACGGCGCATTGTTCAAGGGCGGCAAGACGGGCTGGATCCGCAGCGCGACAACCATCTCGGCGCCGCACGATGGCACCACGCTCAGTGACGCGGTCTTGACTATCCTGCCCAATGTGCCCATCGTGCTGCGCGACATCCTGCGCCACCGGGCTGCCAGCTGGGAGCTTGCGCCGGACGGCGCGCGCGAATTCAACCGGTGGGCGCTGACGTCGCCCAACGTCTACTATTTTTCAGTAGGTACCCTTGCCACCGCCAGCGGCAGCTGGTGCTGCAACGGCACCGACCGCGCGATCGCGCCGATCCAGACGACGGCGTTCCAGTACGCGCGCGCCGACATGATGCCTTACTTTAAATCGTTCGCGGGCGAGTGGATCGTGCCCTCCGCCGCGCAGCGCGGCATGGGCAGCTACACCGTCAATGCGCCACGACGGGTGCGCATCGACAGCGACTGGTTCCCGAGCGATGGCGTCGTCAACACCGTCAGCATGCGTGCGCCCGGCGGGCACCCGGCGCGCGACTACGACGGGACGGCGCTGCGGGGAACGTGGAATTTTCTGGGCAACTATAAAGGGTACGACCATTTCGACATCCTGAACTGGCCCAACCAGGGGCCGTCGGCCAATCCGCTGTACGAACGGATCAGCGACATCATCTTCGCACTGTAGCTCAGGGTGACAACACCTCGGCAGGCCGGTGGATGCGCACGATCTGCAAGCCATCGGGCTGGTCCACCAGCATGCACAGCTTGCCGGTACGCTTGCAGTGGTCTTGCACACGCCAGTAGTCGCCGTGGCTCATGCACCCGGTCTGGCAAATCACTAGGTCGGCTGCTTGCAGGCTCGCTTCCAGGTCCGCCGCGACGCCAGCTGGCGTGTGCGCCGGATCGCCCGCACTGCCCGTCTGCCCGGCCAGCTCACGACGCTGCAGCGTGCGCATCAAGTCGTGCACGCGCGCCTGCAGCGCGGCGACCTGGCGGCCCAGCGCGACGCGCCGGCCCAGGCCTGGCAGCGCCGCGTCGAGGGCGGCGCGGTCTTCGCGTTCCCAGGCCAGCGCCGTCGTCGTGCGGATTGTTGCGCCTCGCGCGCGGATCAGCTGCGCTTCCATGTCGGCAATGCGCGTGGCCTGCGCCTGCAGCAATGCGCTGCAGCGTTCCTGCGCCTGCGCATGCGCCCGTAGCAAGGTCACGTGCTCGCCAGCCAGGCCATCGGCTTCCCGGTATGCGGCCATCTGCACCTCCTGTTACTGAACCAGGCCCCATCTTAGATGAGAACGATTCTCATTTCAAGGGTGCGTCGAAGCAGGGACAAATCGACACATCGTGACGTGAGAACAAACTTTCACGATACAATATGGCCCTGCTCACCTGTGCGTTAACCCGACGGCCCATGACCCAGGCATCTCCCGACCAACTCGACTTTTCCAGCTGCGCCAGCGAGCCCATCCGCACGCCTGGCGGTATCCAGCCGCACGGCTTCATGCTGACGCTATCGCCTGCACTCGACGTGTTGCAGGCCAGCGCCAACCTGCTCCCGCTGGCCGGCCTGGCGGCAGAAGCAGCGATCGGCCTGCCATTGGCAGCCGTCATCGGCAAGGCATGCGGCGAGCGCATGGCGCGCGAACTGGCCACCGACACGCTTGGCCAGCGCCCGATGTATCTGGGCACCGTCACGCTTGGCAACGACCGCCATTTCGATGTGATGGGCCACGTCTGGGATGGCCTGGTGATCGCCGAATTCGAAGCGGTCGAGCGCGCCGAGCCGGCCGATTTTCGGCACCTGTATCCGCTCATTACCGACTTTCTCGCCAAGGTCGGCGAGCAGGCATCGATCCCTGCGCTGACCGACCTGGCCGCCCGCCACATTCGTTCAGTCACCGGCTATGGGCGCGTCATGGTGTACCGGTTCGATCCCGATGGCCACGGCCGCGTGGTGGCCGAAGCAAAAGCGCCCGACTACGATTCGTATCTGAACCAGTCGTTTCCGGCCAGCGACATCCCATCCCAGGCGCGCGAACTGTATGTGAGTTCGCCAATCCGCGTCATCCAGGATGCCGATTACCATTCCTCGCCGCTGGTGCCAGAGGTTAATCCAGCCACCGGTGCCCGTAACGACCTGACGTATGCGGCGCTGCGCAGCGTCTCGCCCGTGCACCTGCAATACATGCGCAATATGGGCACGCAGGCGTCGATGTCGGTCTCGTTGATCGTCCGTGGCAAGCTGTGGGGCCTGATTGCGTGCCACAATGCCGTCCCGCGCGCGGTGTCGGTCGAAAAACGCACAGCCTGCGAACAGCTCGGCCAGATCCTCGCGTTGTGCGTCGAGAGCCGCGAAGACAGCGCGGAGCTGCAGTTCCGCCTCGACGTGCGCCGCATCATGGTCGAAATCCTTGGCCGCCTGACCAAAAGCGCCGACTTCATCGACAATCTGCGCGGCGTGTCCGGCGAGCTGCTGCGCTTTGCCCGCGCCGGCGGCGTGGCGATCGTGGCAGAAGAACGTATCTTCACTTACGGCGACACGCCGGACGACGCCGCCATTCGCGACCTGTCGACCTGGCTTGCCGTGCATGGCCACACCGAGGTATTCCACACCGACGAACTGGCCACCGTATACCCGCCTGCCGAGGCATTCATCCAGAATGCCAGCGGCTTGCTGGCGCTGCCGATCTCGCGCATCCACCAGCACTATCTGCTGTGGTTCCGCCCCGAAATGATCCAGACCGTCGAATGGGCCGGCAATCCGTACGAAAAGGAAGCCGCCCCCGGTGCACCGAGCCAGCTGTCGCCGCGCCAGAGCTTTGCCACCTGGCGCGAAACCATCCACGGCCACAGCCTGCCATGGCACGTGGCCGAAATCGAACTGACCACCGAGTTCCGCACCGCGCTGCTGGGCATCGCGCTCGAGCGCGCCGAGCAGATGGCCGAACTGGCCGAAGAACTGGGCCGCGCCAACAAGGAGCTCGAAGCGTTTTCGTATTCGGTCTCGCACGACCTGCGCGCGCCGCTGCGCCACATTGCGGGCTTTTCCGACCTGCTGCTCGAATCGGCCGGCAGCGAAGACGTGGCCCTGCGCCAGCGCTTTTTGAAGAACATCAAGGAGTCAGCGCGCCTGGCCGGCAAGCTGGTCGACGATCTGCTGTCGTTCTCGCAGATGGGCCGCGCCGCGCTGCGCCCCACCAGTATCGACATGACCGACCTGGTGTCGGGCTGCATCGACAAGCTGGGCATCGAGATCGGCCAGCGCCGCGTCGACTGGCACATCGACCGCATGCCCGTCGTGCAGGGCGATCCGAGCTTCCTGCACCTGGCGATGTTCAACCTGCTGTCCAACGCCGTCAAGTTCACGAACGGGCGCGACCCGGCCGTGATCCGGATCTGGGCCGAGGACGCCGGCGACGACATCGCCTTCCACGTGGCCGACAACGGCGCCGGCTTCAACCGCGATTATGTGCACAAGCTGTTCGGCGTGTTCCAGCGCCTGCACCGGATGGAAGATTTCCAGGGCACCGGCATCGGCCTGGCCAATGTGCGGCGCATCATCGAACGCCACAACGGCCGCGTCTGGGCCGACTCGATCCAAGGCGAAGGCGCGACCTTCTCCTTTACTCTCCCAAAACAAGCCATCACAGAACAAGGCACGCATGCTTAAGCCCATCCTCCTGGTAGAAGACAATCCACACGACCTGGAGCTCACCCTTATCGCCCTGTCGAAGAGCCAGCTGGCCAACGAAGTCGTGGTCGCGCGCGACGGCGCCGAGGCGCTCGACTATCTGCACCGGCGCGGCGAATTTGACGGCCGCCAGCTCGGCAATCCGGCCGTGATCCTGCTCGACCTCAAATTACCGAAGGTCGATGGTCTGGAAGTGCTCAAGGAAATCCGCACCACCGCCGAACTGCGATCAGTGCCGGTGGTGATGCTGACGTCGTCCAAAGAAGAACAGGACGTGATCCGCAGCTATGAGCTGGGTGTGAATGCGTATGTGGTCAAGCCGGTCGATTTCAACGAGTTCGTGCGCGCGATTGCCGACCTGGGGATCTTCTGGGCGGTGCTCAATGAGCCGCCACCAGGCTCGCACCGCTACATCAAGCCGAAGTGACTGGCCGTTTGCGGCTTGCCTGACACGCGCCGCGAACGACGCAGCAAATGACGGATGCGCGCACTGAGCGCGTCCGGATGGTAGGGTTTCTGCAGCAGGTGGACCGAGGCGTCCAGCTTGCCCTCATGGGTCAGCACGCCCTCGGCATACCCCGACGTATACAGCACTTCACATTCCGGCAGATGGCGCCGCACGATCTCGCCCAGTTGCAGGCTCGACAGCGGCCCCGGCATGATCACATCGGTAAATACCAGGTCGATATGCCGGCCCTCTTCGACCAGCGCCGCGGCACTGGCCGCATCGCGCGCTTCCAGCACGTCGTAGCCCAGCGCCGACAGAATGCCGCAGGTCGACGAGCGCACGTCGTCTTCGTCTTCGACCACCAGGATCGTTTCCAGGCCGCCAGCGAGCGATGAATGCACGACGCTCTCCGCTTGCTCGGCCGGGATCGCAGTGCTGCGTGGCAGATAGATGCGCACGCTGCTGCCCTTGCCCGGCTCGCTGCGCAGCACGATTTCGCCGCCCGACTGTTTGACGAAACCATACGCCATCGACAGCCCCAGGCCCGTGCCCTGGCCAGTGGGCTTGGTGGTGAAAAACGGCTCGAACGCCCGGCGCAGCACGTCCGGCGGCATACCCTTGCCCGTATCGGCGATCTCGAGCATCACGTAATCGTTGTGCGGGACGTCGGCCGGCAAATCGTCGTCCGCCGCAGCGTTGACGGCGCGGATGGTCAGCGTGCCGCCATCGGGCATTGCGTCGCGCGCATTGATGACCAGGTTCAGCAGCACGTTGTTGAGCTGATTGGGATCGACCATGGTGCTACCCAGCTCAGGAGCGACCTCGGTCTCGACACGGGTGCCGGCGCCAAGAACCCGGCGGGCCATGTCGTCGAGTTCACGCACCAGGTGGGTCGGATCGATCACGACCGACTGCAGTGGCTGGCGGCGTGCAAAGGCCAGCAGGTGCGCGGCCAGCTTGGCACCGCGTTCGACACCCGACAGCGCCATCTCGACGCGGGTGCGCGCAGCGTCGCCCAGATTGCCGACCATTTTCAGCAATTGCAGATTGCCGCCGATGATTTGCAGGACGTTGTTGAAATCGTGGGCCACGCCGCCGGTAAGCTGGCCGATCGCCTCCATCTTTTGCGCCTGGTGCAGCGCCAACTGGCTGGCAGCGAGCTGCTCCTGGCTCAGGCGCAGCGATGCGAAGGCTTCGTCGCGCTCGCGTCGTGCGATGCAGGCGCCGCTGTGATAGCGGACGCGCGCGACAAGTTCGCGCGGGTCGGGCCACTTGACCATATAGTCGTTGGCGCCAACGGCGAAAGCCTTGGCTTTGGTGTCGGGGTCGTCTTCGGAGGAGAGCAGGATGACCGGCACGTCATGCGTGTCCGGGTGGGCGCGCAACATCGCGATCACGTCAAAGCCGTCGACGCCACCCGGCATGCGCAGGTCGACGATCACGACCGTTGCATCGACATCGCGCGCGACCTCGACCGCGCGTGAAGCGCTGGATTCATAGCGGAGCTGGTGGCCGACACAGCTCTTGAGGCCATGGGCGATGATGTCCTGGGCAAACGACTCGTCGTCGATCAACAGCACGGAACAAACGGTGGAGTTGTCTTCGATCATTGCAAACTACGTCGCTTTCTAGGCTGAAGGGGTTGCGTGCTGCGCGAGAATTCAGGGTTAATTCTACACTAATACCATTTAACAAGGGTTCGTCACGATTGGTATCATTCCGGCAAACACGGTCAAGACTTGTGCGGTAAAAAATCGCCCTGCATATGGCGCGCATGCCACATCACCACGCCACCACCACGCCCGAGGACCCCTGCCCGCTGTGCGGACGGCCGCTGGGAACGGAGCACGTCGACCGCCATCACCTGATCCCGAAGACGTTCAAGGGACGCGACCAGTACCCGATCCACAAGATCTGCCATCGCAAGATCCACTCGGCATTCACCGAGCGCGAATTGCTGCAGACCTATCACACGTGGGAAGCGCTGCGCGGGCACGCAGATATCGCGGCGTTCATCGCGTGGGTAGCGAAGAAGCCGGCGGGGTTCTATACGCGCACCTACACCGCGAACAAGAAGAAGGGGCGCTGACGGAGTGAATGACGCCGGAAATGCAAAAAGGGCCGCATTCGCATGCGGCCCCTCTCTTGTTCTGGCTCCCCGACCTGGACTCGAACCAGGGACCTGCGGATTAACAGTCCGTCGCTCTACCAACTGAGCTATCAGGGAATTGAGGCAATATTATAGCCGGGGATTTGCGGTTTGACCAGTGCAGTGTGTGCATTGGCTGGCCGCCAGCTTCGAAAGAGCCATTTTGCTATAGTCGCAGCTTCCCATCACCCTCCTTGATCCCCGAACCACCATGACCATTTCACGCACCCTCGGCACCCCGCTCTCCCCATCCGCAACCCGCGTCATGCTGCTCGGCTCGGGCGAACTGGGCAAGGAAGTGATCCTCTCGCTGCAACGCCTGGGCGTCGAGGTGATCGCCGTCGACCGCTATCCAAACGCCCCGGGCCACCAGGTCGCGCACCGCGCGCACGTGATCGACATGACCGACGGCGCGGCGCTCGAAGCGCTGATCGCGCAGGAGCGCCCTCACCTCGTGGTGCCGGAAATCGAGGCGATCGCCACCGACAAGCTGGCCGAACTGGAAGCGGCGGGTGTTATCACCTGCATCCCGACCGCACGCGCAGCGCAACTGACGATGAACCGCGAAGGCATCCGCCGCCTGGCCGCCGAAGAACTGGGCCTGGCCACATCGCCGTACCAGTTCGCCAGCAGCCTGGCCGAACTGCAGGCTGCCTGCGCTGCCGTGGGCTTTCCGTGCGTGGTCAAGCCGGTGATGTCGTCGTCGGGCAAGGGCCAGTCGAAGCTCGATGGCGCGGATGACGTGGCTGCAGCCTGGGGATACGCTGCCAGTGGCGGGCGTGTCGACGCCGGGCGCGTGATTGCCGAAGGCTTCATCGACTTCGATTATGAAATCACGTTGCTGACGGTGCGCTCGCTGGGCGCGGATGGCGAGGTCATAACGAGCTTCTGCGATCCGATCGGGCACAAGCAAGTCCAGGGCGACTACGTCGAATCGTGGCAGCCGCATCCGATGCAGCCGCTGGCCCTGGAGCGCTCGCGCGAGATCGCCGCCAAGGTGACCGGCAATCTGGGCGGTCTGGGCGTGTTCGGCGTCGAACTGTTCGTCAAGGGCGACATGGTGTGGTTCTCGGAGGTGAGCCCGCGCCCGCACGATACGGGTATGGTGACGATGGCCAGCCAGGTGCAGAGCGAGTTCGAACTGCATGCGAAGGCGATCCTCGGCCTGCCGGTGAACGTGGCCCTGCGCGCGCCAGGCGCATCGGCCGTGATCTACGGTCAGCTCGATGAAGCCGGGATTGCGTTCGAGGGCGTGGCCGAGGCGCTGCAGGTGCCTGGCGCGGATGTGCGCCTGTTTGGCAAGCCGGAGTCGTTTGCGCGGCGGCGCATGGGCGTGGCACTGGCGACGGCGGACGATATCGCTACGGCGCGTGAACGTGCGCTGGCGGCGGCGGCGAAGGTCAAACCGGTGTCGGGCAAATAAGCGCATCACGCGCGGAATACAAAAAGGGCCGCATTTGCATGCGGCCCTTCGTATTCTGGCTCCCCGACCTGGACTCGAACCAGGGACCTGCGGATTAACAGTCCGTCGCTCTACCAACTGAGCTATCAGGGAATTGAGGCCGCATTATACCTGCTGGTGTCGATTTCGCAAATTTTTCGAAAAGAAAATCTAGCGAGGGATCCGCGCCAGCAAGCGTTTGAGCGTATCGATCACCAGTTCCGGCTCGGACAACTGCGGGAAATGCGCGCTGCGCTCGGCCACGACCCGCTCGCCCAACGGCGACAAGGCCGCCAGCGCCAGCTGCGAACGTTCGCGTTCACGCACCAGCGCCGCCGGCACCAGCCAGCGCGGCAGGCGCTTCGTACCCGACAGCACCGTCACCGGCACGGGCGGGAACGCCGGCGCCTCGAGAATATCCCTGACGGTCTCGCGCTCGTTGCGCAGCTCGTCGAACGCATCGCGCGGCGACACGCGGTCGAGCAGCTTGACGAAGCCCCGCTGCAGCGCCGACTGGTGCTGCTTCAGATTGTCGACGTCCTGCGGCGCCGTCGCCTCGATGAACAGCACGCCTGCCACCTCATCGGCGAACTCGCGCGCGAACAGGTTGGCGTGCAGGCCGCCGAACGAATGCGCCACCAGCACGAACGGCGGCGGCACCTTGGCGAACTGCAGCAACAGGCGCAGCTGCGCGACGACGGTCTCGCCATACTGCGCTTCCGTCGGCTTCGGACTGCCGCCCGTACCCGGCCGGTCGTAGCTGAACACGGTGCCCAGCGCCTCGATCTCGGGATACAGCTTGAACCAGCCATCAAGTGGCCCACCGGCGCCGCCGATCAGCACGATCGAGGGGCTGCCCTGCCCGGCTCGCGCAAAGCGGAACATCTGCCCTTCGATCAGGGTGGCGTGACTCTTGAGTGGTTGCTTCAAGCGATATCTCCTGTGAGCCGACATGGCGCCGCACAACGAAAAAGGCCGCATCCTTCGATGCGGCCTTCTCTATATTCTGGCTCCCCGACCTGGACTCGAACCAGGGACCTGCGGATTAACAGTCCGTCGCTCTACCAACTGAGCTATCAGGGAATTGAAGCTGGCATTATATGGTTCATGAAACGTTTCTGTCAAATCAGCACAGGCGTTTCGTTTTCCATCTACTGCTGCCCTCTTGCGCGCTTGCAGCGATCAAGAGAGCCAGGATTTTAGAGAACTTTGGCGATGGCGTCAACGACGCGATCGATGTTCGTCGAATTGAGCGCCGCGACGCAGATGCGGCCCGTGTCCACGGCGTAGATCGATTCGTCGCGCAGCTTGCCCACTTGCTCCTTGGTCAAGCCCGAGTACGAGAACATGCCGACCTGCTCGCGCACGAATTCGAAGTCGTGGCCTGGCGCCTTGGCCTTGAGCTTTTCGACCATCGCGCCGCGCATTTCACGGATGCGCACGCGCATGCCGGCCAGTTCTTCTTCCCACAGCTTGCGCAGCTCAGGGGTTGCCAGCACGGTGGCGACGACCTTGCCGCCATGGGTTGGCGGGTTCGAGTAGTTGGTGCGCACGACGCGCTTGAGTTGTGACAGCACGCGCGTGGCTTCTTCGCTCGTGGTGGCCACGATCGACAGCGCGCCGACACGCTCGCCGTACAGCGAGAACGATTTGGAGAACGAGTTCGACACCAGCATCGCCATGCCGGTTGCGGCGAAGCGACGCACGACGGCGCCGTCTTCATCGATGCCGTTGGCAAATCCCTGGTAGGCCATGTCGAGGAATGGCACCAGATTGCCGGCCTGGACGGCAGCAATCACCTGATCCCACTGGTCTTGCGTCAGGTCGGCGCCGGTCGGGTTGTGGCAGCACGCGTGCAGCACGACGATGGCGCCGGCCGGCATTGCTTTCAGGGCGGCCAGCATGCCGTCGAAATTCACGCCGCGGGTGGCCGCATCATAATACGCGTAGTTATGGACCGTGAAACCGGCGCTTTCGAACAGCGCGCGGTGGTTTTCCCAGCTCGGATCGCTGATATACACATCGGACGCTGGCAGGAAGCGCTTGAGGAAGTCGGCGCCGATCTTCAGTGCGCCGGTGCCGCCAATGGCTTGCACAGTCAGCGCCCGTTTCTCTTGAATTACCGGGCTGTCGGCACCAAATACCAGCTCTTGCACCGCCTTGTCGTACGCTGCCAGGCCTTCGATCGGCAGGTAGGTTCGCGGCGTCGGCTGCTCCATCAGTTTCGCTTCCGCTTTCTGCACGCACTCGAGCAGCGGCACTTTGCCCTTGTCGTCATAATAGACACCCACGCCGAGGTTGATTTTCGCGGTGTTCGTGTCGGCGTTGAAGGCTTCGGTGATGCCCAGGATCGGGTCGCGTGGGGCCATTTCAATGGCACTGAACAAGCTGGCGGAGGCAGTGGAAGTCATCTGATAAACTCGGTTTTGTTGGCTGGATTGACAGCGGCGGGGTTTGCAATTGTATAGACAGCGGCCCTTGAACCTGCGGGGCCGCGAGCGGATTCTCATTCTAACAAAGGTCTGTAAGCATGGCTGAATTATCCATCGCAACTTCTCCCGAACCGACCGTCATCACGTTCCCGGATTCGCCGTTCAAACTGCACCAGCCGTTCGAGCCGGCGGGCGACCAGCCCACCGCGATCAAGGGGTTGATGGAAGGCATCGACGACGGCTTGATGTACCAGACCCTGCTGGGCGTCACGGGCTCCGGCAAGACCTACACGATGGCCAATGTGATCGCGCAGGCCGGCCGGCCCGCGATCATTTTTGCGCCCAATAAAACGCTGGCGGCCCAGTTGTATTCGGAGTTCCGCGAATTCTTCCCGCAAAACGCGGTCGAGTATTTCGTCTCGTACTACGATTACTACCAGCCCGAAGCCTACGTGCCGCAGCGCGACCTGTTCATCGAAAAGGACTCGTCGATCAACGAGCACATCGAGCAGATGCGCCTGTCGTGCACCAAGTCACTGATGGAGCGGCGCGACGTGGTTATCGTGGCCACCGTCTCGGCGATCTACGGTATCGGTAATCCCAACGAATACCACAAGATGATTCTGACGCTGCGCCACAAGGACAAGGTGGCCCAGCGCGACATCATTGCGCGCCTGATCCAGATGCAGTACACGCGCAACGAAATGGATTTCTCACGCGGCTCGTTCCGCGTGCGCGGCGACACGATCGACATCTTCCCGGCCGAGCACGCCGAGCTGGCGATCCGCGTCGAGATGTTCGACGACGAGATCGAATCGCTGCAATTATTCGATCCACTGACGGGCCGCGTGCGCCAGAAGATCCCGCGCTTTACCGTGTATCCCGGCTCGCATTACGTGACGCCGCGCTCGACGGTGCTGCGCGCGGTCGAATCGATCAAGGCCGAGCTGCGCGACCGCCTCGAAGAATTCCGCCAGCAAAACAAGCTGATCGAAGAGCAGCGCCTTGAGCAGCGCACCCGCTTCGATCTCGAGATGATGGCCGAGATCGGTTTCACCAAGGGCATCGAGAACTATTCGCGCCACCTGTCCGGCGCGATGCCGGGCGAGCCGCCGCCGACGCTGATCGACTACCTGCCGAAAGACGCGCTGATGTTCATGGACGAGTCGCACGTGATGATCGGCCAGCTCAACGCGATGTACAACGGCGACCGTTCGCGCAAGGAAAACCTGGTCGAGTACGGCTTCCGCCTGCCATCGGCGCTGGACAACCGGCCACTGAAATTCGTCGAGTTCGAAGGCAAGATGCGCCAGACGATTTTCGTCTCGGCCACGCCGGCCGAGTACGAACAGGGCCGCGCCGACAACGTCGTTGAACAAGTGGTGCGCCCGACGGGCCTGGTCGACCCGATGATCATCGTGCGCCCTGCCCTGTCGCAGGTCGACGACCTGATGGGCGAGATCAACGACCGCATCGCCAAGGACGAACGCGTGCTGGTGACGACGCTGACCAAGCGCATGTCCGAGCAGCTCACCGAATACCTGGGCGACCACGGCATCAAGGTGCGCTACCTGCACAGCGATATCGACACGGTCGAGCGCGTGGAAATCCTGCGCGACCTGCGCCTGGGCACCTTTGACGTGCTGGTCGGTATCAACTTGCTGCGCGAGGGCCTCGATTTGCCGGAAGTGTCGCTGGTGGCGGTGCTCGACGCCGACAAGGAAGGCTTCCTGCGCTCCGAGCGTTCGCTGATCCAGACGATCGGCCGCGCGGCGCGTAACCTGAACGGCGTGGCGATCCTGTATGCGGACCGCGTCACCGATTCGATGCGGCGCGCCATCGACGAGACCGAACGCCGGCGTGCCAAGCAGATTGCGTTCAACCTCGAGAACGGCATCATCCCGAAAGGCGTGCACAAGAAGATCAAGGAAATGATCGACGGCGTGTACAACCCGAATACGGAGCGCGAGGTGCTGCAAGACGCCAAGGAAACGGCGAAGATCGAATCGATGAGCGAGAAGCAGATCAGCAAAGAGATCAAGCGCCTCGAAAAACTCATGGTCGATCACGCCAAGAACCTGGAGTTCGAGAAAGCCGCGCAGGTGCGCGACCAGCTGCATGTGCTCAAGCAGCAGGCGTTCGGTGCGCCGGGCGCCGACAACGTCGTCTCAATGCTGGGCAAATAAGGCCAGCAGTGCGTTGCCGGCTTAGCGCTCTATGCTGGCCAGCAACGTCAGCAATCGGTCCAGGTCGGCCGGCTTGACCATGTGATGGTCGAAGCCGGCGTCGTGCGCACGCTGCTGGTCTTCGGCCTGGCCATACCCGGTCAGCGCCACCAGCACGGCTCCCGCTGTCGCGGGCTGCGCGCGCAGGCGGCGCGCCAGTTCGTGGCCATCCATATCGGGCAAGCCGATATCAAGCAGCGCCACGGTGGGCGGCTCGCGCAATGCCGTCGTCAGCGCGCTCGCGCCATCGAACTCGACACGGACTTTGTACCCATTCATCTCCAGCAGCGTGGCCAGCATCTCGGCCGCATCGACGTTGTCATCCACCACCAGCACGCGTAAACCGGACGCTTGCGTCACGGGGGCGGCCGACTCGGCAGCCGCTACGGGCGCGACCGGCTCGAGCAGCGGCAGGTACACGACAAATTCACTGCCCTCTCCCAGCCCGTCGCTGAGCGCATCGACGCGGCCGCCATGCAGCAGGACCAGGCTCTTGACGAGCGTCAGCCCGAGGCCCAGCCCGCCTTGTGAGCGGTCCGGCGTGCGTTCGGCCTGTGTGAACAGGTCGAAGATATACGGCAGTACGGGCAAGTCGATGCCCTGGCCATTGTCGCGCACGGCAATGCGCACGTCGCCGCCGTCCGGACGCACGCTCAGCACGATGCGGCCCCTTGCCGGCGTGTACTTGGCGGCGTTGTTCAGGATATTGGACAGCACCTGGATCAGGCGCGTGCGATCGCCCAGCACGTACAGGCCCGGTTCGACGTCGAGGAACAGTTCATGGTGGCAGCTGTCGAGCATCGGCCGCACCTGCTCCACCGCTTCCTGCACGAGCGGCTCGACCGCCACGGTTTCCTGTGCCATCGTGACCTGCCCGCGCGTGACGCGCGAGACGTCCAGCAAATCGTTGACGAGCGCCGTCATGTGCTCGGCCTGGCGCGCGATGATCGCACTGGCGCGCGCGATGCCGGGCGCGTCCATCTGGCCGCGCTGCAGCAGTTGCGCGGCGGTGGTGATGGGCGCCAGCGGATTGCGCAGTTCGTGCGCAAGCATTGCCAAGAAGTCATCCTTCTGACGGTTGGCTTCGCGCAGTTCGTCTTCGATGCGCTTGCGCACCGTGACGTCGCTGCCTTCC
The DNA here is from genome assembly GCF_059685895.1 of Telluria sp. ZT3P25. Classification (NCBI taxonomy): domain Bacteria; kingdom Pseudomonadati; phylum Pseudomonadota; class Betaproteobacteria; order Burkholderiales; family Oxalobacteraceae; genus Telluria; species Telluria sp. ZT3P25. The sequence goes on from NZ_JCASIJ010000001.1 coordinate 2,916,183, forward strand.
AGGAAAATACCCGTCACCTTACCGTACTGGTCGCGGATCGGCTGGTAGACAAAATCGAGAAAGCATTCTTCGAGCGGGCCGCCCGGCTCGCGCTGCACGCGCAGCGGCACGGCATGACCGACAAACGGGTGGCCACTGGTATAGACCTGATCGAGCAGCTCGAAATAGCCCTGCCCCTGGACCTCGGGCATCGCGTCGCGCACCGGCTTGCCAATCAGATCGCGATGGCCGACCAGCGTGAGGAAAGAACGGTTGGTCAGTTCAAATACATGATCGGGGCCGCGCAACACGGCGATGATGCCGGGCGCTTCTTCAAACAGGTTGATGAGGCGGCTGTGTTCTTCCTCGCGGTAACGCTGCGCCAGCACTTCGTTGGTGGTCTCGACACAGGTGCAGAACATACCGGCGATCAGGCCATCTTCGTGCCGCACGGGCGAATACGAAAAGCGGAACCAGGTTGCCTCATCGTACCCATGGCGGCGCACGGTCAGTGGAAAGCGATCCAGGTAAATGGACTCGCCGCCCATCGTACGTTCGACCAGTGGCGCGATGTCATCCCAGATGTCCGGCCACACATCGCGAAAGCGCAGGCCGAGCGAGGCAGGATGTTTGGCGCCCAGGATCACGCTGTAAGCGTCGTTGTACAGGAAGCCCAGCTCGTCGCCCCAGGCGACGAACATCGGGAATTTGGCGTCGAGCATCAACGCAACGGTCGTGCACAAGGCCTGCGGCCAGTCGCGCGGATGACCGAGTGGCGAGGTAGTCCAGTCGTGTTCGCGCATCAGCGCACGCACCGTGCCGTCGCCGAGGAATAATGTCGGTTCTTGCCGCACGTCCGTCGGCGCTCCCACTACCTGATTCATACCCATGATGCTTCGTGTTGATCCGCGCACATCGCGCAACCGAAGTGTGCCAGATTTGCAGCGCCGCTCACGCACGCCAGCGTGACACGAGCGTTACAGCGTGCGCACAAACTCGCGGATACCGCCCAGCAGCATTTCGACCGCCATCGCCGTCAGGATCAGGCCCATCAGGCGTTCGAAGGCCGTCATGACTTGCGGGCCAAGCCTTTGCTGCAGCTTCTCGGCGCTGAGGAACACGGCCAGCCAGACGATACCGACCGCCGCCAGCGCGGCCACATGCACCATTGTTTCAGTAAAGCTGGTGGCCGACAGCAGCAGCACAGTGGCCAGCGCCGATGGGCCGGCCAGCGCAGGAATCGCCAGCGGCACGATAAACGGCTCGCCGCCCTCGCTCTTGCCCAGCACGCCATCGGGGTGCGGGAAGATCATGCGGATCGCGATCATTAACAGGATCACGGCGCCGCCGATGCGCAGCGCGATAGGGCTCAGGTGCAACGCTTCCAGGAAGTGCTTGCCGAAGAACATGAACACCAGCAGCAGCACGAAGGCAATGGCGCACTCGCGGATCACGATGCGATTGCGGCGCTCGATTGGCGTGTCTCTCAGGGCAGCGGCGAACAGCGGGACGTTACCGAACGGGTCCGTCACGAGGATGAGCAGAATGAAGGTGGAGAAAAAGCTTTGGGTCATGGCCTATTATTCTTTTGAATACGCGACTACAGTAAAGGCGTAATCTTACCAGAGTGCATCAACGTGCCGGACGATCTGGCACCAAGGCCGATCACCTCACCATCGAAAGCAGACATGGGATCACAACAAAGCACGGTCGACTTCGTCCTCGACCAGATGAGCGCTGCCGGGGCGGTCAGCGCCAAAAAGATGTTCGGCGAATACGGTGTCTATCTCGACGAGAAGATGGTCGCGCTGGTGTGCGACGATGTCCTGTTCATCAAGCCGACGGAGGGCGGCCGATCCCATATCGGAACCGCTGTCGAGGCGCCGCCCTACGCGGGTGCGAAACCCTGTTTCCAGATTGACGGCGACCTGTGCGAAGACCGGGAATGGCTAAGCCAGCTGGTGCGCATCACTGCGCAGGAACTACCGCTGCCCAAGAAGAAAAAGAAGGCGCTGTAACGTTATCTGTTGGTGAGCTCGGTTGACACAGTGAAGCGCCAATAAAAAAGCGGGGAAAGGCATCTGCCCTTCCCCGCTCGTCGCCCGCTTGAGCGGGTGAATTACTTCTCGAACTTCTTCAGCCAGGCCGACAGCTGATGCGGGCGCAGGCCGTCGTACTCTTCGAACGGCTGGTGGATCCACGGATTGTGCGGCAGATCGTCCAGGAAGTAATCCGGACGAATCGACGACGTGCCCTTGACCCAGATGACCGCCGATTTGACTTCGGTGACTTGCGGGTAGTTTTCGGTCAGGTGCTGGCTGACTTTACGCAGCGTCACACCCGAGTCGGCCAGGTCGTCGACCAGCAGCACGCGGCCGGCCAGCGGGCCCTTGGTCATCGTCATGTACTTCGAGATGTCCAGGTCGCCTTGCTTGGTGCCGGCTTCTTCGCGGTACGAGCTGGTCGACAGGATCGCCAGTGGCACATCGAAGATGCGCGAGAACACGTCGCCTGGACGGACACCGCCGCGCGCCAGGCACAGCACCTGGTCGAACTTCCAGCCCGATTCATACACTTGCAGCGCCAGGCGCTCGATCAGGCGGTGGTATTCGTCCCACGAGACCCACAGGTCTTTTTCCGTCGATACAGGGGAATTCATCTTTTTTGACTCCAGATTTTGTCGTTAGGCCGCGAACGGGTGGCGCAGCACGATCGTTTCTTCGCGGTCAGGACCGGTCGAGACCATGTCGATCGGCACGCCGACCAGCTCTTCGATGCGCTGGATGTAGGCGCGGGCGTTGGCCGGCAGCTCTTCCATCGACTTGGCGCCGACGGTGCTCTCGGTCCAGCCTGGCATCTCTTCGTACACTGGCTCGCAGCGGGCTGCGTCTTCAGCGCCGACCGGGAAGATGTCGACCGCGCGGCCGTCGATCTTGTAGCCGGTGCACAGCTTGAGCGACTCGATGCCGTCCAGCACGTCGAGCTTGGTCAGGCACATGCCCGACACGCCGTTGATCTGGACCGAGCGGCGCAGCAGCGCGGCGTCGAACCAGCCGCAGCGACGGGCGCGGCCCGTGACGGTGCCGAACTCGTGGCCCACGCGCGACAGGTGCTCGCCGACGCCAGCGTCGGTTGGCAGTTCGGCCGGGAACGGGCCCGAACCGACGCGGGTGGTGTAGGCCTTGGTGATGCCCAGGATGTAGTGCAGCATGTTCGGACCGACGCCAGCGCCGGCAGCGGCATTGCCGGCCACGCAGTTCGACGAGGTGACGAACGGATAGGTGCCGTGGTCGACGTCCAGCAGCGAGCCCTGTGCACCTTCGAACAGCAGCTTGCCGCCGGCTTTGTGCGCGGCGTACAGGGCGGACGACACGTCGCCGACCATCGGACGCAGGCGTGGCACCAGAGCCATCGCGTCGTCGAACGTGGTCTGGAAGTCGATCGCTTCGGCGCCCAGGTAGTTCACCAGCACGTGGTTGTGATAGTCGAGGTTCTCTTTGAGCTTCTCGGCAAAGCGTTCTGCATTGAGCAGGTCGGCGATGCGGATGGCGCGGCGGGCGACCTTGTCTTCGTAGGCCGGGCCGATGCCCTTGCCCGTGGTACCGATCTTGTTCTCGCCACGCTTGAGTTCGCGTGCCTTGTCGATGGCGACGTGGTACGGCAGGATGATCGGGCAGGCTTCCGAGATCATCAGGCGCGAGACGACTTCGACGCCGGCCGCAGCCAGCTTGTCGATTTCGCGCATGACGTCCGGCACCGAGACCACGACACCGTTGCCGATGTAGCAGGCGACGCCTTCGCGCATGATGCCCGACGGGATCAGTTGCAGCGCGGTTTTCTGGCCCTTGATCACCAGGGTATGACCAGCGTTATGGCCGCCCTGGAAACGCACCACGCCAGCGGCGTGGTCGGTGAGCCAGTCGACGATCTTGCCCTTGCCTTCATCGCCCCACTGGGTGCCGATGACAACGACGTTCTTTGCCACGTTAGTATTTGACATCACTTAACCTAAGTTTTTGAGAATCCAATTTCCACTTTCGAGGACGAGTACGCGGTCGCACTCGAACTCGTCCTGAACATTGTCGTGACCCGGCATGCTCTGGATCACGACTTCGCCTGCCTTGCGCAGGTCAGCGATTTTTTCCTTCAGCTCGGGGGCATTGCCCCACGGCGCGCGAATGGAATGCTTGCGCTCGGCCATCGGCAGCAGCCGGGCCAGTTCGCGCAGGTCGAGCGAGAAGCCCGTCGCGGGCCGCGCACGGCCGAACGCTTCGCCCACATGGTCGTAGCGACCACCGCGCGCAACTGCATTCGGCAAGCCCGTCACGTACAGTGCGAACATGGCCCCGCTTTCGTACTGGTAGCCGCGCAGGTCGGCCAGATCGATCGCGATCTCGGCGCGGCCCAGTGCGCCGGCGGCCAGCGCCGCCAGCTCGGCCAGCGCGCGCTGCACGCCCGGCAGCGCCGGCAGCGCGTCGCGGGCTTCGGCCAGCACGTCGATATTGCCGTACAGGCGCGGCAAGGCCAGCAGCGCCTTGCGGGTCTGCGGGTAGTAATTCTGCGAGATGGCGTCGAGGCCCGGCGCATCCTTGGCGCGCAGCAGGCTGTAGAGCTGGTTCTCGTCGCGCTTGGCAGCCGGGTCGTCGTCGAGCAGTGCGCGCAGCACGCCGACGTGGGCCAGGTCCAGGCGCACGTTCGTGAAGCCGGCCAGGGCCAGCGAACCCAGCGCCAGTTCCTGGATCTCGGCATCGGCTTCGAGGCCCGCGTGGCCGTAGATCTCGGCGCCGATCTGCATCGGCTCGCGCGTGGCATGCAGGCCCGACGGGCGGGTATGCAGCACGCTGCCGGCATAGCACAGGCGGGTGATCGACTCACGGTTGAGCAAGTGCGCGTCGATGCGCGCCACCTGCGTGGTCATGTCTGCGCGCAGGCCGAGCAGGCGGCCCGACAGCGGATCGATGACCTTGAAGGTTTTCAGGTCGGTGTCGGCACCGGCGCCAGCCAGCAGCGAGTCGAGATACTCGAGCATCGGCGGCATCACCAGTTCGTAACCGTAGAGCCGGAAGTTGTCGAGCATCAGTCGGCGCAACTCTTCGATCTTGCGCGCTTCGGACGGCAAGACATCCGCGATATTTTCAGGCAATAGCCAATTCGGCATGGGCAACGACGTTATGGGTTTGGGATAGTCAATGGCAAGCTTCGTACGACAGGCGTGCCAGCGCACGACGCGAACGCCGAATCGGTGATTTTAACCGAAAACCACCCGAATGAGGCAGCGAAAGCGGGACCGGCGGGGTTCAAGGTTGATAATCTGCCACGACGCCGGACGGTACGGGCAATGCCTGCCGCAGACGACACTGGGGGAGCAAGACCAATGGCCCTGCTCCCCCAGCTTGTTCAATTACTCCCGCAATGAAGCAGGAACGGCGTTACTTGCCGCCGCCTGCAGGCGCCTTGAAGTACTTGAAGAACTCCGAGTTCGGATCGACGACGAGGACGTCGCTGCGATCCTTGAAGCTCGCACGGTAGGCTTCGAGCGAACGGTAGTAGCGCGCGAATTCCGGGTTCTTGCCGAAGGCTTCGGCGTAGATGGCCGATGCTTTGGCATCGCCGTCACCCTTGACTTTTTCAGCGTCGCGGAACGCTTCGGCGATGATCACGGTGCGCTGACGGTCGGCGTCGGCGCGGATCTGCTCGGATTCGGCAGCACCGGTCGAACGCGATTCGTTGGCGACGCGGACACGTTCGGCGCGCATGCGTTCGTACACCGAGTTGATGTTCTGCTCGGTGTACTCGACGCGCTTGAGGCGCACGTCAACGATGCCGATGCCGACTTCCTTTGCTTCAGATACGAGCTTGGCCTGAACTGCTGCCATCACGGCTGCACGCTGACCCGAAATCACTTCGCGCACCGTGCGCTTGGTGATCTCGTCGCTGAGCGCTGCCTTGATGACCTGCGACAGCCGGTTCTGCGCGCGCGTTTCGTCACCCGCAAAACTGACGTAGTACAGGCGCGGATCGCTGATGCGCCACTTGATGAACGAGTCGACCAGCACGTTGCTCTTTTCGGACGTGATGAAGCGATTCACGTCAGGCGTGTCGAGCGTCAGGATGCGCTTATCCATATAGACCACGTTCTGGAACGGTGGCGGCAGCTTGAAGTGCAGGCCCGGCGTGTCGATCACTTCCTTGACCTGGCCAAGCGCGAACACGATCGCGAAGCGGCGCTGGTCGACGACGAAAATGGTGGACGACAGCAGCATCAGTGCGATGAAGCCGGCCACGAAGATGGTAACGAGGCGGTTCATTAACGGGTCTCCCGATCACGTGAGGAATCACGGCTGCGCTCATCACGCTGGCGCACCGCTTCCAGGGCCTGGGTCACTTCGGCCGGCTGGGCAGTGCTTGGCACCTGCACCGGACCCGACTTGCTGCCGACCTGGGCATCGTTGGCCGCAACCTGCTGCATCAGCTTGTCGAGCGGCAGGTACAGCATATTGTTGTTGGCACGCGAGTCGATCATCACCTTGGTGGTGCTGGAGAAGATCTGCTGCATCGTGTCGACGTACATGCGGTCACGGGTCACGCCCGGGGCCTTGGCGTAGGCAGCGACGACCTGATCGAAGCGCGACGCATTACCCGTCGCGTTTTCAACCACCATCGAGCGATACGCTTCGGCATCCTGCTGCAGGCGGAACGCCTGGCCGCGCGCGGCCGGGATCACCTGGTTGGCATACGCTTCACCTTCGTTGCGGGCGCGGGCACGGTCCTGGCTGGCGCGCACGGCGTCGTCGAACGCGTTCTGCACCTGCTCCGGCGGTTGCACACCCTGCATCGTCACGTTGCTGATCAGGGCGCCCAGCTTGTAGCGATCGGTGATCGTCTGGATCAGCGTCTGCACATCGGCGGCGACTTTCTCGCGGCCTTCGTACAGGACGAAGTCCATCTTGCTGCGACCGACCACTTCGCGGATGGCCGTCTCGGCGGCCTGGCGCACGGTGTCGTCCTGGTCACGGTTGTTGAACACCCAGGCGACCGGGTCTTTCAGCGTGTACTGGACGGCGAACTGGATGTCGACGATGTTTTCGTCGTCGGTCAGCATCAGCGATTCTTGCGATTGCTTGTTGGTCGCGGTGCCACGGTAGCCGATCTCGGCGGTACGGATCGTCGAGACATCGACGATTTCGTGGGCCTGGATCGGGTACGGCCAACGCCAGTTGAAGCCCGGCGTCGTCGTGTGGCTCAGCTGGCCGAATGTCGTGACCACGGCGGTTTTACCCTCTTGCACGATGAACGCACCAGAGGCCAGCCAGATGAAACCGACAATGATCGCGATAACGCCGGCGCCAATGCCCGCGCCGCGCATTTCGCGGTTCGGACCACCGCTGTCGCCACCACCGTTATTGTTGCCACGGTTGCCGAACATCTTGTTGAGGCGCGCATTGAAGTCGCGCCACATCTGGTCGAGGTCGGGCGGACCGTCGCCCGGACGGCGACCGTCCTGGGCCTTGCGGTCATCTTCTGGGTTGCGGCCCCAGCGTGGGTCGTTCAGCGACAGTTTGACGCCGAATCTTTTTAGTATGGAAACAAACATAGGCTTAGCGTGGCCCGACAAGGGTGGAAGTTGGCAGATGGTCGGCAGGACTTTCGGGTAGCGCGCCAGGCAGTGCGTCCACCGACGCATCGTCCTCGGCGAGCTCGAAAGCTTCGTCCTGTTCTTCGTTTTCCGGGGTAGTCCGGTAGCTTTGACCAGGCGCGGATCGGGCCGTTTCGGCGATCGCCGAACGCAGCAGATCCAGGCCGGCGCCGCTATGGGCACTGATAAACACCCGGTTGATCTTATCATACTCATCACGCTCGATTTCAGGCTCCAGCCCCGCCGCATCGATCTTGTTCCAGACCAAAATTTGAGGAACATGATCGGCGCCGATCTCGCGCAATACCTCGTTGACCTGTTCGACCTGCTCCATGCGCGTCGGCGACGCACTATCGACCACGTGCAGCAGCAGGTCGGCGTGGATCGTCTCTTCGAGCGTGGCGCGGAACGCCGCCACCAGCTGGTGCGGCAAGTCGCGCACGAACCCGACCGTGTCAGAAATCACAATACTGCCGACGTCGTCGCCCAGGTACATGCGGCGGCTGGTGGTATCGAGTGTCGCGAACAATTGATTCGCCACATACACGCCGGCCTTGGTCAGCGCATTGAACAGCGTCGATTTGCCGGCGTTGGTGTAGCCAACCAGCGAAACGGAGAACGTGTTGTTGCGGCCGCGCTGGCGGCGTTGCGTCTCGTGCTGCTTGCGCAGTTTGGTCAGGCGCGCACGCAGTGCCTTGACCCGCTCGCCGATCAGCCGGCGGTCGGTCTCGAGCTGGGTTTCACCCGGACCGCGCAGGCCAATACCGCCCTTTTGCCGTTCAAGGTGGGTCCAGCCGCGAATCAGGCGCGTGGCCAGGTGCTGCAACTGCGCCAGCTCGACCTGCAGCTTGCCCTCGTGACTCTTGGCGCGCTGCGCAAAGATATCGAGGATCAGGCTGGTACGGTCGACGACGCGCAATTCGAGACGACGCTCGAGGTTACGCTGCTGGGCAGGCGAGAGTGCGTGATTGAAGATGACGATGTCAACGCCGAGTGCCTTGGCGTCGAGGGCGATTTCATCGGCCTTGCCGCTGCCGATGAAGAGTGCGGGATCGGGGCTTGAGCGCTTGGCCGTGATCGTGGTGATCGGTTCAGCGCCAGCGGACTGCGCAAGCAGGGACAACTCTTCGAGACTGGCGTTGAAGTCGCCAGTCCCGAAGTCGATGCCGACCAGGGCTGCGCGCATGAGCGGCGTGCCGGGGGCGTCAGCCATCGGCCTTACTCGGCTTCGCTGGAGTCAAGATTGAGGTTGACGGCGCGGGCCGGCACGACGGTTGAGATGGCGTGTTTATAGACCATCTGGGTCACGGTGTTGCGAAGCAAAACGACGTATTGGTCGAAGGATTCGATATGACCCTGCAGCTTGATACCGTTGACCAGGTAGATCGAGACAGGGACGTGTTCCTTGCGCAAGGCGTTGAGGAATGGGTCTTGTAACAGTTGCCCTTTGTTGCTCATAACAGCTCCGTGATGTTGTTGTAGTTAAAAGTTTGAGGCGATTTGCCGATTTTCAAGTAGTCATGCCACATGGGTGAGGCCATATTCTGCCAAAGCGAATGCGGCCCTGAACTACTGTAACCTGTTTCGCCACTTTTTGTCGTACTGCTAAGGCTTCGCGAACGGGTTCTTGCCACTGCGCAGCTCGATCCGCAGCGGGGTGCCGACCAGGCTGAACGTCTCGCGGAAATGCTTCTCGAGATAGCGCTTGTACGGCTCGCTGATCCCGTCCAGGGCATTGCCGTGGATGACGATGATCGGCGGGTTCTGGCCACCCTGGTGGGCGTAGCGCATCTTTGGACGACCCGAGCCCTTGCGTTTCGGCTCCTGCTTCTCCACGGCCTCTTGCAGAGCGCGCGTCAGGCGCGGCGTCGACAGGTTGGCGGTGGCGGCAGCGTAGGCTGCCTCGACCGATTTCATCAGTTGCGTAATGCCGGTACCGCGCAATGCCGAGACGAAGTGCGTGTTGGCAAAGCTGAGGAAGTCGAGTTTGCGGTCGAGGTCGATTTTGACTTCATCGCGCTCGTCGGTCTTCAGGCCATCCCATTTGTTCACGGCCACGACCAGCGCCCTGCCCGATTCCAGAATGAAGCCGGCGATGTGCGCGTCTTGTTCCGAGATGTCCTGCTGGGCATCGAGCAGCAGCACGACGACGTTGGCGTCGGCGATCGACTGCATCGTCTTGACAACCGAGAACTTCTCGATGGCCTCGAAAATCTTGCCGCGACGGCGGATACCGGCGGTGTCGATCAGCGTGAACTTTTTACCGTCGCGTTCGAACGGCACTTCGATCGAGTCGCGCGTGGTGCCCGGCATGTCGAAGGCAATCACGCGCTGCTCGCCGACCAGCGTGTTGATCAGGGTCGACTTGCCCACGTTCGGGCGGCCGACGATGGCGATCTTGATGCCATGGTCGACGTGCTCGAGTTCAGCCGGTTCGTCCGGACGTGCGGCAAACGCGGCGTCGAGCGCTTCGACCACGAGGTCGGTCACGCCGTCGCCGTGGGCGGCGGAGATGACGTACGGGTCGCCCATGCCGAGTTCATAGAAGTCGGCCGTGACGGCCGTGTACTTCATGCCTTCGGACTTGTTCACGACGAGCATGACCTTGCGGCCGCTCTTGCGCAGGAAATCGGTGATGGTCTTGTCGTGCGGGGTCAGGCCCTGACGGCCGTCGACGATGAACACGACCACGTCGGCTTCGGCGACGGCCTGGCGCGTTTGCAGCGCCATTTCGTGCATGATGCCTTCTTTGGCGACCGGCTCGAAACCGCCCGTGTCAATGACCAAAAATGGTCGTTCGCCAATGCGGCCTTCGCCGTAGTGGCGGTCGCGCGTCAGGCCTGGCATGTCGGCCACCAACGCGTCGCGCGAACGGGTCATGCGGTTAAATAAGGTCGATTTCCCGACGTTGGGACGACCTACGAGTGCGATTACCGGCTTCATGTTTTCTTATTCGACCGCGATGGCGGTCACAGTTCCGTTTTGTGTTTGAAAAATCAGGTTTGTGCCGGCCACCAGCGGCGTGCCCACGATCGGGCTCCCGTCGGTTGCGGCGCGCGCCAGGAAAGAGCCATCTTCGCGCGACAGGAAGTGCACGTAGCCTTCGTAGTCGCCGACCGCGACGGCGCGGCCATACGACAGCGGGGTCGACAGGCGGCGGAACGACAGTTTGTCGTTCTTCCAGCTGCTGGCGCCCGTGTCGCGGGTGAATGCATTGAGTGCTCCCTTGTCGTCCGGTGCGAACACGAACAATTGGTCGACGGCCACGCCGACGCTGGAGGACAGGTCGCGCGTCCAGCGCGCCGAACCGGTCACCAGGTCAAAGCAGCCTACGCGCCCTTGGTAGGAAGCGGCGCACACCTCGTTTTCGAACAGCACCGGGGCGCCGCCGATATCGGTGACGCGCTCCAGTTCGGTCGCGCCGCGCGAGATGCCGACCTCGACGTCCCAGCGCGGTGCGCCGGTGGCGATGATCAGTGCGGACAGCTTGCCGCCCGGCTGCGCGACGATGACGTCGGTGCCGGCCACGATCATGCCCGGCGCATTGCGCAGGGTCAGTGGTGGCGCGACCTTCTGCACGGTCCATTTCTTGCTGCCATCGGTCGCATCGACACCGACGATGCGGTTGTCGATCGAACGGGCGACGACGATGCCTTGCGACACGACCGGCGCCGACAGGATTTCGCTCGAGAGCTGCGTTTTCCAGAGCAGCTTGCCGTCCATGTCGTAGCCCATCAGGATGCCCTTTTCGGCGCCCACGACGATCAGGTTGCCATCCGTGCCCACGCCCGCCGACAGGTCGCTCTCGGCCTTGACGCGCCACAGCTGCTTGCCGGTGGCGGCGTCGACGCGCGCGATGGCGCCGTCAGCTGCGGCCACGACGAGCGTGTTGCCGCTCAGCGCAGGCGTGAACTGGTAGCCCTTGGCCTTGCCGATGTCGAGTTTCCATGCGGTGCGCACGGCCATGCTGCCCTTGAGTTCGACGAGCTTGGCGGGTTGATCGCCCTTCTTGTCGGATGCAAATGGATTGAGCGAATTGAGGGTCGAGCAACCCGTCATCAGGGCCAGTACGCCGACGCCAACAAGCTTGCTGCTAATACGCATTATGTTCTACCTTGTTCCTGGACTATAAAGGACGCAAAGCCCGCGGCCGCTCGAAGGCGGACGCGGGCCATCTCATGCGAAAAATTTACGCAGCCGCTTTCTGGTCTGCGGCTGGCGATGGTGCCGTGTTCTTGTCTGCCGGCACGGTACCGCCGATGGCTTCAAGCTTGACCTGCACCAGTTGACGGGCCGGGCTGGCGGCATCCATCGCGGCCAGTGCGGCGACATACGCAGCACGCGCTTCGTTCAGCTTGTTCTGGCCGACCAGCACATCGCCCTTGCGGTCGTTCACTTCAGCAGTGAACTGCGGCAGAAAGGTGCCGTTCAAGACTTTCAGGGCCTCATCGAAGGCTTTTTCATCGAGCAACACGCCAGCCAGACGCAGCTTGGCGATCGACTTGTACTCATCGTTGCCGTTGTCGGCTGCCCATTGCAGCTGGGCTTTGGCGGTTTTCAGGTCGTTCGCCTCGAACGCCGTCTTGGCCGCGGCCAGGGCTGCCATTTGGGTGTACGGCGAGCTTTCGTACTTGCTGCGGATGTCGCCGGCGATACGCTGCACCTTGGCGTTGTCGTTGGCCAGCAGCGATGTCTGCAGTTCGTCGTACAGCGCCGAAGCTTCGATTGACTTGTTGGCCTGGTGGGTCTTCCAGAAATTCCAGCCGGCGAAGGAACCGAGCGCCAGGATCAAAACCCAGACGATGATGTTGCCGTATTTCGACCAGAACGCCTTGAAGGAATCAAGCTGTTCCTGCTCTTGGTGATCGTATGCCATGTGCGTGTTCTTGTAGTGGTTGAATGGTTTGCGAGGTACGACGGATGTTAATGCTTGTGCACGTGATCGTGGTCGTGACCGCAGTGTTCGTCATGCACGTGCGCGCCGGTGATCTGGTCGACCAGGTAATCGACCACTTCCAGGAACGGCACGGTGCTCTGCTGCTGCTCGCCGATCTCGCCGCGCATGGTCTTCACGGCCGCGGTTTCGTTGGCGACTTCGTCCTCGCCAATGATCACGGCAAACGCTGCGCCGGACCCGTCAGCCTTCTTCATCTGGCTCTTGAAGCTGCCGGCACCCGCTGGCGTTGCGCAATGTAACACAACATCCAGCCCGGCATCCCGAATGCGCTCGGCCAGGATGAAGGCTTGCAGCTGCGCCTTCTCGCCCTGATGGACCATGTAGACGTCGCATTGGTTCGGCTCGGCCGGCTCACCCATTGCCTTCATCAGCTCGATGATGCGCTCCATGCCCATCGCGAAACCGACGGCTGGCGTGGCCTTGCCGCCAAAGGTTTCCACCAGCGGATCGTAGCGGCCGCCAGCGCAGATCGTGCCTTGCGAGCCGAGTGCATCGGTGACCCACTCGAACACGGTGCGGTTGTAATAGTCCAGGCCGCGCACGAGGCGCGGGTTTACCGTGTACTGCACCGCGTTCTGGTCCAGCAGGAACTTGACGCCGTTGAAGTGCGCCAGCGATTCTTCGCCCAGATAGTCGAGCAGGCGCGGGGCCGCGTTGACCATCTCCTGCATGGCCGGGTTCTTGGTGTCGAGGATACGCAGCGGATTGCTGTGCAGGCGGCGCTTGGCTTCGGCGTCCAGGATGCTTTCGTGCTGCTCGAGGTAGGCGATCAGGTCGGCGCGGTGACGCTGGCGCTCTTCGGCATTGCCGATCGAGTTCAGCTCCAGGCGCACGTTCTCGATGCCCAGGTCATCCCACAGGCGACGGCACATCATGATCAGCTCGGCATCGATGTCCGGGCCCGAAAAACCGATGGCTTCCGCGCCGAACTGGAAGAACTGGCGATAGCGGCCGCGCTGCGGACGCTCGTGGCGGAACATCGGGCCCTTGTACCAGAGGCGGCGCGGGCCGTCGTAGACCAGATTGTGTTCGAGCACGGCCCGCACGACGCTCGCGGTGCCTTCCGGGCGCAGCGTGAGCTGGTCGCCGTTCATCGAATCTTCGAACGAATACATCTCTTTTTCGACGATGTCGGTCACGGCGCCAATGGCGCGCGAGAACAGGCTCGTCTGCTCGACGATCGGCGTGACGATCTTCTGGTAGCCGTAGCTTTTCAGGATCGTTTCAGTGGTGTTCTCGAACAACTCCCACAGCGGTGCATCGCTGGGCAGGATGTCGTTCATGCCTTTGATGGCGACGATTTTTTCTGGTTTGGACATGGTAAGTAAATTCTTCGATCACCGCGTTTTGACACCGCGGCGAATTTTATTGTGCGACCGACTCGCGGCTGTAATTCTTCTTCACGTAATCGAGCACGATCGTCTGGAATTCTTCGACGATTCGCTCGCCGCGCAGCGTGGCAAACTTCTGGCCATCGACAAACACCGGCGCCGCCGTCGATTCGCCCGTGCCCGGCAAGCTGATGCCGATGTTCGCGTGCTTCGATTCGCCCGGACCATTGACGATGCAACCCATCACGGCCACGTTCATGCCTTCCACGCCCGGATAGGTCTTTTTCCATTCCGGCATCTGGTCGCGCAGGAAGGTCTGGATATTGTCCGCCAGCTCCTGGAACACGGTCGACGTCGTGCGGCCGCAACCAGGGCACGCAATGACCATCGGCGTGAACTTGCGCAGGCCCATCGTCTGCAGGATTTCCTGGCCGACGATGACTTCGCGCGTGCGATCGCCCCCCGGCTCGGGCGTCAGCGAAATACGGATCGTGTCGCCGATGCCTTCTTGCAGCAGCACCGACAGCGCGGCGGTCGAGGCGACGATGCCTTTGCTGCCCATGCCCGCTTCGGTCAGGCCCAGGTGCAGCGGATAATCGCAGCGGCGGGCCAGCTCGCGGTACACGGCGATCAGGTCCTGCACGCCCGAGACCTTGCACGACAGGATGATCTTGTCGCGCGCCAGGCCCACTTCTTCGGCGCGGATCGCGTTTTCGATGGCCGACGTGATCAACGCTTCATACATGACGGCCTGGGCCGACCATGGATTGGCGCGCAATGCGTTCTCGTCCATGATGCGCGCCAGCAGCGACTGGTCCAGGCTGCCCCAGTTCACGCCGATGCGCACCGGCTTGTCGTACTTGGCAGCGATCTCGATCATCTGGGCGAACTGGGTGTCGCGCTTGGCGCCCTGCCCCACATTGCCCGGATTGATCCGGTATTTCGACAGCGCCTGCGCGCACTCGGGATAGTCGCGCAGCAGCAGGTGGCCGTTGTAGTGGAAGTCGCCGACCAGCGGCACATCGACTTCCATGCGGTCGAGCTGGGCGCGAATCGCCGGCACGGCCGCTGCGGCTTCCGGCGTGTTCACGGTGATGCGCACGATCTCGGAGCCGGCGCGTGCCAGCTCCTTGATCTGGATCGCGGTGCCGATCGCATCGGCGGTATCGGTATTGGTCATCGACTGCACGACGACCGGTGCATCGCCGCCGACCCACACCTGGCGCGCACCATGCGCGACCAGGACCTTGCGGCTGGCGCGGCGGGCCATCGGGCCCGACGGAATGGCGGCGGCCGATGCGAACTCGGGGACAGAGGTTTCGTTCAAGGAATTCATGTTGGTTCCAGCGAGTGATCAGCTTATTTCAGGGCCACGCGTGCGATGGTCTTGCCCGGCTGCTGTGGCAGCGGGACGTTGGCGCCGCGCAGGGTCGCGGTCACGGCGCCCGGCACGCCGACGGTCAGGTTGACCGGGCCGGCGACCTCGACCGACTCGGTGCTGCCGGCCTTGACCAGGCGCGAGATCAGCGGACGACCGCCGCCGCTCGGACGCACTTCGATCCACGAATCGGCGCGCACGTTCAGCACCAGGGTGTTGACGCCGGCAGCAGCCGGTGCTACGGCAGCCGGCGCCGCCGCGACTGGTGTCGGCGTGGCCGTCGCCGGTGCAGTGACCGGCGCCGCGGCAGGTGCGGCAGCAGGTGCGGTTGGCGTGGTTGGTGTGGTTGGCGCCGTCGTTGGCGCGCCCGCCGGGGCCGTGCCCTGGCTCGACGGCGACGGCACCGAAATGAGCGGCACCGATGGATTGATCAGGCCCTGCTGGACCGGCGCGGCGGCGCCTGGCGCAGCAACGCCCGGTGCCACGACGCCGGCAGCCGGATTCTCGAGCACCATCGTATCGCCCGATTCGACATCGCGGTTCAGACTTGGTATCAGGTTGAACTGCCAGGCCGCAACTGCAGCACCGGCCACGACGACCACGGCGGCGATCCAGCCCAGCGGCAGGCTGCGGCGCTTGCCGTTGATCGGGAACCGGGTTTCCGAGAACGCCGCCGGTTTTTGTTCACGGCGGGCAGCAGCCATCGCCGACTGGGCGCCAGCACGGGCTTCCGGCGGCATGTTCAGTTCGATCATCGACACCAAGGGCGCCGCGTCGATGCGCAGCAGCTTGGCGTAGGCGCGCACGAAACCGCGCGTGACGGCCGGGCTGGGCAGCGAGGCGTAATCGCCCGCTTCCAGCGCCAGCACCTGGCGCGGCGCCAGCTTGAGCTGGTCGGCAACCTGCTCGACGCTCCAGCCCATGGTCTCGCGCTGGGATTGCAGGGTCTTGCCAGGGATGCCGGACGCGTTGCCCGGTGCGGCTGGCTGGTCTGCTTGCTCGTTCATTGTCCTTGTCCTTGTCCTTGTTCTTCTTTACTCACCAAACGCCCCGCGCTCGTACGCTGCGTACTCGGGCGAACCGGGGAAGCGGCGCCGCAGCTGGGCTGCCAGCGACGCTTCATGAGTCCGGTCACCCGCCTTGCGGCCGATGCGCATGGCAAGCCACAGCGCATCAGCCGGCAGCGTCTCGAGCTTGGCTGTCTCGAGCAGGCGGTTGATGAAAAAACCGGCGCGCTCAAGGTCGCGCCGCTCGTAATACACCCGCGCCAATCCGGTATTGACCGTCGGCAGACCGGGGTTCAGACGCAAGGCTTCGAGCAGATAACGCTCGGCCGCATCGTTGTTCCGGTTCTTGATGCTGCACACGCCCGCATTCACCAGCGCGCTGAGCGGCGTCTGGTAAGTGGGGTTCTTCAGTGCGGCATCGAAATAACGCATTGCCTCGGCTGGACGGTTGACCGACTGGCACAAAAACGAACCGAAGTTGTTGGAAAACTCCGGATCGTTCGGGCGCAGGCGCAGCGCCTGCTGGTAATTCTCTTCGGCCAACGGATACTGGCCCATCGACGTGTAGACCAGCGCGCGCAAGCCGTACGCATCGGCATAGGCGGCATCGGCCGCCAGCGCCTTCTTGATTTCGTCGAGTGCGATTTCGTACTTGCCCTGCTGGTAATAACCGACCGCCAGTTGAATGCGGATCGACGCACGCTTCTCGCCCGCCGTCTGGTCCGACGCCGTCTTGAGCTCACCGGTAGTACCCGACCCGTCGCCCGCGTTGCTGGCGCATCCGGCCAGCAGGGTCAGGGTCGAGGCGAGTGCAAGCGCGGCGGCGGCAAGCTTCATCAGGTCGGGATCTCCACGATGCGCCCGAAGTCGGCGCCAAACTTTTTCTGGTACTCGGCCATTTTTTCCATGCGCTCGACCACCCGGGTGCGGTCCTTGACCTCACCGGCCAGCTGGCCGCAGGCGGCGTCGATATCGTCGCCGCGCGTCTTGCGCACGGTGGTGACGATACCGGCATCCATCAGCACCTGGGCAAACGCCTTGATGCGGGGATTCTTGGAGCGGAACAGGCCGGACTCGGGGAACGGATTGAACGGAATCAGGTTGAACTTGCAGTTCACGCCGACCACCGGGTCGTTGACCAGTGCGATCAGCTCGCGTGCGTGCTCGTCGCTGTCGTTGAAGCCGTCGAGCATGCAGTATTCGAAGGTAATGAAGTCGCGCGGCGCGAACTCGAGATAGCGCTTGCAGGCGGCCATCAATTCGCGCAGCGGGTATTTCTTGTTCAGCGGCACCAGGATATCGCGCAGCGCATCGTTCGACGCGTGCAGCGACACCGCCATGGCCACCGGCACATCCTGCGACAGCTTGTCGATGTTCGGCACCACGCCCGAGGTCGACAGGGTCACGCGGCGGCGCGACAGGCCGTAGGCGTTATCGTCGAGCATCAGCTTGAGCGCGGTAACGGTGGGTTCGTAGTTCAGCAGCGGCTCACCCATGCCCATCATCACCACATTGGTGATCTGGCGTTCGCCTTTCGGGCCTGGCTCAATGCCTTTGGTGCGGCGCAGCTCGAACTCGGCCATCCACAGCTGGCCGATGATTTCGGCGACTGTGAGGTTGCGGTTGAAGCCCTGCTTGCCCGTCGAGCAGAAGCGGCAATTGACGGCGCAGCCGGCTTGCGTCGAGATGCACAGCGTGCCGCGATTTTCTTCCGGGATGAACACGGTTTCGACCGCGTTGCCATTGCCGACATCGACCAGCCACTTGCGCGTGCCGTCGGTGGACGTGTTGTCGCTGACGATGGCTGGTGCGCGCACTTCGGCGCGCGTGCTCAGCTTTTCACGCAGCGATTTGGCCAGGTCGGTCATGCTGTCGAAGTCCGCGGCGCCAAACTGGTGGATCCAGCGTTGGAGTTGCTTGGCGCGGAACGGCTTCTCACCCAAGTCGGCGCAATAAGCGACGAGTTGCGCGGGATCGAGGTCCAGCAGGTTGGTGAGCGTCGTCATGGCAAAAATTCCTCAGTTTCAGCACCCGCTCGCATCGGCCCTTGGCCGCAGGCGAGCGGGTTACTCATTGCATTAGTCCGGGGAGAATGCTCCGGGGCGCGCCCGGACTGCGCTCCCCCTTACTAATTAACGCGAGTAGACGTTCAGTGCCGGGAAGTAGTAAGCGATTTCCACAGCAGCGGTTTCGGCAGCGTCCGAACCGTGAACAGCGTTGGCATCGATCGAATCAGCGAAGTCAGCGCGGATGGTGCCAGCGTCAGCTTTCTTTGGATCGGTTGCACCCATCAGGTCGCGGTTTTTCAGGATCGCGCCTTCGCCTTCGAGGGCGGTGACCATGACTGGGCCCGAGATCATGAACTCGACCAGGTCCTTGAAGAATGGACGTGCAGCGTGCACAGCGTAGAAGCCTTCGGCTTCAGCGCGCGACAGTTGCACCATGCGTGCAGCGACGATCTTCAGGCCTGCTTCTTCGAAACGGCTGTAGATTTTGCCGATCACGTTTTTTGCGACTGCGTCAGGCTTGATGATGGACAGGGTGCGTTCGATTGCCATGAGAAAACTCCAATAAAATGAAAGGTTTAGAACTGAGCGATGTAAACAAACTTTGGGACTCAATTAACCTTCAATTTTACCATATCCGACCCGAAAAGCTCATATTGCAGTGGCGGTCGGCAAGGTGGTACAGTGGCAGCAAACTTACGTCCAGTTTCTTCATCAACCTTCATGCTCGTTTAAGCTGCGTGTTATAGGATGATAGGTAGTTGCTGTACAGTACCTGCAGTTATTCATTTCTCCGGAGGCACTATGTATCCTAGTACCCAAAGTACCATCGACCTGACCAAAGGTGGCCAGGCCTCGCGTAACAAAGTGCTACGCAATACTTACTGGTTGCTGGCGCTGTCGATGATCCCGACCGTGGCAGGCGCCTTCCTTGGCGTGTCCATGGGTGTCGCGCTGTTCAGCGGCATGCTCGGCTTCGTGATCTTCCTGGCCGTGGCATTCGGCTTCATGTGGGCGATCGAAAAGAACAAGGACTCCGGTCTGGGCGTTGCCCTGCTGCTGGGCTTCACGTTCTTCATGGGCCTGATGCTGGCCCCGCTGCTGACGCACACGCTGAACTATTCGAACGGCGGCAGCCTGATCATGACCGCCTTCGGCGGCACCGCGATCGTGTTCGCCGTGATGGCCAGCATCGCCACCACGACCAAGCGCGACTTCTCGGGGATGGGCAGCTGGCTGATGGCCGGCGTCGTCGTGCTGCTGCTGGCGGTCGTCGCCAACATCTTCCTGCAGATGTCGGTGCTGTCGATCGTGATCTCGATCCTGGCGATCGGTATCTTCTCGGCCTTCATCCTGTATGACGTGCAGCGCATCGTCAACGGCGGCGAAACCAACTACGTCACCGCCACGCTGTCGATCTACCTGAACGTCTTCAACATCTTCTCCAGCCTGCTGCGCCTGCTGGGCATCGTGGGCGGCGACGACTGATCGTCCCCTGCCCCGATAAAAAAACCGGCCAGTGGCCGGTTTTTTTTCACCCATTTCTCGACCCACAGCGGGGGGTCAGGTCTGACATTCGGACACGGCCCCAGCCGTGACCACCTCCACAGCAGGGGTCAGGTCTGACATTCAGACACGACCTCAGCCTTAGCCATCTTCAACGGTGTCTCGCTCAAAATTAGCATGGTCCGATGCCGGCTAGCTTCCACTGCCCGACTGTCGAGCACGTGTCCGAATGTCAGACCTGACCCCGGCTTTGCAGTCGAGCTTGTGTCCGAATGTCAGACCTGACCCCGGCTTTCAGGTCCACTCTTCTACCGGGGCAGGCTTTTCGCCCAGCTCGAACACGCCGATCGATTCGACGTGCGATGTGTGCGGGAACATGTTCACGACGCCCGCTTTGGTCATCACGTAACCGGCTTCGTGCACGAGGATGCCGGCGTCGCGTGCCAGTGTCGATGGGCTGCACGAGACGTAGACGATCCGCTGCGGCATCAGGTGCTCGTGGGTGACGCGCAGATCGGCAAGTGCCTGCGCCAGCGCCATGGCGCCATCGCGGGGCGGGTCGATCAGCATGCGGTCGAACCGGCCCAGCGCCACCAGGTCTTCTTTCGTCACGTCGAACAGGTTGCGGGTCGAGAAGGACGTTTTGGCGGCCAGGCCGTTGGCGCGGGCATTGTCCAGGGCGCGCTCGGTCAGCGCAGTGCTGCCTTCGATACCGACGACTTCGCGCGCCTGGGTGGCCAGCGGCAGCGTGAAGTTGCCCAGGCCGCAGAACAGGTCGGCCACGCGGTCGGTCGGTTGCACGTCCAGCAGGCGCAGCGCTTTGGAGACCAGCACGCGGTTGATCTGGTGGTTGACCTGGGTGAAGTCGGTCGGCTTGAACGGCATGCGGATCCCGAACTCGGGCAGCGTGTAATACAAGTCGGTACCCAGCGGATAGTAAGGATGCGCCGAATCGGGGCCCTTCGGCTGCAGCCACCAATGGATCTTCCATTCATCGGCGAATGCCTTGAGCAGGGTTTCGTCCTGGCGGCTAAGCGGTGCCATGATGCGCAGCACCAGCACGGTCGATTCTTCGCCGATCGCCACTTCGATCTGCGGCACATGGTCGATCACGGACAGCGCCGCGATCAATTCGCGCAGCGGCACGATCAGACGCGCGACGTGGTCGGGCAGGATTTCGCAGGTGACGATGTCGGCCACCAGTGCGGAGGATTTTTCGTGAAAGCCCACCATCACCGTGTTTTTCTTCGGCACGTTACGCACCGACAGGCGCGCGCGGTAGCGGTAATCCCAGGTCGGGCCGTACATCGGCCGCAGGATGGTCTCGGCCTTCACCTTGGCGATGTGCTTCAAGTTATCTTCAAGCACGCGCTGCTTCATTGCCACCTGCGCGCCCGGCTCCAGGTGCTGCATCGAGCAGCCGCCGCAGTCACCGAAATGGATGCATTTCGGCTCCACCCGCATCGATGACGCGCGCTGCAGCGTGACCATGCGGCCCGCTTCCCAGTTCTTCTTTTTCTTCAGCAGTTCGTAGCTGACGCGCTCGCCCGGCAGCGCGCCTTCGACGAAGACGACTTTACCCTGGGAGCCGTCGGCGTTCTCGAGGTGGCCAACGCCGCGCCCGTCCATGTCGAGGGATTTGATGTCGATGAAAATGTCGTGCATGGGCGATCAGAAAGGAGTGAACGTCGGGAGGAGGATGCGCTGGCGGCGCGGCCGTACAGGCGGCGCATGATAGCAAGGAAACGGATGAGGCGCTACCAGCGGCCCCGGACCCGTTACAGCAGAGAATCGCGGTGGACGCCGCGGGCGGCCATTGCCCGCTTGAGCTTGATGAGCGCTTCCTGCTGGATCTGGCGCACCCGCTCGCGCGTAACGCCCAGCTCGTCGGCCAGCGTCTCGAGCGTGGCCGGCTCGTCGTTGTCCAGGCCAAAGCGCCGCGTGACGACCAGGCGCTGCTTGTCGGGTAGCCGAGCCAGCCAGTCGCGCACCAGCAGCGCGGCTTCCTGCTGCTCGGCGTGGGCGTCGGGACTGCTCTCGCCATCGTCGGGCAGCACGTCCATCAGGCTCGACTGCGGGTCGTTGTCGAGCGGCGCGTCGAGCGAGGTGGGGTGTTCGGACAGCATCAAAATATCCTGCACTTCTTCGACCGGGCGGCCGATCAGGCTGGCGATGTCCTCGCTCGAGGCGTCCTTGCCGTTGCGGGTTTGCGCTTCGAGGTGGTATTTGGCGCGCAGCACGCCATTGAGTTCGCGCACCATGTGCACCGGCAGGCGCACCGTGCGCGCCTGGTTCATGATCGCGCGCTCGATGCTCTGGCGAATCCACCAGGTCGCATAGGTCGAGAAGCGAAAGCCCCGCTCGGGCTCGAACTTGTCGATCGCGCGCATCAGGCCGATATTGCCTTCCTCGATCAGATCCAGCAGCACCACGCCGCGGTTGATGTAATGCTTGGCGATCGAGACGACCAGACGCAGATTGTGCTCGATCATCGTCTGGCGCGCGCCAAAATCCCCGGCCTTGGCCAGCGTGGAGAAATGGACTTCTTCGGCGTGCGTGAGCAGCGCGCGGGTACCGATCTGGTTCAGGTAGTGCTGGGTGGTGTCGGTCGCGAGCTCGGCCTGCAAGACCTTGCGCAGCTCGTCGACCGTGTCGACGACCACGGCAACCGCCGTCGGTTCGCCGTCGTCCGCAGCAGGCGCCGCTTCGCTTTCCGGATCATCCGGAAACTCGTCGGTATCCTGCGAATCGAGCGAGTGCGGCGGCTGCGTCATACCATCCTATCGAACGGGCAGGAACCTCGTCGGGTCGACCGGCTTGCCCTGCTGGCGGATCTCGAAGTGAAGCTTGACCAGATCGGCGTCGGAATCGCCCATTTCGGCGATCAGCTGGCCCTTGGCCACGTTGTCGCCTTCCTTCACGACAATCTTGCGATTGTGCGCGTAGGCCGACAACAGGCTGTTGCTATGCTTGACGATGACGAGGTTACCATAACCGCGAATTCCGCTGCCCGCGTACATGACCTTGCCGGAACCGGCGGCGACCACTGGCTGACCGGCCTTGCCGGCGATATCCAGACCCTTGTTGCGGCCGTCGTCGAAGGTGGCGATCACGCGCCCGTCCGATGGCCACATCCAGCTCAGGCGTGCTTCGTCGCTGGCAGCGGCAGCCGGGGCTGCCGGCGCCGCCGGCACGACCGGCGTGACGGCAGGAACGCTCGGGCGCGTGTCGGCTGCGGCGCTCTCGGTGAATGGCTTCTTGTCGACGCGCGGCTCGGTCTTGCGCGGCGTGGTGGCGGCCGGCGGCATCGGAATCGGCTGGGTCTGGACGTTGGCGGTGCGTTCGCCGCCCGGCGCGCTCACGCGCAGCACCTGGCCGACCTTGATGTCGTCCGGATTGGCCAGCTTGTTCCAGTCGACCAGGTCGCGGTAGTTCTGGCCGAAGTCGAAGGCGATGCGCAGCAGCGTGTCGCCCTTGCGCACGGTGTACATGCCGCGCTCGTCATGCTTGGGTGCCTCGTCGACGCGCACCGGGGCCGGACGGGTCTGGACAGGCGGGGTACCGCGTTCGACGACAGGCGCCTGGCGGGAAGTGGTGGAACAGCCGGCCACGAGGCCGATGAAAATCGTCAGGAGAGCGATACGCGGTGCTTGTGTCATTGGCATTCTTTAGTCTTGTCGGCATGCTGCGGGCCTGGCGGCCCGGATTGAAATTAGATGGTGCCCGGACGCAGTGGCACGAAGTGGCACGCTTCCAGCGTTTCGCTGGTCCACTCGGCCTTGCCGGTGCGGGTTATGCGGTGCAGATGCTGCACCTCGGCACCAATGGGCGCCACGAGATGCGCACCAATGGCCAGCTGCTCGAGCAGCGCGCGCGGCACTTCGAGGCCGGCGGCCGCGAGAATGATACCGTCGAACGGCGCCACCTGCGGCAAGCCTAACATACCATCGCCATACTGCAAACGCAGGTTCGATATGCGCATCGGGCGCAGATTGGTTTTGGCGAGCTCATGCAGGGGCTTGATGCGCTCGATCGAATACACGTCTTTCGCGACAAACGACAGCACTGCAGCCTGATAGCCGCAGCCCGTGCCGATCTCGAGCACGCGATCGAGCTTGCGGCCCGCGCACAGGATGTCGATCATGCGCGCCACGATGTACGGCTGCGAGATCGTCTGCTGATGACCGATCGGCAGTGACGCATCGACATACGCCTGGCCCGACATGGCGGGCTCCAGGAACAGATGGCGCGGCACGATTTCCATGGCGCGCAGCACCTGCGGGTCATTCACGCCCTGGCGCACGATGCGGGCCACCATCGCGCGGCGCACCGCTTCGGTGGCAGCCAGGTCCGAACGCTGGGCAGTCGGCGCGCCGGTAGCGGCCGGCACGTAACCGGGGGCACGCGCGCCCGGTCCGGGTGCTGGCGGCGCCATGTTGCCGCTGGCGGCATTGCGGGTGGCGGTCTGCGGCGTGAATACGGGCGACGGGGCCCCGGGTTTACGCGCCGCGCCCGTCGTCGACGACAGGGGCAACGGGAAGTTCGGACGCGCGTCCTTCATGGCAAGGCTCCAGCCAGCAAATCGAGCTGGGTCTTGTGGGTCAGGTCGATCTGCAGCGGCGTGATCGAGACGCGCCCCTGCGACGTCGCGTGGAAATCGGTGCCCTCGCCTGCATCGAGGCAAGCGCCAGGCGCGCCGATCCAGAAGATTTCGCGCCCGCGCGGATCCTGCGCGCGGATGACGGGCTCGGCCTGGTGGCGACGGCCGAGACGTGTCGGCGTCAACGGGCCGATCTGTTCGTACGGCAGGTTCGGGATGTTCACGTTGAGCAGGAACGGCGACGGCAAGGCGGCAAAACCGCCCGCCGCGAAGCGCTCGACGATGTCGCGTGCCACGCGCGCTGCATCGTCGATGTGGGCCCAACCGCTGTTGACCTGCGAGAACGCGATGGCCGGCACGCCGAACAGGTACGCTTCGGTGGCAGCGGCCACGGTGCCCGAATACAGCGTGTCGTCACCCATGTTCTGGCCATTGTTGATGCCGGAAACAACGAGGTCGGGCAGCGCGTCGGACATCCCGGTCAGCGCGATGTGCACGCAGTCGGTCGGCGTGCCGTTGGCAAAGTAAAAGCCGTTGGCGGCCTTGTGGACCGACAGCGGGCGATCGAGCGTCAGCGAATTGGAGGCGCCGGAACGGTTGCTGTCCGGCGCGACCACGACGATCTCGGCGATCGGCGCGAGCGCGTCCGCCAGCGCCTGGATGCCGGGCGCGAGATAGCCATCGTCATTGCTAATCAGTATCCGCATGAAGGCGATTTTACCTGAAGCAACGCTTCTATCGACACTTGGCGGCGGAAAAATGCACCCGGATTTCATGATCCGGAACGTTGAATGCCGGTTTGACACGTCACTAAAGGGAGGATCTTGCCGAATTAACAATCAGGATGGCAAGAGCGGCAACGGCCAAAAAACCACGCCTACTAGCTGTCGTTCAACTGCCCCAACCCCGCCATGTCCCCTTGCGTGGCGAAGATGTCGGCCAGCGCCCGGCGCGCCGCAAGGCGGGCAGCGACATCACAGGTGGCTTGCCGTGCGCAGGCGCGCAGTACCGCTTCGAGCAAGCGGCGTGCGCTACCGAGTTCGCCGGTCTGGACCAACAGCAGCGCCAGCCGGTAACTGCAGCGCAACGTATCGCGATGCTCGCTGCCCTGCTGACAACGGCGCGCCGCGACGACGCTTTCCAGCACCGTCCGCGCATGTGCGAGCGCGTGCTGCCGCGCGAGCGTCTGCGCGAAGGCTTCGTGGGCATCGAGCGCCGCAGGCGAGGCGAATGACAGGCTGGATTGGTCCATGCGGCGCCTCGTGAATGGAAGGATGGCGTGCCAGGCGGTAAAGAACGGCGCGATCCTGTCGATCCTAGCGTCCCCGTCGGGACCATCGATTGCGGTCGGACAGGAGAAGACCAGCCCTGAGCGGGATCACGTCACGCCAGCGTCGCTGTCACCGGCCTCTGCCGCCGCCGGATCGAAGAAGCGCAGCACCTCTTCCTGCACCCGCGTGCGCTTGAACGACGGCAGGCTCTGCCAGATGCGGCGTCCGTACGGCTTGGTGATGATGCGCGGATCGCAGATCATCAACACGCCCCGGTCGTCGACGTCGCGGATCAGGCGTCCGGCGCCCTGCTTGAGCGTGATGATCGCCTCGGGCAACTGGTGGTGCATGAAGCCGTTGAGGCCCTGCTTTTCCATGACCTCGATGCGCGCGGCCAGCACCGGATCGTCCGGCGGCGCGAATGGCAGCTTGTCGATGATCACGAGCGACAGCGCATCGCCGCGCACGTCGACACCTTCCCAGAAACTCTGGCTGCCCACCAGCACGGCATTGCCGGCCGTGCGGAACGAGTCGAGCAATTCGGTGCGGCCCCGCTCACCCTGCACGAACAGCGGGAAATCCCAGCCGCGCTCGGCAAACTCCACCCGCAGGCGTTCCGCCACCTTGTTGACGGCGCGAATCGTCGTGCACAGGAAGAACGTGCGTCCGCCAGCGGCCTTGATCACCGGCAGAGCGGCGTCGACGACGGCATCGGTGTAGACCGCTGCCTGCGGCTCCGGCAAGCCGGTTGGCACGTACAGCAAGCCCTGGTTCACGTAGTCGAACGGGCTTGGCCAGGTCTTGGCCGGCTCGCCCGTCAGGCCCAGCTGATCGGAGAAATGCTTGAAATCGTTTTTAACGGCCAGGGTTGCCGACGTGAATATCCAGCTGCGCGGCGTGCCTTCGCGCTGGTTGGAAAAGATCGGCGCGATCGACAGCGGCGTCTTGTGCAGCTGCAGCGACGACGCGAACGCTTCGGCCCACAGTACCGCCTGCTCGGCTGCCGGCGCCTTGGCGTCGGGCTTCCAGCCGTCGATGGCCGCCGCCAGGTCGTGCGCCCGCACGCGGCAGGCTTCGATCGTTTCGGCGCGCGCGGCGTTTTCTTCGAGCACGGTGATCATCCCCGCCAGCTCGGCCTTGAGCCTGTCGAGCGCCGGGAAGAATTGCGACGTCGGCATGATCTGCGGCAGCGACAGGCGCAGATTGCCTTCACCAAACGCCAGGCGCAGGTCGCGCGCCGCTTTCTCGACGACGGTGACGACCTTGGCCCAGTCCGGCCCGCCCCGTGCATGGGCCAGGCCCTCGGCCAGCACATCGCGGCATAGTTCGAGCACTTGCGAGGTCGACACCGACTGGCCGAAGAACAGCGTCGCCGTGTCGGGCAGCTGGTGCGCCTCGTCGAAGATGATGGTGTTGGCCGACGGCAGCAGCTCGGCCACGCCGGTGTCCTTCAGCGCCACGTCGGCAAAGAACAGGTGGTGGTTGACGACGACGATGTCGGCCTGCTGCGCTTCGCGCCGCGCCTTCATGACGAAACAGTCCTGGTAGTACTGGCACTCGGCGCCCATGCAGGTGTCGCGCGTGGACGTGACGAGGTTCCAGACCGTGGCGGTTTCCGGCACCTTGGCCAGCTCGGCCTTGTCGCCCGAGTTCGTCATTTTGATGAAGCGCGAGATTTCGCGCAGGTGGCCGACGTCGTCGCGCGACGTCAGGCGGCCATTCTGCAGTGTGCGCTCCAGATGAAAATGGCAGACGTAGTTCGAGCGGCCCTTGAGCAGCGCCACCGAGACCGGCGCGCGCAGCGCGGCGCGGATGGTCGGGATATCGCGCATGAACAACTGGTCCTGCAGGTTCTTGGTGCCGGTCGAGACGATCGTCTTGCCGCCCCACAGCAGCGCCGGGACCAGGTAGGCGAAGGTCTTGCCCGTGCCCGTACCGGCCTCGGCCATGAGCACTTGCTGGTTGTCGATGGCGTGGGCGACGGCCTTGGCCATCTCGGTCTGAGCCTGGCGTGGCTTGAAGGTGCCGACGGCGGGCGCGAGCGGGCCGCCCGCACCGAACAGGCGGTCGAGGTCAGCGTCGTACTTGCCGGCGGGGACAACGGAGTCGGTCGACGCGGCGGAAAGTGCTTCCACGGCGCCAGTGGCCGACCCAGCCGTCCCGACCGGCTCTGCGGCAGGGCCGGGAACAGGGAGATGGTCGGTCAATGTATGTGTCGTAACTTTGCTTGTAAGACGTGGCTTGAAGCAATGGCTCAGGCCGGGATATCGGGGACCAGCTGCATCTTCAGCAGCGTAATATGATCTTTGAGCTGCAGTTTACGCTTTTTGAGGCGGCGCAGTTGTAACCCGTCCGCGTGGCCGTCCGCCGTCAACAGGGCAATGACGGCGTCAAGGTCGCGGTGTTCCACGTCGAGTTCAATAATACGGCGCTGGATGTCCTGGACATCGATCATGATGGTCTGTTCCAAACAGTGTTTACAGATGGGATTGCGGAAATGGGAGCCGGTCGGCGCTGGCGCAGCGGGCCTTCCAGTATTGCTGCAAGCAAATCTTCTTGCTTGTTGCTTGGTTCTCGGTGCATAGTTTAATCCACGCGGTCATTGCCGCCAACAAAGATTGGCGTTAGGCCTAAGAAAACAAGCATTTATGACTTCCTACAGGATTGAAGCGGGCACCGCGCAACACATCGGTAACCGCCCCCAACAGAACGATCGCGCCGCCCTGTTTACGGGCGCGCGCGCGCCTGGCTATGTGCTCGCGGTGCTGTCCGACGGCATCGCCAGCCCCGCCGGCGCCGAACAGGTGCTGCACACGGCGCGCCAGGTATTCGACGAATTCAAGCCGGGCGACCATCCGGACATCGAGCGCCTCGCCCAGCTGCTGCACGAAATCATCAGCGAAACCCACACGGTGATCAAGATGAACGCCATCGCCGGCAAGACCGAACTGCACGCCAGCTTCGTCGGGCTGGTCATCAGTCCGCATGGCGAGGCGGTCTGGGCCCATGTGGGCGATTCGCGTCTGTACCGCTTCGAGCACGACAAATGCGCAATGCGCACCAGCGACGTTGCCTATGTCGAGCACCTGATTTCGAGCGACCGCCTGCCGGCCGATGCGGCGCGCAACCACCGCCGCTCCAAGCTGCTCCTGAATGTACTGGGAAACAGCCGCAAGGAACCGTTCGTCACGACCGGCAGCCATACGGGCCTGGTCGCTGGCGACAGCTTTTTGCTCGGTTCCGATGGCCTGTGGCATTTCTTCACCGACGCCGAACTGGCCGCCGTGACCGCCAAGTCCACACCGCGCCAGGCCGCCGAAAAGCTCATCAGCAAAGCCGGTGAGCGTTCTCAGGGCAAGGGCGGCAACTGCACGATGGCGATCGTCAAGCTGGTCAACCCCCCCGGCGCCTAGTTGCTCGCTGCCGGCGGCTGACCCGCCTTCTTCGCGGCGTCATCCGCCGCGCGCTTGGCAGCCTTTGCTTCACGATCGGCGACACGGCGTGCGACCTGCTTCTGTCGCTCGATCGATTCCACACGCCGCGCTTCGGCCGCGGCCACATTCTGCGCCGCCCTCGCCTGGGCGCTTTGGGTACGGGCGGCATTCTCCTGCAGGCGCTTGGTGCGGGCTGCGCGCGATTCAGTCGGCGTCGTGCGCGCGGCCGGCAAGGCAGTGCTTGGCGGCGCCTTGACGGCCGGTGGATTGGCCGCCAGTTCGGCTTCTTCTTTCTGGAACTCGGCCTCGGACACGGCCAGCGCGCGATCGCGCTCGTCGACCTTGGCCTGGCGCAGATAGCGCGATGCTTCGATCTCGATGGCGCGCTGTTCCAGCAGCGCCACGCGCTGCTGCTCGCTTGCCTCGTCCAGGCAACGGGTGACGAAGAACTTCTCGTAGCAGACCACTTCGCGTTCGGCGTAACGGGTTTCGATGGCGCGGCGCTCGGCGGCCACCGCTGCCAGGCGTTGTTCGGCCTGCGCGGTCGAGGTCGATGCGGGAGGCGGCACATCCGGCGCCGCCGGCTGTGTCGTCGAGCAGGCCGCCAGCAGGCTTGCCAGGGCCAGCAGCGCGCCTGCGCGCAGCGTGGTAATGCGTGTCATGTGGATCCTTGTTGTCGTGCCTGGCCGTATCAGGCGATCTTGTCGGCCGCGCCGCGCCGCTCGGAGAGCATGTATTCGCGCGACTGCATCTCGATGATACGCGATACGGTCCGGTGAAATTCATTGGCCAGCTGGCCCTGCGTGTAGAGCTCTTCGGGCTCGACGGCTGCGGACATGATCAGCTTGACCTTGTGGTCGTAGAACACGTCGATCAGCCAGGTGAAACGGCGTGCTTCGGACGATTGCGCCGCCGACATCGCAGGAATACCCGACAGCACCACCGTGTGAAACTGGCTGGCCAGTTCCAGGTAATCGTTCTGCGAGCGCGGGCCACCGCACAGCGTGGCAAAATCGAACCAGATCACGCCGCCGGCACGGCGCAGCGCGCGGATCTCGCGGTTTTCGATGTGCACGACCGGCGCTTCGTCCGCGATGTCGGCCACCTTGGCATAGGCGTCGCGCAGGGCGCGGTCGGACGCGGCATTCAGTGGCGTGTAATACGCCTCCACCTGCTCGAGCGCACGCTTGCGGTAATCGTTGCCGGCATCGACGTTCAGCACGTCCAGCTTGTCCTGCAGCAGCGCGATGGTCGGCAGCATGCGGTCGCGGTGCAAGCCGTCCGGGTACAGCGTCGACGGCTCGTAGTTCGACGTCATCACGAAGCTCACGCCATTGTCGAACAGCGCCTTGAGCAGGTTGTACAGGATCATCGCATCGGCGATGTCCGAGACGTGGAATTCGTCGAAGCAGATCAGCCGGTATTTCTTGGCGATGCGCTTGGCGACTTCGTCGAGCGGATCGGCCACGCCCTTCAATTCATCGAGTTGCCCGTGGACGGCGCGCATGAATTCATGGAAGTGCAGGCGCGTCTTGCGCACCACTGGCACGACCGAATAGAACGAGTCCATCAGGAACGATTTGCCGCGCCCCACCCCGCCCCACATATACACGCCCTTGGGCACCGTGGGACGGTTGATCAGGCGCTTGAAAGCGGACGACCGCTGGGCCTTGTAGGCGACCCAGTCGTCGTACGCCTGCTGCAGGCGATCCACCGCCATTTGCTGCGCGGGGTCGGACGTGAAACCACGCGCGTTGAGCTCGTGTACATAATATTCTTGAACGTTCATGGGATACCGATAAAAACATGGGGTGGACGGCGACGCCGTCCACCCCATGGAATTCACGCGCCGGCAAGCATGCCGGCGAAGTTTCTGCTGCTTAGAAGTTCAGCGAACGCTTGTCCACCGCCAGAGCGGCTTCTTTGGTGGCTTCCGACAGCGACGGGTGCGCGTGGCAGATGCGGGCGATGTCTTCGCTTGATGCCTTGAATTCCATCGCCACGACGGCTTCCGAAATCAGCTCGGACGCCATTGGGCCCACGATGTGCACGCCCAGGATTTCGTCGGTCGTGGCATCGGCCAGGAACTTGACCATGCCCGACGTGTCACCCAGTGCGCGCGCACGGCCGTTGGCCATGAACGGGAAGGTACCGGCCTTGTAGGCGATGCCTTCGGCCTTGAGCTGCTGCTCGGTCTTGCCGACCCACGAAATCTCTGGCGACGTGTAGATGACCCAAGGAATCGTGTTGAAGTTGACGTGACCGTGCTGACCGGCGATACGCTCGGCCACAGCAACGCCTTCTTCTTCGGCCTTGTGCGCCAGCATCGGGCCGCGCACGACATCGCCCACTGCCCACACGCCCGGCAGATTGGTGCGGCACTCGTCGTCGACGACGACAAAGCCGCGCTCGTCGAGCTGCACGCCCACGGCTTCGGCGTTCAGGCCGATCGTGTTCGGCACGCGGCCGATCGAGATGATCAGGCGGTCGAACGTGGTGCTCTGCTCGGCGCCGGTGCTGTCGGCATACGCCACGGTGACGTTGTTCTCGCCCTTTGTGATCGCGCCGATCTTGCAACCGAGGTTGATTTTGAGGCCCTGCTTTACGAACAGCTTGTGCGCTTCTTTGGCGATCTGCTCATCGACTGCGCCCAGGAAGGTCGGCAGACCTTCGAGCACGGTGACGTCAGCGCCGACACGGCGCCAGACGCTGCCCATTTCGAGGCCGATGACGCCGGCGCCGATCACGCCCAGCTTGCCCGGGACCGCATCGATGGCCAGTGC
This sequence comes from Telluria sp. ZT3P25, assembly GCF_059685895.1. Lineage (NCBI taxonomy): Bacteria > Pseudomonadati > Pseudomonadota > Betaproteobacteria > Burkholderiales > Oxalobacteraceae > Telluria > Telluria sp. ZT3P25. Next base: position 2,948,071 of record NZ_JCASIJ010000001.1, read on the forward strand.
ACCCACGTTCGACAGGATCAGTTTCTCGTCGAATTCGGCGCCCGGCAGCTGGCGTGCGTTCGAACCGGTCGCGATGACCACGTTCTTGGCGGTCAGCGTGTCGGTGGTCGGGCCGCTGACATTGATGGTGTAACCGCCTTCGGCAGTGCCGGCGAACGCGCCGCGGCCGTGGAAGAAGGTGACCTTGTTCTTCTTGAACAGGAACAGGATGCCGTCGTTGTTCTGCTTGACGATCGTGTCCTTGCGACCCAGCATCTTGCCCAGGTCGAGTTCGAGACCCGAGACGTTGATGCCGTGGTCGGCAAACGCGTGACCGGCGTGCTCGAAGTGCTCCGACGACTGCAGCAGTGCTTTCGACGGGATGCAGCCGACGTTGGTGCAGGTTCCGCCCGGGGCAGGCTTGCCGGCGGCGTTGCTCCATTCGTCGATACAGGCAACCTTGAAGCCCAGCTGGGCTGCGCGGATGGCAGCAATGTAACCGCCAGGACCGCCGCCGATGACGACGACGTCAAATTGTTTATCGCTCATTACATGATTCCTTTTTTATTCTTCCGGAACAAATACCCACAGCAGCAGGTAGATCAGGATGCCGAAGCCGAACGTCAGGACGAACAGCACGAAGATCAGGCGCCAGACCCATGACTCGAGGCCATAGGTGCGGGCCAGGCCACCACACACGCCGCCAAGCCAGCGATCGAGCCGCGTGCGGCGCAGGCCGCTGAGCAGGTCGTCACGGTGCGTGTCGAACGATGAGCCGCTCTTGAACGCACTCTCCTTCGTCAGGCTGACGGTGGACGCGCCGGATAAAATGCGCGCCTTGGCCTGCTCGAATTCGGCGTCGGTCAGCGCGCCGGCCTGGTGCAGTTCGTGCAGCCGCTTGATTTCGTCTGACAGCATGTCGTTCTCCGGCAAACTATGGCCGGCGCCACGGGGCGCCGGCCAGGTTGAGACTTACAGGTCCAGCAGCAGGCGGGCCGGATCTTCCAGCGCATCCTTCATCGCGACCAGGCCCAGGACGGCTTCGCGGCCGTCGATGATGCGGTGGTCGTACGACATGGCCAGGTAGTTCATCGGACGGATCACGATCTGACCGTTTTCGACAACCGCGCGGTCCTTGGTCGCGTGCACGCCCAGGATGGCCGACTGTGGTGGGTTGATGATCGGGGTCGACATCATCGAACCGAACACGCCGCCGTTCGAGATCGAGAACGTACCGCCGTTCAGGTCGTCCAGGGTCAGCTTGCCTTCCTTGGCTTTCTGGCCGAATTCACCGATTTTCTTTTCGATATCGGCGATCGACATCTGGTCGGCGTTGCGCAGGATCGGCACCACCAGACCACGTGGCGAACCGACAGCGATACCGATGTCGAAGTAGCCGTGGTAGACGATGTCGTTGCCGTCGACCGATGCGTTCAGCACCGGGTACTTCTTCAGTGCGGCAACGGCAGCCTTGACGAAGAACGACATGAAGCCCAGCTTGACGCCGTGCTCTTTCTCGAACTTGTCCTTGTACTTGTTGCGCAGCTCCATGACTGGCGCCATGTTCACTTCGTTGAACGTGGTCAGGATGGCGTTGGTCGACTGCGATTGCAGCAGGCGCTCGGCGATACGGGCGCGCAGGCGGCTCATCGGCACGCGCTCTTCCGGACGGTCGCCCTGGCTGGCAGGGGCGGCGGCAGCGACTTGCTGCAGTGGCGCCTTGGCAGGTGCGGCGGCTGGTGCAGGTGCTGCTGCAGCGGCTGGCTTGTTGGCGACAGCGGCCAGGGCGTCTCCCTTGGTCACGCGACCGTCACGGCCCGAGCCGTCAACGCCGGCGGCGTTCATGTTGTTGTCAGCCAGGATCTTGGCAGCGGCAGGCATTGCCACGCCGGCTTTCGACTGGTTCGATGCAGCTTCCGGGGCGGCTTGCGATGGCGCGGCAGCGATCGGTGCGTTTGGCGCGGCCGAGGGAATGGCTTTCACTGGCAGCGGGCTGGTCTGCGCCGATGCTTCGGTGTCGATGACGGCGATGACTTCACCGGCGACGACGGTTGCGCCGTCGGCCTTGAGCAGTTGCACGATCACGCCGGCGCTTGGCGCTGGCAGTTCCAGGACCACCTTGTCGGTCTCGATGTCGATCATGTTCTCGTCGCGCTCGACGGACTCGCCGACTTTCTTGTGCCAGGACAGCAGGGTCGCTTCAGCAACCGATTCCGACAATACAGGGACCTTGACTTCGATTTGTGCCATTTAAAACTCCAGTAATTATTCTTTGCAAGAAACCCCGACGCGCTGCGCCGGGGTCGTGGTCTTACTTATGCTTGTGCTTACTTCGTCAGAATGAAGCCCTTGAGCTTCGAGAACGCCGTCTCCAGCAGTTCTTTCTGCTGCGCTATATGCTTGTCGGCATAACCGACCGCAGGCGACGCCGAGGCGGCGCGGCCGGCGTATGCCAGGCGCTGGCCATCTTCCATGCCTTCGAAGATGTTGTGCTGGATCTGGAACCACGGGCCCTGGTTCTGCGGCTCGTCCTGCACCCACACCACTTCGCCGGCGTTCGGGAACTTTTTGAGTTCGGCGCCAAACGATTTGTGCGGGAACGGGTACATCTGTTCCATGCGGATGATCGCGGTGTCGGTGACAGCGCGCGCCTTGCGTGCATTGACCAGGTCGAAGTAGACCTTGCCCGAGCAGACCAGCACGCGCTTGACCTTCGATGCGTCGATCTTCTCGTCGCATTCGCCGATCACGGTCTGGAAACCGCCCTTGGCCAGATCGGTCAGCGGCGAACCGGCATCCTTGTTACGCAGCAGCGACTTCGGAGTGAAGATCACCAGAGGCTTGCGGAACTGACGCACCATCTGACGACGCAGCAGGTGGAAGATCTGGGCGGCGGTCGTTGGCTGGACCACTTGCATATTGTTGTCTGCGCACAGTTGCAGGAAACGCTCGATACGTGCCGACGAGTGCTCCGGACCCTGGCCTTCGTAGCCGTGCGGCAGCATCATGACCAGGCCCGACGCGCGGCCCCACTTCACTTCGCCCGAGGCGATGAACTGGTCGATCACGACTTGCGCGCCGTTGACGAAGTCGCCGAACTGGGCTTCCCAGATCGTCAGCGTGTTTGGCTCTGCGGTCGAGAAACCATACTCGAACGCGAGCACGGCTTCTTCGGACAGCACCGAGTCGATCACGGTGAAGTTGGCCTGGTTCTCGGACACATTGGCCAGTGGCAGGTAGATGCCCTGGTCCCAACGTTCACGGTTCTGGTCGTGCAGCACGGCGTGGCGGTGCACGAACGTGCCGCGGCCGGCATCCTGGCCCGACAGGCGGATGGCGTAACCCGACGACAACAGTGACGCGTAGGCCAGATGTTCGCCCATGCCCCAGTCGAGGTTGACGTCGCCGCGGCCCATATTGGCGCGGTCGGCCAGCACCTTGTCGACCAGCGAGTGCGGCTTGAAGTTTTCTGGCGTGGTGGTGATGCGTTGCGCCAGGCGCTTCAGTTCGGTCAGTGGCACGGCGGTATCGGCCGCATCGGTCCACTTTTTGTTCAGGAACGGCGCCCAGTCGACGGCGTACTTGTTCTTGAAGTTGGTCAGCACCGGATCGACCGTGTGCTTGCCGGCGTCCATCGCATCGCGGAACGCAGCGACGAGCTTGTCGCCGCCGTCGGCTTCGATGGTGCCCTGCGCTGCCAGCTTTTCGGCGTACAGCTTGCGGGTGCCCGGGTGCTTGGCGATCTTCTTGTACATCAGCGGCTGGGTCAGCGCTGGCGTATCCTGTTCGTTGTGGCCCAGCTTGCGGTAGCAGATGATGTCGACGACGACGTCCTTGCCGAATTCGGCGCGGTAGTCGAGTGCGATCTGGCTGGCCAGCACGACGGCTTCAGGATCGTCGGCGTTCACGTGCAACACCGGCGCTTCGATCATCTTGACGACGTCCGAGCAGTACAGCGTCGAGCGCGCATCGCGCGGGTCGGACGTGGTGAAGCCGATCTGGTTGTTGATGACGATGTGGACCGTACCGCCCGTACCGTAGCCGCGGGTCTGCGCCAGGTTCAGGGTTTCCATGACGACGCCCTGGCCGGCGAATGCAGCATCGCCGTGCACGAGAATCGGCAAGACTTCTTTGCCCTTGCGGTCGCCACGGCGTTCCATACGCGCCTTGACCGAACCTTCGACGACCGGGTTGACGATCTCGAGGTGGGACGGATTAAAGGCCAGCGACAGGTGAACCGGGCCGCCCGGCGTGGTGATGTCGCTCGAGAAGCCCTGGTGGTATTTGACGTCACCGGCTGGCAGGTCGTCGGCGTGCTTGCCTTCGAATTCTTCGAACAGGTCGGCCGGGCTCTTGCCCAAGGTGTTGACCAGGACGTTCAGGCGGCCGCGGTGGGCCATGCCGATAACGATTTCCTGGACGCCCTTTTCACCGGCGCGCTGGATGACTTCGTCCATCGACGCGATGAACGATTCGCCACCTTCGAGCGAGAAGCGCTTGGCGCCGACGTACTTGGTGTGCAGGTAGCGCTCGAGGCCTTCGGCCGCGGTCAGGCGTTCGAGGATGTGTTTTTTCTTTTCAGCCGAGAAGGTCGGGGTCGAACGGATCGATTCCAGACGCTCTTGCAGCCAGCGCTTTTCGGTCGGGTCGCTGATGTACATGAACTCGGCACCGATCGAGCGGGTGTACGTGTCACGCAGCATGTTCAGGATATCGCGCAGTGGCGCGGTGTCTTGACCGAAATACGTATTGGTGATGTTGAAGACCGTGTCCATGTCGGACTCGGTGAAGCCATAGAACGCAGGATCGAGTTCTGGCAGCAGTGGACGTTCCTGGCGCTGCAGCGGATCCAGGTTGGCCCAGCGCGAACCGAGGTAACGGTAGGCGGCGGTGATCTGGGTCACGGCGACGCGCTTGCGGCCCAGTTCGGAGTCAGCCGAGGCGACTACGGTGCGGATCGGGCCTTGCTTGGCGCGTTCGGCGAACGACGCAATGACCGATGAGTGGACGACGTCAGGACGGTTCGAGCCATCGACGGCCGGCACGTGCTGCATCTGGTCGAAGTAGGCGCGCCAGTTTTCTGGCACCGACGTCGGATTGTCCAGATAGGCCTCGTACAACTCTTCCACGTACGGGGCATTGCCGCCGAACAGGTATGAGTTGGCGTTTTGTTGTTGCATCATTCTTGCTCACCTTTCTTTTCGCGCTTCGCGAGGGTTGGGCGGGTTATTTAACCTTCCGCGACACGGCCTGACCGTTTAGCGGATTGCACTTCAAGACATCAAGTTGTGGGGGAAGGACTGTTTCAGTACCGATACATGTGCAAAATCCTGCCTGTTTGCGCTCATGATTGTAACGCATGATCTCCCGCAGGGCAGATTACATTCCTAGAATAATTTATTTCCAAATGTGTTTTTGAACACTCGCTGCCGAGCGGCAAATTTGCGGTTGTCGTCAATACCACATTGACCATGTAAATGATAATCGTTATCATTTATCGCATGTCTACCTCTGCCCCGTCCCCTGATGTTGTCCAGCCCGTGTTGCCGGCATCGACCAAAGCAACCAGCGCGACCGCCCCCGCTCCCGCTACTGGCGGCATGCCCCAGCGCCTCCCAGGCGCGGGCCGCGCCATGTTTCTCAAGCAGTTGCACCAGTGGCACTGGATCAGCTCGGCGATCTGCCTGATGGCGATGCTGCTGTTCAGCTTTACGGGCCTGACGCTGAACAACGCGGCGCTGATCAAGGCCACGCCCGAGGTCACGCGCCTGAAAGCCACGTTGCCGGCACCGCTGCTTCCGCAATTCAGGCAATGGGCCGAAGAACATGCCGACGCCAAGGTGCCGCTGCCCAGCAGCATCGCCGACTGGACCAACAGCGCATTCCCCGTCGATGTGCGCGGCCAGCGCGCCGAATGGACCGAAGAAGACGCCTACATCGCCCTGCCCCGTCCCGGCGGCGACGCCTGGCTGCGCATCGCCGTCGACGGCAGCGCCGAATTCGAGCGCACCGACCGCGGCTGGATTTCGTGGCTCAACGACATGCACAAGGGCCGCAACACGGGCGCGGTCTGGAGCTGGTTCATCGACATTTTTTCGGTCGCTTGCATCGTGTTCTGCATCACGGGCTTTTTGATCATGAAATATCACGCCGCCAACCGGCCGTCGACCTGGCCGGTGATCGGGTTCGGCATTGTGCTGCCGGCCGTGCTGGCGTTGCTGTTTGTCCACTGAAGTTTGTCCAACTGAGCTATTCATCTATTTCCAACCTGAGAGAAGACCAAGAATGAAACTGTCCCACTCGCTCGTCCTGACCCTGCCGCTCGTTTCCGGCTGGGCCGTGGCCGCCGACCTGTCGGTCAAATTCGACCTGCCGCAACTGAACGTGGCCGAATACCACAAGCCGTATGTGGCGATCTGGCTCGAACGCGCCGACCAGAGCGTCGCGGCCAATCTCGCCGTGCTGTACGACCTGAAGAAGGACGCCGCCGGCGAGAAGTGGGTCAAGGATCTGCGCACGTGGTGGCGCAAGGCCGGGCGCGATGCCAAGTTCCCGCTCGATGGCGTCAGCGGCGCGACCCGCCCGGCGGGTAGCCAGACGATGAAGTTCGACGGCGCCAAGCATGGCCTCGACAAACTGCCGGCCGGCGACTACAAGCTGGTCATCGAAGCAGCACGCGAAGCGGGCGGGCGTGAACTGGTCAAGGTGCCGTTCACGTGGACCGGCAAGGGCAAGGTCGCAGCCAATGCGGCAGGCAAGGAAGAACTGGGCGCCGTCGCCCTCGAACTCCAATAACAACAATCCAGAGAGAATCCCATGCACAACCGTATCCTCAAGGGCGCCCTGCTCGGCCTGGCCCTGGCCGGCATGTCGATGAGCGCGCAGGCGCACCGTGGCTGGCTGTTGCCCAGCACGGCCATGGTCGAAGCGAAGGAACCGTGGGTCACGCTTGACGGCGCGATCTCGGAAGGCCTGTTCGAATTCCACCACGTGCCGCTGCGCCTGGACAACCTGACGATCACGGGGCCCGATGGCGTGACGACCAAGGCCGAAGGCGCCGTGCTTGGCAAATTCCGCAGCACGATCGACATTCCCCTGCCGAAGAACGGTACCTACCGTCTGGCCATCGTCAGCAACAACGTGATGGGCAGCTACAAGCTGGGCGGCGAGATCAAGCGCTTCCGCGGCGTCGAAGGCACACCGGGCGCGCAAGTGCCGGCCGGCGCCACCGACGTGACCACCAGCACCACGCACACGCGCCTGGAAACCTTCGTCTCTGCCAATGACATGAACGACACGGCGCTCAAGCCGAGCGGCGTCGGCCTCGAAATGGTCCCGGTCACCAATCCGTCCGACCTGCGCGCGGGCGAGCCGATCACCTTCCGCTTCCAGCTCGACGGCAAGCCGCTGCCGAACTTCCCGTTCAGCATGGTGCCGGGCGCCGTCAAGTACCGTGGCACGCTGGGCGAGCTGCGCTTTACCACCGATGCCAAGGGCGAGGTCAAGTTCACGCTGCCGGAAGCGAATATGTACTGGCTTTCGGCCAAGTTCCCGCTTGAGACGCAAAAAGGTCCGCCAGCGCCGGGCGCGAAGCGCTACAGCTACACGGCCACGCTCGACGTTCTGCCGCAGTAAGGGCGAAAAGGCTCAATGCGCACCATTCTTGTTCCCCTGAGCGTCGACGCGGCCATGCCGCCCGGCGGCAGCTCGCTGTTCACCACATCCGGCACGTCGATGGGCACGACCTGGTCGGCGCGGCTGATGCTGCCGCCAGGGGCCGATGGCGCCGTTCTCACCGGCGCGCTGCAAGGCGAGCTGGACGAGATCGTTGCGCAAATGAGCCATTGGGAGCTTGACTCCCTGCTGTCGCGCTACAACCGCGCGCCGGCCGGCAGCTGGCACGCGCTGCCGCCACAGTTTTTTGCCGTCGCCGAGTATGCGCTGCAGGTGGCAGCCGATAGCGGCGGCGCTTACGATCCGGCAGCCGGCGCGCTCGTCGATTTGTGGGGCTTCGGTGCCCGCGGGCGCTACGACCAGCCAGGGTTCCAGGCGCCGCAGGCGGGGCTGGTCGAAGGGTTCCTTGCGCGCCGGGGCGAGCGCCAGCCGCTGCTCGACCATGCCGGGCGGCGCCTGCTGCAACCGGGCGGCGCAACCCTGGATTTTTCATCGGTGGCCAAGGGGTATGCGGTCGATCGCATGGCTGCCTGCCTCGAGGAGCGCAGCGTGCGCCATTTCGTTGTCGAAGCGGGTGGCGAATTGCGCGGCGCCGGGGTCAAGCCGGATGGCCAGCCGTGGTGGGTCGAGGTCGAGGGCGTGCCGGATTGCGAGGCTGTCGGGCAGACGGTCGTCGCCCTGCATGGGCTGGCGATCGCCACCTCAGGCGACTACCGGCGCAGTTTTCAATATGGCATGCGGCGCATGACGCACACACTCGACCCGCGCAGCGGCTACCCGGTCGATCACGACCTGGCTTCGGTCACGGTGCTGGCGCCGACCTGCATGGCCGCCGACGCGCTGTCCACTGCGCTGACGGTGCTCGGACCTGACGATGGGCTGGCGTTTGCGGAACAACGCGGGATTGTGGCGCGCTTTCTCGTGCGTACTGGATCCGGCTTGAAAGAAACCACGACGGGCGCCTGGCGCCTTTTGCTCCAATGATGCTCCAATGATGTTGACAATCGAACCGCTGCGCTGGGGCAGTGCATTGGCGCTCTCCGGCGCCTATCTTGCGATGTGCCTGGGACTGTGGCGCATGCATCTGGCCAAGGCACGCCCCAGAAGCGTGGCCGCCGACTGGCTCGTGGTCTACGCGAGCCAGACCGGCAGCGCAGAATTTCTGGCCGAACGGACGGCCGCGACGCTGGCGCTTGGGGGCCTGGACGCGCGCGCAGCCTGCATCTCGACGCTCGACCTGCCAACCCTGTCCAGCGCCAGCCGCATCCTGTTCATCTGCAGCACCTACGGCGAAGGCGACGCGCCCGATCCCGCCGCGCGCTTTGCCACGCAGACGATGAGCACGCAGCCGGACCTGTCGCAGCTGCACTTCGGCATGCTGGCCCTGGGCGACATCACCTACACCAACTACTGCGGCTTCGGTCGCGCGCTCGATGCCTGGCTGCGCGAACGCGGCGCAACGAGCCTGTTCGAGCGGATCGACGTCGACCGCGGTGCACCGGATGCGCTGGCCGCCTGGCAGCACCACCTGAGCCATCTGGCCGGCACGAGCGACGCACCGGACTGGGAAGCACCCGCCTACGGCGCCTGGCGCATCGCCGAACGCACGCTGCTCAATCCCGGCAGCGCCGGCGCGCCGCTGTACCGCCTCGCGTTGATCCCGCAGGATGGCGCGCTGCTGGCGTGGGAAGCAGGCGACCTGGCGCAAGTGAGTGCGCCAGCCGACCCGGCGCATCCGCGCGAGTATTCGATTGCCTCGGTACCTGCAGAAGGCCAGCTCACGTTGCTGGTGCGACTACAGCAGCGTGCCGACGGAACGCCAGGCGCAGCGTCGGGCTGGTTATGCACGAACGCGCTCGCGACGGACACGATCCGGCTACGGGTGCGCACGCATGCACGCTTCCGGCTGGGTGAGAATGCACTACGGCCATTGATCGCGATCGGCAACGGCAGCGGTCTGGCCGGCCTGCGCGCGCTGCTCAGGGCGCGCATCGACGCCGGCACCCACGACAACTGGCTGCTGTTTGGCGAGCGCAATGCGGCCCACGATTTTCTATGCCGGGGCGAACTCGAAGGGTGGCGCGACAGCGGCGCCCTCTCCCGCCTCGATCTGGCGTTTTCGCGCGACGGCAGCACGGCGCGTTATGTCCAGCACCTGGTTGCCGCGCAGGGCGAGCGGCTGCGCCAGTGGGTGCAGGATGGTGCGGCGATCTATGTCTGCGGCAGCCTGCAGGGGATGGCTGGCGGCGTGCATGATGCACTGGTCGAGGTGCTGGGCGCGGCCACGGTCGATGCCATGATGGCGGATGGCCGCTACCGGCGCGACGTGTACTGATGCCTAATCAACTTCTTTTTTTATCGGCCAGCTTCTTCTCAGTTAGAACTCACTGAGCATCCGGTGACTGGAGCACAAGGATGGACAGGCAATAAGGTCAGACACAAAACAATAATGCCGATACAAGAAGCCGCGGCGAACGTGCTCTCGGGCACTTCCGCTTCCTGCCTAGTCTGTATAAAAACGCAATTCTGTTTCTGCATCTGGCAACTCGGGCCGCCAAGCTATGTTTGGAGCGAGAAAACGTGTTGTACTGCGTTCACTTCGTTCTTCACACGCCTCAAACCCTTGCTCAGAAAATGCGTTGCCACTATCCAGACTTTCATGGTGCCGTAGGGGTTTTTAACTGTTCAGCATCATGTCGCGCTTGGTTGTCCAGCGAACGCAGACCAGGATCACATCGATGCGTTTCTCAAAGCTGCCTTCGTCAAAGAAGCGCGGGTTTTCTGTTCGGCTTACCGTAATGGCGACGAGCGCACAAAGTAGTTGCTGGCTGGGTACCTGCGTCTCCCTCATGTCATTTTTTGCCGTTCGACAATCCCATGCTGCAACAAAAGTCTGTAGTACGTTATGTGCCGCCCGCAGTTGGACATGGAGGCATCCCTACGATTTGCCTGAAGCCTGCTGAATGGCCGCCTGCCAGCGTCTTCACTGGATGCTGCGTTTCAGCGCCGCAATTCGCTCAGAGTCAAACTTGAGTTCGTCGCTGTCCGCCGGCCATGCCCTGCTCTCGACCAACGATCGTTGTGCGAAGACGAGTGCGGCCTGCGGGTCGAAGCCGGCGCTTCGCATCGCGACGACGGCAAAGGCATCGGCTTCGGTGCGGTTGGCACGGCGCCGCATACGTATGGCGACGGTCTTCGGATCAACCAGTAAAGTACCGACGCCAAAAGTCAGCGCCCGAACCACGCCCGATACCGCTGCGCCGCCGTACAGCGCAAAACGCAATCGCGATTCTCCCGCGGCACCGGTGAAGTAAATGGAGCGCGCCAGGATAAAAGCGCGCTCGTTATCGTCATGCGCAAGTTGCAGCCACGATTGGGGGGTGACCTCGGTGCCGCCCAAGGTGTTGAAGGCTTCTTTTAGATGCGTGGAGTAATCGGTTAATACCATCGTCGGGCAACCGGCCACCGGCAGTTCCTTGACCAGCGTGCCGTCTTCCAGCGCCAATTCAACCGGCTTGTTAGCGCGCACGGCATCGTACATGGCATTGACTGCCTTGTTCGGCTTGCTGGTGTCCTGGCCATTGATAGACACGATTCTTGCGCCTTCATAGGGAGCCAACGCCGACGTATGCGCCTGGATGACGGGTAAGTCGGCCATTCCGGACACGCGGTAGATGGCGGTGCGCATCTCGTCGGACGGGCTCTCGTTGAAAAGCAGCGACAGCGGTGCGCGAAGGCGGACGCCGGCATCGGCACACTGGGCCACCGCCGCGGTACTTAGCCGGTACACCAGGAGGTTGGTCTGGCGCGTCGTCGTCACTTGGAACCGCGCCCGCTCTAATTGCGCTGCCGAAACCAGTGCCTCGCGGTTAAGCTTGCGGCCAGTGCTGGCGCAGCCGCTCAACGTGGCAAGTGCCAGGAAAGCCGCGGCGAGTGTTGCTATCAGTTTTACAGTCATGCTTTTCTCCAGTTCATGGCGCGTGATTGCGCTATGTCGTGTTGCCATTTTCGGCAAACGGTGCAGCGGTGTCTGGTGACTAATGCGAAGGTAATTTGTCGAATTTTCGGCACTGAAATTGCCAATAAGAAAGTTATATTGCCGTATAATGGAGGCTAGATGTAAGAGAGCCTTTATGACTTCCTCCCTCAATCTGGATCATCTTTCGCCCTCCATGCGGCAGCTGGCCAACGCTGGCGTCACACGGCATTTCCCGCGGCGCACCCGCTTCATTACAGAGGGCGACGCCGGCACCTCGATCTACGTGGTGTTGTCCGGGCGCGTCAAGGTGTTCACCAGTGACCTCGAAGGCAAACAGTTTTTGTTCGGCACCTATGACAGCGGCACCATCCTGGGTGAGATGGCGCTCGATGGCATGGCGCGCAGCGCATCTGTCGAAGCACTCACCGACGTCTGTTGCGCGATCGTGCCGATCGACGTGCTGCGGCGCATGCTCAGCGAAGACAGCAGCTTCACCACTGAATTGATCTGCACGCTGATCCAGCGCAGCCGCAACACGACGACGTCATCGCGCCGCCTCGCGCTCGACAGCGCCTACCAGCGTCTGGTCGCCCTGCTCAACAGTCTTGCCGTAGAGCAGGACGGCGTGCGCATCATCGACCAGCCGCTGAGCCAGCAAGCCATTGGCGACCGCATCGGCAGTTCGCGCGACATGGTGTCGAAGCTGTTCAAGGAACTGGTCAAAGGCGAATACCTGCATTACCACAAGACGCGCATTACCCTGCTGCGGTCGTTGCCAGCCAGATGGTAGTGGCGGGCAGGCGCCACGCGCTGCTGCTGCTCGCGCCGGCGATTGCGTGCATATGCATGCTGCTGGCGCGCGCGCACCCTGTTGAACGCCTTCAGCTGCAATGGCTCGACACCTCGTTTCGCCTGCTGCGCCACTGGCACGCAAAGCCGGCGCTGGCACAGGTGGTCATCGTCGGCGTCGACCAGGCATCGATCAGCGCGAGCGGCAAGCCGTTTGCGCTGATGCTCGATGAATTCGCGCTGGCGCTGGACGGCATGCGGCTTGGCGCGGCGCGGGCGGTCGGGGTCGACTTGGTTTTCCCGGCGGCCGATTTCGACGGGTTGATTCCTGGCGCGGGGCGGCGGCTGGCGCTGGCCATCGGCCGGTTGCGCGCGGCCACGCCGCTGGTGCTGGGACGCCTCGACGCCGCGGGGCAGCCGACAGGGGCGGCCAGCAGCCTGTATTCCGCCATGGCCGGCGCCGGTGGCGAAGGCTTGCTGCTAGTGCCGGTCGACACCGACGGCAGTTTGCGCCGCTTGGGCGAAGGCGAAGGCGAAGGCGAAGGCCAGTTGGCTTCGCTGCTGGCGCCGCGCATTGCCTCGCGGCTGGGCCAGCACCCGGTGCCTGGCCTGGTCGATTTCTCTATCGGCGCGCCGTTCGATTACCTGTCACTACACAGTATCGCCACCCTCGCGCAAGCCGGCGACGTGGCCGGCCTGCGCCAGCGCTTTGCGGGAAAAATCGTGCTGATCGGCGCGATCCTGCCCGACCAGGACCGTCAGCGCTTGCCGGTCGCACTGGCGCGCTGGGAGGAAGATGCATTGGCGCCCGGCGTGCTGTTCCAGGGCCAGGCTGTGCGCACCCTGATGCAAAACGGCATGCTGCGCAGCCTGCCCCTGCTGGGCGACGGCGCCGCACTGGCCGCTATCGCCTTGCTGTGGGCGCTGCGGCGCCGGCTGGGCCGGGCAGTCGTAGTTTCCGTGGCACTGGGGGCCAGTATGCCGGCCGCCAGTGTTTTGCTGCTGGCAGGGGGCGTGTATGTGCCGATCATGGCACCACTGCTGGCGCTGGCTATCGGCCTTGGCTGTCTGGGCGCAAGGGCGTACCGGCGCGAACTGGGCGAGCAGCGCCGCATCCGCTCAATCTTTTCCGGTTATGTCAGCCCGGCCATCCTCGACACGATCCTGAGCGGCGCACTGAAGGATGGCCGGGTCGGCACCCGCCAGCAACTGGCCTTCCTGTTTGCCGACATCCGTGGCTTCACCGCCTATTGCGCCGCCAATCCGCCCGAGCAGGTTATCGGCTTCCTGAACCGTTACTACACCGTGGTGACGGCGGCCCTGCACCGCCACGGCGGCACCATCGACAAGTTCAGCGGCGACGGCATCATGGTGTTCTTCGGCGCGCCCCAGCCCAGCGACAATCCGGCACGCGACGCCGTGCTGGCCGCGCTGGCGATGCTCGACGCGCTGGCGGCCTGGAACCGCACGCTCGAAAGCGAAGGCGGGCAGCCGGTCAAGGTAGGGATCGGGATCGCGTACGGCGACGCGGTGCTGGGCAACGTCGGCTCGCCCACGCGCCACGATTACACCGCCACCGGCGCCGCGACCACGCTGGCGGCCCACATCCAGCAGCACTGCAAACGGGTGCCACACGCGCTGCTGGTCGAGCAGGGGGCATTCGAACTGGCACAACTGACACCGACGCAGCGCGCACGTTTTTGCAGGCTGGCCGTGGACCTGGAAAAACACGGCCAACTGATGATGGCCGCCTGTATCGAAGGAGGAGAACAGCATGAATAATCGCCTGCGCTTTTTGATCTCAACGGCGGTGCGCTTGCTGGCCTGCGCGGTGCTGTGCGTGGCTGGCGCGACGGCCCGCGCCGGCGAACCGCGGCCGGTGCTGGTGACCGAAGTGCACGGCAGCGCGCGCGCGGGACAGGGTCAGCTTGCCCTACTCGATCAAATCGAGCCCGGCGCGGCGCTTGAACTGGAGGCCGGCGCCGTCCTCGTCCTGTTTTACACGGTGCATGGGCAGCAATTCAGTTTGACCGGCCCCGGCCGTTTCGTGACCACTGCCGACGGCGTCAGGCGCCAGGGTGCAAGCGGCACGGTGCGCGTCGTAAGCCGCGATCTCGTGTTTGCCGGCGTGCTGCGCGGACGCGGCCAGGTGGCCGCCGGCGCGGTCGTGCGCGCGGACGGCGCGGACACCACCGAACGCATCGCGCTGTCCCAGCCGGTGCTGAAATGGCGGGCACGTCCTCATCGTGGCCAGTGGCAACTTCGCTTTACCGACGCGGCGGGCCAGGTATTGTTCGCGACAACGCTGGCGCAAACCAACCTCACCCTGCCGCCGGCGCTGCAGCTACAGCCCGGCCAGCATTACCTTCGGGAGCTGCGCTGGGAAGGCCGCGATGGCGTCGTGCAGACCGACGTCGCGCCGGTGCAGGCACTTGGCGCCGACGAGGAGGCAGAACTGACCCGCCTGGCGCCGCCTGCCAATGCGGACAGCGCCAGCCGGGTGCTGTATGCGCTGTACTTGCACCGACTGGGCATACGCGGGCTGGCTGCCCGGATCGCGCCCGAACTCAATCAACTGGACCCCACCCAATGAAACGTCTATCACAGATGCTGGCCCCGGCTGGCGTGGCGCTGGCCCTTGCCACGGCAATCCCGGCCCACGCCCAGTTCGACTTGCTGCGCCAACTGATACCGTCCAACCCGCTGGCGGGCCTGTATGCGCCTGGCGGCGCCAGGCATGGCGAGGCACTCGACCTGGTCGTGCGCAGTGCCAACCAGGGCGACATGCGGGAAGCGCTGCGCCTGGCCGACGCTCTGGTCGCCGACGAACAGGCACATGTTCCCGGCTCTCCCTGGTTGCGCCAGTCGGCCATGTATGCGGCCGGGCTGCACGAACGCAGCGGCGACCCGGCGCGGGCGATTGTCTTGTACCAGATGGTGCTGGCGATGCCGCGGCCGCCCATGTCATTCGCGCCGGACGTTTTTTCGACCCGCCTCAGAATTGCTGACCTGCGTTTGAAAACAGGGGGCGCCCGGGCCGCGATCCAGGATTACCAGGCATTGCTTGCGGCGCCAGAGAGCGCCTCGCCGATGCTACGGCCGCTGCGCAGCAGCATTTATGCGGGATTGGGCCGCGCAGCGCTGCAGTTGGGAGACGATGGCCAGGCCGAAGCCATGCTGCTGCTGGCGATTGCGGACGATGCCGCCCAGACCCAGGCACCGGCAGTGCGGGACAGCGGTTTTGTCGGCGCCATGGCCACGATGGGCGGCGTCAAGGGCCTGATCGACGAGACGATGGCTTCCCTTCGCAACCAGCACGCGCTCACCGACGGCGACGGCGCGCTGGTTGCCGTGCCCGGCATGAATGCAAAGCCGGCAGGCATCCTTGACACGGAAGGGGCGCTGTTCGACCTGGCAGCGCTGTATTATCGCCAGCGCAATGCAGCAGCGCTGCAGCGGCTTTATTCGGGGATGTTCAGCGACTATGCGGCCCGGACGGGCGAAGTGAAAAACGCGTTTGGCGCGCCGGCACAGCTGGAAAAAGAATATGCGCGATTTGGCGCCTGGTTCGCCGGGCTGGGACAGTATGCGCCGGCCGGGCAGGCATTCGCGCAGGCCCAGAGCCTCAATGCGCGGCGCCTAAAGGCCAGCGCCGCCGACGTGCCGCCGGAACTGCTGGCGGGATCGTTCGCGATCCGGCGCCAACTGCTCGACCTGTTGCTATCGCTGCGCCTGGCCGAACATGCCTCGCCCGCCCAGTGGCGCGGTGCACTGGGCGACCTGTTGCAGAGTAAAAGCATGCAAAGCGATTTTCTCGCGCGGCGCACGCGCGCCATAGGCTTGTCGGGCGATCCCGCCATCACCCGGCTGTCCGCGCAGATGGAAGCGATCGATGAGACGGGCGGGATGGTGCAGTTTTCCCGGCGCGCCAACCTTGCAGTGGAGCTGCAGCAGAAGGTCGGCAAGCTGATGCCGCCGCTGCAATTCGAGGAAGGCGCCCACTTTATGGATCTGGTCCAGGCACGCCTCGGCACCGAAACCCTGGTGTCGATATCGCGCTTCACGCCGTTCGACTTCGAGCGCCAGCAATTCGGTGCGGCGCATTATCTGGGCGCGAAAATAGGGCGCGACGGCGTTCAGGTGAACGACCTTGGCGCGGCCGAAGCGCTCGACGCGTCCGCGGTCCGACTGCGTGCCGACCTGGCACGCCGGCCCGCGACCGGGACTATGGCGCCGGCCCTGGCGTCGGCACGGGCTGCTTATGACGCGCTGCTCAAGCCCCTCCTCGGTGCGCGCGCGGCCAAAGCCGCGTATGTCGCCGACCTCGACGGCCCGCTGGCGCTGGTGCCGTTCGAAGCGCTGGCCGACGCCGGCGCCCGCTACCTGATCGACGACGGCGAGTGGCGTTATGTCAGTTCGGCGCGGACCCTGTTGCGCACCGATGCGGCCCGCGCCGGGACCAGCCAGGCCGTGGTGCTGGCCGACCCCGATTATGGTCCGGTTGCAGTCGGCGCCGGTGCCGGCGCCGTTCCGAACCGCTCCGCGGCCCTGCGCGGGATGCGTTTTGCGCCATTGCCGCAGGCGCTGGAAGAAGGCAAGGCCGTCGCCGCCGCACTTGCACGCGGTGGAGCCGGCGTCGAGCTGCTAACCGGCGAGCGCGCCAGCATGGAGGCTCTCGCGCGACTGCATGGGCCACGTTACCTGCACATTGCCACCCACGGGTTTTTTGTCGAGGAAGCAGGGATCCTGCGCCAGCGTGTCACCGGCAACGGCGGCCAGCAATACGTCACCGAGGATTACATGGCCGGACGCAGCAGCGGCCTGGCCCTGGCGGGCGCGAACGCCACCCTGGCCAGTGGCGCGGGCGACGGCCTGATGTACGCCGCGAAGCTGCGCCAGCTCGACCTGGCCGGAACCGAACTGGCAGTGCTGTCGGCCTGCGACACGTCGCTCGGGCCAGTGCTGCCGGGCGAAGGCGTCGACAGCCTGCGCCAGGCGCTCGAAGTGGCCGGCGCGCGCAGCATGGTGACCTCGCTGTGGTCCGTGCCTGATCTGGAAACACGCCTCCTCATGACCGATTTTTATGGCGCACTGGCCAGCGGCGCGAGCAAATCGGGGGCGCTGAGGCAGGCGAAACTGCGCGTCAAACAGCGCCAGGGCCACCCGTTTTATTGGGCCTCGTTCACCATGACTGGCATGCGCTGACCGGCGCTGCATAACATGCAGCGGCGCGGCGGCACCCGTGAATAGTCGACAAATCGAGGCTGGAATTGCCGCGTTTTTTCGGCGGCCGCGGCCGCGATAATGACTTCATCGGACCAGCGTCCAGCTGGCTCTTTTTATGACAGGGATACTATGCAACCCATTACTATTATTTTCCTTGGCTTGACCGTCTGCGGCCTCGTGATGGCCGGCCTGAGCGCCAAAGCCATGGCCACTGTGCTGGCCGGGAAGGTGCCCGAACTGCGCCGCGTGGCGACCCTGGCATTCGGCCTGGTGGCCATGCTGCTGGGCGCCACGACGGCGGCCGCTGGCCTGAATATCGTACTTCCTGCGCAATGGGGCGCCAGCGCCTACTGGTTACTGCTCATCGGCGGCTGCGGCGCCAGTGTCGGCCTGCCGGTGTGGTGGATTCGGGTGAAAAATCGCCGCGCCGCATTGAATCCGGTGCCGGTTGCCGCGTCGCCGATGGCGATGGCGGAGTTGCCGGCGGCGATTGCCAACGAGACTGCCAACAAGACTGCCAACGAAAGGCGCCATGCCTGGCCCCACCCCGACCTGACGGCGGCACGCGCGGCAGTCCGGGCGGCGCGCCTCCACCACGCCAAGGGCGTCTCGCGCATCGTGCTGGTACTGGCCGCGCCAATTATCTGCCTTGTCGCGTTCAAGTTCGGCTGGGCGGGCGCCGGCATCGGCCTGGTGGTCACCGCAATGCTTTGGGTCCAGAGCTATTCCAGCGTGGAGGGCATCGGCGGAGTGGAATACCGTAGCTTGCCCGGCTCTGTCGACACATCCGGTAAACACCGCTGCGTGTATTGCGGACACCGCGGCGTGTTCCGCCAGGGCCAATATGCGTCGAATTCAACCTGGCACCAGTGCACGGGCTGCCGTAAGCATTTGTTCGTGGATTGACCGCCATCGAACCTCACACACGACCATCTCCATCCACTCCAAAAGGCATGACCAATGAAACAATCCTCCTGCTTGACTTTACTGTTCATGACAGCCGCGACCCTGGCGCTGTCCGCTTGCAAGCAAACAACGACAGTGGCGCCTGCCCTGGCTATCAATCAGGGCGACGTCTGCGAAGTAAAAGGCTGGCAATACGATAACGCGGTTCAAGCCGGCTGCATGCCCGGCCAGAAAATTATCTTCGCACCGGACAGGTTCGGCAACGAACAGCTGCCAATCCTGTTTGCAGCCGTTAATTGCGACATGCGCTATGCAATCGCGCTGACCAATGGCGGCGTGGCGTGTATCTACGAACCCACCAACCAGGCCAGGACGGCGAAGGCGCCGGCTAAATAAAGCGCGTCATACCTGCAAGCCGTGGCCCGCATGCGATGGCCTGCACGCCCCATCCATGGCGAAACAGGGTCAATCTTGCACTTACCAAAAGAAAGAAAGCACTCCATGAAAAAAACCTGCCGAGCTCCATTGTTTCTCACCCTGTTCATGGCCATGGCGACCGCCTTTGCGGCGGCGCCCGTCAGCCCGCCTTTGTGGCCGGCCCTGGAACAGGCCGGGTCGAGTACCCGCCTGGCCGATCTCGGCATCGCCAGTCCGCGCACGCTGTTCATTCCGGGCCGTTTTGCCGATACCGGCGTCGGCAGCCTGTGGCTCAGCGGGCGCAAGGTGGTTTTTCCCCAGGGACCGCAGGACGTGATCGGCTTTTTGCCAGCGGCGGACGGCTATATCGTAGCGCTGTTCGACGCCCACGGCGGTGCGGTGATATCGGAAGTGCAGGCTGCCGATAGCGTGAGCATGGCCCCGATGATCGACCCGGAACTTCTGAGGAAAATGACGCCGGAACAGCAAGTGCGTATCATGGAGGCGATGGCAAAAATGCAGGGGGTCCCGCGTGGCGCCGCCACGGTCAGCACCACTGCGCAGGGGGCCCAGGCAGTGTTCTACCGTATTGATGCCGTCGGCAAAAATCCGCGCAGACTCGGCACGGTTGCCGTCATCGACGCCGGCGTGGCGGTGAGCGACAAGGCCATCTTTGTCGCCCAGCGCGCAGGCGCCGTCAATCGCTTCCTGACCCTGAAGAATTACGTCGGCTTCGATTCCACGGGGCGCTCGGCGGAGGGCCCGCAAGACGTCCTGTTCGCCAGCCCGGCGCCGCGCAATGGCGAATGGTTCGTACAAAAGCTGACCGATCACGGACGCGCAGAGCGCGACGGCGTGTACACCTATTCGCTGGCGCGCTGGAAGCCGTCCGGTGAACTGGAGACGCTGCGCAAGTCGTCCATTCAATATAACGACCGTGCCGTCTTCGTCAATTCGCAGGCCATTTTTGCAGACATGGCGCCGCTGAGCGATTCGTTCCGCACCGGTACCGTCATGTTTGCCATTGGCTATGGGGATCGGGGCATCAAGACCAGCGTGGCCGATTTTCAAATTACCCCGTGGGCGTTCGACAAGCCCGTGCCGACGCGGACCCAGATCGATTGCTTCGGCATGTGCAACCATGAAGTGTCGCTGATCGGTCACTACCCGATGCGCGCTACCAGTACCATACAGGGCAAGGGCGCTGGCTTCGATGAAGCTGTCAACCTGGCCCAGCGCACGGTGCTGGCGGGAACGCCCGAAGTGCCGCTGATGTGGCAGCAGCTGACGAGCTCGGGATTTGGTGCCCTCAGCTATGGCAAAGTGGAGATCGGAACTGACCGCGTCAGCCCCTTGTTCGAGATGGTTGGCAGTGGCCTCAATACGTTCCGCACCTTCGTTGGCGCAAATAACAGCGCAATGAGCCTGTCGAACCGGAACGATGTGGTCCCCGTGATCCATCCGAAAGGCGTGACCTTGCTGGTGCCGAGCCGGCTCGAAACGCCGTACGCCGGCTTTGACAACCAGGCAAACAGCCTGGTGCGCGCCTCCGAAGTGAGGGACTTCGTCGAACGCTATTCCCTGTCGAAAAACTGATGGCCAAAGCCGTATCGGCATCAGCAGGCCTGGTTCACGCGGCAGAAATTCCTGGGGCACCCCAGTCTTGAGGACAAACAGGATTTCTGTCTAGCTATCAGACTCTCGGCTTACCGCCATCATCCGTGAAACCTCAGCTTGACACCAGAAGGCGAGCAGTACTTCTACCGTTGCCGCGAGATACTCGACCTGATTGACGACACAGAAGCCATCCTGAACGGCTCTGCTGAGCGCCCTCAAGGGAGGTTGCGGTTGGATATGCCGGGGGCATTGCGCATGCATTGATCCTGCCGCGTTTGGAGCAATTTCAGCAGCGCTACCCCGATATCTATCTCATGATTGGTATAAATGATCGTCATGTGGACCTGATCCAGGATGGCGTCGATTGTGTGATCCGTACCGGCAACGTCAATGACTCGACGCTGGTCTCGCGCCGTTTGGGGGCGTTACGCTGGGTCACATGCGCAGCGCCGTCCTATGTGGAAGAAAAGGGGATTCCCAAGAGGCTGCTGGATGTGCAAGCACACCAGGCTGTCCATTACTTTTCCAGCACGACGCGGCGGGGAAGTGAGCTGCATTTCGTCGAAGACGGGAATTGCGTCACCGTTCCGGTGTCCGGCAAAGTTGCAGTCAACGAGACTGGGCTTTACATCAAGCTTGGAATCGACGGACGCGGCCTGATTCAGTTGGCGGAGATCCTGGTGGCGGAACAATTGCGGAGCGGAGAATTAGTCGAGGTGCTGGCCGACTGGCGGCCAGCACCTGTTCCTGTATCACTGCCTTACCCCCGCCGCCGCTTTCTCTCTCCGGCGATGCGTGCGTTTGCCGATTGGACAACCGAACTGTTTACCGACGTCTGTTGCGGGTCGACAGTTGCCTATCGAAACAGTCTGCGACTTATCACCCGGCACCCCGTACCCAAAACAACTTGCAGAACGATGCAACGGATGAATCGTGTCAGGCCGTCACATGTACACCATTCCAGAACGCGACGTGGCCAGTAATATTTGACGCGGCGGATTTTGGTGTGGCATACACCCACGCCGCATCCTTGTTAACCTTGCCGTTCACCTCAATGTGGCAGCAGCTCGCTGTCCCCTTCCAGGGAAAGTTGCTTGTTGTACTTGAGCGCTGAAAAATTGACGGTTTAAAGAGGCGGGGGGGGAAATAATGGTTCCCTTCGACGACGACCGTATCGTTCGAACGCGCCAGCACCTCACCATTCCATATTGCTTTCATATGTACTCCAGTAGCGCTTCGGATCTGAAGCGCGGACCAGTCTACACCGGTTGCGCGAGAGAGTTGATGCGGATATTTGTGCGACGAGTGCGCGCAAAGCGGGGTCAGGTCTGACATTCAGACACAGGCTCTGCGATGATCTAACTCGTTCATTTTTCGAGCGCATCTTGAAACGCCAGTGGCTTCTTTGAAATTCCCTTGATTCAGGCTCAACCCTTTCGTCGCAGGGTATGCACGGGTCGGCGCATTCGACTGGACCGCTGTGCGGCTGCTGCCTAAGGTGGAAACTTTCCAAACCCCGGGAGTTTCCATGCGCGTTCTACTGTCTTCCCTTCTTTTCGCACTTTGCCTGGCGAGTGCCGCACATGCCGCCGAAGGCACCGCCCCAGGCGCCCGGGCAGCCGACGTGGCGGCGATCCACGCGGTCGTCGATCAATTCAAGGCGGCGATCATCGCCCGTGACGGCAAGACCCTCGGCAGCCTGTTCCTGCAAGACCATGACAGCTGGCTGTCGGTGGCCGACGAGGCGGTCTGGGCCAAAGTCAAGGCGCGCAATCCGAAGGCACGCAAGGTGGTTCCTTCGAGCTGGAAGAAGTTCGCCGAACTCATCCAGACGGCCGACAAGCCGATCGAAGAACGTTTCTACAACGTGCGGGTCGATACCAATGGAGCCGTCGCCTCGGTATGGTTCGATTTCGATTTTCTCGACGACGGCAAGGTGACCAACCGCGGCAGCGAGAGCTGGCAAATGGTGCGCGCGGAAGACGGCTGGAAGATCAGCTCGATGCTGTTTTCCATCGGCGACTGAGACGATAGAATAGCAACCTTACAATTCGAAAAGCCGGCATGAAAGTCGAAACGCCCCTGTTCGTTCCCGTGCTGGCCGCCCTGCCGGTCGCTGCCTGCATGGCCATCCTCGGGCTGCCTGTCTTCGGCTACGAGTATGCTGCGGCCTTTCGCAGCTTGTACTTCGTTGCCTGCCTGGTGTGGTTGATTCCGCTGGCGCTGCTGCAGCGCGCCATGTGGCGCCGTGACTGGCCCTGGCTGCGCATGGCGCTGGTACTGCTGGCCGCCAGCTACGCCATGTCCATCCTGAACGCCGTGCTGGGACAGGGCCTGGGCATCTGGCTCGGGCTGCAAAAGCACTACCGCTGGAATGAACTGGCCGAGGGTCTGGACGGCTGCTGGCTGGCCCTGATCGCGTTCTGCGCCGTGCATGCAGTGGCGGCCTACTACCTGTCGCTGCAGCAGGTGCGCCTGCATCTGGCAGAGGCGCAGGCCGCAGCGCGCGACGCCCAGCTGCGCGCGCTGCGCCTGCAGGTCAACCCGCACTTTCTTTTCAACTCCCTGAACGCGATTTCCGCGCTCGTGTCGGCCCAGTCCAACCGCGAGGCCAACCGCATGCTCGGCTGCGTGGCCGACTTCCTGCGCGCCACGCTTGCGCACGACGGCCGCCACGAGCATTCGCTCGCGGAAGAGCTGGCCCTGCTCGACGCCTACCTCAAGATCGAACAGGCACGTCTGGGCGAACGCCTGTGCTTGAGCATGAAAGCCGGTCCGGACCTGCTCGACAACGTCATGCCCTACCTGATGCTGCAGCCCCTGGTCGAAAACGCGATCCGTCACGGCATCGCGCCGCTGTCGGTTCCCGGGCGGCTCGACATCCGTCTTGAGCATGTGGGCGGGAGCCTGCTGGTCGAGGTGCGCAACGACGGTCAGCAGCCGGCGCAGCCGGGATGCGGTATCGGCCTGGCCAACGTGAGGGAACGCTTGCGCCACCTGTACGGCGACGAGCAGGAAGTCGAGGCGGGATGGGGGCCGGACGGCCGCTTCGGCGTGCGTATCGCCCTGCCGCTACGCAGCATGGCGGCGGCGGCATGAACATACGGGTCGTCATTGTCGACGACGAACCGCTGGCCAGGCTGGCGGTCAAGCTCAGGCTGGCGCGGCGCAGCGGCTTCGCGCTCGTCGGCGAGTTCGGTGACGGCGACAGCGCCCATGCCGGCATCCTGGCGCTGCGGCCCGACCTGGTATTTATCGATGTCGAGATGCCGGGCAAGACCGGGCTCGAGGTGCTGGCCGCGCTGCCGCCAGCGCAGCGGCCGATGGCGATCCTGCTGACCGCCTACGACAGCTTCGCCCTGCAGGCGTTCGATCTGGCCGCCCTGGATTACCTGCTCAAGCCGGTCGATGACGAACGCCTGGACGAAGCCCTGGACCGCGCGCAGCAGGCCTTTCCTTACCGCGCCCACGGCCGTACGTTGCCACCAGCCGCGCCGGCGCTGCGCAGCTTCAGCGTGCGTGTCGGCGCGCGCACGGTGCTGGTGCCGGTTGCGCAGGTCGAGCGCATCGAGGCCGACGGCGACTACGCCACGCTGCATGCGAACGGCAAGACCTGGCTGGTTCGCGAGCGCCTGCACAACCTGGCCATGCAGCTCGATGCGCGCCAGTTCCACCGTGTGCACCGCTCGACCATCGTGCGGCTGGACATGATCGCCGAGCTGCGCTCGCTGACCAATCGCGACGCCCTGCTGCGTCTGCATGACGGCAGCGTGCTGCGCGCCAGCCGCACCTATATGCCCGCCCTGGCGGAAGCACTCCAACACCTCGACAATACATCCGCATGACGCAGCTTCAATCCACATCCGCCCGGCTCGCCGGGCTGGACACCCTGCGCGCGCTTGCCATCGCGCTGGTCCTGATGTCGCACTACCAAGGCTTCGTCAGCCACGCCCCGACCTTCGGCTTCATGGGAAAAATCGGCTGGGCCGGCGTCGACCTGTTTTTCGTGCTGAGCGGTTACCTGATCGGCAATCAGCTGCTGGCGCCGGCCGCGCGTGGCGATCACCTGGATCTGAAAACCTTCTTCGCACGCCGCTTGCTGCGCACGCTGCCGAATTACTACGCGGTGCTGGCCGTGTACCTGCTGCTGCCGGATAGTCCCATCGCCGGCAAGAGCATGGCGCCGGTCTGGCAGTTCCTCACCTTCACCCAGAACTTCGGTTTGAACTACGGGGAGACCTTCACGCACTCGTGGTCACTGTGCATCGAAGAGCAGTTCTACCTGGTGTTCCCGCTGGCGGTGCTGGTACTGGTCGGCAGCAAGCGCTCGCCGCGCCTGCTCTGGTGCGCCCTCTTTGCCGCCATCGGCGCCGGCATGACGGTGCGCGCCATGGCCTTCATGGGCGGCATGGATGTCTTTGCGGCGCCGGTGTACTACTCGAGCTTTTCCCGCTTCGACGAATTGCTGCCCGGTGTCGCCATCGCGATGCTGAAGAATTTCCATCCGGCGGCCTTTGCACGCATCCTGCGCCATGGGAATGCGCTGCTGGTAGCGGGCCTGGCGATGTCGGCAGCTGTGCTGTACGGAATAATGAACGACGTGCCGACCGCTTTTGCGGCATCCACCTTCGGATTTTCACTGGTTGCCGCCAGCTTCGCGCTGCTGACCTGTTCGGCGCTCAGCCTCGGTTCGATCCTGAACCGGGCGCGCATTCCCGGCGCGGCCAGCCTGGCCCTGTGGTCCTACGCCATCTACCTGGTGCACAAGCCGGTGTTCATGGCCTTGCGGCCGGAATTGGTCAGCAGGGGCATCGATCCCGGCGCACCCTTGACCATTGCAGCGGTCATGGCGGCCGGCATCCTGGGCGGCTGGGTGCTGTACCGCGTGATCGAGACGCCGTTCATGCAACTGCGGGCGCGCTGGTATCCGGCTGGCACATCAACGACGCATCACACAGGCGCGGCGATGCCCGCCGGTCATTCGATAAGGGGCTAGTCCAAAAAGGCTGAACGGTAGCCGCCAAACATCGTGCGCACTCAACATGCCGCGTCGCGACGCTCATGGCTTACCATGCACTATCACCACTTCCTTGCGCGCCCCGTGAAAATCGCCATCGGCCACCGCCTCTTTGCCTCCGTGCTCCTTGCCATGCTGACGGTGGCGGCTGCTGCCGTGCTGCTGCTGCGCCAGAATGTACTGGGCAGTTTCGGCGACTACGCGGTGGCGATCGAACTGGATCGCCTCGATGAACTCTCCGGCGCCGTCGCGCGCCAGTACAGCCAGCATGGTGACTGGACGTTCCTGCCGTCCGGTGACGATCGGCGCGACTGGATCGGCGGCGAGCTGACGCGCCTGCAGTCCGTGCGCGGGAAGCCGGTGCCGCCAGTCAGGCCAGTGGACCCTGTCGCCCCTGCCGCGCCGGCGTCGCCCGCCGCTCCCCTGCACAAGCGAGCGGGCCCGCCCCTGCCACCGCTACCACCGCCCCCACCCGCCCCACCCGGCGTGATCGCCGACCTGCACACGCGGATCACGCTGCTCGATGCGAATGGCGCGTATCTAGCCGGCCGCCCGCCCGGCAACCTGCCACTGGCCCGGCGCGCGATCACCGTGGATGACCGCACGATCGGTTATCTCGGCGTTGCGCTCAGCGCGCGCCCCAGCGACGCGATGGCGTTCGCCTTTCTCGACCAGTTAGAGCGCAGCCTGTGGCTGATCGGCGGGCTCGCTCTCGTACTCAGCGCGCTGGCGGCAATTGGCCTGGCGCGCCACTTCCGGCGCCCGATCGACCGCCTCGCGCGCGGCGCCGGCGCGCTGGCGGCCGGCGACTACGCCGTGCGTCTACCGGTCCAGCGCAGCGACGAACTGGGCGACCTCGCGCGGCACTTCAATGCGCTGGCCGAGCGGCTCGATCAGGCCGAAGCGGCGCGCCGCCAGTGGGTGGCCGACACGTCGCACGAACTGCGTACGCCGCTGGCCGTGCTGCGCGCGCAGCTCGAAGCGATCCAGGATGGCGTGCGCCAGGCCACACCAGCAACTGTCGATGCGATGGTGCTACAGGTGCATGCGCTAACGAAGCTGATCGACGAACTGTATGCGCTGGCGCGGGCCGACGTCGGCGAACTGGCATGCCAGCGCGTGCCGCTCGATCTGTGGCAACTGGCGACCGCCGAAGCGCAGGCCTTCAGCGCGCGCTTCCAGGCGGCCAACCTGACGTTCGAGACCGACGCGGCGCCGGCACGATCACAGGTGCTGGGCGACCCGGACCGCCTGCGCCAGGTACTGGCCAACCTGTTCGAGAACAGCCTGCGCTACACGGCGCCCGGCGGCGCGGTGCGGCTAAGCGCGCAGGTGCATGATGGCCAGTTGCACCTGACGCTCGACGACAGCGCGCCCGGCGTGCCGGATGCGGCGTTGGCGCGGCTGGCCGAGCGCTTCTACCGCGTCGATGCATCGCGCAGCCGCGCGCATGGCGGTGCCGGCCTGGGGCTGGCCTTGAGCCGGCGTCTGCTCGACGCGCAGAGCGGCACGCTGGCGTTTGACCATTCACCAATGGGCGGCCTGCGCGTGACCGTCTCGCTGCCGCTGCCTGAAAAGGAGACGCCATGAGCAGCACGATCATGATCGTCGAGGACGAGCCCGAACTGGCCGCCGTGGTTGCCGACTACGCACGCGCAGCCGGTTATGTCCCGACCGTGCATGGCGACGGCGCGCAAGCCCTGGCCGCGATCCGCACGGCGACACCGGATCTGATCGTGCTCGACCTGATGCTGCCTGGCCTGGATGGCCTGGCGCTGTGCCGCGCGGTGCGCGCGTTTTCGGAAGTGCCGATCGTGATGGTAACGGCGCGGGTCGAAGAAATCGACCGCTTGTTGGGATTAGAACTAGGCGCCGATGACTACCTGTGCAAGCCGTTCAGCCCGCGCGAACTGATGGCGCGCATCAAGGCGATCCTGCGCCGCGCCGGAAGCGGCGACATCGCGCCAGCGGCGCTGCTGCTCGACGAAGGCGCGCGCAGCGTCAGGATCCACGGCCACGCGCTCGACCTGACGCCAAGCGAGTACGCAATCCTGGCTGCGCTGACGCGCCGGCCGGGCCAGGTGCTGTCGCGCGCCCAGCTGCTCGACGCGGCCCGCGCCGACAATCTCGACGCCACCGACCGCGCGATCGACAGCCACGTCAAGAACCTGCGGCGCAAGATCGACGGGGCGGCGCCGGGGCTGGAGCCGATCCGCTCGATCTACGGCCTCGGCTACCGCTACGACATGTGAAGCTTACTTCGGCGCGTACATCGACGCGTAGCGCGCACCGAAGTACAGGATGAACGCATAGCAGGCGGCCGGCAGCAGGAACGAAATCTGCACGCCCAAGCTATCAGCCAGCGCGCCCTGCGCGAACGGCACCAGCGCGCCGCCGACGATGGCCATGCACAGGATGCCGGAACCCTGGCCCGTGCGCTTGCCCAGGCCGTGCAGCGCCATGCTGAAGATCGTCGGGAACATGATCGAGTTGCACAGGCCAACCGCCAGGATCGCCCACATCGCGATGTCGCCCTGCGCGAACGTGCCGACCAAAACCAGCACGATTGCCGCCACCGAGTTGAACGCCAGCGTCTTGCCAGGGCTGACCACGCGCATCACGGCAAAGCCAATGAAGCGCCCCACCATCGCGCCACCCCAGTAGATGCTGACGTAATGGGCGGCGTCAGCGTGTGCCAGACCGGCAATCTGCGGCTCGCCAATGAAATTGATCAGGAAGCTGCCGATGCTCACTTCGGCGCCCACGTAAAGGAAGATACCGATGGCGCCCAGCACCAGATGGCGATGCCCCAGCACCGAGCCGGCGGCACCCGCCACCGGCGTGCCATCGTCATCGGCGGCGACAATCTTCGGCAGCTTCGCCATCAGGAACATCACGGCCAGTACGACCAGCAAGCCGGCCAGCATCAGGTACGGCCCGCGCACGCTGGCTGCTTCGGCGGCCGGATCGGCACCCGCTACGGCCGCGGCGCCCGCTGCCGACAGGATCAGCACCCCACCGACGGCCGGACCGATCGTCGTGCCCAGCGAATTGAACGCCTGCGTCAGCGTCAACCGGCTTGACGCCGTGCGCGCCGGCCCCAGCACGGCCACATACGGATTGGCCGCGACCTGGAGCACCGTGATGCCCGAGGCCAGCACGAACAGCGCCAGCAGGAACATGCCGTAGCCACCGGAAGCGGCCGGATAGAACAGCGTGCAGCCGCCAGCGGCCACCAGCAGGCCCGTCACGGCGCCCTTCTGGTAGCCGATGCGGCGAATCAGCACGCCGGCCGGCAGCGACACGATCGCATACGCGCCGAAGAAGCAGAACTGCACCAGCATCGCCTGCACATACGTCAGCGTGTACACCGCCTTCAGGTGCGGAATGAGCACGTCGTTGAGCGACGTGATCAGGCCCCACATGAAGAACAGGATGGTGACGATGACGAGCGCCCCCGTGTTACTGCCTTGTTGCGTCCCGGGGGGACCGTCCTGCCGCGCGACTGGTGCCGCGCCCGTTGCCATATTGGCCATGCTGTCTCCTGATGATTGTTATTGTGGTCGGGTGCTTAGCGGGCCATGCCGGCGGGCGGACGTGGCAGGTCGCGGGCACGTGTGCCCCAGCCCTGCGCATCCGGCTGCGGCGCCAGCTGGTACTTCAGCGCGCCGCCCGACTGCAGTTGCTCCCAGTCGAGCCAGACGCGTTCCACCGCGCGGCCGCCGTAGTTGACTGACTTGACGAAGCCGCGCTGGCCCGGCTTGGCGCCCGCAGCGTCGATGCGCAGCGTGCGGCCCTGGGCCAGGTCGATCTCGGCGCCGGCAAAGCGCGGCGCGTGCAGCAGGAAGCGGCCGCTGCCCGGCATGTCCGGATAGATGCCCAGTGCGCTGAACAGGTACCAGGCCGACATCGTGCCCAGATCATCGTTGCCCGTCACGCCGCCCGGCCCATTGGTGAACAGCGTTTCGGCAGCACGCAGCACGGTGGTCGTCTTCCACGGCTGGCCCATCAGCGTGTACATCCACGGTGCGTGCAGGTCCGGCTCGTTGTTCGGGTTGTAGCGGAACTGGGCGTAGTAGCTGTACGGCCCCACCACCCACGACTTGCGCACGGCGTTCGGGTCAGCCAGCACGGCCTCGTAATCGAAGAACTGGTCGAGGCGGCCGAGGGCCGGTGCCTGCCCGCCCATCGCTGCGGCCAGGCCCGGCACGTCCTGCGGCGCCAGCCACTGGTACTGCCACGCCGTGCCTTCATGGAAGCCATGGTCGCCGCGCGGGTCGAACCCGCTGCCAACGTCGGCGAACCAGCTGCCGTCGATCAGGCGCGGCCGCGGGAAGCCGCGCTGGCCGGTCGGTTCATCGACCGCATTCGCATCCCAGACGGTCTTCCAGTTCTGCGCGCGCTGGGCCAGCACACGGGCATCGTCCTCGTGGCCGAGGGCCTTGGCCATCTCGGCCAGCGCGCCATCGGCCAGCGCGTATTCGAGCGTCGCCGAGGCGCCGTGGTGCGGGTCGGTGTCCATGCCTTTCGACACAAAACTGCGGTCGTACTGCACGAAGCCCTGCTTCATGTAGTTCGGATTGCCTGAGCGGCCTTGCGGACGGATGCCGTGGGCCGGCACGCCGAATGCGTTTTCGCGCAGTGCGGTGTAGGCCTGGGCTTCGCGGCCCTTCAGCGCGCCGAAGCGCCACAGATCGACCAGGAACGGCGTGACCGGGTCACCCGTCATGATATTGGTTTCGAAGTTGGCGTAGCCCCAGCGTGGCAGCCAGCCGCCCTGGTCGCGGATCGCCAGCACCGAGGTCGCGATATCGCGCGCGCGTTCGGGGCGGATCAGTGCCAGCAACTGGTTCTGCGCGCGGTAGGTATCCCACAGCGAGAAGAATTCATAGTAGGTCCAGTCCTTGGCGGTATGGACTGCATCGTCGTAGCCGCGATAGCGGCCATCGGCGTCGTTGCCCGTCAGCGGCTGCAGCAGCGCGTGGTACAGCGCCGTGTAGAACACGGTGCGGTCATCCTTGCTACCGCCCTTGATGCGCACGCTCTTGAGTTCACGCTGCCAGGTGGCCTGCGCCTTGGTTTTCATCGCGTCAAACGTCAAGGCCTTGTCGCCCGTCTTGCCGTCGGCGGCGAGGTTGACACGCGCGCCTTCGGCATCGACGTGCGAGATCGCGCTGACGGCGGTCACCGCCTGGCCGTTCTTCAGGTCAAAGGTCAGCCACACGCCATGCGGCTTGGCTTCGCCCTGCTGGCTCGGGCCGGCAGCGCCGGGCCAGCCGCCGCGGTCGTCCCAGACGCCCTTGGCGGCGATCGGCTGGTCGAACTCCATGCGGAACCAGGTCGTGTACTTGGCGCCGCCGCAGAAACTGCGGGTGACGATCTTGCCTTCGACGGCGCGCTCGCCGACGACCTGCACTTCGCTGCCGATGACGCCATGGCGCTCGTTGGCCTGGGCAACGTTGAGCAGCACATGGCCCGTCTTGGTGCCCGGCGCATAGGTATAGCGTTCGGCGGCGGCGCGGGTCAGCGCGGTCGCTTCGGCCGTGATGCCGCCGTAGCTGGTCAGCTTGACCTTGTAGTAGCCGGCCTGGCCCACTTCGCCGTCATGCGTGTAGTCGGCGGCGTAGCGCTTGTGGTCGAACGTGCCTTTCTTGGCGGTGTCGAAATCTCCGCCCGGGCCGATGGTGCCGGTGACCGGCAGCACCGACAGCTGCCCGCCCTGCTCCCAGCAGCCGGCGCCGGACAGGAACGAGTGGCCAAAACCCCGGATCCGCTTGTCGCTGTAGCGGTAGCCGGCGTAGTGGTCGGCAATCGGGCTGACCTGGATCATGCCGAACGGCGCGGAGGCGCCAGGGAAGGTATTGCCTTCATCCTGGGTGCCGATGAAGGTGTTGACCGGCATGCTGTCGGCCGCCAGCGCGACCTGTGCGCCCAGGGGCAGCAGGCAGGCCAGCACCAGCGTGGGGACACTGAAACGGGTACGGAAATGCGGCATCACGATGCTTCTCCTTCGAGCAGTTCGAACAGTTGGTGCATGGCCGCCGGTGGCGGTGGGGTGGCGCCGGCCTGCAGGCAGGCGGCGGAGCCGGCCGCCAGTGCGGCGTGCAGGTGCGCCTGCAAGGGGCGCTGCGGATGGCGTGCAAGGCTGTGCAAGAGGCCAGCGGCGCTGGCGTCGCCCGCGCCGACTGTATCCACGACCGCCACTTTCGGCGCCAGCGCGTGGCAGCGCTCGTCGCCATGGAACAGGCTCGCGCCCTGGCCGCCGCGAGTGAGCAGGCAATAGGCGGCGGGGTTGAACGCGCGCAGGCGCGCCAGGGCGTCGTCCAGGCTCAGGCCGGGGAACAGGCCGCGCAGGTCGTCGTCCGACACCTTGATCAGGTCGGCCAGCGAGGCCATCGCTTCGAGCGTCGGCGTGTAGCGTGCATCCATCAGGTTGCGGTAGTTCGGATCAAAACTGATCGACACACCGCGCTCCTTCAGCGTGCGCGCCAGCGCCACCAGCGTGGCGGCCAGCGGCTCGCGCGCCAGGCTGATGCCGCCGAAGTGGGCCCAGCGCAGACCGTCGAAGGCGCCGGCCGGCAGTGCCGATGGATCGAAATGCAGGTCGGCGCTGTCGTCGCCGATGAAGAAGTAGCGTGGCGGCTCGCCGCCCTCGACCACGGCCAGCAGCGGCGCGCGGTCCACGCGCTGCAGCAGGCGCAGGTCCAGGCCAGCCGCTTCGCTGGCGGTCCACAGCGCGTCGCCAAAACGGTCGCGGCTGATCGCGCCGGCAAACGCCGTTGGCTCGCCCAGCACCGCCAGCGCGCGCGCCACGTTCCAGGTCGAGCCGCCCACGCGGCTGACCCAGCGTTCGTCGCCCTGATGGATCATGTCGGTCAGCGCCTCGCCGGCGCACAGCATGAACGGCGCATCAACCATGGCGGGGTCCTTTCATCGCGGCGACGATGTCGTAGACCGCGCCCATCGTGTGGTAATCGACCTTGCCGGCCGGGCTTTTCTCGTCACTGAGCTTGCGGTTTTCGCGGTCCAGGATGCGGTACCAGGCGCCGTGCTCGTGGTCGACGAAGTGGCTCCAGCTGTATTGCCACAGTCGTTCGTACCAGGTCCAGTAGGCGTCGTTGCCGGTGCGCGTGGCCAGGAGCGCCGCCGCGGCGGCGCTTTCGGCCTGCACCCAGAAGTACTTGTGGCTGTCGCAGACGGTCAGGTCGGGCGCGAGCGAATACGCCACGCCGCCGAACTCGTTGTCCCAGCCCTTCTCCACCGCGACCTTGAACAGGCGCTCGGCGGTTGGCAACAGCCAGCTCAGATCACCCGTCAGAACGCCCGGGGCGCGCGCTTCGAGCTGCACCAGCAGCTTGGCCCATTCGGTGAAGTGGCCTGGCTGAAAGCCCCACGGGCGGAACAGGTTTTCCGGGTCGTCGATGTTGAACTTCCAGTCCGGCTGCCACTGTTCGTCGTAGTGTTCCCAGATCAGGCCACCGCAGCGCGCGGCCTGGCGCTGCGTGATGTTGCTGGCCACCAGATAGGCGCGCTCGAGGTAGCGCGCTTCGCCGGTGGCCTGATGCGCTGCCAGCAGCGCTTCGACCGCGTGCATGTTCGCGTTCTGGCCGCGGTACGTCGACAGCGTGCTCCAGTCCTGGCTCGCCTCGTCGGCGTACAGGCCATCGGCCGCGTTCCAGAAGCGCGCTTCCATCAGGTCGAACGTCTCGCCGATCCAGGGGCGCGTCTCTTCCAGCCCTGCCATCGTCGCATGCGAATACGCCAGCAGCACGAAGGCCTGGCCATAGGCATGCTGGGTGCCGTCTTCGACATCGCGTCCGTCGAGCATCCAGGCATAGCCGCTGCCATCTGGTGCGCGGTGTGCTTCGCGCAGGAAGCCCATCGCGTGCTGCAGGCCGTCCAGGTAAGCCGCGTCGCCGAACTGGCGGTACGCCATCGCATACGTGAACACGAAGCGCGTGCTGCTTACCAGGTGCCGGTGGCGCGGGTCGTAGACGGCGCCGTCATCCTTGAAATAGTGGAACATGCCGCCGGCGGGATCGATCGCGCGCGGGTGGTAGAAACGCATCGTGTGGCGCGCGTGGTCGAGCAGCAGGTCCGGGCTGCGAAAGTTCGGGAACGTGGTCATGGTGGGGGCTGGTGGTTGTACGCTAGTCGTCGTAGCTGCTCTCGCGCACGATCATCTCGACTGGCAGGGTTATCTGGGTGGCGTCCACGTCGCTCTGCTGGAGGCCGGGCTGTTGAGAGTTGGTCTGTTGAAGCTCGGGCTTGGCGAGCAGCGCATCGACGCCGGCGCGGCCCAATGCTTCCTTGTCCACGCGCACGGTGCTCAGTGGCGGGATGGCGGCAGCCGCCGCGGCGATGTCGTCGAAGCCGACGATGGCTAGGTCGTAGGGAATCTTGAGCCCCTCGCCCAGGCAGTACTTCATGGCGACCAGCGCCGTGCTGTCGTTGTAGCAGAACAGCGCGTCGGGCCGCTTCGGCAGCGCCAGCAGGCTGCGCATCGCCTCGATGACGCCGTCGTCGCCCTCGCCCATGGTGGGCACGCTCACTTCGAGGTTCGGATCGGCATGCATCTTCGCGTCGAACAGCGCCTGGCGGAAACCGCGGTTGCGCTGCCCGATGCTGTAGTGGGCCAGGGACCCCGACAGCATCGCGATGCGCTTGCGCCCGACGCGCAGCAGGTGCTGCGTGGCGAGGTAGCCGCCGCTGATATTGTCCGGATTGATCGACGTGAAACCGCGCCGGTGCATGTCAACCAGCACCATCGGTTTGCCGGTCTGCTGCAGGGCTGTGAGGATTTCCGGCTCAAAAAAGCCGGCGCACAGGATCGCGTCGGGCTGGTGCAGGCGGATCTGCTCCAGCACCGGCTCGGCCGGCCCGACGACGATCAGCGACAGCGCGATGCCCTCGCGCCGGCACGCTTCTTCCGCCCCGTGCAGCACGGGCGTAAAGAAGGGGCTGGACGTGAGGGTGTTGTGCTGGCTGTGCAGCAGGAACGCAATGCGGCGGATCCGGCCTTTCTTGAGCAGCGAAAAGTCGTAGCCCAGCCGCAGCGCCGCATCGCGCACGGCCGTGCGCGTCGCCTCCGTCATCCCACCCTGGTTCTTCAGCGCGCGCGAGACGGTGCCAATGGACAGCCCGGTAGCGCTGGCGATGTGACGCAGCGTGACCTGGCTCACGGCCGCGCCTCCGGCATGCCGGGCATCGTGATCATGGACATGATCGGTCTCCAATCGTTGGTTTAATAAACGCCTCTGTGGGCGTTTTTTGCGTCGTCCGGATGGGATCCGGCGCGCGTTGTTCCAGTGCGTTTTATAACAGCCGCGCCTCCGGAGCGTCAACGCGGGCAGACTAAACTGCCCGTGTTTTAGCGCGTTTTAGTAAACAAGGGGCGCCCCAGAGTGCGGTGTGTTTACCGCGCTTCGAGCAGCTCCACTTCGGCCAGCTCAAACGCCGCTTCTTGTGCAAAGCGCAAGCGGTACACCTTGTACACGCCGGGCTTGGCGATGCCGAATGGCCGCAGCTGGCGTTCCCAGGCAAAGACTTCGTTCTCGCGCGTGTCCAGCGCAACCCAGCCGCCCTTCGCGTCGCGGCCTTCCAGCGTCCACGACACCTTGCCCAGCGGCGCCTTGCCGCCGGTGATCGTGTAGTGGCTGATGCGGGCGCTCTTGGTCAGCGTGATACCGATGTTCGCTGCCGCCGGCACTTCCACGGCGGTGGCCGCGTCGTCGTCGGTCAGCGGCGCGGGGGCGCGCTTGCCGTCCAGCGTGAGTGTCGCGCCCTTGCTGCGGTCGGCCAGGCCTGCAGGGCGTTTGCCAACAGGCGTCAGCGATGCCGGCAAGTCACCTGCCCCGGTGCCCCAGGTCGATGGCGTGCTGCCCATCGTGAATTCGAGCGTCGCGCCGGATGCAATGTCGTCGTGGCGGATCCATGGTTTGGTCCACGGCTTGCCATTGACGGTGAGCGACTGCACGTAGACGTTCTCCGGGCTGTTGCCATGAGCGATAACGGACAGCGTGCGGCCGTTTTCCAGACGCACATCGGTGCGCGCGAATGCCGGCGAGCCGATCACGTATTCAGGGGACCCCATCCGCAGCGGATACAGGCCCATCATCGCGAACGTGTACCAGGCCGACATCTCGCCATTGTCTTCGTCGCCCGCATAGCCCTGCCCGATCTCGCTACCAAGGTACAGGCGGGCCAGAATGTCGCGCGTGATCTTCTGCGTCTTGGCCGGCTGGCCGGCGGCTGCGTACATCCATGGGATGTGGTGCGACGGCTGGTTGCTGTGCGCGTACATCCCCATGCGCACGTCGCGCGCTTCCGTCATTTCGTGGATCACCTGGCCGTAGCTGCCCGAGAACTTCGCCTGCGCCGTTTCCGGTGTGGCGAAGAACGTGTCGAGCCGCTTGCCCAGCGCCGCGCGCCCGCCCATCAGGCCGGCCAGTCCTTCGGCGTCGTGCGGCACGGTGAACGCGAAGTTCCAGGCATTGGCTTCCGTATAGTC
The DNA here is from genome assembly GCF_059685895.1 of Telluria sp. ZT3P25. Lineage (NCBI taxonomy): Bacteria > Pseudomonadati > Pseudomonadota > Betaproteobacteria > Burkholderiales > Oxalobacteraceae > Telluria > Telluria sp. ZT3P25. Next base: position 2,984,185 of record NZ_JCASIJ010000001.1, read on the forward strand.
GCCACCCCAGCGGCGCGGGTCGAAAGCGTTGGCTGGTTCGCGCCATGTACCCTTGGCGTCGCGGCCACGGAAGAACCCCGTGGCCGGGTCGTACAGGTTGACGTAATCGGTGGCGCGCGCGCCGAAGTACGCGGCTTCCTCGCGGTAGCGGCGACCGCGCGCGGTGTCCCCTTCCCCGCCGGCCAGCGCGGTGGCCATCTGCGCCAGCCCGAAGTCATTGAGCGCGCCTTCGAGCGTCCACGACATGCCTTCATGGACCGACGCATCGGCATAGCCGCGATACATCGACTTGCCCAGGCCCTTGCGCCCGACGTTCGACACGGGCGGCACGACGGTCGCGTTCTTCAGCGCCGCCTCATACGCCTGGTGCGCATCGAAGCCGCGCACGCCCTTGAGCCAGGCATCGGCGAAAGCGACGTCGGAACTGGTCCCGACCATCAGGTCGGCGTAGCCCGGCGACGACCAGCGCGCCACCCAGCCGCCATCGCGGTACTGCTGCAGGAAGCCATCGACCATTTCGCCGGCGCGGGTCGGCGCCAGCAGCGCATAAGCAGGCCAGGTGGTGCGGAAGGTATCCCAGAAGCCGTTATTGACATACACCTTGCCAGCGACGACGGGCGCCGAGGTCTTGTCGTCGTCGCCACCGGTCTTGGCCTGCGACCAGCCGCTCTGGTCGGCGTGGCGCCAGTCGGGCTGCTGCGCGCTGCCGACGTTTTCGTGGCCGACGTTCGGGTACAGGAACAGGCGGTACAGGTTCGAGTAGACCGTCGTCAGCTGGTCGTCGCTGGCGCCGTCCACCTTCACCCGGCCCAGTTCCTTGTCCCACGCGGCCTGCGCGCGATCGCGCACGGTGTCGAAGCCGGCGTCGCCGATTTCCAGCGCGAGGTTTTTCTGCGCCTGCTCGACCGAGATCAGCGAGGTCGCGATGCGCATGCGCACTTCGCCGCCGTCGGCCTTGAACTTGATGTAGCCGGTCGGACGGCCCGTTTCCAGGGGACCGCTGGCCTGCCAGCGCTGGTCGAAGCGGGCGAACACGAACATGCGCGTCGCGCCGTTCGACAGGCCGCTGCGCGTGTCGGTATAGCCGCGCAGCGTCTGCGTGGCCGCGTCCAGGCGCAGGCCGCCGCGCGCGTCGACGTTATCGAACAGCAGGTTGGCGTCGCCCCCTTGCGGGAAGCGGAAGCGGAAGATCGCCGCCCGCTCGCTTGGCGCAATCTCGGCCCGGATGCCGTTGTCGAAGTCCACGCGGTAGGTGTGTGCGCGCGCCACTTCGTTCTCGTGCGAGAACGACAGCGCGCGGCGCTTGCGGTCGGCATCGGGCTGGCCGGTCGCGTTCGACGGCATGATCTGGAAGGTCTGGCGGTCGCCCATCCAGGGACTCGGCTGGTGGCTCAGCGACAGCGCCTGCAGGCGCGGGCGGTTGTTCTCGTCGTTCTGTTCGTTCCAGCGGTACAGCCAGCTCAGGGTGCTGGCGTCGGTGGCGGGCGTCCAGAAGTTGAAGCCATGCGGCATCGCCGTGGCTGGAATATTGTTCCCGCGCGAGAAGGTGCCGTTGGCTTGCGTGCCGCGCGTCGTCAGCACGTGGTCGGTCGGGCGCTTCGCCTCGGCGCGAGCCTGCTCGCCGATGACGATGTCATCGAGCCAGCCGCTGGCGCCGGCAGCCGCGCTGGGCTGCAGCGCCAGCTCTATCGACTTGATGCGGCGCCCCGCCAGGCTGCCCAGGCGCACCGACTTGTGCGCCCACTGCTGCGGATACAGCGTGTTCGACCTGGCCTGCGCCGCCACGTCGATGCGCACGCCGTGGTTGTCGCGCAGGTCCAGGCTGGAGATGCGGCGGCCGTCGTCCAGCACCAGGTCCAGCGCTACGCCAGTGGACGTGGCGATGTCGCCGTCGACGATCTCGGGCAGCACGTTCCACGACAGGACCGTGTCGGCCTTGATTGCCAGGTCGACCGCAAACAGCGGCAAGCGCCCGCCCTTGCCGTCCGCGCGATATTGCAGCGCGCGCAGGCCCGTATAGGCAGCCTTCGCCTTGGCGGCATATGGCTTGTCCGGGCCGCTGCCCGGCGTGACCCGGATGCCCTCGCCCGCGGCGGTGGCAGGAAGGGGCTCGTTCGCTTCGAACGACGTGGCAAAACCGTTTGCAGTACGGGATTCGGCAGCAGTGGCCACGCTCGCCAGCAGCATGGCCACGGCGGCGCCGATGGTGTGGGTCTTGTTCATGGGGTGGTCTTCCAGGATATTGGGTTGGTCGCGCGCATGGCATCATGCAGCGAGCGGACATGGAGGGCGGCGCGCAGCACGCTGTCGCTGGCGGTGGAGGTCACGTGCACGGTGACGGGTTCACCCGGCAGCAGGGTCAACGCATTGTCGTGGAACTGCGCATCGACGTCGCCGGCATCGAGCCAGACGCCGCGCGCCAGTGCCGCTGCCGTGATCTCGATGCGGTAGCCATCGCCATCGCGATGCACGGTCGTGCGCAGGCCAGGGTCGCGCCAGGCGACGTCTTTTGCCGGCACGAAGTAGACGATTCCGGTCGATGCCGGCTCGCCCTCCACTTGCAGCGTGAATACGGCGACGGTGGATGCCGGATCGGCGCCGGCGAGCAAGTCGGTGTCAGCATACGCGCCCACGTCGCGCGCCGACAGCGGCGCGATCGTCACGGCCTCGCGCGCATCGCGCAGCACAGTGCCATCGAGCGACATCACACGCGTGCGCAACGTCCCCTTCACGGCGTGCGTGCGGTCGTTGAGCAGGCTGACGCGCGTGGCGCCGCGGGCGTCGCGCAATGCCGCGACGGCGACCGGCGCAAAGAAGCGGCGCGCATGAAATTGCAGCGCTTTTGGCCGGCCGAACCAGTCGATGCTCGACCACGACGCGCCCGGCCACACATCGTTGAGCTGCCAGTACAGCGAGCCCATTGTGTGGGGCCGGCTGCGGCGATGGTGCAGCGCCGCCTGCTCGATGCCGTCGGCCTGCATCACCTGGCTCAGGTAGGCAAACGCCGGGAAGTCGACCGGCTCGCCGAACTGCTCCTGCACGTACTTCATCAGGCGCTCGTTGCCCTTGCCGGCCATGAATTTCTGGTGCGCTTCGATGACCGGCGTGGCCACGCCCTGCTCGGCGCGCGTCGCAAACGCGTCGATCGTGCGCTGCACCGGCCAGGCTTGCAGCCCGTACTCGGACATGAAGCGCGGCGTGATGTCCAGGTAGTTCGATACCGGATGCGCCGGATTGCCCCACACTTCCCAGTAGTGCATGTCACCGCTGCCGGGCGTGTTGGCCGCTTCCTGCAAATCGTTGCCGGGTGAGCTCGACCAGTAGCCAATGCCGCCGGCTTCTTCGGCCACCACGCGGCGCAGGTCGACGCCAAACAGCGCGACATACCCGTCCCAGACCTGATTGGCGAACACCGGATCGGCACGCTCGAGCGTCTTGCGGTGACCCCAGTTTTTCCAGGCGATCTCCTGCTCGTTGTTGCCGCACCAGAGCACGACGCTCGGGCGGTTGCGCAGCCGCCGCACCTGGTCGCGCGCCTCATGGACGACACTCGCGCGAAACGCCGGATCGTACGCCGGCTGCATCCCGCCGCCGAACATGAAATCCTGCCAGACCATCAGGCCAAGTTCATCGGCCAGATCATAGAAATCTTCGTCCTCGTAATAGCCGCCGCCCCAACTCCTCAGCATGTTCATATTGGCGTCGGCTGCCGACTGCAGCACGCGTCGCAACCCCTCACGGCGCACGCGCGGCTGGAACATGTCGAACGGGATTGTGTTGGCGCCCTTGGCAAACACGGGAATGCCATTGATGACGAAGTAAAAGCCCTGGCCGGCGTCGTCGCGGTCGCGCCGCAGTTCGACGCTGCGCAACCCCGTGCGCGCAGCATGCGTGGCAAGCGTGTTGTTGCCATGGCTGACGTCGAGCTGGTAGCGGTACAGCGGCTGCTTGCCGTAGCCGTTCGGGAACCAGCGCTGTGGATCGTCGATCCGCACCGGCAGTTCAATGCGGTTGGCGCCGGCGCGCAGGTCGATGCGTTGCGTCGCGGCGAGCGTGCGCTGGCCGCCGGGCGCCGTCTGCCACAGGCGCAGCGTGAAGCGCCCTGCGCGCACCACGTCCAGCGAGGCGATGGCGGCGACATCGGCGCGCACGGCGTCGACGCGGTCCTGGCGCAGTTGCAGGTCGTCGATGCGCACGGCATCCCAGCTGTGCAGCACGACGGGTTTGCCGATGCCTGCGGTGACGTAGCGCGGGCCCCAGTCCCAGCCATAGTGATAGCCGGGTTTGCGCACGAAGTTCGCGCTCATTACGTCTTTCGGTTCATCGCCATACGGCGATGCGTAGTTGCCAGCGATCTTGTGCGGCATCGCGGCGACCTGCGGCAGCATCGTGTTGATCGGCGAACGAAATACGATGCGCAGGATGTTGCCGTGTTCACGCAGCCGGCCCGTCACCGGCACGCGCCATGTGCGAAACGCATTGTTCGCGCCGAGCAGCTTGACGCCGTTGAGCCAGACTTCGGCAAAGGTGTCGAGCCCGGCAAACACCAGCTCGCTGCGCACGCGCTGCAACACAGCGCGCGGCACGTCGAAGGCGGTGCGGTATTCCCAGTCGGCCAGGCCGATCCATTGCAGCCCTGCTTCGGGCGCGCCGACATACGGATCGGGAATCAGGCCATGGGCCAGCAGGTCGGTGTGCACGGTGCCCGGCACCGTGGCCGCGCGCCATGGCATGAGGTCAGGATGCGCCGCTTCGCGTGCATCGCCCGGCAACAGGTGGAAGCGCCAGCCCCCGTCGATGACGAGCTTGTCGGATGGGTTGGCCAGAGCAAGGCCTGCGCAGAAGAAAAGAAGCAGGCCGGCGCACAGCGCGCGCCAGCCGCCGCCGGCCGTCGAGATCGTGTTGATCCGGTCGTTCATGGCGTGATCCTGGAAAGAAGACGCCCTCCCCGCCAGAGTGGCGGGAAGGGTCGATACGGACTCAGAACTTGTAGTTCAGGCCCATATACGCCACACGGCCGGCGTAGTTGTTGCTGTAGAAGCGCGACTTGGTGTCGTTGCCCAGGTACGAGTGCGACTCTTCCTCGGTGGCGTTCAGGACCGATGCGGTCAGGCTCAGCTCCGGCGTGAAGTTGTACGACGCGTTCAGGTCGACCTGGCTGTACGGCGCCTCATACACGTTCAAGCCGTTCATCAGGCCGTTGACCACCAGGCCGCGGCGGTTGTACGACGCGCGCAGCATGAGCCGGTCGGTCGAGTAGAACACCGTCACGTTGGCCTGGTTCTTGGCGCTGCCCACGAGCGGCGAGGTGCCGATCTCGGTGCCGTCCGCCAGCGTGATCGCGGCCTGATTGGTCTTGTTGTACGTGTAGTTGACCTGGAAGCCGATACCGTTGTCGAACGTGTGCTGGGCATACAACTCGATGCCTTTCGACACCGCGTCGCGCCCGCCGGCACTGGTCGCGTAGTTCTGCACCGCGATCGCCTCACCACCAAGGTTCAGGTTGACGTCACGCACCACTGGCACCGCGAAGTTCTGGACGTTCTTGCGGAAGATGCCGGCGCCGAGCACCGAGCCGCGGTGGAAGTACCACTCCAGGCCCAGGTCGTACTGCGTGGCCTGGTACGGCTCCAGATCCTTGTTGCTGCCCGAGCCGAACCAGCCCTGGCGGTCGCCCCCGCCGATCAGGCGGCGATCGTTGACGTATTCCTGGCTGTAGTTGCTCAGGGCGCCCGGCGCGCCGATATCGTTGTAGCTCGGGCGTGCCACGACCTTCGAGGCAGCGCCGCGCAGCAGCAGCGTATCGGTCAGGTCGTACGCAACGTTCAGGCTTGGCAGCACGTCGGTGTAGGTGCGGTCGAGCGAGCTGACCACATAAGTCGAGACGTGGCCGGTGGCTGGATTGGTTTCGCTGTCCGGCACGACCGTGAAGCCACTCGTGCAACCCGAGCCGCTTGGCGCACCGGCGGCTGGCAAGCCACCGGCCAGGCATGGCGCCGGCGTGCCGTCGGGACCGTCGAAGAAGTAGTCGTTGTAGTAGTCGACCTTGTCGGTCGAATCGGCATGCTGGCGGGTGCGCACGACGCGCACACCCAGGTTGCCGCGCAGGCGGTCGGTCTTGAAGTTGCCCTGCAAGTACATCGACGTGATCTTTTCATCCACGTTGTAGATGAAGTTTTCTTCGTTGCGGGTCTGCATCTCGCCATACGTCTGGTTCAGGTACGAGATGTAGGCCGGGTAATTGATGCCGGGGAACGCACTGGCTTTCAGGCCGCCCGTCAGGTTGCCCAGCGATTCGTCGTACAAAAATTCTGGTCGGAACTGGTTGGCCGATGCGTCGCAACCGTTCTGGTAGCGGCTGTCGTAGTCGCCCGGATTGGCGCCCTTGCAGACCCAGTAGTTGTTGCCGGTGCTGCGGCTGGTGCCGCCGTCGCGGTACTTGGCGCCGAACTGGACCGAGTCGAGCCAGCTGCTGTCGGCGTGCCAGGTCAGGTCGGCCTGCGCGTAGTTCTGGTCGGTGCTGTTGCGGGTCCAGGATGACGAGGTCGAGCCCAGGTCGATCTCGCCGATGCCGTTGCGCAGGTTCTGCATCAGTTCCGGTGCGAACGTCATCGTTGGCTTGCCGCTCACGTCCCACGACGTGGCCGTGTTACCGAGCGACCAGCTGCCGTCGGCATTCTGCCGGCGCGGCTTGATCGGCATGCCGAATTGCAGTTCCGGGCCGCCCTCGGCCCAGGTGCGGCCGACCTTGAAGTTGGCGTCGACGGACTCGCCCTTCCATTCGACTTCGAAGTCGGCCGTCTGCGACAGCGCCTTCTCGCGGCTGTAGCCGCCGGCGATCTGCGGGGTCGGGATCGTGCAATCGTCCGGACCGAAACCACCGGTGTTGGTCAAGCCGGCAGCGCCAGCCTGCGCGCTGTTGCAGTAGTACGCCTTGCCCGGGCGCGCGCTGTACTGCGCGCCGGTGACGACGGTGCCGCTCGGGTCGAACGTGAGGCCATCGAGCAGGCGCCCGCCCGGCCAGTTGCCGTCGCCATCGTAGCGCGCGATATTCCATTCCGGGACCTTCAGCTGGTTCAGCTGCGAATTCTGCTGCAGGTCGAAGCGGAAGTAGTTGGCCGTCATGTTCAGGTTGCGCAGCGGCTTGAACTGCAGCGTGACCTGCCCGCCCTTGCGCTCACGCTCGGTGGTACGCACATCCAGCGCGACGGCGGTCGGCATCGCGAACTTGGTGTAGTACTTGCCCGACTGGTCGTAGAAGCCCGACTGGCCCCACCAGAACGAATTCAGGTTGGATGGCTGGCCATCGGCGCCCACTGGCGGCTGCGCCTTGTAGTCGTCGGCATACCATTGCCAGTTTTCGGTGCTCGCGCCCATCGTGCGCGTGGTGCGTTTTTGCTGGGTGTAGCCGACCAGCACGCCGAAGCGGTTGCTCTCGTCGTGCCACGCGTACTGGCCCGAGAATTGCGGGTCGGTCTTCTTGGTGGTATCGGCCCAGGTGCCTTCGGCATTGACGAAGCCCGTGCCCGACTTGACGTCGAGCGGCCGGCGCGTGCGCAGGATCACCGTGCCGCCGATACCGCCTTCGTCGAAGCGCGCTTCGGACGTCTTGTACAGCTCGGCGCTTGCGAGCATGTTCGACGGCATCAGCATGTAGTTGAACGAGCGCGACGGATCGCCATTCGATTCGGCGGTGGCGACGTAGTTGCCGTTCAGTTGCGTCAGGGTCAGGTCGGACGACAGGCCGCGCACGCTGACATTCTTGCCTTCGCCGCCACTGCGGGTGACGACCACGCCCGGCACGCGCTGGAGCGCATCGGCCACGTTCTTGTCCGGGAATTTGCCCACGTCTTCGGCGGTCACCACCTCGACGATCGAATTGGCTTCGCGCTTCTGGTCGAGGCTTTTCTCGATGGAGTAGCGGAACCCCGTCACGACGACCGTCGACGGGCCTGCACCGGCAGGCTGGTCGGCGGACGGCGCCTCGGTGGCAGCAGTTGCAACTGCGGTTGCGGCCGGGGCCGTTTGCACGGCGCCTGGCTGGGCGCCCGGCGGCTGGACCGGCTGGTCAGCCGGCATGGTCTGGGCGTGGACGGTGGACAGCGACAGCAGCGCGAGGCTGACGGCCATGGCGATGGGCGTGACGCTGCAGCGCTGCCGTGAAGCGCGGTGGGTGTGTGAATGCATGTGTGTCTCCTGGTCGTGCCCTGTATGGGCTATCTTTTATGGCGGCAGCTGGTCCGGGCGTCCGTCAACCGGCAGCCTTTGCGCACCGCAACGTGAAGCGTCCCGATGTCAATGCCAGCGCGACACGTTCTCAAGGTGTCGCCTGCCGGCCTGTCGCAGATTTACTAAACGGCGGGCATCTCTTCTGCATGTCGCAGGGGTCGTGCAAACCGGTACCGCAAATTTATACAAGTAGTGTGTGAAGCCTCAACAAACTTTGGCAGTTTGCGTGAAGTTTAGTGCCGTTTAGTAAACGACGACTGCACAATTTGCTTCCAGGAATTTTTCATGGCGCGTACACGTTGTCGGGCGTCTCCATGATTTCTCCACATTGTGGGCGCAGGATGTGTTTCATGCCCACCAAGGAGAACACCATGAACCGCATTATCCGATCCAGCCTGGCCATCGGCCTTGCCATCACCCTGCCACTGTCAGCCAGCCTGGCGCACGCCGCCGGGCAACCCGACTGCCGTGGCGCCAGCAGCAAATGTGCGCCGCCACCACCGCCACCGGCGCCACCGGCACCGCCAGCGGGTGCAATGGCACCAGTGGCGCCACCGGCTCCGCCGGTTGGCACGCCGCCGCCCCCGCCACCACCAGCACGGGGTGCTCGCGCCCTGAAGGACATGCCGGTACCACCAGCGCCACCGGCACCACCGGCGCACGCCAAACGGATCGCACCGCCGCCGCCACCACCGCCAGCAGCCGGGATGCCTGAGGTTGCGCCACCCGCACCGGCTGATGGACCTGCCGTCAAACCGGTAGCAAGGTAACCGGACGCACCGCAGCATGCGACTTGACTGATGTTATGTTGCGGTGCAAAATAGCTGGCTATGACCGTATTGTCCCTTCCCGCCACCCAGCTCCGCCGCGCCCAACGTGCTCGCAGCACGCGTCGCGCCGTGATGCGGCTGGCCGCGGCATCCTTCCCGGGATGCGGACTGCCACGCGGTTATTTCTGCTCAGTAACACCTCCGTAATACCCCTTCCCCCATTGCACGTCCATGCACCGCCGTCATCACGACGCCGGTGCGTTGTCGTTCGTCTTGCTGCGCCCTGCTTCGTGCATGGCGCTCCCATTTCTTGCACTCGGCTGTTACAGCCCGGGAAGGTATCCTCATGGTATTTCAACACATCCGCCAGGACTGGTTCTCCAACGTCCGTGGCGACCTGCTTGCAGGTATCGTCGTCGCTCTCGCCCTCATCCCCGAGGCCATTGCGTTTTCCATCATTGCCGGCGTCGACCCGAAGGTCGGCCTGTACGCGTCGTTCTCGATCGCGACACTGATCGCCTTTTTCGGCGGGCGGCCGGGCATGATTTCCGCTGCCACCGGCGCCATGGCGCTGATCATGGTGTCGCTCGTCAAGGAGCACGGCCTCGATTTCCTGCTGGCTGCGACCATCCTGACCGGAGTACTGCAGATCGTCGCCGGCTGGATCAAACTCGGCCGGCTGATGCGCTTCGTCTCGCGCTCGGTGATCACGGGCTTCGTCAACGCCCTGGCGATCCTGATTTTCCTCGCCCAGTTACCTGAACTGACCAACGTCACGTGGCACGTGTACGCGGTCACCGCCGCCGCGCTGACCATCATCTACGGCTTGCCGTATCTGACGCGCGCCGTGCCATCGCCGCTGGTCGCAATCGTCGTCATGACGGGGGCGTCCATTGCACTGGGCCTGGACATCCGCACCGTCGGCGACATGGGCGAGCTGCCGGACAGCCTGCCATCGTTCCTGATCCCGAACGTGCCGTTCAATCTCGACACCCTGCAGATCATCTTGCCGTACTCGGCCACGCTGATGCTCGTCGGCCTGCTGGAATCCCTGATGACCGCCACGATCGTCGACGACCTCACCGATACGCGCAGCGACAAGAATCGTGAATGCGTCGGCCAGGGCATCGCCAACGTCGCCACCGGCTTCATCGGCGGTATGGCCGGCTGCGCGATGATCGGCCAGTCGGTGATCAACATCAAGTCTGGCGGACGCACCCGCCTGTCGACACTGATGGCTGGCGTCGTGCTGCTGCTCATGGTCGTGTTCCTGGGCGACTGGGTGCGCCAGATCCCGATGGCGGCGCTGGTCGCCGTGATGATCATGGTGGCCATCGGCACGTTCAGCTGGGGCTCGATCAGCAACCTGCGCGCGCATCCGACCAGTTCCAGCATCGTCATGCTCGCCACCGTCGTCGTCACCGTGGCCACGCACGACCTGGCCAAGGGCGTGCTGGCCGGCGTGCTGCTGTCGGGCGTGTTCTTTGCGCAGAAAGTCAGCCGGATGCTCGGCGTCACCTCGCGCGTCCAGGTTGACAAGGATGGCGGCGAAGTCCGCCACTACCTGGTCAGTGGCCACGTGTTCTTCGTGTCGTCCGACCAGCTCGTCCATGCGTTCGACTACAGCCCGACGCGCGCGACCGTGCACATCGACCTGAGCGATGCGCATTTCTGGGACATCACCGCCATCGGCGCGCTCGACAAGGTGGTGCTGAAACTGCGCCGCGCCGGTGCGCAGGTGGTCGTGCATGGCCTGAACGAGGCCAGCGCCACCTTGATGAGCCGGTTTGCCATCCACGACAAGGACGGCGCCGAAGACATGCTGGCCGGGCACTAATCTAGGTGTGGCGCAGACGGGCGTCATGTTGTTGGCAGATTGATTACAATCAGCCCACATTTCATGCCCCCGGAGGCGCCATGTTCGACCTCGATCTACCCTGGTGGGAGCTGATCGCGCGCGGCGCGATCGTCTACTGCGCCCTGCTCGCGATGATGCGCGTGTCAGGCCGCCGTACAGTCGGGCAATTCACGCCGTTCGACCTGCTGGTGGTGATGCTGTTGTCCGAATCCGTCTCCAATTCAATGACGGGTGGCGACGAATCGCTGTTCGGCGGGCTCATTATCGCCGCGACTCTCGTGGCGCTGACCGTGCTGATCGCCTTTCTCACATCGCGCAGCCGCAAATTCGAGTCACTCGTCGAGGGCAGCCCCGTGCTGATCGGGCGCGATGGCGTGTTCTTTGAAGAGGTGTTGAAACGCTGCCGCCTGTCGCAGGACGATGTCGAAGAAGCGCTGCGCGGCGCCGACTGCCCGCGACCGAAGATGAAGTGCGCGTTCCTTGAAGCAAACGGCTCCATCAGCATCATGCAGAATCCGCAGTAGATCGGGCTGTGAATCAGCTTGCGGCGCGCTTCGCCAGCAGTCGCCCCCAAGCGGGAATCGCGGCGCGCCAGAATGCCTTGATGGATTCTGGCGCTGGGCCGTCGAGCGCGAGTCCCAGGACCGCCGCAGTCTCCATCAGCACGCCGATTGCGGCAGCCTCATCGCCTGCCGTGATGGCAAGCGCGCCCGTCTGCTTCGACAATTTTTCTCCATTGCTGTTGCGTACCACCGGCACGTGCAGGTAGCGCGGCGTTCGTGCGCCGAGCAGCCGCTGAAGATGGATCTGGCGCGGCGTCGAGTCGAGCAGGTCTGCGCCGCGCACGATGTCTGTCACGCCCTGCTCGATATCGTCCACCACGACGGCCAGTTGATAGGCCCAGAATCCGTCCGCACGTTTCAGCACGAAGTCGCCGGCATCGCGCGCAAGATGCTGCGTAATGGGGCCGGCAAAGCGGTCAACAAAGGTGATCTCATCCTCGCCCCCCGCCGGCACGCGCACGCGCAGGCTGCGCATCGTGCGGCCCGGGCCGAGGCCATGGCGGCAGGTGCCGGGATAGATGGCGCTGCCGTCAGGCGCGACGCCGATGCGCGAATCGGCGATCTCGCGCCGGTTGCAGCCGCACGGATACGTGTCGCGCTCGATGCGCGCGGCAGCGGCTTCATACAAATGCTTGCGCCGGCTTTGCCAGACGATCTCGCCATCGTGCTCCATCCCCAGCGCGGCCAGCAATTGCAGCATGCCTTCAGCCGCGCCGGGCACGCTGCGGCCTTCGTCGATGTCTTCGATGCGGATCAGCCAGGTGCCCGCGTGCCATCGCGCATCGAGGTAGCTGGCCATGGCCGCGACCAGCGAACCGGCATGCAGCGGCCCGGAAGGCGATGGCGCAAAGCGGCCGATGTAGGGCTTGTTCACTGCGATCTGCTTATTTCTTCGGTTGCTTTTCGTGGGCGGCGATGATGCCGGCGACCTGGCCATTGACGGCATTGGGTACTGCCAGCGAGAGCTGGTAGTGGACGATTTCGAAGCCCGACTTGGTCTTGCGCAGCACGCCACTGGCCATCGCCGGCCCCATGTTCTTGGTATCGAGCAGCTCGTCGAACCAGACCAGGGATTTGTCGGCCGACGCATAGACATTGCGGCGCGTCGCCTTGAAGGTCCAAGCCGACTTGGCATCAAAATATTTCTTGGCCCACGCCTTGAAGGCGTCGCGCGTCCACAGCTCCGTGCGGTCGGTGCCGATATACACACCATCCCTGGCGATCTTGTCGAAGTACGCCGTGCGTGCGTTGGCGGCGTCATCGTGCCAGCCATCGACGAAGGCGTTGACTTCGCGCGTGAGGGTGGGATCGGTCGCAGCATGCGCAGCGCCGCTCAAGCCCAGCGACAAGGAAAGGCACAGGAAGCAGGCGGTGACAAAGCGTTGCATGGTGGTTCCCTCGATGATGGTCATGAGGGAAACATTCTACACATGCACGCGACAGGCCGTGGCACTACCGCTTCGCCGGCTCGGGTTGATGCTCGATGCCGAGCACCGTGGCCTCATGCGGCCCATCCGGCTGCTGCCACGCCATCCTCCCGCCGACACGCACGCCCAGGAGCGCCATACCGGCCGGCGTGAGCACCGAGAGCCGTTCGGCGGTGTCCTGCATATCGTTCGGGTAACTCAGCGTCATCGTTTCTTCTTCGCTGGCGCCGGCCACGCGAAAGCGCACGCGCGAATTCATGGTCACGACATCTAGCGGCATCTCCCACGGCTCGACCAGTTGCGCATGTTCCAGTTCACCCAGCAGCGCGTCGCGCGCCCGGGCCTGGGCCGGAGAAAGCCGGTCGAGTACGCGCTCGAGGCGCTCGAGGTCCAGCCATGAAACAACCATTGCATCACTCATTTCAGTCTCCACGATCAGCTTGGGAAGAGCCGGCTTGCCGCTACGATGGCGGTGCCTGGCTGCGGCGCTACGAACTGATGCCGTACGCCGCTCGGCCATGGGCTGCGCGGAGTAATCCCAGCCGCGCCAGCGTGCGTGCACCAATGGGGTCGCCTGAACGGGAAGACATGGAATATTTCATAGTGGCAATTGATACTGATGAGCTCAGTATAGACCGCTTCAGCGGCAACGCCAGGGGTCGGCCACCGAAATATTTTCGCTGCATGCGCCCATGAAAAAAGCGGGCCGCAGCCCGCTTTTTTAATTACTGCGCAAGCGGATTAACGCTTGTCCATGTCCGGCACGTCACGCGCCGGCGAGCCGACGAACAGCTGACGTGGACGGCCGATCTTCTGCTCTGGGTCAGCGATCATTTCGTTCCACTGCGCGATCCAGCCGATGGTACGGGCCATCGCGAAGATACCGGTGAACATGGTGACCGGGATACCCAGTGCCGATTGCACGATGCCCGAGTAGAAGTCGACGTTCGGATACAGCTTGCGCGAGACGAAGTATTCGTCCTCGAGGGCGATGCGTTCCAGTTCCATTGCCAGCTTGAACAGTGGGTCGTCCTGCAGGCCCAGTTCTTCCAGCACTTCGTGGCAGGTTTCGCGCATCAGCTTGGCACGCGGGTCGAAGTTCTTGTACACGCGGTGACCGAAGCCCATCAGCTTGACGCCGGAGTTCTTGTCCTTGACCTTCTCGATGAAGGCCGGAATGTTCTCGACGCTGCCGATTTCTTTCAGCATGTTCAGGGCTGCTTCGTTCGCGCCGCCGTGGGCAGGGCCCCACAGGCAGGCGATGCCGGCTGCGATACAGGCGAACGGGTTGGCGCCCGACGAACCGGCCAGACGGACGGTCGAGGTCGATGCGTTCTGCTCGTGGTCTGCGTGCAGGATCAGGATGCGGTCCAGAGCGCGCACCAGCACGTCGTTGACCTTGTACTCTTCGCACGGGTTGGCGAACATCATGTACATGAAGTTGGCGCTGTACGACAGGTCGTTGCGTGGGTACACGAACGGCTGGCCGACGTTGTACTTGTAGGCCATCGCGACCAGGGTTGGCAGCTTGGCGATCAGGCGGATTGCCGAGATTTCGCGCTGCTTGGCATCGTTGATGTCCAGCGAGTCATGGTAGAACGACGCCAGCGCGCCGACCGTACCGACCAGCACCGACATCGGGTGCGCGTCGCGGCGGAAGCCACGGAAGAAGAAGTTCATCTGCTCGTGGATCATCGTGTGCTTGGTCACGGTGTCGGTGAACAGGTCTTTTTGCTCTGCGTTTGGCAGTTCGCCGTTCAGCAGCAGGTAGCAGGTTTCCAGGAAGTCGCAGTTGACGGCCAGTTGCTCGATCGGGTAACCGCGGTACAGCAGCTCGCCCTTGTCACCGTCGATGTAGGTGATGCTCGAGTTGCAGGCAGCGGTCGACATGAAGCCAGGATCGTACGTGAACTTGCCGGTCGCGCCGTACAGCTTGCGGATGTCGACGACGTCCGGGCCGATGGTGCCTTTGTAGATCGGCATGTCGATCGACGGGCTGCCGTCCGAGAACGACAGGGTGGCTTTGGTATCAGAGATGTTCATGGCACTTCCTTCTTGTGGGAGTGGGTCTACAAAATAAAACGAAACCGGGGGGCGTCGCGACGTGCCGCGTAGGCGAATCGGGTGCCCATAGTTCGCTTACGCTAGCCGCAGCTTCGCCAGCAAGGCGTGCACGTGCGGCAGGTCGAGCTCGCCGGAGGGCTCATTGCGCCCCAGCAGCAGGTCCAGCAACGGGTTGTCAGCCAGATCAAGCAGGCGCGTCAGCGCATCGACCTCGTCGTCGGTCAGTTCCTGTTCGTGCGCGTCGAGAAAGCGCGTCAGGATCAGATCGTTCTCGAGCAGGCCACGACGTGCACGCCAGCGCAGGCGCGAACGGTTGGCAGGATCGGCTTGATGTGTAATCACATTAAAATCCGTTGTTGGTTCGACATCATACTCCGGCTGCCGTGATTCGGCAGTACGGTACTTTTACGGTAATGCACACATTCGTCGAGCGCAATGCTCGACGCACGTCTGGACACCGGAACGCGTGCGACGCCGTTTGCGGCGCCGCACGCATTGCATCACTTAAATCGCGCGACGCACCAGCAGTTCCTTGATCTTGCCAATCGCCTTGTTCGGATTGAGGCCCTTCGGGCACACGTCCGTACAGTTCATGATCGAGTGGCAGCGGAACAGGCGGTACGGATCTTCCAGGTTGTCCAGGCGATCGTTGGTCGCTTCGTCGCGCGAGTCGGCGATGAAGCGGTACGCTTGCAGCAGGCCGGCCGGACCGACGAACTTGTCAGGATTCCACCAGAACGACGGGCACGAGGTCGAGCAGCAGGCGCACAGGATGCACTCGTACAGACCGTCGAGCTCTTCGCGCTCTTCAGGCGATTGCAGACGCTCTTTTTCAGGACGGATCGACTCGTTGATCAGGTACGGCTTGACCGAGTGATACTGCTTGAAGAAGTTGGTCATGTCGACGATCAGGTCGCGCACCACCGGCAGGCCTGGCAGAGGACGCAGCACGATTGGCTGGGTCAGCTCGTTCAGGTTGGTCGTGCAGGCCAGGCCGTTCTTGCCGTTGATGTTCATTGCGTCCGAACCGCACACGCCTTCGCGGCATGAGCGGCGCAGCGCCAGCGAGTCATCGACATCCGCCTTGATGCGCTGCAGGACGTCCAGCAGCATCTTGTCGGTGTCTTGCAGCTCGACCGAAACGTCTTGCATGTAAGGCTTCGAATCCTTGTCCGGATCGTAGCGGTAAATCTTCAGTTGGACAGTGCGTGCCATGTTTTTACCTATCTCATCACGGCTTCCGGGCGACAATCGCCCGGGAGCCACAAAATGTTTAGAAAGTGCGTGCTTTCGGCTTGAAGGTCTCGACCGTCAGCGGCTTTTGCACAACGCCCTTGTACTCGAGGCGGTTGCCCTCGGAGAAGAACAGCGTGTGCTTCATCCAGTTCGCGTCGTCACGTGTTTCGTAATCGCTGTGGGCGTGGGCGCCGCGCGATTCCTTGCGGGCCTGGGCCGACACGATGGTCGCTTTCGCGGTCTCGATCAGGTTGTCCAGTTCGAGCGCTTCGACGCGTGCCGTGTTGAACACCTTCGACTTGTCCTTGAACGACACGTTCTTGCGACGCTCGTCGAGCACCATGATCTCTTTGACGCCCTGCGTGAGCAGCTGGTCGGTGCGGAACACGCCGCAGTACTTCTGCATCGTGGCGCGGATATCGTTGGCGACGTGCTGCACTTTTTCGGTGCCGGTCGACGTTTCCAGACGGTTCAGGCGGTCCAGCGCGAAGTCGGCAGCATCAGCCGGCATCGGCTTGGCGACTTTCTTCTTCAGGTCGGATGCGACGACGTGGTTGCCGGCCGCGCGGCCGAACACGATCAGGTCGAGCAGCGAGTTCGTGCCCAGGCGGTTCGCGCCGTGGACCGAGACGCAGGCGCATTCGCCGATTGCGTACAGACCATTGACGATCTTCTGGCCGCCCGCGCCGTCCGGTGCCACGACCTGACCATGGATATTGGTCGGGATGCCGCCCATCTGGTAGTGAATCGTCGGCACGACAGGAATCGGTTCCTTGGTCGCATCGACGTTGGCGAACTTGTGGCCGATTTCGAGGATCGAAGGCAGACGCTTCTTGATGGTGTCGGCGCCAATGTGGCGCAGGTCCAGCAGCACGTGGTCCTTGTTCGGTCCGCAGCCGCGGCCTTCTTTGATCTCTTGGTCCATCGAGCGCGACACGAAGTCGCGTGGCGCCAGATCCTTCAGCGTCGGCGCGTAGCGCTCCATGAAGCGTTCGCCGTTACTGTTGATCAGGATACCGCCCTCGCCGCGCACGCCTTCGGTGATCAGGACGCCCGCACCCGCCACGCCGGTCGGGTGGAACTGCCAGAATTCCATGTCCTGCAGCGGCAGGCCGGCACGCGCCGCCATGCCCATGCCGTCACCGGTGTTGATGAAGGCATTGGTCGATGCGGCAAAGATACGGCCTGCGCCGCCGGTAGCGAAGATGGTGGTCTTCGCTTCCAGGATCATCACGTCGCCGGTTTCCATCTCCAGGGCCATCACGCCGACCACGTCGCCTTCGGCGTCGCGGATCACGTCCAGCGCCATCCATTCGACGAAGAAGTGGGTGCGGGCACGGACGTTACGCTGATACAGCGTGTGCAACAGCGCGTGACCGGTACGGTCGGCTGCCGCGCAGGCGCGCTGGACCGGCTTTTCGCCGAAGTTGGCCGTGTGGCCGCCGAACGGACGCTGGTAAATCGTGCCGTCAGGGTTGCGGTCGAACGGCATGCCGAAGTGTTCCAGCTCGTAGACGACCTTCGGTGCTTCGCGGCACATGAATTCGATCGCATCCTGGTCGCCCAGGTAGTCGCCACCCTTGACGGTGTCGAACATGTGCCAGTACCAGTCGTCTTCGCTCATATTGCCGAGCGAAGCGCCGATGCCGCCCTGCGCCGCGACGGTGTGCGAGCGGGTCGGGAAGACTTTCGACAGAACAGCAACGTTCAGGCCGGCTTCGGCCAGTTGCAGGGACGCGCGCATGCCGGAACCGCCGGCGCCCACGATGACCGCGTCAAAACGACGGGTAGGAATTGCAGTTTTGATAGCTGCCACGATTACACACTCCAGAGAATTTGCACGGTCCAGGCGGCGCAAGCGAGCAGCCAGAAGATCGTTGCCAGCATCAGGAACAGACGCAGGCCTGCCGATTTAACATAGTCCATCCAGATATCACGGATGCCGACCCAGGCGTGGTAGTACAGCGCGAGGAAGGTCACCAGCGAGAACAGCTTGAACCATTGGCGGGAGAACAGGCCTGCCCAGCCTTCGTACGTGAAATTCTGCCCGGTCAGAAAAGCGACAAGCAGGATGACCGTGTAGACCGCCATGACGATGGCGGTGACGCGCTGCGCCAGCCAGTCCTTGACGCCGTAGTGTGCGCCAACGACAAGGCGGCGCGGGCCGATATTATTCTTGGTTGCCATGATTTAGAACACTCCGAACAGTTTCAGGCCGACCAACGCGGTCAGCACCAGGCTGATGACCAGGACCCAGCGGGCGGTCGACTGGGCTGCATCCTTGTCCAGGGCCAGGTGATTGTCCATGAACAGGTGACGGATGCCGGCGATAAAGTGGTGCAGGTAAGCCCACGACAGGCCCAGCAGGATCAGCTTGACGAGCGGGTGGGACACGATGCCGGCAAAGTAGCCGAACGACGATTCCGACAGCAGGCTTTGCTGGAACAGGTACAACAGGAACGGCAGTGCCAGGAACATGCCGGCGCCGCTGATACGATGCAAAATCGACACAATGGCCGATGGCGGCATGCGATATTTGCCAGTGATATCGGTGATGCCGATATTGCGGAACTCCGGCCGCCCCTTCTGCTTTGCTTCTCTCACGGCTTCGGACATGATGGTACACCTCCCTTATGACAACAATTTTTATGTGAACCCTATGGATTTTCGCTGATTTCCCTGTCCTGGTCCGATCACGCGACGCCAGGTGGGCGGGACAGCGGGCGTAGGACCGGGTCATGTCCGCCGCACACCCAAAACCAAACTATTTTAGTCGCTCTTGCCGACTTTCGCTGAGGCCGATATTTACCGCCGCAAAGTATTTCCATACTGCTGAGTTAGTTATCAGGACAGCTCGTTCTGATAGTGATGCTGTTCCGTCAAGTACATACCCCGTCGCAACTCGACTGCCTTGTCGCCATACGTGAACGAGACCCGCTCGCCACACAGCAACGGCGTGCCCTCGGGCACTTTCAAATACTCGGCCGTGACGGCATCGGCCGTCACCGCGCGGATCTTTTCCGTCGCGCGGATCATGCGGGTGCCAAATTCCGTTTCGAACAGGCCATACATCGGGCCCTTGTATTCCACCAGGCGCTCGGCGCTCAGGCCCTTGAACAACTGGCCCGGAAGCCACAGCTCTTCCAGGATGGTCGGCTTGCCCTCGAACGACTGCACGCGCTTGATGTAGACGACGGCGTCACCCGCTTTCAGGTCGAGCAGGCGCGCCACCTCGGCCGGCGCCCGGATGCGCTTGACCTCGAGGAAGCGGTTTTCGGGATGGTGCGGCAGGCCTTCATCAGGCCGCAGGCGCAGGAAGCGAAAATGCGCACGCTCTTCGGCGTGGCTGGCGACAAACGTGCCCTTGCCCTGCCGGCGCATGACCAGGTTCTCGGCCGCGAGCTCATCAATAGCCTTGCGCACGGTGCCCTGGCTGACCTTGAAACGCCCGGCCAGCTCGACTTCGCTCGGCATCATCTCGCCCGGTTTCCACTCGCCAGCCTGCAGGCTTTTGGTGATCAGGGCCTTGATCTGCTGGTACAGCGGCCGGAAGGACGGCGAGCCGCTGGCGGCAGGGTCGGCAGCCGGATTGGACGAGGTGGAATTCATAGACCGGGATTTCACCACAAAAGTGACATACCGTCCAGCTTTTGAGGCATTCAGATATCTGTCTTATATAAGACATAAGATATGAATTGACAGCCCTGATGACGCAGGCATACACTCATGCCCGACCGGGAGTCGGTGGCACTCTTGCCAGAGTACGCGCGCGACACCCGCGATTGACTTTTGAATAGCCCGGCCGACGCTTTTTGTTATCATTGCAGTCTGATTAAAGTCTGATTGCAGCTGAGCCCTACAAGCGTATGCTCGGCGTCGACCTCGGTGCAAACCGTTTTCATTCCCACTTTTGGAGATTCATCATGGCTAAAACCCCAATGCGCGTCGCTGTGACCGGCGCTGCCGGCCAGATCGGCTATTCCCTGCTGTTCCGCATCGCCAACGGCGACATGCTCGGCAAGGACCAGCCGGTCATCCTTCAGCTGCTCGAAATCGACAACGAAAAAGCACAGAAGGCGCTCAAGGGCGTCATGATGGAAATCGATGACTGCGCATTCCCGCTGCTCGAAGGCATGACCGCGCATTCGGACCCGATGACCGCGTTCAAGGATGTCGACGTCGCCCTGCTGGTCGGCGCCCGTCCACGTGGCCCAGGCATGGAACGCAAGGACCTGCTCGAAGCCAATGCCCAGATCTTCACCGTGCAGGGCAAGGCACTCGACGCCGTCGCTTCGCGCAACGTCAAGGTCCTGGTGGTCGGCAATCCAGCCAACACCAACGCCTACATCGCGATGAAATCGGCACCGAACCTGCCAGCGAAAAACTTCACCGCGATGCTGCGTCTGGACCACAACCGTGCGCTGTCGCAAGTGGCCGCCAAGACCGGTAAAGCGGTCAAGGACATCGAAAAAATGGTCGTCTGGGGCAACCACTCGCCAACGATGTACGCCGACTACCGTTTCGCCACCGCTGGCAGCGAGCAGGTCAAGGACCTGATCAACGACCAGGAATGGAACGCCAACACTTTCCTGCCAACCGTCGGCAAGCGCGGCGCTGCGATCATCGAAGCGCGCGGCCTGTCGTCGGCAGCCTCGGCCGCCAACGCAGCCATCGACCACGTCCGTGACTGGGTCCTGGGCACGGACGGCAAGTGGACCACGATGGGTATCCCGTCGGACGGTTCGTACGGCATCCCTGAAGGCACCATGTTCGGCTTCCCGGTCACGACCGAGAATGGCGAATACACGATCGTGCAAGGTCTGGACATCGATTCGTTCTCGCAAGAGCGCATCAACCTGACCCTGAAAGAGCTGGAAGAAGAAAAAGCCGGCGTCGCACACCTGCTGGGCTAATTAGTACAAGGCGCATGGCAGTTGCCATGCGCCAACCACGCCGTGCCCGTCAACCGGCACGGCGGTGTTTTATGCAACCAAGCGTTGTCAAGAAATCTATGCATCCTTCCGAGGTTTTATTCCAGGGCAAACGCCAGCCGCTCCTTCTCCCTGCCTGCGATCACTACGCCGGTGCCGAGAAGCTGATGCGCAAATCGCTGACCCTGCAACAAGAGCTTGGTCCCTTGTTTGACATCACCTTCGACTGCGAAGACGGCGCCCAGGCCGGCGTCGAGCACGAGCACGCCGTTCTGGTGGCGGGCCTGGTCAACAGCGAAGAGAACCGCTTCAACCGTGTCGGCGCGCGTCTGCACGAGCCGGCCAGCATCCACTTTGCCAACGACGTCGCCCTCATCGTAGGCGGCGCTGCGGCGCGCCTGGCGTATGTCGTGCTGCCGAAAGTCGACAGCGTCGACGAGGTGCGCGGCGCCATCGAACTGATCAATAAATATGCGCTGGCTGCCGGCCGTGTCGACCTGCCCGTCCACGTGCTGATCGAAACCCATGGCGCGCTGCGTGACGCCTACGCGATCGCCGCGCTGCCGCAGGTCGAGTGCCTGTCGTTCGGCATCATGGATTTTGTGTCGGCCCACTACGGCGCGATCCCGGCGAGCGCGATGCGCACGCCCGGCCAGTTCACGCATCCGCTGGTGGTGCGCGCGAAGCTCGAGATGGTGGCGGCCTGCCATGCCCATGGCAAGGTGGCGTCGCACAATGTGACGACCGACATCAAGGACAGCGCGACCGTGGCGAATGACGCCCAGCGCGCTGGCGCCGAGTTCGGCTTTACCCGCATGTGGAGCATCCACCCGGATCAGATCAAGCCGATCCTGAAGGCGTTCACGCCGCGCTTGTCCGAAGTCAATGAAGCGACGAATATCCTGACCGAAGCCATGGCCGCAGGCTGGGGACCGATTGCGCAACACGGGCGCTTGCATGACCGTGCGAGCTACCGATACTATTGGTCGGTGTTGCAGCGGGCCAAGCTGGCCGGCCTCGCATTGCCCGAGGCAGCTGCAGCCATCGTCAACCTCTCCGACTCCCGATAATCCCGACCATGGCCACCCTCCTCTCTCCAATCGTTGCTGCTTGCGCACTTGCCCTTGCCGCCGCCGTCGCCTGTGCGCCGGCCAACGCCGCCACACCGGTAGCGCACCCGAAAGCCTCCGCCGTGCTCGCTGCCGAAGCGGCGAAAAAGCCGGCGAAGGCTGCATCCAAAAAGCCGAGCAAGAAAGCGAAAGCCGCTACTGCTGCTGGCACTGCTGCTGCCGTCACGGCCGCCGCAGTGGCCGCCGACCCGCTCGAGGTCAACGAGCCGGACATCACCGATACCAAAACCACCGAGTACGATTGCGAGCTGGGAAACAAGATCACGATCTACACGAACGACAACGATGCGGCCCACATCGCGCTGCGCTGGAAGACCCGGCTGCACCGCCTGGCCCGCATCGGCACCACCACCGGCGCCTTGCGCTTCGAAAATCCGCACTATGGCCTGATCTGGATCGGCATTCCGTCCAAGGGCATCCTGCTCGACTCGAAGCTCAACCGCCAGCTGGCCAATGAATGCAAGAACGCCACCCAGTCCGCGATCGTGGCGACCGCGGCGCCGGAGGCGAGCAAGACTTGAGCCGCGGCCTGGGTTTCCCGGATCCAGACCGTCCTGTCGCCTGATGTTATTTGATACTGTTGAAATAACACCGTTGTTGATAACAATATTCCACTGAAGGAGAGATTATGTCTCGCAACACCCTGAATACACTGAAGGAATTCCCGATCGGCGCAGGCCAGAGCGGCCAGTTTCACTCGCTGCCTGCGCTGGCGGAATCCCTCGGTGTGAACCTGTCGCGCCTGCCGGTGTCGATTCGTATCGTCCTGGAATCCGTGCTGCGTAACTGCGACGGCAAGAAGGTCACCGAAGAGCACGTCAAGCAGGTCGCCGGCTGGAAAGCCACCGCCGAGCGCACCGACGAGATCCCGTTCGTCGTGGCCCGCGTCGTGCTGCAAGACTTCACCGGCGTGCCACTGCTGGCCGACCTGGCCGCCATGCGCAACGTCGCCGCCAAAATGGGCGCCGATCCGAAGAAGATCGAGCCACTGGTGCCGGTCGACCTGGTTGTCGACCACTCGGTCACGATCGACCACTTCCGCGAGCCAAACGCACTCGACCTGAACATGAAGCTGGAATTCTCGCGCAACAACGAGCGCTATCAGTTCATGAAATGGGGCATGCAAGCCTTCGACACCTTCGGCGTCGTGCCACCGGGCTTCGGCATCGTCCACCAGGTCAACCTGGAATACCTGGCGCGCGGCGTCATGAAGCAAGGCGACGTGTACTACCCTGACACGCTGGTCGGCACCGACTCGCACACCACCATGATCAACGGCGTTGGCGTGGTCGGCTGGGGCGTGGGCGGCATCGAAGCCGAAGCCGGCATGCTGGGCCAGCCGGTGTACTTCCTGACCCCGGACGTCATCGGTGTCAACCTGAAAGGCAAGCTGCGCGAAGGCTGCACCGCGACCGACCTGGTGCTGACCGTCACCGAACTGCTGCGCAAAGAGAAAGTCGTCGGCAAGTTCGTCGAGTTCTTCGGCGCCGGTACCCGCTCGCTGTCGACCACCGACCGCGCAACCATCGGCAACATGGCGCCTGAATACGGCGCGACGATGGGCTTCTTCCCGGTGGACGAAGCCACGGTCGACTACTTCCGCGGCACCGGCCGTACCGAAGAAGAGCTGGCTGCGTTCGAAGGCTACTACCGTGCCCAGGGCATGTTCGGCATCCCGCAAGAAGGCGAAATCGACTTCACGCGCGTCGTCGAGCTGGATCTGTCGACCGTCACGCCATCGCTGGCAGGCCCGAAGCGTCCGCAAGACCGTATCGAACTGGGCAACGTGAAGAACAATTTCACGGAACTGTTCAGCAAGCCAACGACGCAGAACGGCTTCAACAAGAACCCGGACGACCTCAACAAGCAATACACCACGACCAATGGCGTGAACGTGAAGAACGGCGACATCCTGATCGCCGCCATCACGTCGTGCACCAACACGTCGAACCCGAGCGTGCTGCTGGCCGCGGGCCTGCTGGCCAAGAAAGCCGTCGAGCGCGGCCTGACCGTGGCGCCGCACATCAAGTCGTCGCTGGCCCCTGGCTCGCGCGTGGTCACCAATTACCTGACCGCTGCCGGCCTGCTGCCGTACCTGGAAAAGCTGGGCTTCGGCGTGACCGCCTACGGCTGCACGACCTGCATCGGCAATGCGGGTGACCTGACCCCGGAACTAAACGCCGCGATCACGCAGAACGACATCGTCGCTTCGGCCATCCTGTCGGGCAACCGTAACTTCGAAGCACGGATCCACCCGAACATCCGTTCGAACTTCCTGGCCTCGCCACCGCTGGTCGTCGCGTACGCGATCGCCGGCAACATGACACGCGACCTGATGACCGAGCCAGTCGGCCAGGACAGCAATGGCGTGGACGTGTACCTGGGCGACATCTGGCCGACCTCGCAAGAGATCGGCGAGCTGATGCGCTTTGCGATGAACTCGGAAGTGTTCAAGTCGAACTACGCCGATGTCAAGGGCAACCCGGGCGAACTGTGGGAACGCGTCACGACGACCGAAGGCCAGGTCTACAACTGGCCTGAGTCGACCTACATCGCCGAGCCACCGTTCTTCGCTGATTTCGAGATGACCCCGAAAGCGGTCGCTACCGGCATCACCGGCGCACGCGCACTGGGCGTGTTTGGCGACTCGATCACCACCGACCACATCTCCCCGGCCGGTTCGATCAAGGAAGACGGCCCAGCGGGCAAGTGGCTCAAGGAACACAACGTCCTGAAAGCCGACTTCAACTCGTACGGCTCGCGTCGCGGTAACCACGAAATCATGATGCGCGGCACCTTCGCCAACGTGCGGATCAAGAACCGCATGATCCCGGTCGGTCCGGATGGCTCGGCGATCGAAGGCGGCATCACGCAGTTCCAGCCAACCGGCGAACAGATGTCGATCTATGACGCCGCCATGAAGTACGTGGCCGACGGCACCCCGACCATGATCTTCGGCGGCGAAGAGTACGGCACCGGCTCGTCGCGTGACTGGGCCGCCAAGGGCACCCAGCTGCTGGGCGTGAAGGCCGTGATCGTGCGCTCGTTCGAACGCATCCACCGCTCGAACCTGGTCGGCATGGGCGTGCTGCCACTGCAATTCATCGGCAACGACAGCGTCGACAGCCTGGGTATCACCGGCAAAGAGACGTACGACCTGAAGGGCCTGGAAGGCGAGATCAAGCCGCAACAGCTGGCCACGCTCGTGATCCACCGTGAAAACGGCGAGTCGCAGGAAGTGCGCGTTCTGCTGCGTATCGATACGCCAATCGAAGTCGACTACTACAAGCATGGCGGTATTCTGCCGTTCGTGCTGCGTCAGCTGCTGGCGTAAGCGGTTTGGCCAGGCCCGCGCAAGCGGGCTGCGTCCAACGAAAAGGGCTGGAATCCTCGCGGGTTCCAGCCCTTTTTACATCGTCATACGACATTGCATCGACGTGGGTGAACGGTAGCGTCAACGATCAACGCGTGGACGGCGGGAGCCGTCCACGCGTTCAAGAATACGCGGCGAGATCGCGTGGTGCATGTACGGTCTTCGTCACACCTCGGCCCACATCCTGAGCAGATTGTGATAATGCGCCGTCAGCCCGACCGTGGTGGCTGAATCGCCATGCTCACCCCGCAGCGCCTGGATATGCGTGTCCAGATCAAACAGCATCGCCCGCTTGCCATCATCCCTGACCATGCTCTGCGTCCACAGGAACGATGCCACCCGCTCCCCACGCGTCACCGGCCGCACCTGATGCACGCTGCCGGACGGATACACGATCGCATCGCCGGCCGCCAGCTTGACCTCGTGCGTGCCATACAGGTCCACCACTTCCAGCTCGCCGCCGTCGTATTCGTCGGGCTCGCTCAGGAACACGGTTGTCGACACATCGGCCCGCACCGCTGGCAAGCCGCCGCGCTGGGCCCGGATCGCACCATCCACATGCAACCCGTAATGCTCCCCGCCCGCATACGCATTGAAGTACGGCGCCAAGACCCGCAGCGGCAGCACGGCAGCGAAGAACAACGGATTGGCCATCAGCGCGCCGCTGACGATCTGCCCCAGCTCGAGTGCCAGCGGCGTGCCCTCGCCCAGCTGGCGATTGCGCTTGACCTGCGCACCCTGCGCGCCGACGCTCTCGCGTCCGTCGATCCACTCCGGCGCCTGGTCGAGCCGGGCGCGGATCGCGGAGACCTGTTCTGGCGTCAGCACGCCGGGAATATGCAGCATCATGATGAGATTGTGGTGGGTACGGCCAACAAAAAAATCCCCCCTGGCGAGCCAGGAGGGGCGAATCCGGTCTCCCGGCGGGGGTGGTACTCCGTGAAGAGCATCTGCCAGCGCTTTCCCGGTCGCCGGCAGGGTCGAACATTCCTGCTGCTTCTCATTGATGTTTGAATGAGAATTGTTCTCATTATGGTCGGTGTAGGCGGACTTGGCAAGTGTCTTCCTGTAATCCGTACGTACCGGGCGCGCCCGCCCCCATTGTTCATGGCATGTGGCCGAATCAACTACAATACGCGGGATAAGGGATTATCATCATTATCCGGCTCCGGTCTGCTCCACTGACATTCGATCCACTAACTGACAAGAGACTCACTCGCCCCATGCGTCGCCCTTCCAAAGATTCAACACCCAAACTTTCCGCAGAAAGCCAGCGCCTCGTCAGCCTCTCGCAAGCCCTCATGCAAGCTGCCAGCCGTGCCGAAGAACGGGCATGGGAACGCCAGCTCGACACGCAACTGCAAAAACTGCTCAAGACCAACCACCAGGACAGCATCGACAGTGCGCTGAACGCGTTGTTCAAGAGCGATCTGGCCTCGTACGACGTGCTGATGGACACCGTCGAAGCGGTCAGCGAATCGGCCGTGATGGTCGAGCAGAAGGATGGCGTCGACGTCACCTGGCAGGCGCTCCTGATCGCTGCACCGATCCTGGCCTGGACCCGGTTCTCGATCGCCACCGGCACGATCCCTGCCGACCTGCTGGCCACGCTCGGCGCGCACTTCTCGGCGCACCTGCTGGCAGGCGGCACGAAGATGGCCATCGCCCCGACCCTGTATTCGATCGACCAGCTGCCGCGCACGCATGCGGAAACCTACGCGCTGACGCACAAGCTGGCCGCCGCCGCGCACAAGGGCGGCACGATCAAACCGGCGCCGCAGTTAGAGGAAACCGCCCCGTTCCTGGCCGACACGCGCTATATGCTGATCACGATTGTCGCGCCGGCGGGTGACCCGCTGTTCCGCTGGCAAGAGCCGCAGCATCAGCTGCACGTCGTGCAAGAGCGCGAGCGCAGCCTGGAACAATGGCGCACGCAAGCCACTGCCAACGTCGCGCGCCTGATGCCCGGCTGCGGCATCGAGCTGCTGCTGCCGGAAGCGTATTACGTCGCCTGCCGCGAAGCCGATAAGCTGATCCGTCCGATCTCGATCCGCGCTGCCGTCCACTACCTGACGAACACGCTGGGCGTGGAACCATCCGACCTGCGCGCTGTCGTCGCCGGCTTTGGCGAAGAAGCGCCGGACATCCAGATCGACGAGTACCGCGTGTCGTTCACGATGCGCCAGAGCCCGGATGTGGTGTATGGCATCGTCTGGCCGCTGTACGGGCAAGAAGACGAGTCCGGTACGCCGGTGGAAGGCCCGCTCGCCATCACCCACGATGCGCTCAGCCCGCTCAATGAAATCGTCGCGCACCTGAACGAAGCAGGCATCGCCCACATCAAGCGCATCAACGAACGCTACGTGGCCGAGTACTGCGACGACTGCGGCTCACCGCTGTTCGCCGACCCAACCGGCGAACTGGTACATGCCGAGATGCCGGACGACACGCCGACCGGCAGCGAGCACTTCCACTGATCTCCAAAGCCGGGGTCAGGTCTGACATTTGGACACGACCTCAGCTTTAGATCACTTTCAAGTCACAGCCGGGGTCCACAGCCGGGGTCAGGTCTGACATTTGGACACGACCTCAGCAGTGGCCACATCCACTGGCAATGTGCCCGGTACTACTTGGCCCCGTGCCAGCTAATTCCGAATACCCAACTGTCGAGATCGTGTTCGAATGTCAGACCTGACCCCGGCTTTTTTTGATCCGGTGGGATGTTGTACCGGCACTGCGGGTCCGTGCAAAAAAGGCCGGCCACGTTGATCGTGGCCGGCCTTTTTTTACGACTGCGTTAGTGCATTACGCCATCGGGTCGATGGTGAATGCTGGCATGCGCGCGTTGGTGCGGGCGCTTTCAAGGAACTTGTCGGATGTGGCCAGTGCTTCGGCGATCGTGACGTCCATGTCCAGATAGCGGTAGGTGCCCAGGCGGCCGACGAATGTGACGTTCGGCTCGTTTTGCGCCTTGTTCACGTACAGCTCGAGCATGGCCTTTTCGCGGTTCTGGCGGATCGGATAGTAAGGGATATCCTTTTCTTCGCACTGGCGGCTGTACTCCGCGTAGCAGATCGTCTTTTCGTGCTTTTCCCACGGCGAGAAGTGCTTGTGCTCGGTGATGCGGGTGTATTTCTTTTCGTTGTCGCAGTAATTGATGACAGCGTTACCCTGGAAGTCGCCGTCGGCGCGGAAGACTTCGAAGTCCAGCGTGCGGTAAGGCAGGCGGCCTTCGGTGTGCTTGAACCAGGCGTCGATCGGGCCGCTGTAGAACACATGCTCGTATTCGCCCTTGGTGGCCGGATCGAACGTGGTGTTCAGGTGCACCGTCACGCCCGGCGTGTCGATGATGTTCTGCACCAGTTGCGTGTAGCCTTCGGCTGGCATGCCCTGGTATTTGTGGTTGAAGTAGTTGTCGTCGTAATTGAAACGCACTGGCAGACGCTTGAGGATGCTGGCCGGCAGTTCGCTCGGCTCCAGACCCCACTGCTTGATCGTGTAGGTCTTGAAGAACGCTTCGTACAGGTCGCGGCCCACGAAGCGCAGTGCCTGCTCTTCGAAGGTGGTCGGGTTTTCGATGGTCTTGTCGCCCAGGTTTGCCAGGAACTCCTGCGCTTCGGCCGGCCCCATCGTCTTGTTGAAGAACTGGTTGATGGTCAACAGGTTGATCGGCAGAGTGAAGACTTTACCGTCGGTGATGGCCTTGACGCGGTTGACGTACGGCTTGAACTCGGCAAAACGGTTGACGAATTCCCACGCACGCTCATTGTCGGTGTGGAAAATGTGCGGGCCGTACACGTGGACCATGACGCCGGTCTCGGCATCGCGCTCGGAATAACAATTGCCGGCCACGTGCGGACGCGACTCGAAGACGTCGACCGTGTAGCCTGCTTGTGCGAGTTGGTTGGCGATCACTGCCCCGGAGAATCCTGCACCAACAATGGCGATGTTCTTTTTCATTCTTGTGTCCTGGTGATATTGGCAATGCCGGGGGAGGCTTGCGCCAGACCCCTGTCAAGGCCGTGGCACGCGTCGCCGCATCGCGAGTGTATTTAGTGGCAAAAGAATATCACCCAAACCCCCTTTTGCCCCGCACAATTGGACAACGGGGTTTGTACGAAACGGGGGATGCAGCCTCGCGGCTGAATGCCGCCCGGATGCGGTCTGAATGAGGCCGAAAAGAGGTCCGATGTGCTGCCAAGTGGCCGTCTATTTGCGGATCGCGCCCACCACGCGCGTGGCGAATTCAGCGGCGTTACCGGCATGCCAGCGCCACACGATGACCAGGTCGTGCTCGGGCGAGACGACGATATCGTTGCTGCCCGCGCCCAGCGCGGCAAACGCAGTGGCTGGCATGCCCGGCAGGTTCTTGCCCTTGGTATTGAGCCACCACAGGTAGCCGTAATCCGGGCCGTTCGCGCTTGGTGTGAGCGCCGCCGTGACATAGGCCGGCGGCAGGATCTGCTTGCCGGCCCAGTTGCCCTGGCGCAGCCACAGGTAGCCGAAGCGCGCCATGTCCCAGCTGTCGATCCACATGCCACCACCCCAGCGCGTGCCGCCGCTGACCGAGGGCACCTGTTTGCCGTTCAGTTCAACGTAGCTGTTGTGGTACGGGACCCACTTCCAGCTCGACGAGGCGTCGATCGGGTCCATGACCTGCTGCTGGAACACGTCCGGTACCGACTGGCCAAACACGCGCAGCAGCGACAGTGCCAGGCGGTTCACACGCGTATCGTTGTATTCGTAGAACGTGCCCGGCGTCTTGATGGCGCGCGGTTTCTTTTCACCCTTGCCAAACGCAGCCTTGCCGATGAAGTTGCTGTGCTTGCCCCACAGCTCGCCGTCCCATTCGGACTCTTGCTGCAGATGCTGCTTCCAGGTCACGGCCCCGTTGTGTGGCGTCGCGTAGCCGCCATCGGTGACGCGCTGCGCCACCGGCTCATCGACTTGCAGGCGCCCGTCGCGCACCGCCACGCCCGCCACGGTGGCCAGCATGCTCTTGGCCACCGAGTAGGTCGGATCGACAAAGCGCGTGTCACCGAACTCGGCCACGACATAGCCCTTGTAGATCACCACGCCGTTGGTCGCGGCGCGCCGGGTCGGCATCGAGCCCAGGCGCGTACCGAAGATCGCTTCCTGGTCGGACAGGTCGAGCGGCCGCTCGGTCTCGCGCGATTGTGCAAACGCGATCGCAGCGGCAAGTGCCACCGGATCCATCCCGAGCGCCGCCGGGTCCTTGCGCGTCCACTCCCCGGCGGGCGGGAAGTAAGCGGCGCCGACTGTCGCAGCCGGCGCGGCCGAGGCGCCGGAAAACGCCAGACTCAACGCGGTAACGATGGATACTTTGATGAGGCTGCGGCGCGCGTGACGGGTCATGTGGGGGTATCGGTCCAGGTGGAATACGGCGCCCTGATCAGGCTCGAATTGTAATAACGCTTGTCGCCAGTGACTTCCTGGCCGATCCAGTCGGGCTTGTCGAACACGGTATCTTCGGCCGGCAGCTCGATCTCGGCCACGATCAGGCCCGCGTTCTCGCCCAGGAATTCATCGACTTCCCAGGTGAACCCGGCGTGCTCGATGCGGCGCCGGGTCTTTTCGACCAGGGGCCGCTCGCACAGGCGCTCGAGCAGTTCGGCGGCTTCAAGCAGCGGGATCGGATACTCCCACTCGCCGCGCGAAGCACCTTCGCTCTTGCTCTTGATGGTCAACACGCCCTGCTCGCCCTCGATGCGCACGCGCACCGTGCGCGTCGGGTCGGCGCACAGATAGCCCTGGCGCAGCAGCGTGGCCGTGCCCAGCGTGCGCCAGGCGTCGCCTTTCAGCAGGAACTTGCGCTCGATCTCGATGCCCATCGCGTCAGCCCAGCCCTTGCAGGATCGGCTGCAGCATGGCCGCGCCCAGGCCTGCGCTGCGTGCGCCGTTCCAGCCGGTGTGCGCGTCGGGCAGGTTGGCGTTGTCCTTGAACGGCATTTCCAGCGTCAGCGACAGGCATTTGTAGTGGTGGCCAACATACTTCGACGCCAGCGTGAG
Source organism: Telluria sp. ZT3P25 (assembly GCF_059685895.1). NCBI lineage: Bacteria > Pseudomonadati > Pseudomonadota > Betaproteobacteria > Burkholderiales > Oxalobacteraceae > Telluria > Telluria sp. ZT3P25. The sequence goes on from NZ_JCASIJ010000001.1 coordinate 3,015,796, forward strand.
CAGTTCGTCGTTGTACTTGCTGGCGGCGTAGCCGAACTCTTTCTGGAAGTCCGGGCTGCAGGCGATGTAGCGGTCGATGAAGGCGGTTTGCTCCATTGCGCGCTCGGCCGTGAAATCGGCCAGCATTTCGCAGCCGGCCACGAAGTTGTACGGCAGCGCTTCGTCGCCGTGAATATCGAAGAACATGTCGATGCCGGTTTCTTCGATCTTCTGCTTCACGCACAGTACCTCGGGGCTGCGCTCGAGCGACGGGTTCATCCATTCGCGGTTCAGGTTGGCACCGGCGGCGTTCGTGCGAAGGTTACCGCGCACCGAGCCGTCCGGGTTCATGTTCGGCACGATGTAGAACACGGCGCGCTGCAGCAGCGTGCGCGCCACCGGATTGGCGCTGTCGAGCAGCGCGTCCATCATGCCTTCGACGAACCATTCGGCCATCGATTCGCCCGGGTGCTGACGTGCGATGACCCAGATCTTTTTCTCGGCCTGCGGGTTGCCGATCACGACCAGGTTCATGTCGCGGCCCTCGACCGTGCTGCCGATGTCGAGCACACGCGCGATCGGGTTCTCGGCCACTTCGCCCAGCAGGCGCAGGTGGCGTTCCCAGCTATACGGCTCGAAGTAGGCGTAATACACGCTGTCCGTTTCCGGCGTGTGCTCGATCGTCATCACCTGGCCATCGAACGTGGTCGGCACGCGGAACCAGTTGTCGAGGTCATAGCTGGCCACCGCCTGGTAATCCTCGAACCCCTTCGGGTACGTGGCCTGGCCGGCGTTCAAAAAGCGCATCGTCACGGCCTGGTCGCGCGCACCCTGCAGCCGAAAATGGAACCACTGGTGGATGTCGGCGTGCGAGTCGGCGCGCAGGTTCAGGTCGATCCGGGACGGATGCCCGGCGTTGACGACATCGATCGATCCGGCGTCGAACATCGTGCTGATCTTGATGGACATGGTGATCCTTTCATGGCCCGCCGTGGAAGGCGGCGCAGGGTGACAAAGCGCCGGGCGCCAGCCCGGCGAGAGGCAAGCAGAAACGGTATTTACTGCGCGTCGAGGTCGATCAGGTCCTTGGTGTACATCGCCATGATCTGACGCATCAGCTCGACATTGCCGCGATCGAGCACGACCGTCAGGTCCGGCTTGGTCTCGAGGGCGAAGGTCATGCGGATCATGCCTGGCAACTCTTTGCAATTGACGTACTGGACGCGTGGCGTATTCGGGTTCTGCCAGTCGGCCTCGCCGATGACTGGACCGGCCGCCGGCGCCTTGAGCTGCGGATCCTGATTGACCGGCAGGTGCTTGAGCAGCCAGAACACGACATTGGCCGGGATGTGGACGGCGACATCGCTCGCACCGATGGTGGAGAACTTGGTCAGCAACAGGTTACCAACCCGGTCGCAGGACATGGACAGGCTCTTGACTTGACGAATGACCGCTGGTTTCACGACGTTGATCCTTGGGGGAAGGTTGAAAAAGGCGCTGCGATTCTACCGCATCCCCCCGCCCTTTTGGGCAGTTTGCACCAGCGGACAGCAAAACGGGGAGCATACCGCTCCCCGTGAATGGCCGTGCCGGCACGCTGCCGGCGGCAGACCGCCTACTCCTTGGCGCCACCGCTGCGGCTGCCGCTTCCTGCGCTCTGGCGGTTACCGCTCTTGACCGCGCTGCTCACCATGTCGGCGGCGCTCGCGGACTGCCGGTTCCCGTGGCTCAGGCTGCCTGCGCGGCGGGCTTCGTCGGACGTGAACTCGTGCGCCGTTCCCTTCGCATGAGCAGCCTTGCCGCCCTGGCTGGCGATTTCACGCTGGCGTGCAGGATCCATCGATGCGAAGCCGCGATTACGCGTGCCGCCGGCACTTTGACTATTGCCCGGCGTGCCCGATTGCTTGTTACCCTGGTTGCTTGAGGCCATGATGAGGTTTCTCCCATATACACGATTGGAAACCGCCGCGTCCTGCGGCAGGCTTGAGGCCTGCCGACGCCGAACGGCGGCGACGATGAGCCCAAATCCATAGTAGGCACGCCTTTTGGATGCTGCTATAGGAGTAGTCCAGATGACTTTGTAGGACAACGCGCGAGAATTAGTGCATTCAAGAAATTAAAGTTCCGCCATTCATTCTTCGGCTCAGGAACAGTCCTACACACACCCCCTACGTCATCCTATTCTGTGCGTCGCCGGGTGCGCGCATGATGAATCCATGCGGCAGGCATCGACCTGCCAGTTCACCAATGCACAGGAGACCGACATGGATGCGAACCAGCGTAGCGAAGTGAATAACCAGACCAACAACGGTGCCAACGAAAAATGGAACCCGGACGCCAAGGGCGCAACGCGCGATGGCGCCACCGAACAACGCGCACCGTCCGGCACCGGTATGGCGCAACCGGATCGTCCGGGCGCAGCGCAAGGCCAGCTCGCCACGACCGGTGCCCAGCAGGGCACGACCGACAGCCACCAGCGCGCAATGGAAGCGCATTCCGCTGAGTGGGGTCAGTTGAACGAGCCTGTGGGCAACCGCCAGGGTGATACACGCACTGCCGGTAACCCGAATGCGCCTGCGTCGGTCCAGCCAGCGCATGCCGGCGGCACGACGATTGGCACCGGCGTGGATACCGGCATCGTCCCCGGCACCGGCACCGAAGATCGTAATGCACGCGGCACGGAAGCCGGCGTGCCGGGCGTGCAGCACGGCGACATCTATGGCAACCGCCAGAGCGTGGACAATGCCAACGGCGAAAATCGCGCCGATACCCAGGATGCAAGCTCCAGCAAGATCCAGGAAAGCACTGATCGCCAAGGCTCGCAGACGGGCGAGAACCCGCGTGAAGTGCCCGCCGACCGCTTCCACCAATCCAACGATCTGGCCGGTGGCCTGCCGCGCAGCGGCGGCAACAGCGGCCCGCGCACCGAGGGCGAGGGTTACCAGACGGGCGGCAGCATGAACGCCGAACCGAACCCGGTACACGAATCGAACGATGCGGCAGGCGGCTATCCGCGCAGCCCGGGCGGCGCCAACAAGCTCGCCGGCGACAGCAAGATGGACGACGACACGGGCTTTTCACGCAAATAATTGCGTGAGTTTTCCGTAGTGACACGTTCCGGGGCGCCATTGGCGCCCCGGTTTGCATGCGAGGGCGCTTGATCCAGCGCCAAGCTGCCCGCCCCCGCCGGAACCAGTGCACACCCATGACAGTCGAACCGCTCGCCATCGCCACCCATGCGCAGTGGCGCCCAATCAGCGGAGACTTGCCATGCCAGCGCTGCACGATGCACCCTGCCCTGCTGCCGTGCCGCCTTTCGGCGCACACCTACCGGAGCGTATCCTGGCGCGGCGTCGGCTGAATATCGGTCCGGCCTGCTTCGTGATACTTGCCAGCCACCTGCACGCCGGTCGCCTCGCGCCAGGCATTGGCATCGCCACCGTGATCCTGGGCGTTGCCAGGCTGCGACAGCGGCATGGTGTCGATGCGGTGCTGCTGGTTGCCGTGGGCGCTGATGCTGAGGCTGAGGCTGAGGCTGAGGCTGATGCTGATGCCATGGGAGATGCAGATGCCGGCGCAGAACTGGCGCGACTGCGCGAACTGGTGCGCGCACTGGCCATGACAGCGCATGTGCGTTTTTTGGTCGCTGCGTCGCTGCACAGTTCGCGCGACTGGCTTGCAGCGGCCGACGTGCTGGTCAGTATGCCGTGGCGCATGGCAGACACGGGCATCACGATGGACGACGGGCGCGATGTGGCGCGCGGGCAGGCTACCGCCGTCGCCCTTCCGCCGCGCGATGCCGAGGCGCTGGCGACCCACCTGGCCAGTCTGCAGCGCCGGCGCGGCCCCGCGCAGGTAACGGCGATGCCAGTCGCGTGACCATGACCGCACCGTGAAAGGCGCCCGCATGAAAGCCATTTTCCTGGACAACGACGGAACGCTGGTCGACGACATGCCCTTTGCTGCCGAGCCGCGTCGCATCCGTCTGGTCAGCGGCGCCGGGCCCGCGCTGCGGCTGCTCTCTGGCCTCGACTACCGCTTGTTTGTCGTCGCCAACCAGTTCGGCATCGCGCACGGCTGCTTCGGCGAAGACGCAATGACACCGATGTCCGACCGCCTGCGCGACCTGCTGTTTCGCGAGCAGCTCACGCTCGACGGTTTTTACTATTGCCCGCACCACCCGCTGGGCACGGTCAGCAACTATGCCCATGCCTGCACCTGCCGCAAGCCGTCACCCGGCATGTTGCTGCGCGCCGCGCACGAGCACGACATCGACCTGCGCGCATCGTGGATGATCGGCGACATCCTGCACGACGTCGAAGCCGGCAACCGCGCCGGTTGCCGCACGCTGCTGATCGACAACGGCAACGAAACCGAGTGGCGCCTGGGCCCGCGCCGGCTGCCCACCCGCATCGCGCCCGACCTGTACCACGCGGCCATGCTGATCGCCGGGCATGGCGACCAGCGCTAAGGAAGCACTTCCCTAACGGGCCGGCATACGGGCGAGCGCCCCTTGCTGCAACTCGCCCCGCGCCTGCCGGATGATGTCGCGCGCCGCGTGCAGGCCGAGCAGCGCCATGATCGACGCCACCACGATATCGGGCCAGCCGGCACCAGTGCCGAACACACCCAGCGCGGCGAGCATTACCGCCACATTGCCGATCATGTCGTTGCGCGTGCACAGCCATACAGAGCGCATGTTTGCGTCGCCGTTCCTGAATGCATACAGCAACGCCGCTACCGCGCCATTGGCGGCAAACGCCAGCACGCTAACCACGCCCATGGTCTGGGCCTGTGGCACGTGGTCACCCGTGCCAAGCCACACCGCCCGCGCCAGCACGAGCAGCCCGAAGGCGCCCATCACGAGGCCCTTGGCATAGGCCGCCCGCGAGCGCCACACGACCGCCAGGCCCAGCACGAACAGCGAGACGCCGTAGTTGGCGGCGTCGCCCAGAAAATCGACCGAGTCGGCCAGTAGCGACACCGAACCGGCGGCCAGGCTGCTGACGATCTCGACGCCGAACATGGCGAAGTTGATGACAAGGGCCGCCCACAGCACTTTGCGGTAGCGCCCGTCGGGCGGCGGCGTGGCGGAACTGCACGATCCGGAACAGCATGACGACATACGCACCTCCAAAGACAATGGATGCATTAGAATCCCTGTAGTTACTACAAGGTCAAGGTGGATGTCGATGCGAATTGGAGAACTGGCGAAGCTGACGGGTTGTCAGGCCGAAACGGTGCGGTTCTATGAATTGAAGGGTCTGTTGCCGCCACCCGTGCGTTCGCAGGCGAACTACCGGGTCTACGATGCGAGCCACGCCGAGCGGCTGCATTTCATCCGGCGTTGCCGGGCATTGGGGATGTCGCTGGCGGAAATCGCCACGTTGCTGGGCTACCAGGACCAGCCGGAGCGCTCATGCAGCGGCGTCAATGCGCTGGTCGACCATCAGTTGTCCGAAATCGATCGCCAGATCGCTGAACTGCAGCAATTGCGCACTGCCCTGTCGAGCGTGCGTGCGCGCTGCGACTCGGTTCAGACGGCGGGCCAGTGCGCGATCCTGCGCGAGCTGACCGAACCCGCCTGAGACTGCGCCGGCGGTCCTGTGCCGGCCACGGGCAATTACATGCGTGGATCCTCGATCAGGACCTGGTCGTCCATGCGCACGAGTTCACCCATCAGCACACGGTGGATCACGGCGCCATGCACGCCATGCTGCTTGAGGAATTCAACGGCGCTGAGGGTGCCAAGGCTGGCCTGGATCTGCATACCCTGGCGCACGACGTGGGTAGCGTCCGCGTACGGATTCGACTGCATGTACGGCAGGCCGACATAGCGGCGATCGATCTGTGATGTTTGCATCTGATTTCTTTCGTGGGGCGCGAGCACAAAAAATCCGTCGGCATTGCCGCCGACGGAATAACGCGAAATCCGTCGGGGATCACGCGAGAGAGAGACAGACAGAGAGACACAGCACCGATCTTAGCGGCCCTACATTTCAGCTTGATGACATCGCACTAGTGTGCCGACATCGCACCTGATCCTGCACATGGTGCGCGTGGATGGCCCTACAATTGCCCATCGTTGATTCAACCTGGACGGGAAATGGCGGCATCCAGCTTCAATTACGGCTCCGACAATTCGGGCCTGGTGTGGGGTTTCCTGATCGACCCCGGGACTGGCGCCGCGCCCACTGCGGTGCCAACTGCGGTGCCAACTGCGGTGCCCATCGGCGTGGCCGACGCCGTGCGCTGGATGGCAGCGCCGCAGCCGAACCAGTTCATCTGGCTGCACTTCAACCTGTCGAACACGGCCAGCGAACGCTGGCTGCGCCAGCACGCCGGCCTGGCCGACGAGTTCTACGCGACGCTGCACCAGGGCTCGCGCTCGACCCGCATCGAAATCGCCGATGATGCTCTGATCGCCGTCATCAACGACGTGCTGCACGGCTTTTCGCTCGACAGCGCCGAAATCTCGACCCTGTGGGCCCACGTCACGCCGCACGCCGTCATCAGTGCACGCCGCAAACCACTGGCGTCGATCGAGCGCCTGCGCCAGGATGTCTTGCAGGGCGCGCCGCTGCGCTCGTCGAGCGAGTTGCTGGTGCACCTGCTGCGCGACCAGGCCGACGTGCTGGTGAACATCGTGCGCGATGCGGTGGCGCGCGTCGACACCATCGAAGACCGCCTGCTGGCAGGACGCCTGACACGCCAGCGCGAAGAACTGGGTGCCTTGCGCCGTGTGCTGGTGCGGCTGCAGCGCCTGCTGGCGCCGGAGCCGGCCGCGCTGTTCCGGCTGTTGCAGCGCCCGCCGGTCTGGGTGCATGGCGAAGACCGCCAGGACCTGCGCCAGGCCACCGAAGAATTCACCGTGGTGCTGAGCGACCTGGCCGCGCTGCAGGAACGCATCAAGCTGCTGCAGGAAGAAATCGCCGCACGCGTGAACGAAGACAATGCGCGCAGCCTGTACCTGCTCACGATCGTGACGGTCATGGCGCTGCCGATCAACCTGATTGCGGGCCTGCTCGGCATGAACGTGGGGGGCGTCCCGCTGGCCGACAACGGCCACGGCTTCTGGATCGTGTGCGGACTGATCGCGACCTTCACGACAGTGGCGGCCTGGTTGCTGCTGCGCCTTCAACGCAACACATGATTGCCGCACGCCATTGGGATTGCGGATTGCGCAGCCAGCCCGTATCTTGAACGTTCGACCATCCCACCATCGAACCCCTTGCATTCACCTTTCAGTTTTTTGGCCGGCGGCGGCGAAATGGGCGCCCTCATGCGCGCCCACGACTGGCAAGCCACCCCGTTGGGGCTGCCGGACACCTGGCCCATGGCGCTCAAGACCATGGTCCGGGTCGTATTGTCGAGCAATCACCCGATGTTCATCTGGTGGGGCGACGAACTGATCCAGTTTTACAACGACAGCTACCGCCAGACCCTCGGTCCGGAACGCCATCCCTCCGCGCTGGGCCAGCCCGGCCGGGATTGCTGGGCGGAAGCCTGGGACCTGATCGGACCCGAGATCGAGTGCATCATGGCCGGCGGCCCCGCCGCCTGGCACGATGACCGGCTGATCCCGCTCACGCGCCACGGCCGGCGCGAAGACATCTGGTGGACTTACGGCTACAGCCCGATCGAGGACGAAGGCGGCGTGCGCGGCGTGCTCGCCATCGTTAACGACGTCACGCACAGCCATCTGCTGCGCCAGCGCCTCGAGCAAACCCACCATGCACTGTTCGACACCATGGACGAAGGCTTCGGCATGATCGAGATGATCGACGATGCCCACGGCAAGGCGGTCGACTACCTGTTCGTCGAAGCCAACCCCGCCTTTGCCCGTCACACGGGCCTGGCCGACAGCATCGGCAGAACCGCGCGCGCGCTGGTGCCCGGCATCGAGCAGAGCTGGATCGACACCTATGACGGCATCGCCCGCAGCGGCGTGGCGCGCCGCTTCGAAGAAGGCTCGGAGGCGATGGGCCGCTGGTTCACGGTGTACGCCAGCCGCATCGCGCACCCGACCAGGCGCCGCGTGGCGCTGCTGTTTACCGATATCAGCAACCAGAAGAACGCCGAACGCGCGCTGCAGGCAAGCGAAGCGGCTGCGCGCGCCGCCCTCGCCCAGGCCGAGGCCGACCGGCGCCGGCTCGACGCGCTGCTCAGTTCGGCGCCGGTGGGGATCGTCTATGCCGACGCCCAGGGTGCGCTCTCGTCGGCAAACCCGATGATGCACGTGCTGTGGGGCGAGCATCCGATGACCACCAGCACCGAAGGCTACGCTGACTGGCGCGGCTGGTGGGCCGACGGTTCGCAGCGTCACGGCCAGCCGGTCCAGGCCCGCGACTGGTCGCTGGTGCGCGCGCTGCGTGGCGAGCAGGTCGACGCCGACTTCGTCGAGATCGAACCGTTCGGCCGGCCGCACGAGCGGCACACGCTGCTCACCCGGGCCGCCCCCATCCGCGACGACGCCGGCAACATCACCGGCGCCGTGGCGGCGTCGATGGACCTGACGGCGCAGGTGCAGGTCCAGCGGGCGTTGCGCGAGAGCGAAGGCAAGTTCCGCACGATGACCGAGGCGATGCCGCAGATGGTGTGGTCAGGCCTGCCCGATGGCACCAACGATTACGCGAACCGGCGCTGGTGCGAATTCACAGGGATGTCGAGTCAGGCGCTGGCCGGCAGCGGCTGGACCCGGACCATCCACGCCGACGACTTGCCGGCGCTACGCACCCAGTGGACGGCCAGCCTGGCCAGCGGCGTCCTGTTCGAGATCGAGCACCGGCTGCGCCACCACAGCGGCGAGTATCGCTGGGTGCTCAACCGCGCCCTGCCGGTGCACGACGAGACCGGCGCCATCATCCGCTGGATGGGCACGGTCACCGACATGCACGACCAGCGGCTGGCCGCCGAAGAACTCAAGGCGGCCAATGTCCGCAAGGACGAATTCCTGGCGATGCTGGCGCATGAACTGCGCAATCCGCTGGCGCCAATCAGCACCGCTGCCCAGATGCTCAAGCTCCCGGGCGTCGACCCGAAGCGCACCGCGCATGCGGCCGACGTCATCGGCCGCCAGGTGCGGCACATGGTCGAGCTGGTGGACGATCTGCTCGACGTCTCGCGCGTCACGCGCGGCCTGGTCGAACTCGAGCGCCTGCCGGTCGATCTCAGGACCGTGATCTACAGCGCTATCGAACAGGCGCGTCCGCTCATCGAAAAAAAGGGCCACACCCTCGCAACGCGCCTGGGCGCGGCCAACGTCACCGTCACGGGCGATCGCAAGCGACTGGTGCAGGTCATGACCAACCTGCTGGGCAACGCGGCCAAGTACACGCCGGACGGCGGCGAGATCACGGTGTTTGCCGAAGCCGCCGCCGATGCGGCCAGCGTGACCTTGTCGGTCAGGGACAACGGGATCGGCATCGATGCCGGCCTGCTGCCCGCCATCTTCGAGCTGTTCACGCAAGCCAGGCGCACGCCGGACCGGACACAGGGCGGGCTCGGCCTTGGCCTGGCCCTGGTGCGCAGCATGGTGACGCTGCACGGCGGCAAGGTCGAGGCATACAGCGACGGGCCTGGCCGGGGCAGCTGCTTTGCCGTCACGCTGCCGCTGGACGCCAATGCGGCCGATCCTGCCACCACGACGCAAGAAGAGCACGCGCTGGCCGCGCACACGGCGCTGCGCATCATGATCGTCGACGACAACCGCGACGCGGCCGAATCGCTGGGCATGGTGCTCTCAGCCATGGGTCACAAGGTACAGGTCGAGGCGTCGCCGCATGGCGCCCTGCTGCGCGCCGACGCCGAATCGTTCGATGTCTGCCTGCTCGACATCGGCCTGCCCGACATGGACGGCTACCAGCTCGCGCAGCGGCTGCGCGCCACGCCACGCGCAGCCGGGGCAGTCATGCTGGCGCTCAGCGGCTACGGGCAGCCACAGGACGTGGCCGCGTCGCAGGCCGCCGGCTTTGCGCGGCACCTGGTCAAGCCGGTGGACATTCCCTGTCTGCTGGCGTTGCTCGACGAACTGGCGCCGGACCCGGGGCGCCTGCCTACCTGATCACAATCGGACGGCATGCGCCCGTGGCCCGGCGTAAAATAGCCGCTCGTCAATACGACATTCATCATCGAAAGGGCAGCCTCCAGTGAGTTTCGCCACCGACCAGCAAGCCGGCTCCGACCACCTGTCGGCCAATGCACAGCGGATGCTGGGCCTGCGCGGGGCCGTTTTCGCGACATGGGAAGCACGCGTGCGTGAACGCGTTGCGCAGGCGCGCAATGTGCAGCATCCGATCCTGATCGATACGCTGCCAGTGTTCTACGACAACATCGTCCAGAGCATCAGCCCGGACTACCCGCGCACGTCCGCCGTCGACGGCACCACGGTTGCTGCCGAGCATGGCGGCGAACGCGCGCGCATCACGTCGTACGATCACACTGCGCTGATGGAGGAGTATCAGATCTTCCGTTGGGCCATCTTCGATGTGCTGCACCGCGAACAGGTCGTGCTCGATCACAGCGAAATCCACACGATCCATTCATCGATCGATTCCGGCATTCAAGAGGCCGTGGAAGCGTTCTCGCTGGTGCACAGCGGTTTCCGGGAACGCTTCGCTGCAGCGCTGACGCACGATATGCGCGGCCCGCTGGGCGCCACGGTCACTGCGCTTGAACTCATCCTGCGCAGCAACGACCTGGACCAGATTAAAAAGGTGGCCGGCAAGGCGCTGGCCAATACGCGGCGCATGAGCAGCATGGTCGACGAGTTGCTCGATACGATGGCGTTTCACAGTGGCGAGACCATTCCGCTGACGATCACGAGCTTTCCGATGGACGAACTCGTGGCCGAGGTGCTGGCCGACGCACGCACCGCGCACGGGCCCCGTTTCGAGCTCAATGCACACCCGGTCAATGGCTGGTGGGATCGCCAGGTGTTCAGGCGGGCGATCGAGAATCTGGTGTCCAACGCGGTGAAATACGGGGCGCCTGCCACGCCGATCAGCGTCAAGGTGGACCAGCTCCACGAACGCCTGCTGGTGTCGGTGCACAACGACGGCCCGCCGATTCCGCCGCATGAGCAGGAATGCATTTTCCAGATGTATCGCCGGGCCGAGCTGGCCCAGCGCGGCGACCCGCAAGGCTGGGGCATCGGCCTGCCCTATGTGCGCGCAGTGGCCGAAAGCCATGGCGGCAGTATTGGCGTGGACAGCAGCCACGACCGCGGGACGACGTTCTTCATCAATATCCCGATTGACGGGCGCCCCCATGCCGGGTCACGTACACTGGTTGCCGGGCAGGCTCCGGGAGCGACGACAGTCGACTGAACCACTGCCGGACCTGGCCGGCACGTCATAACAATCTCCAGGAGAACCTTCATGCCCCACGCCATCACGCTACGCACGCTCTCGCAGCACGAGGCGCTTGCCTGCAGCGAGCAACTGGCCGACGTGCTGATCGATTGCGTCGAAGGCGGCGCGTCGGTCAGCTTCATGCTGCCGCTCGCGCGCACGACGGCGCTGCAGTTCTGGCACGACGTCGCCGCCGGTGTGGGACGCGCAGAACGAACGCTCATCGTGGCCGAAGACAGCGCCGGCATTCTCGGCACCGTCCAGTTGATCACGGCGATGCCGGACAACCAGCAACATCGGGCTGACGTGGCCAAGCTGCTGGTGCTGCGCCGGGCGCGTGGTGCAGGCCTGGGCCGGTGCCTGATGGAAGCGGTCGAGGGAGCAGCACGTGCCCAGGGACGCAGTGTGCTCGTTCTGGACACCGCAGACGCGGTCGCCGAGCGCCTGTATGAACGGTCGGGATGGCAACGTGCAGGGGTGATACCGGATTTCGCGCATCTTCCCGATGGCGCGCTGTGCGCAACGACGTTTTTCTACAAGTGCTGCCAGCCGGCCGACGCAATAGCGTGCTGATCTGTGATGCAGGCGTACGATACAATACGAGCAATTAAAACGAATTCAATGAATTCTCATTGATGGCGAGATTGGCGGGGAGTGGTTCTGGTGGCAACGAAGAAAAGTGCAGTGATGTCCGACGAGGTGTGTACCACGCAGGTTGCCGCCCACATGCTCGGCGTATCGGTATCGCTGGTGCAGCAACTGGCCGAAACGGGTGTGCTGGAGGCCTGGAAAACCCAGGGCGGGCACCGCCGGATTCCGCTTAAATCTATCCTTGACTACAAGCATAAGCTGGCAGGCAGCACACCGCGCGAAGGCGGCGGGCGCGCGACCATTCTCGTGATCGAGGACAACGCCATCCAGCGCGCCCTGTACCAGCGCCAGTTTGGCGGCTGGGATCTGCCGGCAGAGTTCATCTTCTGTGAAAACGGCTACCAGGCGCTGCTGGAGATTGCCCGCCGTCCGCCGGACATCCTGCTGGCGGACATCGTGATGGATGGCATCGATGGCTTCGAAGTGGTCCGCACCGTCATGACCGACCCGGAGCTGGCAGACGTCAGTATTGCCATCCTGTCCGGGCTGCCTGCTGACGAGCTGGCAGCGCGTGGTGGCGTACCGGCGGGCGTGGTGTTTTTCCCCAAACCGATCAACTACGACGAGCTGCGCGGTTACCTGCGCGCCAATCTCGCGCAACGCTCCCGCAGCCTGAGGCTCGCGTAGCGGAGACGCTATGCCCAATCAACAAATTCGTTAAATACAATTTATTAAATTAAATTAAGGGATTTAAAGGTTTTAACCTATACTTCTCGTGCCTACCAAAATCGACGGGGGCATGGGTGATCGCGGACACATCGATGAACGGCGTGCCATGGTGGCATCGCTTGCAGCAACTGGACACGCGCAGCACCAGCGCCATGATCTGCGCGGCCCTCGTGCTGCTGCTCACGCTCGGGCTGGTCAGCTCGGCATGGGTGTTGCGCGCTCGCGAGTTCGACGACTGGGCCGGCGATCTCGACAACCTGACACTGGTACTGGCCGAAAGTACGGCGCAATCGATGGCCTCGTCCAGCCTCGCGCTCGACAGCATCATCGCCGCGCTGCCGGCCAAGAACGACGATCCGGCCATGGCCGGCGAAGCCCTCTTTCGCACCATGACCGACAAGATCAGTGGCCTTCCCCAGGCCGCGGTTGCCAGCATCATCGGCGCGGATGGTGCGATGCTCAATTCCACCCGCGCCTGGCCAGCCCCCGTCATCAACCTGTCCGAACGCGATTACTTCGCTTACCACCGCGCGCACCGCAGCACCGCCCATCACGTCAGCCGGCCGGTGCGCAACAAGGTCAACGGCGCCTGGACGTTTTACCTGAGCCGCCGCCGCGAGACCCCGGATGGCCGCTTTGCCGGTGTGGCGGTGGTCGGCATTTCATGCGCATCGTTCAACGACTTCTTCCATTCTGTCAGCCCGGGCCAGGAAGCGGCGATCTCGCTGTTGTCGAGCGACCGGATCGTGCTGGCGTCGTGGCCGCAGCGTGATGCCATGCTGGGCCAGTTGCACGATACCGGCTCGAGCCCTGCTGCGCCGCGCATGGTGGCGCAGCGGCCGGTTCGCAACTACCCGTTGATCATCGAAGCGTCCGTGCCCGAAGCGCTGTTGACGAGCCATTGGTGGCGCAATCTGCGCCCTCTGGGCGCGATTGCGTTGACCGGCATGATCGGCGTGGCCCTCGCGTTTGCCACGGTCCTGCGCATCGTGCGCCAGCGCGAGCGCGATGCCATCGAGGCGCTGGCGCTGAAGGCCCAGGCCGAGGCCGCCAATCAGGCCAAGTCGCGGTTCCTGGCAATGATGAGCCACGAGATCCGCACGCCGATGAACGGGATCGTCGGCATGTCCGAGTTGCTGCTGGGCGCCGGCCTGGCGGCCCCACTGGACCGGTATGCGCGCACCGTCCACCAGAGCGTGCTCGAACTGCTGCGTACCATCAACGACATCCTCGACTTTTCAAAGGTCGAGTCCGGCAACCTGGAGATGGTGCCGCAGGCGTTCGACCCGCTGCGCCATGCGACGCAGCGGGTCGATTCGTACCGCATGAGCGCAGAGCGCAAACGCCTGGCGATCGTGCTGCGACCGGGCGTGCTGCCGCCGGCCGTCATGGCCGACGCCGACCGCATCGGCCAGGTGCTGGGCAATCTGCTCAGCAACGCCATCAAGTTCACACCGGCCGGTGGCGGCCCGATCGAACTGACCGTGCTGGCGCGGCGCGATCCGGAAGCAGCCGGCGGCTGGGTGCTGCTGTACCAGGTCACCGATCATGGCATCGGCATCGAGCCGGCTGCGCAGGCGCGCCTGTTCCAGCCATTCAGCCAGGCCGACAACACCATCAGCCGCGTCTACGGCGGCACCGGCCTGGGCCTGGCCATCTGCCGGCGGCTGGCGGACCTGATGGGCGGCAGTATCGACCTGGTTCCCCGTACCGGGCCCGGCGCCTGTTTCCGCCTGCTCGTGCCGTGCAGCCTGGCGACGACGCCGGTGCCCGACGCCGTCACCGCATCCGGCCTGCGCGCTGCCGTGGGGTCGCCGCGCGTGCTCGTCGTCGAGGACACCGAAATCAACCGCGAGCTGCTGCGGATCCTGCTCGAAAAGCTTGGCTGCCGGGTCGACGAGGCCGTCAATGGCGAAGTCGCGCTGGCAGCGCTGGCGACCAGCACCTATGACCTGGTGCTGATGGATTGCATGATGCCGGTGCTCGACGGCTACGAGGCCTGCCGCCAGCTGCGCCAGCGTGAAGACGCCAGCGGCGCGCCGCGCCTGGCAGTGGTGGCATTGACCGCCAGCGCCATCGACGGCGACCGCGAACGCTGCCTGGCGGCCGGCATGGACGATTATCTGAGCAAGCCGTTCACGGCGCAGCAGCTTGGCGACCTCGTGCGCCGCTGGACGCAGCCGGGCCGCTGAAGCACAGCCGTAGCCGCAGCCGCAGCAAGGTGGCTCAGTGCGCTGCTGCCACCGGCACGGTTGCCACCAACGAACGCGCAGCGCCCTCGGCGGCGCGGAAATCGAAGCGTCGCAGCGGATGCCAGACACGATCGAGCACCGCCGCAGGCAGCATGGGCGCCAGCGCCGCCAGGCAGGCCTCGGCCTCTTCCAGTGCATCGGCCTCGAGTGCGTCCAGCAGACCGGCCAGATACGCGTGCAGCACTTCCGGTGGCGCTGCCACGGGTGGGGTCGCCACAGCCGGCGCCGGTCCGAGGTATTGGTGGATGGCGCGCCGCGCCTGTGCCAGCACCGCGGTCAGTGGCGCCAGATCGACTGCGGCAGCGTCAGCACCCGGGTCGCGCATCGCGGCGTACAGCATGCTCTCGGCCTGATGGGCGGCGGCGTGCGTGGCAGGCAGGGCCAGGCTGGCGGCCACACCGGCCAGTTTGTGCGCCAATGCCGCCGCTTCGGCGGGCCGGCCGGCGGCCAGACTGGCCCGCATGTCCGCCACGCTGTCGCCATGCAGGTCGAGAAACTGGGCCAGATACTGGCGGTAAGCCGCACCGTCCAGCCATAGCGCAAGCCCGGCAGCCACGTCGAGCGCTTCGGCGTCGTTCTGCGGGGGCGACTGGCCGGGCGTGATGCCTTGGCCATGGCACAAGCGCGCAATCAACGCGAGCATCGCCTGTGCATCGAATGGCTTGCTCAGCACATGGCACATGCCGGCTGCCAGCGCAGCCTCTTGCTGTTCCTTGAATGCCCCGGCAGTGAGCGCGATCACGGGCAGGTCGTCGAACTGCGGCATGCAGCGCAGCTGCCGGGTGGCCTCGATGCCGTCCATGACAGGCATCTGCACGTCCATCAGCACGACGTCGGCCTGCTCCGGATGCGCCAGCAGCCAGTCCAGCGCTTGCCGGCCATCGCCAACGCCGACGGTCTCGGCGCCCTGGTCGCGCAGGATGCGCTGGACCACCTCGCGGTTGATGTCGCTGTCGTCGACAACCAGCACGCACATGTCGCGCAGGACCTGCTCCTGGAGCGCATCGGTCGTGCAGACGGGCGTGGCGTCGAGCTCGGTGGATGCCTGCAGCGGCAGGCTGAAGCTGAACACGCTGCCGCGTCCGGGCGCGCTGTCGACGACCAGCGCGCCGCCCATCAGTGCGACCAGCTGGCGGCAGATGGTCAGCCCCAGGCCGGTGCCGCCAAAGCGCCGCGTGGTGGAGCTGTCGGCCTGGGTGAACGGTGAAAAAATCGCCTCCTGGGCGGCAGGGTCGATGCCGATGCCGGTGTCGTGCACGCTGAACTCGAGCACCAGCGCATCGCCGTCGCGCCGCAGCAAGGTGCAGCGCAGCGCGACCTCACCGTTTGGTGTGAACTTGACGGCGTTGCCGGTCAGGTTGAGCAGCACCTGCTCCAGCCGCAACGCGTCCCCCAGCAGAATGCCGACACCGTCAGGCGGCGTGTCAACGATCAGTTGCAGATCCTTGTCAGCAGCGCCGATGCGCATGCTGGTGGCGACCTTGTCCAGCAGCTCGGCCAGGCAGAACGGCGCGGTCTCGATCAGCATGTGCCCGGCCTCGATTTTCGACACGTCGAGGATGTCATTGACGATGGCCAGGAGGGACTGGCCGGACACGCGGATATTACGCACCATGCTGCGTGCATCGGCATCGATCGCACGCTGCTCGAGCAGATAGGCGAAGCCCAGCACGGCATTGAGCGGCGAGCGGATTTCGTGGCTCATATTGGCCAGGAACTCGGCCTTGCTGCGGCTGGCCGCCTCGGCTGCATCGCGGGCCAGCAGCATTTCGGCCTCGGCGCTTTTTTGCGCCGAAATATCCTGCGCGAAGACCAGCGTTGCCGGTCCATCCGCCAGCTTCACCTGGGCGGTGGTCTTGTAGACCGGCACGTTGCAGCCCCACTTGCCCAGGCCAATCGCCTCGAAATGCTGCTCGGTCGGGGTGTCGGCCTCGATCAGGGCCTCTTGCCGCGCCAAGTCGTCCAGCGACTGCGCAGCAATCATCGCGCGCCAGCGCAGTCCGGTCAGATCGTCCGTTGCAGCATAGCCATGCAAGGCCCGGTAGCGCGGATTGGAATAGATGAAGCGGCCGTGGCGCAGGATGGCAATGGCCAGCGGCGCGTCTTCGATCAGCGTGCGAAAACGCGCTTCGCTGTCATACACGCCCTGCATGGCAACGCGTGCCCGCGCCTGCTCGGTATCCTGGCGTGCCCATTGCGCCCCCTTGCGCTGCAAGACGGCCAGCGCAGCGAAGGCGCCGGTTGCCAGCAGGGCAAACAGCACGGCCAGCGTCAGTCCCTGGCGCCGTAGCGGCGCAGCGACCGTAGTCACGTCGCGACTCAGGCCGATCACGAGCGGAAAGTCCATCGCCAGCGCCGCTGGCGCGATCGTGACCATCGCCATGACCCGCTGCTCGCCTGTAGTGTAGACCTTGCCTTCGAGTATCCCCGCAACCGCACCGCTGCTGCGGTGGCGCTGGAAGAATGTGCCCGGCCGCGCCAGGTTGATGCCGTCGATGTTGCCCTTCGGCGGATAGTTCAGTAATTGCCGCCCGCCGCCATGGATCACCAGCGCCCAGACGTCGGGCGCATACATCGCGGTGCGAAACTGGCCGGTGAAATATTCGGGGTCGAGGGTGGCGAGCACCAGGCCCGCAAACCGGCCGGTGGCGTCCGGCACCATGCGCGCAACCGTCACCACCTGGTCGCCGCGGATCGAGCGGAACGGCTCGGCCACGTACAGCGTGCGGCTGCTGGGCGCGCGCCGCACTGCGGCCAAGTAGTCGCGCCGCGAAAAATCGCGCCCGTACAGATCCTGGTGGCTGGCAGCGCGCACCTGCCCGTCGCGGTCGAACACCATCATCGCGCGCAGTCCGGGCATGGCACCGACCAGCGCGGCAAGGCGACGGGAGAGCGCAGCATCGGCAACGATCCCATCCGGCTCGCTCAGGTAATCGCGGACGACACCTTTCAGCGCCACATTGGTGGCCTCGAGATCGGTCTTGATATTGCTGGCCAACAGCTTCGTGAGCGACAGCAGCCGGGCCCGCTCACTGCTTTCGATGCGCGCGACCTCGGTCAGATGCAGGTAAGCAAGGCTGGCGCCGATGAAGATCAGCGCTGCTGCCAGCATGGCGAATTCGACATACCGACGCCGCTTGACGGGCCCGAGGGGTGGAATGACCATTTTTCTCATGCTGGACCTGGCTGGCGAGAACACAACAAAACAATGTCTGGATTGCAACTAACGCGTTGCTGTCGTCATGCGTCCTTGCATGGTGCACCACCTGCGGCTCGCCGCGACACCGAACGTGAAAAATCGCAACACAACCTAAAAAATAATTCAATTTATTCGTTTTATTTGCGACATTCGATTTTTATGACTTAAAATTGTTGCTGGAGTGAATCAAATCGGTGGCGCACCACGCCCGCCTCATGTCAAGCAGGAGCCATTCATGCGCAATAATTTTCCAGTTACCAACGTTGAAATCGAACTGAGCGACACGGACACCATCGTGTCGACCACCGATTTGCAGGGCAATATCACGTACGCCAACCCGTACTTCATCGCCATCAGCGGCTACACCGAGGAGGAGCTGATCGGCGCCCCGCAAAATATCCTGCGCCATCCCGACATGCCGGTGGAGGCATTTGCCGACTTCTGGGCCACCATCCGCTCGGGACGGTCGTGGACGGGCATGGTCAAGAACCGCTGCAAGAATGGCGACGCCTATTGGGTCATGGCGAATGCGACACCGGTCATGGAAAACGGCAAGGCGGTCGGCTACATGTCGGTGCGCACCAAGCCCACGCGCGCCCAGATCACAGCAGCGGCAGAACTCTATCGCAACATGAAAGCCGGGACCGCCGGCAATATCCGCTTGGAACAGGGCGTAGTGCGCGCCACAGGACTGCGCGGCCGGCTCGCCGCCCTGACCAGGATGTCGCTGCGGCGCCGCATCGCGCTGAATCTGGCGGGCCAGTGCGCGATACTGCTGCTTCTGCTGGGTTTCCACCTGTTCGACGGCGCGACCCGGTTTGCCAATCTCGAAACCACGCTGACAGTGCTGACCGGCGCTGCCATTACATCGCTGCTGTACTTCTGGTACGCGCTGCACGCGACCTTGCTGCGTCCGATGGAAGCTGCGCGCCAGGCTTGCCAGGTCATGGCAGGTGGCGACCTGACCTCGGATTTCAGCAGCGACCGGCAGGACGAAATGGGCCAGCTGGTGCGCGCCATGCGCCAGGTGCGCGTCAACCTGCAGTCCATCGTGGGCGACGTGCGCAGCAATTTCCAGCAGATCAGCGTGGCGACCGCGGAGATCGCCACCGGCAATATGGATCTGTCGGGGCGTACCGAATCCCAGGCCTCGGCACTTGAAGAGACCGCCTCCAGCATGGAAGAGCTGGCCTCGACCGTCCAGCAGAACAGCGCCAGCGTCGGCCAGGCAAGCACCATGGCCGAGGCAGCCGACGGCACCGCCGTGAGCGGTGGCCAGATCGTCAGCGAAGTGATCGCAACCATGAACCAGATCTCGGAGGCATCGCGCAAGATCGGCGACATCATCGGCATCATCGAAGGCATCGCGTTCCAGACCAATATCCTGGCCCTGAACGCGGCCGTCGAGGCCGCCCGTGCCGGCGAGCAGGGGCGCGGATTTGCCGTCGTCGCCAGCGAAGTGCGCAACCTGGCCCAGCGCAGCAACACTTCGGCACAGGAAATCAAGCGGCTGATCGCGGCCTCCATCGCGCAGGTCGAGGCCGGCGCCACGCTGGCTGCGCGCGCTGGCGAGACTACCCAGCAGGTGCAGGCAGCCGTGCGCAAGGTCAGCGGCCTGATGAACGAAATCGCCTCCGCCTCGCGCGAGCAGGTTGCCGGCATCGGCCAGGTCAACGACGCCGTCACGCAAATGGACGGCGTGACCCAGCAGAACGCCGCACTGGTGGAGCAATCGGCGGCGGCCGCCGCTGCGCTGCAGGAACAGACGCGCAAGGTGGTACAGGCGCTGGCCGTGTTCAAGCTGGCCAGCACCGCAGCACTCACCGCAACGCCAGCGCCGGCGCCCCGCCATCATCTGGGCGCCAAGCGCACCCCTGCGCTGCAACTGGCCATGCCATGATCGGGAGCGGTCGACAGGCCGCGCCGGTCGCGCGTCACGGCTTGAAGAAAGTCGCCATCAAGCAGTTGCGGTTAGGGATGTATGTGGAACAACTGTGCTGCTCGTGGATCGATACGCCGTTCTGGCAATCGTCGTTTCTGATCGAATCGGCAGCGCAGCTCGAGCGCATCGCGGCCAGTCGCGCCGCCGATGCCTGGATCGACACCGAACGTGGCCTCGATGTGGCGTCCGCACCGGAGGATAGCGCCACGGCGCCAGCCGCCCCGCCCCCGGCAGCGGGTCCGACGTTTCGCTTCCGTACCCCTGCGCATTCCACCATGGAAGACGAACTCGGCCGCGCCGCCGTGCTGCTCAATGCATCCAAGCGTGCACTGTGCGACATGTTCAACGAGGCGCGCATGGGCTGCGCGGTCGAGATGCGCCACGCCATGCCGCTGGTCGAATCCATCGCCAACTCGGTACTGCGCAATCCCGGCGCGCTGATCGGTCTGGCACGCCTGAAGACGGCCGACAACTACACGTATATGCATTCGGTGGCCGTCTGCGCGCTGATGATCGCACTGGCGCGCCAGCTGGGCCTGGACGACCATCTCACGCGCGAACTGGGCCTGGCCGGTCTGTTGCATGACGTCGGCAAGATGGCGGTCCCGGCGGAAGTGCTCAACAAACCGGGCAGCCTGACCGAGGACGAATTTTTCGTCGTACGCGGCCACCCGGAAAAGGGCCACGCAATGCTGCTGGCCTCACCCGACGTCGGCCCGGTGGCGCTGGAAGTGTGCCTGCACCACCATGAACGACCCGACGGACGGGGCTATCCGCACCGGCTGTCCGGTGACGCTCTGGGACTGTATGCGCGCATGGGCGCAGTGTGCGATGTGTACGACGCCATCACCTCGAACCGGCCCTACAAGGCCGGCTGGTGCCCGGCCGAGTCGCTGCGCCGCATGGCCGAATGGGCCCGCGCCGGCCAGTTCGACGAAGCCGTGTTCGCCGCCTTCGTCAAGTGCCTCGGTATCTATCCCGTGGGCACGCTGGTGCGCCTGCAGTCGGGCCGCCTCGGCGTCGTTGCCGAACAACCCTGCGGCAAATCGCTGCTGCTGCCGAAGATCAAGGTGTTTTTCTCGACGCGGGCACGGGCTTATATCCGGCCGGAGTTGATTGACCTGGGGGCGCCGGGGGCACGCGATGCGATTGTTGGATGCGAGAGCGCTGCCGAGTGGGGTTTGCACGACATCGATCATCATTGGCTCGGCGACAGCGTCGCGAAGACGCCTTGAAGGTGGGCTGGCCGCAGCGTGGATGCGGAGGCTGGGCAGAAAAAAGGCCAATCCGAAGATTGGCCTTTTCTTGATTCGATTGGTCGGGGCGAGAGGATTCGAACCTCCGACCCCGTGCACCCCATGCACGTACGCTACCAGGCTGCGCTACGCCCCGACTAGTCAATAATTATATCAGAGCCACAAAAAAAATCTTGCGCTTTTGCCACACCTGTCGGGGCGGTACAGGTGTGTGCTTACTTCCGCTTACTTCCATTCCCCGCGCAACGTCATCACCTGCTGCTGCAGATATTCCGGTGTCGCCAGCTCCGGCGCCACTGGCATGCCCACCGCCAGCGACAGCTGCGAGCGCATGCCGCGTGCGACGCGCCGGCCGAACAGATTGCCCTGGTCGCGGGTGAACCAGCTACCCCACAGGCCACGCAGCGCCATTGGGATCACCGGCACCTTGTTGCGCTCGACGATCTTGGTGATGCCGTTCCTGAACTCGCTCATCTCGCCCGTCTTGGTCAGGCGCCCTTCCGGGAAGATGCAGACGAGCTCACCATCATGCAGTGCATGGGCGATGTCGACGAAGGCTTTTTCCATCGTCCACGGGTCTTCCTTGGCCGGCGCGATCGGGATCGCATTGACCGCACGGAAAATCCAGCGCAGGAACGGCGTCTTGAAGATGCGATGATCCATCACGAAGCGGATCGGGCGCGGGCTGGCCGCGTTGATGACGATCGCGTCGACGTAGCTCACGTGATTGCAGACCAGTACCGCCGGGCCATCGGCCGGGATGTGCGAGGTGTCGATCATGCGCACGCGGTACACGGTGTGGATCAGGATCCAGGCCAAAAAGCGCATCAGGAATTCCGGCACCAGCGAGAAGATGTAGATTGCCACCACCGCATTGAGCAGCGCCGTGGTCAGGAACAGTTCCGGAATCGAGAAGCCCTGCCCCAGCAGCAGGATCGCCACGCCGGCCGAGGCCACCATGAAGATCGCGTTGAGGATGTTCATGCCGGCGATCGTGCGCGAGACGTGCTTCTGATCGCAGCGCGTCTGGATCAGCGCAAACAGCGGCACGATGAACAGGCCCCCGAACACGCCGATCATCACCAGGTCGAACAGGATGCGCAAGGCGCCTGGCTGACCCAGCAGCGCCAGCCAGTCGACGATTGCCGTGCCTACCGTGAAGCCCGAGCTGGCGAAATACAGGTCGATGCCGAAGACCGACAGGCCGATCGAGCCGAATGGCACCAAGCCGATCTCGACCTTGTGGCCCGACAGGCGTTCGCACAGCAGCGAGCCGGCGCCGATGCCGAGCGAGAACACGGTCAACAGCAGCACGAACACGCTGTGGTCACCGCGCAGGTAATCCTTGGAAAACACGGGGAACTGGGCCAGCAGCAGCGCGCCGTAGAACCAGAACCACGAGTTGCCGAGCATCGACAGGAACACGGTGCGGTTTTTGCGTGAAAACGCCAGATTGCGCCACGATTCGGCAATGATGTTGCGGCTGATGCGCAGCTCGGGCACCGGGGCCGGCGATGGCGGGATGCGCCAGCTGGCCAGCAGGCCCAGCACGGCAAACAGCACCGTGGCGCCAGCCACCAGCATGATGCCGCTCGGCCGGCCAACCAGCACCGCGCCGGCCACTTCGCCCAGCAGGATGCCGACGAACGTCCCCATCTCGACGACGCCATTGCCGCCGACCAGTTCATCGGGCTTCAGGTTTTGCGGCAGGTAGGCGTACTTGACGGGACCGAACAGCGTCGAGTGCATGCCCATGCCGATGACGGCCGCGATCAGCAGCCACAGATTGTGCGTCATCCAGCCGATACCGGCCACCAGCATGATCGCGATCTCGGCGATCTTGACGATGCGCGCGAGTTTGGCCTTGTCGAACTTGTCGGCGAGCTGGCCGGCCGTGGCCGAGAACAGCACGTACGGCAGGATGAACAGGCCGGGAATCAGGTTGTTGATGAGCGACGGGTCGAGCGTGGTCCAGTTCAGCGCGTCATAGGTCATCACGACCAGAAGTGCTGTCTTGAACAGGTTGTCGTTGAACGCGCCCAGGAACTGGGTCCAGAAAAATGGGGCGAAACGGCGCTGGGTCAGCAGGGAGAATTGGCTCGGTTGGCGCATGCTGGAGGGCTCGGGTGACTAGGATGCCGTAATGTACAACGGCAAGCACGACCGAACAAAGCATGTTTCTCATATTCATGCTTGCGTATTCGCATCTGATACCGAAGGTCGTGACCGGCGATACGAAACAACCTCGAAGAATCGCGCAGCGCTACCCGGTCTGCATGGCACGGGTGGCCGCACAGCCACCCTGTCACCCTGCCCCCTGCCTTAACCCAGCGACTCCAGGCGAATCCGCGTCACCTTGCCAATCACGGCCGGCATTGCCTCGATCCTGGCAATCGCCGCATCGATGCTCTTCTCCTGCGTCTGGTGCGTGAGCATGATGATGTCGATATCGGTCTGGTTGCCCGGCTCTTTCTGCAGCACGGCGTCAATCGAGATGTTGCCGTCGGCCAGAATGCGGGTCAGGTCGGCCATCACGCCCAGCTGATCCTGCACGTGCACGCGCAGGTAGTAGCTGGTCGTGATGTCGGCCATCGGCATGATCGCCACGTCGCTCATCTGGTTCGGCTGGAACGCCAGGTGCGGCACGCGGCCGGACGGGTCGACGGTGGCCAGGCGCGTCACGTCGACCAGGTCGGCGATCACGGCCGATGCGGTCGGCTCCGCGCCCGCGCCCTTGCCGTAGTACAGCGTGACGCCGAGGGCATCGGCGTGCACCAGCACGGCGTTCATCGCGCCCTCGACATTGGCGATCAGGCGCGCGGCCGGGATCAGGGTCGGGTGCACGCGCAGCTCGATGCCTTCGCCGGCCGCAGTCGTCGTGCGGCGGGTGATGCCCAGCAGCTTGATGCGGTAGCCCAGCTGTTCGGCGTAGCGGATGTCCACTGCCTGTAACTGGCTGATGCCTTCCACGTAGGCCTTGTCGAACTGGACCGGGATGCCGAAGGCAATCGCCGACATGATGGTCAGCTTGTGCGCGGCGTCCACGCCTTCGATGTCGAAGGTCGGGTCGGCCTCGGCGTAACCCAGCGCCTGCGCCTGGGCCAGCACGGTGGCGAAGTCCAGGCCCTTGTCGCGCATCTCGGACAGGATGAAGTTGGTGGTGCCGTTGATGATGCCGGCCACCGATTCGATGCGGTTGGCGGTCAGGCCTTCGCGCAGTGCCTTGATGATCGGGATGCCACCGGCCACGGCCGCTTCGAACGCGACGATCACGCCCTTCTCTTGTGCGGCGGCGAAAATCTCGTTGCCGTGCAGCGCCACCAGCGCCTTGTTGGCGGTGACCACATGCTTGCCGTTGGCAATGGCTTGCAGCACCAGTTCGCGCGACAGCTCGTAGCCGCCGATCAGCTCGACGACGATGTCGATATCGGGATGGTTCACGACGGCGAACGGATCGCTGACAATCTCCACGCCCTCGCCGGTGACCGTGCGTGCGCGCTCGGTATTGCGCGCGGCAACCATCGTCACCTCGATGCGGCGGCCGGCACGGCGGCGGATGTCTTCCTGGTTACGCTTAAGTACATTAAAGGTGCCGGCACCAACGGTGCCGATGCCCAGCAGGCCAACTTGAATCGGTTTCATAAAATCTGTTTCTCGTGAGGTCTGGGCGCGACGCGCTGGATCAGGCGTGGCGCCGTCGGTAACCGTCGAGGAAGCGCGCAATGCGTCCGCAAGCGTCGGTCAGGTCGTCGGAATTAGGCAGGAACACCAGCCGGAAATGGTCCGGGGCAATCCAGTTGAAGCCGGTGCCTTGCACCAGCAGCACTTTTTCCTCGGTCAGCAGTTCACAAATGAACTGCTGGTCGTCCGTGATCGGGTACATCTTCGGATCGAGGCGCGGGAACATGTAGAGCGCAGCTTTTGGCTTCACGCAGGACACGCCCGGTATATCGGTAAGCAGTTTGTAGGCGAGATCGCGCTGCCGGAGCAGGCGCCCGCCCGGGCCCACCAGGTCGTTGATGCTCTGGTGGCCGCCCAGCGCGGTCTGGATCGCGAACTGGCCCGGCGCATTGGCGCACAGGCGCATCGAGGCCAGCATGTTCAGGCCATCGATATAGCCCTTGGCATGGCGCTTCTCGCCCGACACCACCATCCAGCCGGCGCGGTAGCCGCACGAGCGGTAGTTCTTCGACAGGCCGTTCAGGGTCACGAACAGCACGTCGTCGGCCAGCGACGCCATCGAGACGTGTTCGGCCATGTCGTACAGCGTCTTGTCGTAGATTTCGTCGGCGTAGATGATCAGCTGGTGCTGGCGTGCCAGTTCAATGATCTCGAGCAGCACTTCGCGCGGATACAACGCGCCGGTCGGGTTGTTCGGGTTGATGACGACGATGGCGCGCGTGTTCGGCGTAATCTTGCTGCGCATGTCGGCGATGTCGGGCATCCAGCCGGCGCCTTCGTCGCAAATATAGTGGCGCGGCGCGCCGCCGGCCAGGCTGACGGCAGCGGTCCACAGCGGATAGTCGGGCGCCGGCACCAGCACCTCGTCGCCGTTGTTGAGCAAACCCTGCATCGACATAACGATCAGTTCCGACGCCCCGTTGCCCAGGTAGATGTCGTCGATCGTCACGCCGGTGATGTTTTTCTCTTGCGTGTAGTGCATGACCGCCTTGCGCGGCGCGAACATGCCTTTGCTGTCCGTATAGCCAGCCGCGCCATGCATGTTGCGGATCATGTCGCTGACGATTTCGTCCGGCGCATCGAAGCCGAACACGGCGAGGTTGCCGATATTGAGCTTGATGATCTTCTGGCCGTCTTCTTCCATCTGGCGCGCCTGCTCCAGGGCCGGTCCGCGGATCTCGTAGCAGACGTCGTCGAGCTTGTTCGATTTGGCAATCGGTCGCACAGTATCCCCTGGAAAAACGCCTGCACTGTTGCAGTGCGCAAAAATACCATTCTGCCCAAAGCGCACGGTTTAGGCAACCTTGCCGATCCGGTTACAATGGGCATCCGCACAGTCACCGCTACCAGCGTCCACTTCGCCTATCGCCATGAAGCTCCATTCCGACAATACCCAGCAATACCAGACCGTCACCGGCGTCGATGCCAGTGGCGTCGAGATCAATGCCCAGCGTTACGACTACAGCCTGACGCTGCTGCCGGAGGTCCCGCCGCGCCCCTGGAACGTGACCGATTTCGACCAGCTCACCGCTGCCCATTTCGATGAACTGGCGCAGGATGCGCCGGACGTCGTCATCCTCGGCACCGGCCCGCGTCAGCGCTTCGTGCACCCGCGCCTGGTGACCAGCCTGTCGAGCCGGCACATCGGTGTGGAAAGCATGGACAACGGCGCCGCCTGCCGCACCTACAACGTGCTGATGGGCGAAGGCCGCAAGGTCACGCTGGCTCTGATCCTCGAACGCACCGCCTGAATCGATACAACACCGGGTCAACAGGCCGGGAATCGTTTCAATCGGGGTAAATATTGCGATTCTGCCCACAAGAGTACTAGCGGCGGACAGCACCGACGGATTATCATGGGGTGCCGCTCCCCGCCATGGCGCGCCGGGAGGGTCACCTGCAGCTGCGCTGCGACCGTCAGGAGAAACCCGTGGCCGAGAGCCAACTTGCAACCTTTGCCCCCTTCACCGCCCCGATGACGGGCGAGAAACCGTTCGAACTGCTCGGCCGGCCCGCCAAGTACACGGTGCTGTACTTTTATCCCAAGGACAACACCCCTGGCTGCACCACCGAGAGCATCGCCTTTCGCGAAGCCTATCCCGAATTCCAGGCACTGGGCGCCGACATCTACGGCTTGTCCCGCGATTCGCTGCGCTCGCACGAGAACTTCAAATCCAAGCTCGGCCTGCCGTTCGAGCTGATCTCGGACGCCGATGAAGCCGTGTGCACGCAGTTCGACGTCATGAAGATGAAGAACATGTATGGCAAGAAAGTACGCGGGGTCGAGCGCAGTACGTTTGTGATTGACGCTCAAGGCCGATTGGTGAAAGAATGGCGTGGCGTGAAGGTCAGTGACCATGTGACTGAAGTGCTGGAATTTCTGAAGAGCCAGCCCTGACAACGGATGGCTCCAGTTTGTTCAACCTGCTGGATCGCTGCCACTTATTTTGAGTCGACCTGTAATTCAACCTGTCCTGCATCTGCACTATCCCCACCCGGTTGCCCGCCGGGCCGGCGCATTTCCCGGCCCGGCCGTGCTGCAACAGTTCAACCGCAATTCCCCTTATCCCTGTTTAGTCGCGTCATCTCGTGCGCCAGCGCCATGTGGCCCGCGCGCGCACGGTCTTCCAGACTTTTTTTAGATTGAGAACCTGATGCCACTGCCAAAAATACCGAATGAGCCAGCAACCATGCTGCTGGTCAAAGATTACCCCAAGGCCGAACCCGGTCGTTCGCCGGTGCGTTCGATCTCGGCCAAGCCAGATCCTGAAGTCGATGACCTGATCAGCGGTCAAGCGGTGCCAACGCCGAAGTCGCGTGCACGCCGTAAAGCCGAAGACACCCTCGCCGCCGCGCAAGCGCCCGTGCGTGCTGCCCCGGTTGCGGAAGCGAAGCCGCAGGCTGCGCCTGAAGCTGCACCAAAAGCCGCACCCCAAGCTGCACCTCAGGCACCGAACGTTGCCCCGATCTCGGCCAAGCTGCGCGAGCAGGATGCCGAGCAACTCCATTCCACCAAGCAGAAGCCAGTGGAAGCGCCAGTCAAGTCGTCCACCAGCCGCAAGGCCGACCGTTCGGGCCTGACCAAGGTGTTCGTGCTCGACACCAATGTGCTGATGCATGACCCTAGCTCGCTGTTCCGGTTCGAGGAACACGACGTCTATCTGCCGATGATGACGCTCGAGGAACTCGACAACCACAAGAAGGGCATGTCCGAAGTGGCGCGCAATGCACGCCAGGTCTCGCGCACGCTCGACGCCTTGATCGCCAACGTCGACGACGACGCGATCGAGTCCGGCATTCCGCTGTCCAAGCTGGGCAACAAGGATGCCAAGGGTCGCCTGCTGTTCCAGACCCGCCTGACCAGTGCGCCGCTGCCGGAAGGCCTGCCGGAAGGCAAAGCCGACAACCAGATCCTGGGCGTCGTGCGCGCACTCGAGCAGCAGCAGGCGGGCCGTGCGATCGTACTGGTGTCGAAAGACATCAATATGCGCATCAAGGCGCGTGCCATCGGTTTGCCGGCCGAAGATTACTTCAACGACCACGTGCTGGAAGACAGCGACCTGCTGTACTCGGGCATCGTCCAGCTGCCGGACAATTTCTGGGACACGCACGGCAAGGACGTCGAATCGTGGCAGGAAAACAAGAACGGCAACTCGGCGACCTACTACCGCGTCACCGGTCCCTTGATTCCGACCCTGCTGGCGAACCAGTTCGTCTACATGGAGCCGAAGGATGGCCAGTCGCCGCTGTACGCCCAGGTCAAGCAGATCGACGGCAAGACCGCCGTGCTGCAAACCCTGCGCGACTATAGCCACAACAAGAACAATGTGTGGGGCATCACGGCGCGCAACCGCGAGCAGAACTTCGCACTGAACCTGTTGATGAATCCGGAGTGCGACTTCGTCACGCTGCTGGGCCAGGCCGGTACCGGCAAGACCCTGCTGGCCCTGGCCGCCGGCCTGGCGCAAGTGCTCGAAACCAAGCTTTACAACGAGATCATCGTCACCCGCGTGACGGTGCCGGTCGGTGAAGACATCGGTTTCCTGCCTGGCACCGAGGAAGAGAAAATGTCGCCATGGATGGGTGCATTCGACGACAACCTCGAAGTGCTGATGAAGTCCGACGGCGATGCCGGTGATTGGGGTCGCGCGGCAACGCAAGACCTGATCCGCTCGCGCATCAAGATCAAGTCGCTCAACTTCATGCGCGGCCGTACGTTCGTCAACAAGTTCCTCATCATCGACGAAGCGCAAAACCTGACGCCCAAGCAGATGAAGACGCTGGTCACGCGCGCCGGTCCTGGCACCAAGATCCTGTGCCTGGGCAATATCGCGCAGATCGACACGCCGTACCTGACCGAAGGCTCGAGCGGCCTGACCTATGTGGTCGACCGCTTCAAGGGCTGGAACCACGGTGGCCATGTCACGCTGGCACGCGGCGAACGCTCGCGTCTGGCCGATCACGCCAGCGACGTGCTGTAATCGCTTTGCCGCCTGCCTCGTGCAGGCGCAGTCCCGAACGCCCGCCCTCACCGGCGGGCGTTTTTTTTGGCGCAGCATTTTCGGGGCACCACGGCTCCAATGATGACAAACCCGCTATGATCGAAGCTATATAGAATTTTCCCGAGATCACTGGCAGGAACCGCATCATGAAATTTCGTTTTTGGGGAGTCCGCGGGTCAATTCCGTCCCCGGGGCCGCGCACGGCGCGCTACGGCGGCAACACGACCTGTATCGAGGTGCGCACCGATGACGACACGCTGATCGTGCTCGATGGCGGCACCGGCCTGTTCCCGCTGGCCCAGCACCTGCTGGCCCGCCCGCCCGTGCACGCGAATATCTTCATCACGCACAGCCACTGGGATCACATCCACGGCCTGCCCTTCTTCACCCCACTGTTCGTCAAGGGCAGCCGCGTACGCCTGCATGGTGCCCACGATCCGGTCACGGGCCGCGGCATCGAGCACGTGATGGGCGTGCAGCTGCAAAACAGCTATTTTCCGGTCGGCGAAACAGACATGAGCGCCACCATCGAGTACTGCACGCTCACCATCGGCGAGCCGCTCGCGCTCGGCGATGCGCAGGTAGCGAACGTGGTCACAAACCACCCGGTGACCAATCTCGGCTACCGCATCGACTGCAACGGCAAGTCGCTGTTCTTCACGGGGGACCACGAGCCCTGGTACAACCCGCATCCGGCCGGACACTCGCTGTACGAGGCAGCAGAACTACAGGTGCGCGATGCCGAACGCCGCATGGATGCCGTGATGGCGGGCGTGGACGCGCTGATCGTCGATTGCTCGTACACGCGCGACGAATACCCCTCCAAGCGGGGCTGGGGCCACGGCACCTTCGACGGCGCCATCACGATGGCGCTGCGCGTTGGCGCGCGCACGCTGTACTGCACGCACCACGAACCGACCCGCGCCGACGACGAACTCGAGGCCGTCTTTGCCGAAGTGATGGCGCGCCACGCCGGGCACCTGGGCACGCTGCAGGTGCTGCTGGCCTACGAAGGCCTGGAAGTCGATCTCGGCTAGCGGACTTTACGCCGGCGCTCACCTGTCAATTCTGTCAGGATGGCGCGCGCCGTTGCGGGCGTAGAATGGGGTGCGGCTGTCAATACGGAACAGCCATTTTTCCGAGCCTGCCTCCATGACCCTCCCGCTGTCATCACTCCTCTCATCATGCGCTGCCGCCCTGCTGCTGGCCGCCTGCACCAGTCCTGCGCCTGATGGCACGACCACCGCAAGCGTGCGCGAAGAACGCACCACCCCGATCGGCACCTACCTGCCCCGCAAGAAAGGCCAGACGGCCAACAATGCCGGTACGGTCAGCGAGGTCGAGCGCGAGAACATGAAAAATTCCGGCGTCGGCACGGGCGCGATGACACAGCACTGACGCAGTACTGATACACGGCATCGACCAAAAGAAAACGGCGCCGAAAGCGCCGTGTTCTTGGTGATCAAGCCACAATCACATGATTTTGGTGCCGATCCACCAGGCCGCCGCCGCCATGAGGGCCGACGCCGGGATCGTGAAGATCCATGCCCACACAATATTGCCCGCCACGCCCCAGCGCACGGCCGAGGTCTTGCGCGCGGCGCCCACGCCGACGATGGCGCCGGTGATCGTGTGCGTCGTCGAGACCGGAATGCCGAACGCGCTCGAGAGCAGCAGCGTGACCGCGCCGCCGGTTTCGGCGCAGAAACCGCCGACCGGCTTGAGCTTGGTGATCTTCTGGCCCATGGTCTTGACGATGCGCCAGCCGCCGAACAGCGTGCCGAACGCGATCGCCGCGTAGCACGAAATGATCACCCAGGCCGGGGGATACTCGGCCGTCGCGCTCGTGTAACCGGCGGCGATCAGGAGCATCCAGATGATGCCCATCGTCTTTTGCGCGTCGTTGCCGCCGTGGCCCAGCGAATAGGCCGCGGCCGACACCAGCTGCAGTTTACGGAACAGGTTATCGACTTTTCTGGGCGTGGACTTCACGAAGATCCAGGCCACCATCAGCATGATGATCGAGCCCAGCACGAAGCCCAGCAGCGGTGCGACGACGATGAAGGCCACGGTCTTGATCAGGCCACCCGAGATCAGCGAGCCGGTGCCTGCCTTGGCAACGGCCGCGCCCACCAGGCCGCCGATCAGTGCGTGCGACGACGACGAGGGAATGCCGTAATACCAGGTGATGACGTTCCATGAGATCGCCCCGACCAGTGCGCCGAAGATCACGTAATGGTCGACCACGTGCGGGTCGATCGTGCCCTTGCCGATGGTTTGGGCGACCTTCATGTTGACCACGAAGATCGCGATGAAGTTGAAGAATGCTGCCATTGCGACGGCGTGCTGGGGTTTCAGGACCCCGGTCGAGACCACGGTGGCAATCGAGTTTGCCGAATCGTGAAAACCGTTCATGAAGTCGAATACCAGTGCCAGGAGCACGAGCATCCCCAGCACGTAGATGCTGATGTTGAGATTATCCATGGTTATGCAGGTCTGCGACGCTTACGCGTTTTCGACGATGATGCCTTCGATGATGTTGGCCACGTCTTCGCAGCGATCGGTGACGGTCTCGAGGATCTCGTAGATGGCCTTCATCTTGATCAGGTTGCGCACGTCCGGCTCGTCGCGGAACAGCTTGGACATCGCGGCGCGCATCACGTGGTCGGCGTCCGATTCCAGGCGGTCGATCTCTTCGCACAGTGCGACGATCTTGGCGGCGTTGTCCATATTGTGCAGCAGCGAGACGGCTTCCTGCACCTTCAGGCAGCAGGCCAGGCACAGCTCGGCCAGACGTTTGGCTTCCGGCGTCACGGCTTGCAGGTCGTACAGCGAAATCGTCTGGGCTGCGTCTTCCATCATGTCCAGGATGTCATCCATGCGCGTGATCAGCTTGTGGATGTCGTCGCGATCGATCGGCGTGATGAAGCTCTTGTGCAGCAGGTCGACCGTGGCATAGGTGATCTTGTCAGCCTGCTTTTCGATCGTCTCGATCGCATGGGTACGGGTTTCGAGGTCGTCGAAGTTGGTCATCAGGCTGACCATTTCCTGCGCTCCCGTCACGCACAGGGCGGCGTGCTGATTGAAAAGATCGAAAAACTTGCCCTCGGTGGGCATGAAACGTCCAAACATAGATTCTCCGTATTGACTCTCTGGGATTACGCGGTCGCGCCGGGAATGCGGCCACGCGTAAAGGCGGCCATTAAAACATCAATGGCCGCCTCGGTGTTACTACAAATGGTTATTTAGTCACCTTGGTACACAGACAGGTTGCCGCTGTAGTTGCCGAACTTGGTGTACTGGCCGATCCAGGTCAGGCGAATGGCGCCGATCGGACCGTTACGCTGCTTGCCGATGATGATCTCGGCCGTGCCCTTGTCGGGCGAATCGGGGTTATAGACCTCGTCGCGGTACAGGAAGATGATGACGTCGGCATCCTGCTCGATTGCGCCGGATTCGCGCAAGTCGGACATCACGGGGCGCTTGTTCGGGCGTTGCTCCAGCGAGCGGTTCAGCTGCGACAGCGCCACCACCGGGCACTGCAGCTCTTTGGCCAGGCCCTTGAGCGAACGTGAAATTTCCGAGATTTCAGCGGTACGATTGTCACCCGGCTGGCTACCCTGCATCAGCTGCAGGTAGTCGACAATGATCAGGCCGAGCTTGCCGCACTGGCGCGCCAGGCGCCGCGCGCGTGCGCGCATCTCGATCGGGTTCAGCGCCGGGGTTTCGTCGATGTACAACTGGGCGTCATTCATCTTCTGGATGGCGTGCGTCAGGCGCGGCCAATCCTCGTCGTTCAGGCGGCCCGTACGCAGGCGGTGCTGGTCGAGCTGGCCGACCGAGCCCAGCATACGCATCGCCAGCTGGGTGCCGCCCATCTCCATCGAGAAGATCGCGACCGGCAAGCCAGCTTCAATTGCGACGTTCTCGCCGATATTGACCGAGAACGCGGTCTTGCCCATCGACGGACGGCCGGCAACGATGACGAGGTCGCCCGGCTGCAGGCCCGACGTCATGCGGTCGAGGTCGATGAAGCCGGTCGGCACGCCGGTGATTTCACCCTGGTTTTCGCGGCTGTAGAGCTCGTCGATGCGCTCGACGACCTGTGTGAGCAGCGGCTGGATCGGATTCCAGCCCTGCTGGCCGCGCGAGCCGGATTCGGCGATGGCAAAGATCTTGGACTCGGCTTCGTCGAGCATCTGCTTGACTTCCTTGCCCTGCGGGTTGAACGCATTGCCCGAGATTTCATCGGCCACCGTTATCAGCTTGCGCAGGATGCCGCGGTCGCGCACGATCTCGGCGTAGCGCCGGATATTCGCAGCGGACGGCGTGTTCTGCGCCATCGCGTTCAGGTATTGCAGGCCGCCCACGTCATCGGCCTTGCCGAGCTGGTTACAGGCCTCGTAGACGGTGATCACGTCGGCTGGCTTGCCGCCGTTGATCAGTCGGACCATCTGTTCGAAGATGATGCGGTGGTCGTAGCGGTAGAAGTCTTCCGCGTTCATGAAGTCGGCGATACGGTCCCACGCGGCGTTATCGCGCAGCAGGCCGCCAATGACGGATTGCTCGGCTTCGATGGAGTGCGGGGGGATGCGCAGGGCGTCGAGTTGCGGATCTGGAGGTGCTGCATTCATGGGCGGGATTATACCTTTTCCGGTCCTGCGACTGGCGATAATGGAAAGCCAAAAAGCAAAAAAGCCGGGCGAACCCGGCTTTTTCAGAACTGCGTGCTCAGCACATGTACGGCGTGTGCTTAGGCAGCTTCGCCCACAACGGCGACGGTGATTTCCGACACGACGTCGGTGTGCAGAGCGACTGCAACCGGGAATTCGCCGGTGGTTTTCAGCGGGCCGGTCGGCAGGCGCACTTGCGACTTCTCGACAGCGAAACCTTGCTTGGTCAGCGCTTCGGCGATGTCGAAGTTGGTGACCGAACCGAACAGACGGCCATCAACGCCGGCTTTCTGGCCGATGGTGACGGTCATGCCGCTCAGCTTGTCGCCTTCAGCCTGGGCAGCCGACAGCTTTTCAGCTGCTGCTTTTTCCAGTTCAGCGCGCTTGGCTTCGAACTCGGCGACTGCGCCGGCGGTAGCGCGGCGGGCCATCTTTTGTGGGATCAGGAAGTTACGTGCGTAACCGTCCTTGACCTTGACGACGTCGCCCAGGTTGCCGACGTTGACTACTTTTTCCAACAGAATGATTTGCATAGTGATCTCCAGATGTCTGACTGTCGTGACCGACGATTAACCGTGGTGCAGGTCGGTGTACGGCAGCAGCGCAAGGTAGCGTGCGCGCTTGATCGCGGTGTCGACCTGACGCTGGTAGTGCGCCTTGGTGCCGGTCAGACGTGCTGGCATGATCTTGCCGTTTTCCTGGACGAAGTCCTTCAGGGTGTCGACGTCCTTGTAGTCCACCTGCTCAACGCCAGCGGCGGTGAAACGGCAGAATTTCTTGCGCTTGAACAGCGGGTTTTGCTGTTTGCGCTTCTCTTTGAGTTTCGCTTTGTTTTTGTCGAACTTTTTACCGAATGCCATTTGAGGCTCCTGTATCTAAATTGCCGGGTTAAGCGGCACTGAAATCAATGATGTGAAACACCAGGGCTTTGCTGTTGCGATTTTTCCGTGCAAGAAATCCGTTGAACCTGTAGCTGGCGCCCAATTCGGCGCTGGCAAACCTGCCCGAAATCTCACCCGCGGCGAACGCAGGGACTTCGAACGCGACCGACCTCTCGACTCCGGCCTCTTCCTGCTGCGATTCGTGCATCAGGACGGCTGAAACGATTGGCACACCGGCCGGGGTGTAACGCAGTACGTCGCGCTCGGCGATGGTCGCCATGAGCTGGAGGTGATTTGCGCTGTGCACCCGGTATTACTGGTTACTACGAATAACTGGGGAAAACTTAAGCAGCAGCAGGCGCTGGCGCAGCGGCTGGAGCGGCTGCTGGCGCAGCGGCTTCGGCACGGTGGCTCTTGGCTGCGTCTTCGCGCTGTACCGATTTCATCATCGGCGACGGTGCGGTTTCAGCTTTTTTCAGCTTGACGGTCAGGTGACGCAGAACCGCATCATTGAACTTGAATGCAGTTTCCAGCTCGACCAGGGTCTCGTTGTCGCATTCGATGTTCAGGCAGATGTAGTGTGCTTTTGGCAGCTTCTGGATCTGGTATGCCATCTGGCGGCGGCCCCAGTCTTCAACGCGATGGATGTTACCGCCGCGGCTGGTCACCGTGGTCTTGTAACGCTCGATCATCGCCGGGACTTGTTCGCTCTGGTCCGGATGGACGATAAACACGATTTCATAATGACGCATGCATTACTCCTTGAGGACGTTTAACAAATGCCCACCTCGGCGTCAAGACGAGTGTGGGAAGGGAAAGCCGGCAATTATAACCTGGATGTCGTTGACTTGGAAAGCCCCAATGCGGCATCGCAGGCGCGATCTGTCTTAGTTACGGCAGATCTGACTCGACAATTCCAGTGTTTTGACGCCTTATTGCATGCTGAATCGCGATTTTCGCGATATTTTTTGCGTTTCCCCTTGCGCGCCGCAGAATACTGTACAAAAATACAGGTTACACACATAACCGGTTGCTGTAACACATTTATGCTAAAGCTCACTGCACGGCAAGAACAGATCCTGAACCTGATCAAGGAAGCGATCGAGAACACCGGTTTCCCTCCGACCCGGGCTGAAATCGCTTCCGAATTGGGTTTCCGCTCGGCCAATGCGGCTGAAGAACATCTGCAAGCACTGGCGCGCAAGGGCGCCATCGAAATTTCGCCGGGCACGTCGCGCGGCATTCGCCTGATCGGCGCAAGCGTCGAGGCCATCCCGATGCCGCCGCCGTCGTTCATGTCGCTGCCGCTGGTCGGGCGCGTCGCGGCGGGCAATCCGATCCTGGCGCAGGAACACGTCGAAGCCACCTACAACGTCGACGCAGCCATGTTCGCGGCGCGGCCCGATTTTCTGCTGAAGGTCAAAGGCTGGTCGATGCGCGACGCTGGCATCATGGATGGCGACTTTTTGGCGGTCAAGAAAATTGACAGCGCCAAGAACGGCCAGATCGTCGTCGCGCGTCTGGGCGACGAAGTCACGGTCAAGCGTTATCGCAAGACGGGCGACCTGGTCGAGCTGCTGCCAGAGAACCCCGATTTCAACATCATTGCCGTGTCGCCGGACGAAGAGTTTGCACTCGAAGGCCTGGCTGTCGGCCTGATGCGTAGCTGGAACTGATGTAATGGCGCCGGCTTTCCTGCCGGCGCCTGTTTTACCCCGCCCTGTCCTGCCTACCCCTTAATTCGACGCCTTCTTCACCACCGCATTATGCTGGTTTATGAACGCTTCGGTAGCACTGCGCCACGCCGCAAAATCTGCCAGGATCATCTTTGAACTGACCTTCGCGCCTTCCGCGATGTTCTGCCGCACCTGCTCCAGGTAGGCTGCCGACGCGTCCGCTTCCTGCTTGTTCATCAGCTTGGCGATATCGGCCGGGATCTTCTTCGTCAATGGCGACTGCGCGTTCAGGTTCGTCACCATCTTGTTGTAGCAATCCTGCCAGCCTGTTACCAGCTTGTTGACGCGATCGATCTCGTCATTCACTTTCGACACCGCCGGAATGCGCGGCGACGGGCAGCGGTATTCACCCGACTGCAGCTCGGCGCCATCATAACCCTTGATCCAGTAATCGATCTCGGCGCGTTTGGTCACGCGCTGCTGCATGACGACCAGCGATTCGGCCGCGACCTTGTTGCCTTTGGCGGCCGACTTTTCGAACAATGCCCTGGCCGCCGCCTCGTCGACGGTGCCCGCCTCGCCATACCAGTACATCTGGCCCAGTTGCTGCTGTGCTTGCGCATTGCCGGCGTTGGCGAGCTTGGTATACAGCTTGAGCGCGCCCGCGTAATCCTTCTTTTCGAACAGCGCATTGGCGTCTTCCAGCTCGCCCGCATAGGCGGTGCTGGCAATAGTCAGAGAAAGGCAGAGCAGAAAACGTTTCATGGGCATCCGAAGAAAATGACAAGCTGACGATGAGGCATCATAGCCCCCTTTGACAGCGCGACTCAACCGTAAAAATGACAAGGCCGGCATCGCGCCGGCCTTCTTTGCATGGCTTTACGCGGCGCGGTAACGCCGCGCGGTAACGCCACGCGGTAACGCCGCGCGATACGCCGCGCGATACGCCGCGCGGTGGGCCGTGCCTACACGTCCAGCGCCTGACGGAAGTCCTCGACCAGGTCGTCGGTATCCTCGATGCCCACCGACACACGGATCAGCGACTCGGCAATGCCCATGCTGGCGCGGCGCTCGGCGCCCATCTCGAAGAAAATCGTGTGCGCCACCGGAATGACCAGCGTGCGGTTGTCGCCCAGATTCGAGGCGGGAATCGCCAGTTGCAGGCGATTGAGGTAATCGAACGGATCGATGGACTCGTGCAGCTCGAAGCTGAGCAGCGAACCCCCAGCGCGGAACAGCGACGTGACGATACCGTGCTGCGGATGCGACGCCAGGCCCGGATAGTGAACCTTCGCGACGCGCTCGTCAGCCTCCAGCATCGTCGCCAGCGCCAGTGCATTGGCGCAGGTACGCGTCATGCGCAGCGCCAGTGTTTCAGCGCCGACGGCAATGTGATGTGCCGCTTCCGGCCCGAGCGACGCGCCAAAGTCGCGCAGCGCTTTCGCGCGCAGCTGCGCCATGCCCTGGGCCTGCGCCGGCTGCTTGCGAAAGTTCGGTGCGATGTTCGGATACGCGCTCCAGTCGAACAGGCCGGTATCGGTCAGCGCGCCGCCCAGCGCAATGCCGTGGCCGCCAATCGACTTGGTCAGCGAATTGACCACCAGCCCGGCGCCCACGCTTTTCGGGCGGAACAGCCATGGCGAGGTCATCGTGTTGTCGACCACGTACAGGATGCCCCGCTCACGGCACAGCTCGCCGATGCGGGCCAGGTCCGCCACTTGCGTGCGCGGATTGGCGATCGTCTCGACAAACACCATGCGCGTGTTCGGGCTCAAGGCTGCTTCGACCTGCGCCACGTCGGTCGCATCGACAAAGGCGACATCGACGCCCTGCCCCGCCACCGTCTGCCACAGGCTGTTGGTGTTACCGAACAGGAAGCTCGACGAGATGATGGCGTCGCCCGCCTTCAGCAGCGCCTGGAACAGCGCGCCGATGGCCGCCATGCCGGTGCCGAAGCACAGCGTGGCGACGCCATCTTCCATCTTGCTGACCTTGTCCTCGAGCGCGCTGACCGTTGGATTGCCCTGGCGACCATAACGGAAGCCCGGCTCCTTGCCCTGGAACACGGACGCCAGCTGACGCGCATCCGTGTAGCCGAACGCGACCGACGTGTGGATCGGCTTGTGCAGCGAACCGTGCTCGATCGGCTTGTGCCGGTCGTTGTGCAGGATCGTCGTGGTAAAGCCGTAGGTCTTTTTCTCGCTCATGCTTACTCGGCTGGAACGGCAGGGTTCAGATTCAGTTGGGTACGGACCTGGTCTTCATCCTTGGCGGCAGGATTGTGACGCGCGGTTTCCTGGCGATCAAGGTATTCCGGGGTCACGTCGCCCGTCACGTAGATACCATCGAAGCACGATGCCTCGAAGTTCTTCAGTGCCGGATTGACGTCCGAAATCGAACGCTTGAGGGCATCGATGTCCTGATAAATCACGCGGTCGGCCGTGATCTCGCGGCAGACTTCTTCGGTCGTGCGGCCGTAGGCGATCAGCTCGTCGCGGGTCGGCATGTCGATGCCGTACACGTTCGGGTACAGCACCGGTGGCGCGGCCGAGGCGAAGTACACCTTGCGCGCGCCGGCTTCACGGGCCATCTGCACGATCTCACGGCTGGTCGTGCCGCGCACGATCGAGTCGTCGACCAGCAGCACGTTCTTGTCCTTGAATTCAGAAATGATCGCGTTGAGCTTCTGGCGTACCGACTTCTTGCGCATGCCCTGGCCCGGCATGATGAAGGTACGGCCGATGTAGCGGTTCTTGATGAAGCCTTCGCGGTATTCCACGCCGAGTTTCAACGCCAGCTGGATGGCGGCCGGACGCGACGAATCGGGAATCGGCATGACGACGTCGATGTCTTCGACCGGGATCTCACTGAGCACCTTGTCGGCCAGGTATTCACCCATGCGCAGGCGCGTGGCGTAGACCGAGGCGCCGTCGATCACCGAGTCTGGACGGGCCAGGTAGACGAATTCGAACGCGCACGGATTGAGCGATGGATTTTCGGCGCACTGGCGCTCGGACAGCTTGCCGTCGTTGGTGATGAAGACCGCTTCGCCCGGCGCAATGTCGCGCACGAACCGGAAGCCCAGGCCCTCGAGGGCAACCGACTCGCTGGCCACCAGGTATTCGTTGCCGTTTTCGGTTTCGTTCACGCCCAGGCACAGTGGACGGATGCCGAACGGATCGCGGAAGGCCAGCATGCCGTGGCCGGCGATCTGTGCAACGACGGCGTAGGCGCCACGCACGCGGCGGTGCACGACAGCGACCGCCTTGAAGATCGCGTCGGCGTCGAGCGAGAAGCCATCGGCCGCTTCCTGGATTTCGTGGGCCAGCACGTTGAGCAGCACCTCGGAATCGGAATCGGTGTTGATGTGGCGGCGGTCGTTGCGGAACAGCTCATCCCTGAGCTGGGCCTGGTTGGTCAGGTTGCCGTTGTGCGCGAGGGTGATGCCGAACGGCGCGTTGACGTAGAACGGTTGCGCTTCTTCTTCGCTCGACGAACCTGCGGTCGGGTAACGGCAGTGGCCGATTCCGGTGTTGCCCTGCAGCGAACGCATGTTCCGGGTACGGAAAACGTCACGTACCAGGCCGTTGGCCTTGAACATCGAGAACATGCTGCTGTGATTGGTCGCAATGCCCGCAGCGTCCTGGCCGCGGTGCTGCAGCAGCAGCAATGCATCGTACAGAAGCTGGTTGACGGGAGACTGCGAAACGACGCCGACGATGCCACACATGAGGTGCTCCTAAAAGCTTGGGTGCAAAATGACAGAAAACTGCGAATACAGCGACTACTGGTCTGGTAATACGGATTCAGTAATTAATATGCTCCGCGAAGGCAGCGGGCAAGAATGGTTTGACGGTGCGCGCGCCGGTCTCGGCAATGGGTGACAACAGCGCATCGCGCCAGAATGCCTGCTGCGGGATTGCCGTCATCCCGCACAATATGACGCCAGCCAGCACGATCACAATGCCCCGCGCCAGGCCGAACAGGCCGCCCAGGCCCCGGTCCGCCAGCGACAGGCCGGTGGCGGCAACCACGGCGCCAATTGCCATCGACAGCAGGCCCATCAGGATTCGTACGCCCAGGAACAGCACGATGAAGGCCGCCATCAGGCGCGCGGACCCGCCCGGAATGACCTCGGGCAGCAAGGGCGCGAGCTGGGCGCCGTAGACATTGGCCACCACGAAGGCGACGACCCAGCCCACCAGCGACAGGATTTCCTTTACCAGGCCGCGCAGCGTGCTGATCACGACGGAGGCGATCAGCACGAACAGCACCAGGTAATCGAAAATCGTCACGCGGCAGCGAGGATCAGAGTGGCACCATCGAGCCGGACAGACCGATGCCGCTCAGTTTGGCGCGCACTTTCTCTGCTTCTTCCTTGCTGAACGGGCCGACCCGCACGCGGATCAGTTCGCCAGACTTCTGGGTGAACGAGGCAACGCCGGCAGCGCGCAGGCGGCTTTGCAACTCGGTGACTTTTTCCTGGCTGGCCAGCGCGGCGACCTGCACCACGAAGCGCGGCGCCGGGCCTTCGGCCTTGACCGTTTTCGGATCGGGCTTGTCGGCCGGCTTGTCTTCGAGGATCGCGATGGCGCGGGCAGCGTCGTCCGGACGGGCAGGCTTGGCGACGTGCTCGGCTTTCGGATGCGACTCGGCGGCTTTCTCGGCGACCTTGACCGGCTTTTTCTCGGGCTCAGTCTTTTTCTCGGGCTCTTGCTTGCGCTCGGCCTTGACGGGTTCAGGCTTCGTCACCGGCTTGGCTTCAGGTTCTGCCTTCGGCTTGGCTTCAGGCTTCGGCTTCACGGTCTCGACTGGCTTGGCTGTCTCGACTGGCTTGGCTGTCTCGACTGGCTTGGCTGGCTCGAGCATGCGCATCGGTGGCACCTCGCTGGCGGTTGGCGCTGCGGCCACGGCGACCGGTGGCGTGCGCGTACCGGCAGGCGGCGCCGGGACCGGCTCGATGATCTCTTCGTCGCTGTCGACGCTCGCCGTTGGCGCGACCTGCTCGGACGGCACCGGCAGCGGCGCAGCCTTGTCCTTGTCGGGGATGTGGATGGCGATGTCGGTGGCCAGCGGCTTGGGCTCGGAATCGAGCAGCATCGGCAGGGCCACGACAGCCGCCAGAACCAGCGCAATGGCGCCGACCAGGCGGCGGCGCGCGCGTTTTTTCTCGGGCAGGATCGGATCGCCACGGCTTGAGCGGCGACCGCCCTCACCGGCCGAGCTGGCACGCTTGGAGCGTGCGCGCTCGGTGTAGGCGGCCTCGTCGTCCTTAACGAAGTGGCCGCTGTCGCGAACAGTTTCTTGCTTGTTTTTACTGCCGAACGAGAACAAGCCCATGCGATTGAGGTATCAGTGTAGTGAGGATTTACGGGCCGCCATCACGCCGGCAACCGTGTAGAACGAACCAAAGACCACAATTCTATCATTCTCCTCAACCCGGCTCAGTGCATTCGCATAAGCGTCGGCAGGCGAATCGAAGACAGTCACCGAAAAATCGCCGGCTTTCGCGCCCGCTGG
Organism: Telluria sp. ZT3P25; assembly: GCF_059685895.1. Lineage (NCBI taxonomy): Bacteria > Pseudomonadati > Pseudomonadota > Betaproteobacteria > Burkholderiales > Oxalobacteraceae > Telluria > Telluria sp. ZT3P25. The sequence continues at coordinate 3,058,028 of NZ_JCASIJ010000001.1, forward strand.
CTTCAATTCAGCAATCTTGTCAGCCAGCGCCGCAGGGTCGGCCGAGCGCGGCGAATCGAGACGCGTGACGCACCAGTGATCGATTACCGAGGCCATCGGCGCAATCACGGCGTCGATGTCCTTGTCGTCCATGATGCCAAACACCGCGTACGTAAAGCGGTGAAAGCCCATATTGCCGAGGTTTTGCGCGAGCGTCGCGGCGGCGTGTGGATTGTGGGCCACGTCCAGCACCTGGGTCGGGCGGCCGGCCAGCACCTGGAAGCGCCCCGGCAGCTCGACCATTGCGAGGCCGGCGCGGGTTTCCTGGGCGCCGCACGGCAAGGTCATGCGCAGCGCCTCGAGCGCAGCCAGCGCTGCCGACGCATTGAGCAACTGGTTGGCGCCGCGCAGGGCCGGATAGGCCAGCGAGTTGCGGCGGCCAGTGCGGCCGGCAAAGCTCCACTGCTGCTGGTCGCCCTGGTAGTTGAAATCGCGCCCGAGCAGCCACAGGTCGGCGCGGATGCTGGTGGCATGGTCGATCAGCGACTGGGGCGGCACCGGGTCGCTGCAGATGGCGGTTTTGCCAGCGCGGAAGATGCCGGCTTTTTCGAAGCCAATTTTTTCGCGTGTGTCGCCCAGATAGGCCGTGTGGTCGATGTCGATGCTGGTGACGATCGACACGTCGGCATCGATCACGTTGACGGCATCGAGTCGCCCGCCCAGGCCGACTTCGAGGATGGCGACATCGATCTCGCTCGTCGACAGCAGGTGCGCAATGGCCAGCGTCGTGAATTCGAAGTACGTGAGGTCAGTATCCCCGCGCGCGGCTTCGACGGCGTTGAAGGCGGCGATCAACACATCATCGGATGCCATCTCGCCATTGATGCGGGCACGCTCGTTGAAGTCAAGAAAGTGCGGCTTGATGTAGAGACCAACGCGGTAGCCGGACTGCAGCAGGACCGACTCGAGCATCGCGCAGGTCGAGCCCTTGCCGTTGGTGCCAGCCACCATGATCACGGGACACGAGAACGCGAGTTGCAGGCGTTCCTTGACGGCGCGAACGCGGTCCAGGCCCATGTCGATATGGGTTTCGGCATGACGCGATTCGAGCAGCGCCAGCCAGTCGGGCAAGGTAGTCGGAAGTGGGGACATGGTGCTCAGAAAAGAGGGAGTGGGCAGGCGGTGCAGGAAATGTGAAAGGCGACCGCGGGGGCCGCCGTATGGCATGCCCGCGCCGGTCGCCCCTGGCGATCATGTTCGCGGGTTGCCCTCGCGGTAGCCTTTGGATCGATCAGGCCAACACTTCGGTCGCCTGGTTTTGCAGCAGGGCCAGCAGGCGCGCAATTTCTTCGCGCATCTTGCGGCGGTCGACGATCATGTCGACAGCGCCCTTCTGGACCAGGAACTCGGCGCGCTGGAAGCCTTCTGGCAATTTCTCACGCACCGTGTTCTCGATGACGCGCGGGCCGGCAAAGCCGATCAGGGCCTTCGGCTCGGCGATGACGACGTCGCCCATGAAGGCGAACGAGGCCGAGACACCACCCATCGTCGGGTCGGTCAGCACGCTGATGAACGGCAGCTTCTTCTCGGACAGCTTGGTCAGCATCGCGGTGGTCTTGGCCATCTGCATCAGCGACAGCAAACCCTCTTGCATGCGCGCGCCGCCGGTGGCGGTAATGCAAATGAATGGCACCTTCTGCTCGAGCGCAATCTGCGCGCCGCGCACGAAACGCTCACCGACCACCGAGCCCATCGAGCCACCCATGAATTCGAATTCGAAGCAGGCCACAACGACCGGCAAGCTCATGATCGAGCCACCCTGGACGATCAGCGCATCGGTCTCGCCGGTGGCTTCCATCGCTGCCTTGAGGCGGTCCGGATACTTCTTGCTGTCCTTGAACTTCAAGGTATCGACTGGCAAGGTCTCCTGGCCAATGTCGTAGCGACCGCCTTCATCGAGCAGCGAATCCAGACGCGCGCGGGCACGGATGCGCATGTGATGCGAGCACTTCGGGCACACGTGCAGGTTGGACTCGATATCCGCCCGGTACAGCACCGACTCGCACGACGGGCACTTGACCCAGAGGCCCTCGGGCATGGTCTTGCGGTTAGCGGCATCGGAGCGCTGGATCCGAGGGGGCAGCAGTTTTTCCAACCAACTCATATTCTCTCCTTTGCGGCAAATCTTACAGTGGGGCGTAGTGTAGCCGCTCGGAGGCAGCTTGTCGAATCGTAGCAAGCCACCAATATTGCCAACAAGACATCTCCGATCACCCCGCAGCTGGACCCATGCCGATCACCATCAAACAATGAGGGTCAGAGTCGAATTGTTTGACAACTTTCGATAATTTCCCAATAAATAGCACCGATCCTCGGCTGAATTCATGCCGCAACAGATCCTCTTTGCAATATCGGGGACAGAGTCACATGGATCAGCTAGATAATCAATTTCTCAACAATTAGGGTCAGAGTAGATTTATTGGGCAATTCCTCAGAGTTGTCAAACAATTCGACTCTGACCCTAATTTATTTACGCGGCAATATTGGGCAATTATTTTGCTGGCGACGCGATTTCGTTGACGGTGTATTCGATACCGCCGAGGCGGGCGGCGACAACGTTGTATATCCATGCGCTGAGCATTCCGGACAGGTACATGATGACGATATATGCAACGGTCACCATAAAGACCATGCCAACACCTATGGACGGCATATCCAAGCCCGTCAGGAAGGCGAGGAGAACAACCGCCAGGATGGGCAGCGAAATCACGAAATAAATTGCCGCCAGCATTTTTCCACATTGAGCCACTGCAATATGCTTGACACGCTTTTTCATCGAACGCTCCTTCAGGTTGACCTACGAAGAGATCAATTTACTGAAGGAAAATGAAAAAGCTTTATGCTTTCTCAACTGGCAGGATGGATGTGCCAATGCGACGGGGAAAAACCCATCGGCGATAAGCATCGCTGACCGGATATCCAAGGATTCATTGGGCAATCGCCAAAAGTTGTCAAACAATTCGACTCTGACCCTAATTGGATTGCAATAATCCACAGGCAATCGTAATGAGGGTCAGAGTCGAATTAAGTGACAACATTTTCCGGAGAAATTGCTCAATAATTCGACTCTGACCCTAATTGACATGACGCCGGCAGATTAGCGCGCGTCGAGGGCGGTGCGGATGGTGGCGGTGAAGGCGCGGACGGCGTCGACGGCCTGGTCTGGCGGGCTGTTTTCGATTTCCTGGATGATGCGGCTGCCGATCACGACGGCGTCGGCCACTTCGGCGACGGCTCTAGCCGTTGCGCCGTCGCGGATGCCGAAGCCCACGCCGATCGGCAGTTTGACGTGTTCGCGGATCGCGGCCACGCGGCGGGCGACGTCGGCGGTGTCGATGGTGCCGGCGCCCGTCACGCCTTTCAGCGAGACGTAATAGCTGAAGCCGCCACCGTACTGGGCCACTTGCTTGACGCGCTCCGTGGTCGACGTCGGCGCGAGCAGGAAGATCAGGTCCAGGCCGTTGTCGCGCATCTCGGTCGCGAACGCGGCGCATTCTTCGGGCGGGTAGTCGACAACGATGGCGCCGTCAGCGCCCGCTTCTTTTGCGCAGCGAATGAATTCGGTCTGGCCGATGCGTTCGATCGGGTTGGCGTAACCCATCAGGACCACCGGCGTGTCAGGGTCGTTCTTGCGGAATTCGCGCACGAAGCCGAACACGTCTTTCAGGCCGACGTTGAATTTCAGGGCGCGCTCGCAGGCGCGCTGAATGACCGGGCCTTCGGCCATCGGGTCCGAGAATGGCACGCCCAGTTCGAGGACGTTGGCGCCGCCCTCCACCAGTGCGTGCATCAGCGGGACGGTCAGTTCGGGGCCCGGGTCACCCGCGGTGATGAAGGTGACGAGCGCGGTCTTGTTGTGCGCTTTGAGCGCGGTAAAAGTCTGTTCGATACGGGACATGCTGGGTTCCTCTGGTAATCGGAAAAGGCGAATGCCCCGGCTGACCGGGGCACGATGGAATGGTTGACGCCGGCATCAGCCGAAATCAAGCCCCATCCGCTGCGCCACCGTGTGCATGTCCTTGTCGCCGCGGCCCGACAGATTGACCAGGATGATCTGGTCCTTTGGCAGCGTTGCCGCCAGCTTCACTGCGTACGCGATCGCGTGCGACGATTCGAGCGCCGGGATGATGCCTTCGATACGGCAGCAATCGTGGAAGGCCTGCAGCGCTTCGTCGTCCGTGATCGACACGTACTCGGCGCGCAGCGTGTCCTTCAGCCACGCGTGCTCTGGCCCGACACCCGGATAATCCAGGCCCGCCGACACCGAATGCGTCTCGATGATCTGCCCGTTCTCATCCTGCAGCAGATAGGTGCGGTTACCGTGCAGCACGCCCGGCAGGCCGGAGGTCAGCGAGGCCGAGTGCTTGCCCGAATCCAGGCCCTCCCCCGCCGCCTCGACGCCCACCAGCTTGACGCCCGGCTCGCCGATATACGGATAGAAGATGCCCATCGCGTTCGAGCCGCCGCCGATGCAGGCGACGACGTAGTCGGGCTGGCGCCCCGTCATCGCAGGCATCTGCACGCGGCACTCTTCGCCGATCACCGCCTGGAAATCGCGCACCATCATCGGATACGGGTGCGGGCCGGCCACGGTGCCGATGATGTAGAAGGTGTTTTCGATGTTCGTGACCCAGTCGCGCATCGCTTCGTTGAGCGCATCCTTGAGCGTCTTCGAACCCGATTCCACCGGCACCACGGTCGCGCCCAGGAGCTTCATGCGGTACACGTTCTGGGCCTGGCGCTTGACGTCTTCGCTGCCCATGTAGATCACGCATTCGAGGCCGAAGCGCGCGCAGATGGTGGCCGTGGCCACGCCGTGCTGGCCGGCGCCGGTTTCGGCGATGATGCGCGGCTTGCCCATGCGGCGCGCCAGCAGCGCCTGGCCGATCACGTTGTTGATCTTGTGCGCGCCGGTGTGGTTCAGGTCTTCGCGCTTGAGGTAGACCTGCGCGCCGCCGGCCATTTCAGACCAGCGCCGCGCGTGGTACACGGGCGACGGCCGGCCGACGAAGTGGGCCAGCTCGTAGCGGTACTCTTCAAGGAATTCCTGGTCTTGCGCGTACTTCGCATAGGCTTCGCTCAGCTCGGCCAGCGCGTGCGTCAGCGTCTCGGCGACGAACGAGCCGCCGTAGGGGCCAAAGTGCCCCTGCGCGTTCGGCAGGGCGTAATCAGGGGTCTTGAACAGCGGGGCGGCGTTAGGCGCTGCCTTGAATGGGGTGTTCTGCATGGTATGTCTCGCTATGAATAGTGGCATCGGCTGCCCGCACGGCTGCGACAAACGCGGCCATCTTGCGGGCGTCCTTGATACCCTTTGCGGCTTCGACACCACTGCTGATGTCGACGGCAAAAGGCCGAACGCGTACGACACCGTCAGTGGTGTTGTGTACGTTCAAGCCACCACTCAAAACGACCCGAGGCGCGAGCTCTTTTGGGATGAGAGACCAATCGAAGACCTTTCCTGCGCCGCCATAAGCATCCACGTAGGTGTCAAGCAGAAGGCTTGAAAACCATGGACTGGCGGTGCGGTATGCAAGCTCACATTCTAGCAGCGTGCCAGGGATCGTGTCAGGCTTGACCCGAAACGCGCGCATGAACGGGCGCTGGACGGCCGCTGCAATCGCTGCGCACTGCTCCACCGTCTCATCGCCATGGAACTGGATCAGCGCGAGCGGCATTGCAGCAGCGACTTCCTGCACCTCGGCCAGCGTCGGATTGACGAACAGCGCGACGCCGCTGACAAACGGCGGCAGGCCGGCGCACAGGGCGCCGGCGCGCTCTGGCGTCACGTAGCGTGGGCTCTTCGGATAGAACACGAAGCCCAACGCATCGGCGCCCACGGCAACAGCGGCGCTCAGGTCTTCTTCGCGGGTGATGCCGCAGATTTTGATACGGGTACGGTGCATGAAAATCCTTACAACCAGGGGAGCGGCGCGACCGCTTCCTGCGGCAGCTTCCACATCGGATCGTACTCGATCCTGGCGAAATACAGGCCGTCGGGCATGAAGGTCGGCGCAGCCACGTCGCGCGAGCGGCTCTCGAGCACCTCATGCATCCAGTCCGGCTCTTGCCGCCCCAGCCCGACATACACGAGCGAGCCAACGATATTGCGCACCATGTGATGCAGGAAGGCGCTGGCGCGCAGCGTGAAGACGATGATGTCGCCATGGCGCTCGATGCGCACTTCGTGCATGTCCTTGACCGGGGTCTTGGCCTGGCAGCTCGACGCGCGAAACGCCGAGAAGTCGTGCGTGCCGATCAGGTGGCGCGCCGCATCGATCATGCGCTCGACATCGAGCGGCCGGAACATCCAGCCGGCGCGGTTCGACAGCAGCGCCGATGGCGTCGGATGGTTGTACAGCACGTAGTGGTAGGTGCGCGAGCGGGCCGAAAAGCGCGCATGGAATTCCAGCCCGTCCTCGCCCAGCGGCACCTCTTTGGCCCAGCGCACGACAATGGAATCGGGCAGGAAGGTATTCACACCGCGCACCCAGGCTTGCGTGGGGCGCACCAGATCCGTATCGAAATGGACCACCTGCTCGATCGCGTGCACGCCGGTGTCGGTGCGACCGGCACAGGTGGTGGCCAGCGGCGTGCAGGCGAACTTCTCGAGCGCCATTTCAAGACGGTCCTGAACCGTATTGCGCTCCGGCTGTTTTTGGTAGCCGTTCCAACCGGTGCCGATGTACTGGACACCCAGAACAATCCGCGTCACGCCAGCAGCTCTCGCATCGCGCTGGCACGGCCAACCTGCTCGGTGCTGCCGCCCTTGATGACTTCATCGAGCAGTTCGCGCGCACCTTCCTTGTCGCCGATTTCCTGGTAGGCCACGGCCAGATCGAGCTTGGTTTCCATTTCCATGTGCTCGGGCGACAGCGGTGTCGGAGCTGCAGCCGTATCATCGACCGGATCGGTATCGAACGCCGCTGGCGGCGGCGCATCGGCCGTGGCCGACGCTGGCAGATCCAGGTCGAAGTCGAGCGTGTCGAGCGAGTTGCGCTGCAGCGTTGGTTCATCGCTGACCGGCCGCGCCGACAATTCTTCGGGCGCCGGCACGGGCGCCGGAGTGTCCGGCAGGTCGAACATGTCGAACGGATCGTCCTGGCGCGCCGCAAAATCTTTCGGCTCCGCGCCGCCGGAAGCACGCGGCTCGGCCGGCAGGCCGAAGTCCATCGCGTCCAGGTCGAACAGCGGATCTTCGGACACATTCGCATTCGAAGAACCGCGCACGGCAGGCAGCGGATCATTCACCGGTGCCGGTGTCGCTGGCGTGACCGGTGCGCCGAAATCCATCGAATCCAGATCGAACAGCGGATCGCTCGGCGCTGCCGCGGCAGCCGCCGGCTGCGCCGGGCTGGCCGGCAGCGACGGCAAGCCGTCGAAGTCCTTGGCCAGACCGGCCATGTCGACCGGCGTGGCCTGCACTTGCGGCTGCGGCGTCAGGTCGAGCGAGAAATCGTCGCGCAGATCGGCCGGGGTGGCCGGGGTAGCAGCGGCGGCTTGCCCGGCAGGCGGCGCATCGAAGTCCATGTCGAATTCGAGGTCGTTGACGTCAGTCGACAGTGTCGATGCGGGCGTGGCCGCCGCTGCCGGCGGCAGCATGTCGAAGTCGAGGTCCGGCACGGCAGTCGCGTCCGGGTCGGGCCGGGGCGTGGCCGCCGGCGTCGGGGTCTCGTCGTGCGTAACCGGCTCGAAAGCCAGTCCACCCAGGTCGAAGTCGAGCGTGTTGTCGTCAGTGCGTGGCGCTGGCACCGGTTCGGCATGCGGCGTTGCGGTGTGATCAGCATCGTCCTTCGACAGCGAGAACGCCGACGCAGCGTCGACAGCACCGGCAGCGGCTGCGCCAGCGACGACGCCCGCATTGGTACCCGACATGGCGGAAGGCTCGTCAGCACGCAGCGCATCCTGGTATTGCTGCGACAGGATCGCCTGCTGGCTGCGTTCCTGCGCCGACGGCGTTTGCGCCGGTGCCGGCGCGGCGTTTGCGTACAGCGGATTTTGCGGATCGATCCCCAGGCCCAGCGCCGCAGCGTGCGCCCATTCGTCGCCCTGCCCCTGCGTGAGCATATGCAGCTCGCGCGCCTGCACCTCGAACGCGCGGGCGTCCTTGCGCGTGGCGTAGATCTCGAGCAGCTTCAGACGCACGGGATGACGGTCCGGGTGCGTGCGCAGCGCTTCCTTCAGGATTTCCTCGGCCTGCGCGTCGCGGCCGTAAGCGATGTACACGTCGGCTTCGGCGACTGGATCGACTTCATTCGTATCGAGCTGGCTGGCCGATGGCGCGAAGCTCGAATTGAAGACGCTGTTGTTGGTATCGACGCTCTGGCCGCCGCTCTCGGCAAACAGCGACTGGGCGCTGGCGCCCTGCCCACCCAGCACCGACGGTTCGGTCGGCACCGGCACCACCGGCTTCGCATTGCGTTTGCGACGCTGCGCGATGCCGAACAGGATCAAGAGCAGCACCAGCAGCGCTGCGGCGATGTAGAGCATATTGTCCAGCAGCGTATCGACCACGCCTTTTTCTGGTTCCGGCGCCGGCACCGGTTTTTTCAGGCGTGGATGCGTGACCGGCTTGGCCGGCGTCGCCACGACGGGGGCCGCTGCAGCCTGCTCGGCTTCCGCGCCCGCGCGGCTTGGCACCGTCATCAGGTTCTCGAGTTCGCCGACGTTCTTTTCGAGCTCCTTGACGCGTGCCTCGGCCTGTTCGAGTTCGCGCTGCTTGGCCAGCGTGTCCTCGACGCTGGCGGTGCCGGTCTGCGGCGTGCCGGCGGCGCCTGCGGTGGCCTTCGACAGGCGCAGCTTGTCCTGCGCTTCGTTGGCGGCGGTCGGCTGTTCTTCGACACGCGCCGTCACGCGCCCGGTTGCGCTCTGGCCGCCCTGCGGCGCGCTGCCGGGAGTACTGGCAGCAACCTGGCCGGCGAGCTTGTTGCGGTAGGCGTCAAAGTCCGCTGCGTGCGCGACGACCACGCCGCGCGCTTCGCCCTGACTGGCGCCACCACGCAGCGCATCGCTATCGGGCACGCTCAGGATCTGGCCCGACTTCAGGCGGTTCATGTTGTTACCGATGAAGGCCTCGGGGTTGGCGCGGTACAGCGCCACGAGCATCATGTCGAGCGAAATCTCGGCTGGCTTCACGCGGGTGGCGATGCCACTGAGCGTGTCGCCGCGACGCACACGGTAGGTGCTTTCGGCAGCTGCCGCGTCGCGCTGCGCGGCCTGGCGCTGGGCGCCTTCGCGTGCGGCAGCAATTCGTGCGCGTTCGGCTGTATCAGCTGGTGCAGCAGCAGCAGCAGCAGCAGCAGGCGCTGCGGCCGCAGGCTGCGACGCGGCGCGCGGCGCCGGGCTGCCGGCCACCTGCGCCGGCTGCGTCGTGCGCAGTTCGGCCGGATCGAGCAGGAACGTGTACTCGCGCACCAGGCGCCCGTTATTCCATTTCAGCTCGAGCAGCATGTCGACAAACGGTTCGTTCAGCGGCTGGCTGGAATTGACGCGGATGATCTGGCGGCCACCGCGCTGCTCGACGGCGAAACGCAGCGACAGCAGTGCCGGATTGAAGTCGATATTCGCGCTGCGGAACGCCTCGGGCGTGGCCAGCTTGACGGCCATGCTGGCCGGATCTTCGCCGGCGCTGGTCGTCAGTTCGATCTCGGCGCGCAGTGGCTGGCCAAGTGCCGACAACACGGTCAATTTTCCAAGCCCGGCCGCGCTGGCGGCGGAAGTGACGAACACTGCGCTGGCAATCGCCGCAGTGAGGGTTTTCAACGCAGGTGCCATGAGCTGAGATTGTTCCGAAAAATGCATAGTGAGCAGCGAGTTAGTTGGCCGAGGGAAAGACGGTTTCCCGGAGTCTCAACATAACATCATGCTCTAGGGCACGCAAGCGATGCGCACGTTTACAGCAGGGGGAACGGGGTGTTTTGTGGCCTGTGAGACATGCCTTTACGGGGTTCGATAACCACCAGACATGGTAGTTGCAATGAATGCAACCGGCGATGACGGATTGGAAATAACGGGCTGGCCGCGAGGCAGCCAGCCCGGTGTGCAAGGCGTTTAACGCTCCAGCACGATGCGCAGCATGCGGCGCAGCGGCTCGGCCGCGCCCCACAGCAACTGGTCGCCGACCGTGAACGCCGACAGGTAATCGTCACCCATCGACATCTTGCGCAGTCGCCCGACCGGGATGGTCAGCCCGCCCGTCACGGCGGCCGGCGACAGGTCGCGCATCGATGCTTCGCGGTTGTTCGGCACGACCTTCGTCCACCCATTGTGCGAAGCGATGATGTCGCTGATTTCGTCCAGCGGCACGTCGCGGGTCAGCTTGATCGTCAGTGCCTGCGAGTGGCAGCGCATCGCGCCGATACGCACGCACAGGCCATCGACGGGAATCGGTTTAGTGTCGAAGCCTGCGCCGCGACCGAGGATCTTGTTGGTCTCGGCGCCGGCCTTCCACTCTTCTTTCGACTGGCCGTTGCCCAGGTCCTTGTCGATCCACGGGATCAGGTTGCCGGCCAGCGGCACGCCGAACTGCTTCGTTTCGTCGGCCGACAAACCATGCTGGGTGGCCAGCACGGTGCGGTCGATTTCCAGGATGGCCGATGCCGGGTTGTCCAGCAGCGGCTTGATCGCGCTGTTAATCGTGCCAAACTGCGTCAGCAGTTCGCGCATGTGCTGCGCGCCGCCGCCCGATGCCGCCTGGTAGGTCATCGACGTCATCCACTCGACCAGGCCGGCTTCGAACAGGCCACCCAGGCCGATCAGCATGCACGAGACGGTGCAGTTGCCGCCGATGTAGTTCTTGACGCCGCGCGCCAGCGCCGCGTCGATCACGGCGCGGTTGACCGGGTCGAGCACGATGACCGCGTCGTCGTTCATGCGCAGCGTGGATGCGGCGTCGATCCAGTAGCCGTTCCAGCCGGCCGCGCGCAGTTGCGGGAACACCTCGCTCGTGTAGTCGCCGCCCTGGCAGGAAATGATGATCTCGCATTTGGAGAGCTCGGCGATGTCGCTCGCGCTCTTCAGGGTGGGTTCATTCTTCGCCATCGCCGGCGCGGCGCCGCCCGGATTCGACGTCGTGAAGAACACCGGCTCGATGTGGTCGAAATCGCCCTCTTCCTGCATGCGCTGCATCAGGACCGAGCCAACCATGCCGCGCCAACCTACCAGACCAACTAATTTCATCGTCTTCTTTCAGTGTGATTACAGTGTTATCCGAGCGCCGCGACGACCGCGTTGCCCATCTCTTCGGTGCCCACGCGGGTGGACCCTGCTTCGTGAATATCCGGTGTACGCAGACCCTGTGCCAGCACGCGCTTGACGGCGTTGTCGATGCGGTCGGCCTGCTCGGTGAGGCCAAAGGTAAAGCGCAGCATCATCGCAGCCGACAGGATCGTCGCCAGCGGATTGGCCACGCCCTGCCCCGCGATGTCCGGCGCCGAACCATGCGACGGCTCGTAAAGGCCCTTGTTGTTCGCATCGAGCGAGGCCGATGGCAGCATGCCGATCGAGCCGGTCAGCATCGCCGCGGCGTCCGACAGGATATCGCCGAACATGTTGCCGGTCACGAGCACATCGAATTTTTTCGGCGCCCGCACCAGTTGCATGGCGGCGTTGTCGACGTACATGTGGTCCAGTTCGACGCCGGCGTATTCCTTGTGCACGTCGGTGACGATATCGCGCCAGAACTGGCCCGTTTCGAGCACGTTGGCCTTGTCGACGCTGGTCACGCGCTTGTCGCGTTTCAGCGCGGCCTGGAACGCCACGTGGGCGATGCGGCGGATTTCGCCTTCGGCGTAGCGCATCGTGTCGAAGCCTTCGCGCTGGCCCTTGAACGGGCCGTCCGGGCATTCGCGCACGCCACGCGGCTTGCCGAAGTAGATATCGCCCGTCAGTTCGCGGATGATCAGGATATCCAGGCCCGACACCACCTCGGGCTTGAGCGTCGAGGCGCCGGCCAGTTCAGGGTACAGGATGGCCGGGCGCAGGTTGGCGAACAGGCCCAGTTCGCGGCGCAGGCCAAGAATCGCCTGCTCGGGGCGCAGCGCGCGCTCGAGCCCATCGTATTTATAATCGCCCACGGCGCCGAACAGCACCGCGTCGGCATCCTTGGCCAGCTTGAGCGTGCCGTCCGGCAGCGGGTGGCCGTGCGCGGCGTAGCCGGCGCCGCCCACTGCTGCGGTGTCCATCTCGAAGCGCTCACCGAGCGCGTTGAGTACCTTGACCGCCTGGGCGGTGATCTCCGGGCCGATGCCGTCACCCGGCAGGATCGCAATCTTCATGCTCGTCTTTCTCGTCTTGGTTTCTTGTCTTGGTTTCTTGTCCTGGCCCGCGATCAGATCGCGTTGGCCAGCCACGGCTGGGCCGCGAGATGGCGTTGTTCGAAGGCGCGGATGTCCTCCGCATGGCGCAGCGTCAGGCCGATGTCGTCCAGGCCATTGAGCAGGCAGTACTTGCGGAAGTCGTCGATGGCAAAGCCGAACGACAGACTGCCGTCATGCGTGCCGATACGCTGCTGTTCGAGGTCGATCGTCAGCTGGAAGCCCGGCTGGCGCCCGACCGCCTGGAACAGTGCCTCGACTTCGTCTTCGGTCAAAGCGATGGGCAAGAGGCCGATCTTGAAACAGTTGTTGAAGAAGATGTCGGCAAAGCTGGGCGCAACGACGGCGCGAAAACCGAATTGCTGCAGCGCCCACGGCGCGTGCTCGCGCGACGAGCCACAGCCGAAGTTCTTGCGCGTCAGGAGGATCGAGGCGCCCGCAAACTGCGGCTGGTTCAGCACGAAGTCGGGATTGAGCGGCCGAGCGCTGTTGTCCTGCCCCGGTTCGCCATGATCCAGATAGCGCCATTCGTCGAACAGGTTCGGGCCGAAGCCGGTACGCCGGATCGATTTGAGGAACTGCTTCGGGATGATGGCGTCGGTATCGACGTTGGCACGGTCGAGCGGCGCCACCAGGCCTTCGTGTACGGTGAACTTATCCATCTTGTCGGCCTTATTTACCGCCGGCGCCGGTCACGACCTGGCCGACTTTCGAGACATCGCGGCCGATGCCCGAAACGGTGTTGCAGCCGGCCAGCAGGATGGCGACGAGGGAGAGTGCGAGAGCTTTTTTCATGATGTCCTGAACGAGAAAATGGTCGTGGAATTGGTCGCAATACGCCTTAACGCATCAGAGCGCGCGTACGTCGACAAAGTGCCCCGCAATCCCTGCGGCGGCGGCCATGGCCGACGATACCAGGTGTGTGCGGCCACCCTGGCCCTGGCGGCCTTCGAAGTTGCGGTTCGACGTCGACGCGCAGCGCTCGCCCGGTTCCAGGCGGTCGGCGTTCATCGCCAGGCACATCGAGCAGCCCGGCTCGCGCCATTCGAAGCCGGCGGCCAGAAAGATCTGGTCGAGGCCTTCGCGCTCGGCCTGTTCCTTGACCAGGCCCGAACCCGGCACGACCATCGCCAGCTTGACGTTGGGCGCGCGCTGGCGGCCGCGCACGACATCGGCGGCGGCGCGCAGGTCTTCGATGCGCGAGTTGGTGCACGAGCCGATGAACACCTTGTCGATCGCCACTTCGTCGATCGGTGTGCCGGCCATCAGGTCCATATAGACCAGCGCCTTTTCGATGGCGCCGCGTCGCACCGGATCGTGTTCGTCGAGCGGGTCCGGCACGCGGCCGTCGATCGCAATCACCATCTCGGGCGAGGTGCCCCAGGTGACCTGCGGCTGGATGTCGTGCGCATCGAGTTCGACGACCGTGTCGAATGCGGCGCCGTCGTCGCTGTGCAGCGTGCGCCAGTAGGCCACGGCCTGCTCCCACTGGTCGGCCGTGGGCGAGAGCGGCCGGTCCTTGACGTAGGCGATCGTGGTGTCGTCAACCGCCACCATGCCGGCGCGCGCGCCCGCTTCGATCGCCATATTACAGACCGTCATGCGGCCTTCCATCGACAGCGCGCGGATCGTGGAGCCACCGAACTCAATGGCGTAGCCGGTACCGCCGGCCGTGCCGATGCGGCCGATCACGGCCAGCACGATGTCCTTGGCGGTCACGCCGGGGCGCAGGTCGCCCTCGACCTTGACCAGCATCGCTCTGGATTTCTTGGCCAGCAGCGTTTGGGTGGCCAGCACGTGCTCGACTTCCGAGGTGCCGATGCCATGCGCCAGGCAACCGAAGGCGCCATGGGTCGACGTGTGCGAGTCGCCGCAGACGACCGTCATGCCGGGCAGCGTGGCGCCCTGCTCCGGCCCGATCACGTGCACGATGCCCTGACGCAGGTCGTTCATATTGAAGTACGTGAGACCGAATGCCTTGGCATTGGCGTCGAGCGTTTCAACCTGCAGGCGCGAGGTGGGATCGGCGATCCCTTGCGCGCGGTCGGTGGTCGGCACGTTGTGGTCGGCCACGGCCAGCGTGCTCGATGTGCGCCATAGTCCGCGGCCCGCGTCGCGCAAACCATCGAAGGCTTGCGGGCTGGTCACTTCGTGTACCAGGTGCCGGTCGATATACAGGACGGTGGTGCCATCGGCGTCGGCACGCACGACATGGGAATCCCAGAGTTTGTCGTAGAGCGTTTTTTGCATGGTCGGTCCATTGATGCGGTGTGAGGGCGCACAGGGGGTGCGCGCGGTCGCCGGGACAGGTACCCGGCAGCCGGGTTTTCGATTATGCCATAGTTGTGCTGTGGTGCACCATGCCGGGGCAGCGCATGTTTATGCCAAGGACCATAACATGCGGCAAATTAAGTTTGCAAGGGGTTTGCCATGCACAAATAAAAAAAGCCCGGATCAGTGACCCGGGCTTTTCCCTGCGCTTTTGTCGACGAGCGACGCTGCTACTGCTTAATGCGGCCTTATGCTGCCAGACGCACACTGCTGCGGCAGCCGTCCATCAGGAACGACAGGCCCACAACCAGCACCAGCTCACCCTCGGCCGAGCGCGCCGTACCGGTGATGCCTTCGACCGACAGCGCGGTCATCGGCTTGATCACCAGGTCGGCCGTGCCATCGACCGCTTCCATCGCCAGGATGTACGGTTGTGGTGCGTTGATGACGATGCCGACCTTTTCGGAACCGGCCTCGTAGCCCAGCGCCAGCGCCAGCGAGCGCACCGGCAGCGGACGGCCCTGATCTTTCAGCACCGGAGCGCCGCCGACACAGGCGAATTCGTCCGGCAGCTCGACGACGCGCTCGACGACGGCCATCGGCAGCGCCAGTTGCGCGCCCGACGTCGACACCAGCATCGTCGGCACGATCGACAGTTCGATCGGCAGGCGAATTGCAAAGCGCGTGCCCTTGCCCATCTGCGATTCGATGCGGATGGCGCCGCGGTTCTTCTCCACCGCCGTCTTGACCACGTCCATGCCCACGCCGCGGCCCGAGACCGAGGAAGCGACTTCCTTGGTCGAGAAGCCCGGCAGGAACACCAGCTGGTAGGCATCTTCGTCGCTCTGCGCGCCGTTTTCGCCGATCAGGCCCTTGTCCATGGCGATCTTGCGCAGGCGGGTCGGGTCCATACCCTTGCCGTCATCCTGCAGCACGATCATGACGCTGTTGGCTTCCTGCCAGGCTTTCAGCAGGATGAAGGCCTTGGCCGGCTTGCCATTGGCGACGCGGTCGGCAGGCGACTCGACACCGTGGTCCAGTGCGTTACGCAGCATGTGCACGAGCGGATCGTACAGGCTGTCCACGACGACGCGGTCGACTTCGGTCTCGGCGCCTTCGATGGTCAGTTCGACGTCCTTGCCCAGGTCTTTCGCCAGCTCGCGCACGAGGCGCGGGAATTTCTGGAACAGGCGGCCCACCGGCTGCATGCGGGTTGCCAGCGTGGCGCGCTGCAGTTCGGCCGAATAGCGCGATGCGCGTTCCAGCGTTTCGGCCAGCGTGGCGATCAGCGTCGCAGCCTGGCCTTCGAACTTGAACTGCTGCAGGCGTTCGAGCAGCACGGCAGCCTGGTTCGCGGCCTGGACCGACTCGCCCGCCACTTCGAGCAGCGCGTCGAGCTTGACCGCGTCGATGCGGATACTTTCGTCCTTGGCCGGTGCGTTGGCGACCGGCTTGGCATCGTTGCGGCGTTCGGTGCCGTCCCAGCCTTTACCGCCGGGTGCAGGGGCCGCCGTGGTGGCGACTGCCGTAGACGGGGTGGCGGCTGCGGGTGCAGCTTGCGCAGCGGCTGGCGCTGGCGTCGAGGTGCTGACGGCAGCCGCAGCAACGGCTGGTGCGCCGTCGATGGCGCTGGCGGCCGGGACCAGGGTGTTGTACATGCCAACCCAGTCCAGGCCATCGTCGCCGACGACCGGTGCGGCGGCTGCCGCAACCGGCGCGGCCGCGACTGGCGCTTGCACCACCGGCGCGGCAACTGGCGCCGGCGCCGCGTTGCCCTTACCTTCGATCGCATCCATCAGGATGCGTTCGAGGTCGGCCGGCATCTGCGCCAGGCCTTCCGGCGGCGTGCCGTTGTTCAGGTCACCCAGCTGGTCGGCCACGAAGCCCGATGCCTGCAGCGCTGCTTCGATCGCGATCGGCGTGACCGGCGCGGCGCCGGTGCGCAGCGCATCGAACAGGTTTTCGGTCAGGTGGCAGGCTGCGACGAGCGCAGGCAGGCCCATGAAGCCGGCGCCGCCCTTGATCGTGTGGAACGACCGGAACACCGCGTTCAGGGTTTCCTTGTTGTCGGGATCGCGTTCGAGGCGCAGCAGGTGCTCTTCGACGTTGACCGCCAGATCCATCGCCTCGACGACGAAATCCTTCAGCATATCGTCCATTAGAATCCCAGATCGGCAAGAAGATCGTCAACGTTGTCCTGGTTCAGCGCCGCTTGCGGCACTGACGGGCCTTGCATCAGCGGCTCTGGTACTGCCTGCTTCTGCGCCAGCTTTTCCTTGATGTCCGGTGGTGCATTATCGCGCAGCAGCTGGGCCAGCTCGCCCTCGACGGCCTGCGTGATCTTGACCACTTTCTTGATCAGCTGGCCGGTGATGTCCTGGAAGTCCTGGGCCATCATGATTTCGAGCAAGCGTGCTTTCTCGGCTTCGGTGGCCGCCGTCACGCTGGTAGCGAACTGGCGCGAATCGCCGGCCAGGGCCTTGAATTGGTCCAGGCTCAGCTTGCCTTCGAACAGTTCGCCCCAGCGCAGTTCCATGTCTTTCGATTGCTTCGACAGCACGTCCTGGGCCGGCATGCCTTCGTCCAGCGTGTTCAGGACCTTGTTGGCAGCCTGTTCGGTCAGCGTGGCGACGTATTCGAGACGGTCCTGGGCATCGACGATCTGCGACGAGGCTTCATTGAGCGCCTTGTCGTAGCCCAGTTCGCGCAGCGAGTCGTGCAGCAGGCGCACGATGCCGCCGAGGCGCTCGAACATGCCGCCGTTTTCGTTGCCCTCTTCGCCGGCGGCCGGGGCCGGGGCGGTGTTTGCCGCTACAGCGGGCGCGGCAGGCGCGGCAGCTGGTGCAGCGGCGGGTGCTGCAGACACGGCGGTGGCCGACACCTGGTCGAACAGCGAGTCGAGATCGTCCTCGTCGTTGCTGGCAGCGGCTGCGGGGGCAGGCGCTGCAGGGGAAGTAGCAGGACTTGGCGAAGCGCTGGTGCGCTGCGCCGCCACTTCCTCGAATAGTGCGTCGAAATCGTCAGCGGCGTTGGTCATAATCCCTGCTTCTCCATAATATAAATTCGCAATCAGCTCTGCAATACTGGGGGTGTTGCGTCCATCGTGCCGGTCATCTCCGGGTCCATCGATGGGACTAGTGTTGCCTGCGAGTGTATCAGCGTGGTTGCCGTAGGTAAATCTAAGAGAAGGCAATGCAACAAAATGGGCATGAAAACTTAGTTCCGCGACAATTAAAACGTGCAATTCCTGATCGTTTTTATATGCTAGGTGTTGTATTTTGTGATCGCGCTGTTGTTTTCCGTGAGAAAGTGTCGCATCCGGACGGTTACCCGACGTTTGAGCAAACTCAACACTTTGCGTTTTCAACACTGGCCATTCGGCATACAGTCGGCAGAATGGAGAGGCCCTGAGGAGAATCATCATGTACCGAAAAATTCTGATCACAACTGACGGGTCGGCCGTCTCGCAGCACACCGCCTGCGCCGGCGTCAAGTTTGCCCAGCAGTTGGGCGCCGAAGTGCTGGCCCTGTTCGTCGCGCCCGAATACCAGTACCCGGTGTACGTCGAAATCATCCCGCCCTCTTACCCCAGCGAAGAAGACTACGCGGCCCAGATGCGCCGGATGGGCGAAGAGTACATGGGCAAGATCATGCGCTCTTGCGCCAGCGCCAATCTGGCGCACCGTTGCCTGACGGCGTTTTCCGATACGGCGGCGCTCAAGATCGTCGAGGTCGCCGACGAGCAAGGCTGTGACCTGATTTTCATGGGTTCGCACGGTCGCAGCGGCTGGAACCAGCTGTTGCTGGGCAGCGTCACGAACAAGGTGCTGTCGCACACCGCCAAGCCGGTGCTCGTACACCGCTTGATCGCCGAGCCCGCCGTCTGAACCAGACGCGACCGGTCTGTACTTCGCACAAAAGAACACCAGGGCAACCCGCAGTGTTGATAGCAGGACTTGCCCCGATAAACCGTGTTTAATTGAACAACGGTTTTCGGGGTAGGAAAACTCTTAATGTGTGAGGAATCGAAATGGTCAGAATTGTCATCGCCGATGATCACACGATCATGCGCGAAGGTCTCAAACGTATCCTGGAAGGCGCCGAAGAAGTTGACATTGTCGGCGAAGCAACCAACGGGTTCGAGGTGCTGGCCCTGGTGCGCCAGGGCGGCTTCGATCTGTTGCTGCTCGACTTGTCGATGCCCGGGCGCAGTGGTGTCGACCTGATCCGCCAGGTGCGCAGCGAGGCGCCCAAACTGGCTATCCTCATACTGACGATGCACGAAGAAGAGCAGTACGCCGTGCGCGCGATCCGGGCTGGCGCCCAAGGCTACCTCACCAAGGAGAGCGCAGGCACGCAGTTGGTGGGCGCGATCCGCAAGGTCGCCTCGGGGCGCCCCTATATCAGTACCGAAGTGGCAGAGCAATTGGCCCTCAACATAATGGCCCCCAGCGAGCAATTGCTCCACAAGCAGTTATCTGACCGCGAATTTGAAGTATTTTCCCATCTCGTGGGTGGGAAATCGATTACAGAAATCGCCAATGGTCTGCACCTCTCGGTCAAGACCGTCAGCACCCACAAAACCCGCATCATGCAGAAAATGGGGATGAGTTCACTCTCGGAGATGGTGCAGTATGCTGTCGCGCGCCGCCTGCTCTCGCCCATGAAAGCATGAGCACGGGATATGCAGGCCCCCTGCCATGCCCATCATGCGATGTTGCGCAACAACTGCACCAATGGACACGTTTGTCCTGGAACAAGGTTCTGAACTTCCTGTTTACCCTCTCCGCCATTCGGGCAACACCTCTGCCTGGTAGGAATATTCCTACAAACCTACCATCTGTCCTACCTACATATTCAGGCAACGCTGATAGTCTTGCCGGGCTCGTGTTGGCATACTGAATTCACCGTTTCGACTTGCTCGCGATCCAAGTCACGGCGTCAGCCGCTAGCAATCAATGGCATGGCAGATGTGCGTCACCATCGGCTCTGCCGCCGGGGTCGCCTCAAACCCTGAGTTTCTTACCGGAGAAGAGCATGCAGTCTCAGCCACCGTCAGAACCACGCAACGCCAACCAGCCGACCCTGCATTCCCCGATGGAGGCCGGTCGCCAGCGCCAGGGACGACTCTGGTCCAATCTCAAGGAAGTCTGCGACCTGCTGCGCATCCAGGCCAGTGTCTCGGTAAGCTCCGAAGAATTGTTGTTCCAGCACGTCCAGTTCAAGACCGGCCAGCGCGTCCACACGATCGGGCAAGCCTTCGACACCCTGTACATCGTCAACTCGGGCTTTCTCAAGACCGTGCTGATCGACGAATTCGGCAACGAGCAGGTGCTGAGCTTCCCGATGAAGGGCGACATGCTCGGCGTCGACGGCATCCACACGCGCCACTATGCGTCCGAAGCGGTGGCCCTGTCCGACTGCGACCTGATCCTGCTGCCGTTCAAGAAACTGACGGCGCTGGGGCGCGTGCACAACGAGCTCGAGAACATGATGTACGGCGTGATGAGCCGTGAGCTGGTGCGTGAACAAACGATGATCGGCATGCTCGGCGCCCTGTCGGCCGAGGCGCGGGTGGCACGTTTTCTCGTCTCGCTGGCCGACCGCTTTGCTGCAATGGGCTATTCCAGCAAGCTGTTCAACCTGCGCATGACCCGCCACGAGATCGGCAGCTACCTCGGTCTCACGCTGGAAACCGTCAGCCGCACGCTGTCGGCCTTCAACGAGATCGGCATGATCACGGTCGACCAGCGCACGATCGGCATCAAGGATGCCGAATCGCTCAAGACGCTGCGCCGCCTGCCGCCGTCGCGTGCACGCATCAAGGCCAGCGCCAAGCAAAAGGCCGAGCTGGATCAGTCAGGCGACGATCAGGTGCTGGCCACGGCCTGAACCCGGTTCGCAGTACGACCAACGCCCGCCAGAGATGGCGGGCGTTGTCATTGGTACCTACTGTCCTGCTTACTCTTGTTTGTCGAGTGTCAGCACGCCGTCGCTGACGCGCACGCGGTCACCCGTCCGGTAGCCCGGATTGTTGGCGAACTCCAGCACTTGCGTGGTGTCGGTCGTATTCATGCGCACCGTCACGCGGAAGTACTGGCGCTCCGTCGCGTCGCTGGCCAATGGCCGTGGATTGGGCAAGGCGCCCTGCACGGTTTCCACTTTCTCAATAATGCCGCAGCTGGTGCAGTAACGGGCCACGCGCGGACGCTCGGTCGTACGCGGTGCCGGTGGTGGCGCCGCGCCGGGCGCTGCCGCGACGATGCGCGCATCCTTGGTCGCCAGTTGGCGCGTGTCGTCTGCGGGCTGCGCCACGTCGCTGCGCACGAGCGACTCACGCAGTACGCTCGTGGCCACCTCGTTCCCCATGCGCAGCTCAGCGGTCACGCGGCTGTCGGCCTTCAGGCGGTCGCGCGTGCCGATCACATACGAACCCGTGTACTGGCCGGGCTCGACTTCGGTCAGATGCAGCGCACGGTTCGCACCATCGAGGTTCAGCGTGGCGTTCCCGCCCGGCGTGCCGTACAGATCGAACTGCAGGCGGACGCCCTGGTCGAGCCGCGCGACTTCTTCGACATTGAAACCATTGATTGCCGGCGTGGCAGTACGGCTTTGCGGCGCAGGCTGGGCCACGGCAGTGCCGCTGGCGGTCAGCAGCACCGTGGCGGGCGCCATGGCGGCGGCGATGGTACACATCATGAGGCGTAGATTCATTGGCATTCTCCTGGCATCGGCTGAGTCGTGTCCGACCTTATCGCGACCGCAGCGCCGGGTCGGTACGCTGACGTACGAAGCCACTAGCCGACGCCGTGCACCATGTCGCCCGAGGTCACGTAGATGCGGTCGCCCGGCCCCGGTTTGACCGCGTGACCGCCCGTAAATGCGCCGAATGACGGCAGGAGCAGGCCCTGCGTGCCAACGACAAAGCACGGCAGGCGCAGCGCATCGAAGCGCGTGGCCAGCACGTACACCGGATGCACGTGCCCGGCCAGACCGTAACCCGCCGCATCCACACCGGGATGGTGGCAGAACGCAAACGGGCCGATCGCATGCGGCTCGTCGACCAGCTCGATGCCCAACGCATCGGACGGATCACCCGCGTGCAGGTCGTGATTGCCGCGCACGAGCGTCAAGGCCAGGTCCGGGTGGCGCCCGCGCCAGGCCAGCATCGCCAGCTGGGTCGAACTGGCATGGGCCGCCCGCGCATGCAGGAAGTCACCGAGGAACGCGACGTGGCGCGCGTCGTGCTGCGCGACCAGGGCGTCCAGGCCTGCCAGGTTTTCCGAGGTCGTCCCGCGCGGCACCGGCACGCCGAGCGAACGAAACGCCGCCGCTTTGCCAAAGTGGATGTCGGCCACGATCAGCATGCGCCGGGCAGGCCAGTACACGGCCTTCTCGGGCAACAGCAGCAGCGTCTCGCCCGCCACCTGGATAGCTGCATGGGTCATGCGGCCGCCTTTTCGAGTTCGCGCACCATGCGCGCGACGCGGTCGCTCAGTTTCTCGGTGCTGACCTTTTCGCGGAAGCGCTCGACCATCAGCGCGAAGCCGAAGGGCGTGGCGCGCTTGACCTCGCGGTAGGCCACGCGGCGCGCGTGCAGCTCGAGCAGCGTGTCGCGCAGGCGCGTCAGTTCCAGTTCCTGCTCCATCACTTCGCGCTCGGCCTGCGTCAGTAGCAGATTGCCAGCATCGTGCTTGCGAAACACCTCGAAGAACAGCGACGACGACGCCTGCAGTTGCCGGTTCGATTTCGGCTGGCCCGGATAGCCCTGGAACACGAGCCCCGCGATGCGCGCGACTTCGCGAAAGCGCTGCTGCGACAACTGCGTGGCATTCAGGCTGTCGATGACGTCTTCGAGCAGGCGCTCGGTATCGAACAGCGTCACACCCGCCCCGGTGGACGCGTCTAACATGCCTGCCCAGTCCACCGGCTCGGGCGACATCAGCTCGAAGCCATAGTCGTTGATCGCAATCGAGAACGTGATCGGCTGCACGCGCCCGACGCGAAACGCCATCAGCGAGGCCAGCCCCATGTGCACCGAGCGCCCCGCGAACGGGTACACGAACAGGTGATACCCTTCGCGGCTCTTCATCGATTCGAGCACCAGCGTTTCGCTGGTGGGCAGCGCCGACCAGCGCTGCTGGATCTCGATCAGCGGCGCCAGCGCGCGCATCTCGGGGCCGTCGAACACGCCCGCATCAGCCAGCCGGAGTTCTTCCAGCGCGGCGTGCGCCAGCTCGTTCGACATCGGCATCTTGGCACCCTGCCAGCGCGCGATGGCCCCGCGCGTGCCGGTGGCGCGCCGCACGAACGCTGTCAATTCGTGCACGCGCACGAATTCGAGGATGCGCCCGCCGAACAGGAAACGGTCGCCCGGTTTCAGGCGCGAGATGAATGACTCTTCGACGCTGCCGATGCGCCCGCCCGACATGTACTTCACCTGGATCGTCGCATCGGACATGATGGTGCCGATGCTCATGCGGTGCCGGCGGCCGATGGCGGCATCGGGCACGCGATAGACGCCCTCTTCGTCAGGCAGCACGCGCCGGTATTCGGGATACACGGTCAGGCTCTGGCCACCGCGCGCGACAAAGTCGAGCGCCCACTGCCACTCTTCCTGCGTCAGGTGCCGGTACGACCAGGCCTGGCGCACTTCGTCGTACAGTTCTTCGGAGCGAAAGCCCCCGCCCAGCGCCACCGTCACGATGTGCTGGACCAGCACGTCGAACGGCTTGTTGGGCACGTAGCGCCCTTCGATGCGGCGCGCCGCCACCGCCTTGCGTGCGCCTGCAGCCTCAAGCAATTCGAGACTGTTGGTCGGCACCAGCGTCACACGCGACACACGCCCCGGCGCGTGGCCGCTGCGCCCCGCACGTTGCAAGAGGCGCGCCACGCCCTTGGCGCTGCCGATCTGCAGCACGCGCTCGACTGGCAAAAAGTCCACGCCCAGATCCAGGCTCGCGGTGCAGATGACGGCCTTGAGGATGCCGCTTTTCAGGCCAAGCTCGACCCACTCGCGCACCTCGCGATCGAGCGAGCCGTGGTGCAGCGCGATCACGCCGGCCCAGTCGGGTCGCGCCTCGAGGATGTTCTGGTACCAGATCTCGGACTGCGAGCGGGTGTTGGTAAACACCAGCGTCGCCTCGTGTTTTTCGATCTCGTCGATCACGGGCTGCAGCATCTGCAGGCCCAGATGGCCACCCCACGGAAAGCGCGACACGTTCTCGGGAATCAGGGAATCGACAACGATCTTCTTGCGCGTGTCGCCCTCGACCAGCACGCCCGCGTCCGCGCCAAGCAGCACCTGGCGTGCCAGATCGAGATTGCCCATCGTCGCCGAGACGCCCCAGACCAGGAGCTCGGGCCGCCAGCGCCGCAGCCTCGCCAGCGCCAGTTGCACCTGCACGCCGCGCTTGCTGCCCATCAGCTCGTGCCATTCGTCGACGATGATCATGTCGAGATTGCGGAACTGTTCGAGCGCCGCCGCATTGCTGATCATGAGCGTCAGGCTTTCGGGCGTCGTCACCAGGGTCGCCGGCATGCTGCGCGTCTGGCGCGCCCGCTCGCTGGCTTTCGTGTCGCCGGTGCGCGCGCCGATGCGCCACTCGGGCATCAGCTCGGCCGCGGAATCTTCGAGCGCGCGTTGTGTATCGGCCGCCAGCGCCCGCATCGGCGTGATCCACAGAACCCGCAAGCCGGCCTTGTTGCGGCCGGACGCGAGGCCCGCGCGCTGCAGCGCTGCGAACCAGACAGCAAAGGTCTTGCCGGCGCCGGTATTCGCATGCAGCAGGCCCGATTCGCCCTTGAGCGCCGCTTTCCAGACATTGCGCTGGAACGGGAATACCGTCCAGCCACGCCCGGCAAACCAGGCGTCGACCCGATCCTTCACCTCGTTGCGACTCATGCCCTTGCCGCCTCCAGCAAACCCTTGAGCGTGTCGAGTGTATCGGCTTCTTCAACCGGTTTGTCGGTGCGGCGGCGCAGGATGCGGGGAAAGCGCACCGCGATGCCGGCCTTGTGACGGGGCGAGAGCGCGATGCCCTCGAAGCCGATCTCGAACACCATCGTCGGCTTCACCGACCGTACCGGCCCGAACTTTTCGATCGTCGTGCGCCGGATGACATTGTCGACCTGCCCGATCTCGGCATCGGTCAGGCCTGAATACGCTTTCGCGAACGGCACCAGCTTGCGCTCCTCGCCCTCCCCGTCCCAGACGGCGAACGTGTAGTCGGTGTACAGCGACGCGCGCCGCCCGCTGCCCGGCTGCGCGTACAGCAGTACCGCGTCGATAGCATACGGATCGATTTTCCACTTCCACCAGGTGCCAACATCCTTCGTACGCCCGACGCCATACTGCGCCGTGCGCGCCTTGAGCATCATGCCCTCGACGCTGCGCGCACGCGAACCGGCGCGCAGCTCGGCCAGCGCTTCCCAGCTGTCCGCCTCGACCACCGGCGACAGACGCAACTGGCGCTGGTCGAGCTTGGCCACTTCGACTTCGAGCAGCGCGCGCCGCTCATGCTGTGGCAAGCCGCGCAGGTCAACACCGTCCAGTTCGAGCAGGTCATAGCAGCACAGCACCGCAGGCAGTTCGGCCAGCAGTTTGGCGGACAAAGTCTTGCGGCCGATGCGCTTTTGCAGGTCGGCGAACGGCGACGGCATCGCCGCATCGGGCTGCCAGATCAGCACTTCGCCATCGAGCACCATGCCGTCCGGCAGGCGCGCTGCCGCCAGTTCAGGGAACCGCTCGGTAATCAGGTCTTCGCCGCGCGACCACAGGAAACTCTGCCCGTCGCGTCGCACGAGTTGGGCGCGGATGCCGTCGTACTTCCATTCGACGATCCAGTCAGCCGGCTCGCCCAGCGTCGCAGGTTCGGCCGCCAGCTGGTGCGACAGGAAGAACGGGTACGGCTGGCCACCGCGCAGCTTGTGTTCTTCGGCCGACTGCTCGGCGATCAGTTGCAGAAAACCCGTCGCCGTAGGCTTCACGCGCCCATCGGTCCAGCCCATCAGGCGCTGGGCAATGAGTTTGCTGTCCACTGCTGCAATCGCAGCGAGCGCGCGCGTGACGAGCAGGCGCGAGACGCCCACACGGAAACCGCCGCCAATCAGCTTGACCAGCAGGAAGCGCTCGCGCCAGTCGAGCTCATTCCAGTAGCCGAACAGCGCCTCTCGGATGCGGCCCGGATCGGCGCCGCGCAACGGGCCAATGCGCTCTTCCATCCACTCGGCGAGGCCAACGTCGGAGCGCTCGGTCGGTGGTGGCAGGATGTGCGCGATAGTTTCGGCGAAGTCGCCCACGGCTGCATATGACTCGTCGAACAGCCACTCGTCCAGCACGGCGTACTCGATGGCGTACTGGCGCAGCAGTTTGGTCGGCACCGCCTGGCGCGGCTTGCCGCCGGCCAGGAAGTACACGGCCCACGCCGCGTTCTCGGGCGCGGCATTGGAAAAATACGCCTGCAGTGCTTCGAGCTTGCGGGTGGTCGACGTGGTTTCGTCGAGGTCGGCGTAGAGGCGGGCGAATTCACGCATCGGCTGCTCCTGCCGGCGTCTGGGGCTCAACCGTTTCCGCAGGCGCGATCGATTCCTTCGGCGCGCCATCCGATGCGGACTCGCCCGCCTCCTCGTCGCCGTATTCGGTCTCGAAGCCGGATGCTTCAAGCCCGTTCTGGTTCAGCCAGCGCACGAGTGTTGGAATCGAACCGTGCGTGACGATCACGCGCTCGGCCTCGGTGGCCTTGATGGCGCTCATCAGCCCTGGCCAGTCGGCATGGTCCGACAGCACGAAGCCGCGATCGACCCCGCGCCGGCGGCGCGCGCCGCGCAGCAACATCCAGCCGCTGGCGAAGGCATCGCTGTAGTCGCCGAAGCGCTTCATCCAGGTGGAACCACTGGCCGATGGCGGCGCGATCACCATCGCACGCCGCAGCAATGCCTTCTCGACGTCGGTAACCAGCACGGTCGGTGGAATGTCGACACCTTCGGCGCGGTAGGCACGGTTGAGCGGCTCGACCGACCCGTGGCAAACGATCGTGCCGATGCTCGGGTCGAGCCCCGCCAGGATGCGCTGCGCCTTGCCGAACGAGTACGCGAACACGACGCTGCAACGGCCCTCGTCGGCATTCTTGCGCCACCAGGCGTTGATCTCGGCCATCAGTTCGGCCTCGGGCTGCCAGCGGTAGATCGGCAAGCCGAAGGTGGATTCGGTAATGAACGTGTCGCAGCGCACCGGTTCGAACGGCGCGCAGGTTTTGTCCGGCTCGACCTTGTAGTCGCCCGATGCAACCCAGACTTCACCGCCGCATTCCATGCGCACCTGCGCAGAACCCAGCACGTGACCGGCCGGATGCAGTGAAATCTTGACGCCGTTGTGCGTGACCGACTGGCCGTATTCCATCGCGTCGACCGTGATGTCGCCCAAGCGCGACTTGAGCACGCCAATGCCTGGCGCAGCGGCCAGGTAGTGGCCGTGGCCGACGCGCGCATGGTCGCCGTGCGCGTGCGTGATCACGGCGCGCGGCACCGGGCGCCATGGATCGATATAGAAATCACCCGGTACGCAGTACAGGCCCTCCTTGCGGACAACGACCATGTCTCCCATGGCCATCCTTACGCCGGGGTGAGGAAGTCGACCATGAAGGTCCGGCTTTCTCCATCGGCAAAATCGAGCGTGATCTGGTCGCCGGCGACGGCGGTCACGACACCTTCACCATACTTCGCCGAGCAGGCACGTGCGCCGACGGCGAACTTCGGCGCCGGTACCTCGGCCACCGGCTCGTGATCGAACTCGTCGTCACGAATTTCAATGCCTTCGGTCAGCGACAGCGCAGGGGGATTGAGGCAGTTGTCGCACTTGCAGCAGTTCTGGAAGCCGGCCACTTTGTCGTCGAAATAGTCAAGGATCAGCTTCCAGCGGCAGAAGCCGCTGACAGCATAGCTGACCATCTGTTCGAGCGCGTGCTTGTCGTGTTCCTGCTTCTGGACGTAGACGGCAGCGAGCTTGTCGAAGATGCCCGGCTTTGGCTCGGCGCTGGTGGCGGTGTATTCGAGCTTGCGGTTCTGGCGAATCAGCTTGGCATCCTTGAGCAGCTTGATGCAGACCTTGATGCTCGAGTCAGCCAGGTCGGCCAGCGCTTCGTCCAGGCGCGCCGGGGTGACGGGACCGGTATCGCCCAGTCCACGCACGGTGCAATGCACGAGTTGCAGCTCCTGCGCGCACGGGTAGTGCTTCATCAGGAAGAACTGCTGCAGGCGCTTGTCGTCCCGCAGGTACAGCAGCGTGCAGGTCGCGTCCAGCCCGTCGCGCCCGGCGCGGCCGGATTCCTGGTAATACGATTCAAGATTCGGCGGAATCTGCAGGTGGATCACGAAGCGGGTATCGCCCTTGTCGATGCCCATGCCGAACGCATTGGTCGCGACCATCACGCGGCGCTCGCCGTCCATGAACAGGTCCTGGTTCTGCTTGCGCTCGGCGGCCGGCAGTTTGCCGTGGTAAATCGTGACCGACTCGCCCGCTTCTTCGAGCACGGCCAGCATGTCCTCTGCCGCCTTGACGGTGGCCGCGTAGACGATGCCGACGCCTTCGGAAGCCTGCACCAGCTGCAGCGCCGCCTGGTATTTTTCAGCGACGCTCGTGACCTGCTGGACCGCGTAGTGCAGGTTCGGGCGGTACACGCCGGTGTTGATGACATTGAGCTTGCGGCCCAGCTGCTTGTTGATGTCGGCAACCACTTCGTCAGTGGCAGTGGCCGTCAGTGCCAGCACCGGCGGGCGGCCGATCGCTTCGATAGCAGCGCCCAAGCCGATATAGGCCGGACGGAAATCGTGACCCCACTGCGAGATGCAGTGCGCCTCGTCGATGACGACGATGTCGAGCTTGACCTTCTGCAGCGTTGCGATGAACTCGGGCGAGACCATGCGCTCTGGCGTGCAGAACACGATCTCGCAGGTTTCCTGCTCGATGGCTGCAATCGCCGCATGTTCTTCTTCAGCGTTCAGGCAGCTGTTGACCTGCACCGCGCGCACGCCGATTTCCTCGAGCTTTTCGAGCTGGTCCTTCATCAGCGAGATCAGCGGCGAGACGACGACCGTGATCCCTTCGAGCATCTTCGCCGGTATCTGGTAGCACAGCGATTTGCCGCCACCCGTGGGCATGATCGCCAGCGTGTCCTTGCCATCAAGGACGCTGTCGATCACGCGTTGCTGGCCGTCGCGCAGCTTGGCGATGCCGAAGACACCGTCGAGGAGGCGCTGGATGGAGTTGCGGCGCACGGCCATGAGGCCGCGGTGCATGAGGGTGGGGTCGTGTCGTGTCATGGTGATATCGACTGTAGGTTGACCGCCCCGACTCGACTATAGGACGCCACCTACTTTGGGCGTAGGAGCGCCACCTTCTGAAAATATTGTCGATTAGATCTCAATTGTGCGACACAAATTCTCAAGAAGGTTTAGTCCTACAGAACGACGGAGTATTTACCGATGCCCAGGGCGCAATTGGCGACTTAAGATGTGATCCACACTCACAGTATTGCCACCACCCAGGAGATTCACCATGCGCCGCCACCCAATGACCTGGACTGCCGTCCATCTGGCCCTCGCCAGCGCTGCCACCTGGTTCTTGCTGGAGTCGGGCGCCATCGCCTCGACCGTACTGTTCTCGCTGCACTAAATAAAAAACGCCATCTTCCACTGGGAAGACGGCGTTCATTGTCATTGCGAGCAAGCCGGTCGGCTCGCTCCAACTTGTTCTGCAGCGGGCCTTTCGGCCCGCGCTTCATCAAGCAGCTTTCTGCTCGTCCTCTTCCAGTTCCACCGGCTGGCGGATCAGGTAGTCAAAGGCTGCCAGCGATGCTTTCGCACCCTCACCCACTGCAATCACGATCTGCTTGAACGGCACCGTCGTCACGTCGCCTGCGGCAAACACGCCCGGCATCGAGGTGTGGCCGCGTGCATCGATTTCGATTTCGCCGTGCGCCGACAGATCGATCGAACCCTTCAGGAATTCCGAGTTCGGGATCAGGCCGATCTGCACGAACACGCCTTCCAGATCGATCCGGTGGATTGCGCCGGTATTGCGATCCTTGTAGCTCAGGCCGTTGACGATCTTGCCGTCACCGTGGATCTCGGTAGTCTGTGCCGATTTGATCACCTTCACGTTCGGCAGCGACATCAGCTTGCGCTGCAGGACCGCATCGGCGCGCAATTCATTACCGAATTCGATCAGCGTGACTTCCTTGACGAGACCGGCCAGGTCAATCGCCGCTTCCACGCCCGAGTTACCGCCACCGATCACCGACACACGCTTGCCCTTGAACAGCGGGCCGTCGCAGTGCGGGCAGTACGCCACACCGTGGTTTTTGTACTCTTTTTCGCCCGGCACATTGATCTCGCGCCAGCGAGCGCCCGTCGCAATGATCACCGACTTCGACTTCAGGACCGCACCACTCTCGGTGTGGACTTCGATCAGGCTGCCGCCCACCACCTTGCTGGCGCGCTGCGTGTTCATGATATCGACGTCGTAATCCTTGACGTGCTCTTCCAGTGCGACGGCGAATTTCGGGCCATCGGTTGCCTTGAGCGACACGTAGTTCTCGATCGCCAGCGTATCGAGCACCTGGCCACCGAAACGGTCGGCCAGCACGCCGGTACGGATACCCTTGCGAGCAGCATAGATTGCTGCAGCCGCGCCGGCCGGGCCACCGCCGACGATCAGCACGTCAAAGGCTTCTTTCTCGCTCAGTGCCGCCGCTTTTTTCGCGCCGCCGTTCACGTCGATCTTCGAGAGGATCTCTTCGACGCTGGTGCGGCCCTGGCCGAAATGCTGGCCATTGAGGAACATCATCGGCACAGCAAGGATCTGCTTGCTTTCAACTTCCTGCTTGAAGACACCGCCATCGATCGTCACGACCTTGATGCGCGGGTTAATCACCGACATCGTGTTCAGTGCCTGCACGACTTCCGGGCAGTTGTGGCACGACAGCGAGATGTAGGTTTCAAAAACATAGTCACCATCCAGGGCAGCGATCTGGTCGATAACCGCCTGCTCCAGCTTGATGGTGTGGCCGCCCACGTGCAGCAGTGCCAGCACGAGGGAGGTAAATTCATGGCCCAGCGGGATGCCGGCGAAACGCACGCCGACATCGGTGCCAACGCGGTTGATCGCGAACGACGGGGTGCGCTCATTGGCTTCCTGGCGCACGGTGATCTTGTTGCTCAGCTCTGCGATTTCACGCAGCAGCTCGTCCATTTCGCGCGCTTTCGGCGAATCATCCAAGGATGCAACCAGCTCGATCGGCTGCACCACTTTTTCCAGATAGGCTTGCAACTGTTTCTTGAGGGTCGCGTCAAGCATGATGGTTTCCTTAAACTCTTTGAATCAATAAATGGATGGCGGTAAAAGCACCGGGCCGCCGCAGCGGCCCGGTCAGGGGGCTACCGAACTACCGTGTTACTTAGATCTTGCCGACCAGGTCCAGCGATGGGGTCAGGGTGTCAGCGCCTTCGGTCCACTTGGCTGGGCAGACTTCGCCTGGGTGAGCAGCGACGTACTGGGCAGCTTTGACTTTGCGCATCAGTTCCGATGCGTCGCGGCCGATGCCGTTGTCATGCACTTCCATGACCTTGATCTGGCCTTCTGGATTGATGACGAAGGTACCGCGCAGTGCCATGCCTTCTTCTTCGATCATGACTTCAAAGTTGCGCGACAGGGTGCCGGTCGGGTCGCCGATCAGCGGGTAGTTCACTTTCTTGATCGCGTCCGAGGTGTCGTGCCATGCCTTGTGAGCGAAGTGGCTGTCGGTCGAGACGCCGTACACATTCACGCCCAGCTTTTCGAATTCAGGCTGGAACGAGGCCAGATCTTCCAGTTCAGTTGGGCAGACGAAGGTAAAGTCGGCCGGGTAGAACATCACCACCGACCAGGTACCCTTGAAGTTTTCTTCGGTCAGGTCGATGAATTTGCCATTCGCGTAGGCGGTGGCTTTGAACGGCTTGATCTGGGTGTTGATAAGGGACATGTAAGCTCCTGTTTTGTGGTTGATGAAACGTATGACAAGCAGTGTACCGCTCTGCTCGTCTTTTGGGAAATTGATTGATTGGATACTGTTGATTGATTTTGACTATGATGCAGACAACAGCATGCCGGTTTCCCCATGGCGATGCCGTCAGGCACAGACCGGCACGGCGGTGCACGGCAACATCAGGCTGAAGGTCGAGCCTTCACCGGGGCTGCTCGTGACCCGCAACTCGCCGCTGTGCGAGATCGCCAGTTGGCGCGAAATATACAGGCCCAGCCCCAGGCCCTTCGGCTCGCCGTTGCGGGCGCCCCGCTCGTAGGGCTCGAAGATGCGCTCCAGGTCGGCCGGCGCAATGCCCTTGCCGCCGTCACGCACGTCGATGCGCACACACTCCCCCATCTGCTCGACACTCACTTGCACCGGCTGGCCGCCGCCATAGCGCAGCGCATTGGTCAGCAGGTTGACGATCACCTGCTCGACGCGGAACTCGTCCCAGCAGCCACTGACGGGATCGTGCGGCTGCAAGGTCAGTGAACTGCCCGTCGTGGCCGCCTGCAGCGACAGGTCGCTGACGATGCGTTCCAGCAAACTCATCAACTGCACCTGCGTCGGGCGAATCGACAGCTTGCCACTGCGCATGCGCGACACGTCCAGCATGTCGTCGATCAGGCGGATCATCGACTTGATCTGGCGCTCGTCGCGCTGGACCATCGCTTCCATCTGCTGCGGCGCGAACGCGGCCGCGTTGCCGCGCTTGATCTGCAGGCTGCGCATCTGGGTTTCCAAAAACAGCGTGTTGAGCGGCGTGCGCAATTCGTGCGCGACGAGCGACATGAATTCGTCGCGCATCTTGAGCGAGCGCTGCAGCTCCTGCTGGGTCTGGTTCAGCTCGCGCAGCAGCGTTTCTTGTTCTTGCCGGCTGCGCTCGAGCGCCAGCATCTGGCGCCGCGTCTCACGGCGCTGCTGGTCGAGCGCGACGAACACGGCGACCTTGCTGCGCACCGCGCCCGGGTCGATCGGTTTATAGAGAAAATCGACGGCGCCGTTTTCATAGCCCTTGAAGGCGTAGTCGAGCTCACGCCCTGCCGCCGAAACAAAGACGATCGGGATATGGCGCGTGCGCGACGTCGAGCGCATTACCTCGGCCAGTTCGAAGCCGTTCATGCCCGGCATCTGCACGTCGAGGATGGCCAGTGCGAATTCGTGCTCGAGCAGCAAGGCCAGCGCGGCGTCGCCGGAATTGGCCTGGTGAATCACGCGCTGGTCGTGGCGCAGCAGTGCCTCGAGGGCCTGCAGGTTCTCGGGCAAGTCGTCGACGATCAGGATTTTGCTTAATTCATGGGCGCTCATGGGGTCTCCAACAGGGGCAGCGCGGCGCGAATATCGGCCAGCGGCAGCACCAGGTGTGGTGCGCAGCGCCGGATGGCTTCTCTCGGCATCGTACTGGCGTGCGCTTCTTCAGGATCCTGGACAATGGTCAGTCCGCCGTGTTCGCGGATACTGCACATCCCTTCGGCGCCATCAAAGTTGGCGCCGGTCAATAGTATACCGGTCATTGCCGGTCCATACACGCTGGCGGTCGATTCCATCAGGACATCGATCGACGGCCGGGCGTACTGGACAGGCGCTTCGCAGCTGAGCGAAAAGCTGCGGTCCTGCTCGATCGACAGATGGTACCCCGAGCCGGCGAAATACACGACGCCCGGTTCGATCGGGGCCTTGTCGCGTGCTTCGCGCACCGGGAGCATCACGCGCGCATCGAACAGTTCGGCCAGCCGGCTTTCACGGTCGCCCGGCACGTGCAGGATGCAGACCACGGCTGGCGTATAGCCTGGCTGCAGCGACGGCAGCAAGCTCAGCAGCGCATCGACGCCGCCGGCCGAGCCGCCAATCAACACCAGCTCGATGCGCCGCTTGCCCAGTGCCGCCGCCACCTGTTCGTTCAGGCTCATGGCACGGCCTTGCGATACACCCGTTCCCGCCGCGCCAGTGGCTCGAAGCGCCCGGCGTAGCTGGAAAAGTCGATGCTTTCCTTGCTGCCCAGGCCCAGGAAGCCCCGGTAGCACAGCGATTCATGGAACAGCCCGAACACGCGGTCCTGCAGCGTGCGGTTAAAGTAGATCAGCACATTGCGGCAGCTGACGAAATGCGTTTCCGAGAACACGGTGTCGGTCGACAGGCTATGGTCGGCAAAGGTCACGTTCTCGATCAGGCTGCGCTCGAACAGCGCGCCACCGTAGGCCGCCGTGTAATAGTCCGAGAATGCGGCCTTGCCGCCGGACTTCTGGTAATTCTCGGTGTACAGGCGCATGCGGTCGATCGGATACACGCCGCGCCGCGCCGTCTCGAGCGACTTCGGATTGATGTCGGTCGCGTAGATGATGCTGCGTTCGAGCAGCCCTTCTTCTTTCAAGAGGATTGCCAGCGAATAGACTTCTTCGCCCGTGCTGCAGCCGGCCACCCAGATCTTGAGCGACGGGTAGGTCTTGAGGAACGGCGCGACCTGTTCGCGCACCGCCCTGAAGTACTCCGGGTCGCGGAACATTTCGGTGACGGGAATCGTCAGGTATTGCAGCAGCTGGGCAAAGCCGTTCGGATCGTGCAGCACGCGCGACTGCAGCTCCGAGACGGTGTTGCACCCCATCTCGCGCATGGCCACCAGCACGCGGCGCTTTTGCGAGGCGCCGGTGTAGTCGCGGAAGTCATAGTTGTATTTCAGGTAGACGGCTTCGACGAGCATCCGCAGCTCGATGTCGAAGTCGCTCGGCGTATGGCTCAAATGCGCTCCAGGGTCGGCATCCAGACCCGCAACAGGGAGTACAGGCGGGACAGGTCAATCGGCTTGGCCAGGTAATCGTTGGCGCCGGCGGCCAGGCATTGTTCCTGGTCGTCCTTCATCGCCTTGGCCGTGATGGCGATGATCGGGAGGCGGTCGAAGCGGCCGTCGGCGCGAATGCGGCGCGTCGCTTCCATGCCGTCCATCCCCGGCATCATGATGTCCATCAGCACCAGGTCGATGCCCGGTACTTCATCGAGTTTTGCAATCGCTTCAAAGCCGTTGCGGCCTACTTCGACCTTCGCGCCGCGCTGCTCGAGCGCCGCGGTCAGTGCGAACACATTGCGCACGTCGTCGTCCACCAGCAGGATCGTGCGGCCTTCAAACACGCGATCGCGGCCGCGCACGGCCTTGAGCATGCTCTGGCGCTCGGTCGACAGTTCTGATTCGACCTTGTGCAGGAAGAGCGTGACTTCATCCAGCAGGCGTTCCGGCGAACGGGCGCCCTTGATGATGATCGAGCGCGAATAGCGCAGCAGCTGCGCTTCTTCGTCGCGGGTCAGGTTGCGGCCCGTGTAGACAATCACGGGTGGGAACGAGCACAGCTCTTCATGCGACATGCGCTCGAGCAGCTCGCCGCCCTGCATGTCGGGCAGCTTCAGGTCGATGACCATACAGTCGAAGATCTCGGCGCGCAGCAGATTGAGCGCTTCGTTGGCCGTGCCCACCGCCGAGATCTGCACGTCGTCGTCGGCGATCAGCGCCACGACGCTTTCGCGCTGGCGTTCGTCGTCCTCGACCAGCAGCACGCGCTTGATCTTCTGCGCCGACTTCTCCTGCAGCTTGCGGAACACTTCCTCGAGTTCTTCGCGGCTTGCAGGCTTGAGCGCGTAACCGATCGCGCCCAGGTGCAGCGCCTCGCCGCCGTTCTCGATGCTGGAGATGATGTGCACCGGGATGTGGCGCGTGGCCGGGTTGTCCTTCAGTTGCTGCAGCACGGTCAGGCCCGAGCGGTCGGGCAGGCGCACGTCGAGCAGCACGGCATCGGGCCGCTGACTGATTGCCAGCGCCAGGCCTTCTTCGGCGCTCATCGCCACCAGGCAGCGGTAATCGAGCTCGCGCGCCAGGTCGTACAGGATGCGCGCGAACGCCATTTCGTCTTCGACCACCAGCACGCTGCGCCGGCCATCGGCCGGGCGGTCGCGGTCGTCCGGGAAGCTTTCGTAGTGGTCGGTCACGACCGGTGCGGGCGCTGGCGCCGGTGCAGGCGCGGGTGCTGGCGCGGCGGCGCGGACCACCGGGGCTGGCGCATGGTATGGCTGCGCACTGGTCACCACGGGGGCCGACATCGACGAGGCGGACGAGAGCTGGGAATCCGGCAGGCGCTGCGGCAGCGTCAGCGTAAACACACTGCCCTGGTCCGGCGCGCTCGACACCGAAATGCCGCCGCCCAGCAGGCGCGTGAGGTCGCGCGAAATCGACAGGCCCAGGCCCGTGCCGCCAAAGCGGCGGCTGGTGGTGCCGTCGGCCTGGTGGAAGGCGTCAAAAATCTTGTCCTGCTGGTCGGGCGCGATGCCGATCCCGCTGTCCTGCACGCGGAACGCGACAGCGCCATCGGACGTCGTGAGCACCGACAACGTGACGGCGCCTGCATCGGTGAACTTGACGGCGTTCGACAGCAGGTTCTTGAGGATCTGCTCCATGCGCTGGCGGTCGGTATTGATCGCTGCCGGCACGTCGGGCGCCACGTCGATGCGGAACTCGAGTGACTTCTGGCGCGCGAGCGGCTCGAACGTGCGCGCCAGGCCTTCGACGACGCGCCGCACCGGCACGTCTTCGGGCACCAGCTCCAGCTTGCCTGCTTCGACCTTCGAGATATCGAGAATGTCGTTGATCAGGTGCAGCAGGTCATTGCCGGCCGAATAGATGGTTTGCGCGAAGCGCACCTGCTCGTCGCTCAGGTTGCCCGGCGTATTGTCGGACAGCAGCTTGGCCAGGATCAGCGAGCTGTTCAGTGGCGTGCGCAGCTCGTGCGACATATTGGCCAGGAACTCGGACTTATAGCGGCTCGCGCTTTCCAGCTCCACGGCGCGCTGCTGCAATTGCTCCTGCGCCGACTGCAGCGCCGAGTTCTTCATGTCCAGGTTCAAGGCCTGTTCGGCCAGCTGGTCGTTGGTGGTGCGCAGCTCGGCCTGCTGGTTTTCCAGTGCCGACTGCGATTCTTCGAGTGCGCGCGACTGCTCTTCGAGCTCTTCGTTGGCAGTGCGCAGCTCTTCCTGCTGGACTTGCAGTTCTTCGTTGAGCGTCTGGCTCTCTTCGAGCGAATCCTGCAGGCGCTGGCGATACAGCACGGCCGCCATGGCCGCCCCCACCGCCTGCGCGATGAAGCCGAGGAATTCGCGGTCGCGCAGTTCCACCGGACGCAGGAAGGCGATCTCGAACACGCCCTTGACCTTGCCGTGGTTGTAGAACGGCGCGATGATCAGCGCGCGCGGGGGCGTCTCGCCAAGGCTGGAGCTGACCTTCATGTAACCGGGTGGCAGCTCGTCCAGCACCATCAGGCGGTTTTCCTGCGCCGCCTGGCTGGCCAGCGACGCGCCAGGCTGGATGAATTCGGCACGCTCGGACGGGGTGTGGTTGAAGCCATACGCGCCAATGCGGCGCAGCACGCCGTCTTCGCTGCGCACATACATGGCACCCACGACGCCATCGAGATACTTGACGACGTACGGCAGCACCGCATCGGCCAGCGGCTCGAGGTGGTGGATGCCGGCGCTGCGCACGGTCAGTTCGTTCTGACCGGTACGGAGCCACTCCTGGTGGCGCAGTTTTTCGTTGTGCTCGGCTTCGTGGCCCAGCACTTCGTTATAGGTATTGGACAGCGTCATCAACTGGCGCCGGCCGAAGATGGCCAGACCGCCACCGACCAGTGCCGACAGCAGCAAAAACAGCGCCACCGACCAGAAGGTCGTGCTGCGCGCGTTGTCGCTGCGCTCCTGCAGCAGCCGGGCTTCGGCCGCCAGCACGAGGTCGAAATTGCGGCGCATCTCGTCGGTGAGCAAGCGGCCGCGACCGCTTCTGACCGCATCGATGTAATTCAGGTCATTGGCCCGGCGCCGCGCGATCATCTCGTCGGCAAACGCCTCCCATTGCTTCTGGACCTGCGCAATGCGCGTGATGCGTTCGGCCTGCGCGCCATTGTCCTTGACCAGTTCACCCAGCGTATCGAGGCTGCTGCCCATCCGCTGCGCCGACAGCAGGTAAGGCGTCAGGAACTCTTCGTCGCCCGCCAGCAGATAGCCGCGCATGCCGGCTTCCATTTCGGCCGACAGCTTGCGGATCTCGTGCGCGTTGCCGATCACCTTCTGGGAATGCTCGACCCAGGTCAGGTTATTGATCAGGTAGGCGATGATGCCAACGAACACGACCGCACTGATAATGCTCATGCCTAACGGCAGCGCGACATTGCGGGAAAGGATGCGGCGAAATGTGCTGTTGTCGATGGTTGGACCGGGCATGCCTGTTGTTCTGTTAGAAAAAAGATATCCCAAGTGTAACGCAAATGTGTCATCGCGCCCACACGAAATGCGCACGGTCGTGCCAAAGCGCGACCGTGCACAACACCGTAATCTTAGCAAAATGGATACGCGCCGGGCGCACCGCTTCGCGTGCTACCGGGCCTCGCCCAGATGCGGTTTCAGGTACTGCGCAGTGCGGCTTTTCTTGTTGCGTGCGACATCCTGCGGCGGCCCGGCGACCACGATATTGCCGCCCAGATCGCCCGCACCGGGGCCGACATCGATCACCCAGTCGCTGCCGGCGACCACGCGCATCGTGTGCTCGACCACGATCACCGTGTTACCGGCGTCGACCAGCCGGTTCAGCTGCACCATCAGGCGGTCGGCATCGACCGGGTGCAGGCCGGTGGTCGGCTCGTCCAGCACATACAGCGCATTGCCACGCGTGGCGCGCTGCAGCTCGGACGCCAGCTTGATGCGCTGCGCCTCGCCGCCCGACAGCTCGGTGGCCGGCTGGCCCAGGCGCAGATAATCCAGCCCGACCTCGTTCAGCACTTCCAGCGAACGCTCGACCAGCGCTTCATCCTTGAAGAAGGTGATCGCCTCGCCCACCGTCATGCCCAGGACCTCGGCGATGTTCTTTCCACGGTAGGTCACTTCGAGCGTCTGCGCGTTGTAGCGTGCGCCATCACAGGTCGGGCATGGCGCGTACACGCTCGGCAGGAATAGCAGCTCGACCATCACGAAGCCTTCGCCGGCGCAGTGCTCGCACCGGCCCTTGGCGACGTTGAACGAGAAGCGGCCAGCGTCGAAACGCCGTTTCTTCGCAGCCGGCGTGGCCGCAAACAGCTTGCGCACCTGGTCGAACAGGCCCGTGTAGGTGGCCAGGTTCGAGCGCGGCGTGCGCCCGATCGGCTTCTGGTCGACCCGCACCAGGCGCCGCACGCCCTCCATGCCGGCCACGATGCGCCCTTCCAGCGGCAAGGCTTCGTCGCGTTCCAGGTCCGGTTCGTCGGACTGCTCGTCGGCCACCGCACTGCCCTGCCCCAGCGCCGCGCCGACCAGCTCGACCAGCACCTGACTGACGAGGCTCGATTTGCCCGAGCCCGACACGCCCGTCACGCTCGTGAGGACGCCGAGCGGGAACGCCACAGCGAGATCCTGCAGATTGTTGCGGCGTACGCCCTCGAGCTTGAGCCAGCCGGTCGGTTCGCGTGGCGTGCGCGGCGCCAGGGCCGCTTCGCCGAACAGGTAACGCCGCGTTTGCGATGCTTCCACGTCGCGCAAGCCGTCCGGCACGCCGCTGTACAGCACCTGGCCACCACGTTCGCCGGCCAGCGGGCCGACGTCGACGATCCAGTCGGCCTGGCGGATCACGTCCAGCGCGTGTTCAACGACGAACAGCGAGTTGCCGGCCGCTTTCAGTTGCGCCAGCGCGTCGAGCAGCGCTTCGGCATCGGCCGGATGCAGGCCGGCCGACGGTTCATCGAGCACGTAGACGACGCCGAACAGGCTGGAACGCACTTGCGTGGCCAGGCGCAGACGCTGCAGTTCGCCCGGCGACAGGCTCGGCGTGCTGCGATCGAGCGCCAGGTAACCGAGACCCAGGGCCAGCAGCACCTCGATGCGCGCCGACAGGTCGTCAGCAATGCGCCGGCGCACGATCAGCTGTTCGGCGTGCAAGCCTTTCTCGACCTTGCTCGTCGCGTGGGTGTACGGCGCCAGCAGTTCGGCCAGGCGCGCCAGCGGCAGGCGCGAGAGTTCGGCGATGTCCATGCCGGCGAACGTCACCGACAGCGACTCGCGCCGCAGGCGCTTGCCTTCGCATTCCGGACACGCGGTGCTGACCATGTAGCGCGCCACGCGCTTTTTCATCGACGCGCTTTCGGTATTGGCAAAGGTCTGCATCACGTAGCGGCGCACACCGGTGAACGTACCCTGGTAGCTGGGCGTGTCCTTGCGCTTGAGCGCGGCGCGGGTTTCTGCAGGCGTCAGGCCGCCGTACACCGGCACGCTCGGGCTTTCTTCGGTATACAGAATCCAGTCGCGGTCTTTCTTCGGCAGATCGCGCCATGGGGTGTCGACGTCGTAACCCAGCGTGACCAGAATGTCGCGCAGGTTCTGGCCATGCCAGGCCGGCGGCCAGGCGGCAATCGCCCGTTCGCGGATCGTCAGGCTGTCGTCCGGAACCATCGATTGCTCGGTCACCTCGAACACGCGCCCCATGCCCGAACAGCGCGGGCACGCGCCCTGCGGCGTGTTGGGCGAGAACGATTCGGCGTACAGCAGCTCTTGCCCCGCAGGATAATCGCCAGCGCGCGAATACAGCATGCGCAGCGAATTGGACAACGTACTGACGCTGCCGACCGACGAGCGGGCCGTGGGCGTGCCGCGCTGCTGCTGCAGGGCGACAGCCGGCGGCAAGCCTTCGATCGTGTCGACCTCGGGCACCGGCATCTGGTGGAACAGACGCCGCGCATAGGGCGAGACCGATTCGAGATAGCGCCGCTGGGCTTCGGCGTACAGCGTGCCGAAGGCGAGCGACGATTTACCCGAGCCCGAGACCCCGGTAAATACCACGAGCTGTCCGCGCGGGATATCGAGGCTGACGTTTTTCAGATTGTGTTCGCGGGCGCCGCGGACATGGACGAAGCCGTCTTCGGCAGCGTTCTGGGGGGTGGTTTTCTTGCTGGGCATCTGCCCTCCGGCATATTCTAGATATGCCATTGGACGCTATTGCCGCGATGGTGTCGGTGCGCTTACCAACAATCGGCTCAAGCGTGCGCCAGGTCTTCCAGCTGTCGACACAGCGCATCGAGCCTGTCCGGCGCCGCGAACCGGGCGGCCACCGCCGCCGCTTGCAATGCTACCGGGCCCGTGACAACCTGCTGCAGCGCGCTCGCCATCCTCGCCGGTGTTACGCGCCTGGCATGCAGGCTGGTGCCCGCCCCCAGCGCCATCACCCTTGCCGCATTATCGAACTGATCGTGCGCGAGCGGCACCACCAGTTGCGGCGTGCCGGCGCGCAGCGCTTCGGCCGTCGTGCCGATGCCGCCGTGGTGAACCAGCGCTGCGACGTGCGGCAGCAAGGCCTTGAGCGGCACGTAGTCTTGCCAGCAAATGGATGGTGGCAGCGAGCCGGGCAACTGCTCGCGGTGCGGGGTCAGGAAAATCGCCCGCAGCCCCAGCCGCGCGACGGCTTGCGCCGCCGCTTCGAAATAGCGCCCCGCCTGCCGGTTGCCGGTGCCTGGCGTGAACACGACCGGTGGCGCACCAGCAGCGAGAAACGCTCGCAGTGTGGCGCTCGGCGCAGCGTCCGGGTCGGGATCGTAGAGGGGAAAGCCGGCCTGATACAGCGGCTGCGGCCAGTCCGGCACGGGCGCGGCAAACCAGTCGGGAAACAGCGCCAGCGACAGGTCGGGAACGGTCTGGATGTAGTCGATCAGGCTGCGCACGCGGGGCAATCCCCGCTCTGCACGCGCCGCGTTCAGGCCGGGCAAGGCGACCGGATCGATGAAGCGTGCGGCGAGCGTGCGCCACAACCAGCGACGCACGCCATGCGGCACCCAGGTGGGCACGGGCCAGGGCCCCAGCAGCA
The DNA here is from genome assembly GCF_059685895.1 of Telluria sp. ZT3P25. NCBI lineage: Bacteria > Pseudomonadati > Pseudomonadota > Betaproteobacteria > Burkholderiales > Oxalobacteraceae > Telluria > Telluria sp. ZT3P25. Next base: position 3,099,559 of record NZ_JCASIJ010000001.1, read on the forward strand.
GCGGATCGTGTACGGTAGGAAGGTTCGATGGCGCCAGCCAGGTCGCTGCAATGCGCAGGCCAGGCCGGTTGTAGCGGCAAATATCTGCTTCGGGCAGGGCCAGCGGATGCACGAGCAGCAAGGTGTCCTTACCACTGTCGAGCGCCGCCACCATCGCAGGCAACTGCGCCATCGCCGGTCGCGTTGCGTCCCACACCACGGCAAGGCCACGGGTGGGATGCCACAGGTCTGGATGATCGAGCACGGCCGGATCGGCCGGCAGCCCGTGAAAGGTCAGGCCAGCCGCATCGACGTACAGCGCATGCAACTCGGGGCCGAGAAAATCGACGCGATGCCCGCGCTCGCGCAGGGCCCGCCCGATCCACAGGAACGGGAACAGGTCCCCGGCAGAGCCCATCGTCACCAGGATTACATGCATGGGCCCGCCCTTCTTGATTTAGAAGGTCAGCGTGCCTTCAATGGAATCATCTAGCGTCTTGCCGAGCACGGCGCCGATCGCCATTTTTGCACCGGCGACGATGCCGCCGTGCTTGTTGTCCCAATAATAACCGGACTTCGGAGTCACCTTGATCACGATGATGCGCGGGTCGTCCTCGCCTTCGGTGAACCAGGTTTTCAGCAGCGGCTCCCACAGTTGCTTGATGCGGGCCTTGTCCTGCGAGACTTCGGCGTGGCCGTCAAGTTCGAGAAATGCGGCGTTTTCGCCTGACTGGAAGAACAGTTTGACGGTCGGATTGGCTTGCAGTTCCTGGTTCGTGTGGCTGTCGATCGCGCCCAGGTACCAGATGGCGCCGTTGTCGTCGGTCTCGCGCACGCTCATCGGGCGCACGCCGCGGCTGTCGCCGGTGCCGCCGCCGGTGATGAAGAAGCCGGTTTCGGCATCGTCGATGATGTCCTTGATACGTTCGATCGCCTCTGCGCCTGCCAGATCGCGGCGGTTTTCTTCGGGCTGATTGCGGTTGATGGAATCCATGGTCGTCTCCTGTAAGCGAAGGCCGTGTGGCCGATGAGACAACTGTAACGTCATCTGCACCGCTGGTATGTGGGCAGACGAACGTACGGGACCACATGCTCCCGCTGACGGGTCAAAGCGGGGACGCCCTGCCCGTCACAGGAATCGGTCGAGGATCTTGCGGCTGTGCTTGTCGATCTTGAACATGTCGCGCACCAAAAAGTTGATGCCGTGACTGTCGGCCACCAGCAGCGACGCTTCGCCGATGCGGCGAATATCCTCGTCGAGCTTGAGCACGAACTCGGTATCGCCCCGGTCGGTCGTCACGTACCAGGTACACGGCGTGGCAAAGCTCGACACATCCTTGATGTTGATGATCTCGGGGATGAACTCGCGTCCGCCGATTTCATCGCTGACGAGCGTGCGGATATCCTCTGGCATGGTGGCCAGGTCGTCGATCCAGGCGACTTCCTTGCCGCCATCGCGCACGAGCGAAATGCCCCTGGTCGGCGCCTGGATCGGGAAGGCACGCACGGGCGTGATGCCCACGTATTCTTCACCAGTCTCCAATGTGATCACCAGCTTGCCGAAGCTGTTGCGGCGCAGCTGAAACGGGGTTGTCGGAACAGTACTCATCATGCGTCCTTGTCGTCGAGGTCCTGGTCCACGTTGCGCGCTTGCGCTTCGTACAGGCGGTGGTAGGCGCCTTCGCGCGCCATCAGGTTATCGTGGCTGCCCTCTTCCACCACCACGCCGCGGTCGAGCACGATCAGGCGGTCGGCGCGGTGCAACGTCGACAGGCGGTGAGCAATGGCAATGGTCGTGCGGCCCTGCACCAGATTGTCGAGCGCCTTCTGGATTTCCTTCTCGGTTTCCGAGTCCACCGACGAAGTCGCCTCGTCCATGATCAGGATCGGCGGATCGATCAGCAGTGCGCGCGCAATCGAGATGCGCTGGCGCTCGCCACCCGACAGACCCTGGCCGCGCTCGCCCACCATCGAATCGTAGCCCTGCGGCAGGCGCAGGATGAATTCGTGCGCGTGCGCAGCCCTGGCCGACGCGATGATGTCTTCGCGCGATGCATCCGGCTTGCCGTAGGCAATGTTCTCGGCAATGGTGCCGAAGAACAGGAACGGTTCCTGCAGCACCAGGCCAATATTGCGGCGGTAATCGGCGACGGCAAACGAGCGGATGTCCTTGCCGTCGAGCAGGATGGCGCCTTCGGACACGTCGTAGAAGCGGCAGATCAGATTGACCAGCGTGCTCTTGCCCGACCCGCTGTGCCCGACCAGGCCGACCATCTCGCCGGCCTTGATGTTCAGCGAAATGCCGCGGTTGACCGCACGGTTGCCGTAGCGGAAGCCGACTTCACGCAGCTCGATATTGCCTTCGACCTTGGTGACCTGCACCGGGTTGACCGGATCGGGCACGCTCGAGACGTGATCGAGAATGTCGAAGATGCGCTTGGCGGCCGAGGCCGATTTTTGCGTGACCGACACGATGCGGCTCATCGAATCGAGGCGCACATAGAAGCGGCCACTGTAGGCGATGAAGGCGGTGAGCGTACCGACCGTGATGTCGCCGCGCGAGACTTGCCAGATACCGAAGCACCAGATCACCAGCAGGCCCAGTTCGGTCAGGAACGACACGCTGGGCGAAAACAGCGACCACACGCGGTTGAGCTTATCGTTGACGTTCAGGTTGTGCCGGTTGGCTTCGCGGAAACGGGCCGCTTCGCGCTTTTCCTGTGCAAAGGCTTTCACGACGCGAATACCCGGAATCGTGTCGGCCAGCACATTGGTCACCTCGCCCCAGACGCGGTCGATCTTTTCAAAGCCCGTGCGCAGTTTGTCGCGCACGAGGTGGATCATCCAGGCGATGAATGGCAGCGGCGCCAGTGTCACGAGGGCCAGCCACGGATTGATCGAGAACAGGATCACACCGGTCATGATGATCATCAGGACGTCAGACAGGAAGTCCAGCAGGTGCAGCGACAGGAACACGCAGATGCGGTCGGAGCCACTGCCGATGCGCGCCATCAGGTCGCCCGTGCGCTTGCCGCCGAAAAATTCGAGCGACAGGCGCATCAGGTGCTCGTAGGTGGTCGAGCGCAGGTCGGCGCCGATGCGCTCGGACGCCAGCGCCAGCACATAGGTCTTGGCCCAGCCCAGCGCCCAGGCCAGCACGGCCGAGGCCAGCAAGCCGCCCATATACATGTACACGAGGTTCGTGTCGATCTGCTGCCCGTTCTGGTACGGGATCAGGACATTGTCCATCAGCGGCATCGTCAGGTACGGCGGAATCATGTGCGCGCCGGTCGAGCCCAGCATCAGCAGGAAGCCCAGGAACAATTGCCCCTGATAAGGCTTGGCGAAACGCCACAGGCGGAACAGCGTCCAGGTCGACGGCGGCGTGTGCAGGACTTTTTCGCAGATCGGGCAATCGTCCTGGTCAGCGTCGAGCGGCGCCTTGCAACTTGGACAAGTGTGCTGCTCGGGCGGCTGGATGGCCACACCCGTCAGCGCGCTTTCCATCTGATCCTGGAACTGGTCAGCCACGCGCACGGCGTGCAGGTTCTGGCCCAGCGTGAAGCGCCAGCTGGCCAAGAGGCCATGCGCATCGGTCAGTTCAAGATGCCCGACACCGGCGTGGTCGTGGTGGCGCAGCGCCAGTCCTTCGCGGTATGGCCAGTCGCGCCACGCCGTTTCGCCTGGTGCACGCGCCAGCAAGCGCCGGTCCGTGACCAGAACTAATCCTTTTGAGAAATGTAATTTCGCATCGAGGTCAACCTCCACGCTGCTTAAAACGTTTTCCCCTGGTGCAAGCTGTTTCGCGACGTCATTTTGCCAGTTATCAGGCAAGAAACTAGCGGCTACTGCCAGCGAAGACGGACTGGCAAATTGTTGTGTTGTCATGGTTTGCGCCCGAAACGGGCTTAAATTCGGCAAAGATTCGGTATGGGTGAAGCGTGTGGCTATTGTTTTTATGCCAAGCAGCAAACGCTCTACAGAGCGCTAGAACGTTTTTGGGCAGGGTTTGGATGACACGAAATGTGTTTTGGTGAAAATATTGCGGCTAAGTAAAAGCCGCAACTGGATCAGATCAGCGCGTGATGTGCGCTGCGATTGGCGGCCTTTCGCTAACGTAGTGACACCTCAGGCATACAAGGATAAGTCGCCGGTGTGGGAGTAGCGCCAGGTGACCAACGTATTTACATGACGAAAAAGAACGACATCAAATTCCTGCGCATCAATTATCTGGCGGGACCAAACATCTGGACCTATCGTCCCGTGATCGAGGCCTGGCTCGACATCGGCGAACTGGAAGACTATCCCTCGAATCTGCTCCCCGGGTTCACGACGCGCCTGACCACCTGGCTGCCGGGCCTGGTCGAGCACCACTGCGGCGTCGGCTACCACGGCGGCTTCATCGAGCGCCTGAACGAAGGAACCTGGGCCGGTCACATCCTCGAACACGTCGTGCTCGAAGTGCAGAGCCTGGCCGGCATGAAGACCGGCTTCGGAAAAACCCGCTCCACCGGCGAACATGGTGTCTACAAGATGGCGTTCCGCACGCGCGACAACGTCGTCGGCCGCGCTGCGCTCGACGTCAGCCATCGCCTGATGATGGCCGCGATCAACGACGAGCCGTTCGACCTGCCCGCCGCCATTGCGTGCCTGACCGACATGGTCGACCGCCTGTGCCTGGGCCCGTCGACCGCGCACATCGTGGACGCCGCCACCGACCGCCGCATCCCGTCGATCCGCCTGACCGACGGCAATCTGGTGCAACTGGGTTACGGGGCCGCGCAGCGCCGCATCTGGACCGCTGAGACCGACCGCACCAGCGCGATTGCCGAGGGCATCGCCAGCGACAAGGACATGACCAAGAACCTGCTCGCCTCGTGCGGCGTGCCGGTGCCGGAAGGCGCCATCGCGCGCAGCGCCGACGCGGCGTGGGAAGAAGCCGCCGACATCGGCCTGCCCGTGGTCGTCAAGCCGATCGACGCCAATCACGGCCGCGGCGTGTCGCTGAACCTGAATACCGAAGCCGAAGTGCGCGCCGCTTACGTGATCGCATCCGAAGAAGGCGACAGCCGCTCGGTGCTGGTCGAACGCTTCATCACGGGCAGCGAGCACCGCCTGCTGGTCGTCGGCCGCAAGGTAGTCGCCGTCGCGCGCGGCGAATCGCTGTGGGTAACGGGCGACGGCCGCCAGAACGTGGCCGAGCTGTGCGACAGCCAGATCAATATCGACCCGCGCCGCGGCGAAAGCGAAGAATTCCCGCTCAGCCCCGTCGAGCCGCGCAAGAGCGAAGAAAACCAGTTGCAGCTCAAGCGCCAGGGCCTCACGCCCGACACGGTGCCGCCGGCCGGCCAGAAGGTGCTGATCCAGATGAACGGCAACGTCGCCGATGACGTCACCGACCTGCTCCACCCGGAGGTCGCGCACGCCGCGGCACTGGCCGCCCGCATCGTCGGTCTGGACATCGCCGGCATCGATCTGGTGTGCGAAGACATCAGCCGCCCGCTGGCCGAACAGCGCGGCGCGATCATCGAAGTGAACGCCAGCCCGGGCCTGCTGGCCCACACCAAGCCGGCCAGCGGCACCGCCCGCAACGTCGGCAAGGACATCATCGAGCACCTGTTCGCGCCGGACGACACGGCGCGCATCCCGGTGGTCGGCGTGACCGGCTCGCTGGGCTGCAGCCTGATCACGCGCCTGATCGGCTGCCTGGTCAACATCACTGGCAAAGAAGTCGGCGTGGCCAACGGCGAAGGCCTGTACCTGAATGCGCGCGTGATCTCGAACCGCGACAGTACGGGCGTCGAAGCCGGCCAGCGCATCCTGATCAACCGCAATGTGCAGACGGCGGTGTTCGAATCGAACGCCCGCTCGATCCTGCAGGACGGCCTGCCCTACGACCGCTGCACTGTGGGCGTCGTGACCGACATGGCGGGCCTGGCCGACCTGGCAGAGTTCCATATCCATGACGATGACGCCCTGCGCAACGTGATCCGCACCCAGGTCGATGTGATCCTGCCGGACGGCGTGGCCGTACTCAACGCCGCCAACGAGCAGGTCGCGGCGCTGGCCGAACTGTGCGACGGCGGCGTGATCTTCTATGCCTTCGACGAACACCATGCGGTGCTGGCGGCGCACCGTGCGGCCGGCGAGCGCATCGTGTTCGTCCGTGACGGACGCATCATGCTGGCCGAAGGCGACGCGGAGACGCGCCTGAACACGCTGGACACGATGAAGCCGTCCACCGTGAAGTACCCCGAAAACGTGCTGGCGGCAGTCGCGGCGGCGTGGGCGCTTGGCGTGCCGAGCGACCTGCTGTGCGGCGGCCTGCGCGCGTTCGACGCGACACCAAAACAAACGACACATTGAATGACACTGCCCGGCAATCTGCCGGGCCTGGCGCCCGCCCCCGCGCATGTGCGCGCGGTGCGCGGCCCGCGAAAGGAATGACGGTTTATGGAAGTATCTCGCGTACGGGCCCTGCGTGGCCCCAATCTCTGGAGCCACCACACCTCGGTCGAGGCGATCGTGACGTGCACGCCCGAGGAAGAATCGATCGGCGAACTGCCCGGTTTCGAATCGCGCCTGCGCGTGCGCTTCCCGCAGATCGGCGGCCTGCAGCCGTTCGGCCACTATGAAACAATCCCGCTGGCCCACGTGCTCGAACTGGTCACGCTGCACCTGCAGGCCGAAGCCGGCTGCCCGGTGACGTTCAGCCGCACCACTGCCACGCTGGAAACCGGCACCTACCAGGTCGTCGTCGAATACAGCGAAGAAGACGTCGGCCGCCAGGCCCTCGAACTGGCGCAGCAGCTGATCGAAGCGGCCCGCAACGACACCCCGTTCGACGTGCCCGCCGCGCTGGCACAGCTGCGCGCGACCGACGAAGACGTGCGCCTGGGACCGTCGACCGGCTCGATCGTGCAGGCCGCCGTGGCCCGCAACATCCCGTTCCGCCGCCTGACCGAAGGCAGCATGGTCATGTTCGGCTGGGGCAGCCGCGCGCGCCGCATCCAGGCCGCCGAAATCGACGCCACCGGCGCGATTGCCGAATCGATCGCGCAGGACAAGGAACTGACCAAGAAGCTGCTCGACGCAGCCGGCGTGCCGGTGCCGCAAGGCCGGGGCGTCTCCGACCCCGATGACGCGTGGGCCGCCGCGATGGAAATCGGCCTGCCCGTGGTGATCAAGCCGAAGGACGGCAACCAGGGCAAGGGCGTGACGGTCAATGTCACCACCCGCGAACAGCTCGACGCCGGCTTCAAGGCCGCCAGCGAATTCCGCGACGACATCCTGGTCGAACGCTACCTGCCGGGCCACGACTACCGCCTGCTGGTGGTGGGCGACAAGCTGGTGGCCGCCGCGCGCCGCGAACCGCCGCAGGTGGTGGGTGACGGCGAACGCAGCGTGCGCGAACTGGTCGAGCAGGTCAACCTGGACCCGCGCCGCGGCGATGGCCACGGCACGTCGCTGACCAAGATCCGCTTCGACGACATCGCCATCGGCACGCTGGCCCAGAACGGCCTGACGCCGGACTCGGTGCCCGCCATCGGCCAGCGCGTCGTCCTGCGCAACAATGCGAACCTGTCCACCGGCGGCTCGGCCACCGACGTCACCGACGACGTGCACCCCGAAGTCGCAGCGCGCGCCGTCGCTGCCGCCCACATGATCGGCCTGGATATCTGCGGCGTCGACCTGGTCTGCGACAGCGTCCTCAAACCGATTGAGGACCAGAACGGCGGCATCGTCGAAGTCAACGCCGCCCCGGGCCTGCGCATGCACCTGGCGCCATCGTTTGGCAAACCGCGCCCGATCGGCGAAGCGATCGTCGACACGCTGTTCAAGGACGGCGACGATGGCCGCATCCCGATCGTGGCCGTCACCGGCACGAACGGCAAGACAACCACCGTGCGCCTGATCGCGCACCTGCTCACGGCTTCCGGCCTGCGCACCGGCATGACCAACACCGACGGCGTCTACATCGAAGGCCGCCGCATCGAAAGCGGCGACTGCAGCGGCCCGCGCAGCGCGCGCAACGTGCTGCTGCACCCTGACGTCGACGCCGCCGTGTTCGAAACGGCGCGCGGCGGCCTGCTGCGCGAAGGCCTGGCCTACGACAAGTGCCAGGTCGCCGTGGTAACCAATATCGGCTCGGGCGACCACCTGGGCCTGAACTACATCACCACGCTCGAAGACCTGGCGGTACTCAAGCGCGTGATCGTGCAGAACGTGGCCGTGGGCGGCATGGCGGTACTTAACGCCGCCGATCCGACCGTGGCGGCAATGGCCGAACGGACCCGCGGCGACGTTACCTTCTTTGCGCAGGACGTGGGCAATCCGGTCATGGCGATGCACCGCGCCCAGGGTCGCCGCGTCGTCTTCGTCGAAGAAGGCTATCTGGTGGCGGCGCAGGAATCGTTCGTCGAACGCATCGACCTGCGGGAAGTGCCGATCACGCGCGGTGGCGTGGTGGGCTTCCAGGTCGAGAACGTGATGGCCTCGGTGGGCGCCGCATGGGGCGTGGGCACGTCGTGGGACGCGATCCGCCTGGGCCTGAAAACCTTTGTCGGCGAGAGCGACAATGCGCCGGGGCGCTTCAACGTGTTCGACTACAAGGGCGCGACCGTGATCGCCGATTACGGCCACAATCCGGATGCGATCGCTGCGCTGGTCAATGCGGTCGAGAGCATGCCCGCCAAGCGCCGCTCGGTGGTGATCAGCGGCGCCGGCGACCGGCGCGACCAGGACATCACGCAGCAGACCGAAATCCTGGGCGCGGCGTTCGACGACGTGTTGTTGTATCAGGATCAGTGCCAGCGTGGCCGCGCCGATGGCGAAGTTATCGCGCTGCTGCGCGCGGGGCTGAGCAATGCAACCCGCACGGGCCACGTCGAGGAAATCAATGGCGAATTCGTGGCGATTGACCGGGCGCTCTCGCGTTTGGAAGATGGGGACTTGTGCCTCATTTTGATCGATCAGGTTGACGAGGCCCTGGCGCATATTACGGCGCGGGTCAAGGCAGCAGCCTGAATATCGTTGTTGTGGTTCCGGGGGGGGCGGGCGGCGACGCGGTATGCTGCGTCGATGAATAGCCCGGCCCCTCCATCCCTCCCTGCCCTGCCCAGGGCCAGTGCCTGGCCGTTGGCACGGGCATTGTTCAAGCGGCCCGCGCGGGTGTCAGCGGGATTGATCCAGGCCAGCTACCGGCTGGACCGGATCGATATCGATCACGTGCGGCGCTACAGCAACGCATTCGGCTTCCCACCCGGCCCCGTGCCGCTAACCTACCTTTATTTGCTGGCGCAGCGCGCGCAACTGGCGACGATGCTCGATCGTGCGATCCCGTTTCGGATTGTCGGGTTGATTCATGTCGCGAACTCACTGACCATGCATTCTGCGGTGCGGCTCGATGCAGCACTGACGCTTGCAACGACGCTGTCGATGCCGGAACCTCGAGCCAACGGCGCGGTCGAATGTCTGCTGGAGACGAAGGCGACGGACGGAGACCAATTGGTCTTCACATGTGCCAGCCGGTACCTGATCAAACGTGGGCAACGGACCAAGCGCACGGCACCGTCACCGATCGCCACACCCATCGGCGAAGCCACCGAACAATGGGTCGTGCAAGCCGATGCGGGGCGACGCTATGCGGCGTTGTCGGGTGACTGGAACCCAATTCATCTGTGGGCACGGAGCGCGCGACTGATGGGGATGAAACAGCCCATCATTCACGGCATGCACACCGTTGCCATGGCTTGCTCATTGCGCCAGCGGTCGACAGGCCAGGTACCGGTGGCAATCGATTGTCATTTTCGCAGCACTGTACCTCTTCGATCGACGGTCTCGCTGTCGGATGCTGGCAACCCGGGTGAATTTGCTGTGATCTGCAGGGAGCGGGTCGCGGTAGAAGGAACCATCGGATTCATCTAGCACTTGGCACATTATCAGACCAGCGCCAGATGGTGCATCAGAACTCGACGCAATATCACGAGAAGGTGATAATTGACTCCGAAGTACAAGGGCAATCGGCTTAGAGTGCCATTCAGTTAGCGGACTATACCCGCGTGGATCCGAAAGTATTGGGGCTCGAAGCCTGAGCACGGCCAAAGCTACAAGCCAGGAACCGGGCTTATTCGGCGGCCGGACGTGGTGATCGTCAAAGACCCGTCCAAGCCGCCGACGCAGGACAACATCAAACAAATCGTAGAGATGAAGTTCCCCCCCGACTCGCTTAGCGAGGAGCAGGAGAACGCTTATCGCATAATTGGTGGCAAGGGCAAGCTTGTGACGTTGCAACCTGCGCATTGCGATTGCGACTCATCGGAACCCAAGGATCCAAAAATGCCTGTTGAAGAGCTTGGCTTCGCTGCGGCCGCAGCCATGTGGATCGCGTATATTCTCACCAAAGGGAAGACGCCGCGACCGCCTTTGTCGCCGGCCCCGCCCCTCGTCCCCGTCTTTTAAGGAAACAGAACAATGGCCAAGCCCGATATGGGCGCCTTCATGGCGGAATGGAATGAGAAGCACGGCCACGGTGTGTTGCCAGGCGCAATGCTTATGAAACATGGACCCGAAAATTATGTCGGCGCGACCCTTTGCGTGCGAGGGACATTGTATTTTAAGGGCGCCCATACCCCCGAAACGCGCGAAGCTCTGTGCAAATGCTTCGACGCCTATGAAGTTGTTGCGAGAGAGCATTTGACGTGGCTATGGCGCGACTCGCCTCCAGAAGGGCCTGGACAATTCGCGTATTCCAAAGCGCCGCCACTGCGCGCGATGATGAACAAGATGGGCCCCGAAGACCATATCAGTTTTGCCTACTCTGGCGGAGAGAAGGCCCACGACGCGAGCCCTTGGCGATTCTTCGCTTCAGGTCTGCGCGAATGGCAAGCGAAACTCGGATGGAATGGTGTGGATTCGCTTGTGTTTTCTGTCCCGAAAGAAGTCATCGAGCAAAACCCGACATTGTTCCAGCGACTGTTTGTGGACTTCGCGAAACTCTTAAAGGCAGAGCATGGGCACGCCGGCTTCGCGTTCAACTTGTCAATTGTTCGCCCCCATGAGAACGAGGCCACCGAAGCCGCGATGGCGGCCAAGATGGCGGGGCTCGACGCGGGTCGCGCGGGAATCATTCGATCTTGGCACGATGAAGGCATAGATGACCATCTCGTCAACATCGGCTGGCTCACTGCGATCAACAATTCTATGGTCGAGAAGACGGGCGGTTTGGCGACGCTTCGGTCTGAGCTGCCCCAGAATTGGTTCGCGAAGTATAACTACGAAAATGGGATCGTGATCCAAGCGGGGCCCGCTCCAGAAATCGCCGCTAAGGAGCTAGATCCAAAGCCCTCCATTTATGTCCTACCGGCGATGGTCCTTCGAAGCGTTCGCATGGAGACTGGAGACGACTTGCATCAAGGATCGCAGGACGGCGAGCCTAAGCTAACTGGCCTGGCCGCGGAGGATTGGTTCAAGCGATTTGACGTGTCAGAGGAAGAGCTTATGCGCTACAAAACTAAACTGTTGGAGGAGCCCAAGCTCACCAAAGAGACCACTCTGTCTGAGAGCTTGTAGCCAAGCCCTCTCACTCCCGCAAACTGTCAAGGGGCACGCCCGCGGCCAAGGCTTTTTAAACCATACTGGCTGTGGTCCGATCCCGGCCCACGTGTTGGAAGGCTCCGACGGGTCTCGATATCGTTGGCCTTGCCGTCTCGCGACGGCGGGCGTTGCCCTGCCGCCATCCATTACGCTTTGGAGCGACATGCCTAGCTTATGAGCGACGGCGTATATCTGTTCGATGGCCAGTAGCCGGTCGGCCAGGTGCGCGCAGCTTTTTGTCCGGCGCTTGCTTCTCGATCTTCTCAGCACATTTGTACAGCATGTTGCGGCGAATACCCAATTCCATGTCTAGATCAGTCGCGCTCTGCTCTCTCGAATGCAGCCGCGCTACCGCCGTGTGCTTGAACTCATCGGTATAGGTCGCCCGCTTCGCACTGGCAGCTTCGGATGAAGCGGGAGTGATCTCCCGCTTCGATGGCAACTGCTTATTTGTCATGTATATCCTCTCGGGGCATATTGTCCCCTATTCGGATGTCCATGAAACCGGACCCTCTCAACCTGACCCCGGCTGTGTAACCCCGGCTGTGCCGCGCGCGCAACATCAATCGCGGTAAAATACGCAGCTCTGGCCAGCCTCTGCCTCGCCGTACCCAATCCGAAGAAATGACCACCGTTCCCACTGAAATCAACGCCGCAGCCGTCAAGAACAGCGCGACCGACAAGCACACCCCGATGATGCAGCAATATCTGCGCATCAAGGCCGACTACCCCGACATGCTGGTGTTCTACCGCATGGGCGACTTCTACGAACTGTTCTTCGAAGACGCCGAAAAAGCCTCGCGCGTGCTGGGCATCACGCTGACCGCGCGCGGCAAGTCCGAGGGCAATCCGATCAAGATGGCCGGTGTGCCGTTCCACTCGCTCGATGGCTATCTGGCCAAGCTGGTGAAACTGGGCGAGTCGTGCGCGATCTGTGAGCAGATCGGCGATCCGGCGCTGTCCAAAGGCCCGGTCGAACGCAAGGTCATGCGCGTCGTCACGCCCGGTACGCTGACCGATTCCGACCTGCTGCCTGAAAAAGCCGAGCGCCCTCTTCTCGCCCTGTGCCTGCAAACCCAGCGCAAGACCGTCACCGCAGGTCTGGCCTGGCTGTCGCTGGCCAGCGGCAATCTGCGCCTGATGGAATTTTCGGGCGACGCGCGCGTCATCGAAGCGCGTCTGGCGCATGAACTCGAGCGTATCGCGCCAGCCGAAATCCTGCGCGCCGATTGCGGCGACATGTTCGACGATGGCGCGTCCACCGTGCACACCCAGCGCGTGCCGGAATGGCACTTTGACGTGGTCAAGGGCCACGGCGCGTTACTCGAACAGTTGAAGGTCGCCACGCTCACCGGTTTTGGCGCCGATGGCCTGGGCGCCGCGTTCGGCGCGGCCGGCGCGCTGCTGCGTTATGCCCAGTCCACGCAAGGGCGCGGGCTGCAGCACGTGCGCGGGCTGGCGTGCGAAAACGAGAACGAATACATCGGCCTGGATGCTGCCACGCGCCGCAATCTGGAGCTGACCGAAACCATTCGCGGGCAAGAGTCGCCTACCTTGTTTTCGCTGCTCGACGGCTGCCGCACGGCGATGGGTTCGCGCATGCTGCGCCACTGGCTGCACCATGCGCGCCGCGACCAGTCGATCGCGCGCAGCCGTCACCAGTCGATCGCCGCGCTGCTGCAGGCGGATGCCATCGACAACCTGTCGCCGACGCTGGCGCAGGTGCCGGACATCGAGCGCATCACCACGCGCGTGGCGCTGCTCAGCGCGCGCCCGCGCGACCTGGCGAGCCTGCGCGATGGCCTCAAGGCCTTGCCGATGCTGCGCGAACTGGTGGCGCGCTGCTTCGTGCCGGGTGATACGTCGCTGCTGCGCGAGCTGCATGATGACCTGGCCACGCCCGCCGATTGCCTCGATTTGCTGGTGCGCGCCGTGCTGGAAGAGCCGAGCGCGATGATCCGCGATGGCGGCGTGTTCGCGCGCGGCTACGACGCCGAACTCGATGAACTGCAGGCGCTGTCCGAGAATGCCGGCCAGTTCCTCGTCGATCTTGAAACACGCGAACGCGCCCGCACCGGCATCGCGAACCTGCGCGTCGAGTACAACCGCGTGCATGGCTTCTACATCGAAGTGACCAACGGCCAGGCGACCAAGGTGCCGGACGATTACCGCCGCCGCCAGACGCTGAAAAACTGCGAACGCTACATCACGCCCGAACTCAAGGCTTACGAAGACAAGGCGCTGTCGGCGCAAGACCGCGCGCTGGCACGCGAGAAAATCCTGTACGACGACCTGCTGGCGCAGCTCGCGCCGCACATCGGCGTGCTGCAGACCATCGCGCGCGCGATCGCGCAAGCCGACGTGCTGGTGGCGCTGGCCAGCCACGCGCTGCGCCACGGCTGGTGCGCGCCGCAGCTGGTCGATGCGCCGTGCCTGAACATCGTCGAAGGCCGCCATCCGGTGGTGGAGAACCAGATCGAGCGCTTCATCGCCAACGATTGCCGTTTCTCCAACGAGAGCCGCCTGCTCTTGATCACCGGTCCGAACATGGGCGGTAAATCGACCTTCATGCGCCAGGTCGCCCTGATCACGCTGCTGGCGTATGTCGGCAGCTATGTGCCGGCGGCCGAAGCCACGCTGGGCCCGATCGACCGTATCTTCACGCGCATCGGCGCCAGCGACGACCTGGCCAACGGCCGCTCGACCTTCATGGTCGAGATGACCGAATCGGCCGCGATCCTCAATGGCGCCACCGAGCATTCACTGGTGCTGATGGATGAAGTCGGGCGCGGCACGTCGACCTTCGATGGCCTGGCGCTGGCGTGGGCCATCGCGCGCCACCTGATCGACACGAGCCGCAGCTTCACGCTGTTCGCGACGCACTATTTCGAGCTGACCCAGTTGCCGGAATCGTACCCGAGCGCTTACAACGTGCACCTGTCGGCGGTCGAGCATAAGGACAGCATCGTGTTCCTGCATGCGGTCCAGGATGGCCCGGCGTCGCAAAGCTACGGCTTGCAGGTGGCGCAACTGGCCGGGGTGCCGCAGCCGGTGATCAAGGCCGCGCGCAAGCACCTGGCGCGCCTCGAAGCGCAGGCCGCCGGCGGCACGCCGCAGCGCGACCTGTTCGCCGCGCCCCTACCCGAGCACGATCTCGACGACACCCCGGCGCCAGTCGTGGCGGCCGTCCAGGATGACGGCTTGCGCGACGCGCTCGACGCCATCGATCCGGATGCGCTGACGCCGCGCGAAGCGCTCGAGCGGCTGTACGAGCTGAAACGGCTGGCTGCCTGATGTCGATCCCGCGTCCGGTCATTGTCCGCGCTGCGCTGCTGGCGACGCTGCTTGCTTGCGCGCCGCTGGTGGGCCAAGCCAAGGATAAGGACAAGGAAGCGCGCCCCACGCACCGCTTCGCCGTGGTCGGCAACGACGCGCGCGCCGATAGTGACGCGCGCCTGAAGCAGGCGCTGGCCGATTCGTCCGAAAAATCGGTGTCGTTCGTCGTCCTCACCGGCATCAAGGGCGAGAACGAAAGCTGCGGCGACAAGCTGTACCTGCAGCGGCGCGACCTGTTCGAGCATGCGAAGCGGCCCGTGATCGTGTCGCTGTCGGGCAGCGACTGGACCGGCTGCCGCAACTCGGCCAAGCGCACCAATGCGATCGAGCGCCTGAACCGCCTGCGCGAACTGCTGTACGGCGAACCCGAATCGCTTGGCGCAACGAAGATCCACCTGACGCAGCTGTCGGCCAGTCCGCGTTTTCGCAGCTACGCCGAAAACGCGCACTGGAAGGTGGACAAGGTGCTGTACGCCACCATCAATCTGCCGGCCGCGAACAACCATTTCCTGCCGGCGGCGGGCCGCAACAGCGAATACGAAGACCGGGCCGTGGCCAACCGCTTCTGGCTGAACCGCCTGTTCGCGATGGCGCGCAGCGACAAGGCGCAGGCGCTGGTGCTGTTCTCGGAAGGGGCCGTGCGCCCGTTCCATCTCGATCAGCCGGCGGGCCTGCGCGGCTTGTTGCGCCGCGCACCGGTCGAGCGCGACGGGTTCGAGGCAGCGCGGCGTCAGATCCAGGCGCAGGCCGTCAAGTTCGATGGGAAGGTGCTGCTGGTCGACAGTGACGCGCCGGGTGGCCACAAGCCGCAGATCGCATGGAAAGGCAATCTGGGACAGCTGTCAGTGGGGACCAAAGCGGTCGAGGTGAATGTGATGCTGGGGAAAGATGCGGCGTTCACGGTGGTGGACGCGAAGCAGTAAAACTGGGCTTTGATACAAGCGCGGCCACCGCGTGATGCGGTGGCCGCGCACCAACCGGATTACTGCAGCGGCTGGGTACGGAAGTGATCGCCATCATCGCTGTCATCGATCTCGTGATGATGACCACCAGCGCCGTGCACGTGACCGTGCTGGATTTCTTCGGCGGTTGCAGCGCGCACGTCGACCACGGACAGGTCGAAACGCAGTGCCATGCCGGCCAGTGGATGGTTGCCATCCAGGACGACCTTGTCGTCAGCGATTTCGGTCACGGTGAAAATCACCGGCTCGTCGTCGCCGTTTTCGGCCACGCCTTCGAACTGCATGCCGACTTCGATCGGTTCCGGCAGGCGCGAACGCTCTTCAACCTTGACCAGCTCTGGCTCGTAGTCGCCGAACGCGTCGTCTGGTTCCACCTGGATCGTCGAGGCGTAGCCGGTTTCTTTGCCGTCCAGCTCTTCTTCGATCTTCGGCAGGGTATTCTCGTAGCCGCCGTGCAGGTACACCATCGGCTGGGAGCCCTCCTCGATCAGATTGTTCTGGGCATCCGACAGTTTGTAATTAACCGTCACGACTGTGTCTTTAGCAATCTTCATCGTCCATCCTTTCATTGTGAGCTGCGGATTATACTCTCGATGGGTTCAGGCCCCGCTTCGGCTGGTTATAATGTCGCATGAAAAAATTACCGCTTTTGGGGAATCTTTCCCCCGCAGAATTCCTGCGCGATTACTGGCACAAGAAACCGCTGCTGATCCGTGGCGCCATCCCCGGCTTCAAGCCGCTGCTCAAGTTCGAGAAGCTGGCCGAGCTGGCTGCGCTGAACCACGTCGAATCGCGCCTGGTCTCGCTGCGCGACGGCGAATGGGACATGCAACATGGTCCTCTCACCGAACTGCCCGCGCGCAGCGAGCCCAACTGGACGATGCTGGTCCAGGGCGTGAACCTGCATGACGAGCGCGCCGACGAGCTGCTGCGCCAGTTCCGCTTCGTGCCCGATGCGCGCCTGGACGACCTGATGGTGAGCTTTGCCACCGATGGCGCCGGCGTCGGCCCCCATTACGACTCGTACGACGTGTTCCTGCTGCAGGCGCACGGCAAGCGCCGCTGGCGCATCGGCGCGCAGCAGGACCTGACGATCATCGAAGGCTTGCCGCTCAAGATCCTGGCCAATTTCGAGGCCGAAGAAGAGTTCGTACTCGAGCCGGGCGACATGCTGTACCTGCCGCCACAGTACGCGCACGACGGCATCGCCGAAGGCGAATGCATGACCTATTCGATCGGTTTCCGCTCGCCGTCGTTCCAGGAACTGGGCGAAGCGTTCCTGCAATTCATGGCCGATTCGATCGACCTGCCGGGCCGCTATGCCGATCCGGAACTGCAAGAAGCAAAGAACCCGGCCGAGATTCCGAAGCACATGCTCGCCACCGTCACCGAAGAGCTCAACAAGGTGCGCTGGGACGAAGAAGACGTCACCATCTTCCTCGGCGAGCACATGTCCGAGCCGAAGCACAATGTGTTCTTCACGCCGCCCGCCAAGCCGCTGACCTTCGGGCGCTTCATGGAAACGGCAGCCAAGCGCGGCGTCAAATTGTCGAGCAAGACGCTGATGCTGTACCGCGGCAAGAACGTGTTCATCAATGGCGAATCGCTGGCTGCCGGCCGCGCCGACAAGGTGGTACTCGACGTGCTGGCCAACGACCGTCGCATCGACGGCGCCACGCTCGGCAAAGCCACCGACGACGTCACCGAATCCCTTTACGCCTGGTACCAGGACGGCTGGGTCGAGCTGGGCTGATCATGGACGCGCGCGCGATCCCGTTCGACACCCGGCGCGATTGCGAGGCGCAGTTTCTCGCCGTCGTGGCGGCTGCGCAGCACAGTCTGCGCCTGTTCGATCCGGATGGCGCGGTGTTCGCGCTCGGCGCCGTCCAGGTGGATGCGGCACTGCGCGCTTTCCTGCAACGGGGCGGCACCTTCCGCCTGGCCCTGCATGAGCCGGATCACATCGAGCGCCACTTCCCGCGCTTTCTACGCCTGCTGCGCGATTACGACCACCTCTGCGAATGCCGCCAGACGCCGAAAAATCTGCGCCAGCTGACCGATTCGTTCTGCATCGGCGATGAGCTTCGCGTGGTGCGCCGCTTTCACAGCGACCACATGCGTGGCGAAGCCAACTTCGACGATCCACGCGCCGTCGATGTGCCGCATCATCGGTTTGAAGCGATCTGGGAAGCATCGCGCCCGACGCTGCAACCGACGACAACCGGGTTGTAACGCACCCAGCCGACATGAGTGGTTGCCTGATAGTTACTTTCCACACATTCCGTCATGTGCGTAGCATCTTGTAACAATATAAAGCTTATCAAAGCGGAAAATTCTTACACCAGAGCATGTGTTCGCTATTGCGAAACTGTAAAATTGTCTATAATATCAATCAGGAAGGTTCCGTTGCGCCCATGGCAGTCTTGCTATTTGTGAAGGCACGAGAATTCCATCGAATAATAATTACCGGTAATTATTATTCGTATCAAGTAGTTCTACTTTTGTAAATACTAAGGAAAAAACCATGAAAAAATCCCTGCTGATCGCTTCCCTGTTCGCTGTTACCCTGGCTGCTTGCGCTAAGAAAGAAGAAGCTCCAGTCGCACCAGTGACCGAAACCCCAGCTGCTGTCGTCGCTCCTGCTGACGCAACCATGCCAGCTGCTGACGCAACCGCTCCAGCTGCTGCTGCTGCTGACGCTGCTGCAACCGACGCTGCTGCTGCTGCAACCACCGCAACCGACGCTGCTGCTGCTGCTCAGACCTCGGCTACGCAAGCTGCTGACGCTGCTGCTACCACCAAGTAATTCGTTACTCGGTAATGAAGAAACCGGCCTGCGGGCCGGTTTTTTTACGTCTGTCGCTTTCGTAGGGTGGAGGGCTATGCCGTCCACGCGTTCTGATCAACCAGATCTGGTGGTACAGCAACGTTCGTCGAACGCGTGGGCGGGATACCCGCCCACCCTACGCTGGGGCATTTCGCCGGTTCTTTGGTGAACGGACAACCCGCACGCGCATAAAAAAACCGGCCAATTGGCCGGTTTCTCGTTGCCGCAACGAGGATTACTTCAGCTCGTTGTTCAGCAGTGTCAGGATCTTGGTCGTCGTCGGCGACGTTTCTGCCTTGCCGTCATTGGTCTGCACCGACACTTCGCTGACATTCGCGCCCTGTGCCGCCTTGACCAGCACGCGGTAGCGCTGGGCTTCCTTGGCGTCGTCTTCCGACTTGCCGAACGTGAACAGGCGCTTGAAGAAGCCATCCTTGGTGTCAACCGCATCCGGATCGACGTAGCGCACGAAATAGATACCCTGCACGCGGTCACGGTCTTCGACGGTGAAGCCGACACGATCCAGCGCCAGGCCGACACGGCGCCATGCGCGGTCGAAACCTTCATCGACTTCGACCTTGTCGCCCACCAGCTTGGCGTGTTGCGGTGCCAGCGGCGCATTGGCGACCATGGCTCCGGCCGGGGCGACTTCCTTCGCACCCGTCAGCAGCGCAACGATGCGGCTCAGGTATTGCGACTCGAGGCCCGGATCGTTGGGACGCACGGTCCAGGTCGTGGTCTCGCTTTGCGGGCCAGTCAGGACTTCTTCGGCGCCGCGGTGGCTGACCCAGATCTCGGTCGAACCGTCCGGCAGGCGCTCCAGGCGCGTACGGAACTTGTCGCGCTCGCCGGTCGAGTAGGCGCTGTCGAACACGCGGCCAATGGCGCGACGCACGAAATCTTGCGGGATCTTCGAGCGGTTCTCGACCCATGCGGTTTCCATGGTGCCGGTGGTGGCCGACTCGGTCTCGAGCGCGAAGCCCT
Organism: Telluria sp. ZT3P25; assembly: GCF_059685895.1. Lineage (NCBI taxonomy): Bacteria > Pseudomonadati > Pseudomonadota > Betaproteobacteria > Burkholderiales > Oxalobacteraceae > Telluria > Telluria sp. ZT3P25. Next base: position 3,119,242 of record NZ_JCASIJ010000001.1, read on the forward strand.
GCTCTTCCCAGAACTGGCGCAGTTGCGGCCACAGCTGCTCAGGCGTCTGCTTGACCACCAGCCAGCGCTGGTCGCCATTGCGCTGCACGCTGACAGCGTCGGTCGAGATCGGGCCGATCGGCTGACCGGATGCCAAGACACCGGCTACTGCAGGAACGCCGCCGGCAGCTGCTGCAGCCTGGCCCTGCTGGAATTCGGATGCCGTGGCGACACCGCGGCCATCGGGGATCGCGTAGCGGTTGTCGCGCTGCAGCTTGGTCAGGTCGGGCGGCACGTCCAGCGGTGCGGCTTTCTTGGTGCCCTTGTAGTCGACCTTGTCGCCACCGAAAATCGTGGTGCAGGCCGTCAGGCTGAACGCGATGACCGTGAGCGAGAGCACACGGGCGACGGCAGGAGCGTTGATCAGGGATGCGCCGTTGGAATTCTTAGTCTTGCGAATAGTCATGTCGTTCGATATCAGGTCAGTAACCCGAACCCTTGCGGGTTCAGGATGGGGAATGAACGCCGGCTTCCACCAGGGCGGCACGTACGATCTCGTGGTATTGGGAGGACAGCGGCGCGAGCGGCAGGCGCAGGCCGGCCGGCATCTTGCCCATCTCGGCCAGTGCCCATTTGACGGGCACGGGATTCGGTTCGACAAACAATCTGGCGTGCAGGCCGAGTACGCGGTTGTTGATCTCGAGCGCGCGGGCGATGTCGCCATTCATGGCAGCCACGCACAGCTCGTGCATCGCGCGCGGCGCCACGTTGGCAGTGACCGAGATATTGCCAGCGCCGCCGCAGAACATCAGCGCCATCGCGGTCGGATCGTCGCCCGAATACACGGCGAAGGATTTATCGACCATCTTGAGCAGTTCGATGCCGCGCCCGATATTGCCGGTAGCGTCCTTGATGCCGACGATGTTCTCGATCGGCGCCAGGCGCGCGACGGTCTCGTTGGCCATGTCGGCCACGGTACGGCCTGGCACGTTGTACAGGATGATCGGCAAGTCGACGGCTTCGGCGATCGTGCGGAAGTGGCGGTACATGCCCTCTTGCGTCGGCCGGTTGTAGTACGGCACAACCTGCAGGGACGCGTCCGCGCCGACCGATTTCGCATGACGGGTCAGCGCGATCGCTTCCACGGTCGAATTGCCGCCGGTACCGGCGATGACAGGGATGCGGCCGGCGACATGGTCGACGGCCAGCTTGACGAGTTCGCAATGCTCTTCCGGCGACAGTGTCGCCGATTCGCCGGTCGTGCCCACGATGACGATCGCGTCGGTACCTTCGGCGATATGCCAGTCGATCAGCGCGCGCAGGGCATCGCGATCGACGGTGCCATCTTCGAACATCGGGGTGACGATTGCTACGATACTGCCCTTAATCATAATCTTTGGACCGTGCCATTCATTTAAAAATCTGATTGTAGCGGATAGCCCGCCCCTATGGTTCATTCCTGACCACAATATGGTCGAGCCAGGCCTCGGTTTTGCGATACGCATGACCGGCGGCGCACAGCCGCTGCACCTGCGCGGGATGGGGCCGCTCTACGTGGCCATCCTCGTACGCCAGCACCTGCAGGCCGCCATCATGGGCCAGCGCCAGCAGTTCACAGGGCGCGAGCAGAAACGCCGGATTCGACGGTTTGCCGTAGATCTCGTTGCCTTGTGCGAAGGTTTCGTAAATCAGGATGCCATCGGGCCGCAGACTGGCCGCAATCTGCGCAAACAGCGGCCGGTGCAGGTAATTGGTGACGACGATAACGGCAAAGCGCCCGGTCTCGAACGGCCAGATCGCGCCATCGGCTTCCAGGTCGCAGGCCAGCGTCGTGACGCCCTCGCCGGCGCTGGCGGCCAGGGCCGCGGGATTACGGTCAACCGCCAGCACCTGCAAGCCTTGCGCTGCGAGCAGGCGCGTGTGGCGCCCGTTGCCGCAGGCCAGATCGAGCGCTTCGCCAGGCCGCGCGAGGGGCGCGAAACGTGCCACCCAGGGCGACGCGGGCAATGCCGCCATATGAACGCCGGTGCTCATCGGCTCAAAGCAGGAAGAACGTGAATGGCGAGGCCGCCAGCTGGACAAGGTAGCCGCCCACCGTCATCACGGGCGCAAGCCAGTACTTCATCACGCCGAGCAGTGCCAGCCCCAGCACGATGAAGAAGCCATACGGCTCGATGCGGGAAAAGGCATAGGCTGCACGGTGCGGCAACACGCTGATGAGGACCTGGCCGCCACCGAACGGCGGGATCGGCAGCAGGTTGAACGCCATGATCAGAAGATTGGTGATGATACCTGCCTGGGCAACCCGGTTCGGGAACTCTTCGCCAACCTGGAAGAACACCAGCAGCGCGCCCAGAATCAGCCAGAGCACGGCCATGATGAAGTTGGCAGCAGGACCGGCCAGTGCCACCCAGGCCATGTCACGCTTCGGGTTGCGCAGGCGGCCATAGTCGACGGGAATCGGCTTGGCGTAGCCGAACACGAAGCCGCTCAGCATGAACAGGACGATCGGGATCACGATCGTGCCCCAGATGTCGATGTGTGCCAGCGGGTTGAGGCTCAGGCGCCCCGTAGCGTGGGCGGTATTGTCGCCAAAATACCGTGCGGCATAGCCGCGCGCAGCTTCCTGCAGGGTAATTGCGAAAAGGACGGGCAGTGCGTAGACCGCGATGGTGCGAATCGATTCTTCCATGACGGGATTCTATCAGAGCCCGGCACGTGATTACCCCAAGGAATTCTTAAGACGGAACGGCAAACAACCGGATGCCGCCTTGGTCTACAGGCCGAACGCTGCCGGGTCGCCCCTGCCCTCGCGAATCAGCACCGGCTCGGGGCCGGTCAGGTCGATCACGGTGGTGGCTTCCAGCATGCCGGCGCCGCCGTCGATGATCAGTTCGATCTGCTTTTCGAGGCGCTCGCGCACTTCATCGGGATCGGACAGCATGTGCTCGTCGCCCGGCAGTTGCAGCGTGGTACCGATCAGCGGCTCGCCCAGCTCTTCGAGCAGCGCCAGCGTGATGCGGTTTTCGGGCACGCGCAGGCCGATCGTCTTGCGCGACGGGTGCGACAGGCGCCGCGGCAGCTCGCGCGTGGCTTCCAGGATCACCGTGTACGGGCCTGGCATCGTTGCCTTGAGCAGGCGGTATTGCGTGTTGTCCACGCGCGCATATTGCGCCACTTCGGACAGGTCGCGCACCAGCAGCGTCAGGTGGTGCTTGTCGTCGACGCCACGGATGCGGCGCAGCTTCTCGACCGCGCTCTTGTCGTCCAGCCGGCAGACGAGTGCGTAGGCGGAATCGGTCGGCAGCGCGACGATGCCGCCGGCGCTGACGATCTGCGCAGCCTGCTTGATCAGGCGCGCTTGCGGGTTTTCGGGGTGAATCTGGAAAAACTGGCCCATGGATGGTGTCCTTATTATTGGTTAGCGGAGCGACTGGAGCGCGGCAATGCGCTGCTCCATCGGCGGGTGGGTCGAGAACAGCGCGCCCCAGCCGCCGCCGCTGCCGGAAATGCCCGATGCCGACATCGCTTTCGGCAATGCGCCCGGGGCGAAACCGCCCAGGCGGGCCAGCGCGTGCTGCATCGGCACGGGGCTGCCCATCAGTTTGGCAGCGCCGGCGTCGGCGCGGAATTCGCGCTGGCGCGAGAACCAGGCCACGATGATCGAAGCCAGCAGGCCGAACAGGATTTCGCAGACCATCACGGTCGCGTAGTAGCCGATGCCAGGCGCGTCGCCCTCTTTACGGAACAGCACCTTGTCGACAAAAAAGCCGACCACGCGCGCGAAGAACACGACGAAGGTATTGACCACGCCCTGGATCAGCGTGAGCGTGACCATGTCGCCATTGGCGATGTGGGCAACTTCGTGGCCAAGGACGGCTTCGACTTCTTCCTGGTTCATGCTTTGCAGCAGGCCGGTGGACACGGCGACCAGCGCCGAATTCTTGAAGGCGCCAGTGGCGAACGCATTCGGCTCACCATCGTAGACGGCGACCTCGGGCATGCCGATGCCGGCGCGCTCGGCCAGGCGGCGCACGGTGTCCACCAGCCACTGCTCGGTGGAATTGCCCGGTTGTTCGATCACGCGCGCACCGGTCGACCATTTGGCCATCGGTTTGCTGATCAACAGCGAGATGAACGAACCGGTAAAGCCAATGACCAGCGACATCACGGCCAGCGAAGCGAAGTCGATGCCCTGCGCCGAGACGGCGCGGCCAAGACCGAGCACGTTCATGACCAGCGACAGCACCAGGACGACGGCGAGATTGGTGGCGAGGAAAAGAACAATGCGCTTCATGGCAGACAACTCCTGAATTGATGACAGGATGCCAATATTGGGCTGTCTGTCGGAAAATTCAAGAGCACGGCCGTTCGTGCCTGCTGTATCAACGTTTCGTGCCCAGGAAGAAGCGCAGCATCTCTTTTGACGCCGACGGCCCCGCCGCATCCGTATGCGATCCTGCCGCATTGCCACCGGCCCAGGCGTGCCCTGCACCCTGCACGACCCACTGCTCCGCCATGGCCCGGCCCGCGTCGTCATGCCAGACACTGCGGCGGCAGCGGCGCCCGCCATGGGCGGCATCGTCGTGGCGCACGTTCAAAGGCGCAGCGTGCAGGCCGGCGTGAGCGCCCACATACTGTTGCAGCACGGCGTCGCCATTGGCGGGCGTTACCACGTGATCCGTACTGCCATGGAACACGATGACTGGCACCGCCTCGCGCAAGGCGCGCCCTTTGGCTGGCTTCTTCATGGCCTGCAAGCCGGTAATCATATCGCGCCCGCTGCCAGCCGGTAAGCCGGAGTGCACGCCCACTGCCGCAAACAGGTCTGGATACTCGGCGCCCAGTACCGCCGCCATCGCCCCACCCGCCGACATGCCGGCCACGAACACCCGGGCCGGATCGGCGCCGTGCTCCTTGACGATCTGCCGCGTCAGCCCGGCGATGATGCCCGGTTCGCCGGCATCGCGCGCCTGGTGGCCCGCCTCGAACCAGTTCCAGCACTGCGTGCGGTTGGACGCGCTGTCCTGCTCCGGATACAGCACGAGGCAGTTGGCTTCTTCGGCCAGGCGATTCATCCCGGTGCCGAGCGCAAAGTCATCGGGATTCTGCGTGCAGCCGTGCAGCATGACGATCAGCGGGCGCGGCGCGGTCGAAGGCTGCGACGGGATGTACAGCTTGTAGCGGCGGCGACCGGCGGCGTTTGAAAACACGCCCGCCGTGAAAGTGCCACCGGCAATGTCGTCCATGACCGCCACATCGTCGTCCGCAGGCACGCCAATACCCATACCCACGCCCACGCCGGCGGCGCGCATGGCCGCCTGGCCCTTGCGCAGCTGCGCTTGCCAATCGGGCGCCGGGTTGATGTCCACAAAACCGGTGGCGTCCTTGCTGGCAGGTGCGGAATTCTGCCCCTGCCCCTGTCCTGGCATCAGGCCGGCCTGCGCCAGCGCTTGCTGGATGGTGGCGGTGGCCGAGGCCACATCCTTGTTCTGCACGAGGCGGGCAGAGGTCATCATCTTGTTCATGAATTGGTCGAGCGATTTCATAGTGATCCAGTCTAGGTAAGGGTGCGATCTGCCAGCGCGGCGCGCACGGCAGGTGATGCAACAAATGCGCCCAGGACCTGGATCGAAGCGATCGCATTCCGGGCAAGTTCAGGTGATACGTTGTCTTCGATGACCGCCAGGCCCAGCACATGGATGTCCAGTTGCTGCCCCTCTGCCACCAGTTGTTCGAGTTCCTGCACCGAGTAGCGGTACAGGCCCATCACATAGCGCTTGCGCACGATGGTCTGACGGATCACGTCGGCATGCTGCGTGAGCAGGTTGCGAATGGCCGTGCGGACCAGATCGGTACGGTTGGAATAAAACCCTTCCTCGACGAGCAGGTCGACCTGGGCCAGATCGACCAGGCCGACGTTGACCGTGACCTTGTCGCTGTCAGGGAGTTTCTGTTGGGGTAAAACTGCTTTCATCGTGCTCTCCATACGCTGCATATACTCCAGTTGGAGTATAAATTAGCTTTTACAAGAGCTGATCGGCAAATTCTTTGTAAAAACAGGAAAGCAACGGGCGCAACGCGGCCAGCCGCAGAAGCGGCGGGCCATACAGTCAGACTGAAGGGAGTGTTAGAACCAGTCGTGCCAGATCGGCGTCACGCCGGATGGCAGGGGTGGCAGTTCGGCGAACTCGACCCGCGATTCGCCCGGGGCGTGGAAGTCGGTGCCGCGCGAAGCGAGAAAGCCGTAGCGCCGCGCGACTTCGGCGTAAGTGCCGTATTGATCCGGCGTATGGCTGCCGGTGACGACTTCGATGGCGGTGCCGCCCAGTTGGCGGAATTCATCGAACAGCGCGCCCTGGGCCGTGTCACTGAACTTGTAGCGCCCCGGGTGCGCAATGACGGCGATACCGCCCGCGCCCTGGATCCAGCCCATCGCTTCGCCAAGCGTGGCCCAGCGATGCGGCACATAGCCCGGCTTGCCTTCGGTCAGGAAGCGGCGGAAGACTTCGGATGTCGTCCGGCAGACGCCAATCTCGCACAGGTAGCGCGCAAAGTGGGTGCGCGACATCAGGTCGGGATTGGCGACGTAGCGCAGTGCCCCTTCATACGGTGTGGGAATGCCAGCCTGCTCGAGCTGGGCTGCCATCTCGCGGGCCCGTTTTTCGCGGCCATTGCGGGTTGCCGCCAGGCCGGCGGTCAGCGCCGGATTGTCTTCGTCGACCTGCAGGCCGACGACGTGGACGGTGTCATTGGCCCAGGTAACCGAGATCTCCACGCCTGCTACGAAGCGCATGCCCAGCGCGGTTGCGGCCTGGCGCGCGGCTTTCACGCCGCTGATTTCGTCATGGTCGGTCAGCGCCCATACGTTCACGCCGCTCTTGCCGGCGTAAGCGGCCACGTCCGATGGCGCGAGGACGCCGTCGGAGACATTGGAATGGCAGTGCAGATCGACTTTCAGCATGGGCTTTTCAACGGGCGGGATGGACGCTCCATTGTACGCGCATCAATCTGCCGGTGCAGCGAGGAAGTCTTCGATCATGCGCGCGAGCAATTCGGGCTGATCGTGGTGCAACATGTGGCCCGCCTGCGGCACCATGCGCGCCGTCACGTTCTTCAAGTACCCCATGCGGCGATCGACCTCGGCCCGCGCCTGCTCCTTCGCGCCCATCCAGCGCCACATATCGGTGTCTTCGGCCTCGACCCATAGCACGGGCGCCGTGATGGCCGACCATGCCGCCATCATTTCGTCGACGTGGTACAGCAGCGGGCCCGTCATCTTGTGCGCCGGGTCGCCCAGGATGCGCCACTGGCCGTCGCGGTCCTGCTCGGACCAGTGGGCAGCCAGAAAGCTCGAGCGCTCATACGCCAGGCGCGGATTGGTCTTGCGCAGGCGCGCGGCGACCTCGTCCAGACTGGCATAACCGCGCATCTCGGGTGGCGCGCGCAATTCGTCGAGCCAGTTGGCCAGCCGTTTCGGATACTGCGCCGCCTTCGTGGCTGGCAGGCCGAAGCCTTCCAGATTGATCAGCTTGCCCACGCGGTGCGGCCGCACGCCGGCGTACAGGCCGGCGATATTGCCGCCCATGCTGTGGCCGAGCAGGTTCACCGCCTCGTCCGGTGCGAAACGGTCGAGCAGCGCATCGAGGTCGGCCACGTAATCCGGGAACCAGTAGGTATCGGCGCCCGAGCGGTCACTGTGTCCGAAGCCGCGCCAGTCCGGTGCGATCACGTGCCAATCACCTTCCAGGGCATCGACGACGAACTGGAACGAGGCAGCCACGTCCATCCAGCCGTGCAGCATGAACAGCTTGGGCGCGCCCTCGTTTCCCCAATGGCGTACATGAAGGCGCAGGCCGCGCACGGTGACAAATTCAGAACGTGAAAGTTTCATGGCACCTCGAAAAAAGTACGATCGTTCACGCGATTATATCGCCGCGCCGTTGAATTCGCGTACCACGGCCCCATCTGTCCGACTTCCGGCGTTGGCGACGCCCGCGCTGCGCCAGGCATGGAGCGGTAAAATAGCGCCATTCCAACCTTCTGCGAGCGCATCCATGGCCATTTACCAGCTGGGCGAACATGCACCCGAGATCGATCCGTCGGCGTTTGTCGCCGATTCGGCCACGCTGATCGGCAAGGTCACGCTGGCGGCCAACACGTCGGTGTGGTTCGGGGCCACGCTGCGTGGCGACAACGAACGCATCACCATTGGCGCGAACAGCAATGTGCAGGAAGGCACAGTGATGCATACCGATATGGGCTATCCGCTCGACATCGGCCAGGGCGTGACCATCGGCCACCAGGCCATGCTGCATGGTTGCACGGTCGGCGACGGTTCGCTGATCGGCATCGGCGCGGTGATCCTGAACGGCGCCCGCATCGGCAAGGGTTGCCTCGTCGGCGCCGGCGCGCTGGTCACCGAGAACAAGACATTTCCCGATCATTCACTGATCCTGGGTTCGCCCGCGAAAGTGGTGCGGACCCTGACACAAGAAGACCTGCTGCGCCTGCAGGGCAATGCCGCGAGCTATGTCGCGCGAGGCCAGCTATTCAATACACAGCTAAAGAGAATCGGATAAAGAATGACGACACCAGACACCACGATTGACATCACGAGCACCACCGGCGACACGCTGCAGAAATTCATCTTCGACAACGCCGCCGTACGCGGCGAGCTGGTCGAGATCTCCGACACCTGGCGCGAAATCCAGGCCCGCCACGGCTACCCGAAAGCAGTCCGCTCGGTGCTGGGCGAGATGGTGGCCGCCTGCGCCCTGCTGTCGGCCAACCTCAAGTTCAACGGCTCGATCGTGATGCAGATTCACGGCGACGGCCCGGTGCGCCTGCTCGTCGTCGAATGCGACGCCAACCTGCGCATGCGCGCCACGGCCAAGCTGGCGCCGGACGTCGAGGTGACCGACGACGCCACGCTCGGCCAACTGGTCAATGTGCAAGGCACGGGCCGCTTCGTGATCACGCTCGACCCGCTCGAAAAGATGCCAGGCCAGCAGCCATACCAGGGCATCGTGCCGCTGGACGGCGACGACGTCGCCACGGTCATCGAAAACTACATGCTGCGTTCGGAGCAGCTCGACACGCGCCTGTGGGTTGCGGCCGACGACAAGGTCGCGCGCGGCATGCTGCTGCAGAAATTGCCGCGTCACAGCGGCGGCGAAGACCAGACCAAACAGGCGTCCGAAGCGGAAGACCTGGAAACCTGGAACCGCGCCGCGGCGCTGGGCGGCACGCTCAAGCACGAAGAGCTGCTCTCGACCGACATCTCGACGCTGCTGCACCGCCTGTTCTGGGAAGAAACGATCCGCGTGTTCGACCCGCTGCACCCGCAGTTCCACTGCAGCTGCAACCGTGAAAAGGTCGGCAACATGCTCAAGATGCTGGGCCAGCCCGAAGTGGAAACGGCGCTGGACGAGTTGGGCGAGCTGGGGATCAACTGCGATTTCTGCGGCAAGCACTATTCGTTCGACAAGGTCGATTGCGCGCAGCTGTTTGCCGTCGATACTGCAGCCCAGACGCTGATCCCGCCGAGCGGCAGCACGCACTAAAGCAATGTCCTGAAGCCGCAGCCCATCAGGGCTGCGGCGCCATCCACACCAGATTCCACAGATGACCATCGAGGTCCTCGAATCCCTGGTCGACCATGAAGCCGTGGTCTTCCAGCGGATGCGGAATACGGGCGCCCGCAGCGCGCGCCCGGGCGATCAAACCCGTGAGTTCTTCGCGGCTCCCGCAACTCAGGCAAATAATGACCTCGTTGGCCTGATGCGCCAACGCCACGGGTTTATCGATCAGCGAAGCGAAAAAGGCCTCGGTCATCAGCATGGCGTGGATGCAATCGTCGACGATGACCATGTAGGCCGTGCTGTCGCTGCTGTATTGCGGCTTGAAGGTGAAGCCGATGTTGGCAAAGAATGCCTTGGACCGGTCCAGATCGCTGACCGCAAGGTTGAAGATGACCTGCTTGTTCATGATGCCTCCAGTCTGACAAACGATGGAATCACGCATGTATGCCACGAACCGTGGCGCACTTTCATCGACACACCCTCGAAGGTCGCAGCATTGCGCGCCCCTGTATTGCCCCGATTTCAGGAATTCATGCGGACTTCGACTTTTTGCGCGAAGTGATAAGCTGATGCTTGTTTGATACTGTTGCATTTTCAGACAGTGGCACCACATGAATATCACTGACTAATGGAGAAACACACATGAACATCGATATTGGCATCAACACCGAAGACCGCGCAAAAATCGTCGAATCGCTCTCGACCGTGCTGGCCGACAGCTACATGCTGTACCTGAAGACCCACAACTTCCACTGGAACGTGACCGGTCCGATGTTCCAGACCCTGCACGTGATGTTCCAGGAGCAGTACACCGAACTGTGGACCGCACTGGACGATATCGCCGAGCGTATCCGCGCACTGGGCCACTTTGCACCAGGCACTTACAAGCGTTATGTGGAACTGTCGACCATCACCGAAGAAACCGACGTGCCGTCGGCCAAAGAGATGATCCGTCAACTTGTCGAAGGCCAGGAAGCCGTGATCCGCACCGCGCGCGCTGCCGTGCGTATTGCTGACGAAATCGACGATTTCCCGACCGCCGACATGCTGTCGACCCGCATGGAAGTGCACGAGAAAAATGCATGGATGCTGCGCGCATTCCTGGAGCAAGGCGCTGGCCACGAGCAAGGCGACGCATCGTCGCAGTCGAAAGAGTAAGAAGCACTGCGGCCCTTCACAGGCCGCAGTATCGCTGAGTAATTTAGCGTCGAAACGTCGTTCCAGCAAAAGCGGGAACGACGTTTTTACGTGTGTAGCGAAGAGACGCGGAGCGCGTCGTCAGTCTTACTTCCCGCCACTCATGTGCAGGTCGACGACCTTCATGATCTCGAGCGTGAGATCCATATCGAACTCCCCTGCCGTCATCGCTGCCTGCAGCGCGTCGCGCGGCATGCCCACGCTGGCGGCCAGCTCGCCCAGGGCGGGTGCCTGCGCCACTGCCTGCAGGGCGGCCGTAATCACGGCGCCATCGCCATCTTCGAACGCTTCGGCCAGGCAGTCCGCGATCGCATCGAGCGAATCAAGGCTGGCGGGATCGATCGGGGTAGTTTCTTCGGTCATGATGATAGGTTCAGTGTGCGGCAGCGCCGGTCGGCTTGGCACCAGGTTTCGGCGGTGGCGGTGGTGGCGGCACGGTCATCGATTCGACCGGGATTTCATTCTTGCGCAGCACCTGCACGAAAATCTCGTTCTGCTTGATCATGCCCAGGTCATAGCGCGCACGCTCTTCGACGGCGCCCGTGCCTTCGGTCAGGTCATCGACTTCAGAGTCGAGCTTGCTGTTGCGCGCGGCGAGCTGCTCGGTCTTGATGCGCGTGGTTTCGACCTGGTTCTGCATGTCGGCCACGGACAGCCAGCCGCCCTTGCCAAGCCAGAGGGGATACTGGATCAGCACGAGCAGCGCAGCCAGGACAATCGTGATCAAGCGCATGGTGAGAAACGAAGGAGATGAAAAAGCCGACGCGCGGGTGGGATGCTCCCATCCCGCGCGCCGGCCCCAGGGGATTACTTCAGGTTGTAGAACGCGTCACGGCCAGGGTAGCTGGCGATGTCGCCCAGGTCTTCCTCGATGCGCAGCAACTGGTTGTACTTGGCCATGCGGTCCGAACGCGACAGCGAACCGGTCTTGATCTGCAGCGCGTTCAGGCCCACGGCGATATCGGCGATGGTCGAATCTTCGGTTTCGCCCGAACGGTGCGAGATCACGGCGGTGTAGCCGGCGCGCTTGGCCATTTCGATGGCGGCGAACGTTTCGGTCAGCGTGCCGATCTGGTTGATCTTGATGAGGATCGAGTTGGCGATGCCCTTCTGGATGCCTTCTTTCAGGATCTTGGTGTTGGTGACGAACAGATCGTCGCCCACCAGCTGAACCTTCTTGCCCAGTGCGGCGGTCAGGGTGGCCCAGCCTTCCCAGTCACCTTCGTGCATCGCGTCTTCGATCGAGATGATCGGGTACTTGTCGCACCAGGTCGAGAGCATGTTGGTGAAGTCGGCTGCCGACAGGCTCAGGCCGCCTTCGCCTTCGAGCACGTAACGGCCATCTTTATAGAATTCGCTGGCGGCGCAATCGAGGCCCAGCGCGATGTCCTTGCCGGCGACGTAGCCGGCCTGCTCGATCGCTTCCATGATCAGCTTGATGGCTTCTTCGTGGTTGGCCACCGACGGGGCGAAACCGCCTTCGTCGCCGACTGCCGTGTTCAGGCCGCGTGCGTGCAGGATTTTCTTGAGCGTGTGGAACACCTCGGCGCCGTAGCGGATGGCTTCCTTGAACGATGGAGCGCCCACCGGGATGATCATGAACTCCTGGATGTCCAGGTTGTTGTCGGCGTGCGCGCCGCCGTTGATGACGTTCATCATCGGCACCGGCATCTGCATCGCGCCCGAACCGCCGAAGTAGCGGTACAGCGGCAGGCCCGCTTCTTCGGCAGCGGCCTTGGCCACGGCCATCGACACGGCCAGCATGGCATTGGCGCCCAGGCGGCTCTTGTTTTCGGTGCCGTCGAGATCGATCAGGGTGCGGTCCAGGAACGCTTGCTCGTTCGCGTCCAGGCCCATGATCGCTTCGGAGATCTCGGTGTTGATATTTTCGCAGGCTTGCAGCACGCCTTTGCCGAAGTAGCGCTTCGGATCGCCGTCACGCAGTTCGATCGCTTCGCGCGAGCCGGTCGATGCGCCCGACGGCACTGCCGCGCGGCCCATCACGCCCGATTCGAGCAGGACGTCGCATTCGACGGTAGGGTTACCGCGGGAATCCAGGATTTCGCGGCCGATGATATCAACGATAGCACTCATGTTTCTCAGTCTCCAGAAGGTAGGTAATCTTGGGGGGACCACCGTGCTCCGGGTCCCTCAGGGATACCCGCAACACGGTGCATCCAAACCTGAACGGTTACTTGAAGTCGAATTCCAGGAACGGCGACTTCTTGACGACGCGGTCGATCTCGACCAGGGTCGTCAGGAGCTCTTTCATGCGCGCCAGCGGCACCGCATTCGGACCATCCGACATCGCATTGGCCGGGTCCGGGTGCGTTTCCATGAACAGGCCGGCGATGCCCGACGCCACGGCGGCGCGCGACAGCACGGGGATGTGCTCGCGCTGGCCGCCCGACGACGTGCCCTGCCCGCCCGGCAGTTGCACCGAGTGGGTTGCATCGAACACCACCGGGCAGTTCGATTCGCGCATGATGGCCAGGCCACGCATGTCCGACACCAGGTTGTTGTAGCCGAACGAGGCGCCGCGCTCGCACGCCATGAAGTTATCTTCTTCCAGGCCGGCGTCGCGCGCAGCGGCGCGCGCCTTGTCGATGACGTTCTTCATGTCGCCTGGGGCCAGGAACTGACCCTTCTTGATGTTCACTGGCTTGCCCGAACGCGCACAGGCGTTGATGAAATCGGTCTGGCGGCACAGGAACGCTGGCGTTTGCAGCACGTCGACGATGCTCGCGACATGCGGGATCATCTCGGCGTCATGCACGTCGGTCAGCACCGGCACGCCGATTTCGCGGCGCACATCGGCCAGGATCTCGAGGCCCTTTTCAATACCAGGGCCGCGGAACGATTTGCCCGACGAGCGATTCGCCTTGTCGAACGACGATTTGTAGATGAACGGAATACCCAGTGCCGCGGTGATTTCCTTGAGCGTGCCCGCCGTGTCCATCGCCATCTGGCGCGATTCGATCACGCAGGTGCCGGCGATCAGGAAGATCGGGTGCTCGAGGCCGACGTCGAATCCGGCAAGTTTCATGCTGCGTCTCCTTGGAGTGCTGGTGCGGCCTGGACGGCGTTGGCTGCAGGATTGGTGTTTGATGCCTGGTGCGCCAGGGCGGCCCGGATGAACGACGTGAACAGCGGGTGACCGTTGCGCGGCGTCGACTTGAACTCGGGGTGGAACTGCACGCCCATATACCAAGGGTGCGAGTTCGCGCCGGTGCGTGGCAGCTCCATGATTTCGCACAGGTCTTCGTTCGGCGTACGCGCCGACACGGTCAGGCCGGCAGCCTCGACCTTTGGCAGGTAGTGGTTGTTGCCTTCGTAGCGGTGACGGTGACGCTCGGTGACGACGTTGCCGTAGATTTCAGCGGCCAGCGTGCCCGGGTTGACGGCGCAGGTCTGCGCACCCAGGCGCATCGTGCCACCCAGGTTCGAGTTGGTGTCGCGCTTTTCGACCTTGCCGTCGTGGTTCTGCCACTCGGTGATCAGGGCGACGACCGGCTGGTCGGTTTCAGGATCGAACTCGGTCGAGTTGGCGTTGGCCAGGCCCGCCATATTGCGTGCGTACTCGATCAGCGCGACCTGCATGCCCAGGCAAATGCCCAGGTACGGGATCTTGTTTTCACGGGCATAGCGGGCAGCGGCGATCTTGCCTTCGACGCCGCGCTTGCCAAAGCCGCCCGGCACCAGGATTGCATCGTACTTGGCCAGGTGGTCGCAGCCACGGGTTTCGATTTCTTCGGAGTCGAGGTACTCGATGTTGACGCGGCTTTCGGTGTGGATGCCGGCGTGGCGCAGCGCTTCGGTCAGCGACTTGTACGACTCGATCAGGTCAACGTACTTGCCTACCATGCCGATCGTGACTTCGTGCTTCGGATTCTCGAGCGTGTGAATCAGCTTGGTCCACATCGACAGGTCGGCTTTTGGCGCTTCCAGACCAAGGGCTTCAAGGATGATGTCATCCAGGCCCTGGTCGCACAGCACTTGCGGGACCTTGTAGATGGTGTCGACGTCCCACACCGAAATGACGGCCTGCTCTTCGACGTTGGCGAACAGCGAAATCTTGGCGCGCTCGTCGTCGGGAATCGGGCGGTCGGCGCGGCACAGCAGCGCGTTGGGCGAGATGCCGATTTCGCGCAGCTTCTGCACGCTGTGCTGGGTCGGCTTGGTCTTGAGTTCGCCGGCCGAGGCGATGAACGGCACGAGCGTCAGGTGCACGAACGCGGCGCCCTTGCGGCCCGAACGCAGCGACAGCTGGCGCGCGGCTTCAAGGAACGGCAGCGACTCGATGTCGCCGACGGTGCCGCCGATTTCGACCAGCGCCACGTCGACGCCTTCGGCGCCACGGCGGATGTAATCCTGGATCTCGTTGGTGATGTGCGGGATCACCTGCACGGTCTTGCCGAGGTATTCGCCACGACGTTCCTTGCGGATCACCGATTCATAGATCTGGCCCGTGGTGAAATTATTCACCTTTTTCATGCGGGTGCTGATGAAGCGCTCGTAGTGGCCAAGGTCGAGGTCAGTCTCGGCGCCGTCGTCGGTGACGAACACTTCGCCGTGCTGCGTTGGACTCATGGTGCCCGGATCGACGTTGATGTACGGATCGAGCTTGAGCATGGTGACTTTGAGACCGCGGCTCTCGAGGATTGCGGCGAGGGAGGCGGCTGCAATCCCTTTGCCCAGGGAAGAGACGACGCCGCCAGTGACGAATACGAATTTGGTCATTGTGCTGATGGTGCCGAACGGCACACGCGGGAAATAGAAATTATACCTTATAGCGGCAAATATCGCCTCATATCAAGGCGTTAACTTCTCTGGCAAGACTGTCGCTGGCCGATCACAAAATCACGAATAACCACCCATTCCGAGTGCTTTTTTGTTTCAGTTGAGCAATAATCAGAGCCAGTCACTTCAAGCGTCAAGTCAATGGCAACACCGGTCGACACCGTCGCTGGTCACCTGTTCGCCGGTGCTGGACAACGCCGCATTCACCTATTTCACGCAGAGTACACATGGGCAATTTTATAAAACTCAATATCGGAACGCGACTGGCAGCAGGATTCGCGCTGACCCTCATGATGACGGTCATGATCGCGACCGTCGGCGTCTGGCGGCTGAACCAGGTCGCGCAGGAAACGCAGATCATCCTGGCCGAGCCGCTGGCGAAAGAACGCATGATCGCCGAGTGGTACACGCAGATTTTCGCCGCCGTGCGCCGCACCGCCGCCATCGTCAAGAGCAGCGACGGCTCGCTGACCGCGTACTTTAAGGAAGACGCGGCCGCCACCGGCAAGCTGTCGGCCGATCTGGTCAAGAAGATCGAACCATTGATCAGCGGTGACGAGGAAACCGCCCTGTTCAAATCGGTGATGGAACACCGCGCCGCCTACAGCAAGGCGCGCGACGGTGCCATCAAGGCCAAGGCCGATGGCAACACCGAACTGGCTGAACAGATCCTTAACCAGCAATTCACGCCGGCCGCCAAGGCCTATGAAGGACGCGTCCACGATCTGGTCAACCTGCAACAGAAACATATCAGCGACAGCGCAGCAATGATTGCCGGCACCGCCTCACGTGGCAAGGTCGTCATCGGCTCGCTGGCGGCCGGCGCCCTGCTGCTGGGCGGTGTCTTCGCCTGGCTGCTGACCCGCTCGATCACCGGGCCGCTGCGCCGCGCCGTGCAGGCTGCCGAACAAGTTGCCGCCGGCGACCTGACCGTGCGCATCGACAGCAGCGCCAATGATGAAACCGGCGCCCTGCTGCGCGCGCTGGGCAATATGAATAACAGCCTGGCCAGGATCGTCGACGAAGTGCGTACCGGCACCCAGACCATCAGCGGCGCCTCGGGCGAGATCGCCGCAGGCAGTTTCGACCTGTCGAGCCGCACCGAACAGCAGGCCGCAGCGCTGGAAGAAACCGCCGCCTCGATGGAAGAACTGACGGGCACCGTGCGCCAGAACGCCGACAATGCGCGTCAGGCCAACCAGCTGGCCATTGCCGCCTCGAGCGTCGCAACGCAGGCCGGCGCCTCGGTCGATCAGGTGGTCGCCACGATGGGCTCGATCAACGAGTCATCGCGCAAGATCGTCGACATCATCAGCGTCATCGACGGCATCGCGTTCCAGACCAATATCCTGGCGTTGAACGCTGCCGTGGAAGCGGCGCGCGCCGGCGAGCAGGGCCGCGGCTTTGCTGTCGTCGCATCCGAAGTGCGTACGCTGGCGCAGCGCTCGGCCGCTGCCGCCAAGGAAATCAAGGGCCTGATCGGCGACTCGGTCGAGAAAGTCGACACCGGCACCAAGCTGGTCGACCAGACCGGTGCGACGATGCGCGAAGTGGTGGACTCGATCCGCCGCGTGACCGACATCATGGGCGAGATTTCGTCGGCCAGCCAGGAGCAGATCACCGGCATCGACCAGGTCAACCAGGCCATGGGTCAGATGGACAACGCGACCCAGCAGAACGCCGCACTGGTCGAAGAAGCCACCGCTGCCACCGCATCGCTGCAGGATCAGGCCAAGCGCCTGGCACAGGTGGTCGACGTGTTCAAGCTCGACGCCGCGCACACGACGCCGGTCGCGGTGAGCGCACCCGTCAAGCGCCCGCCACCGGCACGGCCGGCACTGAGCAAGCCGGCGCCACGTGCACAGGCCAAGCCTGCTGTTACGCCTGCTGATACGCCTGCCGAAGAGCCAGTGAACAAGACTGGGGAAAAGCCGGCAGCCAGGCCTGTCAGCAAACCGGTCGCCAAGTCAGCCAGGAAGCCGGTCGCTACGACCAAGATGAATGAAGCGGAGTGGGAAGAGTTCTAAACTTCCAGCTGCTGTCAGCAAAAACCGCCGTCCCCGCTCCGGGCACGGCGGTTTTTTGCTTTGTGAACGTATTTTTCAACAACGTCGCACATCCGCACCAAATTTACTAACAAGTTAGCACATTTGTGCAAATGTGATACTATTTAGCAAGATCAACTCCGATCTCACGCAATGGCGCGGTCACGCGTCGTTGTTTGCCGTTCCCACGGCATGTCACGGGCGTCCTTGCCCAAAGTTCCTCTCCGGATCTGCCCTACTACGCGCCCCCACTGCGCGCACTTCGCCCCTTCCGGGTCGCCCATCGCGTTTACGAACGCCACGATTTTGCAGGTGCTAATTTGACTCAACAAACAACCGGTTTGCCAACGGCATCCCCACATCTTTCTTCTTCCAATCCAGGCATCCTCGACAGGCTGTGCGAAAAGCTCGGCATTCCACGGCCACTGCTGTGGGGCTTCGTCGGCCTGCTGGTCTTCATGATCGGCGATGGCGTCGAACTCGGTTACCTGGCGCCCTACCTGGCCCAGAAAAACATGGTCGAAGCCGATATAGCGGTCCTGTTTACCGTGTACGGCGTGACCGTAGCGATCGGTTCCTGGTGTGCCGGTGCGCTGTCGAATATCTGGGGGCCGAAGAAAGTCATGCTGATCGGCGCCGGTATCTGGGTCGTGTTCCAGGTGGTGTTCCTGACATTCGGCGTCGGCCAGATGAGCTATCCGATGATGTTGGCCGGCTACGCCCTGCGCGGCTTCGGCTATCCGCTGTTTGCCTACGGGTTCCTGGTCTGGATCGTGGCCGCCACGCCGGCCAAGAAATTGGGCCTGGCGATGGGCTGGTTCTGGGTTGCCTATGCGGCCGGCCTGCCGACCCTCGGCGCGCTGGTTGCCAGCTTCTCGGTGCCATTGATCGGTGCGCTGGCCACGTTCTGGCTGTCGCTGATCCTGGTGATTGCCGGCGCGGCACTGGCCCTGCTGTGCGTCAAGGATGCCGCTGGCACGAAGCGCCTGGCGCCAGTCGGTGAAAAGCCGTTGACGTCGCTGATGGGCAGCGTCTCGATCATGTGGGAAGAACCGAAGACCTCGCTCAGCGGCGTGGTGCGCACCATCAATACCGCATCGATGTTCGGCTTTTTTATCGTGCTGCCGGGCTTCTTTATGGAGGTGATCGGCTTCACGCTGGAGCAATGGCTGCGCCTGGTGACCGTGATTTTTGTCGCCAATATTGCCGGCAACATCATCTCGAGCCGCCTGGCCACCCGCTTCGGCCTGCGCAACACCGTGATCTGGATGGGCGCGGTCGGCAGCGCCATCACGACGCCGCTGTTCTTCTACATGCCGCAGCTGTTCATCGGCAATTTCTACATCGCCGCGCTGTTCGGTGCGATGTACGGCATGACGCTGGGCGGCTTCGTGCCCCTGTCGGCGCTGATGCCGCTTTTGGTGCCGAAAAACCGCGCCGCCGCACTGTCGGTGCTGAGCCTGGGCGCGGGTGCATCCACCTGGGTAGGTCCGGCCATTGTCGCCATCTTCAGTGCGTCGCTGGGCGTAGCAGGCATCATCTGGATCTTTGCCGGCCTGTATGCGCTCAGTGCATTCCTGATGATTCCGCTGCGCGATCCGGAAGAACTGCGTGACGACAAGCCCGCCAAGCGCGCATCCACGTCAGTCGCGCCCGCCGCAGCCGCAGCGGCGCACTGACAGGATCAGAAGCCCATCTGCATGCTGCCCTTGATCCCGTCCTTGACAACGTTGCCAAGCTTCGTGGCTGCGTTGCCATGCCGCGCGAACTCGGCGTTGACCGAGGTTGATTTGTCGAGCTTGAGTTTTGCGCCGCCCCCCGTGTACAGCCCCGTCTCGGACCCGGCATTGACGCCACGCTTGACCACGCTGTAGGCGATCCCCGCCTTGGCATACGCCGACAGGCGCTCGTCCTCGGGCGTCGATAGCTTGACGGCCAAGTGGTTGCTCGAACCTTTATCGCCGAGCACCTCCGACGCATCCTCGGCCCTGCCCTGCTCGACCCGGTACAGGCCGCGGTCGGGCAGATTGACGTAACCGGCCTCGAGCGCGACATTCGGGGTGACCCTGACACCGCCAACCAGCTGCGGGTCACGCCGGAATCCCTTGAGCACGTGGTCATTGGGCTGCGCGACAACGTTCGCGCCATACAGGCGCGACCCTGCCGGCCGCGTTTCGGCAAACGGGTCGGGTTCGTGCAGCTGATCTGCCTTGAGTACCGCTGGCCCGGCTGGCGTCTGGATTGGCAGCAGTTCCTGCGCCTGCGCTGCACACGCGGCGAGCGCGCCAACGGCCAACGCCATGATCCGGATTATCGTCATCGTTATCCCTCCAATTGACAGACCCGAAGCTTACGCCGGAAAGCGCCAGGCGCGGCATGCACCTTGCATGACTTGGTAACAAGTTGTCGCGGCAACCTGCGTGGCAAGCCCGTCCTCATAGGGCGCTACCCCATATTACCCACACCACGGGTCGTGCACGGCACACGACCAAGATTCATGAGATCTCTTGATAATAGGTATCATCTACGCTGTAATACCGTGTTGGAGAAATGCGACCGAATATCCGTTGCATTGAATAAGGTCATGCAAACTCGACTGGAGCAGTGGTTACATGTCAGTACTAACGTCATTTCCGGACGCTGCGTCCGCGCTGTCCCTCATGTCCGGATTGAATCAGGACACGCGTCTGCTGATGCTTACCACGCCGCTGGGCCCCGACGTCCTGGTTGCCGAATGCGTGCGCGGGGAAGAAGGCCTCAGCCAGGGCTTTCAGTTCAGGATTGCTGCGCTGTCGACCGATGCCGCGATTCCGCTGAAGTCGCTGATCGGGCAACCGGTGCTGTTGGAACTCCTGACGACCGCCGGGCGCGACGCGTTACGTCCTTTCCACGGCCACGTTACCACCGTCGAATTGACGGGCGCGAACGGTGGCCTGGCGCGTTACCAGTTGACGATCGAACCCTGGTCGGCCTTTCTCTCGCACGGACGCGACAGCCGCATATTCCAGGACATGACGACGCCCGATATCCTCGATGCGGTATTTGCGGGATACAGCGGCAAGGGGAAACTGGTCCCGGCCTGGCGCTTCGATCTGCAGGACCGCGACATTTATCCGAAGCGCAGCGTCACCACGCAATACCTCGAGAGTGACCTGGCCTTTGCCCAGCGGCTGATGCACGAGGAAGGCCTGTTCTATTATTTCGAGCATGCGGGCCAGGCCGACACCCCAGCGCTGGGAACGCATACCATGGTGATCGCCGACCACAATGGCGCGTTCGAAGGCGACCGCCAGGGCAGTATCGCCTTTTCGCAACCCGGCGCCACGATGCGCCAGGATACCTTCGACCGCTGGCGCACTGAACTGCGTTTGCAACCCAACGCTGTCGAGCTCGTTAGCTGGGACTACCGGTCGCTCGACACCCGCCCGGTGAACGCTGCCAGCACGCCCGGCGCCGGCCAGGCCGAACTTACCACCCGCGACGTTCCGGGCGCGTATGCGTATGCATCGCGCGCGCAAGGGCAGCGCATCGCCGAGCGCCAGTTGCAGGCCTTCGAGGCGAACAAGGAAATCCACGTTGGCGCGGGCACCGTGCGCACGCTGCGGCCAGGCACGCTGTTTACCCTCACCGGGCAAGCCACGCTTGATACGGCGGCCAGCGACGACGAGCGCAGCTTTGTCGTCGTGCGCGTGGTCCACCTGATGCACAACAATCTGAGCGCGGAGATGCGCACCGATATCGACGCGCGCCTCGGCGTGGGGCTGCTGGCTGCCGCAATCGACCAGGAGCAACGCACCAGCCTGCACGCAACCGGCAAGACGATCGGGCAGCGGCCCACCTACCGCAACCGGATCGACGCCATCCGCAGCAAGGTACCGTATCGCAGTAGCGGTCTTGACGCGCACGGGTGCGTGCTGCATCCGCGCCCGACCGTCATGGGCCAGCAGACCGCCATCGTCGTGGGCCCGCCGGGGACGGCGATTCACACCGACCGCGATCACCGGGTGAAGGTGCAGTTTCATTGGCAGCGAGGCGTGCGCAGTCACAACCGGCTGGCGCACCCGCAACCGGACGGCCATACCGGCGCGCCGGGCGACGACGGCGCCAGCACCTGGGTCCGCGTGGCAACGCCGATGGCGCCCGTGGCGGGGGCCAACTGGGGCAGCAGCGCGCTGCCCCGGGTCGGGCAGGAAGTACTCGTGGATTTCCTGGATGGAAATATCGACCGGCCGGTGGTGATCGGTGCACTCTACAATGGCCGCGGCCAGGTTGACGCCCAGCACAATCAGGTGGCGTCGGGCGCAGGCGCCGCGACCGGTAACGCGCCGGCGTGGTTCGCCGGGCAAGCCGGCGGGCATGCGCATCCAGCCGTCCTGTCAGGCTTCAAGACGCAGGCACTTGGCGCCAGCCAGAGCGGCAGCGGCGCCTACAGCCAGCTGGTGCTCGACGATAGTCCGGGACAGGCGCGCGTCAGCCTGCAGCACCATGCCAACGCTCACCAGGGTACGGCCGAGCTCAATCTGGGCCACCTGGTGCACCAAACCGACAACCAGCGCCTGGCGGCGGCGGGCTTCGGCGCAGAACTCAAGACCGAGCACAGCGTCGCCATGCGCGCTGGCAAGGGATTGTTACTGTCGACCGATGCGCGCGGAAGCGCCGCAGGAACACAGCTCGATTCGCACGAGGCGGTCACGCAGATTGAGGAAAGCCTGGAACTCCAGACCGATCTGGCCGAACTGGCGAGCAAGCACAATGGCACGGGATCGGGCGCGGCTGCAGGTACGGGAACGGGTACGGCAGCAGGTGCTAGTCCGCTGCGCGTCAGCGACGCGATGGCGCGTAGCCGGGATGCCCTGCAGGGCAAGACCAGCGGCGGCGCTGCGCCGCTGCCCCGATCCACAGAGGTCACCGGGGCAGGCGCGGAGCCAGGCTACGCGCAGCCGCAAATACAATTGAGTTCGCCGGCAGGCATTGCTGCTACCACGCCAATGCATGCCATCTTTACTGCTGGCATGACGAGCGCACTGAACGCGGGACACGACATCAATCTGGCCGCGCAGGGCAATACGTTCGCCGCTGTCAAGAACGGGATCACGCTGTTCACGTACGGCAAAACAACTGCAGGCGACAAGCCGAACCAGGAAACAGGCATCCGGCTTCATGCAGCAAGCGGCAAGGTCAGCAGCACAAGCGCGACAGCCGAAACCCGGCTGACCGCCGACAAGGCCATCACAGTCGCCAGTGTCACGGCATCGGTCAACATCAAGGCCAAGCAGCATGTCCTGCTCAATGCGCAGGGTGCGCAGCTGAAACTGGAGGGCGGCAACATCGAATTGTTCAGCCCTAAAAAGGTGGAGTTCAAGGCCAGCATGAAGGAACTCACCGGGCCGCATGACGCCAGCACCGGTCTGCCGGCCCTGTCCAAACCCACCGAGATTTTCAACGAAGCCTTCGTGGTCCGGAACGAAAAGACCGGCGAGATCATGGCTCATGTCCCCTACCGCATGGAATCCGCCAGCGGCGCCGTCCTCGAAGGGATCACCGACTCAATGGGCCGCACCCAGCGCCTGTTCACACCGAAACCCGAAGACATCCAGTTATTCCTGAAAGACCAGGATTGAATTTTCAGTAGAAGCAGACACGATGACCGATTCCGCCGCCGCAACGCCACCGAAGCCACACGCCGTCGCCACTACCACGCCGGCCGCCGACACCTTTACAGAAGCCAAGCTCACAGAGGGAGGCGGCATGTTGATCTACTGGCCGCAAAAAAATGCCTTCCTGGCCTGCTATCCGGACGAGCACCGCGCCCTGCTGGCGGAAGCGGACGACAACAGTGCCAAGATCGCGGCCTTGCAGGAAGCGAACCGCGCCGTTACCGCTGCATCGATGAAGTTGCGCGAAGCGCAGAAATCGAACGTCAAGCCCGACATCGACGCGGCTGAAGCGGCGCTGAAGAAAGCGCTCAGCGAAATGGCGGCCGCGAGCGACGCGGTCAAGAAAAAGCTCGAGTCGTTGCAGAGCCTGGACGCCAAGGAAGGCGTCAAGATGGTCGAAATGGTGGCGCTCAAGACCAAGAAATATGGCCAGAAGCCGACCCCGATCTATGTGAAAAGCACCTCGCTCAAGAAGGTACTGGCTGACAACCGGATCTATCTTGTTGAAGGGGAAAAGGCAAAGCGCAAGGAGGGCAAGCTTTTCAAGGATGGCACGCTGAACGTGAAGGAAATCAAGCACCGCATTACCGAGAAAGTTCAGGACAAGAGCAAATTTTCGAAGGAGTGGAAACTCAAACCCGAAGACGCGGACGCCTATACCGGCGTGTTGACCGCATGGGCGAGCACGATGAATGGGGACATCACCACCTTCATCGAACGCAATAAAGGTGAACTCGAGAAATACCTGGAGGTTGACCCGGACAGCGCCGAGCGTCGCATTGATCTGTCGGCGGAAGCGCAGTTGATGCGTTATTCCGCCGGCGCCGGACTGGAAGTCAACTTCAATCCGTTCAAAGGCAACCTCCATGACGGGCGCGACAAGACCTGGACGAAGCGCGCCCTGCGCGGCCTGAAATCCGGTGAGTTCGGCATCAAGGGCAATGGCCATGCGTCGTTCGCGGTTGCAGAAGGCAAAGTTCGCACCGAAGTCTATTATCCGCATTTCGCGGGCTTTCACGTGCAACCAAGGATTGGCGACCAGGTATTCGAGATGGGATATATGCGGCTATACGGCGATCTGGTACTGTCCGGCGGCGTCGGCGCAAGCCTGGCTATCGAGACCGATATCGGGATCGGTTATACCGCCGGCAAGCAGGGGATCCGGGGCGTTCCACCGGCGAACCGCAACAAGCAGGGCGTCAAGATGCGCGTCGGGGCCGAGGCAGGCCTGGACGCCTTCGCCGGGGTGCGTGTATCAATTGACATCCAGGGCGAAATACAATGGCTCAATCCTGAAGGTGACGCCGGCGACGGTAAGCCGGTGACAGTCAAGCCGGGCGAAGCCATCGGCGAATTCAAGACGGTGGCAAAAGTGGGTGCTGGTGCAGCAGGCAGTGCGGGCGCTGGATTCAAAGGCGCTTTCAAGATCGGGACCAGAAATGGCAGCTTCGTGATCAGCGCCCGGGCCGGGGCTTGTTGGGGGCTGGGCGGCGAAGGGGCCCTGAGCGGCGAAGTGGGGTATGAAACGATCCAGGAATTCTTCAAGTTCGTGTCGTACCAGCTGAAGCGGGCTGACTACGGCAAAATTGCGGACTTCATGGATCAGCGGGTCTACGACTACTACTGCAAACTTTATTACCTTGTCATTGCAAAAGGGGCCAAGCTTGCTGACTATGCAAACAAGATTAGCGATGCAATCAACGATGAGTATGACGACTTCAAGGACAAACTCGACAAGGCGATCGACAACGGCACTTCCGGTGCTGAACAGTTCCTGAAGAATATCCAGGATGAGCTGATCAAAAAGACAGGCAGCTGGTTCAGCTACTCCCCCCCGGAAGTCACGGGTCAGATCAATCGCCAGATAGCATTGATCGGGATAGGCACCCATCCATCGCTCAGCCAGGAGGCTTCACGACTGATGGCAATGTCCCTCGGATCACCTCAGACCATGAATCAGCTCGCGACGATTGCCGAGCGTATGACCCCAGCCCTGGGCGACAAACAGAATCAGGCGCTGGGCTTTGCACTGATCGATAACTGCTTGCAGGGAACCCGCTACGCGAATGCCCGCGTTCAAACGGAAGAGCGACTGGCCGGCGCTCAGACGCTGGTGAGCAAACCGTATATCTGGAACACAGAACCAGAATTTGTTGCAGCACGTATGGGCATCGACGACGCAATGTACTCGTGATTGTCATTTCATTAAGCGACGCACCCGCGTTGCTTCATGCTGCACGAATCGGCTGCGGGGAATCGATTCAACCATCTGGGCAGATGGACCAAGTATGCGAATCATGCTACGTTGGCTAGTTGACGACACAACGGAATCCAACATACCCTTTTCCCGAAAACTTCGTGTAAGGAATCTCTTTTTCGGCCCCTCGCGGCTCGTTGAGAAGAAGAGGCCAGGTTCCGGCTTTGTCTGAGGGATCCATGCCCTCTCGCTCCATGTTCATGATGAGCTGGCCCAGATTACCGCGCACCACCCGCTTCTCTCCCGACGCCGGTCCTGTTGGATTCTCGCGCGGCGAATTCGCATAATAGTCGGCGGCATACCAGTCATTCACCCATTCGCCATTCACACCAAAATCGTGCAATCCAGCGGAATTGGGAGGAAATTTTCCGATTTGAATGCGGCCACCATCTTTTTTCTCTTGGTCGTATGATGGGAAGTTCCTGCCCTGCTCTTCCTTCCCATTATCAGTAGGGAACAAATTGCGCTTGCCGCCGCCACGCGCGGCGTATTCCCATTGCGCCTCGGTGGGCAAATCCATTGTCAACCCAGCTTGTTTCCCCATCCACTGACAATATTCTTTTGCCCCATGCCAACTCACCAATGCAGGGTGAGCAGCGGTCCTCGATTTTTGGATACTCTTCCGCTGGTTTACACGTGGGAGCCTTAGCGCAGCGGAAAAGACATCGAATTCTGCATAGGTCACCGGATACTTACTCATGGAGAAGCTATTGAGCTTCACCTTATGCAGCGGTTTCGACTGCGGATAGCTATCGAAGGGCAAGCCTTCCGGGTTGACCTCATGACCCCAATCTCCCATGTCGAACGCGCCTGCCGGCATTTTGATCATGTTCTTTTTCGTCTGTGCCACGAGGCTTGCGATCTGCTGTGAGGTAGGCGCTGCATCACGGACGTTACCGTCCTCCAGAACTTCAACGCTGGCATCTTCTTGGATTTTGGTGTCGGCTTGAACGCCGACCTGCAGGGCAAGTAGGGAAACGGCGAGAACGAGATGGATTTTTTTCATAATCTACGCAGTAAATTGGAATGTATAACTATGCCGGGCATCGGAGCTTCTCATGGACCACGAGAACGTCCTTCCTGGCGGATCAACGGTGCCGAGAGACATGGGTGACCACAATACTCAGGTTTATCATACCGGCAATCAGTACAAACCTTGTACACAGCTCGATGGCCTCGAAATTCTGCGCAGCGCTTGCCAGATATCGTTGATCGACACTGACGTCGATTGATCCTGCATGGTCCGATTCGAGAAATCGCATTAGCCATCTGCATCAATTCACCAAATAGTCGACGGGTATATCAGTCATTCACCATTCTCCATTGACGCTGAAATCGTGGAATCCAGCGGGATTGACGACATCAGTTTTTTTATCATCCATGCCATGAATTGAAATCCATTAACTTTCCCCAGCAACAGGGCTTCTCATCCGGCGCAATGGCACAGACGCTCATGCCAATCCCGCCTGTCCCAGCAGTCATGCCGGCCCCCAATAATCAGCATGCCGGCGGCGCAGTTGTGCCAGGTCCGGCGCGAAGTCGAGGGCGGCCGCCGACCGTGCCAGAGCCTCGTCGGCCTGGCGCTGCGCCACGGCGCGCAGATGCGGATCGCCGCAGCGCCCCAGTTCGCCGCACACCCACTGCAGGTGCAGCGCAATTTCCAGCACCCCGGCGCCATCGCGGGCCAGCGGCGGGAAGATATCGTTGAACATGTCGTCCAGCGACAGCGGCGGCACTTCGATACGGTCATGGTCCGGCTCGACGCCGAAATCGGGATGGGTCCATGCATCGAAGATCCGGTAGACCGCATTGAGCACGACGATGGCAGTGCCCGGATCGTTGATGCCGGGAGACAGCGCGCGGCTACCGATTTCGGTCAGCACGACCATGCCGAAGCCCGGGTCTTCGTCGAACTGACGCAGTGGTCCAATGGTAAATGCCTTGGCGATCAGGTCCGGTTCGATCGTACCGGCGTCTTGCCCATCGGGCAGCACGTACCCGATCGGGCGCGAGCAGACGATCAGCGCGCCGGGCGCAACCGCCAGCGTGATGCGCAGCTTGCGCTCGGCGGCGATGCGCTGCAGGGCATCCATGTCCACCCGCTGCAGATAGCCGCTTGCCTGGCTGTGAAAGGCCAGGCCGGCCGGTGGGCCGAAGGCCACCATGCCGCCCATGCAAGGCAGCCGGGTACGGCGCGCCATCGCTTCGGCGGCCGCCCGTTCGACCCTGGCAATCACGGCGCCCAGGCGCCCCAGGCGCGCAATGCTGTCGACCCAGCGCACGAACACGAGCACGACAATCACCAGCGTGAGAAGGGTCAGCACGAACAGCGTGAAGCGGCCTGGCTTGCCAAAGTAATCGTTGGTGGTCGCGCTCAGGCCGATGATGGCGAAGATGAAGGCGCCGACAAAGATCGACAGCGCATTCTGCGAAACGTCATCGGCGATCACGAGCGGAAACGCGCGCTCGGTGGCCGACTGCCCGGTCGACGCATAGGCGGCCACCATCGACGCTACAGCGAACGTGGCGACGCCCAGCATGCTGGCGGCGATCACCTTGAGCAGGTCGACGATCGAGCCTTGCGCGATTTCCGGTACCTTCCAGTCGATCGGGATGCTGTCGACCAGGTGCGCCAGCGCCACGCCGGCAACGGAGAGAACGCAGGCAATCATGGGTTTGACCCACAGTCGCTCGCGCAAGCGGTTCATCAGGAATTGCATCCGGGCCGGCAGGATCATGGTGGTCATCAACTCCTCTAGTCAAAGCGTGTGATGGTAAGTTGCCCCGGCAGTGTAGAGCAATGATCAAAACCACCATATTTCAGTACGGCGCGCCGGCACGCTGCAGTGTGTTGACACGCCATCCCGGCAGCGCCATACTTGCCCGATGTTAGCGTTATCAGTCAACGCTCGCATCACCATAAAAATATCTGGAGACAATCAATGTTCAAGCGCGGGCCTGAGACACCTGTGGCGACGGGCGGCAACCTCGCCTGGCGAGAAAAGATCAGCTATGGCGTGGCCGACATGGGCTTCAATTTTTATTGGGCCAATATCGCCACCTTCCTGCTGATCTTTTATACCGACACCTTCGGCATTTCGGCGGCGCAGGCGGCCACCCTGCTCGCTTCGATCAAGCTGATCAACGCCTTCACCGACCCCGTGATCGGCGCCTTTGCCGACCGCACCAATACCCGTTTCGGCAAGTTCCGCCCCTACCTGATCTGGATGTCGATCCCCCTTGGCGCGGCGGCCGTGCTTACCTACACCACGCCCGACCTGGACGCCAACGGCAAGCTGCTGTGGGCCTACGGCAGTTATCTGGCGATGATGGTCTTCTACACCTGCGTGAACATTCCCTACAACGCGCTCTCCGGCGTGATCTCGAACGATCCGCAGGAGCGCTCGACGATCAACGGCCTGCGCTTCATCTTCGCCTTCGCCGGCAGCACGCTCGTCACAGCCGCCACACCGGCGATGGTGGCATGGCTCGGCGCCGGTGACGACGTGCGCGGCTGGCAACTGACGATGCTCGCGTGGAGCGTCGCAGCATCGGTCATGTTCCTGATCACCTTCCTCAATACGCGTGAACGCGTGCTGCCCCCGCCCGGCCAGAAGAGCGACGTCTGGCGCGACATCCGCGACCTGGCGTCCAACCGGCCCTGGGTCGTGCTGTTCGTGCTGGCCCTGGTGATCATGGTGACGATCACGCTGCGCACCACGACCTCGGCCTACTACTTCAAGTACGTCGTCGGCCGCCCGGAGCTGATGGCGACCTTCGTGCCGACCTATATGGTGTTTGCCGCCGTCGGCGCAGCCTGCACGCCGCTGCTCACGCGCTTCATCGACAAGAAGCTGCTGATGATCCTGTTGATGAGCTGCACCGCCGTGCTGTCGTCGCTGTTCTTCCTGATCCCGGCCGACCGGATCGACCTGATGTTCGTGCTGCAGGCGGGCCTGGGCCTGGTGCTCGGACCCAAGTCGCCGCTGGCGTTCTCGATGTATGCCGACACCGCCGACTACAACGAATGGCGCACCGGCCGGCGCGCCACCGCGATGACCTTCGCCGCCGCGACCTTCTCGCAAAAGCTCGGCACCGCGGTGGCGGTCAGTGTCATCGGCGCCGTCTTTACGTGGCTCGGCTACGTGCCCAACGCGGCGCAGACTGTCGGCTCGCAGGCCGGCATCGTCTGGCTGATGTCGTTCGTGCCGGCTGCCTTTGCGCTGGTGGCCGTGCTGGTGATGTGCTTGTATAACCTCGACGCCAAGGCCCTGGCGCGCATGGGCGCCGAACTGGCCGCGCGCAAGGCGGCGCCATGATTCCAATGGAGATTGCCCCGATGCTGTACCCGCAAGACGACCGCTATGTGCTCACCAGCCCGACCGCCATGCCGCAGGCGGGCGGCTTCCTGTGGAACCGCAGGATGATGATCCAGACGACCTGCCGCGGCTACGCCACCGCGCAGTTCATGCAGCCCGAACCCGGCAAGTACTCGCACGGCCCGAACATGGAAGCAAAATCGTTCATGCAGCCGGAGCAGAATTACTATGCCCACCATCCGGGCCGCTTCGTGTACGTGAAAGACGAAGACACGGGCGAGCTGTTTTCGGCGCCGTACGAACCGGTGCGCGGTGGGCTTGACCATTTTGCGTTCTCAGTCGGGCGCACCGACCTGCAATGGACGATCGAAAAACTGGGCATCCGCATCGACCTGACGCTCGCGCTGCCGGTCGACGATGTCGCCGAACTGTGGACCGTGGCCGTCACCAATCTGTCGGAGCGCCCGCGCCGCATCAGCATCTACCCGTACTTCACGGTCGGCTACATGTCGTGGATGAACCAGTCGGCAGAGTACCGGCACGACCTGGGCGGCATCGTCGCAACCTGCATCACGCCGTACCAGAAGCTGGATGATTTCTTCAAGAACCGCCTGCTGAAAGACCGCACGGTGCTGCTGTGCGAGCACGTGCCCGACGCCTGGGAAACCGGGCAAAAAGTGTTCGAAGGCGAAGGCGGCCTGCATGCGCCATCGACGCTGGCGCCCGCGCTGCTGCCCTGTGGCGATGCGCGCTACGAAACCCCGGCCGCTGTCGTCCAGTACCGCCTGGCCCTGGCGCCCGGCGAGGCCGCCACCCGCCGCCAGCTGTTCGGCCCTGCGTTCGACGATGCCGAGATTGCCCAGCTGCGCCAGCGCTATCTGAGCGAAGAAGGCTTTGCCGCTGCCGCGCGCGACTACGCCGCCTACATCGCCGAAGGTGACGGCGTGCTGCAGATCGCCACGCCCGACCCCGAACTGGATAATTTCGTCAACACGTGGCTGGCGCGCCAGGTGTATTACCACGGCGACGTCAATCGTCTCAGCACCGATCCGCAGACCCGCAACTACCTGCAGGACAATATGGGCATGGTGTTCGTCAAGCCGGCCGCTGCCCGCGCTGCCTTCCTGCACGCGCTGAGCCAGCAGGAAGAAAATGGCGCCATGCCGGACGGGATTCTGCTGTTCGAAGGCGCCGAACTCAAATACATCAACCAGATTCCGCACACCGACCACTGCGTCTGGCTGCCCGTCTGCCTGCAAGCCTATCTCGACGAAACGGGCGACGCGGCCATCCTCGACGTACCGGTCACCGCGCACGCTGGCGACGTCAAATCCGCGTTCGAACGCATCTGCCTGGCGATGGACTGGCTCCTGCTGCGGCGCGATGCGCGGGGCCTTTCCTACATCGAACAGGGCGACTGGTGCGATCCGATGAACATGGTCGGCTACAAGGGCCGCGGTGTCTCGGGTTGGCTCACCGTGGCCGCCGCCTACGCGCTGAACCTGTGGGCCGACGTCTGCGCCGCGCGCGATGATGAGGCGATGCAGGCGCGCTACCGCGCTGGTGCAGCGGCCATGAATGCGTCTGCCAATGCGCACCTGTGGGATGGCAGCTGGTTCGCACGCGGCATCACCGACGACGACGTCAAGTTCGGCGTGGCGGCCGATACCGAAGGCCGCATCTACCTGAACCCGCAAAGCTGGGCATTCCTGTCGGGCGCCGCAAACGACGCGCAGCGCGCGCAGATGCTGCCGGAGATCGATGCGCAATTAAAGACTCCCTACGGCGTGCAGATGTTCGCCCCGCCCTACAGCGCGATGCGCGAAGACATCGGCCGCGTCACGCAAAAGCATCCCGGCTCGGCCGAGAATGGCGCGGTCTACAACCACGCCGCCGTGTTCTACATCTTCAGCCTGTACACGATTGGCGAGGCCGACCGCGCCTTCGACGCGCTGCGCAAGATGATTCCCGGCCCGGACCTGGCCGACTACCTGCAGCGCGGCCAGCTGCCCGTCTTCATCCCCAACTACTACCGCGGCGCGTACCACGAGTACCCGCGCACGGCCGGGCGCTCGAGCCAGTTGTTCAACACGGGCACCGTGGCCTGGGTGTATCGCTGCCTGATCGAAGGCCTGTGTGGCTTGAAGGGTGATGCGAATGGCTTGACGGTCAATCCGCAACTGCCATCCGGCTGGCCCGGCATGACGGTCACGCGGCGCTTCCGCGGCGCGACGTTCGAGGTGGATATCCGGCGCGGCGCGGTCGATCGCGTGACGGTGACGTGCGACGGCGTCGAACTGGCTGCGGCCCGCATCGACAGGATCGACGCGGGCCGCACGTATCGCCTGCAGGTACTGGTGCCCTAGATCACTGCATCGTGTAGGTCTGCTGCGCCGTATCGACGGCAGCGTTGCGCGCCGCGTCCCAGTACGTGAAGGTGTAGCGCACCACGTTGCCGATCGCCAGACCACCGGCCGTGAACGTGTTCACGCCATTGGCCAGTTGCATGCGCACGTTCTGCTGCGCGCCGTTGTTGACCGTGTAGTGCACGTCGGCCCAGCTGCCGGTGGTGGTGCGGAACTGCAGCATCGTCGACGACGTCTGGCTCACCGACGTCGGCCCGGTCTGCGCTGGCGGCGTCGTGGTGCCGCCACCGCCCGACTCCCAGACGATATCGTCGATCGCGAACTGGAAGCTGGACGTGGGCAGGCTGCCATCGATGCTCGAGATCATGAAGATGTCGTACAGCGACTGCGCCGCCACCAGTGGCCCAAGCAGCGTCGAGACGGGGATCGATGCCTGCGCCCACTGTCCGTTGCGCGTGAGCCCATAGGCGGTGGTATTGGCCGGGAAGTTCACCCAGTTCTGGTTGGTGAAGGTGTCGCCCACACCGATCCGGAAGCCCACGTTGGCCGGGATCTTGATGCGGAACTTGACCGTGCCGTTGGTGCGGTAGTTCGACAGGTCGCGCACCTGGCGCGCCTGGATACCGCCGCCGAACCACTGGCCCGGCGCCGTGTAGTTCCAGGCGATGACGTTGCTGCCTTCGTACGGCGCCGTGTTGCCGGCGCCGCTGGACGCGGCATTCCACAGGAAGATGTCGGAACTGGTGCCCGCCACCAGCTTGGCATTGACCGCCGTGTTATCGGTGAAGATGCCGAACTTGCCCGCCACTTCGGGCACGCTCTGGTTGCCCAGCTTGACCTGTCCCTTGCCATCGAGCTGGTACACGCGCACATAGTCGACATACATCGTGCCCGGCAGCGGCGCCGTGACCTGGCTGGCATTGGCCGCATCGGTGAAGTTGCCGCCCACGGCCATGTTCAGCAGCAGGTAGAACGGCGCCTGCAGCGCGCTCGAATTGACCGGCAGCGGCGCGTTGTAAAGATTGTGCTCGACGCCGTTGTCGACGACCGAGAAGCGCATTTCACTCTCGGTCCAGTAGAAGCGGTAAGTAACGAACCGGTTCGCCAGCGAGGTGGTCGGCACGTGCCAGTTATCGGTCTGCCACGCAGTCGATGCGGCGCAGCTCTCGTTGCCGGACACGCAGGCGGCCTGCTGCCAGGTGATCACGTTGGCGCCGACGAAATGGTTCGACGACGGCGCCCCGCCCTCGGCCCGCGCCGCGGCCTTGTGCCCCATCTCCATCATGTCGATCTCGCCGTTGCGCGGCCAGGTCTGCGGACTCACGCCCAGCAGCCAGGCAGCGGGCCACAGGCCGGTGCCGAGGTTCGGCGTGGCCATGCGCACCTCGATCATCCCGTACTGCACCTGCACCTTGTTGCGCGAGTCGAGCCGCGCCGACGTGAACAGGTTGCTGCCCACGGTCTGGCTGCGTGCCTGGATCGCCAGCGCGCGCGTGCCCGATTCGAACGGCACGTTGGCGATGGTGGCGTTGTTCGGGCTGTAGTATTGCAGCTCGGCGTTGCCGTAGCCGCACAGGCCGATCTGGCAGCCGTTCCCGTCCTGCAGGTTCCAGACGCTGGTATTCACGCTGGTGCCATTGAATTCTTCGGACCACAGCAGCTGGCCGATGACGGGGTTGGTGACGCTGGCGGTCACTTGCGCGCTGCAGGCCAGCGCAAGGCCGGCGACAAGCAGTTGGAACGGCTTCCATCTGGAGTGGTATTGCTGGTGTAGGTGACTCACGTTGACTCCTCTTTTCTCACGACAAGAAAATGTGGCCGTGCCGGATTGCCGTGCCACACGCCGCCAACTTTGCGTTGGTCTCGAATGGTTTTGGTGCGCAATACTGGATTGGAAAGGTTTCCAAAACGATATAAAAAATATAGTCCGATTTTCGGGAGGCGTCAAACACATCTGCATTTGGCGTACCGATTACCCGACACGCATAGGGGGGGGATACCATTGTCAGCCGGACGACGACCTACATGCTGCTGATGGGAGATGCGTAGCGGTGCCTTGCCCCGCTACGTCAGGGCGATCAGCGCGCTGACGTAGCGCCGGTCGTGACGAGCCTGCGGCTGTTTGCTTAGGAGCGCGCGAGAATCTGCGCCACCAGCTGCGCTGGCGTATCGCGGATGTCGAGCGTGATGCCGGCTTCGTCCGGCTGCAGCGGTTCGAGCGTTGTCAACTGGCTGTCGAGCAGCGATGGCGGCATGTAGTGGCCGGGACGATTGCTGACACGCTCGGCCAGCAGGCTGCGCTCGCCGGCCAGGTGTACGAAGCGCACGTCGCCGCCGGCGCCCCGCAGCAGGTCGCGGTAGCTGCGCTTGAGCGACGAGCATGACAGCACCGCACCGCCCTCGCGCCGCGCCAGCAGGTCGCGCAGCGTCACGAGCCAGTCGTGGCGGTCGTCGTCGGTCAGCGGCGTACCAGCCGACATCCGCGCGATGTTCACGTCGGAGTGATAGGCATCGCCCTCGATGAATTCCACGCCGAGCTGGTTCGCCAGGCGCGCGCCGATCTGGCTCTTGCCACAGCCGCTCACGCCCATGATGATCCAGGCCGTTCCCTTTTTATCGCTCATTGGTTCTGTGGTCATTGCCTTATGTTACCGCTAACAAATATACCGCGATTGTGCGCTCGCGGCCTGGAAATGTAAACCCGCTGGCCGTGCACCCATTTCGGGCGCCTGCGCCTGCGCAGTGCGTAGTTCGCGGGCTGCGTGGTGACTTCTTGCTTGCCTTGGCGGCCTGGTCTATCTGCTTCGCCGTCGACTTCCTTCATGGCACGCGCTTTGCTGAGGTAATGCGTGAACACGCAGATCCCCACCACTTTCTGGAGCAGCCACATGATTTCATGCCGTGAAGATGTCACCAAACTGATCGTATCCGCCAAGGTCCGCAAGGGCATCAAATGGCGCGATGTGACCGAGGCCACGGGCCTGTCAAAGGAATGGACCACCGCCGCCTGCCTGGGCCAGATGACCCTGACCAAACCCCAGGCCGAAGCGGTCGGCAAAATGTTCGATCTGTCCGACGAAGCGATCGCCTGGCTGCAGATCGTGCCGTACAAAGGCTCGCTGCCGACGGCCGTGCCGACCGACCCGCTGATCTACCGCTGGTATGAACTGGTCAGCGTGTACGGCACCACGATCAAGGAGCTGATCCACGAAGAATTCGGGGACGGCATCATGAGCGCCATCGATTTTTCGATGGACATCCAGCGCACCGAGGACCCGAAAGGTGACCGCGTGAACGTGGTCTTGTCGGGCAAATTCCTGCCCTACAAAACCTACTGATCCCGCTTAGGCGCTCTCGCGGTCGCGCAGCGTGAAGCCAAGGTCGATGCGCCGCTCGGCCGGCTCTTCGCCCTTGATCACCTGCAGCAGCAGGCCAGCGGCTTCGAAGCCGATCTGGTAGCGCGGCGTGTCGACCGTTGTCAGTGACGGCATCATCCAGGCCGACGCGGGCAAGTCATTGAAGCCGCATACCGCGATGTCCTGCGGGATGCGGATGCCTTGCCGCTGGCAGTGGAACACGGCGCCGTGGGCCAGGTCGTCGTTGCAGCAAAAGACGGCGTCGCAGTCGGGCCGCAGCGCCATCAGCTGCGCCATCAGGCCGGCGCCCAGCGCGATGGTCGAGCGTTCGGGCACCATCAACTCCAGGCCAGGATCGGCCAGGCCCGCCGCCGCCATCGCGGCGCGGTAGCCATCGGCGCGGCGCAGCGTGCGCTCGTCGAGCTGGGCGCCGATGAAGCCGATACGTGTGTATCCCTTGGCGATCAGGTGGCGCGTCATGGCCATGCCGGCCTCGTACTGCGAAAAGCCGACCGACAGCACGACCGGATCATCGGACAAATCCATCATGGCCACCGCCGGCACCTTCGATGCCGCCAGCATCTTGGCCACGGCGGGGCTCCTCACCTGGCTCGAGAACAGGATCCCGTCAGGGTTCGACTGCAGATAGGTGCGCAACAGCTTTTCTTCTTCGAGCTGCGAATAATAGGTATTGCCAATCAGGAGCTGGTACTGGCCCGGGGCGACAGCGTCGTGGATGCCTTCGAGGACAGCCGTGAACACGGCATTCGACAGCGACGGCACCAGCACCACGATCACATGCGACTGCGACGACGCCAGCGCCCGCGCGGCGCGATTGGGCACGTAACCCAGTTCGGCCACGGCATGTTCGACCTTGAGACGCGTGCTCTCGGACACCAGTTGCGGCTGGCTCAGTGCGCGCGAAGCGGTCATGATCGACACACCGGCCATGCCCGCGACCTGCTCGAGCGTCACGCGCCCCGTTCCCCTGCCCCGGCTTGTCTTGTCCATGCTGTTCCCGTGATATTGATGCAATAACCATTCTATCAACGCAACGGCCTGCCGCCACAGGAAAGTTGGCGACCAGAAGAAAAGCCGGGGTCAGGTCTGACATTCGGACACGATCTCGACAGTCGAGTTGTCGGAACGAGCTGGCACAGAACCATGCTCAACTGGGCAAGAGACTTTTGGAAGTGACTAAGGCTGAGGTCGTGTCCGAATGTCAGACCTGACCCCGGCTGTGCATCAGCAGAAATCTCTGCTGCGCGTATCGAGCCCACCGAGCAGGTGCGACAGATCCACCAGCCGCTTGGCGACCAGGTGGCGCACCTCGCCCTCGCGCTGCCAGATGCCGTAGACGCCGAGCAGCGGCGCGTTCAGGACTTCGCGCCGCTGCTGCTCCACCAGCGACGGCCACACGATCACGTTGACGTTGCCGGTTTCGTCTTCAAGCGTCAGGAACAGCACGCCCTTGGCCGTTCCGGGGCGCTGGCGCACCGTCACCAGGCCGCAGCCGCGCGCCAGTTGGCCGTTCTGGAAATCCATCAGCATCGACGCGGGCAGGAAGCGCTGCGCCAGCAGGCGTTCGCGCAGCAGCGCCAGCGGATGGCGGCCCAGCGTGAGGCCCTGCGCGCGGTAGTCGCCGACGATTTCTTCGCCTTCGCTTGGCGCCGCAAGCACCGGCGCTTCTTCGCGCGGTACCGTTGGGCGCAGCAGGTCCTTGTCGGGCGCGGCGCCGGAGGCTTCCCACAATGCCTCGCGCCGGTGCCCGGCCAGCGATTGCAGCGCGCCGGCCGCCGCCAGCACCTGCAGGTCGCTGCGGTCCAGGCCCGCGCGGCGCGCCAGGTCGGCCACATCGGCAAACGGCCGCACGGCGCGCGCCTGCTCGATGCGTTCGGCCGCATCGATCTTCATCCCGCGCTGCAGCGACAGGCCGAGGCGCACCGCCGGCTGGCGCGTGCGCTCGTGCGGATCGTATTCTTCAAGTGCCGAATCCCAGCCGCTGACGGCGACATCCACTGGCCGCACCTCGATGCCATGACGGCGAGCGTCCTGCACCAGTTGCGACGGGCTGTAAAAGCCCATCGGTTGGCTGTTGAGCAGCGCGCATAGAAACGCCGCCGGCTCGTGGCACTTGAGCCATGAACTGGCATACGCCAGCAAGGCGAAGCTGGCCGCGTGCGACTCGGGAAAGCCGTATTCGCCGAAGCCCTGGATCTGGCTGAAGATCGCCTCGGCGAATTCAAGGGTGTAGCCGCGTTCGAGCATGCCGCTCGTGATGCGCTCGTAATAATGTTCCAGCCCGCCCTTGCGCTTCCAGGCCGCCATCGCGCGGCGCAGCTGGTCGGCCTCGCCCGGCGTGAAGCCCGCGCCCAGGATCGCCACCTGCATCACCTGCTCCTGGAAGATCGGCACGCCCAGCGTGCGCTCGAGCGCCACTTTCATTTCGGCGCTCGGATACACGACCGGCTCAAAGCCCTGACGGCGCCGCAGATAGGGATGGACCATGCCGCCCTGGATCGGGCCGGGGCGCACCACCGCCACCTCGATCACCAGGTCGTAGAAGACGCGCGGGCGCATGCGCGGCAGCATGCTCATTTGCGCGCGCGACTCGATCTGGAACACGCCCACCGTATCGGCCTGGCAGATCATGTCGTAGGTGGCGGTATCGTCGGCCGGGATGTCCTGCATCTCGAACACGTTGCCGTAACGCTGGCCCACCAGCTCCAGCCCGCGCCGCATCATCGACAGCATGCCCAGCGCCAGCACGTCGACCTTCATCAGCCCCAGTTCCTCAAGGTCGTTCTTGTCCCACTGGATGACGCTGCGGTCGGCCATCGCGGCGTTCTCGATCGGCACCAGGCGCGAGAGCTTGCCGCGCGCGATGACGAAGCCGCCCGGATGCTGCGACAGGTGGCGTGGAAAGTTCAGCAGCGATTGCGCGAGCGTGGCCCACTGGCGCGACAGCGGTGCTTCGGGATCCAGGCCGGTCTCGGCCAGGCGGCCCAGCAGATCGGCGCGGCTGTCGAACCAGTGGTGGGTTTTGGCCACCTTCTCGACGATGCCAAGGTCGATGCCCAGCGCGCGGCCGCTGTCCCTCAGCGCGCTCTTGGGACGGTAGCTGATCACCACCGCCGCCAGCGCCGCGCGATCGCGCCCGTACTTGTTGTAGATGTACTGGATGACTTCTTCGCGCCGCTGGTGCTCGAAGTCGACGTCGATGTCGGGCGGCTCGTTGCGCTCGCGCGAGATGAAGCGCTCGAACAGCAGGCTGGCGCGGGCCGGATCGACCTCGGTGATGCCCAGGCAATAGCAGACAGCCGAATTGGCCGCCGAGCCGCGGCCCTGGCACAGGATGTGCTGCGAGCGGGCGAAGCGCACGATGTCGTACACCGTCAAAAAGTAGTGCTCGTAGCGCATCTCGGAAATCAGCGCCAGCTCGTGCTCGATCTGCGCCTGCACCTTGGCCGGGATGCCCTCGCGAAAACGCCGGTGCGCGCCGATCCAGGTTTCGGCGCGCAAAAAACTCGCCGCCGTGTGGCCGGGCGGGACCACTTCGTCCGGGTATTCGTAGCGCAGTTCGTCGAGCGAGAACGTGCACAGGCGCGCCACGCGCACCGTCTCGGCCAGCACTTGTGGCGTGTACAGATTGGCCAGGCGCAGGCGCGAGCGCAGGTGCTGCTCGGCGTTCTGCGCCAGCCCGTAGCCGCAGTCGGCCACCGCCTTGTTCAGGCGCGTGGCAGTCAGCGTGTCCTGCAGCGGTTTGCGCGAGCGCACGTGCATGCACACGTGGCCCAGCGCCACGATCGGCAAGCCGTGCTGCCAGCCGACTTCTTCGACCGTGGCGCGATGCGCATCGTCGAACGCGCGGTGCAGCGACGTCAGACCCAGCCAGGCGCGCCCCGGAAAGGTGGTGGCCATCCACGCCGCCTGCGCATGCAGGCGGTCGACGTCCTGCGCTTCGTGCCCCGGATACGGCGGCAGCAGGATCGCCAGGCAATCGGGCATGTGGCGCAGATGCGCGTTCTCGGGTGCCGGCTCGGCCAGGTCATCGGGTGTCAAGAGGTACGTGCCCTTCTCGGCACGCGTGCGTCCGAGCGTGATGAATTCGGACAGGTTGCCGTAGCCCTGGCGGTTCTGCGCCAGCAAAATCAGTGATGGCGCCGGACTGCCATCGGGGTTCTGCAAATGGAAGTGGGCGCCGATGATGAGCGGCAGGCCGGCTTCTTTTGCCTCGGCATGCGCGCGCACGACGCCGGCCAGCGAGCATTCGTCGGTGATCCCCAGCGCGAAGTACCCGAGCTGCACCGCGCGCAGGACCAGCTCCTCGGCATGCGACGCCCCTTGCAGGAACGAGAAGTTCGACAGGCAGAACAACTCGGCATAGGGCGGCAGGGTCGTGGCTGCGGGAGGCTGGTTGGTCGGAGGCTGTGTCACGCCGGGCTCATGTCAAATGACAAATACTGTATAAAAACACAGTATAGCCGACCTTTTTGACCTCACGCGCATTATTTACCGCAGGAAATTAGTTATGCACCCGACTTGATAATACAAAGTTATACAATCAGAACGTTGTGTTAATGCCACATTGCAACGGTAATCGAAGGATCCATTGATAGTATCCGAACATCCTTCGGAGAAACCTGTGCTCAAACTCAAAATCATGCCCCGCTCCGTGTTGTCCAGTCTGTATGGCAGCACCATTCTCGCTTCACTTGCCCTCGCCCCGGTCGCCGTCCAGGCGCAAACCGCACCCGCCATCACCACTGACGCCGTCGTGCCCAGCGTGAGCGTCGTTGGTTCGCGCCGCGTCGGCGCCGCCTCCAGCACCGACACCCCGGTCGCCATCGACTTCATCCCGATGACGAAAGCGGCCGAACAAAGCGGCCAGTTCGACCTCGCGCAGGTACTGAGCAACCTGTCGCCATCGTTCAACTCGACGCGCCAGACCGGCGCCGACGGCGCCGACCTGATCGACTCGGCCGCCCTGCGCGGCCTGGGCTCGGACCAGACCCTGGTGCTCGTCAACGGCAAGCGTCGCCACACGGTCGCACTGGTGAACCTGTTCGGCGCGCGCAACCGCGGCAACACGGGCACCGACATGAAC
This sequence comes from Telluria sp. ZT3P25, assembly GCF_059685895.1. NCBI lineage: Bacteria > Pseudomonadati > Pseudomonadota > Betaproteobacteria > Burkholderiales > Oxalobacteraceae > Telluria > Telluria sp. ZT3P25. Next base: position 3,159,909 of record NZ_JCASIJ010000001.1, read on the forward strand.
GGCATCCCCGTGATGGCGATCCGCGAAGTGCAGGTGCTGCGCGATGGCGCCGCCGCCCAATACGGCTCGGACGCGATTGCGGGCGTGATCAACATCGACCTGAAGAAAAGCCTGGGCTGCGAATCGGTGGCCGGCTACAGCCAGTACACCGAAGGCGATGGCGAGAACTGGCAGGCGTCGGCCTACTGCGGCGTGGCCCTTGGTGGCGGCGTGCTGGGCATCACCGGCGAATACTCGGATCGCGGCCGCTCGAACCGTTCGGAGCCTGGTAACCCGCGCATCATCGGCGACACCAAATCCGAAAACCAGACCATTTACCTGAACGGCGAATTCCCGGCCGGTGCGGGCGGCAAGTTCTACTTCACCGCCGGCGTGCAGCAGCGCGACGCCTCGTCGGCCGCCTTCGGCCGCGAAGGCCTGGGCTCCGAGGACATCCCGTCGCGCAATTCGGCCGCGATGTACCCGGACGGGTTCGTGCCGTTCATCAACGGCAAGGTCGATGACCGCTGGGGCACCGTCGGCTACCGCTGGACGGCCGGCGAATGGAATGCCGACCTGTCGCAGACCTACGGCTACAACCGCCTGAAGTACGACATCGCCAACACGCTCAACGCCTCGATCGCCAATCTGGATCTGCTGGGTGGTGGCCAGGGCCGCAGCGCCGACCGCTTCTACGCAGGCGCGTTCTCGTTCCGCCAGGCGACCACCAACGCCGACATCAGCCGCTTCTACAGCGATGTGTTCAAGGGCATGAACGTCGCGTTCGGCCTCGAGCACCGCCGCGAGAACTACCAGATCTTTGCCGGCGAAGCCGGTTCGTACATCGACGCCGATGGCGTGGGCATTGGCGGCAACGCCGGCAGCCAGGGCTTCCCGGGCTTCCAGCCGGGCGACGAAACCGATACCGACCGTCACAGCAACGCGGCCTACGTCGACATCGAAACGGATCTCACCGACCGCCTCAAGATCCAGACCGCGCTGCGCTACGAGCGCTACTCGGACTTCGGCTCGACCACCACCGGCAAGCTCGCCGCCGCCTATCGCCTGGCGCCGAACGTGCTGCTGCGCGGCTCGGCCAGCACGGGCTTTCGCGCACCGTCGCTGCAGCAGGCCTACTTCTCGTCGACCTTCACCGACTTCGTCAGCGGCCAGCCACTGGACGTCGTGCTGGCGCCAAACGGTGGCCGCGTGGCCGCCGCTGCCGGCATCCCGCAGCTGAAGGACGAAGAATCGAAGAGCTACACGCTGGGCCTGACCTGGTCGCCCACGCAGGCAACGTCGGTCACGGCCGACCTGTACCGCATCGACATCGATGACCGCATCGTGCTGTCGGGCCGCTTTGATGCCGACAACTACCCGGCGCTGGGCGCGACGCTGCAGCAGCTGGGCGTGGGCCAGGCGCAGTTCTTCGTCAACTCGGTCGACACCAAGACGCAGGGCCTGGACCTGACGATCTCGAACCGGTCCACTCTGGGCGCGGGCCGCCTGACGACGTTCCTGGCCGCGAACTTCAGCAAGACCGAAGTGCAGCGCGTGAAAGCGCCGGCCGCGCTGGCCGGCTTTGAAGACGTGCTGCTGTCCGAGCGCGAACGCCTGTTCATCGAAGAAGGCGCACCACGGCGCAAGGCCACGCTGGGCTTCGACTACGCACTGGGCAAGCTGGAAACCGCGCTGCGCGTGATCCACTTCGGTCCGCAAACCCTGGGCACGTTCTCGGGTCCACCAGTGCCGAACCAGAAGTACGAAGCGAAAACGTCGGCCGACCTGGCCTTCACGTGGGCCTTCACCGAGAAGACCCGCCTGACGGTGGGCGGCACCAACATCTTCGACGTCAAGCCAACCGTGCAGGATGCGAACGAGACCGACAACGGCTTCAAGTACGAGAGCGTGCAGTTCGGCCTGAATGGCGCGGCGCTGTTCGCGCGCCTGGCGCACCGGTTCTGATCTGCACCTGAGTTGAAACAACGGCCTGCAAGCGATTGCAGGCCGTTTTTTATTGGGGCTGGCCGGGCGGGCACGCTGTGTCAGAATGGTGCCTGTCGTCCAAGTACGTACTCCACCTGAAAGCACCATGCACAAACTGATTGCCGAATTGATGCGGCTGTATCTTCCCGCCGACGTGCTGCCGTCCGACATCCTTGCGTTGCCGGTCAGCCTGACGGGCGGCGACGGTCAGACGCGCGCCATGATGATCCCGTTTCGCAAGACCAGGGGCGCCGACAGCGAAGCGCACTGGACGCGCCTGTGCGAAGTCGCCAATGCGCTGCAGACGACGCTCAAGCTGCCCGCACCCGCAGTGAGCATCTCGGGCGGCGATGCATATTATTTGTGGCTGTCGCTCGCGACGGCGGTGCCGGCCGAGCGCGCGCAGGCTTTTCTCGAACGCCTGCGCGATGCGTATTTCCCCGAGGTCGAGCTGGCGCCGGACGCGGTACGCGCGCCGGTCGCCCTGCCGCCCTGCCTGCACCCGCGCACCGGCAAGTGGGCCGCCTTCATCCACCCGGGCATGGGCGCGTCGTTTGCCGACGAACCGGGACTGGACATGCAGCCGCCGCCGAACGGGCAGGTTGGGTTTCTGGAAGGGTTGGAGAGTATCGATGCGGAGCAGTTCGAGCATGCATGGCGCATGCTCGAACCGGCTGCGGTGAGTGCGCCGGTGGCTGCGCCCGCGCCCATGACTGCATCTGCGTCTGCACCTGCGCCACCGGCAGGCCTGCTGCTGAAAGACGCGACGCTGGAGGACATCGTGCGCCATCTGCATGCGAAGAATATCGAGCCGACTTTCCGGCACCTGATGACTGTTTGAACGCGTGGACGGCGCAGCCGTCCACCCTACTTAGTGACCGTGATCAAGGAGCGCTTGCCACCCTTGAAACCATACAAGGTGATCGTCCCGTCACGCACATCGCCGCGCGCATCGAACGCCACCGGCCCGGTCACGCCCTTGTAATTGGCTTTGGCCAGGAATGGCAGGTATTTCGCAGGGACGGCCGATCCGGCCTTGACCATCGCGTCGGCCATCACCATCGTCGCGTCGTACGCATACGGCGCGTTGATCTGCACATCGATGCCGAAGCGCTTCTTGTAGTCGGCGCGGAACTTGTCCATGCCGGCCTTGCCTTCACCGCGCACGCCGCCCGCTTCCGCGCACACGACCTGGCCATCGACCATGGTGCCGCCGGAGAGCTTGAAGATCTCGTCCGAGCAGATGCCGTCGCCGCCCATCATGCGCACGTTCATGCCCAGCTGCTTCATCTGGCGCAGCATCGGGCCGGCCGTGGCGCTCAGGCCACCGAAGAAGACCATGTCCGGCTTGGTGGCGCGGATGCGGGTGACGATGGCGCTGAAGTCGGTCGCCTTGTCGTTGGTGAATTCGCGCGCGACGATCGTGCCGCCCTGCTGCTGCAGGCTCCTGGAAAATTCCATCACCAGGCCCTGGCCGTACGCGGTGCGGTCATCGACGACGGCCACGCGGCGCACCTTCAAGGCGCCGGTCGCGTAGCGGCCCAGGGCCTGGCCCAGCTGCACGTCGTTGGCGATCGTGCGAAACGCCGTATTGAAGCCCTGCTGCGTGTATTTCGGGCTGGTGCTCGATGGCGAAATCTGCGGAATGCCGCCGGTGTGATAGATCTTCGACGCGGGAATCGTGGTACCCGACGTCTGATGCCCGATCACGCCATTGACCTTGGCGTCCACCAGCTTCTGCGCCACGCTGGTGGCCTGCTTCGGGTCGCCCGCGTCGTCTTCGGCCACCAGCTGAAACGTCACCTTCCTGCCGGCGATCGTGGTGCCACGCGCGTTGAGATGTTCGATCGCCATGCGCGTGGCGTTCTCGGTGTCCTTGCCAAAGTAGGCCACCGGCCCGGTGATCCCGGCCACATGGCCGATCTTGACGATGTCCTGGCTTGACGCCAGGCCGGCCGTTGCCGCCAGTACGCTGGCGGCCAATATGTTCTTGTTCATGGGTTCCCCGGTATGCAGACAGGCGGACAAAAAGCCGCCAAACCGGTTATTTTACCGTGAGTATGGACACCGCGTCGGCGTGACAATTGACGCTATTTTGCCCCTGCCTGCTGCGGTATCCTGCCTGGCTTGACAGCAAGGCGGCGGCGGACACCATGTACACCATCCCATTCAGAATCCAGGCTGCCTTCACTGGCACGCTGTTGTTGCTGCTTGCCTCGCTGCCCGCGCATGCGCAGCTGCCGGCGCCCAGCCGCACGATCTACAAATGTGAAGTGGCCGGCAAGATCGCCTATACCGACGTGCCCTGCCTCGGTGCGAAGCGGCTCGACGTGGTGCCGGCGCGCGGTGTCGACAAGCTGTCGGGCACGTCCCGCGTGGGCGCGACAGTCGCGCGTGAATATCAACAGGAGGGCATGGCCCGCGCCTTGAAACCGCTTCTGGGTATGAACGAGCAGCAGTACACGACGGCTTTGCGACGTCAAGCGCTGGATGCGAGAGCACAGCGCGAATGCCGCGCACTCGAAGCGGCCATCGTCGACCACGAACGCATCGAGCAGCCCGGGCTAGATCGCGAATCGAAGGAGACGCTGGCGCAGGACACCCTCAGCCTGCGCCAGCGTTATCACGAGCTGCGCTGCTAAAGACTTGTCTGTACCGGCGTCTTGAACGTGACGGTCGCCATCAAGCCCCCCAGCCGCTCGGAAGAACCCAGCGTCAGCACCGCGCCGTGGCGCTCGGCGATTGCCTTGATGATGGCCAGGCCCAGGCCACTGCCGGCGGCCTCGCTGCCGGCCACGCGGTAGAAGCGGTCGAACACGCGTTCGCGTTCGTCCGGCGGGATGCCGGGGCCGCTGTCTTCCACTTGCACGGCCACCGTACCGGCGCCGCTGAGTACCGAGATGTCGACGGTGCCGCCGCCCGGGGTGTACTTGACTGCGTTGTCGACCAGGTTGCGCAGCAGGATCTGCAGCGCGTCGGGCTGGCCGTCGACGCTGGCCGGGTCGGCTTGTTGCAGCCCCAGGTCGACGCCCTTGGCGGCGGCCACGCCCGCCAGGTCGGCAGCAGTGCGGCGCGCCAGGTCGGCCAGGTCCACCGGCCGGGTCTTGGCAGCCGCGCCTTCGGCGGCGGTGGCTTCCTGGCGCGCCAGGATCAGCAGTTGCTCGACCAGGCGCGTGGCGCGGTCGATGCCGGCCGTCAGACGGCCCACCGCGACCTGGCGCGCTTCGGGCGTGTCGGCGCGATCGAGGCTTTGCGCCTGCAGGCGCAGCGCCGCGAGCGGCGTGCGCAGTTCGTGCGCGGCGTCGGCCACGAAGTTCTGCTGGGCCTCGAACGCAGTGCGCACGCGGCCAAACAGCAGGTTCAGCTCTTGCACCAGCGGGCGCACTTCGTCGGGCAAGCCGGTATCGGAGACAGGGGACAGATCGTCGGCCTGGCGCGACGCCACCTGCGAGCGCACGCGCGCCACCGGCTGCAGCGAGCCGCTCACGACCCACCACACGACCAGCATCAGGATCGGCATCATGACCGCGATGGGCCCCAGCGTGCGCAGGGCCAGGTTACCGGCCATATTGCGGCGCACGGCCAGGTCCTGCGCGACCTGCACGGTTTGATTCGAGGTCTGGATCGAGAACACGCGGTAGGTCGTGCTGTTGGCGCGCACGTTCGAAAAGCCCAGCACCGCGCGCTGCGGCAGGCGCGCGCGCGAGACGCTGTGGAACATCTGGGCACCGTCGGGAGACCACATCTGCACCACCATGTCGTCGTTGCCGCCGGCGCTTTCGGCTTCCTGCCGCGCACGCGCTTCGTCGTTCGACAACGGTGTGCTCGAGCGCAGCGACAGGGCCATCTGCTGCATGTGGTAATCGAAGATCTGGTCGGCGTCGTGCAGCGCGGTACGGTAGGCGATCGTCGCCTGCGCCACCGCCGCGATCGTGATCGCCGCGAGCAGGAACCAGAGCAGGCGCCCGCGCAGCGAGTGCGTCATTTTCATGCTTTGGGCACCATGTAGCCGACACCGCGCACGTTCTGGATCAGGTCACTGCCCAGTTTCTTGCGCAGGCCGTGGATATACACTTCCACCGCATTGCTCGAGACTTCATCGCGCCAGCTGTACAGCTTTTCTTCGAGCTGCGCGCGCGAGAGCACGGCGCCGGGCCGCGCCACCAGCGCTTCGAGCACGGCCCACTCGCGCGCCGACAGCGACACCTGGGTCCCGTCGACCATGATTTCGCGCGTGACCGGATTGATCGTGATGTTGCGGTATTCGAAAATCGGCTCGGCGCGGCCGGCAGCGCGCCGCAGCAGCGCGCGCAGGCGCGCCAGCAGTTCGTCGAGATCGTAGGGTTTGAGAACGTAGTCGTCGGCGCCGGCATCCAGACCGGCGATGCGCTGGGCCACCGAGTCGCGCGCGGTGGCGACCAGCACCGGGGTGCGGTCCTTGCGCGCGCGCATCGAGCGCAATACTTCGAGGCCATCCTTGCGCGGCAGCCCCAGGTCGAGCAGCACCAGGTCGTAGTTCTGGTTCTGCAGCAGGGCCGTGTCGGCCATTTCGCCGTCCTTGACCCAGTCGACTGCGTAGTGCTCGGCCCTGAGCAGGTCGAGCACCACTTCGCCGATCATCGTATCGTCTTCCACCAGCAGCAGCCGCATACATCCCCCGTTGTAAAAGTGCGACCCGAGGGCGCTACGCTATCTTAACCAATTAACCGATCCGCACCGGGATGAAGATTTTTTCGCCGCCGCGCTGGATCAGCAGCGCCACCGACTTGTTGGCCTTGGCCACCATCTCGCGCACTTGAACCACCGACGTCACGGGCCGGCCGTTGACCGAAATGAGCACGTCGCCCGGTTCGATGCCCGCCATTTCAGCGGCGCCCGAAGCATCTTCGATCAACAGGCCAGTGGCGATGCCGCTCTGGCGGCGCTCGATCGGCTCCAGGGGCCGCAACGACAGGCCCAGTCGGGCGCTGTTGTCGACGGCGTTGCCCACCTCTTCTGCTTGAGCGCGGCGCGGCTTCTCGGCCGCATCGGCCAGCGTCGCATCGATGCGCACCAGCTTGCCGTCGCGCCAGACGTCCATTGCCACCTTGTCGCCCGGCTTGGCCAGCGTCATCATGGCCGGCAGATCGGCCGAGGCGACAATCGGCGTGCCATTGGCAACGCGAATCACGTCGCCGGACTTCAGGCCCGCGCGTTCCGCAGGACTCCCACGTTCGACGCTCGACACCAGCGCACCTTCGACCGATTCGAGCTTGAACGAATCGGCGAAACTCTGCCCGACTTCCTGCACGCTCACACCGAGCTTGGCATGCTGCACCTTGCCGGTGGCGACGATCTGGTCCTTGATGCGCACGGCCAGATCGATCGGGATCGAGAACGACAGGCCCTGGTAGCCGCCGGTCTGGCTGTAGATCTGCGAATTGATGCCGACCACTTCACCGCGTGTGTTGAACAACGGACCGCCCGAATTGCCGGGATTGACCGCGACGTCGGTCTGGATGAACGGCACATTGCTGTCACCCTGGATCGAGCGGCCGGTAGCGCTGACCACGCCGGCGGTGACGGTGCTTTCGAGGCCATACGGCGAACCGATGGCCAGCACCCACTCGCCCACCAGCACCGCTTTTGATTTGCCGATCGGCGCCACGGGCAAGCCCTTGGCATCGATTTTCAACACAGCCACGTCGGTGCGCGGGTCGGAGCCCAGGACCTTGGCGCGAAACTCGCGGCGATCCTGCAGCTTGACCGTGACTTCGTCAGCGCCCTGCACGACGTGTGCGTTGGTAAGGATGACGCCGTCCGGGCTTACGATGAAGCCCGATCCAGCGCCGAAAACGGGCGCTTCACGACCACCGCGCTCACCACCGGAGCGCGGGTCCTGAAACTGCTTGAAAAACTCGTACAGCGGATGGCCCGGGTCGAGGCTTGGCATGCCGCCGGCACCGCCACGGGCAGCTGTCTTGGTGCCGCCAACGACGCGGATATTGACCACTGCCTTGCCCTGTTGCGCAGCGATGCGCGTGAAGTCGGGCAGCGCCACGGTCGACGACGGTGCGCCCACGGCAGCAGCTGGCGCAGCGCCAGGGGCGGCCGCGACAACAGCAGGCACGCTTGGGGCGGCGGCATTGGCAGTGGCGTTATTATGATTTACAGCGATGGCACCGACCGCGCCACCGATGACGCCCGCGGCACACAGGGCCAGCGTCAGGCGTTTGGCAGTGATGGCAGTAACGGCACTTGGGTTCGACATGGATGTGCTCCTGATGAAAATTCGGTGAATCGGTGATCGAGATTCGATGAGGCTAGTGTCGCGCAGCCGTCTTAGACCATACTTAAGTTGACAGACAACACTCCTTAGACGCGCCTTAATGCACACGGTTTGAGGCTGCGCAGACACGAGGCCCGCCAGATATGACAAGGGCGCCCCGATGCTGCAGGCGCCCTCCTTTCAAACCATTACTGCATCATCTGCGCCATTTCAGGCAGCGCGCTGTTCCAGCGCCTGGACGTTGTCGCCGCTGATCGTGGTACCGGCAGCATCGCCGATGGCGATCTTGCGCGGCTTGAGCGCCTCGGGCACTTCACGCACCAGTTCGATGGTGAGCATGCCGTTGTCGAACGACGCGGTGGTGACCTTCACGTGGTTGGCCAGCTGGAAGCGCTGCTCGAAATCGCGCGCTGCGATGCCACGGTGCAGGAAGGTGCGCTGGGCGTCATCCTTCTGCTTGCGGCCAGTAACGTGCAGGCTGTCACGCTCGGTGATGATCTCGACTTCGTCGCGGGTGAAGCCGGCCAGCGCCATCACGATGCGGTATTGGTCTTCGCTCACCAGTTCGATGTTGTACGGCGGGTAGCTTGGCTGCGACTCGGCGCGTTGCTCGAGCAGGCTGGCCAGGCGATCGAAACCGATGGCGGAACGGTAGAGAGGGGTCAGGTCGTAAGTACGCATGATGTCTATCCTTGTAAAGTTAAGCGATAAGGGTGCGGACCTCAGTTGAGCATCCGCTGGTACCAATCTAATGCCATCCATCGCGAAATCAAGACAAGCAAAATACGGAATTTTAAATATTTTTCCAAATTTTGTTTGTATCGTGTAGTAGCGAAAATACCGCGTTACGCGCGGTGCTACACTGCCCGGCTTCCCTTCCCTGCCTTTTCCCATGACCGCATCCCGCACCTTCTTCGCACGCGCTGCCCGTCCGGCGAGCGCTTTGGCCCTGACTCTGGCCCTGGCACTGGCCCTGCCTGCCTCGGCCCAGCTTCCCGCCGTCGGCGACGCGCCGTATCCCGGCACGATCGCGCTGCATGTCGACGCGAGCAACTTGTCGCAACAGGTTTTCAGGATGCGCCTGTCGATGCCCGTGCAGGCTGGCCCGATGACGCTGCTGTATCCGCAGTGGGCGCCGGGGAACCACGGCCCGAACATCCCGCTGACCCAGCTCGCCGGCCTGAAATTCCGCGCCGGCGGCAAGCCGGTCGAATGGAAGCGCGATCCGGTCAACGTGTATGCGTTCCACGTCGTGGTGCCGGAAGGCGCGACGACGCTGGAAGCCGAATACCAGTTCCTGTCGCCGCTCGATACGACGCAGGGCCGCATCACGATGACCGACGATATCCTCGGCGTGCAGTGGCAGTCGGTGGCGCTGTACCCGGCCGGCTACCGGGCGCGCCGCATCTCCGTGCAGCCGACGCTGCGCCTGCCCGCCGGCTGGCAGTTCGCCAGCTCGCTCGCGGTCGAAGCGCGTACCGGCGACGAAGTGCGCTTCAAGCCGCACGATCTCGACACGCTGGTCGATTCGCCGCTGTTCGCGGGTCGCTACTTCAAGCGGATCGACCTGGCACCGGGCGCGAAGCAGCCGGTGATGCTCAACGTGGTAGCCGACAATCCCGAAAACCTCGAGGCCAAACCGGACCAGATCAAGCTGCACCGCGCGATGGTCGACCAGGCGCTCAAGCTGTTCGGTTCGCACCACTATCGCCAGTATGATTTTCTGTTTGCGATCTCGGACGAATTCGGCGGCATCGGCCGCGAGCACCAGCAGTCGAGCGAGAACGGCGTCAAGCTCGGTTACTTCACCGAGTGGAACCGCAACGAAGCCGGGCGCGAGCTGCTGCCGCACGAATTCGTCCACTCGTGGAACGGCAAGTTCCGCCGGCCTGCGGGCCAGGATGTCGCCAACTTCAACACGCCGCTGCAGAATGAGCTTCTATGGCTGTACGAAGGCCAGACCCAGTTCTGGGGCAAGGTGCTTGCCGCGCGTTCGGGCCTGGTGTCGCAAACCCACGCACGCGATGCGCTGGCAGCCGACGCGGCGCGCTACGACGCTACGCAGGGCCGCGACTGGCGCGCAGTGCAGGACACCGTCAACGATCCGATCATCAACGGGCGCCGTCCGATCGGCTGGGGCAACTGGCAGCGCAGCGAGGATTACTACACCGAGGGCATGCTGATCTGGCTCGACGTCGACACGATGATCCGCGAGATGTCGGGCGAGCAGCGCGGCCTGCAGGACTTCGCGCGCGCCTTCTTCGGCATCGACAACGGCAGCACCCAGACCACCTATTACACGTTCGACGACGTGGTGGCCGCGCTGAACAAGGTGCAGAAATACGACTGGGCGCCGTTCCTGCGTGCGCGCCTGGACGGCCACGGCCCGGGGGCTCCGCTCGATGGCCTCAAGCGCGCCGGCTGGAAGCTGGTCTACAGCGACACGCCAAGCGACGGGGCGCGTGGCGCAGAAGAGCGCAACAAGACCACCGACTTCACGTATTCGCTGGGCTTCCAGGTGCGCGCCGACGGCGGCATCACGGGCGTGATCTGGGACGGCGTGGGCTTCCGCGCGGGCCTGGCGGCCAACACGACGATCGTTGCGGTCAACAACCGCGTCTACAAGGGCGACGTGCTCAAGGCAGCGGTGCGCGCCGCCAAGGATGGCAAGGCGCCGCTCGAACTCCTGGTACGCAAGGGGAACAACCTGCGCACGATCTCACTCGATTACCGCGACGGCCTGCGCTACCCGCGCCTGGAACGCATTCCGGGCACGAAGGACCGGCTTGAGGTGCTGTTCAAGGCCCTGAAGTAAGCGCTAAAGCACACACTGAAGCAAGCGTCGCGGCACTGCCGCGACGCTTGACGCATGCGCCGGCATGCGGCTAAGATCGATCCATGACTTTCATCGTGACTTCCCCAGCCAGCTATTACGCCTACCGCACCTCGCAGCGGTAGGGGCTTTCACGCAACCCGGTCCGCTTCAGGCGGACATGTACGGGTAACCGGTCTTCCTGGGCGTTCCATCTCCAGGAGACTCTATGTCCATCCCGATCGACCTGCTCGACGTTCTGCAAGAACGCGGCTTCATCCACCAGTGCACCGACGTCGCTGGCCTGCGCCACGCCATGGCCACCCCCATCACCGCTTACCTGGGCTTTGACGCGACCGCCGACAGCCTCCATGTCGGCCACCTGCAAGGCCTCATGCTGATGCGCTGGCTGCAGCGCGCGGGCCATCGCCCCCTGCTGCTCATTGGCGGGGCCACCACACGCATTGGCGACCCGAGTTTTCGCGACACCACGCGGCCGCTACTGGACGGCCCGGCCATCGACGCGAACATCGCCGGCATCGGCCGCGCCTTCGCACGCTACCTCGGCCCGGACGTGCCGGTGGTCGACAACGCCGCATGGCTCGATGGCCTGGGCTACCTCGACTTCCTGGGCCAGGTGGGGCGCCACTTCAGCGTCAACCGGATGCTGACGTTCGATGCGATCCGCTCGCGCCTCGAACACTCGCTGTCATTCCTGGAATTCGGCTACACGCTGTTGCAGGCGTACGACTTCACCGAACTGGCGCGCCGTCATGGCTGCACGCTGCAGATCGGCGGCGCCGACCAGTGGGCCAACATCATCAACGGCATCGATCTGGGCCGGCGCCAGTCGGGCCTGGACCTGTATGGCCTGACCATGCCGCTGCTGGCCACGAGCGACGGCAAGAAGATGGGCAAGTCGGCCGGCGGCGCCGTGTGGCTCAACGCCGACCGCCTGTCGCCATACGGCTTCTGGCAGTTCTGGCGCAATGTCGATGACCGCGATGTGGCGCGCTTTCTCGCACTGTTCACCGAACTGCCGATGACCGAGGTGCGGCGCCTGGGCGCGTTGCAGGGCGCGGCGCTGAACGACGCGAAGATCGTGCTGGCCAATGAAGCGACGCGGCTGGCGCACGGACAGGACGCGCTCGATGCGGCGCTGCGCGCTGCGGCAGCGGCCTTTGGCGACGCCCGGCGCGACGACATGCCGACGTTCGCGCTCGATGCCGCGCGTCGCGCTGCCGGGATCACGTTGGCCGAACTTGCCGTCGATGCCGGCCTGGCGGCATCGCGCAGTGCAGCGCGACGCCTGGCAGCGGGCGGCGGCTTGCGGCTCGATGGCGTGGCGGTGAACGATGCCGATATCGCGCTGCCCGCCGGCAGTGACGAGTGGCTGCTCTCGGCCGGCCGCAAGCAGCATGTGCGCATCGTGCTCGCGGATCGACAAGGGTAACGCTGCCAGGCCGGCGGGCACAGGCTGTGGCACACTGGCGGCACTGCCGATTCTTGCGCCCTTACCATGCATCGCTTCAGCGCCAAGCCTTACTTGCAACGCGTGTGGGCCGACTTCGGCAACGAGGTCGGCTTCGATGACTTCCCGTTCAACATTCCTGCCGTGCGCGAACTGCAATCGATCGAGTTCAACGCCGACGTGACCTTCTTCGTTGGTGAAAATGGCAGCGGCAAGTCGACCATGCTGGAAGCAATCGCGCTGGCACTGGGCTTTGGCATCGAAGGCGGCACGCTGAACAACCGCTTGCTGAACACGTCCGGCGAGCACACCCGGCTGGCGGATCACATTCGGATGTCGCGCAGCACACGCAGGCCCAAGGACGGCTATTTTCTTCGGGCCGAAAGTTTCTACAATCTTGCGACCTACCTCGACCGGATGCCAGAGACCACTGCCCTCGGCGGATATGGCGACAAGCAGCTGCATGCGCGCTCGCATGGCGAAGCATTCATGAGTGTGCTGCTCGACAAATTCAGGGGCAATGGCTTGTACCTGCTCGATGAACCCGAGGCGGCGCTCTCACCCAATCGCCAGCTGGCAGCGTTGCGGGCGATTCACATGCTGGTGCAGGATCAGTCGCAGTTCATCATCGTGACGCACTCGCCGATTCTGCTTGCGTACCCTGGCGCGAAGATCCTGGCATTTGACGGTGCCGGCATTGCCGAGATCGCGTATGAGGACACGCAACATTACGCCGTGACGCGCGACTTTTTGAATCACTATCCGCGCCGGCTGGAACAGTTGCTGGCGCCGGATTGAGCATGGTGATTTAACCGGGCGACGCTATTCTCGGTTCATCGAGTGCGGGCCAGGACTACTTCCATTCGCCCCGCTGGTTCACCAGCGTTTTCTTGCCTTCGGTGACCACCAGCCGGCCATCGGCGTACACCGTGTAGTTCACGCGGCCCGAGCGAAACACGTAGCCCTGGAAGGCGCCGGGCGTGACGCCATCGGCTGCCATTGAATGCATGGTCTTGCCACGCAGCTTGATTGCCTTGCCGGTTTTCTTGCTGGTGCCGGTGTAGCGCACGTCGTCGCAGGTGACGTTGCCCTCTTCGCACTGCTGCACGATCTTGACGGTAAAGCCGGACGTTTCCAGCGTCTGCTGCGTGGCGGCGTGGGCCGCGCCAGCGAATGTCATTGCGGCCAGAGCAGCGAGGTGGATCGATCGTTTCATGGGTTCCCCTGTCGAGTGTGGACAGCGTAATGATGCCCGATCGGTCTAACCGTACCGTTCGCTGGCGCGCTTTGGGGGCGCAGAGTTTCTTTGAACAATCCATGCAGCGCCGTTGATGACGGCGTCGCGGATCAGTCCGGCGCTGAAGCATCCGGTGTTGAAGCATCCGACCTTGAGGCGTCCGGCCAGGACGCGGCGGCGCGCGCCAGCGCGTGCGACGCAATCGGCACGGTTGCGGCGAGTACCGTCACCAGCGCGCCGATCCTGATCCACCAGGCCGATCCCGGTTGCAGCACGGCGAGGCCGGCCAGCATGAGGCCAAGCGCCAACGTCGCCGCCTTGGTTGCCGCATGCTGCCGCGACAGGGCGTCCGGCAGCCTGTGCAGGCCCAGCGCCGCCACTGCGAGCAGTGCTGCGCCGACAATCATGAGCGTCCAACCCAGGGCCGTCATGGCGCGTCCCGCCCAGGCGCCTCGGCGCGCAGCGCGTTGGCCCAGCAAACGGTGGCGAGGAATGCGATCAGGGCGAAGCCGAGCGCAACGTCCAGGAAAGCGGTATGCCCGGTACGCGCGGCGGCCAGTATGCATGCCGCAAGGGCGCAGGCGCTGAGAACATCGATGGCCACCAGCCGGTTTGCAGCTCCGGGCAGGCGGCGCAAGGCCGCCAGGACCAGCCACAGTGCCAGGCCAAGAAACACCTCGACCAGTATTGTCATGACATCTCCTCTTGAGCAAAGAGCATTCGCACGGCAACTTCAAACAGATCACGGATTTCCTGCAGCGCCGCCTCATCGGCGCCATTACCGGTGTCGAGCATATGCAGGCGGATTCGTCCGGCGACGGCGTCGACGTCAACCGCCGTGGTCCCCGGCGTGAGGCAGATCAGGCAGGCCAGTACGGTCGTTGCCCAAGGTTGCATCGGCTGGAACCGGTAATCGACGAAACCGGGGGCAAGATCATGCGGACCACGCAGGATGCGCCACGAAATTTGCCAACCTGAACGCGCAATGGAGGCAAACAGATGCCACACAATCAGGAGGCCGGCGGCGATGCGTTTCATGGTGCAGGCCTGGCCACCGGTGGCGCCATCGTGCCGGCGGCCGCCACCAGGAAATCGATGAGCGGGCCTGGCATCAGGCCCATGGCCAGGGCCAGCAACGACAGCGCGCCGCAACTGGCCCACGCGCCCGCCGGAAGGGGCGCACCCGGCGTGGCAGGCGGCGCCGGGTGCGGTTTCCAGAATGTCTCGATCCAGATCTTGGCCATCGACAGCAGGGTCAGCCCCCCGGTGCATACGGCCACCGCCATCCACAGGTAATGTTCCTGGGCAAACCCTTCACGCAGGATCAGCAGCTTGGCCCAGAAGCCGGACAGCGGCGGCATCCCGATCAGCGCCACCGCGTTCAGCGCAAACAGGCCGGCGAGCGCCCGTTCACTGCGCGCCAGGGCGCCGATTTTGCGCAGGTCGTAGTGCCCTGCCCTGCGGGCGATCATGCCTGCAACCAGGTACAGGTTGGCCTTGACCAGGATGTGGTGGATGCTGAAGAACAGCGCCGCAGCGATCCCGACAGCGCCGCCAAGCGCCGCCGCCAACAGGATATAGCCCATCTGGCTCGCGCTATGGAAGGCCAGGATGCGGCGCAGGTCGTAGTGATACACCGCGCCCATCACGCCCGCAATCATGGTGGCACAGGCAAGCCAGCCCAGGACGGGCGTATAGGCTGGCGCGCCGGCCGGAAAGACTTCATGGAGAACGCGCAGCAAGGCGTAGGCCCCGACCTTGGTGGTCAAAGCCGTAAACAGCGCCAGCACCGGCGGCGACAGCACCGGGTAGGCGGCCGGCAGCCAGAACAAAAAGGGGAAAGCGCTGGCCTTGATGAGCAGCGCAATGATTAACAGCGCGCCCAGCAGCAAGGCCAGCGGATCGTCGCCGCGCCCGGCCAGCGCCATCCCGAGTGCGTGGTAGTCGAGCTGGCCGGTCAGGCCGTACAGGCCCGCCACCGCGGCCAGCAGGACGACCGTGCCGAACAGGTTCAGGACCAGGTATTTTAGGCCAGCCTCCAGCTGCGCCGGTGTGCGGCCGGCAACGATCAGTCCGAGGGCCGCGATCAGCATCACCTCGAACCAGACGTACAGGTTGAACAGGTCAGCCGTGGCATAGGCCCCGCACGCGCCGGCCAGCAAGCCATGCACCAGCGGCGGGCCGAACGGCGTGGCCAGCGCACTGCCCCGGCTGGGCCAGACCAGCACGGCCACGGCCAGCACGGCATTGACGGTCAGCATGAGGGCGGCGGCGCGGTCGATACGAAAGACGATCGCGAAAGGTGCGGCCCAGGCGCCGAATTGCGTTACCACCACCGCGCCGCCGGCAGCGCCATGCAGCAATGCCGCGCAGCACAGCAGCAGGATCAGCGCCCCGCCCAGGCTGGCGGCACGCTGGCGGCGCGGGCGCCGGGCCAGCGCAACCGTCAGCGCTGCCGTGAACAGCGGCACCAGCACCGGCGCGGCCGCCAGTAGACCACTCATGGCAGCTCCCCGGGGCCACCGTCAGGCCTCGGGGGCGGTTCGGCTTGTTCGAGCGCATCGGCGTCAGCGCGGTCGTCGTGAGCGGCCAGGGCCAGCGCCAGAGCGATGCCGAAACAGGCAAAGGTGAAACCGATCACGATCGCCGTCAGTACCAGTGCCTGCGGTACCGGGTTGGCCACCGCCGCCAGGGGCGCAGCCGCGCCTGGCGCAATCAGTGGCGGCGCTGCCTGGCCAAGGCGGCCGGCTGCGAACACGAACAGGTTCACCGCTGCACCAAGCAAGGCCAGCCCCACCGAGATTGCCACCAGGTCGCGCGAGCTCGCCAGGTACAGGCCGGCGGCAGCCACCAGGGTCACGCTCGCCGCCATTGCCCACTCGATCATCGCATGCTCCCCAAGAGCCGCAGGCAGAATCCGCTCAGCGCCCCCCACACGCACAGCGCCACGCCAAGGTCGAACAGCATCACAGTAGAGAGCTTGAGCGCCATGGCGCCGGCGCCGAGTTCACCCCACAAGTGGGTGAGGAAAGGCTGGCCGAGCGCCAGCGCCGGCAGGCCGCTGACCGCGGCCAGCGCCAGGCCGAGGGCGCTCAGGCTCAGCGGCCCGAGCGGTAGCCGCGCGCGGGCGGCGGCCGTGCCCCGCACGAGCGCGTGGGCGACCGTCGCCGCCACCGCCACCAGCGCGGCGACGAAGCCGCCGCCGGGCGCATTGTGCCCGCGCAGCAGCAGCCATACGGCGGCGCCCAGCATGATCCAGTAAAGGAAGGACACCGTGGTCTCCAGCACGATCGAGCGCCCGGCATTCATCGGCCTGTTCTCCTGGCTGGCAGCAGGCGTGTCAACGGCCACGTCGCCAGTGCCGCAAGCATGACCACGGCAATCTCGCCAAGCGTGTCAAGGGCGCGAAAGTCGACGATGATGACGTTGACCACGTTGCGTCCGTGCGCATTGGGTACGCTCTGCGCGAGGAAATAATCGGCCATGGCGGCGTCGAACGGCCGGCCGGACAGCGCCAGCAGCACGGCGCCGAGCAGCAGGCCGAACGCCAGTGCGACGCCGGCCCGCCAGGCATCGGCACGTTCTTCGCCCGCCCCGGCGCCCTGCCGCTGGTGGTAGCGGCGCAATGCCACCGCTGCCACCACCACGAAGACGGTTTCCACGGCAAGCTGGGTCAGGGCCAGGTCGGGCGCGCCCTGGAACAGGAACACGATCGCACTGCCGGTGCCGACCGCGCCCGCGCCGAGCAATTGGCCGAGCGTGTCCCGGGCCCGCACGGCCAGCGCGGCTCCGAGGATGACGGTAGCGCACCCGACCAGTACGCCGGCAGCGTCGGGGGTGATCGCGGTGAATGGCGCAACGTCCAGGTCGAATGCCCAGGGCACGCAGAGCAGCACCGTGGCGGCAACCGTTGCGACCATGTAGCGACTCAGGCGCCGCGCCTGCAGGGTGCGTGCCAGCACGCCGGCGACGTGTTTCAGGCCGCGCAGCGCGGCGCCATACGCGGCAGCCGAACCGGCGCGGTCGAGAAAGCGCAGTCGATCAAGGCCCCGGTAGAGGTGGTTCCATCCCGCATACACGAGCGCCCCGACCGCCCAGACAATGGCAAAGCTCTCGATGCGAAGCAGCCATTCGGTGTCGAGCGAGACATCGGCGCGTGTCAGCGTGGGGGAGATCAGCCGGGCGGCATCGATCAGCAGCGGTTCGGCCAGTGCAGGAAACAAACCGAGCACGATGCCGATGCCGGCAAGCGCCAGCGGCGGGATCGTGAGCCGCCATCCGCCCTCGTGTGGCGCATGGTCTGCGGGATGGGTTGGCGGGCCAAAAAAGATGCGCACGGTCGCCACGCTGGCGACCGCCACGCCGACGGTGCTTACCAGCAGGCTGGCGCCTTCGACCACCCACAAGACGTCGCTGATCTCCTTGGCGGCCTTCATGCTGTCCTTGGCAACGAAGCCGACCGTGGCCGGCAGACCGGCCATCGACAGGCCGGCCAGCAACGCCACCAGCGCAGTGACCGGCATAGCGTGGCGCATCCCGCGCAGCCGGTCGACCAGGCGCGTTCCGGTCGCATGGTCGATATTGCCGGCCACGAAAAAAAGGGGCGCCTTGTACAGCGCATGGGCCAGCAGAAAGGCGACAAAGGCCAGCGCGCCCAGGTCGTTGGGCAAGCCGATGAGCACGGTCAGCATGCCCAGCGCGGAGACGGTCGACCATGCCAGAATGCGTTTCAGGTCGCGTTCACGGGGTGCCAGCACGGCGCCCCACAAGGCGGTGAGTGTGCCGATCGACAGAAGCGTTCCTTCCCACCATGCAACTGCCCCCATCGCTTCGTCGAAGCGGGCCATCACGTACACCCCGAGGTTGACCATCGTCGCCGAGTGCAGATAGGCCGAGACCGGGGTCGGCGCGGCCATTACGCCCGGCAGCCAGAAGTGAAACGGGAACTGGGCCGACTTGGTCATGGCGCCAGCGAGCACCAGCGCCACCCCCGCCTGGAAGCGCGGCTCGGCAAGCACGGCAGGATCGAGGTGCGCCAGGTCGCTCAGCCGCAGTCCGGGCGCAGCCAGCAGGATCAGGACGATCCCGGCAAGCAGCGCCAGCCCGCCGGCGCCGGTGATCAGCAGCGCCTGGCGCGCGCTTTCACGACTGTCGTGGCTGTCATGCTCGAAACCCACCAGCAGGAAGGACAGCACACTGGTCGCCTCCCAGAACAGCAACAGCAACAACAGGTCATCGGCAAGAATTGCCCCGGCCATGGCCAGCGTGAACGCAATGAGCAGGCCCATCAATTGGCCCAGCCGGGCATGGCCGCGCAGATAGCCGGGCGTATACGCGAGCACCGCCGCGCCGACGGCGCACACCAGGAGCAGGAACAGGCGCGCCAGGCCATCGGCAGCAAACCCCAGGCGGATGCCGAGCGGCGCCACCCAGGAAACCGACCAGCTTGCTGGTTCGGCTGGCAGGCCGGCCACTACCGGCAGCAACGCCAGGGGCAACAGCCAGGCCCCGCGGAGCCAGACCGCCTGCGATGCGACAGGGAGCGCTGTCTGCACCATGGCGGGCGCCTAGCGGGATGACCTGTCCTGCTGCATGCGCCGCCCCTGCCACTCGCGCCATGCAACGACCGCCAGTGTGATGGCGACCAGGGGTAATACCGCCATCGCCATGACGGTACTGTACGGCTGTAACGCATCGTGCTGCTGGGCCGCCAGCAGCACGTAAGCCATGTAGGCCGCGTACAACCCCAGGAACAGCCCGCCTTCCCAACGAGCAATCAGATTGCCTGTGAAGAAGATGGGCAGGCAAGCGATTGCCACCGCGATCATGACCGGCAGGTCGAATGCGAGCACCGAAGGGGCAACCCCTATCCCCGACGATGTCACCAGCGATGACAGGCCCAGCACGCCCAGGATATTGAATACATTGCTGCCTACCACATTGCCGACCGCAATATCGCGCTGGCCCCGCAGCGCCGCAATGATCGAGGTGGCCACCTCGGGCAGCGACGTGCCGGCCGCAACGATGGTCAGGCCAATGACGAGCTCGCTAACGCCGAGGTACTGCGCGAAGCTGACGGCCGAGTCCACCAGCCAGGTGGCCCCCAGCACCAGCAGGCCGAGTCCGGCGACAATGAGCAGCAGTTGCATTGCCGGGTGGCTGTCCCAGCCTTTGGACGGGCCGGGCACGCCGTCTGGAAGGCTGGCGTCGTCGGGCCGATGCTGTCGCCTCGACTGGTAGACCAGGAAGGCGGTGTAGACGATCAGCAGACCCAACAGCAGGGCGCCATCGCCACGACCGATGCGCCCGTCCAGCGCCAGTGCGAGCAGTAGCAGCGAGATGCCGATCATGAACGGCACTTCCTGGCGCACGACCTGCTGCGCCACGAGCAGCGGTGCAATCAGGGCCGATATACCGAGGATAAACAGGACGTTGAAGATATTGCTGCCTACGACGTTGCCCAGCGCCAGGTCAGCGCTGCCGGACGCAGCCGATTGCAGGCTGACGGCCAGCTCGGGGGCACTGGTACCGAACGCAACGACGGTGAGGCCGATCACGAGGGGCGACATGCCGACCGACAGTGCCAGAAGGGAAGCACCGCGCACCAATGCCTCGGCGCCGGCGACAAGCAGAATGAGTCCGAACAAGAACAAGAGCACGTCCATCATTGGCGCCTCCTTCTCACGTAACACCGGCAATGCTCCTGGCAAAACAAGGCAAAGCAAGGCTTGCCGCTGACGACTCGACGTCGCCGGACCAGCTCGCTTGCTGACTCGCCTGGAGCAGCTTTGCCGCCAATTATAGGACGCTTTGAAGCCGGACGGCACGCACACCCGAATCGATTTTGCTACCCACAACACGACTGTTGCACGGGCGCCGCGCGAGCACAAACGGCCTCACCGTGGCAGCGCGACGCGCCGGCGCGTCAGCCCCGCCGGCCGATGCCAGGCATGGTTTCCCACACCCACAGTGCGGCAGGAATTTGCATGAGCCCCGCACAGAAAGTCGTCCAGCTGCGTCTGATACACAAGCAGAAACCTCACCCGAACAAGCCATGCAGGAACCAGCGCGGCGCGGCATCCTCGCCCGAGCCGTTGATGCGCTCGCGGTAGATCCAGTACAGCGCGTGGTCCTTGCCTTCGGCGATGAAATAATCGCGCGTTTGCGTCTGACTCCACCACCCTGCCTCGATGCGCTCGGGATTGGATGCCACCCGCAATGGCGAGCCATAGAATGGCCGGTGGTCGCGCATCAGCAGCGCGAGCGGCTTGGCCAGCAGCCAGCTTGGCCGGGGCAGGCTTTGCACATCGAGCGGCATTTGCGCAGCGCGCGCCGCCGCACTGACTTTCTGGTGCACCGGCACCCAGGCATTGGCGATCTCGGGCCGGTAGTCGGCATGGGGCAGCGCCTGCAGCACGTTGTCAGGGCCCAGGCGCGCGACCAGCAGTTCGATCATGCGCATGCGGTCTTCTTCGCTACCGCCGGGATCGGGAAACAGCGAGTCGGTCGGCGGCGCCATCGCCTGCAATTGCTGGGCTTCGAGCCGGATGCCAATCACGGGTGCGACGAGTTCGAGCTTGGCCAGGCGTTCGCGAAGCAGCCGCATCAGGTGTTCGTCGCGCCACGTGGGTTCGGCCAGCGCGACTTCGACCGCCGTGGGCGGACAGGCCACCCTGCCCCGCTCGTGCTCGAGCAGCAGCAGGATGCGTTCGACCGCCAGCTGGCGCGCGCACAGCCAGCCCGTCATTTGCAGCACCAGGTGGTGGGCGCCAGCCAGCAGCAGGTCGGCGTGTTCGAGCCGGTCGAACAGTTCGAGCCGGGCCTGGAAGCGTTCGGGCGGCTCGATCCATTGCAACAGTTCGGGACTGTGGCCATACGCGGCGTCGAGCATGTCGAGCAGCGCCCGCCCGCAGCGCCGCTGCAGGCCGGGCCGGGGCAGGCGCTGCAATTCGTCCAGTCGGCGGCAGCCGAGACCATCGAACCAGGCCGCGAACGGCCGCGCCGGCGGCAGCAGGCTCACCGGCAGGCGATTGAGCCGCCGCACGAGCGACGCCATCTTGACCGCGCGCCCCGCATTACGGCGCGCCAGCAGCCAGGCGCCGCGCGCGGTGGGCGCGCAGGCAATGCAACCCGTAAAGCCAAGTGTGCGCAGGTTGGCCCGCACCTGCGCGCACAACTGCCGGATGCCGCCGAACAGGCGCAGGCTGGCGCCGATGTCGAGTAGCAGCGTGGCTTCTTCGGCCAGCGCCACTTGCGGCGTGTACTGCAGCATCGCCATCGCCACCGCCTGCAAGGCTTCGGCCTCGCGCTCGTGGCTGCGCTGGACGATGCGCGCGTCGGGCATCAGCATCAGCACGCCACCACGCCGCATGCCGGGCAGCACGCCTTCGATGTGCGCCGCCTTCGACAAGGCCATCACCCGCTCCTGCTCCAGAACCACGATGCCGGGATCACCCGCAGCACTAGCATCGGCAGCATCGGCGCCATCGGCACCGTCGCTATTGCTATTGCACCAGCGTGGGCTGAAGACTTCGAGCGGTAGCTGGGGCAAATACAGGCCGATCCAGAGGCGCATGGCGTTGCAGTAGTGAAGAACCAAGGGGCAGGAACAGCGGCGCGTCGCGCTGCGGTCCCCGGCGTTTGAGGAAGTCGATCGTCATGCCGCCAGCAGCCGGACGCAGCGCAAGGCGCAGCGGCGCGGGCGACGCGTCTTGCGCTGCAGACAGGGGGCGGAACATGAAGAACAGGGTTTCGCCCCCCTGCGCCGCCAGATGCAGGCGGCGCAGGCTGTCGCTGCGCACGTGGTTGGTCCAGAACAGCAGCGCGCCGCAACTGCCGCTGCGCAAGACCTGCTCGGCCGCCCACAGCGCATCGGCACTGCGCGTCGAGCGCAGCCACAGCAATTGGGATGGATCGAGGCCCAGCGCGGCCAGCGCCAGCGCCTGGGGTGGATGCGGTGGCTGAAGCAGCACGATGCGGCGCGATGCGCAGGCGGCCAGCGCCGGGCGCAGCAGCCGCATTTCGCCGATGCCGGGTTGTTGCAGCAACAGATCGACCAGGGTGCCGCCGGGCCAGCCACCGCCGGGCAACTGGCCCGACAAGGTGGCGTGGCCCGTGTCGATACAGCGCGTGTCGGCATGCGCCAGCTGCGATGCGCGCCACAGCGATGGGTGCAATGCCTCTGGTGCGGCAAGGATGGAAGAAGGGTTCATGGTAGTGATAACAATGCAAGTACTGTATAAACGTACAGTACTCGTTGAAACGGGGCTTGGCAAGAGCTTTTCATTTTGTCTACATCAAGCCGCTTAGCTGGATTTATGGAGATTAAATGCCGTGCAAAGCGCCCTACGCCCGTAGCAGCACCTTGTAGACCGGCTTTCTGACGCCATATATTTTCTTCGTGCCCCCTGACCATGGAGTTGTCAATGAGCAACGCAATGAGCACTATGACCAGTGCCGATCTCCTGCTAAAGAAAGCCGGCATCATCGAACGCTGCTGCAACCGCGCCCGCGAAGAATACGAGCGCGACCCCACGACGTTCACCGACGACATCACGCGACAGGATGCGGCCACGCTCAACGTGATCCGGGCCTGGGAAGCGACGATCGAGATGGGTGACTACGTGATCGGCTGCGCGCGCCTGGGGCCACCGCAGGACGAGCGCGAGGTCATCACGCTGCTGGCCGAGCACGGCTGGATCGCGCCGACCCTGGCCGAAAACCTCAAGCGCACCGGCGAATTCTGCCGCGCCGAATGGGATTACCAGGCCGCGCCCCTGCCCGCCCTGGTCACGATCATCAAGCGCGGCCTTGGCGATTTCACCGATTACGCAGCAGCGCTGACGAGCGGCGCGCGCGCTGTCGGCCAACCCTGACAATGTCTTGTCAGTGCGCCAACGGTGCGCCTGCTGGTATCATGCGCCTCTTTTGGGAGCGGCATTCTCTGGCGCCGGATGCGCCGGGTCGCCGCTTTCGCACTGACCAATCAAAACAACCATGACCCAACAGACCAATTTGCCCGGCTTCTTCAGCCGCTTGTCGATCGCCTTCGGCGCCCTGTTCAAATCGCTCGGCGACGCCGAATTTGCTGCGCGCGTGCGCGATGACGGCGTCGGCCCGACCGCCGCTCCGGCACCAGTGCCAGCCCCGGCACCGGCACCGGCACCGGCACCTGTCGTGAAACCAGCGCCAGCGCCGACGCCCCTGCGCGCGCCGACGCCCGATTCGGCCCTGCAGCTGCTGAGCCTCTTCCAGCGCGAAGCGCGCCTGATCGACTTCGCCCACGAAAACCTCACCAGTTATTCGGACGCCGACATCGGCGCCGCCGCACGCGTCGTGCACGAAGGCTGCGCGCGCGTGCTGCGCGAGCACTTCACGATCGAGCCGGTGCGCAGCGAAGCCGAGGGTGCACGCATCACGCTGAACGAAGGCTTCGATGCCGCCAGCGTGCGCCTGACCGGCAACGTGGTCGGCACGGCGCCGTTCAACGGCACCCTGAGCCATCGCGGCTGGCGCGCTGCCAGCGTCACGCTGCCGCAACTGGCCGAGCGCCACGATGCGCGCGTGCTGGCCCCGGCGGAGGTGGAACTGTGAACGACATCGTGAACGCCCCATCGAACGAATCGCTGAACAATGCAGCCGAGCCGCGCTACGCCATCGGCATCGATCTGGGCACCACCCACAGCGCGCTGTCGTATGTCGACCTGCAGGCCAGCGATGGCGAACAGGCCGTTGACGCCGTGCTGCCGATCCCGCAACTGACCGCGCCCGGCACGATCGAAGCGCTGCCGCTGCTGCCATCGTTCCTGTACCTGCCGCACCCGGACGAACTGCCGGCCGGCGAGCGCGCGCTGCCGTGGAGCGACACCGAAGCGACTACCATGTCGGCGATCGCCGGCGAGATGGCGCGCAACCGCGGCGCGACCACGCCAATCCGCCTGGTTTCGTCGGCCAAGAGCTGGCTGTGCCACCCGGGCGTGGACCGCCGCGCCGCGATCCTGCCAACGGATGCGCCGGACGAAGTCACCCGTGTTTCGCCACTGGATGCATCGACCCACTACCTGCGCCACCTGCGCCAGGCCTGGAACGCTGCGCACCCCGAAGCGCCGTTCGACCAGCAATCGGTCACGGTCACCATCCCTGCCTCGTTCGATCCGGGCGCGCGCGAGCTGACGCTGGACGCCGCGCGCCTTGCCGGCTTCACGCCAACCCTGCTCGAAGAGCCGCAAGCAGCGCTGTATAGCTGGATCCAGGGCAGCGGCGGCCGCTGGCGCAAGCAGGTCGCACCGGGCGACATCATCCTGGTGGTCGACGTCGGCGGCGGCACCAGCGACTTTTCGCTGATCGCGATCCTTGAGCGCGATGGCAAGCTCGAACCGCACCGCGTCGCCGTGGGCGACCATATCCTGCTGGGCGGCGACAATATGGACCTGGCGCTGGCCCACTTCGTGGCCCGCAAACTCTCGGCCAACGGCACGCAGCTCGACGCCTGGCAGATGCGCGCACTGACCTACGGCTGCCGCAGCGCCAAGGAAGCGCTGCTGGCCGACGCCAATGCGACGACGCACCCGATCGTGGTGCCAAGCCGCGGCTCGAAACTCATCGGCGGCTCGATCCGCACCGAACTCACGCGCGACGAAGTCACCGCCTTCATCACCGACGGCTTCTTCCCGCGCGTGGAAGCTTCGGCCCGGCCAACCGTGCGCGCCCGCGCCGGCCTGACCCAGCTTGGCCTGCCGTACGCGCAAGATGCCGCGATCACGCGCCACCTGGCCGCGTTCCTTGCGCGCCAGGCCGGCGCCACCGCCGAACTCGAAGGTTTCACTGGCCGCGTCACGGCCGACCACACGTTCCTGCATCCGAGCGCGGTGCTGTTCAACGGCGGCGTGTTCAAGTCAAGCATCCTGGCCCAGCGCGTGATGGACACCATCAACGACTGGCTGTACATGGAAGGCGCCGAACCGGCGCGCATGCTCGAAGGCGCCGATCTCGATCTGGCTGTCGCGCGCGGCGCGGCCTACTTCAGCTACGCGCGGCGCGGCGGTGGCGTGCGCATTCGCGGCGGCACGGCGCGCTCGTACTACGTTGGCGTGGAGTCGTCGATGCCGGCCATCCCGGGCATGGAGCCGCCACTCGAAGCCCTGTGCGTGGCGCCGTTCGGCATGGAAGAAGGCAGCGAACTCGAACTGCCGGGCCAGGAATTCGGCCTGGTGATCGGCGAGCCGGTCACGTTCCGCTTCTTCGGCTCCACCACGCGCCGCCAGGATCGCATCGGCGACGTGCTCGAATTCTGGGGCCCGGACGAGCTGCACGAAATGAACGAGATCCAGGCCACGCTGCCGGCCGATGGCCGCGCAGCAGGTGATGTTGTGCAGGTAAAACTGCATGCGCTGGCGACGGACGCCGGCACGCTCGAACTGCTGGCAGTGGCGCGTGACGGCCAGCGCTGGAAGATCGAGTTCGACGTGCGTACGGCGGCCGGGGTCCAGTGACCTGGCTCGTCGGCATCGATCTGGGCACCACGAATACGGTGCTGTCCTACGGCCGCAATGGCCCGGGCGGCATCGAGCTATTCCAGATCGATCAGTTGGTGGCGCCCGGCGAAGTGGCCGGCGCACCGCTGCTGCCGTCGATGCGCTACCACCCGGGGCCGGACGAACTCGCGCCCGGCGCCCTGCAACTGCCCTGGCAGCAGCCGGACGTCGCCGGCGTCGAGCGCGTTGCGCTGGGGCGCCTGGCGCGCGTGCTCGGTGCGGCCACGCCGGGCCGGCTCGTCACGAGCGCCAAGAGCTGGCTGTCGCACGACGGCGTCGACCGCATGGCGCCGATCCTGCCGTGGGGTGTCGACAACGACGTGCCCAAAGTCTCGCCGGTGGCCGCCAGCGCCAGCTACCTTGCGCACCTGCGCGCCGCATGGAATGCGCGCTTTCCCAAACAACCCCTTGAACGCCAGCAGATCGTGCTCACGGTGCCGGCGTCGTTCGACGAAGGCGCCCGTGCGCTGACGCTCGAAGCGGCCAGGCTGGCCGGCCTGCCGCAGGTCGCGCTGCTGGAAGAACCGCAAGCCGCGCTGTACGACTGGCTGTACCGCCATCGCGCCAGCCTGGCCGACGATCTGGGCGACGCGCGGCTGGTGCTGGTGGCCGACGTCGGCGGCGGCACCACCGACTTCAGCCTGGTCAAGGTCGATACCAGGGACGGCGAGCCGCACCTGACGCGCATCGGCGTGGGCAACCACCTGATCCTGGGTGGCGACAATATGGACCTGGCGCTCGCCCACCTGATCGAAGCGCGCATGGCCGGCGCAGACAATGACAATGACAATGCGCGCACGCGCCTGTCGGCCGCGCGCCTGGCCCAGCTCACGGAACGCTGCCGCGCCGCCAAGGAACAACTGCTGGCCGACGATGCACCCGAGTCGGTCGCCGTCACGCTGCTCGGCGCCGGCAGCCGCCTGATCGGCTCCGCTCGCAAAGCCGACCTGCTGCGCAGCGACATCGAGCGCATCGTGCTCGACGGCTTTTTACCACTCAACGCCGCGCAGGACGAACCGACGCGCGCCCGCGCCGGCATCGTCGAATTCGGCCTGCCGTATGCAAGCGACCCAGCCATCACGCGGCATCTGGCGAGCTTTTTGCGCCAGCATGCAGCGGCATCGCGCGAGGCGCTCGGGCTGGAAGGCGGCGCGGTCCCGATTCCGGATACCGTGCTGCTCAACGGCGGCGTGTTCAGGGGCGCCGCACTGGCGCGGCGCCTGGTCGACACGCTGAGCGGCTGGCGCGATGCGCCAGTACGCGTGCTGCACAACGAGAATCCCGATATCGCCGTCGCCCGTGGCGGCGTCGCCTACGCGCTGGCGCGCCAGGGCCTGGCGCCGGCGATCGACAGCGGCGCGGCCCGTAACTATTACCTGCTCCTCGACGGCGAAGCACGCGCCGGCCTGCTGCGCGCCGTCTGCCTGCTGCCACGCGGCACGCCAGCTGCCACGGAAGTCACGCTGGCAAACCGCAGCTTCGCGCTGCGCGTCGGCCGGCCGGTGCGCTTTCACCTGGTCTCGACGATTGCCGATGCCGGCGCGGCGCCGCAGGCCGGCGACCTGGTCGATCTCGACCTGGCCGACGTGGTGCGCCTGCCGCCGATTGCGACAGTACTGCGCGCCTCAGGGTCCACCACCACGACCGAGATTCCCGTGCACCTGGTGACGACGCTGAGCGAAACCGGTTCGCTCGAAATGCATTGCGTCGCCGAAGACGGCGGCGGGCGCTGGCAGCTGGCGTTCCAGTTGCGTGGCAATAGCGATGATGACGGCGATATCGACGCGCCGGACGAGGCCCTGCCCGCGAACCTGGACGCAGCGATCGACAAGATCGAGCGCGTGTTCGGCGCCCGCTCGAAACAGATCGAGCCGAAGGAAGTCAAGCAACTGCGCGCTGGCCTGGAACATCTGCTCGGCCCGCGCGAAAGCTGGACCACGCCGCTGCTACGCCGCCTGTTCGACGCCTTGATGGCGCGTGCGAAAGGCCGACGCCGCTCGGTCGAGCACGAGCGCGCGTGGCTGAACCTGGCCGGCTACAGCCTGCGTCCCGGCTTCGGCCATCCGCTCGACGAGTGGCGCATGGAAGGGCTGTGGGCACTGTTCGAAGCGGGCGTGCAGCACCACAAGGACAGCCAGGTGCGCGCCGAATGGTGGACGCTGTGGCGCCGCGTGGCCGGCGGCCTGTCGCTCGATGCGCAACTGCGCGTGCTGGACGATTTCGCCTTCAACCTGCAGGCCGATGCCGCCGAGCGTGGCCGGCGCCCCGTCACGCTGGTCGATGGCAGCGAAGAAGACCTGCTGCGCGTGGGCGCGTCCCTCGAACGCATCCCGTCGGCCTACAAGGCCGAGATCGGGGAATGGCTGTTCAAGCAGATCGCCGACATCCCTGCCGGCGGCAAGCTCGATGCCCGCGCCAGCGCGCGCTACGGCCGCTATCTGTGGGCGCTGGGCCGCGTGGGTGCGCGCCAGTCGTTCCAGTCCAGCGCACACGAAGTGGCGCCGCCCGACGTGGCCGAGGGCTGGCTGCGTCAGCTCCTGCTGCTCGACTGGCGCAAGGTGGAGCCGGCCGGCTTTGCCGCCGCCCACATCGCGCGCATGACGGGCGACCGCTCGCGCGACATCGATGACGCGGTGCGCGGTGACGTGCTGCGCCGCCTGGCGGCCAGCGGCGCGCCGCCGGCATGGACGGCGATGGTGCGCGAGGTCGTGGAACTGGATCAGGCCAGCGAAGCGCGCATGCTGGGCGATGCGCTGCCGCCCGGGCTCAAGCTGCTGCGTTAAGCGCGGTCGAACGACGCATCACGCTTCCAGCTGCCCGATCAGGATCAGCGAGACCGGCTTGCCGGTACGCGGATGCAGCGGCTCGCGCATCGCGGTGACCCGCAACCCGTTTTTCGCAAACAGCGCAACCCAGCCCGCGATCGTGCGGAAGTACCACGGCGGCGCATCGGCGAAGTCGCTGGAAAAGCCCGCCCAGCTGCCGGCGCGCCAGCCGTCGACATACGGTGCATCGCCGCACGCCATGAGCGGATGCACGGTCTGCACGACCAGCGAGCCGCCCTCGCGCAGATAGGTCGGCGCCGCGCGCAGCAGACCATCGACCGCCTCGTTGCCGATCAACGAGAAATTGCAGACCGCGACATCGACTGCCAGCGCCAGCCGGCCCTGCGCGATCTGCTCGAACGACAGCACGCAAAAGTCGCCGCCGCCAGCGGCATCGGCTTTTTCGACCAGCGCGGCAATCGCATCGACACCGACCATCGCCACGCCCGGCAGTGCGCGCACCAGCCAGCCTTCACCGCAACCGAGATCGACGCCCGTGGCCGGATCCAGGCTGCACACCGCGTCGACGATGGCGGCATTGGTGACCAGCGTGCGTGTTTCGATTTCCCCGCCGCGCACGGCGGCAGTCCAGGGATCGACGTTGCGCGACCACGCGTCGAGGACGGCGGCATCGGTAAGACCGGGCATGGGGTTTCTCCTGTAATGACACCATTATGCCGCAGGCAGTAGCGTCACACCCGCGAACGACAACCATCCACAGGATCGGATAGACTGGCGCCGACTCCGCCAACGCACCCGCCCTGCCCGCCCATGAAACCATCGCAACACCTGCCGCTCCTGCTCGTCGCCGTCCTTGCCGCCGTCATCACCTTCGCCCTTATCAAGCGCCCGGTCGACGAAGCGCCCGCACCGCCGCCGCTGGTGTCGCTCGAAAAGATGGGCCACCTGGTGTCGCTCAAGATGAACTATTCGGACGTGATCGAATTCACCCAGCCGAATGCCGTCGGTATTCCATGGTCACAGTGGCAAGTACAGCTTGGCAGCACCCGCGTGCTGCTGGTCGCGCGCGGCGACTGCACGCTGGCCACCGACCTGCGCCAGGCACGCTACGAAGACATCGACAACACGGCGCGCACGCTGACGGTCGTGCTGCCGGCGCCCTCGCCGCTGCAGGCGCGCATCAACCACGAACCGCGCGACAAGGGCGGCTCGTACTTCTATGCGATCACCGACCAGGGCTTGCAGGCCTTTATTCCATCGGCGCAAACGCGCACCACGGCCATGAACAACGTGCTGGCCACGGCGCAGAAAGCAGTACAAGCTGCCTGCAGCCAGCCGACGGTGCTGAACACGGCGAAGGATAATGCGGCCACCGTGATGCAGGCCACGCTGCTGGCCACCGGCTGGACGCCGACCGTGGTGTGGGAGGCCAGCACTGGCCAATCCAAGGCTGTCACCACACCGTAATCTGTTGTAAAAAATTCCCACATAGAAACAAAAGATTACACCTGTGATGACGCAACCGGCCTGACCCTTCGTGTAGAATCTCCTCAGCAGGTTATCGAGATAAATCAACTATATAGAGGTGACAACACCATGCGCGTCTTCCCATCCAGCGGAAAAACCCTTGTCTTTGCTCTCGCGGCAACCGTTCTTTCCACCAGCGTCTTCGCCCAAACGTGGCCAAGCGACACCGTGACCGTCGTCGTCCCATGGCCGGCAGGCGGCCCGTCGGACATCGCGGCGCGCCCGCTGGCCAAAGGCTTGACGACTGCGCTGGGCAAGTCGTTCGTCATCGATAACCGCGGCGGCGGCGGTGGCAATATCGGTTCGGCAGCGGTCACCCGCGCCAAGGCCGATGGCCAGACCATGCTGATCACCTCGAGCGCACCGATCGTGATCAACCCGAGCCTGTACAAGAAAATGGCGTTCAACCCGGCGACCGACCTGATCCCGGTCACCAACCTGCTGCGCGCGCCGCTGGTGCTGGTTGCGCACCCATCGGTCCCGGCCAAGAACGTCAAGGAACTGCTGGCCCTGATCAAGTCGAAGAACGGCCAGTTCTCGTACGCGTCGGCCGGTAACGGTACCCCGCAACACCTGACCGGTGAAATCTTCCGCGGCGTGACCAAGCTCGACATGGTCCACGTGCCCTACAAAGGTTCGGCGCCGGCAATTTCCGACCTGCTGGGCGGCCACATCCCGATCATGTTCGACAGCACCATCGCAATCATGCCGCACATCAAGAGCGGCAAGGTCAAGCCAATCGCCATTTCAGGCAACAAGCGTTCGCCGCTGCTGCCGGATGTACCGACCTTCGCCGAAGCCGGCCTGCCGATCGAATCGTATGCGTGGTACGGCATGTTCGTGCCAGCCAAGACGCCGAAGGCCGTGGTCGACAAGATCAACGCCGAAACGCAGAAGGTCATGAAGTCGCCTGACTTCCAGCGCGTGCTGGCCGATACCGGCACCGAGTACGTGGGCGACACGCCAGAGAACTTCGCCAAGTTCGTCCAGGCTGAAACCACCAAATGGTCGAAAGTCGTGAAAGACAGCGGCGCAACCGTCGACTGATTGTCAGCGATTCGGTAGTGCCCTGAAACGGGTGACGCGGCTTTGCCGGGTCACCCGTTTTTTCATGTGTCATCGTCACGGACAAACAATGAAGTTTGATACGAGCCCGATAACAAATCGTCAACGAGTTGCGTGCCATGTGCGGACAGACTATAGTTAATATGTCCGAACATATATAGCGAGCATGCTCCATGACTGTCATCTACACAGAAGACTTAACTGAAAGCGTCGCTGACGCTCTCCAGTTCATCAGCTACTACCATCCAGCGGATTTCATCCACTCTCTCAAGCATGCTTACGAACTCGAGCAGGGGGCGGCAGCAAAGAACGCAATCCTGCAATTGCTGATCAACAGCCGCCTCAGCGCCATGGCGAAACGGCCGATCTGCCAGGACACGGGTGTTGCCCATGTATTCCTGAAGATCGGCATGGAGGCGCAGTTCCGCACCCGTCATGGTGGCGCGGTGCCCACAGTCCAGGAAGCGGTGGACGAAGGCGTAAGGCGCGCTTACCGCAGCGACGTCAATCCCCTGCGCGCATCGATGGTGTCCGAGCCTCTGGGCGCCCGTCGAAACACACGCGACAACACCCCTGGTATCGTGCAGGTCGAGATGGTTGCCGGTAGCGGGGTAGGCGTTACCGTCGTTGCCAAAGGCGGCGGTGGAGACGTCAAGGCGCGTTTTGCCACCTTGAATCCCAGCGATTCGCCTGCCGACTGGATTGTCGAACAATTGCCGGGAATGGGGGCCGGCTGGTGTCCACCGGGCGTGCTCGGTATCGGGATCGGAGGGAGTCCGGAGCAGGCCATGCTGCTCGCAAAGAAATCCCTGTTTTCGGAAATCGACCTTCCCGCACTTCGCGCGCGTGGCCCCGCCACGCCGGCCGAAGCACTGCGTCTGGAAGTGGCCGACCGTGTCAATGCGCTGGGGATCGGCGCCCAGGGACTGGGGGGATTGACGACCGTCCTCGACGTCAAGGTATTGGAGGCGCCTTGCCACGCAGCCACCTTGCCGATTGCGCTCATCCCGAACTGCGCGGCGACACGGTTTGTCACGTTCTTCCTGGACGGCCAAGGCCCCGCCATGCTGACGCCACCCGAACCGGCCATCTGGGACGGGATTCCCGACATGATGCCGACTGACGGCGGGATTCACGTGGATCTCGACGAGTTGAGCAAGGATGAAGTCAGGCAGTGGAAAGTTGGGCAGACGCTGCTTTTGTCGGGAAAATTGCTGACAGGCCGTGACGCTGCACATAAACGGTTGACGGACATGCTGGCTGCCGGAGAGCCACTCCCGGTCGACCTGCGCAATCGTGCCATTTACTATGTCGGCCCCGTGGATCCGGTCGGCGACGAAGCGGTTGGCCCGGCCGGGCCGACGACGTCGACCCGCATGGACAAATTCGTTGCGCCATTACTTGAACAGACCGGGCTACTCGTCATGGTCGGCAAGGCGGAACGCGGACGTGAGGCGATCCAGACGATTCGCCAGCACGAAGCGGCTTACCTGGTCGCCGTGGGCGGCGCAGCCTATCTGGTGTCGAAAGCGGTGCAATCGGCACGCGTGATTGCGTTTGCGGATCTGGGAATGGAAGCGATCTACGAATTCGAGGTGCGTAACATGCCCGTCACGGTGGCCGTCGATTCTTCGGGCAACAGCATCCACCGCGTTTTTCAACTTGCGACCTGACACCTGCCCACCTGCCCGCCGGCTATGAAACCGAACGCTTCAGCCGCATCGCCACGGCGACGCGGTTCGCAGGATGGACACTCACCGATGCTTCAAACAGCGTTTCGGCCGCATCGAAATACTGACGAACGATTTCCAGGCCAGCAATGCCTGTCTGCACGTTCAACGCCGCAGCCATGTTTTCGTCTATCAACACTGCACGGACGATCTGGCGAATTTCCACGACCCGGCGGCCATAGTGCCGTTCGATCAGGGTGCTGATCAGGACGTCGGGGGATGCCTTGACCTTCTCGACAATGTCACCGTATTGGGGATCGATATAGACATCGGTCCAGCCGACCGGCTCTGCCGTCTGGCTATCCTTGCGCAGGCTCGAAATACACAACCAGGGCGTACCGTCGACACTACCGAGCGTCTTGGCCAGTTCTCCGTGTGCGACGAGCTGGCGGGCTGACTGCATCACCCGGACATGTGTCGAACCGAACTGCACCAGGTCTTCGATCGAGTCCAGGGACGAGCGAAAATCGTTCTTCGGGGTAGCCGATTCCACCCGCGTTCCAGCGTTCTTCTTGCGCGAGACCAGTCCTCGTTGCTGCAATTCATTCAGTGCGGCCCGCACCGTATGCCGGCTCGTATTGTAAATCTCGCAAAGCTCCAGTTCACCTGGCAGGACACTCCCGACCGGATAGAGGTGTTTGGCGATTCCGTCCGTCAACTCTTGGGCGATCTGGGCGAAAAGTGGTTTGGTATTGTTTTTTTTCATAGCAGGATTTTAGGCCATTTAATCCTTGCTTTCTATGTCCGGACATATTAGGTTTACATATGTCCGGACATATCAACGCCACGGACGAGAAGATCACCGATTTTTAGAGGAAAACAATATGAGCACTTCCATTCCGATGGCTTGCACCGTCGTCGATTCGATCCTGTACCGTGACGCCTTTGGCACCCCCGCCATGCGCGCGGTCTTTTCGGATCACGCGCTGATCCAGCGCTACATCGACGCCGAGGTAGCGCTGGCGAAAGCCGAGGCCAGGGTCGGCGTCATCCCGGCCGAAGCCGCCGAGGTCATTGCCCGGGAATCGAGGATCGACCGGATCGACTTCGACCACATGCGCGCCGAGACCGACATCGTTGGCTACCCGATCCTGCCGCTGGTGCACCAACTGGTCGAGATGTGCGGCGACGCCGGCCGTTACGTTCACTGGGGAGCAACCACCCAGGACATCATGGATACCGCCGTCGCACTGCAGATATGCGATGCGCTGGACATCATCGACGCGGACATCCGCGAACTGCGCAGCATTCTTGCGGACCTGGCGGTCAAGCACCGCGATACGCCGATGGCCGGACGTACCCACTTGCAGCAGGCGCTGCCGGTGACCTTCGGCTACAAGGTCGCGATCTGGCTGGCCATGTTCGACCGCCACCAGCAGCGCCTGGCGGAACTGCGTCCGCGCGTTGCGCTGGTGGAGTTTGCCGGCGCTGCCGGCACGCTTGCCTCGCTGGGAACGAAAGGCTTCGAGGTGCAGGAGGCCATGGCGGACGAGCTTGGCCTGGGCGTGCCGGCAACGACCTGGCACGTGGCGCGTGACGGCTTTGCCGAAGCGGTGAACTTGCTGGCCCTGATCACCGGTTCTCTCGGCAAGATCGCCCTCGACATCATGATCATGGCCTCGACCGAATTCGCCGAAGTGGCCGAGCCGTTCGTCAAAGGGCGCGGCGCCAGCAGCACGATGCCGCAAAAGCGCAATCCGATCTCCAGCGAATTGATGCTGGCCGCGTCCAAGGCGGTCAGGCAACACGCCGGGCTGATGGTCGATGCCATGGTCCAGGACTTCGAACGCGCGACCGGTCCATGGCACGCCGAATGGATCGCGATTCCCGAGAGCTTCATCCTGACCGCCGGGGCATTGCATCAGGCAAAGTTTGCCCTGGGCGGCCTGGTTGTCAACACCGGGCAAATGAAACACAACCTGGGCCTGACGAAAGGCCTGATCGTTGCCGAGGCCGTCATGATGAGCATGGCGCCCCACATCGGCCGCCAGCAGGCCCACGATATCGTGTACGACGCATGCCGCGCCGTGAATGAACAGGGCGGGACCCTGGCCGATGCCCTGGCGGCCTTGCCGGCCGTGACAGAGCATTTCGACCGTGCGGCAATCGACAGGATGACCGATCCGGCCAACTATCTCGGCCTGGCGCCAGACATGGTGGACCGGGCTGTCGCACTGTCAAAAGTCATTTAAGGCACAGACCGTTGGAGGAGACAATCATGACAATACAGACCAACCAGACACACGACAGCATCCCCCCGAAAAGTACCCTGCCGTGGTACCGCAAGCTCGGCATCCAGGTACTTCTCGCACTTATTCTCGGCATTCTTTTCGGTTTCGCTTTCCCACAGTTCGCCGCCAAGTTCAAGATTCTTGGCGACATGTTTCTTTCACTCATTAAATGTGGCGTGGCCCCGCTGGTGTTCCTGACGATCGTGCACGGCATCGCGTCGGCGGGTGACATCAAGAGCGCCGGCCGGGTCGGCTGGCGCGCGATCGTGTATTTCGAGATCGTCTCTACCCTGGCCCTGCTGATCGGCTTGGTTGCCGGGAATGTCCTGAACATTGGCGCAGGCATGACGACGGTCGCCGGAAGCGGCACCGTGCCCGCGGCTGCGGCAAAGGCAGCGCCGCAGGGATTCCTTGAGTTTATTGCCCACATCGTTCCCGACAATTTTATCGGCGCCTTCACCAAAGGTGAACTGCTCCAGGTCGTCGTGCTTGCCGTCATGACCGGCATCGGCATCCTGGCGATTCCTGACGGCAAGCGCAGCAAGATCAATGAGGGCCTTGACCAGATTTCCGAGGTGCTGTTCGCGTTCATCAACCTCGTGATGAAACTCGCGCCGATCGGCACCTTCGGCGCGGTAGCCTATTCGGTCGGGAGCAGTGGCGCCGCCGTCCTGATCGCGCTGACGCAGCTGGTGCTGAGCTTCTACGCAGTCATTCTCCTCTTCATCTTCGGTGTGATGGGATTGATCGCCAAACTCAGCAAATTCAGCCTGTGGCGTTTCCTGAAGTACATCAAGGACGAGATCTTCATCGTCCTCGGCACCGCCTCGTCGGAAAGCGCATTGCCACGTCTGTTGATCAAGCTGGAACGCCTGGGTTGCGGCAAGCAGACGGTGGGCCTGGTGCTTCCCACAGGCTACGCCTTCAACCTGGACGGTACGTCGATTTTCATGGCGATGGGTGTGATGTTCATTGCCCATGCCTATGGCATTCCGCTCTCGCTGGATGCCCAGCTCGGCATCCTCGTGCTGATGCTCCTGACTTCCAAAGGCGCAGCCACGGTCTCCGGTGGTTCGTTCGTGGTCTTTGCCGCAACCGTCACCTCGACCGGCATTTTGCCGATCGAAGGCGTCGCCGTGATCTTTGGCGTGTATCGCTTCCTGTCGATGGCGATCGCCACCTGCAATACGATCGGCAACAGCGTCGCCACTGTCGTGATTGCAAAGTGGTCGGGCACCTTCGATGCGAGCGTTGCGGAGCGCCATTTGTATCCGGAGCGTTTTCCGGGAATCGCGCAAGCCGATTCGGCCCTGGCCGACGGCAACCTCCTGCC
The DNA here is from genome assembly GCF_059685895.1 of Telluria sp. ZT3P25. Lineage (NCBI taxonomy): Bacteria > Pseudomonadati > Pseudomonadota > Betaproteobacteria > Burkholderiales > Oxalobacteraceae > Telluria > Telluria sp. ZT3P25. The sequence goes on from NZ_JCASIJ010000001.1 coordinate 3,196,867, forward strand.
CGAAGACAGCCGCGATGGCACACCCCACCCCGAGGGTATCCAGACCCATCGGGCCTGAACCGGAAACGGCGTTTGCGCCTGGCGGCGTTCGGGAAAACGTTTGCCGGCGAAGTCAAACGAGGTATGCAGCCAGACCCGGGACAGGGTCCGCATACCTCAGCTTTACAGCACTGATGCAATTAATAAGGAGACACACATGAACAAGAAAATGATGGCCGCGCTGGTTTCCGCGCTTGCCGCGCACACTGCAATCGCACAGTCGAATGTCAGCATTTACGGGATCGCCGATGTCGGTTATGCAGGCGAACGGGGCGGCGAAGCCGGGAATGTCAGCAAGATTACCAGCGGCGCCTCGTCGTATTCGCGTCTCGGTTTTCGCGGCAGCGAAGAAATCGGCAATGGGGTATCTGCCATCTTCACACTGGAAAGCGGCGTGCGCATGGACACGGGCGAACTCGACGTGAACAACACGCTCTTCAATCGCCAGGCGTGGGTCGGCCTCAAAACCCGGGCCGGCACGCTGACGCTCGGGCGTCAGTACACCCCCTGGCACTTGACGCTCTCGCAGGTAGCCGACCCATTCAAGACCGGCTACGCAGGAACGTCCAAGAACCTGTTCCCCGACTCGGGGACCAACGTCCGCATGAATAACTCGGTGGTATATGCGACGCCGACCGTTCAGGGATTTTCCGGCACCCTGGCCTATGGCTTCGGCGAACAGACCGAGAGCAGCAGGATTGGACGGCAGATGGGGGCTTCGCTCGGCTACAGTGCCGGAAAACTCGCCGTACGTTTCGGTTACAACAACCGGAACACCGATGTCGCAACAGCACCTGGCGTACTTCCCGTGACACGGGGATCGAGCAGCAACAAACTCCTGGCTGCCACCCATGACTTCGGTGTCCTGAAACTGCATGGCGGCTACGGGAAGGACAAAGGTTTCAACAGCGCCCCGCTGCGCAGTGCAGGCAATCCCTACGGCGGCATCGCACCTACTGCCTCGACCGATAGCAACGTCATCCTGCTTGGTCTCTCGGCACCGGTGCCCGGCGGCGTCCTGATGGCCTCGGTGATGCGCAAAGACGACGAAACAAGCTTTGACCAGGACGCGCGCGGCTGGGGCATCGCCTATGATTATGTGCTCTCGAAACGCAGCACGCTGTACACGTCCTACGGCGCGGTAAGCAATCAAAACGGTGCTGCTTACACAGCAGGTAACAATTCGGAAGCGGGCACTGGCAATCGCCAGTTCAATATGGGAATGCGTCACACATTCTAGAAACGAAGCACCATGCAAAACCGCTCATTCGGCCGATGCGTGGTGGCCGAATGAGCGCTTGCATGTTGCCGGGTATCGACGAGCAGAAATTACCCCACCAAAACCAGGAGGGATAGCCCGCCACTGAAATGACGCTACCATTTTCTTGTGAGTACCGGCGCAACGATGTCGGCCTTCAGGCGCTTGTAGACATGCCTGGCGCCGCTGCCCGAACCACGTCTTCATGACGCAGGCACCGGAATGCCCCGCCTGTCATGGCAAACTTCATTGCGCCGTCGTGGACTTTTTAAGCCTGCGGCGCACTTTATCAGCAGGCCACAACCGTTCTTTATCAGTCTCGTCCAGAAAACGATGCCGCCAGCGCAGCGCGGTATTGCTGTGCACGCCAACCTGCGCCGCCGCTGCCCGCACCGATCGGGCCTCGCGCAGCATGACAATGTAATCGAGCCACTTCTCGCGCAGCCTGAGTCGCGCCAGCGGTGTACCGGTCAGGTCGTTGAATGTACGCAGGCACTGGCGACAGCGAAAGCGCTGGCGGTTATTGGCCTGGCCATGCCGGTTCAGTTGCCGGCAACCGCAATGCGGGCAGCAGCGTTGCAGCGACCTGCTGTCCGCGATGAGCGCCGCGAGCCGGTCAAGACTGCCCTCCGGCTGCGGGATCGCCATCGCCCTGACCGGCCGAGGACGGTCGAACAACGCACGATGTGAGCCTGATTTCACGAACCTGAAGGATGTCACGGTGCCCTCCCTTGTCATAGTCGGAGTTCGACACCTGCCTGGCTTCCGGGTTCAATCCTCATCAACGACATGCAAACCGCAGCCTGATTCAGTCGCCATGAACTTCCCTTCCAAGACATTGCCCTACTGCTACCGAACTCCATGACTATTGGATAACGACTAACATCTTTATCAACGTCGTGACCGCTATCGGCACCCTGCCACCACATCCAAGGAGCAAGCATGCATTCGGAAGACAAGAAGGTCGAGAACCAGACCACACAAGACATGGCGCCATCGCGCCGCCGGTTCGTCGGCACCGTGGCCGCCGGCGTCGCCGCCTCGGCCGCGGCCGTGCCGGCCCTGGCCCAGCAAGCCGCGGGCGGCAACCAGCCAGCCGCCGGCGCCGCGCGCGAAGCAGCCAAGCGCTATCCGCGTCCACCGTTCCCGAATCAGGATCAGCCATGGCCTGCCCTGGCCAGCAAGATGACACCGCGCCCTGACCATGGCGAAACCACCTATCGCGGCAGTGGCCGTCTGGCCGGCCGCAAGGCCTTGATCACGGGCGGCGACTCGGGCATCGGCCGCGCTGCCGCGATCGCGTACGCGCGCGAAGGTGCGGACGTGGCGATCGGCTACCTGCCGGCCGAAGAGCCGGATGCACGTGAAGTGATGCAATTGATCCGCGATGCCGGCCGCAAGGCAGTGGCTGTGCCGGGCGATATCCGCGATGAAGCGTTCTGCAAGAAGATGGTGGAAACCGCCGTGCGCGAACTCGGTGGCCTGGACATCCTGGTCAACAATGCTGCGCGCCAGCAGAACCACGATTCGATCCTCGACATCACCAGCGAACAGTTCGACTGGACGATCAAGACCAATGTGTATGCGGTGTTCTGGATCACCAAGGCGGCAATTCCGCACATGAAGCCAGGCAGCGTGATCATCAACACGTCGTCGCAGACGGCCTACGATCCACCCGAAAAACTGCTCGATTATGCGTCGACCAAGGCGTTCGAGGTGGCGTTCACCAAGTCGCTGGCCAAGCAGATGGCGTCAAAAGGGATTCGGGTCAATGCGGTGGCGCCAGGGCCGGTATGGACGCCGCTGCAACTGGCGGGCGGCAATTCACCGGAAGGCCGCGCAAAGTTCGGCGAAGATACGCCGATGAAGCGCCCTGGCCAGCCAGCTGAACTGGCGGCGACCTATGTCACGCTGGCGTCGGATGAATCGAGCTACACCACCGGCCATGTGTATGGCGTAGCGGGTGGTGGCGGGCAGCCGTAAGCGCCCACTAGCAGGTCCGCCCGGTCTTGCGGGGTGGACTAGTCAACCTGCGTGCTCAGTGGCGACGCAGCAGACGCACCAGCAACGCCGCGAACGGGCGGGTCGGGATCCGGCGGCCCAATGGACCCGCGTTGTTGCAGCGTGACGTGACAGTCATGATTGTTCTCCAAAGTATTGCTTTGCAGATTAACCATTGCCGTCCAGCTCTTCTGTACGCTGGTTCGCATAGTCTTACCTGCTGGCATCAAGCAGCTTGTTGCCGTGTGCTTCACGCAACACTTACATCGTTTCCAGCACCGTCATTGCGCGTTTGAGCTTGTGTGTATGGGGTGTGACCGCATCGCAGGTCATTACCAGCTCATGCGTGGCGCGGGTCATCGCCACGTACAGCAGACGTGCCTCGTCTTCGACGATGTCTTCTTCCTTGAACTCGGCGCCAAGGCCCGGAATGCCCACCAGTGAAAACTCCAGGCCCTTACTGCTGTGCATCGTGATCAGCTTGACGCTGTCGTGCACCGGAGAATAGGCCGCCCCCTTTGCCTGCTGCCACTGAAACGGAATGTCGCGGCGCTGCAGCACTTCTGCCAGCACTTTACCGACACCATAGCGCCGATAGATCAGTGCCATTTCGCCCCATGGCGTGCCAGTCTTGCTGGCCGCAGCAAGTTTGTCAGCCAGGAATTCGGCTTCTTTCTGCAGACTTGGCAGCTGCACCAGAATTGGTTTCGGACCATGCCGGCCCGTGCTCATCGGCTGGACCGTGGGCGCCTCGTCATCTTCGGTATTGTGCGCGGTAAGCAGTTCGGCGGCAAAGGCGCGCGCCACTGCCAAGATTTCGGCCGTGTTCCGATAATTGAGTTTCAGGATGGTGGTGCGCCCTGCCGCCTGCACGCCGACACTCGAGAACGAGAATTTCAGCTTCTTTGCTGTGTGATAAATCGACTGTGCATCGTCGTACAAGACCAGCAGCGACTTGGTTTCGGGATTGACCATTTGAACGATCAGCTTGAACCAGGCCGGTTTGAAGTCATGCCCCTCGTCGATCAGTACGGCGTCGTACTGCCCCCGGGGAATCAGATCGCTGTCCACGCCCCGGATCACGCTATCGATGCACGCTTCGAAATAAGCATCCAGATCGGCTGTCCTGGCGGGCTTGTCGACGTGATAGGTGTCAAGCTGGCGCATGCACCACGCGTGGAAATTGATGGCCACGATTTTATCGCCCAGCCCCTTTTGCTCGATCATGGCGGCCAGCTTGGCGGCCAGGGTCTTGTTGTAGCAAAGGATCGCAATCGGCCGCTGGCTAAGCTTTGCAAGATGCTCGGCGCGATAACCCAGGATCAGCGTTTTGCCGGAACCCGCCACGCCGTGAATCACGCGATGCCCTTCACCCAGGCTGCGCGCCAGCTGCTCCTGCTGCAAGTCCATGACACGGATGAGGTCCGGAATTTCGGTACTGATCTGGCCATGTTCTTCGCAAGGAGTTGCCTGAACGCCAATGCGCACTTCAGGAAACATATGCCAGCGCACGCGGTCAATTTGCGGCAACGACAGCTTCATCTTGAACTTGATGGGGAACATGCCCCATAACCGCGCCTGAAACGCTTCGTCATCCACACTCTCGGTCATCTCGTCCTGGCAAATAACGAGGTGACGCGGAAGAACCTCGCCCAACGCGCCATCGTCAAATTGCTTGCGCGTGATATTGCTCAGGACAACCCCACAACCATAGGGAAAGAAAAATTTTCCTTTCAAGCTACCCGATGGCCAGACCAGCATCGGATCGCCCTCCAGCTTGTTGGTGACCGCGTACAGATACTGGCGCGCCTGCTCCAGCGGATTCATGACCTGCTTGGTGCCGGTGTCGGTGACGATCACGGCGTGCTGCTTGTCGATACTGACGAGGGTGCCAAGGCGCCAGTCTTTCACTTCCAGCACCAGCAAACCGCGTGCAGGATGAAACACAATAAAATCGGGATGCTGGTTGCGCGCGCCGATACTCACGTCATACCAGCAGAGGTAGTCATCTTCGAGTTTGTCTTCGAGACGCAAGCCGAAGCGTCGTTCACCAGAGGTCATGCGCGCCGTACAGGCACTGAGTGATGGGATGAGAGTTGCCATTAACGTATTCCTGTCGATCCACCAATGTAGCCGATCGTTCCAGGGCAAACCGATAAAAATAGTATTTCTCTAATGCATTAGTATCGTTTGTTGCATTTTGCCGTCGCCAGATAATGACGCCGACCGACGTGCTGGCGCGCGCGCCCTAATTCAATAGCGTCCTACCATGGGCCGACAGGGTCACGGTGCCTCCCAATCGGGTTGACCGCAGGCACTGTCCACAACGTCACATGGAGGAACATATGAGCTACGCAGATCGCGACAAATATGGCATGTACAAGGACACCAGCATCGCAGGTCCGGGACCATCACTGATGGGGGCCGACACGCTGATTGGCGACAGCGTCGTCAATGCCAATGACGAAGACCTGGGCGACATCAAGGACATCATGCTCGACATGCAGACCGGCCAGGTTGCCTACGCCGTGCTGGCCTTTGGCGGCTTTTTGGGCATGGGCGAGAAACTGTTCGCCGTGCCATGGCAGGCATTGCATCTCGATACGGTCAACCACCGCTTCGTGCTCAACGTCGAAAAAGACCGCCTCAAATCCGCGCCCGGTTTCGACAAGGACGCGTGGCCCGACATGGCTGACTCGATCTGGGCCGGCGACGTGCACGATTTCTATGGCACCGACCCGCAGCGCGCAGGCGCACCGACCATGGGGCCGGGTGTGCCGACGAGTGGCGTGGGCGGCGCGGCCACCGGCAGCAGCACGTATACGGGCGGCTCGATGGGTTCGAGCATGGGCGCAGGCTCGGCGGGTTCCGCCAACGTGGCCGGATCGGGCAGCAGCATGAGCGACTCGTCGCTCAATCAGGGCTCGGGCGCGAGTCTCGACCCGCGTGCCGGCAACCTGGGCGACGACGATGATCTGAGCCGGATCCGGGGCAGCAATATCGGCTGATTGAACGACGGCTTTCACATGGCTGGCGCTTAGCGATCAACTAAGCCGTCAGCCATGATCGTCCTTACCGCTGCATCGACTCCCACACCTTCTGCAGACGCTTGGCCGACACTGGCATTGGCGTTCTCAACTCTTGCGCGAACAGCGACACCCGCAGTTCTTCGAGCATCCAGCGGAACTCGATCATGCGTGGATCGTTGTTCTTCGACCCCATGTTCTTGAGCGTGCGCTGGAACTGCGCCGCTGCCGACTGCCACTCCGCCATCAGTTGCGCATCGCGCGTCGGATTGCCGCGCAGCTTCTCCAGCCGCACGTTGATCCCTTTCAGATAACGCGGGAAGTGCGCCAGCTGGCTGTACTCGTTGTCCGCGATGAAGCGCTTGTGCACGAGCGCCTGCAACTGCCCCATGATGTCCGCCGACACTGCCTGCGGCAGGGTCTGCACACGCTTGGGCATGCCGTGGAATTCGGCCAGCACCTGGCCCGCCAGACGCGCCACCTCGTTGATCAACAGGCCAATGCGGCCCTTGCCCTGGTCACGGCGCGCGTTGAACTGCGCCGCATTGAGCGGCAGCGGATCCTGCAGGCAGGCGATGTCGATCGCCTTGGCCACGATCTGGTCGCGCAAGTCTTCCTGCGAACCCAGGCTCATGAACTGCATGCCCATGCCCTGCAGGCCGGGGATGTTCTTCTCCGCGAACTTGAGCTGCTCCTTGAACTGCAGCGCAAACAGGCGGCGCAGGCCCACGCGGTGCGTGCGCGCCGCCACGTTCGGGTCATCGAACACTTCCAGATCGCAGTGCGTGATCTTGTCGACCAGCGCAGGGAAGCCAATCAGCGTCAGCTTGCCCTGGTTGATCTCCAGGAGTTCCGGCAGGTCGCCAAACGTCCACGCAGTCAGCTTCGTGTGCTGGCTGCTGGTCGACGCACCCTTGGCCGAGGCCACCGCCGGCGCGGCCGGCTGGGCACCCTTGCCCTTGGCCGCCGGCGCCGCGGCGGGTGCAGCAGTAGCCACTGCGCCCGAACCGACTGCACCAGGCCGCGCCAAGCGCGCGAGCGAACCGCTCGACGCCGGCGCCGACTCGGCCATCTTCTGGAAACTCTCGCGCGCCTGCCCGCCCAACTCGGCCTGCAGCGTGGCCAGGTTGCGGCCCATGTCCAGCTGGCGACTGTGCTCGTCGATCACCTTGAAGTTCATGAACATGTGCGCCGGCAGCGTCTCGATCTTGAAGTCGGCCGTCAGCACCAGCGTGCCCGTCTGCGCGCGTACGTCGGCGATCAGCACGTCGATCAGGTCGCCCCGTCCGAACGTGCCGGCCGTGTGGATGCGCTCAACGAACTTGGCCGCGTAATCCGGCAGCGGCACGCAGTGGCGGCGCAGCTTTTGTGGCAACGACTTGAGCAGCAGGTGCACCTTTTCCTTGATCATGCCTGGCACCAGCCAGGCCGCGCGCTCTTGCGGAATCTGGTTCAGCGCGAACAGCGGCACGGCCAGCGTCACGCCATCGCGAACGCTGCCCGGCTCGAAGTGGTACGACAGCCCCATCTCGATGCCGGTGACGGTCATCGTCTTCGGGAACAGCTCGGTGGTGATGCCGGCCGCCTCGTGCCGCATCAGCTCTTCGCGGTTCAGGTACAGCAGCTTCGGGTTCTCGCGCGCGACGTCCTTGTACCACTTCTCGAAGCCGGCGCCATTGACGATGTCGCGCGGGATCTCGCTGTCGTAGAAGGCCGCGATCAGCTGGTCGTCCACCAGCACGTCCTGGCGGCGCGACTTGTGCTCGAGGTTCTCGATGTCCTTCACCAGCTTGTGGTTGTGGATGTAGAACGGCAGGCGCGTTTCATAGTCGCCCGCGACCAGCGCGTCGCGAATGAAAATCTCGCGCGCTTCAGTCGGATTGCGCTGGCCGTAGTTGATGCGGCGCGCGCCGTAGATGACGATGCCGTGCAGCGTCGCGCGTTCGAGCGCCGTGACCTGCGCCTGCTTCTTCTCCCAGCGCGGCTCGCCCCACGATTTTTTCAGCAGGTGCGCGCCGACCTTCTCGACCCACTCCGGCTGGATCTGCGCGATCGTGCGCGCATACAGGCGCGTCGTCTCGACCAGTTCGGCCGCCATGATCCAGCGCCCTGCTTTCTTGCCCAGCGTTGAACCGGGCCAGATGTGGAACTTGATGCCGCGCGCGCCCAGGTAGATGCCGGCCTGCTCGTCCTCGGCCTTGAAGCCGATATTGCCCAGCAAACCCGTGAGCAGCGAGATATGCAGCTGTTCGTACGTTGCCGGCGACTCGTTCAGGCGCCAGCCCTGCTCGCGCACGATGGTCAGCAGCTGCGAGTGCACATCGCGCCACTCGCGCAGGCGCACCTGCGACAGGAAGTTGGCGCGGCAGTTTTCCTGCAACTGGCGATTGGTTTTCTTGTGCTCGATCGCGTCTTCGAACCAGGCCCAGATCTTCAGGTAGCTGAGGAACTCCGAGCGCTCGTCGGCGAACTTCTTGTGCTTCTCGTCGGCCTGCTGCTGGTATTCGATAGGACGGTCGCGCGGGTCCTGCGTCGACAGGGCCGACGCCACGATCAGCATCTCGGTCAGGCAGCCGTTGTCGAGCGCCGCGAGGATCATGCGGCCCACGCGCGGGTCGAGCGGCAGCTTGGCCAGCTTGCGCCCCAGCGGCGTCAGTTCATTGGTGTCGTCGACCGCGCCAACCTCTTGCAGCAGCTGGTAGCCGTCGGCGATCGCGCGGCCTTGCGGCGCCTCGATGAACGGGAAGGTCTCCACGTCCGTCAGGCGCAGCGCCTTCATGCGCAGGATGACGGCGGCCAGCGACGAGCGCAGGATTTCGGGCTCGGTAAATTTGGGACGCTTGAGGAAATCGTCTTCTTCGAACAGGCGGATGCAGACGCCATCGGCCACGCGGCCGCAACGGCCCGCGCGCTGGTTGGCGGCCGACTGCGCGATCGGCTCGACCTGCAACTGCTCGACCTTGTTCCTGAAGCTGTAGCGCTTTACGCGCGCCAGGCCCGTGTCCACCACGTAGCGGATGCCCGGCACCGTCAGCGACGTTTCGGCCACGTTGGTCGACAACACGATGCGGCGCGCATTCGTCGTGCGGAACACGCGATCCTGCTCTTCGACCGAGAGGCGCGCGAACAGCGGCAGGATCTCGACATGCGGCGGATGGTGCTTGCGCAGCGCCTCGGCGCAATCGCGGATTTCGCGCTCGCCCGGCAGGAACACGAGCACATCGCCCTGCCCCAGGCGGCACACTTCATCGACGCCGTCGACCACGGCGTCCATCAGGTCGCGCTTGTCGCGCGCGGCTTGCGCCCTCGGCGCCAGATTCGGCGCAGCATCTGAGGTCTGCGCAGGCTTGGACGTATTGACACCCGCGACCGGATCGCGATCGACCGCGCGATAGCGCACCTCGACCGCGTACAGACGGCCCGACACCTCGATCACCGGCGCCGGTTTCAGGTCCGCCCCATCGCCCTTGCCGAAGTGGCGCGCGAAGCGCTCGGCGTCGATCGTCGCCGACGTGATGATGATCTTCAGGTCGGGCCGGCGCGGCATCAGCTGCTTCAGGTAGCCGAGCAAAAAGTCGATGTTCAGGCTGCGCTCGTGCGCCTCGTCGATGATGATCGTGTCGTAGTTGCGCAGCAGCGGATCGGTCTGCGTTTCAGCCAGCAGGATACCGTCGGTCATCAGCTTGACCGACGCGCCCTTTTGCAGCGTGTCGTTGAAACGCACCTTGAAGCCCACGTGCTCGCCCAGCGGCGTGCCCAGTTCCTGCGCGATGCGCTTGGCGGTGGACGACGCGGCGATCCGGCGCGGCTGCGTGTGGCCGATCAGGCCGCGGCTGCCGCGGCCCAGCTCCAGGCAGATCTTCGGCAGCTGGGTGGTCTTGCCCGAACCCGTTTCGCCCGAGACGATGACGACCTGGTTCTCCTGGATCGCCTTGGCGATTTCGGCGCGCCGGCCCGAGACCGGCAAGTCTTCGGGGAAGGTAATCGGCGGCAGCGGATTGCGCTCGCGCGGAACCTCCTCGCGCGGCGGGCGCTCCTGGCGTGGCTGCCCCTCGCCACGCGCGCGGCGTGGACGTGGTTGGGCAGGTGCAGGGGCCGCCGTGGTGGTCGAAGTGGCGTCTACGGCGCGCGCCGGTCGTTGCGAAGGCTTGTTACTCTGTTCAGACATTGATTTTTACAAGGTTTTGGTGCGCACATCGCGCAGCGAATTATAATGCGGCAAATGGAAACTCCTACCCAATTCGTCCAGTGGCTGCGCTCGGTCGCGCCGTACATTCACGCATTCGGCGGCAAGACCTTCGTGGTCGCCTTCCCCGGCGAGCTCGTTGCTGCCGGCGCGCTACCGGTACTGGCGCAGGACTTGTCACTGCTGGTTGGCCTGGGCATCCGGATCGTGCTGGTGCACGGCTCGCGTCCGCAGGTGGCCGAACAGCTCGATCTGCGTAACGTCGAGGGGCGGTTTCACAACGGCGTGCGCGTCACCGACACCGCCGCCCTCGAATGCGCGAAAGAAGCCGCCGGCGAACTGCGCCTCGATATCGAAGCCGCCTTCAGCCAGGGCCTGCCCAACACGCCGATGTCCAACGCCCAGATCAGCATCGTCTCGGGCAACTTCGTCGTCGCCCGCCCGCTTGGCGTGATCGACGGCGTCGACTTCGAACTCACGGGCGTCACGCGCAAAATCGCCGCCGAAAAAATCCACCCGATCCTGCAGACCGAAGACAACCTGGTGCTGCTCTCGCCGCTGGGGTTCTCGCCCACCGGCGAAATCTTCAACCTGACGCTGGAAGATGTCGCTGCGTCGGCCGCGATCGCACTGCACGCCGACAAGCTGATCTTCATTACCGAAACGCCGATGATCGTCGACGCGGCCGGCACCGAGATCCGCGAGCTGTCGTCGCACATGGCCGAAGCCGTGCTGCAGGCGGGCTTCCTGTCCGACTCGGCCGCGTTCTACATGCAGCATGCGATCAAGGCCTGCAACGCCGGCGTCGATCGCGCCCACATCATTCCGTTCGAGATGGACGGCTCGGCGCTGCTCGAGGTCTTCACGCACGATGGCGTGGGCACGATGATCAGCCACGAGAACCTCGAAAGCCTGCGTCAGGCCACAATTGAGGACGTTGGCGGAATTATCAAGCTCATCGAACCACTCGAAGCCGATGGCACGCTGGTCTATCGCGGCCGCGAGCTGATCGAACGCGAGATCGACCAGTTCTCCGTCATCGACCACGATGGCGTGATCTTCGGCTGCGCCGCGCTGTATCCGTTCCCCGAATCGAAGATGGGCGAGATGGCCTGCCTGACCGTGAGCCAGGACGCGCAGACGCAGGGCGACGGTGAACGCATCCTCAAGCACATGGAAAACCGCGCCCGCGCAGCCGGCCTCACCAAGCTGTTCGTGCTGACCACGCGCACGTCGCACTGGTTCAAGAAGCGCGGCTTCGTGCCGGCCACCGTGGACGACCTGCCGAAAGACAGGCAGCACATGTACAACTGGCAGCGCCGCTCACAGGTCTTGATCAAAACTTTATAATACGCGTCTTACATGACCGAATCACCGAACGAATAACAGGAGTACTCGATGGCCCGCACCGTCCACTGCATCAAACTGAACAAGGAAGCCGAAGGCCTGGATTACCCACCGGTCCCTGGCGAAATGGGCAAGAAGCTGTACCTGCAGGTCTCGAAAGAAGCCTGGCAGGCATGGCTCAAGCACCAGACCATGCTGATCAACGAAAACCGCCTGAACCTGGCTGACGACCGCGCGCGCAAATACTTGGCGACCCAGCTGGAGAAGCACTTCTTCGGCGAAGGCGCCGACCAGGCAATGGGCTACGTGCCGCCACCGGTGTAAGCACGTCGCGCTTCATACGCTTGGCGCACAAAAAAATCCCGCTCGGGGCACTGGCCGCGAGCGGGATTTTTTACGCCTGGTGTCTTACATCTTTTTGCACTGGCGCAGTTCGCAGCGCGCCATGAATACCTGGCCATTCTGGCACTGCATCCGGTAGACCTCGATCGGCCCCGGCTCGGTCACCAGGCCCGCGCCCTGCGTACTGGTGCAGGCCTGCGCCTTGGCCAGCTTCTCGACCGTGTGCGACGATTCTCCGACCTTGAACGGCGTGCGCTGGATCGCTGTCACGTCGGTCGACGCCGCTGGCGCCACAACGGCAGGCTCGGACAAATCGACCGAACTGCCAAAGACAGAACAACCTGCCAGCAAGACAGCGAGCGAAGAAGCGGACAGCAGCAGCGCACGATTCATGATCGGGTTTCCGGTTACAGCGACAGGGTCTTGACGCCGTCGGCCGTGCCAAGCAGGCAGACATCGGCGCCGGCTTTGGCGAACAGGCCAACGGCGATCACGCCGACGATCTGGTTGATTTTTTCTTCCAGCGCCACCGGATCGGTAATCTTCAGGCCCGCCACGTCGATCAGTTCACCGCCGTTGTCGGTAATGAACGCCTGACCGGTACCAGCCTTGAGGCGCAGCTTTGGCTGGCCGCCCAACGCCGCCAGCTGGCGCATCACCGAAGCGCGCGCCATCGGGATCACTTCGACCGGCAGCGCGAATGCACCCAGCGTCTCGACCAGCTTGGAGCCGTCGGCGATGCAGACGAATTTCTTTGCCACCGAGGCGACGATCTTTTCGCGCGTGAGCGCTGCGCCGCCGCCCTTGATCATCGCGCCCTGCGCGTTGATTTCGTCGGCGCCATCGATGTAGACGGCCATCGATTCGACATCGTTCAGGTCGAAGACGGGGATGCCGTGGCCGCGCAGGCGGCTTGCCGTGGCTTCGGACGATGCAACGGTGCCCTTGATGCGGTCCTTGATTTTTGCCAGTTCGTCGATGAAGAAGTTGGCGGTCGAGCCGGTGCCCACGCCGATGATTTCACCCTCGACCACGTAATCGATGGCGGCGCGCGCTACGGCTTGTTTCAGTTCGTCTTGAGTCATGATGCTTCGGTAAAAAAGGAATACGCCATTCTAGCGGATCGGCGCCGCCCTTTTTCCAAAATTGGCGCGCCTTCGCTGCCAAATTCAGGCCTGCCAATGCGCCATGCATTGCCATTCGCGCACGGGTGCATCAAACTCGGCCTTTACTTGGTATTTATCTGGCATACATACAATGAACATCTTCACCAGGAAGCGCGTTGTCATCGCCGTTGCCGTCCTCGCCGCCGTCGCCGTTGCCGTTGCTGTCGTCAAACGCAAGGACGACACCGTACCGCCATCCCAATACCGAAGCACCGTCGTCGACCGCGGTGCCATCAACCAGACCGTGACCGCCACCGGCACGATCAATCCGGTCGCGCTGATCAATGTCGGCTCGCAGGTGTCGGGCACCGTGGCCGAACTGAATGCCGACTTCAACGACCGCGTGAAAAAGGGCCAGGTGCTGCTCAAGCTCGAGCCGACCATTTTCAATGCCCAGGTGCGCCAGGCCGAAGCGAATATCGCGTCGGCGCGCGCCAGCCTGCGCCTGGCCCAGGCCACGTTCGAGCGCAACGAGCAGCTGGTGGCGCAGAACTTCCTGTCCGGCCTCGCGCTCGACCAGTCCAAGCGCGAGATGCAGGTCGCCCAGGCCAACCTGACGCTGGCACAGGCACAGCACGACCGCGCACGCGCAGACCTGAACAACAGCGTGATCCGCTCGCCGATCGACGGTGTCGTGATCAAGCGCACGATCGACCTGGGCCAGACCGTGGCGGCCTCGTTCAACACGCCGAACCTGTTCCAGATCGCGCAAGACCTGACCAAGATGCAGATCGATACCAGCGTATCCGAAGCCGACGTCGGCCAGCTCAAGGACGGCCTGCCGGCGCGCTTCGTCGTCGATGCCTATCCCGACCGCGAATTTGCCGCCACCATGCGCCAGTTCCGCCTCGCGCCGAACGTGGTGCAGAACGTGGTGACGTACAACGTGGTGCTCGACGTGGACAACGTCGACGAACTGCTCAAGCCCGGCATGACGGCGCAGGTGCGGCTGGTGGTGGCGAATCGTCCGGACGTGCTGCGCATCCCGACAACGGCACTGCGCTTCCGGCTGTCGGAAGAAGAACAGGAGGCCGAGCGCAAGCGCAACAAGGATGCCAAGCCGGCCGCCGCCGCTGCGCCCCCAGCGCCGGTCAAGGACGATGACATCGCATTCCGCAATGCGAGCGACACCACGCGCATGTTCAAGATTTACAAGCTGGACGCGATGAACCACCCGCAACCGGTCGATATCCGCGCCGGCCTGTCGAACTTCCGCTATACCGAAGTGGTCTCGGGCGACCTGAAACCGGGCGACCGCGTCGTCACCCGCTCGCTGGCCACGCCGGAAAATCCATGACGGGGCCGCTGATCGACATCCGCGGCGTGGTCAAGACTTACCTGAGCGGCGCGGTCGAAACCCCGGTGCTGCATGGTGTCGACCTGCGCGTGGAGCACGGCGACTTCGTCTCGGTCATGGGCCAGTCGGGTTCCGGCAAATCGACACTGATGAACATCCTGGGCTGCCTGGACCAGGCGACCGGCGGCACCTACCTGCTCAATGGCGTCGACACGCGCACGCTGGGCCGCGCGGAACTGGCCGACATCCGCAACCGCACGATCGGCTTCGTGTTCCAGAGCTTTAATCTCATCAAGCGCATGAGCGTGGCGGAGAACGTCGCCCTACCCCTGATCTATGGCGGCATGGGCCGCGCCAAGGCACAGGCGCGCGCGGTGCAGGAGCTCGAGCGCGTGGGCCTGGGCGAATTTGCCAGACGCACCCCGAGCCAGCTGTCGGGCGGCCAGCAGCAGCGCGTGGCGATCGCGCGCGCACTGGTGACCGATCCGCCGCTGCTGCTGGCCGATGAACCCACCGGCAACCTCGACACCCACACGAGCGACGACATCATGACCAGCTTCGGCACCCTGAACCGCGAGCGCGGCATCACGATCGTGCTGGTGACGCACGAACCCGACGTCGCCGCCTACAGCCGGCGTCTGGTGCGCCTGAAGGATGGCCGCGTGCTGTACGACGGCCCGGCGGCCGAAGGCCTGCAACTGGCAAGCAGCCAGGCGGGAGCGGCGCGATGAATCTGGTCCAGGTCCTGATCGAGTCGTTCCGTTCGATGGCGGCCAACCGGCTGCGCACCGCCCTGACGATGCTGGGCATCGTGATCGGCATCGCGTCGGTCGTGCTGCTGCTGGCACTGGGCGACAGCATGCAGCGCTTCATCGGCAAGCAGTTGCAGATGCTGGGCACGAACATGGTCTACGTGATGCCGGGCGGCGACCGCACGGCCGCCCAGCGCGCCCGCGAAGGCAAGGTGGCGGTGCTGACGCTGGACGATGCCGAAGCACTCAACGCGCTGCCCAGCCTGACCGGCGCCGCGCCGGCGCTGCAGGGCAGCTTCAAGGTCACCGCCGGCAACGAGAACGCCAGCAGCATGGTCATGGGCGTGACGCCAGCGATGTTCACCATCCGTAACTGGAAGGTCGACCAGGGCACGCTGTTCAGCGAAAGCGATGTGCGCGCCAGCGCGCGCCTGGTGGTGATCGGCCAGAAGGTGGCGGACCAGTTCTTTTACCGCGCCGACCCGCTCGGAAAGCTCCTGCGCATCGAGAACGTCGCTTTCCAGGTGGTGGGTGTGCTGGCCGGCGAAGGCCGCCAGACCGACGGCACCGACCTGGCCGAACAGATCCTGGTGCCGATCACGGCGGCCAGCGCCAACCTGGTCAAGTCGCCATTCCCGCAGAATGTTCATTACATCAACGCGCAGGGGCGGCCCGGGGTGGCGATGACGGACGCGATCGAGGACATCAAGGAAGTCATCCGCAGCCGGCACCGGATCCGCGTCGACGATCCCGACGACTTCCGGGTGCAGAACCTCAATACCATCGCCGAGACGGCCAACAAGATCACGGCTGGCGTGGCGCTGCTGCTTGGGCTGATCGGCGCGATCTCGCTGCTGGTCGGCGGCATCGGCATCATGAACATCATGCTGGTGTCGGTGACCGAGCGTACGCGCGAGATCGGCATCCGCATGGCGATCGGCGCGCGGCCCAACGACGTGCTGATGCAGTTCCTGGCCGAAGCCGTGGTGATCTGCCTGGCCGGTGGCCTGGTCGGCATTGCCATCGCGGCCGGCGGCGCGGCGCTGATCACGAAGTTTGCGGACTTTGAGGTCTATCTCACCATCAGCGCGGTGATGGTGGCGTGCGGGTTTGCCACGGCGGTGGGCGTGTTCTTCGGCTTTTATCCGGCCCGGCGCGCCTCGCGTCTGCTGCCGGTGGATTGCCTGCGCTACGAATAATCAGATACTGATGCCTGTGTTTTTAGTAGATCTAGAAATGCAGAACTAGTACCTAAACATGAATAAATCTTGAAATATTTCAGGAGTGCGAAAGAATGAACGAAAAACCGGCAATCCCCTCGCTCGTGCTTATTCCTGGAAAATCTCCTGACGACTACGCGACAATTTTCTCAATTGCTTCTGCATATGCCTACTCAGGACTGCTCATCAGCGAGGAAGGCAAGCAGATAAACCACCCCGAGTTATCTTTTCCAGCAGTTGTTTGTTCAAGTTTCGCCATAGAACTCTTCTTGAAATTTTTTATTACACTGGAAATTTCGGAAGGATCGAAAGTTTCAAAAAAGAGAGTTCACTTGCTAGAGGATTTGTGGAATCAAATTACTGACCGGCGCAAGGCGATAATTGCCGGCATGTTTAGGAACAACTCAATTAATCCAGCTGAAGATGCAACTGACAGAAGAATAGAAATATTTTTGACAGCACTGAATTCGATAGGATCCGAATCAGCACCGTTCGTTAAATGGCGTTATATCCATGAATTAAAAGACATGACTATAATGTCACACGCTGCCATTGATGAAATTAGTAGCGCATTAAACCGAGCTGCATCATACTGCTTAAGTGAAAATTCGTTATCAAAAAATAGAAAAAGCATTGGAAATAAAGATTCCGCAAAAGAAAACTTAACTGGTGAACCTGATCCATCAATAAGCAAATGGGAAGATCCAAAACGATTGATTCGTAGGACTGCAGGAAATTTCACTCTAGTTCAAGGACATGAACCGATACTGCTCAACAGAGACTCACCACTGCGCCGAATTCCTGCCAATCTAGAACCTAAGCTGACTATATTTCTAGATGGACTCCGCTACACGGTAGAATTTTTGGATATTGCTTATGGTCGCATATATGAAACGCTTACCCAAATGGCTTTACATACCTCATCGGTCGAAATTCCTAGCCATTTTGCGAATGTATTTATGGATGCTTGGGCATTTGTCTATTCGGTAAATCGCTTTCGCACGATGTACATGCAGATGCCAGGAATTAAGTTCGATGACCCAAAACCTGGGATACCTACATTTAATGAGATCACCCAAGATTTTAGAAAATTACGCCGCACTGCGGATAATCTGGTTTCGGCATCAGATTCTATAGTAGAAGCTGAGGGAAGTGCTTTAGGTGAACTCAACTGGCTGACTGAAGTAGAACTAGAGCCGGAGTTGGCAGCTTGGCATTGCACAATGCGGCCTGGAACTCTGCATAAAGAACCATCTCAATCACATGCGCCATTTTCAAGTACTATGGGATGGCCAACAGACGGCATTCGGCTCGCCTTAGGTGAGAATGAAGCGAACCTCTCAGCAGTTCGTCATCATATTGCTCTGAGAATACGCAACCTTGAGTTGCAGCTAGATAATGCCTTTACCAAGCAAGAGCAATTTGGTGTGCCAGTATTTAACGATTTTTTCGCAAAAAGATCGGTTACCACAATGAAAACTGAATAGATTATTCAGACTTGGATTGGAGGCTCGTGATGCCAGCTATGGTTTCGAGCATCGGAATACCATGACGGCCACAGTTCGATATGCTGTGACCAATGAAGAATAGTGCCAGCCCCCAAGCAATCAAAGAATAGCAATCTAGAAGAGCTATTATAGTACGACTGCTTCTCCGTATTTATGCGGTTTAGAAAACAGCGATCCACTGATTCGTGAGGCGGCCGAGTCTTCAAAATTTTGACCGCTACCAGCAAGACCTTCATGAACTCTCGTTCCGAAGTATTCTTTAGGCCGAAATAAGATAACTTTTTCGAGCCGATACGCAAGCCTGCAAATCTATTTAATGGAGCGCTTGTTCAACTTCGCCGATCTCGGCTCTTCCAACGGTACGTCAGCTTCCTCGTGCACATGCGACGACATGATCGCCTGCATCTGCTCCTCATCCTCACTCGACATCACGGTCAGCACCTCGGCCTCGTCGCACCCTTCCGGCGCCAGGTACGCGTGCCCCATGCTCGAGTCGAAGTAGATCGACTGCCCTTCCCTGAGCACCACCGGATCGTAGAACTCGCTGTGCAGCACGACCGCGCCCTTGAGCACGTATGTGAATTCTTCGCCCGAGTGATGCACCAGCTGCCCGAACTGCTTGACCGACTTGGCGCGGATGCGGGCGATCACGGGAATCATCCGCTTGCGGCGCAGCTCCGCGCACAGGTAGTGGTAGTCGTAGTTGGGCGTCTCCACCCGCACCGCGCTGGCCAGGTCGCCGATGCTGCGCCGCGCCGTCACCGGCGTGTCCGCGCCCTTGTCTTCTTCGGCAAACAGCTCCGACATGCGCATGCCGAGCTTTTGGCTCAGCTGGTACAGCTTGTCGTAGCTGAGCGTCAACTGGCCGTGCTCCACCTTCGACAGCGTGGAGACCGGGATGCCGCTGTTTGCGCTCATTTCTTTCAGCGTCCACCCCTTGCGGCTGCGCAGGCCGCGGATCAACGCGCCAAGGGTTGGGGATTCAGAGGTCATGGACGGCAATCATAAAGTGTTGACATGGTTTCCGATTGGGTAGATATTTCTCTAATCAGAGAAAAATACTCGGATCAAGCTTTATTTTATAGGCTGGCCCGATCGACCGCAATCAACCGTATGGATAGGGAGCCTTGATGAGATTTCTGAAGATGGTCTTGATGAGCGTTGTCTGCTGGAGCGCCGGCGCCGCCGCGCAGCAGGCGCCCCAGGCCCCGGCAGTGCCGCCCTCGCCTGCAGGCACCAAGCCGGCGGCGACGCCGCCATCCGGGCCGCCGCCAACGCTGGTTGCGGCGCCGCGCGCCGGCAATGGCAAAACGCTCGACAAGACGGATGTCGACACCTGGCTCGACGGCTACATGCCGTTCGCGCTGAACAAGAGCGATATCCCCGGCGCGGTTGTCGTCGTCGTCAAGGACGGCCAGATCCTCACCGCGCGCGGCTTCGGTTACGCCGACGTCGACAAGCGCACGCCGGTCGACCCGGAGCGCACGCTGTTTCGTCCCGGCTCGGTCTCCAAGCTCGTGACCTGGACCGCCGTCATGCAACTGGTCGAACAGGGCAAGCTCGATCTGGATGCCGACATCAACGGGTACCTCGATTTCAAGATCGCCCCGCGTGCCGGCAAGCCCGTCACGATGCGCCAGATCATGACCCACACGGCCGGCTTCGAAGAGTCGGTGAAGTACCTGATCGTCTACGACAAGGCAGATATCCGCCCGCTCGGCGAACTGCTCAAGGAGCGCGTCCCGGCGCGCATCTTTGACGCCGGCACCACGCCGGCCTACTCCAACTACGCCACCTCACTGGCCGGCTACATCGTCGGGCGCATTGCCGGCATGTCGTTCGACGATTACGTCGAACAGCGCATCTTCGCCCCGCTGAACATGCGCACCGCGAGCTTCCGCCAGCCGCTGCCGCCTGCATTGGCGCCGCTGGTGGCCACCGGCTACAGCAAGCCAGGCCAGCCGTCGCTGGGCTTCGAGGTCGTCAACTCGGCGCCGGCCGGGGGCCTGTCGGCCAGCGGCACCGACATGGCCAATTTCATGATCGCGCACCTGCAGAAAGGCCAGTTCAACGGCGCGCGTGTCCTGTCCGAGGCCACCGCCAACGCGATGCACAGCAGTTCGCTGGACAAGGTCAACCCGGTGTCCCTGCTGCCACCACTGAACCGCATGGAACTGGGCTTTTTTGAAACCAACGTCAATGGCCGCAACGTGATCGCCCACCTGGGCGACACCGAAGCGTTCCACACGTCGCTGCACCTGTACATGGACGATGGCGTCGGCCTGTACCTGTCGGTCAACAGCAGCGGGCGCGAAGGCGCCTCCAACCCGCTGCGCAGCGCCCTGTTCCAGGACTTCTCGGACCGCTACCTCCCCTCCACGCTGCCGCCCGATGGCCGCGTCGACGCGAAACTCGCTGCGCAGCATGCGCAGATGATGACCGGCTCGTGGGAGAGCAGCCGCCGCGCCGAGACCAACTTCTTCGCCATTTTCGACCTGCTCGGGCAGGTCAAGGTGTCCGTTGACGACAAGGGCGCGCTCGTCATCCCCGCCATGGTGGGGACCAATGGCCGGCCCCAGGAATGGGTCGAGATTGCGCCGTTCGTCTGGCGCGACCGCAATGGCGAAGACCGGCTCGCAGCGCAGGTCGTTAACGATCGCGTGGTCCGCTGGAGCATGGACTTCATGTCGCCGTTCATGGTCATGGAGCCTGTCCCGGCCGGGAAGAACGGCGCCTGGCTGCTGCCAGCGCTATGCGTGGCGCTGGCCGTGTTCGTGTTCGCGGTACTGGCCATGCCGGCCGGCTGGATCGTGCGCCGCCGCTTCAAGCTGCAGCATGCGTTGACCGGCCCGGCGCGCAAGGCGGCGCTGGCCACGCGCATCGCGGCTGCGGCCTGCCTGGCGGTGCTGGCGGGCTGGGTGGGCATCGTATCGGTGTTCGATATCAGCCTTAAATATGCCACCGCCTCGCTCGATCCGTGGCTGTGGCTCCTGCAGATCGGCGGCTTGCTGGCCTTCGTGGCGGCGCTGCTGGCCGGCGCGCGCAATCTGCAACTGGCATTTGCGCCTGGCCAGGGTCGCCTGCGCCGCGTATGGAGCGTGCTGTTCCTGGCCTCGGCGCTGCTGATCGCTTATGTCTGCCTGCGCTTCGGCCTGCTGTCCATGACGGTGGCCTACTGATGGCCCGCCTTACCGTGACGGTCGCCGTCGAGAAGCTGCGCTTGACCACACCGTTTCGCATCTCGGGCTACCTGTTCGACGCGTTCAACGTCGTCGTCGTGACGCTCGGCGATGGCCGCCACAGCGGGCGCGGCGAAGGCGGCGGCGTGTACTACCTTGGCGACGATGCGCCGCACATGCTGGCGCAGCTCGACGGCGCCAGCGCCGCGATCGCCGCGGGCCCCACGCGCGACGCGCTGCGCGCGATCCTGCCGCCCGGCGGCGCGCGCAATGCCGTCGACTGCGCGCTGTGGGAGCTCGAAGCGGCGCGCGCCGGCGTGCCGGTCTGGCAGCTGGCCGGCAAATCGGCGCCACGGCCGCTGCGCACGACGTTCACGCTGGGCGCCGACACGCCATCGGCGATGGCCGCCACCGCGCAACGCCACGCGCAGGCGCGCTCGATCAAGATCAAGCTGACGGGCGACCTGGCACTCGACTTGGCGCGCGTGGCGGCGATCCGCGCCGCGCGGCCCGAGGTCTGGCTGGGCGTCGACGGCAACCAGGGTTTTACGGCGGGCCAGCTCGATGCGCTGATTGCCGGCCTCGTGGAACAGGACGTGGCGCTGCTCGAACAGCCGCTGGCGCGCGGCCAGGAGGCCAGCCTGGAAGGCCTGCGTTCGCCGATTCCGCTCGCGGGTGACGAGAGTATCCAGTCGCTGGACGACATCGCCGCCAGCGTCGGACGCTACGACATCGTCAACATCAAACTCGACAAATGCGGCGGCCTGACCGAAGGCCTGCTGATGGCGCAGGAAGCGCGGCGTTTGGGCCTGCAGGTCATGGTCGGCAATATGGGCGGCTCGAGCCTAGCGATGGCCCCGAGCTTCGTGCTGGGCCAGGAATGCGACATCGTCGACCTGGATGGCCCGATCTTCCTGGCCGCCGATCGCCGTCCGGGCGTCGAGTACTTCGCCGGCAATGTCTGGTCGGGCCCCGCCGTCTGGGGCGGCGCAGCGAAGGCCACGGCATGACCGGCACGCAGATCCAGCCCACGTGGTTCGGCCATCCGCGCGGCCTGACGGTGCTGTTCCTGACGAATATGTGGGAACAGTTCTCGTACTACGGCATGCGCGCGTTGCTGGTCTATTTCATGACCAAGGAACTGCTGTTCGGGCAGGCGCACGCCTCGTTCATCTACGGCGCCTACACGGCCGCCGCCTATTTCACGCCGATCCTCGGCGGCATGCTGGCCGACCGCGTCCTGGGCAAGCGGCGCGCCATCATCATCGGCGCCTCGGTCATGGCGGCGGGCCACTTCATGATGACCTTCGACGCCCTGTTCTACCTGGCACTGGCCACCATCGCGCTCGGTAACGGGCTGTTTTTGCCCACGCTGCCAAGCCAGGTCGGCGACCTGTATGCGCGCGGCGACGCGCGCCGTGGCTGGGCCTTCAATGTGTATTACGTCGGGATCAATATCGGCGGCTTCCTGGCGCCGCTGATTTGCGGCACCGTGGGCGAGTTGTATGGCTGGCATTACGGCTTCGGCCTGGCCGGCATCGGCATGCTGCTGGGCCTTGCCATCTACGTCGGTGGGGCGCGCTACCTGCCGCCCGAGACCCTGCCCGCCAGATCCACCGCGACAACGGAAGCACCGCGCGGCCTGGGCCGCGAAACGATCCTGGTGCTGATCGGGATCGGCCTGGCCGTCACGGTGTTTCGCGCCGCCTATGAGCAGGTCGGCAACACGGTCGCGCTGTGGGCCGACAGCGGTGTCGATCGTGCGGCCGGGGGCTTTCTGATTCCGATGACCTGGTTCCAGTCGCTCAATCCGCTGTTCGTGATGCTGCTCACGCCGCCCCTGCTGGCCTACTGGCACCGCCGGGCAGCGGCCGGCATCGACCAGGCGCCGCTGCGGCGCATGGCGTGCGGCGCGCTGATCGTGGCGCTGGCTTACCTGCTGCTGGCAGCGGTCGGCTGGACTGCCAATGGCCAGGCCACGGGTTGGATCTGGCTCGTGCTGTTCTTTTTAGTGCTGACGATCGGCGAGCTGTTCATCCTGCCGACCGGCCTGGGCCTGTTTGCCCGCCTGGCGCCGCGCCATCTGGGCAGCACGACGGTGGCGGCGTGGTTCCTCGTCACCTTCTCCGGCAGCCTGGCGGCCGGCCTGGTGGGCAGCCTGTGGAGCCGCTTTGCCCCGGGCGCGTTCTTCGCCCTGCTCGCACTGCTGTCGGCGATCGCCGCCGGCCTGCTGTGGCGTCTGCACCAGCCGATGCAGGCAGCGGACCGGCTGCACGCAATGACGCCCGCACCATCCGCACCCTAATCACAACGACTACCGGGAGAGATTCACATGGCAACAGTAGCAGGCCGTATCGCAGTGACTTCCATGGCGCTGGCCGTATCGGGCGCCTTATCGGGCGCCTTCGCAGCAGACCAGGCCGCGCCGCAGGACGACGTCCAGCAAGTCGTCGTGACGGCGCAAAAGCGCGCGCAGACGATGGTCGACGTGCCGCAATCGATGTCGGTGGTGGGCGGCGACACGCTCGACAAGCACCAGGCCACCGGCTTTGCCGATTACCTCAAGCTCGTGCCCAGCCTGCAGCTGGTGCAAAGCACGCCGGGCGAAGGCCGGCTGGTGCTGCGCGGGCTGGACACGGGCGGCGTGGCCTCGACCGTGGCGGTCTACCTCGACGAAACGCCGTTCGGTTCCAGCAGTGGCCTGGCCAATGGCGCAATCCTGGCGGGTGACTTTGACACGTTCGACCTGGCCCGCATCGAGGTCTTGCGCGGGCCGCAGGGCGCGCTGTACGGCGCCAGCTCGCTCGGTGGTCTCGTGAAGTTCGTAACCAATGCGCCGGAGCTGGACCGCTTCGCACTGCGCGCGCGGCTGGGCGCGGCGACGGTCGACGGCGGCAAGGTGTCGTACCGCTCGAACCTGGTGGTCAACACGCCGCTTAGCGACACGGTGGCGCTGCGCATGTCCGGCTCGTACCAGAAGGAGCCGGGCTTCATCGATTCGATCGGCACTGCCGGCTCGGACATCGAACGCAATATCAACGGCGCCCGCAACTACGGCGGGCGCGCCTCGCTCCTGTACAAGCCGGGCGCCACATTCGACCTGCGCCTGAGCGCCGTGGCGCAGAACATCGCCACCGATGCGCCCAGCACCGTGGAGAGCGACCCGGACACGCTCGAGACGCTGTATGGCCGTCCGACGCAGTCGCAGTTCGTCCCGCACATGCGCGACATCCACTACCGGGTCTTCAATGGCACTGCCAACTGGAACCTTGGCGCAGCCAGCCTGACCTCGTCGACCAGCTACAGCACGCAAAAGCAGTTCGTGCGAGAAGACGTCAGCTTCAACCTGACCGGCATCGTCGAAGACATTTTCGGCGTGCGCAGTGAGCTCTACCTCGGCCAGGAAGTCGAACTGAAGAAATTCACGCAGGAGCTGCGCCTGAGTTCCAACACCGGCAAGACGTTCGACTGGCTGGCCGGCTTGTACTACACCGACGAAGAAGGCGCCATCGCGCAGCGCTACCACGCCCTGGTGCCGGGGTCGATGACACCGGCAACCGGCCTGCCGCTGCTGGCGGACATCCGCCTGCGCTCGAACTACCGCGAGGTGGCGGCGTTTGCCAACACGACCATCCACCTTACGCCGGTGTACGACCTCGATGTTGGCGGGCGCTATAGCCACAACAAGCAGGACGGCCGCCAGACCGGCGACGGCGCGCTGGCCGGCGGGCCGGCCGACGACAGCGCCGATTCGTCCGAAGGTGTGTTTACCTATGCCGTGGCGCTCAAGCGCAAGTTCAGCGAACGCAGCGCCGTGTATGCGCGCGCGGCCAAGGGTTTCCGGCCCGGCGGGCCGAACGTGCTGCCGCCCAATCCCGGCCCAGGCACGCCCGCCACCTACGACTCGGACAGCGTGATGAGCTACGAAGCCGGCATCAAGACCCAGACGGTGGACGGCATGTGGTCCCTCGACCTGTCGGCCTTCCACATCAAATGGAAGGACATCCAGCTGCTGGCGGTAGTCAACGGTTTTGGCGTGAACACCAACGGCGCCGGCGCCACCGCCGATGGCGTCGAGATCAGCGCGGGCTTTCGTCCGATGCGGGGCCTGCGCCTGTCGGCCAACGGCGCCTGGAACAAGGCGCGCCTCGATGGTGCGACCGATCCGCTGGTGGGCGGCTTCAAGGGCGACCGCCTGCCCTTCTCGCCGAAATACACGGCCGCGCTGCTGGCCGACTATCGCTGGACGATCCGTGACACCACGCCTGCCTACGCCGGCGTCTCGGTGCGCCGCATCGCGGGGCAGTTCGCGTCGTTCGACTTCGACTACCGCACGGCCAATGGCCGCCAGCGCGAGATCCCCTCATACAACGTGTTCGACGCCCATGCCGGCATCGAACTCGGTACCTGGACCGTCGAGCTGTTCGGCAAGAACCTGGGCAACAGCGACGGCAGGACGTCCACCGGGACGTTGCTGGCCAACGGTGGCTTCATCAGTCCGAACGGCGCGCTCGGCGCCGGCGTGATTGCGCCGCGCACGCTCGGCTTTACGCTGACGAAGGAGTATTGATGATGCCCGCACCGAACGACGCACGCGCCGTTGGCCGCTGCCTGCTGTTTCTCGGCGACGTGACGGAATCCGGTTTCGCCAAGACCGCTTTTGGGCTGCGCGACTGGGCCGGTGAGCGCTGCGTGGGCGAGCTGCGCCTGCCCGGTGCCACGGTGACTACCGGCCTGCCCGGCCTCAGCGCCAGGCAAGCCGCGGCGCAGGGCGCCACCGCCATCGTCATCGGCGTGGCGGCGCCGGGCGGCAGCATCCCCGCAAGCTGGGTGCCGGCGCTGGCCGAGGCGCTGGCGGCGGGCCTGGACATCGTCTCGGGCATGCACGTGCGCCTCGACCAGTTCGCGGTGCTGAAGGACGCCGCGGCGCGCCACGGCCGGCGCCTGATCGACGTGCGCACGCCGCCCGCCGACATCCCGATTGCCAGCGGTCGGCCACGTGCGGGCCGGCGCATCCTCACAGTCGGCACCGACTGCGCACTGGGCAAAAAATATACGGCGCTCGCCCTTCGTCGTGGCCTCGCCGCACGCGGCCTGGACGTGACCTTTCGCGCCACCGGCCAGACCGGCATCATGATCGCCGGCAGCGGTATGCCGATCGACGCTGTGGTGTCGGACTTCGTGGCCGGCGCGGCGGAGATGCTCAGTCCCGCGGCGGCGCCCACGCACATTGACGTGATCGAGGGCCAGGGCTCGCTGTTTCATCCCGCGTTTGCCGGTGTCTCGCTTGGCCTGCTGCATGGCAGCCAGCCCGACATGTTCGTAGTCTGCCACGACCCGGCGCGCAGCCACCAGCTCGGGTATCCGGGTTCGCCATTGCCGTCGATCGAGACCGTGATCGAGCAGACGATCGTGCTCGGACGCGTGACCAATCCGGCAATCCGCTGCATCGGCGTCGCGCTCAATACCGGCGGCATGGATACCTCGGCTGCGCAGGCCGCCATCGAGGCACATGCCCGCCGTTTGCCGTACCCTGTCGCCGATCCGATGCGCGGCGGCGCCGATTTCGAGCGCCTGCTCTATGCTTGCCTGGAGATGCCATGAACTGCCCTCGTCTTGTTCCTTCCATCCTGCTGACGCTTGCCTGCGCCCCTGCGCTGGCCGCGCCGCCGGCCGGCTTCGAAGCCCGCGTCGAGACGCTGCGCCAGCGCGTGGGCACGCCGGGCCTGGCCATTGCCATCGTCGAAGACGGCAAGACGACGCTGGCGCGCGGCTTCGGCGTGCGGCAGCTTGGCGCGCCGGCGCCCGTCGACGGCGACACGCTGTTCCCGATCGGCTCGACCACCAAGGCAATGACGGCGGCCGCACTGGCCACGCTGGTCGATGCCGGCAAGCTCACGTGGGACGACAAGGTGACCGACCACCTGCCCGCGTTCCAGATGTACGACCCGTGGGTTACGCGCGAACTCACGATCCGCGACCTGCTGACACACCGCGCCGGCCTGGGCTACGGCGCGGGCGACCTGCTGTTCGTGCCGCGCACGAACCTGTCGCGCGCCGAGACCGTGCGCCGCGTGCGCTACCTGAAGCCGGCCACCAGCTTTCGCAGTACCTACGCGTATTCGAACCTGATGTATGTCGTGGCGGGCCAGCTCATCGAGCAAGTGAGCGGCCAGCCGTGGGAGGCCTACGCGCGCGAACACGTGCTGCGCCCGAGCGGCATGCGGCTGTCCACCACCGACAACGTCGATAACTTCGCCACTGCCAACCGCGCCTTCCCGCATGCGCGGATGGATGGCGGGCTGCGTGGCGCCGGCACGCAGGTGCGCCTGGACGAGCGCGATGACCTGGGCCGCAACGCGGCGCCCGCCGGCGGCGTGGCCAGCAGCGCCAATGACCTGGCGGCGTGGCTTCACACGCAGCTGGCCGGCGGCGTCGCGCCGGATGGCAAGCGTGTCTTCAGCAAGGCCACGCACGCGCAGATGTGGGCGCCATCGATGACCGTGCCGCTCGACGAGATGCCGCCGGAACTGAAACTCATCGAATCGACCTTCGCCAACTATGGCCTGGGCTGGGACCTGGTGGACTACCGCGGCGCGCGCATGGTCTGGCATGGCGGCGCAGTACTGGGCTTTGGCACGGCCGTCGTGATGCTGCCCGAGCAGAAGGTGGGCTTTGCGATTGCAATCAACAGCGAAGACGGGGAGCTGGTGCGGGGCCTGATGTACGAGCTGGCCGACCACTACCTGGCCAAGCCGAAGGCCGACTGGCCGGCCACGTTCGAAACCTATAAGGCGAAGAAGATCGCGGAGGGCCTTGCGCTGCAGAAGAGCAGCGCCGCCAAACCGGCGCGCACAAAGCCACTGGTGGCGCCGGCAGCGTTGGCGGGCACCTACGCTGACCCGTGGTATGGCAAGATCACCATCGCGGCGGCGAAGAATGGTTTGCGGGTCGACTTCGGCTCGACGCCGCGCATGGCCGGCCCGCTCGTGCACTGGCAGTACGATACCTGGATCGCACGCTTCGACGACGAAACCATCGAGCCAGCGTATCTGAGCTTTGCATTCGACCAGGACGGCAAGGTCGAACGCATCAGCCTCAAGCCCGTCTCGCCCATTGCCGATTTCAGCTGGGATTACACGGACCTGAATTTCACCCCGATCAAGGCGCCCGAATGAACCGCACGATGACGTCCACCATGGCACTGGCCTGCGCACTGCTGGCCGGCTGCGCCACGCCGGCGCCGACGCCGACGCCGAACCCCGTGGATCCGACACACCGCAAGCTGCTGACGCTCGACGCGCACCTCGACACGCCCGTGCATTTCGACCGCGCCGGCTGGGACTTCGGC
Organism: Telluria sp. ZT3P25; assembly: GCF_059685895.1. Lineage (NCBI taxonomy): Bacteria > Pseudomonadati > Pseudomonadota > Betaproteobacteria > Burkholderiales > Oxalobacteraceae > Telluria > Telluria sp. ZT3P25. The sequence goes on from NZ_JCASIJ010000001.1 coordinate 3,225,539, forward strand.
GCCCGTCACGATCCGACCACCGAGATCGCGCAACTCGACCTGCCCCGCATGGCCGACGGCAGCCTCGATGGCGGGTTCTTAGTGATCTATACCGAGCAGGGGCCGCTGACGGCGGACGGCTTTGCCGCCGCGCGCCGCCATGCGCTGGCACGCTCCGCGCTGATCGACACCACGCTCGCGCGCCATGCGGACCGCATCGGCGTGGCCACCAGCGCGCACGACGCGCGCCGCCTCGATGCGGCCGGCAAGCTGGTGGCATTCAAGAGCATCGAGAACAGCTATCCGCTCGGCGAGAGCGTGACTGCGCTGGCGCAGTTCCAGGGCCAGGGCGTGCGCCTGGTGGGCGTGGTGCATAGCCTGAACAACCAGTTTGCCGACTCGTCAACCGACACGCCGCGCTGGAACGGCCTGAGTCCACTGGGGCGCGACTGGGTGGCCGAGATGAACCGGCTCGGGATGGTGATCGACGCGAGCCATGCGTCCGACGCTGTCGTTGATCAGTTGCTGGACTTGTCGCACGCCCCGCTGCTGCTGTCGCACACGAGTTCGCGCACGAGCTTCGACCATCCGCGCAACCTGGACGATGCGCGCATCCGCCGCATCGCCGCGGCCGGCGGCGCGGTCTGCGCGTCGACCATCTACCTGGGGGACATGCGCATGAGTCCGCGACGGGGCGAACTGTTCGACCAGATCGACCACATCGGCGCCATGACCCCGGCGCAGCAGACGGCGCTGGGCAAGGAGTGGCTGGCACTCGAAGCGGCCACGCCGATGTGGAGCACGAGCTTCGACCAATACATGGCCTCGCTGCAGCACCTGATCGACGTTGCCGGCATCGATCACGTGTGCATGGGTGCGGACTTCGATGGCGGCGGCGGTTTCCCTGGGCTGGACAACGTGTCGCTGCTGCCGCGCATCACCGCGCGACTCAAGGCGGGTGGGATGTCGGACACAGATCTGGGCAAGCTGTGGAGCGGCAATCTGCTGCGTGTGATGGATGCGGCAGCGAAGGCAGCGCATTGAACAGGGCCATCGACCATAGCCCTGCGTTATGGCAGATACATTCATCGACATTAGCTCGCCGACAACTTCGATAAGCAATCATTATCGGATAATAACAACCAAGTATCATATTGTTTCGCACCAGCAACAATTATCGTTATTGCCGGATTTTTGATATCCAATCAGCGTGCCTGCGTTTACGCTTGCCACTGTGCACTTGCGTTCCCGGCATGATGCACGCCCCGGCTTCACCAGGTTGCCGGGGCATCACTTGCTACCTGAACGGATACTATGAAAATCAACGATCTCAAAATAGGCGTCCGCCTCGGCGGCGCTTTTGCCGCCGTGCTTGCCCTGATGGTCCTGATGCTGGGCGTCGCCTTCTGGCAGCTCGAACGGATTGCCGACGCCAAGCAGACCATGGCGCAAACGTCCTACCGCGCCAAGCTGGCCAAGGAGTGGAGCCAGGGCACCGTCACCAACAGCGTCAGCACTGTTGCCAAGTACAAAAGTGTCGATCCGGTCGACGAGAAGTACCACGACGCGCAGATGAAAGTCATCAGCGACAAGGCAGGCAAACTGCAGAAAGAGCTCGAATCGCTGGTCCAGAGCGAACAGGGCAAGGCGCTACTGGCGGACATTGCCACTGAGCGCGCCAAGTATTCGGTAATGCGCAACGAGGGCTTCAAGATGAAGAGCGCGCTTGGCGCCGACAACGCCGAGGTCAAGGCGTTCTTCGAAACCAAGGTCATCCCCGAAATGCGCATTTACGTCGCCACCATCGAGAAACTCGCGACATACCAGGAGCAATTGTTCACCGATGCGGACACCAGCATCGACGCCATCGTCGTGTCGGCAACGCGCATCCTGATCGGCCTGGGCATCGCTGCGCTGGCCATCGGTGCGGCCTGCGGCTGGCTGCTTACCCGCAGCATCACGCGTCCGCTGGCGCATGCTGTGGGGCTGGCGCGCCAGGTGGCCTCGGGCGACCTGACGGCGGATATCCGCGCCGAATCGCGCGATGAAGTGGGCGACCTGGTGCTGGCGCTCAAGACCATGAACGACAACCTGCTCAAGACCGTGACCGAAGTGCGCGCCGGCACCGAGACCATCGTCACCGCATCGCAGCAGATCGCCTCGGGCAATCTCGACCTGTCGTCGCGTACCGAGCAGCAGGCCAGCTCGCTCGAAGAGACGGCGTCGTCGATGGAAGAACTGACCAGCACCGTGCGCCAGAACGCCGACAATGCACGCCAGGCCAATGTGCTGGCCAAGAATGCATCGCAGATCGCCGCACATGGCGGTGAAGTGGTGTCGCAGGTGGTGTCCACGATGGCGTCGATCAATGCGTCGTCGAAGAAGATCGGCGACATCATCGCCGTCATTGACGGCATCGCGTTCCAGACCAATATCCTGGCCCTGAATGCCGCAGTGGAAGCGGCCCGCGCTGGTGAACAGGGTCGCGGCTTTGCAGTGGTGGCCAGCGAAGTGCGCAACCTCGCGCAGCGCTCAGCCGCAGCGGCGAAGGAAATCCGCGGCCTGATCAGCGACTCGGTCACGAAGGTCGAAGCCGGTGGCCGCCTGGTCGATGAAGCAGGCACGACGATGCAGGAAATCGTGCAGGGCATCGGGCGCGTGACTGAGATCATGGCGGACATCACGTTGGCCAGCGCCGAACAGTCGACGGGTATCGAGCAGGTCAACGAAGCCATCACACAGATGGACGGCGTCACACAGCAGAATGCGGCGCTGGTGGAAGAAGCCGCAGCAGCGGCCGCATCGCTGCAGGAGCAGGCGACGACACTGGCGCAGTTGGTCAGCGTGTTCAATGTCGGTCATGGCAGGCCAGGGGCTATGCGCCAGGCTGCGCAGCCGGCAGCGGCCGGGCGTTCGCTGGCCGTCCGCAGCGCAACACCATCGCGCACTAATGTCGAGCGGGTCGAGGACGAAGAAGACGCCATCGCCTGATGGTGTCTGCCACAACGGGCCGCCCTGGCCCGTTGTGGCGAATAAAATAATCATCTTTACAACGTTATTATGCGCGTTACCTGCCCAAGGTAATGTTCACATATTATTTCGTTTTCTCCCAGCAACACATTCAACGAATTTTTCATTCCCGCTGTCAATACGCCTCGATCAGGGATTATTCTGAAACAAGGATTGCCTGTAAGTACAATCGTCTGAAGGCATCCACGATCGTCTCCCCTATTGTCAGGAATGGAATAGAAATGAACATCAAGGACCTCAAGATTGGCACCCGCCTGGGTGCGACGCTCGCCATTATCGTGGGCCTCATGGCCCTCATGGCAGGCAACGCACTATGGCAACTCTTCCAGATTTCAAATGCGAAGACAGAGATGTCGGAGGCTTCTGAAAAATTCATGCTGGCCACACAATGGCGCCAGGGGGTGGCGGTCAACCGGGTCAGTACCATCGCCCGCTTCAAGAGCACCTCGCCAGCAGACGAGGCCTACCATGAGAAGGAAATGAAGGCGGTCAGCGCCAACGTGAGCAAGGTACAGGACGAGCTGGAATCGCGCATCACGAGTGACGAAGGCAAGGCATTGATCGCCGCCGTGGCAACGCGCCGCACCGCCTACATCGACGCGCGCAACGCGGCTTACAAGCTCAAGCGCGAACTGGGGCCGGACAATCCGCAGGTGCCGGTATATTTTGAACAAAAAGTGATGCCGGAGATGCTTGCCTACACCGAGAGCGTCAATAAAGTCGCGGCCTTCCAGCAGATGCTGTTTACGGCTGCCAATGATCACATCGAAGTGCTCGACCAGTCGGCACGGCGCTCGCTGATCGTACTGGCACTGGTTGCGCTGGTGGCCAGCATCGTGCTGGGCATGCTGCTGGCGCGCAGCATCACCATGCCACTCCGGCGCGCCGTGGGCCTGGCGCGTCAGGTTGCCGCCGGCGACCTGACAACTGAAATCCGCGCCGAGTCGCGTGACGAAGTCGGCGACTTGCTCGATGCGCTCAAGACGATGAGCACGAGCCTGCGCAAGACCGTGACCGAAGTGCGTACCGGGACTGAAAACATCGTCACTGCGTCGCGTCAGATTTCGTCGGGCAATATGGATTTGTCTTCACGCACCGAGGAGCAGGCCAGCTCGCTCGAAGAAACCGCCTCCTCGATGGAAGAGCTCACGAGCACTGTGCGCCAGAACTCCGACAATGCGCGCGAGGCCAATGTCCTGGCCAAGAACGCATCCCAGATCGCGGCGCATGGTGGTCAGGTGGTGTCGCAGGTGGTCTCGACGATGGCGTCGATCAATGCCTCGTCGAAGAAGATCGGCGACATCATCGCCGTCATCGACGGCATTGCTTTCCAGACGAATATCCTGGCCCTGAATGCGGCAGTCGAAGCGGCGCGCGCCGGCGAACAGGGCCGCGGCTTCGCGGTCGTGGCCAGCGAAGTGCGCAACCTTGCGCAGCGCTCAGCCGCCGCAGCCAAGGAGATCCGCGGCCTGATCATCGACTCGGTCCAGAAGGTCGATGCCGGCGAACGCCTGGTCGGTGAAGCCGGCGCGACGATGCAGGAAATCGTGCAGGGCATCGGGCGCGTGACCGACATCATGGCCGAGATCGCGTCGGCCAGCGCCGAGCAAAGCACCGGCATCGAACAGGTCAACGAGGCGATCACGCAGATGGATGGCGTGACGCAGCAGAACGCGGCACTGGTCGAAGAAGCAGCGGCAGCATCCGCGGCGCTGCAGGAACAGGCGACGACCCTGGCGCAGCTGGTCAGCGTGTTCAACCTGGGTCAGGAAGACGCGCCCCGCCCTGACGCCAGCCGCTCTCTGGCACTGCGCGCGCCAGCGCCGGCACGCGCCCGTACGAAGAAAGCCAGGCCAGTCGGGTTGACAGAAAACGCCGTCGCCTGACAGGCCGCGCCGGGGCGCTGGCTAGAGGCCCAACCCCGCATCGACCGGCTTCGCACCGCGCTGCCTGCCATTGGCCGACAGCCGCGCTTCGATCAATTCAAGCATGCCCTGCGCGGCATGCGATAACGCCCGGTCCTTGCGCTGGACGATCAGGATCGGGCGCACCACGGCCGCCGCATCGAGCGGAATGGCAATCAGGTCCAGGCTGCGGAACTGGAACAGCGTCAGCTCCGGCACCAGACTCACCCCGAGTCCCTGCCCGATCAGGCCCGCCACCGTGGCCAGGTGCTCGACCTCAAGACCGGAATGGCGCACGTCCAGCCCCCGCGTCAACTGGTCGACGTGCTGGCGCACGCTGGTCGATGGCGCAAGGTGGATCAGCTCGCAGCCCACCAGATCGGGCATCCGGATTTTGCGCTTGCGCGCGAGCGGATGATCGCGCCGGCAGACAAAGAAAAACGGATCGCTGCACAGGGTGCGGGTTGAAAATTCAGCCAGGTTCGCCCCGGGCGCGGTCAGCGCCAGATCGACCCTGCCCTGGCGCAGCAAATGCAGGCATTGGTCCGACAGCGCATCGAACAGCTGCACCGTGATGCCGGGATAGGTGGCCTTGTAGTGCGCGATGACCTCGGGTATGCCGTTGGCCGCCAGCGATGGCAGCACGGCCAGCGCCACCCTGCCCTTGCGCCGCGCGATGAAGTCGCCCATGTCGGTGAAGGCCGCGTCGAGGTCAGCCAGCAAGGCGCGCGCCACTTCCACGAACAGTTCGCCTTCGGTGGTCAGGGTGACGTTGCGCGTGTCGCGCTGGACCAGTTTAGCGCCGACGGTCGCCTCGAGCTTCTGGATCACGGCGCTGAACGCCGATTGCGACAGATGGCAGCGCTCGGCCGCCTGGGTAAAATGCCGGTGCTGCTCGAGGGCCAGGAACGCCTGCAACTGCTTGGTGGAGATATTCGGAAGCATCGCGCCTGCCACTTATCGAAAAAGCCGCACAATCAATCGGAAAAATCCATTTTACAACAAAAACCAAGGCCCCCCAGAATGGCTTCAAGTGCTGCATCGATCAGCACATACAATAAATTGGAGACTTTCATGCTGGCCTTCCTCGGCTTTCTTACTATTTTCGCCCTGCTGTTCGTCATCCTTGGCAGGAAGATGTCCGCCCTTGTCGCGCTGATTGCGATCCCCGCACTGACTGCATTGATCGGCGGCTTCGGCGCCGAGATCGGCACCTTCATCACCGACGGCATCAAGGCGATCGCACCGGTGGCCGGCATGCTGCTGTTTGCCATCCTGTTCTTCGGGATCCTGACCGACGCCGGGATGCTCGACCCGATCGTCAACCGCATCCTGAAAATCGTCGGCACCCACCCGGCCCGCATCACCCTTGGCACTGCGGTGCTGGCGGCGATCGTCCACCTCGACGGTTCCGGCGCGGTCACCTTTCTCGTCACCGTACCGGCGATGCTGCCGCTGTATATCAAGCTGAAGATGGACAAGCGCATCCTGGCCTGCATCGTTGCCATGTCGGCCGGCGTGGCCAACGCGCTGCCATGGGGCGGCCCGACGCTGCGCGCGTCGGCCGCGCTGCATATTCCGATGACCGAGCTGTATCTGCCGATGGTGCCGGTGCAAATCGCCGGGATGCTGTTCGTCTTTGGCTGCGCCTGGATGATGGGCGTGCGCGAGCAGCGTCGTTTGGGCCCCACCGGGGCCGCGCCTGCCGGCGCCGCTGGCAGCATGGGAAGCCACCACGTGCCCGAGATCGACGAGGCACAACAAAAGCTGCGCCGGCCCGGGCGCTTCATTCCCAACCTGCTGCTGGTGGTGATCGTGCTGGCAACGATGATCAGCAATGTGCTCAATCCGGTCGCCTGCTTCATGTTCGGCACCGTGCTGGCCCTGATGATGAACTACCCGGATGTCGCCGAACAGCGCGCCCGCGTCGATGCGCATGCCAAGGCTGCCCTGATGATGGCGAGCATCCTGTTTGCCGCCGGTGTCTTCACCGGCATCATGAAAGGCAGCGGCATGCTGACCGCGATGGCCCAGGTGCTCGCGGCCAGCATCCCGGTCAGCCTGGCGAGCCACCTGCCGTTCGTCACCGGCCTGGTGTCCATGCCGCTCAGTTTGGTGTTCGATCCGGATTCGTTCTATTTCGGCGTACTGCCGGTGCTGGCCGAGGCCGGTAATACCCTCGGCGTGCCGCAGGTGCAGCTGGCCCAGGCCGCGCTGCTCGGCCAGATGACGACCGGCTTTGCCGTCAGCCCGCTGACACCGGCAACGTTCCTGCTGGTCGGACTGGTGGGCATCGACCTGGGAGAACACCAGCGCTTCACGATTCCGTACCTGCTCGCCACCACGGTATTCATGACATGCGTCGCCGCGCTGATCGGGCTGTTCCCGTTCTGACGCACCCATTGACCCTTTCGAAAGACTGCACCATGAAAACCCTACGCATCGGCTGCGGCGCCGGCTATTCGGGCGACCGCATCGAACCGGCGCTCGAACTGGCCGAGCATGGCGACCTCGATTACCTCGTGTTCGAATGCCTGGCCGAACGCACCATCGCCCTCGCCCAGCAGGCCCGGATGAAGGATCCGGCGCTCGGTTACGACCCGCTGCTCGAAGCGCGCATGCTGGCCGTGCTGAAGCCCTGCGCCGACAGGGGCATCAAAATCATCACGAACATGGGCGCGGCCAACCCGCTCGCGGCGGCCGCTAAAACCAGACAGATCGCCGTCTCGCTCGGCCTTGGCCACCTGAAGATCGCTGCCATCACGGGCGACGACGTCCTCGAACAGCTGCGTCAGGGCGACTACCTCGACGACACCGGCGAACCGGTGGCGGCACTGGGCAGCCGGCTGCTGTCGGCCAACGCGTATCTGGGCGCGCAGCCGCTGGTCGACGCGCTGGCGCAAGGCGCCGACATCGTCATCACCGGCCGTATTGCCGATCCGGCGCTGGTGCTCGCGCCAGCCATCCACGCCTTCGGCTGGGCGATGAACGACTGGCAGCGCCTGGGCCAGGGCACGCTGGCCGGGCACCTGCTCGAATGCGCCGGCCAGGTGTGCGGCGGCTACTTCGCCGATCCCGGCGTCAAGGACGTACCAAGCCTGGCGCGGCTGGGCTTCCCGCTTGCCGTGATCGGCGAGGACGGCAGCGTCGAGATCACCAAGGTGGCCGGTTCGGGCGGCTACGTGACCCGCGCCACCTGCACCGAGCAGCTGCTGTACGAAATCCACGACCCGGCTGCATACCAGACGCCGGACGTCGTGGCCGATTTCTCGGCGGTGACGATGACCGAGCGCGCACCGGACCGCATCAACCTGCAGGGCGCCAGCGGCCATCCGTGCAGCGGCATGCTGAAAGTATCGATCGGCTACATCGACAGCTACATCGGCGAAGGCCAGATCTCGTACGCGGGGCCAGGCGCACTGGCGCGCGCGCGCCTGGCGCAGGCGATCGTCGCCGAGCGATTCGCACTGACGGGCGTCGCACTGACCGAAGTGCGCTATGACCTGATCGGCGTGAATGCGCTGCATGGCGACCGTGACGGGCCGCTTGAGGCCGAACCGCGCGAGGTGCGGCTGCGCGTCATCGGCCGCACCGCCAGCCTGCAGCAAGCGATCCGCATCGGCAACGAAGTCGAAACCCTGTACACCTGCGGGCCGGCGGGCGGTGGCGGCGCCACCCGATCGGCGCGCGAAGTGATCGCGATCCGCTCCACCCTGCTGCCTGCCGCGCAGGTCAGCCCAGTGATCCATTTCGAGGAAACCTGACATGAAACTTCGCGACATCGCGCATTCGCGCGCCGGCGACAAGGGCGACATTTCCAACCTGTCCCTGATCGCGTTTCACGCGGCCGATTACGCGCTGCTGGAACAGCACGTCACCGCCGAACGGGTACGCCGGCATTTCGCCGGCATCGTGCACGGCCAGGTGACCCGCTACCTGCTGCCGCAACTGGGCGCAATGAACTTCGTCATGCAGCAGGCGCTGGGCGGCGGCGTGACACGCTCGCTGGCCCTGGACGCGCATGGCAAATCGCTCAGCTCGATGCTGCTCGACATGGAACTCGACTGAGTCGCCATGCCGCCACGCTGTACACCATAAAAACACACGGAGACAAACATGAAATTATCACCGGCGATTCCGATCGTCATGCTGCTTGCTGCCAGCGGCGCAGCCAAGGCCCAATCCAATATCACGATCTATGGCATTGCCGACGCCGGCATCGTCAACGAACGCGGGGGCGCAGCTGGCAACGTCACCAAAGTCAGCAGCGGCGTCGCATCCGCCTCCCGCCTGGGATTCAAGGGATCGGAAGAACTGGGCGCGGGCGTCTCGGCGCTGTTCGTGCTCGAGGCCGGGATCTCGATCGATACCGGTGCGCTGGCCTCGTCCGGCCAGGCATTCAACCGCCAGTCCTTCGTGGGACTTGCCAGCAAGGACGCCGGCAGTCTGACGGTCGGGCGCCAGTACACCCTGACCTACAATGCCCTCGGTCAGGTCGGCGATCCATTCGGCAGCGGCCTGTCGGGCAGCGCCAAGAACTTGTTCCCGGTCGCGGGCGCCAATCTGCGCGCGAACAATTCGATCATCTACACGACGCCCGTGAAGAATGGCTTCAGCGCAGGATTGCTGTACTCGCTGGGCGAGACCGCCGGCGACAGCGACGCCGGCAGCCAGTACAACGTCAGCGTCAACTATGCCAAGGGGCCGGTCAACGCCCGGCTGGCGCACAACCATCGCAACAACGACAGCGCCACCCTCACCGGCACCGACAGCGGTCGCAACACGCTGTTCGTGGCGAATGTCGACTTCAAGGTGGTCAAGGTCTTCTTCGCCTACAGCAACGACAAGGGGCTCAACAGCGCGCCACTGAACAATGCCACGCCACTCCCCTACGGCAGGGTGTTCAGACCAAGCCTGCGCGGCGACGACACGCTGGTCGGCGTCACCATCCCGGTCGGCCCGGCCGGCACCATCATGACCTCGTACATCCGCAAGAACGACAAGACGGCGCTGAACCAGGACGCCGCGCAGTATGCGGTGGGCTACGTGCATGCGCTGTCCAAGCGCACCAGTGCGTATACCTCGTACGGCATGATCGACAACCGGAATGGCGCTGGCTATACGGTGGGTAACAATGCCGAGGCTGGTTCGGGCGACCGGGCTTTCAATATCGGGTTGCGGCATACGTTCTGAACGAGGCAAGCTGGCGAGCGGTTCGATAGCGCAGCTGGCCACGGCAGCTGCCGCCGCCGGTCTACCTGGCGCACTTGACCGCGAAATCGACATGGTAATGCTCGTCGTGCCGAACCCAGGGCATGGTCTTCATGAACGGCAGCGATTTGATGTTCTGGCCTGCAGGTGTGGCTAGCACCTTCGGGATGTACTCAGGCGCCAGAATGACGCGCGCAATCCCGAAACCATGACGCCGTGCTTCCAGATCCAGCTGCGCCAGATGCGCGGCAATAGCGGCGAAGTCGATGCGCAAGTCCGCAAGCTTGCCTGCATCGTCGAATTCCAGATCGTACCCATAGTGGTTGTGCGCGGTCCGCGGCAACTGCGCCGGCCGGCCATCCCGGCCGCGCACCGGCACCATGAAGTCAACCGAAGTCCCGTTCTCGTGCGTGCGATGGGGCGGCATCGGCCCGCCGGTGCGCAGGCCGGTCTCGCCATAGACGTACTGCACGTCCGGCGTGCTGCGGGACAGTGTCGAATACGCGCCCAGCACCACATCGCGTAACTGCGCATGAACCCAGGTGCGGCCAAGCTTGAGTCCAAGTTCCGAGTAGGCAGCGAAGTTGACGCCCGCAAGCGGCAGTGCCACCGCGCCTTCGATGCGCCCGCTTCCACTGCTGCCAAAACAGGTGCTGGCCAGCGCGGGCGCGCACAGGACCGTGGCGGCCAGCATCGCGCCCACGGAAAACGGGAGCATCATGCGGCCAGCCAGCGCGCTGGCCCACGCGGCAGACTGGCGCGGCTGCCAGGGTCGACCAGAAACCGCGCCAGTACCTTCTCGTACAACGCCAGGCTGTCGCGATAGCGCTGCTGCCGCATGGCCTCGGGCCGGCGCAAGTGCTTAAGCACGAAGTAATCCGCCAGCAGATCCCCCTGCGCTTCCATATTGAAGTCCTCCAGCGTAGCATCTTCGGTCAGCGTGTAGCCATAGGATAGCCCGATCCGGAACGCGCCGCGCAAACGCACCGGATACCCGAGCTGATGCTGCCAGACGTGCACCATCTCGTGCATGAACCAGTGGATCGCGGGCGGATCGCCGCGTGCATAGTCGGGGAGAAAACAGGAGTGGTGAAAATACATGCTGCCGTTGGGCGTCATGCAGCAGTTCCGTGGCTGGAACGGCATGTAGCGGCGGTTGTGGATCCGCACGCGGGTAACATCGATGGCGTCGCCGAACAGCAGCGACGCCAATCTGGTTTCACCTTCGCTCAGGGGGCGAAAGTACGAGCGCATGGTGCGTCGCCCGCCGCCAGTCAGCTGGCGCGCAGCGCCGCGGCGGCTTTGGCCAGCGCGGTGATGTGGGCCCAGTCACCGGCCTCGATCGCGTCCTTCGGCGTGAGCCACGAACCGCCCACGCAGGCGACGTTCTTGCAGGCCAGGAAGGCCGGTGCGGTCTCGATCGTGATGCCGCCGGTCGGGCAGAACGTCATGTCCGACAGCGGGCCGCGGATCGCATTGAGCATGCCCACGCCGCCTGCCTGCATGGCCGGGAACAGCTTGACCTGGCGGAAGCCCGCTTCGCGCGCGGCCATCACTTCGGATGGCGTCATCACGCCCGGCAGCAGTGGCAGGCCGCTCGACTTGGCGGCGGCGATCAGCGCTGGCGTCAGGCCCGGCGAGACGCCGAACACGGCGCCGGCGTCGCGCGAGGCGACGAATTCTTCGGGCGACGTCAGGGTGCCGACGCCGACGATGGCGCCTTCAACTTCGCTCATGGCGCGGATCGCGCCCAGGCCGTGTTCCGTGCGCAGCGTGACTTCGAGCACGCGGATGCCGCCGGCGACGAGCGCCCTGGCCAATGGCACGGCGTGCGCCGGATCGTCGATGGCAATGACAGGGATCACGCTCGCCGAGCGCATAATTTCAAGTAAGGTCATTTCTGCGTCCTAAAGAGAAAGTCTTCGTCTGAACCCGGCACGACCTCATTGGCGTCCAGGCCTTCGTGCAGCGGCACGATGGTGGGGATCGGCGACGGCAGCGGGAACGTCGCCGCGCCCTGCTCCGCGGCGCTGATCGAGGCGCGGAACATCGTAAACAGTTCGCGGCCCATGCCGATGTGGCTCTTGCTCAAATCGGTCGTGGCCTGCTTGCGCGCAGCCCATTCTTCGGCCGGCACCAGCGCCTGCAACGTGCCGGTGGTGGCGTCGACGCGGATGATGTCGCCGTCGCGCACGAGACCCAGCGGGCCGCCGGCCAGGATTTCAGGCGACACGTGGATCGCCGCTGGCACCTTGCCCGACGCGCCCGACATGCGGCCATCGGTCACCATCGCCACCTTGAAGCCGGCATCCTGCAGGTTCGACAGGGCTGGCGTCAGGGCGTGCAGTTCCGGCATGCCGTTGGCGCGTGGGCCCTGGAAGCGCACCACCGCGACGAAATCGCGATTGAGCCGGCCGGCCTTGTAGGCGCCCATGAAATCTTCCTGCGAATCGAACGTGATCGCCGGTGCTTCAATCACGTGGTAATCGTGCTTGACGGCCGATATCTTCATCACGGCGCGGCCCAGGTTACCCTGCACCAGCACCATGCCGCCGTTGGGGCTGAACGGGTTCGATGCCGGGCGCAGCACGGTTTCGTCGCCGCTCTGCAGTGGCGTGTCGCGCCAGATGGTCTTGCCATCCTCGCCCAGGAACGGCTCCTTGCAGTGGGCGCGCAGGCCGTGGCCCAGCACCGTGTTGACGTCTTCGTGCGCCAGGCCAGCGTCCAGCAGTTCGCGGATGATGAAGCCCGGGCCGCCGGCGGCCTGGAAGTGGTTCACGTCGGCTTCGCCGTTCGGGTAGATGCGCGTGAGCAGCGGCACGACCTTCGACAGCTGGTCGAAGTCGTCCCAGTCGATCACGATACCGGCCGCGCGCGCGATCGCCACCAGGTGCAGCGTGTGGTTGGTCGAGCCGCCCGTCGCGTGCAGGGCGGCGATGGCGTTGACGATGCATTTCTCGTCCACGATGCGGCCGATCGGCATGTAAGTGCCGCCCTGCTGCGAGATCGCCACCGCCTGGCGCGCTGCGCTCCTGGTCAGCGCGTCGCGCAGTTCGGTGCCCGGCGTGATGAACGCGGCGCCCGGCAGGTGCAGGCCCATGACTTCCATCAGCATCTGGTTGCTGTTGGCGGTGCCGTAGAAGGTACAGGTGCCGGCGTCGTGGTACGACGCGGCTTCGCATTCCATCAGTTCTTCGCGCGTGGCCTTGCCCTGCGCGTAGAGCTGGCGCACGCGCGCTTTCTCTTTGTTCGACAGGCCCGACGTCATCGGACCGCCCGGCACGAAGATGCCCGGGATGTGGCCGAAGTGCAGCGCGCCGATCAGGAGGCCCGGCACGATCTTGTCGCAGATGCCCAGGTACAGGCTGGCGTCGAACATATTGTGCGACAGGCCGACGGCGGTGGCCATGGCGATGGTGTCGCGCGAGAACAGCGACAGTTCCATGCCCGGCTGGCCCTGCGTGACGCCATCGCACATGGCCGGCACGCCGCCGGCAAACTGGGCCACGGCGCCGATCTCGCGCACGGCGTCCTTGATGATCTTCGGATAGCCCTCGAACGGCTGGTGCGCCGACAGCATGTCGTTGTAGGAAGAAACGATGGCCACCGACGGCTGCTTGACTTCACGCAGCTTCAGTTTGTCGTTGGCCGGGAACGCGGCGAACCCGTGGGCAAGGTTCGTGCAAGACAGCGCGCCGCGCTGCACGCCCTGGATGCGGGCGGCCTCGAGGTGCGCCAGATAGGCAGCGCGCGACGGGCCGCTGCGCTTGATGATGCGGTTGGTAACCTGTTCGACTACGGGGTGGAGCGCCATGTTCGTTCCTTCCTGAATTTAGTATCTGAAATTTTACTACAATTTGGGTCGCTACGCTCTTCCGCGACTCCCGGTGCTGTATGGATGAGCATGAAGGCACATTCCGAAAAGCGCCGGTAGTTGCTATCCTGACGGCGCACACGCGCTTTTATGTAGTGAATTTACGCGCAGATAATTGTATTATTCGATAATCTGTTAACGACAACATTGTGCCACGCACCCCGGACCCCATGCGCCAGCCATCCTTGACCAGTACCGCCAGTTTCCAGGCCCTCGCCCAGCACGCCGACATTGCCACCACGTGGCAGATGCGCGATCTGTTTGCCGCCGACCCGCAGCGCTTCGAGCGATTCAGCGACGAGGCTGCAGGCCTGTTCCTAGACTATTCAAAAAATCGCCTCGACGGGCGCACGCTTGAACTGCTGATGCAGCTGGCGCGCGAGCGCGGTGTCGAAGCGCGGCGCGATGCGATGTTCCTGGGCGCGCGCATCAACAACACCGAAGGCCGCGCCGTGCTGCACACCGCCCTGCGCGCCCCGCGCGGTGCGTCGCACGTGGTCGACGGCGTGGACATCAACGCCGACATCCACGCTGTGCTCGATCGCATCAAGACCTTCACCGACGCGGTGCGCAGCGGCGAATGGCTGGGCCACACCGGCAAACCGATCACGGACATCGTCAATATCGGCATCGGCGGCTCGGACCTGGGCCCGAAGATGGTCGTGCTGGCCCTGCGCCACTACGCACATCCGCGCCTGCGCATGCACTTCGTCTCGAACGTCGACGGCCACGACATGGACGCGGCCCTGGGCCAGGTCGATCCCGAAACAACGCTCTTCATCGTCGCCTCCAAGACCTTCACCACCACCGAGACGATGATGAACGCGCAGACCGCGCGCCGCTGGTTCCTGGCGCACGCGCCTGAAGAGGCTTTGGCGAAGCACTTCGTCGCCGCATCGACCAATACCGAGGCGATCAAGGCCTTCGGCATCGACCCGGCCAATATGTTCCCGTTCTGGGACTGGGTCGGCGGCCGCTATTCGGTCTGGTCGGCGATCGGCCTGCCGGTCGCGCTGGCCGTGGGCTTCGGCTACTTCAAGGACTTCCTGGCCGGCGCGCACGAACTGGATGAACACTTCCGCACTGCGCCTCTCGAGCAGAACCTGCCGGCGCTACTGGGCCTGATCGGCTTCTGGAACCGCCAGTTCCTTGAATGCAGCTCGGTCTCGATCGCGCCGTATCACCAGGACCTGAACCGCTTCCCGGCCTATCTGCAGCAGCTCGACATGGAAAGCAACGGCAAGCGCGTCACGCGCGACGGCCAGCCGGTCGACACGCCAACCTGTCCGGCGATCTGGGGCGAGTGCGGCACCAACGGCCAGCACGCCTACTTCCAGCTGCTGCACCAGGGCACCGACGTGACGCCGATGGATTTCATCGCCGCCCTGCGCCCGGCGCACGAGATGGACCACCACCACACTGCCCTGCTGGCGAACTGCTTCGCGCAGTCGGAAGCCTTCATGAAGGGCAAGACCGCCGACGAAGTGCGCACCGACCTGACGGCGCAAGGCTTGCCGGCAGACGAAGTCGAGCGCCTCACGCCGCACAAGACCTTCCCTGGCAACCGCCCGAGCAACACGATCCTGATGGAGCGCCTGACGCCTACCACGCTGGGCGCCCTGATCGCACTGTACGAGCACAAGACGTTTGTCCAGGGCGTGCTGTGGGACGTGAACAGTTTTGATCAGTGGGGCGTTGAGCTGGGCAAGGTATTGGCCAAGAAGATCGAGGCCGAACTGGCGGGCGAGCCGGTGCCTAACCTGCACGACAGTTCCACCAACGGCCTGATCGCGCGCGCGAAAGCCGCGGTCTGATCCCGAACCTTTGATCCCGAGACTATGGCAACCGAAAAATTTGAAGTGGTACACGATGCGCCGATGCTGGTGGGCGAATCGGCGATCTGGCACGAAGTCGAATCGGCCCTGTACTGGGTCGATATCGAAGGCCTGACCGTCAACCGCCTGCACGCAGCAAGCGGCAAGTTCTCGTCATGGAAGATGGGCTCGAACCCGTCGGCGCTGGCGATCGACGACAACAATTTTCTGGTCGTGGCCACGCGCGAACGCCTGCTGCGCCTGAACACGACCGACGGTGCGGAAACCCCGATCGCCGATGCGCCCTACGACACGTCGAAGGTGCGCTTTAACGACGGCCGCGTCGACCCGGCGGGCCGCTTCTGGATCGGCACCATGTACGAGCCGCGCGACCAGCCGGCCGCCGAGATGTACGTGCTCGCACGCGACAACCTGCGCTGCGCCTGGCGCGGCGGCATGACCAACTCGAACGGCCTGGCCTGGAGCCTGGATGGCCGCACGATGTTTCATGCCGATACCACCTCGCACCGCATCGACTGCTACGACTTCGACGTGGCCACCGGTGAGCACAGCAACCGCCGCACGATCCTCACCTTCCCGACCGATAAAACGGCGCCGGACTACGGCGGCCGGCCCGATGGCGCGACGATCGACTCTGAAGGCATGTACTGGGTCGCGATGTTCGAAGGCGGGCGCGTGCTGCGCATTTCGCCAACCGGCGAGATCGTGCGCGAGATAAAACTGCCGGTACGCTGCCCGACGTCGGTCTGCTTCGGCGGACCCGACCTGCGCACGCTGTACATCACCAGCGCCAGCCACGGTCGGTCGAGCGAAGAGATCGCGCAGTATCCGCACACCGGCAAGGTGCTGTCGGTGCGGCTCGATGTGGCGGGCCGCGAAGAGCCTGAGTACGCGATCTGAACCCGGAGCGCAATCTGAAGCCCGGGTCGCGCTGACCCCGGGCCCGCACCTGCTTACCAGGTGTAGCCGGCCTTCACATAGAAGTAGCGGCCATTGAAGCCGTTCGGCGCCCACACGCTGTACGGCTGGGTGCCGTTCACGTTCAGGTTGGCCCGCGACGTGACCTGCGCAGGATAGCGGTTGGTCACGTTGTCGATGCCGGCCGTCAGGCGCCACTGGTTCAGGCGCACGCTTGCTGCCAGATCGAGCACCCATTGCGGGTCGTAGTTCTGGTCCAGCGCCGGATCGTTCTGCGGCACCGTGAATTCGCCGTAACGCGTCACCACGGCGCGGCCATTCCACGCACCCTGCGTAAAGTCACCCGTCAGGCCAAGCTTGTCCTTCGGCGAACCCACCGTCAGGCGGTTGATGCTCTGGCGGTCCACCAGTGACAGTCCCTGCCCCGACAGCACCGCCGGCGACGCCGCCACACCCTGCACCTCGTTGTCGTTATGGTTGTAGGCCAGCGTCAGGTCGGCGCGCGCGCCCTGCGCGAAGTTCAGGCGGTACGTGCTGACCACGTCGACGCCCTTGGTGCGCGTATCGACCGCATTGGTGAAGTAGCGCGCCGCGCCGACGAACACGCCCTGGGATGCGAGCGCGCGTGACAGCGCCGGCGCATTCGCCAGTTGCAGGTTCGACGAGAACACGATGCGGTCGTCGATATCGATGCGGTACAGGTCGACCGTCGTGGTCCAGTTGCGAGTTGGCTGCCACTGCGCACCGATGCTCAGGTTGCGCGCCTTTTCGGCCTTGAGCGGCTGCGCGCCCAGTGCGCGGGCGGCGGCGCTGCCGACCGGGAAGGTGCCCGTCTCCACCAGCGCGCTGGTGCCGTTCACGAGCAGCGTGTTGGTGGTGGTGATCGTGTAGAACGACTGGGCCAGCGACGGCGCGCGGAAACCGTTCGAGGCCGTGCCGCGCAGCGCGAAGGCTGGCGTGAACGCATAGCGCGCCGATGCCTTGGCCGAGTTGGTGCTGCCGAAATCGCTGTAGCGCTCATGGCGCAGCGCCAGGGCGCCCGACAGTGCACTCGTGATGTCGCCTTCCAGGTTCAGGTACACCGATTTGTTGTTGCGGCTGTTTTCGCCTGCATTCTCAGGGCGGAAGCCCGAATAGCCCTGCGCGCCGGAACCGAAGTACGAACCAGCTTCGCCCGCGCCGATTTCATAGGATTCATGGCGCGCTTCCAGACCCAGCGCCACGGTCAGCGGACCGCTCATGAACGACACCGGAACCTCGCGCGCCACGTCCAGGTTGGCCAGGCTTTGCTTCGAGGTGAGTTCGCCCGCATAGAAGCTGGTCGGGCTGGCCGCGCCCAGGCTGTAGTTGACCGTGTCGTTGACGTCGAGCGTGAAGCGGTTGCGGCCATGGTTCAGGCTCGCATCCCAGCGCCAGCCGCCGGCCACGCCGCGCAGGCCCGTCACGATCGAGGCATCGGTCGAGGTGCTGCCCAGCAGCGGCTGGAAGCCTTCCGGATACAGGGGCGAGCGCAGCGTGGTGCGGTTGTTGTCGGTGAACGCGGTGCGGAAGGTCGCCGCCGACGAGGTGTCGCGCTCGCCGTAGCTCGCAAAGGCGTACCAGTCGACGTCGTCGTTGATGCGCACTTCGCTGTTGACGAACAGCGTGCGCGGGCGGCTGTCCGGGTCGCCGTAGCGCTGGGTGATCAGGCCCTGGCGTGGACCGGCGGACGGGCGCGGGTCGGCGAACGAGCGGTTGGTGGCGTTGCGCTCGGCCGCTTCGACGGCGATGCGCACCCAGCCATCCTGGCCCAGGTTGAAGCCTGCCGAGCCACGCACGGTGCCCTGCTCGCCGTCACCCGCATCATACTGGCCATACACCACTTCCGCTTCGCCGCCCTTGGCGCCGCGCTTGAGGATGATGTTGACCACGCCGGCAATGGCGTCCGAGCCGTATTGGGCTGCGGCGCCGTCGCGCAGCACTTCGATGCGCTCGATCGCCGCCAGCGGAATTGCGTTCAGGTCGACCGGGGCCGAGCCGCGGCCCAGGGTGCCGTTGACGTTGACGACAGCCGACGTGTGGCGGCGCTTGCCGTTGACCAGCACCAGCGTCTGGTCGGGCGACAGGCCGCGCAGCTGCGCCGGACGCACTGCATCGCTGGCATCGGCGCCGCTCGGGCGCGGGAAATTCATCGATGGCAGAAGGCGCGAAAGCACGGTGGCCAGCTCGCCCGAGCCGGTGCTGAGCAGTTCCTTGTTGCCGATGACGTCGACGGGCGACTCCGAATCGAGCGTGCGGCGGTTCAGTGAACGGGTGCCGGTGACGACGATCGTCTGCACGTCCTGGGCGGCCGGCGCCGGTGGCGGCGTATCCTGGGCCAGCGCGGCGGTCGGGGCCAGGGTTGCGATCAGGCTCAGGATCAGGACCGCGCGATGCGGGTTGGCGTGATGGTGCTTGCAGCTCATGGGGGGCTTCTCTTCTTCTGGTCGGTGACGGCGGTACCTCGACCGCCGAAGGGACGCGAAGCTTAACAGGCCTCCAATTGCGTTGCCAATATCGATTTTGCCTATGCTTATATCGGGAATCGGCAGATAGGAGCATGCGCCCCGCTCAGCCCATCATCCGGGCCGAATCGTAGCCGATGCGCACCGCGCCCCAGTGCTTCCCGTCGATCACGATCGGCATCGACAGATCGTTGATCACCTCACCGGTATCGCGCAGATAGGTCTGCAGCAGGAACGGCTCGCGGTTCTTCGCCAGCCGGATGCCCACCGGGTCGTCGAAGATCCGCTTGTTGCGGCAATACACCAGATCGTGCTCGCGCTGCCCGTTGGGCGGGCGCGAAAACTTGGTGTTGTGGGTCGGCGCGAAGCCGCGGTTGTCCACGGCCAGCGCGTAGGCGGCGCCCGGCAAATCGGTGAGCACGCGGTCAAACAGGATTTGCAGGTCGCGCTCGACGATGCGGTCGTACGACGTGGTAAAGCGCGGCGGATCGGACTGCGCGATCGGCTGGTAGCTCTGATCGAATACGTTGGCGCCGCCCGCGGCATGCCGCTTCAGGCACGCCAACACCTCTTCGCGCAGCACGGTGGTTGCGTCGACCAGCGCGTCGAATGGCGTGCCGCCGGTGCGGAAACCCGCCAGCACGCCTTGCAGCTCCTCGGTTGCCAGCCGCACTTCGTCGACCCGGCGCGACGCATCCTGCATCGTTGCTGCCGCCCCGGACGCATTGCTCGCCACTTCGCCGACACGCGCCCCGATCTGCTGATTGACACCGTCGAGCGACTGCATCGCCAGTGCCATCTGGTCGACGGTTGCGGTCATGCGCTCGAAATCCGCCACGAAGGTCGTCAGGTGACTCGCCGCGCTGCCAGCCTCGCGCGCCGAGACGTTCACGCCGTCGAGGATACTGGCCGTCGCACTGGAGGTCGATGCCACCAGCCCGCGCATCGCACTGCTGGCGGTCGCGATCTTCACGGCTTCCGTGTTGACGACCTGGGACAGGCGCCGCACTTCGGACGCCACCACGGCAAACCCGCGCCCGGCCGGGCCGGCACGCGCCGCTTCGATCGCGGCATTGATCGCCAGCAGATTGGTCTGGTTGGCGACGTTCTCGATGACGGTGCCGAATTCGCCGATCTCGTGCAGGTGCCCGACCAGTTGCGACACGGTGTCCGAAAAACCGTGCACCTGCGCCTCGATGGTGCGCATGCGCGCTTCGAGACGTGTCAGTTCATCCATCGACTCACGCGCCGTATGCAGGTTGCGCGCGGCCGTGTCGGCGATGCGCAGCGTACCGGCATTGACGCCGGCCGACAGCTCGGTGACTTCGCGCGCGGCAGCGGCCAGCGCGCTGGCCGCCTGGTGCTGGCTCACGGCCTGGGCCTGTGCCTGGTCGACTTCCTTGCGCAGGCGTGCGGCATTGATCGCCGTGCGGATACTGCCATCGCGCGCCTTGACCACCAGCGCGCGTATGCTGCCGCCCACGGCCCGGCCACCGAACGGCGACAGTGCCTGTCCCACACTTTGCATCCAGCCCATCATGTCTCCCTCGTCCTCAGCTCGAACGGCTGCGGTATTTACGTGTGGAAACTATAGTCCCATTCGGTGGAACTGTCATTCATCATGGATGCCGGTGGGCTGATTGTCTGCGCGGCGCGACAACTGCGCGAGCCAGGTGCGGATGTCAGAGGTCGGAATACCGCGCTGCACGTTGTAGGTATTCTGTTTGCTCCAGGCCAGCCCGTCGCCGCGCGCGAAGGCCAGGCGGTAGCGTGCCTTCGTATCGTCCGGCTGTGCGGCGAGACCGGCCCGCAGCGCTTCCTGCGTCAGCAAGGTACGTTCGACGCTGCGCCCCGTCACCTGCTCGACGATGTCTGCCAGCTGCCCGTACGAGACGGTGTCACTGGCCAGATACACGACCTGGTTCGCGATGCGGGGCATCTCGAACAGGACTGCGGCGGTACACCGGCCGATGTCATCGGGCGTGGTGACTGTGACCTGCGTATCCCAGCTTCCCAGGCCGCGCACGATGCCGGCGTCCAGGTCGACGATGCCGGCCGTCTTCTCGAACAGGAAACTGGTGAACATGCCGGTCGAGATGATGATCCACTCGGTCCGGTCCTGCCCGCGCAGCATGCCGCGCACATCGAACTGCTCATCGAATACCGGCTGGCCACTGCCCTTGCCGACGATGTCGTAATCGACCCCGAACTGCCACGGAATATGCCGGCGCACGCCGGCAGCCAGCACCGCCCGGGTCAGCCGAAGCTGGGTACCCGGGCCGGCGACGAAGCCGGTACAGTTGATGACGGTGTCGAACGGACGCAGCAAGGCGATGAGTTCCTCTTCGCTGCGCTCTGCCAGGTCGAACGGCACCAGGGAGACATCCAGCGCGTGCAATGCGGCGTGATCCTGCCGCTGCTGCGGGGTCGGCGCGGCGATCGAGCCGGGCGTGACCAGAACGGCCAGCGCGCGCCCCGCAGCCTTCTGGCGCGGCGCCAGATGGCGCAGGATGGCCATGCCGAGTTCACCGGCGCCCAGCACCAGCGTGTGACGGGCATTGTCTGGATTGTCGTGGTTTGTCATGTGAGTTCCTGTCTTGGTGAATGGCGTGAAGTATGGTCACCCACCCTTTTGCGCGTAAGCCCGCCCGCCGGCATTTCAGAATTGCGATGGATGGGATAATCGACGGAT
This sequence comes from Telluria sp. ZT3P25, assembly GCF_059685895.1. Taxonomy (NCBI): domain Bacteria; kingdom Pseudomonadati; phylum Pseudomonadota; class Betaproteobacteria; order Burkholderiales; family Oxalobacteraceae; genus Telluria; species Telluria sp. ZT3P25. Next base: position 3,247,465 of record NZ_JCASIJ010000001.1, read on the forward strand.
CAGGCAGATCAGCGAGGCAGGATCGATGGACAAGTTACGGGCAATGCAGATTTTTTCGCGCGTCGTCGAAGCACGCAGTTTTGCCGGTGCGGCCAACATCCTGGCGGTGCCGCGTTCGACGATCAGCCGCTCGATCCAGGAACTCGAAGCGTCCCTAGGCGTGCGCCTGCTGCAGCGTACGACGCGCACCCTGCACGTCACACCCAACGGCAGTCTGTATTACGACCATTGCCAGCGCATCCTGAGCGCCATCGAAGGGGTCGAGGCCGCCCTGTCCGACAGCACGGTCGCACCGCGCGGACTGCTGCGTGTCGACATGACATCCTCGTTCGCACGGGCCGTGGTACTGCCTGGCCTGCGCGCGTTCCAGACCCAGTATCCGGCCATCGACCTGACCCTGACGCTGGGCGACCGCCCGGTGGAACTGGTGCAGGAAGGCGTCGATTGCGTGGTGCGGGCCGGCACGCCGGCGTCATCGGCACTGCTGGTGGCGCGCCATCTGGGCAGCTTCGACTGGATCACCTGCGCCTCGCCCGATTACCTGGCGCGCTGCGGCACGCCGCATTCGCTCGATGCGCTCGACGCGCATGACATCGTCGGCTACCAGTCAGCCGCCACTGGTCGCGCGACCGACTGGCGCTTTACGGTCGATGGCGCCGAACGCACGATTGCGAGCGGCACCCAGCTCATCGTCAATGACACCGATGCCTATCTGGGCTGCGGTCTCGAAGGGCTGGGGCTGATCCGGGTCGCCAGCTATGTGGCGTTGCCGCACCTGGCAGCGGGTCGTCTGGTGCGCGTCCTGTCGACAGTTCAGGGGCCACCCGTTCCGCTGTCACTGATCTATCCGCAAGACCGGCATCTGGCCTCGACCGTGCGCGCGTTCGCCGACTGGCTGGGCAAGCAGGTGCACGCGCAGCAGAACGGGTGGCAGTTCCCACCACCACGGCCGTGAAAATCGGGCCTGCGCCGTGCTAGTGGCAGATATGGCACCATGAGTCGTACCTGCAGAAACGTAGTAGATTTTCTTGATCCCATATAAATTATGTAGTAAATTTACAAAACCATTTTACTGACACCGATCCGACCCATCATGGCGATTCCCGATTTTGACCTCGTATTCTTTGGCGGCAGTGGCGACCTTGCGATGCGCAAGCTGTTGCCTGCCATGTTCGCGCGCGACGTGGCGGGCGACCTGCCGGCCAGCGCCCGCATCATCTGCGTCGGGCGCGACGACGCCACGCAGGAAGAATTCCTGCACATGGTCGAGACCAACTCGAAGCCGCACATCAAGGAAGCGCCATCTGGCGCCAACTGGGACAAGTTCCTCGGCCGCATCACCTATGTGGCACTGAACGCCACCGATGCCGGCACCTACGGCGATCTGGTCGCCGCCCTGCGCGCCGATACGTCGCTCACGCGCGTCTACTACCTGGCCACGCCGCCGCAGATCTTCGCCAAGATCTGCGACAACCTGGCCGCCACGGGCCTGGCCACGCCCAATTCGCGCGTGGTGCTCGAAAAGCCGCTGGGCCGCGACCTGGCCTCGGCCAAGCAGATCAATCTGGACGTGGGCAAGGTCTTCGCCGAGTCGCAGATCTATCGCATCGACCACTATCTGGGCAAGGAGACCGTGCAGAACCTGCTGGCCCTGCGCTTCGGGAACATCCTGTTCGAGCCGCTGTGGCGCCGCGAATGGATTTCGGACGTGCAGATCACCATCGCCGAGAAGATCGGCGTGGGCAACCGCATGGGCTACTACGACAACTCGGGCGCGCTGCGCGACATGCTGCAGAACCACCTGCTGCAACTGCTGTGCATCGTGGCGATGGAGCCGCCGGCCTCGATCGCGCCGGACGCCGTGCGCGACGCCAAGCTGCAGGTACTGCGCTCACTGAAGCGTTTCACGCCGACGACGCTGACGCACAATATCGTGCGCGGCCAGTACCGCTCGGGCTACATCGACGGCCAGCCGGTGCCCGGCTACCGCGACGAACCGGATGCGCCAAAGAGTTCGCGCACCGAGACCTTCGTGGCGATGAAGGCCGAAATCGACACCTGGCGCTGGGCCGGCGTGCCGTTCTATCTGCGCACCGGCAAGCGCATGTCCGACCGCCTGGCCGAAATCGTCGTGCGCTTCAAGCCGATCCCGCATTCGATCTTCAACCAGCCGACGTCGAGCTTCCAGCCCAACAGCCTGGTGATCCGCCTGCAGCCTGATGAAGGGCTGTCGATGAACCTGATGGCCAAGACGCCGGGCGACTCGATGCGCCTGAAACAGGCCGAACTCGAACTCGATTTCCGCGAGCAGTTCACGTCGCCGCGCATGGAAGCGTACGAGCGCCTGCTGCTCGACGTGCTGCGCGGCCAACTGACACTGTTCATGCGCGGCGACGAGCTGGAAGCGGCGTGGGAATGGGTCGAGCCGATCCTGGAACACTGGGAACAGGACGACACCTCGCCCGCCCCGTACACGTCCGGCACCTGGGGGCCGGCTGCGGCCAGTGCCCTGATCGGGCGCGACGGCTTGCAGTGGCGCGAAGAATCGCTGCCCGAAGACTAAGGCTGACCCATGCTGCTCGACTCGATCCGCACCCAGCTCGACACGCTCTCCAAATCGGAGCGCAAGGTGGCGCTCGCGGTGCTGGCCGCGCCGTCCGGCACCGTGAGCCAGAACATCACGGCGCTCGCGCGCAACGCGGGCGTGTCGGAACCGACCGTCGTGCGCTTTTGCCGCACGCTCGGTTACGACGGCTGGCACGAGTTCAAGCTGAAACTGGCGCAAGGCCTGGCGCTGGCCCTGCCCGGCGCGAATGAGGCGCCGCATCAGGACGACCTGGCGTCGGACCTGATCAACAAGATCTGCAGCCGCTCGATCAACACGCTGCTCGACCTGCGCAACAACCTCAAGCCGGAGCTGGTCCAGCAGGCGCTCGAGATCCTCGCGCGCGCCAACAAGATCGAGTTCTACGGCCAGGGCACGTCCGGCTTCGTGGCGGCCGACGCGCAGCACAAATTCTTCCGCTCGGGCGTGCCGACGGTGGCCTACACCGACCCGGCAATTCACTCGATCGCGGCGGCCCTGCTGCGCGAAGGCGATGCGGTGGTCGCCATTTCGCAGCGCGGCAACAACCCGGCGCTGACCCGGTCGGCCAAGCTGGCCAAGGCCGGCGGCGCGCAGGTGATCGTGCTGGCGCCATCGGGCACGCCGCTGGCCGAGATGGCCACACTGCTGATCCCGATCGATCTGGTATTTGCAACCGACCCGTACACGCCGATCTCGGCGCGCCTGGCGTACCTGGTCGTGATTGACGTGCTGGCGGTGGGCCTGGCGCTGCGGCGCGGGCCGGAGTTTCGCAAGAAAATGCAGAACGCGCAGAAGGCGCTGCAGGAGTTCGACATGCAGTTCGATTCGTTCATCGGCTAAAATAGTTTTTTTATTGACCGCCAAATGGCAACGCCATGCACATCAATCCAGAACGCAGCGACCGCCCCGATTACGACCTGCTGGTACGCCAGGTCACGAGCATCCTCGAAGGTGAACGCGACCTGACGGCCAATGCGTCGCAGTTCTCGGCCCTCGTCTACGACACCATCGCCGACCTGAACTGGGCTGGCTTCTACTTCACCGTGCCGTCCAAAAAGGGCGAAGGCAACGATCTGCTGGTCGGCCCGTTCCAGGGCAAGCCTGCCTGCGCGCGCATCCCGTTCGGGCGCGGCGTGTGCGGCGCCACCGCCGTCAAGCGCGAGACCATCGTCGTCGCCGACGTACATGCATTCCCGGGCCATATCGCCTGCGATTCGGCGTCGGCCTCCGAGATCGTGATCCCGGTGCTCAAGGACGACCGGCTGATCGGCGTGTTCGATATCGACAGCCCGAAGCTCGAGCGCTTCAGCGACGAAGACCGCGCCGGCCTGGAAGCCATGCTGGCCGCGTTTGTCGCGGGCACCGATTTCTAAGAATATTCAAGAGACCACCATGAACCAACTCGAACAGCTCAAGCAATTCACCACCGTCGTTGCCGACACCGGCGACTTCCAGTCGATCAAGGCCTACACGCCGCAGGACGCGACCACCAACCCGTCGCTGATCCTGAAGGCCGTGCAAAAGCCCGAATACCGCCCGCTGCTCGAGAAAGCCATCGCCAACGCGCCCGACGCGTCGATCGACGGCATCATCGACAGCCTGTTGATCGCCTTCGGTGTGGAAATCCTCAAGTTCGTGCCAGGCCGCGTGTCGACCGAGATCGATGCGGCGCTGTCGTTCGATACCGAGGCCACGGTGGCCAAGGGCCGCGAACTGATCGCGCTGTACGAAGCGGCGGGCGTGTCGCGCGAGCGCGTGCTGATCAAGATCGCCTCGACCTGGGAAGGCATCCGCGCTGCCGAGATCCTGGAAAAAGACGGCATCCACTGCAACCTGACGCTGCTGTTCTCGCTGTGCCAGGCCGTGGCCTGCGCCGAAGCGGGCGTCAAGCTGATTTCGCCGTTCGTCGGCCGCATCTACGACTGGTACAAGAAGTCGACCGGCACCGATTACCAGGGCGCCGACGATCCGGGCGTGCAGTCGGTCAAGGGCATCTACCAGTACTACCGCAAATTCGGCTACGCCACCGAAGTGATGGGCGCAAGCTTTCGCAACACGTCGCAGATCCTCGAGCTGGCCGGTTGCGACCTGCTCACGATCTCGCCGGACCTGCTGCAAAAGCTGGCCGACAGCGACGCGCCGTTCGAGCGCAAGCTGGTCAAGGACGACAGCGCCGATATCGAGAAGATCGCGATCGACGAAAAGACGTTCCGCTTCATGCTCAATGAAGATGCGATGGCGACCGAAAAGCTGGCCGAAGGAATCCGCGCGTTCGTGGTCGATTCGATCAAGCTGAAAGTAATGATCGAAGGCATGCGCTAAGCACACCAGTTGCCCAAACAAAAACCCGGCTGCGGCCGGGTTTTTTGTTGTTTTACATCTGTACAAACAAACGTCTCACAGCCGGGGGCACACAGCCGGGGTCAGGTCTGACATTCGGACACGACCTCAGCCTTGGCCACTATTAACGGTGTCGTGCCCAGTACTAACATGGCCTGGTGTTAGCTAATCCCGGCTCCCCGACTGTCGAGATCGTGTCCAAATGTCAGACCTGACCCCCGCTTTTTTTGATCGACTGTCGAGATCGTGTCCGAATGTCAGACCTGACCCCCGCTTTTTTCTTGGATTTACATGTGTAAAGCCGGGGCTCAGCGTGCGCGCAAGCCTGCCATGTAGGTATCGATCAGCTCCGCGCCCAGGTCGACCAGCTCGAATGCGCCCGGCTCGAAGATCCAGTTGCGGATCAGGCCGTCGAGCATGACCCAGACCGACATCGACGCCTTGCGTGGATCGACCGTGGCCGGCAGCGTGCCGTCGGCCATGGCTTGCGTGAACTGCTCCTGCAGCCGGCCGCGCCAGCGCGCCACGGATTCGCGCTTGTGCGCGCGCGCCGAATCGACCTCGTCGGTAAATTCGGTCTTGAGCGTGGCGATCTCGAACACGCGGCGCGCCTTTTCGTCGCCTTCCACGATTTGCAGCACCGCCAGCATTTCGTTGCGCAGGCTTTGCAGCGGATCGGTGTCCGCGCGTTCGCCTGCCAGCTTCACGGCGGCATCCATCGGCATCGTGGCGCGTTGCATCATGGCGCTGAACACGGCGCCCTTGTCGACAAAATGCCAATAAATCGCACCGCGCGTCACGCCCGCCGCAGTAGCGATATGCTGTAAAGTCGTTCTTGAAACGCCATTTTTTGCGAACAAAATTTCTGCTGCGTCAAGGATGCTGTCGCGTGTTGCGGCGGCTTCTTCTTTCGTCCTGCGGACCATATTCGGGGGGTACTCCAAAATTCCAAGGGGGCAAAACATTTTACATACAGTCGTGATAGTATATAAAACTATTTGCAAAAGCCAGTGTTGATATCACCCTCCGCATATTTGCATGACGGGCGTGTGACATCGACGCGTTACTAACTAGAAGGAAGCACACGTAATGCGCCCTGCCCAATCCTCGTCCCTGTCCCTGACCCGGGTCGCTGCCGCCACCCTGGCAGCCCTGGTTCTGTTGTCCGCCTGCGGCAAGAAAGATGCAGCCCCAGCCGGCGCCGCCCCTGGCGGCCAGCAGGCTCCTGCCGTCCAGGCCGGTGTCATCACCACCAAGATCGAAACCGTCGCATTGCAGACCGAGCTGCCAGCCCGCGTCGAGGCAATCCGCACCGCACAGGTCCGCGCCCGCGTCGATGGCAACGTCCAGAAGCGTCTGTTCACCGAGGGCAGCATGGTCAAGCAGGGCCAGGCGCTGTATCAGATCGACGCTGCGCCGTACCAGGCCCAGGTCGCTTCCGCCCAGGCTGACCTGGCACGCGCCCAGGCCAATCTGGTCGCGGCCAAGGCAATTGCCGACCGCTACAAGCCGCTGGTCGAAGCCGCTGCCGTCAGCAAACAGGAATTCGACAACGCCATCGCGGCGCAACGTCAGGGCGAGGCCGAAGTAGCCGCCGCCCGCGCGCAGGTTCGCGTGGCGCAGATCAATCTGGGCTACACCAACGTCAATGCGCCGATCTCCGGCCGCATCGGCCGTTCGCTGGTCACTGAAGGTGCGCTGGTCTCGGCAACTCAGTCGACCGAGCTGGCCCTGATCCAGCAGACCGACCGCATGTACCTGAACATCACGCAATCGGCGAACGACCTGCAGCGCCTGCGCAAGCAGGCCGGCGGCAAGATCGATGCCGAGCTGCCGGTCACGGTCGTGCTCGACGACGGTACCGTGCTGCCTCGCAAGGGCAAGCTGCTGTTCTCGGACGTGACTGTCGATGAAACCAGTGGCCAGGTCACGCTGCGCGCTGCCATCGACAATCCGGACAACGCCCTGCTGCCAGGCCAGTACGCACGCGTGCGCCTGTCGCAGTCGGAAACGCGCGGCATCCTGGTGCCGCAGCAAGCGGTCACCCGTGGCGGCCAGAACGGCGATACCGTGATGGTCATCGGTGCCGACAACAAGCCAGTATCCCGCACGGTCAAGATCGCGTCGCAGCAAGGCGAGAGCTGGATCGTCATCGACGGCCTGAAAGAAGGCGAACAAGTGATGGTCGACGGCTTCCAGAAGCTGCAGATGCTGCCGCCAGGTACCCCGGTCAAGCCGGTGCCATGGACCCCGGCCGGCACCCAGGCGCCGGCCCAGGCAGGCGCCCCGGCGGCTCAGCCGAACGCTGCCGGTGCTCAGGCCGCCGCTGGTGCGAATGCTTCCGGTGCGCGCACCCCGAGTTCCGGTTCGCCGGCAGCGGGTGCAACGACCCCGGCCAACAGCAGCCGCTAAGAATAAAACGAACAGGACTTTTCAATGGCACGTTTTTTTATTGACCGCCCAATTTTTGCATGGGTGATCGCGCTGTTCATCATGGTGCTGGGTACTGTTGCGATCAAGCAGTTGCCGATCGCCCAATACCCATCCGTGGCGCCACCCGCGATCGTCGTCAACGTCACCTACCCGGGTGCGTCGGCGCAGACTCTGGAGGATTCCGTCATCTCGATTATCGAACGAGAGATGAACGGTGCCCAGGGCATGATCTACATGGAATCGACCAGCCAAGCCAACGGCACTGGCTCGATCACCATTTCCTTCGAGACCGGCACTGATCCGGAACTGGCCCAGGTCGACGTTCAGAACCGCCTGTCGCGCGCGACCCCGCGTCTGCCGCCGGCGGTAACGCAGCAAGGTGTGCGCGTCGACAAGTCGCGCTCGAACTTCCTGCTGTTTACGATCCTGTCGTCGGATGACCCGAAGATGGACAATATTGCGCTGGGCGACTACGCCTCGCGCAATGTGCTGCCTGAAATCCAGCGTATTACCGGTGTGGGCCAGGCCCAGCTGTTCGGTACCGAAAAGGCCATGCGGATCTGGATCGATCCGACCAAGCTGGTCGGCTACAACCTGTCGCCGGCCGACGTGACGAGCGCGATCTCGCAGCAGAATGCCCAGGTCGCATCGGGCACGATCGGTGACTTGCCGATCGCGCAGGGCCAGCAGATCAGCGCCACTGTCATCGTGACGGGCCAGCTGTCGAACGTCCAACAGTTTGGCAACATCGTGCTGCGCGCCAATCAGGACGGCTCGACCGTGCGCCTGAAGGACGTGGCCCGCATCGAAGTCGGCGGCCAGTCATACAGCACCACGGCGCGCCTGAACGGCAAGCCATCGGCAGGTATCGGCGTGCAGCTGGCACCATCCGGTAACGCCCTTGAAACCGCGGAACTGATCAAGGCCCGCATGGCAGAGCTGCAGAAGCTCTTCCCGAACGGTATCAAGTACTCGATTCCTTACGACTCCACCACCTTCATCTCGATTTCGATCGAGCAAGTGGTCCACACGCTGATCGAAGCGATCGTGCTGGTGTTCCTGGTGATGTATCTGTTCCTGCAGAACTTCCGCTACACGCTGATTCCAACCATCGTGGTGCCAATCGCACTGCTGGGCTCGTTCGCCTGCCTGCTGGCGATGGGCTTCTCGATCAACGTGCTGACCATGTTCGGCATGGTGCTGGTGATTGGTATCGTCGTCGATGATGCCATTGTGGTGGTCGAGAACGTCGAGCGCATCATGAGCGAAGAAGGGTTGCCGCCGCTGGAAGCCACGCGCAAGGCAATGGGCCAGATTTCGGGCGCCATTATCGGTGTGACCGTCGTCCTGATCGCCGTGTTCGTGCCGCTGGCGTTCTTCGCTGGCGCGGTCGGTAACATCTACCGTCAGTTCTCGGTGGTCATGGTGACCTCGATTGCCTTCTCGGCATTCCTGGCACTGTCGCTGACCCCGGCGCTGTGCGCGCACTTGCTCAAACCTATCGAAGCTGGCCACAATCACACCAAGAAGGGCTTCTTCGGCTGGTTCAACCGCAAGTTCACCACCGGCGCCAAGAAATATGAAGGCTTCGTCGGCGCCCTGATGAAGCGTGCCGGCCGCTGGATGGTCGTGTTTGCCGTGCTGGTCGTCGTGGTCGGCGTGCTGTTTACGCGCCTTCCGAATTCGTTCCTGCCGAACGAAGACCAGGGTTACGTGATCGCCAACGTCCAGCTGCCGCCAGGCGCGACTGCCGAACGTACCGGCGCCGTCCTGCGTTCGATGGAGGAGTTCGTGATGAAGCAGCCGGAAACGGCCAACATCGTGGCCATTACCGGCTTCTCGTTCTCGGGCCAGGGCCAGAACATGGGTCTGGCGTTCATCCCGATGAAGGCATGGGACGAACGCAAGGGCGACGGCCAGGACGCGCAATCGTTCGCCGGCCGCATCACCGGTCACATGGGCGCGCTGCGCGACTCGTTCATCTTCGTGGTGAGCCCGCCGCCGATCCCGGAACTGGGTACCGGCACCGGGTTCTCGTTCCGCCTGCAGGATCGTGCCGGCAACGGCCACGCTGCCCTGCTGGCCGCGCGTAACCAGATGCTGGGCATGGCGTCGCAAAGCAAGATCTTGACGGGCATGCGTCCGGAAGGTCTGGAAGATGCACCGCAGCTCAAGCTGAACATCGACCGCGACAAGGCGCAAGCCCTGGGCGTGACCTTCGCCGCGATCAACACGGCGCTGTCGACATCGATGGGTTCGTCGTACGTCAACGACTTCCCGAACGGTGGCCGCCTGCAGCGCGTGATCGTGCAGGCCGATGCGCCCCAGCGTATGCAGCCGGACGATTTGCTGCGCATCAATGCGATGAATACCCAGGGCCAGCCGGTGCCGATGTCGTCGTTCGCGACGACCGAATGGACCACCGGCCCGATGCAGACCAACCGCTACAACGGCTACCCTGCAATGAAGCTGACCGGTGAACCGGCGCCTGGTTACTCGAGCGGCGAAGCGCTGGACGAAATGCAGCGCCTGGCCGAGCGTCTGCCGCCTGGCTTCTCGTATGAGTGGACCGGCCAGTCGCGCGAGGAACTGCTTTCGGGCTCGACCGTGTTCATCCTGATCGGCTTCGCGCTGCTCGCGGTGTTCCTGGCCCTGGCCGCACTGTATGAAAGCTGGACCATCCCGGTGGCGGTCATGCTGGTGGTGCCGCTGGGTATTCTCGGCTCGCTGCTGGCAGCCAATATGCGGGGCTTGTCCAACGACGTCTACTTCAAGGTCGGCTTGATTACCATCATTGGTCTGGCGGCGAAGAACGCGATTCTGATCGTCGAATTTGCCAAGGACCTGCAAGCCGAAGGCAAGTCGCCGTTCGACGCCGCGCTTGAAGCGGCCCACCTGCGCTTCCGTCCGATCATCATGACCTCGCTCGCCTTCATCCTGGGTGTGCTGCCACTGGTGATCGCCAGCGGCGCCGGTTCGGCATCGCAGCGCGCCATCGGTACCGGCGTGATGGGCGGTATGATTACGGCAACCGTGCTGGGCGTGATCTTCGTGCCGGTGTTCTTCGTCGTTGTCCGTACGCTCTTCAAGGGCAGCGAGCGCCAGAACAAGATGTATGCCCATGCGCAGGAAAAACAGCATGAGCTCGAGAAACAGGAACGCCAGGCCGCAGAACAAGGGAAACAAGTATGATTAAACACATCAAACTGATCGTCACGCCACTGGCGCTGTCGATGGCACTCGCCGGCTGCATGTCGCTGGCGCCGGACTATGAGCGCCCTGCTGCTCCGGTGGCAAGCGCCTTCCCGGCTGTGCCGCAAGCGGCCACGGCATCGACCAGCCCGGTGATCAACCAGGCACCGGCAGCCGTGGCGTGGCAGCAGTTCTTTGCCGATGCGCGTCTGCGTCAGCTGATCGACCAGGCACTGGTCAACAACCGTGACCTGCGCATCGCGATTGCCAACATCGAGCAGGCGCGTGCGCAGTACCGCATCACGCGCGCCGATCGCCTGCCATCGGTGGGCCTGGGTGTCAGCGGCAACCGCCAGACCGTCGGTGAAGACCAGCCGATCAACAGCCAGTACCAGGCGGGCCTGCAAGTCACGTCGTTCGAGCTCGACCTGTTTGGCCGGGTGCGCAACCTGAGCGAAGCCGCGCTGGCGCAATACCTGGCCACCGAAGAAGCGCGCAAGACAACGCAGATCAGCCTGATCGCATCGGTTGCCAACGCGTATCTGCAACTGCTGGCCGACGAAGAGCTGCTGCGCATCACGCAGGACACGCTCAAGACGCGCCAGGATTCGGATCGCCTGACGCAGCTGCGTTTCGAGAACGGCGTCGCATCGCGCCTGGATATCCAGCAATCGCGTTCGCTCGTTGAAACGGCCCTGGCCACGCTGGCGCAGCAACAGCGCTTCCGCGCCCAGGACATCAACCTGCTGACGCTGCTGGTCGGCCAGCCGCTGCCGGCGGACGTCTCGAGCGGCGCCACGCTGGCCAAGACCGAGCTGCCCGACCTGCCGGCCGGCCTGCCATCGGATCTGCTGGTTAACCGCCCGGACATCCGTGCGGCCGAGCAAGAGCTGATCGGAGCCAACGCCAACATCGGCGCGGCGCGCGCGAACTTCTTCCCGCGCATCTCGCTGACGGGCAGCGCCGGCAGCGCCAGCACCGAGCTGTCGGGCCTGTTCGAGAGCGGCACCTGGGGCTGGTCGTTCGCACCGCAGGCGATCCTGCCGATCTTCGACTACGGCCGCAACACCGCCACGCTGGGCGCCGCCCGTGCCCAGCGCGACATCGCCGTGGCGCGCTACGAGCAATCGATCCAGACCGCGTTCCGCGAAGTGGCGGATGCCCTGGCCGGCCAGGCGACGTACAGCGAACAGCTGCGTGCGCAAGCTGCCGTGACCGAAGCCGAAGCCGACCGCTTCAACCTGTCCGACCTGCGCTTCCGCAGCGGCGCCGCCAGCCAGCTCGACCTGCTCGATGCACAGCGTTCGCTGTTCCAGTCGCAGCAATTGTCGGTGCAGGCCAATCTGCTGCGTTTGCAGAACCAGGTCGCGTTGTATCGCGTGCTGGGCGGCGGCTGGGTGGAACCGGCGGCGCAAGCTGGCGGGACGCCGGTGGCGGCGAGGTAAGTTGCATCGCTGCTGCTGAAGTGAATGAGAACCGGGCCTGTGTGGCCCGGTTTTTTTTTGCATGTGAAGGTCGGCTTGGAAGGCCCGGACGCGTGGCTCGCCCTAGCTGTGGGTGAATGTCGCGATGGTCGAGATTAACATAGCGCCGCAGCTGGTCTTATGGCCGTTATAAGCAACCGGCTTGCCATTTATCGTTTGCATAGGCTTGCCCTCCACAATAGTGCCGTCACCGTGGATCGGGCATGCACATGTGTCGCCAATGCAGGCGACGGCGATACCGCCAACGGTGAAATGGGTTGCGGCGACGGCAATGACCTTGCCGCCGTGGCTTGTAGGATCGTGCAGGCGGATGACGTTAGGCATGGCTATCTTTTGATTTGTGGATATCTTCGCAAAGACCATCGATTTCCTCTGCGATAGAAGACGGTGGGGAATAGGCTACCAATTGCCATTCAGTTTGAGCAATACGGTAAACGTCACCGATAAGTGTCCTTAGAAGACTCTTATGGCCCGCCACAATCACTGGTGGGATTTTCTCCCCTTCGCAGAATATACGAGATCGCTCCCCCTCGATTCTTCGCTTGTCAGTGCATTGCCATTGCCCCGCTTGCGGACATACGTTGCCTGATTGAATTGTAGTTCCTAGCGGTGCTTTTTGACTTAGCTTTTTGGCCACGGTTGCATCGCTTGGCTGGCGTATGTCGATAGACGGCAGCAATCTGTCCCACAGGGCCAAGGCTTCGTCATCTGTAAGGGTGGGTTTGACCTTGGCTTTCGCGTCATCCTTTACGCCAGAATCGAGTCGAATATCCAGCAAAGGATGCAGCGAGTTGTTTGCCTCACCAACGCTGAAGAACCGGAATTCATGTGCATCTGTATCATTCTTGTAAGCCGGTCGCCTGGTGAGAATTTCTTCACCATGCCAGACTCCCAGTTGACGGGGTCCTTCTCGTAGCATTTTTATACTGGAGAAAAAGTTTCCTAATCCAAGATTGGCAGCATGTTCTTTCGCTTGTTGCCGCAGCCGCCCCGGAGCACTATCCTCTTGCAAATAATCATGGTTTCTACGTGCTTCGATAGAAATTCGGACATCTGGAATTTCTTTTAGATAAATACCTATAGCACTATTTTCGTATTCTGCATCAACTTCCAGAAAACCCCCTTCAACGCACATTCCCATTTCTGCAGGAATTTCATTCTCAGAGCGGGATCTGAGCTGACCAGCAATTTTATTTATCAATGAAACATTGTCCTCACTGGGCATTGCACTGCTGATGTAGTGAATAAAAAGGTCATTTTTCATTGGAATATAAGAATGAATCGAATAACTTACTGAACTTTTCGCCCCGAAGATAATTTTCTGACCTGGGATAATACCATCGACGACTTCTCCAATTTTTGGCAGCTTGGCGAGTGAGTAATCTGCCAAGTAGCTTTTTTCCACTTTGATTTCTTGCAAACGTGAATTTACCAGTGTAGAGATATTCGAGGATTGGTCGGGGTAAAACTGTATATTTCCATCAACTGAAATAGGCCCGTAGATGACAGATGCGTCCTTTGGAATTTTTACGCGCAATCGTCCAAAACATACCATACGTGTATGCTCAAATATTTTATCTATTTTCTTAGACGCCGGCATCAGCTTACCCTCTCTTCCGTTGACGATTATAATAACTAACAATATCGCCAGTATAAAAATCAACCATGCAAAAAAATGAGAAATAAGCCTTCTCATCATTTATTCCATTTCATTGTTGAAATTATTTTAAATAGACAATATAAAGTTGATGCCAATACAACAGGATTCGAGTAACTCCCCTGATGCTCGTAGCCTTGCTGTCGGAATACACCTTTAAATTTTCTACTTAAAAGCTGTGCATCTGCTGAATGAGACGGCACGGTTTGATCGCCAGGGGCATCTGGACCAAGCATCTCGACACTTAAAAAATTAACCTTTCTGACATCTTCTGGTGCTTTCAGATCGACCAGACTAAGACTTCCTTTTCGATTGTCTTCCACAATCTTTAACGAATCAATATTTTTTGAATCGACCACATCATCAACCTTCCAAGTCACTTTGTGCCAAGCCTTTCTATCAGGATCGACCCCATAGTGAGCGTAACTTTGATCGTGATAAGTATTCTCAATTTTAGCGTGGAAGCTCTTAGCGTCGTCCAATAAATTCAAAGTCTTTTGAATTCCAACTCCTATCGCATTTGCCGGATTAATCCATCGTTCTCGGAACAGACTAAACCACTTCGCTCTTACTTTATAAATTTCCTCGTATGGACACTGCGCAGGCCAGCTTTTCAATATTTTCTTCTCATCTCGAAATTCCAGCCAATGAGCCCCGTAAAACTGATTTGGAAGCAGCTCTAAGGCACCCTGAGCATTCGCGAGTACTGCAGTTACGTCTTGTGCGTTATCTCCCAAAACCCCTGCTGTTATTCTTTCTGTCGGTGCTGTCCATTCGCCCTCAACGCCACAACGCATTCGCTTGTAGGCTGCCCCTGCACCCATGGCAGGCATAACTCCGTGAACGACTCCCAAGATTTTATCGTTTGCGTTTCCAATCGCAGGATGTATAACCGCGCGTGCGACTATCCCTCCCATCGAATGTGTTATAAGAATTACTTTTTCACATTCAAAGCCTTCACTTTTATACTTATCAATCAAAGTATTAATTTTTTTTGCAATAACAACACCAGATTCAAAATTTCCTTTAAGCCAGTTATAACCCATTGCATGTACTGGGAACCAACACCCTTTAACGGCGTCTCGCATAGAACTCTCATCAAGGGGGAGCATAAGAATGCTCGGATCTGCCTGCCACTTTTTTGGGTCGATTTTTAGAATATTGGTCTGCAAATATAGATCCATTGCGCCGCCTGAAAATGCAGAATTGAGCTTACTCTCACAGACCTCAAGAACTTTTTGATAACTTCCAAAATAAATTTCCCCCCAGCCTCGCTCCCGAGCTTTTTGGTCCTGATTACGGCGATTTTTAGTCCCCGGCAAATCTGGCTGTAGTAAGGGCCCATCGAGTCTGTTCCAACCTCTATATCCTCAGGTATACGTTACACTTTGATTGCGTGAGTCTGAACTTTCTTCAAGGTTTCCGGTCGGGTTTTTCAAAGGATCGTAGGTGTCAACTTCAGTGTTTTCTGGATCCAGACGCAATTGCCTCTCGATTGGACTATCGTTGTATTGCGCCACAGTCACGCTGGAATTATCTGGCCGCCAGGATATATTATGCGTCCCATTAATCTCTTTCTGGCGGGCTTCCGTCATTCTCAGATTTGACCCCATAATTCCCGGTATAAAAACGATTGGTAACACCCGCTTAGGCGGAATTTTTTGAACTTGTGGATTTTTGTCTTGTTTAGGCGTGACGAAACCTTGAGAAATTTTTCCTTGTTTTTTCTCTGGATTGATTGGCAGCTTGTATCCATTTTTCTTTGGAATAATCTTCATCGCATACCTTTCTTGATTCTTACTGCTGATAGCATCAATGTGACATCTAATACTGATTTTCACCTTTACTATAGTTAGTCGTCGATGGCTTCAATCCTATATTGGGCAAATGGGATATCAGACGAGAAGTGCTGAGTCACTCCATCTGCATTTGTACGCCCTTCCAATACCTGACCATCTTCAACAGTCACTCGATAACGTTGCTCCGCTAATGGCTCACCGGTAGACAAATCAACCAGTCGAACATGCTGATCGTATTCAACATCACTTTCATACATTTGCAACGAAAGCATCCCTCCATCCCCTGCACCTGAAAATTCTGCTTTAGCCGACTTAACCATAAAACTCCCGGTGCACTGATGCGTAATCGCTCCATCCCCAAATGCCGCCTGCGCGCCCTGCGTCACCACTGACACTTTCGGGGCCTGCAAGACGATCTCCTCCGTCGCCGTCAGAACAATCCTTTTCGCTGACGTGATCTCGACGTTGTCATCCTGAGCAACAATCTCCACCTTCCCGCTCGCCGCAACAAGTTTGGTTCCGAGGGAGTGCGCGAACATGCTGATTCCCTGGAGCGCATGCAGCATCAGTTTGCGACCAGCAGATAGCTGGGTATTCCCAACACTGACCAGATCCACATGCGTCTGCGCCCCGATCGTGACGCCAGCCTGACTGCCAATGATCCCCCCCGCCGGTGCCTCGATGGCGACAATGGGCGCACCAGTCCCTGCTGCAGCTTGCCCTGCCGTGTTGCTGCCCTGTTCCCACTGTTGCAGATGCGACTTCACCTGCGACAACGACTCGCCTTCTACTGCATCTGTTTCATGGGCCTCGGCCAGCTCGGCCAGCTGCTTTTGTACGGTCGATAGCGCCTCGGCCAGTCCAGTCAAGCCATCCCGATCCAGCTGCCGTCCCGCCGCTCGCAACGACGCATCCGCGCTGATCAGGACGCCTTGACCACCGCGCAATGCCAGTGCTCCGTCTGTCCGCAATTCAGCGCCTTCGCCACGTGGCACGGCGGCGCCATTACAGCGTGGCTGCGTGAGATAACCCAGGTTGAGTTGACTGTGATCGTGCTCGCTCCCGACCTGTGCGCTGATTTGCCCCGGCGTATCGTCCATGCGCAGTTGATTCGCGCGTCCCCCCTCGTCCTCCCGGCTTACGATTCCTGATAAGTGCCTATCCCCGGGCAGGACGCTGGTGCCGCTGAAAGACGGGGGCGGTGTCCGGTATCCATGGACGCTGCCAATCACGAGCGGCTTGTCCGGGTCGCCGCCCAAAAATACGACGACAACTTCATCGCCTGCGCGCGGCAGCGAGATCGCGCCATATCGGTTGCCTGCCCAACCAGTCGCAACACGCACCCACGCCGAATCCTGGTCGCTGTCCGATGTTCCTGCGCCGCTGGCATGCTCATGGTCTTGTGCGCGACACGCCGGAAATCGCAGCTTGATTCTCCCCAGCGCGTCGCAAAAAATCTCTTGATTTGCAGGGCCGACAACGATGGCGGTTTGCGGCGCCGTGCGCGGCAGATCGATGCGTGGATCGAAGGCAGGAATGATTGGAATGCCGCGCCGTACGCAAGTGAATCGATTGGTATAACGTACGCCCCGCTCGGCGCTGGCGCGCACCAGTTCGCCGCTCCAGCGATTCAGTGTGAATAACCGGTCAGCGCGTTCATTCAGGGTCGTGGGCAGGTTGTTTTCAGCCTCCACCCGCAATTCAGTGCAGACAAACTCACGCTGCGCTTCCGGATGCGAATCGATTTCGCGGTGCCCGCGTATGCTGCGCCACTGCCCGACGCGCATGTCGCGGTCGCCACTTTCTCCCTCGAAGAATTTGGCCTCATACTCTTTGCGCTGGATGCGCGCAAGGCCAAGGTAGCGGTAGTCGTCCGAATTGTCGCCGACGTGCGGCGAGTCGATCAGGTAGTCGTCAAGAGTGGATGCGAACCGGTTGCCTGACTGGCCCTGATTCGCCAGGCTCGTATCCTGGCTGCTCATCGACCATGCAAACCGATAGTTCCAGCTTTGGCGTTCCACTCGACCGGCAGTCAGCTTGCGTACGGCATGCCAGGCAGTGATGCTATCGCGTTGCTCGGTAGCGTGGTCGCGGTGGTAGCGCGCCGGGCCAGCTGGGTTCTGTTCCAGCGCGTTTGGCTGGTCAAACAGCACAAGCGTATGAACAGGCGTGTCGTCGCTCCCCAGTTCATTCGACGCACCGGCGCGGATAAACCACGCAATGCCGCGCCGTTTCCATAGACGGCGCAGAAAGGCGGCATTGGATTCGTTGTATTGCATGGTGAATTCGCGGGCCGGATATGTCTTCAGTCCGCTGAGGTCGAAGCGAAATGCGGCGCTGACAATGGGATTGGATTGGCACCACTCGCGCAGCATGATATTGGTGATGTCGACCTCGCTGCGATTGCGAAATACCCGCGTGTTGCAGGTTTCCTCCAACAAAGAAATCGCGTCCCGGACGATCAACTGATAGGTCGCCAGACCGCCATCGCTCTGCCCCTCCGTCGCGCCTCCGACAATCCCGCAGACCGTGCGGAGCGATCCGGTATCGGTCACGAACTGCAGCTCCACCGGATTGGCGATGAAGTCCTTCAGCGCCAGCCCGGCCCTGAGACATACACATTGCAGCGCATATTCGATCCCGCCACACATTGTCTCTACCCCGCTGACATATTTCACGAGCAGCAGATCGTCGACGATGCCATTGGCGCCCGATAGACGAAGACGTATGGCGCGTTTTGCGTCTGACAATCCCATGATGCTTGCAGCAAGTTGATCGAGTTTCACTGTCGTCGCCTTACGATGAACGCCGCAGAGCACACGGCAACGCCCGATCTTAGCGATGCAAAACTGTGGCGAAGTTGACGATGCGCAACGTGCCGACGGTCATCGTTCCCGCTGTGGCATCCACGCCGCACTGCGTTGTAGCGCGGCGTTGTCCTCCCCAGGGCACCGCAGATGTGGGCGGGGTTGGCTACACTAGCTGCATCGATTGCCGACGACGCGCACACGGCGCCGTGTGACGCCATGAGACATTTCTTCAGATCACACTGGAAAGTCATCCTCGCGATGTTGCTTGCGATGCTACCGTCGGCACCCGAGTGAATAAAAAACGGGCCTACGTGGCCCGGTTTTTTTTGTGCACGTGACCTCTGGCAGGTTACGTGCACACCTTCCTGTCCTTGTCAGTGCGGTGGATGCAGGCCCGCACTGGTATTCGCAAACACCCTGTTGCCACTTGCTGCCAGGTCGGCTGCGCGGTCAAACATCCGCGCAGATGCAAAGCCCTCCAACGATACGGCAGTAGCAGGCCAGAGCGCCGCCTTGAAACGCGTCTTGGATACCCACTGATAGCAGACACTGTTGCTTTGGTTGCCGCCGAGAATACGATAAGCATCGTCGTCCTCGCCGGTATAAAAGCCGACATGCCCTTTACCGCTATGTTCACTGATACGCCAGAAGACCATGATGGCGCCGTAACGAGGTGAAATGTCGTTGCCAAAATTTTTCCACGCAAGCGCGCTCAATAAGTTTGTCGGCAAGGTTTCTTCCGGCAGCGTACCGTTGATGCAGTGCCCGACGAACAAACCACACCACGGTACCTCATCACCGGGATAATGGATATCGAGGTCATCGGCCCAGTCAAGGATGACAGGATTGTCGAGGTCGCCCAAAAACTCCCTCGTATTAATCAATCTCGTCGCTTCGGCCATCCAGGGCAGCTCGCCGGGAATGCTGTGCTGGTCATCTGCCACGCCCTCGAACAAGGCTTTCAGCGACTTCGGCCCAAGAATGCCATCGACCTGCAGCCCTTTCGACTCCTGAAAGGCGCGCAATGCCGCGATCGTACGTCGCCCCCATATGCCATCCATTGGGCCCGGATCGAAGCCCAGTTTCAGCAGCTGCGTTTGCACTTCCAGAATATCGATATTTGTGGCCATGTCCGCTCCTAAGTTGCTGATGACAACGTCGCGCCATTGCGACGAACAGGCCAGGGAACAAGATTCTTCCGCCTTGCAGACCCAGCCGCTAACCGAAGGAAATCAGAAAATACCAACCAAGAGTACATCAAAGTCCATGCAATATTCATAAGTCGATGTGCAAAAAATATCAATCACATCCGAAATATGATCTGGCTTTTTGCTATGCCACAGCCGTAACGTCGTTCTGGCGCAAAGCAGACTTGACGGATTGTGGGTACCTCGTTGTAGCGCGGCATTGCCCTCCCCTGGCGCCGCAGATATTGGCGGGATTGGCTACACTGGTTGCATCGATTGCCGACGACGCGCCGCAAGGCGCCGTGTGACGCCATGAGACATTTCTTCAGATCGCACTGGAAAGTCATCCTCGCGATATTGCTTGCGATCGTGCTGGCAACGCTGACCGTCGAGACCGAGTCGGACACCACGCCGTTGGCGGCGCGCCTGCAAGCCCATGCCCGGGCTCTCGCGCCGGGCGCGCCAAGCAGCCCCATGCAGTACGTCGACACATCGCTGCGCCGGTATGGCTACGTGCTGCACAGGCAGCGAATCGACAGCGACAGCATCAACCATGCCACCCACAGCATCGAAGCCACGCTTGCAAGCGTGACGCCAGGCAGCATGCCAGAACGCACATTCGTGATCGGCGCACGCGTCGGGCCGGGGGGTGATGTCGGCGCAGCGGCCGTGCTCGAACTGGCGCGCGCCGTCAAGGATCTGCGGCCCGCACCCGGGACGGAGATCCGCTTCGTGTTCTTCATGGAGGCTGCGAAGTCAGGCGCGGAAGACACTGACGCCGGCAACTTCATCGCATTCATCGGTACGCCCGATGGGGCGCAGCGCGTGCGCCAGGCGTTTGCAGCACTGCGCAGCGACCCGCAGCTGATGCACCACGGGCTGGCGACCTCGGCCCACGTGATGGGCTTGACGCTCTCACGCCATGGCGATGGCGATGGCAGCCCCGCCACGACGACCCTCTTGATCACCGGCAGCGACTTTCTCGGCTACCCCTATTTCTACACCGCGCCGTTGCCCGCCGATGAAAACGACGAGGCGCAGCAACCGGGCGAATTCGACGGCCTGGCGCGCGTCGTGGCCGGCCTCACACGCACGCTCAGCGCGATGGCAGGCGTCGTGCAGGCCTGAAAAACCGAGACGCTTACTCGGCCAAAAACATTTCCTGCAAATCGTTCAGAAACCGCTGCCCCAGTTCCGTCGGCTTGATCAGCTTGTGATCGCGGTAGATCAGCCCCTTGGCTTCAGCCTCGTTGAGCGACTTCGTGATCGTGTTGATGCTCATCCCGGTGCGCTCGCCGAACAGGTTCGGATCGAAGCCACCGGTCAGGCGCAGCGTGTTGAGCATGAATTCGAAGCCCATGTCGGTGCGGCCGATCTCGTGCTCTTCCTGCACCGGGTTGCCGCGCTTTGCCGCCTCGATGAACGATGCCGGCTGCTTGTAGCGGGCCTGGCGCAGGATGCGATGCGGGAACGAGATCTTCGAATGGGCCCCGGCGCCGATGCCCAGGTAGTCGCCGAACTGCCAGTAATTCAGGTTGTGGCGCGCGCGCCGGCCGGCCCTGGCATAGGCCGAGACTTCGTAGTGATCGTAGCCCGCGGCGCCCGTCACCTCGGCGATCATGTCCTGCATGTCGGCGCTCAGGTCGTCGTCCGGCAGTGATGGCGGGTACTTCGCGAACACCGTGTTCGGCTCCATCGTCAGGTGGTACAGCGACAGGTGCGGCGGCGCGAACGCGAGCGCCGTTTCCAGGTCATGGCGCGCCTCGGCCAGCGTCTGCGACGGCAGCGCGTACATCAGGTCGAGATTGAAGTTGTCGAACGTGTTTTTTGCGATCTCGACTGCGCGCAGCGCTTCGTCGCCGTCGTGGATGCGCCCGAGCGCCTTCAGGTGCGCCGGGTTGAAACTCTGGATGCCGATCGACAGGCGGTTGATGCCGCTCTCGCGATAACTCTTGAAGCGCTCGGCCTCGAAGGTGCCGGGATTGGCTTCCATCGTGATCTCGGCGTCCAGTTCCAGTGGCAGCAGGGTGCGCAGGTCGGACATCAGGCGATCGAGGCCCGCGGCCGACATCAGGCTCGGCGTACCGCCGCCAATGAACACGGTGTGGATCTTGCGGCCCCAGATCAGTGGCAGCGATTGTTCCAGGTCCAGGCGCAGCGCGTCGAGGTAATCCTTCTCGGGCAGCTCGCCCTTGCCTTCGTGCGAGTTGAAATCGCAGTACGGACATTTGCGCACGCACCACGGCCAGTGCACGTACAGCGACAGCGGCGGCAGTGCCGTCAGGTTCAGCGCGCCCGGCTGCAGGTATTGCAGCGCGGCCGTCGCGGGCGAACGGGGCTCGCCGGCCAACGGTTGCGGTACGTTCTCGCCGACGAATTTAATGGGGATCATGTCAGGTGTTTTTCAGTTTCTCGACCAGCGCGCGCAGCGCCTGGCCACGGTGCGACAGCGCATTTTTCTCGTCCGGCGCCAGTTCGGCCGTGGTCTTGCCCAGCGACGGGATCAAAAAGTATGGGTCGTAACCGAAGCCGTTCTCGCCGCGCGGCGTGGCGATGATTTCGCCATTCCAGCGGCCGTCGGCGATGATTGGCTGCGGGTCTTCCGGGTGGCGCACGTAGACCAGCACGCAGTAGTAATAGGCTGACTTGTCGCTGAGCGTGGACAGGTCGGCGACGAGCTTGCGGCTGTTGTTGGCGTCGGACTTCGGTTCTCCAGCGTAGCGGGCCGAATACACACCGGGCGCGCCGCCAAGCGCATTGACGCAGACGCCCGAATCGTCGGCCAGCGCCGGCAAGCCGGTCAGGCGCGACGCGTGGCGCGCCTTGGCCAGCGCGTTTTCAACGAAGGTGCCGAACGGCTCTTCTGCTTCCGGGACGTCGAATTCGCCCTGCGGATGCAGGTCGAGGCCGATGGGCCCGAGCAGCTGGGCGAATTCCTTGAGTTTGCCGGCGTTGTTGGAGGCGAGGATCAGGCGCTGGGTCATGGTGGTCACGGTGCAGGTGGGGAAACCGGTCATTTTACCGGCTTCGCGCGCCTGCCGCCCGGGAACCGGGCAACCGCAGTCAGCCCACGCGCAGCGCCTGCTTCTGCAAATGGATCAGGTCAGCAATCCCCGCCTGCGCCAGGTCGAGCAGGCGGTCCATGGCGGCGCGGTCGAATGCAGCCCCTTCGGCCGTGCCCTGCACTTCGATGAAGTGGCCCTGGTCGTTCATCACCACATTCATGTCGGTGTCGCATTCCGAGTCCTCGGGATAGTCCAGGTCGAGCACCGGCACACCACCCACCATGCCGACCGACACGGCCGCGACGAAATGCCGTACCGGCAGCGCCGTGATCGCGCACGACGAGAGCAGCGTGCTGAAGGCATCGTGCGCGGCCACCATCGCGCCGGTGATGGCGGCGGTGCGGGTGCCGCCGTCGGCCTGAATCACGTCGCAATCCAGATGCAGCGTGCGCTCGCCAAACGCATGCAGGTTGAACGCGGCGCGCAGCGAGCGGCCGATCAGGCGCTGGATTTCCTGCGTGCGCCCGCTTTGCTTGCCGCGCGCGGCTTCGCGGTCCATGCGCTTGTGGGTCGAACGCGGCAGCATCCCGTATTCGGCGGTCAGCCAGCCCTGGCCCTTCCCTTTCAAAAAGGCCGGCACCTTGTCCTCGATGCTGGCCGTGCAGATCACTTTGGTGTCGCCGAACTCGATCAGCACCGAGCCTTCGGCGTGCCGCGTGTAATTGCGGGTGATGACGATCGGGCGCAGCTGGTCTGGCGCGCGGCCGCTCGGGCGCGGTGGGTGGGTCATGGGGTCGGTCCTTACTTGAGCAGCTGGGAGGATTTTTCGATCGCTTCGCGGATCTCGGCGATGGCTTTTTCGATATCGTCTTCGTCGAACGCGTCGCTGCCTTCGGGCAGCGGATCGCCCGCGACGATGGTGGAGCTGACGGCATCCTCGGCCAGCATCTGTGTCGAGATCACATTCAGCGCATCGGCATCGATGGTGCCGGCCGCGCCCTGCCAGGCGATCGCCAGCGCGGTCGTGTTGTCGGCCTGCGCACCGCCGATGGCGGCGGCCATCTGCACCAGTTCCGGCACCGCCTGCACGACGCCGCTCGTGGCCAGGCGGTGCACGATCTCGGTTTCGGGCAGCACGGACCACAAACCGTCCGAGCATAGCAGCAGCATATCGCCATGCTGCAGGCTGTGCTGCTGCGACAGCGCGATCTTCGGCGGGCTGGACGCGCCCAGGCAGTTATACAGCTTATTGCGGTCGGGGTGCGTGTTGCGCTCGGACGGGTCGGCGCGCCCACGCTCGAGCAGGTACTCGAAATGCGAGTGGTCGCGCGTGCAGGCCAGCACCTGCTTGCGCCGCACCCAGTACAGGCGCGAGTCGCCGACGTGCGCCCACACGGCGCAGTTATGCTGGACCAGGCAGGCGACGACGGTGGTGCGCGGGATCTCGGGCAGGCCGTGGCTGGCAGCGTAGGCCTGGATATCGTGGTGCGCCTGCAGCAGCGCTTCTTCGAGGAAGCGCTCGGGCTTTTTCACGTACGGGCGCGCCTGCAGGCGAAACATCGCCGATACCGTCTGCAGGGCGATGGTCGCGGCGATCTCGCCACCCAGATGCCCGCCCATGCCGTCGGCAAGCAGCAGCAGCAAGGCGTCGCGGGTGTAGCAGTAGCCCATCCGGTCCTGGTTGACCTTGCGCCCGCCAATATGGCTTTGTTGATACACCGAGAATTGCATGACTTCCTTTAATCGCGCCGGAATGCGCCGAGACGGTCGACCAGGCCGCGCCAGCCGCCGCGTGCTTCATGTGCGTCCACCGCGTCGGCCGTGACGTTGGCTGCCGACGGGACCGTGGCCCGCGCGGGCAGCGGCGCGGCCGGCGCCGCCTGCAGTACCTTCTGGATTTCGAACACGCTTTGCGGCCGCATCAATGGATCGAGCGCCAGGCACGCGGCCACCAGTTTGACCAGCTCCGGTGAATAATAGCCTGCCAGGCGCGCCAGGTGGCGCGGCACGTGATCGTCCATGCGCCGCGCATCGACCGGTGGCGGCGTCGAGCGGCTCATGCAGGCGAGCATGGCCGCGCCCAGGCTGTAGATATCGGTCCAGGGGCCGAGCGCCGCGCCGCGTGTGTACAGGTCGGGCGCGGCGAAGCCCGGCGTGTACATTGGGGCGAGCATCGGGGCGTCGGTGTGCAGCGTCTGGCGCGCGGCGCCGAAGTCGAGCAGCAGCGGCGAGCCGTCGGTACGCAGGTAAATGTTGGCCGGTTTTAGGTCCAGGTGCAGCAGCTTGTTGGCGTGGACTTCGCGCAGGCCGCTGCAGACGCCGTGGAACACCTGGCGCACGAAGTTTTCGCTCAGGCCATTGCCTTTGGCAGCTGCGCGCGCGATGTGTTCCTGCAGCGAGTGACCGGACTCGTAGGCCATGACCATATACACGGTCTCATGGGCGCGAAAGAAATTGAGCACGCGCACCACGTTGGGGTGCACGATGCGCGCCAGGGCACGGCCTTCTTCGAAAAAACACTTCAGCCCGATGCGAAAGACCGCCAGGTGGGGCTTGGCCACCACGGGAATCAATTGCCCCGGCTGACGCAGCGCCAGCGCGCTTGGCAGGTACTCCTTGATGGCCACTGCATTGCCCTCGCTGTCATAGGCAAGATAAACAATACTGAACCCGCCGGACGCAATTTTCTTTACAATGCGGTATCCGGCAATTTCGAGTCCTGCGGGCAGAGGAGCGTTATTCTGTGCAGCCATCCAATTGGGTTTCCTTGCTAAACAGCGCGATTGTGTGGATAAATGTCGGCTTTGTAAAGAATAAAAACCGGGGATTTCATTGAGCATTTCAAGCATGACAGGTTATGCGGTCGCCACCAGCGAAGGCGCTGCCGGAACCCTCACGATCGAAATCAAGAGCGTCAACTCGCGCTTCCTCGATTTGCAGTTCCGCATCAATGACGATTTGCGCGCGCTGGAACCCGATCTGCGAACGGCCATCATGGCCGCCATCCAGCGTGGCAAGGTCGAAGTACGTGTCTCGTTCGGCCGCAAGGTCAGCGGCGGCGCCGCGGCGCTCAATCAGGAACTGCTGGCCGACCTGGCCCGCCTGCAAGGCGAAGTGACGCGTCACTTCGCGCAGGCCGCGCCCATGACCGTGGCCGAATTGCTGCGCTGGCCCGGCGTCATCGAAGAATCGACCATCGGCCAGGAGTCGCTCCAGGCCGACGTCGCCGCGCTCACGGTCACCACCATCGCCGCGTTCGTCGACAGCCGCCGGCGCGAAGGCGCGGCGCTCGAGACGATGCTGCAATCGCGCATCGAATCGATGGAAGCGATCGTCAAGCGCATCACGCCGCTGATCCCGCAAGTCATTTCGCAATTCCAGAACAAGGCCATCGACCGCATGCAGGATGCGCTGGGCCTGGCCGGTCACGGCAATCCATCGACGCTCACGCGCCAGGAAGTGCTGGAGCGGATCCGTCAGGAAGTGACCTTGTACGGCATCCGCATCGACGTCTCCGAAGAATTGTCGCGCCTGTCGGCGCACCTGAACGAGACGCGCCATATCCTCAAAAAGGGTGGCCAGGTCGGCAAGCGCCTCGACTTCATGATGCAGGAGCTCAATCGCGAAGCCAATACCCTCGGCGCCAAGGCGTCGGTGAAGGAACTGGCTGACGCGTCGATGGAGCTCAAGCTGCTCATCGAGCAGATGCGTGAACAGGTGCAGAACCTCGAGTAAGCAGCAGAATTGAATCGGTAGCGATACCAGCACCGGTTGAACGCGTGGACGGGGAACCCGTCCACCCTACCTGCGTAGGGTGGGCGGCTGCGCCGTCCACGCGTTCGACGTTAACATGAACACCCGCGGCACCCTACCCGCACACTCACCGTACTGACAAAGGACCCCGCCATGCTCCCACAAGCCTTTTCCGGCAGCCTGTTCGTCGTCGCCGCCCCATCCGGCGCCGGCAAATCGACCCTGGTCAACGCCCTGCTGGCGAACGAACCTGGCATCAAACTGTCCATCTCCACCACCACCCGCGCACCGCGCCCGGGCGAAGTGGATGGCCGCGAATACCACTTCACGAGCGCCGAGGATTTCGTCACGCGCGCCGATCGGGGCGAGTTTCTCGAGTGGGCTGAAGTGCACGGCAATTACTACGGCACGAGCCGCCTGTCGGTCGAGCAGGAGATGAAAAACGGCACGGATATCCTGCTCGAAATCGACTGGCAAGGCGCGCGCCAGGTACGCAAGCTGTTCCCGGACGCGGCCGGCATTTTCATCCTGCCGCCATCGATCGAAGCGCTGGAAGAACGCCTGCACAAACGTGGCACCGACGAGCCGCACATCATCACCCGGCGCCTGCTGGCGGCGGGCGGCGAGATCGCTCACGCACCCGACTTCGAATATGCTATCATCAACGAAGAGTTTAACGTCGCCCTGGCTGAGCTGCAGGCGATTGTCAAAGCGACACGTTGCCGATTTGCCCAACAAGCTGCCCGCAACGCTACGCTGTTTGCCCAGCTGGGAATCCACGCGAATCATCCACAATCTTGACGAGCGCGCCGTTGCAGGCGCGCCGCACGCGTTGTTTCACTCTTTGTCGCACTCATTGTCACCCAACATTCAGCAACCCAGGAGCACACATGGCCCGCATTACCATCGAAGACTGCCTCAAGAACATCCCGAACCGCTTCCAGCTGACCCTGGCAGCAACGTATCGTGCGCGCCAGCTGCTGCAAGGCCACACCCCGAAGGTCGAAGCCAAGGACAAGCCAACCGTCGTCGCCCTGCGCGAGATCGCTGCTGGTAAAGTCGGCATCGAAATGCTGAAAAAAGTCCCGATGTAATTCCATTCGGGGTTGCCTGAATTTGCGTTATCCCGTCTTCTGTTATTCTGATCTCACCGCAGCCAGACGATTAACGTAATGAACCTGTTACCTCCAGATTCTGCTTCACGCAACCCCGCTCCGCGCGAGCGGCGGGCAGACAATCGTCCGCCCGACTTCATCGAGCCCGCCGGCCCCATCGTGCCGGGCGTGGCTTCGGTGACGCAGCTGATCACCAAGCTGTCCGAATACCTCACCCCCGCCGAACTCAAGAAGGTCAAGGAAGCCTACCGCTTCTCTGACGAGATGCACCTGGGCCAGGTCCGCAAGTCGGGCGAGCCCTATATCTCCCATCCGATTGCCGTTGCTGAGATCTGCGCCGAGTGGAAACTCGATGCGCAAGCCATCATGGCCGCGCTGCTGCACGACGTGATCGAAGACCAGGACGTCAAGAAGGATGAGCTGATCGAGCGCTTCGGCGCGCAGGTCGCCAACCTTGTCGACGGCCTGTCCAAGCTCGAGAAAATCGAATTCCAGAGCCAGCTCGAAGCGCAGGCGGAAAACTTCCGCAAGATGCTGCTGGCGATGGCGTCGGACGTGCGCGTCATCCTGATCAAGCTGGCCGACCGCCTGCACAATATGCGCACGCTCGGCTTCATGATTCCGGCAAAAAAACGCCGCATCGCCGGCGAGACGATGGAAGTGTATGTGCCGATCGCGCACCGCCTCGGCCTGAACAATATCTACCGCGAGCTGCAGGACCTGTCGTTCTCGCACCTGTATCCGGTGCGCTACCAGACGCTGTCCAAGGCAATCAAGTCGGCGCGCGGCAACCGACGCGAAGTGGTCAAGAAAATCCTCGAAGCGGTCAAGAACCAGCTCGAGGCCGGCGGCCTGAAAGCCGAAGTGCACGGCCGCGAAAAGACCCTGTACGGCATCTACAAAAAGATGCGCAACAAGCACCTGTCGTTTTCGCAGGTGCTCGACGTGTATGGTTTCCGCGTCGTCGTCGACAGCGTGGCCGAGTGTTACGTGGCCCTCGGCACCCTGCATGCACTGTACAAGCCGATGCCGGGCAAGTTCAAGGATTACATCGCGATTGGCAAGATCAACGGCTACCAGTCGCTGCACACGACGCTGATCGGTCCGTACGGCACGCCGGTCGAATTCCAGATCCGCACGCAGGACATGCACCGCACTGCCGAAAGCGGCGTGGCGGCGCACTGGCTGTACAAGACGGGCGAATCGAATATGTCCGAGCTGCAGCAGCGCACCCATGCGTGGCTGCAGTCGCTGCTCGATATCCAGCAGCAAACGGGCGACTCGGCCGAATTCCTCGAACACGTCAAGGTCGACCTGTTTCCCGATTCGGTCTATGTGTTTACGCCCAAGTCCAAGATCATCGCCCTGCCCCGCGGCGCGACGGCGCTCGACTTTGCCTACTCGATCCACACCGGCATCGGCGACCATACGGTGGGCGTGAAGATCAACAACGAAGAACAACCGCTGCGCACCGAGCTGCACAACGGCGACATCGTCGAGATCATCACGCAGCCCGATTCGCGCCCGAGCCCGACCTGGCTGACGTTCGTGCGCACCGGCAAGGCACGTTCGGCGATCCGCCATCACCTGCGCCTGGTCGACGTCAACGAGTCGGCCGAGCTGGGCCTCGAACTGCTGACCCAGGCGCTGGCCGTACGCAACATCAAGCCGGATCTGCCGGCCAGCGTGGTCGAGCGGCTGCTGGCCGAGTCGTCGGCCAATTCGATGGAAGAAGTGTATGCCGACATCGGCATCGGCAAGCGCATGCCGACGCTGGTGGCGCGCCAGATCTTCGGCCTGATGGAGGGCGACCCCGATCTGCTGCCGTCGCACAAGCCGCTGCCGGCCAGCGACATCGCGCCGGTGACGATCTATGGCAGCGAAGGCGTGGCAGTCCAGCTGGCGCCATGCTGCCTGCCGATCCCGGGCGACCAGATCACGGGCCAGTTACGCCGCGACCAGGCGCTGGTGGTGCACACCTGCGATTGCCAGACGGCCAAGCGCCTGCTGGCAAAAGAACCTGATCGTTGGATCGCCGTGCAGTGGGGCGACGATCTGAACCGCCGCTTCGACTGCCGGATTCGCCTGTTGATCAACAACGAAAAAGGCATCCTGGCACGTGTGGCTGCCGAGATCGGCGAGTCCGACGCTAACATCACGTATGTCGGCATGGACGAGGACGACGAAAACATGATGACGCAGCTGCGCTTCACGATCCAGATCGCCGACCGGGTGCATCTGGCGCAGCTGATTCGCAATCTGCGCCGCGTGGCAGGCGTGAACCGGGTGGAGCGCGAGCGGACGTAAGCCCCGTTTGCTCGTAGCGTGGACGGGAAAACCCGTCCACGCTACTTTTTGTCCAGGCTCAGCTTCAAAATACTTTCAAACGCTGCGCAGGCGCCTGCGCAGGCATCGGCGATCTCGTCCGGCGACCGCACGTGCTCTTTCAGCGCCAGCATGAACGCGCGCCAGCGCGGGCCTGGCCCGGCGTCGCTGCCCTTCAGATAGCGCAGCGGATGCGGCGCCATGGCATCTTTCAGCTTCCCGTACAGCACCTTGCCGCCAAGTTGCGAGCCTTCGATCACATAACACACGCCCCACCGATACGCGACGCTGGCATCGTGTGGCCACGCGTGGGCCGGCGCCGGTGCACCCAGCGGCGGCATGCCGGGCTCGTTCAGGTCAGCCGCGATCAGCGCCAGGCGTTCGACCGGTGGCAAGACCAGCTGCGGCCCATCCGCAAACGACACCAGCCACGACTGCAATGGCGCCAGCCAGTCGCGCACCATCGTCAGGTGCGCCGCATAATCGTGCAAGTCAGGAGCAGGTCCGGACAACGGCAGGCCGCTGTCGAGCCGTTCGTGTTGGTCGTTGGTTGCGGCGCGCAATGCCGCCAGGGGATCTGTCTGCTGGTGCGTCGTCATGTGGGCCGATTCGTGCGCCGCTTCGTGAGGTCGGTTCATGCGCACATAGTAGCACCGGGCTGCAAGGTCAGTCGGTGACGGGCTCGGGATAGTCGACCGAAATGATCTCGAGCTCATCCATGCCCAGCGGTGTCTGCAGCTGCGCCACATCGCCTTCGCGGCACTTGGTCAGCGCACGCGCGACGGGCGAGACCCAGCTGATCTTGCCGTGCAGCGGATCGAGCTCGTCGATGCCGACGATGGTGATGGTATGCTCTTCGCCGGCCCCATTGACATAGCGGACCGTCGCGCCGAAGAACACCTGGTCATTGCCATGCTGGATGCTCGGATCGACGACGAACGCCGAATCCATGCGCTTGGTGAGAAAGCGGATGCGACGGTCGATCTCGCGCAGGCGGCGTTTGCCGTAGATATAGTCGCCGTTCTCGGAACGGTCGCCATTGGACGCGGCCCAGTGCACGATGCGCACGACTTCTGGCCGATCGACGTCGATCAGCTGCAGCAGCTCATCCTTGATGCGCTGGTAGCCGGCCGGGGTGATGTAGTTCTTGGCGCCGTCAGGAATCGCCTGCGCCAGCATCAGGGCTTCATCATCGTCGTCGTTGTCCGACTCTTTTACAAATGCCTTGTTCATGGATGCATTGTAGCGAGACTTGCGCGCCCTTGTCGTATCATTCGACCATGCACCAGCCCACCCTGCTCCAGCACGCCCTTGACGACGCCGCCCGACAGGATGAGCGCAGCCGGATCGCGCGTGAACTGCACGATGACCTGGGCGGCAACCTCATCGCCATCAAGATGGCGCTGGCGCGGCTGGCGGCGCATGTGCCCGCCGACCAGCCCGGTCTGGCCGGCCAGACCGGGTACATTGACGAGCTCGTCGATCGCACGATCGACGCAGTGCATCGTATCTCGTTCGGCCTGCGCGCCGCTGCGCTCGATCTGGGGCTGGCGGCCGCGCTCGCATGGCAGGCGCGCGAATTCACCCGCCAGACCGGCATCGCCGTGATCACGCACTGCCCTGACGCGCTGGCGCACGAGCCGGCGCCGGACCACGCCACCGCGCTCTTCCACATCGCCCAGGAAGCGCTGACCAATATTGCCAGGCATGCAGCCGCAACACAGGTCACGCTGACGCTGCACCTCGCCGACCGCCACCTGACCCTGTCCATCTGCGACAACGGCCGCGGCATCGACCCGGCCGTGCGCAGCAGACCGGATGCATTCGGCCTGCGCGGCATGCACGAGCGCGCCAGCGCGCTTGGCGGCGCGCTGTCCTTGTCGCCGGCGCCCGGAGGTGGCACGATGTTGACCGTCAAGACCAGGCTGGCGCCGCCCATGGCCCCGGCACAGAACAAGAAACAGGATGAGTGAAAAAGTAACAATCCGGGTATGCATTGCTGATGACCACGCCATCGTGCGCGAAGGACTCAAGCAGATCCTGGCCGACGAGCGCGACATCGTTGTTGCCGGTGAGGCCGAGGACGGGCACGATGCCGTCCGCCTGGCGGCCAAGACGCGTTGCCACGTGATGCTGCTCGATATCTCGCTGCCCGACCGTAATGGCATCGACGTGCTCAAGCAGATCAAGAAGGACAAACCCGAGCTGTCGGTGCTGATGCTGTCGATGCACCGCGAAGACCAGTATGCGATCCGCGCACTCAAGGCCGGCGCGGCCGGTTACATCACCAAGCAGAGCGCGCCGCGCGAACTGGTCACGGCCATTCGGCTGGTGGCAGGCGGACAAAAGTATGTCAGCGCTGCACTTGCGCAAGCTCTGGCCAGCGCGATCGGCGACGATCATGAAAGCGCCGCCCACGAGGGGCTGTCCGACCGCGAATACCAGACGCTGACAATGATCGCGTCGGGCATGACCGTGACGCAGATCGCAGGCGAACTGTCGCTGTCGGTCAAGACGATCAGCGAATACCGCGCGCGTCTGTTGGTAAAAATGAAACTCAGGAGCAGTGCCGAGCTGACCACGTATGCGATCCGCAACGGCCTGGTCGACTGACACCCTGCCGCGTGCCCTGCCATTGAATAATTGTTGATGCGAGGCAAATAAACTGCCTATCATGTCGTCAATCCCGCAAACCCGGCACCGCGCTGCAATCCATGTCCACTCCGTCCACACCCGTAACAGCCAACGCCGGCCCTGGCACCGCTGCAGCGCCCGCAGCGAATCCGGCTGACATCGCACGCGAAGCGTTTCGCCGTCTGGCCACGCGCCGTATCGCGCCGACGCCGGACGCGTACCGCGCCATCTATGACGAGATCGCCGGCACCCCGCCACCGCCACCCGCACCCGCGCCGGATGCAGGGGCCATCGAGGTCCTGAGCGGGTTCGCGCGCCGCATGCTCGATACGCCGGGCGAGCTGGCCGAGTACGGCCGGCGCATGACGCGCGCCGTCAAGACAGGTGACTGGAGCGGCTACACCCAGGCACTGGGCCAGTTGACCGAGCGGCATCTGCGGCGCAATACCCCGGTGATGGCGATGGGCGACGAAGAGCCCGAGACGCGCCTGCTGCGCGACATGCTGGCACGCACGCTGTCGTTTGCCTGCGCCTCACTGCTGAGCGACAACCCGGAACAGGTCAAGGAGGCCGAAGCGCTCGGCGCCCTGGTCAAGACGGCGGTTGGCGAAAGCGAATTGCACGATATCGAGGCGCGCCTGAAGCAGCTGTGCTTCCAGATCGAGCTGCGCAAGGACGACAGCGCGGGCCAGCAGGAACTGCTGCTGCGGCTGTTCCGCCTGCTGCTCGACAATATCGAAGGCTTGCTCGAGGACGACAACTATATGCGCGGTCAGGTGGTCGCGGTGCAGGAACTGATCGCCGGCCCCGTGGACACGCGTGCGCTGGAAGACGCGACGCGCAGCCTGAAAGACGTGATCATCAAGCAAAGTCACCTGAAACATGGCATCGCCGACGTGCGCGCGACGATGAAGAACATGATGATGACGTTTGTCGACCGCCTCGGCTCGGTGGCCGCCGCGACCGGCGACTACCACGCCAAGCTGGGCGACTTTTCCGAGCGCATCGGCGGCGCCAGCGACATCAGCGAACTCAATACCGTTCTGAACGACGTGCTGCGCGAGACGCGCCATGCGCAGGATGAAGCACTGGCCTCGCGCGACCGCATGGTGGGCGCGCACCGCGAAGTGCAGGAAGCCGAGCAGCGCATCCGCGAACTGGAAGCCGAGCTGCAGCATATGAGCGAGCTGGTGCGCGAAGACCAGCTGACCGGCAGCCTGAACCGCCGCGGCCTGGACGACGTGTTCGAGCGCGAAAGCGCGCGCGCCGACCGCCGCAACACGCCGCTGTGCGTGGCGCTGCTCGACCTCGACAACTTCAAGCGCCTGAACGACACCTACGGCCACATGGCGGGCGACGCCGCGCTCAAGCACCTGGTCAAGGTCGTACGCGAGACGCTGCGCTCGATGGACGTGATTGCGCGTTTCGGCGGCGAGGAATTCTTGATCCTGCTGCCCGAGACGACGGTCGACGCGGCGGCCGCAGCCATGGTGCGGGTACAGCGCGAGCTGACCCGGCACTTCTTCTTGCACGATAACGAAAAGATGCTGATCACCTTCTCGTGCGGGGTCGCGCTGCGGGTACAGAACGAAGAACAGGCATCGCTGATGGCGCGGGCCGATAAAGCGATGTACCAGGCCAAGAGCAGCGGCAAGAACCGGGTAGTCGTGGCGGATTGACAAGTGTTGAGCGCGTGTTTTTCCAGACAGGTAAAAAAAACGATTTATTTTGCGTCCGGCCCTAAACTTTTTCCACAGGGCACCGTTACCAGCAACAACAGCGGTTTGAACGTCACTGAATAACGCGACGGACCAAAGTGAACAGCAGCACGGTCGCTGCACCCCTAGTAAGACCTAGTCTGGAGAAACACCATGGCATCAGTAATCAACACCAACGTCGCATCCCTGAACTCGCAGCGCAACCTGTCGACCTCGCAGTCGCAGCTGAATACCTCGATCCAACGCCTGTCGTCGGGTATGCGCATCAACAGCGCCAAGGATGACGCCGCTGGTCTGGCGATTTCGGACCGCATGAATTCGCAAATCAAGGGTATGACGCAAGCGACCCGTAACGCCAACGATGGCGTGTCGATGGCGCAAACCGCTGAAGGCGCTCTGTCGAGCTCGGGCGACATCCTGCAACGTGTCCGCGAACTGGCTGTCCAGTCGTCGAACTCGTCGAACTCGGCCAGCGACCGCAAAGCACTGCAGACTGAAGTCACCCAGCTGACCTCGGAACTGAACCGCATCGCCAACACCACCGAATTCAACGGCCAGAAGCTGCTTGACGGTTCGTCCGGCACTTCGAACTTCCAGGTTGGCGCCAATGCCGGCCAGCTGATCTCGATGACCGGCGCAAACTTCAACACCTCGACCTACGGCAACAACCAGGTCGCCGGCGATGCCCTCCAGGCAGCTGCTACCAGCGGCGCTGCAGTTGGTTCGGTCACGGTGTCGGGTTACCTCGGTGGCAGTGGCGCCATCGCCACGGCGACCACCGATACCGCAAAAACCATCGCATCGAAGATCAACAACAAGTCGGGCGAGACCGGTGTGACGGCAACTGCCCGTACCGATGCGCTGCTGAAAAGCACCTCGACCGACGGCGCGTTCGCCATCGAGGTGAAATCGGACAACGACACGGCAGTGCTCGTATCGTTCTCGGTCTCGGGTAGCGGTAGCAAGGCCGATGACTACGCTGCAGGTATCAGCGCAATCAATGCCCAGACGGCAAAGACTGGCGTCACCGCTCAGTACGATGCTGAAAACGGTGGTATCAAGCTGAGCAACACGTCTGGTGCAAACATCCAGCTCGATAACAAGAATGCCGCCGGCGGCGCCGCCCTGAGCATGGCGACCTACAAGGCAGATGGCAAGGCAAATACCGGTCCAGTCGCTCTGGCTGCCGCTGGCACCGCTGTCGCCAATGGCCGCGTGACCATGGACTCGGAAAAGAGCTTCTCCGTGGCCGAAACCACCGATACCGGCTTCGCCCTGGCTGCTTCGTCGAGTCTGAAATCGGTGGCCAACATCGATATCGGTTCCTTCGATGGCGCTCAGGCAGCCATCAAGGTGGCTGACGCTGCCCTGGCAGCAGTCAACGGCCAGCGCGCTGAATACGGCGCACTGCAGTCGCGCTTCGAATCGGCGATTTCCAACCTGTCGTCGACCACCGAGAACCTGTCGGCATCGCGTAGCCGCATCGTCGATACCGACTTTGCTTCGGA
Source organism: Telluria sp. ZT3P25 (assembly GCF_059685895.1). Taxonomy (NCBI): domain Bacteria; kingdom Pseudomonadati; phylum Pseudomonadota; class Betaproteobacteria; order Burkholderiales; family Oxalobacteraceae; genus Telluria; species Telluria sp. ZT3P25. Next base: position 3,283,012 of record NZ_JCASIJ010000001.1, read on the forward strand.
GACCGCAAAGCTGACCCGTGGTCAGATCCTGCAACAGGCTGGTACGTCGATGCTGGCCCAGGCCAACTCGCTGCCAAACGGTGTCCTGTCGCTGCTGCGTGGCTAATCGCTAACGCTTAGTAACAGTACCACTCGGTAAGCGGTTCCCCGGCTGAAGAAATTTGGCTGGGGAATTTTCGTTAGGATACGCCATGCAAATTCCATCCATTGCGTCGTCACCCCCCGCCAAACTGGACGAACGTCCAGCGCTGGCGAGCGGGCTGGCTGCCCCGGCACCACGGGCAGCACCGGAGAAAGCTGAAGCCAGGCCAGACCGGGACGAGGTGTCGTCCGCCGTGAAGAAACTCAATGAAGCGTTGCCAAAATCGGCGCAGAGCCTCGAGTTTGAAATCGACGAAGAGAGCAAGGAGCTCGTGGTCAAGATCATCGACCGCGACACCAAGGAAGTCGTCCGCCAGATGCCGACCAAGGAGGCCCTGGAAATGGCCAAATCGATCGACAAGATGGTGGGGCGCCTGCTGGACCAAAGCGCCTGACGCAGTCCGCTGCTCACCCGAAACGCCGCACCTGACCGGATGCGGCGTTTTTACATGGTGCTTCGACATCGTTCCTGACAATCCCGACCAAAATAAAAATAGAGCCGCCTTTACCGCTCTTAAGTAAGGTTTGTTTCTGCCGATAATGACTTACATTATTGCTTTCACCGGAGAAACATGTGGCCAACCTCGACATCGATGGCATTGTAGCGAAGCTGATGCAGGCTGAATCCAGGCCGCTCGACAACTACGCCAAGAAGACGGCGGCGCTGCAGCAGAAGAACAACGCCCTGAGCCAGGTCAGCGCCGCCGTGGGCGCGTTCCAGGGCGCCCTGACGTCGCTGAACCAGTCGAACACCTTCCAGGGTCTCAGTGCGTCACCTTCCAACAGGGATGTCTTCACCGGCACCGCCGGCGCTGGCGCCGTTCCGGGCAAGTACAAGGTCAATGTCACCCAGCTGGCCCAGTCGCAAAGCCTGAAAACGTCCGGCATGGCCAGCAGCACCGCCACGATCGGCTCCGGTTCGCCAACCAATCTGACGTTCCAGTTTGGCACCATTACCGGTGGCACCTTTGGCGCGACCGGCAATGCCTTGGGCCTGGCGGCGGCAGCTGGCGGCATTCCCAACGGTTCGCTGAGTCTGAATGGCGTGGCGATCAGCACCACGCCGACGACCCGCAGCGCCCGTGCACTGGCCGAAGCGATCAATGCCCAGAGCGAGAAAACGGGCGTCGTCGCCACTGCGGGCAGTACCGAAACTGCGGCAGACCTGTTCGCCGGCTTTGGCCAGGTGAGCGTCGACAGCGGTTCGAGCTATGCACTGTCCGTTGGTGGCGTGCAACTGGCCAGCCTGAACACCGGCAGCGCGCCGTTGACCGGTGCCGCGCTCGACACGTCACTGGCCAGCGCCGGCACACGCAATGCGCTGGCCGCAGCCAACATCAGCGTCACCGGCAGCGCCGCCGACGGCACGCTGCAATTCAAGTCCGCAGACGGCAATACCATCGACGTGACCGAAACGGTCACCGGTACCGTGCGTGGTGGCCTCAAGCACGATGACACCACCGTCAACACCGGCGCCACGACGACCGCCACGGCCGCCGTCACCTTGCGCTCGAACGACGGCAACCAGATCCTGGTCGGTGGCAACAACCCGGCCTCGGCCGGCTTCACCGCAGGCAGTGTCGGCTCGCACCAGGGTTCGGGGTTTTCGCTCAACGGCGCGCTCAACAGCAAGACCATCACGCTGGAAGCAGGCGACCAGACACTGCAAGGCATTCGCGACGCCATCAACAAGGCGGACATGGGCGTGACCGCCACCATCGTGTCCGACGGCAGCAGCAATCCGTTCCACCTGGTGATGACGTCCACCAAAACTGGTGAAGCAACGTCAATGAAGATCGGCGTCTCGGGGGAAGACGGCGCGGCAGCCGACCCGGCTCTGGCCGCCCTGCTCGGCTACGACCCGGCCGGTGTGCAAGGCATGACCCAGACCGCCGGCGCCCAGAGCACGCTGCTGAACATGAACGGCATCGAGATCAAGAGCGACAGCACCAGCGTCAAGGATGCGATCCAGGGTGTGACGCTCGACGTCAGCGCGGTCGGCAGCAGTACATTGACCGTGACGAAGGACACGGCGGCAATCAGCACGGCGGTGAACGACTTCGTCAAGGCCTTCAACACGCTCAATTCCACGATGAGCGGCATGACCAAATACAACGCCGAGACGAAAAAGGGCGGTGTCTTGCAGGGCGACGCGAGCGTGCGCGCAATCCAGAGCCAGATGCGCCGGCAGATCAGCGCAGTCATGGAAGGCACTGGCGGCAAATTGAACTCGCTGAGCCAGGTCGGCATCTCGTTTCAGCAGGACGGCAGCCTGAAGCTGGATTCGGGCAAGCTGAACAAGGCAATTACCGACAACGCTGCCGACTTCGGCGGGTTGTTTGCGGCCATGGGCTCGACCACCGACGGCCTGGTCAAGTTCGACAAGTCGAGCGCTGCAACCAAGGCCGGCACGTATGGCGTCAACATCACCAGCCTGGCCTCGCAGGGAGCGCTGGCGAGCAGCGCCGCACTGGGCACGACGACCACGATCGCACCGAACACGGTATGGCGCGTCACACTGAACCAGACCGATCCGGTTACCGAAAGCAAGTCACAGGAAATCAAGCTGCCGGCCGGCACGTACAGCAAGGACGACCTGGCCGCGCTTCTGCGCTCGTCGATCAATGGCAACGCGACGTTTGCCGGCGCTGGCGATGCGACCGAGGCGAAGGTCGGCGAGGACGGCATCCTGACGCTGTCCTCGAGCAAATACGGTTCGACGTCGAACATCGCGATTACCGGCATCAGCGGCAGCGCGGTTGAATCGATCTTTGGCGGCGCCGCACCCGTCAAGGGCGCCGACGTCATCGGTACGATCGGCGGCGTGGCCGCCACCGGAAACGGCCAGTCGCTCACTGCAGCGCCAGGATCGAACGCCGAAGGCATCCAGGTCTCGATCACGGGTGGCATCCTGGGCGATCGTGGCGCGGTCACCTTCTCGCAGGGTTTTGCCTTTCAGCTCAACAACCTGGCGACAGGTTTCGTCGGCAAGGACAGTCTGCTCAAGAGCAAGACCGACGGCCTGAACGTGTCGATCAAGACCATCGCCGATCAGGCCGCGAAATTCGAAACCCGCCTGGACAGCATCGAAAAACGCTACCGCGCCCAGTTCGTCGCACTCGATGCCACGCTGTCGTCGATGCAGTCGACGTCGGATTACCTTACCCAGCAGTTGGCGGCCCTGTCGGCCAACCGATAATTTCAGCATCACCGGAGAATCTCTTATGTTTGGAACCCCGAAACGCGGCGTCGGCGCCTATGCAACCGTTGGCCTGGAAACCGGCGTTGCTGCCGCGTCGCCACAAAAGCTGGTCGTGATGCTGTACGACGGCGTGATCGTTGCCCTGCTCAGCGCCATCAACCACATCAAGTCGTCGAACGTGGCCGCCAAGGGCGCCTCGATCTCGAAGGCCATCACGATCATCGACAACGGCCTGCGCGCCTCGCTCGACCAGAAAGCGGGCGGCGAAATCGCACAGAACCTCGATGCGTTGTACGATTACATGAGCCGCCGCCTGCTGCAGGCCAATATCAAGAACGATATCGCGATCATCGAAGAAATCCATGGCCTGATGTCCGACCTGCGCGAAGCCTGGGTCCAGATCGGCGAAAAAAACGATGCACCTGAGCAGGCCGTGCCGGCCATCCAGCGTGCCCCTACCCTGATGAGCGCATAAGGTTGACGATGACGATGACGATGACGATGAACGGGCAAGAAGTGGTGTCGGTCTACGAAACGATGGTCGGCATTACCGAGCGCATGCTCGACGCGGCCACTGCCAGCGAATGGGACCGTCTGGCCGAGCTCGAACAGGAATGCGCTGCCCACGCGCGCCGCCTCAAGGCCAACGAGGGCGTCAGCCCGCTGGCCGGCCAGGAGCGTGTACGCAAGGTCGATGCGATCCGCCGCATGCTGGACGCCGACCGCCGCATTCGCGACCTGACCAGCCCATGGATGGCGCACCTGTCGTCCCTGATCAACAGCAAGTCGACCGAACGCCGCGTCGCGCGCGCCTACGGCATCTGATGCGCCCGGCGGGGGTTGACTGATGCTGCCCCGCGATCTTGTTTCCGGCGTCACGCGCATCACGCCGGCCCAGGCCGCCGAGCAGGCGGTCGACCCGCGCCAGCAAGCCTTTGCGCGCGCCGTCGCGCCGCTTCTCGGCAAGGCGATCCACGGCGAAATCCAGGCCAAACTGACTGACGGCACCTTCATCGTCAAGTTCGCCGATACCCAGGCGCGCATGCAACTGCCGCCCGGCGCGCTGGTCGGCGCCGACGTGCCGCTCACGCTGATCGGCCTGCATCCCCGCCCCACCTTCCAGGTCGGCACCCAGACCACCGCCACCGGTTTCGCCGAAGCCGGCCCCGCACCGCAAGCCGAAACCGACGCACCGGGCGCGCCGCTGGGCTACCGCGAAGGCGCCGCCGTTGGCCGCGCCGGCGCGCTGCTGGCCTCCAGCGCCGGGCTGGGCGCGCAAGCCTTTGCCGGCGGCACCGAAGCGAAAAATACCACGCTCAGTCCCACTGCCCAGGCCCTGGCCGGCGTGCTGGCGGCAGCCCAGAAAGCCGAGACAGTGCTCACTGCCGTCACCGGCCATGCGCCGGTGGTGGCCACGCCGGACGCCGATCCGGCGGCGCTGGCCGCCGGCCTGAAACAGGCGTTCGGCAAGAGCGGCGTGTTCTACGAATCGCACGTGGCCGAATGGGCGCAGGGCTCGCGCCCGCTGGCCGAACTGGCGGGCGAACCGCAGCAACAGGCGGCGCAGGCCGGCGCGCGCCCGAACCTGCAGGATCCCGCGACCGCGCAGTTCATCAGCATGCAGCTGGCGGCGCAGGAGCAATCGCAACTGGCGTGGAAAGGCCAGCTCTGGCCCGGCCAGCCGATGGAATGGGACGTGCAGCGCGAAGCCCACGGCGGCGGCGGCGACGAGCAGGCGATCTGGAACAGCCGCCTGCGCCTGCGCTTTCCCGAACTGGGCGAACTCGATGTGCAGCTGCGGATGGTGGGCGGGGCCTTGCAGATCGGGCTTGCGACCGGCGACGACGCCACTGCCGCCCTGCTGCGCCAGCACGCGCCGAACCTGGCCGGCGCACTCGAGTCGGTGGGCACGCCGCTGGCGGGGTTTGACGCCCGCGCGCGGGCCGCGGCGGCGCCGAAGAACGATGATGATGGTGCCCATGAATAAGCAGGCCAATCAGCGCATCAAGAGCGCGGTGGCGATGGCTTACAGCGCCGGCGAAAAAGCGCCGACGGTCGTGGCCAAGGGCTCCGGCATGGTCGCCGAACAGATCATCCAGCGCGCCCAGGATGCGGGCGTGTTCGTGCACGAATCGAAGGAACTCGTGTCGCTGCTCATGCAGGTCGATCTGGACCGCGAAATTCCACCAACGCTGTATCGAGCAATTGCGGAACTGTTGGCATGGCTATATCATATTGAGTCGGCTAAAAAGAACGGTGAGTCAATGCCCACCGCACCTGATCCGACGCCCCACCTCCCCCCGGAACAAGCGTCAAGGACATAAAGCCTAGCAATGGATGAAGCAGAACTGGAAGACTGGCACGACTACGAAGTCGCATCGCGTCGCGAGATCGTCTCGCTGCTGCGCCAGATCGGCGAACACAACCAGCTGATCCGCCTGCTGATCAGGGGTGAGGCCGACGTCTGCGTGACCTCGATCCTGGCCGTGGACGAAGACAGCAACACGCTGGTGCTGGATCGCTCGATCGATCCGGCCCAGAACCAGCGCATGACGGGCGCAGCGCGCGCGAAATGCGAAACCACGCTCGACAAGATCCGCATCCTGTTCGGCGCTGCCAATCTGGCCCCGACAGTCTGGCGCGGCGAGCCGGCACTGCGGGCCGACATTCCCCCCACCCTGATCCGCCTGCAGCGGCGCGAGTACTACCGCATGGCCACGCCGGTCAGCAATCCCGTGCGCGCACTGATTCCGGTGCCGATGGATGGCGGCGCCGGCGGCATGAGCGTGTTCGCGCTGCATGACATCAGCGTGGGTGGCATCGCCCTTCTCGACAGCAAGCTGCTGCTCGATACCACGGTCGGGCGCGTGATCGCCAACTGCCGCATCGAACTGCCCGAGATCGGGCCGATCGCCACCTCGCTCGAAATCCGCAACTCGCTCGAGCTCACGCTGCTGAACCACAAGACCACGCGCCGCATCGGCTGTCAGTTCGTCGACATCTCGCGCGGTGCACTGGCGGGGGTACAGCGCTACATCACCAAGCTCGAACGCGAGCGCAACGCGAAGCTGGCCGGGCTGGCCTGATTTTTCAGATATCCGCACGGTCGGGGTCCGCCCCGCCGCTGCAGATACGGCTGGCTATACGATCGGCTTCATGCACACGACCACCCAGGCACCCCGCCCTTGTCTCTCGCCCGCCAGCGCCGGCCTGCACGGCCACGACACGGTGACGCTGGCGCAGGCCATGGGACTGCTCGCGATCGTGGGCGACCTGGCCATGGGCCAGCCCATCGACGCCTCTGCGCGCGCTGCGCGTCTGGCCGCACGCATCGCGCTGGCTGCCGGTGGCGATGCCGCCGCTGCTGCACACGCGCGCATGGTGGCCTGCTTGCGCTGGTCCGGCAGCACCGCCACGGCCACCGGTTTTGTCACGCTGCTGGGCGATGACATCGGTGGCCGCCACGCGATGCTGACCCGCACGCTCAGCGCGCAGCAGGCCGCGCGCCTCGACCAGGTGAAGCATCACCTCACACCACTGGCCGCCATCCACTGCGAGGTCGCGGGCGACATCGCCGCCATGCTCGGCCTGCCGGCTCCCGTCGAGAACGGCCTGCGCCACCTGTTCGAACGCCATGATGGCCGCGGCCAGCCATACGGTCTGGAAGGCAGTGCGGTACCGGCCGTCGTGCAGTATGTGGCGCTGGCCGGCGACATCGAGATCCTCACGCGCGCGCATGGATATAGCGCTGCGCTGGCGATGGTCACGCGCCTGGGCGGCGTCAGGTATCCGGCGGCGCTGGTCGCGCAGGTAACGCCGCACGCGCAGGCATGGCTCGAAGCAGCCGACACGCTGGAGGAACCGGCGCTGCAGAACGACTTCCTGCCACTGTCGGTGCCGCTGACACTGGTGGCCGACACCGTCGAACTGAAGCTGCCCTGGCTGGCGGGCCATGCGCGCCGCGTGGCGCAGCTGGTGCAGATCGCTGCGCAAGGCATCGGCCTGCCGGACGCCGACCAGCGCAGCCTGGCGCGCGCGGCGCTGCTGCACGGGATCGGGCGCGTGGCCGTGTCGAACACCGTCTGGGAACGCAGAAGCAAACCGGGTAGCGCCGACTGGGAAGCCATCCGCCGCGCGCCCTACTGGACCGCGCGCATCGGCAACCGGATCGACGGTATCGAGGCCGATGCGCAGCTGGCCTCGCAAATCTACGAACGGCTCGATGGCAGCGGCTATTTTCGCAGTCTCGATGCCACCACACTCGGCATGCCGCAACGCCTGCTGGCGGCGGCGACGGTCTATGTCGCCCTGCGCTCGCCGCGGCCATGGCGCGCCGCGCACGAACCGGCGTCGACGCTGGCCCTGCTCGAAGCGCAGGTGACAGGCGGACGGCTCGACCGCACCGCGGTGGACACCGTGCTGGCAGCCGCCGCCGCGGCGTCAATCGCGACGCCAACGGACCAGCTGTTGTCAGCGCGCGAGGTCGACGTGCTGCAGCGCCTCAGTCTGGGCCAGACGGGCAAGGACGCCGCGCGCGCGATGCGCATCAGTCACGGCGCCGTGCGCACGCATGTCGAGAGCATCCTGGGCAAGCTGGGATGCGCGACCCGCGCCGCGGCAACCTTGCGCGCGCTGACGCTGGGGCTGATTTAGGACTGCGTGCGGCGCACCCGCAACGCGCCTACCAGCCCCAGGCCCGCCAGCAGCAGCGCCATCGAACCCGGCTCCGGCACTTCGGTCACGCCGCCGAAACTGAAGTCATCCATCGCATACGAGCCCTGTGCGCCGCTGGAGACAACGACCGTATCGATGGCGCCATCCCAACCGGCGTCCAGGAACGTGGCCACGCCGGACAGTTGCAGCGCCGCCGTACTGGCGACCAGCAGACCCTGGAAGTACAGGTCGAAGCGCACGCTGCTGTCCTCGTAGCCCGAGAACCAGGCGCCGTCGAACACGGTGGGCGCCAGGAACCGGATCGTGCTGGCCACCGGCCCGCCGTCGATCCAGTCGGTGGTGACCCGGCCCGTGCCCGAATGGGCGACAAACGGATCCTGCTCGCTCGTGAAGACATTCAGGCCGGCGCCCGACCAGTCGAGGCCGCCGTAGTTGGCGGCGACGGCGGCATAGCCGTCAGGGCCGGTGATGTCGTCGAAGTCGAGTACGGTCGCCGAAGCGAAGGGTGCGCACAGCGCAAAGGCGACGGCTGCGGCCGCGTTACGAAGCATGGGATGCATGAAATTCCTGTTGGTGGTAATGGGAGCGAACATGGTCAGACCAGGCCCAGCGCCGGATCGCTGACCGTGTGGCGGCCGGTTTCGACGCGCCCGGCAAAGCGGCGCAGGTAATCGGGCTGGCCCGAGACCGTGGCGCTCAGGTCGTACCAGTAGCCATTGGCCGCCAGCGCAATGCGCACGAGCAGTTCGGTGCGCGGCGCCAGCGTGTGCAGCTGGCGCAGCTGCGCGTAGGCGTTTGCATTCAGGTTGAACGTGCACGGCGCCGCGCCGGTGTTCATCAGGCGCAGTACCAGCTCGCCCGTGGCGGCATCGCAGCGCACGTGGACGTCCGGGCGCGCCTGGCCCGCGGCAACGGCGCGCAGCGCGCTGCCGGTAAAGTGGCGGTGATAGCCGTTCGGGCCCAGCACCCACAAGTCGTACGCGCCGCCCACTGCGGGCGCCCAGTTGTCGGCCAGCGATTTTCCTGCCTCGACGGTGTAGCGGCGCGGGACGGCCGCCAAGTTCTTGCGGTCATACACGTGGAAGACCGCGCCCTGGCGTCCAGTGTTGATGAAGTTCAGCGTGACCTGCACGGCAGCCATCGTGGCGCCGGGCTGCACCTGGCAGGTGGTGGCCAGTTCATACGGCAGCGCGCGCGATGGCCGCGTGCCCGGGGCCTGGATCGGCATCTGCGGCGACGCTGGCGGCGCGATCTGCGCCAGGCGCTGCTGCGCGGCGCGCAGGGCATCGGCCTGGCTGCGATTGGTGCGGCCCTGCAGCGCCGGCAACGCCTCGTCGTTCGGTGTCGCGAAGTTGAAGGCGCTGGTCAGATCGCCGCAGACGGCGCGGCGATACGCGCTGATGTTCGGCTCGATGACGCCGAACCGCGTTTCCAGAAAGCGCAGCACCGACGTGTGGTCGAACACCTGCGAATTGACCCAGCCACCGCGGCTCCACGGCGAAATCACGTACATCGGCACGCGCGGGCCGGGCCCGTAGACGCGCCCGTCCGCTGCCGGTTGGCGGGTGCTGCCGGCAGGCCGGGGGTGCGTGTAGTATTCCGGCCCCAGCGCGCCAGGTGACAGCGTGGTCTTGCCGGCGTAGCCGCCCTTGCCGTCCGGCGATGGCGCGGAAGGCGACGGCACGTGGTCGAAATAACCGTCGTTCTCGTCGAAGTTGACGATCAAAACCGTCTTGCTCCAGACCTCGGGATTGGCCGTCAGCGCGTCGAGCACCTCTTGCAGGAACCAGGCGCCCTGCACCGGGCTCGATGGACCCGGGTGTTCGCAGTAGATCGACGGTGCATTGATCCACGACACCTGCGGCAGCTTGCCTTCGCGGATGTCGCGCTTGAAGGCGTCCAGATACTGCTCGGGCTGGGTCCCCGGCAAGGTGTTGGCGATGCCCTTGTAGAGGGGATTCTTCGCGTTGTCGGTGGCCGCATCGTAGGCGTGATACGGCAGCGCCTGGCCCGTGTTGGTGTACGGCTGGCCGGGTGCGCCGCCGCTGGACACCGGATAGCCCGAGGCGATATTGGCGCGCCGGAACTGGCGGAACGCGCCGAGCATGTTGTCGCCCCACTCGTCGGGCATGTTCTGGTAGCTGATCCAGCTCACGCCCGCCTTCTCGAGGCGCTCGGCATACGTGGTCCAGGTATAGCCGGTGTTGACGCCGCCCGGCAAGCCGTCGATCGCATCCCACTCATTCGAGACGAAGGCCGTGCCGGTGGGCCCGGCGCCGTTGGTGCCGGTCAGGAAGAACGACCGGTTGGCGTCGGTCCCCGTGTGCATCGCGCAGTGGTAGGCGTCGCAGACGGTGAACGCATTGGCCAGCGCAAACGCGAACGGGATCTCGCTTTCCTTGAAGTAGCCCATCGAAATGGGATTCTTGTAGCGCGGCCACTGGTCCATGCGGCCGTTGTCCCAGGCCATCTGACTGTCGACCCAGTCGTGCGGCGTGCCATTGACGCGCTGGGCGTTGCCACGGCTGGCGTCCAGGTGGAACGGCATCACGACGTTGCCATTGGCCAGGCGTTGCTGCCAGACACTGCGCCCTTCGGGCAGCGGGATCGTGAAGCGGTCACCGAAGCCACGTACGCCCTTGAGCGTGCCGAAATAATGGTCGAAGGCGCGGTTTTCCTGCATCAGGATCACGACGTGCTCGACGTCGCGGATGGTACCTGTCGCGTTATTGGCCGGGATGGCAAGGGCGCGCTGGATGGCGGGCGGAAAGGCGGCAAACGTGCCGGCGGCGATACCCGCGCGCGCACTATTGCGCAGGAAACTGCGTCGTGAGGTCATAGGATCTATCCAAAGACGTAAGTGTTTTAGCCAGGAAACTTATGTTGCAAAGTGTTGTCTTGCAGACATGATGCAAGACGGCGCCAGCGTACGCCCCGATCGTGACGACGCCATGACACATTCCCGAACTGTCAGGAAACCTCGAAGCAACCTGAAAACAACATTCGACGTTGTCACCCAATTATTTTTTTAAAGAAATGTTGCGCACGATTGGAATTGTATTTGCCTGTTTGCAACCCGAGACCTATAGTTTCGATCGTTACAGTTCGTTAGATTCCATTTTCCCAAGTCCATCCGCATGAAACTCAACCGCATCGGCATCATCCTCATCGCCTGTGCGCTGGCTGCCATCACCCTCGTGGTCGCGTTGCTCGTGGTCCGGCAGCAGGCCAGCCAGGCTGCGCAGGTGCGCAACAAGGGTGTCGGGCTAGTCAAGGCGCTCAGCACGGTTCCGATGTCCCTCCTCGCCGACAGCAGCGGCCGCAGCGGTGTGCTGGCCGCCGTGCTTGCGTCGAACGCTGACAGCGACTTTGCCTATGTCACGATTGGGGATGCGAACGGCCGCACGCTGGCAGAAATCGCGGGCAGCGGCAGCATCACGCCCGCCACAGCGCTGCCTGCCGATGCGCGCACCGGTTTCGGCGAACGGACGCTGCCGGCAACGAACGGTGGCGCGCCGCTGCGCGAATTCTATGGCCCGCTCACCGATGCTAGCGGCGGCCCGGCATTCGTCCGCGTGGGTTTCCACCAGCCCGGCTTTACCGTGCTGGCGCAGGATGTCTCGTTCCTCGCGCTGCTGGCACTGATGATGTTTCTGGTCGTGCCGGTCATGTACGTCGTCATCAAGCGCGAAATGGCGCCCCTGGCGGCGCTCAGCACCCAGCTGCGCGGCCAGCTGCGCCAGCTCGCCGCGCCCGACAGGCCGGATCAGCCCGGCGCTGACGACATGCGCGAACTGATCACCAATATGCAGCACTACCTCGACCAGGCCGGCGCCCGCATCGTCCAGCTCGAGGAAGGTTCGCTCAACACCACCGCCGACAACCGCCTGCTGCAATACGGCAGCAAGAAGCTCAATGCCGCGCTGCAGTCGCTGCCCGACGGCCTGTTGATGCTCGATCCGGCCGGCGACGTCACGTTCGCGTCCGGCAAGGTCGAGCCCCTGCTGGGCATCCCGATGGACCAGATCCTTGGCCAGCCGCTCGATGCGTGGTGCTGCGATCCGGCGCTGCGCACGCTGTTCGGCCGCTACAGCGGCGACCTGCGCGACAACGCCCGCTCGCACAAGACCGACTTTGCGCCACTCAATGTCGAGGGCCGGCAACTGAGCGCCACCGCACAACCGCTCAGCGGCGGCCACGGCACGATGTCGTTCGGCACGCTGGTCGTGCTGCGTGACGTGACCCGCGAATACCTGGCGCGCCAGGCGGGCAACGACTTCGTCGCCCACGTCTCGCACGAACTCAAGTCGCCGCTCAACGTCATCGGCATGTACGCCGAGATGCTGGCCGACAGCGACGACGAAAGCATGCGGGTCGAATCGCTGAACGTGATCCAGGACGAGATCGAGCGCATGAATGCGCTGGTCGGCAACCTGCTCAATGTGAGCAAGCTGGAAACCGGCAGCATGAGCCCCGAACGCAACCGCGTGCGGCTCGACGACATGCTGCGCGACGCGTATGAGCAGGCGCTGCCGCGCGCCGAAGGCAAGCAGCTGCGCGTGCTGCTCGACCTGCCGCGCGAACTCGAGGCCGTGGCGATCGACAAGGACCTGTTCCGCATTGCGCTGAACAACCTCCTGACCAATGCCATCAAATACAACCGCCCGGGTGGCAGCGTGACGCTGGCGGCCCGCAATGAGGACAATGAAATCGTGATCAGCGTACGCGACACCGGCATCGGCATCGCGCCGGAAGCCCAGGACCGCATCTTCGAGAAGTTCTACCGCGTCAGCGAAGCGGGCGCCGCCACCCAGCGCGGTGGCCACGGCCTGGGCCTGTACCTGGCGGCACAGATCGTCGAACTGCACCACGGCCGCCTGGTCGTCGAAAGCGAGCCGGGCGTGGGCAGCACCTTCTCGGTCCACCTGAAGATCGTTTCCGCGCCCGCCGGCGCCGCCGTGCTATGAGCGCGCGCCACATCCTGCTCGTCGACGACGAGCCCCATGTCCTGCGCGTGCTGCGCCTGTCGCTCGAACGCGAAGGCTATATCGTGGCCACGGCCAGCGATGGCAACGCGGCGCTGGCCTGCATGGCGCAGCAGCTGCCCGATGTCTTGATCAGCGATATCCAGATGGACGGCATGGACGGACGCACGCTGTGCCCGCTGGCCCGCGCCACCTATCCGGACCACCCGTTCCTGATCCTGGTCATGACGTCGATGACCGCGCTCGACGAGCGTGCCTGGGCGCGCGAACTGGCCAATACCGAATTCCTGGAAAAACCCCTCAGTCCGCGCCAGCTGGTGGCGCGGTTGTCCCGCCATTTTGCGGCCCTGGCGTAACGCCGCGCCAGCCACCAAAGCCTGCCCATGTCCCTTGATCTTCTGCCGACCCTCGACTACACCCGCCACGAGCGCTGGCTGCGCCGCAGCACCGGAAGCGATTACGCACTGGCCGTCTGCGACGCCACTGGCGCACCCTGCTGGAGCGCGCCTGGCGACAGCACGCTTGCATCGTGGATCACGGCGCTCAATATGGGCGGCTTTGCCTGGCCATCCACGGGCGACGGCATGCAGCGCCACGATGCGGGCGACGCCACCCTGCTCTACACGCCGATCATCGCCAAAAGCGGCCTGATCGGCTACCTCGCGGTCCGTGCAAACACAGCGGCCACGACGGCCACCGACGTGCCGTTCGCGTGGGACGCACTGGCCGAAGCGCTCGAAGACATCGCCAGCACGATCGCCGACGACTGCCGCACGCAGGGCGAGCTCGATGCGATGGCCGACGAACTGTCGGACCGCTACGAAGAGCTGCACCTTGTGTATGCGATCGACCGCCAGGTGCAGGACATGACCACGGGCGAAGACCTGTTCGGCGAGCTGCTCGAGAGCTGGGCCAGCCACATGGACGCCGACGTTGCCGCCTTCATCAAGCCGGGCGAGAACCTGTGCGTGTCGGCCACCAACCTGTCGGCGCCGATCCATAACCTGGATCTGGTGCTGGTCGAGATGCGCGGCGACCTGTACCGCTTCTCGCATTCGTCGCGCCAGCCGATCGTCATGAACGAGCCCGACGATCCGCGCCGCGCCTACATCTTCACCGACATGCCGTTCAAGATCCTGTGCTGCCCGGTCTTCCAGGACAAGTCGGTCGTGGCGATCCTGGTGCTGCTCAACCATGCGAACAAGGAAGACTTCAGCAACAGCGACCGCAAGCTGGGCGAAGTGCTGGCCAATCACCTGTCGAGCCTGTCGCGCATGCACAGCATGCTGGCCGAAACGAGCAAGTTCAACCAGCAGATGGCGGCCGCGCTGATCGAGGCGGTCGAAGCGAAAGACCCGTACACGCGCGGCCACAGCGAGCGCGTGCACCACATCGCCATGGAAATCGGCCGCGCGCTGCGCCTTCCGCCGCGCGAACTGGACAACCTGTTCTGGGGTTCGCTGCTGCACGACGTCGGCAAGATCGGCATCCCTGATGCGGTGCTGTGCAAGCCGGGGCGCCTGACGCGCGATGAATTCACCTTCATCATGGTCCATCCCGAGCGCAGCTACGAAATCCTGCGCCACATCGACCGCCTCAAGGGCGCGGTGCCGGGCGCGCGCCACCACCAGGAAAAGTACGACGGCACCGGTTATCCGCATGGCCTGGCGGGCAACGACATTCCGTACAACGCGCGCATCATCGCGGTGGCCGACACCTATGACTCGATCACCAGCTCGCGCGCCTACCGCGCCGGGCGCAGCCACGAAGTGGCGATGGCCGAGATCGCGCGCTGCGCCGGTACCCAGCTCGACCCGGGCGTGGTGGCGATGTTCGAGACGGTGTGCCGCGCCGAACCGGGCTGGATCGCCGAGTTCCGCATCGCCCGCGATCCGGCGCCTGCGCCGGCCCCAGCACAGGTCGCCGTCACCGCATGAGCGAGACCGCTGCCCCCGAGCGGATCACCCGCAGCCGCATCGGCGCCATGACGTATTTGGCGCCGCTGACGGCGCTGGTGGCCGACGAGGCTGTCCAGACGCTGCAGGCGGCGCTGAACGAGTGCGTGGCCCAGCACCAGGTGTCGATCGTGGTTGACCTGGGCAAGGTCACGCTGCTGTCCGGGCGGGCGCTGAGCATGATGGCCGACATGGGCGAGCGCCTCGGCGAGCTGGGCGGCTGGCTCAAGCTGGCGTACCCGAACCCCCTGCTCCAGGACATCCTGGCCGCCACGGGCCTGCTCGAGCAGCTGCCGCTGTTTGACGCGCGGCCCACCGCGCCGCGCCGCGTGCGCGAGCCGGGCAGCAAGCTGGGCGACATCCTGGTCGAGCGTGGCGCGGCCAGCGCCGAACAGGTTGCCGAAGCGGCGCGCCTGCAGGACCAGACCGGCAAGCGCATGGGCCTCATCATGGTCGAGCGCAAGTGGATCACCGAAGCGGCGCTGTACCAGGCGCTGGCCGACCAGCTGGGCCTGCCGTATGTGCAGCTGCGCACCGGCCTGTATGACCCGGGCGCGCTGGCGCTGCTCGAACGCGATGTCACGCGGCGCCTGAACGTGCTGCCGCTGTTCCAGGTGCAGGGCACGCTGACGGTGGCCAGCGCCGAGCCGCAGGCGATCCACAGCATCGACGAACTGCGCGCCCGCACCGGTGTGCGCATCCGCATCGTGGTCGCGCCGCCGGCCGATATCCGGCGCCTGGCCGACGAAGCGTATGGCGGCGCCCTGCCCGATTTCGTGCAGACCGAAGCCAGCGACCTGGAACTGATCGAGTCGACGATTCCCGACGACTACACGCAGATCGACGAGATGGCCGGGGCCAGCCCGGTCATCAATATGGTCAATGCCGTGATCCAGCGCGCGATCCGCGATGGCGCCAGCGACATCCACATCGAGATCTCGCGCAACCGCGCCCGTATCCGGCTGCGCATCGACGGCGTGCTGTACGAAGTCATGTCGCCGCGCGTGGACCAGCACCCGGCGATCGTCTCGCGCCTGAAGGTCATGGCCAACCTCGACATCGCCGAGCGCCGCCTGCCGCAGGATGGCCGCATCCAGGTGGCGACCCAGGGCCGCACCGTGGACCTGCGCTTTTCATCCCTGCCCGGCATCTACGGCGAAAAAGTGGTGCTGCGCGTGCTCGACAAGAACCAGTCGATCCTCGACGTCGACAAGCTCGGCATGAATGCGCATGCGGTCGGCGCGTTCAAGCGCCTGCTGGGGCGCAGCCATGGCCTGATTCTGGTCACCGGCCCCACCGGTAGCGGCAAGACCACCAGCCTGTACGCGGCGATCAGCCACCTGAAAAGCATCGAAAAGAACATCGTCACGATCGAGGACCCGGTCGAATACCAGCTCGACATCATCAACCAGAACCAGGTCAATGACGCCATCGGCTTGAGCTTCCCGAAGATCCTGAAACACGTGCTGCGCCAGGACCCGGACATCATCATGATCGGCGAAGTGCGCGACCGCCAGACCGCCGAGATCGCGGTGCAGGCGGCGCTGACCGGCCACCTGGTCTTGACCACGCTGCACACCAACGACACGCTGGGCGCGGTCTCGCGCCTGGTCGAGATGGGCGTGGAGCCGTACCTGCTGTCGTCGGCCCTGATCGGCGTGATGGCCCAGCGTCTCGTGCGGCGCGTGTGCCAGGGGTGCCGCACCAGCTACCTGGCCACGCCCGAAGCGGCGGCGGCTTACCGCTGGCGCGGCCAGGGCGACCTGCGCCTGATGCGCGGGCGCGGTTGCCCGGCCTGCTATGACTCGGGCTACAAGGGACGCATGGGCATCTACGAGCTGCTCGAAGTCGGGCCCGACCTGCAGCGCATGATCGTGGCCAACGCCAGCAAGGACCAGCTGGCCGCGCACGTGGCTTCGACCGGCCACCATGACCTGTACGCCGACGGCATGGCGCGCGCTTTTGATGGCCACACGACGCCCGAAGAAATCGCGCGCGTCGTGCATTCCCTGTAACCGTCATGCCGATCGAACTCGACGCTCCCGGCCCCGGCCCGGCCATCAAGACCGCCTCGCCCGCTGCCTCGTGGTGGACGCTGGGCGCGCGCCCGCCGGGGATGCGTGAACGGGCGCTGTTTACCGAGCGCCTGGCGCTGCTGCTCGAGACGGGCGTGCCGCTGCACACGGCGCTCCAGTCGCTGCACGACCAGACCGAACCGGGCCAGTTGCGCACGATGATCGGGACCATCGGTGACGACATCCTGGCCGGCGAGCGCTTTTCGTCGGCGCTCGGGCGCCATGCGCTGTTCCCGGGCAGCTATGTCAACCTGATCGCGGCCAGCGAGGCCGGCGGCTTCATGGCCGAGGTGCTGGTGCAACTGGTCGAGCTGGACGAAAAAGAGGAGCGCCTGCGCGCGATGCTGGTCTCGGCCCTGTCGTATCCGGTGATCCTGCTGACGTTTTCGTTCGGGGTGGTGGTGTTCATCCTGACGTTCGTGTTCCCCAAGTTTGCCGTCATGTTCGCGTCGATTCACGAGCAGTTGCCGATTACCACGCGCGCGCTGCTGGTGGTGAGCCAGGTGCTCACCGGCCATGCCGCGATTGTCGCGGCGCTCACGGCCGGCGCTGTCGGCGCGGGCTGGATGCTGATGCGCCAGCCCGGGATGCGCATCGCGATCGACCGTGCCAAGCTGCGCCTGCCGGTCGTGCGCGACGTGTTCGCCAAGATCTATCTGACGCGCCTGCTGCGCGTGATGGGCATTTCGCTCGAACACGGTGTGACGATCCTGGCCACGCTCGAGGCCTGCCGCGCGGTGGTGACCAATGCCGACTTCCAGCGCTTCATCCTCGATCTTGAACGCGATGTCACCGAGGGCAAGGGCATTGCCGCCGGCTTCGAGCACAGCAATTTCGTGCCGCTGTCGGTGCGCCAGATGATCGCCACCGGCGAGGCGACCGGCACGCTGGGCCGCGTCATGACCCGCGTGGCCGATTCGTACGACCGCGAATTGACGCGCCTCTTGGCACGCCTGACGAAGATGGCCGAGCCGGTGATGCTGCTGGTGATGGGTGTCCTGGTCGGCACGATTGTCAGCTCGCTCATCTTGCCGATATTTAAATTATCACGCGCTGTGCACTGAATCGTTTCTCAAAAACCACACATTCTTCACACGATACATTTCGACATTCCGTGTGGAAACATGCTTATGTTACCCTGTGGAACTGACAATTTTTACAAATCAACGCCCCTATCCAGGGGTGTTCAACTCCCGAAAACTATTATGTACCGTTCATTCAAGCGCACCGCCGCAGCCGGTTTTACCCTGATCGAATTGCTGATCGTCGTGATTATTCTTGCAATTATTTCTGCGATTGCGATTCCGCAGTTTTCGGCGGCGACGTCGGATGCGCAAAGCTCGGCGCTGGACGCTAATTTGGCAACCATACGCAATTCGATCGAGCAATACCGCGCCCAGCATACCGGCTTCGTCTATCCTGGCACAAACTCAGCGGTTGCGACAGATTGCCCTGCTGGTGGCGTTCCCGGCACCGGCCTGGCAGGAACGGAGCAAGCGATGAGGGATCAGATGCAATATTCATCGAACGCGGCAGGGCAGACCTGCTCGATCGCCGGTGGCGCTTACCGCTTCGGCCCGTATCTACGCCAGGGCATCCCGGTCGAACCGATCAACAACGTTGCGACCATCTTGGTCACGACTGACGGCAAAATGGCAGCGCCAACTGCAGAGAGCAAGGGCTGGGCCTACGACACGAAGACCGGCCGCTTCATCATTAACAGTACAGCGCTCGATCCAAACGGCAAGGCTTGGTCGATCCGCTAAGCTGACGGGTTCGGGAGCGTGTACGCACATCGCTGCGCGGCGTACACGCTGACCGAACTGCTGATCGTGGTCGCCATCCTCGCCATCGCGGCCGCCGTCGCCATCCCGACGGCGCAACCGGTGGCGGAATTTCGCGCCGATGCCGCCGCTGGCGAAGTGGTCAACGCCCTGCGCTTCGCCCGCGAGAACGCGCAGTACAGCGGCGCGCAGCGGCTATTCGACTGCAATGCCGCGGCCAACACCATTGCGGTGTTCGCACTCGAAACCGACAAGACCACCACACGGGTGGCGCGCGACCCGGTCGAACATCCGTTCAGCCGCGCTCCCTATCTGCTCAACCTTAACGTTGCCCCCGCCGGAAACACCATGGCCCTCGTGCGCTGCACCTTTACCTTCGATGACAACTCGACCGCTGCGGCCGTCGCATTCGATGCGGACGGCAAGCTGCTGCGCGGTGTCGGCAGTGACCCCGCACGCAAGAGCCCGCTGCGCACGGGCCAGGTCGTGCTGGGCGCCGGCGATGTCGAGCGCACGATCACAGTCGACGCCACCGGTCGCATCACGGTTTCCTGACCATCTTCCCGACCATGCACGCTCTCCCATCGCGCACCAGGACCGTTGGCATGACGCTGCTCGAAGCAGTGTTCGCCCTGCTGCTGCTGTCGGTCTGCCTGATCCCGGCCGCCAATGCGCTGCGCGGCGCCATCAACGTACCTGCCGACAGCGCCCTGGCGGCGCGCGAACTCGACTGCGTCAGCGCGCTGATGGAGACAGTGCTGGCCGAACCCTACGTCGATCTGCTCAGCGCCGCCGGTGCGCCCGACGCGCCGTCGGTCTATTCGACGCCCGGTGGCGCCCGCTCACCGGCGCTGCCGGACCAATGCCCGGCCCTCACCGTCACCATCACCCGCTACGGCGTCGACAGCACCCGCAGAATCGGCCTGGGCGGCACCGGCGAGCATCTGCTGCGCGTGACCACGGCGCTGGCCGCCCCCGCCGGCCGCTGGCCATTGACCACGCTGGTGGCGCGATGACGATGCCCCGCCCTGCACACGGCTACACACTGCTCGAACTGATGATCGGCCTGACCATCGCGGCGCTCGTGATGCTGCCGCTGAGCGAGATGCTGCGCGCCGGCGCCGACAGCGCGCGCTTCGTGCGTGCCGGCCTGGACCAGAACGCGGATGCCCGTTTCGTCCTCGACCGCATTGTCACGCAAGCCATGAGCGCATCACCACCAATTGACGCGAATCTCGGCAACCCTGCTGCCTGGCTCGCACCACGGCAATACACGCTCACTAACGGCGCTCTCGTCGAAACCGCTCCGGCTGGCAAAACGCTGCGCAATTCGGTGCTCGCCACCGGTGTACGGGCATTCGACCTGCGCGTGCCCGACATCGGTGCCGGGCGTCGCGTCCTGCGCATCGAGCTCGTCTTCGACCGTCCGGATTGCGATGCCAGCCGCGGGCAGGACTGCAGCGTCGCGTATGCGCGCACCGTCCGACTCGGGGCGACGCCATGATGCCGCGGCGCCAGGAGGGCGCATTGCTGCTGATGGTGTCGCTGCTGCTGGCCACGCTCGCGGCGCTGGCGTTCGGCATCAACCGTGCGGGCAGCGTCGAACTGCGCTCGATCAATGACGATTACGAGGGCCGCGCCGCCGCCTACCTGGCCGAAGCGGGCGTTGCAGCTGCCAGGTGGTCTGGGCAGGTCGGCGACTGCGTGACACGGCCCGTCGGCCCCATTTCCCTGGGTGGGGGCACTGTGACGATCACGATCAGGAACGAGGACATCATCAACGTCACCGCCACCGCCACCGTTAACGGCGCAATGCGCAAGGTGACGTCCCTCCCATTGCAGCTGTACGATTTGAAGCAGACCGAGCGCGTCGACATGTCGGAAGACACGATCGACACCACGATCGTGTTGACCAGCGCAGGATCGCAAGACCCGCAAGAGAAACAGCAGACGCTGCGCCTGGTCTCGGGCCAGTCGCACATCCTGATGAACTGGGACAAGGACGAGATCGACGACGACGTGCTGGTGGTGTCGGCCACGCTGAACCTGGTGCCGACCGCCTTCAGCGGCGTGGTGCGCCAGGTTGCCGTGCACCGCGTTACCACCCAGTGGGACAGGGGCGCTACATGGACCAAGGCGCGCCCGGGGTCGAACTGGAACGGCGGCGCCTACACAGACGCCGTGCTGGCCTCGGCGAGTGTCGGCAGCGTCGATGTCAACTGGGACCTGACCGGCTTGTTCGACGGCTGGGCCAGCAAGCGCCTGCCCATCAATGGCGTCCTGCTGCGTCTGGTCGAGGACGGCAAAAACGTCAGTTTCTATAGCCGCGAAACGCCCTTCGCCAACCTGCGTCCGCTGCTGCAGATCGTGCGTGCCAAGAAGTGCTGATGATCGACGTGAGCCCATCATGACATTGCGCCAACTCGTAACGACCATTCAGCACCGGCTGCGGCCATCCGCAGCGCGGCCGATCGGCGCCGATTTTGCCGCCAACCGGCTCAACCTGGTACAGGCCGACTGGCGCGACGGCGGCTGGCGGCTGCGCGCCGCCAGTTCCCTGCCCTATCCCATGCCACGTGATGTGCTGCTGGCGTCACCGAAGGCGCTGGTGCAATTCGTCGATGCCGCGCTGGCGCAGGCGCCGTTCCAGGGCCGCCGCGTGATTTCCGCGCTGCCCCCGGCCGACGTGCGCATCCTGCCGCTCACGGTGCATGTCGCCGCCGGCCAGACCGAGGCGCAGGCCGTGGGCCGCGCGGTGAGCGAGCAACTGGGCGAGCGCGCCGGGCAGCACGTCATCGATTATTACCAGGTGCGGGGCGCCGACATGGACGGCGGCGAGCGGCAGGTGCTGGTCGCTGCTGCACTCAAGCACCGGGTGCTCGACTACCTGGCGATGCTGGAACACGCGCGCCTGGAGCCGGTTGCGCTGGACATCGGCCCGGCCGCCATCGGCCGCCTGCTCGCCACGCTGCACGGCAGCGACGTTGGCCAATCGGTCGCGCTGCTCAATTTCGGCGCCGCCAAAAGCTACCTGACCGTGATCTGGGGCCGGCGCCTGATGCTCGATCGCGAGATCGCGTTTGGCGAAGACATGCTGGCGGGGGCCGTCGCAGGGGCGCTCGACCTGCAAGCCGATACCGCCGCCAGCCTGCTGCGCCAGCATGGCATCGGCGCGCGCCCGGGCATGGCGATCGACGACCCGCACATCGAGCTGCAGCGCGCGATCCGCGCCATCCTGCACCCGGCCTGCCAGGCACTGGCAGACGAACTCGCCCATACCCAGGTGTACGTGGCCTCGCGCACGCGCGGCAGCTCGATCAGCCGCCTGTACCTCAATGGCAGCCTGGCGCGCTACCCCGATATCCAGTCACGGATCGCCGAGCTGATCGACGTGCCGGTGCACCTGCTCGATCCGTTCGGCGCGTTCCCCGAGTCGGCCCGCGACCCCGCAGGCGAACCGGCGACGACGTCGCTCGCGCTGGCCACCGGCCTGGCGCTGCGCGGAGGCGCCGATGGCTGATATCGACATGATCCCGCGCAGCTACCGCGACGGCGTGCGCGTGCGCCGCACGCTGCGCCGCACCGGCCTGGCGCTGGCGGCGATCGTTCTGGCTGCAGCGGCCGGCAGCGCTGCGCTGCGCTGGCACAGCGCAGCGCTTGAGCGCCGCACGACCACGCTGCAGCAGGCCGCCAGCGCGGCCACGGCCAGCCAGGCGCAGGCAGCGACCGAACACGCGGCGCGCGAGCGCATCTTGCAACAACAGGGCCTGCTGCGCGCGCTGCGGCGCGAAGGCGAACTGGCCGCACTCGCCGCCGCCATCGACAGCGCGCTGCCCGCGGCGGCCTGGCTGACCGCCATCCATCTGCAGCGCGACCTGCAACAGGCCACTGCCGCTGCCCCAGCCTCGGCGGCGACACCGGCCCCGGTGCCAGATGGCCGGGCGACGACGATCGCCACCGGCAATGCCGACGGCAGCACGCTCGTCATGGTCAGCAGCGTCGAGCTGGCCGGCCAGGCTGCGGATTACAACGGCATCACCGATTTCCTGTCGAACCTGGGGCGCATACCGGGCATGCACGGCGTCGAACTGCTTTCGAGCAGCGCCAGTCCGACCATGCCGGCGATCGATTTTCGCGCCGTGGTCACGCTGGTTCCGCCGCCGGAGGCGCCATGATCCCGAAACTGCGCGACCTGCTCGTCGCCCTGCCCGCACGCCAGCTCAATCTGATCGTCGGCGGCGCAGTCGTCATCGTGCTGCTGCTGGCATGGACGCTGGGCTTGCGCGCGCCGCTGGCCGCCTACCGGCAGCACAAGACAGCGCTGGCCGCGATGGAAGCGTCAGGCGCAGCCGCACCGGTCGCGACATCACCGTCGACGCCCGCCCCTGCCATCACGCCCGCGGCCACGCCACCGGAGCCCGTGGCCCTCATTGCAGCGGTCAGCCGCAGCGCCACGCAGTCCGGCGTGGCCGTGCTGTCGGCAGCGCAAGGGGCGCAGCGCACCGTGGCGGGCGTGCGCCTGCTCACG
This sequence comes from Telluria sp. ZT3P25, assembly GCF_059685895.1. Taxonomy (NCBI): domain Bacteria; kingdom Pseudomonadati; phylum Pseudomonadota; class Betaproteobacteria; order Burkholderiales; family Oxalobacteraceae; genus Telluria; species Telluria sp. ZT3P25. Next base: position 3,306,356 of record NZ_JCASIJ010000001.1, read on the forward strand.
GTCGAGATCGTGGCCAGTGGCGGGTATGGCGCCGTGCTGGAGTGGCTCGCCACGATCGAACGGCAGCAACCAACCGTCGGCATGCAACGACTGACCGTGGAAGCCGCCCCCGATACCGACGACCGCGCAATCACCCTGCAGCTTGTCATCTACGACACTGGAACACCACCATGAAACACACCCTGACACTGGCGCTGGCGCTCGGTCTGACCGGCATGGCAGCCAACGTGCTGGCCAACCCGCCCCGCAGCCTGCGCGATCCGTTCGTCAGCCGGCTGCCGGCCAGCGCGCCACTGGAAGCCACCGCCGCCGCCGTGCCTGCCACGCCACTACGCCTGCGCGCGGTGGTGCTCAATGGCGCGCAGTCGCTGGCCAATCTGGATGGCAATGTCGTCGCCACAGGCGAGCGCGTCGCCGGCTACAAGGTCGTGCGCATCGATGCGCGCGGCGTGCTGCTGACGCATGCCGGCAGTGAGCACCTGCTGACGATGCAGGACAAGGACACCCAATGACGCCGCGCTACCTGCCCGTCGCCCTGTGCGCAGCCTGGGCGGCGCTGGCGCTGGCTCTGCCCGCGGCCGCGAACACGGCCGCGCCGGCCGTGGTGACGAAGAGCACGGCCACTGCACCGGTGCCCCTGGCCCCGGTGACGATGTCGTACACGTTCCGCGACACGCCCATCGAAGAATTGTTCAACATGATTGCGCGCAGCGCACGCATCAATATCGTTCTGGGCAAGGGCGTTGGCGGCAACGTCTCGATCAACCTGTACGACATGACGGTGCGCGAGGCGATCGAGGCGATCGCCGAAGCCGGCGGTTTCACGGTGACGGAACGTGCGGGCGGCTTTCTGATCTCGGACCCCAAAGTAGCGCTGCCCGAGCGCGGCGCCATTCTGCAGGTGAAAGCGATGAAGGTGCGCTACGCCGACGTGACCAAGGTGGGCGCCATCCTGGCGCGCCAGATCGGCGTGCCAGGCACGGTGACCGTGCTCGACCAGACCAAGACGCTCGTCGTCGAAGCGACGCCGGCGGGTCTGGAGCGCGCGGCACTAGTGCTGCGCGAAATCGACCGCGCGCCGCAGCAGATCCTGATCGAAGCGAAGATCCTGGAAATCACGCTCGACCAGAACGAAAACTTCGGGGTCGACTGGTCACGCGTGTTCAGCGGCGACGGCCCCGACACGGTTGGCGCGAGCGGCTTTGCCACGCGCGCCGGCCCGCGCTTTTTCCTGAACCTGGTGAACGGGAATATCGAGGCCTACCTGAGCGCGCTGAGCAACAAGGGCCGCGTGCACACGCTGGCCACGCCGCGCCTGCTCGCTCTCGAGGACCAGGAAGCGAGCACGAACGTCGGCGACCAGCTGGGCTATCGCCTGACGACGACGATCAACAACGTCACGTCCGAATCGATCGAGTTTCTCGACACCGGCGTGATCCTGCGCGTGACGCCGTCGGTCGACGCCGACGGACGCATCATGATGAAGATCCGGCCCGAAGTGAGCTCCGGCTCGGTATCGGCCGGCATTCCGTCGAAGAAGACCACCGAAGTAAACACGCAGCTGGTGGCCAGTGACGGGCAACCGGTCCTGATCGGCGGCCTGATCAAGCGCAGCCGCACCTACCGGCGCCTGGGTATCCCATTTCTGTCGGATATTCCGGTGATTGGCGGCGCGTTCGGCAGCACCGACGACGGCGGCGCGGCCACCGAAACGATTGTCGTCATCACGCCGCGCATCGTCCCTTCCAGTGGCCCGGCCATCGATGGCGTCACGGAACGCACGCTCCAGCAGGCCGAGCAGACGATGCGCACGCGCGGCGATATGCTCGACCGCAAGCTCGATACGCTCGACCGCTAGTCCTTGCCTTTTACCTCGTCTCCCGGGGATTCACCGGTTGCACGTCATGGATGACACTGGCGTCGGCGCTGACGCCGGCATCGAACCGGCAGGTCGTCGTCCCATGCTCAGTGAAGACGGGATAGGTAAACAGCGAGCGCTCAAAATAGTCAGATCGCTGTAGCCACCAGCGCAAGCGCGCCTGAGGATCCGAGGACAGGGCTTTGTCGCTGGCAAGCGCTTGCTCGAAGCTTGCGCGCAATGCCGGGTCGCTTCCCATCATCCGGTCTGCCAATGGTGCCAGCAGGTGGTTGGACAAGCGCGATTCGGGCGGCAACGCCTGGTCGAAGTAGCCTTGCGCCAGGAAGGAGTCATCACTTTCCGGCGCGAGCAGCGCAGCGGCAAGCGATCGTTTCGCCTGGTCGGAGGTGATGCGGACCGCCCCTGCCGGCAGGCTCACATTCTTGACGGCCTTATAGGGGTTTATCCGATCCTTGCCGTTGGCGAAGCCGACCACCTCGAGCGGGAGCGTGCATTGCCTGGCAAGCGCTTGCATCTGCACGCCATGGGCACGCAACGTTGCAATGATGTCCCGCTGCTCTGGCCGCACCCACCAGGCTTTGGGAAAATCCATTTCCCTGGTCGCGCGTACACCGTACACCGGCAAACCGATGTCGACTGGCTCTCCGGTCCAGCGCAACTCGCGTGCGCCTGAGGCCTTCGAGTCGTAGGTGTCGTAGCGATACCCCTTGAAGTCGCGTGTTGCCAGCGGTTCCGGGTCACGCTCCCACCCTGTCATCAGCCGCGCCGGACGTGCGGCCCGGTCTTGCGACTTGGCCTGCGCAATCCGTGCATGATCGCGGGCGACGGTCTTGATCGATTGTTCCAGCAGCACATAGGTACCGAGCACGCGGCGCTTGTACGGCTTCATCGTGTGATTCTCGACCAGCACCGTCGGAATGCCGGCAAAATCGCCGTAACCGGTTGAATAACGCGGCCCCTCGGCGCTGATGCGCAGCCCTTTGTCCGGCTGGTCTTCATCGATCCAGCTGGGATAGACACCCGGCACATGCCCTTGTGCGACCAACGCCGCGTCGACAGCCGTGGTGTAGTCGTTCATGAGCCACCCGGCGGTCGCGCGCGAGCGGGCATAACTGCCCCAGCCGGCGAACGTGTACGTGGTGTCGTACTGGTAATCGGTGCCGTCACTGACATGCACGTCGATGTACAGCGCCGGATCGAAGCGCTGCAGCAGTGCGACCACGGCGGCGATCTCGGGCGACTGCAGCCTGGCGTAGTCGCGGTTCAGGTCGAGACCCTGCGCATTGGTGCGCGCTCCCTTGGTGCGCAGCCCGCGCATATTGGGGCGACCGAACGGGCTGGTGTTTTCATGCGCATCGACATTCAGGATCGGAATAAAGACGATATCGACCCGGTCGAGCAGATCATCGCGGCCGCGAAACGCGATGTCGCGCAGCAGCATCAGGCCCGCATCCTTGCCGTCGATTTCGCCGGCATGGATGCCCGCCTGGATCATGACCACCGGCTTGCCGGCACCGGGTTTCTTCGCCAGCGCGTAGACCAGTTCACGGCCCTGGTAGCTCTTGCCGAACGTGTGCAGCGAGAGCAGATCGGACTTCGCATCCATGGCGCGCAGATAGTCAAGCGTGCTGGCAGCGTCAGGAGAATCCTGAAAATCGGATTTCTCGGCCGGCGTGATCCACGGGTCGTTCGGGGCGGCGACCAGTTGTTCGCTGGCGCCCGTCCATGGCGCGGCGGGCGGCAGCAGTGACGGTTCTGCTGCGGTGCTGGCCGATGCCGCAAGCGACATCAGCAGAAAAGGTGTGGAGAAGATCGATGGGAACGTCGGCAACTTGCATCCTTTGACTGGGATGCCAGTGCCTGCATGGCGTCGGCAGGACTGGCTGGTGGGCCCGGCGAACGGAAGCATCGTTTGCGGGCAAACGATAATGATAATGGATTATCAAAAAGACTGCCCGACGATCCCTGTTGCTGCTGCAGGACTTGCCCTACACCTGCATGTTCATGATGTCCTGATACGCGGACATCATCTTGTTGCGTACCTGCACAGTCGCCTGGAACGCGATGCTGGACTTCTGCATCGCCACCATCGTGTCCGACAGGCTGACCGTATCGTCGCCCATCGTGAACCGCTTGCTCAGGGCTTGCGCCTCGGCCGAACGGTCGCTCACGCCCTGCAGCGTACTGTGCAGTGCTTCCGCAAAATCCAGCTTGACCGCGGATTTGCCCCCGATCGCGCTCGCGCCGCCCACGCCACTGGCTGCCTCGGGCGCCGCCGACGCCTTCGTCGCTGCCGCCTTGAGCTGCTCCATCATGGCCTGAATCCGGCTTGTATCAATGCCGCCAATGCCGCCAATACTCATCTTGCCCTCCGCTTGTGTTCGCCTTGCAGAAAACTCTACAAATGCATTCAGGAAATCAGAATAGCAGCGCCAAAGCGAATCCGACGGGCGAATCAGGCCCGTAAACGCCCGCTATTTCGGGGTTTGAATGTTGCCCAGTGGCTCCATAATGCTGGCTATCCCACCCATTTTGACCAGGCCCCTCCACCATGGCAGCAACTGCTGAAAACCTTATCGACACGCCACCAGGCACGCCGACCCCTGCTACCCCGTCGTTTTTCCAGACGACCATGGGCAAGCGCGTTGCCGTGGGTGGTGGTGTCGCGCTCATTCTGGCGTTGATGATTGCGGTGTGGATGTGGAGCCAGGCGCCGGAATACCGGGTCCTGTTCGCCAATTACAGCGACCGCGATGGCGGCGCCATTACGGCGTCGCTCGACCAGATGGGTGTGCAGTACAAGTTTTCGGAAGGCGGCAATGCGATCCTCGTGCCGGCCGAGCATATTCACGACCTGCGCCTCAAACTCGCGGCCCAGGGCTTGCCGAAAGGCGGCAATGTCGGCTTCGAGCTGATGGAGAACCAGAAGCTGGGCGTGTCGCAGTTTCTGGAACAGGTCAATTACCAGCGCTCGCTCGAAGGCGAGCTGGCACGTTCGATCCAGTCGCTGGGCTCGGTTGCCGCAGCGCGCGTCCACCTGGCGCTGCCAAAACCGTCCGTCTTCGTGCGCGACCAGCAAAAGCCGACTGCATCCGTGCTGCTGAACCTGCAGCCAGGCCGCGCGCTCGATCCGGGTCAGGTCAGCGCCATCGTCCACCTGGTCGCCTCGAGCGTGCCGGAACTCACCACCGGCAACGTCACCGTCGTCGACCAGAACGGTGCGCTGCTGTCGGATACCAGCAACAAGGGCGCGGGCGGCAAATCGCTCGATCCGACCCAGCTCAAGTACGTCGACCAGGTCCAGCAGAACATCATCAAGCAGGTCGAGTCGATCATCAAGCCGCTCGTCGGTGAAGGCAATGTGCGCGCCGAAGCCACCGCTGAAGTGGACTTCGCCCAGGTCGATACCGCAGCCGAAATGTACAAGCCGAACTCGCCACCGGAGCCGCAGGCGATCCGCAGCACGCAGAGTTCGGAAGTGGTCGGCGCGGGTAGTGCTGCCTCTGGCGTGCCGGGCGCGCTGTCGAACCAGCCGCCGGGTGTGAACACGGCGCCGATCCAGGGTGCGCCGCCGGCCGAAGCGGCCGCACCAACCGCACCGACCAGCAAGAACTCGACCACGAATTACGAAGTCGACAAGACCATCCGCTACGAGCAGCGTCCGATGGGCGGCATCAAGCGCCTGACGGTCGGCGTGGTCGTGAACCACCGCCGCAGCGTCGACCCGGCCACCGGCAAGGTCACCGTGCGTCCGCTGGCCGCGGCCGAAGTGGCCCAGATCAATGAGCTGGTCAAGCAGGCCATGGGCTACAACCAGGCACGCGGCGACACGCTGAACGTGACCAACGCGCCATTCGACGGCGTGGACAAACCGGCCGAGGCAGTGGTAGAACCGACCTGGTGGAGCGATCCGGCGAACTTCCCGCTGTTCAAGGACCTGGCCCGCTACGCCTTCGTGGCTGCCGTGATCGCGTTCCTGTACTTCCGCTTCCTGCGTCCGCTGCTGCGCCCGGCCATCAAGAAGTTCGACGAAGCCACCGCTGTGCCGGAAGAACCGAAGGAAGAAGAAAAGGACGAGAACGCCGAAGAAGAGGTCGCCGACACGCCAGCCGAAGAAGCGATCAAGGAAGAAGAAAAGATACGCCAGGACATGGGCTACCGCGCCAACCTGAAAATGGCGCAAGAGCTGGCAAACAAGGATCCGCGCATCGTCGCTAACGTGATCAAGGGATGGTTGGGTTCAAATGAGTGATAAAGACAAAGACAATACGAACAAGGCCGCCATCCTGATGCTGGCCCTGGGCGAATCCGAAGCGTCCGAGGTGATGAAGTTCCTCGGCCCGCGCGAAGTGCTCAAGCTGGGCGCCGCAATGGCGCAGATGAAAGCCGTGCAGCACGACCAGGTGGTCACGGTGCTCGAAGACTTTGTCACCGAGACCAATCTGCATTCCACCGTGGGCCTGGATTCGGACGAATACATCCGCCAGGTGCTGACCAAGGCGCTGGGCGACGACAAGGCGGCCGTGCTGCTCAACCGTATTCTCGGCGGCAAGGACGCGTCGGGCATCGAAAGCCTGAAGTGGATGGACTCGGTGTCGGTCGCCGAACTCATCCGCAACGAGCACCCGCAGATCATCGCCACGATCCTGGTCCACCTCGAGCGCGACCAGGCCTGTGAAATTCTGGCAAACTTTACTGAACGGCTGCGCAACGACGTGGTGCTGCGCATCGCAACGCTCGACGGCGTGCAGCCGGCCGCGCTGCGCGAGCTGAACGACGTGCTGACCAAGCTGTTGTCGGGCAACGAGCACATCAAGAAGTCGTCGCTGGGCGGTGTGCGTACGGCGGCCGAGATCTTGAACTTCATGAGCGGCGAGCAGGAATCGGCCGTGATGGACAACATCAAGAATTACGACAACGACATGGCGCAAAAGATCATGGACGAGATGTTCGTGTTCGACAATATTATCGATATCGACGATCGTGGTATCCAGTTACTGCTGCGTGAAGTACAGTCCGACATGCTGATCATCGCGCTCAAGGGCGCGTCGCAGGATCTGCGCGAGAAAGTGTTCAAGAACATGTCGCAGCGTGCCAGCGAAATGATGCGCGAAGACCTGGAATCCAAAGGTCCCGTGCGTTTGTCTGAAGTGGAATCCCAGCAGAAGCAGATTCTGCAGATCGTGCGACGGCTGTCCGATGAAGGCCAGATCGTCCTGGGTGGTAAAGGAGAGGATTCGTTCGTCTGATGGCAATACCAAAAGAACAGCAGAGCGCCTACCAGCGCTGGGAGATGGCCTCGTTTGGCGACGAGCGCCCCAGCACGCTTGCACGGCGCGCTGCTGAAGCGTCACCACCGGCGGGCGTGTCCATCAACGGCCTCGACCTGCCGCCGAACGTCATGCTGCCGAGCGTCGAAGAACTCGAAGCAATGCGCGAGGCGGCGCGCCAGGAAGGCTTCCAGCAGGGCCTGGACGAAGGCCGCACGCAGGGCCGCACCGAAGGCCACGCCGCAGGCCATGCCGATGGCTTCGCCGCCGGCAGTGCCGAAGGCGAACAAGCCGCCGCACAAGAACTCGAGCAATTGCGCACGGTCGCCGCCAGCTTCGGCGAGGCCGTGGCGCAGGCCGACGAGACGATCGCGAAAGACGTGCTCGACCTGGCGCTGCGCCTGGCGCGCGGCATGGTGCGCACCGGCCTGGACGTGCGGCCCGAGCTGATCATGTCGGTGGTGCGTGACGCCATCAACCAGTTGCCGATCCTGCAGCAGCCGGCCCTGCTGACACTCAACCCGCACGACGCCGAACTCGTGCGCCATGGCATGGCCGAAGAACTGGCCACCGGCGGCTGGCGCATCATCGAGAACGCGGCGATTGCGCGCGGCGGCTGCCGCGTCGAGACAGCCAGCAACCAGATCGATGCCCAGGTCGAGGCCCGCTGGCAACGTCTGACCCATGCGCTGGCCGCCAACGTCGACTGGCTGAGCCCATAATATGGACGACCACACCGCCCCGCACCCGCCCCAGGTGACCTCGCACGACCGTCACACGGCGCGCTGGAAAGCGTACATCCGCGATTGCGACACGCTCGTCAGCTTCGCCGAGCCGCTGCAGATTTCGGGCCGCGTCACGCGCGTGGCGGGCCTGGTCATGGAATGCGTCGGCCTGCGCCTGGCCGTGGGCGCGGCCTGCACGATCCCCACCGCCAGCGGCCAGATCGAGGCCGAAGTCGTCGGCTTTGAAGGCGAGCGGCTGTTCCTGATGCCGCAGAGCGATACCGAAGGCGTCGTGCCCGGCTCGCGCGTGTTCCCTGTCGAAAGCGTGCTGCCGCCACCGGGCAGCGTGCCGCACGGACGGCGCCGGCCACAGGACCGCGCGCGCCACCTGCCGGTGGGCATCCAGCTGCTGGGCCGTGTCGTCGATGGCGCTGGCCGCCCGCTCGATGGCCTGGGGCCGCTCGGCACGTCCGACATGGCGCCGCTGAACGCCCGCCCCGTGAATCCGCTCGACCGCGCGCCGATCAAGGACACGCTCGACGTTGGCGTGCGCGCCATCAATTCGATGCTGACGGTCGGCCGTGGCCAGCGCCTGGGCCTGTTCGCCGGTACCGGTGTCGGTAAATCGGTCCTGCTCGGGATGATCGCGCGCTACACCGAGGCCGAGATCATCGTCGTCGGCCTGATCGGCGAACGGGGCCGCGAGGTCAAGGAATTCATCGACCAGATCCTGGGCCCGGAAGGCCGCGCGCGCTCCGTCGTGGTCGCTGCGCCGGCCGACTCGCCGCCGCTGCTGCGCCTGCAGGGCGCGGCCTACGCCACCGCCATTGCCGAGTATTTCCGCGACCAGGGCAAGAACGTCATGCTGATCATGGATTCACTGACCCGCTACGCGATGGCGCAGCGTGAAATCGCGCTGGCGATCGGCGAGCCGCCGGCGACCAAGGGCTATCCGCCATCGGTGTTCGCCAAGCTGCCGGTGCTGGTAGAACGGGCCGGCAACGGCCTGGAAGGCGGCGGCTCGATCACGGCGTTTTATACCGTACTGTCCGAGGGCGACGACCAGCAGGATCCGATCGCCGATGCCGCGCGCGGTATTCTCGACGGCCACATCGTGCTCAACCGGCACCTGGCCGAAGCGGGCCACTATCCGGCGATCGACATCGAACAATCGATCTCGCGCGCCATGCACTCGATCACGACGCATGAGCACCAGCTGGCGGCGCGCAAGCTCAAGCAGTTGTATTCGCGCTTCCAGCGCTCGCGCGACCTGATCAGCGTGGGCGCGTATGCAGCTGGCAGCGATCCGGTGCTCGACATGGCGATTGCCAAGAACACCGAGATCGAGGAATTCCTGTGCCAGGAAATCCACGACAACGCGTCGCTTCCCGAGAGCTTGGGGCGATTGACCACGTTATTCTAGTGATTGCAGGCAACGTCATGCCAGTAGAATGTAATTCACCATGGCACAAGCTTCTGCTCTCGAAACACTGATCGACCTGGCGCAACGCGATTCCGACGCGGCCGCCAAGCGGCTCGGTGCGGCCCTGAAACTGGTCGAGGACGCCGAGCAGAAGCTGGACATGCTGGTCGGCTACCGCGACGAATACGCGCGCAAGCTCGATACCGCCCAGATGGACGGCATCACCCCTTTCGCGTACCACAACTTCGTTGCCTTCATCGGCAAGCTGGACCACGCACTGAGCGGCCAGCGCGACGTGCTCAAACATGCCCAGAACAAGGCGGCATTCGAGCGCACGACCTGGCAGGAAAGCGAGCGCAAGCGCCTGTCTTATCGCACGCTGAACGAACGCGCGGCAAGCGAAGCACTCAAGGTCGAGAACAAGCGCGACCAGAAACAGATGGATGACCACGCAGCCCGTGGCGCCCGTTACAAACAACGCTGAACCCACGCCGATATTCGAGCCCACCATGACGATGCAGACCAATACCCTTCCGTTCCAGGTCACCGGCGCCAACGCCACGGCGCAGCGCCCTGCGACGCCGGATCGCCTGGCCGACGCAGCACGCAGCAGCGGCACTGGCGGGTTCAGTGCCACGCTGAACCGTGAAATGGCCACGCGCCAGCCCGCCACGCCGCCGCAGCAACCTGCCGTGCAACCAAAACCGGCGCAGGGACCGAAGCCGGCCACCGCCGACAAACCAGCCAACCGCGATCCGGTCCGCGACGGCCCGACCCGCTCCACCATCCGCCCGCCGATGCACGATGGCGACGCCAAGTCCACACAGGCGGCCAGCAGCAATACTGCGGACGCGGCCAGCGACGCCGAGGATGCGGCCGCCGCAGAAGCAGCCGCGGCCGCGGCCGCTGCAGCAGCCACCACGCCGGTCACCGACATGCTCGCCTTCATGGCCAGCCTGAGCCAGCCGGCCAGCACCGCGGCCACCGTCAGCACGGATGCCGCCCCAACCGGCGCCGCCACGGAAGGCGATGCGCAACTGACCGCGCTCGAAACGGCGCTTGACAACATGAAAGCCGTGGCCACCGGCGCGACCGACGACACGGACGCCACCGGCGGCAAGGGCCAGGCACCCGCCAGCGGCGTGCAGCAGGCGAGCGCCGAACTGCGCACCACGCAGGCACCCGGCACCGCGCTGCCCCAGGGCGAGCAGGATGTCGGCCAATTCCAGGCCCAGCTGCGCGATACACAGCAACAGCACCAACAGCAGCAGTTGCCGGTGGCCGAAGAAGCCCCGGCCCCGCTGGCCGCACTGCAGGCGCAGGCAACCAAGGTCGATGCCACGGGCAATCCGGCGATGCCGGGCGACCGCATCCCGGCGCGTCTGGGCACCCAGGCCTGGGACAACCAGGTCAGCCAGCGCATCGTGTACATGGTGGGCAAGGAGCAAGCCGCCACACTGACCTTGAATCCCCCCGACCTGGGCCCGGTGCAGATCGTGCTGAACGTGACCAACGACCAGGCCACCGTGGCCTTCTCGTCCGACCAGCTCGATGTGCGCCAGGCGCTTGAAAACGCCCTGCCCCGCCTGCGTGAGATGATGAGTGAAAGCGGCATCGCGCTGGGCAATGCCACGGTCGACGCCAACGTACCCGACCAGCGCCAGCAACAGCAGGATAGTGACCGCCGGGCGCAGGGCGGCCAGCGCGGCGCCGGTGGCTTGACGGGCGATGGCCAGGATGCTGCGCCGGCCGTCAACGAGGTCGCGCCGCGTACGCGCACCGTGTCGATTGGCGACCGCGGGATGGTCGATCTGTTTGCCTGATACCGCACTGGCGTCAACAGGGCGGCCACCTGGCCGCCCTTTTCTATTCCATCATCGCACCTGAGCAACAATCACACGGATTACCACGCCTTCTCCCCTCTATTCGAGGCTTGCCGGGACGCATCTTTCCACGACAATGCCATAATGACGAACCCTCACCAACCAGCGGCAAAGACACATCTTGAAAGCGAATCCGAAAATGAAAGCTGATCCGAAAGCGGACACCGCAGCGGCACCTTCCGGCTCGAAGAAAAAGCTGATCATCATGATCCTCGCCGCCGTGCTGGTGCTGGGCGCGGGCGCGGGTGCGGGCTGGTACTTCACGCAGGGCGGAGCAGCCCATGGCGAAGACGAAGACGCACCGGCCAAGGAACACAAGAAAAAGAAAAAGAAGAACCCGGACGCGAAGGCCGAGTACGTGCCGATCGAATCGTTCACCGTGAACCTGCAACCGGAAAACGGCGAACAGTATTTACAAGTCCAGTTCACGCTGCAAGTGGCGGGCCCCGAGCAGGCCACGCTGGTCAAGGACAATATGGCGATCGTGCGCAATCGCATGCTGCTGCTGTTGTCGAGCAAAAAGGCATCTGAGATCAGCACCGTCGAGGGCAAGCAGCAGCTTGCCACCGAGATCCGGACGGCCATTACCGAACCCTTTGAGAAAGATGGCGACGAACAGGAAGTGTCCGACGTATTATTCACCTCGTTCATCATCCAGTAAATCCAGACAAACATGGCCGATAATTTCCTCTCCCAGGAAGAAGTCGATGCCCTTTTAAAAGGGGTCAACGGCGATCAGGACGACATCTCGGCGCCTGAAGACACCTCGGGGGTCCGCACCTACAACCTGGCAACGCAGGAGCGCATCGTGCGCGGCCGCATGCCGACGCTCGAGATCATCAACGAGCGCTTCGCCAGGTATCTGCGGATTGGGTTGTTCAACTTCCTGCGCCGCAGCGCCGAAGTGTCGGTCGGCTCGGTGCGGGTGTCAAAATACAGCGAGTTCATCCGCAACCTGGTGGTCCCGACCAACCTGAACCTGGTGCACATGAAGCCGCTGCGCGGCACGGCGCTGATGGTGCTCGATCCGGGCCTCGTGTTCCTGCTGGTGGATAACCTGTTCGGTGGCGACGGGCGCTTCCACACCCGCGTCGAGGGCCGCGATTTTACCCAGACCGAGCAGCGCATCATCATGCGCATCCTGGACATCATCTTCGAGGCCTACGCCAAGTCGTGGGAGCCGGTGTTCCCGGTCGAATTCGAGTTCATCCGTTCCGAGATGAACACGCAGTTTGCCAATATCGCCACGCCGAACGAGGTGGTGGTGTCGTGCACCTTCACGGTCGAGCTCGGCTCGGTGTCGGGCCAGATCCACTTCTGCATGCCGTATTCGATGATCGAGCCGATCCGCGATGCGCTGACCTCGAGCCTGCAGGGCGAGGCGCTGGAAGTCGACAAGCGCTGGGTGCGCCTGATGACGCAGCAGATCCAGGTCGCCGAAGTCGAGCTGGTCGCGGTGCTGGGCCACGGCAAGGCCAACTTCGACGAAATCCTCAACATGAAAATCGGCGACGTGATCCCGATCGTGGTGCCCGAGATGGTGCAGGCCACGGTCGACGGCGTGCCCGTGATGGACTGCAGCTACGGCGTCTTCAGCGGGCAATATGCGCTGAAGGTCGAGAAGCTGCTCGCCAATAGCGACACATTCAACAAGTAATCGGTATATTGGCGAGGCGCGCAGCGCCCGCCGCACAGGAGAACACCATGTCCGACAATCAGGAAGACCAGGAAAACATCGACGACGATTGGGGCGCCGCCATTGCCGAGCAGGCTGCGGCCGAAGCGGCAGCACTCGAACGCCAGGCATCCCCCCTGGCAGCCCCGCCAGTGGCCGCAGCAGCCGTGTTCAAGGATTTTTCGAACAAGGGCGCGCGCAACGAAACGCCAAACGATATCGACTTCATCCTCGATATCCCGGTGCAGCTGACGGTGGAACTGGGCCGCACCAAGATCGCCATCAAGAACCTGCTGCAACTGGCGCAGGGTTCTGTGGTGGAGCTCGACGGCCTGGCCGGTGAGCCGATGGACGTGCTGGTGAACGGCTGCCTGATCGCCCAGGGCGAGGTGGTGGTCGTGAACGACAAGTTCGGCATCCGGCTTACCGACATCATCACGCCATCCGAGCGAATTCGCAAACTCAATAAATGATCGCACGCCGCGTCGCCGCCAGCTATTTAACGACCATTGCGGCGCTGCTGCTGGCGGCGCCCCTCGCGCTGGCGCAGCAGGCGGCGCCAGCCACGGATACCACCACCGGCCGGCCGGCTGCACCCGCCGTGCCGGCGCCAGGCACCGTACCCGCCGCGACCGCGCCGCCGGTTGCCGCGCTGCCGGGCGATGTTGCCGTGCCTGCAGAGCCTGCCGTGTCTGCCGAGCCTGCAGTTCCTGCCAGCACGCCCGTGACGACGGCGCCGTCCACGACAACCACCGCCCCTGCCATCGCACCGATGCGAGCGCCACCGCAAGTCGCGCTGCCGGCGTCGAACGGCCCTGGCGCAGCGGGCCTGCTGCAAACCATTTTCGCACTGCTGCTCGTGCTGGGCCTGTTGATCGGCCTGGCCTGGCTGCTCAAGCGCTACGGCCCCAAGCCGGGCGGCGGCCTGGCCAACCTGCGCGTGGTCGGCGCCCTGAATATCGGCGGGCGCGAACGCATCATGGTGGTGGAAGTGGGCGACCAGTGGATCGTCGTCGGCGCCGCACCGGGCCGCGTGAACGCGCTGCACACGATGCCGCGCCAGGACGTCGACCTGGGCGCGGGCACGGGCGCCGCGCAAGGCAGCGTCCCGGCCACACGCTTTGCCGACTGGCTCAAGAACACGATGGACAAACGCAATGCGTCATAAACACCTGTGGCTGGCCGCTGGCCTGGCCCTGCTGCCGCTGATCGCGGCGGCCCAGCCCGGCATCCCGGCATTCCAGAGCAGCCCGGCAGCCAACGGCGGCACCGCGTATTCGCTGCCAGTGCAGACACTGCTGCTGCTGACTTCGCTCACTTTCTTGCCCGCTGCCCTTCTGATGATGACGAGCTTCACGCGCATCATCATCGTGCTCTCGCTGCTGCGCCAGGCGCTGGGCACCCAGACGGCGCCGCCGAACCAGGTGATGGTCGGGCTGGCATTGTTCCTGACGTTTTTCGTGATGGGGCCGACCTTCGACCGTATCTACAGCGAAGCGTATCTGCCGCTGCAGAACAACCAGATCCAGATGACCGAGGCCATGAACCGGGGCGCCGTGCCGCTCAAGGAATTCATGATCAAGCAGACGCGTGAATCCGACCTGGCGCTGTTCGTCAAGATTTCGCGCTCACCGGCGCTGCAGGGCCCCGAAGACATTCCGCTGCGCGTCCTGATTCCGGCGTTCGTCACGAGTGAACTCAAGACGGCGTTCCAGATCGGCTTTGCGATCTTCATTCCGTTCCTGATCATCGACATGGTGGTCGCCTCGGTCCTGATGGCAATGGGCATGATGATGATGTCCCCGGCCGTCATCGCGCTGCCATTCAAGCTGATGCTGTTCGTGCTGGTCGACGGCTGGCAACTTCTGCTGGGCTCGCTGTCCCAGAGTTTTTACTAGAGGGCCCGCGCGATGACTCCCGAAAGCGTGATGACGATGGGCCGCACTGCCATGGAGGTGACCCTGATGGTGTCTGCCCCATTGTTGCTGGTGGCGCTGATCGTCGGCCTGATCATCAGTATTTTCCAGGCCGCGACCCAGATCAACGAGGCCACGCTGTCGTTCATCCCGAAACTGGTCGGCGTGTTCGTCACGCTGGTGGTGGCCGGGCCGTGGATGTTGTCGGTGATGCTGGACTATATGCGCCAGGTGTTCACGGGTATTCCCGGCCTGATCGGCTAAGGCCCGCGTGCGCACGCCCGGACGCGCCCGATGCTGACGCTGACTTCGGCGGAAATGAATGCCTGGATCGCCGGCCTGCTATGGCCGCTGTCGCGCATTCTCGGGCTGATCGCAGCGGCCCCGCTGTTCGGCAATGCCGGCGTCCCGGTGCGCGCCAAGGTCTCGCTCGGCATCCTGCTCGCAATCGTCATCGCGCCCCTCGTTCCAGCTGTACCGGCGGCCGACCCGACCTCGTGGGCGGGCCTCCTTATCCTGACCAAGGAAATGATCATCGGATTGGCGATGGGCTTTGCCATGCGCATCGTGTTCGCCGCCATCGAGTACGCCGGCGAAGTCTCGAGCCAGACGATGGGCCTGGGTTTCGCGATGTTCTTCGACCCCAGTACGCGCGGCCGCTCGTCGGCCATCAGCCAGTTCATGGCGCTGGTCGCGACCATGGCGTTTCTGGCCGTGAACGGCCACCTGGTGCTGCTCGAGGCGCTGGCCGAAAGCTTCATCACCATGCCCATCACCGACACGCCGTTTTCATCGAATACCGCACTCGAACTGGTGCGCTGGGGCGGGCGCATCTTCTCGGCCGGGCTGCAGATCGCCATGCCGATCATCGCCGCGCTGCTGATCACGCAGGTTGCCCTCGGCATCCTGACACGCGCCGCGCCGCAGCTGAACATCTTCGGCATCGGCTTTCCGATCACGCTGGGCGTGGGTTTTCTGACGCTGAGCCTGGTGCTGCCGTACCTGGGCACGCCGATCGTCAACCTGTTCAACCAGGGCATTGAAGTAAGCAGATCATTGCCGCGCGCCAGCAATCCGCAGCCGGGGGCGGCGGGTGCGCAGCCGGTGGCCAGGCCGGTGGTACCGGCGCCGGGGTAATGGCGGCCCGCACGCTGCGTTACAATGAGAATCATTCTCATTATTCATCAAGCGCATGGCCACTCCTGCTGCCGTTCCGACTTCCTTCCCGCGCCGCCGTATCCTCGGTGCCGCTGCCGCCCTGACCGCCCTCGCCACCCCAGTGGCCAGGGCCGCGGCTGCGTGGCAAACCGCCACGCTGCCCCAAGCCCGGCAACTCGACATCACCTCGCCCATCACGGGCCAGACCTACCGCATCTTCATCAGCATCCCGACCACCCCGCCGCCACCGGCTGGCTACCCGGTCATCTACGCACTGGACGGCAACGCGACCTTCCCGACGCTGGCGGTGATGGCGCGCACGATCCTGCCGCGGGGCGCTGCGCTGCCCGTGGTCGTCGGCATCGGCTATCCAGGCGAGTTCGATTACGGGATGGGGCGCGGTCGCGACTACACGCCGCCGTCGGGTGCGGGCGGCCCTGCGAAGGAAGGCGGCGCCGACCTGTTTCTGGACTTTATCGAACGCGAACTCAAGCCGCTGATCGCAACGCTGGCGCCACTCGATCCGGCGCGCCAGGCGCTGTATGGCCACTCATACGGCGGCCTGTGCACATTGCACGCGCTGTTCACCCGCCCGGCGATGTTCCAGACCTGGCTGGCCGCCAGTCCATCGATCTGGTACCGCGAACGCGTGGTGCTGGGCGGGATGGACGGCTTCAAGCAGCGCGTTGCTGCCCTGCCCGCGAAGCCGTCGCTGATGCTGGCCGTGGGCGAGCTGGAACAACCATCCACCGCGAACGGCCCGCTGCAGGGCCGTGACGCCATCGCCGCCGCACGCCGCATGGTGGACAATGCGCGTGAACTGGGCGAGCAGCTGCACAAGACCGGGACGCTGGCGCGTGTGCAATTCCACCTGCTGACGCACGAGGACCACGGGTCCGCAACCTTCCCGGCCATGGCGCGTGGCCTTGAATTTTTCCTCGCCTGATGTAAAGCATAAAAAAATACCAATTAAATGTGCAGTAGTGCGACTTAGCCAACCAACAATATCGGCCTGACCCTGCTAGCCTGACGATCCCGGTGCCTCGCTGCGCCAGCCGCCGACCCACTCATGGGCACGATTGACAATGACCCTCTCCAAGCCTCTCAAAATAACCGGCTGGATCTTGCTAGCCATCACCGTGGCAGTGATCCTGTTCCTCATGCTGTTCGACTGGAACATGCTGCGTCCCTACATCAACCGCAAGGTGTCGGAGACGACCGGGCGTGAATTCGCCATCCGCGGTGACCTGGACGTCAAGTTCCAGCGTGATCGCAACGGTGAAACCGGCTGGCGGCGCTTCGTGCCGCAACCGCATATCACGGCCGACAATGTCTACATGAGCAATCCTGCCTGGAGCACGGTCGGCAAGCAGATGGCCGCCGCCCAGCGCATCGAAGCCGGCGTGCGCATCCTGCCGTTGCTGACCAAGGATGTCGTGATCACCGACCTGCGCCTGGCCAATCCGGACATTGCCGTCCAGCGCCGCGCCGATGGCAGCAATTCGTGGACCTTCAAGGACAACGGCCCTTCCGAATGGAAGGTCGATCTGCAGCGCCTGGCCTTCGATAGCGCCAAGGTGCGCTACGTCGACGAGCCGGTGGGCCTGGACCTGCGCGCCACCGCCGATTCGATCAAGGGCGGCGAAGCCGCCTCGACGGCGGTGGGTGTGCCGCCCTATGGTCTGGCATTCACCCTTGCCGGCACCTACAACAAGGCGAAGATCACCGGTGGCGGCAAGGCCGGCGCCGTGCTGTCGCTCACTGGCGACAACACCAGCTTCCCGATCGAAGCGGAAGCTACCGCCGGCGAAAACAAGCTCGGCCTGCGCGGCATCATCCGCGATCCGCGCTCACTGTCGGGCTTTGCATTGAAGATGCAACTGGCCGGCGCCAGCATGGCCGATCTGTACGGCCTGACCGGCGTGCTGCTGCCGGAAACGCCGCCATATGCCACCAAGGGCACGTTGCTGGGCAAGAAAGACGGCGACTTCTGGACCTTTACCTATAAAGATTTCACCGGCAAGGTCGGCGCCAGCGATATCGCAGGTACCCTCGCCTATGCCCAGCGCAAACCGCGGCCGTTGCTGACGGGCTCGCTGACGTCGCAGCAACTGCGCCTGGCCGACCTGGGCCCGACCGTCGGCGCCGACACCGGCGAAGGCACCAAGGCCGCCGGCAAGGTCAAGGCGCCTGCGCCGGGCAAGGCCCTGCCGGTCGACCAGTTCAACACGGCCAAATGGGGCGCGCTTGACGCCGAGGTCAAGTTCACCGGCAAGCAGATCCTGCGCACTGCCAACATTCCGCTGCGCGACATCGACACCACGATCCGCATGAAGGACAAGGTCCTGACGCTGACCCCGCTGAGCTTTGCGCTGGCGGGCGGTCGGATCACGTCGAATATCCGGCTGGACGGTCGCGAAAAGACGCTGGACGCATCGGCGCGGCTGGCGGCGCGTGGCGTGAAGATCCGCGAACTGTTCCCCAAGCTGCAATCGATGCAGGCGACCTTCGGTGAAATCAATGGCGATGGCGCGCTGGTCGGCAAGGGCAATACCGTGGCCGCGATGCTGGGTACGTCGCAGGGTGAAATCAATGCCGTCGTCACGGAAGGCACGGTTAGCCAGTTCGTCCTCGAACTGGCAGGACTGAACGTGGCCAATGCCGTCTACGTCAAGATTTTCGGTGACAAGCAGACCATGCTCAACTGCGTGGCGGCGACGACCACGGTGCGCAATGGCCGCGCGAACATCGATCGCTTCGTGCTCGACAGTGAAGATGCGGTGGTAAACGCGACCGGTTATATCGACCTGGCGACCGAGAAGCTCGACGTGGATGTGCGGCCGAAAACGAAAGGCGCGCGCATCCTGTCGCTGCGCACGCCGCTGTACGCGCGCGGCACGTTTACCGATCCGAAGGTGGGCCCACATGCCGGACCGCTGGCGCTCAAGGCTGGCGCGGCCGTGGCGCTGGCAGCGATCAATCCGCTGGCCGCCCTGCTGCCGTTGATCAACGTCGACAAGGCGCCCGATACGAACTGCGGCGCCGAGATCAGCGCCGCGAAACAACCACCGAAAGTGAACGGGAAAGTCGCGCCGAAGATCAAAGGTAGTTAAACAGCGACAACCCGGACATCGTCTTGAAGGACATCTGCGCGGCCTGCAGCGTCAGTTGCTGTTGCGAGAAATCGGAGATCGCCTTGACCTCGTCCAGCCCCACCAGATCATTGAGCGTGGCGGCGTACTGGATGTCCAGGTCGTCGCCGGTGCTGTCGAGATAATCGAGCTCTTTCATGTGCGCACCCACCGAGGCCTGCACCGTCAGCACATTGTCGTGCGCGTTCTTGAGGTTGTCGAGGGCCGTGTTCAGGCCATTGGTCAGCGCGGCCTTGCCGGTTGAGCCGTCGGCCGGTGCGCGCAAGGTGGCGATCAGGTCGGTCACGGTTTTGAACACCGACTGCTTCTGGCTCGGCTCGATGGTGAAGGTATCGCCGTCCGCTGGCGCACCCTTGATGTCGAAGGCCATGCCATCGAGCTTGATCTGCTTGCCGTCTTCATACGTGTTGCCATTGCTGACAAGCGATTTCGTACCGGAAGTCGTGTTGTAGACGGAATAGGTGGTCACCGGCGGCGTGGTCGCACTGATGTCGAACTCGATTGCATACTTATTGCTCGTCAGTGCATTACGGTCCACGACCGAGCCGGAGGAGATCAGGGCATTGCCCTTGTTAACAACGTTGTTCTTGATGTCGCCGGCCTGCGTCTGGAACGTGCCGTTGCCAGTCGGGATCGCCTCGAAAATGGCGCTGCCGGATGCCGACAATGGGATCTTGCGTGAGTCGCTCACCTGCAGCTGGCGCACGCCCTGGTCGCCCTGGTAGGCAGCGCCGCCCGGGCTGCTGGTAAACGGCTGCGTCGTGGTCTTGTAGCCCGAGAACAGATAGCCGCCCGACCCGTCGGCGGTATTGGCCAGGCCCAGCAGGTCGGCCAGCTTGCCTTCGAGTTCGGTGGCCAGCTTTTCGCGATCGCTCTGCAACATCGTGGCGTTACCGCCTGAAACGGCCAGCGTCTGCATATCCTGCAGCAGGTCGCCAGTATTCTGCAACGTCGACTCGACCTGCGACAGCGACGACTTGGCGCTGTTGCGGTTGGTGGCGAACTGGGCGTTGATTTCCTGCGACTGGCCCACTTCGAGCGCGCGCGCCGAGGCGACCGGATCGTCGGCAGCGGTCAGGAGACGCCGGTCGGTCGAGAGCTGCATCTGCGTGCGCGCGAGCGCGCCTTGCAGCGTGTTGAGCTGGTTGGTCGAGGTGGCATACAGGTTCGCGGTACTGATTCGCATGATGTTCTTTCGCTACGTTAGCGGCTGATCGACAGCAGCGTGTCGAAGATGGTACTGGCGATCTGCATCACCTTGCCCGAGGCCTGGTAGGCCTGCTGGTACTTGATGAGATTGGCGGCTTCTTCGTCCAGGTTCACGCCCGACACATCGGCCTGGGCGCCGGTGGCCTGCGCCAGCAAGGCATTGCCGGCCTGCGCATTGACCTGTACTTCGCGTGTCTTGTTGCCGACCTGGCTGACCATCTGCGCATACGACGAGGTCAGGGTCGCAGTGCCGTTGTTGAAGATGTTCTTGGTCTGCAGTTCGCCCAGCGCGGCGATGTTGCGGGTGTCGCCCACGCCGCTGCCGTTGCCTTCGATCTTGAACTGGTCGCCATTGCCGGGCTTGCCGGAGATGGTGACGCTGACCCCGCTAAAACTGTAGGTCGCGCCATCCACAAATTTGATATTGTCCAGATCGTCAACCGGGATAGGATTGCCATCGCTGTCGGTAACAGGCTTGCCAGCGCTGTCCGTGACCGTCACCACGCTGCCGGCCGGGAAACCGGTCAGGTTATCCCCCTTGATACTCAGCTTCACCGGCAACGCCGGCGGCGCGGTCAAAAATTGGCCCGAAACCTTGCCTTCGCTGATCTTGGCGGTGCCGGTGTTGGTCAGCGGCATGCTGGTGAGGATCGGTGCTGCCGCGGCGATCTGCGACACGTCATTGGCCAGCACCTTGAAGTCGGACGCGCCGTTGATGGTCGGGCGCACCAGGAAGGAATCCTTGCTGCGCGCAGTGCCCGAGAAGTCAAACGCGATACCATCGATGTCCACTTTGGCGGTGCCGTCGGCCGCCGGTATCACGGTGCCGACTTTCGCATTGTCCGATAGCCGCACAACGTTGTAGGCGCCTTTATCGAACGTGACTTCGTAGTCACTGTCCTTGAGCTTGCTCGGGTCGGTCACCACGGCATCAATCGCAGCAGCCTTGTTGGGCGCCGTCGCCCTGGAATTATTGATACTCGCGCCCACAAAGGCCGGGGCGACCTTGAAGAAGTCCTTTCCCGCGTTGGCATTCTGATCCAGCCCCAGCTTGTGCTGGTTATTGAATTCGACGGCCATGCCGATCGCAATCTTGCCCAAGGCACTTTGCGCCGTATCGAGCGTGGTGGTGCGAAACTCGAGCACGCCGCCCAGCTTGCCGCCAGTCAGGGCGCCATCGGACAGCACCGACACCTTCGCGCCGGTCTGGTAGCCCACTTCAAGGCGCGTCAGGTCGGTCGGCGAGGCAATCGCGGCGAGCTTGAACGACTCCTGGCCCACCACCAGCGGCTGGCCATTACCGATCGACACCGTCAGGCTGTTGTTGTCGGCCGGCGTGACGGTCGTTTTCACATACTTGTTCAGTTCGAGCAACAGCTGGTCGCGCTCGTCGAGCATGTCATTCGGCGGGCGCTGCGGCGTTGACGCATAGTTGGCGATCTGCTCATTGAGTTTGGCGATCTGCGCGCCGTAGGTGTTGATCTCGGTAATGCTCGTCTCGATCTCGGAATTGACGCCGGTGCGAATTTCATCCAGGCGTCCGTCGATATCCTGCAGGCGCGTGGCCAGCGTTTCGGCGCTGGACAACATCGCCTGGCGCGACGGCACCGAAGCGCGGTTGGCCGCCATGTCCTGCACGCCCTTGAAGAAGCCCTGCATCGCCGGCGACAGGCCCGACGTGGGGTCGGCCAGCAGATTGTCGATCTGCTTGATCTGCGAATAGTACGATTCCAGGCCGCTGGTGCTGGCCTGGGCGGAGCGCACCTGCGTGTTCAGGAAACTGTCGCTGTAGCGCTTGATCTGCGCGATCTCGGTCCCGGTTCCCAGGAACCCAACACCCGTATCGAGCGCGGCCGATGTGGCCTGGACCACGGTCTGACGCGAGAAACCCGCCACGTTCGCGTTGGCGATATTGTGGCCGGTCGTGGCGAGGGCCGCCTGTGCTGCATACAGACCTGTCTTACCGATGGCGAGGAGATTACCGGACATAATTTTTTTCTCTCTGTGACAGTACAGTCAACGGCAGCAATTCAGAAAACTTGACAGTTGGCCGACGTAACAATTGGATCACGCCAGCGAATTCTTGATCAGGCGGGTTAGCTTGGCCGCATAGTTCGGATCGGTCGCATAGCCGGCGCGCTGCAGGCCCTGGGCAAAGGTCGCCGCGTCGCTGCTGCCGATGACTTTTTCGTAACGCGGGTTCTTCGCGATCATGTTCGCGTAATCGCGGAACGAATCGGCCGGGCTGTCGTAGGCCCGGAATTTCTCGACCTTCGTCTGCGGCTTGCCGTTCACGTATTCGGTGGTGACGGCGGTGGCGACCTTGCCTTTCCAGCTGGCCCCGGCCTTGATGCCGAACAGGTTGTTGCTGTTGCTGCCATCGGCGTTCCTGATCATGCGTTTGCCCCAGCCAGTCTCGAGCGCGGCCTGGCCCAGCATGAACTTGGCCGGCACGCCAGTGGTCTGCTCGACCGCATGGGCGTGCTCGTGCAGTTTTTCCTGGAACGCGCGCACGTGCGGCGCCTGCACCCGGCCCGACTCGGTCGTCGCCGGCAGCGGCGGCGCCTTGCTGGAGGCGGCCGCGCCAGCACCCAGTGCAGCGCCGTTGCCATACATGGCCGCGGCGTTGTTCAGCGACGGCGTCAGGCGGCCGGCGCCAGCGGCGGCGTCACCACCCATGCCATCGGCGCCAATGGCCAGCGCCTGCTGCCCCATCTGGTTCGCACTCAGCTGGCGCACCAGCACGTCGGCCAGGCCGACGCCGCGCTTGGCCAGGTTCTGGCTGGTCTGCTGGTCGAGCATCGTCGTGAAGGTCTTGGTCTGCTGGTTGTCCAGCACGCCTTCCTGCGGCGAGGCGTCGCGCATGCTCTTCATCATCATGTTGATGAACATCGCCTCGAACTGGGTCGCCGCTTCTTTCATGGCGGCCGGCGTGCCGGCTTTCGCGCTGTTCTTCAGCCCGTTGAGGCTGTTGGTGTCGAGCGCGAGCTTGCTGGTCTGGTCAAGGTTGGGCGATGCAATCATGGCGTGTCTCTCGATTTAGATGATTTCGAGCTCGGCGCGCAGCGAACCGGCGGCCTTGAGCGCTTGCAGGATGGCCAGCAAGTCTTGCGGGGTGGTGCCGATCGAGTTCATCGCCTTGACCACTTCGCTAAGGGATGCCCCGCCCTTCACATTGATCATCTGGCCGGGCTCTTTCTTGATCTCGACCGACTGGTTCTGCGTGACGACGGTCTGGCCACCGGCCAGTGCATTCGGCTGGCTCACCTGCGTATCGGAGCCAATGGTGATCGACAGGTTGCCGTGCGAGATCGCGCAGTTGTCGAGCATCACGGCGCGGTTCATCACGACCGACCCGGTGCGGGCGTTCATGATGACCTTGGCCGAGGCCAGCGGCTGATTGACGTCGATCTGTTCCAGCATGCCCAGGAAAGCGACGCGCTGGTCGCTCGACGACGGGGTGCGCACGCGCACCACGCGGCCATCCAGGGCCGTGGCGATGCCGGGCCCGAACTGGTCGTTGACGGCGTCGACAACGCGTGCGGCAGTGGCGAAATCGGTCTCTTTCAGTTCCAGGCGAATCTGGTTGTTTTCGCCCAGGTTCGATGCGACGGCGCGCTCGACCGTGGCGCCGGCCGAGATGCGACCCACAGCCAGGTGATTGACCTGCACTTGCGCGCCGCCGCCCTGCGCCTGGACGCCCACGCCGCCGACCACCAGGTTGCCCTGGGCCATGGCGTAGACCTGGCCATCGGCGCCATGCAGCGGCGCCATCAGCAGCGTGCCGCCGCGCAGGCTCTTGGCGTTACCGATCGACGACACGGTGATGTCGAGCGTCTGGCCCGGCTGGGCAAATGCCGGCAGCGAGGTGGTGACCATGACGGCCGCCACGTTCTTCAGTTGCAGCTGGGTGCCGGCCGGCAGGTTGACGCCCTTCTGTTGCAGCATCGCGCGGATCGACTGCACGGTGAACGGCGTCTGGCTGGTCTGGTCGCCGGTGCCGTCCAGGCCCACGACGATGCCGTAGCCGGACAACTGGTTCTGACGCACGCCGGCGATGGTGGCCAGGTCCTTCAGGCGCTCGGCCTGGGCCAGGGGGGCGATGCCGCCAAAGGCGGCAGCCAGCAGGACAACGGAAGCAAATTTACGCATGGGTAGGGTCTTTCAGAACGGCAGCATCGACAGGAAGAAGCGCGACAGCATCGACGTCACTTCGGCGCGATCGAGGCGGCTGTTGGTGCGGTATTCGACGCGCGCATCGGCGATCACGTTGGACGAGACCATATTGCCGGCCTGGATCGTGTCGGGGCTGACCATGCCCGAGAAGCGGATGAACTCGGTGCCCTTGTTCATCGCGACCTGCTTTTCGCCGGCGACGATCAGGTTCCCGTTCGGCAGCACTTCGGTAACGGTCACGCCGATCGTGCCGGTGAAGTTGTTCGACGCGCTCTGGTTGTCGCCATCGGCAAACTTGGTGCCGGACTCCAGCGCCACGCCAGCGCCGATCACGCCGGCCAGCAGGCCCGGGCTGGTGAAGCTCGCGCTGCCGGTCTTGTTGCCCGAACTCGCGCCGGCCTTGGTTGCCGTCGTGCGCTCGCTGATATTGACGGTCAAGAGGTCGCCAATATGACGGGCGCGGCGGTCCTCGAACATCGGCCGGTAGCTGTTGACGTTGAAGATCGCGCCATCGGTGGCCGGGGCGCCATCGACCAGCATCGGACGGGCGCTGGTCGGACCCTGCACGATGGTGGTGGGGGTAGCGGCGCAACCGGCGAGCAATACCAGCGCAGCGAACGAAGTCAGGATTTTCATGATGGCTGAAGAAAATTAAAGCTGCGACAGTTTTTGCAGCATCTGGTCGGATGTCGTGATCGCCTTGCTGTTGATCTCATAGGCGCGCTGGGTCTGGATCATCGCGACCATTTCCTCGACCACGTTGACGTTCGACGCTTCCACATAACCCTGCATGATGTTGCCGGCACCATTCGTGCCCGGCACGTTCAGGTTCGGGTTGCCGGAGGCGGTGGTTTCGGTGTACAGGTTCTCGCCGCGCGACTCAAGGCCGGCCGGGTTGATGAAGGTGGCCAGTTGCAAGGCGCCGATCTGGGTGGTGGCGGTTTCGCCGGCGACATTGACCGATACGGTGCCGTCACGGCCCACCGTGATCGACTGGGCGTTGATTGGCACAGTGATCGGCGGCTGGATGACGAAGCCGCTCGAGGTGACGAGCTGGCCGTTCTGGTCTTTCTGGAACGAGCCGTCGCGGGTGTAGGCCTGGGTGCCGTCCGGCATCAACACAGGAAAGTAGCCAGGACCGTTGACCATCACGTCCTTGTCGTTGCCGGTCAACTGGGGATTACCCTGGGTGTGAATGCGCTCGGTAGCGACGGTGCGCACACCGGTACCGATCTGCAGGCCCGACGGGAGATTGGTCTGCTGGGACGACTGTGCACCTGGCTGGCGCACATTCTGGTACAGCAAGTCCTCGAACACGGCGCGCGACTTCTTGAAGCCGTTGGTGCTGACGTTGGCGAGGTTGTTCGAGATGACGTCGAGATTGGTCTGCTGGGCTTCGAGACCGGTCTTGGCGATGTAGAGCGAACGGATCATTGCATTCTCCTATTGGTGGCAGGCGAATGCCTCCACGGACAATAGAATTATGCAGCGGCAACACTTAATTCAAAGCGAGGATCTGGGTGGCTTTCGCCGCGTTGTTCTCGGCGTTCTTCAACAGGCTCATTTGCGTGTCGAAGGAACGTGCCAGAGCAATCATGTCGACCATGCAATCGACCGGATTGACGTTGCTGCCCTCGAGCGCGCCGCCTGCCACCTGCACGGTCGGGTCGGCCTGGACCGGCGCGCCGTTCTTGACGCGAAACAGCCCGTCGTCGCCACGTACCATATCGCCCTGTGGCGGATTGACCAGCTTCAGGCGGCCGATCACCGCGGGCGCGGCTGGCGTGTCGACGTTCGAGATGGTCGAGATGGTGCCGTCACTGCCGATCGTCACAGTGGCGTCGGGCGGGACCGTAATCGGACCGCCTTCGCCCGCAATCGTCTGGCCGCCCGGCGTTTGCAGCACGCCATTCGGACTCATCTGGAGCGCGCCGTTTCGGGTGTACGCCTCGGTACCGTCCGGCATCTGCAGCGCCAGCCAGCCCTGCCCTTTCACCGCCACATCCAGGTCGCGGCCCGTGGCCTGCAGCGGGCCGGCGGCGAAGTCGTTGCCGGCGGTCGAGTCAACGACGAACGCGCGGGTCGGCATGCCCGGGCCCTGCACCGGCGCCGCGCGGAACATGTCGATCTGAGCGCGAAAGCCCGTCGTGCTCACGTTGGCCAGGTTGTTGGACGTCGTGGCTTGCTGCTCGAGGATGTGTTTGGCGCCGGAGGCGGCGGTGTAGATCAGGCGGTCCATCGTGGTTTCCTTGATGTGTTGCCACACCGCTTCCCTCGAAGCGGGAAGCGGTGTGGATCAGGCGAGCGTTTAACGCAGGTTCACCAGCGTCTGTAACACTGAATCCTGCGTCTTGATGGTCTGCGCATTGGCCTGGTAAGAACGCTGGGCGGTAATCATGTTGACCAGCTCGGCCGTCAGATCGACGCTCGACGCTTCCGTGGCCGACGATTGCAGCACGCCCATGCCACCAGTTCCCGGCGTGCCCATCAGCGCAATGCCGGAGTTGGTCGATTCGGCCCAGGCATTGTTACCCAGCGGCTCGAGCCCGTTCGGATTGGTGAATTTCGCCAGCACGACCTGGCCCAGCGCCTTGGTCTGGCCATTGCTGTACTGGCCCACGATAGTGCCATCGGTCCCAGTGGTGAACCGCTGCAGCGAACCCGGCTTGTAGCCATCCTGGGCCAGGAATTTCTCGGCCATGGACGCGCCGTGCTGCGTGGTGCCGGTAAAGTCGAGCGTCACCGCAATGCTTTCCTTGGCACCGGTGTCGGGCACGATCGGGATGTTGGTCGACAGCACGCGGCTGGCGATACTGCTGCCCAATGCGCCGTTGGTATCGAAGGTGAGTGTTCCGACGAGGGCCGGCGTCATCTGCAGCGTCTTGGCGATCTCTGCGTCGATCTGTTCCGGCGTGGCGCCCTTTACCGCGGCGGCGGCGTCTGCAGCGGTCTGGACTTCAGCCAGATTTGCCGCGGTTACAGGCGCCACGGTTGCAGGTGGGACAATCTTGCTTGCCTCCGCGCTCACGGCAGCGCCGGCGGCGAGGGCATAGGCTTTGGCGGCGGCGGTGATGTCGGCCGGCACTGGCGGCACGGCGGCGTTGGCGGTCTCGAAAGCGGCGCGCGCAGCAACGGAGGCAGGATCGGACTGCGTCTTCCCCAGCGCCTTCAGCGTGCCGAATTCAGTACCATCCTTGGCCGCGTAGACGTTCCATACGCTCGCGTCGTCGGGCGAGCGCACATAGTACGTCGACAGGGTGTGCGAATTGCCCAGCGTGTCATACACGGTCATCGGGACCTGCTTGTTGTAGGTGTCCGGATCGGCCGGGTCGAAATCTTTTTTCTTCGGCGTCTCGACACGCGAGTCCAGCTGCAGCTGGATCTGGATGGCCGAGGTGACTTTCGGCGGCTGGTCTGCCGGGTCGATCCGCAGGGGCACGGCCGCACCAACGGCCAACTGGCCATTGGCACCGATGCCGTTGCCGGTCAGTTTCGCGCCCTGGGCATTGACGATGAAGCCATCCTTGTCGAGCGAGAACTGGCCGTTGCGCGAATATTGCGTCATGCCGGCCTGCTCGATACGGAAAAAGCCACCGCCGTTGATGGCGATGTCGAGCGGATTGCTGGAGGCTTCGACGTTACCTTGCGTAAACTGCTGGGCAATGGCAGCGGTTTTCACGCCGATGCCGGCCGTGATGCCGCCGGCGCCGTTGAGCGCGCTGGCGTAGACGTCGGCGAACTGGGCGGTCGAGCCCTTGAAGCCGACCGTGTTGGCGTTGGCAATATTGTTACCGATAACGTCCAGCGATTTGGCAGCAGCGTTCAAGCCGCTCAAGCCTTGTTGGAAAGACATGGTGATGCTCCAGTAAAGGTGAGAGAGTAAGCGGCTCGGCTTACAGCACTTGTTTGATATCGGCCAGGGCGACAGCGCCCTTGCCCGGCAGGTTCAGCTTGACGCCATCCTTGCCATTCGTCGTGACGCTGGCCACGCTGTCGAATGACAGGGTCTTGACGTCCTTGAGCTCCTCTCCGCCGCGCGACGCGACCACGCGGAAGGTATAGCTCCCATCGGACAGCACGACCGGCTTGCCGTCGGCGCCCAGGTTGTTCGGGTCGGCAATGCCATCCCACGCGACCGGCACAATGCCGGCTTTCTGCTCGCCCAGGTCGATCGCCGCCACGTCCTTGCCCGTGGCCTTGTCGACGATGACGACCTGCACCTTGTCAGCCGGCGTTTCCAGCTCGACGCCCATGATCGCCTGGCCCTTCGACAGAAGGATGCCGTCGCCCTCGACCAGCACGCCGTGCCCGATCAGGTTCGTTGCCGACAGCGATTCGCTCGACTGGTAACTGGCCTTGAGCGACTCCAGGGTGGTGTTGAGCTTGTTCACGCCGGTGACGGTCTGCAGCTGGGCCAGCTGGCTCGTCATCTGAGCATTGTCCATCGGATTCATTGGATCCTGGTTCTTCAACTGGGTCACGAGCAGGGTCATGAACTTGTCGGTGTCGGCCTGGACGCTATCGGTGGCGGCAGCCGCCTTGGCGTTCATGGCCGTCTGAAGACTCGAGATATTGGCGGTCGCGCTGGTGCTGGCAATTGGGCTGGTCATGGTGTCGGTTCTTGGCGGCTTATTGGCCGATGGTCAGGGTCTTGAGCAGCATGGTCTTGGCTGCATTCATGGTTTCGACGTTGGTCTGGTACGAGCGCGAGGCCGACAGCATATTGACCATCTCGTCGACCACGTTCACGTTAGGCATCGATACATAGCCCTTGTCGTCGGCCATCGGATGCTTGGGGTCGTACATCTGCTTGAGCGGCGACGGGTCTTCGACCACTTCGCGCACGCGCACGCCGGTGGCGCCCGAGGCGGTGGGCACCGACTCGAACACGACCGACTTGGCGCGGTAGGCTTCGCCCGACGGCGACGTGGCGCTGTCGGCATTGGCCAGGTTGCTGGCCACCGTGTTCAGGCGCTGCGCCTGCGCACTCATGGCCGAACCGGACACGTTAAAGATATTAAATAGCGACATGGCAAGTTTCCTTATTGGCCCTGGATCGCGCTCAGGAGGCCCTTGATCTGGCTGTTGATCATGTTGATCCCGGCCTCGTAGCGCAGCGCGTTGTCGGCGAACTGGTTGCGCTCGACGTCCATGTCGACCGTGTTGCCGTCGACGCTGCCCTGCACCACGCCGCGGTACTGCACCGGCGTGCCATTGGCCAGCGTGTCGCCGGTGGCAACGCCGCGTGCCATATGGTTCGCGCTGGTGGTGTTCATCGCACCGCCCGGCCTGGCGCCTGCCATTGCCCCCTGCAACGCTGCCGCGAAATCGATGTCGCGCGCCTTGTAGTTCGGGGTATCGGCATTGGCGATATTGGACGCCAGCAGCTCCTGGCGCTGTGAGCGCAGGGACAATGCCGTTTCATTAAAACGCATGTACTCGTCGAGTTTGCCGATCATGCCGCCTCCGGGCTGTGCTTTGTTGGGACAGAAGCGATCATACGGTTCGGTTCGCTACACCAATCGACGGAGAAGAGCCAACATTCCCCCCGCTATTCAAAGTTTCACTACGGAATCATTAGACCTAAGATAGCAGCATTCCCGAATCTCTGGTCGACCGCCCAACCATGACAGCAAAACTTGTCGCTTTTTCGCTGCTGGCACTTGTACATAGTGTTGCGCAGGCCCAGCAGGGGGCGAACAGCCGCCAGCAACCTGAGGCCGTGCGCGCCATGGTGCAGCAGTTCCTGGCTACCCAGAGCGCCGGCTTGCCGGGCAAGGTCAGCGTGCAGGTCGGCAGTATCGACCAACGCTTGAGCCTGCCAGCCTGTCCGGCGCCGGAGGCATTCCAGCAACCGGGTGCCCGCCCCTGGGGCAAGACGACCGTGGGCGTGCGCTGCACGGCGCCGGCGTGGACGATGTATGTGCAGGCCCAGGTCAGTGTCGTGGCCGAGTATGTTGCCGCCGGCGTGCCGCTGGCCCAGGGCCAGCCGCTGGTGCCGGGTCAGCTGGTGATGGTGAAGGGCGATATCGCCGCGATGCCCAATGGCATCATCACCGATATGGCGCAGGCGCTGGGCCGTACGCCCACGGTGTCGCTGCCTGCCGGCACTGCACTGCGCGTGGATGCCTTGCGCAGTCAGGCCGTCATCAAGCAGGGCCAGGCGGTACGACTGGTATCGCGTGGATCGAACTTTTCGGTAAGCAGCGAAGGCAAGGCCATTAACAATGCCAGCGATGGCCAGATCGTGCAGGTACGCACGACGGCCGGCCGGATCATCAGTGGCACGGCGCGCGATGGTGGCACTGTGGAGATCGTTTTATAAATAATTGTAATTTCTCCTTCGCTGAATCGGTGATGATTGCTAAAGTTTGTAAAGGCACAGCCGTTACAACAAGCAGATCCCGGAGCTTGTGCTCCGCGCACCGAGAAGGATGAAGCCGTGAAAATCAACGACACACTCAAGAGCAACCCAGGCCTTCAACCCGCCACCACGCAGACGAACAACGCGCGTGGTGCCGACAAGGCAGCAACGACCGCGCCCCTGACCGGGGCGCAAACCGACAGCGTGCGCCTGTCCCCGCAGGGCCAGGCCATGGCCAGCAGCATCGGTGGCGGCGCGGCCGTATTCGACGCCAAGAAAGTAGAACGTATCAAGATGGCCATCGCCGATGGCCAGTTCCAAGTCAACTCCGAGAAAGTGGCTGACGGCTTGCTAGACACCGTACGCGACTTGCTCCATTCGAGACAACGCTAAACCATGACCAACAGCCCGTTCCAGACCATCGCCGCCGAACACGATCACCTCACCGCCCTTCTGGCGCTGATGAAGCAGGAACAGCAATCCCTGGTATCGCTCGATGCCGACACGCTGGCGGCGCTGACCTCACGCAAGAATGCAATGCTGGCCGACCTGGCCTCGCTGTCGCAACGGCGCCACGCAGCGCTGGCAGCGGCGGGCTGCGATGCATCGGAAGCGGGCATGGAACCCTGGCTGGCCGTCAATGACGACGGCAACGTACGGCAACAATGGGAGCGCATGCTCGACGCTGCGCGCGAAGCCAAAGAACTCAACCGCGTCAATGGCATGCTGATCAACAAGCAGCTGGCGCACAACCAGGGCGTGCTCAACGCCCTGCGCACTCCGACCAACGCACCGACCGGCACCATCTATGGCGCCAGTGGCCAGACCATGGGCGTGGGCGTCTCCAAACGCTACGTCATCGGGTAAGCGCCGTCGCGGGCAAAACCACCTCTGCGGCTCGCCACGTTAAAAAAAAGTAATTGAACAACGGCGCCAAATAAGCGCCCGGCCTGGATACATCGACGGCATAATACCGGCTCGGTTCGGTTTGCCCCCTCTTTGTCCATCACTGCGCATCCCACTGCGCCAGGCCCGTTCGCCATGCTCGCCACCCAGCAGATTTTCCTGATCGCGTCCCTGCTTTGCTTTCTTGTCTATCTTGCGCTGGGGTCGGCCGGCTCACAATCGCTCAGTGGCATGCGCGCGATGCGCTGGGGCGCGCTGCTGGGGCTGCTTGGTAACCTGCTGTATGCCTTCGGTCGCGAATTGCCGACCCTGCTGGGCTACGAAGTGGCAAACATGGCCTATTCCGGCGCCGGCGCTGCCCTGGCCGCCGGCTATCGCCAGCTGTCGGGACGCCAGGCGCATGTCAAGGTGCTGGCGGTGCTGGTCGGTGCAGTCGGCCTTCTGACCGTGCTGTTTCACGACTGGTTCGACTCGTTCACGCTGCGCAGCGCCGTCGTCTCGCTGTTCCAGGCCGGCATCTGCATCGACATTGCGCACAGCGTGCTGGCCGGGCGCGGCGAGCACCAGCGACGCCTGCATGGCCAGTTGCACCTGCAAGGACCGGGACAGCAGCATGTACAGCGCTTCGTGCTGCTCATGTGCGTACTGGTCGCCGGCGGGCACGGCGTGCGCATGCTCTGGCTGCTGGTGGCACCCGATCCACCGACGTCGCTGCTGCAACCCAGCACTGCCAGCCTGGCGATCCTGACCGTTGCCGCGCTGGCATTGCCGGCGCTGACCCTCGGGGGCCTGTTGACCCTGCACCGCCACATCGTGCACCAGGCCGAGTACATCGCCAACCACGACCACCTGACCGGCGCCTGGTCGCGCAAGGCGTTTTTTGAGATCGCCGAACGCGAGGCGACACGCGCCACCCACCGGCGCCAGCCACTGGCCCTGATGCTGATCGACCTCGACCATTTCAAGGCGATCAATGACAGCGCCGGCCACGAAGCAGGCGACATCGCGTTGCAACTGGTGGCCACCCGCGCGCGCGACACGCTGCGCGCCATCGATTGCATCGCGCGCCTGGGCGGCGATGAATTCGCGGTGCTGCTGCCGGGCGCCGACCTGGCGCGCGCGAGCGCCGTGGGCAAGGCGCTGGCTGCAGCGCTGCGCGAGGCCACCAGCACGATGCCGGCTGCGCAACGCCAGCTCACGCTGAGCATCGGCGCGACCGTCACACTGGACGGGGAACCGTTCAAGACCACACTGGCGCGCGCCGACTCGGCGCTGTACGCCGCCAAGTCGGCCGGCCGCGATCAGGTGATTGCACTGGCACCGCCGTTGCATGTCGTGCGGCCGTCGCCGAAGTTTGTTACCGGCCGCTGAGCGATCAGTCCTACGTCGTGACGCTCCCCCCTCCTATTGGGAAGCGTGGCATGCACACCCACCTGTTGTTCATACCAACGCATCCAGGAGAACAGCATGAACAACGACAATACCAACGATCCGAAAGACACCGGCCTGCGCGACGGCGGCCCGGATGCCTATGCCGGCTTCGTGGCGAACGATGCCGACGGCGATTCGAGCATCGGTCATCCGGTCAAGGGCACCAGCCAGTCGGGCATCAACAGCAATTTCGCCAAAGCGTCACCAGAGAGCAACGTCGGTCCGGCAGGCGCGCCGCAGGCGAGCCATGGGCAGGCAACCGGTGACGTTCCAGGTGGCTCGCGCCCCAAGGCGCCAGGCGAGCCGGATGGCGAAGCATCGGATGGCGGCACGGATACGCCAAAGCAACAGGGCTGATAAGCCGCTCTTGCAGCCATCAGCCGCGTAGCAGGCGCGTCGTTGACTTTCCCGGCTGCGAACCGGGAAACAAGACGCGCGCCGTGCGCTCCGGATCCAGCTGAAACGCTTCGGCGCAGGCATGCGCCACCAGCATGTCCAGACCGAGCGTCGGCCTGAGATCGCGGTTATCAAGCAAGTCACCGGGTGCGAGTCCGGGCCAGTCGGCAATGACCTTTCCACCCTTGACCGCACCGCCAATCAGCATCGCAGCTGACGCCGTCCCGTGATCCGTCCCGCCCGTACCATTGGCCGCGACAGTGCGCCCGAACTCGGTGGCAACGAGAATCGTTGTCTGGCTCCATGTATCGCCAAGCCCCTGCTGCAGCCCGCCGATCAGGTCATCCAGATTGTTCAGCTGCGTGGCCATGCGCCCTTTTTGCGCACTGTGCGTATCCCAGCCATTGGTTTCGATCATGGCGATCCGGGGGCCATCCGCGCGCGCCAGAAACCCTGCAGCAATCTTGCCCAGTTCGACCGAAGACTGCTGGCCCTTGGCGCCCGCGGCCGCACCGGCAATGCCCTGTGACTTGAGCGCCGTCGACCAGAGGCTGCTCAACTGGGCATCGCCTTCATACAGCTTCTGCACGCGCAGCAGCAGATCGTCGTTGGCATGCGGCAGGCCGGATGGTGCGTACGACACGACATCGATGGCGCCCCGCAGCGCCAGCGGCAATGTGGGCGCAAACGCGATGGCCTGATTGCTGCGCCGTGGCAGCATGCCGGCCAGGCGGTTCATCCAGCCGTCCTTGACGTCGAACGGCGCCTTGCCGCCGGTTTCAAGGACATTCTGCGCGTCGAAGTGCGAGCGCTCGCGGTAGGGGGACGCCACCGCGTGGAACAGGCTGGCCTGCCCCGCCTTGTACAGCCCGGCAATGCCGGTCAGCGACGGGTGCAGCGCAAAGGTGCCGTCCAGCTTCAACGCTTCGGTGGGATCGATGGCGAGCGCCCCACGCAGTCGTGCATAGGCCGGGTCGGCATAGGGAATCAGCGTGTGCAGGCCGTCGGCAGCGCCGCGCTGGATGATGAACACGAATCGGCGGTCGGTCTCGGCGCCTGCAAATGCGATCCGGGGCGCGGCGAGCAATGCTGCTGCGCTGGAAATAAAACCACGTCGGTTGAGCATGTTTTACCTTCTCAGGAATTCGGGCGACGCCAGCAGCAACGCGAGGGCATTGGCGGGGCTTTCTGCCTGTGCAATTGCGGTGGCGGTCGCCTGGTTCAAGGTAGTCGGCAGCACGCGTGGCGCCAGGGCGCGCGCATCGATCTTGCTGCCAAACTCCGTGGCGAGTCGCTGTGCAATTTCTACCCGGCGCAGCAGCGCATCCGGGGCCGCCCAGGTGGCCGTCACATCGCCGTAGCCCGCTGGCGAACCGGGTCGCCAGACAGGCTGCCCGAGCCGGCCCAGCAAAAACTGGATGCGCGCTGCAGGCACCGTCTGCACGCCCATCGCGCGCAGGCTGGACAGCGTCCAGTCCCAGGGTGACTTGAACTTGGCGGCCATTGGCTGCGCTGCATCTGCTGCGCTCACCAGTTCGCGGTACAGGGCCGTCAGGTCGCCGCCGCTCTGCAGAAACTTGTCGGCGAGCCGCTTGACCAACGCCGGCGGTGGATCGTCGGTGATGAAGTGGCGGACCAGCTTGGTGGCGATATGGCTGGCGGTCGCTGGCGCCCTGGCCAGATCGCGCAGGATGGCGGTTGCCTGCTGCTCGCCATCGTCGGCATAGCTGCGGCCAAGCACCGTGCGCACGCCCGGCTCATGCTGGTTCGCCTGGAACCGGAAGGTTTGCGCGGCGTCCTCAGGCGACTGCGGGCCGGGCAGCGTCCAGCCGGTCAGCGCGCGGGCAAATTCCACCACGTCGGCCTGGGTGTAGCCGCTTCGCACACCCAGCGTGTGCAGTTCGAGAATTTCGCGTGCCAGGTTCTCGTTCAAGCCGCGCGCTGGCCGATCCGGCGCTTTCGCACTGGCGCGGCGCGCGGCGACGCTATCCGGCCCCGTCGAAACGGACTGGTCGAGATACAACAGCATGGCGGGATGGCGCACGGTCGCGAGCAGCAGATCCTCGAACCGGCCCAGCACGTGGGGCCGGATGGCATCGGCCTCATAGCTGGCAGAAAAGCCAAGAACCGGGACTTTTTCAACAGAGATCGCAAAATGGTTGGCCCAGAAGTGGGTCAGGCGCTCGACGAACGGCGTGTTGCTCTGAAGGGCACTGTTGGTGCGCGCCTCCACGCCGGCCAGATAGGCTGCCCTGCCCGCGCGCTGGTAGTCTGCACGGACGCTCGCACGCTGCGCCTCGGGGGCGCTGCGGATGGCGGCTTGCTGCTCAGTCCACTGCGCCACGCGCATCGGGGTGCGCTCGATGGAACGCCATGGCGCCGGCAACGGCTCGTACGCATCGAGCTGCGCCAGCAACCAGCGTTGTGGATCGGTGACGGGCTTGTCGTCCGGTCGCGCACCGAGGCCCAGGCGGTTGCGCGCAATGGAATCGCTGATCATGGCCCCGAGTATAGAACCGTAACCGCCCTGGCAGGCCATACCGGCCTTGTTGGCATGTAACTGTCCGTAACCGCCTGACCAGCAGTGCGTGCACATTTCCTTCCATATTTGTGTCATTACAACAGTGTGGGCGCAAATACATTCGCACAAATCTATATAATACGGCCTCGTCCCCTCGAGCCCACCATGTCCCACGACCCCTCTCCGCACGACGTACGCTCCGCTTTCAAACGCGAACTCATTTCTGCCAATCTCTGGCGCACCCGCATCGTCGTCGTCGGCACGGCCTCCATCGCCGGCCTCGTTGTTGTGGCATTCACCTGGCTGGCCGAATCGGCATTCGCCCAGTTCAACAAGATCGCCGATTTCGCCTGGTGGGTGCCCCTGATCTGGACGCCGCTGCTGTGCGCCGCCATCGTCTGGGTCACCCGGCGCTTCGTGCGTGGCGCGGGCGGCTCCGGCATTCCGCAAGTGATGGCGGCCCTCGACCCGGCTATTTCAGGCGGCCGGCGGCCCCTGCTCGTGTCGTTGAAAATCAGCTTCGCCAAGATTGGCCTGACCTCGGCAGGTTTGCTGGGTGGCCTGTCGCTCGGGCGTGAAGGCCCATCGGTCCAGATCGCTGCCGGCGTGATGCTCGCGGCGCGCCGCTGGCTGCCGCGCGGCAGCGGCATCAGCGCCCATTCGCTGCTGGTGGCGGGTGGCGCGGCGGGGATTGCGGCCGCGTTCAACACGCCGCTGGCGGGGATCATGTTCGCGATCGAAGAATTGTCGCGCGCGCCCGAACAGCGCAACAGCGGTCTGATCGTCGCGGCGATCGTGCTGGCCGGTCTGATCGCCGTGTCCGTCCATGGCAATGGCCCGCACTTCGGCGTCATCCATCCGGGGCCGATCGGATTGTCGCTGCTGTGGCCGGGCTTGCTCGCCGCCGTCGTGTGCGGCTTTGCCGGCGGCCTGTTCGCGCGCGTGCTGATCGCCAGCCTGCGGGGCGTCTCGCCCGACCTGCCCACGCGCTGGCGCGCCCGTTATCCGGTGCGCTTCGCACTGGGCTGCGGTTTCCTGATCGCGGTCATTGGCGTACTCAGCGGTGGAGCGACCTACGGCAGCGGCAACGAAGCCACGCGCAGCCTGCTGGAAAACGAAGCCAACGTGCCGGCGGCGTTTGCGCTCTTCAAGTTTGTTGCAACCTGGCTCACCGCCTGGTCGGGCGTGCCGGCCGGTATCTTTGCGCCATCGCTGTCCATTGGCGCGGCCATGGGCCAGAATATCGCCTCGCTCACCGGTTACCCGTACAGCGCCGCGCTGATTGCGCTGGGCATGGTGGGCTTTCTGGCGGCCGCCACGCAGGCGCCGCTGACGGCCTTCATCATCGTCATGGAAATGGTCGATGGCCACAGCATGGTGCTCAGTCTGATGGCCTGCGCGGTCGTCGCCAGTACCGTCTCGCGCGTGCTCACGCCGCCGCTGTACAGCGCGCTCGCGACGATCCAGTTGCCGCCGCGCCCCGTTCACCCGGCGAGCCCGGGCGAACCGCCAGAGCGTACGCCATGACACGCCGCCCGCGCCGTGGCGTGGGCGGCATGTCAATTAATTACGTTATAATCCGACCAGGGTGTTCATGCCGCCAGGCATGACAGGATTTGCGCTGGTCGGGCCGCCACGCGGGCCACGACGCGACCACCATGCACCTGCATTCTTACCAGGCTTACGGGCCAACATCCGCTGTCCATCACACGACCGGCCGTCATGGCCGTATCACCGCACATCCTGCTCACACAAGCGCCCCGGCAGCAGCTGCGCCGCCTCATTCCACACGGGGGTTGCCAGATGACGCCCAAGCACTTTTGGAGAACCACCATGCGCATTGAAAAGCGTCTATCGAACACGTTCAAGGAATTCGCAGCGTCCGGCAAGGCGGGCGGCACGGTTCTGATCCTGTGCACCATCCTGTCGCTGATGGTCGCCAATTCACCCTGGGGTGCGCCCTACCTGGCGTTCTGGCAGATCAACCTGGCCGGCCTGAGCATCGAACTGTGGATTAACGACGCATTGATGGCCATCTTCTTCTTCCTGATTGGCCTGGAACTGCAGCGCGAACTGAACAATGGCGAACTGTCTGACCTGCGCAATGCGCTGCTGCCGATCATTGCCGCAGCGGGTGGCGTGGCGGTGCCGGCGCTGATCCACTTTTCGCTCAATGGCGGCACCCACACCCAGCCGGGCATGGGCATCCCGATGGCCACCGACATCGCGTTCGCGCTGGGCGTGCTGGCCCTCTTGGGCAGCCGCGTGCCGGCGTCGCTCAAGATTTTTCTGACCGCGCTGGCCGTCATGGATGACCTGGCCGCCATCATCGTCATCGCCGTGTTCTATACGGCCGAGCTCAAGGTCGGCTATCTGGTCGGCGCG
Organism: Telluria sp. ZT3P25; assembly: GCF_059685895.1. Taxonomy (NCBI): domain Bacteria; kingdom Pseudomonadati; phylum Pseudomonadota; class Betaproteobacteria; order Burkholderiales; family Oxalobacteraceae; genus Telluria; species Telluria sp. ZT3P25. The sequence goes on from NZ_JCASIJ010000001.1 coordinate 3,344,825, forward strand.
CTGGCCATGTTCGTCGCCTTGTTCCTGATGAATCGCCGCCTGCGGGTGCTGGCATTGTGGCCCTACCTGCTGGGCGGCGCGGTGATGTGGTTCCTGATGCTCATGTCGGGCGTGCACGCGACGATTGCCGGCGTGCTGCTGGCCTTCACCATTCCGTATTCGCACACGCAGGACGATCCCGCGTCGCCGGCGCACCGGATGGAGCACGTGCTGCACACGCCGGTCGCTTTCCTGATCCTGCCGATCTTTGCGCTGGCCAATACCGGCATCGTGATCGGCGCCGGTTGGGCCGGCGAACTGATGTCGTCGAACAGCATGGGCATCATCGCCGGCCTGGTCGCCGGCAAGCCGGTGGGCATCTTCCTGTTTACCTTTGCCGCCGTAACGCTCGGCGTGTGCCGCCTGCCGCTCGACCTGGCATGGCGCCACGTGATCGGCGCCGGTCTGCTGGGCGGGATCGGCTTCACGATGTCGATCTTCATCACCAACCTGGCGTTTGTCGGTGAGGCCGAGATCATCAACGCATCGAAGATGGCGATTCTGGCGGCGTCGCTGACGGCGGGCATCCTGGGCTTCGTCTGGCTCAAGCTGTTAGGCGCGCCAGCCGAAGGCGATACCGATCCGGACACCATGGATTTCGATGACGGCACCACGGATACCGGGCCAGCCCGGGCGGCATGACCACCATCCTGCATCCGGCCAGGGTCGTCGTCCTGCTGTTTGCAGGCGCGATCCTGGCCGGCACGCTGCTGTTGATGCTGCCGCTGGCCAGCGCCAGCGGCCATGGCGCGCCGTTCATGGTGGCGTTCTTCACGGCCGTATCGGCCGTGTGCGTCAGCGGCATGGCCGTGGTCGATACAGGTACTTACTGGTCGGGGTTCGGCCAGGCGTCGATCATGGTGCTGTTCCAGCTGGGCGGCTTTGGCATGATGACGGCCGCCACGCTGCTCGGCCTGATGGTGAATCGCTCGTCGCGTCTGCGCACGCGCCTGATCGCGCAGACCGAAACGCGCTCGCTGGGCATGGGCGACATCGCGAGCGTGGCCCGGGTCGTGCTGACCGTGTCGGTGCTGCTGCAGCTCGTGATCGCCGCCATCCTGTTCGTGCGGCTGCGCGCCGGGCACGATCTGGCGTGGGGCGATGCGGCGTGGAGCGCCCTCTTCCATGCCGTCTCGGCATTCAACAACGCCGGCTTTTCACTGCATGCCGACAGCCTCACCCGCTATGCGAGCGATGCGCTGGTGCTGCTGCCGATCATGATCGCCATCGTGGTCGGCGGGATTGGTTTCCCGGTGCTGCACGACCTGCGCCACCGCTTGCGCGATCCGCGCCACTGGTCGCTGCACACCAAGCTCACCCTCACCGGGACGCTGATGTTGCTGGTGGGCGGGTTCGCCACGGTGCTGCTGTTCGAGTGGAACAACGCTGCCACGCTGGGCGCCCTGTCAACGCCCGACAAGCTGCTCAACAGCATGTTCATTTCGGTGGCATCGCGCACGGCGGGCTTCAACACCGTCGACTACAGCGCGCTGACGCCCGAGACCTGGGCGCTGCACTATCTGCTGATGTTCATCGGCGGCGGCAGCGCAGGCACGGCGGGCGGCGTCAAGGTGGCCACCGTCATGATCCTGGTCCTGCTCGTCGTGGCCGAAGCGCGCGGCCAGTCCGATACCGAGGCCTTCGGCCGCCGGGTCGGGATGGCGGCGCAGCGCCAGGCGGTTACCGTGCTGGTACTGGGCAGCGTGATCGTGGCGCTGGGCACACTGGCGCTGCTGCGGATCTCGCATTTCCCGACCGATCAGATTATCTTTGAAGTCATCGCCGCTTTTGGCAGCGCCGGCCTGTCCACCGGCATCACGGCCCAGCTCCCGGCCTCGGGCCAAGTGGTGCTGGCATTACTCATGTTCATCGGCAGGGTCGGCACGATCACCCTCGCGACCTCGCTCGTCCTGGGCAAGCGGCGCATGCCGTATCGTTATCCGGAGGACCATCCAATTGTTGGGTAGAATTTTCACAGAACAGTTCGCCTTTTCGTCGGGCGACAGCGTCGTCGTCATCGGCCTTGGCCGCTTCGGTGGCGCGGTGGCGCAATCGCTGATGCGCCTGGGGCACGACGTCATGGGCATCGACCGCAAGGAAGAGCTGGTGCAGCTCTGGAGCGAGCGGCTCACGCACGCCGTGCAGGCCGATTCGACCAACGAGAACGTGATGCTGCAGCTGGGCGTGGCTGACTTTTCGCACGCCATCGTCGCCATCGGCTCGGATCTCGCCGCCAGCCTGATGACGCTGATGGTGCTGTCCGAACTGGGCATCAAGGATATCTGGGTCAAGGCGATGACACCCGAGCACGGCCAGATCGCGCAGCGCATCGGCGCCCATCACGTGGTCTACCCCGAGGCGGACATGGGCGCGCGCGTGGCCCACCTGATCACCGGGCGGCTGATGGATTTCATCGAGTTCGAGGACGGATTTGCGATCGCGAAGATCAATGCGCCGGCCGAGACGCACAACCTCACGCTGGCCGAGTCGCACGTGCGCGCGCGCTTTGGCGTCACGGTGGTGGGCGTGGAACGGCTCAACGAAGACTTCCAGCATGCGCTGGGAGAGACCCGCATCCTGCCGGGCGACCTGTTGATCGTGTCGGGCCCGACCAAGAAGATCGAGCTGTTCGCCGGCGGCGAGAAGAAAGGCAGGAAGCGGTAGGGAAGCACTGATTAATTCATGGCGGCGGACTTGGCGTTGAAAAGAGCCATCCTGCGGCGTTGCAAACTCTCGCAATAGCTCGCTATTGCTTCGATTTTGCGCCTTGCAGGCTGACTTTTTCAACTGCCAATTCCATCCCCCAGAATAAATCAGTGCTTCCCTAGGGCCGTACCAGGGCCCCGGGGCTAAGCGACCGCTTACTCGAACACTTCCGCGGTGGCGAACATGGTGCCCTTCTCGTCCTTGGCTGACACCGACGGCGTCGCGCTGATCGGCCAGGTAATCGCCAGGCTCGGATCGTTCCAGACGATGCAGCGCTCGTGCTCGGGCGCGTAGTAGTCGGTGGTCTTGTAGACGAACTCGGCTGTTTCGGACAGCACGACGAAGCCGTGCGCGAAGCCTTCCGGTACCCACAGCTGGGCCTTGTTCTCGGCCGACAGGATTTCACCGACCCACTGGCCAAACGTCGGCGACGCGCGGCGCAAATCGACCGCGACATCATAGACGCTGCCGGCCACCACGCGCACCAGCTTGCCCTGCGGCTGCTTGATCTGGTAGTGCAAGCCGCGCAGCACGTTGCTGGTGGATTTCGAGTGGTTGTCCTGCACGAACGATACCTTGCGGCCGACCGCTTCTTCAAAGCGGGCCTGGTGGAAGCTTTCGTAGAAAAAGCCGCGGTCGTCGCCGAACACGCGCGGTTCGATCTTCAGGACGTCTGGAATTGCCAAGCGAGTAATTTGCATCAGAATACCTTTTCATTCAAAACACGCACCAGATACTGGCCGTAGCCGTTCTTGCGCAGCGGTGCAGCCAGTTCTTCGAGCTGTGCCGCGTCGATCCAGCCCTTGCGATACGCAATTTCCTCAGGGCAAGCCACTTTGAGGCCCTGGCGCTGTTCGATCGTCGCGATGAACTGGCCGGCGTCGAGCAGCGACTCGTGGGTGCCGGTGTCGAGCCAGGCGTAGCCGCGGCCCATGATCTCGACATCGAGCTTGCCGATGTCCATGTACATGCGGTTCAGGTCGGTGATCTCGAGCTCGCCGCGTGGCGATGGCTTGAGCGTGCGCGCCATTTTGGCGACGTTCTGGTCGTAGAAATACAAGCCTGTGACCGCGTAGTTCGAACGCGGCTTGGCCGGCTTTTCTTCCAGGCTGATGGCCTTGCCGTCGTCGTTGAATTCCACGACGCCATAGCGTTCGGGATCCTGCACGTGGTAGGCGAACACGCTGGCGCAGTCGGTGCGGGCATCGGCGCGCTCGAGCAGCTGGTTGAAATCGTGGCCGTAGAACAGGTTGTCACCCAGCACCAGTGCCGATGGCGAATTGCCGATGAAATCTTCACCGATGATGAACGCCTGGGCCAGGCCGTCGGGCGAAGCCTGCACGGCGTACGACAGGTTCAGGCCCCAGCGCGCGCCGTCACCCAGCAGTTGCTGGAAGCGCGGCGTGTCTTGCGGGGTCGAGATGATCAGGATGTCGCGGATGCCGCCGAGCATCAGGGTGCTCAGCGGGTAGTAGATCATCGGCTTGTCGAACACGGGCAGCAGCTGCTTCGAGATCGCCAGCGTGGCCGGATGCAGACGGGTACCGCTGCCGCCGGCGAGGATGATGCCTTTGCGTTGCATAGCGTTGCTCATAGATTTCCTTGTGCCGACAGTTCGGCAATCAATCGGTTGACGTGGTGGCGCCAGTCGGGCAGGTTCAGGCCGAAATTGGCGCTGAACTTGCTGCAGTCGAGCCGCGAATTGGCGGGCCGCGCGGCCGGGGTCGGGAACGCGCTGGCAGCGATCGGCTGCACGGCGTCCGGCCCGGCCTTGAGCACGGCGCCGTGGCTTTGCGCCTGCGCCAGCACGTGCTGGGCGTAGGCGTGCCAGGTGGTGGCGCCGGCGGCGGCCAGGTGATACACACCCGACAGGTGCTGCGCGTCGGCGCCAGGCGTGGCGATACGGTGCAGCGCCAGCGCGGTGACGTCAGCCAGCAGCTCGGCGCCGGTCGGCGCGCCATGCTGGTCGGCGACCACATTGAGCGTCTCGCGCTCTTTGGCCAGGCGCAGCATCGTCTTGGCGAAATTGCCGCCGCGCGGTGCGAACACCCAGCTGGTGCGCAGGATCAGGTGGTGCGCGCCGCTGGCGGCAATGCGCTGCTCGCCGTCGTACTTGGTGCGGCCATAGACCGACAGTGGATTGACGGCGTCGGTTTCGACCCAGGCGCCCTCTTTCGTGCCGTCAAAGACGTAGTCGGTCGAGTAGTGCACGAGCCAGGCGTTACCGGCGGCGGCTTCCTCGGCCAGCACGCCTGGCGAGACCGCATTGACGTTGTGCGCCGTGGCGGCGTCGCTCTCGGCCTTGTCGACCGCGGTGTAGGCAGCGGCGTTGACGATGACATCGGGCGCAAATGCGCGCACGACGGCGCGCAGCGATTCGGGATCGGTGAAATCGGCCTCGCTGCGGCCCAGCGCGCGCAGCTCGCCCAGCGGCGCCAGCGCGCGTTGCAGTTCCCAGCCGACCTGGCCGTCCTTACCCAGTAGCAGGATCTTCATGCGGCGCCGTTTTCTGGCGTGTACTGGCGGTCGACCCATTCCATGTACGCGCCGCTGGTGACGTTCTCGACCCAGGCGCCGTTGGCCAGGTACCACTCGACGGTCTTGCGGATACCCGTGTCGAAGGTTTCGGCCGGGCGCCAGCCCAGTTCGCGCTCGAGCTTGCCGGCGTCAATCGCGTAGCGGCGATCGTGCCCCGGGCGGTCTTTCACGAACGTCATCTGCGTCGCGTACGACGCGCCATCGGCGCGCGGCTGCAGTTCGTCGAGGATCGCGCACAGCGTGCGCACGACGTCGATATTGGCTTTCTCGTTCCAGCCGCCGACGTTGTACGTTTCGGCCAGGCGCCCGTCTTCGAGCACGCGACGGATCGCGCTGCAATGGTCGGTGACGTAGAGCCAGTCGCGGATCTGCTGGCCATCGCCGTAGATCGGCAACGGTTTACCGGCCAGCGCGTTGTGGATCACGAGCGGGATCAGCTTTTCCGGGAAGTGGTACGGGCCGTAGTTGTTCGAGCAGTTGGTCGTCAGGACCGGCAGGCCATAGGTGTGGTGGTAGGCACGCACCAGGTGGTCGGACGCTGCCTTGGTGGCCGAGTACGGGCTGTTGGGTTCGTAACGGTGCTGCTCGGTGAAGGCCGGCGCATCGCTCTCGAGCGTGCCATACACTTCATCGGTCGACACGTGCAGGAAGCGGAAGTCGGCCTTGGCTTGCTCGTCCAGGCCATTCCAGTAGGCGCGCACGGCTTCGAGCAGGTTGAAGGTGCCGACGATATTGGTCTGGATGAAGGCGCCCGGGCCTTCGATCGAACGGTCGACGTGGCTTTCGGCCGCGAAGTTCAGCACGGCCCGCACCTTGTGCTCGGCCAGCAGACGTGCCACCAGGGCGCCGTCGCCAATGTCGCCGCGCACGAAGTGGTGGCGGCTGTCGCCTTCCAGGCTCGTCAGGTTTTGAAGATTGCCGGCGTACGTCAGCTTGTCGAGGTTAACGACGGGTTCGTCATTGTGAGCGAGCCAGTCGATGACGAAGTTCGAGCCAATGAAGCCCGCTCCGCCAGTCACGAGGATAGTCATGCCTGCAGTTCCTGAAAAAGGTATCGGTGGCTGCGCGGCGCCTGGGCGCTGCGCGAACCTGAGAATTGTCGTGGACGAACGGCGTAGGCCGTCCATGCACTGTTGCTACTATTTTATGATGACTAGATAGCAAAAACGTGACATATCGGCACATTCTCCCGGCAGTGTAGGTATTTTGTCAATGCCGGGTGGCCTCGTACGTTTCGTTGAGGTAATACTAACATTTGGCTGGAAAGTGTGCCGCGCGAATAGGCGGCCGGCTGGGTGGAACCAGCTACATCGCGTCAGATTGTGGGAACAACAGGGTGAAGCGATTGCCCGTGTCGTCGCTTTCAACCCGGGCTTCACCGCCGTGCAGATGCATGATCGAGGCGACAATGGCCAGTCCCAGGCCGCCCGAATCACCGCCCTGGCTGCGTGCCGGGTCACAACGATAAAATCGTTCGAACACGTGCGGGAGATGGACGGCCGCGATGGGCATGCCGGTATTGTGCACGGCGATGCTGACCGTCTCGCCATCGGCGCCTGTGTGGATCGTGACTGTACCTTCGGCAGCGCCGTAGCGCAGCGCGTTGGCCAGCAAGTTAGCCAGGGCACGCCGCACCAGCGCGCGGTCAGCAACCAGTTCGCCGGCCGCGTGCACCACCACGCTGATCCCGCGTTCTTCGGCCACACCTTCGAAATAGTCCGCCAACTGGGAGCACAACTCTGCCAGATCAATGGTTTCAAGCGTGACGCCGCTGGCCGGCTGCTCCGAACGCGCAAGGAACAGCATGCTGTCGATCATGCGCGCCAGGCGCTCGTATTCTTCCAGATTTGACACCAGCAGTTGTTCATAGTCGTCGGCACTGCGGCGCTTGCGCAGCGCGTGTTCCGTGTTGCCCATCAGGTTGTGCAGAGGCGTACGCATCTCGTGGGCCAGGTCTTCGGAAAAGCGCGACAGCTGGACAAAGCCGTCGGCCAGGCGCGTCAGCATCTGGTCGAGCGCTGCCCCCAGTTGCTGCAGCTCCTGCGTTTCTTTCAGCGGCGCCGGTGTCAGCTTCACCGCCACGTTCTGCTGCAGGCGCCGCACGTCGACGGCGGCGGCCTGCTGCGCGATAAGCCGCACAGGCCGCAGCGCGCGCTGGCTGATCAGCCAGCCCAGTACAAACGACAGCAGCGCCCCGCCGGCCAGCGCTGTCCCCAAGGTCATGCGGTAGCTGGCCAGCATGCGCTCGCGCTCGGCCAGCATTTTGGCGGCAACCACGGTGAACCGGCGGTTGCCCTGCCAGACATCGACCCACGCCAGCCGCGCCGCCTGGCCGGTGGCGACATCGGTGAGGCGGATCGATGGCGCGGGCGGCAGAGTCGGCAGCGCCAGGCCGCCCGGATTCACGGCGATCAGCAGTTGGCCAGTCGCGTCGAGCATCCACAAGGCGTTGTCGCGGTTGCCCAGCATGTTGGCGTACAGCTGCGGGCGCCGGCGCAACGCCTCGATACTGTCGCTGTCGGCAACCAGTGCGCGCATGCGATCGATCCGGCCCGCCAGCGCGATGTCGTCGCGCCACGCCAGTTCGCTTGCCAGGGACCGGTACAGGAACACGCCGATGGCCCCCAGCAGCAGCGCGCTTGCCAGGGCAAACCACAGCGCCAGGCGCATGCTCAGCGAACGGGGCGCCAACGCGAGCCTCATGGCGTCTCGCCCAGCATGTAACCCATGCCACGTACCGTATGAATCAGTTTCAGTGGATAGGGATCGTCGATTTTCACGCGCAGGCGGCGGATGGCCACATCGACGACATTGGTGTCGCTGTCGAAGTTCATCTGCCACACGTGCGAGGCGATGACCGCACGCGAGAGCACCTCGTCGACCCGGCTGACCAGCAGGTGCAGCAGCGCGAATTCCTTGCCCGTCAGGGTGATCCGGTCGCCCTGACGCGTAACCCGGCGGCGCAGCACATCGACCTGCAGGTCGGCGACGCGAAATTCCTGCATGTCGCGCGGTGGGCCGCGCCGCAGCAGCGTGCGCACACGCGCCAGCAGTTCGGCAAACGAGAATGGCTTGACCAGATAGTCGTCGGCGCCCAGTTCGAGCCCGCGCACGCGGTCTTCAATGGCGTCGCGGGCTGTCAGGAACATCACCGGCGTGGCCGACCTGGCGCGCACCAGTTGCAGCAGCGCCCAGCCGTCAAGGCCCGGCAGCATCACGTCGAGGATCACCAGGTCGAAGTCGAACTCCTCGATCATGTAACGGCCGTCAAAACCATTGCTTGCCACTTCGACGATGTAGCCAGACTCGCGCAAGCTCTTTTGCAGGTAGTCGGCCGCCTTGCGTTCATCTTCCACAATCAGTATGCGCATTGGGTGGCTCCTTGTTTCGCAATCTTACTGCCCGCCGCGCGCCAGATGACAAAACTGTCATCTGGCCGTCATCTGGTTGTCGCCATGTGCTGCGTACCATGCGGCCATTCGAATACCACCGGGATGATTCCATGTACCACCCACTGCCTGCAGGTTTGCTCATCGCGTTGTCACTGGCCTGCACCCAGGCCAGCACTGCCGCCCCGCTGACCGTACCCCACCGCACTGTTTCACTCGATGGTGCCAGCCGCTTGCTCGACGCAGCAATGGCTGCCTGCCATGCCGACGGCAAAGTGCTGGCCGCCGCCGTGGTCGACCGCGGCGGCAACCTGGTTGCCCTGCGCCGCGACGATGGCGTCGGACCGCACAACACCATCGCTGCCCAGCGCAAGGCCTACACGGCGCTGTCAACCAGAACGGCAACCCGCCTGCTGGCTGCCAATGCCCGCGCCAGCGCCGAAGGGGCCAACCTGAACACGGTCGACACGCTGCTGCTGCTCGGTGGCGGCGTGCCACTGATGGCTGACGGCGAGCTCATTGGCGCCATCGGCATTGCCGGCGCTGGCGGACCTGCCACAGACGAAGCCTGCGCACAGGCCGCAATCGACAACGTGTTCCGCAAGACGCCCTGATCGCTGGCGGTCTTGACCTTCCGATTATCTTCACACCCACCTCTACGGAGAACGCATGAAATTCATTCAGACCCTGCTCGTTGTTACCCTCGGCGCTGCTGCGCACTCCGCCAGTGTCGCGGCCGCACCCACTGTCGCACCTTCCGCCGCGATCAACCCGCTCAGCGTCCATGTCCTCAACCTGCAGGACGGTTTGCCATCAGCCGATGTGGCTGTGACTCTCGAACAGCGCGTAGGCGACGGGTGGACCATGCTCGGCGAAGGCGTCACCAATGCCCAGGGCCGCATCCCGGCCCTGTTCCCCGCCGGCGTGACCATGGTACGCGGCACTTACCGGGTCACATTCAAGACCGGCAAGTGGTTTGCCGAGCACAAGAGCCCGACGTTCTTCCCCGAGATCCCTGTCATTTTTACGGCCGACGGCAGTGTGCCGCATTACCACGTGCCCCTGCTGCTGAGCCCTTACGGCTATTCGACTTACCGCGGCAATTGAATCCGCACAGCGGGAAAGACAATCAGCAGTGCGCCGGCACAGATCGTCAGGCGCCTGATGTCAAATCCCGCACCAGGCCGGTCAATACGTCGACCAGTGCTTTGCTCGCCGCCGTGCGGTACGCCCCTTTGCGCCAGGCGTAGACGACATGGCGCGTCATCATCGCCGGCTGCAGCGCAACCGCGTGCAGATCGGTACAGGCGGCAGAGATCGGGTTGGGCAGAACTGTCCCCAGCGTTCCCTGACGAACGATTTCGACCAACGCGCCGATGGCATTGACTTCGACGGCGACCTTTGCCGCGATACCGTGGGACGCGCAGTACGCATCGATTTGCTGGCGGGTGGCGAACGACTTGTTGAGCAACACCAGCGGTTCGGCAGCGAACGCCGCCAGCGGCAACGCGGCAGACCGGGCGGCGAGTCGGTGACTGGCGCCGGTCACGAAGCCGAGCTGTTCTTCGTACACCGGTGTGTAGTCGAGTTCACCCGGCTGCAGCGGGCTGAAGGCGATGCCGAGGTCGAGTTCGTCGTTGATCAACATCGCTTCGATGTCTTCCTGCGCGACTTCCGAAAAACTGACTGTGACCCCTGGATGCAGTGCATGGAACCTGGCGATCAGCGGACCGATCAGATATAGCGATAACGTCGGCGGCGCGGCACAACGCAGCACGCCACGGTGTGCAGTGCCGACATCCTGGATCGCGCGGGCGCCGGCGTGAAGATGCTGCATGCCGAGTTTGGCGTGGCCCATCCATGCCTCGCCGGCATCGGTCAGGCGTACGCTTTTTCCACTGCGGTCAAACAGCTGGACACCCAGCAACGCTTCGAGCTGCTTGATCTGCTGCGACAGCGCCGGTTGCGACACATGCAGCGCCGCCGCGGCACGGGTGAAGTTGCGATGCTCTGCAACGGCAAGAAAATAGCGGATATGGCGCAGCAGCACGAAAGCTCCAATGATTCGTTTTACTTATCGACATCATCGTATATCAGTCTTGGACCTTATGGTTGTGAGTGGTTATATTCGCAGCCCGAACGGTCCACTCAGTTTTTAGAAAGATTTCATCTTGTCGTCCTTTCAGCAATGGTGTCGCGACTTCCTTCCCGCCCCGATTCAAATAGCGCCTCGTGAACAATTTCGCAGCAGCCTGGGCGCGCTGATCGGGATATTTTTTACGGGCGTGATTGCCTCGTTTCTCGGCGGACCAGTCGACAATCTGCCATTGCTGGCAGCGCCCTTGGGCGCGTCTGCCGTGCTGTTGTTCGGCGTACCCGCAAGCCCTCTGGCCCAGCCATGGGCGATCATCGGAGGAAATCTGATCGGCGCAGTAACAGGCGTCAGCTGCGCTTACTTGATCCCGATGCCGCTCCTGGCGGCAGCAGTTGCCGTGGCAGTCACGGTCATGCTGATGTTTTCGTTTCGCTGCGTGCATCCACCGTCCGGTGCGGTGGCGATCACAGCGGTGCTGGGAGGCAGCAAGATTCATGCACTCGGGTATGCATTCGTGCTGTTACCGATCGGCCTCAATTCTGTTGCCCTGCTTGCCGGCGCCCTGGTTTATCACAGGCTCACCGGGCATCGCTATCCTCACCACTCGGTTCACAGGACGCCTGCGGCCAACCGTGACGCGACGGAGGTATTCACACGTGCGGACCTTGACGCGGTATTACGCAGGCGCACCGAAATACTGGATGTCGATGTCGATGACCTGGAATCGGTGCTGGAAGAAGTAGCGCAGGAAAGTCAGCGACGTCGTATGACCATGTCGAATTCGTCGTGAAACGGGAGATGGTGGAATGCAGGCCGCTTCGAGTGGATTGCTGCCGTAAAATGAACGGCTGAATCCAAGACCAAAAGCAGACACCGGTAAGCGCATTAACCAGATTGAGCTGCTCCTTATCGTGTTTTGAAGCCTGCTGCGTTTTTGGCAAGGTCAGAGAACTTTCAGGCGGCTAGCCTGCAGATCGAAGTGCTGGCGGGCATTGTCGATCCGGTCAAGATTGGTATTCACCCAAGTACCGAGTAATTTGACAGGTACGACCATTTCGCGGCCCAGCTCGGTCAACACATATTCGACGCTTGGTGGCTTGGTCGGGTAGACGGTGCGTGTGACGAAACCGTCACGCTCAAGCCCTTTCAACGTTTGCGCAAGCATTTTCTGTGAGATGCCCCCTATTGCGCGGCGCAACGTACTGAAGCGCTGTGGTCCTGCTTCCAACTGCATGACAATCTGTACCGTCCACTTGTCGCCAATTCGCGCCAGTGCGCAGGTAAGACGTGCGCATGGTGCGGTTACCTCTAGGTAACTTGATTTCAAAATAGTGCCTCCTTGGCGTGAAATAGTTTCGTCTATACAGTAGGTAACCAATAGAGAGCAGTTTATCTCTTCGGCTTACAGGAGTGCATAGTTCATGACGCAACAAGTTATTCTGATTACAGGTGGTACCTCGGGTATTGGTCTTGGCTTGGCCCAGGCATTCATGGACAAAGGCGCCCAAGTTGCTGTATGCGGTCGCTCGGTACCGGCGCTCACGCGTTTCACTGAACGTTTTCCACAGGCGCTCGCAATCCAGGCCGACGTGACAAGCGCTGTGGCGCGCACTGGTATGCTGCAAGCGGTTGCCGATAAATTCGGCCGGCTGGACGTATTAGTTAATAACGCAGGCACCTTCGTTGAACGTGACTTCGCTGCCGGTGTCGATGCAACTCCCGCACTCGAAGAGGAAATCGCGTTGAACCTGACCGCGCCCATCCAGTTGACGGGAGAAGTGCTGGTGCGTTGGCCATCGCTGGAGGCTATCGTGTTTGTGACCTCGGGCTTCGCGCTGGTGTCGCCTACCCGTGCGCCCACTTACGGCGCAGTAAAGGCGGGACTGCACGCATTTGCAGATGCTCTTCGACGCCAGCTTGATCCTGAGGCCACGCACGTCCTCGAGCTGATGCCAGCGATGACCGATACGCCCATGAATGCGAAGGCCACGGGAAAGAAAATGTCAACCGCCGCGGTGGCTCAGGTCACGCTCAGGGCGCTGGCAAAGCGACGGCCGCTGGCCCTGCCTGGGCCAGTGCGGATGTTGCCCCTTCTGTTGAGAATCGCGCCAGACGTCATCACACGCATGATCGCAAAGACCTGACGCTCGTTGTTCCTGCTCCTTGCGTCTGAGCGCTTCTGCCGGCTTTCCGATTCTCATCTTTAAGTGGTTTATCAAACGGCACGTCACATACCTGAATGGCCTGTCAAGACAATCGGTGCTGCATAGACCCTCTGGTTGCGCATTGTGCTCAGGGCTTGCGAAACACGACCGCATGCTGGATCGGCAGCGACTTGATGCTGCGTTCCCATTTCAGGCCATGCGCCGTGGCTTCACGCCGTATCTGCGCCTCGCTCATCTTGTGCAGCGGCTTGATCGCGACTGCCGGATCCTCGGCGCGGTATTCGACGAAGACAACGCGCCCGCCCGGTTTGAGGGCAGCGACGATGCTGTCGAGGACTTCTGCGGGATAGGCAAGTTCGTGATAGACATCGACCATGATGGCCAGGTCGACGCTGGCCGGTGGCAGTTTGACGGTGGTTTCGCTGCCCAGCACCGAGACCACGTTGCGCACGCCGCGCTTTGCCATCTGGCTGTCGAGCATGGCGATCATTTGCGGCTGCACATCGACGGCGTACACACGTCCATTGGGCCCGACTTTTTTCGCCAGTTGCCAGGTGTAATAGCCGGTCCCGGCGCCGATGTCAGCTACCGTCATGCCGGGCGCCAGCGCCAGTTCCTGCAGCAGCAATGCCGGCCGCTCCTCGTGTGCGCGGCTTTCGCGTTCGAGCCATTGCGCGCCCTCCCATCCCATCACGCCGGAGATCTCGCGACCCATGTAGCGCTTGCCGATGCCGTCCGGGCTGGGTGCGCCACGTTCATAACGCGTATCGGCAGTCGCTGGCTGTGCCACGGCATCGATGCTGGCGGATGACAGCAGCGTCAGCGCCGACAGGCAGGCCAGCAGGACAGGGAGTGTACGGCGGGTGTGGCAATTGCTCGGGCGGGTGCAGTGCATGATCGTTTTCCATGAGAAGTCGCTGCCTGCAATCGCGTGGGCAGGCTTGCCGTGAATAGGAACGATCAGTGTAGCTGCGTCGGCGGCCTGATGTACTTTCGCGTGGCGACTGGCGTTCCTGCCGCACTTGCGCTTATACCTTCCAGCTGGAACGCCGGCAAGACGCATGAAGGGAAATTGGCCAGCCTTGACAAGGCCGGCCTCGTGGATGTTCTAGAATCAGCCCGAAAAACGACTAATCCTGGAAGTAGAATTGCTGGCTCGACGCTGCGCTATACGGCCAGGCGCTTGCCCACGAACCTGCACTGCTGGTGTCCATGGTGAGGGCGTTCCCCGTCGTCTTGGCAGTGAAGTATACCAATCCGCCAGCCTCTCTCATGGCAAACAACTGACGATCTCCCAGCGTGCAGCTTTCCCACGTCACTGCATTCGCGTTGCTTGACCCGGCTGTCAGACACAGACCGCCATAAGTCAGCTTGTAGAAATTCTGGCCCGAGACGTTTTGGTAGACCAGATTCCAACTGGCAGCGGATGTACAAACCTGCTGCTCCGCGTGACCACTCGTGGCCGACAGGCAGAGATAGCTTGCTTTGTTAACGATCTTGCGGTTCAGGTTCCCCCAATTGACGCCTGGTGCTGCCGTGCTGCTGCCATTGAGGAGCTCGGTTTCTCGCGCCCAGTATGGCGGCAAGCTTCCCCAGGTGTTTTCGCCAGCCTGCCAGTTGCCGCCGATGTTGGTGACATAGCCATAATCCGCCCCACGGGTCCTGATTTCCTGAACCACACGTTCCATATCTGCCTGCGCAGGTACGGAGTGCACGAGATGCCATGTCAACACGCCTTTGGCTCGTGCTGTCGCCGTTGCGTTGGTGATCTGCTGGACCTGGCTGGTGTACGAGGACGTATCACTCTCGAACAATACGGCTATTTCGCCTGCCTGTGTTGCATTGACCACGCAGTTGTCCGGCACGCCCGCATTGAACGCAATCGTTGCATCCGCACGGTACTTCTTAACGATGGTTCGCAGCTGCTGGTATTCGTTCACGAACGCTGCACAGTTCCAGTTTGCCGGGGCAGCTTCGTCGAAAAAGATTCCTTTGATATTGGGCATCTGCTGGAAATAGTTGCGGACCTGGGCTTCGATCCGTTCCCAGGTTTGGCAGACCCCCATTTGATTGCAGGAATGGTTGAAATAACCTGTCGGGACGTACCCGATCAGCCGTACGTTGCGGCTCGTCTGTTGATCGACGATGCTTTTATAGCTAGCAAGATCCGGGACCAACGTCGTTGTCTGGCCCTGAAAGATGCCACTGTCAGGGTTGATCAAGGCCAGCGATCCGGTAGGTAGCTGGTTGTACAGGCTTGCATTCGTGCCCCAGTAACTGATGACGCCGATCTTGGTCGCGACTACCTGCGCCTGAACCGGGGTCGACATGCCGCTTGCAACACAAGCCAACATGGCGCTCAAAAGTGCATATTTTTTCATACTGTCTCCTTTGTATGATTCGGTGAACATCAATGGATGAGCGCCGGTTGACGCAGCGCGTGAAGATAAAGCGCGAGTTGCCGGCGAGCATCAGCAAATGGTGTGACTGACACTTGTCCGGTCCATCAACGCACGCTGCGTGCGCTGACTGGCGGCAGGCACATTGTTGGCCAACAGGCCTGTTTGACACAGGTTGGGATTGACTTTCGTTTCATATCGGCCGCGCCGGGCCAAGACCTTACATCAGCAACGGTCGAAGAGCGAAAATTCACTTCAAAACCACGTTTCATCGCGTGTTGAAGCTTATAACGTTGTCACAGCGCGCACAACGACTTACGAAATACTTTTACATCTCGTTGTTTTTTTCTTTTTAGTTACCTTTTACTTTCGAGCTCTTTCCATAAACGCGTGCCAGCTTGCGCAATGACCTTCTATTGGCCCTTACCAGCAGGCGCCGCGCGCAGCAGCGCTTCGATGGCGTCCGGCGCCACCGGCCGGCTGTAGCAGAAGCCCTGCATCTGGTCGCAGCCGTGGGCCAGCAAGAAGGCAAGCTGGTCGGCCGTTTCCACGCCTTCGGCAATCACGTTGAGCTTCATCGAATGGGCCAGGCCGATCACGGCGTCGACAATGGCGGCGTCGTCGGCATCGTCGATCAGGTCGCTGACGAACGAGCGGTCGATTTTGAGGCTGTGGATCGGGAAGCGCTTCAGGCTGGCCAGGCTGGAGTAGCCGGTGCCGAAGTCATCGATCGCCAGCTGGACGCCCATCGCGGTCAGGCGCGCCATCGTTTCCGTGGCCGCCACCGGGTTCTGCATCAGCACGCTTTCGGTGATTTCGAGCGTCAGCGCGCGCGGGTCGCAGCCGGTTTTCTCGAGCAGCACCGCGACGCGCTGGGCCACGTCCTGGCCCAGGAACTGGCGCGCCGACAGGTTCACGCTGACGCGCACCGGCGGCAGGCCATCCTGCTGCCAGGCCACCTGCTGCGCCATCGCGGTTTCCAGCACCCACTCGCCGATCGGCACGATCAGGCCGGTTTCTTCGGCCAGCGGAATGAAGTCGGCCGGCGACACCATCGGCTTGCCTTGCGGCTGCCAGCGCAGCAGCGCTTCGACGCCTCCCAGGTGACCGGTGGCGATGTCGACCACGGGCTGGTAGTGCAGCACGAACTCGCGGCGCTGCAGCGCGCGTTGCAGCTCGCTTTCCATGCGCAGGTGCAGCGCGGTCTGCGCGCCCATGTCGGCCATGTAGAAGCTGAAGCCGTTGCCGCCACCGCCCTTGGATCCGTACATGGCGCTGTCGGCGCACTTGAGCAGCGTGGCACTGTCGGTGCCGTCGCGCGGGAACATGGCGATGCCGATCGACCCGGTCGGGAATACCTCCTGTCCGCACAGCAGCAGCGGCTGGAACAGGTTATCGAGCAGCTTGCGGGCCACGCGTGCGGCGTCGGTCTCGCCGTTCATCTCGGGCAGCACGACGACGAATTCATCGCCGCCCTGGCGCGCCACGGTGTCGCTCTCGCGCAGCGTGCCGGACAGGCGGCGCGCGATCTCGACGATCAACTGGTCGCCGGCATCGTGGCCGAGCGTGTCGTTGACGTGCTTGAAGCGGTCCAGGTCGATGAACATGACGGCCACCTGCGTACCGGCGCGGTGCGCGTGGGCGATGGCGCGCTCGAGCCGGTCTTGCAGCAACACGCGGTTCGGCAGGCCCGTCAGCGCGTCATGGTTGATCACGCGCAGCAGCGCTTCTTCGGCGCCCTTGCGGCGCGAGATGTCTTCGACCACGGCGATGAAACGCTGGTTGCCGTAGGCATCGCGCATCGTCGAGACGCTGACATTGACCCAGATCGGCGTGCCGTCGCGCCGCAGCAGGCGCCGCTCGCGCTGGTAGTCACTGATCTCGCCGTCGCGCAGGCGCTTGACCAGTGTCAGCTCGTCCGGCAAATCGTCGACGTGGGTCAGTTGCTGGAAAAAGCGCTGCAGCAGTTCGATTTCGCTAT
Organism: Telluria sp. ZT3P25; assembly: GCF_059685895.1. NCBI lineage: Bacteria > Pseudomonadati > Pseudomonadota > Betaproteobacteria > Burkholderiales > Oxalobacteraceae > Telluria > Telluria sp. ZT3P25. The sequence continues at coordinate 3,362,137 of NZ_JCASIJ010000001.1, forward strand.
AGCCCAGGATCTGCGCCATCTTGCCGTTCACGCGCAGCAGGCGGCCGTCCGGACCCAGCAGCACGATGCCCACCGCCGCCTGGCTGAAAGTCAGGCGGAAGAATTCCTCGCTCTCCTGCAGGCGCAGGCGCGCCTTGCGGCGGAAGGTGATGTCCTGGCCGATCAGCAGCAGCATGTAGCCACCGGCCTGCTCGGTGCGGCGGATATTGAATTCGAGATGGCGCACGCCGTCCGGGCGGCCGTCGAGCGAGACGAGGATGTGGTCCTGCGGCATGCCGGTCGCCAGTGCATCGCTGACCCGCGCGGCCAGGCCAGCGTCGGGCAGCCAGCGCGCGAGCGGATGACCGGCGCTGGCGGCTTCTTCCGGCGCGTCGATCAGCTCGGCCATCATGCGGTTCATCGAGCGCACGCAGCGCTCGGCATCGATGACCAGCAAGCCTGCCGGCATGCCGTCGATCACTTGCTCGAGGTAGTTGCGGTTCTGGCCGAGCAGCGCGTGGGCATCACGCAGCGCGTGGGCTTCGCTGGTGTGCCGGGCAAGTTCGGCGGCGGTGGCGTGCAGATCGGTCGCCGACACAAGGGGCGGCGCGGAAGTCTCGTTCGTCTGGATCATCATGGGAAGCACCTGTGGCTATCCAACGTGATCGAATGTTATTTTTTTGTTGGATACAATTGTTGCATGATAGCAAACCAATGCCGTGCAGGCGACCGTTGTCGATCCGCTGTTGTTATTTTGTGTGAGGTTTCTGGGTAGTGGCTGACCTGATGCAAGCTGGCCAATGGCAGCCGCTGCAGCAGCGCAATGTGGGCAGAGAAAATAAGGTGAGAGTCATCCGGTCCAACCCAACCGGAGTCCACCATGCATTCAGGTTCCTTGCTGTCGCGCGCCGCAGGCGCCTTCGCTGTGTTGTGCAGTGCCGGCGCGGCGCAGGCCCAGGTCATCGTCACGCTGAACCCGGCGCAGCCGGCGGTTGGTCGCGGCGACAACGTCCTGGTGACGGTCACGCTGACCAATACGTCCGGCACGTTCCAGCATCTGCTGCGCTGGCGCACGCCGCAGCAGGGTCTCGACGCGCCGCTGTTCGAGGTGCAGCGCGACGGCCAGCCGGTGCGCTACCTGGGCCGCCGCATCAAGCGCGCCGCGCCGGAGCCAGCCGATTTCCTGCAACTGGCTCCGGGCGAGGCGCTCACGCACACCGTCGAGCTGTCGCGGTTCTACGAGATGCGCATGACCGGCAACTACACGATCCGCTATCGTAGTCCCGCCCTGCCGGCGCCAGCCACGACCGTCGGCGCAGTCGTGGGCGAACTTGCCTCCAACCCTGTCACGATCCGGGTCGATGGCAGCAGCACGCCGCTCCCGCAGGATGCCCCCGCCGCAGGCCCTGGCTTTGCCAATTGCAGCAAGGCCCAGCAGACGCAGCTGGTGACCGCGATGGCAGCCGTGCGCGCGATGGCGGCCGACAGCCAGGCCTACCTGACCTCGGGCGCCTCGTACGGCGCGCGCTACGCGCTGTGGTTCGGTGCGCAGGATGCCGCGCGCGGCGCAAAAGTCACGGCCAATGTCACGGCGATCAAGGAGGCGTTCGAGAACAAGCCGGTCAGGATCGACTGCGATTGCGACGAGCCGTATTTTGCCTACGTGTATCCGGCGCGACCGTACACGGTCTGGGTCTGCAAGGCGTTCTGGGCGGCGGCAACGACCGGCACCGATTCGCGCGGCGGCACGCTGTTGCACGAGCTGAGTCACTTCGATGTGGTGGCGGGCACCGACGACCATGTGTACGGCCAGACCGGCGCAGCAGAACTGGCGCGCAGCGCACCGCAGCGGGCAATCGACAACGCCGACTCGCATGAATATTTCGGCGAGAACACGCCGGCGCAGGCGAGCCTGTCGCAGGCTGCAGGGGAGTGATCGACCATGACACTGCCTCTCGCCACCCTTGCCGCCGCCCTGGCCAGCTACCGGCTCGACACCCGTAACCGGCCACTGCGCATGGTACTGGGCCAGCCCGGCGCGACCGATGTGAATGCGCTGCTGCCGCACTACGCCAGCGCCAGCGAATCCGTGTGCGGCGGCCTCGAGCTGCAGATTCTGTGCCTGTGCGAAAGCGCGAAGCTCGAACTCAAGCGCTTCATCGGCCTGCCCTGCGAGCTGCAGATCGTGACCGACCGCGGCAACCTGCGCAGGCTGTGCGGAATCGTCACGGCGGCTGCGTCGGGCCACAGCGACGGCGGCATCGCGAGCTACAAGCTGACCGTGCGCGACGCACTGTCGGTGATGGATGTGACGCGCACGACGCGCGTTTTCCGCGACAAGAATGAGCTCGAGATCATCGAACTGGTCCTCAAGGAATGGCAAAGAAACAATCCCGTGATCGCATCGACCTTCGACTTCGAGATCGCCAGCGGCCTGCTCAACCGCAAGCTTCCGAAGCGCGCGCTCACGATGCAATTGAACGAATCGGATGCCAGCTTCGTGCGCCGCCTGATGCAGCGCCGCGGCATCGCCTGGTTCGTTCGCCCGGGCAGAGCCGACCGTCAGAATCAGGCCGGCGGTGAGGCCGCCGGCGTCGGCCACACGCTGGTGCTGTTCGATGATGACAAGACGCTGGCGTGCAATGCGGCCGGCACCATCCGCTTTCACCGCGACGGTGCGACCGAGGAGCGCGACGCGATCACGCTCTGGAGCGCCGAGCGCACGCTGGTGCCCGGCCATACCTCGTTGCACAGCTGGGATTACCTGACCCCTGCCAACGGGGGCGCCACGACCAGTTCGCCGCTGCGCGTCAACCAGGGCAAGACGGGGAACGCACTGGCCGCCAGCCTGGAACATTATCAGGTGACGGCGCCGCATCTTGGCGACAACCGCCCTGACCTGCTGGCAATCAGCGATGCGCTGGTGGCGTACCACGAATTCGTCGCCAAGTGCTTCCACGGCGAAGGTGCGGTGCGCGACCTGGCCGTTGGCGAGTGGTTCGGTCTGACGGGCCATCCCGAAATCGACAAGCACCAGCCCGAACAGCGCGAATTCGTCGTGACTGCGCAGCGCATCGATGCTACCAACAACCTGCCGGCGGACATCAACGCCCAGGTCGAACGGCTGTTTGCGCGCAGCGGCTGGGACACCGCCCGGCTTGACGACACTGCCCAGGCGCTGCGCTACCGGTGCCGCTTTACCTGCGTGCGGCGCGGCATACGGATCGTGCCGCCGCCACCAGTGATCCCGCAGCCGCAGTTGCAAAGCGCGATCGTCGTCGGGCCAAAGGACGAGGCCGTGTGGTGCGACCACCTGGGACGCGTCAAGATCCGTTTCCCGGCGACGCGTGCACAGGAGAACGTGGACGGCGCCGGTGCCTCGGGTTCTGATCGCGACTCGGCCTGGGTGCGCGTCGCATCCGGCTGGGCGGGCAACGGCGCCGGTAACCAGTGTGGCGCGCGCCTGCTGCCACCCGTGGGCGCCGAGGTGCTGGTGGCGTTCGCCGCTGGCGATCCCGACAAGCCGGTCATCATCGCCCAGGTCTACAACGGCGCCGCCCCGCCGCCCCGCTTCCGGCGCGAAGACGGCCTGCCCGCCAACCGCTATCAGTCAGGCCTGCGCAGCCGTGAAATCCGCGGCCAGCGCGGCAACCAGCTGCGGCTCGACGACACGACCGGGCAGATCAGCGCTCAGCTGGCGAGCGACCATGCAGCCAGCGAACTCAATCTGGGCTACCTGACCGAACCGCGCCAGGAAGGCCGCGCCAGGCCGCGCGGCGAAGGGGCCGAACTACGCACCGAAGACGCCATTGCACTGCACGCAGCGCGCGGCATCCTGCTCAGCGCCTGGAAGCTGCTCGGCGGTGCCGGCGACAAGGGTGCGCAGCTGGCCCGCGACGATTATCTGGGCCTGCTGCGCGACTGCGGCGAACTGTGCGCGTCGCTGGGCAACTACGCGGCGCAGCACAACGGGCTAGCCATCGACACGGCCGAGCAGGAGTCGCTGCTGGCGCGCTTCACGGCGTGGGAAGACGGCAGCAATACCAAGCCGGAGGCAACGCAGCCGGGCGAACCGGTGATCGCCGTGACGTCGCCGGCAGGGATCGGCTTTGCCAGCTCGAAAGCCGTGGTCAGCTACGCGGGCACCAACGTCGACACAGCCGCGCAGCAGCACATGCAACTGACCGCGGGCCAGCGGTTCTCGGTCAATGCCGGCAAAGGGTTGTCGCTGTTCGCGCATCACGGCGGACTGCATGCGATCGCCCACAACGGCAAGCTCCTGATGCAAAGCCAGCATGACGACACGGCCATCGAATCGGCGCCGAACATGCAGCTCACGGCGACGGAGGGCACGGTGACGGTCACGGGCAAGGTCATCCTGCTGGTGGCTGCTGATGGCTCGTTCCTCAAACTGGGCGACGGCCCGCCTGTACTGGGCAGCAAGGCGCCTTTGCGGTTTCATGCGCCGGATTACACGCTCGACGGGCCTGAATCGATGGCGGCCCAGTTCCCGACGTTTGGCGCCGGCGGTGCGGACCAGAAACTGGAACTGCGCTATCCACGCGGCGTGGCGGACGACGACGGCGCCGAGCCGCTGGGCGCGCTGGTGAAGGACATGAAGATGCACGTGGCGCTGAGCGATGGCACGAGCCTGGAGGGTGTCAGCGATGCGCAGGGCAAATCGGAATTGCTGGCGCGTGATGCGATGCATATGGCAGAGATCGTGCTATCGCGTGGTGGCGAAGACCAATAGGAGAGCGAAATGGCCAACAAATATCCGAAAAGTGAATACGTCATCAAACGCGACAACGCGCTGCTGCAACCTTGTCGCATCAGCGACAAGGTTGTCGACGTACCGCGTGAGCAACCCTGCAACATCATCGTGGTACATGGCGTAAATGATGTTGGCACCAGCTATGGCGCGGTCGAGGAAGGGCTGTGCGCGGGACTGCAGGATCGCCTGCTACGCAAGTTCAAGCCTGGGACCTACCGGATGCCTGGCGCAAAGGACAAGGAGACGCTGCTGGATGATCCTGATGCGGTGTTTTTCAAGCGCCACACGGCGCCCGACACGGATAGTCCGGTGATCCCGTTTTACTGGGGCTTTCGTGAAGTGGGCAATCTTACGAAGACTGTGAATGGCCAGAAGACGGATCGCAACGGCAATCGCCTCGACAAGGACCTGTCCAAGGGCGGCGGCCCGTTCGGCAATGCCACCAGCACTCTGCCCGACATGTGGAACAAGGGCATATATGCGCCATTCGATCCGGCCGGTGACCCGCTCCGACCTGTCAAGAACGGCCCGGGCCGAATGTACATGGTGCTTGCTGCACGACGCCTGGCGGCGCTGGTAGCAATGATTCGCCAGTATGAGCCCACTGACACTGTCAACATCGTCGCGCACAGCCAGGGTTGTTTGATCAGCTTGCTGGCACAGGCTTTCCTGATGGAGATGGGTGAGCGTACGGCGGATACGCTGATTCTGACGCATCCGCCGTATAGCCTGGATCAAGGGATAGGCTTGTCGATGCGGACTGCCGCATTCGTCAAGGGCGATATGGACGAAGCCATGAGCAATTTCTATGACCTGATCTCTGACAGACAAACGATCAGGGCTCGCTTGGAGACACTAGTCAATATCGTTACAGGCGTCGCGAAGTCCAAGACAAAGTCACCCGTATTCGCCCGCATTAGTGAAACAGACTCCGGCGGCATGGTGCATGGCCGCTGGAAACCGAATTCTGACCGAGACAACCGTGGCAAGGTCTATTTATATTTCAGCCCAGAGGATATGACGGTCGCACTGGACAATATGCGCGGCATTGGCTGGCAAGGCGTTCCGGATACCGTTGCAAACGTAGTCACCTCGGAAGAGGTGAGAGCTTACGCCAGGAGTCATGACAATGCACCTACGCCGCGGCGGCGCAAGGCTCTTGGCGAACTCGGCCTTGCCTTCCGTCAGAGGGTGTTCACAGCAAAGCTGCGACCACATTCTGGAACGGGAAAGGCCGCGCCAGTGCTAGTAGGCCAAGCGCCGCACGATTTCATCCTGAGGCTACCGAACGAAGACGACCATGCCCACGTCGCGGCAAGCGGCCGCACCCTGCGCGAGTCATTGCCGGTGACGTCATCAGCGACGCTCGAGCGGGAAATTGACCGGCGAGGTGTCAGGACGATCAATGGCGAGGCGCTCAAAACCCCATGCCAAGCCGACATTCAGGGTAATCAGATTGCTGCTGACAAGATTCCATCGGATTCGATGCTCTCACAGGTCGAACTCAAGGATCGCGGGCCTTGCGAGGAAGTTGATGCGATTGACGCCGCCACTGCCGTCACAAGCAATAAAGGCCTTCACGTCAGGAGCGAAGGCCTGAAGCCTGCAGTCATTGCGTCATTGCGGTCATGGAGGACCGGCGATGTCGTGGAGTCTGATCTTAAACGGCTGGAAGCCGCTTACAACCAGGTCAAACGTCCCGGCAATACCAACCCTGAGGATAGGGAACGCATAGTGTCAGGCGAACGTTTCGCCAATGGTGCGATCAAGGCGCAGATAGAAGAAAGCCCTAATGCGGCAAGGCTGCGCTGGCAGAAAGAATTGAGTCCGAAATCGTTTCATAGCGTGATTTTTGCAAGTAGCAAGAATCATCGGCAGGTCACTGCATACGATTTATCGATTGGGAGTGGCAAAGCAGTGAGTGATCCGACGTTTCGCGCATATTTGTGCGCTGTGGCGGATTGGCGGCTGAAGAAACCAGACCCGAAAGTGCAGTCACAAGAAAATATACTAACTTGGGACCTGTTTCGTCAGCAATTCAATTCTTACTATGAAAGCGAGCCCGATTGGCGAAAGGGTTTGATCAGAGGGAACTGCGACTATTACAGTCTCGGCATTCTGCCAACTGCTCTTCCGCTATTAACTGGGAAGTTATGGGATATTGTTATTTCAGAAACAATATCAGGCAAACGGGTTACTTCCATATTGGGAGGTTAGTAATGGGCAATGATCAAATCGATGAATCTCAAATCAAGTGGCCACGATTGTGGAAATATCTGCTGGGTGCATTTTTCACATTTCCAGTTCTTTTTTCACTGTGGGTAGGGTTCGACATCTGGGCTTTGCGTCCGGAACTTACTGATATTGATACGGGAGCGGCGATGAACAAATTGCGATGGTTCGGCATTCCTCTGATCGCGGTGATTCTCTTATTCGGCGGCAAGTGGCTAATCGATGTACATGCTGCCAATGGGCGAGAGCATGAATGGCAACAAAAAAAACAATACCTTGCGGATCAAGATGCTCGCGCAAAAAAATCGGAACACTCTAGACGTGAATATGTGCTTGAAGTGTTGGGTTTAGGAATCACAGTAGAAAAGTACCGCCAAGGGAAACTTTGGCATGTGCTGCAACAAGGTGGACCCTACACAAGTATTCGCGAACTAGATCCCGAGAAGTATCCATGGACTGGATTCGACAAAATGGGCCAAACCGGTAGTCGGGCCTGTGATGCTCTCGAAAACGGCGCCAATTCGTCCCCGATGTTTTGGGGGGTACCATCAATGTATGCAGGTAGCTCAGTGGAGAATCCCAAAGACCAGCCCAGCGAAGTCTCGCCAATGTCCGGCCTTGCGGCAAGCGCAGAAGGAACTGGTATGGCATGGCATCTATTTACAATAGGGCCGTGGCAGCTTAGTGAAAATCCTGACCAATTACTGGAACAGGCATTCGCTTTTTTCGATGCACACCCTGATCTTCCATATCTGGTGCTGCTTAGTACTGAGAGTGATTCAAGTCGTGACTATGGACAATTACCAGGTAAAGAGCCGCGTGTTCAAACTGGTCACTACATTCCCGAGTACTCCGATGCCACAGCGGTCTTCGTTCTGGCACGACGTGAGCGAGTCGAGCCACTGCGTCCTTACGCATGGAACGATCCGGACAATAACTATCTGCAGGAAACACTGCGCCAGATGTACTACCAACTCATGAGCACAGTACCCATGCGGCCAGAAATGAAAGCCGAGTGGCCAAATAGCACCAGACAACCCACCGTCGCCGAATGGCTCCCCGCCGCCGCCAAATTCGCCAAACACCCCGTCTTCGACCGCCCCGAAAGCACGCTGCTCGACGACTACAAACGCTGGGCCAATCCGCCTCCGAAAGACTGGAAACCCACCCCCTGGTTCCCGGTCCCCTGGAACCGCAACCAGCTTGCCGCCTTCGACGCCCTGCCCTCGATGGGCTTCATCCACCGCCCCGTGTTCGTCAAGTTTGAGGATGAAGAAGGCAAGCCGGTCAAGCGCCGCGACGCGCGTCAAAAGGTGCTGGAGGCCGGCTGGCAGCAGGCGCTGCAAACGCTGCCCGAAGCACAGCGCGCAGCAGGCCCGGCGCGCATCATCGCTGCGTTCAACCATGACACCGAGCAGAAGATCGCGCTGGCAGGCACGCTGCACGCGTATGCCGCCCAGGGCGGCCCCGACATCGACACCGGCAAGACGTCGCAGTTCATCGATACCGACCAGCGCATGGGCAATACCGGCGCGGCGACCTTCTTCGTCCAGATGGCGGTGGGCGTGATGGGCAGCTATATCGACGGCGGTGCCTCAGCGGCGATCAATCTGCGCGATCCGACCGGCGCCAGCATCGTGTTCATCAGCCCGCCGAGCAAGGAACGGCGCGAAGCACAAGGGGCGAACATCTTCAAGCACATCGTCCAGCCGTCGATCGATCCGGACAACTACAAGCCACCGACCGTGGCCTCGGTACTGGGCGCAGACGCAGTCCCCGAACACGACACGGCATCCGACTGAATCATCGTCACAAGAAAGGCTCAATCATGCGCAACATCATCAGGCTCGGCGACGCCACCTCGCATGGCGGCAAGGTCCTAAGCGTCAGCGCGCGGCATGTGAAGGTGGGCGGTATTCCAGTGGCGTGCGTGGGCGACACCTGCAGTTGCCCCATCAAAGGTCACAATGGCTGCAAGATCGTCAGCGGCTCGGCGCAGCATAAAATCGATGGCAAGCTGATTGCCTTCGATGGCGACAAGACGAGTTGTGGCGCGACGCTGATCGCCAGCGCCACCAACTGCAAGGCGCCCTGAATCAGCGCGCGGCCATCCTGACCGTGTGCGAGAACTTCACCGGCAGCGCCGGGCTGCTCTTGATGCCGCCCGCGTCGAGTTTGCGCAGATCGGTCACCCACGGGCCGGCGTAGCGGATCTCGTAACTGTGCTGGCCCGGCTTGAACGCATAGGCCTGCGTGATGTCGAGCGTGTTCAGGTAGGTCGTCTGCGGCTTTATTTCGAGGTAATCGGCAGCGTTCAGCGGGCCGCGCTTGACCATGCGGCCCGTGTAGGCGACCGTGTCCGTCAGTGAACTGAGTGCAAACCGTGGCGCGCTCAGGTCGTCGCCCAGCGCGATCTCGCGCGGAATCCATACCGGCGCATCGCCCCGGTTCTCGATCAGCACCCGCACCTTGACCTTGCCGGCCCCGGTTTCGACTTCGAGCCGGTGATGGACGTTCACCTTGGCCTCCACGGCCTTGACCACGCCAACTACGCCGACCAGCGACAGCACCATTGCCAGCTTGGCCGCCGGCGAGCTTCGTTTGACATGCATTGCGACTCCTAGAGGATCACGGCAGGCGTCACCCGCGCGACGCTGCCTGTCGATTATGCCATGATTCGATCAATACATTCACGGAAGTATGTTTCCGCCGGTTTCCGGCAGCGCTGCCAGGATCATCACCGCCACGCGCCGGTTGCGCGCCTTGCCGGCCTCGTCGGTATTGGGCGCCACCGGGCGCGTCGCGGCAAAGCCGATCGCCGACAGGCGCACCTCGGGCACGCCGTTGGCGGCAAACAGCCGCACCACGCTGCTTGCACGTGCGGTAGACAGTTCCCAGTTCGATGGATACAGCGGATTGGCGATCGGCAGGTCGTCGGTGTGGCCTTCGACTTCGATGCGGTGCGAGTCGTTCTTGAGCAGGCCCGCCACCTGCGCCAGGATGACCTGGCCCTCGCCGTCGAGCACCGCCTCACCCTGCGGGAACAGCACACTGGCATTGATCTCGACGCTGATGCCGCGCGCGTTCTGGATCACCCGCACCTGGCCCGACTTCACCAGCGGCAGCAAGGTCGCCGACAGTTCGCGCGCCATCACGCCCATCTTTTCCTGCTCGCGCCGCGCCGCTTCGTTGCGGCGGCGGTTGATGATGTGCGACAGCGGCAGCACCGGCTCGACGTTGGTGTTGACCTTGGTGGCGGCGCCGCGCCCACCGAACGCATCGCCCAGCGCATCGGACAGCACCTGGTACTTGCCTTCGTTGACGATCGAGATGGCGTACATGACGACGAAAAACGCGAACAGCAGCGTAATCAGGTCGGCGTATGAAATCAGCCAGCGTTCGTGGTTTTCGGTGGGGACATCGTCGTCGTAGCGCTTGCGGGCCATGGCGCTGTCCTAGTGGTGCGTGAGCAGGCTGGCGACGCGTTCGTCGATGACGCGGCCATGGTCGCCGCTGGCCAGGTCCGAGAACACTTCGGCCAGGATCTCGTACTGCGACACCTTGTCGCTGACGATGGCCTTGAGCTTGTTGCCCACCGGGTAGAAGAACAGGTTGGCCATGCCCACGCCATACACGGTCGAGACGAACGCGACCGCGATGCCGGAACCCAGGCGGGCCGGATCGGACAGGTTTTCCATCACGTGGATCAGGCCCAGCACGGCGCCCAGGATACCGATCGTCGGCGAATAGCCGGCGGCCGATTCCCAGATGCGCGCCGCCTGGCGCTGGGCGAATTCGTAGCCGTTGATTTCGTGTTCGAGCAGGCTGCGCACCTTGTCGGGCGCGATCCCGTCGACCACCAGGCGCAAACCCTTGGCGATGAAGGGGTCGGCCTTGCTCATGAATTGTTCAAGCGACAGCAAGCCATCGCGGCGTGCCGTCAGGCTCCACAGCGCGATTTCGCGCGACAGTTTCTGGCGGCCGTTTTTGGGTGGCACGAATACCCAGCGCAGCATGGTGATGCCGCGCAAGAAGGTGCGCGTCTCGCTTTGCAGCAGCACGGCGCCGAAGGTGCCGACCACCACGATGGCAAATGCGGCAGGCTGGATCAACGACGAGAACTTGCCGCCGTCGAGGGTGTAACCGAGAAAGATGCCGGCGATCGCCAGCACCAGGCCGATTACGCTGGCCCAGTCCATAATTGCTCCCGTAAGGTGGTGCGCAAACGTGCGACGGCCTGGGTGTGCAGCTGCGACACCCGCGATTCACTCACGCCCATCACGGCGCCGATTTCCTTCAGGTTCAGTTCTTCTTCGTAGTACAGGCCCATCAGGAGTTTTTCGCGCGGCGGCAACTTGTCGATCGCGTCGATCACGGCTTGGCGGAAATCGGTTTCCATCAGGCTGCGCAGCGGATCGGCATCGTCCACCGCATAGCGGTCGAGGAAGCTGTCGCTGCCTTCGTCGGCGTGGAAGTCTTCGTAGTACAGCAGCTGGTGGCCGCCCGAGTCGGCCAGCATGTCCTGGTACTCGTCGAGCGAGATCTTGAGCGACGCGGCCACTTCGGATTCGCTCGGCGGGCGGCCCAGGCGCTGCTGCAGCGACTGCATCGCGCCTTCGACCTTGCGCATGTTCTGGCGCGTGCTGCGCGGCATCCAGTCGCTGGCGCGCAGTTCGTCCAGCATCGCGCCGCGGATGCGCAGCACGGCGTAGGTCTCGAACTGCGCGCCGTGGTCGTCTTCGTAGCGGTTGATCGCGTCGAGCAAACCGATCATGCCGGCCTGGATCAGGTCATCGACCTCCACCGAAGGCGGCAGCTTCGCCTTCATGTGGTGGGCAAGACGCTTTACCAACGGCATATGCTCCGTCAGCAAAGAATTCTTGTCCGCTTTCCCTTTGGCCGTGTACATGCTGATATGTATCTTTTTCTATGTGCGTATTCGATGGCGGCTGCGTCAGGAACCGATGGACGCGCTGCCCTGGCGGCCGAACTGCGGCATTGCAGGCAGTGCGAACTTGCCGGCCAGCTGGCGAAACGCAACCGATGCACCGGCCAGCGGAAACGCATCGACCACGGCCCGGCCCAGACGCGCGGCGCGGTGCAGGTATTCGTCGGCCGGCACGGCGCCCATGAAACTGAGCTTGACGGCCAGATAACGTGTTGCTGCCAGTGACATATTATCGTATACCACCTTGGCTTCCCCCTCAGTAGCGCCGGTGACCAGGATGCCGAATGGGCGGCGGCCCAGTTCCTGCGTCAGGCGCTTGATGAGCGAGTAGGCATTGGTGATCGAGGCTGCGCTGGTCGATACCTGGATCACGATCTCGGAACTGGACATCAACGGCACCGGGAATTCGCCGTCCGGGCCCAGTTCGCCATCGACGATCACGATGCCCGCTTGCGTGGCCAGCACATCGAACGTCTTGCCAAGGCGCCGCACGTCGTCGGTCGATTCAGGCGCGCCCATGGGCACCACCGAGAAGCCTTGCGGGGCCGGATGGATCACCTGGTTCAGCGCGCTTTCCTGGCGTGCGACCTGCAGCAGCGACGCGCCGCGGTTCAGACCCAGACGGCGGGCGACGCCGTATTCCACGTTGCAGGCGTCGACGATCAGCACTTCGTTGCCCGCCTGGGCCAGCGAGGCGCCCAGGTTCACCAGCATCGCGCCCTTGTCGTCTTCCGGCGTGGCCGACAGAAACGTGACCACGCGCGGACGCGGGCCTTGCAGCATGCGGCGCAGGCCTTCGGCCTGGTCGAAGTCAAAACTAGCCATGCGACACCTCGCGGCGGTTGGCCTGCGCAGTGGCTGCCATCAGCATCGGCAGGTCGGCGTCCGCCGGGGCCGTGCCACGGTTGCGGAACGCGCGATCGATCAGCATCGCGCTGTCGGCCACGTGCAGGTCTTCCGGCACGCGCTGGCCGTTTGAGACGTAATGCAGTTTGAGCTTCTGGCGAATCACGATGTCGAGCACGCCGCCGGTGGAGGCCGCTTCGTCCATCTTGGTCATGATCGCGCCGTGCAGGCCGCTGCCCTGGTAGGCGCGCACGACTTCGTTCAGCGTCTCGTTGGTCGACGTCGAGTTCAGGCACAGCAGGCGTTTGACTTCAGCACCCGAGCCCGACAGCATCGCGACCTGCTCGGCCACCATGTGGTCGCGCTGCGACATGCCGATGGTGTCGATCAGCACCGTGTGCTTGTTGCGCAGTTCTTTCAGGGCGATGCGCAGGTCGGCTTCATCCTTCACCGAGTGCACCATCACGCCGAGGATCTTGCCGTAGATGCGCAGTTGCTCGTGACCGCCGATACGGTAGGCATCGGTGGTGATCAGGGCCAGCTTGTCCGGGCCGTGGCGCATCACGCAGCGTGCGGCCAGCTTGGCGGTGGTGGTGGTCTTGCCCACGCCGGTCGGGCCGACCAGCGCGAACACGCCGCCTTCGGACAGCATCGCGTCTTCGTTGCCAATGGTCGCCAGGTTGCGTGCCAGCACGGTCTTCACCCAGCGCATCGCTTGCGCTGCGTCGTCGGTGGCAGGCATTTTTTCAATGATATAGCGCGCCAGCGTGGCCGAGAAACCGGCAGCGAGCATCTCACGCAGGACGGTCGCCTTGTGCGGCTCGCGCTGGGCGGTCGAGCCCCACGACAGTTCGGCCAGCTGGGTTTCCATCAGGCCGCGCATGGCGCGGATTTCGCTCATCATGCTGCTGACTTCAGAGGTCGCCGATTCCTTGGCCTGGGTGATGGCGGCGCTCATCATGGCGGTCATGGCGGCCATGTCGATGGTCGGTTCAGGCGCCGGTGCGCGGCGTTCGGCGTAGGTTGCGACCGGCTCGGTCGGCGCCAGTGGGGCGACAGGTGCGACGTAGGCGGGTGCGACCGGCGCGTTCATGGCCGGACCGGCATCCTGGTAGCGGCGGGCCGGGGTGGCGCGCGGCGCCGCCGGTGCGAGTTCGTCGAAGTGCTGCAGCTGCGGCTTCGGCTGGGCCATCTCGGAATCGGCGACAGGTGCCGACAGCGAGGCGACGTCATCGTTATCGAGCGCCAGGATTTCGACGGCGCCATCGACCGGACGGTTGGACAGGATGACGGCATCCGGGCCCAAGGCTTCGCGCACCTTGCGCAAGGCATCCCGGGAAGTTGCCGCTGTAAATTTCTTCACTTTCATCGTGGTTCTCCGCACTTCAATCTATGTTCTGCATGACGGGCACATGCCCATCGATAGGAATCATTATTGTCGATGCCGTGTGGAAACGATCAGCCGAGAAGGATGGGGAAAAGGGCCTATTTCCCCACAATCAGAAAAAGTGATACCAGTTTTTTGCAACTTGGCAGGATTGATGCGGTTGCTGTCCGGGTTTGCGCTGGCGCAAAAAGGTGGCGTGCGGGTGCCGACTTTGCCGATGCCGGCCAGGTCGAACCGTGACTGGCACGGCTGGCGTGCCAGTTCCACTTATCAGGAGACTCCCATGGCACGCTCGATCCGGCTGATTTACCGTAACGTACATGGCCGTGTACGCCAGAATTTCAACTGGCCCGGCCTCACCGAGAGCTCGGCCGTACTGATCACGGCCGCAGAATGGAAACCGGTTCTTGACCCGTTCGATTCACCACCCGGCCGCCCTCACCTGGGCGACGCCAATGTGTATGTCACCAATATCGGGCCGCACGATCCCGAAGGCGGCGCCGGCGGCGTCGAGTTTCATCTGCATGTCGACTGGGACAGTCCGCTGCATGTCGTCGTGACGATCACCGATCTGGGGCGGATCGAAAAGCAGATCGTGATTGGCTAGGCGACACCGCGCGCCGCTGTGGCAGCGTCATCGGTTGTGGCACCTCAGCAACCGCCTGCGTCAGCTACCTATGATCAAAAGCTCCTCAACCAGGCTTCAAAGGGTTCCCTATGGTCGAATGTACATTCAAACTCAACGGTAAACCGCTGAGTACGTTTGAAATGAACTCGTTAAAATTTCCAGCCTTTTCAGGCTTGGACAACCAGGTAAACCGCCGGGAGTTCATTTGCAACGCGAATTCCGGTCCAATTCCTCCCGGTGTCTACTACCTGCTCGATCGCCACTCTGGCGGTACGCTGGGAGCACTCCGCGATGTATTCACCGGCCGCTCTGACTGGTTTGCCCTCTATGCCGCAGATGGCAACGTCGATGACGAATTTTTTTGCGACAGGGTCAAACGGGGCAACTTCCGTCTGCATCCGAAAGGACCAGCCGGTATCAGCAGAGGCTGCATCACCATCGAGCGGGAGGTCGACTTCAATATTTTGCGCACTCATATCAAGGCGACGACCAGGATGACCATCCCCGATAGCACGTTGACAGCTTACGGCCGGGTGACTGTCACGTGAAGAAAATTATCCTGCGAAGCCTGATGACGATGTGGGTACTGGTCGCTACCGCCGCACTTGCCCGCTTATGGCTGACCTACCATTACCTCTTCCCGCAGGTGCCAATTCCCTTCTTTATCTGGCTCAGCGATCTATATGGCGCAACCAACGGTGAGGAAATGGCCGATGTCGAATTGCTTGTCGCTCTGGCCGGTGCACTGGTGATCGTACTGATCGTCACATCGACCGGCATCCTTGTCTGGCGCAAACTACGCCCACCTCCTCTGGCGCACGACTAGCCAGAGCCAGGGCAGTGCACAAGCGCTGCCCTGGCGATTACATCGGCACACCCACCAGGCTCGTTGCGCGAATCGTCTTGGTCTCAGTTACAAGAGTGCATTACGCTGACAACCCGGACTGACTTCGACGTACTTCGACATCAACTCATCGCAGGCGGTCAGGTTCTCATTCCAGGCACCTCTTACACGCTTATGGACGAGTGACTGTTCAATGAAGAGGACACTGCTACGACTATCTCTGTTCTGATTATCCATCACGACCTTTTCCCACCGTTCCCGGAGGCATGGGCAATCTGCCTGATCGAGCTGTATGGCTCAAGGGATGGCGAAGAGCTGGCCGATCTCGAGATACTCGTCACCCTGGGGCTGGCATTTACCGTGATCACGACCATCACGATGCTTGGCTGGCTCGTCTGGCGTCACATCCATCGCCCTGCGCCAGCATGATGGGCACAAGGCGCAGCACCTGCTGCCCCTGCTGCCCCTGCCTGTTACATCGGCACACCCACCAAACTCGTCACGCGAATCGTCTTGGTCTCAGGCACTTCGGCATGCGACAGCACCTTGAGCGCAGGCACGGCGCGGCGCAAAAAGCGCGACAGCAACACGCGCAGCGGCGCCGGCACCAAGAGCACGGGCGACAGGCCCATCTGCTCTTGCTGGTTGGCGGCGTGCGCTGCCTGTTGCGCGATCGTGTCCGCCAGGCCCGGCTCGATGCCGGTACCGTCGCCGCCCGCACCCATCGCCTGCATCAACAGGCGCTCGAGGCGGTTATCCAGGGTCATCACCGACAGCTCGTTCTCGCCCGGGAACAATTGCTGGACGATCGCCCTGCCCAGCGACACGCGCACCACGGCGGTCAGTTCGGCCGGGTCCTGCGTCATGCCGGCGTGCTCCGACAGCGCTTCGATGATCGAGCGCATGTCGCGGATGTGCACGCCTTCGAGCAGCAGGTTCTGCAGCACTTTTTGCAGCGTCGACAGCGAGACGACTTTCGGCACCAGGTCTTCGACCAGTTTCGGGGTTTCCTTGCCAAGGTGGTCCAGCAGCGCCTGCACTTCCATGCGACCCAGCAGTTCCGACGCGTGCAGCGTGATCAGGTGGTTCAGGTGCGTGGCAACGACGGTACCGGCATCGACCACGGTGTAGCCCATGCTTTGCGCTTCGTCGCGCAGGCTCGCTTCGATCCAGGTGGCCGGCAGGCCGAAGGCCGGGTCGGTGGTGACCACGCCGGGCAGCGTGCCGCTGGCCATGCCCGGGTTGATCGCCAAAAATTGGCCGTTGAGTGCTTCGCCGCTGCCCACTTCGACGCCCTTGAGCGTGATGCGGTAGGCCGATGGCTTGAGTTCGAGGTTGTCGCGGATGTGCACCGGCGGCGCCAAAAAGCCTACTTCTTGCGCGAACTTCTTGCGGATGCCCTTGATGCGCTTGAGCAGCTCGCCGCCCTGGTTCTTGTCGACCAGCGGAATCAGGCGGTAGCCCACTTCCAGACCCAGCGTGTCGACCGGCATCACGTCTTGCCAGGTCGCTTCTTCGCTCTCGGCCGGCGTCGTGCGGGCAGCAGCGGCGGCATCGGCCACGGCGGCGGCGGCGGCCTCTGCCGCGGCCGGCGCCTCTTTCCTGCGCTTCGAGATGAAATAACCACCGGCAGCAAGCGAGCCGGCCAGCAGCAAAAACACCACGTTCGGCATGCCCGGGATCATGCCCAGACCGCCGATGATGGCGGCCGTGATGTACAGCGCTTCCGGGCGGGCAAACAGCTGGTTGGTCAGCTGCGAGCTGACGTCTTCATCGTTGGCCACGCGCGAAACCACCATACCGGCGGCGATCGAGATGATCAGCGAAGGAATCTGGGCCACCAGGCCGTCACCGATGGCCAGCAGCGTGTAGATCTTGGTTGCTTCGCCAATGGCCAGGTCGTGCATCACGACGCCGACGATCAGGCCGGCGATCATATTGATCACGGTAATCATGATACCGGCGACAGCGTCACCCTTCACGTATTTCGAGGCACCGTCCATCGCGCCGTAGAACTCAGCTTCTTGCGAGACTTCCAGGCGGCGCTTGCGCGCTTCGTCTTCGCCGATCAGGCCGGCGTTCAGGTCGGCGTCGATCGCCATCTGCTTGCCCGGCATCGCGTCCAGCGCAAAGCGTGCGCCGACTTCGGCGATACGGCCCGCGCCCTTGGTCACGACCGAGAAGTTGATGATGGTCAGGATGATGAAGACGACGATACCAACGGTATAGTTACCGCCGATCAGGAAGTGGCCGAAGGCCTCGACCACCTTGCCGGCAGCGGCGCTACCGGTATGGCCTTCGGTCAACACGATACGGGTCGAGGCGACGTTCAGCGCCAGGCGCAGCATGGTCGACACGAGAAGAATCGACGGGAAGGCCAGAAAGTCGAGCGGCTTGACCGTGTACAGCGCGGTCAGCAGCACGATGATCGACAGCGCGATATTGAAACTGAAAAACACGTCCAGCACGAACGCCGGCAACGGCAAGATCATCATGGCCAACAGCATGATGATCAGGATCGGGGCTGCCGCCTTGCCGCCTTGTGCTCCAAGGCCGCTCATCCAGGCTGGCAGTTTCATGCTGTTGGTCATTCAGTTGCTCCATTATCGGGTGCCGGTCGCTGTTGCGAGGCCGGGTTCAGCGGGTCCATCTCGGCAGGTACTTTCAACCTGGTCGGGCGATCCGGGTAGTCGCCCTCGCCCTTCTTGTATGCCCGCAGCTGGTACACGTAGGCCAGCACTTCCGCCACTGCCGAGTACAGCTTTTCCGGAATCTCTTCATCGATCTCGGTGTGCTTGAACAGGGCGCGGGCCAGGGCCGGGGCTTCGAGCATCGGCACCTTGTTCTCGGCCCCCATTTCGCGGATCTTGGCCGCGACGTCATCGACGCCCTTGGCCACCACCCGCGGTGCTCCCTTGCCATCCGCATACTTCAGTGCGACTGCATAATGCGTCGGGTTGGTGACGATCACATCAGCAGTAGGGACATTTTGCATCATCCGGCCCCGGGCCATTTCGCGCTGCATCTGCCGAATCTTCCCCTTAATCTGAGGATTGCCGTCCGATTCCTTCGATTCCTGGATCATTTCCTGGCGCGTCATTTTCAGTTTGTCTTTCCAATGCCACAACTGATAGGGGCCATCGATGAGGGCAATCACCCCCAACGCGCCGGTGATGAACAGGAACGAGCGGCCGATCATGTCGCCAACGTGGGCGCTGCTTTCGTTGAGCGGCTCGACCGCCAGGCCCAGCATTGCCTCCTTCTGACCGCTGACGACGATCCAGGCCACGACGCCGATGATGATCGTCTTGATGATGGCCTTGAATAACTCGACCAGCGCGTTCTTGGAGAACATGTTGCCGATACCCTTCATAGGGTTGAGCTTGCCGAAGTTGGGCATGAATGCCTTGGACGAAAACAGCCAGCCACCGATCAGCATCGGCGAGATCAGGGCGATGAGCATGACGGCGCCGGCGATCGGCAGGCAGGCCAGCAGGACGCTGACGATGTCGTTGAGAATGCGTTCGAGCAGGATGTTGGGATTGAAGATCTGCTCGCGGTCGAGCGTGAGACCGGACTTCAGCGAGGTCGCCAGCCTGCCGACGAGCATGCCGCCAAATGCCCACAGGCAGGCGCCCGCCGTCATCAGGACAGTGAACGTCGCCAGCTCGCGCGATCGGGGAACGTCGCCTTCTTCGCGCGCTTTCTCGATCTTTCTGGGCGAGGCGTCTTCGGTCTTTTCTGCGTCGCTATCTTCCGACATGGTGCCCCCGCTCGATTGCCATGCAATATCTTATCTGCGCCTTTGTATCGCGCGAGCGAGATTATCGCCGAAATTGCTGTGCGGACAGATCGAGAACAAGCGGGGAAACCCGCCCCAGTTCAAGGGCGGCTCCTGCAGACGGCAGACCGCAGGGTGCGGTCTGCGTGGACTTACATGCGCCGGCGCGCGAGGACCGGCGCCGTTTGCTGGTGGACGTGATCCGACAAGCTGCCTGGCTGATTGGCAGATGGATTGGCGACACGCGCAGCGACCAGCCCTGCCGTGGCGCCCTGGCCAGTGTTGCTGGTCGTGATGAGCGGTTTGATGACGACGGTGGCTGCCTTCGGCGTCAGCGGCGCGGTCACGACCGGCATGATGACCGGCATCACGACCGGCGCATGGCGGCGACGGGCGCGCCAGGCCGACACGACCAGCGCGTACACACCGAGATACAGCGCGAAACTGGCCAATGCGCCCTGCACCAGCACGTCTGGCTCGCCGGCATAGTTGACAGCCAGCGCAGCCGGCACCAGGGCAATGCCCCATGAGACCGGCGAGACGAAGGCGTTGCGCAGCGGCGGCGGCAGCATGCGCAGGTAGCGCGCCGTGATCGCCGTCTTGACCAGGCTGTGCAGGTGCCAGCTGTCCGGATGACCCGGATGGCGGCGGCACCACAGCCGACGCATGATCGTGAAGACGGTTTCGAATACCGGGTAGGCGCAGGCCAGCAGCGGCGCCCAGGCCGAGACCGACGGATTGCGGTAGACCAGCATGACCGACAACCAGGCCAGCAGGAAGCCAAGCAGGTAAGCGCCGCCATCCCCAAGGAACAGCTTGCCCAACGGGAAATTGACGACGAAAAAGCCGGCGGTCACGGCGCAGATCACGAAGCACAACTGCGCCAGGTGAACATCGCCAGCGCCGTGAGCGATCAGGCCCAGCGTACCCAGGCCAATAACAACGGTGCCACTGGCCAGGCCATTGAAGCCATCGATAATATTGACGGCATTGGCCACGCCACCCACTGCGAACGCGGTAAACAGCACCGAGAACGGCAGCCAGGCGAGCATGTCGTCAAGCAGTGGCAGGCCCGTGTGCTGCAAGCTGACGCCCGTGAGGCACCAGCACACGACGCCGCTGCCGATGGTGGCCAGCAGGCGGGTACGCACGGAAACGGTACGGGTCAGGTCTTCGGCCAGGCCAAAGACAAAGGCTGGCAGCGAGGCGATGAGAACTGGCAGCAACAGATTGCGCTGCGCCGGTGGCAAGACACCCAGCGCCAGCCACAGGCCGGTCATGATCGCAGCGCCGCCGATACGCGGGGTTGGGGTGATATGGAATTTCTGCACGCCACGCGTTGCATCAAGCGAGTAGCGGCCATGCCAGCGTGTGGTAAGCACGAGCAGGAGCGATACGATCAGCGATGTGGCGAAGCCGATTTCGAGGCCGGCTACTGGCAGGTTATAAATACTCATAGAACCACTTGGTTAACTCGTCAATTCTATCGCATTTCGGGTCGTTTTCCTCCCAATCGTGTTGACGAAGGGTTTCTCGCGCAATCTCACACATTATGAACATTGTCATGCAAGCCCTTGATTGGGAACGACTTATTAAACGATTTTAGGTACGTTGCGCTGCAACAATCAATAGTACAGATACTTCTCCTACCATTTCTCCACAAATTGTTACACTTTTCTCCCGTGATATTTAGATAGTTTTATTTCTTATTACCCGATTGGGGCGAATCATGACGCGACGATATTCAACCGCACGAGCGTTCTATTCGATCCTCATGTTATGTCTGGGCGCCATCCATTCTGCCAATGCACCAGCCCAGACCGCCGCATCATCCGACCTGAGCGAAGCCCGCGCGCGCTTGCAGGAAGCCCAGGCGCGGCAAGCAATTGCCGAAGCCGAGCGCGCCGAACTGCTGGCACGCCTGCCGCCAGCCCAGACCAGGGCCCTCAGTGGCAGTGTCGACACCCGCGGGTTCGGCGCCGCCGGCCTGGTGCGCGCAGTCGACCTGACGCTGGAACTGGCAGCTGAGCTATGCCGGATCCTGCCGCCCGAGCGGCTCGTCATCCTGTATGACCCGCTCGTCAGCCAGGGCATCGTGGTCGCGCGCACCGTTGACGCAGCACTGATGCGGCAGGCGCACGAACTCGCCGCGCATAACGCCGAGCTGCAGCGCTACATCGAGGCCAACACGCTACCCGCGGCTCGCCAAAACAGCACCCCACTACTTGCCTGGCTGACGGCGCCGGCGATGCTGCTGCGCGCCGGCGCCGATCTGGCCAGTTTGTTCAAAACCGACACCACGCTGGCCGGCACTGCCTACGGCGACGGCGCCCGTGCGCTGTTTTCCAGCGCCATGGCGCGCAGCTGCCCTGCCCGCCTGGCTGGCCTGAGCGGCGGCTATATGGGCGAACTCGATGTCACGCGCCACGCAGCCCTGCTGGAACGGGTGCGGCTGGTGGGTCTCGAACGCGCTGCACTCGCGCGGCACATCGATGTCCTTGAAGCGCTGGCCGCGACCGCCAAGGGCGAACACAAGAAAGCACTGGCCGCCATCGCGGCCGCTGCGATGGTAGCGCTCAAGGCGACCGACAGTTTCATCGATTCGCTGCGCGCCGGCGAAGCCAGTGACAAGAGCCTGCTGTTCATAACGGCGCGCTATCTCGGCCAGGCGGAGCGCAGCGTCGGCGCACTGGTGCTCGATGTCGACCTGCGCCTGGAAGGTCTTGCGGTACAGCGCGATCACCTGTTCACGGGCGAGCGGCTGGCCTTGTCCGGCGTGGCGTTTCTCTGGTACCGGCTGCAGGAACCGGACGGGCGACTGGTGCGCGCCGATGCGCTGCGCCGGATCAGCCGGCCGGTACAGGTCAATCTGCGCGACGTGCCGGATGGCGATGGCTTCTGGGACGCGCCCGGCCTCAGGAGGCCACAGCCTTGAGCGTCTGCTCGATCGCACCGAACAGCGATTTGCCATGCGCGTCAAGCATCTCGATGCGCACCGTATCGCCAAAGCGCATGAACGGCGTGACCGCGTCGTCGCCAGCGGCCAGCTCTACCCAGCGCGCCTCGGCAATGCTGGCGTAGCCCGGCGTGTGGCGCCGGGTCACCCGATTCGACACGACGCCCGAGCCCACGATCGTCCCGGCCGTGACCGGTCGCGTCATTGCCAGCGCCGACAACAGCTGGGCAAAATTGAACGTCATGTCCTCGCCGGCGTCGAGGGTGCCGACCGGATTGCCATTGACGCGCACGCGCAGCGGCAGCGCGGCTTTCGCGGCCGCCCAGGCCTCGCCCAGTTCATCCGGCGTGACCGCCACTGGCGCAAACGCAGTGGCCGGTTTGGCCTGCAGCAGACCGAAGCCCGCCGCCAGCGCATCCGGCACCAGGTTGCGCAGCGTGATGTCGTTGGCAAGCAATAACAGACGAATCTGGCCCAGCGCCGCATCGGGCGTCGCACCCTGGCGCAGGTCGCCACTGACGATGGCCAGTTCGGCCCCAAAGTCGATGCCCCATTCTTCGCGCGCCAGCACCAGATCCTGCGTAGGACCGAGCAGACCATCGCCTGCAGCCTGGCGCAACTGCGGCGCGTCGCGCCATGCGGCTGGAATGCTGCTGCCAAGCGCACGCTGTTCCAGGTCGTGATGGTGCAGATAGGTGGCGCCGCACACGCGGGTACTGGCGCGCGGCAATGGCGCCATGCAACGGGTGGGGTCGAAGTCGAATGCGCGGCGCGCCCTGGCGTCGCCCTTGCCGTCATTCAGTTGGCGGTACAGTACATCGAGTTGCGGGGCAATGAAGGCCCAGTCATCGAGCGCGGCGCGCAAACTCGGCGCGATGCCGTCGGCAATGTGGGCAGTGGACAGGTCGCGCGACACCACGGCCAGTTGGCCGTCGCGGGTGCCGTCGTCCAGCGAGGCAAGTTTCATGGGCGGGCTCGAAGCATCAAGCCCGCCATTCTACGGTACGGCAGGTGTGAAGCAATCAATACTTGACGATGACACCCACGCCCAGACTGCGCTGGAAGTAATTGTAGTCGATCATGCTCTGGCCATAGCCGGCGAACGCATTGACATAGCCCTTGATCGGGCCGACCAGCGGGAATGCCCAACCGACCTGGACTGCACCCTTGTCGGTGCTGAAGTTGCGGCGCACGAGCGCCGAAATTTCATGGCCACTACCCATGCGGTAATTGCCGGCCAGCTCGAAGCGGCCCATATAATCGGTGATGTCCGGGTTGTTGTCGTCTTCCAGCGATTCATTGACGCGCTTCCAGAGCTTGGCGGTCATGGTCAGCGGACCACGTTCCAGGCCTACCTGGGCGTAGTAGCGGTTCCAGCTGCGCGACAGGCTCGACGACTGGCCGTTCGACTGGTGCACGAAGCCCAGGTTCAGGAAGCGCACATTGATGCCGGCCAGGGCGAAGTCCAGTGGCATGACTGCCATGATCTCCGGCTGGTAATTGGTTTCGCGGAACGGACTCGATGCCTTGTGGTTGGCAGCTTGCCAGAACGAATTCTGGGTGTAGCCGAACCAGACGTCGATCGGTTGCTCGAACAGGGTTTCGACCAGTTTCATCTTCACGCTGAGCTGGAATTCCAGTTCGGCCTTCGACAAGCCTTCGGCGTCCGGATCGGTCGCCAGGAAGTCCTCGTACGGCGCTTCGTTCGGACGATGGGTGCGGGTGGCGATCAGATAGTTCGGGTGGTGCGGACGGAACTTGAACGCGCCGCGCTTGTCGCGAGGATCGAGTTCCCAGTGGCTGCTCAGCGTGTATTCAGCAGCGGCCTGGACGGTTGGATCGACGGTGGCGGTATGGTCAACGGCGCTGTTCAGCGGTGCGTCGAATGCGCTCTGGGCGGCCACAGCAGGCGCAACGGACGGGGACGATGCGGCGGTTGGACTGCCGGTGCTCGCAACGCGGTCGAAGCAGGCGAGGCGCTGGGCGCTGTCGACGATCGGGGTGCATTCGGCCAGGGTGGCCGGCTGGCTCTGTGCCATGACTGGCAGCGCCAGCAGCAATGGAATCAGGGCGAGGGAATGGGAGAGGCTCGGTCGGTATGCGTACATGGTTATTTTTCTGGAAAATTCATTCGTGCGACAACCGGTGCCCGGACGCCGTCGGAACGGAGTGTCGCGGAATTTGGCTGACGATGTCGCACGAATATTGTGGTTAAGCATGTTCCGTTGTGAAATTTCCACAACAGCATGCGGATGTGGTATATCAGGACGGTACGAGCAGGTCGAGCTGCGCCTGATCGAGGAAGCACCACTCGCCCTCGGCCAGTCCCAGCGCGGCCAGCGTCAAGCCGCCGATCTGGGCCCGGTGCAGCGCGCTGCAGTGATTCTCGGCCGCAGCCAGCATGCGCTTGACCTGATGGTATTTGCCCTGCTCCAGCACGATCTCGATGGCCCGCTCGTCCAGCTTGACGCACGAGACCGCCTTCAATGGCGCTGGCTCGTCGTGCAATTGCACACCGGCGAGCAGTTTTTCGACGAGTTCGTCCGTCACCGGTTCGGCCGTGCTCGCGTGATACACCTTTGGCACGTGGCGCTTGGGCGACGACTGCGCGTGGATGAACGGGCCGTCGTCCGACATCAGGAGCAGACCGGTCGTATCGTGATCGAGACGGCCGACCGGCTGCACATCGCGCCAGGTAAATTGTTCTGGCAACAGGGTCAGCACGCCCGGATGGTGGCTCGGTTTGCGCGAGCACTCGAAGTTGGCCGGCTTGTACAGCGCAATATAGACGCGCTCGCGGTAAGCCCATTCTTCGTCGAACACGGTCAGGACCAGGCCATCGGTCTCGAATGTGGCCTTGAAGTTGTCGGCCACCTCGCCGTTGACGGCAACATCGCCATCCTCGATCAGGGCGCGGCAGTATTTGCGGGTGCCGAATCCCTGCGATTGCAGGATGCGGTCTAGGGACAGTTTACTCATGGGGCGAGACTTTACCAGAAGCGGTCCACTGCGGACAGACTGACAATTAGAGCAATGTTTTTTAGTCAACTTGCATGCCGCGATTCATTTGAGCAGCGTCAAGTCTGAAGAAATTCTTATTGATAGACTTCAACATGTTAGGAATCCGCCTGACGACCCTGATGATTCTTTGCCATACATCAAGGTGCAATTCCGCCAGAGAACAGGAACGAACGTGAACGATGATCTCGACCTCTGTTACGACAAGCTCTCCCCGCATGAAGTGCACTGTGCGCGCCAGCGGGTTGCGCGTGCTCACGCGGCGCTGTTTCCCACGCTGACAGCGTTGGCACGCTGGTGCAGTGGCACCAGCCCCCTGCCGCAGGATGACCGGTTCGGTCTGCGCACGGCGTGGTTTGCGCGTGTCGGCAGCGCCCATCAGGATTGGCTCGAGCGCGGCGGCTTTGCCCAGCATGACGATTTGCCGCCACTGCGCCAGCCAACCATGTGGCACCCGCCGCGCCTGATCCCGCCCCTGACGCCTCAGGTCGATGATGACCTGACTGACCAATGCAACGACAGCCATCTGCACCACCCGTCACGCCGCACCGGCCGCGATGACGATGCCGCCAGCGCGGCAGTATGACCTGATATCGGCAGCCTCCTCACGGCATCGCCACAGACAGCACCCGTCAACGACGGCCGGTACGACAGAGGCTGACAAAGCCCGCGCCAGCCGCACTCTCCTGTTCCATCAAAAAGAAAACGACGGCCTGGGCCGTCGTTTCCAATCCCGCCGCGCGCATGCGCCCGTTCGGGACAGTCCTACCGCGAGGAATGACAATTCTCTCGAAAACCGCACCGCAGTGCGGTCGCCAGCCTCCGCCGTCCGGGATCGATCGACAAGCATGTCAACCCATCCACTGCAGCGTCGGCCACCGTTTTACTATAGCCGCCCATCGTCAGGTTTCAAGAACAAAATGCTTAGCGCAATTTGGGGACGGCGCTGTGGTACGCCGCCCTGACGGCGCTTTCGCCCACTGACGCACCAAATTTCTTCAGCACGCGCTCCGGCAAGCCTTCGTGCGCCGTGTAGTCGACGATGTCTTCGGCCTTGACGATGTCACGCGCCACCGTGTCGACCGTGCCGAAGGCATCGGCCAGGCCCATGTCGACAGCGCGCGCACCGGTCCAGTACAGGCCCGAGAATGTCTCGGGTGTTTCTTTCAGGCGCTTGCCGCGCCCGGCACGTACCACCGAGATGAACTGCTGGTGGATTTCGTTGAGCATGGCCTGGGCGTGTTCGCGGTGCTTTTCCGATTGCGGGCTGAACGGATCCAGGAAACCCTTGTTCTCGCCAGCGGTCAGCAGACGGCGCTCGACACCCAGCTTTTCCATCGTGCCGGTAAAGCCGAAGCTGTCCATCAGCACGCCGACCGAGCCGACGATCGAGGCCTTGTTGACGTAGATGCGGTCAGCGGCCGAGGCGATGTAGTAGCCACCCGAGGCGCAGATCTCGTCGACCACGACATACAGCGGCTTGTCGGGATAGCCGCGCTTGAGGCGCTGGATTTCATCGACGATGATGCCGGCCTGCACCGGGCTGCCGCCCGGGCTGTCGATGCGCAGCACGACGGCGGCCGAGCCGGGATCGGAAAACGCCTTGTTCAGCGAAGGGATCACGGTGTCGGCCGCGCCACTGCCTTCGGATTCGATTTCACCGTTGATTTCGATCAGCGCCGTGTGGCGGCCGAGGTTTTCGGTGTCGCCGCTGGCGAAGTTGAAGTCGTAGTAGGCCCACAGGGCCAGCAGCGCCACGATCAGGAAGCCGAGCTTGAAGAAGATGCTCCAGCGGCGCGCGGAGCGCCGTTCCTGGACGGTGGCAAATACCAGTTTCTCGAGCGTGTCGCGCTCCCAGTTGCTCATCGTCGGATTCGACGCGAGCCGGCTGTCGCCAGGTTGGTCAATGCTCGTATGGTCACTCATAAAGTCGGGAAGGTGGACGACGAACGCTATCCCCGCGCGTCACGCGCGGGGCTGTTCGTGCGGCAATCAGTATATCGTGCCAGCGCTCGCGCGTACGGTCGGCAAGACCACGCGTTCGCCGCTGGCCCGCCGTTTCCCGGCCTCAGGCGTGCTCGAGCAGCCAGGCATGCAGCTCCGGGATGTTTCTGGCAGAGAACAATGGCTGGCACGCGTGGAGCTGGCTGACCGGATGTGCGCCAAACTCGACCGCAACACCGGCCGCGCCGGCATTGGTGGCCATCTGCAGGTCGTGCGTGGTGTCGCCGATCATCACCGTGCGGCGCAAATCCTGGCCGAGCTCGCGCGTGAGTTCTTGCAGCATCGCCGGATGCGGCTTGGAGAATGTCTCATCGGCGCAACGGGTCGCGTCAAAGATCGACAGTAACCCGGTCGCATTCAGCGCGCGGTTCAGACCGACGCGGCTCTTGCCGGTGGCCACGGCCAAGAAATAGCCTTCGCTGGAAAGCTCGTTGAGCATCTCGGGCACGCCCTTGAACAGCACCAGCTGATGGTCCTTGGTCAGAAAGTGATAGCGGTAACGCTCGACCATGCGCGGATACAGCGCCGGCTGGATGTCGGGCATCACCGCCTGCATCGCTTCGGCCAGGCCGAGGCCGATGACGTGCGCCGCCGACGAATCGGTGGGCACGGGCAAGCCCAGGTCGCGCGCCGCCGCCTGGATGCACTTGACGATGGCGGCGGTACTGTCCATCAAGGTGCCGTCCCAATCGAAGACGATCAGGTCGAATTGTTTTCTAGCCATAATT
This sequence comes from Telluria sp. ZT3P25, assembly GCF_059685895.1. NCBI lineage: Bacteria > Pseudomonadati > Pseudomonadota > Betaproteobacteria > Burkholderiales > Oxalobacteraceae > Telluria > Telluria sp. ZT3P25. Next base: position 3,390,262 of record NZ_JCASIJ010000001.1, read on the forward strand.
AGTGGCGGCCAGGCCGCCGGTCCCCTGTTGTTTTTTATTGGTGCGCATCGGTACTTGCGCGATGTGGTTGCTCGGCGCCAGGCGGTCTTACACCGGGGCGCCCAGACTGGTCAGGAATCGCTCACACTCGCCCGGCATCGGCGCGCGCAAGGTCATGCGCTCGCCCGAATCCGGGTGCGTGAACGTGATCTGGTGCGCGTGCAGGAACATGCGCTTGAGCGCGCCACGGCTGTCGGTCGCCTTGTGCAATTGCTTGTTGAACGCGAAATCACCGTACTTTTCGTCGCCCAGGATCGGAAAGCCCGACGAGGCCAGGTGCACCCGGATCTGGTGCGTGCGGCCCGTCTTGAGCTCGGCTTCAAGCAAGGCGAAATTGTGCCATTTTTTTAACAAACTGAAAATCGTGTGCGCTTCCTGGCCGCCGGCCTGGACCAGCACGCGCTTCTCGCCTTCCGCGCTCGTGTATTTATGCAGCGGCAAGCGGATGTGCTGGCGCTTGTTGACCCAGTCGCCTTTCACGGCCGCATAGTAACGCTTGTCGGTCGTGCCTTCGCGCATCTGGTCATGCAGGTGCGTCAGCGCGCTGCGCTTCTTGCCGATCAACAAGAGACCCGAGGTTTCTCGGTCGAGCCGGTGCACCAGTTCGAGGAACTTCGCTTGCGGGCGCGCGGCGCGCAATTGTTCGATCACGCCATACGACACGCCGGAACCGCCGTGCACGGCCACGCCGCACGGCTTGTCGATCACGAGCAGATGCGCGTCTTCGTAGACCACGGCGAATTCGGCGCCGGGCGCGGCGTGCTCGGCGGATTTTTCGGCGATGCGGATGGGTGGAATACGGACGGTATCGCCAGCAACCAGACGGTACAACTGGTCGATGCGGCCCTTGTTGACACGCACTTCACCGGAGCGAAGGATGCGGTAGATATGGCTCTTCGGTACACCTTTACAGACACGCAACAGGTAGTTGTCGATGCGCTGGCCGGCTTCTTCTTCGTCGATTGTCACGAACTGCGCTTGCAGTGCTGCGGGGGATGAAGGGGGGACACTATCGTTCTGCATTGCCATTCGGTCTGTCTTCCCAGAAATTCTCTCTAAGTCCTTCATTTTGAATATATAATCGACAGGCGGCGGTCAAACCTCTGCTGGTGTAAGAATTAAAATGAAATTTTACACTGGGGCACGCCCCATCGGCCCCGCCAAATGCAAATTCGATGGAAAGAACGTGTACGCACATCCTTGCGCCAATCAAGGTTGCAACCGATTTGTAATCGGATTGCGCGCAATGATGCCGGATTGGATTGTCAGGATTCTTAAGGATAAGTACCAGCAAGCATCCTTAACAAAGTGCTTGCCGGTTGATGGTGTCGATAACGCTTGTCGTTTTCGCCGACCCCGCTGCAGCATCATCCACACCGCTTGAGCAAGGCTGTCTCTTCGCCTCCAGGCCGGTCGATGGTTGCTGGCGCCCAGGGTCGGCTGGCTGTAGCACACCCTCCCTTGTTCGTTGCTGTGCCAACCCCAATGTGGTGGCAGGTAACGAACAAAAGTTGCGGCGTGTTTAGACAATGACGTTCGGCCCCACAGCGCCCCGTTGCGGCAGCGAAATTACTTTGCTGTACCGCACGCCCGGGCATACCCCCTCCTGTCACCCGTCCCCGCATACATCCCTGTAGCTGCGCCGCCCGCGAGGGCGGCCTTCACACGGCCCCCCGGGTCACGGAGTACTAAAAATGAAACGCATGTTGTTTAACGCGACGCAGCAAGAAGAGTTGCGCGTCGCTATTGTCGATGGCCAGAAGCTGATCGACATCGATATCGAGACTGCCGGTCGCGAACAGCGCAAGTCGAATATCTACAAGGGTGTCATCACCCGCATCGAACCCTCCCTCGAAGCCTGCTTCGTCAGCTACGGCGAAGACCGCCACGGTTTCCTCCCCTTCAAAGAAGTCGCCCGCACGTATTTCCGTGAAGGTGTTGACGTGCGCAATTGCTCCATCAAGGAAGCGCTGCGCGAAGGCCAGGAAATCATGGTCCAGGTCGAGAAAGAAGAACGCGGCAACAAGGGCGCTGCCCTGACCTCGTTCATTTCGCTGGCCGGCCGCTACCTCGTCCTGATGCCGAACAACCCGCGCGGCGGCGGCGTCTCGCGCCGCGTCGAAGGCGAAGAACGCCAGGAACTGCGCGAAACGATGGACAAGCTCGACCTGCCGCAAGGCATGTCGGTCATCGCGCGCACTGCCGGCATCGGCCGCAATGTCGAAGAACTGCAGTGGGATCTGAACTACCTGATGCAGCTGTGGCGCGCGATCGAAGGCGCCGGCAAGTCGTCCAACGGCGCGTTCCTGATCTATCAGGAATCGTCGCTCGTCATCCGCGCGATCCGCGATTACTTCCAGCCGGACATCGGCGAAGTGCTGATCGACACCGACGAAATCTATGAACAGGCGCAGCAGTTCATGAGCCACGTGATGCCCGACATGGCGCACCGCGTGAAGCGTTACAGCGACGACGTGCCGCTGTTCTCGCGTTTCCAGATCGAACACCAGATCGAAACCGCCTACGCGCGCACCGTGCCGCTGCCATCGGGCGGCGCCATCGTGATCGACCACACCGAAGCACTGGTCTCGATCGACGTCAACTCGGCCCGCGCCACGCGCGGTTCGGACATCGAAACGACCGCCTTCAACACCAACTGCGAAGCGGCCGACGAAGTGGCGCGCCAGTTGCGCCTGCGCGACTTGGGCGGCCTGATCGTGATCGACTTCATCGACATGGAAGTGGCCAAGAACCAGCGCGAAGTCGAACAGCGCCTCAAGGATGCGCTGCACCATGACCGTGCCCGTGTCCAGATGGGCAAGATTTCGCGCTTCGGCCTGATGGAGCTGTCGCGCCAGCGCCTGCGTCCGTCGCTGTCGGAAGGCTCCCACGTGACCTGCCCGCGCTGCTCGGGCACCGGCCACATCCGCGATACCGAATCGTCGGCCCTGCAAGTCCTGCGCATCATCCAGGAAGAGGCGATGAAGGAAAATTCGGCCGCCATCCACGTGCAGGTGCCGGTCGATGTCGCCGCCTTCCTGCTGAACGAAAAGCGCGGCGAAGTGCTCAAGATCGAGAACCGCCACCGCATCACCGTGATCCTGATCCCGAACAAGCATCTGGACACGCCGCATTACAAGCTCGAGCGCATCAAGCACGACGATCCGCGCCTCGAAGACGCACACGCCAGCTACGCGATGGCCGAGTCGGCCGATACCGACATGGCCTACGCAAAGCGCCAGAAAGAAGAAGCCAAGCCGCGCCAGGAAGCCGTCGTCAAGACGATCACGCCGGCCCAGCCTGCCCCGCTGGTCGACCGCAGCGAAGCGGCCAAGCCAGCCAAGCCGGCCGTCGCCCCTGCTGTGGCGGTGCCCGTGCCTGCGCCGGTGGAAGAAGAAGGTTTCTTCGCCAAACTGCGCAATTTCTTCTTCGGCAAGCCCGAACCGAAAGGCGCCGCACCGGCCGTGCTGGTCGAAGTGCCTGTTGCTGCCCCTGCCCAGGCAGAGCGCGACCGCAACAACCGTAACAAGAATGGCCGTACCGGTGGCCGTCCAGCTGGCAAACCAGGCCGTGAGCGTGAAGAGCGCGAGCCGGTTGCCAAGACTGGCGCACCGGGTGAAGAGCTGGCCAAGGGCCCGGACGCCGAAGCGCGTCCACCACGTCCACCGCGCCCGCCACGCCCACCGCGCGAAGGCCGCGAGCCGCGTGAACCACGCGAGCCGGCCGACGCCGCGCCACGCGTCGACGGCGCCGAGCGTCCTGAGCGTGCCGACCGTGCCGAACGCGGCTCCGAGCGCAAGGAACGTCAGCCACGCCAGCCACGCGAGCGCACCGAGCGTACGGAACGCACCACCCAGGTCATCGAAGCCAAGCTCGATGAAATCAATGTCAGCCAGGTGGTGTCGAACACCACCGTCGCCGTGACCACCACCGGTCCGGAAGGCAGCCAGGAAGTGGTCCAGCAAGTCATCAAATCGGTGACTACGATTGGCCCGGATGGCGAAGAAGTCGAGATGGATGGCGACGAGCCACGCCGTCGTCGTCGTCGCGGTGGCCGTAACCGCAATCGTCGCGATCGTGACCAGATCGAAGGCGAAGGCGGCGAAGGCAACGAAGACGCACCAGCGTTCGCGCCGGTAGCGGACGAAGAAGTGGCCAAGGTTGCCGCAGCAGCGCGCGCTGCCAAAGCCAAGCCGGCGCAAGCGCCATGGCCGTTCCCGACCGCGGCATCGGTCGCTGCCAGGGATGTTGCGGCGCAATCGCCAGCAGCAGCTCCGGCACCAGCGGCAGCGCCGGTGGTGGCCGATGCGGCACCAGTCGAAGGCAATATGTTCCCGACGTCGGCATCGATGGCGGCAACGACGGCCGAGGCGGCACCTGCCAACGTCGAGCCAGTCAACTTCCCGACAGCAGCATCGATGGGGGCGCCGGCAGCGGTTTCGGCACCAGTACCGGCACCGACCGAACCGGTCATGTTCCCGACGGCGGCATCGGTGGAAGCTGAGCAGGCTGCTGCTGAGCCGGTCGTGGCCGAGACTGCACCAGCGCCTGCACCTGCACCTGCGCCGGTCGAGCCAGCGCCAGTGGTGGAAGTTGCGCCTGCGCCGGTTGTCGAGCCCGTGACTGCCGTGGCCGTCGAGCCCGCACCGGTAGCAGCAGCGGAAGTGACCACGGCGCCCGCGCCAGTGGCTGCAACCCCGGCGCCGAAGCTGGACGACATGCTGGCCGAAGCCGGCCTGCAACTGGCCGCAACCGACCCTGAAAAGCTGCGCGCCGCCCAGGCTGCAGCAGCACAGGCGGCCACGCCGGTGCGCGTTGGCCGTGCCCGCAAGCCGGTCGTCGTGCCGGTCGACGAGCCGCTGGTGCAGGTCGATACCAGCCGTCAGTAAGCAACAAGTAGTACATCCGGCGTACGTCGCCCCTCGCTCAAGCAGGGGAAGAACGTACGCCGGACCCCATCCCTTCTCTCCATGCAGCAGCGCGCCCGGCAGTATTCCCGGGCGCATGCTATCGTATTGGAATGGCTGAAAAAATCATCCTTATCAATGACCTGCGCTCATCGAAGCTGCGGGTCCCGGCCGTGCCGGAAGCACCTACGGGCCTGCTGAGCGACGCGCTCGGCCGGCCTCTGCACGACTTGCGCATTTCCGTCACTGACCGCTGCAATTTCCGCTGCGTGTATTGCATGCCGAAGGAAGTGTTCGACAAGGATTACCAATACCTGCCGCACGGCGACCTGCTGTCGTTCGAAGAGATCACGCGCGTGGCGCGCCTGTTTGTCGCGCACGGCGTCGAAAAGCTGCGCCTGACGGGCGGCGAGCCGCTGCTGCGCAAGAATCTCGAACGCCTGGTCGGCATGCTGCGCGCATTGCCCACACCCAGTGGGCGCCCGCTCGACCTCACACTGACGACCAACGGCTCGATCCTGGCGCGCAAGGCGCAAGCCCTGAAAGACGCTGGCCTGGACCGTGTCACGGTGTCGCTCGACGCGCTCGACGATGGCGTGTTCCGCAGCATGAACGATGTCGATTTTTCGGTGGCCGACGTGCTGCACGGGATCGACACCGCGCATGCGATGGGGCTGGGACCGGTCAAGGTAAATATGGTCGTCAAGGGCGGCACCAATGTCGACCAGATCCTGCCGATGGCGCGCCACTTCAAGGGCTCGCCCACGATCCTGCGCTTCATCGAATTCATGGATGTAGGCGCATCGAACGGCTGGGACATGCGCGACGTCGTGCCGTCGGGCGACGTGGTGCGCCGCATCTCGGCCGAGCTGCCGCTGGTGCCGGTGGCCGCCAACTACAGCGGCGAGACCGCATCGCGCTGGCGCTATCTCGACGGCGACGGTGAAATCGGCGTGATTTCCAGCGTTACGCAGGCGTTCTGCGGCGACTGCAGCCGTCTGCGCCTGTCGACCGAAGGCAAGCTGTATACCTGCCTGTTCGCCACGCGCGGCCACGACATGCGCGCGCTGCTACGCGAAGGGCATGACGACCTGGCCCTGAGCGGCGCCATCGCGCAACTGTGGCGCGGCCGGGCCGACCGCTATTCCGAAACCCGCTCGGCAGAGACCGGCACAGGCCAGCTGGACGGGCCGCGCCGGGTTGAAATGTCCTATATTGGTGGCTGACAGCCGGTGGTTAATCAAACGATGGAGGCAGGCTTGATCAGCGGGTTGATTCTGGCGGGCGGGCGTGGCTCGCGCATGGGCAACGTGGACAAGGGCTTGCAGCCGTTCCGTTCCAGCACAATGGTCGAACACGTGCTGGCGCGTTTGCGGCCGCAGGTCGGGCCCTTGCTGATCAGCGCCAACCGCAATCTCGACACCTACCGCGCATTTGGCGCGCCCGTGCTGACCGACGAGATGGCGGATTTTCCGGGCCCGCTGGCCGGGCTCGAAACGGGCTTGCGCCACTGCGCCACGCCGTATCTGCTGACGGTGCCATGTGATTCGCCATTCCTGCCACCCGATCTGGCCGCCCGCCTGTTCGCTGCGCTGCAAGAGCACGACGCCGACGTGGCCTACGCCGCGACGCAAGAAGCCGGCATGCTGGTCCAGCCGCATCCCGTGTTCTGCCTGGTGCGCGCTGACCGGCTGCCGGTGTTGTCGGCCTATCTGGCCCAGGGTGGCCGGCGGGTCGACGGTTGGTACCGCGACCTGAAGGCCGTTGAAGTCGTGTTCGACGATGCCGACGCATTCCGCAACATCAACACGCTCGACGAGCTGCGCGGGCTCGAACAACCCGCCTTCCCTGCCAGCCTGGCCCAGGTGGCCAGCTGCATCAACGGCTATGACCCGGACGCGCTGCCGGTGCGCGACGCCCAGCGCATCATCCGCGAATTCGTCCAGCCAGTGCGCGCCGTCGAGATGGTGGCGCTGCGCGCAAGCCTGGGCCGCGTGCTGGCGCGCGACCTGGTCTCGCCGATCAACGTGCCGGCACACGACAATTCGGCAATGGATGGCTACGCACTGCGCGGCGCCGACCTGCCGCAGGACGGCGTGGCGAGCTTCAAGGTGGTCGATATCGTGTATGCGGGCAAACCGTCCGCTGTGGTGCCCGGCGCCGGTGAATGCGTGCGCATCATGACGGGCGGCGTGATGCCGGCCGGCTGCGACAGCGTGCTGCCGCAGGAATTTGCCGACAGCGGCGACGACGTCGCGATGACCGTGCGGGCCGGCGCCATCCGCGCCGGTGACAACCGCCGGCTGGCGGGCGAAGACCTGAGCATCGGCAGTGCAGCGCTGAAGGCCGGGCGCATCATCCGGCCGGCCGACCTGGGCCTGTGCGCATCGCTGGGCTTTGCCGAGATCCCCGTGCAACGGCGTCTGCGCGTGGCCTTCTTCTCCACCGGCGACGAGCTGCGCTCGATCGGCGAGCCGCTGGGCGAAGGCTGCGTCTACGACAGCAACCGCTACACGATCTACGGCATGCTCCAGCGCCTGGGCTGCGAGATCATCGACATGGGCGTCGTGCGCGACAGCCCGGAAGCGCTGGAAGACGCGCTGCGCACCGCCTGCGAAAACGCCGACGCGATCATCACGTCGGGTGGCGTCTCGGTCGGCGCAGCCGATTACACCAAACAGGTGATGGCGCAACTAGGCGACGTCACGTTCTGGAAAGTGGGCATGCGCCCCGGCCGCCCGCTGGCATTCGGGCGCGTCACATCGAACGGCCGCAGCGCCTTCCTGTTCGGCCTGCCAGGCAATCCGGTGGCCGTGATGGTGTCGTTCTACTTCTTCGCGCGCGACGCGCTGCTGCAAATGATGGGCGCCAACGCCCCACTCCCGCTGCTGCAGGCCCGTTCAGCCGAGGCGATCCGCAAAAAGCCAGGCCGCACCGAATATCAGCGCGGTATCGTCACGCGCAGCGTCGACGGCACGCCCGAAGTCCGCCTCACCGGCGCCCAAGGCTCAGGCATCCTGCGCTCAATGTCCGAAGCCAACTGCATGGTGGTACTGCATGACGAACAAGGCAGCGTAGCCGCCGGCGACATGGTCGATATCCTGCCCTTCGAAGGCCTGTTCTAACTCCCAGACGCAGCGCCACACCTGCCGCAATCACCAAATCATTGCCCCCAGACCCTTACAAAACAATTAGGGTCAGAGTCGAATTGTTTGACAACATTGGGTAATTGCCCATTAATTCGACTCTGACCCTAATTAATTTTGGCTGTTTTTTCGACTAAATCGAGTCATCCTGGAAATTGAGTTTCAGCCGGAATCAGATTTGGCGTTTGTCGGTCAAAAACGCCCTAAAACAATTAGGGTCAGAGTCGAATTGTTTGACAACTTTAGGTAATTGCCCATTAATTCTACTCTGACCCTGATTGTTTTTGTGACCTGGGGGAAATTGTGGGGTGCTGTTAGTCTTCGCGTTCGAGGCCGTCAGAGCCCAGGAGTAATTGGGCGGCTTCGGTTGGGAGGGCTTCGACGGATTTGAGCTTGCGCGCCATCTGGCGGCTGCGCACTTCGGCGTTTTCGATGTTTTTGGCGGCCCGCTCCAGCGTTGTTTTGGTGGCAGCCAGCACGTCGCCGAATTTGGTGAATTCGGTTTTGACTGCGCCCAGCACCTGCCACACTTCGGATGAGCGCTTTTCCAGCGCCAGCGTGCGGAAACCCATTTGCAGGCTGTTGAGCAAGGCGCTCAGCGTCGACGGGCCGGCGATCGTCACGCGCAGCGTGCGCTGCAGGTCGTCGGCCAGGCCCGGGCGGCGCATCACTTCGGCGTACAGGCCTTCGGTCGGCAGGAACAGGATCGCGAAATCCGTCGTCTGTGGCGGCGAGACGTATTTGTCGCAGATGGTCTGGGCCTCGCGTCGCACTGCCCTTTCCAGCTCGGCGCCGGCGCGGATGACGCCTTCGGCATCCGCAATGTCGGCTGCGGCCTGCAGGCGTTCGTACTGCTCCTTTGGGAACTTGGCGTCAATCGGCAGCCACAACGGCGCGCCGCCGTCGACAGTGCCCGGCAGCTTGATCGCGAACTCGACCCGCGCGTTCGAGCCCGCCACCGTCTCGACGTTCTTCGCATACTGCTCGACCGTCAACACCTGCTCCAGCAGCATCTCCAGCTGCACCTCGCCCCACGTGCCGCGCGTCTTCACGTTCGTGAGCACGCGCTTGAGGTCCCCCACGCCGATGGCCAGCTGCTGCATTTCGCCCAGGCCCTGGTGGACTTTTTCCAGCCGCTCGGACACCTGGCGGAACGATTCCGTCAGCCGCGTTTCCAGCGTCGCGTGCAGCTTTTCGTCGACCGTCTGGCGCATCTCTTCCAGACGCTTGCCATTGTCCGCCTGCAGGTCGCGGATCTTCGACTCAAGCGTGTTACGCACTTCGAGCATGCGCTGGGCGTTCGATTCGGTCAGGTTGCCCAGCGTTTGCTGCAGCGTGTCGGCAAAACGCTTGAGCGCGCGCGCCTGCTCTTCGCGCCCGCTGCTCGACTGCAGCTGCATCTGCTGACGCATGCTGTCAAACTGCTGGACCGAGGCATTGTGATACTGGGCCAGGTGGCCGGCGGTCTCCTGGCGCGTCGATTGCGCGCTGGCCTGCAGTTCCTGGCGCAGCTCGCGCTCGAGCCGTTCGATGTGCGCGCCGTTGCCATCGCCGCTGCCGCGCAGACGCAGCAAGACCAGCACCAGCAACGCGATGATGAGCGCGAGGCCCACCAGGATCAGGATTTCTGCTGTCGTCATCGTCTCAATCGGCCTTGTTACGCATCCAGTCGGCGGTCTCGAAGAAGGACGTCAGCAGGCGCACCCGCAGCGCCTCGTCATAGCCCAGGTCTTCCATCGCCCACGCCATTGCGCGCAGCCACGCGTCGCGCTCCTTGGTGCCGATCGCATACGGCAGGTGGCGCGCGCGCAGGCGCGGATGGCCATAGCGTTCGATATACAGGTCCGGACCGCCCATCCACCCGGACAAGAACATGAACAGCTTGTCGCGCGAGCTGTCGTTGGGCACCGGGTGCATCACGTGGATGTTGGCGAACTCCGGTTCGAGCTGCATCAGGTCATAGAAGCGATCGACCAGCGCGCGCAGGCGCTCGGCGCCGCCCATGATCTCGTACAGCGTTGGCGTGTCGGCTTGCGTATCTTGCATGCTCACGCCTCCCGCAAGGTCTGCAGCGGTGGCTGACGCAGTACGCCGCGCAAGCCGAACCAGCCGCCGACGATCGCGCACAGGATGCCCACCACCAGGCCAGCGAGCCACACGCCCGGCGCGAACGTCCATGGGAATTTGAATTGGTACGTCGCCAGCGCCCAGCCCAGCGCCGCAGCGCCCGTCGCGGCGAGAAGACCCGACAGGCCGCCCACCAGCACGAACTCGATCCGCTGCGCCCGCGCGAGTTGCTGGCGCGTTGCGCCCAGCGCCCGCAGCAGGCCACCTTCACGCGTGCGCTCGGAGGTCGACCCCATCAACGCTGCATACAGCACCAGCACGCCGGAGGCCAGCGTGAACAGGAACAGGAACTCAACTGCGACCACCACCTGATCCAGCACGTCCTGCAACTGGCGGATGATGCCCGAGACGTCGACCACAGTCAGGTTCGGGTACGCACGCGTGAGCGCATTGCCGAGATTCGCGCCTTCGGCCGGCACGTGGAACGCCGTCATGTAGGTGGTCGGCGCGTTGGCCATCGCGGCCGGATTGATGATGACGAAGAAGTTGGCGCGCATCGAGCCCCATTCGAGCTTGCGCACGCTGGTGATCTTCGCGTCCACCATCAGTCCCGCCATGTCGAAGCGCAGGCTGTCGCCCAGCTTCAGGCCGAGGCGGTCCATGATGCTTTTCTCGACCGACGCTTCGGCCAGGCCAGGGGCGTCCCTGAACCAGGCACCTTCGACGACCTCGTTCCCCTCCGGCAGCGCATTGGTGGTCGACAGGTTGAATTCGCGGTTGGCCAGGCGGCGCGCCTCGCCATCGGCAAAGGTGTCACTCTTGATGGCAGCGCCGTTGATCGCCGTGAGGCGCCCGCGGATCATCGGAAACAGCACCGGCTCCTTCACGTTGGCCGCCACCAGTTGGCCTTCAACGCCCTTTGTCTGCTCGGGCAGGATGTTGATCACGAAGCGATTCGGCGCGTCGGCCGGCGTGGCCGACTGCCAGGCCGCCATCAGGTCGCCCCGCACGACGGTCAGGAGCAGCAGCGCCATCAGGCCGAGCGACAGCGACACCACCTGCACGACCGTGGCGCCGGGCCGGCGCTGCAGCGACGTGACGGCAAAGCGCCAGGCCTGCTGCGGGAACAGGTTGCGCATGCGGCGCAGCAGCTTGAGGACCAGCCAGGCCACGAGCGCAAACACCGCGAAGCCGCCGAGGAAACCGCCGGCCGTGATCAGCGCCAGCGTCAGGTCGCCCGCCTGCCAATACAGCAGCAGGACGAACGCGCCCACGCCCAGGCCATAAGTCGCCAAAGCGGCCGGTTGCGGCGCGCCGGCTTCGCGCCGGATCACGCGGTTGTGCGGCACATTGCGCAATTGCAGGATCGGTGGCAGCGCAAAGCCCACCAGCAGCAGCATGCCCGTGGCCACGCCCTGCAGCGCCGGCAGGATCGAGACCGGCGGCAGCGCGGTGCGGATCAGCGATGCAATCAGTTCGAGCAGCACGAAGTGTGCCCCGAAGCCCACCAGTACACCGAGCACGCTGCCCAGCAAGCCGATGAGGGCGAATTCGGTCACGTACATGACGGTGACCTGGTTCTGGGTCAGGCCCAGGCAGCGCAGCATCGCGCAGGCATCCAGGTGGCGGCTCATGAAGCGGCGCGCCGCCATCGCCACGGCCACCGCTGCCAGCATCGCCGACAGCAGGCCCACGAGCGACAGGAACAAACCCGCGCGATCAAGCGTCGCACGCATTTCAGGGCGCCCGTTCTCCAACGTCTCGATGCGCACGCCCTTGAGGTTCCCATCCCTGATCTGCGCGCGCAGCCAGGTTTCATAGGCTTTGATGGCCGTCAGGTCGTTGCGGTTGGTCGAGGCAATCTGCAGACGGAAGTCCACGCGCGCAAAGTCGTCCACCAGGCCCGTGGCCTTCAGATCGGCCATCGACAGCATCACGCGCGGCGCGAAGTTCGCGAACGACGCGCCTTTATCGGGCTCGGTGGCGATCAGCTGCGTGATGCGCAACTGGCTGTTACCCAGCGTGAGCATGCCGCCCACCTGCGTCGACAGCTGCGCGAGCAGGCCAGGGTCGACCCACACGGTACCCGGCGCCGGCACGGCGCGTGTCGGCTCGCCGCGCGCGCCGCTGGCTGCGACCGGATCGGTCGTGATCTTCATCTGGCCGCGCAGCGGATAGCCTGTTGACACCGCCTTGATCGACGAGAGCTGCGCCAGCGAGTCATCACCCTCGCCTGCCTGCGCCATACTCGGGAAAGTCACGGTATCGGCCAGCAGCAGGCCGCGCCGCGCCGCTTCATCGCGCCAGGCCTGGGGCACCGGGTCATCGGTCTTGACCAGCAGGTCGGCGCCCAGCAGCTGGTGCGCGTCGCGGTCCATGCCGGCGCGCATGCGGTCAGTGAAAAAGCCGACCGACGTGAGCGCCGCCACGGCGACGATGAGCGCCACCAGCAGGAAGCGCAGTTCACCGGCGCGCCAGTCGCGCGCCGTCATGCGAAGTGCCTGGACGAACATGGCGTCGCTCCGTGGTTGGGTCAGGCGTTGGCGAAGAAGTCGTCGACTTCGGCCAGGAAGGCGCGCTTGCGCTCCGGGTCGATGAAGGCGGCCTGGAAGCTGTTGCGCGCCAGTTGCCGCGCGTGCGTCGCATCCAGCGGCAAGGCATCAAAAGCGGCAAAGTAGTTCTCGTTGACGTAGCCGCCGAAGTAGGCCGGATCGTCGGAGTTGACCGTGACGGCCAGGCCGGCGTCGAGCAAGGTGCGCAGATTGTGCGAACCCATGACGTCGAACACGCGCAGCTTGATGTTCGACAGCGGGCACACGGTCAGCGCCATCTGCTCGCGCACCAGGCGCTCGACCAGCACCGGGCTTTCCAGGCTGCGCACGCCGTGGTCGATACGCTCGACCTTGAGCACGTCGAGCGCGCTTTCGATATAGGCCGGCGGGCCTTCTTCGCCCGCATGTGCGACCAGGCGCAGGCCCAGGTTGCGGGCGCGCTCGAACACGCGCGCAAATTTTTCGGGCGGATGGCCGACCTCGGACGAATCCAGGCCCACGCCAATGAACTTGTCGCGGTACGGAAGCGACTCGTCGAGCGTGGCAATCGCGTCGTCCTCCGACAGGTGACGCAGGAAGCACATGATCAGTTCAGCGCTCAGCGGCGCATCCTGGCACGCGCGCCAGATGCCGTTGATGACGGTCTCGAACGGCACGCCGCGCGCGGTGTGCGTTTGCGGGTCGAAGAAGATTTCGGTATGGCGGACATTGTCGGCATGCGCACGCGCCAGATAGGCGGCGGTCATGTCATAAAAGTCCTGCTCGGTCAGCAAGACGCTGGCGCCTGCGTAATAAATGTCGAGGAACGATTGCAGATCGTTGAAAGCGTAGGCGTCGCGCAACGCTTCGACCGAGGCATAGGCCAGCTGGACGTTGTTTCTTTGTGCCAGAGCAAAAATCAGTTCTGGCTCGAGCGAGCCCTCAATATGGATGTGCAGTTCAGCCTTGGGCATGTTCTGCAGCAGGGTGCGCAAGCGATCGTCTAGCATGGTGTTCTCCAACAGGTGTTCAGTGAATAAGGTCGCGTTGAGGCGACCGGCAAGTGTAACGCATGCATGCGATCGGCTCATGCCATAGCGAAAAAGCGTGGGTTCATCGTTTGGGCAACGCACGATTCGCGTGCGTCGCCTGTTGTACAGTCGGTGAAAACTCGATACGCTTTGCATGAACCTGGATGTGGTTCAAACCGTGTTCATGCACCTTCCGCACGCATGCGCCACGCAGGTCAACATCCGATTTTCTGTTGTTGAATCAAGCACTTGTTGCAGGTTCATTATGTCGTACAACAGGACTTTGACTTCGGAAACTATTAGGCACATAATAAATTTCAGTAACGCAAAAGGACGCTCTCCGCACTGCAGTCTGTTCGATATGTTCGGATCGACAACAAGCAATCGCACGCGCATCTTCCACGACGCCGACCACACTGGCGCCGCACGTGACGAACGAACAAGGAGTACGCCGAAATAACCGGGGCCCCGGGCAGCGCCATGCGCTGTTGTGACAGTGATTCGTTGTTGGCACATTAAAGGAACTTCAATGAGCATCTTTGAAAACTACACGGCCCGCTATGAGCGTACTCGGGAAGAGGAATACTCGATGACCGAGTTCCTGCAGATGTGCAAGCGCGACCCGCTGACCTATGCCAGCGCACCGGAGCGCATGCTCGCTGCCATTGGCGAACCCACCTTGGTCGATACCCGCCTCGATTCGCGCCTGTCGCGCATTTTCGCCAACAAGGTCATCAAGATCTATCCGGCGTTTCGCGAGTTTTATGGCATGGAAGAAGTGATCGAGCAGGTCGTTTCGTATTTCCGCCACGCGGCGCAAGGCCTCGAAGAACGCAAGCAGATTCTGTATCTCCTGGGCCCGGTGGGCGGCGGCAAATCGTCGATTGCCGAAAAACTCAAGAGCCTGATGGAGCTGGTGCCCTTTTATGCGATCAAGGGCTCGCCCGTCAACGAGTCGCCGCTGGGCTTGTTCAGCGAAGACGAAGACGGCCAGATCCTCGAAGAAGATTACGGCATCTCCCGTCGTTATCTGCGCGCGGTGCCCAGTCCCTGGGCCGTCAAGCGCCTGCATGAATTCGGCGGCGATATCAACAAGTTCCGCGTCGTGCGGCGCTACCCGTCGATCCTCAAGCAAATCGCCATTTCCAAGACCGAGCCGGGCGACGAAAACAACCAGGATATTTCGTCCCTCGTCGGCAAGGTCGATATCCGCAAGCTCGAGGATTTCTCGCAGGACGATCCGGACGCCTACAGCTATTCGGGCGGCCTGTGCCTGGCCAACCAGGGCCTGATGGAATTCGTCGAGATGTTCAAGGCGCCGATCAAGGTGCTGCACCCGCTGCTCACGGCCACGCAGGAAGGCAATTACAAGGGCACCGAAGGGTTCGGCGCAATCCCGTTCGACGGCATCGTGCTGGCGCACTCGAACGAATCCGAATGGAAGACCTTCCGCAACAACCGCAATAACGAGGCGTTCCTCGACCGCATCTACATCGTCAAGGTGCCGTACTGCCTGCGCGTGTCGGACGAAGTCAAAATCTACGACAAGCTGCTGCGCAATTCGTCGCTCGACAAGGCGCCCTGCGCGCCCGGTACGCTGCGCATGATGTCGCAGTTTGCCGTGCTGTCGCGCCTGAAGGATCCGGACAATTCCAGCATCTATTCCAAGATGCTGGTGTACGACGGCGACAACCTGAAAGACACCGATCCCAAAGCCAAGTCGCTGCACGAATATGCCGATTACGCCGGTGTGGACGAAGGCATGAACGGCCTGTCGACCCGCTTTGCTTTCAAGATTTTGTCGAAGGTGTTCAATTTCGACAATACCGAGGTGGCGGCCAACCCGGTGCACCTGCTGTACGTTCTCGAGCAGCAGATCGAGCGCGAACAATTCCCGCCCGAGACCGAGCAGCGCTACCTGTCGTATATCAAGGAACACCTGGCGCAGCGCTACGTCGACTTCATCGGCAAAGAGATCCAGACGGCCTATCTGGAAAGCTATTCCGAATATGGCCAGAACATCTTCGACCGCTACGTCACGTTCGCCGACTTCTGGATCCAGGACCAGGAATTTCGCGATCCCGATACGGGCGAGAGTTTTGATCGCGAGTCGCTCAACGCCGAACTGGAAAAGATCGAAAAGCCGGCCGGCATTTCGAATCCGAAGGATTTCCGCAACGAGATCGTCAACTTCAGCCTGCGTGCGCGCGCCACCAATGCCGGCAAGAATCCGGCCTGGACCAGTTATGAAAAGTTCCGCAGCGTCATTGAGAAAAAAATGTTCTCGAATACCGAAGAACTGCTGCCGGTGATTTCATTCAATGCAAAAGCGAATACCGAGGATGCGAACAAGCATGCCGATTTCGTGGCGCGCATGGTCGAGAAAGGCTATACGCCGAAGCAGGTGCGGCTGCTGTGCGAGTGGTATCTGCGGGTGCGCAAATCATCGTAAGCAACGGCGCCTAGACAACAGCGTGTAAGCAATCGCGTTGCCGGCTGGCCGCAGGCCGTCAGCCGGTACCGGTCCACGCTGTGCGTGCGGCGTACGCGCGTTCGCGTAGCGTATTAAGATAAGGGTGCTGCCGTTGTGATGGCGGCGCCACAGCGCCACACCAGCGTGTCATCAACGCCGGATCCGCGCTTACATTGAGCAGGAGGCCTGTTTTGACTTACCTCATCGACCGCCGATTGCAGGGCAAGAACAAGTCTGCGGTCAACCGCGAACGCTTCCTGCGCCGCTACAAGGCGCAGATCAAGGATGCCGTCGGCCGCGCCATCAAGGGCCGCTCGATCACCGACATCGAAAACGGCGAAAAGGTCACCATTCCCGTCAAGGACGTGAACGAGCCGCATTTTGGCCACGCCCATGGCGGCGTCTGGGAAACCGTCAACCCTGGCAATACCGAATACCAAAAGGGCGACCAGTTCAGTCGCCCGCGCGGCGGTGGCGCCGGCGCTGGCCGCGGCCGCGCCGGCAACAGCGATCAGACCGTCGAAGACGATTTCATCTTCGAACTGTCGCGCGAAGAATTCATGAATTATTTCTTCGAAGACCTCGAGCTGCCAAATATGGTCAAGACGCAGTTGACCCAGACCATCGAATACAAGAACCAGCGCGCTGGCTACAACGTCTCGGGCACGCCGTCGAACATCCACGTGCTGCGCTCGCTGCGCGGCGCACTGGGCCGGCGCATTGCCGTGGGTGGCCCGGCGCGGCGCCAGTTGGCTGAAGCCCAGGAACAATTGCAGGCGCTGTTCGACGAAGGGGCTCCGGGCGACGACCAGGGCGTCATCGAACTGAAGGATCACATTCATCACCTGCGCATCCGGCTCAATGCGATTCCGTTCATCGACCCGTTCGACCTGCGTTATGCCAACCGGATCAAGGTGCCCAAACCGAGCACGCAGGCGGTGATGTTCTGCATCATGGACGTGTCAGGCTCGATGGACGAAACGCGCAAGGACACGGCCAAGCGTTTTTTCATCCTGCTGTATTTGTTCCTGAAGCGCGTGTACGAAAAGATCGATGTGGTCTTCATCCGCCACCACACGGCGGCGGCCGAGGTCGACGAGAACGAGTTCTTTCATTCGCGCGAGTCGGGCGGCACCGTTGTCTCGTCCGCCCTGCATCTGCTACAAAAAGTCCTCAGCGAACGCTATGGCAGTGCTGACTGGAATGCCTACGTGGCACAAGCCTCCGATGGCGACAACTGGGACAACGATTCGGTGCTGTGCAAACAGATTCTGTCCAATGGGATCATGCCGCGCGTCCAGTACTACACGTATGTCGAAATCACGGATGGCCCGCCACAGAATTTGTGGGAACAATACTGCGACGTCGCCAGCCAGCACCGCAATTTCGCGATGCAAAAGATCGTGACCCCGGCCGATATCTATCCCGTGTTCCGGGAACTATTCAAGAAGCAGGTCAAGTAACCGCGCCACTTGCCGAACCAGCCAACCGCAGCGAGGTGCCCCATGCCAAGAGATCCAGACAACCCGCGCGCCCTGCCCGAGCAGTCGGAATGGACCTTCGACCTGATCGAGCAAGCGCACGAAGAAATCAGGCGTGTGGCCCAACGCTACGGCCTCGACACGTATCCGAACCAGCTCGAGATCATCACCGCCGAGCAAATGATGGATGCCTACACCTCGGTTGGGATGCCGGTGTCATACAACCACTGGTCGTTCGGCAAGCATTTCCTGAGTACCGAGAAAAGCTACCGCCGTGGGCAGATGGGGCTGGCCTATGAAATCGTCATCAATTCCAATCCCTGCATTGCGTACCTGATGGAAGAAAACAGCCTGACGATGCAGGCCCTGGTGATCGCCCATGCAGCGTACGGCCACAACTCCTTCTTTAAGGGCAATTACCTGTTCCGAAGCTGGACCGATGCCGATGCCATCGTCGACTATATGGTGTTTGCCAAGAACTACATCGCCGAATGCGAGCAGCGACATGGCATCGATGCAGTAGAAGACGTGCTCGACTCGTGCCACGCGCTGCAGAACCATGGCGTGGACCGCTACAAGCGCCCGGCCAAGCTGTCGGTGGCGCAAGAGGCGGCGCGCACCAAGGAGCGCGAAGACTATGCCCAGTCGCAAGTGAACGCCATCTGGCGCACGCTGCCGCTGCGTGAAGAGCAGGTACTCAGCGCCGCGCCAGTGCGCTTTCCGCCAGAGCCCGAAGAAAACCTGCTGTACTTCATCGAAAAGTACGCCCCGCTGCTCGAGCCATGGCAGCGCGAGCTGGTGCGCATCACGCGCAAGATCTCGCAATACTTTTATCCGCAGCGCCAGACCCAGGTGATGAACGAAGGCTGGGCCACGTTCTGGCACTACACGATCTTGCAGGACCTGTACCAGGAAGGCATCGTCGGCGACGGCTTCATGCTCGAATTTTTGCAAAGCCACACCAACGTCGTCTACCAGCCACCGGCCAACAGTCCGTATTACAGCGGGATCAACCCGTATGCGCTCGGCTTCGCGATGATGAGCGACATCCGCCGCATCTGCGAACACCCGACCGACGAAGACCGTACCTGGTTCCCCGATATCGCCGGCAGCGACTGGCGCAAGACGCTGGACTTTGCGATGCGTAATTTCAAGGACGAGAGTTTCATTGCGCAGTACCTGTCACCAAAGCTGATCCGCGAATTTCACTTCTTTGCCGTGCTGGACGACGATCGCAGTGACAAGTTGTCGATCTCGGCAATTCACGATGAAGCGGGGTACCGTTATGTGCGGCACAAGCTGGCCGAACAGTACAACCTGGGCAGCCGCGAGCCCAATATCCAGGTCTGGCAAGTCAATACACGTGACGACCGCGCATTGACACTGCGGCATACGCAGTACAACCGCCGTCCGCTGAACCAGCAGGCACAAGAGGTCCTGAAGCACGTCGCGCGCCTGTGGGGCTTCGACGTGCGCCTCGAGACGGCCGATCCCAGCGGCCATGTTGTCAGCTTCCTTGAGTGCCGGCGCGAAAAGCGCACGCGCTGACGGTAACGGGGGCAGCCACGCCATCCAAATGCCCGCGCGCTGACTGTAGCGTGGACGGCTGCGCCGTCCACGCTACTGCTCGGGTTCATTGAGCCTGCCCACGCGACTGTGTTGACGATCGATCCTCCTGCGAATCCCCCCTCCCCCATTTTCAACCCCTTTCACCCGTAAACACCGCGCGTGCGTACCACTACGTACGTGGTTGCGTTCTCTTGGTATCGCCAATAAACCGATTTCATGGTATGTTGCCGTCATCACATGTTGGCGCTGTCACATCCACGTCATGGCAATATGGTGGTGAAGTACCTAGCAAAACTAAGTAATATAGTTTGGCGAAGCAGGTGTGGGGGTTCGCAGCTTTCATTCCTGTCAAGTTGACGTGATTGTTGGGCGCACGGTTGAGTTATCTCAATGGTGACAACTCGTATAACTTTTATCTATAGCTCGTGATGGCAGCTACCTGTTCCAAGTGCGTTGCTGAACGATGCCAGATAGGGGGAATAGCGATAGTTCGACGAAAAGCCCATGCCTAGTCATAGGAAATTTGCCAAACCAAGCAATTAGCGACAATAATTTGGCAAAAGCAGCCTGAGCATTGATCTTCCACGTGACGAGGAGAATCCATTAATAAATTAGACAATTTCCGGACTTCCAAACCCCGACGTGCGGCCCATCCGTTCTTGTATAGATGAGCTGCTTTGCCTGCTTTTACAAGCAGTTAGCGGTCCTTTCGCTGCTGTAAAAATGTATGTGCAAAAAAGAATTCGTAGGTATAATTCCTCGAATGTCCCGGATGCGGCTCTAGGTTTCCGTCGTATTTAGTGGGTTTGGTAGCAACAAAAAAGAGTTGGCATTGGAGAAATATGGCATGAATTTTTCGAACGAAAAGCAACCCGGGAAAAATTTCACAGGATTGATCGTCGTGATCATCTTCCACATCCTTGTGGGTTGGGCACTCGTGGCCGGCCTGGGTACCCGGATCGTCAGCACGGTGACCGAAGCTGTGGAAACCAAGCTGATTGAAGAAGTGGCACCACCGCCACCACCGGAAACCCCGCCACCGCCGCCACCGCCGGAAATGAAGGCTCCACCGCCTCCATTCATCCCGCCGGTCGAAGTGCAGGTGCAGCAGCCGCCACCGCCGCAGAACGTGATCGCCGCAGCGACGCAGACACCGCCACCGACCACGTCGCTGGCACCGCCTGCACCACCGGCACCGTCCGCGCCGCCAGCACCACCGGCACCGCGTGGCGTCAGCCGCAGCGAGGCAGTAGCAGACTTTAATACTTGCGCACGTCCGGAATATCCGCGTTCGTCGCAACGCAATGAAGAAACGGGTACCACGACCCTGCAGTTCCTGATTGGTGTCGATGGTCGCGTGTTGGAAGCCAAGCTGGCGAAGTCAAGTGGCTTCCGAGACTTGGACCGGGCCGCGCAATCGGCTCTGAGCAAATGCCGATTCAAGCCAGCCATGATCGATGGCAAGCCAGAACAGGCGTGGACAGCGGTGCAGTACGTCTGGACGCTGGAATAAAACCGGGACAAAACACCGTCTCAAACTTTGATTGTCGTTGTCGTAAGTTCAGCGAACTGTCTATTTAAATATTTTGGAGGAAGCATGTTTAAGAATACCCGTTTGTCCGCTTTCCTGGCGGCTGTCCTGTTGTCGGTAACCGCAGCATCGGCGCTGGTGTCGGCACCAGCCTTCGCTCAAGCCACCCCAGCAACCGACGCAGCTGCACCAGCGACGACCGACGCAGCTGCACCAGCTGTCGATCCAGCTGCTGCTCCTGCTGCTGACGCTGCTGCTGCACCGGCCGATGCCGGCGCGCCAGCTGCTGCTCCAGGCACCGAAAAAAGCGAAGAAGTCTACAACCCGTACGGCCTGCAAGCCATGTGGGAACACGGCGACTTCGTCAACAAGGGCACCCTGATCATTCTGTCGCTGATGTCGATGGGCTCGTGGTACATCATCATCACCAAGCTGATCGATCAGCAAAAAGTGATGAACCAGGCTAAAGACATGAAGGCCAAGTTCTGGAAAGCACCGTCGATCGTCGCTGGTTCGGCTACGCTGAAAGAAGGTTCGCCATTCCGCTTCATCGCTGAAACCGGTACCAAGGCTACCCAGCACCACGACGGCGCCCTGCTCGAGCAGATCGACCTGTCGACCTGGGTTACCATGCAGATCCAGCGCGCTGTTGACCGTGTTCAGTCGCGTCTGCAAGATGGCCTGTCGTTCCTGGCAACCGTTGGTTCGACCTCGCCGTTCATCGGTCTGTTCGGTACCGTCTGGGGTATTTACAATGCACTGACCGCCATCGGCATGTCGGGTAACGCATCGATCGACAAGGTTGCAGGTCCAGTCGGTGAAGCACTGATCATGACCGCCTTCGGTCTGTTCGTTGCAGTTCCTGCCGTGCTGGGTTACAACTGGCTGGTTCGTCGTAACAAGACCGCGCTGGAAGACATCCGCTCGTTCTCGGCTGACGTGCACTCGGTACTGATCTCGGGCGCAATGTCGACCTCGAACGCAGCAATCAGCGCCAAGAAGATTGGATAAATTATGTCGATGAGTGTCGGATCCGATAACGGAGAAGATGAGCTGAATTCAGAGATCAACACGACGCCACTCGTTGACATCATGTTGGTTCTTCTGATCATCTTCCTGATCACGAGTCCGGTGGTTCTGAAGCTGCAAAAAGTTGCACTGCCTGCAGAAGAGAACCAGGTCACCCTGACCAAGCCGGAAGACATTAACATCACCGTCAATAAAGACGGCGAAATGTACTATAACCAGCTGCACCTCGCGAACACGGATGAACTGTTCAAGTTTCTCGCGGAGCAGTCGGTGAAGGTGCCGCAACCGGCAGTAAAAGTTCGTGGCGACCAGGAAGCACGCTACGAAGCAATCGGTCGGGTCATCTACACGGCACAACGTGCTGGGGTGCAGAAGGTTGGCTTCGTGATCGAGCCACCGGGCTAATTGCCCTGCACGCGGCGTCAGGCTCATCGAGCCGGGCGCCGCGCCCTTCTCCCGACATTTGAAAAGGAAACACCATGAGTATGAGCGTAGGTTCGAGCTCCGCTAAGGATGCTGATCCGGAACCGATGATGGAAATGAACATGACGCCGTTGATCGACGTCCTGCTCGTTCTGATCATTATGCTGATCATCACGATTCCGAAGCAGAACCACTCGGTCAATCTGAACATGCCGACGGGTACCCCGCCACCGCTGACGGATGTCAAGCCGGTCGTGGTCACCATCGACGTGGACTTTGACGGCACCATCCTCTGGGATGGCGAAGTGATTCCGGATCGTGCAGCCCTCGAAGCAAAGATGAATGCAGTCGCAGCGATGGCTGACCAGCCTGAAGTGCACCTGCGTCCGAATAAGCTGGTAGAGTATAAAGTTGTTGCCGGCGTGATGGCATCTGCCCAGCGCATCGGCGTCACCAAAATCGGCATGGTCGGTAACGAGCAATTCCAGTAATCGTTCCATGTTTTGACCAACACGGCAGGGCTACCCCCTGCCGTGTCCATTTTGAAATAAGGATTTTTCAGATGATCAAGTTCCGTCTCGCTCACCTCAGTATCGCGATGGCCGCACTCGGCTTCGTTGCCGCCACTCCGGTGATCGGCCTGTCCTCCGCTGTCGCTGCAGAAGCACTGCGTGCGGAGATCGGCAAACCACTGCAGCAAGCCCAGGCACAAATGAAACAGGGCAAGCACAAGGATGCACTGGCGACCCTGCGTGGACTGGACAAAGTGGGTAACAAGACCGCCAACGAGACTTACACGATCGAGCGCGTTCGCGCTGCGGCAGCCTCGTCGGCCGGTGACTTTGACACCGCCGCCAAATCGTTCGAAGCACTGCTCGACTCGGGCAAGCTGAGCGCCTCCGAGCGTTCGCAGTTTTCAGAAGGCCTGGTCGGCATCTATATGCGCGCCGGCGATCTGAACAAAGCCAACAGCACGATCCAGTCCCTGCTCAAGCAGAAAGACGATCCAAAGCTGCGCGCTTACCTGCTGCAGAACTACTACAAGCAAGGCAACACTGCCGCGCTCGAGCAAGAACTGCGCACCATCGAAAAAAGTGGCCGCCTGAGCGAAGATCAGCTCGGCATGCTGGCCAATATCCAGCTCAAGAAAAACGATACGGCCGGCTATGTCCGCACCATCGAGAAGCTGGCAGCAAGCTATCCGAAAGCCCAGTACTGGACCGACCTGCTGAACCGTGTGCAGCGTCAGCCAGGCTACTCGCAGCGTCTGAACATCGACGTCTACCGCCTGAAGCTGGCCAACAACCTGCTCAAGAAGCCGAGCGAGTTCATGGAAATGGCCCAGCTGGTCCTGCAGGCGAAAGCCCCTGCTGAAGCGCTCAAGATCATCGACCGCGGCTACAAGGCTGGCGCACTGGGCACCGGCACCGATGCCGCGCGCCACCAGCGCCTGAAGGAACTGGCTGAGAAAAACCTGGCCGAGCAAAATAAGAACTTTGCTGCGCTCGAAGCCGAGTACACCGCCGCCAAGGACGCAGACCAGATGGTTGGCCTGGGTTACGCGATGGTGCAGGCTGGTCAGGCCGACAAGGGCCTGAAAATGATGGAAGCGGCGATCAAGGCCGGCGGCCTGCGCAATGCCGAAGAAGCCAAGCTGCGCCTGGGCGAAGCCTATGCCGTTGCTGGCAAGAAGTCGCAAGCCCTTGCGGCGTTCAAGACCGTTGGCGGCAAGGACGGCACGGCCGAACTGGCACGCTACTGGATCCTGGCAGTCAACCACCCACTGTCGTAATTGGTTAGAAAGCGGTAGCGTGGACGGGTTCCCCGTCCACGCTACGTTTCAATCGGCCAGAACGCCGCCCTTGGGCGGCGTTTTTATTTGGTCAGCGTCCGCATACCGTGGCATGCACCGTCAGCGGCGAACCATTCCTCTTATGCAACGTCAGTTTGCTGCGCAGTTCCCGTATAATCAGGTTTTTGGCGCCGCATACCGACAGCATGGCGCGCAACCGGAACCAGACTTGATGAAGGTATTTCGCGGACTTCCCAACGACAGGGCGCGCGCACCATGCGCGCTCACGATCGGCAATTTCGACGGCGTCCATCGCGGCCACCAGGCCCTGTTGGCGCAAGTGCGCGGCGCCGCCGACCGGCTCGGGCTGGATGCGGCCGTGATGACGTTCGAGCCGCATCCCCGCGAATACTTTGCCCACAAACTGGGCGACCCGTCCAAAGCCCCGGCGCGCGTGGCCAATCTGCGCGACAAGCTCGAAGACCTGGACCAGGCCGGTATCGACCGCGTTATCGTCGAACATTTCAATGAGCAGTTTGCCGCCATGTCGCCGCAGGATTTCGTCCAGCGCGTGCTGGTCGACGGTCTGCACGTCAAGTGGCTGATGGTGGGTGATGACTTCTGCTTCGGCGCGCGCCGCGCCGGCAACATCGCGATGCTGGCCGAAGCCGGTCGCGAACACGGTTTCGAAGTCCACACGCTGGGCACCGTGATGCATGGCGCCGTACGCATTTCGTCGTCGGCCGTGCGCGCGGCGCTGGCCGATGGCGACTTCTGCGCCACCAGCCGGCTGCTCGGTCATCCCTACGCAATGTCGGGCCATGTGATCCACGGCGCCAAGCTCGGCCGCACGCTGGGCTTCCCGACCCTGAACCTGCGCGTCACACATCGCCCTGCCCTGTCCGGCATCTTTGTCGTGCAGGTGCACGGTCTGGCCGGCCATCCGCTGCCGGCCGTGGCCAGCCTGGGCGTGCGCCCCACCGTTGAAGACGCCGGCCGCACCTTGCTTGAAGTCCATGTGTTCGACTATGCCGGCCAGTGTTACGGCAAGCTGGTGCGCGTGGAGTTTCTGGCCAAGCTGCGCGACGAAGAAAAATACGCCGACCTGGCCCTGCTCACCGCCGCGATCGACAACGACGCGCTGCAGGCGCGCGCGTTCTTCGACCGGCGTAACAACGCCCTGAACGCGACCGACCGAATTTGAGTGCGCTTCCCGGCCAGTCAACGACTGGCAGGAAGCGCCTCCCCCTGTTTGCCAGACCCTATTCGACACGGCGCACCGCGCCGTGCACACGAACACCCAACAAAAGAACCTTATGTCCGATACCAAACAGCACAACCCTGCCAAGGGCGGCAAAAAGCCTGAGAGCAAATACCCGGTAAATATGACCGACACCCCGTTCCCAATGCGCGGCGACCTCGCCAAGCGCGAACCGGGCTGGGTCAAGCAATGGCAGGACAAGAAAATCTACGAGCGCGTGCGCAAGGCGGCCAAGGGCCGTCCAACGTTCATCCTGCACGACGGGCCGCCGTACGCGAATGGCGATATCCACCTGGGCCACGCCGTCAACAAGATCCTGAAAGACATGGTGTTGAAGTCGCGCACGATCGCAGGCTTCGATGCGCCCTACGTGCCGGGCTGGGATTGCCACGGCATGCCGATCGAGATCCAGATCGAAAAACTGTACGGCAAGAACCTGCCCACGGCCGAGGTGCTGCAAAAGGCCCGTGCCTACGCGCTCGAACAGATCGACCGCCAGCGCGCCGGCTTCATCCGCCTGGGCGTGCTGGGCGAATGGGACAACCCCTACATGACCATGGCCTACAGCAATGAGGCCGATGAGCTGCGCGCGCTCGGCACACTGCTCGAAAAAGGGTATGTCTACCGGGGCCTCAAGCCCGTGAACTGGTGCTTCGATTGCGGTTCGGCGCTGGCCGAAGCCGAAGTCGAATACCAGGACAAGCGCGACCCGGCGATCGACGTCGGCTTCCCGTTTGCCGAGCCGGAAAAGATCGCGGCCGCCTTCGGCCTGGACAAACTCCCGGCTGGCGACGGTTTCATCGTCATCTGGACCACGACGCCATGGACCATCCCGTCGAACCAGGCCCTGAACGCCGGTCCGGAAGTGCAGTATTCGCTGGTGCAGGCCGAACGTGACGGCAAGCCGCTGCTGCTCATCCTGGGCTCGGAACTGGTCGAGTCGTGCCTGACGCGCTACAAGCTCGAAGGCACGGTCGTCGCCACCACGGTCGGCGAAAAGCTGGCCGGCATCAACTTCAAGCACCCGCTGCATGCGCAGGACGCGTTCTACAACCGCCTCTCGCCGCTGTACCTGGCCGACTACGTGACGGTCGACAGCGGTACCGGCGTCGTACACTCCGCACCAGCCTACGGCCTGGAAGACTTCGTGTCGTGCAAGGCGCATGGCATGCAGGACGACGACATCCTCAAGCCGGTCATGGGCGACGGCCGTTTCGTCCCGACGCTGCCATTGTTTGGCGGCCTGACGATCTGGGAAGCGAGCAAACCAATCTGCGCGGCGCTGACCGAAGCCGGTGCGCTGTTCGAACTCAAGATGTTCGATCACAGCTACATGCACTGCTGGCGCCACAAGACGCCGATCATCTACCGCGCCACCAGCCAGTGGTTCGCCGGCATGGACCTCACGCCAAAGGATGGCGGCCCGACCCTGCGCCAGACCGCGCTGGCCGGCATCGCCAAGACCCAGTTCTTCCCGGACTGGGGCCAGGCGCGCCTGCACGGCATGATCGAGAACCGCCCGGACTGGACCCTGTCGCGCCAGCGCCAGTGGGGCGTGCCGATGGCCTTCTTCATCCACAAAGAGACCGGCACGCTGCACCCGCGTACGCCGGAACTGCTGGAGCAAGTGGCCAAGCTGTTCGAAACGGGCGGCATCGACGCCTGGCACACGCTCGACCCGGTCACGCTGCTGGGCGACGACGCTGCGATCTATGAAAAGAACAGGGACACGCTGGACGTCTGGTTCGATTCGGGCGCAACCCACCAGACCGTGCTGCGCGGCTCGCACAAGGAGCAGCTGGGCTTCCCGGCCGACCTGTACCTGGAAGGCTCGGACCAGCACCGCGGCTGGTTCCACTCGTCGCTGCTGACGTCCTCGATGCTCAATGGCGAGCCGCCGTACAAGGCGCTGCTGACGCACGGCTTCACGGTCGACGAGCATGGCAAGAAGATGTCCAAGTCGCTCGGCAACACGATGGCGCCGCAGAAAATCTCTGACACGCTCGGCGCCGACATCCTGCGCCTGTGGGTGGCCTCGACCGATTACACGGGCGAGCTGTCGATCGGCGAAGAGATCCTCAAGCGCGTGACCGAATCGTACCGCCGCATCCGCAACACGCTGCGCTTCCTGCTGGCCAACACGTCGGACTTCAACCCGGCGCAGCACGCCGTACCGATGGGCGAGCTGCTCGAGATCGACCGCTACGCGATCGCCTCGATGGCCCAGTTGCAGAAGGACGTGGCGGCGCACTTCGAGCGCTACGAATTCCACCCGGTCGTCTCGCGCCTGCAGAACTACTGCTCGGAAGACCTGGGCGGCTTCTACCTGGATATCCTGAAGGATCGCCTGTACACGACCGCCATCGATTCACCAGCACGGCGCTCGGCCCAGACCGCGCTGTGGCACATCGCGCATGCGCTGCTGCGCGTGATGTCGCCG
Organism: Telluria sp. ZT3P25; assembly: GCF_059685895.1. Classification (NCBI taxonomy): domain Bacteria; kingdom Pseudomonadati; phylum Pseudomonadota; class Betaproteobacteria; order Burkholderiales; family Oxalobacteraceae; genus Telluria; species Telluria sp. ZT3P25. The sequence goes on from NZ_JCASIJ010000001.1 coordinate 3,417,982, forward strand.
GTGCTGTCGTTCACGGCCGAAGAAGCGTGGGCTGTGTTTGCGGACCAGGAAACGTTCAACGCCAGCGACGAGACCATCTTCACGCAGACCCTGTGGACCTTCCCGGAGCTGCCGGATGGCGATGCGCTCCTGGCCAAGTACGCCTTGCTGCGCCAGGTGCGCCTGGACGTGACGAAGCAACTGGAAGAAGTGCGCACTTCGGGCGCGATCGGTTCGTCGCTGCAGGCCGAACTGGCGATCAAGGCCTCGGGCGAAAAGTACCGCGCGCTGGCCAGCCTGGACGACGACCTGAAGTTCGTCTTCATCACGTCGCAGGCGAGCGTCACGGAAGTGGCAAGCGAGGCTGAAGAAGCCGTGGCCGTCGTGCCGTCGGACGCCGAGAAGTGCGAGCGCTGCTGGCACTATCGCCGCGACGTCGGCCACGACCCTGCACATCCAACGCTGTGCGGCCGCTGCACGAGCAACCTCTTCGGCGCCGGCGAAGCGCGCCGCTTCGCATAAGTACCGGGCCCAGACACCATGGCAACCAAAAAGAAACCAGCGCCGTCCGGCGCCACCTTAGTCAAGCGCAGCACGAACAAGAGCGTCGGCGCCAGCATGTTCCCCTGGATCGGGCTGTCCCTGATCATCGTCCTGCTCGACCAGGTCACCAAGCTCACCGTCGAACGCACCTTCGCGTACGCCGAGACGGTGCCGATCACGGGCTTCTTCAACCTGATCAAGGTGTACAACCCGGGTGCGGCGTTCAGCTTCCTGGGTGACGCGAGCGGCTGGCAGCGCTGGCTGTTTCTGGGTATCGCCATCGGTGCCGTGGTGTTCTGCCTGTACATGATGAGCAAGAACGCGACGCAGCGCCTGTTCTGCTTCGCGCTCGCGCTGATCATGGCCGGCGCGGTGGGCAACGGCATCGACCGCGTCGTGCACGGCCACGTGATCGACTTCCTCGATTTCTACTGGACCGGCATCGGCCACTTCCCGGCCTTCAATATTGCCGACATCGGCATCTCGGTCGGCGCCGTGCTATTCGTGCTGGATGAATTCCGGCGCGTGAACAAGTCGTGACCGGGACTAAACCATGAGCATGGACCTGAAAGGCAAGCGCATCGTCCTGGGCCTCACTGGCGGTGTCGCCTGCTACAAGGCGGCCGAACTGTGTCGCGCCCTGGTCAAGCACGGCGCCAGCGTGCAGGTCGTGATGACCGAGGCGGCGACGCATTTCATCGGTGCGGTCACCATGCAGGCGCTGTCGGGCAACCCGGTCTACCTGGACCAGTGGGATGCGCGCATGGCCAACAACATGGCCCACATCGACCTGACCCGAGGCGCCGACGCCATCCTGATCGCGCCCTGCTCGGCCGATTTCATCCGCAAGCTCGTGCACGGCGCGGCCGACGATCTGCTGTCGCTGCTGTGCGTCGCGCGGCCCCGTCACGTGCCGCTGCACGTGGCGCCGGCAATGAACGTCGAGATGTGGGACAACCCGGCCACGCAGCGCAATGTGACGCAGCTGCGCGCTGACGGTATTTGCCTGTTCGGCCCTGGCCGCGGCGAGCAAGCCTGTGGCGAGACGGGCATGGGGCGCATGCTCGAAGCGGATGAACTGGTCGACGAGCTGATTGCCTCGTTCCAGCAGAAGGTGCTGGCGGGCCGGCGCGTGATGATCACGGCCGGGCCGACGTTCGAACCGATCGATCCGGTGCGCGGTATCACCAATCTGTCGTCCGGCAAGATGGGCTACGCGATTGCGCGCGCCGCGCGCGAAGCCGGCGCCGACGTGACGCTGGTTTCCGGGCCGGTATCGCTGCCCACACCGCATGGCGTGCGCCGCATCGACGTGCTCACCGCACAGCAGATGCACGATGCCGTAATGGCCGGCGTCACGGGCCAGCACGTGTTCATCGGCGTGGCCGCGGTGGCCGACTGGCGCGTGGTGAATGCCAGCGACCAGAAACTCAAGAAGACGGCCAACGGCGCCCCGCCTGCGCTGGAATTTGCGCAGAACGCGGACATCCTGGCGTCGGTCGCAGCGACCGTGTCGCTGTCGGGCTGGCCCTATTGCGTGGGCTTTGCCGCCGAATCCGAGCAGCTCGAGACCTACGGCGCGGCCAAGCGCGAAAAGAAAGGCATTCCGCTCCTGGTTGGCAATATCGGGCCGCAGACATTCGGCCAGGACGACAACACGATCATCCTGTTCGATGAACACGGCCACGTACTGCTCGAGCGCGCCGACAAGCTCACGCTGGCGCGCCAGCTGGTGTCCGAGATCGGCAAGCGCCTCGAACAACGCTCCCTGCTCACCTGATTACCCAAGAATTTGTAATGAAACATATCGACCTCAAAATCCTCGACCCGCGCATGCAGGACCTGCTGCCGGCCTACGGCACGCCGGGCAGCGCAGGCCTGGACCTGCGCGCCTGCCTCGATGCGCCGCTGACCATCGCGCCGGGCGAAACCGTGCTGGTGCCGACGGGTCTCGCGATCCATATCGGCGATCCGGGCTACGCCGCGATGATCCTGCCGCGCAGTGGCCTTGGCCACAAGAGCGGCATCGTACTGGGCAATCTGGTAGGCTTGATCGACTCCGATTACCAGGGCCAGCTGATGGTCTCTACCTGGAATCGCAGCAGCACCGCCTTCGTGCTGCAACCAATGGATCGGCTCGCGCAGCTGATCATCGTGCCGGTACTGCAAGTGGCTTTCAACGTGGTGACGGACTTCGCGTCGAGCGACCGTGGCGTCGGTGGCTTCGGCAGCACCGGCAAACAATAACAAACCATGAGGAGCACCCCGATGCGCATCCAGCGCCTGTACCGATTCACTTCCCCGGCGTTGATCTTCGCCACGGCAGCGCTGCTCGCTGCCTGCAGCACGCCGGGACCAATGCAATCGTCGACCGAGCCGGGCGCGGTGCCGGTCGAACAGGCGCCGGGCAAGCCCGAGGTCACGCCGCAGATGGCCGCCGCCGCCGAAGTGCTCCAGCGCATGGCCACGCAACACGACCGCTTGTACCGCGTCGCCGCGCCCCTCCTGATCGACAACGCCGCGCTGTGCACCAAGCACGCGCGCAACCTGCTGGGCTTCACGGCAAAGAACCGCTACACCTACCCGGGCCAGTACAACGAGGCGGCGTGGGTGGTGCTGGGCATGGACGAGCATCTGCAGGTCACGAATGTCCTGAACGGCAGCGGCGCGGCCAAGGCAGGCCTGCGCCAGGGTGACCGCCTGCTGGCCGCCGCCGGCACGCCGCTCCCGGTGGGCCCGAATGCCTTGAGCAAGGCCGGCGCCGTGTTCGGCCCGATCATGGCCAAGCAGGCCAGCCTGCCGCTGTCGATCGAGCGCAGTGGCAAGCCGCGCGACCTGACGATTCCCGTCACGCGCGCCTGCGCCTTCGCCATTGAGCTGGGCAACGCCGACAACATCAACGCATACGCCGACGGCAGCCGCGTGATGGTCACGCGCGGCATGCTGGGCTTCGCGCAGAACGACGACGAACTGGCGTACGTGGTGGCACGCACGATGGCGCACAATATGCTGGGCCATGCGGCCACGCAGCGCAATGCGGCCACCATCGGCAGCATCATCGACAACCTCACCGCGATCACGCCCGACACCTCGATGCTGATCGGCAGCGGCGGCATCAAGGCGATGCCGGCAGCCGATGACGTGGCAGCCGACCGTCTGGCGGTCTACCTGCTGGCGCGCGCCGGCTACCGCTACGAAGGTGCGTCCGCATTCTGGAAACGCCTGGCGGCGACCTACCCGGCCAAAATCCTCAATGGCTACACGGCGAACCACCCGGCCACACCGATGCGCGTGGCGGCGATCGACAAGACCGTGGCGGAGGTCAAGGCCAAGCAAAGCGCCAAGAAACCGCTGGTGCCTTGAGCGCTGGCCTGCGCGCCGACACGTGCGGCGCTTTTTTTGTATGATTGTCCATCTTATTCACCCGCTCCGGCGACACGAACACCATGGACAGCATCGACCTCGACGTACTGAAAACCTGCGCCGCCTGGCTTGACGGCGGCCAGCGCTGCCAGCTGGTCACGGTCATCAAGACCTGGGGTTCCAGCCCACGCCCGGTGGGCGCCACGCTGGCCATCTGCGAAGATGGCCAGGTGGTCGGCTCGGTCTCCGGCGGCTGCATTGAGGACGATCTGATCGCCCGCGTGCGCGACAACGGCATCGAAATCACCCTCCCCGAAATCATCAGCTACGGCATCAGCGCCGATGAAGCGCACCGCTTCGGCCTGCCCTGCGGCGGCACCATCGAGCTGGCCATCGAACCACTGTCGGTCGACAGCGGCATCAAGGAGCTGCTCGCGCGTCTTGGCGAAGGTGAACTGGTCGAACGCAGCGTGCAGCTGGCTACCGGCGCCGTCACGCTCGCCACGGCGCAGGCCACGGCCATCCAGCGTGTCGAAGACGGCGTGCTGCACACGCTGCACGGCCCGCGCTGGCGCCTGTATATCATCGGCGCCGGTCCGCTGTCGCGCTTCCTGGCGCAAATCGCCGCCGGCATGGATTACCGCGTCACCGTGTGCGACCCGCGCGAAGAATATCGCAGCGGCTTTCACATCCCCGGTGTGACGCTGGTACACGCGATGCCCGACGATCTGGTGATCGACGCCAGGCTCGATGCGCGCAGCGCCGTCGTGGCGCTCACGCACGACCCCAAGCTGGACGACCTGGCGCTGATGGAAGCGCTCAAGTCCGAAGCCTTCTACGTGGGCGCGATCGGCTCGCGCGCCAACAACGCCAAGCGGCGCGAACGTCTCAAGCTGTTCGATCTGACCGATGTGGAACTGGCGCGCCTGCACGGGCCGATCGGGCTGTACATCGGCAGCAAGACGCCGGCTGAAATCGCGGTGTCGATCATGGCCGAAATGACGGCTGTGAAGAACGCGGTGCCACAGACCTTACTCATGCCGCATGCGGCCGCACTGACGCTCGCCAGCGCCGCCTGACGAACGGGTATCGATGGCAAGAAGCGGCTGGCACATTGCTGCCGGCCCTGCCACAATGGTCAGCCTGACAACTGGCCATTTTTTTCGTCCTCATGAACACCGCGAACATGCTGCGCCTCGTTGCGCTGGCCGCCATCTGGGGCGGCTCCTTCCTCTTCATGCGCATCGCCGCGCCGGTGCTCGGTCCGGCCGTGCTGATCGAATACCGGCTCGCGCTGGCGGCCGTGTTTCTCGCGCTGGTGAGCTGGGTGCTGCATCTGCGTGGGCGCGGTGCGCCGCTGAACGTGCGGCGCCACTGGCAGCATTACCTGATCCTCGGCCTGTTCAACTCCGCCCTGCCCTTCCTGCTGTTCGCGTTTGCCGCGCGCACGCTGTCGGCGTCGGTGCTGGCGGTGCTCAACGCCACCGCGCCGATGTGGGGCGCGCTCGTCGGCGCCGTGTGGGCGCGCCAGCAGGTCACGCGGCGCAGTGCCCTCGGCCTGCTGCTTGGCACCGCCGGCGTCGCGCTGCTGGTCGGCTTTGATCATGTGGCCGAGCGGCCCGGCGCGGGCCTGGCCGTGGCTGCAGCGCTGATCGCCGCCTTCAGCTACAGCGTGGCCAGCCAGTACACCAAATCGGCCGCTGCCAGCAAAGGTGGCGTGGCGCCGTTCGCCAATGCGCACGGCTCGATGTGGGCCTCGGCCCTGCTGGTGCTGCCGCTCGTCGCGTTCTTCCCGGCGCCGGGCGAGCCGACCGTCGGCATCATGGCCGCCGTGGTGACGCTGGGCGTGGTCTGCAGCGGCATCGCCCTACATCGTCTATTTCAAACTGATCGAAGACGTCGGCGCCACATCGGCGCTGACCGTCACGTTCCTCAGCCCCGTGTTCGGCATCCTGTGGGGCGCGCTGTTCCTGCATGAGGTCATCGGCTGGCACACGATCGTCGGTTCGGCGATCGTCCTGCTCGGCACGGCGCTGGTGACGGGATTCAAGCCGGCCTGGCGGCGCGTGCCGGTGGCAACGGGAACACGATGACCGAATCCCATGCGATCGCCCTGCCGCCCGGCTACCGCGTCGCCGACGTGCTGGCATTTCACGGCCGCGATCCCGAACGCGTGGCCGAGCAGGTCGATACCGATGGCTTGCGCAAGGGCGTGCTGCTCGGTGGCGTGCCGACGCTGCTGGACATCCGGTTCGAGGACGGCGCAGCGCACTGCCGCGTGACCTTCGACGGGCCGGTTACGCCGGATGTCCAGGCACGGACGCACGAGGCGCTGCTGAACGTGCTGGGCTTACGGATCGATCCGTCGGCATTCGGCGCGGCCGTCCAGGATGACCCCTGGCTGGGGCCCGTGGTGGCGCGCCAGCCAGGCCTGCGCATCGTGCAGTCGGCAACAATCTTCGAGGCGCTGACCTGGGCCATCATCGGCCAGCAGATCAACCTGACGTTTGCCATTGCGCTGCGCCGCACGCTGATTCAACTGGCGGGCCGCGCGCATGCATCTGGCTTGTGGTGCTATCCGGAGGCGCCCGACGTGGCACGGCTCGACCTCAGTGAACTCACGGGCCGCAAATTCTCGAACGCCAAGGCCGAGACGATATTGCGCGTGGCGCGGATGGTGGTCGATGGCAGCCTGGTGCTCGAGCGGAACGCTGCCTTAGAGGACGTCGCTGTCTCGGCGAGCGCCGATGTCAGCGAAACACTACTAGCCATCAAGGGGATCGGCCCCTGGACCGTCAATTACGTGCTGCTGCGCGGCTATGGCTATCCCGATTGCTCGCTGGAAGGCGACGTCGCCGTGCGCGCCGCGCTGCACAAGCTCTCGGGCAGCGCAAACCGGCCAACGGTTGCGGAAGCCGAGCGCATGCTGGCGCGCTACGCGCCGCACCGCACGATGGCAGCGGCCTATCTGTGGGCCAGCCTGGCAGACACGCCAGCAGCGGACAAGCCCGCTTAGTTCCAGCGCGGCAAGCCATCAAACTGCTGCGCCCCCTCCCCCGAAAACCGGATCAACGCCGCCAACGGTACAGTCGCCAAGTTATCGCACCCATACTTGCCGCCAAGCGCACTGGGAATTTTCAGGCAATAGGTGCGCCCGTCGGTGAGTGGCCCCAGCGCGGCTTCGGCCAGGCACACGGCCTCGGGCATGTACCAGTCGTTGAGAAAATCCTGGTTGTACGACAGCGCATCGAGCGCTGCCCGGTTGCTGGCGAGCGGCTCGCAACAAAGCTCGTGCGGGCGCAGGCACCAGAACCGGTCGTCTTCGTCGCGGATGATGAGATTGCCGAAGGCATTGGCGCCGAGCACTTCCACCGCACTCATGCCCACCCAGCCCCAGGATTGGTTGATGTCGTCTACATCGATCATGGCTTGCTCCCCGACTTGTCGTCCGTTGCGGGTTGGACCGGGCAAGCAGCCGTGCATTGCGACGGCGGCGCGTGACGTTGACCTGTATCGAAGCCCTTACATCAAAGCAAGAAAGCAGGGCCAGAAAAACGAAAAGCCGCTGATTCTTTCGAATCAACGGCCTCTAATCTTGGTTGCGGGGACAGGATTTGAACCTGTGACCTTCGGGTTATGAGCCCGACGAGCTGCCAGACTGCTCCACCCCGCGTCTGTGAAATGAATTATACGCCTCCACGGGTCATTAGGCAAATCTAATCCTTATTGCATGGTCTATTGAGGAAACTTATATCTCGTGGGACCGTACGAGCGCCAGCTGCGAACGCGCCCCCTGCCCCTGCCGACACCGCATTCGGTGTACAGTATTGCCACGACCAACCTGCCCTATCCACCATGAAATTCTGCTCCGAGTGCGCCCACCCTGTCGTGCTGGCCATTCCCGAAGGCGACAACCGGCCGCGCTACGTGTGCACGCACTGCGACACGATCCATTACCAGAACCCGAAGCTGGTCATCGGTTCGATTCCCGTGTGGGAACACGATGGCGAACTCCAGATCCTGCTGTGCAAGCGCGCGATCGAGCCGCGCTACGGCTACTGGACGCTGCCGGCCGGGTTCATGGAAAACGAAGAAACTACCGAACAGGCGGCGCAGCGTGAAACCGAAGAAGAGGCCGGCGCCAACATCGAACTCGGCCCGCTGTTCTCGCTGCTCAACGTCGCGCACGTACATCAGGTCCATCTGTTCTACCTGGCACGCCTGCTCGACCTCGACTATGCGGCGGGCATCGAAAGCCTCGACGTGCAACTGTTCACCGAAGCGACCATCCCGTGGGACGATCTGGCCTTCCCCACGATCCGCACGACGCTGGAACTGTTCTTTGCCGACCGGATCAAAGTGCGCGAGGGTGGCGACTTCGGCGTTCACAGCGTGGCCGTCAACCGCCCCATGATGGCCCCACGCGAACCGGACTGACATGATTCCCTGGCTCGAGACCGATACGCCGTTCCCTGACGTGTCGAAGGCATTGACGGTTGAAGCGCCGGGCCTGCTGGCGGCCGGCGCCGACCTGTCGCCGGCGCGCCTGCTGCAGGCCTATCGCAATGGCATCTTCCCGTGGTTTTCCGAAGGCCAGCCGATCCTGTGGTGGAGTACCGATCCGCGCATGGTGTTGTACACCGACCAGTTCAAGGTCAGTAACAGCCTGGCAAAAACGCTGCGCAAGATCGAGCGCAGCCGTCTGGATGGCGGGCGCTGGGACGTGCGCTTCGACAGCGCGTTCGACGACGTCATGCAGGCCTGCGCCGCGCCGCGCCGCGACGGGCCGGGCACCTGGATTTCGGACGAGATCATCGCCGGCTACACGGGCCTGCACGCACTGGGTTACGCGCACTCTGCCGAAGTCTGGCTCGATGGCGAGCTGGTGGGCGGCGCGTATGGCGTCTGCATCGGCCACATGTTTTATGGCGAGTCGATGTTCGCGCGCGTGTCCGATGCTTCCAAGGTCGCGCTCGCCTATCTGGTAGCGTTTCTGCGCCGCCATGACGTCGAAATGGTCGACTGCCAGCAAGAGACCGGCCACCTGGCGTCGCTTGGCGCAATGCCGATCCCGCGCAGCCGCTTTCTTGAACACGTTCACCGCGCGACGGCCAGGCCGGGCATTGCGTCATGGACGGTGGCGTCACCGTTGCCTGACTAACGGAATCGCGGCGCGGTTTTCGCTAGAATAGGCAGCAACCCCACGTCGTTCCGAGAGCTCTTGCATGACGCACCTACACGACCTGCCCTTCGCCACGCTGCAGTTCTACACCACGGCGCCCTACCCCTGCAGCTACCTCGACGCACGCCAGGCGCGCTCGCAGGTTGCCACGCCCTCGCACCTGATCAATGCCGACGTATACTCCGAGCTGGTCAAGAATGGCTTCCGGCGCAGTGGCATCTTTACCTATCGCCCGTACTGCGACGGTTGCCAGGCCTGCATTCCGGTGCGCGTCAGGTGCGCCGACTTCACACCCAACCGCACCCAGCGCCGCGTCTGGAAGCGCCATGGCAACCTGGTCGCGATGGTGGCCAACCTGGCCTTCTCGGACGAGCATTACGCGCTGTATCTGCGCTACCAGACCACGCGCCATGTCGGCGGCGGCATGGACCAGGACAGCCGCGACCAGTACGCACAGTTCCTGCTGCAAAGCCGCGTCAACACGCGCCTGGTCGAGTTCCGCGAGCCCGACGGCACCCTGCGCATGGTGTCGATCATCGATGTGCTCTCCGATGGCCTGTCGTCGGTCTACACCTTCTTTGACCCGGACATCGAGAACGCGTCGTACGGCACCTATAACATCCTGTGGCAGGTGAACCAGGCGCACGAACTCGGGTTGTCGCACGTGTATCTGGGCTACTGGATCGCGCAGAGCCCCAAGATGGCCTACAAGATCAACTTCCGGCCACTCGAAGCGCGCATTGACGGGCAATGGGGCGTTCTCGAGGCCTAAGGAAGCACTGATTAATTCATGGAGGCGGACTTGGCGCGGAAAATAGCCACCCTGCGGCGTTGCAAATTCTCGCAATAGCCCGCTATTGCTGCGATTTGCGCCTTGCATGGTGGCTTTTTCCGCAGCCAATTCCATCCCCCAGAATAAATCAGTGCTTCCCTAACCTGTTGCTTGCCGGGTCAACGGACACAACCGCTAACAATTGCATTAGCACTTCGTTACGTACTGGCCCTCGCCGCACGTTAGAATGTCGGGGATACGTCAACCGAGTACCCCATGCCAGATAAATTCCTGTATACCCTCGTTCGACCCGCACTGTTCTCGCTCGATCCCGAAGCGGCGCACAACCTGACCCTGCCCATGCTGCGTCGCGCAGCAGCGCTCGGCCTGACTGGCGCCATCCGGAAACCACGGCCCGATCCGCGCACCGTCATGGGTATCACGTTTCCGAATCCCGTCGGCCTGGCCGCCGGGCTGGACAAGGATGGGGCGTATATCGACGGCCTGGCCGCGCTGGGCTTCGGTTCCATTGAAATCGGCACGGTCACGCCACGTGGCCAGGCCGGCAACCCGAAACCGCGCATGTTCCGGCTGCCGCGTGCACGCGGCATCATCAATCGCATGGGCTTTAACAACGGCGGTGTCGATGCGTTCGTGGCCAATGTGCAGGCCTCGCGCTTCTTCCAGGAAAAGCAAGGCGTGCTGGGGCTGAACATCGGCAAGAACGCCGACACGCCGATCGAGCGCGCTGCCGACGACTACCTCGAATGCCTGCGCAAGGTGTACCCGTACGCCAGCTACGTGACGGTCAATATTTCGTCGCCGAACACGCAGAACCTGCGCCAGTTGCAGGGTGCGTCCGAACTCGACAGCCTGCTGTCGCAGCTCAAGCACGAGCAGATGCGCCTGGCCGACCAGCACGGCCACTACGTGCCGCTGACGCTCAAGATCGCACCGGATGTCGATGGTGACCAGATCCGCGATATCGCCAGCGCCCTGCTGCGGCACAAGATCGACGGCGTCATCGCCACCAACACCACGCTGAACCGGCGCGATGTCGAGGGCATGAAGCATGCGCAGCAAGCGGGTGGCCTGTCGGGCGCGCCCGTGTTCGAGCAATCGAATATCGTGATCCGCGCGCTCAAGACCGAGCTGCGCGACGATATCCCGATCATCGGCGTGGGCGGCATCATGCGCGGCGTCGATGCACGCGCGAAGATCGCGGCCGGCGCCAAGCTGGTGCAGTTGTACAGTGGCTTGATCTACGCCGGGCCAGGCCTGGTGCGCGATTGCGCCGACGTGCTGCGCGAGAAAAAGAAGAAGTAAACCCGGCCGGCGCGCCAGCCTGGCGTGCCGGCGGCACGACCCTATTCGGCGGTCGCAATCGCCTTTTCGATATCGGCCCGTGTGTAGCCTTGCGCGAAGCGCTCGATGAAGTGAAACGCGTACGAGCGCAGGTACGAGCCGCGCCGCACCGCCAGGCGCGTCACGTTCTGCGCGAACAGGTGTGATGCCTCGATCGCGCGCAGCCCCTTGTCGCGGCCATGGTCGAACGCCATCGACGCCACGATCCCCACGCCCATCCCCAGCGACACGTACTGCTTGATCACGTCCGAATCCATCGCCGTGAGCACGATGTCCGGCGCCAGCCCGGCTTCGAGGAACGCTGCGTCGATGTGGCTGCGGCCCGTAAAGCCTTGGTCATACGTGATCAGCGGATGCTCGGCCAGATCTTCCAGGCGCAGCGGCGAACCGCTGGCGAAGATCGGATGGCCTTCCGGCGCCACGATCAGGTGGCTCCAGCGGTAGCACGGGAACGACACCAGATCGGGAAACGCCGACAGGCCTTCGGTCGCGATGCCGATATCGGCCTTGCCCGAAGCGACCCACGCCGCGATGTGTTCCGGCGCGCTTTGCTGCAGGGCGATGCGTACATTGGGGAACGCGGCGCGAAACGATTGCACCACCTGCGGCAGCGCGTAACGGGCTTGCGTGTGGGTCACGGCCACCGTCAGCGTGCCGCTGTCCTGGCCGGCAAATTCGCGGCTGGCCTGCTGCAGGTTCTCGGCTTCGACTAGCAGCTTTTCGACGATGCGCAGGATGCCCTTGCCGGGTGGCGTCAGGCCCGTGAGGCGCTTGCCGTTGCGCTCGAAAATCACGACGCCCAGTTCGTCTTCGAGTTCGCGGATCTGGCGCGACACGCCCGGCTGCGACGTGAACAGCGCGTTGGCCACGTCGGTCAGGTTGAAGTCGCGGCGGGCCGCTTCGCGCACCGAGCGCAGCTGCTGGAAGTTCATGCGGCGCTTCCCTGGTCAACAAAGACTTCGATGCGGCGCGGGCGCACCACCAGCGTGTCGCCTTCTTTCAGGCCCAGGCTGGCAAAGCGCTCGTTCGGCAGCACCGCTTCGATCATCTGGCCATTGTCGGCGCGCTCCAGGTCGAGCTGGGCCAGCGGCCCGATCGCATGCGCGCGGCGCAGCTTGGCCACAACGCCCTCGGCGCCCGGCGTATAGCGCTCGACATCCAAATCATGCGGGCGCACGTAGCCGATGCCGGCGCCATCGCGCACATCGATGTGCTGCGGGGCCTGGAAGTTGACGTCGCCGCTGGCCAGCACGCCTTCGTGGATGCGGCCGTGGAACAGGTTGACGTTACCCAAAAAGCCATACACGAACGGCGACGCGGGATGGTTGTAGACCTGGTCGGGGCTGCCCAGTTGCTCGACGCGGCCCTTGTTCATCAGGACCACCTGGTCGGCCACTTCGAGCGCTTCTTCCTGGTCGTGTGTGACGAAGATCGACGTCACATGCAGGTCGTCGTGCAGGCGGCGCAGCCAGCGGCGCAGTTCCTTGCGCACCTTGGCGTCGAGCGCGCCGAACGGCTCGTCGAGCAGCAGCACGCGCGGCTCCACAGCCAGTGCGCGCGCCAGCGCGATGCGCTGACGCTGGCCACCGGACAGCTGCGGCGGATAGCGGTCGGCGATCCAGTCGAGCTGCACCAGCTCGAGCAGTTTTTTGACCTTGTCGCGGATCTGGTCTTCGCTCGGGCGCTCGCTGCGTGGTTTCACGCGCAGGCCGAACGCGACGTTCTCGAACACGGTCATGTGCTTGAACAGCGCGTAGTGCTGGAACACGAAGCCGACCTGGCGCTCGCGCACGTGGCGGTGCGACGAATCCTGGCCGTCGAGCAGCACGGTGCCCGAGTCCGGGTATTCCAGGCCGGCGATGATGCGCAGCAGCGTGGTCTTGCCGCAGCCCGACGGGCCGAGCAAGGCGGTCAGTTCGCCGTCCGGGAACTGCAGCGAGACGTCGTCGAGCGCCTTGAACTGGCCGAAATTTTTACGGATGTGTTGGACTTCAATCGTCATGCGTGGCTCCGGCGTAAATTCAGTGAGGGGCGTCCAGCGAGGCCGATTTGGCCTGGTGCAGACGCCATTCGATAAAGGACTTGATGGCCAGCGTCACCAGCGCGAGCAGCGCCAGCAGCGACGCCACAGCAAAGGCGGCCGTGAAGTTGTATTCGTTGTAGAGGATCTCGACGTGCAGCGGCATCGTGTTGGTCTCACCGCGGATGTGGCCCGAGACCACCGAGACGGCGCCGAACTCGCCCATCGCCCGGGCGTTACACAGGATCACGCCATACAGCAGGCCCCATTTGATGTTCGGCATCGTCACGCGCCAGAACGTCGACCAGCCCGATGCACCGAGCACCAGCGCCGCTTCTTCTTCTTCGGTGCCCTGCTGCTGCATCAGCGGAATCAGCTCGCGCGCCACGAACGGGAACGTGATGAACACGGTGGCCAGCACGATGCCCGGCACTGCGAACAGGATCTTGATGTCGTGCTCGGCCAGCCACGGGCCGAACCAGCCCGAGGCGCCAAACAGCAGCACGTACATCAGGCCCGCAATCACGGGCGAGATCGAGAACGGCAGGTCGATCAGCGTGAGCAGGATGCTCTTGCCACGAAATTCGAACTTGGTGATCGCCCAGGCAGCCGATACGCCGAACACGAGGTTCAGCGGTACCGAGATCACGGCGGCAATCAGCGTGAGCTTGATGGCCGATACCGCATCCGGATCGATGACCGATTCGACATACACTTCCCAGCCCTTCTTGAGCGCTTCGGTAAACACCGCCGCGAGCGGGATGAACAGGAACAGCGTGAGAAACACGAGTGCAATGGCGATCAGCAGAACGCTGACCCAGCGTGGCTCGAGCACGCTGGTGTCGAGGCGCTTGCCGCGGGCCGCCGGTGGACGTGGCGGCGTGACTTTGTCGAGGACGGCGCTCATGATTTGCCCGCCCGCTTGCGTGTCCAGGCCTGCAGCAGATTGATCGTCAGCAGCAGGATGAACGAGAACACCAGCATCACGACGGCAATCGCGGTGGCGCCGGCGTAATCGTATTGTTCGAGTTTGGAGATGATGAGCAGCGGCGTGATCTCGGACACCATCGGCAGGTTGCCCGCGATGAAGATGACCGAGCCATACTCGCCGGTGGCGCGCGCAAAGGCCAGCGCAAAGCCGGTCAGCAGCGCCGGCACGATCGTTGGCAACACCACGCGCGTAAACGTCTGCAGCGGCGGTGCGCCCAGGCTGGCGGCGGCTTCTTCGAGTTCGCGTTCGGCTTCTTCGAGCACCGGCTGCACCGTGCGCACGACGAACGGCAGCCCGATGAAGGTCAGCGCGACCACGACGCCCAGCGGCGTGAACGCGACCTTGATGCCCCATGTGGCCAGGTACTGGCCGATCCAGCCATTCTGCGCGTACAGGGCGGTCAGCGTGATACCGGCCACGGCGGTAGGCAGCGCGAACGGCAGGTCGACCAGCGCATCGATGAAGCGCTTGCCGGGGAATTTATACCGCACCAGCACCCAGGCGACGATGCCGCCGAACACGACGTTCAGGGCGGCTGCGATCAGCGAGGCGCCAAAGCTGAGGCGATACGAGGCCATGACGCGCTCGGACGTGACAGTGGCCCAGAACTCGGGCCAGGTCATGCTGAAGGTATTGAGGAACACCGCCGAGAGCGGGATAAGAACGATCAGCGCCAGGTAAAACAGCGTGAAGCCGAGCGAAATGCCAAAGCCGGGTATGACCCGGCCCGGTGCTTTCGACGACTTCGACGCTGCCGTACTGCCTGGCATAGCAAGCGATGTCATGCGAGTCCTTATTACAAATTCTTCTATTGGAATCGAATATTCTCACGTGATCGTCATAACGCAAACGAAGCAATCCTTATTTGTATAGACACGAAACGCTATGTAGAGGTGCGGCGCTTGCATGGCGATATGCGGAAATGGTCGTTCGCTGGACAAAAAAAATGGCCCAGGCATGTGCCTGGGCCATCTCTCCGATGCCGTGCGAACCGGCTTACTTGTTCGGCTGCGGCGTCATGCGCAGATACGGACGCGGCGCTTCAAAGCCTTTCGGGTACTTTTGCTTGATCACGTCAGGATCGGTCACGGTCAGCGGAATGATGACGTCGTCGCCATCTTTCCAGTTGCCCGGCGTAGCGACCGTATAGCCATCGGTCAGTTGCAGTGCGTCGATCACGCGCAGCACTTCGTCGAAGTTGCGGCCGGTGCTCATCGGGTAGGTGATGGTCAGGCGCACTTTCTTGTTTGGATCGATGATGAACAGCGAACGCACGGTGGCGGTGGCCGATTGTTCAGGGTGGATCATGTCGTACAGCGTCGAGACCGAGCGGTCGGCATCGGCGATGATCGGGAAGCCCACGACGGTTTGCTGGGTTTCTTCGATGTCGCGGATCCAGTCGAGGTGCTTTTCGGCCGCATCGACCGACAGCGCGATCGCCTTGACATTGCGCTTGTCGAATTCAGGCTTGAGCTTGGCGGTCAGGCCCAGTTCGGTGGTGCAGACCGGCGTGAAGTCGGCCGGGTGCGAAAACAGCACGACCCACGAGTCGCCTGCCCATTCGTGGAAACGGATAGGGCCAATGCTGGATGCTTGCTCGAAGTCGGGGGCGGTATCGCCGAGGCGTAACGTCATGGTCATCTCCTGTGATTGATCAAACTTGTTCGGGGCACCGTCCGGCACGGACGGCGCGTTGCATGGTCTACATGAAGCGATTGTAGAGGACGACGGCCCAGACAGCGAACGCCAGCAGCAGCGTCAGCGCGACGGCGGCGCTGCCGATGTCCTTGGCCGCTTTCGACAATGGATGGCGCTCGAGCGAAACACGGTCGACGATCGCCTCGATCGCCGAATTGATCAGCTCGACGATCAGCACCACGACCAGCACGCCGATCATGGCCAGGCGCTGGAAACCCGAGACCGGCAACAGCAGCGCGATCACGCTGGCCACAACGATCAGCACCACCTCTTGCCGGAACGCCGCTTCGCTGCGCCAGGCCCAGCGCAAGCCGTCCCAGGTGTTGCGGCACGCCGCACCAATGCGCTCGAGGCCGCGCAAGGTCTTGAATTCGCTGATCGGGTTGTCCATCGTTGTCCAGTGAGGATGCAGGAACGTCATTATGCAGCCTCCGGATCAGCATGTGGCAAGTGTACCCACAATGCAAGGCCAGGTTTGCGTGAGCGTTTCACATCATGGTATAAAGAATGGGCCTACTGCACCGCACCAACCATCATATGAAAATGGAAACGCCCCAACCCGCCAAGACCTCGATCCAGGTGATCGAACGCATGACCTCCCTTCTGGACGCACTGGCCAGCTATTCCGACCCGGTCAGCCTCAAGGAGCTGGCACGTGTATCGGGCCTGCACCCGTCCACGGCGCACCGGATCCTCAACGATATGGTGGTCACGCGCTTTGTCGACCGGGTCGAGCCAGGCACGTACCGGCTGGGCATGCGCTTGCTGGAACTGGGCAATGTGGTCAAGAGCCGGCTGTCGGTACGCGAAGCGGCGCTCGACGCCATGCGCGCCCTGCACCGCAAGACGCAGCAGACGGTGAACCTGTCGGTGCGCCAGGGCGACGAGATCGTGTACATCGACCGGGCCTTCTCGGAGCGCTCGGGCATGCAGGTCGTGCGCGCCATTGGCGGACGCGGTCCGCTGCACCTGACCTCGACCGGCAAGCTATTTTTGTCCGTGGACGACGTGAAAGCCACGCGCGCCTACGCGACCCGCACGGGGCTCTCGGGCCACACGCGCAATTCGATCACCGAGCTGGCGCGGTTGGAGCGTGAGCTGAGCCTGGTGCGCTCGCGCGGTTATGCACGCGACAACGAAGAGCTGGAACTGGGTGTGCGCTGCATGGCTGCCGGCATCCACGATGACAGTGGCAAGCTGGTGGCGGGCTTGTCGATTTCGGCGCCGGCCGACCGCTTGCAGGAAGACTGGCTCGATGATCTGGTACAGACCGCGGCGCGCATTTCGGCGACGCTCGGGTATCGGCCGATGCCAACGGTATAAACCACAAGGGCAGATACAACAAGGGCAGGCGCGGAGCCTGCCCTTGTTGTTTAGCGCGCCAGGCCTGGCGCGCTGGCGGTGATGGTCGATGGCCGGATCGCATCGACATCCATCCGGTCCGGCAGCGACTCGATCAGGCGGCGGATCCGACCGGCGTCGGCCGTGCGCGACATCTTGCCCTTCGAATCCAGGAACACCATCACCACGTTGCGGCCATGGATCATGGCCTGCATCACCAGGCAGCGCCCTGCTTCGTTGATGAAGCCAGTCTTTTGCAGGCCGATATTCCAGTCAGGCAGCGACACCAGGTAATTGGTATTGCGATAGTGCATTGTGCGGCCGCTGGCTTGCACCGTCGAATTTGGCGTGGTCGAGAATTCACGCAGCACCGGATTGCCGTGCGCCGCCATGACCAGCTTGGCCAGATCGCGGCCGCTCGACACATTGCGGCTCGACAGGCCGCTGGAATCGACGTAATGGGTGTCGCGCATGCCCAGTTCGCGCGCCTTGGCATTCATTGCACCGACGAAGGCATTGATGCCGCCCGGATAGTTACGGCCCAGCGCCGCCGCAGCGCGGTTCTCGGAACTCATCAGGGCAATGTGGAGCAGTTCGCGGCGCGTCATGCTGGCACCGACCGGCAGGCGCGAGCTGCTGAACTTGTGGCGGTCGACGTCGTCGTCGGTCACGCGCAAGACTTCATCGAGGTCTTGCCTGGCGTCCATGACGACCATGCCCGTCATCAGCTTGGTCAGCGACGCGATCGGCAGTGCGACATTGGCGTTTTTCTCGAACAGCACTTCGGCGCTGTTCTGGTCGACCACGTAGGCCACGTTCGAGCGCAGCGCCAGCGGATCGGCCGTGTTATCGAGACCCGCCATGTCGCCAGCAGTCTTGGCAGCGACACCCACCGCGACGGCGGCAGCGGCCGTGCGCACTGGCTGATACGTGACGACGCGCTTGCCGCGCACTGTCTTGACACGGCGGACCAGGCGCGGACGGTCGTCCGCAGCTGCCAGTTCCTGGCGTTTGGCGCGTTTGGTGCGTTTGGTCGTCGCTTTGCGCACGACCTGGCGTTTGACTTTTTTCTTGGAAGCGGCGGATTTTTTCGCCTGCTCGGTGGCGCCTGCACCGGCGCCGGCACCAGCACCTGCGGCTTGCACCGGGGAAAAGGCGAATAAAGCGGCAACGACAGCAGCCACAGCAAGTTTGAACATGATGAAGCCCCTGATCCGAACAGATGAGATACGTAGTGAAGTGTAGCGGAACGACGTCCGTTCGCAAGCAAAATTCACATTCCGCGCGGCAATAACCGATTAAAACAACACGAACATGAAAACAATTTTTCTTTTGATATCAACAGGATATTGACGGTATTTACGCTAGTCCATGAAGCGGGAGAAGCCTTCACTGGGCTCACGCTCGGTCACCAGGGTGTTCTCGATCCGCTCCGGATCGGCCCAGCCCAGCGCCATGCCGCAGACCACCATCTCGCTGTCCGCCAGGCCAAGTTCGGCATGAATGATCCGATGATACTGCGTGAACGCCGCTTGCGGGCAAGTGTCGAGGCCGCGTGCGCGCGCTGCCACCATGATGTTCTGTAAAAACATGCCGTAGTCGAGCCATGAGCCCTGCGCCATGATGCGGTCGATCGTGAAGATCAAGCCCACCGGCGCGTCGAAGAAGGCGTAGTTGCGCGCATGCTGGGCCGCCATGCCAGCCTTGTTGTCGCGGCTCAGCCCCAGCAGGCTGTACAGATCCCAGCCGACCTTGCGGCGCCGGTCGATGTACGGCGACGTCCACTCGCGCGGATAGTAGGCGTATTCCTCGGTGTGCCCGCGTGCCTGCCCGGGATCGGCATTGACCGCCAGGATCGCGTTCGACAGCCGCGTGCGCGCCGCGCCAGTGAGCACATACACCTTCCACGGTTGCGTATTGGTGCCCGACGGCGCACGCGCGGCAACGTCGAGAATGCGTGCGATCTCGTCGCGTTCCACCGGCTTGTCGAGAAAGGCGCGGATCGAGCGGCGCGACGTGATGGCGGCATCGACCGCTTCCTGGCTGGGACTGCTGATCATCGGAGATTCCTTGGTTTCTTGACGACAAAGGCGACGCCACTGACGGCGACCATCATCCCGACCAGACCAAGCAGGCTGAACGATTCGCCGAACAGCAGCCACGCCATGATGGCGGTGGTGGGCGGGGTCAGGTACATCAGGCTCGTTACTTCCGTGGCCTGGCTGCGCCGGATCAGGGTAAACAACAGGAAGATGGCGCCGATCGACAGTGCCAGCACCGACCACATCAGGGCCAGGATGAAGTCGCCGCTCCAGGTGATGTGGCTGAACGCCGGATCAAGGTTTTCCAGCCAGATGGCCAGTGGAATCAGCACCAGCACCGTGGCGCCGAACTGGATCACGGTGCCGGTGCGCAGATCGAACTGCGGACAGAAACGGCGCTGATACAGCGTGCCGCTCGTGATGCAGAGCAGCGCAAACAGGCACAGCGCCAGCGCGGCAGGCGACATGCCAGCCAGGCCCAGCTTGGCATACACGACCAGCGCCACGCCGGACAGGCCTAGCAGCAAGCCAAGCCACTGCAGGCGCCGCACGCGTTCGCCAATCAGTGGTGCGGCCGCCGCGGTCAGGATGGGCTGCATGCCGACGATCAGCGCCGTCAGCCCGGCCGGCATGCCCAGGCCGATGGCAGCCCAGACCCCGCCCAGGTACCCTGCCTGCAACAGCAGCCCGGCCAGCGCCACATGCAGGATCCGGCCACGCGGCCACGGCGCGCGCCAGATCAGCACGATCGGCAGCAACACGGCCAGCACGCCCAGGCAACGCACGATGAGGAAGGTCAGCGGCGGCGCATAAGGCAGGCCGAACTTGGCGACGATAAAGCCGGTGCTCCATAACAGCACAAAGAACAGCGGCACTGGCGACAGCCATGGGGCAGCCGGGGCGGCCGGGGCGGCAGCAGAAACCGGCGGAGAAGCGGCGCGCTGTGACATGGATGAACGGGTATCCCGAAAAAACCACGGTAGTTAAGGTAAAGACAAGGATCGAGTCTAGCACACGGTCCTGATGCAGCAAAAAAGGCAGAAAAAGAATGTTCGTTTGCGGTAGATCAATTGAGCTTTCTCATGGCAAATGCAATCTTGTCACTTCCGTACCACGGGATTGTGCATCGCATCAAAATCGCTTGACGCCTCAAACGAAGTGGCACAAAATCTGCCCTGTTGCGGTGCACAAAAGAAGAGCTTCGTCGCGTTTGTCAAAGAACCTGCCCCTACCCGAGCAACAGTCCATTCACGAAACGTAACATTTTGGAGAGACACATGTTTGCAATCCCTGAGCAGTTTTCCACCGCCACCAAGACCAGCATGGAATCGCAGTTCGCCCTGTTTTCGTCGCTGACGTCGAAGACGTTCGAGAGCATGGAAAAACTGGTTGCCCTGAACATCAGCACCGCACGTGCCAGCCTCGAAGAATCGTCAGCCCTGGCCAGCAAGATGCTGAGCGCCAAGGATCCACAAGAATTCTTCTCGCTGGCCGCTACCCAGGCCCAGCCAAGCGCTGAAAAAGCCATGGCCTACAGCCGTCAGCTGGCATCGATCGCCAGCGGCACCGGCGCCGAATTCTCGAAAGCGGCCGAAAGCCAGATCGTCGAAGCCAACCGCAAGGTGATTTCGCTGGTCGACGAAGTGAGCAAGAATGCACCGGCCGGTTCGGAAAACTTCGTCGCCGCCGTCAAGACCGCCATCAGCAACGCCAATGCCGGTTACGAGCAGTTCAGCAAGACCTCGAAGCAGGCTGTCGAAGCCATCGAAACCAATGTGAACGCCGCCGTGTCGCAATTCTCGGCCACCGCTGCCAAAGCCACCAACGCCGCAACGGCTGCTGCTGCGTAATACTGCAGCATCGCTGATCGGTAAAAAAAAGGCCGGGTCGCGCAAGCGTCCCGGCCATTTTTACGTCGGTATGGGTTATTCGCCCAGATACGCGGCCTGCACACGCGGATCGGTCAGCATGTCGCGCGCATTGCCCGTCATGATGATCTCGCCCGACTCCATCACATAGCCGCGGTGCGCGGCCTGCAGCGCCAGCTTGGCGTTCTGCTCGACCAGCAGGATCGTGATGCCCTGCTGCGACACATCGCGGATCACCTCGAAAATCTTCTCGACCATGATCGGCGACAGGCCCATCGACGGCTCGTCCAGCAACAGCAGCGTTGGATGGCACATCAGTGCGCGCGCCATCGCCAGCATCTGCTGCTCGCCGCCCGAGAGCGTCCCGGCCAGTTGGGCCGCGCGCTCCTTCAGGCGCGGGAACACCGCATACCACTTTTCGATATCGGCATCGATCCCGGCTTTGTCATTGCGCGTGTAGGCGCCCATCAACAGGTTTTCGTGAATCGACATGCGGGTGAACACCCCCCGCCCTTCCGGCACCATCGCCAGCTTTTGCTGGACCATGCGGAATGACTGGGTGCCGCGCAGTGGTTGCCCCAGGTAGCTGATGTCGCCTTCGACCTTGCATGGCGGCAGCGTGCCGGTGATGGCCTTCAGCGTGGTCGTCTTGCCGGCACCATTCGCACCAATCAGCGTGACCAGTTCGCCCCGGCCCACTTGCAGGTCGATCCCCTTGACGGCCTTGATGCCGCCGTACGCGACTTTCAGGCCCGCTATCTGCAGGATCGTTTCATTCTTCGTTGCGTCCATCAGTGGGCACCTCCCAGATAGGCGTCGATCACGGCCTGGTTCTTTTGGATCTCGGCCGGCACACCTTCGGCAATCTGCTTGCCGTATTCGAGCACCGTGATGCGGTCGCACAGACCCATCATCAGTTTGACGTCGTGCTCGATCAGCAGCACGGTCTTGCCCTGCGCCTTGATCTTGACGAGCAGTTCGCGCAGTCCCAGTTTTTCGGTGGCGTTCATGCCGGCCGCCGGTTCGTCCAGCGCCAGCAATTGCGGATCGGTCGCCAGCGCGCGCGCGATTTCCAGGCGCCGCTGGTCGCCGTACGACAAAAACTTTGCCGTGCGGTTGGCAAACTGGCCGATGCCCACAAAATCGAGCAGCTCCTGGGCGCGGACGCGGATCGCCCGTTCTTCTTCACGCGCCGCCTTGTGGCGCAGGATCGCGCCGAGCACGCCCTGTTTGGTGCGCACATGGCGGCCCACCATGACGTTTTCCAGCGCGCTCATCTCGCCGAACAGGCGGATGTTCTGGAACGTGCGCGCGATGCCGGCCCTGGCGACATCATGCGGGGCCGACGGCGAGTACGCCTTGCCGGCCAGCTCGAACGTGCCGCTGTCGGGCTGGTAGAGACCCGTGATCACATTGAAGAACGTGGTCTTGCCGGCGCCGTTCGGGCCGATCAGGCCGTAGATCTGGCCCTGCATGATCCGGATGCCGACATCGGTCAGCGCCTGCAGGCCGCCGAAGCGCTTGTTGACGCCGGCAATGTTCAGAATGACCTGGTCGTTCATGTGGTACTCGCTTCTTCGTCGTCACGCGCCAGTGCGGCATTCGGGCGCTCTTCCTTGTTGGGCGATGGCCACAGGCCGGCCGGGCGCACCAGCATGATCAGCACCAGCGCCAGGCCGTACAGCAACTGGCGCAGCACTTCGGCCTCGATGATCACCTTGCCGAACAGCGCCTGCTGGGCCGGGTCGACCACGTGGCGCAGCACTTCCGGCAGGGCCGCCAGCAGCACGCCGCCCAGCACCACGCCCGGGATGTGGCCGATACCGCCGAGCACCACCATCGCCAGCACGGCAATGGACTCGGTCAGCGAGAACGATTCCGGCGAGACAAAGCCCTGGAAGGCGCCGAACATCGCGCCGGCCACGCCGCCGAACGAGGCGCCCATGGCAAACGCGAGCAGCTTGACGTTGCGGGTATTGATGCCCATCGCCTTGGCCGCGATTTCGTCTTCGCGGATCGCCACCCAGGCGCGGCCCAGGCGCGAGTGCTGCAGGCGGCCTGTGATGAAGATCGACGCGATCACCAGCGCCAGGAACAGGAAGTAATACGCGTTCACCGACGGCATCGCGTAACTGCCGATGTGCACGGTGGCGTTCGACCCTTCCTCGCCCGCCAGCGACACCCCGAAGATGCGGATCGGGTCGATCATGTTGATCCCCTGCGGCCCGTTGGTGAAGTTGATCGGGTCGTTCAGGTTGTTCATGAAGATGCGGATGATCTCGCCGAAGCCCAGCGTGACGATGGCGAGGTAGTCGCCGCGCAATTTGAGCGTCGGGGCGCCCAGCAGCGCGCCGCACAGCGCGGCGCACAAGGCTGCCAGCGGCACGATCGCCCACAGCGACAGGTGGATGCCGTTCTGCTGGATCTCGGGGCCGAAGAACGCGACAAGCGCCTCGCCGATGGCGGGCGAATAATAGATCACCGATTCCAGCAGCGCAGCGAACTGTGGCGACGAGAACAGGCCGACCAGATAAGCACCGACGGCAAAGAACGCGATATAGCCCAGGTCGAGCAGGCCGGCAAAGCCCACCACGATGTTCAGGCCAAGCGCGAGCATGATGTACAGCAGCGCGATGTCGATGATGCGGACCCACGAGTTGCCGAATTGCGCGGCGAAGAACGGGAAGATCAGCAGCAGTACCAGCAGGAGCGCCATGCTGGTATAGGCCTGGCGCGGCTTGTGCTGGGTGTCGAACGTCAGGAGTGCCATGGTGTGCTCCGGTTAAGCGCGGTCGGCCACGCGTTCGCCCATGATCCCGGACGGGCGCAGGGTCAACACGAGGATCAGCACCACGAAGGCGAAGATGTCCTGGTAGTGGCTGCCAAGGAAGCCGCCGGTCAGGTCGCCGATATAGCCGGCGCCGAGCGCTTCGATGATGCCCAGCACGAGCCCACCGATCATGGCGCCATAAATATTGCCGATGCCGCCCAGCACCGCGGCGCAGAACGCTTTCAGGCCCGGCAGCACGCCCATCGTGAACGTGATCGACGCATAGTTGGCGCCCCACATCACGCCGGCCACGGCGGCCAGCGCGGCGCCAATGGCAAAGGTGGCGACAATCACGCGGTTCGAATCCACGCCCATCAGGCCGGCCACGCGCGGGTTCTCGGCCACGGCGCGCATCGCGCGGCCCATCTTCGTGCGCTCGACCAGCAGCACGAGGCCGCCCATCGCCAGCGCGGCCAGCACCAGCAGCAGCACCTGCGTTTGCGAAATCATGGCGCCGCCAATCATGATCGGCTCGGACGACAGCAGTTGCGGGAACGGCAACGGGCTGCGGCCCCAGATCATCATCGCGAACGTTTGCAGCAGGATCGAGATGCCGATGGCCGTGATCAACGGCGCCAGGCGCGGCGCATTGCGCAGGCGGCGGTAGGCAATGCGTTCAATCAGGATATTGACCAGCATGGTGACAGGAATGGCGCCCAGGATTGCCAGCGCCAGTTGCACATAACCAGGCAGGCCAGGCACATAGGCTTCAAGCAATTGCAGGATGGTCAGGCCAATCATCGCGCCGATCATCAGCACGTCACCATGGGCGAAATTGATCAGGTTGAGAACGCCGTACACCATCGTATAGCCGAGCGCGACCAACGCATACATACTGCCGAGCACGAGCCCGTTCAGTAGTTGTTGGATAAAGGTTTCCATCGTTCCGCCTGTTGTGCAATAACAAAAAACGGCACGCCGGATATCCCGACGTGCCGCTCATGGTCTGAAGCCGCTGCCTTACCGCTGTTTGCGGCCGAACAAAGCGCTGGTGGGCGCGTCGCTACGACAAATCCGAGCGCCGCCATCATAGCTTGGCTGCCGGAAAACTAACAACGGTAAATGGCGGCAGTAGCTAATTTTTGTTTTCTGCCGGAACGAAAAATAATGTTCAGCTTTCCGCCTTGAAGGCCACTTGCCGAACCCCGTCCAGCCCTTTCGGCAGCGGGAACGTGACGTTCTCTTCGACACCTTCAAGGGCGCGCACACTGGCGGCGCCCAGTTGCTTGAGGCGATCGATCACAGCCTGCACCAGTACCTCGGGCGCCGATGCGCCGGCGGTGACGCCGATGCGTTTCTTGCCGGCGATCCAGGCCGGATCGATGGCGGCGGCGTTGTCGACCATATACGCAGGCGTGCCCATCTTGTCGGCCACTTCGCGCAGGCGGTTTGAGTTGGAACTGTTCGGGCTGCCAACGACGATCACCACTTCCACCTGCGGTGCGAGGAACTTGACGGCTTCCTGGCGGTTGGTGGTGGCGTAGCAGATGTCGCCCTTCTTCGGCTCGATGATATTCGGGAAGCGCACCTTGAGCGCGTCGATGATGTCGGCCGTGTCGTCGACCGACAACGTGGTTTGCGACACATACGCGAGCAGGTCGGGGTTGCGCACCTGCAGGTTCTCGACATCGGCAACGGTCTCGACCAAGTGCATGCCTTCTTCGGCCTGGCCCATCGTGCCTTCGACTTCAGGGTGGCCATCGTGGCCGATCATGATGATCTCGGCGCCGAGTTTGCGCATCTTGGCCACTTCGACGTGCACCTTGGTCACCAGTGGGCAGGTCGCGTCGAAGATCGTCAGGCCGCGCGCTTCGGCGTCGGCGCGGACCGCTTTCGAGACGCCATGCGCCGAAAACACCAGCGTATTGCCGGGCGGGACGTCTTCGAGCTGCTCAATGAAGATCGCGCCCTTGGTGCGCAGGTCGGCCACCACGTAGGCGTTGTGGACGATCTCGTGGCGCACATAGATCGGGGCGCCAAATTGGGTCAGGGCGCGCTCGACAATTTCGATGGCGCGGTCGACGCCAGCGCAAAAGCCGCGCGGCTGGGCAAGCAGAATTTCGTTTTCCATAGTCTTCCTTTACAGCACCGAAATCAGTTTCACTTCGAACTGGAGCGCCCGGCCAGCCATCGGATGGTTGAAGTCGAACAGGGCCGAGTCGTCACGCATTTCAAGCAGCACACCGGCAAACCGGCCGCCCTTCGGCGCATTGAATTCGACCACTTCACCGACCAGGTAGTCGGCGCCCGGCACCGAATTTTCTTCCAGCGTCGCCTTCGACACCGACTGGATCAGTTCCGGGTTACGTTCACCGAACGCTTCCTGCGCACTGAGCTCGAAGGTCTGGTGCGTGCCTTCGGGCAGGCCGAGCAGGCGTTCTTCGAGGAACGGTGCCAGCTGGCCCTGACCCAGCAACAGCGTTGCCGGCGTGCCGTTGAAGGTGGTGATCACATCAGAACCACCGGCAACAGCCAGGCGGTAATGCAGGGTCAGGTACGAGGATTCATTGACGACAGGAGCAGCGTTGGCCATGTTCTTTGCGACGTTTCGTATGAGTGCGGGCAGCCCCGGTGGGGCAAACCGCTATTGTAAGCCACGCGCGCAGCTTGCGCCCGGGCTGCCTCTTTTTTTGGCGAGGAATCACGATGGGAATTTGTGACTGGCCCGAGCAGGACCGCCCCCGCGAGCGCTTGCTGCGCGATGGCCCGGCGGCATTGTCGGACACCGAACTGCTGGCAATTTTCCTGCGCGTGGGCGTGGCGGGGAAAAGCGCTGTGACGCTGGCGGGCGACACCCTCGCCCACTTCGGCTCGCTGCAGCGGCTGCTGCATGCCGATGCCGGCGAATTCGGCCAACTGCACGGTCTTGGGCCCGCCAAGTATGCGCAGCTCCAGGCGGCGCTCGAGCTGGCACGACGCGCGGTAGCCGAGCAATTCCGGCGCGAGGCGTTGTGTTCGCCTGAGGCAGTGCGGCACTATCTGCGCAGCCACTTCGCGCTGCGCACGCATGAATCGTTCACCGTGCTGTTCCTGGATATAAAAAACCGCCTGATCAATTGTGACGACATGTTCAGGGGCACGCTGACACATACCAGTGTCTATCCGCGCGAAGTCGTCAAGGCGGCGCTGCGGCGCAATGCGGCGGCCGTGATCCTGGCGCACAACCATCCATCGGGCGTGGCCGAGCCCAGCGACGCGGATCTGCGGCTCACGGGCGCGCTCACGCAGGCGCTGTCACTGGTAGAAATCCGGGTGCTGGACCATTTCGTGGTGGCCGGCAACCAGGTGTATTCGTTTGCCGAACATGGGCAGTTGTGACGGATTTGCCACCCGCTTGCCGTTTGGTCCTTGGCATAAATTACAGCGCGTAAACAGGGGCTTACCCGTGCTGATATACCCGCATCGGCAATTGTTAAATTTTTTAATCCATTGAATTGACCATTGTTTTTCGCAAGTGATTGATTCCGCTTCATTTTTCGCGCTATACTCTCGTTTTTCCAGTCCTGGAACATATTTAAGGAGTGCACTATGGCACGTGTTTGCCAAGTAACCGGCAAGGGTGTGATGGTTGGTAACAACGTCTCCCACGCTAACAACAAAACGAAGCGTCGTTTCCTGCCTAACCTGCAGAATCGTCGTATCTACGTCGAATCCGAAAACCGCTGGGTTTCGCTGCGTTTGTCGAACGCCGGCCTGCGCCTGATTGACAAGCTCGGCATCGATGCCGTGCTGGTCGACATGCGTGCTCGTGGCGAAAAAGTTTAATTAGGGAGCTATCATGGCAAAAACTGGCCGCGACAAAATCAAGCTGGAATCGACTGCAGGTACGGGTCACTTCTACACCACCACCAAGAACAAGCGCACGATGCCGGCGAAAATGGAAATTACCAAATTCGACCCTAAGGCACGTAAGCACGTGATCTACAAAGAAACCAAGATCAAGTAATCGATCCTGTTGTCTTTCAAAAAGCCGCCGGCGCAAGCCTGGCGGCTTTTTTTATGGCCGGACACCGTCCGCGTTACCATGGCGGAATGACCAGTTCGCCCCTGCCCTCCCTCTCTCCCGCCACCGACCGTCTCGACGCCCTCGATGTATTGCGCGGCTTTGCGCTGATCGGCATCTGCATCGCCAACGTCGAATTTTTCAACCGGCCCGTGGTCGAATCCGGACAAGGCATCCCGGCTGGTCTGCACGGCCTGGACTGGCTCGTGGCGTTTCTTGTCGCATATCTGGTCAGCGGCAAGTTCTGGACCATCTTTTCGCTGCTGTTCGGCATGGGCTTCGCACTGATGCTCGAGCGCGCCCGTGTGGCCGAGCGGCGGTTTGCGCCCATTTACGGCCGCCGGGTCGGCGTGCTGCTGGCGATCGGGCTGCTGCACCACACCTTGCTCTGGAGCGGCGATATCCTGATCAGCTATGCGGTCGGCGCGCTTGCGCTGATGCTCGCGCTGCTGGCGCCGGCGCGGGTGCTCGTGACCGCATTCATTGCCTGCGCGGTGCTGCCGCAGATCCCGGGTCTGGGCTGGCTGGGCTGGTTGCTGGCGCCGATCATCCTGGCGGCACTGGTCGCGCTGTACCTGCGCGCGCGGCAAGCGTGGCTGTTTCCGCTGCTGACGATCGGCGCCGGTGTGTTGATGCTGCTGGCGGCGCTGGGCGCAGCCTGGGGCAGCAAGGGCGACGACACGACAATGCTTGCCGCGACGGGCGCCATCTTGATGGGACTGGGCCTGCTTGCCTGCCGGCGCGGCCTGTCCGAACAGAAGCCACTACGCATCGGTCTCCAGATCGTGCTGCTGACCTATTCGTTCATCGCGGCAGAAGCCGGCGTGCGGCACTTCGCACCTGCAGTTACCCAGATGATGAGTGCGAGCACCACCACCAGCACACGCGCCAGCACCGATGACGCCGACGCGCGCGCCGACGATGGCCGCGCGCTACGCTACCGCGAGCAGGTCGCGCGCAGCGTCGAAGAGCGTGCCGTACTCACGCAGGGCAGTTATCGGGATGCCGTGGCGATGCGGTTCAGGCAGTTGGCCGAACGCCTGCGTGACGAGGTCGGGTTCGCAGTGTTGCTGGTAGGCGTATTCCTGATCGGCGTCTGGTTCGTGCGATCGGGCGTCATCGCACGCGCGGGAGAGTACAAAGCGCTCTACCGCCAGCTGGCCATTATTGGCATTCCGCTCGGCGTCGGACTTGGCCTGCTTGGCAGCCTGATTGCGACAGGCCGGCCGCTTGGGGTCGACGATGGCGGCCATGATCTTGCCTACGCCCTGCTGTCGCTGGGCAGTCTGCCCGCTGCGCTTGGTTATATTGGCGCGGTCATGTTGATGCTGCACAGCCGTGGCGCGCTGGCACGGATCCGCCTGCTGGCACCGTTCGGGCGCATGGCTCTGAGCAATTACCTGACGCAATCGCTCGTGTTTTCGCTGTTGTTTTATGCCCACGGAATGGGGCTGTGGGGGATGGGACGGACGGCGCAAGTGGGCATCGCGCTGGGGTTGTGCGCGTTGCAGATCGGCCTGAGTCACTGGTGGCTGGCGCGCTACCAGTACGGCCCGGTCGAATGGGTCTGGCGCGCGCTGACCTACCTGACCTGGCCGCCGATGCGCATAAAAAGCCGGGGTCAGGTCTGACATTCGGACACGATCCCGACAGTCAGGTAGTCGGAATAGCTGACGCCGTGTCGTGCTAAAAATGTACGAGCCAACATCGAACTGATTAAGGCTGAGGTCGTGTCCGAATGTCAGACCTGACCCCAGCTGTGTAGGTGAATAAAGCAGGCGCGACCAAATGCAAAACGGCTCCCGAAGGAGCCGTTTTTCAATCCGCTGATACAGGATCAGGCATAGGTACGCAGGCGCAACGAAAACTCTTGCAGCGCCTTGATGCCGGACGCCTCAGCGCGGTTGCACCAGTCCTGCAACTGATGCAGCAACTGATCACGGGTGTGATGCGAACGTTCCCAGATCGCGCCCAGTTCCACACGCATATTGTGCATGGTCTCCAGCGCTTTGCTGTGCTGGAACAGCTCGACCAGCTGCTCTTTCTGCGACAACTCCAGCTTGGCCGGTTCGCGCTGCATCAGCTTGCGCGAGCTTTTCAGGAAGCGCGTTTCCAGGCCACTGGCATGCTTGCGCTGCTCGAATTCTTCATGGAACGCATGCCGTACCGATTTCGCATACTTGGCCATCACGTCGTAACGATTGGCGATCACCGATTGCAGCGTATCGAAATCCGCCTGATCCTTGTTCTTGGCCAGTTTCGGCTTCGGCGCCACTTTCTTGACCTTGGCCAGTCCGACCATTTCGAGCATGCGGATATAGCCCCAGCCCAGGTCGAACTCGTACCACTTGCTCGACAGCTTGGCCGACGTGGCATACGTGTGGTGATTGTTGTGCAGCTCTTCGCCACCAATCAGGATGCCCCACGGGAAGATGTTGGTCGCGGCATCGCTGCAATCGAAATTGCGGTAGCCCCACCAGTGGCCCAGGCCATTGATGATGCCGGCAGCAGTGATCGGAATCCACATCATCTGCACCGCCCACACCGACAAACCGATGATGCCGAACAGCGCAACGTTGATCACAAGCATCGCGACCACGCCCATCATGCTGCGACCGGTGTACACGTGACGCTCAATCCAGTCGTCCGGCGTGCCATGGCCATACTTGTCCATGGTTTCCTGGACCTTGCTCTCGGCGCGGTACAGCTCGGCGCCTTCGAACAGCACCTTGCGGATGCCGCGCGTTTGCGGGCTGTGCGGATCTTCTTCGGTGTCGCACTTGGCGTGGTGCTTGCGGTGGATCGAGGCCCACTCCTTGGTGACCTGACCAGTGGTCAGCCACAGCCAGAAACGGAAGAAGTGACTTGGAATCGGGTGCAGGTCAAGCGCGCGGTGCGCCTGATGGCGGTGCAGGTACACAGTGACGCTGATGATGGTGATGTGCGTGACCACCAGCGTGTACAGAACGACTTCCCATGCCGAAAAATCCAGCAGGCCGGTCGACAAGAACGACAGCACAGCGTGCAAAGTGTCGTTAAAGAAATTCATTCAGTCTCCAATGCAGGGCTTGTATGACGTCGATCAGGAAGATCGCACATGCATAACCCTTGCATTTTACGTGTTTCTACTGCCGCACGGCAGCAGCACGGCTTCAATTTTTGCCTAAATCCGCGCCAGTCTGTTTTACGCCACCTTCGGTAGCGTCTGACGCACCTTCAGCGGTACGCGCCATCACGGACGTGATGTGCGCGTCGAGCAGGCGCGTGTCCATCGAAGGATGGCCAAGCTTGATGGCGCCAGTGTGCACCAGCGCGTAAATCTTGCGGTTGACTTCCGAGATCGGTCCGCCCTGCCCGTTTTCCGGGTCGCCCAGGAAGAACCCCACTTCGAGCTCGTAACCATCGGCGACAAAGGCCGTCAGCAGCACATTCGGCGCCGGCGTCTCCAGCACGCGGTCAACGCCTTTGGGTTGCTCTTCCAGCAACGGCATTACGACCGACAGATCGCTGTCGTACGACACCACCAGCTTGGTGACGGCGCGCACATTCTTGTTCGTCACCGACTGGTTCAGCACCACGCCGGTGATCAGCATCTCGTTTGGCAACAGCGTCTGCGTACCGTCGGCGCTACGCAACACCGTGTAGCGCGTATTGATGCGCGCGACCTTGCCGGAATACTTGTCGAGGGTGATCGGATCGCCAATCGCCAGACTGCGCTCGAACAGGATGATGAAACCGGACACATAATTACTGGCAATCCGCTGCATGCCCAGACCCAGACCCACACCAAGCGCGCCGCCGAACACCGATAGCACGGTCAGGTCCAGCCCCGCCAGTGACAGGCTCAACAACACGGCAACGAGGATCAGCGCAGCACGGCCCACGCGCGCCAACGCGACGCGCAGCGACGAGTGCATG
Source organism: Telluria sp. ZT3P25 (assembly GCF_059685895.1). NCBI lineage: Bacteria > Pseudomonadati > Pseudomonadota > Betaproteobacteria > Burkholderiales > Oxalobacteraceae > Telluria > Telluria sp. ZT3P25. The sequence goes on from NZ_JCASIJ010000001.1 coordinate 3,449,897, forward strand.
CGCTCGACATGCATCAGCCGCTCTTCGAGCGCGGCGCCGGCCCACAGCGCCACGATCATCAGCACGACGATCGAGACGACGCCCTGCAACAGGTCGAGCAGCGAGGTTTTCTTGGCCCCGACCGGCAGCATGGTCGTCTCGAGCGCGTGCAACACGTCCGGCAGAATGCCGGTCAGGTGCAGCGCCACGATGATCCAGGCCGTGAAGGCAAACACGCGCTCGAACGTCTGCAGCGCCTCGCCCACCTGGCCACGGCGCGCAAAGGCACGGCGCAGCAGGTAAAAGAAGGTGCGGATGACCGCCAGCGACACGAACAGCGGCAGCGCCACGCGCAGCAGGTTCACGGTCTGGAAATGCTCCAGGATGACCTTGCTGAGCGACAGCAGCGCGACCGTCAGCAGCGGCCCGAGCACACGGGCAACGCCGCCCAGCCCGACACGCATCAAGCGGCCCTGCTCATCGCGATTCTTGAGCAGCGAGCGCCCGATCAACCCTGCCAACCCCCAGCCCGCCGCCACACAGAAGACAATCGCAAGCGCCTGCCACAACAGGGCCGGGTTGCGGATGTCGACAATCATGACATTCCAGAGGTCGGACAAGGGCATCGCAGGTTTCCTTATTCTTCGTCGGTGGCCGTCACATCGGCGTCAAGATCGGCGTCTGCCTTGACTGGTGCTGCCTTGACCAGTGCCTTGCGTTGCAGAACAGCGGCGAAGAAGCCGTCGGTCTGGTGCTTGTGCGGCAAGAGCTTGAGGTACTTGTCCATTTCGAGCGGAATCTTTTGCTCGGCCAGCACCTGGCTCATCGGCACCAGATCGAAATCAGGGTGCGTTGCCAGGAAGCCCTCGACGATGACGTCGTTTTCTTCATTCAGCAGGCTGCAGGTGGCGTACACGAGGCGGCCACCGTTCTTGACCAGGCGCGCAGCACCGTCCAGGATCGCGGCTTGCTTTTCCTGCATCTCGGCGATGGCGCCCAGTTGCTGGCGCCACTTGACGTCCGGATTGCGGCGCAAGGTACCCAGACCCGAGCATGGCGCATCGACCAGCACGCGGTCGATCTTGCCGGCCAGGCGCTTGACCTTGGCATCGCGCTCGTGCGCGATGAGCACCGGATGCACGTTCGACAAACCGCTGCGCGCCATGCGCGGCTTCAGTTTGGCCAGACGCTTTTCGGACACGTCGAACGCGTACAGGCGACCGGTATTGCGCATCAGCGCGCCCAGTGCCAGCGTCTTGCCGCCGGCACCAGCGCAGAAGTCGACCACCATCTCGCCGCGGCGCGCGCCGACGATCTGCGACAGCACCTGGCTGCCCTCGTCCTGCACTTCGATCGCGCCTTCCTTGAACAGCGGCAGATTCTGCAGCGCAGGCTTTTGCTTGACGCGCAGGCCCAGCGGCGCATACGGCATCGGCTCGGCCACGATCGGCGCTTCGAGCAGCGTGGCGATGACGGCGTCGCGCTCGGCCTTGATCGAATTGACGCGCAAATCGAGCGGCGCCGGCGTGTTGAGGACGGCAGCCAGTTCCAGGGCTTCGGCTTCGCCGAACTGGGCCACCAGCTTGTCGTACAGCCATTGCGGCAGATTGGCTTGCACCGGACCTGGCAACAACGTGCGATCGACTTCCTTGATGCGGGTCAGGAAGTGGGTTTCATCTTCGGTCAGGCCACCGATCGAATCGATGCCAGCCGTTTCGGCCAGGCCCAGCAGCGCCAGGCGGCGCATCGACGGCGTGCTGCCATGACCGGCGAAATCGGTGAAGAACGACTTGTTACGCAGCACCGAATACACGGCTTCGGCAATCACGCCACGCTCACGGCCGCCAAAACGCGGATTGTCTTTGAAGAAACGCGACAGGGTGACGTCGGCTGGGGAGGTAAAACGGAGAATCTCGCGCAGGACTTCTTCAGTCTTGGCGACGATCGCTGGAGGCAATCTCATGTAAATCCTTGGGTTGTAAACTGCTTACTTAAAACAATGCGTTTTAAATACTAATGGCGTCAAAGCTGGGCTCGACGATGCGCACCGCACCGTTCTCGACGACCAGACGGTCTTCGACGAACAGGCGCACCGCGCGCGGATAAAGCTTGTGTTCTTCGACCAGCAGGCGGGTAGCGAGCGTGGCTTCGGTGTCGCCTGGCAGCACGGGAATGCGTGCCTGCAAGACCGCCGGGCCGTGATCGAGTTCGGCCGTGACAAAGTGGACCGTCGCGCCATGCTCGACACAACCGGCGTCGAGCGCCTGCTGGTGCGTGTGCAATCCCGGAAACAGCGGCAGCAGCGACGGGTGAATATTGAGCATCCGGCCTGCATAATGCTCGACGAACGGCGCCGTCAGGATGCGCATGAAACCGGCCAGCACGACCAGATCCGGCTCGAAGACGTCGATGGTTTCCTGCAGCTTGGCGTCGAATTCGGCGCGGGTGGCAAACGACTTGCTCGGCACCACTGCAGTGGGAATGCCGCGCGCCTGCGCAAACGCCAGGCCACCGGCTTCAGGTTTATTGCTGATGACGGCGGCGATACGGGCTGGCCAACCTTCAGCATCAAGCGCTCGTACGACCGCTTCCATATTGCTTCCGCGGCCCGAAATCAGGATCACGATATTTTTCATAGGCGGCATTGTACCGTAACGACGGGCACCAAATGCTGCCTTTGATCCTGACTCAGGCGGTCGGCGGCACCGTCGCGAACGAGTAGAACACGCGGAACGGCACCTTCTTTTCGGCCCAGAATTCGGCCGCATCGCGAAACACGTCGAGCAGGTTTTCGCGTGCTTCCTTGTCGAATTTCTGGGCGCTTGGCAGCTGCTCCAGCACCACGATGAAGCCCGGCTGCGGGCCTGCTTCGTGGACGGTTTCGGTCAGGCATTTACGCAGCGCATCGAAGTTCTTGCTGCACGGCTTTGGAAAGTAGAATTGTTCGCCGATACGGGCGCAGACTTGTTGTTTGGTGAGCGTGTTGGCGCAATGTGCGTACAGAAAATGATGTCCGAGTTGCCCCGCCTCCTGTTGCAGATCGCCAACGTTAAACGCGCGGATCGCTTGCACAATATTCGGCGCCACTCTCATCAACAAACTCATTTTTTCCTCAAGTTGACCTGTCAATAACGCGCCATGGCGCAACCCGTCGCGACGCCATGGGGCGTTGCTGCCGCTCACCTCGCTGTCGTTGCTATACGCCAATAAGTCCATGATTTGTGTAAGGGTAACGTTTTGTGGTATTGGAAGCAACCCAAATGTGCATTGCGAATAGTCATTTGTAAGAATCGGTACCACCTTGACGGCCTCAAAAACAAGGCAAATCGGTCGGCTTCATTCTGGCGCGCTTCCGCGACTAGTCAATCGGCTGTTACATTTTGTTGCCACAGGGACTCGATGTGTTTTTGCGATCGGCGTACTATCAAGACTTGAACGCAGACTGTATTTATTGTCTCAACCAACGTCGCACCACTGAACGAGGACCATCATGAAATTCCAAGCCAAACTGATCATCGCAGCCCTGGGTGTGGTCACCCTGCCGCTGGCACAGGCTGCCGACTTTGAAGATTTCGGCCGGGTGGTGCGCGTCGAGCCACGCGTCGAACAAGTCCGCACCCCGCGCCAGGAGTGCCGTACCGAATACGTGCAAGTGCCGGTGCAACAAGAACGCAACGCAGGCGGCACGATTGTCGGCGGTATCGCCGGCGCCCTGCTCGGCAGCCAGATCGGCGGCGGCAACGGTAAAGTGGCTGCGTCGGCCGCCGGCGCCATCGCCGGTGCCATGGTGGGCGACCGCGTCCAGAACAATGGTCGCCAGGGCAGCAGCGTGCAAGAACAGGCAGTGCAGCAATGCCGCACCGTGGAAGCCATCGAATCGCGCACCTCGGGCTACAACGTGACCTACGAATACCGTGGCCAGAATTACACGTCGCTGATGCGCAATGACCCGGGCAACCGCGTGCGTCTGCGCGTGTCGGTCCAGCCACTGGACAGCTATGACGACGGCCAGTCCTATAGCCAGTATCAGCGCTAAGCTTCGTCATCATTGCATACGACAACGCGGCCCCGGTGGCCGCGTTGTCGTATGCAGGGTGCGGATCGTGGACCGAGCTTGCGCTGCGGGAACGCAACCGCCGATAATAGGGCGATTCCATCAGGCAGTCTTATGCTCATCAAACGCAAATCCATCGAACAGGCCGAATCGTCGCGCCGCCCTTCCCGCAAGCCAAAATACGCGCCCGTCACGCTGTCCGAACAGGAAGGCGTACGCTACCTGCATTTCGGCACCGAATGGGTTCAGGGTGCCATGCGCATCCGCAAGCCTGACTGGCCGGAACTCGAGTACGCCCAGCAGATGATGGCCTGGATGCTGTTCATCGAGTCGCCACGCGCCATCGTCCAGCTCGGCCTGGGCGCGGCCACGATGACCAAGTTCTGCTACCGCCAGTTTCCCGAGGCCACCGTCACCGCTATCGAACTGAACCCGTCGGTGATCGCCATCTGCAACTCGATGTTCAAGCTGCCGGGCCTGGACGAACGCCTGACCGTGCTCGAGATGGATGCGCTGGACTTCGTCGAAGACCCGCAGCACCACGGCGCGTTCGACGTGCTGCAATGCGACTTGTATGACGCCACCGCGCGCGGCCCTGTGCTCGACACGCCCGAGTTCTACGTGGCCTGCGCCAATTGCCTGACCGACGAGGGCATCATGACCGTCAACCTGTTTGGCGACCACCCGAGTTTTGCCAAGAACCTCAAGGCCATGAAGTTCGCCTTCGGCCACGTACTGTGCCTGCCTGAAGTGCACGATGGTAATGTGGTCGCACTCTGCTTCAAGACGCGCCCCACGCTTGACGAGGACGCGCTGAGCAAACGGGCGGCGCAGATCAAACTCCAGACCAAGCTGCCCGCCGCATCCTGGGTCAAGGGATTGTTCGCCACCGATTGATTTGCCAAGGGCCACCGTGAACGCTATCCCGCAAAAACCCGCCAGCCTGCGTAAGCTCGATCTGCAATCGATTTTTTCGTGGCTGCTGGCCGACGGGATCGTCACGAAGGACAACGTCAAGGCCCAATTCGCCCAAGCCCAGGGCATCCTCAAGAATGCACCGGGCACAATGCACCCGCTCACGGCGGTGGCGCAATGCAAGCTGGTTTCGGAATTACCGCCCCATCGCCTGCTCACGCTGGACGTGCTGACCGAATGGTGCGCCGCCAAGGTCGGCCTGCCCTTCATCCGCATCGATCCGCTCAAGATCGATTTCACGAAAGTGGCCGACGTGATGTCGGCCGGCTACGCGGCGCGCTTCAATATCCTGCCAGTGGAAATGACAGCGACGACGCTGGTGGTGGCCACGGCCGATCCATCGCTGACCGAATGGGAGGCCGAGATCGCCAAAGTCGCGCGGCGCCGCATCGAACTGGTGCTGGCCAATCCGCTCGACATTGCGCAGTACATCTCGCAATTTTTCGCACTGGCCAAATCGATCCGCGACGCCAACCGCAGCAGCGGACAAGACGTCGCGATGCGCAACAACTTCGAGCAGTTGGTCGAAATGGGCAAGGCGAACAAGCAGTTCGATGCCAACGACCAGCACATCGTCAATATCGTCGACTGGCTGTGGGGTTACGCCTTCGAACAGCGGGCTTCGGATATTCATTTGGAACCGAAGCGTGAACTTGCTGTCGTACGTTTTCGCATCGACGGCGTGCTGCACCAGGTGTACCAGGTGCCGGCCGTGGTCATGATTGCGATGACGGCGCGGATCAAATTGCTGGGACGGATGGACGTGATTGAAAAGCGCCGCCCGCAAGATGGCCGCATCAAAACCCGCACCGCCGGCGGCCAGGAAGTCGAATTGCGCCTGTCGACGATGCCCACCGCGTTCGGGGAAAAGCTCGTGATGCGTATTTTCGACCCTGAAGTCGTCGTCAAGACATTGCCCGAGCTAGGCTTTCCGGCTGACGACGCCCTGCGCTGGGATCGCCTGACCAAGCGCCCGCATGGCATCATCCTCGTGACCGGCCCCACTGGCTCGGGCAAGACGACGACGCTATATACGACCCTCAAGGCGCTGGCGACGAGCGAAGTCAATGTCTGCACGGTAGAAGACCCGATCGAGATGGTCGAACCGGCCTTCAACCAGATGCAGGTGCAGCCAGGGATCGATCTGTCGTTCGCCGATGGCGTGCGCTCATTGATGCGCCAGGACCCGGACATCATCATGGTCGGCGAGATCCGCGACCTGCCGACGGCCGAGATGGCGATCCAGGCCGCGCTGACCGGACACCTGGTGTTCTCGACGCTGCACACGAACGACGCGCCATCGGCAGTGATGCGCCTGATCGAACTGGGCGTGCCGGATTACCTGCTCGAGGCGACATTGATCGGCGTGATGGCCCAGCGCCTGGTACGCACGCTCTGCCCTGCCTGCAAGACGCCCGGTGGCGAGTTGAGCGACGATGTGTGGGACAGCGTTGGCGGTGCGTGGAAGATTCCCAAGCCTGCTGTTGTATATCGGCCGATTGGCTGTCCAGAGTGCCGCCAGACCGGGTATCGGGGACGGACCGGGATTTATGAGCTGTTGAGCGTGAGTGAGGGCTTTGGCAAGCTGATGCGGGGTGCGGGCGACCTGGTGGCGCTGCGCCAGCAGAGTGTTCTCGATGGCATGAAGCCACTGCGCATTGCCGGCGCGATGAAAGTGGTTGAAGGCGTGACCACGGCGGACGAGGTGCTGAAGGTGACGTCGGCGTTGTCTTGAGTAGTTCTTTGTAGAAATTTATGCGGGAGGCCTAGCGCGATGCCGGATCGCCCGCTATAATGCTGCCTCCTTGGGTCGTTAGCTCAGCTGGTAGAGCAGCGGACTTTTAATCCGTTGGTCGCAGGTTCGAATCCCGCACGGCCTACCAAGAATTATCGAGAAGCCCACGAATTTCGGTTCGTGGGCTTTTTGCATTCTGGCTACGCTTTGCTCGCTTCGGAAAACGTCTGGCCTCGCCAAGTTCGAAGTGCCCGTCATGCCCTTCGCGTATGCGGCTTTGCATAAGCCTCTGTTCGCAGCGTTTCACAGATCCTGTCGCGTCTTCTTGCTATAGGCAAACAACAACTGTGCAAACATCCGCTAACAATAGCCCTTTGTGGTTGCCTGTGCGCGACCCAAATTGAATAAGCCATCCTCGGGCTATCGCATCTCTGCATCTAACTCCATTATCAAAATCCCGGTGATCGTCACCTATATAAAACCTGAGCTCAATGGGATAAAAACACCTTGCCGTGCCACTCAGCCGAAGAGAAGACTTAATTGATACGAAGGATTACTGGGCGTAGGTTTTAATACATCCTTGAGGACATTTATATTTCCAAATAAAAATATCACAAAATGTCACTGAGTCAGGTTGTGGATTGAACCACTCGCGTTGCTCATAGAATTCATTTATCAGAAGTTCGCAAGCAATTTGGAATACAGAGATACATAAAAGTTGCCGAAAGTTAATCGATGCGGTTTATCGAGAAAATTCCATTACTTTCCATGTTGATATTGAATAAAATCAGTTAAAATCCGGCGGATTCCATTTTGTAAAGACAGGCATGCCTAAATATTCCGTCGCCATCGCTCTGATCGTCTTGAGCCTTCCGTTGGTCGCTTGCAAACCCAAAGCGTCCTCGCTACCCCCAGATGCTCCAGCTACCACAGTAGCCTCCTCGCAAGACGCGGATGGTACGGCTGCCGCACCGGTTACCAAGGGCGCGCCAGCATCGCAGGCCCAATTCGATATTGAAAAAGTCCCGGTCAGCGATGGCGCGTTACCACCCTTCCCTTATCTGGAATACCCTTCTGGTCTCGGCGAAGGGGAGCGCTTTACGGACAAGGCAAATTTCGATTCGCTTCACGTGATAACCGGCAAACAACTTCGCAAAGTGGAAGGCCGTGTCGAGTCGCATCAGTTCTACCTGAACGCAACACAAATGAGCGAAACGGAAGCGCGGCGCAATTATGAAAACCTGATCGCGCAGATGGGTGGTGTGAAAGTTAACGATGTAACACCAGAGGGCCTGTCACCGGACTCGGTCGACGACATCATCGCAAATGCGAGAAAAACCCGAATTCCGGACGGCTCGTTGACATACGACGTTTATCTGGTTCGAAAGCCCGACCAACTGGTGTGGATCGTGCTCATGGCAAACAACAGCAGGGTCGTTACACGCGTAATCGCAGAACAGCCATTCAAGCAAACCATCTCCTTTGTCACGGCCGATGTAATGCAAAGCCAACTGGCTTCGGCCGGCCACGTCGCACTGTATATCAACTTCGATACGGACAAGGCCGCCATTCGGCCGGATGGTCGGCCGGCAGTGGACGAGATCACCAAACTTCTGGAGAAGGACCCTTCCCTCAAGCTGACCATCGAAGGCCATACGGATAATGTTGGCGATTCGGCGCACAACAAGGCCTTGTCGCAGCAGCGAGCAGACGCCGTGATGGGCTTACTCCTTGCCGGCGGGATTGTTAAAGACCGCCTGAATGCCGTGGGTCTGGGCGATGCCAAGCCGGTGGCTGATAACCAGGACGATACGGGTCGCGCCAAAAACCGACGCGTCGAACTGGTCAAGCGTACCTGATGCGTGGGCAGACCAACTGCCTTGTCTATTCCAGAAGCCGTTTATCAAAGGAACGACATGAAACACGGATTGAAACTCGCCGGCATGATCGCTGCCATCGCCCTGCATCTTCCAGCGCATGCCGATGAGAACTTGGACATGCTGAAGAAAGCGAATACCGATGGATGCATGAGTGTTATCCAGATAGACAAAGATGCGCCCAAGGATCCCAAGCTGGCGAAGCCTTATTGCACCTGTGTCTATGAGACCCACTTCAACAACTTCACCAATCCAGAACTTGACAGCATGTTTTGGGGTACGCCGGCGCCCCTGAACATGGACAAGAATGTGCAGATCCGCCTTCAGGCCGCCATCAAAGAATGCCGCAAGAAGATCGGTGCCTGATCGCCACAGTGTTTCGCCTCACTGGGATAAGTAATGTCGTCCCGTAATCTCAGGCGTCGTTTAGCGCCGTGCGCACGACCCGGATCATTCCCTGTCCGTTGAGGCTGGGCATGTCGATGTGCACTGGATTGCGTCACAGGATCGCTTTAGCACAGCCGTCATGCCGCTACGGCCATCGAAAGTCGTTACATCAGGTTGACGCTGGGATCGCACCCACATATTTTGGGCACCTTGATGACCGGCGCAGCTTTTCTTCCGCATTAACATCTCATATCGAGTGCTCGGCGTTGTAGCGGCAACTAAATGTCCCGGCATCTGCAACTATGTCCTTATCTGCAGCTGGCTAACCTGTCAGGCTAAACACTTCTAGTAAATCGCCCTGGCCTACTTTCCGAGATCGTCTCGAATTAAGCACCGAAGCAAATAAGCCAAGCGAATTGTTGCAGCGAACATCGCTCACACATGTCACCCAGCTCGTCGCGCACGTCCCCCACCCGCTGTCGCACAACGTCCACACCCACCACCTCCTGAACATCTCGAACTCAGCCTTTACTGCTAAAGTCTCGCATCTTTACAACCACCGCTCCCCCGTGAAAGCCATAACAAAACTCTTCGAACTCGGTTACGTGTTCATCGTCATCCTGTTCTTCGCCTGCGGCATCGGCCTTGTCGTGCTGGCTGGCGTCGAAATCTGGTCTGCCCTCAGCCCTTCCGCCGATACCGTTGCCCGCGAACGTTTCGACCTCATTCTCGAATGCATCGGCATGCTGACCATCGCCGTTGCCGCGCTCGGTCTTGGTCAAACCGTGCTGGAAGAAGAAATCCAGCGCGAAGCCAACATCAGCTCGCCTACCCGCGTGCGTCGCTTCCTGTCGCGCTTCCTGATCGTGGTCGTCGTGTCCCTGTCGGTCGAGTGCCTGATCGGGGTGTTCCAGTTTGTCCATGGCAGCCCGGAATACTTGCCACACGCTGCGTCGATCGGTATTGCCGCTGCCGCCCTGCTCGCCACTTGGGGCATGTTCGTCCGGATGAACGTCAGCGCCGAAGAACTCGAGCCGCACGCCATGCACGATGTGCAGGCCGAAGACAAGGTCATCGAAGGCGAAGATGTCTCGGAAGAAGGTGAGCAACATGCTGAAGAACAGGGCGAGGACTACCACGCTGACGTAGACAAAAAGAAAGAATGAGCGGAAGCACTTGGTAAATCTGCCAAGTGCCGCTATAATCTCGTCTTCTTCGGGTCGTTAGCTCAGCTGGTAGAGCAGCGGACTTTTAATCCGTTGGTCGCAGGTTCGAATCCCGCACGGCCTACCAAAGATTCATCGACAACGCCAACCTTCGGGTTGGCGTTGTCGTTTTCGTTGTCCTTTTACTGCGCGCCCCATGCCCCAGACCATCGCCAGCGCTGTCCACCACGAACTGATCATCAAGAAAAGCCGCTTCATCGCGTGCGTGCAGCCGATGGCTGACCGTGCTGGCGCGCAACAGGTCGTGGCGGCGCTGCGTGCGCAGCATCCTGGTGCGGCGCATGCGTGCTGGGCGTTGCTGGCCGGTGGCCAGTCGGCGGCGGTCGATGATGGCGAACCGAGTGGCACGGCCGGGCGGCCGATGTTCGATGTGCTGCGCCACCAGGATCTCGATGGCGTGCTGGCCACGGTGGTACGCTATTTCGGCGGCGTCAAGCTTGGCGCGGGCGGCCTCGTGCGAGCCTATACCGACAGCGTGGCGCAGGCGCTGCTCGGCGCGCCGAAGATCCCGATCATCAAGCTGCGCCAGTTGCGCTGCAGCGCGCCGTATGCGATGGAAGGGATGTTGCGGCGCGAGCTCGATGCGGCTGGCGCCACGCTCGACGAGGTGGCGCATGGCGACGACGTGCAGTTCACGTTCAGCCTGCCCGCCAGCGACGCCGCCGGCATCCGCGCTCGGCTGGGCGACGTGGGCCATGGCCGCATTGTGTGGCCGCCGGACGACGACGAGCCACTGCCCTCGTAACCAGGCCCATTCGGGCGCCCTATACCTGTCATCACGACTCGTGAGCGGACGTTTGGCCATGCAGCCGGTATAGTGACAGACCCAGCCGCAAATTCCTCCGTCGGCAGGGATCATTTTCCACCGCAGTACAACCACCTCCCCTGTGATCAAGAAAAGCCTACTTCCCCTCGCCCTTGGCGGCTTCGGCATTGGCATGACCGAATTCGTCATGATGGGCATCCTGCCCGATATTGCCCGTGGTCTGCAGATCACGATTCCACAAGCCGGCTACCTCATCACCGCCTATGCGCTCGGTGTGGTGGTCGGCGCACCGACCCTCGTCACCATTGTCGCCGGCCGGCCGCCACGCACCGTGCTGATCTGGTTCATGCTGATGTTTGCCGTATTCAATGCGATGTCGGCGTTCGCGCCGAACTTCGAAACGATGATGGCCTCGCGCTTTCTGGCCGGCTTGCCGCATGGCGCTTTCTTTGGCGTGGGCGCGGTCGTCGCCAGCCGCCTGGCCGAGCCGGGCAAGACGGCGGCGGCGATGGCCATGATGTTTACCGGCCTGACGCTGGCCAATGTGCTGGGCGTGCCGTTCGGCACCTGGATCGGCCATGCGTTCGACTGGCGCATGGTGTTCCTTATCGTGGCGGTCATTGGCTTACTCACCATGTGGAGCCTGTATCAGTGGGTGCCGCCGATCGAGCCAAGCAAACGTACGGGCCTGATGCAGGACCTGCGCATCTTCAGGCACCTGGATCTGTGGCTGGCCCTGGGCATCGTCTCGATCGGCACCGGCGGCTTCTTCGCGTGGTTCAGCTATATCGCGCCGCTGCTGACCGATGTCACGGGCTTCAGCACGGGTGCGCTGCCGCTGATCATGACGGCGGTCGGTGTCGGCATGACGGTCGGCGTGCAGTTTGGCGGCTATCTGGCCGACAAGTTCCATCCGCTGCCGGCCTTGCTGATCCTGATGGTGTCGATGGTGGTACTGCTGCTGTGCAATGGCCTGATGGCCGAGTCGAAGATCGCAATGGTGGTGCTGGCGTTCCTGACCGGCGCCAATGCGCTGGCCATCGGTCCGCCGGTCCAGGTGCTCCTGATCGAGCATTCGCGCGAAGCCGAGATGCTGGGCTCGTCACTGGGCCAGGCCGGTTTTAATGTCGGCAATGCGCTGGGCGCCTTGCTGGGCGGGATTCCGCTGACGCTGGGCTTTGCCTACACCGCGCCGCAGTGGGTTGCGGCTGCGATGGCGTTGTGCGGTGTGGTTCTGACGGCATTGATGCTGACACGTCGCCGCTGGAAAGCACGCGAATTGGCCCGGACGGTCGAGCGCATGCTGAGCGAAGCACAGCCGGTAACCTCGCCGCCGGCGTAACGACCAAATCGATTCAGGCGCAGGCTGCGCGCAGGCGGCGCCTGCGCGAGGCGCCAGCGCCGGCGACACCAACCGCGCCGGCCAGCATCAACGCCAGCGTGCCCGGCTCGGACACCTCGGTCGGCGGCATCTTCTTGACGAGCTCAAAGCCCGCCACGTCGACCGGCTTGAAGTAGTGGTTCGAGTTCACCTGGACGCTCGAGTTCCAGGTATCGGCAACCACCTGGCCATTGATCACACCCCAGCCGTTTTCGACGGTCGCATACGGCGCCAGCACGCTGCCGATGATGCCCCTGACGTTGACCGATTGGGCTTCATAGAAGTTGAACAGCACGTTGTAGCCGCTCAGTGGTTCAAAGCTGAGATTGCCGCCGTTGAACCCGCCCTGCTTGCCGCTGATATTGAAGATCAGCGTCTGGCCTGCGCTCAGTCCGCTCAGCATCCAGTTGTCCCCGCCGTTGAAAAAGTCAGCGTTGACATTGAACACGTCGACCCCGCCCTTGCCGCTGCCGGTGACCTGGTTGGCGCTGTACTGGCGCGTGACCGTGCCGGTCGATGCGACCAGGCTCAGGCCTGCGGCGATGTCCTTGAATTGCTTTGTTGCAGCGGCAAAATCGACCGGGCTAACGGTAGTGCCGGGGGTCTGCGCGGCACCCTTGAGCGTGGTCGTGCCGCCAGCATAGGTCTTGCCGTTGCTGATCGCGCCATTTTCCAGAAACAGATTGCCGCCTGCGGCCACTGCGTAGCCGCCATACGCGGCCTTGCCGTTCTGGTTGACTGCGTAACTGGCGATCGAGACACTGCCCCCGGAAACGATGGCGCCTTCGACGTCGCTTGAGTTGGCGGTGAAATTGCCAGCGGTGAAGACGTTTGCACCACCCATAATCGAACCGATATCGAGCACGCCGGCGTGCGCGCCGGTCGTTGCCAGTGCTGCGGCCAGCAATACGCCAAGCTTGATCACGTTAATTCCATGCAGAAATTGATAATGATTAATAGTATCATTACCAGAAGTGGTTCCACACAGCAAACGAATCAGACGAGCGCGACACCACCCATTGCGCGTGCGGTTTCAGCGGCTTCTTCCAGGATCTCGGCCAGCGTGACTTCATCGAAGACGAAGTCGATCGCGTTTTCACCATGCGGCGGCAACGGCTCACGTGGGGCATCGAGTGGCGATGGCACCGGGGCGTACTGGTTGGCCATCAGCAGCGTGTCAAGCAACGTGGCGGGCGGCATATTGAGCCAGCCGCCGCGCATGTCGGCGATGGCCTCGGACACGGCCGGTGGAATCGACAGCTTCTTCATCACCTCGGCGCTGACCACGTCCTCGCACAGCGCGCCCCAGTTGTCGGCATCGTCATCGAGCAGGCCAGGAAATTCGTCGGCCCGCGCCAGCAGATAGAAAGCGCCCACCTCGTGCACGATACCGGCGAACAGCGCGGTATCAGCGTTGACGCCAGTCACGCGCCGCGCCAGCGAATAGGCCAGCGCGGCCATGTGGGTCGTGTGCTCCCACAACTGTTCGGCCTTGGCACGCAGTTGCGGATCCTTGATGCGGTTGCCGAACTGGCGTACCACCAGGCTGGCAACGAGCGCCTGCAGGCGGCGGTAGCCGATGCGCGACACCGCAGTGCGGACATTGGTCACGGGCAGCGAACTACTACCGCCGCATGCCGCCGTGTTGGCCATGGCGACCGTGCGCGCAGCCAGTTGTGGTTCGGCCAGCACCAGCCTGATCGCCTCATCGATATGGCAATCGGGATTGTCGAGCGCCTGCTGCAGGCGCAGCACGGCATTCACGCTGGTAGGGAACGTAATTTCGCCGCGGACAGCTTGCGCGGCGATGTATCCGAATGCTTCGAGTTTATTCACCCGGAGATTATAGCGCCCGCCGTATGACCAGCCGGTGGCGTCGACGCCCCCCATGGCTAGCGCGTACTAACTGTGGCGTCAAGGCCACACGCACGCCGGATACAACAACGTCGTCCGCGGAACAGGTCCGGGGACGACGTCTTCATGACTGGCACGAGCCGCAGTGAGGTGCGGCCAGGCGCAGATCAGGAATTACTTGGCCTTGTTGGCGTCGCGTGCTGCGTCGCGGGTCGACTTGGCTTGCATTTCGCACTTGTCTTCTGCATCGCCTTTCAGGGCGTCGCATTTTTCGTCGGCCAGGTCGTATTCGGCTTCGATGACGTTACCGCGGGCTTTCATCACGTTGTTGCCGGTGTTGTCGAACTTCATCGCTGCATCGTGCTCGGCCTTTGCGCGCATCAGCTTGGCTTCATCTTCGCAGATGTCTTCTGCGTTGCCGCTCATGGCGTCGCACTTGTCTTTGGCGACCTTGTAGTCGGCCTTGGCCTTGTCCATTGCCGTTTTGTGCGCGGCCTTGTTGACGGTCTGGGCGGCTGCAGGTGCGATACCAACGGCGGCGAAGGCAGCGGCGGTGATCAAGGTGGCGATGAACGATTTCATGGTGAAGTCCCTTATTAGGTTGTTGGTGTAGCCATTAAACGTCATCCCCGTAAATCACTCTGTGCGACACCGTACACTTGCAAAAAAATCAATTAAGCAGCTGCGGTTGATAGCCTGATGCCTTCGTTGCAGCGTGTACACCGGCAGGCGCGCCGTCGTTCAGCCGGAAGATGCTCACCAGCTGCGCCAGACGCTGCGATTCATCCTCGAGCGTGGCCGCCGAGCCACTGGCCTGCTGCACCAGCGCCGCGTTCTGGCGCGTGGCTTCGTCGATCTGCGCAATGGCGCCATTGACCTGCTCGATGCCGGCGTTCTGCTCGACCGTTGCATGGCTGATCTCGGCCATGATATCGGTCACGCGTTTGACGCCCGTGACGATTTCGCCCATGGTCTCGCCAGCGCGGTCGACCAACACGGCGCCAGCGTCCACACGTTCGACCGAGCTGCCGATCAGCACCTTGATTTCCTTCGCCGCTGCAGCCGAGCGCTGCGCCAGATTGCGCACCTCGGTGGCGACCACGGCAAAGCCACGGCCCTGCTCGCCCGCACGCGCCGCTTCGACGGCGGCATTGAGCGCCAGAATATTCGTCTGGAACGCGATGCCATCGATGACGCCGATGATATCCACGATCTTTTTCGACGATTCATTGATCGACGCCATCGTGTCGACTACTTGTGCGACCACCTCGCCACCGCGTAGCGCCACGGCCGATGCCGACTCGGCAAGGCTGTTGGCCTGGCGTGCATTCTCGGCGTTCTGGCGCACGATGCCGGTCAGCTGGGTGACCGACGTGGCGGTGGCGTGCAGCGTGCCGGTCTGGCGTTCGGTGCGGCTGGACAGGTCGCGGTTGCCGTCGGCGATTTCGGTGGACACGGCGCTGATTGCCAGGGTGCCGTTGCGTACTTGCGACACGATGCGGACCAGGCTGTCGCGCATGCCCTGCATCGCAAACAGCAGGCTCGTGTTGTCGCCTGGGCGGGTGACGATCGCCACGCCCAGGTCGCCACCGGCGATGGCCGAGGCGATCGATGCCGCGTAATCCGGCTGGCCGCCCAGTTGGCGCAGCAGGCCACGGGCCGTGTACCAGGCCGCCAGCGAACCGGCGGCAATCGCGCCCAGGCACAGCAGCGCCATCCAGCCGACAAACCCTTTGGCCATCGCGCGTGCATCGGCGGCCGCCTCGTTATTCAGTTTTTCTTCAAGGTCGATCAGACGGTTGATGCTGGCGAGCCAACCGGTAAATGCCGGTGCGGCCGATTGCGACAGCAGCGCGGCGGCGTCGGCGCCCTGGCCGGCGGCGTGCAGCGCGACCACGCGCTCGATCAGCGGCTTGGTGAGGCTTTCCTGCGCCTTGATGGCCGCCAGCGCGTCCTTCTCTTCGGGGAGCATGTCGGTGCGCTCGGCAAACAGAGCGTCCAGCGGGCCGGCCGAACGCGCGTAGTTGTCGTCCAGCGTCTTGATCAGCGCGATGGGGATCGCGGCGCCGGCCGGGTCGGCCGCCAGCACCACATCACGCAAGGCGATCGCGCGGTCGTGCACGCTGCCGCGGAAATTGATCGCGTAGCGTTGTTTGACGCTGTTCACGTCATTGATGTAATTCAGGACATTTTCGATGCGCCCCACGCGGCTTGCACCCAGCGCCACCAGGACGATCATCAGCAAAAAGACGACGCCATAGCCGAAAGCCAGCCGGGCGCCGATCGTGAGGTTCTTGTTTTTCATGGGAGGGGTCGAGATCAGTGGGTCGCAAAGAAAACTTTCTGTTTTCTTTCAGCGTGCGCAAATATATCACCCGATATTGCCCATTGGAATCAAATCTGAATCGTGTGCACCTCGTGTGCACCATTACGCAACACTTGCCCGTGGTCGGTCGTGACAACCACGGGTCGTCACGTCTCAGCGCACGGTGGCCAGTGCCGCGCCCTGCTCCCAGCCACCACCCAGGGCACGTGCCACCGCCACCGTTGCCAGCAGGCGCTGGGTGCGGATCTGCGCCGCAGCGCGATCCGCTGCCAGCGTGCTGCGCTGGGCATCGGTTACATCCAGATAGGTCGAGACGCCGCGGTCGTAGCGTGCCTGCGCCACCAGCAGCGCGCGCGCCGCCGCCTGCTGCGATTGCGCCTGCACATCGCCCTGCTTCGAGCGCTGCTCGACGTCCGACAGCGCATCTTCCACTTCGCGCAGCGCCGTCAGCAGGCGCGTGTCGTGGTTCGCGCGCGCCTCGTCGTAGCGCGCCTGCGCCAGCGCCAGGTTGGCGCGGTTGCGGCCACCGTCGAAGATCGGCAGCGACAGGGCCAGCGGCCCGGCCGAGAACTGGCGTGCACCGCCGCTGGTCAGGTCGTTCAGGCTTTGCGACGCATAGCCGAAATTGCCCGTCAGCGACAGCGCCGGATAAAACGCGCCCTCGGCCACGCCGATCTGTGCATTGGCCGCCTTCAGCTGCGCCACACTGGCCGCCAGGTCGGGGCGCTGGCCCACGAGGCTGGCCGGCAGCCCCACTGGAATCGATGGCGGCTGCGGCAGCGCGCCCGCCGCCGTCTCGGGCAGCAGCGGCGCAGTGGGCGAGGCGCCCACCAGCGTGGCCAGAGCGTGTTCGACCAGATTGCGCTGACGCTGGACTTCGTGCAGGTCGGCTTCGGCGTTGGCGCGCTCGATGCGGGTGCGCGACACATCGAGCTCGTTCGACAGCCCGGCATTGAAGCGCGCTTCGATCAGATCCTGCGATTCGCGTCGCGTGGCCAGTGCGTCGCGCAGGATTGCCATCTCGGCGTCCAGCCCGCGCAACTGCCAGTAGTTCGACGCCACCTGACCGGAGAGCATCAGCAGCACGCCATCGCGGTCGATCTGCGCGGCCAGTGCCTGCGCGTCGCTGGCTTCAACGATGCGGCGCACGCGGCCCCACAGGTCGAGCTCATACGAGAACGATGCAGCCACGCTGTAGTTGTTGCCTTCGATCGAGCGGCCACCGAGGGCCAGGCCCTGCGACGTCTCGCTCGATGTGCGGGCATTCGACACGCCCGCGCCCACCGACACCGACGGCAGCTGCCCGGCGCGCACGACGCCCAGCTGGGCCTGCGCCTGCAGCAGGCGCTGGGCTGCGGCTTCGACGCCCGGGTTGTCGCGCAAGGCGCGCGCCTCCAGCGTATCGAGCGTCGCGTCGCCAAACACCTGCCACCAGGTGGCCGGCAGGCGCGCGCCGTTCGTGCCAGCGTCGACGTGGCGGAACGCCGCATCGGCGGGCGCCGGCGGCGCCTTGAAATCCGGGCCCAGCGTGGTGCAGCCAGCGAACAGGGTGCTGATGGCGATCGCAAGGACGCCGTTAAATACAGGCTTGAACATGGTTATTCTCTTCAATTGAATGCGGGTTCAGTGGCCACCACCGCCGGGCGACTTGACCTTGTCGGCCATCCAGATCGCTGCGATGCAGCCGATCAGAATGATGCCGATGATCCAGAAGCCGTCGTTGTAGGCCATCACATACGATTCACGCCGCACGAGGCGGTCGACCACGCCCAGCGCCTGGTTGGCCGCAGCCGCCGGATCGATACCCTTGGCGATGAAGGCCTGGGTCAGCATGTCGAGCCGCTCCTGCGTGGCCGGCGCATAGGTCGAGACAGCCTCACCCAGGCGCGCCGAGTGAAAGTGTTCGCGGTTGGTGAGCGTGGTGGCCAGTAGTGCGATGCCGACCGAGCCACCCAGATTGCGCGTCATGTTGAACAGGCTCGAGGCCGAGCCCATCTCGCGCGGCGGCAGGCCGGACATGGCGAAGTTCGACAGCGTCAGCATCACGAACGGCTGGCCGATGGCGCGCACGACCTGCGTCCACATCAGCTGGTCGTAGCCGGTGGTCGCATCCATGTACGAATTCATGATGCACGAGATGCCAAACATGAACAGGCCAAAGCTGCACAGGATGCGATTGTCCACCTTGGAGGACAGCTTGGCCGCGAACGGCATCACCAGCAGTTGCGGCAGGCCGACCCAGGCGATCACTTCGCCGATCTGCATCGGCGTGTAGCCGGCGATCTGGCCCAGGTACAGCGGCAGCAGATAGGCCGAGCCATACAGGCCCATGCCGATCACCGCCGACAGCGTGGTCGCCACCAGGAAGTTACGCTGGCCATACAGCGCCAGGTTCACGAACGGATCGGGCCGCGTAAAACTCAGCGCGATCCAGCCCAGGATGCCCGTCAGCGAGAGCGCGGCGAAGGTCACGATGAAGCTGGAATCGAACCAGTCCTTCGAGTTGCCTTCTTCGAGGAAGATCGTGAGGCACGCCAGGCCCATGGCCATCAGCCCGATGCCGAGCCAGTCGGCCTTGATCAGCGTGCGGACGTTGGACTTCTCGGCATCCATTCCCCACATCATGCCGGCGATGAGCAGCACGCCCGGCACCCAGTTGATGTAGAAGACCGACGGCCAGCCATACAGCTCGGTGAGGTACCCGCCCAGCGTCGGGCCCATGGCCGGCGCGAGCGTTGCGGTCAGGCCGAAAATGGCCATGCCGGTGGCGCGCTTGGAGGGCGGCAGGCGCGTCATCACGAGCATCATCGCCATCGGAATCAGGGCGCCGCCGGTAAAGCCCTGCAGCATGCGAAACACGATCATGCTGTCCAGGCTCCAGGCCGCGCCACACAGCGTCGAGAACACGAGGAACAGCGCGGTCGTGCCCATCATGTAGTTGCGCAACCCGAAGGCGCGCGTAAACAGCGCCGTCATCGGGATCACGACGATCTCGGCGCACAGGTAGGCGGTGGATATCCACGAGCCTTCTTCCTGCGTGGCCGACAGCGTGCCGAGGATGTCGCGCAGCGACGAATTGGTGATCTGGATGTCGAGCACCGCCATGAAGGCGCCCAGCATGCCGGCGGCGATCGCGACCCAGGTGCGCATGTCCACTGCAGCGCCATTCGCGGGCGCGCCCGGCATGCCGCTGCCCATCGCGCCCGACGGGGCTGATTTGCTCAAGCTGGTCATGGTGTGCTTAGCGCGCGGCTGCGGTCTGCGTCGGTTTCACGTCCTGGTTCAGCCTGACCTCGGCCACCACTGACATGCCCGGCACCAGGCGGCCCGCGTACTTCTTGACGTCCTGCGGATCGAGCGTGATCTTGACCGGCACGCGCTGGACGATCTTGGTGAAGTTGCCGGTCGCGTTATCAGCCGGCAGCAATGCGAACTGGTTGCCCGACGCTGGCGAGAAGCTGTCCACGCGGCCGACCAGGTGATGGTCGGGCAGCGCATCGACTTCCAGGCTCACGGCCTGGCCCGGCGTGAGACCGCCCAGCTGCGTTTCCTTGAAGTTGGCGACGACCCAGACGTTGTCTTCGACCACGGCCAGCATGGCCTGCCCCGGCTGCACGCGTGCGCCGACTTCGACGCTGCGCCGGCCGATGCGGCCCGCTACCGGCGCCACGATGCTGTTGTAGGCCAGCTGCTGGCGCGCGTCTTTCAGCTGCGCCTGCAGCACCTTGATTTCGGCCTTGAGCACATCGCGGCCCGCTTCGGCGGCGCCGATCTGTGCCTGCGCGGCGGCGGCATTGTCGCGGCGCGCGGCCACGTCGGCCACGGCGCCGGCGCGTGCTGCGCTCGACGCATCGACTTCGGATTTCGACACGGCCTTCATCGTGTCGTTGTACAGCTGGCCGAAACGCTCGGCGTCCTGGCGGGCGCGCAGCAACTGGGCTTCGGCCTGGCGCACCTGGGCGCCGGCGGCGCCGGCCTGGGCGCGCACCTGCAGCAGCTGCGCGTCGGACTGCTTGACCTGCTGCTCCATGCTGGCGATCTGCGCCTGGATCTGCTCGACGCGCACGGACTGATCAGCCGGATCGAGCAGCGCCAGCACATCGCCCGCCTTGACCATCTGGTTGTCTTCGACCAGCACTTTCGTGACCACGCCGGCCACGCGCGACGAGACCTGGTGCATGCGCCCGGTGACATAGGCGTTTTCAGTTTCCACGAAATGGCTGCTGCGATACCACATGCGCCCGCCGGCGCCGATGGCCAGCAGTGCAATCACGCCGACCACGACCAGAACGCGCTTGTTGGGCGGCTTCTTGGCGGCGGGAGCGTCCGCCCGAGGTTGCGCTGCGCTCGCCTGCCCTGCCTTGATGTCGTTCTCTGCCATGGTGCTGCTCCGAAATGAAATGAAATGGATTCGTCGCATTATTCGTCATCAATACAACGAAGTCAAGAAATGAAACGGTTGCATTTCATTTTATTTTGCTCTAGAGTCCAGCGTATGAACACAGCATCGACATGCACCAAATCCGCCGGGCGTCCCAAGGCAGCCGATATCGAAACACGTAACCAGGAACTGATCGAGGCCGCTGGCCGCCTGTTCCTGAAAAACGGCTACACGCGCACCAGCCTGGAGTCGATCGCGCGCGAAGCGCGGGTGGCAGTGCGTACCATCTATGTGAAGTTTGGCGGCAAGGCCGGCTTGCTCAAGGCCGTGCTCGCCTCGCGGCGCGAGCGCCTGTTTGCCAAGCGCAATATGGACGTCGATCCACGCCCGCTGCGCACGATCCTCGATGAGTTCGCGCGCGATTTCTACGCCCTGCTGGTCGAACCCGACGCCCTTGCACTGCAGCGCGTGGTGATCGCCGAGGCAGGCACCAATCCCGAACTGGCGGAAGCGTTTTATGAAGGCGGGCCGCGCATGACGCGCGAGATGCTGGCGCGCTTTTTCGCGCGCCCCGATATACGCGTGCAGCTGCGCGACGACGTGCCGTCGTCCATTATCGTGACGCACCTGATCGGCTGCATCAACGGCGACCCGGTCGGGCGCTTTCTGTTCCCGGATGCCGAGCCGTCGGGCGAGGAAGCGCGGCGCTACCTGGCGGTGCGGATGGAACTGTTCTACAGCAGCGTGCTCAAACCTGGCTGAACTTTCACCATATAGCCTGGTGGAAAGTTCGGTGTGCCATCGTACCGACTGTTACCATTAAACTGTGTCATTATGTAAATGTTCACAACAGGTGTCGTGAATTCAAATAAGAGCGGTGTGACCGCGAGGAGGAAACATGAGCAAGTCGTCCAGATATGAATGGCGTGATCAGGCAGCTGCCCTGCAAGAGCGCATGAAGAGTTTTATCGAAAATCCGGGCGATGACCAGCTGGAAGCGGTCATCGCTGACATGCGTACCTACGCAGCAGCCGCCAAGAACGGCGCAATCGATATTCCGGAGCGTTTCGTCAGCTTCGCCTGAAGCCTGCGATGCGTCTCCATCCATGCCGCCCGGTGCAAACCTGGCGGCATTTTTTTTTGTGGGATGCCGTCAGACAGCCGACAGCGGAACCGGCCGGCCCTGCTCTTCGACCTCGTGGACGCGGGTCAGGAAGTGCATCTTGTGTGGCGCCCGGTGACGTTCGTGGAGTACACGCGTGACCACCTCGACGCGGCGCGGCCGCAGGGCAAGCTGGCATGGATCGGTGACCCCGCCGCCGCCCGGTATGGCATCGGCCAGTTGCTGCGCCAGCGGCTGGGCCACGATGCCGGTGATGACGGTGACTGTGCCATGAATCGTGGTGTGGAGTTCGAATGCGTGCGATTGCGGCAGCACGTAGATGGTCCCGATGTAGTCGTTACTGTACTCGTCCATATGCCCTCCGGCATGTTGCGAGAAAGGCAGCAACACTGCTGCCGCCATATCACTGCATCTTAGACCTTTGGCGGCGTGCTTCAAGCGGCACGCACGCTCCAAAAAAAACCGGGACCATCAAGGTCCCGGTCTCGCTTGCCACATTGCCGATCAGCGCTTGCGCGGTGGCGGCAAATCGGTGCAGACACCTTCGTACGCTTCGGCTGCCATGCCGATCGACTCGCCCAGCGTCGGGTGCGGGTGGATCGTCTTGCCGATATCCACGCCGTCGGCGCCCATCTCGATCGCCAGCGCGATCTCGCCGATCATGTCGCCGGCATGCGTGCCGACGATGGTGCCGCCGATGATGCGGTGCGTTTCAGCGTCGAACAGCAGCTTGGTGAAGCCCTCGTCGCGGCCATTGGCCACGGCGCGCCCGCTGGCGTTCCACGGGAAGTGGCCCTTCTCGACCTTGATGCCCTGTTGCTTGGCTTCGTCTTCGGTCAGGCCGACCCACGCTACTTCAGGATCGGTGTAGGCCACCGATGGAATGACCTTGGCGTCGAAGTGCGTCTTCTTCTCGAAGGCCGCCTCGGCCGCCACGTGCGCTTCGTGCACCGCCTTGTGCGCCAGCATCGGCTGGCCCACCAGGTCGCCGATGGCGAAGATATGCGGCACGTTGGTGCGCATCTGGCTGTCCACGGCGATGAAGCCGCGGTCGCTCACCGTCACGCCGGCCTTGTCGGCAGCAACCTTCTTGCCGTTCGGGCTGCGGCCCACGGCCACCAGGACCAGGTCGTACAGCTGCGGTTCCGGTGCAGCTGTACCCGCTTCGGCTGATTCGAACGTGACCTTGATTCCTTCCGGCAGCGCTTCCACGCCAACGGTTTTCGTCTTGAGCATGATGTTGTCGAAGCGGTGCGCGTTGTACTTCTGCCAGACCTTGACGGCCTCGCGGTCCGCGCCCTGCATCAGGCCATCCATCATCTCGACCACGTCGATGCGCGCACCGAGCGTCGAATACACGGTTGCCATTTCCAGGCCGATGATGCCGCCACCGATGACGAGCATCTTCTTCGGCACCTGGCGCAGTTCCAGCGCGCCCGTCGAATCGACGATGCGCGGGTCTTCCGGCACGAACGGCAGCTTGACCACCGACGAACCGGCCGCGATCACGGCCTTCTTGAAAGCGATGACCTTCTTGCCGCCATCGGCTGCCGTGACTTCGATGTGGTTCGGGCTCAGGAATGCGCCCACGCCCTGCACCGTGTTGACCTTGCGCGCCTTGGCCATGAAGGCCAGGCCGCCGGTCATCTTCTTGATCACGCCATCCTTGTAGCCGCGCAGCTTGTCGATGTCGACTTCTGGCTTGGCAAACGCCACGCCCAGGTCGGCCATATGCGCCGTTTCATCCATGACGGAGGCCACGTGCAGCAGTGCCTTCGACGGGATGCAGCCCACGTTCAGGCACACGCCGCCCAGCGTTGCATACTTCTCGACCAGCACGGTGTTCATGCCCAGGTCGGCCGCGCGGAACGCAGCGGAGTAGCCGCCGGGACCGGCGCCCAGCACCATCATGTCGCACTCGATGTCGACCTGGCCGCTGTAGCTCGACGGAGCCGGCGCTGGCGCTGCACCCAACTGGGCTGCTGGCGCCGGATGGGCCGGTGCGTACGAATCCGTTGGGCCCGTGGCCGCCGTTGGTGCGACGGCTTGCGCGCCGATCTGCGCGGCTGGCTTGGCGTCGGCAGGCTTGGACTCGGCCGGCTTGGCCTCGGCCGGCTTGGCGTCGGCGGCAGGGCTGGCTGCGCCCTCTTCCACCGTCAGCAGCAGCGTGCCTTCGTTGATCTTGTCGCCGACCTTGACGGTGATCGACTGCACCACGCCCGCGTGCGTCGACGGGATTTCCATGCTGGCCTTGTCCGATTCCACGGTGACCAGGGACTGGTCGACCTTGATCGTGTCGCCGGCCTTGACCATCAACTCGATGACTTCGACGTCCTTGAAGTCACCGATATTCGGGACTTTCACTTCAACAGTGCTCATCAGTGCGCTCCAATCACAGAAGGGTCTTGCGCAGGTCCGCCAGCACTTCGCCCAGATAGGCGGAGAAGCGTGCGGCGCCGGCGCCGTCGATCACGCGGTGATCGTACGACAGCGACATCGGCAGCATCAGGCGCGGCTGGAAGGTCGAACCGTCCCACACCGGCTTCATCGCCGACTTGGACAGGCCCAAAATTGCCAGCTCCGGTGCGTTGATGATCGGCGTGAACGCGGTACCACCAATGCCGCCCAGCGACGAGATGGTGAACGTTGCGCCTTGCATCGCGGTCGGCGGCAGCTTGCCGTCGCGCGCCTGTGCCGACAGTTCGCCCATTTCGGTGGCGATCTGCGAGATGGTCTTCTTGTCCGCATCTTTCACGACAGGGACCACCAGGCCGTTCGGCGTGTCGGCCGCAAAGCCGATGTTGTAGTACTGCTTCGTGATCAGGGCTGCGCCATCGCCCGACAGCGACGCATTAAATTGCGGGAACTTCTTCAGCGCGGCGACGCTTGCCTTGATGACGAAGGCCAGCATGGTCAGCTTGACGGCAGACTTCTGCTTGGCCAGCGACGCGTTGGTATCGACGCGGAACTGCTCCAGGTCGGTCACGTCGGCTTCGTCGAAGTGCGTCACGTGCGGGATCATGACCCAGTTGCGATGCAGGTTCGGACCCGAGATCTTCTTGATGCGCGACAGCGGCACCGTTTCGGTCGGACCGAATTTCGAGAAGTCCAGCGATGGCCAGGCCAGCAGGTCCAGACCGACGCCACTGCCACCGGCTTTTGCCGGCGCTGCAGCAGGCGGCGCTGCCATCACGCCCTTGACGAAGTTCTGCACGTCCTGCTGGGTGATGCGGCCTTTCGGACCGCTGCCCGGCACACGGCCCAGGTCGACGCCCAGTTCGCGCGCGAACTTGCGGATCGATGGCGAGGCGTGGGCTTTCGAGCCGGTCACGCCTGGTGCGGCTGGTGCCGGTGCGGCGGCTGGTGCAGGCGCAGCGGCTGGTGCCGGTGCAGGTGCAGCAGCAGGTGCCGGTGCAGCGGCGGCTGGTGCGGCTGCAGGTGCGGCAGCCGGCGCGCCACCGGTCGCTTCCACGACCAGCACGAGCGAATCCTTGGCGACCTTGTCGCCAACCTTGACCTTGATTTCCTTGACCACGCCGGCATGGCTCGACGGGATTTCCATGCTGGCCTTGTCCGATTCGACGGTCAGCAGCGACTGGTCGACCTTGATCGTGTCGCCCACCTTGACCATCAGTTCGATGACTTCGACTTCCTTGAAATCGCCGATATCCGGCACGGTCACATCGACCAGGCCACCGGATGCAGCGGGTGCTGCGGCTGGCGCTTCGGCGGCAGCAGGCGCAGGGGCAGCCGGTGCAGCAGCAGGTACAGCTTCGGCAGCCGGGGCAGCAGCTGATGCAGCAGCCGGTGCGTCAGCCGCGCCGCCCGCTTCTTCGAGCAGCAGCACGAGCGAGCCTTCTGCAACCTTGTCGCCGACGTTGATCTTGATTTCCTTGACCACGCCGGCGTGGCTCGACGGGATCTCCATGCTGGCCTTGTCCGACTCGACGGTCACCAGGGACTGGTCCACCTTGATGGTGTCGCCCGGCTTGACCATCAGCTCGATCACTTCCACTTCCTTGAAGTCGCCGATATCAGGGACTTTGACTTCCACAATGCTCATAGTGTTAGCTCCAATTGTTATGTGAGTTAGCCTCGACCCGCCACCCCGAACAGCGCAGGGCGGCGGACGTGAGCATTACTGGGTCACCGGATTCGGCTTGTTCTGGTCGATGCCGTACTTGGCGATCGCCTGCGACACGATGGCGCGGTCGATCTTGCCTTCGTCGGCCAGTGCGCGCAGCGAAGCCACCGTGATGTAGTAGCGGTTCACTTCGAAGAACTCGCGCAGCTTGACGCGCGAATCCGAGCGGCCGAAGCCGTCCGTGCCCAGCACTTTATAGGTGCGGTCCTTCGGCATGAAGCCGCGGATCTGTTCGGCGAACATGCGCATGTAGTCGGTCGTCGCGACGATCGGGCCGCTGGTGGCGCCCAGCATCTCGGTCACGTACGGCACGCGCTGCGGCAGTTCCGGATTGACCATGTTCCAGCGTTCGCAATCGTTGCCGTCACGTGCCAGCAGCGTCAGCGACGGCGCCGACCACACGTCTGCATCGACGTTCCAGTCGTTCTTGAGCAGTTCGGCCGCAAACATCGACTCGCGCAGGATGGTGCCGCAACCGATCAGCTGGACGCGCTGGGCGTTGTCCTTGCCGCCTTCCTGCAGCAGGTACAGGCCCTTGAGAATGCCGGCTTCCTGACCAGGCTTGAGGCCCGGTTGCGGGTAGTTCTCGTTCATGATGGTGATGTAGTAGAACACGTCTTCCTGTTCTTCCACCATGCGGCGCAGACCGTCCTGGATGATGACCGCGACTTCGTGACCGAAGGTCGGATCGTACGGCAGGCAGTTCGGCACGGTCGCAGCGATGATGTGGCTATGGCCGTCTTCGTGCTGCAGGCCTTCGCCATTGAGCGTCGTGCGGCCGGCAGTGCCGCCCATCAGGAAGCCGCGCGCACGGATGTCGCCGGCCAGCCAGACCAGGTCGCCCACGCGCTGCATGCCGAACATCGAGTAGAACGTGTAGAACGGGATCATCGTGCGGTTGTTCGACGAGTACGACGTCGCTGCAGCGATCCACGAGCTCATGCCACCCGCTTCGTTGATACCCTCTTGCAGGATCTGGCCTGCCTTGTCTTCGCGGTAGTACATCACCTGGTCGCGGTCGACCGGCTCGTACAACTGACCCTGCTGGTTGAAGATACCGATCTGGCGGAACAGGCCTTCCATGCCGAAGGTACGCGATTCGTCGACCAGGATCGGCACGATGCGCTGGCCGATGCTTTCGTCTTTCAACAGGCTCGTGATCACGCGCACATACGCCTGGGTCGACGAGATTTCGCGGCCTTCCGGGGTTGGCTCGAGCACGCCCTTGAACGACGCCAGTGCCGGCACCGTCAGCTTTTCGTCCGACTTTTCACGGCGCTGTGGCAGGTAGCCGCCCAGCGCTTTGCGGCGCTCGTGCAGGTACACCATTTCGGGCGCATCGTCGGCCGGCTTGAAGAACGGGATGTCGGCCAGCTGGTCGTCAGGGATCGCGATGTTGAAGCGGTCGCGCATGTCGCGGATCGCCTGGTCATCGAGCTTCTTGGTCTGGTGCGCCGTGTTGCGCGCCTCGCCCGACTTGCCCATGCCGAAGCCCTTGACGGTTTTCACCAGCAGGACGGTTGGCGTGCCCTTGTTTTCTTGCGCGTTCTTGAACGCGGCGTAGATCTTGTGCGGATCGTGGCCACCGCGGGTCAGACGCCAGATGTCGTCGTCGCTCATCTTCGACACCATCTCGAGCAGCGCCGGATCCTTGCCGAAGAAGTGCTTGCGCACGTAGGCGCCGTCCTTGGCCTTGTAGTTCTGGTATTCGCCGTCGACCGATTCCATCATCACGCGCTGCAGGATGCCGTCCTTGTCCTGGGCCAGCAGCGGATCCCACTGCGAGCCCCAGATGACCTTGACGACGTTCCAGCCGGCGCCGCGGAAGTCGGCTTCGAGTTCCTGGATGATCTTGCCGTTGCCGCGCACCGGACCGTCCAGGCGCTGCAGGTTGCAGTTAACGACCATGACCAGGTTGTCCAGCTGCTCGCGCGCGGCCATGCCGATCGCGCCCATCGATTCCGGCTCGTCCATCTCGCCGTCGCCGCAGAAGACCCAGACCTTGCGGTTGTCGGTCTTGGCGATGCCGCGTGCATGCAGGTACTTCAGGAAGCGCGCCTGGTAGATCGCCATCAGCGGGCCCAGGCCCATCGACACGGTCGGGAACTGCCAGAAGTCCGGCATCAGTTTCGGGTGCGGGTACGACGACAGGCCCTTGCCGTCGACTTCGCGGCGGAAGTTCAGCAGCTGTTCTTCGGTCAGGCGGCCTTCGAGGAAGGCGCGCGCGTAGATGCCTGGGGACGAGTGGCCCTGGATGTACAGCAGGTCGCCGCCGTGGTCTTCGGTCGGGGCGTGCCAGAAGTGGTTGAAGCCCGTGCCCAGCATATTGGCGAGCGAGGCGAACGACGAGATGTGGCCACCGAGGTCGCCGTCGGCGCGGTTGGCCTTGACCACCATCGCCATCGCGTTCCAGCGCATCCACGAGCGCAGGCGCTCTTCGTATTCGAGGTTGCCGGGCGAGTTCTGGTTCAGGTGCGCGGGAATCGTGTTGACGTACGCGGTGTTGCTCGAGAACGGGACGTGCGCGCCGCGACGGCGCGCCAGGTCCACCAGGCGCTCCATCAGGTAATGGGCGCGTTCCGTTCCTTCATGTTCGATCACCGCCTCCAGCGCATCGAGCCATTCCTTGGTCTCGATTGCATCCGGATCGTTGGCGGTTTGCGAGGTCAACTGGTCGAGTTGAGCTGCCATGTCATGCGTCTCCTAGTGTGGTACGCCCCATCCGATCCCTGCGCAGGCTGGCGGCGGTTGATGAAATTCGAACTATCTTTTAGCTAAACCATCAGATTCTAACAGTGGACTTCCCCATTTTCAAACTATGATATTCGATTTCATAATGTGAAAACCTATGCTGCGACCGCACAATTTGTATAGGGAAATGTTGAACTTCCTGCCACCAATCATCGTATACCGAAGCGTCTGAAACACGGCAGAAAAGGGGATTTTCGGCCATCCGGAACGGTCGACAGCGAACGGCAACACAGGTGCGGGCCGTATAATTCTGTTTTTGCCCAGGACGAGCCTCCCACCATGCCAGCCCAACACATCGACGGAATCCTTCTTTCCCAACAACTGCGCACCAACATCGCCGCGCGCACCGCCAAGCTCACCGCAGCCGGCAAGCAGCCCGGCCTGGCCGTGATCCTGGTCGGGGAAGATCCCGCCAGCCAGGTCTATGTGCGCAACAAGGTCAAGGCCTGCGGCGACGTGGGTTTCCACTCGGTGCTCGAAAAATACGACGCCGACCTGAGCGAAGCCGCCCTCCTTGATCGCATTGCAGCATTGAACACTGACCCGGCCATCCACGGCATCCTCGTGCAAATGCCGCTGCCGAAGCACATCGACCCGAACAAGGTCATCGAAGCGATTTCGACAGCCAAGGACGTCGACGGCTACTCGGTGCTGTCGGCCGGTGAACTGATGACGGGCCTGGAAGGCTTCCGTCCATGCACCCCGTACGGCTGCATGAAGCTGATCGAAACCACGGGTGTCGACCTGCGCGGCAAGCACGCCGTTGTTATCGGCCGCAGCAACACCGTCGGCAAACCAATGGCCATGCTGCTCTTGCAAGCCAATGCCACCGTGACCATATGCCATAGCGCGACCGCGGATCTGGGCTACCACACCCGCCAGGCCGATGTCGTGGTGGCCGCTGTCGGCCGCCGCAATACCCTGACCGCCGATATGGTCAAGCCGGGCGCGATCGTGATTGACGTGGGCATGAACCGCGACGACGCGGGCAAGCTGTGTGGCGACGTGGATTTTGCCGGCGTGCGTGAAGTGGCCGGCCACATCACCCCGGTGCCGGGCGGTGTGGGCCCCATGACGATCACGATGCTGCTGCAAAACACGGTGGAATCGGCGGAACGCGAACTGAAGAACCAACGCTAACGATCTGGAAGGACTATTGATGACGAACGAAACGAGCAATCCCCTCCTCGACTTTTCCGACTTGCCGCGCTTTGACGCGATCAAGCCCGAACACGTCACGTCCGCCATCGACAGTCTGATCGCCGAGGCGAACGCCGTCATGGCGCAGCTCGAGGCGCCGCTGGATGAGGTTACCTGGGCCACGCTGGCCCCGCTCGACGACGTCGGCGAGCGACTGGGCCGCGCCTGGGGCGTGGTCGGCCACCTGAACCACGTGGTCGACACGCCCGAACTGCGCGCCACCTACAACGAGAACCAGCCGAAGGTCGTCGAGTTTTCGACCGCCCTGAGCCAGAACGAGGCACTGTTCACCAAATACAAGCAGCTGCGCGAAAGCGCCGGTTTCGAGGCGCTGAGCGATACCCGCAAGCGCATCGTCGAAAACGCGCTGCGCGACTTCCGCCTGGGCGGCGCCGAGCTGGCCGCCGACAAGAAAGAACGCTTCGCCGAGATCCAGGAACAGCAGTCGCAACTATCGACGCGTTTCTCTGAAAACGTGCTCGATGCCACCAACGACTACAAGCTCGTGGTCGACAGCGAAGCCGAACTGGCCGGCCTGCCGGACGACGTGAAGGCCGCTGCGAAAGCCGCCGCCGAACGCGATGGCAAGACCGGCTGGCTGTTCACGCTGCACTTCCCGTCGTACTTCCCGATCCTGCAGTTCAGTACCAACCGCGCGCTGCGCGAAACGATCTACCGCGCCACCGCGACCAAGGCGTCCGACGCCGGTATCATGTTTACCGACGTCGCGAAGTGGGACAACTCGTCGAACATCGTCAAGTTGCTGCAATTGCGCAATGAAGAAGCGAAGATGCTCGACTACGGCAGCTTCGCCGATGTCTCGCTGGTGGCCAAGATGGCGCAAAGCCCGCAGCACGTGATCGAATTCCTCGAAGACCTGGCGCGCCGCGCCCGCCCGTATGCCGAGAAAGACCTGGCCGAACTGCGCGCCTTTGCCCGCGACGAGCTGGCAATCGACGACCTGCAATCGTGGGACGTGGCCTTCGCATCCGAAAAGCTGCGCGAGCAGCGTTACGCGTTCTCGGCCCAGGAAGTGAAGGAATACTTCCCCGAGCCGAAAGTGGTTGCCGGCCTGTTCGGCGTGATCCAGGAGCTGTTCGGCGTGACCGTGCGCCCGGACGACGCACCGACCTGGCACCCGGACGTGCGTTTCTTCCGCATCGAGCGCGATGGTCAGCTGGTCGGCCAGTTCTACCTCGACCTGTATGCGCGCGCCGGCAAGGCGCAGGGCGCATGGATGAACGATGCGCGCGGGCGCCGCCTGCTCCACGGCGGCACCGTGCAGACGCCGGTGGCTTACCTGGTCTGCAATTTCACGCCACCGGCGATGAAAGACGGCGTGCTGCAGCCGTCGCTGTTCACGCACGACGAAGTGACCACGCTGTTCCACGAATTCGGCCACGGCCTGCACCACATGCTGACCGAAGTCGAAGAGCTGTCGGTCTCGGGTATCTCGGGCGTCGAATGGGATGCGGTGGAACTGCCGTCGCAGTTCATGGAAAACTTCTGCTGGGAGTGGGACAAGCTGCAGCAGATGACGGCGCACGTGAAAACTGGCGAGCCGCTGCCGCGCGCGCTGTTCGACAAGATGACGGCCGCGAAGAACTTCCAGTCCGGGATGCAGACGCTGCGCCAGGTCGAGTTCTCGCTGATCGACATGCACCTGCACTACGACTTCGATGCGCACAACGGGCAAGTCCAGGCGCTGATCGACGATGTGCGCCGCAACTTCGCGGTCATCACGCCGCCGTCGTTCAACCGCTTCCTGCATTCGTTCAGCCACATCTTCGCGGGTGGCTACGCGGCCGGTTACTACAGCTACAAGTGGGCCGAGGTGCTGTCGGCCGACGCTTATGCTGCATTCGAAGAAGCGGTCGAAGGTGGCGGGGCCGATCTGTTCGAAACGGGCCGGCGCTTCCAGCGCGAGATTCTGGCGGTGGGCGGTTCGCGGCCGGCGCTCGATTCATTCAAAGCCTTCCGCGGCCGCGAGCCATCGATCGATGCCTTGCTGCGCCATAGTGGCATGAATGCCTGATTAATTGGATTGACCCTGTCGGGAGCGCCAGCGCACTTCCGATTTTCCATAAGCGCCCATGACCCGCATCGACTTTCATACCAATATCCCGGATAAGCTGGCCTATGCCTGCCGCCTTGCGCGCAAGGCATATGGCGCGCGCGCCAAAATCGTCGTGCTGGCCGATAGCCCCGAACAGGCCGACGCCTTGAATGCCGCCATGTGGACCGTGTCGGATACTGATTTTATTCCGCATGTGATGGCAGGCGATGCGTTGGCGCCGCAAACGCCGATCGTGATTACCGATAATGAAGACAGCGAACTGCCACACCACGATATGCTCGTGAACCTGACCCGCCGCCGGCCACGCAATTTCACGCAATTCGCGCGTGTGTTTGAAATTATCTCGATCGATGAAGAAGATGCTGCCGAAGGCCGCAAACGCTATATCGCGTATAAAAAAGAATCCTATCCCCTGACCCACTTCGTCGCAGGACAGTCATGAGCCACGATCCCGCTTTCGATGCCAGTATTCCTGTGTTGACCGAGGTCGTCGTGGAACCAGACACCCCGATCGTACCGGACGTACCGGTAACGCAGCCTGCGCCAGTGATAGAAGCCGCACCGCAGGATTCGCCAGAGATGCTGGAACGGCGCGCCGTCGACCACTGGAGTGGCGAGCAATGGAGCGTGATGGAGCGCCGCGTCACCGAGCGCATCCTGCAGCAATTGCAGGGCCGGATCGATTTCGTGCTCGAACAGCGCCTGCGCGATGGCATCGCCGATGCCGTCGACAAAGCAATGACCAATCTCTCAGCCGATATTCGCAGCAGTCTCGGCGATACCCTGAACGAGGTCGTGACGCGCGCAGTTTCACAGGAAATCGCGCACATCAGAATGCTGGACAAATAAACCCGCACCAGCGGCCATTCTGTCTTCCATTTGATTCGAAATTAACCCCGCGCACGATTGTCATTCCAAATTGGCGATTCAATAGTAAAATCGCTGCGCGGCCCTTCGAAACGAATCGAATCACCTAATCAAGGAAGAAACAAAATGGCAAACATCAATCTGTCGGGTTATAACCTCGCCGAACTGAAAGGTCTTCAATTCGATATCGAAAAGGAGATCAAAAACCGCCAGCAGCAAGACGTAAAGAAAGCGCGTGAGCAAATTCTCGAGATCGCCCAGAATATGGGTATCTCGGTCGAGGAACTGCTGGCCAAGGGCGGCAGTACCAAAGCCAAGAAGACCGGCGGCGCCAAAGTCAATCCGCAATATCACAACCCGGCTGACAATACCCAGACCTGGACCGGCCGCGGCCGTCAACCAAAATGGGTTGTCGAAGCACTGGGCAAGGGCAAGTCGCTGGACGATCTGCGCATCTAAGCCTCGCAGTAATACGCAAGACCTGCACGCCGCCGCGACCTTCGTCCGGCGGCGTTCGCATTTCTGCCTGCCCCATCCATTTACGTGTTTCGGCTAAGATTGCAACTTCAGCAATCAGCCGGTCGTCGTCGTGAAACGCACTCCCCTCATCGCAGCACTCGCCGGCGCCGCCATCCTGGCCGTCGGCACCGTCTTCTGGTTCACTGACCGGGTCGAACCCCACAGCGGTGCCACCCCGGTACTGACCGCCCCGGTCGCCAAAACGCAGCCATTCTGGCCCGCCCGCGTGCACCTGCTGGCCGGCGACGGCCAGGACGGCGCGCTCGATGGCGCAGCGCCCGCCAGCCGCTTCAGCGATCCGTATGGCGTGGCGATTGGCCCGCGCGGCGCGATCTATGTCGCCGACGGGGGCGAGGCCAACCGCATCCGCGTTGTCCAACCCGATGGCGCGGTCTCGACGCTGGCCGGCGGCAAGGAAGGCTTTGTCGATGGCCTGGGCACGGCCGCCGCGTTCAACACGCCATCCGCCATCGCGCTCGACCACCTGGGCAACCTGTACGTAGCCGACACGGGCAACCACGCGATCCGCCGCATCGCGCCGGGTGGCGCCGTGACGACACTGGCCGGCAACGGCAGTCCCGGCTATGTCGATGGCATCGGCCGTGCCGCCCAGTTCAACGGCCCGGTCGGCATCGCGGTGGACGACGCCGGCATCGTCTACGTGGCCGACACCTACAACGACCTTATCCGCCGCATCGCCCCGGATGGCACGGTGACCACGCTGGCCGGCACCGGCAAGCCAAACCTGTTCGACGGCCCCGGCCCGGCCGCGGCGTTCGACACCCCGAGCGCACTGGCCGTCGACCATGACGGCAACCTGTACATCGCCGACACCGGCAACAACGCAGTGCGCCGCCTGCGCCCCGACGGCACGGTCGACACGCTCGCGCTGCCGCCCGAGGCCGAGCGCCGCCCCGCGCTGCGCCGCCCGGTGGGCCTGGCCGTCACGCGCGACGGCTACCTGTACATCGTCGCCAGTGCCGGCGGACGCATCCTGCAGATGACGCCAACCGGTGAATTCCGCCCGCTGGAGGATACCGACCACCCGCTCGAGCCGAACGGTTTCGGCAGCGACGGCACCGTGCAGCTCAACGGCCCGCGCGGCATCGCGGTTGCGCGCGACGGCAGCCTGGTGGTGGCTGACGCCAACGCCCATCGCCTGCACCGACTCGCGCCGCCGCGCGCAGGCGAAGCCGCGCCCGTGCTGGCGCGCCCGCCGCTGCAACGGCGCACGGCACCGATGCCCTGGCCGCTCGGCCCGCAGAACACCGTCCATGAAGTCGTGGGCGTGATGGGCGAAGTACGCGGCACGTATGGCGGCGACAGCCGCGACCATTTCCATGCGGGCCTGGACGTACGCGGCGACGTCGGCGCAACGGTGCTGGCGATCCTGCCGGCCAAGGTAACCGATCCATATGCCAACTGGGGTTTCAACAACCTTGGCGAAGGCATGAGCGTCGGACCGCTGTCGTACATCCACATGCGCGTGGGCCGCGACCCGCAAGGGCGCGCGCTCGATCCGCGCTTCCAGATCCAGCGCGAAGAAACCGCCAATGGCAAACCCAATGGCAAGGCCGTGCGCGTGCGGGTGCCGCGCGGCACGCGCTTTGCCGTCGGCGACAAGCTCGGCACGCTCAATGCACTGTCGCACGTGCACCTCGATTACTACCAGGGCGGCTCGCTCGTCAATGCGCTCACACTGCCGTTCATCGGCTTCGTCGACACGGTAACGCCGACGATCTCGCGCATCGCGCTGTACGACACTGCCGGCAAGCGCATCACGGCGAAGAAGGGCCAGCCCCTGCGCCTGGAGCGCACACTGGGCGAGCTCCAGATCGTCGTGAATGCCTATGACCAGGTGGATGGCAACCTGGCGCGCCGCAAGCTGGGGCTGTACAAGCTGGGCTACCAGGTGCTGCGCGCCGACGGCACGCCAGTGCCCGGCTTCGAGCAGCCCGTCATCACGCAGGTCTACGACCGCCTGCCGCGCAACCCTGACGCCGTAAAAGCGGCCTATGCGCCGACCAGCGGCATCACGGTCTACGGCAGCGCGTCGACCCAGTTCGACTATGCGCTGAACAACCGCCTGCACGATGGCAGGATCGAGACGGGCAGCTGGCGCATCGCCGACCTGGCGCCGGGCGAGTACCTGCTGCGCATCCATGCCGCTGACTATGCGGGCCAGGTGGCGCAGAACGGGCGCGACCTGGCGTTCGTGATCGAGTAGCGCACACTGATCGCACAGCTGACGTCATGCGCGCCACATAATCTAGACCTTGATATCTACTTTATATAGACATCAAGGTCTAGAGGCTTTACGCTGGCCTTGCCACGGGAATGTTCCCGCTACGACAAGGATCATCATGCTCAAGATGTTTGCCACCGCATTGGCTGTCGCCGCCGTGCTGCACGCTGCGCCTGCACGCGCCGCCGACCTGCCCGCCTACCCCTTCATCCACGTGACTGCCGCTGCCGACCTGCACGTGATGCCGGACACCGGCGAGATCGACTTCGAGATCGTCACCACCGACGCCGACCTGGAGGCAGCATGGAAGCTGGTCCACGAGCGCCTGACAGCGAGCCGCGCGCTGCTGGCCGAACAGGGTGTGAAGGTCGAGGACATCTCGGTGCAGGACGTGCTGCGCCGCCCGCTCAAGGAGGGCGAGCGGGTGACGGCGATCGAAACCCGCGCCGCCGTGCACGCGACGGTGCGCGACCTGAACGGGTGGACGGCGCTGATCCAGAACCTGATGGGCCTGCCCAATGTCGAAGCGCTGGCCGTGGCGTTCAGCCGCAGCGACGCCGACAAGATCGAGGCGGAACTCGTCAGCCAGGCGCTGGGTGCAGCGCGCGTAAAGGCGCAGAACATCGCGCGCGGCATCGGCGCCAAACTGGGGCCGGCGGGTGGCGTGGCGCTCGCGCCGTTGAAGAACCTGTCCAACGCGATGGGACTGGCCAGCGATGCGCCGCGCTACCCGTCGGTGTCGTCGCCAGGCGATCCGCAGCTGGTGGGCGTGCAGAAATTCGTGCAGGGTGTGGACGTGATTTACCGGATCGCCAGGTAAGCTGCCCCGCCTTGCCGTGCGCCATGTCACGTGCCTGTCATGGAGATGTGAACGGATGAGCGCTCAGGCGTATGATGGACTCACCCACTGTCCACGAGAGGCACCAGCATGAGCAAGCACCATAAAACGAAGCACCTGACGCCCGAGATCGCGGCGATCGCCACGCCCGATCTGACGGACGCAGTGACCATCACCGAGGCAACCGAGGCGACCGAGGCAGCCGACGAACCGCAGACGGACCAGCCGCTGCCGCAAGAGCCGGCGCCAGAAGTCAAACAAGCGCCGATCGGCGCCGTCAAGGCCGAGCCGGTCCACCTGCGCGGGCGCATGACGCTCGAAGACGCGTTCCAGGCCATTGGCCTCAATTGTGTGGCGCAGATCGAAGCGAACGTGCCGGGCGTGCTGAAGCAGCATGTCGAGAGCCTGCACCAGATGCGCGTGGGCCTGCGCCGCCTGCGCGCGCTGCTCGCGATGTTCGAGGAACTGGCGCCGCCGCCGGTGCCGCTGCATGCAAGCATCGAGTGGCTGTCCGGCGAACTCGGTCCCGCGCGCGACTGGGACGTGCTGGCCGATTCCACCATCAAGCGCGTGCCGGGCATCGATGCGCAGGCGCTGCGCCAGGCCGCGCACGACCGCGCCACGGGCCATCACGCGCAGATCCTGCACGTGCTGCGCGATGCGCGTTACACCGAGCTGATGGCGCAACTGACCGACTGGCTGGGCGAGCGCCGCTGGCAGCCCGAAGGCGGCCTGCCGAAAGATTCGCCGCTGTTGGAGCGCGCCGCAAAAAGCGCCCTGCCGCTGCTGCGCACAGCCGAGAAGCGTCTGGCCAAGCGCATCGACGGACTGGACGAAGCCGATGCGCCGGGCCGTCACCGTGTGCGCATCGCGGCCAAGAAGGCGCGCTATGCGGCCGAATTCTTCCGCGACCTGCTGCCGGCGCAGCGCGTCAAACGCTACCTCGGGCACCTTGAGAAGCTGCAGGACCGCCTCGGCGCGCTGAACGATCTGGCCGTGGCCGACCATTTGCTCGAAGAACTCAAGGGTGGCAGCAGCCAGGTCGCCAAGCAGGCGGCCTATGTACGGGGCTATATTGCGGCAACGGGGCAAGCCGATGCGCAGGGACTGTCGAAGGTGCTGGCCGATGTCGCCAAGCGCCGCATCACGCGCTGATCTTCCCCAACCAGGCTGAAAAGAAAAAGGCCCGGGATTCACCCCGGGCCAGACTACAGAGTTACTTCACGTCGAAGCGGTCCAGCTCCATCACCTTGGTCCAGGCTGCCACGAAGTCCTTCGCGAACTTCTGGCCGGCGTCGGCGCTGGCATACACCTCCGAGATCGAACGCAGCTGCGCATTCGAGCCGAACACCAGGTCGACGCGCGACGCGGTCCACTTCTTCTCGCCGGTCTTGCGATCGCGGCCTTCAAAGCGTTCGACGCCTTGGCCAGGCCGCGTGGCAGGATGCCATTCGGTGGCCATGTCGAGCAGGTTGACGAAGAAGTCGTTCGTCAACGCACCCTTCTGCTGCGTCAGCACGCCGTCGGCGCTGCCGCCCGTGTTGGCGCCCAGCACGCGCAGACCACCCACCAGCACTGCCATTTCCGGCGCCGTCAGCGTCAGCAACTGGGCGCGGTCGATCATCAACGATTCAGCCGGGATGCTGTACAGGGCTTTCTCGAAGTTGCGGAAGGCATCCGCGACCGGTTCCATCGCATGGAACGATTCCACGTCGGTCTGCTCCTGCGACGCATCGGTGCGGCCCGGCGTGAATGGCACGGTGATGTCGTGGCCCGCCGCCTTGGCTGCAGCCTCGACACCGGCGTTACCGGCCAGGACGATCAGGTCAGCCAACGAGACCTGCTTGCCGCCCGCCTGCGCCCCGTTGAACTCGCCCTGGATGCTTTCGAGCTGCGCCAGCACGCGGCCCAGTTGTTCCGGCTCGTTGGCAGCCCAGTCCTTTTGCGGGGCCAGGCGGATGCGTGCACCGTTGGCGCCGCCGCGCTTGTCCGAACCGCGGAAGCTTGCCGCCGAGGCCCACGCCGTCGCCACCAGCTCACCGATGCCGAGGCCGGATGCCAGTACCTTGTCTTTCAGGGCTTTGGCATCGGCGTCGTCAATCGCCGCGCCTTCAGCAGACGGCACCGGATCCTGCCAGATCAGCACTTCGGCCGGGACTTCAGGGCCGAGGTAGCGGGCACGTGGGCCCATGTCGCGGTGGGTCAGCTTGAACCAGGCGCGGGCAAAGGCGTCCGCGAACTGGTCCGGGTTTTCCAGGAAGCGACGCGAAATCGCCTCGTAGGCCGGGTCCATGCGCAGGGCCAGGTCGGACGTCAGCATCGTCGGGCGGTGACGCTTGGCAGCGTCATACGCATCCGGCACGGTGGCATCGGCGTCCTTGGCGATCCACTGGTGGCCGCCGGCCGGGCTTTTCGTCAATTCCCACTCGTGGCCGAACAGGTACGTGAAGTAGTCGTGACCCCATTGGGTCGGCGTGCTGGTCCAGGTGACTTCGAGACCGCTGGTGATCGTGTCCGGGCCTTTGCCGCTGCCGAAGCTGTTCTGCCAGCCGAAGCCCTGGGCATGCAGACCGGCTGCTTCTGGCTCTTCCTTGACGTGCTCGGACGGACCGGCGCCGTGGGTTTTGCCGAAGGTGTGGCCGCCGGCGATCAGCGCCACGGTTTCTTCGTCGTTCATGGCCATGCGGCCGAACGTGTCACGGATGTCACGTGCCGATGCGACCGGGTCGGGCTTGCCGTCCGGGCCTTCCGGGTTCACGTAGATCAGGCCCATCTGCACTGCCGCCAGCGGGTTCTCGAGGTCGCGCGTGTGGGTGATCTCGCTGTCGTCATCCTTGTCGATGACGCCGCGGCCTTCGACCCCGGGCGAGCCCACCGTGTAGCGCTCATCGCTGCCCAGCCATTTGTTTTCACGGCCCCAGTACACGTCGAGGTCGGGTTCCCACACGTCCTGACGACCGCCGGCAAAGCCGAAGGTCTTGAAGCCCATGGTTTCGAGAGCGACGTTACCGGTCAGGATGATCAGGTCGGCCCACGAAATCTTTGCGCCGTATTTCTGCTTGACCGGCCAGATCAGCCGGCGTGCCTTGTCGAGGCTGACGTTGTCGGGCCAGCTGTTCAGGGGCGCAAAGCGCTGCTGCCCACGGCCGGCGCCGCCGCGGCCGTCGCCTATGCGGTAGGTGCCGGCGCTGTGCCATGCCATGCGCACGAACAGGCCGCCGTAGTGACCGAAGTCAGCCGGCCACCACTCCTGGGAATCCGTCATCACCTTGGCCAGGTCGGCCTTGACAGCCTCGAGGTCGAGACTGTTGAAGGCGGCGCGGTAATCGAAGTCGCCACCCATCGGGTCGGACTTGGCCGAATGTTGTGCGAGCAGATCGAGACGCAGTGCCTTTGGCCACCAGTCACGATTGGTCGTACCGGTGCCGGCTGCGCCGCTGAACGGGCACTTGGCCGGGATATTGTCCACACTCATTTGTTTCTCCTGTCTGATCGGTAAGATTTGACAAAATTATAGGAACAATTCGCTCACTCGTGGATTGGCAATGTTGATGGTTGCGATAGCAGTTGTCACATAAGTTTTTGGCAACAACCCGCAGCCGACTCCACGGTGCAGATGCGCGCATCTTTGAACCGCTCTAATTTTCCACAAAGCAACATTACATCGACATGCGGGTTTTGTCGCGCTATCGTTCTTTCTTTCCAAAAAGAAAGAACTTCACCATGTCGATCAATCAACTCGTCTACGTCAGCCAGGCCACCCGCAAGATGTCCCCTGCCGACCTGGCTGCTATTCAGGATACGGCGAAAAACAATAATGCTCCACTCGACGTGACTGGAAGCTTGTTTTACAACGGCGGCTGGTTCCTGCAGGTGCTGGAGGGGCCGGTGAGCACGCTCGACGAGCTGTACCAGAAAATCGAACTCGATCCCCGCCACAAGAATTCGCGCGTTCTCTACAACGAGCCGGCCAAGTTCCGTACGTTCCCACGCTGGAGCATGAACATGATCAACCTGAACGATCGTCAAGCCGACAAATACGATGAACTGGTCGAGGTCCTGGAAGCTGCGCAAGCCAATCGCCGGATCGGCGCAGCAGCCCCGGCAGTGGCGTTACTGAAGATGTTTGCGAGCTGATCCCGAGCTGATGCCGCAGCAGCGCCCGCTACCAGCGGTCGAGCGTGACAAAGTCGCCCAATGTGCCCCGCTGGGCCCAGCCTTCCAGTTCCAGCATCGGCTTCGGATAAAACTCGGCCACTTGCCCCAGGCACAGGATCGCCACCGGCTTGCCGCCTTCCGGAATGCCGAGCAAGGCCGCCAGTTGCGCGGGATCGAACAGCGACACCCACCCCATTCCCAAGCCTTCGGCACGCGCGGCCAGCCACATGTTCTGGATCGCGCAGGACACCGAGGCCAGGTCCATCTCGGGGAGCGTGCGGCGCCCGAACACGTGGCGTTCGCGTCCGTCCATCAGCGCCACGACCAGCACCTCGCCGCATTCACGCAGTCCCTCGACCTTCAGGCGCATGAATTCGGCGCCACGCTCGCCCAGGGCGTCGGCGGTGGCCACGCGCTCCGCTTCAACGAGCGTGCAGATCTGCTCGCGCAATGGCGTTGACGCGATGCGGATGAAGCGCCACGGCTGCATCATGCCGACGCTGGGCGCCTGGTGCGCCGCCGTCAACAGGCGCACCAGTACCGCCTCATCGATCGCGCCGGGGATGAAATGGCGCACGTCGCGCCGTTCGGCGATGGCGCGGTAGACGCCGTCGACCTGGGCGTCGTCGAAGCGGTGCGCCATTGTCGTCACGCTTCTGTGCCTGCCTGGTGGAACACCAGGTCCTCGACCGGCTCGCCCTTGCACAGGTGCTGGTCGATGATGCGGTCCATGTTGTCCGGCGTGACGTCGTAGTACCAGGTGCCGTCCGGCTGGACGCAGACGATCGGCCCGCCCTTGCAGGCGGCGAAGCAGCTCACCCGGCTGCGCTTGACGCGCAGCGGGCCGCCATCCAGACCGCTGGCCTTGAACTTCTCGCCCAGGCTGTCGAACAGCGCCTGTGCAGCGCCATCGGCATTGCAGCGAGGGCCGGTGCACACGAGCAGGTGGCGGCGGTAGACGCCGATGGTGGGCTTGACGACCTGGCGGGGCGTATCGGGTACAGCAGGATCGGTGGTGGTCATGCGTCGGTCAGGTGGGGTGGCAGGCGAACAAAGGGCGATCTTACACCACGCTGCCTGTGCCCCCCCCAATGAAAAAGCGCGCCTTGCTCACGCAGGCGCGCTTCATGTCGTGCAGCAGCCAGATGGCTTACTTGGTCGCGAGCACCCACTTGACCAGCGAGCGCGCTTCGGCCTCGCTAACCTGCGGATTGGCGGGCATCGGGATCGGACCCCAGGTGCCCGAGCCGCCCTTGAGCACCTTCTGCACCAGCTTGTCTTCGGCGCCCTTCTGGCCCGCGTATTTCTCGGCGACGTCCTTGTAGGCCGGCCCGACCAGCTTGGTAGCCGACGTGTGGCAGGCCATGCAATTCTTGGCCTTGGCCAGGTCGGCCTGGGCCAGGGCGCTGCCGGATGCAAACGCCGACAGCACGACACACAACAACAGGGACCGCTTCATGGAATTCTCCGGATTAGTGATTGAGTGAATTTTACCGGCAATCCCCCGGGCCATCTGCAAGCGATACACTCTGTAACGCGATCACCACATTTGCTCATACGGTGTAACAGGAAACTGTTAAATTTGCCCATGAGCATCATTTACGCCGTAAGATGTGTGGCTACAAGGAGTTTTCACCATGCCCCTGATCCTCTTGATCGCCCTGCTTGCCGCCCTGCGCGGCTTCGAGGTCTGGCGTTTCGCCGACCTGTCCTGGTGGTACATCATCGGCCTGATGGTGGTCGCCTTCATCTGGTTCGAATACATCGAAAAGGCACTGGGCCTGGACAAGCGCAAGGCGCACGACGTCGATGAACAGCGTCGCACCGACCGCGTGAAAAAGTCGATGGAAAAACGCCGCTAGCACGACCGCATTGCCGCCAGCCGCAGGGCCGGTGACCGCCTTGCTGTGATACATTGGACAACTCACCGAGTCCTGTCCATTCATCACCTCCATCAATGCATCCCGAACTGCGCCAGCTTCGCCATTTCGTCGCCGTGGCCGAAGAGCTGCATTTCGGCCGCGCCGCGCAGCGCCTGCACATGACGCAGCCGCCGCTCTCGCAAAGCATCGCCAATCTCGAAGACCTGCTCGGCGCGCCGCTGTTCCTGCGCAACCGCCGCATGGTCGGCCTGACGGCGGCCGGCAGCGCGCTGCTGCCTGAAGCGCGCCGCATCCTCGACGAAGCCGGCGCGCTGCCCGAACTGGTGCGGCGCGCGGCCAGCGGCGAGGCGGGCCGCCTGGCGCTGTCGTTTGTTTCCACGGCCGGCCTGGGCATGCTGCCCGACGTGCTGCGCCGCTACCGCGCCGCGTTCCCGGGCGTGCGCCTGGTGCTGCACGAGGCGACGTCCGACGTGCAGTTCGACGACCTGCTGTCCGGCCGCATCGATGCCGGCTTCGTGATCCCGCTGCAGCCGGGCGCACCGGCAGGCATGGCCGATCCTGCGCTCGACTACCGCAAGCTGCTCGACGAGCCACTGGTACTGTGCGCGCCCAGCGGACTGGCGGCGCTGGCTGCACCGGGGCCGGTGTGGCTGCGCGACCTGCCCCCGCTGCCGCTGGTGATCTTCCCGCGCACGGTGGCGCCCAGCCTGCACGATGCGATCCTCGCGTGCTACCGCGCCGCCGGCGTGCTGCCCACGATCGGGCAGGAGGCAATCCAGATGCAGACCATCGTCAGCCTGGTTTCCGGCGGCATGGGCTTGGCACTTGTGCCACAATCCGTGTCGAACCTGATGCGCCCCGGCGTAGAATACCGTGCCCTGCGCGACGCCGCGCCGCTGGCCGAAACGGGCCTGGCGTGGCGGCGCGATAACGATTCGCCCGTCCTCAAGGGCTTCCTGGACCTATTGAAGAAAGACTGACTATGCTGATTCATCCGCAGCCGGACCCGATCGCGCTCGCGCTCGGGCCGGTGCAAATCCACTGGTATGGCCTGATGTACGTGGTCGCCTTTGCCCTGTTCATCATGCTGGGCCGCGTGCGCATCCGCATGCCGCACGTGGCGGTGCAGGGCTGGACCAAGGATGATCTGGACGACATGCTGTTCTACGGGATGCTCGGTGTGATTCTCGGCGGCCGCCTGGGCGAAGTGCTGTTCTACCAGCCGCTGTACTACCTGGCCCACCCGCTCGAAATCTTCATGATCTGGCGCGGCGGGATGTCGTTCCATGGTGGCTTTTTGGGCGTGCTGATCGCGATGGCGCTGTGGGCCCGCAAGCGCCGCCGCAACATCCTCGACGTGTACGACTTCATCGCGCCGCTCGTGCCGCTCGGGTATGCCGCCGGCCGCATGGGCAACTTCATCAACGCCGAACTGCCGGGCCGCCTGGCCGATCCGAGCCTGCCGTGGGCCATGCTGTGGCCGGGCGTGACCGGCCCGCGCCATCCGTCGCCGCTGTACCAGGCGCTGATCGACGGCGTGCTGGTCTTCATCATCCTGTGGCTGTTCGCGCGCAAGGCGCGTCCGCGCCTTGCCGTAGGCGCCATGTTCACGCTGCTGTACGGCTGCGCGCGCTTCTTCACCGAATGGTTCCGCGTGCCGGATTGGGAAACCACCG
The DNA here is from genome assembly GCF_059685895.1 of Telluria sp. ZT3P25. NCBI lineage: Bacteria > Pseudomonadati > Pseudomonadota > Betaproteobacteria > Burkholderiales > Oxalobacteraceae > Telluria > Telluria sp. ZT3P25. The sequence goes on from NZ_JCASIJ010000001.1 coordinate 3,494,319, forward strand.
TGTTCGGTTTGCCGATCACGTCGGGCCAGGTATTGTCGCTGCCGATGATCGTCGCTGCGCTGGCCATGCTGGTGTGGGCGTATCGCAAAGCGCCAGCGCGGCCCCTGACGGCATAAGTATCCCCTGGGTGGGCGAACGCACAGAGCGCCCACCCGTACCGCATCGACAATGGGACTCCCCGACACGGAGTCCCGATGGTAAAAATCCGGCGCAAACGACATATCGGCTGGTGGCTGCTGCTCGCAGCCGTCATCGTCGCCAGCGGCATCGCGTTTGCCATCATGTGGCGCCCCGCACTGGCGCCGCAATCCACACAAGCATCCTTCGACACCACCCGCATCGGGCGCGGCGCCAACCTGGCGCGCCTTGGCATGTGCGCGTCGTGCCATACACCGGATCTGTCGCGGCCCTTCGCCGGCGGCAAGCCGATGAACACCCCGTTCGGCACAGTCCACAGCACCAACATCACCCCCGACACCGCGACCGGCATCGGCGCCTGGAGCGAAGCGGCTTTTACACGCGCGATGCGCGAAGGCGTCGCGCGCGACGGCCACCTGTTGTACCCCGCCTTCCCGTACAACCACTACGTACGGATGACCGACGGCGACATCCAGGACCTGTACGCTTATTTCATGACGCGCCCCGCGATCGTGGCACCGGCGCGCGAGAACCGGATGACCTTCCCGTTCGGGTTCCGCCCACTGGTAGCCTTCTGGAATGTGCTGTACCTGGACGATGCGCCATGGCAGCCGGTGTCTGCACAATCGGCCGAATGGAACCGCGGCGCGTACCTGGCCGACGCAGTCGCACACTGCGCGGCCTGCCACACGCCGCGCACGCTGCTGGGCGGCCCCGATCTGAAGAAGCAGCTTGGCGGCGGCGAAGCCGATGACTGGTACGCGCCGGCGCTGAACGAGAAGTCGCCGTCGCCCCTGCCATGGACCCGTTACCAGTTGCAGGCGTATCTGCGCACCGGCGTCGCGCACGACCACGCGATGGCAGCCGGGCCGATGCAGGATGTGGTCACGCACCTGGCGCAAGCGGACGAGCGCGACGTGGCGGCGCTGGCCGCCTGGACCCACAGCCAGCTGGCCAAGGCGCCGCCGCGCGCGACGCCGGCGCAGCAGGCCGGCCCACTGCCCAAGCCGGCCAATGACGACCCCGACCTGCAGCGCATGACGCTCGGCTACGCCGTGTATGCCAATTCGTGCGCGCGCTGCCACGACGCCGGACGCGACGCCAGTTCGGGTACCGCACTGCAGCTGCAAAAAGCGATCGCGCTATACGACCCCGACCCGCGCGACCTGATTCACATCACGCTGGACGGCATCACGCCGCCCGATGGCGAGCCGTCGCGCTTCATGCCGGCCTTCCGGACGATTCTCACCGACGAACAGACCGGCGCTCTGGCGGCCTACCTGCGCAAATACGGCGCAAACCAACCCGTGTGGCCCGATCTGGACAAGGCCGTGCGCAAAGCGAGCAAAGAATGACGACCTACCGCCTGCAAGTGAACGGCAAGGTGCACGCCGTCGATCAGGACGCCGATACACCACTGCTGTACGTGCTGCGCAACGACCTGGAACTCAATGGCGCCAAGTTCGGCTGCGGCCTTGGCCAGTGTGGTTCGTGCACCGTGCTGCTGGACGGGAAGCCGGCGATGTCGTGCATGGTGCCGGTGTCCGTCGTTGGCCAGCGGCCGGTGCGCACGGTCGAAGGCCTGGGCAATGCCACCACCCCGGGCGTGCTGCAGCAAGCGTTCATCGACGAGCAGGCAGCCCAGTGCGGCTACTGCATCGCCGGCATGCTGATGCAGGCCACGGCGCTGCTCGAAAAGACCCCCGCGCCGACCGACGCCCAGATCCGCGCCCACATGTCGCCGAACCTGTGCCGCTGCGGCACGCACATGCGCATCCTGCGCGCCGTACGGCGCGCCGCCAATACGCTGGCAGCGAAGGGCAAGCAATGACGATCGATACCGGCCGCCGTGCCTTTCTCGCCGGCGGCGGCGCCCTGACGCTGTCGTTCGCGATGCCGGCAAGCGCCTTTGCCGCCCCGGGCGAACTGCCCAAGAGCCTGGACAAGTCGCCGTGGCTCGACGCCTGGATCCGCATCGAGGCCAATGAACGCATCACGGTGTTTACCGGCAAGGCCGAACTGGGGCAAGGCATCAAGACCGCGCTGTTGCAGGTGGTGGCCGACGAACTGCGCCTGGCGCCTGGCCGCCTGCAGCTCGTCACCGCCGACACGGCGCGCACGCCGGACGAAGGCATCACCGCGGGCAGCAACTCGATGAAGGACAGCGGCACGGCGCTGCGCCATGCGGCAGGCCAGGTACGCATGCGCCTGGGCGAACTGGCCGCCACGCAGCTGGGCGCACCCGTGGCCAGCCTGGCGCTCAAGGATGGCGCATTCGGCGCGGGTGGCCGGCGCGTGACGTTCGGCCAGCTGGTGACGGGCCAGGAACTGCACCTGCGCGCCACGCTGGTGCCCGCACCACCCCCGCCAGGCCCGCGCACGGCAATCGGCAAGTCGGTGCCGCGCGTCGACATTCCGGCCAAGGTCACGGGCGGCGCCGCCTATGTGCAAGACCTGCGCCTGCCGCAGATGGTGCATGCGCGGATCGTGCGGCCACCGTCGCAGGCCGCGCGGCTGATCGCCGTCGATGTCGCCGCAATCGAACGCCTGCCGGGCGTGCTCAAGGTAGTGCAGGACGGACGCTTTCTCGCCGTGATCGCCGAGGGCGAGTACCGCGCCGTGAAGGCGGCGACGGCGCTGGCGCGGGCCACGCGCTGGGAGACGCCGGCGTCGCTGCCGGTGCATCCCGACGTGAATGCGTTCATCCGCGCCCAGCCCGCCGAGGCGCTGCCGATTCTGGCGCGCGGCGCCGCAGGATCGGCCGGCCGCCAGTTCGCCGCGCGCTACACGCGCCCGTTCCAGCTGCACGCCTCCATCGGTCCCTCGTGCGCCGTGGCGCAACTGGTCGACGGCCGCTACACGGTCTGGACCCACGCACAGGGTGTGTTCCCACTGCGCACGGCCCTGGCCGAACTGATCGCCGTGAACGAAGACACGATCCGCTGCATCCACGTCGAGGGGTCGGGCTGCTACGGCCACAATGGCGCCGACGATGTCGCGGCCGACGCCATCCTGCTTGCGCGCGCCCTGCCCGGCCGGCCCGTGCGCGTGCAGTGGATGCGCGAAGAAGAACACGCATGGGAGCCATTCGGCGCGGCGATGGTGGTGCAGGTGGCCGCCACGCTCGACAGCACCGGCCGCATCGCCGACTGGCAGCACGATGTCTTCACGCCGCCGCACAACACGCGCCCCGGCAAGGCGGGCAACCTGCTGGCGGCCACGCACCTGGCACGCCCGTTTGCGCCACCGGTCGCCAAGCCTGCGCCGCAACCCGAAGGCAGCGGTGACCGCAATGCGATTCCGTATTACGTGCTGCCCAATGCGCGCGTGGTGCACCACTTTCAGCCAAAGCCGGTCCTGCGCTCGTCGGCGCTGCGGGGCCTGGGCGCTTACTGCAATGTGTTTGCCATCGAAAGCTTCATAGACGAACTGGCGCGCGCCGCGAACAGCGACCCGGTCGCGTTCCGGCTGCGGCATCTGGACGATCCTCGCGCGCTCGACGTGGTCAAGCTGGCGGCGTCGAAGTTCGGCTGGGATGCGTACCGGCGCCCGGCCCGGCGCGGCCGAGGCTTCGCGTTTGCACGCTATAAAAACCTGGCGTCGTACTGCGCCATCGCAGTGGAAGTCGAGGTGGCGCGCGAGACGGGCCTGGTGCGCATCACGCGCGCGGTGAGCGCCGTCGATTGCGGCGAGATCGTCAGCCCGGACGGCGTGCGCAACCAGATCGAGGGCGGCATCATCCAGTCGGCCAGCTGGACCTTGCTGGAACAGGTGCGCTTCGACGCGTCGCGCGTGCTGACGGTGGACTGGGCGTCGTATCCGATCCTGCGCTTTGCCCAGGCGCCGGAACAGATCGACGTGCACCTGATCGACCGGCCCGGCCAGCCATTCCTGGGCACCGGCGAAGCGGCGCAGGGCCCGGCTGCGGCGGCCATCGCCAATGCGGTGTTCGACGCCTGCGGCCTGCGCATGCGCGACCTGCCGCTGGATCGGGCACGAGTTCGCAAAGCCTAGTTGAAGGCTTTCCAGAACATGTAGGCAGCCAGCGCACACAGGATGACGCTGAAGATGCGCTGCAGCTGCCGCACCGGCATCTTGTGAGCGGTGCGCGCGCCCAGCGGCGCCATCGACACGCTGGCCAGCACGATGATCGCCAGCGCCGGCAGGTAGATGAAGCCCAGCGACCAGGGCGGCAACCCGGGTTCGCCCCAGCCGAAATAGATGTTCGACAGGGTGCCCATCAGCGCCACCGGAAAGCCGATTGCCGCACTGGTGGCCACCGCATTATGGATGCGCACATTACAGCGCGTCATGAACGGGACCGAGACGAAGGCGCCGCCTGCGCCCACAAGCCCCGCCAGGATGCCGATCACGCTGCCCGCTGCGAACATGCCCGGTTTGCCGGGCAGTTCGCGCGCCGCCGCCGGTTTTTTCCCGATCAGCATCTGGATCGCCGAAAACGCCACGAAGCAGCCGAAGAAAAATGCCAGCACCGAGGTGTTCATCTGCTTGCCGATCCAGGGCCCGATCCACGCGCCGAGCAGGATGCCGGGCGTGAACAGGCGTACGACGTGCCACAGCACGGCGCCGTGCTTGTGGTGCGCACGTACCGACGACAACGACGTGAAAAAAATGGTGCCAAGCGAGGTGGCGATCGCCATGTGCACCACGAGTTCTTCGGGAAAGCCGCGCGCCGTGAAGATCATCGTGATGAACGGCACCAGGATCATGCCGCCACCGACGCCAAGCATGCCGGCCACGAAGCCGCCAAACGCGCCCATTCCCAGAAGGGCCAGGATCAGCAGCGGATCGAATGCGGGCACCATTATCGAGCTCCCTTGCCGCGCACGAGCGCAACGATGGCCGTGTACTGGGCTTTCGTGACTGGCGAGATCGATAGCCGGCTGCCCTTCTGCAGCAGCACCATGTCCTCCAGCGCAGCGACGGTGCGCAGTTCGGCCAGCGGCACGAAGCGGCCCGTTTCAACCGCCTTGACATCGACCGAGACCCATCGCGGCGTTTCCGGCGTGGCCTTCGGATCGTGGTAGTGGCTGGCGGTGTCGAACTGCGATGCATCCGGGTACGCGCCGCTGACGATTTCAGCGATGCCGGCCACGCCCGGCAGCTTGCCGCCCGAGTGATAGAACAGCACGCCGTCGCCGACGGCCATCGCATCGCGCATGAAGTTGCGCGCCTGGTAGTTGCGTACGCCAAACCAGGCCACGGTGGCGCCGGGGGCGGCCAGGACGTCGTCGAAACTGACTTCGTCGGGCTCGGATTTCATCAACCAATAGCGCATCGCGCTGTTCTCCCTGCCAGCACACGATGCACCGGATGCATCAGTGAATGCGCACATAAAAAAAGCGGCTGCGTACCGAGTGCGCAACCGCCTGTATGTTTAGCCCCCGCCTGTGCCGTTTTTGCCGGCATCCTGAACCACAACGGTTCAAGGCGGTCACGGTCAGATCAATTTCGGGTTCGTCGGACTAGCGACGCTCACACCCATCGAACTTGTTCCACGACCTATGCGTAAGAATGGTTCAAGGAATATATGGCAAATCTCGAACACCGCAGGGTAGAAAGGAGTTTACTCCTTTGTCCGGCCCTGTCAAACGGATTCGGCCTTTCAGGCCAGATTTTCCTGGTCAGCCAAAACCCGGTCCAGCACCATGTGCATCGACTCGAGTTTTTGCTTGACCTCGAGAATCGACATGTCCGACAGCGGCCCTTGCGGTGATTTCACCGACAGGAATTCAGCGGCCACGCTCAGCGCCGCCATCACGGCGATGCGGTCCGTGCCCTTGACCTTGCCCGAATCGCGCAGCTGGCACATCTTGTTGTCGAGATAACTCACTGCTTCGCGCAGCGTGCGCTGTTCGCCGTCGCGGCAGGACAGACGGTACGACTGGCCCATGATATGTACGTCGAGATAGATCATGCTGTCCCCTCACGATGGGCGTGGGCAAGATGCGGCGGGACCGGCGCACTGGCATCGCGCGGTGCGTCTGAGGCAAGCGCGTCTGCGGCAGGTTCGTCTGCAGCGTCCGACGCGTCTGGCGGCTTGGGCAGCTCGTCAAGCAACGCTTCGACGCGACGCTGCGCTTCGATCAGGCGCTCCTTGAACGCCAGATTTTCGGCGCTGAGCAGCGTATTGGCCTGGCGCAGCAGGTAATTCTCGGCGCGCAACGACTGGGTCAGTTGCGCAAGCCGGTCGATTTTTTCTGGGAGGTCTTGGAATTCGGAAATCATCCGACACTATAGGATCGAGTTGCTTTTTCCGTCAACCGGTTCAAATTGCTGTGCGGCAGTAGTAGCGCACTGGCGTGCGGCGCCGATGTGGCTGGCGGTGTACGCTGCCGGCCTCCTGTCTTGCTGTCAACAGCGGATAAGGCGCTGCAAACATGGTGCGAATGCCAATGTCATCATTGCGCTATATCACATGTATAAAATGATTTCGCCATCATGCGCCTTGAAATGACAGGGTATCGTCCCTATAATTAGCACTCGTTAGCTGAGAGTGCTAACAACTCTTTGCAGACCGGCGCAGCATCATCAAATTGCTGCGGCGGCGTCAAAAACGCCAGTTAAACCATTGAATATTAAGGAGTTTTGCATGAACCTTCGCCCTCTGCACGATCGCGTAATCGTGAAGCGTCTCGACCAGGAAACCAAAACTGCGTCCGGCCTGATCATCCCTGATGCCGCGGCAGAGAAGCCGGACCAAGGCGAAGTTCTCGCCGTTGGTAACGGTAAAGTGCAAGATAACGGCCAGCTCCGCCCTCTGGAAGTGAAAGTCGGCGATCGCGTGCTGTTCTCCAAGTATGGCGCTCAGACCGTCAAGATCGATGGCCAGGAACTGCTGGTGCTGCGCGAAGAAGAAATTCTCGCGATCGTCGCACTGTAATTTCTGACCCCACTCACGAACATTCGGAGAAATAACAAATGGCAGCTAAAGAAGTAGTATTCGGCGACGCAGCGCGCGCCAAGATGGTCGAAGGCGTCAACATCCTCGCCAATGCAGTCAAAGTCACCCTGGGCCCGAAAGGCCGTAACGTCGTGCTCGAGCGCTCGTTCGGTGCGCCGACCGTCACCAAGGATGGTGTCTCGGTCGCCAAAGAAATCGAACTGAAAGACAAGCTGCAGAACATGGGCGCGCAGATGGTCAAGGAAGTTGCTTCCAAGACCAGCGACAACGCCGGTGACGGCACCACCACCGCGACCGTGCTGGCACAAGCCATCGTTCGCGAAGGCATGAAGTTCGTTGCCGCCGGCATGAACCCGATGGACCTGAAGCGCGGCATCGACAAGGCAGTTGCTGCCACCGTCGAAGAACTGCGCAAGATCGCCAAGCCAACCACCACCACCAAAGAGATCGCACAAGTCGGCGCCATTTCGGCCAACTCGGAAACCTCGATCGGTGAGCGCATCGCTGAAGCGATGGAAAAAGTGGGCAAGGAAGGCGTCATCACCGTGGAAGACGGCAAGTCGCTGAACGACGAGCTGGACATCGTGGAAGGCATGCAGTTCGACCGCGGCTACCTGTCGCCGTACTTCATCAACAACCCGGACAAGCAAGTCGCTGTGCACGAAAACCCATTCGTCCTGTTGTGCGACAAGAAAATCTCGAACATCCGTGACCTGCTGCCGGTACTGGAACAAGTCGCGAAAGCTGGCCGTCCACTGGTCATCGTCGCTGAAGACATCGACGGCGAAGCGCTGGCGACCCTGGTCGTCAACAACATCCGCGGCATCCTGAAGACCGTCGCTGTCAAGGCCCCAGGCTTTGGCGACCGTCGCAAGGCCATGCTGGAAGACATCGCTGTCCTGACCGGCGGCCAGGTCATCGCTGAAGAAGTCGGCCTGACGCTCGAAAAGGTCACGCTCGAAGAGCTGGGCCAGGCCAAGCGCATCGAAGTCGGCAAGGAAAACACCATCATCATCGACGGCGCCGGCCAGGCTGAATCGATCGAAGGCCGCGTCAAGATGATCCGCGCCCAGATCGAAGAAGCGACCTCGGATTACGACCGCGAAAAACTGCAAGAGCGCGTGGCCAAGCTGGCCGGCGGCGTTGCCGTGATCCGCGTCGGTGCAGCTACCGAAGTCGAGATGAAAGAAAAGAAAGCACGCGTTGAAGATGCACTGCACGCTACCCGCGCTGCCGTGGAAGAAGGCATCGTTGCCGGCGGCGGCGTGGCCCTGCTGCGCGCTCGTGCCAACATCACCGTCAAGGGCGACAACCCTGACCAGGACGCTGGTATCAAGATCGTCCTGCGCGCAATGGAAGAGCCACTGCGCATGATCGTCCAGAACGCCGGCGAAGAGCCATCGGTCGTCGTTGCAGCAGTGTTGGCCGGCACCGGCAACTACGGCTACAACGCAGCCAACGGCACCTACGGCGACATGGTCGAAATGGGCGTGCTGGATCCAGCCAAGGTCACCCGTTCGGCACTGCAGAATGCAGCGTCGATCGCCGGCCTGATGCTGACGACCGATTGCATGGTGTCGGAACTGTCGGAAGACAAGCCAGCCGGCGGCATGGGTGGTATGGGCGGCATGGGCGGTATGGGTGGTATGGACGGCATGATGTAATTGCCGGGGCGGTCCGGGCGAAGCGCGCTGCATGCTTCGCCCAGGTCACCCACGATAAAAAACCCGCGAGGTTCACACCTCGCGGGTTTTTTGTTGCCTGCGCTTCGTGCGTTCGTGCGCCTCAGCGGGCGCGCGGCCCTTTGCGGCGCAGCCACAACAGCGCGGCCAGTGCGATACCGCCAAGCCAGAGCGTGCCTGGTTCCGGGACTTCGGTCGGGGCGACCGGTTCGACCACGGTGTTGCCCGGTGGTGTTGGTGCGGTTGGCGTGCCAGGCGTCGTTGGCGTGGCCGGCGTGACAGGCGTATCGCCTGGCGTATCAGCGGCTGGTGTTGGCACGGAGGGCGGTGTACCGACCGGCACCTCCGTCGTCCCACCACCATCCGGCGTTGCGACCGGGACCGGCCGCGTGTCGCCGCCAGGTCGACCAACGCCACCGGCGTCAACAACGCTGGCGCGTCCCGGTATCGAGCTGGTCCCGCCGAGGTCCGCGACCAGCGCCGGCTGGCCATTGCCGATGTCGTCGATGCCGCCGGCAGGGCTGACGGGACCCAGCACGCCACCACGATAGATCGGTGTGTCGTACAAGCCAGGCAAGCCCGGTGCCGGATCCTGCCGCGACTGCATCGGCAACGTATTTGCCATCGTCAGCAGGCCGGCGCCGTTGGGGAAACTGGTCGGGTAGTAACGCTGCCCCACTGCCTCATTGGTGGTCAGGTCGTCCATGCCTACGGGCAGCATGCCGCCTTCTTCACCGTCCACTCCCACCATATCGGATGGGGCGGCAACCGCGAGCACGGTATCGAGCTCGGCTTCGGTTGGGCCATGGGGTTCGACCGGATACTGCGGCACGTCCGAAATGCGGTTGGCGCAGCGGGCGCGGATTTCGTGCTCGCCGTCGGTCAGGAGTGTCTCGCCCTTTTCGAGCATGACCTTCTTCGACGTCCAGTAGATCTGGTCGTTCTTCCGGTACGAGACGTAGACGGCGCGCGGGGATGTTACGGTGACGGCGCGCGCATTGTCGACATTGAACGTCGCATAGTGCGCTGCCACGAGCCGGTCGGTCCGCAGTATCCGCGCCAGTTCGACCTTGTCTGCCACACCGCCCGGCACGACCGAATGGCGGTAGATGCGTCGCGCCGAGGCTGTCTGCTGCGCCGTTGGCGCCGTCGGGCTCAATGCGTGTGCCGGTGCTGCGGTGCCCATGGCCGCATTCGACGGCGCTCCGAAAGTCGGCCAGCTGATCGATGGCGCTGGCAGCACGACGCCAGCCACACCGACAGCTACGCCCAGCACAGCCAGCGTCATCAGGCGTTTTTCGCGGTGCGAGCTTTTTTCAAGACGACGTTGATAAGTAGCGCGGGTATCCATGCGATGTACTGACTGGTAGGAGTGATCCTACAGAATAGCATTAGTTGCACCAACATAATCAGATGCCATCATGAAACACCTGGCGAGCGTGGTGAAAACCACGAAAGCATTTCCATGTGGAAATAATAACGCTCGTATGGACGTCGCTGGCGACGCATGTTGCCGCTAAAACAAGCATGGTTTAGTATGGCCGTCTCGTCTCCCGGAACCTGCCATGTCCAATCGCGCCGCTGCCTTCCCTACCCTGCGCATGACCCTTGCCGCGCTCGCCCTGTGCTGCGCGTTCGCCGGCTGCAAGCGCGCCGAGCGGCCCGTGACACCACCCGCAGCAGCGCCAGCTGCGCCTGTCGCCCAGGCGCCCGCGTACAGCAAGGAACAGGCGATGGCAACGCTGCTGGCATTGCCGGAACTGGCTGCCTGGTCGGCGCAGATCGAGCGGCGCACGGGCGGCAAGGCGCACGGCGCCGTGGTCGAAGACAACCCGGCCCCGCGCGAGGTGAATGGCAAGACCTACTACCAGCTGAGTTTTGTCGAAAACCGCGCGCAGGACGCGCGGCGCCACGAGAGCTTCCTGGTCGCGCAGGACGGCAGCGAGATCCTGGTCGAGGACACCGAATCGGACACTCTCCTGAGCCTGCAGGAATGGCGCCGCACGATCGAGCGCGTCAACCTGAAAAGCGCGGATTAACTATCCAGGTGCGAGATCAGCAGCCGGCGCGGGTCCTGCCCCGGGGCCGGTCCATGCTGGCCATCGACCGAAATCCCGACTGCCATGATGTCGATCAGCAGCAACTGCAGGATGCGCGAAATCATCGACAGAAAACTCGTGCTGTCCTCGGCATGGTCGACCGCCAGGCACACGCTGGCCTTGCGCGCCAGCGGCGACTGGCTGTTGCTGATCGCGATGACGTCGGCGCCGGCCGCGCGCGCAATGTCCACCGCCTCCAGCAGTTCGGGCAGACCGCCTGAATTCGACACCGCAATCACCACGTCGCCCGGCCCGAGCAATTCGGCGGCCAGCGTGAACAGGTGTGCGTCGCCATACAGCGCGGTAGGAATGCGAAAGCGGAAGAACTTGTGCTGGCCATCGAGCGCCACCGCGCGCGAATTGCCCATCGCGTAGAACTCGACCCGCTTGGCGCGGCTGACCATCTCGATCGCGCGGTCGAGCGAGCGCACGTCGAGCTGGTCGCGAAAACGCAGGATCGCCGACACCGTGTTGTCGATCACCTTGGCCGACAGATCGTGCGTGCTGTCGCTCAGGCGCACCTGGCTGTGGCGCACGGGGATCGAGCCGGTCAGGCTGCTGGCGAACTTGAGCTTGAAGTCGGCCAGGCCCTGGAAGCCCAGCGAGCGGCAAAAACGGATCACGGTCGGCTGGCTCACGTCGGCCAGGCGCGCGATCTCGGCGATCGGTTCATTGAGCACCATGCGCGGCTGGTCGATCACGAGGCTGGCCACGCGCCCTTCGGCCGGCGAGAGTTCGTGGCGCAGCTGCGTGATGCGCTCCATCAGCGTGTTAGCGCCGCTGCGCCCGCGCAGGTGTTCGGCCAGGATGGTGGCCACGCCGTGGAAGGCGGGGTTCGGCGTCGTGATCACCCAGGTCGGAATGTCGGCCAGGTAGTCCGAGAAACGGCCCTTGGCTTCGAAGCGCGCGCGAAACGGCGAGCTGGCGAACCACTCGCCCAGGCGCGGCACGATGCCCCCGCCGATGTACACGCCGCCAAACGCGCCGAGCGTGACGGCCAGATTGGCCGCTGCGCCGCCCAGCATGCCGCAGAAGCATTCGAGCGTTTCCAGGCACAGTGCATCGTTCTGTTCGAGTGCACCGGCCACGATCGTCGCGGCCGTGCGCGGCGCGGCGTCGACGCCATTGCGGTCGGCCAGCGCCCGGTAGATCACTTCCATCCCCGGCCCGGAAATCAGGCGTTCGTTCGACACGTGCGGCCACTCGCGCCACGCGTATTGCAGGATCGCGAATTCGCGCTCGTCGAACGGCGCGAAGTTCACGTGCCCACCTTCGCTGCCCAGCGTGACGAAACCGTCGGCAGTCGGAATGCCGCCCGAGACGCCCAGGCCCGTGCCCGGACCCAGCACGCCGATGACGGCGCCCGGCACCGCCTTGCCCGGGCCGACCTGCATCAGGTCGTCGCGCGCAAAATTCGGCAAGGCCGTGGCCAGCGCCGTGAAGTCATTCACGATCAACAGCGTGGCCAGGCCCAGCTCGCGCCGCACCGCATCGGTGGAAAACTCCCACGCGCGGTTGGTCATGCGCACATAGTCGCCGCTGATCGGATTGGCCACCGCAAACGCGCCGTGGTGCAGCGTGACATCCTGGTGGTCGAGCAGGTAATGGCGCAACAGCGGCACGATACCGGCGAAGTCGTCGCAGCGTAGCACCGCCACGTCGCGAAACACGCCAGGCGCGTATTGCAGCGCGAAGCGCGCATGCGTTGCGCCGATGTCCGCCAGCAGGCGCGGGCCATCGGCAAACGCCGTGCGCGCGAATTTTTCGGGCTGCGCGCCGGCCATCAGCGGTTCGCCGCCACGGTGCCGAACCAGGCGCCGTAGGGCGCCAGCGTGACGCGGCCCTGCTGCGCGCTACCCTGCAGGCCATCGACCGGCATCTGCGCCACTCCATCGGTTGCCGGCCAGTGGAAGCTGACCTCCTCGCCCGACAGATTGAACGCGGCCAGCACGCTGTCATGCCCGGCCAGGTCGCGGCGCAGGGCCAGGACCGGCTCGGGTGCATCGAAGAACGCGATCTCGCCGCGCGTGAGTTGCGGCAGGCTGCGGCGCAGGGCAATGAAGCGGCGCTGGAAGTTCAGCATCGAGTCATGGTCGCTGTCCTGCACGTCGACGGCAGCCTTGACGTGCGCGGCGTCCACCGGCAGCCATGGCTGGCCGTCGGTAAAGCCCGCGTGTGGCGCAGCGGCGACCCACGGCATCGGCGTGCGGCAGCCGTCGCGGCCCTTGAACTCGGGCCAGAAGGTCTTGCCGTACGGGTCCTGCAGCAGTTCGTAGGGCACGTCAGCCTCGGTCAGGCCGAGTTCATCGCCCTGGTACAGGCATGGCGTGCCCTTGAGCGAGAGCTGCATCGCCAGTACCAGCTTGGTGAAATCCGGGGCCGGGTTGACGCCGCCCCAGCGCGTGGCCACGCGGATCGCATCGTGGTTACCGACCGACCAGGACGCCCAGCCATCCTTGACGCGCTCGTTGAATTCCTCGACCTGGCGACGCACGTGTGCGGCGTTGAAGACCGGCGTAAGCAGGTTGAAGCTGTAGGCCATGTGCAGCTTGTTGCCGCCTTCGGTGTACTCGCTCATCTGGGCCAGCGCATCGTCCGAGCTGATCTCGCCGATCGACACGGCGCCAAATTCATTCAGTTGTGTGCGCACGCGCTCGAGGAACGCGATGTTCTCGGGCTGCGTCTTGTCGTACAGGTGCGCCTGCATGCCGTACGGGTTCACGTCCGTCACGGTCGACGTGTCGCGCACCAGCGCCGGCGGATTGCTGCGCAACTGACGGTCGTGGAAGTGGAACACGCATGCATCCATGCGCACGCCGTCCACGCCGCGCTCGAGCCAGAAACGCTGCGCGTCCAGGTGCGCCTGCTGCACCAGCGGATTGTGGAAGTTCAGCTGCGGCTGGCTTACCAGGAAGTTGTGCAGGTAGTACTGCTTGCGGCGGGTATCCCACTGCCACGACGAGCCGCCGAACACCGACAGCCAGTTGTTGGGCGGATTGCCGTCCGGGAGCGGGTCGGCCCACACATACCAGTCCGACTTCGGATTGTCGCGGCTGGCTCGGCTTTCGACGAACCATTTGTGGGTATCGGCCGTGTGCGACATGACCTGGTCGATCATGATCTTCAGGCCCAGGCTGTGCGCCTTGGCGACCATGCGGTCAAAGTCGGCCAGGTCGCCGAACAGCGGATCGACGTCGCAATAGTCTTCGATGTCGTAACCGAAATCGGCCATCGGCGACTTGAAGAACGGCGAGAGCCAGACGATGTCCACGCCCAGGCTCGCGATGTAGTCGAGCTTTTCGGTCACGCCGTTCAGGTCGCCGACGCCATCGCCGTCCGTGTCGAGGAAGCTGCGCGGGTACACCTGATAGATGATGGCTTCGCGCCACCAGTTCGGGTTGTCGGTCGTCGAGATCTGGGTCATTGGCAAGTCCGGGCAGGTGCGTGATGTGTAATTCTAGGCAATATACATCAGGCGAACCTTCTTGACAATTCCAGCCAGACAGCGATAAATCCCATTTAATCATTTGATTTCAATGACTTGAAACGTTATATTGGATTGTGCCGAATCTTCATCCGTACCTAAACTACGTATGCATGTTGCCACTTTGTTTCTAGTTTGTTTCACGACAATTTTTATGTTGCAAAGAGAGGCTTCCCCGTCATAGCATCGCGTCTGTTTGCCAATTCAAGGAAGCGGTTCGATGACAACTCTCGCAAAACCAGGCACCGGGCGCATGCCCCGGCAAATCCCCTACATCATTGCCAATGAGGGGTGCGAACGCTTCAGTTTCTACGGGATGCGCAACATCCTGACGCCCTTCCTGATTACGACCCTGTTGATGTTTTTGCCGGAAGACATGCGCACCGGCGAAGCCAAGCACGTGTTCCACACCTTCGTCATCGGCGTCTATTTCTTCCCGCTGCTGGGCGGCTGGCTGGCCGACCGCTACTTCGGCAAGTACAACACGGTGTTCTGGCTCAGTCTCGTGTACTGCCTCGGTCACGCCTGCCTGGCCATTTTTGAGGACAACGTCAACGGCTTCTACTTCGGCCTGTTCCTGATCGCGCTGGGCTCGGGCGGCATCAAGCCGCTGGTGGCCAGCTTCGTCGGTGACCAGTTCGACCACACCAACAAGGACAAGGCAAAAGTCGTCTTCGACGCCTTCTACTGGATCATCAATTTCGGCTCGTTCTTCGCGTCGCTCTCGATGCCACTGTTGCTGCGCAATTACGGTCCGGCCTGGGCCTTCGGCGTGCCCGGCATCCTGATGTTCATCGCGACCATGGTGTTCTGGAGCGGCAAAAAGAAGTACGTCCACGTGCCGCCGGCGCCCGCCAATCCGCACTCGTTCATGCGCGTCGCCAAAAGCGCGCTGCTGGCCAGGCAGCCCGGCCAGGGCCGTCCGGGCCTGAACCTCGCCTTGCTGGGCGCGGCCGGCGCATTGGCGTCGCTGGTCATGGCCGCGCAATGGGGCTTCGTGATCGCGGCGTGTACCGCCCTGGTGCTGTTGATGGCCTTTGGCGGCATGGGCACCTCGATGCAGCTGGACCGCGCGCGCGGCCTGCATCCGGACGACGCCGTCGATGGCGTACGCGCCGTGCTGCGCATCCTGATCGTGTTCGCGCTCGTCACGCCGTTCTGGTCGCTGTTCGACCAGAAGGCGTCGACCTGGATCGTGCAGGCCAACACGATGACCACGCAGGTGAACCTCCTGGGCTGGACCATCGACGTGATCCCGGCCCAGATGCAGGCCTTGAATCCCCTGCTCGTGATGCTGCTCATCCCGATCAACAACATCGCGCTGTTCCCGTTGATGCGCAAGATGGGCGTCGAGCCAACGCCACTGCGCCGCATGACGGCCGGTATCGCACTGTCGGCCGCGGCCTGGATCGTCGTGGGCAATCTGCAGGTGGCGCTCGACGCCGGCGACGCCGTCTCGATCGCGTGGCAGATCGCGCCGTATGCGCTGCTCACGCTCGGTGAAGTGCTGGTCTCGGCCACGGGCCTGGAATTCGCCTACAGCCAGGCGCCAGCCTCGATGAAGGGCGTGATCATGGCGCTGTGGTACCTGGCCGTCACGGTCGGCAACCTGTGGGTGCTGATCGTCAATGCCAGCGTGAAGAACGAATCGGTGATCGCCTATATCGAAGGCTCGGGCGTCGGCGTGATGGCGTTCCAGATGTACTTCTTTGCCGCGTTTGCGCTGCTGTCGGCGGCGGCGTTCGGCTGGTATGCAACGCGCTACCGCATGGTCGACCACTATCGCAGCAGCGTCGCGGGGTAAGCGGTCCATGAAACGTCACCTTGTCCTGCTTGCAGCATCGCTGTCCTCCAGCGCGTATGCTGCTGTTCCTCTCGCCACCTGCGACAGCCCGGCCTTCCAGGAGGTGCTCAGCGCCTCCGCCACCAAGCTCGACGCGCGCGCCGTCTGGCTTGACCGCCGCCTCGTGCGCTGGCCCGGCGTGGCTGCCGATGGCGTGTATCGCCTGTACCACTCCCCTGCCGGCAGCATCCAGGCCACGGCCGGCAGCAAGGTCACCGGCAGCGCCGGTTCGATCGCGCTGGCCGTCTCGCGCGTCGCGGTGCCGCAAGCCGTCGCCACCCGCTTCAAATGGGTCGCCAGCGGCCCGACCCTGAGCGTGCAGGAAGCCGACCTGGCGCGCCTGCCTGCCCTGCACCGCGAACAGCTGGTGCTGGTCCACGAAAACCCCGACGGCACCGTGCGCGACGCAACCCGCGTGCAAGCGGCCGGCGCACTCGACGACCTGTATGCGGCGGCTGAACGCATCCCGGATCTGGGCGCGACGCCCACCTCCAATAAAACCGACTTCAAGCTGTGGGCGCCGACCGCGCGCGATGTGGCAGTGTGCACCTATGACAGCGCAACGGGGCGCGCGAACGCCGTGCTGCCAATGGCACTGGATGCCCGCACCGGCGCCTGGGCCGCCAGCGTCCCGCGCGATTTGTCCGGCACCTATTACAAGTACGCGGTCGACGTCGTCGCCGAGGGCGCCGGGCTGGTACGCAACCTCGTGACCGACCCATATTCGGTCAGCCTGAACGCCGACTCCCAACGCAGCTACATCGCCGACCTGGATGCGCCGAACCTGAAGCCCGCCGGCTGGGACACCACGCAGCCACCGGCCACGGTCAAGGCGCAGACCGACATGGTCATCTACGAGCTGCACGTGCGCGACTTTTCGCTGATCGACCAGACCGTGCCGCCGGCCAAACGCGGCAAGTACGGCGCGTTTGGCGAAGCCAATTCCAACGGCATGCGGCACCTGCGCGCGCTGGCACAGGCCGGCCTGACCGACATCCACCTGCTGCCCGTGTACGACATCGGCAGCATCCCCGAAGTGGCGTGCGCGCAGCCCGCCCCTGCCGGCGCGCCGGATGGCGAGAGCCAGCAGGCGCTGGTCGTCAAGACCGCCCACACCGACTGCTTCAACTGGGGCTACGACCCGCAGCACTTCAACGCCGTCGAAGGCAGTTACGCGAGCGACCCGCAGGACGGCGCGCGCCGCATCATCGAGTTCCGCCAGATGGTGATGGACCTGCACAAGGCCGGCCTGCGCGTGGGCACCGACGTCGTCTACAACCACACCTTCATCGCCGGCCAGGAAGAAAAATCGATCCTCGACCGCGTGGTGCCGGGCTACTACCATCGCCTGAACGCCGTGGGCGGCATCGAAGCGTCGACCTGCTGCTTCAACACGGCGACCGAAAACACGATGATGGCCAAGCTGATGATCGATTCGTCGGTGCTGTGGACGCGCCAGTACAAGATCGATTCGTTCCGCTTCGACCTGATGGGCCACCAGCCGCGCGAGGCGATGGTGCGCCTGCAGCAGGCCGTCGACGCGGCGGCAGGCCGCCACGTGCAGCTGATCGGCGAAGGCTGGAACTTCGGTGAAGTGGCCGACGGCGCGCGCTTCGTGCAGGCCTCGCAGCTGTCACTGAACGGCACCGGCATCGGCACCTTCAGCGACCGCGCGCGTGACGCCGTGCGTGGTGGCTCGCCCGGCGACTCGGGCCTGCCTGTGATCAAGCAGCAAGGCTATATCAATGGCCTGGTGTATGACGCCAACGCCCTTGGCGGCGATGCACAGAAGGCCGACCTGCTGCGCGCGGCGGACCTGATCCGCGTCGGCCTGGCCGGCTCGGTGCGCACGTATCCGATGCAAGGGTTCGATGGCCAGGTGCGCCAGTTGCAGGCGATGGTCTACGGCGGCAATCAGCCGGCCGGCTACGCCAGCGAACCGGGTGAGGCGGTCAACTACGTCGAGAACCACGACAACCAGACGCTGTACGACATCAACGTGCTCAAGCTGCCCGTGGCAACGAGCAGCCTCGATCGCGCGCGGGTCCAGGTGCTGGGGATGGCGATCAATGCATTCAGCCAGGGCGTGGCGTATTACCATGCCGGCATCGACACGCTGCGCTCGAAATCGCTGGACCGCAACAGCTTCAATTCGGGCGACTGGTTCAACCGCATCGACTGGACGTATCAGGACAACTTCTTCGGCACCGGTCTGCCGCCGGCGCCGGACAACGCGAAGGACTGGCCGCTGTTCAAGCCGTTGCTGGCCAATGCCGCGATGAAGCCGGCGCCCGCCGACATCGCGTTCGCGCGTGATGCGTTCCGCGACCTGCTGCGCATCCGCGCCAGCAGCACGCTGCTGCGCCTGCGCACGGCCGACGACATCAACACGCGCCTGCGCTTCTTCAATACGGGGCCGCAGCAGGAACCGACCGTGCTGGCCGCCTGGCTCGATGGCAAAGGTTATCCGGGTGCGGGCTTTGCCGGGATGGGTTACCTGGTGAACGTCGACAAGCGGGCGCACACGATCAAGGACGCCACGCTGCGCGGCAAGCGCATGAAGCTGCATCCGGTGCACAGCGCACCTGGCGCAGCCGACAAGCGCGCGCTCAAAGCGCGCTTCGACAGCGCCAGCGGCACCTTCACGATACCGGCGCGCACGGCCGTCGTGTTCGTCGAGTAGGGTGGACGGCTACGCCGTCCACGCGGGGATAGTCTGCAGCGAGATCAGCCGGCATGCTCCAGCACGGGCACCGGCGCCGCCACCATCGCCAGCCGCGCAATCGCAAACGTGTTGCGCCCCTTGTCCTTGGCCTCATACAAGGCGCTGTCGGCCAGCTCGCTGATCCTCAGCGCCGTCACGCCCGGTGCGTCGGCCAGTGCAATGCCGATGGTCGCGCTGATGGAAATCGGCTGGGAGCCGACCATGAACGGTGCTTCCATGACCTGCATGATTTTCTTGGCCACCAGCTCCACGTCGCGCGGCGAATTGACTTCGTCGAGCAGCACCGTGAATTCGTCGCCGGCCAGACGCGCCACCATATCGGAGCTGCGCACCACCTTGCGCACGCGCCGCGCAAATTCGACCAGCACCATGTCGCCCACTGCGTGGCCGTAGGTATCGTTGATCCGCTTGAAGAAATCGATGTCGAGATAGAACAGCGCAAAGGCGCGCTCGCGCTGCGGCGCGCGCTCCACGGCCGCCTGCAGCGCCAGCTCGAACTGGCGCCGGTTCGGGATGCCGGTCAGCGCGTCGGTGTGGGCCAGTGCGTGCAGGTTGCGTTCGTGCATGCGCGCAGCGGTGGCATCGGTGGTCAGGATATACACGCCCACTACTTCGCCATCGCGCAGATGCGGCAGGAAGGTGGAGTGGACGATGCGGATGTGCTTCTTGCGCACGATGTCATGCTCGCACTGCGACGCCTTGCCCAGCCAGGCGTCGTCCAGCGCTTCCTTCTGCTGCAGGTAAAAATCTTCGCCGAAGGCCTCCACCATGGTCTGGCCGACGACCTGCTCGGACGCTTTGCCAAGCCACGACTGGTGCACCGCATTGGCAAACATGTAGCGGTGATCCTGGTCGAGGTGCGCGATCAGGACCGGCAGGTTGTCGGTAATCGTGCGCAGGCGCTCTTCGCTGTCGGCCAGGCGGTCGCGCGATGCCTTCAGTTCGGTGATGTCCTTCATCGCCACCACGGCGCCGAGGGTCTTGCCCTGGGCGCTGCGCAGCGGGCGGCCGCTGGCCAGCAGCGTGTACGGCGCGCGGCCGGCCGGCGCAATCACCATCGCGCCGTCGCGCACGACTTCGCCCTTGAGCGCGCGCACCAGCGGCACGTCGTCCATCGCCATCGCGGTCTGGCCATCGCCGTGGAACAGCGAGTAGAACTGCGGCCATTCCGATGGCGCGATCGCCTTCAGGTCATGACCATGCAAGGCGCGCGCCGTGCGGTTGAACAGCGTCAGGTTGCCGACGGCGTCGCAGGCAACCACGCCGACGTCGATCGATTCGAGCACTGCGTCGAGCAGTTCCTGTTTTTCTTCCAGCTGCTGCTGCGTGCGGATGCGGTCCGAGATGTCGTTGACGAAGGCGCCGATGTAACGCGCGCCATTCCATTCGTGCGCCGCCACCGTCATCTGGATCGTGATCTGGCGCCCGCTCTGGGTCAGCGCCGGCAGTTCGACGTTCTGGTTCAGGTACGGGCCGGCGCCGGTATCGAGCAGGCGGCGGATGTTCGCGTCATGCGCTTCGCGCTGCTGCGCCGGCATGACCAGGTCGGACAACTGGCGGCCGCGCGCGTACTCGCCCGACCAGCCGAAGATGCGCTCGGCCGACGTGTTCCACGCCACCACCACGCCGTTGCTGTCGGCGCCGATGAAACCACTGAACGACGAGTCGATGATCGTGCGGTTCCACGCTTCGCTCTCGCGCAGCAGCGCTTCGGCCGCTTCGCGCTGCGTCACTTCGTGCGACAGTTGCGCGACCTTGTCTTCCAGTTCGGCGGTGCGGACACCGATGCGCGCTTCCAGGTCGGTATTGAGCGACTTGAGCGCCTGCTCGGCGAGCATGCGCGCCGTCACGGCCTTGAGGTGATTGATTTCGACTTCGACAAGCCCGGCCAGATCGGCCAGCACCTGGCGCTGCTCTTGGTTCAGGCGGCGCGGCGCGCGGTCGATGATGCACAGCGTGCCCACGGCTTCGCCATCGCTGTAGACCGGCTGTCCGGCGTAGAAGCGGATATGCGGCTCGCCGGTGACCAGCGGGTTCTCGGCAAAGCGCGGATCCAGCGCCGCGTCTTCAATCACGAGCAGCGCGCGTGCCTGCACGGCGTGGCTGCAGAACGACAGCGAGCGCGGGGTTTCCGACATGTCCAGGCCATGGTGCGACTTGAACCACTGGCGCTCCGCATCGATCAGCGATACCAGCGCGATCGGCACATCGAACGTCATGGCGGCCAGGCGGGTAAAGCGGTCGAAGCGGGTCTCGGCAGGGGTGTCGAGAATCTGCAGTTCGGCCAGCGCAGCAAGGCGGGCCTGTTCAATTAACATTTGGCTGACGATGATAAAACCTCTTCCATGGTCCGGACGGGGGACGGCAGGGCAGGACGACCCTGTCGACACGGCGCCGGGGATTGGGGGAGCCACATGAAATGGTAGCACGCAGTGCTGTGTGGAAACTACAGGTTCCGTCCCGTGCGTCGCGTGGCGTTGACGTTTTTTTGACAACTTTTAGCGATACATCGGTACAAAAGCGCGTGGACCGGCCATCCATGACCCGCAAAGCAGGCCATGTTGACGCGTGTCCGTGACGCCGCAGTGCCAGGTTTGTCAGATATCCAGGTGCGAAATCAGCAGCCGGCGAGCGTCGATATCGCTCTGCTGATGCCCGCTGCCCTCCCCCTGTGCGCCCAGCGAAATCCCGACCGACATGATGTCGATGAGCAGCAGTTGGAGGATGCGCGAGATCATCGACAGGAAGCTCGTGCTGTCTTCGCTGTGATCCACCGCCAGGCACACGCTGGCCTTTTTCGCCAGCGGCGAGCGGCTGGCCGTAATCGCAATGATGTCGGCGCCGCGCGCGCGCGCCGTGTCGATCGCCTCGAGCAGCTCGGGAAGCTCGCCGCCCGTGGAAATCGCGATCACCACGTCGCCCGGCCCCAGCAGATCGGCAGCGAGGTTCAGCAGGTGCGAGTCGCCGTAGGATGCGGCCGGGATGCGGAAACGAAAGAACTTGTGCTGGCCGTCGAGCGCCACTGCGCGCGCATTGCCCAGTGCGTAAAATTCGACCCGGCGCGCGCGCCGCAGCAGCTCGATGGCGCGGTCGATCGCGTGCACGTCGAGCGCATCGCGAAACTTCAGGATCGCCGAGACCGTGTTGTCGATCACCTTGGCCGACAGGTCATGCGTGCTGTCGGTAACGCGCACCTGGCTGTGGCGCACGGGGATGGTGCCGGTCAGGCTGCCGGCGAACTTGAGCTTGAATTCGGCCAGGCCCTGGAAGCCCAGCGAACGGCAGAACCGGATCACGGTCGGCTGGCTCACATCCGCCAGGCGCGCGATTTCGGCGATCGGTTCGGACAGCACCTTGCGCGGATGCTCGATCACGAGCGCCGCCACGCGCTGCTCGGCCGGCGAGAGCTCGTGCAGCAGTTGCTGCACGCGGTCGGTGAGCGTGTTGGCACCGCTGCGCCCGCGCAGGTGCTCGGACAGGATCGCCGAGACGCCGTACAGCGCCGGGTTAGGCGTCATGATGATGTAGGTCGGAATCTGGGCGATGTAGTCGCGAAAGCGCCCCTTGGCTTCGAAGCGCGCACGGAACGGCGACTGCGCGAACCAGGCGCCCATGCGCGGCACGATGCCGCCGCCGATGAACATGCCGCCAAATGCGCCCAGCGTCACGGCCAGATTCGCGGCTGCGCTACCCAGCATGCCGGCGAAGGTCTCCAGCACTTCGAGGCACAGCGGATCGTGGGCATCGAGCGCCGCGCTGACGATATCGGCGGTGCTGCGCGCTGGCGCATCCACGCCGTTGCGCTCGGCCAGCGCGCGGTAAATCAGTTCGATGCCGGGGCCGGAAATCAGGCGCTCGTTCGATACGTGCTTCCACTCGCGCCACGCATACTGCAGGATCGCGAATTCGCGCTCGTCGCTCGGTGCGAAGTTGACGTGGCCGCCCTCGCTGCCGAGCGTGACGAAACCGTCGATGGTCGGAATCACACCCGAGACACCAAGCCCCGTGCCCGGCCCCAGCACGCCCGACACGGCATGCGTCTGCGGCGCGCCGCCGCCGATCTGCAACAGGTCCTTCGGCTGAAAGCCCGGCAGCGCCATCGCCAGCGCGGTGAAGTCGTTGACGATCAGCAGCGTCGACAGGCCCAGCGCGCGGCGCACGGCATCCGTCGAAAACTGCCAGTCGCGGTTGGTCATGCGGATGAAATCGCCGCTGATCGGATTGGCCAGCGCAAAGGCCGCGTGGTGAATGCGCCCGCCCGGATGCTGTTCGAGATAGGCGTGCAGCAGCGGGATGATGCCGTCGAAATCGTCGCAACGCAGCACGGCGACCTGCCCCAGCACGCCGGGCGCGGTCTCCAGGCCCAGGCGCGCATGGGTGGCGCCGATGTCGGCCAGCAGACGCGGGCCGTCGGCGAAGGCGGCGCGCGGTGGTTTGCTTTTTGGATCAGGGTCTTCCGTCATCGCGCAAGGATAGCATTAACCGAATGACAAAAGAATGGCCTCTGGTCAGCGCACGAGTCCCTTGAGAAGCGCCTTGTGGAACTGCACCGGGTCCTGCATCTGCGGCGCGTGCCCCATCTCGGGGAATGTCACCAGCACCGACCCCGGGATTGCTTTGCGCGTGGTCTCGGCCAGCACCTTGTAGTTGCCCAGTGTCGGGCGCAGGTCAGCGGGCGCGGCGTCCTTGCCGATCGCGGTCGTGTCCTTCAAGCCCATCAGCAGGAAGGTCGGCGTTTTAATTAGCGGGAATTCATGCACCACCGGCTGCGTGTAGATCATGTCGTAGATGAGCGCCGAATTCCAGGCCACGAGCTCCTTGCCCTTGCCACGGTACATCCCGGCCAGCATCTCCACCCACACTTCGTACTCCGGCTTCCACTGGCCGTTGTAATAGGTCGTGCGCTCGTACTCGCGCACGCGCTCGGCCGACAATTTCAGCTCGCGCTCGTACCATTGATCGACACCCAGCGACGGCACGCCCAGGTTCTTCCAGTCTTCCAGGCCGATCGGGTTGATCATCACCAGCTGGTCCGTCAGTTCGGGATACATCAGCGCGTAGCGCGTGGCCAGCATGCCGCCGGTCGAATGGCCGATGATGATCGCCTTCTTCACGCCGATCGAGGCCAGGAGCTTGCGCGTGTTGTCGGCCAGTTGCTGGAACGTGTACTGGTAATGCTGCGGCTTGGTGGATTTGCAAAAGCCGATCTGGTCGGGCACCACGACGCGGTAGCCCGCGTCGCTCAGTGCTTTCGTGGTGCCGGCCCAGGTCGCGCCGCAGAAGTTCTTGCCGTGCATGAGCACGACGGTGCGGCCGTTCGGGCTGGCCGGCTTGACGTCCATATAGGTCATCTGCAGGTCGACGCGCTGCGACGTGAAGCGGTATTGCTGCGTCGGCGCGGGGTAGGCGAATTCTTCGAGTTCGGCGCCGTAGACTGGCGCGGCGGCCGGTTGCGCCTGCGCCGGGGCCAGCGCGAGGGCGAAACCGAGGCCCGCGATGGCGCGGGCGATGTGCGTAAAGACGGGCATGGAGGTGGGCAGACTGGCAGCCGGAGAGTTAACGGAACGGCCAGTCTACCCCGGAACCCGGTCAGTCCTGCGCGATCAGCGCCACCTGTGCGGCCGTTGCGAACCGCACCTTGCCGTCCTTGACCACGGCGGTATTCCCCGTGTACCAGTCCCGCACCGTGGCGCCGTCATTGAAGACGCCGCCCACCGAAATCGCCACCGGCTGCTGTGTCGACAGGCCCAGCGCGACGACCACGCGGTCGCTCACGCCATTCTGTTCCCACGTGCGCTTGAACGTGTACGGGCTCGAGCCGATCATCTGGTGCTTGCCGGCGCCGACGGCCGGATGCGCAGCGCGGAAGCGTCCCAGGCGCGCCCAGTGCGCGCGGATATCGGCCACACGGTGCAGGCCACGCTCGGCGTTCGACGCCAGCTCGTCCCAGTTCATGAAGGTGCGCAGGTTGGCGTCGCCCTCGGCGCCGTCGAACTTCAGGATGCGCGCCGTTTCGTCGCCGTAGTAGATCTGCGCCGCGCCAGGTGCCAGCAGCAGCTTGTTGGCCGACTCGAACGGCTGCTGGCGCAGCGGATCGAACGGGCTGCTGTCATCGTGCGAGCTGATGTAGTTCAGCACCGAGAAGCCTTTCATGTCGCCGTGCAGGATGTTCGAGTATTCCGAGAACACCTGTTCATACGGGCGCTTGGCATCGCTGCGCAGACTGAAGCTGATCATGCTGTCGAAGCCCTGGTCCAGGTAGTCGACGAATTCGCCGCCGCCCAGGTCGAACTTGCGCGCATGCTTGATCTCGTAGTTGTAGACCTCGGACACCATCCAGAACGGCTTCTGGTCGATGCTCTTGGCCGGGTTGGCGCGCTTCCAGTCAGCCAGCGCCAGACTCGCTTCTTGTTTCAGTTCCTTCCACAGGCCAGGCTCGGTGTGCTTGACGGTGTCGGCGCGGAAGCCATCGATACCGAACTTGCGCACCCAGTCGGCGTGCCATTTCATCAGGTAGTAGCGCGGTGCGCGCGGGTAGCCGGTGCGCTTGAAGAACGCGTCGAGCTCCTTCACCTCACGTTCGTAGTGCCCTTCCTTCTTCCACTTGGCCACCAGGTGCGGCGGCAGGTCGACCGGCTTGTCGCTGCCGGTCAAAAAGTCTGGCAGGTTCGCCACCAGCGTACAGTCGACCGTCGTGCGCGCATCCTTGTAGGTGCAGGTCGGGCCGGTGCGCACCCACGACGCTGGCCACACCTTGTCCTGCGGCGTCACGGGACCGGTGTGGTTCATCACCACGTCGAACACGATGCGGATGCCATTCGCGTGCGCCGTGTCCACCAGCGTGCGCAGTTCGTCCTCGGTGCCAAACGCAGCGTCGAGCGCCGTGAAGTCCTTCGCCCAGTAGCCGTGGAAGGCGTAGCTCTTGCCGGTGCCTTCATCGGTCGCGCCGTGGATCTGTTCGATCACGGGCGTCAGCCAGATCGCGTTCACGCCCAGGTCGGTGAAATACCCTTCCTTGATCTTGGCCGTGATGCCGGCGATGTCACCACCCATGAAACCGCGCAGCGGCGCTGCGTCGTCCTTGCGGCCATAGGCCTTGTCGTTGGCCGGGTTGCCGTTGTTGAAGCGGTCCGTCAGCAAAAAGTAGACGGTCGCGTTCTCCCAGACGAACGGCTTGGCGGCGGGCGCCGGGCCGGGCAACTGGGCGCTGGCAGAGGCCATCGCACCAAAGGCGAGCAGCATGGCGGAAGCAAGGACGGGTAGTTTCATGCGGGGTTCCTGTGTGGTGAAGGGGTCAGGTGACGACCGTGGGTTCGCTGCGGCCGGTACGCTGGCGCAGATCGGACAGGCTCTCGGCCAGGTCGATCAGGCCTTGCAGCGCGGCCTGCGTGTCGAGGTTGTGGTGCGCCGGATCGGCTTCGTAGCGTTCGAGGTAGACCCGCACGGTGGCGCCTTCGGTGCCGGTGCCGGACAGGCGGAAAACGATGCGCGAGCCGTCCGCCATGATGATGCGGATGCCCTGCTTGGTGGAGACCGAGCCGTCGACCGGGTCGGTATAGGCAAAGTCGTCGGCCAGCGCAATCTGGTGGCCGGCCAGCGTCTGCCCTGCCATCTCGGGCAGGCGCGCACGCAGCGCGTCCATCATGGCGCCGGCGGCGCCGGCATCCACGGCCTCGTAGTCGTGGCGCGAATAGTAATTGCGGCCGAAGCGCGCCCAGTGCGCCGCCAGCAGCTGTTCGACCGTCTGGCCGCGCACGGCCAGCAGATTGAGCCAGAACAGCACGGCCCACACGCCGTCTTTTTCGCGGATGTGGAACGAGCCGGTGCCGTAGCTCTCTTCGCCGCACAGCGTGACGAGACCGGCGTCCATCAGGTTGCCGAAGTACTTCCAGCCGGTAGGCGTCTCGAAGCACGCGATACCCAGCGCTTCGGCCACGCGGTCGGCCGCCATCGACGTGGGCATCGAACGGGCGATGCCCTTGATGCCGCCTGCGTAACCCGGCGCCACGGTGGCGTTGGCGGCGATGATGGCCAGGCTGTCCGATGGCGTGACGGCGATGCCGCGCCCGACGATCATGTTGCGGTCACCATCGCCGTCCGAAGCGGCGCCGAAGTCCGGCGCATCGGGTGCGGCCATGGCCGCAATCAGCTCGGCAGCATTGACAGGATTCGGATCCGGATGCCCGCCGCCGAAGTCTTCGCTCGGCACGCCATTGACGACCGTGCCGGCGGGTGCGCCGAGGATGCCTTCGAGGATCGTGCTGGCATACGGGCCGGCCACTGCGTGCATCGCGTCAAAGCGCATCCGGAAGCCGCTCGCGAACAGGCCGCGGATCGCATCGAAATCGAACAGGCCGCCCATCAACTCGGCGTAGTCGGCCACTGGGTCGATCACCTCGATCACCATGTTTTCGAGATGCGTGGTGCCCAGCACGTCGAGGTCGACGGCCGCTGCATCGCTGATCCGGTACTGCGTGACCGTCTGCGTGTGCGCGAAGATGGCGTCGGTGATTTTCTCAGGCGCCGGGCCGCCATTGTCGATGTTGTACTTGATGCCGAAGTCGCCGTCCGGGCCGCCCGGATTGTGACTCGCCGACAGCACGATGCCGCCCTGGGCGCCGTGCTTGCGGATCACGCAGCTGACGGCCGGCGTGGACAGGATGCCGCCCTGCCCGACCAGCACGCGCTCGACACCGTGCGCGGCTGCCATGCGCAGGATGGTCTGGATCGCCTCGCGGTTGAAGTAGCGGCCATCGCCGCCGACGACCAGGTGACGGCAGGCGCCTTCGCCCAGCGTCAGGAAGATCGACTCGACAAAGTTTTCAAGGTAGCCGGGTTGCTGGAACTCGGTCACTTTCTTGCGCAGGCCCGAGGTGCCGGGCCGCTGGCCGGCGAACGGGGTGGTCGCGACGGTCTGGATGGTCATGCTTTACTCCTGTCAATGTAAGCGTTCGCAACACCGCCGGACGGGGCCGGACAATGTTGATAAAACGTTACGATACGACAGACGCCGGATTCACGGCGCGCACACGCGTACCGTGCGCGCCTGGCGCCCCAGCAGTTACACGGCAGCGCGCACCGGCGCCGCCTTGTCCGTCACCAGGAGGGTCAGCAGCGCGGCGATGAGCATGCAGACGCCGCCCAGCACGAGCGTGAGCACCGCGTGACCATCGAACAGGTGCTTGGTCACGAAACCCAGCAGCAGGCCGCTGACGATCTGCGGAATCACGACGAAGAAGTTGAACAGGCCCATGAAGTAGCCCATGCGCTTGGCGGGCAGCGAGCCGGCCAGGATCGCGTACGGCATCGTCAGGATTGACGCCCACGCGATGCCGATGCCGATCATCGGCACGACCAGCATGTTCTTGTCGGTGATGAGAAACACGCTGGCCAGGCTCAGGCCGCCGATGGTCAGGCAGGTCGCATGAACGACCTTGCGGCTGGTCATGCGCGCAAACACGGGCAGGATGAACGCGGCAAGTGCCGACACGCCGCTGTACACGGCGAACATGATGCCGACCCAGCTGCCTGCGTCCTGGTAAGCACTCGACTGCGCGTCGGTGGTGCCATAGACGCTGTCGGCAATCGCGGTGCCGGTGTAGATCCACATCGCGAACAGCGCGATCCAGGTGAAGAACTGCACGAATGCCAGTTGCACCATCGTGCGCGGCATCTTGCCGAAGCCGCCGAAGATCTCGGCAATGGCCACGCCCACGCTGCGCGAAGCGGCGCGTTCCTTGTTGAACGCTTCCATGTCGGGCGGCGGCAGTTCGTCGGCGAACACCACGGTCCAGGTCACGGCCAGGAAGAACACGAGGCCACCGGCATAGAACGAGTAGCGCACGGTGTCGGGGATCACGCCGCCGATGACGGCGTTCGACACGCCCATGCTTTCAAAGAAGGTCGGCAGGAGCGACGCAATGACCGCGCCACAACCGATGAAGAAGGTCTGCATCGCGTAACCGGCGGTCTGCTGCGAGGGATCGAGCTTGTCGCCGACAAAGGCGCGGAACGGCTCCATCGACACGTTGATCGCGGCGTCCATCATCCACAGCACGGCCACGGCCATCCACAGCGCGGTGGAATTGGGCATCAGGAACAGCGCAATGGCAGCCAGCACGGCGCCGATGAAGAAGAACGGCCGGCGGCGGCCCCACTTCGGGTGCCAGGTGTTATCGCTCAGGTAGCCGACGATCGGCTGGATCAAGAGACCCGTGACGGGCGCAGCGAGCCAGTAGAGGGAAAAGTTTTCGGGGTCGGCGCCGAGGGTGGCGAAGATGCGGCTGGTATTCGCGTTCTGCAGTGCGAAGCCGAACTGGATGCCGAAGAAACCGAAGCTCATGTTCCACAGCTGCCAGAACGACAGGCGTGGTTTGAGCACGGTCGATTGCATATCCATGTGTGTCCCCAATCTGGCCCGACACGGGAGCGGGCGCTGTTATGTGAATGCGCGGCGCACTGGTGGTGCGCGCCGTTGATGCAGAGGCGTGCCGGAACAGACAACAATCCTGCCAGCGTATCTGTAGCAAAATAACATGGGGTTATCGGGGTGTCAATCGTGGAGATCTCATAGTGAGATCAAGGCTACACCCGCAGAGCATGCGGCGTTTTGTAGTCAAACAACATGCGCACGCACGCATGTTATTTGACGTGCAGATGCAAAAACGTCGCTCCTGCTTGCGCGGGAACGACGTTTTTCAGCTTACCGTGAAACGATCAGTCCTTGCTGCCCTCGCCCTTGCGATGCGGCTTCTTGCCCGGCATCGGCTTGTCGGTCACGCGGCGGTCGGCGCCGCTTTTCGTGAACGGCTTCTTGGCGCCGGCGGCTGGCACGGCTGGCGTTTCGCCGTCACGCGTGATCGACAGCTGGCGGCCGGCGACCCAGATCGACTTGAGCTGCGTGAACAGCTCAGCCGGCATGTCCGATGGCAGGTCGAGCGTCGAGTAATCGTCATAGATCTCGATGCGGCCGATCTGCTTCGACGGGATGTTCGCTTCGTTGGCGATCGCGCCGACGATATTGCCCGGCTTGGCGCCGTGGGCAAAGCCCACTTCGATGCGGAACGTCGCCATGCCCGGCTCAGGGTCGCGCATGACGCGCTCTTTCTTGAAGCCCGGCTCGCGCGCAGGGCGCGCCGGACGCTCTTCCCAGTCACCGCGCGGCTCGCGTGGTGCGCGCTCGTGGCTGCCGCCAAATTCGCGCTGCGACGGCATGCTTTCAGGACGCACGTCGCGGTCAGGCTTGGTCAGCAGCAGCGGTTCGTCGCCACGTGCCATCTTGGCCAGGGCGGCAGCGATATCGATCGCCGGGACATTGTCGTCGCGCTCGACGTCTTCGATCAGCGCGCGGAACACTTCGAGGTTGCCTTCGGCCAGCGTGGCGCGGATCTGGTCCTTGAAGCGCGTCATGCGCACTTCGTTGACGGCCTTGACGGTCGGCAGTTCGAGTGGCGACACCGGCTGGCGCGTAGTGCGCTCGATCAGCTTGAGCAGGCTGCGCTCACGCGGGGTGATGAACAGGATCGCTTCGCCACTGCGGCCCGCGCGGCCGGTACGGCCGATGCGGTGGGTGTAGCTCTCGGGGTCGGACGGCACGTCGTAGTTGATGACGTGGCTGATGCGCTCGACGTCCAGGCCGCGTGCGGCAACGTCGGTCGCGACCAGGATGTCGATCTTGCCCTTCTTGAGGTTATCGATCGTGCGCTCGCGCTGCTGCTGGGCGATGTCGCCGTTGATGGCAGCAGCCGAGAAACCGCGCGCCTGCAGCTTGGTCGCCAGTTCTTCGGTGCCCAGCTTGGTGCGCGCGAAGATGATCATGCCGTCGAACGCTTCGGCTTCGAGGATGCGGGTGAGCGCGTCGAGCTTGTGCATGCCGGCCACCAGCCAGTAGCGCTGGCGGATATTGTCGGCGGTGCCGGTCTTGGCCGCGACCGTGATCTCTTGCGGGTCGCGCAGGTAGGTCTTGGCGATGCGCTTGATCGCTGGCGGCATGGTGGCCGAGAACAGCGTGGTCTGGCGCGTGGCCGGGGTCTTTTGCAGGATCTGCTCGACGTCGTCGATAAAGCCCATGCGCAGCATTTCATCGGCCTCGTCCAGCACGAGGGTGGTCAGCTTCGACAGGTCGAGCGAGCCCTTCTGGATGTGATCGATGACGCGGCCTGGCGTGCCGACAACGACGTGCACGCCGCGGCGCAGCGACGACAGTTGCGGGCCGTAGCTCTGGCCGCCGTAGATCGGCAGCACGTGGAAGCCCTTGATGTGGGCGGCGTAGCTCTGGAACGCTTCGGCGACCTGGATCGCCAGTTCGCGCGTCGGCGCCAGCACCAGCGCTTGCGGCGCGGTCTGCTTGATGTCGATGTTCGACAGGATCGGCAGTGCGAAGGCGGCGGTTTTACCGGTACCGGTCTGCGCTTGTCCCAGCACGTCGCGCCCTTCCAGCAACAGGGGAATGGTGGCTGCCTGGATCGGCGACGGCGTTTCGTATCCGACGTCTTTCAATGCTTTCAGGACAGGCGCCGAAAGATTGAGGTCGGAAAACGATGGGATTGGGGTGTCTGACATAGAGGAAGTTGCTCTTATTAAGTAAGTACGAATGCGACAGTTTACACCGTTGCTTCGTTGGGGGCGCTAAATACAATGGACCGGGCGGCCGAAACCACAGAATCCGAACAATGAAAAATGCCCTTGCAGGCACACCTGCAAGGGCATTGGCGATCGCGGTAGCGCCCCATTGGGTGGCGCCACCTTCGCTTGATACCGGATTACAGCTTGTAGTTCAGGCCGAACAGCATCTGGCGGCCATACTTGGCATAGCCGCGCGGACGGTCTTCGGTACCAGCGTAGCTGCGGAAGGCAGTGTCGGTCAGGTTGTTGACCTGGAACAGCACGGACAGACCTTCGACTTGCTTGAAGTCATAACCCAATTGCAGGTCGACTACTTTATCAGCTTTTACGTAAGTCAGCTCGGTTGCACCACCAATTCCGCCGATTTCACCCACATAATCGCTGCGATAACGCTGGCTGATACGTGCCGAGAAGCCATCCTTCTCGTAATACGCCGTCACGTTGAACACGCGCTTGGACAGGCCCGGCAGCGGAATCGCGACATTGCCGAAGCGCTGGTCGAGAATCGAGATCTCGCTGTTGGTGAACGACGCGTTGGCGGTGATGCCGAAACCGTCGAGCATCGGGTGGATCATGTCCAGCGGGGTCGATGCCGCAAACTCCAGACCACGCAGGCTACCGCCCTCGCCGTTGCGCGGCTGGGTGATGGTACCGATGTTGGTCAGGGCGCCCTGCAGGTTGAACTCCGAGAAGTCACGCGGCACGGTCACGCTGTAGATGTACGAGGACAGATCCTTGTAGAAACCAGCCGCCGAAATATAGCCCTTGTTGCCGAAGTACTTTTCATACGACAGATCGACCTGCTTGGCGCGCCATGGATCGAGCTGCGCATTGCCGCCGTTACCGTACGGGGTGCCGGTGGTCTGGGCAGTCAGGCCCACTTCCAGCGCCGCGTTCAGCTGGTTCAGCTTGGCGCGGGCCAGCGTCTTGCCGGCGCCAAAGCGCAGGAATTGCTGGTCAGGCAGGCTCCATGCCAGATTGATGCTTGGCAGGTAGTCGGTGTACTTCTTGCCGTCGGTCAGTGGCACCAGGTCGGCGAACGGCCAGGCGCGCAGCGTGTTCGCGGTCGAGCTCTGGTCCGTTTCGATGACCTGCATGCCGATATTGCCGCGCAGTGGCATCGACATCAGTTCGGTGTCGATGTTCAGCTTGGCGTAGCCGGTCTTGACCTTCTCTTCGATGGTCCAGTTCTTGGTCGCGCCCCATGGCACCAGCACGGCTGGCGTGAATGGGCCGAAGTTGTTGGCCAGCACGCCGTCGATGTCCCAGCTCAGGCTGTTCTGCAGACCGTACAGCGCTTGCGAGCTGTTGAGAACGTTGGCGCCGAAGGTGCCGTTGCCGATCTTCGAGAAGCCCGTTTCCAGGTGTTCTTTTTCCTTCTCGCGCTTGGAGTAGTTGAAGCCCAGCTCCAAGCTGTTGAAGTACGCGTTGTCGAACTTGCGCTCGATGCTCGTGCGGAACGAGGTCATCTTGTCGGTCATGTTCGGGGCATTGACATAGCCTTCGCCGAACTGGCCGCCGATGGCGATCTGCGACGGATCGTCGTAGGTGCCCGACAGGCCCAGCACCGGAATCGTGCCGCCGTTGTAGCTGTAGTTCAGCGTCTGGCGCGCAGCGCGGCCGGCGTTGATCTCGATCAGCTGTTCCTTGTGGTCAGCCTTCGAGCGGCTGATGTCGACGATACCGACCCAGTCGCCCGTCGTGTAGCGGTTGTTCCAGCCGAAGGCGGTCAGCTTGTCATCGCGCGTCAGGCGGTTGTTGCGCACGACCGGATTGACGTTATTGGCGGTGCCACTGATCATCGTGCCGTTCACGACGGTCGGGTTCGAGAAACTCACCTGGCCGTCGTCCTTGAGCGGCATTTCGATGCCGCGGCGGATTTCTTCCTGGTCGAAACGCGAGTGGTAGACGTCGAAGGTCGAGCTGAAGTTGCGGTTAGGACGCCATTCAAGCACGCCCATCAGGCCATCGCGCACCTGGTTGCCGGTCGTGGCGATCGACTTCATGCCCTTTGGCACTTTGACGGTCGAGCCTGGCACGACATTGGTGTCGTCCACCCAGTCCCAGGTTTCGAACTGTTCGCCGACGTTCGGCTTGTCCTGGCGGGCGTAGCCGATGGCCACACCGATCGTGCGGTTGGCGAACTGGTCGATGTACGACGCGCTGACGCGGCTGCCGGTGTCCGGCGAGCCGGCGCTGATTTCGCCTTTCGAGTTCTTTTCACCGCGCACATTGACGGTGACGACGCGTTCACGCAGCGACAGCGGCTTGATGGTCTGCAGGTCGACCGTACCCGACAGGCCCTGGCCGATCACGGCAGCGTCGCCGGTTTTGTACACGGTAACGGCGCTGATCAGTTCGGATGGGTACTGGTCGTATTCGACGGTACGGTCCGAGCTGGTGGTGACTTGTTCGCGACCGTTGAGCAGCGCAGTCGACAAGTCGCCCGAGGTGCCGCGGATGCTGATCGACTGGGCCTGGCCGTTGACGCGCTGCGCCGACAGACCTGGAAGGCGGGCCAGCGATTCGGCGATCGACACGTCCGGCAGCTTGCCGATGTCTTCCGACGAAATGGCTTCGACGATGCCGGTCGATTCGCGCTTGACGGCAATCGCGTCCTCGATGGCGCGGCGGATGCCGGTCACGGTGACGGTAGCGACTGGCACATCGGTTGCGGCGGTGTCAGTCGTCGTGGCGGTTTGCGCCTGCGCGCTGCCGGCCATGATGGTGACAAAGATGGCGCATCCGGCGGCCACTGGGCTCAGCTGGAACGCGGAACGCTTGTTGGCGAAAGTTTTCATGATCTCCTCAGAACGACGTAATTTCCCTAGAGCAGCTTTCGACCGCCATGTTCGGGACTTTGTTATGACACGCCTCAACATCAACGCTCGGCGGGATTCTGTATTAAAACTAGATGCACTGTCAACGGGAGTAGGTTTCAAACGAACTCGGGTGCCAGCCGATCAATATCATCAATAAAAACAATGACTTGCTAACTGATGAGTAGCACGCGCGTGGTTTTTCACGCGTGTAGTCGCGCTACAAACGCTCTAAAAAGAAACGATTTATGCTCAATTGCACCGAATCAGTGCGCAGGATGTAGTAAAACAATCAGCCCCTGAAACGCAGCTTGTAACTTCACTACGTAAATTTTGTATTTTTACAACAGACGAAAAAAATCCCCGGCAGCCTTTCGGCTGTCGGGGATCGCTTGATGCGCTCTGGAGACTGTTACGCAGCCTCGCCGGTCATCAGAACTTGTAGTTGGCGCCGAACTGGTAGGTACGGCCGTAGTCGACGCGACGGGTGATCGAATCGCTGCTGTTCGTGTACTCCTGGTACGGCGCATTGTTCCAGTTGTTGGCCTGGGCAAACACCGACAGGCCCTTGGCAAAGCCCGACTGGATTTCATACGACAGCTGGAAGTCGACGATCGTCTCGCCCTTCACGAACGTGTACTGCAGCGTGTCCGAGAAGTCCGGCGACTGGCCCAGGAAGTCCGAACGCTTGCGCGCTGCGGCAGCGATCTGGAAGCCGTACTTTTCGTAGTACACGCGCAGATTGCTGACCTTGCGCGACAG
The DNA here is from genome assembly GCF_059685895.1 of Telluria sp. ZT3P25. Taxonomy (NCBI): domain Bacteria; kingdom Pseudomonadati; phylum Pseudomonadota; class Betaproteobacteria; order Burkholderiales; family Oxalobacteraceae; genus Telluria; species Telluria sp. ZT3P25. The sequence goes on from NZ_JCASIJ010000001.1 coordinate 3,529,420, forward strand.
GCCCGGCAGCGGGATCGACTGCGCCGAGGTCTGCACGTTGCCAAAGCCCAGGGCCGGAATGTCGATCGCCGAGCTGGTGAACGAGTGGTTGGCCATGATGCCGAAGCCGTCCAGCCACTCGCTTGCCATGTTCAGCGGAATATTCACCGCCAGCTCGTAGCCCTTGATGCTGCCGCCGTTACCGTTTTCAGGACGGTTCAGCACGCCAACGGTCGAGCCGGCGAAGTCGCCGGTGGTCGGCAGCGGCGTGGTCGAGGTCGCCCATGGCGCGAAGTCGTATTCCGACGGCGTGCGCAGGATGAACGTGTCAAGCTTCTTGTAGAACACGGCTGCGCTGACATAGCCCTTCTTCGCGAAGTACTTTTCGTACGAGAGGTCGAACGCCTTGGCCTTGAATGGCTTGAGTCCCGGGTTGCCGCCACCACCGCTGATGAACGGATTGGTCACGCCGGTGTTCACGCCAAAGCCGATGCCGCCGCGCAGGTCGTCCAGGTTCGGACGCGACAGCACTTGCGCCAGACCCATGCGCAGCACCTGGTCGTTCTTCAGGTCGAACGACAGGTTCAGGCTTGGCAGCACGTCCCAGTAGCTGACGCTGTCGACAACGCGCACGGCCGGGCAGGCATCGGCCGTTTCGCCGGTGCAGTTACCGCTGTTGTAGCCGCCGCCCGTCTGCTTCGTGTGCACGAACTGCGAGCCGACGTTACCGCGGTACTCAAAACCGAACAGCTCGCCGTTCAGATCGCCCATCAGGTAAGCGGTCTGGACCGTTTCCTTGACATCCCAGAACTTGGTCAGGATGTCGGCATTGACCTTCGTGGCCAGCTGGTACACGGTGCCAAGCGAGCCGGACGGATTCCACGTGGCGATCGGAAGGCCGGTAGTGCCGGCAACGCCGGTACCCGTGCCCGGCATCGTCTGCGCAGCGAACTGGGCGCCGCCCAGAATCTCGAGACGGCCTTCTTCGCCGCTGCGCGCTTTTTCGCGGTCGGTGAAGTTATAGCCGAACTGCACAGCCGACATCGGGCCCCACTCCACCGGACGCTTGGCGTTCAGGCGGATCGCCTTGAGCGTGTCTTCCACGTACGGCTGGGCCAGGTAACCGGCTTGCGGCAGGATGTTGGTGGCGGTGCCCGACCAGCCGTTCACGTCGGTCAGTTGCGCAACCGCGCGGTCCGAGTAGTTCAGGCCAGTGCGCCACGCGACGTCAGTGAAATTGCCGCCGTTAAAGCCAGTCCACGAGATCGTGTCCAGCGGGTTCGCATTGCCCGGCAGGCCGGCAGTGGTTTCGTAGCGCGCGCTCAGCTTGGTCGCTTTCGACCACGTGATGTCGGCGCTGGTGCTCCAGTCGCCCAGCTTCAGTTCGTTCTTCCAGCCGACCGTCTTCAAGTCGTCTTCCGACGTTTCGACGTGGTTACGCACCACGCCCTTGTAGTTGGTCAGCGTGCCGCTGGTGGCGACACCGTTCTGCACGACGACGTTCTGCAGCACGCCGGCCGGGTCATACAGGCCCGACGTGTTCGAGCCGACCGCGCCTTCGAAACCGCTGCGCTTCAGGCCCGTCTCGCCAGCCGAGTAGAACAGGTCGAGGGTCGAGCGGAAGTCGCGGTTCGGACGGAACTGCAGCGACATGAAGGCGCCGTCACGCTTGTGCGACGTCGATTCGGTGTCGGCGGTAAAGCCCAGTGGCACCAGCACGTTCTGACCGTTGAACGGCAGGGCTGCCGTGTTGCCGCCCCACGCGTCGAACTTGCGCTGCTCGCCGCCGGTCTCGTCGTACGACGTGATGCCCAGTGCGATGCCGAACTTGCGGTCGGCAAACTGGTCGATGTACGAGAACGAGACGCGGTCGCCACTGCCTTCTTCGGCAGTGCGCACGCCCAGGCGGCTGCGCTTGTAGTTGGCGGCAATGACGCGCTTGCCGAAGTCCAGCGGCTGCACGGTTTTCAGGTCGATCGTCGCGGCCAGGCCCTGGCCGATGACGCTCGCGTCCGGCGTCTTGTAGATCACGACGCCGCCCATCAGCTCGGACGGGAACAGGTCGAATTCGGGATTGCGGGCATTGCCGGTCGAGGCCATTTCGCGGCCATTGAGCAGCGTACCGTTGAAGCTTGGCGACAGGCCGCGCACCGAGATTTCCGATGCACGTCCCGAACCGCGGCTGCGCTGGGCGGTCACGCCCGGCAGGCGCGCGATCGATTCGGCAACCGACGTGTCCGGCAACTTGCCGATGTCTTCGGCCGAGATCGCTTCAACGATCGAATTCGAATTGCGCTTGATCGAGATCGCCGCTTCGATACCGGTACGGATGCCGGTCACGGTGACTTTCGACACGGCGCTGTTCGGGAACGCAGTGGGTGCGGCGGCCGGCGCTTCTTCCGGCGTTTGCACCGTGGAGGCTGCCACGGGCGTGTTCGGTGCGACGGGGGTGGCTTCTTCGCTGCCCGAGGCTTGCGCATACGCGTTACCTGCCAGGACCGACAGCAGCACGGCGCAACCGGCGGCGAACGGGTTCAACGGGAATGCAAAAGTGGCTGCAGTACGGCGGCGGGCCTGGGTGGCCCGGGTGGCGGTGGCGTTCATGTGTCTCCTCGGTTTTTCTTAACTGCCGGCTACGGCTCTGTACTAAAACTAGAACCGGAACAGGCAGCAATGTGTGGCGAGGATCATGGCATGCTTTGCACGACAACAACATTGTGCACGTTGTACTTGGGCTACAGATTTGTGGCGTTTTCAGGCACTTCAAAGACTTTCGCACCGAATCTGAAGGTAATCTGAAGGTTGGCCCGTGATGAGCCTATGTAGTCGGGGTGAAATCGAATCCGCTCCGCATGATTGTTGGGCGGCAGGGTTTATAGTAACCTTCCATCAACACAACAATTACCGGCCCCGCGTTCCAGCGTCGACATGCAGATCCTGTAGTCCAACTACGTCAGCAGTATCGCGACTGGCACCAGCCCCAGAACCCATGAGACAACTCCTCGCCACCATCGTGCTCGGCAGCGCTTCGCTTGCCGCCTTCGCCCAGACCCCGGCCATCGACCGCATGGAGCCGCCGTTCTGGTGGGCTGGCATGCACGACAACAAGGTTCAGCTGATGGTGCATGGCGAGGCAATTGGCGAGCTGACACCGACGCTGACCTACCCCGGCGCGCGCATTGCGTCCGTCACGCGCACACCGAATCGCAACTACCTGTTCATCGACCTTGTGCTCGATCCGAAGGTGGCGCCCGGTACGTTCGACATCACGTTCAGCGGCGCCGGCCGCACGACCACGCACGCCTACCGCCTGCTGGCGCGCGATCCGGGTTCCGCAACGCGCCAGGGCTTTTCCAGCAAGGACGCGATCTACCAGATCATGCCGGACCGCTTCGCCAATGGCGACCCGTCCAACGACAACGTCGCCGGCATGCTCGACAAGGCCGACCGCAAGGGCGGCCTTGGCCGCCACGGTGGCGACATTCAGGGCGCGATCAACCACCTGGATTACATCGCGGACATGGGCTTTACGCAGCTGTGGCCGACGCCGCTCATCGAGAACAATATGCCGGGCTACTCGTACCACGGCTATGCAGCCACGGACCTGTACAAGATCGACCCGCGCTACGGCAGCAACGAAGACTTCGTGCGCCTGTCGACCGAAGCGAAGAAGCGCGGCATCGGCATCATCCAGGACGTGGTGCTGTCGCACATCGGTTCGCACCACTGGTGGATGAAGGACGTGCCGGCGCCGGACTGGATCAACTACAACGACAAGTTCGTCCCGACCCAGCACTACCACACGGCGGTGCAGGACCCGTACGGCTCGAAGGAAGACGCTGACAACTTCACGCGCGGCTGGTTCGTCAAGAGCATGCCCGACCTGAATCAGTCCAATCCGCTGCTGGCCAACTACATCATCCAGAACAACATCTGGTGGATCGAATACGCGAAGCTCTCGGGCCTGCGCATCGACACCTTCGGCTATTCGGACAGCGCGTTTTTGTCGGAGTACACGCGCCGCATCATGGCCGAATACCCGAACCTGAACATGGTCGGCGAAGAGTGGAACACGAAGGTGCCGGTCGTGGCGCGCTGGCAGCGCGGCAAGGACAACTTCGACGGCTACCGCGCCTACATGCCGAGCATGATGGACTTCCCGGTGGCCGAGGCGATGCGCAACGCGCTGGCCGACAAGAAAGGCGGCAACGTGTTCTCGGACGTGTACGAAACGCTGTCGCTCGACTATCTGTACCCGCAAGCCAGCAACCTGGTGCTGTTCGCCGACAACCACGACATGTCGCGCATCTACAGCGTCGCCGGCGAAGACTTCGACAAGTACAAGATGGCGATGGTGTTCATGATGACGGCGCCGCGCATCCCGCAGTTCTACGTGGGCGACGAGCTGCTGTTTACCAGCCCGACGAAAGACCGCGACGACGCCAGCTACCGCATCCCGTTCCCGGGCGGCTGGGCCGGCGACAAGGTCAACGCCTTTACCGGCACGGGTCTGAAGGACAAGCCGCGCGCGGCGCAAGCGTTCGTGCGCAAGCTGGCCAACTGGCGCAAGGGCCAGCCGGTGATCCACAGCGGCCGCATGATGCATTACGGGCCGCAGAACAATACCTACGTCTACTTCCGCTACAACGCGGACAAGAAGGTGCTGGTCGCGTTCAACAACAACGCGAAAGAAATGGCGCTCGACGTCGACCGCTTCCGCGAAATGCTCACGGGCGTGACCAGCGGCGTGGATGTCCTGACCGGCAAGACGTTCGACCTGCGCTCGACGCTCACGCTGCCTGCACGTGCTACCGTGATTCTGGAGCTGGAGCTGGAGGCAGCACGATGATGCGCAGCGCCATCGCAGTGGCCGCCCTCCTCGCCTGCGGCGCCGCCCACGCGCAGATCGATACCGCACTATTCGTGCGCGGCGCGTTCAATGGCTGGGGAACGGCCGATGCGCTGGCGCCCAAAGGCAAGGGCATTTACCAGGCCGACATCGCCGTCGCGCCAGGCAACCACGCCTTCAAGCTTGGCAGCAGCGACTGGGCTGCCGAGTGGGTCATCGATCCGGACAAGAGCGTCAATGTGGCGCCCGACACCGCGTACCAGCTCGAACGCCTGTCCGGACCCGAGACCTTCCTGTTCGTGCGCACATCGGGCACCTACCGCTTCACGCTGGACGCGAGCGATCCGGCCAAACCTGCGCTGAAGGTCACACGCCTTGCCGATGCCGACCGTGCCAGCGCGCCCGATCCGCATGAGGGCCACGCTGCGGTCGCCACGCAAGCCTGGCCAACGTGGGACGGCAAGACCGAGACGGTGCGCTACTCGACGCCGGATGCGCAGGCGCTGCTACGCCAGTACGTCCAGTCAAGCACGATGAGCCTGCGCGATCCCGGTCCGCAGCATGTCGCGTACGCCGAGCAGGAAGGCTTGCCGCGCGCCCGCACCGGTAACCTCGCCTTCGATGCGCTGTTCGCGCTGGCCGGCGCCGAGATGCGCCTCAATTCGGTCAGCCAGATCAAGGACGGCAACTACAACAGCGGCAACGCCATCGATTGCGACTGCTTCTCCACTGGCGAGAAGTGGGCGTATGTCTGGACACGCGACCTGTCGTATGCGGCCGATCTGGGCCTGGCCCTGCTCGACCCGCAACGCGTGCGCAATTCGCTCGACTTCAAGCTCTCTGGCTGGCGCGCCGGCGTCACGCCGGTGGCGCAGATTCCTGCCACGGCGGGCGGCCTGCAGATCGTGCAGGACACCGGCAGCGGCGGCAGCTGGCCGGTCAGCACCGACCGCCTGACATGGGCCTTCGCGGCCGAAGAAACGCTGCGCACGCTGCCCGCTGCCGAGCGCGCGCCTTTTGCCAGCAAGGCTTTGATCGCGCTGTCGAACACGCTCGAGATCGACCGCGTGGCAGCGTTCGATACAGCCACGGGCCTGTACACGGGCGAAGAATCGTTCCTCGACTGGCGCGACCAGACTTACGCTGCGTGGATGCCGGGCGACCTGGCGTCAATGGCCAGCTCGAAGGCGCTGTCGACCAACGTCGTCATCTTCCAGGCGCTCAAGCTGGCGGCGCAACTGGCGCGCGAACAGCGCGATGCGGCCAAGGCCGCGCGCTACACGCGCTGGGCATCGGAGCTGAAACGCGCGATCAACAAGGAACTCTGGCTGGCCGACGAAGGCATGTATAGCAGCCTTACCGCCGGCCACCTGGACGGCGCGCCGCTGCACAAGTTCGACTGGCTCGGCCAGGCGCTGGCGATTGTCAGCGGCGTGGCCGACGACCAGCAGACGGCATCGATCCTGGCGCGCTATCCGCATGGCCCGATGGGCGCGCCGGTGATCTGGCCTCAGCAGATCGGCGCGCCGGTGTACCACAACCGCGCCATCTGGCCCTTCGTCACCGCATATGGCTTGCGCGCTGCGGTGCAGGGCAAGAACGCAGCGGTGGCCGACGCCGCCTACGCGACGCTGATGCGCGGCGCAGCGGTGAATTTGTCGAACATGGAAAACCTCGAGTGGTTGTCGGGCCAGCCGCTGCTGCTCGACGAGAAGACCCCGGCGCTGAGTGGCCCCGTGATCAACTCGCGGCGCCAGTTATGGTCGGTCGGCGGGTATCTGGGCATGGTGATCGACAATGTGTTCGGCGTGACCGTGCAGGACGACGGCATTGCGCTGCGCCCGTTCGTGACGGCCAGGCTGCGGCGCGAGACCTTCGGCGCGACCAACGAGATTGCCCTGCACGACCTGCGCCTGCACGGCAAACGCATCGACGTGGTGCTGCGCCTGCCGCCAGCGGCCGAAGGCGACGGCTATCACCGGGTCGAGCGCATTCTGTTGAATGGCAAGCAGGTCAGGGACACACTGCTATCCAGCGATTTGCAGGCCGGGAACCGTATCGAGATCGTGCTGGGCAAGCTCGTCGCCGGTGCGCAGGGCATCCGCCGCGTGCAGGCCAATCCGTATGAAGAATCGTCCGTCACCTTTGGTCCGCGCGAACCGGTGATCGAGGCGCTGACGCGTGCATCGTCCGGCGCCGTGGGATTGATGATCGGCGCGAATGGCAATGCGACGGGTGTGACCTACCGCGTCTACCGCGACGGCAAGCTGGTGGCCGACAAGCTGCCGGCCGGCGCCTGGACCGACGACAAGGCCGGCGTGGCGTCGTGCTATGCGGTGGAGGCGCGCTTTGCCGACAGCGGCAATGTCAGTCACCACAGCCAGCCGCGCTGCATCGACGCCGTGGCTGGTGCTGGTAATGGCATCGACATCGGCGTGACCGACCCGCGTGTGACGTCGAACCTGACGAGCACCGCGCCGGATGCGCGCTTTTCACTACCCGCGATCCGCGACTGGGGCCGGCCGCAAGACCGCTTTGCCGTGGATGGGATGCGCGTCGAAAGCACGGGTGATTACCGGATTCAGGTGCGTTATCACAACGGCGCGAACCAGGTAAATCTGGGGATCAGCGGCGGCGTGAAGTGGCTGGCACTGAAGAATGGCGCTGGCAAGGTCGTGGCCCAGGGCGTGATCCAGTTGCCGCATGCGCCGCTGTTCAAGGGCGCGACGCCAACCGTGTATTCGACGCCGCTGGCCGCGCGCCTGCAGGCCGGCAGCTACCGTCTGGAGATGACGGACTTCTACAATATGAGCTACCTGGAGAGCAACCGCACCTTCACGGGCGCCGGTGGCGCTGAACCGGCGAACCGGTTCGACATCCAGGGCGTGCGCTTGCTGCGGGTGAAGTAGGTCGGCTGGCTCAGGCGGCTTCGCCAGGTGTGGCGGCGGCGGCCTGTGGCGGCGCCAGCAGCAGCTTGAGCCGCCCTTCCAGCACCCGGAACTCGAACGGCGTCGCCATCTTGCTGACTTCGCCATCGACGGCCACCTTCAGGCGCTTGCGCCCATACAGCGACGGCGTGCGCACGGTCATGCGCTTGAACGAAAACGCCACGACGTCGTCGGCGTTGCCCAGCTTGCCAAGCGCGCCGCGCACCAGCAGGCCCAGCAGCCCGAGTTTACCCATCGGCTTGGGCGCCAGCGCCGCCAGTTGGCCATCCTCGACCGCATCGGTCAACTGTTCCATGCCGACCTGTTCCATCTGCAGCCGGTTATTGCCCACGAACAGCGTCGTCGTGCGCAAGCGTTGTTCCTTGCCATCGAGCTCGAGCCGGATCTGCAGGTGGCGATGCGCGCGCAGCGCCATCTTGATGGCCGACAGAAACGCGACCACGCGGCTGCGTCCGAACTCGCGCTTGTCGTGCTCGCGTTCTTCGAGCAGCGCCGGGTACAGGCCAACACTTGCATTGACCAGGAAGATCTTGTCGTTGAGCATGCCTACCTGCACCGGCTTGATCTTGGCGCGTAGCAGCGCGTGAACAGCCTCGGCCAGGTCTTCCGGAATCCCGTGGGTGCGCCCGAAATAGTTGAAGGTGCCCTGCGGGAGCACGCCGAACGGACACCCGGCCAGCACTGCCTGATGCGCGACCGTGTTGATGGTGCCATCGCCGCCAGCAGCCACCAGCACGCCGCCGCTGGCGACGGCCTTGGCCGCCATGTCCTTTGCAATCTGTTCGATGCGCTCGGGCTCGTCCACCACTTCCAGATGGCACACGCGGCCACCGGCGTCCATGACCTCGTTGATCGTGGAGATGCGCATCTCGGTTTCGGAATGACCCGACCCCGCGTTCAGAACAATGAAGAAAGGAGCATCAGGTAGCAACTCGGTGGCTGGCATCGCAGGGTCGATTCGGTGAAGGATGGTTGATCGAAATTGCAGCCATCGTATCACCGGCGTTGCCGGCGCTAGGTGCGTTATTCAACCGTCACGTGCAGGCGCCAGGGCGGTGCGCGACGCAATCTCCAGCGATGAAAGTGGCACATACCCGGATCAGCGAAACATTTTGTTGCGCGCACGATTCACTTTTTTACTTCATTTCAAGTTACCCACATGCCTGTAACGTGACTGGACTCCACTAGCGTGCCGCGATGATTCTGCGAAGCTTCGGGTAAATGAATACCGATACTGCTATTGCGACAGGCAACCCAACCGCAACCAGCGCCGTACCAGGATCGATGCCGATGGCATATCGAATGGCAATCGCCGCGACACATCCCCAAAATATCGAGGACGTGAGTGTGTAACAAACAACGACAACCCGTTTTCTGATTTCTTCCATGTGCAAATGCGCGATTTTACGTGTTGAGAGAGAATTCTGGCCAGATAGGTGAAATCATCGATCAAGGCCGCAAACTCAATTTTTTCGCCTGCTTTCCACCTTTTTTTGCAGATTTTGCAAATGCGAAATTAGTTCAAGCAGACCAAGCTCCTGTACCGTTTTTTGAAGGTCCACGCTGGTTTTAATTTTTGCAATGCGATCGGCTGATTGACCCTTGCACCGTGCTAGCCAAACCTCTTTGGCAGCGTCTGGACTGGATGCGGCTCCCGCCGCCACGAGAATGCCGGTGATCTTTGCGTACGGCGGTACCGGATTGGACAGGTAATACGGTTGCGTTACCATGAACGGTACGAATACGGATGGATCTTCGATCATCTTCGGGTTGCAAGCCAGCGCGGCTTGCTTCAGCGACAAGATGGCGGCGATCCATGGTGTCATTCCCTTTTCGCCTGCATCATTGATATGAAGCCTGATAACGTCAGATGTCAGCAATGCAGAAACAACGTTCGGGTAGCCAAGATAGGCCGCCAATGTCAGCGGAGACTGACGCCCCTGCTCTTTTCCGAGCAAACCAGCCGTCGAACCGCTCAAGATATATCGGCGTATTTCATCGGCAGCGCTGGCTTCAGCCGCGATCATTTCTTCAGCACTTCCTGTAGTTTCTCCCACTGAGTAAATACGGTCAGCCAAAGATGCGATGACACTGGATGGATCGCGTGCCAGCTCTGCGGCATTCGCAGAGGAAGAAAACGAGAGACATGCTGCCAGTAAAAATGCATAAGCTGGTCTTGTTCTTCTGGATGTCGTCATGTGGTCCGATTGACTGGGTTCGATCGCTGCGTAATCCAGATATTGAATTGAGCCATGAGCTTGGCATCGCTTCCGAATGGTACTGCAATGGATGACGAGTGCGCGCCTGAGGATGCCGCACTGGTTCCGAAAACGATGAGCGCAGCAGCGACTACAGACAGCGCAATCCTACATTCGAGCCAGCTTCGGGACTATTCGTGTGCTGAAGGTACCTGACTATCATGAGGCTACATTTCATCACGAGGAGATCAGCATGGCTATGCAAAATGAAGACAATGACGTCAAGGCAAATCGTGACCAGCAGCGCATGGGTGACGGCGCAGGCAGCGACCCCGCCGTGGACAAACCGGCCGAAACTGAAGAACAGCAGGCGACGATGCCGCCAAGTGAGACCGACGACGACCAGTATGATCAGGGTACTGTGCGCACCGAGCCCTGAGCGTCGTCATTCGGGGGCACTAACCTCATCGAAGTTTGAGGGATCCTACAAATGCGCCCTTCGACCACGTAACAGCACCGGGATCGGCAGTACCCGTCACGCAACTGGCACGTCGTCAGCCGTCGGCCAGTGATCGGGATCCTGCAGCAGCTGGTACATCACATAGGCATCGATATAGCCCAGGCGCTTGTGCCGAAACGCCTTGGGCAGTGTGCCGACAATCGAAAAACCGAGCTTCTTCCACAGCCCGATGGCCGGACCGTTGGTGCTGACCACATGGTTGAATTGCATCGCCAGATAGCCGCGCTCGCGCGCTTCGGCCAGGCTGTGCTGACCCATCGCACGGCCCACGCCCGCGCCCTGCGCCGTCGGGCTGACCATGTATGAGGCATTGGCCACGTGATGGCCGCGCCCGACCTGGTTCGGTACCAGGCGGTACATGCCCAGCACCCGACCGCCCGCGCTCACCGCGACAAAGCTGGCCACGCCCTCACCCAGCCAGTAGTGGTAACCGGCTTCGCGGGACGTTGCCGTGCTGAAGACATAGCTTTCACCCGCCTCGATATGGGCGCAAAAAATAGTCCAGATCGACTCGAAATCGGCTTCGAGCGCAGGACGGATAACAAGATCTTTCACAACAATCTACAGGAGTGCCGGGACAGGGCGGTCCGCTATTTTGCCTGAAAATACACAGATTATCACGCACTATATTGACATTTTAGCTACGGCCGAGGCGGAAGTCGGCGCTGTCCGGGCGCCCCGGCAGATGCAGGCGGCTGGCCGCTGCCGGCGCTTCGGCCACGACCTGGCCGCGCCGCAAGACGAGACGGCGCGGGGCGCGCAGGCGGATGGCTTCCACCGTCGAGCCGGCGTCCAGGATCACCAGGTCGGCATGGCAGCCGGGCGCCAGGCCATAGCCGTCGAGTCCGAGAATGCGCGCGGGCGTTTCGGTGATGGCGGTGAAACACGACTGCATCGCTTCCAGCCCCGTCATCTGCGCCACGTGCAGGCCCATGTGCGCCACCTCGAGCATGTCGCCCGAGCCCATGCCGTACCACGGATCGAGCACGCAATCGTGGCCAAAGGCGACGTCGACGCCGGCCGCCATCAGCTCGGGCACGCGCGTCATGCCGCGCCGCTTCGGGTAGGTGTCGTTGCGGCCCTGCAGCGTAATGTTGATGAGCGGATTGGCGATCGCCGCCACGCCGCTCTCGGCGATCAGCGGGATCAGCTTGCTCACGTAATAATTGTCCATCGAGTGCATCGACGTCAGATGCGAGCCAGCCACCCTGCCCTGCAGCCCCAGGCGCTGCGTTTCGTACGCCAGGGTTTCGATATGGCGCGACATCGGATCGTCGCTCTCGTCGCAGTGCATGTCCACGCGCAGACCCCGTTCGGCGGCGAATTCGCACAGCAGGCGGACGGACTCGGCACCCTGCGCCATCGTGCGCTCGAAGTGCGGAATGCCGCCGACCACATCGACACCCATGTCAATCGAGCGCTTGAGGTTCTCGAACGCATTGGCGCTGCGCAGCAGGCCGTCTTGCGGAAACGCGACCAGTTGCAGGTCGAGATACGGCGCAACGCGACGCTTGACTTCCAGCAGCGCCTCGACCGCCAGCAGCCGGTCGTCGCACACGTCGACGTGGGTGCGGATCGCCAGCAGGCCGCGCGCCACTGCCCAGTCGCAATAACGCAACGCGCGCTCGATCAGCGCATCCTGGCTCAGCTGCGGTTTCAACTCGCCCCACAGCGCGATCCCTTCCAGCAAGGTGCCGCTGCGGTTCACGCGCGGCAGGCCGTAGCTCAGCACGGCATCCATATGGAAATGCGCATCGACGAATGGCGGGCTGACCAGGTCGCCGGCAGCGTCGATCTCGCGCACGCCGCGCGCTGCGAGTTGGGGGGCCAGCGCTGCGATGCGGCCGTCCTGAATGCCGATATCGATGCCGGTGCGGCCATCTGGCAGCGTGGTATTGCGGATCACGAGGTCCATGGTGACTCCATTAAATGGTTGCCCGATTGTAGCAACTGTAGCGCCGCCGTATGGCAATGCTGCAACGCAATATCACCCTCGCCGAATAAGCCGCCATCGTTCATTGCATGGGCCCACAATCGTGGGTACACTGACTTTATTGCAGCGCGCCATACTTGATAGATAGGAAACTTCATGACCTCACTCTCCGAGCAGTTGTCCGCAGCACCCAATCATTACCTGACTGCACCGATGAACGCCCAACTCACGGTGCTCAATGCATTGACCACCCAGGCGCTCGACAGCGCCAGCCGCATCACGGCGCTGAACCTGTCCACGTCCCAGGAAGTCCTCGAGCGCTCGGCGCAGACGGCGCGCCAGCTGATCGGCGCACGCGATGCGCGCGACCTCGCCGTACTGCGCAGCCACGCCGAAGAACAGGTGCGCAGCCTGTTTGCCTACAGCCGCGAATTGCTCGGCATCGCTGCCGGCGTCCAGCCGTTTCTGGTGCGCAGCGTGACGCCGGCACCAATGGCAGCGCCGGTCGCCGAGATGGCGCAGGCCGTAACCGAAGCCGGCGAGGACGCCTCTGCTACATTGCAGGCAGCGGCCGAGCGCACGATCGAGGCCGTTGCAGCGGCACCGGCGCCGGTTGCAGAATCGCCAGCGCCAGAAATTGAAACAGCGCCAGCAGCAGAAGCTGCACCCCAGCCTGCCCCGGCCATCGAAGAAGTGGCCAGCATGGTGCAGGAACCAGCGCCCGATGACGCGGCGCTGAATGTACTGTCGAGTCCTGCGGCCGCCAAGCCCACGCCGATCGCCCAGGCCGCCGGCAACGGCGCCGTCCTGGCGGCAACGCCACTGGCGCCAGCAGCCGCGCCGATCGAGCGGCGCGACCCGGACGCTCCTGCCACGGCGGCCACGCCACGCCGGCGCCGCAAGTAGTGACATGGCGGGCGTCATAGCCAGAGCGCAGCAGACGAGGGCATCAAGCAGGGTGCTGCGCTGCGCCAACTAGGCAAAACGACTACACTAGCGGGCTCTGGCCCGCTTTTTTTTCGGGCGCAACCGCAAGGAATTCGAATGAGTTTGTCCAGGCTGATCGGCGGCTTCGTGCGCCGGCATTGGCAATCCTATGCCTCATCGGCCGTAATGCTCGTCGGTGTGGCGATCTGCACGGTCCTCATCCCACGCAAGGTCGGCGCACTGGTCGACGCGCTCGCCAACAACCGCCTGGCCGAACAGGACCTCCTGCTCGGTATTGCCCAGGTCCTCGGCCTGGGTGTGGCCATCTATGTGCTGCGCGTGTGCTGGCGCATCCGCCTGTATTCGGCCGCCTACCAGCTCGGTGTCGAGCTGCGCACGCGCCTGTATGCACGCCTGGCTGCGCAAGGCCCGGCCTTCTATCAGCGCCAGCGCACCGGCGACCTGATGGCGCTGGCCACCAACGACATCGATGCCATCGAAATGGCCGCCGGCGAAGCGCTGCTGGCCGCGTTCGACGGCACGCTCACGCTGGTGATGGTGCTCGGGATCATGACGCTGGGCGTGGACTGGCGCCTGGCGCTGGTTGCGCTGCTGCCGTTCCCGCTGATGGGGCTCGCGTTCTGGTACATCTCGACCCACATCCAAAAGGCCGAGGGGGATGCGCTCAAGGGGTTCTCGAAGCTGAACGACCATGTGCAGGAGTCGCTGTCGGGCGTGCGCACGCTGCGCGCCCTGGGCCTCGAAGCGCGCAGCAGCACCCAGTTCGGCGTGCTGACGGCCAATGCGGCCGAGGCCAGCTTCACCGCACAGAAATGGGAAGCGGCCTACGAACCAGCGGTCGGCCTGGCACTGACTGCTGCCACCGGCCTGACGCTGGGCCTGGGCGGCTACCTGGTCTGGCAGAACGAACTGACGGTCGGCGCGCTGACCAGCTTCACGATGTACCTGGGCCAGCTGATCTGGCCCATGTTCGCCGCCGGCTGGGTGGTCACGCTGATCGAACGGGGCCGCGCCGGCATGGCGCGCCTGCAGCCGCTGCTCGAGGCGCCGCTGTCGGTCGAAGACGCCGGCACGATCGACCAGGTGGGCCAGGGCCCGCTGGTACTCGATGGCGTCACGTTCACGTATGGCGTGAACGGTGCCGGCAAGGACGGCGCGGCCGCCGACGACACGGCGCAGGCGCCAGCACTGTCCGACGTGTCCGTCACGCTCGAACCCGGCCAGACGCTGGGCCTCGTCGGCCCGACCGGCTCGGGCAAATCGACGCTGCTGCGCGTGCTGCTGCGCCAGGCGACGCCGCAGCAGGGCCACGTGAGCTGGGCCGGGCAGCCGCTCGACGCCTATCGCCTGAGCGCCCTGCGCGGCGCCACCAGCTGGGTGCCGCAAGAGTCGTTCCTGTTCTCGGCCACGATCGCCGAGAACATCGCGCTGGCCCGGCCCGACGCTTCGCGCGCCGAGATCGAAGGCGCGGCGCGCATGGCCGCCATCCACGACGACATCCTGCGCTTCCCGTATGGGTACGACACGCCGGTCGGCGAAAAAGGCATCACGCTCTCGGGCGGCCAGCGCCAGCGCGTGGCGATTGCCCGCGCGCTGCTGGCCGACAATCCGCTGCTGCTGCTGGACGACGCGCTGTCGGCGGTGGACACCGGCACCGAAACACGCATCCTCGATCACCTGGCCGAGCTGCGCCGCGCGCGGCCCGAGCGCGCCGCCATCATCGCCAGCCATCGCCTGTCGGCGGTGGTCGCGGCCGACCACATCGTGGTCCTGCGCGCCGGGCGCGTGATCGAAGCAGGCACGCACGACGAACTCTTGCTGCTGGACGGCTGGTATGCCAGCCAGTGGCGCTACCAACAACTGGAGGCCAGCCTTGACGCAACCTGAAGCAACGCTGGACACGGCCGACGCATCCACCACGGCGCCGCCGCCGAAAACTGATAACAGCCTGGAACGCGGCGTCATGCGCGACCAGGCCAAACTGGCCACGCGCCTGCTGCGCCGCGCCGCCGCGCCCGAACGGCGCCACCTGATCATCGCCACGCTGTGGCTGATCCTGGCAGCGGCCTTCGAAGTGGTCGGCCCGCTGCTGGGCAAGGCGCTGATCGACGACCACCTGCTGCCGCGCCATCTCGACTGGCCGCAGATGGCCCTGCTGCTGGGTGGCCTGGTGGTCACCGGCTGGGTCTCGAGCTGGGTGCGCTACCTGCAACTGATCCGCCTGTCCGGCGTGGCGATGCGCTCGGTGCAGCGCCTGCGCGAGTGGGTCTATGACCACGTGCTGCGCCTGCCGATGGCGTTCTTCGACCGCGCCATCACCGGCCAGCTGGTCAGCCGCGTGACGAACGACACCGAAGCCGTCAAGACACTCTACATCCAGGTCCTGTACGTCTTGCTCGACAACTCGATCGTCCTGATCGGCACGATGGTCGCGATGGCCTGGCTCGACTGGCGCCTGATGCTGATCGTGCTGTTGCTGGTGCCGGCGGTGGTCGGCATCGTCTGGCTGTATCAGCGCCTGTCGGCGCCGGCAGTCACCCGTGCGCGCGCCCTGCGTAGCGACATCAATGCGCAGATGGCCGAGTCGATCGGCGGCATGACCGTCCTGCAGGCCAGCAATGCCGAGCTGCGTTTCGGCGAACGCTTTCTGGTCACCAACCGCACCCACTACACGGCGCGCCTGGCCGAACTGCGCGCCAATGCCTTCCTGCTGCGCCCTGCGCTCGACCTGCTCAACGTGGCCTTGCTGGCGCTGGTGATCTTCGCTTTTGGCCAGCGCGACATTGGCGCGGTCGAAGTGGGCGTGCTGTACGCGTTCGTCAGCTACATCGCGCGCGTGGTCGAGCCGCTCATCCAGATCACGATGCAGTTCAGCGGCCTGCAGCAGGCGGTGGTCGCGGCTGCACGCGTCAACACCCTGCTCGATGAAGCGGGCGCACCGGAGCACGACGTGGACCGCATGGACGGTGAGAACGCGTTTTCGCCCGATGCCCCGGCAGTCAGCGTGCGCAATGTCGACTTCGCGTACGTTCCCGGCCAGCCGGTGCTGCACGACCTGTCGCTCGATGTCCCGCAAGGCGCGTTCTTCGGCATCGTCGGTCACACGGGCAGCGGCAAGTCGACACTGCTGTCGCTGCTGCTGCGCTACTACGTCGTCGAACAGGGCAGCATCGAGATCGGTGGCGTGCCGCTGGCCAAGATCGGCAACGAGCGCTTCCGCAATGAAGTGGGCCTGGTGCCGCAGGACCCGTTCATCCTGGCCGCCAGCGCGCGCGAAAACATCGACATGGGCCGCGGCCTGCCGCTCGAACGCCTGATGGACGCCGCGCGCGCGGCGCATGCGCATGACTTCATCAGCGCGCTCGAACAGGGTTACGACACGCAGCTTGGCGAAGGCGGCTCACGCCTGTCGTCGGGGCAGAAGCAGCTGATCGCCATTGCCCGCGCGCTGGCCGGCGAGCCGCGTGTCCTGCTGCTCGACGAAGCGACGTCGCGCATCGATAGCGCCACCGAACAGGTGGTGCAACAGGCGCTGGAAGAACTGCGCGGCAAGGTGACCATCATCGCCATCGCGCACCGCCTGTCGACGATCCGCGACGCCGACCGCATCATCGTGCTCAACCACGGCAAGATCACCGAGGCCGGGCCGCACGAAGAACTGATGCGCATCGAGGGTGGCCTGTACCAGCGCCTGTATCTGCTGCAGCAGATCGCGCTGTAGGGTAGTCCCGGCGGGGCAGCTCAGGGGCGGCTCCAGTTGACGCAGCCGCCCGGCGCGCCCGCCCCGCTCACCAGCAGCGCGCCGTGCCGGTACAACGTCAGGTGGTGTCGGGCCGGGATGGCCATCACGACCACGCCCATCGCGCGGTCGCTCCAGACCAGGCGCCCGTCGACGGCGTCGAGCGCGGCGAACACCTCGCGTGGCCCGGCGCCCGGATGAAACACAACGGTGGTGAGGTTCTGGCCAGGCGGCGGCACGAGCGCCCAGCCACCGAGGGCGGCGCTGCCGGCGGCCAGCAACGCCAGGCTGGCCAGCGAGCCGCGCGCACCCGTGCCGCCACCGCGCCGCTGCAACCAGCGCCAGCCCAGCACCAGTGGCACTATGCCGAACACGACCAGCCAGGCCAGGTCCCACAACAGCGGATCGGGACTGTCCACACGGATGCGGTGGATGCCCAGCAGCCAGTGCGACAGCAGTGCGTCGATCGTATGCCACAAGCCGAAGCCCACCAGCATGGCGCCCGCCAGTGGCCAGCCCCATTCCATCGCGCCGCGCCGCTGCGCGCGCCACAGGCCCGCCAGGCCCACGAGCGCGACCACGTACATCAACAGGTGGAAGTAACCATCCCACAGCACCTGCAGGCGCAGGTCGTCCATGCCGGGCACGAGGCTGAACAGATGGTGCCATTGCAGGATCTGGTGCAGCAAAATACCGTCGAAGAAACCGCCCAGGGCAAAGCCCAGCGTCCCGCCCCACCTGACCCACGGTGATGTCCACATGGCCGACCTCTACAGGGATAATCGTACGGCCAGTATAGGTCGATGGCTCGACGGCGCACGCACGCTTGCCAACGCCGCGTGAGACACTTGGAAACGATGCCGCTGTGTCATTTTTGTGACATTTCACGACAAACTGAATTTCTTGTTTGCAACAGCAATATAATATTCCAAACCAACTTCTGCCGGCTTTCCCCGGTGCGACGAAACCACGGCATGTTCGCTATCCTGCACCGCGCCCTGTCGCGCTCCCGATCCAACGCCGTGGCCTTGTCCCTGTGCGTGGCGTCGGCCTGTGCGTTTGCCAGTAGCGCGCCGGCGCTCGATGCGCGCCTGGCCGAGATCCGCGAAGTCAACCGCATTGTTCCCGAACGCGCGCTGCCGATGCTCGAAGCCATCGAGGACCAGGCACGCGTGGCACCGCTGCCGCAGCGGATCGAATTTCTGAACCAGATGGCCGCCGCCCGCCACGGCATGGGTCAGCATGCGCAGGCATTCGCGCTGGCCAACGAACTCATTGCCCTGGGCCGCCAGCACGACCATACCGGCGCACTGGCCAAGGGCCTCTTGATGCAGGGGTATGCCGCGTTCGCGCAGCACCGCCCGGGCGAATCCCACCGCCTGATCTGGGAAGCCGAAAAGCTGGCCAACACCACGAGCGACATCGATCTGCGCGTGCGCACTGCGATTTCGTCGGGCGAATCGTATGCCGAGGAAGGCAACCTGCCACGCGCCCTGCAGGGCCTGCAGAGCGCCGCTGCACTGGCGCGCTCGAGCGGAGATCCGATCCATACCGTGATGGCGCTGTATTCCCTGGCGCGCCTGTATTCGCAGATGCGCGAACCCGAAAAAGGCTTCGCCGTACTGGACGAGGCCTACGCTGCCGCGGCCAGCGCCAACTCGCCCGGTCGCACGATGCTGCTCAAGCGGATGGAATACGGTCTGGCGATCGATAGCGGCCAGAACGAGCGTGCGCTGCGCGTGCTGCAGGAAGGCCTGGCGCTCGAACGCAAGATCGGCGCCAGCAATCGTATCGCCGGCACCCTGGTCAACCTGTCGGACTGGTATCTCAAGACGGGCGACTACCGCAACGCCGTCAGCTACGCCCAGCAGGCAGTCGATGCGGCGCGCCCGCTGAACGATCGCCGGCTCGACGCGATCGCGCACCTGAACCTGGGCCAGGCCTTCCTGGCCACCGGACGGCTGGTCGAGGGCAAGCGCCATATCGAGGCCGGGATCGCCGGCTACGAAGAAATGGGCGACAAGCCCGAACTGCAAACCGCGCTGGTGGAATACGGCGAGGCGCTCGAGCGCGCGGGCGACCTGCCGGGCGCCCTGAAGGCTTATCACCGCGAGCGCAAGCTATCGAACGAGCTGTTTGAAAAGCGCCGCCAGCAGGCGATGCTCGAGCTGCAAGAGAAGTACGAGGCCGAACGCAAGCAGCGCCAGATTGAACTGCTGCGCAGCGAGAACACGATCAAATCGGCCGAAATCGACAACCGCCGCCTGCAGCAGCGCGTCTGGTGGCTGGTGCTGATTGTGATCGCGCTGGCGGCAATCGTGGTGGGCCTGTTATACCGCAAGGTGCGCCACGCCAATGCGCAGCTGCACGCCAAGAACCACGAACTCAAGCAGCAGAGCGTGCGCGATCCGCTCACGGGTCTGTACAACCGCCGTCACTTTCTCGAGTACATGCGCGCGCTGCCGGCGTCCGTCCCGGCAGCGCCCGGCGAAGAAGGCGTGGGCGCACTGTTCCTGCTCGACGTCGACCACTTCAAGCATATCAACGATACCCACGGCCACGCGGCCGGCGATACGGTGCTGACCACGATCTCGGCCAGCCTGGCCGACATCCTGCGCGAGACCGACATGATCGTGCGCTGGGGCGGCGAAGAGTTCCTGGCCTTCCTGCCGTCGGTCCCGCGTCATCGCATGGACGAAGTGGCCGCGCGCATCCTGGGTGGCATCAATGCCACCGTCATCGACCATGGCGGCGTGAAGATTGCCATAAACGTGTCGATCGGCTTTGCACCGTTTCCGCTTGCCGTCGGCAAGCAGATGATGGCGTGGGAACGCGTGGTCAACCTGGTGGACATGGCGCTGTACATGGCCAAGTCGCATGGCCGCAACCGCGCTTACGGCGTGCGCGGCTTTGCCGATGGCGAGCGTGTCAGCCTGGATGTGATCGAGCAGAACCTGGAACACGCCTGGCGCTCGGGCCAGGTCGACATGGCCATCGTGTACGGCGACCCGGACATGCCGAGCGCCGCCAACGCTTAACCTTCCTTGTCCTTGTCCTTGCCAGCGTTTTCCTGAATCGCCTGGCCTGCCCGCTCGACCGACTTGCCCATCTTCTCGGTGGCGCGCTCCAGGCCCCGGCTGGCTTCCTGCGTCGCATTGCCGACTTTGGCGCGCGCATCGTCGACGGCGTCGTCGGCGCGCGCAATTTCATTCTTCACCGACCTGGTAACCCCGGTAATAGCGTGGTCGAGCGCCTTGCCGACGCGCTCGGCCGGGCCCTTGCCTTCGTCGTCGCGCGCGCAGCCGGCCAGCGCCAGCAGCAGTGCCGACACCAGCAACGTGTTCGTGGTGATGGCTTTCATGCTTTGCTCCTTGTTTTCAACGCGTTCGATACTACACAAGGCGTGGCGGCGTGGCTGTCCTTACGGGGTCAGCGCGAAGGATCGGCCAGCGGGTGATCGCGCCGGCCGGCGTCGATGCGCGCCTTGACTTCACGCGTGCGCGCATCTTCGCCCCAGCGCTTGGTAAAC
Source organism: Telluria sp. ZT3P25 (assembly GCF_059685895.1). Lineage (NCBI taxonomy): Bacteria > Pseudomonadati > Pseudomonadota > Betaproteobacteria > Burkholderiales > Oxalobacteraceae > Telluria > Telluria sp. ZT3P25. Next base: position 3,550,063 of record NZ_JCASIJ010000001.1, read on the forward strand.
GTGCCCAGGCGGCTGCGGGCCTGTTCGAAGCTGCCCGCATTCAGCAAGCGCTCGATGGCGTTGTTGGCGGTGGTCCACGCAGCGCGGCGCTGCTCGGCGCGCGTGCAGGCCGCGGCCGCCGTATTGAGCGCGCTTTGCACCTGGCGCAGCTGCTCGGGCGTCGCACGTGTCTTGCGCAGCGCGATCAGGTCGTCCTGCGCTTCCTTCGGTTTGCACTCCTTGGCCAGTGCGATGGCCGACGCCATGCGCCGCTCGATGCGGGCCGCAGTCGGCTTGGTCAGCATCCAGGCCAGCCACAGGACGCTGAGGCCGATCAGCCACCAGCGCAGGCGGATTGGTTTGCGCGTCGGGACGGCGGGGCGTGGCGCGGCATTGGCGCGGACGGGCGGTGGCGGTGGCGGTGGTGGGACGGGCCTCGGGACAGGCGCTGGCTGGATCACTGGCGCTGGCGGCGTTGGCGGCACTGGCGGCGTTGGCGGCACTGGCGGCGTTGGCGGCACCGGTGGCAAAGGCGGCATCACGACCGGCGGCGCCGGCACGGGGCTGACCGGCCCCTGCGCCGTACCGCACCACGGGCAAAAATCGACCGGATGGGGGAACGCGCGGCCGCAGCCGGTGTTGATGCAGGAATCGTCGTGTGCCATGGTGCCCCGTATTTCGCTGTTGCCGTACATGCCGAAAGACGGCCTGCCAACTGCTGTCTTGATCGTGATGGAAGGCCGCATGATAGCGCCCCGCACGGCCACGCGTCGCGCTGTTTGCCCGGTAGCACCGCCTGATCCCTCACGGTGCAACGGAACGTATAATGACCGCTTCCCCCTTTTTATCTGCGCCGATGACCGCTGCCGCCCCCATCCTTTCCGACGACGATCTGCCCGCCACCGTGGTGGACGCCGCGACCGCGCACCTGGCGGCCGTGCTGTCGATCGCCCTCGAACACGGCCCGGCGCACAAGGCGCTGGTCGTGTACGACACGCGCACGCCGCTGGCGCGCGCCCTGCTCGCCGGCTACCGGCACAATCTTCCCGACGCCGCGTTCGTCGACTTCGACAGCGTGACGCCCGATGCGGTGCTGGCGGCGTTTCGTTCGATGGCCGCGCACGACCTGGTGGTGCTGGTCCAGTCGACCAATTTCCGGCTCGACGGCTTTCGCATCCGCGTCGAGCTGTTCAAGCTCGATTTAAAAGTGATCGAGCACGTGCACCTGTCGCGCATGCCCGGCATCCAGGGCGAACACTATGTCAATGCGCTGGCCTACGACCCCGCCTACTTCCGCGGCACCGGGCGCGCGCTCAAGGCGCTGATCGACGCCGCGCCACATGGCCGCGTGGTCGGCGGCGGCGAGACGCTCACCTTTGCCTCGCCGTTCGAATCGGCCAAACTCAATATCGGCGACTACAGCGAGATGAACAACGTCGGCGGCCAGTTCCCGATCGGCGAAGTATTCACCGAGGCGCAAGACCTCGAAGCCGTGCATGGCCGGGTCCAGATCCACGTGTTCGGCGACACCAGTTACCGCTCGAACCATCCCGATGTACCGGTTACCTTGATCATCGAAGCGGGCCGCGTGACCGGCACCGAGAACGCCACACCCGCCTTCGAGCAGGTGCTCGAGAACATCCGCCTCGAGGAAGGCGAAGTGTGGGTGCGCGAGCTGGGCTTCGGGCTGAACCGCGCCTTCACGCGCGACCTGCGGGTGGACGATATCGGCACGTATGAGCGCATGTGCGGCATCCACCTGTCGCTGGGCGCCAAGCATGGCGTGTACACGAAGCCGGGCTTCAAGCGCAAGGATGCGCGCTTTCACATCGACGTGTTCGCAGTCACCGATGCGGTGTTCCTGGGCGACGTGCAGGTATATGCCGACGGGCGCTGGCAGGCCTGAGCCGGACCACGCCTGCCGGCCGGTGGTATGATTTCGACCTCATTCACCGAGCTACCATGATGCCAGACACCGTCTCCCAGCATGTCAGGGAAATCCAGGCCATTGCCGCCGTGCCGCGCGTGCTGGAAACAGTAGCGACCATGACCGGGCTGGGGTTCGTCTGCATCGCGCACGTCACCGACACCACCTGGACCACCTGCGCCGTCCACGACGAGCTCGGGTTCGGCCTGCAGGCGGGCGACCCGCTGGACGTCACCACCACGCTGTGCGAAGAAGTGCGCGCGACGCGCCAGCCGATCGTCATCGACAGCGTGCGTGACAGCGATTCGTACCGCGACCACCACACGCCGCGCCTGTACGGGTTCCAGAGCTATTTTTCGATCCCGATCTTCCGTCCTGACGGCGACTACTTCGGCACCCTGTGCGGCCTCGATCCCAAGCCGGCGGCGCTGAGCACGGGCGCCACAGTGGAAGCCATGACGCTGTTCGCCGAACTCATTTCGCGCCAGCTCGAAACCGAGCGCTCGCTGCGCGATACTCGCTCGGACCTGCTGTCCGAACGCGAGACAGCCGAACTGCGTGAACAGTTCATCGCGGTGCTGGGCCACGACCTGCGCACCCCGCTCAGCGCCATCCTGACCGGCGCCGAACTGCTCAAGCGCCGCAGCACCGATCCGGCAACCGACAAGATCGTTGAACGCGTGCGCAGCAGCGCCATGCGCATGGCCGGCCTGGTCGACAACGTGGTCGATTTCACGCGCGGGCGCATGGGTTCCGGCCTCGCGCTCGAACTGTGCCAGAGCGCCGACGTCCACCTGATGCTCGACCAGGTGGTCGACGAGCTGCGCGGCGTGTACCCCGACCGCGTGATCGAGTCCAGCATCGCGCGTGATATCGCGCTGCGCAGCGACCCGCAGCGGCTCGCCCAGCTGCTGTCGAATCTGCTCAAGAATGCGCTGCTGCATGGCGACAGCGGGGAGCCGATCCAGGTGGACGCGCGCATCGACGGCGCCAGCTTCGTGCTCGCCGTGAGCAACGCCGGCCCCGATCTGAGCCAGGCCGTCATCGCCCAGCTGTTCAAGCCCTACTGGCGCGCCACCTCGCGCGCCGGCGACGAAGGCCTGGGACTGGGCCTGTACATCGTCGACCAGATCGCGCGCGGCCACGACGGCGCGATCGGCGTCACATCAACGGACGGGCGCATCACGTTCACCTTCAGCATGCCGGCGGCATAGCTTTCTCTCAATGCTTGCCGGCCTGGCCGCGCCTGCCCATACTGTTTGCCATTTGTGCAACCATGTCTGGAGAAGAAGATGCGTTCCGCCCTGCCCCGCCGCCACTCCCATGTTGTGTATCTCGCCGCCTGCATCGCAATGCTGGCCGCTGCCGGCGCACATGCCGATGACAGCGCCGACGACAGCGCCGCCATCGCCCGCATCGAGTCCGGCCTGCGCCCGGAAGTCGCCCTGGCCGATGTGCCGGTAGCGCCCCTGGCCCTCATCGACGAAATGAAACGGCTGAACGTGCCGGGCGTGAGCGTGGCCGTGATCAAGGACGGCAAGGTGGCCTGGACGCGCGGCTACGGCGTGGCCTGGGCCGGCGGACCCGCCGTCACGCCGCAGACGCTGTTCCAGGCAGCCTCGCTCAGCAAATCCGTGTCGGCCATGGCGGCGCTGCGCATGGTCGAACAGGGCAAGCTCGATCTGGATGCCGGCATCGACCAGGCGCTCACTAGCTGGACGCTGCCGAAGGGTGACGGAACGCCGAGCCTGCGCCAGCTGCTGTCGCATACCGGTGGCATGAGCGTCTCGGGCTTTCCCGGCTACGCCGCCGGCAAGAGCGTGCCAACGCTGCAGCAGGTACTCGATGGCGCCGCCCCCGCCAACACGAAGGCCATCCGGGTCAATGCGGCGCCGGGGTCGGCCTTCCGCTACTCGGGCGGCGGCTACACGCTGGTGCAGCAGGCGATGATCGACCGCGCCGGCCAGCCATTCGACGCGATCCTGCACGAACTGGTGCTGGCGCCGCTGGGCATGACCGCCAGCACCTATGCCCAGCCACTGCCGCCAGAGCTGGCGCCCAGCGCCGCGCGGCCGCATGACGAGGACGGCAAGCCGTTCCCCGGCGGCGCCTATACCTATCCCGAGCAGGCTGCCGCCGGCCTCTGGACCACGCCGAACGACCTGGCGCGCTTCGCGATCGCGATCCAGCAGGGCGCGGCCGGGGCGACGGACGGTGTGCTCACGCCCGCGATGACGCGCACGATGCTCCAGCCGGTGAAGAACAACTATGCGCTGGGCTTGCAGATACAGGATGGCGGCAAGGGCTTCAGCCACGGTGGCAGCAACCAGGGCTTCAAGGCGGTGTTCTACGCTGCCGTCGCTGACGGCAGCGGCGCGGTCATCCTGACCAATGGCGACAATGGCATCGACGTGGCAGCAGGTCTGATGCGCGCCATCGCCTACGAATACAAATGGGACACCAACCAGACCAAACTGCGCAAGGCCGTCGCTCTCGCACCGGAAACGCGGCGCACGCTGGTGGGCCGCTACCAGCTCGACGCCGTGACGGACTTCGAGATCGCCGAGCGCAAGGGTGAGCTGGTGCTCAGGCAACGCGGCGGCCAGTGGGAACCGTTGTACGCGGAATCGGACAAGGTCTTGTTCGTTTTGTCGCGCGACCTCGAACTGCACCGCCATGACGCCGACTTTGGCAAGATCGTGCAGGGCACGTGGGTTCGGGGGTACGCGCGCGTGACCAACATGTACTGAACCATGGAATCAGCATGCAGGCGCCGCCATTGGTGTGGCGCGCGCCACATGTATCTGGATTTTTACAAATACGTTAAGCAATTGAGGAATATCAACGATAGAATTCCTGTCATATTTCCAACAACAAATCCAGGGGAATCATGTTTCGTTTGCCAATCGGCGTAGCAGCTCTATGCCTCGCAGCATCATCGTTTGCCGCAGCACCGTTCGACGACAAGTTCCGCCAGCTCGATGAGCTGCTGCCGACGCCAGGCACGATCCGCACCGCCTCCGGCGCCCCGGGCCACGCCTACTGGCAGCAACGCGCTGACTACACGATCCGCACCACGCTCGATGAAGCCAAACGCGCGCTCTCCGGCGCCGGCACGGTCACCTATCACAACAATTCCCCGGATACCCTCAAATACCTGTGGGTGCAGCTCGACCAGAACATCTACAAGACCGACTCGGATGCGCGCCAGAGCGCCATCCTGCCGTCGCGCGATGCCTGGGCCAATGGCACCCAGACCACCGGCCTGAAATACGATGCCCTGCGCACGGTGCTCGAGGGGCGCACCTTCCCGGGCGGCTTCGACATCCTGGCGGTCAAGGATGCGGGCGGTCGCCCGCTGCCGTACACCATTAACAAAACGATGATGCGGATCGACCTGCCGCAGCCACTCAAACCCGGCGCGAAGGTGACGTTCGGGATCGACTGGCGCTACAACATCAATGAGCAGAAGGTGCTCGGCGGGCGCGCCGGCTACGAAACCTTCGACGACAAGAACGACCTGTTCGAAGTCGCCCAGTGGTTCCCGCGCATGGCTGCCTACTACGACGTGTATGGCTGGCAGCACAAGCAGTTCCTGGGCTCGGGCGAATTCACGCTGGAATTCGGCGACTACGACGTGCGCATCACGGTGCCGGGCGACCACATCGTCGCTTCCACGGGCGAGCTGCAAAATCCGGGCGAGGTCTTGACGGCCGCCCAGCGCGATCGCCTGCAACAGGCGAAGACCGCGAAAAAGCCGGTCATCATCGTGACCCAGGCCGAAGCCGAAGCTGCCGAGAAGGTCCGCAGCACGGCCATGAAGACCTGGCACTTCAAGGCGAAGAACGTGCGCGACTTCGCGTTCGCGTCGAGCCGCAAGTTCATCTGGGATGCGCAGGCGGTCAAGAGCGGCAAGCAGGACGTGCTGGCGATGTCGTACTACCCGAAGGAAGGCAATCCGCTGTGGGAGAAATACTCGACCCAGGCGATCATCCACACCATCGAGCAGTACAACAAGTACTCGTTCGACTACCCGTACCCGACCGCGATCTCGGTCAACGGCCCGGTGGGCGGCATGGAATACCCGATGATTTCGTTTAACGGTCCGCGTCCGAGCAAGGACAAGAAGACCGGCGAACTGACGTACTCGCAGCGCACCAAGTATGGCCTGATCGGCGTGATCATCCACGAAGTGGGCCACAACTACTTCCCGATGATCGTCAATTCGGACGAGCGCCAGTGGACCTGGATGGATGAAGGCCTTAACTCGTTCGTGCAGTTCCTGGCGCAGGAAGCCTGGGAAGCCAACTGGCCGGGCGGCCGCGGCGATCCGCGCGCCATCACCACCTACATGAAGAGCACCAACCAGGTGCCGATCATGACGAATTCGGAATCGGTTCTGCAGTTCGGTAACAACGCCTATGCCAAGCCGGCCACCGCGCTGAACGTGCTGCGCGAAACGGTGCTGGGCCGCGAGCTGTTCGACTTCGCGTTCAAGGAATACGCCGAGCGCTGGAAGTTCAAGCGCCCGACGCCGGCCGACTTCTTCCGCACGATGGAAGACGCGTCGGGCACGGACCTCGACTGGTTCTGGCGCGGCTGGTTCTACACCACCGATGCGGTGGACGTGAGCGTCGACGGCATCACCGAGTACACGGTGTCGTCCAAGGACCCTGAAGTCGAGAAAGCCATGGCGCGCGCACGCCGCGCCGCCGAGCCGGTGTCGATCACGGACCAGCGCAACAAGGGCATGCCACGCCGCGTCGATGCGCACCCGGAACTGAAGGACTTCTACAACGAGAACGACGAGTTCACCGTCACCAACAAGGACCGCAACAAGTTCGCGGAAACGACGGCCGATCTGGAAGACTGGGAAAAGGCGCTGCTCAAGGAAGGCAAGCACCTGACGCTGGTCGACTTCTCGAACGTGGGCGGCCTGGTCACGCCACTGATCGTGGAACTGACGCTGAAGAACGGCCAGAAAACCATCGAGCGCATCCCGGCCGAAGTCTGGCGTTATTCGCCGACGAAGATCACGAAGCTGTTCGTCACCGATGAACCGATCGTCGGCCTGACGCAGGATCCGAACTGGGAAACGGCCGACGTCGATGTCAGCAACAACAGCTGGCCACGCAAGGCGACGCCGTCGCGTCTCGAACTGTTCAAGACCGAACGCGATCCGAACAACCTGATGCGCGACTTCAATTCGAAGCTCAAGACGAAGGATGCGCAAGGCACGCCGGCGCCGGAGGCGGCGCCAACGCCAGCGGAATAACGCAGCATCCGGTTGGTTCATTACCCGGGCGGAGCGATCCGCCCGATGTCATTTTTTGGGTACCACGATCATGAAACTCCCCCACCTGCACGCGGCCTTCGCGACCCTCACCCTCGGCGTTGCGATGACTGCCGGCGCGGCCGGTCCGGCCTTCGACGACAAGTTCCGCCAACTGGACGAGCTGCTGCCGACACCCGGCGTCACGCGCAACGTGGCCGGTGCGCCGGGCCACGCCTACTGGCAGCAGCGCGCCGACTACAAGCTGCGCGTCACGCTCGACGAAGCCAGTCGCGCGATCAGCGGCGCCGGCACGGTCACCTACCACAACAACTCGCCCGACACGCTGTCGTACCTGTGGGTGCAGCTGGACCAGAACATGTTCCGCAGCGACTCGGACAACCGCAAGATCACGACGCTGCCGTCGCGCAGCGCGTGGCAGGCCAGGGGCAACGATGGCGTGAAGTTCGACGCGCTGCGCTTCACGCTCGAAGCAGGCAAGTTCGCCGGCGGCATCGACATTCAGAGCGTGACCGGCAGCGATGGCCGCGCGCTGGCGCACACGATCAACAAGACGATGATGCGGATCGACCTGCCGCAGCCACTCAAACCGGGTGCAAAGGTGTCGTTCAACGTGGCCTGGCGCTTCAACATCCCCGAAATGAACGTGCTGGGCCGCCGCATGGGCTTCGAGCGCTTCAAGGACGGCAACGACATCTACGAAATCGCGCAGTGGTTCCCGCGCATGGCCGCCTACTACGACGCGGCCGGCTGGCAGAACGCGCAATACCTGGGCGACGGCGAATTCACGCTGGAATTTGGCGACTACGATGTGGCGATCACGGTGCCAAGCGACCACATCGTGGCCGCCACGGGCGAGCTGCAGAACGCGGGCGAGGTCCTCACGAGCGCCCAGCGCGGTCGCCTGCAGCAGGCGAAAACCGCGGGCAAGCCGGTGATGATCGTGTCGCAGGCGGAAGCGCAGGCGACCGAAAAGGGCCGCGCCACCAGCAACCGTACCTGGCGCTTCAACGCGAAAAACGTGCGCGACTTCGCGTTCGCGTCGAGCCGCAAGTTCATCTGGGATGCGCAGGGCATCAAGAGCGGCAAGCAGGACGTGATGGCGATGTCGTACTATCCGGCCGAAGCGAATCCGCTGTGGGAAAAATACTCGACGCCGGCCGTGATCCACACGATCGAGCAGTACAACAAGTACTCGTTCGACTATCCGTATCCGGTGGCGATCTCGGTCAACGGCCCGGTGGGCGGCATGGAATACCCGATGCTGTCGTTTAACGGCCGCCGCCCCGTCAAGGACGCCAGGACGGGCGAGCTGACGTACTCGCAGGCGGCCAAGTATGGCCTGATCAGCGTGATCATCCACGAGGTGGGCCACAACTACTTCCCGATGATCGTCAATTCGGACGAGCGCCAGTGGACCTGGATGGACGAAGGGATGAACAGCTTCCTGCAGTTTTTGGCCGAACAGGCGTGGGAAGAGAACTACCCGGCGCGCCGTGGCGAGCCGCGCGACATCGTCGACTACATGCGCAGCACGAACCAGGCGCCGATCATGACGAATGCCGAGTCGACGCTGCAGCGCGGTGCGAACGCCTACGCCAAGCCGGCCACGGCCTTCAATATCCTGCGCGAGACGGTGCTGGGACGCGAGCTGTTTGACTTCGCGTTCAAGGAATACGCCGAGCGCTGGAAGTTCAAGCGCCCCACCCCGGCCGACTTCTTCCGCACGATGGAAGACGCCTCGGGCACGGACCTCGACTGGTTCTGGCGCGGCTGGTTCTACACGACCGACGCGGTGGACATCAGCGTCGACGGCATCAGCGAGTACACGGTGTCGTCGAAGGACCCGGAAGTCGAAAAAGCCTGGCAGCGCGCGCGCCGCGCCGCCGAACCGGTGTCGGTGACCGACCAGCGCAACCAGGGAATGCCGCGCCGCGTCGATGCGCATCCGGAGCTGAAGGACTTCTACAACGAACACGACGAATTCACCGTGACCAACAAGGACCGCAACAAGTTTGCCGAAACGACGGCCGGGCTGGAAGACTGGGAAAAGGCGCTGCTCAAGGAAGGCAAGCACCTGACGCTGGTCGACTTTTCCAATCGCGGTGGCCTCGTGATGCCGCTGATCGTCGAACTCACCCTGAAAAGCGGCCAAAAAACGATCGAGCGCATCCCGGCCGAAGTGTGGCGTTATTCGCCGAAGAAGATCACGAAGCTGTTCGTCACCGATGAACCGATCGTCGGCCTGACGCAGGACCCGTACTGGGAAACGGCCGACATCGATGTCAGCAACAATAGCTGGCCACGCAAGGCGACGCCGTCGCGCCTGGAGCTGTTCAAGACCGAGCGCGATCCGAACAACCTGATGCGCGACGCGGCCACGCCGTTGAAAGCGGCACCGAAGGCGGCGCAATGACGCTGCACGGATTGAAGTCGCTGCTCCTGGCGCTGCTGCTGTGCGTTAGCGCTGCGGCCAGCGCGCACCGCTTCCACTTCGGCATGACCGACATCTCGTACAACGCACGCACCGAGAGCACGGAAATCGTCCACACCTACACGGCGCACGATATCGATGCGCTGCTGCTCAATCTGTACGGGCGCCAGTTCGACCTGAGCGACGCGGAAGACCAGGCCGTGCTGCGCACCTACGTCGAGCGCCACTTCTGGCTCGCCGACAAGAACGGCAAGAAGCTGCCCGTGACCTGGGTCGGCATGACGGCCGATGCGCAAAGCGTCATGATCTACCAGGAGCTGGCCGCCACGCCGCTGTCGGCAACGGCCTTCATCCACCAGGGCGTCCTGGTCGACTTCATGGCCGAACAGGTCAACACCGTGAACCTCAACGAAGGCGGCGCCGTGCGTTCGCTGACCTTCATGCGCCAGACGCTCGAACAGCCTGCGCGCTGAACCCTTACTCTGAAATTGCCATGCTGCTTCGCCCCATGCCTCTTCGCCCAATCCCTTGCGTGCTCGCCGCGCTGTTCGTCTCATCCACCGTCCATGCCGATGATTTCCAGCTCCAGCGCGTGCTGGTCGAAGGTGCCCGCGCCAGCCAGCTTGGCATCGCCGATTCGGCCGGCGCCGGCAGCGCCGGTGCGAAGGACCTGGCCGGGCGCATCGCGTACCGGCCGGGCGAGCTGCTCGAAGTCACGCCCGGCCTGATCGCCAGCCAGCACAGCGGCGAAGGCAAGGCCAACCAGTTCTACCTGCGCGGCTTCAATCTCGACCACGGCACCGACCTGGCCACCTGGGTCGATGGCATGCCCGTCAACCAGCGCAGCCACGCGCACGGCCAGGGCTGGACCGATTTGAATTTTTTGATTCCCGAACTGGTGGGCCGGCTCGATTACCGCAAGGGTCCGTATTCGGCGCGCGAAGGCGATTTTTCGTCCGCTGGCGTGGCGTCGCTCAGCTATGCCAATCGTCTGGTGAAAAGCATCGCGTCCGCAACGGTCGGCCAGGACGGCTACGCCCGCACGATGCTGGCCGGTTCGCCCGAGGTTGCCGGCGGCAGCCTGCTGTACGCGCTGGAGCTGATGAAGAACGACGGCCCATGGACGCGCCCCGACGGCTACCGCAAGATCAACGCCGTGCTGCGCTACAGCCAGGGCTACGCCAACAATGGCTGGAACGTCACCGCGATGAGTTACAGCGGCCACTGGAATTCGACGGACCAGATTCCGCTGCGGGCCGTCGAGGATGGCCGCATCGGCCGCTTCGACCTGATCGACGACAGCGACGGCGGCAAAGCGCGCCGCCAGAGCATCTCGGGTATCTGGCGCAGCACGGACACGGATTCGGCCTCGAAAGTCAGCGCCTACGTCATCCGCAACGAGCTCGAACTGTTCTCGAACTTCACCTACTTCTTGAACGATCCGGTCAACGGCGACCAGTTCGCCCAGCCCGACCGGCGCGTGACGACGGGCGTGGACGCCAATCACACGTGGCACATGCACCGCAGCGACACGCTGTCGTCCGACCTGACTGTGGGCGCGCAACTCCAGAACGACAATATCTACAACGGCCTGTACGACACCCGCAAGCGCGCGCGGATTGCCACCACGCGCGAAGACCACATCGTCGAGACGAGTGGCGCGGTGTTCGTCGAGAATGCCACGCGCTGGAGCGATGCGCTGCGCACGGTCGTCGGTGTGCGCGCGAATAACTACCGCTTCCGCGTCGATGGCGACCGGCCTGAAAACGCCGGCAAGACGCACGACACGCTGGTGACGCCGACGCTGAACATCGCCTATGGCCCGTGGGCCTCGACCGAGCTGTATGCCAACTACGGCCACGGCTTTCACAGCAACGACGCGCGCGGCACGGTCGCCACGGTCGATCCGAAAACGCTCGATGCGGTGGATCGCACGCCGGGCCTCGTGCGCTCGCGCGGCGTGGAGTTTGGCCTGCGCACCGAGGCAATTCCGAAGATGCAGATGTCGCTGGCCGTGTACCGTCTCGACTTCGATTCCGAGCTGACCTATATCGGCGACGCCGGCAACACCGAGGCGGGCGATCCGAGCCGCCGCTACGGCATCGAGTTCTCGAACTACTACCGGCCCTACAAATGGCTGTCGGTCGACTTCGATGCGGCTTGGGCCCGCGCGCGTTCGCTGGGCAACCGGATCCCGGGCGCGATCGAAGGCGTCGCGCAACTGGGCGTGACGGTCGACCGCAGCGGCCCGTGGTCGGGCTCCCTGCGCCTGCGCTGGTTCGGTCCGCGACCGCTCATCGAAGACGACAGCGTGCGTTCCAAGGCAAGCGTGACCCTCAACGGGCGCGTGGGCTACCAGCTGGCAAAGGACCTGCAGCTGGAACTTGAAGCGTTCAACCTGACGAACCGGCATGCCTCGGCGATCGACTACTTCTACGAGTCGCAACTGGCGGGCGAGACCGCGCCCGTGGCGGACGTGCATTTCCACCCGATTGAACCGCGCTCGCTGCGCCTGACGCTGGTCAAGACCTGGTGAAGTCTGGCCGGGCGGCAATGAAAGTGCTAGGCTAGCGGGATGACCACTCCGCCCCTGCCCTATCTCGATCCGTCGCACCTGACGGCCGCACTGCGCGACACCGGCTACGCCCTGCTGCGCCCTGACGACGTTGCGCTGCTGGCCGGCTGCAGCCTGTCTGAACTCGCCACGCTCGTGCCCAGCTGGGACCGGCTCGAACTCGACGATTACCTGAAGGATGGCGGGCGCTATCGGCGCCGGCGCCACTCGTGCTTCATCGACGATGGCGCCAGCCTGGCGCAGACGCCGCGCCGCGCGCACTGGCAGCCGGTCGAATACAACGCGCTGCACGGCGGCATGCACCGCCTGTTTGCGCCGATGGAAACGACGACTGTCGCCAACCCGGCCTGGGAACGCCTGCTGCACGCGCTCGGCGCAGTCTGTTCGGCGGTGACGCCGGTGCAACCGTGGTTCGTCGAAGCGCACCAGTTCAGGATCGACACGGCGGACGGCATCGGCCGCCCGACACCCGAAGGAGCGCACCGCGATGGTGTGAATTTCGTGGCGGTGATCATGATTGGCCGCCACGGCATCAAGGGCGGCGAGACGCGCGTGTTCGACGCCGATGGTCCGGCCGGCCAGCGCTTCACGATGACCGAACCCTGGACGCTGCTGCTGCTGGACGACGCGGCCGTGATCCACGAATCGACGCCGATCCAGCCGCTGGGCGAGCATGGTTACCGCGATACGCTGGTGCTGACCTGGCGCGCCGGGTCGTTCCAGGGCGAAAACGCTTGAGCAGAGCAAAAAAAAACGCCCGCAGAACCTGTTGGTTGGCGGGCGGCAAATCCAATTTTCGGAGAAAACTGGAGGAGACAGGTCCAATATATCTCTTTTTATTGTGCAGTGCAATACGGTAGATCTACTGTTGTAAATTTGTAGAATGCCCTGCCAAACCACCCATTTTTCCGCACTGCACTATTTGTAGTGACACCCGTGCAGCCTTGCCGGGGACGTCACATTTGCTACACTCAGTTGCTTGCCGGAGCGCCGGATCACCGGATTGCTGGACCAGGCCGCGATCACCCAGACACCATGAAAACCATTCGACATCCACGTGCCCTTGCCATCGCCCTCGGGGCTGCGTCTCTGTGCGCCGTCATTGCGCTGGCCACGATCAATCGCGCCGACGCCAAGGAAGAGAAGGCCGCGCCACGCCCTGCTCTGAGCGTTACCACTACCCGCCCGGCCACCGCCAGCCTGCCGATCAGCCTGACCGCCAACGGCAGTATCGCCGCCTGGCAGGACGCCGTCATCGGCAGCGAATCGAACGGACTGCGCCTGAACGAGGTGCGCGTCAATGTCGGCGACGTGGTCAAGAAGGGCCAGGTGCTGGCCGTGTTCGCGGATGAAACCGTGCGCGCCGATATCGAGGGCGCGCGCGCCGCGCTGCTCGAAGCGAAGGCCAATGCCCTGGAATCCAAGGCGAATGCCGACCGCGCCCGCGCACTGGAAAGCTCCGGCGCCCTGAGCGCCCAGCAGGTCACGCAATACGTGACGGGCGAGCAGACTGGCGCCGCGCGTGTCCAGTCGGCCCAGGCCACGCTGACGCAGCAGCAGCTGCGCCTGAAGTACACACAGGTGACGGCGCCCGATAGCGGCGTGATTTCGGCGCGCAATGCCACCGTCGGCGCCGTCGTCGGCGTGGGCACCGAACTGTTTCGCATGATCCGCCAGGGCCGCCTCGAATGGCGCGCCGAAGTGACGGCGCAGGACCTGGGCCGCATCAAGGCGGGCACGCGCGCCATCGTGCGCGGCGCCAGCGGTCTCGAAGTCACGGGCAAGGTGCGCGTCGTGGCGCCGTCGGTCGATCCGCAGACCCGCCTTGCGCTGGTCTATGTCGACCTGCCGCCGGCGCTGTCGGGCGACATGCCGCTCAAGGCCGGCATGTTCGCCAGCGGCCGGTTCGAGCTGGGCACGTCGAATGCCCTGACCGTGCCGCAGCAGTCGATCGCCGTGCGCGACGGCTTCAGTTATGTGTACCGCCTGAATGCGGACAGCCGCGTGAGCCAGCTGAAGGTCACCACCGGCCGCCGCCTGGGCGACCGGGTCGAGATCGTCGGCGGCCTGGCGGCCGATGCGCCCATTGTCGTCACCGGCGCCGGGTTCCTCAATGACGGCGACCTGGTACGCAATATCGCCGCGCCAGCTGCAGTACCGGCAAAGGCCGCACGATGAACTTTTCCGCCCTGTCGATCCGCAATCCGATCCCGGCGATCATGCTGTTTGTCCTGCTCACCGTGGCGGGGCTGATGGCCTTCAATGCCAGCAAGGTGCAGGACTTCCCCGACATCGAGCTGCCTATCGTGACCGTCACCGCCGTCTTGGATGGCGCCGCCCCGGCGCAGCTGGAAACCGAAGTCGCGCGCAAGATCGAAGACTCGGTCGCCACCCTGCAGGGCATCAAGAACATCTACACGCGCGTGCTCGACGGCGTGGCCACCGTCACGGTCGAATTCATCCTCGAGCGCGATTCGGCCGAAGCCGTCAACGACGTGCGCGACGCCGTCTCGCGCGTGCGCGCCGACATGCCGGCCGAGCTGCGCGAACCAACCGTGACCAAGGCCGCCACCGCCGGGCGCGTCGTCTCCACCTTCACGATCGCCGCGGCCGAAGGCTCGGGTCTGGACGACCAGGACCTGAGCTGGTTCGTCGACAACGACGTCGCCAAGCGCATGCTGGGCGTGCCGGGCCTCGGTGAAATCCGGCGCGTGGGCGGCGTGACGCGCGAGATGCGCGTGGAGCTCGATGACCAGAAGATGGCGGCGCTGCGCGTATCGGCGCTCGACATCTCGCGCCAGCTGCGCAATGTGCAGCGCGAAGCGCCGGGCGGCCGGGGCGATGTCAGCGGCGTCGAGCAATCGGTGCGCACGCTGGCCACCGTCGGCACCGCGCAGGCGCTGGCCGCGATGGAGATCCCGCTGCCGGACGGGCGCCACGTGCGCCTGGACCAGGTGGCGCGCGTGCTCGACACCGTGGAAGAACCACGCGCGCTGGCCGAGCAGGATGGCCGCCGCGTCGTCGCCTTCGAAGTGTTCCGCACACGCGGGGCCGGCGAGATCGATGTCGCCACCGGCGCGCGCGCCGCGATGGAGCAGCTCAAGAAAGAAAACCCGAAGCTGATCGTCAATGAAGTGATCGACAACTCGGTGTCGGTCGACGAGAACTTCGACGCCTCGATGCACATGCTGTACGAAGGCGCACTACTGGCGGTGCTGGTCGTATGGTGGTTCCTGCGCGACTGGCGCGCCACGCTGATCGCCGCGGCTGCCCTGCCCCTGTCGGTAATTCCGGCCTTCCTGGGCCAGTACCTGTTCGGCTACACGCTCAATATGGTCACGCTGCTGTCGCTGGCCCTCGTGATCGGCGTGCTGGTCGACGATGCGATCGTCGAGATCGAAAACATCTCGCGCCACCTCCACATGGGCAAGTCGCCGATGCAGGCCTCGCTCGAAGCAGCCGACGAAATCGGGATGGCGGTGATCGCCACCACGTTTGCGCTCGTGGCCGTGTTTTTGCCAACCGCCTTCATGGGCGGCATCCCCGGCAAATTCTTCAAGCAGTTCGGCTGGACCGCCGTGCTGGCGATCCTGGCCTCGCTGCTGGTGGCGCGCCTGCTCACGCCGATGATGTGCGCCTACCTGCTCAAGGCGCCGAAGAACGCCGGCGTGGCCGGTCACGAGCCGCAGGATGGCGCCATCATGCGGCGCTACCTGGCCGTGATGCAGTGGTGCCTGCGCCGCCGTGGCCTGACGATGTTGGGCGCGGCCGTGTTCTTCGCGGGCTCGCTGGCGCTGGTGCCGCTGCTGCCGACCGGCTTCATGCCGCCGGCCGACCGCTCGCAGACCCAGGTCAACGTCGAGCTGGCGCCGGGCGCCACGCTGGCCCAGACCCGCGCCGTGGCCGAACAGGTGCGCCTGGAACTGATGAAAGTCGAGGGCGTGACGAGCATCTTCAGTTCGATCGGTGGCGGCTCGAGCGGCGACGCGTTTTCGCCTGGCGCCGCGGCCGAAGCGCGGCGCGCGGTCCTGACCGTGAAAACGGTGGACCGGGGTGACCGCGACGTGAAGCTGGGCGTCATCGAAAACACGATCCGCGACCGCGTGGCCGCCATTCCCGGCGCGCGCTTCACGGTCGGCATTCCCGACGCTGGCACCAAAATGCAGCTGGTATTGCGCAGCGAAGACGCCAATGCGCTGAGTACCGCGGCGCGCCAGGCCGAGCGCGAACTGCGCGGCCTGCCCGGCATCGGCAACGTCAGTTCGAGCGCCTCGCTGGTGCGCCCCGAAATCATCGTGCGCCCCGACTTTGCGCGCGCGGCCGACCAGGGCGTGACGGCAGCGGCGATTGGCGAGACGGTGCGCGTGGCCACCGCCGGCGACTACGAGCAGTCGCTGGCCAAGATGAACCTGGACGAGCGCCAGGTGCCGATCCGCGTGAAGCTGCCGGATGCCGTGCGCGCCGACCTGGACGCGATCGGGCGCCTGACAGTGCCCGGCAAGAACGGACCGGTGCTGCTCTCGACCGTGGCCGACATCACGATGGAAAGCGGCCCGGCGCAGATCAACCGCCTGAACCGCACCCGCAACGTCACACTCGACGTCGAACTCTCGGGCCGCTCGCTCGGCGAGGTCAATACCGCGGCGCGCGCGCTGCCCGTGTTCCAGTCGCTGCCGTCGTCGGTGACGATCGCAGAGCTGGGCGACGCCCAGGAAATGCAGGCGCTGTTCGCCAGCTTCGGGCTGGCGATGCTGATCGGGGTGCTGTGCATCTACGGGGTGCTGGTGCTGCTGTTCTCGGACTTCATGCAGCCGGTGACGATTCTGGCTGCGCTGCCGCTGTCGATCGGCGGCGCTTTCGTGGCGCTGCTCGTCACCAGCAATGCGCTGTCGATGCCGACAATGATCGGTCTGATCATGCTGATGGGGATCGTGACCAAGAACTCGATCCTGCTGGTCGATTACGCGATCCTGGCGCGCGAAGCGGGCATGAACCGCTTCGACGCGCTGGTCGACGCCTGCCACAAGCGCAGCCGGCCGATCGTGATGACCACCATCGCGATGGGCGCCGGCATGCTGCCGCTGGCGCTGGGCTTTTCGGGTGACCCGAGCTTCCGCTCGCCGATGGCGGTGGCCGTGATCGGTGGCCTGATCACGTCGACGTTACTGAGCCTGCTGGTGGTGCCGGCCGTGTTCACGTATGTCGACGACTTCGAGAATTGGCTCAAGCGCACCGGACGCAAGATGCGGCGCCAGCCGGCGCGGGCCGTCGAGGTGGACAAGACCCCGGCCTGAACGCGGCTTCGTCTCAGTGAGGTTCTTCGCCGCCGGCAGCCTGCAGCAGCTGCCAGAGCGCGAAGACCTTCGCGCCATCGTTGGCCGGGCAGTGCCGTAACAGCTCTGCCCTGCTGTGTTCATCCATCGCAGCGACAATCCGCCCGATCATCGCCGCATCGTCGTCACCCACGATGGCCAGCGGATGCGCCCAGCGCGGGCGGCACGGTTCGCGGCCGAACAGCCAGACCGGCAGCACGCCCAGCAGCAGCAGCGGGCACACGACGGGAATCAGATAGGTCCACCAGGGCGACCAGAGTGCGCCGACCAGGCCAGTCAGTCCCAGACTGGCCACGATGGTCGCGCCGTATAGCTGCGCGCCGCACCGCTCCAGCCAGTCCGGCGGATACGCCCTAGCCAGCCGGTTCACCACGCCCTGCAGACGGACGCCGTCGGCGCGCGACAGGGCCATGTGGGATGGATCGACGACGGAGCGGTACATGCTCATGATGGTGTGGCCTGCAGGGTGGCAATCAGCGCCACGACAATCGTGCACGCAATCCAGATCGACCACAGCGTATGCGTCATGAAATGCGCGCCGCGCAGTTGCTGCAGATAGCCCACCGTGGCGCCGGCGCCGATGGCCAGCAGCGCAGCGGCGCGCGCCCGCGATGGCCGCGCCGGCAACCAGCAGACGGCCAGTGCCACCAGCCACAGGGCGCTCGACGCATGGCCGGCAGGCAGACACTGCCCCGGCATCACGCCGGCCGGGAAGGCACCAAACAGGCGCACGTAAGGCTGCTCGCCGCCATAGCGCAGCAGGTCCCAGGGACAGTGCGATGCACTCAGGTGTTTCAGGGTACTGGTCACGGCTGGCACCAGGACGGCGGACAGCGCGACGATGCGCAGCTGCAGGCGGCCAAGGGCGCCAAGTGCGGCGCGGGGCCGGCAAGCGTCGACCAGCGCATAGCCAACGACGCCCACTGCCAGCACCGTCAACAGCTGCTTCAGAATGACGTGGTTGAACGTGACGGTCAGCCACGCATCGCGCCAGGGAAAGACGCGGTGCTGCGCGTCGAACACGGCATCGGCCAGCACCAGATCGAGATCGGTCCAGCGCCCGAGCCACAGGATGGCCAGCGCGCCAGCCGCCAGCATGACGGCCAGGTGCCGCAGGGCGCGCGCCGACAGCAGCGTGGCATCGGCCCGCACCTCACGCACCCCGCACGCAGGCATGGAACAGGTCCAGGCGTGGATTGAGCACGGCCGTGTTCACGTCGAGCATGCCGAGCACCGAGTGGAACACATTGTCATGCGACAGCGGTTCGTTGCGCCGCGCGGCCAGGCAGCGCCGGTCGATGCGGAACCGCTCGCTGAAGCTGTCGGACATCCACAGCATCATCGGCACTTCGGTCTGTTCGCGCGGCGCGAACAGGTACGGCGCGCCGTGCAGATACACGTTGTTTTCGCCGAGCGATTCACCATGGTCCGAGAAGTACAGCATGGCCGTATCGGCGTCCTGCGCGGCCGCGATCGCGCGCAAGCCGTCGATGGTCTTGCTCAGGAAATAATCGGTGTACAGGATCGTGTTGTCGTAGGCGGCCCGGATCGAATCACGCGAGCACGTGTCGAAGTCATTGCTCGCGCACACCGGTCCGAAGCGGCCGAACCCTTGCGGGTAGCGGCTGGCATACGCCGGGCCGTGGCTGCCCTTCTGGTGCAGCACCACGACCAGGTCCTTGCTGCTGTTGGCGAGCAAGCCCGGCAAGCCATCGAGCAGGCGCTCGTCGTAGCATTCGTCGCCGCTGCAGTGCACATTCTTGCCATCGGGCCGCGACAGGTCTTCGTACCCGACGCGGTTGCACACGCCCTTGCAGCCCGAATTGTTGTCGCGCCACAGCACGGAAAAGCCCGCATGCGCCAGCACGTCGAGCAGCCCTTCCTGGCTTGCTGCCTTGGACTGGCTGTAATCGTTGCGGCCAAAGGCGGAAAACACGCACGGCACCGACACCGCAGTCGCGGTACCGCACGAACTGACACGCGAAAAATTGATCAACCCTGCTTGCCGTGCCAGCAGCGGATTGGTCTCGCGGGCATAGCCATCGAGTGAAAAATTCGCCGCGCGCGCTGTTTCGCCCACGACGATCACCGTCAGGGTCTTGCGGTGATGGCCGACCCAGGCAGCGCCTTTCACGGCATCGCGGCCCAGCGGCGCGACCACAATTTCGGCTGCCCAGCGGCTGCGCAGATACCCATCCACGGCCTGGATGAAATTGGTGGGCGTGAGCAGGAAGCGCAGTTCGCGGTGCTCGTGCAGCGTCGGCGCCAGGCTCTTGAACAGCAGCGCCAGCAGGACAAACGCCAGCAGCAGCGAGCCGCCCGCATTGCTGCTGCGCTTGAGCAGCCCTTTCACGCCACTGGGAAACTGGATATTGGCACGCGCGATCCACAGCGATGGCAGCACGCCCAGGAGGCCGATCCTGGCGGCCATCTGCCAGCTGATCAGTTCGGTCGCTTCGCGGGTATCGGTCTCGAACACATTCTGGATCATCGCCTTGTCGATGACGATCCCGTAGGCTGCGATAAAGTAGCCTGCCGCGGACGCCACCAGCACGAGGGCGATCAGCACCGGCTTGGCGAGATAGCGGAAGCTGGCCAGCGTCAGGCAGGCATTGAAAAACAGGACGACGATCAGAAACGTGCCGGCCAGCATGGGCAGGCTGGCCAGCGACACGCCCCCGGCGGCATGGGCCAGCACGCTCCAGAAGGTGACGTTGCCCAGGCTTGCCAGCAACAGCGCCACGACCAGCACAAGCAGCGATGCATCGATCCGTCTTGCAAACAGTTTATCCATTTCACGCCCTCATCAACATTGCAGCAAACATCGCTGCAGTGCTTCAAGGATAGAAAGGATGATGGCAAGCCACCGTCAACGCGGCGTTAGGATGGCGTGAACGACACGGGAAAAATGATCGTGAAGCGGCTCCCGCCGGTCGGGCGGTTTTCGTACACCAGCGACGCGCCCAGGTATTCGCAGATGCGCTTGACCAGTGACAGGCCCAGCCCGGTGCCGGCCGACCCGCTCGACGGGATCGGGCGTGCGCCCTCGCCCAGCGTCTGGCGCACTGCGTCGGGCAAGCCGCGCCCCGTGTCTTCGACCGTGATGCGCCCCGGTTCGATGACGACCGTGACTTCGCCCTGCTCGGTGTACTGGCAAGCGTTGCGAATCAGGTTGGCGATGGCCGACACGCACAGTTCGGCAGGCGCGCAAATGCGGAACGCCGCATCGCCGATGCAGCGCAGCGTGACGGGCCGGCCCGTCACCATGGCCTGGTAGCGCTCGGTTTCACGGCGCGCGATCTCGTTGACCGACACCGGCGAAAACAGGGCGAGCTGAGGTGCGCGCGCCAGCACCAGCAGCACCGTCACGCACTCCGTCGCTTCCTGCGCCGCCCGGTAAATGCGCTGCGCCGGCGCCTGCACTGCCGGGCTCCTGCCGTTTTCGACGAGGATCTCGGCTGCGCCCATGATGACGGTCAGCGGCGTGCGCAGCTCATGGCTGACGTCGCCGGTGAACACGCGTTCACGGTCGAGGTAGTCACGTAACTCACGCGTGTGCGCGGCCAGTGCGCGCGCCAGCGTCCCCAGTTCGTCGCCCCGTTCGGTATGTGGCAAGGCGAATGCGCCCTGCCCCACGGCATCGGCCAGTTCGCGCAGCGGCGTGACAATGCGCCGGCCGACAAAGCGGCCCAGAAACAGCGCCAGCGTCACGAAGCCAGCGAAAAAAGCAGCGAACATCGAGTACACCAGGATCTCGATCTCTTCGTAATCGCTTTCATGGTCGACCACCACGTACGGTCCCCGTTCGTCGGCGCCGGCCAGCACATGCAGACCGATGCCATCGACCTCGGCCTCGGACACCCCCGCCGGCAACGCGCGCAGCGACAGCGGGATATCGTCGCCCCGGTGAAAGCGCAGGCCCGCCGGCAGGTCGGCCGGCAGCCCGGCGGCGGCCCGGGGGCGCGCCCATTTCTCGACTTCGGCCAGGCGCTCGTCGACCAGATGCACTTCGATCCCTTCGACCACCAGGGCGGCCAGCACGGCGAAGAACAGCGACAGCACGACGCCGAACAGGATGAAGGCGCCGACGATCGGCCGACTGAGCGAACTAGCCGGGCGCATCGGGCATCGCCAGTTTGTAGCCGACACCGGCAATCGTATGGACCATCGGGCAGGCGAACGGTTTGTCGACCGCCTGGCGCAGCGCGTGGATGTGCGTGCGCAGCGCGTCGCTCTCGGGGCGGTCTTCGCCCCAGACCGCCTGCTCGAGCGCCTCGCGCGGCACGATGCGCGGGGCTGCCGCCATCAGGCAGCGCAGCAGGACGTACCCGGTCTTGGTGAGCACGATCCTGACGCCGTCGCGCGAAGCCTGTTGCTGGTCGGGATCGAACACGAGCGGGCCGAAGCGCAGGACGCGGCTGAACGCATGCTGCCCACCCGCACGGCGCGCCAGGGCTTTCAGGCGCACGTCGAGTTCGACCAGTGAAAACGGCTTGACCAGGTAGTCGTCGGCGCCGCTGTCGAAGCCCAGCACCTTGTCCTGCAGGCTGTCGCGCGCCGTCAGCATCAGCACCGGCGTCGCGCTGGACAACTCGGTGCGCAGCTTCTGGCACAGCTCCAGACCGCTCAGGCCGGGCAGCATGACGTCGAGGATGATGACGTCGTAGTTGTTTTCGGAGGCAAGCGCCAGGCCGCCATAGCCGTTGCGCGCCGAATCGACGGCGTAGCCCTTCGGTTCCAGAAACCCGTACAGGTTGGCCAGGATGTCAGGATTGTCTTCGACGATGAGGATGCGCATGCTGGTCATTGTAAGGCGAATCGGTCGCCGTTTTCAGCGCGGGCGATAGCGCTGCTCGCGGTACAGGATCGACGGCAGGATCACGTGCGCCATCGCCTTGTCGACCTGCGCCTGGGTCGGGCTGCCGCTGCCGGGGCTGAAGTGCCCGCTGGCCGCGTCGTACCGGCCCGGCAGCGGCGACTGGCCGGGCCGCAGCACGGTGGCCGAAGTGCCTTCGAGGTAGGCAAAATAATCGTTGAACTGGATCAGCGCGCGACCCGGCGTCGTGCTGTCTTTCACGAGGTCGCGCCCGATCATCGGGTGCGTGCTTGAGACGCCCAGCAACGACAGCAGCGTCGGGGCCAGGTCGATCTGGCTGGCGATCGTCGTGATGCGCTTGGGCTCGATATCCGCACCCAGGATCAGGCCCGGGATATGAAATTTCTTGATCGGCACGAGGCTGTCGCCATACACGCGGTTGTCGTGGTCGGCCACGATCAGGAACACCGTGTCTTTCCAGTAGGCCTGCTGCCTGGCTTCGCGGATGAACTTGCCCAGCGCGTAGTCGGCGTATTTGACCGCGTTGTTGACGGTCTGCTTGTCGCCGTCGTGCAGTGCGATTTTACCGTCCGGGAATTCAAACGGCTCGTGGTTCGACGACGTGAAGATCAGGCTGAAGAACGGCTTGTTCGCGGCGTGCAGGGTCTTCAGGCGCTCGAGCGACTTGTCGAACAGGTCTTCATCCGACGCGCCCCAGCTGGCGACGAACTTCGGTTTCATGTCGCCGATGTCGACGATCTTCTGAAAGCCATTGCCGGTAAAGAAGCTGCGCATATTGTCGAAGTGCGCTTCGCCGCCATAGACGAATTCGGTGTGGTAACCCTGGTCGCCCAGGCCGGATGCCAGCGTATAGAAATTCTGCTGCGACAGCGACAGCTTGACCGTGCTGCGCGCTGGCGTGGGCGCGTAGCCTGCGACCACTGCTTCGATGCCGCGCACCGAGCGGGTGCCGGTGGCGTACAACTGCTCGAACCACCAGCCTTCACCCTTGAGCTTTTCCAGCTCCGGCGTAACGGCCAGGCCGCCCAGCGACTCGACGAACGTCGCGCCCAGGCTTTCCTGCAGCACGATGACGAGGTTCAACGGCCTGGTGCGCGCAATGGCCGCGCTCTGGTAATGCTGCGTCGGCTGCTCCGGGTTCGTGAAGCGGTAGTCGCGCAGCCACGGCGCCGCCTTCACCTGCGCGAACACCTTCTCGCGCGGGAAGTCGCCGTAGATGTCGGACGACTTGGCCTCGTTGTCCATCGAGCGCATCGCGTCGAGCACCGACCATGCCGAATTGATGACGAGCGAATTGACCATCGCATCGCCGGTGAGCGCGAAAATGGCTGGATTGGCGGGCCGGTGCCCGGTGGTCGAGCGGATCTGCATGAACACGAGCAGGCACAGGAACGGCCAGACCAGCAGCATCCTGCGGCTCTGCCACATCGGCGTGCTGGCCGATGCGCCTTTCAGCAGGCGTACCAGCGCAACGCCCAGCAGCACAGTGACCGCGCAGCCCAGCAGCACCGCAGTGCGGAAACCGTGCCACAGCGTGGAAAAGACTTCGCGCGGATTATTCAGGTATTCAATGAACAAGCGGTTCGGGCGCACGTCGTACTGCATGATGAACTGCGGCGATGCGACTTCCATGAACAGGATGAAGATCAGCGCCAGCGTCGCCCAGCCCAGCGTGAACCGTTGCCACAGGCGCGCCGTGCGCGAGTGCGCCAGTAGCGGCGCCAGCAACAGCGGGATGGCCAGGCAGTAGCCAAGCAGGATCAGGTCGGCGCGTACGCCCTGCACGACGATCTCGAGCACGGCGCCGGTCGCGCGTACGCGTTCCCATTGCCAGGCCAGCATCGCCAGGCGAAAGCCCGAGAGCAGCACCAGCCCGATGAACAGCATCTGCACCAGCGGTGCAAAAGGGCCAGCGATGCGTGTGCTGCGTGCCAGCCAGGAAGATGCGGGACGTGTCGGGGCGGTGGCCGCCCCATGCAGGTAGAGCTCGTCAGTCTTCATGAATCCGTCGGATGTGCCGGGCCTTGCCCTGCCCGGCGGTAAATCGATCACGTGGACCTGAATCCAGCGCGCCTTCTGATGCGGTATGGATGCTAGATTGCCCACCGTCATCGCTACGTTAATCAGACGTTAAGAAAGCGTTAAACCGCGGACGCAAAAAAGCCCGACCAGCAGATGCTGGTCGGGCTTCGGATCGGCACATCGATGATGCGCCGGAATCAATCCACGGTTTTAAACGGTGGAATTAATCGCGGTACGAATTGTAGTCTTTGCGGTAGTCGTTGCGATAATCGTCACGATAGTCGCTACGGTCGCTCGAGCCACCCAGCAGCTTGGCCAGGATGAAGCCGACGCCGACTGCAGCCAGCAGTGCGCTGCCTGGGTTGTTCTTGACGTATTCCTTGCCCTGGGCCGACAGGTCCGAGTACTTCTCGGTGATCTGGGTCGAACGGTCGCCGAATTTTTCTTGCGCGGTGCTGATCAGGCCAGTGACCTTTTCGACGCCAGCGTGGGCCTTCGAAGCGATGTTGTCAACGACTGGCTGAGCGGCTTGCGCTGCCTTGTCGATGGCGCCGTGTGCTTTCTCTGGCGTGATCGACGACATTGCTGCCTTGATACCACCAGCGGCGTTTGCTGCGGTGTCGCTGATCGACGATGCGGTCGACGAAGTCGACGAGGTCGACGAGGTCGATGGCGTCGATGGGGTCGACGACGAACCGGTGGTCGAACCCGACGAGTTGCCGGCGCCGGTGCTGGCGCTGCTGCCGCTGTTGCCCAGACCGCTGTTGCCGGTCACGGTGCTCGTGCCCAGCGAACCGGTGCCCGAACCTGGGTTCGAACCTGCGTTGGTTGCGTTGATGCCTTTACCTTCGGTAGACTTTTGATTATCCATGATGTAACCCTCATAAAATAGTGATCAACGCGGAGTAGAACGAAATTCGACTAGCACCACATCTTTGATTGAATAAGTCCGATACAACAAGCGGGAACGATCTTGTACTGCGCTACATCAACATCGATTTGACTCGGCGTCTCTGTACATTTTCTTAGCGTCCCATCCCGGTTGGCCACCTTGCGGCAACTTTCCGAGTCGCAGTATCGGATTCACTGCGTCGCGATACAAAAAATACAATGGCGACCCGACGTAGACCGTGCGCTGCCTAACAGAACCATCACATCGGTTCACAAAGCGGTCATTTTGGGTGATTTAGGCGCACTTTACTGGCACCTGACGGTACCATACGCCCCCTCATTACTTGCAAGAACGGACGACATGGCAGCAGAGAAGGACCCGGGCGGAGCACGCCTGCCGCCGCTGCGGCGTACAGATGCGGCGCAGCTTGAACAGGACGCGGCAGCCCGTGCGCAGCGCGACGCGCAGGTGCGCGGGGTCGATTCGATTCCCCAGATGCGCGAGGCGATCAAGGAAGCGGCGCGGGCGCTGCCCCCATTCACGCACGTGCCACGCCTTGCGCGGCTCGATGCAGCAGCGTTTCGCGCGCATGCGCTGGCCGGCATGCCGTTCCTGGTCACGGACGTGGTCGGGCGCTGGCCGATCGTGCAACTCGACATCGCCACCTTGCGCGCGAAGTACGGCCACCTTCCTGTGCGCGCGCGCGTGGGCGACTACGTGCATACCGCGTTCGCACCGGACCGGGCGATGCAGGACATGCTGTTGCGCGACTATCTCGATCTGTCCACGCCGGTGGATTCGGGACTGCCGCCCTACGTCGGCAACCTGGCGCTGCGCGAACTGAACCGGTTGTGCCACTGGCCGGCGTATTTTGACAAGATGGGCCCGCCCCGCTTCTGGATTGGCCCGGCGCGCACGATCACGCCGCTGCACTGCGACTACGACGACAATATCTTCGCCCAGATCCGCGGCGTGAAACGGATCTTCCTCGCGCCGCCCCACCACGACGCGTATTTGTATACGCGGGAAGCCAACCCGCTGCTGTTCGGCTCACCGGTCGACCCGGAAGCGCTGGACGACGCGCGCTTTCCGCTGGCGCGCCAGGCGGCGCTGGTGGAAGTGATCGTCCGGCCGGGCGACATGCTGTATGTGCCGGCCGGCTGGTACCACCAGGTGCGGGCGCTGGAGTTTTCGCTGTCGTCGAACCGCTGGGCGCGCGGGCTGCCGCTGGCGCTGGCGAGCCGGCAGCCTGATTAGGCGGCCTTCTTCGGTCGTTCGATTGCCGTCTCGGCCGACTTTTCCTCGCCCAGCTTCAAAAACTGCGTGGAAGGCCGGCCATCGGCATTGTGCTGCACGATGCGCTCGGGCCGGCCCTTCGCATCGAGCCAGACCTGGCCGATGCCGGAGCCGTTCCACAGACGTTCGCCGTGCTTGCGCTGATCGGGCAGGTGCGGCGTGATCGACATCGCGCGCCGCTTGGTGAACCAGTTCAGCGGCGAGCGCGGCGAATACAGCCAGCGATTGAGGCGATCGAGCCAGTTGAGCAGGTCTTCGGGGAATTCGTTCTTGAAGCCGCTGCTGGTGATCTGCCAGATGTGCGGCGGCCGGGTGTCGTCGCGCACTTCGACGTCATAGGCGAACGAATAATGCACGTCGCCCGACAGGATCACGTAATTGCCCGGTGTGCGCGAGTGGCGGAAGATATTGAGCAGGCTGCGGGCTGCGCCGCGGTGCGCCATCCAGTTCTCGGCGTCGACGGTCAGGGCCTGGCCCATCAGCGTAGCGATCTTCTGCACCACCTCGATCAGCTTCACGCCAAACATCGGCGCCGCCGACACGATCACCGCCGCCGTCTCATCGAGCAATTCATGCTGGAATTCGGTCAATGACTCCCAGTCCATCAGGCCGGACGGATGGCTCGGACGGCGCTGGTTGCGCCAGCGCCGCGTGCGGGTATCGAGCACGATCACGGCCGGCTGCGTGCGCAGCATGTAGTCCCACTGGCGGAATGTCAGCAGACGCTCGATCAGCGCGCCATGCGGCTCGGGTTCCAGGCGGTTCCGGGAATCCGGCCTGGCGGCCATCGCGGCCATGTCGTCGAGCACCTCGCCGAAGACGTCGGGCCGGTTACCCCAGCCCTGGCACAGCATGTAGGCCACCAGCGCATTGCCCATGATGCGGCGCGAGAACGGGTGGCCGTAGGCGGTCTTTTCCCACTTGTACGACAGGTTCCAGTCATCGGTGACGTCGTGGTCGTCGAAGATCATCAGGGTCTGCACGTGCGCCATCAGGCGCGCGGCGCGGGGCAACTCGTCGCAGAAGCCGTGCAGGATGCCGGCTTCCTCGTGCCAGCGCTCCTGGTGCTTGGGGTCGAGCTGGGGCATCGCGATCTCGCCAATCACCTGCCATGGCACCGGCGACCAGACCAGCAGATACATCGCCAGCACTTCGCCCAGCGTCATCAGGTGGTTGTCAGCGTTGGCCGTCGTGAAGATCGGCTTTTCGACGCCGCCGAAGAACTTCTCGCGCAGCGCCTCGCTCGACTTATGGGCCGGCAGCAGGCGCTGGCGGCCATAGTAGCCGTCGGGATGGGCGTACAACTCGTCGCTGTCGGCGACGATGGCGCCTTCGACGCATTCGCCAAACAGGCCCAGACGCTCGATCAGCGCGTGGGTGGCGCCCAGCATCGGGCCGGCCACGTCGTCGGCATACACCTGGTCGCCGGCCAGCAGCAGCATTGACGGCCGCTCGCCGGCCTGCCCCAGGTGTTCGGCAATCAGGTCGTCGCCCCGCGCCAGGCCGTCGCGCGACGGGTGATGCGGCTTGCGGCACGAGCCATACAGGATGTTGTCGGAGCGGCTGCGCAGGACCATGTTCGGCCTTGCGGCGCCTTCGTGCACCAGATGCGGCGCCCACGCCGCGATGCCCTGTTCGACGCCTTCGACATCCGTCAGCAACAGGTCGTAGTCGATCAGCGTGTCCTGCGGCAGCGGGTCAGGCAGCGTGACGTCGATAAAGTGAATGTGCGCATCGCGCCCGATCGGAATGATACGGCACGAGGCCTCATCGACCACCAGCCGCTGCTGATCGCCGCCATGTGGTTCCAGTACCAGTGTGAAGGACAACGGCGTGCTGCCGACCAGCCAGAGGACAAGACGGCCAGGTTCGAGGCGGCGCAACAGGGGACCGACGAGGACGGATGGGAGGCCGTTGGGGGTGTGTATGTGGATCACGCGGACGACGGCTGGCTGTGGAAAAGATCGGGTCAGTGTAACAGAGCCACCCGGAAATCAAAGTTGCTCATCCACGCGCGCGGATATGCATGATCACTTCAGATGCGCTCTCGGGATATTAAGGAAGTTGTAAATTCTGCTTGCACGGCGCGCAGACTGCGATAGAATAAATGAGAATCATTATCATTTGATGGAGGGCACTGTCCTCCTGCCACTTTCTGCACCAGAGGATCTGCCATGTGCGACAAACATGCTTCGACCGTACCCTGCTCCAACGATGGCGCGCAGAGCTCGCGCCGGCGGCGCGTCTGGGAGTTGTCGCATGCGTCGCATTGCCCGCTGGTGGGCGTGGGGCTGCCGTTGAATGGTTTGCGCAAGCTGGTCGAGAAAGTGACTGGTGGGAAGGTGCTGCATGATGATTACGATATTCACGTCGGCACCGTCAGCGAATGCGCATTGCGCACGCCTGTGGCCGACGCGGTTCAGAAAGAGCTCGAACGTCGCTATGCGCAACATATCCAGCGCTTCCGCGCGGCCAAGACCACCGAGCAGGTCGAGGCCATGTGGGCGGCGGCTGTTGCTGCCGGTGACGTGGCTGGCGCATTTTGGGCCGGGCTGTCCCATCCCCGCTGCACGGTGGCGCTCGAAGAGAAAATGTGCCGCGATATCCATATGGTGCAGCACCAGGCCGGCGCTTGCGCCCGCGCCGATCTCAACAAGTTCAATGCGATCGTTGCCGACAATTCCCGTCTTGAGCGCGAAGTCGTCCGCCTGCAGGAACGCTGCAACGCACTGGCGCAAGAGAAAGCGCTCGACGCCGAGCGCCACGAGCAGCTCCTGATGACGGCGCGCGCCGCCACCATTGCCCGGGATGGCGATGTCGCCACCCTCCGCGCCGAGCTGGCGCGTCTGCAAGCCAGCGTCCCCGAGCTCGACACCCGCGAGCGCATGGCCGAACGCATCGCGCAACTGGAAGCGCGCGAGCAGGCCCTGCGCGCGCAGGTGACTGAACTCAAGACATTGCGCCCCGCCGCACCCGATGCCGAAGTGGCTCCCGCGCCGGCAGCGGAACCCGTCGCGGTGCCCGTTGCGATGCCGGTACGGCTGCACAACCGCGCCGTGCTGTGCGTCGGCGGGCGCAGCAGCAGCGTGCCGATCTACCGCACGATGATCGAGCGCGTCGGCGCCCAGTTTGCGCACCACGACGGCGGCCTGGAAGACAGCAGCAGCCAGCTCGATGCCAGCCTGGCCGCTGCCGACCTGGTGATTTGCCAGACCGGCTGCATCAGCCACAGTGCCTACTGGCGCGTGAAAGACCATTGCAAACGCCACGGCAAGCGCTGTGTGTTCGTCGACAATCCGAGTGTGTCGAGCCTGGCGCGCGGTTTGCAGGAAGCTGCGACCGAAGAGACCCAGCCCGGCTGACGGCATACGTCGCTAATCCATTGCGCGCTCACAACCCTTGTTGCTGTCGCTGGTAAAGAATAACCGATGTACCCAACCATCGGAGACAGTACATGGCACTCGACGCATATCTGCAAATTGACGGCATCAAAGGGGAGTCGGCTGATTCAGCGCACCAAGGCTGGATTGAAATCGCTTCGACCCACTGGGGCGTGACGCAACCCAGAGTCATCAGCGTGTCGACCGCAGGGGGCCATACAGCCGGGCACTGCGAGCATCGCACCCTGTCGCTCACCAAACTGGCCGACCTTGCCTCGCCGATCCTCATGCAGCACTGCTCGATGGGCAAGACCATCCCAAAGGCCAAGCTGGAGTTCATGCGTGCCGATAGCGACGGCAAGCCCGTGAAGTACTACCAGGTCGAACTGGAGAACGTGCTGCTGTCCCATATGGACCAGGTGATGCATGACGGTGGCCTGCTCCAGGATGAGATCGGGCTATGCTTCCCCAAGATCAAGTGGACCTACGTACAGCAGAAGATCGGTGGCGGAGCCAGCGGTAGTACGTCAGGGGGCTGGGATCTTGCCGCCAAAAAGTGTGCATGAGGCCGGACCATGCCGATACCCATTCAACCAAGGGATCAACTTGGCCACTTCATGCTCCCGCAAGCGCCAGAAGAAGCAGGCTACTACGTGTACGGCAATGTCAAAGGCGTGCCCGGCACTGGTCATCTGGCCCAATATGCCCACCCCACTATGCTGACGGTGATATTTCAGGTTGAACGCGAGTGGCAGGCAATCGATGACCGCAAATTTGGTATCGGGAACATCAGTGTGGCGGGTGGACTCAGGTTTGACCATGCCACCCACATGAAGGGCATCGACATGGACATCCGCCCGGTCCGCAAAGATAAGCTGGTCGGTCAGGCTGCACGGTGCTCGTACCGGGACGCGATCTACGATCAGCCAGCTACGATCAAACTGGTCAGCCTGTTTTTGCGACACCCCCTCGTCAAGCTCATCTACTTTAACGACGCCAAAGTGCGCGAGGTGTGCGGTCCGCTTGTAAAGCCATGGCGCGACCATGATGATCATCTTCATATCGGACTTTGGGAGCGGCCATGAACGTTCGCTTGACCTGTCTTGCCGGGGCTATTGCGCTGGCTTCGGTCGCCTCTGCTGGCGAGAGCAAAAGCCAAAGCCGGTACCTAGCCAAAGCGCTCACCGGAGATTTTTACATCTACGGCGGCAGCCTCGGCGACTCGACCCCACCGACAGAGAAGGATAGAAAACTATCGTTGATGGTGACAGGGCCGCTTGCCAGGGATTTGTTCGACCATCTTGGCCCCGACATCAAGGACGCCTGTGGCGCCGGACCTGACCAGCGGGAACGTGGCAAGGGCGATCTCAGCTGCATCTGGACAAAGAGTGAGGGGTACTCATGCTACGTCGGCCTTGATATTCGGACAGGGAAAAGTATCCGAGGGCTGACCTGCTGACCGAGTGGTTACACGATCAGACGAAGTGGAGGAACAAGAAAAAAGGGTTACCGGCCGAAGCCTGTAACCCTTTTTTCTGACTAACTAATTTTGGTGCCGCTGACCGGAATCGAACTGGTGACCTTCGCATTACGAATGCGCTGCTCTACCGACTGAGCTACAGCGGCGAAACCTGTGCTTCGCCTTCCATCATGCCCGACAAACAAGCCGTCGCTCACGAAAGAGCCGTATTCTAGCAAACAAACCGGCAACCTTGCTAGTGTGTATCGCATCACTTTCGCAAGATTTCCGGTTTGCCTAATTTATACGCAGATGATCAGGCGCACCATCAGGCCGCGTGATAGCCCGTAACAACATCCACTTCTTCCTTCGAACCCAAAAACACCGGCACGCGCTGATGCAGCTTGGTCGGCTGGATATCGAGGATGCGGCCCTGGCCGTCGGTGGCCGCGCCGCCGGCCTGCTCGACGATCATCGCCATTGGATTGGCTTCGTACATCAGGCGCAGCTTGCCTGGCATGCTGGTGTCGCGCAGGTCGGCCGGGTACATGAAGACGCCGCCGCGGGTCAGGATGCGGTGCACGTCGGCCACCATCGAGGCGACCCAGCGCATATTGAAGTCCTTGCCGCGTGGGCCGGTGGAGCCTGCCAGCAGCTCGTCGACGTAACGCTTGACCGGCGGGTGCCAGTGGCGCTGGTTCGACATATTGATCGCGAATTCCTTGGTCGCTGCCGGAATCTGCATATCGCTCTGGGTCAGCACCCACGAACCCTGCTCGCGGTCGAGCGTGAAGCAGTGCACGCCATTGCCGGTCGTGAGCACCAGCATCGTCTGCGGGCCGTACACGGCGTAACCGGCGGCCACCTGCGTGCTGCCGGGCTGCAGGAAGTCCTGCTCGGTCGGGTCCTGCATGCCTTCCGGGGCCTTGAGCACCGAGAAGATCGTGCCGATCGACACGTTGACGTCGATGTTCGACGAGCCGTCCAGCGGATCGAACAGCAGCAGGAATTCGCCCTTCGGATAGCGGCTCGGGATCTGGCGGATGGTTTCCATTTCCTCGGACGCCATCGCGGCCAGGTGGCCGCCCCACTCGTTGGCTTCGAGCAGGATCTCGTTGGAGATCACATCGAGCTTTTTCTGCACTTCGCCCTGGATGTTTTCGGTGTCGGCACTGCCGAGCACTTCGCCCAGCGCGCCCTTGCTCACCGAATAGCTGATGCGCTTGCAGGCGCGGGCCACGACTTCGATCAGCAGGCGCAACTCCGCATTGATGCTCTGGTGCTGGCGTTGTTCTTCCACCAGGTACTGCGTCAGACTTACGCGTTTCATGGGTTCCTCAGGTTGTGTTGAATGTGTTTAGTTGGCCAGCGCCTTGCCGACGATCTCGCGCACGTCGTTCGACAGCTTGACCTGCCCCGCCACCTTCTGCAAGGCTTCGCGCATCTGCCACTGCAGGGCCGGCGCGTAACGGCGCCAGCGGTCCATGGCGCGCGCCAGGCGGCTGGCCACTTGCGGGTTCAGTGCGTCGAGTGCGATGACCTGCTCGGCCCAGAACGCGTAGCCGCTGCCGTCCGGCGCGTGGAACTGTACCGGATTGTTCACGCAGAACATTGCCACCAGGCTGCGCGCGCGGTTCGGGTTGCGCAGCGTGAAGGCCGGGTGCGTCATCAGCGCGCGCACGGCGGCCAGGTCGGTGGTCGGGCTTGACGCCTGCATCGCGAACCACTTGTCCACGACCAGCGCCTCGTTCTGGAATTCGTCATAGAACACGGCCAGCGCATCGGCCGCCTGCGGCACGCACGCTGCGACCAGGGCGGCCAGCGCCGCGGCGCGGTCGGTCATGTTGTCGGCTTCATCGAACTGGCGCTGCGCCAGCGCGACGCTGGCGGCGTCCGGTGCCGCGTTCAGATAAGCCAGCGCCAGGTTCTTCAGCGCGCGCTTGCCGGCCGAGGCGGCGTCCGGGCTGTACGGGCCGGGCGTGGCATTGGCCTCGTACTGCGCCAGCAACTCGCTGCGCAGGCGCGCACCGAGGTCGGCGCGCATGAACTGACGCGCGATGTGCACGGCCAGCGGATCGACGCACTCCAGCTGCTCGGCGACCATCGATTCGGACGGCAGCGTCAGGCATTGCTCGCGGAAGGCCGGATCGAGCGTCTCGTCGACCAGGATCTTGCGCAGCGCCTCGATGAAGGTCTCGTCCAGGTTCAGGCTGGCGGCGGCATCGTCGTTCGCGCCCGCTTCGCCGGTCAGTTTCAGCAGGCGTTCCATCGCCAGGCGCTGGCCCGCTTCCCAGCGGTTGACCGGGTCGCTGTCGTGGCTGAACAGGTGCAGCAGGTCGGCATCGGTGTAGCCGCCCTGCAGGATGACCGGCGCCGAAAAGTCGCGCAGCACCGAGGCCACCGGCTGCCCGGTCACGCCCGTGAAGACGAAGGTTTGCTCGGCTTCGGTCAGTTCGAGCACCGCGGTCGTGCCGCGCTGCGCGCCATCGACGACGAGTTCCATATCGGCGCCGGCGGCGTCGAGCAGGCCAACGGCCACCGGGATGTGGAACGGCAGTTTCTCGGGCTGGCCGGGCGTGGCCGGGCACGACTGGAACAGCGTGAGCGTGTAGGTCTGCGCGGCTTCGTCCCAGCGGCCTTCGAAGCGCAGCACCGGCGTGCCGGCCTGGCTGTACCAGCGCTCGAATTGCCCCAGTTCGCGGTCGTTGGCGTCGGCCATCGCGTGGCGGAAGTCGTCGCATTCGACGGCTTGCTCGTCATGGCGCGCGAAGTACAGGTCCATGCCCTTGCGGAAACCGTCGACGCCAAACAGCGTCTGGTACATGCGCACGACTTCGGCGCCCTTTTCGTACACCGTCACGGTGTAGAAATTGTTGATCTCGACAAACGAGTCGGGCCGCACCGGGTGCGCCATCGGGCCGGCGTCTTCCGGGAACTGGGCCTGGCGCAGCGTGCGCACCTGGTCGATGCGGGTGACGGCGCGCCCGGTGGCGGTGCCGATCATGTCGGCCGTGAATTCCTGGTCACGGAACACGGTCAGGCCTTCTTTCAGCGACAGCTGGAACCAGTCGCGGCACGTCACGCGGTTGCCGGTCCAGTTGTGGAAGTATTCGTGCGCCACCACGGCTTCGATGCCCTGGAAGTCGATGTCGGTGGCCACGCGCGGGTTGGCCAGCACGAACTTGGTGTTGAAGATGTTCAGGCCCTTGTTTTCCATCGCGCCCATGTTGAAGTCGCTCGTGGCGACGATCATGAAGCGGTCGAGGTCGAGTTCGAGCCCGTATTTTTCTTCGTCCCAGCGGATGCTGTGCTTGAGCGACTGCATCGCGTAATCGGTCTTGTCCAGGTTGCCGTCCTCGACCCACACCTGCAGCAGCGCGTCGCGGCCGTCGGCCAGGCGGAAGGTTTCTTCCTGGCAGACCAGTTGCGCCGCGACCAGGGCGAACAGGTACGACGGCTTCTTGAACGGGTCTTCCCACAGTGCATAGTGGCGGCCATCGTCCAGATCGCCTTCTTCGAGCAGATTGCCGTTGGACAGCAGCACCGGATAGCGGGCCTTGTCGGCGCGCAGCATCACGGTGAACTTGGCCATCACGTCCGGACGGTCCGGGAAGAACGTGATGCGACGGAAGCCCTCGGCTTCGCACTGCGTGAAGAAGTTGCCGTTGGACACGTACAAGCCGCTCAGCGTCGTGTTTTTATCGGGTGCGCACAGCGATTCGATCTCGAGCACCACGTCGTCCGGCGCCGAGCGGATCGTCAGCAGGTTGTTGGTTAGCGTGTAGTCGCGCTTGCCCAGCAGCTTGCCATTCAGGCGCAGCGCCACCAGTTCGATGTCTTCGCCGTGCAGTTCGATGCCGCGCGTGGTGGCGGCCGGGTTGCGTCGCAGCGTCAGGCGGCTGGCGACGACGGTGCGGGCCGGGTCCAGGTCGAAGCCCAGTTCGACGGTATCCACCAGATAGCTGGGCGGGGTATAGTCCTTGCGGAAGATGGTCTGGGGCGTATCGGTGCGCATGATGGGCTCGGGCTGACACAGTGGATGAGGGGCTTATTTTACCAACAAGCTTTTGGATCGCCGCCCACGAATGCCATGTATCGCTTTGTAGGCACGGTAACCGGGTGTAAAAGTGGCTCCCCTGAATCTGAACAAGGGGTAATCTTGAAGATCGGGGAAAGACCGACAAGACAAACGGGAGATTTGCATGAAACGCTTCATCACCATCGCTCTGGGTACCGCGTTCGCGTTGCTGCTGGGCGGCTGCGCGACGAGCATCCGCAGCGATGTCACCACGTTCCACCAATGGCCGGCGCAGATTGCCGACAAGACCTATGTGTTTGAAGTGCCGTCGCCGCAGGACGATACCCTCGAGTGGCGCAGCTACCAGGACCTGGTGCGTGGCCAGCTGGCGCGCCAGGGCTTCCGCGATGCCAATGGCGCCACGCCGGCGCTGACCGTGGCGATGCGCTTTACCACCACCGACGTGCCGGTGCGCGTGATCGAGCCTGTGATGACGCCGTATTTCTATCCGAGCGCGCGCTTCGGCTACGGCGGCTATCGCGGCGGCTTCAACCGCCGCTACTGGGGCGGCTGGTACAGCCCGTTCTACGATCCGTTCTGGGGTCCGTACCCGTCGTACCAGACGTCGATCGAGCACCAGTACCGGCGCGAGCTGCAGGTGGCGATCAAGTCGTCGCGCGACGGCAAGCGCCTGTTTGAAGTGACCGTGCACAACACGAGCCGCAATATGTCGACACCCGAAGTCATGCCAGCGCTGGTGCAAAGCGCGTTCGAGGGCTTCCCTGGCCAGTCGGGCGTGGCGCGCCGGGTGGTGGTGACGAAAGAACCGGGCGCTTGACCAGGCCTTGAAGACGGACTCGAAAGCCAGGCAAAACTGCCTGGCTTTTTTTACGCCCGTCTAGTTCGTCTATTAACCGCTAGCTGAAATACGCCTCCGACCCGAACGTGATCGCCACGACCAGCAGCAAGGCCAGCACCAGCACGATCAGCAGCCGGCCGAACTTCGGCGCGCCATCGCCCGTCGGGCGCGATGGCGGCGTGAACGGTGACTCGTCGCGGGTATCCCTCATGGCAGCAGCACCGTCGAACCGGTGGTGCGGCGTGCTTCCAGCGCGCGGTGCGCCTCAGCGGCCTGCGCCAGCGGGAAGGTCTGGTTGACGTTGATGATCACCTTGCCGCTCGTGACCATCTCGAACAGCTCGGCCGACATCGCCTCGGCTTCCTGCTGGTTGGTCATGTAGTCGAACAGGGTCGGGCGCGTGATGTACAGCGAACCGCGTTTGGCCAGCTCGCCAGGCGTGAACGGTTCCACGGCGCCGGACGCATTGCCGAAGCTGACCATCAGCCCGCGCCGCTGCAGGCAATCGAGCGACGCGGCAAACGTGTCCTTGCCCACCGAGTCGTACACCACCGGCACGCCGGCCCCGCCCGTGATTTCTTTCACACGCGCCACGATGTCCTCGTCGTTGTAGTTGATGACGTGCGCCGCGCCGTGCGCCAGCGCCAGCTCGCCCTTTTCCTTAAAGCCGACCGTGCCGATCAGATGCACGCCAAGGGCGCGCGCCCACTGGCAGGCGATCAGGCCAACGCCACCGGCCGCGGCGTGGAACAGGATCGTCTGGCCGGCCTGCAGCGGGTAGGTCGAGCGAAACAGGTACTGCACCGTCAGGCCCTGCAGCATCATGGCCGCTGCCGTCTCAAACGAGATCGCGTCAGGGAGCTTGACGACAACGGCAGCCGGCATCACGCGCAGGTCGGCGTAGGCGCCGTTGGGCCCGCCGGCGTACGCGACGCGGTCGCCCGGCTGGACATTGGTCACGCCCTCGCCCACCGCCTCGACCACGCCCGCGCCTTCCTTGCCCAGCCCGCCGGGCAATGGCTGCGGGTACAGGCCGGTGCGAAAATACACGTCGATGAAGTTCAGGCCGATCGCATGCTGGCGCAGCAGGATCTCGCCCGGGCCGGGCGCGCCCACGTCGACATCGACATATTCCATGACCTCGGGGCCGCCATTGGCGGCGATGCGGATTGCTTTGGCGTGCATAAGTTCTCCTTTGTGTTCACCAAGAATACCGTATTCGTGCTCGCCGGCGGCGAAAGCACCGGCGCACCAGACTGTTGTTTCCATGCCGATTCGCGCCCCCGGCATGATGGCCCTTGGACCTTTTTGCAAGGGGGCGCTATGCTAGAATGTCGGCCACTCTTGCATACCGTCTAAGGAATTCTCGACATGGCTGGACACAGCAAATGGGCCAATATCAAGCACAAAAAGGCCGCAACTGACGCCAAGCGCGGCAAGATCTGGACGCGCCTGATCAAGGAAATCACCGTCGCCGCGCGCATGGGCGGCAGCGACATCCCGTCCAATCCGCGCCTGCGCCTGGCAGTCGAGAAGGCGGCCGATGCGAATATGCCGAAAGATAACGTCACGCGCGCCATCCAGCGCGGTTCGGGCGAGCTCGAAGGCGTCAACTACGAAGAAGTGCGCTACGAAGGCTATGGCATCGGCGGCGCGGCGATCATCGTCGAGTGCCTGACCGACAACCGCGTACGCACGGTGGCTGAAGTGCGCCACGCGTTCAGCAAGAACGGCGGCAATATGGGCACCGAAGGTTCGGTCGCGTTCATGTTCCAGCACACGGGCCAGTTCCTGTTCGCGCCGGGCGTTGACGAAGACAAGCTGATGGAAGCGGCGCTCGAAGCCGGCGCCGACGATGTCGCGGCCGACGACGAAGGCGGCTTCGAAGTGCTGTGCGATCCGCACGCCTTCGCGTCGGTGAAAGAAGCGCTCGAAGCGGCCGGCTTCAAGGCCGAAGTGGCCGAAGTCATCATGAAACCCGCCACCGAAACGGTGTTCACGGGCGACGACGCGATCAAGATGCAGAAGCTGCTCGATGCACTGGAAAACCTGGACGACGTCCAGGAAGTGTTCACCAACGCCGTGATCGACGAATAACCTGGTAAGCAATATGAAAATTCTCGTAGTCGGCTCGGGCGGCCGCGAACACGCTCTGGCGTGGAAACTGGCCCAATCGGAACGCGTCCAGACGGTCTTCGTCGCTCCCGGCAACGGTGGCACCGAGCTCGACACGCGCCTGGTGACGGTCGACCTGCACGAGCCGCAGGCGCTGGCCGACTTCGTCACGGCCGAGCACATCGCGCTGACACTGGTGGGCCCGGAAGTACCGCTGGCCGCCGGCATCGTCAACCTGTTCCGCTCGCGCGGCCTGAAAATCTTCGGCCCCACCCGCGAAGCCGCGCAGCTCGAGAGCTCGAAGGATTTCGCCAAGTCGTTCATGCAGCGCCACGGCATCCCGACCGCGAAGTACGAAACCTTCTCGGACGCTGCTGCTGCCCACGCCTACATCGATGCCAACGGCGCACCGATCGTCATCAAGGCCGACGGCCTGGCGGCCGGCAAAGGCGTCGTCGTGGCCATGACGCCCGAAGAAGCACACGGCGCCGTTGACCACATGCTGGCCGATAACGCCTTTGGCGACGCCGGCGCACGCATCGTCATCGAAGAATTCCTGGCCGGCGAAGAAGCCAGCTTCATCGTCATGTGCGATGGCAAGAACGTGCTGGCACTGGCCACGAGCCAGGACCACAAGCGCCTGAAGGACCACGACCAGGGTCCGAACACGGGCGGCATGGGCGCGTACTCGCCGGCGCCAATCGTCACGCCGTCGATGCATGCGCGCGTGATGCGCGAGATCATCAACCCGACCATCCAGGGCATGGCGCGCGACGGCATTCCGTTCACGGGCTTCCTGTACGCTGGCCTGATGATCGATGCCGACGGCAATCCGCGCACGCTGGAATTCAACTGCCGCATGGGCGACCCGGAAACCCAGCCGATCATGGCGCGCCTGAAAAGCGACTTCGCCACGGTGCTCGAACACGCCTGCAATGGCACGCTCGACACGGTCGAACTCGAATGGGACCGCCGCACCGCCGTGGGCGTCGTAATGGCCGCCGCCGGCT
This sequence comes from Telluria sp. ZT3P25, assembly GCF_059685895.1. Classification (NCBI taxonomy): domain Bacteria; kingdom Pseudomonadati; phylum Pseudomonadota; class Betaproteobacteria; order Burkholderiales; family Oxalobacteraceae; genus Telluria; species Telluria sp. ZT3P25. The sequence continues at coordinate 3,589,492 of NZ_JCASIJ010000001.1, forward strand.
ACCCCGACAGTCCGCGCAAGGGCGACGTCATCGACGGCATCCCGCCTGAAGTACCCGAATGCGTCACCTTCCACGCCGGCACGCGCGTCGTGGGCGGCACGCTGCAAGCCAGTGGCGGCCGGGTGCTATGCGTCGTGGGTCTGGGCGACAGCGTCAAGATGGCGCAGAAGCGCGCCTACGAAACGGTCGAGAAGATCCACTTCAATGGCGCGCAGTACCGGCGCGACATCGGCTGGCGCGGCATTAAGTAAGCACCACCCTCACAACGAGTGACCACCACGTGCGCAGGTGTACAATCTGCGCTCTTTTCATTTCCCGACCGCGATCGTTCCATGCCATCCCTTCATAGCGCAGCCATCAAGGCCTGGTTGCTCGACCTCCAGGCGCGTATCGTCCAGGACCTCGAACAGATCGATGGCAAGCCGTTCCTGCGCGACGCGTGGGAACGGCCCGAAGGCGGCGGCGGCATTTCGCGCCTGATCGAAGAAGGCAATGTGTTCGAGCGCGGCGGCGTGAACTTCTCGCACGTGATGGGCGCCGCCCTGCCCCCATCGGCCAGCGCCGTGCGCCCCGAACTGGCGGGCCGCGCCTGGGAAGCGATGGGCGTGTCGCTGGTGCTGCACCCGCGCAATCCGTATGCGCCGACGGTCCACATGAACGTGCGGTTTTTCGAAGCGACCGCGCCCGGCGAAGAGCCGGTCTGGTGGTTCGGCGGCGGCATGGACCTTACGCCGTATTACGGCGACGAGGCCGATGCGCGCCACTTCCACCAGAGCTGCCATGATGCGCTGGCACCGTTCGGCCCGACGCTGCACCCGCGCTTCAAGACCTGGTGCGACGAGTATTTTTACCTGAAGCACCGCAAGGAAGCGCGCGGCGTGGGCGGCATCTTTTTCGATGACCTGAACGAACTGGGCTTCGAGCAGTCGTGTGCGCTGATGCAAAGCGTCGGCAACAGCTTCACCACGGCCTACCTGCCGATCCTGGCGCGCCACAAGGACCGGCCGTACGGCGAGCGTGAGCGCGATTTCCAGGCTTACCGGCGCGGCCGCTATGTCGAGTTCAACCTGGTATGGGACCGCGGCACGCTGTTCGGCCTGCAGTCGGGCGGCCGCACCGAGGCGATCCTGATGTCGATGCCGCCGATCGTGAAGTGGCGCTACGACTGGCACCCCGAGCCGGGCAGCCCGGAAGCGCGCCTGGCGACCGACTTCCTGCCGCACCGGGACTGGCTCGCGCCGTGACGGCCTGCATCGCCGTGCTGGGCGGCAGCTTCGATCCGGTGCACCTCGGCCACGTCGCGCTGGGCCAATTGTTTTGCGGCTTGCTGCAGGCGGACGAATTGCGCATCCTGCCCGCCGGCCGCCCCTGGCAAAAGAACGGCATGGAAGCCGGTGATGCGCATCGCATCGCGATGCTCGAACTGGCCTTCAGGCCACTGAACAACGACCAGTTGCACGTCGTGTTTGACCTGCAGGAAATTGAACGCACCACGCCAACCTACACGGTCGAGACCCTGCGCGCGCTGCGCCGGGAACTCGGCCCGCAGGCATCGATCGTATTCCTGATGGGCGCCGACCAGCTGCGCAATCTGGATACCTGGAATGAATGGCGCGAACTGTTCGCGCTGGCCAACCTGGGTGTGGCCACGCGCCCGGGTTACGACCTGGCGCAAGAAACCTTGCCACCACCGGTGGCACAAGAATTGTCGACGCGCCTTGCGACGCCCGACACCGTGCGCGCAAGCAGCCACGGAAAAGTTTGCCTCGCACCGACGCTGGACGTCGACATTTCGTCAAGCCGCATTCGTGCGGCCTTGCACGCGGGCCAGGAAGCGGACGCAAACGCGCTCGCAATGGCGCAAGTGCTAGACTATATTCAACAACATAACCTGTACAAAAACTAATGGATCTCAAGAAACTGCAAACCCTCGTCATCGACGCATTGGAAGACGTCAAGGGCCAGGACATCGTCATGTTCGACACGACGCACCTGACCAGCCTGTTCGACCGCATCGTGGTCGTTTCGGGCACCTCGAACCGCCAGACCAAGTCGCTGGCCGCATCGGTGCGCGACAAGGTCAAGGCTGCCGGCGGCGACGTCATCGGCATGGAAGGCGAGGACACCGGTGAATGGGTGCTGGTCGACCTGGGCGACATCATCGTCCACATCATGCAGCCGGCCATTCGCCAGTACTACCGTCTCGAAGAAATCTGGGGCGAAAAGCCGGTCAAGCTGGGCGCCGCCAAGCGCAAGTCGACCGCCGAAGGCGCTGAAGCCGACGAAGCCAAACCGAAGTCGAAGCACCTTGCCGCCAACCAGGACAAGGTCGAGGCCAAGCCGGTCAACGAACGTAAACCTGCCGCCAAGCGCGCTGCCACGGTCGCCAAGACCATCGCTGCCGAAGGTCCTGCTGCTGCCAAGAAGCCGGCTGCCAAGAAAGTTGCTGCTAAAGCTGTCCCAAGCGGCAAGACCGTGAAGGTCGGCCCGAGCAAGACCGAGACCGCCGCTGTCGAAGCAACCAAGGCCAAGCCGCCAAAGCGCGCCGTGAAAGCTGCCGCGCCGAAAGAAGCGCCAGCGGTCGAAGCACCGGTCAAGAAAGTGATCCGTCGTATCAAGAAGGATGCCGAGTAAGCGTCCATGCAATTGATCATTGCCGCGGTCGGTCACAAGATGCCGGCCTGGATCGAGTCGGGTTTCACCGAGTACACGAAGCGCATGCCACCCGAGCTGCGCATCGTGCTCAAGGAAATCAAGCCGGTCGAACGGTCCGGCAGCAAGACCGCTGCCACGGCGATGGCGCTCGAACGCGAGCGCATCGAAGCGGTCTTGCCCAAGGGCGTACGCATCATCGCGCTCGACGAGCGCGGCCGCGACCTGACCAGCGTCGGCCTGTCGCAGCAGCTGGAAACCTGGCAACGTGACGGACGCGACACCGCGTTCCTGATCGGCGGCGCCGATGGCCTCGATCCCGAGCTCAAGGCGCGTGCCGAGGGCCTGATCCGTATTTCCAGTATGACGCTGCCGCACGGTATGGTGCGGGTCATGCTGGCCGAGCAGCTGTATCGTGCCTGGTCGATCACCCAGAATCACCCTTATCACCGGGTCTGAATTTTGCTTCTGCAGTAATTCTTTACCTGCCCGACAGCCCTGCCTGATCGTCCGAATCGATGAGAAACAACCAGAACAAGATTTACCTCGCTTCGAAAAGCCCGCGCCGACGCGAATTGCTGCGCCAGATTGGCGTTGACTTCGAGCTGATGCTGCTGCGCAGTGATCCGGCCCGCGCGGTCGACGTGAGTGAAGACGTGCTGTCGAACGAAGACGTGCACCATTACGTGGCGCGCGTTGCCAGGGAAAAAGGCGCGTTTGCCTTCAACCTGCTGCTACAACGGCGCCAGCCGCTGCGCCCGGTATTGACGGCAGACACCACTGTCACGATCGATGGCGAGATTCTGGGCAAGCCAGCCGATAACCGGGAAGCGATCGCCATGCTCGAGCGTCTGTCGGGCCGTACGCACCAGGTGCTGACCTCGGTTGCCGTGCACGCCGAACGCGTGGCCGAGCAAGTCACACAAGTGTCGAACGTGCGCTTTGCCAAGCTCACGCCGGAACAGATCCGCGCCTATTGCGCGACGCCTGAGCCATACGACAAGGCCGGCGGCTACGGCATCCAGGGCCCTGCGGCGCTGTTCATCGAGCACATCGAAGGCAGCCACTCCGGCATCATGGGCCTGCCCCTGTTCGAGACCGCCAGTTTGCTGCGCAAGGCGGGCCTGACGGTCTGAATTGATCGCCTTCCCACCCCGGCGATGCGCCGTGAGCGTGTATCATGATCACCCTGAACAATACGTGCGGCAGGGTCCATGAACGAAGATATTCTTATCAACATCACGCCGCAGGAAACACGCGTCGCGCTGGTCTTGCAAGGCGCGGTGCAGGAACTGCACATCGAGCGCACGCTCACGCGTGGGTTGGCGGGAAATGTCTATCTGGGCAAGGTCGTGCGCGTGCTGCCAGGCATGCAGTCGGCCTTCATCGACATCGGCCTGGAGCGCGCCGCATTCCTGCACGTGGCCGACATCTGGGAAGCGCGCAGCCACGACGGCGCCAACGTTCCCCCGACCGCGATTGAAAAGCTGCTGTTTGACGGCCAGGTACTGACCGTCCAGGTCATCAAGGACCCGATCGGCACCAAGGGCGCGCGCCTGTCGACCCAGATTTCCATCGCCGGGCGCATGCTGGTGTACCTGCCGCAAGACCAGCACATCGGCATCTCGCAGAAAATCGAAAAGGAAAGCGAGCGCGAACGCCTGCGCACGCGTCTGCAAGGCATGCTGCCGCCCGACGAAAAAGGTGGTTACATCGTGCGCACGATGGCCGAAGAAGCACCGGACGACGACCTGGCCGCCGACGTCGACTACCTGCGCAAGACCTGGGGCGCCATCGTGCAGGGCGCCCGCACCCGGCCACCGACCACCCTGCTCTATCAGGATCTGTCGCTTGCCCAGCGCGTGCTGCGCGACTTCGTGCACGACGAAACCGCCACCATCCAGGTCGACTCGCGCGAGAACTACCTGAAACTCGTCGAATTCGCCCAGGTCTACACGCCAAGCGTGCTGTCGCGCATGGCGCACTACACGGGCGAGCGCCCGCTGTTCGACCTGTACGGCGTCGAAGAAGAAATCCTGCGCGCGCTCGGGCGCCGCGTCGACCTGAAATCGGGCGGCTACCTGATCGTCGATCAGACCGAAGCAATGACGACCATCGACGTCAACACGGGTGGCTACGTCGGCGGGCGCAATTTCGCCGACACGATCTTCAAGACGAATCTCGAATCGGCGCACGCCATCGCGCGCCAGCTGCGCCTGCGCAATCTGGGCGGCATCATCATCCTCGACTTCATCGACATGGAGAACAACGAGCACCGCAACCAGGTGCTGGCCGAGCTGAAGAAAACCCTGGCGCGCGACCGCACCAAGGTCTCCGTAAGTAATTTCTCGGCGCTGGGCCTGGTGGAAATGACGAGGAAGCGCACGCGCGAATCGCTGGCCCACATCCTGTGCGAACCTTGCCCGGCCTGCTCGGGCAAGGGCCAGGTGAAAACCAGCCGCACGATCTGCTACGAAATCCTGCGCGAACTGCTGCGCGAAGCCAAGCAGTTCAACCCGCGCGAGTTCCGCATCGTCGCCTCGCAAGAGGTGATCGATTTGTTCCTGGAAGAAGAGTCGCAGCACCTGGCCATGCTGGGGGACTTCATCGGCAAGCGCATTTCGCTGCAGGTCGAGAAGGGGTATCACCAGGAACAGTACGATGTGATTTTGATGTAGAAATTATGGGCAAGGCTGATCGCGCATTTCTGATCACCAGACACGCGCTTTTGCGTTGCCCACGCCATTCATCGGCTAGCAGCGACGAGATCGCATGTTAAGCGCCCTTGCGTCATTTCAATATTAGTGGAGAGACTTCGCTGCAACATTGAAGCCCTTTAAAGGAGCTTCCATGGCCATCGATGTGTATCTTCAGTTAGACGGTATCAAGGGCGAATCCGCCGATAGTCAGCACCTAGGTTGGATTGAATGCACGATGGCTGACTGGATGATCGTTCAGCCTAAATCTGCTACCAGTTCCACGGGAGGCGGTCACACCGCGGAGCGTTGTGAACATTCCAGCTTGGCACTTCGAAAAATCTCCGACTTGGCCACGCCAATCCTTCTTCAACACTGTGCAATGGGAAGGACTATTCCCTCCGGTCGCCTTGAGTTTTTCCGTGCCGATGGGTTTGGCGAACGGATCAAGTACTTTGAAGTTGAAATGACCAATGTCCTGGTGAGCGAAGTAGCGCCTGAAATCAACGAAGGCGAAATTTTGTCTGAGCATTTGAGCCTCAAATACTCGAAGGTGAAATGGCGATATACACAGCAGAAGGTTGGTGGTGGTGCCAAAGGCCTCACTGCCGGCGGATGGGATCTGGCTGTTAATCGTATCTGCTGAGCGACAGGAGAGAATCATGTCAACAGTTTATTCGGCCGTTCGAAGCCTCGAAGGGAAGCCCAAGGAGGGGAACGGCGAGTGTGTTACGCTCGTCAAAAATCACACGTCCGTTGGATGGACCGGCAACTAGCGGCAAGGTGACAACGTCGTTAGCGCCAACAGCCTTGCGCAGGGCACTGCGATAGCGACCTTTGTCAACGGCAGATATGCGAATCAGTCTCATGGTAACCACGCTGCCTTTTATATGGGACAAGTATCTGACGGCATTTACATAATGGATCAGTGGCGTTCAAAGGCCGCAATCGGCAAGCGCTTCATCCGTCGAAAAGGGAAAGATAGCAATGGCAACTTTATCGACCCGTCCAACAATGCCGATGCATTTTTCGTGATCGAGTGATCCATGAAAATTCAATGTGCAGCCGCAACTGTGACTTTGCTGTTGGCCCACCTCGTGTCCCACGCAGCGCCAACAAGCTATGTATGTCCCCAATCGATCCCTGAGGCATCCCTTCACCTGGCCGCGCCTGATGAGGAGTGGACACCGTTTGTCTCTTCGCCGCTGTACTTGAGCAGCGCTGCGCCGGCTGATGGTCCGCCGGAACGTCTCGGCGTGCTTCGTGAACGCGATGCGACGAGAACCAAAACAGGTTGGAGACGGACATACGCACTGGATGGTCAGTACCCTGACGGTAAATGGCTCAGGTGCGACTACGGTGCATTCGGCGAGGTATCGTTGGCGAAACGGCTGCCTGATGAGATCACCACATGCACGGTGACAGGCATGAAAGGCGCCCATGCCGGAGAGACGCAGGTCGACGTCAGATGTCGATAGCGTCGCGCACCTCCCAGGAACAAGGTGTTCAGCTGACCCATTCATCATTGATGCCCCATCAACGTAACCTCGCACGCTGGCTTGCAACCTGGGCAGTGCTGAACCTGGCCCCGCCCTCCGACTTGTGCGAGCAACTGCTGCGCGCGTGGGACGAGCCCCAGCGCCACTACCACACACTGCAACACCTCACCGAATGCCTGGCGCTGTCCGAGACGCTGCGGGCACACGCCGAACAGCCTGCCGACATCGAACTGGCCCTGTGGTTCCACGACGCTATCTACGACGTACAGTGCCACGATAACGAAGCACGCTCGGCGCACTGGGCCACTGAAGCATTGGCGACCGGCGGCGTCGATGCGGCCCGCTGCCAACGCGTGCATGACCTGATCATGGCCACCTGCCACACTGCCCTGCCCGCCTCGCCGGATCAGGCTTTGCTGGTCGACATCGACCTGGCCATCCTGGGCGCGCCCGCCGTGCGCTTTGCTGAGTACACGCGCCAGATCGGCGCCGAATACGCATGGGTGCCGCCGCAGGTCTACGCCGTCAAGCGCCGCGCCGTGCTGCAGGGCTTTCTCGACCGCAAGCAGATATACACGACGCCAGCCGTCGCGCAGCGCCTTGAGCAGCCGGCCAAGGCCAATCTGGCCAAGGCCATTTCGTCGCTCTGAACAACGATCCATCAACAGGCAGCAAGATTGATCCAGATCGATTGCAGCCTGCTTGACGAATGTGCCTGCAAACCTATTGAGATCCAGTCCATCCAAGCTGCATGGTGCGCCGTTACTGCTGCCCTCGATTGGAGCACGCACCCAACATGCGCGCGTGATTCTGCGTGCGTTCCCATCGGTTCCGCTTGACTTGCATCAGCAAAATACTTAGCGTCTCACAACAGGCAGCAGAAAACTCCTCTCTTTTTCGCGCGTGAACCACAGGTGATTGCCATGCGAACCCGACTCCGCAATCGTCACAGCAAAGCACCGGACCAACTGCGCGATGCATTGGCGCCGTCGCGCTATGCCGACGTGGTTGCCGACGACGGACTCGAAGCGTCCATGCGACAGTTGACCGAAGGGCAAATGCTCGTCAACCTGGCGCTGGTCGAAAAGATCATCGCCTGCCAACATACCGAAGCCTCGTTACGCGCATCCGAGCAGCAACTGCATGCGTTACTGGCCCACCAGCGCGCCAGCAGTGAGGCCGAGCGCAAGCGGATCTCGCGCGAGATCCACGATTGCCTTGGCCAGAACCTGCTGGCCTTGCGGCTCGACATCGTCACCCTGCACCGGCAAACGAACGACCACCATGGCCGCCTGCACGATTGGGTGAGCGCAGCGCTGGGCAATGTCGACGAGACGCTGCGCACCGTCAAGCACCTGCTGAGCGAGTTAGGGCCTGTCGGCCTTGAGCTGGGCGTCGTGGCCACGCTGGAAATCGAAGCGCGCAAGTTCACGCGCGCGAACGGCATTGCGTGCGACGTGCAGGCTGACGGGCGTCTCGACGATCTGCAGATCGATGAAGACATCCTGATGAGCTTATACCGCGTGCTGCGCGAGTCGCTCGACAACGTGTGTCGTCATTCGTCTGCCAGCCACGTTCAGCTGCACCTGGTCGCCACTGAGGGCATGCTCGAACTGAGCATCAGTGACAACGGCGTCGGATTCACTCCGCAGGCGCCACGCAAGCCAGGCAGCCTTGGCCTTGTGACGCAGCAGGAACAAGTCGCTGCCCATGGCGGCAACTTGACCATCGACAGTGCCCGTGCACAAGGCGTGCGCCTCGTCGTGCGCCTGCCATTGGTGTCCATACATGCAAGCACGGAGGGCGTCGATCGGCTGAGCTAGTGGCTTGCTGACACCCTTATTGCGATGCTGCACTGCTCGCCCAGTCTGCATCAATGCTGCACGACTATCTTGTTTATTACTGAGCAAGTCATCAATTGAAAATGTTGATCGATATCATAGGAATAATAAAATACTGATCCTCCTGTGTGTGTGTGAACTCACAGTGGAGGGGCAACGTGCTGGGCTATGTTATTGGGAGTTTAATTATCTCTACAACAAACAAGGAACAGCATGCCAACATCAAAGCATCCCAGCTCATTCGATGGCGCCGGATCGGTCCTGAGCACGGTAGCCGGTCCATCCGATGCCAAGCCGCCTCAGAGCCTTGGCGTCAGCAACCCGATCGCGGATCGTCTGCTCGATAAAATCCCTGCTGAGCAAGAGCTCGCAGCGGCACGTCCATTCAATGCCAACAAGGCCAGCGAATACGGCGATGCGTCGCGTACGCCAGCAGTCGGCGAAACCTTCAAGCCGTCGACCCACGCCGCCACTGGCAGCACGTCGACCGAAATCGTCGCCAATGACAAAGTCGGCGACGGCAATCCGCCAAAAGGCGAAAACGCCACCGTCGACCCGCTCGACCGCGTGCGCGTTGACCCGGCCGACCGTCACCTGACGACGAACCAGGGCGTCCCGGTCTCGGACAACCAGCATTCGCTGAAGGCCGGCCTGCGTGGTCCGACCCTGCTCGAAGACTTCGTCCTGCGCGAAAAGATCAGCCATTTCGACCATGAGCGCATTCCTGAGCGCGTCGTGCACGCACGCGGCTCGGCCGCGCACGGTTATTTCGAATCCTACGACAACTTCAGCTCGCTGACCCGCGCCATCCCGTTCGCCAAGAAGGGCAAGCGCACGCCAGTGTTCCTGCGCTTCTCGACCGTGGCCGGTGAGCGTGGTTCGACCGACACCGCACGCGACGTGCGCGGTTTCGCAGTCAAGTTCTATACCGAAGAAGGCAACTGGGATCTGGTGGGTAACAACATCCCGGTGTTCTTCATCCAGGACGCCATGAAGTTCCCTGACCTGGTGCACGCAGCCAAGCCGGAACCGCATCACGCAATGCCGCAGGCAGCCACTGCCCACGACACGTTCTGGGACTTCGCTTCGCTGTCGCCGGAAATCGCGCACATGCTGATGTGGACGATGTCGGACCGCGCCATTCCGCGCAGCTACCGCACGATGCAGGGCTTCGGCGTGCACACGTTCCGCCTGATCAATGCACAGGGCGAAGCGCGTTTCGTGAAATTCCACTGGACGCCAATGCAGGGTACGCACTCGCTGGTGTGGGATGAAGCCGTCCGCATCTCGGGCGCCGATTCCGACTTCCACCGCCGCGACCTGTGGGAAGCCATTGAAGCCGGTAACTTCCCTGAATGGGAACTGGGCCTGCAGATCTTTACCGAAGAACAAGCTGCCAGCTTCCCGTTCGACGTGCTCGATTCGACCAAGCTGATCCCGGAAGAACTGGTGCCGCTGACCCCGGTCGGCAAGATGGTGCTGGACCGCAACCCGGACAACTTCTTTGCCGAAACCGAGCAAGTCGCATTCTGTACTTCGCACGTTGTGCCGGGTATCGACTTCTCGAACGATCCGCTGCTGCAAGGTCGTAACTTCTCGTACCAGGATACCCAGCTGACCCGTCTGGGCGGCCCGAACTTCCACGAGATCCCGATCAACTCGCCGATCGTTCAGATCCAGAACAACCAGCGCGACGGTTTCCATCGCCAGGCCATCAACCGTGGCCGCGTGAACTACGAACCGAATTCGCTGGGCGGCGGTGTGCCTTACCAGGCTGGTCCTGCAGGCTTCACCAGCTTCCCTGAGACGATTGCAGCGGACAAAGTGCGCGGCAATCCTGAACTGTTTGCTGACCACTACTCGCAGGCGCGTCTGTTCTGGCAGAGCCAGACCACGGCCGAGAAGAACCACATCGTCAACGCATTCCGTTTCGAGCTGACCCGTGTGCAGACGCCGGCAGTGCGCGAGCGTGTGCTGGCGCTGCTGGCCAACGTCGATGACGTGCTGGTGTCCCGCGTGGCTGAAGGTCTGGGCATGGATGTGCCGGCACCGCTGCCACTGGCAACCAGTGCGCCGATTCCAACCTATCCGCCATCGCCAGCGCTGTCGCTGATGAGCCGTCCAGGCGTCACCGGCATCAAAGGCCGCCGCGTCGCCGTGCTGATCGCGTCGGGCGTCGATGACAAGGCAGTCAAGAGCCAGTATGGCAGCCTGCTCAAGGACGGCGCCGTGCCACGCATGGTCGGTAACATGCTGGGCAAGGTCAAGGCGCTTGACGGCGACCCGATCGACGTCGAGATCTCTGTCGAAGCTGGCCCATCGGTCATGTACGACGCCGTGATCGTGCCGGATGGCGACCAGGCCGTGGCTACGCTGGCCAAGAACGCACAGGTGCTGGAATTCCTGCGCGAGCAATACCGTCACGGCAAGCCGATCCTCGTGTTCGGCGCCGGTTCGGACCTGCTGACCAAGGCCATGATCCCGACCACGCTGCCAGACGGTTCGGATGATCCGGGCCTGATCATGGGTGATGCTGCCAATGCCGATGCTGCCTTGGCAGCGTTCAAGACGGCACTGGCCGGCTTCCGCGTGTTTGCCCGCGAAACCGATCCACCGTCGGTGTAAGTCAGTCCAGCCCGTCTGCCCTCACAACAGGGGCAGATGGGCCTCATGACAGCGCAGCAAGAAAAAGACACCAATCGGTGTCTTTTTTTTATTAACTTTTCATAAATGCTCTATTTACTGGAACAAATTATTCGCGCACCCTGTTGGTTATTATTTTGTTACCAAGTGGTAAGTACACGCCGTGCACTACCGTTGGTCGGCCCACCCAACGCGATATAACTGAAAGGCTTTCCATCACCCTCGGCCATGCAACTGGTGACCGCATCGCGTTTTTGCGAATTGTCATGATTTTCGGTGTCATCATGTTGCAGGCCCCGGCGTAGGTGCACATGTCGGCCATCGGCGATGGCATGTTTGACCTGATCAAGGCCGTTTTTCGCGCCAGTGTGCCGGTCCTGACCGTGATCTCGGGCTATCTGCTATTCAAATCCTGCATCAATCAGGAACCGCTACGTTGCCTGACCAAAAAAGCGCGCACGATCCTGATTCCCTTCCTTTGCTTTAACCTGCCACTGGCACCCGTGGCGCTGGGCGCCGAGATGTTTGGCGGCATGCACTTGTCAGCCAACCTGTGGCCGTTCGATGCGACAGGCTGGTTGAATGCGGCGTTTTGGTCTGACTGACTCGCCCATCAATTACCCACTGAATTTTCTGTGCGACCTGATCGTGCTGATCCTGCTCGCGCCCCTGTTCGGCTGGTTGATGCGCAGGACTGCCTGGGCCGGGCTAGTGCTCGTGTCAGTCGTCTTCATGGGCGATTTCGACAGGCATCTGCTGCAGCGCAATCTGATGGCCGTACAAGTTTTACATTGGCGGCATGGCAGCAGTGCGGGCGTGGGATTTGCGCTATCTCGATCGCCACGCCGGCATCCTGTTTGTCACTTTCCTGCTCGCCTACCTCGCCATCCTGTATTTCCGGGTGGAAGACACCACCTGGCTGCGCCGTTCCTGCTCTGGCCGACAACCGCCTGGGCGGCCAGCACGCGGTCCGGCGTGTGGCTGGCAAGCATGAGCAAATACAGCTTTTTCCTGTTCCTGGGCCATGCACCGATCTTGATGCTCACCTGGATCCTGTATGGCCGCTACGGCAGCGCCATTCCCTACCCTGGGTGATGGCGCCGCTGATCGTGAGCGCCATCCTGGTGGCCGTGTATCAGCTTGCGATCGGAACGATGCCACGCGTCTTCAAGACGATGACCGGTGCCAGCACCAGGCCGGCAGCGGTACGGGGGCCGCCGCGCAGTGCAGGCCCGGTGCAGCGCGCGGCCCTGAAGATCTGATCCGTGGAATTGGGTGAGTTTCCTGCAGTGCAACGATCGCTATAATCGATCTGTGCCCCTCACCCACTTTCAGAAAGCCTCCCCATGTTCTGTTCTCACTGCGGCGCCCCGATGGCGCCGGATGCTGCTGCGTGCGCCGTCTGCGGCAAGACGGCAGCGGTCAATGCCTCGCCATCCGTCAACCTCGACAAACCATCGATCTACAGCACCGATGAGGGTGGCATTCCCGACGGTGTGAAGGGCTGGAGCTGGGGCGCATTCTTGCTGAACTGGATCTGGGCCATCGGCAACCGCTCCTGGATCGGCCTGCTGGCAGTGATACCGTACGTGGGCTGGATCATGGCGTTCTGGCTGGGGTTCAAGGGCCGCGAGATGGCCTGGAAAAACAAGCAGTGGGACAGCCTGGAGCACTTCAACCGCGTTCAGCGCAGGTGGTCGCAATGGGGCGTCGGCATCATGGTGGTCGCACTGATTGTCGGCGCCCTCGCAGCCATCGGCGGCCCCGCGTATGACGACTACACGACACGCGAGCAGGAGGGACAGCGCGCTGCCGACCAGGCCGCGAACGCCGCGCCGCTCGCTGGCGGTAGCATCCTCGACAGCAATGCCGACAACCTGCCGACGTCGCTGCGCACGGTGGCGGGGCTGCTGGAACGCAAGACCGGCGCCGATGGCACCGGCGCGCTGCTGCTCGATGGTCAGGCCCTGTTCACGGGCGAAGATGCACGCTGGCAGTTCCCGCTGCGCAGCTTCCCGCTATCGGGCGGCAAGGAAGCGATCCTGATCGCCAGCAGCGGCGGGCGCGGCAACAGTTGCGAGACGCTGTTCTACTTCCTGCTCGCCGACGCGGCCGGCGTCACGCCCACGCCGCTGTTCGGCACCTGCGCCGCGCAAGGCAGCATCGCGCAGCGCGGCGACACCATCACCATCAAGCTGCCGGACGTGAACCGGGCATCGACGATCGTGCTCCAGAATGGCGTCGTGCGCGCCGACGGCCAGGTCGTGAGCTTGACCGGCATGAACGATCCAGCGCGCTAACTGCGCCGCTTCTTCCAGCTGTAATCGGCACCGGTAACGTCCACGCCAGGGTGGCCCACCACGTCCGGATGCTCCGAACACATGGTGATGAAGCGGATGCCTTCGCCATCGCGCTGGCGCTTGCGCAGCGCCTCCATGAAGCCCATTGCCGGGACCATCTCGGTCGTATCGAAGCCCTGCGCCTGCGGGTGGGCGGCGGCGCCATCCACGATCGTCCAGTACACCATATACATTGATTTCTCCTGCATTGTGAGTCCGTACATTGTCGCCCGAAATCGTTCCCATCTGCAGAATGGGCACGCTACCCAAAAAACCGCTGCCAGGAAGTAGGACTGGTCCGAAAACTGCCCGCTATGTGAACCACTTAACATAGTGAGCCTCCTGCGAACGTTAGTCTGTTGTCATGTTCACTATGCAGGTAAGCTTTCATGACTCTTCGCACCGATTCCCAGCCCGACCTTGCCCTGTGGGGCGGGCTCGAATGCACGGTTAACCGCGTCCGCGACGACTACTTCAGCCAGATGGACCGCAACGGCCACGCTGGCCGCCTGCAAGATATTGAACGCTTCGCATCGCTTGGCATCCAGGCGATCCGCTACCCGGTGCTGTGGGAGCGCACGGCGCCCGACGGCATCGACAAGGCCGACTGGTCGTGGGCCGACGAGCGCTTGCCGGCGCTGCGCGACCTCGGGGTCAACCCGATCGTCGGCCTGATCCACCATGGCAGCGGGCCCCGTCACACGAGCCTTGTCGATCCCGCCTTCCCCGACCAGCTGGCCGAATATGCCGGCGCCGTGGCCGCGCGCTATCCGTGGGTCGAGCACTACACGCCCGTCAACGAGATCTGCACCACGGCGCGCTTCTCGGGCCTGGCCGGTGTCTGGTACCCGCATGGCGGCGACGAAGCCACGTTCATCCGCGCCCTGCTGATCCAGTGCCGCGCGACGGTGCTGTCGATGCGCGCGATCCGCGCCGTCAACCCGGCTGCCAAGCTGGTCCAGACCGACGATCTGTCCAAGACCTACGGCACGCCCGAGATGCAGGACATCGCGAACTACTTCAACGAGCGCCGCTGGCTGGCCTGGGACCTGCTGTGCGGGATGGTCGACACGGGCCACAAGCTGTGGGACTACCTGCTCGACTCGGGCGCCACGGTTGACGAGCTGCGCTGGTTCCGCGACAACCCGTGCCCGCCCGACGTGATCGGCGTGAACTATTACGTCACCAGCGAGCGCTGGCTCGACCATCGCCCTGAACGCTACCCCGAGAGCCACCGCCACACCTACCGGGGCGTAGCGCATGCCGACATCGAGGCGCCGCGCGCACTGGCCACGCCCACGCCCGGCATTGCCCCGCTGTTGATGGAAACCTGGGAACGTTACGGCATCCCGATCGCGATCACCGAAGCGCACATCGATGCCAACCGCGAAGACCAGCTGCGCTGGCTCGTCGAAATCTGGAACGCCGCACTCAAGGCACGCCAGCAGGGCGCCGACATCCGCGCAGTCACGGTCTGGGCGCTGCTGGGTTCGTTCGACTGGAACAGCCTGGTGACCGCCTGCCACGGCTACTACGAGCCGGGCCCGTTCGACGTGCGCTCGCCCACGCCCCGCCCTACCGCGCTGGCAACCCTGATGCGCGAACTGGCCAGCAAACGCGCGCTGTCCAATCCGGTCTTGCAGGGCGAAGGCTGGTGGCGTCGGCCGGGCCGCTTCTGGTGCAAACCCGTGGCCACCCGCACGGCGGTGGCCGACATTGCCGTGCGCAGCCAGTTCAAGTCGGCGCCCGTGCAGCCGATCCTGATCACGGGCGCGACCGGCACGCTGGGCGCCGCCTTCAAGCGCATCTGCGAAGCGCGCAACCTGGCCTGCCACGCACTCACGCGGCAAGAAATGGACATCACCGACCCGGCCTCGGTGGACGCGGCAATCGTGCGTTTCAAGCCGTGGGCAATCATCAATGCGGGCGGCTTCGTTCGGGTCGACGAGGCCGAGACCGACAGCGAGCGCTGCATGCGCGAAAACACGCTGGGCCCGACCGTGCTGGCCCTGGCCGCTATGCGCCACGCGCTGCGCTTCATGACGTTCTCGAGCGACCTGGTGTTCGATGGCGCCAAGGGCGCGCCGTATGTCGAATCAGATGCGACCAATCCGCTGGGCGTCTACGGACGCAGCAAGCTCGATGCCGAAACCCGCGTGCTCGACGCCGATCCGCAGGCGCTCGTGATCCGCACCAGCGCGTTCTTCGGGCCATGGGACCGGCACAACTTCGTGACCCAGGCGCTGGGCGCGCTGACCAATGGCGAGCCGTTTCAGGCTGCGCGCGACATGATCGTCTCGCCGACCTATGTGCCGGATCTGGTGAAGGTCGCGCTCGATCTGATGATCGACCGCGAGCGCGGCATCTGGCACCTGACCAATGGCGACGCGGTGAGCTGGGCCGAGCTGGCGCGGCGCGCCTGCGCGGCAGCGGGGATGTCGGCGGACGGCGTGCAGGAGGTTGCGGCTGACGCTCTGGATTATCCTGCACAACGCCCGGCGTTCAGTGCGCTGGGCAGCGAACGTGCGCTGCTGCTGCCATCGCTGGACGATGCGCTGCAGCGCTATGCGCATGCGGTACAGGAAGCTGCCGGCGGCGCCGGGATCCGGCAGGCGGGAGAGGCGGCGCATTACGCGCGCTGACGGTCGACTTGTAGGGTGGACGGGTTCCCCGTCCACGCGGTGATCGTTACCGGTTCCGATTCGTGCCGGATGATCTGGCGGCAACCCATCACCGCATGGGCGGCGTAGCAGGTTAAATTGGCTGTTTCTTCTCGGCCGTGAACTGCAGGTAGTACAGGTTCGCGTACATGCCCTTCATGGCCAGCAGTTCGTCGTGCGTGCCCTGCT
Organism: Telluria sp. ZT3P25; assembly: GCF_059685895.1. Taxonomy (NCBI): domain Bacteria; kingdom Pseudomonadati; phylum Pseudomonadota; class Betaproteobacteria; order Burkholderiales; family Oxalobacteraceae; genus Telluria; species Telluria sp. ZT3P25. The sequence continues at coordinate 3,606,011 of NZ_JCASIJ010000001.1, forward strand.
CCACGATGCGCCCTGCTTCCATCACCACGATGCGGTCGGCCCGCTCGATCGTCGACAGGCGGTGCGCGATCACGATCGTCGTGCGTCCTGCCATCAGCGTGTCGAGCGCTGACTGCACCGCGCGTTCGCTTTCGTTATCCAGCGCCGACGTCGCCTCATCCAGGATCAGCAGCGGCGCATCCTTGTAGATCGCGCGCGCGATCGCCACGCGCTGGCGCTGGCCGCCCGACAGGCGCGAACCGTTTTCGCCGATGCGCGTGTCGATGCCCTCCGGCAGGCGCGCCACGACATCCGTCAGGTGCGCCGCGCGGATCGCGCCGGCCAGGCGCTCGTGGTCGATGTGTTCGGCGCCGTAGGCGATATTGGCCGCGAGCGTGTCGTCGAACAGCACCACGTTCTGGCTCACCATCGCCAGCTGGCTGCGCAGCGACGCGAGCTTGATGTCGGTGTACGGCACGCCGTCGAGCAGGACGCGCCCGCCCTGCGGATCGTAAAAGCGCGTGACCAGGTTCACGAAGGTCGACTTGCCGCCACCCGAGACCCCTACCAGCGCCACGGTCTGCCCCGGCATCACCTCGAGCGAGACATTGTCGAGCGCCGGACCGGCCGCATTCGGGTACTGGAACGCGACCTGCTCGAACACCAGGTGGCCATTGGCGCGGCCCAGTTCACGGCTGCCGGTGTCGACCTCCGGCTCGGCATCGATGATGCCGAATACCGTCTCGGCGGCCGACATCCCGCGCTGCATCGGACCGTTCACTTCGGCCAGCGACTTGAGCGGTGTGAGCAGCATCAGCATCATGGTGACGAACTGCGTGAATTCGCCGACCGTCATGTCGGCCTGCATCGCCAGCACGACCACCAGCGACAGCGCCAGCGAGGTCGCGATCTGGGTCACCGGCGTGGTGGCGGCAAACGCCACCGTCATGCGCTGCGAGAAACCGCGCAGCGCAACGCTGCGTTGATGAAAACGGCGGCGCTCGTAGGCTTCGCCAGCGAACACGCGGATCACCTGGTGGCCGCGCGCGGCTTCCTCGACCACGCCGGTCATTTCGGCAGTGACGCGCTGGCTTTCACGGTTCAGGTTGCGCAGGCGCTTGGTGGTCGTGCGCACGATGACGGCGGTCAGCGGGATCACGACGATGGCGATCAGCGTGAGCTTCCAGTTCAGGTACAGCAGGCTGCCAAGCAGACCGATCACCACCAGCACGTCGCGCACGCAGGCGACGAACACCGACTGGATCATGTCGACGACCTGGCGCACGTCGTTGACGACCGTGTTGATGATCTTGCCGGTGCTCTCGTCCTGGTAGCGCGCGACGGGCAGGCGCAGCACGCGCTCGAAGGCCATGGCGCGCATGTCGTTGAGTACGCGCGAAAGCACCCAGTTGTTGAAGTAGGCGGTGCCGAACGTGCCGATCCCGCGCAGCACGAAGATCGATACCAGCACGGCCGGAATCAGCCACAGGCTGAACGAGACGCGTTCTTTGAAGCCGCGGTCGAACAGCAGCTGCATCGCCTTGGCCAGCAGCGGCTGCGTCGCGGCGGTGATCGCCATCGACAGCAGCGCCAGCGCGGCGCGCGATTTGTACGGTTTGACGAGCGCCAGCAGGCGTTTGACGATGACGTTGGTTTCCACGTTGTAGCCTGATTGTCTTTAGGTTCGTACCCAGGCGCGCAGGCGTGCGGCCACTTGTGACGGCGTAATGGACGCCATGCAGATGCAGGTTGCCGCGTCCTTGCAGCCGGCACAGGGGCGGTCGGCGCACAGCACCTCAGCGCGCGTTCCGAGCGGGCCCCAGCGGCCAGGGTCGAGCGGCTTGATCGGCGGGAACAATCCGAGCGCACGGCTGCCCACCGCAGCGGCCAGGTGCAGCGGCCCGGTGCTGCTGGCCACCAGGCCATCGCAGCGCCCGATCAGCGCCAGCAGGCCATCCAGGTCAAGCCGGCCGCACACGCTCTCCACGTTGGGCAGGGCCAGCAGGTCCGGCGCCTCTTGCGCGATCAGGGCGCCCTCTGCTGCGCTGCCGGTGACGAACAGGCGGATGTCGGGGTCCGCCGACAATTCGCGCGCCAGCGCCGTGAAGTGACCGAGCGGCCATTCGCGCCCGCTGCCGTTCGACTTGGGATGCAGGATGATGTGGCGCCGCCCGCTCTCGAACAGCGCATCGACTGCAGGGCGTTGCGGTGCGGTGAGACCGTACAGCGCCGGGATCTCGTCAAGTGTCGGCACGTGGTCGATTCCGAGCGGACGCAGCAGCAAAAAATTCAGCTGCGCTTCGTGCAGATTCGATTTGACGCGGCTGAAATGGGCCAGGCGGTTGCAGGTGAACCAGTGGTACAGGCGGTGACTGGTGCCGATCCGCTGCGGCACCCGCGCACGCTTGGCCGCCGTTGCCAGACGGCGATCGGGGAAGGCGAAGAGTACGGCGTCATACCCGCCCTGCTTGAAGAAGGCTTCCGGCTCGCCCGCTTCTTCGATGGTGATCACGCGGTCGAGAAAGCGCGAGTGCCGCATCGCCGGTGCCACGTAGGCGCGACACAGCAGGTCGACGCGCGCTTGCGGGAAACGCGTTTTCAGGTAGCCTGCCAGTGGCAGGGTCAGGACAACGTCGCCGATGTTGTCGGTGCGGCAGATCAGGATGCGGTCAAGTGATGGACGCATGGCGATCATGGGAAGAAATGCGCGTTACCGGCGCTGGCGCCGACCTGGCGACGAGGCAGAAGCCGACCAGTACAGCGACCATGGTGGCATAGAAGACCTTGGTCAGCATCAGCCAGAACATCACGTCAGTCAGCCCGAACACGATGAAGCAGATCACCAGCAGCATGCCGGCCAGCGCCGGGGCGGCGGCCGCCGGCGGACCATTGCGCAGGGTACGCATGAAAAAAGTGATCGGGGCGACGTAGATCAGGAGCAGGAAGCTCAGGTCGAGCACACCGCCAGTGACCAGCGTATTGAGCACGTCGTTGTGCGGCGTGCTGTAAGTGAGGGCGAGCGACTTCTGCAACCGCCCTTCGCGCTCGAGCGCCTGCAGCTCGCCGTGGAAGGCGTCGCGGCCAACGCCGATCAACGGATGCTCGGCGATCAACATTGCCGATGCCTTCCACAATTCGAGGCGGATGCCGACGTTCGTGCCGGCGTCGTTCAGGTTGTTGTAGCGCTCGATGTCGGACACAGCGTCGTTCATCCTGCCCGCCACGCCTGTCTGCGGCGTCATGTAGGCCCCGACGCAGGCGACCAGGATCAGGGCGACGGTGTAACGGATCGTCTTGCCATGCAGGTGGCTGCCGTATTTGAGCATCGGCCACAGCACCACCAGCAGTCCGAGCCAGGCGCCGCGCGAACCGGAAAACAAGGCCGCCAGCACGCCGCATACCAGCCCCACCACCGGCAGCCAGGCCACACGCGTGTTGCGCAAGTCGTTGAGCGCGCAGAACGACATCACGCCCATCGCCACCGCAATGTCACCAAAGCTGATCGCATGATGGGTAGCGCCGACCGCGCGCGCTTCGCCGAGCGCGAACCACTGGTAGCCGCCGATCAGCGCGGCCCCGATGGTACCGATGCCCATGCCGATCCAGAACATGCGGATATTCGGACGCAGGATGCCGACGAAGCCGATGCAGCCCAGTGCCAGCAGCAGCCGCGACGGACCGTCGAGCGTGCCGACGGAATCGCTGAACCAGATCATGCGCAGCAGGGTCACCAGAAAATAGCCGCCGAAGGCCAGCGCGATCCATCGGATGTCGCGCACATGGGCAGCGTAGAACTCTGCCAGGCCACGCCGCGCCAGAAAAGCGAGCGACAGCACCACGATCAACAGGGTCAGGTGTACGCCAAAGCTGGTGGTCAGAACCGACGCGGGGAACAGCAACATGAGCCAGCTCGCCGCATTGCGGGCGCGACCGCCAGCAGGTTCGGGCGTAATGTTTTTTTCTGTCATCATTGAACAAGCACGCGAACCGCGTGTGAAAGAGAGCGCATTATAGACGAAAGCATCCGCAGGCCCGACGAAGCCCTGGCGGTGCAATGCCCATCCCTGTCCTGCGCTCACTACGGTTCAATACTGACTGCCATGTCCTTCGCGCCCAGCGCCAGCGACAGCACCACGCAGGCGAGCATCGGCCTGCGTGAACATGCTGCCGTCGGCCGATTGGGCCGGCCTTACACGCCCGCCGCCGGCAGCGTCTGCGCAAACTGCGAGACGCCGTCCAGATTGAACAGCTCGACCTTCATCGCCTTGCTGCGCGGGTCGATATTGACTTCACCAAAGAACTGGTAGCCGGCAAACGGCGAAGAGTTCTGGATCAGCGGGCTTTTCGAGAAGACCGCCGTGGGACCGAAGGTTTTGTCGAGCACGCCCGGACCGAACGCACCCGCATTCATCGGGCCGGCAACGAATTCCCAGAACGGTGAAAAATTCGTGAACCGGGCCTGGGCCGGATCGTAATAGTGCGCGGCGCAGTAATGCACATCGGTGGTGATCCAGACCACGTTCGGGATGGCCTTGATACTGCTGAGCAGGCGCGCCATTTCGAGTTCGCGCCCCAGCGGCACGCCATCGTTGCCGTTGGCGATCGCTTCCCAGACGTCTTCCCCGCGGGCGTTCTTGCCGTCGCCAACGTTCAGGCCGATGGGCATGTCGGCGGAGATGACTTTCCACGTTGCGGTCGAGGCTTTCAAGCCAGCGATCAGCCATTCCACCTGTGCACTGCCCAGAAACGCCGAACTGGCGTCTTCTCCGGTTTGCAGATTCGCGCTGTTCGGGCCACGGTAGCTGCGCATGTCCAGGACGAAGACGTCGAGCAGCGGGCCATGCGAAATGGTGCGATAGATGCGCTGCGGCTCGCTCTGCTTGTAATAGCGCATGGGCGCATATTCGAGGAACGCGCGCCGGCCGCGCGTCGTGAGCGTGGCAATGCTTTTTTCGGTATAGCGGGCGTCGCCCGATAAATCCTTGGCGGCGCTGTAATTGTTCGTGACTTCGTGATCGTCCCATTGCCAGATCTGCGGCACCTGGGCAGCGAACTTGCGAAAGTTCGCATCCAGCATATTGTAGGCATGGCGGCCACGGTATTCCTTCAAGGTTTCGGCGACCTTGCTGACTTCTTCGGTAACGACATTGCGCCAGACCTGGCCGTTTTCCGCCGTCACCTGGGCCAGGATCGGGCCATCGGCATAAATCGTGTCGCCGTTGTGGATGAAAAAGTCCGGGTCACGCAAGCGCATCGCTTCATAGATTTTCATGCCGCCAAAATCGGCATTGATGCCCCAGCCCTGGCCGCACTGGTCGCCGCTCCAGTGAAACCGTACTGCCCGGGTGCCATCGGCCGCCGGCGTGGTCCTGAATTGGCCCGAAATGGTTTCGCTTTCGATCTTCGAATTATTGGGATCGACATAGCGCACGCGCACGAAGACCGTCTGGCCGACCGGCAAGCCGCCCAGGTCGACACGGGTCGTAAAATCGGTCGCGTCGCTGGCCGTGGGGCCGACAATGCGGCTGGCATTGCTGAAACGCTCGCTGGTATCGTATTCGACGATCATCTGCGCAGTACGGTCGCTGCGGCTCCAGATGATCGCCCGTTGATCGGTGATGTCACCGAACTGTATCCCCGACGGCATCTTCGGCCGTTCGTTGTCACTGACGCCGATTGCCGCATGGCTGCTGCCGCCGCAGCCCCCGAGCAGCAAGGTGCCGCCCAATGCCGAACTGCCTACCAATGCCCCGCCCTGGGCCAGGAAAGTGCGACGCGAATGCGATGAAGTCATGCCAGCTCCGTTCATGTAAGAGCAGGCAAGCTTATTTTTTTTGTATGACGTGGCGATGAAACCGTCAATCGAATCGGGCGGCATTTGCTTCTTGAACGCCGCGACACAACCAGCACGGGCAGCTGGTTAGTTCAGCACTTGCGTATCCGGGGTCGTGGCAAGAATATCGAGCAACTTGCTGATGTCCAGGGGCTTGGTGAGGTGATGATCAAATCCCGCGTCGTAAGACTTGCGGATATCTTCTGGTTGACCGTAACCAGTCAACGCAATCAGGGTGAAATTTCTCAGAGCAGCGTTGGCGCGCAGGGTGCGTGCAACCGTATACCCGTCCATGCCCGGCAAGCCGATATCCAGCAGGACGACGCTTGGCAGCACCTGATGAAAACAAGATATCGCTTCCTGCCCCTCAAAAGCGACCGATACCTCGTTGCCGAACGCCCGAAGCAACTCGGCCACCATGGTTGCGGCATCCTGATTATCGTCAACCACCAACATTTTTCTGACACCAGGCATGGCGGGAGACGAATGCGGCGTTGACGGTTCCCCGGAAACTAGCTGCACCAACGGAAGAAGAATACGGAATTCACTGCCAGTACCAGGCCCGTCGCTATGGACGGCAACCGTGCCGCCGTGCTGTTCTACCAGTCGATGGACGACGGTGAGACCCACGCCCAATCCACCTTCGGAACGGGCCAGTGTCCGTTCGGATTGCGTGAAGATGTCGAAAACACGGGGCAATAACGTGAGCGGAATACCCATGCCGTTGTCCCGAACAGAAATTTCGACGGCGTCGTCGATTCTCCTGGCAGCCAGATGTATCGTGCCGCCATGCGGCGTGTATTTCGCTGCATTGTTTAACAGGTTACCGATCACCTGTATCAATCGGTGAAGATCGCCGTTGACCAGCAAACTCTGCGCCGCCAGGTCAGTGAAAAGGACGTGGCGTTTTTCATGCAACATCGGCTCAACCAGTTCCAGTGCGCTGTGAATCGCCAGGGAAATATCGAGCACTTCGCGATGCAAATTTATTTTACCGCTGGAGATCCGGGACATATCCAGTAGTTCGTCCACCAGTCGCGTCAGGTGCTTGACCTGCCGATTCAGCACACCGCCGGCACGTTGGAGCGCCTCGTTACTTGCATTTGGTAGTCGCTGCAGTTCAAGGGCGGTCTTGATGGCCGACATCGGATTTCGGAGCTCGTGACCAAGCATGGCCAGGAATTCGTCCTTGCGTCGGTGCTCATCCTCGAGTTCAACCTTCCGGGCCCTGACTTGTTGCTCAAGTCGCCAACGCTCGGTGATATCGTGAAACACGAGCACGGCGCCGATGAGTGTTCCGTGTGCATCGCGAATGGGTGCGCCCGAATCGTCGATATGCAGTTCTGAGTGGTCTCTCCGGATCAGGATAGTATGGTTGGCCAGCCCGACAATGACCCCCTCCGCAAGTACCCTTCTCACCGGATTCTCAACCGCAGTTCTTGTCTCCTCACTGACAATACGGAAGACTTCTTCAACGGGTCGACCAAGGGCGTCTGCGAGGTTCCAGCCGGTCTGGGATTCCGCAACGGGGTTCAGGAAGCTGATGGCCCCATGGATATCGGTGACGATCACGCCATCACCGATACCTGCGAGAGTGACCCTGAACCACTCGCGCTGCTCGATCAATTCGAGTTCGGCGCGGCGCCGCAGATCGATTTCATGCGCGAGTTTCTCGATCTGCCGATTCATGGCCAAAAAACGGCTTTCGGCCGCATGTTTTGGAATGAGTCGCAATAGCACCCAGCACGATGTCGGCTGTGCGCCCGGGGCGAAGCGCGCCCCTTGGGCACGCAGGGGAAGCGCAGTGCCGCAAGGTAAGCGGAAGGTCAGCGTTGCGGGCATGAGTGCGACAACCCGGCGGCAATTGCGCAGATACTCCGCCACCTGTTGCGGCGGCTCGATGCACAGCGCTGCCAGGGCTGTCAGTCCCGGTTCGATATCCAGCTTGCCAAGCTGCCGTCTTGCAGCCGCATTGGTCGCCTGAATCAACCCATCCATGTCGACCAGCAGCATCGCTTCGGGCAAGAGATCAGCCAGGCCCTCGAATTGCGAACGTGTATCCATCGGGGGCGATTCAGCCGGAAAAATATTCACGCCCGTCGACATGGTGCACGTCCGGTTGCGGTTTCAGATACACCACCACGCGGCATTCAGGATCGCCTTCAGCAATCGTCTTCTCGAGCGCGACTTTGGCATAGCCCAGGTTTTCTGCTGCGATGGTACCGAAGACATTGGACGTCATCATGCACATCGACGGTCGCCCGATCACCTTCTCGGCGAAAGGGCAGACGCGATTGCCGAATACAATCTTCTCATCGGTTTGCTCTAAAATGAAAAAATCACCTTGAATTCTTCGTTTCAGATCCACCAATACTTCCGCCACTTGTTGCTTCGATAGTAGCTCGACGCCCAGCGACGACCGGTAACTGAGATTGATTTGGTCGCCAATGCGCTGACCAACTGCACTGACAAAACCTGAAGCTTCCTCCAGGCCGACGACATCTTCCAGCGTACCGGCGAGCTCGCGTATCAGCGTTCTGAGAAACATATCGCGATCGAGTTCTACAGGCAGTTGGTGAATTGGTATCGTCTTGGTTTCCATCATGTCTTCAGCCTTACTTCAAATGCTCAGAATTCCTGTTGTGACCGTCATCTTGACTAGCAGGAAAGTGGACATTGACCCGGTTTCAACCCAAGATTGGGCGCCCTTGCCGGTATGTATGAAATCAGTCGCATTTTTCAGGCTGTTAATTATCCCACACGACAGCGACATAGTTTCATCAATCGGGAATTACCAACAGGCTGTGTCCGCAGAGTCGGGGGCTATCTCGACATCACGATACTGATGCAAAGGCGTGCCAGTTTCGTGACAAGCCTTATTGCTGGTCCACACCTAAGGCAACCCCGCACCGCGCTACCACCTCGGCCTGCGCCATCGCAGGTGGCGATCAGGGCCAGCAGTTCGTCAAGATCGAGCCGGCCGCACAGATTGTCCACGTTCGGCAGCGCCAGCAAGGCCAGCGGCAGCGTCAGGACGACGTCGCCGATAGTGTCGGTGCGGCAGATCAGGATGCGGCCAAGGCCGATCTGCCGTCGCCCGAATGCGCGCTAGTACTCCACCGCCACATCCTTCGCGCCCAGCGACAGTTCCAGCGCCGCCTTGAGCGTATCGGATGGCGCCACGCGCCAGTCGTCGCCCAGTTGCACGGTGAACGGAATATCCTGCGTCTGCAGCCGCAGGCTCACCGGCATCCCGTCATGCACACGGTGCGGCTGCAGGATCTCGGCCAGGCGCGCCGCGCTGACCGATTTGTCCAGGTCCATCTCGAGCTTGTGGCCGTACTGGATGCGCGCCGTGGCCAGGTCGAACACCTTCTCGGCCGTGATGCGCAGGCCGCCGTTGAAGCGGTCCTCGGACACCTTGCCCACCACGAGCAGGAATTCGTCTTCCTTGAACGCGTTCTTGTTGGCCTCGAACACTTCGCTGTAGACCGTCACTTCATGCACGGCGGTCTTGTCGTCCAGCGCCACGATCAGGATCTTGCCGCGCTGCGTCATCTGCGTGCGGATGCCCGAGATCACGCCGCACATCATGCGCGGATCGCGCGACGGCTCCAGGTCTTTCATGCGCGTCTTGGCAAAGCGCCGCACCTCTTGCGCGTACGAGTCGAACATATGGCCCGACAGGTAGTAGCCCAGCGCGATTTTTTCTTCGGACAGCTTCTGGCGGTCGGTCCACGGCAACGCTTTCACGTACTCCGGCGGCGCGACCAGGTCGGCGTCATCGCCACCGAACAGGCTGACCTGATTGATGGCCGCCGCAGCCTGACCGGCCGCTTCCATCGCGAACGACACCGATGCCAGCAGCACCGAGCGGTCGACGCCGAAGGCGTCCATCGCGCCGGCGCGGATCAGCGATTCGATCGTGCGGCGGTTGATCTGCTTGCGATCGACCCGGTTGCAGAAGTCGAACAGGTCCTTGAACTTGCCGCCTGCCGTGCGCGCGGCGATGATCGCTTCGATCGCGCCCTGCCCCGCGCCCTTCACGCCGCCCAGGCCGTAGCGGATATTGGTGACCGGCTTGCCTGTTTTCGAGCGCGCCTCGCCCTCCGGCGTGAAGCGGAACTGCGATTCGTTGACGTCCGGTGGCAGGATCGTGAGCTTGCAGACTTCTTTTGAATCCTCGACCAGGATCTTGATCTTCTCGGTGTCTTCCATCGCCAGCGACATGTTGGCTGCCATGAACGCGGCGGTGTGGTGCACCTTCAGGTACGCCGTGTGGTACGACAGCAGCGCGTAGGCGGCGGCGTGCGACTTGTTGAAGCCGTAGCCCGCGAACTTTTCCATCAAGTCGAAGATCTCGTCGGCCTTGGCGGTGGTGAGGCCATCCTTGGCCGCGCCGGCGCGGAAGATCTCGCGGTGCTCGGCCATTTCTTCGGCCTTTTTCTTGCCCATCGCGCGGCGCAGCATGTCGGCGCCGCCCAGCGAGTAGCCGCCGACGATCTGCGCCATCTGCATCACCTGCTCTTGATAGACCATGATGCCGTAGGTCTCGGACAGGATCGACTCGGTGCGCGGATCGGGATAATCGAACTTTTCACCGTGCTTGCGCTTGCAGAAGTCGGGGATCAGGTCCATCGGGCCCGGGCGGTACAGTGCGACCAGCGCGATGATGTCCTCGAAGCGGTCGGGCCGCGCATCCTTGAGCATGCCCTGCATGCCGCGCGACTCCAGCTGGAAGATCGCGACGGTCTTGGCGTCGGACAGCAGCTTGTACGACGCGCGGTCGTCCAGCGCCAGCTTGGCCAGGTCGAATTCGCTCTCGGCCGGATCGAGCTGCTTGATGTACTTGACCGCGCGGTCGAGAATCGTCAGGGTGGTCAGGCCCAAAAAGTCGAACTTGACCAGGCCCACGGCCTCCACGTCGTCCTTGTCGTACTGCGAGACCACGCCGGTATCGCCGCCAGCCGTGTACAGCGGGCAGAAGTCGGTGAGTTTGCCCGGCGCGATCAAAACGCCGCCGGCGTGCATGCCGATATTGCGCGTGATGCCTTCGACCTTCTGCGCCAGTTCAAGCAGCGTCTTGACCTCTTCTTCGTTCTCGAGGCGCTCCTTGAGCATCGGTTCTTCTTCGATTGCCTCGGCAATCGACACCTGCTTGCCCGGCTTGAACGGAATCAGCTTGGAGATGCCGTCGCAGAAGTTGTAGCCGAAATCGAGCACGCGACCCACGTCGCGGATCGCGCCCTTGGCCGCCATCGTGCCGAAGGTGGCGATCTGCGAGACCGCATCGCGCCCGTACAGGTCCTTCACGTGCTGGATCACCAGCTCGCGCTTTTCCTGGCAAAAGTCGATGTCGAAGTCGGGCATCGAGACGCGTTCGGGATTCAGGAAACGCTCGAACAGCAGGTTGTACTTGAGCGGATCGAGGTCGGTGATCTTGAGCGCATACGCCACCAGCGAGCCCGCACCCGAACCGCGGCCAGGGCCGATCGGCACGTCGTTGTTCTTGCCCCACTGGATGAACTCGGCCACGATCAGGAAGTAGCCGGGGAACTTCATGTTGATGATCGTCTGGTTCTCGAAGTCCAGGCGCGCTTCGTAGCGCGGGCGCTCGCGTTCGCGCTCGGCTTCGTTCGGGTACAGCTGCAGCAGGCGGTCTTCCAGGCCTTTTTTGGTCTCGGCGATCAGGAATTCGTCGATCGTCATGCCCGGGGTGGGGAAGTTCGGCAACTGCGGCTTGCCCAGCGTGAGCGTGACGTTGCAGCGCTTGGCGATTTCAACGGAGTTGGCCAGCGCGCCCGGCAAATCCTTGAACAGCTCGGCCATCTCGGCCTGTGACTTGAAGCACATGTTCTCGTTGAAGCGGCGCACGCGCTTGGCGTTGGCCAGCATCTCGCCCTCGGCGATGCAGACGCGCGCTTCGTGGGCGATGTATTCGTCCTTGTCGAGGAACTGCACCGGGTGCGTCGCCACGACCGGCAGCCCGAGGCGCCCGGCCAGCGCCACCGAATGGCGTACCTGCTGCTCTTGATTGAGCTGGCCGGCGCGCTGGATCTCGATATAAAAATGGCCCGGGAACACGCGCGCCCAGCGCGCTGCGTTGGCCTCGGCGCGGGCGATGTCGCCGTTCTCGATGGCCTGGCCGATGTCGCCAAAGTGCGCGCCCGACAGCACGATCAGGCCATTGGCCTGCGACTGCTCGGGGTTGAGAGTGGACGTGGACGTGGCCAGCGCTTCGAGCCATTCGGCGCGCAGTTCGGCGCGGCCCTTGTGCTGGTTGGTAAGCCAGGCACGCGCCAGCAGGTCGCACAGCTGCAGGTAGCCGGTGTGATTCTTGGCCAGGATCAGCAGGCGATGCGGCTTGTCGCGGTTGTCGTCGTTGGTGATCCAGGCATCGACCCCGACGATCGGCTTGACGCCCTTGCCGCGCGCCTCTTTGTAGAAGCGCACCAGGCAAAAGGTATTGGCCAGGTCGGTCACGGCCAGCGCCGGCTGCCCATCCTTGACCGCCGCCTTCACCAGCTCGTCAATACGGACCAGGCCGTCGACGATGGAGTATTCGGAGTGGATGCGCAGATGGGTAAAAGTCGGGGAAGTCATCCCCGCATTTTACCGCGCCCGGGCCAGTCGCATGGGGCGGACCGATGCAAATGACATTGCTGAAACATCTCCCGGCACCGCTTGCCCCGCGCGCACAGTGCTGCGCTGCCCGGCGCCTCCTGTTCTGTGGTTGACGTAAAAAAACGTCGTTCCCGCTTGCGCAGGAAACGACGTTTTCAGGGCAGCGCCGGCGAGCAGGCCGAAGCCTGCGCGCGCTTGCGTGATCAGCCGCGCTTGTTGCGACGGGTGAATGCCAGACCGGCCAGTGCCAGACCCATCAGGGCAATGCTGCTTGGCTCAGGCACTTCAGCCGCGAGGCCGGTGACGTTCAGGTTGCTCACGGTCATGGTCAGACCTTTGTCGATGCCCAGGGTGCGCACGCCGATGGCGTCGAACGACGTCAGGTTCGAGTTGCCGGTTGCCATCAGGTCAGCACCGGTCAGCGACGATTTTTCGTCAGCCGTTGCATTGAGCCACATGTCGAAGCGGTTGTAGGTCGTCGAACCAGCGCTCTTGTACAGGTTGGCGAAGATGTTGTAGGTGGTGCCGGCAACCAGGTTGCTGTTGGCCATGAACGGGCCGCTTTCGCCGCTCAGGCGGGCGAACAGGTCGTTGGTGCAGCTGCCGCCCGTGCCGCAGTTTGCCTTGAAGCCAACGTTCGGACCTTTGTAGCCCTCGGACGTGTTGTTCGAGTTGCCGAACCACAGAGCCATGAAATCGTTGCTGTCAACGGTGGCGCCGGTGTAGGTCAGGTTGAAGTCGATCAGCACGCTGCCACTTTGCGCTGCCGGCATCACGTTAGTGTAGGCAGTGTTGCTGTCCGAGTTGAAGGTCAGCGTCGAAGGGATGGTGGCTGCCGAAGCGGCACCAGCGGTCAGCGAAAGGGCCAGCAGAGCGATATTACGGATCATTGTTGTTTTCCTAGTAGATCAAAGTTTGAACAGCACAGCCACCTATAAGCAAGCTTGATGCCAGGGCGTTACCTACCATACAAATCAATGACTTATTTGATATTCATCAATGCTCTGATGCAATGGTGTAAATCTATCCGACAAGCATACGGCGGTTCCCTGATGGTTGGCAGCGTCGACTGACTTATAATGTCGGCCTGTCCCGTTCATGTTTGCTTCTTCCTTACCGCCATGTCTTCCGCTCAACAGTACGTCAACATCGCCGCCTACAAATTTGTCACGCTCGACGACCTGGAAACCTTGCGCCCGCAGTACCAGGCGCTGTGCAACGAGCTGGCCCTGAAGGGCACGGTGCTGCTCACGCCGGAAGGCATCAATATGTTCCTGTCGGGCACCCGCGAGCACATCGACACGTATCTCGACTGGGTACGCAGCGACGCCCGCCTGGCTGACCTGACGTGGAAAGAGAGCCTGTCGACCGAACAGTCGCACAAGCGCATGCTGGTCAAGATCAAGAAAGAGATCATCACGATGCGCATGCCGCTGATCAAGCCCGAACTGGGCCGCGCGCCTGCGGTCGATCCGGTCACGCTCAAGCGCTGGCTCGACCAGGGTCACGATGATGACGGCGTCGAGGTCGTGATGATGGAAACGCGCAATGCCTTCGAAGTCGACGTCGGCACGTTCGAGAACACGCTCGACTACCGCATCGACAAGTTCACCGAGTTTCCTGAAGTCGCAGCGCAGCACCGCGATGAGCTGGCCGGCAAGACGGTCGTGACGTTCTGCACCGGCGGCATCCGCTGCGAAAAAGCGGCGATCCACATGAAGGAAATCGGCTACGAGCGCGTATATCAGCTCGAGGGCGGCATCCTGAAGTATTTCGAGGACGTCGGCGGCGCGCACTACACGGGCGACTGCTTCGTGTTCGACTACCGTACCGCGCTCAATCCCAAGCTCGAGCCGACTGAAACCGTGCAGTGCTTCGCGTGCCGCGCGATCGTCACGCCCCGCCAGCAACTGTCGCCAGATTATGTGTATGAGGTGTCTTGTCCGCATTGCGTGGGCAAACATGCTGCCACGAGCGCAGAGGCCGCCGGCAACGCCAGCAACGCGCCTGGCTGACCCCACGCAGCACCATTGAAAAAGGCCTACGCGTTAGTTGCTCGTAGGCCTTTTTTACGTGCGGCACTGACGCCGCCGGATTACTGGAAGTACGCGGCCAGCAGCCTGACGTCATCCCGGCCAAGCGTGCCGGCGGCAGCCTTCAAGCGCAGGGACGCGAGCATGTAGCCGTAGCGCGCCTGGGCCAGGTCGCGCTGCGCGATCGACAGCTGGCGCTGCGCATTGAGCAGATCCAGGTTGATGCGCACGCCGCCCTTGATGCTTTGCTCGGTGGCGGTGACCAGCAACTGCGCCGAATCGACCGCCTTGATCAGCGCATCGATGCGCGGCACGCTGCTTTCGGTCAGCGTGTACTGACGGCGCAGCTCGACCAGCGTACGGCTGATCTGCGTTTCGAGCTCGGCCAGCGCCCTGCCCTTGTTGGCCGCCGCCTGGCGCGTCGATGCGGTGATGGCGCCGCCCGAATAAATCGGAATATTCAGCTGAAAGCCGATACTCTGCGTCTTGATATCCTGGTTGACCGTGTTCGTGGTATCGGAAATACCACGGTTGTAGGTCGCGACCGCATCCAGGCGCGGGTAATGTCCGGCGCGCTGTCGCTTGATTTCCTCGGTAGAAATCTGCACATTGAACTGCAGCGCCTGGATATCCGGATTGCGTGCCAGTGCGGTTTCTTTCCAGCGATCGTAGCCAAGCACATCCTTTTGCTCGACGCGAAAGCCCGGCTGGAGCTGGGTCAGCGTATCGACCTGGCCACCGACGATGCCGGCCAGCGTGTCCAGCGCAGACCCCAGCGTGTTCTGGGCCTCGATCAGTGCAGCCTCGGCCAGATCCAGACGCGACTGCGTCTCGAGCATGTCGGTCTTGGTGCCCTCGCCCTTTTCGAACAGGCGGTTATTGACGCTGCGCTGCTCGGCGAATACTTCGCGTTCGGCACGCGCCAGCGCGACCTGATCGGCCTGGAACAAGGCATCGAAATATGCCTCGGCCACGCGAAGGATGACGGTCTGCTCCTGGCTTTCGAACTGCGCCGCTGCATAGCTCGTCTGGGCGACACCCTGGCGGTAGCGCGCCAGCGCGTCCATGGCGAACAGCGGCTGACGTACCTGCACCGTGGTCGAGCGCGAAATATAACGTTCGTCACGCAGGGTACGGCCAGCACTCTCGGTCAGGTTGTCCACCTTGTTGGCGCCGTGGCTCGCGCTTACGCTTGGCAACAGCCCGGCGCGGCCGAGAATGCGGTTTTCCTTGCCCGCCTCATTGGTGAACTGCGCAGCCCGGAATGCCGGGTCGTGCTGCAATGCGAGGTCGTAGGCTTGCAGCAGATTGACTGCCGACGCCTGGGCACTGAGCGCGACCAGCGCGGCGCCCAAAAGGCCAGGCAACAGTTTCATCGAGAACATGCGCATCAGTCCTCCGACATCGATGTCTGGGCGCGATCGATGATCGGCTTGAGCAGGTAACTCATCATCGAGCGCTCGCCAGTCTTGACGAAGACCTCGACCGGCATGCCGGCCTGGATTTCCATTTTCTTCTGGGCGATGATGCGCGCACCTTCCGGCGTGACCCGGGCCTTGACCTTGTAGTAAGGCACGCCGGTATGTTCGTTGATGGCGCGGTCGGCCGACACCTGCATGACTTCACCCGGAATGTGCGGCGTACGGTTGGTGTTAAATGCCGAGAAGATCAGCTCGACCGGCAAGCCGACGTGCACCTTGTCGACCATGTTCACCGGCAGTTCGCCTTCAGCGATCAGGGCGCTGCCCGATGGCACGATGTCCATCATCTTGGCGCCGGGGCCGACAATGCCGCCACGCGTGAAGATCGACGAACCGACGACGACGCCGTCAGCCGGCGCGCGCACTTCGGCATTCTTCAGATCATAGTCCTGTGCCTGCAGGCGGGCGCCCTGGCCTTCGGCTTCGCGCTGCACATCCACCAGTTGCCCGCGCACTTCTTTCTGGAAGTCCTGTACGCGCTGCACCTTGCGCAGGTTCAGTTCCAGTACCTGGCGCTGGGCACGGCCGATATTGCCGATGTCTTCCGACATCTCGCCGCTCAGCTGCGCATAGGTGCGCTCGACGTCGAGCAGGCGATTACGCGCGATGTAGCCATCCTTGGCCAGGTCGCGCATGCCGCCCAGTTGCTCCTTGAGGAAGGTCGCCTGTTCGCGCTTGCTCGCGCGGGCTTCTTCGAGGCCCTTGATCTGCATGCGCAGGCCAGCGACGTTCTCGTCGATGGCATTGAGTTCACTGTCGAGCGAGATACGGCGCGACGAGAGCAGCTGGTTCTGCAGCGCCATCGCGGCGCTTACTTGCGGATCGGCCTTGAACGGCTCAAGCGCCACAGGGAACGCGATCGTCTTTGCGCCACTACCCTCGGCCTGCAGGCGCGCGATGGTGGCCCAGGCCGCGATGAACTGCGCGCGGGTGGACTCGACATTCGACGATGCCAGCACATTGTTCAGGCGCACGACCACCTGGCCCTGGCGCACCGTGTCGCCATCCTTGACCAGGATGTCCTGCACCGTGCCGCCGGTCAGATGCTGCACCGACTTGCGGTTGCCTTCGGCGACGACGGTGCCCGACATCGGCACGCCGCGATCCAGTGGCGCCGTGGTGGCCCACAGCAGGAAGCCGCCGAAGCCAACGACGATGACGAGCCAGCCGAAGCGGCTATAACTTCGTGTGTCAGTTTGCACATCCACAGGTGTTACTTCATGCGTAATAACCTCTGCTACGTCATGCTTGTTTTCGGCTTTAATGAGTTTCATTTTTCCTGTCCAATCCGCGCTGACTCTGCCTGTGGCGTTGCGCGTGCCGCAGCGTCAGCTTGCGATGCCCTATGTTGTGCTGCAGCTTGAGCCGCCTGTGCCTGCTTCTGATTCTGGTCTTGCAATGCCTGTAGAACATCTCCAGTAGGACCGAACATACCGACGGTGCCCTCGTTCAACAGCAGCAATTTGGTCGTCGCTGCAATCGCAGCAGTACGGTGCGTAATCATCACGATCGTCTTGCCGCGCTGACGCAATTCCAGGATCGCATTGGTCAACGCTTTCTCGCCAAATTCGTCCAGATTTGAATTCGGCTCATCGAGCACCAACAGGGCTGGATCACCGTACATTGCACGCGCCAATCCGATCCGTTGCTTTTGGCCACCGGACAAGCCAGCACCACCGTCGCCCAGTATCGTGTCATAGCCATTCGGTAAACGAAGGATCATTTCGTGTACGGCAGCCCGCTTGGCTGCAAGCACGACTTTCTCAGCATCGATCTCGCCGAAGCGGCCAATATTTTCGCTCACCGTGCCGGCGAATAGTTCGATATCTTGCGGTAGGTATCCAATGTGAGGGCCGAGTTCACCCTTGTTCCATTGGTAGATATCAGCACCATCTAGTCGCACCTTGCCCGTGGTTGCTGGCCATACTCCAACTAACAATCTGGCGAGGGTGGATTTTCCGGAACCACTCGCCCCGATTACACCAAGAACATCACCCGGCATAATTGCAAAACTGACACCACGCAACGCAGCGACATTTGTTCCTGGGGCTAACGCTGCCACCGCTTCGACAGACACTTGGCCGTTCGGTTTAGGTAGCTCCATACCGGAGCTGCGTTCTGGATTGGCCTCGAGTAGCTTGGTCAAGCGCTCATGAGCACTACGGGTGGACGCAAAGCTTTTCCACGCCCCGATGACTTGCTGAACTGGACCTAGTGCCTTCCCTAGCAAGATCGAGGCAGCGATCATCATGCCTGGAGAGATTTTACCTTCGAGAACAAGCAAGGCACCCAGACCTAATACGAGGGACTGCAACGCAGTCTGTACGAACTTCGTAGCAGCGTTTACTTTTCCAGCCTTTTCGCTGGCATCAGCCTGAAAATTTAAAAAACGCGAGTGTACTTTGAACCAGCGGTTCATCAAATTAGGCAACATGCCCATTGATTCAATAACTTCTGCATTGCGCAAATTATTCGTGGCTTGCAGGTTCGCTGAAATGGCGGTGGTATTAGCCTCGGCCAGCGGCTTATGTGTTATACGCTCGTTTAAAAAAGCTAATGCGACAAGCACGATTGTGCCGCCCAGGGCGAAAAATCCCAAGGTCGTATTAAACATGAAGATTACAGCCAAGTAGATCGGAAACCAGGGTGCATCAAAAAAGGCAAAAACACCGTTGCCAGTCAAAAATTGACGTAAGGTCGTCAAGTCCGTCAGCGACTGACCTGCATTGCCCCCGGCTCGCTTCAAATTCTGCTCGAAGGCTGCGGAATAGACGCGCTTGTTAAGTTTAAGATCCATATGCGCGCCGACGCGAACCAACACGAAACTACGCGCAACGTCGAGACCAGCAACAATCACAAAAGCCAGTAGCATCATGATCGTCAGCATGAGCAGCGTCAGCTCGTTTCGGCTCTGCAGAACGCGGTCATATACTTGCAACATATACAACGACGGTGCCAGCATAAGCAGATTGCTTACAGCAGAAAATACACCAACGGTAAAGAAAGCACTCTTGAACGAGGCCAGCACTTGCAAGATCTCGTTCTTTTTATTCAAGGGATTTTTCATAAAGACTTGCAAGAAGAGGAGGTAAAAATTGGCTTTTATGTGACGCAGATCACAAAGTTTTGAGAGCGTAGCACAGGTATAGAGACTAAGCCAGAGGAATTTTCATTACTACTTCCAACAAAAGCTTTCTTGCAACCACTTACCGGCCTGCACTAACGACCTTATAAAATAGGGTATATCGCCATCATTTCGAAAGTAGCTTCTTCGGCAACACTTTTGATTTTTTCGTACCAACGTAAAAGGGCCACGCGTTAGCGTGGCCCTTTAGGCAGGTTACTTCAGATCGATAGCTCGTTATTCCATTTGGCCGAAACTCAGCAGGATGCCCTCCGCATTCGACAGCTCTTCAGAACAAACCAGTAATCGAGCTCTTCATAACCCATCAATTCAACTCAACAACCCACACCACAGTGCGGGTTGTGAATCTGTTTTTAGCCCAGAGCGATAACCAGAGTGTCGAGGTTGACAGTACCGGTCAGCTTGACCAGAACATCAGCAGAGTCGACTTCGTTAGCGGTACCAGCATCGCTGTACACGTAGGTATCGCCGCCGAAGCTGAACACCAGATTGTTGGCAGCCGTACCACTGACAGCGTAAGCAGCCGCATCTTTCAGCGCCAGATCGAAGTCGGTTTGGGTGGTGGTGAACTTAACAAACGCACCGGTCACGCCACCGATGTCCAGGACATCGGAGGTAGCTGCCAGAGCCGTACCACCAGTTGCCAGAACCAGGTTCAGGCCAGAGATGGTGTCAACAGCGCCATAGGTCGATGCACCCACGGTGATGTTGTCAATGCCAGCACCCAGCTTGATGGTCTCAACTGCAGCGTTCGACGAGACGTACGTCAGGCCGGCGGTTGCGGTACCAGCAGTGGCGCCAACAGTCGCCTTGCCAGCCAGAGCCGATGCGTCAACGTTGACCAGCGCGCTATCGGCTGCGTTGGTGATGGTTGCCGAACCGGTGCCCGACACCGTGACCGAAGTCATTTCTGCATTACCGTTACCGGTATTCAGTACGAAGCTAGCAGCGGTATCAGCGGTACCACCAGTGGTCAGACCATTGGTGACGGTAACGATTGCCGACTTGGCATCGCCTGCCAGAGTGCCGACCACGCCAGCAGTGGTAGTACCAGCAGCGACGGTCAGGTTGACCACGTCAGCGTTGGCGGTAACCGTGCCAGTCACCTTTTCGGTGATCGACAGGGTACCAGCGTAGACTGCATCGGCTGCAGGAGTGCTACCAGCAGCTGCGACAGGTGCTTTGTAGCCCGTGGTCGAAACCGTCAGGTTGCCATTGGCAACGATAGCCTGAGTACCGACATTGCTGACGAACGAATTATTTGCCAGATCGATAGTGGTGTAGTTCGCGCCCAGCAGCGATGCATTCAGAGCAACGCCAGGAACTGGAGTTCCGCTAGTGACAGCAGCAACACCTTCGGCACTCGAAAACTTGATGGTTTCGAAGTTCGTGATCAGCTTGTTGAAGACGATGAAGTCATCAGCCGTACGAGCCGAGGCCGAACCTGCAACCGAGATCGTGTCGGTACCAGCGCCGCCATTGATCACATCGGTGGTTGCCAGTGCAACGGTACCCAACATGGCAACGGTATCGTTACCTTCGCCACCCTGGATGTTCAAGCCAGCGCCAGCCAGCTTCGTTACGGTGATCGTGTCATCGCCAGCGCCTGCATCGACGGTGGTCAAACCGGTGCTGTTGGCAGCCGACGCCACGGTAATGTTGTCCTTGCCTTCGCCGGTCATGATCGATGCATTTTTAGCAGCGGTCGTGCCTGCTGCAGCGGAGGTGGTAAAGGTACCGCTGATGACATCGGCGCCAGCGCCGGTCACGATCGTTGCTACAGCTGCGCCTGCGGCAAACGTGATGCCACCGGTCGAACCTGCTGCATTGATCGAGGTCACATCGCCGGTCGAACCAGCTGCTTTGGTGACAGTCAGGGTGGTTTTCATTGCGGTGTTCACGGTCAGGGTGTCAACCGAAACGTTGCTGGCATTTGCGCCAGTAGTGACGTTCAGCGCAACGGCTGGAGTAGTAGTGAAAGTAGCATCAGCAGTAGCGATAGTACCCGACACAGTCACCGACGACAGCGCAGCGCCGCCGACATTCACGGCAACAGCGTTCTGGCCAGCGCCAGCGGTGGTTTCACCAGTCACACCACTCAGAGCAACTTTTGCAGCCGATACGCCCGCAGCTGCGTTAACGTTGATTGCAGTAGTGTCAGTCGATACGGTGGTGAAGGTAGCAGTGGTGCTAGCCGACAGGTTGTTGACAGTTGCTGCGTTGCCAACTTGGTTGATGTTGGTTGCACCGACAAATTTAGCAGCATCAATGCCAGCACTAGCGAACGTTGCGCCGGTTGCGTTATAGATGTTGATGGTTTCAACGTTCTTGACCATGCCCTGCTGGGTGGTGTTGAACGTGGTACCACCGGTACCGCCGGTATAGATATTCAGCGTGTCTTTGCCTGCGCCGCCATCGATCACATCGAACGAACCCAGGGTGTCAGCGCTTTCGCCGGCCACGTTTTGTGGGATCGCGTTGAAGATGTCATCACCAGCGCTGCCGGTTGGGGTGTCGACACCAACGGTCAGCGACACGGTGGTACCTGGCTGAGCAACGTTCACGATGGTGCTGATCGTGTCGTTGATGTTAGCTTGGTAAGAGGTCAGATTGGTGGTGTTGTTCACGCCTTGCAGCAGCGAACGACCGGCAGCAGCTGCGTTGTCGCCAGCATATGCATTGAACTCGGTTGGGGTGTCCAGAGCAGCGGTAAAGGTGGTAGCGACCGACAGCTTGTTAGCAACGGTTTGTGCATCCAGCACGCCTTGAGCCGTGGTATTCGCGGTTGCGCCAGCCGAGATAGCGGCAGCAGCGTTAGCCTTGCTCAGCGAGCCCGAGGTGATTGCATTGACCCAGAAGTTGAAGCCAGGGATATCGGCTTCACGACCCAGTACGTTTTGATAAATTGCTGCAACGAACTTTGAAACGCCCAGCTGGGTGGTGTCGTTACCGTACAGAGCAATCGATTCTGGCGAGTTGCTGAAGGTGTTCATCAGCTTCGTCAGTGGGGAGGTACCAGCAGCGTCAGCTTGAACTCGCGCTTGCAGTGCAGCAAATTCGGTTGGTGCGCCAAGTGCGTTGAGCTGCTCGGTGAAATTCTTCAGACCAAAGTAATCAGCCGGGCGGCCAAAATACGAAATGTACAGTTGTTGTACGACGCCGGTGTAATCTTGTGCTGCCATGATTTTAGATCCTTTAAGTGTGGTTTGTAACCCAAGTCTGCCGCCTACTGAGGTAACGAGTAGGGCTGTACTGCAGAACTGCGAAGTATATTGCCAGATTCAACCAGCAATGTTGTGACGGGCATCACATCTCTGTGTTTTTTTGCGATTAAACAGAATTTTTTTACAGATTGTTTCAACTATATCAATAGCTTACTTGTAATTCTGTACTCTTTCAAATCACTGTGCATTACGTTTACCGACTCCAGGAAGTGGCACCAATCACCGTAATACCGGGCGTTGCTGAATTTTTGAACAAATAACCTGCCTGTTCTGCGTTTTTACCGCCTAAATAACCGTGAATCATTGTTTCCGAGACATCGTCGTTATAAAGCTTGCCTTTGTCGGTGACAATCCCACTACCGACAACATTCACACGATCGAGACCGGCTTTCACTTCCAATTCAGT
Source organism: Telluria sp. ZT3P25 (assembly GCF_059685895.1). NCBI lineage: Bacteria > Pseudomonadati > Pseudomonadota > Betaproteobacteria > Burkholderiales > Oxalobacteraceae > Telluria > Telluria sp. ZT3P25. The sequence goes on from NZ_JCASIJ010000001.1 coordinate 3,628,736, forward strand.
TGAAAATTTCTTTGTCGAAAAATCAACGGTAAACTTTCCATTCTCGACCGATGCAATTCGATCGCCATCAATGTTAGTCATAATTGCTTCACTCTTCACCAATGAAAACGACGCGCCACCATCCTTAGGCAAGGAAAACTCTGAATTTTTTACCCGCGTGATCGCGTAGGATCCATAATAAGTTGCAATTTCGACATCCGAGTCCCCGATCTTACCAAGGTTTGCAGGCTCACCGGCAATTGCCTGCCACCGCCCCCAAAACACTTCGGGAACTGGTGGTTTAGATGGAACTGGTATCACTGGGATTGATGGCGATACAGGCACAACTGGAACTACTGGAGCGATAGGGATTTCAGGCTCAGGCACGATAGGTGAAGGCGCAACAACAGGTGGGATTTGCGGAGCTACTGGTGGCATGGGAGGCCGCACATTCTGCAACGCCAGCTCGGTGCGCTGCGGATCCAGATTCACTTGCGCCATCGGTACTGACGGCGCCGCCTGCTTGGCGACCGGCTCATCGGCACGGGGCTTGCCGTTCTGGTCCGGCGCGAGCGCAGGATTCTGCAGCAGCAGCGGGATGCTGCTGCCACGCTCGACCTGCAGCAGCAGACCGCGCTGGCCTGCGAACAGCTCCTTGGCGTCACGCCCTTCGCATGGCCCGGTGCCGGCGGCCGAACAACTGGCGTTAAAGCCACTCATCACCACCCCGCCGGATACGACCGACACGCGCGTGGTCTGCTGGTCGGTGTAGACAGTGAAGTCGGTGCCACGCACGCCAATGGCCGCCACAGGTGTATTGAAACGGAAATTCTGCTTTGCCTGCTGCACGCCCTGCCCCGAGATCGCACGCGCGACACCCTGCTGCAGTTCGAGCTTGACCTGGGTTTTCGATGGGTCGGCCTTGTCGATCGCATACGCCACCACCCGCGCCTTGCTGTTTGGGCGCAAGATCAGAAAGCCATTGTCGACCGTCTTGACATAGATATAGCCATCAGCGCCGGTGGTGATCTGGTCGCCCTCTTGCACTGCTACATCCTGCACTGCCGCGCGGGCACCTACCTGGGCCTGCCCGGTGACGAACACGACGCGCCCAGCCTCGGCTGCCGCGGCGATGTCGGCAACTGACCACAGCAGGCCAGCCACCAGTGCGAATTTTTGTAGCATAGATTCTCCTTGCCTAGCATTGTCCGGGCACAGCTGCTAAAGTCTGTGACTACCATCACATACTACAATGATTAGACAATTCCTGACACAGGTTAACATTTCTCTGCTGCACGACTAACCGCTATACTTACGGTTTCAACTATTGCCTCTCTGCGCTCCCGGCGCCGCCCAGCTCCCGCCCCGATCCATGATCCCTCCAAGCTCCGTGCGCAACGTCCTGCGCGAAACAGGCGTGTTGCGCGGCTTGATCGTCATCGTGGCGCTCATCCTGGCGGGATGGTTGCAGTGGCAGGGCATCCCTGGCCTGACGTCGGCCGCCGACGAGTGGCTGCGCGACGGTGTCATCAAGTTGCAGGCGAGTACGGCGCCTGAGCGGCGTGTGCTGGTGATCGACATCGATGAAAGCAGCGTCGCGCAACTGCCGTGGCCATGGCCGCGCGCCCGCATCGCCGATCTGGCCGAGCTGGTACTGGCCGACGGCGCGCGCGGCGTTGCGCTCGACATCCTGATGGAAAAGCCGGCCGACGTCGATGGCGACATGCGGTTGGCGATGCTCGCCGGCCACGGTCCGCTGGTGCTGGCCCAGATGTTCGATTATGTCCATGCCGACGCGCCACTCACCGGCGGAAGACTGATCGGGGGAGCGCCTGTGGCCGCCGGCAGCGCAACCGATCCAGCTATCATGGTCGCGCACGGCTACCTGGCAAACCACGCCGGCCTGGCGGGAGCGCGTCATGCAGGCAATATCGGCGTTCTGCCCGATGCCGACGGCACCCTGCGCCGCCTGCCGATGACAACTATCTATAGTGGCCGCAGTTACCCTTCCCTCTCGCTCGCGCTCCTGGCGTGCTGCAGCACCCCGGCTGCGGCCCGGCCCGCGGTCGATAGTGTCGAACGCATTCCCTATTCGCGCGACTGGTCTGCCTACGACGTGGTCAAGGCAGTCGACCTGCTGGCCGGCCGCATGCCGGCCGGCATGGCGCGCGACCGCCTGGTCTTGATCGGCTCGTCATCGCTGAGCATCGGCGACCGCATCCCGACACCGCTCGGCGCGTCGAGTCCGGGTCTGCTGGTGCATGCGTCGATGCTCAGCACCTTGCTCGACCGGCAGCAGGGCCTGGCGCCCGCCCCGCTGCCGGGCAAGGCAATCGCGTTCCTGTTCACGCTGATCGTCGTCCTGGTTGCAGCCTATACGCTGCCGCGCCTGTCGGCCGCAGCAAACGCCGTGCTGCTGGGCGCCGCTTCGCTGCTGTGGCTGCCGATCGTCTGGCTGCTGGTGCCGCGCGACACAGGCTTCGCACCGGCTGGCCCCCTCTTTTGCGGCCTGTACCTCCTGGCGGTCGCGGTGCCGTTTCATTGGGAAATGTCGCAGCGCCGCTCGCGCCAGTTGCTCGGCACGCTGCGCCAGTACGTCGCCGGCGAAGTGGTCGACGAACTGCTGCGCAGCGGCTTGAACGATCCGCTGGCACCCCGCCGCCTCGACGTGACCACGCTGGTGGCTGACATGGAAGGCTATACGAGTCAGGTGGAAACGCTATCGCTGGAAGAAGCGGCGCGCCTGACCACCGATTTTCTCGAATGCCTGACCGGCCCCGTGCTGGCGCACCGCGGCACGCTCGACAAGTACACCGGCGATGGCCTGGTGGCGTTCTGGGGTGCACCGTTGCCGAACCTCGACCACGCTGACCTGGCGCTGGACGCCGCTGCGCGCATCCTGCTCGAAGTGGCGCAATTTTCAGCGGCGCGCGTGGCACTTGGCAAGCCGCCGTTGCGGGTGCGTATCGGCATCGAAAGTGGCGCGGCGATGGCGGGCGACTATGGCACCGCCGCGCGCAGCATTTATACCGCCGTCGGCGACAGCGTCAATACTGCAGCCCGCCTCGAACAGGCGGCGCGCGATTATCCACACGACGTCATCGTCGGCGAAGGCACGGCCGCATTGAGCCACCGCCACCGGTTGCTGCTGCTCGGCGAGCGCCAGCTGCGCGGCAAAGGCCGCCCGACCCGCGTGTACACCCTGGAACAGGCCGTATGAGAGCCCACCGTATTTTTTTGCTGCCCCTGGCCCTGGCCGGCCTGGCCTGCGACGCCCCGGCCATGGCGCAGGCGCCAGATTCGATGCCGACCGCCACACAAGTCGCGCCTGCCATCGATCCGGACGACGTGCTGTACCGCGAAGCCTTGCGTCTGCTCGACGATGGCCGCCCCGATGAAGCCGCGAAGATGCTGCAGCGCTTTGTCGGGCAGCAACCGAAGCACGCCGGGGCCTGGCTCGACCTGGCGATCAGCCAGTGCGAACTGGGCAATGCAGCTGAAGCCGAGCGCCTGTTCGGCGAAGTCGAGCGGCGCTTCAACCCGCCGCCCGGCATTCTCGAGGCGATCGCGCACTACCGCGCCCGCGGCTGTCGCAAGAGCGTCGCCGGCGGCGGCAAACCCGGCGGCGCCCTGCTGCTGTCGGCGACCCGCGGTTACGACGACAACGTCAACCAGGGTGCCAGCAATCCGCGCTTTGCCATCGGGACCGGCAGCGAGCAGACCGATTACGAGCTGTCGCCTGATTTTCTGCCTCGCTCGGACGGGTTCAACCAGTTGTCTGCCTCATGGCTGCGTCCGGTCGGCAAGTCCGGTACGAATGCCATCGTCCAGGTGTATTCGCGCTGGCACGACCGCGAACGCGACCTGGACAGCGCGTCGGTGCTGGGCGCTGTCGAGCACAGCTGGACACCCGGCGCCTGGCGCCTGCGTGGCACCGCTGCGCTGGGCTATGTGACGCTCGACCGCGCGCTGTACCAGCGCCAGGAGCAGCTCCAGGTACGTGCTACGCCACCGCTCAACACGATGCTGGGCCTGCCGCAGGGCGTCGAATTCGCCGTTTCGGCCAATGCCAGCCGGGTCAGTTATCCCACGCGGCCGGCGTATGACGGCACGACCCTGGAACTGGGTGGCATCCTCGGCTACCGTGGCAAACGTCAGCTCACACAGGCCACCTTGACGCGCCTTGACGATGACAGTGGCGTCGGCCGCCCGGGTGGCGATCGCAAAGGCTGGTTCGGCAACCTGCAATGGTATGGCGAACTCACCGAGCGCGTGACCATGGAAGCCGGACTGAGTCACCAGTACTGGCGCGGCGCCGACATCTATTCGGCCGGCCTGATCGAGGCGCGGCGCAGGCAGAACATGACCACGCTGCGTGCGGCCGGACAGTGGGCGCTACGCCCTCACACCAGCCTGACGCTGGAATGGCGTGGTACGTTTAACCGCGAGAACATTTCGCTCTTCCAATATAATAGCCGTGCCCTGCAGCTGAGCCTGCGGTGGGATAATTTCTGATGCCGGGTTTCGGTAAATAAACTTAGGCGGTGATGTCCTGGGAATTGATAGTCTTCATGGCCGCGTCCGGCGCGGTCGCCATTGGTTGTTTATTGCCCGCAGGCTGGTTACCGCCGCTTCCGCATGACAAGCTGCTGCACTTTGGCGCCTTTGCGCTGCTGACCACGCTGGCCCTGCGGATCGAACCGGACTGGATCCTGCGCGGCGGGTGGCTTGCCAGCCTTCTGCTGGCGGGTCTTGCGATCGAACTGTTGCAGCAACGCGTACCCGGTCGCAGCTTCTGCTGGCGCGACATGGCAGCCAACACGGCCGGGATTGCCCTGGTAACCGTGTTGTTCTGGCTTGCTTCCGTCATTTAGGGCAACTGGACATTGCAGGATGAGACACGAATGACATCTTCGAGCAAACGTAAAACCGACGCCGATGCCGGCATCGCCCCGAGCGAACTGGTACCGGACCCGGCGTCGACGACGGCCGCTGCCGCAACGGCAGGGGCTGTGGAGGCAACGCCGCAGGAAGTGAACCTGCACATTCACCTTCGCAAGATTCCGCTGCTGTCGGATCTCAGCGACGAGGAAATCCTGCGCGTCAAGTCGCATATCCGGATTCGCCAGTACGCCAAGCGCGAGGTAGTGCTGCAAAAAGGTGCGCCCGGCGACAGCCTGCTGTTTCTGCTGACCGGTTCGCTGCAGGTCATCGACATCACCGAAGACGGGCGCGCCATCGGCCTGCGCCTGCTGCAGCCGGGTGACTTCTTCGGCGAAATCGCCGTGATCAACGGTTCGATGCGTTCGGCCTCGGTGGTGGCGCTGACGCCGGTACTGGTGGCACTGCTGCCGCGCGCGGTGGCACTGCATCTCTTTTCGCATTCGCCGTCAGTCGCCAATCAGATGCTGCGCTTTCTGGCTGAAAAAGTGCAACGCGATTCCGAGTTCCGCGCCCTGCTCAGCATTCACAACACGTCGCGCCGCATCTTCACGTTCCTCGACCTGCTCAAGGAAAAGAAGGAAGGCGGCGTGCACGTCGTGGAGAACCTGCCGACCCACCAGGATATCGCCAACATGATCAATACCAGCCGCGAAACCGTGACCCGCGCCCTGCTGGTCCTGGTACAGCAGGGCATCGTGGAAAAAGGCGCGCATCGCCTCGTCATCGTCAAACCGGAAGCCCTGCAAAAGCTCATCGAAGGCTGAGCGATGCCTGGAAATTGTCGCGAGTTTCATTGCAATGTAGAAACATGTAACGGCCGGTTACGAGTTATTTGTTGATAGTCGTCATGTTATAATCAACAACTTATTTTCATTTTTTCTGCCTTCGGACGCGCTGTGCGTGCTCCCCGATTCCTGATGTCTTGAGCAGCCTTTTTACCTATGATTTCCCGAAACATGTTGGGCGGCGTATGGCGCTATCGCGGTTTCATCGCGGGCAGCGTGCGCCGCGAGTTCCAGGCCAAGTACCGCAATTCCCTGCTTGGCGCCGCCTGGACAGTACTCAATCCGCTGGCGATGATCGTTGTCTACACCGTGATCTTTTCGCAGGTGATGGGCACCCGCCTGCCGGGCGGTACCGGTACCTTCGCCTATAGCATCTATCTGTGCGCCGGTGTGCTGACCTGGGGCCTGTTTGCCGAGATCACCACGCGCGGCCAGAACGTGTTCCTTGAAAACGCGAACCTGATCAAGAAGCTGCAGTTCCCCCGCATCTGCCTGCCGATCGTGGTGGTGCTCAATTCGCTGGTCAATTTCGCGATCATTTTCGGCCTGTTCCTGATATTCCTGGTCGCCACCGATTCGTTTCCGGGCTGGAGCTTCCTGGCGCTGCTGCCGGTGCTGGTGATCCAGATCATGTTTTCGATCGGCCTGGCAATGGTACTGGGTGTGCTGAACGTGTTCTTCCGCGACGTCGGCCAGTTCTTTGCGATCCTGCTGCAATTCTGGTTCTGGTTCACACCGGTGGTGTATCCGGCCACGGCCCTGCCGGCCGACCTGCGGCCGTTGCTGGTGTTTAATCCGATGGCGTCCGTGGTCCAGGCCTACCAGGGCATCCTGCTGCGCGGCGAGTTGCCGCACTGGCCGAGCCTGATTCCGGTGAGCGTGCTGGCCGTACTGCTGTGCGGCCTTGGCATGCATCTGTTCCGCAAGCGTGCGGGTGAAATGGTGGATGAATTGTAATGGGCTCGATTATCGTCAAGGACCTGGGCAAGGCCTACAAGCAGTATGGCAACCGCTGGAGCCGGCTGGCCGAATGGGTCATGCCAGGCAACAAGCCGCGCCACAAGCTCAAGTGGGTGCTCAACGACATCAACTTCCGGCTCGCGCCGGGCGATGCGGTCGGCATCATCGGCATCAACGGCGCCGGCAAGAGCACGCTGCTCAAGCTGATTACCGGCACCGCACAGCCAACCACCGGCAGCGTGAGCATCAGCGGCCGCGTGGCCGCCCTGCTCGAACTGGGCATGGGCTTTCATCCCGACTTCACCGGGCGCCAGAACGTGTACATGGCCGGCCAGCTGCTCGGCCTGGCGATCCACGAGCTTACCGAACTGATGCCGCACATCGAATCGTTCGCCGAAATCGGCGACTACATCGACCAGCCGGTACGCGTGTATTCGTCGGGCATGCAGATGCGCCTGGCTTTCAGCGTGGCCACGGTGCGCCGTCCGGACGTGCTGATCGTCGACGAGGCGCTGTCGGTCGGCGATGCCTACTTCCAGCACAAGAGCTTCGAACGTATCCGCGAGTTTCGCAAGCTGGGCACGACACTTCTCATCGTCAGCCACGATCGCGCCGCGATGCAGTCGATCTGTGACCGCGCCATCCTGCTCGACAGCGGTCGCCTGGCCAAGCAGGGTACACCCGAAGAAGTAATGGACTACTACAACGCGCTGATTGCCGAACGCGAAGGCAGCACGGTGGAACAGGTCATCACGGCCGAGGGCCGGGTCCAGACCACGTCCGGCAACGGCATGGCCCGGGTACTCGAGGTCGCGCTCGAGAACGAGCACGGCCAGGTCATGGAAGTGATGAACGTCGGCGTGCCGGCCGTGCTGCGCGTGCGGGTCGCGATCAAGGCCAACCTGCCGCGTCTCGTGCTTGGCTACATGATCAAGGACCGGCTGGGCCAGCAGATCTTCGGCACCAACACGCATCACCTCGAACAGGCGCTGACCGATGTGCGCGCCGGCGAGACGATCGACTACCGCTTCCGCTTCCCGCTCAATCTTGGCCCGGGCAGCTACTCGATCACCACCGCCCTGACCAGCACCGAAACCCATCTGGGCGACAACTACGAGTGGCGTGACCTGGCCGCAATATTCGAAGTCATGAACATGAACCGTCGCGAGTTTGTCGGCAGCAGCTGGCTCGAACCGCAACTGGAGATCCAGCGATGAGCCAAACGTCGTTCTACCGCGCCTTCGAAGACCGTTACCGCGGCTCGCGCGAGATCATCAAGGACCGGCTGCGCGCGTATGCGCCGTTCACCGCGCCATTGTTGCAGCACGGCCCCGCCGCCGCGCTCGACCTGGGGTGCGGACGCGGCGAGTGGCTCGAGCTGCTCGGCGAAGACGGCTTTGATGCCCGGGGCGTGGACCTCGACGATGGCATGCTGGCCGCTTGCCACGAGCGCGGCCTGGCCGCGCGCCACTGCGACGCGCTGGCCGCGTTGCGCGCAGAGCCCGACAACAGCCTGGCGCTGGTGTCGGCATTCCACCTGGTCGAGCACCTGCCGTTCGAGCTGGTGCAGGACCTGATCACCGAGTCGCTGCGCGCACTGCGCCCGGGCGGCCTGTTGATCATGGAAACGCCGAACCCCGAAAACCTGACTGTCGGCGCGACCAGCTTCTATCGCGATCCGACCCATGTACGGCCGCTGCCGCCCGACCTGCTCGGCTTTGCCGCGGAACACGCCGGCTTCGGGCGCCAGCGCATCGTGCGCCTGCAAGAAGAAGCGCAGCTGCATACCGACGCGCCGCTCGGCATGATCAATGTCCTCGAAGGCGTCAGCCCCGACTACAGCGTGGTGGCCCAGAAGGCGGCCGAGGCAGCCGTGCTGGCGCCATTCGACGCCGGTTTCGATGCGCCCTGGGGCATCACGCTGGCCGATCTGGCGCAGCGCTATGAAGCACAGCTGGCCGGGCGCCATGCCGAAGTCCACGGCATCCTGGGCCGCCTCGCGACCCGGGGCGATGAACTGGGCCAGGCGCTGGAGCGCAGCATCGTCGATGCCGACTCCCGCCTGACACAGCTCGAACGCCAGATGCGCGAGCAACAGCAGGCGCACCACGACGCGATCCTGCGTCTGCAGGAAGCGCAGCAGCAGGCGGCTCAGCAAATGCATGAGCAGCAACAAGCATTCGCGCAACTGCACGAACAACATCACCAATCGGCGGCGGCGCAGGATGCGCGCATCGCCCATGTCGAAGCGCATGCGGCCGAGATGTCGCAGCGCGTGGTCGACCTGCTCTCGAGCAGCTCATGGCGCATCACCGAACCGCTGCGGCGCGTGACCACGATTGTCTACCGGCTGCGCAATGCCCAGCGCGAAGGCCGGCTGGGCACCGCTGCCCGGTCGCGCGTGCGGCGCCTGATCCGGCGCGTCGGCGGCGCCGTGCTGCGCCGTCCCGCGCTCAAGCGCGCGGCGCGCGCCGCGCTGCGCAAGGTGCCGGTGCTCGAAGCGCGCCTGTATCGCATGATGCTCGACAACAGGGAAGCGATCCACGTGGTACTCGACGAAGACATGACGGTCGATGCCGCCGAACTTTCGCCGCGCGCCGCGCGCGTGTACCGCCAATTGAAACAGGAACAAGCAAGGAATACCGATGCGCATAGTCATTGATCTTCAGGGCGCGCAGTCGGAAAGCCGCTTTCGCGGCATCGGCCGCTATTCGCTGGCACTGGCGCTGGGCGTGGCCCGCAACGCCGGCCAGCACGAGGTGTGGCTGATCCTGAATGGCGCGCTGGGCAGCGCCATCGACGACATCCGCCAGGCGTTTGCCGGCCTGGTGCCACCTGAACGCATTCGTGTCTTCGACGGCGCCGGCCACAGCGCTGAAGTGCATGCCGCCAACAGCCCGCGCGCACGCGCCGGCGAACTGTTGCGCGAATATGCCATTGCCCAGCTGCGTCCGGACGCCGTACTCGTCACCAGCCTGTTCGAAGGTTATGTCGACGACAGCGTGATCTCGGTCGGCCGGCTTGCCAGTGGCGCGGGTACCGCCGTTGTGCTGTACGACCTGATCCCGTTCCTGAACCCGGAACAATACCTGCGCCAGCCTGAACAGCGCAGCTACTACGACAACAAGATTGCATCGCTGCGCCAGGCCGGCCTGCTGCTGGCGATCTCGGACTATTCGCGCCAGGAAGCAATCGATGCGCTGGGGCTTGACCCGGCGCGCGTCGTCTCGATCTCGACTGCGGTGGACGACACCTTCTGCCCGGCCGCCCCGGACATGGCGCCCGCCGAGCGCGCGGCGCACGTGGCTGCACTGCGCGCCCGCTTCGGCATCACCCGCGCTGCGCTGATGTGCGCGCCGGGTGGCTTCGACGCACGCAAGAACATCGATGGCCTGGTTGCGGCCTACAGCATGCTGCCGCCTGCCCAGCGCGCGGCGCACCAGCTGGTCATCGCCGGCAAGGCCAATGACGGCGAACGCCAGCGGCTGGCCGAACTCGCGCAGCGCCACGGTCTGGCAGCCGACGAAATGGTGCTGACCGGCTACGTGAGTGACGCCGACCTGATCGACCTGTACCGCGAAGCGGCACTGTTCGTGTTCCCGTCGCTGCACGAAGGCTTTGGCCTGCCGGTACTCGAGGCCATGGCGTGCGGCGCACTGGTCATTGGCGCCGACAGCACCAGCATCCCGGAAGTGATCGGCAATCCGGAAGCCATGTTCGACGCGCGTGACCCGGCTGCGATCGCCACCAAGATCGGCCAGGTACTGGGCGATGCGGCGCTGCAGGCACGCTTGCGCGCCCATAATATTGTCCAGCGCCGCAAGTTCAGCTGGGACCACAGCGCCCGGCGCGCCATTGCCGCGCTCGAAGCGCATGCAGACGCGCAGGCGGCCAGCGCCGCGCGCGTCGCGGCCGCGCCTGATGCCCGGCCGCGCATCGCCTTCCTGTCCCCGCTGCCGCCGGAGCGCACCGGGGTGGCCGACTACGCCGTACGCGTCCTGCCGACGCTGCTGCCGTGGTTCGACGTCGAACTGATCGTCAACCAGTCCGAGGTCGTGCTGCCGCCGGAGCTGGCGCATCTGCCACAGCACCCGCTGGCCTGGCTCGACGCGCATCCCGACCGTTACCGCCACATCATTTACCAGTTTGGCAACAGCCCCTTCCATAGCCACATGATTCCGCTGCTGCAGCGTCATCCTGGCGTGGTGGTACTGCATGACTTCTTCCTGAGCAGCATGCTGTCGTACGAACAGGTGGTTGGCGCCATGCCGGGCATCTGGACGCGCAGCCTGCTGCATGCACACGGCTATGCAGCGGTGCAGGCCAGCGTCGCACCGGACGGTTTCGAACGCGCCAAGCAGGACTACCCCGCCAATCTCGAGATCCTGCAGGACGCCAGCCACGTGATCGTGCATTCGGAGTACGCACGCACGCTGGCGCGCGACTGGATCGGTCCGGATGCCGGTGCCGACTGGAGCCCGGCGCAACTGCCGCGGGCCGCGCCCGCCGTCAACAACCGCGCCGCCGCCCGCAAGGCACTGGGCATCGCCGACGACGATTTCGTGGTCTGCAACTTCGGTTTCGTCGCGCCGACCAAGCATTGCCTGGAACTGCTGCAGGCCTGGCTGGCGTCCAACCTGCACCGGGACCGCCGCTGCCAGCTGGTGTTCGTTGGCGAAAACCATGGCGGCGACTATGGCCGCCAGATCACCGACACCATCGCCGCCGCCGGCAAGAGCACCGGCCTGGACGCGCGCGTGCGCATTTCGGGCTGGACCTCGGACGAGGATTACTTCCGTTACCTGCAGGCGGCCGACATTGGCGTGCAGCTGCGCACCGGCTCGCGCGGCGAGACGTCCGGTACGGTCCTCGACTGCATGATCTACGGCCTGCCGACCATCATCAACGCGAACGGCGCGATGGCGGAATTCCCGCACAGCGCCGCCTGGATGCTGGACGACGCCTTCAGTCAGCACGACCTGATCGATGCGCTCGAGACACTGCGCGCCGATGACACGCGCCGTCTGGCGCTGGGCATGGCCGGCTTCACGCTGATGGGCCAGCGCAATAGCCCCGAACGTGTGGGCCTGATGTACAAGGAAGCGCTCGACTATGCCGAGCGCAAGGGGCGCCACGCGCGCCCCGCCCTGCTGCGCGCGCTGCTGGCCACGCCCGGCCTCGAGTCCGACGACGCAATGCTGCAACGCCTGGCGCGCAGTGTGGCGCGCGCCCCGGACCCGCTGCAGCCGCGCCAGTTGCTGCTCGACGTGAGCACGATTGCGCAGAACGACCTCAAGACCGGCATCGAGCGCGTGGTGCGCAAGCAGCTGCTCGAACTGCTGCAGCTGCGCACTGGCGGCTACCGTATCGAACCGGTCCGCTTCAGCAATGAAGGCGGACAGCCGCATTACCGCTATGCGCGCAATTACGCGGCGCGCCTGCTCGGCATCGAACAGGTGCTACCGGGCCCCGACCCGCTGGTCGACGTCCAGGCCGGCGACATTTTCTACAGCGCCGAACTGTCGCCACAGGTCGTGCTGGAATCGACGCGCGGCGGGGTGTATGCGGCCTGGCGCGCGCGCGGCGTCTCGATCAACTTCACCGTGCACGATCTGCTGCCGGTGCTGCGTCCCGAGTTCTTCCCGCCGCATGCCGACATCAGTCATGCCGCCTGGCTCGAGTGCGTGGCGGCCGAGGCCGATCGCCTGATCTGCGTCTCCGGCGCCGTGCGCGACGACCTCGCCGCCTGGCTCGCTGCCAACGGCGTGGCGCGCCGGCCCGGCCAGTTGCTCACGGCGCTGCATTCGGGCGCCGACCTCGAGGTCAAGGCCAGCACTACACCGTCGCCGTCATCGCTGGTGCTGGCGCAACAGCTCACGGCCCGACCGAGCTTTTTGATGGTCGGCACGATCGAACCGCGCAAGGGCCACTTGCAGGCGCTCGAGGCGTTCGAGCAGTTGTGGGCCGCGGGCGTCGAGGTCAACCTCGTGATCGTCGGACGCGAAGGCTGGAAACAGCTGCCGGATGCCGACCGCCGCACCATTCCGCGCATCGTGGCACGCCTGGGCGCCAGTCCCGAACTGGGCCGCCGCTTGCTGTGGCTGCAAGACCTGGATGACGACGCGCTGCAACAGGTGTACCAGACCAGCGCCTGTCTGCTGTATCCAAGCGAAGGTGAAGGCTTCGGGCTGCCTCTGATCGAAGCCGCGCAATACGGCTTGCCACTGCTCGCGCGCGACATTCCCGTGTTCCGCGAAGTGGCTGGCACGGGTGCCCATTATTTCGCGGGCATGGATGGCGCGGCGCTGGCTGGCGCCGTGCGTGAATGGCTCGCACTGCACGCGCAAGGCAGCCATCCATCGCCGCACACGATGTCGTGGTCGACCTGGCAGGAACAGGCGCGTGCCCTTCTTGCGCTGTTGTCCGCGCCGGTTACCAGGCAGATCCCATGACGGTGCGCGCCCCCATCGGCCAGCACGCTCCGCGGCCTTCTGCACACATCCCACCGCCACTGCCCCGCACCGTTGCGCCAGTTCCGCCAGTTCCGCAGCGCCATGCGGGGCCGGCCTGGTTGCAGTCGCAAGGCCCGCTGGGACTGATCGTCGCGGTGCTGATCGGCCTGGGCTACGCCTGGTGGTTGTACGGTTACCCGATGCTAAGCGGCAGCTCGCCGTTCTGGTGGCGCGACAATGCCGACATTACCCAGTACCTGGCCGGCTTCAACGCCTACGTGCATGAACCCTGGCACTGGCCGCTGCTGCGGCTGAACTCGCTCAACACGCCTGACGGCACCCTGGCCACCTTCCTCGACACGGTGCCGCTGTACGCGGCCATCCTCAAGCTGGTGCACCCCGGCGCCGGCTACTGGAATCCATACGGCCTGTGGATCGCGCTGTGCTTCACGCTGCAAGGCGTGGGCGCATGGTGGATCTGCCGCGAAGCGCGCGTGCGCAGCTGGGCCGCGCTGGCTGCGCTTGCGCTTCTGCTGGCCAGCTTCCCGGCCCTGACCTTCCGCATCGCGCATACCAGCCTGATGTCGCAATGGATGCTGGTGTTCGCCCTGGCAATCTACCTGCGCAGTGTGCGCCTGGGGCGTGTTGCGCTCGGTTCGTGGGCACTGCTTCTGGTGGGCGGCTTCTACATCAATATCTACCTGTTCGTGATGGCATCGGCCATCTTCGCGGCCGACGTGCTGCGCCAGTGGCTGCTGCGCCCGTCGTACGGCCTGGCAGTGGGACGCCCGGCATGGCGGGCTCCGTTGCTTGCGCCAGTGATCGTCTACGGCCTGCTGTTTGTTTCGATGTGGATCACGATGCTGCCGATGCCACCCGGCGCTGGCGGGCGCGAATGGGGCTTCGGCCACTACTCGATGAACCTGCTCGCACCGCTGCACGGGGGCATGCTGCTGCATTTTCCGAACCCGACGGCGCATGATGGCCAGGGCGAGGGTTACAACTATCTCGGCGTATTCCTGCTGGCACTGACAGCGTTCGTCGTCAAGCTGCGCGGTCAGCGCGATCCGGCGTTCTGGCGCCGTCACGGCGCGCTGCTGGTCACGCTGGTGCTGCTGGCAGCGTACGCGCTGTCGAACACCGTGTACCTTGGCAATGCCCAGCTGTTCTCGCTGCATCTGCCGCACTGGATTGACGGCCTGACGGCGACGTTCCGTTCATCCGGCCGTTTCTTCTGGCCAGTCGGCTATGCGATTGTCGTGTTCACCGTATTGGGCGCGGCGCGCCATTTACGCACTGCGCAGGCAGCAATGGTCCTGGCGGCCGTTGTGGCACTGCAGCTATGGGACTTGCGCGAGCACCATGAGCGCGTGCGCGGCGCCGTGGCCCAGGCCGGCGGCCATGCGATCGATCCGGCACGCTGGAATGCTTTCCTCGGCCCCGACGTCAAGGCGCTGCAGCATTACCCGCCGTTCCGCTGCAGCGATTCGACCCCCTCGAAGGCGCTGCTGCCGGTGATGGCCTATGCAGTGCAGCATGGTTATCCCCTCTCGACCGGCTATATCGCCCGTGCGTCCAAGCCCTGTGACAACCACGGCGCCGAGATCGCGCGTCTGCCCGCGAATGTCGCGGTGGCGTTCGAGAAGCAAGCCTACCCTCACCAGCAGGACGCTGAACGCATGATGGGTGCGAACGCGACCTGCACCGATATGGACATCGTCTTCCTGTGCCGCCGCAACGGCACCAACCTTATCCAGAATAAACCATGAAGAAACGCGTTTCGCTGGTAGCACCTTTTTACAACGAATCGGGCAATGTGCTGGAATTCTTCCGGCGCATCGCCGCGGTGGCCGACAGCATGCCGCAGTATGAGTTCGAGGTCATTGCCGTCAACGATGGCAGCCGCGACCAGACCTGGGCCGAGCTGGTCGAGGCCCGCGCCCGGTTCCCTGGTGTGCACCTGGTGGACCTGTCCCGCAATTTTGGCAAGGAAGCGGCGCTGACCGCAGGCCTGGACCGTGCCCACGGCGATGCAGTCGTGCCGATCGATTCCGACCTGCAGCATCCACCCGAAGTACTCGAGCAGATGCTGGCGCAATGGGAACAGGGCGCCGAAGTCGTCCTGGCCCAGCGTACCGACCGCGTGACCGATGGCAAACTGCAAAAGCTGTCGGCCACGTCGTTCTACCGTTTCCACAACCGCATTTCGAACATCCAGGTACCGATGGACGTGGGCGACTTCAGGCTGATGGACCGGCGCGTCGTCGAAGCGCTGCGCCAGTTGCCGGAAAATCACCGCTTCATGAAAGGTCTGTTCGCGTGGGTGGGTTTCCGTACCGTGACGGTTCCCTACGTTCATAGCAACCGCGGTGCGGGTACCTCGAGCTTCAACTTCTGGAAGCTGTGGAACCTGGCGCTCGAAGGCATCACGAGTTTTTCCACCGCGCCGCTGAAGATCTGGACCTACCTGGGTTTGAGCGTCTCGGCACTGGCGTTGCTGTATGCGGTGATCATCGTGCTCAAGACGATCTTTTCCGGCGTGGACGTGCCCGGCTATGCCTCGCTCATGGCCGGCATCATGTTCATTGGCGGCATACAACTGATCGGCATCGGCGTGCTGGGCGAATACGTCGGCCGCATTTATCACGAAGTCAAACGGCGGCCGGTGTATCTGGTACGTGAAGAACACGGCAACGAAAGCATCGATGACGTTCGCTGAACGCCTGCAGTATCTGCTGACGCGCTATCGGGCGTTTCTCGTCTTCGGCGTGATTGGGGTGCTCAACACGCTGCTGCATTCCGGCACCGTGATCCTGCTGGTCGAAACCGGACTGACCGGACCGGTCGCGGCCAATGTGGCCGGCTTTGCCGTCGCTAACACCGTCTCGTTTTTCGCCAACTGCCGTTACACGTTCCATGCTGCGCCTGACTGGCAGCGCTATCGCAAGTTCGTGGCTGTGTCGATGCTCAGCCTGGCACTGACCGTGGCCCTGTCATGGCTGGCCGAGACCATGGGCTGGCATTACCTGATCGGCCTGCTGCTCGTGCTGCTGTTCGGTCCCGTGTTGACGTTTGCGCTGCACCGCGCCTTCACGTTCCGTCCTCCCGCCTGATATGACCCAATCCCTTGCCACCCCGTCACGTGACCATGCACTGGACGGCATGCGCGTCGTCGCCACGCTGCTCGTCATTGTCATCCACGTCAGTGCCAAGGGATTCGGGCTGATGAGCGAGCGTAACTGGTGGGCGGTCAATGCCTGGGAAAGCGTGGCGCGCGTCTCAGTGCCCCTGTTCTTCATGATCAGCGGTGCACTGCTGCTGTCGCGACAGCACTCGATCGCGTCGATCGGCCGGCGCGAGTGGCGCATCGTGCTGCCACTGGCCGCCTGGTCGGTGCTTTACCTGCTGTGGCTCCGCTACGCCGGCCAGCAGCATACCGACTGGCCAGCCCTGATTGCCAGCGGCCCCGTGGTCGGCCACCTGTGGTACCTGTATGCGCTGGCCGGTGTGTACGTCTTTCTTCCCGTGCTCGCGGCATTTCACCAGAACACCACGCTGCGCATACAACTGTTCTGTCTGTTTTTCTGGTTCATCGCAGCCAGCGTCGTGCCGCTTGAAATCGCGCTGACCGGGCGCCGGGTGGCAGGGATCGACTGGGCTGCGCTGCATCTGTATCCCGGCTACAT
The DNA here is from genome assembly GCF_059685895.1 of Telluria sp. ZT3P25. NCBI lineage: Bacteria > Pseudomonadati > Pseudomonadota > Betaproteobacteria > Burkholderiales > Oxalobacteraceae > Telluria > Telluria sp. ZT3P25. The sequence goes on from NZ_JCASIJ010000001.1 coordinate 3,645,542, forward strand.
GGCGCTGGGGGCCGTGCTGTACCGCTACCTGCCGGCAGTGCCGCGGCGCCTGCATGTGGCCGGTGCCTGGCTCGCGTGGATCGTGCTGGCCGTGGCGATCGCGGTGGCGACCTGGTGGCGCAGCCACACGCTCGGTGGCGCCAACGAAACCTTCTATGTCTATTCCAGTCCGCTCGTGGTGCTGGCCGGCGTGGCCGCCTTCGTGGCCCTGCGCGCACTGGGTGCGACCTGGGCGCCCGAGGGCACATTCAGGCAACGGGGCATTGCCTGGTTTGCCGCGACCAGCTTCGGCGTCTACCTGATCCATGTCTGGGTCCTGTTTGCTCTCGACGCAAAGGGCATCGACTACCGCTTCATCAACCCCTGGCTCGGAATCCCGCTGCTCACGCTGCTGGCCGCCGGGATCTCGGCGTTGTTGATTCGCATTCTGCAAGCCATTCCGTTCGTCCGCGCGATTGCACCGCGCTGATATAACACCGGGGTTTGTGCGCTCACGTACGGAAACGAGTCTGCCAGTCCAATTAAAGTAGAGGTCACAACCTCCGCTTCAAGGAAACGCATGGTACTCGGACCACCCAAGGACGACACGCTCAAAAAAGACCTCGATGTACAAGGAGGCGGCCAAAGCCGCGGCGTACCGGCCGCCGGCCAGGTCGAGGGCAATGCCGTCAATCCGATGGGCCCGCCCGAGGACAACCCCGGCGTGAACCACTGGCAGGCCAGCTATATCGAGCACGGCGGCCTGGATGAACGCGGCAACATCTTCTTTGCCGCGGTGGAAATGACGCGCATGCCGATGCTCATCACCGACCCGCGCCAGCCCGACAATCCGATCGTGTTTTCGAATGGCGCGTTCGAAGACCTGACCGGCTACAAGCAGCAGGATATCCTGGGGCGCAACTGCCGCTTTCTGCAGGGGCCGGACACCGACCGCAACACCGTGGCCGAGCTGCGCCAGGCCGTCGCCGAGTCACGCGCGGTGGCCGTCGACCTGCTGAACTACAAGGCCGATGGCACGCCATTCTGGAACGCGCTGTTCTTTGGCCCGATCTTCGACCAGCAGGGCGAGCTGATGTTTTTCTTCGCCTCGCAGATGGACATTAGCGAACGCCGTACGACGCAGGAATCCCACCTGCAGGCGCAAAAGATGGAGGCGATCGGCCAGCTGTCGGCCGGCATGGCGCACGATTTCAACAACCTGCTGCAGGTCATCAACGGCAATCTGGATGTGGCGCTGCTGGGCACCGAACGCCAGCACAAGGCGCTCGAGCCGATCCGGCGCGCGCAGCGCGCGACAATGCAGGCGGCCAAGCTCACCCAGCAACTGCTGACCTTTGCACGCAAGCAGCGGCTCGAGCCCAAGCGCCTGAGCCTGAACAGCCTGGTGGTCGAGTTTTCAGACATGCTGGTGCGCACGCTGGGCGACAAGATCGACCTGCAGCTCGACCTCAAGCCGGGCCTGCCGGCCTGCACGATCGACCCGACCTACCTCGAGATGGCGCTGCTCAATGTGGTGCTCAATGCGCGCGATGCGATGCCGGGCGGCGGCGCGGTGAAGGTCGGCACCACCGTGCTGTCCGAAGACCGGCGCCGCAAGCTGGGCCTGCGCGCCGGCGACTATGTCTGCATCTGCGTGGTTGACGAAGGCCAGGGCATGACGCCGGACGTGCGGCGCCGCGCGACCGAGCCGTTCTTCACGACCAAGGGGCCGGGCACCGGCCTGGGTCTGGCAATGGTACACGGTTTCGTGCAGCAGTCGCATGGCCGCCTGGACATCGACAGCGAACCAGGGCGCGGCACGCAGGTGCGCATGATCTTCCGCGTCGCCGATCAGGCCGAAGGAGAAGCCGGGGCCAGCGCAGTCGCGCAGGGCCCGGGCGCCGATGGCAAGCGGCGCTGCCGCATCCTGGTGGTCGAAGACAATGTCGATGTGCGCGAACTGGCCGAAGCGATGCTGCAGATGGCGGAGTACGATGTGGTGGCCGCGCCCAGCGGCGAGCGCGCGCTGGAGATCCTGGATACCGACGAGGGATTCGACCTGCTGTTCACCGATGTGATCATGCCGGGCGGGATGAATGGACTGGAACTGATCGAGCGCGTGCACGCCCGGCTGCCGGAGATGCCGGTGCTGGTCACGACCGGCTATATGGAACAGTTGCCGGGGTCCGACCTGCGCAGCGACGGTTTGAACGTGCTGGCCAAGCCGTACCAGCACCAGGACTTGCTGGACCGGATCAAGGCGGCGTTGAAGCGCACGCCTTGAAGTTGGTTTGAACGCGTGGACGGGAAACCCGTCCACCCTACCGCTTGCTTACTTCGGCCCGCCGCCGAGCAGGAACGCGAGTTTCTGCTTGCCCGGCTTGGCCGGCGCGTTGACCGGATCGGGATCCTTGCGCGGGCTGCTGGTTGGCTCGTAAGGCTTGAGGAACCACGGGTCGACGCGCTCGCGGCGCGAACCCGGGCCGGGACCGGTGCGCGGCGTGCGCGGCGCGCCACGACCGGCTTCGGCATCACGGCGCGGGCCGCGGTCTGCATCGCGTGGTGCTGCTGCGTCGCGGCTGCCATCGCGCACGAATTCACGGCTGGCGTCGCGCGGTGGACGGCTCGCATCACGGCCCGAGTCACGGCCCGAGTCGCGGCCCGAGTCGCGGCCCGAGTCACGGCCGAATTCGCGGCCGCCAGCGGCATCACGCGCACGACTGGCCGGTGCCACGAAACCGTCGAGCGTGCCGCGCGTGATCGTCTGCTTGATCAGCTTTTCGATGTCGAGCAGCAGGCGCTCGTCTTTTTCGGAATACACCGACAGCGCGTCGCCCGAGGCGCCGGCGCGGCCCGTGCGGCCGATCCGGTGCACGTAGTCTTCGGCGTTGTATGGCAGGTCGTAGTTGATCACGGCCGGCAGGTCGGTGATGTCCAGGCCGCGCGCAGCGACGTCGGTCGCCACCAGCACTTCGACACCGCCATCCTTGAACGCGTCCAGCGCCGCCATGCGCTCCTGCTGCGTCTTGTCGCCGTGGATCGCTGAGGCCTTGATGCCGCGCTTCTCGAGGTGCGTCGACAGGCGCGAGGCGCCGATCTTGGTGTTCGAGAAGATGATCACCTGCTTGAGGTTGCGCGAGCGGATCAGGTGCTCGACGACGTCGCTCTTCTGCCCTTCGTCGACCTTGTAGACGATCTGCGTGACCTTGTCGGCAGTGGCATTGCTGCGCGCGACTTCGATGGTCAGCGGATTGTTCAGGAAGGTGTTGGCCAGCTTCTTGATCTCGGGCGAGAACGTGGCCGAGAACATCAGGTTCTGGCGCTGCTTCGGCAGCAGGTTGATGATGCGCTGCAGGTCGGGCAAAAAGCCCATGTCGAGCATGCGGTCGGCTTCGTCCATCACCAGCATCTGCACCTGGCCGAGGCTGACGTTTTTCTGCTCGATGTGGTCGAGCAGGCGGCCCGGCGTGGCGATGACGATCTCGACACCGGCGCGCAGCAACTCGGTCTGCGGCTTCATGTCCATGCCGCCGAAGACGACGGTGGCGCGCAGCGGCGTGTGCTTGGCGTAGGCCTTGACGTTCTCGGCCACCTGCACCGCCAGTTCGCGGGTCGGCACGAGGATCAGCGCGCGCACCGGGTGGCGCGCCGGCGACATGCTCGGATTGGCGTGCTGCATCAGCAGCTGGATGATCGGCAGCGAGAAGCCGGCTGTCTTGCCGGTGCCGGTCTGGGCGGCGCCCATGACATCGCGGCCCTGCAGCACGACGGGGATTGCCTCGGCCTGGATCGGCGTCGGGTGCACATAGCCCTGATCCGTCAGTGCGCGCAGGATTTCAGGCGCCAGGCCAAAATCGGCAAAGCGCACGACCGGGACGGCGTCGGCGGCGACCAGCACATCCACGTCTGGCGTGACAGCGACTTCGGTATTGTTCGGGGTATCAGACATAGTTTTTTCGGGAAATCATTCGTTCAGCTCTACGATCGGGCAGGTTGACCCATCGCGATCGGCAGCACGCAGCGAAGGGGGACAACAGAAACCGGGCGCCGGCGCAAGGCGGCGGGACCGGAAGATTGGCCTGCAAGCGGGCCGGAGAAAGCGGACGTAGAGACACTTTTAGCGGGTGACAAGATACCCGAAATCGGCACCCATGTATATGCCCGCCACTTTTTTAAGCAGTTTACCAGAAGGAACACTGCGGCGTCCGCAGACAGCAACGGCGCCCTCTTCACCGGGCCCAGCCGCGTTGCTGGGCGGCGCGTTCAGCGGCCGGGTCGAGCGCGCTGCCGGCAATGCGCGCCTCGATCGCCGCGCGCACGGCAGGCGGCGGAATCGAACCGTCGAGCCACGCCGCGCCGGCCGTGCCCTGGGACAGCACCGGAATCGTCCAGCGCCCGCGGCGCAGGCAGGCCAGGCCCGCAGTGGTATCGACGACGAAGCTGCGGCAATAGCCGCCATCCTTGGCCACGAACGTGACGCCGATGCGCACCCCGCTGTCGGACGGGCCAGGCGTGGCCAGTTGATCGTCCAGGGCCGCCACCAGCGCGCCGCGCGCGACCAGCACGCCGTTGTCATGATCGAGCACGGCCAGGCCGGGGCCTTGCCCCAGATGATGCCAGCCGACTGCACCCAGCACGGCGCTGCCAAGCAGCGCCGCCGTGAGCGTCACCCAGTGCAAGCCAACGACGCGCTTCGGAGCGGGCGGCGGGAACGCCATGGGCCGGCCGGGGCGCAGCGTGTTCAGGTGCACCACCTTGGCCCCCTGCGGCGCCGGGTGCTGGGCGCTGGCGCCGCCATCGTGGCCATTGGCCGAGACCCCGACGCTGCGCCCGCGCCCGTTGCGCAGCTCGGCCCGGTGCTGGGCGACGCGCGCCGCCAGGATGGGATCGGCACGGGTTGCCCGCTCGACCGCCGCACGCGCCGGCTCGGCAAGGTCGCCGTTGATGTACGCAATGAGCAAGTCGTCCGAGAATGTCATGCTGGCTTGACCCCGATGAGCGGCTAGGAAGTGATCAACCCATGTTCGTCGAGGACATCGTGCAGCAGTTCAAGCCGGATCACGGGGTTATCAAGCATCAGCATATTGTGCTTTTGCTGGTTGGGCAATGGCAATAGCTCGCACCAGCGGTTGGCGACCCAGCCGCAGTCGTCCAGCCGGAACGGTGGTTGCACCGGCCAGCGATGCTGCGGTACTTCGTGCAGCGAATTGAGCACCCGGTCGAGCGCATCGGCCGCGCCCTGCAGTTCGGACGGAATGCGCACGACCTGGTCTTCTTCGGCCAGCTCGGCCTCGGCCACCCACAGCCCGTTGACGCGCTGCTCGGCGGTGACGACATTGAAGCGCGCTCCGCCCCGGCACAGCACCTGCAGCAGACCCGGGGTTTCGGCGGTGGTTTCGGTGACCGAGGCGATGGTGCCGGCAGCCACGAAGCGCTCTTGCTGCGCATCGGCTTTGCGTACCTCGTGACCGCTGGTGAGCAGGACGACGCCGAACGGCGTGCCGTCGACGATGCAGCGGCTGATCATGTCGAGGTAGCGTACCTCGAACACCTGCAGCGGCAGCACCCCGTCCGGAAACAGCACCGTACTGAGCGGGAACAGTGGCATGGAAATCGTCGACATGGGTTCATGATGACAGAATCGTCGCCAACGCGGGACACGATTGCCGGACGCCCGCGCGCGGCAAATTGCGGCGCGCCGCAGCCGTTGCCGTCGCCGTCGCCGTCGCCAGTCAATCGTCCGGCGAGCGCAGCGGCAGATAGCGCACCCAGTGGTGCAGGCTGCCCAGGCGCCAGACAAGGCGGCCCCAGCCGGGGCCGGGCGCGGCCACCACGCGCACGCGCACCGCCTTGCCCAGCACCGCCGGGCACACATAGTCGAACACCCCTTCTTCGCCGAACGGCAGGCGCACGTCGCGCCCGGGCGCAAGCTTGAGCGGGCCAAACACGATCGGCACCCGGTCACTGTTGCGCAGAAGCAGCACATCCTGCACACCCCGCGTCAGGCGGATTTCGCGTGGCACGGCCATCCCGCTGACCGTCACACCAGGCGGAAACGCCAGCAGCAGTTGATGACTGCCGCCCTTGATCGGAGCGAGCATGCTCCACAGCGCGGTCACGCCAAGTACGGCAATCAACAGCGTCAACGGCCAATGGCGGCGCAGAAATTGCGTCATGGCACCCCCACGTCATTACAAACCAGGCGATTCGGGCTAGAATGTTTCATAAAATAAATTAACAGCAAATGGGTCCGGCTGACATGGTTCATTAACAAATGAGCAAAAGTTGCGTGCGCCTTGCGAATGCGAGGGTGCGTATCCTGTGGAGATCTTACCGTTCCCATCCATTGCGCCATCACGGCTGCCCCACACAAGGACATGCAGCAGACCCCCACCCGCCCCTCTGCCTCGCCGCCGCCTGCCGCCGGCCATGCGCCACTATTGATGGCGCTGCTGGTGTTCGTGATCACGCTGCTGGTGACCTGGGTGGCCTGGTCGAGCGCGCAGCGCAATGCCGAAGCGCAGCTGCGCGAAGCCTTCGATTATCGCACCCGCGCGATGACCTACAACATCAGCCGGCGCATGCTCGTCTACGAACAGGTACTGCAAAGCGCCCGTGGTTTTTTGCGCGGTTCAGTCGATTTGCCTCGCGCCGTATTCGGCGAGTATTACCAGAGCCTGGACCTGGTGCAGAATTTCCCCGGCATCGGTGCGCTCGGCATCGCTACCCGGCTGGCGCCGGGCGACGTGGCGGCGCACGAAGCGCAGGTGCGCGCCGACGGTTTTCCCGATTACCGTGTTCAACCGGCGCCGGGCGACCCGGCATCGGGCCCGCTGCTCGCGGCGGTCTCGCACATCGAGCCGTTCAATGCGCGCAACCTGCGCGCGTTCGGCTTCGATATGGCCAGCGAGCCGGCGCGCCGCGCGGCCCTGCTGGCGGCGCGCGACAGCGGCCATGCGACCCTGAGCGGCAAGGTGGTGCTGATCCAGGAAGACGATGGCAGCGCCGAATCGGGCGTGCTGATGTACCTGCCCGTGTATCGCACCGGCCGCCTGATCGACGACGCTGCGCAGCGCCGCGCCGCACTGACCGGCTGGATCTACGCACCGTTTCGGATGAACGACCTGATGCGCCGGGTGGGCGGCGTCAGCGCGCCCGAACTCGACGTTACGATCCACGACGGTGACACCGCCACACCGGCCTCGCTGCTGTACCAGTCCGCTGGCGCAGCCGCGCACACGGCGCCGCGCTTTTTCGCGACCACCAGGATGATGATCGCAGGCCGCGTCTGGACCGTGCGGATGGGCTCCGGCGTCGATTTCGAAGCCGCGCTCGACACCACCCGGCCGCGCATGATCGGCATCGCCGGCATCGTGCTCGGCGCGCTGGCCAGCCTGATCGTCTGGCTGCTGGCCAGTTCGCGCCGGCGCGCACTCGAACTGGCGCATACGATGACGCTTGAACTGCGCGAGTCGCACGACCGCATCGCCGCCGACGGCCGCCGCATCCGCGTGATCCTGGAAACAGCCTACGACGGCTTCCTCGCGCTCGACCGCGAGGGCCGCGTGACGGACTGGAACGCGCAAGCTTCGCAGATCTTCGGCATGGAAGCCGACGACGCCATCGGCCGTCCGGCAGAGGAATTGCTGCCGGCCGAAGGCCATGCGGCGTTCCGCGACGCGTTCGACACCTTCGCCAGGAGTGGCGTGGGCCCGCTGCCGGGCCAGCCAACTGAAACCGAAGTGCTGCACACGAGCGGGCGGCGCGTGCCGGTCGAACTGGCGGTGGCGCTGCTGCCGCCGTCGGACGGCGCCGGGGCCACCGTGTTCGTGCGCGACATCACGTCGCGGCGCGCAGCCGAAGAACGCGAGCTGCAACGCCAGGCGCGCCTGGTGGAAGCGCGTCTGGCGATGCACCGGGCGCAGAAGCTCGAGGCGGTTGGCAAGCTCACTGGCGGCGTGGCGCACGACTTCAACAATATCCTGCACATCATCAGCGCCAACGTGCAGCTGATGCTGCGCGCCGACGGCCCGCCCACGCGCAAGCGGCTGCACAACGTGCTCGACGCGGTCGAACGCGGCTCGAAGCTGGCCGGCCAGCTGCTCGCGTTTGCACGGCGCCAGCCGCTGCACCCGAGCGTTGTCAACGTCGCCGAACTGCTCGACCGCAGCGACAGCCTGCTGCAGCGCGCCGCCAGCGACGCCGTCAAGCTCGAACGCAGCAGCGCGCCCGACCTGTGGCCGACGCTGGTCGACCCGAACCAGCTCGAGCACGTGCTGCTCAACCTGATCATCAATGCGCGCGATGCGATGGAAGGCGGCGGCCACATCGCGCTGCGGCTGGCGAACGTGACGATCGACGCGGCAGCCGGCCAGCTCGATACCGAACTGGCGCCGGGCGACTACGTGATGATCACAGTGGCTGACACCGGCCATGGCATGCCGCCGGAGGTGATGGAACACGCGTTCGAACCGTTCTTCACCACCAAGCCGGAAGGCAAAGGCACGGGACTGGGACTGTCGATGGCGCATGGTTTCGTGCGCCAGAGCGGCGGGCAGATCCGGCTGGCCAGCAAGCCGGACGCCGGCACCACGGTGACCATCTACCTGCCGCGCCATACGGCGCATGTGCTACCGGCCCTGGCCGTGCCCGATGTGGAGGCGTTGCCTTGATGCCGGCCGGTCGCCGTCAGACCCGGGTGCGGTAGCTGCCCGAGATCCGGTTGCGGCCGTGCGCCTTGGCGTCGTACATCGCCAGGTCGGCGCAGTGCAGCAGCGCTGCACCATCGTCGCCGCAATCGGGATACAGGGCGTAACCGATGCTGCCGGAGATATTCAGTTCGCGCGGGCCGTCGATGAACGGTTGCTCCAGGCAGGCCAGGATGGCGACGGCCACGCGCTCGGTATCCTGCGCCTGCGTGCAACGGGGCAGCAGCACGGCGAATTCGTCGCCCCCTATCCGCGCCAGCGTATCCGAATCACGCAGCACCGCACGCACGCGCTCGGCCACCATGCGCAGCAGGCGATCGCCGACCGCGTGGCCGTGCGTGTCATTGACGGGCTTGAACTTGTCGAGGTCAAAATAGATCATGCCCACCTTGTGGCCGTCGCGCGCCGCAACCCGGATCGCCTGGCGCATGCGGTCGTCCAGCAGCACGCGGTTGGGCAGCTTCGTCAGGGCGTCTTCATGCGCCATGCGCCGCATGCGCTCTTCTTCCTGCTTGCGCGCGTCGATGTTCGAGAACGTGCCAACCATGCGCAGCGGCTCACCGCGCTCGCCCCATTCGGTGACGGTGCCACGCGCCTCGATCCAGCGCCAGCTGCCGTCGCGCATGCGGATCCGGTGCACCATCGCGTAGTCGGGCGTGACGCCGTCGATATGCGCGCGCAAGGCGATGCGCACGGCATCGATTTCGTCCGGGTGGACCAGCTCGGCCATCCCCTTGCTGCCGAACCACGACACGCTCGCGTGTTCGCGGTCGAGGATGCGCTGCGCACTGGGCGAGAGCAGCGCGATGCCGTTCGTGATATCGCAATCCCAGACACCGTCGCCGGCAGCGTTCAGCGCCAGCTTCCAGCGTGCCTCGGCCGCCGCCAGCGCCTTGAGCGCGCGCCGGCGCCGGTCGGCGGCGCCGATCGCCGCCCATCCCAGCACGCCCAGCACGAGCGACACGAGCACGCCCACATTGCGCATCATCGCGCTTTGCTGGGTAAAGCGCGCTTCGGCGTCGTGCACGGCCTGGCCGACCGTGACCACCAGACCATAATCCGGCAGCTTGTGCCAGGCAAAGAAACGGTCGATCCCGTCGAGCAGGCTGACTTTGCGGAACATGCCATTGGGGCCTTTGGCCAGCATATGCGGTGCCTGCGCCATGTTGACGCCCATAAAGAGTTGGCCGTCCGGACGCGAAGTGCGCGCGATGATGGTGCCGTCCAGGCGCATCAGACTGACAGCGGCATCCGGACCCAGATCGATGCTGTCATAGAAACGCAGGAAGTACGATGGCGGAATCGAGGCGGCGATCACGCCCGTCAGGCGCCCGCCGGCATTGCGGATCGGCCGCGTGAAATGAATCGACCACTGCCCGCTGACAGGATCTTTCTCGGGGCGACCGACATACAGCTGGTCGCCGTCCTGCGTGCGGTGGACGGCAAACTCGGGCAACGCGCCCTGCGCCAACTGCCGTGGCTGCGCCTCATCGTTCGAATACAACAGACGGCCACCGGCATCGGTGACGGTAAAATGGATCGGCATGCGCAGATGCTGCGTATGCTCGGCCACGCCCTGGGCGAAATCAGCCGGATCGCGCTGCCACGTACCGCGCAACTGGACCAGCGACAGGTCGACCAGCCCCACCGTGGCCCTGACCTCTTCCGAAAAAGCACGCGACAGGTTCTGCACATTGCTCTTGCCGCTGGCTTCGGCCAGCGCTGCAAAGCGCGCCTGCTCGATCGCGACCAGGACCCAGACAGCCAGAAGCATCACGGCAACATACAGCACCAGTTGGCGTAACACACGGGGTCGGACGTAGCCGCCGAGTACAGCCCCCGACGAATGGGGCGAAGTGGGAAAAGACATGAAAGACGGCCGGATCGAGCCAGGCAGCAGGCGGACAGCACATGGAATGGAGAGCCGGGCGTGAAAGCAATTCCTGGTACTGCCAAATAAACGCGCCCGTCGTTGAGCGAACTATTATACTGACTTATCCGCAAAAAGTTGCAAATTGGAACGTAACGTTGCGCGATAATATACGGTTCAACCACGCTTCACCGTTGTATGGTTGCGCATAATGCATGATGGATAGTCATTTCGACAAGCGTGATCCGACGGTGCTAGAGTAGCGCCATGAAAGTTTTCTACAACATCCTCGGCGTGCTGGCTGTGCTGCTGGGCATCCTCGGCATCTTCCTGCCGCTGCTGCCAACCACACCCTTCCTGCTGCTGGCCTCGGCCTGCTTCGCGCGTGGCTCGGTGCGCCTGCACCGCTGGCTGATCGGGCATCGGGTGTTCGGCAAGTACATCGACAATTTCGAGGCCGGCCACGGTATCCCGCTCAAGGGCAAGATCGTCGCGACCATCATGTTGTGGGGCTCGATGGCATGGTCGTCGCGGCACTTCGACAGCATCGCGATCCTGATCATGATGGGCGTGATCGGCGCCTGCGTGAGCACCTATATGTGGTGGTACCTGCCGACCTTGAAGCTGCCGCGCGCAGTGGTCGAACCCACAGCCCCTGCCGAGCGCATCGTTTCCCGCACCGAACTGCCGTAAATGCCTGTTTTTTCATCCTGTCGTCGTCTGCCGCGCTTTTTTGTACTATCATTAGTTACATGAAACGCGACAGCAAACTCTCTTCCGTCCTCCACGTGCTGCTGCACCTGGCCCATAGCGACCGCCCGATAACCTCGGAGCAGATGGCCGGCATGCTCGGCACCAACCCGGTACTGGTGCGGCGCGTGCTGGCCGGCCTGCGCGAACGCGGCTACATCAGCTCCGAACGCGGCCACGGCGGCGGCTGGACCGTGACGTGCGACCTGGCGCAAGTCACGCTGCGCGATATCTACGATGCGGTGGGCGCGCCTACCGTGTTCGCGATGGGCAACCGCAATGAGCACAGCGAATGCCTGGTCGAGCGCGTGGTCAATGCCTCGCTCGAAAGCGCGTTTGCCGACGCCGAAGCGCTGCTGGTCGAGCGCCTCGGCCAGGTGAGCCTGGCCGACCTGTCGCGCGACTTCAACGGACGCTACGACAATCACCTTCACACGAGGCCTGCGCATGAACACGACTGAACCGACACCGGCATCACCATTGCCCTACGACGCCATCATCATCGGCGGCAGCTACGCCGGCCTGTCGGCCGCGCTGCAACTGGCACGCGCGCGGCGCCGCATCCTGGTGATCGACGCCGGCCAGCGCCGCAACCGCTTCGCCGCCGATTCGCACGGCTTTCTGACGCGCGATGGCCAGCCGGCCGCCGACATCGCCGCCGAGGGGCGCGCCAACGTCGCCGCCTATCCCAATGTGGACTGGCACGATGGCACAGCGACCTCGGCACGCCAGGATGGCGATACGTTCGTCATCGAACTCGATGGCGCCGCCACCGTGCGCGCTGCGCGGCTTGTGCTGGCCACGGGCGTGCGCGACGACCTGCCGCCCATCGACGGCCTGGCCGAGCGCTGGGGCAAGAGCGTGTTCCACTGCCCGTACTGCCACGGCTACGAACTGAACGAGGGCCGCATCGGCGTGCTGGCCAGCGGCCCGCTGTCGGTGCACCAGGCGCAAATGCTGCCGCACTGGGGCCAGGTGACGTTCTTCACCAACGGCGTGTGCCCGCTCGACGATGCACAACGGGCCGATCTGCAGGCGCGCGGCGTGGTGGTCGACGACACACCGGTGCGCCGGCTGGTGAATGTCGCGACCGTCGTGCTGGAAGACGGACGCCAGGAAATCATGACGGGCCTCTTCACCTACGGGCGCGTGCACATGGCCAGCCCCATTGCAGAGCAGCTCGGTTGCGCATTCGATCAGGGGCCGCTGGGACCGTTCATTCGCACGGACGAAGGCCGGCAGACCACGGTCCCAGCCGTGTTCGCCGCAGGCGACGCGATGCGCGCCGCCAGCACGGTGGCGCTCTCGGTGGCCGATGGCGCCATGGCCGGCGTCGGCGCGCATCGCTCGCTGCTGTTTGGCGTGACGCCATTTGCGGCGCCGATGATCCCTGCCGCCGCATCGTCAGCGTCTGCCGCCACGCGCGAATGAGCTTCTGCCGGTTTGTGTCGGCGTGACGGATAATGGCAGCGTCACTTCACGAAAACCGCATATGGAAATCATTGTCCTGGGGACGTCGGCCGGCACGCCGACCCGGCAACGCAATATGTCCGGCCTGGCGCTGCGCCTGCGTGGCGCCAGACAATGGGTGCTGATCGACTGCGCCGAAGGCACGCAGCACCGCATCCTGCGCACGCCCCTGTCCGTCATGAGCCTGCGCGCCGTGTTCATCACCCACCTGCACGGCGACCATTGCTACGGCTTGCCGGGGCTGCTCGCCAGCGCCGCCATGGCGGGCCGCAGCGACGCCTTGACGGTTGTCGGCCCGCCGCCGCTGCGCGGCATGATCGAAGCCATCATGGTGGCGAGCCAGCTGAGTCTGCCCTTCCCGCTCGTCTGGCTGACCCCTGGCGACCTGACGGGCGACCTGCCCGGCGCGCCGCTCATGCCCGAGCTGGCGGTGGATGCAACGGCGTTGTCACACGGCCTTCCGTGCTGGGCCTATGGATTCACGGAGGCGGCAACGGCGCGCCAACTGAACACCGAGAAATTGCGTGCGGATGCCGTGCCCGCGTCGCCGTTGTGGGGCGATCTCCAGAAAGGGCGCGATGTGACGCTGGCCGATGGGCGCGTCATCAAGGCGACCGACTATCTGCTGCCGCCACCCAGGGCGCGACGTATCGTCGTCGCCGGCGACAACGATCGGCCAGAATTGCTGGCCAGCGCAGCGCACGGCGCGGACGTGCTGGTGCACGAGGCCACTTACACCGAAGACGTGCTGCAAAAGATCGGGCCAGGGCCGCAACACACTTCAGCAATGCGGGTGGCGCGCTTTGCCGAAGCGGCCGGCGTGCGCAACCTGGTGCTGACGCATTTCAGTCCACGCTACCAGGACCATGGCGCGCTGCCGATGTCGCTACTCGAGGATGAGGCACGCGCGCAGTACAACGGCAATCTGATCCTGGCGCGCGACCTGGATCATTACGTGCTGGACCGCAGCGGTGCCCTGGTGCGCACGGAGCAAGCGCCCACCGGCGTCAGGGCGGCGCCGTCAACGTCCGACAGACAACCGGGTTGAGCTGACGCCGTATTACGCTGCTTCGCCAAATTCGGTTCTAGCGACCTGCACCCGTTTCATGGCGGTATCCGGATCGATGCCCGCCATGATCAGGTTGACGATTTCCTGCTTGTCCTCCTGCCCTATCCACGCGCATTCCTTGCGGTGCGAGCAGAAATAGGCGTACCACGAAACGTCCGCCGGCCGCTCCTTGCGCGGTTTCAGGCGTGCCGAGATGGCGGCGCGTGCGGTCCTGGCATAGTCGGCAAGCTGCGCGTCGATGGCAGACCAGTCGAACGCAGCGACGGCGTGGCGGTCAGCATCCCAGTCGCCCCCATACTGCGCTGGCGGCCGCATGGTTGTTGGGCCGACGGCAAGGGCCGCGAGGTTGGGCAAGCCATGGGCCGCGCAGAACGCCTCGACGAACCGGAGTTTTGCGCCAATGCCAACCTGCACTGCGCGGTCGAGGATCACGTCCTTGGGATACAGAAGACGGGCCAGCCTGAGCAAGTCCTTGTAGACGATGGGCATGCCCTGGGCAGCGCCTGCGTGGTGCCGCAGAGCGTCGACCAGGCGCACGCCGACGTCGATATCGTTGTGCGTACGCTGTGTATCTGCAGCGGTATGGATGACCATGCGAATCTTGTCAGAGGAATCTGGCCGTGGGCCCAATCCGTCATTATGCATGGCTTTGTACGCCCCATGAATGGCGCTCGACCAGATTCCATGCCCCGCGTCCTGGGCATCGCGGCAAGCGGATACGGCATGTCAATGTTTTGCCGAACGCTGTGCTCCATGATTTCGCCATACAATAGGACGGATAACGTTCTGACAAACAGCACTCATGCGGATGGAGGCTGCAGGCGTCTTGCCTGGGAGGCTCACCATGATGTATGAATTCCTGTCCAACAATGCCGACGATCTGATCCAGCGGTGTATCGACAAGGTGAACAAGCGCCCTCAACGGAACGCATCCAGAGAGCAACTGCGTACTGGTATACCCATGTTTTTGGAGCAGTTGACAAAAACGCTGTACGCAGAAGAGAACATTGACACAGCCGCTGCAATGGCTATCTCCGGCGCCTCCGGGGGCGAGAGAAAGGACGCATCGCAAATGGGTGCGACGGCTGCCGCGCATGGCGCCGCGTTGCTTGCATTGGATTACACGGTGGACCAGGTGGTCCACGATTATGGCGACTTGTGCCAGGCGATCACGGATTTGGCCGTTGAGCGCGATGCACCGTTCCCAGCGGATGAATTCCGTACCCTCAATCGCTGCCTGGACAACGCCATCGCCAGTGCGGTCACTGAATTTTCCTTCCAACGTGACTGCGCCATCTCTGATCGCTACGCCTCCGAAACCAACGAGCGCCTTGGTTTCCTGATGCATGAACTGCGCAATTCGCTGAGCGTGGCCACCATGGCAGTCGCGGCGATGGAAGCGGGGCAATTGTCCATTTCGGGCGCCACCGGTGCCTTGCTCAAGCGTGGGCACGCAGCGATGCAGCGCCTGATCAACCTGTCACTGGAAGATGTGCGAAACGAAGGCGCCGCGGCGGACTCAAAGGGTATTTTCTCACTTGCCGATTTCATCCACGAAGCACACGATTCGGCGCAACTTGAAGCCGACAGGCGTGGTTCGGCACTCGTGGTTGCTGACGTCGACAAGTTGCTGGGCATACAGGGCGATCGGGATCTGTTACTCGCCGCGCTGGCCAATCTGCTCAATAATGCGCTGAAGTTTACCTGCCCGCATACTGCCGTTTCACTGACAGCCTATGCGGAAGGGCAACGTGTTCTGATCGTCGTGCGAGACCACTGTGGTGGCTTGCCAAAGGGGAACGCAGAGAAAATGTTTTCACCGTTCACACAGCGTGGTGACGATCGCTCGGGGCTGGGCCTGGGATTGTCGATTGCGCGCCAGAGTATCTCGCGCAATGGCGGTCAGCTGTCAGTGGAAGATTTTCCGGGCGTGGGGTGTGCTTTTACGATGAGTCTGCCGCGGCATCTGGCGCTGGATGGGATTCCGCCTGCTGAACAGACGCATTGAGTAGCAAAAAAAGGGATAGCTTGTCAGCTAGCCCTTTTTTATTGATAGATCTCTGGCCTGTGCAGGGCTTTGACGCACTTGCATAGGCCACTGATCGTTCATTATTTCTTGACTCGCACAGCGTCAAAAAACCAACCTTGCCAAAAATTACCAAGTGGTTTGGCTTGGTGATGAAGACCGAAGTACAGCTCAGGTCGACGACCATAACTGGCGTGGGCATACCAAGTTCCTTTGAACTGGCATGAAATTCTTTGCGCAAATGAAGCTGCGGCTCGACCTTGTGCGCGTCAAACTCCGTTTTCCCGCAGTCCATTTCTTCAAATTTTACTTGCTCTTTTTTTATTGTAAAAACTTGGCCAAGCAGTTGTTGTGCTTCCTTATCGTCGAGGGAGGCAATCTCCGCACCGTCAAGCGCAGCAGTAAATCGCCATTCACCAGTGACTCTGCGCTCAATCGGGTCCGAGGCGTGAGCGGATGGCGATATGCTCATAGCAATGACTACAATAAGCAATAATATATTGATGCGATTGCTCAAAGCCATATATCCAAGAAAAGACATTTTCATTCTCCTCATTTACTGGCTGCAGTTGACGCATCTTTGACTAGGAACGGCGCGCTTTCGTCAGCACGCCGTTTTATGAGGCCGGGTGCAATAACATACTTTTTCTTACCTTTCTCAACCACTTGTACTTTGATCATCAATCCCATATTTGCGGCAGCCCCAGCAAAGTCGCCTTTATTCACAAGGTTAAAAGTGGTGAAGGAGCCCTTTGCCCCGGCATTGTAGGACAAGCTGCATAGTGCATCGAACTGGGCTTGATTAAGTGGAACATGAATATTTCGACGAACGATCCCCTCCGCCTCGAAAATCTTTTTCTCGAATTCTCGGTCAACCATTTCGACCGATACTTTCTTCCCCATCTGCTCTTTTGTACAAACACCTTTGTGAGCCAGAATCCCTACTCCCCAGGTGCAGTGCCCTTTATCTTTGCCCATATCATTGTAATATCGATAAACTGCTTGTTCCGTTGCTCGCAAGCGCACTCTTCCATGAAGCGACATTTTCATTGTGGCATTGGGAGTCGTGGACTTGGGATTATAGTTGGTCGTGTCTCACTCCATGGTTGAGAAAATTTAATTTATCAACACGGGGGACAGAATCATTGAAATTTCGCAAAGGAACTCAGCTTTAGCGAAATGCTGACTGATTCCGCTACTGCAGTTTCAGCCGTTGCTCTGAGCTGATACAACAGGAGTATGTTCCCCGCTGGGAGGTAGTACGTCGCCAATCTAACATGAAATGAACGGTTTCTTACGTAGATATAACCTGACGATGCCCCAAGAAATGGGCAGCAAGTCCGATAAATTTCGGAGTGTTCAGTAAGATGGTTTGCGATGGACGCACTGGCAGATTTACCGTTTGGATCCATACGGAGATCCATTGGCAAAAAATTGCGAAAACCAGAGATGACAAGATAAGGCAGGCAGAACTGAGATGCGTTGCGAAGCATAAACGCCACGAAAGCTGGTGCACACGCTTGCTGCACTTTAGCTTTCAGCACAGGTTGCACATCACGCTTTGTGACGCATATATTGGTAGGCCTCCCGTGAATCGAACACGGCACCAACGGATTATGAGTCCGAATAAATGCGTGTTGATCAATATTTCTTAGAATTCCACCGATCCTGTATAATCCATATATATCAATAGCTTACATCAAAAAGTACCTTACTTTGTGTTGATGGAAGTTGATCCAAATGGAATAAATCGTCTTACATCCGCCCTTACATCCTTGGCGGATGTAAGGTTCAGGAGACGCATGGCAAAAGTTAACTTCACCGCTGGTCGGATCGCCGCCTTCAAGTGTCCGCCAGAGAAGACGCAGGCTTTTCTCTGGGATTCGGCGGCCCCTGGGCTTGGCCTCCGCGCTACGCCATCTGGCAAACCCGCCTATATCTTCCAAAGCGAGTATCAAGGCCGCAGCCTTCGTATGACGATTGGCGGTGCAGATGCTCGAAGCATCGCGGACGCCCGTATCAAGGCACGAGAACTTCAAACCCTGATCGATGACGGTAGAGACACCCGCGAAGTAAAAGATGAATTAACGGCTGCGGACATCGCCAAGCGCCAGCAGGCTCGCAGCGAGGGCACCACGGTTGGCGAGGCTTGGGAGCATTACATCGAAGAGCGCCGCAATAAATGGGGCGAGCGTCATTACAACGATCACGTTGCCAAGGCAAAAGGCGGAGGCCTGCCATCGACTCGCGGCACCCGTGGCCGTGGCATCACGATTGCTGGCCCGCTCCACCCATTGATGCACCTAAAATTGTCTGAGTTGGACGCTCCAACTATCGAAGCCTGGGCTGCTACCGAAGCCAACTCGCGGCCAACAGCTTCCCGCCTTGCTTGGCGGCTGCTGAAAGTGTTCTTGGGCTGGTGCGCGGAGCAGCAACAATACGCACCGATTCTGTCTTCGGCTAACCCTTCAAAAACGAAGAAGAGCCGCGAGGCATTCGGCAAGGCGCAGACCAAAAGTGATGTCCTGCAACGCGAGCAGTTATCCGCATGGTTCGACGCAGTACGGCGCATCAGCAATCCTGCAATTTCAGCTTGCTTGCAGATGATTCTGCTCACAGGCGCACGTCCGGGCGAAGTGCTGGCGCTGCGTTGGGATGACTTAAACATTAAATGGCGAGGCCTGACCATTCGAGACAAGGTGGAGGGCAACCGAGAGATCCCCCTCACGCCGTACATGGCATCGGTGTTGGCCGCCCTGCCTCGCCGCTCTCCATGGGTCTTCGCTGGAACTAAAGGGGAGCCTATATCTAGCCCGAATCATGCCCTTTCTAGTGCCAGTGCAGTCGCTGGCATCAGCGGCCTCACGTTGCACGGCTTGCGTCGTTCATTTAAGTCTTTGACTGAGTGGCTGGACATCCCGGCTGGTGTCGTGGCACAAATCATGGGGCACAAGCCAAGCGCTACCGCAGAAAAACACTATACGGTTCGACCACTCGACCTGTTGCGCCTGCACCATGAAAAAATAGAAGTATGGATTCTCGACCAAGCGAAAGTGTGCGCCTCAGCGAACCAGCCCAGCTTAAGAATAGTTGCATAGAAGAATAATCTTACCAATCTTCACTGTACCAGCGTAATTAAGGCAACAGATGAATAGTGACACCCCAGACTTTTTTTTATATAGCGCAAGCCGCTATTGCGGCAGGCTCCATGTAAATTTCGACCAGTTTTTCCAAAATTTTCGACATTTTCCATGGATCCATATTAAAGGTCATCAGCACGTTCGCTACTTAAGGCTCCGCGCACACGTGACAGCGTTTCCCCCCAAGTATTATCCATAGCGAATAAATCTAAGTAAGGTTCCAATAACGCAAATCTTTGGTGCAATTGCCTCCGAGAAAGCCTAGCCGTATATAGGAGTTGACCCAGTGCTGCTTGTTCATAGTTCTTTAAGCCATCACGAACGCAACGACTAAACTTAGCCAGCGCTGGGGGGAGTTCGGTCTCTACGTCATTACTCAGGTTACGTCGCTGTTGTAAAAGTGCAGGGATTCCAAAAAAATACGAAAGTTCAGGGATAACGCGCAGTACAAACTTCCTCGCTCCAGTGCAAGTTTTCAAATTCGCCTGAGTAGTACCCAGGGCCAGCTCCAGCTTTGAAAGAGGGCGACCCATCATCCAAAGATAAGTCAATTTGCGAAGCTTAGGTATTGCGAATTCAGATCGATCCTCTGGCTCAATAAGTTTCGCAAAGGATGTTCCAAACAATTCATTAAGCGAATCGATACGCAGTATAGAGTCAAGTAGCGAAGCATCTGATTCCAACCAATCAAACATCCACTCACTCCAACTCTCAATCGAAGTATTTTCTGCGATCACAACGTCGGTTAGATCCTTTGATAAGGCGACGACTACAGGTAGCGAGATGCCTAATGTCGATGATATCTGAGCTTCGTCAGTTGACAGATCGGACTCTGAACTCTGCTTCTTCTGAAATGCTATCGCCGATTGAACACGACTTTGCACCCATTTTAGATCCCCTCGCTTCGAGGCCCGGTACCCGGAAAACGTCCTCATAAGCGCTTTCCCCATACGTTCCTTGGGGTCAGCCTCAGTGTTTGTCATAGCGAGACGAGCTATAGCATAACGCTCGACTTCGCCTAAATCTTCGAGATTTGCATGTACTTTATCAAGTACAGCGGTGAGTGGGTCATCTATCTCAAGACATTGATCTGATTGCCCAAATACCTTCTGAAGATTACTCCAATGCTGCCCAATCGAAGCATCGTCAAAATCAATATCAATGACTTTCCCGGGAATTACCAAAACAACTCCATTTGCATTCAAACCAGCTCGTCCGGCTCTCCCTGCAGCATTCAGAAGTTCTTGAGCTTCCAATACCTCACGTTTGTCTTTTGCAGCATCAAACCGACTATCTTCCGCAATTATCACTAGCTCACTAGGAAAATTCATGCCCTGTGCGACAGTTGAAGTTGCAGCCATTACCGATGCACCATTGGGTCGCTGATAAAGTGATTCGCATAAGTGCCGCTCTTCGGGCAACAAAAGTCCGTGATGAACCACGCAGGGAGAGACTAATTTTTTTTCTGACACATCGATATAAAGATGTTTTTCTCCACCAAGCTCTAAAACGGCAATTTCAAGCAAAGCGAGTTCACCGTCTAATAGAGGTATGTCGCATCTACCGATATTCCTCTGAACCTTATCCGCTGCACTTGCGGCATTTTTAATGGTTTGAAAAAAAACCAAGGTCTTCAAACCTGCTTGTGCCGCCCCTGCCGCTATCTGCGAGGAAACAGAACCAGAATTTGGCGTCAATTTCCAATAACTGTTTGCGCCTAGCTGCACCTCTTCATCCAACAATTTTAGCAGTGAATAATCTTCAGTTTGAGAAGATGCCCATGTTTGCTGCAAACCGAATAACCCTAATGGTTGAGCTTTTAAAGCTTCCTTGTTTTTGGTCGATGGGTTATTTGTTTTATTTGCTTTTTTTGCAATATTCAACCCCGCACTCAGTTCCGTTATTTGTTCCTGTGGATAAACAACACTCCCTCTCAATTGACGGGTAGGCTTCCAAGGCAGCGCAAGAGACAAGCACTTGCGATTTGTTAGCTGGGAGAGCCAATCGGCAATTTCCTGCGTGTTCTTCATCATAGCCGATAGCAAGAGAAAGTCTGATTCCGGAACAATTGCTGAGAAACTTAGCAAGCAAAGCATCGCATCTAGCGCTCGCCGCCCCCTAGTCTCGTCTGTAGCATGAAGCAAATGGCATTCATCAAAAACTAATAACCCTACCCCATTGAAAGCGTCGCGGTTAATACTCATCTGCGCCAAACAGGCTTCAGGTGTCATAACAAAAATTTCAGGTAATTTAGTCTCTTCGGCGAGTTGAACTAGCTCAGTTACCTGCTCCTGCATTACGCTCTGATTTGGGAATGTGCGTTTGAGCGCCGCAGTCGTCTGCCCCACTAGAGCATTTGTGGGAGCCAGAAATATTACTTTTTTATTAATTAATAGCGTAGCATTAATTTTTAGCTCTGCTAACGTAGATTTTCCTGCACCGGTAGGGAATCCAACGGCTGATGAGGTGCCTGGCTCGAGATAACCCGCCAGGATGGCTTCACGGTGATTACGCCATAAGTATGGACGAGAGGTGGCAATGCGGCGCAAGGACGAAATCCATCGCTCAGGATCGACCCCTGGTGGTGGGTCAATACTAGTCACAGCACTTCCCACAAGATCCCCAGCTACACCTATTAATAGTGAAGCTAAATGGTGAGGTCCAGCAAAAGCGCCGATTTCTTCCAAGAACGCGGCATCGGAATAAGATTTCTTTGAGGTCGATAGTTTTTGAATGTGCACGAATTTATCGAATGCAGCTCCCGTAACGGAATCTGGTTCGCGCAACAGCTCAGCCGCTAACAAACGAACTCCAATTAATATTTCATAGTACAAGGCCCATACCGCCGCTTTAGCCATCGGGCCATCAGTCATTAAATCCCCATTTGGTAGTTCACTTTTCCCTATCTTATTAATATTACCGGAGGCAAGTGCTTTCAGAGCCTCCGTTAGGCTATGGCCTAGGGCATTTTTTTTATCTACATTAATTCTCTGAGCAATTTCAGAAGCATCTGCGGTGGCCTCTGCCACTAGAAACAGTAACATTGCTGAAATATCAGGCGAAATACTCTGCGCACGAATATACGACAAGCTATCAATTTCACCCGCTAGATGCTTTGCATTAAATGCGAGTTGGTGTGCAGAGCCCGCAACAAATGCAGCAGCAGCCCTATCGGCACGATGAGGGGAAATCGCCACCATTGCTTCATTTGTGAAAGCGAGTCGCTGCATTCTATCAATAAGTACGCTCAACTCGTTTCGTATTGCGGCACCATTTTCACGCAGCCGGAGTCGAGCAGCAGAAATCTCAGCGAAAGCTTGGGAGAGCTCTTCTGGCAATCTAGTCCGATCCAAGCCCTCTAACTCAGGAGTAGTTTGTATCAATAGAGATGTTTGAGGATCGTACATTATTATTTATCCATCTGTTTAACGTGTTGAACGGCCAGCGAAGCAAGGGTGGCCATCCACGGTCGCAATTGCTTCAAGTACAATATTTCGCTCCGCCGTTTTTCCACTCCACCAGTTACTGTCGTGATATATCCCTCAAACAGTTTTTCATGGCCTGCTGAGCTGTTGTGTTCATCGTTAATGGTTACTGCAATTCGGTAGCCTCTCGAATTTTTCCAAATAATTTTCTCTAATGCATCATCAACGTCAATATCTGAGCGCGATTCAAGCATTTGTGTTATTTGTGCAACTAACTCGTTATCTCGCTCCCCTGCCTGCATAGTTTTGAATTCTTTCAAAACATTAACACTTACCATTTGCTTCGGATTCTTTGTTGCTTTCTCTTCGCAAATTACCACCAATGAAACAAGTTTAGTAGATGCATCGATCTTCACGTGAATACCATCAAACCCTTTGTGAGCATGAATCATATGCGGCGGCGCTATTATGTCTCCAAGATTCTGCATGTTAGCCGCAATCCATGATATCACTTGAAACATCCAACCATCCCTATGCCATGGTTTTGCTGGATCACTCGCAGTAAGCAGCTTAACAGCCCCATCGATTACCGTATCTTTAGCCTTTCTGGCCGGTACTGATGTCTCAGTTAAAACCCGATGAACGTATCGACTTTGTCCGACAGCGACACGGGCAATCAACTCAGAAAGTTTGTCATCATCCACAACTTCCCATTTACTTCCCGACCAGTCCGTTTTACTTTTTATAGGAAGAAATTTTAATGGCATATATATTCCAATTGGAGCGAGAAACTTCGGTGAATCTAATAGCGCGTTTAGCAGCTGTGCATTTCCACACAGCATAACATCTTATGAGTAGGAAAAATCTAGCCAAGTGTCACGCTCTTCCTTAAGGCATCACGAAAAGCGGCGTGAACCAGCCAATCGAGCGATTTCGCTCGCACGGTAGAAGGCATTGCTGGCCGCACTCTAGGCAACAGCATCACGATAACGTTTTGATTTGCGGTAAAATCTACTCGACTTCGCGGCATAATTTGCAAGCCGATCAGAGCCACGTGTAAGACACAACCTTGCTCGGGGCATCGAGTGGGAAAGTGAGTGATCGCATTGGGCGTTACTAGGAATTATTCGACGCAGGCACATTCGTGGCCAGGTTCCATTGATAGAGATCGTCGGGCGTTTGGATGTCTTCAGAAACCGCTCGCAGTAGATCTGCACTGGCACAAATTGCGGGGGGTCTATATCCAGCCCGACGAGTGTCCTTTCTAATGCCAGTGTAGTTGCTGGAATTAGTGGCGCCACTTTGCTCGGCTTGCGTCGGTCATACAAGTCACTAATCGAGTCGCTGGAAAATCCAACAGTCGCCGGGGGCTCAATTCATGGGACAAAAACCAAGTGCTACCGCAGAAAAGCACTATACAGTTCGCCCCTGGAGATATCACAACTGAAACAAGTTGCGTAAAATCTCTCCCGGTTTTTCCGAAACCATTTTTGGGTGTAGTTTTTTCACAAAAACTACACCAAGTGTAGGCCGATATATCTAGAAGTAGCGATTTGGTGCTGTTACCTCGATGTTTTACTGCGACAGATGGTGGCATGATGCATCAATAGCGAACACTGAACTGGCTAATCGATGGGGATGAGAGTGGCAATGTCAAACGAGCAATCTAAAAATCAGCAGTTGATGTTAATTCAAGCCCAGGTGTTAGAGCTACGACAAGAATTGGCCGAGTTTCGCCAAGAAAATAAAGCAGATAATACTGAAATTTTCAGAACATGCAAACGCATCGAAAGCCATCCTATCGACATATCCTATATTTTAAGACATACCAATCGACCTGTAAGCTAACTCCTATTTTCCATGCAACAACCAAAATATAGGTCACATTGATGAATATTGACCTTAAATGAGGCGTTTAGTAGATCTCATATTCTGTCATAGATCGATCCGATATCAGGGCTAAAAAGTCTGTGGAAAAGCTTGGTTGCATATGGGTCTGTCATGCCGGAAATAAAATCAGAAATCGATCGCATTTTTTCCTGCTCCCCATTTGCCTTGTCATATGCTTCAAAGGTGTTTTTCGGCAATAACCGCTTAGGGTTCTCATAAAGCACCTCGAACAACTTCAAAACAATCTGTTGCCCTTTATACTCAAGTGTCTGAACCTGCGGTCTCATAATTACCTGTTCCCGAACAAATTTCTTTAGTATTTTCAGTACCTGAGTCTGTTCTTCTGGGAAAGTAGCATTATAGCGAAGCAACGGATCTAAAAATTCTGAGCTCTCAACAACAATTGTGCTGGTCACAAAATAACCAACCAATTTACTGATTGCATGCTTGCGATCTTTTCCAGACTCTGAAAAAAGCTTAGCATTATAGAAATCTGGTCCCTGCCCTAAAATTCCACTTTGAGCGATTGAAAATATTTTCGGAGAAATTTCGTTCATCCATTTTTTCTCGTCTATCAACTGAAGAGCAATAGCGTCTTCAAAATCGTGTACGCCATATGCAGTATCGTCAGCAAGCTCCAGAATGGATGTATCAAATGACTTATATAACGGAGAGCGGTGTTTGATCTTATCATTCTCAATCACTTCAACTGACTGAATAAACTTAGCTTGCTCCTCTTTTGCGAATGGTGACAAAATCCAATCACGAATTAGCGACTCATCATCAAATATACATTTCGGAGGCTTAGAATTGGACGGTAACGCATTTTCATCATAGGGAACTGCAACTTCAGAGTATAAACACGGATATTTAAGTGCACCCAACATGGAGCGGCGTGTCAAATCAAGCCCATGATTTGGAGAGTACTCTCCAAGCTTTGCCATTATTCGAAGTGTTTGACCATTTCCTTCAAATCCTCCTTGGTCCTTCATTACAAAATTTAACGCGGTTTCGCCTCCATGGCCAAAAGGAGGATGACCTAAATCGTGTAAAAGACCAATGGTTTCAATCAACGACTCGCACGGGAGAGCTGCCTTCCAACCAACATCAGCAGGTGCTCGTCCATAAAGCGTATGGCGGATACTTGTTCCAATTTGCGCAACTTCTAACGAATGGGTTAACCTGGTTCTATAAAAATCACTTTCCCCAATACCTAAAACTTGAGTCTTTGACTGTAGCCGGCGAAATGCCGCAGAATGGATAACACGCGCCCGATCCCTTTGAAATTCGCTATCCATCCCCACGACATTGAAGGGCTTGGATATGTACGTTGGGTCATCACTATTTCGTTTTCGTTGAATCCAAGTTTCCATAGTCCGCCCTATAAATTTTAAACAATAAACATCGATAATGATTACAATTTATCGATTCCGCATTTGCCCGCTTCTAGAAGTACCTGCAAGAGAAAAAATAATGTCTTTCCTTACGCCACAGAACTCTTCGATGTAGTCTTTAAGCGCAAAAGCTGTTGCTAACGCACGTTTATCCTCAGGAATATAAGCGGCTAAAGTGTCGGGCATGACCACGACACACTTCGCCATTGCGCGGGAAATTGCGACATTAACACGCTCCAATTGCATAATAAATGCTTCCTCACCGCCAATAATATCCATGTCTGCGACAGCGAAAGAGACAATAATGGTATGCCTTTCGCCCCCCTGAAAACGCTCAACGGTGTCTACAGCTTCATCAATTAAGTTTTTCTCGGTTGGGAATAGCTGTTCCAGTTCACGAACTACAAGCGCACGTTGTGCTCTATGAGGAGTTACCGCACCGACACATTTCTCCCAGAACCGCTGTGGCGTCGGACGACTATGTACAACAGCTCCGCGTCCCTCGAGCTCCGCGCTGACCGAATGCCGAAGCATCCACACCATCGCGGCTACGATTTTGGCCTCGAACAAATTCCCTTGGGATGAGACCTCATCGTTGTGCAAAAGAGCGGCTGTCTTATTTTTTACATGAAGAAGATCAGCGTAAGCTGTCGACCAAGGTAAATGAGAAGGGAAGGTCGGTATTGGGTCAACAAAATACCATACGGATGTGTCCGGAAATGCCGCAGAAAGGGTCGGCGGGTACCCAATTGTTCGTGCGAACGCAACAATGTCCTCGGCAGATCGGTAATTTGTTTCTAAAATACATTGAGCTGTACTAGGAGCAAATCGCTCAACTAAATATGTCTGAATGCTGCCGACTAGATAAGCCGCATCGGTCGGAGCATCCAAGGAAGTAATCGGAGGCATTTGGAGGCGGTCTCCGGCTACAACCAAACGTCCATCAGCCTTTAGTCCACACATCGCAGAAAGCGCGTGCGAGACCGGCACTTGCGAGCTTTCATCAATTACAACTATGTCAAAAACTGGTTGGACTGTACTGGAATGCAGCCACTCAGGAAATCTCCTCGCCTGTCTAATTTGAGTACCGACGATGATCACTCCAGAGGAGTTTTTTATTTCATGTAAACATCCCTGGCACTCTGGGTCGTGAAGATCCAGACCTATGTGTTTATAGGAAATATGAGGAGGCAATCCTTGGGGTGGCGCCACTTGCACTCGCTGGGCTGAGTACGCCATGAACATCTGGCAAGAGCTACTCACGTCGGCCGTTATGAACGACATGGCGCGGTGCATTATTTCCTCGACAGCCTTATAAGTCGGCCCCGTAACCAAGACTTTTAGTGGACGCCCACGTGTGTTTGCATCGTGCGTCACTGCATGCAAGAACGCCGCCAATGTATTCGTCTTGCCGGTGCCAGGCGGCCCCCAAATGATCGTTAAGGCACGTTCGGCAGCGTGCTCCACTGCCGCCGTTTGCGATGCATTTAAGCCGTTGAAAAGTTGAGCAAATGCCGCAATCGAACGAGCATCCGGGGTAGAAATACGGGAGGTAGCCTCCAGTGCAGGTGCTTCCCACAGCAGTCTTGCGACAGGGGTAATTGGGCTAGTGCCACCTTTTCTTGCATTCGGCTTGATACCCATCGCATTGGCTGCATTAATATCCGCAACGGCGATTGAAGGATTACCTATTTCCTTTAATATTTTGCTACTTGTTCGAGTCCAATCAAAGCCACTAGGCCTCTTATTTTCCATTAGGAAAACATCGTTCAATAAACCGATAGCAGAATTCCCAAACAGGTAAGAGATAAGCGTAGGGTCCTGATAGCAACTAAATTCGACTATCGCCTTTGCAGTGACGCGGTCAAATTGAATTAATTTAGTACCTAATACGCTCCATAAAGGCATTCCGAGCAGGCCTTGGTCTCCCTGAAAATATGGAGCACTTGGACTCAGCAAATCCCTAGCATGTTCCAAGGGCATTCCTGGACGTCCAATCTTACCCAAAGTAAGCATGCTATCGACTTTAAATTTTGCTTCAGTTGATGATGAAGCCACATCAAATTCATATTTTTGAGGGGAAATGGCGCGCCCATTCGTCATAACTATGGCTTCATATGATGCTTCAAGACGTTCCCCCTCCATCGACAACTTTATGTGCGATTCAAGTTGAGCCGTATTGAATTCTAAGCTATCCCACCAAATCCATAATTTCGCATCAAAAGCGACACTCCTAGCCCCTTGAGGTATCGAGGTAGGTATATGCGTAGCCTTAGCCTTAAATTTCCCACGATAGTCTTTTCTCAATCGTTCACAGATGGACTCAAGCGCTTTAGACTGTTTAGAGAGGGCATCTGCATATTCGGCGATAGCGCTATTGCGAGGCAATAAAGTGGTACCGCGTTTTATCTGAGCGGCGTGTGACCACAGTTCATAAATACGTTCACGCGGAATACCATTACTTAAGTATTCTCGGTAATATGAGTCACGAACTGTCTGTATCGGTCCCGCTGAGTAGACCTCAGCGGTATCAAACAACGTGATAACGTGAGGCGTTGGAGTGAAGACCATGCGACGAATTATGTCATCAACGGTAACTACCGTAGAGGCCTCGAGTGACTCAGGTGTTGCGATAAAGTCGTCTGGGGGAAATACCCAAGCAAGAGCCTTTGCTTTTCTATCGCTTAGTGCAAGTACTTGAGGTAAATGCCTCCCTAGTGCGTTGCAAAGCTCTTTAAACTGTCGCTCTTCCCAGAAATGAATTTGCCCTTTTAGTGTCTTGGGCGCGACGACTGTCTCCGCACGTTGGATGCAATCTGCGATGTGGCTTAAAAACCCCTCAAGTGCAATCCACTCGTCAACCAAAGTCTTTTGGTCAACTATAAAGGGGATAGTTTGGAAGCGTGTCGGTGCTTGTCCTGCCTTATAAGCAGTGGCAAAACCTGATAGCGCCAAGCCGGTCAAAAGTCCAGCGCTGGAGTCGAAATTTATACTTGCGAAAATCTGAAGATTTGCAAAGCCAGCGAGTGATGCTATTACCGAGTCTGCGTCGTTGGAAACGGTCGAAGTCAGTACAGCTGTAGTTCGCATCGGCCACGTCCGTGCCTCCCGTTTCAGAACAGTATGCTCTTGCAAGGCAGGATGACCGGCGGCCATAGAAAAGGCCGTTGCGTCAGTAAGTGAATGGCTTTGTAGTATTTTTTTTGCCCCCCGAGTAATGCCAGGTATCAGACTAAGATGTCCCGTCATACGGGCACAAGGAATGCAATAATTAGACGGGTTAGAATCGATGTGTATATGGGCGCTGCGGCTCAGATGCCGCTTGTCGCCAAGCCAGTCGCAGCTTCCACAAGTTCCGCTAACATGCCATTCAAGCTTTTCCCATCCTTTAGGGGCTGCGTCACCAACCTTAACTACACGCACTACGTCATCAAAGAATCGTCGCACTGCCGCAAGATAAAAACGTAAGTTTGCATCTTCCGAATCGCTAAGTAGTGCATCAAATATTTGAGCGGGAGCGGCCTTAATAGCTAACGCTTCAAGCCGTTCAAGCTCACTATCTCCTTGTTTGAATCGTGTCCACAGATACGCGCTTAGGGTTACGTAAAATCTACTTTTAAATTCGGGGCGCTCATCTATCCAATTTGCCAGCATTAAAGCATATAAGGCTATCTCAGCACAGTAGCTCGGATTCGCTTCGCTAGTATGTTTAATGTCGAAAATTTCGATGCCTTTTCTGGCATCAACCAACTCAGAAATTATTCGCCTACTACCATCAGGAAGAATTTCTATATCAGCAGATTTTGCGTCACGCACAATTAAAACATCAGGAATAAAATCAGCGATGTCCGGAACAATCGCAATGTCGGCTGGCAAAAGTCCAATATTTGTTAATGTTTTAGTTTTGTGTCGAGCAATTGAAAATTTTGCTTGTAGCAATACAGATATAGGGTCAGTGCATTTTGCCAATGCGGTCGCAAGGTCAATATCGTTATAACTATTTCCAGATTTATTGAAAATAATCGATTTTCCAAAAAGACGAACTAACTGATCATTACGCTCTAGCTCGAACTCTTTGCCTTGTACCGACAATAAACCGATACCAGGTCGTTTTACTGGCTCGGGCAACCCGAGCCTTCCCATCGTCTTCTTATCGTGAAGGGATAAATATAATTCTTTATCGCACCTCGTTCTCAAAAACATTGAAAGTGTAGTCTTAGATACTTTCTTTGCTGCCATGCTTATTGACGGAGGTGTCGTTGTCATTGGCTAGGGTCTTTATTCAGATACGGCTAATGTGAAAATCATACTCAACAGCGGCAGTCGAATCGGCAGTCATATGATTGGCTTGCCGTTTTCCTGCTGCGGCAGTTGCGGCAGCTCTAGTCGAAATTAATCGCCATTGCACACCAGAAGACTCTAGCGATGCTTTCATTAAAGCCTTGGGGTCGGCCTTCGACGACGGAATGATTCCGAATCGAACGTACATATGTAGGTCTTCCGCCCTAGTACGCGCCATATTCTTCCAAACTGCACCAAGAGATTCGCAAAATGCGTCTTTACCAGCGTGGTTTAGCTGGTCTGGATTTGAGTATTCAACGTGCGCGGTGCCACCTAAAAACCAATTCCTCAGCCATTGGTCCTGAACATATGTGCTCATGCCATAGTAAGGAGGTGATGTGACTACGAGAGAAAAATCTCGACTTCGTTGCGGTAAACTTTTTGCAAATCGAGAATCTCCGAGAATAGCGTTGGCAAAAGTAACTCCGTCTGGAGGCGCTGACACGTCAAGCCGTTCCAATTTTCTTCTTAAGACACGAAGCACGTCTGCTGCAGGCGCTATTAGCCCTCGCTCACTCCAATACCGGACAGAATAATCTGGCTTGGATGCGAAAGTTCTCGGCATTTGGTTGGAAAAATATGACTGAGTGTCCTGTTTTTTACTCACAGGGCCGTGCATGCAACCCAACATCGCCGCTCTAAGTAAAACAACAGCATCAGTTTCCACTTCAGCGGTTAGCAGCCCTTGGCGAATCGCGCAAATGTTTCGCAGGACCTGAGGATGAAACGCGCTCCGAAAAAACAGCGTATCAGGAACGTCTGCTACGAGACCATCATCGATATACGACTGTGCCAATTCCAGCACAGCTTCACATGAAACAATAGATAACTTTGCCTGCGCAATTGCGACTGCAACAGGTGAACTATCGATTCCGCGAGCGGCAAGGCCCAATGATCGAGCGGCGAATAAGGTAGTTCCCCGGCCACAAAACGGGTCCATCACAACCGGGCGCTCACGTCGATGCTTTGCAAGCACCCGCAATGGGTATTCCAGCGGAAACATCGTGAAATACGGACAAATGGCATTTAACGCATGGCGCGGTTCGTAAGCAAGAGATCGAGGCATTTAATGAGAGTAACCTTGCTATTTTTTTGCGAGGATATTGTTGTTAGTAATTTTGAAGTTCTGTGGCGACACAACTTTAACATAGGAATATCCGACAGCTAAAAAAAATACTTCTACTATTGGTCTATTGCCAAGCTGTAAAGCGAGGCCAAGCCAAAAAGGTAGTCGTTTGCTGTCGGGATTGCCCTCTCTAAGCCCTCGCGAACGCTGTGAACTTACATCGCCTGTCCCAATTCCTCGCTCAGTTTGACGAGCGGAATCATGTCTGAAATCTGGTCAGTTTCGTGCACAAATTATACGGTGAAGTGGATCAGATCCGCCGCAAATCAACGCCGGCATAAAAACGAGTGGCTACAGGCGTCGGGAATCTCTCAAAAACAAGGCCGGAATTTGACGCAACAGTGTGTCAGGAAGGGTCTGGTCGATCTGATCTGCCTTGTCAGCGACGACAGTGGCCTCGAAAATTGACAGCGCCATGTTATTGCGGTCCTCACTCCAGGCAACTTGATCGTTAACGATATAGGCCGATGAAGTCCCCGCACCGTTCAATTGCACCACCGTGACCCAGCGATCTTCCACGAGAGTGGCGATCGCCCGCTGAACCAGTATCGGTGGCTTACGCATCTACACCTCGCAGTTGCCAGCGTCGTCAACAGTGCACGCTGGGCGCTCATCGCTGCCTTGAGTGCCATGGTCGTAAGCTCCGGCTTTTTCACTTCTGAGGCGTTGCGCAGCAAGTGGTAGAGCAACGCCTCCAAGACCACAGCTTGGCGACCGAGGGCGTCGGCGATTGCGGCGTCGCCGCCTTCCATTCAGAGCCTTGTTGCGACGGGTCAGTTCTTCCAGGGCTTGCTGTGCATCTTTCAGACCGTGGCATTCAATCGCAGTCAGTGCCGAGGCCGCAGCATCCTCAATGCTGTACTTCATCTGCTCAATATTTGATTTGCCCATTAATTTACTTTGTATGTTTCGTTGAACCCACCCCGTCTCCCCCTCCCCCGCCACCAAACATCTGTCAATATAAGGACTAGTTTGCGGGGGATGCGGGGGATAGCAGGGATGTTTTCTAACGGAATGGATTTTTTGTATATATGTATTGCTGGAAGTGTGTCGATTAGTCCCTACGATCCCCCGCAACACCCGCAGTCTCGACACACCACAGTGCAACGTCGTTACGGTCCTTGCCAACTTGGCGCAGAATCAGGGAGCCAACCCAGCGGTCGCGGCGGTTACGCAGTACCCTGCCGACGCTTACCGAGTTAGGCAAAGCATGGCGACCCAGCATTGCGCTAAGGGATTCGCGAATCATGCCGGTCAGGTCGTCACTGCTACGGCGCTCGCCCAACTCCCACAATTGCAGGACATCCTTTGCCTGGAACGAGAGGCCTTTGTACGTTTCATTCAAGCCGACCATCAACATGCGATGTGCTGCAACGTCAGGATCATCAGCGCCCGCATCTTCCATGATGGACTGCGCAGGGTCGCCAACGCTACCGATGCCTGCGGCCTCGCAGAAGCCAGTCGAGCCAACCACATCACGCACTGGCGCACCAGCTTGTTCTACTCGCTGAAGCCTGCATCGCCATTGCCTTGCTGGCTAGGCTTGGCCTGCCAGCAAGCGCGGATGACAACCAGGACGGCTTGCGCGATTTCCTGGCGCGTAGACAGTGCGAGATCGATTGGGTCGAAGGAGAAGTTGCGCGACTGAGGGGTCTCGACACCGGGATCGATGCGTACACGGATCATGCGGCGTCCCAGATCACGGTCGAGCGCTGCGTTGTTGCCAGTGGCGCAGACCATCAGGCGAGCCTCACCGCGACACCACGAATTGCCACCCAGGATGCGCTCATTGAGGTTGCCATCGGTAATCAGACCAGAGTAAGCAGGGGCAGTCGCAGTCAGGATTACAACTTTACCCTTACTCACCTTTCACCCCCAAAGTGGTTTTGTACAAGCAGTTACGGCAAGTACGCTGGATGCCCAGGAAGCTGTCTAGACGGCGCGACTCGATGTAGAGACTTTCAGCCTCGTTAACGAGCTGCTGTCGGACGCTGCTGTTGTGCGGCAGCTTCGCCAGTTCAGCATTGCTATTACTGGCCTCCTCTACCTGAGTCATAACGGCGGTGAAGTGTTCTATGCGTGCCCAGTCCTGGATGGAGTCAGGATAGAACAGTGTCTGCTGGAAGCCCTTATTCATTTGGCGTCTCCAGCAGTTTCTTCAGTTCAGTGACCGGCCAGGCCAAGCGGCCATTAATGCGAATGGGGCGGATCGGGCCCGACTGACGCGAAGCCCAGACGCGTAATGTCTGAGGGCGGCGCCCCAAGTGAAAGGCAGCCGTAGCGGTATCGACAGCGATACGGTTTTCCAACGGCAATGCAATGAAGCGAGGCCCGTCAAACGACGGCGAGTTTTCGGAGATCATGGATAGTATGAATCTTTAAGTAGATGGAAAACCTCGCGCTTGCGTAAGCAAAAGCACAAGGAAGAAAATCTCTACAAAGATTCCGCGCAAGTACTGCGCAGCACTCTGGCATAACAAGCCAGAGATGCTTTTAGGAAGTCTCAAAAGTTGCTGCTACCGGTCCTTACCAGCCCCGCTCAACGCGAGGAACACAGACAACATCTTGAGAGAAAAGAAGGGGTTTAAAAAAAGTGAGCGCATCTGAACTCACGATTGGCGGAGTATAGATATTACTCAACAGAAATGCAACCCGAAAGATACGAATGACAACCGCTTGCGTTTAGGAAGCCGAGAGGCCGAAGACCATGTTCAAAATCGTCTTACATCCGCCCTTACATAGGACGCAAAAACAACAAAGCCCGGTTCACTGAACCGGGCTAAGTCGTTGATTTTATTGGTAGGCCTCCCGTGAGTCGAACACGGCACCAACGGATTATGAGTCCGCTGCTCTAACCAAGCATGAGCTAGAGGCCCAGAAACTGGGATGGTGGCAAGCAAACGCCACCTGCGCATCAACACGAACGTGATGAGCGAAGTGGCGAGAGCATATTGCCTTTAGTACAGGGCCGTCAAGCCCGCATCAACAATCAGCTGTTGTTCTCGAGGAAGCTCTTGAGCTTGTCCGAGCGCGACGGGTGACGCAGTTTGCGCAGCGCCTTCGCCTCGATCTGGCGAATCCGCTCGCGGGTGACGTCGAACTGCTTGCCGACCTCTTCCAGCGTATGGTCGGTCGACATCTCGATGCCAAAGCGCATGCGCAGCACCTTGGCTTCGCGTGGCGTCAGTGAGTCGAGCACATCCTTGACCACGCCACGCATCGAAGCATGCAGCGCGGCGTCCGATGGCGCCAGCGTGTTGTTGTCTTCGATAAAATCGCCCAGATGCGAATCGTCGTCGTCACCGATCGGCGTTTCCATGGAAATCGGCTCTTTCGCGATTTTCATGATCTTGCGGATTTTATCTTCCGGCATTTCCATCTTGATCGCGAGCGTGGCCGGATCGGGCTCAGCGCCGGTCTCTTGCAGGATCTGGCGCGAGATCCGGTTCATCTTGTTGATCGTTTCGATCATGTGCACCGGAATACGGATCGTGCGCGCCTGGTCGGCGATCGAACGGGTGATCGCCTGGCGGATCCACCAGGTTGCGTACGTCGAGAACTTGTAGCCGCGACGGTACTCGAACTTGTCCACGGCCTTCATCAGGCCGATATTGCCTTCCTGGATCAGGTCGAGGAATTGCAGGCCGCGGTTCGTGTACTTCTTGGCGATCGAAATCACCAGGCGCAGGTTGGCCTCGGTCATTTCGCGCTTGGCCTTGCGCGCCTTCATTTCACCGGCCGCCATCTGGCGGTTGATGTTGCGCAGGTCAGGCAGCGGCAGCACGACGCGCGCTTGCAGGTCGATCAGGCGTTGCTGCAGTTCCTTGATCGTCGGGATATTGCGGCCCAGGATCGCGCTGTAGGCATGGCCGGCGTTGACTTCGCCATCCACCCATTCCAGATTGGTTTCGTTGCCCGGGAAGACCTTGATGAAGTGGGCGCGCGGCATGCCGCAGCGGTTCACGGCCACGTCGAGGATTTGCTTCTCGATGTGACGCACTTCGTCGACCTGACCGCGCAGCGTGTCGCACAGCTTTTCCACGACCTTGGCCGTGAAGCGGATACCCAGCAACTCGTTGGAGATCGCGTCCTGCGCCTTGACGTAGGCTTTCGAGTTGTAGCCGTCCTTTTCGAACGCCTTGCGCATCTTGTCGAATTGCTGGGCGATCTCGGCGAACTTGGCCAGGGCCGTGACCTTCAGCGCTTCGAGCTGTTCCGCCGAGTAACCGGCGGCGCCCGAGTTGCTTGGCGCCTCTTCTTCTTCCTCTTCGCCTTCGGCGTCTTCTTCGTCTTCTTCGTCCTCGTCCGACTCGCTGGCGACGGGCGCGGCGACTTGCGGCGTGTTGTCTTCGCCTTCCTGGTCGACCAGGCCGTCGACGATTTCGTCGATCTTGATTTCGTCGCTATCGATCTTGGCGGCGGTGCCGATGATCTCGGCGATCGTGACCGGGCAGGCCGAGATGGCCTGGATCATGTCCTTCAGGCCGTCTTCGATACGCTTGGCGATCTCGATTTCGCCTTCGCGCGTGAGCAGCTCGACCGAGCCCATTTCGCGCATGTACATGCGAACCGGATCGGTGGTGCGGCCGAAATCGGAGTCGACCGTCGACAGCGCAGCTTCGGCAGCCGCTTCGGCTTCATCGTCGCTGGTTGCGTTGGGGACATTGTCGGACAGCAGCAGCGTCTCGGCATCGGGTGCGTGCTCGTAGACCGCGATACCCATGTCGTTGAACGTGCCGATGATGCCTTCGATCGCTTCCGGATCGACGATGTTTTCGGGCAGGTGGTCGTTGATCTCGGCGTACGTGAGGAAGCCGCGCTCTTTGCCCGACTTGATCAGGGCCTTGAGCTTGCTGCGGCGCAGCTCGAGTTCTTCTTCGCTGGCCTCGGTATCGGACGAGAACGCATCCTTGAGCAGCGCCTTCTCTTTGGCCTTGCGGTCCTTGGCCTTGGCCTTGTCCGCAGCCTTGAGCTCGGCACGCTCGACCGCGTTCAGCGCGGCGATCTCGTCGTTTTCAGGGGTGAATTCTTTTGGCTTGCGACCGCGCCGGCCCGGCACTTTGACAGACGGCAAGACATAGCCCGACGTGTCGATGGCGGCAAGCGT
This sequence comes from Telluria sp. ZT3P25, assembly GCF_059685895.1. NCBI lineage: Bacteria > Pseudomonadati > Pseudomonadota > Betaproteobacteria > Burkholderiales > Oxalobacteraceae > Telluria > Telluria sp. ZT3P25. The sequence goes on from NZ_JCASIJ010000001.1 coordinate 3,681,837, forward strand.
GGCCGCATCGGTCGTCTGGTTGACAGGCGCAGAGGTCGCCGTGCGCACCTCAGCCTTGTCTTGCGCGTTGTCGGCCTTGGCGGCAGACGTTCTCGTGGTCGTGGCAGCCACGTTGGTTTCGGGTTTCTTGGTTGGCACAGGCGCTTTCGATGTCACAACGACTAACTTTACGGTGGTTAAGAATAAAGTTTTGTTACCTTCATCATCCTGCAGGCACAAATCCATGCCCCGCTAACTAATACTCCACGCACGCAATTGAACCAAGAAGTGTTTCAACAGTTGCAATAGTTAGCGTTTTATTATAGCACGCACCCTTTCTTTTTCCAGTCGTGAACGCCTTGGCCCACGGGGAGAAAGCCAGTGTTCATCGGGGTGCCATCGCCGCGGTGGCTTCACGTTCCAGAAGGTCCAGCTGGGCAGTAATCTCGCGATAGCGAGTACTGACCTGATCTGGGGTCAAGCCGGCAGAAAACAACTGGTTCAATTCTTCTCGTAACGAATCCATCTTGATTTGGCGTACTGAACTGAGCAGAACGATGCGGTCGCCATCGACCTCGTTTTCGGGTTCGGCGGCGATTTCGGCAATCATGCCATCATACTCGTTAGTGACTTCATGCAACTGTTGTGACAGTGCGGCAAACGTGCCGTGCTGGCCCAGGGCCTGCGCGGTGTCGATCAGATGCCGCAGGCGATCGGCGCCCTCTTCGCCGAAATAGTCGAACGCGCTCAGCGCGACCTCGTCCAGTTCCAGCGCCAGATGCGGATGCGCAACCAGGATGCGCAGCATCTTGCGCTCCAGGCCCACTGGTTCGGGCCGGCCCTGGCGCGGTGGCGCGCGGCGCGCGGTGGCCACTGGCTTGGACAACTCGAACAGGCTTTCGATCTCCGCCGGCGTCGATTGCGTCATGCTGGCCAGACCGCGCACGATCTGCAGACGCAGACTCGACGGCGTCATCGATTGCAACAGCGGCTTGGCGTCGAACTGCGACTTGGCGCGGCCTTCGGGTGTATCGAGGTCGTGCTCTTGCGTGACTTCGCGCAGCAGGAATTGCGACAGCGGCATCGCATCGGCAATTTCTTGCTCGAATGCTTCGGCGCCGCGCTCGCGCACGAAGCTGTCGGGGTCATGCTCTTGCGGCAGGAACAGGAACTTGATGGTCTTGTTGTCGCTCACTTGCGGCAGGCACGCTTCCAGCGCGCGGCGCGCGGCCTTGCGGCCGGCCTTGTCGCCGTCGAAACTGAAGATCACGTCGTCGGTCTGGCGCAGCAGCTTTTGCACGTGGGTACTGGTGCAGGCGGTGCCGAGCGTGGCCACCGCTTGCGGAAAGCCCAATTGTGCCAGCGCGACGACGTCCATATAGCCTTCCGTCACCAGCACATAGCCGGCGTCGCGGATCGCCTGGCGCGCCTCGAACAGGCCGTACAGCTCCAGGCCTTTCTGGAACAGTGGCGTTTCAGGCGAGTTCAAGTACTTCGGTTCGCCGCTGTCGAGCACGCGGCCGCCAAAGCCGATGACCTGGCCTTTGGTGTTGCGGATCGGGAACATCACGCGTTCGCGGAAGCGGTCGTAGCGCTTGTGGCGGTTGCCCTCTTCATCGACCTTGTCGATCACGAGGCCCGACTCGACCAGCACGTGCGCCTCGTAGTCGGGGAAAACCGCGCGCAGGCTGTCCCAGCCGGCCGGGGCGTAGCCCATGCCGAAGCGGGCGGCCACTTCACCGGTCAGGCCACGGTTCTTCAGATACGCGATGGCGTCCGGCGCTTCGCGCAATTGGGCGCGGTAAAACGCGCACGCCTGCGTCAGCGCATCGGTCAGCGCCAGCGACTGCGCTTGCTGGGCGGCGCGCTGGGCCGGCGGGATCTTGTCGTCTACGTCAGGCACGATCATGCCGACGTTCTGCGCCAGGTCTTTCACCGCATCGACAAAGCCCATGCCCGAGTATTCGATCAGAAAGCCGATCGATGTACCGTGCGCGCCACAGCCGAAGCAGTGATAGAACTGTTTCGTTGGGCTGACCGTGAAGCTGGGGGACTTTTCGTTATGAAATGGGCACAGGCCCATGAAGTTCGCCCCGCCCTTCTTGAGCTGGACGTAGCGGCCCACGATATCGACAATGTCGACCCGGTTGAGCAAATCGGTGATGAAAGTTTGCGGAATCACTTGAGCTTACACAGTGTTTGTCTAGGGCCAGACTATACCGCAGCGCCTGCTGCAAATTGATATGCAACAAGTTGTCGTCCCCGCCCGGGGTGGGCGAAGACGACGCGTTGCAGATGGCGCTTATGGCGTTTATGCGCCAGCCAGGGCTTTCTTGACCAGGCCGGAGACCACGGTCATGTCGGCGCGGCCAGCCAGTTTCGGCTTGAGCACGCCCATCAGCTTGCCCATGTCCTGCGGGCCGGTCGCGCCGGTTTCGGCAACGGCCGCAGCAACTTCGGCGGCGATTTCTTCGTCCGACAGGCCGGCTGGCATGTACGCCGACAGGATGACCATCTCGGCCTTCTCGATGTCGGCCAGGTCGGGACGGTTGCCGGCTTCAAACTGGCTGATCGAATCCTTGCGCTGCTTGATCATCTTTTCGATCACGGCCAGCACCTGGGTATCGTCCAGCTGGGTCTGCTCGTCGAGTTCCTTGCGCTTGACTTCGGAAATGATCAGGCGCACCGCTGCCAGGCGGCCGGTTTCCTTGGCGCGCATGGCGCTTTTCATGTCTTTGGTCAGTTGTTCTTTTAAGCTCATGGGATCTCCGTATTCAAAAGGGTGAAACGACAAAACCCGCTGCGGCGAAACCGAAGCGGGTTTGCGGACTTCAGCGACTCGCCGGGACTGGCAATGCCGTCACCGGGTCTTGGCCGTCTGAACTGTCTTAGTACAGTTTCTTCGGCAGTTGCTGGCTGCGGATGCGCTTGTAGTGACGCTTCACTGCTGCTGCCAGCTTGCGCTTGCGTTCTGCGGTCGGTTTTTCGTAGAACTCGCGTGCGCGCAGTTCCGTCAACAGACCGGTCTTTTCGATGGTGCGTTTGAAGCGACGCATGGCGACTTCGAACGGCTCGTTTTCTTTAAGGCGGATAGTGGTCATGTAAAAATCAAACCGTTGGATTTAGGGAAGAACGAAATTCTAGCATCGTTTGCAGTCGAGTGGAAGCTTTAATCACGAAGTGGTGTTTTCAAGCGTCAACTATTTGCCAGCGCCAGACCGGCTGCCACGCCCGATGCCCAGGCCCACTGGAAGTTGTAACCACCGAGCCAACCGGTCACGTCGACCGTCTCGCCGATGAAGTACAGACCGGGCACCTTGTTGACCATCATCGTCTGCTGCGACAGGCCTTTGGTGTCGACGCCGCCCAGCGTGACCTCGGCCTTGCGATAGCCTTCCGAGCCGGTCGGGACAATGGCCCAGCGGTTGATGGCGTCGCCCAGCGCGCGCAGTTTCGCGTCGGCCATGTCGGCCAGGCGCGCGGTAGCGTCAAAGCCATTGGCCGCGAGCAAGCCTTCGGCCAGGCGCGCGGGCAGCCACTGCGTCAACACATTGCCCAGCTGCTTTTTCTCGGTTTTCTTCAGGCCGATCAGCGTGTCGGCCACGTCCATGTCGGGCAACAGATTCAGCACGATCGGCGTGCCCGGTTGCCAGTAGCTGGAAATCTGCAGGATCGCCGGCCCCGACAGGCCGCGGTGCGTGAACAGCAGGTCTTCGCGGAAGTGGCCACCCCGTGCGCCCTTGCCTTTGCCACTGCCGGTACTGACGTCGACCTCGAGCGCGATGCCCGCCAGCGGCACGAACGGCTCCCAGCTGGGGCCGTCGAAGGTCAGTGGCACCAGACCCGGGCGGGTCTCGATCAGGGGCAGGTCGAATTGCGTGGCGATGCGATAGCCGAGATCAGTCGCGCCGATCTTGGGGATCGACAGGCCGCCCGTGGCAACCACGACACTACCCACCAGCAACTCGCCAGCGTCGGTGTCGACGGCAAAGCCATCCTCGGTCTTGCGCACGCCGGCCACTTTGCACGGCATGCGCCACTCGACGCCGCCCAGGTCGCACTCAGCGCGCAGCATTGCGATGATCTGCTCGGCCGAATCGTTGCAGAACAATTGGCCGCGGTGCTTTTCGTGGTGGGCAATCCGGTATTTCTTGACCAGCGCCAGGAAATCTTGCGCCGTGTAGCGCGACAATGCGCTGCGGCAAAAATGGGGGTTGTTTGACAGGTAATGTTGCGGCCCGGCGTTGACGTTGGTGAAGTTGCAACGCCCACCGCCCGAGATGCGGATCTTTTCGGCCAGCTTGGCCGCGTGGTCGACCAGCACCACGCGCTTGCCGCCCTGCGCCGCGACGGCCGCGCACATCATCCCGGCTGCGCCCGCGCCGATTACCGCCACATCGAATTGATTTGCCATGCCTGCCACCACCTTTGCTCAACCCGCCATTGTATGCGAGTCAGGCACTGGCGAACAGCTACTCGGCCGGCAGGCTGCGGGCGCGGATCTTGCGCGAGACTTCGACGCAATATGCCACCTGCGTGGCAATCGATGGCGGCACCGGCACCTCGCCGCGCAGTGCGGCGGCGATCCAGGCAGCGGTGGTGGCCGCATCGCGGCCGTCGGGCACGATGGCCAGGTCGTCGGTGGGCGCGTCGCGCTCGACCAGCAGGGCGCGCTGGCCGGCGTGGAACCAGTCGATGCGCTGGGCGCGGTGCGGGTGGGCGACGGTTTCGCCCTCGGTGCCGCGCATCAGGAACGCGTCGCCCCGGGTTTCGCTGTCGACGCCTTCGAAGTACTCGCCCAGTGTTGTCAGGTATTCGGGGTGCGTGTACGACACCAGGCGCAGCGCCGGGCCGTCGAAGGGTTGCAGGATCTTGACGATGGTGTGGGTCGAATTGCGCACGCCCAGCACGCGGCGCAGCGCGAGCATGCGCGCCAGTTCCGGGGCCAGATGCTCGATCGGCATGAACGCCACACGGCCATGGACGAATTCGTTGTGCACCTCGGCGCCGGTGGTCGCGTCGGTCACGCCCAGCTCGTGCAGGATTTCTGCCGTGGTGACGCGTCCCGGATCGTTGCTCACGCCATGCACCAGCACCGGCACGCCTTCGCGCGCCAGCAGCAGTGCCAGCAGCGGCGTCAGGTTGGCCAGCTTGCGCGAGCCGTTGTAGGTGGGAATCGATACCGGGGCGAATTCGCCGCGCGGCGCGGGCAGCGGCGTGAACGCGGCGCTCGCTGCATCCATGAAGCCGGCCAGTTCTTCGACCGACTCGCCCTTGATGCGCATGGCAAGCAAAATGGCGCCCAGTTCGAGGTCGGACACGCGGCCTTCGAGGATGGCTGCGTACAGCCGGTGCGCGTCGTCGCGCGTCATGCTGCGCGCCCCTTTCACGCCGCGGCCGATTTCCTTGATGAAAGGGGCTGCGACAAAGCGTTCGATATCGGTAGTCATGACAAAAGGATACACGGGAACGTCGCACTGCGGCAGCACGCACGGGTGCAGAGCGCAGCGAGACGCCGCCATTTGGGGCTGCGCATGTGCACATACAGCAATTTCCGCTTACACTGATCCATCCCCCAGAAGAATATAGATTGCATCATGACCAGTACGCCACAAATCGAAAATACCAACGTCAGCTCGTTCGCCCGCATGCCAACGCCGGTCGAGCTGCATACCACCCTGCCGCTGAACGAACGCGCTTATGCCACCGTGATGCAGGGCCGCGAAACGCTGCGCAATATCCTCGACCGCAAGGACAAGCGCCTGTTCATCGTCGTGGGCCCGTGCTCGATCCATGATCCCGAAGCTGGCCTGGACTATGCGCGCCGCCTCAAGGCACTGCAGGACGAGGTGAGCGAGACGATGGTGCTGGTGATGCGCGTGTACTTTGAAAAGCCGCGCACGACCACCGGCTGGAAGGGCTATATCAATGACCCGTTCATGGACGATTCGTTCCGCGTCGAAGTCGGCATGGAACGGGCGCGCCAGTTCCTGCTGGATGTCTGCGAAATCGGCTTGCCGACCGCGACCGAGGCGCTCGATCCGATCTCGCCGCAATACCTGGGCGACCTGATCGCCTGGACCGCCATCGGCGCGCGCACGACCGAATCGCAGACGCACCGCGAAATGTCGTCCGGCCTGTCGACGCCCGTGGGCTTCAAGAACGGCACCGATGGCGACGTGAGCATTGCGATCAATGCGGTGCTCTCGTCATCCAATCCGCACGCGTTCCTGGGCATCAATGGCCAGGGTTCCGTGTCCATCGTGCGCACCAGCGGCAATGCCTACGGCCACGTCGTGCTGCGCGGCGGTGGCGGCCGGCCGAACTATGATTCGGTCTCGGTGGCCATTGCCGAACAGGCGCTGACCAAGGCCAAGCTGCCGGCCAATCTGGTGGTCGACTGCTCGCACGCCAACAGCTACAAGAAGCCGGAACTGCAACCACTGGTCATGTCCGACGTCATCCAGCAAATCCGTCATGGCAACAAGTCGCTGGTCGGCGTGATGATCGAGTCGAACATCGTCAGCGGCAGCCAGTCGATTCCGAGCGACCTGTCGCAGCTGGTCTATGGCTGCTCGGTCACCGATGGCTGCATCGGCTGGGAAGAAACGGAAACCATGCTGCGCGAAGCGCACAAGGAATTGCTGCAGCGTCCGTAACAAACCGCGCAACATCCGCAGGGTGGGCGGCGGCGCCCTTCGCCCTGCGGTAGAATGCCCGGTTCCGCTCAATCTACCTGGCTTTCCTCATGATCGTTCTCGGCGTCGAATCCTCCTGCGATGAAACCGGCTTTGCTCTGTATGACACCGAGCGCGGCCTGCTGTCCCACGCCCTGCACTCGCAGGTCGCGATGCACGAAGAATATGGTGGCGTGGTGCCCGAACTGGCCTCGCGCGACCATATCCGGCGCGCCATTCCGCTGCTGGACGAGGTGCTCAAGCGCGCCAATCTGCCGGCCTCCAATATCGACGCCATCGCCTACACGCAAGGCCCCGGCCTGGCCGGTGCGCTGCTGGTCGGCTCGTCGGTAGCGTGCAGCCTGGCGCTCGCGCTCGACAAGCCGGTGCTGGGCGTGCACCACCTCGAAGGGCACCTGCTCTCGCCGCTGCTCGCATCGGAACGGCCGGACTTCCCGTTCATCGCCCTGCTCGTCTCGGGCGGTCACACGCAGCTGATGCGCGTCGATGGCGTGGGCAGCTACACGCTGCTGGGCGAGACGCTGGACGATGCTGCCGGCGAAGCGTTCGACAAATCGGCCAAGCTGCTGGGCCTGGGATATCCGGGCGGCCCGGCGATTTCGCAACTGGCCGAGCGCGGCGATCCGGCAGCCTACAAGCTGCCGCGGCCGATGTTGCACAGCAAGGACTTCAACTTCAGCTTTTCGGGCCTGAAAACGGCGGTGCTTACCGTCGTCAAGAACCACGAAGAAAAGGTAATTGCGAATATCCCCGAGCAGGACAAGGCCAACATCGCGCGCGGCTTTGTCGACGCGATTGTCGACGTGCTCACCGCCAAGTGCGTGAGCGCGATGAAGCACACGGGTTTGAGCCGGCTGGTGATTGCCGGCGGCGTTGGCGCCAACAAGCAATTGCGCGCGTCGCTCAATGCGGCGGCGGCCAAGCGCAAGTTCAAGGTCTATTATCCGGAGCTGGAATTTTGCACCGACAATGGCGCAATGATCGCGTTTGCCGGCGCGATGCGTCTTGAGCGCAACCCTGCGCTGGCGCAGCGCGATTACGCGTTCAATGTGCGTCCGCGCTGGCCGCTGGATGAGCTCGAAGCGGCCTGAAGTCATCCGAAAACACGGCGGCACATCACGATAAAAAGACTGCCGCCAGCATTGAACTTGCCTCTCTGACACTGATCCTACGGTGTGACCGTTGCCATTAAAACGGTGGCAATATCCGTCGATCAAGTTTTACGGAGGTGAGCAATGCGCGTAGTCAGCTGGAATATTCATTGGGGTTGTGGCAAGGACGGTCGGATCCGCATTCATGCGATGATCGACGTGCTGCGCCGCTTGAACCCCGATGTGATTTGCCTGCAAGAGGTGGCTGCCAATCACCCCGAGCTTGAAGGCAGCGCCAGCGCCAATCAGTTCAAGCAACTCGCCGGTGCCTTCGGCGGCTACCACGCGATGGAGCATGCGCCGAGCGAGATTTACCAGAACAATGTCCCGCGCCTGTTCGGTAACCTGATCCTGTCCAAGTACCGCATTTCGCAGGTGCACCGTCATCTGCTGCCGTGGCCGGCCGACCCGGACCATGCGGCCGGCATGCCGCGCGGCCTGCTCGAAACCGTCGTCGAAGCGCCTGGTGGCAAGCTGCGCCTGCTCACGACGCATCTCGAATATTATTCGCCCGTCCAGCGCATGGCACAGGTCAATCGCATCCGCGAACTGCACGCCGAAGCCAGTGCCCGCGCGCTCTTGTTCCAGCCCGATCCGAATCTCGACGCGCCGTTCCAGCTGGGCTTTCGGCCTGGCTCGGCAATCCTGTGCGGCGATTTCAATTTCGCGCCCGATGCGCCGGATTACGCGGCGCTGCTGGCCGCGCCGGAAGGCAGCGCGCTGGCACTGGTCGATGCCTGGCGCGTCGTGCATGGCGACATGGCGCGCGCGCCGACCACCGGGCTGCACGGGTATCCGTGGCCCGAGCGGCCTGAATGCTACGATTATTTCTTCGTCACCGACGATCTGGCGCCGCGCCTGACTGCCGTTGACGTGCAGTCCGAGACGGCGGCATCGGACCACCAGCCGGTGGTCCTGGATCTGACTTAAACGGCGGCGTCGGCCGGCGTTTCCAGGCCCGGAATCTCGCGCAGCGCGCGCTCGAATACTTCGGGCAGCTGGCCACCGGAAATCAGGTGTTTCTGGTTGATGATCACGGCCGGCACCGACTTGATGCCGGCATTCAGGAAGAACTGCTCGCGCTCGCGCACTTCGTCCTTATACTCGTCCGATGCCAGGATGCGCGCAGCCGTCTCGCGCTCCAGGCCCACGCTCTCGACGGCGCGCAGCAGCACGGCGTGGTTGCTCGGGTCTTCACAGCGGGTGAAATAGGCTTCGAGCAGCGCGACCTTGAGCTGGCGTTGCTTGCCTTCTTCTTCGGCCCACGACAGCAGGCGGTGCGCGTCGAAGGTGTTGTAGATGCGGCCGCGCCGCTCCATGTCGAACGTGAAGCCAACCGCAGCGCCGCGCTCGCGGATCATCTCGCGGCTGGATGCTTGCTGCTCGAGGCTGGCACCATATTTTTCAGTGACGTGCTCGACGATGTCCTGGCCTTCCGGCGGCATGTTCGGGTTCAGCTCGAACGGCTGAAAATGCAGGTCGACGCGCACGTCGTCGCCCACTTTCAACAGTGCCTGTTCGAGGGATTTGAGACCGACTGCGCACCATGGGCACGAGACGTCCGACACGAAATCAATCCTGAGTTGCTTGGTCATGGCGTATTACCTTTCTGTCCGGCGCGGCTGCGGATGTGCCGCTATTGCCGATCATGGTAACGCCTTCGTAAAAACCCCGCGCACGCTGCCTTATTTTGCCTTGCCTGAGCCGGCCGACTTGCTGCCGAGCTTGGATTCCTTGCCTGCGATCAGGTTGCCGATATTGCCGCTGTGGCGCCACACCAGCAGTACGCTCATGACGATCACGGCCAGCAGAATGGCATCGACGCCGAACAGCATGCCGTAGTACAAAGGCGCGAATACCGCTGCCACCAGCGCCGCCAGCGACGAGTAGCGAAATGCGTACGCGATGATCATCCAGGTGGCCAGCGTGGCCAGTCCCAGCCATGGATTGATGCCCAGCAGCACACCCAGCGCGGTGGCCACGCCCTTGCCGCCGACAAAGCGGAAGAACACGGGCCACAGGTGACCGATGAACACGGCGATGGCCACCAGCGCGATGCCGGTCTCATCCAGCCCGAAGTCGTAGCCGTAGCGCATCGCGAGCCAGACGGCCAGCCAACCCTTGGCCGCGTCGCCAACCAGCGTGGCAATCGCCGCCTTCTTGCTGCCGCTGCGCAGCACGTTAGTGGCGCCGGGGTTTTTCGAGCCATACGTGCGCGGGTCGGACAGGCCGAACGCACGGCTCATCACGACGGCAAAGGAAATCGAACCGAGCAGGTAGGCGGCAATGGTGGCAATCAGGGTGTTCATCGTGTCTCTTTCGTGGGCGCCAGTGTCGGGCTCATTTTTCTACCGGAAATTGGTGCGTGAATATACACCATCGGATGCATGCGGCGAAGCTACTCGGCGATGGCGCAGATTACCGGCTGCGCCTGCAGCACATCGACCAGCACGCGCGGATCGATGCCCACCAGATAGCCGCGGCGTCCGCCGTTGATGTAGATCTTGTCGAGCTGCAGGATACTTTCTTCGACATACACCGGCAGCGCCTTGCGGATGCCGAACGGCGATGTTCCACCAACCAGATACCCTGAATGGCGCTGGGCCACATCCGGCTTGCATGGTTCGACCGACTTGCAGGGGATGGCGCGGGCCAGATTCTTGGTCGACACCTTGCAATCGCCGTGCATCAGAACGATCAATGGCCTGGCTGCTTCATCCTGCATGACCAGGGTCTTGATCACGTCATGTTCCGGCACGCCCAGCGCGCTGGACGACACCGAGGTACCGCCGTGTTCCTGGTACGCATAAGGATGCTCGGAAAACACGACGCCATGCTTGCGCAGGAATTGGGTCGCGGGGGTCTCGGAGACGTGCTCTTTCTTGGCCATGCGTGTTACGCTAAAGACGAACAATAGGGGTTTCTATTATGCAGGAAGAACTTCGGTTTGCCACCTTCAACACTTTCAATCTGGCACCGCCTGGCGCACGCTTGTACGACAATCTCGCGCCCACCACGGCCGCCGAATACGAAGCCAAGCTGGACTGGACGGCGCACCAGCTCGACCTGATCAACGCCGACGTGATCGGCTTCCAGGAAATTTTCTCGCAGAGCGTGCTGGCGGAAGTCCTGCGGCGCACGCGGCGCTACCATGACGCGCACCATATCGGCTTCGACCCCGACCCGGGGGCGGCGCGCCTGACGCCCAGCGTGGCCCTGGTCTCGCGCCTGCCGCTGGCCGAGCCGGGCACCGAGCTGGGCAAGTTCCCGGCCAATGTCACGATGCCCGCCGGCAGCCGCGACCCTGACCGCTTCACGCGCGCCCCGCTGCATGCGGGCGTGATCGCGCCGTCGGGAGTGGTGATCGACGTCGTCGTCGTGCACCTCAAGTCGCGCCGCCCCGATTACCGCTCGAGCGACAGCGGGGCCGACCCGCACCTGTATGCGCTGGCGTGCCTGCGCTCGCTGATCCGGCGCGGCACCGAAGCCACCGCGCTGCGCGTGCTGCTGACGGATATGGCGCACACCCACCGTCGCCCGCGCATCGTGCTGGGCGACTTCAATGACGTGGCCGATTCGGTGACGACTGAGATCGTATTGGGCGCGGGCACGCCGCTGCACGAGCGCCTGTACGACGCGAGCCAGGTGCAGCGCAGGCTGGACCACCAGCGCCATGTGGGGTATTCGATTCTGCACGACACGCGCCATTCGACGATCGACCATATCCTGGTGTCGCCCGAATTCAATCCGGCGTTGCCCGATGCGATCGGGGAAGTGATCGATGTCGTGTATCTGAACGATCACCTGAACCTGGGGTTGCCGGAAGCGTCGGACCACGGGCAGGTGCTGGCCAGGATCCGGCTGTTTGCGTAGGCCGGCTGGTTCAGACGCGATGCGGCGTCAAATCCGGCCGGGTACTGGCCGCACTGGCATAGAACCCCTGGTAATCGTCGCAGCCATGCTGGCGCAGAAAGTCGAGCTGCTCGGCAGTTTCCACGCCCTCCCCCACCACGCGTAGTTGCAGGCTGCGCGCCACCGCAATGATGGCCGGCACCATGGCGGCATGCACCGGATCGTGCATCACGTCGCCCACGTAGCTGCGGTCGATCTTCAGTTTGGTCAGTGGAAAGCGCCGCAATGCTTCCAGGCTCGACAGGCCAGTACCGAACCGGTCGACATTGAGCTGTACACCGCGTGCGCGCAGCGCCAGCGCCGTGGCGCGAAACGCCGGTTCGCCCCGGATCAGTGCGTCTTCGGCGATTTCGAGTTCGAGCGCGCCAGGTGGCAGGCCGGCGCTCTCGAGTGCGGCGTCGATTGCCGGCAGCAGGCCGTCATGCGCCAGCTGGACGTCGGACAGATTAACCGCCACCGTGATGGTGGCCCCGGCATGGCGCCATGCGCGTGCGCGCTGGCACGCTGCGCGCAGCACCCATTCGCCGATCGAGACGATCAACCCGGAGTCTTCGGCCACCGGCAGGAATTCATGCGGCAACAACAGCCCCCGTTGCGGATGGCGCCAGCGCAGCAACGCTTCGACCGACGTCACGCGCCCGGTCGCCACTTCGATTTCGGACTGGTATTGCAGCATGAATTCCTTGCTGTCGAGCGCCTGGCGCAGGCGGTTTTCAAGCTCGACGCGCTCGATCATGTGGGCGTTCATGGCTGGGCTGAAAAAACGGAAGGTGCCGCGGCCGTTCTGCTTGGCGTGGTACATCGCCACATCGGCATGGTGCAGCAGGGTTTCGACGTCGGCACCATCGTCGGGACACAGCGCGATGCCGACTGACGCCCACAGCGTTACTTCCTGCCCGCCAATGTGGATGGGCAGCGCCACGGCCTGGGTGACGGCAACGGCCACGTGCGCCGCCTGGTCGGCGCCCTTGATGTCTGACAGCAGCACGACGAACTCGTCGCCGCCCAGGCGGCTGATGGTGTCGACCTGGCGCACGCAGGCACATACCCGTGCGGCCACTTCGCGCAGCACGACGTCGCCGGCCTGGTGGCCATAGGTGTCGTTGATCGCCTTGAATTTGTCGAGGTCGAGGAACATGACGGCGGAGCAGCTGCCCTGGCGCCGCCAGGTGGCCAGCGCCTGGTGCAGCCGGTCCAGGAACAGGATCCGGTTGGGCAGGCCCGTCAGGGCGTCGTGCTCGGCCTGGTGGCGCACCTGTTCCTCGATGCGCTTGCGCTCGCTGATATCGGACAGCATCGCCATATAGCTCGAGACGTCGCCATGGGCATCGCGAATTGCCGTGAGCGTGACGCGTACCGGATAGCGCTGGCCATTGCTGCGCGCGCTGGCCAGCTCGCCTTCCCAGTGATCGGTGCCTTCGAGCTCGGCCCAGATGCGCTCGTAGAAGCCGTCGTCTACGCCCCAGCCGAGGCTGGCCAATGCATGGCCGATGATCTGCTCGGGCGCATGGCCGGTGATGCTGGTGAAGGCGCCATTGACGGCGCGCACGCGGTACTGGGCATCCATCATGATGATGGCGTCGCGCGCATTCTGGAACACTTGCGCGGCCTGCGCGAGACTGGTCTCGGCTTCTTTGCGCGCCGTGATGTCGACCTCCATGCAGAAGATTTCTTCCATCAGGTGGTCGTGCCTGACGGGGTAGTAGCAGGAATACACCCAGTGGCGCCGGCCGGCGGTTGACTGCACCAGCCAGTCGCTCGCCTGCGGCGCCTGGCCGGTACGCCAGATGGTGGCGATCACGTCTTCGAATTCGGTCTGGCGGCCGGGGTGGAAGACCACGTCGCGAAATGCCCGGCCAACGGCATCGGTGGCGCGGATGCCGTAGAGTTCTTCGCTGGCGTGGTTCCAGAAGCGGATGATGCCGGCGCGGTCCATCGAGTGCACGGCAACGACAGGCGCCAGTTCGAGGGCCGTGACGAAATGGTAGAGCCAGCCAAAGGCATGCGGGGTGTCCCCGGCCCCGTCGTACAACGGGTTGAGGGCGGCCGGGCCGGTCTGAGCAGGCAGCGCCTCGTCGCCCCCCGCCTGCCTGGCTGCCGCACGATCCGGGGGGTCTGGCAATAGCTTGCTCATGGCAGCGCCTTTCGCTTGGGCAGTGACAGCAATCAGAAAGACAAGCCTGTCATTGGCATGCTGGAGACACGCTTCGTTTGCGAGGCGGCGCTGCGCGCTGGCAGCGAAGCAATTGCACCCTGCCATCAGATGGGCAGCCAGCTGACCGCTTGTCGCATTCAGATGGCTCAGACTGCAATTACCGCGGTTAGTTCAATGATGAGATCAAGCGGGGCTGGAAGGCAGCGCTGCCGGGGCCACGGCTTCGCTGTCGCTGGTGCTGTCGTTGCTGCTGGTGCTGTCGTTGTCGCTGTCGTTGCTGTTGTCTTGCACGATGACATTGCCGTCAGCATCGAGTTCATTCTTTGGTTCGAGCTTGCGCTTGGCCTTGTCGTCGGCCTTGCGCTTCTTGTCGAGTTCCCGTTGCCGTTTTTCGTATTGAAAATTATTCCGTGCCATAGTCACCTCGATATGATGGGCGGTAGGGGCTACCGTCCTGACCGGCCATTATGGACTACCGCGCCAATCCCGGCTTGCCTTAACGCTAACCGCGGGGGTGGTGTTCGGTGTGCAGGCGCTTGAGTCGTTCGCGCGCCACATGGGTGTAAATCTGCGTGGTCGAGATATCGGCGTGGCCGAGCAGCAGTTGCACCACGCGCAGGTCGGCGCCATGGTTGAGCAGGTGCGTGGCGAACGCGTGGCGCAGCGTGTGCGGCGACAGCGGCCCGGTGATGCCGGCCTTCTTGGCGTGCTTCTTGATCAGGATCCAGAACATCTGGCGCGTCATCGGGCCGCCGCGGCTGGTGACGAACAGGGCGTCGTCCATCTGGCCATTGAGGATGATGCCGCGCGCATCCTTCAGGTAGCGCTCGATCCAGCGCCGCGCCTCTTCGCCGAACGGCACCAGGCGCGTCTTGCTGCCCTTGCCCGTCACGCGCAGCACGCCATCGTTCAGGCTCACTTCAACCAGCTTCAGGGCCACCAGTTCCGACACCCGTAAACCGCTGGCATACATCAGCTCGAGCATCGTGCGTTCGCGCAGGCCCAGTGGCGTGGCCACGTCGGGCGCAGCGAGCAGCGCCTCGACCTGGCTTTCGTTCACCGTGTGGACGAAACGGGTCGGCTGGCGCGCCGATGCCATCTTCAGGCACGGATCGACCTCGATGCGGTTGCGGCGCAGCGCCAGCCCATAAAAGCGCTTGAGCACCGACAGCCGGCGGTTGGCCGTGCTCGGGCGCGAATCGGGATGGCGCTCGGCAAAATAGGCGGCCAGGTCGTCCGCACCGACAGCCAGCAGGCCACGGTCGGGCTGGCGCGCGTGCAGCCAGGTGGCGAACAGGCGCATGTCGCGCCGGTAAGCGTCGAGCGAGTTCTTGGCCAGGCCCTGTTCCAGCCAGAGCGTGTCGCAGAACTCGTCGATCAGGGAAAGATCGACTGTTGTTGCCATGGGCTTGCAGTGGCGCCTTCGTGGCGCAGCAACCAGCGTTTCACCGACAGGTGAAAGCCGTTTTCATCATCCTGGTTGGCAAAACCGCCCAGGCCGCCGGTGGCGGTGACGCGGTGGCACGGAATCACGAGCGGGAACCGGTTGGCGCCGCAAGCCTGGCCCACGGCCCGCGGGGCCGAGCCGATCACGCGCGCCAGGTGCCCGTACGTGCGCACGGCGCCGCGCGGGATCGCGTGGATGTGCTGCCAGACCTTGCGCTGGAATTCGGTACCGGCCTCCAGCAGCGGCAGGTCGAACATAAAATCGGGATCCTGCAGATATCGTGCAACCTGCTGCGCTGCCCTGTCGGCAAGCGCGCTGTCGGCGCTTTTTTCGGCAAACGATGGCGGCAGATAGACCAGCTCGCACACGGTGTCGTTGTCCGTGCGGATGCCCAGCGCGCCGAAGGGCGCCGGCACGATGGCATTGAACAGCAGGGAGGCGCGATCTGGCTTCATGGCGACGGTTGGCAGTGCGCGGCAGCGGGACCATCCCGCTGGCAGGCACTCCGGCATCTTACCCGCCGCAGCGAGTGCGCGGCCAGTCGTTTGGCATCAGGAAACGAAAAACAGGCGAAAAAAAAGCGCACCATCAGGTGCGCTCCAATTCGGGTCACGTCTCCGGTCGTTTGGCAGTGCCAACGACTTCTGTAAAACGTGCTGTCTCCTCGAATATTCTCCGGTACAAGTACCGTTCTTATAGCAATGCTCCCCCAAAACCTGTACTGCTTGTTGCTGGCCCTGCACCGCACCACTTCAGTGCGTATGAGCGCCATGATAACGCAAATGCTTATAGAAAATGTATCTTTTAGGTCACAAAAACAGAAAATTGTTTTACTTATAAACAAAATGCCTTGGTGACCAGGAACGGATGCTCACCGCGCCACTTCGCGCAGGATAGCATGCACGGTCTCCTTGCCGATACGGCTTTCCATCTGGCCGTACACTGGCTGCAGTGCACGGCGCCACTCGGCCTGCTGCTCCGGATTGAGCGTATGGATCACGGTCGTGCCCGACCGGCGGATTTTTTCCATCGACTCGTCATTGGCGCGCTGGGCAATCTGCTTTTCATACACGGTGGCTTCGCGCATCGCGCGCGTCAGAATCGTGCGGGTCGCTGCGGGCAGGCCATCCCAGAACTTCTTGTTGACGATCACGGCGTAACCCAGGTAGCCGTGGTTCGACACGGTCAGGTGTTTTTGCGTTTCGTGCATGCGCTGTGTGTACATGTTCGACGGCGTGTTTTCGGTGCCTTCCACCACGCCATCGCGCAGCGCCGGGGCGGCTTCGGAAAACGCCAGCACCATCGGCTGCGCGCCCAGCGCACGCATCTGCGCGTCGAGCACCATGGACGCCTGGATACGCATGCGCACGCCATCGAAATCCTTCAGCGCGACCAGAGGCTGATTGGCCGACATGACCTTGAAACCGTTGTCCCAGAAGGCCAGGCCGGTGATGCCCTTCGGCTCGAGCTTGCGCAGCAGCTCGCGCCCGATGCGCCCTTCCGTCACCTTGTACAGCGCCGCCTTGTCCGGAAAAATATACGGCAGGTCGAACGCTTCGAATTCACGCACGCCCAGCGGCGAAAACTTGGCCAGCGACGGCGCCAGCATCTGCACGGCGCCCAGTTGCAGCGCCTCGAGCTCTTCGCGGTCCTTGTACAGCTGGCTGTTCGGATAGACTTCCACCCTGACCTGGCCGCGCGTCATTTGCTCGGCCAGTGCCTTGAATCGCTCGGCAGCGCGGCCCTTGGGCGTGTCGGGTGCCACCACGTGACTGAACTTGATCACGATCGGCCCCTGTGCCCAGGCATTCATACTGGCGGCTGCGGCCAACGCGGCGCACAGAGCGCGCATGGCCAGGGAATTGAGTTGCATGACGGTTCGATTCTTCCTGATGAAACGTTACACTGGCAGATACCGCATTGCCCGCCATCGCGACGAGGCCACGATGCGCCCGACAGTGTAACCAAAACAGGACCTTGCATGAAATTTCCGTTCATCCAGCCCGGGGCGACAGACGACCTGGACGCCGAGCCCGAGCCGCGCGCGCGCTCGCGCGGCTGGCGTTTCCTGCGCTGGATGGTGCCGATCCTGCTGGTCCTGCTGTTCCTGGCGGTGCTGATCTGGCTACCGTGGCAGGCGCGCCAGATGGAAAGCAACGATCGACAAGAGCAATTGATTGCCGATACGCTGTGGGTCGAGCAAACGCTGCGCTTCGAGCTGGCGCGCAGCGAAGAAGCACTGGCCGCCCTCGGCGCCGACCTCGTCGTCGCGCCGCTGCCGCCGGCCAAGCTGACGGCGCGCTTCCGCCAGATGTTTACCAATGGCCCTGAACTGGTGCGCGTCGTCTGGACCGATGCCGACGGCGTCCAGCAAGCCATCCACGGCAGCGACCTGCCTGCCACCGGCCTGCCCGCGGCCACCGTGCTGGCCGGCGAAATGGCGCGCTCGATCCGGCGCGGCCGCTACAGCGTGCCGTATGGCGCCACCGCGTCGACCCACGGCGTGATCGATTACTACCTGCCGCTGTTTCGCGGCGGCCAGTTCGCCGGCAGCCTGGTGGCAACCTACAGCCTGCAGGTGCTGCTCGATGAAACGGTGCCGTGGTGGTTCGCACAGGACAATGCGCTGACGCTGCTCGACCGCAACGAGCTGGCGGTGGCGCGGCGCGCCTCGGGCGGCCCGGGCCGCAACGTGTACACGCACCAGCGTGAACTCGACCTGCCCGGCGCCCAACTGGTGCTGTCGACCAACAGCGTCAAGCGCGCGCCGCAACTGCTGCCCAACCTGCTGGTCGGCTCGGTGATCGTGCTGGCGCTCGGCTTATTGATGAGCCTGGCGGCGCTGTGGCGCCACATCTCGCGCACGCTGGCGGCCGAGGCCGCACTGCGCCAGCAGATGGCGTTTCGTACGGCCATGGAAAACTCGCTGATCACGGGCCTGCGTGCGCGCGACCTCGAAGGGCGCGTGACCTACGTGAATCGGGCCTTTTGCCAGATCGTCGGCCTGTCGCAGGAAGAATTGATCGGCAAGAAGCCGCCAATGGCGTACTGGGCGCCGGAAGCGATGGCCGAATACGAAGACCGCTTCCAGGGCATCCTGTCGGGCAAGGTCACGCCGCAGTTCGAGACCGTGTTCCAGCGGCCGGACGAAGTGCGCGTGCCGGTGCTGATATTCGAGTCGCCGCTGGTCGATGTCGATGGACGCCATACCGGCTGGATGAGTTCGGTGCTCGACATCACGGACCGCAAGCGCGTCGAAGAACTTAACCGCCAACAGGAAGAAAAGCTGCAGGCCAGCGCGCGCCTGGCAACCATGGGTGAACTATCGTCGATGCTGGCGCATGAACTGAACCAGCCGCTGGCCGCCATCTCGAGCTATACCGTTGGCGCCCTGAACATGCTCGACCGCGCCGCTGGCGCCGGCCAGGAACTCAAGCCCGGCATGCTGCGCCATGCACTGGAACAGGCGCGCCAGCAAGCCCAGCGCGCCGGGCACATCATCCGCAGCGTGCACGAATTCGTCAAAAAACGGGAACCGCTGCGCCAGGAACTGACGATCCGCAGCGTGATTGCCAGCGTGCATGCGCTGATCGAATTGCAGGCGCGCCAGGCCGGTGTGGTGCTGCGCGTGCACTTGCCACCGGGCCTGCCGCCGGTGCTGGCCGACCGCGTCCTGCTCGAGCAGGTGCTGCTCAACCTCACGCGCAACGGCATCCAGGCCATGCAGGACACCGTGCCGGACCAGCGCGTGCTGCGTATCGAGGCGGCGCACATCGACGACCAGGTGGCCGTCTCGGTGATCGATCGCGGCCACGGCATTTCGGCAGAAGTAGCCGAGCGGCTGTTTTCGCCGTTCTATTCGACCAAGGCGGAGGGCATGGGCATGGGGCTGTCGATTTGCCGTACGGCGATCGAGTTCCACGGCGGCACCCTGAGCCACGCGCCGTATCCGCCCGGAGGCACCGTGTTCACGTTTTCGCTGCCCGCGCAGGCAGGGAGCCGGGCGGTCGGCTAGAATCGCGTGCGGCGCCCTGCCCGACCATTACGGAGACTCCCATGCTGCACATCGTCGACGACGAAGAAGTCATTCGCGATTCGCTCGCCTGGCTGGCGCAATCGCGCGGCCTCAACGTGCGCAGCTATCCCTGCGGCCAGGAATTTCTCGACGTCATCAAGGATCTCGACGGCAGCGGCGACTGCGTCCTGCTCGACGTGCGCATGCCCGGCATGAACGGCATTGCTGTGTTCGACCAGTTGATCGGCCGCGGCCTGCTGCCACGCCTGCCGGTGATTTTTCTGACCGGCCACGGCGAGGTACCGATGGCCGTCGACTCCCTCAAACGCGGCGCCTTTGATTTCTTCGAGAAACCGTTCAACGACAACGTCTTGATGGACCGGGTGGAAGAGGCACTGGCCGCCTCACGCAAGGCGGCCACCTCTGCTGCGGTGCAGGCGCGACTGGCGACGCTGTCCATGCGCGAACGCGAAGTGCTCGACCTGATCCTGGCCGGCATGATGAACAAGGTCGTGGCCGACAAGCTCGGCATCAGCATGCGCACGGTCGAGGTGCACCGGGCCCATATCTTTGACAAGATGCAGGTCAAGACGGCGGTCGAACTGGCCGGCCTGCTCAAGTAAATACCGGCGGCGCGCTCGCGCTGCCTTCACACTGTCTTCATTTTCCGCGCGTCAAGGGTCTCTGCTGCCCGCAGCAAGCCTTGTAAAATAATGTCTGAACGCGCCGCGGCCAGGGCGCCGCGATGCACAGGCTTTTTCAGGAAACGCGTATGAACGAAAAGACAGTTGCAGACAAGATGTTTTTACGCACGGCGAAATCAATGCTCGTGCTCAATGGCCAAGCCAATCCAACCATGACGGCGCAGATGCCGTCCGACATCGTTAAAGACGGTGACGGGCCGTTTGACGTCATCCTGATGTTTTGCCTGGGTCAGAACGACCTCGCGCATTACCTGCCGCGCGCCAAACAACAGCTGAACGCCACCGGCTCGCTCTGGATCGCTTACCTGAAGCAGACGGCGTCGAAGGCAACCGACATCCACCGTGATTCGATCAACGCCTACGCCAAAGAGCACGGCATCACCGGCGTGGCCATGATTTCCATCGATGGCGACTGGTCGGCACTGCGCCTGAAACGCATTGCCGTTTAGGTGGCCGAATGGGGCTGGGCGCCATGGCGCGCCAGCGCCCACGCCACATGCTCACGCACCAGCCCGGATGGATGATCGGCCCGCGCTTGCAACGCCGCCACGATGGCTGCATCGCCAGGCAACTGATCCGCCGCATTACCCAGTCCGACTGCCAGATTGCGCAACCAGCGCTCGTGCCCGATGCGACGGATCGGACTGCCTTCCATACGCCGGTTGAATTCGGCTTCTTCCCAGGCGAACAGGCCGACCAGGTCACCCTCGCCCAGGCCGTTGCGCTCATCGAAATCGGGCACCTGCGCCCGCTGCGCGAACTTGTTCCACGGGCATGCGACCTGGCAATCGTCGCAGCCGTAGATGCGGTTGCCGATGAGCGGGCGCAATTCTTCGGGGATGCTGCTTTTCAGCTCGATCGTCAGGTACGAGATGCAGCGCCGGGCGTCGAGCTTGCCTGGGCCCAGGATCGCGCCGGTCGGGCACATGTCGATGCAGGCCGTGCAGCCGCCGCAATGCTTGCCGGTGGGCGGGTCGACCGGCAGCGGCAGGTCGATCAGAATTTCACCGATGAAGAAGGTCGAACCGGCCGCGCGCGACAGCAGCAGCGTGTGCTTGCCGCGCCAGCCCAGGCCGGCTTTTTCGGCCAGTGGCAATTCCATCACGGGCGCCGAGTCGGTGAACACGCGAAAACCGAACGGTCCGATTTCTTGCTGGATTTTCTCGGCCAGCGCCTGCAGCCGGTTGCGCAGCACCTTGTGGTAGTCGCGGCCCCGCGCATACACCGACACGACGGCCGCGTTCGGGTCAGCCTGGCGCAGGCGTTCCCCGGCGCGCCAGTCGCCCTGGCGTTCGGTTGGCAGATAGTCCATCCGCACCACGATTGCGCGCACAGTGCCGGGGACGAGTTCGGCCGGCCGCGCACGCTTCATGCCGTGGGTTGCCATATAATCCATCTCGCCGTGGTAGCCCGCATCCAGCCAGGCTTGCAGGCCCGCTTCCAGGTGCCCCAGGTCGACATCGGCAATACGCACGTCGGCAAAGCCCAGCCCCGCGCCCCATCCCTTGATGGCGCGCGCTAGCTGGGGCAGGTCGACGGATGAAGTTGGGGATTCGGACATACCGGGGCGGGAACACCACAAGAACAGAACGCAGCAGAATGCAGCACAACACGCTATTTTATGCCATGCAGCCCATCAAAGCGCACTTGCACCACTATTTGCCGGACGAGTCGGCCACCAACGCACTGGGCGGCGCGCTAGCGCGCGCGCTGGCGCCTGGCCTCGTCATCTACCTGCACGGCGACCTGGGCGCCGGCAAGACCGCCCTCACCCGCGCCCTGCTGCGCGCGCTGGGCCACACGGGCACCGTCAAGAGCCCGACCTACACGTTGTCGGAGCCGTACAACGTGATGCTTGACGACAATCCGCTGAGCGTGATCCACTACGATCTGTATCGCATGTCGAGTCCGGAAGAATTCCTGGACGCTGGCTTTCGCGAAGATTTCGACGGCCACAACGTCTGCATCGTCGAGTGGCCTGAAAAAGGCGAGCCCGTGTTACCGCCGCCGGACATCCGTTTACTGCTGAGCGTCAGTGGAAACGGCCGTGCTGTAGAATTGCAAGCGTTGTCTGAATTAGGCCTGCTATGCCTCGATCGTCTCGCTTTCCTCCCGCCGCACCAGTAACCAAGCCCTCCGCACGCCGCCGTGTCATGCTCAAGGCCGGCGGCACGCTGCTGCTGTCCGTCGTCGCGCCCGTGCCCGCCAGCGCCAACCAGATCCTGGCGGTACGCGTCTGGCCCGCGCCCGAGTACACCCGCGTCACGCTCGAAAACGACACCAACCTCAAGACCGAGCATTTCCTGATTCCCGATCCGCCGCGCCTGGTCGTTGATATCGATGGCCTGGGCCTGAGCCCCACGCTCAAGAGTCTGGTGGCCAAGATCGAATCGAACGACCCGTACATCAAGCAGGTGCGCGTGGGCCAGAACCGGCCGAACGTCGTGCGCCTGGTGTTCGACCTGAAGGCCGAGGTCAAGCCGCAGGTGTTTACCCTCGCGCCCGTGGCCGGCTACCAGCACCGCCTGATCTTCGACCTGTACCCGGTCACGCCGGTCGACCCGATCGCGGCGATGATCGAAAGCGGCGAATGGAGCACCGGCCCGACCAAGACCGTGGCGGCCGGCACGCCTGCGCTGGGCGATCCGGTATCCGGTCCGCCGGGCGCCACGATGCCTGCCACCGTGCTGCCACCATCCGGCACCGTCGGCCCGGGCACTGCTGCCGCGGCAGCAGGCGCCATCGTCGCCACCACGCCGCCGGTGCAGATTCCGACGCCGCCACCAGCCGCGCCGCGCACCCAGCCGAACGCCGGACCGGACGCCATTGCCCGGCTTGAAGCCGAAATCTCGGGACTGCGTGGCACGCCGCCGGCCCAGGCAGTGCAGCCCACGCCCGGCAGGGCCGGTGCGCGCCCATCCCAGAAAGTGGCGCGCATGGTCACCATCGCGCTCGACCCTGGCCATGGCGGCGAAGACCCGGGCGCCATCGGCGCCAACGGCAGCCGCGAGAAAGACATCGTGCTCGAAGTGGCCAAGCGCCTCAAGACCAAGCTCGAACAATTGCCCAACACGCGCGTGATGCTCACCCGCGACGGCGACTTCTTCGTGCCACTGAACACCCGCGTGCAAAAGGCGCGCAAGGTGCAGGCCGACCTGTTCGTGTCGATCCACGCCGATGCCTGGGTTTCGCCAACGGCGAGCGGTTCGTCGGTGTTCGTGCTGTCCGAAAAAGGCGCCAGTTCCAGCGCCGCGCGCTGGCTGGCCAGTGATCAGAACCGGGCCGACCTCGTGGGCGGCGTGAATCTGGCTGGTGGCAACACCGACAAGCAGCTTGCCAGCGTGCTGTTCGACCTGTCGACGACGGCGCAGATCACCGACAGCCTCAAGCTCGGCAAAGCCGTACTGCGTGAAATCGGCGGCATCAACCGGCTGCACAAGGCATCGGTCGAGCAAGCCGGCTTTGCCGTGCTCAAGGCGCCGGACATTCCATCGATTCTTGTGGAGACCGCCTTCATCTCGAACCCGCAAGAAGAAGCGCGCCTGAACGACAACGGCTACCAGGACCAACTGGCCAATGCCATCACCAACGGCATCCGCCGTTATTTCGCCGACAACCCGCCGATGGCCAAGAGCCGCCAGACCTGACATGGACCACATCACTTTCGGGCAGCTGCCCGCGATCCGCATCACGGCGCCCGATGGCGCCACCGCCGTCGTCACGCTGTACGGCGCGCACCTGGTTTCGTGGCATGGGGCCGATGGCGGCGAGCGCATGTTCCTGAGCGCCCGCTCGGCGCTCGACGGCAGCCGCGCGATCCGTGGCGGCGTGCCGGTGATCTTTCCGCAGTTCGCCGAGCAGGGCGACGGCATGCGCCATGGCTTTGCACGCGTGTCCACCTGGCGCCTGGAAGACAGTGGCGTCGAAGATGGCGCGGCGTGGGCCGTGTTTGGTTTGAACGAGGCCGATCTGCCGCCGGCACTGGCAGGGGCGTGGCCACACCGGTTCGCGCTGCAGCTGCGCGTGGCCGTGCGCGCCAATGAACTGACCATGGCCTTGAATGTCCGCAACACGGGCGAGGCAGCGTTCCCGTTTGCGGCGGCGCTGCACAGCTACCACCTGGTGCCGCATTTGGCCGACGTGCGCATCGAGGGACTCGAGGCGGGCACGCTGTCGATCGCCGACAAGCTGGACGTGGTGTACGAACAGGTCGACGACACCATCTTCCTGGGCACCTGGGCGCGCGTGCTGACGCTCGAGCAGGAAGGCTTTTTGGATGCGGTCGTGTGGAATCCGGGCGCAGCCGACACGGCGGCGCTGGCGGACATGGAAGACGAAGAGTATCAGCGCTTCGTCTGCATCGAACCGGCGCAGCTGACGCCGGTGCAGCTCGCGCCTGGCGCGGCCTGGGAAGGCCGCTACCGGGTCAGCTGAACGCCTTTACATTGACTCTTTGATCATCCGTCCATTGCTCGGCTGCACAGGCCGCGCATTGTACGGATAGAGCCGCGAGAACAGCGCCATCTGTTGCGGCGAGGCCGTCATTGGCTGCTTCATCACGATCCACAACACGTTCTCGGTACAGGGCGGCTCGCTCAGCGAGCCCATGTACGTGAAGTAGTCGCGCCGCGCCGGCAGGATCTCGTTCACGTTCAGCACAATCGATGGCGTCACGGTCGTCAGCTTTTCCAGCGGCAGATTATTCCACACGGTCTGGATCATCGGATTGGCGTCGCCACGCTCGAGCTGCACTGCCAGCACGGCGATCTTGTTGTCGTAGCTTCTGTGCACCATGTGCACCACCATCTCGGTACCGCGGCCATTGACGCGCTCTTCGCCTGGCCGGTGAAAGTGGAACTGCTGCAGCTCGTAGGTGGTGCCACCCACGGTCAGGAAATTCCCGCCCGCGACATTGACCTGCACCGTGTGGCCATTGTCGACCTCGTTGAACGAGCTCGGCTGATAGTCGAACGTGATCTGCTCGAGGTTGACCTTGATGCCGTCGCGCAGGTCGATCGGCGACTGGCGATTGCCGGTATTGCAGGCCGCCCATGCCGTATTAATCTTCGACCAGTTCTCCGGGCCAAACTCGCCGTCATAACTCCAGTGCGTGCCGTTCTTTGGCCGCACCGCTTCGACGGCCACCGCCGCCACCATCGCCGCTTCCTTCTTGCGACGCGCGTCGGCAGCCTTGCGGGCACGCGCGGCTTCTTCGGCGCGCAGGGCCTGCTTGGCGCGCAGCTCGGCGAGCTTTTCGGCGATGCGCACCGACAGGTCAACCTCGGTATCCTCTTCGGATTTTGCGGACGTAGCGGCAGCAGCAGCAGCGGCGGGCGCAGCAGCCGGCTTGAGGTTCGGCCGGATCGACGCGATTGCAGGCTTGGCCGGCTCGGCCACGGGCTTGGCGGTCTTCGGTGTCGGTTCGTTCGCCTGTGCCAGGGCAGTGACCAGGCCCAACGTACATAGTGCGATCAGGTTACGCATGTGATTTTCGGATAGTTTGATTCTCTCCCTCCTTTATCGGACTCAGCGCCTGTAACTTGAGTGCGCGCCGGCAACATGGGGACTTAATTCGTCGGATTGGCCAGTTTGCAAGCCTTCGCAACAACATCCCGTGTCGTTCTTGCATCGCCCGCCCTACGCGCTTGCCCTCGATTACAATTGCCCGATACTTATAACGACAGGGGGAGCACATGCAGGCAGCGTCAAAAAAGACTACGATCCAGGCAACCGTCGGCGCGGCGCTGTGCGCGCTGCTGTCCATGCCTAGCGCGCACGCCGCAGCGGCCAAGGCCGAGCAGGAATTGCCGCCCCGGCTGACGGTGGCCGATGTCGTCAAGGCATCCAAGGCAGCCGAATGGCGCGCGCTCGACCCCGAGAACACGATGTACATCGAGCTGCCAACGGGGCGCGTCGTCATCGAACTCGCGCCGCGCTTCGCGCCGAACACGGTGGCCAATATCCGCGCGCTGGTACGCGAGCGCTATTTCGACGGCTTGTGGGTGATGCGCGCGCAGGATGGCTTTGTCGTGCAATGGGGCGACCCGGATGAAGAAAAGCCGCGCCCGTTCAAGGCCGCCAAGACCGTGGCCGCTGAATTCACCGTGCCGTACACGAAGAGCGACACCTTCACGCGCCTGAAGGAACGCGACGTTTACGCGCCGCAGGTCGGCCACGTCGACGGCTTTCCCGTCGCGCGCAATCCGGCGACCCGGCAGACCTGGCTGCCGCACTGCTACGCGATGATCGGCGTGGCGCGCGACAACGGCGCCGACACCGGCAACGGCTCGCAGCTCTACACGGTGATCGGCCACGCGCCGCGCCACCTGGACCGCAACATCACGGTCGTGGGCCGCATCGTGGCCGGCATGCCGCTGCTTACTGTCATGCCGCGCGGGACCGGCGCCTCAGGCTTCTACGAGAAGGCCGAACAGCGCACGCCGATCGCCAGCGTGCGCATGGCGGCCGACGTGCCGCCTGCCGATCGCAGCAAGCTCGAGGTCATGCGCTCGGACAGCGCCGCGTTCCAGGCCGTGATCGATGCCCAGCGCAATCGCGGCGGGCCGTGGAGCAAGGTCGCGGCCGGCGCGATCGACCTGTGCAACGTGCCGATTCCCGTACGCGAGCAGCCTTGACCCCACAGGGGCTGTGACGCAAATGCAGCCGGGGACGTTCCGGCGCATTTTGGGCGGGCTATAATCTGCGGATGAACGCCCTTGCCCCGACCATCCGCCCCATCCAGCAGCTTCCCGACCAGCTCATCTCGCAGATCGCCGCCGGCGAGGTGGTCGAGCGGCCCTCGGCCGTCGTCAAGGAACTGCTGGAAAACGCGCTCGACGCCGGTTCGACGACAATCACCATCCGCCTGGAAGAAGGCGGCGTCAAGCGCATCGCCATCACCGACAACGGCCGCGGCATCGCGCCCGAGCAGCTGCCCCTCGCACTGTCGCGCCACGCGACATCCAAGATCGCTTCGCTGAGCGACCTGGAAAACGTGGGCACGCTGGGCTTTCGCGGCGAAGCGCTGGCCTCGATTGCGTCGGTCGCCTCGGTGCGCGTGACCTCGCGCACGGCCGACGCCGCGCACGCGTTCGAGATCGTCGGCTCGCACGAAGGCGTGGTGGCCCCATCGTCGGGCGCCTGTGGCACCACCATCGACGTGCAGGACCTGTACTTCAATACGCCGGCGCGGCGCAAGTTCCTCAAGTCCGAGCAGACCGAATACGCGCACTGCGCCGAGGTCGTGCGCCGCATCGCGCTGTCGCGCCCGGACGTGGCCTTCAGCCTGTCGCACAACGGCCGCACGATCGACCACTGGAACGTCAGCGAAGCGGCCAAGCGCAGCGCCCACATCCTGGGCAACGATTTTGCCGAGGCGCGCCTGGCGCTGGACGAAGCGGCCGGCCCGCTGCACCTGCATGGCTACGTTGGCCTGCCAACTGCCTCCAAGGCGCGCGCCGACGGCCAGTTCTTCTACGTGAACGGGCGCTTCGTGCGCGACAAGGTGCTGGTGCACGCGGTCAAGGCGGCCTACCAGGACGTGCTGCACGGCGACCGCTTCCCGGCCTATGTGCTGTCGCTCGACCTCGATCCGGCGCTGGTCGACGTCAACGTGCACCCGTCGAAGACCGAGGTGCGCTTTCGCGACAGCCGCGCGGTGCACCAGTTCGTGTTCCACGCGGTACAGCGCACGCTGGCGCAGACCTCGGCCACCGCGCACGGCAGCGTGCCGGGGCCAATGACGGCGGCCGAGGTGCGCCCGAGCGGCACGCCACTATGGCAAACCTCGCAACTGTCGCAGTCGCCGTCGCAGCAGCAGCGCCCGCACGAGCAGACCTCGTTCGGCGCGCAGCTGACGCAGACCTTTTCGCCGTCGCCCTACGCAGCGGGCAGCCGCTGGGACGATGCAGCTACCGGAGGCGGCGTGCCCCAACGCCTTGAAGCCTACGGCGCGCTGTTTGCATCCGACGCGGCCAGTACGGCCAGTACGGCCACTGTGCCGGTGCCGGTGCCCATGACGGCGGCTGACAAGCCGCTGTCGAACGACGACTTCCCGCTCGGCTTTGCGCTGGCCCAGCTGCACGGCATCTACATCCTGGCGCAGAATACGCGCGGCCTGGTGCTGGTCGACATGCACGCGGCGCACGAGCGCATCCTGTACGAGCAAATCAAGAATGCGCTGGACGCCCAGGCGCAGGGCCAGGAAATGCAGGTGCAGGCGCTCCTGATCCCGGTGACGTTCTACGCCGACGCGATGGAGGTCGCCACCGTGCACGAGCACGCGGACACGCTGGCAACGCTGGGCTTCGATATCGCGGCCCTGTCGCCCACCACCCTGGCGGTGCGCAGCGTGCCGACGCTGCTCAAGAACGCCGATGCGCAAACGCTGGCGCGCGACGTGCTGCGCGACGTGCGCGAATTCGGCGGCTCGCGCGTGCTGATCGAACGGCGCAACGAGCTGCTCGGCACCCTCGCCTGCCACACGGCGGTGCGCGCCAACCGCATCCTGAGCCAGCCCGAAATGAACGCGCTGCTGCGCCAGATGGAAAGCACCGAACGCGCCGACCAGTGCAACCACGGGCGCCCGACCTGGGTGCAGCTCGAAATCTCTGCGCTCGACAAGCTGTTCCTGCGCGGTCAATGATGGTGGACATGAACCAACCGCTGGCCGTGGCCATCATGGGCCCGACCGCCTCCGGCAAGACCGCGGCCGCCCTGCGCATCGCCCAAACGCGCCCCGTCGAAATCATTTCGGTCGACTCGGCCCTGGTCTATCGCGAGATGGACATTGGCACCGCCAAGCCCACGCCGGCCGAACTGGCCGCCGTGCCGCATCACCTGATCGACATCCTCGATCCACTCGACGCGTATTCGGTCATGCAGTTCAGGAACGATGCGATCCGCCTGGTGGCCGAGATCACGGGACGCGGCGCGCTGCCGCTGCTGGTGGGCGGCACGATGATGTATTTCAAGGGTCTGGTCGAGGGACTGGACGATTTGCCGACGGCCGACGTAGCCCTGCGCGCCGCGCTCGACGCCGAAGCGGCGCGCATCGGCTGGCCCGGCATGCACGACAAGCTGCGCGCGCTCGACCCGGTCACTGCCGATCGGCTGGCACCGAACGATGCCCAGCGCATCAACCGCGCGCTGGAAATCATCGAACTCACCGGCAAGCCGATGTCGGCGCTGCTGGCGCTGCGCACGAAGCCAGTGCTGCCGTTCAGGCTCGTGTCGTTCGGTCTCGAGACCGATGACCGCGCGGTGCTGCACAAGCGCATCGCGCAGCGTTTTGACGCGATGCTGGGCACGAGCGACGACAGCGGGCTGGTGGCAGAGGTGGCGCGGCTGCGGGCACGGGGCGACCTGTCGCCACTGCTGCCATCGATCCGCTGCGTGGGCTACCGCCAGGCCTGGGATTATCTCGACGGGCGCATCGACCGCGCCGCGCTGCGCGAGACGGGCATCATCGCCACGCGCCAGCTGGCCAAGCGCCAGATCACGTGGCTGCGCGCGATGCCGGACCGGATCGTCGTCGATTGCCTGGGGCCGGATCCGGCCGGCGCGATGCTGGCGCACCTTGCGCTGTTGGAAAATTGACATGCGCGGCGACTATTTGTGACCCACACGCCCCAGCGATCTTGACAGCCATCCACTCACGCCGGATAATACTTGCCGTTGCGGTGATATAGCTCAGTTGGTTAGAGCACAGCACTCATAATGCTGGGGTCGGTGGTTCAAGTCCACCTATCACCACCAAAGATTTCAGGCGATGGCCTGGCTCCAACGAGTCAGGCCATTTTGCTTTTGCCCGTTCCGGTGATATAGCTCAGTTGGTTAGAGCACAGCACTCATAATGCTGGGGTCGGTGGTTCAAGTCCACCTATCACCACCAAGCTTCACTCTCGCAACAGAGAGCGCCAGAAACCGCAGTCCCCGCCACGGAGACTGCGGTTTTTTTGTGCCCTGCCCGTCCACGGCACGCAATGCCCGAATTTGGTCCCTGCGAATATATGCTCGGCCTGCATCACCGTGCATAATGAGCCGGATAAATAGAAAAAAAGCGGCTCTATCTTATGGCGAACATTCGGCGCTCCCTGTTCATCAACTTTTTTACGTCGACTGGCGGAACGATTGTCCAGTTTGCCGTCACACTGTTTCTTGCACGCGTACTGAGCCCCAGCGATATTGGCATCTATTCGATGACCATCGTATTCATCAATATTGCCCATATTTTTCAGGACTTCGGCGTCGGCAGTTATCTGCAGCGCGAAAAAGAACTGACGCCGGAAAAGCTGCGCGCTGCCACGGGCGTGATTTTCACGACCTCGTGGGTGATTGCTGCGGCCATCTATGCCGGCAGCGACTGGTTTGGCGCATGGTTCAATGAACCGAAGATGATCCCCGTGATGAAGGTACTGGCGATCTGCTTCGTCTTCATTCCGTTTGGCTCGATCACCAATTCGCTGCTGATACGCGATTTTGCGGCTGGCAAGCAGGCATGGGTCACCGCAGTGAGTACAGCCACGTCGGCGGCCACCTGCATTATTCTTGCTCTCATGGGTTTTGGCGCGCTGAGCATGGCGTGGGCCAATCTCGTCAATATCATCACGTGCGCCATTGCGTACATCCCTTTCCGACCCAAATATCTTCCATGGATGCCCTCTTTCCGGCACTGGCGCGATGTCGTGCATTTCGGGATGAGCTCGCTTCTTACAAATTGCCTCAGCTCGATTAACAATTCGATTCCCGACATCCTTTTGGGGAAACTGGGCAATGCGACCCTGGTCGGCTTTTTCAGCCGGGCCAATTCGACCGTCACGATTTTTTTCCATATCGCGGGTAGCACGGCAAATTATGGCTCGGTGTCGTACATCGCCCAGGCGCACCACCGTGGCGAGTCGGTCGGCACCTTGCTGAACAAGGCAACCTCGCTGCTGACCGGCATTGCCTGGACCGCGCTCGGACTGACGTATGTGTTCGCTGCGGACATCATCACCGTGCTGTATGGCGAAAAATGGCTGCCCTCGGTGCCAGCCATCGACGGCTTGCTGGTGGCCTGCGCCATCGGCACGATCTTCAATTACTACCCTGCGGCCATGACGGCCATCGGCAGGCCGTTCCTGGCCTCGTTCCCGATCGCGGTCACGCTCGCGTCGCGCGTGGCCTTTGCCTTTGCCCTGTTCGACGGCAGTATTCGCAGCTTTTCGTGGGTGATTTGCGGCGCGACCATCGTTGCGATGCCCGTGCTGCTGATCCAGCAGCACATCTATTTCCGTCACCGGCTGTCGACCATGCTGGTGGCTTTATGGCCCAGCGCTGCCGTTGCGATCATTTGCATGGCAGGCGCCGCGTTGCTCAAAATGGCGTTTCCCGCCTCATTCACACCGGTTCTCGTTCTTCTTGCCTCGGCCCTGCCCCTGGCATGCCTCTGGTATCTGTCACTTCGCATCACGAGTCATCCATTAACACCGGAGATCGATAAAATGCTGTCCGGGTTACGGACGCGTATTGCATAAATACGGGAGAATGCCAAGCTTATTTTTAGGGCATAACGAGTCAGTTGGTTTGCGGCGACAGCGACTTTATTTTGATCTCGATTGGTTCGTCTCAGCTGATATTATAATAACAATTGTCATTGCTGAAAAAACCTGCCGTTATTTATCTTGGCAGACAATGTGAATTGTGTATCGTTTTTTGTGCAATTACACATTCCCCTTTTCCTACCAAGTGCCGTCCCGAATTAATTGGCCAGAATGCCAGACCCTAAACATCCGTTGTCCCAGTACGTTTTTGTCGTATTTGCCGATGATTGGGGCCGGCATCCATCCAGTTGCCAGCATTTATTCCTGAGGATTATTCCGCACGTCCAGGTTATTTGGGTGAATACCATTGGCCTGCGCACGCCGCGACTCAACCTGCATGATTTCAAAAGGACCGTGCAGGTCATTCGTTCGTGGATTCGTCCCGGTGCGCGATTCAAGAGGCGCTTGGCAGACCGGGGACGTCGTGCTGCAAATGCCTGCTTGCCTGCAGTGTCCAGGGACGCCGTTTTCCCGTATATCGTCAATCCGGTCATGTGGCCATCGTTTCAGGGTCCCACGTCCACCGCGCTGAATCACCACCTTCTGTCGGGCGCCGTGCATGAAGCGCTTCGGCATGTGGCGCCAGGAAAATATCCCATCCTGGTAAGTACGTCCCCCATCGTGCCCGGCCTGTTTCGCGATCATATTTTCAGGCGCAAAATCTATTACTGCGTCGACGACTTCACGCACTGGCATGGTATCAATGGTCCGGCCATGCAACGCCTGGAGCAGCAAACGCTGGATGCGTGCGATCTGATGATCGCCACGTCCACCTCGATTCTCGAAACCCGGTCTCCGTTTGCGCACGCGTCGACCCTGCTGACCCATGGCGTGGACCTGGCGCATTTCTCGCGAGCCCAACCCGATCCTGCCAGCCCCCTGGCTGCCCTGCCCCATCCGTTGGTGGGCATGTTCGGCGTGTTCGACCAGCGTGTCGACGGCCAGGCGCTCAGGGCTGCCGCGCTCCTGTCACCACAGGCGACCTTCGTCGTGCTGGGCCCGATCGTGGATCGCGATCCCGGTGAGTTTTTCGATGTGCCCAACCTGCGCTTCTACGGCGCGGTGCCGTATGCCGACTTGCCCGGTCACGTCGCGCACTTCGACGTGTGCATCCTGCCTTACGTGGTCGACGCGTCGACCTGGAACATCAATCCGCTCAAGCTCAAGGAATACCTGGCCACGGGCAAGCCCGTGATCACGTCGCCGCTTCCCGAGGCGATTCGGCTGGCTGCCTACCTGACCCTGGCGGCGTCGGATGCGTTCCCGCAGGCAGTCGCTGCGGCGCTGGCCGCGCTCGAATCGGGCACGGAAGCGTATCCAAGCGATGCCCGCACCCGCCTCGACGACTTTCTCCAAAGCGAAAGCTGGGAGGCAAAAGCAGACCGTTTCCTGGCCGATGTCATGGACGATCTTTAAGCATTTTATGACCGACCGCATCCGCATCCTTTGTATCGCAACCATGTTTCCCAATCCACGGATGCCGGTACATGCCCAGTTCGTCAAGCAACGACTGGACGCGTTGTCGACCAAGGTCGATCTGATCGTGGTCTCGCCCATCCCCTGGTTCCCCGGCGAGCGGTACTTCCCGCGCTATGCCAACCGGAACCAGATTGCGCCGCAGACCGACGCCAACGCGTATCCGACGTATTTCCCGAAATTCTTCTCGATCCCGGCCGTGCTCAAGCCGCTGGAGGGTGTGTTCCTGGCCTTCGCGCTGTGGCGGTTTATCGGCTCCCATGGCCTCAAGGGCAAGATCGACGTGCTCGACTGCCACCTGGCGTTTCCGGAAGGGTTTGCGGGCGCCCTGCTGGCCCGCGTCATCGGCAAGCCGTATGTCGTCACCTTGCGCGGCCACGACATCAACGACCTGCCCCGGTTTCCCGTGCGGATCCGGCAAGTGCTGTACGCGCTGCGCCATAGCGCGCGCTACTTCGGTGTCGCCCGGGCGCTGGTCGACGGTGCCATCCGGCTGGGCGCGCCGCCGGACAAGGGCCATGCGTCCACCAATGGCGTGGACACGGCGCGGTTTCGTCCCACGGCAAAGACGGACGCCCGCACGGCGCTGGGCTTGCGCACCGACCGGCGCTACATGCTGTCGGTATCGCACCTGGTGCCACGCAAGGGCGTGGACATCCTGCTGCGCGCCCACGCCCTGCTGCGCGCCGCCGGGCACACGGACCTGTGCTTCATCGTCGTCGGGCAAGGCGGCGAGGAAGGCGACTGCGAAGCCGACCTGCGCGCGCTGGCAGCCGAACTCGGGATCGCCGGACACGTCGTCTGGGCCGGCGCCGTGCTGAACACCGACCTGCACGCCTGGTACTCGGCGGCCGACGTGTTTTGCCTGGCCAGC
This sequence comes from Telluria sp. ZT3P25, assembly GCF_059685895.1. Taxonomy (NCBI): domain Bacteria; kingdom Pseudomonadati; phylum Pseudomonadota; class Betaproteobacteria; order Burkholderiales; family Oxalobacteraceae; genus Telluria; species Telluria sp. ZT3P25. The sequence continues at coordinate 3,715,830 of NZ_JCASIJ010000001.1, forward strand.
GAAAAGGAAGGCTGGCCCAATGTCGTCCTCGAAGCCATGGCCTGCGCCACGCCGGTGGTGGCGCACCGCACCTGGGGCGTGCCCGAGATCATCACGGGGCCAGACCTGGGCATCCTGGTCGACGCCCGCGAACCGGCGCCGTTCGCACACGCCATCGGCGTCGCGCTGGAGAATGACTGGAACCCGGCGCGGCTACGGGGCTACGCGCTGGAGAACACCTGGGACAAGGTGGCCGACGGGCTCCTCGCGCACTTCGAGGCGATCGTCAAACCTGCTCAAAAAGCCGGGGTCAGGTCTGACATTCGGACACAAGCTCAGCCGTAGTACCAGTACATTCAAGCTTACAGATAAGGCCGTGTCCATTTGTCAGACCTGACCCCGGCTGTGGCATGGTAGTACCAGAACGTTGAGGCTTGCAGACAAGGCCGTGTCCATCTAACAAAAAGCCGCTGCATCAAACGACGCAGCGGCTTTTTGCTGGGCCGGCACTGCTTCGGCGCGGCATCAGTGCTTCTTGCCCCCACCCGACACCTTGTTCTCGGTTGCCCAGGCGCGACGCTCTGCTTCCTTCTTCCCGACGCCCTTCTTCTCGTACCCTTCTTCAATATGTTTGACCTGGCGCTTCTGCTTGTCGGTGTACGACGATTTATCACCTTGCGGCATGATGATTCTCCTGTCAGCAAATGCGTTGGCCAGCCGGGATGACCGGCCACGACAGCATCAGCCTACGCCGCTGCCGGTTCGCGTTTTGTGCGCCAGACCACCGATGCCAGCACTTGCTCCAGCCACCTCAGATCGGCGTACGCCACTCGCCATCGGGTCCATCCTCATCCAGCGCAAAGTCCCCTCGCGCCAGCGCCAGCAGCACCTCATGCGCCGCCTGCACGTGCTCGGCCGGGACCAATAACCGCACGCCACCCAGCGCGGGCGCCAGCAGCAGGTCGGTCTGCATCAGGTGCGCGTCGGCCAGCATTGCCGGGATGCCGGATGCTTCCAGGCAGCCCTGCGCCAGCGTGGCGTCCACGGGGATCATGTAGCGGGCCACGACGTACAGATCGCGCTCGGGCACGGCTTCGATGTCGGGGTGGGCAGCGAGCCAGTCGTTCAGGGAGAGCGTGTGCATCTGGGTTCCTTGGCTTAGCGCAGCAGTACGGGAAGGTGCGACAACAGGTACAGGACCACGCCGATCATCCCGCCCACGATGGTGCCGTTGATGCGGATGTATTGGAGGTCCTTGCCGATATTGAGTTCGATCTGGGCCGACATTTCGCGGTCGTCCCATTGCTTGACGGTGTCGGCGATGTGGCGCGTGAGGTAGCCTGCAAATTCGGGCGCCACGCCGCGCGCGGCGGCCTCGAGGTTCTCCTGCAGCGACTGGCGCAGTTGCGGGTCGTCGCCCAGCGCCTTGCCGATCCAGGCGCCCATGCCGATGATGCGACGGCGCATGCTCGAATCGTCGCTGGCCAAATCGCGCTTGAGCCACGCCTTCAGCTCGGCCCACAGCGAACCGACGTAGCCATTGAACGTGTCGTCTTCGAGCAGGTAGCGCTTGACGTCGTCAGCCTTGGCGATGAAGTCGGGGTCGGCCTTCATGCGCTCGATGAAATCGGCCACGTACTCGTCGAAACGTGCACGCAGCGGGTGCGCGGGGTCGGCCGCGACCTTGTTGAGAATCCCCGAGGCCAGGCGCACGGCAATGTCGGCGCCCTTGCGGCCAATGAGTTCGGACGGGAGCATGCGTTCGACCAGCGCGTAGTCTTCCTTGAGCCAGTCGACAATGCCATTGGCGATGGCGCCCTGGGTCTCGGTATTGTCCAGCAGATGGGCAAGCTGGCGGATGCCTTCGTCGAGCAGTTGCTGGTGGCGCCGGCCACGCGTCAGGCTCTCGAGGATCGCGCCGCCGGACTTCGACAAGTCGACACTGCCCACCATCGTGTGCACTGCGCGCCGGATGACGTTCTGCACCGGTGCATCCTCAATAAAGTCGAGCATGAAGGTGGCGGCGCGTACCAGGTGCGCGCCCATCAGTTCGGTGTTGGCGGGCTTGGCCAGCCAGTCAGCCAGCAGTTGCACCGGGTCGTGCCGGCGGATCAGCTTGAGGATCGACTCGGTGTCGAGGAATTTTTCGCGCACGAACAGCGCCAGGTTGTCGGCGATCTTGTCCTTGTTACCGGGGATGATGGCGGTGTGGCGCGAGATGATCGGAATCGGGATGCGCTTGAACAGCGCGACCACCGCGAACCAGTCGGCCAGCGCGCCGACCATTGCTGCTTCGGAAAACGCGCGCAACAGGCCGGTCCACCAGGTCTGCGGCAGCAACAGGCTGACCACGAACAGCACGGCTGCGCCTATAAAGAAGCTGAGGGCGATCAGTTTGGACTTGCGCAGTTCGTCGTGCTTTTGCATGCGGGGCGGCCCGGCTGTGGCGATGCTGCCATGCTAGCCGACTTTGCCCGCGCGTGACGCGCCGGCTGCCCGCGGCGCATCCTTCTTCCAGAGGAAATCAGGCGCCTTACGCCGCCACTTCTTCCTCGCACAAGGTCAGCTTCGCGCAGCGCTGTCCATGCAGTTGCGGCAGCAGCAGTTCGCTGCGTGCTTCCAGCAGCGCAAACACTTCATCCTTCGACAGCACGTACTGCTCCAGCAGCGTGTCCTTGAGCGACTCCATCATCAGCTTGTAGTCGCGGATCGCGTCCAGCGTGTAGCTGTACAGCGCATCGGCCTTTTCTTCCACCAGCCGCACCGTGTGCTCGCCGCCGATATCCTTCTGCAACTGGCTGTAATCGATCTTCGAGCGCGAATACATCGACAGGCGGCTCACCATCAGGTTGAGCATCTTGGTGATCTTTTCGATGTCGTTCTGGCTGCCCACCGAAATACCACGCGGGCCGTAGAACATTTCTTCGGCCGCGACGCCGCCGTACAGGCCCACCACGTCGCGCTCGAGTTCTTCCAGCGTGCGCAGCGACATGTCTTCGCCCGACTGCAGCACGTAACCCAGCGCGCCAATCTTCGACACCGCTTCGGTGCTGATCTTGAGCAGGTGCGAGCGTTCCTTGACTTCGGCCAGCGTCAGGCCCTGACGCAGGAATGGATCGATCTGCATGAAGAAGTGGCCCAGCTCATGCAGGGCGATGCGCTCGCGCTGCTTGTGCTTGTCGAGCGTCGTGGCGCGGTCGGTCAGGCCGATCGTGGCGCGCTCGTAGGCGCGGAACAGCAGGTTCGTGTTGATGATCGTCTTTTCCTGGATCGACAGCATGCTGGCGCGTTCGACCACGGTTTCCAGCAGAGCCGGGCTCAGGTTCTGGGTGATCTCGGCGACCTGGTCCAGGTTCAGGTCGTTCCAGTCGACGAGGCCATCCTTCTTGCGCGACAGGAAGCTGCGCAGCAGTTCGCGGCGCTCGGCCTTGTTCGGCAGGCGGAAGTTGATCTTGACCGAGAAGCGGCGCAGCATCGCTTCGTCCATGTCGGTCGAGCTGTCATCGAAGTTCGACGCCACGATCCAGATGACGCCTGCGCCCTTGTCGCTTTTCACACCGTCGAGCAGGCCAAGCATCGTGTTGGCGGTGTCGTCTTCCCATTTCTTTTCGCTGCGACCGCGCGGCATGAAGAGGCTCTGCGCTTCGTCGAGGAAAATGATGCACTTGCCCTTGGCGCAGGCCTTGCGGTGCAAGGCGTTCAGCGCCTTGGAGCCGCCGCCGACATAGCCCGATTCGAGCGCCGAGCCGGACGCCGAAATCATCGGCAGGTTCAGGCGCTTGGCCAGGTAGCCGACCAGCTTGGTCTTGCCGGTACCGGCCGGGCCGGTGAGCATCACGTTGAACGGCTTGTCGATATTGTGCGACTGGTACTCGGCGCGGTTGCGGATCATTTCTTCCAGATGCAGCACTTCCTGCTTGATGTCTTCCATGCCGATCAGGTCATCCATGCTGCCCTTGAGTTTGTCCGGGCTGATGACCGATGCGCTCAGGCCCGTGCCCGGCATGCCGAATTTGATGAGGTACAGCACCAGCAGCACGATCGTGATATTGAACGCGTTCTGCTTGAAGAAAGCGCCGGTGCGCGCCAGCGTGCTTGCGCCCTCGTCCATCACGGCCTCGTGGGCTGCGAGGAAGTCGTCCTTGGCGATCGAATAGGGAATCGCGTTCTTGAGCAGCACTTCGCGCTCGAGCGACAGGTGCGAGGTGCTCGGTACCTTGACCACGTTGAGTGCTGCCGAGTCCTTGAACTTGTAGATATAACGCGGCGCTTCGGACAGCGGTTTGGCAATCAAGAGGTATTCCAGGCGGGCTTTCTGGCTGGCCAGCGCGGTAATCTCGGCGATGTTCTGCGAGTGGACTACCGGGCGCGCATCCTGCGGCACATTGGATTTGAAGATCGCCAGCGTCACCAACATGGCCATCAGGATGACGGCAAGGATGCGGACGTAGACGTTCTTGAATGCAATCTGAAGACGGGAAAAATTGGGCATAAGGTGTACTCGTCGAAAATGCGTGAAGCAAAGAGAGACTGGGGTGCCATGCCACCGGTAACAGTAGTCGGCGTCGGCGATAAGCCAACAAATTCGCGTTGCTGCGGCTTGCTTTTTAATGCTTGAAAGCAAGGAAGTAAGAAGACTATACCTTCAAAAAAAATCGCCGGGAATACCAAAAAGTCAAAAACCCACGTGATTTAAGGCGAATGAAAGTCTTGATAATGGAATTGATTATCCGACTGACAGCATTCGTGATGAGTGTGTCAAATAAATCGGCAATTATTGCGAGATAGGCATGACGAAATGCCTAGGAGATGGGTAGAGATATTGTTGAGCGCTGCATATTTACCACAGTCAACTTTTTAAGACTGCATGCAATATGACGCTATCGGTACATAAAGTGATGGCTATCTCTGCAACTGCTCAGGCAAATGCGTGCAGGCTCACACCGATTCGAAAAAACAAGTCGGGAAAGAATCGGGCGATAAAATGATTCACCAAAGGCGGCGACCGCTTATTCAGCCAGGCGCCGGTTAATCGGCGCCAGCGCGGCACAGGCCATCCAGCTTGATCATCGTATTCCAGTTGCGCGACGTGGCACCATCGCCCAGCCGCTTGCCGAGCGCCGCTGCGGCTGCGCTGTCGAGCAAGCCTTGCGGACACCAGACATAGATAGCGTGACGTCCAGGCGCCATGCTCTCGGGCGCCCAGTCCTGGCCGCACAGGTCGGCCGCCAACGCGCGTTGCGGCTCGCCTGCCAGCAGGAAGACGAACAGGCGCGCGTGGTCGGTGGCCACATGCAGCAAAGGGTTGTCGTCAACGATCTCGGCCACTTTATCGCTTGCAAACACGAACACGCGCGCACTGACACCCAGATGCAGGGCCATGGCCGCTTCGATCTCGTGCGCCGCATCGACGGGCGGGACCACGGCGTCGAACACGATATTGCCGCTATTGAGCAGACTGCGCACGCCCGTATGGCCGAGGTCTTCGACCAGTTTGCGCAGGTCCGCCATGGCAATGCGTTTGGCGCGGCCAACGTTCACGCCGCGCAGCAGGGCAATGTAGCGCGACCGCGGCGTGGTGTCGGCCCTCATGCTATTGCAACCCTTCCTGGCGCAACGCTTCCTGCACCGCAGGCAGCGCCTTGATGCGTGCATGATAGGCCTGCAGTGCCGGCCAGTGATCCAGCGAGAAACTGGTAAACCCCACCCAGTTCAACACGGTAAACAGGTAGGCGTCGGCCACGGTGAACCCGTCCCCGACCAGATAACCGTCGTCGCCGATCTGACCCGCCAGGTACGTCAGTGGCGCCGCCAGCGCCGCCCAGGCTGCTTCCTTGGCCTCGCTCGACGCGCCCGGTGCAAAGATGGGCGAAAAACGCTTGTGCAGCTCGGTGGATGTCCACGCCAGCCATTCCATCGATTCGTAGCGCTCAAAAGTGCCGGAGGCAGGCATCAGCGCGCTTGCCGGGGCCTGGTCAGCCACGTATAGCAGGATGACCTGGCTCTCGGTGAGCAGCTGGCCACCTTCCAGCGCCAGCGCCGGCACATAGCCTTTGGGATTGATGGCCCGGAAATCTTCGCCGCCTGCGGTCAACTTGGTGCGCAGGTTGACGCGCTCGCTGTCAAACGGCAGGCCAGAGGCGATCAGGGCGATACGGGGCGCGAGCGAGCAGGCGCCGGGACTGAAGTAGAGTTTCACGGGGTTCCTGAAATGGTGATGGATGGCAAAAGCCTACAGCATTTTGGCGCCGCTCTCCAGCCAGAGGCGCTGCGGCATGAACGCGACATATTGTGTGGCCGGCGTGATCTGCACGCACACCGGTGATACCATCGTTTGAATATTGAATGGAGGAAACTATGAGCGACGATCACGAGATGGTCCCGGTGACCAGCGCATTACCGGGCATGGTGCTGTCGGACGAACTGCTCGACAGCCATGGTCTGGTACTGCTGGCCAAAGGCACGGTCTTGAGCGAGGCGATCATTGCATCGTTCGCGCGCCATCAGATCGACATGGTGCCGGTGGCGCGCGTGGAAGCGCACCGCGCACCAAATGCAGCAGCGGTACAGGCGCGGCTGGACATCGTGTTTCGCCGCCACGACCGCGACGACGACAGCGACTGGGCCGGCAACCTGCTGCGCCGCTACGTCGAGGATTACCGGCTCGAACGGCAGGTGGCGCCATGACGCTCGATGAACTGACGACCGGCCTGGACGACCTGCCCTCGCTGCCCGCCGTCGTGATGGAACTGCTGGGCAGCATCGATCAGGAAGACGCCGACCTGGCCGTGCTGGCCAAAAAGGTCGCCCTGGATCAGGCACTGACTGCCAAGACGCTGCGCCTGGCCAACTCCTCGGCCCTGGGCCTGCAGGTCAAGGTCACGACGATCCACCAGGCCATGACATTTCTCGGCGTGCAAGCCACACGCAACCTGATCCTGGCGGCATCGATCACGGGCTGCTTTCCCGGCAGGCGCTGTCCGGCATTCGACCACAAGGCATTCTGGCGTCTGTCGATCGCCACCGCAGCTTGCGCGCGGGTACTGGCGCGCCATATGCACTTCAATCAGGACGTGGCATTCACGGCCGGCCTGCTGCACGGCATCGGGCGACTGGTGCTGGTGACGCGTTACCCCGAGCAGTACGACGCTGTGCTGCGCGAATGCGAGCGTGTCGATGGCGACCTGCTCGAGACCGAGCGCGCCATGCTGGGTGTCGACCATGTGTTGGCAGGCCGGGCACTGGCCGAGCACTGGCAGTTCTCGGACACGCTGCGCCAGGCCATCGCGTTCTATGGCGAGCCGGAGATGCCGGGTGCGGGATTCCTGGCCACGATCGTGCACGTGGCAAAGGCCGTGGCGCATGCGCTCGATCTTGCGGGCTATGCGAACGAAGTGGTACCGACCGTGTCGAGTGTCGCCTGGACGGCGCTGGGATTATCCGAGGAAGCGTGGTTGCAGGTGTTCCGCGAAACGGAGCTGCAGTTTGAAGAAATGACTGCCATCCTGTTGGCGTAAGCCGCAGGACGGAATCAGGTAGTACGAAGCGAATTGCTGTGCGGCGCCACTCAGGCGGCGCCGCGGCACGCCAACAACGCAGGCATGACAGACTGATCTGCCATGCCCACGATTTCAGTGCGCATAATTACCGGTCTTTGGCGTCACGTCGCCCGCTTGGCTTGCCTGGCCCTGTGCTGGCTGGCCTGCCTGCTGGGCAGCAGCTGCAGCAGCGGCTGCCGCTTTCTCTTCTGGCTTCGGACGGCCTTGTGCATCCGACAGGCGGTACTTGGTGCGGCGATCGCCCATCAGGTCACGCAGGTCGCGGATGCTCATGCCCGTCACTTCGTGCATGCGGATCAGCAGCGACGCGCCAACCGGCAGACGATGGTGACGAATCTTGCTGATCACGGGCGGCGCCACTTCGAGCATGCGCGACAGCGCAGCATCGTTCTTCAGCTGCATCTTGCCCAGCAAGATGTCGAGCAGATGGTTCGGGTTGTAACTCTCTTGCGACGACAGAGCGTGATGTTGTTGTGCCATGATATTCCTCACGAGTTGGTTAAGATAGTTCCCTTATGAACCTTAGTTAAAGACAACATATCTTCAACTAAAGTTCCCGGAACGTGTTCAGGAATTAAACAGGGCGAATCTGAGTAGTTCCTTAAGAATTCCGGTCTTGCGGTGCGCCACGTGGTTTCCGTGAACGCACTTGTCTTTCAAACAAATTATCGCTGCGCGCGCCAAGTCGATGCCGACCCCGCGCACGTGACTCCTTGTCAGAAATCAAGCTAACGTATGGAAAGCTTGTCACGTTTGCATTTCAGCACATGGGGCCACATTGTGGCGCACGCAAGAGATTTCCCTGATAAATTTTTCCAATCAGAATGATCACGGAACTCTTTGATTTACATAGAGAAATAGTTCGCGCACGCGTTGCCGTCTTGCCGCGAAAATAAAGTATGTTCGCTAGCGGACATTTAACATTGTAAATAAAACGATAATCACTTTAAGTAGAGAAACTTGGCATTCCCTTTGGAATGATTTGTTCTTCCCTGTAGGCGTTTTTGTCGGGTCCCTGCCGAATTACGGTAAACTGATCGCCCAGCCTTGTCGGCGCAGTAATTCGTCCCCAACTACCCTCTCCATGCAGAAAAAAGTCTTTATCAAAACCTTCGGTTGCCAGATGAACGAGTACGACTCGGACAAGATGGTCGATGTCCTTGGCGCCTCGGATGGGTTGGTACGCACCGACAAGCCGGAAGACGCGGACGTCATCCTGCTCAACACGTGCTCGATCCGCGAAAAAGCGCAAGAGAAAGTGTTCTCAGATCTCGGCCGCCTGCGCGAACTCAAACGCAACAAGCCGGACCTCGTCATTGGGGTGGGCGGCTGCGTTGCTTCGCAAGAAGGCCAGGCGATCATCAAGCGCGCGCCGTTCGTCGACGTCGTGTTCGGCCCGCAAACGCTGCACCGCCTGCCAAAGCTGATCAGCGACCGGCGCGCATCTGGCGTGGCCCAGGTCGACATCGCCTTCCCTGAAATCGAAAAGTTCGATCACCTGCCGCCGGCCAAGGTCGACGGCCCGGTGGCGTATGTGTCGATCATGGAAGGTTGCAGCAAGTACTGCAGCTACTGTGTCGTGCCGTACACTCGCGGCGAAGAAGTCTCGCGCCGCTTCGAGGACGTGCTGACCGAGGTGGCAGGTCTGGCCGCGCAAGGCGTCAAGGAAATCATGCTGCTGGGCCAGAACGTGAATGCGTTCCGGGGCGCCATGGAAAACGGCGAGATCGCCGACTTCGCGCTGCTGCTCGAATACATCGCCGAGATTCCTGGCGTCGAGCGTTTGCGCTTCGTGACCAGCCACCCGAAGGAATTCAGCCAGCGCCTGATCGACGCCTACGCCAAGATCCCGCAACTGGTGAACCACCTGTACCTGCCCGTGCAGCATGGCTCGGACCGTATCCTGTCTGCCATGAAGCGCGGCTATACGGGCCTCGAGTACAAATCGATCATCCGCCGCATCCGCGCGGTGCGTCCCGACATCACGTTCTCGTCCGACTTCATCGTGGGCTTTCCTGGTGAAACCGAAGCCGACTTCGAGGCGATGATGAAGCTGGTGGCCGACGTCAATTTCGACAACAGCTTCAGCTTCATTTTCAGCAAGCGCCCCGGCACGCCGGCCGCGAACCTGGAAGACGACACACCGCACGAGGTCAAGCTGGCGCGCCTGCAGCGCCTGCAAGCCCTGATCGACGCCAACACCCGCAAGCACAGCGCCGCCATGGTCGGCAGCGTGCAGCGCGTGCTGGTCGAAGGCTATGCCAAAAAAGATCCAACCCAGCTCCAGGGCCGCGCCGAGAACAACCGCGTCGTCCTGTTCCCCGTGGATGCGACCAATGTCCAGCTCATCGGCCAACTGGTTGACGTGCGCATCAGCGCCAGCCACGATTATTATTTGCGCGGCGAACTCGTCGCCAACCTTGATACGATTGCCATCGCCAGTTGAAAACACAGCCAACCCAGCCCTCGTACTTCATCCCTGAGCCGCTCGACAACACGCGGCTTGCCCACCTGTGCGGTCCACTCGATGAAAACCTGCGCCAGATCTCGGCCGCGCTCGACGTGACCGTGTTTCGCCGTGGCGAGAAATTCATCGTCACCGGCGACAACGCCGATCGCGCCGTCGAATTGCTCGAACGCTTCTACGCGGTCGCCAACAAGGTCGTGCCGATCGAAGAAGTGCAGCTGGCCCTGGTCGAGCAGCGCGCCGGCATCAAGCCGCGCAGCCTCGAGGCGCCCGGCGGCGAGCCGCGCGCCATCAAGGGCGTCAAGGCGGTCAAGGCCGTGCCCGACGTGGCGCAGGCCGACGCGCAGGACGGCATTGCGCCGAACGACGTCGACAGCCCGGCCCTGCGAACCCGCCGCAGCGACCTGCGCGGGCGCACGCCGCACCAGATCCAGTACCTCAACGATGTGCTGAACCACGACATCGCCTTTGGCGTGGGCCCGGCCGGCACCGGCAAGACCTACCTGGCCGTGGCCTGCGCCGTGGACGCGCTCGAACGCGACGCCGTCAAGCGCATCATCCTGACCCGCCCGGCTGTTGAGGCCGGCGAGCGCCTGGGCTTCCTGCCGGGCGACCTGGCGCAAAAGGTCGACCCGTATCTGCGTCCGCTGTACGACGCGCTGTACGACCTGCTCGGTTTCGACCGCACGCAAAAGCTGTTCGAGAAGCAGATCATCGAGATCGCCCCGCTGGCGTACATGCGCGGACGCACGCTGAACCACGCGTTCGTCATCCTCGATGAGGCGCAGAACACAACCGTCGAGCAGATGAAGATGTTCCTGACCCGCATCGGCTTTGGCAGCAAGGCCGTGATCACGGGCGACGTCACCCAGGTCGACCTGCACAAGAACCAGCGCAGCGGCCTGGTCGACGCGATGCACGTGCTCAGGGATGTGCGCGGCATCGCCTTTTCCCAGTTCTCGAGCGTGGACGTGGTGCGTCACCCGCTGGTCGGGCGCATCATCGATGCCTACGAATCCGACAATTCGGTGCAGGAACTGGCCGATCTCCCCAAACCGATCCCGGTGAAAAATGCAAGAAAAAAAACATCCGCTTGAACTCGAGGTGCAGTTCGCCGACCCGCGTCTGGAAAGCCTGCTGCCCGAGGCCACCTTGCGCACCTGGGTCGAGTCTGCCCTGCTCGGCCCGGCCGAACTGACGATCCGGTTTGTCGACGCGGCCGAAGGCCAGGCGCTGAACCTGGCCTATCGGGGCAAGGACTATGCGACCAACGTCCTCACCTTCGCCTACAACGAAGATGAAGACCTGGCCGAGGACGATCCGGTCAAGGCCGACATCGTCCTGTGCACCGACGTGCTGCAGCGCGAAGCGGACGAGCAAAAGAAAACCGTCGAGGAACACACGGCGCACCTGGTCGTGCACGGCGTGCTGCATGCGCAGGGCTGGGACCACGACAATGATGACGATGCCGAAGAAATGGAACAGTTCGAGCGCGACATCATGGAAGTGCTGGGGTTCCCAGACCCCTATGCGGACTGAGTAACGTCAGCCTGGCCCGAGCGGCGGCGTGCCTGCCGCTCAGGCCGCACGCCTGCATCAAAAACAGGCAATGTGCCTTTTGGTGTATCCTACGCCCATCGCAACAACGGCTTCTCGCCAACTATGCCCGAGTATCCCAGTGACGTCCGTCCGGACGCCAAACCCCATCGGTCCCTGCTGGAAAGGTTGACCGCATTCATCTCCCCCGAGCCTGAAAACCGCGCAGAACTGCTTGAAGTGCTGCACGACGCCCACGAACGCAACCTTCTCGATGCCGACGCCCTGTCGATGATCGAAGGCGTGTTCCAGGTGTCCGACCTGTCTGCGCGCGACATCATGGTGCCCCGCTCCCAGATGGACGTGATCGATATCACGAAGCCCATCGAAGAGTGGATGCCCTACGTGCTCGAGACCGCCCACTCCCGCTTCCCGGCCATCGAAGGCGAACGCGACAAGGTCGTGGGCATCCTGCTGGCCAAGGATTTGCTGCGCTATTACGCCGAAGAATCGTTCGACGTGCGCACCAAACTGCGCCCGGCCGTGTTCATTCCCGAATCGAAACGCCTGAACGTGTTGCTGCGCGACTTCCGCGCCAACCACAATCACATGGCGATCGTCGTCGACGAGTATTCCGGCGTGGCCGGCCTGATCACGATTGAAGACGTGCTCGAGCAGATCGTCGGCGACATCGAAGACGAATACGATTTCGACGAAGAAGAAGACAATGTGATCTCGATCCGCGAAGGCCAGCTCGGCCCGCGCTGGCGTGTCAAGGCACTCACCGAGATCGAGCAGTTCAACGACGAAGTCGGCACCAACCTGCCGGACGACGAAGTCGACACTGTCGGCGGCCTGGTCGCCAGCCACCTCGGCCACATGCCCCACAAGGGCGAAGTAGTCGATCTGCACGGTGTGCGCTTCGAAGTGCTGCGCGCCGACGCGCGCCAGATCCACGTCCTGCTGGTCGAAAAACTGCCATTGGCGGACGACGAACACGACTGATGCTGCGTCGCCGTACCCAATCAGCCGCAGCGCCGGTCCCGGCGCTGCGCGCCAACAAGCCCTCGGCCCTGCTGCTGGGCGCCGCTCTGGCCGGCGCCTCTTCCCTGCTGTCATTCCAGCCGGTCGGCTGGTGGCCGCTGCAATTCCTGTCCTTGGCCTGGCTGTTCTACCAGGTCGGCATGAGCCCGTCCGTCAAGCGCGCGACGCTGATCGGCTGGGCCTTCGGCTTCGGCTGGACGCTGGCTGGCGTGCACTGGCTGTACGTCTTCATGACCGATTTCGCCCACTTGCCGGCCGTGCTGGCGGTGGTGGGCTTGACGCTGCTGTGCCTGTATATGGGCCTGTGGGGCGCCTTCACGGCCGGTGTCGCCACCTGGCTGCGCCGTCGCTGGTCGCTGCCGGTGGCCGCCTTCCTGCTGCTGGTGCTGCCCGTGACCTGGGGCGTGTCGGAATGGCTGCGCGGATGGGTATTCACCGGTTTTCCATGGGCCTCGTCCGGCTACGCACATGATCTCGCGCCGCTGGCCGGTTATGCGCCGCTGATCGGCGTGTACGGCATGGGCATCGTCGTGGGCATCATCGCCGGTTGTTTCGCGATGCTGACCCAGCGTGCGCGCTGGCCGGCAATGGGCCTGATGGCCGCTCTGCTGCTGGGCGGTGCAGGCCTGCGCACGGTCGAATGGACGCAGGATGTCGGCCAGCCGATCAGCGTGCGCCTGTTGCAAGGCAATATTGCGCAAGACCGCAAGTTCGATGCCGAATTCCTGAACAGCATTCTCACGCGTTACCAGGGCCTGATCACGGCGGCACCGGCCGACCTGATCGCTACGCCCGAAACGGCGATCCCGACCTTCCCGCAACACCTGCCCGAGGGTTATCTGGCCGGTCTGCAGCGCTACGCCACCACCAGCGGCAGTACGCTGGCCATCGGCATGCCGCTGCTGGACGGCCCGGGCAAGTATGGCAACAGCCTGGTCACGCTGACGCCGCAGCCCCAGGCTACCGTGTACCGCTACGACAAGGCGCACCTGGTGCCGTTCGGCGAATTCATCCCGCCGGGTTTCCGCTGGGTGACGGACATGCTCGACATTCCGCTGAACGACGCCACCCGTGGCGCCGCGCTGCAGGCGCCGTTCGCCGTCAAGGACCAGCTGGTGCTGCCGAATATCTGCTACGAAGACGTGTTCGGCGAAGAGATCGCCTACCAGCTGCGCAACGCGCCGCAACCGGCGACGCTGCTGTTGAACGTGTCGAACCTGTCGTGGTACGGCCAGTCGGTGGCGATCCCGCAGCACCTGCAGATTTCGCGCATGCGCACGCTGGAAACGGGCCGCCCGATGCTGCGCGCGACCAACGACGGCGCCACCGCCATCATCGACCGCCGCGGCAATCTGACGCACGCACTGCCGTTCTACACCGACGGCGTGCTCGCCGCGACCGTGCGCGGCGCGACCGGCATGACGCCGTTCATTCGTCTGGGCAGCGCGTCGTTCCTGCTGCTGGGGGCGTTCATGCTGCTTGGCGCGTGGTTTGCCGGGCGGCGTTATCTGCGCACAAAACCGTAAGGTGGACGGCATCGCCGCCCGCCCTACCCAAATCCCTTCCCAGAGGGTACGAAAAATTCAGTAGAATTGGCCATTTGGCAAACATACCGCGTTCACGGTCCACGGGCCGCGTTCCACTCGACATGCTCACATTCCAGCAAATCATCCTCACCCTGCAGTCCTACTGGGACAAACAGGGTTGCGCACTGCTCCAGCCCTACGACATGGAAGTCGGCGCCGGCACCTTCCACACCGGTACCTTCCTGCGCGCGATCGGCCCGGAGCCATGGCGCGCCGCCTATGTGCAGCCATCGCGCCGTCCGAAGGATGGCCGTTACGGCGAGAACCCGAACCGCCTCCAGCACTATTACCAGTTCCAGGTCGCGCTCAAACCCGCGCCAGAGAATATCCTCGACCTGTATCTCGGTTCGCTCGAGGCACTGGGCCTGGACCTGAAAAAGAACGACGTGCGCTTTGTCGAGGATGACTGGGAAAGCCCGACGCTGGGCGCCTGGGGCCTGGGCTGGGAAGTCTGGCTCAACGGTATGGAAGTCACGCAGTTCACCTACTTCCAGCAAGTGGGCGGGCTCGATTGCAAGCCGGTGCTGGGCGAGATCACGTACGGCATCGAGCGCCTGGCCATGTACCTGCAGGGCGTCGAGAACGTGTACGACCTGGTCTGGACCGAGTGGCAGGAAGACGGCAAGACCAAGTCCCTGAGCTACGGCGACGTGTTCCACCAGAACGAGGTCGAGCAGTCGACCTATAACTTCGAACACTCCAACACCGAGATGCTGTTCCAGGCGTTCGCGAACCACGAATCGGAAGCCAAGCGCCTGGTCGAACTGGCGCTCACGCTGCCGGCCTACGAGCAGATCATGAAGGCCTCGCACAGCTTCAACCTGCTGGACGCGCGCGGCGCGATTTCGGTGACCGAGCGCGCCGCCTACATCGGCCGCGTGCGCACGCTGTCGCGCCTGGTGGCGCAAGCGTATTACGACTCGCGCGAAAAGCTGGGGTTCCCGATGGCGCCACAAGCCAAACCAGCCGAACCAGCCGCTGACCAAGCCGCAGCCTGAAAAGAACAGAACAGACCATGAACCAAACACTCCTCGTCGAACTGCAGACCGAAGAACTGCCGCCGAAGGCGCTCGTCAAGCTGGGCGCCGCCTTTGCCGCCGGCATCGCGAATGGCCTCAAAGCGCGCGACTTCCTCGAAGCCGACAGCGTCGTCACCACGTACGCCACGCCGCGCCGCCTGGCCGTCTCGATCACCAATGTGCGCGATACGTCACCTGACAAAGCGATCCGCGAAAAAGTACTTCCGGTGACGGTGGCGCTGGACAAGGAAGGCAACCCAAGTGCGCCATTGGCCAAGAAGCTGGCCGCACTGGGCTTTCCCGACCTGACGATCGACCAGCTCGAACGCGCTCCGGATGGCAAGACCGAAAGCTTCTTCTACACCTACACCGCCGCTGGCAGCGCCCTGACTGGCGCGCTGCAGGACGTGCTGCAGGACGCAGTGAACAAGCTGCCGATCCCGAAGCTCATGAGCTACCAGCGCCCGAACGGCGACACCGTGCAGTTCGTGCGCCCGGTGCACCGCCTGCTCGCGCTGCACGGCGAGCAGGTGCTGCCACTGACGCTGCTCGGCCTGACGGCCGGGCGCGAGACCGCCGGCCACCGCTTCCTGTCGCATGGCGGCGCCATCACGATTGCGCATGCCGATCAGTACGCGAACACGCTGGAAACCGAGGGCAAGGTCATTACGTCGCCGCAGGCGCGCAAGGACAGCATTCGCGCCCAGCTGCTGGAGCAGGCCGGCGCCGACCAGGTCCTGATGCCCGAGTCGCTGCTCGATGAAGTCGCGGCCCTGGTCGAATGGCCGGTTGTCTACGAATGCCGCTTCGAAGAAGAATTTCTGGCCGTGCCGCAGGAATGCCTGATCCTGACGATGCAGACGAACCAGAAATACTTTGCGCTGACCGACGCCGACGGCAAGCTGCGTTCGCGCTTTCTGATCGTGTCGAACATCGCGACTGACGACCCAAGTGCGATTGTTGGCGGTAACGAGCGCGTCGTGCGCCCGCGCCTGTCGGACGCCAAGTTCTTCTTCGAGCAGGATAAAAAGAAAACGCTCGAGTCGCGCCTGCCGGCACTCAGCAACGTCGTGTACCACAACAAACTGGGCTCCCAGGCCGAACGCAGCGAGCGCGTGACCAAGCTGGCCATGTACATCGCCACGCGACTGGGCTTCGACGCGTCGCTCGCCGAACGCGGCGCGCGCCTGTCGAAGGCCGACCTGCTCACCGACATGGTCGGCGAGTTCCCGGAACTGCAAGGCATCATGGGCACGTACTACGCGCGCCACGATGGCGAGCACGATGAAGTGGCGCGCGCGGCGTCCGAGCATTACCAGCCGCGCTTTGCCGGCGACACCCTGCCAACCACCGATACCGGCCTGGCCGTCGCGCTGGCCGACAAGCTCGAAACGCTGGTGGGCATCTGGGCCATCGGCCTGCAGCCAACGGGCGAAAAAGATCCGTTTGCACTGCGCCGCCACGCGCTGGGCATCATGCGCATGCTGGTCGAAAAGCGCTTGCCGCTCGAACTGTCCGACATGTTGCGCGATGCGGTCACGACGTTTGCCGACCAGCCGGCGTTCAAGGACCCGAGTGCCGAGGTCACGGCCTTCATGCTCGACCGCCTGCGCGGCCTGCTGCGCGACCGTGGCTTCTCGCCGAACGAAGTCGAAGCCGTGCTGGCCCAGAACCCGGACCGCGTCGACGACGTCGTCCAGCGCCTGGAAGCCGTGCAGGCCTTTGCTGCGCTGCCCGAAGCCGCCTCGCTTGCCGCCGCCAACAAGCGCATCACTAACATCCTCAAGAAGAACGAGGAAGCACTGGCGCAAGCCGGCGCGGTCGATCCGGCCCTGCTGCAGGACCAGGCCGAGAAAGACCTGGCCGCTGCCGTCACGCGCGTACAGCCGGCCGTCGATGCGGCGTTTGCCGCAGGCGACTTTGCCGGCACGCTCAAGACGCTGGCAGAGCTGCGCGAGCCGGTCGACGCGTTCTTCAACGACGTGATGGTGATGGCCGACGACATTGCGCTGCGCAACAACCGCCTGGCGTTGCTGGCGTCGTTGCACGGCATGATGAACCGCGTGGCCGACATCTCGAAGCTGGCAACGTAAGCACGGCATGCAGGCACCCCCGATGAAACTCATCATTCTCGACCGGGACGGCGTGATCAACCACGACTCGCCCGACTTCATCAAGTCGCCGGCCGAGTGGATCCCGATCCCCGGCTCGCTCGAGGCCATCGCCCGCCTGAATCAGGCGGGCTATCGGGTGGTGCTGGCGACGAACCAGTCGGGCATTGCGCGCGGCCTGTTCGACATCGCCACGCTCAACGCCATCCACGCCAAGATGCACGCGGCGGCGCAGCTGGTGGGCGCCGACATCGACGCCATCTTCTTTTGCCCGCACGCGGCGCTCGATGCCTGCGACTGCCGCAAGCCCAAGTCGGGCATGTTCGAAGAAATCGGCAAGCGTTTCAAGATCAACCTGAAAGGCGTGCCGACGGTGGGCGACTCGCTGCGCGACCTGCAGGCGGGCTTCAACCGTGGCTGCACGCCCTATCTGGTCCTGACCGGCAAGGGCGAGCGCACGCAGATGACCGGCGGCCTGCCGCCCGGCACGAAGGTCTACCCCGACCTGGCCGCGATGGTCAGCGCCCTGCTCAAACCCGCCGGCGCCACTGGTGCTGGCGCTGCCCAAGCGTCATAATCAATACAACACCACGATAAGAATAACCAGATCGTTTTGTCCGGAGCCCCTTTGCGTAATTTCAGTCTGTTTCTGCGTTCCCTGCTGTTCACGATCGTCATGATGGTGGCGACGATCATCTGGGCTTCACTGTGCTTCCTGGCAGCCCCCCTGCCCTACAACCAGCGCTTCTGGTTTACCTCGCGCTGGAACGTCTTCATCATCTGGTGCGCGCGCGTCATCTGCGGCATCCGCTACGAATTCAAGGGCTACGACAACCTGCCCGACGCACCGGCGATCGTGCTCTCGAAGCACCAGTCGGCGTGGGAAACCATCTTTTTGCTGCCGAACCTGACGCGTCCCCTGGTCTACGTCTTCAAGAAGGAAATCCTGTACATCCCGTTCTTCGGCTGGGCCATGGGTTTGCTGCGCATGATCCCGATCGACCGCAAGCAGGGCAAGAACGCGTTTTCGCATGTGGTGCGCCACGGGAAACGCCGCCTGGCCGATGGCCAGTGGATTATCATGTTCCCCGAAGGTACCCGCATCCCGGTGGGCCGCAAGGGCAAGTACAAGAGCGGCGGCGCGCGCCTGGCGGTCGAGACCCAGGCAGTGGTGGTGCCGATCGCGCATAATTCGGGCGAGTGCTGGCCCAAGAATTCGTTCATCAAACGGCCCGGAACGATCACGGTATCGGTCGGCAAACCGATATCGCCGCAAGGCCATACCCCTGACAGCTTGATGCAAGAGGTAGAAAATTGGATAGAATCGGAAATGCGCGTCATTTCGCCCCACGCCTACAAAGGTGGTTGAGCGACGTTAGCACCCAGATCAGGAATTCGCGTCCGCAGCAAACGGCGGCGTCGTCGAAGATCGACGGCGACCAGCTCGAGCTGTTTGCACAAGAATTCTTTGCGGCGCTCAAGCCTTCCGACAGGCCGGCGCCGCCGTCCCAGCCATTGTTCAAGGCGCCGCCGGCGCCGCCCCGCACCAGGCTTCCTTCGCCGCCCGTCGGCCCGCAAGACCCTCCCCTCAAACGCATTGCACTCGGCCAGCACTACGTCGACTACGCGCTGCGCCGCTCATCGCGCCGCTCGATCGGCTTCATGATCGACGACGACGGCCTGCGCGTGACCGCGCCACGCCGCGTGACGCAGGACGACATCGAGAACGCGCTGCGCGCCAAAAGCCGCTGGATCATCACCAAGCTGCTCGAACGCGGCGAGCGGCGCGAACTGCGCCAGCAACGCGCGCCGGTCGTGTGGGTCGATGGCGCCCTGCTGCCGTTCATGGGTGGCGAGATCACGCTGCGCCTCGAACCGGCCACGCGCAGCCATTGCCGGTTTGATGAAGCGACGCGCGAACTGGCGATCGGTGTGGTCCCCGGACTGGCCGAGTGGCAGCTCAAGGAACGGGTCAAGCTGTGGTTCCAGGCCGAGGCCAGGCGCGTGTTCACCGAACGCCTGGACCACTACGCGCCGCGCCTGAACGTGCGCTATACAACCTGCACGCTGTCGTCGGCCGGTTCACGCTGGGGGTCGTGCACGGTGGGCGGGAGCATTCGCCTGAACTGGCGCCTGATCCACTATCCGCTGGCGTTGATCGATTACGTGGTCGCGCACGAACTGGCGCACCTGCGCGAGATGAACCACAGCCCGGCGTTCTGGGCGACGGTGGCCGAGGTGTATCCGGATTACGATGGCGCGCGCCTGGCGCTGCGCAAGCAGTCGCACCAGATGCCGGTATTGTTTGACGAGTAGGCAGGCGAGCAGGCAGGCTGCTGGCCTGCCGGGTTCGTGGAGGTTAGTGCAGACTCAATGCATGGCGCGCGGCCGCCAGATCGCGCATGGTCGCGGTCTGCTGCTGCGACAGGCAGCGAAACGGGATCGGCAGCGTGCCCCGTTTGAGCACCATCATGAAGCCACGCGAGTAGGTGCGCACGGACGCCACATCGGCCCATTCGATCAGCGTCACGCCGCCACTGGTGCGCACGATGCCGTGGGCGTCGATGGTGAATTCGTAGGTGCGGCGCCCGCGCCCGAGCAGCACGAAGTTCAGTCCTGCGCTCAGCGTGCTGCGCAGGCGCAGCAGGAAGCCGGCAGGCCAGCGCACGCGCCGGCGGCGGATCAAAAAGCCCCCGTGCTGCCACATGAAGCTGACGTATTCGGCCAGCGTATAGCGCACGAAAAAATGCAGTGCATCGAGCGGCAGCACGCTTGCCGTTTGCTGTTTTGCCGGCACGTGGTCGGCCAGGCCTGAGCCCAGGATCGTTCCCAGCGTGTCGACTACCCCTTCCTGGACCCGAAGAGACACTGGCTCTCCATCACTGCCCGGTGTCGCGCGATTCAATGACAACATGGCGCATCCCCTATAGTTTTGTAGCGTGCAGATGGGAATGGTAACAAAACCTACCCAATAAGCCGTTGCACGAGTTCAACAGTGCGCAGGGTCGCGCCGCGGTGGCGGCCGGCGAAGGCCAGCGCCCTGGCGCCCATCGCTGCGCGCGCCGCATCATCGTGCAGCAACCGCGCGGCTTGGGCCACGAGCGCATCGGCGTCCGGGACGCGCAACGCCGCGCCATCGTCAACCGCGTCGATCGTCGCGTCCAGAAAGTTGAACGTGTGTTCGCCCACCAGCACCGGTTTGCCCAGTGCACAGGCTTCAATCAGATTCTGGCCACCCAGCGGCAACAGGCTGCCGCCGATATAGGCGCAGTCGCAAGCAGCGTAATAGGCGAACATCTCGCCCATCGAGTCGCCTAGCAGAACATCAGTATCAATCGCGGCGGCGTTGTCACCATCCAGCTGCGAGCGGCGCGCGAGCGTCAGGCCGCGTGCCTCGACCAGCTTCGCCACATCGTCGAAGCGTTGCGGATGACGTGGTACCAGCAACAGCAACGCGTGCTGCGGCTTGTCGCGGTTCTGCCGCCATGCTTCCAGGATCAGTGCCTCTTCGCCTTCGCGCGTACTCGCGCACAGGAACACCGGGCGGCGCGCCGCGCCGTCGATGCGTGTGCGCAGCCAGGCGCCCTTCTCCAGCGCGCTCGATGGCGGCACGATGTCGAACTTGACGCTGCCCGTGACGACGACGTTCGGCGCGCCCAGCGACGCAATGCGCGCCGCATCGGCATCGGTCTGCGCCGCCACCAGCGTGAACGAGCGCGCCGCCTCCAGCATCACGGCGCCGGCCTTGCGGCCCCGCTTGAGCGAGCGTTCGGACAGGCGCGCATTGGCCAGCACGATCGGCACGCCCTGGCGCGTGCAGGCTTGGATCAGGTTCGGCCAGACTTCGGTTTCCATCAGGATGCAGGCGCGCGGACGATAACGGCGCAGGAAGCGCGTCGTCATCCATCCTGTGTCGTACGGCAGGTAGGCCTGTACGACGCGCTCGCCGTGGCGCGCAAACAGGTCGCGCCCGGTGGCGCGGCCGGTCGGCGTCATGTGGGTCAGCAGGATGCGGCAATCGGGATACGCCAGCAGCAGCGCATCGACCAGCGGCTCGCTGGCGCGCGTCTCGCCCACCGACACCGCATGCACCATGATCGTGGGCCGCTCGCCTGCCGCGGGGCCGCCAAGGGACAGGCGCTCGTCCCAATGCGCGCGGTAGCCCGGTTCCTTGCGCCCGCGCCACCACAGCCGGCCCAGCACCACCGGCATGGCCAGCCACCAGAGGCTTGAGTACAGCGTGCGGTTCATGTCATGCCGGCGCCAGCAGGCGCCGTGCAGCCGCGATGACGTCATCGCTTGACGGCGGTGCACCCAGGTCACCCAGGTTGACGATGCGATCGGACCAGTTGCCCTCGGTCTTCCACTTCGGCGAATCGCAGTAGATTTCGATCGTCGGCCGCACGAAGGCGGCGGCGATATGGGTCAGGCCCGTGTCGACGCCCACCGCAAGGCGCGCGTGCTGGGCCAGCAACACCGCGTCCATCATCGACAGTTTTGGCAGCACATGCGCATTGGGGATCGCTGCCGCCAGCGCCTGGGCATCTTCGTGTTCAGACTGCGAGCCCCATGGCAGCAGCACCGGCATCGGCGCAAGCGCTGCGCCCAGTGCGATCCAGTTGGCGTCCGCCCACTTCTTGGCCGCGCGCGCCGTGCCATGGAAAAACACGGCGTAGTCGTCGTGCGGCAAAAACGCCGGCCGGGTGCCTGCGCCTGGCGCCGGCAACCCGAACTCCGGGGCCGAGTCGACGCTGTAATCGAGCGCAGCGCCCGCAACCATGCGTCCGCGCGCCACCGCATGCGTGCGCGGATTTAACGAGATGCTGTCGGTATGGAAGATGCGCGAGATGCCCTCGTAGCCCGAGCCTTCGCTGCCGTTGGCCAGACCGACTTTTTTACCGCCCTTGCGCACGCGCGACGCGCCCATGATGATGCCGGTCTTGAGCAGGCCCTGGGTGTCGAACACATAGTCATATTCGTCTTCGCGCAGCGTGCGGAAGAATGCGCGGATTTCGGCCCGCGTCTCTTTCTTGCCCAGGCTCTTGCGCCAGCGGCGCAGCGACCACGGGATGATCTTGCGCACATGAGGATTCAGGCGCACGAGACTCACGTACCCTTCTTCCACCACCCAGTCGATGGTGGCGCCCGGATGCTCGCGCAGCAGGTCGGCCACCATCGGCAGGTTATGCAGCACGTCGCCCAGCGACGACACGCGCACGAGCAGGATCTTCAAGCGCGTATCCTCAGAACGGCAGGTCGGCATCTGGCTTGGCGGCCAGGATCACGGTCTTGAACTCGGCCTGGATGCGCGCCAGTGCTTCCGGCGATTCGCCTTCGAAGCGCAGCACGACAACCGGCGTCGTGTTCGACGAACGGGCCAGGCCGAAACCATCGGCGTACTCGACGCGCAGGCCGTCGATGTCGTTGATTTTCTCGGACGTCGGGAACGTGGCGTTGGCGCGCAGGTGGTCGATCAGCGTGAAGTTCTCGCCCTCTTGCAGCTGCAGGTGCAGTTCCGGGGTGCTGCTGGCCATTGGCAGGCTGTTGAGCAGCGCCGATGGATCCTGCTGCTTGGTCAGGATCTCGAGCATGCGCGCGCCGGCATACATGCCGTCATCGAAGCCGTACCAGCGCTCCTTGAAGAAGATATGGCCGCTCATCTCGCCGCCCAGCGGTGCGCCGGTTTCCTTCAGCTTGGCCTTGACCAGCGAGTGGCCGGTCTTCCACATCAGCGGCTTGCCGCCGTGCTGCTCGATGTACGGCGCCAGGTGGCGCGTGCACTTGACGTCATACAGGATCTCGCCACCAGGCACGCGCGAGAGCACGTCGGCTGCGAACAGCATCATCTGGCGGTCCGGGAAGATGATCTGGCCATCCTTGGTGACGATGCCGAGACGGTCGCCGTCGCCGTCAAAAGCCAGGCCGATTTCGGCGTCGGTCTCTTGCAGCGCGCGGATCAGGTCTTGCAGGTTTTCCGGGTGCGCCGGGTCAGGATGGTGGTTCGGGAACGTGCCATCGACGTCGCAGAACAGCTCGACCACTTCAGCGCCCATGCCGCGATACAGGTCGCCCGCGAACGCGCCGGCCACGCCGTTGCCGCAGTCGACCGCGATCTTGATCGGGCGCGCCAGCTTGACGTCGCCGATGATGCGCTCGAGGTAGGCAGCGCGGATGTCGTGCGTGCTGTAGCCGCCGCGCTGCGCCGCGATCGCGCCGTCGTACGCGGCGATGCTGTCGTGCAGACCGGTGATGGCGTCGCCGTAAATGGCTTCGCCGGCCAGGACCATCTTGAAGCCGTTGTAGTCGGGCGGGTTGTGGCTGCCGGTGACCATGATGCCCGAGCGGGTGTCGAGCACGTTGGTGCCGAAATAGACCATCGGCGTGGCGACCATGCCCAGGTCGATCACGTCGACGCCGGCGTCACGCAAGCCTTCGCTCAATGCGCCGGCCAGTTCAGGGCCGGACAGGCGGCCATCGCGGCCGATCACGACCTTGCTCTCTCCCTTGGCCAGCGCGGCAGCGCCGAATGCACGACCGATATGACGCGCGATGCCGGCGTCGAGAGTCTTGTCGATGATGCCGCGAATATCGTAGGCCTTGAAAATCGTTTTGGAGAGAGCGACCATTTTGTTTCCTGGAATATTGGAGGATTGATAAGTAACCACTATTGTAACGGCAAGCGTGGCGGACGGGGGAATGGCGCGCGTGCGCAAGCTTGGCCGTAAACCGCACGAAAAAACAGGGGAATATCGGGAAATAGCCGGGGCCGCGGATGGGCGCCAGATTCGATGGCAGCACGCCACCAGCGCCGGCGCTGGGGAAGCGCGCGGCGCTCGCTCCGCGTGGCGGAGCGATACAGACTGCTTAGACGCGCAGGTCGTCGATCGACTTGCCGCCGTCGACCCATTCCTTGACCCACTTTGGCTGGCGGCCACGGCCGGTCCATTGTTGGCTGGAATCTTGCGGGTGACGGTAACGCACGGCGACGGTCGCGCCTTTCGAACCGCGGCCGGTAACAGCCATCAGTTCTTTCAGCGGCATGCCGACGCTTTGCGCGATTGCCAGGATTTGTTCACGTGCTTTCTGCACTTCCTGGGTTTCACGCGTTTTCATTTCCTGCTTGATTTGTTCTTGCAGGTTGCGCAAATCGCCTACCGACATATTCGACAGATCCATCATCGTTCCTCGTTCGTTAAAAATTGAATGCAGATTCAGCAATTGCTGACGATCGGTGAATACTCACCAAATGTCGCAATATACTACATCAATAATACAAGGTCAGTCTTTCTTGTTTAAAAAAAGCCAGCGCGGCGACTTGAATCGCACGATGCGTCCATACAACCACAGGTAACTGATTATGAACAACAAGCAAAATACCATCAATGCGCCGGTGCTTTCCCAGAACACGGTCGCCGGTATCACCGCCAGCAATGAAATCAGCCATAAATAAGGCGATGTGCGCGCATTGCGTTTCATGAGTGCGCGTGCTTCGCGCGGCCCCACGGTCCATTGCACAATGCGCCTGAAAATCAAACTGTGCAAGTGAATACCATCGGGCAGCGTTGGCGATTTACCCCGGACAAACATGCGGCGGTATGCAGAGAATATGGTTTCAAATGCAGGGTAAATCAGCAATAGCGCGGCATACCAGGTCGACACCGCAGGATTGCGCATCACCAGCAGCAGGGCCAGCTCGCCCAGCAGGAAGCCAAGGAAATACGCGCCCCCATCGCCAAGGAAAATCAGCCCGACCGGATAATTCCAGATCAGGAAGCCCGCTGTGGCACCAGCGACAATCAATGCACCCACCAGCACGAACATATCGCCCACCTGCAGGGCGACGTAGGACAGCGACAGCAGCATGAAAATACTGATGACGCCGGCCAGGCCATTGAAACCATCGATGATATTGATGGCGTTGGCCACGCCGGCCACGGCGAGCAACGTCAATGGCAGCGCGATCCAGATCGAGTCCAGCGGCACGATTGTCCATGGCAAGTCGAGTCGACCGATACGCGCATCGAGCAGCCAATAACCAAAGCCCGCTGCGAGCATCGTCAGAAACAGGCGACGGCCCGGCGAAACCTTCCCCGTATAGTCTTCGGCAATGCCGCCGGACAGGGCAATCGCAGCGCAGGCAATCAGGGTTGCCAGCCACGCTGCCATTTGCGGCTGGCGCAAGATCGATAAACCGGACGCCACCACCACTGCCAAAAAGATGGGAATGCCGCCGACGCGCGCGACCGCATGCGTATGGTTTTTCTGCACGCCGGCAAAATCACCATCGAGTCCCAGCCCATGTTTTCGCGCGGTCTTGATGACCAGGAGCGTGAGCAATGCGCAGGAAAGGAAACTGACAAAAAACGAGAACATTATTGTTTTCTTTCGGAGCGATTCTTGTGCAGCGCTCCGCGCAGGGAGCGAATTGGAGCAGCCATCACAGGCTATTCGTCAACCGAAAGCCGGCCTCATTGTACCGGACTGGGCGTACACGCCGGCGCGCGTATTTATCGTGTTACCCGCTTGCACGGCCACGCAAAACACTGGTCGCGCGTAAAATCATTTAGTATCCGCCAACGCATCATGCGCCACCCACTTTCACAACGCCAGGCAGAAGGACCGCGAGGTCCTGCCAGAACAAGAATATGACGACTTACGCCATTGGCGACCTCCAAGGCTGCGCGCACGAAGCGCAGCTGCTGCTTGACCGCATTGCCCTCGTGGCGGGTGACGACGCGCGCATCCTGTTCGTGGGTGACCTGATCAACCGCGGTCCCGAATCGCTGATGGCATTGCGGCGCATGAAGGCACTCAATACATCGAGCGGCGGGCGGGTCGATGCCCTGCTTGGCAACCACGACCTGCACCTGATCGCGGTGGCCGGCGGCGTTCAGCGCCTGAGCCGCTCCGACACGCTCGACGAGATCCTGGCGGCCCCCGACCGCGATGAACTCATCGCCTGGTTGCGCGCGCGGCCGCTGGCGATGTTCGTCGACAATCACCTGCTGGTGCATGCCGGTGTGGCGCCTCAATGGGATGCGGCGCAGACGATGGCGCTGGCCGGTGAAGTCGAACGCATGCTCCAGGGTGACGGCTGGCTCGACTTTCTGAGCCAGATGTACGGCAACCAGCCTGACCGCTGGGACGACAGTCTGACGGGCATTGAACGCCTGCGCTGCATCGTCAATGCGCTCACGCGCATGCGCCTGTGCGCTCCCGACGGCGCGATGGACTTCAAGCACAAGGAATCCGACACCGGCCCGACCGGCAGCGACCTGCAGCCATGGTTCGACCTGCCGGCGCGCCGCACGCAGGATGTGACGGTGGTGTTCGGCCACTGGTCGGCGCTGGGCGTGGTGCAGCGGCCCAACCTGGTCGGGCTGGACAGCGGCTGCGTCTGGGGCGGCAAATTGACGGCCGTGTGCCTGGATGACCGCACGCTGCTGCAGGTGGATTGCCCCGAGTACCGGGAGCACGGCGGCAAGCAGCGCTGAATTAGTGTGAGACTGCGGTGGCTACGGCAGTGGCCACGGCCTCTTGCGACGCCTGCGCCAGTTCGCGCCGGTGCGCACCCTGGCTCTCGAGAGGCGCCAGGCAGGTCAGGCGCGCCGTGACCGGTGGCCCCTGCAAAATGCGGAACAGGCTGTCGACAAAGGTCGTATCCCCGACGTACTCGATCGACGGATGGTGCGCGCCATTGGCGCCGACATAGGCCAGCGCATACGGCTGCACCGGCACGCCGGCATCGACCGCCGCCTCGAACAGATTGGCATGAAACGGCAGCACCTGGCCTTGCAGGCCGGTCGTGCCTTCCGGGAACAGCGCGACGCGCTCCCCCTTCTGCAGCACCTCGACCAGGCCCTTGAACACATGGCGCAACTCGCGCCGGTTGCCGCGTGCGATGAACACGGTGCCGGCGCCGGCGGCCAGACGCCCCATCACGGGCCATTCGCGAATTTCAGCCTTGGCCACGAACCGGCAGGGGCTCAAAGCATTGATGACGAAGATGTCGAGCCACGACACGTGGTTGGCCACCACCAGCGCGTGCGCGAGTGCGGGCACGCCCAGCGCCGGTGCGACATTCACGCTGCACAGGCGCAGCAGGCGCGCGGACCAGCCGCGCGTCAGGCGGGCGCGCACACGGGGCGAGGCAAAGGGGAACACCAGCGCGCACGTCGCCAATCCTTCGCACAGATGGACGGTGACGCGCGCGAGGCGCCAGGCAAGCCGGATATTCAAGGTGATGGACGCCGTGAAGGCGCGCCCTTCGGGTGAAGAGCACGCTGTGATTGGATCAACGCTGGTAAGCCACGCGGCCGCGCACGACCGTCGCGCGCACCTGCCCGGCCAGCTCGTAGCCGAGGAACGGCGTGTGCTTGCCCTGGCTGGCCAGCGCCTTGCCGTCGACCAGCCAGCGCGCGGCCGGGTCGAACAGCACGACATCGGCCGCCGCGCCCACGCCCAGCGTACCGGCCGGCAGGCCGGCAATGCGCGCCGCTTCGCAGGTGATCTTGCCGATCGCCAGCGCCAGCGCGCCCTGTGCATCCTGTGCGCCGTGCGGCTGGTCTTGCGCCCACTTGAGCGTGAGCGCCAGCAGCAGTTCCAGGCCCGTGGCGCCGGGCGACGCTTCGCCGAACGGCAGCAGCTTTTCGTCGTCGTCCACTGGCGTGTGGTCGGAGCAGATCGCGTCGACCGTGCCATCGACGAGCGCAGCGCGGATCGCGTCGCGGTCGCGCTGCGAGCGCAGCGGCGGCGTCAGGCGTGCGTTGGAATCGAAGAAGCCGATGTCGGCATCGGTCATGTGCAGGTGGTGCACGCCGACGTCAGCCGTCAGGTTCAGGCCTTCTTTCTTGGCCGCGCGAATCAGGTCCAGACCGGCAGCGGACGAAATCCGGCACAGGTGCACGCGCGCGCCGGTGGCGCGCATCAGCTCGAAGATCGTGTGCAGCGCGATGGTTTCGGACATCACCGGCACGCCGGACAGGCCGAGGCGCGAGGCCAGCGGACCGGCATGGGCCACGCCGCCGCGGCCGATGTGCGCGTCCTGCGGGCGCAGCCAGACGGTGTATTCGAACGTCTTGGCGTACTGCATCGCGCGCAGCAGCACGGTGGTGTCGAGGATCGGCTCTTCGGCCTGGGCGAAGCCGATGCAGCCGGCTTCGGTCAGTTCGGCCATCTCGGTCAGTGCCTGGCCTTTCAGGCCCACGGTCAGTGCGCCCAGCGGGTGCACATTGGCCTGGTCGACGATGCGCGCGCGGTGCTTGAGCATTTCGACCAGGCCTGGTTCGTCGAGCACCGGATCGGTGTCGGGCGGGCAGACCAGCGAGGTCACGCCGCCCTGCATCGCAGCCTGCAGCTCGGATTCGAGCGTGGCCTTGTATTCGTAGCCCGGCTCGCGCAGGCGCGCCGACAGGTCGACCAGGCCCGGGGCGACCACCAGGCCGCTCGCGTCGATGCTCCGGTCGGCCGCAAAGCCCGCCGGTGCGGTGCCGATGGCCGCGATCTTGCCATCGACGATGAACAGGTCTTGCACGGCGTCGACGCCGTTCGCCGGGTCGATCACGCGCCCGTTCTTGATATGGAGTTTCATGCGTGGGTTCCTGCCAAAATGCTCATTACTGCCATCCGTACCGCGATCCCGAACGTCACCTGCGGCAGGATCACTGCCTGGCTGCCGTCGGCCACGGCCGAATCGATCTCGACGCCGCGGTTCATCGGCCCCGGGTGCATCACGATCGCATCGGGTTTGGCCAGCGCCAGGCGCTCGGGCGTCAGGCCGTAGCTCTTGAAGTATTCCTGCGCCGACGGCAGCAGCGCGCCGCTCATGCGCTCGTTCTGCAGGCGCAGCATGATGATCACGTCGACGTCCTTCAGGCCTTCGTCGATGTTGGTGAAGGTGCGCACGCCCATCTGGTCCAGGCCGCCCGGCAGCAGCGTGTGCGGGCCGATGGCGCGCACTTCGGGCACACCCAGCGTGGTCAGCGCGTGGATGTCCGAACGCGCCACGCGGCTGTGCAGGATGTCGCCGACGATCGCCACGCGCAGGTTCGTGAAGTCTTTCTTGTAGTGACGGATCGTGTACATGTCGAGCAGGCCCTGGGTCGGGTGCGCGTGGCGCCCGTCACCGGCATTGACGACGTGGACATCCGAGCGCGTGCGGTTCAGGTGCTGCGCGATCATGTACGGCGCGCCCGACTGCGCGTGGCGCACCACGAACATGTCGGCGTGCATCGCGGCCAGGTTGTCGATCGTGTCGAGCAGCGACTCGCCCTTGGTGGTCGACGAGGCCTGGATGTTCAGGTTGATGACGTCGGCCGACAGGCGCTTGGACGCGATCTCGAACGTGGTGCGGGTGCGCGTCGAATTTTCGAAGAACAGGTTGAACACGCTCTTGCCGCGCATGAGCGGGACCTTCTTGACTTCGCGGTCGGAGATCCCCACGAAGCTCGATGCGGTGTCGAGGATGTGGTCGATGTGCGACTTCTTGAGGCCCTCGATGGTGAGCAGGTGCTGCAGCTCGCCGTTTTTGTTCAGTTGCGGATTATTGTGCAGGATCGGCATTGTCTTGTTCGATGGTGAGCGAAAGTTGGCCTGTCTCATCGCGCTGCAGGCACAGCGACTCGTTGGCCTCGAGCGTGGCGTGGACGCCGACAAAATCGGCGGCCACCGGCAGCTCGCGCCCGCCCCGGTCGGCCAGTGTGGCCAGGCGGATGCAGGCCGGACGGCCGTAGTCGAACAGCACGTTGATGGCCGCGCGCGTGGTGCGGCCGGTCTGCAGCACGTCGTCGACCAGCACCACGGTGGCGCCGTCGACCGCGAAGCGGATGTGGGTCGGTTTCACGTCCGGGTGCAGGCCCTTGCGCGCATAGTCGTCGCGGTAGAACGAGACGTCGATGGCGCCCACGCGGTGCGTCAGGTCGAGGTCGCGCGCGAGGCGCTCGGCCAGCCAGGCGCCGCCGGAATGGATGCCGACGATGGCCGGATCGGCGACGCCGTCCAGGCCAGCGCGGACCTGGGCCAGCAGCTCGCGGTAGAGCGCCTCGGCATCGAATGCGTGTTTGTTGGTAGGCATAGGGTTAGCGTGATGCGTCAAAATACTGTTGCAAAATGATGGCGGCCGCCTTGTCGTCGATGACCTCGCCGCGCTTTGATGCAATCACGGCCGACGAATAGCGTTCATCGACCAGCTCGACGGGAAGATTGAAGCGGCCATGCAGCTGGTTGGCGAAGCGGCGGCTGCGCAGGGTCATGTCGTGCTCGGCGCCATCGGGATGACGCGGCTCGCCGACGATCAGACGCGCGGGCTGCCACTGCGCGATCAGGTCGCCAATGATCTGGAAGCGGGTGGCATTATCGATCGCGCTGACGACTTTCAGCGGCTGGGCTTGCCCAGTCAGGGTGTTGCCCATGGCAATGCCAATCCGCTTGATGCCGAAATCGAAGCCCAGAACGATATCAACCATGCCCGCCGTTCGTGCACTGGAACGCCTTACGCATGGCCGGCCTCGGTGGCGAGCATCAACGGATCGATGCCCAAGAGCTTGATGGCGGCGTGGTAGCGTTCTTCGATCGGCAGGTCGAACAGCACGCGCGCGTCGGCCCCGACTGTGAGCCAGCCATTGCGCGAGATTTCTTCTTCGAGCTGGCCCGGGCTCCAGCCGGCATAGCCGATGGAGACGAGCATGCGCGCCGGCCCACCGCCATTGGCGACGGCCTCGAGCACGTCGATCGAGGTGGTAAACGAGACGTCGTCGGTGACGATGAGCGACGACGAATAGCGCCCGCCCGGTGAATGCAGCACGAAGCCGCGGTCGTCCTGGACGGGGCCGCCGAACATGATCGGCTCGTCGACGACGGTGGCGCGCAGGCCCTCGGCGAGCTTGAGATCGACACGGTCGAACAGGGTTTCCATCGTCATGTCGGTCGGCTTGTTGATGACCACGCCCAGCACGCCCTTGTCGTTGTGCTCGCAGACGTAGACAACGGTGCCGCCGAAGACGGGATCCTGGATCGACGGCATGGCGATCAGGAAGTGGTTCGCCAGGTTCAGGCCGGATGCTGCAGGGCCCGCCATGGTGGGGGACCCATCCTGCTCACGGGGCATGCCCGGCATGGGAAGAGTTTTGCCAACTTTGGTTTTTTTCATACGATTGCTCTCAAAAGGCGCACTCTCGCGTTGTTACTTCTGTTGAATGGCTGCCAGGTATCTGCAGAGCAACCTACGCTTTCCGACAGTTTACACCCATTTGCCCTGCGGGCCATTGGAAGCATTCCTCGGGCGCCACACGTTTCGATCATGGGCAGTAAAATCTGGGCCCACCTTGACCTCGCACACGATGATGAATTCAAGCAAGTCTTTAGTCTGGTTCCGCCGCGATCTGCGTGCGTTCGACCATGCCGCCCTGCACCACGCCCTGCGTTCATCGCAGCAGGTGTATTGCTTGTTCGTCTACGACACCGATATTCTCGATGAGTTGCCAAAGGATGACCGGCGTCTGCGTTTCATCCATGCCAGCCTGGCCCAGCTCGATGCTGAACTGCGTCGCCTTGGAGGCTACCTGATCGTACGCCACGGCAGCGCGCGCGATGAAGTCGCGGCTCTGGCAGAAGAACTCGGGATCGGTGCCGTGCATGCCGGCAGCGACTATGAACCGTCGGCGATTGCGCGCGACCTCGCCGTGGCCGAGAAACTCGCCGCGCGCGACTGCGCCTTCCACACGTACAAGGACCAGGTCATCTTCGAGAAGCAGGAAGTGCTCACGCTCGCCGGCGGCGTGTTCTCGGTCTTCACGCCGTACAAGAACGCCTGGCTCAAACGCCTGGCCGCGCATCCGGAGACCCTGGCCACCTATCCGGTCGATGCCCATGCGCACACGTTCGCGCGGCCCACCGGAGCGCCGGCCGCCGGCGCTCCGGCCGCCCTGCCGGCCCTGGAAGACATCGGCTTCACGTCGGGCGAGCCGCCGCTGCCTGCCGGGATGGATGGGGCGGAAACACTGTTTGAAACCTTTGTCAGCGAAATGGCCGACTACGGCCGCGCGCGCGACTTCCCGGCCGAAGAAGGCACGTCGCGGCTGTCAGCGCACCTGCGCTTTGGCACGACGTCAATCCGCCACCTGGTGCGCAGCGCGCGCGAGATGGTGCAGTCGGGCGCAGGCGGGACGGGTGCATCGGTGTGGCTGTCGGAACTGATCTGGCGCGACTTCTATGCGATGGTGCTGTCGCAGAACCCGCACGTGGTCGAACGTTCGTTCAAGCCGGCCTACGATGTGATCGGGTGGGAAACGGGGGACGAGGCCGACGCGCTGTTTGCGGCCTGGTGCGAAGGCCGCACCGGGTATCCGCTGGTCGATGCGGCGATGCTGCAGCTCAATCAAACGGGTTTCATGCACAACCGGCTGCGCATGGTCACCGCGAGCTTTTTGACCAAGGATCTGGGCATCGACTGGCGCCGCGGCGAGCGGTATTTCGCGCGCCAGCTCAATGATTATGAATTGGCCTCGAACAACGGCGGCTGGCAGTGGGCGGCGTCGACCGGGTGCGATGCGCAGCCGTGGTTCCGGATCTTCAACCCGATCACGCAATCGACGCGCTTCGACGCGCGCGGGGAGTTCATCCGACGCTACCTGCCGCAACTGGCACAGCTCGACGCCAAGCAGATTCACGCGCCGTGGCTGGTAAAGCCGGATGTGCTGGCAGAGCGCGGGGTGGTGCTGGGACGCGATTATCCGGCGCCGGTCGTGGAGCACGACGCGGCGCGACAGCGCACACTGGAACGCTTTGCAGTGGTGAAGAAGGTGGTGGCGAAGGCAGAGGACGAGAAGGACGACGCGCACGACGACTGAACGCCGCCGTTATGCTGCCTCACGCCCCAGCAAGCCCTCGATCGCCGCCAGCAGCACCGTCTCCTGGTACGGCTTGCCGAAGTAGGCATTCACGCCCAGCCCGAGCGCCACGTTGCGGTGCTTGTCGGCCGTGCGTGACGTGATCATGATGATCGGGATCGCCTTCGTTGCGTCATTGCCCCGTACATTGCGGGTCAGGTCAAAGCCGTCCATGCGCGGCATCTCGATGTCGACCAGCATCAGGTCCGGTGCGCCCTGCCCGATCAGCTCCAGCGCTTCGATGCCGTCCTTGGCCAGCACCACGCGATAGCCTTCGCGTTCGAGCAGGCGCTGCGTCACGCGCCGCACCGTCAGCGAATCGTCGACCACCATCACCGTGGAGCGCCGCACCTGGGGCACGACAGCCTGCTTCACGCGTGCTTCACCCTGTGGCTGCTGCGCCAGTGCCAGCGGATCGAGGATCAGGACGATCTCGCCCGAACCCAGCACCGTGGCGCCGTCGATGCCCGGCATGCGCGCCAGCTGGCGGCCGATGTTTTTGACCACCACCTCGCGGTTGCCCAGCACGTCGTCCACGCGCAGCGCGATGCGGCGGCTGCCGCCATTCAAGACCAGCACCGGCGTCGAACGCTGCGTCGTGATGCGCTCGTCGTCATCCATGCCCAGCAGATCCGGCAAGCCATGCAGCGCCAGTTCGTGGCCGGCCAGGTGGATACTTCCGGCGTCGATCGCGGCGGCCAGATCGGCTTCACGCACCTGCTGCACCGCTTCGACCAGCGTCGATGGCACCGCGTGTGTGCGGCCACCGGCCACCACCAGCACCACCTGTGCCACGGCCAGCGTCAGCGGCAGCGTGATGGTAAAGCGCGCGCCCTGCCCTGCTTCGGACGCCACCGCGACGCGTCCGCCCAGCGCCTGGGCTTCGGAGCGCACCACGTCCATGCCCACGCCACGCCCGGCCAGCTCGGTCAGCGTGTCCGCCGTCGAAAAGCCCGGTGCGAAAATCAGGTCGGTCACCTGGTCGTCCGGGGCATCCTCGCCCTCGGCGAGCAGGCCGCCGGCCAGCGCCTTGGCGCGGATGCGGTCCAGGTCCAGCCCCGCGCCGTCATCGCTGAAGTTGATCAGGACTTCGTTGCCATGCTGGCTGACCTGCACCAGCAGCTCGCCCGTCTCGGCCTTGCCGGCATCCTGGCGCGCGGCGCGCGGCTCGATGCCGTGCACGATCGCGTTGCGCAGCAGGTGTTCGAAGGGCGCCGCCATCTGTTCCAGCACGCCGCGGTCGATTTCGACAGCGCCGCCCCGGATATCCAGGTTGACACGCTTGTCGGTCTCTTTCGCGGTCTGCCGCGCGACGCGGAACAGGCGCTCGGACAGGCTGGCAAACGGCACCATCCGCACCCGCATCAGGTCGCGCTGCAGGTCGCGCGTCATGCGCGCCTGGGCCGACAGTTCTTCGTTGGCCGAATCGACCGTGCGCGCCAGGCTTTCCTGGAACGAGGCGACGTCGTCGACGCTTTCGGCCAGCATGCGCGTGAGTTCCTGCAGACGCGTGAAGCGGTCGAATTCGAGCGGATCGAATTCGCGCTCGCCGGCGATCGACAGGCGCGAGGCGATCTGCGATTCGGCCTGCATCTCGATCTCGCGCAACTGGCGCCGCAGGCGGCCCACGTTGTCCGAGAAGTCGCCGAGCGACGACTTGAGTACGCCAATCTGGTTTTCAAGACGCGAGCGTGTGATCGACACTTCGCCCGCCTGGTTCACCACGCGGTCGAGGATGTCGGCGCGCACACGCACCAGCGGCGCACGGGCCGGCTCGACCGGCGCGGCTGCGGGGGCATCCACCGAGGCTGGCGCCGCTGTCGTTGCAGAGTCGGCGCGCGCCGGCTGCTGCAAGCCCTCGAACAGCAGCATCGCGCTGTCGTAGTTGGCCAGCAGCTCGTCGAAGGCGGTCGGCGGCAGCGTCGAGGTGCCGGCATGAACCATGTTCTCGATCTGCGTTTCCAGTTCGTGCGCGTGCTGGCCAAGGCGCATCGCGCCGGCCATGCGCGCACTGCCCTTGACCGTGTGCAGGTCACGCTGCATGCGCTGCGCGACGGCGGCATTGGACGGCTCCTGCTGCCACTGGCGCAGGTCGTGGCCGATGCGCGGCAGCAGGTCAGTCGCTTCTTCGAGGAAGACCGGCAGCAGATCGGCATCGATCTCGTCGACGTACCCGCTGGCGCCAACCAGTTCGGGCTCGTGCAGGTTCTCAAACGCCAGATCTGGTTCCGATTCAGCTTCAGCTTCCGACACCGGCCCGGCCAGCACCGCTTCATCGGGCGTCACCGCCACGAAGCCGGCCTCCGGCTGCGGCGCGGCCTGTTCCAGCGCGGGCGCGGCGAACGGGTCGTCGCCGAACGCGCCGAAGATGTCGTCGATATCGTCCGATGCTGCTGCTGGCGCGGCCTCGCGCGGCGCAGACACCGGCGCCATGAATGGCGGCGGTTCGGCCAGCAACTGCTTGTACGCTTCGGCGAACAGCGTGTCGAGCTGACTTGCCAGCGCCGGTTCGAGCTTGTCGAACGGCGATGTACCCAGGCGCGCGCGCAGCGCGGCCAGTTGTTCGATCAGGTCCGGCTGCGCCGGGGCCAGTTCGCCCAGCGTGAACACCTGCAGCATCGCGCGCATGCGCGCCAGTGTCGTATCGAACAGATCCAGCGCGGCCTCGTCGACGTTGGCGCCCGGCAGGGCGAGCTTCTCGAGCGTCTTTTCCAGCGCGTGCGCCAGTTCGCACAGGTCGGTGTAGCCGACCGTGGCCGAGGTGCCGGCCAGCGTGTGCGCGGCCGTGATCGCATCGGCCGATACACGCTGCGCCGGGTCCGCGCGCAGCGTGGCAAATGCGTCTTCCAGCGTGGCGCACAGCGATTCGGTTTCGAGCAGGTAGACGTCGTGCAGCGCCTGACCGATGGCCAGGTCGCCCACGCGTCGCACGGCGTCCAGGCCCGGCTGCGTGATCTCTTCGTCGAGCACGGGGATGTCGTCCAGCTGCGCATCAAGCCCGGCATCGAGCTGTCCATCGGCCGAGGGTGCAAACGCACCACCTTCCTGCACCCGCGCCGCTGCCTCGATCAGTGCGGCGCCATCGCGCTGCGGCGCCTGGCCGACGGCCAGTTCGGCCACCCACGCATCCAGTTCGGCGTAGGCGTGCGCGAGCAGCGCCAGCAAGTCGGCGGTGGCCGCGCGGCCATCGGCAAGCCAGATGTTCATGACCCGCTCGATGCTGGCGGCAGTCGCACCGAAGGCTTCCAGGCCCACCATGCGGCTGCTGCCCTTGAGCGTGTGGAAGGCACGACGCAGGCCGGTCAGGGTTTCCTGGTTGTCCGGCTCATCGGCCGCGCGCGGCAGCGTCTCGACCACGACGCCGAGCACTTCCTGCGCCTCGGCGATGAAGATCCCGAGCAGTTCGGCATCGACGTCGTCCTGCGCGTCGGTGCTGGCGACAGATGCCACCGGCGTCTCGACGGCAGCAGCAGCCTCAGTGAACTCGAACGGCAGCTCGCGCAGCAGCTGTTTGTCGGTGTCGAACGTGAAGCGCCCGCGCGCCAATGCGCTGTCCTGCGCCAGCAGGTCGGCAAAGAAGCCGAGCGCACCGATGTTCTGCGCGATATTGTGCAGCGACGCGTGCTGCGCGGTGACATCGCGCTCGCTGTCGGCCAGCGTGCGCACCGCGTCCTCGACGTGGTGCACCGTGAGCACGGCCTGCTCCTGGTCGAGGATGGCAAACGCCCCCTGCAAGCCATGCAGCACCGGCCCGGCCTGTTCCAGCACCTGGCGTTTGGACGGGTCGTCGTAATAATCGTCGAGCAGTTTTTCGATCTGGCGCAGGCCGGCCTTGACCTCGCCCGCCAGCACCGCCACGGTCTGGCCCTGCTGGATCTGGCGTGCCAGTTCGCCCTGCCACTGCGGCGCATCGGGCGGCGTTTCGCCGGCGGCCAGCGCCAGCAGGCGCGCGCCGACGGCTTCGGCGTTCTGTGAAAAATCGTCGGGCAACTGGCGCAGCTGGTCCAGGCTGTTCTCGACGAACAGCATGGCGGCTGCCATCTCCAGCCCGAACTGATCGTCGCGCCCCGACTGTACCGAGTCACCGGCCGCGCGGCCCAGTTCACGCAGCAGCTGCGCGAGCGCAGGTGCGCCCAGCTTGTCGCTGGCGCCAGCCAGGCGCGCCAGCGCATCGTTGAAATCGTTCTCGATGGCGGCGTCGGGCTTGCCGTCACCGGCGATCAGGTCCCAGTCCGATTTGGTGCGGGCCAGCGCTTCGCGCGCATCCTTGAGCGCCTGCGGATCGAGCTTGCCGTAGCGGCGTTCGGCGTAGTCGTGCGGCACCGCGCCGTCCAGGCCGAGGGCCTGACGCAGCGCACCCGCCTCGGGGCCCGGCGCGCAGGCGGCGGCCACGAAAAACAGCGCATCGCGCAGCATCGTCTCGGGCGCATCCTGCTGGCCCTTGGCCAGGCGCCGCAATTGCAGGTTGATCTGGCCAAAGAGCTGTTTGACATACAGGTCGGTGGCGATCTGGCCGTCGGCCACCACGCTGGCAAACGCATGCATCGCCTGCCAGAACAGGCGCGCGCGTGCGCTTTCCTGAGCGCCGGCGATCGGCGCGATTGCCGCAGCCATGTCGTGCGCCTGCGCGCGGCGCGCGGCGTCGTCATCGTCGGCCTTCAGGTACGGCAGCAGGGCTTTTTCGAAGTGCGCGCGGCAGGCGGCGATGTCGACGTCGGCGTTGACAGGGGTAGCAGCAGGCAGCTCGGGCAGCACCGACAGATCGAGCGGCAGCAGGTCGGCCGGATGGACCTTGCGCTCACCATGGCGTTCGACCATGTCGCGGTAGTAGGGGAACAGGCGCGCCGGCTGTTGCGGGGCGCCGCCCAGGAGTTCGTCGAGGTATTCGCCCAGCGCACCGAAGGCGTCCAGCACCACCTGCACGCTCTCGGCGTTGCAGGCCAACTGGCCATCCTTGAAACGATCGAGCACCGCTTCGGCGGCGGCGGTGAACACGCCGACGCCTTCGACATCGACCATCTGCAAGGCGCCGTGCGCCTGGTGCAGGTGCGATTTTGCATGCAGCAGCAGCGTTGGCTGCGCCTCGGGCGAACGGCCCGCGGCGTCGCGCAGGGACGTGGCGGCGCGCGTGAGGGCGTCGCGGATTTCGCCAATGACCCAGGACAGCGGGCCGGTATCAAAACTGCTGGAGCGGTTCAAGGTCGTCATCGCCCGGTCAGGATACCACGCGGAAGCGGGACACCGAATCCTTCAGTTCCTGCGCCAGCGTGGCCAGTTCCTGAATGGACAGGGCGGTCTGGCGGGTACCCTGGCGGGTCTGTTCGGTCACGGCGAGGATCTGCTGCATCTTGTCGGCCACGCCGGTGGCCTTGGTAGCCTGGCGCTCGGTGGCGGTCGACATGTCATCGATCAGTTCACCGAGGCGGTTCGAGACGCGCGAAATGTCCGACAGCGCGGCGCCGGCGGCGTCCGACAGGCGCGCCCCCTCGACCACACCCTGCGTCGATTTTTCCATTGCCGCCACCGCGTCGTGGGTGTCGGTCTGAATGGTGCGCACCAGCGCGCCGATCTGCTTGGCCGCGTCGCCCGAGCGTTCGGCCAGGCGCTGCACCTCTTCGGCCACGACCGAGAAGCCGCGCCCTGCTTCGCCGGCCGATGCGGCCTGGATCGCGGCGTTCAGCGCCAGCACGTTGGTCTGCTCGGTAATGTCCGAAATCAGCTCGGTGATCTCGCCGATCTCCTGCGACGATTCGCCCAGCCGCTTGATGCGCTTGGAGGTTTCCTGGATCTGCTCGCGGATCTCCTGCATGCCCTCGATCGCGTTCTGCACCGCGGTCGAACCCTGCGCCGCCGCTGCCACCGACTGGCGCGCCACGTCGGCCGATTCGAGGGCAGAGCGCGACACGTCGGTAATCAGGCCGGCCAGGCGCAGCGTCGTGGTCGACGCATCCTGAATCTCGCGTGACTGCTGCTCGGCCGCGCCCAGCAGCTCGGTCGAGACGTCCTGCGCACCGTTCGATGCGCGCGCCACCTGCTCCGCCGTGCGGATGACCCGCACGACCAGCTCGCGCAATTCTTCGACCGTGTAGTTGACCGAGTCGGCAATCGCGCCGGTGATGTCTTCCGACACCGTCGCCTGCACCGTCAAGTCGCCGTCGGCGACGTCCTGCAGTTCGTTCATCAGGCGCAAAATGGCGGCCTGGTTCTGTTCATTGGTGGCCTTGGCTTCTTCTTCCTTGGTCTGCGCCAGGTGGCGCATCGCTTCGGCTTCCTGGCGGCGCCCTTCGGCGCCGGCGGCGCGTTCACGCGATTCCTGCAGCATGGCGCGGGTAGTGCCCAGGGTGGCGAGCAGCGTGAACACGCCGGCGCCGATGGCCAGCCAGAACCACGGGCTGATCTCGGCCTGGTCGCGCTGGTAATCCATGTGCAGCTTGGCCAGCATCACGCGCAGCGGTTCGCTGTCGCGCGAGATCAGGCGCTCGGCGGCGCGGGCGCCGGCGTAGCTGGTCAGGTTGCCGATCAGCGGCGTGACGGTTTTGACGTATTCGCGCAGGCTGTCGCGGGTGCGCGACAGGCGCACGCGCATTTCGAGGTCCGTCAGCGGGGCCAGGCCATAACGGCCGCCGCCATCGAGCAGGCCGTCGACGAGCGCTTCGAGCGAGGCGATGTCGCCCAAAATGTAAGTCACCGCGTTCTGGGTCGAACCCGGCGTGTTGAAGGTCTGGGCGCCGGCCGTCAGGCGCTGGGTTACCGACAGCAGGCTCAGAGCTGCCATCTGACGCCGCGCGTCGGCGGACTCGTCGCGCTGCAGGCGTTCGGCAATGGCGACCAGCTCCGGGCCCACTTCTTCGTACTGGGCCAGGCTCCCGCCGAAGGCGATCAGGTTGCGCCGGTTGCCGAGAATGTTGGCAGCGGCCTTGGACGAGCGGTTCCACAGCACGATCGCCTTTTGCAGGTCGTCGGCGCGCTGACCGCTGGCAGCGGGAATGCGCCCGGTCGGCGACTGGCCGCCACGGGCCAGCAGATCGAGTTCGCGACCCAGCTCGGCGCGGCTTTCTTCGACCTGAAGGAAGGCTTGCATATCGCCGCGCAGCGCGATCGGCGCCGCCTTGGCGAAACGCTGCGAGTGCATCACGGCGTCGCCGGCCACCTGGCTTTGCCCCGCCAGGCGGGCGTCGCTGGCAGCGTTCTGCCACATGGCCAGCACGGTCAGCACCGCGCCAGCGGCAACGGCTCCCAGCAGCAGGCGCAGGCGATTCGGCTGGAAGCTGCTCCCCATCGGCGTGGCGCGCATGTCGCCCGCGCCATCGGTGGCGGCGTCGTCACGACCACGAAAGCCGCCGAGACGGCGCGCCGCTGCGGCAGCAGAACCATTGGCTGCGGCGTCAGGCGCAGCAGCATCAAGAACGGGGGCCGGCGTGACCGGGCGCACCGCGTCATCGGCTGCGCCACCCTTGGCGAAGACATTCATGGTCAATTTCGAGGCGAATCCCATTCCGGCTCCCTGTGCTGCAATTAGTGTGTTCGGTTAGCGTGCAATGT
Source organism: Telluria sp. ZT3P25 (assembly GCF_059685895.1). NCBI lineage: Bacteria > Pseudomonadati > Pseudomonadota > Betaproteobacteria > Burkholderiales > Oxalobacteraceae > Telluria > Telluria sp. ZT3P25. Next base: position 3,756,557 of record NZ_JCASIJ010000001.1, read on the forward strand.
GCAGGAAGCGCTCTTCGCGCACCAGCGCCGCCAGCGACAGCGGCATCCATGTGTTGCCATCGGCATCGCGCAGGGCGTCGCCGTCGCGCGTCATCGTCCCCGCATGGCGCAAGCCATACACCGAGGACGCCAGCAGCGCGCAATTCAAGCCCAGGCTTGGGGCGAACACCAGCAGGCGCGGCGTGCTGCCAGGGACCGTCGACGCGGCCACGTGCTCGTCATCGAGATAGCGCGCCAGGTCGATCACCCCCAGCAGGCTGCCGCGCACATTGGCCAGCCCCAGATACCAGGGGCGGGTCAGCGGCACGGGCGTGACCGGCACGGGCGCGACGATCTCGCCCACTTCGGCCAGGTCGACCAGGTAGCGCGCGCCGCCGATGGCCACGCCCAGTTGCGCCACGCTGGCGCCGGCGCCGTTCTTCGCTGCCTGCATCCGTTCGAGCAGCTGCTCCTGGTACAGGCGCAGGCGGGTGCGCCGCGCCGCGGGATCGCGGCGGCCTGCACGTTCGTCCGCGCCCCCGGTGGTCATGCCTTCACGCTGCCGGTAGCGTCACCCGGCACGGCCAGCGCGGCGATGGCCGCCAGCAGGCGCGCCGGATCGACCGGCTTGACCAGGTATTCCTTGGCGCCCTGGCGCATGCCCCAGATACGGTCGGTTTCCTGGTCCTTGCTGCTGCAGATGATGATCGGCAGCGCTGCCAGTTCCGGATCGCGCGAAATGGCGCGCGTCACCTGGAAGCCGTTGGTACCGGGCATGACCACGTCCATCAGGATCAGTTGCGGGCGCTCGGCGCGAATGCGCTCGATCGCTTCGTCGCCGCTGACGGCGGTGCACACGGTAAAGCCGTTCTTGACCAGGATGTCGGTCAGGTACAGTCGTTCGGTCGGCGAATCGTCGACGATGAGAATCTTTTGAATGGCCACGAGGGCTCCAAATCTGGTTGAATCGTCAGCCGGCCGCCTGGGCGTGCTCGCGCACGGCCGCCAGCAGGCTGTCTTTGGTAAAGGGTTTGGTCAGGTAGGCGCTGGCGCCGACCATCGCGCCGCGCGCGCGGTCGAACAGGCCGTCCTTGGACGAGAGCATCAGCACCGGGGTCGCGTGAAACCGCACGCTCTTCTTGATCAGCGCGCAGGTCTGGTAGCCGTCGAGGCGCGGCATCAGGATGTCGCAAAACACGAGCGCAGGATGGTGGTCGTTGATCTTGGCGAGCGCGTCGAAGCCATCGTCGGCCAGCACCACGTGATAGCCCGCCTGGGTCAGGAAAATCTCTGCTGACCGGCGGATCGTGCTGCTGTCATCGATCACCATGATGGTCAGGCTTGATGATTGCGGCGATGTCGTCATGGTCGTTTCACTTCGGCTTGAAGTGCCACGATAGCATAACGAATCTTTCTTGTGCGCAAAGTGTTGCAGGGAGTCAACTACACGTTTGCGATGGCATCAGGGGCTTGTCAAGATGCCATGCAAGCACGACAACAGGTGTTATATCGCCGTCATTTCAAAGTCGTCCTTGCGTGCGCCGCACTCGGGACAGGTCCAGTTCATCGGTACGTCGGCCCAACGGGTGCCCGGCGCAATGCCGTCCTCCGGTGCGCCGGCAGCTTCATCGTATACCCAGCCGCAGATCAGGCACATCCAGGTCAGGAACGGGGCGGTGGATTCAGTACTCACGGTGTTGATCCTTGTATCTAGTAAAATGTGGAATCAGAATCCGGCATCTTAATCTACCCGTCGTGCAAAACCAACCGTTACCCCTCATCCTGAGTTTTGGCGTCTGCGATCCCGTCGGCGCGCTGGGCGTGCAATCGGACGTCGCCGCCTTTGCCGCCCTCGGGTGCCACGGGCTATCGGCCATTGCGGGTGTGCTCGTGTGCGACAGCGCCCGCGTCGAGCACATGTATGAGCTCGACAGCGACTGGATGGCCGAACAGGCGCGCGCACTGCTCGAAGACATGCCCATTGCCGCCTTCAAGGTTGGCGCCGTGGGCACCGCGATGCACCTGGCCGCCATTGCCGAGATCGTGTCCGACTACCCGGACGCGCCGCTGATCCTCGACCCGTTCCTGTCGGCCCTGCCTGACGCCGGCATGGGCGACGAAGAAATGCTGATGGCCCTGCGCTCCATTCTGGCGCCGCAAGCCACCGCCCTGATCCTGTCGCAGGCCGAGCTGGGCCGCATGGCCGAGCTGTGGCGCGATGGCGGCGACGCCGATCCTGGCAACCTCGACGAAGACGTGGCCGAACTGACCTCGTCCGGCCTGCAGTACGTGCTCGTGACCGGCACGCGCGACACGGCCGGCGCCTGCTCGAACCGCCTGTTCGATGCCAGCGGCGAAGTCGCGCGCGTCGACTGGCAGCACCTGCCCGGCCCGTTCCTGGGCGCCGGCAATACCTATTCAGCCGCGTTCACCGCCCTGATGGCGCGCGGCATGGATGCGCCGACTGCGCTGGCCGTGGCGCAGGAATACACCACCGGCGCGCTCGAGAACGCACAACGCTTCGGGATGGGCAAATTCATTCCCGCCAAATTCTTCCGTCCCTGAGTTTCAAGCGCGCTGCGCGGGACGGTCTTTCCTCTTCTTGAAACGTCAACATGACCACTGAACAAGCCACCTCGCGCAACGACACCCTGTTTGCCCGCGCCCAACTGACCACGCCCGGCGGCGTCAATTCGCCGGTGCGCGCCTTCCGCTCGGTCGGCGGCACCCCGCGCTTCATCACGCGCGCCCTCGGCCCGCATTTCTGGGACGCCGACGGCAAGCGCTATATCGACTACATTGGCTCGTGGGGCCCGGCCATCCTCGGCCACGCCCGCCCCGAAGTGGTGTCGGCCGTGCAGGCCGCCGCCGCCAACGGCCTGTCGTTCGGCGCGCCGACCGAAGGCGAAATCGAGATCGCCGAAGAAATCTGCCGCCTGCTGCCATCGATCGAGCAGGTGCGCCTGGTCTCATCCGGTACCGAAGCGACGATGAGCGCGCTGCGCCTGGCGCGCGGCGCCACCGGCCGCGACAAGATCGTCAAGTTCGAAGGCTGTTACCACGGCCACGCCGATTCGCTGCTGGTGAAAGCCGGCAGCGGCCTGCTCACCTTCGGCAATCCGACCTCGGCCGGCGTGCCGGAAGACTTCGTCAAGCACACGCTCGTGCTCGACTACAACGACGTGGCGCAACTGGAAGATGCGTTCGCGACGATGGGCGACGAGATCGCCTGCGTGATCGTCGAGCCAGTGGCCGGCAACATGAACCTGATCCGCGCCACGCCAGAATTTTTGCAGAGCATGCGCGCCCTGTGCACGAAGCACGGCGCCGTGCTGATCTTCGACGAAGTGATGTGCGGCTTCCGCGTGGGCCTGCAAGGCGCGCAGGGCATGTACGGCATCCAGCCCGACCTGACCGCGCTGGGCAAGGTCATCGGCGGCGGCATGCCGGTGGCGGCCTTTGGCGGGCGCGCCGAGCTGATGCAGAAGATGGCGCCGATCGGCCCGGTGTACCAGGCCGGCACGCTATCGGGCAATCCGGTCGCAGTGGCGGCGGGCATGACGACGCTCAAGCTGATCCAGAAAGAAGGGTTTTACGAGCGCTTGACCGCCACCGCAAACCGCCTCGTGGCCGGCTTGACCGAGGCCGCGCGCGAAGCGGGCATCGACTTCTGCGGCGACGCCGTGGGCGGCATGTTCGGCATGTACTTCTCGAAGGAAGTCCCGGGCAGCTACAGTGAAATGATGGCCGGCGACAAGGAGCGCTTCAACCGCTTCTTCCACGGCATGCTGGACGAAGGCGTGTACTTTGCACCGGCGATGTTCGAGGCGGGCTTCGTGTCGATCCAGCACGACGACGCGGCGATCGACGAGACGATCGAAGCAGCGCGGCGCGTGTTCAAGCGACTTGGCTGACCCGCAGGGCTGGCTGGCTTACTTCAGCCAGCCACGCCTTCTGAAATACCATAGCGGTGCCACACCGCAGCCAATCATCAACAGAATGGCCAGCGGGTAGCCGAAGCGCCATTGCAGCTCGGGCATCACGGCAAAGTTCATGCCGTAGACACTGGCGATCAGGGTCGGCGGCAGGAACGCGACCGAGGCCACCGAGAAGATCTTGATGATCTTGTTCTGGTTGATGTTGATGAAGCCGACCGTGGCGTCCATCAGGAAGTTCACCTTGTCGAACAGGAACGAGGTGTGGCCGTCGAGCGACTCGATGTCGCGCAGGATCTGGCGCGCTTCCTCGAACTGGTCCGAGTTCAGCAGGCGCCCGCGCATCAGGAAGCTGACCGCGCGGCGCGTGTCCATCATGTTGCGGCGGATGCGGCCGTTCAAGTCTTCCTCGTGCGCGATCGCGTTCAGCGCCGCGGCCGCGTCCTGGTCGGTAAATTCTTTCTGCAGCACGCGGGTCGAGACTTCTTCGAGGCTTTCGTAGATGCCCTCGAGCGAATCGGCCGAATACTCGGCGTCGGTCGCGTACAGGTCGAGCAGCACATCCATATAGTCTTCGATCGAGCCGGGCCGCGAACGGGCGCGCATGCGCACCAGGCGGAACACCGGCAAGTCGTCGTTGTGCACCGAGAACAGGATCTTGCCCGACAGGATGAATGCCACCGTGACCACGCGCGACGGCCCGTCTTCTTCTTCCAGCAAAAAGTCGGTGCGCAGGTGCAGGTCGCCATTTTCGGCTTCGTAATAACGCGCCGACGCTTCGATGTCCTGGACTTCGTCTTCGCCTGGCAGGATCACGTTGTACTTGGCCTTGACCCAGATGCGCTCTTCCTCGCTCGGGTCGGTCAGGTCGACCCAGACCGGCGCCACGCTCTCGAGTTCCTCGCGGGATTCGATCGTGACCTGGTTCAGGCGGCCGTTCTGTAGGACGAATACATTGATCATGCGCTGGGTCTCGCTATTCTTGGCCGGTCGACAAAAGTAGCGCAAGTGTAACCGTTTGCCCGCCGTGGAGCCAACTCTGGCGCCACAAACGCGCGTTTATGGCCGCTCGTCCGCACGTGGCACGTCGGCCGACGGGATACGGCGCTGGATTGTGCTGGTACGGCGCTCCAGGTAGCGGGTCGAGCGGTTCTTGTCGTAGAAGCGTGGATTGGGCAGCATCACGGCCAGGCGCGCGGCTTGCGCTGTGCTCAGTTTGGCGGCGGACGTCTTGAAGTAGTAGCGCGCCGCCGCTTCGGCGCCGAATACGCCGCGGCCGAACTCGGCCACGTTGAGGTAGATTTCCAGGATGCGCTGCTTGCTCATCACGGTCTCGAGCATCAATGCGATGATCGTTTCCTGCCCCTTGCGCAGATAGCTGCGCGAGCCGGACAGGAACAGGTTCTTGGCCAGTTGCTGCGTGATGGTCGAGCCGCCGCCGGCCAGCTTGCCACGGCGTTCGTTGCGCTCGTAGGCCCGCTCGATCGCTTTGATGTCCACGCCATAGTGTTCGTTGAAGTTGGCGTCTTCGGACGCCACCACCGCGCGTTTCAGGTTGTACGAAATCCGCTCGTACGGCACCCACTCGTGCTTGAGCGTGGCGTCGGGATTGGTTTCGCGCAGTACCGACAATTGCGCGCGCATGAAGCTGGTCGAGCCGGGATCGACCTGTGAATACCAGCACACCATCAGGAAGAAATACAGCTGGACCAGCAGCACGAGCAGCAGCGGCCCCAGAAAAATCCATTTGATCCAGCGCTGCTTCGCTGATCCCTTCGCTGGTGCCTTCGATGATCCCTTGGTGCGCGATGTAGCCACGGGTTACCCCTGTTATTGTGATTGACGCATCGATGCCAGCACGTGCGCCGTGCCCGGCCGCTTGCCCCGCCACAGCGCGAACGCTTCGGCGGCCTGCTCCACCAGCATGCCCAGGCCATCGCGCACGGCGGCGCCGTGACCTGCGGCAAAGTCCATGAACACGGTTGGCTTGTTTCCGTACATCATATCCAACGCGAGCGTGTCCGGGCCGAATACGCTTGCTGGCACCGGCGGCACGGCCGCGTCCAGGCTGGCCGACGTCGCATTGATGATCACGTCGAACGGACCCTCGACATCGGTGAAGCCGCTGACCGCCAGGCGCGCCGCATGGTCGGCAAACTCCGCCACCAGCGCCTCGGCGGTGGCCAGCGTGCGGTTGGCAATCACGATCTGGCGCGGGCCGGCATCGAGCAACGGCAGCAGCGCGCCACGGGCTGCGCCACCGGCGCCCAGCAGCAGCACGCGCTTGCCGTCCAGCGATATGCCCGCATTGCGCACGATGTCGGCCACCAGGCCCACGCCATCGGTGTTGTCGCCGACGATCCCGTCGCCATCGAACACCAGCGTGTTGACGGCGCCGGCCGCCTGTGCGCGCGCGGTCAAACGCGTGGCCAGGCGCGCTGCTTCCAGCTTGAATGGCACGGTGACGTTGGCGCCCTTGTAGCCGTCATCGATCAGGCGCTTCACCGTTGCGGCAAAGCCGTCGACGGGCGCCAGGCATTGTTCATACTGGAGATCCTCGCCCAGCTCTGCGGCATATTGCGCGTGGATGCGTGGCGACTTGCTGTGGGCAATCGGGTTGCCGATGACGCAGTAACGGTCGGTCATGGCGACGCATTCCCCAGGGTTGCGCGCAGGCTGTCTTCGCGGGTGAACTGGAAGCGCGTAAACACTTCCCACAGATCGTCCTTGCCCTTGGTGCGCATATTGGCCGGGAACGCGCCGTATGGCGCCGAGCGGCGCACGATGTCGAGCGCCGCCTTGTCGAGCGCGGGATTGCCCGAGCTGCGCTCGACCTTCGGGCCGCCATCCTTCAGGTACAGCGTGCCGTCCTGGTAGACGGGGATGTACACGACCAGCTCGCCATACAGCTTCTTGCCGGCCTGCTGCGGAAAGTTCAGCGTGCCGACTTCCTCGATCCGCTTCTGCATCGCCTTGTAGTACAGCGCGTACCCGGCCTCGCGCGTGCTCGGCGTGATCTTCGTGCGTTTCGGGCGGCGGTTTTCTTCTTCGATGCGCTCGAAGATTTCGGCAGCGCTGCGCGAAATGGCGCGCGACGTGTCGAGGTTGTCCTCGCCCGTGCGCGACGGGTCCGGCTTTTCACGCTCGGTGACCGGTGGCGCGGTGAAACTCGACGTGCGGGCGCGCGTGACGACGTTCTGCTGGATCTGCTCCAGCGCGGCGATGCGGCGCTGCAGGGCCTTGATGCTGTCGCCATCCTCGACTTTGCGCAGGTCGGGCAGCGGCGACTTGGCGCGGCCGGCTTCTGCGGTACCACCACCGTCCAGATTGGCCTGGGCCAGTGCATCGGCCTTGGCCGGTGCCCGGTCGTGCTTGGCGTTGACCAGGATGACCTCAAGGCCCGGGTCGGCCGGCGTCTGGCGGAACGTTTCAGGCGCAGCAAAGCGCACCGCCAGCAGCGCCGCGTGGGCTGCCACCGATACGGCCAGGGCAATGATCAGGGGACGGTTATGTAGGAGAGACTTCACGCGCTGCGGGTGAGAATTGAATCGGAGAATTGATTCATTCTAACCTGAGGCGAACCCATAGGGGGAGGTGGAATTGGCGTGCGGGATAACGTGGTGTGTTCGACAATAGTAGCCGGCGGGTTGAATGGGCTCGCCAATCCTTCAATGTCCGCTTGATCTCAGGTACCTGCGACCCTGACTCGTGACAAGCCTACAGCGCCATACAGGGTGAATAATCGTCGGTCTTATCCAACTCACAAGGGAGAGCGACATGGCGAACAGTGCACACCTCAGGATCAAAGGCGTCACCGAAGAACCTTCGGACGACAAGCACCGCGATCAAATCCTGCCGCAGAATTGTGCAGCCAACAAGGAGTGCTGAAATGGGCCGTGCCACCAATAGCGCAATCCAGGCGAACGCCAACAAACCTCAGCCCGTACCCTACGACGGCGATGTCATGGTTCATAACGTCATCAGACCGTCGGACTTCAAGCACTGCTGCGCTGTCGTCGTCACGGGCACCTCTGCCAACTTCTGCGGTCACGCCCTGCTGCATACGGGCGGAGGCCTGTACTTCCACATAGCGGGGTTCAACAACAAGCCGAAGATCATGACGCAGAACGGCTACCTGCGCTATTTGAAGGAGAACGGCAAAAGGGAGATTCGACGCTGGGTCGTATCCATCCCCGACCCTGCAGGTGCACACAGGAAGCTGGAAGAGCTGCTCGCGAAGCGATGGTTGTGGCTGATGCTTCCTCAAAACTGCGCGTCATTTGTCGAGGAAGTTGTACGGGCTGGGGGCAGTAAAGCAGGCCAATATTTCAATTGTCCATCAATGGAACCATTCAAACCATGAAAGCCATCCTCAGTACCTTGAAATACCTGCTGATCGCAATTGGTTCGACCCTGTCGGTTGCGGTACTCGTCTGGCTGGCGATCTTCCTCTTCGCTCAGACTATCAGCCTTGACAAGGCGTTTGCGCTGATCTTTTACCCGTCCGTCGTTGCGGGTGTCATTACGCCGTTGGCATGGTGGCTACGAGGGCGCAAGCTGGAAGCCTGAGCAGCGGGTGACCTGCAAAATCCCGCACTCAGCCTCCTTGCCAACGGCCCCAAAGCCTGCGGCTTCAGATGCCGTCCATGCCTTCGGCTTCTTTTACCAAGTCCATTATGGTGCCGAGGTACTGGACGGCGTCGCTGATGATGCTGGTTCCGTCACGTCAGCCGTTTCCACCACGGCAACCGCGCCTTCCGCTTCCACCGCTTCGGCCGCTGCCGCTTCGCCGGTGTCGACTTCCGTGTCCTCTTCATCGGCGATGGCCGCATCCGGCGCGGCGCTTGCCACTTCCAGCAAACGCGCTTCGAGATTCAGTTCGATCTCATCCCAGCGCACGATGTCGAGCTTGACCTGCGCGCCGCGCGCCACCTGCGACATGCCCGGCAGGCGCACCACCAGCGGCACGTCGGTCAGGCGCACGAGCTCGTCCTTGAGCACGACGGCGTCGACCATCTTGACGCCCTCCTGCCCCAGCCAGCGCAGGCACCAGTAGCGCTCCATATTCTGCTGGAACTCGTTGTAGGCTGCGTACGCCGCGTCGAAGCTCGACACGATCGAGAACAGCGTCGCATCGCGGTGCTTGAACGGTGCAACGAGCGGTGCGGTGACGCCGTTTTCGGCGGCGGCGATGATCTGCCACTGGTTGACCAGGTCGGTGTAACGGCGCAGCGGCGACGTGCTCCATGCGTACTGATCCACACCCAGGCCCTGGTGCGGCGCGGCGTGCGTGACCATGCGCACCTGCATCTTGGCGGCCCAGCCGCCGGCGCCCGGCCCTTGCGAGCGGTAGATGCCCGGCACGCCTGAGTCATGCAGCAGCTTGCCCCAGGTGCTGTTGGCAAAGATCATCAGCTCGGCGACGATCTTGTCCAGCGGCGCGCCGCGCTTGCGGCGCACGATCGAGACCACGTCATCCTCGACGTAGAAATTGAAGTCCATGCGGTTGGCCTGCTCGGGCTTGAGGCCAAAGGCTTCGCGCTTTGCCATGCGGCCGGCTTCGAGCTGCAAGGCCCACTGCCACAACTGGCCCAGTTCTTCCTTGTGCGGATACTCGCCCGCGCCGCTGGCCAGCGTTTCTTCATTGACCAGGTCGTCCAGATCGTTGTGGCGCAGATTGCTCTTGATCGGCACCAGCTCGGCGCGCGTCGTCGTCGAGATGACGCTCCAGTCTTCGGGATTCAAGACGGCGTACAGCGACAGCGCCGGGCAATCGTTGCCCTCGGCCAGCGTGAACGCGTTGACCACCTCGTCCGGCAGCATCGTGATCTTGTCGCCCGGCATGTACACGGTCGACATGCGCGCGCGGGCGATCTTGTCGATCGCATCGTCCGGACGCACGGCCAGGCCCGGCGCGGCGATGTGGATGCCGACGCGCACGGTGCCATCGTCCAGCCTTACGACGGAGAACGCATCGTCGATCTCGGTCGTGGTCACGTCGTCGATCGAGAATGCGGCAACGTCGGCGCGCGGAAGGTCGGTCGGCGCTTTCGGTACGTCCACCGGCGCAAAGCCGGCGCCGCGCGGGAAGTTCTCGAACAGGAAGCGGCCCATGTGCAGGTCTTTGGGCGAGGCCAGGCCGCCGACGTCCAGCATCAGGCGCGCTGGGTTGGTCTGCAGTTCGTTGGCCGCAGCCTCGAATGCCTTGTATTCGATCGTGTTCTTGTCCGGCTTGAACAGCAGCTGGTGCACGAGCGGCTGCATCGATTCGGGCAGCTTGCCCGCTTTCAGTTCGTCGACATAACCGGCCTGGATGATGGCCTGCTGTTTTTTCTTTTCAATACCGGCCAGCGCGGCCTTGAGCGAGGCTTCCGGCGCCGCCTTGTAGCGGCCACGGCCCTTCTTGTAGAAGTAGACGGGCGAGCCGTGCAGCGTCAGCACGAGGCCGGCCGCTTCGTGCGGCAACGGCGCGTGGCCGAAGTATTCGGCGCCCAGCTCGGCAAAGCCGAATTCGTCTTCGCCCGCGACTTCCCACAGGAATTCGAGGTCGACGTCGGCCGCGACGGCCTTGGCCGCGTCCATCAGCTCTTGCGGGCTGGGCTTTTCAAATTGCAGCAGCACGTCGCGCGTCTTGACCTTGGTGCGCTTGCCGCTGGCCAGTTCGACCTGGTATGCCTCGCCGGCTTGCGACAGGATGGCGCCGACCTTGAAGTCGCCCGATTCCTCAAAAAATACATTCATGATTATTCTGTGTTGTTCGTGGTTGCGCCCGCTCCCAGGCTGAGCACCGCCGGCAAGAATACCTCGGTGACCAGGAGCAGGCCTTGACGGCGGCGATAGACGCAGCGCCGCGCATGGTAAATCGGCTGTTGGACGCCGGCGCCGCCGATGGCCGCGTGCGCACGGCGCACGAGCGGATGGTCGGCGCCCAGGCGCGCAAATTCAAGTGATCCGCGCCGCACGAGCGGATCGTAAAACAGGGTCGAGCCAAGCGAACGTTCGCCCAGCGCCGAAAACAGCGGCCAGTCGCTCGCGTCGGCATCGGGTGGCACGACCGTGTGGGCAAAGACCACCGGCGTGCCGTCGCAGACGAGCAGCACTTCGCGTTCCCAGACCCGTTGTGGCCGCGCCAGGCCAATTGCCGCCGCTTCGTCGGCCAGGCACACAGTACTGTGCTGGTGCAGGCGGCGCACGCGAAACGCGTCGCTGCTGGCGACCAGGCGCGCGGTCAGCGAGCCGGGCGTGATGAGCCAGTCGTGCATTGGTGGAGAAGCACGCACGGCGCGCGCATGCGGCTGCCAGGCGGCCAGGCGCAGCGAACGGTTCCTCACCGCGTTCCGTCCCCGACTGCATCCATCCCGCAGAACGCCAGCACCTCGTCGACATACATCGGAAACTCCGACACCGCATGGTCGCTGCCATAAATCACGTGCTGGCGCGCGCCGGCGTAGTGGGCCACCATGTCGCGGTAGTCGAGCACTTCGTCGCCCGTGGCCGCCAGCAAAAAATAGCGCTCGGGCTGCGTAATGGCGTCGACGCGCAGTGCCTTGAGTTCATCGATGTACTCGGCGCGAAACTCGAACGGCTCGTCCGAATGCCAGTTGGTTGTCACGCCCACGTGGTGTTCGAGGTTGCGGGTCGGGTCGACCGACGGATTGATGACGACGGCCGGCACGCCCAGGCGCTCGGCCAGCGCGCACGCATAAAAGCCACCGAGCGACGAGCCGACGATCGCGAGATTGCCCGGTGCGTGCTGCGCGGCCAGGTCCAGCGCCAGCGCGAAAGCGGCCTTTGGCGACGCCGGCAATTGCGGGCAGATCAGGCGGTCAAGCAGGCCACGCTCTTCGAGCGCCGCCTGCACGACCTGCGCCTTCATCGATTTGGGCGACGAGCGAAAGCCGTGCAAATACAGAAGATACGGTGGCAAATCCGGCGCCGACGTCATGGGGCCAGCGCGTCGAGCAGCTTCTGGTGCACGCCGCCGAAGCCGCCATTGCTCATGACCAGGATATGGTCGCCCGGCTGCGCCTGCTGGACGATGGCCTGCACCATATAGTCGATCTGGTCGAAGCTGTGCGCGATCGTGCCCATCGGCTTGAATGCATCGGCCAGCGACCAGCCCAGCGCCTGCTGGCTGCCGAAGCCGAACACCAGGTCGGCATCCTTCAGGCTGCCCGGCAGCGCATCCTTCATTGCGCCCAGCTTCATCGTGTTCGAACGCGGCTCGAGCACGGCCAGGATCCGGCCGCCGCCCAGCGCACCCAGCTTCTGGCGCAGGCCGCCCACCGTGGTGGCAATCGCCGTCGGGTGGTGCGCGAAGTCGTCGTAGACGGTGATGTTGTTGACCACGCCGCGCACTTCCATGCGGCGCTTGACATTCTCGAAGCGGGCCAGCGATTCGATGGCCTGCGCGACCGGCACGCCGACGTGGCGCGCCGCAGCGATGGCGGCCAGCGCGTTCGAGCGGTTGTGCTTGCCGGTAAGGTCCCAGTGCACGGTGCCTTGCGGCGCGCCCTTGAAGATGACGTCGAAGCTGGCGCCGCCCGGATGCTCGACCATCGTCCAGTCGACGCCATCCGCGCCGCCAAAGCTTTCCTTCTCGCTCCAGCAACCGCGCTTGAGTACGCGCCCGATCGATGCTTCGTCGCCATTGACGACCAGGCGGCCCACGCCCGGCACGGTGCGCACCAGGTGGTGGAACTGGGTTTCGATGGCGCCGATGTCCGGGAAGATGTCGGCGTGGTCGTATTCCAGGTTGTTCAGCACGGCCGTTTTGGCGTGGTAGTGCACGAACTTGCTGCGCTTGTCGAAGAACGCCGTGTCGTATTCATCGGCTTCGATGACGAAGAAGTTCGATGGCTTGTCGCCATGCAGGCGCGCCGAGACGCCGAAGTTCATCGGCACGCCGCCGATCAGGAAGCCCGGCGCATAGCCGGCATCTTCCAGGATCCAGGCCAGCATCGACGTGGTGGTCGTCTTGCCGTGCGTGCCGGCCACGGCCAGCACCCATTTTTCGCGCAGGATATGCTCGCCGATCCACTGCGGCCCCGACATATAAGGCAGGCCGCGGTTCAGGATTTCCTCGATCAGCGGATTCCCGCGCGTCATCACATTACCGATCACATACAGATCGGGATTCAGCGACACCTGCTCCGGGCCATAGCCCTGGATCAGCTCGATCCCCTGGGCTTGCAACTGCGTGCTCATCGGTGGATAGACGTTGGCGTCGCAACCGGTCACGCGGTGGCCGGCTTCCTTGGCCAGGACCGCCAGGCCACCCATGAAGGTGCCGCAAATGCCGAGAATATGAATGTGCATGGGAAGGTGCGCTGGTGCGATGTAAATGGACGAAACCGGGATTCTACCCGAGCCGCAGCCGTTTTCCGTTCCGAACCTATGTCAGTAGGCGGAAGGAAGCGGGTGGTGATGCATGGCAGGCGTGAGCAAGGCGCGAGGAGGCCGCATGGCGGTGCCATGCAACGACGAGCAACGCCGCGCACGATTGCCAGGCGCGCCAGCAGCGACTTCGGCCTACTGAGATAGGTTCTAGTATGATCTGGATCATGATGCCGAACTTGAACAACGATCTCATTCAATTGCGCGCCGAGATCGCCCTCGTGGCTGCGCGCATGGTTGCTCAGGATGGCGCCGACATCGATACCGCGCGCCGCAAGGCGGCCCGCCAGGTGCTCGGCGTGAACCAGCCTGTTCCCAATATGATGCCCGACGACATCCAGGTCGAAGACGAAGTGCGCAAGTACCTGGCACTGTTCGGCGGCCCGGACCACAGCGAGCGCCTCGCGCAATTGCGCACCACGGCACTGCAGGTGATGGAGGCGCTGGCCGACTTCAATCCGTACATCACGGGCCCGGTGCTGCAAGGCACTGCCGGCGAGCACGACGATATCCATCTGCAACTGTTCGCCGACAGCGCGAAAGAAGTGCAGATCTATCTGCTGAATCGCAATGTTAATATCGAGATCTCGGAAACCCCGCATTTCAAAGGGGGGCGCCATGCGCCCGTCGAGACCGTCAGTTTCCCGTGGATGAAGGAAACTGTGCATGCGCAATTGTTTGAATACCAAGACCTGCGCGGCGCGCTCAAGCCGCGCGCGGATGGCCGCCCGCAACGTCTCGACGCTGCCGGCCTGCGCGCGCTGATCGCTGCCGACTCAACACTGGAACAGAACGAATGAACAAGAAACATCTGGCCGCCTACGCGGCAGTGGCCGCGCTGTTCGGCGTGATGGGCGCCGTCGTCGCGCTCTATAAAAAGGCGCCGGCCCCGGCCTCCCCCCAGATCAGCACGACTGCCGGCGCCGGTGCGGTGACCAATGCCGTCACCAACCTGTATGCGCAGTCGCTCAACAACCTGGCGGGCGAACCGCAGCCGCTGGCCCAATGGAAGGGCAAGCCCCTGCTGGTGAATTTCTGGGCCACCTGGTGCGGTCCGTGCGTGCAGGAAATGCCGGAGCTGTCGCACCTGGCAGGCGAAGACAAGGGCAAGCACTTCAATGTGATCGGCATCGGCATCGATTCGCCGACCAATATGAGCGAATTCGCTGCCAAGCACCAGATCGCCTATCCACTGTATGTGGCCGGCATGGGCGGGACCGAGCTGTCGAAGGAATTGGGCAACACGATGGGCGGCTTGCCGTACACTGTGCTGATTGGCGCCGACGGGCAAGTGCTCAAGACGTATATTGGCAAGCTCAAGTTTGACGAATTGCGTGCCGACCTGGCCAAATTGAACGGTTAAGCGGGCGTTGAGCGCGGGTTTAACGAACGATCGTACGATTTGCAATTGCGGCCAATTTCGGCTAATCACCAGCAATTTTACCGCTTGCCAACAGCCGAGCTAGGCGGCACAATGCCTGACTTTCGGGCTACCAGACTCTCATTATGGCGAAAAAGCTACTGCTTCTCAACGGCCCCAACCTCAATTTATTGGGGACGCGCGAGCCCGCGGTGTACGGCACGACGACACTGGCCGACATCGAGAACGCAGCAGTTGAACAAGCCATGAACGCCGGCGCAGCACTGGAGCATTTCCAGAGCAACCATGAGGGCGCCCTGATCGATCGCATCCACGCCGCACGCACCGAAGGCGTGGATTTTATCGTGATCAATCCTGGTGGCTTGACCCATACCAGCGTAGCACTGCGCGATGCGTTCGCGTCGGTGGCCATTCCATTCGTCGAGGTGCACGTGTCGAACGTGCATGCCCGCGAATCGTTCCGGCAGCATTCCTACCTCTCCGGCATCGCGCGCGGCGTGATCTGCGGACTGGGGGCGCACGGATACAGGTTTGCCATCGACTTCGCACTTAAATAGCGTTAATCTACGTCAACTTCATGTATCAGCGGCCGTGCGGCTTGTTTGACGCGCCGGCCTGCTCTCTAAAACGAATAATTCCAAGGGGTTTCACATGGATCTACGAAAACTCAAGACCTTGATCGACCTGGTCGCTGAATCGGACATCGCCGAACTCGAAGTAACCGAAGGCGAAAGCAAGGTCCGCATCGTCAAGTCGTCCGCTGTTGGTCAGGGCCAGATGATGATGATGCCGCAACAAGGCGTGCAACAATTCGCGGCGCCAGCCCCGGCCGCCGCGCCTGTCGCTGCGGCACCGGTCGTGGCCCCCGAGCCAACCGGCCACGTCGTCAAGTCGCCGATGGTGGGTACCTTCTACCGTTCGTCCGCACCGGGCGCTGCCGCGTTCGTCGAAGTGGGCTCGAACATCAAGGAAGGCGAGACGCTGTGCATCATCGAAGCGATGAAGCTCCTGAACGAAATCGACGCCGATGTCTCGGGCGTTGTCACCAAGATCCTCGTGGAAAACGGCCAGCCGGTCGAATTCGGCCAGCCGCTGTTCGTGATTGGCTAAAGCCTCAAGCTGGGCGGCAGTCCTGCCACCAGCTCACCCATGACGTGTCCGGCGCCGCTTGTCTTTCAGCTGCGCCGGTTTTCACTGAACCACCGGACCAACCATGTTTGAAAAAATCCTCATCGCCAACCGTGGTGAAATCGCGCTGCGTATCCAGCGCGCCTGCCGCGAGCTGGGCATCAAGACGGTCGTCGTGCACTCCGAGGCCGACAAGGACGCCAAGTACGTGAAACTGGCGGACGAGTCGGTCTGCATCGGCCCGGCGCAATCGAGCCTCAGCTATCTGAACATGCCCGCGATCATCAGCGCGGCCGAAGTGACCGACGCCGAAGCGATCCACCCGGGTTACGGCTTCCTGTCCGAAAACGCCGACTTCGCCGAGCGCGTCGAGAAATCGGGCTTTGTCTTCATCGGCCCGCGTTCCGAATCGATCCGCCTGATGGGCGACAAGGTCTCGGCCAAGCAGGCCATGATCCGCGCCGGCGTGCCGTGCGTGCCAGGCTCGGACGGCGCCCTGCCGGACGACCCGAAAGAAATCGTGCAGACGGCGCGCCGCGTCGGCTACCCGGTGATCATCAAGGCTGCCGGTGGCGGTGGCGGACGCGGCATGCGCGTGGTGCATACCGAAGCGGCCCTGATCAACGCCGTGGCGATGACCAAGACCGAAGCCGGCGCCGCGTTTGGCAATCCGGAAGTCTATATGGAGAAGTATCTGGAAAATCCGCGTCACGTGGAAATCCAGATCCTGGCCGACGAACACAAAAACGCCGTCTGGCTCGGCGAGCGTGATTGCTCGATGCAGCGCCGCCACCAGAAAGTCATCGAAGAAGCGCCGGCGCCGGGCATCCCGCGCAAGCTGATCGAAAAGATCGGTGACCGCTGCGCCGAAGCCTGCCGCAAGATCGGCTACCGTGGCGCCGGCACCTTCGAATTCCTGTACGAGAATGGCGAGTTCTATTTCATCGAAATGAACACGCGTATCCAGGTCGAGCATCCGGTCACCGAGATGATCACCGGGATCGACATCGTCCAGGAACAGATCCGCATCGCCTGCGGCGAAAAGCTGCGTTTCCGCCAGCGCGACATCATGCTGTCGGGCCACTCGATCGAGTGCCGCATCAATGCCGAAGACCCGTTCAAGTTTACGCCGTCGCCAGGGCGCATCACCAGCTGGCACCCGCCGGGTGGCCCTGGCATCCGCGTCGACTCGCACTCGTACGCCGGCTACTACGTGCCGCCGCACTACGACTCGATGATCGGCAAGGTCATCGCGTATGGCGCGACGCGCGAGCAGGCGATTCGCCGCATGCAGATCGCGCTGTCCGAAATGGTGGTCGAGGGTATCCTGACCAATATTCCGCTGCACCGCGAACTGATGGTCGACGCCCGCTTCATCGAAGGCGGCACCAACATTCACTACCTGGAGCAGAAACTGGCCGCCAAGCCTGACCTGCCGAAGGAAACGGCGCTGTCGGCCAAATCGGAAGTCAAGGTGAACGAATGAGCTGGACTGAAGTCGTCATCGAACTGGCGCGTGAACAAGCCGAAGCGCTGTCGGACGCCCTGATGGAAGCCGGCGCGCTGTCGGTGTCGGTGGAAGACGCCGACGAAGGCACCGAAGACGAAAAGCCGCTGTTCGGCGAGCCGGGCATGGAGCCGACCGAAGCGGCGTGGGACCATAGCCGCGTTGTCGCGCTGACCGAGCTTGAGGCCGACCAGCTGGCGATCGTCACCGAGGCCGCGCAAGCGATCCGTCTGCCCGTCGTGCCGGCGTTCACCACCCGCAAGGTGGAAGACGCCGACTGGGTGCGCCTGACGCAGTCGCAGTTCGAGCCGATCCACATCGGCACCAATATCTGGGTCGTGCCGAGCTGGCACGTGGCGCCGGACCCGAACGGCCTGATTCTCGAGCTGGACCCGGGCCTGGCCTTCGGCACCGGCAGCCATCCGACGACGCGCCTGTGCATGGAGTGGCTCGAAGCCCATCCTGCGCCGGGCAAGTCGGTGCTGGACTACGGCTGCGGCTCGGGCATCCTGGCGATGGTGGCCAAGAAGCTCGGGTCGCAGGACGTGGCAGGTGTCGACATCGATCCGCAAGCGATCGAATCGGCACGCGCCAACGCTGAGCGCAACAACGTCGAAATCGACTTCTACCTGCCTGACACGTTTGCCGCTTCCGGCAATGCGCGCCATGCAAGCGGCAAGTTCGACATCGTCGTGGCCAACATCCTGTCGAGCCCATTGAAGCTGATGGCGCCGATGCTGGCCGGCCGCGTGGCCGATGGCGGTTCGCTCGTGCTGTCGGGCGTGCTGGCACGCCAGGCCGACGAAGTGGCTGCAGCCTACGCGCCATTCATCAAGCTGGGCGTCTGGGCCGAGCAGGATGGCTGGGTTGCGCTGCACGGCACGCTGGGCCAGGACACACCGCCGGCACGCATTGCCACTGCCACTGCTACTACCGGCTAAAGGCATGGCGCTCGCCACACAATGCCCCCACTGCGGCACGCAGTTCCGCGTCGCCGCGGACCAGCTCAAGCTGCGTGGGGGCATTGTGCGTTGTGGCGCATGCCAGCAGATTTTTGACGGGAACAGCGCGCTGATCGATCTGGCGGCCGGGTCTGCACCGGTTGTTGCGGCGCCTGCCGACGCACCGGCTGAAGTTCCTTCTCCTGTTATCTCCCCTGCTCCCATCGACGAGACGCCGGTCGAGGCACTCGCACCGGTGAGCGAGCCGGTAGCGCCGCAGGAACCAGAACCAGAACCGGCGCCGACGCCGGCATCAACGCCCGAACCGGACACCCTCCCCGCACCCGAGCCAAGCCGCGAACACACGGCGGACTCGATCGGCCCGCCGACCCTGCTGCTGCGTGAATCGTCGGACGGCTCGCCGCCGATCGTATCGAACGTGCCTGCCTCGCCGCGCAACCGCGCCGCCGAAGCACGCGCGCGCCGCGTCAAGGCCGCACCGCCGCGCATCGACGAGGCGCCCAAACCACCACCGCCGCCGCCAAAGCCGAAGCCGGACATCGACGAACCCGAGTTCGTGCGCAGCACGCGCCAGCGCGAAGCCTCCAGCAAGACGAGACGCATCGCGCTGGCCGTGGGCAGCGTGCTGCTGCTGATCGTGCTGGTCGTGCAGGCGGCCGTGAGTTTTCGCGACGTGCTGGCGGCGCGCCATCCGGGCCTGCGCCCGATGCTGGTCTCGACCTGCGCCCTGTTCGGCTGCAGCGTCAACCTGCCGGCGCGACCGGAGCAACTGGTCATCGAGACCGGTGAACTCATCACGCTGGGCGGCAACGCCTATACCTTCAGCACCGTGCTGCGCAACCAGGGCGACATGGCGCTGGCCTGGCCCAGCCTTGAACTGACGCTGAACGACCTTGACGACAAGCCGCTGGTGCGCCGCGTGTTCGCCCCGCGCGACTACGCCGGCGCCGCCGCTGCCGCGCCCACCGGGTTCGCCGCACGCGGCGAGCAGCAGGTGCGCATCCATTTCAGGCTGGAGGGCGCAGAGCCATCCGGCTACCACATCGCAGTGTTCTATCCATGAAAGCCTCACCATGACCAAAACCGCCCTGATCTGCGGCTCGCTCGCGTTCGACAAAATCATGCAGTACCACGGCCGCTTCGGCGACACGCTGCTGGCCGACCAGCTGCACCGCGTGAACGTGTCGTTCCTGGTGCCGACGCTGCGCACCGAATACGGCGGCTGCGCGGCCAATATCGCCTACAACCTCAAGCAGCTGGGCGGCGAGCCCCTGATGATGGGCACCCTGGGCCAGGACGGCGGCGACTACCTCAAGCGCATGCAGGAACAGGGACTCGAGACGCGCGGCATCCGCACGATCCCCGAGGCCTACACCGCGCAGTGCTTCGTCACGGCCGACCAGGACAACAACCAGATCAACGCCTTCCACCCGGGCGCGATGGAATACTCGAACCAGAACAACGTCGCCGACCAGGGCGCAATCCGCGTGGCGATCATCTCGCCGGACGGCCGCGACGGCATGATCAAGCACGCGCGCGACTGCGCCGAGCAGAAAGTCCCGTTCATGTTCGACCCGGGCCAGCAACTGCCGATGTTCTCGGGCGAAGAACTCATCACCTTCATCGACCAGGCCAGCTACCTGGCGTGCAACGACTATGAATTCGAAATGGTCATGGACCGCACGGGCCTGAGCCAGGCCGACATCGCGGCGCGCCTGGAGGCATTGATCATCACGCGCGGCGAAGCCGGTTCGGACATCTACGCGAACGGTGAGCACATCAAGATTCCAGCCGTGACGGCCACCAACGTGGTCGATCCGACAGGCTGCGGCGACGCCTACCGCGCAGGTCTGCTGTTCGGTATCACCAATGATCTGGACTGGGCCACGAGCGGACGCATCGCCAGCCTGCTGGGCGCGATCAAGATCGCCTCGGCCGGCGGCCAGAACCACCACTTCACGCCGCAGGAATTCGACGCGCAGTTCGAGCAGGCGTTCGGCAGCAAGTTCCGCTAAGCCGAAGGCGCCGCTGGCGCCGCCCGGGACATAAAAAAAGGCCTCTGCATGCAGAGGCCTTTTTTGCAATCGGGTGGTTCAAACGTACCCGAACACCTGCCGCAGCACGAACAGCAGGATCTGGATCAGCACGAGCGCCACCAGCACCGACAGGTCCATGCCGCCGATCGGCTTGACGACACGCCGGATCGGCCGCAGCAACGGCTGATTAAGCGCGTGCACGAACGGCGCCAGCGGCGCATTGGGATTGACCCAGCTGAAGATCGCTTCGATGATCAACAGCGCCATGAAGCCGTACAGGATCCACGTCAGGAAGCGATGCAGCGCGTACAGCAGCATCGTCTCGCCGCTGGCACCGGCCAGCAGCAGCACCGTGCTGGCCACCAGGACCACCAGGAAGGCGCCGATGAGGCTTGCCCAGTCGTAGCCGCGGGTACCAGGCACCACGCGCCGCAGCGGCATCACCAGCCAGTCGGTAATGGTATGGACGAACTGGCGAATCTGGTCGGGAAGACGCACGCGGATGGCATTCGTCCAGAAGCGCAGCAACAGTACCCCACCCAGCAGGCCTGCAACGATATCGACGATAAACTGAAGAATGGACAGCACGGACTCTCCTCAAAAAAAAACCGCTGTGCGAAGGATCACACAGCGGCATTGTGCCTGAAGCGCGCCCCACTTGCCATGCTGCACGAGGCGCATGGCAGGCAGGGCGAGGTTGGCGATTACGGACGGCTGCTGGTCGGGAATGGCCAGGCAGTTGGCGCGATCACGCTTTTTGCTGGCGTCGCTGCCGCTGCTGCCGGTGCGGCTGCGGGCGTGTCGCCCGCTTTCGCGTCGGCCGCTGCCGGCTTGGTCGCGGCCTTCTTGGCAGCTGGCTTCTTCGCTTCCGGCTTGGCGTCGGCTTTCACGTCGGCTTTGGTGTCGGCTTTCGTGTCCGCTTTCGAATCGGCTTTCGAATCGGCTTTCGCGTCCATTTTGACGTCCGGCGTCATGTCGACCTTGACGTCGGCCTTGGCGGCGACTGGCTTGGTGACAGCTGGCTTGGCCGCGACGGTCTTGGTAGCGACGGTCTTGGTGGCAGCTGGCTTGGCAGCGACAGTCTTCGTCGCAGCAGTCTTGGCAACAGCAGGCTTGGCGGCAGCGGTCGTGGTGGCAGCAACCTTGGTGACGGCTGGCGTGGCTTTTTTCACGGCCGGTTTGGCCGCAGCGCTGGTCACGGTTGCTTTTTTCGCGACGGTCTTGGTCGCAGTCGTTTTATTGGCAGCTGATGGCTTTGCGGCGGCTTTAGTCACGGTCGCTTTTTGCGCCGCAGGCTTGGCCGTTGCTTTGGTCGTGGCTGCTTTTTTGGTCACCGGTTTGGCGGCCGTCTTGCTGGTGCCCGCTTTTTTAGCGACCGGCTTGGCTGCTGCTTTGGTGGTGGTTTTCTTTACTTCCGTTTTGGTTGCTGGCTTGGCCGCTGATTTGGCGGTCGATTTGGCCGGCGATTTAGCAGTCGACCTGGTGGTCGATTTAGCGGTCGACTTGGTCGTGGCCTTGGCCGTCGTTTTCTTGGCTGCAGGTTTGGCGGCTGGCTTGGCTGCTGCTTTCTTTGCAGCTGGCTTGGCTGCTGGTTTGGCTGCAGCTTTCTTTGCAGCTGGTTTAGCGGCTGGCTTAGCGGCCGCTTTCTTCGCTGCTGGCTTGGCCGCTGGTTTGGCTGCTGCCTTCTTCGCTGCTGGCTTGGCTGCCGTCTTGGTGACTGACTTGGTCGCCGATTTAGTCGCTGACTTGGTGGCCGAGTTACTAGCCGACTTGGTTGCAGGCTTAGTTGCCGACTTGGTCGCCGTCTTGGTTGCCGGCTTTGCTGTCGTTTTTGCAGCAGCTTTCTTTACGGTCGGCTTGGCTGCAGTTTTAGCGACAGCTTTCTTTACCGTCGTATTGGCTGCAGTTTTAGGCGCCGCTTTCTTTACTGCTGGCTTTGCTGCAGTCTTGGCGGTTGATTTAACCGTTGCCTTGGCGGCAGTCGTTTTGGTAGCCGTGGTTTTGGTCGCGGCAGTTTTGGTTGCAGTGGTTTTCTTTGCAACAGGTTTTGCCGTGGTTTTTGCCACTGGCTTGCTCACTGCCCGGGTTGCCGGCTTGGCTGCTGCCTTGGCGGTGGTCTTGGCCGTGGTGGTGGTCGCGGCTTTTTTCGCGACTGGTTTCTCTGCTGCAGCCTTTGCGGTCGACTTCGTCGTGGACGAAGGCGCGCTCTTCACTGCTGCCTTTACAACTGTTTTTTTAGCGGTTGCCATTTTAATTCTCCTTCATCTGCGATGAGAAATACGCTCAGGGTTTAAAACCCGCCAGGCCCTTGTTGACCGGCGAGTTATTCATCGGCGCAAACCGTAGTTCGATATGCGCCAATGAATCCGGCACCGGCTGAACTGCTGCAACTCCTCACAGTTGCAGCGCTTCAGCCAACGTCGACAGGTTACTGTTCCAGCGTCGTCACATCGCTACCCTTGCAGGTGCGAAAAGAAAAAGCCGCCTTGCCTGAGCAATTGGTCAGGCAAGGCGGCTTGTTCTTTTCGCTTCGCGTCCGTGCATACTGTTTGGTTCAGCGCCCTATTATTCGATCGATTTGCCCGATGCCCGCGACAATATCACATCTTCTCGATTTGACAAATTCAATCGCGTAAAGGACGTGGATTCTTTGTGTGCGCGCAACCGTGAATCGGAAACAAGCGGCGTGATATGGCGCGCCAAATACGCAAGCGCGCCTGAATTGACAGGGATTCTACAAATCACGCCGGATTAGCGCGCGCGATTCTACGCGGCGTTGAATCGACTCAGAGATCGAACGGCCCGAACCAATAGATACTGTCGCTGACGCCGCCGCGTTTGGCAATATAGGCCAACCGGTTTTGGCAATTGACGAATACCGAATGGAACGAGCCGTCCAGTTGCCGCACCATCCGCTCCACCGGATGACTGCCAAGCGGTACCCGATAGACGGACCGCTGCGCCCCATCCGCCGGCGCGTTGGCGGTGGGTGCAACCACCATGTCCTTGGCCAACAGATCGAACCCGTGGTTGGTGACCCGGGCGCGTGCGCCGTCGTCCAGGGCCACGCACGCCGCATCGCGCGGCGTGCCTCCCACATAGTCTTCGAGTACCAGCGTCGGCTTGACCGCGGACGGTGTGCCGGCGCAGCCGGTGAGCAAGGCCGCGCTACAAAGGGCCAGCCGGTAGATATGCGGGTTCATGGGCGTCCTGTCAGAGAGGAGACGTTCATCCTAGCGCATGTGCGATTGCGTGTGAACGCGCATATTCACTTCGTGTCAGCGCTTCGGCGCCACGCGCCACAGCGTGCCGCCGGCATCATCGACCACCAGCAGCGCGCCATCGCGCCCGACTTCAACTGCGGCCGGGCGGCCCCACACATCGCGGTCGCTGACCACCATGCCGCTCATGAAGTCCTGGTACTGCCCGGTCGGCACCCCGTTCTTCATGAACACGCGCACGACCTTGTAGCCAGTGCGCACGCCCCGGTTCCAAGACCCGTGCAGCGCCACGAACACATCGCCCTCGTATTCCTTCGGGAACGCGCTCGTCGCCCCCTTCGGCGCGTGATACACCACCATGCCCAGCGGCGCCGAGTGGGCCTGCAGCAGTACGTCAGGGATGATCGCCCTGCCCTTCAGGTCGGGCCGGTGACCGGCCAGACGCGGGTCTTCGTTGTCGCCGATGTAGTACCACGGCCAGCCATAGAAACCGCCCTGCTTCACGCGCGTGAGGTAGTCCGGCGGCAGGTTGTCGCCCAGCGCATCGCGCTCGTTCACATTGCACATGACGTCGCCCGTGGTCGGCAGCACCAGCAGGCCCACGCAGTTGCGCAGGCCGGTCGCAAACGTGCGGCGGTTCTTGCCGTCCGGGTCGAACGCCATGACGGTGGCGCGGTCCGTCTCGACGCCCCAGGCGCCGCCCACGCCGTGCTCGCGCTCCCACTGCGCCAGCGGCACGGGCGGCGTGCGCCCGATGTCGGCCGCGACGTTGGTGGCCGAGCCGATCGACAGCAGCAGCGTCTTGCCGTCCTTCGAGAACGCCAGCGTGCGCGTCGTGTGCCCGCCGCTCGTCTCTGACAGTTCGGCAATCACGACCTCCGGCGCCGCGCGCGCCGTCAGGTCGCCATTGCGGTACGGGATGCGCACCACCGAATTGACGCCGGCCACATACAGATACTGCGGATTGGCGCCGCTCGGCCAGAACGCCATGCCGTACGGGCGCGCCAGGCCGGTGGCGAACACGCCGGCGCTGTCGGCCTTCTTGCCATCGCGCGAGCGCAGCACCTTGATTGCGCCCGCGCCGGTCGCTGCGAGGAACACGTCGCCATTCGGCGCGCGCAGCGCCACGCGCGGCTTGTCGGCGTCCTGCGCGAACACGCTGACCGTAAAGCCGGGCATCACGGTCGGCAGCGTGCCGTTCGGACGCGCCTGCACGCGCGCGCTGTTGCCGGCGCTGTCCGTTGCAAACGGCGCGGCCAGGTCGGTCGGCTTGATGTGGTAGACCTTGCCGGGCTGGTTTTCTGTCCAGGCGCCGGCGCGGTTTTCAGCTTGCGCAGGAGGTTGTGCAGCGGCTTTTGCGATGGCTGGCGTGGCGGTGGCAGTGCCTTGCAGGCTGGCCAGGTAATCGATCAGCGCGCCGCGCTGTGTCGCGTCCGGCACGCCGACCGGCATCGTGGTGCCGGGCACGCGCTTGGCCGGGTCGAGCAGGAAGACGTCGAGTTCGTCGCGCGTCCACACCGTGCCACCCGCACCGGCCTTGGCCAGCGCCGCCGAATAATTGAATCCGGCGACACCCGCCGCCTTGCGCCCGACGACGCCAAACAGCCCGGGGCCTGCCAGCGGCGCGAGCCCGGCATCGACCGTGTGGCAGCTGGCGCAGTTGTTCTGGAACATGGTGCGGCCGGCGGCCGTCTGGTTCACTGCGTTCGGCGCAGCGTGGGCAACGGATACCGTCGCCAGGCCGGCGAGCATGAGGGCGTGCAGCAGCTGGGTGCGGGAATTCAAGGGTGTCTCCTGGTCAGGCTTGAAAGATCGCCATCATAGGGTATGCGCGCCGTTACGTCGCGTCGAGAATCGCCTGGTAGTCGCGCAACAACGATGCCCGCCGCGGCCGGAAACTGGCGCCCGTTGGCGCGAGCGTCGCGATGCGCTCGGCGCGGAACATGCGAAAGTCCTCGCGCAGGCAGCAGCGCGCCAGCACGACCAGCGTCCCGTCCAGATACACGATGGCCAGCGGCCAGATGGTGCGCTTGCTGGCCGCGCCGTGGCGGTCGCGGTAATCGATCGCCAGCGCCTCTTCGCGCCAGCAGCAGGCGCGGATCGTGGCCATGTCGGGCAGGCTGGAAAAGCGCTGGCCGAAACGGTGGACCTGCGACACCGCATGCAGCAGGTGCTGCTGGCCAAGCGACGGCAGGGTTGCCGCCACCTTGGCCAGTACCGCGTCGGCCGCACTGGCCAGCGCCGGGTCACCCATCTGCCGTACTTCGGCCAGGCCGAGTGTCAGCGCTTCGATCTCGATGCGGCTGAACGTGTGCGGGCGCAGCGTGCCGTCGTCCACCAGCGTGTAGCCAAAACCGCGCTCGCCGCCGATCTCGGCGCCACTCTCGCGCAAAGTCTCGATGTCACGATAGACCGAGCGCACCGAGACGCCGGTGTCATGCGAGAGCTGCGCCGCCGTCACGGGGGGCGGCAGGCGGCGAAGTGCATCGAGCAGGCGAAACAGGCGCTGTGGGCGGGACATCGGCAACTGACAAAAAGTGGCAGGAGGGGTTGCTATCGTAGCACCTGTCTTCCAACCCTCATCAGGAGTTCTTCATGTCCGTCCAGGCAGTCACCCACCTCAACTTCCAGGGCCAGGCGCGCGCCGCGCTGGCCTTTTATCAACAGGTCTTTGGCGGCCAGCTGATGCAGTTCACTTACCGTGACGCGGGCCGCACCGCAAACGAGGCAGACCTGGACCTGATCGTCTGGGGCCAGGTCGAGGCGCCCAACGGCTTTCGCATCATGGCCTTCGATGTGGCGGGTGACAAGCCGTGGCACCAGGGAGAAAACGCGTTCTACGTCTCGCTGCGCGGGGACACGCAGGAAGAAATCAAGGCGCTGTGGGACAAGCTGGTCGATGGCGCGGCGATCGTGCAGGATCTCGCGCCCTCCAGCTGGTCACCGATGTACGGCATGGTGAAGGACCGGTTTGGCATCGCGTGGGTGGTCGATGTGGTGGAGCGCGCCCGCGTCGCCTGACGCGCAAAAACCAAAAAGCCCGGCTGAACCAACGCCGGGCTTTTTGTGTGTGACTGACGCAGGGCGATCAACGCCCCCGCATCAATCCCAGCTCAGCGTGCCGCCAGTCTGGTACTCGGTCACGCGCGTCTCGAAGAAATTACGCTCTTTCTTCAAGTCGATCATTTCGCTCATCCACGGGAACGGATTTTCTTCGTTCGGGAACAGTGGCTCGAGGCCGATCTGCACCGCGCGGCGGTTGGCGATGAAGCGCAGGTAACCCTTGAACATCGGGGCGTTCAGGCCCAGCACGCCGCGTGGCATCGTGTCTTCGGCGTAGCGGTACTCGAGGTCGACGGCTTCGATGAACAGCGCCTTGATCTCTTCGCGGAATTCCGGGGTCCACAGCTGCGGGTTTTCCATCTTGATCGTATTGATCACGTCGATGCCGAAGTTCACGTGCATCGATTCGTCGCGCAGGATGTACTGGTACTGCTCGGCAGCGCCGGTCATCTTGTTCTGGCGGCCCAGCGCCAGGATCTGCGTGAAACCGACGTAGAAGAACAAGCCTTCCATCAGGCAGGCGAAGACGATGATCGACTTGAGCAGTTTCTGGTCGTTCTCGGTGGTGCCGGTCTTGAATTCAGGATCGGTCAGCGTGTCGATGAACGGGATCAGGAACTGGTCCTTGTCGTGGATCGACTTGACTTCGTTGTAGGCGTTGAAGATCTCGGCTTCGTCCAGGCCCAGCGACTCGACGATGTACTGGTAGGCGTGGGTGTGGATTGCCTCTTCGAACGCCTGGCGCAGCAGGTACTGGCGGCACTCGGGGGCCGTGATATGGCGGTAGGTGCCCAGCACGATATTGTTCGCGGCGAGCGAGTCGGCCGTGACAAAGAAGCCCAGGTTGCGCTTGACCAGGCGACGCTCGTCTTCCGACAGGCCGTTCGGGCTCTTCCACAGCTCGATGTCGCGCTGCATGTTCACTTCTTGCGGCATCCAGTGGTTTGCGCAACCGGCCAGGTACTTGTCCCATGCCCATTTGTACTTGAATGGCACGAGCTGGTTCACGTCGGTCTGGCCGTTGATGATGCGCTTGTCGTCGGCATTGACGCGCTTTGCCACCTCGGCAGCAGGCACGATGGCGAGGTTGGCGTCGGCTTGCGGAGCGCTCGGCGCGCTGGTTGGTTCGTCGTCCCAATTAAGCATGGTGGTTCCTTCTGTGGTGCGCTGGCGCAGGAACTGCGGCCGGGCACGTTGATGCGTTGGTTATTCGTGTTGTCGGCGACTGGCGCCGTTGTGTACTTGCCGGAGGGCGAGCCTGCCTTGCAGGCGGCTCGCCCTCCATGACTCAGTGACTGCGCGGATTACTGGCAGGCTTCGCATTCCTCGAAACCGTCGTCACCCGGACGCAGGTAGCAGGCGGCGCCGTCTTCTTCGGTCGCTGCTGCTGCCGTGTTGGCCGCCGGCGCCGGCGCCGCTGCAACCGGCGCTTTCTCGCCAGCCGACAGGCCACCGGACAGGCCGCCCGAAACCGACACGGCGTTCAGCGCGCCGGTGCGGGTGGTCGATTTTTCCAGGTGCGTCGCGGCAATCGTGCGCAGGTAGTAGGTCGTTTTCAAACCACGGAGCCACGCCAGCTTGTAGGTCTCGTCCAGCTTCTTGCCCGATGCGCCGGCCATGTAGATGTTCAGCGACTGGGCCTGGTCGATCCACTTCTGGCGGCGCGACGCAGCGTCGACCAGCCACTTCGGCTCGACTTCGAAGGCCGTTGCGTACAGGTCGCGCAGGTCTTGCGGTACGCGGTCGATCTTCGACAGCGAGCCGTCGAAGTACTTCAGGTCGGCGATCATGACTTCGTCCCACAGGTCGCGCGCCTTCAGGTCGCGCACCAGGTACGAGTTGATCTCGGTGAATTCACCCGACAGGTTCGACTTCACGTACAGGTTCTGGAACGTCGGCTCGATACAGGCCGAGACGCCGATGATGTTTGAGATCGTCGCGGTCGGGGCGATTGCCACGCAATTGGAGTTGCGCATGCCGAACTGCTTGATGCGCTCGCGCACCGGGGTCCAGTCCATCTTTGACGACGTATCCTGCTCCAGGTACTGGCTGCCGCGTTCTTCGGCCAGCAGCTGGATCGAGTCTTGCGGCAGGATGCCGCGGTCCCACAGCGAACCGGTGTAGGTCTCGTAGCGGCCGCGCTCTTCGGCCAGTTCGGTCGAGGCCAGGTAAGCGTAGTAGCAGACCGCTTCCATCGACGTGTCCGAGAACTGCACGGCCTTGTCGGAGGCGAACGGGATGCGCATCATGTGCAGGCAATCCTGGTGGCCCATCACGCCCATGCCGACCGGACGGTGACGCAGGTTCGAGTTGCGCGCTTTTTCGACGGCGTAGTAGTTGATGTCGATGACGTTGTCGAGCATGCGCATCGCGGTGCGGATCGTCTTTTGCAGCTTGACGTGATCCAGGCCATCGCCCTTCATGTGCTGCGGCAGATTGACCGAGCCCAGGTTGCAGACGGCGATTTCATCGGCGCTGGTGTTCAGCGTGATCTCGGTGCACAGGTTCGACGAGTGCACGACGCCCACGTGCTGCTGTGGCGAGCGGATGTTGCACGGGTCCTTGAACGTGATCCATGGGTGGCCGGTTTCGAACAGCATCGACAGCATCTTGCGCCACAGGTCGAGCGACTCGATCTTTTTAAAGACAGCCATTTCGCCGCGCTCGGCCTTGGCTTCGTACGCCAGGTAGGCTTGTTCGAACGCCTTGCCGGTCAGGTCGTGCAGGTCGGGCGTCTCGGATGGCGAGAACAGCGTCCAGTGCGACTTTTCCATCACGCGCTTCATGAACAGGTCGGGAATCCAGTTCGCGGTGTTCATGTCGTGGGTGCGGCGGCGATCGTCGCCCGTGTTCTTGCGCAGGTCGAGGAACTCTTCGATGTCGAGGTGCCAGGTTTCCAGGTAGGCGCAGACAGCGCCCTTGCGCTTGCCGCCCTGGTTGACCGCGACGGCCGTGTCGTTGACCACTTTCAGGAACGGGACCACGCCTTGCGAGCGGCCGTTGGTGCCCTTGATGCGCGAACCGAGTGCGCGCACTGGCGTCCAGTCGTTGCCCAGACCGCCGGCAAACTTCGACAGCAGCGCATTCTCTTTGATCGCGTCGTAGATGTCTTCCAGGTCGTCGCCAACCGTGGTCAGGTAGCACGACGACAGCTGCGAGCGGCGGGTACCCGAGTTGAACAGGGTCGGGGTCGAGCTCATGAAGTCGAACGACGACAGCAGGCTGTAGAACTCGATGGCGCGCGCTTCGCGGTCGTCTTCACGCAGGGCCAGGCCCATTGCCACGCGCATGTAGAACGCCTGCGGCATTTCGATGCGCACGTCGCGCACGTGCAGGAAGTAACGGTCGTACAGGGTTTGCAGACCGATGTAGCCAAACTGCAGGTCGCGGTCGGCGACGATGGCCTTGGCCAGGCGCTCGAGGTCGTACTTGCCCAGTTCTTCGTCGAGCAGCTCGTTGGCGATGCCCTTGGCGATGTATTGCGGGAAGTAGGTCAGGTATTCGGCGGCGGCGCCGGCTTGCGCCACTTCGCGGCCGAAGACTTCCTTGCGGATCGTGTGCAGCAGGATGCGGGCGGTGACCTGGCTGTAGGCCGGGTCTTTTTCCATCAGCGCGCGCGCAGCCAGGATGGCCGACTTGTGCAGCTCTTCGACCGGCACGCCGTCGTACAGGTTCTTCATGGTCTCGGCCAGGATCGCGTCGGCGTCGACGTGCTTTTCGAGGCCGGCGCAGGCGGCGCCGATCAGACCGATGACGGTGTTGATGTCCAGCAGGCGGCGCTCGCCGCCATCGACGACGTGGATCTGCGGTGCGACGACGGTGCCACCGCCACCAGCGGCTTCTTTCGCGGCGCGGCGCTCTTCCATGCGCTTTGCGCGGTACAGCACGTATTCACGCGCGACATCGTGCTCGCCCGAACGCATCAGCGACAGCTCGACCTGGTCCTGCACGTCCTCGATGTGGAACGTGCCGCCGTTCGGCTGGCGACGCACCAGCGCGGCGACGACGTTGTTGGTCATCTGCTCGACCAGCTCGCGGATGCGCGCCGACACGACGCCCTGGCCGCCGGCGATTGCCAGGAAGGCCTTGGTCATCGCGACCGAGATCTTGTTCGGCTCGAACGCCACCACCGAACCGTTGCGGCGGATGACGCGGTAGTCGCCGCGGGCGACGATGTCGGCCGGGGTGGCGCCGGCAGGCGTCGAACCTGGAGTGGCATTCTGGTTGATCGAGATGTTCTGTGCTTGGTGCATTGAGCCTCCAGGAGAGCGGACGGGCCGCCGTTTGTCGTCATGAAAACCGCCCGGCGCTGCGCGCACCCCCGGTCCCCGAACAAACAACTAGCAAATATGTCGCAAAAAATTAGCAAAACGAATCCCCGCCGGCCGGCGACCAACAGGCGGCGCACCAGAAAAGCAGGGCAAGAATATTCAGTACAAGTGCAGTGTGGCGTGTTTGGAAACAGCTTGCTGACTAAGGAAACACCGGCTGGATCCTGGCGCCCTCACTTCGAGGGCTACCACTACATCTAGTGTCCAGCCTTGATATGAGACTAATTGTAGTACCTCAAACCCGTAGCAGCAAGTGAATAAATCCTCAATATTTGCCGTTTTCAAGCGTGTGAACCCTTGACTTTCAAGGGTCGCCCAAACGACGGGCGGCGCGCGGTTAGCGAGTGCTAACATCGGCGCGAGCCGCCGCAGATGAGCTGCTCAAGCATTCATCAGCGCAGTGCGCGCTTGCCCAATCGGTGTGCAGCGTGCACCGGTAAACGTGCGCAAAATGACAAGGTGGCATCACGGAGCATGCACCCTGCATGTCCCGAATAGCGGGTCAATCCTCGGGCGCGGTGATATCCAGTTTCTGCATCTGGTAGCGCAGCTGCCGCACACTGATCCCCAGCAGGCTGGCGGCCTGGGTGCGGTTGAACTGGGTCTGCTGCAGGGCGCGGCCGATGATGTCGCGCTCGACCTGCTCGAGGTATTCCGGCAGGTTGCCGGGCAAGTCGGCGGGGCCGACACCTGACGGCGACGCCATGACGGGGGCGACCGGCGCAACCGGCGCAACGGCAATGGCTGGCGTAACGACCGGCGCGACCGCCGGCGGCGCCAGTTCGGCCCGCGCCGGTTCGATCGGCCGCGCTGCCTTGAGCGACAAATCGCCCACCTCGATCACGCCATCGTTGGCAAACGCCAGCGCGCGCTCCAGCACGTTTTCCAGCTCGCGCACATTGCCGGGGAACGAATACGCACGCAGCGCGTCCAGCACCCCGGCCCCGAGCGTGGCCTGTCCTGCCCCGGCCAGCCGCTGCAGGATGCCGTTCACCAGCGGCGCCAGATCGTCCAGCCGCTCGCGCAGCGGCGGCAATCCCAGCTCGATCACGTTGAGCCGGTAGAACAGGTCTTGCCTGAACTTGCCCGTCTCGACGCAGCGCGCCAGGTCCTGGTGGGTCGCGCTGATAATGCGCACGTCGACCGGTTCCTCGACCGTCGCGCCGATCTTGCGCACGCGCCGCTCCTGGATCGCGCGCAGCAGTTTCACTTGCATCGCCAGCGGCAGGTCGGCCACCTCGTCGAGCATCAGCGTACCGCCATTGGCGGCCTGGAAGAAGCCGTCACGTTCATCGGATGCGCCCGTAAACGCCCCCTTGCGGTAGCCGAAGAACTCGGCCTCCATCAGCGTTTCGGGAATCGCGCCGCAGTTCACGGCGATGAACGGTTTCGCGGCGCGCGAACTCTGGGCGTGGATCTCGCGCGCGGCCAGCTCCTTGCCGCTGCCGGATTCGCCCGTGATCGAGATCGGCGCCATCGAGCGCGCCAGGCGGGCGATCTGGGCCCGCAATGCCGCCATCGCGGGCGAGCTGCCGATCATGCGCGAGTCGGGCGCAGCGCCGTCACCTAGCGCCGCGCTTTCGGATTGCTTGAGCGCCGCGCGCACCATCACGCGCAGCGCGTCCAGCGCCACCGGCTTGGCGATGTAGTCGAACGCACCGGCCTTCAGCGCCACCACTGCGTTTTCGGCGCTGCCGTAGGCGGTGATCACGGCCACCGGCGTGCCCTTGCCGGAGGCGCCGATTTCGCGCACCAGTTCCAGGCCCAGGCCGTCCGGCAGGCGCATGTCGGTCAGCACCAGCGCGTAATCGCGCTCATCGAACAATGCGCGCGCCTCGCGCAGCGTGGCGGCGCTGTCGACGTCCAGGCCCATCTTGAGCAGCGTGATCTCGAGCAGCTCGCGCAGGTCGGCCTCGTCGTCGAGCACCAGGACGCGTGGCGCGCTCATGACGGCTCCCCGGCCACGTCAGGCAAGGGCAAAGGTGATGACAAAGCGGCCACTGGCCTTGCGCGGGCCCAGCGCGGACGGGTCGAACCGGTATTCATAATCGAGTTTCGCATCGTTGTTGAGGCACAGTTCGCGCGCCAGGTAGAGTCCAAGGCCGGTGCCCTTGCTCGAGGTGGTATAGAACGGCTCGAACAGGTGGTCGCGCACTTCGGGCGTGATGCCGGGGCCGTCGTCCTGCACATGCAGCTCGCGCCGCCCGGCCGCATCGCGCGCCGGGAAGATGCGGATGCTGGCCGGCTGGCGGCTGGCGTAGCGCACCGCGTTGTTGAGTAAATTGAGCAGGACTTCGTGCAGGTGCAGCGGATCGAACCGCACGGCGCTGCCGCCCGGATCGCCGATATAGACTATATCACCGGCCAGGCCGTGGATTTCGCAGAACTCGGCCTTGAGCTGCTCGAGAAACACGCCCAGTGGCACCGGTTCGCCATTGGGCTGGGCCTTGCGCGACAGTTGCAGGATGTCTTCGACCATGCGGTTCACGCGCGTCACATTATCGCTGACGATCTTCAGCAGGCGCACTTCGGCCGGGCCGTGCAGGTCTTCGGCCAGCAGCGCCGTCGCGTGGCCGATGGCCGACAGCGGATTGCGCACCTCGTGCGCGATGCTGGCCGTCAGGCGCCCCATCGACGCCAGCTTGAGTTGCTGCGCCTGATTTTCGATGGCGCTCACGTCCTGCATGAAGATCACGCTGCGACTACCTCCCTCGCCAGCCGCATCGGCTGGCGCCGCGACACGGGCAAAGCGCAGCTTGACGTGCACCGGCTGATCACGCCGGCCACGCACGTCGCCGGCGCCATCGCCTTCGCGATACGGCTTGACGGTGACGAAGGCCTTGTCGTTCTCGGGCGCGGCGAGCCAGGCATCGAAGGCTTCGGCCAGCGGCTCGAAGGCCGGCGCCGCATGCAGCAGGAAGCCGGACGTATCGGTCTGCAGCCCGAGCATGCGGCGCGCCGCCGGATTCCCGGTAAACACCGCGCCGTCGGCGCCCACCACCAGGATGCCGTCGCCCACGTCGGCGATCACGATTTCATTGATCGCCTGCTGGATGCGCAGGTCGGCGCCGCGCTGGGCCGCCAGTTCTTCCTGTCCCAGCAGGCGCGCAGCCATGCGGTTGGCCACCAGCACGGCAGCAAAGAAGGCCGCGCCGAACAGGCCGGCCTGCATCAGCGGCGGATCGAACCCTTCGACCAGTTGCCACACGCTCAGGCCAAGCAAAAACAGCGTGGCCACCGCCGCCGCGAACAGCGCCAGCAGCAAGGGCGCGAGGATCGCGGCGCCGGCCAGCGGGAACAGATACAGGATGCCAAGGCCGCTGCGCATGCCGCCGGCGGCCAGGTACAGCAGCGAAATGACCAGGAGGTCGAGCGCGACCTGCACCCCGAGCTGCACCAGGAAGCGGCGCTGCCAGCGTGCGGCGAACGAAAATACCAGCGCCATGACCGCATAGCCGAGGCAGATCTGGGCGACCTGCTGCGTAATGCGCAGTACGCCGTTCTCGAAGTCGACACCGAAGTACAGCAGCAGTACCAGCGCGATGACGATGCGCGTGAGCGTGAAGGTCTGCAGCGAGCGCCACAGGGCAACGCGCGCTTCGGGCGACAGGGTGCGGCGTGGCGTCAAGGCCGGCCTGCGTCTACGGTGGCGGCAGGCGCACGTGGCCTGGCGAACAGTAGTCGTGGCCGTCGGCGCGTACCGATTCGGACGCCGGGAAATACATGCCGCAATGGGTACATTGGGCCATCGCTTCGATCTGCATCGGCGGCTTGGCCTGGCCTGGCCGGGCTTGCGGCGGCACGGCCGCACGCTTGCTCATGGCGCGCAGCTTGTTGCGCACGGCGAAGACCACGAGGGCGATGAAGGCAATCCAGAATAATAGTCGCATCAGATGGTTCCCCGGTGCAGGATAACTTCGAGCACGAAACGGCTGCCGACATAGGCCAGCGCCAGCGTGGCAAACCCGGCCAGCGTGAAGCGCAGCGCGGTCTTGCCGCGCCAGCCTCGCCAGCGGCGCCCCGCCAGCAGCGCGGCAAACAGCGCCCACGACAGCAGTGCGAACACACTCTTGTGGTCGAGCATGAGCGGCCTGCCGAACACCTGTTCGGAGAACACGAAGCCCGACAGCACCGTCAGGCTCAGCAGGATGAAGCCGATCCAGATCACACGGAACAGGAGTTTTTCCATGGTGAGCAGCGCCGGCAACTGGTCAAGCGCGGCGCCAAAGCGGCCGCCACCGGCGGTGCGGGTGTGCAGCCGCGCTTCCTGCAATGCCATCAGCACGGCGTGGAAGGCGGCAATGGTCAGCGTGCTGTAGGCCAGCACCGCGACCGCGATATGCCAGCCAAAGGCGGGCGACTTGCCGGCCAGCGGCGTCAGGGTACCGGGAAACAGCAGCGGCAGCAGCGCGGCCACGGCGGCAAACGGCATCACCAGGCGGCGCATGCCGTCGAGGGCGAAATTACGATTTTCAACCCAGTAGGCGGCCACGGACACCCACAGCGCCGACGACAGCATGATGGCAAAACCGACGCGCAGCCGGCCCGGGACCATCACGTCCATGCCAAGCGAAACGCCATGCAGCACCCACGCGCCGGCCGTCACGGCCGAGATGGCCGGGGCACGTCGCGATGGCAGCAGGGCGCATACCGCGTACAGGAAAGCCGCGGCAAGGAAGAGGAAATTCTGCATGACGGGAGTCTACACCATTGCATGCTGTCGCCGTGGGGTGGGCGGGTTTTCCAGGGCGTATGACATCCTGCACTTGCGCTTTCCTGCTCAGCACCGTGCAAAGCGCCATGCCAATCGGTGCCGGCATCATTGGCCCTTCCGTGTCATCAATTGACTTCAAGAGTTCTTGCTTACCGGCACACCATTAGCAATGCATTCCCCTACTAAAATTAACTTTGATAATTAGAAAAAAATTCTTCTAATCAAGTAGATAGTGATGGCGTCGAGAAGAACATTTGGTGAGTATTCGGCGGTGATAAAGCCGGATAATCGGACGTTCTTGCAATGATGCCGTTAGCGGTGAGAGACCAGACAATGAAACACCTTCGCCCTCTTTTACTTTGTGGCTTGCTGAGCGCCTGTGGCGGCGGCAGCGACGCGCCGAATTCCGGAGCACTTCCGGTCCCGCCGGTCGCCGCGCCAGCGCCCTCGCCTGCTCCGGCGCCCACCCCGATCCCAACGCCCACGCTCACGATCTCCAGCCCAACCTTGCGTACGCTCCCGGGCGGCCCGGCCGTTCCTCTCACCGCCCAGCTCTCCAGTGGTGCGACGGTCAGCTGGACACTTGCGGCCGGCGCCCCCGGCACGCTCAGCGCGCAAAGCGGCAACAGCGTGCGTTACCTGCCGCCATCGGGCGGCCTGACCGCGACGACGCCAGTGACCATCACCGCCAGCGGCGACGGCGTCAGCGCAACGCTGACCCTGGCCATCACGCTTGAGCCAGGCGCGCCCGGTTTGTACAGCGTTGCCTGGCGCACCAGCACCGAACCGACAATGTGGCAGCCGGTAAGCGTCGCCACCGACACGGCGGAAAACATTTACGCATTGCTGGAAGTCTCTGCCTCCCCAAGCCGCAGGGGTCCGCCCGAGCTCGTGAAAATCGCACCGAACGGCGCGATTACCTCGCTCATCGGCGCTACGTGGTTTGGCCAGCCTGAAAACCGGGCAAACGCCCAACGCCTGTATTTCACCAGCGGTTTTGCCGTCGACCGTGCAGGCAATCTGTACTTCGCTACCACGCCCATCGGGGTTGCGCTCAAGCTCGGTGAACAAGCCTCGTCGGGACCCAATATCGTCAAGATCACGCCGTCCGGTGTCCTGTCCGAGTTTGCAGGCGGTGTTGGCGAGCAGATCGGCGCCATGACTGACGGCGCCGGCAGCGCGGCGCGCTTCCTCAATCCGCGCATTGTCGGCATTGATTACGACGATAATGTGTATCTGCTCGACGCGAACGACACACCGCGCAAGGTCACGCCAGGCGGGGTGGTAACGACGCTCAAGGCACTTCCGGCCGGCCTGAACGCAGACCTGAATGGCAACACCTACAGCACTGATGCGACGTTCAAGCTGACACGCACCAATCCGGCCGGCGTCACCACCACGGTGCCGGGCGTACCGTATTGTGTTGACGGCAGGCCAGCCCTGCCGCTGTCTTGCCTGAACGAGTCGGCATACATGTTCCGCCCCATTAGCGCCGCCTCCTATGTTCTCCTGGATCAGTATGGCGCCATTCGCCGCCTGGTTCTGCAGCGCTGAGACGCCGGTTTCACCGGAACTGCACTGCGCCACTGAGGTAAAATGATGCATGAGGCTCAGCCCGACCGCTTCCGGTTCGGGCTGCAGCCATATGCACGTTATTTTTTCAAAGACGCAGACATGCTAGATAACCTGACTCAACGCCTTGCCAAGGTCGTCAAGACCATGCGCGGCGAGGCACGCCTCACCGAGGCAAATACTGCAGAGATGCTGCGCGAAGTGCGCATGGCCCTGCTCGAGGCCGACGTGGCGCTGCCGGCAGTGCGTGAATTCATCGCCAAGGTCAAGGAAAAAGCCCTCGGCGAAGAAGTCGTCGGCTCGCTCAGCCCGGGCCAGGCGCTCGTCGGCGTAGTGCAGAAGGAACTGGCAGCCCTGATGGGCGCCGACCTTGGTCCCGAAGCCAGCCAGCTCTCGTTTGCCCAGCAACCGCCGGCGATCATCCTGATGGCCGGTCTGCAGGGTGTCGGTAAAACCACCACCACCGGCAAGCTGGCCAAGTACCTCAAGGAGCAGAAAAAGAAGAAGGTCTTGACCGTCTCGGCCGACGTGTATCGCCCGGCCGCCATCGCGCAGCTCGAATCGGTGACCAAACAGGTCGGCGCTGATTTCTTCCCGTCGACCGCCAACGACAAGCCGGTCGACATCGCGCTGGCTGCGCTCGACTGGGCCAAGAAGCATTACCACGACGTCCTGATCATCGATACCGCGGGTCGCCTCGGTATCGACGAAGCAATGATGCAAGAGATCGCGGCGGTGCACGCCGCCGTCAACCCGATCGAAACGCTGTTCGTCGTCGACGCCATGCTGGGCCAGGATGCGATCAACACCGCCAAGGCGTTCAACGATGCCCTGCCCCTGACCGGCATCGTGCTGACCAAGCTTGACGGCGACTCGCGCGGCGGTGCGGCGCTGTCGGTGCGGCACGTGACGGGCAAACCGATCAAGTTTGCCGGTGTGTCCGAAAAACTCGATGGCCTCGAAGCCTTCGATCCGGCCCGCATGGCCAACCGCGTGCTGGGCATGGGCGACATCCTGGCGCTGGTCGAAGAAGCGCGCAAGGGTGTCGACGCCGAAGCCGCAGCCGAACTGGCCAACAAGATCAAGGTCGGCGGCCGCTTCGACATGAACGACTTCAAGTCGCAACTGACGCAAATGAAAAAGATGGGCGGCATGGCCGGCCTGATGGACAAGCTGCCGGCCCAGTTCCAGCAGGCCGCGGCAGGCGCCAATATGGGCCAGGCCGAGAAATCGGTCCAGCGCATGGTCGGTATCATCGATTCGATGACGCCGCTCGAGCGCGCAAAACCCGAACTGATCAAGGCCAACCGCAAGCGCCGCATCGCGGCCGGCGCCGGCGTGCAGGTGCAGGAAGTCAATCGCATGCTCAATCAGTACGACCAGATGCAGACGATGATGAAAAAACTCAAA
Source organism: Telluria sp. ZT3P25 (assembly GCF_059685895.1). Classification (NCBI taxonomy): domain Bacteria; kingdom Pseudomonadati; phylum Pseudomonadota; class Betaproteobacteria; order Burkholderiales; family Oxalobacteraceae; genus Telluria; species Telluria sp. ZT3P25. The sequence goes on from NZ_JCASIJ010000001.1 coordinate 3,795,192, forward strand.
GGCGGCGGCCTGATGAAGATGATGCGCGGGATGAAGGGCATGATGCCCGGCATGCGCTAATCCGCTGTTTTCTGCTCGCCGAACCGCGCAAAGTATCGCTTTGCGCGGTTTTTTTACGCCCCTTGTCCGCGTTTTATCGTTCCCGTGCGTTGTTGTGTGCGATAGCGCCCATTTAGGCGCTTATCAGAGTGAAAAAGTTTGGAAAAAGACTTGCACGAACAGTAAAACGCTACCAATATAGGCGTGCGATAAATTACGCATTTTTCCATGTGTTCGTTTTAGGAGGCTCGAAGATGGCAACAGCCAAAAAAACCACTGCAGCACCAGCAAAAAAAGCAGCTGCCAAGCCTGCTGCAGCGGCCAAGCCCGCAGCAAAAAAGGCAGCAGCACCAGCGAAAGCAGCCGCTAAAACGGCTGATAAATCAGCTGACAAATCGGCCGACAAGCCAGCAGTTGCACGCAAGCCAAACGCCGCGTTCATGAAAGCCATGACCCCGTCGGCCACGCTCGCTGCAGTCGTTGGCGACAAGCCGCTGCCACGCACCGAAGTGACCAAAAAGGTCTGGGATTACATCAAGTCGAAAGACCTGCAAGATCCGGCAAACCGTCGCATGATCAATGGCGACGACAAGCTCAAAGCAGTCTTCGGCGGCAAAGAGCAAGTCTCGATGTTTGAAATGACCAAACTGATTTCGGATCATCTGAAATAAGTTCAGGTTATATTCAGTCGACGTCTCGCTGATTAAAAAAGCCCCGGATTCAAACCCGGGGCTTTTTGTTATTCAGGTGTAAATAACCTGAATCTGAACTTACAAACCGCCGGCAGCCTTCATCAGTTCGAACACGCGGGTATTCTCCATCGTGCCTTTGAATGACGCCGAACCGGCACCAGTCGCATACAGTTTCACGTCGCCGCCGCCATGGGTTTCGGACGACTTGTGCACGCCCGTCTCCTGGTGGTAATCGTCGCTCTGCGCGACCATGCCATCGACATCGGCGCGCGCGTCCGGCCGGTTCGGGCCATTGCCAAACACCAGCGTGGTGAACGTCTTGCCGTCCGCATCCTTCTTCGGCTCGCCCGTCGCGTAGTCGCGCACGATATCCAGGATCGGGTTGCCGCGCTTCGGGTAACCGTTGATCTGCATCGTGTGGTCATGGTCGGCGGTGAGCACGATCAGCGTGTTCTGCAGGCCCGGATCGATCGCGCGCATGCGCTCGATTGCCAGTTGCAAGGCGTCGTCAAACGCCACCGTCTCTTCCAGCGCATGCTTGGCGCGGGTGTCGTGCAGCGCGTGGTCGATCTTGCCGCCTTCGACCATCAGGAAAAAACCGTTCGGATTGGTCGACAGCAGGTCGATCGCCTTGCCCGTCATCTCGGCCAGCGTCGGCTGCTCGGGGCGGCGCTGGTACGCATAATCGAGGTGGCTGCTGGCACTGTAGATGCCGACGAACTTGCGCCCCGCCTTGGCAGACATCATGCCGGCGCTGGTGCCGGCCACGTAATAGCCGGCGCCGGCGAATTCGGCCATCAGGTCGCGTCCGTCGGGCCGCCCCTTCGGATTGAGCACCGCGTCACGCGGCGTGAAGTGATTGCGCCCGCCGCCCATCAGCACATCGACACCGTCGCCCAGCGCCGCGTTGTAGCCGGTGCCGCCTGGCACGAGCTGCTGCGCGATCGTATAGGCCGCGTCGCGGCTGCAGGTGTGCGCAAAGGTCGACGCTGGCGTGGCGTGCGTCAGTTCGGTCGTCGTGATGGCGCCGGTGGCGCGGCCCCGTGCCTTGGCCAGTTCGAGGATCGTCACAGCCGGCGTGCCGTTGTTCGGACCGCACTGGTCGACGCCGTCTTTGGTCGGGTTGATCGTGCGGGCGCCGGCCTGCGAGATGACGTCGTTGTTCAGCTTCATGCCGGTCATGTACGCCCCCATCGACGGCGCGCTGTCGGTGGTCTGGTAATCGAGCGAATAGGTCTTGATGCGCGCGGTGCGCTCCATCAGGCGCTCGAAGTGCAGCAGGCTGTCTTCGCCGCCGCGGTAGATGCGAGCGGCGGTGGTGACGGACGGCCCCATGCCGTCGCCAAGGAAGAAGATGATGTTCTTCGCCTTTTGCTGGGCCGAAGCCGTTGCCGGCAGCGCTGCGCCAAAGGCAGCGGCCAGCAGCAGCGGGAGAATGCGTCGTGAAGTCATGGTGGATTTCTCGTGCTTACAGACCGGCTGCGGTCTTGATCAGATTGAAGACGCGCGTGTTGTCGATGGTTCCGCGGAACAGTTCCGCGTTCGCGCCGGCTGCGCCCAGGTAGACGTCGCTGCCGCCATGCGTTTCGGCGCCCGCGCGGGTGCGCACGACCGCTTGCTGGTGGTAGTCGTCGGCCGTCACGACCGCGTCGGTCAGCGGCGTGGAGCGCTCGCCCTGGTGGCGATTTTCGCCCGTGCCGAAGCCGATGATCGTGTACGGCATGCCCTGGCTGTCAAGCGTCGGCTTGCCGTCGGCCGTGCGCACCAGCCCCAGCACACCCGGGTTGGCGGGCGTGGTCTTGCCGGTGCGCGCTGCATAGCCGTTCAGCAGCAGCGTGTGGTCATGGTCGGCGGTGGCGACGATCAGCGTGTTCTTCAGGCCCGGGTCGAGCGCTTCCATGCGCTCGAGCGCAGCCTGCAGCGCGGCGTTGTACACCACCGTCTCTTGCAGCGCGCGTTTGCCCAGCGTGGCATGCAGCGCATGGTCGATCAGGCCGCCCTCGACCATCAGGAAGAAACCGGCGCGGTGCGGCGCCAGCAGGTCGATTGCCTTCGTCGTCATGGCCGGCAGGGCCGGTTGACGGGCGGCGTCGCGGATCGCGTCGAAGTCCATGTGGTTGGCGGCGAACAGGCCCACCACCGGCGTGCCTGGCGTCAAGGCGTTGAACCCGGCGGTGTCGTTCACGACCCGGAAGCCCCTGGCCTTGAACTCGGCCTGCAGATCGCGGTTGTCGGCGCGTTTGCCGCCACGCGCAAATGGCGTGAATTGCTGCGCACCGCCGCCGAACAGGACGTCCAGGCCATTGGCGCCCAGCGCCCGGTTGTAGCCGGCGCCGCCGGGCACCAGGCTGGCGGCGATGTCGGTTTCCAGCTTGCGATTGCAGGCGTGGGCATAGGTCGCCGCCGGGGTGGCGTCGGTGACGCTGGTATTGGTGACCACGCCCACGGCCATGCCGCGCTTGCGGGCCAGTTCGAGCAGCGTGACGGCCGCTTCGCCATTCTCACAGCGGCTTACCAGGCTGTTGCCGTTGGCGTCCCTGGCGGGCGCGATAGAGCGCGTGCCGGCCGACATCGAGATCACACCGTTATTCTGCTTCACACCGGTCATGTAGGCGGCCATCGAGGCGGCGCTGTCGGTGACCTGCGCGTCGTTGGAGAAGGTCTTCACGAACGCCGATTCGGGCAGGCGGTCAATCGCCAGCTCGCCCTCTTCGCCGACAGCAAAGATGCGCGCGGCAGTCAGCGTGTTGACGCCCATGCCGTCGCCCAGGAAGAAGATGATGTTCTTTGCGCGCTGGTCGACCGGATTGGCCGTCAGGGTGGGGGTCGCGGTCTGGGTTAAAACCGGCGGCGTGGCCGCGCAGCCGGTGAGCGCCGCCAGCAGTGCGCCAGCGGTGAAAAGAATGGGTCGCATGCAGTCCTCACTGGGGAAAGCGGGAAGTCTACACTGCGTCGATGACGGTGGGGTGAATTGCTATGTTAGGGTTTTGTACAACCCGGGAACGCATCACGCCCCCGGTTTGAACTCCCAGTTCTTCCAGGCGGCCAGCACCGCGTTCGGGTACTTCGGCTTGCCGCGGCTGCCGTTGTAGCGGCCCAGCGCCAGGTACAGGTCGCCCCGCTCCATGTCGATATACATGCGCAGAATCGCGCAGCCGTAGCGCAGATTGGTCTGCATGTGGAACAGGCGGCGGCGGTCGCCGTCGCCGATTGCCTTGGTCCAGAACGGCATCACCTGCATGTAGCCACGCGCGCCGGCAATCGAGATCGCATACTTGCGATAGGCCGACTCCACCTGGATCAGGCCCAGCACCAGTCCCGGATCGAGCCCCGCGCGGGTCGCTTCATACCACGCGGTCTCGAGAAACTCGGTGCGGGTCTGGACGTCGGGCAAGCGCCTGGCCAGGCGCGGCGACATCTGGTCGAACCACGCCTGGTAGCGCGCCCGCCCCGCCTCGGTGCGGAAGGTCGGGCGCGGCGGACGCGCGTCGGCGATGGCGTTGGCCAGCGCCAGACGCACCGAATCCGACAGCGCTTCTTCTTTCTGGTTACCGGCATGCGCCGGCGCCGCCAGACCGAAGGCCAGCGCCAGCAGCACGCCTCCGGTCCAGGAGGCCAGGCGCAACGCCATCACTTGCCCAGCTTGGCCTTGATGAAGCCGACCATCTCGCCCACGGCGACGCTGCTCGCTTCGGCATCGCGGCGGCCCTGGTATTCGAGGTTGCCTTCTTTCAGGCCACGCTCGCCGATCACGACGCGGTGCGGCACGCCGATCAGTTCCCAGTCGGCGAACATCGCGCCCGGGCGCAGGCCGCGGTCGTCGACGATGACGTCGATGCCCATGGCCGACAGCGACGCATACAGCTGCTCGGTCGCGTCCTTGACCATCTCGCTGCGATCCATGCCCATCGGGCACAGCACCACTTCGAACGGCGCCAGCGCGTCCGGCCAGACGATGCCCTTGTCGTCGAAGTTCTGCTCGATCGCCGCGCCCAGGATGCGGGTCACGCCGATACCGTAGCAACCCATCTGCAGCGGCGCAGGGCGGCCGCCGTCATCGAGGAACGTCGCGCCCATCGCCTGCGAGTACGCGGTGCCGAGCTGGAACACGTGGCCCACTTCGATGCCGCGCTCGATCGCCAGCACGCCCTTGCCATCTGGCGACGGGTCGCCTTCGACGACATTACGCAGGTCGGCCACGAGCGGCTCGGGCAAATCGCGACCCCAGTTCACGCCAATGTGGTGGAAGTCTTGTTCGTTCGCGCCGCAGACGAAATCGGCCATGTTGGCGACCGTGCGGTCGGCCACGACGGTGACCGGCACTTTCGTGCCGACCGGACCGAGGTAACCCGGCACGGTGCCAAACACCTCGAGGATTTCGGCTTCGGTCGAGAAGCGGTAGCCGGCCAGGCCGTCGACCTTGCCGACCTTGATTTCGTTGAGCTCATGGTCGCCGCGCAGCAGCAGTACCCAGTAGCTCTTCTTGCCGTCGTTCTCGACCGTCAAAGCGATGGTCTTGACGGTCTGCGCCAGGTTCACACCCAGCAGCGCCGCGACGGTCTCGCACTTGGTCGTGCCCGGGGTCGGGGTCTTGGTCAGCGTTTGCGTGGCAGCGGCGCGCTCGCCGCTGGCCACGGCTTCAGCCGCTTCCATATTGGCCGCGAAATCGGACGTCGGGCAGTAGACCAGCGCATCTTCACCGGTGCTGGCGATGACGTGGAATTCGTGCGAACCGGTGCCGCCGATGGCGCCGTTGTCGGCCGCCACCGCGCGGAACTTCAGGCCGAAGCGCGTGAAGATGCGGGTGTAGGCGTCGAACATGGTCTGGTACGACGTCTGCATGCCGGCGACATCGCGGTCGAACGAATACGCATCCTTCATCGTGAATTCGCGGCCGCGCATCAAGCCGAAGCGCGGACGGCGCTCGTCGCGGAACTTGGTCTGGATGTGATAGAAGTTCACCGGCAGCTGGCGGTACGATTTGATCTCGCTGCGCACGACGTCGGTGATGACTTCTTCGGACGTCGGCTGGATCGCGAAGTCGCGGCCATGGCGGTCTTTCACGCGCATGAGCTCGTCGCCCATCTTGTCCCAGCGACCTGTCTCTTGCCACAGTTCGGCCGGTTGCACGAGCGGCATCAGGAGTTCGATACCACCAGCGCGATTCATTTCTTCACGGACGATCGCTTCGACCTTGCGGATGACGCGCAGCCCGACCGGCATATACGTATAGATGCCGGAACCCAGGCGCTTGATCATCCCGGCGCGCATCATCAGCTTGTGGCTGACGATCTCGGCATCGGAAGGCGCTTCTTTCAGAGTTGAAATAAAAAATCGTGAGGCACGCATATCTGTGAATTCTTTTTAAAAAGAGAGGGTTATAATCGACCTAATTTTAAAGGATTAGCCGGCTGATGCGTCCAATCTTTCTACAAACAGGGTCCGGAACCAGCATCATCGACCGCGCAAGCGGTGCGGAAACCCCTTGGGCATGAAAATACGTAAGTAAAAATACAAGGGTACCGAGTGCCCGCAAGAGGGAACGTCCGCCGGCAGAAAGTATCGAGGTGCACTTATGCTCGACCGTGAAGGGTTTCGGCCCAACGTCGGCATCATCCTGCTGAACGCTAACAACGAGGTCTGGTGGGGCAAGCGGGTGCGAGAGCACTCATGGCAATTTCCTCAAGGGGGAATCAAGTACGGCGAAACACCCGAGCAGGCAATGTATCGCGAGCTCGAGGAAGAAATCGGTTTGCGTCAGGAGCACGTCAAGATCGTGGGTCGCACCCGCGATTGGCTGCGCTATGAGGTGCCCGATCATTTCATCAAGCGTGAAATCCGCGGGCATTACCGTGGCCAGAAGCAGATCTGGTTCCTGCTGCGCATGGTCGCGCGCGACAACGAAGTCAATCTGCGCCTGACCGACCATCCCGAGTTCGACGCCTGGCGCTGGCACGACTACTGGGTGCCGCTCGATGTCGTGATCGAGTTCAAGCGCGACGTCTACCAGCGCGCGCTGCAAGAGCTGTCGCGCTTTCTGAGCTGGCCGGCCAAGGGCCAGCACGGCGAGCGGCGTCACAGCGCGCGCTACCTGCGCCAGCCGCATGGGCGCGCGCAGCCTGGCGCCAAGCCAGGGCAAGAGATGCTCGGGGCAGCCGGGCCGGGCAATCCGGCGGCGCCCGATGCACTGGTGCTGGCGCCGAACAAGTAGGCGTCAAGACACATCGATACCGGCGCTGGCGCACGATGCGCCCTGCTCCGGTATCCCGCCTGCCCCTCGCAGACGCCCTCCATTTCATGCTCAAAGCATTGTTTTCACGGCAACATTCGCCGGTACAATGCTTGCATGACTACGCCTACCGTCCGCCTGCATCTGCTGCTGCTACTCCTTGCCCTGAGTGCCGTGCCCACTGCCCATGCCTGGCAGGCCGAGCCCAAGCGTTGTCAATTAACCCAGCTCGCGACGCTGCCCGTACGCTATACCGGCCCGGACCTGAACCTGACGATCGAAGGGCGGATCGACGGCACGCCGGCCGACATGCTGGTCGACACCGGCGCCAATGGCACGATACTTACGCGTACCGCGACCGAGCGGCGCGCGCTGACCCTGCGCCCTACTGACGGGCGTGCCTATGGCATTGGCGGCGCGGCCCGCATCTACAGCGCGCAGATCAAGGAATTCAAGGCCGGGCCGGCGGCGATCACCAACAGCCGCGTACGGGTACTGGGTGACTTCGGCACCGCGCCATCGTTCGAAGCGATCCTGGGCGCGCCATTCCTGCTCCAGTCCGACCTCGAGATTTCCCTGGCCACCAAGGAAATCAAGTTCTTCAAACCGACCAATTGCGATAGCGCGCACCTGGCCTACTGGGACGAGAACGCGATCGAGATTCCTTTTCGCTGGACCAGCTCGCGTCAGGCCAATCCCGAATTCAAGGTGCTCCTGAACGGCAAGGAGGTCACGGCGGTGATCGACAGCGGCTCCGCCAGCACGCTGATGACGCGCCGGGCCGCGGAAAAAGCGGGCCTGAACATGAACTCGCCAGACGTCGGACGCGCTGGCGAAGTGGGCGGCGTCGGGGCCAGGCGCATCGCACGCTGGAACGTGACGCTGGACAAGCTGCAGATCGGCCGCGAGACGATCAGCAATGCCGACATCGGCGTGATCGACACGAATGATCTCGACGTCGACCTGCTGCTCGGCGCCGACTTCCTGCGCTCGCACCGCGTCATGTTCGCGATGAGCCAGAAGAAGCTGTACTTTACCTATGTCGGGGGCGACGCACTTGGCCAGCGGCGCCGCATCGAACCCTGGCTGCAGCAGGAGGCCGACGCCGGCAATGGCGATGCGCAGATGATGGTGGCCGCGATGCACCGAAGCGGTCATGGCACGCCGCCTGACATGGCGCAGGCCCTGGTCTGGCTCGACAAGGCGGCCGCCAGCGGCAATCCCCGCGCCAACCTGGTGGTCGGCCAGCGCCTGATGAAAGAACGGCGCTATACCGAAGCGGTGATAAGGCTGCGCCAGGCGCTCGACCGCATGCCGGGCGAGCGCTCCGGCGCGCTGATGCTGTACACGGCGCGCATGCACAATAAAGACCCCGAGCTGGCGCGGCGCGAACTGGCCAGCGCCTTCACGCACGACATCGATGAATGGCCGGGGCCGATCGCCGATTTCTATCTCGGCAAGCTCGATGAAGGCAAGCTGCTCAAGCTCGCGCGCGAAGAATCGGCGCATGCGCTGCGGCGCACCTGCCAGGCGCGCTTTGCGATCGCCGAGCGCCATCGGTTCACGGGCGATGACGAGCAGGCCAAGCGGGTGCTGGATGAGGCGCCCGAGTGTCGCCAGGGGCCGAAAGAGGCATCCTGAGGCCCGCCCCGCGCCGGACCGGCGGCTGCGCTACAATGCCCGCTCTCCCCTTTTTTCGCCCCCTCCTGCCATGTTCACTCCGTCCTCGCACGACGTGCGCCGCTTTTTCTGCGACGCCTATCGCAAGCAACGCAATGGCGAGATCCTGACGCCGATGGATGCCATCGCGGCCGACTGGATCGTGCAGCATCCCGAGTACCACGACCAGTTCGAAGATATCGAGGCGGCGATCGCGCGCGACTATTCGGTCGAAGGCGGCAAGCCCAATCCGTTTTTGCACCTGTCGATGCACCTGTCGATCGCCGAGCAGATTTCGATCGACCAGCCGCGCGGCATCCGCGCCGCGCACGACATGCTGGTGGCCAAACGGGGCGAGCACGATGCCCACCACGAAATCATGGAATGCCTGGGCGAGATGATCTGGGCCTCGCAGCGGGGTGGCGTGCCGCCCGATACCGAGGCGTATATCGAGTGCGTGCGGCGCCGCGCGTTTGCCTGATCAGGCGAGTTTGTCGTCCGCGACCCGGTAACGCGGGTCTTCCACCAGGTTCACCTCGATCATGTCCTGCGCCTTTTCCAGCAGCTCGCGGCAGTCGGGGCTCAGGTGGCGCAGGTGCAGGCGCTTGCCCAGCAGGCGGTAACGCTCGGCCAGCGCGTCGATCGCCTGAATCGCCGAATGGTCCACCACGCGCGCATGCAAAAAGTCGATCACGACATCCTGCGGATCTTCCTTCGGCGTGAAGATGCCTTGAAACGCACTCACTGACGCAAAGAACAGCGTGCCGTCGAGCGCGTACACCTTCCAGCCTTGATTATCGACCGCGACCGCCGCCTTCACCTGGCGTGCATGCTGCCACGCGAACACCAGCGCCGAGACGATCACGCCGGTCAGCACCGCCACCGCGAGGTCGACCAGCAGCGTGATCGCCGCCACCAGCACGACCACGAACAGATCCGCACGCGGCACGCGCCCGGCCAGGCGGAACGTGCCCCATTCGAAGGTCTTTTCACAGACGACGAACATCACGCCGATCAGCGCCGCCAGTGGAATCGCCTCGATCCAGCTGGAGCCGAACAGGATGAAGCACAGCAGGATCACCGCCGCCGCGATGCCCGACAGGCGCCCGGTCGCGCCGCTGTTCACGTTGATCATGCTCTGGCCGATCAGCGCGCAGCCGCCCATGCCGCCAAACACGCCGCTGACCACGTTGGCCGCGCCCAGCGCCAGCGATTCGCGGTTCGGCTGGCCGCGCGTGTCGGTGATTTCGTCGATGAGCGTGAGCGTCAGGAGCGATTCGATCAGGCCCACACCCGCCATCACGAGCGCGTACGGGAAAACAATGCGCAGCGTGTCCCACGTCATTGGCACGTCGGGCAGCGCGAAGCTGGGCAAGCCGCCGGCGATGGAACCGAGGTCGCCCACGGTACGCGTCTCGACGCCCAGCAGCGCGCAACCGACGCTGGCCACCAGGATCCCCACCAGCGTGGACGGCACGGCTTTGGTGATGCGCGGCGTCAGGTAAATCACCGCCATCGTGATGGCGATGATGACACCCATCGTGACCAGCTGCGGGGCAGGCATCCATTGCGGCGTGCCGTCAGGGCCCGCCACCTTGAAGTGCCCGAACTGGGCGAGAAAGATCACCAGCGCCAGCCCGTTGACGAAGCCGAGCATGACCGGATGCGGCACCATGCGGATGAATTTGCCGAGCCGCGCAGCGGCAAACAGCAGTTGCAGCACGCCCATGAGCACGACGGCCGCCAGCAGGTACTGCGCGCCATGCTGCACCACCAGCGCGATCATGACGACGGCCAGCGAGCCGGCGGCGGCCGAGATCATCCCGGGCCGCCCGCCGAACGCGGACGTGATGAAGGCGACCAGCACGGCCGCGTACAGGCCGGTGAGCGGCGACAGGTGGGCAACCAGGGCGAAGGCGATCGCCTCGGGCACGAGGGCCAGGGCGACCGTCAGGCCGCTGAGCAGGTTGGTTTTGAGATAAGCGGGCGAAAGGGAAGACACGAAGAGCTCCGGCGGGTGACGCGGCAAGGGGCTGGCATGTTACCAGCAAGCGCCTTGCGCGTCTGGCACCGGGCTTATTTTTTGGTCACCAGCTGGCCCGGCAAACTGCCCAGGTACGCGCCCAGATCGGCCATGTCGCGGTTCGACAGCGGTTGCACCAGCGCCGACATGATCGGGTTCACGCGCCCGTTCGGGCCGGCCCCGCGCTTGTAGGCGCGCAGCGCCGTCGTCAGGTAGTCGGCGTGCTGGCCGGCCAGTTTGGGGTAGCTCGGGTCGATCGGCTTGTTGAAGTCGGCCCCGTGGCACGAGGCGCAGTTGTGCGTCTTGGCCAGCGCAGCGCCGCGCGCAATGTCGGCGGCCGATGCGCTCGCGCCCAGCGCGCCCAGCACCATTGAAAAGACAATCCGTTGCATGGCGTGGTTCATCGCGTGGCCACCGTCTGTTGGGAGTAATAGGCCGCCACATCGGCAATGTCCTGGTCCGTCAGCGACTTGGCGATATTGACCATCGACGGATGTTTGCGGTCGCCCTTGCGGTAAGCCTTGAGGGCGGATTCGAGGTACCTGGCCGACTGGCCGCCGATCATCGGCACCCGGTAGACTTCGGGAAAGGCCGTCTTGTAGCCGCCCTGGATGCCGTGGCAGCCGATGCACATCTCGACCTTGGCGACGGCCGCCTTGGGATTGCCGACGACTTCCGCGGCCGTGGCGACGGCGCTGCCGGCGGTACAGGCGCATGCTGCCAGTACCAGTGGTGCCAAACTTGTTTTCATGGGCGTCTCTTAGTTGTAATTCGAAAACCGCAACCGCATAAAAAGTTAGCAAAGGTCTACCAACGGGCCGATTCTATCTGAAGACTTGACACCAGTCTACAAACCGGACGGCAGCGGCGCGCCCAGGGTTATGGCGTATACTTCCTGCCACCGACCGACTCGACAAAGCACCCGCCATGCATGCTGCTCCCCGCTTCGAAGGCAGCGACAAATACGTCGCCACCGCCGACCTGAAACTGGCCGTCAACGCGGCCCTGACGCTGGGCCGCCCGCTCCTGATCAAGGGCGAGCCGGGCACCGGCAAGACCATGCTGGCCGAAGAAGTCGCGGCCAGCCTGGACATGCCGCTGCTGCAGTGGCACGTCAAATCGACCACCAAGGCCCAGCAGGGCCTGTACGAATACGACGCTGTCTCTCGCCTGCGCGACTCGCAACTGGGCGACGAGCGCGTGCGCGACATCCAGAACTACATCGTCAAGGGCGTGCTGTGGCAAGCCTTCACGGCGCCCGAACCCGTCGTGCTCCTGATCGACGAAGTCGACAAGGCCGACATCGAATTTCCGAACGACCTGCTGCGCGAACTCGATCGCATGGAGTTCTACGTGTATGAAACGCGCGAGATGGTGGTGGCCACCCACCGCCCGCTCGTGATCATCACGTCCAACAACGAGAAGGAACTGCCGGACGCCTTCCTGCGCCGCTGTTTCTTCCACTACATCCAGTTCCCGGACCGCGAGACGATGGCCGACATCGTCGGCGTGCACTTCCCGAACCTGCGCCAGGACCTGCTGGCTGCGGCGCTGCAAAGCTTCTATGCCATGCGCGACGTCCCCGGCATCAAGAAGAAGCCGTCGACGTCGGAATTTCTCGACTGGCTCAAGCTGCTGCTGGCCGAGGACGTGCCGGCCGAGGCCCTGCGCGCGAGCGCCGAAGGCAAGGTGGGCATCCCGCCGCTGCACGGCGCCCTGCTCAAGAACGAGCAGGACGTCGGCCTGTTCGAGCGCCTGATGTTCATGGCGCGGAACAACCGGTGATGGCGGCGCCAGCCCCCGCAATGCGATGCTGATCGATTTTTTCCGCGCCCTGCGCGAGGCCCGCATCCCGGTCTCGATCCGCGAATTTTTGACGCTGCTCGACGCGCTGCAGCGCGGCGTGATCGACCCGTCGCTGGACGACTTCTACTACCTCGCGCGCCTGACGCTGGTGAAGGACGAAGCCCACTTCGACAAGTTCGATCGCGTCTTCGGCGCCTGGTTCCGCGGCATCGATGCGGTGTTCGACGCGAAGGCCGAGATTCCACTCGACTGGCTGATCAAGCGCTTCGAGCGCGAACTCACGCCGGAGCAGAAAGCGCAGCTCGAAAAATTCGGCTACGACAAGCTGCAACAGCGCCTGCAGGAACTGCTGAAAGAGCAGAAGGAACGCCACGCGGGCGGCAGCAAGTGGATCGGCACCGGCGGCACGTCGCCGTTCGGGCATGGCGGCACCAACCCCGAAGGGGTCCGCATCGGCGGGGAGAGCCAGGAAGGCAAGCGCACCGCTGTGAAAGTGTGGGACCAGCGCACCTACCGCGACTACGACGGCGAGCGCGAACTGGGCACGCGCAACCTGAAGGTGGCGCTGCGCCGCCTGCGCCGCTTCGCGCGCCAGGGCGCAGCAGACGAACTGGCGCTGGACGACACGATCCGCGCCACCGCCAGCAACGCCGGCTGGCTCGACATCCGCATGCGGCCCGAACGCAAGAACCGGATCAAGGTCGTGATGCTGTTCGACGTCGGCGGCTCGATGGACGACCATATCGAACGCACCGAAAAACTGTTCTCGGCCGCCAGCAGCGAATTCAAGAACATGGAGTTCTACTACTTTCACAACTGCGTCTACGACTACCTGTGGAAGAATAACGCACGCCGCCACAGCGAACGCTTTGCCACCTGGGACGTGCTGCGTAAATATCCGGCCGATACGCGCGTGCTGTTCGTCGGTGACGCAACCATGAGTCCCTACGAAGTCATGGCGCCGGGTGGTTCGGTCGAATACAACAACGACGAAGCCGGCGCGGTCTGGCTGGCGCGCTTCATGACGGCGTTTCCGAAGTGCGCCTGGCTCAATCCCGAGCCCGAGCACCTGTGGCAGTACCGCCAATCGATCGCGCTGATTCGCCAGGTGATGAGCAACCGGATGTTCCCGATCACGCTGGAGGGCCTCGAACGGGCCATGCGCTTGTTAAGCAAGTAGTGTTAGCACGGACACGGACGCGGACTGCCGGGCGCACTAGAATCGCGCAACGATAAGAAGAAGGAGACCGCATGCCTGACCTGTTGTCCGTATTGACAAGCCTTGCCTGGCCCCTGGCGATTGCGCTGGCGTGGCTGGCCGGTGAATTTGGCCAGCGCTGGACCGGCCTGCCCCGCATCAGCTTCTACGGCCTGGTCGGCTTCGCGCTGGGCAGCTCGCAGATCGGCGTGCTGCCCGCAGCCGATCTGGGCCCGGTCGCGCTGCTGGCCAATATCGCCTTCGGCCTGGTCCTGTTCGAACTGGGTAACCGCATCAACCTGCGCTGGCTCGTCAACAATCCGTGGATCGGCGTGGCCGGCCTGGTCGAGTCCAGCCTGACGTTCGTGCTCGTCTACCTCGTCGCCATCGCGTTCGGCGCGGCCCAGATCACAGCGCTGCTGATGGCGGCACTGTCGATGGCCACCTCGCCCGCCACCGTCGTGCGGGTCATCAACGAACAGAAAAGCTCGGGCCAGATGACCGAGCGCGTGCTGCACCTGTCCGCGCAGAACTGCGTGCTGGCCGTGTTCGCGTTCAACGCCATCATCGGCGTCTGGCTGTTCCACACGCGGGACGCCGTCAGCGAGGCACTGTGGCAAAGCCTGGTCATGCTCGCTGCGTCGATCGTGGCCGGCGCCGTGTTCGGCGTGCTGGTGCCGGCGCTGCTGCGCGCGATCGGCAATGCGCAGCAGGATACGACCGTCGCATTCGCCCTGGCCGTGATCCTGCTCGTGTCGATGTGCGATGTCGGCGGCCTGTCGCCGGTCGTGGCGGCGCTGGCCTTCGGCCTGACCGTGCGCTCGCGCCGCGTGACCTTTACCCAGACCCAGCGCAATTTCGGCGCGCTGGGCGAAGTGCTCACCGTGCTGCTGTTCGTGTACGCCGCCTCGACCCTCGACTGGCGCCTGGTGGCGGCCGGCGGCGTGATGGCGGTGGTCGTCGTGCTGGTGCGGCTGCTGGCCAAGACCGCCGGCGTGGCTGCGTTCTCGCACCTGTCGGGCGTCACCTGGCGCAAGGGCGCGCTTACGGGCCTGGGCCTGGCGCCGCTGGCCGTGTTCGTGATCCTGATGCTCGAACATGCGCGCTATGCCGGCCTGAAAGTGGTCGACGACCTGCACGCGATGGCCGCGGTGGCGATGCTGCTCGAAGTGGTTGGCCCGATCATCATCCAGCGCGCCCTGATCTGGGCGCACGAAGCACCGGAGTCCCATCATGCCGCTTGACGCTTTTACTTCGTCCACGCCGCTCACCTTCGGGGTCGAGCTCGAACTGCAACTGGTCAACCTGTCGGACTTCAACCTGACGGCCGCCAGCCCCGACCTGATGCATCTGCTGGAGCGCAAGCCGTTCCCGGGCAACGTCACGCCCGAGATCACCGAGAGCATGATCGAGATTAATTCGAGCGTGCACACGGCATATGGCCCCTTGCTGGCCGAACTGACCGAGATCCGCGACACGCTCGTCGCGGCAAGCGACACGCTCAATATCGGCATCGCCGGCGGTGGCACGCACCCGTTTCAGCACTGGTCCGACCAGCGCATTTCGGCCAAGCCGCGCTACGAATACCTGTCGCAGCTGTACGGCTACCTGGCCAAGCAGTTCACGGTCTTCGGGCAGCACGTGCACATCGGCTGCGCCAATGGCGACGATGCGATGTACCTGCTGCACGCGCTAAACCGCTACCTGCCGCACTTCATCGCGCTGTCGGCGTCGTCGCCGTTCGTGCAGGGCCACGACAGCCTGTTCGAATCGGCACGCTTAAATTCCGTGTTCGCGTTTCCGATGAGCGGGCGTGCGCCCTTCACGCTCAGCTGGCAGGAGTTCACCGACGTGTACTTCGCCAAGATGGAACGGACGAACATCATCAAGAGCATGAAGGATTTTTACTGGGACCTGCGACCCAAGCCCGAATTCGGCACGATCGAACTGCGCGTGTGCGACACGCCGCTGACCGTGGAGCGGGCCGCGGCGCTCGCCGCCTACCTGCAGGCGCTGTGCCGCCATCTGCTCGAGCGCAAGGACGAGGCGCCTGCTGAAGATGACTACCTCGTCTACAACTACAACCGCTTCCAGGCTTGCCGCTTTGGTCTGGATGGCAGCATCACGCACCCGAAAACCTACGACAGCATCGTGATCCGCGACGATATCCTGGCCACGCTCGAACGGATGCTGCCACACGCCGAAGCGCTGGACAGCGTCGAGGCGCTGCAGCACCTGGCGGCGGCCGCGCGCGGCGGTAGCGATGCAGCAATCCTGCGTCGCCACGCCGAGCGCGAAGGCTCGGTCGAAGGGATGGTCAATGCGGCGATCGGGCACTTCCGGGGTGACCGCGTGGTGTGAGCTTTGCCAGTCAGCCGTGCACTTCCCGGCTGTCTGATGGCGCCTCGTCTCGCTGCTGCATCCCGTAATCGCGCACCACGTGCGCCACGCGCAAGCGGTAGTCGCGAAACACCCCGTCACGGCCCGCAGCCTGCGCCGCCTGGTGCGCTTCCAGCGTGCGCCAGCGCTGCACGGCAGCTTCATCGCGCCAGAATGACAACGACAGCAGGCGGCCGGGCTGCGTGAGCGATTCGAAGCGTTCCACCGACAGGAAGCCATCGATTGCCTCGAGCGCGGCGCGCAGCGCCTGCGCCGTGGCGAGGTATTCGCGCTGACGCAGCGGGTCGGGCTCGACTTCGAAGATGACCGCGATCATGCACGACTCCCGAGCGTGCTCTCCACCGCTTCAGTGAACGTACGCGTTTCACGCACGATGAAACGCCCCTCGCGCGCCAGCGCGAAATTGGCGCGCGCCTCGTCATCCGTCTTCAAGCGCGTGCGGTACGCTTCGTAGTCGGCCAGACTGGCAAAGCCCACCAGCCCCCAGGCCTCGTCGTTGGTCCCCTCATGAGGCAGGAAGTAGCCGATCAATGCGCCACCGAGTCGGGGAATGATGCGGCCCCAGTTGGCGGCATACTCACGAAACTGCTCGCGCTGAAACGGATCGATGCGATAGCGGATGAAACAGGTGATGATCATGGTGACTCCTCGGTTCTGGAGTGGTGACTTTAGCCCGCCGCCCTGGCCGGATGCTTCGGTTAAGATCGAAGCATGAGAGACGGTCCCAATATCACTACCATCGCCGCACTGATCGGCGACCAGGCGCGCGCGCAGGCCCTGACCTTGCTGATGGCCGGCCGGGCGCTCACCGCCACCGAGCTGGCCGATGCTGCAGGCGTCACGCGCCAGACGATCAGCACCCATCTGGCCAGGCTGGTCGATGCCGGGCTGCTGGCCGTGCAGGCGCAGGGGCGACACCGGTATTTCAGCATCGCCGATGCGGACGTGGCGGCGCTGCTCGAAACGCTGATGGGCATGGCCTTCGGCGCCGGCACGCTGCCGCTGCACCTGAAGCTGGGCCCGTCCGCGCCGGCCCTGCGCAAGGCGCGCGTCTGCTATGACCACCTGGCCGGCGAGCTTGGCGTGGTGTTGCATGACCGGCTGGCTGCGCAAGGCGCGTTCGGCTTCGGCGCCGACGGCATGGTGCTCACGACCGCAGGCGCGTCACTGATCGGCCAGCTGGGCATCGACATCCCTGCGCTGGCCCGCTCGCGGCGCCCCGTGTGCCGCACCTGCCTGGACTGGAGCGAGCGGCGTCACCATCTGGCCGGTGCACTGGGCGGCGCCCTGCTTGACCGGTTCGAACAACTCGGCTGGGCGCGCCGCGTGGCGGGTTCACGCGTCATGGCCTTCGATGCGCAGGGCGAGGCCGCCCTGCGTGGCTGGCTCGATCAGGTCAGCCCGCCACCGGCACGCCCTTGCCGACCCAGCCCGTCTTCATGAAGCGCGCCAGCAGCGGCTGTTTGGCAGGCCCTGGTGCCGGCAGCCTGGCGTCGACCACGTTCGCCCATTGGTCGGCCAACTGCTCGCAGGTAGCGCGCAGCACCGGGTCGATCGTCGGCAGGCGCGCCAGCGCGCACAGGTGGCGCTCGATGACGGACGCCAGCTTGACGCACGGCGGCTCGCCGTCGCCTTTCGCGCTGTAATGCGACATCAGGTGCAGGAGCGAGGCAACCAGGAGCGTGTCCTGGTTGCGCGGCTCGGCTGCTGTGGATGGCGTGGTAGGTGTAGGGGAAATCGTCATGCGAAACGCTCCATGGACCAGAATAAGACAATGAGATGAGAATGATTCTCATTCATTATTCCCGTCTCACACGGCGAAAGCAAGCGATTTTGTACTAGAGCCGCGTCTCGCGCGCCGCACGCAAAAATTCATCGAGCACCGGTGTGCAGTCGAGCAGATCCACACCACCCGCGCGGTGGAACTCGGGGTGCCACTGCAAGCCCATGACGAAGTTGGCGCGCTGGTAGCGGATCGCCTCGATGATGCCGTCCGGTTCGGACATGGCTTCGATACGAACATCGCGCCCCAGATCCTTGACGGCCTGGTGGTGAATCGAGTTCACCATCGCCTGCTGGATATTGGGGAACATGCGCCCCAGGGACGAGCCCTTGGGAAACACGATCGCGTGGCGATGGGCGTCGTACAGGTCGTGCACGTGCGGCAGCGCGTCGGGGCGGTCGGTGGCGACGTCCTGGTGCAGCGTGCCGCCAAAGGCGACATTGATCAGCTGGCAGCCACGGCACACGCCCAGCACCGGCTTGCCGGCATCGACGAATTCGTGCAGCAGTTCGAGCTCGTACACGTCGCGCGCACGGTCGCCGCTCCATTCGGGACGTGTGGGGGTTTCGGAATAGGTTTGCGGCGCGACGTCGGCCCCGCCCTGCAGCACCAGGCCATCCAGATGACGCGCATAGTGGCGCAGCGTGATGTTGCTGGGGTGGAGCAAGCCGTTGGTATTGACCGTCGGGATCATGAACACCAGCACGTCGCGCGACATCACCCACTGGGCGATGGATTCCTCGAGATACTGCAGGTTCTTGCTCAGCAGACCCTTGGCGCCCGCTTCGGGATGGAAGATGCGGGCCGAGACGCCGATGTGCAGCGTGCGCTGCATGATGTCGCGACTGAAGCGTTCACGCAGCGAGCGAAAGCGCGACGTGATGACCCGGCCGGCCAGGGCCACCGGGTTGTCGCCATCGCGCAGGTAGCGCGCCGGTCCGCGCGCGTGCTGGCCGCCGCTGGCGCGCCGGTCGGGCACGCGCACGCGTGTCTCGCGACGTTCATCGATATCCGCCTCTGGCGAGGGGTCGTCTGGCTTGCGCTTGATGGGTTCGTCTTCAGTCATGTCATTAATATAACTTCGGCAATGCTGCGCACGATTCAAAGTTGTTACAAAAGGTCGCCATATGCTCAGACCGGCACGTCGAGCAGCTTCTGGAAGGTCAGCATCAGGTGGCGCCCCGCCACAGGCGTCTCGAGCAGGCCGCGGGCGCCGGCCAGCCGGGCGCGGGCGCTATCGTAATGAAACGATGGCGTGACCATGAACACCACGGGCGTGCGCCCGGCGCCGGCCTGCGCCTTGATCGACGAGCACAGTGCATACGGTTCGATGCCCGGGGCCGCCGTGTTGATCAGCACCAGCGCCACCGGCGTTTCGTCGCACAGGCGCACGGCGGCGGCCTGGCTGTCGGTCCATTCGACGCCGATCCGGCGCGGCCCGAGCACCTGCGCCACCCGGTTGCGCAGGTTGCACGCCTGATCGACGATCAATACCGGGCCATCGACGGGCCCGTGGCGCAGTCGCGTGTAGAATGCGGGCGTTTCAAGATCCGGCCCCAGACGCGGACGGCGGCGGCGTTCGGCCAGCACGCGGCGCGCACGGGCGCCGTGCTGGGCCAGCGCATGCACGCGCGTGTCGAGCAGTTCGGCCAGTTGCCCATGCAGCGCCCGTTGGTCAAGCGGGCGGGTGACGGTTGGCCAACGGGTGTTGCCAGTGCCGCCGATGACCAGTGCCGGTTGCAGCGCATCGGGTGGCCGGCACGCCAGTTGCGCCAGCGCAAACGGGCTGTCACCGTTGGCAACCAGCAGATCCGGCTCTTGCAAACTATCGGCATGCAGGCAAGAATACGACGGCCCGGCGCCCGGCGCGTCTTCGAGCAGCGCCGCCAGCCGGGCGGTTTCAACCGGATCAAAGCCGATCGGACGCACGGTGAACAGACAATGGGATCGCTGCATCGGGCCCCACCCTTCTTGCATCGATTATGTATTTACAGCGTAATCTAGCACAAAGGTGCAAGGCGAAAAGCACGACATAAGCGCAAAATACTGTATATTTATACAGTTAAAAAGCATTTCCTTTTCCGCTCGACAAGATAGAATGCCAACGCATTCTACAAATACTCTTCAAGATGGCCTCCAAGAAACCCGCTCCAGACTACAGCGAATCATCCATCCGCGTCCTCAAGGGACTCGAACCTGTGAAACAGCGTCCGGGCATGTACACCCGCACGGAAAATCCGCTCCACATCATCCAGGAAGTGATCGACAATGCCTCCGACGAGGCGCTGGGTGGCTATTGCAAGAACATTAGCGTCACGATGAACCCGGACGGCTCGATCACGGTCGAAGACGACGGCCGCGGCATCCCGGTCGGCATCCACCCCGAAGAAGGCGTGTCCACGGTCGAGATCGTGTTCACACGCCTGCACGCCGGCGGCAAGTTCGACAAGGGCTCAGGCGGCGCGTATGCGTTCTCGGGCGGCCTGCACGGCGTCGGCGTCTCGGTCACCAATGCGCTGTCCAAGCGTCTCGAGATCGAAGTCTGGCGCAAGGACGATCAGGGCAACGGCCAGCACAAGCTGGTGTTCGCCGCCGGCGACGTGATCGAGCCGCTCACCTCCGCACCATTCGAGCGCGGCGGCAAGAAGAACGGTACGCGCGTCACGGCCTGGCCTGATGGCAAGTACTTCGATTCGCCGACCATCCCGATGAACGACCTGCAGCGCCTGCTGCGCTCGAAAGCCGTGCTGCTGCCGGGCGTGACGGTCACGCTCACGAACGCCAAGGGCGAAGTCCAGACCTGGCGCTACGACGAGGGCCTGCGCGGCTACCTGACCGAAGCGCTGGCGCAAAGCTCCACCGGCGAAACCCTGATCCCGCTGTTCGAAGGCGCGCAGTACGCCGCCGCCGGCGACGACAGTTTTGCCGAAGGCGAAGGTGCGGCCTGGGTCGTGGCCTGGACCGAAGAAGGCGGCGTGGTGCGTGAATCCTACGTCAACCTGATCCCCACCGTCAGCGGCGGCACCCACGAAGCGGGCCTGCGCGACGGCCTGTATGGCGCCGTCAAGAACTTCGTCGAGCTGCATGGCCTGCTGCCGAAAGGCGTCAAGCTGCTGCCCGAGGACGTATTCGCGCGCGTCTCGTTCGTGCTGTCGGCCAAGGTGCTGGACCCGCAGTTCCAGGGCCAGACGAAAGAACGCCTGAATTCGCGCGACGCGCTCAAGCTGGTCTCGACCTTCACCAGGCCGCCGCTCGAACTGTGGCTGAACCAGCACGTCGAATACGGCAAGAAGCTCGCTGAACTCGTGATCCGCCAGGCGCAGTCGCGTCTGCGCTCGCTGCAGAAAGTCGAAAAGAAAAAATCGTCGGGCGTGGCCGTGTTACCGGGCAAACTGACCGATTGCGAATCGAACGACATCACGCGCAACGAGCTGTTCCTGGTCGAGGGTGACTCGGCCGGCGGCTCGGCCAAGATGGGCCGCGACAAGGAATTCCAGGCCATCCTGCCGCTGCGCGGCAAGGTGCTCAACTCGTGGGAAACCGACCGCGACCGCCTGTTTGCCAACAATGAAATCCACGATATCTCGGTGGCGATCGGCGTCGATCCGCACAGCGCCGGCGACTCGCCCGACCTCACCGGTCTGCGCTACGGCAAGATCTGCATCCTGTCCGACGCCGACGTCGACGGCTCGCACATCCAGGTGCTGCTGCTCACTTTGTTCTTTAAACATTTCCCGGCACTGTTTGCGAACGGGAACATCTGCATCGCGCGCCCGCCGCTGTTCCGCGTCGACGTGCCGGCGCGCGGCAAGAAGCCGATCCAGAAGCTGTATGCGCTCGACTCGGGCGAGCTGCTGGCGATCGAAGACAAGCTGAAAAAAGAAGGCCTGAAGGAAGGCGTGTGGAGCATCTCGCGCTTCAAGGGCCTGGGCGAGATGAACGCCGAGCAGCTGTGGGAAACGACGATGAACCCGGACACGCGCCGCCTGCTGCCCGTGTTTTTGGGCGACTACGACCACGCCGAATCATCGGCACGCTTCAATATGCTGATGGGCAAAGGCGAAGCCGCCGCGCGCCGCGCCTGGATCGAAGAACACGGAAACGAGACCGAGGCCGATATCTAATACGCCGCACCGGCCATCCGCCCCGCGCGCAACAGAACAGACACCATGACGAACCAACCAAGTCTCTTTGAACAGCAACACGAGCCGTCCGACGTCGAGACGCTCACCCTCTCCACCTTCGCCGAGCGCGCCTACCTCGATTACGCCGTTTCGGTGGTCAAGGGTCGCGCGCTGCCGGACGTGTCGGACGGCCAGAAGCCGGTCCAGCGCCGCATCCTGTACGCGATGAATGAACTGGGCCTGGGCCCGACCGCCAAGCCGCGCAAGTCGGCGGCCGTGGTCGGCGACGTGCTTGGCAAACTGCACCCGCACGGCGACCAGTCGGTGTACGACGCGCTGGTGCGCATGGCGCAGGACTTCTCGCTGCGCTACCCGCTGATCGACGGCCAGGGCAACTTTGGCTCGCGCGACGGCGACGGCGCCGCCGCGATGCGCTATACCGAAGCGCGCCTGACGCCGATTGCCCGCATCCTGATGGATGAAATCGACATGGGCACGGTCGACTCGCAGCCGAACTACGACGGCTCGACGACCGAGCCGCGCACGCTGCCGGCACGCCTGCCGATGGTGCTGCTCAACGGCGCCTCGGGCATTGCGGTCGGCCTGGCCACCGAGATCCCGTCGCACAATCTGCGCGAAGTGGCTGCCGCCGCTGTCGCCATGATCCGCAATCCGAAGATGTCGCACGCCGAGCTGATGACCATCGTGCCCGGCCCCGACTTCCCGGGCGGCGGCCAGATCATCACGCCAGCGTCCAGCATCGCCGACATGTACGCGGTGGGCCGTGGTTCGATGAAGGTGCGCGCACGCTGGAAGATCGAAGAACTGGCGCGCGGCCAGTGGCAGGCGATCGTCTACGAACTCCCGCCGGGCTGCTCGTCGCAGCGCGTGCTCGAAGAAATCGAAGAACTGACCAACCCGAAGGTCAAGGCCGGCAAGAAAGCGCTGCTGCCCGAGCAGCTCGCGCTGAAGAACACCGTGCTGGGCGCGCTCGACACGGTGCGCGACGAATCGGGCCGCGAAGCCGCGGTGCGCCTGGTGTTCGAGCCGAAGTCGAAGAACCAGGACCAGAACGAATTCATGCTGATGCTGCTCGCGCACACGTCGCTCGAGTCGTCCAGCCCGATCAATATGGTGATGATCGGCGGCGACGGCCGTCCGCGTCAAAAAGGCCTGGGCACGATCATCCAGGAGTGGATCGATTATCGCTTCACGACCATCCGCCGCCGCACCGACTTCAAGCTGGCCAAGGTCAACGACCGCATCCACATCCTGGAAGGCCGCGAGACCGTCCTGCTGAACATCGACAAGGTCATCGCCATCATCCGCAACTCGGATGAACCGAAGGCCGCGCTGATCGAGGAATTTCGCCTGAGCGAACGCCAGGCCGAAGACATCCTTGAGATCCGCCTGCGCCAGCTGGCGCGCCTGGAAGCGATCAAGATCCAGCAAGAGCTGGCCGACCTGCGCAGCGAGAAGGAAAAACTGCAGGACATCCTCGAGAACCCGTCGTCGATGAAGCGCCTGATCATCCGCGAAATCGAAGCCGACGCCAAGCAGTTCGGCGACGAGCGCCGCACCGTGATCGAAGAAGCGCAGCGCGCAGTGGCCGAGCAGAAGGTCGTCGACGAACCGGTGACCGTGATCGTGTCTGAAAAAGGCTGGGTGCGTGCGCGCACCGGGATCGGCCACGATCCGGCGCAGTTCGCGTTCAAGGCCGGCGACTCGCTGTACAAGGCATTCGAATGCCGCACGGTCGACCATCTGCTGGGTATTGGCGACAACGGCAAGGTGTACTCGGTGCCGGTGGCGGCGCTGCCTGGTTCGCGCGGCGACGGCGTGCCGATCACGACGCTGGTCGACCTGTCGGGCGGCATCCGCATCCTGCATTATTTCGCTGGCAATCCCGAGACGCGCCTGCTGCTGTCGACGTCGGACGCCTTTGGCTTCATCACCAAGGCGGGCGACATGGTCAGCCGTTTGAAAGGCGGCAAGTCGTTCATCACGCTGAACGACGGCGCGACGCCACTGCCGCCACGGATCGTGACCGACAGCTGCGGTGCGATCGCATGCCTGTCCGAAAAAGGCCGCGTGCTGGTGTTCGGCATTGACGAGATGAAGGTGCTGACCAATGGCGGCCGTGGCGTAATGCTGATGGAACTCGAGCCGAAAGAAACCATGCTGGCAGCGCAGCCGATCAACCAGAAAGGCCTGAACGTGATCGGCACCTGGGCCGGCGACAAGGCGCGCACGGTAGAACTGTTCGCGTCGGGCCTGGAGCCGCACTTCGGCAAGCGCTCGCGCAAGGGCAAGGCTTTGTCGGCGCGCATGAAGGCGCATGATCTGGGGATGCGGGCACTTGACGCCGATGCCGCGAAAACCTGACGCGACCAAAGAGCGGCATAACGCCGCTCGTTGAACGCAAAAAATGCCGGCCTTCCGGCATTTTTCATTGGAGCGACTGCTTAGTTTTCAAAGCCGGGGTCAGGTCTGACATTCGGACACGACCTCAGCTAAGCCATTCTCAATGGCGTTTTGCCCAGTATTAGCATGGCGCGGTGCCAGCCAGTTTTGACTAACCGACTGTCGAGATCGTGTCCGAATGTCAGACCTGACCCTCGCTTTTGGCCCGTGATATCTGGACGAAAAAAATGCCGGCTGAGCCGGCATTTTTCATTGGAGCTACTTGCTTAGTGCTTGGCAGCAGCCTTGTGCACGTCAGCCTGGGCTTCAGCGCGGACCTGTTCGGTCTTGGCAGCAGCGGTTGCCTTGTCGGCAGCAGCGTCGACCTGTGCTTTCAGCACTTTCTCGTCAGCCTTGATCATTTTCTTCTCGGCCTTCAGGTTCGCATCAGCGACTTTGCCTTCGGCCTTGGCCATTGCTTTGGCGCGGTCTTCAGGATCGGCCTTGGCGACGTTGGCAGCAGCGTCGGTGTGGGTCTTGACCAGCTTGGCGTGTGCATCGCCCTTGGTTTCGGTGGCCTTGGCCACGGTCTTGTTCAGCTTCTGGTCAGCCTTGACTGCGGCCTTGATTTCTTTTTGTTCTGCCTTGATGACGTCTTTCTCGGCGCTGGCTTCAGCCTTCACGATGCGGTTGTCCGCAGCGGTGGTGGTTGGTGCGGTGGTCTGGGCGTGAGCAGCGGTAACCATCAGGCCGGCGATAAGGGTTGCGATCAGTTTGTTCATGATAAGTTTCCTTTTGGTGGTCGCTGTACAGAGCGGGTTGCCCGTGCAGTCGTTGTTGTTGTTCAGTGATTCCAGAATACGGCGTCAAGACAGTCTGGTCTGTTAGCCACCACACGCAGAAATTGTCAGAGTTGTAAGCAAAGATTACTGACGAACAGAGCCCGCGTACAAATCAATGATGTCCGTGACCCCATCGCGGCACACCGGGCAGAACGCATCGCTGCGGTCGAACATGAGGCACTGCATCGCGGGCCGGTAGTAACCGCTGGCCTCGTAATTTGCGCCTTCAAACGCGCCGACCGCGTGGCGGTGCGGCTGCCGGTCGAACAGCGCGTTGGTCTGTTTGAGGTCTTCACGAAACAAGTCGCTCATCTCCGACTCCGGCCGGTTGGCCTCGCGCAGCGCGGCGCGCTTTTTCTGGTAGGCGCGCGACGTGGCTTCGTACTCGGCCTTCGGCCATGGCGTGGGCAACGGCGTACCGGCCGTCACATGACGCTGCCATTTGATCTTGGCCGGGTCACGCAGCGCGGTGACGTTCGGTTCCCACGGTTCCATCCGTCCGCTCGCTGCGGCGTAGGCCACCGGCGATGTGTAGTACTCGTCGGCCAGGCCCGCGAAGTGGTGCCCGAATTCGTGCACGAACAGGTAGTCGGCCCAGTCATTGCCGGCTGCCGCCGTGCTGAACTGGCCAAAGATCCCGCCGCCGCCGTAGGTCTCATTGTTGACCAGGATCTCGATGAATTCGTACGGCGCATGCTGGGCGATGTCGCGCAGCGCGCGGTTGTCGAGTGTGAGCACATAGCGCTCGCTCCCAAAAATGTCGTAGCGCGTGCCCAGCGCCGATGGATGGTGTACGCCGGTCGATGGCCGGCTGATGCCCGATTGCCCGGTCGGCACGGCCATCGCCCAGACATTGAAGTCCTTCGCGCGCTCCTTGAATGGCGAGACCGAAAACAGATGCGCCGACAGGCGCCGCGCATCCTGTTCGAACTTCGTCATCTCTGCCTGCGTGTAGCCATCGCCCAGGATCAGCAGGTCGACCTTGTCGGGCGACGGACCGCTCACTCGGATCGGAATCGGCTTTGCCGCTGGCGGGGGCTGGCGCTTGACCACGTCCGGCGCGTTCGGATCGACGTCGATGCTCCAGGCGACCGAGAACTGATTGCGCTCGTCGCGCTTCAGGATGCGCACGCGCACCGGCTGCGCGAACTGGGGAAAGCGCACCGACTCGCTGAAACTGCGGCTGATGCGCCCTGCTTCCTCGGTCGTGCGCCACTCGCCAAACACGGTGGAGAAACCGCGCGAGTACAGCACGTCGCCCGTTTTCGGATCGACCACTTCGACCCGGTTCTGGCCGCGGTTGGTGTCGTCCAGGTTGCGCGCTGCGCTGCCGGGCCAGGGCAGCGGCTCGATGACGACACGTTCGATCGCGTAGCTGTCCGCCAGCGCATTGCCGCTGTGCGCGTAGTCCAGGCGGACCGTGGCCGGCTGCGCGGCGTGGGCAAGTGAAGCGAACGCGCCAAGCAGCAGCGCAGCAAAGGAGTGAAACAGGCGCATCGCGAATCCCCGACAAGTAGATCGCGCTATTCTAAGCCCGCCGCGACCTGCAGCGACGCCGCTACCTGTCAGATGTGCCAGGCCAGGGCGATTGACCCGGCCTGGCAACCACGCCAGAATCAGCGTGGTCACCCTTGTCGATCCGGAGTCCCGATGTTTTGCCTGCGCGCCTGCCTTGCTGTTCCGCTGCTCAGTGCCTGCCTGGCCCATGCTGCTCCAATCTGCAAGCCCGGCCAGCCGGTCGACGAAAGCGGCTTCGTGGAGATCGGCGGCATCGCGCAGTGGGTCACTGTCAGCGGCGACGATTGCGCCAATCCGGTGCTGCTGTACGTGCATGGCGGCCCTGGCAATCCGACTTCGGTGTTTGGCGCCGGCCCGTATGCGTCGTGGCGCAAGCACATCACGCTGGCGCAGTGGGATCAGCGCGGCAGCGGCATGACCTGGGGCCGTCACCGCCCCGGCGAGGACATCCCCTTGCGCATCGAACAGCTGCGCGACGATGGCCTCGACGTGGCGCGCTATCTGACGCAGCGTTTCGGCAGGGACAAGGTGATCCTGCTGGGCAGCTCGTGGGGCTCGATGATCGGCGCCCACATGGCCAGAGAAAAGCCGGGACTGTTCTGCGCCTATGTCGGCGTGGCCCAGCTGGTGGGTTACCGGGACAATGCCACGTCATGGAGCACGGTCATTGCCCGCGCTAGAGCAGCGAACGACACTGCCACCGTCACGCAACTGGAGGCGCTCGGGCCGCCGCCCTGGACCAATCCGCGCAACTTTGGCATCGTGCGGCGCGCCGTGCGCAAGTACGAGGCGCCCAACATCGACCCGACGCTGCCATCCTGGTTCGAGGTGCTGCCTTTATATGCCTCGCCGCAGGCAAAGGCCGACTACACCGAGGGCGAGGATTATTCGTTCCTGAAGTTCGTCGGCTGGAAAGGCGACGGCATGGCGTCCACGATGGACCTGTACCGCCTGGGCACGCGCTACGAGCTGCCGGTCTATCTGGTGCAGGGCAAGGAAGACCTGCTGACCGAGCCGAAGGTCACGCGCCGCTTCTTCGAGGCCATCACGGCACCCGACAAGGCAATGGTCGAGGTACCGCGCGCCGGCCACGATCCGAACGGCCCGCTGATCGACGCACAGCGCCAGGTGCTGGCCGAACGCCTGCACTGGCGCTGCGACTGAGCGATCACCGGTACTGATACAGCGGCCGCTGCACCACGATCGGCCGGATATCGAGCCGCACGTTGTAGACCGAATAGGCTTCGCTGTACGCCGACTGGTAGCCGACCGTCTCGTTCACGCGACCGAGCTTGAACTCGAAGCCGAGGTCGGGCCGGTCGGCATTCGGGCTGTCGAGCGACAGGCCGATGGCATCAGGCTGGTCGCTGTCGACCAGCTTGGACATCAGGTCGACCACCGTGCCGTTGCCAAGGATATCGGCCGAGAACAGCGGCCCGCGCCAGTACGGCTTGTTCGCATCGAGCTTGCCGCGCACTTTCTCGGGCGCCGGTGTGAACACCTTGCTGTCCAGGTTGAAGCGGTCGCCGTTATCGAGATAGCTCAGGCGGCCGTTACTGAGGTTGAAGGTGCCGTCGCGCGTGGCGGCGTTGCTCAGGTCAACCAGCAGCGCGCCCCGATAGCCGAGCACTTCGACGTCGCGCTTCGGGCCCACGACCATCGCCGTGTTCTCGTCGATGCCCAGGCCGATGTTGTAGCCCTTGGCCAGCATCGCCGGCAGCATGCGCGCAAAGCGCCCGCGCACCAGGAGGTGCTGGTCGATGAAGACGTCGTCGCCGATGAAGCCCAGGCCGCGCGTGATCTGGCGGCCATCGGCCACGCCATGCTGCAGCGTGCCCAGCACCGAACGCGGATGGCCGAACATCGTGGCGCTCATGATGGCGGCGCCGGCGCTCGAACCGGCGATGACGCCGCCGCGCCGGTACATGTCCCACAGCGCATCGAGCAGTTGCGTGTTGCTGCCATCGGGCCGGCGCAGCGCGTTCGTGATGCGCGCCTGGTCGCCGCCCGAGAAGTAGGCGCCGCCGGCCGAACGCACCGCCTCGACCAGCGCCGGATCTTCAGCGGCGGCGCGCACGTCAGAACCGTCGAGACGTTCGGCGACGGGAACAAAGAAGGCTTTGGCGCCGTGCTGGTCCAGGCGTTCGATCAGATAGTTGCCAGCGCGTTCGGGGCTGGCCGAGGCCGAGGCGAACACCGCGATGCGGGCGTTCTTGCCGCCAGCAAGCTGCACGATGCGCGTCCAGACGGCGTCGTTGTCATCGCGCAGCGCGCCGCCGATGATGACGAGCGAGCCCTTGGGCTGCGGTGATGATGGCATGGACGGCGACTCGGCCGCATGGCTATTGACGCTGGCGGCGACAGCCAGCGCGAGCGTGGCATGAACAACAACACGGACGACAGATTGGAACATGCGACTTCCCCCGATAAGTCATCAGCGTAAGCCTGATTCCAGTTTCACGTCGCCATGTTGAGTGCGCTCAGGATAAGTAGATGTTGGGAAAGTAACGCTCCATCAATGTCTCTGGACGCAACGGCGGCGTGAACCCGAAGCGTTCGTACAGGCCGTGGCAATCCGACGTGGCCAGCGTGAAGCGGCGCAATTGCTGCAGGCTGGGATGTCGCATCACCACACCGATCAACTGCTTGCCATAACCACAGCCACGGGATTCCGGCACGACGAACACATCCACCAGGTTGGCGAAGGTGGAAAAATCGGTGATCACGCGCGCAAAGGCGATCTGGCGCCCATCGAGATAGCCGCCAAAGCACAGCGAGTTTTCAATGGCGCGCTCGACCACGGGCCGAGAAATCCCCACAGCCCAGGTGGACTGCTCGCTGAGAAAGCGGTAGATCATGGGAATGTCGAGACGGGTCTGGTCGGTGCTGACCTCGAAGCTGGAATCGTTCGTCATCATGGCCTGGACAAGGTGACAAAAAGTCATTCTAGCGCCGATTGGTACCAACGCAAGCGGCGATGTGGCATGCCGCACCGGATTTCGCCAGACCCCGCATGGAAGCCTGTCCCCGAGGCTGCCTGCGAGCCCGGGCAGCCATGCCGCATGGCGCACAGGCAGCGCAGTTTATAATCAAGGGATCCCCAACCGGAATCCCACCATGACCGAACAATTCTCCAAAAAAGCCGAAGCCTGGTCTGCCCGCTTCTCCGAACCTGTATCGGATCTCGTCAAGCGCTACACCGCATCGGTCTTCTTCGACAAACGCCTGGCCCCGCACGACATCGAGGGCTCGCTCGCGCACGCCGAGATGCTGGCCGCGCAAGGCATCATCAGCGAGCACGACCGCGCTGAAATCGAACGCGGCATGACCCAGATCCGGGCCGAGATCGACGCCGGCAGCTTCGAGTGGCTGCTCGACCTCGAGGACGTGCACCTGAACATCGAAAAACGCCTGACCGAACTGGTGGGCGACGCCGGCAAGCGCCTGCACACGGGCCGCTCGCGCAACGACCAGGTCGCAACCGACATTCGCCTGTACGTGCGCGCCGCGATCGACGACATCGTCACGCTGCTCGCCAGCCTGCGCGGTGCTCTGACCGACCTGGCCGAACGCCACGCCGACACGATCATGCCGGGCTTCACGCACCTGCAAGTGGCCCAACCGATCACCTTTGGCCACCACATGCTGGCCTACGTCGAAATGTTCGGCCGCGACGCCGAGCGCATGCTCGATGCGCGCCGCCGCGTGAACCGCCTGCCGCTGGGCGCCGCCGCACTGGCCGGCACCACTTTCCCGATCGACCGCCTGCGCGTGGCCAAAACGCTTGGCTTTGACGACGTGTGCCACAACTCCCTCGATGCAGTGTCAGACCGCGACTTTGCCATCGAGTTCACGGCCGCTGCATCGATCTTGATGATGCACATCTCGCGCATGTCCGAAGAACTGGTCATGTGGATCAGCCCGCGCATCGGTTTCATCGACATCGCCGACCGCTTCTGCACCGGCTCGTCGATCATGCCGCAAAAGAAGAATCCGGACGTGCCGGAACTCGCCCGTGGCAAGACCGGCCGCGTGTATGGCCACCTGATTGGCCTCCTGACCCTGATGAAAGGCCAGCCGCTGGCCTACAACAAGGACAACCAGGAAGACAAGGAACCGCTGTTCGACACGATCGATACCGTGATGGACACGCTGCGCATCTTCACCGACATGGCCTCGGGCATCACGGTCAAGGCCGACAACATGCGCTCGGCAGCGCTGCAGGGCTATGCCACGGCTACCGACCTGGCCGACTACCTGGTCAAGCGCGGCCTGCCATTCCGCGATGCCCACGAAGCGGTGGCGCATGCCGTGCGCGCCTGCGACGTGGCCGGTTGCGACCTGTCCGAGATGTCGCTCGAGACGCTGCAGACGTTCTCGCCGCTGATCGAAGAGGACGTGTTCGCAGTGCTGACGCTCGAAGGTTCGGTGGCCGCGCGCGACCACGTGGGCGGCACCGCGCCGAACCAGGTCCGCATCGCCATCGAGCGCGTGCGCAAGCAGCTGGCCGAGTAATTTCACATCCCTGGAGCGGGCCGGCGCTGATGCAGCGCCGGCCCGCTTTTCCATGCCCTTTTTAGATTGATGACGCCATGACCGCATTGCCCGCACGCGACTACGCCGCCTTCCTGTTCGACATGGACGGCACCATCCTGACATCCATCATCGCCGCCGAGCGGGTCTGGGCCGACTGGGCCCGTAGCCACGGACTGGACGTCGACGTGTTCCTGCCGACGATCCACGGCAAACGCAGCGTTGACACCGTACGCGGCCTGGGCCTGCCGGACATCGACGCGGAAGCAGAAGCGCACCGCATCACGCTGGCCGAGATCGAGGACGTCGACGGCATCGAAGCGATTGCCGGTGTGGCTGCTTTCCTGGCCACGCTGCCAGCGGAGCGCTGGGCGATCGTGACGTCGGCGCCACGCGCGCTGGCCCAGGCGCGCATCGCCGCAGCCGGTCTGCCGCTGCCGCCGGTGCTGGTCGCAGCCGAAGACGTCAAGCACGGCAAGCCTGCGCCGGACCCGTTCCTGCTCGGCGCAGAGAAGCTGGGCATGCGCCCGGAAGAATGCCTCGTGTTCGAAGACACGCTGGCCGGCCTGCAATCGGCCGCCGCCGCCGGCATGGACAGCGTGATGGTCACCGCCACGCACAAGCATCCGGTCGAGACCGACGTTACGGGCGTGCCCGATTACGATGATTTGCGGGCGATCCGCACGGGTGAAGGCTTGCTGCGCCTGCAGCGTACGCGCTCGTAAAACGCCATCACGTGCGCTTCTGCACCAGCGTCAGAATGTCATAACTGGCCACCAGCTCATCGCGCTGGTTGGTCACCTGCACATCCCACGCCACCACGCCCTGCCCCCGTCCCTGTTCGTCCGTCCGGTTGCGATCGACCTTGCGCTTGCAGGTCAGGCGCGCGCGGATCGTGTCACCGATCGCCACCGGCGCCACGAAGCGCAGGTTGTCCAGGCCATAGTTGGCCAGCACCGGCCCCGGCGCCGGCGAGACAAACAGGCCCGCAGCCGCCGACAGCACGAAGTAACCGTGCGCGATGCGCTGCCCGAACTGCGTGTCCTTGGCCGCGATGGCGTCGAAGTGCATGTAGAAGTAGTCGCCCGAAACACCGCCGAAGTTGACGATGTCCGCTTCGCTGACCGTGCGCCGGTGCGTCAGCAGCGAGTGCCCGACTTCCAGATCCTCGAAATGCCGGCGGAACGGATGCAGGTCGCTCTCCGTGACCGCGCCGCCGCGCACGTATTCGCCCGTGACGGCGCCGAGCATCGTGGGCGAGCCCTGCACCGCGGCTCGCTGCAGGAAATGCTTCACGGCCCGGATGCCGCCCAGTTCCTCGCCGCCGCCGGCGCGCCCCGGGCCGCCGTGCTTGAGTTGTGGCAGCGGTGAGCCATGGCCTGTGCTGTCCACCGCCGCTTCGCGGTCGAGGATCAGCACGCGGCCATGTGACGCGGCCACGATCGGCACCGCGTACGCAGCCAGCGCCGGATCCTTGGTGGCGAACGTGGTCACCAGGCTGCCCTTGCCGCGCGCAGCCAGTTCGAGCGCTTCGTCGATGTCCGTATAGGTCATCAGCGTGCTGACCGGGCCGAAGGCCTCCACGTCGTGCACGGCGTCATTGACCATCGCATTGCGGCATAACAGCAGCGTGGGCGAGAAGAAGGCGCCGCTGGCGACGTTCTCGCCCACCGGCTTGAACCCGTCGCGTGCACCGAACAGCACCTCGTTGCCGCGTGCGAGCAGTTCGACCCGCGCACTCACGTCGCGGTGCTGGTCCATCGACGCCAGTGCGCCCATGCGCACGCCCTCCACGTTCGGATCCCCCACCGTGATCTTTGCCAGGCGCTCGCGCAGCCGTTCGCCGACCGCGTCGACCAGCCCTTCCGGCACGATCACGCGCCGGATCGCCGTGCACTTCTGGCCCGCCTTGCCGGTCATCTCGCGCGCGACTTCCTTGATGAACAGGTCGAACTCGGGATCGGAAGGCAGCACGTCGGGCGCCAGCACCGCGCAATTGAGCGAGTCGGCTTCGGCGGTGAACGGCACCGATGCGCGGATCAGGTTCCCGTTTGCGCGCAGCATGGCGGCCGTGTCGGCCGAGCCGGTGAACGTGACCGCGTCGAAGCCGCCGAGGCGATCGAGCAGGTCGCCCGTGCTGCCGATCACGAGCTGCAGCGCGCCATCGGGCAGCAGGTTCGAGTCCACCATCATCTTGACCACCGCGTGGGTCAGGTAGCTGGTGGCGGTGGCCGGCTTGGCGATGCATGGCATCGCGGCCAGAAAACTCGGCGCGAATTTCTCGAGCAAGCCCCAGATCGGGAAATTGAAGGCATTGATGTGCACCGCTACGCCGCCCCGCGGCACCAGGATGTGGGTGCCGGCAAAGCCGCCGCGCTTGCCCAGCGCGATGGCCGGGCCTTCGTGCAGCACATTCGACGACGGCAGTTCGCGCGAGCCCATGCTGGCGTACGCAAACAGCGTGCCGATGCCGCCTTCGACATCGACCCAGCTGTCCTGGCGCGTCGCGCCGGTCAGGTGCGAGATCGCATACAGTTCTTCCTTGCGCTCCATCAGGTACAGCGCGAGCGCCTTCAGCGCCGCCGCGCGTTCCTGGAACGTCTGGCGCATCAGCGCCTTGACGCCCGTCTTGCGCGCGAAGGTCAGCGCTTCGTCGAAGTCGATCTTTTCGGCGTGCGTGTGATAGATCAGGGTGCTGTCGAGCGCGCTGTGCAGCGGCGTGTGCGATGCGGCGCCGTGCCAGCGGCCAGCGATCAGGCTTTGCAGTGTCGGGATGTGGCCCATGTAATCTCCAGTTGGTTCAGGACTTCGGCGTGTGCAGCGCGCTCGTGTCGAAAGCAATGCGGCCCCGGTCCGGCGCCACGGCGGTGTCGGCATCGACTTCGCGCATCGTCTGCAGCGAGCGCACGGCCAGCTCGTGGTACTGGCGCGTGCCGAAGCTTTTCCAAGCGACGTCGTCGTCGCTCAAGGCGCGCACCACCTTGGCCGGCGTGCCCATGACCATCGAGCGCGGCGGAATGACCATCCCGGCTTTCACGAAACTCATCGCGGCGACGATCGATTCCGCGCCGACGACCGCCTTGTCCATCACCACCGCGTTCATGCCGACCATCGCATTGCGCCCCACGCGGCAGCCATGCAGCACGGCCCCGTGGCCAATGTGGCCATCGACTTCGACCACGGTGTCTTCGAGCGGAAAACCGTGCATCACGCACGAATCCTGCAAATTGGCGCCTTCTTCAAGGATCAGGCGCCCGAAGTCGCCGCGCAGGCTGGCGCACGGGCCGATATAGCAGCGCGGGCCGACGATCACGTCGCCGATCAGCACGGCGGAAGGATGCACGTAGGCGCTCGGATGCACGACGGGCCGCACACCGTCGATTTCATAGACTTTGACCATGCTGCTAGACCCGCTCGACGATCAGGGCGATGCCCTGGCCGACGCCGATGCACATCGTGCACAGCGCGTAGCGCCCGCCCGTGCGGTGCAGCTGGTTCACGGCGGTCATGACGAGGCGTGCACCGGAGGCGCCCAGCGGGTGGCCCAGCGCGATCGCGCCGCCGTTCGGGTTCACGTGCGCCGCATCGTCCGGCACGCCCAGGTCGCGCAGCACGGCCAGGCCCTGCGCGGCAAAGGCCTCGTTCAATTCGATCACGTCCATCTGGTCCAGCCTCAAGCCCGTCTGCGCCAGCAGCTTCCTGACAGCGGGCGCCGGGCCGAAGCCCATGATGCGCGGCGCCAGGCCGCTTGTCGCCATGCCGATCACGCGGGCGCGCGGGGTCAAGCCGTGGCGCGCGGCGGCCTCGCCAGAGGCCAGCAGCAGCGCGCAGGCGCCGTCGTTCAGGCTCGATGCATTGCCGGCAGTGACCGAGCCGTCCGGGCTCACGACGCCCTTCAACTTCGCCAGCGCCTCGATGCTGGAATCGGCGCGCGGCTGTTCGTCGGTGTCGACGATGCGCGTTTCTTTCTTGCCCTGGAGCGTGACCGGCACGATCTCGTCCTTGAAGACGCCAGCGGCATGCGCCTGCGCCCAGCGCTGCTGGCTGCGCAGCGCGAACGCATCCTGGTCGGCGCGGCTGACATTGAATTCGCGCGCGACGTTTTCGGCCGTTTCGGGCATCGAGTCGATCCCGTACTGCGCCTTCATGCGCGGATTGACGAAGCGCCAGCCGAGCGTCGTGTCCTCGATTTTCGCGGTGCGCGAAAACGCGCTGTCGGCCTTGCCCATGACGAATGGCGCGCGCGTCATGCTCTCGACGCCGCCCGCGATCACCAGGTGTGCTTCGCCGGCCTTGATCGCGCGCGCCGCGGTGCCGATGGCATCCATGCCCGAGCCGCACAGGCGGTTGATCGTGTTGGCCGGCACGTCCTGCGGCAGCCCGGCCAGCAGCGCGGCCATGCGCCCGACGTTGCGGTTGTCTTCGCCCGCCTGGTTGGCGCAGCCGTAGAACAGGTCGTCGACCTGGGCCCAGTCCACGCCGGGATTGCGGGCCATCAGCGCGGCGATGGGCAGCGCGGCCAGGTCGTCGGCGCGCACGGTCGAGAGCAGCCCGCCGTAGCGGCCGAAGGGCGTGCGGATGGCGTCACAGATGAAAGCGTCAAGCATGCTGGTTTCCTTGTTCATTGTTTGGGACGGCCGTCGACCACGCGCCGGGCCTTGCCGGTCAGCGTGCGCTCGATGCCTTGCGGCGACAACAGGCGCACGCGCGTGGTCACGCCGACATAGGTCTTGATGCAGTGCTGCAGTTCGCGCGCCAGCGCTTCTACAAAGTCCGGCGCGAGCAGCGTATCGCGCAGCTCGCACAGCACCTCGAGCGTGTCGAGATGGCCGTCGCGCGCCACGACCAGCTGGTAGTGCGGCGCCAGTGCCGGCATGCGCAGCACCAGTTCCTCGATCTGGCTGGGGAACACGTTCACGCCGCGGATGATCAGCATGTCGTCCGAGCGCCCCGTGATGCGGCCCATGCGGCGCATCGCCCGCGAGGTCGGGGGCAGCAGGCGTGTCAGGTCACGCGTGCGGTAGCGGATGATCGGCAGCGCTTCCTTGGTCAGCGACGTGAATACCAGCTCGCCCTCCTCGCCATCGGGCAGCACCTCACCCGTGTCGGGGTCGATGATCTCGGGGTAGAAATGGTCTTCCCAGATCACCGGGCCATCCTTGCTCTCGATGCATTCGCTGGCCACGCCGGGGCCCATGACTTCGGACAGGCCGTAGATGTCGACCGCATCGATGCCGGCGCGCGTTTCGATCTCGCGCCGCATTGCATCGGTCCACGGCTCGGCGCCGAAGATGCCGACCTGCAGCGACGATGCTGCCGGGTCGAGCCCCTGGCGCGTGAATTCCTCGACGATGTTGAGCATGTACGACGGCGTGACCATGATGATCGACGGCTTGAAGTCGCAGATCAGCTGCACCTGTTTTTCGGTCTGCCCGCCCGACATCGGCACGACTGTGCAACCGAGGCGTTCGGCGCCGTAGTGCGCACCCAGGCCCCCGGTGAACAGGCCGTAGCCGTAGGCGATGTGTACCAGGTCGCCCCGGCGGCCACCGGCGGCGCGGATCGAGCGCGCGACGATGTTCGCCCAGGTATCGATATCGTTCTGCGTGTAGCCGACGACGGTGGGCTTGCCGGTGGTGCCGGACGATGCGTGCACGCGCACCACCTGCTCGCGCGGCACGGCGAACATCCCGAACGGGTAGTTCTCGCGCAGGGCCTTCTTTTCGGTGAACGGAAATTTCGCCAGGTCGGCCAGGGACTTGAGATCGGCCGGGTGCACGCCTGCTGCGTCGAACGCAGCGCGGTAGTGCGGCACGTTGTCATACGCGTGCTGCAGCGTCCATTGCAGCCGTTGCAGCTGCAGCGCCTGCAGTTCGTCGCGGCTGGCGCGCTCGATCGGTTCCAGGTCGCCCGGTGCGGGAAGGTGTTGGACCATCTGTCGACTCCTTGTGGTTCAGGCGTCCACGGGCGCCACGGTGCCGCTGATGCGATGCGATTTGCCGCGAAACAGCGCGATGGTGCGCCCGTCCGCGGTCTTGACCGTGACGTCGTAGACGCCGGTTTTGCCCTGCAGCGCCTGCTCGGTGGCCTCGGCCACCAGCACGTCGCCCGCGCGGCTAGGGGCGAGATAATCGATCGTGCAGCCGGCGCCCACGGTGCTGAGGTTGTGCGAGTTGCAGGCGAACGCAAAGGCGCTGTCGGCCAGCATGAAGATGTAGCCGCCGTGGCAGGTCGCGTGCCCGTTGAGCATGTCGGTGCGCACGGTCATCGTCATGCGCGCATAACCGGGGCGGATTTCATCCAGCACCATGCCCAGCGCCTGGCTGGCCGGGTCGCGTTCGAACATCGTGCGCCCGGCCAGCTCGGCCAGCGCCTGTGCGTTCTGATTTTGACCATCATGCATGAAAGCGCGCCCCCTGCGGATTGGCGGCCAGCTTGCGGCGCAGCAGCGGCGAGACGCGGTAGCGGTCTTCGCCATACGTTGCGGCCAGGTTCGACAGCACGGTCACGACCTGCCCCATGCCGATCGCGTCCAGCCAGGCCAGCGGCCCGCGCGGATAATTCACGCCCTTCTGCATTGCGATGTCCACGGCGCGCGCGCTGCACACGCCCTGGTGGACGGCATCGGCCGCTTCGTTGGCCAGCATCGCCACCGTGCGCATCACGGCCAGGCCCGGGACGTCGTCCAGGCGCGTGACGACGAAGCCGGCAGCCTGGAACAGGCCGACTGCCGCGCGCCATGCGTCATCACTGCACCCGTCGGCGCGCGCAAGCGCGATGCGGGGCGCCGTGGCAGCGTCCAACAGCAGGTCGAACACGATCGTGTCACGCTGGTTATCCGCCTGCGCGCGCTCGGTGGCACTGCGCCCGTCAGTAAGATGGATCGCCGCGCCGCCGCAGTACAGGCCCGGCGCCGCTTCGATCTCGGTCAGCTCGATGCCGGAGGCCTGCAGCCGCGCGACAAGCGCATCGACGCTGCCGGGCGCGCCCGCGTACTTGACCGCCACCGGCCGGTCGCAGGCAGCTTCGGACTGCACGACCGGCGTTTCCGCCTCGTCGCCATAGCGATAGAACCCACGCCCCGTCTTGCGGCCCAGATAACCCGCGTTGACCATCTCCTGCTGCAGCACCGATGGCGTGAAACGCGGGTCGCCAAAGTACGCCGCAAACACGGACTGCGTGACCGAGAAATTGACGTCATGCCCGATCAGGTCCATTAGTTCGAAGGGGCCCATGCGAAAACCGCCGCACTCGCGCATGACGGCATCGAGCGTGGCAACTTCGGCCGCCTGTTCGAGCAGCAGGCGCAGGGCTTCGCCATAGAACGGGCGGGCCACGCGGTTGACGATGAAACCGGGCGTCGATTTCGCATGCACGGGGCTCTTGCCCCATTTTTCGGCGGTGGCATACACGACCTGCGCGACCTCGCGCCCCGTCGCCAGGCCGCTCACCACTTCCACCAGCGCCATCAGCGGCGCCGGATTGAAGAAGTGCATGCCGACCAGGCGTTCGGGATGCGCCAGTTGCGCGCCAATGGCCGTGACCGAGATCGATGACGTGTTGGTCGCCAGGATGCAGTCGCTGGCAACGACGGCTTCGAGCGCGGCAAACAGCGCGCGCTTGACCTGCAGGTCTTCGACGATGGCCTCGATGACGAGCACCGCACCGGCCGCTTCGTGCAAGGCATCGATGCGGCGCAGGCGCTCGCGCGCGAGATCGGATTCGACGGCGCCCATGCGGCCCTTCGCAACCAGGCGCGCATAGGTGGCGCCGATCTCCGAGATCGCCTTATCGGCGGCGCCGGTCCGGGTATCGAACAGCAGCACCTGATGGCCGGCCGTGGCCGCGACCTGGGCGATGCCGGCGCCCATCGCGCCGCTGCCGATGACGGCAACCGTCGAATGCGGTGGCAGTGACTGCATCCTCACTCCCCCTTGAACTGCGGCGCGCGCTTGGCCAGGAATGCGGCGACGCCTTCGCGGTAGTCGTGGCTGTTACCGAGTTCGCGCATCATGTCGGCTTCGAGCTGCAATTGCTGCTCCAGGGTGTTGGCGTAGCTGGCCTGGAAGGCGCGCTTGGTGAATGCCAGGCCCTTGGTCGGCGCGGCGGCGAAGTGTTTCGCCATGGCCAGCGCTTCGTCCATCAGCACGTCGTCCGGCACGCAGCGCCAGATCAGGCCCCAGGCTTCGGCTTTTTCGGCACTGAGTTTTTCGCCGAGCATGGCCAGGCCCATCGCGCGCGCGGGACCGATCAGGCGCGGCAAATGCCAGGTGCCGCCGGTGTCCGGGATCAGGCCCAGTTTGCTGAACGCTTCGATGAAGCTGGCCGATTGGGCGGCCAGCACGATGTCGCAGGCCAGCGCCAGGTTGGCCCCGGCGCCGGCGGCCACGCCGTTGACGGCGCAGATGACGGGCATCGGCAGGTTCTTCAGCGTCAGCACGAGCGGCGCATAGAACTCCTCGACCGACGCGCCCAGATCGACACCAGGGGCGCCCGGGTCGACCGCGCGGTCGGCGAGATCCTGGCCGGCGCAAAAGCCACGGCCGGCGCCGGTCAGCACCAGCACGCGCACGGACTGGTCGGCCTGCACGCGCGCGAGCGCATCGCGCACTTCGAGGTGCATGGCGCGGGTGAAGCTGTTGAGGCGATCGGGGCGGTTCAGGGTCAGGACGGCGACGCCGCCTTCTGCCTTGAACTGGATGCTGTCGTAGTTCATCGTGGTCTCCGTTTTGTTCTGGTGGCGCGCGGTTATTCGGCGATATCGAAATCCACCACCACCTTGTCGGTCACCGGGAAACTCTGGCAGCTGAGCACGAACCCGCGCGCGACTTCATAGTCTTCCAGCGCGTAGTTCACGTCCATCTCCACTTCGCCATCAAGTACCTTGCAGCGGCAGGTGGAACACACGCCGCCCTTGCACGAATAGCGCATGTCGATGCCGGCGCGCAGGCCCGCGTCCAGCAGCGATTCGGTGTCCCGGTCCATCGTGAAGCTGGCGGCGCTGCCGTCCATGATCACGGTCACTTCGGTGTGCTGGCGCGCGCTGGCAGCAACCGCGCGCGGCGTGCGCTCGCGGGTCGGCGCGCTCGCGGCAAACAGCTCGATGCGGATCTGCTCCTTGGCCAGCCCGGCCGCCTGCAGCGCGCGCGAGACGCCATGCATCATGTCTTCGGGGCCGCAGATGAAGGCGACATCGATCGCCTTGATGTCGATCCACTGGCGCAGGAACTGCGTGCACTTGTCTTCGGTGATGCGGCCGTTGAAGAGTTCAATGTCCTGCTGCTCGCGGCTCATCACGTACACCAGACGCAGGCGGTCCATGTACTGGTCCTTGAGATCGGTGAGTTCGTCGCGAAACAGCACGCTCGACGAGGCGCGGTTGCCGTACACGATCGTGAAGCGGCTGGCTGGCTCGGCCAGCAGCGTGGTCTTGACGATCGACAGGATCGGCGTGATCCCGCTGCCGGCGGCAAACGCCAGGTAGTGGCGAGCGCTGGCGGCGTCGAGCGGCACATTGAAATTGCCGCTCGGTGGCATGACGTCCAGCTGCGCGCCCGGTTGCAGGCTGTCGTTGGCCCAGCTGGAGAACTGGCCGCCGGGCGTGCGCTTGATCGCCACGCGCAGCTGGTCGTCCTGTA
This sequence comes from Telluria sp. ZT3P25, assembly GCF_059685895.1. Lineage (NCBI taxonomy): Bacteria > Pseudomonadati > Pseudomonadota > Betaproteobacteria > Burkholderiales > Oxalobacteraceae > Telluria > Telluria sp. ZT3P25. Next base: position 3,836,079 of record NZ_JCASIJ010000001.1, read on the forward strand.
CCGCCGAACAGATCGAGTACGAGCGGCGCACGTCCTCGCCATCGATCGTGGTGCGCAGCGTCAGGTACTGGCCCTGGCGGAAGGCGAAGGTCTCTTTCAATGCCGGCGGCACATCGAACGTCACGCACACGGCATCGCGCGTTTCGTGTTTCACCTTGCTGACGGTGAGTGGATGGAATTGGCTCATGCTGGGCTTTAATGACACTTGAAGTAATCGAACGGCTCGCGGCAGTCGAGGCACTTGTAGAGCGCCTTGCACGGCGTCGAGCCGAATTCGCTGGTCAGCTGGGTGTGCGCCGAACCGCAGTGCGGGCAGCTCACGGCCGGCGCGGCGCGGCGGCGGATGCCGGCGTGCAGGCCGCTGATGTCGATCGCCTGCTGCACGGGGGGCGCGATGCCGTAGCCGGTGAGCGCAGCCTTGCCGGCAGCGCTCATCCAGTCGGTAGTCCAGGCGGGCGCCAGGCGCGTTGCGATGCGCACGCGCTCGAGGCCATGCGCGCGCAGTGCGTTGCCCACGCTGGCGGCGATCACGGTCATGGCCGGACAGCCCGAATACGTCGGTGTAATCGTGACCACCCACGTGTCGTCGTCCAGCACCACGTCGCGCACGATGCCCAGGTCGACGATCGAGATGACGGGGATTTCCGGATCGGCGACCTCGCCCAGCCAGGCCCAGACCTGCTCGACCGAAACGGCCAGCGCAGTCATCACCAGGCCGCGCCCGGATAGGCGCGCTGCAGGAACTGCATCTCGGCCAGGATGAAGCCGAGGCGCTCGCTGTGCCGGCCCTGCTTGCCGCCGCGCTGCATCCAGGCATCGGGCGATGGCATAGTCAAGGTGGCTTCGGTGAATATTTCGGCCAGGTGGTTCAGGTAGGCTTCGCGCAGCGGTCCGACAGCCGGCGCCACGCCCTGCGCCACCATTGCCTCGTCGACCGCGTCGTACAGGAACATCTCGCCGCTGTACATCCACAGGTCGTCCAGCGCAGTCTGCATCATCGCGCGGCTGGTGGCCGTGCCGTCACCCAGGCGCACTACCAGGTCGCCGCTGCGGCGCAGGTGGTACGTCACTTCCTTGAGCGACTTGGCCGCAATCTCGACGATGCGTGGGTCGCTCGAGCGGGTCAGGCCATCCATCAAGAAGTAGTGCCATGCGTCGAACAGGAACTGGCGCATGACGACGTCGGCATAACTGCCATTGGGCTGCTCGAGCAGGATGCAGTTGCGGTACTCGCCGCTGTCGCGCAGGAAGGCCAGGCGGTCCTCGTCGCGGCCCTGGCCTTCGAGTTCGGCGGCGTACGAGAGCCACATGCGGGTCTGGCCGAGCAGGTCGAGGGCCACGTTCGACAGCGCCATGTCTTCTTCGAGTGCCGGCCCCTTGCCGCACAACTGGCACAGTTGCTGCGACAGGATCAGGGCGTTGTCGCCCTGGCGCAGCAGGTAGTCGATTTTTGCATCCATGGGATTGGTCTCCGGCGCGCTCACAGATTCTTGACTTCTTCCGGCATCGGGAAGAACGTCGGGTGGCGATATACCTTGCTGTTGGCCGGCTCGAACAGTGAGGCCTTGTCGTGCGGGCTGCTGGCGACGATGTCGGCGGCGCGCACGACCCAGATCGAGACGCCTTCGTTGCGGCGTGTGTAGACGTCGCGTGCGTTGTTGACGGCCATTTCGGCGTCAGGGGCGTGCAGGCTGCCGACGTGCTTGTGGGCGAGGCCGTGCTGGCTGCGGATGAAGACTTCCCACAGGGGCCATTCTTTGCTCATTGTTGTCTCCGTATTGCCATCGCATCGTGTGAGTGTGCGAATGTGCGAAGGTGCGAATCTGCGGTGGACTCAGGCTGCCACTTTCTTTGCGGCCTGCTTGTCGGCGTGCGCCACCAGCGCGTCGCGGAACCATTCGCCGTCGTCCCAGGCTTTGACACGCGTGCGCAGGCGCTCGCGGTTGCACGGGCCATTGCCCTTCAAAACGTCATAGAACTCGCTCCAGTCGATCGCGCCGAAGTCGTACGAGCCGCGTTCGGCATTCCATTTGAGGTCGGGATCGGGCACCGTCAGGCCCAGGTACTCGGCTTGCGGCACGGTCTGGTCGACCATGCGCTGGCGCAGTTCGTCGTTGGAGAACAGCTTGATGCGCCAGGCGCTCGACTGCGCGCTGTTGACCGACTCGGCATCGGACGGCCCGAACATCATCAGCGACGGCCACCACCAGCGGTTGAGCGCATCCTGCGCCATCGCCTTCTGCTCGGGCGTGCCCCTGGCCAGCGCCATCATGATGTCGTAGCCCTGGCGCGCATGGAACGACTCTTCCTTGCAGACGCGAACCATGGCGCGCGCATACGGCCCGTACGAGCAGCGGCACAGCGGGATCTGGTTGATGATCGCCGAGCCGTCGACCAGCCAGCCGATCGCGCCCATATCGGCCCAGCTCAGGGTCGGATAGTTAAAAATGCTCGAATACTTGGCTTTGCCGGCATGCAGGGCCGCCAGCAGCTCGTCGCGCGACACGCCCAGGGTCTCGGCGGCGCTGTACAGGTACAGGCCGTGGCCGGCCTCGTCCTGGATCTTGGCCAGCAGGACCGACTTGCGCTGCAGGGTCGGCGCGCGCGTGACCCAGTTGCCTTCCGGGAGCTGGCCGACGATCTCGGAATGGGCATGCTGGGAGATCTGCCGGATCAGCGTCTTGCGGTATGCTTCCGGCATCCAGTCCTTCGGTTCGATCTTGATCCCGGCGTCGATGCGCGCCTGGAATGCCCCCTCTTCGGCGCTCATGTCCTGTTCTGTGCGGACTTTATTGAGGCCTGTCTCCACCATTTGTGCGTACATGGATCTCTCCCGTTGCAAAATCTGTGCGAATCATAATACGATACAAAAAATCGGAAGTACACAATAATTTTGAATCATATCGAGCCAGACCGTGAATGACATGACCAGCACCCAGTGGATCGCCCACAGCCTGGCCACTGATCCGCCGCGCCACAAATCGCTGGTGGTGACGATCTGCGGCGACGCGATCGCGCCCCATGGCGGCGCCTTCTGGCTGGGCAGCATGATCGAACTGCTTGCCCCCTTTGGCGTGAACGACCGGCTGGTGCGCACCAGCGTGTTCCGGCTGGTACAGGAAGGCTGGCTGACGGCCAGCCGCGAAGGCCGGCGCAGCCGCTATGCGCTGGCGCCGACGGCGCTGCCGCGCTTCGAGCGCGCCAACCGCCGCATCTACGCCGCCCCCGGACAGGATTGGGATGGCCGCTGGACGTTCGTGCTGGCCACCAACGGCAGCATCGACAGCGACCTGCGCGCGCTGGTGCGCAAGGAACTCGAATGGGAAGGCTTTGCGATGGTGGCCAGTGGTGTGATGGCGCATCCGGCGCCGGATCGCGACACACTGCGCGATATCCTCGCGCGCACGGGGGCCGAGGGGCGCGTGTTCGTGTGCCAGGCCGATGAGGTGCCGGACGCCGGTTCGCGCCCGTTGCCCGAACTGGTCGGCGACTGCTGGAACCTGAATGCGGTGGTGCTTGGGTACCGCGGCTTCATCGAGACGTTTGCGCCGCTGCCGGCCGTGCTGGCGCGCGGCGACGTCAGTCCAGCGCACGCATTCGCGATCCGCACCTTGCTGATCCACGCCTACCGCCGCGTGCAGCTGCACGACCCGATGCTGCCGCTGCCGCTGCTGCCCGACCCGTGGCCGGGCGCCGACGCGTACGCGCTGGCGCGCACCATTTATCAACTGAGCCACGAACGCGCCGAGGAGCACGTGCTGGCCATGCTGCGCGTCGAAGATGCGGCCACGCCCGGGGCGGATGCGGCGTTTCGCGGCCGCTTCGGCGGGCTGGCGCCACGGTAGCACGGCGAAAGCGGTATCATTTCTTCTTTGACGTCTTCCCAACACAGGACAACACCATGTCTATCAAGATCAGCAGCCAATTCGACGCTGGCGCCATCGAGGTCGTGAACGCCACGAGCGCGAACGCCATCGACCTGAACATCCGCAAGGATTCGCACGCCGACATTATCCAGTGGTTCTACTTCCGCCTGCAGGGCGCGCAAGGGCAAGCCTGCACCATCCGCCTGCTCAATGCCGGCAAGGCCGCCTATCCGGCCGGCTGGGAAAACTACCAGGCGATGGCGAGCTACGACCGCGTGAACTGGTTCCGCGTGCCGACGTCGTTCGACGGCAGCGTGCTGGCCATCGAGCACACGCCCGGCATGGACAGCGTGTATTACGCCTACTTCGAACCGTATTCGTTCGAACGCCACCTCGAGCTGCTCGACCGCGCCCAGATGGCCGAAAACGTGCGCATGCTCGATCTGGGTTCGACCGTCGATGGCCGCGACCTGAACATGCTGGTGATCGGCGAGCCGGCCGAAGGCAAGAAGAAGGTCTGGGTCATCGCGCGCCAGCATCCGGGCGAGACGATGGCCGAATGGTTCGTCGAAGGCATGCTCGACGCGCTGCTCGATCCGGCCCACCCGTTCGGCCGTCAGCTGCTGAAAGAATCGGTGTTCTACGTGGTGCCGAACATGAACCCGGACGGCTCGGTGCGCGGCAACCTGCGTACCAACGCCGCCGGCGCCAACCTGAACCGCGAGTGGCTCAATCCGAGCATGGAGCGCAGCCCTGAAGTCTTCCTGGTGCGCCAGAAGATGCACGAGACGGGCGTGGACGTATGCCTCGACGTGCACGGCGACGAAGGCTTGCCGTACGTGTTCGTGGCCGGCAGTGAGTCGCTGCCAAACTTCACCGCCGAGCAAGGCGCGGCGCAGGCCAGCTTCATCGCCGACTTCAAGGTCGCCAGCCCGGACTTCCAGGACGTGCACGGCTACGGCAAGACGCCGTACACCGACCAGACCCTGACCATGGGCTCGCCGCACATCACGCACACCTTCGGCGCCCTGTCTCTGACGCTGGAACTGCCGTTCAAGGACAATGCGAACGACCCGGATCCGCTGGTCGGCTGGGACGGCGCACGCAGCGCACGCCTGGGCGCAGCGGTGCTGCAGCCGGTGCTGAACGCGATCCGCGCGCGCAAGTAACACCCAGCCGTGCAACGCAAAGCGCCGTCGGATCGACGGCGCTTTTTTGTGTCCGCTGCACGGATAACATCGACTCAACGCAAGGTCCACAGCTGGGGTCAGGTCTGACATTCAGACACGACCTCAGCCTTAGCCACTTCAGACACACAGCTGGGGTCAGGTCTGACATTCAGACACAACCTCAGCCTTGATCACCTCAAATGGTATCTTGCCCAGTATTAGCGTGGCACGGTGCGAACTAGTTCTGACTGCCCGACTGTCGAGCTCGTGTCCGAATGTCAGACCTGACCCCAGCTTTTCGACTGTCCGACTGTCGAGATCGTGTCCGAATGTCAGACCTGACCCCAGCTTTTTTTCGGGACGGCGCACAGCGAGGCCGTGCAATGCAAAGCGCCGTCGGATCGACGGCGCTTTTTGTGTCCGCTGCACGCAGAACATCGACTGGACGGCTTACAGATCGACGCCCAGATGCGTCTTTACCCAGGCATTGGCGTCGCTGCTGCTGTCGAAATGCAGTGTGGCGATCGCGGTTTTATCCGGCGCCAGGAAAGTGGCATACACCTTGCGGCTGTCCCCGCTCGAGCTGAGCAGATCAGATTGGGGAGCGAGCTCGACGGTGGCTACCAGGTCGAGGTTGAGCAGCACCGTCTTCGGGCTGCTTTCCTTGTCGATGCGAACGAAACGGGTCATGCGTTTTCCTTAGTTGCCGGCAATGACCATGTTCTCGATCAGAATCGAGCCCGTGGTCTTGTTGCCGCGAACCAGCGTGTCGGTGCCGACGGCAACGATCTGCTGGAACATATCGCGCATATTGCCGGCGATCGTGATTTCTTCGACCGGGTACTGGATCACGCCCTGCTCGACCCAGTAACCGGAGGCACCGCGCGAATAATCGCCGGTGACGTAATTGACGCCCTGCCCCATCAGTTCAGTAACCAGCAGGCCCGTGCCGAGTTTGCGCAGCATGCCCTCGAAGTCATCGGTGCGGCGCGTGGCTGTCGAGACGATCTCGAGGTTGTGCGCGCCGCCGGCGTTGCCGGTCGTTGGCATGCCCATCTTGCGCGCCGTGTACGACGACAAAAAATAGCCTTGCAGCACGCCATCGTTGATCACCTTGCGGCGCACAGTCTTGACGCCTTCGTCATCGAACGGGGCCGAGCCGACGCCGCCGATCAGGTGCGGGTCTTCGACCACCTGGATATGCGATGGGAATACCGGTTTACCCAGCATGTCGAGCAGGAACGTGGACTTGCGGTACAGCGCGCCACCGGAGACGGCTTGCACGAACGCGCCCAAGAGGCCCGCGGCCAGTGGCGCTTCGAACAGCACCGGGCAGGTGCGGGTGGTCAGCTTGCGCGCATTCAGGCGTGCCAGCGCGCGCTCGGCGGCGTAGCGGCCGACTTTTTCAGGTGCGGCCAGTTGCTTGGGGTCGCGCGACGACGTGTACCAGTCGTCGCGCTGCATCGCGTTGCCCTTGCCGGCAATGGGCGCGACCGAGATCGTGTGACGCGAGAACGGGTAGCCACCAAGGAAACCACGCGAATTGGCAGCGACGAAGTGCGACTGCTGCACGTAGACGCTGGCGCCTTCGCTGTTGGTGATGCGTTTGTCGACGGCGAACGCGGCGGCTTCGCAGCGCTGGCCCAGTTCGACGGCTTGTTCGGTGGAGATCGGCCACGGATAGAACAGGCGCAGGTCGCGCGGCGCGGTTTCGATCAGGTCGGCGTCCGGCAGGCCGGCGCAGTCGTCTTCGGCCGTGAAGCGCGCGATGTTCGATGCGGCTTCGACGGTGGCCTTGAGCGAAGCGGCGGAAAAGTCGGACGTGCTCGCGTTGCCGCGGCGCTGGCCGAAATACACGGTGATGCCCAGGCCCTTGTCCTTGTTTTGCTCGATCGTCTCGATATTGCCTTTACGCACAGAAACCGACAGCCCGCTCCCTTCACTGATTTCGACAGCCGCGTCAGACGCGCCCTGCTCGCGCGCGAGGGCCAGCATGTCGCGCGCCAGCTGTTTCAGCTGATCCTGGGTGTGGGTAAAAGGGGTGTCGTTCATCGGTGTTTTTCGTGGCCAGCCCTAAAACAGTTATCATAGCAGCCGTTTACTGTTTTCACTGATCGGCCCAGTGCCAATCAAATCATTCAAATCATGCCTAATCCAAATCGCGGCTCGGTGGGCTTCCAGTCCAACGAGTTCGAACCAGAGTACGACCGTCCCTCCAAGTCGGAGCTCAAGCGCCAGTCGAACGAGTTGCAAAAGCTCGGCGAGCAGCTCGTCGAAGCGGCGCGCGACCGCGTCAAGCGCGTCGAGATGCCGGAGGACGTGCGCGATGCCATCCTCACGTGCCAGAGCATCACCAACCACGAAGGCCGGCGCCGCGCGCTGCAATTCGTGGGCAAGAAAATGCGCACGCTGAACGAAGAAGAAGTCGCCGTCATCCAGCGCACGATCGACAGCTGGAAAGGCGCGTCGAAGGCCGAGACAGCATCGCTGCACGCGCTCGAACGCCGCCGCGACAAGCTGCTGTCGGACGACACGGCGCTGACCGTGCTGCTCGAAGAAAACCCCGAACTCGACGTCCAGCACCTGCGTACCCTGATTCGCAACGCGCGCAAGGAAGTGGCCGAGTCCAAGCCGCCGAAAGCCTTCCGCGAAATCTTCCAGATCCTCAAGGACCTGCAAAAGAAGAAGAAAGCCGACGCCGCTGCCGCTGCCGACGAAGAAGCGAACGATGACGAGTCCGACGACGAGTAACAACGATGTGCTGGTGATCGGCCTTGTCTCTGTTTCCGACCGCGCCAGCGGTGGGGTCTACGAAGACAAGGGCATCCCGGCGCTGACAGACTGGCTGGCCAGCGCGCTCACGACCCCGTACCGGATCGAGACGCGCCTGATCCCGGACGAGCGCGCGGCCATCGAAGCCACGCTGATCGAGCTGGTCGACACGGCGCGCTGTCATCTGGTGCTCACCACCGGCGGCACCGGTCCCTCGCGGCGCGACGTCACGCCCGAGGCCACACTGGCCGTCGCGACCAAAGAGATGCCGGGCTTCGGCGAGCAGATGCGCCAGATCAGCCTGCGCTTCGTGCCGACCGCGATCCTGTCGCGCCAGACGGCCGTGATCCGTGAAACCGCAGACCATGCGGCGTTGATCATGAACCTGCCGGGCCAGCCGAAGTCGATCAAGGAAACGCTCGAAGGCCTCAAGGACGACACCGGCGCCACGCTCGTCGGCGGCATCTTTGCGGCTGTTCCCTACTGCGTCGACCTGATTGGCGGCCCGTATATGGAAACCAATCCGGCGGTCAGCCAGACCTTCCGCCCCAAATCGGCATTGCGAAAGACACCATGACCCAGCTGCTGGACAATATCGAAATCGAGACCGCCCCGAATCCGACCATCGCCGTCGTCTGGCTGCACGGCCTGGGCGCCGATGGCAATGACTTCGTGCCGCTCGTGCGTGAACTGGACCTGACCGGCCTTCCGGGCATCCGTTTCGTGTTCCCGCATGCGAACACGATGCCGGTGACAATCAACGGCGGCTACGTGATGCGCTCGTGGTACGACATCGTCGCCACCGACCTGACGCGGCGCGAAGACGAAGGCGGCCTGCGCGCATCGCAGTTGCAGGTCGAGGCGCTGATCGCGCGCGAAAAGGCGCGTGGCATTCCGGCCTCGCGCATCATCCTGGCCGGCTTCTCGCAGGGTTGCGCGATGACGCTGCAGACGGGTTTGCGCCATCCCGAGAAACTGGCGGGCATGCTGTGCCTGTCCGGTTACCTGCCGCTGTCCAGCGTCGCCGGCACCGAACGCAGCGAAGCGAGCCTGGCCACGCCGATCTTCATGGCGCACGGCGTGCAGGATCCGGTGGTGCCGTTTGCCCGCGCCGAAGAATCGCGCAAGGTTGTCGAGGCGCTCGGCTACCAGGTCGAGTGGCATGCGTATCCGATGCAGCACACGCTGTGCCTCGAAGAGGTGCAGGACATTTCAAAGTGGATTCGCAAGGTCGTCGCGTAACACCGCCAACGGCGGCCCTCACCTCCCGAGGGCCGTCGCCAACGCGGCCTTGACCGCCGCGTCCAACCGCGACACGATCTCCGACAACTCCCCCGGCGTCACGATGAACGGCGGCGCCAGCAACACGTGGTCACCCAGCTGGCCATCGATCGTCCCGCCCATCGGATAGACCAGCAAGCCGCGCGCCATCGCCTCGGACTTGATCGCCGCGTGCAGTTTGACTTCCGGCGCGAACGGCGCCTTCGTCTCGCGGTCCCGCACGAATTCCAGCGCCAGGAACAGCCCGCGCCCGCGGATGTCGCCCACGTGTTCGTGCGTGCCGAACGCATCGCCCAGCATCTGCCGCAGCAGCGCGCCGCGCCGCTGCACCTGCGCCAGCAGGTCGTCCCGTTCGATCACCTGCTGCACCGCCAGCGCCGCCGCTGCCGCCACCGGGTGGCCGATATACGTGTGCCCGTGCTGGAACATGCCGCTGCGCTGGCGCAGCGTGTCGACGATCGCCTCGTGCGCCAGCACCGCGCCGATCGGCTGGTAGCCGGCGCCCAGGCCCTTGGCCACGGCCACGATGTCCGGCGCCACGCCCTCCTGCCCGATCGCGTACATGCTGCCGGTGCGGCCCATGCCGCACATGACCTCATCGGCGATGAACAGGATGCGGTGCCGGTCGCAGATATCGCGCACGCCCTGGAAGTAGCCCGGCGTGGGCGGGATCGCGCCGCCGGTGGCGCCCACCACCGGCTCGGCGACGAAAGCGATGATGGTGTCCGGCCCGGCCTTGATGACAGCCGTTTCGAGCTCGTCGAGCAGACCGGCCGTGTAGTCGTCGAGCGACATGCCGTCGGTGCAGCCCCGGTACGCGTAGCAGGGCGCGACGCGCAGCGCCTCTTTCAGCAGCGGGGCAAAGGCGCGCTTGCGCCACTCGTTGCCGCCCACGCCCAGCGCGCCGAGCGTGTTGCCATGGTAGCTCTGGCGGCGCGCGATGAACTGCGTGCGCTGCGGCTCGCCCGCCTCGACCCAGTACTGGCGCGCCAGCTTGAGCGCAGTCTCCATCGCTTCCGAGCCGCCCGAGACAAAATACACGCCGCCCATATCCTGCGGCCCGCCGGCGATCAGGCGCTCGGCCAGTTGCTCGGCCACGTCGGTGGTGAAGAACGCAGTGTGGGCATACGCGCAGCGGTCGATCTGGCGGTGCATGGCCGCGATCACGTCCGGGTGGCCATGGCCCAGCGACGACACGGCCGCGCCGCTGCTGGCATCGAGGTAGGTCTTGCCAGTGCTGTCGCGCAGCACGATGCCTTCGCCGCCAACCGCCGTGGGCGGCACCTGGCGCAGGTTGCGGTGGATGATGTGGCTCATGGACGGCTCCCTCGGCGGTGGCTCAACGCTTGACGATAAGCGTGCTCCGAAGCACTTCTTTTGATTTTTAACGCGGGCCGTGCGAATATTTTCCTGCTTTCAATTTCGATACAACAGGCGGGTATGCTCGATGAATGAACGTCTCGGCCCCATCCCCGATCACGCCCTGAACGCGGCCCAGCGCGCCGCCGCGCAGGAGATCATCGATGGCCCGCGCGGCGCTGTCTACGGCCCGTTCGTGCCGCTGCTGCGCAGTCCCGAGCTGATGCTGCATGCGCAGCGCATGGGCGAGTACCTGCGCTACCGCAGCGCGCTCGGCGTGCGCTTGTCGGAGCTGGCAATCCTGGTCACGGCGCGCCAGTGGGACCAGGCCGTGGAATGGGCGATCCATGCGCCGATCGCGGCGCAGGCGGGGATTCCGTCAGCCGTCATCGCGGCCATTGCGGCGCGTGAGCGGCCCGCCGACATGCTGGTCGACGAGGCGGTGGTGCACGACTTCTGCATCGAGCTGCACGAGACAAAAGCGGTGTCGGACCGCGTGTATGCGGATGCGCTGGCGCTGTTCGGCGAACAGGGCGCGGTCGACTTGACGGGGATCTGCGGCTATTACACGCTGCTGGCAATGGTGATGAATACGGCGCAAACGGCCGTACCGGATACCGGCGAGCCGCGCGGCGGCCCGCCTTGATACCCCTTACTTCGGATACGCCACGACGTCGGCCTGCTGCTCACCGAGACCGGCGATCCCCAGGCGCAGCTGGTCGCCCTTCTTGAGGAAGCGCTGCGGCTTGCGGCCCATGCCCACGCCCGGCGGCGTGCCGGTGGTGATGATGTCGCCCGGTTCAAGCGTCATGAAGCGCGACACGTAGCTCACGAGCTGCGCGACGCTGAAGATCATGCTGGCCGTGTTCCCGGTCTGCATGCGCTTGCCGTTCAGTTCCAGGTACAGGTCGAGGTCCTGCACGTCGAGGATCTCGTCGCGCGTGACGAGGAACGGGCCGACCGGGCCGAAGGTATCGCAGCCTTTGCCCTTGTCCCACTGCGAGCCCATCTCGAACTGATAGGCGCGCTCAGTCACATCATTCACCACGCAATAGCCGGCGACGAACTTGAGCGCGTCTTCTTCGCTCACGTACTGCGCGCGCGTGCCGATGATCACGCCGAGTTCGACTTCCCAGTCGGTTTTCTTCGAGCCCTTCGGGAGCTGGATCGGATCGTCCGGGCCGTTCAGGGCGCTGATCGCCTTGGTGAAGAAGATCGGTTCGGCCGGCACCTCGGCGCCCGTTTCGCGCACGTGGTCCAGGTAATTCATGCCGATGCCGATGAATTTGCCGACGCCCCTGACCGGCACGCCCAGACGCGGGTTGCCACGCACGAGCGGCAGCGTTTTCTGGTCGAGTTTGGCAAGTTTGCGCAGCGCCTTGTCGGACAGCTGCGACGGATCGATGTCGTCGATGATCCCGGACAGGTCGCGCAGGCGGCCCTCTTCATCGAACAGGCCCGGCTTTTCCTTGCCCGGGCGGCCATAGCGGACCAGTCTCATGATGTCATTCCTGTAGAAAAACGCGAATGATACCAATGAATGGTGTCAACCAATGCCTTAGTGGCTCCATTAGTGGCTCAGCAGGTAGGCGCTGATATCGATCGCATCGCGCTCGCTCACGCCCATGTTCGGCATCGCGTTGCCCGGATCGATCGCCTGCGGATCGCGGATCCAGCGCACCAGGTTGGCCTGGGTATTGGGCAGCTTGCCCGCGATGTAGCGCTGCTGCGCGAGTTCGTCGAGCGGCCGGCCCACGCGCACATCCGAGCCGGGCACGCCCGGCACCACGTGGCAGGAATGGCAGGCGTATTGCGCAGCGGCGATCTTGCCGCGCATCGGGTCGCCCACCAGGCCGGGGGCCAGTTTCGGGGCGCAGCCGGCCAGCAGCGCGGACAGGCCGAGAATGATGGTGATCGTGAATTTCATGGCTGGCCTTCCTGTCCCTGCTGCGCGCGGTCCGTTGCTGTCTGTTCGACATGCGGCGGAACGGCGCCGCCCGCCGTCATGCGTTTGAAGTCCTGGCTTGTCATGCCCGGCATGGCGCCCACGAACGCCACCACCGCCCACATGTCCGGCTCACTCAGGTGGTATTCCCAGGCCGGCATGCCGCTCATCTTGATGCCGTTGCGGGTGATCCAGTACAGCTCGCGCGTCTTCCAGTTGACATCCGCATCGACCAGCGGCCCCGGGGCCGGCTGCATGCTCATGCCGATCGTGCTGGGTGCCACGCCCGGCCCACCGTGGCATTGCACGCAGTTGGCCTGGTAGACCAGCGCACCGCGCTGCAGGCGCTCGGGCGTATTCAGGTTCGGTGGCACCACGACCTCGCGCGCGTGATTCTGCACCGAGTACTGCATGCCCTCGCCCAGCACCGTGTAGACCAGCGCGTAATGCTGCGTGATCGCGCTCAGGTCATAGAAGCCCCCGCGCAGCACGATCAGGCCACCGACGGCGCCGATCGTGCCCGCGCCCAGCAGGGTCAACACCATGGTCTTGACAATAAGTCGTGCGCGATTAGATAGCATAGCCTAGGGCGTCCAGTTGAAAGAATGACATCTACTTTCCTTGTATTATAAAAGCCATCGCTTTTTCACGAAAAACCAACCGTGCGCAACCCATCTCGTCAATACCGACGCTTCTTTCCTGTGCTGCGGGCTGGCCTGACTACTGCCACCGTGCTCGTCTGCGCAGTGCTGGCAAGCGGCTGCACCAAGGAAGCACCCGCATCGCGCGTGGCCGGCGGCGACCCCGAACGCGGCCGTTTGCTGGTGCAGCAATACCAGTGCGCCGCCTGCCACTTCATCCCCGAAGTCCAGGGTCCGAATGGCGATGCCGGTCCGTCGCTCCAGGCCATGGGCCGCATGAGCTACATCGCCGGCAGCATCCCGAACCAGCCGGAGAACATGATCCGCTTCCTGCAGAATCCTCCTGCAGTGAAACCCGGCACCCTGATGCCGGCGCTCGGCATCAGCAACGAAGAAGCGCGCCACATGGCCGCCTTCATGTATTCGCTTAAATAATATGACGCCAATAAGCGACATCCAGTCCGTCATGCACCCGGCCGGCGCCGACGCGGCCATCATTTATCAGTTCACGTGGGTCCTGTTTGTCGGCGGCGCGGTGATCTTCGCCATCGTCATGGGCCTGCTCGCGCTGGCCATGCGGCGCCAGGCGCGCCCGATCACGCCGGGTGTCTGGATCCTGGGTGCCGGCATCGCGTTTCCGGTCATCGTGCTGACAGCGCTGCTCACATGGAGCACCTGGCGCACCGGGCAACTGGTACCGCAAACCTCGCACAAGGCATTGAGCATCTCGGTGACCGGCAAGATGTGGTGGTGGGAAGTGCGCTACCGCGACCCCACAAGCAACCGCGAAATCATCAGCGCCAACGAGATCTATATACCGGTCGGCGAATCGGTCTACCTGGGCCTGACCGCATCGGACGTGATCCACAGCCTGTGGGTGCCATCGCTGGCGGGCAAGCGCGACATGATCCCGGGCCGCGTGACAGGCCTGAACCTGCGCGCCGACAAGCCGGGCACCTACCGCGGGCAGTGCGCCGAATACTGCGGCGAGCAGCATGCACGCATGGCGTTTCACGTGATTGCCCTGCCGCGTCCCGAGTTCGATGCCTGGCTCGCGCGCCAGGGCCAGCCGGCCCTGCCGGCCGACACCACGATCCTGCAGCGTGGCCGCGAGGCGTTTCTTGCGCAGCAGTGCCAGACCTGCCACACGATCCGCGGCGTGACCGATGTCGCGCCGCAGCTGGATGAACGGATTGCCGATGCGCCGCGCCTCGGTCCCGACCTGACGCACATCGGCAGCCGCCGGCATATCGCCGCCGGCACGGTGCGCAATCACCGCGGTACGCTGGCCGGCTGGATCGCCGACCCGCAAGCCATCAAAACGGGCGTCTTCATGCCGCCCTCCCCGGACCTGGACGGCGAGACCCTGCGCGCACTGGCCACCTACCTTGAGCACCTGAAATGACGCGCGACGCAACCTTACCCAACTCCGCCCCACGCCCGCCAGAGGAGCTGGAAAAACTGGAGGCCGTGTGGAAGACGCCATCCGGTCTGGGCTTCTTCAAGTCGGTCAACAACACCAATATCGGCCTGCTGTACATCGGCACGGCGATCCTGTTCTTCATCCTCGCCGGTATCCTGGCCCTGATCATGCGGGTGCAGTTGTCGGTGCCGGACAACGACCTGGTTTCGGCCGGCACCTACAACCAGATCTTCACGATGCATGGCACCGTGATGATGTTCCTGTTCGCGATTCCGATCGTCGAGGCGATCGCGGTCTACCTGCTGCCGAATATGCTGGGCGCACGCGATCTGCCATTCCCGCGCCTGTCCGCGTATGCGTTCTGGTGCTACGCCTTCGGCGGCCTCGCGTTCTTCTGCACGCTGTTCTGGGGCCTGGCGCCGGACGGTGGCTGGTTCATGTACCCGCCGCTGACGGGCATGAAGTATTCGCCTGGCCTGAACGCCGACTTCTGGCTTCTGGGGATCGGCTTCATCGAGATTTCCGCCATTGCCGGCGCCATCGAACTGATCGTCGGCATCCTGTTTACCCGCGCGCCGGGCATGACGCTGCGCCGCATGCCGGTGTATGCGTGGGCCATGCTGGTCGTGGGCGTGATGATCATCATCGCCTTCCCGGCCGTGATTGCCGGCACGGCGCTGCTCGAACTGGAGCGCGCGCTGAACCTGCCGATCTTCGACCCAGAACGCGGCGGCGACCCGATCATCTGGCAGCACCTGTTCTGGTTCTTCGGTCACCCTGAGGTCTACATCATCTTCCTGCCGGCCGCCGGCATGATCTCGACGATGATCCCGACCATCGCCGGCAACCGCCTGGTGGGCCGCCGCGCGATTGTCGTCGCACTGGTCGGCGTGGGCATCTTCAGCTTCGGCCTGTGGGCGCACCACATGTTCACGGCGGGCCTGGGCGTCATTGAAATGAGCCTGATCTCGGCGGCCAGCATGGCCGTGGCGATCCCCACCGGCATCCAGGTGTTCGGCTGGATTGCCACGCTGTGGAGCGGCCGCATCAGGATGAATGCGCCGACGCTGTTCATGCTCGGCTTCATGTTCATCTTCGTGCTCGGCGGCCTGACCGGCGTGATGGTGGCCGTGATCCCGTTCGACTGGCAGGTGCACGACACCTACTTCATCGTGGCCCACCTGCACTATGTGCTCATCGGCGGCATGGTGTTCCCGGTGTTTGCCGCGATCTACTACTGGATCCCGCTCATCAACGGCAACACGATGTCCGAGCGCCTGTCGAAATGGACTTTCTGGCTGCTGTTCGGGGGCTTTAACATCAGCTTCTTCCCGATGCACATCACAGGCCTGTTCGGCATGCCGCGCCGCGTCTACACGTATTCGAGCGAGATGGGCTGGGATGCCCTGAACATGATCTCGACCCTGGGCTCGTTCCTGTTCGCGCTCGGCATCCTCTTGATGATCGTCGACGCCACGCGCACGCTGCGCCGCCCGACCAAGGACGTGGGCAATCCGTGGAATGCGGCCACGCTCGAATGGCTGCCGTCGGAAGACTACGGCAACCGCAGCATCCCGATCGTTACGTCGGACGATCCGCTGTGGGACCAGCCGACGCTGTCGCAGGAAGTCGCCGAAGGCCGTCACTACCTGCCCAACACCGTCACCGGCCGCCGCGAAACCATCTCCACCAGCCCGGTCAGCGCCAAGCCGACCTACCTGATGATCCTGCCGGGCGACAGCTGGCTGACCGTGCTGGGTGCCTTCGGCACCGCCGGCTTCTTCCTGCTCCTGACCGTCAAGGCCAACGTGCTGGCGACCATCTGCGGCGTGATCGCGATCGGCTCGATCATCGCCTGGCTGTGGCAATCGGACCAGAAGGTGCCGATGCGCGAAGCCGACATCGGCGGGGGCGTCATCCTGCCGATCGGCGCACGCGGCACCGCGTCGCACTCATGGTGGGGCACGTTCATCATGCTGATCGTGCTGTTCCTGATCTACTGCTCGTTCGCCTACGTCTACATTCACACATCGATGCGGCTGCAGATCTGCCCACCGCCGGGCGCATCGCTGCCGGCGTGGTCGTGGACGCTGCTGTCGGCCGGCCTGCTGCTGGGCGGCTCCGCGCTGGTGTGGCTCAGCGACCGGGTGTCGAACAAGCTCACGCCGTGGGTGCTGATCGTGGCGCTGGCGTGTACGGCTGCCGCCTTCGGTGTCGACGTCTATAGCTGGCGCCTCGTGAAACTGGACGGCACCCGCGATACGTGGAGCGCATCGATCTCGATCCTGCTCGGCTTCCAGGGCCTCATGCTGTTCGTGCTGCTGCTGGCCGCCCCGTACCTGTGCGTGCGCGCCTGGCGCGGCATGATCAGTGCCGAGAACCGCGCCACGCGCGACAATATCGCGCTGATCTGGCACTACGTAACGCTGCAGGGCTTCGCAGGATTCCTGGTGATCCGCGGCCTGCTGCTGGTGATGGAGTGATGCGATGAGCGACCATTTCTTTTCGCGCGCTACGCGCGCCTCGCTGCCCCTGCTGATCTGGGGCGTGCACTTCGCGTTTGCGTACATCGTCGCAGCGAGCCAGTGCACGCCGGGCGCGCTGCGTGTTGGGGGCCCCAATCCGTGGCTGCTGGGCGGCGCGACGCTGCTGTCGATGGCGGCGTGCGTGTGGGTCGGCGCCCTGGCCGGCAAGCGCCTGCGCCAGGGGTCCGACGAGTTTGTGGATTATGTGGGTGCGGCCAGCGCGGTGCTGGCCGTGGTGGCGGTGGCGTGGAC
This sequence comes from Telluria sp. ZT3P25, assembly GCF_059685895.1. Taxonomy (NCBI): domain Bacteria; kingdom Pseudomonadati; phylum Pseudomonadota; class Betaproteobacteria; order Burkholderiales; family Oxalobacteraceae; genus Telluria; species Telluria sp. ZT3P25. The sequence goes on from NZ_JCASIJ010000001.1 coordinate 3,853,312, forward strand.
CGGGATTCCGGTCCTCTTGGTGACGGGCTGCGCGTAGTTCGGCAATCAGCCGGCGATCAGCCGGCGTCCGGCACCACCCGCCAGATCACGTTGCCGACATCGTCGGCCACCAGCACTGCGCCCTTCTTGTCCACGGCAACGCCCACCGGCCGGCCCTGCGCTTCGCCATCCTTGTTGACGAAGTCACTGAGAATGTCGACCGGCTTCCCGTTCGGCATGCCATCCCTGAACGGAATGAACACGACGTTGTAGCCCGAGCGTGGCTTGCGGTTCCATGAACCGTGGTTGCCGATGATCGCGCCGTTGCGGTACTGCGCCGGCAGCAGCGTACCTTCATAGAACGTCAGGCCCAGCGCGGCCACGTGCGCGCCCAGCGCGTAGTCAGGGACGATCGCCTTGTCCACCAGGTCCGGCCGCTGCGGCTTGACGCGTGCGTCGACGTTCTTGCCGTAGTAGCTGTACGGCCAGCCGTAGAAGCCGCCCTCCTTTACCGACGTCAGGTAGTCGGGCACCAGGTCGCTGCCGATTTCATCGCGCTCGTTCACGACCGTCCACAGCGCCCCCGTGTCCGGATTCCACGCCATGCCGTTCGGATTGCGCAGGCCCGACGCAAACACGCGGACCTTGCCAAAACCTGCGCCACTGGCCAGGTCCACTTCGAGGATCGCGGCGCGGTTCTTTTCGACGTCCATGCCGTTTTCGGCGGCGTTGCTGTTCGAGCCGACCGTGGCATACAGCTTCTTGCCATCCTGGCTGGCGATGATGTTCTTGGTCCAATGGTGGTTCAGCCCGCCGGGCAGCGGCGCGACCGGCTGCGCCGCCTCCGTGATCTCGGTGGCGCCTTCCTTGTAGTTGAAGCGCACGATGGCATCCGCATTGGCCACGTACAGCATGTCGCCCACCAGCGCCATCCCGAACGGCGAATGCAGGTTCTTCAAAAAGACCGTTTTCAGCTCGGCCACGCCATCGCCATCGGCGTCCCGCAGCAGCGTGATGCGGTTCGCGCTCGGCACACCGGCGCCAGCGCGGGCCATCACTTTGCTCTGTATCCAGTTGCGAATCCCGCCGGCCTCCGGCTTGGCCGGGGCATTCGACTCGGCCACCAGCACGTCGCCATTGGGCAGCACGTACACCCAGCGCGGATGGTCGAGCGCCGTGGCGAAGGCGTTCACTTCCAGGCCGGCCGCCGCAGTGGGCATCACACCGGCAGGCCAGCCAGTGGCCTTTGCGATGTTGACCGTCGGGATCAGGGTCTTGTTGGGTGCCTTGAGCTCAGGCTGCGGCCCGATGTCGGCGCCTTGCGGCAGCGTCGACTTGTCGCCGCAGGCGGCCAGCAACAGGATGGCGGCGCCGGCGCACAGGCGCGGAAGATGATGTCGCATGGTGTTCCCCCAGAATATAGTGGGGAAATCTTATATTGACAAAACATTACACCACGTACGTTACGCCGGAGCAATCTCAGATGGCCGGCAGGGGCGCCCCCCTGCGGGGGCGCGCGTATTGCCACAACCCTGGTACCTGGATCAGCACCAGCAGCGCAAACGCACAGCGGTAGGCGGCGGCGGGCGCGTGCCCCAGCAGGTCGGGCTGCCACAGCCCGATCACCACGCCAAAGCCGGCCTGCACCAGAAAGGCGCCGATGAAGATCAAGAGGTTCAGGAAGGTGGCGGCGCGCCCGGTCAGGGCCCGTGGCATCGACTGGGCCACGATCGCGTAGTCGATGCCGGTGACCGTGCCCGCCAGCGTGAACATCACCGACAGCCACGGAAAGCTGGGCCGGTAGCCGATCACGAACGCGGTCTGAATCAGCACGAACATCGTGATGCCGGCGGCCGCCACATCGAGCGGCGGCATGCCGCGCCGCCCGGCCCACTCGGTGATCATCCCCACCGCGATGGCCCCGAACACCACCCCCGCCATGCCCAGATACAGCAGGTACGCCACGGCGTCTTCCGGGTACAGCGCCACGTCGGCCAGCCAGCGCCCGATCCACAGGCCCTGTACGCCAAAGAACACCGCGTGCGGCACCAGCACCAGCGCCACCACGGCGCGAAAGCCGGGCGCGCGCCAGACCTCGCGCAGCGCCGGCAATACGGGTGATAACGGGCTTCGGCCGGGCGCCGCATCGCCCGTCTTCGGATACAGCAGCGCAATCAACAGCCCCGTGCAGGCGACCAGCCCGGCCAGCAGCAGGAACAGGCCGCGCCAGTCGGTGTACGCGAGCATCGCGCGCACCGGCGTCGTCGCGCTGGCCGCACCCATGCCGCCCACGGCGATCAGGTAGCCGTGCACCGACGGCAGCCGGCTCGGTGCGATCCAGATCGACACGGCCTTGACCGCCGCCATGAAGCAGCCACCCAGGCCGCACCCCATGACGGCGCGCGCGACCAGCAGGCTCCAGAAGCCCCCGCCACGCGCGAACAGCACTGCGCCGCAGGATGCCACCAGCAGCATCGCCACCTGTACGCGACGCGGCCCGTAACGGTCCAGCGCCATCCCCACCGGCAGCTGGACCAGCGCGAACGCAAAGAAGAACGCGCTGGTGAGCAGCCCCAGTTGGCCCGGCGTGAGCGCGAGTGCGCTCGCCAGTTGCGATGCCAGCACCGCATTCACGTTGCGCAGCAGCGAGGACAGGTAATGCCCCAGCGCGAACGGCACGAACACGTACACGAACACTGCCAGGCCGGACAGGCGTGGGGTGGCGGGCGCAGTCAATGTGGCGGCGGGCTGCATGGCACAGGCTCTCGCTGAACGTCGTACGGTTACGCCGCGTCGGGCTGGGCGTGACCGCGCTGGCCGGCCGGCACCAGAGGAATCACGCGACCGCCCGCGCCCCGCAGCGGGCCGCCGCTTTCCGTCTCGAAGAAGAAACGGTCGCGCCCGAACGCCGGTTTCAGGTGATCGAGCCAGGTCGCCGTGGCGTCGTATCTGGCAAAGAACGGCCGCCGCACCCATTCCGGATTGCGGGCCTGCAGAAACTGCAGCGCGAACAGCTTTTCGCCATTGATCGTGACCACGCCGTCGATCACGACCTTGCCGGGAAACGCGCTCATCGACGGCCCGCGCACGGTGCGCGACAGGCCCGAGACCATCGAATAGGCTTCCTGGAAGATCTCGTGGGCGCGTGCCAGCGGCAGTGCGAAGTAGTCGCGCGGGCCGGTGTCACGCTCGACGAACATATAGTAGGGAATCGCGCCCAGGCGCACACCCGTGGTCCACAGTTCGGCCCAGCTTTTCGGGTCTTCGTTGATGTGGCGGATCAGCGGCCCCTGCATGCGCAGCGTGGCGCCGGTGCCGACGATGCGCTTGACCGCCTGCTGCGCGATCGGTGCGCGCAGTTCGACCGCGTGGTTGTAATGGCCCATGATGGCCAGGTTCTTGCCGCTGGCGACCACCTTCTCGAACAGGCGCATCAGGTCGTCGCTGTCCTTGTCCGACACGAAGCGCTGCGGCCAGTACGCGACCGACTTGGTGCCGATGCGGATGTTCTGGATGTGGTCCAGTTCGGGGATCAGGAGCGGCTCGAGGAATTCGGCCAGCGAGCGCGTATTCATGATCATCGGGTCGCCCCCGGTGATCAGGACATCGGTGACCTCCTTGTGCACCTTCAGATAATCCACCAGTTCGCCGCACTCGCGCGCATCGAACTTCAGGTCATCCATGCCGACGAACTGCGGCCAGCGGAAGCAGAAGGTGCAGTAGGCATGGCAGGTCTGGCCGGCACTTGGAAAGAACAGCACCGTTTCCTTGTACCTGTCCTGATGTAAAACGCCCTTTTTTTATCTGGTGCTGGTAAACTTGATTGCATGAAAGCATACTCATATTCCAGATTCTCAAGTGACGCCCAGCGCCCTGGAACGTCCATCATCCGGCAACAGACACTCGCTGAAAAGTGGTGTGAGGAACACAAGATTCCGCTGGCTACAGAGAGATTTAAGGACGAGGCCGTATCTGGCTTCAGTGGGGCAAACCTTGAGAGCGGTGCACTCGCCCGGTTCATTGCATTGGTCAAGGCTGGGGAGATTGAGGCCGGGAGCTATCTAATCCTGGAGAGCCTAGACAGGCTTACCCGGCTAGACGCGTGGGAGGCGTCTCGCTTGCTTCAAGATTTAGTCAAACTAGGGATTATCGTAGTTACGCTACGTCCTGAGATGCGGTTTGATCACAACAGCACGGCTATCGACTTGCTGCAAGCGATCCTACACATGGATAACGCGCACAAGGAGAGCGCCCGTAAGAGCGGGCTGGGTAAGGATGAATGGGAGAAGAGGTTTAGGCTTGCCAGGGAGACGAAGAGGCACATTGGTAACCGTGTGTCTAACTGGCTGACACTTGACAAGGCCAGGGGTAAGTACTATCTCAACGAACACGCGTTCACTGTAGGACGAATTTTCGAATTGTGCCTTCAAGGACTGGGAAGCACCGCCATATCCCAGACGCTCAATGCTGAAGGCTACCGGACGTTCAACAAAGGCAATCGCTGGGGGACTTCGGCTGTCCTAACGATCCTGAAGAACCGTGCAGCTATCGGAGAGCTGGCGCTAAAGGATGGCGGGGAGCCAATCCCGGATTACTTCCCGGCTGTCGTGGACGTGGAGACATTCGACGCTGCGAAGAACATGGTAAAGGTACGGGAGACGGGCAAGGTAACGAAACAGTCAGCAGACTTTAACGTATTGCGTAAGCTGGTGGTCTGTGGGGCCTGTGGTAGCGCCATGAACATCATCCACCGCACCAAGTTCCGTTACCTGATGTGCGCTAACCGTCGATACGGTGCCTGTGAGGGTTCCAAGAATGTTCGCCTCGACGAGAGCGAAGATGTCCTGATGGCGATGCTGTTGCACCTGGATGCCCTTAGCTTGGTCATGCCGGACCCGGACAAGCTGAATCGAGAGTTACAGGCAGCGGAGGGACGCCTATTGACCGAGCGTGAGAAGTTGGCGATCTGGACTAGCAAGCTTGTACAGAACCCGGAGGTTGATACGTACCACCAGCTTGTCATCGAGAGCAACGGACGCATTAAGGCGTTAAAGGCCGACATTGATCGCTTGACCGTAGAACTAACCGCAGGTGAGAGGTTGAGCCTGGAAGAGATACGGGCCAGGATCGACCTGAAGGACAAGCCTACCCGGCGTCGTGTGAATGCTTTCCTACATCGTCTAGGAGTACAGGTCCGTATCGCTGACGGCTATCTGTTAATCCAGCATGACGCAGCTGTAGCTATGTTCGCTGTGGAGAAGAACAGAATCGGCTACATCGCACTCGATAACGATTTGAGCGAGCCGTGGGAGCCTGAAGAGATGCCAGAGGGCTTGGTACTCACTGGAGGAAAAGGAGAGGCTCCGAATCTTCAACAAGCTAACGGAATCGCTGCTGGAGTAAAGAGACGACTACATATCGGGGGCATCGGCTCAATGGCCGTTGGTATTCTCACTGTGCCAAATGGACGCGGGACACGTAGGGCCAGGGACACTTCTTTAGGCTAATTTTTGAAAACGGAATAATTTCGGAAGTGGCCTGTCGGCCTAGGCCTGCTGTTAGGTCAGGAATATATCAGCGGGTATGTCTACCTTCGTTTAACAGGTATCTGGCTGCTCAGGAAGCGCACTCTGAGAGTTTTAATATATCAACAGGAGCACCCTAGAGGGCGAAGGGTAGTAAGCGAGGGTTGTAGCTGCAAACGTCTCTACGGGCGTCTAATCGCGTCAGCGAGGGTCTGTTAATTGAATATTCTTAAGGGCTGCGAGCATCTTTCCCTTGGAATAGGGGCGGGAGGCCAGGAGAGCCTCTCAGATGAATTTAATCAGTCAAGGTACGGTGCTGGAGCCCGATTGGTGCTGGAGGGCTTGGGGCGCCTCTTATGGCTTATGCTGCCTTCTGCGCTGCATCCCTTTTCAAAATGAGCTTGACCTGAGATTCGCTTACGTTGAGGGTAGAGGCGATTTTAGCAATCGTGTAATCCAGCTTTCGCAACTCCACGATTTTGGCATTAGTGAACGTGTCAGCCTTGCGGCCCTTGTACGTACGTTCTTCTAGAGGCTTTGTCTTGTCTGCTTCCTTCTTTTCTGCGATGCCACTCGCTTGCTTCGTCACGCGCTGTTCATAGTCCTTACGCGCAATGTGTAGGGCAATCTTCAGCATCATCTTCTGATTCGCTTCCAGTACGATTCGCACCATTTCGTCCGTCGAGTTGTCGATGACTTCGGAGAGGTCGATAAGGTCTGGGACAGCGATCTTCGCGCCCTTGTCCGTTATACGGGCAATGAGGGCTTCGCCTTCTGCTACTGGCAACCGGCTGATACGGTCGAGCGACTCAGCAATGACAACATCACCCTTCTTTAAATCAGCAATCATCCGATTGAGCTCAGGGCGGCTTGCTACTGTACCGCTGATCTTCTCTGAGTAGACGCCAGCGACGTAGAAGCCTGCTGCTTCCGCGTCATCTACCAACTTCTGTTGCCGAGTCAGGTCTTGGGAGGAAGTCGAGACACGCTGGTAAATTCGGCAGATTTTCTGTTTGGTAGTCATTTGTTGCCCCTTGAGTAAGATAAATTGAGTATACCTTAAATGACCTATAGCTCACAAGCGGCACCCGGGGGATACACCAGACAAAAATAGGACTTTTTGACTGTTCAACCGACTACGACCCTATTTAACCTATCTTGCATGTTCACATTGTCTGTAATGATGTATCGTTAACTAACTAACATCGTTGCCTGTGTATCGGAGTCAAAAAATGAGACAAGTTTGGAAGAAGGTTTGGATATGGTTTCTAGGCGGACTACTGAGCCTAATTTTAATGATGCCTATAGTGGTCTACGTTAACGTTTTCGGATACAAGGTGAGTAACAAACATCAAGTGTGGGGCGAGATGGGGTCGGCTATGTCAGGTATATACGGCCCCATCCTAACCATCCTTACGGTTTCGTTGTTAATTCATCAACTTCGACTTCAGCAACAGACGAACAAGCATACGTTCGATCAATGGTTTTTGCAGGACACGAAAGCTGATGTTGAGTTTTACTTAATTCGACTCGCTGAGGTACTAAACAAGCCGCTTCAAGGCCAGACAGTGCGTGATGTTCTTCGCAGCAATTTTGGGAACGCATCAGTGCAGGAGCTTGAAGGTGAGCCACTACGCCAAATTACCGATACCCTTTACCGAGACGTGCCAAGCTTAGGTGATATGTGGAGCGCGATGTACGGAGTCATTGCTGTTCTAGAATGGGTTGACGATACGGCCTACAAAAGGGAATTTGTATCTGCAAAACTGAAAGCCCAAGCTATGCTGTCTCAACCGACATGCATAGCATTGGACAATTACTTATTCTGTCGAGCGCCAGACGAGTACAGGGCGTACCGATTCCAGTTCAGCCGGAACCTAGCGAGGCGATAGCCTAATTGCGTTCAGTGACATCTTCTCAGTGAGGGCGTTTGGGTTCGTTGCACCGCGCTTCGCTTGTACAGTTTCGCATCAAGGTGAGTAGAAACGAATTCATCGATACTCCCTTAAAAATCTAAATCCCTGTAGTCTCAGCACTAGAGTAGCTCAGTAATCGACGCAGCAAGCTTAAACACCTGTATATTCATATTGCTTCTTTTATTAACATGTTGATAGTCACCAGTGGAGAAGCAACATGCTGAACCAAGTTGAAGTTCCTTTTTACACAGATATAAAGTTCTGGTCTCTAGTCATCTCGATTGCTGCCCTTCTTTTATCGCAATGGAAATTCTTCGCGAACATTTTCCGCCGTGCTAGTTTAAGTGTGGAACCGTATAGTCAAGCGTACTTGACACATCGATTCGGATGGACAAACGCCCAGTTGCACATGACCATAATAAATTCTGGCGGTCGCAAAGTGCGTATTAAAGGGGTAGCTATGCGTATTTCTAATGCGTCTGCAGACACATTCACAATACCGGTCACTGGTTACTACCAAAAGCAAAGCGACACTCAAACGATGCTGTTCAGGCCTTTCTCACTAGATCCCGGCGAGGAGTGGGCACATATTGCTCAATTTTATCAACTTCTGCCACGCCATGAAGATAAGTTCATTCGCCAAGCCATCTCCACACTACGAGCAGATGTACTGGAAAAAGTGGCACAGCGTCCGAAGGAATCAGAGCACATAGTAGTTTACGCTGAGGAGTCTAATGTAACTCCAATTGTTGATTTTTTTGAACGACACTTCAAATGGTCTGCTGAAGAGTACCGACTCACATTGTCGATTGATACTGAGCCTCCGTCAGCTGTTAAAGATCAACAATTTAGATTTGTATTGTTTGAATCTGATATTGCTGAGATGCGTCGAATTGTAGGGAAGTACCGGACTGGCGAAGGAGTCTACCTTCCATCGGAAGTGCTAGATGGTGTCCATATACCTCTCGAAAAGATTACTTAGGTGTTCAATAATTGATCCAAGCCAGGGCCTGCGGTCAATTACATAGTATGAATTACTCGTGCGACCTTGCCGTGTGCATTCCGCAGAAGCTGATCGCTTGTCGGAGTGATATGGCCTTTGTTAGCATAAGGCTTACATCTCCTACCTCACAGCATATTCTTCATGCACTGCCTAACTCGACTATATTCGTTGTTCCGCAATGCTTTGCAATAATGCCTGCCTACCTTGGTTGGGCCTGAACTCTTGTCAGCTTACCTCCCTTGCAGCCATAAGAAGACTGTTTGGATTTTGGGCAGGCTTGGTTCTTTTTTATGAAATAATGGCATAATTCCATCAAATCAACAAGGAGATAGGTTATGGGAATGTATAAAATTGAATTTCTCGTGCGTGAAATTGATAGCGATGAAATCGTCGCTCTTTACGTTAGCAGTGATCTTGAACTACCATTTGTCCCGGCAGTTGGAATGCAGTTTAAACAAGGCAACAGTACGTGGCTTTGGGAGACGGGATCAGGGGAATTAATGCCTCAGGTCGAAACCGTTACATATGACTTGGACGAGAACCTTTTTGTTTGCCTGTTCACTGTTAATAAATCTTTAAAATCATCTTTCTGGACCAGAATCGAAAGCGAGGAAATCGATAATTCTAGCTATCTTGCCTACTTTAATGCCCGTTAATCGTCGGCACTTCATAAATAGTAGGGCTTAGCGTTTAATAAAAAGCGCACAGACTTTGGCATTTGAAACGATTGCTCTTGTCTGCAGAGGTCATGGATCAGTATCGCCTGCTGCAGTAGCTGAAATTTAAATTAAACTTAACATGAACCTCAAAGCCAATAGAAAAGAAACTTCCATACTTTTTGTAGTCATTCCATTTATTTTAGTAATCGGTTTGTTTATGGTTTTTGTTTATGGGAACTTCTATTCTTGGGTGGGGGCAAACACCTATTCTAAAGAAGTTATGCAAAGAGGCCCATATGGTGATAGCTTTGGTCCGCTGACGTCACTTTTTTCCGGGCTAGGTTTTGCTGGCGTTGTTGTTACTCTAATCTTCCAACAAAAACAAATTAATCGAAGAGAGGGCGAATGGCAGGCTGAAGTCGAAGAGCGGCGTTCTCTTTTTAATTTGGATGCGGCAAAACGAGCGTATGAGCAAGCGATGGACCTGCTAAAAGATCATATAAATGATCCGGGTCTTTGGCATCGTGCAAGTAGATTGGTTGAGCAAGCTAATCACCTTACTCACGGTATAACAGTCACTAATCATAAGGTTGACTTAGGAATTAATCAGGTGGCATACAGGGCATTCTTTGAAGACCTATTTGCTGGTAAGTCTGCTAGCTATTTTTACGGGGGTTATCATGCAAACGAATTAAATGAAGCTGCACGCTTGTCCTCTGTTCCGTTAGAAAAAGGTGGTCATCTTCCACTTGAAGAGTCATCGATATATATTCTATGGAAGGCAGCACAATGGCCTGATGAATTTGAATATATTACTGAGAAGGCACTTGCAGAATATAATTGGGAGCAAGGCTTGTTCAAGCCGTCTGGGCTTTCAGAATTCCTCATGCATTCAAAGAAATTTGTTTCGGAGAAAGGAGAGTTAAAGAAACGCATTTTTCCGACGGGATATCATAACTGGTCCAATGGAAACTGATACAGAGGCATAAAACTTTTTTGTATCACACCAATCTTCCAGGTTGGTTGTTAGTTCCTGAAATGAAGAATGCATATGATTAAAAGTCACAATCATTTTGTCCCCAATAATTATTTACAACATTGGATCAATAATGAGAAAAAAGTTATGACTTATCGCATCCTCGTTCCCCACAAAAACGAGCGGGAGTGGAAGCCGCATTCGCCGAAGAGTATTGGATTTCACGAACATCTTTATACTCAGTTAGCAGTTGGGGGAGAGACTGACGTGATCGAAACGTGGTTTGAAAAATCTTTTGAGACGCCAGCGGCGCCTGCTCTTAAAAAAGCTGTTACTGATCAATCGCTTAGTCGAGAAGATTGGCGAATGTTAGTGAGGTTTCTTGCCGCACAAGATGTTAGAACCCCTGCAAGGATGCTTGAGCGATTCAAACACTGGAATGAAATCATGCCCTCCCTTCTTAAAGATACTCTAGAAGGGGCTGTCCATGATCTACAGGTCGCGAAGGAGGCGGGTATTCGCCTTTCTGCAGCACAGCCGCTTCAAGAGCAAGAAAGTTTTCCTGCTAGGACTTTCGTTCAGATTGATCCGGGGGCAGATGAGGGATTTATTCACGTCGAGGCAACTATAGGGCGTGGCCTCTGGCTGTGGAGTTTAAAGCACTCTTTGACCATAACTCTTAACGCATTACACAAACACCGTTGGACCATACTCCGTAGCCCTCCTGGTATAGAGTGGCTAACAAGCGATGATCCAGTTATACGTCTTAATTATCACGACCCATGCCATTATGACTTTAAAGGCGGATGGGGAAGTCAAGGTACTGAAATTATGTTGCCGCTGGGTCCGAGGCACCTAATGTACACCCAGATAGGAGCAAAGACACAACCTCCAAGAGGTACTGTTATGTCGTTAGATTTTGCGAATCAAATACAAAAGTTTACAGTCGAACATGCACATCGATATATATTCAGTCGACTCATTGTCCCCCAAGTCAGCGTATTGCGTCCTCGAAGTGTAGACCTCGAAGCTTTTTACGCGGAGCGTGCTCAATGGGAAACTTGGAATAAGGCGCAATCGGAGGCTGAGCGAACCTTGCTTGAAGTGCGCTAGATTGCTATAGGCAAGCGGTGAGTTAAAGCTAGTCTGTTTGGATGATGTCAGAAAATGACTGGCTAATCACAACTTCGTAGGTTGGTAGGTTGCTAGCCTGCATTTTGAAGCAATGCAGAAGCAGAGCGAGAACAACTTCTCAGCTCTGTTCTTGCGGGTGGCAGATAACCACTAATAGCAATCTCCTCTAAGGTGCCATGGGCACAGAAATTGTGAATACGCCTACAGCGTCTGGTGGTGAAGAGCCGTAGACTAAAATGCCATTCTTTCGATCCCTTTGGCCCGCTTTTTCGGGCCTGCGCATGTGCCCATGGCACCCGTTTATAAGGTCCCATAGGGACAGAAAGCGTCTAATGCCCATGGCAGTTACCTAATGGTGTCGCTGGCACTGGTTAAAGGCGCGTGTAGGCGCGCCAATAGGGAGGAAATTGGCTTTGCTGAAGCCAAGGACTTCTATTTCGTCATCGTTACCGTGCGCTCCACAGGAGCAGTTAAGTTCTGTGCCTATGGCACCTATAGGGACAGGTCCCCCCATTCGCCTCGCTTCCGCACGGCTTATATATGTGTCGTTTAATCGGACGCGAACAACTCGTCCTCCAGGTCCGCCCAACCATCTTCATTGCATAGATCAGCTTTCTTATGCGCAAAGCTGCTCCGCTGGCCTTCGTCGTCCGCTGCCGTCAAGCTCCATGCTGGTTCAGCATCCGCAGATGGCTGGCAAACTGAGCACCCCTGTTCGCTACATGGCACGATGGTGCGTAGGGTCATGTACGAATCCGCTCCGTCGCCATGGCTTGGTTCAGGCCATTTGCTATTCTCCGCTCTTGCTGCTCGCTCAATAATGCGTATGCACATAGCTAGACGCTGAGCATGTCGCTGGCTACATGGACGCAGCGTCATATGCATGTAGTCAAGAATCGCTTTACTTGAAATAGTATCCAGGCGACGAAGAAGAACGATGGCCGTCTTGATGCCCAGCGGCTTTGCGTTCTCGCCGTAGTTCAGACTGACTGCGCCAGTGACGATATCGCCGAGTCGTGGAAGCTTCGCAAGTGCGTGCCCAGGTGAGCTGTAAGCTTGCAGATAGGGCTTCAGTGCGTTTGTATGAACGATTGGAGGACGCCCCCTACGCCTAGTGTCAACCGGGACTGTGGCGGTGGACTTCTTCGTCCGTCGTTTTGCTGCTGGCGCTACTGGTAGTGCAGGTTTTGATGGGATGCGTAGATCAAAGCATGGTGCGTCGTAGATGCCTTGAGGCAGAAACGGTGTGTGCTTAGCTCGGTGGAGGGGCAGTACATTTGGGTTCATAAGAGTCCTTTACGAAGGTGCCGCGAGCGGCTTCGGTTGTCTTGTTCATGGCAAGTTTAGTTGGGTAAAAAATGGACCTCTTTTAAGGGAGTAGTCCGCATATGCGAGGGGCAATGCCATACGCCATTGGTTGCCTCGCTACAGCATTCTGGCAGGAATTAATTAAAGCGTCAAAAAAATGTTGACTTATTCGATTATTTGTGCATACAGTTTGCGAAGGGTGGTCCACAACTTGTACAGGTACCTAAGATTTTGCTTAAAAATTCAAGCGATAATTTGCGGTCTCAAAAAGTCAGTTTGCTTACCTAAAGTGCTGTTTTCTATAAAAGACGATAGAGATTGAACGATTACACCTGTCTAGCGGCTATTCTCATCACTGGTATCAAGGCCCTCTACTGGGTGTTGTCTGGTAGACAATCCCAGCAATTCTGTAATCACGTCCTTGTCCACACCTTGCTCTTCCAGGAAACATCGTGCGTAGAACAGGCCATGAAGCCGACACAGAGCTAACCCTGCTGCCAAGATGCAAGATGAACCGACTGACCGAAGAGGCGAGAAGATCGACATAGAGCAAGTGTGCACTGTGCCGCGTACTCACCCTTGACCTAGATCAATCTTTCAGTGCTGGTAAAGATGGGGCGTTTTACATCACTACTTGTACTTGTGCTGCAAGCCCTTGAGCGGCGCATCGTTCACGCGCGGTACGTTGTGCGTCATCTGGCCGGCCGGGTGCGGGTTCATACGCATGCGGATCGCGTGCACCAGGCGCGCGATCGCGGCGTCATCTTTTTTGACCAGCACCAGCTCGCGCAGCTGCTCGTATTCGGCGGCCGGGAGCATGTCGCGGTGCGGAAACGTCAGCCGGTAGATCGGATCGTCCGGCACGCGCGACCAGTCGATCAGCGTATCCATCACGTACGCATTGGTGCGAAACGGCAGCACGTGCGAGACCACCTGCACGGCTTCCTGCAGCTCGGGCGTGAGCCATTCCCATTGGCGCGCGGTCACGATTGACTGGCGCGTGAAGGGCTTGAACTTGGGGGGCGTCGTTGCAGTCGTGTTCACGGAGAACTCCAGAAGAAGACGGTGGGAGGGCCGGCGGATTGCCGGAAAGAACCCATCTTAGGCATGCCGAATGGACACCGATTGCCATCAATCAATGAGATGGTGTCTGACAGCGTGGATAGGACAATCACGGGCTGCAGTAGGAAAAAGTGCGGCATCGGCGCAACGGCAGACGGTGCGATTTCCAGGCGCTTGTGCGTGCGCAATCCGGCAAGGACACGCGCCGCTAGAGTAGTGAATGCACTTAAGCAATATTTCTGATGCATTCAACGCGAAAGGACGCACCACCATGAAACTGATCGCCACCGCCACTGCCGCCGCCCTGTGCCTGGGGCTGGCATCGACCGCCGCCCTGGCCAATGAACCGACCGAGAAGGACGCCATCGCCATGGCCGAGCGCGGCGCCGCCCTGATCAAGGCCAAGGGCAAGGGTGAAATGATGAAGCGCATCAATGCCAAGGACCCGGATTTTGTCCAGGGCGAGCTGTACATCGACCTGCGCGACGTCAAGACCGGCATCGTGCTGGCCCATCCCTATAACCCGTCGATTGTCGGCAAGGACCTGACCGACGTGCCCGATGCAAACGGCAAGAAGTACCGGCGCGAGATCATCGAACTGGCCGCTGCCAAGGGCAAAGGCTGGGTCGACTACCAGTACAAAAATCCCGCCACGGGCAAGATCGAGCCCAAGACCACCTACATCCTGCTGGTCGACGGCGTGGTGCTCGAAGCGGGCATCTACAAGAAATAAGCCTGCGCTGTTGTCGCGCATCCCCTGCTGTCGCTGCCGTCGCCCTGCCCGCGATGGCAGCTTTTTTTGTGGAGTGACCCATGCTGAACAAACTGCGGATCGGCCAGAAACTGCTGCTGGCCCCGGGCCTCGTGCTCGTGCTGCTGACCATGCTGTCGGGCGCCGCCTACTACGGCATGGTGCGCCAGAACGCCTCGCTCGAACACATGGTGCAGGTGCGCGCGGCGCGCCTGCAGGCGGTGGCCGATGTCGCCGGCGAGGCGCGCTTCGCGCACGCCAACGCTTACCAGTTGCTGGCCTGGACCAACGGCAGCTTCGCGCAGAACCGCTTGCGCGCGCTGACGGCCGACATCGGCCGCCGACACGCCGCCATCGGCGACAAACTGGGCAAGTTCGCACATGCCGCCGAACGCGAAGAACGCGCGCCGGTCGCAGCGTCGCAAGCGGCATTGGCACGCTATCGCAAGGCGATCGGCGAGACGATCGAGATGGCCGCCGTGGACCAGTCGATCGCCACCAACGCGATGCAGAAGGCCGAGCAGCAGTTCGGCGCGCTCGACGCCGCGCTGACGCAACTGGCGCAGATCGAAAAGACCATGAACCAGGAAGCCTACGCCGCTGCGAGAGCTGAATTTCGCGTGCTGGGCTGGACCATGGCCGGCCTGGTGCTGCTGTCGATTACGCTGTCGCTGGCGGTGACGATGCTGGTGCGGCGCGCGATGCTGGCCGGGATCCACTCGATCGCGCACACGGTCGGCGAACTGGCCGAGGGCCGGCTTGACGCGCCGCCCGTGGACGCGCAGGGCCGCGACGAAATTGCCGACACGGGCCGCGCGCTGGATCACACGATCGCACGCCTGAATGCCGCGCTGCGCAGCGTGATGACGTCGGTGCGCTCGATCGACACGGCATCGCAGGAAATCGCCACCGGCAATATGGACCTGTCGAGCCGCACCGAGATGCAGGCCAGTTCGCTCGAGCAGACAGCCAGCACGATGGAGACCTTGACCACGGCGGTCAAGGACAACGCCAGCAATGCGCGCCAGGCATCCGAGCTCGCGGCCGAAGCGGCGCAACTGGCCGCGCGCGGCGGCCAGGCGGTGCAAGGCGCCGTGACGACGATGGAATCGATCCAGGCCAGCTCGCGCAAGATCGTCGAGATCATCGGCGTCATCGATGGCATCTCGTTCCAGACCAATATCCTGGCTCTGAATGCAGCGGTGGAAGCAGCGCGCGCCGGCGAGCAGGGGCGCGGCTTTGCCGTGGTGGCGTCTGAAGTGCGCACGCTGGCGCAGCGCTCGGCGGCGGCGGCCAAGGAGATCAAGGGCCTGATCGCGGACTCGGTCAGCATCATCGAACGGGGCAACGCGTCGGTCAGCGAAGCCGGCGCCAGCATGGGCGACATCGTCTCGTCGGTGCGCCAGGTGAACGACATCATCGGGCGCATCAGCATCGCCAGCACCGAGCAGGCCGACGGCATCGCCGACGTCAATCGCGCGGTCGGACAGATGGACAGCATGACGCAGCAGAATGCAGCGCTGGTCGAGCAGGCCGCAGCGGCGGCCGAGAGCCTGCACGAGCAGACCGTCAACCTGGCCAGGGCCGTCGCGATCTTCCGCATCGCACCGGGCGACGACGAGGTGGAAGAGGTCGATGTGCAGCACGAAGACACGCTGGCGGCAGGCTTCCAGGGGGTCGCTGAACGGCGCAGCCGCGCCAGCACGATGCGCGCGAAGCCGGTACCGGCACTGCCGCCGGCGACAGCGCGCCGGCGCGGGTCAGCTTAGTTGCTGGCCTGGCCGCGGATTGGCCGGCTCAGAAAACGCGAGCCGGCCAGGCCGAAACGCCACGGCACGTCGACCGCCTTCGAGATGCCGATGCGGATGCCCTCCACGACGACCAGTCCCGGCTCTGCCGGCAGCAAGGTAAACGACGCTCCCGCCAGCGCCATCCCGTCGTGCGCACGCGTCACGCCCAGCGCCTGGCACAACTTGCCCGGCCCCGAACACAGCGCGCGTTCGTCCTGCGCATCGCGGCGCGCGCGCATGACGTCCAGCCCCGCCACCGGTTCCAGCGCGCGAATCAATACCCCGGCCCCGTGCCCCGCCTCTCGGCACACGAAGTTCAGGCACCAGTGGATCCCATACGAGCGGTAGACGTAGGCATGCGCGGGCGGGCCGAACATCGAGGCGTTGCGCTCGGTCTCGCCGGCAAACGCGTGCGAAGCAGCATCTTCACGGTCATACGCCTCGGTCTCGACGATGCGGCCACCAACGCCGTCGAGCAGCACCGTCACCCCGATCAGCTGGCGCGCCACGGTGGCGGCATCGGCTGAAAAATCAATTCCTGCAATTGTCGAAATAGCCATAGCTGGATTCTAGCGCGCACGTCAGTGCCCTGGCGCTATGGTGGAATTGCCACATTAACCAGTTGATTTGCACATTGCCTTGCTGCAATATTCTGACGGCTGGAGTATAGTCACACGTTCCCCCGCAACGTCCGAGATGCCCTCTCCGCCCCGCCATTTCATGAATACCGTCGTCGAGCACGCCCCCCAAACCGACCAGGTCGATGCCCTGATCAAGTCGATCCGCATTCCACCGCGGCCGAGTCTGCTCGCCGATCTGCAGCGCGAGCTGGGGGCCGACGATCCATCGCCCGACGCCATCGGCCGGATCGTGGCGAGCGACGTCGGCATGTCCGGCGCCCTGCTCAAGCTGGCCAATTCGGCCGTCTATGGCGGGCGCCGCAAGGCCAAGTCGATCGAGCAGGCCATCCTGTTCCTGGGCATTAACCAGGTCGCGGCCCTGATGACCGGTCTGCTGGCGCGCCAGGCGATTCCTGTCAACAGCGCCGCGCTGGCCAGTTTCTGGGACATCTCGACGCGCCGCGCGCACGCGATGGTGTTCCTGACGCGCCGCCTGCGCATGGGCGAGGCCGACGTGGCGCACACGTTCGGCCTGTTCTGCGACACCGGCGTGCCGCTCCTGATGGACCGTTTCAAGGATTACGAAGCCACCTACGGCGAGGCGTCGATGGAAGCCCATCGCCCGTTCACCGACCTCGAGAACGAACGCCACGCGACCAGCCACGCCGCCATGGGCTGCCTGCTGGCCCGCAACTGGGGGCTGTCCGACCACGTCGCCTGGGCCATCCTGCACCATCACGATTTCGCCGTGATCGACGATGCCGCCACTGCGGGACCCGTACGCTCGCTGGTCGCCCTGTCGCTGCTGGCCGAGAATGCACTCAGCCGCTACCAGGGCCAGGCCGAGTCGAACGAATGGAACAAGGGTGGCGTCGCCGCCTGCGCGTATCTTGGCCTGTCGGACGAAGAAACCGCCGAGATCATGGACGAACTGCTGGAAGCGTTTCACGAAGACTGAGTTTTGACTTCGCCCGCAAGGGAGCGGATACTGCCTTGTCAGTACGCTCGTTTGCAGGAGGCGCCATGCGCTGGGTCTTGTTCAATTGGCCGTCGTTCGGTTGGCTTTTGTTCAGCATGCTGCTGGCCGGCTGCGCCAGTCTCGCTCCTCCCCCTGCCCCGCCAGCGGCCCTGTTTGCCGATGCGCGCTTCGCGCCACCATCGGAACCCATCGGCGCGCACGACCTGTTCGCGCTCAGTCCCGCGATGCGCACTTACCTGAACAGCAGCGCATTCACGTCGCGCCTGCGCACCAAGGGCCTGCAGCACGGCCTGGTCGATGCGCTCTACAGCAAGTCCGACCTCAAGCTCGAATACGAATCGACCATCACCCGCACCGCCAGCCAGACCTACGCCGCGCGTACGGGCAACTGCCTGTCGCTGGTGATCATGACGGCGGCCTTTGCCAAAGAGCTGGGCATGCCGGTCCGGTTCCAGAGTGTGGACGTCGACAACACCTGGAGCCGCACTGCCGGCCTGTACCTGTCCAGTTCCCACATCAACGTCAGCCTGGGCGAGCGCCCGGCCGACGCGCCGCGCGGCTACCACCCGCAGCGCGTGCTGGTCGTCGATTTCATCCCGCGCGACGAGGCCGCGCGCCTGCGCACGCGCGAGCTCGAAGAAGACGACATCGTCGCCCTGTTCCTGAACAACCGCGCCGCCGAGGCATTGGTGCAAGGCCGGCGTGACGACGCCTACTGGTGGGCACGCGCGGCGGTCCTGGCGCGCCCCGGCGTGGCGAGCACGCTCAACACGCTGGGCGTGATCTACCAGCGGCACGGCGAACCGGCACTGGCCGAGCGCGCGTTCCAGGCGGCGCTGGTGCGCGAGCCCGAGAACCTGTCGGTGCTGCGCAACCTGCAGCCGGTGCTGGTGGCGCTCGGGCGGCCGCTGGAAGCGGCGGCGCTGGCCAAGCGCATCGCGGCGGTCGATCCGACGCCGCCCTATCACTATTTTGATCTGGGCACGGCCGCGCTCAAGGCCGGGCAGTATGACGATGCGGTGGCCCACTTCGCGCGCGAGGTGCGGCGCGCGCCATACAACGACGAGTTCCGGTTCTGGCTGGGCGTCGCCCATCTGCAGCTGGGGCACGTGCGCGATGCACGGGAACAGATCGCACTGGCGGTCGATCACAGCACGCGGCAGGACATGCGCGAGGTGTACGTGGCGAAGCTGGCTTATCTGCGGAAGATGGCGGCGGGGACCGGGACGCATATTCGGTAGGTGGTGGTGATGGTAACCACTTGAATCTTCAAGACATCGGTGTTACCGTGGTAGCACCACAACCAATGGCGCCTCTCCCATGTCGACGACCTCACTGAAACTTCCCGATGAACTCAAGCAGCGCGCAGTCGATGCTGCGCAAGAACTTGGCATCAGTCCGCATGCATTCATGGTCGACGCGATCCGGCAAGCTGCTCATGCGGTGGAGCAGCGCGCTGCCTTCGTTGCGCAAGCGCGTGACGCAAGGGCAGAGTTGCTGGCGGAAGGACAGGGCTACGCTGCTGACGACGTGCGCGCCTACCTGCGCAACCGCCTGACAGATGGGGCGGCAGCCAGACCTGCCAAGACAGCATGGCGCGAATAAGCTACGCAAGCCGCGCGCTCTCCGACCTGGAACGGATCAGCGACTTCCTTATGCCAGAGGGTGTGGATGCTCAGCTGGCAACACTCGATCTGATCGAGGAAGCCATCGCCATTCTCGTTCGGCACCCCCTGGTCGGTCGCCTGGCCGAACACGACTTGCGGGAACTGGTTATCTCACATGGCAAGACTGGCTACATCGCGCTGTACAGCTACGAGGCCGAGGAGGATGCCATCCTCGTACTCGCAGTTCGACATCAGCGTGAAGTGGGGTTTTATGGTTAAGTCCGGCGATGCCAGGTGTCGGATATCGTTTGACCATCATTCGCAGCCAACCTGAAAAACGTCAGTTCGCCAGCAAGCGCTGCCAGGCCATCAGCTTCTGCGCAAACGGCATCGCCGCATACGCCGGCGAGGTCGATGGCAGCAGCACCGTCCGATACCCGGCGTCCACAAATTGCGGTGCAAACTTGCCCGCCGTCTTGCCATTGAAGCCGACGGTTTCAAGCTGCGGACAACGCTCACGCAGCCGCGCGAAGTCGTTCGCGGCTGGCGCACGGATGGCCGAATCGAGACTGCCTTCACGCTCGCACGCACCCAGTACATCCCACAAGCCGATGCCGTGCGCCAGGAGGCGCGGCAAACGCTCGTCGTAGGGCAAGCCGGCCAGGTCTTCGCCCGTCAGTTGCGACAGGATCGGCCACAGCAGATTGCGCGGATGCGCATAATACTGCCCGGCCGCCAGCGACGCGGCGCCCGGAAAACTGCCCAGCACGAGAATGCGGATATGGGCGTCGATGACGGGCGCGAGGCCGGTGAGCGGTAGAGCAGATGCGATGGACATGGCGCCATTGTAGCGGCGCGCAGCCGGCATCAGGCTGACGACCGGCCGCCGTTGCCGGCAGCCGGTACGTCACACACAGCGGATGCTTACTTCATCCACACCGCGTAATTGCTGCCCGACGTCTGCAGCACCCAGCCCGTGCCGGCCGGGCTCCAGGCGTTCGGTCCGATCTTCATCGCGAGCTGGCGCGTGTTGCCCGTGACGACTGCGGCGTACAGTCCCTGCGCCGCCTGCTGGATCGCCACCGGCGACGTCGACGTCACGCCGGCCGCCCGGCGCGCTGCCATCAGCGCAGCGATCGGCGTCTTCAGGCCCCAGTTGTAGATGTGGGGGTAGTAGACGGTCGGAATGCCCGGGTGGCTCAGCACATAGGCGTAACCCTCCATCACCGAACCGCACGGCACCGCCCAGTGGTTCTGGCCGTTGCCGCAGCTTTCGGATGGACCGGTGTCGTGGTTGTCCACAAAGGTCACTGCCATCGCTGGCCACCAGCCGATGGCGCCCTGCGGCTTGCCGGCGGCATCCTTCAGGCGCCAGTAGTTGCCGTTGGCAAGCGCGTCGTTGAGCAGGCCCTTGGTGGTGAAGTCGAAAGCGCCGCAGCTATTGCTGGTCCCGTTAATCCAGTTCATGATTTCCTGGCGGTGTGCATCGACGTTGTTCAGGTTCAGGTCGTTCCACAGTTCGCCGACGCAGAACTCGGCGTTGAAGGCATTCGCATACTGCCCGACGTAGCTGGGGCTGAAGCCCCGCACATAGTCCACGCGCATGCCGGTAAAGCCCACCGGTTTGAGCGTGTAGTTCAGCCACGTGGTGATGCCGTTCTGGACTTCGCCGACGTTGCGGTGGTCGATGTCGCGGCCGCCGTTGAAGCCGAGCGCCGTATCGGCGCTGCCCAGGCCGCAGTTGCACTCGTCGTTGTTGACGATCGAATGCACGGTCCAGTTGGGATTGGTGAAATCCGACCAGCCGGTGGTGCCGACGCGGTGGTTGACGACGACGTCGGCCACCGCCTTGATGCCGCTGTTCGTGAAGGCGCGCACGACGTTGGTCAGCTCGGCCGAGCTGCCGTAGGCCGAATTCAGGTTGTTCAGCTGGCGCGGCAGATAGCCCTGCGAGGCCGCCGAATCGGACGGCGGCGGGAACCAGACGTGGGAAAAGCCCATGGTTTTCAGCTCGCCCACATTGCCCTGCAGGGTGTTGTACCAGTTCGGACTCCTGGCGCTCGACGAATTCCAGTGGAAGCCCTGGAGCAGCACGGCAGAACTGTTACCTGCCTGGGCAGGCGGGGTGGCGGCCAGGGCCGGGTTACTCAGTGCCACGACGCTGGTGGCAAGCATGGCGATGATGCTTTTCTTCATTTTGTCTCCTCCGTTGTAATTGATATGTTCAGTCCTTCAGGACATCCACGGACGTACTATTGGTCACGTAGATAAACTACCTGACCTGGCACCGCGGTCTCTAAACGGACACTTTCGGCCCACAGATTCTGTTCCTGACGTTTATTAGAGTCAATTGAATCCAGATATTTTTGTAGTTTTGCTACACCGACGAAAAAAAGCGGCGGTACGCTCACGCGCACCGCCGCAAAGGGCAAACAACTTTTATACCGGGATCAGCGTTGCGCCACCGCCGCATTCACTGGACGCGTCGCATCCCAGCCACCGCCCAGCGCGCGAATCAACGCCACCGTCGTCAGTGCACGGTCACCGCGCAACTGCACCGCCGTGCGCTCGACGACCGCCAGGTTGCGCTGCGCGTCGAGCAGTTCCAGATAGCTCGAACGGCCAGCGTCGTACAGCTTCTGCGCCAGATCGGCCGAGCGGCGTGCCGACACCACGGCCGCGTCGATCTCACCGGCCTGCCCTGCCAGGATGCGCAGGCCGGCCAGGTTATCCTCGACCTCGGCAAACGCCACCAGCACGCTCTGGCGGTAGGTGCCCACCGATTCTTCGAGCACCGCTTCGCTGCGCACGATGTTGTTGCGGTTGCGGCCACCGTCGATGATCGGCATCGAGGCCAGGGCCCCGAGCACCCACGAACGGCTGCTCCACTTGAACACTTCCGAGAACACGCCGCCCACGCCGCCGCCATCGGCATTGATGGTCAGGGCCGGGAACATCGCCGCGCGCGCCACGCCGATGCGGGCGTTCGACGCTTCCATCGCGCGCTGGGCAGCAACGATGTCGGGCCGGCGCTCGAGCAGCGATGACGGCAGGCCGGCAGGGATCGCCGGCAGCAGGCTCGCATCGAGCAGCGGGCTCGGACCGGCCACGTAATCGGCCGCTGGTTTACCCAGCAAGACCGCCAGTGCATGCTCGGTCGTGGCGCGCTGGCGCTGCACGCCGATGGCTTCGGCGCGCGCCGTGGACAGCTCGGTACGGGCGCGCGACAGGTCGAATTCGCCGATGTCGCCCAGGTCGAAACGGCGCTGCGTGACATTGATGCTTTCTTCACGCAGCCGCACCGTATCGGCCAGCGTCACCAGCTCGGCATCGAGTGCACGTAGCCTGAAATAGGTCTGCGCGACATCGGCCTGCAAGGCCAGCAGCACCGAGCGGAAGTTGGCTTCGGAGGTCGCCGCATCGCTTCGCGCGGCCGACACGCCGGCCGCCACGCGGCCGAACAGATCGACTTCGTAGCTGGCTGACAGGCGCGCGCTGTAGCTCGTGTACGCGTCGGTCCCCACGCCTTGCGGCAGGTTCGATTCACGTGGCGACAGGCGCGCACGCTGGGCGCCGATGCCCACGCCGACCTGCGGGATACGGTCCGCTTCGGCGATGCCGGCAATCGCGCGCGCCTGCTTGACGCGGCTGGCCGCGACCGACAGGTTGGCATTATTGACGGCGGCTTCGTCGATCAGCGCGGTCAGCGCCGGATCGTTGAAGGCCAGCCACCACTGGCCGCGTGGCTGCTGCTCGGCCGGCTGCGCCGGCTTCCAGCGCGCGCCGTCAATCCCCGCCACTTCCGCGGCCGGTACTGGTGCCTGCGACTCGCGGAAGGCATCCGGCGTGGCCACGTGCGGCTGCACGAAGTCGGGCGTGGCGCAAGCCGTCAGCAGCAATGCTGCCAACAAGGGCGCGACGCCCTTTGCAATCATCGTATTCATCAGTGCACTCCTTCTGCGCTGTGCGCCACCGCAGGCGCGGTGTGCACGGGTTTTTCAAAACGCTTGGCCAGCGAGCGCAGCAACACATAGAACAGCGGCGTGAGGAACAGGCCGAAGAAGGTCACGCCCAGCATGCCCCAGAATACGGCGACACCGATGGCGTGGCGCATCTCGGCGCCCGCGCCGCTCGAGAACACCAGCGGCACCACGCCGGCGATGAACGCGATCGACGTCATCAGGATCGGCCGCAGACGCAGGCGGCTCGCTTCCAGCGCTGCCTCGACGACGCTGCGACCATGGTCTTCCAGTTCGCGGGCAAATTCGACGATCAGGATCGCGTTCTTCGACGCCAGTCCGACCAGCACGAACAGTGCGATCTGCGTGAACACATTGTTGTCGCCACCGGTGAGCTTGACGCCGATGAGCGCGCACAGGATCGACATCGGCACGATCAGGATCACCGACAACGGCAGCGTCCAGCTTTCGTACTGGGCCGCCAGCACCAGGAACACCAGCAGCACGCACAGCGGGAACACATAGATCATCGTGTTACCCGACAGGACGTCCTGGTAGGTCAGCTCGGTCCATTCGTACGACACGCCCTTCGGCAGCACTTCCTTGGCGATGCGTTCCATCGCCGCCTGCGCCTGGCCGGACGACACGCCGGGCGCGGCGCCACCATTCATCTCGGCCGAGACGTAGCCGTTGTAGCGCGTGACGCGATCCGGACCATAGGTGTCCTTCACGCGCATCATTGACGACAGCGGAATCATTTCGCCCGTATTGCTGCGCACCTTGAACTGCTCGATCTGCTCGCGCTGCGAACGGAACGGCGCGTCGGCCTGCACCCGCACCTGATACGTGCGGCCGAACTGGTTGAAGTCGTTCACGTACAGCGAGCCGAGGTTCACCTGCAAGGTCTGGTTGATGCTCGCCAGCGGCACGCCCAGCTGCTTGGCCTTCACGCGATCGATGTCCGCGTACAGCTGCGGCACGTTGATCTGGAAGCCCGAGAACACGCCGGCCAGTTCCGGCGTCTGCGCGGCCTTGGCCGTCAGCGCCTGCACTGCCTTGTTCAGCTCTTCGTAGCCGACGTTGCCGCGGTCTTCGATCATCATCTTGAAGCCGCCCGTCGTGCCCAGGCCATTGACCGGCGGTGGCGACAGCACCATCACGAATGCATCCTCGACGGCGCCCATGCGCTTGTTGATCTCGGCGGCGATGGCTTCGGCGCTTTTCGCCTTGTCCTTGCGCTGGTCGAACGACTTCAGGCCGACGAACACGATGCCGGCGTTCGGCGCATTGGTAAAGCCGTTGATCGACAGGCCCGGGAAGGCGATCGACGATTCGACACCGGGAATCTCCTGGGCGATCTTCGACATCTGACGGATCACGGCGTCGGTGCGGTCGAGCGAAGCGGCGTCCGGCAATTGCGCGAAGCCGATCAGGTACGCCTTGTCCTGCGGTGGCACGAAGCCCGGCGGCACTGCCTTGAACATGAACACCGCAGCCACAGCCAGCGCCAGGTAGACAGCGACCGAAGCGCTCTTGCGACGCAGGACACCCTTCACGCCATGTTCATAGCGCACCGACGAGCGGCCGAAGAAGCGGTTGAAGGCGCCGAAGAAGCGACCCAGCACGGCGTCGATCATGCGCGTCAGGCGGTCTTTCGGTGCGTTGTGCGGCTTCAGCAAGGCGGCCGACAGGGCTGGCGCGAGCGTCAGCGACGCGAAGGCCGAGATCACGGTCGAAATCGCGATCGTCAGTGCGAACTGGCGATAGAACTGGCCAGTCAGGCCCGACACGAACGCGATCGGCACGAACACGGCGCACAGCACCAGCGCGATGGCGATGATCGGCCCGCTGACTTCCTTCATGGCCTGGATGGTCGCATCGCGCGGATTCAAGCCATCGGCGATATTGCGCTCGACGTTTTCCACCACCACGATCGCATCGTCGACCACGATACCGATGGCCAGCACGAGGCCGAACAGCGAAAGCGTATTGATCGAGAAACCGAAGGCCAGCATCACGGCAAAGGTACCGACCACCGACACCGGCACGGCCAGCAGCGGAATGATCGAGGCGCGCCAGGTCTGCAGGAAGATGATCACCACCAGCGCGACCAGCACGACCGCTTCGAACAGCGTCACGATGACCGAATTGATCGACTCGCGCACGAACTGGGTCGGGTCATACACGATCGAGTACTTCACGCCTTCCGGGAACTCCTGCGACAGCGCTTCCATCGTCGTACGCACATCGGCCGAGAGTTGCAGGTCGTTCGCGCCTGGGGCGGCGAAGATCGGGATCGCGACGGCCGACTTGTTGTTCAGCAGCGAGCGCAGTGCGTACGAGCTTGAACCGAGTTCCATGCGCGCGACATCCTTGAGCAGCGTGGTGCCGCCTTCGGCATTGGTCTTCAGGACGATGTCACCGAATTCGTCGGTACTCTGCAGGCGCCCTTGCGTATTCACGGTGAGCTGGAAGTCGGCGTCCTTGGCCGGACCCTGGCCGATCACGCCGGCTGCGACCTGCACGTTCTGTTCGCGGATCGCATCGATGACGTCACCAGCGGTCAAGCCGCGCGCGGCGACCTTCTGCGGATCGAGCCAGATACGCATCGCGTAGTCGCCCGAGCCGAACAGCTGGACTTCGCCCATGCCCTTGATGCGGGCCAGCTGGTCCTTCACGTTCAGCACCGCGTAGTTGCGCAGGTACAGGTCGTCGTAGCGGCCGTCCGGGGAATTGAGGTGGACCACCATCGTCAGGTTCGGCGACGACTTCACGGTCGTCACGCCGATCTGGCGCACTTCTTCGGGCAGCCGTGGCAGCGCGCGCTGGACCCGGTTCTGCACCGCGGTCTCGGCCTGCTCGACATCGGTGCCGATTTTAAACGTGACGGTCAGTGCCAGCGCGCCGTCGGACGTGTTTTGCGACGACATGTACAGCATGTCTTCGACGCCGTTGATCTGCTCTTCCAATGGCGTGGCCACCGTTTCGGCGATGACCTTCGGGTTCGCGCCCGGATACTGCGCGCGTACCACCACGGAGGGCGGCGTGACTTCGGGGTACTCGGAAATCGGCAGCATGAAGATCGAGATCAGGCCGGCGACGAAGATGATCACCGACAGCACGACCGCGAAGATCGGCTTGTCGACAAAGAATTTAGGAAAGTTCATGGTGACTTATGCTCCCGTTGCAGCCGCTGGGGTGGCCGCTGCCGGTGCTGCGTTGGCCACCATCGGCACGACCTGCGCCGCGATCGGGGCGCCCGGGCGCACGCGCTGCAGGCCGTTCACGACGATCTTCTCGCCTGGTTTCAGGCCTTCACGCACGATGCGCAAACCATCGTCCAGCGGGCCCAGTTTGACGCTGCGGTATTCAGCCTTGCCATCCTTGTCGACGACGTAGACGAACTTGCGGTCCTGGTCGGTGTTGATGGCGCGGTCGACGATCAGGATCTGCGGGGTCGGCGCGCCGCCGGCGATCTGCACGCGGGCAAAGAGGCCCGGCGCCAGCGCGCGGTCGGCGTTGGCCAGCGTGGCGCGCATGCGCACGCTGCCGCTGCGGCTGTCGAGCTGGTTGTCGACGAATTCGAGCTTGCCGCTGTGCGGGAAGCCTTCTTCGCCGGCCAGGCCCACCTTCACGTCCACCGGCTGGCCGGCGTTGGTGCGGCGCGACACGCGCAGGTAGGTGGATTCATCGCCATCGAAGCTGGCGTAGATGCGCTCGAGCGAGACCACCGAGGTCAGGACCGCGGTGGCGTCCACCAGGTTGCCCAGGGTGATTTCGGCCTTCGAGACGCGGCCGTCAATGGGTGACGTAACGCGGGTGTAGGCCAGGTTCAGGCGCGCCGTTTCGTGCTCGGCCTGGGCGGCGCGCACGCTCGCATCCAGTTCTTTCTGGCCGGCCGAGCGTTCGTCGAACTCGCGCTGGGCGATGGCCTTGTCGGCCAGCAGGCGCTCGGCGCGCTGCAATTCCAGGCGCGCCAGGTCAGCGCGTGCCTGCGCGGCAGCGGCGACGGCCTTGGTGCGGTCCGCTTCGGCCTGATACGGCCGTGGATCGATCACGAACAGGACCTCGCCTTTTTTCACTTCGGCGCCCGGCTTGAAGTTCACGGCCGTGATGTAGCCCGACACGCGGGGGCGGATTGCAACGACTTCGATCGCTTCCAGGCGACCGGAGAATTCCTGCGTTTCGGTCACGGCGCGCTGGATGACGACCGCGCTCGTGACTGGCGGTGCACTTGGCGCTGCCGCTGCCGGTGCGTCGTCGCTGGTGGCGTCCGCGCAGCCGGTGATACCGGCACCCGCGAGACCTGCGATTGCCAGCGCGGCGATGATGACGCGCAGTTTGCCCATCCCTGATTGGTTATTCATGATTAACCCTTTTATTAAGAACGATGAAGTACGACGATGAAAAAAAAGACAATAGAACCCCGTCCCGCGTCGCTGGCATGTCGGGCCAGACGAAACGCAGGCAAAACGAATCCCCTTCCGCGCCGGGGCGTGGAAAAATTTCTTGTTAGCTGATGTAGAGCCGGTGGCTTAGTCCGGCGGATGGCCGTGTGTTATCTGCGAGGCAGGTATTGCGGCTGGATACTGTGATTCATTCTCACTCTTTTATTGTTATTAACTATTACTTACCATTTTGGCTGCACCTATGTAGAGTGGACGGCATAGAAGTCCACCCTACGCGCTGCCGAGTCAGGTCCCCTGCCGCCCTTCCAGCCGCGCCAGGAAGTTGGCAATCTCGCCCATCGCCTGCCATTTGCAGGCGCATTCATTGCGCCCGTTCGGGTCTTGCAGATCGGCGGGCGCCATGCGCCGCACCGTGGTGCAGATTCCCGCATTGATCAGTTTTGCCCCATACAGCTCGGCTTCGTCGCGCAGCGGATCGTCCTCGGCCGACAGGATCAGCGCTGGCGCCAGGTTCTTCAGGCGACTCGAATGCAGCGGCGCCGCGTACGGATGCGAGCGGTCGGCTGCGTGGGGCAAATAGCCGCGATAGGCTTCGGCGCAGATCGTGGCGGCCTTTTCGCGGTCGGAGCATTGTGTGAGCTGGCGCATCGAACCGGTGCTCAGGGCCGGATCGAGCATCGGCATGACCAGGATCTGGCCAGCGAGTGCCGGACCACCACGATCACGCGACATCAGCGCGCAGACGGCCGCCAGATTGGCGCCGGCTTCGATGCCGGCCGTCACCAGGAGCTTGCCGTTCCAGCCAAGCTTGGCCTTGTTCTTCTTGGCCCACTGCAGGACCGCGTGGGCATCCTCGACGGCGGCCGGGAACGGGCTGACGGTGGCCAGCGTGTAGCTCGGCGCCAGCACCAGCGGCAGGTGATCGCATTCGGCCAGCGAGCGCAGGAAGTCGTCTGCCTCATCGAGGTCGCCGCTGTCGAAGCCGCCGCCGTGGTAGAACACGACCAGCATGTCGCGCTTGGCGGCCGGGCCGGCAGCGTACAGGCGCGCCGGCAGCGAGCCGGTGGCACCCGCGACCTCGAGGTCGCGTACTTTCAGCGCGCGCTCCGGCAGATCGCCCACGGCGTTCATCGCGGGACCTGCCCGAGCTCGAGTTCGACGATGCGCTCGTCAACCACGGCGCAATCGCCCACGCAGCTCATCTGCATCTGCATCGACAGCGCCCGCACACCGCGTGCTTCGGCGCCGGCGGCGCGGGAGTAAGCATCCGTGCAAAGCAATCCCGCCAGCGCGACGCCGCTAAGCGTGACTGCAACCGTGGTAAAAATGCCATCTCGAATACTCATGTCCTGCTCCGTCTTCTCAAGTAAAACTTTGTTGCGATGCACACATAATAGTCTTGATCGCAAATCGGATAAAGATGACAATACCGAATTGATTGTTCAGATTCCTGAACAATGTCACCAATTTTGAATGAAAACCGGGATGAACAAGCTGCAAGCCATGGAGGTGTTTGTACAAGTCGTCGATGCCGGCAGCTTCACGCGCGCCGCCGATACGCTCCAGATGCCCAAGGCAACCGTATCGACGTTGATCCAGGCGCTCGAAACATCGCTTGCCTCACGCCTGCTGCATCGCACGACCCGCCATGTGTCCGTGACATCCGACGGCGCCGCCTATTACGAGCGCTGCGTGCGGATCCTGTCGGACGTGCGCGACGCCGAAGAATCGCTCACGCGCCACCGCTTCAGTCCCAGTGGCCGGCTGCGGGTGGATGCACCCACGGGCCTGACCTGCGAAATCCTGATTCCGGCCCTGCCCGATTTCTTCGAGCGTTATCCCGATATCACGCTGGAGATGGGCAGCACCGATCGCCCGGTCGACCTGGTCGAGGAAGGCGTCGACTGCGCCGTGCGCGGTGGCGACCTGATCGACAGCAACCTGATTGCGCGCCGCGTTGGCGTGATCAATTTCGTCACGTGCGCGGCGCCCTCCTATATCGAGCGCTTCGGCATGCCGCTGCATCCGAACGATCTGGAGCGCCATCGCTGCGTGAATTATTTTTCGTCCAAGTCGGGCAAGGTCAGCGGCTGGGATTTCACCCGTGACGGCGAGCGCATCGAGGTCATGCTGCCCGGCGCTATCGCGCTCAACGACTCGAATGCCTATATCAAGGCGGGCCTGGCAGGCCTGGGCGTGATCAATATGACCGACTATCTTTTGTCCGAGCAGCTCGCGACCGGCAAGATGGTGCGGCTGCTGCCGGATTGGCGCTGCGATCCGATTCCCGTCCACGTGGTGTATCCGCACAACCGCCATTTGTCGGCCAAGGTGCGGGTATTCGTCGAATGGATCGCCGAGCTGTTCGCGAACCATGCCCATCTGCGCGTGCAACCGGCCGACACCATGGCGCCCACGCCGGCGTTGCCGCCACGATAGGGTGCCGAACGGGGAACAGCAGCGGTAGAATCGTCCTTACAACAATACAGGGAGACGCCGCCATGCACACCGCATCCACGCCCCGTGCCATCGATGTCTTGCTGGCGCGCTATGGCGAAAGCCACCGCAATCCGGTCAATGAGCTGATCCACATCGTGTGCATACCGGCGATCGTGTTCAGCCTGCTGGGCATCCTGTGGGCCATCCATCCCGTCGTCCCGCTGCTGGTCGTGGCGGTAGCGCTCGTGTATTACAGCAAGCTGTCACGCGCGTTTGCACTGGGGATGGCTGTGATGGCCGGCGCCATGCTGGTACTGCTGGCCATGTTGCCGGACGGGACCGTGTTGCCGACGGCGATCGGCGTGTTCGTGGCGGCCTGGATCGGCCAGTTCGTCGGTCACCATATCGAGGGCAAGAAGCCATCGTTCTTCGAGGATCTGCGCTTCTTGCTGATCGGGCCGCTGTTCGTGCTGAGTATTCTGTACCGGCGTATCCGGCTCGCATGGTAATGTTGCATTTCTACTACATCGGGGATGCCGGTCGATGAGGTGATGCCGACAGGAACCTGGCGGGCCATCTATACTCCCGCGATGTCTTCCCCCATCCTGTTTACCATCGCGTCCCTGATCTGGGGCTCGACCTTCTGGGCCATCACCCTGCAACTGGGACACACCGCGCCGGCGGTGTCGGTGGCTTACCGGTTCTTCCTCGCTGCCGCTGCCCTGTTCGCCGTATGCATCGTGCGCCGCGAACGCCTGAGCCTGCCATGGCGCACGCACCGCTGGATGGCGCTGCAGGGCGGCCTGACCTTCGGCATTTCGTATATCTGCACCTACCACGCGGAGCAGCACGTCGTCTCCGGCCTGGTGGCCGTGATGTTTGCGCTGATGGTGTTCTGGACGCCCATCTGGAGCCGCCTCTTTTTCGGCACCGCCATCAACCGCCGCACCTGGACCTGCGGCGCGGCCGCCACGGTGGGCGTCGCGCTGCTGTTCTGGCACGCCATTGGCGACGCCTGGCAGGCAATCCAGGCCGGCGGCAACGGTCACTTCATTGCGGGCGTCGTGCTGGCGCTGGCCGCGACCATGGCCAGCGCGGGCGGCAGCGTTGTCGTCACCAAGGTCAAGCAGCAGTGCGCGAACCTGCCGCTGACGATGGCGTGGTCGATGCTGTGGGGCGCGTCGATGGTGACGCTGTGGTCGCTCGCGAACGGCGACGCCTTCACGCTGCCCGACAGCGGTACCTACTGGGCCGGCCTGTTCTACCTGTCGATCTTCGGCTCCGTCATCGCCTTCTTTGCCTACTTCACGCTGATCGCCCGCATCGGCGCCAACAAGGCCGTGTACGTCACCGTCGTCACGCCCGTGCTGTCGGTGCTGCTGTCGGTGCTGCTCGAAGATTACCGCCCCGGCGCGCTTGAATTTCTCGGCATGATCGTGTGCCTGGCGAGCGTCGCCTGGGCCGTGCGTGCGCCCGCACCTAAAATTGTGCAATCCGCTAACCTGAACAATCCCATCGAATCGCCATGACCGCTGCCCCATTTTCCATCCGCCCTGCCCGTCCGGACGACGTCACCCACATCCACGCCATGATCGTGGAACTGGCCGTCTTTGAAAAACTCGAACACATGGTCGTGGCCACCGAAGCGCTGCTGCACGAAGGCCTGTTTGGCGCGCACCCGTCGTGCGAAGCGATCGTTGGCGAAGAGAACGGCGAGGTCGTTACCTTCGCGCTGTTCTTCCATAACTTCTCGACCTTCCTGACCAAGAAAGGTTTGTACCTCGAAGACCTGTATGTGAAGCAGGCGCATCGCGGCAAGAACATCGGCACGCGCATGCTGCAACGGCTGGCGCAGCTGGCGGTCGAGCGCGGCTGCGGGCGCTTCGAATGGTCGGTATTGGACTGGAACGAGCCTGCAATCAATTTCTACAAGGCGATGGGCGCTGACGTGATGCCCGAGTGGCGCATCTGCCGCGTGACGGGCGAGAGCCTGACGGCGCTGGCCGAACGCAGGTGATTTCGGCTGACGCTAAACCCGACCGACAAAGAAAAACCCACGACGCGTTGGCGCCGTGGGCAAACCCATTTTGGCAAATGGGGAGGGGAGAAGTTGAATCACGAGAAGGACTATAGCCAGCGATCCTTAACGATTGATTAAGCCTTACATTTGCTTACGGCCGTCACCGTTTTTTTTTCTACACGTCGCGAAATTCATCTTCTCCGAAACGCAGATGACAGCCTTGCGGGCGGTCAAGAGTTCAGCCGATGGTGCGCAAGACGCCGCCATGGATGACAGCCTGGCAGGGATTCAAACCCATCGCATAAGCAAGATCGGCAGGTCGCGCGATGTTCCATAACGCCAGGTCGGCGCGTTTGCCGACCGTGAGCGTGCCGATCTCGTCCTGCAGACCGAGCGCGCGCGCTGCGTGCGCGGTCACGCCCAGCAATGCCTCTTGCGGCGTGAGGCGCCACAAGGTGCACGCCATGTTCAGCGCCAGCAGCAATGACGTCAGCGGCGAGGTGCCGGGATTGCAGTCGGTGGCCACGGCCATCGGTACACCGGCGGCGCGCAAGGCGGCGATCGGCGGCTTGGTCGTTTCGCGCAGATAGTAATAGGCGCCCGGCAGCAGCACGGCCACCGTGCCGGCGCGGGCCATCGCAGCGATGCCCTCTTCGCTCAGGTGTTCCAGATGATCGGCCGACAGGCCGCCATGGCGCGCCACGAGTGCGGCGCCGCCCTGGTCGGACAACTGCTCGGCATGCAGCTTGACCGGCAAGCCCAGCGCGCATGCCTTCTCGAACACGCGCACGGTCTGCGCGTTGGTAAAACCGATGCGCTCGCAGAATGCATCGACTGCGTCGACCAGGCCCTGCTCCGCCAGCGCGGGCAGCATGACATCGCACACGTTGCTAATGTAGTCGTCCGGGCGCCCCGCGAATTCAGGCGGCAGCGCGTGCGCGCCCAGGAACGTGGTGACGACGCGCACCGGCAGCAGTTCGCCGACGCGGCGCGCTGCGATCAGCATGCGTTCTTCGGCGTCCAGCGCGAGACCGTAGCCCGACTTGATCTCGAGCGTCGTCACGCCTTCGGCCAGCAAGGCCTTCACACGCGGCAGGCTGGCCGCGACGAGCGCATCGACGTCCAGCGCACGCGTGGCGCGCACGGTGGCCATGATGCCGCCACCCTGGCGCGCAATGTCTTCATAGCTGGCGCCGTTCAGGCGTGCTTCCCATTCGTCGCTGCGGTTGCCGCCATGGACGATGTGCGTGTGGCAGTCGATCAGGCCGGGCGTGAGCCAGGCGCCACCGCAGTCGTATTCGCGCGCGGCCGGCGGTGCATCGCTTCGCGCGCCGATCCAGGCGATGCGGCCATCCTTGATGGCCAGCGCGGCGTCGTGCAGCAGGCCGTAGCCGTTGTCCATCGTGGCCAGGTGCACGTTGGACAGCAGCAGGTCAGTCATACATCCCCATGTCGTCGTCATCGTCGTCGGCATAGTAATGGACGTCGACGATATAGATGGTGGCCTGGCCGGCCTCGAGCGTCCAGACGGTGCCCTGGTCGAGCACCACCGCGTCGTAGCGCACGAGACCAATGCGCTCGTTGTCGCTGGCCAGCTGCAGGCTGTCGCCTTCAGCCAGGAACAGCACCGTGATCTCGGCGCGCGCGATGAAGGTCGAGTCGCCGCTCAGGCGCCGCCGGCCGAACTGGTGATAACAGCGCTCGCTGCGCGACATGACATTGAAGTCGGTCGTCGGTCCGCGATTGAGCTTGGCCCGCACTTCGGAGCTGCCGTCGAACGCCACGACCGGCTCGGCATGCGTGATCAGGGTCGGCTCGCCATCGATCTGCAAGGTCATGCCGTGGCCATCGACCAGCGCCAGCGTGCGGTCGACGCCCTCGAACTGCGAGAACGCGCCGTCTTCGGCGATGGTGGCGAGGCTGACGCGCCAGTCGAAATCGTCGAAGCCGGCGTCGAGCGGGCCGATCGCGATCTCGGTCGTGTTGCCGCCGCCGTTCTTCCACGGTACCGGGGCCAGGCCTGCAAACGGAATCAAGACAGTCATGTGGTCACCTTTCTAAGAACGCAAATCCCGGAGCGCCTGGCGGTAACGCGAGGCAATCGCCTCCTGCGCCCGGTGGCGGCCGCTTTGGACTACCCAGCGTCCGCCGCACAGCACGTCGCGCACGAGGTTATCGTTACCACAAAATACCATGCGACCAAGGACCTCGGCGTGGTCCACGCCGTCGAGGTTCGGATGCTGGGCATCCAGCACCAACAGGTCGGCACGCCGCCCTGCCGCCAGTGCGCCGACGCGCCGGCCAGTGGCTTGCGCGCCGCCAGCCAACGCAGCTTGCCACAAAAAGTCGCCGACACTGCGCTGCGCTGGCACGTGCGCCACATTGCGCTGCCGGTGCTGCAGGCGCTGGCCGTATTCGAGCCAGCGCAATTCTTCGACGGGGCTCTGCGATACATGGCTGTCGCTGCCGATGCCGAAGCGCCCGCCGGCGGCGATGTACGGCGCCAGCGGAAACAGGCCGTCGCCCAGATTCGCCTCGGTGGTCGGGCACAGGCCGGCAACGGCACCGCTACCCGCCAGTGCCGTCACTTCGGCCGCGTCCAGGTGCGTGGCGTGCACGAGGCACCAGCGTTCATCAGGCGCGAGCTGGTCGAACAGGTAGGCAACGGGCCGCTGGCCCGTGTGCGCGATGCACTGCGCCACCTCGGCCTCTTGCTCGGCGATGTGGATGTGCAGCGGCCGCGCGGCGGGCAAGCCGGCCGCCAGCGCGCGGATCGCATCGATGCCGGCCGCGCGCAGCGAGTGCGGCGCGGCGCCCACTTCGAGCTGGCCACCCCGCAGCGGCGCCAATGCTTCGGCGATGCCCAGCACGTCGTCGACGTCCGTGCGAAAGCGCGCCTGGACCGGCGTGAGCGGTTGCGCGCCAAACCCGGCATGGCTGTACAGCACCGGCAGCAGCGTCACGCCCATCCCGGCCAGTTGCGCGGCGGCGGCCACGCGCTCGGCGGTTTCGGCAGGCCGCGCATAGCTGGCGCCATCGGCAGCGCGCTGCAAGTAATGAAATTCGCAGACCGACGTGTAGCCATGGCGCAGGCATTCGGCAAACAGCTGCGCGGCGATGGCTTCGATCTGTTCCGGCGTGATGCGCGCGGCGAAGCGGTACATCAGGTCGCGCCAGGTCCAGAAGCTGTCCGGCCCTTCGCTGCCTGTTTCGGTCAGGCCGCCCAGCGCGCGCTGGAACGCGTGCGAGTGCAGATTGACCATCCCAGGCAGCACGTACTCGGCGCGCGCCACGTTCAGGGGCGGGCGCGCGCCGGGCGCCACCTGCGTCAGGTCACCCCCGCTGTCCCATTCGAGCAGCACGTCGCGCTGCCAGCCCTGCGGCAGCAGCGCGTGGCGCGCGAACAGCGCTGTCATGGCCGCACCCAGTCGACGGCGGCCTTGACCATGTCGCGCAGCAGTGGCTGCAGCGTCGCGGCAACCGCTGGCCGGTACTCGAACGGCGGCGCTTCGTTCATGTACAGGTACTGGCATTTCTCGAGCTGGATCGCATGCACGCCAGATGCCGGCTGGCCGTAGTGGCGCGTGATGTGGCCGCCCTTGAAGCGGCCGTTGAGCGCGAGCGAAAAGCGCTCCTGCGTGCGCGCCACGTCCAGCACCGCGGCTTCCAGCCCCGGCGCGCAGGAGGTGCCTTCGGCCGTGCCGAAGTTCAGGTCGGGCAGCGTGCCCTCGAAAAAGCGCGGGACAACGGAGGCGATGGAATGCGCATCCCACAGCACCACGCGCCCGTGCTCCATCTTCAGCCGATCGAGCTCCGCGCGCAACTGCGCGTGGTACGGCTGCCAGTAGCGCGCCAGGCGCCGCTGCACCTCGGCCCCGTCGGGTTCCATGCCATCGCGGTACAGGCGCTCGCGCCCGAAGGTGTCGAGCGGGCACAGGCCGGTGGTATCCAGGCCCGGATACAGGTTCGTGTCTTCGGGCGGGCGATTCAGGTCGATCAGGTAGCGCGACCAGCGCGCCGAGATGGTCGAGATGCCCATCTCTTCGAGGAAGCCGTACAGTTCGGGCAAGTGCCAGTCGGTGTCGGCGCGCGCGGCGGCGCACGGCGCCAGCGTGTGCGCTACCTCATCGGGAATATCGGTGCCCGCATGCGGCATCGATACCAGCATGGGAAGCCTGCCTGCCTTGAACCGGAATTCCATCGCAACTCCCTGGTCGATTTACGGATGCAGCGCCGCAAACAGCGCCTTGCACGAGGCCGACAACGCGCCCTGCCACACCATCGTGCGCGCTGCTTCGATGTCTGGCGCAAAGAAGCGGTCAGCATCATATGGCGCGACCTGCTCGCGAAGCTGCGCGTGGACCGATTCCAGCGTCTGCGAACTGCGCAACGGCCGGTGGAACTCGATGCCCTGGCACGCGGCCAAGAGCTCGATGCCGACGATCACGCAGGTATTGTGCGCCATCTGGTGAAGACGGCGCGCCGCGAAGGTGGCCATGCTGACATGGTCTTCCTGGTTGGCCGACGTCGGCAGGCTGTCGACGCTGGCGGGATGGGCCAGCGACTTGTTTTCGGACGCCAGCGCCGCCGCCGTCACGTGCGCGATCATGAAGCCGGAATTCAGGCCCGGCTCGCGCACGAGGAAGGCCGGCAGGCCGGACAGGTTGGCATCGATCAGCAGCGCGATGCGGCGTTCAGCCAGCGCGCCGATCTCGGCGATGGCCAGGGCCAGCGAATCGGCGGCAAACGCCACCGGCTCGGCATGGAAGTTACCGCCCGAGAGGATGACGCCATCGTCGAACAGCAGCGGATTGTCGGTGACGGCATTCGCCTCGATCAGCAGCGTGCGGCCGGCATTGCCGATCAGGTCCATCACGGCGCCCATCACCTGCGGCTGGCAACGCAGGCTGTACGGGTCCTGCACGCGCTCGTCGCCCACCAGGTGCGAGGCGCGGATCGCGCTGCCGGCCACCAATTCGCGGTAGATGGCCGCTGCCGCGATCTGGCCCGGCTGCCCGCGCACCGCATGGATGCGGGCATCGAACGGTGCATCGCTGCCACGCGCGGCATCGACCGACAGCGCGCCGGTGACCATCGCCGCTTCGAGCAGGCGCTCGGCCAGGAACAGGCCGTGCAACGCCAGCGCGGTCGAGACCTGGGTGCCGTTGATCAGCGCCAGGCCCTCTTTTGCGCCCAGCACGACCGGCGCGATGCCGGCCGCCGCCAGCGCGTCGACGGCGTCGACCAGCACGCCGTTGTGACGCACCTGGCCCACGCCGAGCATCGCCAGCGTCATGTGCGCCAGCGGCGCCAGGTCGCCCGACGCGCCGACCGAGCCCTGCACGGGAATGGCCGGCATAATGTTCGCGTTGTACAGCGCAATCAGCGTCTCGACGATGAGCGGGCGCACGCCCGAGTAGCCGCGCGCCAGGCTGCCGATCTTGGTCAGCAGGATCAGGCGGACAATCTGGTCGTCGATCAGCGGCCCCGTGCCCACCGCATGCGACAGGATCAGGTTGCGCTGCAGCGTGGCCAGTTGCTCGACCGGGATATGGGCCTTGGCCAGGATGCCGAAGCCCGTGTTGATGCCGTAGGCCGGATCGCCCTTGGCGACGATGGCGTCGACGGCCGCACTGGAGGCGGCGATGTCGCGCCAGGCATCAAGGGCCAGGGTCAATGGTGCGTGCGCGCTCCAGGCGGCGCGCAGGTCGCCCAGGGTCAGCTGGCCGGGTTGCAGAATGAATTCGTTCATGGATTTATTTGATCATCGGAAGATTGAGGCCATTGCGCCGGGCGCAGTCGATGGCGGTGTCGTAGCCGGCGTCGGCGTGACGCATGACGCCCGAGCCGCAGTCGTTGACCAGCACCCGCGCCAGGCGTTTCGCGGCGGCGTCGGTGCCGTCGGCCACGATGACGACGCCGGAGTGCTGCGAATAGCCCATGCCCACGCCGCCGCCATGGTGCAGCGAGACCCAGGTCGCGCCGCCGGCCGTGTTGAGCAGCGCATTGAGCAGCGGCCAATCGGATACGGCATCGGTCCCGTCGCGCATCGCTTCGGTTTCGCGATTCGGGCTGGCGACCGAGCCGGTGTCGAGGTGATCGCGCCCGATGACGATCGGCGCTTTCAGTTCGCCCGTGCGCACCATCTCGTTGAAAGCCAGGCCCGCCAGATGGCGCTCGCCCAGGCCCAGCCAGCAGATGCGCGCCGGCAGGCCCTGGAACGCGATGCGGTCACGCGCCATGTCGAGCCAGCGGTGCACGCGCGCGTCGTGCGGGAACAGTTCCTTGATTTTCGCATCTGTCTTGTAGATGTCGTCCGGGTCGCCCGACAGCGCCACCCAGCGGAATGGCCCGCGCCCTTCGCAGAACTGCGGCCGGATATACGCTGGCACAAAGCCGGGAAAGTCGAAGGCATCCTGCACGCCTTCATCCTTGGCCACCTGGCGGATGTTGTTGCCATAGTCGACCGCGTGGCAGCCCATGGCCTTGAAGTGGAGGATCGCGCGCACGTGCTGCGCGCAGGATGCCGCCGCGTCGCGCGTCAGGCGCGCGTGCTGCGCCGGGTCACGCTGAGCGGCCTGCCATTCGGCCACGCTCCAGCCGCTCGGCAGATAGCCGTTGATCAGGTCATGGGCCGAGGTCTGGTCAGTGACCAGGTCGGGCTTGATGCCGCCGGCACGGGCGCGGCGCACCAGTTCGGGCAGCACGTCGGCCGCGTTGCCGAGCAGGCCAATGGAGACGGCCTCGCGCTGCGCCGTGTGATGCTGCACCATCGCCAGCGCCTCGTCGATGTCGCGCGCCTGCTTGTCGAGGTAGCGCGTGCGCAGCCGGAAATCGATGCTGCTCTGCTGGCATTCGACGGTCAGCGACACGGCGCCGGCGAAGCTCGCGGCCAGCGGCTGGGCGCCGCCCATGCCGCCCAGGCCCGCCGTCAGGATCCAGCGCCCGAGCATGTCGCCGCCAAAGTGCTGGCGCCCTGCTTCGGCAAAGGTTTCGTAGGTGCCCTGCACGATGCCCTGCGTGCCGATATAGATCCAGCTGCCGGCCGTCATCTGGCCGTACATGAACAGGCCACGGCGATCGAGTTCGTTGAAGTGCGCCCAGTCGGCCCACTTGGGCACCAGATTGGAATTTGCCAGCAGCACGCGCGGGGCGTCCGGGTGGGTCTGGAATACGCCGACCGGCTTGCCGGACTGGATCAACAGGGTCTGGTCGTCATCGAGCTCGCGCAGGCTGGCCAGGATCTGGTCGTAGCAGGCCCAGTTGCGGGCTGCGCGGCCGATACCGCCGTAGACGACGAGGCGCTGCGGGTTTTCCGCGACCTCGGCGTCCAGGTTATTCTGGATCATGCGGTAGGCCGCTTCGGTCAGCCAGCTCTTGCAACTGAGCGTCGTGCCGCGTGGGGCCTGGACCACGCGCGAAGGGTCGAAGCGGGGATCGTCGATGAGACTGGCATCTTGGGACATGGCGGCTCCTTCGGGTCAGGGATGAGCTCCGCTTGCTTGCCGGATGGGTGGCTGCCAACCATCACCGCGTGGACGGAGAATCCGTCCACCCTACCGCATTCAGGTTGTCTATACAACCCCACTGGATTACTTTTTGAAGACCTGTTTGCCCGCCACCCAGGTTTCGAGCACACCGGTCTTGTGGATGTCGTACGTCGGCATCTTGAACAAGTCCTGGTCGATGATGATGAAGTCGGCCTGCTTGCCCGTTTCGAGCGAGCCGAGGCTGTCTTCACGGTGCCCGGCGTATGCAGCGTCGAGTGTGAAGCAGCGGAATGCTTCCTTCAACGACATCGCCTGGTTCGGGTACCAGCCGGCCACCGGCTGGCCCTGCGCATCCTGGCGCGTGACCGCCGCGTGCAGGCCGAAGAACGGGTTCGGTGCTTCGACCGGGAAGTCCGAGCCGCAGGCGATGCGTGAGCCCTGGTGCAGGAAGGTGCGCCAGGCATACGCGCCCTTGATGCGCTCAGGGCCGACGCGGGTCTCGGCCATGTTTTTATCCGACGTCGCGTGGGTCGGCTGCATCGACGGGATGATGCCGATCGACTTGAAGCGCGGGATGTCGCCTGGCTGCACGACCTGCGCGTGCTCGATGCGGTGACGCTGCGCGCTGCTCTTGGTTGCGGAGACTTCTTTCTGGTAGATGTCGAGGATCTGCTTGTTGCCGGCGTCGCCAATGGCATGCACATTGACCTGGTAACCGCGGCGCATTGCCTTGGTCATCATGGTGTCCATCTGCCCGCTCTTGAAGAACAGCAGGCCGTGCGAATGCGCGTCATCGCTGTACGGCTTGATCAGCGCCGCGCCGCGGCTGCCCAGCGCGCCGTCCGAATACAGCTTTACGGCGCGCAGTGCGTACATGCCGTTGCCGTAGTCGTTCAGCGGGCCGTTCTTGGCCAGCACATCGAAGTCCGCGCCGGCGCCGCCGATCATGCCGTACACGCGCGTCGTCAACTTGCCCGCATCGGCGTAGGCGCGGTACAGGCGGTCCTGGGTCACGTCCACGCCGGCGTCGTGCACGCTGGTCAGGCCCACGCGCGCCAGTTCGCCCAGGGCGCGATCGAGCATCGTGCGCGATTCGGCCTCGGTCTGCGCTGGCAGCACTTTGGTCAGCAACTCCTGCGCGGTATCGACCAGGACGCCGGTCGCTTCGCCATTCGCGTCGCGCACGATCTTGCCGCCGACCGGGTCCGGCGTGGCTTTCGTGATGCCGGCCAGCGCCAGCGCGCGGCTGTTGGCCCAGCCGGCGTGGCCGTCGACGCGTTCGAGCCACACCGGCCGGTCGCTGACGACGGCGTCGAGTTCGGCCGCGGTGGGGAAGCGCCCCAGCTTCCAGTTTTCCTGGTTCCAGCCACGCCCGCGCAGCCATGGGTGCCCCGGATTGGCGCCCGCATACTCACCGATCGACTTGAGCGCGCCGGCCAGCGACGTGCTGTTGAACAGGTCGAGCTGCGTCAGTTGCTGGCCCAGGCCGAACACGTGGCCGTGGGCGTCGATCAGGCCGGGCAGCAGCGTGCGGCCTTTCATGTCGATGCGTTTGGCTTGCGGCGCCTTGGCCGCGACATCCGCGCTGGCGCCCACGGCGATGATGCGGCCCGCGTCGTCAAAGGCGAGCGCGGTGAACTGCACCAGGTCGCCCTTGGTGTTGAGGGTATAGCCGTTGGCGTTGTCGATCAGGGTCGCGGCGTGGGCTGGCAGGTTGCCGGCAACGGCCAGAACGATCAGGGAACACAAGGGGGTCAAGCGGGCGCGCATGCGTGGTTTTCTCCGTCGGTTGGGATCCCGCGCCTCGTGGGCGCAGCTCGGCAGAGTGTATCGAAATTTGCATGCCCGGCATAGCACCGGCGTCCGTTCAATCCGGCCTGGATGCTGCCTGCTCTTGTTCCCGTTCGAGCAGCGTGCGCTTGCGCTCAATGCCCCAACGATAACCGGACAGCGCCCCGCCGGTGCGCACCACGCGGTGGCAGGGAATCGCGACCGCTACCGGATTGGCTGCGCAGGCCCCGGCCACGGCGCGCGCGCCGCCGGCCACGCCGACGATGACGGCCAGTTCGGCGTAGCTGACCGTGCGCCCGGCCGGAATGCTGCGCAGCGCCTGCCACACGCGCTGCTGGAAGGCCGTACCGCGCACGTCCAGTGGCAACTCGAGACCGATACGCGGCGCTTCGACCAGCCCGATCACCTGCGCCACGGTCTGCCCGAACGCCGCATCGGCGCCTTCCAGCGCGGCGTGCGGAAAGCGCGCCTGCAGATCGTCCAGCAGCGGCGCCGGCGCATCGCCGATCAGGATCGCGCAGATCCCGCGCCCGGTCGCCGCGACCAGGATCGCACCCAGCGAGCACTGCCCGATGGCAAAGCGGATCGTCTCACCGCGCCCGCCGGCCCGGTAGTGCGCCGGCGCCATCCCCAGCACCGCCTGCGCGCCCGCATAGAAGCGCGTGCTGGAGCCGTAGCCGGCGTCGAACAACGCATCGAGTACCGGCGCGCCCTGCGCCAGCCCGCGCCGTACGCGCTCGCCGCGCCGCGCCGCCGCATACGCTTTCGGCGTGATCCCCGTCTGCGCCTTGAACACGCGGTGGAAGTGAAAGCGGCTCATGCCGGCTGCCTGTGCCAGGCTGTCGAGGTCCGGCGCTTCATCGGCGGCATCGATCAGGCGGCACACCCGCGCAACGGCGTCGCGCTGGCGCTGGGCCAGCGGCGGCAAGTGCGGCGCGCAGCGCAGGCAGGGCCGAAAGCCGGCCGCTTCGGCAGCATCCGGGCCCGCATGGAAGGCCACGTTGGCGCGCCGCGCCGCGCGCGACGGGCACGATGGCCGGCAATACACGCCGGTGGTGCGCACCGAATACACGAAGCGGCCGTCGAAGGCCGGGTCGCGCTGCTGTACGGCGGCCCAGCGCAGATCGGCGCTGTCGGCGCCGGCATCGGCTGCGGCATCGGTGGGGTTGGTCATGTTCATCTCCATGGGTCAGGCGGCAAGCCTATCGTAGCGCCATGCCTGGTGCTATGCACACCGGGTCTTGCTTTCGAATCGAATGCTAGAATCTGGTCAGGTCAGACAGGCCGTCATCTCGGAGAACAGCTTGGACCCACGGATCACCCACGATCATCTGCAAGAAAGCACCCCGGACAAAGCACCCATTTTCCGTCAGATCAAGGACTACCTGGTCGGCGAAATCGCGACCGGGCGCTGGAAGGAAGGCGACCTGGTACCGTCCGAACAGGCGCTGGTGCGCCTGTTCGGCGTCTCGCGCATGACGGTCAACCGCGCCGTGCGCGAGCTCACCGCCGAACAGGTCCTGGTACGGCGCCAGGGCTCGGGCACGTATGTCGCGCCGCAGAAGTACCAGGCCACGCTGGTCGAGATCCGCAACATCGCCGACGAGATCCGTGAACGCGGCAGGCAGCACACCAGCCGCGTGCTGGTGCTCGAAGCCGGCGTAGCAGACGATACGCTGGCCGCCGAATTCAACCTCGACGCCGGCAGCACGCTGTACCACTCGCTGATCGTCCACTTTGACAACGACGTGCCGATCCAGTTTGAAGACCGCTGGGTGAATCCGGCCTGCGCCCCGGCCTACCTGGAACAGGATTTTTCCAGCATCACGCCCAATGAACACCTGATGGTAAGTGCGCCGCTGCAGGGCGCGACCTATGCCATCGAGGCACTGCCGGCATCGAGCGAGACGGCGCAGCGTCTTGGCATCGCGTCCGGCGCGCCGTGCCTGGTGCTGCACCGGCGCACGACGTCGGCCGGCCGGATTGCCTCGGTGGCCACGTTATGGCATCCAGGCCATCTGGCCCGCTTCACGGGCAGCGTTTGAAAATAATCATGCAAACAGACAACAAACCATGTCACACTCCGGCCATATGGCGGGCCCGCCATTCTCTTCTCCGCCGGGTATGACCATGCCATCGCACGCTACCGATGCACCGTCCCTGGACGCGCCCCTGCACGTTCTGGTGCTGGACGACGATCCGCTGCTGCTGGAAGTAATGCGCGAAATGCTGACTGCATGCG
This sequence comes from Telluria sp. ZT3P25, assembly GCF_059685895.1. Lineage (NCBI taxonomy): Bacteria > Pseudomonadati > Pseudomonadota > Betaproteobacteria > Burkholderiales > Oxalobacteraceae > Telluria > Telluria sp. ZT3P25. Next base: position 3,896,971 of record NZ_JCASIJ010000001.1, read on the forward strand.
GACCGCACACGGTGGTGCTCGAAAGCGACGCGCGCCGTGCGCTGCAGCGCCTGGATGACGCCATGCCCGCTGTCCTGATCTGCGACCTGATGCTCCCGGAAATGGATGGCATCGAATTCCTGCAAGCTGCGGCGGCGCAAGGGTATCAGGGCAAGGTAATCCTGATCTCGGCGCTGGAAGACGGTGTGCGCGAAGCGGCTGGCGAACTGGCGCGCGCGCTGGGACTGCAAGTGGTCGGGTCGTTTCGCAAGCCGCTCGAACAAAACCAGTTGCGCGAGGCATTGGCTTGTTGAATTTTTGTACAAGCGGCTAAACACTTTTCAAAAAAATGCGGTATTATTCGCCTCATTCCCCGCCTGACACCCTCTAGCCGTTCTTCCAATATTGAAATTCGCACACAGTGCCTCCACCATTGTGTAGTAACAATATTAAGCAGCACAGGAAGATACCCCCTAGCCGGTAGAGACGTTCCCCATGTCCTGTCTCAAGGCGTTAATCACAGTTATTACCTCTTATTGAGGAAACCATGAGCGAAAACATCAAACACATCAGCGATGCATCCTTTGAATCCGACGTGCTCAAGTCCGAGCTGCCGGTGCTGGTCGATTTCTGGGCCGAGTGGTGCGGTCCTTGCAAGATGATTGCCCCGATCCTCGAAGAAGTCGCCAAGGAATACGGCGGCAAGATCACGATCGCCAAGATGGACGTCGACGCCAACCAGGCTGTTCCAGCCCAGTTCAGCATCCGCGGCATCCCGACCCTGATCCTGTTCAAGAATGGCGAAGTCGCTGCGCAAAAAGTCGGCGCACTGGCTAAAGGTCAATTGACCGCGTTCATCGACAGCAACATCTGATTCAGCTGATACAATAAGCGGCGACGACGCGCCCGCGTCATCGCCTCCCGGCCGGGAGGGCCCACGGCTCATTGCCACCTTCCCGCCTTGATTAACCCACGCAGTTCCCTCCCCTACCTTTTTTACCCGTCACGGGTTACCCACACACATGCATTTATCTGAACTGAAGGCGATGCACGTTTCCGCGCTGCTGGAAATGGCAATCGGCCTCGATATCGACAACGCAGCCCGCCTGCGCAAACAGGAATTGATGTTTGCAATCCTGAAAAAGCGCGCAAAAGGCGGTGAGCAGATCTTCGGCGACGGCGCTCTCGAAGTGCTGCCGGACGGTTTCGGTTTCCTGCGCTCGCCAGACGCGAGCTATATGGCCTCAACCGACGACATTTACATCTCGCCGTCGCAGATCCGTCGTTTCAACTTGCATACGGGTGACTCGATCGAAGGCGAAGTACGCACGCCAAAAGACGGCGAACGTTATTTCGCGCTGGTCAAGGTCGACAAGGTCAATGGCGAATCGCCAGAGGCCTCGAAGCACCGCATCCTGTTCGAGAACCTGACGCCGCTGCACCCGAACGAGCCGCTGCGCCTCGAGCGCGACATGAACGGCGCCGAAAACATCACCGGCCGCATCGTCGACCTGATTTCGCCGATCGGCAAAGGCCAGCGCGGCCTGCTGGTGGCGTCGCCAAAGTCCGGCAAATCGGTCATGCTGCAGCACATCGCGCATGCGATCACGGCCAATCACCCCGACGTCACGCTGATCGTCCTGCTGATCGACGAACGTCCGGAAGAAGTGACCGAGATGCAGCGTTCGGTGCGCGGCGAAGTCGTCGCCTCGACCTTCGACGAACCAGCGACCCGCCACGTGCAGGTTGCCGAGATGGTGCTGGAAAAAGCCAAGCGCCTGGTCGAAATGAAAAAAGACGTCGTGATCCTGCTGGACTCGATCACCCGCCTGGCGCGCGCCTACAACACCGTGATCCCTGCCTCGGGCAAGGTCCTGACCGGTGGTGTCGACGCCAACGCGCTGCAGCGTCCGAAGCGCTTCTTCGGCGCGGCCCGTAATATCGAAGAAGGCGGCTCGCTGACCATTATCGCGACCGCGCTGATCGAAACCGGTTCGCGCATGGATGACGTGATCTTTGAAGAATTCAAGGGCACCGGCAATATGGAAGTGCACCTCGAGCGCCGCTTGGCCGAAAAGCGCGTCTACCCGTCGATCAACCTGAACAAATCGGGCACCCGTCGCGAAGAACTGCTGATCAAGCCGGACCAGCTGCAAAAGATCTGGATCCTGCGCAAGCTGCTGTACTCGATGGACGAGATCGAAGCGATGGAGTTCATCCTCGACAAGATGCGCGCAACGAAGAACAACGTGGAATTCTTCGACATGATGCGCCGCGGCGGCTAAGCCACCGCAACGCAGCACGCGCAAAGGCAGCCTTCGGGCTGCCTTTTTTGTTGGGCATTGCCGGAAGGTGAAAACCAATTTATAATCGCCGGTTCTGCCCAACCCTGGCAAGTGATCGGCAATCGGGTCAAGAAGCGAGACGACCGACGAAGTGCTGTTTGGCTACCAACTCAATAGAAAGCAAGACCATGAAAAACGAAATTCACCCAGAATACCGCGACGTCGTGTTCCATGACGTGTCGTGCGACTTCAAGTTCATCACGCGCTCGACCATCAACACCCGCGACAAGATCGAACACGAAGGCAAAGAATACCCACTGGTCAAGATCGAGGTGTCGGCTGAATCGCACCCGTTCTTCACCGGCAAGCACAAGATCGTCGACACCGCCGGTCGCGTCGAGAAATTCCGCCAGAAGTTCGGCGCAGTTGGCTCGAAGACCTCGGTCGCCAACGGCTAATTGCCGATGTAATACCGTCAAAGCCTTCACCGGCTTTGGCCAGACAGCCGGCTTTGCCGGCTTCAAAAAAGAAGCCGCTGACCCGGCTTCTTTTTTTTCGCGGCTATACTACGCGCTCATTTCTGCCATCAGACTTATCGATGAAACCAGTCCGTCTTCCCGCCGCCGCCACCCTCGCACTGCCCCGCTGGGCGCTGCTTGCGCTGGGCCTGTTCTACATCCTGCCAGGCCTGATCGGCCGCGATCTGTGGAAGGAAGACGCCGCCAGCTTCGGCATCATGTGGACGATGGCGCATGGCACGCTGGCCGACTGGCTGTACCCGAACATCGCGGGCCTGGCCAGCGTGGACGAAGGCCCGCTCGCGTTCTGGCTCGGCGCCGTGTGCATCAAGCTGTTCGGCTGGCTGCTGGGCGACGTGCTCGCTGCCCGCGTCTCGACGGTCGGCATCTTCGTGCTGGGCACGATGTCACTCTGGTACACCGCCTTCCACCTGGGCCGGCGCGCCGAAGCGCAACCGCTGCGCCTGGCCTTCGGCGGCCAGCCCGAGCCGGACGACTACGGCCGCATGCTGGGCGATACCGCCGTCCTGATCTACCTCGGCAGCCTGGGCCTGCTGCTGCAAAGCCACCTGACGCTCGCAGCGACCCTGCAGGGCGCGCTGCTCGCCTTCTTCCTGTACCGCGCCGTGCGCTACGTCGAACTGGCCAGCACGCGCAATGCGGTGCTGGTGGGCCTTGCCCTTGGGGCGCTGGCGCTCACGCAAGGCTTCCTGCCGCCGCTGGTACTGATCGTGGCGCTGTTTGCCTGTACCCGCTACCTTGAGCTGCCCACACCGCGCGCCCTGCGCGACCTGGCCGTTGCCGCCGGTGTCGGCTTCGGCCTCACGCTGATCTGGATCGTGCCGGCCACGGTATTGCAACCCTATGGCCTGTCGCCGGTCGCCGACTGGCTCGACTGGAACGCGCGCCAGATCGGCCTGCCCGGCTGGCCGGCGCTGAAAGCCTTCTTCCGGATCGGCATCTGGTTCTTCTGGCCGGCCTGGCCATTCGCCTTGTGGGCAATCTGGGCCTGGCGCCGCCAGCAGATGCTGCATATCGTGCTGCCCGTGTTCTTCTTCCTGGCGCTGGTGCTGCAAATGCTGGCCGACCCGTCGCCCGAAAACAGCGACTTCCTGAAAATGCTGCCGCCCCTGGCACTGATGGCTGCCTTCGGCCTGCCGACGATGAAGCGCGGCGCCATCAATGCCATCGACTGGTTCTCGGTGATGGTGCTGACGATGCTGAGCGCGATCATCTGGCTGTTCTGGGTCGCCAAGCTGACGGGCTGGCCGGCGCAGCTGTCCAAGAACGCGCTCAAGCTGGTGCCAGGCTTTACGCCCGAAATCGGCGTGGTCACCTTCATCGTGGCGGCCGGTGCCAGCGTCGGCTGGATCATGCTGGTGCACTGGCGCCTGTCGCGCCAGCCGGCGGTATTGTGGCGCGCCGTGGTGCTGTCCTCGGGCGGTCTGATCCTGCTATGGGTGCTGTTGATGACGCTGTTCCTGCCCGACCTCAACTACGGCAAGAGCTACGCCGGCGTAGCCCAGCAGATCGCCGCCCGCCTGCCGGCCGACGCGAATTGCATCGCCACCAACGTCGGCCCGGCCCAGCGTGCCTCGCTGGCCTTCTACGGCCGCCTGCCATTCGTCACGCTCGCCGGCGGCAAGTGCGACTACGTGCTGCTGCAAGACAGCCTGCGCAACCGTCGCGACGCCACCCTGCTGCCCAAGTGGAACGTGCGCGACGCGGTGCCGCTATGGGAAGGCCGGCGCGCTTCGGACCGCGACGAACGCTTCCGGCTATTCCGCCAGAAGCCCTGAGCACCTCCCTCTCCCAAGCCGCACATCTGTGCGGCTTTTTTGTTGTTGGCCGATGAACTGGCCAAAAATCACCTGTGCGCGGCAAGTGTTGTCTTTATGAGAAGCTGGCTTCAACGAATGCGTGTTTGCGCGCAGTCAAACGTCAGCCACTGAGCGCTCGTCACAATGATCAAGTCAATGACGAATCAACTAATAGTCGGCTGGATATTGCACCAGTTTTCTTGATCAGCGTGAACACGGACTGATGCCGGCAGCCAGGGGAGAGCACCATGAATAGCGTGACATTTTCTGAAATCGAGCGTATCAGGAAACGCCCTGGCTTCCTGCAGCGCATCGACACCTGGCGTCAGTCGCTGCCGTGGGCGCTCACGCTGCTGGCCGGGCTGCCACTACTGGTACTGGGTCTGCACATGATCGATCCCAACACGCCGATGCCGTTCCTCGTGGTGCCCGCCGTCATCGGCGGCCTGCTGCCCATCTGCATGCTGGGCCCGGGCCGCTTTGAAATGCGCAGCCGCATCGATGCTCACCAGATGATCGACCGGCTGGACGAGGCCCTTGAAACGCTTGGCTACCGCCGCACCGCCGCCGACAGCACCAGCATCCGCTACTTCCGTCCACGCCCCTGGCTGCGCGGGCAGGAAGGCGCGATCGATGTCGCAGTGCGCGAGCATGTGCTGGAGATCGTCGGGCCGATGGGGAGCTTGCGGTTGTTGCAGCATCGGATGACGTGTTAGGCGGGTCGTCGTTTGCCGCCGAAGAATCGATCTGGCAGCCCTCACACCGAATTTCGCGGCGCACTGGCCAGCTGAGCAATCGATGTGCTAAGATGCCCGCCTGCGATTGGGCCTCTGTGGCGGAATTGGTAGACGCACTTGACTCAAAATCAAGCGCCGTAAGGCGTGCCGGTTCGATTCCGGCCGGAGGCACCACCTACTCGCATCAAGCATTCGTATTACGCTAAAAACCCGCAATCTTCCCAGGAAGTGCGGGTTTTTTGCTATCTGGCGTCAGCATCATCAAACGCCGTTATTTCAACGCTTCCGCCTCCGCCTTGTAGGGCTGACACTGAGCGTTCCCTCGTGCGGCTCGATGAACCGACGCCTGATGATAGTCGAGTTGAAGCTGAAGCCTGTATTCACCTAAGCGCAAATAAGTAACAACGTATGCTTCGGATCGGCTCCTGCTTATCACATTTGCTGCGGGATTTTCAGCTCGGCAATCGGCTATTTTCTAAGGCTCTAGGGTTTGGTCTTGCATTCAGACAGGAACTCTAAAAAGGCTTTGGGGACAAGCTCTAAGGTCTGGTTGACATTCGAACACGAGCTCTAATGCAATTAAACTTGTTCGTCTTTCAACGGCATCGCTGAGTGAGTATCGGCTCTTCCAATGCCGTCGCTTAACTTTGAAGATGAGGCAAACATCAAATTTAAATCCGAACTTTGACTTGGTTCGTGCAAAGTTGAGTCTGTGTCCAAATGTCAGACCTGACCCCAATTTTCCTGACCCCAATTTTCCGACCAAAAGAAGATGTCACCTAGGTCGGCGGTCAGCATAAAGTGGCTACGTCCGCTTCGGGACGAATCCGGCCGGTCGCGGCCACCTCTGGATTTTCGACTTAGCAACCTGTTATGCTGGACCGAACGGCCGGGTTCGGTCAGAAGCGGACTGTTAAAGAAATCTGCGGAGGACAAGTGCACTCATCTCTCGAACCACTCATCAGAAAATGGCGTACAGCTGACATCGGCGTGTTGCCGCCGTATGGCGAAGCGATAATAAGCTCAACTTTTTTAGAAGCAGGAATTGAACCGTCGAAAGACCTCATCACGCTTTATAGCGCTATCGGTGGCATGGAAAGCGACGACCGTGATCTCTGGCGTCTCTGGTCCCTATCCGAAATTGACGGTCGTAAGGCAGAAACGAATGAGTTTGGCGTGCTGTTCTCTGACTACTTGCTGGAATCTTGGGTCTACCGTGTGAAGCCGATTAGTAAAGAAGTAAGCGCCATCTACGTGGATTACTTCGACGGAAAGGCATCTATCTTGGTCGCCACATCGCTTGAGCAATTTTTCAGTCTGTATGCCGCAAATGCAGATAAGCTCTTGACTCAAGTCGGGTAAGTTCAGCGTCAATGCAATGTCCGGTTTGGGTCGAAACCAGACCTTTCGTACTGGATCTTGCCCCAAGCGCACGACCTGCCGTCCACGGTATTTAACATAATTTACGATGCGCGATCACGGTGAGTCTCGCCCTCATTCAACGGCTGCTTTGGGTTGGTTCCTGCCTCTCACGGTCACCGCTGGATTTTCAATCTGGCAACCTGCTATGCTGGCCTGAACGGCCGGGTTCGGCCAAAAGCCGACTATCGAGTCGCTGATCGGGCCATCTGACTCGTTTGGGTTAACGATTCGCTGGCGCGAATCTGTATAGCACTCAATACTCACGAGGCACTCATGCTTAAACGACAATTTTTGCTCTCTGCTGCAGTGCTGCTAGGGAGCAGCGCTGCAGACGCCTGCCAAGGGCCATTTCCTATGGTGGCCGTTCAATACCTCGTAAACGAACCGGTGCCTGAACGCGTAGAAGCAACGATAACAAATCCATTAGAAAAGCTGTTAAGCGGAACGTCACGTCTTGCTGAAATGCGTTCCATGACAGGTCACGGTTCGGCTGCATTTGAGTTGCGATTCGACGGCGGAGCCACTGAACAGGATCTGGAGACGGTAAAGCAGCGAGTGCAGAGACTAGCCCTCGCTGAAGCAATTCAAGTCATATCCACTAAAGTATTTCTCACCTCATCATGCTTGAGTACGTGGCCATGGTCTGAAGACTAGCAGGCGAATGCATGTAACGGTCGACGTGAGTCTTCTGGTTTCGTGCGAATGGAATCAGCAATCATGTAGCGACCGGCTGCTTTGGGTCGAATCCGGCCTGTCGTGACTGTCCGTGACTTTTCCGTCATGGCAACCTGCTAAGCTGACCGAACGGCCGAGTTCGGCCAGATGCGGACCTTAAACTTAACGAGCATTAGGCACTTTTAGCATGGACAGAAATTTGCGTAAGCTCCTCGACGAATGTACGAATGACATCGCCATGCAGTATCAAATAGCGGGAATCACATCCTCAACCGTCAGAAACTACATCGTTAACGAAATGGCTACCGCAATTAGGGGGCGCGATTGGGAGGCCTCTCGCACGTTACTAGCGATGACCCGTGTCGTAGAAGACTCCGAGGTCAAGGCTGATATCCTCAATAGCCTCCTCGTTACGCCTGGACACGAACTGCATCAGGAAGTGACGATGGAGATTCAGAGGCTCAAAAGCCCATCGAGCGTTCCCTACATTCGTTCTGTACTAGAAGGCGGGTTTGGCTTCCTCGTGTACACCGGCTCTGATGACGAGGTGATCGCGAAATGGTTCAGTCATGCTCTAGCCAAAATTGGCACGGTTGAGGCCATCGAAGTCATCAAAGAATTTTGGGCCGATGACAATGCAGGGATTGCAGAAGAAATGAGCTACCGAATTAAAAAAATAGCAACCTGATGTCATCGCTCTGATTCTCGGGTGAAAGTCTGCTTCGGGTCGAAAGAAGGCGTTGGTAGCACTCAGCGTTGCATGATGGACTCGCATTGCACTTCTTAAACGGGCCGTAGCGACTACGCACAGATTACGCAATCAATACATAACTCATTGATTATAAATATATGAGGATTCCGGCCGGAGGCACCACCTACTCCCATCACGCATTCGTATTACGCTAAAAACCCGCAATCTTCCGAGGAAGCGCGGGTTTTTTGCTATCTGGACTCCGCATCGTCAAGCGCCGTCAGCCCAACGCACCCTATCGGCAATCGAATCGCGTGTCACTGTGGGGTCATGGTCTTCTGCAGCACACACCGCGGGTCACACACTGCCGGTCAAGTTTGATATTTTGACACCAACTCTGATGTAGTCAAACTCGCTCGTTTTTTCAAGGGCGCAGCTAAAGAGGTATCAGCTCTTCCAACTGCCTCACTAAGCATTGGAGCCGAGGTAAAACGAAAACCTGGAGTCTGGATTTGACTCGTTCATAGCTGAAACTATGTCCGAATGTCAGACTTGGGACTAGCTACCTAGCCACCTAGCTACAAGAACTACATGTGAGATTTCCTTGAGGCAATCCAAAAACGAAATCGCATGCAGGCGCAAGAATGGCTTTCTCAATACATGGGTAGGAGAAGTCATGGCGACCGACCTTTATCTACGAACCAATGGAATATAAAGGAAGTCGGAAAATAGCGCTTACGTTCCAACGGCGAAGTTAGAGTTCACGCGTACTGAAGGCGACTATAAAGAGCTCAAACATGTGGAGATCAAGCTCAAAAACCTGTTGAACAGCCAAGTGATTCCGTACATTGAATCTGCCTTGCGCTTGCGTGAGAACGTCTGCTCGACGTCTGCGAAGGTGAAATGGAAATACAGCAAGGAAAAGATCGGAGGCGGCGCTGGTGGTCAGACGCTGAGTGGGTGTGATCTTACGCAGAACAAGATCGGGTAGTTTCATCATGCCAGTCGATATGGAACGCTACACGCACCACCTCAAGACGAAAGCCAGGCCGCGAAGTATTGCCCGTTGCGCGATGTATGTGCGGGAGGCCCTCGAAGCGGGCGGTGCCCATGCCAGGGGCACGCACCCAATCGATGCCAAGAACTGGGGCCCAACACTGCTGAGGCTAGGGTTTCACAGGCTGAACGTGGCGAATTCCGATACCTTTATTCCGATGAAAGGAGACATCGTCGTCATTCAACCTGATCCCAAAGGGAGCGTCTCAGGGCACATCGCGGCCTTCGATGGCCGGATCTGGATCTCCGACTTCAAGCAGCGTGATTTTTGGGGCGGAGCGGAATACCGTAAGCAAAGGCCACCACATGTCTTCTACCGTCCGTAGGCTTCTCACCCCGTTTTTGCTCGTTTTGGCATGCGCATCGGCCCTGGGCGCGCCGCCGCCCCGCATGCTTCAAGAGCCACTGTTGGGCTTGAAATACGATCGCGAGCGGGTAAAGTTCGAGCCGCTTCCCGCCAAGCTGGCGTCTGGATGCCATGCGCTGAACGATAGCGATGAGATTTCCGGCGTGTGGTTCGTCTTCGCCAAAGCGAACGATGCGTCCGGGCGGACGTACTATCTGCTCAACGGATACGATATCGACAGGAAACCAGCAAACGTTAACCGGCAATACACGGCGGGAGGCTTCGGTTTCATTCTTGGCGTGAATGGGGACAAGTGCGAAGTGCTGGACGGCGACGCGCGGCAACTCTTCTCAGCGAGAGTTTTCGACGACGAGTTCCCGTTTGACATGATGCAGCGACTTGCTGCGGACTTCGCTGTCCGGCTCACGAAGGCTTACGGCGGAGCAGATGCGCTTCGGCAAGAGCTGATCAAACAACGCATCAGTGTCGAGACCCAGCTCGAAGAGGTTCGGCATGCTCTCAAAGAGATCCGCGCAGCGACGCGGTGATTCTCCTGAAGCAATCAGCTCTCCTTCCCCTCGATCCGGTTCGAGCTTCATCGCGCTGCAGTCACTTGCTAATCGACATGACCTTGTCGGAAGCCGTCGTGCGTAAAGAGCGTCAACGCGCGTAGACGTGCCACTTGCCAGGAAGCGCGGTTTTTTGCTATCCAGTTTCAGGATCACCAGACACCAACGGCCCAATCCCCTCAACCGGCGACCGAATCGCAAACGTCGCCCCAGCTCCCGCCCTTCACTGCTCACACTGTGGCCTATCTCTGGGGTCTCATCTCTGGGGTCTGGTCTGACATTTGGACACGAACTCTAATGTAGTCAAACTTTTTCGTGTTTCAACGGCATCGCTGAGTGATTATCGGCTCATCCAAACACCGTCGCTTAGCTTTGAAGACGAGGCAAAACACCAAATTCAAATCCGGACTCTGACTTGGCTCGTGCAAAGCTGAGACCATCTCCAAATGTCATACCTGACCCCAATTGCTAACGTGAGAACACGTTGGAGCGACAAACGGTGGGCATCGCCGCTACGAATAGAGACCGCAAAAACAAAGGGGCCGTGCGCTTACTCCCTGTGCCAAAGCCACCAAGGTAAGGAACAAAGAATTTAAAATTCAGCATTGATTGGTAGAGCGATCAGTGTGTTCAAGAATTAGCCGCTTATCAAATGCGCCCCTCTGGCCCGATCATACGTTTTTGAACGTCAAGGAGCGTCATGGAAAAGTACATCAACAAGATCGCCTTGGTCACAGGTGCAAACAAAGGCATCGGACTGGATATCGCGCGTCAACTTGGCACCAACGGTGTCACTGTCGTCGTCGGCGCACGCGATTCCGGACGCGGCCAGGCAGCTGCCGATCTGCTGCGCGGCGAAAATCTGAACGCCCACTTCGTCCAGCTCGACGTCACGGACGCGGCCAGTATCACGCTGGCGGCGTCGACAATCCAGGCGCAGCACGGCCGCCTGGATATTCTCGTCAACAACGCCGGTATCAATGATTCTGGAGACGGCGCACCCAGCGGCGCTTCCATCGATGCCGCGCGACGCCTGTTCGAAACAAATTTTTTTGGTGCGCTTGCGGTAACACAGGCAATGCTGCCTTTGTTGCGAGTGGCACAGGGCGCCCGGATCGTCAACATGTCGAGCAGTCTCGGCTCGATGGCCGTCAATAGTGACCCGGCCAACCGCTATTACAAGGCGCGCCTGATCGGCTACAACGCTTCAAAAGCCGCGTTGAACATGCTCACAGTGCAGCTGGCTGAAGAGTTACGCGGCACGGGGATTGTCGTCAATGCCGCCTGTCCGGGGTACGTGAATACGGATTTGAACGGACATACTGGTTATCTGTCGACTGACGAAGCAGCAAAGGTGCCGGTGCGCCTCGCCCTGCTCGCGGATGACCAGGTGAATGGCAAACTCGTTGATGCGTGTGGGGCGGTGGCCTGGTAATCAACCCGCCGTCCGTGCTTCGGCCACCAGGTCAACGAAGGCGCGTAGTGGCGCAGTCATGCGCCGGCTGGGAAAATACAGCTGCGGACCGTCGAACCGCGTCCACCAGTCCTGCAAGACAGGCACCAGTTTGCCGGTCGCAAAATCCGCATCGAGCCAGTTCTTGAACGTGCATACCAAGCCATGTCCGGCGGCGGCCAGGGCGATGGCCGCCGCCGCCGCGTCGACGCCCACCACCAGCCGGGCAACTGGATCGAGCGTTATTGTTTCTTCACCGTTGGTAAAGGTCCAGGCTGTCAGGGCGCCGCTCGAAAAGCGCATGCGCACGCAGTCGTGCTGCAGCAATTCGCGCGGATGGGCGGGAACACCTCGTCGCAAGAGATATGCCGGTGCAGCTGCCAGCGCTAGTTGCTGGAAAGCCGGACCGATCGATACCGCGATCACGTCCTGTGCGAGGTGCTCGCCGTAGCGGATGCCGGCATCGCAGCCGGCAGCTGTGATATCGACGAGGCGGTCTTCAACCTCGATCTCGATCCGCACCGCCGGATGGCGCAACATATACAGGTCGATCAGGGGCGGCAGAATGTCAACCATGACCGCACCGGTTACATTGAGTTTCAGCCGTCCCCGTACTTCTTTGCCGGGTAGCGTCAAATCGTCCAGCGCCGCACGGGTTTCGGCGAAGAGCGGCGCGATCCGTTCGGCCAATACGCGTCCCGGTTCGGTCAGCATCACGCTGCGCGTCGTGCGCGCCAGTAGTGGCACGCCCAGTTGCTTCTCAATGCGCGTGATGGTTTCGCTGACGCGCGACGGTGATAGTCCCAGCTGGCGCGCGGCGGTGCGAAAACCGCCTGTGGCGCAAACTGCCAGGAAGATCGTCAAGTCGTCAAAAGACGGATCAGAATTGTTCGCCATATAGATCAGTTTAATTGACGCTATGACATTGGCGATGAAATTTATGCGAGTCAGTTGTCACGGAGCCCGCCGGCGGGATCAGGTCAAGAGCGGATGGTCGCACCGACCTTGATTTGTCGAAGATAATTACACTATCCTTGATCACAATCAGAGCCATACTCATAAGGCATTGATTTCTCACCGATTCTCATTTTGGCCCATTTATTGCTTAACTAAAAGGACAAGCCAATACTTTGAGGAATAGTGATGAAAAGCATTTTTGTGACATTGGCAGTAGCCGGCGTTATGGCAACAAGTGGCGCCGTTCAGGCCGCGCCGATTTTGTATTCGCAAGTCGGTACGCAAAACACTGCAACGTACAGCTTCACCGCAGCAACGACCGGCAATCTGACCGGCTATTTTGCTGGCTCCAAAGCTGACTATGAAAACGAAGTCGGCATGATGGTCAATGGTGTTTCTACCGGTCTGTTCGGTTTGAATAACAAGACGTCGGCGTATGGTCAAGCCTTCAACTTCGGAAACGTTGTCGCTGGCGACGTCCTGGTGTTTGTGTTGTCGAATATCAAGCCAGGAAACATCGGCCCTTGGTACTCGCAAACGAATTTGAACAGCGATCTGACCAACCATGTCTATTCGTCGTATTACGCAGGCGATGACCGTCTGAGCGCCGGTACCTATGTTGCGTTCGAAGACAAGCCTCGTGGTGGCGACTTCAATTACAACGACATCAGCTTCGTATTTTCAAATGTCGCGACCGAAGTGCCTGAGCCTGCATCGATCGCCCTGCTTGGCCTGGGTATCGCAGGTCTCGGTCTGAGCCGTCGCAAGAAAGCCATCAAGGCATAACGAAAGCGTGTTGTGTTGTCAGGCAAGTGGCATGCGTGCATGCTTGCCTGACCTTCGTGAAACGCACAGGTTCTGTCGCGTTGTTCATTCAGCGGCGCAATGTGCTGAGACGGCAACGAGCTGCGTGCACGCGTAGCATGCTAAAAACCCGCTCTCCTCACAGGAAACGCGGGTTTTTTGCTATGCGTCGTCCGGACGTTCAGGCGCAACCAATGCAGCGCCCTGCACCGGCAACCGAATCGCAAACGTCGCCCCTCGTCCCCGCCCTTCACTGCTGACACTGAGCGTCCCCTCATGCAGCTCCACAATCCGCCGCGCGATATACAGCCCCAGTCCCAGTCCGGTCGCATTGTCATGCTGCTGCAGCTTGAACGCGCCAAACACATGCGGCAGATCGTCCGCCTCGATGCCCTGCCCCGAATCGGCGATATCGATCTCGACCCATCCCCCGCTGCGCCGGATGCCGATGCGGATCACCCCGCCCACCGGCGTGAACTTGACCGCATTGAACAGCAGGTTCCAGCACACCTGCTGCAGCCGCTGCCCGTCGGCCTCGAAGCGGATATCCGCGCCATAATCGGCGGGCGTTACCTGCATCAGGATCTGCTTGGCGTGCGCATGCGGCTCCACCGTGGCGATCGCTTCGCGCAGCACCTGCCCCAGCACGATCGGCTTGCGCACGATAGACATTTGCCCGGTCAGCGTGCGCGCCGCGTCGATCAGGTCGTCGACCATGCCGGCTTCCTGGCGCACGTGCACGCGCATCGATTCCAGGCCGCTGACGGCCTTCTCTGGCAGGTCGGGAATCGTGCGCAGCATCAGTTCGATGCGCATCGACAGCGCCGACAGCGGCGTGCGCATCTCGTGCGAGACGGTTGCCAGGAACAGCTCGCGCGTGCGGTTCACGCGCGTCAGGTCGTCGATGGTTTCGCGCTGCCGGTCGAGCGTGCTCGAGAGAGTAAGCAGGAGGGTTTCGTAGGTAGCCATGCGCTGCGCGGAGACCGGCGCGTCAAGTCGCACTTCGCTCCACAGCAGATGGCCCGACACGCCGATCTGCCGGCCGATGCGCTCGCAGGCCAGCGGCGAGCTGAAATCGGCAAAGCGCCAGCCGAACACCAGTACGCCATACACATCGCCATGCAGGAGCAGCGGCAAGGCGCGCACGCAGAAGCCTTCGCTGAACTCGCTGGCTCTCGGTGCACCCTGCTGGCAGACGTCGCGCGCCAGGCTGCGCTCGAGCGCCGTGCCGGGGCCGTCCTCGGCCCACAGCGTCGACTGCTCGGCGAGGAAGGTCGACATGCGCGAGCCGGTCAACGGCCCGATGCGGCGCACGCCGGTCGCGTCGTAGACGGACGTCACCAGCCCGGTCGCCTCGGTGTACTGGCGCAGCGGCGCGCGCCAGTCGTCCCAGTCGATGGGCGGCTTGTCAGGCAGGTCGACGGTGATCACCGGTTGGTTTCGACCGGCTGGTGCGTCGACTCGGGCAAGGGCTCGCCATTGGCGACGGCTTCCTCGATCATCGGACTCTGGCGCGATGGCGAACGCGACAGCAGACCGTAATACGACGAGAAGGGTAACTGCGGGACGGCCTGGTTATTGTCGTCGCTGTCGTCCAACAGATTCAGACCGCCCACGCCGATCGTGTATTCGCGCGTCACTTGCAGGTTGCGGCTGCCGCGCACCTTCGGCACGGCCAGCGCGCGCCGCAGTACGGTGGAGATTTCGACGTAGTTGAGCAGGATGATGTTGTCGACCAGATGCGAGCCCTTGAGCTCTTCGCTGATCTGCGACACGCCCAGCAGTTCGGGGCTTTCGTAGTTGAACAGCGTCGTGGCCAGCCGGTTCTTGAAGAAGCTCGCCAGCGCGTACAGGTAATCGGCCACTTCGCTGCGGCTGGTCATTTCATACACGGCGATCGAATCGAACACGACGCAGTCGATGCCTTCTTTTTCCACCAGCTTGATGATGCGGTCGAAGTGCACGTCCAGTTCAAGTTCGAGCGGCGACTCATAATGGATGAACAGGTCGCCCGCATCCACCAGCGCCTGCAAATCAAAGCCGAGGGGCCTGGCGTTGCGCATCAGCTGGCGTGCGTGCTCGTCCAGACTGACCAGCAGCGCCTTGTGCCCGTTCTTGATGGCGTCGCTCAGGAACTGCACGCTCAGCACCGTCTTGCCGGTGCCAGAAATGCCACTGACCAGCGTTACGGAGCCCTTGTAGATGCCGCCGTCCATCATCTTGTCGATGGCGGTCGAGCCGGTCGACAGGCGTTCTTCGGAGGTCGGCTGGTCGGGCGACATGACCGGGCGCGACTGGGCGCGGCGGTACACGTGCACGCCCTGATGCGCCTCGATGCGCATGGTGTGGCTGCCGCCGATGAAATCCTGGCCACGCGATTTGGCCACCGTCAGGCGGCGATGCACGCGACGGCGTGCTTCTTCGAGCGTGAGCGAGATGATCGTGTCGAACACGAAGCGTTCATGGGCCAGCACGCCGCCGAGCGAGGCGTCCTTTTCGGCCGTGACCATCGTCGTCACGCCCAGGCGCGTGAGCCCCTCGATCAACAGGTGCACGTCTTCGCGGAACGGGATGTCGTTGCCTTCGGCGTACAGGCGCAGTGGTGTCAGGCCGTCGATCAGCAGGCGCTTGGCGCCCATCGCCAGCAGCGCGGCCGAGAATGCGCCGTCGCTGCTGCGAAATTCGCTCATCAGCACGGCCGGGCTGGTCTGGATGATCTTGATCCGGCCCTGGTCGATCATGCCCTGCAGGTCCCAGTCGAAGCCGGCGGCGTCGCGCAGCAACTTGGCCGGGTCGAGTTCGAACGAGACGATGGCGCCCGGTTCGTCGAAGTCGACGGCGCCGCGGTAGATGAAGCCCAGTCCCAGCGTCGTTTTGCCTGCACCGGGCGGGCCCTCGACGAGCAGGTTGTTATTGCGTGGAATACCGCCGTGCAGGATCTCGTCCAGCCCCACAATCCCTGTCTTCACCAACGCGCTCATGAACCCACCTTTTCTGCAGAATGGGGAAGCTTATCATGTGCACATGCCGCGCTCCAAAGTCAGCCGCATGCGACCGATTCTTGACCCTGGCAAGTCCATGATCTATTGTGTTGAATGATGCTGTAGAACAATCCTGCCTGCGCTCTCTACTACACCGCGCCGGTCGTCACATCCGTACTTCCCGTACGCTCTCTCGATACGCAAAGGCCGCCGCCCGCATCCATGGAACAACAGCGCACTCCCCTCAGCGACGCGGTCCGGCACATCGTCGATGAAGCATTGCAGGCCGCCGCACACGAAACTGCCGCCGGCCAGCCGGCGCAGGCTGAGGCGCTGTACCGCGCCGTGCTCGACCTTGCTCCCGGCTATCCCGACGCCCACTTTGGCCTGGGCATGCTGGCGCGCCACACCGGCGACCTGGCCACCGCGATCCCGCACCTGACCGAAGCCCTGCAGGGCGATACCGGCGAAGAGCGCTACTGGCTGGCCTACATCGAGGCACTGATTGCCGCGCGCCAGTTCGCCACGGCGACCGACTTGATCGCACTGGGGCGCAGCCACGGCCTGGCCGGGCCGGAGGTCGATGGGTTCGAACAGCATCTGGCCACGGCCGGCGCGCCGGATCCCGACACCATCGACGCCGCCACCGCGCTGTTCGCGTCGGGGCGCCTGGACGAAGCAGGCTATGCGGCGCAGTTTTTAACCGAGCAGTTTCCGCAGCATCCGTTCGGCTACAAGCTGCTGGGTGGCATCCACCACTTGCAGGGTGATCTGCTGCAGGCGCTCGAGTCGATGCAGGTGGCCGTACAGTACGCGCC
Organism: Telluria sp. ZT3P25; assembly: GCF_059685895.1. Lineage (NCBI taxonomy): Bacteria > Pseudomonadati > Pseudomonadota > Betaproteobacteria > Burkholderiales > Oxalobacteraceae > Telluria > Telluria sp. ZT3P25. Next base: position 3,914,082 of record NZ_JCASIJ010000001.1, read on the forward strand.
GGACGATGCCGAGGCGCTGAGCAATCTGGGTTTGCTGCTGCGGGGCGCAGGCCGGCTGGCCGACGCGCAGGCCGTGCTCGAACGCGCCGTCGCGCTGCGCCCCGACGATGCCAACGCCCACAACCACATGGCGCTCACGCTGCTCGACGCTGGCCGCCTGAGCGAAGCGCATGCCAGCGCCAGCACCGCGCTCGCGCTCGATCCGGCGCATGCGCAGGCCGGCAATACGCTCGCGATGATCCTGCAGCACCAGGGCCGTGCGCGTGAGGCGGTCGAGGCCTACCGCAGCGTGCTGGCGCGCGATCCAGCCAACTCTGACGCGCACAGCAATATGCTGTTCTGCATGAGCCAGGTGGCTGGCATCGACCCGGAGACGCTGTTTGCCGCACATCGGAACTTTGGCCAGTTGCTTGCGCAACGTGTCGGCGCGCCGTGCACTACCTGGGACAATGCGCCCGACCCGGCGCGGCCCATGCGCATCGGATTTGTCTCGGGCGATTTGCGCAACCATGCGCTGGCTGCATTCATCGAGCCCGTGCTCGCGCGCCTGGCAGGCCGGACGCAGCTGGTTTTGCACGCCTACTACACGTATCCGGTCCATGATACGGTGACCGAGCGCCTGCGCAGTTACATGGCGGTGTGGCATGACGTGGCCGGCCTGGGCGACGCGGCGCTCGACGCGCTGATCCGCGCCGACGGCATCGACATCCTGATCGACCTGTCAGGCCATACCGCGTACAACCGGTTACCCGTATTTGCAAGGAAGCCTGCCCCACTACAAGCGAGCTGGATCGGTTACCCCGGCAGCACCGGCCTGGACGCTGTGGATTACTATCTCACTGACCATCATATTCTGCCGCCCGGCCAGTACGACCACCTGTTCACCGAACAGCTGGTGCACCTGCCGGTATCCGCGCCATTTCAACCTGCTTCTGACGCGCCCGATCTGGTCGAACTGCCAGCCCTGGCCAATGGCTACGTCACGTTCGGCAGTTTCAATCGTCTCAGCAAGATCAACCGGGACGTCGTCGCCGTCTGGGCAATGCTGCTGCGCGGCGTGCCCGATGCGCGACTGCTGGTGGGCGGCTTGCCCGAGCATGGCCGCGAAGGGTTGACTGGCTGGCTGGCACAGGAAGGTATCGACCCGGAACGCGTTCAGTATCATGGGCGTACCGGGATGGCCGATTACCTGGCTTTGCACAATCAGGTCGACATCTGCCTGGACACGTTCCCCTATTCGGGCGGCACCACGACGCTGCACGCAATGTGGATGGGCGTGCCGACCCTCACGCTGGCGGGGGAGACCGCTGCCGGGCGCCAAACGGCCTGCATCCTCGAACACAACGCGCTGACCCAATTCATCGCGCACGATGCAGATGACTTTGTCAGCAAGGGGGTAGCCGCATGCCGAGACCTGACGGCACTGGCCGCGCTGCGCGCAGGCATGCGCAGTCGTTTCCCGCCCACCGGATCCGACTTCATGATTCAAATTGCTGACAGCGTCGAACAGGCACTGCGGCTGATGTGGGAGCGTTGGTGCGCTGGCATGCCGGCGTTGGCATTCGAGGTGCCAATGACGGCTGCTTCCCCTACGCCGATAGCCGAGCTACCCTTGTATATCACCCAGCCGGACCTGCCGCCGTTGGAGGACTTTGTCAGTTACCTGGAGCAGATCTGGGACAGCAAGTTCCTGACCAACGGTGGGCAATTCCACCAGCGCCTCGAGCAGGCGCTGTGCGCCTACCTGGGCGTCAATCATATTTCGTTATTCGCCAATGGCACACTTGCCTTGATGACGGCACTTCAGTCAATGGGCCTAAAAGGTGAAGTCATCACCACGCCCTACTCGTTCGTGGCTACCGGCCACGCGATATTATGGAGTGGCCTTACGCCAGTCTTTGCCGACATCGATCCCCGCACGTTCAACCTCGACCCGACCCGGATCGAGGCTGCCATTACACCACGCACCGTGGCCATTCTGCCAGTGCATTGTTACGGCAATCCCTGCGACGTTTCCGCGATCGAACGCATCGCGCGCAAGCACGACCTGAAAGTCGTCTACGACGCCGCCCATGCCTTCGGTGTGCGCCAGGATGGCGCAAGCATCCTGCGTCATGGCCACCTGTCAGTGCTGAGCTTTCACGCCACAAAGGTCTTCAATACCTTTGAAGGCGGCGCCATCGTCTGCCACGATGCTTCCACCAAGCTGCGCATCGACCAACTCAAGAACTTCGGCATCGTCGACGAGCAAACCGTGAGTGAGGTTGGCCTGAACGGCAAGATGAACGAGGTTAGCGCAGCCTTCGGCCTGCTGCAGCTGCAGTCTGTGGATACGTCACTGAGCAAACGCAGACACGTAGATGCGACCTACCGGCGGCTGCTCGAAGATGTAACGGGTATTGATCCAATGATCGAATTGGGGCATACCTCCAACCACGGATATTTCCCGGTACTGGTCCGGGAGAGCTTTCCGCTTACTCGTGACGCGCTCTACGAGAAGTTGCGTGCAGCAGGGATTTACGCAAGACGTTACTTCTATCCCTTGATCAGCGAATTTCCAATGTACCGGCAACTGCCATCGGCGGCTTTAGAAAATGTGACGCAGGCCAGCACGATAGCGCGCCAAGTATTATGCCTGCCTATCTATCCGGAACTCGCGATGAACCAGATCGAACGCATTATCAGCGTTCTCACATCCTCCTGAAAGCGACCCATGCCATCATTTACACCAGACTCGCTCATAACCCGCCTCATGCTGGACAACTTTGACCCCAAAGCCGCGTTCCTCGCCGCTGTCAATCTCTACCGTCAGGACCCGCAATTCTGCATCCCGGCGGGCGTGCGTGAAGTCTTCGGGCGACGTAATGTCGATACCCCAGTTGTCCTGCTGGGACGAAGCGACTTCGGCGCCAACCTGATTCACGGGTTTGGAGAGCGTGTGCGCCTGCTCGGCGTGGTAGACGATTTTCGCGCTCACCGCGGCGAGCAATTTCTGGGGGTGGACATTATCTCCACTGACCGCTTCCTGGCTCTGTGCAAGAACGATCCGGACGTCATCGCGATCAATGCCTGCCGAAATGACCTGCCGCGGCGCTTTTTCGATGACGTATGTCGTAACCATGCCATCCGCCACATCAACTTTGAACAGGCCGCACGGGCATTCGACCTGAGCGAATTCATGGACTACCGGGTAGCCGACTGGGGTAGCGTGATTGCTACGCGCTACGACGAATATCTGGCGCTGGCCGACCGCATGGGCGACCCGTATTCGGTCGAGACGCTGTACGCAGTGCTGACATTTCACCTGACATGCAATCCAGAGTGGTTCCTGAATGTGGCGCGGCCCTATTCGACGCTTTACGTGCGTTCTGGCCTGTTCTCGTTTTCCGAGCATGAAAAATTAGTCGATTGCGGCGCCTCGATCGGCGAATCAACGACCGCCCTGATCGGTACGACCCAGGGACGGTTCGCGCGCTCGTGGATGATCGAGCCGGACCGCCTCAACGTCGCTACCTTGCAAAATTTTTTCAGGAAGTACGCTGGTACGTCGCATGCCGACAAACTGTCGCTGCACGCAGTCGCCGTCGGCGAGCACGCCGATCGCGTGCCCTTCAACCATCTTGGCTATCACGGTGGCTCAGTGCTTCCGCCCGAAAGGGCGCAGACCTGTCCGGACGCTGATTACGTGCGCGTTGAACGTATCGATGACATCATCGACGATGTGCCGACGATCATCAAGATGGACATCGAGGGGTATGAACTGGCCGCACTCAAGGGCGCAGCGAACACGATCAGCACAGCCCGTCCAAAGCTGATGCTCTCGGCCTATCACCGCTCTACCGACTTGCTCGACCTGCCGCATTTCGTCGACAGCATCGCGCCAGATTACCGGATCGGCTTGCGCCATCACACCGAAGACCGCTGGGACACCTGCCTGTACTTTTACTGACCGATTCTCACGAAGTCCCTTCGTTTATCGCCCGGACAAGCGCTCCAGCATCAATTTCAACCGCGACTCCGGCGAGCGCTCAAATGCGTCGGGAGACCATGAAACTCGACGATCTTCAAGAGCGACGTCAGCGGTTTGGAACCTGATTCGGAAGCGCAAGCCGACTCTGACGATTTCGGCCTTTCACTGCCCGCAGAACATTAAAGCTGACGCTCATGGGCGCTCAAGCGCCCACAATGACCATCGGATGGGAGTAAGAGGCGTGCAGAAAAGTTTTGGCGGTCACATCCTGATCAATCCGCCCAGGTCGGTCGATGACGCATAACTTGCCGATTTCAATGTCACTGCCGATCATGACGCCACTGCCGAGAGTCACGTGTGCGCCGATGCGGCTGCCCCGTCCAAGGACGACCCCATCCTCAATCCAGCACGAATTGCCAATACGACTGCCATCGCCGATGCGCGCGCCGCTCCCAATGACGCTGTTGTAACCAACAGTGCAGCCCTGCCCCACGATCGCGCCCGGTCCAACATAGCTGTTTTCGCCGATGTTCGCCGTGGCGCTGATAATGGCACCGCGGCACACCAGCGGCGGCATGCGCAGGCCGCGCGTGCGATAGAGCCCCATTCGCTCCAAGCGTGCGAAATTAAGGTGCTGTGCGTCGAGTGTCACGAAGGCAGTCGCGCCGGTCAGGTCACGGTCAGCAAGTAGGGCATCCACCTCGGCTATGTCGGCATGCGTGACCATCGGCAGCGCTATTAGCTCTAGCCCAGGTGCGACTTCACGCCACGCGGCCATCGCCCACGCCAAAGCGGGCTCGGTGCCGACGATGAATTTACAGGACAAAGCGCCCCTCCATCAGGTTCATGTACCAGTGGTGAATGATCGCATTCTCCGATTCATAGTCCCCGAGACTTGCACGGCAGGCGTCGGGATGCAAGGTGCGCTGTATGTTTTCCATTACATCTATATCCTCACGTAATACCTTGTCTGCGCCTAGCATAGTCGCGTGCAAGACTGCTGCAGATGCGGCATACGGCCGCGTTTTCTTCGCAGTCATGTAATACACGATCATCTCAGTGCGGCCCGCGGCGACCGGAATGTGGTGCTCGATCGTGAAAGAATAGCCACCGTTGGCGGAGGCGATGTGCATATTGGGAAAGGGCAGCCAGTTGTAATACGCGTCGTGAGATTCACCATCGCGGTCGATGAAACGCGCTACCAAAGGATGCCAGCTGTTGGCCGGAGGCTGCTCCAGCGGAGCGTCGCGCCCGCCCGTACTAAAAGAGCGCATCAGCGCCAGCGCTTCTTCGCGGTCCGTGACGGGGCCGCCGGCCTGCATGCGATGCAGTACACTCGTGCTCGCTTCGTTGATCAGGGGCACGAAGCGCGTTTCCTGGTACAGTGTGCGCGAATGCACGTAGCGCGAATGGTGAACATCTCGCAGGTTCTCATAGGCCAGCTTCCAGTTGAAGTTTCCTTCGTAGGTCGTCATGATTACCTCACCGTCGAAGGCCTTCGATGCCAAAGTGAGGTAGTCCAGATAGCTCTGTCCGAACTGCTCTGCAATTGGCAGTGATTGCGGCGACAAGTTGACGAACACCAGATTGCCGATGACTTCGAGCGAAAAACGGTGCAGGTGCAGACATGCGCGCTGCTCCGGCGAAAAACGGTACAGCGCATCTTCGAAGGGGATGTTAGTCGGGGCTCCATCCTGGCCAAAACTCCAACCGTGGTAACTGCAAAAAAACGGCCGCACGCCATGTGGTTTGAGCTGGATCGGACTTTGTCGATGCGGGCAGACATTCTCGAAAGCGCGCAGCTCACCCTTGAAATTCTGGACCACAACCGGTATCCCGAATAAAGTGCGCGTGATAAAGGCATTTGGCTTGTCAAGCAGAGTCTTGGGACCGATAAATTGCCAGAGCGGCTTGAACAGCAGCTCGCGCTCACGCTCGAACCATCCCTGGTCAATGTAGGCTTTCGGTGGGATCGGTGTCTGCATTACTTGAATTGAAAAATTCTGGCGGGATTGCCCATCACGGTGACGCCAGGGGGCACGCTTTTGATCACGACGCTGCCCGCGCCAATCACGGCGCCGGCGCCAATCGTCACACCAGGAAGAATCGTGGTGTGCGGGTGAATGGTAACGTTGTCGTTGATGGTGACGCGACCGCCGACGAAGACGAAACTCCCGATCGTTACGTACGAGCCGATTGTCACTTCGTAGCCGATCACCGTGGTCGATTGGATAATGACAAAGTCGCCCATGCGGACATCTACGCCGGTGCGCACGTATTGTTCGAACAAGCACCCCTGTCCCATGCTTGGCCCGCCGTAGTCAATGAGTCCGGTACACAGGTTCATGAAGACCCCGCCCTGTTCGAGTAGCGGCGCAGCGTAGCGTCGGCGCTGGACTGGGTCGCCGAGTGCGCAGATAAATTCTTCCCCTGGCTGGATGCAGTACGTTAACGGATCGCCCATGATCTGCAACGGCGCCTTCGCGGCCAACTCGGGGCGTCCATCAAGAAAACCGACGATGCGCCAATCCTTGCCACTCGCTGGGTCGTCGCGCACCATGCCGAGCACGGTGCGGCCGAAACCGCCAGCACTAATGATCAGAATGCGTCGTAGCACAGGATTCACGTCCATGGAATGCCGCCATCCAAATGCAGCGAAATGCCGGTTACCTTTCGGCTGGCATCGGACAACAGGTAAACGGCGCCATACGCCACATCTTCTGGCTGACCCAATCCTAGCGGATATTTTTTTCCCTGCTCGGCAAACCATTCGGTGGCATAGTTGACCAGCGGTGTATCCACCAGGCCCGGCGCCAGCGCGTTGGCGCGCATGCCACGCGGCGCAATTTCCAGCGCCAGCGCGCGCATGAATCCTTCCAACGCCGCTTTCGAGGCGGCATACGGTCCGACGCCGACGGTGCCAGTATGGGCCGAGATCGACGAAACGAATACCAGCGACGCTCCATTGCGGAGCTGTTTTTGATAGAGCAGCTTTTGGGTTAACATGGCTGGCGCAACGTAATTTGCGGCCATTACAGATTCCAAGTGTGCTTGGCGAAACATTCGGACCGGCGATGTGCCATGGGTGCCAGCCGCATGCACGACGCCGTCGAGCTGGCCCGCTACCGTGGCGAGTTGAGTAAGCTGGCCTGGATCGGTCAGGTCGGCAACTACCGCTTGATGGACGCCGCCGGTAGCTGTTGTCAATAGCGCCAGGGTGTCATCCAGGCGCACCTGGTCGCGGCCAGTGATTGTCAGATGCGCGCCGGCGTTCGCGCAAGCGATGGCAACTGCTTGCCCAATCCCGCCCGATGCGCCGGTAACAAGGATCGTTTTGCCGTTCAAGCTGAAAGGACTATGGAACATAGAATCGTCGCTCATCGGTGATGCAGGGTCAGGCCCGCGTCAATTGCCAGCGCCGTGCGCGAGACCCACCGGGAAGCTGGCGCCAGCAGCCAGACGATGCCAGCGGCGACATCTTCCGGTTCGATTGTGCCAAGCGGAGCGAGTTGCATCTTGCTTTCGCTGTTCATCACAGCCTGCAGGCCGTCCATCATCGGCGTAGCCACATAGCCGGGCGAAACGCAGTTGGCACGGATGCCCTGCTTGGCCACCTCGACGGCGATTGTGCGCACGGTCGAGGTCAGCGCACCCTTGGTGCCGGCATATATCCCCGTTGCAGGCGGAGCGGTATGCTCGGCAAGGGCAGTCACGTACACCAGCGACGCGCCATGCGCGAGTTTGCGCTTGGCGAGCAACGCCTGGGTCAGCAAGACTGGCGCGTCGTAGTTCACGGCGAACAGAGTATCCACGTGACGCTGCGACACCATGCGCATCGGCGCCAATGTGGCAATACCGGCACTGAATACGCAGCCGTCGAGGGCTGTGACGGCATCGACCAGAGATTGACGTGCGTCCGGGTCAGTTAAATCACCAACGAATGTCTGATGGCCTCCACCGGCAAGAGAAGCGACAACTGCGTCGAGGCGGACCGTATCGCGCCCGCAGACGACTACCTCAGCACCCAAATTCGCACAAAGGTGTGCAGTAGCCGCACCAATGCCCGATGATGCTCCGGTAACGAGAATCCGACGACCCTTAAGCCCGAACGGATTGGCGGGTACGCAGCTCACGATTCGACCAATGCCGGAAAGACCGCACCTTCGATGTCGATTATACAACTACCCCAGGACAGGCCGATCCCGAAACCCGACAGCAGGATTTTTTTCTTCCCCTGCATCAGGTCATCGCGAATGCGTACCGTCATTGTCACAGGCAATGAAGCGCCGCTGGTGTTGCCGAAGTCGTGCAACGTCGTGGGCACCTTGTCCAGCGCCAGGCCGAGCTTCTTCCGGATCGTCTCATTGATCATCCGGTTAGCTTGGTGAAATATGAAATAGTCGATCTCATCGATTGAGCAATCTGCATACGCCAGCAGGTTACGTACGGCAGGCGGCACCTGCTGAGTCGAGAAGCTCAGTACTGCCGGTCCATCGAGGATCAGAGCTCCCGGGCTACGCCAGATGCCGTCGTCATCCTTGAACGGTGCCATGTGCTGCAGGCCCACTGGTTCACGTCCGCCCCCGACTGGCAACATGATGGCGCGGTAACCGCTGCCGTCCGAATTCAGGTCGAAATACATTGGCGGCGCGTTCGGATCATATTCGAGCGCGGTACAAGTGCCGGCGTCGGAAAACAACGGTTCAATTACCGTCGCAGACTTGTCGCCTACCAGCAGCAACCCTTTTTTGATTCCGCCAGCCGAGATCATGGAACCGAGGACATTCATACCAAAGGCATACGCGGAGCAACCCAAGTTGATGTCAAAGGCGATAGTAGTGGTCTTTAGCTTAAGGCGATCCTGCATAATGATTGCAGTGGCCGGTATCGGATAGTCGGGCGACTGAGTGATCACGATAAGCGCGTCGATTTCTTCGCGATCCCATGTCAGTTCGGCCAGCAGGCGTTCGGTAGCATCAAAAGCGAGGTCCGAGAAGCACTGCCATTCAGAGCAGATGCGGCGCGTTTCAATGCCGATATTGCGCACCACTCGCTCGCGAGCGGAACGCAATTGCGGCGGGCAGTCATCGATATTGGATAACACACGCCGGGGAACACATGTAGCCATGCCCGCGTAGCGGACGTTACGCAGGGTAGCTTGGGCCATAGTTCAGCTCACCAACTTGTAGACGTCGGAAACAGTCTGGCATCCAACCAGGTCCTTGCCGGTAATCGCCTTGTCGTACTCCATGTCGAACATGATGATTACGCCCAACGCCGCCAGCGAATCCCATTCGGCCAGCGTCTTGAGATTGGTGTCGCCGGTCAGTTGAACGTCATCCTGGAAGTCGACCGCGTTCTTGAATTTTTCGACGAATTGCTCGAGTGTGTCCATTGCAACCTAGTGAAATTGTGTACTTGCAAAAAAGTAGCGCCAACGGCGTCGCGAAAGCCAATTTCGCTTGATTGACGACAATCATGACGCACTATAAGTCAAACCAACGGCCCTGTCACCGTGCACTGGCACGCCGCTCGTAGCGCCGCTCGATGGCGCGTGCTGTGCCGTCGCGCTCGATCGCTTCAAACGCGGCATTGAGGCGCTTGACCAGTGCATCGGGCACGGCCCGGTTGCAGGCCAGGTAGACGGCGACCTGGTTGAATACGAACACCGGCACAATCTGCTTGTCCCAGCCATTTCTGACCAGCACATCGCTGCCGGCGCGCCAGCTGGCGGCCCACAAATCGATGCGGCCTTGCAGCAGCTTGGGTGGATTGAGCATGTCGTGGGGTGACGTGTCGACGACATGGCCGCGGCTGCGCAGATAGATGTCGCGCGCATCGCCGGCATAGGTGCCGATGCGCAGGCCGCGCGCATCGTCCAGGCTGGCGATGCGCCAGGTCCGGTCGGCGCGCCCCATCAGCACCCACTGCGCTTCGTCGGTCGGCCCGATCCACTTGAACAGGGCTTCCCGTTCGGGCGTGCGGCTGGCGGAGTACACGCAGCCGTTGGCGTGCTGCAGTGCGGCCGCGTACGCGCGCTTCCAGGGCAGCAAGGTGATGTCGTACGTGATGCCGGCCCGTTCCATGACAACCCGGATCTTGTCGGTGGCAATGCCGACCACGCGGCCGTCTTCGAGCATGCTCGATGGCCCCGAGCTCTCAGTGGTGATCGACAGGTAAGGCGCGGCCGGCGGGGCCGCTACGGTCATTGACGACGCGCTGCCCGACAGGATGGCAAGGCCAATGCAGAGTTGCCGCAATCGCATTTGATTCTCTTGAGATAACTGCCGCCGACATGGACGCAAGGGCGCCGGGACGTACCTTGCCGCGCCCCCAGCATACCAGTGAGCATGATTTTCACGCAATGAACAGCCTGAGATGGTCGCTTGGACGCGACAAAACACAACAATTCGTCCAGCATTCTCACGCGTAACAACACAGTAAATTCGGAAAATGCGATACTTTAGAACATGCACTGTGGAATTTTTATTTACTTAGAAACAACCTGACCTTCATTATGCTGCCTTCGTTCGCCGTCCCTGAAGATCCATCCCTGCTGACGTACGGGATGTACGACCCTACCCTGGTGGCGCTGTCGCTGCTGGTGGCGATCTTCTCGTCGTGGATGGGGTTGCAGGTGACCGGCCAGGCCAACGCCCATCCGTCGCACCGCGCCATCGCGCTCGGCACGGGCAGCCTGGCGCTCGGCGCGGGGGTCTGGGCGATGCACTTCATCGGCATGCTGGCCTTCGACCTGTGCACGCCGGTGCATTACGACCATTGGACGACGCTGCTGTCGGCGCTGCCCAGCATCGGCGCCTCGTGGGTGGCGCTGAGCCTGATCTCACGTCCCGAGCTGCGCCTGTCGCATCTGCTGGTGGGCGGTGTACTGGTCGGTGCCGGCATCGGCGCGATGCACTATGCCGGCATGGACGGCATGCGCATGCGCCTGTCGCTGCACTACGATCCGTTCACGTTCGCGGTCTCGATCCTGGTGGCCGTGATCCTGGCCACGCTGGCCCTGAGCGTGCGCCATGGCCTGTCGCGCTTCCAGTCGGTGTCCGAATCGCGCCGCCTGCTGGTGTCGGCCTGCGTGATGGGGTGCGCGATCGCCGGCATGCATTACACCGGCATGGCCGCTGCGCGCTTTTCGGGCACGGTCGATCCGGGCGGCGCGGCCGACGCCAACAGCGGCTTTCTGGCGCTGTCGATCACGGTAACCACGGTGGCGCTGTCGGTGGCCGTGCTGGGAGTGAACGGCCTGCTGCGCTATCGCCAGATGTTCCATGATCTCTCGCGCAGCGAAGCCTGGATGCGCGCCCTGCTCACCACCACCGTCGATGGCGTGATCACGGTCGGGCGCGACGGCATCATCACCGAATTCAATGCGTCGGCCGAGCGCATCTTCGGCTGGCGCCGCGGCGAGATCGTCGGGCGCAGCATCGGACTGCTGCTCACCGAGCGCGGTCGCACCGCCAGTTTCAATGTGCTGACCGTGCTGGCGCGTGGCAGTCTCGAAGGCATCAACACCAGCACCGAGACCTGGTGCCTGCACAAGGATGGCCACGAAGTTCCGGTACGCGGCGCGATCGGCCATGCACGCCTGGGCGAGCAGGACCTGTTCGTCTGCTTCGTCACCGACATCAGCGAGCGGCGCGCAATGGAAAGCGCGCTGCAGGCCAGCGAGCAGCAGTTCCGCTCCCTGATCGGCAATATTCCGGGCATCTCGTACCGCAGTGCGATCAACGAAGAGTGGCCGATGATCTTCATCAGCGATGCGGTCGAACGCGTCACCGGCTACCCGGCGCGCGACTTCCTGGGCAGCCCGCCGCGCCGCGTGTTCGGCGCGATGATCCATGCCGAAGACCGCCTGCGGGTGGGCAAGGAAACCAGCGCCGCGATGCGCGAAGACCGCCCCTACCTGGTTGAATACCGCCTGCTGCACGCCGACGGCAGCGTGCGCTGGCTCTGGGAAAACGGCAATAGCGTGCATGACGATGCAGGCAACGTCCAGTACCTCGATGGCGTTATCCTCGACATCACCGAACGGCGCGAGATGGAAGAAGCGCTGCGCTGTGCCAAGGAGAAGGCCGAGCAGGCCGCGGCCGCACGCGCCACCTTCGTGGCCAATATGAGCCACGAGATCCGCACGCCGATGAATTCGATCCTGGGCTTTACCGACGTGCTGCTCGATGGTGAACTCAATCTCGAGCAGCGCCGCCACCTGGATACCGTGCGCAGCGCCGGCCGCGCCCTGCTGCGACTGCTCAATGAAATCCTCGACACGGCCAAGCTCGAAAAAGGCGCGGTCGAACTCGAACAGAACGACTTCAACCTGCTGTCCCTGATCGATGAACTGTCGTCGACGCTGGCGGCCAATGCGCGCGCCAAGGGTCTGCACCTGGACATCCAGTACGACCCGGCGCTGCCCACCGGCCTGCGCGGCGACGAGCTGCGCATGCGCCAGGTGCTCACCAATCTGCTCGACAACGCCATCAAGTTCACCGCTACCGGCGGCGTGACCCTGACCGTGGGCGCTGACGGCGACCAGCTATGCATCGCCGTGATCGATACCGGCATCGGCATCGCGCCCGACCGCCTGGCCGCGATCTTCGATCCGTTCACGCAGGCCGACGCATCGATGACGCGCCGCTTCGGCGGCACCGGCCTTGGCACCACGATCAGCAAGCAGCTCGTCGAGCTGATGGGCGGGCGGATCTGGGCCGAGAGTACGCCGGGCCAGGGTGCGACGTTCCACGTGCGCGTGCCGTTGATCCTGGCGCGCTTCGGGAATCAGGCGCCGCGTGTGCGCAGCGCCGCAGTGCTGCCGCCGCTGCGCGTGCTGGTAGCCGACGACGTGCCGCAGAATCTCGAACTGATGCAGCTGTTGATGACGCGCCGCGGCCATACGATGACGGCCGCGCGCGACGGCGGCGCAATCGTCGAACTGGCCACCAGCGGCGAGTACGACGTGGCGCTGATGGACTTCCAGATGCCGGTGATGGATGGCCTGGCCGCGACCCGCGCCATCCGCCACCATGAGGCGCGCCATGGAACGACGCGCCTGCCGGTGATCGCGATGACCGCCAGCGTGCTGGCCGAGCACCGCCAGGCCAGCGTGGATGCGGGCATGGACGGCTTTGCCAGCAAGCCGGTCGACTGGTTCGCCCTGTCGCACGAAATCGCGCGTGTGCTTGGCCTGGAAGGCGGTGTACCGGTCGATGCTGCCGCCATATCGACGGCGCCGCGCGAAGTGCTCAACCGGCGCGCCGGCCTGCATCGCTGGAGCAACCGTGAAGACGCCTATAGCGAGGTGCTCGAACACTTCCACCGCCAGTACGCGCAGCTGGACGGCGCGATGCGCCTGCATGCCGCCGGCGGCGATCACGTGCAGCTGCGCATGCTCGCGCACAAGGTACGCGGCGCTGCTGCCAACGTCGGCCTGGAACGCTTGTCCGATGCACTGGCCACGCTGGAGCAGGCAACCAACGCGGTGCCGACCGACGAGCGGCATGCCGCCGATGCGCTGGGCGTGGCAACGCTGGCGCTCGAGGCGGCGCTGGCCGCGATCGGCAACGTCGCCGTCACGCCAGCGACGACGGCGTCAGGCAGCACGGTCGACCTGGCGCGTGCACGGCGCGCTGGCGGCGTGCTGCTTGAAGCGCTGCGCCGCGGCGCCCTGAACGACGGCGCCATGACCAGCCTGGCCGTGGCGCTGGCCGCTCACCCGGTCATTACCCGCGTCGTACAGGTACAGTCGGCGATTGCCGATTTTGACTTCGATCTCGCCCTCGACCATCTGGAGGCCGTCATGGCCATCCTCGGGGACGAACCCTCTGACGGCGCGCCTGGCGACGCCACCAACGATCCTTCCGCATGAACCAACCCAATACCCGGCCACTGATCCTGGCCGTCGACGATGAAGCCAGCAACCTGCAGCTGCTGCGCCAGATCCTGCAGGACCACTATCGCCTGCTGTTTGCCAAGGATGGCGCCCGCGCGCTCGAACTGGTGCGCCAGGAGCAGCCCGACCTGGTGCTGCTGGACGTGATGATGCCGGGGATGTCGGGCTACGAAGTGTGCGCGGCATTGAAAGCGCATCCGGCCACGGCCTCGGTACCGGTGATTTTCGTGACCGCCCTGACCGAGACTGCCGACGAGATCGAAGGGTTCGAGGCCGGCGCCGTCGATTACATCACCAAGCCGGTCAGCCCGCCGGTGGTGCGCGCGCGTGTGCGCACCCACCTGTCGCTGGTGCGCATGGAGGCGCTGCGCGCGAGCCGCCTGGAAATCGTGCAGCGCCTGGGCCTGGCCGCCGAGTACAAGGACAACGAGACCGGCCTGCACGTGATCCGCATGAGCCACTTTTCGCGCGTTCTCGGCATCGCGGCCGGCCTGAACGAGCTGGAAGCGGACGACCTCTTGCACGCAGCGCCGATGCATGACGTGGGCAAGATCGGCATCCCGGATCGCATCCTGCAAAAACCGGGACCGCTCGACGCCGACGAATGGAAGATCATGCAAAGCCACGTGACGATCGGCGCCGAGATCATCGGCGAACACACCAGCGGCATGCTGGCACTGGCGCGCAATATCGCGCTCACGCACCACGAAAAATACGATGGCAGTGGCTACCCGAACGGCCTGGCCGGCGAAGCGATCCCGCTGGTGGGCCGCATCGTGGCCATCGCCGACGTCTTCGACGCCCTGACCTCGGTGCGTCCCTACAAGAAGGCCTGGACCGAAGACGACGCCATCGCCTTCCTGCACGACCAGAAAGGCCGCCACTTCGACCCCCAGCTTGTCGACCTCTTCACCACCCGCCTCCCCGCCATCCGCGAAATCCGCACCCGCTGGGCCGAAACCACCTGACCCCAAAACCCAATTAGGGTCAGAGTAGAATTGTTGGGCAATTACCCAAAGTTGCCAAACAATTCGACTCTGACCCTAATTGTTTTTCAAGAGCTTTTGAGAATGAAATTGCGCTGCTGAGCGTGATTGGGGATTCGATCGGCGTTGCCGATCGCGGGTGATGCGGTGTCTCAGACTTTCGTCTGTGGCAAAACTGCGCTGGTTTGGTCAAGCGCGGCGGTGCTTGTGCCGGTGGCGCGGCGGGCGATCAGGTCGTGGTAGAGCGCGGTGTAGTTGGCGGCCATTTGCTCGGATGTGAACAGCTCTTCGAAACGTGCGGCGGCGCGCCGGCCCATCGTGCGTGCCAGTTCGGGGTTGTCCCACAGCGTGCGCATTGCGGCGCGCAATGCCAGCGCGTCCGATGGCGGGACCACCAGGCCCGTATCGCCATCGATGTTGATGTACGTGGTGCCGGTGCCGATCTCGCTCGAGATCATGGGCTTGCCGTACATCGCGCCTTCGAGCAGCGAGATGCCGAATGCTTCCGAGCGCAGGTGCGACGGGAACGATACCGCGTAGCACAGCGTCAGCAGCGCGGCTTTATCGGGTTCGTCGATCGCGCCCACGAACAGGACGTTCTTCAGGCCCAGGCGCGCAGCTTGTTCCTTGAGCTCTTGCTCGATCGGCCCCGCACCGACGATGACGACCGGGTAGTCGGTGCCGGCGGCTGCCTCGAGCAGGATGTGCAGGCCCTTGTAATAGCGCAGCACGCCCACGAACAGGAAAAACTTGGGACCGACCCGCTCGCGCCAGTGCGCCAGGCGATCGGGGTCGGGCTGCGGATAGGTGGTGCGGTCCAGGCCGAACGGAATCACGCTGGTCTTGCCCGGATAGCGCGCCAGCACGGTCGATGAGCCCAGGTAATTTGGCGAGGTCGCGACGATGGCGTCGACGCTGCGCAGGAAGCGGTGCTTGAGCGGCTGGTACAGGCGCAGCAAGTGGCGCTGGCGCACGATGTCGGAGTGGTACGTCACCACCGTCGGCTTGTTCACGCGCGCCATGAAATGCGCCAGGTCCATGAACGGCCACGGGAAGTGGTAGTGCACGACGTCGGCTTCACGCGCCAGGCGCGCCAGCGCGCCGATCGACTGGACCGAGATGGCATTGGACGCAATCTCGGCATTGAGCGGGACACGGTGCACCATATGGCCCTCGAACTCGAACGGCGCGAGGTTCTGGTGGCGCGACAGCGACAGCACGGTATTGGTCACGCCAAGGCGCCCGGTGCCCACGGCCATCTGGCGGATCACCTGTTCGACGCCGCCCACTGAATCCGGATGGTAGGTCTTGTAAAAATGAAGGACGCGCATAATCAACTCAGCTTACTGCGAAAGTACGGCTCGGTACACATTTGCCGTCAGGCGTGCGGTGTTTTGCCATGTCAGTTGTTCGGCACGTGCACGCCCGGCGGCGATACAGCGCGTGCGTGCAGCGCTGTCCTGTGCCAGTGTGCGCATGGCCTCGGCCAGTTCGCCCACCGACAACGGGTCGACCAGCAAGGCTGCATCGCCCGCCACTTCGGGCAGCGAGGTCGTGTTGGATGCCACCACCGGCACGTTCGAGGCAAACGCTTCGAGCACCGGAATGCCATAGCCTTCGTACAGTGAGGGGAAGACGAACACGCCGGCGCCGGCATACAGGTGGCGCAATTGTTCCTGGTCGGTCAGGCGATCGAGCCAAATCAGGTTCTCGCCCGCCGCGCGCGCCGCCCCCATGCTGGCCACCAGGGCCTCGCTGCGGCTGCCGGGCGCGCCGACGATCACCAGCGCGCGCTCGGCGCGCACGGCTGCGGGCAGCATCAGCCAGGCGGCCAGCAGGCGCTCGACATTCTTGCGCGGCTGCAGCGTACCCACGAACAAAAAATAGCCTGCCTGCAGTTCGTAGGCCGCCAGCGTGGCGCGCGTGGCCTTCGGCGCGGGCGGCGTCAGCCAGCTTTCGTCGACGCCGCACGGCACCACCGTCACGCGCCGCTCGTCGATGCCGAAGCACTCGACCAGCTCGGGAATCGCAAAGTGCGACAGCGCGATCACGTGATCGGCCTTGCGCGCGGCCCTGGCCTGCAGCCAGTTTTTCAACGCGCGCAAGCGCGGATTGCACCACTCCGGGTGCTTGATCGGCAGCGCGTCGTGCAGACTGGCCACGACCGGACAATCCATGCGCACCACGCGGTAGTCGGTCACATGGAACACGTCGAGCGGCATGTGGACGCGGTGCACAGCCGGTGTGACCACGTCGAGCAGCGTGGCTGTTTCAAAGGAATAAGGAAAGGCCTGGCCGACACTGATGTCAGTGGCTGCGCCGCGCGCGCGCGGCCAGGACCACGGCGTGACGGCGCAGCCGCTGGCCGGCAGGTGGCGCAGCAAGGCGTTGGTATAGACGCCGATGCCATCGAGGCGGCCGCCCGTCAGGCCCGGTTCGATCATGGTCGTCCCGAGGCCGACGTTGATCGCTGCGGCATTCACGCCAGGTACATCCAGCGCAAGGTCTCGTACAGTGGCGTCGGGGCCAGGTCGCCCACCACGGCAGTCAGCTTGCGATTGCTGCCAGTCAGTTGCAGCACGTCGTTGGCGCGCACGAAGGCCGGGTTGACCTGCACGTCGATGCGGTAGCCGGCGATCTCGCCCATCATCTCGATCACGTTCGACAGCGAGTGCGGCATGCCCGAGCAGACGTTGAACGCTTCGCCGGCCGGCGCTGCCGCCAGGATGCGACGGTAGGCACGCGCCACCATGCGCACATCGGAGAAATCGCGCTCGATGGCCAGATTGCCCAGTTCGATGCGCGCTTCGTTGCGGCGGAAATGCGAGACGATTTTCGGCAGCAGGAAATTCTCCGCCTGCCCCACGCCGGTATAGTTGAACGGTCGCACGATCGTGATCGGCAACTTGTCCATCCACAGGCGCGCCATGTATTCCATGGCCAGCTTGCTCACCGCGTAATCGTTGGCCGGTGCCGGGGTCACATCTTCATCGATGACAGGCACGCTGGCATTGCCGTAGATGTTGGCCGACGACGCCAGCAGCACGCTGGTTGGCCGGTGACTGCCGCCAGCAAGTGCCTCGAGCAGATTGCGCGTGCCCACCACATTGACGTGGTAGATGGCCTCGACGTTGGCGTGCCCGACAAACGCAATGCCGGCCAGGTGCGCCACGACATCGGGCTGCACCTCGGCGACCATCGCAGCAACGGCATCGCGGTCGCACAGATCCACCGCGAACATGTCGGGGCCGACCTCCTCGCCCGGCATCACGGTGCCAAACACGCGGTAGCCGGCGGCCGTCAGCTCTTGCACCAGGTAGTACCCGGTAAAGCCGCGCAGGCCCGTGATCAGGGCGCGCCGCCCTTCCCCTTCACGCAGCAGGGTGTCGTCCGTGGCCAGGCGCGTCATATCAGAACGAGAAGCCCAGTTCGTTGCGACGCAGGTCGGCATCGACCATCATCTGGCACAGCTCTTCGAGCGTGGTCTTCGGTTCCCAACCCAGCTCGCGCCTGGCCTTGGCCGGATCGCCAATGAGCAGCTCGACTTCGGCCGGACGGTAGAACTTCGGCGAGACGCGCACCAGTTGCTTGCCGCTGGCGGTGCAGTGGGCCACTTCGTTGTCGCCGCTGCCGCTCCAGTCGAGCGACACGTCGACGGCCTTGAAGGCCATGTTGACGAAATCGCGCACGGTCTCAGTGCGGTTGGTGGCCAGCACATAGGTGTCAGGCTTGTCGGCCTGCAGCATGCGCCACATGCCTTCGACGTATTCCTTGGCAAAACCCCAGTCGCGCTTGGCATCCATATTGCCCAGCTCGAGCATGTCCTGCTTGCCCAGCTTGATCTTGGCGACGGTATCGGTGATCTTGCGCGTGACGAACTCGCGGCCGCGCAGTGGCGACTCATGGTTGAACAGGATGCCCGACGAACCGAAGATGTCATACGACTCGCGGTAATTGATCGTCATCCAGTGCGCGTACAGTTTGGCCACACCGTACGGGCTGCGTGGGTAAAACGGGGTCTCTTCGATCTGCGGGATCGCCTGCACCTTGCCGAACATTTCCGACGTCGACGCCTGGTAGAAGCGGATCCTGGAGTTGACGATGCGGATCGCCTCGAGCAGGTGGACCGCGCCCAGGCCGGTAATCGATGCGGTGGCCAGCGGCTGGTCGAACGACACGCCGACAAAACTTTGCGCTGCCAGGTTGTAGACCTCGCTTGGCTGCGCCGTTTCAAGCAGGCGGATACTCGAAGCCAGGTCGGTCAGGTCGTATTCGACCAGCGACAGGTTTGGATGCGTGGTAACGCCGAGCTCATCCATGCGCCAGAAATTGACTGAGCTCGAACGGCGATAGGTGCCGGTGACGTGGTAGCCTTTTTCGAGAAGCAGTTGCGCCAGATAGGCGCCGTCCTGGCCGGTAATACCGGTGATGAGGGCTCGTTTGTTATGCATATGATGGATGGTTTGAAATTGGTCTTGCAGGCGCAACGTGATGAAAAACGCGCCCGGCCAAACGAAGATTGTAACAGAGGAGGTTGCCAGACTGGCTCGCGCTCCGGATTTTCGTGCCATTCAGACAACGCTTATCCAGATAATTATGACGCGAAAATGACGCGGCAAACCGGGCGCTTACGGTTTGTTACGTGTGTCCGGCTGAGGTGACAAACGCGCGACGAACGCGCGACAAAGCGGTGACAGCCCGAGACAGAGTGCGTCAGCGGCGTGGGGGGGGGGGGGGCGGGGGGCCCCCCCCCCCCCCCCCCCCCCCCCCCCCCCCCCCCCCCCCCCCCCCCCCCCCCCCCCCCACACGGGGTTCCCCCCCCCCCCCCTTGGGCCGCGGCGGGGGGGTGGGGCGGCCCGCCCACCCCCCACGACGCCAATCACCCTCAGCGCAGTGACACTGCCTCGACGACGGCCAGCGCCGTCATGTTGACGATCCGGCGTACGGTTGCCGACGGGGTCAGGATATGCACCGGCCGCGCGCAGCCCAGCAGGACCGGGCCGATGGCGATGCCGTTGCCGGCTGCCGTCTTGACCAGATTGTAGGCGATGTTCGCGGCGTCGATATTCGGCATCACGAGCAGGTTGGCATCGCCCTTGAGTGTCGAGTTCGGCATGATCTTGGCGCGCATCTTGGCGTCGAGCGCCGTGTCGCCATGCATCTCGCCATCGATTTCCAGATCGGGCTTCTTTTGCTGCACGAGGGCCAGCGCGGCGCGCATCTTTTGCGCCGATTCCGAATTGGCGCTGCCGAAGTTCGAGTGCGACAGCAACGCTGCGCGCGGCACGATGCCGAAACGTTCCATTTCTTCGGCCGCCATCACCGTAATCTCGGCCAATTGCTCGGCGGTCGGATTTTCGTTGACGTGAGTATCGACCATTGCCAGCTGGCGCTCTGGCGTGATGACGAAGTTCATTGCCGCATATACCTTGGCGCCGGCGCGCTTGCCCAGCACCTGGTCGACGAATTCCAGGTGCATCTGCGTGGTGCCATAGGTGCCGCAGATCATGCCGTCGGCTTCGCCCTTGTGGATCATCATCGCGCCGATCAGCGTGTGGCGGCGGCGCATGGCCAGCTTGGCCAGATCTTGCGTGACGCCCTTGCGCATCACCATCTGGTGATAGCTCTGCCAGTAATCGCGGTAACGCTCGTCGAAATCGGGATTGATGACATCGAAATGCACGCCGAGTTTCAGGCGCAGGCCGAATTTCTCGATGCGCTGCTCCAGCACGGCCGGGCGGCCGACCAGGATCGGGCGCGCCAGCTTCTCGTCGACCACCACCTGCACGGCGCGCAGCACGCGCTCTTCTTCGCCTTCGGCGTAGACGATGCGCTTGAGTTCATCCGGAGCGCTCTTGGCGATCGTAAACAGCGGCTTCATGAAGGTGCCGCTGCGGTACACGAACTGCTGCAGGCTCTCGGCGTAGGCGCCCAGGTCCTCGATCGGGCGGGCGGCAACGCCACCGTCCATCGCGGCCTTGGCCACGGCCGGCGCGATGTGGGTCAGAAGGCGCGGATCGAACGGCATCGGGATCAGGTATTCCGGACCGAACGACAGGTTCGAGATGCCATACGCCGAGGCCACGATGTCCGACTGCTCGGCGTGCGCCAGGTCGGCAATCGCGTGGACCACGGCGATTTCCATTTCGCGCGTGATCGTCGTCGCGCCGCAATCGAGCGCGCCGCGGAACATGTACGGGAAGCACAGCACGTTGTTGACCTGGTTCGGATAGTCCGAACGGCCGGTGGCGATGATCGCGTCGCTGCGCACGGCTTTCACGTCTTCGGGCAGGATTTCCGGGTTCGGGTTCGCCAGCGCCAGGATCAGCGGGCTCGGGCCCATCGACGCGACCATTTCTTTCTTGAGCACGCCACCAGCGGACAGGCCCAGGAAGATGTCGGCGCCAGGGATGACCTCGGCCAGGCTGCGGTGCGGCGTGTCCTGGGCAAAGCGTTCCTTGTCCGGGTCCATCAGCTCGACGCGGCCCTTGTAGACCACGCCGGCCAGGTCGGTCACGAAGATGTTTTCGATCGGGAAGCCCAGGTCGACGATCAGGTCGAGGCAGGCCAGCGCGGCCGCGCCGGCGCCGGACACCACCAGTTTGCACGACGTGATGTCCTTGCCCACGACTTTGAGGCCATTCATGATCGCGGCGCCGACGATGATCGCGGTGCCGTGCTGGTCATCGTGGAAGACCGGAATCTTCATGCGCTCGCGCAGCTTGCGCTCGATGTAGAAGCACTCGGGCGCCTTGATGTCTTCGAGGTTCACGCCGCCAAAGGTCGGCTCGAGCGAAGCGATGATGTCGACCAGCTTGTCGGGATCGGTTTCGTTGATCTCGATGTCGAACACGTCGATTGCGGCAAATTTCTTGAACAGTACGCCCTTGCCTTCCATCACTGGCTTGGAGGCCAGCGGGCCGATATTGCCCAGGCCCAGGACGGCGGTGCCGTTGGTAATGACCGCCACCAGGTTACCGCGCGCCGTGTACTTGTAGGCGTTGGCCGGATCCTTGACGATCTCTTCGCATGGCGCCGCGACGCCCGGCGAGTACGCCAGCGCCAGGTCGCGCTGATTCAGCAGGCCCTTGGTGGGCGTGACGCTGATCTTGCCGGGACGTGGGAACTGGTGATATTCGAGCGCTGCTTGGCGCAATTGCTGACGCAATTCTTCTTTTTTGTCAGATGACGAATCCATGCTGGGAGGCCTTCCTGGTGCGAAACGGGGTTTTCGATTCTATCAGAGAGGGTGTTGGCAACGACTACGTATTTTCAACATGCTTATGTGCGGTTGCAGCAAAATCGCGCCGCATGCCTGCCGTTTGTGCCACGGTACAATCGCGCCATGCTCTCCGAATTCGATCTCATCAAGCGTTACTTCAAGCGCGACCGGCCCGGCCGCGCGCCTCTGGGCATCGGTGACGACTGCGCCCTGCTCGCTGTCACGCCGGGCCACCAGCTTGCCATCTCGTCCGACATGCTGGTCGAGGATCGCCACTTCTTTGCCGGCGCCGACCCGCGCATGCTGGGCCACAAGGCGCTGGCGGTGAACCTGTCCGACCTGGCGGCAATGGGCGCCCGCCCCGTCGCGTTCACGCTGGCGCTCGCGCTGCCCGAGGCCAATCCGGACTGGCTCGCCGGCTTCTCGCAAGGCCTGTTCGCCCTGGCCGACGCGCACGATTGCGAACTGATCGGCGGCGATACGACCAGGGGCCCGCTGAACATCTGCATCACCGTGTTCGGCGAACTTGCGCCGGGCCATGCACTGCGGCGCGACGCGGCGCAGGCGGGCGACGATATCTGGATCTCGGGCACGCTGGGCGACGCCCGGCTGGCACTGGCGGGGTACTGGAACGAGCTCGAACTCGACCCGGCATTGCACGCAAAAGCGGCCACGCGCATGCACCTGCCAACGCCGCGCGTGGCCCTCGGCCTGGCGCTGGCCAGCCTGCCGGTCGCCCATGCAGCGCTCGATATTTCGGACGGGCTGGTGGGCGACCTTGGCCACATCCTGCAAGCTTCGCGGGTGGGCGCGACGCTCAACGTCGATGCGCTGCCGGCCGGGCAGGTGCTGGCGCAGCAGGCGCCGGCATTGCGGCGGCGCTTCACGGCGGCCGGCGGCGACGATTACGAGTTGTGCTTTACCGCGCCGCGCGCCGCGCGCGAGGCCGTGCTGGCGGCTGGGGCGCAGGCCGAAACACCGGTGACCCGAGTCGGCAGCATCGACGCCGCGCCAGGCTTGCGCCTCGTCGATGGCAACGGCGCGCCACTGGAACTTGGCGTGGCCGGCTGGGACCATTTCAAGGTTGGCTGAGCCGGAATACGCATGAATGAAGTTGCAAGAAAGCTATAATTAACGGTTTCTGCAATGTTGAAACCGTCTCCTTCATGAGCATCCAACCGGTTAACTGCCTTACCTGGAAAAGCGCCAAATGAGTTTTGTGCAGAATGTTCTTGCTGGTTTGAAAACGCGCTCCCGTCGCTATAGCGCCATGCTGGCGCATCCCCGCGCGCCCGGCATTGCTGTCTGGCTGGTGCCTGTGCTGTATGGCTTGTTGTCAATCGCTCTCGGCCAGGACAACAATTGGGACCTGAGGAACTACCACTGGTATAACGCTTACGCCCTGCTCAACGGCCGGCTCGACCTCGACATGGCGCCGGGCCAGTGGCAAAGCTACTTCAATCCGCTGATCGACGTTCCCTATTATTTGCTGACCATTTCGCTGCCCGGCCCGCTGGTCGGCTTCCTGATGGGCTTTGTCCAAGGCCTGAACTTCGTACTGCTGCTGGCCATCGCGCGCCAGTTGCTGGGCGAGCGCAGCCACGGCGCGCGCCTGCCCATCCTGCTGGCCGCTGCCGGCGTGTGCGGCGCCGGCTTCCTGTCGCAACTGGGCAATACCATGGGCGACAACCTGACCGCGCTGCTGGTGCTCGGTGCGCTGTACCTGGTGCTGCGCGGCTGGAACGCCCTGCACACCGCCTCCGGCCACGTGTTCGCGCTGATGCTGTTGTCCGGGCTGGCAATGGGCCTGGGCACCGGTCTGAAACTGACCAACGCGCCTTACGCGGTGGCCCTGTGTGTTGCTTTGCTGACGGTGCCGGCGTCGTGGGGCGTACGTCTGGCGCTGGCCTTCACGCAGGGCTGCGCAGTAGCTGTGGGTATCCTGATGGCGGCAGGTTACTGGTGGATGACGATGTGGGAACGCTTCGGCAATCCGCTGTTCCCGCAATTTAATAATATTTTCCGCAGCTCGATGGCACAGCAACTCGGGGTGATCGACAACCACCACATGCCGCAGAATGTGCTCGAAGCACTGGCCTGGCCACTGGTATTCATGGCCCAGACCGTGCGGGTGTCGGAAATTCGGCTCACGCTGGCCGTCCTGCCGGTACTGTACGTGCTTGCGCTGCTGTTCGTGGTGCTGTGGATCGCGCAGAAAATGCGCAATCGTGCGGCACCGTCTTCGCTGTCGCCACGTGCATGTTTTCTCATGGTGTTCGGCCTGGTCGCCTATCTGCTGTGGATGAAGCTGTTTGGCATCTACCGCTATCTGGTGCCGCTCGAATTGCTCGCACCACTGATGGTCTGGATTCTGGTTGAACGCATGGCTCCCCCCGTCCATGCTGCACGGATCGGCGGGTGGCTGCTGGCGGCCACCACGCTCGTCGCATTCCCGTTCAACTCGTGGGGTCACGCTCGCTGGGCATCGCCGAATATCAGCGCCCAGGTGCCGCCACTGGCGCGGCCGGCCGACACGATCGTCTTCACTGCCCATGGTGACCCACCGATGGGCTGGCTGGCCACGTTCTTCCCGCGTGATGTTCGCGTGATCGCGCTGGCCGGCGGCTTTCCCGAGTCACCGGCCTGGCTTGAACGGATCCAGTCCGCCATCGCGGGCAGGCCCGGACCGCATTACGTGATGCTGGTCGCCGCCCGGGTCGACACGCGGCGCAAACGCAAACCCGAGAACGGCTCTGCCCAATTGCGCGAGCGCCTGATCGCCGCTGCGCTGGAAAAGGATCGCGTGACGATGGCAGCCGCGAAGACCAGCCTGGCGCCCTATGGACTGGCCATCAATGACGGTGCCTGCAAGACCTATGTCGCTTCGATGGGCGCAACGCCGTTCCCGTTCCGCTTCTGCCCCGTCGTCGTCGTCAAGCCGTAATGCTGCCGGGGCGGCCCTGGGGGGCCGCCTCTTGCCCCTCGCCCTCACGCGGCGCCTTGCGGTCGTCATACGGCCCGTGCGTCATCCAGTAATGGCGAAACGCCAGCCGGATATTGTCGCGCAGCGCCATGTCGTCCCACGGCTTGGTGTAGAAGCGGTAGATCGCGCCCCGGTTGATGGAATCGAGCACCGCTTCCACGCCCGTGTCGCCCGACAGGATGATGCGGATCGTGTCCGGATACATTTCCTTGACCTTGCTGAGAAACTCGGTCCCGCTCATCACGGGCATGCGCTGGTCGCACAGGATCACGTGCACGTGGTACAGCGCCAGCAGTTCGAAGCCTTCGGCGGGCGAGCCTGCGGTCAGCACGCGGTAGCCATCGCGCCGGAACAGACGGTGCAGCGCGGCCAGCACATTCGCATCGTCGTCGACGATGAGCAGCGTCTGCACATTGTCGACCACTTCGGGCAGATGGTCCGGACTGGCGCGGTTTGACACGACGAGCGTGGCCAGCTGGCCTGCCGGCAGCGCGCGCGAGAAGTAGAAGCCCTGGATTTCATCGCAGCGGTGGCGCCGCAGGTAGGCCATCTGGGCGCGCGTCTCGACGCCTTCGGCGACCACCTGCATGTGCAGGCTGTGCGCCATGCTGATGATGGCCAGCGCGATCGCAGCGTCGTCCGGGTTGGTGACGATGTCGCGCACGAACGCGATGTCGATTTTCAGCTTGTCGATCGGGAAGCGCTTCAGGTAGGCCAGGCTCGAATAGCCGGTGCCGAAGTCGTCGATCGCGATGCGGATTCCCAGCGCCTTCAGGCGCCTGAGCACCTCGGTGGTGCGCTCGGCATTTTGCATCAGCGCGCTTTCGGTCAGCTCCAGTTCGAGCAGGCTTGCCTCGATGCCGTGGCGTTCGAGGGCGCTGCGCACCACCTCTTCCAGGTCGCCCTCGACGAACTGGCGGCTCGAGACGTTCACCGCCACCCGCACGTCGCGCACGCCGGCCGCATTCCAGGCCGCGATCTGGCGGCAGGCTTCATCGATGATCCAGTCGCCCACGCGCACGACCAGGCCGGTTTCTTCCATCACCGGCACGAATTCGGCCGGATACACGAGGCCATAGCCGGGCCGGTTCCAGCGCAGCAGCGCTTCGCTGCCGGCGATGCGGCCGGTGTTCAGTTCTATCTTGGGCTGATAGTGCAGCACAAACTGGTTGTCCGCCAGCGCGCCGCGCAGCGCCAGTTCGAGGTCCAGGCGCGCCAGCACCTGCACGTTCATGCCGGCGGTGAAAAAGCGGTAGCCGTCGCGCCCTGCTTCCTTGGCCCGCACCATGGCCGTGTCGGCGTACTTGACGAGCGTGCCCGGGTCGATCGTGTCGTCCGGGTACATCGCGATGCCGATGCTGGCCGTGAGCGCGGCCTGCTGACCATGCAGGTCGAACGGCAGGCGCAGCGATTCGCGCACTTCGTTGGCCATGTTCACGGCGTCCTGCTGGTCGCGCGGCATCGTCAGTATCAACGCAAATTCATCGCCGCCCAGGCGCCCGACCGAATCGCGCACCCTCACGCAGCGCACCAGGCGCGTGCTGAACTGGCGCAGCAGCTCGTCGCCTGGGGCCGTGCCGAGCGAATCGTTGATCACCTTGAAGCGGTCGAGCGTGATGCACAGCACCGCCACGCGCCAGTTCTTGTCCTGGGCCAGCTCGATCGTGCCGCGCAGGTTTTCAAAGAACAGCGTGCGGTTCGGCAGGCCGGTCAGTGCGTCGTAGCTGGCCGCGTGGCGCAGCCGCTCCTGCGCCAGCAGGCGCTCGCTGATGTCGCGCGCCACGGCAATGAGCATGCGCTGGGCGTTGCGTTGCCCTTGCGGATCCTGCAGCTTCCAGCTGATTTCCACCGGCACCGAGCCTTCGCCACCGGCACGCAGCAGGTCGGTCTCGACGATGTCCGGCTCGGGCGGCCCGCCCTGCGCGGCCGCGCCGATATGGCGTTCAAGCTGCGAGCGCGAGGCCAGACCCAGCGCCACCGGATCGATGCGCAGCAGCGCCTCGCGCGAAAAGCCCAGCATGCGGCAGGCGCCTTCGGACACGTCGACCATCGCCATATTGGCCGTATCGATCAAAAACAGCGCATCGGGCGTGGCGTCCATTGCGCCGCGAAAGCGCGCCAGTTCGGCGGTGCGCTCGCGTACCTGGCGTTCAAGTTCGCTGCCGTAGTCGAGGGATTCGCGGTGCAGCAGGCGCACCTCGAGCAGGTTGCGAATGCGCGTCATGACCTCGACCGTGTCGAACGGCTTGCCGATGAAGTCGCGCGCGCCGGCTTCGAGCGCCGCCAGTTTCTTGTCCGGTTCGGCCGTCACCACCAGCACCGGCAGCCACGAATCGCTCTCCAGGGGTTTCAGGGCCTCCATCACGTCAAAGCCGTCCATCCCCGGCATGTGCAGGTCGAGAATGATCAGGTCGAAACGGTGCTTCAGGTGCAGCGCGACGACCTGGCGCGGGTCGAACGTTGAAATGACGTTTTCGTAGCCGGTGGTCTTGAGGAGATACTCGAGCAACTGCACGTTGACCGGTTCGTCATCGACGACCAGGATACGGGCACGTCTGATGTCGGACAGGGAAATCATGGGTGGGTCCTTTCGCCTGGCACGGCCAGCGTTGGCCCCTCCGCCAGGGTGCTGTTGATCGCTTCAGTGAATTTCTCGATGTCGATCGGCTTGGTCAGGTAGCGGTGGAACCCCGCCGCCACGCCGCGCTCGATATCGCGCGGCATGGCGTTGGCGGTCAGCGCGATCACCGGAATCTGCGCGGTTTCCGGGTCCGCGCCAAGCTGGCGCAGCACCTCGAAGCCGCTCATGCCGGGCAGGTTCAGGTCCATCAGGATGATGTCCGGGCGGTGCGCCCGCGCCAGTTGCAGGCCCAGGTGACCGTCGTGCGCCGCCAGCAGGCGCAGGTCGCGCCGGAACGCCACGATCTCTTCCACCAGGCGCAGATTGGCCGGATTGTCCTCGACATACAGCAGCAGGCGCGGCGCGGCTTCGGTCGTGGACGTGGACCGGGTCAGCGCGCCAGCGTCCGGCGCGACCCGTTCAACCAGGCCGGACGTGCGCGGCGCCGTGCTGGCCAGCTCGATCCAGAACACGCTGCCGACACCGGGGCTGCTGGTCACGCCGATTTCGCCGCCCATCAGTTCCACCAGGCGCTTGGTCACCACCAGGCCGATGCCGGTACCTTCCTGGGTGCCGGACTCCTGGCCCAGCCGGTTGAATGGCTGAAACAGGCTCGCGACCTGCTCGGGATTGAGACCATTGCCGGTGTCCTGCACCGACAGGCGCATGCGCGTGGGCGTGGGCTGGTCGCAGGCAAGCACCACGGCGCCCTCGTCGCGGTTGTATTTCACCGCATTCGACAGCAGGTTGAGCATGACCTGCTTCAGGCGCGTGCGATCGGCCATGACCACCGCGCCATCAACGTCGGGGAACAGCACCCGCACCTTGCGCGTGGCGGCGATCGGCTCGATCATCGTGCGGCATTCAAGCAGGATGTCGGCCAGCGCAACCGGCTCCATCGACAGCGTGATGGTGCCCGATTCGACCTTGGCCAGGTCGAGGATCTCGTTGATCAGCGTGAGCAGGTGGCGGCCCGACTTGAGGATGTGGTTGGCGAACTCCTTCTTTTGCTCGAGCGTCGACGGCAGTGTGTTCGAGGTCAGGATCTGGGCAAAGCCCAGGATGGCATTGAGTGGCGTGCGCAGTTCGTGGCTCATCGACGACAGGAACGCCGACTTGGCCTGGTTGGCGCTGCGCGCTTCTTCATTGGCGTTGGCCAGTTCGGCGTTGGCCAGCGCCAGTTGCAGGGTGCGCTCGTCGACGCGCTGCTCGAGCTGCTCGTTCAGGCGCATCACTTCTTGCTGGGCGTGCGAGCGTTCGGTGGCCGAGCGCAGGGTGGCGTTGTGCGAGTCTTCGAGTTCGCGCGTGCGGCCTTCGATTTCGGTGAGCATCGCGTTGAACGAGTCGGCCAGCTCGGCCGCTTCGTCGTCGCCGATGCGCGGCGCACGGCGCGAATAATCGCGCGTGGCCACCACGTCGCGCGCCACTTCGGTGATCGCAATGATCGGCGACGTGAGCACGCGCCCGAAACGGCGCATCAGCAGGTAGGCGATTACCATCGCGATCAGGGTCACGCCGGCGGCGATGGCAAGGTAATCGACGAAGCGCGCCAGCATGCGGTTTTCGGCGCGCATCACGACAGTACCGACCGCCTCGCCATTTTCGATGATCGGCTGGCTGACCACCATGATGCCGTCGCCGCTCTGGTCGATCGCTTCGAGGCGCCTGGGCACGGGCCGCTTTTCACCGGTCGCGGAATACGAAGCGAACAGCTGGCCACGCGCATCGTAAATGGCTGCGCCGCGCACCAGCGGACTGGCGCGCAGCAGCAGCAGGTCTTCGTTGGCAAGACGCGGGTCGTCGAAGGTGAGCGCGGCGGACGTCATGTGGCCGACCAGTTCGGCGTTGGTCGACAGGTCATTCATGAGCGTCCGGTGATAGCTGCGCAGGTCGTACGCCACCACGAGGGCGATCGAGACCAGCAGTGCGACGAATGTCGTCGTCATCACCATGGCTACCAGCTTCTTGCGGATCGAGCGCTGGCGGCTCATGCTTCCTCCACGAACCGTTTGACGAAACGGCTACGCGCGTGCGTTGGGCGCTGGCCCGGTTGGGCTGGCGACTTCACGATCGGGCCGATCCTGACCGGCCACGTGCGATGCGTCCGTACGGCATTGTCAAGTGTGTGAACAAAAAAGGACTATCTGGTTACAGGTACTAGCTGCTTTCCAGCATAGCAGCCCGACCAAGCCGCATGTCGCACGGCACCTTTATCCGGTTTTCACAACAACCTTGCCGTCGATCTGGCCATGCGACCAGCATAGCATCTTTACATTCGGCAACACTATTGCGCCATCGCCTGATACCCGGGATGCCATGCCGGCGCACCGCGCGCTAGAATGACCTTACCCGGACAAGACCGTCCGCCGACCGTACAAGGAGACGCACGTGACGCATGAACTTACCGATCTTGCAAATCAGGTCAGCCAGACGCTTGGCGCCAAAAAACTGATGCTGGCCACGGCCGAATCCTGTACCGGCGGCGGCATCGCCCAGGCGCTCACCGATATTCCCGGCTCGAGCGACTGGTTCGATCGCGGCTTCGTCACCTATTCGAACACGGCCAAGAACGACATGCTGGACGTCTCCGACGCCGTCATCGCCCAGTTCGGCGCCGTCAGCGAAGAAGTGGCCGCTGCCATGGCCGCCGGCGCCGTCGCCAACAGCAGCGCCGACGTGGCCGTCTCAACCACCGGCATCGCCGGCCCGAGCGGCGGCGTGCCCGGCAAGCCGGTCGGCACCGTGTGCTTCGGCTGGGCGCGGGGCGACCATGTGCAGACCGAGCGCCTCGTGTTCCAGGGCGACCGCCAGGCGGTGCGTGCGCAAGCCGTCGCGCATGCGCTGCGCGGGCTGCTGCGTCTGGTTGAATAGCGGCGCACTGGCACTGGCGCTGGCAGCGCCGGCGCCACGCCTTTGCCGCGTATCCGCGATAATAGCGTGTTGCACCAAGCGAATGTCGACGGCGCCTTGCCGCCTGCCGTGCCGGCCGGCCGGGGCGTCGCGCGACCGATGCGAAGGTCGTTGCCACTGAAATTGTCTGGAGAATGCTTGAATATTCCTACCCTGATGGTCCCGCTGATGCTGGCCGCTGCGCCGGCCTCCGGCCCGGCCCAGGCGCAGCCCCCCGCCCCTGCGTCGCCATCGGCTGCCTCGCCGGTGCCGGCAATCGCCTTTGACAAACTGGTACTGCCCAACGGCCTGCAAGTGATCCTGGTCGAAGACAAGCGCCTGCCGATCGTCGCCGTAAACCTGTGGTACCACGTCGGCCCGGCCAACGAGGCGCCCGGCCTGACGGGCTTTGCCCACCTGTTCGAGCACATGATGTTCGCCGCCACCGCGCACATCCCGCGCGGCATGGCCGACCGTCTGCTCGAAGGCGCCGGCGCGACCGACAGCAACGGCGGCACGGGTTACGACAGCACCAGCTACTACGACACCGTGCCGTCGAACCAGCTCGAACTGGCGCTGTGGGTGCACGCCGACCGCATGGGCTACCTGCTCGACGTACTCGACCAGCAGGCGCTGACCAACCAGCAGGACGTGGTACGCAACGAGCGGCGCCAGACCGTCGAGGGCGAGCCGTACGGCATCGTCGAGGAAGCGCTGGCGCGCACGCTGTTCCCGCAGGGGCACCCGTACGCGGCCTCGATCATCGGTTCGCACGCCGACATCCAGAGCGCGCGCCTGGAAGACGTGCGCGCCTTCTTCACCCAATACTATGGTCCCAACAATGCCAGCCTGGTGATCGCCGGCGACATCGACAAGCAGAGCGTGCGCGAGCTGGTCACGCGCTACTTCGGCGGCCTGCGGCGCGGGCCGGACGTGGTGCGCCCGCACGTGGTCACGCCGCCGATCACGGCCGAACGCCGCGTCGTCGTGCGCGACCGCGTCGAACTGCCGCGCGTGTTCATGGGCTGGCTCACACCGGCTGCCTATCAGCCCGGCGACGCCGAGCTGATGGTGGCGGCGACGATCCTGGGCGGCGGCAAGTCGAGCCGCCTGTACAAATCGCTCGTCTACGAACGTCAGATCGCCCAGGATGTCTCGGCCTCGCAAGGCTCGCTCGGCCTGGCCTCGACCTTCGTCATCGACGTGACGGCGCGCGCCGGCCACACGCCGCAAGAGATCGAAGCGGCGATCGACGCCGAACTGGCCCTGCTGCGCACCGAAGGTCCGACGGCGCGCGAAGTCGAACGCGCGCGCAACAGCCTGGAAACGTCGCTGCTGGCGTCGCTGGAAAAGCTGGGCGGCGATGGCCTGGCCGAGCAGCTCAATCACTACAACCTGTACACGGGCGACCCGGGCTACCTGGACAAGGACCTGGCGCGCCTGCGCCGCATCGACGCCGCCGCTGTGCAGCGTGCGGTGCAGAGCTGGCTGCCGCAGCAGGCGCGCGCCGTCGTCACGGGCGTGCCGGGCAAGCCGAAGGTGGACGATCCGCGCATTGGCAAGGCCACCCGCACCGCGGCCGCAGCAAAGCCGGTGGCTCCGGTCAACGTGGCCGAAGCGTGGCGCGCGACGCCGCCGAACGCCGGCCCGACGCCGCGCTTCAAACAGCCACGGGGCGAGACCTTCACGCTGGCCAATGGCCTGACCGTCATCCACTACCGCAATCCAGCGCTGCCGCTCGTCTCGAGCCAGCTCGTGGTGCGTAGCGGCGGCGCCGCCAATCCATCCGACCTGCCCGGTCTGGCCGGTTTCACCGCCCAGATGCTGGAAGAAGGCACGGCCACGCGCGGTGCGCCGGCCATTGCCGACGACATTGCGCAATTGGGTGCCTTTATGGACACGGGCAGCAGCGACGACGTCTCGACCGTGTCGCTGCTGGCCCTGACGTCCACCTTTGCACGCGCGCTGGAAATCGTCGCCGACATCGTCCAGCGCCCCGCGTTCCCGCTTGCCGAGATCGAACGCCAGCGCCAGGACCGCCTCGGCGCGCTCACACAACAGCGCGACGATCCCGAAACCGTGGCCGCGCTGGCCGCAGCAGGCGCGCTGTTTGGCGCGGGCCACCCGAAAGGCTATGGCCAGCTTGGCCTGGAGCCGGCTATCAAGCGCACGACGCGCGACGACATCGTGGGCTTCTGGCGTCGCCATTACGTGCCGTCGAACGCGGCGCTGGTGGTCACCGGCGACATCACGCGCGCCGAACTGGAAGCGCTGGCGCAGGCGCAGTTCGGCGACTGGACGGGGGCCGACGCACCAGCGGCTGCGGTTGGCACGGCCAAACCGACCGCTGCGCGCCTGGTCGTCATCGACCAGCCGGACGCTGGCCAGACGGCGCTGCAGGTGGCAACGATGGGCCCGGCGCGCGACACGCCCGACTTCCCGGCGCTGCAAATCATGAACGGGGTGCTTGGCGGGATGTTCTCGAGCCGGCTCAACAACAACCTGCGCGAGACGCGCGGGCTGACCTACGGCATCCATTCGCACTTCGACTACGACCGCCAGCCGGCGCCGTTTTCGGTGGAAGCGAGCGTGCAGCAGGATGCGACCGGTGAAGCGGTGCGCGAAATCCTGCGCGAAGTCGCGCTGCTGCGCGAGCAGCCGATCTCCACCGACGAGCTGACAGCGGCGCGCAATGCGCAGTTGCTGTCGCTGCCGGGGCAGTTCGAGACCAATGCCGACATTGGCGCCAGCCTGACAGAGTTGTTTGTCTATGGTTTGCCGGCGGATTACTACGACAGCCTGGCCACGCACCTGGCGGGCGTTGGCGTCGACGACGTGCAGGCGGTCGCGCGCCGCTGGCTCGATCCGGACCGGATGATCGTGGTGGCGGTGGGCGAACGGCGCAAGATTCTGCCGCAGTTGCAGAAACTGGGGCTGGGCCAGCCGGAAATGCGCGACGACGACGGGCAGGTGCGCGACAAGCCCCGTCACTGAACCGGTGTAGAACCACACCGTGCTTGTCCAGCACAGATCTTTGCACTAACATGTGAACACCTATTCACATGTTAGAGTCGCATGCACGAACACACCCACACGCACCCGGCCGCCCAGCCGATCGCCCCGCCGCCCGAGGAAGCGATCGGCCAGCTGGCCGACCTGTTCCACCTGCTGGGTGACGCAACGCGCCTGCGCATCGTGCTGGCCTGCCTGACGCAGCCGACGGCCGTGGGCGACATCGCTAATACCTTGTCGCTGTCCAGTTCACTGGTCAGCCACCACCTGCGCCTGCTGCGCGCGGCCCGCATCGTCAAGGCCGAGCGCCAGGGCAAGCAAGTCTTTTACGCAGCTGCCGATGCCCACATCAGCAGCCTGCTTTCCACCATGTTCGAGCACATTGCCGAACCCGCCACCGGAATGGACGCATGAGCCAACATCACCAGCACGATCACGACCATGATCACAAGCACGATCACAAGCACGACAACCACAAGCACGATGACCATGGCCACGGCTTCGGCCACCATCACCACCACATGCCTTCCCCCGAAGGCAACGGGCGCGCCTTTGCGCTGGCGATCGGGCTCAACATGGCCTTCGTCATCATCGAATTCGCCTATGGCTTCATCGCGCATTCGACGGCGCTGATGGCCGACGCCGGCCACAACCTGTCCGACGTGCTGGGCCTGGTGCTGGCCTGGGGCGCGGCGGTGCTCGCCAAGAGCGTACCGACCGGCCGCTACACCTACGGCCTGCGCGGCTCGTCGATCCTGGCGGCAATGGGCAACGGCCTGCTGCTGATGGTGGCGTGCGGCGCCATCGCCTGGGAAGCGGTGCAGCGCTTCGCCGAACCGGCGCCCGTTGCCGGGGCCACGGTGTCGATCGTTGCCGCCATCGGCGTGCTGATCAACGGCTTCTCGGCCTGGCTGTTCCTGGCCGGCAGCAAGGGCGATCTGAACATCCGCGGCGCCTACCTGCACATGGCGGCCGATGCGGCGCTGTCGCTGGGCGTGGCGGTCTCGGGCCTGATCATCATGTTCTGGGGCTGGACCTGGATCGATCCGGCCGTCAGCCTGGTGATCGTGGTAGTCATCGTGCTGGGTACGTGGTCGCTGCTGCGCGAATCGGTGCAGCTGTCGATGGCGGCCGTGCCGCCCGGCGTGGATGCCGACAAGGTACGCGCCTTCCTGCTCGCGCAGCCCGGCGTGGCCGACCTGCACGACCTGCACATCTGGGCGCTGAGCACGACCGAGACGGCGTTGACGGCGCACGTCGTGATGCCCGCCGGGTATCCGGGCGATGCGGCGATCGATGCGATGGTGGACGGGTTATGCGGGCAGTTCGCGATTCATCACTGCACGCTGCAGGTCGAGGAAGGCACGACCCATCATCACTGCACGCTGCAGGGGCACGCGCACTGACAGACTGACGTGGCCCGGAACCGGGCCACGTTACAACAGCATTACTTCACATTGAGCAGTTCGACGTCGAAGATCAGATCGGAATCCGGCGGAATCATCCCGCCGCCCGCGCCACGCTTGCCATAGGCCAGCGCGCTCGGGATGATCAGCGTGCGCTTGCCGCCGACCTTCATGCCGGCCACGCCCTGCTCCCAGCCCTTGATCACGCGGCCCGCGCCCAGCTGGAATTCCAGCGGATCGCGGCCATTGTCGAGCGACGAATCGAACTTGCGGCCGCGCTGCTGCTTGGCCAGCGGCTTGTGGAACCAGCCCGTGTAATTGACGACGACATTGCTGCCGAGCGATGCTTCCTTGCCGGTGCCGACTACGCGATCGACGATCTCGACCTGCGGCGCCTGCGTTTCAGCGGCCACTGGCGGCGTGACCGGGGCTGGTGGCGTGGCTGGCTGCTGCGCTTCCGGCGGCTGGGTCGCTGGCTTGCTGGCGTCCTGCGCGCCTTCCTGGGCCTGGGCGCTGCCTGCAACCAGGAACAGGGCGATGACTGCGGATCGACGAATCATGTGTGCTCTTCCATCAAAAGGTCGCAACCGGGCGGTTGCATCTGCACCTATGATAGCAAGGCGGCCTCACCTTGCACAGTTTGCCCGGCGGCTGCCGTGACAGCCTGCGCCTGGGCGTTGGCCGCCTCGGCCAGCCGGCGCAGCACCTGCCCCGCCGTCACCATGCCGAAGGTGGCAGTCACTACCATGCACGAACCGAATCCGGCGCAGTTCAGGCCCGTGATGCCGTTGTCGTCGATTTCGCATGCCCCACCAGCGTTGTCGTCGCCTGTCTCTGGATACCGCAGCGGTTCCATCGAAAACACGGCGTCGATGTGGTACTTCTGCTTTTCGCCGCGCGAAAAACCGTATTGCGCGCGCAGCAGCTTGCGCACTTTTTTCAGCAGCGGTTCCTGCTCGGTGCGGGCCAGGTCGCGGATCTCGACCTTGGTCGGATCGATCTGGCCGCCGGCGCCGCCCACCACCACGAGCGGCATCCTGTTGGCGCTGCACCAGGCGATCAGCGCGGCCTTGGGCTTGACGCTGTCGATCGCATCGACCACGTAATCGAAGCCCTGATTGGCCACCAGGGTCTCGATGTTCTCGAGGTCGATGAAGTCTTCGACCAGGGTCACCTGGCAAAACGGATTGATCTCGGCGATGCGCTGGCGCAATGCTTCGATCTTCGGCATGCCGATGGTCGATGACAGGGCCTGGATCTGGCGGTTGATGTTCGATTCGGCTACGTTGTCGAGATCGATCAGGGTCAGGTGACCGATGGCGCTGCGTGCCAGCGCCTCGACCACCCACGAACCGACGCCGCCGACGCCGATCACGCAAACGTGCGCCGCGCGGAAACGTTCCAGCGCAGGCTCACCGTACAGGCGCCCGATGCCGCCAAAGCGGCGTGCGAAGTCGATCTCCTCCGTGGGCATTGCCGCCGCCCCTTGCTCAAGTAATTGATTCATCCCGATATTGTAGCGGACAGGTGTTTCGCGACTACACTAGAATAATCGTTCGTCAACCAAATAACCTGCGTGTCTCCCACAGAACAATGACCTCTCTCCTGCCCGACACCGCCCCTGATTTCTCCCAGCCGATCGCCGTGCTCAAGCATTGCCATGGCCGCATTCGCAAACAACTGTCCACCCTCGAAAAGCTGCTACCGCACCTGGCCGAACATGGCGTCGACAAGCAGGCGCGCGACGCCGCCGGCGCCGTGCTGCGCTACTTCGACAAGGCGGCGCACCTGCACCACGACGACGAAGAACAGGACCTGATCCCGATGCTGCGCGCCACCGCGCAGGGCGACGACGCCGCCACGCTGCAGGCGCTGGCGCCGACCATCGTTCAGGACCACAACGACATGGACGCCCTGTGGCAAGACCTGCACGAGCAACTGACCGCCATCGAAGCCGGCACCGGGACCATGCTCTCCAGCACGGCCGTCGAACGCTTCGTCGCCCGCTACACGGCGCACATGGAGCGCGAGGAAAGCACGCTGGCGCCGATGGCGATGCGCCTGTTCTCGCCCGAGCAGATGGCACAGCTGGGCCAGGCGATGCAGCGCCGCCGCGGCCTGCTGGCGCCCGAGGCGTTTGACCAGCCGGTGGCATCGGCCACAGGATCGACCACAGCATCGGCCACGGCATCGGCCACGGCGGCGGCCAAGACAGCCGGCGTCGGCCAGGCAGTGGCCGATCTGCGCCAGGATTACGGCCAGGCCAGCCTGAACGAAGACGACGTGCTGGACGACCCGATCGCGCAGTTCACGGCGTGGTTCGAGCAAGCACTGGCGGCGCAAGTGAACGAGCCGAATGCAATGACGGTGGCAACCGTCGGCCCGGGCAACCGGCCGAGCTCGCGCATCGTGCTGATCAAGCAATTCGATCCACGCGGTTTTACCTGGTACACCAATTACGACAGCCAGAAGGCGCAGGAACTGCGCGGCAACAACCAGGCCGCCCTGCTGTTCTTCTGGAGCGAGCTCGAGCGCCAGATCCGCATCGAAGGCCGTGTCGAGATGACCTCAAGCGAAGAAAGCGACCATTATTTCCGCAGCCGGCCGCTCAAGAGCCGGGTCGCGGCGATTGCCTCGCAGCAGAGCAGCCCGATCGCCAACCGCGCCGCGCTCGAAGCGAATTACGATGCCGTGGCGCAGGCCGCCGGCGACGATCCGGCGCGCCCTGACAACTGGGGTGGTTTCCGCCTGGTGCCGGAGCGCATTGAGTTCTGGCAAGGCCGCCGCTCGCGCTTCCATGACCGGATCGTCTACCAGCGCCAGCCGGACGGCAGCTGGACGCGCTCGCGCCTGCAACCGTGATCGTTATGCCTTGAGGCGGTCGCTGAAGGTCGCGCGGAACTTGCTGACCTTCGGCGCCACCACAAACGCGCAATACCCCTGCAACGGGTGTTGCGCGAAGTAATTCTGGTGGTAATCCTCGGCCTTGTACCAGGTTTCCTGCGGCAATACCTGCGTGACCAGCGGCGCATCCCACACCATGGCCATCTCGGCCATCACGGTGCGCGCAACGGCGTCCTGCGCCGGCGACGTGGTGAAGATCACCGACCGGTATTGCGTGCCGACGTCATTGCCCTGGCGATTCAGTGTCGTCGGATCGTGGATCGTGAAGAAGATCTCGAGAATGTCGTGGTAGCTGATCACCGACGGATCGAATTCCAGGCGCACGACTTCGGCGTGGCCGGTGGTGCCGTTGCAGACGGCCTCGTAGGTCGGTTGATCCGCGTGGCCGCCCATATAGCCCGACTCCACGCGCGTGACGCCGTGTGCTTCGAGGAACACCGCCTCGATACACCAGAAGCAGCCACCCCCGAGGATGGCGACGTCGCTTGCTGTTTGCTCACTCATGATGGCCCTTGTAATCGTAAAATTTCGATAAGCTTAATGTAGCGCAAAGCCCGGCTGCCCGCTGTATTGACCCGCTGCCGATGCAGCCAGAGAGCATGGCGCGGCAAGCTTGCGCAGGACGGTGGCATAATGAGCGTCACAGTTCCAGGAACACCATGAATACACTTTCTGCCCGCGCGACCACGCGCGGCTTCGATACGACCCATTTCCGCCAGGCGCTGTCGCAGTTTGCGACCGGCGTCACCGTCATTACCACCCGCCTGGCCGACGGCACCTTCCGCGGCCTGACGGCCAGCTCGTTCAACTCGGTCTCGCTCGATCCGCCGCTGGTGCTGTGGAGCCTGGGCGCCGGGGCGAACAGCATGCCGATCTTCAGCGGCAACTCGCACTACGTCATCAATGTGCTGTCCGCTGGCCAGGAAGAACTGGCCATGCGCTTTGCGCGGCGCGGTGAAAACCCGTTCGAGGGCGTCGACTACGAGCTGTCCCGCACCGGCCTGCCGATCCTCAAGGGCGTGTCGGCCTGGTTCGAATGCCACAACCGCAGCCGTTACCCGGAGGGCGATCACGTCATCTTTGTCGGCGAGGTCGAAGAGTGCCAATTGCAGCCGCAGCCAGCGCTGATCTTCCACGGCGGCAAGTTCGGCAGCACCGCCAGTCAAAAATGAAAATGCCTGTCGCAGTTTGAAAAGATCGGGCTGCGCCACGTTTCTATAATGGTCAGGTAACTTCTAACCAGAATTCAGAGACAGGATTTCCGATGACCCGTACCGACTCGCCCAAGAAAGCCGCTTTTCACTGGGATGACCCGCTGCTGCTGAACAGCCAGCTGACCGATGAAGAGCGCATGGTGCGCGACGCCACTGCTGCCTATTGCCAGGACAAGCTGCGCCCGCGCGTGCTCGAAGCGTTCCGCCACGAGTCGATGGATGTCTCGATCTTCCGCGAAATGGGCGAACTGGGCCTGCTCGGCCCGACCATTCCTGAAGAATACGGCGGCCCGGCAATGGGGTACGTCGCCTACGGCCTGATCGCGCGCGAAGTCGAGCGCGTCGATTCCGGTTACCGCTCGATGATGAGCGTGCAGTCGTCGCTCGTCATGGTCCCGATCTTCGAATTCGGCAACGAAGCGACCAAACAGAAATACCTGCCGAAACTGGCCACCGGCGAATGGATCGGCTGCTTCGGCCTGACCGAGCCGAACCACGGCTCCGACCCTGGCTCGATGATTTCGCGCGCACGCAAGGTCGATGGCGGCTACAGCTTGAGTGGCGCCAAGATGTGGATCACCAATTCGCCAGTGGCCGACGTGTTCGTCGTGTGGGCCAAGGACGATGAAGGCGCGATCCGCGGCTTCGTACTCGAAAAAGGCTGGAAGGGTTTGTCGGCCCCGGCGATCCACGGCAAGTTCGGCCTGCGCGCGTCGGTCACCGGCGAAATCGTCATGGACAATGTGTTTTGCCCGGAAGAAAACGCGTTCCCGGACGTGCGCGGCCTGAAAGGCCCGTTTACCTGCCTGAACTCGGCCCGCTACGGCATCGCCTGGGGCGCACTGGGCGCGGCCGAAGATTGCTGGCACACGGCGCGCCAGTACACGATGGATCGCCAGCAGTTCGGCAAGCCGCTCGCTGCCAACCAGCTGGTGCAAAAGAAGCTGGCCGACATGCAGACCGAAATCACGCTCGGCCTGCAAGGCTGCCTGCGCCTGGGCCGCATGAAGGACGAAGGCACGGCAGCACCCGAAATCACGTCGATCATGAAGCGCAATTCGTGCGGCAAGTCGCTCGATATCGCCCGTATGGCGCGCGATATGCTGGGTGGTAACGGCATCTCGGACGAGTTTGGCATCATCCGCCACATGGTCAACCTCGAGGTGGTCAATACCTACGAGGGCACGCACGACATCCACGCGCTGATCCTCGGCCGCGCCCAGACCGGCATCGCCGCGTTCTGATCGTTCGGTTCGGTTGCTACATGCGCCTGCCACCAAGCAAAAACCGGCTGCTCACGCAGCCGGCTTTGCAACTGCCCTGCCAATTACTTCGATACGCGACGACGCAGGAATCCTGCCCCGAGCAGGCCGATGGCCAGCAAACCGAGACTGCCAGGTTCCGGTACATCGACAGGCGTATCAGCATTGATGAGCGTGATGCGGGCAACCAGGTCTTGTGCGGTGGCATGCGAGAAGGCCAGGTCGAACAGATCGATTCGATACTGGCCGTTAGCACCGAAGTTAACAAAAATTGGCGCCCATACCAGGCTATAGTCGATTGCACTGTCCTGGACACTTCCAATCAAGGCAGTACCGATTGCCATCACGGAATTGCTGACATTGCCCGGGGCAGTAAATGTCAGGGACCAGGCCAGATCGAGATTGTCCGTCTCTGCTAACCGAATACCCTGGCTATTGTTCGACTCCCGAAAATCAACCCGACCAACGACAATCTCACGAAAATCGCTCGGGGAGTTCAAGTTGAAGTTCTCCGCGATGAAGTTTGCAGTACTGAACTCGACATCGAGCAGGGTCGACTGAGCATTTTCCGCCTCAACACCGTAACCGGTGCCCGCGATGGCGCTCGATCCCGTGATGCTGAATGCCGTTGCCGATGCCATGCCGGCTGCTGCGAAAAGGCACATCGAAAGTATTGCTTTACTAAAATATTTCATTTCAGGCCCCTTTGGTTAAGAATTTTCGGATGGTGCATTTCTCTATAAGCAGATTCCATGCCAAAAGATACTTTTGATAATAATCAAATAGTTACCAATTATGCGAGGCAGGTTTTGTAAATACTGTAAATACATTCGACAATGGTGACGTATCTGACCCCGGATTTTGACAATCTTCTAGGAAATAATAGGTGTCATATTTCCTGAACCTAACTTTTTACTGGTTCAGCAGCACCTTGATGCCTGCTGGCAGGATCGACATGGCGTCATCAGCACGTCACACGCACTTCTTATCATCCCTTCAATTTTCGCCTCACCACCATTGAAGGGTTCACATGCATCAGGTCGTTCTCCGCCGTCTTCCGCTTGCCGTCGCCATCGGCGCGGCACTTGCCCTGTCCGCCTGCGGTGGTTCCGACCACCATGACGACGCCACTGCCGCCGATGTCGCCATCGTCATCCCGGCTGCGCCAGCTGACCAGGGCGCGGCCGACACGGCGCCGGTGCCGGCAGTGCTTGCCTTCGTCGACACGGCTGCCACCAACCAGCGCGGCGATGCCCGCTACGCCACGCTGGTTACGAACGCCGGCGTGCGCGTGCTGGGCGGCATGCTCGCCATCTGGAAGCCGGTAACCGAACTGGTCGATGCAGGTCAGACGGCCCCGGCCGTTGACGGCTTCCCGGCCGTGGCCGCATCGACCTGGACCGGCGTGCCGAACGACGGCACCAATGGCGGTACGATCGTCAACGCCGCCGTGCACAATGCCAACATCGACTACGTCGTCAAGGCCACTGCCAGCCGCACCTCGGAACAGGCTCTGCTGGCGTATCTGGACGACCGGCGCGGCAAGGGCTACAGCGTCACCGGCGGCATGGGCCCGCTGACCGACGCGTGGCGCAGCGCCTCGCGCGCAACCACCACCATCAACGACATGCCGGCGGATGCCACCAAGGTCAAGTACGAAGACGGCGGCAACAACAACGGCGTCGGCGGCGCCGCCAATGCCGAGTTCGGCAAAGTCGTCGACCTGGTCAATGCAATGGGCGGTAACGGCTCGACCGAACCGGCCAAGCGCTTCTACAAATACGCGCGCCCTTACCGCTGGAGCAGCGCGGTGCAGGTCGTGCCGCAACTCGAACCGGCCAAGAGCGCGACGCCGAACACCGACGGCGGCTTCACCAGCGGCCACTCG
The DNA here is from genome assembly GCF_059685895.1 of Telluria sp. ZT3P25. Lineage (NCBI taxonomy): Bacteria > Pseudomonadati > Pseudomonadota > Betaproteobacteria > Burkholderiales > Oxalobacteraceae > Telluria > Telluria sp. ZT3P25. Next base: position 3,956,342 of record NZ_JCASIJ010000001.1, read on the forward strand.
GCCGAAGCGGTACGCAACGCCGTCGCGATGGCTTATGTGCTGCCGGAGCGCTACCAGGAACTGGTCGGCCGTGGCCTCGAACTGGGCGAGAGCCGCATCTACGCCGGCATGCATTCGCCGCTGGACGTGATCAGCGGCCGCGTGCAGGCGCAAGCCGTCGCCGCTGCCAACCTGATCGCCGCCGGCGCCACCACGCGCGCCGCCGCCCGCGAGCAGGCCCAGACCACCTTGATGAAGCTGACCGGCACCACCGCCAGCACCTTCCCGAGCTACGCCATCTCGGGCACGCCGGCGAACGACCGCTTTGCCGACTACGCTGCCAGCCGCGCGAACTACCTGCGCCGCATGACCTTCGGCCTGCCGCTGATCGGCTCGACCACCGCGCCGGCCGTCGTGCCGAAAGGCGCCGAAGTGCTGCTGGAAACGCGCCTGCCGTACCTGACCGACGCGCAGCGCCGCGTGGTGCTGAAAACCACCGCAATCGGTTCCGGCTATCCAATCCTGGACGATGCTGAAGGCTGGGGCCGCCTGAATCTGTTTGCTGCGGCTGAAGGCTATGCAGTCTTTACCGGCAACGTCGTGCTGAACATGGATGCGAGCAAGGGTGGCTTTAACGCAGCAGACCGCTGGCGCAACGACATCACCGGCAGCGGCAAGCTGGTCAAGCAAGGTTCGGGCGCGTTGAAGCTGGGCGGCAAGAATGCCTGGACTGGCGGCACGCAAGTCGACGCTGGTAGCCTCGAAGCGCTGTCGACAACCGCCTTCGGCACGGGTGACGTATATGTCGCTGGCGGCGGCACCGTGATCAGCAACGCACCGGCCACGCTGGTCGTGGGCGGCAAATACACGCAGCTGACCGGCGCGACGCTGGAACTGCGCCTGGGCGCGGCCCAGGGCGGCCGCATGAGCGTGACCGGCGCGGCCACCATCGGCGGCGGTACCTTGCGCATCAAGTTCCAGGACGGCGTCAAGCCGGCCGTGGGCGACACGCTCACCGTCATCAGCGCGGCAAGCCTGAAGGGCAAGTTCAGCACCATCACGGTCGACGGCTTTACCGTGACGCCAACCTACACCGACACCGGCCTGCAACTGCGCCTGGGTTCGTAAGCGCAGCGCAGGTTCCACGAAAATGGGGCCGGGTTCGATGACGAACCCGGCCCCATTGTTTTGCCACGTTGCTGCTGCAGCTTATTCGTCGAACTCTTCGGCCAGATTCTTCCAGCCGCGGCTCTTGGCAAACGCGGAAAATTCTTCCGGTGCCTCGAGCACGATCAGACGGCTCTCTTGCAGGCCCGGGTCGCTGTGGCCGAAATCAGGCCCCACATACCCAAGCGTGCGCAGGCGCTCGACGAGTTGACGGACCAGGACGGTGTCCTTGTAGGCATCCGGGTCGAGCTTGGCAGCGAACTCCACGTACACATCGATGATCCCGTAACCCTCGTCGAAAATGCGGATCTCTTTGACGTCGAGGGTACGGCCGTTGCTGTCCTTGGCCTGGAAGGCGCCAGACAGTTCAATATCGGTATCAGTAGTCATGGCACAAGCATAGCACCGAGCCACAGGTTGCGTAGCGCGCCAACATCGCAAAACAAAAGCGGGGGTCAGGTCTGACATTCGGACACGGCCTCTGCACTGGCATCAGTTTTTTGATTTCCTGAAAGCGATAATTCCGGGTGGATCGATTAATACGGTGTCGGAATCTCGATGCGCCCGCTCGGTCAAGCAACTAGGGCTGAGGTCGTGTCCGAATGTCAGACCTGACCCCGGCTTTTGATGGCGGTTACACTTCCCATTGCAGCTTGAAGGTCAGCGAGCGGCTGCGCTCGTCTACCAGTGGGAGCTTGTCATCCACGATTCCCAGCGACACCGTGCGGCCGTGGCGCCACTGGTAGCGGTACAGCAGCGAGCGGTGTACCTGGCGGTCGTTCCATGCCTCGAGCTGCGTCACGCCATCGTCACGGCGCGCGGCCCAGGTGTTTTGTGCCAGCAGCCGCACCGAATCGCGCGGGCTGAAATGGACGATGGCCAGCGCGCGCCAGGCCGTGTCAGAGAATGCTGGCTGGCCCAGCGTGCCCTCCACCCAGGCGCGATTGACGTGGTTGTCGAGCTCCAGAGACCACCCGCGCGGCAAGGGAAAGCGCAGGCCGACGTCCAGGATCACGTTCCCGCCCGGTCCCACGCGGTCGGCATCGGCGTCCAGCTGGCGCCCGAGCGCCGCTTCCAGCGCGATCTTCGAAATCCACGGTGCGGGCGTCGTCTCGATGCCGACATTGATGACGCGCGTATCGTGCAGGCGCCCCAGCGGCCGTGCGCGCTGGCGGTCGAAGCCCAGCTCGGCCCACAGATTCGTGCGCCGGGTCGCGGCCAGCCAGACGCCGGGACGCAGCTTGCGCTCGACCGTCTCGCCCCCGGCCTGCCCCGTCACCCGATCGGCCAGCGTGCGCATCTCGTGCAGCACCAGGTAGGTCTCGAATTCGTACAGCGCGATCCCGCCGAACGCCTGCGGTCCCAGGATGCGGTTGATCGAGCCGGTGGCGCGGGCGATGCCCGCTTGCGGCACAAAACCGTTGTCGTTGACGAAGCCGGGCGCGATCGCTTCGACCTCGGCTTCGTACCACCAGCGTTCGGTCTTGTGCAGGGACTTGCCCCACAGGTAGCCACCCGAGCGCTCTGCCACCCGCGCCGGCACATCATCGTCGACAAAGCCCGCGGTCGTGCGCGATACCATCGCCACGCCGGACACTTGCTGCTGCTCGCCGTCATCCCCCTCGCCGCGCCACTGGGCATCGATGCCGACGACGTCGTTGCCGCCGAAACGGTGGTAGTCGCGCTGCGAGGCAAATGCGCCCAGCAACAAGCCCTCCCCGTGCCAGCGCGCGCGTACCAGGCTTGCGACCGTGCGCTTGGTCTGCCCGTATTCCAGCGTTTCGTACGGCTTGCCGCGCAGGATCAGGCCGCCCGGCTCGTCACGCAGGCTCATCGCCGTGGCGTCGGCCTGCGCCCCGCGCCAGGTCGCGCGCAGGCCGTATTCGGGATCGTTCACGGTGCGCGAATAAAAGGCCGGCAGGCTCAAGCCCAGCACGTCCGCGCTTTCCAGAAAGAAGCCGCGCTTCTCGGGCAGCGACAGCGCGATATTGCCGGCGCCCTGCGACACCGGCTCGTCGATCTCGACCTGCGAGTAATCGGGATTGATGGTGGCGTTGAAGACCCAGTCGGCGCGCGGACGGGCATTGATTTCCAGACCCAGTTCGGCCTGGCTGGCACGCGTGCGCGTCCCCGGCATGACAGCGCGTTCGCTGCGCACCGTCAGTTCCGGCCGCAGCTCGAGGAAGCTGCGGTCACGCACCGCTGCCACGGTGGCTTCCATGCCGTCGATCTCCTGCAGGAAGCTGAGGTGGCTGAGCGCATCGATCCGCCACGGCGCCGTCACCAGCAGCATGCCGTCGGCATGCGGGATGCTGCGCTCGACCATCAGGCGCCAGTTGCGGCCATCGGCGTACGGAAAGCGCAGGCTCGACAGCGGCCAGCGCACTTCCATGCTGTAGCCGTCAGGCAGGATCGTCACGGCCGTCTCGACCGGGAAATCCGGCCCCAGATCGGATTCGTCATCCTCGGCGCGGTGGATACCGTCGCTGACCACGCCGGTGGTGTTGATGCGCACGAACTGGGCATTGCGGCCATGGCCGGCCGGGTCGATCCAGATGCCGATGAAATCCTGGTCGACGCCGACCTTGTCGCGCCGCGCCAGCAGCCCCCGGCGCAGGTGCGGCGCGTCGTCCCAGGCGCGGATGCCGAACACCAGCGCACCGTCGTCGACCAGCACTTGCACGCTGGTCTTCAAGGCACCGGGCGCAGGCCCGCCGTCGCGCGGCTGGTGCTTGTGGAAGTCCTGGTAGACAGGCGCGCGGCGCCATGCGGAGTCATCCAGGGCGCCGTCGATCACGGGCGTGTCGCCCGCCGCGATGCGCAGCGCACGCAGGCCGGCGCCATGCGCATCGCACACATGCAGCGCAGCACAAAGCAACAGGCCGAGACAGGCGAACGAGGCGGGGGACATGCGCGGCACCGTAAAAATAAGCCGCTCAGTCTAGCATGCAGCTTGCCAAAGAGAACACTTTTTGGGCATGGCCGCCCCGTTCTGACTGGCCGCCGGCGCCGCTCAATTGTGGCAACTTGCCAATGCCGCTTCACCTTGCGTCGCATCCCGGATGGATCTGATGACGATTCGTCTGCTCACTCGTACTTGGCACTTGCTACCGGCCCGATTTGCGCTACCATCGAATGCATGTTGCATGGCCTGCACAGGCCGGCGCGATTCACGGCAGAGGCATGATGAGCTTGACGCAACCAGTATCCGATCCGTCCGCACCCACTCGCAGCGATGCCTTGTCGCTTGACCTGCTGCTGAGTAACTTGCCGGGCGCAGCGTACCGCTGTCGCAACGACAGCGAGTGGAGCATGGTGTTCATCAGTGACGGCATCGAAAAAGTGACCGGCTACTCGGCTGCAGCGTTCACCACCCAGCCAGGCCTGTCGTTTGCCAGCATCATCCTGCCCGAAGACCGCGACCAGATGCATGCGGCCGTGGCGATCGCTCTGGCCCAGAACCAGCCGTTCCAGGTGACGTACCGGATCCGCACTGCTGATGGCCGCATCCGGTGGATCTGGGAACAAGGGGCCCTGAACCGGCAGGCCGGGATGCTCGAAGGATTCCTGGCCGATTTCACACGGGTCAAGCATGCCGATCTGGTGATGCTCGAGCAGGCGTCGTTCCTGCAGCAGGCGCGCGACGCGATCATTGCGATGGACATGACCTCGCGCATCAGCTACTGGAACCATGGCGCCGAGCGCCTGTACGGCTGGCGCGCGCAAGAGGCGATGGGCAAGCGCTTTTGCGAGCTGCTGTGCGACGAACAGGCACACTACGAAACCGCCTTAGCGCACACGCTGGCCGACGGTGAATGGTCGGGCGAACTGGCCCACGTGCGGCGCGATGGCTCGAAGGTCGACACCGACACCCGCTGGACCTTGCTGGCGCCCGATGCCGTGCCGGGCGCATGCCAGAAGATCCTGGTGATCGGCACCGACATCAGCGAGCGCAAATCCAGCGAAGCGAAGATCTTCCGGCTGGCGTTCTTCGACCACCTCACCGACCTGCCCAACCGCGCCAACCTGCTCGACCAGTTGCGCCGCGCGCTGGTCGGCAGCGCCCGCAGCGGCAAGTGCGGTGCGCTGATGTTCTGCGACCTCGACAACTTCAAGTACCTCAACGACAGCCAGGGCCACGCCGCCGGCGACCTGCTGCTGCAGGCCGTGGCGCGCCGCCTCGAAGGCTGCGTGCGCGAAACCGACATGGTGGCGCGTCTGGGCGGCGACGAGTTCGTGGTGCTGATACGGCCCGTCGACGAGTCGCGCGCGGTGGCCGCAGCGCAGGCCGAGACCGTCGCCAAAAAGGTGGTTTCGGCGCTGGCGGCGCCGTTCCAGCTGGGCGAACTGCATTACACGCTGTCGGTCAGTGTCGGCGTGGTCACGCTGTGCGGCCTGCAAGACACGGTCGAATCGACCTTGCGTCAGGCCGACGCCGCGATGTACCAGGCCAAGGCCGCCGGGCGCAACACGTTTCGCTTTCACGACCCGGCCGCGCAGGCCGCATGGCTCGCCCGCGCCGAACTCGAAAGCGGCTTGCGCCGCGCGCTGCAGCGCCATGAATTCGTGCTGCACTACCAGCCGCAGCTCGACCGCTCGGGGCACGTGATCGGCGCCGAAGCGCTGCTGCGCTGGCGCCAGCCCGATGGCAAGGTCCTGCTGCCGCCCGACTTCATCCGCATCGCCGAAGAAAGCGGACTCATCATTGAGATCGGCGCCTGGGTCATGCGCACCGCCTGCCGCGAGCTGGCGCGCTGGCAGCGCCAGCCGGCGACGGCCGGCCTGACGCTGTCAGTCAACGTCAGCGCGCGCCAGTTCACCGAACCGGATTTCGTCGCGCTGCTGGAAACGATTTTTGCCGAAACCGGCGTGCAGCCGTCAGGGCTGCGCCTGGAGCTGACCGAAAGCCTGGTCGTGACCGATTTCACGCTGGCCGCGCAGACGATGAGCGCGCTCAAACAGCAGGGCCTCTCGTTTTCGCTGGACGACTTCGGCACCGGCTACTCGTCGCTGGCCTACCTGCGCAAGCTGCCGCTCGATCAGCTCAAGATCGACCGCTCGTTCATGCGCGACGTCCTGACCGACCAGAACGACGCCTCGATCGTGCGCTCGATCATCGCGCTGGGCGAGAGCCTTGGGCTGGAAGTGATGGCGGAGGGCGTCGAAACGGCGGGGCAGCGCCAGTTCCTGGCCGATGCCGGATGCCACCTCTACCAGGGTTTCCTGTACCAGCAGGCAGTGAGTGGCGAGACATTCACGCAGTACGTGACAGGCGTGCATTAAAAAAGCCCGCACACGGCGGGCTCTCGTCATGCGGCTTGCGCCGTGTTTAAAACTTGTAACCCACCGCCAGCACGATCGCCACCGGATCCAGTTTCATGAACTGGGTCTGGCCGGTCGAGAAGTGCACGTCGGTGCGCAGGCGCGTCTTGATGACCGTCGCATCGGCGAACCAGCGCTCGTCGAAGTTCATCGCGATACCGACTTGCGCGCTGTAGGTCAGCTTGTTGTCGATCTTGAACGTGGTTGGCACGTCGCTGCCCGGATTGGTGATCGAGGTCAGCTTGCCATTACCGCGTTCCTTCATGAAGTACGCGTAGGTCGGGCCCACGCCGATGAACGGACGGAAGGCCGCGGTCGGCGCGAAGAAACGGTACTGGAAGAACGCGGTCGGCGGCAGTGCCTCGACCGTGCCCACCGAACCCACGCCAGTGATCGCGCCCGCACCGTAGATCTGGTGCTTGTACGGCGTGCCGAGGGCGCCCTCGACCGACAGGTTGTCGGTGAAGCTGTACGACAGGATGACCACTGGCTGCATGTCGTTGCCGACGTCGGCCTTGGTGCCTGGCAGTGCCGGCGCGCTGATGTCGCCGCTTTCCACTTTCGGCATCAAACGGTTGAAACCGACCTTGGCGGTGATCTGGCCGGCCGATTGCGCCGACGCGCCGGTGGCAAACGCCAGTGCGGCAGCGACACCCGCAACCTTGGCGATACTGCTAAAACGAACTTTCATGACTTCTCCTGATAGATGTGTGAGGGCCCGCCGCCAGGGCAGGCCCGCCGCTCGTTGCTGAGAACCTGCTTACAGCCAGCCCTTGATAGCCATGTCCTTGAAGACGTAGCGGGCGATAAGGTCGTTCTCGAACGGGGTCGGATGGATCCCGTCGGCGAACATGTAGCGGCTCACATCACCTGCCACCGTGTTGTTGGCGGTGCAGATCAGCGAGGTCCCACCCAGCGCGTTGTTGGCACACGCCGGGGTGCTGGTGTTGGTCAAGCCATACGGGCCAGGATTTTTCACCTGATCGTTGCTGACCGAGTACAGATCGGAGTACAGCACGCGCGCATCGTCGGCGCCCAGGCCGGCCTTGAGCTGCGTGTTGAAGGCGTTGACCATTGCGGCGACCAGCGACTGGATCGCAGCCGGACGCGATTTCGCGGTCGGCGTGCTGGCCACGTCAGGCAGGTTGGCGACGATCACGTACTTCGCGCCCTTGGCCAGCAGTTCGTTCTTGACCAGGCCAGCCATCTGCGCACCGGCGGTACCCAGCGCCGTCACCATCGCGGTGGCGTTGGCGGTGGCGTAGGCGCCAGCGGCGGTGTTGCCGGCAGCGGTGCCGTCCGCTTGCGCGGCGGTCACGAGCGGACCGTACACAGCAGGTGCGGCAACAGCCGAATTGCCCGGCTGGGTGGCGGCAGCGCGCACGGCGGCAGCGACCAGCGTTGCATCGGTCTTGCCTGGGCGGGCATTCTCGGTGGCGATCGCGGCCAGGATTGCCTGGGTGGCGGCTTGCGGGTTGGTGGCGGTGGCGCCCAGGCGCGTGGCCAGGGCACCGGCGAAGGCTTGTGCACCGGCAGCGGTGCCGGCGCTGGTCACGGCTGCCAGTTGCATCAGCACGTCATTGCCGCCCGACAGGACCGTCACGAGCTCGGTGCCGGTGAACTTGTTGCCAGAGCGGGCCAGGTGGTTAGCGATCTGGGTGACCATCGGGGTGGTCATTTCGCCGATCGGCGAGCCGGTCGCAGCATTGCCCGGGCCGATCGGGTTGACCACGCGCGAACCGCCCTGGGCGTAGTTGAAGCAATTCGGGTTGTTGACGATCGGAACCGAGAAGCCAAGCGATGCGTCGCCTTGCAGGCCGGTCTGCGCAGCGCATGGCGCCGGCAGTTTCAGCTGGGCGGCCATGAAGTCGAGCCAGATCTTGCCGTTCAGGTCTTCGCTCTTGGCAGTGCTGTCACCATTGATGGTGAACTTGCCGCCGCCAGCCGCTGCCACGGCGCCGACACGGTAGGTGCCGACGTCAGACAGGCTGTCGCCGAACGAGACCTGGTTGGTGAACGTGACCTTGGTCGCCTGGTCGCCGCCCGCCGGGCTCGTGCCGCCGCCGCACGCGGTCAGCAGCGCTGCCGTCAGCACGGCCAGCGCAAAATTGGTTTGACGCATTGTGTCTCCTGAGTTGAATTTTTTCTAAACGAACGCTCGTGCTATTCGCCGCTTCATTACTATGCCAGCGTTCATTACCCATGTATAGCAAAATCCATTGCTTCAACAGTTGTTGCGATTCGCACCTATCAGAGTGGATGGGTCTGGCTGTTGGCGTCGGATTATAACCAGCATGTTCCCCGCAGAAAGTGGGGAATTTGTAACGGGGCGCGGTAACTTACGGTGTACTTACGCCCCGTCAATCGATTCGTTGATTTGAATTAAACGTTTGGTCGACTGTTGAGCAGTCCGTGGACGATGCCCGTCGATCCATGCGCAGCGCGGCGCAGGCGATCGTTGACGCCCAGCCACTCGCCCTGTTGCGGCGGGGACTCGACCAGGATGATGTCGGCGCCCTGCCCGTCCATCGCGCGCAATGCGGCGTACAGCGCGTGGGCGAAGCCTGCCGGCTGTGGCGGCAAGCGCTGCGCGGCGTGGGTTTCCGGCATCGTGCTGACGTGGATCAGTGCGACCTTGCGGCCAGCCGCGTGCAACTGGTCGATCGTTGCGAGCAGCACGGCGCGCTCCTGCATCGCGACCGGCGTGTGCGGCGCGTAATGCGATTCGAGCGTGCCCGAGGCGCGCGGCGCCGCCGCATCGGCTGCGCGCGGCAGGAGGTCGATCACGGCGGCGATCGCCTCGGCGCTGATGTGGCCGGGCCGCAACAGCACCGGGCCCAGCGTGGCCAGGCGCGACAGGTCGACAATGGTCGATTCGATGCCGACCTGCGATGGGCCGCCATCGAGCACCATCGCCACCGTGTCGTCCAGTTCGAATTCGTCGACAACGTGATCGGCCAGCGTCGGGCTGACATGCCCGAACTTGTTGGCCGACGGCGCGGCGATGCCGCCCTTGCCGCCCTTGAACGCGCGCAGCAGCGCCAGCGCTACCGGGTGCGCCGGGCAGCGCAGCCCGACCGTATCCTGGCCGCCACTGACGGCATCGGGAATGTTCGGTGCGCGCTTCAGGATCATCGTCAGCGGGCCGGGCCAGAAGGCCGCGGCCAGCGCGCCGGCTTCTGGCGGGATGTCGCAGGCCCAGTAGTCGAGCGGAGCTTCCGGCGCCAGGTGCACGATCACGGGATGGTCTTGCGGCCGGCCCTTGGCCGCGTAGATGGCGGCCACTGCGGCCGGATTCTCGGCGTCGGCGCCCAGGCCGTACACGGTCTCGGTCGGGAACGCGACCAGTTCGCCCGCTTCGAGCAGGCGGGCGGCGGTGTCGATGACCGACTGGTCGATCTGCAGGTCGGTCATGGTTACGCGTCGATGCCGAGGGTGGCGCAGGCGGCGCGCAGATTGGCCTGCGCTTCGTCCAGCGTGGGCGCGACGAAGGTCACGTGGCCCATCTTGCGGGCGCGGCGCGGGTCGTCCTTGCCGTACAGGTGCAGGTTGGCGCCCGGCAGCGCCAGCACGCGGTCCCAGGCCGGTTCGCGCGTGTTGTCAGTGTCACCGTCAAACCAGACGTCGCCCAGGATATTGAGCATGACGCTCGGCGAATGCTGGCGCACGTCGCCCAGCGGCAGGCGCGCCATCGCGCGTACCTGCTGCGCGAACTGGCTCGTGATGCAGGCATCGATCGTGTAGTGGCCGCTGTTGTGCGGGCGTGGTGCCATCTCGTTGACGACCAGCGTGCCGTCGTCGAGCACGAAGAACTCGATGCACAGCACACCGACGTAACCCAGCTGGTCAACGATGGCGCGCGCCGCATCCTGGGCCTGGCGGGCGCATTCGGGCGACACGTTCGGGCCCGGCACGGTGGTGGTAAACAGGATGCCGTCGCGATGCACGTTTTCGGCAATCGGATACACGACCGAGGCGCCGTCATGGCCGCGCGCGGTCAGCACCGACACTTCATAGGCCAGCGGCAGCATCTTTTCAAGCATGCAGGTCACGCCGTCCATATCGTCAAACGCCGCGCGCACATCGTCGCGCGTGCGCACGCGCACCTGGCCCTTGCCGTCGTAACCCATGCGCACGGTTTTCAAAATACCTGGCAGCAGGTCGTCACCGATGGCGTCGATGTCGGCGTGCGAGGCGATCGTCTTGTGCGGCGCCGGCATCACCTTCGAGGTTGGCGCGCACTCGACAAAGAAACGCTTTTCGGCGATGCGGTCCTGGGCGATCGACACGCACGATGCACCCGGTGCGACAAAGCTGCCTTCGGCCAGCAGTTGCAGGCTGTCGGCCGGCACGTTCTCGAACTCGGTCGTCACGGCGGCGCACAGCGTGCGCAGTTCGGCCAGCGCGGCCGCATCGGTGTACGCGCCTTCGATGGTGCGATCGGCAACCTGCCCGGCCGGGCAGTCGGCGCTCGGCTCGAGCACGGCGACCTGGTAGCCCATGCTTTGCGCGGCATGCGCGAACATGCGGCCAAGCTGGCCGCCGCCCATCACGCCGAGCCAGGTGGACGGATCGGCCGATGGAAGAATTGGAGAAGTCTGCTGCGCTTGGGTCATCGGATCAAACAGGTAAGGTCATGGCCTGGGCGGCGGCGGTCTGGTCGCGGCGGAACTGCTCCAGCTTGTCGGCCAGGGCGTCGTCATTGGCAGCCAGGATCGCCACGGCGGTCAGGGCCGCGTTGGCGGCGCCCGCTTCACCGATGGCGAACGTCGCCACCGGCACGCCTTTGGGCATCTGCACGATCGACAGCAGAGAGTCTTCGCCACGCAGGTACTTCGACGGCACGGGCACGCCCAGCACCGGCACGATGGTCTTGGCGGCCACCATGCCAGGCAGGTGCGCCGCGCCGCCGGCGCCGGCGATGATCGCGCGCAGGCCGCGCGCGCGGGCCCTTTCGGCGTAAGTGAACATTTCGTCCGGCATGCGGTGCGCCGAAATCACCGACGCTTCAAATGGCACGCCGAACTGCTTCAGGATCGCGACCGCGTTCTGCATCACGTCCCAGTCGGACGACGAGCCCATGATGACGCCGACGAGCGGCTTGGATTGCTCGGTCATCGCTTATGCCTTCAGCTTTTCGCCGGTCAGGCGTTCGATGGCCTCGAAATACTTGGCCTGGGTTTTATCGATGACGTCCTGCGGCAGGTTTGGGGCCGGTGCGGTCTTTGGCCACTCGGTGAGCGTTTCGAGATAGTCGCGCACGAACTGCTTGTCGAACGATGGCGGCGACATGCCCGGCGCGTACGAGTCGGCTGGCCAGAAGCGCGACGAATCGGCGGTCAGCACTTCGTCCATCAGGTGCAGCACGTTGTTGTCGTCCAGGCCGAATTCGAACTTGGTGTCGGCGATGATGATGCCGCGCGTGGCCGCGTATTCGGCAGCGGTCGTGTAGAGCTTGATGCTGATGTCACGCATCTTGGCGGCCAGTTCGGCGCCGATTTTTTCTTCCATCTGGGCGAACGAGATGTTTTCGTCGTGCTCGCCCAGATCGGCCTTGGCGGCCGGCGTGAAGATCGGCTCCGGCAGCTTTTCAGCCTGCTGAAGACCGGCTGGCAGCGAAATGCCGCAGATGGCGCCGCTTTGCTGATAATCCTTCCAGCCCGAACCGATGATGTAGCCGCGCACGACGGCTTCGACCATGATCGGTTTCAGGCGCTTGGCCACGACCGCGCGGCCGGTTACCTGCTCGACCTCGTTCGGCGCGACCACGCTTTCCGGCGTGACGCCGGTCAGGTGGTTCGGCACGATGTGGCCGAGCTTCTCGAACCAGAAATCGCTCATCTGGTTCAGTACCTTGCCTTTGCCGGGAATCGGCTCGTTCATGACCACGTCGAAGGCCGACAGGCGGTCGGTGGTGACGATCAGGATCTTGTCGTCGCCAACGGCGTAGTTATCGCGCACCTTGCCGTGACCGAGCAGTGGCAGGGACTGAATGGAGGATTGGTAGAGGCTGTTCATAGATGGGGTATCAGGAAAGCGGAACCGGCGGAACGGGCCGCCGGTTGTGAAAGTCAGGCGGTAAGGCCTGGTCAATGCGATATTTTACGTCAATTTGCGACGCGGGCGATCGAACCCGGGGATGGCGGCGTTGCCGCCATCCGTGCGGTTTATTGAACGATCTGCGACAGCTCGCCGGCCTTGTAACGCTCGGCCATCTTGTCCAGCGGGATCGGCTTGATCTTGTCGGCCTGGCCTTCGCAGCCGAACGACAGGAAGCGCGCCTTGCACACGTCCATTGCCGCTTCGCGCGCCGGCTTCAGGTAATCGCGTGGATCGAACTTCGACGGATTCTGGAACATGTACTTGCGAATCGCGGCCGTCATCGCCAGGCGAATGTCGGTGTCAATGTTGATCTTGCGGACACCGTGCTTGATGCCTTCTTGAATCTCTTCGACCGGCACGCCGTAGGTCTCTTTCATGTCACCGCCGAATTCGCGGATGATCGCCAGCAGCTCTTGCGGCACCGACGACGAACCGTGCATCACCAGGTGGGTGTTCGGGATGCGTGCGTGAATCTCTTTGATGCGGTCGATCGCCAGGATGTCGCCGGTTGGCTTGCGCGTGAACTTGTACGCGCCGTGCGAGGTACCGATGGCGATTGCCAGGGCGTCGCACTGGGTGCGCTTGACGAAGTCGGCGGCCTGGTCGACGTCGGTCAGCAGCTGCTCGCGGGTCATGGCGCCGTCGGCGCCGTGGCCGTCTTCCTTGTCGCCCATCATCGTTTCGAGCGAACCGAGCACGCCCAGTTCGGCTTCGACGGTCACGCCGATCGAGTGCGCGAACTTGACGACTTCTTGCGAGACAGCGACGTTGTATTCATAGCTGGCGACGCTCTTGCCATCGGCTTCGAGCGAACCGTCCATCATCACCGACGAGAAGCCCGAACGGATCGCGGCCATGCAGACGGCCGGCGACTGGCCGTGATCCTGGTGCATGACGACCGGGATGTGCGGATACGCTTCGACGGCAGCGTCGATCAGGTGACGCAGGAAGGCTTCGCCCGCGTACTTGCGCGCGCCAGCCGATGCCTGCATGATCACCGGGCTGTTGACAGCGTCGGCGGCAGCCATGATGGCCTGCACCTGTTCGAGGTTGTTGACGTTAAATGCCGGCAGGCCGTAGCCGTTTTCGGCGGCGTGGTCCAGCAACTGACGCAGTGATACGAGTGCCATGGTAGTACTCCAAACAATAAAGAAACTTGTCGGGAAGCGGCGCGCGCCGAGCGCGGCATGCCGAGAAACGAGCATGCCGTGAACGCATCAGGCGGCGCGTCGCGGCCCTTTAATCATATTCGCCCACACGCACGATCTTGAGCGCATTGGTGCCGCCGGCTTCGCCCATTGGCGAACCCCACGTCACCACGATCAGGTCGCCCTTGCGCACGTAACCTTCATTCATCAACAGCTCTTCAGCCTTGCGCAGCACGGCGTGGCTGCCACCCTCCTGCTCCAGGTGGAAGGCGCGCACGTTGCGGTACAGCGAAGCCTTGCGCTCGGTCGTCTTGAGCGGGGTGAGTGCCAGGATCGGCGTGTCGATGCTGTGACGGCTCATCCACAACGCGGTCGAGCCCGATTCTGTCAGCGCCACGATCGCTTTCACGCGCAGGTGGTGCGCGGTAAACAGCGTACCGTACGCGATGGTCTGGTCGATGCGGGTGAACTGTTTGTTGAGGAAGTCGACGTCGACCTTGTTGTATTCGGACATCTCGGCTTCGAGGCAGACCGCGGCCATCATCTCGACGGTTTCGATCGGGTACTTGCCCGATGCGGTCTCGGCCGAGGTCATGACGGCATCGGTGCCGTCCAGCACGGCGTTGGCGACGTCCGAGACTTCGGCGCGGGTCGGCACGGCGTTGACGATCATCGACTCCATCATCTGGGTCGCCGTGATGGCCAGCTTGTTCGAATCGCGCGCCATGCGGATCATGCGCTTTTGCAGCGCCGGCACGGCGGCATTGCCCACTTCGACGGCCAGGTCGCCACGGGCGACCATGATGCCGTCCGATGCGTCCAGGATCTCTTGCAGCAGCGGAATCGCTTCGGCGCGCTCGATCTTGGCGATCATCATCGGCTTGTGGCCGTATGGCTCGCCGGCGATATTGGCCAGCTGGCGCGCCATTTCCATGTCGGTGGCGCTTTTCGGGAACGAAATGGCCAGGTAGTCGGCCTGGAAGCTCATCGCGGTCTTGATGTCTTCCATGTCCTTCGACGTCAGGGCCGGTGCGGTCAGGCCGCCACCCTGGCGGTTGATGCCCTTGTTGTTCGACAGCTCGCCGCCGACCTTGACGGTGGTGCAGATTTCGTGGCCGGCGACGCGGTCGACGATCAGCACGATCAGGCCGTCGTTGAGCAGCAGCCTGTCGCCCGGCTTGACGTCGCGCGGCAGCGCCTTGTAATCGAGGCCCACGCGTTCCTGGTTGCCCAGTTCGCCGTTCTCACCCCACTTGGCGTCCAGAATGAACCGGTCGCCATTGTTCAGGAAGATCTTGCCTTCTTCAAACTTGCCGACGCGGATCTTCGGACCCTGCATGTCGGCCATGATGGCCACTTCACGGCCGCACTCGGCGGCGGCGCGGCGTACCAAGGTGGCCCGGTCGATGTGATCCTGGGCCTTCCCGTGCGAAAAATTAAGGCGCACGACGTCGACGCCGGCGCGGATCATTTTGACGAGAATATCGAAGTCGGTCGATGCTGGGCCGATGGTTGCGACGATCTTGGTGCCACGGTACATGAAGTGTCCTTGTAAAAAACAAAGCGCAGCCACGGCTGCGCTAGGGTCTCATTTATGCTGCAGACTGCGCGCTGCGTTGCAGCAGGATATCCACCGCCGGCAGCGTTTTTCCTTCGAGGAATTCCAGGAAGGCGCCACCACCGGTCGAAATGTAGCCGATCTGGTCGGCAATCTTGTATTTTGCGATCGCGGCCAGGGTGTCGCCGCCACCGGCGATCGAGAAGCCCTTGGAATCTGCGATGGCCAGCGCCAGGGTCTTGGTGCCCTCGGCAAACTGGTCGAATTCAAACACGCCGACCGGACCGTTCCAGACGATCGTGCCAGCCGTGGCGACCTGCTCTGCCAGCATGGCGGCGGTCTGCGGGCCGATGTCGAGGATCATGTCGTCGTCTTGCACGTCAGCCACCAGCTTGACGGCGGCGGCGGCCGTTGGCGCAAATTCCTTGGCGCACACGACGTCGACCGGAATCGGCACTTGCGCGCCGCGCGCGGCCATTTTGTCGATGATCGCTTTGGCTTCGTTCACCAGGTCGTTTTCGACCAGCGACTTGCCGATGTTCAGGCCGACGGCCTTCATGAACGTGTTGGCGATGCCGCCGCCGACGATCAGGTTGTCAACCTTGTCGGCCAGGCTTTGCAGGATGGTGAGCTTGCTCGAGACTTTCGAGCCGGCGACGATCGCAAGCAGCGGACGCTGCGGCTGGCCGAGGGCCTTGCCAAGTGCGTCGAGTTCAGCGGCCAGCAACGGGCCTGCCGCGACGACCGGTGCAAACTTGGCGATGCCGTGCGTGGTGGCTTCGGCCCGGTGCGCAGTGCCGAACGCATCATTGACGTACACATCGCACAGTTTGGCCATTTTCTGGGCCAGCTCGTCGTTGTTTTTCTTTTCGCCCACGTTCACGCGGCAGTTTTCAAGCAGCACGACCGAACCCGGCGCGACATCGACACCGTCGACCCAGTTTTGCTTGAGTTCGACCGGCTGGCCGAGCAGCTCGGACAGGCGCGCGGCGACCGGCGCCAGGCTGTCTTCCGGCTTGAACGCGCCTTCGGTCGGCCGACCGAGGTGCGACGTCACCATCACTGCCGCGCCCGCCTTGATGGCGGCCTGGATCGCCGGCACCGAAGCGCGAATGCGCGTGTCTTCGGTGATATTGCCAGCGTCATCTTGTGGCACATTCAGGTCGGCGCGAATGAAGACGCGCTTGCCCTGCAGGGCGTTCTGATCGATCAGGTCTTGCAAACGGGTGAAACGGCGGGAAGCGTCCATTGGTCAGCGTGGCAATAGTGAAAAAACGTCATTGTACATTAGGCTGCGGCGCCAAAAACGTGCAGGACGCGCAGGAGGGTGAACACAAGCATGCCGAATAAAATCGTCAGCAACATGTTACGGCGCCACACATAGAACGCAAACGCGGCAAGCCCCGCCAGCAGCTTTGGATTGGCCAGCGTGAACTGTAGCTCACCCTGCGGATCGATCAGAAAATCGGGCCCGATGATGGCCGCCAGCGCGCAGGCCGGCGCATAGCGCAGCATTTCCTGCACCCGTGGCGGAATCGATACGCGGTGGCCGATCAGCCAGAACGAACTGCGCGTGGCGGCCGTGGCCACGCACAGCACGCCAATCACCACCCAGATTTCCCAATCAGCCACGGCGCGCCTTTATTTTGTCCATTGTTTCTTCGATGACCATCGCCGTCACCATCCCGACCAGCACCGCCAGCAGCAAGCCCAGCTTGTACGGCAACTCGTAGGCCAGCACCGAGACCGTGCCCGCCACCAGCACGCCACACAAGGCGGCGCGGTTGATCATCAGGGGCACCATGATGCAAAGGATGGCCAGCGTGCCGGCAAAGCCCAGGCCCCATTCGGCCGGCACGGTGCTGCCCAGGAATACCCCGATCACCGAGCCGATCTGCCAGGCGCCCCAGTTCGGGAACATCAAGCCCTTCAGGTACGACAGCTTGCCCACCGCCGGCGTTGGACTCGGATATTTCTGCAAGAACAAGGCGACAGAAATATCGCCCGAGATATAGCCGAGATACAGGCGCTGGCGCCACGGCAAGTGGGCAAAGTGCGGCGCGAGCAGCGCCGAAAAGATCACGAAGCGCAGATTGACGACCAGCGCCGTCGCGAAGATGACCCAGATCGGCGCCTGCGCCGCGATCAGTGGCAGCGATGCCAGTTGCGCCGAGCCGGCGAACACCAGCAGCGTCATGCCCAGCGCCTGCGGCACGGACAGGCCGCTCTTGACCATGGCAATGCCCACTACCAAGCCCCAGGCGGCAATGCCGAACAGCGTCGGCAGGCCGGTCTTGAATCCGTCGCGAAACGCGTCGCGATCGGGTGCGTCGCCAATCGTGACCGGCAGCTGGCCAGCCGGCTCGCCGGCGTTTACGGACATGACGGTGTGGCGTTCGTGCAACTTCCAGGCGTCGAAATAACGGCCGGGACGACAGCGATGATCTGGAAACAGTGGAGCATGAAACGCATGGAATGGGTCGACGCCACTTGAGAAAGGAGCGCTTGGGCTCAATATGTTGAGCGCATTATTTTACGGTCATTTCGACAATATGGGGAATCCGTTAGAATCCTGTCTTTGCCCACCTGCCAGACGGAGACACCAGATGACCCAAAAGACGATGCCGATCGTGGAACTCACGGCCAAAGAACTGCCGGCGCACTGCCCGAACCCGGCCATGCCGCTGTGGTCGTCGCACCCGCGCGTCTTCCTCGATTTTGACCACCATGGCGAGGCGAAGTGCCCGTATTGCGGTACCGGCTACCGCCTGGCGCCGGGCACAGTGCTCAAGAACCACTGATCTTTCGGGCGTACGCGACTGCGCGCGCCCCTCTCCTTCCTTCTTCATGCCCTACCGCGCACCACGCTGGCTGCCTGGCGGCCATCTCCAGACCATCTACCCGGCGACCTGCATCGCCAAGCCGCCCGTTGCCTACCGCCGCGAGCGCTGGACGAGTGCGGACGGCGACTTCGTCGATCTCGATTTTGTCGATGGCCAGCCGGGCCAGCCGCTGGTGGTGCTGTTTCACGGCCTGGAAGGCTCGTCCGACAGCCATTACGCACGGGCGCTGATGGCGGCGCTGGCCGCGCGCGGCTGGTCGGGCGTGGTGCCGCATTTTCGCGGCTGCTCGGGCGAGCCGAATCTGGCGCCCCGCTTCTATCACTCGGGCGACGCCGCGGAAGTCGAGTGGATCGTGCGCTCACTGCGCGCCCGCCATGCCGGTGTGTTCTACGCGTCTGGCGTCTCGCTAGGGGGCAACGCGCTGCTACGCTGGCTGGGCGAATCCGGCCATGGCGCTTCGATTATCGATGCGGCGTGCGCGGTGTCGGCCCCACTCGACCTGGCACGCGGCGGCGCGGCGCTGTCGTCGGGTTTCAACATGATCTACACCCGCATGTTCCTGCAGACGCTCAAACCCAAGTGCCTGGCCAAGCTCGACCAGTTTCCAGGTCTGTTCGACCGCGCCGCGCTGCTCGCCGCGCGCGACCTGTACGCATTTGACAATGTGGTGACCGCGCCGCTGCACGGCTACCGCGACACCGATGACTACTGGCACCGCGCCAGCGCGCGCCATGTGCTGGACGCGATCACCGTGCCGACACTGGTGCTCAATGCGCGCAATGATCCGTTCCTGCCGGGGATGTATTTGCCGACGACAGCATCGGCTGCGGTGACGCTCGAGTATCCGGCCACGGGTGGGCACGTGGGCTTTCCGACGGGGCCGTTTCCGGGACGGATCGACTGGCTGGCGCAGCGGATCCTGCAGCATTTCGATGGCGTGGCGGGCACGCGCGCGCTGACCGGCGCCGAACTGTGCGATGCTGGCTGACACTATGGACGATATCGTAAAACAGGCAATGGCCAAGTGGCCAAACGTACCGCACTGCTACGGCTGGCTCGCGCTCGATGCGCGCGGCCACTGGCGCATGCGCGACGAAGCAACCCAGCAGGCCGGCTTGCCCGGCGACCGACTCGAGAACGAGAAACTGGTGGGGTTCATCAACCGCAATTACCTGCACGACGAACGGGGCAACTGGTATTTCCAGAACGGCCCGCAGCGCGTGTACGTGAATCTGGAGGCCGCGCCGTTCATCGCGCGTACCGATCCGCAGCAGGGCTTGTTGTTGCAGACCGGGCAGGCGCTGACGGCTGTCGAGCACGTGTTTCTGAGCGATGCCGGCGCCGTGCTGTTCGTGGCCGGCGAGATCGTGGCGCAGCTCGATGACCGCGATGTGGCGCAGGTGCTTGGCCAGTTCACGCTGGATGGCCGCAGCGCATCGGACGACGCCGTAATGGCGTGGCTGGGCGGTGGCGCTGGTACGTTGACATTGCCGTGGCAGGGCAAGGTCTTCACTGTGGAACGGGTGGCGGACGCCGACTTGGCGCAGCGGTTCGGGTTCAACAGGATGCCGGCACCCTGACCCTGGCCGTCAATCGTCCTTCTCTTCCTTGTCCTTCTTTTGCTGCGCCTCGAGTTCGCGCGCACGTGCATCGATCACGGCCTGGTCGTAGAACGATGCATCGCGCGCCTTGCGCGCCAACTCGAGCTGCGCCATCGCGGCCGGCGTGGCGCCGGCCAGCACATACGATTCGGCCAGCGCCATGTGCTGCAGCGCGATCTTGCCCTGCTTCGCGTAGGCCTTGGCCAATAGATCCTGTAGCTTGTATTCCTCGCGGTATTGCTGCGACTGGTCACGCAGGAAGCGCGTGGCGTCGTCAAACTTGCCCGTCGCAATCATGGCGTCGGCGTACTGGTGCGCGAGCGAGCGCGACAGCGGGAAGCGCGCGTGCATCGCCTCGGCTTCCTTCACGGCTTCGGCCAGCACCGATGCCGGCTGGGCGGGTGCCATCTTGATCTCCAGCGCCAGGCCGGCGTACATGGTCGCGCCATCGCCGACGTTCGACGCCACCGACAGCACGCCATCGCGCGGTTTCATCGTCTCGCGCGACTTGTCGAGCCAGCTTTGCGCATCGGCCAGATTGCCCTGCTTGAGCGCCAGGTAGGCCAGGCCATATTGGGCGCCAGCCTGCTGATAACGGTGCGTTTCCCTGAGCTGCGTGTTGAACGCGCTGCGCGTATTGCGCTGGCCCTGCTCGCTTGGCTCCTGCAGTACGCGGATGCGTGCGCGCACCAGGTGAAAGTCGAGGCTGTCGACGCGCTGCTTCTTGGGCATCTCGCGGATGCGCGCCTGCATGTCGCTGATGCGCTCCTGCGTCAGCGGGTGGCTGCTCAGGTTGCTCAGACCTGTCGGCAGTTCGCCATACAACTTTGACGCATTTTGCAGGCGCCGGAAAAACGCGACGATGCCGGTCGTGTCGTAGCCGCCCGCCTCCATGATCTGGAAGCCCACGCGGTCGGCCTCGCGCTCGGCCTCGCGGCTGAAGTTCAGCTGGCGCTGGACCACCAGGCCCTGTCCGCCCATCAGCACGCCCATTGCCGCATCCGAGCCGGCTTTGGCAGCCAGCGCTGCAAGGATCATCGACGCCAGCGGCAGCAGGATATCCTGGCGTTGCTGGCCCAGCATGCGCGCGATATGGCGTTGCGTGACGTGGCCGATCTCGTGCGCCATGACGCCGGCCAGTTCGGATTCGGTCTGGGCTGCGATCACCAGGCCCGAGTGCGCACCGATGAACCCGCCCGGCAGCGCGAACGCGTTCAGCGCCGCATCGCGCACGGCAAAAAAGTGGAAGTCGGCATTGGTCTCGCCGCGCGCGCCCGGCGCTGCAGCCACGAGGCCATTGCCGAAGTTGTTCAGGTATTCGGAGATCGGTTCGTCGTCAAGGTAATCGCGGTCGCGCCGGATGTCGCGCATGATCTCTTCGCCCAGCTTGCGCTCGACGACCGGCGACAGGTCGACCCGCGCGGTGTCGCCCAGCGTGGGCAGGTGGATGTGATCGGCGCGTTTGAGCGGATCGGATTGGGCCGCCACGGCAAACGCCGCCGTCGTGCACAAGGCAACGGCAGTGAGGATGGGGCGCCAGCGGCGCACGGATGCTGGTCGGACGACAGATTTCACGGTGCTATCATAACCGTATCCGCATGCGCCCTGCTGCTCCCAGAACACTTTGTTACCCAACGATATCGACCCTTCATGACCCCTTCCAACCCGAACACAGACCATCTGACCCACTTCGACGCCACCGGCCAGGCCCATATGGTCGATGTCGGCGCCAAAGAGGACACGCACCGCATCGCGGTGGCCGCCGGCACCATCCGTATGCAGCCGGCCACGCTGGCCCTGATCACGTCGGGCAGCGCAAAAAAAGGGGACGTGATCGGCATCGCCCGCATCGCCGCGATCATGGCCTCCAAGCGCACGAGCGACCTGGTGCCGCTGTGTCACCCATTGCCGATCACGCGCGTGGCGGTCGATTTCGAGATTGATGAGGCGGCCAACAGCGTCCATTGCCGGGCGCAGGTGGAAACCATCGGCAAGACCGGCGTCGAAATGGAAGCGTTGACGAGCGTGCAGGTGGGCCTGCTGACCGTGTACGACATGTGCAAGGCAGTCGACCGCGGCATGGTCATAACCAATGTGCGGGTGCTGGAAAAGCATGGCGGCAAGAGCGGTGACTGGACTGCCGCCATCGACGCCTGACTCAGTTAAGGACTTTCGGCAACGGCAACCCTTCCGTGATGGCCAGATGTTCCATCGCATCTTCCATCACGACGCGCGCGCGGCCTGCCGCCATCTTCAGCCGCGCATGCAGCGCCTCGTCACCCGGATTGCGGTGGGCGCACTGGTCGCTGTAGCGCTCGAAGCTGGAAATCATCATCAGGATCTCTGACAAGTGACGGGGACATTCGCAATCGAGGCGGATGCCGGCCGCCGTCATGATGTTGCCCAGCGCCTCTTCATCGAAGCGGGGCGGCGCTACGGGCGGCAGCGGCTGCTCCTGCAGCGGCGGACGGTGGCCCGTCAGCGCCGACTGGCACAGTAACGCCAGTTCTGACAGGTCAGCCGGAATGCGCGCCACCAGGCAGCCTTGCGAGCGCAGGGCGCGAATCGTGGCACTGGAACAAAAGCGGTACAACACCACGACGGCTGCGACACCGCTGGCCTCACGCGCGGCGGCAATTGGCGCCAGGCCGGTATCGTCGAGTTCGGATTGTTCGATCACCAGCACGTCAGCCCCGACATCGCGCGGCAGCGCCAGCGCCTGTGTCAGCGTGGCGCAATGCCCGCGCACGTCCAGGCCCAACGCAGCTTGCCCGGTGGCGGCGATCCGGCGCGACAGCATGGCGCCGACCAGCAGCACGCGCGCTGGCGAGGTGGCAATCGCCCTCGCCTGGCCATCCAGGCCCAGCATCGATTGCAGCTGTTCACGGTTCAAGCCGGCCAGCACGCCGATCGAATGGCCCTGGTCGACCAGTTGCTTGAGCAGGCCCAGTCGCGCGACCTGTTCGGCCGAATACAGGCGCTGGCCACGCTCGGAGCGCTGCGCATCCGACAGACTATAGCGGCGCTCCCAGACGCGCAGCGTTTCTACCGGCAAACCCGCCAGACGCGCAGCTGCGCCGGTTCGGTACATGATCGGTTCATGATGTGATCTTAGCGAGTTTTCCATAATAGCGTCCCTTTATTGAACCCTTATTATGCTACAAAAACGGTGCACATGTTAGACAAGGGAACAAAATAAGCCTACATTGGTCTTAACGCAGTTCACATCGAACTGCAAAAACCATATGGAGTCATACGATGAAAAAATTTCTGATCGCACTGCCACTCGCCTTCGCCTTCGGCGCCGCCAACGCAGCAGATATCGTTGATACCGCCAAATCGGCTGGCACGTTCAATACGCTGGTCACGGCTGTCCAGGCTGCCGGCCTGACCGACACCCTGAAGGGTCCGGGCCCGTTCACCGTATTCGCACCAACCGATGCCGCATTTGCCAAGATTCCAAAAGCCAAACTCGACGCACTGCTGAAAGACAAGGCCGCGCTGACCAAGGTACTTACGTACCACGTGGTGCCAGGCACCGTGAAAGCAGCCGACGTCAAGCCAGGTGACGTCAAGACCGTCGAAGGCAGCGCCTTCAAGGTCAAGGTCGCTGGCGGCAAAGTCATGGTCGACAAGGCCACTGTCACCAAGACCGACATCGTCGCCGACAATGGCGTGATCCACGTCATCGACACGGTCATCATGCCAAAATAATCACAAACTTCCTGTACGTTAGGGAACGTTGAGGCGCCCCTGCTGCCCGGCATTGCCGGATCGCGGGGGCGTTGTCGTATGGGCTGGCCAGGCGCGCGTGGTACATTCCCGGCTTGCCTGCGGCACCCGGCCGCGGGACTGATCGACGAGGATGGCATGAAATTTCGTTTGATGACGGTGGCAGCGGCGACCCTGGCCGCCACCACCGCTATGGCCGCGCCGCGCGGCTTCACCGTGGAAGACCTGGTCAATATGGAACGGGTCGGTAGCCCGGCCGTATCGCCCGACGCCACGCGCGTGATTTACACCGTGCGCAGCACCGACATGGAAAAGAACCGCGGCAACACCCAACTCTGGATGATCGACCTGCGCGCCGCCAAGCCGACACCGCAGCGCCTGACCGACCATGCGTCGAGCAGCGCTGATCCGGAATGGTCGCCGTCGGGCGACGCCGTGTACTTCCTGTCCGCGCGCTCCGGCTCGTCGCAGGTTTGGCGCCAGCCGGTGGCCGGGGGCGCACCCGTCAAGGTCACCGACCTGCCGCTGGACGTCGACAACTTCCGCGTCGCGCCCACGGGCGATCGGCTGGCGTTCAGCCTGGCGGTATTCCGCGACTGCGCCGACGTGGCGTGCACCAAGGCCCGGCTCGACGCGAAAGAAAAAGAAAAGGCCACCGGCAAGGTCTATGACCGCCTGTTCGCGCGCCACTGGGATACCTGGAGCGACCACCGCAATGCGGTGCTGTTCTCGGCGCCGATCGGCGCGGCAGGCGCGATCACAGGCGAGCCGGTCAGCCTGTCGGGTTCGCTCGACGGCGACGTGCCCTCGAAGCCTTTTGGTGACCGCGAAGAATACCGCTTCAGCCCGGACGGCAAGACGGTCGTGTTCTCGGCCCGCATCGCCGGCAAGACCGAAGCCTGGTCGACCAACTTCGACCTGTACAGCGTGCCCGCCGCAGGCGGCGCTGCCCCACGCAACCTGACGGCGGACAATCCGGCCTGGGACACCAAGGGCACGTTCTCGCCCGATGGCCGCACCCTGGCCTACCTGGCGATGGCGCGACCGGGCTTTGAGGCCGACCGCTACCAGATCATGCTGATGGATGTGGCGACTGGCCAGAAACGCCCGCTGGCAGCCAACTGGGATCGCTCGGCTGGCAGCCTGGTCTGGCGCGCCGATGGCAAGGCGCTGATCGTCGATGCGGAAGAC
Organism: Telluria sp. ZT3P25; assembly: GCF_059685895.1. Taxonomy (NCBI): domain Bacteria; kingdom Pseudomonadati; phylum Pseudomonadota; class Betaproteobacteria; order Burkholderiales; family Oxalobacteraceae; genus Telluria; species Telluria sp. ZT3P25. Next base: position 3,980,985 of record NZ_JCASIJ010000001.1, read on the forward strand.
ATCGGCCAGCACCGCCTGTTCTCCATCGACGTGGCAGGCGGCAAGGTCACTCCGCTGACCGACACCGGCGCCGTGGGCGCATTTGATCTGCGCCGCGATACGCTGGTCTATACCCATGCGAACCTGTCCGCTGGTGCGCAATTGTTCTCGATGAAGCTGGGCGCCAAGCCAAAGCAGCTGACCACGTTGAACACCGAGCTGCTGAAAGACGTGCGCTGGGGCGAGGCCGAGCAGTTCTCGTTTGCCGGCGCCAATGGCGACACCATCTACGGTTACGTGATGAAGCCGTGGAATGCGCAGCCGGGTCAACAATATCCGGTGGCGTTCATCGTCCACGGCGGGCCGCAAGGCAGCTTCGGCAACAGCTGGAGCTACCGCGGGAATCCGCAGACCTATGCCGGCGCCGGCTACGCGGCCGTGTTCATCGACTTCCACGGTTCGACCGGCTACGGCCAGAAGTTCACCGACTCGATCAGCAACGACTGGGGCGGCAAGCCACTGGTCGACCTGCAAAAGGGCTACGACGCTGCAGTCAAGAAGTTCCCGTGGCTGGACCGTTCACGCGACTGCGCGCTGGGCGCGTCGTACGGCGGCTACATGATGAACTGGATCGCCGGTAACTGGTCGGATGAGTTCAAGTGCATCGTCAATCACGACGGCGTATTCGATACACGCGGCATGGCGTACTCGACCGAGGAGCAGTGGTTCACGGATTGGGAAAATGGCGGGCCGTACTACAAGGTGCCGGAGAACCATGAGCGCTTCAATCCGGTTCATCACGTTTCCAAGTGGAAAACGCCGATGCTGGTGATCCAGGGCGATCTGGACTTCCGGATTCCGACGGCGCAGGGGTTGGGGACGTTCACGGCGCTGCAGCGTCAAGGGGTCGAGAGCAAGTTGCTGGTGTTCCCGGACGAGAATCACTGGGTGCTCAAGCCGGCCAATTCGGTGCAGTGGCATCACACGGTGAATGCGTGGTTGGATCGGTTCTTGAAGGCGCAGCCAGAAGAGTAAAAGCTGTAATGCAAAAAGCCCGCTGGGAAGCGGGCTTTTTTTATAAGGTAAAGCGTTGAGCTTTACAATTACACGCCAGTGCAGGTGCTGACAGGACCAGCAAGTTTCTGTGCAACGGTGGTTGCGCAAGTCCACTGACCCGTGTCTGCATCGCGAGTCAGCGTGATCGTCTTGGTGGCAACTCCGGAAGAACCGCCAACAATCGTGGCAGTGATTACGCCAGCGGACGTGGCAGTGGTAACAGCAATCGTTGAGTTACCGTTAGTGGCTTGAACGCCGATCGGAGCTGAGCCAGCAGGAACAGCGCCGCCTTCGCCAGGGATCGCTGGGGTCAAACCATCGTTCAGTGCAACTTCGAAGCCGGTCTTGGCAGGCGAAACTTCAGCCAGCGCCGAAGCGAACTTGGCTTTTGCTACATAATCCTGGTATGCCGGAATGGCGACGGCAGCCAGGATACCGATAATTGCCACGACGATCATCAGTTCGATCAGGGTGAAGCCGCCTTCGGCCTTTTTGGTTTGCATTTGCTTGAAGTTCATTTTAAATCTCCGGGTTGGGTATTTCAAAAAAGTGGACCTACGTATCTTGTGCTGCTCACTGCTACGCTTTCTTATATGCAAGCGCTGTGCCAGCCCAAAAATGGCGTAAAACGGTCGATTTTATGCACAACAAACCAACAAACGCCTGTGCCAGAACAAAAAACGGCACCTGGAATGACAAATTTTGTCAGTGCCGCACGGCAATTTTTGTCATTCATGGTCTGGATCAACAAAAAGTGGCGCACCAAATAGAAAACGGGGAGCTCATGCTCCCCGTTTTAGCTTTCGATCAACAGATCGTCAGAATTACAGCATGGCCTTCAGCAGACGCGCCATTTCCGACGGGTTCTTGGTGACGGTAATGCCGCAGGCTTCCATGATTTCCAGCTTGGCTTGCGCAGTATCCGCACCGCCCGAGATCAGCGCGCCGGCGTGGCCCATGCGCTTGCCTGGTGGCGCGGTGACGCCAGCGATGAAGCCGACGACTGGCTTCTTCATGTTGTCCTTGATCCAGTAAGCCGCGTTGGCTTCGTCCGGACCACCGATTTCGCCGATCATGATGACCGCGTCGGTATCAGGATCGTCGTTGAACATCTGCATGATGTCGATGTGCTTCAGACCGTTGATCGGGTCGCCGCCGATGCCGACTGCCGACGACTGGCCCAGGCCCAGTGCGGTCAGCTGTGCAACTGCTTCATACGTCAGGGTACCCGAACGCGAGACGACGCCGATGCGGCCCTTGCGGTGGATGTGACCTGGCATGATGCCGATCTTGATTTCGTCAGGGGTGATCAGGCCTGGGCAGTTAGGGCCCAGCAGCAGGGTCTTCGAACCCGACTTGGCCATACGGTCCTTAATTTCCATCATGTCACGGACTGGAATGCCTTCGGTGATGCAAATTGCCAGGTCCAGCTCGGCTTCGACGGCTTCCCAGATGGCAGCGGCTGCGCCTGCTGGTGGAACATAGATCACCGACACGTTGGCGCCGGTTTCTTTTTTCGCTTCAGCAACGGTCGCGAAAATCGGGATGCCTTCGAAATCTTCGCCGGCTTTCTTCGGGTTCACGCCAGCAACGAATGCTTCCTTGCCGTTTGCGTACTCGCGGCACATGCGGGTGTGGAACTGACCGGTCTTGCCGGTGATGCCCTGGGTGACTACTTTGGTATCTTTGTTGATCAGAATCGACATTTTTTTATTTCCTTAGCAATTAGGCTTGACCGGCAGCAGCGGCGACGACCGACTTGGCTGCGTCTTCCATCGTGTCTGCGGCGATGATTGGCAGGCCCGATTCGGCCAGCATCTTCTTGCCCAGGTCTTCGTTGGTGCCCTTCATGCGCACGACCAGCGGCACTTGCAGCGAAACGGCTTTCGATGCAGCGATCACGCCTTCGGCGATGACGTCGCAACGCATGATGCCGCCGAAGATGTTGACCAGGATGGCTTTCAGGTCAGGGTTCTTCAGCATGATCTTGAACGCTTCGGTCACTTTCTCAGCCGTGGCGCCACCGCCGACGTCGAGGAAGTTGGCTGGCTCGCCGCCGAACAGCTTGATGGTGTCCATCGTGGCCATGGCCAGGCCGGCGCCGTTCACCAGGCAGCCGATGTTGCCGTCGAGCGAGATGTAGGCCAGATCGAATTTCGATGCTTCGACTTCAGCTGGATCTTCTTCGTCCAGATCGCGGTAAGCGACGATTTCAGGACGGCGATACAGTGCGTTCGCGTCGAAGTTGAATTTGGCGTCCAGAGCGATGATCTTGCCGCTGCCGGTGACGATCAGCGGGTTGATTTCGGCCAGCGATGCATCGGTTTCCCAGTAGGCTTTGTACAGGCCTTGCAGGTTGGCGCGTGCATCGGCGATCGAGCCGGCTGGCACACCGATCTTGGCGGCGATGTCATCAGCCTGCTCATCGGTCAGGCCGACTTTCGGGTCGATCACGATGTTGTGGATTTTTTCCGGATTGCTGTGCGCGACTTCTTCGATGTCCATGCCGCCTTCCGACGAGGCCATCAGCACGACTTTCTGGCTGACGCGGTCGGTGACGAGCGAGACATACAGTTCTTGCTTGATGTCGGCGCCTTCTTCGACCATCAGGCGACGGACTTTCTGGCCTTCCGGGCTGGTCTGGTGCGTGATCAGCTGCATGCCCATGATCTGGTCAGCGTATTCCTTGACCTGCTCGAGCGATTTGGCGACCTTGACGCCGCCGCCCTTGCCGCGACCACCAGCGTGGATCTGTGCCTTGACGACCCAGACCGGACCACCCAGTTCTTCAGCAGCTTTGACAGCCTCTTCGACCGACATGCACGGAATGCCGCGCGGAACGGTCACCCCGAATTTTCGGAGGATTTCTTTGCCCTGATACTCATGGATCTTCATGCTGGCTTCCCTTCTATCTATTACTGAATTAGAAACGGTTGAACTACAAAAAAAACAAACGACGACTTAACCCGCCACGGCCTTGATGGACCAGCGCGGGTAATATTTGGCCACGGCGGGGCCGTCGCTGCGCAGGGCATGGCAACGGTCGAGCTCAAATGGACGGTCGGATGACGTGACGCCTTGCCCGCCGGGGGCATCGACGGTATCGTCAGCAAAGGCTTGCAGCGCTGCAGTAGGCAGCACCTGGGCCAGTTCGGTCAGATGGGTGCAGCCGAGCACGCCGGACAGGCGGTCTTTCAGATGCAACCGGAAATGGTTCACGAGCGAGAGCCCGATCAACTTCTTGTAGGCAGGGCCGATGGTATCGCAAAAGCCCGGATACGGGACGGCATCGGATGCGGCTTCGGCATCGACGATGTTCATGTCACGGTCGATCGTGACGCGCAGCTTCAGGTCGTGCACTGGCGTGCCGCCGGGCCGTTCGCCGGAAACAAGTTCAACAGTACGCGTTTTCACATCGCGGATGCTGGCATCAAGATCCCACATGCCATCGTCGCGCGCATAGGCGTCGACTGTGATGGCGCGCGTATGCCGGAGCGAGCGCGATACGGGAAGAGACAAAGGCATAAATACCAGTGCCGTCGAGACGGCGGTTAGTGATGCAGCCGGTGTGCTAGTGCACGTCACCGCAGCTTCTGCGGCAACAACCGCTCATGCGGCGCTGCTTAAACCCGTAAAGTTTATCACAGCGTCCCGCCCGGCGCATCGCTAAAAGGGCACATCCCGGCCTGCGTCGCAGGAGATGCACGGACTTGGCAGGCGCTTCAGAGCGTGTTTGACGCATATGGTATGCGCATGAAGGACACAGAATCATGACTGCCATTCATGAAGTGAATGAGAGATATGGGTTTTGGTTGTTGACCTGCACCGACGTACAAAGGCGCCAGCGTGCAGCGCCATCGCCCGTTGAGGAATATGCCTTGGCATATCGGGGATGACGCTCCACGCTGGCGCCTGGAGGTAGCATCAGCTCATGACTGAATCCGATGATGACAGCGATGACTGGTCGGAGTCAGCGATGACTAGTCGGGAAACTCGTCGTCACCGGGCGTGCCCTGCATCGCCGCCCGTGCGGCGCGCTGCGAAAAACCACGTTGCAGCAGGAACCGCATCTGTTTGGCGCGCGCCGCGGCATCCTCGGCAACCGTGCCGAACTTGCGTTGCCAGACTTCGACCGCACGCGCGGTCTCGCTGTCGGACAGCCCGGCCTTGATGTCGACCAGCGCCTCGGTCGTTAATCCATGACCTTTCAATTCGGCCATCACGCGACTGTCGCCATAACGGCTCGCTTTACGGTTGACCAGGGATTCGGCAAAGCGCTCCTGCGACAACCAATTGTTTTTTTCAAGAAAATCGAGCAGGGCATCGACGTCATCGCCCTCTTCCGCATACTTGGACAGCTTGCGGCGCAATTCGAAGCGGCTGTGCTCGCGTTGCGACAGATAGCGCAGCGCGCGGCCCTTGAGACTGAGTACGGGTGCTTGCATGGGTAACGTCAGCCCATCAGCGTGGCGCCAGGCGCCGGTGGCAAGCTGCTGCCACCGCGCCCTGCGCCAGGCTGATTATTCACCAACCGCCTGCAGCTTCGGCTTGTCGTCACCACCGATCGTTGGTGGCAGTTCGCGCACACCCAAGGCGGTACGGACCTTGTTTTCGATCTCACGCGCCAGGGCTGGACGGTCACGCAGGAACTGACGCGCGTTGTCTTTACCCTGACCGATACGCTCGCCGTTATAGCTGTACCACGAGCCCGACTTCTCGACGATTTTGTTATCTGCGCCGAGATCCAGAATTTCGCCTTCACGGGACGTGCCTTCGCCATAAAGAATGTCGAAGTGCGCTTCTTTGAATGGTGGGGCGATCTTGTTCTTGACGACCTTGACCTTGGTTTCGTTACCGATCACTTCGTCACCCGACTTGATCGAGCCGGTACGACGGATATCAAGGCGCACCGACGCGTAGAACTTCAGCGCGTTACCACCGGTGGTGGTCTCAGGGCTGCCGAACATGACGCCGATCTTCATGCGGATCTGGTTGATGAAAATGACCAGCGTGTTGGTGCGGTTGATCGAGCCGGTGAGCTTGCGCAGCGCTTGCGACATCAGACGCGCCTGCAGGCCTGGCAGCGAGTCACCCATGTCGCCTTCGATTTCGGCGCGTGGCGTCAGGGCTGCGACCGAGTCGATGACGACCAGGTCGACACTGCCCGAGCGCACCAGCGCGTCGGTGATTTCGAGCGCCTGCTCGCCGGTATCCGGCTGCGAGATCAGCAGTTCGCTCAGGTTGATGCCGAGCTTTTGCGCGTAGGTGACGTCGAGTGCGTGCTCGGCGTCGATGAACGCGCAGGTGCCACCCAGTTTTTGCATCTGGGCGATGGTCTGCAGCGTCAGGGTGGTTTTACCCGACGATTCAGGACCGTAGATCTCGACGATACGGCCGCGCGGCAGGCCGCCAACGCCCAGCGCGATGTCCAGGCCCAGCGAGCCGGTAGAGACCGTTTGTACTTCTTCGACCGGCGTGTTCGCATCCATGCGCATCACCGAGCCCTTGCCGAACTGCTTTTCAATCTGCGCCAGGGCGGCAGCCAGCGCCTTGCCCTTATCAGCGGCGTTCAATGCGGTTTTTTTGTCGTCCATGGTGTACTTTCTGTCGTGGAGTAGGCAAGGTGTGGGCGGTCACGCGCACTTCAAGAGCCAGTACTGTATAAAAATCCAGTGGTTTTTGCAAGCGAAAAGACGTGGTTATCTTACCAACAATCGCTCGGGACTCGCATTGTGACGGCAAATCCAACACAATGAGAACCGGTTCGATCACGCGTGTTCGATGAACAAGCGACAACGTCAATAAGAGGTGCCCCATGCGAATTCTGCTTGCCGAAGATGATAGCGTACTTGCCGATGGCCTGACGCGCTCCCTGCGCCAGTCCGGCTACGCCATCGATTGTGTCAAGAACGGCCAGGATGCCGATACCGCCCTGTCCACGCAGGAGTTCGATCTGCTCATTCTCGACCTGGGCCTGCCGAAGATGTCCGGACTGGAAGTGCTGCGTCGCCTGCGCGCCCGCGCCTCGTTGCTGCCGGTCTTGATCCTCACTGCGGCCGACTCGGTCGAACAGCGCGTCGAGGGCCTCGATCTGGGCGCCGACGACTACATGGCCAAGCCGTTCGCACTGGTCGAACTTGAAGCGCGGGTGCGCGCGCTGACGCGGCGTGGCGCCGGCGGCGGCGCGGCCGTCGTGCGCCATGGCCCGCTGGTGTATGACCAGGTTGGCCGCAGTGCCTACATCAACGACCAGATGCTCGACCTGTCGGCGCGCGAACTGGGCCTGCTCGAAGTGCTGCTGGCGCGCACCGGGCGCCTCGTCTCCAAGGAACAACTGGTCGACCATCTGTGCGAATGGGGCGAAGAAGTCTCCAATAACGCTATCGAAGTGTATGTGCACCGCCTGCGCAAGAAAATCGAGGTCGGCGGCGTGCGCATCGCCACCGTGCGCGGCCTGGGCTATTGCCTCGAGAAATTCTCCGAGGCCAGCGCGGCCGCCGCAGCCGCTGCCGCCGCGAACGACGCCCGCATCGCCGCCACCGCCGCCGACAAGTGAACGCCGGCTTCACGCCCGAGCCCGCGCAGCAGCAGCCGCAGTCGGGCTCACCTACGCAGCCGCAGTTCGAGCCGCTCTACGTTCCACCCAACCCCGAGCCGGACGAAAACATCCGTCACTCGCTGTTCGGCGAAATCCTCGACTGGATGCTCGCGCCGCTGCTGCTGCTGTGGCCGATGAGCATCGCGATCACCTACCTGGTGGCGAAATCGATCGCCAACCAGCCGTTCGACGATGCGCTCGAAGACCGGGTCACGGTGCTGGGCCAGCAGATCCGCACCGTAGACGGCAAGACGGTCGGCCAGCTGCGCACGGCCGGGCGCGACATCCTGCGCGCGGACGACGTCGACAGCGTGTATTACCTGCTTGCCGGCCCGGCTGGCGAACACCTGGACGGCGACCGCGACCTGCCGCGTCCGCGCGCCAACCGCGCCGGCGAGCCGGCCCGCAGCGGCACGGTCGAATTTCGTAACGACACCATCCACGGCACGCCGATCCGCGTGGCCTACGCGTATGTGAATCTCGATCCGCTGCACGAACGGACGACCTCGCCGACGACGCCGCCGCTGGCACTGGTTCAGGTGGCCGAAACGCTCGACAAGCGTGCGCACCTGGCCAATGAAATTATCAAGGGCGTGATCCTGCCCCAGTTCATCATTCTGCCAGTGATCCTGGCGCTGGTCTGGTTCGCACTCTCGCGCGGCCTGAGCCCGCTGGCCGAGCTGCAGCAGCGCATCCGCGCGCGGCCACAGGACGACCTGTCGCCGATCGATCCGCGCCAGGTGCCCGAAGAAATCTCGCCGCTGGTCGGCTCGTTCAACGACATGCTCGAACGCCTGGGCAAGACGGTGGAGATGCAGAAACGCTTCATCGCCGACGCCGCGCACCAGATGAAGACGCCGCTGGCCGGCATGCGCATGCAGTCCGAACTGGCCCTGCGCGAAGTCGACCCGGCCGAAATCCACCGCTCGCTCGAGCAGCTGGCCAAGAGTTCCGAATCGGCCACGCGCCTGATCAACCAGTTGCTGGCCCTGGCGCGCGCCGAGAACCAGCCGCAGGCGGGCCTGGCGTTCGACGAGATCGACCTGGCCACCGTGGCACGCGAGACCGTGCAGGACTGGGTGCAGGCGTCGTTCGCCCACCAGATCGACCTGGGTTTCGAGCCGCCCGCCAATGACGACGAGCGCGTGACGATCGCCGGCCAGCCCCTGATGCTGCGCGAGATGCTGTCGAACCTGATCGACAATGCGCTGCGCTATACGCCCGCTGGTGGCAGCGTGACGGTGCGCGTGCGCAGCAGCGGCGAACACGCGCTGCTCGAAGTCGAAGACACCGGCCCCGGCATCGCACCGACCGAACGCCTGCACGTATTCGAACGCTTCTACCGCATCCTGGGCAGCAATACCCAGGGCAGCGGTCTGGGGCTGGCGATCGTGCGCGAAATCGTGCAGCAGCACGGCGCCGACATCGACATTTTTAATAATCCACGCAGCGTGTCGCCACGCTTTCCGGGCAGTCTGTTTCGCCTGACCTTCCCTCCGCCTGTGGGCCAACCCGACCATGCCGACTGATCCGATCACTGAAACCAGCCCTGAGACCGTCGCGCGCGCGCGCCTCGAGCACGCCCGCACGATCCACTGGGACCGCACGCGCCGCATGTCGCTGCTGTTGCTGACCGTCTGGCTGGTCACGGGGTTTGGCACCGTGTTCTTCGCGCGCGAGCTGGCGCGCTTCGAGGTGTTCGGCTGGCCGCTGTCGTTCTACATGGCTGCGCAGGGCGCCGCGCTCGTGTCGCTGACGATCATCGCCGTCTACGCCTGGCGCATGCGCCGGCTCGACCGCGATTACCACGCCGCACTGGCGCCGCGCGCATGAGCACGAACTCCGCGCCGGTTGTGAAGCACGGCTATTTCAAGAAGCTCTCGCGCTACTACCTGTGGTACACCGGCGCCTTCGGGTTGTTCCTGGCGGCCCTTTCCCTGCTCGAGCAGGAAGGCATGCCGCGCCTGTGGATCGGCTACCTGTTCATGTTCGCCACGATCGCGCTGTACGCGGTCATCGGCGTGATCTGCCGCACCTCGAACGTCACCGAATACTACGTCGCCGGCCGGCGTGTGCCGGCCATGTTCAACGGCATGGCGACGGCGGCCGACTGGATCTCGGCGGCCAGCTTCATCAGCCTGGCCGGCGGGCTGTATCTGCAAGGCTTCGACGGCCTGGCCTTCATCATGGGCTGGACCGGCGGCTTCGTGCTGGTCGCGCTGCTGATCGCGCCCTACCTGCGCAAGTTTGCGCAGTACACAGTGCCCGACTTCCTGGCGGCGCGCTACGGCGGCGGCGCGGGCGGCCGTGGCGGCCCGGTGCGGGCGCTGGCCGTGAGCGCGACCATCCTGGTGTCGTTTACGTACGTGGTGGCGCAGATCTATGCGGTCGGCCTGATTGCCTCGCGCTTTACCGGTGTCGATTTTTCAGTCGGAATTTTCCTGGGCCTGGCCAGCATCCTGGTCTGCTCGTTTCTGGGCGGGATGCGCGCCATCACCTGGACACAGGTGGCGCAGTACATCATCCTGCTGGTCGCGTTTCTGATTCCCACCATGTGGCTGTCAGTGAAGCACGCCGACAATCCGATCCCGCAGGTAGCGTACGGGTCGCTCCTGCCCAAGCTCACCGCGCGCGAAGCCGAACTGGCGAACGACCCGCGCGAAGCCCAGGTGCGCGCCGAGTTCCTGCGCCGCGCCGACGGCTACGCGGCGCGCGTGGCGGCCCTGCCCGAATCGTGGGAGGCCGGCAAGCTCGACGCCCAGCGCCAGCTGGCCGCAGCCCGTGCGCGCAACGCGTCACTGACCGAAGTGCGCCAGGCCGAACGCGCGCTGACCACGTATCCCAACTCGGTCGACGATGCCCGTGCGCTGTGGCTCGAACGGCGTGACGCCAACCTGGCGCGGGCACGCCCGCCCGAGCCGCATGCGCAGCCGTTCCCCGGCGCGACGCCGGAAGAATCCGACGCGCGCCGCAACAATTTTCTGGCGGTGGTGTTCTGCCTGATGTTCGGCACCGCCGCCCTGCCCCACATCCTGATGCGGGCCTACACCACGCCCTCGGTGCACGAGACGCGCGTGTCGGTGTTCTGGACGCTGTTCTTCATCCTGCTGGTGTACCTGACGATTCCCGCGCTGGCCGTGCTGGCCAAGTACGACATCTATACGTCGCTCGTGGGCAGCGATTTCTCGTCGCTGCCCACCTGGATTTCATACTGGGCCAATGTCGACAAGACCAATCCCCTGATCAGCGTGGCCGACATCAACGGCGATGGCATCGTGCAGCTGGCCGAATTTGCCATCGACGCCGACGTGTTGGTGCTGGCCACGCCCGAAATCGGCGGCCTGCCCTACGTGATCTCGGGCCTGGTTGCAGCGGGCGGCCTGGCGGCGGCGCTGTCCACGGCCGACGGCCTGCTGCTGGCCATTTCCAACGCGCTGTCGCACGACGTGTATTACAAGATGGTGGAACCGGGCGCGTCGACCCAGAAACGGGTGACGATCTCGAAGCTGCTGCTGCTGGCGGTGGCCTTCATCGCGGCGTACGCGGCCTCGCAAAAGCCGGCCGACATCCTGTCGCTGGTGGCGGCGGCGTTCTCGCTGGCCGGCTCCACGCTGTTCCCGGTGCTGGTGCTGGGGGTGTTCTGGAAGCGCGCCAACCACATCGGCGCCATCGCCGGCATGATCACGGGATTTGCCGTGTGCCTGTACTACATGCTGCGCGCCAGCCCGGTCCTGGGCGGCAATGCGCTGGAGACCTGGTTCGGCATCCTGCCGATGGCGGCCGGCGTGTTCGGGGTGCCGGCAGGCCTGTTCACGGTGGTGGTGGTGAGCCTGCTCACGCCGCGCCCGAGCCGCACCAGCGCGGGCATGGTCGACTATATCCGGGCGCCCGAATGACACAAACAGGTGGGAATTGAAGAGATTTTCCCGGTAACGCAAATGCTATTCTGGGCCGCGCCAACATAGGCCGAACCATACCAATACCAAGCATTTCACGGAAAACTTCATGTCTGCATTTACCCGCGTGCTGGGGAGGGTCACCTTCGCTGCGCTCGTCCTCGTCGCTTCGCCACTGACCGTCGCACAAACCCCGCCAGCCCCACCGCCCGTCTCGGCATTCTTCGGCAACGCCCCGTTCGGCGACGCCAGGCTGTCCCCAAGCGGACGTCATCTGGCCGTACGCGCCAGCGCGCCGGGCAAGCGTGACTTTTTGACGGTCATCGACCTGGACACCAACAGCGCCAAGATCGTCGCCCATTACAACGACGCCGATGTCCGCAATTTTTACTGGATCAACGACCGGCGCCTGGTGTTCGACACGCATGACAAAGGCGTCGGTCCGGGCGACCAGCGTTTCATGCCCGGCATGTACGCGGTCGACTTCGACGGCGGCCGGTTCCTTGAACTGGCCAGCCGTAACCCCGTCAACAAGGTCACCGGCACGCGCATCGTGCGCCGGCTGCTGCCACCATCGAGCGAAATGGCCGGCAACACCCCGTGGGCCGACTCGGATGACACCTACGCGCTGGCAGCGGTCGGCGACACCCGCAATGAACTGAGCCATGTCGACCTGCTGCAAGTAAACACCGTGTCGGGCCAGTTCAAAACGGTGCCGCGCCCCGGCGCCACGCGCGGCTGGCTGCTCGACCACAAGGGCGAACCGCGCCTGGCGATCACCTACAAGGACCTGACCACGACGCTGCAGTATCTCGACCCGGCCACCGGCAAATGGCGCGAACTGACCAGTTTCCCGGCATTCAAGGAAACCGCCGCGACGATCGAGCCGGTGGCCTTCGGGCCAACTGGCACGCTGTTCGTGACGGCGCGCGGCAAGGCTGGGACGACCGCCATGCACACGTTCGATGTGAACACCGGCAAGCTCGATCCGCAACCACTGCTGTCGGCGCCCGGCTACGATTTCGACGGTGAGCTGGTGATCAACCGCGACAAGGTGCTGGGCATGCAGTTCCGTACCGATGCGGTCTCGAATGAATGGTTCGACGCCGGCATGAAGGCAATCCAGCAGGACGTCGACAAGCTGCTCCCGACGACGGTCAACCTGATGTCGGTGCCGGCGCGGGGTGACTCGCCGCTGCTGGTGGTCACCGCCTATTCGGACGTGGTCGCACCGGTGTTCTTCTTGTACAACAGCAAAACCAAGTCGCTGAACAAGGTGGGCGAAGCGCGGCCCGGCATCGATCCGACGCAGATGGGGCGCCAGCAATTCCTGCGCTACAAGGCGCGCGATGGTCTCGACATTCCTGCCCTCCTCACCTTGCCACCCGGCGCCAAACGCACCGGCCTGCCGCTCGTGGTGATGGTCCATGGCGGCCCCTGGGTGCGCGGCAAATCCTGGGGCTGGGCCGCCGACTCGCAATTTCTGGCCACGCGCGGCTACGCCGTGCTCGAACCGGAATTCCGTGGCAGCACGGGTTTCGGGTCCAACCATGAACGTGCCGGCTACAAGCAATGGGGCCTGGCCATGCAGAACGACATCGCCGACGGCGTACGCTGGGCCGTCGACAAGGGACTGGTCGACCCCAAGCGCGTCTGCATCGCTGGCGCCAGTTACGGCGGCTATTCGACGCTGATGGGACTCGTCAACGATCCGGACATGTTCCGCTGCGGTATCAGCTTTGTCGGCGTGACCGACATCGGCCTGCTGTTCGACAATGGCGCGCATTTCAGCAGCGACACGTCACGCGACGTCAAGCAGCACAGCCTGCCGGAACGGATCGGCGACCCGGTCAAGGATGCCGCCCAGTTCAAGGCCACGTCACCGCTGCAGCAGGCGGCGCGCATCACCCAGCCGCTGCTGCTGGCCTACGGCGGCGTCGACCGGCGCGTGCCGATCAACCATGGCACCGCGCTGCGCGACGCCGTCATGCGCACCAACAAGCAGGTGGAATGGATCGAGTACCCGGAAGAAGGTCACGGCTGGGCGCTGGAAAAGAACCGCATCGATTTCTGGGGTCGGGTCGAGAAGTTCCTCGACAAGAATATCGGTAGCGGGGCGGTGCGCTGACGTCGCAGTGGTTGGCTAGAGCACGACGACCAGGTCGATTTTCAGTCCCGGGATCCCGTCCGGCGCATACACCGCCAGCACGCCTGCCTCCAGTGCCTTGTCGTACAAGGGATTTTTGGTGGACAGCGAAAAATAGTAGGTGTTGGGCCGCACCGGGATCGCCGGGGGCACTTGCGGCATGTGCGCGATCGGTACGCCTGGCAATGCTGACCCGACGATGCTTTCCATATTCTCGGGCGCAGCGACCTTGAGCCGGATCGGCACCGTCGCTACCAGATCAAGGCCCGCCATATCAGCAGTGATCGCCAGGTAGAGCTGGCTTTGTTTCGTGACCTTGGCCGGATCCAGAATCGCCTGCGAGAACGTGCGCCGGCTCTTGTCCGCCACAAATGGAATGATGAGATAGTTGGTGCCGATCGCCGTATCGACCAGGTCGCGCAGCAACGCGTCGAGTTCGGTGAATGCCTCGCCCATCGCCTCGTGGCGGTAGGCGGGCAGGTCGGCTGTTTTGTAGCGATCGGAAAACGTCATCAGTCCGCCCGCGGCGGCAAGCATTTGCCGGAACATCACCTCGGGATGAAACCCGGGCGACCTGGCGCAGTGCATCAACAGCGCATTGGCCGTGCTCAGGATGTTGAGCATCCACCACGACGAGATATCGCCCGCACCGGCTTCGTACATGCTGTTGTTCGTCATGCGGTGCGTGCGCTGGAGCGATTCGATCTTCGTCGTGATCACACTGCTCAAGCCATCGAGCATGCGCACCAGGCCTGGCGCTGCGCCCACCGTGACGCTCGGCGGGATGAACTCCGGCACCAGCTCGAAGCCCCCTTCCGCTACCCGCCGCAGCCGCACCACGGGAATGCTGGCACGCGCCCCATGTGGCTCGGCCTGCAGCAACAGCCGCACCTGCTTTTTAAGAAAGGGCACCTCGATCGCCAGCGCATCACTGAACAGGTCAGTGGTATCCAGGTCGCAGCGCACGTAGCGGCTGTTGTCGTCGGCATTGCCCCCATGCGGCTTGACCAGGGCAAGGGCTGCGTAGAACGTGAATGATTCTTCCTCTGGCGGCAGGCGCGTGAGATCAACCGGCTCGGGCAGCAGGTCGGCGCCGGGCGCTTCGACGATGTCTCCGTCGGGATAGATGAGCGACATCGTGTTCGCGCTCAGGCGGTTGTGTCCCAATCCGTCCACATTCCACGTCACCTTGCACACTCCCCAACAGTACGGATTGAGGGCTGAAGCGATGCGCTGGAGCCTGGTTTCGTGATAAAGATCCTGACGCTGAAAGTGCTGCGGCCCCAGCGTCAAGCCTTCCGACCACAGGACCTTCGATGTTGCGCTCATGGTTTCTCCCGTTGAAGTTTCGCTGGACACATTCTCGGAAGGATGGCGTTGCGCCTGAAGCGCGATATTGATTTCGCGCAGCCAGGCAGCGTATCGATCAACCAGTGCATTCCCTTGTGGCGGCGCAACATTGCTGAGATTCACGACCCGACAATGGCTGCCGTGGGTGTTGTCCCGCTTTGACGAGAGGAGCGCGATGCGCGGCTTTACTTCGGGTCTGTTCGACCGCCTGGACGACACCGGTGAGCCCCCATCGGGTAACCGGCACGAGGCCCATGCGCGCTCTGTCGAGCATGCGCTGCGCAGCGTCACGCGCGATCTGCAGGCGTTGCTCAATACCCGCTGCGGCGTGCACCAGGCGTCATTCAGCCCGCTCCCGGCGGTATCGGGCTCCATCCTGAACTATGGCCTGATCGACTTCGCCGGTATGTGCATGAACAGCGATACGGACCAGCAGGAAATCTGCAAGGCCGTCCAGCTGGCCATCCAGCGCCATGAACCCCGGCTGCACAAGGTCCTCGTGTCACTCCGGGGCGCCAAGAGCGCCAGGGGCACCATCAACCGCGTGGAATTCGTGATCACTGCGCAGCTGAAACATGCGTCGATGCCCGAGGCGATGTCGTTCAATGCGGTATTTCGCCCCTCGCTCCAGCAGTATTCGATCGAAGGTGCCAACTAGAGGGCGCAATCGCTGATCCCATGGACGAATTGTTGACAAAGTACGAGCGCGAACTCGTCATTCTCAGGTCGCTGTGCAGGGAATATGCCCAGCGCTATCCCAAGGTTGCCGCCAGGCTGCAAATGGGTGGCGATACCTGCGACGATCCGCATGTCGAACGCCTGATACAGAGCACGGCCCTGCTCAGCGCGCGCGTGTCGAAGCGACTGGACGATTCGTATCCCGAATTCACTGAAGCCCTGCTCAACCTGCTCTATCCCCACTACCTGCGCCCGTTTCCGTCGTGCGCAATCGTGCGCGTTTCCAGCACACTCGATCGCCCGGACACGATCCCCGCCATGCCGCGCGGGACGTTGCTGGAATCAAAGCCAGTACACGGCGTGGCATGCCACTTCAGGACCATCCACGACGTCAAGCCGTCGCCTGTCGCACTGCGCGCCGCAAGCTTCGAGACGATCATCCAGGCGCCGGTCGCAACACGCCTGCCGGACGACGTCACATCGTCGCTGACGCTGACATTCGGCGCCGCCGGATGGGGCCCGCTGCCGGCGCCGGACACGGCGACCGTGCTGCGCGTGTATGCCGATGGCGATGCCTCGTTCTGCGCCACGCTGCGCGATGCGCTCTTCATGCACACGGTGGCAGCGTACGTCCAGATTGACGAGGACGGCCCGTGGGAACGGTTACCTTGCATACCGATCGCACCGGCTGGCTTTGCCCCTGACGATGCCCTTATCCCGTTCGACGCCCGCTCGCATGGGGCTTACCGCATTCTTGCCGAATATTTCGCCTTTCCCGAGAAGTTCAATTTTTTCGACATCGATATTGCCATGCTGCTGGCACGTGTACCTGCCGGCTGCGCCAGTGTCACATTACGCCTGGGCCTTGCCGGCATTCGGCCCGACGCCGACAAGGCGCGCATGCTCGCCGGCCTGTCGACACAGCATCTGGTGCAAGGTTGCACGCCCGTCGTCAATCTGTTCCAGCAGCCTGGCGTGCCGATCACGTACGACCAGCGCGCGGCTGACTACACCGTTCTGGCGCACGCCAATTCTCCGCAGGCATATGAGGTGTATTCGGTCGATGCGGTACACCTGGTGCGCCAGAACGGCAACGACACGTCGATCACGGCATTCCAGCCGTTCTATGCGCTTCGGCACGGCGCACAATACGCCAGCGAGCAAGGACGCTACTGGTTTCTGCGGCACGACGAGACGCTTGCCTTGTGCAGTCCGGGCCATGAAAAATCGATTACGCTCGTCGGCGCCGATTGCGACCCGTTCGACATCGAAAGAAATATCCTGTCGGTTGAACTGAGCTGCACGAACCGCGACCTGCCCTGCTCACTGGCCATCGGTGCGCCTGAAGGCGACCTGTTCATCCCCGGCGCAACACGCAACGCAGCGATCCGCATGGTGCGCAGGCCAACCCGCCCTGCCCGCTTGACGAATGACGCAGGCATGCACTGGCGCCTGATCTCGCACCTGGCGCTGAATTATCACTCGCTGATGGACGACGGCGTGCACGGCCTGCGCGAAATGCTGTCCCTGTACGACCTGGCCTCGTCGTCGGTTTCGCGGCGGCAAATCCGCGGCATCATCGCGCTCGACCAGCAGGACACCACGGCCTGGATCAGGCACAGGAACGGCACATCGCTGGTGCATGGCCTTGAAGTGCGCGTCACGCTCGACGAAGAAGCGTATGCCGGCGCCGGCCTGCACCTGTTCGTCCAGGTTCTGCACCAGTTCTTTGCGCTGTACGTTCACCTGAACAGCTTCGTCGAACTCGTCGCCCTCTCGCATCAAAGCGGAAAGGAGCTGATCCGATGCGCCCCACGAAGCGGAAGCATGAGCCTGCTGTAATTGCCCTGCTCCTGGCTGAACCATACCGGTTCAGCTTCACCCAGCTGGTCAGCATCCTGCTACGCGCGCTTCAGCGCCATGGCATCGGCCGCGAGCGCGCCTTGCGCACCGTGCTGTCGTTTCGCAACAGCCTGTCGCTGTCGTTTCCTGCCAGCGAAGTCGAAGCGCTCGACGTCGAGCCGGCAACACAAGATCCACTTGGCGCGCTGCGCTCGGGAACATTGCGCCGCGTTCGGATCACACCCGCATTTATCGGCCTGCTCGGCGCCAGTGGCACCCTGCCGGTGCACGACACCGAACGGATTGCAGCGCGCAAGTCGCTTGGCGACGATGCCAGCCAGCGCGAACTGCTCGATGTCATGTCGACCCGGTTGATCGGCCTGTTCTATGAGGCGTCGGTCAAGTACCGGGTCGAGCACGATTTGTCGATTGGCGATGGGGACCGGTTGCTGCCGATGATGACTGCCTTGGCAGGCACGTACCCGCCACGGGCCGCAAGCGCCGGGCAACCAGTCAGGCACGTCAGACCGGACACTGCAGCCTGTTTCGCCGGACTGCTGCGCACCCGCCCGGTGGCGGCCGGCACGGTCGAACAGGTGTTGAGCAGCTATTTCAACGTGCCGGTCAGACTCGAACAATTCGTTGGCTGCTGGGATCCGGTTCCCGAAAACCGGCGCAGCATATTGGGCGTCACCAAGCCCGTGCTCGGCATCAGTACAGCACTGGGCACGCGCCTGTGGCGGCATGACATCTGCGCGCGTCTGCATGTCGGGCCACTGGACGAAGCGCAAGCACGCAGTTTTCTTCCCGGCGGCACGGCGCTGGCGGCACTGCGGGAAATGACAAGGATGTTTGCAGTGCCGACCTTGCACTACGAACTACGGTTACTGCTTGCACCGCCTGCCATCAAGCCGCTCACGCTGAGCACGAAGACGCCGTCGCGTCAGCTTGGATGGAATACGTTTCTTACCGCGACACCAGGCGTTACGGATCGTCCCGACGTCCGGTTGATGCTGCAGACCCCGATGAATCGAAAAAGAGACAGACAGGAAGACGGTGACGTGGCTTAAAAAACGGCGTTGATGCCAGTCAATTGAGGCTGCGTGACGACGGGCTAACGTGGTCGCTGACCATGTCGATTATTTCAACTGCGGCCGTGCAGCGGCCATCGGGAGCAACGCAATGGGCGAGAGCCAGACCATCGCAGCCGGCGCCGCACTATCGGCATTTCGCGGCAACTCGCAGCATAACCGGCTGATGCGACTGGACTTTCCTTTCGAGGATGGGCCGCCCGCGATTTTGCTGCCAAACAAGCTGGTCGCGCGCGAAGAAATCTCGCGCGGATTCCGGTTCGAGGTCGACGTCCTGTCGGACGACCCGCGCATCCCGCTCAAGATGCTGATGGGCCGGCTGGTCACGATTTCCCTGGTGCGCCAGGACGGCTCGCTGCGTTACTTCAACGGGTACATCACGCAGCTGTCGTTCTTGCGTGCCGATGGCGGCTTTGCCTTTTACCGGATGGTGCTCGAGCCCTGGCTTGCCTTCGCGCGACTGCGCAAGGACAACGTGTCGTTCCATGGCAAGAGCGTGCAGCAAATCACCGAAGCAACGCTCAAGCACTACCGCCAGGCCGACTGGCACATGCATGTCTTTGAAGAAGATCCGCCACTGACCGTTGCCAATCAATATAACGAGACCGACTACAACCACCTGCACCGCCGTTGGGAAGCGCGGGGCATGCATTACTGGTACGAACACCGCTTTGATGGTCACAAGCTCATGCTCTCCGACAAGAGCTTCCACAACGAGCCAATCGATGCCACCAGCTACGACGACGTGGATGTCATCGCGTTCCACGACAAGAGCGGTTCGCTCGAAGATGACAGCATTCACCTGTGGAGTGCGAGCCGGCGCCTCGGCTCCGGCACGACCACGCTGGCCAGCGTCGACTACAAGAATCCCGGCGCACAGCACGCCACCGGCTATTCCGCCAACCGGCAAGGCGACATATTCGCCTATGAAGTGTACGAAGACAGCGGCGCTTACGGCTTTCGCATGCGCAGCGATGGTGAACGGCTCGCAACGCAGCGCATGGTGGAGCAAGACAAGGATACGCAAACGTTCGATGCCACCAGCAATGCCCGCAGTGTCCAGCCCGGGCGCACCTTCAAACTCGGCGGGCATTTCAGCGCCGAGCCGCGCTCGATGGACTACGACCCCGAACCGCGCCGCAGCATTGGCGACCGCAGCTACCTGATCCTGTCTGTCGAGCACGAAGCCACCAACAACTACCAGGCTGGCGTGGGGGCCCCGTCGCACTACGAAAACCGGTTTACCTGCATTAACAGGGACATCCGCTGGCGGCCCGGTCGCGACTTCAACAGCGAACCGGGCGCCTACATGGGCTTGCACACGGCGACGGTCGTCGGTCCGGCTGGCGCCGACATCCACACCGATGGTTTCGGCCGGGTCAAGCTGCAATTTCACTGGGACCGGCTGGGCCAGCACGACGAAAACAGCTCGCCATGGATTCGGGTGCTGAGCCCGGCTGCAGGGAAGGAGTTTGGCCACATCCGCCTGCCGCGCGTCGGCGAAGAAGTCGCCGTTGTCTATCCGAACGGGAACATCGACCATCCACTGATACTGGGCGCGCTGTACAACGGCACGCACATGCCGCCATGGGCGCTGCCGGCGCAATCGGCCCTGGCGGGCTTGCGCAGCCGCGAGCTCGGCGGTGGTGCACGCGGCAACCACCTGGTGCTGGATGACACGAAGGAGATGATCCAGGCGCAGCTGAAGAGCGATCACCAGTGCAGTCAGCTTTCGCTCGGGCATATCACGCGCATCGAGGACAACGCCGGGCGCAAGGATGCGCGCGGGGAAGGCTGGGAACTGCGTACGGACGGGCATGGCGTCGCGCGGGCAGCCAAAGGGCTGTTGATCACGACCGAGGCGAGGCAGGCGGCGCGTGGGGCGATCAAGGATATGGATGAGACGGTTAAACGGCTCGACACTGCGCACAAATTGCACGACGCGCAAGCAACTGCGGCAATGGAAGGGATGGCGCAGGAAAGCGGCCAACAGGACATCATTGCCGATGCACTCAGGGCACAGAACGACGTAGTGCGCGGCGCTGGTAAAGAATTTCCGGAGCTTTCCCAACCTCACCTTGTACTGGCCAGCCCGGCGGGTATCGAGACGACCACGGCGCAATCAACCCACATTGCCAGTGCCCAGCACACGGCGCTGACCGCTGGTTGCAGTTTGTCGATCGCAACTGGCGAGAGCCTGTTTGCAAGCATCAGGCAGACACTGCGCCTGTTCGTTCACAAGGCCGGCATGAAGTTGATTGCAGCATCCGGAAAAATCACAGTGCAGGCGCATGACGACGACATTCAGGTCATCGCCAACAAGGTCCTGTCGCTGATCAGCCAGGCCGATTGGGTCGACATCAAGGGACGAAAAGGCGTGCGCCTTCACGGCACCGAATGCATGGTTGAAATCACCGACCGCTTGCAGGTCTTTGCGCCCAGGCCGGCACTGTTTCACGGCAACCTCGAAACGCTCCCTCCACAAAACCGTCCGCATCCGTCAACGGAGCACAAGATCAATATTGCAGAGCCGACGACGCCGGAAGACCCCAAGCAGCTGGTCTTTACTTTGCTGACGCATTCCAAAAATGGCCGTCCATTTGCCAATGTCCCTTACTCGCTCCTGAAAAACGGGACGAAAGTCGAAGATGGCATCACTGACGATCTCGGCCAGATCGCCGTCGAGCACAAGACGGGAACCAGGGACTATCAGGTTGAACTTCCAAACGGCGAGATCTATGACCTTTCTGCGGTGCCCGAATTCGCGCCGCCTCAGGCACCAGAGTATCTGGAACAGTCGCTTTCCAATAAGGGCGCACGGGCGCTCGATGGCTCGACTGACAGCCGCAAGCATCTCTGACGACCAATACAACCGTTTCCAGGAGGACGCCATATGCCTGATCCGATCAAGCGTGCTGAAAAAGTTTTTATTGACGAGCTGAGTTGCCAGGCGACGAGCACAGTGCAGTGGTTTCTGGAGAAGCGCAGCAAGACCCACCCGATCACCCACAACAACGAACTCGAGGTGTTTGTATGTGGTGAAAAAGCGTTTATCGATATCGCAGCACACATCAAGGCTGCAAAAAAATCAATCGATATCTGTTGTTGGGGGTTCGATCCAGGTATGGAATTGGTACGTAATGCAGGGACATGGCCGCGTGGTGAAACATATGGTGACTTACTGATTGCGGCGGGCAAAAGGCACGTGAGCGTCCGTCTGCTTGTCTGGTACAGCAAGCTTGGCAGCCCGCTTGCCATGAACATGCCCGGATATTCGCATGGTACACATCCGTGGCGCTGTATCACCGACGGTAACGAAGCTGACAGGATCGGGGCGCCCCGAAGTCTTGCTTTGGCTAAAGAAGCTTTCAAAAAACCCAAATTCACACTGTTTGCATCGGGCTCACCGCTGCGAGGCATGGGCACACCGCGGCCCGCCAACCCAGATTCGATACCATCCATCGCGCGGGAAGAATACTGCCATGGCTGGTACGAGGCGGCGTTCTCGGGCCTTTTCCAGGGGATCAAAATCCTCACCCGCCCCGGAGACGCAGCTGCGATAAAGGCGAACTTGGTCGATGAAAAATATCAACCTGATGGCCTCGACAAATGGGAGGTCGAGCGGCATGGCATGGTGTGGGTTGGCACCCACCACCAGAAAACAATTCTCATCGATTACGACTTCAATGCTGGCGCCGAAGCAGTAGGCTATGTGAAAGGCCTGAACTCGGTCACAGACTACTGGGATACCGAAGAGCATCTTCTGGAGAATCCGAAACGCGAGACCAGTGGTGCACGCGAAGTCACTGAAGCAGTTCAGGTTGATGCAGGTGCCAAGGCAGATGCCGGCTTCAAGACCTTCAAACCATATCGGGACTATGCGTGTCGCATCAAAGGTGGTGCACTTGCCAGTGTGCAAGCGAACTTTATCCGCGCCTGGGGCCGGGCTGGCGGCGATACGCGCTTTGATTACACCGAGATACCCTCTGCCCTGCAGCGCGAGGGTGCGCCAGGCGCAAATTCATCAGTCCAGATCATTCGCACCCAGCCCGATGAAAAGGACAAAACCGCCAAGGAAATGTACTTTGTCGCCACCGACGTGGCCGCAGCAGCGACCGGTTATCTCTACATCGAAAACCAGTACTTCCAATATCAGGAATGGTCGGAACGTTTGATACAGGCGCGCAAGAACGTCATGGCACGGTGGAAGGCCGCCGCAGCCAAGGGCTGCAGGACCAAGGGCGACATGCCACTACTGCACGTATTCGTCGTTATCCCCGTTCCAGAACGTGCCCAGATGGTCCCAAGAACCTATGACGCGCTTGCCGTGCTTGGCCAGCAGAGCGGCATGACTGGGCAGTCGACATTCATCGAGCAGGAAAACAAGAAAACGTACACGGGCGTGATGTGCGACGAGATGGGGAACTCGACCGGTGCCCTGTACACGAAGCCGGCGGTTGTGGAATTCGCAAATGACATCGACAAGCCGAGCGTTGATGCGCTGGAAAAGAAATACGGTCTGAAGGTAGCGGTGGCGATGCTGCAAACATCTGCGCTGGACAAAGGCCGCATGCGTTATCGCGAAATCTATATTCACTCAAAACTGCTGCTGGTGGATGACAGCTTTTTCAGTCTGGGCAGTGCTAATTTAAATCAACGCAGTATGGCAGTTGATAGTGAGATTAATTTGGCGACGAATGATGCAAACATGGCGGCTGATTTGCGAAAAAAAATTTGGGATAAATTGAGTGGAGGGACTGTTGACGGGAAGGAGGGTTCACCGGCCCAAATTGAAGCATCATTCATAGATTGGAAAAATGCTATGGATACTAACCTTGGGAAAAAAAGAATTTTCAAGCCTATGGAAGGGTTCCTATTACCACTCCAAGATAATCGTAGCGCCACACTAAGACTGGGCTAATAATGAAATTGCCTATTGCTCGTAAGCTGCTCTACTCCCTACTGACTGGACTCTTCATACTTTTCTCTTTCAAGGCATATACCATGGTGAACAACCAATATAAAACTAACCAAGACCTCCCCCGCAATGAAGAATTATCCCTTTTTAATCCCCATCGTCCAAGTTTCACTTGTGTAATTGAAGCAGATAAAGTCCCGCCAATTGATGCACAAGCCGAAAAATGGTTCCTCGAAGCGCAGACACTAGACGATCCAGACGCATGGGAAGAAGACCGCGACTACAAGAAGATCGTCCAATTGACACGTAATGCTGCGGACAGGCACCATTGGAAAGCCATGCTCAACTTGGCTACGCTTTACCTAGAGAATCGCGATCCGCCGCATGGAGAAATGGACGCGATTGCTCTGGTAGAGAAAGCGATGCATCTTGGTATTCCGGCTGCATATGACCGGATGGGCACCTACTACATGACTGGCGTCGGTGTTCCTGGCGACGCCACCAGAGCTTACGCATTCTGGCAAAGAGCAGCAGAGATGGGAAGTCCGCACGCGATGGCTTACCTCGGCGATAAACTGGCCGCGACATGGGACAGCCCCCGCGATGGATTTTGGGCGAACCTACCCGTCGCAACTAAAATGCTGGAATGTGCACTCGCTCAGGGTTATGGCCCGGCAGCCTATACGTTGGCTTTTCTTCAATCCTGGCCGTTAAAAACTGATGGAACAATTGCCGAATCTAGAACTGCGGCAACAAGATCACATGCATTACGCACTCTACACGAAGGTGTTAAATTCGGTTGCTCCAACTGCGCGCGAGGCATTTCCGGAGAGTTCCGCAACCCACAGGACTTGTCCGACATGCTCGTTCCACATCTCGATCAAGCCCGATCCGAGCGCTATGCTGTACTTTACAACGCTCTCGAGCTTAATCCACTGCTGCGCTTCCCCAACCTTGACGAGGTGCTTCCATTACCGCCCGCACCGCTCTTGCCGTGGAATGGCGATAAACAAACGCTTATTGATGCCGCGAAAGGCGTGACAAGTCGACCATCGGAAATAAAATCAAGCGCAGCCTCTCAACGGCAAGGCCGGTACTACCTTGATGCCACATATGATTTGATCCTGAGCGAAGACAAGGCAAGGGGAACCGAAGCGCCATTCGCAGGATACTGGCAAGCCACCGCGCCATCCGAGTCGGTGCAGGTGCAGACTTGGCTCAAAGACATTCCGCCAGGCCTGTATCAGCCGGGAGAGGCGTTCGACCTGCCGCGATATCCGCAAGGAATGGGGAGCAGAGCCATCCCGGAGCTAACGTGGCAGCGTTTCCTCACAGTCCGCCACGACAATGGCGTCGTCAACCCAGTCGCCGCTACCGGCATGACGCGCGAAGTCATACGCACACAACCGCAACGGTCCTGCAATGCGCTCAAGACGTGTCCAGTCACTGGCACCTGGCAACCTTGGCTTTCAATAGAACACCCACTTCATCAAATCGTCAACCAACCGTGGCGCCAGGCCTGGGTGGTCGCCGAACAACCGTTTCCGCAGTTTGTAGATGGCAGCTACCTTCCCTTCGATCCGGATCAACTGACATGGCATCTGATGGATAGCGCTGCACCAAACCTGGGTTGACCGGGAAAAGCTCCCACCTCTCAATGAGACATCGAGCTGCCGATGACATTACCTCTGCTTCGCAAGATCGCATACGGCCTGCTGACGATGGCTTTCCTGGTCTGCTCTTTCAACGCATTAAGCATCGTACGAGACCAATACAAGGCAACCCAAGCACTGCCCCGCAACGAAAAACTGCCCCTCTTCAATCCGCATCGCTCTAGTTTCACTTGCCAGATCGAAGCAACCAAGGTGCCGCCCATCGATGCACAAGCCGAATTATGGTTCCAGGAAGCCAAGTCGCTGGATGATCCAGATGCATGGGGAGAAGACCGCGACTACAAAAAAATTGTTCAGTTGACGCGTCAAGCTGCCGAACGTCATCACTGGAAAGCGATGCTCAACTTGGCCAGCCTTTATCTCGAAAATCGTGATCCACCTCGTGGCGAAGCGGAAGCGCTCGCTCTGGTCGAGCAGGCGATGCAGCTCGGCATTCCTGCAGCCTATGATCGAATGGGAACCTTTTACTTGAATAGTGTTGGCGTGGCTGGTGACGCTACCAAGGCATATGCATTTTGGCAAAAGGCGGCTGAAATGGGTAATCCGCATGCGATGGCTTATCTCGGCGACATGATGGCAGCAACATGGGATAGTCCCAGCGAGGGGTTCTGGGCAAACATTCCGGTTGCGACGAAGATGTTGGAATGCTCTCTTTCTCAGGGACATGGTTCTGCTGCTTATAGTTTGTTCTATATTCAAGCATGGCCACGTGCAAGTGATGGAAAGATTCTAGGACCGCGAACATTTAATACCAAGGCTTTAGCACTCAAGACCCTACATACCGGGGTGAAGTTTGGTTGCTCCGATTGCGCGCGAGATCTGTCCATAGAATTTCGAAAGCCGGATGACTTGGGCGACATGCTCGTTCCGCATCTCGATCAAGCCCGATCCGAGCGCTATGCCGTACTTCACGACGCCCTTGATCTTAATCCACTGCTGCGCTTTCCTAACCTTGACAAGGTGCTTCCATTACCGCCCGCACCGCTCTTGCCGTGGAATGGCGACAAACAGACTCTCATCGATGCCGCGAAAGGCGTGACAAATCGACCCTCGGAGCTAAAATCAAGCGCTGCCTCTCAACGGCAAGGCCGGTACTACCTTGATGCCACATATGATTTGATCCCGAGCGAAGACAAGGCAAGGGGAACCGAAGCTCGATTCGCAGGATACTGGCAAGCCATCGCGCCATCCGAGTCGGCGCAGGTGCAGACCTGGCTTGAAGATATTTCGCCAGGCCTGTACCAGCCGGGAGAGGCGTTCGACCTGCCGCGATATCCGCAAGGAATGGGGAGCAGAGCCATCCCGGAGCTAACGTGGCAGCGTTTCCTCACAGTCCGCCACGACCACGGCGTAGTCAACCCAGTCACCGCTACCGGCATGACGCGCGAAGTCATACGCACACAACCGCAACGGTCCTGCAATGCGCTCAAGACGTGTCCGGTCACTGGCACGTGGCAACCTTGGCTTTCAACAGAACACCCACTGCATCAAGTCGTCAACCAACCGTGGCGCCAGGCCTGGGTGGTCGGCGAGCAATTGTTTCCGCAGTTTGTAGATGGCAGCTACCTTCCCTTCGATCCGGATGAGCTGACATGGCATCTGATGGATAGCGTTGCACCAAACCTGGGTTGACCGGGAAAGCTTCCACCTCTCAACGAGACATCGAGCTGGCAATGACATTACCTCTGCTTCGCAAGATCGCATACGGCCTGCTGACGGTGGTTTTCCTGGTCTGCTCTTTCAACGCATTAAGCATTGTACGAGACCAATACAAGGCGACCCAAGCCCTGCCCCGCAACGAAAAACTGCCCCTCTTTAATCCGCACCGCTCTAGCTTCACTTGCCAGATCGAAGCAACCAAGGTGCCGTCCATCGATGCACAGGCCGAATTATGGTTCCAGGAAGCCAAGTCGCTTGACGATCCAGATGCATGGGAAGAAGACCGGGACTTTAAGAAAGTCGTCCATTTGACACGCCAGGCAGCAGAACGGCTCCATTGGAAAGCGATGCTTAACTTAGCCAGCCTTTATTTGGAAAATAGAGATCCACCTCACGGCGAATCCGAAGCACTGCTTCTGGTCGAGCAAGCAATGCAGCTTGGCGTTCCCGCCGCCTATGATCGCATGGGGACCTTTTACATGAATGGCATCGGGGTTTCCAGAGACGTGACCAAAGCCCATGCCTTCTGGCAAAAGGCAGCTGAATTGGGGAATCCGCAAGCGATGGCCTATCTGGGAGACATGATATCTGCCACATGGGATAGCCCAAACGATGGATTCTGGGCCAATATTCCTATTGCAACCAAAATGCTGGATTGCGCGCTGCTTCAAGGTTATGGCCCGGCTGCTCTTACTCTTGCCCGGCTTCGAGGATCGCCTCGTGCAACAGACGGTAAAATTTCGGGCGAGCAAACATTCGAAGACAAAGCGTTAGCCCTGCTGATTTTGCAAAAGGGTGTGAAATTTGGCTGCAATGATTGCGCGAGAAGGCTGTCAGTTCAGTTCGGGAACCCACATGACTTAGCCGATATGCTAGTTCCGCATCTCGATCAAGCCCGATCCGAGCGCTATGCCGTACTTCACGACGCCCTTGATCTCAATCCCCTGCTGCGCTTTCCTAACCTTGACAAGGTGCTTCCATTACCGCCCGTACCGCTCTTGCCGTGGAATGGCGACAAACAGACGCTCATCGATGCCGCGAAAGGCGCGACAAATCGACCATCGGAAATAAAATCAAGCGCTGCCTCTCAACGGCAAGGCCGGTACTACCTTGATGCCACATATGATTTGATCCCGAGCGAAGACAAGGCAAGGGGAACCGAAGCGCCATTTGCAGGATACTGGCAAGCCACCGCGCCATCCGAGTCGGTGCAGGTGCAGACTTGGCTCAAAGACATTCCGCCAGGCCTGTATCAGCCGGGAGAGGCGTTCGACCTGCCGCGATATCCGAAAGGAATCGGAAGCAGAGCCATCCCAGAGTTAACGTGGCAGCGTTTCCTAACAGTCCGCCACGACCATGGCGTAGTCAACCCAGTCGCCGCTACCGGCATGACGCGCGAAGTCATACGCATACAATCGCAACGGTCCTGCAATGCGCTCAAGACGTGTCCGGTCACTGGCACCTGGCAACCTTGGCTTTCAACAGAACACCCACTGCATCAAGTCGTCAACCAACCGTGGCGCCAGGTCTGGGTGGTCGCCGAGCAACCGTTTCCGCAGCTTGTAAATAGCGGCTATCTCCCCTTCGATCCGGATGAGCTGACATGGCATCTGATGGACAGCGCTGCACCGAACCTGGGTTGACCGGGAAAAGCTCTCACCTCTCAACGAGACATCGAGCTGCCAATGACATTACCTCTGCTTCGCAAGATCGCATACGGCCTGCTGACGGTGGTTTTCCTGGTCTGCTCTTTCAACGCGTTAAGCATTGTACGAAACCAATACAAGGCAACCCAAGCACTGCCCCGCAACGAAAAACTGCCCCTATTCAATCCGCATCGCTCTAGTTTCACTTGCCAGATCGAAGCAACCAAGGTGCCGCCCATCGATGCACAAGCCGAATTATGGTCCCAGGAAGCCAAGTCGCTGGACGATCCAGATGCATGGGGAGAAGACCGCGACTACAAGAAAATTGTTCAGTTGACGCGTCAAGCTGCGGAACGTCATCACTGGAAAGCGATGCTCAACTTGGCCAGCCATTATCTCGAAAATCGTGATCCACCTCGTGGCGAAGCGGAAGCGCTCGCTCTGGTCGAGCAGGCGATGCAGCTCGGCATTCCTGCAGCCTATGATCGAATGGGCACCTTTTACTTGAATAGTGTTGGCGTGGCTGGTGACGTTACCAAGGCATATTCATTCTGGCAAAAGGCGGCCGAGATGGGTAATCCACAGGCAATGGCCTATCTCGGCAATATGACCTCCGCAACATGGGATAGCCCGATCGATGGATTCTGGGCCAACATCCCGGTTGCGACCAAGATGCTGGAGTGTGCGTTGCTTCAAGGCTATGGCCCTGCTGCATATAAATTAGCAAACCTTCGAGGAAAACCACGTGCACCAAATGGTAAAATCTCAGGGCCACGAACAGCGGAGACTAAAGCGCTAGCATTAACAACTTTGCACGGCGGAGTAAGCCTCGGCTGCTCGGATTGCGCGCGAAGTCTGTCCGTCGAGTTCCGAAACCCACACGACTTGGCCGATATGCTCGTTCCACATCTCGATGAAGCCCGATCCGAGCGCTATGCTGTACTCCACAACGCTCTCGAGCTTAATCCCTTGCTGCGCTTTCCCAACCTCGACAAGGTACTTCCCTTACCACCCGCACCGCTCTCGCCGTGGAATGGCGACAAACAGACGCTCATTGATACTGCAAAAGGCGTGACAAGTCGACCATCAGAGCCAAAATCAAGCGCTACCCCTCAACGGTAAGGCCAGCACTACCTTGATGTCGCATATGACTTGATCACGAGCGAAGACAAAGCAAGGTAAACCAAAGGGTCATTCGCAGGAAACCAACCCGGAAAAGCCTTCGACCTGCCGCGATGTCCGCAACGAATGAGGAGCAGAGCCATCCACTCGCTCTTTCGAGGAAGTGACCGCCATGTTGCAAGACCTTGCCCAATCGTGGCGGCACCGGGCAAGAACCCGATTTCAGATTCTCACTTTGCACACCATAAGGAGCAGTTATGAAACACATGGGCCGCGGCGTCATTCGCCTCAATGATATGACCGATCATGGCGGAAAGGTCATCGCCGTGTCTTCTGGAACCATTGTCATGGGAGTCGAGGCGGCGCTGTCCGCCGACATGACTTTTTGCCCAAAATGCAAAGGTAATTTCGCGATCAAACCTGACGGCAGCGGCGCGCGGCACAAAGGCAAACCATATGCATACGATGGTGACTCAACAGCGTGCGGTGCTCATTTGATAGCGTCCATAAAATAGGCACGTTGGCGGTCAACAAAAGCTGAAGACGTTTATTTGCCAGCACTGAAAGTGCATCGACGCGCGCAAGGACTGGATGTCAGGCTGTCGATCTTGCGCTGCCCTGAACAAGATTCAAATTAAGACAGCAACATCGACAAATACGCCAACAAGAAGCTGGGCAGGAATCTACCCGCCTTGGTATTGGGCGGCCTTGATAATCTTCATCTGCCGCAGCCTGGCCAGCACCTTACCCACCCCATCATCAACCGATGCAGCAGCACTATCAACAACCACCTCAGGCGCCTGAGGCGCCTCATACGGCGATGAAATCCCCGTAAACTCCGCCAACTGCCCTGCCCGTGCCCGCCGGTACAACCCTTTCGGATCGCGCGCCTCGCACACCGCCAGCGGGCAGCGGCAATACACTTCGATGAACTGCGGCGCCGGCACCAGCGCGCGCACGCGGGCGCGGTCTGCGCGCATGGGCGAAATGGCCGAGACGATCACGATCTGGCCGGCCTGACAGAACAGGTGCGCCACTTCACCGATGCGGCGAATGTTTTCAGAACGTTCAGGGAGAGAAAAACCGAGATCGGCGCACAGGCCGCTCCGAACCTTGTCGCCATCGAGCGCGAATACCTGGCAGCCCAGGTCGAACAGCATGCGTTGAAGTGCGTCGGCCAGCGTGGTCTTGCCAGCGCCGGACAGGCCGGTGATCCAGACCACGGCGCCGCCGTGGCCGGCCCGCTGGCGCCGTTCCTCGTCGCGAATGGACAGGGACGGCGCCAGGGGTGTCATCGCGGTTTAGACGACGATGGTTTGCGCTTCGCCGTCGGCGCGGGCGCGGATTTCGCCGATGCGATACACGGTCTCGCCAGCCGCTTCGAGCTGGGCGAAGGCGGCGTCGGCGTTCTCTTTCGAGACGATGACGGTCATGCCGATGCCGCAGTTGAACACGCGGTGCATTTCGGCGTCAGCCACGCCGCCGTGCTGCTGCAGCCACTGGAACAGCGGCGGCATCGTCCACGACGAACCATCCAGCACGGCCGTCAGGTGATCCTGCAGCACGCGCGGGATATTCTCGACCAGGCCGCCGCCGGTGATGTGGACCAGGCCCTTGACTTCCATCGATGCCATCAGCGCCAGCAGTGGCTTGACGTACAGGCGGGTTGGCGCCATCAGCACGTCGGCCAGCTTGCGGCCGTGGAAGTCGCCGTCGAGGTCAGGCTTGGCCACTTCGATGATCTTGCGCACCAGCGAGTAACCGTTGGAGTGGATGCCCGACGAGGCCAGGCCCAGCACCACGTCGCCCGGCACGATCTTGCTGCCGTCGATGATCTGCGACTTTTCGACGGCGCCGACGGCGAAGCCGGCCAGGTCGTATTCGCCGTCCGGGTACATGCCCGGCATTTCGGCGGTTTCGCCGCCCAGCAGCGCGCAGCCCGACTGTTCGCAGCCCAGGGCGATGCCCTTGACCACGGCGGTGGCGGTGGCCACGTCCAGCTTGCCGCAGGCGAAGTAGTCGAGGAAGAACAGCGGCTCGGCGCCCTGGACCAGAATGTCGTTGACGCTCATGGCCACCAGGTCGATGCCGACCGTGTCGTGGCGATTCAGCTCGAACGCCAGGCGCAGCTTGGTGCCCACGCCGTCGGTTCCCGAGACCAGGACCGGCTCCTTGAACTTCTTGCTGATTTCGAACAGACCGCCGAAGCCGCCGATCCCGCCCAGTACGCCCTCACGCATGGTGCGCTTGGCAAGTGGCTTGATCGCTTCGACCAGCGCGTCGCCGGCATCGATATCAACACCCGCATCGCGGTAGGAGAGAGAAACATTAGATGGTTGGTTCATGGTATTTGGCAGCGGAGGCGGTAAAATAGGAGGCGACCGGCGAAACTGGTCAATCCACTATTTTAGCAAAACGGCTTCCCCTGTATTCCTTTTATAGGCCGATCACTGCCGTTTAACGTACATAACAACGAAAACTTATCCTTACTGGCATGCCCATTCCTCCATCTTCCGGCATGAATCGGCCCTCGCGATGAAACAGCTGGTGCTCGATTTAGGCGCCGAACCGGCCCAGAGCCTCGACACCTTCCAGGTCGGGGCCAATGCCGAGCTGACGCACCTGATGCACCTGTTCGCCGAGCGCAGCTCGCGCGAGCATTTCGCCTATCTGTGGGGCGACACCGGCGCCGGCAAGACCCACCTGCTGCACGGCCTTGCCGCCAGTCCGGGCGCGCGCTACATCCCGTTCGATGCGCCGGCCAGCCAGTTCGTGCATGCCGCCGGCACCACGCTGTACCTGCTTGACGACTGCCATCGCCTCAGTGCCCGGCGCCAGATCGATGCGTTTGCGCTGTTCAACCAGATCCGCGAACACGGCGCCTACATGGTCTGCACCGGCCCGGTGCCGCCAGCGGTGCTGCAGGTGCGCGAAGACCTGCGCACGCGCATGGGTTGGGGCCTGGTGTACCAGATCCACGGCCTGTCCGACGACCAGAAGATCGAAGCGCTGACGCACGCCGCCGAGGCGCGCGGTTTGACGCTGTCGGCCAGCGTGTTACCCTATTTGTTGTCTCATTTCAAACGCGACATGCGTTCCCTGTCGACGATGCTCGATGCGCTTGACCAGTATTCGCTTGAAACCCAGCGCCCGGTCACGCTGCCGCTGCTGCGCGACCTGCTGTTGCAAGAAAACCTGCCGCTCGAATCCAAAGAATGAAAAACCTCGCCCTGTTTGACCTCGACCACACGCTGCTGCCGATCGATTCCGATCACGAATGGGGCGAATTTCTGGCGCGGGTCGGCGCGGTCGATGGCGACGCCTACCGCGCCCGCAACGATGCCTTCTTCGCCCAGTACAATGCCGGCGTGCTGGATCCGGTCGAGTACCTCGAATTTGCACTTGGCACCCTGGCGGCGTTTCCGCGCGCGGAACTCGACGCACTGTATGCGCGCTATATGCGCGAAGTGATCGAGCCGGCCATCACGCCGCAGGCCATCCAGCTCGTGCGCGATCACCAGGAAGCCGGCGACCTGGTGGCGATCATCACCGCCACCAACCACTTCATCACGGCGCCGATCGCGGCGGCCTTCGGCGTCGAGCACCACATCGCCGCGATGCCCGAATTCGACGCGGCCGGCATGCTCACCGGGCGCCTGGCCGGCACGCCGACATCGGGCCCCGGCAAGGTCGTTCACATGCACGCCTGGCTCGAACGCCTGGGGCAGCCGTTCGACAGCTTCGGGCGCAGCTACTTCTACAGCGATTCGCACAACGACATCCCGCTGCTGTCGATCGTGTCCCATCCGGTCGCCACCAATCCCGGCAAGGCGCTCGCAAGCCACGCGCGCGAACAGGGCTGGCCAACCATCCAACTATTCAATGATTAAAACCTTCATCCGTAAAATCCTGGGTGTGAAAGACCAGCGCGACCCGACCGAGCCGGTCATCCTCGGCCCCGACGAACATTTGATCGACCCGCGCAGCGTGTCGTCCAACGCGATCCGCGTGACGCAGGCGCTGCAGGAAGCCGGCTATCAGGCCTTCGTCGTCGGCGGCGCCGTGCGCGACATGCTGCTGGGCGTCAAACCCAAGGACTTCGACATCGCCACCGACGCCACGCCCGAACAGGTGAAAAAACTGTTCCGGCGCGCCTTCATCATCGGCCGGCGCTTCCAGATCGTGCACGTGATGTTCGGCCAGGACCTGCTCGAGGTGACCACCTTCCGCGGCAATGGCAGCGACAACGCGCCGAAGGACGAACATGGCCGTGTCCTGCGCGACAACAGCTTCGGCCCGCAGCACGAAGACGCGGCGCGCCGCGACTTCACCATCAACGCGCTGTACTACGACCCGGCCAGCCAGCAGGTGCTCGATTACCACGGCGGCATGGAAGACATCCGCAACAAGCTGCTGCGCATCATCGGCGTGCCCGAAGAACGCTATCGCGAAGACCCGGTGCGCATGCTGCGCGTCGTGCGCTTCGCGGCCAAGCTGGGCTTCTCGATCGAGCAGGCCACGCTGGCGCCGATCCCTGTCATGGCGCCGCTGATCGACAACGTGCCGGCTGCGCGCGTGTTCGACGAGATGCTCAAGCTGCTCATGTCGGGCCACGCGCTGGCGTGCCTGCAGCAACTGCGCTCAGCCGGCCTGCACCACGGCCTGCTGCCGCTGCTGGACGTCGTGCTCGAGCAGCCGATCGGCATGAAGTTCGTCACGTTGGCACTCGAATCCACCGACAACCGCATCAAGGCCGGCAAGGGTGTCTCGCCGGGCTTCCTGTTTGCGTCGCTGCTGTGGCACCAGGTACTCGAAAAGTGGACGGCGTATGTCGCCGGCGGCGAGTCGCCGATCCCTGCCCTGCACCTGGCGGCGGACGACGTGCTCGAAACACAGACCGAGAACCTGGCGCTGCAACGCCGCATCGCCACCGACATGCGCGACATCTGGGCCATGCAGCCGCGCTTCGAGCGCCGCGCCGGCCGCGCGCCGTACAAGCTGCTCGAACACCCGCGCTTCCGCGCCGGCTACGACTTTCTGCTGCTGCGCTGCGAATCGGGTGAACTCGACATGGAGATCGGCGACTGGTGGACCGATTTCTATGCCGCCGAAGGCGGTGACCGCGAGCGCCTGGTCGAAGTGGCTGTCTCGCGCGAGCGCGAAGGTGGCCCGGCCAAGAAGCGCCGGCCACGCCGCGCGCCGCGCAAGAGCGGCGGCGAAGGCGATGCGGGCGACACCATGCGCGCGCCGGACCCTGACGATGGCCTGACCGCCGAAGACCGGGCCCGCGACGCCGCCTATGCGGCGCACGAAGAAGCCAAGTACCGGGCCATGCGCGGCAAATGATCGCCTATATCGGCATCGGTGCGAACCTGGGCGACGCGCGTGGCAATGTGCTCGACGCGCTCGCGCGCCTGGCGCGCATGGACGGCGGCATGCTGGTGCACACGTCCAGCATGTACCGCACCGCCCCGATCGACTCGAGCGGCGACGATTACATCAATGCCGTGGCCTGCCTGGATACGTCGCTTGGCGCGCACGAACTGCTGGCGGCGCTGCAAGCGATCGAAC
Organism: Telluria sp. ZT3P25; assembly: GCF_059685895.1. NCBI lineage: Bacteria > Pseudomonadati > Pseudomonadota > Betaproteobacteria > Burkholderiales > Oxalobacteraceae > Telluria > Telluria sp. ZT3P25. The sequence continues at coordinate 4,016,210 of NZ_JCASIJ010000001.1, forward strand.
AGGCCCATGGCCGCGAGCGCCCGTACCACAACGCCCCGCGCACGCTCGACCTCGACCTGCTGCTGTACGGTGATGAGACGATCGCCACCGATACCCTGAGCGTGCCGCATCCACGCATGCACGAACGCGCGTTCGTGATCGCGCCGCTGCTGGAAATCGCGCCGGACATCGTGATCCCGGGCCACGGCGCTGCACGCGACTTCGCGCAACTGGTGGCCGGCCAGACGATCGCCAGACTCGACTGATACCTGTACGCCAGACGCGGCGTGCCGGTCATGGCCTTGAGGCCACGGCGCCCACTTTCATGAAATACCAGGAGCTTTTGTGACGCTGCTGCATACACTGACCCATCCCGGCGTCTCGCTCGAAGGCACCATCTTCGAACGGCAGGCCGTGCGCGCCATCATCCTGCGTGGCCGCGACATTCTGCTGCTGTATACCCGCCGTTACGATGACTACAGCTTCCCGGGTGGCGGGCTGGATGCGGGAGAAGACCCGATCGACGGCCTGCGCCGCGAACTGCTGGAAGAAACGGGCGCCGCCAACGTTACCGTCGAGGGTTATGTCGGCTATCTCGACGAGCATCGCCCGCCGCTGAAAAGTGGCTACGACGTGCTGTTCATGCGCTCGCACTTCTATCGCTGCCACGTTGACGGCGAATTGGGCGAGACCTCGCCCGAAGCGTACGAGGTGGCCAACGGCATGGTGCCGCGCTGGATCGATATCGATACCGCCATCGAACACAACGAGCGGATACTCGGCACCAAGCCGGCGCACATGGGGCTGTCGATCGCGCGTGAAACGTGGATGCTCAGGTACGCGCTGGCCATGCTGGCGGCAGACGCTGCTGTGGGCGAACAATAAAGTTCGACACAAGATCTGCTATAAGTCGAACGATGTCGACATGCTGGGCATGCAGATAAAGTTTGACGCAACCTGCTGGTTACTTCGCCCTATTCGACCGGTTGAATCCAAGGCCGATGGCAGCCGTTCATTTCAAGCATAGCAGGTCGCCAGGAGCGGAAAGTCGCAGACTGTCATGGAGGACCGGATGCGCCCCGAAGCGGACATGCCAAGCTCTATGAGCACTATGCTTTGACGAGCTTCTCAAGCTTGATTTCTTCCGCCCCGAATCCCTGCAACCATTCGGTCGTACCGTCCTTGTCGCTGCATTCCAACTCGTACCCCGGTGGATTTTCGTAAATCTCGATGACCCATGCGACGTCACCAACCTGCGGCTTGCGAATGTCACCGGCGCCCAAGTCAGAACGGACGGGCTGCCGTAACTCCGTGATCCTGACAGCGTCATAGAGCTTGATTGTCGGATCTAGCATCCATTCTCCCGGCAAATCTTTGTCTCGACACGAACGATTGCGTTTGGCCGGTTTCTGCCCTCCAGGTGTACGGCAGCTCCCGACTCAAAGCAGACGGCATCACACACGCTCAATCTGGTTGCGCAGGACCGTAAAGGTTGTATCGCCAGTTGTCGATTCGATACCCCATGGATTGGTAGTGCTGACGCGGGCCAGTGGCCGCCCTCGCTCATCAATCCATTCGTCTTCAACCACGCAAGCGATACAACCTGGCTGAGGATAGGCGCTGTCGAGCGACAGGTTTGCAGTAGTTACGACAGGAACTTTCTCAACGAAACGATGTGAGCAGTCGTCAGAGTCAAGCAAGATGCACTCCACGAAACCGGGAAAGTGGTCGTCAACGAATCGCTCAATCGTCACTGGAAGTACGTCCATTACGTCCCTTTAGAGTCGTTATGCATGTCCGCTTCTGGCCGAATTCGGTCGGTCGAGCCAGCATAGCAGGTTGCCCGTTGAAAATTCGGCGGTGGCCGCGACAGGCCGGTACCGACCCACTGCGGACGTTCGCGGACTGTAACGAAAAGCCGGACCCGACCCGAGGCAGACCTTGACCCATCCGTAATCGGAGCTGGCCTAATTCCCAAGAGCGTCTGACCAGGCGTGGAACGCGGAGAGCAGGATCTCCTTTTCAGTTTCATATATGTTACCGGTGTGAGAAATCGTTGCACGCTTCGCAAGTGCTTTTAGATCCCGCATGATCTCAAATAGCCCAAGTATTGCAGGGTCATCCCAATCCGGTCCCCCTCTATAGTCCAAGGTGATAGAAGTTTCCCAAACGAAGACACCTAAGTCGGGAATTGGTGCGCCACTCGCGGACCGTAGCCCGCCAAACACGACGTGGAACGGCTCGGCCTCGCCCGTAAGAACGGCAAGTGCAGGATTTTCACCAAAACTAATCACACATTCTTCGCTTCTACTGCGTGACCAGTAATAAGCGGACCTTGACACCAAATGAGTAGCACGGCCTTGAATAATGGCGTATGCATCACCGACAACCGGCTTCTGCCCGAAATCGAAATCGATGTCAGGAAGGTCGCCGTCACGGATACAAAGAATTTGACGTACGGTTTCGAAACTCATCTGTGATTCCATCGGATGATGACCGATTCAACGATGCTGCCAACGCCAGGTGCCTGACGTATTCACGTTTTCTTGAACGACTGCTTCTGGCCGATCTCGGCCCTTCAGACCAGCATAGCAGCCCATCAAGGCCGCAAAATTGCAGACTGGCATAAAGGACCGGTTCCGACCGATTGTGGACCTTCGCTATCTTAGTTTTGAACCGTCTGGATTGATTGCCTGCTCATCGCGACGCGTAGGATAGTAGATCTTCTTGTGCTCACGCTCGTAAAAGAGGATGCCGTGAATGCCCATTGCTTCGCGCTTGGGGACACGGCGTTTCCAGATCGCTGTGAAGGCTGCATTTAAGGCTTCCGATGGCTGGTTTTGATAGACCTCATCGATAAAGGCTACGTCTGTGCCGTCTGGGAAGATAAGGGCGAATTCTTCATCAGCTGCAGCAAAGATGTCATAGACTGCGTTATCGGCGCCATCAAAAATCTGAATATTCTTCACGTTCCATCCTTTCCGCTTTTGGCCGAAGGCGGAAGTTCGCCAAAGCATGTCCGCCCTCGCCTCTTGTGTCGAACTTTATCGTTCGCCCGCAGCTGCGCCAGACTAAAATCGATGTCGTTCAAATTTTCCCGATCTGCCGGTCAATCGCCTTGAGCGCACGCTCGTTACGCTCGCTATAACGGTCGGTCAGATAGTCGCTGCGGCCCCGGGTCAGCAGCGTGAACTTGACCAGCTCCTCCATCACATCCACCACGCGGTCGTAATACGCCGAGGGCCGCATCCGGCCTTCGTCATCGAATTCCTTGTACGCCATCGGTACCGACGACTGGTTCGGAATCGTGATCATGCGCATCCAGCGCCCTAGCAGGCGCAGCGTGTTGACGACGTTGAACGATTGCGACCCGCCGCAGACCTGCATCACGGCCAGCGTCCGGCCCTGGCTCGGGCGCACAGCGCCCTGCTCCAGCGGGATCCAGTCGATCTGGTTCTTCATCACGCCCGTCACCGTGCCATGGCGTTCGGGGCTGCACCAGACCTGGCCTTCCGACCACAGGCACAACGCGCGCAGCTCGACCACTTTCGGGTGCGTCTCCGGCACGCTGCCCACCATCGGCAAGGTCATCGGATCGAATATTTTTACCTCGGCGCCGAAGTGCTCGAGGATGCGCGCAGCCTCGAAGGTGAGAAAGCGGCTGAACGAGCGTTCGCGCAGTGAACCGTACAGCAGCAGGATGCGCGGCGGATGATTCATGTCGCCCACCGGCTCGAGCTTGTCGACGGTCGGCATGTCCAGCAGCTCGGGCCGGATATTTGGCAGGTTCGGGATGGTGTCGTTCATGGCGGGTAGCCTTTCTTAGCTCAGGCGCAGCGCAAGCGCGCACAGGGTAACGAACAGGACCGGCAGCGTCAGCACGATACCCACCCGGAAGTAGTAGCCCCACGAGATCCGGATATCCTTCGCCGCCAGCACATGCAGCCACAGCAGGGTGGCCAGGCTGCCGATCGGCGTGATTTTCGGGCCGAGGTCCGCGCCGATGACGTTCGCGTACACCATGGCCTCACGCACCACGCCGCTGGTCGTGGTGGCGTCGATGGCCAAAAGGCCCACCAGCACCGACGGCAGATTGTTCATGATCGAGGACAGGATCGCCGTGATGAAGCCGGTGCCAAGCGCGGCGCCCCAGACACCGTATTGCGCGCACCAGTTCAACAGCTCAGTCAGATACACCGTCAGCCCTGCATTCCTCAGGCCATACACGACCAGATACATGCCGAGCGAAAAGATCACGATCTGCCACGGCGCATCGCGCAGCACGGCGCGGGTCGAGATGCGGTGCCCGCGCGCGGCCACCGCCAGCAGGAGTGCTGCGCCGGCCGCGGCCACGGCGCTGATCGGTACGCCCATGTCGTCAAGCCAGAAGAAACCGACCAGCAGGATCCCCAGCACCCACCAGCCGGTGATGAACGTTGCCCGGTCATGGATGGCGTCGCCTGGATGCTTCAATTGCGCCATGTCGTAGTCCGCCGGGATGTCCTTGCGGAAGAACCAGATGAGCGCGCCAAGTGTTGCCGCCACCGCGACCAGATTGACCGGCACCATCACCGACGCGTAGCGGGCGAAGCTGATGCCGAAATAGTCGGCCGAGACGATGTTGACGAGGTTCGACACGACCAGCGGCAGGCTGGCCGTATCGGCGATGAAGCCGGCCGCCATGACGAAGGCCAGCGTGGCCTTGGGCGTGAAGCGCAGCGCCAGCAGCATTGCGATCACGATCGGCGTCAGGATCAGCGCTGCGCCATCGTTGGCAAACAGGGCCGACACCGCGGCGCCCAGCAGCACGAGCAGGATGAACAGCCGCAGGCCATTGCCCTTGCCCCAGCGCGCAACGTGCAGGGCCGCCCATTCGAAGAAGCCCGCCTTGTCCAGCAGCAGGCTGATGATGATGATGGCGACGAATGCACCCGTCGCATTCCAGACGATGGCCCACACCACCGGGATGTCGGCAACGTGAATGACACCGGTCAGCAGCGCGACCGCAGCGCCGGCCGTGGCGCTCCAGCCGATGCCCAGTCCCCGGGGCTGCCAGATGACCAAAACGAGTGTTGCGAGAAAAATCAGTGATGCGATCAGCACAAAGGGTCCTAGTGAACAGGTCAATCAAATACAGCGTCGGCAGTCCCGGATGCCGCTCAGGGCAACAGGGTGCCGATGCGGTCGAGCTCGGCCTTGAACCGGTTGCGGTCAGCTTGCAATTCCTCCAGCGGCAGCGCCAGGAAGGCATGCGTGCGGGCCAGGATGATGGCATAAGTACGCTCGAACGCCGCTTCGATTTGTTCGTCGGTACCGACGACGTGACCTGGATCGTCCAGGCCCCAGTGCGTCCGCAGCACCGGGCCGAGGTAGGCAGGACAGGTCTCCCCAGCGGCGCTGCCACAGACGGTCACGACGATATCGGGCGTGACCGGCAAGTCGTCCCACGACTTGCTGTAGTAGCCCTCGGTCGAGATGCCCTTGCGGTGCAGGAGCGCGACGGCGCGCGGATGCAGCGTGCCCGTCGGCTGGCTGCCTGCACTGATTGCCTGCCACCCCTCGGGCGCCAGATGGTTGAACGTGCCCTCGCTGAGGACGGAGCGGCACGAATTGCCGGTGCAGAGAAAGAGAATGTTCATAAGATGGTTGGTCTGGTTAAAGGTCATGTGCAGCGTCAGTGCGGCTTGCAGGCATCGCCCGTGGCCGCGTCGCACGGAACGCCGCCGCAGCAGTTCTCGGTCAGAAAGCCGACCAAGCCATTCATCGTCGCGATGTTGGCTGAATAGATCACGAAGCGCCCGTCCTGTCGTGACGACAGCAAGTCTGCGTGCGACAGTTCTTTCAGATGAAACGACAGCGCCGAAGGCTGCACATCGAGGTGCTCGGCAATCCGGCTGGCAGCCAGCCCGGCCGGACCCACCTGGACCAGCAGCCGGAAAATCGCAAGGCGGCTCCCCTGCGACAAGGCTGACAGGGCGGCAAGTGTGGCTTTGGTATCCATGGCGTTCCCGATTGATGCATTACAAGATATGAGAATGATAGACGAACGGTACAACAATTCAAAGAATATTGAAGTATTTTGACGGCTTGATGACATGGGGGTGGCCGTGTCAGGAAAGGCAGGCTGCAGTAGAATGCGCGCTGACTGCAGCTTCGCAGGCGCCGCATTACACTAGGCGCCAGGACGTATCGTTTTAAAGGATTTCTTCATGAGTGGTTATTTGCAGGGTAACGAGATGACGGCTGGCGCAGGTGCACCTACGCCAGCCGCTGTGCCCGCGCCCGCGGCCCCCGTACCGGCAACGCCGAAAGCCGTCACCGTGCCATCGCTGCTGGCCATGCGCGCAGCCGGCAACAAGATCGCGATGCTGACCTGCTACGACGCCAGCTTCGCGTCGCTGATGGACCGCTGCGGCGTCGAGATCCTGCTGATCGGCGATTCGCTCGGCATGGTCTGCGCCGGTCACGATTCGACGCTGCCGGTGACGGTGGCCGACATGGTCTATCACACGGCCTCGGTCGCACGCGGCAACGAGCACGCACTGGTGCTGGCCGACATGCCATTCGGCGCCTACGGCAACCCGCAGCAAGCCTATGACAGCGCCGTGCAACTGATGCGCGCCGGCGCGCAGATGATCAAGATCGAAGGCGGCGCCTGGCTGGCCGATACCGTGCGCCTGCTGGTCGAACGAGGCATTCCGGTGTGCGCGCACATTGGCTTGACGCCGCAGTTCGTGCACCAGCTGGGTGGTTTCCGCGTGCAGGGCAAGACCGACGCGGGCGCCGACAGCCTCAAGAACGATGCGCTGGCGCTGCAGGCGGCCGGCGCGGCGCTGATCCTGATCGAAGCGGTGCCCGCAGCGCTGGGCAAGGAAGTTACCGAGCTGCTGTCGGTGCCGACGATCGGCATCGGCGCCGGTCCCGATTGCTCGGGCCAGGTGCTGGTGATGCACGATCTGCTGGGCGTGTTCCCAGGCCGCAAAGCGCGCTTCGTGAAGAACTTCATGGATGGCCAGACCAGCATCGACGCGGCCGTCACGAGCTACGTCGCAGCTGTGAAGGATGGCAGCTTCCCGGCTGCCGAGCACTGCTTCTGATCGTGATAACGCCCTAGCGCCGGATCACACGGGCGCTCAGGGCGATCACGAGGCCCGACAACGACAGCGCGCCCAGTGCCACCATGATGCTCGAGTGCATGGCGACCCAGCCCAGCACTGGCGGCGCCAGCAGCAATCCACCGTAGCCCAGCGTGGCCACCGCTGCCACGCCATTCCCGGCGCTCATACCGGGGATGCGCGCGGCGGCCCCGAACAGCAGCGGCACCACGTTCGCCGCGCCCAGTCCCACCAGCGCAAAACCGACCGCCGACAGCACGAAGTGCGTGCTGGCCACTGCCAGCGCCAGCCCGGCGAACATCGCCAGGCCGCCAACGACCATGATGCGCAGCGCGCCGAAGCGCACGATCAGCCGGTCGCCGGCGAAGCGGCACGCCGCCATCGCAATCGAAAACGCCGAGAAGCCCAGCGCCGCCGATGCCGGCGTGGCGCCAGTGCGTTCTTCCATCAGCAAGGCACTCCAGTCGACCAGCGCTCCTTCCACCGCAAAGCACAGCAGCGCCAACAGGCCCAGGCTCAATGCCGCGCCGCGCGGCAGCGAGAAGTGACTGCCCGCGCCATGCGTGGCTGCAAAGCCCATCACGCGCGGCGCGGACAGCGCCAGCACGACCGCCGTGACCACGCCGACCATCAGCGCGCCCTGCCCATGTCCCAGGCCCTGCCCGACCAGCAGCCCGCCAATGCCGGCGCCAAACAGGCCACCGAGGCTGAAGAAGCCATGGAACGACGACATCGTCGGCAAGCCGCGCGCGGTTTCGACTTCGCTCGCGTTGGCGTTCATCGCGACGTCCAGCGCACCGTTGCTGACGCCGAACAGGAACGCGGCGATGAACAGCAGCGGCAGACTCGGCGCGCCCATGATCAGGGGCGTCATCGCCGCAAACGCAAAGCCCGACAGCAGCACCATGCGGCGCGTGCCCCAGCGCCCGGTCAGGCCGCCCATCAGCGGCATCGCCAGCAACGCGCCGCCGGCGACGGTCAGCAGCACCATGCTCAGCATGCCGGTGTCGATCCCCATGCGCGCCTGCACGGTCGGCACGTGCGCGGCCCACAGGCCGATGCCTGCGCCATTAAGAAGAAACACGGTGGAGATGGCCCAGCGCGCCGCGTCGATGCTGCGTCGGTCGAGGGTAGATGCGTGGGTCATGCGATACCTTTCTGGTTCAGTACGGCTACTTCAGTACAGCTACTGTAGTGAGGCGTGCAATCCCTGGCAAGGGTGCCGGCATCATCACCTCGTAGCCACGTTCTTGCAGTTCGCGCAGGATTCCCGCATTTCGGCGCAAGACCCGCCGCAACCCAGCCGTTCTGCGCGATACTCGACAGATGACCACGACCAAGTCTTCCTCACTGTCACCGATGTGGCGCCTGTACATCGCTGCCTGGCTGAGCTACATGCTGGTGATTGCGCTGGTAATGCAGGCCGACACCCTGCTGGCGGGCCGCCTCGACCCATCCCTCTTCTGGCGAGCCTTTGTGAGCATTGCGCCATCGGCTGCGATGCTGGCCCTGCTCTGGCCGCTCAGTGGCCGGTTCGAACGGCGCGCCGTGCCCGGTGTGCAGCGCTTCGTCATCCATGTCTTGGCGGCAGTGGCATTTGCCACCTATGCGCACACGGTGCTGGTGGTGACGCAGAACCCGCCACCCCATCCGCTGTCCTGGCACCTGTGGCCCTTCCTGTACAACATGATGAGCTACGCGGTGGTGGCCGGCGTGTTTCACCTGGTGCGCGCCAACGCCGCGACCCAGCGCCAGGCCCTCGCCACGCAACAGGCGCAGACGCTGCTGGTGGCGAGCGAACTGGGCGCGCTGCGCAGCAAGCTCAATCCGCACTTCCTGTTCAATACGCTGCACTCGATCATCGCCCTCACCGGGCGCAATCCGGAGGCGGCCGAGACGGCGCTGTTCCAGTTTTCGAACATGCTGCGCTACGTGCTCGACACCGAGCGCGCCGGCATCGACCGCGTCACGCTGGACGCCGAACTCGATTTCGTGCGCGACTACCTGGAGCTGGAAAGCCTGCGCCTGGGCGAGCGCCTGCGGGTCGAGTGGGATCTCGACCCCGACCTGGGCGATTGCCTCGTGCCGGCCCTGAGCCTGCAGCCGCTGGTCGAGAACAGCATCAAGCACGCGTTCAATCCGTTCACCCGCCATGGCGTCCTGCGCATCGAGAGCCGGCGCGAACCCGCGACCGGCCTGCTGCGCGTGACGGTCCGTGACGATGGCCCTGGCGCCGCAGCGGCCACGATCGAGGCCTCGCCCGGCCTGGGCATCCGCACCATCGGCCGGCGCCTGGACCTCGACTACGCCGGCCGCGCCGCGCTGCGCATCGACTCCCAACCCGGCGCCGGCTTTGCCGCCTGCGTCACCGTGCCCACAACGCCATGACCATGAAGACCGTATTTTTCGCCGAAGACGAACCGCTCGCACGCGACGTGCTGCGCGACGCCATCTACGCCCACCCGGGCCTGCGGCTGGTGGGCGAAGCCGCCGATGGCGCGAGCGCGCTGGCGCGCATCGGGGCGCTGCGGCCCGACGTCGTGTTCATGGATATCCAGATGCCCGAGATGACGGGCCTCGAGGTGCTGCGCCAGCTCGACTACCTGCCGCAGATCGTCTTCACCACCGCTTATGATCACTATGCGGTGGCAGCGTTCGAACTGCACGCCGTCGACTACCTGCTCAAGCCATTCACGCGGGCGCGCTTTGCCGACAGCGTGGCGCGCCTGCTCGATGGCGCGCGGTCCGAACGCGCCGCCGTCGAAGATGCGCTGGTGCGCGCCAGTGCGGGGCCGGCGCCGCTCGATCGCATCCTCGTGCGCGATCGCGGCCGCATCTTTCCGCTCGCTGCGCACGAGATCGAATACATGAAGGCCGATTCGAAGTACACCGTGATCGCCGCGCGCGGCCAGCATTTCCTGGTGCGCATCGGGATGTCGGAACTCGAAGCGCAGCTCGATCCACGCCGTTTCATCCGCGTGCACCGCTCGGCGCTGGTGAACCTGGACTTCGTCGAATCGATGCGCGCGGACGACCAGTCGCAGCTGCAGATCTTCATGCGCGACGGGACCTGCATCGGCGCCAACCGTGAGGCTTCCCGACTGTTGCGCGAGATGGCAATTTAGGCCGCCGGCCAGGTTTCGGATTTATAATCGCGGAATTTTCCGCTCATAAATTTCCTGGCCTCGGAGCACCTACTGCATGAACCTCACTTTGATCACCTTCGTCGTGCTTTATCTGCTCGGCACGCTGGCTCTCGGCATGTGGGCGGGCACGCGGATCAAGAACACCAGCGACTTTGCCGTCGCCGGGCGCAGCCTGCCGCTGGTCATGGTGATCACCACCACGTTTGCGACCTGGTTCGGCGCCGAAACCGTGATGGGCATCCCGGCCAAGTTCGTTCAGGGCGGCCTGAACGCCGTGATCGAAGATCCGTTCGGGGCTGGCATGTGCCTGGTGCTGGTGGGCCTGTTCTTCGCCACCAAGCTGTATAAACTCAACCTGCTCACGATCGGTGATTACTACCGCCAGCGCTACGGCAAGGGCATCGAGATCTTCTGCTCGGTCGCGATCATCATGAGTTATCTCGGCTGGGTGGCCGCGCAGATCACCGCACTGGGCCTGGTGTTTTCGGTCCTGACGGCCGGCGCGATGTCGCCGGCTGCCGGCATGATCGTGGGCACGCTGACGGTGCTGATCTATGTGGTCGTGGGTGGTTTCCTGGCCGTGGCGATCACGGACTTCATCCAGATGATCGTGCTGGTCGTGGGCATGAGCGTGATTGCCTGGTTCGCGGCCGACCTGGCCGGCGGTGCCGGTAACGTGATGGCGATGGCGCAGAACGCCGACCTGTGGCGCGTGTGGCCCGAACCGAGCTTTACCGACATCATGTTCTTCATTGCCGCGGCCGTGACGATGATGTTCGGCTCGATCCCGCAGCAGGACGTGTTCCAGCGCGTGATGTCAGCCAAGGACGCCCCGACCGCGCGCACCGGCGCCGTGATCGGCGGCGTGAGCTACATCCTGTTCGCGTTTGTCCCGATGTTCATCGTGGCCGCTGCCGTGGTGGTGATGGGCAGCCAGGCGCTCGAGATCGCGCAGAACGACTACCAGCGCCTGCTGCCCACGTTCGTGATGACCAAGATGCCGCTGGTGATGCAGATCCTGTTCTTCGGCGCCCTGCTCTCGGCAATCAAGAGCACGTCGTCGGCTACGCTGCTGGCGCCGTCGACGAGTTTTGTCGAGAACATCCTCAAGAACATCCGGCCCGGCATGACCGACCGCCAGCAGCTGCTGGCGATGCGCGTCACGATCGTGATCTTCGCCACGCTTGTGCTGTTGTATGCAATCGCGATGGAAGGTACGTCGATTTACGAGCTGGTCTCGAGCGCGTATCAGGTGCCGCTGGTGGGCGCGTTTGTGCCGCTGGTGATGGGGCTGTACTGGAAGCGCGCGACGACCCAAGGTGCGATCCTGTCGATCGCGGGCGGCTTGATGACGTGGGTGCTGTTCTTCGAGCAGGTCACGGGGTGGGGCGTGCAATTCCCGGGGCAGCTGGCCGGGTTGATCATGGCGTTCGTCGGCATGGTCGTCGGGTCGCTGGCGCCGCAGGTGCTGGTCAATCGACGCGAAGTGGCGGCGTAAGCCGTGGTTGAACGCGTGGACGGCTCCGCCGTCCACGCGTTCAACCAGTCATCCGATCAAACGTGCAGCAACAAATGCTCGCGTTCCCAAGGACTGATCACCCGCATGAACTCCTGATGTTCCAGGTCCTTGACGGCCGTGTAGACGTCAATGAAACGCTCGCCCAGCACGTCGCGCAGGCGGTCTTCGCGGCGCAGCACCGTGATCGCCTCGGACAGCCCTTGCGGCAGGTCCACCGGCATGTCGTAAGCACTGCCTTCCACCATCGCTGATGGCTCGATCGCTTCGACCATCCCCAGGTAGCCGCAGGCCAGCGTGATCGCCAGCGCCAGGTACGGGTTGGCGTCGGCGCCGATCACGCGGTTCTCCACGCGGCGGTCCTGCGAACCCGACACCGGCACCCGGATACCCACGGTGCGGTTATCGATTCCCCACTGCAGATTGATCGGCGCAGCCGTGTGGCGCACGATGCGGCGGTACGAGTTCACGTACGGCGCGACGATCGCCATCGCCGACGGCATGTAGCGCTGCAGGCCGCCGATATAGTGGTGGAACAGCTCGGACGGCGCGCCGTCTTCGGTGCTGAAGATGTTCTTGCCCGTTTCGCCATCGATCACGCTCTGGTGCACGTGCATTGCCGAACCCGGCTCGTTGGCCATCGGCTTGGCCATGAAGGTCGCGTACATGTCGTGCTTGAGCGCTGCTTCGCGCAGCGTGCGCTTGAAGTAGAACACCTTGTCGGCCAGGCCCAGCGGCTCGCCATGCTGGAAGTTGATTTCCATCTGGCCGGCGCCGATCTCGTGGATCAGCGTGTCGACGTCGAGGTTCATCAGCTCACAGTAATCGTAGATGTCCTCGAACAGCGGATCGAACTCATTGACCGCGTCGATGCTGTAGACCTGGCGGCTCGTTTCGGCGCGGCCGCTGCGGCCGATCGGCGGCACCAGCGGCAGGTCGGGATCGATGTTCTTGGCCGTGAGGTAAAACTCGAGTTCCGGCGCCACCAGTGGCTTCCAGCCGCGCTGCTCGTACAGCTTGAGCACGCGGCGCAGCACGCTGCGCGGCGCGAAGTCGACCAGGCGGCCGTCGGCGTAATAGCAGTCGTGGATCACTTGCGCGGTCGGGTCGACAGCCCACGGCACCATCGTGATGGTGGTGGGGTCGGCCTTGAGGATCATGTCGCGGTCGATGCTCGAGATGGCGCGCTCGTAGGCGTCGTCGCGTTCCGGCGTATTGCCGGTCACGGTCATGCCCAGCACGACTTCGGGCAGGCGCATGCCACGGTCGTCCGTGAACTTCACGCGCGGCAGGATCTTGCCACGTGCAACGCCGGTCAGATCGGGCACCAGGCATTCGATTTCGGTGACCCGCTTTGCATCGAGCCACTCGTCCATATCGGTATAACTGAAATTTTCACGTATTGCCATCATTGCCTCATATCGGTAATCGATTGCGCGCCCGCTTCATGCCGGGCGCGCCGGGTCATTTCAACAGCGAGTCGCCAGTCAGGCGTTGCTCGCGGTAAGCGCGGCAGGCGTCGCCAAAAGCGCGGAACATCTTCATCGAGTACGGGTTGTGCTGGATGCGCCACTCGGGATGCCATTGCACGGCCAGCGTGAAGCCGGGCGAGGTCGACACGGTGAACGCTTCCACCAGGCCATCTTCGGCCACGGCTTCGACCGACAGGCCCGGCGCCAGTTCATTGACGCCCTGCCCGTGCAGCGAGTTCACGGGAATCTCGGCCGCGCCGAGGATTCCTTCGAGCATGCCGCCGGGCGTGACCGTGACGTTGTGCGCGTCGCCGTATTGCTCATCCATGCCGAGCTCGGCTTTTTCGCGGTGATCGAACTTACCCACGACCGTCTGCACCGCCTGGTGCAGGCTGCCGCCGAGGGCCACGTTCATCTCCTGGAAGCCGCGGCAGATGGCGATGATTGGCACGCCGCGGCGCACCGCTTCGCGGATCAGGGGCAAGGTGGTCTGGTCGCGCGCCGGGTCTTGCGGCAGCGTTCGATCCAGCACTTCTTCCGAGTAGTAGCTGGGATGCACATTGGAGGCCGAGCCGGTCAGCATGATGCCGTCGATCGTGCCGAAGATGGTTTCCAGGTCCAGCGATTCGCCGGACGATGGCAGGATCAGCGAGGCGCAATCGGCGCCCAGGGTGACGGCGTCGACATACTTGTGCTGGGCGGCGTGATACGGATGTTCGCCGAAATCACGCGTGCATGCGGGGACGATTACGATAGGGCGCATGGTGTTGTCCTTCTCTTTGAGGCGCGCGACCACAAGGCAGTCAACGGGTCGGGCGCGGGGGAAATTTCATGTCAAAAGCTTAACTTCATTCGGCTGAGGCAGCCCACACGTTTCCAAAAGTCATCACAATTTCGAGAATTTCAGTATGCAGTAATCGGGCGCGGCGGCACGTTCGTTTGCAAATGGGTCTACCATGACGGCTTGCATCCGCGCTCTGCAGCCGATGCTCGACATGAATTGACGAGGACACTATGCCGAATTTGAAAGACCCTTCCCTGCTGCGCCAGCAAGCCTTTGTTGGCGGCGCCTGGTGTGACGCCGACGACGGCCAGACCATTGCCGTGACCAATCCCGCCAATGGCGAGACCGTGGCCAGCGTGCCGCACATGGGCGCTGCCGAAACGAAGCGCGCCATCGATGCCGCCAACGCGGCCTGGCCGGCGTGGCGCAAACTGCCCGCGAAAGAACGCGCCGCGATCCTGCGCCGTTGGTCCGATTTGATGCTGGAAAATGCCGACGATCTGGCGCTGCTGATGACGCTGGAACAAGGCAAACCGCTGGCTGAGGCCAAGGGCGAAGTCGCCTACGCCGCCTCTTACTTCGAGTGGTTTGGCGAAGAAGCCAAGCGCGTGGCCGGCGAGACGCTGGCTTCGCCATGGCCGGATAAACGCATCGTCGTGACCAAGGAGCCGATTGGCGTGTGCGCCGCGATCACGCCGTGGAACTTCCCGGCTGCGATGATCACCCGCAAGGTCGCGCCGGCGCTGGCCGCCGGTTGCCCGATCGTCTTGAAGCCGGCCGAACTCACGCCGCTGTCAGCGCTGGCGCTGGCCGTGCTGGCTGAGCGCGCCGGTGTGCCATCAGGCGTGTTCAGCGTCGTCATTGGCGACTCGAAAGCCATCGGTGGCGAGATGACGGGCAACCCGCTCGTGCGCAAGCTGAGCTTTACCGGCTCGACCGCCGTGGGGCGCCTGCTGATGGAGCAATGCGCGCCGACGGTCAAGAAGATTTCTCTTGAACTGGGCGGCAATGCGCCGTTCATCGTGTTCGACGATGCCGATCTGGATGCGGCGGTCGAGGGTGCGATCGCCTCGAAATTCCGCAATGCGGGGCAGACCTGCGTCTGCGCCAACCGCCTGTACGTGCAGGATGGCGTGTATGACGAATTCGCGCGCAAGCTCGCCGTGGCGGTGGGCAAACTGAAGGTGGGTGACGGCCGCGAAGAAGGTGTCACGCAAGGCCCGCTGATTGAAGAAAAAGCCGTGCGCAAGATCGAACAGCACATCGAGGATGCGCAGGCCAAGGGCGCCAAGCTGCTCCTGGGCGGCAAACGCCACGCACTGGGGCACAGCTTCTTCGAACCGACGGTGCTGACCGATGTGACGTCCGACATGCTGGTGGCGCGCGAAGAAACCTTCGGCCCGCTGGCGCCGCTGTTCCGCTTCAAGACGGAAGACGACGTGATTGCCATGGCCAACGACACCGAGTTCGGGCTGGCGTCGTACTTCTACGCGCGCGACATCGGCCGCGTCTGGCGTGTGGCCGAGGCGATCGAGAGCGGGATGGTGGGGGTCAATACCGGCATCATCTCGACCGAGGTCGCGCCGTTCGGCGGGGTCAAGCAATCAGGCCTGGGGCGTGAAGGCTCGACCTACGGGATGGATGATTATCTGGTCGTGAAATACATCTGCATGGGCGGCATGTAAGCGGCGCCGGCGATCACGTTTTTTTGTACTCTTTGTACTCGTAGTACTTGCGTGCATCGCCGCGCACCAGCTCGGCCGGGTACTTCGCCCGGTTGAGCACCATCTTTTCTTCGACCGCCGCGACCAGGTCGACGTCGAGCTTGTCGGCCAGCCGCACGAGATACACCAGCACATCGGCCATCTCGTGCCGCACTTCGACCAGCTTATCCGCGCCGAGTTCTTCGGCGCGGCCCGACTGCAGCCACTGGAAATGCTCCAGCAGCTCGGCCGCCTCGACCGTCAAGGCCGCCGCGAGGTTCTTCGGCGTGTGGAACTGATCCCAGTCCCGCTCGTCGACGAACGCGCGCACCAGCGCGCGCAGTCGCATCAAATCACTGTCCACGCCGCTCTTCACGCACGACGCCGTCATCGACGTAGCCATCGAGCACCCGGCGCAGCTTCGGTTCGATCTCTTCGAAGCTGCTGACGGTGATGCCCAGGTCGCGCAGCAGGCCGTCGTGCACGCCGTACACCCAGCTGTGGATGGTCAGCGGCTGGCCACGTTCCCATGCATCGCGCACGATGGTCGTGTGGGCGGTGTTCATGACCTGCTCGGCCACGTTCAGTTCGACCAGGCGGTTGGTGGCGGCGCGGCCGCTCACGTGGCCCAGGTACTTGCCGTGCTTGTCGCGCACGTCGCGCACGTGCCCGAGCCAGTTGTCGGCCAGGCCGACGCGCGCATCGGTCAGCGCCGCGTGCACGCCCGAGCAGCCGTAGTGGCCGCAAATGATGATGTGCTTGACCTTCAGCACGTCGATGGCGAACTGCAGCACGGAGAGGCAATTCAGGTCGGAGTGCACGACGACGTTGGCGATATTGCGGTGAACGAACAGTTCGCCCGGCGCCATGCCCAGCAATTCATTGGCAGGAACGCGGCTGTCCGAGCAGCCGATCCACAGGTATTCCGGCGCCTGCTGTTCCGACAGCGCCTTGAAGAAGTTCGGGTCCTCGGCCACCATCGTGGCGGCCCACGTGCGGTTGCGTTCGAACAGCTCTGCCGCGGTCAATCCCTTGGTCTTGTATTTGTCCATATTGGTTCCTTATGTTTATTACCGTCCCAAAAGGGGCGTTGCCAGGCCTGTTCTGGAGCAGGCTTCAAAGGCGGGTAGGTCTCGAAACAGGGGGAGTATAACCGCGTTGGCGAGCCAACCAAACAGGCAAAAAAAACCGCTGAAGGCATATGCCGTTCAGCGGTAAGTGGACTTACTCGAAGAAGTCCTTGACCTTGTCCATCCAGCCTTTGCTCTGCGGGCTGTGCTTGGCACCGCCCTCGATCGTCAGGCGTTCGAACTCGCGCAGCATGTCCTTCTGCTTGTCGGTCAGCTTGACCGGCGTCTCGACGATCACGTGGCAGAACAGATCGCCCGTGTAGCCCGAACGCACGTTCTTGATGCCCTTGCCCTTGAGGCGGAAGGTCTTGCCGGTCTGGGTGCCTTCAGGCACTGTGAACGACACCTTGCCGGTCAGGGTCGGCACTTCGATTTCGCCGCCCAAAGCCGCTTTCGAGAACGAGATCGGCATTTCGCAGTGCAGGTCGTCGCCTTCGCGCTGGAACACGGTGTGCGGCTTGATGTGGATCTCCACATACAGGTCGCCCGCCGGCCCGCCATTGGTGCCCGGTTCGCCATTGCCCGACGAGCGGATGCGCATGCCGTTGTCGATACCGGCCGGGATCTTCACTTCCAGCGTCTTGTTGCGCTTGATGCGACCGGCGCCGCCGCAGGCCGCGCACGGCTCAGGGATGATCTTGCCGCTGCCATGGCATTTCGGGCAGGTCTGCTGGACGCTGAAGAAGCCCTGCTGCATGCGCACCTGGCCGTGACCTGCGCAAGTAGTACAGGTGACCGGCTGCGTGCCCGGCTTGGCGCCACTGCCGTGGCAGGTGTCGCACTTGTCCCAGCTCGGCACGCGGATCGTCGTGTCGAAGCCGTGAGCGGCCTGTTCCAGCGTGATCTCGAGGTTGTAGCGCAGGTCGGCGCCGCGGTACACCTGCGGGCCGGCGCTGCGCCCACCACGGCCACCGCCAAAGATGTCGCCGAAGATGTCGCCGAACGCATCGCCGAAGCCACCGGCGCCGCCACCCATGCCGCCCATGCCGCTGTTCGGATCGACGCCCGCATGACCATAACGGTCATACGCTTCGCGCTTCTCCGGGTTGGTCAGCATCTCGTAGGCCTCTTTGACCTCCTTGAACTTCTCTTCCGCTTCCTTGTTGTCCGGATTGCGGTCAGGGTGGAACTTCATCGCAAGCTTGCGATAAGACTTCTTGATCTCGTCTTCCGACGCACCCTTTGCGACCCCAAGGATCTCGTAAAAATCACGCTTCGCCATGGTCGGCACCTAAATGAATTCTTTAAACCAAAAAAACCGAGCCGAGTACCTGAAAGGTGTCGGCTCGGCCTGTACGCGAAGGCACAAGGCCTTCGCGCCGGAGACGCTTACTTCGCGTCTTTGACTTCCTTGAAGTCGGCGTCGACAACGTCGTCGTCCTGCTTGCCCGACTGCTCGCCACCGGCTGCACCGGCGCCTGGGCCACCGGCCGCGCCAGCACCACCAGCCTGCTGCGCCTGCATGTCGGCGTACATCTTTTCGCCCAGCTTCTGCGACGCGCTCGACAGAGCTGCCGTCTTGGCATCGATGTCCGCCTTGTCGCCGCTCTTGATCGCGCCTTCGAGGTCGGTGATTGCCGCTTCGATCTGCTCTTTCTCACCGGCTTCCAGCTTGTCGCCGTATTCGGTCAGCGATTTGCGGGTCGAGTGCACCAGGGCGTCGCCCTGGTTGCGCGCTTCCGCCATTTCCTTGACCTTCTTGTCTTCTTCGGCGTTCAGCTCGGCGTCCTTGACCATCTTCTGGATTTCTTCTTCCGTCAGACCCGAGTTCGCCTTGACGGTGATCTTGTTCTCTTTGCCAGTGGCCTTGTCTTTCGCGCCGACGTGCAGAATGCCGTTGGCGTCGATGTCGAAGGTCACTTCGATCTGTGGCGTGCCACGCGATGCTGGCGGGATGCCTTCGAGGTTGAACTCGCCCAGGCCCTTGTTACCGGCCGCGATTTCACGCTCGCCCTGGAACACCTTGATGGTCACGGCCGGCTGGTTGTCGTCGGCAGTGGAGAACACCTGCGAGAACTTGGTCGGGATCGTGGTGTTCTTGTGGATCATCTTGGTCATCACGCCGCCCAGGGTTTCGATACCCAGCGACAGTGGCGTCACGTCCAGCAGCAGCAGATCCTTGCGCTCGCCCGACAGGACCGAGCCCTGGATCGCAGCGCCGACAGCGACGGCTTCGTCCGGGTTGACGTCCTTGCGTGCTTCCTTGCCGAAGAACTCCTTGACCTTCTCCTGCACCTTCGGCATACGGGTCATACCACCGACCAGGATGATGTCGTCGATGTCCGAAACCTTGACGCCGGCATCCTTGATGGCCATGCGGCATGGCTCGATCGTCTTGATGATCAGCTCTTCCACCAGCGACTCGAGCTTGGCGCGGGTCATCTTCAGGTTCAGGTGGACCGGCGCGCCGTTCGCCATGGCGATGTACGGCTCGTTGATTTCGGTCTGCTGCGACGACGACAGTTCGATCTTTGCGCGCTCGGCCGAGGCCTTGATGCGCTGCAGGGCGATCGCGTCTTTCGACAGGTCGAGGCCGTTGATCTTCTTGAACTCGTCGATGATGTAATCGATGATGCGCTGGTCGAAGTCTTCGCCGCCCAGGAACGTGTCGCCATTGGTCGACAGCACTTCGAACTGCTTTTCGCCATCGACGTCAGCGATTTCGATGATCGAGACGTCGAACGTGCCGCCGCCCAGGTCATACACGGCGATCTTGCGGTCGCCCTTGTCGGTCTTGTCCAGGCCGAATGCCAGTGCGGCAGCGGTTGGCTCGTTGATGATGCGCTTGACGTCCAGGCCCGCGATACGGCCGGCATCCTTGGTTGCCTGGCGCTGCGAGTCGTTGAAGTACGCCGGCACGGTAATGACCGCTTCGGTGACTTCTTCGCCCAGGTAGTCCTCGGCGGTCTTCTTCATCTTGCGCAGCACTTCAGCCGAGATCTGCTGGGCAGCCAGTTTCTTGTCGCGCACACCAACCCATGCGTCGCCGTTGTCGGCCTTGACGATGGCATATGGCATCAGCGAGATGTCTTTTTGTACTTCTTTTTCATCGAACTTGCGGCCGATGAGACGCTTGACTGCGAACAGCGTGTTCTTCGGGTTGGTTACAGCCTGGCGCTTGGCCGGCGCGCCGACGAGGATCTCGCCGTCTTCCTGGTAAGCGATGATCGATGGCGTGGTACGCGCACCTTCAGCGTTCTCGATGACTTTTGGCTGACCGTTTTCCATGATGGCCACGCACGAGTTCGTGGTGCCAAGGTCGATACCGATAATTCTGCCCATGATGTATTCCTTTTTATATGCTGAGTTTCTGATGGATTCAATATTGGGAAAAACGGCGTGCTTTCAAGAGCATTACGCGGCACGCGGCCATTCTTATTTTGGTGCTGCTGCCGTCACGATGGCTGGCCGCAGCAGGCGGTCGGCGATCATGTAACCCTTTTGCAGCACGGTGACCACGGTATTGGCTTCCTGCTCCGCCGGCACCACGGCAACGGCCTGGTGCTTGTTCGGATCCAGCTTGTCGCCCACTTGCGGCAGCACCTCGACCAGGCGGTTCTTTTCGAACGCGCTGGTGAGCTGCTTGAGCGTCATTTCGACGCCTTCCTTGATCGACTCGACCGTCGGCGCTTCGACCTTCAGTGCCATCTCCAGGCTGTCGCGCACCGGCACCATGGCCTCGGCGAAGCTTTCGATCGCAAATTTGTGGGCCTTGCTGACGTCTTCCTGGGCGCGGCGGCGGATGTTTTCCGCGTCGGCCTTGGCGCGCATGAAGGCGTCGTGCATCTCGGCCAGTTTGGCTTCGGTGGCGCTCAGTTGTTCTTCGAGGCCCGGCGTACCCGCCTGCGCAGCGCCAGCGGTAGCACCATCGTTGATGTCAGCGCCAGGCGCCTGTACATCCTGCTCGTTGCTCATTTCTTTGTTTTCTTGGTCTTGCATCGGAAAAACTCCTGGAATCAAGGACTTGGCTGATTTAAAAACGTATCCTGATTGATACACAGCGCACCAGATGGGGCGATCTCCTACAATTTCAAGGGGAATTGCAGGAAAGCCATCTGAAATTCAGGCAAATGCGGCCCTGCAGCGCCAACAACCCGCTATTTTAGCAGGTTGTCAACAGGCAAGTCGGTATGGACTAGTTGGGAGCGCCGAGACTCTTGGCGCGCGCGGCGCCTCGTTCGGCATCGATGCGGCGCGCTTCGCGCTGGGCCGGCGTCAGGATCGTCGGCCAGCCGATCAGGTGCTGCTCGGCGATTTCGGCCAGGCCTTGAATCCAGGCCGGCGACGCGTTCAGGCACGGGATGTAATGAAACTCCTTGCCACCGGCCGCTTCGAAATCGTGGCGCACTTCCATCGAGATTTCTTCCAGCGTTTCCAGGCAGTCGCTGGTAAAGCCCGGACAGATCATGTCGATGCGCTCGAGGCCATCGCGCGCCAGTTGCGCGACGGTGGGCGCGGTGTACGGCTGCAGCCACTCGGCCTTGCCGAAGCGCGACTGGAACGTGACCATGTATTCGTCCTGCGACAGGTCGAGCGCGGTGGCCAGGAGGCGCGCGGTTTTATAGCACTCGCAATGGTACTGGTCGCCCAGCAGCAGGGTGCGCTTGGGCACGCCGTGAAAGCTCATCACCAGTTTCTGGCCGCGGCCATGGTTGTCCCAATGCGCCAGCACGTTGTCGCGCAGCGCGTGGATATAGCCTTCGTGGTCGTGGTAGTGCTTCACCAGGCGCAGCTCGGGAATGTTGCGCACCTTCGCGTAGTGCTGGAACACGGCATCCCAGATCGAAGCGGTGGTGGTGCCGGAATATTGCGGGTAGGCGGGCAGCACGACGATGCGATCGACACCCTCCTCTTTCAGGCGATCGAGCACCTCGGGCATCGATGGCGAGCCGTAGCGCATCGCCATCGCCACGCTCACGTCTTCGTGGCCGCGTTCGGTCAGCATCGCCTGCAGGCGCGTGGCTTGCAGGGCCGTGTTCACGCGCAGAGGCGAACCGTCGCGGGTCCAGATCGTGCGGTATTTCGCGGCCGACTGGCCCGAGCGGAACGGCAAAATGATCAGGTGCAGGATGCACCACCAGACCAGGCGCGGCACCTCGACTACGCGCGGGTCGGACAGGAACTGCTTCAGGTAGCTGCGCACCTTGCCGCGCGTGGGCTCATCAGGCGTGCCGAGGTTGACCAGCAACACCGCGCTGCGCGGGATGGTACCGTGGGTGTAAGGCGGTTCAGGGCGAAATGACATGAGGGTGCTTTGAGGACAGGATCTGGCCATTATAAGTCTGACATGTCCTGCCCGCAGGACCCAACAGCGGGTCAGCGCGCTTTGGGTTGCCGGTCCGTGGTGTTCGAACCACGGACCGGCAAGGCTAGCACGAGGTCAGAATCAGAATCAGGTGCTCACGTGCAGGCGCACGTCGATGTTGTTGCGGGTGGCGTTCGAGTACGGGCACACGATGTGGGCCTTGTCGACCAGCTCCTGCAGCTGGGCCTGGTCCATGCCCGGGCCCTTGATGCTCAGGTCGACTTCAATGCCGAAGCCGGTCGGGATCTGACCGATGCCGACGTCGCCCGTGATGGTCAGGTCGGCCGGCAGCGTGACCTTGGCCTGGCCCGCGACAAATTTCAGCGCGCCCAGGAAGCAGGCCGAATAACCAGCGGCAAACAGCTGCTCGGGATTGGTTCCGGCGCCGCCACCTCCGCCCAGTTCCTTCGGCGTGGACAGCGTCACCTCCAGGGCGCCGTCCGAACTTTTCGACGTGCCTTCACGGCCGCCTTGCGACGTGGCTTGTGCGCGATACAGGACTTTTTCGATGCTCATGCGAGTTCCTTCCGGAGTGGTTGATGGGGATGTTTACTGTGCCACAAAACCACCCGGGGCCCGCGCCATGCAAACCATCACGACGCCAGCAATTCCCTCGCATGCTTGCGCGTGGTCTCGGTGATCTCGATGCCGCCCAGCATGCGCGCCACTTCCTCGACCCGCGCGCGCTTGTCGAGCACGTCGATGCGCGAGACCGTGCGGCCGGCATCGGTCGTGCCCTTGGCCACCTGGAAGTGCTGGTTCGCCTGGCTGGCCACCTGCGGCAAGTGCGTCACGCACAGCACCTGGCGTTGCTGGCCCAGGCGCTTGAGCAGGCGCCCCACCACCTCGGCCACGCCGCCGCCGATGCCGGTGTCGACTTCGTCAAAAATCAGCGTCGGCACCGTCGTCGCATTCGATGTGATGACCGAGATCGCCAGCGAGATGCGCGCCAGCTCGCCGCCCGACGCAACCTTGGCCAGTGCGCGCGGCACGACGCCCGCGTGGCCGGCCACCAGAAATTCAATGTGCTCCAGGCCATGCGCGCCCGGCTCGCCGCGGTTCAGGCCGATGGCGAAGCTGCCGCCGCTCATGCTCAACTCCTGCATCGCCGCCGTGACCTGCGTGCCTAGCTCGTGCGCCGCGGCCGCGCGCCGCAGCGACAGGCGTCCGGCCACGTCCATGTACGCCGCCTCGGCCTTTTCTTCCTGCTTGCGCAGGCCATCGATGTCGGTGGCGTCGGCCAGCTGGCGCAGCTTGGTGGCCAGCAGCGCGTGTTCGTCCGGCAGTTCTTCAGGCGTGACGCGGTACTTGCGCGCCGCCGTGTGCAGCGCTTCCATGCGCGCATCGACTTCGCGCAGGCGCGCCGGGTCGAGCTCGACCTTGTCGATATACGTGTTCAGTTCGGACACCGCTTCTTGCAGCTGGATGCGCGCCGGCTCCATGCAGTCGAGCACCGACTGCAGCTGCGTATCGACGTCGACCAGCTTGCCCAGCTTGGCGTTGAGCGCCGACAGTTGCGACAGGATCGGATGGTCGGATTCGGAGATCGCTGCCAGCGCTTCCTGCGCGCCTTCGAGCAGCGTGGCGGCATGTGACAGGCGGCTGTGCTCGTTGCCGATCTCGAGCCACTCGCCGGCCTTCGGCGCCAGCTTGTCGAGCTCGGCCACTTGCCACTCGAGGCGCTCGCGCTCGATCAGCACGTTCTTGGCATCGGCCTCGTATTCTTCGCGCTGGCGCACCAGCGCGCGCCACGTACGCCAGGCTTGCGACACTTCCTGCGCTTCGATGCGCGCGGCCGGATCGCGCACGCCGATCTGGTTGTCGAGCAGCGCGCGCTGGGCGTCGGGCTTGAGCAGGCTCTGGTGCGCGTGCTGACCATGGATGTCGACCAGCAGGTCGCCCAGCTCGCGCAGTTGCGCCGCCGTGGCCGCAACGCCGTTGATATAGCCCTTGGAGCGGCCGGCGTTGTCGATCACGCGGCGCAGCAGCGCCCCGCCCTCGTCGGCGCTGAACTCGTGTTCGGCCAGCCAGACACGCGCCACCTCGGTCGGTGCGAAATCAGCGGTGATGTCGGCTTTGGCAGCGCCTTCGCGCACCATGCTGGCGTCGCCGCGGCCGCCCAGCGCCAGCTGCAGCGCATCGATCAGGATCGACTTGCCGGCGCCGGTTTCGCCGGTGAACACCGAGAAGCCGTTCGAGAATTCCAGTTCGATGGCGTCGACGATGACGAAGTCGCGGATGGTAAGTGTGCGCAGCATGAAAAATCGGGTCTCCGGCGGTTAGGGCGATTCTTTGACGACTCTGTAGCAAATGCGGGCGGCTGCGATGGATAACTTACTTGAGCCTGCCGTCGTTGGTGGGGTACTCGTTCCAGTGCAGTTTCTGGCGCAGCGTGTGGTAATAGCTCCAGTCGAGTGGATGCAGGAACGTGATCGTGTGCGGCGAGCGCGAGATCACGATCTGATCGCCCAGTTGCAGGCTCGTGAAGGTCTGCATGTCGAAGTTCACGCTGATGTCGCGCCCGCTGACCAGTTCAACCACGATCTCGCTCGTGTCGGGCACCACGATCGGCCGGTTCGACAGTGCATGCGGCGCGATCGGCACCAGCACCGTGCCGCCCAGGCTTGGATGCAGCAATGGCCCGCCGGCCGACAGCGCATACGCCGTCGAGCCGGTGGGCGTGGAGACGATCAGGCCGTCCGAGCGCTGGTTGTACATGAATTGACCGTCGACGCTCAGTTTGAGTTCAACCATGCCGGCGCCGGTGCCGCGCGCCACGACCACGTCGTTGACGGCCACGCTGGAAAAGATCAGCACGCCATCGCGCATGACGCGCGCCTCGAGCAGCGTGCGCTCTTCGCGCCGCGCGCGGCCCTGCAGGATGTTGCTCAGTTGGGGCAGCATGTCGTCCAGCGCGATGTCGGTGATGAAGCCCAGGCGCCCCAGATTGATGCCGATGAGGGCGATATCGTATTCGGCCAGCTGGCGCGCAATGCCGAGCATGGTGCCGTCGCCGCCCAGGACGATGCCGATCTGCGCCTGGACGCCGATCTCGGCCACGGTCATCGATTCGAGGTTCTCGAGCGCGAGATTGGCGGCGGTATCGGCCTCGAACACGACACGGTAGCCGGCCCCGGCCAGAAAATCGCGGATGCGGCTGACCGGCTCTTCGACGCCTGGCGTGTTATGCCGCACCACGAGCGCGATGATCTGTTGCGGTTGGGGCGAAGCGGGCATAGCGATCTCGGCAGTAGTAGGTTAACAACACGCTGGAGATTAACCGATAATTCCTGCGGCTGCCATAGCAGCGCTCGGCAAACACTGTACAGATGCACAGTATACCGGTCGCCGCCCCGGTCCCGCAAGTTCAGCCCACCAGTGCCGCGCCCATGGCAACCATCACCGCCAGGATCAGGCTCAGCACATGAAGCAGGCTCAGCACGATCCAGCGCAGACCCGTGGCCAGACGGGCGCCGCCATACACCCTGTGCATCGCCAGCGGCAGATACAACAGCAACCACAGCAACAGCGGCACTTCCAGGAAATCCAGCATCGGTGGCAGCGTCAGCAGCACACTGAACATCAGGAAGGCAAACGCATTGGTGTGCAGCGCAAACAGGAAATGCTCGCCATAGCGCCGCCCCGTGCGCACGTACAGGATGCGCAGATAAAAGGCGAACACTGGCATCAGCGCGAATACCGCATACGGCGTATAGCTGAAGAATGCCCCCTTGAGCGCCACTTCCTGATCGCGCCGCGGCAGGTCAAGGAAGTGCTGGACTTTCTGGCCCAGGGTGGCATTGAACGATCCGGCGCCAGTCACGAGGGGCGCGACGGCGCGATTAAATTCAGTGGCAGGCTCAGGGGCTTTCCTGTCACCGGACACGACGACGGCCGACGGTGGGATCTCTTCGCCGAGATTGATTACTTCCATCCCGCTGAACTTGAACAGCGCAAAAAAGATGATGCTGAAGGTCAGATACAGGCGCAGCGGCTGCAGGTAGCGCGCGCGCCGGCCTTCAATGTATTCGCAGGTGAGAAAGCCCGGCTTGAAGATCAGCCCGCCAAGCGACTTCCACAGCGCGCCTTCCAGCGCCACGTAATGCGCGATGAATTCGTGCAGAAACTCGCGCGCGCTCGGCACGTGCAGATGCGTGGCCTGGCCGCACTGATGGCAATAGTTGCCATCGGTGGCGGCGCGGCAGTTCTTGCAGACCGAGGTGGCGTGCTGCGGCAGGGTATCAGGCGTCACGGTGCATCTTTCGTCAACACGTTCGTGATCCTATCTTAGCCATGTAATTGCAAAAAAGCATCACATTTACAAAGTTCAATTGAGCGACTGTTTTGGGCGTGGGCAGTTAGGATGAGGATGACGAAAATACAAAGGAGATCGCCATGGCGACCAATGCAAAAGACCGCGCCGTGAATACGGACGAACCGATGGGCAACGATGGCGTCAAACGCCAGCCGCACGAACGCGATGAAACGCCGGACGGCCAGGACACCGAGCCGCGCGGCATCATGAAGCAGGCAGCTGCCGACCTCGAACAAGGCCTGATCGACACCGAAGCACGCGGCACCCCGGGCATCTCGGTAGCCGTCGATGCGGCGCCGGGCGCGAGTGGCCAGGCCACCCCGCTGCCGGACCGCCATCGCGACATGCGCGACCACGAGGCCGAACCGGCGCCCGAGGCAAAAGACGACGACACTGACAACACCAACGAAAGGAATTAAGACATGACAATCAAACGCGACGGCAGCGCCGTATGGAGTGGTGACATCAAGGATGGCAAGGGCCAGGTGTCGACCGGCAGCGGCGCACTGAAGGACCAGCCATATGGCTTCAACACCCGCTTTGAAGATGCACCAGGCACCAACCCTGAAGAACTGATCGGTGCGGCGCACGCCGGCTGCTTCACGATGGCGCTGTCGGGCCAGCTCGGTCAGGCTGGCCTGACTGCCGACGAACTGCGCACCAAGGCCACCGTGTCGATGGAAAAAGTCGAAGGCGGCTTCTCGATCACGGCGATCCACCTGGAACTGCGCGCGAAGATCCCGGGCGCGAGCCAGGAAGCCTTCGACAAGGCAGCGACCACGGCCAAGGAAAACTGCCCGGTGTCCAAACTGCTGAACGCCACCATCACGCTCGACGCCAAGCTCGAAAGCTGATAGCGGGATTGGATGCGCATGGGGCCCTGTCCGGCAAGGAAACCGTCAAAGGCATAAAATGACGGTCTTTCCGAACCACATAAGGCACACACGATGCGCATCCTGCATACCATGTTGAGGGTCGGCGACCTGCAACGCTCCATCGACTTCTACACCACCGTGCTAGGCATGAAACTGCTGCGCACGAGCGAGAACGCCGAGTACAAATACAGCCTGGCCTTCCTCGGCTACGGCAGCAATCCCGATCACGCCGAACTCGAGCTGACCTATAACTGGGGCACCGACAGCTACGACATGGGCACGGCCTATGGCCACATCGCCATCTCCACCGCCGACATCTACGCCACTTGCGACCAGGTGCGCGCGGCCGGCGGCAACATCTCGCGCGAGCCAGGCCCGGTCAAGGGCGGCACCACCGTGATCGCCTTCATTACCGATCCGGACGGCTACAAGGTCGAGCTGATCGAACGCGCCGACAACGCCAGCGGTGGCGGCCTGAGCAAGTAAGCCTGCCGCCTGCAGGGATCGCGCGGCGCTGCTACAATCGCCGCGCCTGCATCCTGCAGGCAATCACAACATTACGTCTTCGGGGCGGGGTGCGATTCCCCACCGGCGGTATGACCGGCAACGGTCGAGCCCGCGAGCGCCTGCCCGGCATCATGCCAAGCAGGGTCAGCAGATCTGGTGCGATGCCAGAGCCGACGGTATAGTCCGGATGAAAGAAGATGTGCGCGTTCACGCGCCCAGCCTGCCCTGCCTTGCGTGGGGGCAGACGGGCGTGCGGCTGCGCTTTGCCCTGATGCGTTTTTCGCCCACTTTGCGAGGAGCGTTTCACATGCTGGTTTCTACCCATACCCTGTTCAGTCACGACCTGGAAGGCCGCATCGCCGCGGCGCTGGACGCCATGCGCGCCGGCATTCCGGTCATCCTGCTCGACGATTTCGATCGCGAGAACGAGGCCGACCTGATCGTCGCCGCCGAACACATCACCAGCGACACCATGGCCCTGATGATCCGCGAATGCAGCGGCATCGTCTGCCTGTGCCTGCCGGACGACAAGGTTCGCGCACTTGAACTGCCGCCGATGGCGCCGGATAACGGCAGCCGCTTCGGCACGCCGTTCACGGTGTCGATCGAGGCGCGCCATGGCGTGACCACCGGCGTCTCGGCCGCCGACCGCGTGACCACGATCCGGGCCGCCATCGCGCATGATGCCCGGCCGGACGATGTCGTACGGCCGGGCCACGTGTTCCCGCTGCGCGCCACGCCCGGCGGGGTGCTGGCCCGCGCCGGGCACACTGAAGGTTCGGTCGACCTGGCCCGGCTGGCCGGGCTGCAGCCCGCCGCCGTGCTGTGCGAATTGATGAACGCCGATGGCACGATGATGCGCGGGGAGCAGATCGAGCAGTTCGCGCAGGAGCGCGATTTTCCGATCCTGACAATTGCTGAACTGATTCAGTGGCGCAAGGCGCGGACGCTGTAAAACAAAAAACCCGGTCGCCAATGACATTGGTCGACCGGGTTTGCATGATGCAGTAGAAAAATTACTCTGCCAGCAAACTGTTCACCGGCGTCAGGTCGGTCTCGCGCAGCGAACCCGCCGCCGCTTTCAGGCGCAAGCCATTGACGATCACGTCATAGCGCGCACGCGACAGGTCGGTGCGGGTCTGGTACAGCTGGCGCTGCGCATTGAGCACGTCGATATTGATGCGCACGCCCACCTGGTAACCGAGCTTGTTCGATTCGAGCGCCGACTGGCTCGACACTTCTGCCGCTTCCAGTGCCTTGACCTGCGCCAGGCCGCTGCTCACGCCGAGGAACGACTGGCGCGCCTGCAGCGCTGCATTGCGGCGCGTCGCTTCCAGCTCGTTACGGGCACGGTCTTCCAGCGCGATCGATTCACGCACGCGGCTGGTGACGGCGTAGCCGCTGAAGATCGGCACGCTCCATTGCAGGCCGATCGCATTGTTCTTGGTGTCGCCAGAGCTGCCGGTGCGGCCATTGACGTCACGGCGCGTCGAGCTGGCCACGAGGTCGAGCGTCGGCATGTGGCCGGCGCGGTTGCGCGAGATGTCGCGCGTGGCGATTTCCACCTGGAGCTGACTGACCGTCACGCCATAGTTCTGGTTCTCGGCCGACGACACCCACGGGTCGACCGTGGCCGGCTGCGGCACGGCCAGCGTGGTACCGGGCTTCAGCGCCGCCAGGTTGCCCGGTGCGGTGCCGATGATGGCCTGCAGCGCATTGCGCTTGTTGTCCAGGTCGTTGACGGCGGCGAATTCCTGCGCCAGCACCAGGTCGTACGCGGCTTGCGCTTCGTGCGTGTCGGTGATGGTCTGGGTGCCGACTTCAAAATTGCGCTTGGCCGAGGCCAGTTGCTCGGTGGTCGCGTCCTTCTGGGAGCGGGTCGATTCGAGCTTGTCCTGCGCTGCCAGCACGTCGAAGTAGGCTTGCGCCACGCGCGTGATCAGGTCTTGCTGGGCCTGGGCAAACTGGGCTTCGCCGATGGCTTGCTGCAGCTTGCTTTGCTGGTAGGTTTCCCAGCGATCCCAGCGATACAGCGGCTGCTGCAGCGCCAGCGTGTATTCGTTGGTGCGCAGGTTCGAGCCGCTGCTGTTGATGGTGCCCGGCTGGCCATTCGGCAAGGTGCCGAGCTGACCAACGTTCCATGGATCGAAGTCATTGTCGTTCTTGCTGATCCCACCGCTGATGCCCACGGTCGGGAGCAAGCCTGCACGCCCCTGGATGATGCGCTCGCGGCTCGCCGTCAGCGAAGCACGCGCACTCGCATACGTCGCGTCATTGGCCAGTGCCTGCTGATACACCTGGATCAGGTCGGCGGCACCGGCGTTGAGCGAGAAGCACGCGCTCGCAAGCAGCACGGCGATAAGGGGTTTCTGCATTGCTATCTCCACAGGGGTCATCAAGTTTTGGAATCAGGTCAATACGTCGGCATCGACGGATCGACTTGCAAAGCCCAGGCGTGTATCCCGCCCGTCAAGTTGGTTACATTGTCAAAACCATTGCGCTCGAGGAAGGCAGCAACCTGCATGCTGCGCGCCCCGTGGTGGCAGATGCAGACGACCTCGCGGTCGTCGTCGATCTCGGTCACGCGCACCGGAATCAGGTTCATCGGAATCTGCGTCGAGCCGGCAATCCGGCACGTCTCGAATTCCCAGTTTTCACGCACATCGAGCAGCAGAGGCTGCTCGCGCGCCGGATCGGCCAGCAAGGCAGCCAGTTCGGGAGCAGTAATCTGTTGCATTACGATTCCCTCAGAACGTGAAGCCGGACGGCTTCGATGCGCCCGTCAGCGGCTTGGCGACGGTTTCGAACACGGTGACCGCATCATGCGCGGTGGCCGAGGTGCGGGTGATCAGCTGGCACGTCATCGCTGGCGCGGCGCCGACGATCGCGATCATGCGGCCACCGATTTTCAGTTGCTTGATCAGCGACTCCGGCAGCAGCGGCAGCGCGCCCGAGACCACGATCACGTCGTAGTCGGTGCCGGTGGCCCAGCCCTGCGCGCCATTACCCACTTCGACCGCGACATTGGTGATGCCGGCAGCGTCCAGATTCTGCTTGGCCTGGGCGGCAGTTTCCGGAAGGATTTCAACGCTCGTCACGTGACGCGCCTTGCTCGCCAGCAGCGCTGCCAGGTAGCCCGAACCGGTGCCGATCTGCAGTACGTTGTCGCCCGGCTTGACGGCCGCCTCTTGCGCCATGCGCGCTTCGACCTTCGGGTTGAGCATGGCTTCGCCACCCGGCAGCGGGATTTCGGTGTCGGCAAATGCCAGGTTCTGGTAGGCCTGTGGCACGAATTGTTCACGCTTGACCACGTGCAGCAGGTCGAGGATGTCCTGGTCCAGCACATTCCAAGGACGGATCTGCTGTTCGATCATATTGAAGCGGGCTTGTTCGATATTCATTTCAGTTCTCGGTGGAAAAATAAACAATCCGATATTCTAATCCGTGAACGGTGCTGGAACCTACCTGAATAGGCATCTCGAGGCACATCTTATCGACGCACGCCTTCCCCAGAGGAAAATTGCGACAGTCTGCAGTTTGGAGGGGATGAACGCCAGAAAACCGGTTCTGGCGTGAAGGGCCGTTCAGTGGGCTGCGTGGCCAGCCGGCACGAGGCCATTGAGGGTGATGTCGAGGAAGGCGTCGAGGAAGGCTTCGGGATGCAGGTCGCAGCGCTCGCACGGGGCGATGGTGTGCTTCCAGGTCGAGAGCATCAGCATTGGCGCGATCAGCACCTGAGTGGTCTGGGGGATATCGATTGCGCGAAATTCACCGCGCTGCACGCCGCGTTCGAGCATGCTGGAGATCATGCGCATGCCGCGGCTCATCACTTCGGTCTGGTAAAAGCGCGCCAGCTCGGGGAAATTGTCGGCTTCTGCGAAGATCAGCTTGCTGATACCGGATGCCTTGGTCGCGCCCACGCTATGCCACCACGACAGAATGACGCTGCGCAGCAGATCGGCGCTGTGGCCGTCGAATTCGGCGACCGAGATTTCGGCCTGACCCAGCATCGGAACGATACTCTGGCGCACCACGGCCTTGAACAGGTCTTCCTTGTTGGTGTAATACAGATACAAGGTGCCTTTGGAAACGCCTGCGCGCTTGGCCACATC
Organism: Telluria sp. ZT3P25; assembly: GCF_059685895.1. Lineage (NCBI taxonomy): Bacteria > Pseudomonadati > Pseudomonadota > Betaproteobacteria > Burkholderiales > Oxalobacteraceae > Telluria > Telluria sp. ZT3P25. Next base: position 4,048,169 of record NZ_JCASIJ010000001.1, read on the forward strand.
CTCGAGGCGGGTCGAGGCAAAACCCCGTTCGACGAACAGCTCGACCGCAGCGGAGAGCAACTCCTGCGGACGTGCTTCCTTGCGACGTTCCCAGCGTGGCTTACCGTCTGTTTGGCAGTCCATTTACCCACCCAGAAAATTATCTAAGGAACAACCAATATAGACCCGTCATGTTGCTGTCGTCAAGCGACCGTTGTGCAACCGAAACTATTTCTGTTGGAAGTGCACGAGAAGGAGACAATGCATCATGTCATCCCTGCAGCAGGGTCCGATGTATACTCGCGCTCTGCCACTTGTTGAACGCCATGCTGTCCACTTCCGCCCCCTTCACATGCCGGCCGCAATGCGGCGCCTGCTGCACTGCCCCGTCGATCACCAGCCCGATTCCCGGCATGCCCAATGGCAAGCCGGCAGGCGTGCGTTGCGTGCAACTGGGAGATGACCAACGCTGCCGCATCTTCGGGCAACCCGAGCGGCCGGCCTTTTGCGGCGGGCTGCAACCGTCGCACGAGATGTGTGGCGATACCCGCGCGCAGGCGATGTTCTGGTTGAGTGAGCTGGAACGATTGACGGCGCCCGACGCGGTAGCCGACGCAGTAGCCGACGCGGTGGCTTAAACCGCCGGCTTGCCGCGCGCCTGTTGCACGCGCTGGAACAGCCCGCCAAGGGTCAGGCCGTCGTGCCAGATGTCGCCGAGCAGGACGCCGTAGCGTTCGCGCAGTGCGCGTGCCAGGGGTTCGATGTCGGTGGCGTCGGGCATCCAGCGCGACGGCTTGGCGGCGCGCACGACATTGAGGACGGGGTCATCGGGACGCAGATGCAGGCGGTCGCAATCGCCAAAGGCGCAGGCCGAGCCGAATACGGCGAGGAAATCGCAGATGTCCTTGCGCGATGCGGAAGGGAAAGAACTGCGCCACGCCCGGCCCTGGAAAGGACGGTAGCGCAAGGCATTGGGCAACTGCCAATCATGAAATGCTACCCAGGCCAGCGCAGCAAGAATGAGGACAAGAAAAAGACTCATGGGTCGAGTGTAGCACGCGTTTTTACCCATGACACATCTTTACAGCGAGATTAAAACGACCCCCGATGCCATCCAGAGCGGCATGCCGGAGGATGCCCCCACGCGCAGTACGGTTCAGTTAGCCCTACGGCAGCCGCCCCGCTCATGGTAAGCTTTGCCCCCTCGCATGTACCTCCCACAGTTCACTTCCACAGCATAAAAACACCATGGATATCGTTCTCGCCATTAAGGCAATCATCATGGGCCTGGTCGAGGGTTTCACTGAATTCCTTCCGATTTCGTCGACCGGCCACCTGATCCTGATGGGCAGCCTGCTCGATTTCACCGGCACCAAGGCGACCGTTTTCAAGATTGTCATCCAGGCCGGCGCCATGCTGGCCGTGGTCTGGGAATACCGCGATCGCATCGCAAAGGTATTCGCGGGACTGGGCGGCGATCCCGTCCAGCAGCGCTTTGCACGCAATGTCGTGATCGCCTTCTTCCCTGCCGCCATCGCCGGCGTGCTGTTCAGCGCGGCGATTACCGAAGTGCTGTTCCACCCGATTCCGGTGGCCGTTGCCCTGGTGCTTGGCGGTATCGTCATCCTGTGGGTCGAGCATCGCAACCGCCAGAACCCGAAGCCGGCGCGGGTCGAGACAGTCGACGACATGAGCATGCTCGATGCGCTCAAGGTCGGCTTCGCGCAAGCCTTCGCACTGATCCCCGGCACCAGCCGTTCGGGTTCGACGATCATCGGCGGCATGCTGTTCGGCCTGTCGCGCAAGGCCGCCACCGAATTCTCGTTCTTCCTGGCCATGCCGACGATGCTGGGCGCCACGGTCTACTCGATCGCCAAGGAGCGCGACCTGCTGTCGATGGCCGATGTGCCGCTGTTTAGCCTGGGCTTTTTCTCGGCGTTTATTTCCGCATTCCTGTGCGTGCGCTGGCTTCTGCGTTACATCAGCACACACGACTTCACGATCTTCGCCTGGTACCGTATCGTATTCGGTATCCTGATCCTCGTGACTGCCCAATTCGATCTGCTTACCTGGGCGGACTAAACCTGCAGCATCAGCCGGTCCAACACACAGCTTGAACACTCTGTCCGACATTGAACGTATGAATTCAGACACCGGCGCCGAACCCGGCGCCGACCTCAGCGCGCGTGCGCTTCACGTGCTCGAGACCGTCTTCGGCTACCCCGCCTTTCGCGGCCAGCAGGGCGAGATCGTCGAGCACGTGGCCAGTGGCGGCGACGCGCTGGTGTTGATGCCCACCGGCGGCGGCAAGTCGCTGTGCTACCAGATTCCCGCGCTGCTGCGCGACGGCGTCGGGGTGGTCATCTCGCCGCTGATCGCGCTGATGCAAGACCAGGTCGATGCGCTCGAAGAAGTCGGCGTGCGCGCCGCGTTCCTCAATTCGACCCAGACGTTCGAAGAAGCGATGCGCATCGAACGCCTCGTGCGCACGGGCGAAATCGATCTGGTCTACGTGGCGCCCGAGCGCCTGATGACGCAGCGCTGCCTCGAGCTGTTCGATGCATCCAGGATCTCGCTGTTCGCGATCGACGAAGCGCACTGCGTCTCGCAATGGGGCCACGACTTCCGCCCCGAGTACATCCGCCTGTCGATCCTGCACGAGCGCTTCCCGAACGTGCCGCGCATCGCGCTCACGGCGACGGCCGACCAGCAAACGCGCGCCGAGATCGCGCTGCGCCTGCAACTGGGCGAAGCGCGCCAGTTCGTCTCGTCGTTCGACCGCCCGAACATCCGCTACTCGATCGTCGAGAAAGCCAACGGCCGCAAGCAGCTGCTCGACTTCATCGCCGGCGAGCACTCGGGCGACTCGGGCATCGTCTACTGCCTGTCGCGCAAAAAGGTCGAAGAAACCGCCGACTTCCTCAACGAAAACGGCATCCGCGCCATGGCCTACCACGCCGGCATGGAATACGCGGTACGCGCCAAGAACCAGGCGCGCTTCCTGCGCGAAGAAAACATCGTCATGGTCGCCACCATCGCCTTCGGCATGGGCATCGACAAACCCGATGTGCGCTTCGTGTGCCACCTCGATCTGCCCAAGAGCATCGAGGGCTATTACCAGGAGACCGGCCGCGCCGGCCGTGACGGCGGCCCCGCCAGCGCCTGGATGGCCTATGGCCTGCAAGACGTGGTGCTGCAGCGCCGGATGATCGACGAATCCGAGGCCGACGAAACGTTCAAGCGCGTGCTGTCGATGAAGCTCGACGCCATGCTCGGCCTGTGCGAAACCCTGTCGTGCCGCCGCATGCGCCTGCTAGACTACTTCGGCGAACGCTCCGGTCCGTGCGGCAACTGCGACACCTGCCTGATCCCGCCGGTGAGCTTCGACGGCTCGGTGCCGGTGCAAAAACTTCTGTCCACTATTTACCGGGTCGACCAGCGCTTTGCCGGCGGCCACGTGATCGACGTGCTGCGCGGCGCGACCACCGAACGCATCACGCAGTGGCACCACGACAAGCTCACCGTGTATGGCGTCGGCGCCGACCGCAGCGAGCAGGAGTGGCGCGCCATCCTGCGCCAGGCCATTGCGCTGGGCCTGGTCACAGTCGACCACGACGCCTTCAGTTCGCTCAAGCTCACCGATGCCGCGCGTCCGGTGCTCAAGGGCGAGCAGACGGTGCAGCTGCGCCAGTACCAGAAACCGGTCAAGGCCAAGCGCCCTTCCACGTCACGCTCGACATTCGAGGAAGTGGAGCTGTCGCGCTCCGAGCAAGGCATCTTCGAGCGCCTGCGCTCGTGGCGCATGGGCACCGCGCGCGAGCACGGCGTGCCGGCGTATGTCGTGTTCCAGGATGCGACGCTGCGCGAGATCGCCAAGGTCAAGCCGACCTCGATCGACCAGCTGCGTGGCGTGACCGGCGTGGGCGAGAAAAAGCTCGTGTCGTATGGCGACGCGATCGTCGCCATCATCAACGAGATGCTGTAACGCTGTTCGCGAAACAGGCGTGCCTTATTGACGCCTTATTTGTGCGTTATTTGCGCGTGAAGACCAGATCCCACACACCGTGACCGAGCTTGATGCCGCGGTTCTCGAACTTGGTCAGCGGGCGGTAGGCCGGCTGCGGCGCGTAGTCGTCGGCGGTGTTGGCCAGTTCGGGCTCGGCGCTCAAGACTTCGAGCATCTGCACCGCGTAGTCTTCCCAGTCGGTGGCCAGGTGCAGGTAGCCGCCTGGCGCCAACTTCTGGCACAGCAGCTTGACGAATGCCGGCTGGATCAGGCGGCGCTTGTTGTGGCGCGCCTTGTGCCATGGGTCGGGGAAGAACACGTGCACGCCGTCGAGCGAGCCGTCCACAATCATGTGATTCAGCACCTCGAACACGTCGTGCTGGATCAGGCGCAGGTTGGCGATGTCCTGCTCGCCGATCTGCTTGAGCAGGCTGCCGACGCCCGGCGTGTGCACTTCGACGCCGATAAAGTCTTTCTCGGGCATCAGCTTGGCGATATGGGCAGTGGTGTCGCCCATGCCGAAGCCGATTTCCAGAATCACCGGCGCGGTGCGGCCGAAGGCCTGCGCCACGTCGAGCGGTTCTTTCTTGTACCCGATCAGGAACTTCGGACCCAGTTCATCGAAGGCCCGCGCCTGCGCGGTCGACAGCCGGCCCGCACGCGTGACAAAACTGCGGATGCGGTGTTCGGTGGGATCGTACAGCATGGACCGCGCCGGGCCATTGTTGGGCTTATCAAGAGACATGGGATTCGGGGACGAAGAAAGTGAAGAGGAAAATGCGGCTGTCATTATAGCCGACGCGCGGCGCCGCCCGGATCGGCCATAATCGCGTCTTCACCCAGCTTGCCGGAGTTTGTCCATGCATTCCACGAAACACCCGATCGCCATCGACGAGCATATCGCTGCCGTCAACCTGACCTCGTTCCATTACGGCGCGCCGGGTAGCGGCAAGAAGGTCTATATCCAGGCCTCGCTGCACGCAGACGAGGTGCCGGCCATGCTGGTCGCGCACGTGCTGCGCCAGGAACTCGAGCGCCTCGACGCCGAAGGCCACATCAAGGGCGAAGTGATCCTGGTCCCGGTGGCCAATCCGATCGGGCTGGCGCAGGTGATCCACGGCGCGCCGTTCGGCCGCTACGACCTGGCAACCGGCACCAACTTCAATCGCGCCTACCGCCACGTGGCGCAGGATGTGATGGCGGCCGTCGATGGCCAGCTCGGGCAGGACGCCGCCGCGAACGTCGCACTGATCCGCGAGCATGCACGGCGCTCCGTGGCCAGCTGGGAGCCTGGCAACGCGACCTCGGTGCTCAAGAAAACGCTGCTCACGATGGCGATCGACGCCGACATCATGCTCGACCTGCACTGCGACACCGAGGCGGTGCTGCACATGTACGCCGGCACGCCGCTGGTCGAGGCAGTGCTGCCGCTGGCCGCGCTGATGGAAGCGCGCGTGCTGCTGGTAGCGACGGAATCGGGCGGCGAACCGTTCGACGAAGCGTGTGGCCGCCTGTGGTGGGATCTGGCGCGCCACTATCCCGATGCCGCGATTCCGCCGGCCTGCGTGGCCGTTACCGTCGAACTGCGGGGCGAGAACGACGTCAATTACGATTACGCGCGCAAGGATGCCGATGCGCTGCTGCGGTACCTGGCGCATCAGGGCGTGCTGGATATCCCGGTTGGCGACATGCCCGCCTACGCCTGCGCGCCGACACCGCTCGACGCCGTCGAACCACTGACCGCGCCGCATGCGGGCGTGCTGGTGCTGCGCAAGGAGCTGGGGGACCGGGTCGAAGCGGGCGAGCCGATTGCGGACATCGTCAATCCGGTCAGCGGGCAAGTCACGCCGGTGGCGGCGAGCCGGCCCGGGTTCCTGTTTGCATGCACCGCGCACCGGCATCTGCTGCGCGGGATGCACGTGTGCAAAGTGGCGGGGACGGACTCGTTCAGGATCGGGGATTTGCTGTCGAGTTGAGGTCGCGCGGTATTTTGCTGCTCACGATTCGGGCAACTACAGCTGTCAATGCGAGCGCTGGCAGCAGCCATGCATGGTCGATCTTCAGTTCCATCAGCGTCGCGCCGCTGACGAAGCACCAGAGCATCGGGATCAGCCAGAAGATCGCAGGCGCGCGCCATGCGAGCAGCACGCCCAGCGTGGTGACGACTGTGGGATCGGGGGCGATGCCGAAGACTTCTGCCTGGCGAAAATCACCGCCATCCCGCGCCAGCGACAGCAAGGGATAGGCGAAGATAGCCAGGCCAGTCATGCCAAGCGCCACCCGTTGCGGCGCTGGCGCTGCGTTACTTGGCCTGAATGCGAGCCAGCACAGTAACAGCGCCTGCACAGCAAACGCCGCAGCAAAATACGGCGCTGCCGTGTTGATCTCGGCATAGCGCTCCAGGTGGTACGCCCATCCGACCCAGCCCCAGGCTGCAGCGAGCACCAGCGCCGCTGATCGTTGCAGATGCTGGCGTGGTCGCGCGATGGCGCCGATCACGATCACGCCCGCCACGAGCGCCAGCAAATGCGCTGGCCAGATCGCTGCGTTATAGCTCTCGATAAGCCGGTAGTAGCTGCGGCTTGAAAACATCAAAAAATCGGACAGCGAATACGTCCACCACTCGCTCATGCCAGCCTCTCGACATCCTGGGCGATGCGCTTACGCAGCGCCTCGTCCGGCATACGACCGGTGCCGGCCAGCAGATTTTCGCGTACGTGCGCGACGCTGGACGTGGCCGGAATCGCGCACGTGACAGCCGGATGCGACACGATGAACTTGAGCAGCGCCTGCGCCCACGTCGTGCAGCCGATATCGACCGCCCACCCCGGCAACGGCTTGCCGGCCAGCGCCTGCGTCAGGTCGCCCTGGCGAAACGGCCGGTTGACGATCACGCCGATCTTGCGCTCGCGCGCCAGCGGCAGGATGCGCTGTTCCACCTCGCGATCGAGCGCGTTGTACGAGATCTGCACGAAGTCGATCGGCTGCGACGCCATGATTTTCTCAATCTCGGCATGCCGCCGGCCTTCCGACGTGGTGATGCCGACATAGCGCAGCCGCCCTTCCCGCTTCATCGCCAGCAGCAGCGGCAGGTGCTCTTCCCAAGACAGCAGGTTATGCACCTGCAACAGATCGAAACGCGGCACGTGCCACAACTTGCGCGACGCCTCGACCTGCGCCACGCCACGCGCGCCGCCGCTGACCCAAACCTTGTCGGCAGAGAACAGCCGCGCAGGTTTCAGAGTTTGCACGGCTTCGCCGATCACGTCCTGGGCCGAGCCGTACATGGGCGACGAATCGACCAGCCTGCCGCCACCTGCGAAGAACTGGCGCATTACATCGACCGATTCACGGCGGCCCTGCGGGTCGCGCCCGACGTTGAAGGTAATCCAGCTGCCAAGGCCGATGACGGGGAGTTGTTCACCGCTTGAAGGGATCGGTCGGGTAAGCAACGGGGCGGGTGGTGCAGCAGCGAGCAGCGGTGACAAGGCCAGTCCGCCCGAGGCGGCAATCATGGATGCCAGCAGATGACGGCGTGATGCGGAGGTCGGTGGCATGCAGAGCGCTCCTTGCTTGGACGGTGAAACGCAAGGCTACATCGGCGCGACTGAACGTGGCGCAGCGCTACACGGTGGGATGCTGGGTCAGGCAGCGTCTACACTACATCATCGCCGTAATCCGACAAGCACATGCCGCATCCAGTTTGAACGCAGCAAATGTCCAGGAAAATTAATGCCATGCCAAATTTAAGACCTGGAACGATCGTTCCAACACCGGAAGAAGATGCAGAAATTACAGCCGCAACGATGCATGACCCTGACGCGCGTCCATTGTCCGATAATGAGTGGGAGCAGGTGAAGCCGATACGCAGCGGCGATGTGCCTGTCGATTCGGGGAAGTCTTGAACCCAGGCGTTTGCGTTAGGTCATGATTGGAGCGGGTGAAGGGAATCGAACCCTCGTCGTAAGCTTGGGAAGCTTCTGCTCTACCATTGAGCTACACCCGCGTTGCCAGCATTCTACGCGCGTTTGCGAAGGTTTGACAAATTCCCAAGCGAAGTGCGCGCATGCTGCTTGCCAGCCATGCGCGCGGCATCACATCATTCAGGCGCGACGACCTCGTACCCCTTCGCCGCCAGCGCCGCGATCACGCCTTTCGGATCGAAAATATCGTCCATCGACAACAGTGCAAAGGTCGATGTATTCGCAGCGAGGGCTTTCTCGGCCGATGCGATCCACTTCGCATGCGAGCGCGCCTTCACGTTCTTCCACTCAGGCTCCGTATCGAGCGCGGCGCTGTTCATCAGCGCGCCGAAACACGCCTCCTCGCGTTCGGCGTAGTTCAGCTTGCGCATCTCATCCACGTCGCCCTTGGCCCAGGCATTGGCGCGCGCTGTTGCGCCGTCGAGATCCTGCTTCAGTGTGGCCATCGTCGTCCTCAGACAGGCGGCGTCAGCCAGGTTCGACTTCTTGAAGTTCTTGATCAACGCGCGCGCATTGTCCGTCGGTAGTTCAACCTCCGTCGACGTCTGTTTCAGCTCGCTCTTCTTGATCAGGGCGAGCAGCTGCTTGCGCACGGCGTAGCCGTTCACCAGGCCCGCCTCCTTGCGCGCCGCTTCTGTCAACGCCTGCGCGGCAAAGATCGGCCGCTCGCGTTCGACGTCGCTGTTATCACGCAGGTAGGTCGCCTTGAGCGTGCTCCACTGCGCGTAGTCTTCCTGCGGCAGCACATCGCGCAGCTGCGCGCCATCGGGATTCTTGCGCACGCCGATCAGGCTCGGCAGCAGCGTGATCGTTTTGAAGAAGCCCGGCTTGGCTGTGGCCCCTGGTGGCGACAGGTACTCCTGCGAATGCTTGATGACGTTTTCCACCTGCTGCGAACGCCATGTCATGTTCTTCGGCAGCGGCGCATAGGTGCCGAACACCCACAGCACATGATCACCCTTCTTCACCTTCCACATGCCCGGGCCAGGGCGCTGGGCGACGACGTGAATCTGTTCCGGCGCAGGTTCGACCGCGTCCGTGGTGACAACCGCGGCAGGCGGGGCATCGGCCCCGTCAAGCGACTGCGCCCATCCGGGGGCAGCCAGCAACGACAAGCACAGTGCGGGAACGACGAGTGGGCGCATGAAGGTATCCTGTTGTGAAAGTGGCCAGAAGCGTGCGCCGATTATGAGGCGACCATCGCGGCGATCACAAGGACTTTCGAATGCATACGCAAGGCGCAGTGGGCGGATAAGGAAGGCCTGGGAGGGGTGCCAGCCCGCCTCCGCACGCGTCACGATATCGCGACGTGGATCAGTTCTCGCCAGACTGCTCAAGCAGCGACTGCGCCACCCGCAGGCCCTCGACCATCACGGCAAATGCTTCATGCTTGGTCGCTTCATCCGGCACGCGCAGCACGTACGACGGGTGGTAGATCGTCACCACCCATGCGTCGCCATGGCGCACCGGTTGGCCAAGACTGTCCCTGAGCGTCACGTTCCCCTTCTGCAGCACCGATTTCAGCGCAGTGGCGCCCATCGCCACGATCACTTTCGGCTTGCGGGTGGCGATTTCTTTTTCGAGCCAGTAGTGGCAGGCCTCGATCTCTTTCTGCGCAGGCGTCTTGTGCAGGCGCCGTTTACCGCGCGGCTCCCACTTGAAATGCTTGACGGCGTTGGTGATATAAACACCCTTGCGATCCACCTCCGCCTGGGCGAACACGCGATCGAGCAGCTGGCCGGCCGGCCCGATGAACGGCTGGCCGGACAGGTCCTCCTGGTCGCCCGGCTGCTCGCCGACGAGCATGATCTGCGCGTGGTCCGGCCCGATCCCGCCGACCGCCTGCGTCGCGTGCTGCCACAATTCGCAGCGCCGGCATTCGTCGAGCTTTGATGGCTGTTCGCGGTCGGGCTGGGCTTTCTCGGCCGCGATCGGAATCGTCGTACCCCGGCGCTGGCCCACCTCGGCGACCTGGCCGATGCGGCGCGCGCCCAGGCCGGCCTGGCTGACCATCGACGGCACCAGCGCGCCCTCGGGCAGGTTCTTCCAGAAGCGCGACGGCACATGGCTTTGCATGACCTTCGTGTTCAGGCGCGCGGGGTTGAAGATGCTGCGGTAATAGGTCAGCCACAGCGCCTCACCGTCGTCTTCCAGGTCGGCCGGGCCGGACATCAACGGCCCGGCGTCGTGCAGCGTGGCGCCGTCCCACAGCACGCTGGCCTCGGGCGTGGCGATCATCCAGGTCATCTTGCCCATGCGGGCAACGAAATGTTCGGCCACCTGCGGCAGCACGTCATGCGCGGGTTCGAACCAGGCCACGAACTGCGGCGGCCCGGCCTCGATCGGCCGTTCGCGAAAGCGGATATACGCAAACATGTCGTGCACCTCACGCCGCACGGCCTTGACCATCGACGTCAGCCGCGCGCCATCGGGATCGGCGGGCGACTGCACATCGTGCTCGCCCTGCTGCCAGCGCCAGACCACGCGGTACAGGAAGGCCCAGCGGTCGTGGTCGCGGTAACAGGCGGCGGTTTGCAGCATCTCCATCAGGAAGCGCGGGACTTGCGGCCTGGGCGTGGCTTGTGCCGCCCGTTCGACAGGCGGGGCAGCGAGAAGATCACCAGTCGGCTGCACCGTCTCCAGGGCCGATGCGGGCGCTGCCGGCGCGCTCGAGAACAAATCGGCGCCTGGCTCGCCCCACGTCACCGCCTCGGGCGGCACGCCAGCGCGCAGCAGGGCGCGGGCCGTGGCGCGCCACTCGACGAACGAGGCCACCAGCAGCGGCTGCCCCGCGCGGACCGCGGCGACGGCTTCGCTGGCGACGACGGCTGCAGTGGCCGCGGGGGTCATGCTGCCTGCAGCTCCGGCCACAGGTTCATCTGCTGCGGCGCGTCGGCCATGTGCTTGCGCAGCAGGTCGGAGCTGGTCGCGCCCTGCGCCGGCTTGTAGTCGGCGGTGACGACGAACGGCGCCAGCTTTTTCAGGCTGCAGCGCAGCCGCGATAAATCTTCCCAGCGGATGCGGCGGATGCGGCGCAGGTCGGCGATGCGCTTGGCGTTGCGCAGGCCAATGCCGGGGATGCGCGCGATCAGCGTCGCATCGACGCGGTTCAGGTCCATCGGAAACTGGTCGCGGTTCGAGAGCGCCCAGGCCAGCTTGGGATCGATGTCCAGCGCCAGGTTGCCCGTTTGCGGCATGATTTCGCCAGCCGTAAAGCCGTAACTGCGCAGCAGGAAATCGGCCTGGTACAGGCGGTGCTCGCGCAGCAGCGGCGGTGGAGCGAGCGGCACGCTCTTGGGGCTTTGCGGGATCGGGCTGAACGCGGAGTAGTACACGCGCTTGAGTTTATAGCTGCCGTACAGCGTCTCGGCCGTGTTGAGGATCGTGTGGTCGTCGCTGGCGTCGGCCCCGACGATCATCTGCGTGCTCTGGCCGGCCGGCGCGAACGCGGGCGACCTTGGCTCTTCGGCTTTTTCATCGAGCTTGCGCCGGATGGAACCCATCGCCAGCTTGATCGTGTGGACGCTCTTTTCGGGCGCGAGCCTGGTCACGCTATCGTGCGTGGGCAGCTCGATATTGACCGACAGGCGATCGGCCCAGCGCCCCGCTTCGGTAATCAGGAGCGGGTCGGCATCGGGAATCGTCTTGAGGTGGATGTAGCCGCGGAAGTTGTGCACCTCGCGCAGGGTGCGCGCCACGGCCACCAGTTGCTCCATCGTGTAGTCGGCCGACTGGATGATGCCGGAACTGAGAAACAGGCCGTCGATGTAGTTGCGCAGGTAAAAATCCTGCGTCAACTTGACCACTTCGTCGACCGCAAAACGCGCGCGCGGCACGTTCGAGGTACGGCGGTTGATGCAGTACTGGCAGTCGTAGATGCAGAAGTTGGTGAGCAGGATCTTGAGCAGCGAGACGCAGCGGCCATCGGGCGTGTAGCTGTGGCAGATGCCCATGCCGGTGGTGGCGCCCAGGCCGTCCTTGCCCTCGGAGCCGCGCTTGGGCGCACCGCTGCTGGCGCAGGATGCGTCGTACTTGGCCGCGTCGGCCAGGATTTCGAGCTTGTCGTTGAGTTCCATCGGACGCCCGTGGCTGTATGGGCATACAGTATAGCGTGGCGTGTCATGATAGAGAGTGCGGCAGCGCACCCGTGCGCGGGCGGCGCCGGTTCAAAGACGGGACGTTGGCTAAGCGTGCAACAGGCGCTCGGCCAGCGACAACTGCTGCGCGTCCATCCGGCGCGCGGTGCGGGCCAGGTAGTCGCGCGCGGGCCGGATTCCGGCGCCGCCTGCCCGATGCAGCCACGCATACGCTTCGACTAGATCGCGCTGCGCGCCCTGCCCCGCCGCATACATCACGCCCAGGTTGAACTGCGCGCGCGCATGGCCCTGGCGCGCCGCGCACAGGTACCAGAAATGGGCGGCTTCGTAATCGCGTTCGGCGCCCTTGGCGCAGTCGTAGCGCAGCCCCAGCTCGAACTGCGCCAGTGCGTGCTTCTGGTCGGCCGCCTTGTGCAGCCAGTCGGTGGCTTCGGCCGGGTCGCCCAGGTCGTGTCGGTCGAGCAGCGTGGCCACCATGTACTGCGCCGCCGCGTAACCCTGCGCCGCGGCGCGCCGGTACCAGGCTAGGGCCTGCACGCTGTCCTGCGCTGCGCCGACGCCGTTTTCGTGGCGCAGGCCCAGGTCGAACTGCGCGCGCAGGTGCCCCTGCTCGGCAGCCTTGCGGTACCACGCCGTGGCTTCCACCGCATCGCGCTCGACGCCGTTGCCCGTATCGAAGAGCTGCCCGAGGTGGTACTGCGCTACCGGCAAGCCCTGCTCGGCCGCGCGGCGGTACCAGATGGCTGCCTGCACTGCATCCTGCACCACGCCCTGGCCGTGCTCATGGCGCATGCCCAGGCTGTCCTGCGCGCCGGCGTGGCCCTGCTGCGCGGCGCGCCGGTACCAGGTCGCGGCCAGTGCATCGTCCTGCGGCACGCCGTGGCCGGTGTCGTACATCAGCGCCAGGTTGAACTGCGAGCTGGCATGGCCCTGGATGCCCGCGCGGCCGTACCACAGCATCGCCTGTTCGCCGTCCGCTTCCACGTCCTGGCCCTTGTCGAAGCGCAGGCCCAGATTGAACTGGGCCGGCGCATAGCCCTGCAGCGCGGCCTTGCGCAGCCAGTCCAGGGCCTGCGCCGGGTCGCGCGCTACGCCCTGGCCGCTCTCGTAGCGCAGGCCCAGACTGTACTGCGATCGGGCGTAGCCCTGGCTGGCCGCGCGCCGGTACCATTCAAGGGCCGCTTCATGGTCCTGCGCCACGCCCTTGCCGGTGTCGTACATCATCCCGAGATTGTGCTGGGCGCCCGCCTCGCCCTGCTCGGCGGCCTGGCGGAACCAGTACAGCGCGCGGCCCACGTCCTGCGCCACGCCCTGCCCTTTGGCGTACAGCCAGCCCAGGTTGTACTGGGCCAGCGCGTAACCCTGGCTGGCCGCGCGTTCGTACCAGTGGGCAGCCAGCGTGAAATCCTGCTTCACGCCCTGGCCCTTCTGCACCATCACGCCGAGGTTGTACTGGGCCTGCGCCAGGTTGGCCGTGGCCGCAAGCCGGTACCAGCTCACCGCCAGTTCATCGCTTTGCGCCACACCCTGGCCGTTCACGTACATGAAGCCCAGGCTGTGCTGGGCCTCGGCCACGCCACGCTCGGCCAGGCCTTTCACACGCAGGAATTCGGCGCTGTACAACGACGTGTCGGGCATGCCCACTCAGGCCAGCACGGCGCGCAGGTTCGATCCGGGCCGGGTACGCAGCGCCACCATGAAGTCGCCCAGCGAAATCGGACGGTAGAACAGGTAGCCCTGCATCGTCATGCAGCCGTTGGCACGCAGGTAGCGCGCCTGTTCCTCGGTCTCGACGCCTTCGGCGATCAGGTTCAGGCCCAGGCCGCGCGCGATCGAGATGATCGCGAGGATGACCGGATAGTGACCGTCTTCCTCGTGGATCTCTTTCACGAACGACTGGTCGATCTTGATCGTGTGGATCGGGAAGCGGTGCAGGTACGACAGCGACGAGTAGCCGGTGCCGAAATCGTCGATCGCGATCGACACGCCCAGCTCGCACAGCTTGTTGAGCTGCTCGATCGCATACTGCGGATTGCGGATGCAGATGTTCTCGGTGATCTCGACTTCGATCTGCTGCGGCGAGATCGCGTAGCGCGCCAGCGCCCCGCGCATCTTTTCAAAGAAGTCGCCGCGGTCGAGGTATTGCGGCGACAGGTTCAGCGAGAGCCGGACGTCGCTGCCGCCGACGGCGTTCCAGCGCAGCATGTCGCGGCACAGCGCGCCGATCATCCAGTCCGAGATCGGCAGCATCAGGCCGTTTTCTTCGGCGAACGGCAAAAATTCGCCGGCCGACAAACGCCCGCGCGTTGGGTGGTTCCAGCGCATCAGCGCCTCGGCGCCCGTGATGTTGCCGGTCATGGCGTCGATCTGCGGCTGGTAGAACATCTCCAGCTCGTCGTGCTCGAGCGCGCGGCGCAGCGCCTGTTCCAGCGCGATCTTCTGGTGCGACACTTCGAGCATCGAGTCGTGGTAGAAGCTGTGGCCATTCTTGCCCAGTGCTTTCACCTGGTACATCGCGATGTCGGCGTGGCGCAGCAGTTCGTCGATCGATTCGCCGTCCTTCGGATAGATCGCGATGCCGATCGAGGCCGAGATGTGCACTTCGTGGCCATCGAGGTCGAACGGCAGCTGCAGGCAGGCCAGGAATTTGTCGGCGACCATGCGCGCGTCGTCGTGGCTGACCAGCTCGGGCAGCACGATGGTGAATTCGTCGCCGCCCTGGCGCGCCAGCGTGTCACCCTTGCGCAGGCATTCCTTCAGGCGGCTGGCCGCCTGCTGCAGCAGTTCGTCGCCCTTGACGTGGCCGAGCGTATCGTTCACGAGCTTGAAGCGATCGAGGTCGATGAACATCACCGCGAGTTCGGTCTGCTTGCGCTTGGCCTGGATCACGGCCAGCCCCAGGCGGTCCTTGAACAGGATGCGGTTCGGCAGGTCGGTCAGGATGTCGTGGTAGGCCTGGTAGGCGATGACTTCTTCGGCGCGCTTGCGGTCGGTGATGTCGCGCGCCACGCCGTAGGTGCCGAAGAACTCGAGCTTTTTCACTTCCTGGTCCGGCACGTGCATGCCGATCGCGTTGAGCGAGATCGTCATCAACGTCGTGTTGAAAGTGCGGTCGCTACTGCTGTTGCCATTCCCGCCCCGGCACTTCAGGCGCAGTTCGACGTTGCGCGACGCGCGTTCGTCGATGCGGCGCTCGTTGAACACGTAGCGCGCGCGTTCCAGGTCTTCTTCGTGCACGACAATCGAGTAATGCTTGCCGATCAGCTCTTCGCGCGTGTAGCCGAGCAGCTGGTAGGCGCGGTCGTTGACGAACGTGAAGCGGCCTTCGTGGTTGAGCGTATAGATGATGTCCGGCGACGAGTCGACCAGGTAGCGGTACATCTTCTCGGAGTTCTCGAGCTGGTTCGCGATGCGCGCGTTTTCCAGCGCCAGGCGCCGGCGCCCCAGCGCATTGCTGACGGTCGAGAGCAGCTCTTCACGGCTGTACGGCTTGCGCAGGTAGCTGTAGGCGCCGCGCTTGAGCGCGCCGATCGCGGCGTCGATGCCCACTTCGCCGCTCATCACGATCACGTCGGCGTCGATGCCCTTGTTGTTGATGAAGTCCATGATCTCGTGGCCGCCGATGTCGGGCAGGCGCAGGTCGAGCAGGACCAGGTCGAAGCGCTGGCGCGACAGCTCTGCCAGCGCATCGGTGCCGCATGACGCGGTCGTGAGCCGGTAGCCGCGCCCTTGCAGCAATTCGTACAGCGACGACAGCAGGCGGGGTTCATCGTCGACCAGCAGCAGGCGTGGCTGGCTGTCGGCGTCGAGCGTCGGAGAAAACGGTGAGGGTTCACCAGGGAGCATGGTGGCTGGGTGCGCGTGCATGGTGAGGTTCAGGCGGAACCGAGCGCGCGCGCCGGCAGCGCAAGCGCATTGCCGACGCCGGTGTACGCCGGCAGGAGTATTTCAAACGACGTACCGGAACTGGCACTGCGGCAGGCGATATGGCCGCCCATCTTCTTGACCAGGCCATGGACGATCGACAGGCCCAGACCACGCTTGCCGCCATCGAGCGCGCCTTCCTTGCTGCTCTTGACGGGCATGAACAGGTTGGCCAGCACCTCGCGCGACAGGCCGGGACCATTGTCGTTTACGCCCAGCTCGAGGTACAGGTGGCGCTCGCGGTTGACGTGGCCGCGGTTGACGACCTCGATCCGGCCATCGTTCTTGTGCTGCGGCCCGAATGCTTCGACCGCATTCTTGACCAGGTTCACCAGGATCTGCTTGAGCACATCGGGGTCACCCTCGATCGCGCTGTCGCCGTCCATGTGCGCCACGATCTGCACGCCGCCTGGCACGAAGCCGCTGGTGCGGAACAGGCGCAGCACATCGTCGACGACGCGGGCGGCATCGACCGGCCGCGGGCCGGCATCCGGCACCTGCGGTTCGGCCAGGGAGCCGATCAACTGGCCCACGCGGTCGATCTCTTCGTTCAGGATCGAAAGCTCACCGCCCACCGGTTCCTGGCGCGCCAGCTTGCCGTCCAGGATGCTCAGGTAATTCTTGATGATCGCGAGCGGGTTGTTCACTTCGTGCACCACGCGGCGCGAGGCGTCGCGGAATTCTTCGGCCACGTTGGCCAGCTGGCGGCGTGCGTGACCGCGTTCGAGCAGCAGGTTCTCGAGGGCGCTGGCGGCCTGCGCGCCGAAGGCCTGCATGAACCGCTCGCGGCGCTGGCAATGCGGCAGCTGCCAGGCCGGCACGCCGCCAACCAGCACGCCCAGGCAGCGCGCGCCGGCCACCAGCGGCACCACCACCAGGCTGTCGGTGCCTAGGATGCGCAGCAGCTGTTCTTCGGCCAGACCAAGCTGCTGGCGGTTGCCACCCACGAACGCGGGACGGCGCTCCAGTGCGCTGCGCGCCACGGGGCCACCCTTGGCCAGCGAGACCGAAAAATCGGCGATGCGCGCCACGCCCGGCGCCGGCGCGCCCGACAGCAGGTGGCCGGTGGGGTTCTCCAGCAGCACGACGGCGCTTTCGAAATCGAACAGGATGCGTGCCGTGCGCGTCATCGCGTCGAGCAGGCCCGACTCGCCCTGCTGGCGCGCCAGGGTCTGGCCGACCTCGGACACCAGCACCATATTGCGCACTTCTTCGTTCAGGCGTTTTTGCACCGGGTCGACTGCCGGCGGCGGCGCGTAGGCGGACGGCTGCGGCAGGTCGTCGGCGCCGGCCAGATCGATGCCCAGGTGCGCGGCGGCCTGCTCGACCTGGCGCGCGGCGCCCTCGATCAGCTGCGCCGCGCGCGCGATGTCGATACCGCACAGCGCGCACGCATCCGGCACCATCGTCTCGTCATCTGCATGGCAGGTCAGCACATGCGCCAGGCGCACGATGCGGATCAGGAGATGGCTGCCTTCGAGGCGGTCGCCCGGCTCGTGGTGGTACAGCACCGCGTCGGCCAGGAACGAATCGAGCTGCCAGCGTTCGATCAGCCACGCGCCGGCTTCGGCGTGGGTGATCTGAAGCGTACGCTGCTCGACCGCGCACAGGTCTTCGTCATCGAGCGCGGTGAAGTTGAACGCGTATTCCTTGGGCGCGGCGGCCAGCAGCGCCAGGCGGCCGACATTGTGCAGCAGGCCGGCCAGGTAAGCTTCTTCGGGATGAACGTAGTCGAGCATGCGCGCCACATCGCGCGCAATCACGGCCGCCGTCAGAGAGTTTTTCCAGAACGCGCGCAGGTCGATGCTGCCAGCATGCGGGAAGCTGTTGAAGGTCTGGAATACCGAATCGCTGATCACGAGCGTCTTGATCATGTCGGTGCCAAGGGCCACCAGCGACTGTTCGAGATTGGCGCTGCGCGTGCTGCGGTGGTACGCCGAGCTGTTGGCGACGGCCAGCAGTTTGGCCGTCATGCCGGCATCCTTCGCAATCAGTGCGGCGAGTTCCGGCATGCCGAGATCGTCGGCCTGCAGGTGCTCGATCAGCTTGACCAGGATCTGCGGCATGGCCGGCAGCCGGGCGATCAGCAAGCGATTGCGAATATCCTGATCGGATAGGAGCATGTTATCAAGCACGGCCGCCACTTGTCGAAGGGTTCTGGTAGGTGGCGATCGCGCCCGAACAGGCATGCCACGTCGCCCTGCACTTCAGTGCATGGAACAGGCGAGAGGTTTGCCCACTGCTCCAGATGATAAAAACGTATCGTAACATATATACATTTCTGATCAGGAACAATAGTTACGGGAATACTCGTTGCAATGGGCGTCCTGGGGGAGTAAACACAGCTGCCCTCGAAAACTTGTTGTAACGATACGACTATTTCCCCGATTCATGCTCACCGATGCGTCGTCAGGATGTGGGTTCGCCCCGGGCGCGCAGTTTGCGACGATGACGCCGCGCGGTATCCCAGCACGCCAGCGACAGCAGCACGAAGAACGCCTGACCGAGCGCCAGCGCCAGCACCGAATGCGACAGCGCGGGCGCCACGGCGCCGGCCACGATCGCGCCGAGCAGCGTCAGCAAGAATGACTGGCATGATGCCACCGTGCCGCGAATGCGCGGGAACAGGTCGAGCGCCAGCAGCGTCGCACCGGGCGCGATCAGCGAGCTGCCAAAGGTAAAGAAGAACATCGGCGCCACGGACCATGGCAGGGCCGGCGGAAAGAACGCATGGTAGATCACGTTGAAGGTCACGGCGCCCAGCATGAAGAAAAAGCCCATGCGGATCTGGCGCGCGAAGTCCATCTTGCCGGCCAGCCGGTTGGCAACGAGCGAACCGAGGAAAATGCCGCTCACGGTCGGCACGAACAGCCACGCGAATTCGGACGGGCCCAGGCCCAGGCTTTCGGGCAGCATGACGGGCGCCGCGGCGATGTACAAAAACAGGCCGGCGAAGTTCAGCGCCGTCACGCCAGCCATCGTCAGGAACAGGAACGAGCTGAAAATGGCGCCGTAGCTCTGGGCCAGGAAGCGCGGGTTGAACGGCTGGCGCGCGGCCGGTGGCACCGTCTCGGGCAGGTGCTTCCAGCAGAACCAGAACAGCAGCACGGTGTAGACCGACAGCGCCAGGAAGATCGCGCGCCAGTCGAGCAGCGTGACGATCCAGCCACCCACCACCGGCGCGATGGCCGGGGCGATCGAGAAGATCATCGTGACCATCGACAGCAGACGCGCCGCCGCCGTATCGGAATACAGATCGCGGATGATCGCGCGCCCCACCACCACGCCGGCCCCCGCCGACACGCCCTGCAGCACGCGAAACACCCACAGGTATTCGACCGAGGACGCCGAGGCGCAGCCGAAGCTGCCGATCGCGAATACCACAAGCGCCACCAGGATCACGTTGCGCCGCCCGAACGCATCGGATAGCGCGCCATGCCACAGCACCATGCCGGCAAAGGCCAGCATGTAGGCGGTCAGGGTCTGCTGGACCTGCAGCGGCGTGGAGGCAAGCTGGGCCTGAATCTGCGGGAAGGCCGGCAGGTAGGCGTCGATCGAGAATGGTCCCAGCATCGACAGCGCTGCCAGCAGCGTTGCCAGCCCGCCTGCCGAGAGCATCGCGATCTTGTGGGGCGGCGGCGCCGGCACGGGTGTGACGGGGTCCTTGGGCAGATCGGATGGTTCTGGCAGCATCGGGCGGTCCGGGTCAGTCCTGCTTTGGTTTGGCTTCCTCGCGGCGGTTGAAGCCCGCCACCATGTCGAAACGGAACAGGCGGCATTCGAGCGCGCCGTTGAAGAACGGGGTCTTGCGCGACTCTTTCAGGCGCAGCATTTTTGGCAGGCCCAGGTCGGCCGTGAACAGATAGGCCGTCCAGCCGGCGAAGCGCTGCTTGAGCGTCGTCGAAAACGCGGCGTAGAAGCCGGCCGCCATGTCGTCCTGCGGCACGGTGCTGTCGCCACGCACGCCGATCCGCTCGCCGTACGGCGGGTTGGTCAAGAGGATGCCCGGCTCGGTCGTGGGCGCCGACACGTGCTGCGCTTCGATCTGCTTGAGCGGCACGTCGAACAGGATACCGGCGATCTTCAGGTTATGGCGCGTCATTTCGACCATGTCGCCCGAGATGTCCGAGCCGAAAATGGTCGGCTCCTGCGGCAGCACGTTCGGCTTGATCGCCGCTTTCATCGCGGCCCAGGCCTGGCGGTCGTGGTCGGCGAATTTTTCGAAGGCGAAGCTGCGGCGCGCGCCGGATGGAATCCCTTGCAGCATCTGGGCCGCTTCGACCAGGATCGTGCCCGAGCCGCACATCGGGTCGAACAGCGGCACGCCCGGCTTCCAGCCCGACACGCGCAGCAGGCCGGCAGCGAGGTTCTCGCGCAGCGGCGCGTCGCCGGTTTCTTCACGCCAGCCGCGCTTGAACAGCGCTTCGCCCGAGGTGTCGAGGTAGACGATGAAATTGCGCGCATCCAGAAAACCGACGATGCGCATGTCGGGTTCGCGCGTGTTGACCGACGGGCGCTTGTCATACTGGTCGCGGAAGCGGTCGCAGATCGCGTCCTTGATCTTGAGCGTCGTGAATTCCAGGCTGCGCAGCGGCGACTTGACGGCCGTGACATCGACGCGGATCGTGTGATCGGGGCCGAACCAGTCTTCCCAGGTCTGCTCGAGCACCAGGTCGTAGATGTCGTTTTCGGTGGTGTAGCTGCGCTGTGCCATGCGCATCAGCACGCGCGAGGCGATGCGCGAGTGCAGGTTGAGCAGCCAGGCGTCCTGCATCGTGCCCGAGCAGTGCACGCCGCCGGGCACCTGGTTGTGCACTTTCAGCGTGGTGCTTTGGGCGGCGATTTCGCCGATTTCTTCGGCCAGTGCCGCTTCCATGCCGCGTGGGCATGGGCAAAAATAGGAAGCCATGAGGGGTACCCTTTGTCCGTTGATGAAACGATGAAACGATGAAAAATTAAACGCGCCACCGGCCCGGGCCGATGACGCAGCAGTACAAAAAATGCAGGCTTAGAACGGCTTGACCGTCACCAGGATGACAATCGCCAGCATCAGCACGACCGGCACTTCATTGAACCAGCGATACCACTTGTGGCTGCGCGTATTGACACCGCGCTCGAATTTCTTGAGGATGCCGCCGCACATGTGATGGTAGCCGATCGTCAGGAACACGAGCAGCAGCTTGGCATGCAGCCAGCCGCCCTGGATGCCGTAGCCCAGCCACAACCATCCGCCCAGCAGCACCGCCGGCACCGACAGGATCATCGAGAAGCGGTACAGCCGGCGCGCCATGCCCAGCAGGCGGTCACGCGCCGCAGGGTTGGTTTCCTCGGCCAGGTTGACGAACAGGCGCGGCAGGTAGAACAGGCCGGCGAACCAGGACGCAATGAAGACGATGTGCAGTGCTTTGATCCAGAGGTACATGCTTTCCTTGTGGTGAATGTTGAATTCAGTTGCGGACTTCGCCGTGCCCGAACACGACGTACTTGAGCGACGTGAGGCCTTCCAGCCCCACCGGCCCGCGTGCGTGCAGCTTGTCGTTCGAGATACCGATCTCGGCGCCCAGGCCGTATTCGAAACCGTCGGCAAAGCGCGTCGACGCATTGATCATGACCGACGCCGAGTCGACTTCGCGCAGGAAGCGCATGGCGCCGCTGTGGTCTTCTGTCACGATCGACTCGGTGTGCTTCGACGAATACGCATCGATGTGGTCCATCGCCTCGTCGATGCCGGCCACCACCTTCACTGCCAGGATCGGGGCCAGGTATTCGGTCGACCAGTCTTCTTCCGTTGCCGCGACCAGATGCGGATAACCGGCCAGAATCCCGAACGCTTCCGGATCGGCGCGCAGTTCAACGTCTTTGGTCGCATACAGCTCGGCCAGGCGCGGCAGCACGGTCGGCGCGATGCCGCGCGCGACCAGCAGCGTTTCCATCGTGTTGCAGGTGCCGTAGCGGTGGCACTTGGCGTTGAACGCGATGGCCAGCGCTTTATCGATATCGGCCTTGCCGTCGATGTAGACGTGGCAGATGCCATCGAGGTGCTTGATCATCGGGACCGTGGCTTCGGCCATCAGGCGCGCGATCAACCCTTTGCCGCCGCGCGGAACGATCACGTCCACGTACTGCGGCATCGTGATCAGCGCGCCGACGGCGGCGCGGTCGACCGTGTCGACCACCTGCACCGCCGCCTGCGGCAAGCCGGCGCCCGCCAGGCCTTCGGCGACGAGTCTGGCCAGCGCGCGGTTGCAGTGGATGGCTTCCGAACCGCCGCGCAGGATCGCCGCATTGCCGCTCTTGATGCACAGGCCTGCTGCGTCCACCGTCACGTTCGGGCGCGCCTCGTAGATGATGCCGATCACGCCAAGCGGCACGCGCATCTGGCCGACCTGGATGCCGCTCGGGCGCACCTTCATGTTCGAGATTTCGCCAACCGGATCGGGCAAGGTGGCGATCTGGCGCAGGCCCGCGACCATCGTCGCAATCGCCGCATCCGATAACGCCAGGCGATCCATCAGCGCCGGGGCCAGGCCAGCTGCCCCGGCCGCGGCCAGGTCTTGCGCGTTGGCCGCGCGCAGCGCATCGGCGTCGCGTTCGATGGCGTCGGCAATCAGGTGCAGGGCGCGGTTGCGGGTGGCGGTGTCGGCGCGCGCCATGGCGCGCGCGGCGGCGCGGGCCTGCCGGCCCAGCTGGTGCATGTGTGCGGTGATGTCCATCGAGTTTCCCATTGCATTAACCTGGCGCGCGCAAGGCGGTGCTGTCCATCGGCGTCGAGCTAAGGCTCTACTGCGAGAGCCTTACCGCGCCACCCGCAACGCCAGCTGCAACATCGCATCCCACGCGTCGCCCGCGAATTTTTTGGCGCGCAAGCCCTTGACCATGCGGTCGACCTGCGCTGCCTCTTGCAGCGCCGCTTCGAGCGTCGCGAGCGACACGCGGCGCAGCGCCGGCTCCATCATCCGCTCACGCGGCCCCCAGATCCGGTATTCCTTGAGCAGCGCATTCAACGGCCGGCCCTGCCCCATCCCGCTCTTCAATTTTAGCAGCGTGCGGATTTCTTCGGCCACCGCCCACAAGACCAGCGGCAGCGCCTCGCCTTCGCCCTTCAGGCCTTCGAGCATGCGCACCAGGCGCGCGGTGTCGCCCGTGAGCATTGCCTCGGACAGCTTGAACACGTCGTAGCGCGCCACATTCAGCACCGCGTCGTGCACCTGCTCGAACGTCAGCTTGCCCGGCTCGTGGAGCAGACCAAGCTTTTGAATCTCCTGGTGCGCCGCCAGCAGATTGCCTTCGACGCGGTCGGCGATGAAATCCAGGCTCTGGCGCTCGGCGCTCTGGCCCTGGCTTGCCAGCCGGTTGCCGATCCAGGCCGGCAACTGCGCGCGCTCGATGTTCGGGATATCGATGTAGACCGCCGCCTGCTGCAGCGCCGTGACCCACGACGCCTTGGCCGTCTGCCAGTCGAGCTTGGGCAGCGTGATCAGCGTCAGGTTGTCGGGGCTGAGATCTTTCGCATACGCCTGCAACGCGGCGCTGCCATCCTTGCCCGGTTTGCCGGTCGGGATGCGCAGCTCGATCAGCTTCTTGTCGCCGAACAGCGACAGCGCCTGGTTCGCCGCCAGCAGCTCGCCCCATTTGAAGGTGCGCTCCACGCTGAGCACGTCGCGCTCGGTATAGCCTTGTGCGCGCGCCGCCTTGCGGATGCGGTCGGCCGCTTCCAGCGCCAGCAAATGCTCGTCGCTGGCGATCACGTACAACTGCGCCAGGTTCTTGGCCAGATGGCCGTCGAGCGCTTCGAGCCGCAGTTGCATCGCTTACGGCGTCGGCAAGGCGGCTGCCGGCGTCGCTGGCGCCACCACGGGCGCCAGCGGCTTGATCGCCACCAGGCGGCGCAGGATCTGCTGCACCAGGTCGGACTGCATGTCGCGGTACAACAGCGCTTCTTCGGATTCCTTGGCCAGCACCTGCGATTCATCGAACGCGATATTGCGGCGCAGGGTGATTTCGGTTGGGGCCAAGAGCTGGCGATTGTTGGCGTCGCGCACCTGGAACACCAGCGTGTAGCTCAGCGAGTATTCGCGCACGCGACCCAGGCTGTTGAGCGACAGGATCGACTTGCCACGCGACTCGCTGATCACATCGAACAACGCCTCGGCCTTGGACGCATCGGGCTCGATGCGCACGGCGTCACCCGCGCGCAGGTTGCGCTTGAGCTCCGTACCCAGCGGCGAGGCTTCGTTGAACGACAGCCAGATGCTCTGGAACGGCACGTTGTACTGGCCGTCGCTGCCGCGCAGCTTGAAGCCGCAGCCTGCCAGCATCGCCACCAGCAGAACTGCACCGAGGGCGCGGACGAGGTAATTGTTGTTCGAAGTGTTCATCATCAGACCACGATATTGACAAGTTTGCCCGGCACGACGATGACCTTCTTCGGCGTACCTTCGATGAACTTCTGCACCGCTTCGCTGGCCAGCGCAGCCGCTTCGATGGTCGCCTTGTCGGCATCCTTCGCAACCTTCACCGAACCACGCAGCTTGCCGTTCACCTGGATCATCATGTCGATCTCGGACTGTTCGAGCGCCTGCGGGTCGACTTCCGGCCATGGGGCATTGAGCAGGTCGCCGTGCAAGCCCGCAAAGCCAAGTTCTTGCCACAGGGCGTGCGTGATGTGTGGCGCGACCGGGTTCAGCAAACGCAGGAAGATCGAGAAGCCTTCGGCGATGATGGCGTTGGACGCTGCGCTGTCATCGAGCTTGCCCGATTCGAGCGTGTTGAGCATCTTCATGCAGGCCGAGACGACCGTGTTGTACTGGATGCGTTTCAGGTCGTAATCGGCCTGTTGCAGGATCTTGTGCACTTCGCGGCGCAGCGTTTTCTGCGCATCGGTGTGCGTGCCCTGCACTTCACCGGCCAGTGCCGCAGCGATGCGTTCGCGCTGCGCGTAGCCGAAGGCCCACACGCGGCGCAGGAAGCGGCTGGCGCCTTCGACGCCGCTGTTCGACCACTCGAGCGTCTGCTCCGGTGGCGACGCGAACATCGTAAACAGGCGTGCTGTGTCGGCGCCATACTGCTCGATCTGCGCTTGCGGATCGATGCCGTTGTTTTTGGACTTCGACATCTTTTCGGTGCCGCCGATTTCCACCGGCTGGCCGTCGGCCTTCAACACGGCGCTTTGCGGGCGGCCCTTGTCGTCGAAGGTCAGCTCGACATCGGCCGGATTGAACCAGGTCTTTTTGCCGGACGCTTCTTCGCGGTAGTAGGTCTCGTTGAGCACCATGCCCTGCGTGAGCAGGTTCACGAACGGCTCGTCGAATTTGACCAGGCCAAAGTCGCGCATCACCTTGGTCCAGAAGCGCGCGTACAGCAGGTGCATGACGGCGTGCTCGATGCCGCCGATGTACTGGTCCATCGGCATCCAGTAATCGTTGCGCTCGTCGACCATCGCGTTGTTGGAACCCGGCGACGTATAGCGCATGTAGTACCACGACGAATCGATGAACGTGTCCATCGTGTCGGTCTCGCGGCGCGCAGGCTTGCCGCAGGTCGGGCAGTCGCACTTGAGGAACGCTTCGTCCTTGTTCAGTGGATTGCCGGTGCCGTCCGGGACCAGGTGCTCGGGCAGCACGACCGGCAGGTCGGCTTCAGGCACCGGCACGATGCCGCACTCGGCGCAGTGGATCATCGGGATCGGCGTGCCCCAGTAGCGCTGGCGCGAGATGCCCCAGTCGCGCAGGCGGAACGTGACCTTCTTGGCGCCCAGGTTCTGGCTTGCCAGTTCACCCGAGACCGCGTTGACGGCCGAAGTGTAATCGAGACCGTCGTACTTGCCCGAGTTGATCGTGCGGCCGTTGTCCTTGTCGCCGTACCACTCCTGCCAGGCGTCGAGCGAGAATTCCTGGCCTTCGACGGCCACGACCTGCTTGATCGGCAGATTGTATTTTTTAGCGAAGCCGAAATCGCGTTCGTCATGCGCCGGCACGCCCATCACGGCGCCATCGCCGTAGGTGATCAGGACGTAGTTGCCGACCCAGACCGGGATCTGCTCTTGCGTGACCGGATGGGTGACGAACAGGCCGGTCGGCATGCCCTTCTTCTCCATCGTCGCCATGTCGGCTTCGATGACGGAACCGAGCTTGCATTCGGCGATGAATTGCTGCAGCGCCGGGTTGTTCTTTGCGGCGTGCTGAGCCAGCGCGTGCTCCGGCGCCACGGCGCAGAAGGTCACGCCCATGATCGTGTCGGCGCGCGTGGTGAACACGTAGAGCTTGCCATCATCGATCGGCTCACCTGCATCGCCCACGATCGTGTGCGGGAACGCGAAGCGCACGCCGGTCGACTTGCCGATCCAGTTGGCCTGCATCGTGCGCACGCGCTCGGGCCAGCCCGGCAGCTTGTTGTCGACATGGTCGAGCAGTTCGTCGGCGTACTCGGTGATGCGCACGTAGTACATCGGGATTTCACGCTTTTCAATGAGCGCGCCCGAACGCCAGCCGCGGCCGTCGACAACCTGCTCGTTGGCCAGCACGGTCTGGTCGACCGGATCCCAGTTCACGGTACCGGTCTTCTGGTAGATGATGCCCTTCTCGAGCATCTTGAGGAACATCCACTGGTTCCACTTGTAGTAGTCCGGCTTGCAGGCGGTCATCTCGCGCGACCAGTCGATCGCCAGGCCCATCGATTCCATCTGGCCACGCATGTGGGCAATGTTCGAATAGGTCCATTCTGCAGGCGGCACGTTGTTGGCCATCGCCGCGTTTTCCGCCGGCATGCCGAATGCATCCCAGCCCATCGGCATCAACACGTTATAGCCGTTCATCCGCAGGTAGCGGTACATCACGTCATTGATCGTATAGTTGCGCACGTGGCCCATGTGCAGCTTGCCCGATGGGTAAGGCAGCATCGAGCAGGCGTAATACTTGCCCTTAGGGAAACGCGGATCGTGTTCGACGGCTTTGTAGGCGTCGATCGATTTCCAGTAGGCTTGGGCGGCCTGTTCGACTTCGGCTGGACTATATTTTTCTTGCATGATTTCTGCAGACGTAATGTGGGAGATGGAACCGGTCATTATAACCTGTTGATTTTGCACTACGGCGTGGCGTGGTGCAGGAAGGATGGTGCGATGAGACAGCGTCCGCTGAACGCTGCCCCGGGTAATTCAGCGCAGCACAAGTTTCAATGCCGGCGTTTCGCCATAATCTTCATACCGCTCATTGATGCCGCCAATACAGAAGGCCAGCTCTTCAAACAGATCGGGCGCGGCGGCCTTCATGGCAGCAGCGTCGACGATCACGACCTCGAGCACTTCGTCCGGCGCCAGCTGGAAGCGGGTCATGTTTTCGTCGTCGCGCAGGTAGCTCAGGCAATCCACCCAGGCGTCGATGCTGTTCGCATACGATGCCGGGAAACCAAATGCGGCCCGGCTTTGTGCATGAAACGACGCCTCGTCGATGATCGCAGCGCCGTTCAGTTGTGCAACGGCCATATCAGGCTTTCAGGCCCAGCACGTCCTGCATGTCATACAGGCCATGGGATTTGTCTGCCAGGAAGTGCGCGGCGCGCAGCGCGCCGTGTGCATAGGTCACGCGGCTGCTGGATTTGTGGCTGATCTCGATGCGCTCGCCCGTGCCCAGGAACATCACGGTGTGGTCGCCCACGACATCGCCGCCGCGCACGGTGGCAAAGCCGATCGTCGACGGATCGCGCTCGCCCGTGACACCTTCGCGCCCGTACACGGCGCATTCCTTGAGGTCGCGGCCGATGGCGTCGGCAATCACTTCGCCCATCTTGAGCGCGGTGCCCGATGGTGCATCGACCTTGTGCCGGTGATGCGCTTCGACGATTTCGATGTCGTAGCCTTCGGCAAAACTTTTTGCCGCCATTTCGAGCAACTTGAGCGTGACGTTCACGCCCACACTCATGTTTGGAGCGACCACCAGGCCGACTTTCTCGGCAGCGGCGGCAATCTGCGCCTTGCCGGCGTCATCGAAACCGGTGGTGCCGATCACCATCTGCTTGCCGTTGGCGGCGCAGTACGCGAGGTGCGCCAGCGTGCCTTCGGGGCGGGTGAAGTCGATCAGCACGTCGGCATTGTGCAGGCCGTGCCTGATGCTGTCTTCGATCATTACGCCAGTGAGAAAGCCCCCGAAGGCGCCGGCATCCTGGCCGATGAACGGCGAACCGGGCATGTCGAGGGCGCCGGCCAGGCGGGCGTCGGGTGCGTACTGGATGGCTTCGATCAGCATGCGGCCCATGCGGCCGCTGGCGCCGGCTACGGCGATATTCAACATCGTCATGACAATCCTTACTGCTGGGTTGCCGGGGCGGTCACCGTGATCGGTGCGACCGGACGGCTTTCCGGCTTTTCTTTCTTGCTCGGCACCTTGGCGGGGCCGGCGATACGGTCGATGTAGTCGCGCTCGCTTGGCAGGTTGCCGCCTTCGAAGCGCTCGACCACGTCATCCTTGAAGAACACGGTCACGCGGCTGGTGGTCAGTTCGCCATTGCCACGGGCCAGGTAGAACGGGTAGTCCCAGCGGTCGGCGTGGAAGGCATCGAGCAGCAGAGGCGAACCGAGCAGGAAACGCACCTGATCGCGCGTCTGGCCGGCTTTCAGCTGGTTCAGCATCTCTTGCGAAACGAAGTTGCCTTGCTGGATGTCCGGACGGTAAGGCGAGAAGATCCACAGGAACTTTTGCAGGCGCGAGGCCTGCACGGTCTGCGCGCCGGCATTGGCGATGGCGGCCGATTTGTCGGCGTCGGCCGCGGTGGCTGCCGAGTCCGTTGCCACCGGTGGCGCCGGACGGGTCTGGTTGCGCCAGGATGCGCAGCCGGACAGCGTCAGCGTGCAGACGAGACCTGCCGCCAGCACCGCCTTGGCGGAAAATCGATGGGATACGGCTTGTTTGACGCGCATAGGTAACCTCAAATCGAGCGGGAGCTTTCAAAACGCTATATCATAAAGCACTCCGCCAATATGCGAGTAACAAACATGAGTAACAACCCGACCGACCTGAAGGCAAGCGGCCTGAAGGCCACGCTCCCGCGCCTGAAAATCCTGGAAATCTTCCAGAACAGCGCCGTGCGTCACCTGACTGCCGAAGATGTCTACAAGATTCTGTTGGCTGAAAACATGGACGTCGGCCTGGCTACCGTCTACCGCGTCCTGACGCAATTCGAGCAGGCTGGCCTGCTCAACCGTAACCACTTCGAAACCGGCAAGGCCATCTACGAACTCAATGCCGGCTCGCACCACGATCACCTCGTCTGCGTCACCTGCGGCCGGGTCGAAGAATTCTACGACGACGAAATCGAGCAGCGCCAGAAGATGATCGCCGAAACCCACGGCTACACGATCGTCGACCATGCGCTGGCGATCTACGGCAGTTGTCCGCAGTGCCAGGCGGCGCGCAAGGCAAGCTGAGTCATTTGCAGCCGACAAGGCTGGTCAATAAAAAGGGCGCACCGGATTTACCCGTGCGCCCTTTTTGCGTCTGGCAAAAGTAAAAAACCGTTAAGGCTGACTAAGCGCGTTCGACAGCAGCTTGGCAGTGATGTCGACGATGGGAATCACCCGCTCGTAGGCCATCCGCGTGGGGCCGATGACACCGAGGGTGCCGACGATGCGGCCATCGACGGCGTATGGCGCGGTGACCACACTCATCTCGTCCATCGGCACCAGATTCGATTCGCCGCCAATGAAGATCTGCACGCCACCGGCCTTGCTCGACATGTCGAGCAATTGCATCAGGCCGGTCTTTTGCTCGAACATCTCGAACATCTGGCGCAGCGAACTCATATTGGATGACAGGTCGGTCACCGACAGCAGGTTGCGCTCGCCGGAAATGACCACGTCGTCGCTCTCGGCCATGGCCTCGCTGCCAGCCTCGACGGCGGCATGCATCAGGCGTCCCATGTCGTCGCTCAGCTGGCGCAGCTCGCCACTGAGGCGTTGGCGCACGCCGTCGAACGATTGGCCGGCAAAGTTCTGGTTCAGGTAATTGGCCGACTGCGACAATTGCGCCGGCGTGTAGTCGACATCGGTCAGCAGCAGGCGGTTCTGCACATCACCACGGGGATCGACGATCACGAGCAGGATGCGCTTTTCGGACAGGCGCAAGAATTCGATCTGCTGGAACACCGATTCGCGGCGCGGGCTTTGCACCACACCGGCAAAATGCGACAGCGATGACAGCATCTGGGCCGCGTTGGCGATCAGTTTTTGCGGATGCTGCAGCGGCAGGCGCATGCGTTCGGCGCCAACCGTCGTTTCATCGAGCTGCTTGACGGTCAGCAGGGTATCGACAAACACGCGGTAGCCGCGCGGCGTCGGAATCCGGCCGGCCGAGGTGTGGGGACTGGCGACGAAGCCCATGTCCTCGAGGTCGGCCATGATGTTGCGGATCGTCGCGGGCGACAATTCCAGGCCCGACAGCTTGGACAACGCGCGCGAGCCGACCGGCTGGCCGTCGGCGATATAGCGTTCGACAAGCGCTTTGAGCAGGGTTTGGGCACGGTGATCGAGTTGCATGGTTCCGGGAGAGGTCTTTTTCTGTGGTGCTGGGATGAGAATTAAATTGGGGCGCGGCACGGCAGCGCAAGGGTTGCGGTCCGTCCCAGTGTTATACGCCCATCGGCGCGGATCCGTGTGGCAACTCGTGCGGTGGCTCCTGTGCCGGCTCATGCCCGGCATCCAGCCAGTCGAGCAGCGCATCGATGCTGTCTACCTCGACATCCGGCCGTACCTGATCAGCCAGCTCGTTGATCTTGCCGCTGCGGTTCATCCAGGCAGCGCGCAAGCCTGCCTGCTGGGCGCCCTGGACATCGAGCAGCAGGTCGTCGCCCACATACAGGGTGTCGGCCGGCAGCACACCCAGCGCTGCGCAGCCGGCCAGGAAAATTCCCGGATCCGGCTTGGCGGCGCCAAAGTCGCGCGCCGCCACCGATGCCTGGAACTGGTCCGCCAGGCCGATCATGGCCAGATCGGCCACGCCATTGGTGACTGAGCCCAGCAGCGCGCGCTGCCGGAGCCGCGCGAGACCTGGCGCCACGTCGTCATACAGCGTTACGGCATTGCGGGCGGCGATGAAAAGGACCATGGCCTCCTCCACCCGGGCCACATCCTCCCCGACCTCCTCGAACGCGGCGACCAGGCCGGCGTGGCGCAGCGCGCTCAGGTCGATCCCGTACTCGGGCTGGCGTGCCAGCAATTCCAGGCGTGCCTGGCGCAGACTGTCGATCGTGAACCGGTCGGCCACGCGCGGCGCATGCTGCTGCAGCCACGTATATAGAATGGTTTCGGCAGCCCGGATCACGGGCACGATCGGCCACAGGGTATCGTCGAGGTCGAACAGTATGGCTTTGGGCCAGGGATGGCGGGTCATCGGCTTCCAGGGAACGGGCATGAAAAAACGCTACGCCAGCATAGCGATGCATACGGCCAAAAGCAAACCGCACGGTCTGCACGTTGCCTATATGACATTGTGCTTACAACCTGATACACATGCAAATGGGACGCAAATGGACCGGTTGCCTAATAAATGAACTAAAATGTTGAGCGATTTTTTAATTCCAACCGCGCAGCCTGCGCTTTCCCGCTAGATTATTTGGAGAATATATGAAGAGTTCCTACCTGCGCGCAAGTGCAGCGCTGGCATGCGCGGTCCTGCTGACTGCTTGCGGTGGTGACGATGGCCAGTTGCTGCTGGGCGGCACGATTTCCGGCGTGACCAAGCCGGGTATGGTCGTCACCAACAACGGCGGCTCCGACTATGAAATTCCGGTGCCGACGAACGGCACGAGCTCGACCCAGTTCTTTTTCCCAACCCGGATTTCGTCCGACGACAAGTACGATGTGCGCGTCAAGAGCGTGCCGTCGAACGTCGAAATCAGTACTTGTAAATACCTTTATAACACCGGCCGCGCCGGCTTCGATGTCACTACCATTCAAATCGCTTGCGAATTCAAGACGCAGGCCCTTGGCGGCACGGTCAGCAATCTCAAGGGCCAGCTGATTTTGGTCAACGGCTCCGACCGTGTTACCGTTCCAGCCGGTGCAACAACCTTTGCCATGGCCCGCGTTGCACAAGATGCACCCTATGGCGTCTCGGTCCTGACCAATCCTGCCAACCAGAGCTGCACGGTCGCCAATGGCGTCGGCACCATGGGCTCGGCTGACGTGAACAACGTTACCGTCACGTGCGCACCTTAATTTTTTCTGGAGTCAAACGCATGAAGTCTTCCCTGATCCGCCCGGCGCTTGCACTGGCGCTGGCTGCAAGCCTGGCCGCCTGTGGCGGCAGCGACAAAGCCGAGTTCACTGTTGCCGGCTCAGTGACCGGCCTTGTCTATGATGGCCTGGTCCTGACCAATGCTGGCGTGCCCTTGAAAGTCGCACCGCCAACGACTGCTGGCGGACCAGTACGCTTCGCTTTCCCTGACAAGCTGGAATACGGCGACACCTATAATGTTCAGGTCGGTACGGACCCTGACCACCAGAACTGCGGGGCAGTCGCTCCGGCCGACGGCCTGTATGCCAACAACGCCGATACGGCGGGCCGCCTGAGAACGATCGACATCTCGATTAACTGCAACATCGACACGTACACCGTCGGCGGCACGATCACCGGCTTGACCGGCGCCGGCTTGGTACTGGCCAACGGCAGTACGGGTGGCACTTACTCTGCCGCGGCGCCAACAACGCCGCCATCCACGACCCCGATCACCTATGCCCT
Organism: Telluria sp. ZT3P25; assembly: GCF_059685895.1. NCBI lineage: Bacteria > Pseudomonadati > Pseudomonadota > Betaproteobacteria > Burkholderiales > Oxalobacteraceae > Telluria > Telluria sp. ZT3P25. The sequence goes on from NZ_JCASIJ010000001.1 coordinate 4,080,885, forward strand.
GCCTGTAGTGGCATTCGGTACGACGTATGGTGTCACTGTCACTAAGCAGCCAGCCGGTCAGGTATGTACCGTCGCCAACCCGACCGGCATCATGGGTGACGCTGAGGTAAAAAACGTCAACGTCACGTGCGTCGCTGCATAGCCCTTTTGAAGAGTTATACGTAATTCTTATGTCGAGTATGCGAAAGGAAAATTGGACTTATATGCTGTAACGCAGCATACTGATTCTGTCTCCTCCAACTCTCCTCAGAAAAGAATTGGATTTCGGCCCGCTCTTGTAGCGGGCCTTTTTTTTGACTGTCTCTCTTCGCCCTATTAAAACGATAGGGTGAGCACGCAACCATAAAAAAAGCGCCTTTGCAGGCGCTTTGATCTGGGACATGCTGGCCGGACGGCCACAGCAACTAGGTCTGGCTCGGCAGATTGGCCAGCGCCACATACTGCGCCAGGCTCACGGCTTCTGGCCGCACGCTCGGATCGATGCCCGCTTCCACCAGCTGCGCCTCGGTGAACATCCCCGCCACGCAGTTGCGAATGACCTTGCGCCGCTGCGAGAACGCCTTGGCCACCACGGCTTCGAGGCGCTTGCCGTCGCACGGCAGCTGCTGCTTGACCGGCACCATGCGCACGATCGCCGATTCGACCTGCGGCGGCGGATCGAACGCGGTGGGCGGCACGATGAACATCAGCGACATGTCATAACGCCATTGCAGCATCACCGACAGGCGGCCGTAGGTCTTGCTGCCCGGCTCGGCCACCATGCGCTCGACCACTTCTTTTTGCAGCATGAAATGCTGGTCTTCGATCAGGTGCGCGAAGTCCGCCAGGTGGAACAGCAGCGGGCTCGAAATGTTGTACGGCAAATTGCCCACCACGCGCAGCTTCTGGCCTTCAGCCACCGGGATCGCGCCAAAGTCGAACTTCAGCGCGTCACCCGAATGCACGGTCAGGCGCTCGCGCGGATAGGCTTTTTCCAGGCGCGTGACCAGATCACGGTCGAGCTCGACGACGTGCATGTGGTCCAGCTGCTTGAGCAGCAGCGCCGTCATCGCGGCCAGGCCCGGTCCGATTTCCACCATGGTCTCGCCCTTGCGTGGTGCGATGGCGTCGATGATGTCAGAGAGGACTTGCTTGTCGGTCAGGAAATTCTGGCCGAAGCGCTTGCGTGCTACGTGTTTCATGGATGCTTTCTTGATTATTTGATGCCGGCCGCGCGCTGCGCCAGCACCATGTGCATGGCGGCGCGGATCGCTTCGATCATGCTGCCGCAATCGGCCAGACCGAGGCCCTGCGCGGCCAGGTCGAGTGCGGTGCCATGGTCGACCGAGGTGCGGATCAACGGCAGGCCAAGCGTGACATTGATGCCGCGCCCGAAGGTTGCATGCTTGAGCACCGGCAGACCCTGGTCGTGGTACATCGCCAGCACACAGTCGGCGTCTTTCAGGTACTTAGGCTGGAACAGCGTGTCGGCCGGATACGGGCCGCGCGCGTCGATGCCGCGCGCACGCGCAGCCTCGAGCACCGGCGTGATGACGTCGATTTCTTCGCGGCCCAGGTAACCGTTCTCGCCCGCGTGCGGGTTCAGGCCGGTAACCAGGATGACGGGCGCGGCGATGCCGAACTTGGTGGTCAGATCGGCGTGCAGGATATCGAGTACCTGGGTCAGGTTCTCGCGCGTGAGCGCGCCCGGGACATCCTTCAGCGGCAGATGGGTGGTGGCCAGCGCGACGCGCAGGTACGGCTGATCGCCGCCTGGTGCACCCGCCAGCATCATCACCACTTTCGGCGTGCCGGTCTTCTCGGCCAGGTATTCGGTGTGGCCGGAAAATGCAACGCCGGCATCGTTGATCGTGCTTTTCTGCAGCGGCGCGGTGACGATGCCGTCGAACCAGCCCCGCTCGCAGCCTTCGATCGCCAGGTCGAGCGTGGCCAGCACGGCGCGGCCGTTCTCGGGATCGAGCCGGCCCGGCACCACGTGGGCGTCGAGCGGCACGTCGATGACTGCCAGCCGCGCGGCGCCGAAGTGCGGCAGGCCGCCGTTGCGCAGCGCCTGGGTCGACAAGGCGGCCAGGCGGATGTCAGGGTCGATCAGGCTGGCCGTGAGCGCCAGGAAGGCGGCGTCGCCCACCAGCACGCAGTTGGCCTCATCGCGCAGGGCCCAGGCGGCGCGGATCGCGATCTCGGGGCCGATGCCTGCTGGCTCGCCAACCGTGATCGCCAGAATTGGGCGAACTGCGGGCCGTTGGTGCGCCAGCGGGCGCGCAGGCGCCTGCGGCGCGACCATTGCTTACTGCTCCTCGCGGAATTCGACGTAGGCGCGGTCACGCACCTGGCGCATCCAGTCTTCCATCGCTTCCTGCATTTTGCGGTCGCGCAGGACCTGGCGTGCCACGTTGCGCTCTTTCTGCTGCGTCACGTCTTCGCTCTTGCGCTCGACGACCTGGATCAGGTGGAAGCCGAACGGCGACTGCACGATGTCGGACGTATCACCCGGCTTGAGGGCATTCATCGCGGTCTCGAATTCCGGCACGGTGTCGCCCGGATACAGCCAGCCCAGATCGCCGCCCTTGGTGGCCGAACCGTCCTGCGAGTACTGGCGCGCCAGCTCTTCGAAGGTGCCGGCATTGTTGGCCATCTTCTCCTTGATTTCCAGCAGCTTGCGCTTGACTTCACCCTCGGTCATGGTCGGCGTGACCTTGAGCAGGATGTGGCGCGCGCGGGTCTGCTCGACGACAGCCTTGTCGGCCTCGCTGGCCAGCGAACGCTTGCCGGCCAGTTTCAGGATGTGAAAGCCGACGTTGGTCTTCAGGATCGGCGTGACCTGGCCGGCTTCCAGCTTGCGCAGCTCGGTCGAGAAATTCGGCGGCAGGCGATCGGCATCGCGCCAGCCGATGTCGCCGCCCTTGAGCGCGTCCGGGGCGTCGGAATAGGTCGAGGCCATGCGCGCGAAATCGGCGCCGGTGCGCAGCTGGCGCATCACTTCTTCGGCGCGCGCGGCGCGGGCAGCGATCTGCTCGGGCGATGCGTTCTCGGGCACACGCACCAGGATCTGGGCGATGTTGACTTCGATGCGGTCGGCAGCGGCGGCCTTGGCGGCAGCCATATAGGTGTCGATCTCGGCTTCCGAGACTTGCACCTTGCTGTCGACTTCGTGCTCGCGCAGGCGCTGCATCATGATTTCGTTACGGATGTCTTCGCGGAAGCGCGAGAAGGGCATGCCTTCTTTTTCCATCTGGTTGCGCATGTCCTGCACCGACAGCTTCTGGTTCTCGGCGATGCGGCCGATCGTTGCGTCCAGCGTACGGTCGTCGACCTTGACGCCCATCTCCTTGGCCAGCTGCAGCTGGGCGCGCTCGACGATCATCGCCTCGAGCACCTGGCGTTCCATCGTGGCGGTGTCAGGCATCTGGGCATTACGCGCCTTCATGTTTGCCGTCACCTGGACCATGCGGCCGGCCACTTCGTTGCGCGTGATGACTTCATCGTTGACGACAACCTGGATCGAGTCGACCACCTTGGCATTGGCCGAGGCAGGTGGCAGGAAGCCCGAGCTGGCGGCCGGCGTAGCGGCGGCTGGCGCGGTCGCTGCCGGCGTCTTGGCGGCCGGCGTACCGGCAGCAGGTGCTGCGGCCTGGGCCAGCGCCTGACCGGCGCTGATCGCGCACAGCAGCGCGGCTGCCAACTGGAGAGACTGCAAACGGGTAGTACGCATCATCTGGAAAGCACTCATTTGAGGATTGTTCACGTCAGGTTGGACGACGAAGTATGGACACCGAGTCTGAATTCTGACTTAGGGGCGGCCAATGCCGGCATTCAGTCGCGTATAGCCCGGGACGCTCTTGTTGAACGACTCGAGCGGATTGCCCAGGCCCAGGCGCGACAAGCCATTGAGCTCGAGCTGGAAGAAGATCGGCGTCGACGTGGTCTGTGCGGCAGTCACGAAACGCTGCGCACCCATCCGGAACACCCAGCAATCGGCCTGGTATTCGAGACCGATCAGGCTCTCGATCAGCTTGCTGCCGGCGGACGGATTGACTGCCTGCCCCACACCATACGAACGCAGCGCATAGCTGACCCGGCCCACGCCATACCAGCGTCGCGAGATCGGATACTGCGCCGACAGGTCGATATTGCGGAAGCTGTCACGCTGATAACGATACTCTGCATTGACCGCCTTCATCTTCCCAGGACGCCACTGCACGCTCACGTTCGAGCTGTACAGACTACTTCCGGCCGCATCGTATTGTACGCCGCTATCGAAGGTCCAGGACTCGGAAATGGTGCCGCCGGCGGCCAGCAGCAGATCGTACCGGCTTTGCTGCGCCGCTTCGCCCGCGATGCGCACGCGCGGCTCTTCGAAGTACAGGCGCTGGCCGATGGCCAGGCGCAAGCGTTCGGCGCCGTCTTCCTGAATGAAGCGCGAGACCAGCGCCGCAGTCAGCTGGTTGGCATCGGACACGCGGTCCAGGCCGACGTAGCGGTTCTCGGAAAACAGCTGGGCGTAATTGAAGCCCGAGCGGCCCGTGTCGAACAGCGGGACATCGTCCTGGTTCTCGTACGGCGTGTACACATAGAACAGGCGCGGCTCGAGCGTCTGTGTGGTGGACTTGCCGAACAGCGAAGCATCGCGCTCGAACACCATGCCGCTGTCGAACGACACCGTCGGAATCGTGCGCGTTAGCTTGGTCGGCTTGCCCGGGCGCATCTCGTGGTCGTCGAGATCGTACTGGGCCGCGTTATACATCAGCTTGGGCGTGACGAACCAGCCCGGGCGCACGATCGGGTAGCTGACCTGGCCCTGGACCACGGCGCGCGAACCGCCCACGGCGGTGGGGTGCGCAAAACGGGTCGCCTCGGCGTCCACCGCCCAGTCGAAGCCTGCCACATCGTAGCGCGCGGAGCGGAAGTTAATCTGCGGCAGGCGGTCGTATGGCCGCGGCACCGTCAGGCTGGGATTGGTGGCGGCCGCCGGGTCTTGCAGCACCTGGTAATTCTGGGCGCGCGCGGACAGGCTCCAGTACTGGCCCGAGTAATCGGTGCGCAGTTCGCGCAGGAGCTGGCGCTCGGCGCTGGCGGCGACGGTGCGCGAAAAGTCGGACGGGTATTCATCGTCCGATGCGCCATGCAGGTTCCAGCCGTACGACCAGTTCGGTTTGATCGCGCCGTTGTGCAGCGAGTCGGCGCGCCAGCGCGTGGTGCCCGTCTGGCGGTCGTCCGGCAGCACTTCGACGTGGGTCTCGCCACTGTAGGTGCTGCCCAGATAGCGCCCGGTCGCACCGAGCTGGAAGCCGCGGTCGAACATCATGCGCGGGTACAGCGTCAGGTCGCGGTTCGGCGCAATGTTGACGTAGTACGGCACCATGACTTCGGCCTTGCCCTGCGAACCGAAACCGACAGTTGGCGGCAGCCAGCCCGAACGGCGCTGGCCCGACAGCGAGAACGACATTGCCGGCGTGCCGAGGATCGGCACATCCTTGAAGTAGATGACCGTCTTGCCGGCGGTGCCGACGTCGCGGCCCTTGTCCAGGCGCAGCGTGCTCGACTTCAGATACCAGTCGGGGTCTGGCCCTTCGCAGGTGCTGTAGGTACCGTCGCGTACGACGGCCTGCTGCTCACCCAGAAAGTCGATCCGGCTCGCCTGGCCCTGGCCATTGTTCGCCGCCATGAAATAGGTCGGGTTGAGCAGGTAGCCCTTGCCGGTTTCAAGGTTCAGCTGCAGCTCGTCGCCTTTATAGCGATCGCCGAAGCGCCACATGTCGACGTTGCCGGAGGCCGTGACCTGGTCTTCGACGATCAGGTAGCAGGCCGTATCGGCGGTCATGCCGGTCTGGCCACGCGTGATCTCGACGTTACGGGAGAGATCGAGCCGGCGGTCGGGCCGGCCGGCGATATCCTCGGCCTTGACGGTGACGGGAAGTTCGTCTTCGGCCTGGACCGTTGGTGCGGGGGCGGTGACGTTGACGGTGGCGGGCGTCTGGGCGAACGCAGGCATCGCAGTGACCGAAGCCATTGCATACAGTGCGAGCACGTGTCGTGGTGGGAATGGTTGGGCCGAGGACCAGCTCATGGAAAATCGCAGCTCATGGAGAATCGACGTGCGCCATAAAGGGCGGTTTTTTTGGGATGAATCCCTTATTATAGGGGAATTAGTTCAACCAACCGGATTCATCAGGCTGCTTCATGTCATCTTTGTCTCAAAACCTTCCCGCCTCCGCCGACGCAGTGCCCGATACCCGGCTGTCGCAACTGAACGCATGGCTGGCCACGACCGGCCTGGTCGACGTCGCATCGGGCCGCCGCGCCTCCGTTGACGCCAGTTTCCGGCGCTACTTCCGCTACGACGTCGTCGCCGACATGCAGGCCAGGCTGGGCGCGACGCTGGTCGCGATGGACGCTCCACCCGAGCGCGAGAACGTGCCGGCCTTCGTCCATGTACAGGGCTTGCTGCTGGAAGCTGGCGTGAGCGTGCCGGCCATCGCCGCGCGCAACATCGAACAGGGTTTCCTGCTGCTGTCCGACCTGGGCAACACCACTTACCTGTCGCGCCTGTCGATTGACAACGCTGCCTTCATGTATTCGGACGCCGTCGACGCGCTGCTCAAGTTCCAGATGGCCAGCCAGCCGGACGTGCTGCCCGAGTTCGACCGCGCCTTTGTAATGCGCGAACTGGGCATCTTCCCCGAGTGGTACCTGGGCAAACACCTGGGCGTGACGCTCGACGACAAACAGCAGGCGCAGCTCGACAAGGTATTCGAAGCGATTACCGCCAACGTGCTGGCGCAGCAGCAGGTGTTCATGCACCGCGATTTCCACTCGCGCAACCTGATGTTCCTCGACCAGCACAACCCGGGCGTGATCGACTTCCAGGATGCCGTGTATGGCCCGGTCACGTACGATCTGGCATCGCTCCTGCGCGACGCCTACATCCAGTGGGACGAAGACATGGTGCTCGACTGGGTGGTGCGCTACTGGCAAAGCGCCAAAAGCGTCGGCCTGCCGGTCAATCCCGACATCGACGCGTTCTACCGCGACTTCGAATTCATGGCCCTGCAGCGCCACCTGAAAATCCTCGGCATCTTCTGCCGCCTGAACTACCGCGACAACAAGGCCCACTACATGGGCGACCTGCCGACGGTGCTCGACTACGTGCGCAAGACCGCCAACCGCTACAACGAACTCAAGCCGCTGCTGCGCCTGCTCGACGCAGTCGACGACAAGCCGCAACAGTTCGGCTACACCTTCTAAGGCAACCATCATGAAAGCGATGATTTTTGCCGCCGGCCGCGGCGAGCGCATGCGGCCACTGACCGACACCTGCCCGAAGCCCCTGCTCAAGGTGCGCGGCCGGCCCCTGATCACCTGGCATGTACTGAACCTGGTGCGCGCCGGGATCGTCGACATCGTCATCAACCACTCGCACCTTGGTCACATGATCGAGGCCGAGCTGGGCGACGGCAGCCGCTACGGCGCGCGCATCGTCTACTCGCACGAACCGAGCCCGCTCGAGACGGCCGGCGGCGTGGCCAATGCGCTGCACCTGCTGGGGGATGAACCCTTCCTGGCCGTGTCGGGCGACATCTATGCGCCCTACTTCGACTTTACCGAGGCGCTCGATGCGCTCAAGGACAAGGATGCGGTCGGCCAGGTCTACCCGGTCGACCAGCGCGACATCGCCTGGCTGTGGCTCACGCCAAACCCCTGGCACAACCCCGAGGGCGACTTTGCAGTCGACATGTACACGCTGCGTAACGAGGGTGACATCAAGTTCAATTTCGCCGGCATCGGCGTCTACCGGCCCGAGATGTTCGACGGCATCCGCGCGGGCGAATTCGTCAAGTTCGGCCCCCTGATGCGCCAGTACATCGAGCAGGGTCGCATCGGTGGCGAGGTGTATCACGGCCAGTGGGTCAATGTCGGCACCGTCGGCCAGCTCGAAGAATTGAACGCGCCGCTGCGGCCGGCCAAGTCGGCGCCATGATCTCGGCCGGCGCCGTGCATGCGGATCGGCGCGCACGCGTGCTGGCGCAGATGCCGCCGGGCGCGGTTGCGGTGCTGGGCACGGCGCCCGAGGTGATGCGCAATGGCGACAGCCCGTATCCATACCGGCACGACAGCTACTTTTATTACCTGAGCGGCTTCGCCGAGCCTGACAGCTTCATCGTGCTGGTGGCAGCGCTCGATGCGCGCGCTGCCCGCGCGATCCTGTTCTGCCGCGCGAAAGACCCTGACCATGAAATCTGGGATGGCTTTCGCTACGGGCCCGATGCGGCGCGCACGGCGTTCGGGTTCGACGAGGCGTATCCGGTCGACGAACTCGATCACCGCATGGTGGGCATGCTGTCGAATGCACCGGCGCTGTACTACGCGCCGGGCCACAGCGCAGCGCTCGATGCGCAGATCACCGGTTGGCTGAAGGGCGTGCGCGCGCTGGGCCGCACGGGCGTAACAGCGCCGGCGACGACGCACAACTTGCTGGTGCTGCTGGACGAGATGCGGCTGTTGAAGGACGCGCACGAAGTGGACCTGATGGCGCGCGCCGGCGCCATCTCGGCTGGGGCGCATGCGCGCGCGATGCGCGCTACGCGACCCGACATGATCGAGTACGAGATCGAGGCCGAACTGCTGCACGAGTTCCGCCGCAACGGGGCGCAGGCGCCGGCGTATTCGTCGATTGTCGCATCGGGCCCGAATGCCTGCGTGCTGCACTATATTGCCAACGGCCGCCGTATTCTGGATGGCGAGCTGGTACTGATCGACGCCGGCTGCGAAGTCGATGGCTACGCGGGCGACATCACGCGCACCTATCCGGCCAACGGCCGCTTCACGGCGCCGCAGCGCACGCTGTACGAACTGGTGCTGCGCGCCCAGGCGGCGGCGCTGGCGGCCGTCCGGCCCGGGCAACCGTACAGCGGCATCCACGAGGCGGCAGTGCGGGTGCTGACCGAAGGCATGCTGGACCTGGGCCTGCTCGATCAACGCAAGGTCGGCTCGGTCGATGACGCGATCGACACACGCGCATTCGCCCAGTTCTACATGCACGGCACCGGCCACTGGCTGGGGATGGACGTGCACGATGTGGGCGTGTACCGCGATCTGGCGCTGCCCGAGAAACCATCGCGCGCGCTGCAGCCGGGCATGGCGCTGACGGTGGAGCCGGGCATCTATGTGCGGCCGGCCGACGGCGTGCCCGAACAATACTGGAATATCGGCATCCGGATCGAGGACGATGTCGTCGTCACCGGGACGGGCGCGCGCATCCTGACGGACGGCGTACCGAAAGACGTGGCGGAGATTGAAGCATGGATGAAGGCAGCACGATGACGAACCAAACTTACGACGTCGATGTGGCGATCTGCGGCGCGGGGCCGGTGGGCCTGGCGCTGGCGGCTTTCCTGGTCCGGCGCGGCATTGCCGGGGCGCGCATCGCGCTCATCGACGGCAAGTCGCTGGGCCAGGCGATTTCGGATCCGCGCTCGATCGCGCTGTCGTGGGGCAGCGCGCAACTGCTGCAAGAGGTGGGCGCGTGGCCGCTGGCCGCCACGCCGATCCACGAGATCCACGTCTCGCGCCGCGGCCAGCTGGGCCGCAGCCTGATGCAGCGCGAAGACCACGACGTGCCGGCGCTGGGCTATGTGACGCGCTATGGCGCCGTCGTCGATGCGCTGGCAAAGGTGGGCGAGCAGGCCGGCGTATTGACGCTGCGCCCGGCGCGCGTAACGTCGCTCGATGAACAGCCGGATGCGGCGCTGTTGCACCTGGACGATGGCAGCACGGTGCGTGCACGGGTGGCGGTGCAGGCCGAAGGCGGCCTGTTTGGCGCGCAGGACCAGCGCGCCCGCAGCCGCGATTACGAACAGAGCGCCGTCATCGCGCGCGTGACGACCGCGCTGCCAATCGCGCACCGCGCGTTCGAACGCTTCACCGACGAAGGCCCGCTGGCACTGCTGCCCGAAGACGGCGCCGATGGCCACCAGTACGCGCTGGTCTGGTGCATGCGCCCGGAGCGAGCGCAAGCAATCCTGGCGCTGGATGACGCACGCTTCCTGACGCAGCTGGGCGAGGCCTTCGGCGCCCGCCTGGGCGCTTTTACAAAGGTATCGCCGCGCAGCGCGTTCCCGCTCGGCCTGAACGCCGAAGCACGTGCCACGGCGCGCACGGTCGCCATCGGCAATGCCGCGCAAACGCTGCACCCGGTGGCCGGCCAGGGCCTGAACCTGGGCCTGCGCGACGCCGCCGTGCTGGCACGCCAGCTGGCGCGCGGAACGGACGCCGAAGCCATCGCCCGCTTCACAGAAGACCGCGCAGGCGACCGCCGCACGACCATCGGCCTGACCGACACGATGGCGCGCGCCTTCACGATCCCCGGCCCGCTGCAACCGCTGCTCGGCCTGGGCCTGGCCGCCCTCGACCTGACCCGCCCCGCCCGCACGCTGCTGGCCGACCTGATGATGTTCGGCCGCCGCTAACCCGGAGCAATTACCCAACAATTGGGGTCAGAGTCGAATTGTTTGACAACGTTTTGTTAAATGGCCGCCAATACATTGCCAACGGCGATGTATTGGCGGCCGCCGCGCCCTGTCAGGCAGCGCGGGACAGCGCTTCCAGCAGCTTGGTAGCCGTGGCCGCCGACGAACCCGGATTCTGACCGGTGATCAGCAAGCCATCGGTGACCACATACGAACCCCAGTCATCGGTGCGCGAATAGTTGCCGCCTTTTGCCTTTAGCTCGTCTTCCACCAGGAATGGCACAATATCCGTCAATTCGACTGCCGCTTCTTCGGTATTGGTGAAGCCCGTGACGCGCTTGCCCTGCACGAGTGGCGTGCCGTCGGCATTCTTCACGTGGCGCAGCACGCCCGGTGCGTGGCACACCAGCGCCACCGGCTTGTTCGCAGCGATGAACGACTCGATCAGCGCGATCGAGTTGCGGTCTTCGGCCAGGTCCCACAGCGGGCCATGACCGCCCGGGTAGAACACGGCATCGAAGTCACCCTGCGAGACGGTATCGAGACGCACGGTCGCGGCCAGTTGCGCGTTCGCAGCGGCATCGGCCTTGAAGCGGCGGGTGTCATCGGTCTGGGCCGATGCATCATCACTCTTCGGGTCGAGCGGCGGCTGGCCACCGGCAGGCGAGGCCAGCACGATGTTGGCGCCGGCTTCCTTCAGCGCGTAGTACGGCGCGGCCAGCTCTTCGAGCCAGAAGCCGGTCTTGCGGCCGGTGTTGCCCAGGGTGTCATGGGAGGTAAGTACGATCAGGATGTTCATGGTGTGGCTCCTTGTTGTTGATGTTAATAGACCAGTCGTCTAGATTGTGTGTCAAAAAAACGCTTCACGAGAAGCGTTTGTTATCGCCTTTTTTATCGAGCCAGTTGCAACATATCCTGCGTGGTCATCAGCGCCGCATCGAATGCCACCGCGTCGCGCGCGATCTTGGCCATGAGGCTGGCGCCGAGCCAGAGCTGGTACAGGCTCTGCGCCACCTGCCCGGCCTCGCCCTCCACCTTCAGCGAACCGTCGGCGATACCGCCTTCGATGGCCTCGGCCAGACGGGCGACAATGCCAGCAGTACCTTGCTTGAGCGTCAGGCGCATCGGCTCAGACAAATCGACCACTTCCGCGCCCAGCTTGACGGCCAGGCACTTGCCCTGGCAATCATCAAACGACTGGTTCGTGCGCCATTGCCCAAAGTAGGTCAGCAGTTTGCTGGCCATCGTCGCATCCGGATTGCGCAGCGTGACGTCCATCTCTGCCAGATAGGCCTCGAAATACCTGGCCAGCAGCGCTTCGCCGAACGCATCTTTCGAGCCGAAGTAATGGTAGAACGATCCCTTCGGCACGCCGGCCGAGACCAGGATCTCGTTCAGACCTACCGCCGAGAACCCTTTGCCAGCCATGATGCGCTGCCCAACATCGAGGATAGTGTCGCGAACGCCGGACGATTCAGAGGTCAATGCTTTTGCCATGGACCTACTATACAGCAAAATTAGACCAGTCGTCTAGAACAGTGCTCAAGCGGACAGCGAGACTGGCTGACCAAGATTCCAAAAGGCTATTAGCCAATAATTCGACTCTGACCCTAATTGTTGGGCTATTGCTTAGTCGACGGCTTTGACCATCGCTTCGATGACTTTTTTGGCGTCGCCGAAGACCATCATCGTGTTGGGCTGGTAAAACAGGTCGTTGTCCAGGCCCGCGTAGCCGGAGGCCATCGAGCGTTTGTTGACGATGATGCTTTTGGCCCGGTAGGCCTCCAGGATCGGCATGCCGGCAATGGCCGACTTCGGGTCTTTCGCAGCCGGGTTCACCACGTCGTTGGCGCCCAGGACCAGCACCACATCGGTCTGGCCGAATTCGCCGTTGATGTCTTCCATCTCGGCCACCTGGTCGTACGGTACTTCGGCTTCCGCCAGCAGCACGTTCATGTGGCCCGGCATACGCCCGGCCACCGGGTGGATCGCGTAGCGCACCGTCACGCCGTGCGCGGTCAGCTTGTCGACCAGTTCCTTGACCGTGTGCTGCGCGCGCGCCACGGCCAGGCCGTAGCCGGGGACGATGATCACCGACTCGGCATTCTGCAGGATGAACGCGGCGTCTTCGGCCGAGCCGGATTTGACGGGCCGCTGCTCCTTCTCCCCACCGGCATCGGTCACCGCCTCGCCGCCAAAGCCGCCCAAGAGCACATTGAAGAACGAGCGGTTCATCGCCTTGCACATGATGTACGACAGGATCGCGCCGCTGGAGCCCACCAGCGAGCCGGCGATGATCAGCATCGCGTTGTTCAGCGAAAAGCCGATGCCCGCCGCCGCCCAGCCCGAGTACGAGTTGAGCATCGAGACCACCACCGGCATGTCGGCCCCACCGATCGGGATGATGATCAACACGCCCAGCACGAACGCCAGCGCCGCCATCACGATGAACGCGCCCCATGCGGGTTCAAGGCCGTCGGCGAAGCAGAAGACCAGCCCCAGCGCGACAATCGCGATGGCGACGAACAGATTCAGGATGTGCTGGCCCGCAAAACGCACCGGCGCGCCCTGGAACAGGCGGAACTTGTACTTGCCCGACAGCTTGCCGAAGGCGATGACCGAGCCCGAAAACGTCACCGCGCCGACGAACGTGCCGATGAACAGTTCGAGCCGGTTCCCGAACGGCAGCGGTTCGCCGCGGGTCGTGATGTTGAAGGCCCACGGCTCGGCCACCGCCGCGATCGCGATGCAGACGGCGGCCAGCCCGATCAGCGAGTGCATCGCCGCGACCAGTTCCGGCATCTTGGTCATCTCGACTTTTTTCGCGGCGGTCGCGCCGATGGCGCCGCCCACAACCACGCCCAGCAGCACCAGGCCGAATCCCAGTCCCCCGCCCTGCTGCAGCCGCTCCTGCAGCTTGAGCATCAGCGCAATGGTGGTCAGCACCGCAATCGCCATGCCGGCCATCCCGAACGCATTGCCCAGGCGCGCCGTCGATGGCGACGACAAGCCCTTGAGCGCCTGGATGAAGCACACCGAGGCCACCAGATAGAACAGCGTGACCAGATTCATGCTGATGGCGTTCATGCCGCGTCCTCCTGCTTCGGCGCGGCCTTGGGCGCCTTCTTGCGGAACATCTCCAGCATGCGCTGCGTGACCAGGAAGCCACCGAACACGTTCACGGCCGCCAGGGCCACGGCCAGCGTGCCGGCCACGCGCCCCGTCAAGCCTTCGGTCAGGCCCGCGGCCAGCATGGCGCCGACGATGACGATCGCCGAGATGGCATTGGTGACCGCCATCAGGGGCGTATGCAGCGCCGGGGTAACGGTCCAGACCACGTGGTAGCCGACGTAGATCGCCAGCACGAAGATGATCAGGTTGATGACGGTGTGGCTGATGTCCATGGTGTCTCCAGTCCGTTCTTGTCAACGATGCCAACGTCTTGTTTGCCAACGTCTTATTTGCGCAGCAGCTCTCCGGCGCTGCACATCAGGGTCGCGCGCACGATCTCGTCGTCGCGGTCGATATGGAACCCGTCGTCGGCGTCGATCACCAGCTTGAGAAAATCGAGCACATTGCGCGCGTACAGGGCCGACGCATCGGCCGGCACCAGCGTGGCCAGGTCAGGCTCGCCGATGATGTGCACGCCGTGTTTCAGGACGGTGGCGCCGATCTCGCTCAGGACGCAGTTGCCGCCCTGTGCCACGGCCATGTCGACGATCACGGACCCCGGCTTCATGGCGCGCACCGTGTCTTCTCCTATCAGCACGGGCGCGCGCCGGCCCGGAATCAGGGCCGTGGTAATGATGATGTCGGCCAGCTTCGCGCGTTCGTGCACAAGCTGCGCCTGGCGCCGCATCCAGTCGGCCGGCATCGCGCGCGCATAGCCGCCGCTGCCGGCTGCGATCTCGCGCTCTTCGTCGGTTTCATACGGCACGTCGATGAATTTCGCGCCAAGTGACTCCACCTGCTCTTTTACCGGCGGGCGCACGTCGGACGCTTCGATCACGGCGCCCAGCCGCTTGGCGGTGGCAATCGCCTGCAGGCCGGCCACGCCGACGCCCATGATCAGCACGCGCGCGGCCTTGACGGTGCCGGCGGCCGTCATCAGCATCGGCATGAAGCGCCCGTAGGTATTCGCGGCCAGCAGGATGGCCTTGTAGCCGGCGATGTTCGCCTGCGACGACAGTACGTCGAGCGATTGTGCGCGCGTGATGCGCGGCGCGGCTTCCAGGGCAAAGGCGGTGATGCCGGCCGTGGCCAGCGCGGCGAGATTCTCACCATCGAAGGGATCGAGCATCCCGACCAGCACCGCGTCGCGGCGCATCATGGCCAGCTCGCCGGCGGCGGGACTGCGCACCTTGAGCACCAGGTCGGCGCCGAACGCGCCAGAAGCATCGATGATGACGGCGCCGGCGGCTTCGAACGCGGCGTCTGGCGCCGCCGCATGCAGGCCGGCGCCGGCCTGCACCACGACCTCGTGGCGCGCGGCCAGCTTTTTCACGGTCTCGGGGGTAGCTGCAACACGGGTCTCGCCCGGCCGGGTTTCGGCCGGAATACCAATTCTCATGGATCCCTCCATTCGTTGAACTGCCGCGCCAGCAAATCTATCACGTCTTTACAGTGATTGTTCAAATATTAAATTTGCGTGGCCGATTTGATCCCTGGTAGACGCGGTGCAGGGCGCACCGGGCCATGATGGTTGTTTTTGCGACAGATCAAGCCCGATTAACCACATGCCAACGTTGCAGGAAGCGACCGGCTGAGCAAACACGGGCCTTGTCAAGGTAGAATACCGGCTCATTTTCAAGGACAGGCATGAGCGATATCTTCAAACCATCGGTTACCGTGGCAGCGATCATCGAGCACGAGGGCCGGTTCCTGCTGATCGAAGAAGAGACGAGCGAAGGTATCAAGCTGAACCAGCCCGCCGGCCATCTCGACCCGCACGAATCGCTGGAACAGGCGGTGGTGCGCGAAGCGCTCGAAGAAACGGCGCACGAGTTCATCCCGCGCTCGCTGGTGGGCATGTACATGTCGCGCTACCACTCGAAGTCGCGCAATGCCGACGTCACCTACCTGCGCTTTACCTTTGCCGGCAGTGTCGGGCGCCAGTTCGACCAGCCGCTCGACGAAGGCATCCTGCGCACCATGTGGATGACGCGCGACGAAATCGCCGCCACCGTCGACCGCCACCGCAGTCCGATCGTGCTGCGCTGCGTGGACGACTACCTGGCCGGCCAGAGCACGCCGCTCTCGCTGCTGCACACCCACCCTTCGGTCTTCGAAGGCGGGATCTGAAGAATTCACTACGGACGTAACATGCGCAAGAAAAAAGTCGTGATCGGGATGTCGGGCGGAGTCGACTCCTCGGTCGCGGCCTGGATGCTCAAGGAACAAGGCTACGACGTGGTCGGCCTGTTCATGAAAAACTGGGAAGACGACGACGATTCCGAATACTGCTCGACGCGCCAGGACTGGATCGACGCGGCCAGCGTGGCCGACGTGGTGGGCGTGGACATCGAGGCAGTCAACTTCGCCGCCGAATACAAGGACCGCGTGTTCGCCGAATTCCTGCGCGAATACCAGGCCGGCCGCACCCCGAACCCGGACGTGCTGTGCAACGCCGAAATCAAGTTCAAGGCCTTTCTCGATCATGCGATGAAGCTGGGCGCCGACCTGATCGCCACCGGCCACTATGCGCGCGTGCGCGAGAACACGGCCAGCGGCAGCTTCGAGCTGCTCAAGGCCTTCGACGCCACCAAGGACCAGAGTTATTTCCTGCATCGCCTGAGCCAGGCGCAGTTGTCCAAGTCGCTGTTCCCGCTGGGTGAAATCCCGAAAACCGAGGTGCGCAAGATCGCCGAAAAACTCCAGCTGCCCAACGCGGCCAAGAAGGATTCGACCGGCATCTGCTTCATCGGCGAGCGGCCGTTCCGCGACTTCTTGAACCGCTACCTGGCCTACAAGCCGGGCCCGATCCGGCTCGACGACGGCACGCAGGTGGGCGAGCACGTCGGCCTGTCGTTCTACACGCTGGGCCAGCGCAAGGGCATCGGCATCGGGGGCCTGAAGTCACGCAAGACCGCTGACGGCATCAGCGAGCCATGGTTCGTGGCGCGCAAGGACATCGAGGCCAACACGCTCTACATCGTGCAGGGCCACGACCATCCATGGCTGCTGTCGGACCGCCTCGAAGCGGGTCAGGCCAGCTGGATCGCCGGCCACGCACCGGCGGCCGGCGCATTGTCGGCCAAGACACGCTACCGCCAGGCCGACATGGCCTGCCGCGTGCTGGCCGATGGCGACGCGCGCTTCGCGCTCGATTTCGATGAAGCCCAATGGGCGGTTACGCCGGGCCAGTCGGCCGTGCTGTACGACGGCGACGTGTGCCTGGGCGGCGGTATCATCGACGTGCGCTCAAGCGCCGCCTGACGACACATCAAGGCTGGCGCGCCGCCAGCCATTCCACCAGCACGCCGGGCTCAAGCGGCCGCGCGTGCAGGTAACCCTGGACCTCGTCGCAACCGGCCAGGCGCAGGAAATCTTCCACTTCCACCGTTTCGACGCCTTCGGCCACGACCTTGTGACCGAGGTCGTGCGACAGCTTGATCATCGTGCCCACCAGCGAGCGGCAGCGGTCGTCCTGGACCAGGTTGCGCATGAAGCTCTGGTCGATCTTGACCACGTTGGCCGGCAGGCTTTGCAGGTACGACAGGCTGCTGTAGCCAGTGCCGAAGTCGTCGATTGCCAGTTGCACGCCGGCGCGACCGAGGCGCTCGAGCGTGGCCTGCGCTACCTTTGGATTGCGCATCAGCGCACTTTCGGTCAGCTCGATCACCAGGCACGATGGCGCCAGGCCGTGGTGCTGCAACTCCATCAGCACGCGGTCGCAGAAATCCGGCTCTTCCAGGTTCACGGCCGAGACATTGACTGCCACCTGCAACGCCAGGCCGTCCCGGCGCCAGGCGACCATCTGGCGCAGCGCAGCGCGCAGCACCCACTCGGTGGTGGCGCGCGCCAGTGACGTCGTCTCGATCACCGGCATGAATTCGCCGGGCGAGATCGCGCCGGCCGTCGGATGGTTCCAGCGCAGCAGTGCTTCGACGCCGACGCAGGCGCCGTCGAGCAGGCTGACCTTCGGCTGGTACACCAGATGCAGTTCGTCCTCGCTCGCGAGCGCGGCGCCGAATTCGGTCACCAGCCAGAAGCGGCGCTGCAGGATCGCGTCATGATGCGACGAGAACACGCGCACGCAGCGTTCGGCCGCCAGCGCATCGTGCGCGGCGCTGTGCATATTGCGTAGCAGGTCCAGGCCCTCGGTCTGGCCGACCGTGAACGGCGCAATGCCCACCGTCGTCGTCGTGATCAGGCGCGCCTGGCCATAACTGGCGCGCGCGTCGAGCCACGACTGCATCTGCTCGCAGAACGGCTCGATCGACAGGCCGCGCGGCGCGAAGAACGCAAACTGCGTGCTGCCCACATGGTAGATCTTGCCGGCGCCGCCCAGACGCAGCTGCGGCACCGTTTCACGCACCATGTCGTCGAGATAGCTCGAACCCATGACGCGCTGGGCATCGCTCAGTTCCTGCGGGCTGGCCAGGCTGATCAGGGCCGCAATACGCACCTCGCCATTCGGCTCATGCAGTTCCAGGTCGTTGAAGTCGATGATGAACTGGTTGCGGTTCGGCAGGCCGCTGACCGGATCGACGCGCCCGAACGCATGCTGCAGTTCGATCTGCGCCATCACCATGGTCGCCAGGTCCGTCAGCGCCTGGCGCTCGGCCAGGCTGACCTGGCGCGGCTCGGTACCGAGCACGCACATCGCGCCCAGGCAAAAGCCTTCGCTGGTCGTGAGCGGCGCGCCGGCATAGAAGCGGATCCCGCCTTCAGCCAGCGGGCTGTCGCGGAAATACGGGTCTTCCAGCAGATCCGGCACGATCAGTACCTCGCGCTCGTCCGACACCATCGCGCACGGCGCTCTCATCCGCGGAATCGTGTCGTGGGTAATACCGACCTTCGACTTGAACCATTGACGGTTGGCGTCGGTCAGCGAGACCGCCGCAATCGGCAATCCGAATAACTGCGCAGCCATGCGCGTGATGCGATCGAACGCTTCGCTGGGCGGGCTGTCGAGCAGCTCCAGACGACGCAGGGCATCGAGACGGGCAGTCTCGTACTGGGGCGACGCACAGTGCGGTTGAAAGAGCGGAGGATTCATGAAAAGACGACGCGCCGTTGCGCGTAAATATGACGAATATGACGGACAGAATCTATTGTTGCTAATAAAAAACTTAAGGTCAATCATTATTTTCAAACGAATCGTTGTATTCGTCATTTTTAGTTGCTTCGTGTAAAATAAAAGCAGCGAATCACACGAACGATGTCATGAAAACACATGAATTTAACGATCCGATACTGACGACCCGCGAAGCAGCGCAGTTGCTTGGTGTTGCTGTCAGTACGGCCCAGGTATGGATGGAGAGCGGCGATTTGCCGGCCTGGAAGACACCGGGCGGCCATCGTCGTGTGCGCTATAGCGCCGTGATGCGCCTGGTGCGCGAGCGTGTAGCGTCAAAGGATGAGGTCAAGGCAGCCAGGCCGTCGGGTACTGCGGAACTGGCGACCGAGTTCTTGCCAGCGGCGGCGCCGGACTACCCGGTCCCGGCCAATGAGGCACAGCGGCTGGCGGCACTCGCGCAAAGCGGCCTGATGAATTCGGAAGATGACGCCGCCTTCGATCGCCTGACCTGGCTCGCCGGCCACGCCACGGCCTGCCCGATGGCGCTGATCACCTTGTTGTCAGCAGAGCGCCAGTGGTGCAAGTCGCGCGTCGGGATGGAAAACCGCGAGACCACACGCTCCTCGGCCTTCTGCAGTCACGCGCTGATGCAGGACGAGCCTTTCGTGGTCGAGGATGCCAGTGCCGATCCGCGCTTTGCCGACAACCCGATGGTCATCGGCGCGCCGTTCATCCGTTTTTATGCCGGCTACCCGGTACGCACCGCCGACGGGATGGCGCTGGGCTCGCTGTGCGTGCTCGATACCGAGCCACGCCGCCTGCGCGAGCGCGAGATGCGCGCGCTGCGTGAACTGGCCGTGCTCGCGTCGGACGAAGTGCAGCGCCGCGCATAGCCTGTATCAGCCCGGCTTGCCCGGCGCCTGCTGCTGCTGCTTGACGAAGGCAATGACGGTATTACGAATGGTCTTGAGCACAGTGTCGGCCTTGAACGGCTTGACGATGAAACCATGCACGCCCCGCGCCAGCGCGCTCTGGACCGCCGCGGCGTCGAGCGTGCCCGAGACCAGGAACACGAGCGTCTTGGGCAGCGTCGCGCGCAGCTGCTCGACCACGTCGCTGCCGTCCTCGACCTGTTCGCGCGCGATGCAGATCACGTGCGGGTGGTGCTTGACTGCCAGTGCCAACCCCAGCGCGCTGGTGTGCGTGGCACCGACCACGTCGTAACTGCCGTCGGCCAGCACAGTACCGAGCGTTGCGCGCGAGACTGCATTTGCATCCACGATGACCGCCTTGAGCATAGCTTCACATTCCTTGTCAGTTCGCTGAACAAATCAGCCTTCGTACGCCAGTGTCTTCCATGTCACGCCAAGACGCACGTCCAGTTTCAGCGAGACCAGGCAGCGTGACATCTCCAGTATCTCACGCTCGGCGCGCAGTCTCTCACCGAGTGGCGTCTTGAGGATGCCGGCGCCGGCCATCACGGCCTCGAGATTGCCATACGCACCCAGCAGGCGCGCTGCCGTTTTCATGCCGATCTTCGACACGCCCGGCACGCCGTCGGTCGGGTCGCCCATCAGCGCCAGCAGATCGTGCAGTTGCTCGGGCGCCACGCCAAAGCGCGCACGCACCCAGGCGTCGTCATGCCACTCGTTCTTGAAATGATCCCACACCAGCGCGCCATGCGCGATCAAAGGATGCAGGTCCTTGTCAGTGGTGGCCACGACCGCTTCGCCGCGGCCTTCGGACAGCCAGCGCATCACGCCGGTAGCGATCACATCGTCGGCTTCGACGTCGGGCACCATCAACACATGCACGCCGGCCGCGCGCAGGCGGTCGTGAAATTCGGGCAGCGCCGCGCGCAGTTCGGACGGCATCGCCGCCCGGCCCTCGCGGTAGCGCGGATACAGCGCATGGCGCCAGGTCGGCCCGCTATGATCAAACGCGGCCAGCACGTGGGTCGGCGCATGCGCCTCGAGCACGTGTCGAAACGACGAGAAGGCGTGGCGCAGCGCGATGCTGGCTTTCAGGTCGGAATCGGGTTCGGGGCTGGCTTCGTAGACGCGGCGTACGATGTTCAGGCCGTCGATCGCGAGCAGCTTTGCCGGGTTGGGCATGGGGTATGGGTATGAAGAGCCGTGGATGGCGCCCATCATAAACCGGTTGCACGGTCGCGGGAAGGTAGCGACCGTGGTGGGGACTGGCCCTACTTCGCGTACGCGTACTCGCCACCGCGCTCGAGCGCGCGCCGGTAGGCCGGGCGCGCATGGATGCGGGCCAGGAAATCGGTCAGGTTCGGGTACTTGGCATCGAGCCCGCCACGCGAGGCAGCTGCTTCGAGCGGGAAGCTCATCTGGATGTCGGCGGCGCTGAACTCTTCGCCGGCGAACCACGGGTGCTTGCCCAGTTCGGCTTCGAGGTAACCCAGCTGCAGCGCAATCTGCGGCAGCACGAAGGTGCCCTTGACCTTGTGCGCGATGCCGCGCGCGATCGGCTTGGCAAAGAACGGCATCGGCGTGCTTTCGATCTTGTCGAACACGAGCTTGAGCAGCAGCGGCGACATCATCGAGCCTTCGGCAAAGTGCAGAAAGTGCGTGTAGCGCAGGCGCGCCGGCGTGCGGGCGGCAGGCACCAGGCGCGGGGCATCCGTGTCGGAGGCGCGCGCGGTCAGGTATTCGACGATGGCGCCCGATTCGGCCACCACGAGCTCGCCATCGGTGATCACGGGCGACTTGCCCAGCGGGTGCACGGCCTTCAGTTCGGGCGGAGCCAGCATCGTCTTGGGATCGCGCTCGTAGCGCTTGATCTCGTACTCAAGTCCGAGTTCTTCGAGCAGCCAGAGGATGCGCTGCGAGCGCGAATTGTTCAGGTGGTGGACGACGATCATGGCGTGGACAGGAAAGTGGAGATGGCGGCCAGCTTAGCACCGTTGGCCACGCACCTGCAGCCCGCTAGCGCTAGCGCTAGCGCTGGTGCAGCTTGATGACGCGGTGCTTGCCCGCGCCCTGCGGCGCCGGCGCCGCGGCTTTCGGGGCGCAGCTGCCGCAGCTGCCGCCACCGCAGGCGCCGCCGCTGCTGGTGTCGAGCCAGCGCGCCAGCGCGGACTGGCGCCCGCCTCTTGTCAGCAGCAGCACCGCGCGTGCGCGCAGCGGTGCCGGCAGGTACTTCGCGCCCAGGTACAGCGCGGCGACAGTGACGATGACGATGACGGTCAGTTCTTGCATGGTTAGGCTCCGGTGAAGGCCAGCGTGACGCGGTAGACGATGAACGCCGCCACGTAGGCCAGCGCGAACATGTAGCCGGCCATGATCCAGGCATATTTGCGGCTGCCCGTTTCGCGCGCCACGGTGGCCAGCGTCGGCAGGCAGTGCGGCGCGTAGACATACCAGGCCAGCAGCGACAGGCCGGTGGCCAGCGACCACGATTGGGCGATCAGCGGCGCCAGCGTATTGCCCACTTCATCGCCACCTGACAGCGCGTACACGGTGCCCAGCGCGCCGACCGCCACTTCACGCGCGGCCATGCCCGGCACCAGCGCGATGGCGATCTGCCAGTTGAAGCCGATTGGTGCCAGCACGACTTCGAGTGCGCGGCCGATCATGCCCGCCACACTGTAGTAGATCGGCGGATGGGTCGCGCCTTCCGGTGCGCCCGGGAAGCTCGAGAACAGCCAGAGCAGGACCATCATGGCCAGGATCAAGGTACCGACGCGCATCAGGAAGATCTTGGCGCGTTCAAGCAGGCCCGAGGCCAGGCCGCGCGGATGCGGCCAGTGATAGGCCGGCAGTTCGAGCATCAGCGCGTGCTGCTTGTAGCCGTTGCGGCGCTTCATGAACCAGGCCACCGCCATCGCCGAGAGGATGCCGGCCAGGTACAGCACGAACAGCACGATGCCCTGCAGGTTCATGAAGCCGCCCACGACACGGTCGGGAATGAATGCGGCGATCAGGAGCGCATACACTGGCAGGCGCGCCGAACACGTCATCAATGGCGCGATCATGATCGTCACCAGGCGGTCGCGTGGATTCTGGATCGTGCGCGCGGCCATCACACCCGGGATGGCGCAGGCAAACGACGACAACAGCGGCAGGAACGAGCGGCCCGACAGGCCCACGCTGCCCATGATGCGGTCGAGCAGGAAGGCCGCGCGCGGCAGGTAGCCGACGTCTTCCAGCAGCAGGATGAAGAAGAACAGGATCAGAATCTGCGGCAGGAACACCAGCACGCTGCCCACGCCGGCAATGATGCCGTCGACGATGAGACTGTGCAGCATGCCCTCGCCGATCCATGAACCGACCATCTGGCCGAAGGCGCCCATGCCCGCTTCGATCAGTTCGATCGGTGCGTCGCCCCAGCTGAACACGGCCTGGAAAATCACGAACATCAACAGTGCCAGGATGACCGGACCGGCGATCGGGTGCAGCACGACGCTGTCGATCTTTTCGCTCAGGTTGCCGGTGTCCTTGACCGACGACACGGCGACGGACAGGATGCGGCGCACTTCGCGCTGGGTGTCTTCCACCGATACTTCGTCGATCGCCGACAGCGGCTTGGGCGTCACCGGTACGCCAAACGGCATCGCGTCGAGCTGGGACAGCAAGGCTTTTTCGCCGCCGGACTGGATCGCCACCGTCTCGACGACGGGCATGCCCAGCTCTTGCGACAGCTTGGCGGTATCGATCTCGATGCCGCGCTTTTTGGCGACGTCGACCATGTTCAGTGCCAGCACCATCGGCAGGCCCAGACGGCGCAGCTCGAGCACCAGGCGCAGGTTCAGGCGCAGGTTGGTGGCGTTGACGACGCACAGGATGGCGTCCGGCGCGACTTCACCGGCGCGCAGGCCGGCCACCACGTCGCGCGTGATGCCTTCGTCGGGCGTCTGCGCATTCAGGCTGTAGGCGCCCGGCAGGTCGAGCACGCGAAACGCGCGCCCGGCGGGCGACGTGAAGCTGCCCTCCTTGCGTTCGATCGTGACGCCGGCGTAGTTGGCGACCTTCTGGCGCGCGCCGGTCAGGCGGTTGAAGAGCGCTGTCTTGCCGCAGTTGGGATTGCCCAGCAGTGCGACCAGTGGCGTGCGTGACGCGACGTGCGATTCCATGACTCCCATGCGACTAGTCCGCCTGGATCGAGACGAGAGCGGCTTCGAAGCGGCGCAGCGCGAATGTGGATTCGCCGACCTTGACGGCCAGCGGACCGCCCATCACGCGCTTGAGCACGCGAATGCGCTCGCCCGGCACGAAGCCCAGCTCCATCAGGCGGCGCTGGACGTCGATGCCGCCCTCCTGCGCACCGGACGCAAGATGGACAACGGTGGCGCTCTGGCCCGTCTTGAGCGAGTCGAGGGTTGGCAATGCGGCGTGGGTCATGGCGGCTTCCGAAAAATTGTTGCGCGTATGAGACAGCGACTGGAACGATCCCGGTATCATAAACCTAAATAGGAATTATTTCTATTTGCAGCTTGTCATTGCCAGACGGTCAAGTCCAAAAAAAGTGTGCATCAACCGAAAATTTCGCTTGCGTTCACGGTCGAGTTTACAGAAAATAGCAACGCAAATGAGAATGATTCGCATTTTATAGACTAAACTGCAATGGTTGTTTCAAAAGGGTTGCTCCAATGATCGTCTGTGTCTGCAACAACATCTCCGACCGTGAAATCCGCCAGGCCGCTGAACTGGGCATCTCGTCGATGGCCGAACTGCGCAAGGAACTGGGCGTCGGCACCATGTGCGGCACGTGCGTCAGCTATGCACGCCAGGTGCTGCACGAGCACATCGATAGCAAGACCACCGTCACCGAAGTGCGCCGCCTGCCGCAGGCTGCCTGAGCCTTCCCTGCTTTCCAGTAGTGCCGGCCTCGCAACTGTGCGGGGCTTTTTTTCGTCGCTGGTGACGGTGTGACCGGGTAGTGAGAACCGTTCGCACAGTGAACTGAGAACGGTTGCTATTACGCGCAAAAATGGCACATTTCGCGTTATTTAATGCGCTTTTTTACCCATTTTCGCGCAATTTCTAGCGTTTTAATGGCTCTCTGTTTGCTATCATGGAGGTCATTCAAAACACTACCGAGGGCACCCCATGAAAGGCGATCCAAACGTCATCCGTCTGCTGAACGCACAGCTGACCAATGAGCTGACCGCGATTAACCAGTACTTCCTGCACGCGCGCATGTATCGCCACTGGGGCCTGGACAAGCTGGCGAAGAAAGAATACGACGAGTCGATCGGCGAAATGAAGCACGCCGACAAGCTGATCGAACGCATCTTGATGCTCGACGCGCTGCCGAACCTGCAGGCGCTGCACAAGCTGATGATTGGTGAATCGACGCAGGAAACGCTCGAATGCGATCTGAAACTCGAACGTGCCGCGCACGTGACGGTCAAGGAAGGCATCGGCGCCTGCGAAGCGGCGGCCGATTACGTGTCGCGCGACCTGCTGTTGATGATCCTCGAAGACACCGAAGAGCACATCGAGTGGCTCGAAACGCAGCTGGACCTGATCGTCAAGATCGGTATCCAGAACTACCTGCAGACCCAGATCGGCGAGTAAGCTTTGCCGGCCGGACTCCCGCCCGGGAGTCCGGCGCTTCAGGCACTAGCGCATCCTCAGCGCCAGCGCGTCATCCACTTGTCGTAAAACCCCATATCCTTTGGCACCGCCCCCGGCATCGCGCAGATGGCACCGGCGAATTCGTTCGCGCGCGCGAGCGTGAGGTCCAGCGCCCAGCCGCGCGCTTTACCGAGCAGGAAGATGGCCGAAAAGGCGTCGCCCGCCCCGACCGTGGCGATGACGAACGGCGGCGCCGGCGTGTCGTGATGCGTGACCACGCTGCCGTCGCTGCCGAAGTACACCGAACCGCGGTGGCCAAGCGTAACGATCAGCGCGTCGAGCGCAAACATGGTCAGCAAGGCCTGGCACGACGCGCGCACTTCATCGGCCGACAGTGCCGGGGCGTCGGGCTTGATCTGGAAGTGCCAGCCGAACAGCGCCTGCAATTCTTCTTCGTTGACCTTGACGATATTGGCTGCCTCCAGCGAACGGGTCACGCCGCGCTCGTCGTACTGGCCGTCGCGCAGGTTCAGGTCGAGAAGGCGTGGCGCACTGCTTGCCGCCAGCACCGCCGTCAAGGCGGCGCGCGACTGCGCATTGCGCTGGGCCAGCATGCCGAAATAGACCATGGCCGGCTGCACGTTCGCCAGCGCAGCACCGGCGGTGGCGGCGTCGATGAAGTCATAGGCCTGGTGCGGCAGGATCGTGAAGCGGTGGCCGCGCGGGCCGCGCTCGACCAGCACGCGGCCGGTCTCTTCGATCGGATCGACCTGCAGGCCGGCATCGCTCATCGCGAAGCGCTCGAATTCGGCGCGCACCAGCTGGCCGCTGCGATCGTCGCCGATACGCGTGATCGCCAGGCACGGCGCCATGAAGGCGGACAGGTGGCGCGCCACATTGAACGGCGCACCGCCGACGATCTGCTCGTTGTTGAAGTCGTCGACGAGCGCTTCGCCGAAGATGACTGTCGTGGACAGGTTGTTGTCCATCATGCGGCGACGACCGGCACGGTGTCCTTGAACGACTGGCGCTCGGACAGTTTGTCGAACAGGCGCGCCAGGTTAGGGTAATCGCCGCGCCAGTCGATCTCGGGGAAGCGGAAGGCAAGCCAGCCCAGCGCGCAGCCCACGGCGACGTCGGCCAGCGTGTACTGGTTGCTGCGGCAGAAGGCGCCCTCGCCCAGGCGCTCGGACATCACGCGCAGACCGGTATTCACCTTGCCCATCTGGCGGGCGATCCATTCGGGACTTTGCTGCGCTTGGGGCCGCAGCGTTTTTTCAAGGCGCACCAGCACGGCCGCATCGAGCACGCCATCGGCCAGCGCTTCCCAGACCTTGACCTCGGCCCGTTCGCGCCCGTTCGGCGGCAGCAGCTTGCAGACCGGGGTGAGCGTATCGAGGTATTCGGCGATCACGCGCGAATCGTACAGGGCGCTGCCGTCATCCATCAGCAGGCAAGGCACCTTGCCCAGCGGGTTGGTCTGCGCGATGGTGGTATCGACCGACCAGACGTCTTCGAGAATGAAGGCGCAGTCGAGCTTTTTTTCGGCCAGCACGACGCGCACCTTGCGCACGTAGGGGCTGGCAATGGAACCGATGAGTTTCATGGATGTACGCAAGTGGAAATCGACCTTCAGTATAGCATCGGGCCTAGCCGCAAAACCTGCAGCGCCACCGCTACGGTGCGCTGCAACATCGCAGCATCGGCAAGAGGTGGACGGCCGGCCAGTGGTAAAATCCGCGTTTTTGACCGACACGCCCGCCATGACCTCTACTGCTCTGTCGCCGACCCTGTCGGCCCTGTCCCCGCTCGATGGCCGTTATGCCACCAAAACCGACAAGCTGCGTCCCATCCTGTCGGAAACGGGTTTCATGCACCACCGCGTGAAGGTGGAAATCGCGTGGCTGCAGGCGCTGTCACAGGCCGGCTTCGCCGAGATCAAGCCATTCTCGAACGAAGCGATCGCTCACCTCGACGGCATGGCGGCCAACTTTGGCGAGAAAGATGCAGCCCGCATCAAGGAAATCGAAGCGGTCACCAACCATGACGTCAAGGCAGTCGAGTACTGGCTCAAGGAGCAGGTCAAGGACGTGCCGGAGCTGGTCGCGGCCAGTGAATTCATCCACTTCGCCTGCACCTCGGAAGACATCAACAACACGTCGCACGGCATGATGCTCAAAGCGGCGCGCGATGGCGTGATGCTGCCGGCACTGCAGGCGATCATCGCCAAATTGACCGAGATCGCGCACACCAATGCGGCGCTGCCGATGCTCTCGCGCACCCACGGCCAGACGGCCAGCCCGACCACGCTGGGCAAGGAGATGGCCAACGTCGTCGCCCGCCTGCAGCGCGCCATCAAGCGCATCGCCGATGTCGAGATCCTGGGCAAGATGAACGGCGCGGTCGGCAATTACAACGCGCACCTGTCGGCCTATCCGGGCTTCGACTGGCCGGCGTTCTCGAAGGACGTCATCGAGACGCGCCTGGGTTTGAGCTTCAACCCGTACACGATCCAGATCGAGCCGCACGACTACATGGCCGAGATGTTCGACGCGTTCGCGCGCGCCAACACGATCCTGCTCGACCTGAACCGCGACATCTGGACCTACGTCTCGCTGGGCTACTTCAAGCAGAAGCTGAAGGCTGGCGAAATCGGTTCGTCGACCATGCCGCACAAGGTCAACCCGATCGACTTCGAAAACTCGGAAGGCAACCTGGGTCTGGCCAACGCGCTGCTGCGCCACATGGCCGACAAGCTGCCGGTCTCGCGCATGCAGCGCGACCTGACCGATTCGACGGTGCTGCGCAATATCGGCGTGGGCTTCGGCTACACGCTGCTGGCCTACGACAGCTGCCTGCGCGGCCTGAACAAGCTGGAAGTGAACGCGGCGCGCCTGGAGCAGGACCTGGACGCAAACTGGGAAGTGCTGGCCGAGCCGGTGCAGACCGTGATGCGCCGCTACGGCATCGAGAACCCGTACGAGCAGCTCAAGGAACTCACGCGCGGCAAGGGCATCACCCGCGACGCACTGCGTGAATTCATCGGCACGCTGGCCGTGCCACAGGAAGCGAAAGACCTGATGCTGGCGATGACGCCGGCAAACTACATCGGACTGGCCGCCAAGCTGGCGGCAGAGATCTGATGTCGCGCACGATGCCGCCACACGGCGGCATCGTGCGCGACATCCGCGTCTGCTTCTACATCGACATCTGCATCCATGACGCGCCGGCCCCGGCGCGTCAGTAATCCCACCTGAGCTTCACCCCCACACGCCGCTCGAACTCTGCCCAATAGGTGGTCGAGCCGAATTCCGCGTGCCCCCCATTCAGATTCTCGCCGTACACCGACAAGGCCAGGCCCGGCCGCAAACGCCAGCCGAAGCGCGCATCGAGCGCCGTCGACGAAGCAATGCGCGATGCCGGCATCTCGCCGGTGCGACGCAGCGTGACGTCGATTTCGCGCGCATCGTCGATGTTGTAGTGCGACCGGAGTTGCAGCGTATGCGACGGATCGCGTCGCGCCGAAGCCACACCCATCACGTCGTTGCCGCCCGGTTTGAGGCGCAGGCGCTGATGCAGCGCCGTCCAGCCGGCCGACAAACGCCAGCGCGGCATCGCCTGCCAGTTGCCCCACGTTTCGATGCCGCTGGCGCTGCCTTCCAGCAAACTGGCAAACTCGACGTAACTGAAGGTCGGGTCGATCTGCTGCCCGCGCAGGTGGTCGTAGTCGTGGTGGTACAGCACGACCGTGTACGACAGCCCCGCCGCCGGCTGGCCGCGGTAGCCCAGTTCGAGCACGCGCGCCACTTCGCTGCGCACTTGCGGCCCGCCGCGCAGGATGAACGGCGCCTGGCCGGGCACCCAGGCATCGACGTCCAGCCGCGCGGGCGAGCGCACCGTGCGCGCGGCCGATGCCCACAGCGCGTGCTGGGGCGAGAGGCGCCACGACAGGCGCGCGCTCGGCAGCCATTCGATGCCGGTGTAATGGTTGTATTCGACGCGGCTGCCCAGCGTCAGGCGCCAGTCGTCGTTCAGCAGGATGTCGTCCTGCACGAACACGCTGCCCCAGCGCAGCAGTTTGCGCGCCGGCAGGAACGCGACCCAGGGGCTGTTGGTGACGCGGTCACGCGTGCTGCGGTAGTTGGCGCCCCACACCAGGTCGTGGCGGCCTTTGGTGGCCAGCGTGTGCTGGAACTGCACGTCGGCGGTCGTGAGGCGCTCGGCAAACAGCGGCGGCGATTCGCGCACCGTGTGATCGAGATAGGCTTGCAGCGACACGCTGGCGCCCGCGTCGAGCGTGCGCTGCCAGCGCGCCAGCAGATTGGCGCCGTCCGAGCGCACGCGGCCGAATGTGGCCGGGCCGAACGGCGTGGCCAGCTCGCCCGGCGCCGGCTGATCGAGGCGTCCGCGGATGACATTGCCGATGACCGAGAAGGCATCGGCCCCTTGGTCCCAGTCGGCGCGCACACCCACCAGCGCGCGTCGGTAGCCGTCGTCGATGCGCCCGTCGCCAATGCGCTCGCTGTCGCTGCGCCGCGTGACCTTGCCATACGCGCGCCAGGCCACGCCGCCATCGCTCGTACCGCCCTGGCGAAACGCGGCGCCGGCCACGCCGTCGCTGGCGCTGTGCAGCGCCACCATGCCGCCCTGCGTATCGAAGGCCGAGCGGGTGCTGATGTTGATGACGCCACTGACGGCGTTCAGGCCCCACATCACGCCGCCCGGCCCGCTGACCACTTCGATGCGCGCGATGTCTTCGAGCAGCACGTCCTGCGCATCCCAGAACACGCCCGAAAACAGCGGCGTGTACACCGAGCGGCCGTCGATCAGCACCAGGATCTTGTTGGACAGAACACTGGGCCCGCTATTCATGCCGCGCGCGCTGATCGAATAGGCGTAGCCGTTGATACGTGCCACATGCAGATTGGGCGCAAGGCGCAGCACCTCGGGCAGCGAATCGGCACCGGAGCTGCGGATATCGTCGGCAGTGATCACGAAGACCGCCGCGGACGCATCCTGCAGGCGCTCGGGGCGCTTCGAGACCGACGTCACCTGGATATTGGCCAGTTCTTCGATCGACAGGTTGGCCAGATCGGCCAGGTCGACAGGATTTGTCTGACCATGTGCGGCCGCCACGACCGGCGCGGCGCACACGAGAGCAACCCAGACAGCGGCTGCACGGGGGCCGGCGGCAGACGGTCTGCGGGGTATGAATGGGCTCATAACCAGATATTACATTCGGCAGAACGCGCTGGTGTATCTTTTGCAATCCGGTGTGGCTTGTTGGTCATGGAAAAGCGTGTCAACACCATGACGACCTTTTTTGCTATAGTGAGTTAGTTCTACCCCGTACTAATTACTTATAAGAAAAATGCGCCGCTATTCGATTCCTGCAATCGTGCTGCACTGGCTGATGGCCATTGCGATCATCGGTACCTTTACGCTGGGCCTCGTGATGACCGACATCCAGGGCATCAGCATGGCCAAGCTGCGCTACACGAGCTGGCACAAATGGGCCGGCGTGACGATCCTGGCGTTGGCCGCGCTGCGCCTGCTGTGGCGCCTGTTCAACAAGCCGCCCGCCTACCCTGTGGGGCTGCCGCGCTGGCAGCATGGCGCCGCCCACGGTCTGCATCTGACCCTCTACGTGCTGATATTCGCCGTGCCGCTGTCCGGCTATTTCTTCAGCCTGGCGGCCGGCTATCCGGTCGTCTATTTCAGCAAGTTCCCGCTGCCGGTGCTGATCGGCCCCGACCCGGTGCTGCGCGAGACGCTGCGCGGCCTGCATTACTGGCTCAATATGCTGCTGGCCGGCTTGGTCGCATTGCACGTGCTCGCCGCGCTCAAGCACCTGCTCATCGACCGCGACGGCATCATGCAGCGCATGCTCCCCATCCCTACCCCGAAGGAAAAATCATGAATGTCATCAAGGCCCTGCTGCTGGCGAGCCTGGTTGCCGGCAGCGTCGCTGCCGTGCAGGCCGCGCCACTCAAGACCGACCTGGCGGCCAGCGGTGTTTCGGCTGTCTTCAAGCAGATGAACGTGCCGGTGGAAGCACCGTTTCGCACGTTCGCGGCGCAGATCGATTACGACGCCGCCAAGCCGGCGGCGGCCAGCGCCAGCGTCGAGATCACGACGGCCAGCTTCGATATCGGCGACGCCATGTACAACAAGGAAGTGGCCAAGAAAGAATGGTTCAATTCGGCGCAGTTTCCGAAGGCCACTTTTGTCTCGACCAGCATCGCACCGGCCGGCGCCGGCAAGCTGACCGTGTCGGGCAAGCTGACCCTCAAGGGTAAAAGCGCCAACGTCACGTTCCCGCTGACGGTCAAGGCTGCCGGTGCAAAAACCGTGTTCGAAGGCCAGTTGCCAATCAAGCGTCTGGCGTTCAATATCGGCGAAGGCGAGTGGAAAGACACGAGCATGGTCGCCGATGAAGTTGTCATCAAGTTTCGCGTTACCGCAGCACCAGCCAGTACAGCAAAATAAACTGTCCTACCACCACATCTAGAGGAATCGCACCCATGAACATCAAGCACCTGATCGCAGCCGCCGCTGCCTTTGCCGCCACCTCGGCCTTCGCCGCGCCAGTCACGTACGACATCGAGCCGAACCACACCTACCCGAGCTTCGAAGCTGACCACATGGGTCTGTCGGTATGGCGCGGCAAGTTCAACAAGTCGAGCGGCAGCGTCACCATCGACCGCGAAGCCAAGACCGGCTCGCTGGACATCACCGTCGACATCAACAGCATCGATTTCGGCCACGAAAAGATGAACGAGCACGCGAAAAAGCCTGACATCTTCGACGCTGCCAAGTACCCGACCGCGACCTTCAAGTCGAAGGCGATCAAGTTCACGGGCGACGTGCCGACCTCGGTCGACGGCGAACTGACCCTGCACGGCGTGACCAAGCCACTGACCCTGCAGATCAACAAGTTCAAGTGCATCATGCACCCGATGCTCAAGAAAGAAGCATGCGGCGCGGACGTGACCGGCACCTTCAAGCGCGACGACTTCGGCATCAGCTTCGGCCTGCCGAACTTCTCGCCGGAAGTGAAGCTGGCAATCCAGGTTGAAGCAGTCAAAAAGTAATCTGGTTCGACCATGAAAAATCCCCGCCGGTTCGCACCGGCGGGGATTTTTTTTGATCAGCGCGCTGACGAATCAGTGCAGCTCAGTGCTGCTCAGTGCAAATTAACGGCCATCACGGTCGAAGTCGCCCGGGATCGCGCGCTCGACACGGTGCCAGCCGGCGCGGGTGGCCGACTTGGCCTGGTCCCAGCTCAGGCGCGAATTGCCTTTCGAGCGGTCCCACTCGGTCGACAGACGACCTTCGTTGGCATCGTAGCCGCCTTCGTACTTGTCGTAGTTGTTGTAGCCCAGTGCGTAGGCCGGCTCGTAGTCGTCGTAGGTGTAGCCTGGCGTGTAGTAAGGCTGGGTCTGGTACTCGTTGCGCCAGTAGTCATTCTCGGCCTTCGGATTGACCACATGGCCCACGCCCTTGCCTGCTGCGCCGCCGACCATGCCGCCGATCGCCGCGCCTGCCGCCACGCCCAGTGGGCCGGCTGCCGCGCCGATGACTGCGCCAACCGTCGCGCCGCCGCCAGCACCGACGCCTTGCGCCAGGTTATGGTCGCTCAGTTCGTCGGTCGCTTTTGGATTGACGACTTCGCCCGCGCCACGGCCGGCTGCGCCGCCTGCCAGGCCGCCGACGACAGCGCCTGCTGCCATGCCGATCGGACCGCCGACTGCACCGACCAGTGCGCCTGCTGCTGCGCCCGAACCTGCGCCCACGCCCTTGGCCAGATGGTGCTCGGACAGGTCGTCATTGGCTTTTGGATTGACCACTTCAGCTGCGCCCTGGCCAGCGATGCCGCCAGCGATGCCGCCGACAACCGCGCCTGCTGCCATGCCGATCGGACCAGCAACGGTGCCGACGGTCGCGCCCAGTGCCGCGCCGCCTGCCACGCCCAGGCCAGCGCCCAGCACGTGCGAACCGCCCTGTTCGGTCCACGATTTGTGGATGTGCGCTGCATCTTCGTCCGAACGTGCATTCACGCCCAGCAGGATGCCGCCGCCCTTGATGCCTTCTTCATAGTGCTGTGCGCGTTCTTCAGGGATGCCGGCGCCGATCAGCGCGCCAATCAGGCCACCGGTGATACCACCCGCGCCAGCGCCGGCCAGCGCCGCTGCCAGAGGACCGGCAACGACCAGGCCCAGGCCTGGCAGCACCAGCGTGGTGCCCACTGCTGCGATACCGGCCAGCACGGCGCCGATGGTGCCGCCGATGCCGGCGCCAATGCCCGCGCCTTCAGCTGCCTTGGTGCCCAGTTCGGTGTCCGTGTCGGCAAAGTGGGTCTGACGGGTGGAATCGGACATCATCAGGTTGACGTCATCGCGGTTGTAGCCGCGCTCGGACACGGTGCCATACGCACGCTCGGCGCTGGCGCGGTCATGGAACAGGCCAGTGACCATGCGCTGGTTATCCGTGGTGCGGTTGGTATCGAAGCTGCTCATGATGAATCCTTTGCTGGTTGGTTTCGGCAGCCGGCTACTGATGAGCTGTTGCTGCCAAGGACCTTCACCATAGGCCCCGTCTTCGCACGGCTCTGTTCGATGACGCACGCTCGGATGACTGCCAGCATCTTGCCGCAAAGAATTTTCATGACGATGCAAATTCGTCATCGAAGGTACGCTGCCGCACCGACCCGCGTTTGTCGCGTCTTTAGACTTTTTCACATGGTCACGGCATTCGTTGGCCCTGGGGATCTGTCTTTTTACTTGAGGAGGAAGCACCATGTTATTCATTATCTGGATCGTCGTTGGCGGTATTCTGGGCTGGCTGGCCAGCATGGTCATGAAAACCGATGCCGAGCAAGGCATCATCCTGAACGTTGTGGTCGGTATCATCGGCGCCTTCCTGGGCGGCTGGTTGCTCTCGCCACTGTTCGGTACCGGCACCATCAATTCCGACGACTTCAGTGTTGCTTCGCTCCTGGTCTCGTTCCTGGGTGCAGTCATCCTGCTGGCCATCGTGAATCTGCTGCGTCGCGGTCGCGTTCGCTAATATGGTGGTTCGCCACCCATAAAAAACCAACGCCCTGTGCGTTGGTTTTTTTTCCTCTGCGATTTTACTGATGAGCTCAAAAAAGTTCTGGACACTGTTGCTGACAGTGGCCGCCACCCTCGTTCTGGGGGTGCTCGCATTGAATTTCATGCCGGGCGAAAAACAGATCGAACGCCAGCTGACGCGGCAATACGACACGGCCGATCCACAGTTCCGCCGCTCGCTCGGCGTCTTGCTGGGCCCGCCGATCATCGAAGGCAACCAGGTCGACGCGCTGCTCAATGGCGACCAGATTTTCCCGGCGATGCTCGAGGCCATTCGCGGGGCGAAAAAAACGATTACGCTGGAAACCTATATCTATTGGTCGGAATCGATCGGCACCGAGTTTTCCGAGGCCCTGGCCGAGCGCGCGCGCGCTGGCGTCAAGGTGCACGTGATGCTCGACTTCATGGGAAGCATGAAGATGGACAATGCCCAGGTCGACAAGATGAAGGCGGCCGGCGTGCAGGTGCAGCGCTATCACAAGCCCGTCTGGTGGAAGCTGGCGCGCATGAATAACCGCACCCACCGCAAGCTACTGATCGTGGACGGCACGGTCGGCTTCACGGGCGGCGTGGGCATTGCCGACCAATGGCGCGGCAACGCGCAGGACAAAGACCACTGGCGCGACAGCCACTTCCGCGTCGAAGGCCCGGTCGTCGGGCAGATGCAGGCCGTGTTCAACGACAACTGGACCAAGGCCACGGGCGTCGTGCTCGATGGCCCGGCGTACTTCCCGCCGCTCCAGCCGAAGGGCGCGATGCCGGCGCAGATGTTCTCCAGCTCGCCCACGGGCGGCAGCGAGAGCATGCACCTGATGTACCTGATGGCAATCACGTCGGCGCGCGAGACGATCGATCTGTCGGCCTCGTATTTCGTGCCGGATGAACTGACGGTGCGCACATTGATCGCCGCCGCCAGGCGCGGCGTGAAGGTACGCCTGATCACGCCGGGCCACATCATCGATTCGGATCTGGTGCGGGCCGCCTCGCGCGACCGCTGGCCCGAGTTGCTGGCGGCCGGCGTGCAGGTCTCGGAATACCAGCCGACGATGTACCACGTCAAAACGCTGATCGTCGACAAGCTGCTGGTATCGGTGGGCTCGACCAACTTCGACAACCGCTCGTTCAGTATCAATGACGAGGCCAACCTGAACGTGCTAGATGCCGGGTTTGCGACGCAGATGACGGACGTCTTTAATGCCGACTGGAAGCTGGCCAAGCCGGTGACGCCGCATGCCCTGGCCAAGCGGCCATGGTGGGAACACGTGAGCACGTGGTTCGCGTCGCTGTTCGAGGCGCAGTTGTAAGCGCCGTTGCAGGCGTCGTTGCAAAGGAACCCGCGCCGGGACAGGCGCGGGCTTTTTCATTGGCGTGGCTGAAATACAGGTTGACGATCCGATAGCGGATTAACCATACTCACGAACACTCCACGGAGTCCGTAATTCCCCTTCCCAACCAGACCAAAGCGCATGAAAAAGACCCTTCTCTCGCTCGCCATCCTGACCAGCTTCGCCGCCCACGCGGACGAAGGCATGTGGATGCCGCAACAGCTGCCACAAGTAGCCAAGCAACTGAAAGCCGCCGGCCTCAAGCTGGATCCGGCAAATCTGACCAAGCTGACTGAATTCCCGATGGGCGCGATCGTGAGCTTGGGCGGCTGCTCGGCGTCGTTCGTCTCGCCGCAAGGTCTGGTCGTGACCAACCACCACTGCGTCTACAACAGCATCGCCGTCAACTCGACGCCCGAGCGCGACCTGCTGGCCAACGGTTTCCTGGCCAAGACCATGGCCGACGAATTGCCCGCCTCGCCCGGCAGCCGCGTGTACGTCACCGACGAAGTGGCCAATGTCAGCGCCCAGGTCATCACCCCTGAAGTCGCCAAGCTGACCGGCAAGGCCCGCATCGACGCCATCGAAAAGAACCAGAAAACCCTGGTGGCGGCCTGCGAAAAAGATGCCGGCTACCGCTGCACGGTGGCCAGCTTCTACGGCGGCCTGGAATTCTATCGCCTGAAACAGCTCGAAATCCGCGACGTGCGCCTGGTGCATGCACCGGCGTCGGGCGTCGGCAAATTCGGCGGGGACACCGACAACTGGATGTGGCCACGCCACACCGGCGACTACGGTTTCTACCGCGCTTATGTCAGCAAGGATGGCAAGTCGGCCGAGTTCTCGAAGGACAACGTGCCATACCAGCCGAAGCATATCATCAAGATTGCCAAGGACAACCCGAAAGAAGGCGACTTCGTGATGGTGCTGGGCTACCCGGGCCGCACCAACCGTCACCGCCTGCCGTCCGAAGTGGCGTTCACGTTCGACTGGAACTACCCAGCGTTCATCCAGGCCTCGAGCGAGACGCTGGCGATCATCGACCGCGAAACCAAGACCGATCCGGCCGCAAAGCTGAAATACGCCGGCCAGATCGCGGGCGTGAACAACTACTACAAGAATCGCAAGGGCATGCTGGTCTCGTACCAGGGCAGCGACTTCCTGCAGCGTAAAACGGCCGAGCACAATGCGCTCAAGGCCTGGGTCAATGGCGACGCCGCGCGCAAGGCGCAGTACGCAGCCGACATCGACACCGCTGAAAAGCTGATCGCCGAACGCGATGCGGGCACCAAGAAGAGCTTCTTCCAGACCTACGCGCAACCGAAGTTCCTGTCGTCGGCACGCACGCTGTACCGCCTGGCCAACGAACGCACCAAGCCGGACGCCGAGCGCAAGACCGGCTACCAGGAACGCGACCTGCCACGCCTGACGTCCGTCGTTGAAGGCCAGGACCGCACCTACGACGAAAAAGTCGACAAGGCGCTGGTGCTGAACTTCCTGACCAAGTACAACGCGCAACCGGCCGCCGAGCACGACGCCGCGTTCGACGCCGCACTGGGCATCCGCGCCGGCATGAGCGAAGCCGAACTGAAGACCGCACTCGACCGCATCTATGCAGGCTCGAAACTGGCCGACAAGGCAGCGCGCACCGCGTGGCTGAAAAAGACGCCAGCCGAGTTCAAGGCATCGAACGACAGCTTCATCAAGGCAGCGGTCGCAATGTACGACGCCGACATGAAGGATGAAGAAAAGCAGGAAGAGTCGGCCGGCAAGATCCAGCAAGCCTACGGCAACTACATGAAGGCCAAGATCGCCTACATGAACAGCCGCGGCCAGGCCGTCTACCCGGACGCCAACAGCACGCTGCGCGTCACCTTCGGCAAGATCGCCGGCCGCCCGCAAGGCGCCGACGGCACC
Organism: Telluria sp. ZT3P25; assembly: GCF_059685895.1. Taxonomy (NCBI): domain Bacteria; kingdom Pseudomonadati; phylum Pseudomonadota; class Betaproteobacteria; order Burkholderiales; family Oxalobacteraceae; genus Telluria; species Telluria sp. ZT3P25. The sequence goes on from NZ_JCASIJ010000001.1 coordinate 4,118,490, forward strand.
ACCGGCTGGACCGCCTTCACCACCGTGGCCGGTGTCACCGCCAAGCACACGGGCGAAGGCGAATTCGACGCGCCGGACAACCAGCTGGCTGCCATCCAGGCAAAGAACTTCGGCAAGTACGTCGACCCGAAACTGAAAACGCTGCCAGTGAACTTCCTGGCAACGCTGGACATCACGGGCGGTAATTCGGGTTCGGCTGCACTGAACGCCAAGGGCGAGCTGATCGGCCTGGCATTCGACGGCACGCTCGACTCGATCATCTCGGATTGGGACTTCAACAAAGCCATGACCCGCTCGATCCAGGTCGATACCCGCTACATGCTGTGGAATATGCAGTATGTCGACAAGGCCGATAACCTGCTGAAAGAAATGAACGCGCTCTAAATCTCGCGTAATCAATTCTGCCAAAGGCCGTGCTACCGCAAGGAGCGCGGCCTTTTTAATATCCTAAAGAAATCCCCAACAATTAGGGTCAGAGTCGAATTGTTTGACAACTTTTGCGGATGAGCCGTTAATGCGACTCTGACCCTAGTTATCTCCAGGGCAATTGGCCAACAATTCGACTCTGACCCTAATTAATTTTTATGTAAATTTAGCGAGTTTGGGTAGCTGCAGGAAATTAATGCCGAGAGTATTTGAATGCGACGTAACTTCTACCAAACTCAAGCAGAAAAACACCTCAAAAACAATTAGGGTCAGAGTCGAATTGTTTGACAACTTTTGCGGATGAGCCGTTAATGCGACTCTGACCCTAGTTATCTCTGGGGCAATTGGCCAATAATTCTACTCTGACCCTAATTACCCTAATTACAGGATGGCGGTGAGTTCGGTGGTGATTTGGGTGGCTAGGCGGTGGATGTGGAGGCCGTCGACGAAGCCGTGGTGCGCCTGGACGGAGAATGGCAGCGTTAATTCTCCGTTGGGGGCGTCGCGAAAGCGCCCCCAGGCCAGGGACGGGATGTCGGGCTGAGCCAGCGTTGCGGTCGGGTGCTGGATCGATGTGAAGTCGAGCCAGGGGATGCAGGTGACGAAGACTTGCTCTTTTGCTGCGCGCGGTGACAGGGCTGCGTACTGCGTGTTCAACGCGGTCATGCCAGCGGCTTCGGCGCCGGCGGCGCGGCTGCGGGCGACGAACGTGTGCAGGTCGTCGGACCACGCGAACATCGCGAAATTCAGGTCGTCGTTGGCGTTGGTGACGGTGAACGATGGGTTCAGGCGTTCGATGCGGATGACTTCGCCATCCACGATGCGGTAGCAGAAGTTCTCGATCTTCAGCACCGCGCGCAGCGTGGCGCACAGCAGCACGTGGAATGGCGCCAGGCCCTGCGCGCGGCACCAGGGACGAAAGTCCGGCAGCGTCAGCGTGAAACACAGGTTCAGCGCCGGGCTGTCCATGCTGTCGAACAGCGCGAAGCGGTCGCGCCGTCGTTCAAACTTGTCCATCGTGATCGCCAGCCGCTTACGACTGCTGTTTGTTCAGCCGGCTGTTTCGCATGCTGTAGACGAAGTAGGTCACGACCGCCACGCCCATCCAGATGAAGAACACGCGGAACGTCGTGCTCGACAAATCCTTCATGATGTACAGGCAGGCCAGGACCGACAGCCCCGGCACCACATACGGACCGAACGGCACGCGGAAGCCCGGTGGCGCGTCAGGGCCCTGCTTGTGGCGGATCACCGGCACCGCAATCGACACCACCATGAATGCCGTCAGCGTCCCCATGCTGACCATGTCCCACAGGAAGGTCGAATCGACCGTGCCGGCCACCAGGCCAACGACGGTGCACACGATGATCGTATTGGCCACCGGCGCCTGCGTGCGCGGGCTGACTTTCTGGAACACCTTCGGGATCAGGCCATCGCGGCTGATCGCGTACAGGATGCGGGTCTGGCCGTAGATCGTCACCAGCGTCACCGAAAACACCGACACCACGGCGCCAGCCGACAGGATCAGCGCCGGCCAGGCCTTGCCCGTCACGTTCTGCAGGATCACCGACAGGCCGGCTTCCTGGCCTTCGAACAGGTGCGCCGGCTGAGCACCCATCGCGGCAATCGCCACCAGCATGTAGAACACGGTGACGATGACCAGCGCCGACAGGATCCCGATCGGCACGTTGCGGCGCGGGTCCTTGACCTCTTCGCCGGCGGTGGCGATGGTGTCCAGGCCAATGAACGAGAAGAACACGGTGCCGGCAGCGGCAGTCACGCCGGCCATGCCCGCGTAACCCTTGCTCTCGTCCATATTGAAGAATGGCTGGAAGTTGTTGGCGTCAAAGCCGGTGAACGCAATCGCGGAAAAGAACACTAGAATCGCCAGCTTGATCATCACCATGATGGCGTTGGTCGTGGCCGATTCCTTCGTCCCGCGCACCAGCATGATGCCGCACATGATCACGAGCAGGATCGGCGGCAGGTTGATATGGCCCGGATTGAACGAGACGTTATGGTGGTCCGACACGAACATCGGCGAGCGCAACTCGATCGGTATCTGCCAGTGGAACGCATTGAGCAGGAAGTTGTTCAGGTAATCGGACCAGCCGATCGACGTCGCACTGGCGGCCAGGCCGTATTCGAGCAGCAGGCAGCCGGCGACGATGAACGCCGCGAATTCGCCCAGCGTCGCGTAGGCGAACGAGTACGAGGAGCCCGATGCCGGCACGCGCCCGGCCAGTTCGGCGTAGCACAGCGCGGTCAGGCCGGCGGTGATTGCCGCAAGCAGAAACGAGAGGACGACGGCAGGACCGGCTTTTGGCACCGCTTCAACCATCGTGAAAAAGATGCCGGTACCGATCGTGGCGCCCACGCCGATCATCGTCAGTGGGAACAGCCCGAGCGACCGGTGCAGGCCGGGCAATGCGCCGGCAACGCCAACGGATGTGCCCTCGTCGTGATGGCGTCCCGCCGGTTTGGTACGTAGCAGCTTTTGGCCCAGAGTCTGATTCACGGCGAGTCCTTCAGTACGCGGTTGCAATCGCGTTCGATGCCGCCGGTAAGCAGTCCCCAAACGCAGTCTCAAAACGAAGCTGCGATTATAGGGGACTCTGCTGTCGCTGAAGACATTTTGTTTGCACGCGCGACAAGACCTCAATCGAGCAGGTGGATGCGCTCGCCCGTCATGCTGCGCTGGGCCGGCTGGCCATACACACGGATGCCGCCCGAGCCCGAGGTACGGGCAAACAGCGACTGCCTGACCGTGGCCCGGATGCTGCCGGCGCCACTCGCGCCCAGGTCGGCGTCCTGCGTCGACAGGCCCGCCAGATCGGCGCTGGCCGAGCCGCTCACGCGGGCGTTGAGCGAGCGCACCGCGCCGCTGGCCTCGAGCGAACTCGATCCGCTCAGCTCCATGCGCGCGACCTCGCCGCTGACCTGCCCGAGGCGCATCCGGCTCGACCCGGACAGCGTGACATCGATGCTGTTGCTGGTGAGCCGGGCCGCATCCAGCAGACCGGAGCCGCTCGCCCGCGCATGCAGGTTGTCGGCGGTGCCGGCCAGCGTCACGCTCGCCGAACCGCTCTTGCGCACGTCAAGCGGCGCGCCATTCAGGCCGCCCACGTCGACGCGGGTCGCGCCCGACGCGCGCACTTCGGTCAGGCGCGGTGTCGTATAGATGATCCGCAGCGGTGTCTTGCTGCGCAGGTTCTGCTCGGACCAGATCCGCAGCGTGTCGCCGCGCGTCTCGGTGAGAATCAGCGGCAGCAGGTTGCTGTCGGCTTCCACCACCAGCGACGCGACCGGCCCCACACGCACATCGACCGGCAGCGCGCCGCTCACGTCCAGTGCCGGCAGCGCTGCAATGGCGCGGGCATCGCGCGCCGCGACACCGTTCCCCTCCGTCGTGCCGCTGCTCCATGACGTATGAAAGCGCATGTCGCTGCCATCCTGCGGCGCGACGATGATGGCGCAGCCGGCAAGGGCAGAAAGAGCAGCAAGAGCGGCGGCAAGGGCGATGGAGGTACGCATGGCAGTCCTGACAGGTTGTTGTTCGGGTGATGGCACTCTACCAACCGCCCTGCCCTGCAACGTGCTGCATGCGACGAACTGCAAAAACGGCGCCGTGGGCTGCATGCCCCCGGCGCGAGCCGTGTCAGCCCTTGCCAGGCCGCGTGGTATCGAACAGCGTCTTGAATTCGTGTGGCTGCGAGCGCCAGTACTGCGGCGGCGCACTCACCTGCGCCCCCAGTTCGGCCGCCGCGTGCCACGGCCAGCGCGGGTCGTACAGCATCGCGCGCGCCAGGGCGATGACGTCCGCCTGGCCCGCCTGCAAAATGGCTTCGGCATGACGCGCCTCGGTGATCAGGCCCACGCCGATCGTCGGCAGACCCGTGTCACGCTTGATCCGTTCGGCGAAACCGATCTGGTAGCCCGGCTCCACCGGAATCTTCTGGGCGGTCGACACGCCACCGCTGGACACGTGGATGAAGTCGCAGCCGATGCGCTCCAGTTCCTGCGCAAAGCGCACGCTCTGCTCGAGGTCCCAGCCGCCATCGACCCAGTCGGTGGCAGAGATGCGCATCCCGAGCGTCATCGACGGCACGGCGGCGCGCACGGCCGCAAAGACTTCCAGGGGATAGCGCATGCGGTTCTCGAGCGAGCCGCCGTATGCGTCGGTGCGGTGATTGGCCAGCGGCGAGAGGAACTGGTGCAGCAGGTAGCCGTGGGCGCCGTGCAGCTCGATCACGTCAAAACCCAGCGCGTGTGCGCGGCGTGCAGCGGCAACAAAACCGTCGCGTACCCGTTCCAGGCCGGCGGCATCGAGCGCCAGCGGTGCGGCGTCGCCTTCGGTATGCGGCACAGCGGACGGGCCTTCGGTCTGCCAGCCGTTAGCCGCGTCAGGGGCGATCTGCGCACCACCCTCCCACGGCACGTTCGTCGACGCCTTGCGGCCAGCATGGCTCAGCTGGATGCCGATCTTGATGGGCGAATGACGGCGCATCGCCGCCAGAATCGGCGCCAGCGCGTCGGCATGCGCATCGGACCACAGGCCCAGGTCATTCGGCGAGATGCGGCCTTCCGGCACGACAGCGGTGGCCTCTAACGTGATCAGCGCAGCACCGGACAGCGCCAGGCTGCCGAGATGGATCATGTGCCAGTCGGTGGGCAAGCCATCGACAGCGGAATACTGGCACATCGGGGCGATGGTGATACGGTTGGACAGCTCGAGGGGGCCGAGCGAATAGGGTGAAAACAGCATGGTCATGGTGGCTCCTGCATATCAAGAGCACCAGTCTAGCCCGACCTGATAATTCGTGTCGTCGACCAAAAAAAAGCGGGGGTCAGGTCTGACATTCGGACACGATCTCGACAATCGCGTAGTGGGAACCAGCTGGCAGAGGGCCATGCTAATACTGGGCAAGACACTGTTGGAAGTGGCTAAGGCTGAGGCCGTGTCCGAATGTCAGACCTGACCCCGGCTGTAAGGCTGAGGTCGTGTCCGAATGTCAGACCTGACCCCAGCTGTGTTATGACAATTTTTGTCGTCAGCCAAAAAAAAGCGGGCCGTGGCCCGCTTGGCTTTACCGGATGCGCACCACCATGATCCCGGCGCGCAGCCCTACCCTTACATCCGGGTTCGGGAACACGACCAGTTCTTCGTCGTGCTGCACCGTGTAGGTCGTTGCACCATCCTGCGCGATGACCTCACCTTTTTGCATCGGCGTGAAGTTCCAGGTCTCGCGCCCTACCTGCATGCTGAACGCGTCCGACAGCTTGATGATCGACTGCGCCGTTGCGAATACGCGCGGTGGCGCGGTCGCTGGCTGTGCCGGCTGCCCGCGCAGCAGGCGATCCAGCGCGCTCGATGCGGCGGCAAACTGCGACAGGTCATTCTGCCCCAGCGTGCCAACACGACCCAGTTCGACCGTGCTGCTGGCCGCGCCGAGATGCTCGGCCGTGAAGTAACTGTAGGTGCCGGCCGATTCGGGATTCATGATGATCGCTTCGATCCCCGCCTCGCCGAGCCACCCCATCAAGCTCGCGCGCGCCGCATCGGCAATCAGTTCCGGCACGATCGCGAACATCGGATAGTGCGATGGCCTGATTGCCGTGTGCAGGTCGAGGTGCCAGCGCGCCGGGCCACTGCCCTCGAAAAACGCGCGGGTCGCCTCGATCAGCACATCGGCGCGCCCCGCTTCGAATGTCCCGGCCAGCGAGCCGCGTTCGGCGCGGAACATCCGGTTCAGGTCCGCGTCGATGAAACGCTTGCCGGCGCGGATGGCGTCGATATGCCCGACACACAGCATCAGGTCCACCGCCAGCGCGCTGGCGGAACGCGACAGCGCGTCGACCAGATACGCCACCATCTCGATCGGCCCCGTCTCGTCGCCATGCACACCGACCGACACCAGCACGCTGGGGCGATCGGCGTCCAGGGTGGCGGCGCGCACCGTCAGGATGCCTGACGCCGGCAACGCGACGACAAAGCCGGCATCACGAAAGCGCTGCGCGACCGCGCCGAAGTCGGCTTCGGCCAGCGCGCGCACCGCTTCCGGCAACCCTGCTGCAGCTGGGGTGCTCATCTCAGTGCGCATCTCAGTGCCCATATCACGCGGCCAGACGTTCTGGCGAGAGGCCTTCTGACAGCGCCCACACGTCCAGCATCGCCTGCTCCAGCTCCGTCGGCGGGGCAAAGCCCGTCAAGCCGCGTGCGGCGGTCACTTCGTCCACCGCTGCCTGCATGTCGTTGCCGTTGTGGCCCGCATATTCGATCACCTGCAGCAGCAGGCGCTGTTGCGCGCGGCGCAGCGATTGCAGCGCGTAGTTGCGCAGCTGTTCCTGCGACTTGCTCTGCGCCGGCAGCTTCAGGCCCAGTTCCAGCGTGTCGATGCCGACCTGCTGGCGCAGCAGCGTGCCGACCTGCAGGAACTGCAGCAGCGACATGCCTTCTGGCCGTGGCACCGAGACCGCCGCGAACAGGAACGAGGCTTGCGACTCGATGATCTCGACCGCCTTCCAGGCCGCCGCGAACTGCGGTGGCAGGCCCGTATGGCCATCGGCCTCGGAGCGGAACTTGGCAGCCGCGCTTTCGTCGGCTTCGGCGAACAGCGTCGAGAGCTCGTCCAGGCCTTGCGAGCCTGGCGGCAGCGACAGCACGCCTTCGATCGTGGCGCGTTGCAGCGCGCGGGTGCGGTTATCGACCGAGACCGACACGTCGCGCGGCACCACCAGGGCGTCGGCGTCGAGCGCATCGAACACCGGCGCCAGGTGCAGCGCAGCCCAGGCCTTGGCCCACGCCCTGACGACTTCGGTGTCGTCGATGCGGTGTTCCAGCGCCAGGTCGCGCAGCATCAGCGGGCCGCAACGGTTGACGGCTTCGTTGGCCAGCACGGTGGCCAGGATGGCATTGGCCAGCGGATGGTCCAGCGGATCGCGGGTGGCGACCAGCTGCGCCGGGAAGTACGGCCGTAGCAGCGCATCGGCCCAGACTTCGTCGGTCAGCGGCAGTGCAGCCAGCGTGCGCTTGAAGCGGTTCTTGACGTTGGCAATGACCACCGCCAGTTCCGGCGCCGTCAGGCCCAGGCCCAGCGCCTTGCGGCGCAGCAGTTCGGCGTCGCTCGGGAGCTGTTCGAGCTCGCGCGAGACGGCGCCTTCGGCTTCCAGGTTGGCGATCAGGGCGATGTAGCCGTCGACCACTGCGCCGGTGGCCTGCGCCTGCACTTCACGCGTCAGCAAATGCGTCTGCAGCGTGTTGTCGCGCAGGACCAGGCGCTCGATCTCGCCGGTCATTTCGTTCAGCGTGCGATTGCGGTCGGTTTCCGACAACTGGCCGGCATTGACTTCGGTATCGAGCCAGATCTTGACGTTGACTTCATGGTCCGAGCAATCCACACCGGCCGAGTTGTCGATCGCATCGGTGAAGATGCGGCCACCGGCGAGCGCGAACTCGATGCGGCCGGCCTGGGTCGCGCCCAGGTTGCCGCCTTCGCTCACCACCTTGCAGCGCAGCTCATTGCCGTTGACGCGGATCTGATCGTTGGCGCGGTCCTTCACTTGTGCATGCGTCTCGGTCGAGGCCTTGATATAGGTACCGATGCCGCCGTTGTAGAACAGGTCGACCGGCGCCTTGACGATGCGGTGCATCAGTTCCTGTGGTGCCAGCGACGTCTCTTCGATCTGCAGTGCCTCGCGGATCTGCGGCGAGAGTTCGATCGAGCGGGCATTGCGCGGGTACACGCCGCCGCCGGCCGAGATCAGGCTCTTGTCATAGTCTTCCCACGACGAGCGTGGCAGCGCGAACATGCGCTCGCGTTCCTTGAACGAGACTTCGACGTCCGGCGTCGGGTCCAGGAAGATGTGGCGGTGGTCGAACGCCGCCACCAGTTTCAGCTGGCGCGACAGCAGCACGCCGTTGCCGAACACGTCGCCCGACATGTCGCCCACGCCGGTCATCGTGATCGGGTTGTTGGCCAGGTCGTGGCCCAGTTCATAGAAGTGGCGCTTGACCGCTTCGAACGCGCCCTTGGCGGTGATGCCCATCTTCTTGTGGTCGTAGCCGTTCGAGCCGCCCGACGCGAACGCGTCGCCCAGCCAGAAGCCGCGCTGCACGGCGATGCTGTTGGCGATGTCCGAGAACGTCGCGGTGCCCTTGTCGGCTGCCACCACCAGGTACGGATCGTCCTGGTCGTGACGCACGGTTGCCTCTGGCGGCACGATCTCGCCGCGCACGCGGTTGTCGGTCACTTCCAGCAGGCTGGCAATGAACAGGCGATACACGGCTTCGCCCTCGGCGGCGACCACGTCGCGCGCCGCATCCTTCGGCATCTGCTTGCAGACAAAGCCGCCTTTCGAGCCGGCCGGCACGATGACGGCGTTCTTGACCATCTGCGCCTTCACCAGGCCCAGCACCTCGGTGCGGTAGTCTTCCATGCGATCCGACCAGCGCAGGCCGCCGCGGGCGACCGGGCCGCCGCGCAGGTGCACGCCTTCGAAGCGGCGCGAGAACACGTAGATTTCGCGGAACGGCCGTGGTTCCGGCGCCAGCGCCAGGTCGCTCGTGTCGACCTTGAAGATGATTTTTTCGCCGCTGTTCTGGAAGTAATTGGTGCGCACGGTGGCCAGCGCCAGGTCGATCAGCGCCGCCATGATTTCTTCGGTGTCGGCGTGGTTCACGCCCGGCAGGCTGGTTTTCAGCAGGTACAGCGCGCTGCTGCCTTCATTGCGTTGTTCGTCGGTCAGGGCCGGATCGAAGCGCTGCATGAAGCCGTTGACGAATTCCTTGACCAGGCCTGGCTGGGCGCGCAGCGTTTCGGCCATGTAGCGCACCGAGAACTTCGAGCCGAGCTGACGCCAGTAGCTGATGTACGCGCGCACCAGCTGCACTTCGCGCAGCGACAGGCCGCCTTCGATGGTCAGGCCGTTCATACGGCCATCTTCGGCTTCGTCGTTGAACAGGGCCGAGAACAGTTCTTCGGCCACTTTGCCGATGCCCGGCTTGGTGAGTTTGGCGGCGCTTTCGGCGTCGACCGACAGCGCGGTCACGTAGCGGCGCACGCCATCCAGGCCCGTGTGGCGGAAGGTCTGCTCGCGGTCGACCGCGATACCGGCGTTCTGCAGCGCCGGCAGGATGCGCGACAGCGACGGCACGGTCTCGCTCGAATACAGGCGGATCGAGGTGCCGGCAGCGTCATCCTGCTCGATGCGCGCGGTCACGCGATCCGGACGGCAGCGCGTCAGCAGTGCGTGCACGTCGCGGAACGCCGTTTCGGGCGCCGTGGCAGAGACAAAACTCACCGGCAACGTTGGCACCACCTTGCGCATCAGGCTGCGCAGGCGGCTTTCATCGACGCTGTTGGTCAGCTGGGCAAAGCGGTCATGCCAGCCATCGAGCACGCCCAGCAGCGGCGCCTGCAGATCGGTTTCCAGGTCGAGCGGATAGCGGGCCGCATGCGCGATCAGGTACACGCGCGCCAGCGGGCCATCGGCCACCAGGGTCTGGACGTCGACGTCGCGCGCGCCCGAGCTTTCCTTCAGGGCGGCTGCCAGGCTCGCGGCCACGGCAGCGCTGAAGCGCTCGCGCGGCAGGTACACCAGCACGTTCAGGTGGCGGCGATACACGTCGCGGCGTGCAAACACCTTGGCGCGCGGCTGCTTGTACAGCGACACCACGGCGCTGCAGACTTCGGCCAGCCATTCCGGCTCGGCTTCCAGCGCTTCGTTGCGCGGCAGCGATTCGAGGATCTCGATGAATTTCTCGGCGCGGAAGCCTTCCTGGCGCACGCCGGCGATGCCGAGCACCTTGGCCACGCGGCCACGGGCGAACGGCAGGCGTGCCAGCGGGGTCGAGGTGGCAGCGCGCGTGAACAGGCCAATGAAGCAATGCTCGCCCAGGATGCGGCCCTGCGCGTCGGTATCGCGCACGCCGATGAAGTCCAGCGGCTGGTCGCGGTGCAGCGTGCCGGCCACGTCGGCCTTGACGATCGACAGCGTATCAGCACGGCGCGACAGCGTATCGAGGTCGCCCGGGATGCTGGCCAGGCAATCGCCATACACCGGATGCGCCGTGTCTTTCAGCACGCCGATGCGGCTGCCCAGATCGCGTTCGAGTTCGCGCTCGCCCGCCTTGACGACGTAGTAGGCGTAGCCGAACGGCTCGAAGCCTTCGTTCTTGGCCCATTCGAGGAAGGCAGCAGCCTCCTGGCCGTCAGGCGTGCCGGCGGCAGCAGCGGCTGCGGCCACGGCGGTCATGCGGTCGCCCATGGCGACGGCGTCGCGCTGCACGGTGGCGGCGTCGCTGGCGACCATGCGGATGCGCGCGGTCAGCTTGTCGAGTTCTTCGTACTGCAGTTCGTCGTTCAGCAGGCACAGGACGATGGATTCGAGCGGGCTGCCCGCTTCGCCGATGGCGGCCAGCGCGCCCGTGGCGTCGCGGCGTACCGGCAGCACGGCGTTCATGACGCCGGCGGCGACGATGCGCTCCTTGCGCAGTGCCATGACGAACGAGTCGACCAGGTACGGGCGGTCATCGTTGAGAATCAAGAGTGCGGTGGCCTTGCCGCCGCGGCCGTCCGAGTAACCCATCGTGGCGATCTGCGCGCCAGGGCCGGTGCGCTGGGCCAGTTGCGAGAAACCGTCGACCAGCACGGGCGCCAGGCTGTGCGGCGCGGTGCCGGCCAGGTCTTCGTCGTCGAGCGACTCGAGCCAGGCGGCGATCAAGGCATTGACCTGCGCGCTGCCGGCCGATTGACTGGCCGAACCGTTCTCGTTGATCAGCGCCAGCGTCTGGCCGCGCAAATCGTTGGGCATATCTTTCATCTTGCTTCTCCAAAGTTGTGTGCCTGGCGCGCCGCAGCTCGTGGCATGGCGCTGCCCTGCTTTATATGGACAGGGATTACCCGCCCGAATCCTGCTGTTACAAGTCGTACAGCCCCGGCAAGCCGAGGATGCGTGTGAGTTCTTCCAGCGCGGCGGCGCATTCCAGCGCCAGCTGCGGGTCCATCAGATCCTGCGTTTCGATGCGGTCGCGATAATGGCGTTCGACCCACGCAACCAGTTGCGCGTATAGCGCCTCGGTCATGATCACGCCCTGGTGCATCGCGGCCGCCTCGGCGTCGGTCAGCGCCACGCGCAGGCGCAGGCACGCCGGCCCGCCGCCATTGCGCATGCTCTGGCGCAGATCGAATTCGATCAATTCATCGATCGGTCCGCGCCCCGCCAGCAAGCCTGCCAGATAATCGGCAACCGCGGCGTTCTCGCGGCATTCGTGCGGCACCACCAGCGCCATGCGCCCGTCCGCCTTCGACAGCAGCTGGCTGTTGAACAGGTAGCTGGCGACGGCGTCGCCCACCGCCACCTGGCTCGTCGCCACGCGCACCGGATGCAGCTCGGTGCCGGCAACGGCCAGCGCGCGCCGCAGCGCGTCGAGCGTGCCCGCTTCATCGGCAAACGCCTGCTCGTGATAGAACAGCACATTGCCATTGCCGACCGCGATGACGTCGTTATGAAAGACGCCCTGGTCGATCACGTCCGGGTTCTGCGACGCAAACACGGTGCGCGCCGGATCCAGGCCGTGCAGGCGCGCGATGGCTTGCGAGGCTTCGAGCGTCTGGCGCGCCGGGTATTTTTTCGGCGCCGGGGCCGAGGGGTCGAACTCGACGCGGCCATACACGAAGAACTCGACGCCGGCAGCGCCGTGGCTCGCGGCAAAGCGCGTGTGGTTGGCCGCGCCTTCGTCGGCAAAAGCCGGCACCGGTGGCAGCGGGTCGTGCACCATGAAATGTTCGCTGTTGCCGAAGATCGCGCGCAGCGTGCGCGTGGCCTGCACATGTTCTTCGGAGCGGTGCAGCTTGTTGTTCAGGTTTGCGGCCGTGAAGTGCACGCGGCCATCGAGCGAATCGGCCGACGGGCTGACGGTGGCCGCGTTGGCGGTCCACATCGGTGCAGCCGACCAGGCGCAGGCCAGGATCACGGGGGCTTCACGATAAGCGCGGGCCAGCACGTCGGCATCGGTGCCCGAAAAACCCAGGCTGCGCAGCAACCTGAAATTCGGGCGACCCTGCGGCGGCATCACCGCCTGCGCAAAGCCGCGCGCGGCCAGCTCACGCATCTTGGCCAGGCCCTGCAAGGCGGCCTGGCGCGGATTGGAGCTGCTGCGCACATTGCTGAACGAGGCCACGTTGCCGAACGAGAGGCCGGCGTAGTTGTGCGACGGGCCAACCAGCCCGTCAAAATTGAATTCGCGTGCATCGCGCATGGTCAACCTCCTTCGGCCGGGAAGCTCAAGCCAGGCGAGAGCGTGGCCGGCATGTCCAGCACCGGGTTCTCGATCGAGGCGACCGGATAGGCGCAATAGTCAGCGGCGTAATACGCGCTCGGGCGATGGTTGCCCGATTTGCCCACGCCGCCGAACGGCGCCGAGCTGGCCGCGCCGGTGGTCGGCCGGTTCCAGTTCACGATGCCGGCGCGGGCGCGCACGGCAAAGCGTTGCCACAGGTCTTCTGATGGCGACAGCAGGCTTGCGGCCAGGCCGTAGTCGGTGGCGTTGGCCACGCGCAGTGCCTCGTCGAAACTCGCCACGCGGATCACCTGCAGCAAGGGGCCGAACCATTCTTCGTCCGGGACGCCCTGCGCATCGGTCGTGTCGACGATGCCGGCGGTGACGAAGCCGGTGTTCGGGTCGAGCTGGCGCATCGCCAGCAGCAGCTTGCCGCCTTTCGCGACCATGTCTTCCTGCGCCTGCACCAGGCGCGCGGCGACGGCGCTCGAGACGACGGGCCCCATGAACGGCTGCGGCTCGGCGTTCGACGGGCCAACCTGCAACTGCGCGGCCACGGCCACCAGGCGCGCCAGGAACGCGTCGCCGGCAGCGCCGTTTTCGATCACGAGGCGGCGCGCGCAGGTGCAGCGCTGGCCGGCCGAGATGAAGGCCGACATCACCGTGTGGTGCACGGCCGCGTCGATGTCTTCCACTCCCCACACGACGAGCGGATTGTTGCCGCCCATTTCCAGCGCCAGCATCTTGCCCGGCTGGCCACCGAACTGTTTATGCAGCGCGGCGCCGGTCTGGCTGCTGCCCGTAAACAGCACGCCGTCGATCAGCGCTTGCTGGCCCAGCGCGATGCCGGTGTCGCGGCCCCCGTTGACCAGGTTCAGCACGCCCTTGGGCAAACCAGCCTGCTCCCACAGCTGCACCGTCTTGACGGCCGTGCGCGGTGCGTATTCGCTGGGCTTGAACAGCAGCGTGTTCCCTGCGATCAGCGCCGGCACGATGTGGCCGTTCGGCAGGTGGCCCGGGAAGTTGTACGGCCCGTAGACGGCGAACACGCCGTGCGGACGGTGGCGCAGCACGGCGTTGCCGTCGGCGACCTTGGTTGCGCTCTCGCCGGTGCGGGCAGCGTGCGCCTGGACCGAGATGTCGATCTTGTTGGCCATCGTCGCGACTTCGGTGCGCGCCTCCCACAAAGGCTTGCCCACTTCTTCGGCGATCGTCGCGGCGAGCGACTCGGCGTTGTCCTTCAGCAGATCGCGAAAACGCGTGGCGATGGCGATGCGCTCGGCCAGCGGCGTTAACGCCCAGGCTTCGAAGCTGTCGTGCGCGGCTTGCGCGGCGCGCGCGATGTCATCCGGGCTCGAGGCATTGCTGATCCAGGTCTGGCGGCCGGTCGATGGGTCGATCGTCGCGAGTTCAGCGCCGCTGCCGGCGAGCCATTCGCCGTTGATGTAATTCGAGAGATTAGCCATGGGTGTTTTTCCTGGTATTGAGTGTCAGGGTACGCACGTTGTCGCCGGCGGCGATGCGCAGCAGCGCCAGCTCGTCGGGACTCAGGACCACGCTGCCCGCGCCGGGCACGGCGCGCGTGAGGATCATCCGGAAGTCGTCCAGACGCGTGTTCGACACCAGCATGTGTTCGGTGTCGTGGGCGATGTCCTTGGGCGCACCCTCGACCACCTCGCCGGCGTCGATCGCCGGCAAGCCTTGCGCCGCCACGGCCAGCACGCTGTCGCGCACCGCGCGCAGTTCGGACACGCGGCCCTGCAGCACGGGGCCGGCGTCGAAGATGTCGACGTAGCCTTCGTAGTACATGCCCTCTTGCTCGAGCAGGCGGCGCGCTGGCTGGGTCGAGGTGTGCACCTTGCCGATGACGTCAATCGCCGATTGCGGCAGGTAATCGACATACAGCGGCTGGCGCGGCATCAGTTCGGCGATGAAGGATTTCTTGCCGATCGCGGTCAGGCCGTCGACATGGTTGAAATCCATCTTGAAGAAGTGGCGGCCCAGGCCTTCATAGAACGGCGAATCGCCGCCCTCGTCCTGGTAGCCGCGCATCTCGGCGATGATCTTTTCGGTAAACAGCTGCTGGAACTGGGCAATGAACAGGAAGCGGCTCTTGGAGAGCCACTTGCCGTTGAAGCCCACGCGGTATTCGGGCAGCAGGAACAGCGAGCACAGTTCGGTCGAGCCGGTGAGATCGTTCGACAGGTACAGCGTCTCCATGCGCGTGAAGACATTCAGTTCGCGGCTGCAGTGCACCAGCGTGCCGATGCGGTAGTTGTAAAACGGCTCGGTCAGGCCCACCGCGCCCTTGATCGCGCAGACGCCGGCGATGCTGCCGTCCTGCGGCTGTTCGAGCACGAACATGTAGTCGCGCTGCTCGGGGCGGATGGTTTCGGCAAACGACGCCTCGGACGTGGCCAAGCGCTGGCCGAGCATCTCGGGGTCGGGCTTCAGGGTCGTCATGCCACTGCCGGCCTGGTGCGCCATATTGATCAGGGCATCCAGGTCGGATGTTTTGGCGGCGCGGATCACGAGCATGATGCTTCTCCTTCGATGCGCAGGCACACGACCTCGTCGCCCGCTGCGACGCCAAGTGCTTGCTGGACGTCGCGCGGCAGCGCGATCGTCGATGCGTGATCGAGCGGCGAAGAGTGCAGCGTCACGGCCCGGAAGCCATTGTCGACGCTGGCGACGGCGTACGCCACCGGCGCGCCGTGATTCGGCGACTCTTGCCCGGCGGCGGCCACGCGCAGGCGCTGCGAAGCGCCGAACGAACGCAGCGCGTTCTTGTGCGCCTGCAGGATCGGGCCGCCGTCGAAGATGTCGATGTACTCGTCGGCTTCAAAGCCCTCTTGCGCCAGCAGATCAAACGCCATCTGGCCGCCCGGATGGATCTGGCCCAGCGCCGCCTGGGCGTCGCCCGGCAGCAGCGGCACGTAGACGGGATAGTGCGGCATCAGTTCGACGATCAGCGTGCGGTTGCGGGCGCCTTCGATCAGGCGCTCGGCTTCGAGAAAGTCCATCTTGAAAAACTTGCGGCCCAGCGCATTCCAGAACGGCGACTGGCCATCAGCATCGACGCGCCCGGCCAGCGGCACGAAGAAGCGGTCGCCAAAGCGGTGCGGTGCGAGCATCGCGTACAGCAGGCGCGCGCGCGACAGCAGCGCCGCCTCGACGCCCGCGCTCTCGCGGTTGCGGACAAAAAAACCCGACAGGTGCGAGTAGGCAGTCAGCTCGGAGCACAGCGTGAGTGCGTGCACGTTGTGGCTGATGTTCAGGTCGCGCGAGACCTGCTGGATGACATCGTTGCGAAACGCGAAATAGGTGCCGTTCGAGCCGGCCGACGCGTGGATGGCGGCGGTGCCGACGACCTCGCGCGAGCGCAGGTCTTCGAGCACGAACAGATACGATTCTTCGCTTGGAATATCGACTTGCGCGGCGAACGAAGCGAGCGAGCGCTCGACGGCGGCATTGATGCCTTCGCGCGTGCGCGGGAGCGTATGCACCCCCGGCATCGAAATAGCGGCCATCGCTTCGAGCGCGCCGATATCCGCGCGATCTACCGGACGGACAACATACATGTGGTCTCCCTGTGGGTCAATGCGTGCAGCCGGCCGCCTGGTTCAAGGCGGCCGGCGGGTCCGATGCATCAGGCGGCGTCGGGTGCAGGCACGGGTGCCTCTTTGCGTGGCGCCGCAGGTTCGTCGATGGCGTCGGCCAGGAATTCGGCCACGGCGGCGCGCATGATGCGGTTCGCTTCGGCGATCTGCGCGTCCGAGACGATCAGCGCCGGCGCCAGGCGCACGACGTCCGGACCGGCGATCAGGAGCATCAGGCCCATCTTCTCGGCGATCTTGGTGAAGTCCTTCGAGCGGCCTTTCGACGTTTCCGCCATCGGCAGGCCCAGGAGCAGGCCCATGCCGCGCGGCTGGCCGAACACCTGCGGAAAATCCGCTGCCAGTTGCAGCAGGTTCGTCATGATCGCCACGTTGGCTTCTTTCACGCGCGCGAGGAAGGCCGGCTGGTTGATGATCTCCAGGACCTTCAGGGCGACGGTAGTGGCCAGCGGGTTGCCACCGTAGGTCGTGCCGTGGCTGCCCACGCCCAGGTGCTTGGCGATCTCGGTGGTGGTGAGCATCGCGCCGATCGGGTAGCCGTTGCCCAGTGCCTTGGCCGATGTGAGGACGTCCGGCTTGACGTTCATCTGCTCGTAGGCGAACAGCGTGCCGGTGCGGCCCATGCCCGACTGGACTTCGTCGAAGATCAGCAGCGCGCCGGTCTGGTCGCACAGCTCGCGCAGCGCTTTCAGGTAGTCCGGGTTGCCGGGGATGACGCCGCCCTCGCCCTGGATCGGCTCGACGATCACGGCCGCGACATCATCGGTAATCGCGGCGCGTGCGGCCTCGATGTCGTTGTACGGGATGTGGCTCAGTTCCGGTGGCAGCGGCTCGAAGCCTTCAGTGTATTTCGACTGGCCGCCGACCGACACGGTAAACAGCGTGCGGCCGTGGAACGAGGCCAGGCACGAGACGATGCGCGACTTGTGCGGACCGAACTTGGTGTGCGCGTATTTACGCGCGAGCTTCAGGGCCGCTTCGTTGGCTTCGGCCCCCGAGTTGCAGAAGAACGCGCGTTCGGCGAACGTCGCTTCGGTTAGCGCACTGGCCAGGCGCAGCACCGGCTCGTTGGTGTAGCCGTTGCCGAGGTGCCAGAGGGTGTTGAGCTGCTTGGTCAGCGCTTCGTTTACTTCAGGATGGGCGTGGCCCAGCGAGGTGACGGCGATGCCCGAGGTGAAGTCCAGATACTGCTTGCCTTCCTGGTCCCACAGGTCCAGGCCCGATGCACGCACCGGCACCATGGCGGCCGGGGCGTAGGTCGGGACCAGGACGTCGTCGAAGGTCTGGCGGGTGACAGACCGCGTGGCGATACCCGAATCAAGCTGAGCGTTCATGGCTTTTTCCTCATCCAATCAATGTAAATGGCGCGGGACAAGTCTCCCGCATGATCAATTCATTATAGAAACGCTGGCCGACAACTTCTTTTAGAAGTGCGACAGGCATTTTCATTTTTGACGCTACCGGACGGCGCTATTGCGCCAGCTTCCGCTGCCGCTCCTCGCGCGGCGTATTGCCGAACAAGGCCCCGAACGCCGTCGAAAAGTGCGAGCCCGACGAAAATCCGCACATCAGCCCCACCTGGACGATCGAGTGATTGGTGTCGAGCAGGAGCTGGCGCGAGCGGCGCAAGCGCAGTTCGAGGTAGTAGCGCGATGGCAGGCTGCCCAGGTATTGCTTGAACAGGCGCTCGAGCTGACGCCGCGAAATGCCGGCCAGCTGGGCGATCTCGTCGGTGGACAGCGGCTCTTCGATATTGGCTTCCATCAGCGCCACCGCCTCGGACAGTTTCGGTTGCAGCGCACCGAAGCGGGCTTGCAGCGCCACGCGCTGGCGCTCGTCCGGGCCGCGCACGCGGTCGATGCACAGCGTTTCCTTCACCTGTGCCTGGACGGTCGCGCCAAACAGCAGGTCGACCAGCGTCAGCGCGAAGTCGATACTGGCCGCGCCGCCGCAGCAGGTGAGGCGGTTGGCGTCGAATTCGTACAGGTTGGGGGTGAGCAGGGCCTGCTCGGCCTGGGCATTGACGTCCGGGTACAGCGCCCAGGGCAATGCGGTGCGCACGCCGTGCAGGACGCCCGCGTCGGCCAGCCACAGCACGCCGGCGCCGACGCCGCCCCAGAACGGCGCGGCGCGGCAGCGTTCGACCAGCGCGCGCAGATTGGCCGGACGCAGCGCCGCTTCGGCCTCGTCGGCCACCAGCAGCACCAGGTGCCAGTGACGCTGGGCGTCGCCCATGAATTTGTCGGGACTGCGCACGTCGACGTGCAGGCGCTCGGGCCCCAGCACCTTGGCGGCCAGCCGCAGCGGCTGGTACAGCCCGGACCAGGTCAGCGCGTCCGGCTCGCCGGCGTTGACCAGGAGCACGCGCAGCAGCCGCTCCTGGGTCAGCAGGGACAGGTCAGGCTGCATCGCGGCGGATGGTCAGGGTCACGAAAAGGAAATGGCCACAGGCCTGTGCAAACGACATGGGCGTACATCATACCGGAGAACATTCGCGCAACGGGACTGTGGCCGCCTGCCCGGTAATATTGCGTATCGGTGGACGCGTGGTGCTACCGGCAAGGCAGCGGGCGGCTATAATCCCGGCCCATGGGGGAACGATATCTAAAAAGCGTCCGACTGCTGGCCGAGTGCATGCAGAGTTTCGAGCGCGTCTCGGGCGACGCCGTGCGCCAGAATGGCTTGACGCATGCGCAGTTCGATATCATCGCCACGCTCGGCAACACGAGCGGCATGACCTACAAGGAGCTGGGCGAGCGCACGCTGATCACCAAGGGCACGCTCACCGGCGTCATCGAGCGCCTGGAGCACAAGGGCCTGGTACTGCGCGAGCGCAGCTGCGACGACAAGCGCTCGTTCTTCGTGCGCCTCACGCCAGCCGGCGAACAGGTATTCTGCGATGTGTTCCCGCTCGTGATCGCACGCGGCAAGGAATTGTTCCACGCTTACAGCGACACCGACTTCGCCACGCTCGAAACCGCCCTGACGCTGCTGCGCACCCGCATCGCCAGCCACGGCAACGGTCCCCTGCCATCACCACCCCACCTGAAGGAAACGCCTTGAAAACCGCCCTCATCGACGACAAGAAGCCCGCCCATTTCGACAAGCACATCATCGGCAACATCCTGCTCGACGTCGCCCCCCTGGATGAAGTCCAGCAAGAACCGATGCTGATCGGTGTGCGCAACGAAGCCGGCGAAATCTACCGCCTGATCGGCGCCACCAAGCTCAACAGCTACATGAACGCGGTCGAAGAACTGTTCGACCTGGGCCTGGCCGACGAGCTGGAAAACACCGAAGAGCCAAAAGAAGGCTGCGACGCCATCTTCAGCGAAGCGTAATCCGGTCGCAGGGATGCCACAGGCTAAGGCCCGTGGTTCTCTAGAGCAATATATTTGGTCGCGTTCGGATGGGTTGGGGGTATAATTTTTTGATGGACCAACTCTCCTCCCTCGACAGCATCGCTGCTGAAGCCAGCAGGGGCGAACTCACGTTCCCCACCAGCGTTCACGCATCGCTCAAGTTGCAGCGGGCGTTGAGCGAACCCGACTGCCATATCGACGCCGCCGCCCGCCTCGTGCAGGCCGAGCCGCTGCTGGCCGCGCGCACGGTGGCGATCGCCAACTCGGTCGCCTATAACCGCTCCGGCAACGACGTTACGAGCGTGCCCGCCGCCGTGCAGCGGGTGGGCTTTCGCACGCTGGGCGCGCTGGCCGCGTCCGTCATCGTGCGCCAGCTGGCCAGCGAAATCCGTGACCCGGGCCTGCGCAAGAAGGCCGACCAGCTCTGGACGCACTCGGCCCACGTGGCCGCACTGGCCCAGGTGATCGCGCGCCGCGTCTCGTTCGTCGACCCTGAAACCGCGCTGTTCGCCGGCATCGTGCACGAAGTCGGCGGCTTTTACCTGCTGTCGCGCGCGGAAGCGATGCCGGGGCTGCTGGACGATAATCTCGACGCCTGGCTCGACCATGGCGAAGCGGCCATCGGTCGCGGCGTGCTGCACCAGCTGGCCGTGCCTGCGCCCGTGATGAGCGCCATTGAAGCGTTGTGGGACGGCATGCGCGCGCTGCCACCCGAAACCCTGGGCGACACGCTGCTGCTGGCCAATGACCTGGCACCGTTCCCGTCACCGCTGTTCGCACCCGTGGGCGCCACGACCTATGCAGGCGCGGCCACGATCGACTTCGTGTTCGGCCACGGCACGCTCAAGGGCGTAATGGCAGAGTCGGGCGAAGAGGTCAAGAGCCTGACCTCGGCGCTGCTGTAGGCAAAAAAAATGCCCGCTCGGTGAGGAGCGGGCCAAAGTCCAAAACTAGGGATGTCCTGAAAGAGACAGCCTGATCTTATGTCTCGTGAAGAGCGTTCTCGGTGCGCTGACTCACACTGGACGCATTTCAAGCGTCTTATTCGACCCTTCTTTTTCCGCGCGACATTGCTATGGCTCGCGTGCCGGGCCCATTCCCGCTTTCTGCTAAGGTCATTCTCATATCCGGCGCACGCAACTGTGCGCCCCGACCTTCTGGAGAATCCCATGAAAATCAGCTTGCAGGACCAGGTGGTGCTCGTCACCGGCGGCGATTCCGGCATCGGCCGTGGCATCAGCCTTGCGTTTGCCGAGGCCGGCGCGCATGTCGTCGTCAATTACAACAGCAGCCGCGACAAGGCCGAAGAAGTCGTCGCCCAGATTACTGGCGCCGGAGGCCGCGCCGTCGCGGTCCAGGCCAATGTCGGGCACGAAGACGACGTCACGCGCCTGTTCGACGAAACCATTCAAGCCTTTGGCGGCATCGATATCCTGGTATCCAATTCGGGTATCCAGAAAGACGCCCCAATCGCCGAGATGACGCTCAAGGACTGGCAGACTGTCATCGACGTCAACCTCACCGGCCAGTTCCTGTGCACGCGCGCGGCCATCCGGCACTTTCGCGAGCAGGGCAACCGTGGCCGCATGCGCGCCAACGGCGCCATCCTGTGCATGAGTTCCGTGCACGAGATCATTCCCTGGGCCGGCCACGTCAACTACGCCGCGTCAAAAGGGGGCATCGGCATGCTGATGCGTTCCCTGGCGCAGGAAGTGGCGCCCGATCGCATCCGCGTCAACGCCATCGCACCAGGCGCCATCCGCACGCCGATCAATGCCGAGGCCACCGAAGGCGCGGCCGCCGACAAGCTGCTCAAGCTGATCCCGTATGGCCGCATCGGCGACGTGGAAGACGTGGCGGCGCTCGCGCTGTTCATGGCATCCGACCTGGCCGACTACATGACCGGCACCACGGTGTATGTCGATGGCGGCATGACGCTGTATCCGGGCTTCGAAGACAATGGTTGAACGTTCAGGCAACCCGGCGCCCAACCCCCCGGCCACCCCGCCACCACGGCCCATCGCCAACCACGGCGCCATCGGCAACCTGGCCACGATGGCGCTCGTCGCCACCGACGGCACGATCGACTTCTTGTGCTGGCCCGACTTCGACAGCCCCAGCATATTCGCCGCCCTGCTCGACCCGGACAAGGGCGGCCACTTCACGCTGGCCCCGCAGATGGCCGATGCGCGCGTCGTGCAGACCTACCTGCCCGACACCAACGTCCTGCTCACGCAGTGGCTGAGTGACGAGGCCAGCGTCCAGGTCACCGACCTGATGGCCGGTCCCGAAGAAATCGGCCACGGCGCGGCGCGTCTGCTGCGCCGCGTGCAAGTCACCAAGGGCGACGTGTGCATGCGGCTCGATTGCCAGCCGCGCTTCGACTATGCGCGCCTGCAGCCCGAGGTCAGCATCACGCAGGGCCAGGTGGTGTTTTCCGCCGCCGGGGCGCCGTCGCTGCGCCTGTGCGCACCGGTCGACTTCACCGCTGTCGACGGCGGCGCCGGCGCCACCTTCGTGCTGAAGGCAGGCGAGTCGATCGACATCGTCATGGACGAAGAAGGCGACCCGCCCCTCGACCAGGCGGCGCGCGATGCGCTGGTGGTTGACGTGGTCGCGCACTGGCGCAACTGGGCCAGGCGCTCGACCTACAAGGGCCGCTGGCGCGAGGACGTCACGCGCTCGGCGCTGGTGCTCAAGCTGATGACATCGCGCCGTCATGGCTCGATGGTCGCTGCCGCCACCTTCGGCCTGCCCGAGGTGCTGGGCGGCTCGCGCAACTGGGATTACCGCTCGACCTGGATCCGCGACGCGTCGTTCACCGTCTACGCGCTGATGCGGCTTGGCTACACCGACGAAGCCAAGGCGTTCACGCGCTGGTCGGCCGAGCGGCCCGCCCATGGACCGGATGACGGCCAGCTGCGCATCATGTACGCGCTGGACGGTGGCGAAGTGCAGGCCGAAGTCGATCTCGATCACCTGGCTGGTTATGCCGGCTCGCAGCCGGTCCGGATCGGCAACGACGCCGCGACCCAGCTGCAGCTCGATATCTTCGGCGCCCTGCTCGACGCGGTTTACCTGAGCAACAAGTATGGCGAAGCGATCTCGCACGCCGACTGGCTGGGTGTGTGCCACGTGGTCGGCTTCGTGTGCGACAACTGGCGCCGGCCCGACGCCGGTATCTGGGAAGGCCGCGAAGCGCCGCGCGAGCACCTGCACTCGCAACTCATGTGCTGGGTGGCGGTCGACCGGGCGATCCGCCTGGCCAGCAAGCGCTCGCTGACCGCACCGTTCGACCGCTGGATCGCGGCGCGCAACGACATCTCCAACTACATCTGGGCCACGTTCTGGAACAAGGAACTGGGCCACTTCGTGCGCAGCAAGGGCTCTACCGACCTCGATGGCGCGATGCTGATGATGCCGCTGGTGCGCTTCATCGGTTCGACCGACCCGCAGTGGCTGGCCACGCTCGACGCCATCGGCGACCAGCTTGGCGATGACGCACTGGTGCTGCGCTACGACCGCGACGATGGCCTCGAGGGCGAAGAAGGCGCGTTCGCGGCCTGCTCGTTCTGGTACGTGGAATGCCTGGCGCGCGCCGGGCGCATGGAGCAGGCGCACAACAATATGGAGAAGCTGCTCGCCTACGGCAACCATGTCGGGCTGTACGCCGAAGAGTTCACTGGCAAGGCCGAACTGCTCGGTAACTTTCCGCAGGCGTTCACGCACCTGGCCCTGATCAGCGCCGCGACGTATCTCGACAGCGCGCTCGATGGCAGGAACAACCATCCGTGGCAGTTGTGATCGCTTAAGCCATCTCGATCACGATCTTTCCGAACGGGCCTGCCGCCAGGTGCGCCAGCGCCTCCGGCAGCGCCGCCAGCGGATAGCGCCGGTCGATCACGGGCGCAATGCCGGTGCGGTCCACCGCGCGCACCAGCGCCTCGAGAGCGCGCCGGTGGCCGACGCTGATCCCCTGCAGCGTGACCTGCTTGCGCAGCATCAGGCCGGACGAGCCCGAGAACGTGAAGCCGTCGAACACGCCGATCAGCGAAATCCGTCCCTGCACCGCCACCGCATGGAGCGCGCGGTCCAGGTGCGCGCCGCCCACCATCTCGAGCACATGATCGGCGCCCCGCTCGCCGGTGATGCGGTACACCGCCTCGACCCAGTCCTCGCGCGCATAATTGATCAGGTGCGCCGCACCCAGCGCCCTGGCCCGGTCGAGCTTGGCGTCGCTGGACGAGGTCACGATCGCCGTCGCGCCATGCGCCACCGCCAGCTGCAGCGCGAACAGCGAGACACCGCCCGTGCCCTGGATCAGCACCGTCTGGCCGGCGTGCAGCCGCCCGTGCTCGACCAGCGCGCTCCAGGCAGTCAGGCCGGCCACCGGCAGCGTACTGGCCTGCGCATCGTCCAGGCGTTCGGGCGCCGTCACGAACCAGTCTTCCGGCAGCGCCACATACTCGGCCAGCACGCCGGGCGCCGCGCCTCCGAGCGTATGGGCGGGCGGATGGCGCGCAGTCCCCGCAGGCAAGCCATCAAACCAGCCCGCCTCGAAGGTCGAGATCACGCGCTGGCCCGGCTGCAAGCGCCGCGCGCCTTCCCCAGCCGCGACGACGACACCGCACAGGTCCGAGCCCGGCGTCAGCGGAAACACCGGCGGAATGCCCATGCCAGCATCAATCGCCAGCAGGTCGCGGTAGTTCAGCGCCACCGCACCAACGCGGACCAGGACCTCGCCCGGACCAGGCTGGGGCACCGGCGCGCTCGCCAGTGTCAGGTTGTCGCGGCCGGGCGCGGCCAGGCGCCAGTGGCGCATCGTGGTTGGAAGCATGAGATAACCTTTAGAGCAGATTGATATGGCTGCCATGGTAATTGCGGATATCCCGGATAATTAGCCCCAAAAACATCACATGATTTATGCCGAAAGTTCTTGAATGACTGCCATTGTCGATACCTCCGCCGGCCTGGCCGCGTTTGTCCGCACGATCGAGACCGGGTCGTTCAGCGATGCTGCGCGCCTGCTGGGCGCGAGTCCCTCGGCGGTATCGAAAAGCGTGGCGCGGCTGGAAGCGCGGCTCGGTGTGCGCCTGATCCAGCGCTCGACACGCACGCTGGCGCTGACGGCCGAAGGCGCGCTGTATTTCGAGCGGGTGGCGCCGCTGATCCAGGCGCTGGCCGATGCGGAGCAAGCGCTACGCACGCCAGCCGATGTGAGCGGCCTGCTGCGCGTGGCGGCGCCAAGTGACCTGGGCCGCACCGTGTTTGCCGGCTGGGCCGAGCGTTTCGCGCTCGCGCATCCCCGGCTCAAGCTCGAACTGGGGATTGCCGACCGCCAGGTCGACCTGATCCGCGAAGGGTATGACGTGGCGATCCGCGTTGGCGCCCTGCTGGACAACCGCCTGACGGCGCGCCGCTTGACGACGCTGCAGCCGGTGCTCGTTGCCGCGCCCGCTTACCTGGCGCGGCGCGGGCAGCCGGCCACGCAGGCCGACCTGGCCGAGCACGCCTGCCTGCGCTACCTGACGCCGGCAGGCCCCTTCCCCTGGACCTGGGCCGACGGCAGCAGCCTGGTGCCGGACGGTCCGTTCGACACCAACGATGGGGTCGTATTGCGCCAGGCTGCGCTGGCAGGCGCCGGTATCGCCCAGCTGGCCCGGATCGCCGTGGCGGACGATCTGGCCGCCGGCCGCCTCGACATCGTGCTGCCACACTTGCCAATGCCAGGGCTGGAGGTCCACGCGCTGCATGCCTACGGACGGCAGGCGCCGCAGCGAGTGCGCTTGTTCATTGCCTTTTTGCAGCAGCAATTTGCAGCCGACCACGCTTAGCGCCAGGGCAAAAAAAACCCGCGCCGTTGCCGGGGCGGGTGAAGTCCAAAACTAGGGATGTCCTGAAAGAGACAGTTCCACTATAAATACGGGCACATCGCGGCTCCGTGCGTTGACACACACAAAGCCGCAATCGTGCAATCGGTCAGACGACGGCGCCGTCGGTGTCGTCTTTCTCTTTGACTGGCTTGATCAGGTCTTCACGCTTGACGCCCAGCCACATCGCCACGGCCGCCGCCACGAACACCGACGAGTAGATACCAAAGCAGATACCGATGGCCAGTGCAATCGCGAAGTAGTGCAGCGCATAGCCGCCGAAGAACAGCATCGACATGACCATCATCAGCGTCGAGCCGTGCGTGATGATCGTGCGCGAAATCGTGCTGGTAATCGCGTGATCGATCACTTCCGGCACGCTCATGCGGCGCTGCTTGCGGAACATTTCGCGGATCCGGTCGAAGATGACGACCGACTCGTTGACCGAGTAGCCCAGCACCGCCAGCGTTGCCGCCAGCACCGTCAGCGAGAACTCCCACTGGAAGAACGCGAAGAAGCCCAGGATGATGACCACGTCGTGCAGGTTGGCGACCACGGCGGCGACAGCGAATTTCCATTCGAAGCGGATCGCCAGGTAGACCACGATGCCCAGGATGACCATCAGCAGCGCGTTCAGGCCGTTCTGGGCCAGCTCCTCGCCGACCGACGGGCCGACGAACTGCACTTGCTGCAGGCTGATCAGCTCTTGCCCGCCTGGTGCGACGCAGCTGGTGCGGTTGAGCACTTCACCCTTGTCGGTCGTCGTTTGCGTCTGCTTGGTCGTGCCCTGCTCGTCACGGCAAATCGCGTTGAACACGGCCGTCGAGCTGCTGGCCGCCGGCGCGCCTGCGACGATTGGCAGGCGCAGCATGATGTCCTGCGCGGTGCCGAAGCTGGCCACCTCAGGGTGCGAATAGCCCATGCCGCGCAGCGTGTTGCGGATCTTTTCCTGGTCCGCCGCTTTCGGATAGAGCAGCTCCATCACCGTGCCGCCCGTGAACTCCACCGAGAAGTTCAGAGGTTTGGTGATCAGGAAGAACACCGCCGCCACGAATGTGATCACCGAGATCGCATTGAGGACCAGCGCGTGGCGCATGAACGGGATGTCCCGTTTGATCTTGAAAAATTCCATTGTCGTATCCCGGTGCTTACTTCTTGTTAGGCGTCATGCCAGGCTGCCAGACCGTGCCGATCGAAATCTTCGTCAGCTTCTTCTGGCGGCCGTACCACAGGTTGGCGAAACCACGTGCCACGACCACGGCCGAGAACATCGAGGTCAGGATGCCCAGGCAGTGGACCACGGCGAAGCCGCGCACCGGACCGGAACCGAAGATCAACAGCGCCAGGCCGACGATCAGCGTGGTGACGTTGGAGTCGACGATGGTGTCCCAGGCATGCTTGGAACCGGCCGAAATCGCTGCCTGTGGCGTCGCGCCGGCACGCAGCTCTTCGCGGATACGTTCGTTCACCAAGACGTTCGAGTCAATTGCCACGCCCAGGGCCAGCGCGATTGCCGCGATACCCGGCAGCGTCAAGGTGATCTGCATGATCGACAGCAGGGCCAGCAGGAACAGCACGTTGGCCGCCAGCGCCAGCGCCGAGAACACGCCGAACAGGTGGTAGTAGATGATCATGAAGATCGCGATCGCCACGAAGCCCCAGATGGTCGAGTGCAGGCCGCGTTCGATGTTCTCGGCGCCCAGTTGCGGGCCGATCACGCGTTCTTCGACGAATTCCATCGGCGCCGACAGCGCGCCCGAGCGCAGCAGCAGCGCCAGCTCGTTGGCGTCCTGCGAGGTGCCCATATTGGTGATCTGGAAGCTCGAACCGAGTTCTTGCTGGATGGTCGGGGCCGACAACACGTTGTAGACGCCCTTTTCTTTCAGCAGGATCGCCATGCGCTTGCCGACGGCGTCACGTGTGGCCAGGCGGATGCGGCGGCCACCGTCGCCGTTCAGGTCGAGCGAAACGGCAGGCTGCTGGTTCTGGTCGAAGCTGGCGGTGGCGCTCGAAATCGATTCGCCGGTCAGGATGATGTCGCGCGAGACGACGATCGGTGCGCCGCGGCCTTCGGTGAACAGCTCCGAGTTCAGCGGAATCGCTGCCGACAGCTCGGTGCCCGGGGTCACGGTGGTGTCGACCATGCGCAGCTCGAGCGTGGCGGTGCGGCCGATGATGTCTTTCGCGCGGGCGACGTCCTGCACGCCTGGCAGCTGGACCACGATGCGGTCGGCGCCCTGCTGCTGGATGATCGGCTCGGTGGTGCCCAGTTCATTGATGCGCTTGGACAGCGTCATGATGTTCTGCTTGATGCCGTCTTCGACCGAGCGCTTGATGGCTTCGGGCTTCAGGCTCACGACCAGCTTCATGTCGGCGCCATCGGCAGCATCGGCAAAGGCCAGCTCGCTCGACTGCGCGGCCAGCACATTGCGGGCATTGCTGCGGGTGGCGGCGTCGCGGAAGCGTACTTCGATGGTGTCGCGCACGCGCTCGATGCCGCTGTGGCGCACGTTCTTGTCACGCAGATTGCTGCGCACGCTCGACTGCAGGGCCTTAACCTTGTTGTCGAGGACTGCCTTGGTGTCGACCTGCAGCAGGAAGTGCACGCCGCCGCGCAAGTCCAGGCCCAGGCTCATCGGCGCTGCGCCAATGGCCGTCATCCAGGCCGGGGTGTTCTTCACCAGGTTGACGGTGACGATGTAATCGGGATTGGCAGGGTCGCGGTTCAGTTCGCGCTCCAAGGCCAGCTTGGCCTTGAACTGCTCTTCGGTACCGGCGAAACGCGCGCGCACCGAGGTGGTGTGGCCCGTGCCTTCAAGGGTGATACCAGTGGATGGAATGCCGGCACGCTTGAGCGCATCCGCAACCACGGTGGTGGAGGCACTCGTGATATTCAGGGTAGAACGGCCTGATGTGACCTGCAACGCCGGCGTTTCGCCGAAGTAGTTGGGCGCCGTGTACAAGGCGCCCAGCAACAGCGCAATGACGATCAGTAGGTATTTCCAGACGGGATAGCGATTCATAGTGTTCCGGCGTTCAGGTTAGGCAGTGCGGGTTGCCCCGCACGGCGCACAGCTAAGGCTTACAGGGCTTTGAGCGTGCCTTTTGGCAGCAGCGTGGTCACCGAATTTTTTTGCACGGTGATTTCGGTACCGACGGCAACTTCCAGGGTCACATAGGCTTCGGCCACTTTCGAAACACGGCCGACGATACCGCCGGCGGTCACGACTTCGTCGCCCTTGGCCAGTGCGTCCATCATGGCTTTCGCCTCTTTCTGGCGTTTCTGCTGAGGACGGATCATCAGGAAATACATGACCACGAACATCAGGATCAGCGGCAGGAAGGTCGTCAGGCTACCCATGATGCCGGCATCGGCGACAGGGGCAGTTTGCGCGTACGCGTTGGAAATGAACACAAGAACTCCGATGGTGAAGTTAAAAAAATAAGCGGTGTATTCTAGCATCGGCCAGAAGCCGCAAACCATATCCGGCAGTATGTCGTCTTGCTTTCAGGTATTGCAAGACAAACCGGTCGATATCGCATGCAGCCCCGACCGTCAATACCGCAAGATCGGGGCCGCAGGGTAAGCAAGTGCTTACACGCCGCGTGCGCGGTCGGCCGCGAATTTGACGCGGAAGGCCTGGAAGCCGTCGGCATCGATCGCGTCGCGCATTTCCTGCATCAGATTCAGGTAGTAATGCAGGTTGTGGATCGTGTTCAGGCGCGCGCCCAGGATCTCGTTCGAGCGGTGCAGGTGGTGCAGATAGGCGCGCGAGAAATTCTGGCAGCAGTAGCAGGTGCAGCTCTCGTCGAGCGGCGCCATCTCTTCTTTATAGCGCGCATTCTTGATCTTGACGTCGCCAAAGCGCGTAAACAGCCAGCCGTTGCGGGCGTTCCGGGTCGGCATCACGCAGTCGAACATGTCGACGCCGTTGGCCACGCCATCGACCAGGTCTTCCGGCGTGCCCACGCCCATCAGGTAGTGCGGCTTGTTCTCGGGCAGGCGCGGGCCGACGTGGGCCAGGATGCGCTTCATGTCTTCCTTCGGCTCACCAACCGACAGGCCGCCAATGGCCAGGCCCGGGAAGTTGATGTCTTCCAGGCCGGCAAGCGACT
The DNA here is from genome assembly GCF_059685895.1 of Telluria sp. ZT3P25. Lineage (NCBI taxonomy): Bacteria > Pseudomonadati > Pseudomonadota > Betaproteobacteria > Burkholderiales > Oxalobacteraceae > Telluria > Telluria sp. ZT3P25. The sequence continues at coordinate 4,148,161 of NZ_JCASIJ010000001.1, forward strand.
CGTCGCGCAGGTGCTCGTACATACCGCCCTGGACGATGCCGAACAGCGCGTTCGGGTTGCCGCCGGCATTGAACTCGTTCATCGAGCGCTGGGCCCAGCGCAGCGACATGCGCATCGACTTCGCTGCTTCTTCGGCGGTGGCCGGACGGCCGTCGATTTCGTACGGCGTGCATTCGTCGAACTGCATGACGATGTCCGAATTGAGCGCGCGCTGGATCTGCATCGAGATTTCCGGCGACAGGAACAGTTTCGAACCGTCGATCGGCGAGGCGAACTTGACGCCCTCTTCCGTGATCTTGCGCATCGCGCCCAGCGAAAACACCTGGAAACCGCCCGAGTCGGTCAGGATCGGACCATCCCAACCCATGAACTTGTGCAGGCCGCCAAACTTGTTCATCACGTCCACGCCCGGGCGCAGCCACAGGTGGAAGGTATTGCCCAGGATAATCTGCGAGCCGACGTCTTTCAGCTCGATCGGGTCCATCGCCTTGACCGAGCCGTAGGTACCGACCGGCATGAAGATCGGGGTTTCGATGGTGCCGTGGTTCAGCTTGAGGCGGCCGCGGCGGGCGTGCGACAGGCCGCTGGTGTCTTTTTTGAGCAGGGTAAATTCGAGCATCGTGGTGTCTGGCCTATTTTTCTGGACTTATCGTGAGGTGGTGCTCAAGAGCATGGCGTCGCCATAGCTGAAGAAGCGGTATTCGTTGGCGATCGCGTGCGCATAGGCAGCGCGGATCGGCGCGTAGCCGGCAAAGGCCGACACCAGCATCAGGAGCGTCGACTTGGGCAGGTGGAAGTTGGTCACCAGGCGCGTGACCGTTTTAAAGGTGTAGCCGGGCGTGATGAACAGGGCCGTGTCGGCGCTGCCGGCGATCAGCTCGCCGCTTTGCGAGGCCGATTCCAGCGCGCGTAGGCTCGTCGTACCGACGGCAATCACGTCGCGGCCTGCGGCCCGGGTGGCGCGCACCGCGTCCACCGTCTCTTGCGCGATCGTGTACCACTCGGTGTGCATCTTGTGTTCGCTGAGGTCTTCGACCCGCACCGGCTGGAAGGTGCCTGCACCCACGTGCAGCGTGACGTAGGCGAAGTTCACGCCTTTTGCGGCCAGGCGGTCGAGCAGCGGCTGGTCGAAGTGCAGGCCGGCCGTGGGCGCGGCCACGGCGCCTGGCTCTTTCGAGTACACCGTCTGATAACGCTGCTCGTCGAATTCGTCGGCAGTGTGCTCGATGTACGGCGGCAGCGGCAGGCGGCCATGCGCTTCGATCAGATCGAACACATCGCCTTCAAAATGCAGCGTGAAGAATTCGCCAGCGCGCTCGCCAGCCGTCACGTCGAAAGCGTCAGCGAGACGGATGCGGTTGCCCGGCTTGGGCGACTTCGACGCGCGGACCTGGGCCAGCACCGTGCGGTTGTCGAGCACGCGCTCGACCAGCACCTCGACCTGGCCGCCGGATTCCTTGACGCCGAAGAAGCGCGCCTTGAGCACGCGGGTGTTGTTCATCACGAGCAGGTCGCCCGCCTGCAATTGGTCGACGATGTCGGCGAACTGGCGGTCGATGATCTGGTCGCCATCGAGGTGCAGCAGGCGCGATGCGCTGCGGTCCGGCAGCGGCAATTGCGCGATGCGCTCGGGGGGCAGGTCGAAGTCGAAATCGGATAGCGAATACATGATGTTCAATTGGTTGGGCAAATCTCGGCAAATCAATGCTGCCAGCTTTACAATAGAGGCTTGAAGCGCATACGGCGAACCTTCTATTTTACGTCAGCAAGCGCCACTTTGCCGCAATATGCCCGCCCCTAAAACCACAACGCCCCCAAAAACGCTCGAAAGCAAGCTCGCCCGCCTTGGCCTGCGCACCGACATGGACCTGGTGCTGCACCTGCCGCTGCGCTACGAGGACGAGACCCAGATCATCACGATCCGGGATGCCTGCATGCGCGGCGGCCAGACCTGGCAGGTGGAAGGCATCGTGACCAAGAACGAGATCTCGTTCAAGCCGCGCCGCCAGTTGCTCGTCACGATCGCCGATGCATCGGGCGACCTGCTGCTGCGCTTCATGAATTTCTACGGCAGCCAGGTCAAGCAGATGGCCGAAGGCGTGCGCATCCGCGCGCGGGGCGAACTCAAACACGGCTTCTTCGGTGCCGAGATGGTCCACCCGGGCTACAAGGTCGTCAACGAAGGCGCGCCCCTGCCCGCCTCGCTCACGCCCGTGTACCCGGCCGGCGAAGGCCTGTCGCAAACGGTGCTGCGGCGCGCGATCGCCGATGCGATGAAGCGCATCGACTGGGCCGACACCGTGCCGCCAGCGATCCGCAAGCGCATGGACCTGATGGACTTCGAGCCGGCCGTAAAGCTCCTGCACTACCCGCCGGCGGATGTCGACGAGCACGCGCTGATCGAGCGCTCGCACCCGGCCTGGGACCGCATGAAGTTCGACGAACTGCTGGCGCAGCAGTTGTCGCTGAAACGCGCGCAGCGTGCGCGTCGCGAAAAAGGCGCGCCGCCACTGCGCGCGGTGGGCCAGTTGTCCGAAGGCTTTCTGGCCGGGCTGCCGTTTGCGCTGACCGGTGCGCAGCAGCGCGTGGTCGAAGAAATCCGCGCCGATCTGCGCGCCGGCTACCCGATGCAGCGCCTGCTGCAGGGCGACGTCGGCAGCGGCAAGACGGTGGTCTCGGCGCTGGCCGCCGCGCAGGCGATCGACAGCGGCTACCAGGCCGCATTGATGGCGCCGACCGAGATCCTGGCCGAGCAGCACTTCCGCAAGATCGCCGCGTGGATGGAGCCGCTTGGCGTAAAGGTCGCGTGGCTGACCGGCAGCCTGAAGAAAAAGGACAAGGCGGCGTCGAACGCGTTGATCGAATCGGGCGCGGCACACCTGGTGATCGGCACGCACGCGCTGATCCAGGACTCGGTGCAGTTTGCCAAACTGGGCCTGGTGATCGTCGACGAACAGCACCGCTTCGGCGTCGGCCAGCGCCTCACGCTGCGCAACAAGGGCAGCGACGGCCTGGTGCCGCACCAGCTCATGATGTCGGCCACGCCGATCCCGCGCACGCTGGCGATGACGTACTACGCCGACCTCGAAGTCTCGGTGATCGACGAACTGCCGCCGGGACGCAGCCCGATCGTCACGCGCGCCATCGACCAGAACCGCCGTGACGAAGTCGTCGAACGCGTGTACGCCGCGGCGCTAGAAGGCCGCCAGGTGTACTGGGTCTGCCCGCTGATCGAGGAATCCGAAGCGCTGCAATTGCAGACCGCAACCGAGACCTACGAAACGCTGGCCGAGTCGCTGCCCGATCTGCAGGTGGGGCTGGTGCATGGCCGCATGAAGCCGGCAGAGAAGCAGGAAGTGATGGACGCGTTTACGGCGGGCCAGGTGCATGTGCTGGTGGCGACGACCGTGATCGAGGTGGGCGTGGACGTGCCCAATGCGTCGCTGATGGTGATCGAGCATGCGGAGCGGTTCGGCCTGTCGCAGCTGCACCAGCTGCGCGGGCGCGTGGGCCGCGGCTCGGCGGCATCGGTTTGTCTGCTGCTGTACCAGTCGCCGCTGGGCCAGGTGGCCAAGCAGCGCCTGTTGACGATGCGCGAAACAACGGACGGTTTCGAGATCGCGCGGCGTGACCTGGAGATTCGCGGGCCTGGTGAATTTCTGGGCGCGCGCCAGTCAGGACAGGCGATGCTGCGTTTTGCCGACCTGGAGATCGACCAGTGGATGGTCGACCGAGCACGCGACGTGGCGCAGTGGCTGCTTGAGGGCGAGACGCCGGAGAAGATGGCGGTCGTCGATGCACACCTGGCGCGCTGGCTGGGTGGGCGTGAAGAGTTCTTGAAAGTTTAGACGGCGCGCAGGGCGGTGGGCGGCGATGCTGGCGCCATGCTGACAGTGCAATGGCCACCCTCGGTCTGGTGCAATCGCAACTGGCTGCAGGCTTCGATCATCGTCCGCAGCTTGGCATGACCATGTGCTGCCGGAGAAAACCCGGGACTGGCTTGCTTCAGTTGATTTCCCAGTTCGCTCAGTTTGACCAATCCATTGGGCGACGCCTTGGCGACTTTGCGGACCGTCTTGACCAGTAGATTCCGCCAGTCGACGACGGTCTTCACGGCGCCCGCCGCAGCCAGTGGCGCTTCGACGACCGGTGCGACCAATGCCGCCTCATGAAATGCGTCACAGGCACATCGCAAGGCTGCAGGCGTTTTCGCTTCGCCACATACATGCACGCCAGCCCCGCGCTCCTGAAGCTTTCGGCACAAGCCGACAAAATCCGAGTCGCTCGTGACAATCACGAACTGGTTGGCCCGCCCGTCGAGCAGCATCTCCAGCGCGTCCAGCGCCAGCGCGATATCGGCCGTGTTCTTCCCGCCCACATACTGGAATTGCAGGCACGGTGCAAAGCCGTGACGGATCAGCGCTTCCTGCCACTTGTTGGTCAGCGAAGCCGCGTTGCCATAACCGCGCCGCAGCACCACACGCCCAAGGGTCGATGCATGCTGCATCGCCTGATCGAGCACGGCGCTCTGCGCATTTTCGCAATCGACCAGTATCGCGACATTCCGTTCGTCAGGCATGAAAATTCCCGTTAGGCAACAGCTTAACTCTAGCAGGATATTGACGACGGGCGGGTGGCATTTCCCGTCTGGGCGCTTACCGTGTTGTACAAACGCACTGTGACAATCCGTTAGAAATTTGCGCACTGTTTGCGGCTATCTTGGCTGAGTTGCAACGCCCTGCCCGGGGCAGTTGCGCCTCTCATTCACCATTCAATACGGAACCTGGCATGCCTATCGTCGGACTCGGACTGCACTTTCTGATCGCGCTGTTCTTCGCGGTCCACGCGCTGCGCAACGGGCGCCAGATGTATTGGCTGCTGATCCTGTTTTCGTTCCCGGTCCTTGGCAGCCTGGCCTACTTCGTGGCCGAGTACCTGCCCGCGTCGCGCCTTCAGCGCCAGGGCCGCATCGCTACCCGCGCGCTGCAGAAAACCATCGATCCGGGGCGTGACGTGCGCGAAGCGCGACATGCGTTCGACCTGACCCCGACTGCCCACAACCAGATGCGCCTGGCCGCCGCGCTGCTGGCTGCGGGCCAGTCCGACGAAGCGGTCCAGCATTACGATGCCTGCCTGCGCGGGCCGTTCGCGGGCGATCCGGAAGTGATCCTGGGCGCTGCGCGCGCCAATGCGGCGCATGGCAAGCCGGCGACTGCCATTGCGCTGCTCGCGTCACTGCAAGATCGGCAGCCAGGCTTTCGCGCCGATGAAGTCGGGCTGGCACTGGGCCGCGCATATGCCGCGAACAATCAGCAGCTTGAGGCCGGCGTACAGTTCGAGTCAGTGGTGGAACGCTTCGGCAGTATCGATGCGCGCGTCGAACTGGCGCTGTGGGCCATCGCCAATGGCAAGAACAATGTGGCGCAGCGCGAGCTGCAAGAGATCGCGCACGCGCGCAAGCACATGGAAAAGCACACGCGGGACCTGCACCGCGAGTTGTTCAGGCGGCTGGATGGGGCGATCGCGTCCAAGCCGCCAGCCACCTGACTCGGGACATACCTTTATTGGGTACGATCATGCCCATGTTGGGTTCCGCCGTGCCATCCATCGACCAATGCATGAACACTGACATCGGCCACCTCTGGCCGGGCGCGTAACCACTGCGCAACGGCCTCGCGATCGTCTTCGCCCGGTGAGCCGCGTTCCAACGTCGTGATGACGCCAGAGGTTGCGGTCAGAGGGAAGCGTCCGCCGAAACCGCCACCGAGCAAACCACGTCCCTCGAGAAATCCGAACAGGCCATCGGTAAAGCCGTAGTAGGACTCGACATCGATCGGCTCACTGAACGTCAGCTCGACATCGAAGACATACTCCGTAAATTCGCCAACGCGCAGCTTCTTGCGTTGACGTTGATTGAGGCGCCGTACACGGGCGGTCGAGCGGGCATCGCGTTTCATGGTGTCCTTGTTGTTGTCGGTGTTACCCGAACCGCCGGTGGCGGTTCGATCGTGTCGTCAGCATGCGAACGTGAGCCGGTTCCCGAACGGATCCTTGATGCTCAATTCACGTGAGCCCCATGGCGTATCCTCGATCGCCGGCCTTGCGTAGCCATATTGTCTGGCCGTCAGCCCGGCATGCAGGGCATCGATATCGTCAACGGCGATCCGCAGCGCCGCACCAGGACAGCAATCGCCATGATGTTCGCTCAGGTGCAGCACGCACCCGTCACGCGCGATCTGCAGGTACAGCGGCAGGTCGGGCGCGAAGCGATGCTCCCAGTCGACCTTGAAGCCGAGGTAGTCAACATAGAATTGCCTGGCCTTGGCTTCATCGAAGATGCGCAGGATCGGCGTGACGGCGCCAAGGATCATGCTGGCGGGCGTACCCGGTCTGCTTCGTAACGCAAGCCGATCTGGCGCCGGATCTCGTCCATCACGCCCATCAGCGCCAGCGTTTCGCGCTGCGTCATCACCGGGCTTTCCAGCAAACCGGCTTGCCAGCAGCGCTGCGCCTCGATGGCTTCGTGCACATAGCCGTTGCCGAGATACGGCGTGTCGATCGTGCGCGAAGTGCCGTCGTCGAGCGTGACCGTGACCGACGTCGCGCAGTGGAAGCGCGTGTTCATGCGCACGTGACCGCGCTCGCCCGCCACCGTCAGTTCGGCCGGCGTGCGCGCCAGCAGCGAGCAGCTGCAGACCGACATGCCGCCGCCTTCGTGCTTGAGCGTGAAGCCCGTCTGCACGTCGACACCCGTCGGACCCATCTCGGCCTGCGCGCGGATTTCCGATACCGGGCCAAGCAGGCCCGCGGCGATTGACAGGGGATAGATGCCCAGGTCGAGCAGCGCGCCGCCGCCCAGCTCCGGATTGAACACGCGGTGCTCGGGGCCGAACGTGGCGGCGAACCCGAAGTCGGCCACCACCTGGCGCGGCGTGCCGATTTCGCCGGACGCCAGGATGCGCTGGACTTCCTGGTAGGCCGGGAGGTAGCGCGTCCACATCGCCTCCATCAGGAACAGGCGCTTCGAGCGCGCCAGCGTGACGACCTGCTCGGCTTCGCGCAGGTTCATCGTGAACGGCTTTTCGCACAACACGCCCTTGCCGGCGCGCAGGGCCATCAACGCATTCTCGACGTGCTGCGGGTGCGGCGTGCCGATGTAGACCAGGTCGATGTCCGGATTTGCCACCAGTGCGTCGTACGAGCCGTAACTGGCGAGCGCGCCGAATTCGCGGCCGAACGTGTCTGCCGTTTCCTGGCTGCGTGACGCCACGCCGGCCAGCACCGCGCCCGGCACATCCTTGAGTGCAGTGGCAAAGGCATGGGCAATCTTGCCCGTGCCGAGGATTCCCCAACGTACAGCTTCAGCCATGCACATTCTCCTTGGTTAGTCCGTCCGGCGTGGACGGAACACGGTGGTATCACGATAAAAATCGGCGTCCTGCCCGGGCCACCAGCCCGGCACGCCCAGCACCTGCAGCGGTGTGAAGCCCGATGTAGCGCCATTGCCCGCCAGGCCTTCGCCGGCCAGCGCATCCGCCACCTCGCGGTCGATCCAGGCGCGGCGCGCAGCTGGCGCGAGTAGAAAGTAAGTGTCGTCCACGAACACGACGCGCGTGTGCGCCGTGATCGCCTTGCGCGGCGTGACCAGCTTTTCCATCAGCGCGTGGCCGAACAGCCAGACCTCGGCGTCGCGGCCAAACATGGCCCGCCCGTCGTACAGCGCTTCGAGCCAGCGATGTGCACGCAGGTCGTCGACCAGCGCGCGTCCGGCAGCTGTATCACGCACCACCAGCAGCGCCGCGTTCTCGTCGAAGATCGTGGCGGCGTCGCGCGCCGGCCCACGCGACTTGCCCACGCCGGCCTGCGCGATCTGCGCCGCCTGCAGCGTGTTCAGGGCGCGCTTGATACCCGGGAACGTCTGCCACACCAGCGCATTGAAGAAGTCGTGCAGATTGTCGCGCGTGGGCACCTGCCCTGTCGCGCCGATGAATGCCTCGTACGCCATGCCGTCGGGCAGGCTCGCTTGCGGCACGAAGCGCAACGGCTGGCCGGCGCCGTTGCGCAAGTCCAGCGCGCGCACCGCGACGTTGAAGGCATCGATGAAGCCTTCAGGCGGCGGCGCGGCGCGCTCGAAGGCCGGGCGCACCGTGTCGTACCACGGCTGCGCCCAGTCGATCGGCGGCAGCATCGGTGTTACAGCATCTTCCAGTTGATGGTCTCGCCCGCGTTGAGCGGCACCAGCTGGTGCTCGGCCATCGGCACCGATGCGGGCAGGGTCCAGGCTTCGCGCTTGAGCGTGATCGTGCCCTCGTTACGCGGCAGGTTGTAGAACGCCGGGCCGTTGAAGCTGGCGAACGCCTCCAGCTGGTCGAGCGCGCCGGCCTGGGCGAAGGCTTCGGTATACATCTCCATCGCGTGCAGCGCCGTGTAGCAGCCCGCGCAGCCGCAGGCGGCGTACTTGGTGTGCACCGCGTGCGGGGCCGAGTCGGTGCCCAGGAAGAAGCGCTCGTCGCCACTGGTGGCGGCGGTGACCAGCGCCAGGCGGTGTTCTTCGCGCTTGAGCACCGGCAGGCAGTAGAAGTCAGGGCGAATGCCGCCCTTGAACAGTTCATTGCGGTTGTACAGCAGGTGGTGCGCGGTGATGGTGGCGGCGATCGGGCCTTCGGCTTCAGCCACGTACTGGGCCGCATCCCGGGTGGTGATGTGCTCGAACACGACCGGCAGGGCCGGCATGTCGCGGCGCAGCGGGCGCATGACGCGCTCGATGAACACGGCTTCGCGGTCGAACAGGTCGATGTCGCTATTGGTGACTTCGCCGTGCACCAGCAGCGGCATGCCGATTTCCTGCATCACTTCGAGCGTCTTGTAGCACTTGGTCAGGTCGGTGACGCCGGCGTCGGAATTGGTCGTGGCGCCAGCCGGGTACAGCTTGACGGCGTGGATGAAGCCCGTGTCCTGCGCGCGGCGGATCTCGTCCGGGTTGGTGTTGTCGGTCAGGTACAACGTCATCAGGGGTTCGAACTGCACGCCCTCGGGCAGCGCGGCCAGGATCCGGGCGCGGTAGTCCAGCGCCATCGCGGTGGTGGTGACGGGCGGGCGCAGGTTCGGCATCACGATCGCACGCGCGAACTGGCGCGCGCTGTGCGGCAGCACGCTGGCCATGGCCGCGCCGTCGCGCAGGTGCAGGTGCCAGTCGTCGGGACGGGTGATGGTGATGGTGTCGGGGATTTCGATGGTGGACATGGCAGCTCTCGGAAAACGGATGGCGTATTTTACCTGTGCCGGGGCGCCGTGGATCACCGCGCAACGTGGCGCGACAGTCGACATGCGCCACACGCGACTGCATGCTTGACAGCACTAACAGCCCCTAGGATACTGCGGAACTTGCCATAATCTTCAGAATCAACTGGTCTTTCGGTCCTCGACAGCCAGCCACTGCCCGAACAATTCACCAGCGACAGCGCCGTTGCCGCGGGTGTCGCACAGGTCCCAAAGACAGGAAGCTTTATGAACAATCGAAACCGCCTGACCACTTTTATTCTGATCGCGCTGGTGATCGGTATTCTGGTCGGCTATCTGGTCAACACCAACACGGACACGGCTGGCGCGCAAAGCTTCGCCGACACGATGTCGTTGATCACGACGCTGTTCCTTCGCCTGATCAAGATGATCATCGCGCCGCTGGTGTTTGCCACCCTGGTGGTCGGCATCGCCAAGATGGGCGACGCCAAGGAAGTCGGTCGCATCGGCGTCAAGGCGCTGGGCTGGTTCTTCATCGCCTCCCTCATCTCGCTGTCGCTGGGCCTGATCCTGGTGAACCTGTTCCGTCCCGGTGACGCGCTGTTCGCTGCCGGCATGATGCCGCCAGTGGGCACCGATGCGGGCATTACCACCACCGGCCTGACGATGAAGGACTTCATCACCCACCTGGTGCCAACCTCCATTGTCGACGGCATGGCCCGCAACGAGATTCTGCAGATCGTCGTGTTCTCGGTGTTCTTCGGCACCGCTGCCGCTGCCGTCGGTGCGCGCGCCACGCCGATGATCGATGCCATCGACGGCGTTGCCCACGTCATGCTCAAGCTGACCGGCTACGTGATGAACTTCGCACCGATCGCAGTGCTCGCCGCCGTCTCGGGCATCATAGCCAAGAGCGGCCTGGGCGTTCTGTCGACGTACGGCGTCTTCATGGCCCAGTTCTACTTCGGCATTGCGCTGCTGTGGGTGGTGTTGATCGGCATCGGCATGATCTTCGTCGGCCCGCGCATCCTGCGCCTGATCGCCGAACTGCGCGGCCCGACCCTGCTGGCCTTCTCGACCGCATCGTCCGAAGCGGCGTTCCCGAAAACCCTGGAAGGTCTGGAGCGCTTCGGCGTCAAGAACCGCCTGGCCTCGTTCGTGCTGCCGATCGGTTACTCGTTCAACCTCGATGGCTCGATGATGTACTGCACCTTCGCCGCCGTCTTCATCGCCCAGGCCTACGGCATCGAGCTGTCGATGAGCACCCAGATCACGATGATGCTGGTGCTGATGCTGACCTCCAAGGGCATGGCCGGCGTGCCGCGCGCATCGCTGGTCGTGATCGCCGCCACGCTGAACCAGTTCGACATCCCGGAAGCCGGCCTGCTGCTGCTGCTGGCGATCGACCACTTCCTGGACATGGCCCGCTCGGCCACCAACGTCATCGGCAACGGCATCGCCACCGCCGTCGTTGCCAAGTGGGAGGGCGAGCTCGGAGAGCCGAACGCCGAACCCGCCATTTCACCACTGCGCTAGGCGCGGCGGGCATTGCCTGACACCGAAGGCCTTCCAGCGATGGAGGGCCTTTTTTTTTTCATGAAAATAACGAGGGACAAACGATGAAAACCATGATGGCCGCCGGCATGCTGCTGGCCTTGAACAGTGCGCACGCCGCCAACCAGACGGTCGATTGCGGCCGCCTGCTGGACGTGCAGCAAGGCACCTGGCGCGAACGCGTCAGCATCGTTATCGAGAACGGCAGCATCGTCTCGGTCGGCCCCATGACCGGCGCGGCCGGGAACATCGACCTGTCGCGCCACGCCTGCCTGCCGGGCCTGATCGACATGCACGTGCACCTGACCAGCGAGACCCTGCCGGCAGTGGACGCCTACCGCGACCGCCTTACGGCCAACCCAGCCGACATGGCTTACCGCTCGATCAAGTTTGCCGAGCGCACGCTGATGGCGGGCTTCACGACGGTGCGCGACCTGGGCGCGGCGGATGACCTGAACATCGCCCTCAAGCGGGCGATCGCCGCCGGCGACGTACCGGGCCCGCGCATGTTCACGGCCGGTAAATCGCTGGCCACCACGGGCGGTCACGCCGATCCCACCAACAACCTGTCGCACTTTTTGAACGAGAAGATCGGCACGCCCGGCCCGGTCGAGGGTGTGCTCAACAGCCCCGAAGAAGCGCGCCAGGCCGTGCGCCAGCGCTACAAGGATGGTGCGGACCTGATCAAGGTGACGGCCACCGGCGGTGTGCTGAGCCAGGCCGCCAGCGGCCAGAACTCGCAGTACACCGAGGACGAGCTGCGCGCTGTGGTCACGACCGCGAAGGATTACGGCTTTCGCGTCGCGGCCCACGCCCACGGCGCGGAAGGCATGAAGCGCGCGCTGCGCGCCGGCGTCGACTCGATCGAGCATGGCACGCTGATGGACGACGAAGTCATCACGCTCTTCAAGAAGACCGGCGGCTGGTACGTGCCGACCATCTCGGCCGGGCGCTACGTGGCGGACAAGGCCAAGGTGCCGAACTACTACTCGGCGCTGGTGCAGCCCAAGGCAGCGGCGATCGGGCCGCAGCTGCAGGCCACGTTTGCCCGCGCCCACAAGGCCGGCGTGAAGATCGCGTTCGGCACCGATGCCGGCGTGTTCCCGCACGGCGAGAATGCGAAGGAATTCGGCTATATGGTCGAAGCGGGCATGACGCCGATCGAGGCGATCCGCGCCGCGACCATCAATGCGGCCGTGCTGCTGGATCAGCCCAAGCGCCTGGGCGCGATCGCGCCGGGGTTCGCGGCCGATATCATCGCGGTCGAGGGCGACCCGCTCAAGGACGTCAAGCTGCTCGAGCAGGTCAAGTTCGTGATGAAGGATGGCGTCGTCTTTAAAAAGCTGTAAGCTGCCGGGTTTATAAAACCCGGAGACCTTCATGCTGTTCCCGCGCTCTGCCCACGCCGCCCTGTGCGGCGTTCTTTTTCTGTTTGCGGCCGCCGTCCAGGCCCAGACCGCCAAGCTGCCGAACGTGACGATCCTCGCCACCGGCGGCACCATCGCCGGAACGGGTGCCAGCAGCACGACGACAATCGGCTACACCGCTGCTACCGTCGGCGTGCAATCGCTGATCGCGGCCGTGCCCGAGATCACGAAGGTGGCCAACGTCACCGGCGAGCAGGTATTCCAGATTGCCAGTGAAAACATCAGCGATGCGCAGTGGCTGCAACTGGCCAAGCGCGTCAACGTGCTGCTGGCACAAAGCAGCGTCGATGGCATCGTCATCACGCACGGCACCGACACGCTGGAAGAGACGGCATACTTTTTGAACCTGGTCGTCAAGAGCAAGAAGCCGGTGGTGGTGGTCGGCTCGATGCGGCCCTCGACGGCGCTGTCGGCCGACGGTCCGATCAACCTGTACAACGCGGTGCGCCTGGCCGGCACGCCTGAAGCGGCGGGCCGCGGCGTGCTGGTGGCGATGAACGACCAGATCCACGCGGCGCGCGACGTCACCAAGGCCAATACGACGACGGCGGACACCTTCCGCACGACGGAGCTGGGGATGATCGGCTACATCCAGGGCGGCAAGCCGTTCTTTTATCGCGACGTGACGCGCAAGCACACGGTCGATACCGAGTTCGATCTGGCCAAACTCGACGCGCTGCCGCAGGTGGACGTGTCCTACGCGTATGCAAACGTGGGCGATGTGGCGGTCAATGCGCTGGTGGCGGCCGGCGCCAAGGGGCTGGTGCATGCGGGTGTCGGCAACGGCAGCCTGCCTGCCAAAACCAGGCCGGCGCTGATGGCGGCGCGGGCCAAGGGCGTCATCGTCGTGCGTGCGAGCCGCGTCGGCCAGGGCATCGTGGCGCGCAATGGCGAGGCCAATGACGACCAGCTGGACTTCGTGGTGGCCGATACGCTCAGCCCTCAGAAGGCACGTATCCTGTTGATGCTGGCGTTGACGAAAACGACCAGCACCAAGGAGATCCAGCGGATGTTTTACACGTATTGATTACGCGCCGGATACCGTAGGGTGGACGGCTGCGCCGTCCACGCGTTCAAACGCTTCCGGCACCAGCGGCGGCGAGGCCACGTCTTCATCCGGCCGCGCCAGCTGCCGGTCCCACATCTGCGCATACAGGCCGCGCGCGGCCAGCAGCGAACCATGTGTGCCGCGCTCGACGATCTTGCCGTGATCGAGCACGATGATCTGCTGCGCATCGGCGATCGTCGACAGACGGTGTGCAATCACCAGTGTCGTGCGGTTCTTCGCGATCTCTTTCAGCTGCGCCTGGATTGCCTGCTCGGCGCGCGAGTCGAGCGCCGACGTGGCTTCGTCGAAGATCAGCAGCGCCGGGTCTTTCAGCAGCGTGCGCGCGATCGCCACGCGCTGCTTCTCGCCACCGGACAGTTTCAGGCCCCGCTCACCCACCATGCTCTGATAGCCATCCGGCAGGCTTTCGATGAAGTCGTGAATCGACGCCGCGCGCGCAGCCGCCACGATGTCGTCGCGGCTGGCGCCGGGCCGGCCATACGCGATGTTGTATTCGATCGTGTCGTTGAACAGCACCGTGTCTTGCGGGACGATGCCGATCGCCGCGCGCAGCGACGACTGGGTGATGTCGCGCAGGTCCTGGCCATCGATGCGGATCGCGCCGCCGTTCACGTCGTAGAAGCGAAACAGCAGGCGTGACAGCGTGGACTTGCCCGAGCCGCTGTGGCCCACCACCGCCGTCGTGGTGCCGGCGGCGATGGTGAAGTCGACGTCGAACAGGATCTGGCGCTTGGTCTCGTAGCTGAATTCCACATGCGAAAATTCAACCTGCGCGCCCTTGATATCCAGCGGCAGCGCCTTGAGGCCGTCGGCCACTTCGCGGTTCTGGTCGAGCAGGCCAAACAGGCGCTCCATATCGGCCAGGCTTTGCTTGATCTCGCGGTAGATCACGCCCAGGAAGTTCAGCGGCATGTACAGCTGGATCATGAAGGTATTGACCAGCACCAGGTCGCCCAGGCTCATGGTGCCGTTGATGACGCCCTGCGTGGCGCGCCACAGGATCAGCGTGACCGCGGTGGCGATGATCAGGGACTGGCCCGTGTTCAGGACCGACAGCGAGGTCTGCGAGCGCACGCCGGCGTTCTCGTAGTTCTTCAGACCCTCGTCATAGCGCTTGGCTTCGTAGTCTTCGTTGCCGAAGTATTTCACTGTCTCGTAATTGAGCAGCGAGTCGATCGCCTTGGTACTGGCTTTCGATTCGAGGTCGTTCATCGTGCGCCGGAAGTGCGTGCGCCATTCGGTGACCACCACGGTGAAGGTGATGTACGAGGCCAGCGCCACGGCGGTGATGATGCTGAACCAGATGTCGTAATTCAGTATCAGGTAGCCCAGCACCAGCGTGATCTCGACCAGCGTCGGCAGGATGTTAAAGAGCGAGTACGAGATCAGCGAGTTCACGCCGCGCGTGCCGCGCTCGATGTCGCGCGTCATGCCCCCCGTCTGGCGGTTCAGGTGAAAGCGCAGTGACAGCGCATGCAGGTGGCGGAACACGCGCAGCGCGATCGTGCGCACGGCGCGCTGCGTCACGCGCGCGAACAGGAATTCGCGCAGCTCGGTGAAGACGGTCATCGACAGCCGCAGCAAGCCGTAGGCAATCAGCACGCCCACCGGCAGCACCATCAATGCGTGCGGGTGCGCGGGATCGATGGCCAGGCCGTCGATCAGCCGCTTGAGCACCAGCGGCACGCCGACGTTGGCCATCTTGGCCGCGACCAGCGCGCCCATGGCGGCCAGCACGCGCCACTTGTAGACCCACAGGTACGGGAACAAGGTCTTGAGCGTTGCCCAGTCGTTGCGGGGAATGCCGGTAGGGTCCGGCGGAAGTGAGGTATTGCGGCGCATGGGGAGACTTTTGTGGTTCAATTCGGGTCGATTGTAGCTTTTACCGAGAATTCACGATGACCACGCCCGAAAATACCGTTACCACGCCCAGTACCATTCGCCTCCCCGCCGGCAAGATGCCCGAACTGCGGGTCATGCCGGCACCGTCCGACGCCAATGTGTATGGCGATGTCTTCGGCGGCTGGATCATGGCCCAGGTCGACCTGGCCGGTTCGCTGCCGGCCACGCGCCGCGCCAATGGCCGCGTGGCGACCATTGCCGTGAACTCGTTTTTATTCAAGAATCCGGTGTTCGTCGGCGACCTGCTGTCGTTCTATGCCGATATCACCAAGGTGGGCAACACGTCGATCACCGTGTTCGTCGAGGTGTACGCCGAGCGCAACCGGCTGGCGGCCGAAGTGGTCAAGGTGACCGAGGCGACGCTGACCTATGTGGCCACCGGCCCGGATCGCAAGCCGCGCCAGTTGCCGCCGCTCGAATCGCTGATCGCGAACCGGTAATCCGGTCGTAAAAAAGGCCGCCATGATGGCGGCCTCCGGAACCTTATGCCGGCATCAGCCCGGTTTTTTTTCGTCGCGCAGTTCGCGCCGCAGGATCTTGCCGACGTTCGTTTTCGGCAGCGTCTCGCGGAACTCGACGAACTTCGGCCGCTTGTAGCCGGTCAGCTGCTCCTTGCAGAAGGCCTTGACCTGGTCGGCGGTGAGGCTCGCGTCCTTCTTGACCACGTACAGCTTGACCGCCTCGCCCGAGTGCTGGTCGGGCACGCCCACGCACGCCACTTCGAGCACGCCCGGCATCGCCGCGACCACGCCTTCGACTTCGTTGGGATACACATTGAAGCCCGAGACCAGGATCATGTCCTTCTTGCGATCGACGATGCGGGTGTAGCCCTTGTCGTCCATGATGCCAATGTCGCCGGTCTTGAAGAAGCCGTCGGGCGTCATGACCTTGGCCGTCTCGTCGTCGCGCTGCCAGTAGCCTGCCATGACCTGCGGGCCACGCACGGCGATCTCGCCGGCGGTGCCGAACGGGACGGCGTTGCCGGCATCGTCCAGGATGCGCAATTCGGTCGATGGCAGCGGCAGCCCGATGGTGCCGGTGAATTCGCTGATGTCGCAGCGGTTGGCGGTGACCACGGGCGAGGTCTCGGACAAGCCGTAGCCTTCGACGATCGGGATGCCCGTCGTCTTGAGCCACTTGTCGGCCACCGCTTTTTGCACGGCCATGCCGCCGCCCGGGCACACCATCAGGCCCGAGAAATCGAGCTTGGCGAAATCGTCGTCGTTCAGCAGGCCGTTGTACAGCGTGTTCACGGCCGGGAAGATGTTGATGCGGTAGCCACCCAGCTCCTTGATGAAGCCCTTGATGTCGCGCGGGTTCGGGATCAACAGGTTCATGCCGCCCACGCGCAGGCCGAGCAGCGCGCAGACCGTCAGCGCATAGATGTGGTACAGCGGCAGTGCGCAGGCAAACTGCGGCTGCTCGCCGGCCAGCATGCGCCCCAGGGTCGGCGCGAACCAGGCCTCGTTCTGCAGCACGTTGGCGATCACGTGGCGGTGCAGCAGCACCGCGCCTTTCGACACGCCCGTGGTGCCGCCCGTGTACTGCAGGAAGGCGATGTCGTCATGGCCGATCGCAACCTGCCCCAGGGTTTCGCGCGCGCCCTCGGCCAGCACCTTGTTGAAGGCGATCGCGCCTGGCAGCGAGTAGGCCGGCACCATCTTCTTGACCTTGCGCACCACCAGATTGACCAGCGTGCCTTTCAGGCCGCCCAGCAGGTCGCCCATCGTGGCCAAGATGACGTGTTTGACCTGCGTCTGGCCGAGCACCTGTTCCAGCGTGTGGGCGAAGTTTTCCAGTACCACGATCGCTTCGGCGCCCGAATCGGTCAGCTGGTGCTGCAGCTCGCGCGGGGTGTAGAGCGGATTCACGTTGACGACGACGTAGCCGGCGCGCAGCACGGCGGCCAGCGCCACCGGATACTGCAGCACGTTGGGCATCATCAGTGCCACGCGCGCACCCGGCTTCAGGCCCCTGGCCTGCAGCCAGGCGGCCATGCGCTGCGACATCGTATCGAGTTCGGAAAACGTGATGGACTTGCCCATGCAGGCATAGGCCTTGCGGTCGGCGTACTTGCGAAACGCCTCCTCGAGCAAATGTGCCAGCGAGCGATATTGCGTCGCATCGATCTCTGCCGGTATACCGGTTTCGTACGACGTGAGCCAGAATTTGTCCATGTATTCCACTGCCTTCCTTGTTGGTTCCAATAAAACGCCGAAGCCGCCTCGCAGGCGGCTTCGGCTGATTGCCCATCGTCCGCCGTGACTTACGCCACCGTGTCCGCCTGCTTTTCATCCCGCAGCGCGCGTCGCAGGATCTTGCCGACGTTGGTCTTGGGAAGCTCATCGCGGAACTCGATGTACTTGGGTCGCTTGTAGCCGGTGAATTCCTGCTTGCAGTAGGCCAGCAAGTCGTCCGTCGTGAGATTCGGGTCTTTTTTTACCACGAATACCTTGACCGCCTCGCCCGAATGCGCGTCCGGCACGCCGACCACGGCGCACTCGAGCACCCCCGGATGGCCGGCGATGACGCCTTCGAGCTCGTTCGGATAGACGTTAAAACCAGAGACCAGAATCATGTCCTTCTTGCGATCGACGATCCTGACGTAGCCGTTGGCGTCCATGATGCCGATGTCGCCCGAGCGGAAGAAGCCGTCCGCCGTCATGACCTTGGCGGTCTCGGCCGGCTGGTTCCAGTAGCCCTGCATAACTTGCGGACCGCGGATCGCGATCTCGCCGCTCTGGCCCGGCGCCACCGGGTTACCGGCATCGTCGATGATGGCAATGTCGGTGGATGGCACCGGCAGGCCGATGGTGCCGCTAAATTCGGCCACATCGGCGCGGTTGCAGGTGGCCACCGGCGACGTCTCGGACAAGCCGTAGCCTTCGATGATGGCCACGCCGGTGACATCGCGCCATTTGTCGGCCACGGCCTTTTGCACCGCCATGCCGCCGCCATTGCACATGCGCAGGCCGGAGAAATCGAGGTGGGCGAAAGCGGGGTTGTTCACGAGCGCGTTGTACAGCGTGTTCACGGCCGGCAGCATGTTAAAGCGGTACTTGGCCAGTTCTTTCACGAAGCCCGGGATGTCGCGCGGGTTCACGATCAGCACGTTGAGCGCCCCCATGCGCATGCCCCACATCGCGCACGCGGTCAGCGCGAAGATGTGATACAGCGGCAGCGCGCACACGATTGTCA
This sequence comes from Telluria sp. ZT3P25, assembly GCF_059685895.1. Lineage (NCBI taxonomy): Bacteria > Pseudomonadati > Pseudomonadota > Betaproteobacteria > Burkholderiales > Oxalobacteraceae > Telluria > Telluria sp. ZT3P25. The sequence continues at coordinate 4,166,551 of NZ_JCASIJ010000001.1, forward strand.
AAGGCTCGCCGCCCGCCTCGCCCAGTGCCGGCTGCGACCACGCTTCGCTTTGCAGCACATTGGCAATCACGTTGCGGTGCGTGAGCGTGGCGCCTTTTGAGGGGCCGGTGGTGCCGCCCGTGTACTGCAGGAAGGCGACGTCGCCCGCCTTGAGCGTGGCCGGCTTGAAGGTCATGCGGGCGCCCTGCGCCAGCGCATCCTTGAAGGTCACCATGTTCGGCAGCGAGAACTCGGGCACCATCTTCTTGACGTGACGGACCACGAAATTGACCACCATGCCCTTGGCGCCGCCAAGCAGTTCGCCCATGTTCGCCACGACTACGTGGCGCAGCGGCGTCTTGCCCATCACCTTCTGCACGGTGTGGGCAAAGTTTTCCAGCACGATGATCGCTTCGGCGCCCGAGTCGTTGATCTGGTGTTCGAGTTCGCGCGCGGTGTAGAGGGGATTGACGTTGACGACGACGTAGCCAGCGCGCAGCACGGCAGCCAGCGCGATCGGGTACTGCAGCACATTGGGCATCATGAGCGCCACGCGCGCACCGGGCGTCAGGCCGCGGCTTTGCAGCCAGGCCGCGAGCTTTTGCGAGTACGCGTCAAGTTCGCGGTAGGTGAGGAACTTGTCCATGCAGACAAAGGCATTGCGGTCTGCGAATTTGCTGAACGATTCTTCCAGCAACTGCACCAGCGAAGAGTACTGGTCAGGATTGATCTCTGCCGGCATGCCTGGTGGATACGACTGCAGCCAAATCTTGTCCATGGTTTGCCTCTGTCTCGGGATCTTTTGCAAGATCATGATCGTTCTTGTCGACGGCCGTGCTATGTTGCCGGCTCGCGTGCGCACGAAGCTTATGCCTTTGCTATCGCTGGTTGTGATGCTATCGGGCAGCGCCCTTGTGCGCAAGCGCTTTTACGCCGATTGGAACCGGCCCTCTACGGCAGCGCGCTCATGGTGCGCTGCACCACCTGCAGGCCCGTTGCACCCGTCTTAGCCAACCCCGTCAACACACGGGTACGCTCTTTCTTGTCGAGGGCGGCGAGCCGATTGACGGCCTTGTAGAAACCCGTCCACGTCTTTTCGCGGCGCAGCAGGGCGCGAAACGCTGGCACCAGATCATTGTAGGTCGCCACCGAGGCAAGATGCGCATTGGACAGCGGCTCGGCAAAGAAGCGGTCATAACCGGCGTAGCCGCCCCAGTTTGCCTTGAGCACCTGGTAGTCGTTCTGCAGCGCGATGAACAGGCGGCCCTTGGTGGCGCGCTTGGTGGCGTCCGGTTCCATGCTCTTGTAGGTGCGCTCGAGCTCGCCACGATAACGCAGCAGCAGCGCCAGGAAGTCGCGCTTGCGCGCCTTGTAGCGGTCGTAGGCTGCGCTCATGGCCGGGTTGCCGAAGCGTTCGAGCCAGGCTTCCACGCCGGCTTGCTCCACGGCGCTGGCAAACGATTCATTGAATTGCGAGTCGCCGGCGACATAGACGACCTGGTGCGCCAGCTCATGGAAGATCAGGCGCGCCAGTTCGGCGTCCGGATAATTGATGAAGGTCGACACCAGCGGATCGCTGAACCAGCCGAGCGTCGAATAGGCGCTCACGCCACCCACTTCCACGTCGTGGCCTTCTGCGCGCAGTTGCCGGGCATAGGCCTGGGCGTCGGTCTTGCTGTAGTAGCCGCGGTAGTTGACGCACCCGGCCACCGGGAAGCACCACTGGATCGGTTTGAGCGACAGTTCGGGCGTGGCCACCACATTCCACAGCACGTAGGGGCGTTTGAGGCTGGTGTAATTGGTGTAGCTGCCGTTATCGGGCAGCTGCATTTCCTGGATGGCGAAGCGGCGGATCTGGCGCGCTGCCTCGAGCCGGTGCCGCAATTTGACGCTGGTGCCGGTGTCGGCGATCCAGTCGTCGATCGGGCGCGCATCGGACAGCAATTGCAGCTGGCCTTGCGCGGCCTGGGTGTAGTACGAGAGCGATGAGCAGCTTGTCAACATCAGGGCGGCAGCTGCCGCGGCCATGAGCGGCCGGAAGGCCAGTGAGAATCTAGAGGGCGTCATCTCGTGTGGGGGGCGCAGCTTTTTCAACCTGCACCAGGGTGTCGTAGAAAGTGGGCGCCCGGCCCATGTCGGTCAAACGCTGGCTGGTGACTTCGTTGGCGTTCTTGCCGTCGGTGGCCAGTTTCTTCCACCAGATCGACAAGCCCACCACCAATCCAGCACGCGCCTTGTCGGTCACGCGCGCACGGGCGAGGAACGAACCGCGGTCGTTATAAATGCGCGCCATGTCACCGTGCGCGATGCCACGTGCGGCGGCGTCAAACGGGTGGATGTCGAGGTGCGGTTCGCCCTCAGTTGCACGCAGGCTCTGTACATTGACAAACGTTGAGTTGAGGAAGTTCCGTGCTGGCGGAGAAATCATGGCCAGCGGATAGGTTTTTGCCAGCTCCGGGTTCGATGCCACCGACTCGTACGGCGGGATGTACGTGGGCACCGGATCGAGGCCGTCGGCCAGCATGCTCTCGGAAAAGAACTCGCACTTGCCCGATGGCGTCGTGAAGCCGCCGTCGGCAAACGGCGCGTCCGGCATGTTGAGCTTGCTCCAGCCGGTACGCTTGAGCGACTCCCAGTCGAAGTGCACCGCGCGCGTATCCTTGCTGTTGAAGGCTTGCGCTGCGATGGCGTCGTCGCTCTCCTGGAAGCACGGATCGGTAAACCCCATGCGCGCTGCCAGCAGGCGGAAGAACTCGGTATTCGGCCTGGATTCGCCCACTGGCGCCACGGCGGCGTTATTGGCCATCATGTACAGGTGGCCATAGGCCAGGTGCGCATCGACGTGTTCGAGCTGGGTGGTGGCCGGCAGCAGGATGTCGGCGTAGTCGGCGCTGTCGGTATGAAAGTGTTCGAGCACCACGGTAAACAGGTCTTCGCGCTCGAAGCCCTGCTGCACCTTGCGCGAATCGGGCGCAATGGCCAGCGGGTTCGCGTTGTAGACAATGACGGCCTCGATCTTCGGGCCGAAATCGGGCGCGCTCTCGCGCAGCAGGTCGTCGCCGATCGTGGTCATGTTGATCGTGCGCGGGGTGCGCCCGGCCAGCAGATCCGGGCGCTGCAGCGCCGGGCGGTTGGTCGGGAACGAGGCTGAGCTCGATAGCTGGATGCCGCCTGCGGGCTGGCGCCAGGCACCCACCAGGGCCGGCAGGCAGGCGATATTGCGCACGGCCATACCGCCGCCGCGCACGCGCTGGATGCCGTAGTTGACGCGGATCGCAGCCGCTTCGCCGTTCTTCGCGGTCTGACCGTACAGGCGCGCCAGGTTGACCACTTCATCGACGGTGATGCCGCAGATCTCGGCCGTGCGTTCCGGCGGCCATTCGAGGGCCCGCGCCTTGAGTGGCTCGAAACCCAGTGTGTGCTTGTCGATGTAGTCGTGATCGAGCAGGTCTTCCTTGATCAGCACATGCATCATGCCCAGGGCCAGCGCGGCATCCGTGCCGGGCAGCAGCGCAATATGTTGATGGCATTTTTCGGCAGTGAGCGAGCGATACGGATCGATGGCAATCAAGGTGGCGCCATTGCGCTTGGCTTCTTGCGCGCGCATCCAGAAATGCAGGTTCGATGCGATCGGGTTACCGCCCCAGATCAGGATCAGTTTGGCGTTCTGGAACTGTTCGAGGTCGGTGCCGATCGAACTGCCGATGGAATACCGGTAGCCGGTCGCGCCGGCTGTGGCGCAGATGGTGCGGTCGAGCAGCGACGCGCCCAGCTGATTGAAAAAGCGCAGCGACATTGATTCGCCCTGCACCAGGCCCATCGTGCCGCAATAGCTGTACGGCAGGATCGCTTCAGGGTCACGCGCGGCGATGCCGGTCAGGCGCGTGGCGATCTCGTCCAGGGCGGCGTCCCACGTGATGCGCTCGAACTTGCCTTCGCCCTTGCGGCCGACGCGCCGCATCGGATACAGCACGCGATCCGGGTGGTAGGTGCGCTCGATGTAGCGCGAGACCTTGGTGCACAGCACGCCGGCCGTGGTGGGATGGTCCGGGTCGCCCTTGACCTCCGTGGCGACGCCGTTCTCGACTTTGACGAGCAGCGCGCAGGTATCGGGACAATCGTGAGGACAGGTCGCGCGGACGGTGGTGGTGGTCATATTGTTATTTGGGCTTTGCATGCAGGCTGCACTGAAAAAACTGCGCTAAACCAATACTTTATACGATTCGGCCGGGGTTCGTGACCTCCCCTGACAAGTCTGTTTAAGGCACGCTACAATAGTTAAAACCATGCCATGCAAGGGTGGCAAGACAACCGAGGGGCCTCCAGCAACCCCCTACGCGCAGCGCCTGACGCGCTGCAGCGCGCGGCAGCGTCACCGAGGTCCCCATCGCGGAGAACATCATGAAACTGGTTGAACCTATCCTGGCGTCACTCGCCGAAATCCAGGCAATCCGGCGCGACCTGCACGCGCATCCCGAATTGGGCTACGAAGAACACCGTACCGCGCAGATCGTGGCCGACCGGCTCGAAGCTTGGGGCATTCCCGTCGTGCGCGGCCTGGGCGTGACGGGCGTCGTCGGCATCATCAAGAACGGCACGTCCGAGCGCGCGATCGGCCTGCGCGCCGACATGGACGCGCTGCCCATGCAGGAAATCAATGGCTTCGCCCACGCGTCGACCAATGCGGGCAAGATGCACGCCTGTGGCCACGACGGCCATACGGCGATGCTGCTCGGCGCCGCGCACTACTTGGCGCAGCACCGCAATTTCGACGGCACCGTGTACCTGATTTTCCAGCCGGCCGAAGAAGGCGGCGGCGGCGGGGAGCGCATGATCGAGGATGGCCTGTTCGAACGCTTCCCGATGGACGCCGTGTACGGCATGCACAACTGGCCAGGCATCGCCGAAGGTACGTTTGCCGTGGTCGACGGGCCGATGATGGCCTCGAGTAACGAGTTTCGCGTGACCGTGCGCGGCAAGGGCGCCCACGCGGCGCAGCCGCACCGCGGCATCGATCCAATCATGGTGGCGGTGCAGATCGCGCAGGCGTGGCAAACGATCATCTCGCGCGAAAAGAACCCGCTGCTTACGGCGGTATTGTCGATTACCCAGATCCACGCAGGCAGTGCTACCAACATCATTCCGGATGAAGCGCAACTGGTGGGTACGGTGCGCACGTTCACGACCGAGGTGCTCGACCTGATCGAGCGCCGCATGCAGGAAATGGCCGACGGGATTGCTGCGGGCTTTGGCGCGACGGTCGACTTTGGCTTCAAGCGCAAGTATCCGCCGCTGGTGAACCACACCGAGCAGACCGCGTTTGCGATCGAGGCAATGCGCGCGGTGGTGGGCCCGGACGCGGTGAATGCGAATGTCGAGCCGACCATGGGCGCCGAGGATTTCGCCTTCATGCTGCAGGCCAAGCCAGGCTGCTATGTCTTCCTGGGCAATGGCGACGGCGACCATCGCACCGGTGGCCACGGTCTTGGACCGTGCCAGTTGCACAATGCCAGCTATGATTTCAACGACAACCTGCTGCCGATTGGCGCGAGCTATTGGGTACGCCTGGCGGAGATGAGTCTGCCGGTTGCCTGACAACGTGGCGGGCCGGGCATCGCGCCCGGCTCTGCTTGAGGGCGCCTAGAACAGACCGAGGAATTTTTTCTTGACCGTGTTCTTGCGCGCCGGATCGACGACATCAGTCACGTCCTTGTCGTTGAACTTGTCGATCAGGGCGGCAAACCCCTGGTGCCGCGCCAGATCCAGTTCTTCCTTGAACAGCGGCACGACGCAGTGGAAGTAAATGTCCTTGCCTTCGACCGTCACCGAATGAAACGGCTCTGGCGTCGACACAGGCGGCAGCAGGATGGCGCCGCAAAAGCCCACGCCATCGACGTAGGGCTTGGGCGGTGCGCCGTTGGGCAGCGCATGGCCCAGGCCAATCCAGGTACCCTGGTTGTGCGGATAGTGCGCCAGGTGGCGCATCAGGGCTACCGGCCAATACCAGCGCTCTTCCTTGATCGACGCTTCGTCGAGCTGCCAGTTCGCCGGCAGCGTCATGATCAGTTCGGCGAACGGCGGCGCACCTTCCGGCGTCGTCATCGGACGCTTGCTCATCCCCGAGGTCACCAAGCGCACGTAGGGGAAATCGGCGGTTGGTGCGATCACGTGGATGTCGACCTGAGTGGCGCCGCCATCGGTCTCGTGGAAGAACATCGCGGGGGCGCCCAGGTGCGTGGCAATGTGTTCGCCGACCGGGTCGTGCGGCAGCACGACGGATTCGGGTTGGCGCTGCATCGGCGCGGTCAACGGATACAGCGGGGTGATGGTTGGTTCGGCCATGGTGATTGATCGATATTGTTGCGGCGGGCGCCTATGATACCTGTGCCGCCCGCTTGCGTGGCTGCCAGCACGCTATTGTTCTCGCTAGTACAATACCGCATTATTCCAAAATGTCATCCCCCACCCTTTCCAGGTAGACCATGTTCACTCTCAAAAAAATCAGCATGCTGGCGCTGGCCAGCGCCGCGCTGTGCGCGCCTGCCGCGTTCGCCCAATCCACCGTGGGCAACGGTTATATCGATTCCGTGTCGTTCGAATACGGTACCAACCCGCAGCAGCGCATGGGCCGCGTCGCGATCCAGTCGGACTGGGACAAGCAGTGGTTTGCCGGCAATGGCCGCCATCTGTCGGGTTACTTTGAAACGAACCTGGCCCTGTGGCGCCTGAACTCGTACGAGAACGTCCGTGGTCGCAACAAAAATATCGGCGTGCTGGGCTTTACCCCGGTGTTCCGCTACCAGAACGACAACAAGCTGGGCCTGTACGGTGAAATCGGTATCGGCCTGAACCTGCTGTCGACGCTGTACAAGAATGAAGACAAGGAACTGTCGACCGCGTTCCAGTTCGGTGACCATCTCGGCGTGGGCTACACCACCGCCAAGTGGGACTTCGGCCTGAAATACCAGCACTATTCGAACGGCAGCATCAAGAGCCCCAACGCTGGCGCCAACTGGCTCGTCGCCAAGGCAGCCTACCGCTTCTGATGGGTTTTATTACCGCCGTGACACCCGCCCCCGCTGCGGGTACACGGCGCGGGTAAATAGCATTTCGTGACACAATCGGGCCTTTCGCGGCACAGTCCGCGCGCTGCTGTCGAGGCCCGATTGACTCCTTCGCCCACCCTCAAACGCTATCTCCCCTGGCTCGTCGCCATCGCGCTGTTCATGGAACAGCTGGACGCGACCATCGTCAACACAGCCATTCCCAGCATCGCCGCCAGTCTTGGCGTCACGCCGCTCAGTCTCAAATCCGTTGTCACCAGCTATATCCTGGGCCTGGCTGTCGGTATTCCGCTCAGTGGCTGGATGGCCGATCGCTTCGGTACGCGGCGCGTGTTTTTTACCGCAATTTCGATCTTCACCTTTGCGTCCGTGTTGTGTGGCTTGTCGGTCGATGCGCGGATGATGACGGGCGCGCGCTTGCTGCAAGGGTTGGGCGGCGCGATGATGATTCCGATCGGGCGCCTGTCCATCGTGCGCACATTTCCCAAGAACGAGTTGCTGGGGGCGATGAACTTCGTGATCATCCCGGCGCTGATCGGGCCGCTGCTGGGCCCGACAATCGGCGGGCTGATCGTGCACTGGACCACCTGGCGCGTGATCTTCTTCGTCAATGTGCCGGTGGGCCTGATTGCGCTGTACTTTGTCTGGCGGCACATGCCGGATTACCGTGCGGAGCAGCGGCGGCCGCTCGATGTGGCCGGCCTGCTGCTGTTCAGCAGCGGCACGGCGTTGTTGTCGTGGGTGCTGGAAGTGTTTGGCGAGCACACGCTCGACGGCATCACAGCCGGTCTGCTGTTCTTGCTGGCACTGGGTTTGCTCGGCGCCTACGCCTGGCATGCATGCCGCACGAAGTTTCCCTTATTACGCCTGACGCTGCTCAAGGTGCGTACCTTCCGCATCGCCGTGCTGGGGGGCTTCGTCACCCGTCTTGGCGTTGGCGGCTTGCCGTTCCTGCTGCCGCTGCTGTACCAGCTGGGCCTGGGAATGCCGGCGTGGCAGTCGGGGCTCATGATGATGCCATCGGCACTGGCGGCAATGGGAATGAAGTTGTTCGCGCCGCGCTTGCTGGCGCGATTTGGCTATCGCCAGGTGCTGCTGGCCAATACGATCATGATTGGCGTAACGATTGCCATGTTCACGCTGGTCGATGCCGACTCGCCATTGATCATGATCGTGTGCATCAGCCTGATGCTGGGGTTCTTCAACTCGCTGCAGTTTTCCAGCATGAACACGCTGGCCTACGCCGACATCGAGCCAGCAGACTCGAGCATGGCGAGCACGATCTCCAGCTCGCTGCAGCAACTGTCGATGAGCTTTGGCCTGGCTGCAGGATCGATCGTGACCGCCTGGTTCCTCGGTGACGTGTCCCAGACCAATGGGGGTCAGGTGACGCAAGCGATACACCACGGGTTCATGGCACTGGCGATACTGACGCTGTTTTCGTCGCTGGTGTTCTGGCGCCTGCGCCGCGATGATGGCGACAGCATCAGTCAGAGCCGCGGCGTGGCCAAGACCGTGGAACCGGTAACGGTGACGGGGCAGTAAATTACGCCGGCCTTGTGAGTGGCGCCAGGACCTTTTCGCGGTTGTTCAGGATGAAACTCACGAAGGTCGGCTCCTTGACGGCCAAGCGTACCAGACCCGGCAGCAATGGATAGCAGAACGTGGCGATCCTGCGCACGCATTCATCGTCGCGCAGGGCAGCTTGCGCCGCCTGGCCCGGTGCGCCGTGCAGCATTGGTGCGAGCGTAGCGCGTTGCTTGTCTACAATGGCGGCGATAGGCGTCATGAGTTTGGCGTTCAACGTGGCTTGGTCGATGGGATCTGACATGGTGATTCTCCAGTGGTGGTCAATGGAGTATGTTGGCGTAGAGCAGGCTGGTCGACGCTGATGTTGGGCAACAGAGTCGTCAAGTCCCGGCTTGCCTGGAGAGCAGCGACCTATCAACCGCCCAAAGCGAAAAGCCCCACTCAGATCACTGAGCGGGGCTTTTCTATATAACTAGCCTGACGATAACCTACTTTCACACTGGTTGCAGCACTATCATCGGCGCAAAGTCGTTTCACGGTCCTGTTCGGGATGGGAAGGGGTGGGACCGACT